>NZ_CP195120.1:0-5076460 GCF_052057765.1 Methanosarcina mangrovi
AGGGAATAGATCCTTTCGAGCTCAAGCATTATTGCTCGCAGGCGTTCTGCCCTTTCAGGTACGCTTATTCCACAGACCTGTTCCACTGCCATGCAGAACCCTGTTGCATTTGCCATACTCTCGTCCCCGCTCACGGCTTCGGCAAGAGCGACACATTCTAAGGGACTTTTTCCTTCAGCCAGTTTTTCTATCCCCCGGTGCTTGTAAAAAAGCCGGATTTCCAGGCTGAATATTGGCTCTCCTATCACGCTGAACCTGAAGTGTCCGGGCTCGATTATTCCTGCATGCACGGGCCCGACAGGAATCTGATACACACCTTCGCCTTTGACCTGCCTGAATTTGTATTCCTTTCCCGGGACTTCAACCGGACTAACTGGCCCGTTTTTGAAAGCTTTTTGCAGGGGATGGAAACCTTCAGGATAGCACTCGTGCAGGAAGAGCCTTCTGGTATCAAGAGCTCCGGCAAAGTCCAGCCCGAAACCGTCCCTTATTTCCCTCTCAAACCAGGAGGCTGAGGGGAAGATTCCTGCAACCGAGCTAACCCTTTTTTCTTTTCCTGCCTCCCGAACAAGTATGAGGATAGGGGCTTTTCCTGCCTGTTTGAAAGCATAAAAGAGGGTAAAACCATCCGTATTTTCAAAGGCTTCCGCACAGAAGAGGCCTATCAGGCTGAACTTCCTTTCCGCAAGTACAGGGGTTATATCTTCAAACCCTGTTTCCGAAAGCTTCAGGCATATTTCGTTATCCCGGGTACTGAGCAGTTCGGGCTCTTCTCCCACAATGCCCGAAATAATTGAAAGCAATTCCTTTGTATCCTTATTCATTTTTACATCCATATCTACCGCTCCTTACACATACCCGAGTTCAAGAATTATCGCATCAAGCAGATCCCTCAGCGAGTCCGGGAAATAAAAGCCGAGGGCAAGGGCAAGAGCCAGCATGAAGACTGCCGGGGCCCTCATCCCTTCCCTCACCAAATATTGACCCGGAAGCCTGCTTTTCTCATTACCTGTTTTCCCTGCGGAGCTCTCCTTTACGGTTCCTCCTAACCCTGCAGGAGTTCCTGTTGTGTGGCTGTGCTCTTCTTTTTCATTTTCTCTCTCGTTTGTCACCTTTGAGAAGGCTTTCAGCAGGAAGTTTGCAAAGGATGCGGCTGCAAGGATGAGCATCATCAGCACTGCAAGGGTCAGGTAGGGGGAAATCTCTGCGCTTTCCAGCAGGATGAAGAGTTTTGCCGGAAAGAGAGGGAAAGGCGGCATTCCTATGATTGCAATGCTCCCGAGGATCAGGCCCCAGGCTGCCCTGGGCTGGAGTTTAAAGACGTCTTTCATGTCTTCACGCATGTTGCTCCTGTACTGCCTGTGCAGGATGCCTGCGGAAAACAGAAGGGTCTCCTTTACCAGAACATGGACGAGCATGTAAAATAAAACCCAGAAAAGGGCAAGAGGCGTTCCTATCCCTATTCCTATGAGGAGAAGGCCCATGTGCTCAACGCTTGAAAAGGCTATCAGTCGCTTTAAGTTCCTCTGCTGAAACATGCTGAAGGAGGCAAGCGCAATCGAGAAAATCCCTGCCGCGATCAGGATCGAAGAAGCCTGAGGGGCAGCGCCGGTTTCCCTTAGCAGGGCGTATATCCTTATTATGCCGTAGATTCCCAGGTTCTGCATCAGCCCTGAAAGAATTGCACTTACTGACGGGGCTCTTGCATAGGCGTCCGGGAGCCAGGTGTGGAAAGGAGCTACTCCTGCTTTTGCCCCGAAGCCTATGAACATGAAGGTAAAGCTTGCAAGGAGGAGGGCAGGTGAAAACTCCGAGGCATGAACTGCCAGTTCTGTCCAGTCAAGGGTTCCTTCCCCGAGGGCCTGTTCCGAGAGGGTGAAGAGGAAAATAAGCCCGAGGAAAGCAAAGAGCATGGCTCCGGAGACTATAAAGACGTATTTTAAGGCTGCATCAATATTCTCCCTTGCAGAAAGGATTGCAACAAGCATGGCAGCGCAGACTGTTGTGAGTTCTGCAAAGATCCAGAAAAGCGCCAGGTTGTCCGAGAAGAGTGCAACAGTGGCTGTAACAAGCAGGAGGTTAAAGGCAAGGTAGAAGGTTTTCAGGTTTTTAGGGTCGAGTTCTCCGGCTTCCATAAGGCTGTCGGTATACCCTCTGGAATAGAAGGCTGCTGCAGAGAAACCCAGTGCCGTTATCAGTTCCACGTAGAGGTTAAGGTGGTCAAGATAGAGGGACTCTCCAAGCCTTCCGGGCAGGTCAAGGACGAGAAGGGCAACGCAGCTCATGATGAGGTGCAGCAGGCCGTTTCCTGCGGCAAGGGCATTCATCAACCTGTGGGACTTCGGAATCAGGCCGAGTGCCAGGAACAGTCCCATTACTAAGAGGTAATAACGGATCACTGGGATTCAACTCCTGTCCAGACCTGCAGTTTCCGAAATTTCTGCCGGTACTCCTCAATGCTCGAATCCATCCCCACAGCCAGAATCGTGGTCAGCATAACCAGGATGATGAGGTCGATTATGATCAGGACTTCGATTATAAAGGGAAGTTCGGTCACAAAGAGGCCGAACATCAGTACTCCGTTTTCCATGCTGAGGTAGCCGAGCGCCTTTGTTACGACCTTTTTTCTGCTGAACATCACAAGCATGCCCATCAGAGTCAGGGAAAGCCCGATAACGGCCCCGAAGAAGAAGAGTTTCGTGAGGGGCAGGCCTTCGAAGACCTTTGAGAGGAAGGTGTAGGAGAGGAGGATAAGCCCTATGCTCAGCAGGAGGGAGGCTGTTGGCTCCAGATATGCAAAGTGCAGGTCTCTTCCGATTTTTATTTTCTCTTCTATCCTGGAGATAAAGTAAGGGATCAGGATTACTTTGCTTGCCAGGGTCAGGCCTGCCAGCAGCAGAAGCTGCCCTTTCCCGTCTATCAGGTAGAGGAGGAAGGAAACTGCAGCCAGCAGGAAGGACTGGACAGTATACGTTGTAAGGACCGAACTCAGGTTGCGGGTTGAGATGATCAGCCCTGCACTGATAAGGACGAAGACGAAAAGGATCTTTATTATGCCTTCAAGGAAGAGCGGGTCAATCATGCAAACACCTCGATAAGGATGGTAAGGGCTGAAAAGAAAAATGCCATCACATAAAATGCAGGAAGTCTGAAGAGCCTCATCTTTGCAACGGACGATTCAAAGAGCCCGATTATTACTGCAAGCAGCCCCGCCTTCAGGAGGAAGAGAAGGGCTGAAATCGCAATTTTTCCTGCATCGATTTCCGTACTGAGCCCTGCCGGCAGGATCGTGTTGATCAATATCCCCATCAACAGGAACTGTTTAAGGGCATGGGCAAGTTCGAGCAGGGCAAGGTTCTTTCCTGTCTGTTCGAGGATCATTGCCTCATTAATCATGGTAAGTTCAAGGTGGGTCGACGGGTTGTCCACAGGGAGCCTGCCTGTTTCCACTATAAGGATAATGAAGAGCGAAATTGAGACCAGGACAAGGGTCGGGCTGATCGGAAGAACCGTGCCTGCAGTAAGGGCGAACATCCTGTGCAGGTTAAGGCTTTTCAGGACAAAGGCGAGAGCTGCAAAAGAGATCACCATTGTCGGCTCGATTACAGCTGCAAGGCTCATCGACCTTGAACTGCCCATGCCTCCGAAAGCACTCCCTGCGTCAAGTCCTCCCAGGGCGGTAAAGAACCTTTCAAGTGCGAGGAGGTACAGGAAGACAATGATGTTCCCGAGCCCTCCCGCAGGTTCCGGGACAAAGACTATGGGTACGAAGAGGGAACAGACGAGCAGGGTCGAAAGGTTGAGGTATGGGGTGAAGCGCATGACCCATGACGAAGTAGGGGAATAGACTGCTTCCTTTTTCATGAGTTTTTTCAAGTCGTAATATGCCTGAAAGAGCCTCGGGCCTTTTCTTCCCTGGGCGTATGCCTTTACCTTCCGGATCAGAGCCATGTACAGAGGGGCTGCCAGCAGGGCAAAAAGCGGATTTAAGAGGACAAAAAGCAGGAACGATGTGTTCATACAAAGCCTCCTGTTACTATAATCAATACTATGACTGCCAGAAAGGCGTAAAGGACGTAACTGTCAAGTTTTCCGTTCTGCAGTTTTGAGACGTATTTTGAAAAACTTTCGATTGCCCTTGCAGGAGGGATATAAAGGTACTCTTCAAAGAAGCGGACCAGGCAGATTTCCACATTCCCGTTCTTAACGAGACTTTCCTGCCTGTCGAGGTACTCGGCTCTGTGCACGATCTTTGTCCTGTAAACGCTTTTGAAGATCATCACAAGAGGCTCGGAAAAGCCTGCCGAGCTGTATTCCATGTAAGGGGCAATGGTCTGAATCCCACATCCCCAGGTCTCGCTGATCCTGGCAGGGCTCGTTTCCTTTGTACGGATCAGCACGAAAAGGGTTGCATATATTAACACGAGCAGAAGCCCCAGCAAAAGCAGGTCCGGAAACTCAATCTCCCAGCCTGCAAGAGAAAGGAGCTGCTTTGAGAAAAGCCCTCCAAGTATGCAGAAGGCTGCCGACACTGCGGGGCCTGTCAACATGGGTTTTTGAACTTCTTCCGCAAGGCGGCTCTTTTCCGAACGCGGCATGGCAAGGCAGGTGATCCCGAAAAGTTTTACGAAAAGGGCAGCTGCCAGCGCTCCGGTAAGAGCAAAACTTGAAAGGGCAATTATCAGGAATACGGTCAGCAGGGGATCGGTTACTGCAAAGGACTGGAAGAAAGCCTGGTAGAGCAGGAACTCGCTGGCAAAACCGTTTGTCGGGGGCAGGGCTGCAATCGAGACCGAGCCTATCATGAAAAGGGCTGAGGTTACAGGCATGCTTTTTACAAGCCCTCCGAAGGCTTCGATTTTCCGCGTGCCTGTGGCATGGACCACCGAGCCTGCACAGAGGAAGAGCAGGCTTTTGAAGAGGGCATGGTTAAAGGCATGGAAACAGGCTCCGACAAGGCTTAACAGGGCGAGGGATTCGAGCCCTTCAACCCTGAATATGGCATACAGCCCTATTCCCGTGAAAATGATCCCTATGTTTTCAATGCTGCTGTAGGCAAGGAGCCTTTTTATGTCATTTTCCTTAAGGGCGTAAATTACCCCGAAGAGGGCTGAAAGGCTGCCTGCTGTAAGGATGAGCACTCCCCACCAGAGCTCTGGAGTGGAGACCGAAAGCAGAAACCGCAGGAAGCCGTAGACTGCAACCTTCAGCATAACTCCGGACATCAGGGCTGAGACACTTGACGGGGCTGCAGGGTGAGCATAGGGCAGCCACTTATGGAAAGGCACAAGTCCTGCCTTGACCCCGAAACCGATAAAAAGGGAGAGGAAGGGGAGGGCCAGCTCGCTTGCGGAGTATTCAAGCGGCCCGAACTCTGCAGAGCCTGTAAGCCTGAAAAGGCTTATGAAGCCCAGGAAAAGAAAAGCCGTGCTGATATTTGTCATCACGAAGTAGAAAAAGCCGGCTTTTTTATTTTCCTCCGAAGAATAGTCGTGAAGCACCAGCAGGAGCGAGGAAAGGGACATTATTTCCCAGAAAATCAGGAAACCTACCATATTGCCTGCAAGTACGACCATTAACATGGCAAGGATAAAGAGATTTGTCAGGGCTGTCTGCAGGTTTTTCCTGGCTTCGCTTTTTGCATGTTCCACATATTCGACCGAATATATCGAAACTCCGGGCACGACTGCTGCAATTAGCAGGATAAACCCGGCTGAGAGCCTGTCTGCTGCCAGGGTAAAATCCAGGCCCGGCAGGAATCCGATGGTTGGAAATATGGGCTCTTTTCCGGTGTAGAGGACCGTGCCTGCAAAACCCAGGAGCAGGATTGAAGAGATCAGAGAAAGACCAAAAGCAGTCTTTCTTGTGTTTTTACTGCGGTACAGGAGAGGGAGGACAGTTCCGGATACAAGAGCGGCAATTGCGCCGTACACCAAGGCTTCGAGCAATATATTCACTCCTCAAACCGTGATCCGGCAGCTAAAAGAAAAGCTGAAAACAGTTCTTCGGTCCGGGTAGAGAGTTCTGGTTTTCCAGCCCCTCTTTCGCTTAACGCGAGACTTTCGAAACTGTCCTCTGTATAGATAATAGGGTTAGTTATGTAATTCGTATTGATCGTATTGACATTCCACCGTAAATTTAATCCGGGGGTAGCTCCCCCGGGAACGCTTCTGCCTAATACTCCCTAATATTATATAGGTTTACATTATAAAGTTTATTGTACGGATTAATAATTATTAATCGTGATGTATATTTTTTCTGAAAAAGATCGAGAAAACTCTGAAAAATAGAAGGTGAAATCATTTCGGAGTAATTGAAGGGTTTATTTTTTTATTTTCGAGAACAATCTCTCTTAACTCTCCGATTTATAAAAATATCCTCCAAATATCCTGAATTATAACTGTCTGATATTTACATTGTGGTTACTCTTGGAAGGGCTGTTTTGAAGCCCTGTACTTTGTTAAAAACTTAAGTCAAACTAAAAAAATTTCCAGGGTACAGTTAGCTCTCAGTGAGTTCCTGCCCCATCCCTGCAGGTCGAGCACTTACACATGCCAGCACCTGGAATTTTCAGTTCCTCAAATATACCGGTGCCGGATTTCCAGCTGCTTACTTATTCCTGTTCATCGAGTTGAATACTTACACTTGCCGGTACTTTGATGCCCAGTTGCTTATATGCGCCAGTACCCGGAGATCTGGCTCACGTCAGCCATTTAACGTCAGGCAGCTCCCCCGATGCCAGACATCTGCCAGTATAAAATCAGAGCAAACCTTCAATATCCGAATTCCTATATCGTTTAAACAATTTCGGAATCCAGATTAAACCTGAGAGTTTGACCCGAGAATTTCCCTCCCTGAAACATATCGCAGATCCGGGAGGATTTATCTTTTGTTTTCCCTGCTACGGTTTAAGCCTTTAAAACCCTGTACACCAGATGCACGTATTTCTTTTCCACAATTTCATTTCTTACGAGTTCGAGTTGAATCCCGCCTTTCTCGATACCCCTGAAAAGGTTTGTCCCGTTTTTCCCTACGATTTCCGGAGTCAGGACCAGGCTGATTTCTTCAACAAGCCCCTGTTCGAGCAGAATGCTGTTAAGGACCCCTCCGCTGTCCGAGACTACAAGTTTGAACCCGTACTTTTCATTTGCAATTTCAAGGGCCTGCCTGACATCCACGCGTTCGGCTCCTGTCTGGATGAAGTCGTAATTCCTTTCCCTCAGGTAGTTGAGGTAAGGCTCAGGAGTTTTTTCCGAGACAAGGACGATAACATCTTTACAATACTCGGATCGCCTGAAAACGTGCATCATCCCTTCAAGAATTCCCCGGGAATCCGCGATCATCCAGTATGCCCGGGTGTCTTCAGGCAGAATTTCAGGTTTTTTGAAGTCCGCTTCCTCTTCCGGAGGGATTTTTTCGCAAAAAAATTGTGTCCCCTTCTTTGCGGTGTTTGAGCCGACTATCATGGCATCGGGCTCGTAACTGCCCAGGATTCCATAATGAACATCAAGGTTTGCCGTAAAACCGGTAGTTGAGCCGTCAAGACTTATTGTGTTGTGTATAACCAGTCTGGGTAGCATATTGTCACCTATTCCCCCAAATTAAAATCGTCTATTTACTCAAATTAGAATCGCTTATTAGTTTAAATCAAACATTCAATAAAGTTATTCTATATTGGAAGATATTTAATCTGGATGCATGCTCTGGAATTTGAAGGCGTATCGAAGTCTTTCGCAGAAAAAAATGTTATAAGAGACATCTCTTTTTCAGTCGAGAAAGGCGAGATCTTCGGACTGCTTGGCCCGAACGGGGCTGGAAAAACCACCCTTATAAGGTTGCTTCTTGACATTATAAAGCCGGATTCGGGAGAGATCCGGATTTTCGGAGGTCCTCTGGGCGAGGCTGCAAAAGACAGGATCGGCTACCTCCCTGAAGAAAGGGGGCTGTACAGGAAAACAAAGCTTCTGGATATGCTTGTCTACCTCGCCCAGCTTAAAAACGTCTCCAGGAAAGAGGCTCAGGCAAAAGCAGAGGCTCTTCTTAAGTCCCTGGACCTTTACGAACACAGGGGGAAAAGGGTAGAAGAGCTTTCAAAAGGGATGCAACAAAAAATTCAGTTTCTTTCTGCTGTCATCCATGAACCCGAACTTATCATTCTTGACGAGCCCTTTTCAGGACTTGATCCCGTGAGCACGAAAGCCGTTAAAGACAAAATTCTCGAGTACAGGAATGCGGGCAGGACCGTTATCCTCTCCACGCATATGATGGAACAGGCGCAGAAGCTCTGCGACAGGATCCTTATGCTCAATAAAGGCGAACGGGTCCTTTACGGCACCGTTGCAGGGGTCCGAAAGGAACACGGAAAAAACTCCCTGCTTGTGGAGTTCGCCGAAAAAAGGAGTTTGAGCATTCTTCACGAAATTCCGGGCATCCGAAAGATTACCTGGCGTGAAGGGGCAGTTGAGATCTTGCCTGAGGAAAGTACAAATGCACAGGCAGTTCTGCAGGAGCTTGTACGGAGAACCGAAATCCTGCGCTTTGAGCAGGCTCTTCCTTCCCTGAACGAGATTTTTATTGAAACCGTGGAGAGTGCTTCTGGTGAGTAAATTTTCCGGAAAAACTTTTATTGTTGCCAGGCACGAGTTCTTGAAAACCATAAGGCGTAAAGAATTTCTCTTCATGACCTTTGCTTTTCCTCTTCTCCTTGCCGGAATCGCTATTATTCCCTCTTTGCTTGCCAGTACCACTCTTATCGAAGACCAGAGAGTAGGCTACATTGACATGACCGGTTCCTTCGATTTTCCGGAGTCTTCAACCCGTGAAGGTTTCTCTGTAGGGCCGCTGGGGGCAAAAGCCTTAACCATAGAGTTTGTGAAGTACGAAGACAGCTCTGAAGCCAGGGAAGCTCTGCAGTCAGGGCAAATTTCTTCCTATATTATAGTCCCCGCAGATTTTCTTGAGACCGGCGTGATCGAACTTTATACTTCCGAAAAGGAAATGTCAGTCCAGGGGGCTGAACTCTCGGCTGAACTCTCAAATATAGCGATCAATTCTCTGCTGAAAGACCGGGTGGATGAACCCGTCCTCCAGAGGGTTAAAGATCCGATTAACCTGAAATTGTATAATGTCGGGGATAACGGAGAATCCTCCGAGCAGGGAATAGCCGAGATCCTGACCAGCTTCGGGCTGCCTTTCATTATGGCGTTTCTTCTCTTTTTCAGTATTTTTTCGTCATCAGGCTATCTCCTCCGCGGAGTTGCCGAAGAAAAGGAAAACAGGATTATGGAGGTCCTTCTTTCTTCCGTAACCCCTTCCGAACTTCTTACCGGCAAAGTCGTGGGGCTTGGGGCAGTCGGCCTCCTGCAAATTGTCGTGTGGCTCTCAGTAATTTTCCTGGGAGGTGTCTATGCCCTTCCGGTGGCCCTTGAGCCGACGCTCCTTCTTATTGCCCTTATCTATTTCCTTCTCGGCTTTCTCTTCTTTGCCAGCATGATGGCGGGAGTCGGGGCAGTAACCGGCTCCCTCCAGGAGAGCCAGCAAGTAGCAGGAATTTTCACGTTTGTAGCTGTATTTCCTCTTATATTCATGCAGGTGATCCTTACAAATCCTGACAGCCCGCTTGCAGTTTTCCTTTCCCTCTTTCCTTTTACCTCCCCTGCATCCATGCTTGCCAGGATGGGGACTTCGGATGTGCCTATCTATCAGATTCTCCTTAGCTTTTTTATCCTCTTTGTCTCAATTCATTGGGTTCTCTCACTTTCCAGTCGGCTTTTCAGGACTTATCTGCTCATGTACGGGAAAAGACCCGGGATTAAGGAAATCTGGAAGAATATCCGGGAAGCCGGCAGGTGAGGAAAGTTAAAAACGATTCTATGACGTGTTAATTTTGGACAAACCAGAATCCCGTTTAAGATAAAAAAAGGTCTCCCCGTGTTTAATGAAAAGCATTCATTCTCTGGTAATATGGAAACTGGTTTAATATATTTAAATTCTATCGTAACTATTTTATAATATTAATTATATAGTATTAATTGGTTCATGAGGGGATAAGCTATAAGATGGAGCAAATTCAGGACAGTCTGAAAACTGATCCCGAAATCTACTTCATTGATGTGTAAGCTGCAAGATGAAGCAAATTCAGGACGGCTTAAAAACCGATCCAGAAACCTTACTTCATTGACGCGTAAGCTGCAAAGGTGGAGTAAATTCAGGACAGTCTGAAAACTGATCCCGAAATCTACTTCATTGATGCGTGAGCTGCAAGATGAAGCAAATTCAGGACGGCTTGAAAACCGATCCAGAAACCTACTTCATTGGCGCGGGCCAAACCTTATGAACCACCTTAATCACTTTTCTACTCTACAATCTCGTCCAGGCTATTGTTTTTTCATCTTTTACCGCTTTTTCTCAGCTTTTCGTTCCTGCTGTGAATTTCTGTCATTTCAGAGTCTGACTTCCTGCGCAATAGCTGCATTTCCAAATTTTTCTTTTACCTCTGTTGACGGGTGTACCAAACTTATCCGTGGCAGCTCCCGCAACTGGTACTTTCATTAGCCGAAATATGGGTTTCGGGAATACTGCCGTTTAAAAGGGCCGATTTTGCCTTAAAAACAGCGTCTTCAGGGCCTGCGGCATAGATATCAGCTCCGATCTGGTCAGCCCAGTTCCGGGTGACTAACGATCCTCCAACACCTGTTATTACCTTATTCCGGATTCCTGCGGCTTTAAGCCGTTCCTCAATCTGGATCTGCTGGATCATGGTGGTGCTCATGGAAGCGGAACTGAATACAAAATCGGCGTCCTTTTCTCTTGCTGTTGCAGCAAAGGTTTCAGCCGAAATGCCGGCTCCAAGGTTAATTACTTCAAAGCCTTCTGCCTCAAAAGCAGCCGCGATGCTATCTTTTCCGTAAGTGTGAGAATCTCCTTTAACAGTGGCGATTATGACAGTTCCCACGCTTTCATTACTCACACTTTCATTACCCACACTTTCATTCCCCTGCCCCCATGAACTCTCGGCTGATACCGGGAATACGAATTGAGAAATAATCATGCTCAGGACTAACAGAACCAGTAAATTCAAAGTATTTCCATGCATTTTTTTCTCTCCTTTCTTCATTCACTCTTTCTCCGGGCTGATTTGCTCTTATCACAATTCTTCCCGTCCTCGGTTTCGTTTTTTTCTTCAGGCGCCTTGAGTAAGAGGGGGAGATAGTCACATGCCGTTTCCGTTATGTTATACGGAAGATCCGCAATCAGATCTCCATCTTCATCTGAGGCTGTTTCTGAAAAACCGTCCCCTTCCGGAGAAGCCCAGAAATTCCCTCCCAGGTAAGGCCCTCCTGCAATATTCACACCTGTGGTTTTTGAGGTGTTCCAGGTGTTAGTTCCGTAGTCTTCGGTATTCAGGCTGTTATTCAGGTAGTTGTTATAGATGGTATTGTAGTCCGAACCTGTCCCGTCGGTCCAGTTCAGGTTAAGAGACATGCCTATATCATTTCCTGAAATTCTGTTTCCCGAGATTGTATTGTTACAGCAGCCTTCCGTGTATAATCCGTAGGAGCTGGCTGTGATAGTGTTGTTGTTCAAAATATTTTCTTTACAGGCCCCATAGAGGTAGATTCCTTCATAGGCTTCCGAAAGGATATTTCCTTCAAGAGTATTGTTGGAGCTTGCGTCCCCAAGGTCTATACAGCACCAGCTGTTTGAAGTAACTGTGTTTTCCTTCAGGAGATTGTCCGTACTCGTATCACAGAGCCAGATCCCTGCCATATTGTCCGAAGCGTTGTTTTCTTCTACAAGGCAGTTACTGCATCTGCTTAATATGAAGGCGTCTCCTTCATTAGAATTGACGGTATTGCCCCTGAGGGCTGTCAGAGAACAGTTCCCGAGGTAAACGCCGTGTTCGCAATTTGAGATGTGGTTTCCTTCAATCCTCGAACTTTGAGTATTGTACAGGTAAATCCCGAAACTGCTGTTTTCAAGGGTCAGGTCTTTAAGGGTGATATTTTCACAATTAATGCAGTAGACAACACCTGCGTTGGAATCGGAATCAAGGGTTCGGTCTGAAACCCCTACAAGATAGTATATCGGTTTTCCGTCGACGGTATTGCTTGTGTCAATTGTGTTGTTCATTTCACCCGTGTAATGGTAGGTATAAGCCCCGAAATTCCTGTTGTTGCAGGACATTTTATTTTTTTGAAGTATACTGGAGCTTGAGTCGAGATAGATCCCCCACCGGTTTGAATTTGCTTTGTTTCCTCTCAGGGTACTCGCATCCGAGTTCCCGAGGTATATCCCGTACATCTCGTTTGAGTTTGCGGTGTTCTTTTCAAGCAAGCTTCCCCCCGAGCCTATGAGATATATCCCGTAAAAGTTGTTTGATGTTTTCGAAGAAAGCACACTGCAGCCGGAAGAATTTTCGATGTAGATCCCAACCGCTCCTCCGGATGCACAGTTATTTTGAAGGGTATTATTTTCTGACGCATTCAGGTAAAAACCGTAATGTCGGTTACAGGTCGCCCTGTTATTTCTTATTAAGTTCTGTCCCGAATTCTCAAGCCAGATCCCATCATCACTGTCAGATAAGCGGTTGTTTTCCAGAGAGTTCGCGTGCGAATCTCTAAGCATTATGCTTCTCCAGTTCCCCGAAAAATAGTTGTTGCTAATGTTGCTTCCCGAAACTTTGTCAAGATATATTCCGCATGAGGAATTTGCTCCTTTCAAAGAAAATCCGCCGATATCTACGGAACCGGAGGTCACATGGAACAGAGGGAGTTCAGGATCCAGAGCAGTGATTACGGTTTTTTTAGGGTGCGAACTTTCGGAGACGATCTCCAGAGATTTATTTACAAGTACATTTTCACTATATCTTCCTTCTCCGACAAGGATAAGATCTCCATCGGAAGCGGCATTCACGGCTTCCTGGAGGCTCCCGTATGCTTCCGTTCCTCCTCCTACCTTTACATGAAAGGTAGTTGCGGATGCGGAACCCGATAGAAAGATAAGCAGTGTGAAAAAGGCGATTAATACGAGTCTTCTCTTCCCATTCAATAGTTATCATCTTCCTGTAAGTGGACCCCGAGTTCGGTCTTCGCTCACGTGTTCTAAAAAGAAAGGTCAGAAAAGGTTTTTTCTGGTAAACCTTGAGGTTTGAGCAAACTCCAAAGGACGCCCCACTGGAGAAATGTTCGAAATCTATCAGTCAACCAGTTCAGAATATCCTGCACCCAGCTAACCCAAAACCAAGCCTTAAACGGGGTTTTGATCTGATTCAAAAAAAGAGTTTTAATTTTATTATTTAGGCCTGATTATCTGGGTAACAATTGTTTTCTTTTACTGCTCATTGAGACTTACAGAGTAAAAAGAAACTCTGTCGTCCTGTTTCATGAAGTTTTTATGACAGGTCTGCCTGGATACAGACCGGAGCGATATGGGATACCACCTGGAGAGCGATGCTTTCAAGGAAGTTGCGGATACTCCAGGGGATCTTATCCAGGGTATGGGAGGCAAAGTTCAGGCTGCCTATGATTTCGTTGCTATACTTCAGAGGGATTACCGCAACTGCTGTAATCCCTTCTTTCCTTGCCGCTTCAGCCATGTTTTCTGAGTAAAAATCCATTGAGTAGATAGGCTTTTCAGCCCATACCTGTTTTGCTTCACCTGATTCTGCCTTAAACCTGGAAACCTTTTCTTTGAATTCAGGGGAAATTCCCCGGGTTTCAACAAGATTTATCTGGTCCAGGAGTTCGTCTTTAATATATATACCCCCGGCATCTATCCCGTCTATCTGCAGGCAGGCATCAAGTACCAGGTTAAGAATTGCATGGAGGTTCCAGGTAGTATTAAGGTTCGTTGCCAGTTCCCGCTGGATTTCGAGCATTTTCTGGGCTTCTTTTCGCTCGGTAATATCTACAACAAGGCCCTGGAGATGAGTTGCTCTGCCTTCTGCGTCCCTCTGGATAAAGGTTTTCTCGTCCACCCAGAGCATTTTCCCGTCTCCTGTGAAGATCCTGTATTCAATACTGAAAGAATCCTGCCTTTCTGCGATGTTGCGTTTGAGGGTTTCGACAACCTTCCCAATATCGTCCCTGTGAATGATGCTCCCGTAAGGGATCTTTCCTGAAGTGAAATCTTCTACTGTGTAGCCTAACTGGATCACATTTTCCGAAACATATTCGGCAGGCAGGTTTTCTTTGTTTTCCCATAGAAAAGCTACTGCCTGGCTGTTGTTGATTATAGTCCTCAGCAACTTCTGCATTTCAAAAGATTTCCTGAGAGCTTCTTCGTTTTCTTTCCTTTCGGTTACATCGAGGACAAGCCCCTGTAAGTAGGTTACTTCTCCGTCTTCGCTCCGCTGGATAAATGTCCTTTCGTTGACCCAGCGCAGGTCTCCGGCTTTTGTGAATATCCTGTACTCCGCATTGAAGTCAACTTCACCTCTCCGGATGCGCTTTTCAAGTGTTTCTTCAACTTTTTTCAGGTCATCGGGGTGGATGATATCCCCGTAAAGGACCCTGCCTGAAATAAAGTCTTCAACCGTGTACCCGAAATGGACAACGTTTTCCGAAACAAACTCAGAAGGCCACTTCTCCTCATTTCTCCACAGGAAAACCACTGCAGGGCTGTTGTTTACCACGGTCCTGATTATTTCCTGCATCTTGAGGACCGACAACAGATCCACGATTCCTATCGCTGCAACGACCTTCCCGTCTTTCGCGAAAATAGGGGTAACTACTACATTCCTGCCGAGATATGTGCCTCCCTTCGGGACTCCATGCACGGTCTTTCCGGTTCTGAGCACCTCTTCGAGTACAGGTCCCGTATATTCCCTGTCAATTATTTCCCCTTTTTCCAGGCGAAGTCCCTTTTTATTGAGGCTGCGGATGGTGGTCGGAAGCCCTACAAGAGAATGTACTGAAATTGCGATTGCCTCAAGTTCCTCAGGTCCTGCATCTTCAGATATCACAGAAGTAATTCTTTAACCCCCAGAAAGATTCTGACATTTCCTAAAATTGAAAAGGTGGGAAGCGTTTCATCAAGAAGTAATTCGGAACTGAATTCCTTTTTCCGCTTTATTTTTCCCTATTCTATACCTTTTTTAATGGTTATATAATTACTCTTAATTTATATTACTTTTTATTTATATAACCGGGATTCCCCCGAACCTGATATCAATTTTATTGCTCTCTTGGATAGTCCCGAATAACCCTTGGAGTACTGCTGGATTATGATATTATATATTTGAAAAGTTATTTCTCTCCTTCTACTGTTTCTCACAAACCAGATACTTTTGTGAAGTCTCTTTAATTCGATCTTTTAATTAGATCTTAAAAAAGATAAATTCATTATAGTCCTGAGCATCTCTATTGAGACGTTTACAGGGCAGAGTTTAGAGATATCAGACCAGGCTCATATTCTCCCTGCGTAGCCAATTCCAGGGGGCTCTTGTCCTCTGTAAGGCTTCTTACGCTGGAAAGGGCGCCACTATTATCCTTCATTTGCAGGAGCTGAGAGTTTCGTATCCACTTTCGCGGTAGTAATGAAGGCTTTGTCTTTTACGAATTAACTGCATGGAATTATTTCTTATAATTGAGGTTTCTGGATGTTTTAGTCCCGGTACCTGTTTACTGATTTTCAAGTGCCCTTTGATAAAGTGGAAGCGCTTTGTTGTAATCTCCCACTTGTTGATAGAATCCTGCGAGATTGTTTAGTGTTATTGCTATTGATTTCCGTTCAGCCGTGCAGGTCTTAAGTAGATTTTTCAGGGTTTTACACGATTCAGGATTTTACACGAATTCAATAATCCCCTGAGTACCGTCGACTCGTATCCGTTGTCCATCCGCAATTTTCCGGGTAGCTCCCTCGACTCCCACCACGGCGGGTATGCCGTATTCGCGGGCCACTATCGCACCATGGGTCATCAGACCTCCAACTTCCGTAACCAGGCCGGCCACTAGCGGGAACAGGGGAGTCCAACCAGGGTCCGTGTAAGGCGCTACTAAAATGTCTCCTTTATTCAGGTGAGCTTCTTCCAACTTGAGAACCACCCGGGCGCGTCCTTCAACAGTGCCTGCTGAGACCGGGCTTCCAGCCAGGGTGCCCGCCGGAGTCCGGATTGTAACCTGGGGGTTGATAATTTCTCCTTCACTGGTCATGGCCCGGGGAGGGGTCAGCTTACTGTCCAGGCTGAACCGGCTCTTTCGTATCTCAATAATGTTAAGCTCCGTCTGCTGTCTTGCGATCATTTCTTTAATCTCGGGGAGTGAAAACCAGAAAATATCATCAGCATTTTGGAGGATTCCCGCCGCAACCAGGGTGTTCGCCTCCTGCATGATGGCCTGTTTTATCCAATCGAAGTTCTGTACGATAAAGTATTTCGGATGCTCCCGCATCCCGATCAGTGATCGGTGAACCTCAATGAGCCGTTGCATAATCCTGGCTTTCAGGAATCCCCAGGGCTTTTTTCTCAAACGATTTACTAATCTAGCCGCCATCAATTCTGCTTCTTTTTTTCCGGCCTCGAAATCCCGGCGGTGCTGTCCTGGTTGAGCTGATCTTACATAGCTCAGGACCATGGGCAGGAACTGAGTTGGCTCTTCTCGCCAGCGCATCCTGGTTATATCAATCTCCCCGGTTCCTCGCATGCCGTATTTTTGCAGGAATTCCTGAAAAAGGGGCAGCATCTCTCTCCCTCCTGCTACTCCCGGGAGATTGGTGAGAAAGCCAGCGTCATCGGCGTGTTCCAGGTATTCGACGACTTCCGGGTAGCCCCGGAGAGCATCGGCTAAATCCCCCAATTGCAACCCCATCTCGGTAGCTACATTTCCGGGCGGGGACTTGCTTATACCGGGCAACTCGTCGTTATCTCCCAGCCATTTTTGCGAAAGTTTTTCAATCATTTTGTAGGTGGCAATCCCCGCAGGTAAATAAGGAGCTATCCGGTGAATTATTTCGGGAAACAGGCTGGACAACATATCCTGGATGAGCACCACGCGATCCAAACCTGATGTCTCTTCAAGCCTGCTTCTGTTTACCCGGACCTGCTCACTGATAAAACTATTTAATTGATCGATTGCCTGATGGTTATCCCTGTACAGGATATTTCCCATAATGGAGAAAGCTATGGGCATGGCCTTCCGGATCAGAGACAAATCCGGGTGCCGGTCTGGATTCATAGCATCCTGAAACTCTTCCCGCGTGACGAAGTCCTGCACTGCATGGCCAATTAATTCATCCACGGCTGGAAGTATAGAAGGCAGCCGTTTCCTCACCTGCGGATAGTGCAGTAAAGGCGTAACATCAAGGTACAGCCTGGAACCAGCTTCTTTTAAGAGGTGGCTCTCTTCTCCTGGCAGATCCTTGCCAAAAGGCATAAACGTCCTCAACACCGATATTCCCAGGGGTTTCATAGTGTCGGTCATCATCTGCGGATGGCCAAAGGACAAATAAAGATGAATCCGGTCATCATTGGCGAGAGGAAGGGGGTAAAGGGTGGTAATCGGCCGGCTCTGCAGGATGAATATCCGGCCTTCAGCCAGACACTACTCTATATCCTGAGGACTTCCGAAATGTTCCTGGATACGCTGTCCGATTCTTGCCAATTGCAGAGCATTTTCTTCAGATAGAGACTGGGAAGTCCTTCTCTCCTCTTCGATATCTTCCCTGACTGTTCCGCCCGACTTACTTGCACGGATTTCTACTTCCTTGCGAGCTATCTGTTTATGAATTATTTTATCCGATTTTACCCGGTAGAGATCAGGCGAGACCAAACCGGATACCAGGGCTTCTCCCAGACCAAAGCTGGCATCAACAGAAACAATCTTGCGGTTGCCTGTTACCGGGTCGGCAGTAAACATGATCCCCGAAACCTCGGGAAAGATCATGCGCTGAACTACCACTGCCAGTTTTACTTTATCATGGGGAAAACCATTCCGGCTCCGATATATAATAGCCCGGTCGGAAAATAGAGAGGCCCAGCATTTTTTGATACTATACAGTAAATTGGCTTTCCCCTGAACATTGAGAAAGGTATCCTGCTGGCCGGCAAAAGAAGCACCCGGCAGGTCTTCAGCAGTGGCGCTGGAACGCACTGCGTAAGCATAGTGGCTGCCGCTGATCTGCCAGGCCTGGAGAATTTCATCCTGGATGGGAGCAGGCATCTCCAGACTCTCCAGATGGGAACGCAGGCGTTCGCCAATTGTTTGAAGTTCTACCCGGGATTCTCCGGTAATAAGCATCAAAGAATGCAGCAGGTTCTGATATTCCTGGCTCGTGTTTACGAAATCATCAAAGGCATCTGTAGTAATACAGAAACCTGGGGGGACTTCTATTTCCGGGACCCGGTATAATTCCCCGAGGTTAGCGCCCTTACCTCCCACTCTTTTCCCACTGGTTTTATCAATTTCACTAAAGTAGAGTACGTAGTGATGATTCATATTCGTACCACTTTCAAAAGGATTTTTATACTTGTCGAATTCCCAGCAGTTTGTGAGGGGATGAAAACTTCCCTAAAAACCGTTGTTAACTACTGATTTATATTATTATTTATCTTTAGAATATAAAATGAACTTGAAAACCAGAGGGATCAGGAAGAAAAAGAAGAATATAAATTCATAAACAATACTTGATTTTTAGTAGTCCCATTATAACAAGGATAACAAGGGCGCTTTCGGGCTTTAGGATTGGACTCCTGAGCAGGAAGAGTAAGGACAATATAAGAAATGCTACAGCAAATTTGTCAAAAAATTCTTAAAGGATAAAACTTTCCATTGTCCCTATTATTAGGCAGCATTTACAGTTAATGGAGAATAAAATCCAGGCTCGCTTTGATCATATGGTATTTTAAAAAATAGTAGTTGACTAGAAGTAAATATAATTAGTAGTCCTGAGCGGATTCGAACCGCTGTCCCGGGCTCCAAAGGCCCGAAGGATTGACCACTACCCTACAGGACTGTGCGTGAAAGCTTTTACTTATAGCTTAATTCATGTACTTAATTTTTGTGCCAGCTCCGGACTTTTTTGCGGTATTTGATGTTATATCTATAATTATTTAAAATGTAGTTTGCTGGCGTTGAAACTTTTTCCCTGACCATATTTTTTGTTTGGAAAGAATTTTTCATATAATTAACTTAAAGTATCATATATTCTTTCTATATGATGGAGCTGGAAGACATAGGGAAGATCGAATAGCGAAGTTATAGCGGATTGTTAAAGAATTGCCCGGAGTTACCTGTTCCTGCTCTGGCAGTATGTTTGATGGGAATATATTTTCAGAGCTGCTGTGTTGGGGGATGCGGTAAGGGATAAGAGTGACACCGGGCTTCTTCTTACGGTCAATATTTGTTTTCAGGGCTTCCGAATCCGTTTACATTCTATTTTGTCGCTTCCGCCCTGTTTTTGCATACTTTCTAGTGGTTTTTGCTGTATTGTCAGTACTTTTTTTTGCTCTTTTATGTAACACTCTTTCTGAGTATTTCTGGTTAAAAATCAGAATCAGGGAATAATTTATGCTGGCTTTGAAACTTTTTGCAATACAAAATACTTTGTAACAGAACAATTTTTGATATAATTAATTTAAAATAATTTCCGCTATTAGTATGTACTGGAGTTTGGAAATAAAATGGGATAATCTACAAATATAATCTGCCACCTAAAAAACCGCCCGGAGGTGCTGGTTCTGCTTGAACCGATATTCTTGGGGGAGCATATCTTCAGGACTTGCTGTGTTGAGGGCGCAGCAAACGAATACAGCACCTCCGGGCTCCTCTGAAACTGTTTTTCTTCTGTCTTTTCTACTTCGTTTTTTTCGCTCTATTCTAGTTTTTCACTCCTTTTTCTACTCTTTATTTCTCTATTTCCCTGCCTTGCACTTTATACTGATTTTACAGGTTGCAGTTCAGAGTCTGGTAGCCGGATCTTTATCCTTAAGGAGTTATTTCGCTTTGAATTTTTCAAAGATAAATTAATTTTTGTTTGAAAACAAAATTTTGGATAATTAATTTAAAATAATCAATGATATAATGTTATGGTTGTGGAGTTGGGAAGTGAGTAGGGTATAGTATAAAAAGAACTGCTTGGGGGCCATTGATCCTGCTCTGGATCAATATGCTTGGGGGAGCATATCTTCAGGGCTTGCTGTGTTGGGGGACTCGGCAAAAAAGGATGTTAGTGCCTCTGAGCTTCTTCTCACAACGTTTTCTTCACCGAACTTTTTTCTCTCCGGGGTCTTTCCCTGCCACTTTAAACGTTGTCAGAAACGGGCGCTTTATCGGAAGGACGATGCTCTCTTTCTCTATATGAAGTTCAACTGCTTCTTTCAGGTTCGAAACTGCTTCTTCAATCGTTTTCCCCTAGCTTGATATTTCCAGTTCCAGGCATGAGGATACGTACTGCTCATTCTCTTTTTTTACCATTGCAGAAAATGTAAATGTTTCTGTCATGTATTGTAATACTCCAGATTTTTGTCTTTGTTTTGTGTTTAATTTTTCACAGTTATTACTTCTTAACTCCGAATCTTACAGGATTTTTCAGGTAAAGCTAGCTTTTTATTCTGACTTTCTTTCATTCTTCTTTTATTTCGTCCATCGGTTCTTAACCCTGGTTCTGAACCCTTTATGATTCTAATGGAAGCTGAGAGGGAATAATATAAGGTAAATATTTCGGTATACTGTCGTGATTAAAATATGGTTGATTAGACGTATTTTCTCATTTCTTATGTAGTTTTTTATATTTTTTGAAGGTGCTATTTTAAAATACTTATGGCTCCTATTTCAGGTTTAAACTCTAAAATTTTGAGTAGGGTCAGAGAATACTGCTCTTAAAAACGTTTTTTAATAAATTGATCTCAAGTCTGAGGTAATTCTATGGTAATCGAAAAACCACATGTTTTCTTTATTCTCTCAATTATCGGCCTGCTGCTTCTCGAAAGTGCTGCTCTGGCAGTGGCATCGGGAGATTTTCTGAACCAAAATGCCGCTTTCAGTGCTAATGCCTATTACAAATTTTCTGCAGACTCAGAAGCCAATATCAAAAATATTATCGTCCTTGTCCCGGACGGTTGTTCCCAGAGTGTCCAGACTCTTGCCCGATGGTACAGCGGGGAAGCTCTGCAGCTTGACGAAATGATGGTCGGATCCGTATCCACTTACAGTGCTGACTCCGTTATCACGGATTCCTCTTCTGCTGCGACGGCGTTTGCAACAGGGTATAAAACAACAAATGGGTTTATAAGCGTCGGCCCGGCAGGAGATTCCGTTTTAAGCACCTTGGAAATCCCTCCAGAAAAACTGCAATACAGCCCGCTCGCAACAGTGCTTGAAGGCTCAAAGCTCGAAGGCAAAGCTACGGGGCTTGTTGTAACCGTTCGCGTCACCCATGCCACACCTGCAGCTTTTGCTTCTCATGTCGATGACAGGGACAATGAAGACGAGATCATGGAACAGATGGTTTACGAAGATATTGACGTGGTCTTCGGGGGCGGTTCCAATTATCTCATACCTGTGGCTGAAGGGGGAAAGAGGACTGATGGAGAAAACCTGACCTTGGTTCTTCTTGAGAGGGGATACCAGTATGTCGACAGCAGAGCCGAAATGCTGAACCTCAGTTCCGGCAGAACCTGGGGGCTTTTTGCCAGCAGCCATATGGCGTCGAGCATAAACCGTCCCTTCTTTGCCCCTGCTCAGCCTTCTCTTCCGGAGATGACTGAAAAGGCCATCGAGTTGCTCTCCCAGGATAAAGATGGCTTCTTCCTCATGGTGGAAGGCGGTCAAATAGACGGGGCAACCCACGCCAATGACCCTATTTATGCTGTTACCGAGTTCCTCGCTTTTGACGAGGCTGTTAAGGTCGCAGTTGACTTTGCTGAAGAAAACGGGCATACCCTTGTCCTGGTCTTCCCGGACCACAACACCGGCGGCATGACTATCGGGAGTTATTCCGATTCCGAATATGATTCCACAAGCGCAGAAGACGTTATTGAGCCTCTCAAAGGTATGAAGCTTAACTCCATAGGCGTTGCGGCAAAAATAGGGAAAGATCTTTCTCCTGAAAATATCAAATCCCAGCTGAAAACCTGGTGGGACATTGATGCAACCGATGCTGATGTCACTGAGATTCTCGAGCTCTATAACAATGGAGAAGGCCTTTCTCTCGACTATGCCATAAGCGAGGTAATCAGCCGAAATCACACCGTTATCGGCTGGACCACTCACGGGCACTGTGGAGAAGATGTCCCTCTATGGGCTTATGGCCCTGACAGTCCTTCAGGACATATGGATAATACCGAAATTGCGGAATACGTCTCTGAAGAACTGGGCTTTGACCTGAGAGAAGCCGGCGAATGTCTATTTGTCGAAGCAGATGCGGTTTTCTCAAGAGACAACGGAGACGGGCAACTCGATGAAAATGAGTATTTGCTGGATATGACCGATCCTTCAAACCCTATGCTGAGAATCGGAGACGCCGAACTGCCCGTGAGCAAGAATCTTCTTATTAAGGACGGAGTTACTCATGAACTCAACGGAATAGTTGTTTACGCTCCAGCAACCGATAAGGTCTACGTTCCTTATGAGGTCCTTTCACTTGTCTGATGTGGGCGCTGTCAAAAAGGGCTGTCTCTGTCAAAAGGGACTGTCTCATGGAATTATCACATCAATGAAGTATACAAAAAGGTGAAAAAGTTATATTGAAATCAGGAAACCCTGAAGAAAAACGGAAGTTTTTTTCTTTTACTTCTTTTTTTATTCATTTTGCTCTTCTCGCCCTCTTTATGGGCTGAAAACTGGTCAAATTTCCTCCTCGGGATTTTTTCTTTTGCCTGAAATCTGGGTGGTATTTATAAAACTACTTTTATAGTGATATCCGGAAGCTTAAAAAAAGGAGATATTTTATGGAAGCGGAAATGACCTCAAGGGAGCGTTTTATTAACGCACTCGAAGGAAAAGATGTTGACAGAGTCCCGTACGGCTACCTGTGGTTCGGGGCCGGGCATGCAGTGCTGGAACGGATGGTTGCAAGCCTCAGGGATGCCTACGGTTCTGCAGAGGGGATTGCAAAGGCACAGATCCTTGCCCGGGAGATGTACCACCACGACAATGTGATGTCCCCCTGGGGCTGCCTGCTGGTGGAAGCCGAGGCGCTCGGGACGAAGGTATCCATAAAGGAAAATGCCTATCCTGCGGTTGAGAAATATGCCCTCAAATCCGCAGCCGAGCATGAACTGATAAACCCCGATAATATCGAGAGGTCCGGGAGAGTGAAGACCATTGCCGGATCGGTTGAAATTCTCAGAACGGAAATCGGGGACGAGGCCTTTATCACCGGGGCAACCATGTCTCCCCTGATGCTCGCATCTCAGGTCATGGGTGGGAGCAGGCTCTGCATCGACATGCTGAAGGACAGGGACAATTTCCATTCCCTGCTGGAAAAACTCACGGAAAGCTGCATCCTTTTTGCCGATTCCCTGCTTGAAGCCGGAGCAGACGGCATTTTTGTTGAAAACGGGGAAAGTACGGGGGACCTTTTCAGCCCGCAAATGGCTGAAGAATTCATGCTGCCGTATACGAGGGAACTCTATGACCATATCAAAGCCGAAGGAGGATACGTAATCTCCCATAACTGCGCAGCTCATGCCTTTTATGACCTGGAGATGAAACTTGAACCCCACGCCCTTAACTTTGCCTTCGGGGACGTCAGGCTGCTGGGCAAGAAGTACGGAGTCGAATGCCAAAAGCTTCATAACCACAACAACATCGGGTGCGGTCCGAGACATTGTTTCAAGGAGTTTAAGGAATTCTCCGATGCCGGCATCTGCCTAATGGGAAATATCATCCCGTCTGTTCCTCTCACAGGCTCCAGGGTTGAGATCGAGCATGAGGTAAAGAGCTGTCTCTCCGCAGCCCCGGAAAAAGGGTTTATCCTTGCTACAGGCTGCGAAATCCCTCTGAACACGCCGCTTGATAAGATGGAAATGCTCTGGAATGCGGTAAAAGCCGGGATTTAAAGCCTTCTTTCAGGTTTTTGTTTTCTGAATTTTTCCGAAAATAAGCCTGAGAGGCACAAAAGTTAAGTTATTCCGTAGTATGCAGTTATCAATAACAGGATTATTCAGCAACACGTTTGTCCAGTACTACATGGTTGTTCAGTACTACACGGTCATCCAGTGTTGCACAATTTTTAAAAAGCTCCGGGAAAGTTCTTCTCGGAATTTTTCATTCTATTTTTTCCCGTTTTCAACGGCTTATTTACTTTTTTCATTTATTAATTCTAATGATAGGTGAGGGGAGGGATATAGACGGGTATTTTGCCAGATTCCAGGTACTGCAAAATAGGGTTATATAGCCGCATTTTTCCAGCGTCGACTCTCGCACGATATATATTTTATATGTGAAAAATTCAAATACAGCTGGCTTCCTTTTCAAATCTGTGATTTAAATCCGAGTATGATTTGAACCAACCCCGTTCTTAAAAATCTGCTCTCAGTTCGAGGAATTTTCATGAAGAAGTTGAAAACAAAAACCCCACTACAACTTCTAAGTGTTTTTATAATTTTACTGTTGACCGCCTCGGCAGCTTCTGCTGCTTATTCTTGCCAGAATGGAAAATATTACTCTAAAAATTATAACTATAAGAATTATACGAATTATGAATGGAACTACAACCATTCAAATTACAACCAGTATTCAGGATGGAACTACAGTAACTGTAATTCCGGAGAATGTACCGGGTCTGGAATTTGTAACCAGTACTCAGACTGGAACTCCAGAAATTGTGATTCTTTAGGAAATACCCAGTCTGGAGTTTGTAACCAGTATCCAGACTACAACCAGTGTTCAAGCTGGAATTACAGTAACTGTAATTCCGGAGAATGCACCGGGTCTGGAATTTGTAACCAGTATCCAGACTCGAACTGCACAATTTGTAATTCTGAAACCCCTGAATCTGGAGTCTCTGACACTGGAAGCTCTGACACTGGAAGCTCTGACACTGGAAGCTCTGACACCGGAAGCTCTGACGCCGAAAGCTCTGACACCGGAAGCTCTGACTCCGGAACCACTGACTCTGGAAATACCGTCCCCCCCTGTCACCCCAACAGATGCAACCGGCACAACTACCGTGAAACTGTGTAGTAATAATGTTTGCACGGTTGGAGGAAATGGGGAAGTCCTTACCCTGACAAACTATAACAATGCAGTAAATCCTACCTACGACCAGCTCTTAGCGTTTTTGAAAGCTGACAAGACCGATGAAAAGCCCTACACTTCAACATATGTTTGCAGTGACTTTGCAAAAGCCCTTCACGACAGTGCAGAAGCTGCCGGTATAAAAGCCGGTTGGGTAGGTGCAGAAGGAGTTAATCACGCTTTCAATGTTTTTGAAACCACCGACAAGGGGACTGTGTATATAGACTGTACGGGTGTGCCTGGAGGAGCTACACTTCAGGATAAACAACTGAATGTTGTAATTGGCCAGCCCCTGAGCGGAAAGTACCTGTTCAGACAGGGAACGATTACCGGCATGGAAGGAACTGTTACAAGTTTACTGGTTTACTGGTAAGCTTTCCTTTCTTTTTCTTTTTTTCAGACCGGATTAATACGAGAATTATGAGATTGGGTTTTTTGATAGTTCCTGATTAATCTGTTGATATTGCTCAGAATATCCGAAGCTGGAATCTTTTGTTTATCTGTTCTACTCCTTGCAGGGCTGAAGCCGGCTCATCTGCCACGCCAAAAGTAACAGGCTAATTCATATCGTCACCAGGAGAAACGGAATTTAGAACCGTCTCCCATGTACGAAGAATACTTCTCTTGACCCTGAGAACATTATTTAAATTCTCAGATAAGTATAAGCGCTCCCGCCAGCTTGTCTGGCGGCCCTTCACAAAAAGCAGAAAAGCAGAACAAATACAGATTTGAAAGAGAAATAAAGACCAAAATTTTTTCTCTTTAGTCTACTTGGTTTTCGTTCTTAATCACAAGTATATCCAGCAGCTATTATTTTCGAGTTTTTATTTTCTTTCTTTTTTCTCTTCATTGTCTTTTGGGGAAGACCGCTCTCCTGCGTCGAGCGGGACAGGAACGGTTCTGTGTGGTGAATAATGCTATACGGATCAGATAGATCTATTATTTGATTCACTTGAGTGAAGATTGATATTTTAACCCACACCTTCACGGCACGGAATAATTCTCAAAAGAATCCGGGTTCCGTTATTGTTTATAATAGAGGAAGCAGTGCCTGATAAAATGCAAAGATTTTACAGGGAAATCTATTAAGCGAATGCATTGACGGTTCTAATAAGGTATAAAGAGAAGGATATAGACGGATATTTTGCCAGATTCAACTTACTGCAAAATAGGGTTATATAGCTGTACTTTTCCAGCATTGTCTATCGTCAGATATATATTTTATATGTGAAAAATTCAAATACAGCTGGCTTCCTCTTCGAATTTGAGATCTAAACTCTGAGTATGGTATGAACCTAATAACCTGCTCTTAAAAAATCTGCTCTCAGTTCGAGGAATTTTCATGGAGAAAAAGGAAACAAACATTTTGCTAACTTTTTCGATTATAGGACTTCTGCTGCTTGGAAATGTTGGTTCCGCAGTGGCTGTGAAAGGCAATTTGAACAACAATGCCGATTTCAACGATTCCGTTAACTGCAAACCTGTTGCAGGGTCGGAAGCCAAAATAAAAAACGTGATTGTCATGGTCCCTGACGGGTGCTCTCAGAGTGTCCAGACCCTTGCACGCTGGTACGGCGGAGAGTCCCTGCAGCTTGATGAAATGGTGGCCGGAACTGTATCCACTTACAGCGCCGACTCCGTTATCACGGATTCCTCTTCTGCCGCAACGGCATTTGCTACCGGGTTCAAGACAACTAACGGTTTCGTAAGTGTCGGTCCCGAAGAAGACACCCTGCTGAGTATTGTGGCAGACCCGGCAGAAGAGTACAGCCCCCTTGCAACAGTGCTTGAAGGCTCAAAGCTCGAAGGCAAAGCTACCGGGCTTGTTGCAACCTCCAGGATTACCCATGCAACACCTGCAGCTTTTGCATCCCACGTTGATAACCGGAACAATGAAAGCGAAATCATGGAACAGATGGTGTATGAAGACATCGATGTGGTCTTCGGCGGCGGCTCTCAGTACCTCCTCCCCAAAGCCGACGGTGGCAAGAGAGCTGACGGGGAAAACCTTACCGAAGTCCTTCTCGACAGGGGCTACCGGTACGTTGACAATGAAACCGAGATGCTTTCCCTGAGTTCCGGGAAGACCTGGGGGCTCTTTGCCAGCAGCCATATGCAGCCGGACATCGACCGCGCTGAGTTTGCCCCTGAGGAACCTTCTCTTTCCAATATGACTGAAAAAGCCATCGAACTCCTCTCTGATGATAAAGACGGCTTTTTCCTGATGGTGGAAGGCAGCCAGGTAGACTGGGCAGGGCATGCCAACGACCCCATTTATGAGGTAACCGATTTCCTGGCCTTTGACGAAGCTGTCAAAGTCGCGGTTGACTTCGCCAAAGCAGACGGACACACCCTTGTCATAGTTTTCCCTGACCACAACACCGGTGGGATGACCATAGGGAGTTATTATGACTCGGAATATGATGACACCAGTGTAGAAGACGTGGTAAATCCTCTTGAAGGCATGAATATCACTGCGGCAGGAGTGGCTAATAAAATAGGAGAGGATCTTTCTTACGATAACATCAAATCCCAGTTGAAAACCTGGTGGGGCATTGACGCCACAGACGAGGACGTAGACGAAATTCTTGCCCTCAAAAATAACGGTACCTCTCTTGACTACGCAATCAGCGAGGTCATTAGCCGGAACCATACCGTAATCGGCTGGACAACCCACGGGCACTGCGGAGAAGACGTCCCTCTCTGGGCTTACGGTCCCGATTCCCCTGCAGGGTACATGGATAATACCGAAATTGCGGAATATATTGCCGACAAACTTCGCTTCGACCTGGCTGAGACAAACGAGCACCTCTTTGTCGAAGTCGGAGAGGTATTTTCTGAAGATAACGGGGACGGGCAACTCGATGAAGACGAATATTCACTGGATATGACCGATCCTTCGAACCCTGTACTCAAAATCGGAGATGCCGAACTTCCGGTAAACAAGAACATTCTTGTCAAGGACGGCGTAACCCACGAGCTCGAGGGAATAGTCGTCTATGCTCCGGCAACCGGTAAGGTCTATATTCCCACTGAAGCGCTATCACTGATTAATGGAAAAAATTAAGTTAAACTAAAATGTGACCGAAAGCACCTGATAAATATGAGTTGATTAATAGGGAAATTTCCCTTTTCTTTTTTGTTTCAGGTATATACTTCTCTTTAAATCAGCTTTCTTTCCGAATATATTTCATGTAGTCTTTCTTCTGTCATGGGGCACTCGATTAAATCAGCAAATTCTTCTTTTGAGAGTTGTAGCTGTTTTCTCATTTTTGTCAACAGGCAGTCTCCATATTCCTTTATTCCATGACTAATAAATGTGTGGATTCCGGTTTTTTCTTCTCCATCATAATAACGATATAACTTGTGATGGGAATTGTGAATTTTAAACCCTTTTTTTGATAAGGCTATTTCTATGTCTTTTGCTTTATAGCTGGACATAGCTTTCACCCACAATTTGCAAGAGTTTATCTCTTAGGATTTTGCCACTCTTTGTTAGTGTGTTTTCTTCAGTTTCAACATATTCTGACCATAGGACAGTAAGTTCTTCCTTAACTCCTTCAATTGCTTGCTTGAGAGTGGGTTGAGCCGAGAGTAGGCCTAAGTCATCATTTGAAGCAATATAATAGTCATTTTCGAAATATAATTCAATATTAACTGCCTTTTCAAGTTTTCTTATTACATTGTCCTTCTTGAATAACCTAAGATTATAATGAGATAGTGGCTCCAGACAATTTTCTTGGTCAATTTCCAGAACAAAGGTGCCGGTTGAAGTTGGACTTGTTTTTCCCCGAACTCTTACAAACTTTCCCAGGGATGAAGTAACAAGGTCTTCAATATCAGGAGTATACTTGCATTTTATAATCCCCTCTACAGAATCTATCTGAATACTCCTTTTTTTATCCACTCTTACTTCCACCAATCTACCAAAGACTTCTTTCTCACATTCTTCAGGAGCTTTATTAAGAAGAGATTCAATCTTTCCTTTTTGTTTAGGGTTCAATTCTCTGTTTTTGTCCTTCCCGAAAGCAAAGCTAATACTTAATTTACTTTCTTCATCAGGCCACATTGAATAGAATTCTCTCAGAATTTTATTGACTCTATGTTGGTCTCTAATTATGCTATGCAAATCTTCCTCAGAAACATTAGCTTTTGAAAGAGCTACCAGCAAATCTTCTGTGACGCATAAAGATTCTTCTCCGAGTGTTTGCAGGCTCTCTATTCGTATCTGACCGTCTGCCACTTCCATGGTTGCGTGGATACTACCTTTTTCTAGCTCTGTAATAAGTAATGTACAGTATTCTTTTACCGGTTTCGGAAAATCTCCTTTCTGGCGTGCAGGATTTCCAACAAGATGATCTCCTATTTGATAGATAGCATTCTGAATATGTTGAAGGGTTTCTACGAGATAGGGGACAGATATCTCATTTTCTCCTTTTATTGTAAGTTTAATGTTTCTATTGGAAGATTTCACCCTTCATCACCTTGGCCATTGTAAATACACTTTATTCTCTTTATTTCTTTCTTTTTATGTTGTGGGATATTAAATTTTTCTAATTTTCTTTTATTTGACCTTCGATCGCAGAAATCAATAATACACAATTTTCGAAAAGCCTTGGGGAAGTTCTTCTCCCAGGAATTTTTCAACCTCTTTTTTCAGGTTTTCAATGGCTTCTTCAACAGTTTCCCCTCTGCAGATCACATCCGCTTCGGGGCAGATTGAAACATAAGAATTTTCTTCCTTCCGGATGGTCGCAGAAAAAGGAAACCATATCGTCATGTTCTGAAATATTGTTCAGTCCATTTTAAGCGTTTCGTATACCCTTAGCTACCTGTTAGGAATGTACTCTACCTTACTCCCATGAACTACTTTTTCATGAGCCTGTATGTGCGAGCGCAGGTAATTTATACTTGCAAACATATCACATTCGAAGTTTATATCAATAGAATTCAAAAACTTATGTCGATCAGCTTGCGGGATTTATGGCAGCAGAGTCTTTGATATCTTCTTTTGTGTCTTCGCCCGACCTTTCGGTGCTCGTCCTCCTTGGTGTTCTCTTACTCACCGCTCTTCGGCAGGTCGGGTCTTTAAGGCTACAGATCTGGCAGGTTATGACCCTCGGAGCTCTCCTGGTGCTATTGCTCGGGGAAATCTCGCCTCAGGAAGCTCTCCATGCAATTAACCTGGAAGTGCTCCTTTTTTTATTCGGGGCTTTTTGTGTGGGGGAAGCGCTTAACAGGAGCGGATATCTTGCCTGGCTTGGGAGCCGGATTGTTTCAAGGGCGAAGAATACGGATCAACTGGTCCTGCTTGTGATATTTTCCACAGGGCTGCTCTCCGCGGTCCTCATGAATGACACCCTTGCTATTATGGGTACCCCGCTTGTTCTGCGTTTTTCCCGGAAATACGAGGTCTCTCCCAAACTCATGCTCTTTGCCCTGGCTTTCGGAATAACCACAGGAAGTGTCATGAGTCCTATCGGAAACCCGCAGAACCTTCTGATCGCAATTGACGGAAATCTGGAATCTCCTTTTGTGGTTTTTTTGAGCTCGCTTGCTCTGCCAACTCTTATAAACCTTACACTTGCTTACGCAGTACTCAGGTTTTTTTTCAGCCGGGAATTCGGAAAACCGGCCCTAATCCATTCTGAAGAGGTCATTTCCGATCCCGAACTTGCCGAAATCTCAAAAAAGGCTCTTTCCCTCCTGCTGGCTCTTATTTCCTGTAAGATCCTGCTTGTGGAATTTTTGCCTGCCTGGGATTTCAGTTTGAGCTGGGTTTCCCTGCTCTCCGCTTCTCCAGTGCTGCTCAGTAAAAGGCGAACCGAAGTTGTAAAGAACATTGACTGGACAACTCTGGTCTTCTTTGTTTCGATGTTCGTGCTTATGGAAAGTGTCTGGATTTCCGGAACCTGCCAGGAACTTCTCGGCAGAATGTCTCCGCAATTAGGCTCGGTTCCTATGATCCTGGCTCTCAGCATAGGACTCAGCCAGCTTATTTCTAATGTACCCTTTGTTGCGCTCTATCTTCCTGCAATGGGAACCGGAGTCTCTCAGGGACAGCTGATGGCACTTGCTGCTGGAAGTACAATTGCGGGGAATCTTCTAATCCTGGGCGCTGCAAGCAATGTTATAATTCTTCAGAATGCTGAGAAAGAAGGTGAAACATTTTCTTTTATCGAATTCGCCAGAATTGGACTTTTAATTTCATTTTTAGATCTTATTATTTACTTTATATTCCTTTAACCCTTAAAAGCAATAATATTTCTCTAAATAAAGCTAAAACACCTATTATATCTCTAAATATCCTTTTAAATCCTATTAATCCTTCAATAAATCCAGCTCGACAACCCTCTCAGTATATAATGGGCAATCAACCCTCCGATAAACTTGATATACTGAAAGCACATACACTTTTTTCTGGAAGATATCAGATCATGACCCAGAATACTACCGATTCAAATCCCAGGCGCAAACGCGCTAAAGGTACCGTACAGACGAAAACCCTCGGTCCCGTTGATGACCTTGAACCTCATGTCCGATCCGACTGGTGGCAGACTCTTTTTAACTCCCTTTACCTCAAGACCGATGCTGATCTTCTGGATGATATGGAAGTTACGAGGAAAGAGGCAGATCTTCTTGTCTCCATTCTCGGACTGGACCCTGAAGACATGGTTCTTGACCTTTGCTGCGGCCAGGGCAGGCATGTCCTGGAACTGGCAAGAAGGGGGTTTTCAAACGTTGAAGGCTACGACAGGTCCCAGTACCTTATCCGGAAAGCCCGAACAAGGGCTCAGAAGGAAAACCTGCAGGTCAGGTTCAGGGAAGGGGACGCCAGAAAACTGCCTTACCCATCTGATACTTTCTCTGTGGTAACCATCCTTGGAAACAGCTTCGGATATTTTGATTCCACTCTGCATGACCGAAAAGTGCTTGAGGAGGTTTTCAGAGTACTGAAGCCCGGGGGCAGGGTCTTTATTGATGCCGTAGATGGGGACCATATGAAAAAGAATTTCCAGCCAAGATCATGGGAATGGCTGGATAGGAAGTACTTCGTATGCAGGGAAAGAGCCCTTTCTTCTGATGGTGACCGCCTGATCTGCAGGGAGGTTATATGCCGCAACGACCGGGGAATAATTGCAGACCAGTTTTACGCTGAGAGGCTGTACAACAGGGAAAGCCTTTTTGAGCTGCTTACCGCGTCAGGTTTTAGCAGCCCTACTTTTCACACAACCTTCAGCCCCATATCAACAGAGACCCAGGACGCAGGAATGATGGGACAGAGAATCCTGCTTTCGGCAACTGTTGAGAAAGCCTGGCCGTCGCTATCTTCTTCTCTTCAGAATGCTGAGAGTAAAAAACCCCTTAATGTTGTTGTGGTGCTCGGAGACCCGAGAAAGGAAGACCAGGTCAAGCCTGCGTGCGTATTTGACGATGACGATTTCGAAACCGTTAACAGGATGAAAAAGGCTCTTGCCGAGATTCCTTACATGAAATTCACTTTCATGGACAGGCACGAGACCCTGCTCGAAGACCTCAAAAAGAGGGCAGGAAAGACTGACCTTGTACTCAACCTCTGCGATGAAGGTTTTAACAACGACCCCACAAAAGAGCTCCATGTTCCTGCCCTGCTTGAGCAGTTCAATATCCCTTATACGGGTGCGGGTCCCCAGTGCCTTGCTTTCTGCTATGATAAGTCTCTTGTAAGGGGAGTCGCCCGGGAAATGCGGATTCCTGTGGCAAAAGGAGTTCTCGTTACCGGGGATTCTGATGTTTCTAGGCTTTCCCTCTCTTTTCCCCTGATGGTAAAACCCAACTCAGGAGACTCAAGTTACGGGATCACGCAGAAAAGCATTGTCCATAGCAGGGAAGAAATATTCAATATAATGAAAGAGACAAGAGAAAAAATAGGGGCAGACAAGCCTTTCCTGCTGGAAGAGTTCCTTCCCGGGAAAGACATCAGTGTCGGAATCATCGGAAACCCGCCTTTCTGTACCGTGCTGCCTATCACGGAAGAAGACTATTCCGCAGTCCCTGAAGACCTCCCCAGGATCTGCGGGTACGAAGCCAAATGGCTCCCTGACTCTCCTTACTGGAAGATCAAATCCGTACCTGCGGGCCTTCCTGAAAAGACCGAAAAGGAAATTGTGAAGTGCTGCCTTTCTCTCTTTACAAGGTTGGGCTGCCGTGACTATGCCCGCTTTGACTGGAGGCTCGATGCCGAAGGCAGGCCAAAACTGCTTGAAGTAAATCCGAACCCCGGCTGGTGCTGGGACGGGCACCTTGCAAAAATGGCAGCTTATGCCAATATTTCTTACTCCGGTATGCTCGCAGCGATTCTTGAGGCTGCAAAGAAAAGGTGTGGCATCGGAACGAGTGTAAAGGTTGAGCTTCAAAGGAAAGTCCCTGAACGGTCCTCAAGGAAAAGTCCGGATGAATATGCTGCGGAATTCGAGGAAGAAGTTGAAGCTAAAGGTTCGATCGAATCCGAAAACGACCGAAAGAGAAATGTTTTCTCTGGCAATTCGCAGACAATACAGGCTCTTTAAGAGTGTATAAACTCGAAAAGATCGACAAAAATCAAAAAATTGGCAAAATCAAAAAGATCGGTTAAATGAGTCAGATCCGCTAAAGAGTAACCAAAAAACGTGAAGTGGAAAGAACAGATACGAAAGGTCGTTTCTTTTTTCCCTTTCGCTTTCCTTTTTCTTTTATTTCTGGATGATTATCGTAAGGATATCTTCGTCTTCCATGACATGTTCAAGCCCTACTCTCTGTCCGGGATGTTTTGCAGACGGGCCCCATACCTGGGCATAACGGAACTTCCTGCGGAAATCACGGTGCAGGCGGTCGCAGATCTGGCCTATGTTTGTCCCGCTCATTACTATAAGGGGCTCTTCCATATCTGCGGGCTGTCCCTGAGGTTTGAGGTAGACCCGGATAAAACCCAGGCAGTCGTAGATCGAGTCCTTGAGGTTCTCGATGTTAATGCCTTCATGAGCCGAGATAAATATCGACTTGGGATACAATTTCCGGCATTCTTCTATCAGTTGAGGGTAGGCAAGGTCCACTTTGTTGACCACTGTCAGGGAGCGGACATAACTTCTGTTGCCCAGGACTACATCGATAAGCTGGTCCACAGTGATATTTTCCCTTATAAGGACATGGGCATTGTGGATTTTGTATTCGTCCAGCACGGCTTTTATGGTTTCTTCATCGAGGTCAAGGTCGATTGTCGAGTTTATCTCGATTCCTCCCCTGTCCTTTCTCTTGATGGTGACATCAGGGGGCACCTCATCAACCCGGATTCCTGCCTGACAAAGTTCGTCCATAAGGACTTCATAGTGCTTGGGCTGGAAAACATCGAGCAAAAAGATGACCATGTCGGAGTTTCTTATGACCGAAATTACTTCTTTCCCACGGCCGCGCCCAGACGATGCGCCCTTTACAAGTCCGGGAACGTCAAGGAACTGGATGGTTGCGCCTTTGTGTTCAAGCACGCCGGGCACGACGGTGAGGGTGGTAAATTCGTATGCTCCTACCTCTGATTTTGCTCCCGTAACCTTATTCAGAAGAGTGGATTTTCCTACCGAGGGAAAGCCCACGAGAGTTACGGTACCGTCTCCCGATTTCTTGACCGAGTAACCTTCTCCTCCGCCCTTTGAAGAGGCTTTCTTCTCAATTTCGTCCCTCATACGGGCTATCTTGGCTTTCAGCCTGCCTATGTGGTGAGAAGTTGCCTTGTTGTACTGGGTCTTTCGAATTTCGTCTTCTACTTCCTGTATTTGCTCCTGTATGCTGCTCATCTGGAACCTGCCGATTTCGGGACTGAAGAAATGATCTTTTGTATGTGAAAAATAAACCGCACCCAAACGGTCTCTACAAACCTTTTTTGATCCAAAACAGATCCGTTATCTGGATATTTTATCCTGAATAGTTGGATGCAATATATATAACTATGGAATGGTTTTATTTACTGGTTCGGGAACCGTAAAAATATTCCGGTAGAGATATTCCTGGCCATTTGTATATCTTTATAATTATAATAATATTTAAAGTTTGTTGAAAAAGAGTTTTTGATGGGCGTCGCAAGCAGGACTCATGTGACCGAATTCAGAATGAGTAATTGCTCTAAATAATCGCTCTAAATAATCGCTCTGAACAATCGCTCTGAACAATCGCTCTGAACAATCGCTCTGAACAATCGCTCTGAACAATCGCTCTGAACAATCGCTCTGAACAATCGCTGCCATGAAAACCATGGAATCAAAAAGCTATGGTAGAAACTATTGATAGGCAAAGTCTGCGCATGGCAGCAAATGCACTCCGTTCGTCTCCGTTTATATAGTCGACTTCATGTTGTCACTTTACTTTCACGACTTTCCGGTGTAACTGAAAACCAGCGTACGCTTCGAAGTGGAATATGCCGGTTTCTGTCATCGGTCAACTTCATCCACAGAAGATCCAAACCAAATCTAACTTCTGTGCAATCGAATGACTCATAATAGCCATCGATCCACCTAACATTTACTTTTATACTATCCATATCTCCAGTCTCCTTTATCACGTTCTGTTCTCGATTTTTAGTTCCCTTTTTTCTTTTTTGTTGTTTTTCTTCCTTTTTGCTGTTCTCCTGACTTTCTCGTTCCTCTGGCTGTGTTTGCGACTTCCTCTATAACCGAACAGCCCGTGCCTGTAAAGTCAGTCTCCCGTATCCCCCGGAGAAGATTGTCGTACTTTCGTCTTACTCGATTTTCACATCAATTAATTTTTCTAAAGGCTGTTGATAAGGCACTGTGACTTTAAGTATGCCGTTCGAATAGCTAGCAACTGCTTTTTCCGGGATTACCGAGCAGTAAATAGAATAGCTGTCTGCATACTCGACTCCTTCTTTGCTAGCTTTTATATAAAAGCCATCTTCGGAGATCTTAAATGAAATATCTTTCTTTTCAACTCCCGGAAGAACGACTTCTATTTGAAGGTTTTCGGATTTATCGTCAGGGTATGCGCATATGGCTGGTGATATCCTCAAAACATTTCCCATTTATATCCCCCAAATAAGGAACATGCTTTCATACTCTAAGTCCGCTAGATCGACCGGATATGCCGGTTTTCTATTTTCAAAATTTCAGAGCTGAGGAATTGGAGGAGCCTGTATCTCGTTTGTTTTTCCCGGACACGACTCCTGAGTCCTGCGAAACAAATTCCAGAACTTTTTCCGCGATATTTTTTATTTAATTCAATGAATAAAAGACGGATATATTTTTGGAAATTAAGTTTCTGAGATAAGGTTTATTTTAACCGGGGCTTCGCTCCCAGGCAGTTTTATTTTTTTAAAGTGCTAACATACTATAGGAATATGATACCTGTGGAATGTGAGGGAAGAGCCTGGAACCTCATTTTCAAAAAAGAAAGAAATGAACCGGAAAACCCGTTAAATCTTTAGATTTAGCGTTATAGTTCACTCAAAAAAAATCATCTCTCCTGTCCTCTCATAAACCTGCAACCCTATCGGGAGCTTTGAAGCGAATTCTGCGGAGCCCAGGGTTTGAAGGAACTTTTTGACTTCAGGAGTGTCCAGAACCTCTTTTCTGATCAGAAAATCATACTCTTCTTCTGCAAATTTTATGAACTTCAGGTTATTCTTTTCTGCACAGTTTCTTATGCCCACTCCGGCATCAGCCTTTCCCGAAAGCACAGCCTCGCAGACTGCAACTTCGGATTTCGCTCCGGAACCGTATCCGGGGATTGAGTCCGTAAATTCTTTTTTATTTATTCCCCTTCTTCCTGCAAGTTCCTCGATTTTCAGCTCAAGAAGAGCCCTTGTGCCCGAACCCCTATTCCTGTTGATCAACTTTTTACCGGGCAGGGCTTCAAGTCCGGAAATTTCGCTGTCCTGCTGAACAAGGAGTCCCACTTCCCGCCTGTACCCTTTGACAAGTACTACTTCAGAAAGTCCCGCATTCTCTATTGTCGGGATATTGTACAGGATCTCTTTTTGTTCTTCCGGACGCTTTGAGGGCATGTTCACGCCTGCGATATCTGCCGTGCCTGCGGCAATTGCACTGAAACCCCCGCTTGAGCCGGTGTAACGGGTTCTGAACCGAAGTCCGCTAAGGTCTTCAAGAACGTCAATTCCGGGGCAGAACCCGCCTGCTATGAGCAGATCCGGCTTTTCAACTTCTCCAAAAAGAGTTACTTCCACAGCTGTTCCGGTTTCCATAAATTCGGTCTCCGGCGGGATTTCTATAAAGCCGTCGGCTTCGGAAAGAGAGGTTATGGCCCCTGAACCCCGGTCGGCAGGATAAACCCGTCCCCGGACCAGGCCTACGGGGAGGAGCTGCTGTCTCCCTTCGGAGCGGAGGGTCGTACCCAGAATTCCGGCTTCCGTTCTTCGGATTCCTGCCTCTGCTCCAAGGGATTTTCTCAGAAAAGGTGCCACAAATTCATTGAAGATCAATAAGGCAGATGAAGGATTTCCGGGAAGCCCGATAATCGGGACCCCTTTTACAATGCCTATGACTACGGGTTTTCCCGGTTTTATGTTGATCCCGTGGGCAAGGGTCTCTCCTGCCTCGTCTATTATCCGGTACATCACATCCCCTGCCCCGGAAGACGTGCTGCCCGAAGTCAGGATCAGGGCACATTCCGAAACTGCAGTCTCAAGCGCTTTTCTCATCACAATTTCGTCATCCTTCACGACTCCGTAAAGCAGGGGGAAAGCCCCGCATTCCTGAACTCCTGCGTAGAGGGTGTAAGAGTTTGCGTCGTATACCTTCCCTGAAGCCAGTTTTTCTCCCGGTGTGACCAGTTCATTCCCGGTTGAAATTATCCCTACAGGCAGCCTGAATACGGGAACCTCTTTTTTCCCTATGGAAGCCAGGACCCCGATTTCTCTTGTGCCCAGCTTTCTCCCCTTCCGCAGTACTCTTTCCCCTTTCAGGATATCAGAGCCTGCTTTCATGACATTTTCGCCCCCTGTTACAGGTCTTGAGATGAATACGTTCCCATTTTCTTCGGAGCTGTACTCGACCATAACCACAGCATCAGCTCCTTCAGGGATCGGGGCTCCTGTTGCAATCTCCATAGCCTCTCCCGCCGAGACCGTGAATCGGGCGTCCGAACCTGCAGGGATACTCCCGAGCAGCTTCAGTTTTACTGGCTTCGTTTCACTGCAGGCATACGTATCTTCTGCCCGGACTGCGTAGCCGTCCATTGTTGCTCTCGGGAAAGGAGGGACATTAATTTCGGTAACTATCTCCTCTGCAAGGATTTTTCCGTAAGCGTTTTCAAGGGCTGAGCTTTCTTTCTCAGGCCGGATCCGAAGGCTGTTTATTATTCTCCGCGCCTCCTCCACAGGGACAAGTTCCCGAAATTCTTTGCGTTTCATGAGAATCAACCTGAAATCTTATCGGTTTTCAGATGGATTTTTCCCCTTAATAGCATTTTCCGGTGCATATCAATCTGTTCTTGTATCCGTAATCTCTCTCACAACCGGAATTTTATACCGGGGCGTGCAGGAGAAAAGTGTACGGGGTTGACTGGAAGGCCTGGCCCGAAATATCGAAAAAATAGACTCCGGCCCTCAAAAAAATAGATCCCGGTGGGGCTGATTGAGAAAGATTCCGGTCAAAAAAGATTTTGGCGGGAAAATCCCGCAGTTTTTGTTTTTATCTTCGGGTCGTGCTCTTTTTCTGAGCAGACGCTTTTATTTATAAATTGGTGTTCCCGTGCTCTGGGTTATTTTCTCAAAGGCTTCAACCATTTTCATCGTGAAGGGTCCGGGTTTGCCTGTACCTATGATTCTTCCGTCGAGTCTGGTCACGGGGGCCGATTCGGCTGCAGTTCCTGTAACGAAGATCTCATCGGCTGTGTAAAGGTCAAAGAGGCCGAGGTTTGCTTCGATAACTTTGTATCCCATCTCATCCAGAAGTTCGATGGCTGTGGCCCTTGTGATGCCTTTCAAGTTGCTTATTGTGAAGGGGGTCAGGACCTGGTCGTTCTTGACGACGAAGATGTTGTCTCCTGAGCCCTCGCAGACAAAACCGTTCTGGTCAAGGAAGATAGCTTCATCTCCTCCTTTCTCGTTGGCTTCGATCTTTGCGAGGATGTTGTTGAGATAGTTCAGAGACTTGATGTTCGGGGACAGGGCATCCGGGGCATTCCTCCTGACACAGACGCTAACTCCGGTGAGTCCGACTTCGTAAAGGTCGCCGTACATGGCTCCCCAGCCCTGGGCGATAACGATGATGCTTGGCTTCTCACACTTGCGGGGGTCAAGCCCGAGATCGCCGATTCCTCTTGAGACGATGGGGCGGATGTAAGCGTCTTTGAGGTTGTTTTTCCTTAGGGTCTCAAGGATTATTTCGGTCATTTCCTCTTTTGTGACGGGTATGTCCATTGCGATTGCTTTTGCTGAGTCATAAAGCCTATCGACGTGCTCCTTTAACTTAAAGACACGCCCGTTGTATGCCCTTATGCCTTCGAACACACCGTCTCCATAGAGGAAACCGTGGTCATAGACCGAGACTTTGGCTTCGTCTTTGGGGACAAATTTCCCGTTTAAATAAATCAGTAAATCACTCATTTGCAAATCATCCTTTTAATTTTTGATTGCCTGTTGAATACTTAACTGGCTCTTTCGATCCAGTACAGTCTTTAATCTACAAGCGAATAGCCCATTTAACTTTTTCACTCTTCGCAGTATGTAAGCTCTATACAGAGCACTTAAATATACTCCTAACTCTGGGAGAGTTGCCATACTGAGAATTTTAAGAAACACTCCATGTAAAGCGGGTATATACTGAATATATATTACAATTCCGCTTCCACATAAATATTTTAAGATTTTATCCCGCCCCAAGTAAGACGTTCATACAAAAGGCTTTTATCTTAGAAGACGCATTTCGTATTCCGCAGTAGAACAAGCAACCAGGGCTCGTGGCTTAGCCAGGATATAGCGCTGGGCTTCTAACCCAGACGTCGGGGGTTCAAATCCCTTCGAGCCCGCTTTATTCTCCTTGCCTACTTTTGACTAATCTTTGGTAAATAAATCTCTACTTTCTTCCTGATGTTCTTATGCTTTCTATTGAAATTCCCACGACTTTCAATTAGATTTTTTCTTTTTTCGGCAATGGTTTCCCGCATGGCTACAGCTTTTCTCTGAAGCCTGTGTTACACGCCTCTTTAAAATAATGTCTCTTTAAACAACGTATGTCTTACTGAACCGTCAATGAAAATCATACCTGTAGCCCGGCTTATTATCGTATTTTTATACTGTAGCCAGGCCAACCCCCGGAGGGCTGCTCAGACCAGGCGCTGCTTCAGCCGGACCAGGCTTAGATTGGAATAGTCCTGCCTCTAAATCCCGGCGGATGAAATAGCATATGATAAGTCGATGGGCAATTGTTCAATATCATGGGATTTCATGATTTTTTGGTTATATTCTGAAATTCAGACAGCAGGTAAAGTTATTATAATAATGACGCTAAACAATTAAGGCGTACCCAATAACCCGACCGTGCTCACATCAAACATGGAGTCACTTTTGGTTGCATAATAAACTATTCCATAATCTTCAACGTCTTTTTTGATTATACCTTCATTGTAAAAAACAGGTTTTAAAAACAGGTTTCAGAAGTAAGGAAAATCGAGACTGCTGATACTATAAGGGTGGTTAAATATGCGGGTATTTACAAGGATTTTACTGATAACTTCAGGTCTTTTTGTTTTATTGCAAATTGCAATAAGGATTATAAAAAGATTTTATAAACTTTCACCCCCGCCATTTATGGGACGTTTTTTAGATAGTGATTTTAGAAGAAAACTGCAGCCCCCTGATAAATTGATAGATCGAAGTGGGATAAAAGAAGGAATGCATGTTCTGGAGGTTGGATGCGGAAGCGGAGCGTTTACAACCTTCGTTGCAAGGACTGTTGGAGTTAAAGGAGAAGTATATGCTCTTGATATTCAACCAGGAATGTTAATGCAGTTAAAGGAGAAACTATCCAGGCCAGAAAACAGAGATATCAGGAATATCAAGATTATAGAAGGAGATGCGCATAACCTGCCCTTTGATGATAACTCCTTCTATCTGGTATATACAATAACAGTTCTTCAGGAAATTCCTGATAAAAATAGGGTTTTAAAGGAGATAAAAAGAGTTCTGAAACCTGGCGGAATTCTTGCAGTAACCGAATTTTTACCTGATCCCGATTACCCTTTAAAATCTACTACTATCAGGTTAGGCGAAGAAGCTGGCCTTATCCTGGATAAAGTTGAAGGAAACCTCTGGCACTATACTGTCAGATTTAAAACACAGAAAAAATAGTCTACCGGAACTGAAAATATGGAAATTCCCGGCATACTATAATCTCTCAAAATGCTGTTTTCCAATCTTTTATCTGAGTCTTTTCATTAACTGCTCTTTCGGGTTTCGGGCACCATCTGAACGCTCTCCTCCGAGGGCATGATTATTGCCAGAATAATATATAGGATGATCCCTATCCCGTTTACCAGGGCAAGGAGCACAAAGAGAAGTCTTACAAAGGTCGGGTCAATCCCGAAGTATTTTCCAAGCCCGCTGCAGACTCCAAAGAGCATGCGGTCGCTCTTACTTTTAGTCAGGCGCTTTTTCATTGTATAAACCGTGCTTTTTTCCTCTTCGGGCTCTTTTCTGGCCTCTTCTTTTCTGGCTTCTTTTTCTTCCATTGTTTTCTCAGGTTTTTCCCATGATTTCTCCGTATAGCCAGTTTCAAGTTCTCCCGGAGCCTTGAAATCGCTTTCTTTCGGTTCTATTCCTTCCTGGGGGGTAGGCTCTACGCCGGCTTCTTTTTCTTCCATTGTTTTCTCAGGTTTTTCCCATGACTTTTCCGTATAACCAGTTTCAAGCTCCCCCGGAGCCTTGAAGTCACTTTCTTTCGGTTCCTTTTTTTCCTCAAACTCGGGATTTTCCTGCATAATGATTATTCTATTTCTGAGGATTTATATTATTCTGGTACTTACCCTGCTTTTTTCATTATTTTCTCTTCGATTTCTCCCCATTATCTTGCTTTCAATGGCATTCGGTGCAGCCGCACTCCTGCCCCCTGCGGAAGCTTCCATACAGCATTAGAGGGAGCAGGAGGGCCGCAAAACCGATCTTAATGCTTTCCGGAAGCAGTTCTCCTGCACTCCCCAGGGTTGCAGTCGCGCTGACTCCCAGCTTAAGGTAAAGCCAGTCAAGCAGGATTCCTGCCCCAAGGGCGCACAGGGAGATCACCCCAAGATAGAGGGCTGCCGAGCGCTTTCCAAGGAACCGGGCGACCATGGTTATGGTTGCCGCATTGGTTGCAGGGCCTGCAAGGAGGAAAACAAAAGCTGTTCCAGGACTCATCCCTTTGGCTACGAGACTTGCGGCAAGAGGAGTCGAAGCTGTAGCGCAGATGTAAAGCGGAATGCCTACTACAAGCATGACCAGCATTGACCCGAGCCCTCCTCCCAGGTACTCCTGGATCAGGGTTTCGGGGACAGCATAGGAAATTATCCCTGCAAGCAGAATTCCAATCAGCATCCACTTCGCGATTTCTCCGGGAAGCTCTATGTAGGCATATTTCAGCCCTCCCAGGATATGTTCTTTTAAGGAACTTTTGCTTCTTTCTTCAGGCCCTGTTTCCTTTTCCTCCTGCCCGCAGTGCCCGCAGCCGCATGAGGAGTTTTTGCTTTCAGGAACCTGTGCTGCCGGGGAGGGGGTGAGAGGCAGGGTTCCATTTCCGGGTCCTGTCTTCAATTCCAGGGGCATGACTTTTGAAGGCATAGAATTCAGGGCAGGCAGCTCCTTTTTTTCCGTTACTGGAGCATTATCTGCGTTGCAACGGCAGGAAGAGGGGTTGCATTTGCTTCCGGTTGCCGATACTCCTACAAGGGTCGAAACTGCGAGGATTTCCGTTTTTTTCCCGGGGTTTTCCTGTTTTTTGCCTTCTTTTTTCTCAGGTTCTTCTCCTATCAGCAAGTTGTCGGCAAACCCTGCAAGAAGGGCAGTTGCAAGGGTTGCAAACGGACGAAATATAGTCATCAGGGGATCGAGGAGGGCGTAGGTGATTGCAATGGAGTCCACTCCGGTCTGAGGGGTTGAAATCAGGAAAGACAGAGTTGCACCTCTGTTTGCTCCCCTTTTCCTTATCGACATGGCTGCAGGAATCACCCCGCAGGAACAGAGGGGAAGGGGGAGCCCTGCCAGGGAGGCGTTGATAACGGAACGGACTTTTCCTGCCGAGCTTCCTAGATAGTCCACAATTTTCTGGTCAGGCACAATTACATTGAGGACTCCTGCAGCGCCGAAGCCGAAAATGAGATAAGGGGCAGCTTCCACGAAAATTTCCCAGGAGGCTATAAGAATTCCCGAAAAAAAGGTAGAGATGATGTTGAGGAATTCGAGGCTCATGCTTTTTCCTCCACATGTTCAAGGCACATCTCGATGAGGGTGCGCACATGTTCGTCTGCGATGTAATAAACTGTAAATTTTCCTTCCCGCCTGACTCTCACAAGGTCAAGTTGCCTCAGGGTTCGAAGCCCATGCGAGACTGCGGACTGCGTGACTTCAAGTGCCTGCTCAAGTTCGCAGACGCACATTTCTTTTTGCCTGAGCAAAAAAAGGATTTTCAGGCGAGTATCCGATTGAAGCGCCTGAAAGACTGCAGACATCCGGGTAATATATTCGGAATCAGGGACCGTCTGCAGCAGGGTTTCGATCTGCTCGGGGTTAACACGATCGCACTTTTCTTGCATGAATATATGAACAGTTGTTCATATATTAATCCCTTTCTAAGAACTGCTCCGATCTGCAATAGAGAAATGTGAAAGATACTAGCAGGATAAAGTCAGCAGAATAAAGTTAGCAGGGTAAGATTAGCTGGACAAATTTAGCAGGGTAAGATTAGCTGGACAAAGTTGGCAGAATAAAGTTAGCAGAATAAAGTTAGCAGGATAAAAGAAGGGGGGAAAAGGAGGAAAAGTGCAAAAAAAGAAACCGAAAAATGAGCTTCAGACATCTGCAGAGAAAAATTGTTTGAAAAATATTCTCCATGCCTCTACTTTATGCCTTTAACTTATGCCTTTAACTTATACCTTTATTTCCGGTCTTCAAAATCTCAGGATAAAGGCTGAAAAGAATACCAGGGCTAAAAGGGTCGTCCAATCTCTTTTCTTCATTGACAACTCATGCATAGAGGTTCTGCGAGTTCCCTGATATCCCCTGCTCTCCATTGCCAGAGCCAATTCTTCAGCATCCCTTGCCACGCCTCTTATCAGGGGCACGACAAGGGCAGGGATTGAGTGGAAGGGATTTCTCCCGAAATACATGCCCCTTGAAGCCTGGGCAGCTTTCGTCCGCTCAACCCTTTCAAAGAGCAGGGGAAGAAAGGCTATAGAGAGGTTCATCATTGTCGCAAGCTCAAAGGAGCTTACTCCCAGCCAGCGGAGGGGCAGAGGGCGCAGTATTCTCTCTATCCCGCAGGTAATTGCCGTGGGGTCAGTGGTGGCTGTCATAAGGGCGGCAAAAAGAAGGAGGAGTATAAACCTTGCAGAAAGCCTGAGTCCATCTTGAAGCCCCTCGATACTAGGGTGCAGGATCCAGAAAGAAGCCAGCACTCTTCCTTCGGTGAAGAATAGCTGTGCAAGAAAGATAAACGTGATAAACAGCAGCATAGGCCTGACTGCCCGAAAAAACACTATAGCCGGAAGCCCGGAGCACGATGTAAGGACAAGAAAGAATGCAAAAAGCACTCCAATCCCGAAAAAACTTTCAGTCCTGAAGGTGAGAATGCCCAGCAGCATCACGGCTGCAAGTTTTGTCCTGGGGTCGAGCTTATGCAGAAAGGAAGCCCCGGGAACGTAACTGAAAACAGGTTCATGCATGCTTTTTTCTCTTTTCCCCTATTTTTCTTTTTATATTTTTTCAGGCTTTTTTAGTCTATTTTCCGGACAACTTTTCAAGCTATTTTTCAGATCTTTTTCTCGATATATTAGTTCTCATCTATTTTTTTCTCAATCCATTTTTTTCGATCCGTTTTTTAGTCCGTTTTCCGGACTACTTTTCAGCTTTTTCTTTTTCGAGCATCGATTTTACTCTCAGGATCTCTTCAAGTGCTTCTTCGACTGTGAATATGGCAGGGTCTACCGGCAAGCCCCTTGCTTTAAGTTCCCGCATCATGGACGCAACCGGGGGGAGGGGCACGTTCTCGGTCCCAAGGTACTCTTTTCTGCTGCCCTGAAAACCGATCCTGCCTTCCCGGACAAGCACTATCTTTTCCAGGAGGGGAAAAAACCCTTTAAGATTATGGGTCACGGTTATAACTGCAGTCCCCCGGTCTTTTATCTTTTTGAGGGTCTCAAGAATTTCTTTTTTCCCGGCAGGGTCCAGCCCTGTTATGGGCTCGTCCAGCACAAGGTAGTCCGGCCTGAGGGCAAGGGCTCCTGCAAGGGCGACTCTTTGCATCTCTCCTCCGCTCAGGCTGAACGGATCTCGAAGTAGCATTGAGCGGTCGAAAGAAACTGCTTCGAGGGCTTCAAAGACCCTTTCTTCGGTTTCTTTTCTGGAGTACCCGAAGTTTAACGGTCCGAACGCTATCTCCTCACGCACTGTCCTGCAAAAAAGCTGGTCTGCAGCCTGCTGAAAGAGCATCCCCACTTTTCTCTTAACTTCTTTTGAAGAGGGGTCAAGCCCGTCAACAGTTACTTTTCCAGAATCCGGGTGCAAGAGTCCGTTGAACAGTTTTATGAGGGTGGATTTTCCTGCTCCTTTTTCTCCCAGGATCCCCACAAATTCCCCTTTTTCGATGCGCAGGTTCACATCTTTTAAGGCTGCGGTTTCAAGTGGGGTATTTTTCGAGTAGAAAAAACTCACGTTTTCAAGAATAATCGGCATATCTCCTCCGCAAAGCTCGAAGGGGAAGAGGTCTTTTCCCAGGGGACCGCAACTCCGTGGTTTTTCAGGCGCTCTGCAAGTTCTATCAGAGAAGGAGGGGTGAGCCCGAGGTCTCGGAGAGAAAGGTCTGAGAGCACATCCTCGGGTTTTCCTTCAATCACTATTCTCCCTTTGTCCATTACGATAATTCGGTCTGCGGCTTGAAGCTCTTCAAGGTTATGTGTGATATATACAATGGTTTTTCCTTTTTCATGCAGCCTTTTTACACTTTCGAGGACAGCTTTCCCCGAATCAGGGTCGAGCATTGAAGTTACTTCATCAAAAACAAGACATTCGGGTTCCATGGTAAGGATTCCGGCAAGAGCCACGCACTGCCCCTGTCCTCCACTCAGGGTCTTTGGGGAACGATACCTGTATTTCCCAAGCCCTGTTTCGGCAAGGGCTCTATCCACCCTCTTCCGGATTTCAATTGGGGGGAGACAGAGGTTTTCAGGCCCGAATGCGAGGTCTTCTTCTACGGTCCTGCCGACAAACTGGGTCTCGGGGTTCTGGAACACAATTCCGACAATTTTCCTGATCCCCTGGAGCTTTGAAAAGTCTCCTGTATCCATACCCCTTATCATGACCTTTCCTTTTTGAGGTCTCAGGAGTCCGTTAAGGTGTAGGGCAAATGTGGATTTCCCGCTTCCATTTTTGCCTGTTATCCCTATGTATTCCCCTTTTTTTATTCCCATGTTTATGTTTCTCAGGGCAGGGGTTCCATCAGGGTAATTGTAACTTACATTTTCGAGCCTTATCATGCTGAATCGAATTCTATTTTTTTCTTTTTAACTTTCCATGGAAATTTTAGAATCTGGGGCTTTAAAGTTTATAACTGATTTAGATTTTATGGTTTGAAGCAATATATGCGGCAACTACGGTTTTTACTACTTCTCCAGGCAGGAAGGGAAGAACTCCGAGGGTAAGGGCTGCCCAGGGTCCTATTTCGGCTACCAGCATCAACTGGGAAACTCCGAGGGCATATATGACCAGAACTCCTGCGCTCATATTAAGGACATTGACTGCAAACCCGGATTTTTTGGCACTTTCCGCCTTTTCGGAAAGCTTGCCTATAAGGTAGGCGACAAGTATGAATCCGAAAATGTACCCTCCGGTAGGTCCGAGAAGCACTCCTATACCGGAACTGCCACCTGCAAAGACCGGGAGCCCCGCAATACCGAGCAGGGTATATACTACCATACTCAGGCTTCCCCATTTGCTCTTCAACATGCTTCCTGCAAGCAGGACAAAGAACACCTGCAAGGTGATAGAGACAGGTGAAAAGGGTATTGGGACCTGTATATAAGCCCCTGCGGCAGTCAGGGCTGCAAAGAGGGAGGCAAAGACCATTTTTCGGAGTTCGGGAGTGTGGATAGGGTAAGAATGATCATGTCTCATGTGCATACTTTTTTCCTTTTTTGTTAGTTTTATCTTTTTACCCGGCTTTGTTAACTTTCTTTTCAGTTCATTTCTGAGGGCGAAGTAACTCCTTATATTCATAAATGTATTGTTAACCTGCTCTGCTATCATGGTTTACATTTAATTTAAAACTTTCCCGAAACACCCATTTATATCCGTGCTGCCCGACTTTCTGTGCTCCGGAGCGATAATTAAATATATATCTTATGCCGGTATTATGGATACCTCACCTGAAATGCAGTTTTATACTGTTATATGCTGTATTTTCGGGAATCACATCGTGGGCGCGTGGCCTAGCCCGGATATGGCGGCAGCCTCCTAAGCTGTAAATCGGGGGTTCAAATCCCTTCGCGCCCGCTAATTTCTATCTCTTTTGCACAGTATCCTTTTATCCAGGTTTCATTTGTCCTTTTCCCTTTACCTATTCCACTTTCCTGTTTCCCTTTCTCTGTTTCCCTTTTTCTTAAGAATAGAGCAAGAGAAGAGGCAGAACTCCGGGAGTGATATGTTCCGCAGATTAAGGATAAATTTCTTATTCAGAACTACGATTATTCCCTAGCTGGAATACATTAAATGTTTGTAATATAGCATAATTTCTATTCAGTAAATGTTTATAATTCCGCACAATTTCTATTACAAAACATAACTACCGCTTCAGAGGAAACAGGAATTGATCAGAAAAGCCAGGATAAGCGATGTTGTTGAGATGAAACAGATCATCAACACCTACTCTAAGGATGAGCTCATGCTTGCTCGTTCCCTGAGTGAGATGTACGAGAACATAAGGGATTATTATGTCTGTGAGATCGAAGGTGAGGTTGTAGGATGCTGTGCCCTGCACGTGGTCTGGGAAGACCTTGCAGAAATCCTTGCTCTTGCAGTCAGGCCCGATTGTGCAAGAAAAGGAGTAGGTACGAAGCTTGTATCAGCCTGTATTGAGGATGCGAAAGACCTTGGCATGAAGGATGTCTTTGCTCTTACTTATGTACCTGTTTTTTTTAAAACCCTGGGATTCAACGTCGTGGATAAAAACAGCCTCCCCCGGAAAATCTGGTCTGGCTGCATCAGGTGCCCCAAATTTCCGGATTGTAATGAAATTGCAGTCCTTAAATCTATCAATGCCTGAGCCCTTTAAGGAACCCTCAGGAGTTCTTGTGCTTCAAGGCTCCTGACTTCTGGGCTTCCTCTCAAGGCTTCTGAATTCTTTTATTTTTACCTTCTCATGCGGCCTTCGGGTGATAAAACCCCTGTCTTGAAATCTTTTTCAATCTGATTTTATTTAAACAGGTAAAAACCAAAAGTTATTTATCCATCGATTATTCTTTTTAGGTTGTCCTAATTATCAGTCCTGGAAAGCTTCGGGCATGTGTTGACGGGATGGTGTTAATGCATACGGATCGAATTGAAGAGTACTTAGAAACTATTCTTTACCTTATTACGAAAAACCAGAGCCCTGCAAAAACCAAACAAATTGCAGAAGAACTGAATGTGTCTCCGCCCAGTGTGACGGAAATGATCAAAAAGTTGCATTCTATGGGGTTCGTTGAGTATAAGCCCTATCAGGGGGTCGAATTGACCGAAAAAGGGGCTGAAGAAGCTATCCGAATAAAGAGGAAACACCAGGTGCTTGAGACTTTCCTGGCTGAAGTCCTCGATTTTGACCGAAAGGAAGCTCACAGGGAAGCCTGCGAGCTTGAACATGCGGTCTCAGACTCAGTGCTTGAGAGACTTTACGATTTTCTGGGAAATCCGGAGTACTGCCCTGACGGGCATCCGATCAATATAGATAAAAGTAACCTGCGGCGCGAAGAAGGATTCATCCCACTCGATGAAATGAAAGAGGGAAGTTCGGGCACAGTTGCCAGGGTAACCCTTCCGAGGGAAACAAAGGAGCGTTTAACCTCGCTTGGGATCCTCACAGGAGAGGATATTGAAGTCCGGCGCAAGCAAAAGCAGGGCTGTATCTCTGTCATGGCTGTTGGGTCTGAGATCGCTCTTGGAAGAGATATTGCAAAGAAAATTTTCATCACCCCAAAAGGCAAAAGTGCCTGAATTCGGAACAATGACGGCACTTTATGGGAAAAACTAACGGAGGCATGATAGGGATTTCCAGCTCATGCTGTACTCCTGGCAATAAAAGTCAAAAAAATTCTCCTTATGATGTGACATTGGCCTTTATAGGTAACCCGAGCGTTGGAAAAAGCGTTTTTTTCAGCAGGCTTACAGGGGTCGGGGTTGAGGTTTCCAATTATCCCGGTACTACGGTTGCGCTTACTAGAGGAAGTGTAAAGGCCAGGGGCAAAACTATTGAAGTAGTTGACCTGCCGGGAATTTATTCTCTCGGGGTTGCAAACGAAGACGAAAAGGTAACCAAGAGACTTCTTATTGAAGACCAGCCGGATGTCATCGTCAATGTCCTTGATGCAAGCAGGCTTGAGAGAAACCTCTATCTGACCCTGCAGCTCCTGGAACTTGATATCCCTATGGTTATCGCCTTAAATCAGGTGGATCTGGCAGCCGAACTAGGAATTCTTATTGATGCGGACAAACTTTCAGAGCTCCTGGGACTGCCTGTAATCCCCACTGTTGCAACTTGGGGAGTAGGGCTTGATGAGGTAATACTCCTGGCTCTCGAAGAGAAAGAAAAAGTCCAGGCGCACCACAGGGCGAAGTACAGCCAGTGGATCCGCCAGGCTCTGTCCAGTCTTGATCATGCTTTTCCGGATGCTTCCCAGAGTGTTAAGATTGCAGCCCTGCTTAACGATGCCGAGTTTGTGGAACTCTGCTGCATGCCTCCTGAAGCCAATGCCATTCTCTCTTCTGCCCGGCGCTTGAGGCAGAACCTTGAAATTGATCACGGTATTTCAGTCCAGGATACCGTTGCAAGAGACCTGTACGGAGAATCCGGGCATATAGTAGATAGCGTGGTCTCGTCGTTTGAGCCGAAAAAAAGGTTTCGCGACAGGATAGATAAAGTTCTCACCTCACCTAACTTCGGGATTATGGTGCTTATATCTGCCCTGCTCCTTACTTTTCTTCTCGTCTTCAGGGTAGGGGGCTTCCTTGAGACCTGGATTGTGAACGACCTGTTTGAACCTCATGTAATCCAGCCCGTTGAAGAAATGACTCTTGGCATGTCGCCTCTCTTCAGAAACCTTATCCTCTATTCTCTGCGGGGTGTGGAAGCCGGATTTGCAATTGCTATCCCGTATATTGCAGTTTTCTATGCCATTCTTTCCATATTCGAGGACTCGGGCTACCTGACCAGGGCAGCTTTTCTCCTGGACAACCTGACCCATAAGCTCGGGCTTCACGGACGAGCTGTTATCCCTCTTGTTCTGGGTTTTGGCTGTAATGTCCCTGCAATTATGGCAGTGCACGCCCTTGGTACCCGGAGGGAAAAGCGAATAGCTTCGCTTCTCATCTCCCTGATCCCCTGCTCTGCAAGGACTGTTATTATTCTGGGACTGGTGGGGACTTTTGTTGGTTTCTGGCCTGCAGTCTCTATTTATGTGCTGGAGATTTTCATCATTGCAGCGATGGGCGGGATTCTTGGAAGAACCCTTCCGGGCCAGAGGAGCGGCTTTATTATGGAAATGACCCCTCTCCGAAAACCCGAACTGAAATCCACCCTCAGGAAGACCTGGATGAAAAGCCGGGAGTTTTTATATATCGCTTTTCCGCTGCTGCTGGTGGGGAGTGCAGCCTTGGGAATTGCCGATGCCCTGGGGCTTCTTTCTATATTCCAGGACTTTGTAGAGCCCATATCTGTAGGTCTGCTGGGCCTCCCGGCTTTTGCTGCAACAGCTCTGGTCTTTGGAATTCTCAGAAAGGAAATGGCTCTCCAGATCCTGGCAGTACTTGCAGGTACGGCCAACTTCGCAGCCGTAATGACTCCCCTTCAAATGTACCAGTTTGCAGTAATTACAATCATTTACGTCCCGTGCGTGGCAACGATTGCAGTACTTAAACACGAGCTTGGAACAAAGGATACTGCTGCAATTGTCATCTTTACAATACTCCTTGCTCTCGTGGTAGGGGTCTTGATCCGGGTTTTCGGCCCCCTCTTTCTTTGATTCTCTCTGGTTGTGTCACCCGAGTTTCGCTTCGGGATCGCAGGAAATCAGAGATTTCCTGGGAGTTGCGATGTAATCGCAACAGCACGAGGTCCTTTTCGCTCCACTTCGTTTCGCTCAGGAGGACTAATTGATATCTTGTAACAGTAACTTCACTCAAGAGAATTAATTTATGGTTTATTCTGCTTTTTTTGCAGGGTTGCCAGGCAAGCTGGCAGAGGCGCTTGTATTTGCCTGGAGTTTTAAACCGGTTCCATGGTCAGGGAAGGAAAGTATTCTCTCAGCTTCGATGATATTTCTCAAATGTATTATGTATTGTTTCTCTTAACTTCGGCACTGGCTTTCAAGTTGTTATTTGCCTGACTGGCAGGTCGGTCTGGGTTCTGCGCGGCACGGGAAAGAGAACTGAAATAACTCCTCCTGAATTTCGGAATATTCTCTCAATTAATCGGAGACTGCCATTCTGTTTCCTTATTCTTTTCCATGATACGAATTTTGAGGTCGCTATAGGTCACTGCGAGAGAGAAATATGCCAGGATTTCATTAAAAGGGATGGAGGAGGGGTATTCAAGGAGAAACTCATTAATTTATAAGATTGGTTACTGTATCAAAAAGCAGTTATCTTTTTTTATTGCTTTTCCAGTCTTTTTTCAGGAAAATAATGTTCTGCAGGCAAAGCACAATATTTATATATTAATAAACTAGTTTACTACTTTCTCATCTTATTTTTCTGTTCCCGTAACTTATTAATACTACATGCATCGTGTTTATTTCCGATGACTCGGATTACCGATCACTTACACAAAAACGTGTTTAGTGTTATTATGGATATTTTCGAAATGGATCATTTCCGGGAGCCAGAGGTTGAAGAGGTTCAACTTTTCCTTGAAAGCACTGGAACTCATGGTTCTATTGTTAACGAGACCGCTCTGGAGATGGACTGCAGTACATCCCCCAAAATTCAGGCGAGGCAGAGTGTACTGCTCAATTTCGATGAGTCTCTTCCGTCCATCAAGTAACACTTTCCCCTGAAATGTTTCCAACCCTCAATTGAAATCCAACTCTTTAACTCTTTTCCCTTGGAGTTAACTTTTGGGTTTCATTCCCTATTTTGTAAAAATTCCTGGTTGAATCGCTGTTTTGTATATGTGAATCTTTATTATCGACTCTACCGGCTTTCTGGACTTTTCTCTTATTTTTAGTGCCCTTTTCTCCAGCTTCTCGGGAGTGCTTTATCCGGGGAAGTGGCAATTTCGCACGACTCTCATATTTAATCTTTCTTATACAGACAATTCCAAAAAATATTTATTCTTATTTTTTGCCGCTGCACGCTTCAAGATAGATATTCTCTCCATGGGTCTGCTGAATACTGGATTTCAGGCTTACCTGTTTGGAGGTGAGGCGTTTTAACACCTATATAATTCTTTACAGAACAAATTATGGCGTACTGTCCGGGCTTTTCTGGGGCATTTTCCCCTCTTCCTAACCTGTTTTCAGGCTTTTTTCCTGTCTAAATCTTCTTCCTGCGGAAATTTCACGTTTTATCCAATTTCTTCTGTTATGTTATATGGTTTCTGAGGCTGTTTTCAGAAAAGTTAATAAAGTAATCTTATTATAATATAATCTAAAGTTATTTCGAGTCGGCTGAATACTATCGATTACCATATATATATAAAGTAAGATTACATGTACTCTATACACATTATTTAAATTTGTCAGATCGAATCAAATTATATTATACTGACGTTTCATGCTGGCATAATTGCAGACATAGGGATACCCGGGACCCAAATTTATTGTTAGAGGTATTTTTCATGAGAACTGGACAGAGGGATGTGCACAATACACCTAAAAGGCGACTGTCAATAACTTATGAGGAGCTCGAGACTCTCAAAAAATCAATCAAGATTTCGGTTCTCAACGAACTGCAGGCCGAAATGGAAAACAGTTCCGAGCTGGATTCTTTTAAGGATCAGATCCTGTCCGAAATCAGGACTGAACTGATGGGGCTTCCAGATTCTGCAGCTCTCAAGACTTCAATTCTTAGCGAACTGCGAGCCGAATTAAATTCCGGAAAGGAGAACGACTCTGCGACGGTGGAACGACGGCTGAAGGAAATGGCAGGAATTCAGGACGGGCTTGTCAGGGAACTGCTTGACCAGAAAGTGCTTATTAAAAAGCTGGAAACTGATGTTGAAAAGCTCTCCGGGGCGCTGGGGAATATGCAAAATACTGTTTCTCCTCCTCCTGTTTCTCTTCCGGTTCTCGAAGATCCCCTCGACCTTCCCCCTCTCTCCAGAAAGCCAAAGAGCAGGTTTGAGTTCAGGAAAGAGAAACCTGCCGGGCATGAAAGGATTGATTTCAGGGAAGCTCCTGCACCTCTGCCGGGCACAAATGCAAAAGTCCAGTTGAAGATCAGGGAAGTTGAACCAAAAGAACTCGACGAACAGGAAATTGTTGAAACAAAGTGTGAATATATCATTGCCGAGAGCGGGGATAGAAAACGGTTTAGGGGCAACCTGAGGCAGTCTACCTCTGTAAGAGAAACTCAGACTGGACAGTCATCCTCTTCAAGCCCGCGATCTTCTCTGAGGTCTCAATCTCCTGTGAAGGCGAATCCCGTAAGAGCCCGACCCGATGAAGATTATAAGTGCGAGTACATAATCGCCGAAAAGGCTCCAAAAAAGCATTTAATCGATGAATCCGTGGACCTCAGGGATAATGAAGATGCGGAAATCATAACCTGCAGCCGGAAAGACCCCCGGAAATAATGAGGCTAAAAAAACGAATATTTCTTCAAAAACGCAAAATCTCAGAGGCATTCTGTGTACATAAAAGAAATTGAGTTCGTTAACTTCAAGTCCTTCGGAAAAAAAGTAAAGATTTCCTTTTACAATGACTTTACCACTATTTCCGGTCCTAACGGAAGTGGAAAGTCAAACATCATAGACGGGATTCTCTTTGCACTCGGACTTACAAGCTCCAGAACCCTTCGGGCTGAAAAACTTACTGACCTTATTTACAATGGAGATGAGGCAAAAAAGCCCGATTTTGCCCAGGTTACGATCCGTTTTGACAATACCGACCGCAAGCTGCCGTTAGAGCTTGATGAGGTTGAGGTCTCAAGAAAGGTCAGGCGGACAAAAAATGCGTATTACAGCTACTTTTACTTTAACGGAAAAGCCGTGAGCCTGGGAGAAATCCATTCCCAGCTTGCAAAGGCAGGAGTAACGCCTGAAGGTTACAATGTGGTGATGCAGGGAGATGTCACGCAGATCATCTCCATGACCTCTGTGGAAAGGCGGAAAATTATTGATGAAATTGCCGGGGTTGCAGAGTTTGACGAGCGTAAGCAAAAGGCGCTCGGAGAACTGGAGGTCGTCCGGCAGCAGGTCGAACGCGTGGATATCATCCTTGAAGAGGTGCGTACCCAGCTTGGAAAACTCTCCGGGGAACGAGACCAGGCCCTGAAATACCAGGCTTTGAAGGCTGAAAAAATCAAATTTGAAGGCTATGTCCTGCTCTCCAAACTTAAGGATGCCAGGACCGAACTGAAAAATGTGGATAAGGAACTTGCAGGGAAAGAAGAGCACCTTGAAAAAGTCCAGGTCCTGCTGGACGAGCGGATGAGGGAATTGGAAGCTCTTGAGCAGGCTCTGGAACAAATTTCCCTTGAAATCCGGAAAAAAGGGGAAGATGAGCAGCTGCAGGTCAAAAAGGAAATTGAAGAGACAAAAGGGGAAATTTCCCGCTGTGTGGACAGCATCGAACTTTCGGAATCCGAACTTGAAGAAGCTGACGCAAAACGCAGAAAAGCGTTTGTTGATATCGATACTACCAAGGGTAAGGTGGTGGAGCTCGAAGAGAAAATCGAAGCTGAAAACGTGAGAAAAGAGAGCATCTCTTCCGAGCTGTCCGAGAGAAAAACCGAGCGTATGCTGCTCCAGAGCAGGATTGCGGATGTGGATGCGAAGTTTGCAGCAACAAGGGACGAGCTCATGGCTGCCCGCAAGAAACTTGAGGACGTTAAAAACGAGAAAAACGAGCTTATCCGCAATGAGGACCGGCTCCTTGATACCCTCAGGAGAAAATCCTCGGAACTTCGGGATATCGAAAACCAGATCAAGGATGCTGAAGCTGCAGTTACTGCCTCTGACAGTGATACCCTTTCTGTCCAGTATGAGATCGAGAAGCTTACGGGAAATCTGGAGTCCCTTATAAAAGACCGGGACGATATCGAGAGCAGCCATTTCAGGATCAAGGAAGATATAAGGAAACTTGAGGGCAGGCTGCACGGCCTCCAGCAGGAATACGCAATCGCCGAGGCAAGGGTCCGGGCTTCGGAACAGGGAGGCGGGTATTCGAGGGCTGTGGAAATGGTAATCGGAGCTTCCCGGCAGAATGAGCTCTTCGGAATACACGGGACGATTGCCCAGCTGGGAAAAGTTGACCGCAGGTATGCGGCTGCCCTTGAAGTTGCTGCAGGGAACAGGATGCAGGCAGTTGTTGTGGACAATGACGGGGACGCTGCCGAGGCAATCGAGTTCCTTAAACGGAGAAAAGGCGGAAGGGCTACTTTCCTGCCGCTTAACAAAATGAGGGATTCAAGGCGGCTTGAAAGCCTCAGTTATGAAAATGGCGTGATCGGGTACGCAATCGATCTGATTGAATTTGATCCCGAGTTCGAACCTGCTTTCTGGTATGTTTTCCAGGATACCCTTGTTATGGAAGACCTCGCCAGCGCCCGCCGCCTTATGGGAAAGGCAAGAATGGTTACCCTTGAGGGGGAACTCCTTGAAAAGAGCGGGGCAATGGTTGGAGGGTCCCTTTCTTCGAAATCGGGGATCTCTTTTGCAGCCGCAGAAAAAGACAAACTTCTTGAACTTGCAGAAGAGATAAAATCTCTTGACGCGAGCCGCAGTGCAGCGATCAGCAAACAGGACAGCATTGAAAGCCACGTTTTTGAGCTGAGCAGGAAAATCCGCGACTGTGAGGCTACTATCTCCAGAAAAGAACTCGAGCTTCAGGAAATCGCAGGCAGAGAAGCCAAACTTGCAGAGCTTCTTGAAGCCAAACAGGCAGATCTGAAGGCAATTGAAGAGGCAAGGACGGAACTCAGGGCTGAAATGGACAGGGTAATTGCGGAAAAGGCTGAAAAAGAAATTGCTGTGTCCGAACTTGAGGTTCAGGTTGCCGAACTTGAGGCAAAACTTGCCGATTCTCCTCTCCCTGAGATTAACAAAAAAGCCGAGTTTGTGGATGAGGAAATCCGGAGACTTGATGGCAGGATCAGGGACACTGAAGCCAGCCTGAATGCCCTGCAGCTTGAAAAAAAGTATGCTGAGCAGAAGATTTCCGAGGCCAAAGAGCTCATCAGGGAACTTGACGAAAAGAAGGCTTCAAGGCGGGAAAAAGTGGATTCTCTTAAGGCAAAGATTGCGGAACTTGAAGCGCAGCTTGAGGAAAAACAAAAACGGGAACTTCAGCTTTCCGACGAGCTTATAGGGCTCCAGAAAGAAAGGGAAAGTGTTCAGGCTGAGCACAGCGCAGTGAAGCGCAGGGTCGGTATAGCTGCAACTACCCTTGAAAAGGCAAAGCAACAGGTCCTTACGCTCACAGCTACGAAAAGTGCCCTTTTCGACCAGGAAAAACAGCTGCTTGAAGAGATAGAGAGAAGGGGCATAGAAGAAACCTCCGAGGTCCCTAGTTACGAAACCGTTTACATGAGGATCCAGGCAATCGAAGAAGCCATGCGCAGGCTTGAGCCTGTAAACATGCGGGCAATTGATGAGTATAACGAGGTTGAACTCAGGCTTTCCGACCTGCAGGGCAAACGCGATACGCTCTTTACCGAAAGGGAACAGCTCCTCGAACGCATTGACCAGTACGAACAGCTCAAGCGGGATGCCTTTATGGAGGCTTATACAAGCATAAATTCCAATTTCAAGGCCATTTTTTACGAGCTTTCCGACGGCATGGGCGAACTCCTGCTGGAAAACCCCGACGACCCTTTTGCCGGAGGAATGACCCTCAGGGCACAGCCAAAAGAAAAGACTCTCCAGCGTATAGAAGCCATGTCCGGAGGAGAAAAGAGTCTTACGGCACTTGCTTTCATCTTTTCAATCCAGCAATACCGTCCTGCTCCTTTTTATGCCTTTGACGAAATAGATATGTTCCTTGACGGCTGGAATGTGGAGAGGGTCTCAAGGCGGGTTAAAACCTCAGGCTCAAAAGTCCAGTTCATCGTTGTTTCCTTAAGAAAACCCATGATCCAGGCTGCAAGCCGGACGATCGGGGTTACAATGCAGGAAAATAATATCACTAGTATTACCGGAGTGAAGCTTAATGGCTGAACTTATAGATAATTCGGCACTCAACATTTCCGGCCTTCCCTCCCCACGCGAATCCGGGGAAAAGGATTCTCTTTTTTCAGACCCCGACGTTTTCGGGCTTCCGACAACTCTCTCATACCTCGGCGTTGATTGGGCTCTACTCGACCTTTCGGAGTTTAATACCTATGAACCCCTGGGTATTCTGGTCGAACTTGCAAAAGACGGGAAGATTGACCCCTGGGATATCGACGTTGTGCAGCTAACCGACAGTTTTCTTCAGAGGGTAGAAGAGCTCCAGAGAATGGATCTGAGGATTTCTTCCCGAACCCTCCTTTATTCTGCTATCCTTCTCCGCATGAAGTCTTCAGTAATCCTCGGGGTGGAAGAAGAGGAAGAGGAGGATTTCGACCCTGGCTTTTTTGATGAAGATCTTCCCGAACCTGACGAGTTCCCTATCCCGAAGCTGCCTGTCCGCCGCCTTTCCACAAGGCCTGTCACCCTGAATGAACTTATTCTGGAGCTCAAAAAAGCCGAAAGGACGCTCTCACGGAAAAAAGAAAAAAAGGCCCGGCTGGCTACAGAAGAACCTGATATCCCTGATGCCCCCCTAGCTACCGGAGATGTGCTCGGAATTGCCCACGATGAAGCTATAAGCTCCAGGCTGGCCCTTATCTGGGCAAGGCTTGTTGAACTATTTATGAAGCAGCCCGTTGTGGAGTTTTCCACACTCCTCCAACTCAGTGAAGACCGGATCATGGATTACCTCTCCCTCCTCTTTCTTGCTTCGAGCAGAAAGATCTGGCTCTTCCAGAATGAGATGTTCGGAGAGCTGTACATTTATCCCGGAGAAGAGTCCGGTTTTTCCACCGAAGGTAACCCGCCCCCCTTCCATCAGATGAAACAGGGCTTAATAGCAGATGTTTCCGCGCCTGAACTTTCCCGAGGGGAAAAGTTTGCAGGCAGTAAAGCTCAGGTTGAGAGTACGGGCGGAGGGCCTGAGGAAGCCGGGTATCCTGAGATTCTTTCCTTTGAACCGGAACATATAGATATAAATTCTCCTGTAGACTCTCCTGAAGAAGCACGTTAACTCAACCGAATTATAATCTTATCCTCTTTTCTGGTCGTGAAACTTATGAGTGAGCTTGAAATTATCGAAGCGGCTCTTTTTGCTGCGGGCAGGGCAGTAAGCCTTGAAAAACTTATGAAAATTACCGGAAAGCCAAAAAAGAATGTCTCTCTGGCAGTTCAGGAGCTGATGGAAGCTTACTCTTCCCGGGGTTCAGGCATCGAAATCCTGGACCTTGGCGAGCGTTACGTTATGCAGGTCAAGCCGGAGTACTCCGAACTCATGCGGGAGGTTGCCCCAAAAGAACTCTCTGCTCCCAAACTCCGGACCCTTTCCATGATTGCCTATCATCAGCCTCTGCTCCAGTCCGACCTGATCGAAATGAGGGGCAGTGGAGCCTATGATCATATAAAAGACCTGATCGAGAGGGGTTTTGTCGATTCCGTGCCCTGCGGGAGGAGCAGGAAGCTTTCCACAACCCCGCTGTTTGCAGATTATTTCGGGCTCAAAAGGAATGACCCTAAAGCCATAAAAGAGAAAATAATCGAGCTCTTAAAGTCGCAGGGAGGGCAGAGTGAGATCAACCTCTGGGTCGGGAGAAAGACCATTGCTGTGACCCCAATGTATGAGTCCCTTATGGACATGTGCGGGATTAAGGACTATTTTGTTGCAAATGCCTACTGCCCGTCCAAAGAGGAAATTTCCCGCCTGCTTGAGGCGGATGTGCTTGTGGTGACTGCCGGTTATCTTGATACCGTGAAACAGCACTGTGACGGTGAAATACTTGAGGTGCGTTCAACGACCTTTGATGATCTTATTGAGGCTGTTTCTCTTCTCGCTGAGGAACTTTCAGATGAAGTAGACCCAAAAACCGTGGAATCAACTCTCCTAAAAATCAGGGAAACTCGGGAAAAGTATGTGTCCTCGGCTTTACTCATAGAGAAAAAGGTAAAGCCTGCAACTGAGATGGTCTCAAGGATCGTAAACGACCTCAATATAAGGATTTCTGCGGACGGTGTCCTTGTCGCCCCTGATTACGGGACTTCGGGGGAAGGGGTAAGCATAGGTAAAGGGGCAAAAATCCTGGTTCCCACTCACCGCACTGTTGAGGGAGACCTTCTCGGAAGGGTCTGCAAAAAATATGATTCCATCCTTGATGGTTTGAAAAACTTTGAAGAATGAGGCGCCTCAAAGCCGATGCGAAGGCTTGATTCTATCTTAAATTTTTTGAATTTACTGGCGCCCATAATTTAAGCTTTTCTGTTGTATTTATATTCTTTATATATAGTATTTATATAGTATGCAAGGCATTTAACTATAGCTTTATATACTGGTTAGAGGATATTACTCTTGCTTTATATACTGAGGGTTGACGAATGAGCGAATCTAGCATTAAAATTGAAAACGTGGTCGCATCCACCAAACTCGCTGAAGAGTTTGATTTAACTGTGATTGAATCCGAGTTCGAAGGCGCCGAGTACAACAAGCAGAAGTTCCCGGGGCTCGTCTACAGAGTTTCGGACCCCAAAGCTGCTTTTCTGGTCTTTACTTCCGGAAAGGTTGTCTGCACGGGGGCAAAAAACGTTGCTGACGTACACACAGTTATCGGCAACATGGCGAAAAAGCTGAACAGCATCGGGATCAAGACAATGGAAAACCCGCAGATTACTGTCCAGAATATAGTTGCCTCAGCAGACCTGCACACTATCCTTAACCTCAACGCAATTGCAATCGGGCTTGGGCTTGAGAATATCGAATACGAACCCGAGCAGTTCCCGGGGCTTGTATACAGGATCGATGAGCCCAAGGTAGTTGTCCTTATTTTCAGTTCCGGAAAACTGGTAGTTACAGGCGGAAAATCCCCCGAAGACTGTGAGAGGGGCGTAGAAGTAGTCCGCCAGCAGCTCGATAACATGGGGCTTTTATAAGAACCCTCAATTTTTCGATCTATTATCTCACTTGTGATCTGTCTCCTGCGAAAGGAACACGGATAGTACTGTAAAGAAAAACGGATTCTGCGATATGCGTAGAGGCTCAGACAAAGGGTATGTGTGAAACGTGAACAGCGCAGATGTTTGTATCCTTATTCCCACACTTAACGAAGCTGCAACGATAGGGGAGCTCATTAAAGATTTCAAAAAAGAAGGCTTTTCCAACATTTTCGTTATCGATGGAAACAGCAGGGATAGGACAGCGCAGATTGCAGAGGCAGAAGGCGCACGGGTTGTCCTGCAGACCGGAAGAGGCAAAGGACAGGCAATGATCCAGGCTTTCGAGCTTATCGAGAGCCCCTATGTAATAATGGTCGATGGCGACGGGACGTATCTTGCCAGAGAAGCTCTTTCTCTTCTTGAACCTGTTCTGGAAGGTAGAGCTGACCATGTTATAGGTAACCGACTGGAAAAGTATTCTCCCGGAGCTTTCACAAAGCTCAACCTTGTGGGCAACCGCCTTATAAATATGCTTTTTGACATCGCTTATAGTGTACAGTTAAGGGACATTCTCTCAGGCTACCGGGCATTCACTCTTGAGAGCATAAGGGAACTGGAACTCAACAAAACAGGCTTTGAAATTGAGACCGAGATCTCTGTGGAATGCGTCCTTAAAAAACAGAGAGTTGAAGAGGTTCCTATTACTTATCTCCCCCGAAGCAAACAGGGCGCAACCAAGCTAAACCCTTTGAAAGACGGGATAAAAATAGGATCTACTATTTACAGACTTGCAAAAGTGCATAACCCGATGTTTTACTTCGGGATCATAGGTTTCGTCTTTATTCTGGCAGGTCTGTTTACGGGAACCTATGTGGTAGTCGAGTGGTTCAATGATATCACCCATGTTCTCCTTTCGGTTCTCACGACCCTGTTTATTATATTCGGACTTCAGATGTTTATCTTCGGGATGCTTAGCGACCTTATAGTAACTCTCCACAGGCAAACCGTAAGCTTGATCCAGGAGAAAAATAGGCAGAATAAATAATAAAAAATCTCTAAAAAAATCTCCTTTTTTCGGTCACTGTACATTTTTTTAAGGATTATGCAGTAACATAATTTCAGTGAGAATTGTATTCGTAAGCAATATTTCAGTAAGCATTATGTCAGGTTTATTTCTGTGGTCTCATTTTTTTCTCTGGATTACTTTTTGATCCCGCTCTTCAACTAATTCTTAATCTCTTTTATCTTATTCCATCTTATTCCATCTTATTCTTCATCTTATTCTTCATCTTATTCTTCATCTTATTCTTCATCTTATTCTTCATCTTATTCTTCATCTTATTCTTCACCTAATTCTTAATTTCTTTCATCTTATTCTTCTTTTTATTCTTCATTTTATTTTTCGTCCATTTCTCTTAATTTTTCCTGAAATAATCCCTCTTAAATCAACTTTACTTGTCTTTTTCTCAATCAAATTTTAAGCACTTTTTATAAAAAACTTATTTTAATCATTCATCGTATATTTTCAGTATCTCTAAGCCCTTAAGTAAAGTAAAATTGATTATGGTTAAAGTTTGTTTTTTAAATAGTGTTATATATAATTACTTTCCTTCTATGTTCTAACTCATCATCCCTTTACTTACATATGAATCCTGCATGATAATCTTACGGACAAATTGAAAGCTTGAGGTAATAAAGATGACAATCGTGGAAGATGCACAAAAAGGAATTATCACCGAAGAGATGAAGATCGTTGCAAAGGACGAAGGACTTGACCCTGAATTCGTCCGCCGTGGTATTGCAGCCGGCAGAATTGTTATTCCAACTTCCCCCTACAGACAGGTAAAGATCTGCGGTATCGGAGAAGGGCTCAGGACCAAGGTCAATGCTTCTATCGGTGTATCCTCGGACATCGTTGATCCAGATATGGAAGTCCAGAAAGCAATTGCTGCTGAAAAAGCAGGTGCTGACACTCTCATGGAGCTCGGGACCGGCGGAGACTTCCTCGGGATCAGGAAAAAAGTCATTGACAGCATCTCCCTTTCAGTCGGTTCGGTGCCTCTTTACCAGGCTTTCATCGAAGCTGCCAGAAAGTACGGTTCAATCGTGCACATGACAGAAGACGAGCTCTTCAACGCAACCGAAGCCCAGGCAAAGCTCGGAACCAACTTCATGGCAATCCACACCGGGATCAACAACATCACCCTTGACAGGCTTAAAGCTCATGGCAGGTACGGCGGACTTTGCTCCCGCGGTGGCGCTTTCATGAGCTCCTGGATGCTCCACAACGAAAAGGAAAACCCGCTTTATGCAAACTTCGACTACCTGGCTGAAATCCTCAAGGAACACGAAGTCGTCCTTTCCACAGGAAACGGAATGCGTGCAGGTGCAGTCCACGACGCAACAGACCGCGCCCAGATCCAGGAATTGATCATCAACTCTGAAATAGCTGACAGGGCACACAAGCAGGGCCTGCAGGTTATTGTCGAAGGTCCGGGCCACGTCCCACTCGACCAGATTGCAACCAACGTGAAGCTCATGAAGGAAATGAGCGGCCACAAGCCCTTCTACATGCTCGGTCCTCTCGTAACCGACATTGCTCCTGGCTACGACCACATCGTAACCGCAATCGGTGCATCCGTTTCTGCTTCCTACGGCTGTGACTTCCTCTGCTACGTAACACCCGCAGAGCACCTCGCCCTCCCGAACCTCGAAGACGTCATCACCGGGGTCAAGACCTCCAGAATTGCAGCTCACGTCGGCGACATGATAAAGTACCCCGAAAGAGCAAGACAGTGGGACCTTGACATGGGAAGGGCCAGGAGAGAACTCGACTGGGAAAAGATGTACTCCCTTGCAATCGACCCCGAACATGCAAGAGAAGTCAGGAACAGCAGGGCACCCGAAGACACCGACGCATGCACAATGTGCGGAAACTTCTGCGCTCTGAAAATCGTCAACCAGAACTACAACCTTGCAAAATAAACTTAAAAAAGTAAAGTAAGGCCATAGGGCTTTACTTTCTCACCTTTTCTTTCATCTTCACGTCTTCTGTTTTTATTCTGTTTTTCTGTTTTTATTCTGTTTTTTGTTTCTATTTTGTTTTTATTCTGTGCTTTTTCCTGTGGCTTTTCCTATGTTTTTTCCGCTAATTTGCACACTTAACACATGCAGATTTATACTTCTCAAATCGATTCCGCAATTTTCAGCAATTCGTCTTTTTCGATGTAGGCCAAAATGTTCAGTTCAATGTCCCCTATTTTCCAGCTTAACCGCTTCGTCCCCCTCTCAGGATCTCCCGGCTCTTCAAAATATCTCCCTTCTTTCCCGTTGATAGTGATTTCCTCGGCCTCTTCCGGAAGGGATTCCCTTAATTCTCCTTTGTTCACGGTTTCCGTAAGTACCAGAGGTTTTTCTTCTTCCATATTAACATATGTCAGGGTGACAATTTCGTAAACCTGCCCGTCTGAAGCTGCCTCTCCCTTATTCCTTGACATTGAATGGCTGAAGGCATAGCCTTCGGGCAGATATTCCGGGACAAGGGGCTCAAAGCCGGCATGCTCTTCGATTTCTTCTATGGGAACTTCCCCCGGTTTTTCAAAATCTCCTGTGGGTGTTCTCGGGGCTGATTCCACGGTCATTACTTCTGCCCCTTCGGGAACCTCAAATTCAAATTCGGAGTCAGGAATCCCGGTATTGATTTTCAGGTCGAGGATTTCGGTTTTCCGAACAAGGTTTCCTTTACTGTTATATGTTTCATACTTTAGAGGCATCCATAATTCTTTATCTACCCAGATTTTTGTCGGGCCGGGGGATAACCCTTCATCTTCATTCTTATCATCATTTTCATCTTCAGTTGCGTCTCCATCTCCCAATTTCGGGACTGCCTCAAGCAGGTAAGCAGGCCTCCCGGAAACTTCCTCTTCTCCCAGCAGCGTGACCTCTGTCTGATTTAGGAAATACTCTATGCCATTTATGTAGTCGGATTTCGTCTGTTCCTCATACTCCGGGAGTTTTATTTTTGAAACTGTGTTTGTCCCGGATGTGTAGCTCCAGCTGAATTCCCCGTCCGAAACCGTAAGCTGCTCACTGTTTCCCCCTCCAATATTCTTCGAATGGGTTTTCATCATCCCCGGCTTTTTATACATAATTTCTATTTGGCCTTCCCACTGGTCTTCCCATATCTCTGCTCCGGCGCAGGATGTGATGTACATGGTATACGAATAATCTTCAATACCAGCATCTTTCTCCTGCATCTGTTCCGCGATATCTTCTACATCGAGTTCCTGTTCCTGGCATCCGGAAACTAAAAGAGTCAGAGTTATGAGAAGTGTTACGACCAGTGATTTTTTGCCTGTCATTTTCTTCATCACCTGATTTTCATGATTTTTTCCTAACTTTCTTATTTTTCAGGGCGTTTTTCAGGCATTTTCCCGTATTGACTCCGCAATTTTCAACAATTCGGCTTTTTCCAGGGAAGCGGTAAGACTCAGGTCAGTATTCCCTATCTCCCATCGCAGGGTTTTCATGTCCCCGAAGGAAAGGTATTTTCCATCCTCTCCGTTAATGGTAATGTTTTCTGCAGTATTCATTATTGCAGCTTCCGGGGCCTGGTTTTCATATACGGTTTCCGTAATAATTACGCCTTCGTCTCCCTTTTCGTAATTCAGGATGACCGTTTCGGAAGCCTGCCCTTCAGGGGCTGTTTCGCTGGTGTTGTAGGCCGTAGCGTGGCTGAACTCATAACCTTCCGGCAGGTACTCCGGGACCAGGATTTCAAACCCGACACGCTCCTCAGTTTCTTCGAGGCTTAATTCTTCAGGGAGTTCAATCTCTCCGGCGTCCATGGTCTTTACGGTTGCACCATCCGGGATTTTGAACTCAAACTCGGAATCCGGAATCCCTGTGTTTACTTTTAGGTCCCGGATTTCTACTTTTGAAATCAGGGTCTCGTTGCTGTCGTACATCTCGTACCCTAGAAGCATCCAGGTTTCTTTGTCTATCCGGACTTTCATGTTGTATTCAGAGGTCTCCTCTCCCGTCCTTTTCGGAGTAGCTTCCAGAAGGTAGGTTTCTCTTCCTTCAATTTCTTCTGTTCCCAGCAGGGATACGTTCGTATCGTTAAGAGTAATTCCTATAATGGAGAGATAGTCATCATCGGTTAACTCCGGGGTTTCGGGGATCTTTGTCTTCATGACCGTGTTTGTCCCTGGGGCATAGGTCCACCTGAATTCTCCATCCGAGAGCGTGAGCGTCTCTTCTTTCCCTCCGGGCTCTTCTATGAAGTTTTTTATCATGTGTGGTTTTTTGTATATTGTCTTAAATTCGTTTTCCACAACATTCTCCCCGATGTAATAGGTCATGTGCATTGTGTACGAATAATCTTCAATGCTGTTCTGCTTCTCCAGCATCCGGGCTGCAATCTCTTCGGCATCCGGTTCTTCTTCCGTGCAGCCCGATGCGAAAAGGGCCAGAATTACGAGGGCCAGCAGGAATAGCACTTTCTTTGTTGCCATATTCCTCACCTTTTTCCGGCTTTAACTGCTATTAAACGGGTTTTTCAGGTATTCTCCCGTACGGACTCCGCAATTCTCAGCATTTCATCTTGCTCCAGGGAAGAGGTAAGGCTCAGGTTAATATCCCCTATCTCCCATCTCAGGATCTTCATGTCCCCGAAGGCAAAGTACTTCCCTTCTTTCCCTTGAATGTCAACGTCTTCTGCAGAGTCCATGATTGCAGCATCCGGGGCCTGGCCTTCATATACGGTTTCTGAAAGGTAAATGGTATCTCCCTCCTCGTTTTCGTATGTTAGGGAAACCGTCTCGAATGCCTCCCCTTCGGGGGCTATCCAGCTGTTGTTGGAGACCATCGAATAGTTGAAGGCATACCCTTCTGGGAGGTATTCCGGAACCAGAATTTCAAATCCTGCAGCTTCTCTAGCTTCTTCAAGGGTCATTTCTTCTGGAAGTTCGAACGCGTCGAGGTCCACGGTCTTTACGGTTGCCCCTTCCGGCACCTCGAATACAAACTCGGAGTCCGGGATCCCTGTATTAATTTCCAGGTCGCGGATCTCGAGCTCTATCACCAGGTCTCCATCGCTGTCATACATTTCATACCTGAGAGGCATCCAGGTTTCTTTGTCCACCCAGATTCTCATCCCGTCTGCAAGCTTGAATCCTTCTTCCTCCCCTTTCGGGCTGGTCTCAAGCAGGTATGTGGGCCTTCCGTCTATTTCCTTCACACCAAGCAGGGAAACATCCGTTTCGTTCAGGAATTCGTCAATAACTTCGGCGTAATCCATCTCCCCCAATATCGGAGTATCCGGCATTTCCATTTTAATGACCGTATTTGTTTTCGGGTCATAGGTCCACATAAATTCTCCATCCGAAACCACAGTGGTGCCTGCTTCTTCTTCAGGTTCTATTGAAATGGTTTTTGATTTGTTCGGTTTCTTTTGCAGGACCTGGATCTCGCTTTCCTGTGTCTGATTCCCAATGTATGAGGTAATTTGCATCGTATAGGAATAATCCTGAATACTGGCTTCTTTTTCCTGCATCTGTTCTGCGATTTCTTCCGCACTGAGTTCCTCGGTACATCCCGATATAAAAAGGACCGGAACCAGCAGGACCAGTAATGTAAGTGCTGTAAGTGTTTTCCTGTTTGTCATTTTTTCACCGCTCTATTTCCCGGATTTTTTCCGAATTCTCCGGTTTCTATCGTTACACTTTCAGGGATCTGAATTCTCTTTCCGGGATGTTATCTCCAAATAATAAATTTAAATGTACAAAAAGTTCAAATGAAACGAGTTCAAGTGTATTGTACATGAGTAATCTTCGATAGGGCTCTCCTTTGCCGTATATGTTCCATGATTAAGTTTCATTTTTTCTGCGAAGTCCCGGAGGAGTCCGATTCATTCCCTTTTCCTCTCGAAATATCCTCATTCTCCTTCTTGTTCTTACAGACCTGCATTCAATGTTTTGTTAAAACTTCCACCTGACGGAAGGAATATAAGTAAACATCTAAATGTTGACTACTTATATCTTTCTCTTCCCTGAATTTTTTTGGAGCTTCTTTAAGAACTTTTTTAGTATATTGGGAGAATTCTGGAGTTTTCTCAGGAATTGTTCGATGATCTGGCCATAAAAGATATATGTAATGGTTAAAATTCCTTCAAATAAGAGTATTGATTATCTATTATAATAATAAATCTTATATCAGGATGTTAAATAATAGAATCTGGAAATTGAATGAAAGCTTGATACGAAGACAGAAACCAATTCAAAAAAACATTGAAGGCCTGTTTCTTTCGGAAGACTCCCGAAAACTGGCGCAAAATCTCTCCAATGACTAGGTCCCAAAATCCTTCGTAGAAAAATTCCTCCAGCCTGTCCTGTTTACCTTTTTGAGCTTCTTTTTTCTTTCTGATATTTTTTCCCTTATTTCCCAACGGTGTGTTCTGGCATCCAAACTCTGTTTTTTTTAAATTTTTCAATCATTCAAAATCGGCAGTTTTTTATGATGTATCTTAAATCTCTATCTGACTTTTATCCTGTTTCCTGGAACGTTGGGACCTGTTTTTCCCGGAAACGGGATTGAGCCTGCTCATATACAAATCGAGGTTGAGGTTTTATGAATAGGGAAGTTTTTACATGGGTTGCGGTTTTATGGATACCTTTGCTATTTTTTGTTTCTCCGGGATACGGGGCTTTGGTTGAAGCCGAGGTAGCGCTTTCCTCTCAAAGTGCGGCAGGGGGACATGAATTTGAAGAACTTAATCCCGATGAGGTTACAACGGAATGGAATGATACGTATTTATTCAGCGGCAGGGAAGATGCCTTAAAAGAACTTGAATCTTTAAAAAAGAGATCCGAAGAAATAAACGAAACCTTCCGTCCGGAATTTGAAAATCTGACGGGACCCGTTTTACTGGATTACATTGAGACTGAAAAGGAGTTTTCTAAATCTTTCGCAATTCTGTATATTTATGCATATACTCAGCTCAGTAAAAATGTGAATGATCAATCCTTTGCGGCTCTTCTTGCCGATTCTCAGGATCTTATTACTGCATATTCGAAAGCCAACTCATTTACAACCGTAAAGTTGACCTCTCTCAGTAAAGAGGAGTGGGATAGACTCTTTTCTGAAGAACCCGGGCTTGAGGTATACAGACCTTATCTTGAAGCCAGATATATGAGATTTGCAGGACACAGGGTAATGAGTGAGTCCCAGGCTGCGTACCTTGCCGATCTCGAGAATCAGCGCATGAAACTGGAGACAGAGGCGCTTTCGGAAATTACGAACAATGTCACAATGGCAGGAAATATAACACTTGAAAACGGAGAGGAATTTCAGGTTAATTCTCAGTCCTATTTTACCCTACTTACAAAAGATCCTGTTCGGGAAAACAGAAAAAAATGTTATGAGAAGAGGTTCTACCATCTGAAAAATGAATCCGATTCCATGGCATCTATCTATTCAGAAAAAACCCGGCTTGACGATATTGCTGCAAGGGAACTGAACTACACAGATTTCTATGAATACGCTCTCTGCAGTGCCTATCTCAACAGTACTCAGATTGATGAGATGAATACTGTTTTCAAAGAAAGAAAAGGTGTGTTTGAAGATTATAACGAGTTCAGGAAAAACAAACTCGGAGTTGAAAAGCTCAGACCGTACGACCTGATGCTGCAGCTTGCAGATCAATCTGACAAAAACTATACTTATATCGAATCTTTGCAGGAGATCCAGAAATCCTATTCCAGAATGGACCCTATTTTCAATGAGATCTTTTTAGAGACAGTAACTGGCAATTTTATAGATGTATATCCTGACCCTGAGCATGGAAAACAACCAGGTGGTTACTGTTTTGAACTTTGTGCCGTGAAATCTCCGGCTCTGATCTTCCTCAATTACAATGGTCTTATAAGAGATCAGAAAACCATCACTCATGAACTGGGTCATGGAATTTATTCTTACCTGATGGGCAACTCTGTGGATTATCTCTACTGCTCGTATCAGATATACGAAGCGGAGGTTCCTTCAACTTTCAATGAAGAACTCTTTGTTGATCAAGTGGTAGAAAATTCTGATAGAGACACCGCAATTATGGTACTCTCTGACCAGATAGTGGATTACCAGAATTACTTTACCAGGCAGCCCATGATTACGGAGTTCGAATATAAAGCGCACCAGTTATGTGCCGAAAACGGAACAGTTAGCGGAGATGACCTCAATGCTATCTGGACAAACGTATCTAAAGAATACAGGAGTGACTCGGTTGAATATTACCTCGAAGAGTCCGGTGAAGATTCTGCAGAATGGGCCTATATCAACCATATTTACTTTACAAACAACTACTATACGTTCAATTATGCAGTTTCAAAGGCAATATCCCTCGCTCTTTTTAAACAGTATAAGGAGGATCCGGAAACCTTTAACAAAAACTACATTGCGTACCTCTCGGCAGGTTCTACAATCCCTCCTGAAGAAAAGCTCAAAAAGTACTTCGGGATCGAAATCAACAGGCAGTTATTTGAGGACGCCATGGACGTCGTTGAGCTGAGGATCCGGCAGCTTGAGGAACTGGACAGCGAAGAAAACCAACCTAAATGCGAGTCTGCTACACAAAGCCTGAATATTTACTCAGGGTCTTTCTGGGTTATGCCGTTGCTGAAGTGATTAACTGGAAGGCTCAATGAACTGAAAAATTAGGAACTTTTGAGGGCTTTCAGAATATCTAATTGCCCTCTGCCTCCTCTTTTTTCTTTTTCGCTTATTTTGCATCCGTGAATAGCTTTTTTTTACTCTCTGTAATACTCCATGCTCTTACAGCTCGTGCCGCCTGCCTGTTGAAGGAATATTGAATAACGATTTCTACCATAAGCGATAAAGATGTCTGTAACCGGCAGGAGATACAAAAATGTATTACCATATAGTTGAATCCCCAATAGGTCCCCTACTCCTTGCAGGAGACGAAGAAGGGTTGAAATATGTAAACTTCATGAAAGGCAAAAAGAAAATCGAAGTTCCGGATAGCTGGATAGAAAATGAGGAGTTTTTCAGGGAAATTTCCGGACAGCTTGAAGCTTATTTTGCAGGGCAGCTCAAATCTTTTGATATAAAGCTGGTTCCCGAAGGCACGAAATTCCAGAAATCCGTATGGAAAGCTTTATGCGAAATTCCCTATGGAGAGACCAGGACTTACGGGGAGATTGCAAAAAACATTGGAAACCCGAAGGCTTCCCGGGCTGTGGGGCTTGCAAATAACCGGAATCCGATTGCAATAATCGTGCCCTGTCACAGGGTCATCGGGGCAAATGGGAAACTTACCGGCTATGCAAGCGGGCTGGATATAAAAGAGTTTTTATTAAAACTTGAAGGCGTTTGTTGAGAAATGACTTATTTTTAATATTACAAAATAATACCAGAAAGAAACAAATTAATATCAACAACAAAAATGATTAAGGGATTTTTACTAACTGATTTCCCTAATGATTAGTTGACGCAGAACGAGGATATGTATCCAATTCTATAAGGCAGCCGGCTAATACTATGCGACTACCGGCTAATGCTATGAAACGGTCGGTGATACCCTGGACAAAGCTATAGTTATTGAAAATTTGTCTAAAAAATATGGCAGCTTCGAGGCTGTGAAAAACATCTCGTTCAGTGTCAAAAAAGGGACAATATTCGGACTTCTGGGCCCGAACGGGGCGGGAAAATCCACTACCATTAAGGTCCTCACCTGTCAGTCTCCTCCCACTTCAGGTGTTGCATACATCGGGGGATTCAACACCGCGGTAGATGCAGCAGAGATAAAAACGAGAATAGGCGTTGTTTTTGAGTCCCAGAACCTTTATGAAGAGCTGTCCGTCTTTGAAAACCTTAATTTTTTTCGTCAATTATACGGCGCCCCAACGGAAAAAATTACTGAGGTGCTGGGAGTTGTGGGCATGAAAGAGAATCAGAAAGACAAAATAAAGACTCTTTCAAAAGGGATGAAGCAGAAGATAATGATTGCCAGGGCCTTAATCAACGATCCGGATATTTTGTTTCTGGATGAGCCCGGAAGCGGATTGGACCCGCATTCGGCAAGGGAAATCAGGCAAATGATTCTGGAGCTTAAAGGCCGGGGAAAAACAATCCTCATAACAACACATAACATGGAGGAAGCAGACTTTTTATGCGACTGTCTGGCTATTATACATAAAGGCTCCATAATAGCTATGGATACGCCCGGAAACCTGAAAAAGAAGTATGGGGAAGATGTTCTCAGGATCGAGACCGTAACGGGGGATATTTACGAATCACCGCTGAATACGAAAGCCAGTAGCGACATGTTCAAAAAACTCTCGGATGATAGTCAAATATTTCTTGTGCATTCAAAAGAGGCTACTATCGAAGACGTTTTTATAAAACTAACCGGGGAGAGGTTGACTGATGAATCTTAATGTTATTCTGGCTATTTTCAGAAAGGACTTAATATCCTCGGTTAAAAGTAAAAACATATTGATAATATTACTAACTCCGATCTTTTTGTCAATCATTTTTAACTCTACGGTCTCCATGACTGATAACATCGTAGTCCCCATTGCCGTGTATGATGGAGGTTCCAGCACCGATTTTGTTGAGTATCTCAGCTCTACAGGCAGCTATGACATAATCATTACAGGTTCTGCCGATAAATCCGAAGAATTGCTTTACACTGAAAAAGTTGCAGCTATTGTGTTTGTTCCGGAAGGCTTCAGCGCTGATATTGAAAATGGGGTCACTCCTTCTTTGAATATCACAGTCAATCCTTATGATGCAAAATCAGCTGTATTTTTGCAAACTTACAAAGACATAATCATGGACTTTGCAGGACAGGAGTATCCGGTGCATGTTTCTTTAAATACGCTCCCATCGGACTTGCAGTCCCGGTTTAGCATCCCGATATGGGTTATGTTTACTGTAATATTTGTTGGAATGATGGTTTTGCCCAATACGCTGACTATCGAGAAAGAGAAAAAAACCCTTGATGCAATACTTGTATCCCCGGCTTCAGTAAAAGATGTGATTTACGGCAAGTCCTTTTTTGGGTTATTCCTGACAATATTCATATCTCTGGTTATAATTTTTATTAATGGGGTTTTCGTCGGTAACTTCCCGGCAGTCCTGTTTTTCATAGTCCTTGGTTCTACAGCGTTCACAGGCCTCGGGCTTCTGATTGCCAGCTATGCCGATAATTATTCTTCGGCTTCTCTTCTTTCCACTATTTGCATGGCGCCTCTGATTTTACCGGCCTTGCTGGCCGATTTATCCAGAGAAATGAGGTATGCTTCGTATCTCGTACCGAGCACCTATGTGCTTAACGGCATAAAAGATGCTATGTTTAATGATTCTGGAATCTCTGATCTGTATCCTGAGCTCGGAGTTCTTTTTATATTTAATCTGGTAGTGTACGCGCTGGCATCTCATGCTCTCAAAAAGAAGAGGCATATATAATTTTCAGTCAGGTTTTGTAGAAAGTTTTTTGTAGCGCCTGCTTGAAATGCCGGCTTTGTCAGCTTTTTTAATTTATATAATCTTTAAAAGAAAAGAGTCGTTATCATTGTAGAAAACTTGAAGAAAACAATTTGAAATAAGAAAATCACAAAGCTTCTATCTCAGTTCTCTGGAAAGCCTGTTTAGTTCTCTTTGAATGCTGTCAATTTTTTCCAATTGCTCTTTTTGAATGCTGTCAATTTTCCTCAATTTATATACCATTTTCAAAAACAGCAATGGTATTATAAGATAAAATATTACCACAAGAGTGACCATTATTACTTCAGTAACTCCTACTATCATTCCAAATCCTCTCACTTTACTATGATTTTAATTCTATTTATTACTTTGTAAAAATGTTAATCTCAAGGAGAAACCAGTATGGAGCTCAAAAACAAGATTGAGAGCATTATTAAAACAGCGGCCTCAAATCCGGGTACCGAAACCCAGTATCGTGAACCTCTTGTCGGCTATGCTTCAGCTGACGACCCGATATTCGATGAAATGAAAGAAATCATAGGTCCTCACCACCTGCACCCGAAAGAAATTTTCCCGGGGGCAAAAACCGTGGTGTCCTTTTTCCTGCCTTTTGAAAAAGAACTTGTAAAACTGAACTGGCGGTCTCCTGACCCGATAAAGGAATGGATTCTGGCAAAAAGCGAAACTGACCGTCTGATAGGGGAAATCAATGAAAAACTGAAGACTGAGCTGGCAGGGGAGGGTATAGAGGCAGTTGCTCCCGGAATTGTTTTTGATTATAAGAGTAAAGGCTTTGACGTTACCTGGTCCCACAAGAGCGCCGCTTATGCCGCGGGCCTGGGCACTTTCGGGGTTCACCACATGCTTATCACGAAAGCCGGGTGTGCGGGCCGTTTCGGGACTCTTCTGATCTCTGCCGAAATCCCTCCCACTCCACGTCCGACAGAAGAGTTCTGCCGCTACAAAAAAGGAGAAAAATGCCTTGTCTGTGTGGACAGGTGCCCGGCCGGAGCTCTCAGTGTAAGAGGGCTTGATAAAGAAAAATGCTACAGGCAGCTTAAGGAAAATGCCAGGGCTTTTCCCGAACTTAATCAGTTTGCCTGTGGGAAATGTGCAACCGGACCCTGCGCGTTGAAATCTCGCTGAAGCAGGGTAACTTTTCCATTTTTCATATATCGACTTCGCGATTTAATTACTTCGGCTTTTTTGAGAAAGACGGGGGGTTCAGTTCTAAATCTCAGCTCAGTTATTTATATTGCCGTTAACGGAGTTGAAATATTTTCCGAGAGATTCTGCGATACATTTATCCATAGATGAAGGTCTCTATAAGGCAGGCAGATATCCCCTTCAATTACTTCTTTTTCGTCCTCGTTGCAGAGAGAAAATCCAAGCATCATATTCGTTCCCTCAAAGGGAGGGATTATGGTAACTGCTTTTTCCCAGGTCTCGTTGTCCTCGAGACTTATATGCTGCTGATAGGGGAGTAAAGGTAGAGGCGTGTCTTCGAGCCTGATTTCCATTGTATAATTCACGGGCTTCTGTTCGTGGTTTGTAATCCTCACTATTACAGTACCACTCTCCCCGAGTACGTATTCTGTGGGATAGTTCTCAGCCGTACCTTCAGGCCCGAGGATATAGAATTCGGTAAAAGGTTCCTGTGTGGACTTCGCCATCATTTCGGCATTCTTTTTTTCCTCGCATCCGGATACAAGAAGGGCCAGACTTATGAGCATCAGTATGAATAATATTTTTGTATGTTTCAATTTCTCCATGCTTCTTCTATTTTCTTCTATATTTTTCAATGTTGGGCTGTATCTCCCAACATTTTAATATTCTTTTCCAATTTGACATACTCTGAAATAGCAAAAAAGCCGAATAATATTCATGTCCGTAATTTCTCTGACCACTGATTTTGGAGACCTGTATCCTGCAGCCATGAAAGCCGTGATTCTTGGAATTAATCCCGAAGTACAGGTAGTTGATATAACTCATTCTATCCGGCAGGCCGGAATCAGGGAAGGTGCTTTTGCTCTCTATTCCCTTGTTCCGTATTTCCCGGCTAAAAGCGTGCATGTGGGAGTTGTCGATCCCGGTGTCGGAACTTCTCGCAGGGCTCTTGCCGTAAAAGCCGGTAGTAAGGGAGAAGAACAATTTTTCGTGGGTCCTGATAACGGGCTCCTGATCCCTGCGGCCCGCAGGCTTGGGGATATGGAAGTGTACGAGATCACAAATAAGGAATTGATGCTTAAATCAGGAATTTCCGCGACCTTTCACGGCAGGGATATTTTCGCACCCGTAGGAGCAAGGCTCTCAAAAAGTATGCCTATCGAGCTTGTAGGGCATAGAATCTCGGATTTTGTAGACCTTGATTTCGGAAATTTCGGAGTTGACGGGCCATTTCTTATAGGAGAAGTCGTTTTTGCGGACAGTTTCGGAAACGTGATTACGAATATCCCGGAAGAGGCGGTCCTGAAATTCTGTACTTTTGGTTCGAAGGTCGAGGTAAACGGCCGAAAAGTTTCTTTTGTTCGGACCTACGGCTTTGCCGGGCAGGAAAAGGCACTTGTACTCATAGGTAGCCATGGCTTTCTGGAAATTGCGGTAAACCGGGGAAGCGCTGAGTCGCAGTTCGGGCTGAAAGGTGGAGACCAGGTAGCGATTAAAGTTCTATAACCGGCAGTCTTACTGGTAGTCTTACTGGTAGTCTTACTGGTAGTCTTACTGGTAGTCTTACTGGTAGTCTTACTGGCAGTCTTATAACTGGCAGTGTTATTATTATTCGGACTTAATTATCCGAATTTATCAGGCGGACGAATATTTTATATAACAATTTGAATACAAGTTGCCTGTTCATATGAAGTTCGCTGATGTCAAAACATACAAACTGGAATTATTTTTCTTTTCTATCCTGGTTGTTCTGAGCTATGCTCTTTTTTCCGGAAATGATGCCGGGACCGGAACCGAAAGTATGAATAACTACTTCTGGGTGCCCTCTACGGTGATGCAGTCTATAGCTGCAGTCTATGCCGTGTTTATCGCAATTTTTGCGCTGTCCCTTCAGAGGAACCTTGACAGCATACATTCGATTGCAAACCGGCTAAAGCCTCCTCTGAAAATCGTTTCTTACACGGCTGTCGGGAGCATATATCTCAACGGGCTGATGCTGATCATTTTCAGTCTGCATTCTCCCTCGGAATTGAAGATAGAGCTCATGCTTTTTACTTCTCTGCTTTCGTTAGTAGCTTCCCTCATCGCCATCGTTTATCTGTCTATGGAGATGTTAAGTGATGTTTCCGGGCTGAAAACCTCCTCCGAGAAATTTACCTACCTTTCGAACCTTCTCCGGGAGCTTGAGGGTTGGAGCTCTTCAGGGCAAATGGAGCTCAGCTCTGGAGATGTGGAGCTCTGCATCCAGGGCCTTGATGACGAAAAACCTGAGGTCAGGATAGCTGCAGCCCAGCTTCTCGGCTGGCTGGGAGATGAACAGGCAGTAGATGCCCTCCTGCGAAAACTGGCCGACAAAAATCCACGGGTCAGGGAAACTGCAGTTGAAGCTCTCGGCCGGGTAGGGGACGAAAATATTGTAGCTGAACTTATCGGATGCCTGGAGGACAAAAATAAGGGGCTCAGGCTGCAGGCAGTCCGCGCCCTTTCCAGACTTGGAGATGAAAGGGCAATCGATCCTCTCGTCAAAAAGTTGGAGGACAAAGCCCAAGAAGTCCAGGCCGCTGCAGCCGAAGCTCTCGGAAACCTGAGAAGCCGGGATTCTGTGGATGCCCTTCTCAAAAAACTGGAGGAAACTCAGATAGAAAGCGCTCCCACAGAACTTCAAATGCAGGTCCTGACCGCTCTTGGGAAAATCGGGGATGAAAAAGCCCTGGCCGCCATCCTCTCCAGATTGGACTCTCCCTACCCGGACATCCGAAAGAATGCCGCTGAAGCCCTTGGAAACCTGAGGGATGAAAAGGCGGTTCCTCATCTGGTCAAAAAACTGGCTGATATCAGCCCTGAGGTCAGAAACGCTTCCGCATATGCCCTTGGAAACCTTGGGGACAAGCAGGCGGTTTTTCCTCTCCTCGGGATGCTTGAAGAGCCCGACCCGGAACTCAGGATCACTGCCGTATACGCGCTCGGAAACCTCCGAGCTCCGCAGGCGATAAGCCCGCTTATCAATATGCTTGACGACGACAACCCCTGGGTAAGAAAATGTGCCGCCGAAGCCCTCGGAAAAATAGGGGATATAAAAGCAACAGATCCCCTTGTTAAAAATCTGGATGACCCTGACTCGAATGTAAGGTGGGCTGCAGCCGAAGCTTTGAGAATGCTGGATAAACGGAACTTAAGGAAAGAGCCCGATGGGAATCTCTGAACCGGAAAAAATGTTTTTAAAGCCCTCCATTATGCCTGGAAGAAAATTTTCCTGAATTTTTCATTTGCGAGACTTATTTCAGACTTCAGGGCAGCCTGAAACTGGTAATTGCTTCGGGATTTCCTATCTTCCGGGCTTTCCGACTATGAATTTTTTCCACATTTTTTCCATGCAAACTTATGTACATTCCCAGGGATTCTTCCGAGAGGAAAGCGATATGCGGTGTAAGTACAATGTTTCCCAGTTCTATCAGCGGATTATCCGCTGGAGAGGCTCTTTTTCAAAAGCTTCCAGCTTGATTCTATGAATTTCTTTCTAAGGGCCTCTCCCGGCAGGAATATCGGATCTGAAACCACTATCTCATTTCTGTTGTGCTTCCTGACTACGGAAGCTAAGGTACTTTTCCGGATCATCCTGAAATCTTTTCATGCAGTCATACGAGCAGAAATAATAAGTCCTGCCCCTGTAATCACTTTTGTATTCTACATCCCTTTCAACAACGTCCATATCGCATACGGGATCTTTTCGTGTCCCGGATCCTTTCATCTGCATAATTTTCCTCCTCCAATTTTCAAAGTACCAACTTTTACTCTGATTACGATTACGGGTTCAGTTTGCAAATCGGGAAATTGTGGCAGGGAGGAAGAAGGTTATAACTAGTATACAATGGTGGAAATGAAGATTTTTTTTCATTTAATAACTGCGAAGCTATCTTTCGCAGGCTTTTAAAAATCGAAGGTTGTCGATAACTTCCCATTCTCCCAGAACTGCACTTCCCCCGATAAATGCAGTAAAAACCCAAATAATTGATTATTTTTATAATATTTAGCAATTCTTATACAACTCTTTTTTATTCAGTTGCTTAGGTTCTTTCTGTTTTTTCCCATCCGCTAATTTTCTCAGTTAGTGTTCGTGGCAGTTTTAAGGTCTTACCTATGTATTTCCGAAAACAGCGAACTCTTTAAGATCTCTTCGGTAACGATTACCGCCCACAATCTTTGCTATTATTTTTAGTCAGTCCTCTTGAGGGAGCGAAGCGAGCGAAAAGGACACCGTGCTGTTGCGATTACATCGCAACTCCCAGAAAATCTCCGATTTTCTGTGATCCCGAAGCGGAACTCGATTTTCACATCCACTCGTAATGCATCAAAACTTCCGGGTTAAACCCCTGCATCAAGCTGTTTTCCGTATACCCGAAAAAGAGGCATCCTTTGCAATTCTGCACTATTTCTTCCCGCCGGGATACAGAATCTTTCCACACCTTCTCAAACCCGTCCTTCATGACATTTCCGAGCGGTTCGTGCTGCACCCGGCAGGTCTCGGCTGTGCCGTCGTGGGTTACGTTGATGATTACGCTGCTTGCCCGGCATTTGTAGTCCATGTTTCCCTCCCTGACCATGCCGAGGTAGGTCTTTGAGTTGATGATAGGGTAGCCTTCTTTTTTAAGCTCGATTATCCTGTCAACGACCCTGCGGAATTTTTCTTTGTCACGGATTCCGATCTCGTTCCAGATCTCCTCGTCGATGCCCGTAAATTCGTGGACAGGTTCGAATGAAATTTTTACGCCCAGCTTTTTCGCAAGCAAAATAAGAGTTTCAATGTCATCCAGGTTTTTTCCTGTGAGGACGCAGTTCATCAGGATCGGGTTTTTCTGTTTCTGGAGTTTTCTGACCTCGATAGCTTTTTTCAGGCCTTTTAGCAGGGTTGCAAAGTCCATCCGCCGGATTTCCTTGTAGCTCTCAACTCCGTCCACGGAAACCGACAGGAAGTCCACGTCCTCAAGCTCTTCTACCCTTTCGTCGAGCAGCTTTCCGTTCGTGACCATGGAGGTGACAAGCCCGAGGTCTTTTGCGTGGGCCATTATCAGAGGCAGATCTTTTCTGAGAAGGGGTTCGGTCGTCCAGGCGTTATATACGCCGATCCCGAATTTTTTTGCATCATCGAGTAGCCTGAATATGTCTTCTCTTGAGGGTTCTTTTCCGGTTTCTTTCCAGTATTCGCAGAACTTGCAGCGCATATTGCAGTTAGCATTTACGCCGTGAGAAAGGACAAAGGGGCGCTTCTTGATTCTTATCTGCCAGAGGGCTTTTGAAGCAAAGACGGGGTCAAATCGGGACATGGCAATCGCATTTTGTTTTTTACAAACAGGGCTCTGACTCTTTTAGTCAGGACTTATCCGTTCTATCATGAGCTTTTTTATTATATCTTTTTTGTAAGAGGGCCCTGATTGCATTGGAGATAAGAGGATAAGTGGTTTTCAGATACAGAAGAAAACAACCTTTAAAGTTTCAGATACAGAAGAAAATAATCTCTAAAATTAGAAATGAAAATTCAGGTTTTCAAATAGATCTTTTAATAGTTACTTAAAATTATTATTAAGTTTCTATATCCAAAAAAAAGACAGCCCGCCCTGAGGCGAACTGCACGTATAGTTTGTATGTATTTATCCGAAAAGGGCGCCGAGGCCGGCCATTCCGTCTTCTTCGGAGGTGTCTTCTTCTTCCTCTTCGGGTTCTTCGGCAGGAGCTTCTGCTTCTGCGGCTGCTGCTGCTGCGGGTGCTGCTGCTGCGGCAGGGGCTGCGAATGCTGCCTTTGCGATCGCGTCTTCGATGTCCACGCCTTCGAGGGCTGCGACAAGGGCTTTTGCCCTGGCTTCGTTCACTTCGATACCGGCTGCCTGAAGAACGGCAGTGATTGCTTCTTCGGTAATTGCTTTACCAGCGTTGTGCAATAAGAGAGCTGCATATATGTATTCCATTGTTAATCACCTAACTTTGTATTAGCGTAAATTGTAAATCTGTTTATCCGAAAAGGGCACCGAGGCCGGCCATTCCGTCTTCTTCGGCATGGTCCTCTTCTTCCTCTTCAGGTTCTTCTTCCTTCTTTTCTTCTTCTGCTGCTGCAGGAGTTGCTGCTGCGGCTGCTGCGGCTGCGCTTGCGGCTGCCCCAAGAACTTCTCTCAGGTCATCATCAACGGCATTTGCGTCCTTGTCTGCGGCTTCGGATGCAACAGATGTCATCTGGACATGGGCTTTTGCCAGCAGGGCATCCATGACACCAGGTTCAAGGATAACAGCATTGACACCAAGGTTCTTTGATTCTGCGTAGGCTTTTGCCAGCAGGGTGCCGATTGTTGCGCCTGTCGGGTATGCGGTGTTGACCGAGAGGTTGAAAGCATTCTGAGCTGCCCTGATAATGTCAGAGAAGTACTTGCTTTCGTCAACTGCAAGGATTTCCGGCTCGTAAATTGTCCCGTCATCATAGACAGCTCTAAGGTCAAGCCCTATAATGAGTGGGTATATTTCCAGCTTTGCAAGCATGGTAGCGAGCTTCTGCGGGACTGCCTCGCCTGCTTTACAGACAACCTTAGTTTCCTTTATTGCTACCTTTCCGGCTTCTATTGAGGCTGGAATCCCTGCGCTTTGGAATTCACCCAGAATCGGGCCAGGCGGGAAACTGGTGGGCCCCTTCTGGACCATTATGTCCGCAGGAGCTATTGCGCCTCCCCTGATAGGAGAAGGTGTTTTTGTCTGCTCGAGAAGTTTGTAAAGCTTGAAGGGACTTTCATTGGTAAATACCAGAGCAGTCTGCTTGTCCAGATATTTGTTCATATCGGGAATTGTTTCCCCGAGCTGGTTTAAAGCACGCTCTGTGAGGGTGTTCCTGGAGACTTTGAGCACCGCAACGTCCTTAAGGTCCCGGCGGATCTTCTGGATCTTGGTTGCGAGGATGCCTTCGATCCCGACCATCCCGAAAACTTTGTGGGACTGGATGAGCTCCTTTATGTTTTCGATTTCATCCTTTTTCCACTGCGGGATGTGCTCGGTGTGATGCCTTTCTTCTGCCATTTACACCACCCTCTCTGATTTTCCCATGGTTGTCGTGACATAGACCGTTCTGAGGTTGTGCTTTCCCTTGTCAAGGACACGCTCAAGCCTGGCCATAATAGTTTCAATATTCTCGGCAAGGTCTTCAGGGTTCATGTCCCTTCTGCCGACAGCCACGTGGAAGGTAAGTCTGTCTTTTGACCTGAGCTTGACTGCATTTTGTTTGCTCTGGATCAGTTCACCGACGTCCTTGTTCGGCATGAGCGGGATTGGCATCTTGCCTCTGGGTCCCAGCACAATACCAAGGTTCTTACCGATGATCGGCATGAACTGAGTCTCTGCAATAAAAAGGTCACATTCGTTTGCAAGAACTCTGGCTTTGTTCTTATCAGCTGCCAGCTCTTCAAGCTCAACGTCAGAAATAACATACGCAGCACCGGCAGCCTTTGCCTTCAGGCCAACGTCACCTTTTGCAAAAACGCCGATCTTCAGCTCTTTTCCGAGCCCGTGCGGAAGAATTACTTCTTCATCGACTCTGTTCTTTGGTTGGTTCATGTCAAGGTTCTTTAAGTTAATCGCCAGATCCACGCTTTCCGAGAAATTGCGCTTTGGCGACTCCTCAACGACTTTCTTGACAGCTTCCAGTATAGTCTTTTCTACCATCTTGTTCCTCCCCGTAGTGTTTGAACTTAATGTCCAGACAGCCTTTCCGGCTTACTACGGTGGTCGTAGGGGCTCCCCTCCGGGGTCTGTTGCTTCTAACAGTAAGCCACCAATAACTTGAGCTATTCCAGTAGAACACTGTTCAAGGCTCTTGTGCTATTAGTGGTATCCAATTTAAAACTATTGGTGTGTAAACAGATCCCGGATTGAAAGGAACGGGAGAAGAAGGCTTTTACCACTCCTCGCCGGCAAGCAAATCGTCAAATTTGCCTTCGTCGAGTGCCTTCTGGCATTCCTTAGCCTTCATTCCCTCTATGTTCACGCCCATCGGGACACAGGTGCCCATTACCTCTTTCATTGTAGCTTTGAGGTCATAAGAAAGCACATCTTCCTTTTTCATACGGGCGATTCTTGCAACCTGCGGGATCGTGAGGTTTCCAACAACCTCGCTTCCTGCATTTCCTGACCCTTTCTGGATCCCCAGCTCTTTCATGACCAGAGATGCAGTAGGAGGGGTACCTACTTCGATCTCGACATTTTTCTTGTCGTCAACAATTACTTTCACAGGGACCTGCATTCCATTGTAGTCCCTTGTTTTTTCGTTGATCTTTTCGACCACTTCTTTTATGTTGACCCCGAGCGGACCAAGTGCCGGACCTAACGGTGGTCCGGGATTCGCTTTGCCTCCGGGGACAAGTGCTTCAACAATACTTGTCATCTGAGTCTCACCGGTTTTAATAAGTGTAAGTTTTGCAGATTTGTTTCAATCCACTCTGAGTACTGGTGATTTTTGTTTATTAATAAGCTGGAATTTACCCATTGATTTCTGGCTTATTCGTTCTCTTTTTTGAGTATCCTTACGGTATCGCCACGGATCGTAATGGGGATCGGAACCACAGCATCGAAGAGTTCCACCGTAATTTCCTCATGCCCTTCGTCAACCCTTTTAACCCTGGCTTTTTCTCCCTTAAAGGGTCCAGAGGTGACCTCAATTATAGCCCCTTCCTTTATGCCGGTCACTATTGGCTTGGGTTTAAGGAAGTGTTCGATTTCAGCGATTGAAGAACTCCCCTTTACAAGGGCTCTTGCGTGTGGAATTGTCTGAATTGCCAGCTCCACGATTCCGGATTTGGGGGCCTCGACAAGGACGTATCCTTTAAGCTCGTCTGGAGCCAGGATTGCCCTTATGTCCAGTTTCTCCTTCTTTGCGATCCTGGCAAGGGCCATTGCAACTGACCTTTCCTGGTTTGCCGTGGTTTTGATTACGAATATCTGGGAATCCTCACTCATTGGGCCACCCACTGGGGCAACATTGTCAGCAGTACGTAAATAATAAATCCAATTGCTCCCACAGCCAGGATGCCGGCACCTGCAACTTTGGCAATGGTCAAGAACTCTTCCCTGGACGGTTTTTTCGTAAGTTTCAGGACCCTCAGGTGTGCTCGGATTGCCTGACCAACGCTTTTTGTGGTTATATTCGGTTCAAATGTGGATTCTACCAATTAATTCACATCCAGGTTTATTATATACATCTTTATTTTTATCTGGAGTTTTGCGCGCGGCTCTTCCTTTGTATGCTGTATCTCCGAAATTTGCTTCTCGATCGCAGAATATCGGATTCACTGCTCAGGAAGGACGGGCGGATTATATTATTAATTCCTATTATATGAAGATATCACTGGCACGGTCTTTAACACATCCAAAAATTTAGACGCAGGATTCTTGCTCGCATAAAAACCTTAATCGTGTCAGTAAAAGTTTTTCATTTTTGGTGCCGAATTGTATCGGCATCATACTGCATTTACCATAAAAATAGTTTTCGATTGGATTTATATTCCTACGTTCCTTCTTTTTCCTTTAAGAAGAGGAAAACAGTATTTTTCTCCAACCGAACGTTTTTGCCCATTTTTTACTGTTTCATTCCTTATTTGATCACTCTACGAAGTCAATTCCGTACTTATATGTAATGTTCTTGTCGCTTCCGTGGCCGTAAATTTGGGCAGAGGTAACTCCTGTGACCACGATCATGGTACGTACGGTCTGTTCGAGTTCAGGGTCAATCTGGGCTCCCCAGATCAGGCGGGCATTGCTGTCTATGCGGCTGTAGACTTCCTGTACCACACACTCGGCTTCCGAAATGGTCATGTCAGGGCCTCCGACCACATTAACAAGTGCAGAGGTCGCACCGGAAATGTCCACGTCAAGGAGCGGGCTGCGCAGAGCTTTCTGGACGGATTCGACAGCTTTGTTCTCACCATCGGATTCTCCAAGCCCTATCATAGCAACGCCTCCATTTTGCATGACAGTTCTTATATCGGCAAAGTCAAGGTTGACAAGTCCGGGCTTTGTAATCAGTTCGGTTATGCCCTTTACAGCTCTCATAAGAACTTCGTCCGAGACTTTAAAGGCAGCCTGAAGCGGAAGCCTTGGGACAACTTCAATCAGCTTGTCATTGGGAACAACGATAACAGTGTCAGCAACATCTCTCAGACGTTCGAGCCCGGCTTCGGCGTTTGTCCTCCTTACGTGCCCTTCCACACTAAACGGAAGGGTTACGACTGCAATCGTAAGGGCTCCTGCATCCCTGGCTGCCTCGGCAACTATGGGGGCAGATCCGGTTCCGGTTCCTCCTCCAAGGCCTGCGGTGATAAAGACCATATCCGAGCCCTGGACGATCTTGTTAATTTCATCGATACTCTCGATTGCAGCATCTTCTCCTATCTGGGGGAGGCTACCGGCTCCAAGTCCCCGGGTTTTCTTTTTCCCGATGAGAATTTTTTTGCCGGAGCGTATATGAAGAAGGTGCTGGGCATCAGTGTTCAGAGCAACAAGGTCTGCTCCCTGGATACCTTCGCCCATCATACGCTGGATGCTGTTCGAACCGCCGCCTCCGCAACCTACTACTTTGATAGTTGTTTTAAGGCTCCGCAGTATTTCTTCAAGTTCAGCATCCACTTCTAAGTTTTCATTAGAGTAATCTGAGTTTGAGTACTCTCCCTGCCCGGCACGTCCTTCCAGGGCAGATCGAGCAAGGGCTTCTTCCACAATGGATCTCATGCTACTGTTTTCCTCCATTCTGCTGGGGTGATCATTTAACGGATTGTATTGGAAATAATTACTGTAACAAGGAACAAATTATTTTAATCATCACATATACAGTTACCAATTTAATAGTTTTCCTTTTCCAGTTTTTGAATTTACACTGTATATGTTTAATAATTTTATTAATGTTACTCTATTTCCCTGTTGATGTATTATATTCTTTGCTCTCAGGGGGACTACCTGGTCTATTTCTAATTTTTACGCTATCTTCTTTAATTTCTTTGCCTCAAATGTATATTTTTTTATTTTTTATATTTTTTTGAGGCTGGTTCCTGTATTTTTATCTTTCCCTTTTTTCCTGATTTTTTCCACGTTTCCTCTTGATTTCACATTCATCCCGGAGCTTCGATATGCTCATGGCTCTTGTACTTGATTCTGCTGGCTCGCTGCGGGAGTCTTCTTCCTGGTCTTCTCCCGAAGTACTGTAAAAACCGGTTATGTTTTCAGTTATGCTTTTCCTCTTGACTCCCCGAAGATAATGCCTGTTGCAATCAGATGGGCAACCCTGAGAGGCTCCGGAATATTACTTCTTATCGAAGTGAGGCGGACTATCTTTTCTGCGCTTTTTATCCCGATCCCGGCTTTCTGGATATAAATCGGAGTGCCGTTTTTTTCCGTGACCAGCTTTTCTATTTTGCCGGCTTTTTTTATTATCTCCCAGCGCAGCTCCCCATCGGAGAAATGCTTGAGGGCAGATCGGATCTTTTCGAAATCCGGGTAGGCCCGCATGACCACAATAACAGGAAGTCCCGTCTCCCTGTAAAGTTCCTCTATGTCGACTACATTAAAGCCTCCGTAAGTGACTCCGTCAAGCATGATAACCCTGAGCTGGCCGTAATGCTTGCTATTCTTTATCATCGTTACTATCACTTCGGTTGCATCAAGCCCGTCTCTGGTGATCTCCGAGCGCAGGACTCCGTCCATCCAGTCTCCTCCTCTGAAAACAGTTCCCACTATCATTACCTTCTCATTAAGAAGCGCAGAGTCGTCTATGCCCATAACTCGGATCTCGGGTTTGATATGAAAATCTGAATTCACAGGTATCTTTATGCAGGAATTCCAAAAATAGTTTGCCGGTTTCCCATGAAGCCTTTTCCAGCAGAACTCAATGGGAAACAGGAATTTTTTCCGGTAAAAATAGGTGCCCTTAAAAGGGCTTTTATGCAAATTACCGGATTTTTTTACACGAACATTGTTGTCTCTGGAAGGTTGCCAGGCATCATCTTCTGCGTATCTGCAGCCATAGATACCTTCTCCACTGCTTCGAGGAAGTCTTCCATTTCAACAAGTGCCTTGTCTTTTCTGACCGCGAACATGCCTGCTTCTGTGGCAATTGCCTTCAGGTCTGCTCCGCTCATCCCTTCGGTAGCTTTTGCAAGCTTTTTAAAGTCGATGTCTCCCGCAAGAGTCATCCTTTCACAATGGATTTTGAGGATTTTTCCTCTGGCTTCGATTCCGGGCATCGGAACATGGACAAGCCTGTCAAAACGGCCCGGCCTGAGAATTGCAGGGTCAAGGACGTCCGGTCTGTTTGTGGCTGCAATGATCCGAATGTTTTTCCTCTTGTCAAAGCCATCCATTTCTGCAAGAAGCTGCATCAAAGTTCTCTGAACTTCTCTATCTGCGCCAGTCGTCTCGTTTAAGCGCCTTGCAGCTATCGAATCCAGTTCATCGATAAATATGATACTGGGGGCTTTTTTCCTTGCCATCTCGAAGATTTCCCTTACCAGTTTGGAGCCGTCCCCTATGTATTTCTGTACAAGTTCGGAACCAACAACTCTGATAAATGTCGCATTGGTCCTGTGGGCTACGGCTTTTGCGAGCAGGGTTTTACCTGTTCCCGGAAGTCCATAGAGTAATACTCCCTTGGGGGGTTCAATTCCTATACGGGAAAAGCGCTCAGGTTCAATTAGCGGAAGTTCCACTGCTTCCTGAAGTTCCTGTATCTGCTCATCGAGACCGCCGATCTGGTCATAATCAACTTCAATACTTTCGATTACTTCCATTGCAGCAACAAAAGGCTCTTCTGTGGAAGGAATGACCTCTGCAATGGCGAGTGTATGCTGGTTCAAGGCAACCTTTGCCCCTGGCAGCAGTTTTTTTTCGTCAATATATTGTGAGACGTTAACCAGAAACTGAGGCCCATTACTGCTACGGACAATTATACGATCATTCTTGATCACATCTATAACCGTACCAATGATCAGCGGAGAGGTCTTCATGCGATCGAGCTCTGACTGAAGCTTTCGTATTTCTCTCTCATACTTGATCTTCTGGTTCTCCAAATAGCGTTTTTCGGACTCTATCTGGCTACACTGCTCTTCCAGAAAACTGTTGCGGCTTTCAAGTTGCCTCACTCGGTCCTGGACGCTTTCAGTTGACTCCCCCAGCTCTCCAGGCTCGATTCCGTCATACACAGATCCGGGCTTCACAAGGTGACTGCGCATGCTTTCATCCTTACTTTTGGTAATTTCCGTCATGGAGCTCCGAATAATATTTAAGTTCATACCGTATATAGCGTTTTCGAAGTGATCAACATGCAGTGCGAAATATGTGGTGCAGAGATCCGCGGAAAGCCCATATGTGTTAAAATTGATAACAGCGAGCTTCAGGTCTGCCAGAAATGTGCACCTTATGGTACGCCCGTCGACAAACGGACTCCCGTATCAAGGAAGATCTCTCCGGTAGTTCGTACGGTCCCACGAACTGAAAGGAGGCCAAAGAAGGATTTCTTCGATATTTTAAAAGACGAACTTCTGGACAACTACGATCAGATTATCCGGGACGCAAGGGAGGCCAGAGGCTGGTCTCAGGAGGATCTTGCTGAAAACATCAAGGAAAAGGCATCTCTGATCAAAAAGATAGAGCGCAGTGAAATTGTGCCCGAAGATTCCGTTAGAAAGAAGCTGGAACACACCCTCAACATCAAGCTCACTGAGCGCGTGGATGAAGCGGGGCAGGAAGTCTCTCATATGAAGAAAGACACAACTCTCGGTGACATCGTAAAAATAAAGCGCAAATAAGCTGTGAGTTTTGACTGTAAAGCTTTAAATCAAGGTTCTGTCCCAGCATCGAAAACTGTTTCCGGCAGGTTTTTCCTTCCGGAAACAACTCTGATGGAGAGGGTGTTTACCCTGATAGGTTTGCCTTTAAAACATTGGTGAACTTTGGTTTTGCCTTCTGCTTATTTTACTTTCTGCTTATTTTACTTTCTGCTTATTTTACTTTCTGCTTATTTTACTTTCTGCTTATTTTACTTTCTGCTTGTTTTATCTTCTACTTCTTTTGCCCTCTACTTTTTAATCCGGCTTTTTCGAGCACAGCTCTTTCGGCATTGTGTTACAGCTCTATCTCTATATCATAAACCTTTTCAGGATTCTCCTTGTGAATTGTCCAGAAGGGTTCTTCCCCGTATGTTTCAATGAGTTTCATGGTCCTTTTCGGGATTGTCTTAGGGCCAAGGACCGCACCCGGCCTGTCAGGGTCATCAATATAATCGGTCTCCATCATGAAGCGTGTTCCCTCTTCAAGCGCCTGCTCGATTGCCCCTTTAACGGATATTACTCCCGGAAAAATCCCGAGTTCCTCACAGGTTTTTACAAGAGGGGGAGAGTAATGCTTGACTACCCTGTACATTTTTATTCCCGTTTTTTTTGCCCTTTCCGCTATGTCCTGAAGTTCGGGCTCTCCCACACTTTCTGTATGAAGCTGGACTGCACAGTCCTGTTCTTTCCCGAGGGAAAAAGCATGTTCCATTATCTCATTTGAGGCTGCCCATACTTCTTCGGATACGGGATAGTGCGGGCGTCCCGATTTTATTCCCACGGCAAAGCCTCTTTCTACGTATCCGGCGGCAAGCTCAAGGCCTTTTTTCATGGTTTCGGTAGCTTCCGAGAGTTCCATGTATTCCGTAAGCTTTGAAATCTCAGCCGGGTGAACCCCGAGAACCGGAAAAGCCCCGACTCCGGTTTCGCGGATTTTTGATGCGATTTCCACGGTTTCGTCAAAGACCGCAAGGTAATCCTCAGGTTTTTTGACCGCAATTCCAAGGGACCAGCTGGGTTTGGTAACCAGGATAATGTGCGTCCCTCCCGATTTCTGAAACTCTTTAACGGCTTCAAGCCCTCGGGCTCTAGGGTCTATATGCATATGGTTGTCGGTAATCGGAATTTTTGCAGGCATGTTTATTCCTCGGAAATTTCCTGAAAACCTTTTACTACCTTTTACTTATATTCAAATACTTATATTCAAATTGAAGCTATTAACGATTTAATTTGAAAACCGTACCTGTCTTTGCAGGGCACGAGGACAGAATTATATTCTGTGGACCCGTATCTATTTTCTGGGTATATTCTATAATATAATTACCCAAAAGTTGAAATATGAGCCTTACGTTGAGTACGCGGCAAGATTCAATTATTCTTACCAAATTCTTCGAAAAGTTCCCCTTTTTTAGCTTTTCAATCGCTACGGTTCTTTTAACACGAACCTTATAGATCCGGTGATAACATGACTAAAACCGCAGCAGTAATCAAAGGTGACGGGGTTGGCCCCGAACTTGTAGACGCAATGCTTAAAGTTGCAAACGCCGCTGGCACTGATATCGAATTCGTAATGTGTGAAGCAGGAGCCGGCTGGTGGGAAGAGCATGGCGGCAATTCCCTTGTCCCTGACGAGACCTGGCAGATCCTTGACAGCTCCGATGCCTGTTTCAAGGGCCCAACCACAACTCCGGGTGGAATAGGCTCCCCGAGAAGTGTGGCTGTATCCATCAGGAGAAAGTACGACCTCTATGCAAACGTCAGGCCGATAAAGACCTTCCCGAACTCAAACGCACCTCTCGGGGATGTCGAGATGGTCTGTGTGCGTGAAGGAACTGAAGGGCTTTACATCGGCGAGGAAATCCAGCTTACAGACGATGTTTCGATTGCAATCCGAAAGATTACCCGCACGGCATCAAGTAAGATTGCCCGCTATGCCTTTGAAGAAGCCAGAAGGAGAGGTTACGACACGGTTGTGCCCATCCATAAAAGCAATATCCTGAAACTGACCTGCGGCTCTTTCTTAGAAGAAGTCGAAAAGGTTGCACAGGACTACCCGAACATTGAGGTCTGGCCCTATCATATTGACAACATTGCCCAGCAGCTTATCAAGAACCCCCAGATCTTCAACAAAAAGGTTCTCCTTTCCACCAACCTCTTTATGGACGTTATCAGCGAAGAGTGTTCAGCTCTTGTTGGCAGTATCGGGCTCATTTACTCTGCAAATCTAGGGGACAATTTTGCAATGTTCGAACCGGCTCACGGCTCAGCCCCGAAGTATGCCGGGCTGGATAAAGTAAACCCTGTCGCAACCGTGCTTGCAGGAGCCTGGATGCTGGACTATCTTGGTGAAAAGGAAGAATCCGAAGCCATCTTCAAAGCCACAGAGCGCGTAATCTCCGAAGGCAAGTATGTGACCTATGACCTCGGAGGCAGCGCAAAACTCAGCCAGATGGCAGGCGAGATTGCAAAATACACCGCAGAAATCCTGAAATAAAGATTTTGAGTATCCGAAAAACGAGGACCTGAAAGCAACCGAGTTCTTCGTTTGCTTTCTTTTTTGTTCTTTCCTGGTTTTTTGCTATTACTGGTTTTTTGCTCTTTATCGATTTTTTCCTTGCCGGTTCTTTGTTCTTTATTGATTCTTTATTCTTACTGTTTCTTTGTCCCTGGGCTGTAGGTTTTTTCCCTTCTATTCGTCTCTTCTGCTCTCTTTCGGGGCTTTTAATCCTTCTCTTCTACCTCTTCTACCGGTTCCTGGATTTTCCCTTTGTTTTTTAATTTTCCTCCGCCCGTATGTGCAGGGTCACAGATTGGCTGGTAGAGGAAATATTTCTCAACGTAAGCAAGGAGCTCTTCATCTGAGATACAGGAGACCCTTTCTTCTTTATCGTAGAGCTGCTGGATTTCTTTCTGGATCTTAAGCAGTCTCCGGTCATCTTTTTCGATTGTGGTTTCAACATCAAGGAGGTCGTTTAAGGTTTCCTGAATCTTGTAACGTATCACCTCAAGGCCCGAAGAGTCGCCTATGAGCAGAAGCCTGGTACTTCCTACAAGTTCGGGGGGATAAGGTTCATAATTGAAGGGGTTTTTCAGGACGCCTGCAGCATGGATTCCTGATTCGTGGGCAAAGATGTTTTTCCCGACAACAGCCTTGTTTCTCGGGACTCTGAGCCCGAGTTCTTTTTCCATAAACTTTGCAAAACGAGTAACGGGTTCGAGGTTATACTTGCTAAAACCTTCAACCCTGTCCGCCAGGAAGAGCAGGATTTTTTCCATTTCACTGTTTCCTGCACGTTCTCCTATGCCCAGGAAGGTTACACTTGTCCAGTTGGCCCCGTGCCAGAAGCCTGCGATCGAACTTGCTGCCCCGAAACCGTAATCGTCATGGATGTGGGTTTCTATATTTTTAACCCCTATTTCTTTTTTGAGGTGCTGGACGATTTTCGGAATTCCGTACGGTTCGTCAATATTCATGAACGGCATCCCGTACCCGACGGTATCACAGACTCTTATGATGCATTCCGGATCGATTTCCATAATCCTTTTCACCAGGGGAAAAACAAAGCCGTAGTTGTCAGCCCTCGTCATATCTTCCAGGTGAGCCCTTGTACGAAGCCCGTGATCCACGGCATATTGGAGGGCGTCAAGATATTTCTCTTCAGCTTCTTCCCTTCCTGAAAGCCTCATCTTTGAATGAATGTGCGTATCCGAGACCGACATCAAGATCCCGGTCTCTTCAAGGCCGTCAACTTCCAGAATTTTGTCTATGTCAGCCCTTGAAGCCCTTGCCCAGCCTGTGATTTCCGGGCACTCGTATCCCCTGTCGAACATAAGTTCAACAGCGTCTCTGTCTCTTTTATTGAATACAAAGGCTTCAAGTTTCTCAATCCCTATCTCGTGCAGGTATTCATAGATTTGGACTTTGTGTTCTCTGCTCAGGACTATCCCGGGCATCTGGGAGCCATCGCGAATGGTGCTGTCACTTATGAATATCTCGTTTCCATAAGGCAGCTTTAGCTTGGGCAGATCTTCATATGATTCGTAAACTTTCATCTGGTATCCTCCTTTTTTGGTGGCAGAGCCCTGCATCGAGAGGGCGGGCTTACACTGCTGGAGTAACTTCCTGTCAAAAAATGCTGTTACGTGTGCAGATTAAAAAATCAGCTGTTAAACCGAAGACGTTCCGCTTCCTGTTTAAAAAACATTTATATGGGGAATATCTTTCGTTTTTTTTCTTAAAAGGGCGTTTTAACTTTTTCTGAAAGAGGCACTGTGTCGGAAGTGCCGGAAACTTAAATCCCATACGCTGTTATAGTTAAAATCTCTTTCTTTTAAAACTACTATAGGTAATCTTAAATTCATTTCATAAAAATGTTTTGTGTGTTCTACCCTGAATGACAGGAAATTCAGGACTTCCACTTTTTTAAAACCTTTCTCCGCTGTTCTTTGAAGATGCCCATTTGTGGAGGAAACTCTTCTAATTTTTGATCAATGCTTGTTCGTCTCTAGAAGGTTCATATTTTAAGGCACGGCTAAAAACCAATACAAACTTTTCTACATGTCTTTTCCGATTCCCAGGGGGTTTCATTAAAGTTTACTTTCCTTTATTGCCCTTCGTGCTGATAATAAGGTATATCTACAGCAAGTTATATTTATAATCGGGTAAATCTGAAATATCCAATTTATTTATGTCTCTCTATATGCATCTGCATATGGTTTGCACCTGAAAAAAATCATATATTGCCGGCTTAACTGTACATCCGGATTTAATATATTTTCCAAATTATATCGCCACATATTTAATTATGCATATTTACTTTTCCCGAGGTAAAAAATGTCCGAAATAGTAAGTGTTAGCGGCGGTCCGACTAAACCGGAAATAATTGCAGTGTCCCTTTCCAAACTCGGACTGCAGGATGGGGACCGGTTTGCAGACGTAGGCTGCGGTACGGGTTCGGTCTCAATTGAAGCAGCCCGGATTGCCCGGAACCTGACTATCTACGCAATCGATGCCCGTGAAGAAGCTCTCTTTGCTACGGAAGCAAACTTCAAGAGTTTCGGGATCGAAAATGCCAGGGTCCTGGCCGGCGAAGCCTCGGAACTCCTTGGCTCCGGAGGGCCTATTGATTCAATTGACTGCGCTTTTGTTGGCGGTACAAAAAACATTGACGCCATACTTGAGAAGCTTGTAGAAAAAAAAGCTCGCAGCATTGTGGTAAACGCAGTCCGTATCGAAACGGTTGTCCGAACGATCGAGGTTATGAAGAGGCTGGGAATTTTTAACGAGGTAGTCCACGTTGCAGTCTCGAGAAGTGCTCCGATTGCCGGAGAGACTATGTTCAAACCTGAAAACCCGGTATACATAGTCGTCGGAAAAAAGCAAACCTGAAAATTATCCTTTAATCGCTATCAGGTTAAATCACCATCAAGTTAATCAAATTATGCTTAATATCTACCTGTAAATTTATGGAGCGATAATATGTTAATAGGAGTAGGACTTGGTCCCGGAGACCCTGAACTTCTGACCCTGAAAGCAGTGAATATTTTGAAAAACAGCGATAAGGTGTACGTCCCAGGACGCCTGGCAAAAGACCTTGTAGCCCCTTATTCGGACGCCGAAATCCTTGAGTTCCCCATGATAAGGGACATTGAAGTCCTGAACACCCTCTGGAAAGAAAATGCGGACCGTATTGCAGATGAGGCAAGAAAAGGGACTGTGGCTTTCGGGCTTATAGGCGACCCTAACTTTTTCTCCACTTTCACTCACCTGAAAAAGGTTATGAACAGACACTATCCGGATGTCGAGACTTCAACAGTGCCGGGGATAAGTTCCATCACGTCTTTTGCTGCAAGGACTGATGTGGCGGTCGAGAGCTCCTTTGAGGTAAGTGACGGCTCCGAGATCGGGTATAAGATCCACCTCAAAGCCACACAGCCGAGAAAGATTATGGAACAGCTCGAAACCGAAGGATACAGGGAGTTTATTTTCGCAGAGAGGCTCTTTTCGGACAATGAACTGATTATCAGTAAGAAAGAAGATATCCCGGAAAAAGGGAACTATTTCAGCATCATTTACGGTAAAAAATAAGCAAAGGGAATGGTCAGATGGAAAGAAAAGTATACTTTGTAGGGGCAGGTCCCGGAAACCCCAAACTGATTACCGTCCTCGGGCGTGAGATGCTTGAAAAAGCGGACCTTGTTATGTATGCGGGCTCCCTTGTAAACCTCGAAGTTCTCAACTACACAAAGGGTGAGACAGTTGACAGTTACGGGCTTACCCTTGATGAGACCACGAAAATAATTGCCGATGCCGTGGATGCAGGGAAATTCGTGGTGCGCCTCCACAGCGGAGACCCTTCGCTTTACGGGTCCGTTATAGAGCAGATGGAAGAGTTGAAAAAATACGATATCGAAGTAGAAAGGGTAGCCGGCGTCTCCTCGGTTTTTGCAAGCGCAGCAGCTCTGGGTACCCAGCTTACTCTTAACGGTGTTTCCGATACCCTTATTATCACCCGCCCTGCGGGAAAAACCCTGGAAAAAGACCTTATTCCCGAGCTTTCTGCCTACAATACCACCATGGCAATTTTCCTTGGCACCCAGAAGATCAGGGAAATTATGGAAAAAGTCCAGTGCCCGAAAGATACTCCGGTTGCAGTTGTCTTCCACGCTTCCTGGGAAGATGAAGAAATCATCACAGGGACAGTCGAAGATATCGCAGACAAAGTGAAAGATGCAGGGATCACGCGTTCGGCAATGATAATTATCGGTGGGGTTGTTGACCCTAAAAACTACAGGAGGTCCTACCTATACGGAGTGGCCCAGGAACCGCTGTAATTACCTTTGAAAGGAACAGGGAAATTGCATCAAGAATAGCGGAGCATCTCGAAGCCGACCTTCTTCTCTATGAAAAAGGTGTGTTCAGGAAAGCTTTTGAAAACTACGGGGCAATCGTTGCAGTCTTTGCTACAGGCATTGTGGTAAGGGATATTGCCCCTCTTCTCGATAATAAGTGGTCGGACCCTGCAGTGGTCGTTGTGGACTCAAACCTGAATTTCGCAATTCCTCTCCTTGGAGGGCATCACGGGGCAAATGAGATTTCCCGAAAGCTTGCGGAATTGGGGGCAGTCCCCGTGCTCACCACAGCTACCGAGGTTCACGGCAAGCCCTCTGTTGAGGGGATTGCTGACAGGTTTGGCTGCGAGGTCTTCAATAAAGAATCCACGATTGCTGTAAACTGTGCCCTCCTTGACCAGCAGGTAGAGGTCCTTGAGGTTAAGGGGCCCAGAATTGTTATTGTGGACGAGGATGTTTCCGTACTTGTCAGGAAAAAACAGGCTGAATTAAAGGATGATAGTGCCGGAAACAGCCAATAATAAACACCAATCGACAGCTAATATGCCAATTAATTACGAAACTGCATAATAAAGCAGTGGATAAAAGATTACTGATGATTCTCGGAATCGGAACCCGCAGGGGCATTACAAAAGAAGAAGTCCTTGATGCCGTAAAACAGGCGCTTGATGAGTGCGGCCTGAGTCTCCAGGAGATTACGGCATTTGCCTCTGCGAAACTCAAGGAAAATGAGCGGGGTCTGCTGGAAGCAGGTGAAATGCTTGGCATTCCGGTGAACTTTTTGCCGGATGAAGTGCTGAACAGCTACAATCCTCCTTCATCCTCCCAGGCTTCTCGCTTCGGGTTAAAAGGGGTTGCAGAGCCTGCTGCACTGGCCCTCTCGGAAAAACACGAATTGATTTGCAGGAAGAAAGTCTATGGCAGAGTCACAATCGCAATCGCAAGATAAGGCATCCGGCGGAAAACTCTACGTTGTAGGGATAGGGCCGGGCTCCGTGGAACAGTTAACCCTCAAGGCCCGGGACGTAATCCTCAATGCCGATTATGTTCTCGGGAACAGTACTTACCTGGACCAAATGGAAAGTCTTCTCGGCACCCAGGAGGTAATCCGGAGTTTTATGGGAAAAGAGGTTGAAAGAGCCCGGAAAGCCGTGGAACTTGCAAAAAACGCAAACGTGGTCATGATCAGCGGGGGCGACACCAACGTCTACGGCATGGCAGGTATCGTGCTGGAGGTCGCTGAACACGAGAACCTTGACGTGGACATCGAAATCCTGCCAGGGGTCACAGCAGTCCTTGCCGGAGCAAGTATTCTCGGTGCACCCGTGGTGACGGACTTTGCAGTGATCAGTTTAAGCGATCTCTTAACCCCCTGGGAGGTAATCGAAAAGCGGCTTAACATGGCTGCAGATGCTGATTTCGTGATAGGGCTCTACAACCCAAAGAGCCGCAAGAGAAAGTCAAACTTTGCAAGGGCAATCGAAATAATCCGCAAGTACAAGGCCGATTCCGTGCCTGTTGGGCTTGTCAAGAACGCCATGAGGGGCGAGGAAGAGGACCAGATCGTGACAACTCTCGGAGAAGTCATGGAATATGAGGACTGGGTGGATATGAGCACCGCCATTCTCATAGGCAACGGGGATTCTCGGATCTGGAAGTCTCCGAAAAAGGATATTATCATAACACCCAGGGGGTATCATAAGAAATATGACTACTGAAAAAAGTGCGAATGAAAATTCAGAGAATCTCGAAAATCTCGAAGAGTTTACCGAGCTTACGGTGGAAGTCGACCCCGAACTTGTGAAGATCTGCAACGACTCGGGGGCAAGAACCGAAGAGGCAAAAGCCATCTACATGAAAAGCCGGACAATGATCCGGGAAATTGTCGGGAATTCCACACCTGAAGACCGTTTCCGCCAGCGCTGCGTAATTGCGACCGGGGACCTCTCGGTTGCCGATATCATGCGTTTTATGCACGACCCCATACCTGCAGGGGTTGAAGCAATTAAGAAAGGCGCTCCTATCTTTGTTGATATCAATATGGTAAAAGCCGGGATCACGAAAGCAGGGCACAAATCCGAAATCATCTGCGTGCTTGATGAAGACCCGGATGCTGCAATTGCCAACAAGTACGGGATAACCAGAACTTCGGCAGGTTTTCTGGCAGCCAGAGACAGGCTTGACGGCAGCATCATTGCAATCGGAAATGCGCCTTCCGCTCTCATCATGGTCTGCAAGCTGATTGAAAAAGGTGTAAGGCCTGCTCTTATAATCGGGCTTCCCGTTGGTTTTGTAAACGCAGCCGAATCCAAGGAAATGGTCCGGAACCTGAAAATCCCCATCCCCTCTATCAGCTGTGTCGGGACAAGGGGTGGGACTCCGATGGCTGTTGCCTGCGTAAACGAGCTCGTAGCGATCGCAAGGGAAAGTGAAGAATAACACTTTCTGCTTTCTTTTTTGATTTTTTTAATTTTTTTTCTTTTTTCTGCTTTCTTTTTTAATTTTTTTCTTTTATCTCAGCCTATTTTTTCTTTTTCTGCTATTCTACATTCAATATCCTGATTTATGTTTCCAAATTTGTATCTCTTATTCTATGTTTTTCCCGATTTTCACTACCAGATTTGTACCCCATATCTTTATCTCCAGATCTATAGAAACCAAGCATTTTTATCTCAGGGCAGGATCTTTTAGCTTCAAATGGTGCTCCCGATTCAGTATTTTATCAATATGATCTCTACTCTTTTTTTATTTTTATTGACTTATCTTCTAACTTATATTTTCAATTCCTAAATATTATTACACAGTTTTAAATACTTGGAAATTTATCTAGAACTGATCCAATAAAGACAGATTGGATCATATATCTACGGATAAATGTTTCAAAAAATATATTTGTATATCTATCAACTAAAATTTGAGATATATTGAGGAATAAAATGAGGAAATCATACACAATAATATTTGCCCTCGTAGTCTTGCTTTTTACGGCTATGGGTGTAGATGCACTGGAATCTAAAGCAATAGAACGCAATAATGGTGCGTATGCATTTGCAGACTGGGCTGAAACAAATGGTGATGTAACTACCTGTACCTATCTCTCTGTAACTGAGACCGATGATGGGACTGATATTTATGTCTCAATGTGGGAATATAACGGGATGACAGGTGAATCGTACGATGCTTACGGATACATGTTTACAGAGGATGACATTTTCAGCATAGATAAGAAGCTAGACTCTGCAAGCCTGTCCGCAGTTGACATTGGAGTCGAAAAGTGGTTTCTGGACTATAACACGGGAGAATATGTTTATGAAACCGGTACTGTGACCGTTGAGGCTGACTGGACCGGCATCGGGGATATTTCCAGGGGCAGCTCCAGGTATGTCTCAAGGGATGGAGACTACGTATTCAGGAGTACTGATAATTCACTTTCCAGAGAGGCTACAGTCACAGGTTTAATAGATGGAAATGATCCTGGAACACAGTCTTTTGCCAGCATGTCCAGGTTCAAAACTGCGTATATGAGTATGGAAAAATAATTCCATCTTCCCGTTTTAAGGGATTTTGAAAAGCCTCTGACGAGATTCCCAATTGTGTGCAGGACTTTATGTTCCGTTGATCCAGATTAAGAGTCTTAAAACCCTTTTCATTCTTTTATTCTTTTTTCAGATAAAACGAATTAAGTAATTTCGCTGACATTGTACCCATTAATGAAAGTGTGCCAGTACTTTGAATTTTAATATTATGGAGTTCTGTTCTCAAAGAACCGACTGATATCTCAAAAAGACTAATATGCCAAAATGCAGACCGAGAGCTTTACGGCAAATAAAGCTGGAAAAGGATAAGATTTACTTGAGTAAAAAGGAATAAAGTCTAAGGGGAGCTTGTTACAGATAGCAATAAAAAATCTATAAGTTATCTGCCACACAGCACATATTTTCTATATTCTTTCATACAGATAGTATTATTTTCCTTTTCCATAAATTTATATCTGTTACTCTACATACTTTCATCATGATTAATAGAAAATTATTGAAAGTGATATGTGTATTCTTTTTTGTAATTTCCAGGGGTGGATCTAATTGGGCAATAGGGGTGGATCTGATTGGGCAATAATACCAAGAAACTGGTTATTTCAGGTATCACTATTCTGGTATTCTTTTTAGTTCTCTATCTCTTTCTTCCCTTCATTTCTATGGGATCTGCTGTCCCTTTTTTCGTAATACACAATCATGACGTTAAGGATCATGAAGTGGCAGTTGAAGTATTCGATCAGCAGAACAAATCAATAATAAACGAAACCTACAGTCTCGAATCCGAAGGTGATTTTTCACAGGTTCGTCCTTTAAGCCTTCGGTTCAGCCACGAGAAAAGAGAGTATATTTTTAAGGTAACCATGGATAAACAGATTACAAGCACGGTTAAGATAGAAATTCCTAATAGCCATTCCTTGGTTGATATATGGTTGTACGGTAGGGACTATGAGTCCGGAGAAATTTTCCCTATTTTCATGGAAATTGCAGAAATGGCATGAGAGGAAACAGGTTTTATCTACTGTTTCCTTCCCAAATTTATGCTCCAAAATGTGTTTAAAATACGCTGCTGTTTTGAAACATTAAATGAGCCATCTGAGGTGGTTCTGGTAAGCCATCCAGAGCCCTACGAGGATAAGCACTATTCCTGCTCCCTTTTTGAAGGCTGCATCATATCTTGATATGAGCTTTATTTTTGAAGTAGAAAGGTGAGCCGAATATGCAAGCAGGAGCATGGGCACCGCAAATCCCGCAGAATATATGAGGAGGGTCAGCGCGCCGTTAGCAGTGCTCCCTTCCAGGGCTACCATAGTCAGGATTGAAGCAAGGATAGGTCCCACGCAGGGAATCCAGAGCACTCCGAGGGAAAGCCCCAATAAAAGGCCTGAAATCGGGCCTTTCTCGTTCATTCCTGCAAGCATGGGAAACCTTGCAAAGGCATTAAACAGGCTTATATCAAAGAGTATTGCAAGCCCCATCGTAATGATCAGAAGTTCTGCCAGGATTTTCAACTGTCCCAGGTATGCCTGAAAAGCTGCTCCGAAGGCGGAAGTCACAACTCCCATGAGGGTAAAGGATATCGATACTCCAAGCACTATAGCAAGGGGTCTTAACTTTCCTTTTCCTGTTGAACTTGCAAGGACTGCAGGAAGAAGGGGGAGGATGCACGGGGACAGGACACTGAGAACTCCTGCACCAAATGCAGCCACGGGGGTAATAGCTTCATAAGACATGGTCTGGTCCGCTGTTTTTCAGTTTAGTTTCTTATGGTGCCGTTTTTGATCCGGAAACTGCTTCCAGTCTAAACTAAGTCGGAAAGCTGAGTCCTTCAGCCTTTACAGGAAGTTCAGTTTTCCGGGCAGGCCATTTTTTATTCTGTATTCTCATAGTAAAGAACGGCTCTGTCCAGAAGCTCTTCATACACCTGTTTTTCCCTGACTCCCAGAACTCTTGCCTGGAATCTGTCTGCGGTGACGTTTCCGTCTTCCTGCATATAAACATATTCTCCGTTTTCGAAGCCCACGACCACAAAGGAATCAGGAATATAGGCTATTCCGAAATACGCTGCAATTTTTGGACTCTGATCTATATCTGCAGACATAACCGTGACTTTTCCGGTATATTCTGCTGCCAGGTCGCTCAGGATGGGTTTCATTTGCTGGCACGGTCCGCACCATTCAGCTCCGATTTTCAAAAGGACCGGGCCTTCCTGGAGGGATGTGTTTATCTGTTCCAGGTCGGTCATATTTTCAACAACACTTATTTCCTGGATCCCCTGGGCACTTGTGGCGTTTTCCGGATCTTCAGTACAGCCTGCCGTGAAGATTACAGATGCGAGCAGGATTAGTAATATAATTAATTTATTCATGTTCTCAACATTGCCTGTTCATTTTGTAGTTCTTTAGGCTTTCTGTATTAGTAATTCTCTCTTATTTCAAATAATTTTGTTTCCACTGATTCTGAAAGCCTGATTCTGCAATAAAATTATCCATCACACACAAATAATTTACCGTAAACAAAGCTCATAACTATCTCTTAACTTCCCGATTTAAGGAATTCGATCGAAAAAAAAACAATAACTATATTAGAGACCTGTGAGGCATGAGTGAAAAAGAAATATGAGAAAGAAATAAGAAAAAAGGAAAAGGAATATATAACAAATCTTTTCCGATATTAAAATGTAATTCAAATAAAGAAGCTTAAGCAATTGTTATTTCCGTAAACCTTTTCCCTTTTCATTCTACCTTACTTTTCTTCAAGGATTTTTTCAACGACGTTCACGACATTATCAAAGTTCTTCTGCCACTCCGTGCCGTGCTTAAGCTGGTCCTGAATGATCGTACCTTTGTCTTCCATTTCTGCGACTTTTGGCTCTATGGGAAGTCTGGCGAGGATGGGAATGTTAAAGTCTTCTGCAGCTTTTTCAACGCCTCCACTTCCGAATACATCTATAGGTTTATCGCAGTGGGGGCAGATAAGCCCGTGCATATTGTCCACAAGTCCTATTACAGGTACATTCAGTTTTTCCGAGAATGTGATTGATTTTCGGACACTGATCAGGGCTACATCCTGAGGGGTTGTAACAAGTACGGACCCGTCACAGTTGGGGATAAGCTGGGCCACACTAAGGGGTTCATCTCCAGTTCCCGGGGGCAGATCGATTATAAGAAAGTCAAGTGCCCCCCAGTAGACTTCTTCCAGGAACTGTTTGATTGCTCCCATTTTGGCAGGGCCCCTCCAGATTACGGGTGAGTCTTTGTTTTCTAGCAGAAAACCGACAGACATCATCGAGAGGTTGGGAAGCACCTGAATCGGGAGAATTCCTTCTTCGTTTACCTCAGGTCTTGCGGACTCCAGTCCGAAGATAGTAGGAATAGTCGGACCGTGGATATCACAGTCCAGCAGCCCTACCCTGTGTCCGCGGAGGGCAAGTCCGACAGCGAGGTTCGCGGCAACCGTACTTTTCCCTACTCCGCCTTTTCCGCTCATTACCATGATCTTGCGTTTGATGCGCCGGAGGTTGACTACTATTTTTGGCTCCTCGGGCTTTTTTGATAAGCTTTCCAGTGGTTGAACCTTATCTGTCATTTTTATCGCCTGTGTAAAATTTCCGGTTTTTTCCCCTTTTCGTATCCTCTGTTACGCGTCAGCATCTTCATTAATGTCAGCGCTCTCTGTTCTGATATAGTTACCGCCTTTTATTTCTATGGCTTTTCCTGTACTCAGGGCAAGAGCTACTTTCATTCTGGCAGATTTCAGATCCTCCCAGAAAGCTCTCCTTGATATTCCTACCCTGCTGGCTGCGTCTTCCTGCCTAAGCCCCTCAATGTCCACAAGTCTGAGGGCTTCAAGCTCTTCTATTGTGAGGGATACCACTTCAAGGTCTGATAGCGGGACCCCTCGGGGCTTGAAATATGTGATATCAGGGGTTAGCTCAACGCGCCTCGGACATTTTGGCCTTCCTCTGCATTTTTTCATAGCTTACTTATGCACATTGCAGAATAAATATATAACAATTTCTCTTTTCGAATAGAAAACTATAAATATTTATGTACAAATGAGTGAAATTGTACTTTCTGTATCTCTGACTTCTCTGCGTTTGTGAAGGACTGATGTGCTTCTACGTTATCTGAAACATTTACAGAGAAATGTATCGTCTGAGAGTCAGCGGATTTTATATTGGAGCATAAAATATGAAAATCTGCATAAGTGCCTGTGGAAGAAATCTTGATTCTGAAGTGGATCCTCAATTCGGAAGATGTAATTACTTCGTGATTATTGATCAGGAGACTGGGTCAGTGACATCGATCAAAAATCCCGGTTCGGAAGCTCCTGGTGGTGCAGGAATCCGGGCAGCAGAGGCAGTCGCGGGGGCGGGGATAGCCATTCTCTTAACGGGTAGTGTGGGACCTAATTCTTTTTCCATACTCTCCGAAGCAGGCGTTGAAATCCGCTATGGAGTCAGAGGCAAGGTATCCTTTGCTCTGCGCGAGTATCAATCCGGAAATCTTGCCATCCTTGAGCGTCCGAATGCTTCTATTCATAGCGGTATGAAGAATAATTGAGTGAATGGTCCGGATCAGGAACAAAACCTCAAATAATCCGAAAAATTTTGTAACAATATTTTATGAAACATCTAAAAATTTAAAAGGTGATCTGTATGAAAGTATGTATACCAACAAGAGATAACAATGGCATGGAAGGAGCTGTAGAACAGCACTTTGGAAAGGCTCCCACTTATACAATCCTTGATACGGACAGTGGAGAAGTTTTCGTTATCCCCAATACCAGCGACCATATGGGGGGAGTAGACCTGCCGCCTGAGTTACTCCGTAAAAACGGGGTGGAAATCATGCTCTGTGGAGGACTGGGGTACAAAGCTGTCAAGATGTTTGAGTCTTGTGGAATCGATGTTTTTGTGGGGGCGGGAGGCAAGGTTCAGGATGCGATAGAAGCCTGGAAAGCAGGGCAGCTCCATAATGCCAGTGCAGAAAATACCTGTGCAGAACATGACCATCACGACCACCATCACTGAAGAACTGGCTCCTATCTTTGTGCATATTAGAAGGCGCAGCTCATGAAAATTGCAATTGCAAGCGGCAAAGGCGGTACCGGGAAAACTACAGTTGCAGTAAACCTTGCCCTTGCTCTTGAAGGGGTGCAGCTATTTGACTGTGATGTGGAAGAACCTAATTGCAACCTGTTTCTGGGTTTTGAACTGGAGCCTGTAGAAGTGGTAACCTGTCCGGTTCCGGAGATCGACCGTGAGAGGTGTACTCTTTGCGGCAACTGTGCCAGCTTCTGCAAATATAATGCCCTGGCTGCTCTTCCTCAAAAAATTATGTCATTTCCTTCCCTCTGCCACGGCTGTGGCGGCTGCAGCCTTATCTGTCCGGCAGGGGCCATAGAAGAGAAACCCAGGCCTATAGGGCTGATCGAAAAAGCTTTCTCTGAAACCTCTTTCTCATTTCTCCGCGGGACTCTGAACATAGGGGAAGCTATGGCAACGCCTGTCATCAGGTCGCTCCAGCGGCATATCGATGAAAGCAGACCTGCAATTATCGACTCTCCTCCAGGAACCGCATGTCCCGTCCTTGCAGTCCTGGGGTGTGCAGACTACTGCGTGCTTGTGACAGAGTCAACTCCTTTCGGTTTCCATGATTTTCTTCTCGCCCTCGAAGCTGCAAGGACAGTTCAGGTCCCTGTAGGAGTTGTTCTCAACCGGGACGGGCTTGGGGATTCAAGGGTAGAAGATTTTTGCAGGGTCAGAGGAATTCCAATCTTGCTCCGCATTCCTAATGATAGAATGATTGCCAGGCTCTATTCAGAAGGCATCCCCTTTGTTAAGGAAATGCCCGGGTGGAAGGAAAAGTTCGAAGAGATGTTCGAAACGATAAGAGCGCTGGCTTGCAAAAGTAAGGGGGTATCATGAGGCAGCTGGCTATAATTAGCGGGAAAGGTGGATGTGGAAAGACCACTCTTACAGCTGCCTTTTCTTCTCTTTCGGGAAATGCCGTACTTGCGGATTGCGACGTTGATGCATCCGATCTGCCTCTTATCCTTAAGCCCCGGGTACTCAATACAGAGGATTGTCTGGGACTGGGACTTGCTTCCGTTGACTTGGAACTCTGTACTGGCTGCGGAATCTGCCGGGAAATCTGCAGGTTCGGAGCAGTCCTTGAAAACTTCACGATAAATCCGTATAGCTGCGAAGGATGTGCAGTCTGTACTGTCGCCTGTCCTGAAAAAGCGGTGTCCCTTATACCGAAAGTTTCCGGGCAGGCGGTTTCCTCCATAACCCGTTTCGGGCCCATGGCTCATGCAAATCTGGGCACTGGAGAGGAAGCAAGTGGAAAACTTGTGAACCTGGTCCGAAAAAAGGCCACAGAACTTGCAGATCAATATTCCTGCAAACTTGTTCTTATTGATGGCCCTCCAGGTACCGGCTGTCCGGTTATGGCAGCAATTACCGGGACAGACCTTGTCCTTGTACTTAGCGAACCCACTGTTTCCGGCCTTCACGACCTGAAACGGGCAATCGAACTGACCGAACATTTCAGAATTCCGGCTGTTGCCTGCATTAACAGGTATGATATTAACGAGAAAAAGAGCCTCGAAATTGAGGCTTTTTGCAGGGGAGCCGACATTCCTCTTCTTGCTCGTTTGCCTTATACGGACATAACCACAGAGGCGATGATGAAGGAAGAAACAGTGATCGAATATGCCACTCATTCCCGGGAGACCGGAGCTGTAGAGTTTGCAAATATTATTCGTAAGCTCTGGGCAGATCTCAAAATGAGGCTTTCAGAGCCTTGTGATGAAGAAATATGCTCAAAAGCTCTTCCTATGAGGGAATCTTAACTTAAATAAATAGTCTCAACTGAAATGTTAAAAAGTTAAATAATATAGCAGCTGTTATTAATATAGCAGTCTGTTCTTTTAATTTTATTCCTAAATAGTTGATGAATTTTTTAGTAACTCGTTAGTGAATTCAATAAATAGTTGGTGAGTGAGTTCAATGGATTATACGCAGCTTGCAGAGAAACTGGTCAAGTTTCTTGACCTTAAATATGAACCGGTGGCAGTGAAAGTTATCAAAAAGGGAGAACCTGTCCCCGAAGGGTATCATGAGCCCGAGAAAAATCTCAGGCACTGTCAGTCCATCATGAAAGCCAGAAAAGGGGAATCTTTTATAATTCCTGCAGGTAAACATGCCTGCGTGGTAGGAGCTTCAAGCCTCGGGATTATTCCTACGCCTGAAAAGGTGGCTTCAGGGGAATTCCACCACAACCTGGGGATGTTTGATAGTGTGGAGGCAGCAGCCTGCATGATTGCAAAACGCCCGGCTTTTGAGCCCGAAAGCAGAATTGCGACCGTCGTTGGCCCTCTGAAGGACGCAAAGGTCGAGCCCGACGTAGTTATTCTTGTGGACAGGCCGGAAACCGTTTACTGGATAATCCCGGCAAGTACTTACCATAAAGGCGGAAGGGTAAACTTTAGCAGTGCAGCTTTTCAGGCAACCTGCGCCGACACGACCATCCTGCCAAGCCTGACAGGAGAAATAAATGTTTCTTTAGGCTGTTTCGGATGCAGAAAAGCGACTGATATCGAAAATGATGAAATGCTTATCGGGATTCCTTTCAACAAGCTTGAAGAAATAGTTAATGCCCTTGAAAAACTTTATGAAGGCCCTCTGCCGAAAGCGAGGCAGAAATAACCCTTTTAGGATTTTTATTTCTTCCGATTCTTAAATTAAATTTTTTTTCTTTTTCATTGTTTTTTTCATCTATTTTCTTTTTTTATCGGCTTTTTTAATGTATTTTCTTTTCTCATCGAATTTTTTTATTTATTTTCTTTATTATGAATCCCTTCAGTACATTTATTTCTTCCATGTAAATATTTATACCTGCAAAGTTTATTATGTTTATAATACCTATTCGTCTTAAAAACCCCGGGAGAAAAAGTGTGCAGTGCGCATTATGCAGGAATAAGGAATGTCTTGTAGGCAAAAACTGTTCTGTTATCAAATCGGGACTTGAGTATAACGGTGACAATCTTAAATCTATCCGGATTTCCGCCTGGCTTGAGTCAGATCCTGCAAAAAGGACAAAGCTGGAAGAAATTGCGATTTACTCAAAGAGGCTCGGGTACAGGAAAATAGGAATTGCTTTCTGTATTGAGCATGAGAGGGAAGCAAGACTGGTCTATGATATTCTTTCAAGATATTTTGAGGTGTTTTCGGTTTGCTGCAAGGTTTGCAGCCTTGAAAAAGAAAGTCTCGGGATCAAAAAAACCGGGAATCTGGAGTTTGAAGCTACATGCAACCCTATAGGGCAGGCTCTCCTCCTGAACAATGACGGCACCGACCTGAATATCATGCTCGGGCTTAAAACGGGCTATGATATTCTCTTTGCAAAATATTCTGAAGCTCCTACGATAACACTTCCTCTGGTGGAACTTCCCTATCTCGGAGATTCGGAAATTGATTTTATAGAATGAATTAAAATATTTTTTTAATTTTTGTGATTTTAAGTCCCGGAGAAATGCATGTCCGAGAAATCCAGATGCAAATCTGAAATTGACTCAAAATCCGACTCAGAACTCCTGAAAATAAGGGCTCATCACCTCTGCTGTATACAGGGATTTCAGGGGTATGGGTACAGTCCGGCTTTTGTTGCAAATATGCGGGCTGTGATTTCGGAGCTTGAGGCTCTTCCTTCCAGGCCTCTCAAGCTTGTAACGGTGTGTGACGCAATCTGCGTTTCCTGCCCCAGCAAAAGGGAATGCACCATTCAGGAATCAGTCCTTTCCAGGAGAATCAGGCAGATGGACCTCGTTGTCCTGGAAAAATTGAGGTTGGATGATGGAACTGTTCTGAATGCGGATGAAGCCTTCAGACTTATAAATTCAAAACTTAACAAAGCTTCGGATGTCGAAGAGGTATGCGGAACCTGCAAGTGGAGGCAAAAATGCCTCTGGTATGTGCAGGCAGGAAGACAAAAAGGTCCGGAATAAGGCCTTGAGGAAATGCCGCCATGAGGCAGGGCTGAGTTTCCGGCTCAAAAAACTTTCTTAGCCTGTCTGCCCTGAACCTCTTTTTCAGGCATTCTGCCTTATTTCCAGCCATTTGCCTTCGTTCTGCTTTATTTTCCCGGCTCTTTACTTTCTCTGCCTTATTTCTGGTTATTTACCTTAAACCTGCACTGATTTCATAGATTTTTGCAAGAAATTCAATGTTCTGGACTGCATTCTGTTCTATCCCCAGTTCGTCCGGAGAAAAGCCGAGAGCAAGGCCAAGAAGCTGGGAATAATGGAGAACGGGAATGGAGTAGTCGGTTCCGAACTTCTCATTGACTGCGAGCTGCCCCCTATCAAACTGAAGGTGGCAGAAGGGGCATGCATTAACAATACAGTCCACACCTGCATTCCGGATGCAGGCAAGCTTATGTTCAAGCATTTCCAGGGACTCGGCAGTGTGCCCTGAACGGACTCCTCCGCCTGCTCCGCAGCACATCATTTTGTCGGTATAGTCCACACTTTTTGCACCGGTGGCTTCAACCAGTTCGTCGAAGAAGACCGGGGCTTCCGTCTCTCCAAGGTTTCTCTCCTTTGAGGGCTTGATAAGGTGGCACCCGTAATGAAGGGCTACTTTCAGATCAAGGGGGGTTGTAATGAAGCTTTTGAGCTTTTCAGGTCCCAGTTCCCTGTACAGAAACTCGATTATGTGCCTTACCTCAGCTGTTCCCTTATACTCCATGCCTATTTGTTTCAGGCAGGTGTTTGTACAGGCTCTCATCTCAGGGTCTTTCTTCAGTTCTATATTCGCGTCTGCCAGGGACCCATAACAGCCGTTGCAAACGGTCAGGATATCCCTTCCCATCCTTTCCGAGAGGACGATGTTCCGGCTGGCAAGGGCAAGCCAGGTTGCTTTGTCAAAAGACTTGAACACTCCGGGGGCAGGGCAGCAGGAGGCACCCGACAGGTCGGCTGCGTCAACTTCAAGTTTCTGAAGGCAGAGCTTTGTTGCTTTCTCAATTCCGGGGTAGCGGTTGGGTACGATACAGCCAAGAAACAGCGATAATTTTGCCATTGTTTTTCTGCCTCCTTATTTTTCAGCCACCAGCTCGTCGAATTTGCAGGTTTTGAGCAGGGTTTTCAGCTCTTCAAGAGCTTCCGGATATTTCTGGACGGTTTCAGGTATTGGGTCCAGCCCGAGTTCTTCCCTTTTTTTCTTTGTTTCCTCATCGAGGGGGACTGCATGCCCGCATTCCAGCACCATTTCCGAAACAAAGCGGTGTTCGGGAAGCATCAAGCCTTCTCTTACTGCAAGTCTCCTTAGCTCAAGAATAGCATCCGTAATTGGAATCCCGCGTGGGCAGCGCTCCTGGCACGTATAGCAGGTCGTACAGAGCCACAGGGCCTCATCAGAAAGAACAGCAGCTCTGTTCTTGCGTGCATCTCGAATTATTCTTCGGGTATTGAGCCCGGTATGCCGTCCCGAAGGGCAACTTCCTGTGCATGTGCCGCAGTGCATGCAGGAAAGCAGGTCAAGCCCTTCGGCCTTTAGCAGTTTTAGCAGTTCTTCACTCATACAGGTTCACTGTCTGGTTTTGAGTTTTATTTTGAGTCTTATTTTGAGTCTGGTTTTATACTGGTCCTTCTGTTTTAGAAAAGCAAACATAACCGAAAGAAAAAAATCTGAGCAAAACCCTGAACTCAGGGCAGAATTTCTTATTTTAAGGATGAATAAACCTGTCCATCGGCTATTTTCGGGGATTTTTCCGGTAAATTCGTTTTTTCAGGTCCCTTTTTAGCAGAGAGTTTCAGCAGTTTAATTTTCCAGCAGGCATTGTCATCAGATTTTTCCGACAAGCTCCTCTTTCGCTGATTCTCTTCCGGTAAATTCCCTCTATATTTCGTATTACTCTCATGTTATTTAACATAAACTAAATCTATCCAGGGTTAAAATCCGGGATCGAGAGATGAACTGAAGGTTCTGAATAGGTTCTGAATACCTCCCGGAGGCTTTGTTGAAAACAGAAATAATAGCTCTCTTCCAGGAGTTAGCTGTAACCTTATTTTCTAATCTCACTACTCAGGTGGCTGTAACCTTATTTTTCTAATCTCACTATTCTGGTGGTTGTAACCTTATTTTTTGAATCTCACTTTTCAGGTGTTTGTAGCCTTATTTTTTGAATCTCACTCTTAATATCTGGCATGTCCACGGGCAAAGGCTATATTTTTTCTCTGCCCTGTAAAACCTTTGTTACTTTGTTATATGTCTGTACTTATATAAAAATCAAGTTATTTGCAGCGGGTCCCACGCCCCAAACATGTTTCTCTTCTTTCCGGTGTTATTCTTTCCGTAAGGCCTTTACTCTGATGTTCTTCAGGCTTTTTTCCGATTTTATTTCTCAGGAGAAGTTTATTCCAAGGTCTTTAAGCCCGTTCAGTTTTGCGAGATTGATCAGTAAAGGTGTCAGAGATTCCATAGTACTTGCCTGCTTAAGAGGACCTCCATCCAGGGGTTTGAGGCATCCCATGTGCCTTGTAATCTCCATCACAAGTTTCTTTGCTTCGGCGTCGTCGCTGCATACAAGCGCATCGTGTACGGCTTTACATTTGACGACATCTTTGAGTTTTCCCGCAGGGATGTTGTGGAAAGCTGCAACAACTCTGGTGGACTCAGGGACATTTTTCTGGATTGCAAGGGCTGCCGAACCTTCTTTCGGTGGTTTGTATACCATAAGGCCTTCTTCTTTTACCATCGGGACCACAGGGGTAACAAGGATCTTATTTTCAATTGCCTCTCGAATCTCTTCAAGCAAGAGCAAAACGTAGTCAAAGCGGATTGTAAGTATTATCACTTCGGCTGCCTGTGCTGCAGCAAGGTTGTCCATGCCGGTAATTGTCATCTTTGATGTGTCAAATCCGCAGTTTTCAAGCTCTGATAAATCTTTCTTTGCAGCTTCATCTGCAGTTTCCAGAGACCTGGACCCGATAATTACCTCATTCTTCACACCGTCAGGCATAAGGTTTTGGAGGGCAAGCCTCAGGACCATTCCTTCTCCTATGTTGCCGGTTCCTCCAAGAACAGCTATTTTCAGCTTTTCAGAATTCAATTTGAACAAGACCTCCAGTTTGCTATGACTTCCCATAACATATGCCCAGAAGTTAATATATCTTCTGTCTTTGATCACTCAATTATAATACTTAATGTTATTGGTAAATTAGCTTATACTGTAATGCTGGTTTTTAACTGCGACTTTTCTCAAATATCCTTCTATTGATCGTGTTTATATTTTATTTTGTTTTCAATCTTCCAATAAAAATTAATGGAAATATTTATAATGTATCTCGGTATATCTTAAAATAAATTAATTCTGTTCGGGTATCGCTGCAGGAATTACTTTGAACATACCTGTATTCTGTTTGCATCCCTGACTTACTATACAAGCAATATCGGGGGATATTGTACCTTGGGAGTTACATCATGAGAGTATTAAACCTGTTGATGTTAATATTAGTGTTTACAGGCATATTTTCTCATTTCAGTTTTCTAGTATGTGGGGGAGCTGGAACTTTCGAATCTGAACAGGTAACTTCCGGGCTAATATCTCCCTTTTTATTCTCTTCAGAACCGATTTCACCAGATCCAGGGTTGTTGTGCTCCTCTTCAACACTTTCGGAACCGCTGAAAAGGGGTTCGTCAGAGACTTGCAGAGAAGAGGCAGAAGAGAATTTTACCGCATATGTCCGGCTTTTCCCGGGTACGAATTCCGGAGTACTGGACTCCTGTGGCAGGGTTGAAGAATGGGATGAAGACTCAGGCATTGCTGCAGTCTGCGTTAATCCGGAATCGTTTGAAGAACTCTCCGCTCTTAATGGAGTATCTTCAGTCCAGCCGGTCATTTCTCCTGTTATAAGAAAGGTAGATCGGGAAGAAAAAACAACTTTTTCTTTTTCCTCAGAAGAATTCTGGAGACCGGAAGGTGTAACAGGAGCCGGAATTAAAATAGGGATAATTTCCGATGGAGTAGAAGACATATCTGAAGCCATCGAATCGGGAGCTCTCCCTGAGAATATACACGTCCTTTCTCCCGGAAAAGGAAAAGAAGGGACTGTAATGCTCGAAATAGTCCATGAGACCTCTCCCGGCTCGGAACTGTATTTCCATAGTGCAGGCAGCAACAAGCTTGAGTTTAACAAAGCTGTTGATGCCCTGATTGCCGAAGGCTGCCAGATTATCTGCGATGATGTGGGCTGGCCTGATGAACCCTTCTTTGAAGATGGGGTTGTAGCTTCCCACGTTAAGGAGGTAATCGAAAGCCAGGGAATTCTTTATGTGAGCGCAGCAGGAAATGATGCAGGCCGCCATTATCAGGGCATGTTTTTTGACAACGGATCCGGTTGGCACGACTTCAGTTCAGGAACCAGTGATTTCAGAAATATTTACATGGATGTCCCGTCAGGTGAGAAAGTGACTGTGGTGCTCCAGTGGAATGACCCCTGGAACGGTTCCGAAAACGACTACGACCTCTACCTCTACGATTGCTGCAGCGGAAAAGAAATTGCTACAAGTGAAAAAACCCAGGGTAACACAGGCACTCCTCTTGAATTTATCAAATACGTCAACGAGGAAGATAGCACACAAACACTGAGTATAGCTGTCAAGAAATATTCCGGAGAAGATAGGGTACTGGAGGTTTACATTTACCCTGACTCCTCTGTAAAGATTCATCCTGACAACCTGGTTGCTGAAGACTCGGTCTTCGGGCATCCTGCGGTTTCGGGTGTTATCTGTGTTGGGGCTGTTGATTCCGGAAAACAGGAAAGTGACAGTATAGCTCCATATTCTTCCCGCGGGCCTGTAAGCATCTACTATCCGGGATACGAACTCAGGAACAAGACTGACCTCAGCGGACCCGGCAGAGTGAAAGTTTCAGGCGCTACAGGAACTGGCAGCTTCTTTATGGGTACAAGCGCTTCTGCCCCTTCCGTTGCAGGGATCGGAGCTCTTATCTGGAGCATGTATCCCGAAAAAACAGGCAGTGAAATCCGCGATATCCTGTGTTCCTCAGCCGAGGATCTCGGCGAACCTGGTTACGACACTACCTTCGGGTACGGTTCAGTTAACGGAAGCACAGTCCACCTCCTTGAAAGCCTCTCTCCCGGCAGCAGTCTGTCCTCTGAAAAATTTAGAGCTTCGGCTGTGGAATCAAATGGGATCTTTATGCTGAAACTTTCCATGCCGCTTGAAAAGCTCTATTCTCTATCTAACTACCTCCCAAAGCAGCAGTAAGAGTTTTTAGCAGTGAGGGCTTTTTTGATGGAAAAGAGGCAGGAAATGGCTTCAGGGTTCTATTTATGGGCTGTGGGTTTTTCATTCTGGTCTATAACCTGAACTCTATTAACTTAAACCTTAATTTAAACCTGCTCAGGATATCCCAAATTTTTCACTCCAGCAGTAAAATCCCTATACATGCCGTTTTTTCCGGCTCGCAGAACTCAAGTACAAGCCCTGCTTCTGCCATTGCCTTCTGGACATTAATTCCTACGGCTTCGGGGGCAAAGCGCCTCACTTCCGGCTTTACACATTTTTCAAGGTTGCAGACCTCACATTCGTTGCAGGAGCCGGGCCTCAGGAGATGTGCAAAGGTAAAGCCTTCCCTGAAAGCTTCCTGTTCCAGCTCGAACATCTTGTGGAACGAACCCTTCCGAAGCCCTGACCAGACTTCAAGGACGTCCTTAACTCCTGAAGTATCGTATTCTTCCACGAGAAGAAGTGCACTGCTGTACTCTCCTATAACTTTCCTGAACTCTTCGACTGACATTACATGAGGCGGGCAGCTCAACCTTTTTCCATAGCCTCTGCACCCGTAAGCGCACTTCAGGGCAATCCTGTTTTCAACCGGAATGTCTCCTGCCTTCAGAAAATAAGCTTTCAGCCCCATCTCCGATGCCTTTTCGACAAGGTCCTCATATTTCCCAAGCATGGTAACCCCTCTTCATAAGCTCTATTTTTATTTCATTCCTTTTTGTTTCACTTTTTCTTTCCTTTTAATTTGTTTTTTTGCTAATTATTTTTTCTCTTTTAAAAAAATAGGGTATGCGTTATATGCATGTTTGTTTTTATCTTCTAGTATTATTACTATGAATAAATAGCAACAACTTTGTACATCTTTATACTTTTGTTCCTTAGTTTCTATTTGATTCTTCTGACGGGTTACACTTCTATAATTGTGAGTAGATAAAGCTAGTACAGGGATTCCCATGATTAAAAAAGTGCCATTGACCGAATTAAAAAACCGTATGAGCTGCTTCAGAAAACAGATGGATGTCTCAAACCCTCAATGGGAGACCGTCGTAATCTTCAGTAAAATAAACATCTATTACTTTACCGGTACGATGCAGGATGGGATGTTGATTATCCCGAAGAACGGAGAAGCAACACTCTGGGTCCGCCGCAGCTATGAAAGGGCTCTGGACGAATCGTTATTTTCCAGTATAGAGCCAATGAACAGTTTTCGTGACGCTGCAGGGAGCATGAGTAATGTAGGTAAGCTTCCTGATGCGGTATATCTTGAAACCGAAGTAGTCCCGCTGGCTTTATATCAGAGATTTCAAAAGTATTTCCCCTTTAAGAACGTTAAATCCGTCGATGCCCAGGTCTGTGCCATTAGAGCAGTAAAAAGCGAATACGAACTATCCCTGCTGCGAGAAGCAGGCCGGATCCATCAGCATGTGCTTGAAGACCTCGTGCCCGGCATGCTGCGCGAAGGGATGAGCGAGGCTGACCTGTCAACCGAACTGTTTTCTGTTCTGGTAGACGAAGGGCACCACGGAGCATGCCGTTTTGGCATGTTTGATACGGAAATGATTCTCGGAAATGTCTGTTTCGGGGAAAGCTCCATCTATCCGACTTACTTTAACGGACCCGGCGGAAAGCTAGGATTGAGCCCTGCAGCACCCGTGCTCGGGAGTCGGAACCGGAGATTAAGGAAAGGCGACCTGGTCTTTGTTGATGTCGGGTGCGGGGTTGACGGCTATCATACGGATAAAACCACGACATACATGTTCGGTTCACCCCTCCCGCAGTATGCTGTAGATCTCCACAATAAATGTGTGGATATACAGAACGAAGCTGCAGCGATGTTGAAACCCGGGATTGCCCCCTCTGAAATCTATACTACAATAATGAACGGGCTCGATAAGGAATTCCTACAAAACTTCATGGGTTTTGGTAACCGTAAAGTGAAATTCCTCGGGCACGGGGTTGGTTTATTGATCGATGAAACTCCCGTAATTGCAGAAGGGTTTGATGAGCCCCTGAGGGAAGGAATGGTATTTGCCCTGGAACCCAAGAGGGGAATTGAAAACATCGGTATGGTCGGAATTGAAAATACCTTTATAGTAACTGCAAAAGGCGGAGAGTGCATTACAGGGGGCAATCCGGGCTTGATTCCTGTATATTAATTGCTTTGATAGTTGCTTTATCAAGTTGCAGCTATCTTATTTTCCTTTTTTAAATAAGGAGAAAAACTGTCTCATGCCTTATGTTTTAAACCATTTTAGCAGATCTGGTTCTACAGCAGGGTTTATAAGATATTTTGTAAACTTCCCATCTGCTTTGGAAAATACAATATTGTCTTCCCTCAACTTTTCAATATGCCAGTAGGTAGTGCTTTTGTTCAAACTCAACTTTTCTGAAATCTCCTGATTTGTAATCTCAGGATTTTCCAGAATATTAAGAAGTATTTGTTTTCTTGTATCGCCTTTAAGATGTGCTATCATTGTTTTATCGTTGTTTGTTAAAACATGGGAATTTTGAAAGGCTCTTGTGAACTTTCCTCCACTCATTAAAGTCAATTTCTTTTCATCTTTGAGAGCCTTCAGCTGATATCTCACAGACCCCCGACTAATATTAAGGTCTTTTGAAATTTCAGATGGCGTACACCCCGGCGTATTCATTACGTAATTAATAATTTTCTCTCTATTTTTATATTTGAGCTTATCCCAAAACTAATATTTTCTCAAATCAGTAAGTTTTTAGAACATTTTTCCTGATCAGAAAATCGATAATTGTTAGAACTATGATTCTGAGACGCGATTTTGAGTTTTGGGATAAACTCTGCAATTGTTTACTAAGGATTCTTTGGAATATTTATTGGGATCCTGCAATTTCATTTTTATTCGCCACGATTGTAGAAGGAAATTACTTTCATTTTGGACGGTTGTTTGTTCAGTGATTGATGTAAAACTTTTTTTTCATCAAAAAAGAAATCCTGGCGTTTTTTAATCACCTAACATTTAGTTGAGACTCGAAAGGCAATAGGTTACCAATCTCCAGTGACTTGGAATTTTCAAACTGCATTATCTTTTCTTGAGCCTCCATCCACCACACAGGCAGGCCAGACTTCCCAACAATCCGAAGCCTGGAATAGAGTTATTTTTGCTCGATTCATTTCTACCTGAGCTACTCCCGCTACCAGATTCGGAATTATTATTTTTTGAATTATCAGATCCTTTTATATCTTCTTCAGGTGTCGACATAAAAATAACTGGAACATTAGTCACATTTTGTTTTCTTGCCTCTTGATCAATGATCTGGTAGATTTCTTCAGCAAGAAAAGTTTTTTCTTCAGGAGACAAAGTTTCGTTGATCTCTACTTCCAATCTAATTCCTGCTGCGTATCTGATTACATGACCTTGTTCCATATTTGGGGTGATTTTTTCCTCGGTAGCATTAGCAATCTCAGATAGCTGATTCACCCAAGAAATTGTCTCATTCTTATCTTTTAACAGAGGAATATTCCCATAAGCTGCAATGGTTTTATACACTGGCATGACCGTTTTTTGCTTCATAACTTCTTCAAGTGTATATATGTCAGCTTCAGAAAGATTATCTGTACTTTCCCCAAACCAGTACCAGCGATTAATGCCTTCCAGGTAAATTACTTCCCTATAAGTTCCGTATCCGAATTCTACTGGAATATCCTGTATACCCATTTCTTCTGCGGAATTATCTATTAGAGAGTAGATCTCATCCATTAACTGCTCGTCAACATTGCCATACTTAAACAAAATTACAAAGTATCCCTTAGCATTAGCCCCACATGTCATTACCTCTCCATGAGGATACATGTATTTGGAGACAACAGTGTCTTTTATCTCATTACTAAGTTCTTCATGAGTAGAGTTCCAGTTTTCCTTTTGATCCTCAGTTTCCAGTACAGGAAGTTTTCCGTATCTTGCAATTACATTATTTCCTTGTGAGTACAGACCAAAAAAGTAAGTATAATAGTCAAAATCTACATTACTTATTTCTGAATTTTCAGAATTATTACTTTCCGGCGAAAGTTGCACTAAATCATCAGCAGATGCAGGAAATATTAAGATCCAAAAAAATAGCAGTAACGTTATCAATAAAGTTTCAGATTTTCTCATCATACGACTGCTCCATGCTTGATTAACTAAAGAAAGACAAACTAATCCCAACATTTTATAATGTATAATTCCTACTTCGATGCACGAAAACTTAAGCATTTGTGGCACTAGAAATTAATCATGAAAAACATCAACCGTGTAATGGTGGATTACATATGTATCTTCAAAAATGAATACTCCACTTTGAATAGCAAAGAAAAAGGGGATTAAACCGGCATTTATAGAACTATCGTTGCACTGTCTCATTATTTCTATAGTTCTAATTCAGTACAGGGTTTTTACCCTACAATATCATCCAGACCTACAATCAAAACTTTCTCATTTGTTTCGAGTTCATTTTTTATCCTGATTGCATCCCTCTCCAGAATACGATTCTCTCCAACAACCCAGGGCGCTGATCCATCTCCAAACTGGATATAACACATAACAGCCTTTTTCAACTGAAGGTTATTTTTTTCCAGCATTGCGAGAACATTTTCATCTGGAACAAATTCTTCAGATAACATAATTATGTTATAATTTCCTTTTTTGATTTCAACTACAGAAGTCCAGTTTTCATCTTTCCTTAATTCATATATTTTATCTTCATCAACTTCTATGTAGTACATTCCTCGCCCAATATTAGAATTATAGTCTATGGTATAATTCACGGGTATGTCGTAATTTTCAAGAATGGCTTTAACTTCCGCCTCACTAGTTTCATTTTCAAATTGAATAAGTAAACCAGGTGTTTTAACTTCTTGAGATTGCATCATCAGTGCTAAGAAGGTTAGAAGAGCAATAAAAACAACTACTACTTTGCTAATTTTATTCACATCAATCACCGAAAAAAATGAGGAGTTTTAACTCCTCACATATATACGTTTAATTTCAGAACCGAATGCTTCCCAATAAGGTATACGGAAATACTTCCAAACTCCATAAACTCATTTTTACTAGTTCTTTTAATGTTTTATGGCCAAATCATCTAACTATCAATCTAATTCCTCTATAAATCTCAAAAAAACTCGGATTTTAATTTATATATCCTGTCAGTTGGATGACTTGGCCACAAATTAATTATAAAAGTAAGTTCATGGAAAAAATGAACATTTAAAAAGATATTTGGTAGAGTTCAAACGAACTTTCTAGAGTAGATTTGAACTCCACATGTCAAAGGTAAGAAAGTCCCGGTTTTTAATTTCAAGAGGTTGTATATGAAAATAAAATTCTGTTATCTGATAACCTTCATCTTTTTGTTAATCTTTGCCGGTACAGGGGCTGCAGACACAATTTCGGTAGATGACAGCGAAGGAGCAGATTATACCTCTATACAGGAAGCTATCGATAACGCGACTTCAGGAGATACGATTCTCGTCTATCCCGGCACGTATGAGGAAAACGTGAATGTGAATAAAGAACTGGCAATCAAGTCTTATTCCGGAAATTCCGATGAAACGATTATCCGGGCTGCCAGCTCGAAAGACGACATTTTCTATGTGACTGCAAATAATGTAACCATCAATGGACTCCAGATAACAGGTGCCAAAACAGATGAATACGGGGATGATAAAGCCGGGATCTATTTAGAAAATGTCAGTAAGGCTCTTATAAGCGGCAATAATATTTCATCAAACAGTTTTGGTGTTTCTCTTCTCGATTCTTCTAACAATACTCTTGCCAATTAGTGTGTCCATGAGCCAGATCGGTGTTTTGCTATGGAACTCCAGCAACAACAGGTTGAATAATAATATTTTAAACCTGAATGATCATAATGGCATACTTCTTTATGAATTCAGCAGTAACAATGAACTGAGCAATAATACTGCAAATTGGACCTATGCAGGATTTGGAATTTGGCTGTCTTTTTCTTACAATAACACGCTTGTTAATAATACCGCGTCAAATAACCGTATTGGCATTTTCTTGCTCGAATCCGGCTATGGACATCTTATAAATAACTCCGCCAGCTCAAACGATTGGAGTGGTATAAATCTCCAAAGCAGTAACAATAACAGTCTGTTAAACAATGTCGCAAATTCCAATAATATCAATGGGATATTTTTGATAGATTCTTCTGGCAATATACTGGATAGCAATTATGCTTCGAATAACACGGGGTATGGGATAAACATCAACAATTCCAGCAGGAACAACATTCTGAAGAATAACATTGCAAATTTAAACGGCAAAGAAGATCTTATTTTTAATGATCCTGAAAACAACACAATAACCGGGCCGAGAGAGGAAGCTCCTTTTCCGGGTTCTGAGCTGGCAGGTGCTGCAGTCCTGTTCACATATCTGGTTTTTGGCAGAAAAGTGCGTGGGAAATAATAGTTATAGAGGCGTATTTGTTATAAGAATAAACTAACTTCCAGGGGTTTTGTGTTGAAAGTCAAATTAAAAATTATTTCGTTGATCTTTTTTTTGATTGTTGGCAGTTTCGTTGGATGTATTGGTCAAGAATCAACCGGAAATTCTTCAAAAACATCAAATGACAGCACAGATGCATCTGTAAGTGAAGATGCAGGTAATTTGAGTATTAATTTCTCTGCCATACCCGTTCTTCCCCCGTACAATGAATCTGAATCGGAATGGCTCAAAACAAATGCATCTCATGTGGCTCAAATCGCACTTAATGACGCCGTGCTAAACAAATGATCCGGGAAGGAGCAACGATTGTAGGCGTGGTTTATTCCTGTCATCCAACTCCTGAAGGTTACGCCGGTCCCGGGTGTGCTCCGGCTTTGAGGATACAGTCAGAAAACAGGACAGTAGATTTCCTGGTTGACGAAGAAGAAGGGATAGTAGTTGAAACGGTTACGGAAATTACCTCAAGTAGCAAATTTCCTGGGGAATAATTCTAAATATAATCCAGGTTTACAAAAAAAGAACGTAAAAAAGATGGAGATTGCTCCATCTAAAACCATTTTTGAAGTAATTTTACTCCGTTTTTCTTGCCAGCTTCTTTGTGGCGAGTTTCTCGACGATTCCCATGTTAAGCTCGCCGCCGCCTACGCTCAGTTTCCCGTTGGCAACTGCGCTTTCCAGGAGGTGCTGTCCCACAAGGGTGCGGACTATAAGGGTTGTGTAGCCGTTGGGGCTTCCCACTGCTCCGGCGGAGATGTCAGCTTTGAGGGCGGTAAAGTCCGTGCAGACTCCGCAGCCTGGGCGGACGGTGTCCTCAAGTTCGGCGAGGGGGATAACGTACTGGGTCCCGTCGTTAAGGGTTATTTCGAGCTTGCCTTTGACGTCAATGCGGCAGACTTTCATGGGCTCGAGGGCGTACTCGCTTTTCAGCTTACCTGCAATGAGTTTTTCGTAGTCGAAGCTTTCGGTACAGAAGAGCCCGATCACGAAACGGATGGACTTCTTATAGGGGCTGACCAGCTGGTGGTCGGATTCAAGCATCTTGCGGACTGCCTGGACCACACATGGGACTCCCACAACTGCAATGTTCCTGTACTTCCGCTTTACGACGGCTTCCTTGAGGGAAGAGACAAGGGGAACCCACCAGTTGTAGCGGCTTCCTGCCTGTCCTACGAGGACTTCACTTGAGGTGATTACCATGGAACGCGGCTTGAGGGTCCAGGGGTCTTCGGTGACGGTGACCACGGCATCCACAAGGCCGGTGTCGAGGGCGTTTGCAAGGATTGCAGTTACGGCTCCTCCACTCTGCTTTCTCGGGACGTCTAATTCTGCTTTTCCGGTGGTGATTTCCAGGTAGTCCCCCAGCAGGCTTGAAGACTGTTCGTCCAGTCTCGGGCAAACCTCATAGCAGGCTCCGCAGGGCACGTCGTCAACAGCGGCTTTGCAGTAGTTGTTGCTCTTCGGGTGTGTGGAATCACCGCCTGTTTCGAAGTACAGGGCGTCAGCAGGGCAGACTGCAACGCAGGCCCCGCAGCCTGAGCAGAGGCCGGTGTCCCAGACTTTTGATTTCAGGTCAAGGTAACTCTTACTGATTGGTTTCTTTTCTGCCATCTCTGATCACTCCCAGACGTATTTGCTTGCAAAAGGTCGGCTGCTTGCAGGTCCGATCCTTGTGTAATTGGTGTCCAGGAACTCTGCGGGGTCGTACCCGAACTGCTCGCAGAAGCTCTTTATAATAGGGGCTATACGTTCCAGGTCAGTTTCCGTAAACTCGAATTTCTTGGCTCCGACCCCGAGCAGGTAGTCATCCACTTCCCCGCGGATGACAATCTCTCCACCGTGGATCCCGCTTCCGATGCCCCTGTCAGTCATGGCTTTTTCCTTGCCTATCCCGAGCACAAGCACAAGGCCTCCTGCCATATATTCTCCAAGGAAGGAATGGGCTGTGCCCCCGACGACAAGTATGGGTCTGGCTTCCACTTCATACTGTTTCATGTGGATACCGCCGCGGTATCCGATGTTGTTCTTTATAAAGACCTTGCCTCCCCTCATACTGTGAGCGACCGCATCTCCTGCACTTCCGTGGATCACAAGCATGCCACTGTTCATTGTGTTACCGGGGGCATGTTCGGCGTTTCCGTTGACTATGCAGGTAGGTCCGCTCATGAACATTCCCAGGTCTCCTCCGGGAACCCCGTTGATTATGATGCGGACATCACCTCTAACTCCGTCTCCGATAAAGCGCTGTCCGAGCACGTTGTCGATTATAATCTCTTCTGCCCCGTCCGCAACTGCGGCCCTGATTTTCTGGTTTAAGGGGGTGTAATGCATGCCTTTGGCATCAATTCTTACCGTCTTCATATTCAGGCCCCCGCTGGCAGTACGTCCAGGATTTTAAGCATTCCTTCATCCAGCATGTATCCACGCAGGCGGTCCCTGTTCCCGCGCAGGCTCTCTATACTGTTGATGCCTGCTGCGCCCATAAGTTCGCTGAGTTCCAGGGTCCAGCCGTGTATCAGGTTTGAAACCTGTGCTGCTCCGGCTTCGGGGTCAAGCCTGCTCACAAGGTCCGGGCGCTGGGTAGCAATGCCCCAGGGGCAGAGGTTTCTGTAACAGTTTCCGCAGACTCTGCATCCCAGAGCGACAAGGGCAGCAGTTCCTATGTATACCGCATCCGCACCGAGTGCAATTGACTTGGCAAGGTCGGCACTGTTTCTTATCCCTCCGCTTGCAATGATAGAAATCTCATTTCTGACACCCTGGTCCCTGAGTTTCTGGTCAACGCTGGCGATTGCAGCTTCGATGGGAATTCCCACATGGTCTCTGAAGACCTTCGGGGCGGCCCCTGTTCCTCCGCGGAACCCGTCAATGACCACTGCGTCTGCAGAGGAACGGGCAATGCCTGCAGCGATGGGTGCCACATTGTGCACGGCTGCAATCTTCACAAAGACCGGTTTCTTCCATTCGGTTGCTTCTTTCAGGCTTCTGACAAGCTGAACAAGGTCTTCTATGCTGTAAATATCATGGTGAGGAGCTGGACTAATGGCGTCACTGCCCAGAGGGATCATACGGGTTCTGGAGACCTCTTCGTTTACCTTTTCTCCTGGGAGGTGTCCTCCTATGCCCGGCTTTGCTCCCTGTCCTATCTTGATCTCAATGGCAGCACCTCTTTCCAGGTAGTCAATGTTAACCCCGAAACGGCCTGAGGCGACCTGCACGATCATGTGGTCCTGGTAGGGGTAGAGCTCTTTATGCAGCCCTCCTTCTCCGGTCCCCATGTAAGTCCCGGTTTCGGCTACGGCTTTTGCCATACTGAGCTGGGAGTTAAGGCTGATGGCTCCGAAACTCATGTGCCCTATCATGACCGGGGTATCGAGTTTCAGGTTGGGAGCCAGTTTTGTTTCAAGCTCAACGTCTCCACTTTCGTTTTTTCTGAATTTGAGTCTGGCCGGCTTCTTTCCTATATAAGTCCTGAGTTCCATGGGCTCTCTCAGGGGGTCGATGCTCGGGTTTGTGACCTGGCAGGCATCAAGGAGAAGGCGGTCATAAATAATCGGAAGGTCCCTGGCATTTCCCATCCCTGAAAGGATGATCTTTCCGCTGCGGGCCTGGTTGATGATATCTTCCCTGGCTTCCCGGGTCCAGAGGGGGTGGGAACGGTAGTCTACAGGCTTTTCCGTAAGGGTGATTGCGTCCCTCGGGCACATTGCAACACAGCGGAGGCAGGCAGTACATTTTCTGGACTCGATCAGGATCCTGTCGCCTTCTCTTCTGTACACTCCGTAGGAACAGTTTTCAATGCAGCGTCCGCAGTCCATGCACTGGTCGCGGTCAATGCTGACTTTATACTTTGGGGGTACACTTCCGAGCGTCATTCGATAAACCTCCCTATAATGGGTTCTCCTGCCCTGGGAGTGTATACGTTCTTTACTTCGGGGTCAAGGGTCCTTATTGCGGCTTCTTCGCTGGAGATGTATAGTTTGCTTCCGTTTTCTCCAACTACAAGGGGTCGAAGTTTAATTCTGTCAGTGAAGCCTACAATTCCATTATCTGTCCCGACTACAATAGCAAAAGGCCCGTTCATAAGGGCAGACCCATAGGTAAGGCGGATTGCTTTGTTCAATTCGGCTTCCTTTGCCGGCATGCGGTCGATGTCGTCCCAGAATGGTGGGGCAAGAGCCCGGACAACCATCTCATGGGAAAGTTCATGCTGTCTTCCGAGCAGGTCAAAGAGATAGGCTACAACCTCGGTGTCGGTAAAGAGGGTGCATTTATAGCCATACCCTTCCACGTAGCGCTGGTTCGTACCGTATGAGGTAATTTCGCCGTTATGCACTACTGACCAGTCAAGCAGATTAAAGGGATGAGCTCCTCCCCACCAACCCGGAGAATTTGTTGGGTAGCGGTTGTGGGCAAGCCAGATATAGCCTTCGTAATTCTCTATCATGTAGAAGTTTGCTACATCTTCCGGCCAGCCGGAAGCCTTAAAGACTCCCATATTTTTACCCGAGGAGAAAATTGTGGCGCCTTTTATGTTTGCGTTCACTTCCATGACGATGTACGTGACAACGTCCTTTTCGGAATCCATTCTTCCTGCCATCATGTCTTTTGAGGGCTTGAAGAAATATCTCCAGGGGATATGGACTTTTTTTAAGCCTGGCTGGGGGTTTGTAGGGATCTCTTCCTGGTGAACGATTTCTCCCCAGAGCTTGAGGATCTCGTCAACCTTCGTTTTTGGCTCTCCCAGGTTGTCAAAGAAAACATGAAGAGCATAACAATCTGCATGTTCGGGATAAATCCCGTATGCAGCATAGCCTGCCCCGTCTCCACTGCCTCTTTCATTCATGAGACTGAGGGCGGCTTTTATGCTCGACCCGTCCATTCTGGACTTTGTTCGATCTATAAAGCCTATTATTCCACACATTTTGATCACTCTAGAAATGAATAGAAATGAACGTGATGTAAGTACTTTTGCCAGTAATTTCTCCTAAGATTTCTGCGGCTCATTTTTGAGAAATAGTCAAAAAATTTGCCAGCTGGATAAACTGGGTTTCAGGGGATATTCTATAAGTTCTCGTAAGTAAGGGAACATCTTCACTTAAATTAATTTAATTTTTATTATATATATGATCTGAATTCGTGACAGCTTTCCTGCCTCTGCTTTTAGCTCTTTCAAAGAAATTGAGAGGGTCGCCGCTAAGGGAAGTAAGTAATTTAGTACCTATTTGACAATATATATATGTTTCTTTTTTCAGAAACAGAATTGCTCACAGTAACACTGCAAAGCATGACGTTTTAACCGCTTAATTTTTCTTTCTTTCCACGTAAAATTGCCCGTATTTCTTGACAAATCAGCAGTTTACAATGTTTGTCATGCTCGGAGCTGCCAGCCTCTTTTACATCATATTAATTTTTGATACTACTGCCTGCCAAAAAAGTAATGAGACAAACTTGAAAAGCTTGAACTGAAATTGCAGGATTTCTTGAGGAAAGCATTTTTATACTGAAATCCTTTTTCGGTTCAGTTTTTCTGAAAAAAATAGAAAACACTTTATCCCAATAAAAGAATCCTCTTTTTTTAGAGGAACATTCCATTTTTCAACCGGAAGATGGTTTTTGGAAAGGTGGAGCACACCTGCCGGATAAGGTGTGCGTTTCCGATTCTTATTGAACTTTTTTTTAGTTCTCATTAAGGGATTTGTCCGGCTACTTTCTCATCAAGGATGATCGTTCTTAAAGCATGGAGAGGTATCTTTCAAGTTCCCAGGGGTGAACCATTGCTTTGTATTCATTCCATTCCATCTCTTTTGCACAGAGATAGTGGCTGAAGACATGTTCTCCAAGTGCTTCTTTTACGAATGGACTGCCTTTCATTTCATCGATTGCTTCCTTGAGGTCTGCAGGCAGGGAGAGGATACCTTTCTCTTCGCGTTCTTTTTCCGTAAGGTGGAAAATGTTCACGTTGGTGGCCTCTCCGGGGTCGATCTTGTTTTTAATCCCGTCAAGACCGGCTCTGAGCATGAGAGCAAAGGCAAGGTAGGGGTTGCAGGACGGGTCCGGACATCTGAGTTCGACTCTTGTTCCGTTGCCACGGGTGGCCGGGATCCTGATCAGTGAACTTCTGTTCTTTGCAGACCAGGTGATGTAAACCGGAGCTTCGTATCCCGGAACTATCCTCTTGTAGGAGTTTACTACAGGGTTTGTAACAGCTGCAAATTCCTTAATGTGTTTAAGCAGTCCGCCGATGTAGTACTTTGCGTCCTGGGAAAGCTGATCCGGAGTATCAGGGTCATAGAAAGCGTTCTTTCCGTCCTTGAAAAGGGACTGGTTGCTGTGCATGCCTGAGCCATTTACACCAAAGAGGGGCTTTGGCATAAAGGTTGCATAGTATCCCTTGTGATAGGCAATTGACTTTACTACATATTTGAAGGTCACGACGTTATCGGCCGTGCTAAGTACATCACTGAATCTGAAGTCAATTTCATGCTGAGAAGGTGCGACTTCATGATGGGAGGCTTCGATCTGGAATCCCATGTGCTCCAGGGCATAGTCAATGTCTCTGCGTACGTCCTGTGCACGGTCAAGGGGAGCGAAGTCGAAGTACCCGCCCTGGTCGGTAAGTTCGGTTGTAGGGTTACCATTTGCGTCAAGCTTGAAAAGGAAAAATTCAAGTTCTGGTCCTACGTTCATTGAGAAGCCCATTTTCTCGGCTTCTTTGATTGCGCTCTTCAGGACGTACCTCGGGTCTCCCTGGAAGGGGTTTCCGTCGGGAAGGTATACGTCTCCGAGAATTCTGGCGACTGCACCTGTTGCAGGTCTCCAGGGCAGGATCCTGAATGTTGAAGGGTCAAGCACGAGTTTCATATCGGATTCTTCGATCCTTGTAAAGCCCTGAATCGAAGATCCATCAAACATTACACCGTTTTCAAAAGCTTCTTCCAGTTGTTCTGCAGGAATTGCCCAGCTTTTGATGATGCCAAGTGTATCCGTAAACTGAGTCCGGATAAACTTTACGTCTCGTTCTTTCACAGCCTCTAATACATCTTCTTTAGTTGTACACTTTTTCATCTGCACCATTTGATTTCATCCTCACTAGGCATTAGGTAACCATTTACCTATTTGTTCTTATATATACCTTTCTATATTTTGTATGAAATAGGGCACGCTCAAAGCTCCAGATAGGACTAAACAAGCTCTTAAAATATTTATGTGGTTCATCCCCGACTTCGTTATGTATATTTCTATTATCCTGTATATAAATCTCATTCCAGAAGAGACGAATTTCTCAACAGGGTTTTAATTTTGCCTCTTCTTTCCGGTGATTTTTTCCAGAAAATCCTGATATACAGGAAAAGGAAATTGAAGTTTTTTTTCTCAACCTCAATATTAATTAGTGTTGAAGCATGATATTTCCCAGGGGAATATGTTTCAGAAAGTAAATGTCTCCAGGTTTCTGGTCTCTATAATAATCTGCCTGTTAGCGGGAGCGATTGGCTCTATATTCGCATCTTCTTCTTTTGAAAGCTGGTACCTTTTGCTTGAAAAACCCGCATTTAATCCTCCTTCCCGGGTCTTTTTCCCTGTCTGGACAACTCTTTATACGCTTATGGGAATCTCTCTTTACCTTGTGTGGGAAAATGGGCTGCAGAAAAAGGAAGTCAAGGTGGGAGTCTTTCTTTTCGGGTTACAGCTGGGCCTCAATATACTCTGGTCTCTCCTGTTCTTTGGACTGCAATCTCCTTATCTTGCCTTTCTTGAGATTCTCCTGCTCTGGCTTGCAATCCTGTTGACAGTTATACAATTCTGGAAGATTTCGAAAACAGCTTCCTATCTTCTTATCCCTTATCTTCTCTGGGTCAGTTTTGCAGCGTTGCTTAATTACCAGATATGGGTTCTTAATTCATGAGTACATGTTCTCATGAGTAATATTGTTCTCATGAGTAATATTGTTCTCATGAGTAATGTTTTAGATAAGGGTTGAGAATCTGTTAGTATGAGAGCAGGCTCAGCTTGAGCTATGTTCTTTGCTGAACCGTATTTCCAAAAACCGTATTTCCAAAAACCGTATCTCCAAAAACTATACTCACAAAAACCATATTCACAAAAACCATATTCACAAAAACCATATTCACAAAAACCATATTCACAAAAACCATATTCACAAAAACCATATTCACAAAAACCATATTCACAAAAAAAGTTCTGAAAAAAGTCTGTACCGGGAAAACCCGGGTAGATATAAGTTAAAAGTCATCAGTGTGGAGAGCACCGCAACCGCAGCTTCTTCCCAGAAGGGTTGACACACGATGCTTCAGATGATTGATGTCGTCTTCGGACATTTTATCGAGTTCTTCTTTATGCTCTTTTTCTATATGGTCAAACATGGCTTTTTCGACTTCTTCAAGCTCATTACCCGCAGCCATAAAGTTACATTTGAACCCCAGATCGCCGCACTTAACAATTTTCATGGTATCTCCTCTTGCAGTAAAAACTGATCAAAATAGTCTTCTTCTATTCAGGTTAAATATAATAAAAATTGATTGGATATAAAATTAAGTCTTTTCAGGATTTTTTCCCTGTACGGCGCTTTTTTCTGTCTTCAAGTTTTTAGTCTATAGGAACATATCTGGCGCAAGCAAATCCCCCTTTATATGGAACTTTAATGGTGAGCATCCCTTTATTGTTCACCGCAAAAGCCTTTTCCGGGTCTACGGGCCCGTCCAGAAAAAAAGATCCCAGGTATTCAACAGTTTCGCTGTAGGCTTTAATGTAAAAACTGTTTTCATGCATCACAAGAGTTATATGTTCGTCCATGACATCCGGAAGTTCAATTTCTATAGTAAGGTTTTCATGTTTATCATCGTGATACATGGCAATAATAGGAGTTTTTATTATCCTGGGCACGGGATTCTCCATTAAATGCTCCTCCTCTAAGAAAAGTTTCGCAAGTTAAATGCCTTAAACATAGGTTCACTCAATTTTTACGTCCATTGCTTTTTCGAAAGGCTGCTGATAAGGTACGGTAACTTTCAGGACTCCGTTAGAATAGGTTGCAGTAGCTTTTTCCGGGCTTACAGGGCAGCATACTGCATAGCTGTCCGCATACTCAACCCCTTCTTTAGTGGCTCTTATGTAAAAACCGTCTTCTACAATCTTGAAAGAAATATTCTCTTTTTCTACTCCAGGAAGAACCACTTCTATCTTCAGATTTTCGTATGTGTCGTCTGGATATGCACAAATAGCTGGTGATAATCTCAAAGTTTCCGCCATATATTCACCCCAAATAAAATCGCCAATTAAGATATTTATATGTATCTATTTATTTATTTTTTACTATATCTTTCACTTTCTTCCAAATCATAAACAACATTTTTACGGAAAATGGTATTGTTTTTGATTTTTACCCAGGATTAAATCAAAGAAATTCATCTCTACGTAAAAACAAACTGTAAGAAACAAATTGTAAGAAACTGTAAGAAACAAATTGTAAGAAACTGTAAGAAACAAATTGTAAGAAACTGTAAGAAACAAATTGTAAGAAATTGTAAGAAACAACCTGTAAAAAACTGAAAGAAACAACCCGTAAAAACGAACTTAAGAAGAAAAATATAAAAGGCTCCTGATAAGGAGCTTCTTTACAATGAAGTATTTTTTTAGAGTTTCAGGATTCCCAGGTCAAGGCAGAGAGACAGGGAAACTGCTATTACTGAGAATACTGAGATTACAAGATAATTTGCACGCTCTTTTGATACGGAAAGGCTCCAGAGCAGATATTCCATTCCTTCAAGGTCTTTTTCTGAAAGTTTCTGTCTGGTTCTCACCTTTTCAAGCAGATTCAGGTCCTTTACTACACTGAACCTTCGCTTTGCAATGTGATATCTGTGTGTGAAGAACCAGAGGTAACCTGTGACTCCAAGATACCATATTGCCTTTCCCCAGAACACACTGTAGTGATCCGCTATAATTATGCCCCTAAGCAGGATTGCAGAAACCAGCCCTACCCAGAAATACAGGTTGATTACTGGCATTCCGTATCCGCGGGGAATCTCTAAGGTTGGAGTTTCTGATTTTGTTTTAGTCATCATGGTATCTTGCCTTATTCCTTGATTCTTTTCCGTATTTGCTAATTAAGTAAGTGAAAGAGGAAGAAAAGAGGTGCCTTGTTAAAGGGCATCTCCATTCCTTTCTCCGGTTCTGATCCTTACTACGGTTTCAATTGGGATAACGAAGATTTTTCCGTCTCCTATTTCTCCAGTAAAGGCCGTGCTCTGGATAACCTGTATTATATCTTCGACCTTCTCTTCAGGTATGACCACTTCTACTTTGGTTTTTGGAAGGAGATCCACACAGTATTTTTTACCTCTCCATTGCTGCACAATTCCTTTTTGCTGGCCACGACCTTTAACATCGGTAACTGTCAGGCTTGGAAATCCGGCTTCTTCCAGGGCATCCTTTACCTGATGCAGTTTCAGGGGTTTTATGATTGCTTCTACTTTGCACATTTTAGTCATGTTATTCCTCCCTCATCAGGTACTCGGGGTATGCTCTGATTCCGTGTTCGCAAATATCCAGACCCATGATTTCTTCTTCTTCAGAGACCCTGAGCCCTACTACAGCATCAAGGATTTTGAAGATTATGAATGAGATTCCAAATGCCCAGACAATGGTACACAGTACTGATATCAACTGGATCAGCAGCAGGCTGATTCCTCCTCCGTAGAAGAGTCCTGGTACTTCAGCGGCATATGCGGCATCTGCAAGGATCCCATTTCCAATTCCTATCGAGAAAAGCCCGACAGAGATCAGGCCCCAGCTTCCGCAGTAACCGTGCACAGCAATTGCACCTACAGGGTCGTCCAGTTTCAGCTTGTTTTCATTGAACATGACTCCGGCATAGATGATTATCCCGGCAATTGCCCCGATGATAATGGCTGACCAGTTGTTAACCGAGCCACAAGGGGCGGTGATTGCAACAAGCCCGCCAAGAAGCCCGTTTGCGGTAAGGGAGGGATCAGGTTTCCCGGTTTTCATCCAGGTAATTAACATAGTCACAACAGCTCCGGCAGCTCCTGCCAGGAAAGTGTTGACTATGACCAGGTTCATGTAGGGGTCGTTTCCGTCAAGGGTACTCCCACCATTGAACCCTATCCATCCGAGGGCAAGGATCAGGGTTCCCAGGAAGGCGATGGTCAGGTTGTGACCCGGGATTGGCACGGCTTTTCCGTCTTTGAACTTTCCTATCCTTGCGCCCACAAGGAGCACGCCTGCAAGAGCGGAATATCCTCCTATAGAGTGCACGACTCCAGAACCTGCGAAGTCATGACTTGCGACTCCGATTGCTTTTACAATCGGGCTGTCGGCTCCGGTAAGGAGGGCCATGTCAGCTCCGCTCCAGACCCAGTGTCCGTACACAGGGTAGATTACCGCTACCATCATGACACAGTATATCAGGTATGCTTTGAAGTTAGTCCTCTCGGCCATTGCTCCAGAAACGATTGTTGCTCCAGTGGCAGCGAAGACCATCTGGAAGAACCAGCCGTTCCAGAGTGCATTGTCGGCACCTGAAAGGAAGAACTGGTCAGTTCCTATAAGTCCAGCTGCATCGGCTCCATACATTACACCCCAGCCCACAGCCCAGTAGACAAGGATGCCGAGGACAACCGTCATGAAGTTTTTCATCAGGATATTGGCAGTGTTTTTGCTCCTCGTAAGTCCCGTTTCCACAAGGGAGAAGCCCGCATGCATGAAGAATACCAGCCCACTTGCCAGAAGCAGCCATACGAAAGTCAGTGCAGTCTGCACTCCTTCGATAGCTACTGCGTTTTCCTCTGCCGTTGCGGCAAATGCCGGCGAGGACAGCGCTATAAGTATCATACAGATAATTATCAAGAATTTTCCTATTTTTTGTACATTTTTCAACATACTGTTCTTTTGCCTCCTTTTTTCTATCGGCAACCGGTAAGTGGTTGTCTACTTCATTCTATTTATAGATTTCTGTAAAAATCTTAAAATTTAATTATTCTGTTCCGCTAATACAGGTTACCCTATCTTAATATTGAAAAATATAATGATGTCTGGTTTAAGGCCTGTAATATATTGTTAATGAGGCCTAACTTGATTATTCCACTCTAGACTCCGTTCCTCATGTTGTTGTAAGTGCTGAAGTGATTACAAGAAATATGTATTCAAAAAAAGTAGATTAATATATAGGGTACAATGTTCAGTCTTGATTTTGTCGATAAAAAATTCGGTGGAATTTCCGTCTCGACTTTTTCTGGAATTTCTTCAACTACCGCCACTAAAGTAGCGGGCTTGTAAATTCCAGGAAAACTCATAACTTTGTCCTTAATACTTTGTTCTTAATTTGTCCTTAATACTTTGTTCTTAATTTGTCCTTAATCCCTTTCGTCTTTTTTCCATCTCCAAAAGAGAATCTTTTGTTTTGCAACAATTCAAATTGCTTCGAGTAAAGCTCCTTTATATAAAGATATCTCCTACTTATTTGTGATCCTTATTGAATCAAAATTGTTCTGAGAATAATTATTTTTAAAAAACAAACTCGGGAAAGTTGTTTGGCCTTCAATTCCCTAAAAAAGAAAGATTAGCAGGATTTTAAATATCTGCCGGTAAGCGAAAAACAGAAAACAAAGAGCTTATAGGAATTTAGTTTAGAATCTTTATTTCCTAATTATATAAGCCATCTGAGATACAACTACTTGTGTAAAACTATCTCGATATTTATCCGAACTTAATTGTTTCAATAATATCCTGAAGCTCTTATCACTCCTAATTGGGGTTTAGTCTGAGTGATAGAGTAAGTCTAAGAGTAAGTTAACACGGAGTGGGAAGGGGGTTGATTATAGGTGACCGCAAATGTCATAGAGGTCAATGGGCTTGAGCATTCGTACGGATCTGTAAAGGCCGTTGACAACATCAGTTTTGATGTAAAAGAGGGTGAAATATTCTCATTTCTTGGTCCAAACGGTGCGGGAAAGAGTACTGTGATTAATATTCTTACGACGCTTCGGAAGATCCAGAAAGGGGAAGCTAAAGTAAACGGGTATGATGTGGCAAAAGACTCAAAACATGTAAGACAGTCAATAGGTATTGTTTTTCAAATGCTTTGCCTGGACCACGAAATGACCGTACGTGAAAATCTTGAATACCACGGTAAAATATATTCGATGCCAAAAAAGGAACGAAAAAAGCGTATTGACGAGCTCTTAAAACTGACGGAGCTGGAGAACAAAAGAGACACCCTTGCAAAAGATCTGAGCGGGGGTATGAAGAGGAGACTGGAGCTTGCAAGGGGTTTGATGACAAAACCTGCAGTCCTTTTCCTGGATGAGCCGACAATAGGTTTTGATATCCAGACAAGAATGAGGATGTGGGAGTATTTGCGAGAAATCAAGAGGGAAGGCACCACGATATTCCTGACCACCCATTATATGGAAGAAGCCGATCAGCTCAGTGACAGGATCAGTATAATTGACCATGGAAAAATAATCGTAACCGGAACTGCAGACGAATTAAAGAATAAACTTGGTAAAGACCTGATTTATCTGGAAACCAGTGATAATAAAATTGTTGTAGAGATTTTAAAGTCAATCGAATCGGTAAAAACCGTTACGGAAGATACAAAATCTCTGAGAGTCATGATCGGAGAAGATGTTACTCACGTTCTACCTCTAATTATAGATCGGATCAGGCAGGCAGGAATAGAAATTACAACCATAAACATCAAAAAGCCTTCTATGGATGACGTTTTTGTTCACTACACCGGCCATGGCTTGAGGGAAGGAGAACCGCAGGAGAATTCTGAAGTATCCGAATCTGTGGAGGTTTCAGCATGAATTTCGAATTTCGTGCCATATACTGGCGGGATATGTTGAAGTTCTTTAGGTTCAAATCGATGCTGATCAGTTCATTGGTCCAGCCTGTGATGTGGCTGGCATTTTTTGGGATTGCAATGTCAGATAGTTTTGACCAGCTGACTTCTCTTGTCCCTCCCATTGAAGGAGTCCCGAATGTTGATTACCTTTCCTATATGGGTGCCGGAATAATTGCCATGGATGTGCTGTTCAGCAGCCTTTTTGGGGGCACTTCCCTTATGTTTGATAAAAAATATAGCTTGCTAAGGGAAACTCTTGCGAGTCCGGTCCCCAGATCCCATATCATACTGGGTGTCGGGCTTTCCGGCGTGACAAAAGCATTTATTCAAACTGCTATGATAATAGGGTTCGGAAGACTGATAGGAATGGATTTCTTTAATGGATATACGCCTACTGAAACGTTTATCTCAATCATAGGCATCTTTTTCCTTGTGGGAATTTTCACTCTGGGTTTTCTTTTCCTCTCAGGTTCTATTGCCATCACCCTTGAGAACCCTGAAGGAATGCAGTCGATTCTTACTCTGCTCAGTATGCCCCTGTTCTTTGTAAGCAATGCATTATATCCCATTGATGGCTTCCCAGCTTTCCTCAGGTTCCTCTCAATGTTTAATCCGCTGACACTCCTGTCAAACGGAATCCGATATTTTGCTCTGGGAGATAACTTCACCGTAATGGGTATGCACTTCATATATACACCAGCAGATCTCATCATGTCTTTCCTGGGCCTGTTGCTCTTTGCCTTCGCAATGTTAGCCACGTCCCTCTGGAGGTTCAATAAGGTTGATGTGTAAATAAACTACCCCAAAATTCTTTTTTTATTTTATTTCGGCATGAATGTACCGTGATTTGAAAAGTATTTTCATTTCGTCGTGCCTGTTATTTGAAGAATTTCATGTGCGTTTTTTCTATTTTTCCTCTGCTTTTCTTTCTGGATTGCGGCATTGTTGCAATTCAAGCTTCATTAGCTGCATTATTAATAGTAGCTTTCCTTTAGTATGGGTCGATTTGTATTCCGCATACAAATGGCTGTAAGTCTGCGTAGCAATGATTATTTAATGCGGTAAATATTATTTAATGCAGTAAAACCCGGCCTGCATGTAAGAGTACCAGAACAACTCAACGGTCTCGAACCCTGTTTTTCTCAACAATTCCAGGTGTTCTTCAACAGTTATGGGAAAATATTCAGTATCGAAACGTTTGAGATGAGCCTCTATTTCTTCCTCATTCCTGCCGTGAGTTAACTGAAAGTTGCCCCAGTATCTTTTTCCTATTTTTATACCCTCTTCTGTTAGCGGCCTGATGTTCTCAAATGTTATGTAAACTCCACCTTCCTTAAGCAGATCATAACACACTTTTGTGGCTTTTGTCCTGGCTTTGCGGCTAAGGGAGTGGTGGCACTGTATAGCAGTTATAACGTCCGGTTTTTCTTCTAATTTTTGAGAGAATTCCTGGGTAGGGGAAGCCCTCAGAAATTCCAGTCTCCCGGCAGGGCAGGAAGATAGTTTTCCCCTTGCCTGGTTCAGCATGCCTTCCGAAGGGTCAAGTAATAGGAATTTTGTATCGGGGAATTCTTCAATTGCCTTATTAACCAGAGTCCCTGTCCCGCATCCGGTATCCATCCACACTTTCGGGCTGGAAGGAAAGGATTTGATGAAATTGATAGTCTCCTGATGAAAAGAAGAATAGTATGGGAGCACACCGGATATCCGGGCATCGTAATCCCCCGGGAGATGGGGGGTAGCGTTCTTGGCAGGTTTTGCAGGAGTCATAGCAGTAAATCCCTCTTTGTCTTAGTATCATTACTGAAAAGTCTTTTTCCTTTCAGAAATGAAGGTAATTAATGTTTTTCCTTTAAGGGTATATCCAATTTTTCAGCTAAATCAATTTTATCTGGAATCCAGTTTCAAACCCGGATTTTTTCTGTATTTACAGGGTAGAACTAAAAAAATCGCTTTCGATCTCTGAATTTAATGTTCACAGTGATAAGCAATTCCTTTTATCTGATGTTCAGTATACCTAACACCCATAATCAGTTTTGACGTATCAGGTTTATTGTACTTTATTGTACTGAAATCTCAGATTGCAATAACCCAAAAACAAAAATAAACAGAAAAAGGAGTCATTTTCATTATGCATTACAGCCTTGGGATTGATGCTGGAGGCACTTATACCGATGCAGTACTCGTAAGGGATTCGGATGGAGAAATTGTGGACTCAAATAAAGCCCTGACTACCTATCCCGATCCTCTTTCCGGCATCAAAAACGTAATTGACGGCCTTAATCCGGAGTATCTTGAAAACGTAAAACTGGTGTCGGTCTCAACGACCCTCTCCACCAATACCATCCTTGAAGGGACAGGTTTTCCCGTAGCCCTGATCCTTATAGGGGACCATCCCCTTGAGAAAGAACTGCCCACAGGGCACGTGCTCCTTGCCAGCGGGGGGCATAACCACAACGGAGAAGAGGTATCTCCTCTTGACCTGGAAGCAATTGAAAAATTTGCCCTGCGTGTAAGGGACAAAGTATCAGCTTTTGCCGTCTCTTCTTATTTCAGCACCCGAAACCCTGAACACGAGCTTAAAGCGAGGGACTCCATACTTAAGCTTACAGGGCTGCCTGCGGTTTGCGGGCACGAACTCTCGCAGGAACTCGGAGCCTACGAAAGGGCAGTCACAGCTTTCCTGAATGCCCAGCTGATCCCCATAACCCGGCAGTTTGTACAGTCCATTATTGCAGATATCAGAAAAAGGGGAATCAATGCCCAGCTTCTTATGCTCAAATGTGACGGCTCGGTTGTCGGGATAAAAGATGCCCTGCAAAAACCTATAGAAACTATCTTTTCAGGCCCTGCAGCAAGCCTTGTGGGCGCATCTTACCTTTCAGGGTTAAAGACCTGTGCGGTTGTGGATGTAGGTGGGACAAGTACCGATATCTCCTCGATCTGTATGGGAGTTCCTGACCTGAGCGATGAAGGGGCAGTCGTGGGCGGCTGGAAGACGCGGGTCCGGGCAATCCGGATGGAAACCACCGCTACAGGGGGAGACAGCCATATCTGGATTGTGAACAGGGAGCTTTTCCTCGGGCCAAGAAGAGTCATCCCCCTCGCAGTAGCTGCAGTCCAGTACCCCGGTTTCCTGAATTCCCTCAAAAGGACTCCCATGCCTGCCAGAGAAGACCTCTGCGAAAATATCCAATCTACAAAGTTTTTTGTAAGGTCTGGTTACCTGGCAGGCGAACTGAGCAAAGCCGAAGCAGAAGTGCTGAGAGCAATCGGAGACGAACCGATTTCCGTGCCTGAGATCAAAGCCCTCATCAGAAAAGACCTTCACCCTCAGACCCTTGATTCCCTTATTAAAAAGCGCCTTGTCCAGGCAATTGGCTTTACACCAACTGACGCTTTGCACGTGCTCGGAGACTATACTGCCTGGAACGAAGAAGCCTCCCGAATAGGGGCTGAAAGGCTTGCAAGGCTCATGCGCATGCCGCCGGGGGAATTCTGTACTGCCGTAAAAAAGAGGGTTGCAAGGAACATGTCGCTTCACCTCCTCTCATATATCCTGCAGGGAGTTCCATACACGGCTGTTGAAAAAATTATGAACGGAAACTATCCCGCAAAGTTCAAGCTTGGGATCCCTGTTGTCCTGCTCGGAGGGCCTGTTCGGGCATACCGGAAAGAACTCAAGGAATTCATAGATGCTGAAATTCTGGTCCCCGAACATGCCGAAGTAGGAAATGCAGTAGGAGCCCTTGCAGGAAAAGGCATCAAAAGGGTAGAAATTCTGATAAGGCCTTCAAGCCTAATGTCTCCTGATAGGGATTTCCTGATCTTTGCTCCAGGAAGCAGGCTGAGGTTCGATGTTTATGCAGAAGCCCTGAACGCAGCAACGGAGCTCGGAAAAAAGATTATTGAGGACTATATGAAAGACTGTGGCCTCAGCGGAAACCAGGTCAAAGTTTCTATCGAGAAAAAGACTGTTTCTCCCGATGGCTGGAACCACCCTCCTATGGAAACAAACTTGCTGGTAATGGGAGTGGGAATGCGGGGGCTGTCTGCCTGAAACAAAGCCTTCAGGTTTCAGGTTTTTCAAATTTCAGGCTTTTTTCTTTCTTTTTCGAAGATCGGAAGGCCAGATTAAGCAGATAACTATTCGGTAAATTCGAACATTTTCCGGGGCCGGGATATTTCAATTTTTAAACCTCAGAGCTATGGAAATATATCGTAGTGGCACCTTAACCAAATAGAACACACAATCTATTGGTAAAAAGGGGAAAAACATGAAAATCCTGCTGATAGCCGATATCCACGCAAACCTTGAAGCCCTCCGGACAATCCTTGAAGTCCCGTATGACAGGGCAATCTGCCTGGGGGACATAGTGGACTACGGACCTGACCCGGACAAATGCATAGAGCTCCTGCAAAAAAAGAACATCCCGACTATCAGGGGCAACCACGACAATGCCGTTGCTTTCAAAGTAGACTGCCAGTGCGGATACAAGTACAAACATCTCTCGATTGCAACGCGAGAATACACGTGGGAAATTCTCGATCAGTCACAGATGGAGTACCTGCAGAAGCTCCCTCTTGTTATCAGGGAAGAGATTGACGGAAAGAAACTCTTTTTAACCCATGCGAGCCCCCGTTCCATATTCGAGTATATAAAGCCCGAGACCACGGATGAAGCCATCATGGCGATGCTTGCAGACCCGATGGAACCTGTTGATGCCGAATTCCTCGTAGTCGGGCACTCTCACATCCCCATGAACAGGGAACTCGGGACCCTGACAATCATAAACCCGGGTTCAGTGGGGCAGCCAAGAGACGGGGACACAAGGGCAGGTTGTGCGGTCTTTGACACGGAAACAGGAGGAGCCGAATTCCTACGCCTTGACTACGATATTGATGCTGTCTGTGCAAAAATAGAAGAAAGAATGCCTCATGCAGATGAACTGGTAGGGATTCTTAAGAGAGGATACTGAAAATTAAAAATTCAGGCATCCCTTATCGCACGTATTATTTTTTCCACGTATTCGGGCTTCACGTCCGATGGTCTGGTTTTTTCAATCCCGAGCTCCGTAACCATAAGGTAAACCTCGGCCTGCATTCCGGCTTCATCGAGTTTTTTCGTAGCACAGCGGTCCGTGCAGCCGTCAAGGGCAAGAATTCGGAAGCCTTCGGAGGCTGCATCCTCTGCTGCCCCGGCCCCTTTGTGAGCAGCAGCAGCCCGGTACATATCCGGCCTCCTGAAGGCGAGAGCTGATGCTGCCTGCATGGTAAGTTTTCCTGTATTTGATAAGCCCGAGCAGGCAAAAATGAGGGTACTTTTCCTTTTTCCCGAAGGATTTTTCGTTTCAGTAATCCTGCTTTGCAGGAGTTCTTTTTGCTCCTTTTCTTTCGATTCCATTTCCATTGTTATTACAACCTTTAACGGGGAAATTGTTTCAAAAACTATTGAAATAAAAAATAGGCCGGCTCCTTTATATGGTTAGTGTTTTTGAGTTCTAACAAAAAGAGGTAGAAAATGTTAAAGGAGCAAGGATGTGCTCAGTCAATCTCAAGTTCGGTAATCTCAACGTTCAGGTTTGCAATTTCAAGGATCGCAACCGTAGCTTTCCCTGACAGTACCCCCGAACATTCTCCCGGATTTATCACCGGGGTTCCGTCGATCATTCTGACGCCCGGGTCGTGAGTGTGGCCCCTGACTACCACATCAAAATCCCCTGACCCGGCAAGGGCTTTGACAAGGGCTTCGTTTGTCCCGTGCAGGAGGGCGATATGCATCCCTTGAATCGTCAGGTCTCCGAAGTCTCCGCAGGAAACGGCCCCTATTTCCTCAAACCACTTTGTAAGGGTTACCCTGTCTCCGTCATTGTTCCCGAATACAAAATAGAGTTTTGGGTTCAGTTCTTTAAAAGCTCTTACCGTGAACGGAGAAATGATGTCCCCTGCGTGTAGCACTGCTTTTACCTGTTTTTTGTTGAAGAATTCCACAGCTTTTCGGATAGCTGTCAGGTTGTCATGCGAGTCTGAAACAATTCCTATCAAGTAATCCCACCTCCTTTAATATTAGACGCCCTGAATATTTAATACATGCCCCGGTTTTATCCAAAGGGGTAATTTTCCAACCTGGGAGCAGCTATTTTAAATATAAGTTATTGGTATTATCAAAATATTCTCTGAAGAATACTGAAAGAACCCTGTAAGAGCATCAAGTACGGGGAAATTATCCGTAAAATTAGAGTTAGTGAGCTAGGAATGAAAGCTATAACCCTCCTGAGCAGCGGGCTTGATTCAGTTGCATCGCTTGCGATTGCAGCCGAGAGCCTGGAAATTGAGATGGCAATTACCTTTGATTACGGGCAGCGAGCCGGGCAGCGGGAGATCGAGTACTCCCGAAAAGTCTGCGAACATTATGGAATCGAACACAAAGTAATCAAGCTGGACTGGCTTGCAGGAGTAACACACACATCCCTCGTAAACAGGAGTGAGGACGTGCCTGCTCTGTCCTTTGAAGACATTGATGAAACAGCTCCCGCTGCAATTACCGAAGCTTCCGCAAAGGCTGTCTGGGTCCCGAACAGGAATGGGGTCATGTTGAATATTGCAGGAAGCTTTGCCGAAAGCAGAGGCTGTGATTATCTTGTGGTAGGTTTCAATGGAGAAGAGGCCGGGACCTTCCCTGATAATTCCATGGCTTATGTAGAGGCAATGGACAATGCTTTTTCTTATTCCACCCAGAATGGGGTACGGGTACTGGCTCCTCTGATCGAACTCGGAAAAACGGAGATCGTTAAAAAGGCTCTTGAAGTAAAGGCTCCCCTGGAATACAGCTGGAGCTGCTACCACGGGGGAGAAACTCCCTGCGGGGAGTGTGAAAGTTGTGTGCGAAGAGCCAGAGCATTCAAAAATACAGGTTCAAAAGATCCGCTTCTGGAAAGGCTTGGAATCTAAATCTGAAAAATCATCCAGAGCAGAGGGCTTGTAGAGTAAGACTCTGAATTGAATGCGGTATAGAGAGTTATGAGAATTTGAGAGAATTACCGAGAGTTACCGAGTTTATGAGAGAGTTACATGAAGTGTATCATTCTACCTGAAAAATTTGATTATGACGGGAGCCAGATTTCTTCCCTCTGGGCATACAATAGCTTTGGGGTGCAGGAAGACTCGATAATTGTTTTCAGAGGGGCATGTGACGTAAAAATCGAACACATGATTGACCTCGAAGACCGGAGGGCAAACGAGTCTATCCGGTCCGAAGACATGGTGAGTTTTATCATAGAGCATTTCGATTCTGCCGACCTGAAACTGGTCTATGCTCGGCAGCGCCTTTTTACTGCAATTGTAAAGGAACACCTTGGAGGGTTGGGAGTCCACACCGCAAGGGAAGGAGACGACCTTTTCTTCAAAGGAAAAAAGCTGACCGTATCAATTGCCAGCACCTCGGCGGTTTCCCAGAAGATCCATTTCGGGATCAATGTTTCCCACGAGATATACGGAAACCTGAGAGAAGCCGGAATAGGCGACGATGAAAGCATTGTGCGTTTTATGCAGGAAATCGGGGAAGCTTACGTAAGGGAATTCGAGGACATAGAAAAAGACCTCAGGAAATCCCGCCCTCTCGGGGCGGTATAAGTGCCATCTTCAAGCTATGAAGCCACGCCCGTAAGAGAGATCTTCTGCTCTGTGCAGGGAGAAGGCCCTTATGTTGGCATGAGGCAGGCTTTTGTCCGGTTTTCAGGCTGTAACCTTAATTGCAATTACTGTGATACGAACTTTGAAAACCCCGGGACCTGTGACTATGAAAAAGTCGAAGGAAGCGGCATTTTCGAAAAGATCCCAAATCCTGTAAGCATAGAAAAGCTGGAATCCCTGCTGCAGCCGTTCAAAAAACTCCATTCGGTATCCCTCACGGGAGGAGAGCCTCTCCTGCACGCAGATTTCATCGAAAAACTGAAGCTCCCCGTTCCCCTTTACCTTGAGTCCAATATGACCCTGCCGGAGCAGGCAAGGAAGCTGCGAGAAAACATCGCATATGTCGCAGGGGACTTTAAACTCCCGGAAGCTCTCAGGGAAATTCGCCCTGAAGCCCGGGATGTGCATGTGGAAAATACGATTGAGTGCTTCAGGCTCCTGAGAAAAAACAGTTCAAGAGACTGCTTTTGCAAGATCGTTGTAGGCAGGGATACAAAGCCCGAAACCGTAATTCTGGCTGCTGAGGCAATAGCTTCCTACGTGTCCTGCATAATACTCCAGCCTGAAACGCCGGTTGGCAGTGCGGTAAGGACCCCGCGGTTTACACAGGGATCCGTGCAGACTATTATAAAACTGCAGAAAGCCCTGCTTGAGCTTGCCGACACGCGTATCATTCCCCAGACCCACAGAATGTGGGGCTGCTTATAACCAGGCTCGGATACGGCAGAGAGTTACGGTATAAAAGTATAGAATTTCAGTCTAAATGAAAAATAAGAATCGATAAGCTACAAGTGATATAGAATCGATAAGCTACAAGTGATTAAATGGCAGGAGCAGTTAGTCCAAAAAGGGATGAATAAAATGACAAAGATGAGATTGGGAGTAATTGATTATATCGACAGCGCCCATTATCTTCCAGGGCACGGGAAATGCGGAAGAGTACACGGGCATACATATAAAATCGAGGTAGTGGTAGAAGGAGAAGTCCGGGAAAACGGGATGGTAATTGATTTTTATGACCTGAAAAAAGGCATCAAGGAAATCCTTCAGGAATATGACCATACTCTGCTAAATGAACTTATAGAGTTTCCCAGCTCCGAATATCTCTGCCAGCATATTCATGCCCGCCTTCTGAATAGGTTCGGCTTTCCGCTTCTTGTAAGGGTCTGGGAAGGGGAAGGCAAATGGTGCGAAATGGACAACTTTTCAAATTGAAAAGGTGGAATAAATCATACAGGATTCTGCAATAGTTCTGAAATAGTTTTAAAGAATTTACAAAAAAAGTTTCGAATCTTTTTCCAAAATGATTCTGCACTGATCTCACAATATTCCACAATGTATATCAAGGGGTGTATCAATAGGTGCTTTAGACATCCTAAAACCCCCTTTACTAAAATTCCACTTCACTTTTAAAAATTCCGAACGGAGGCGAATAATTTGCCAGAAGAGAACCAACCTATCGAAGAGAAAAATAACGGCCCCATACTCGGGGAGGAGCTCCTGAGAAAAATTGCCGAGCACCCCTGTTACGACAAGAAAGCCCAGCATAAATACGGGAGAATTCACCTGGCTGTTGCCCCGAAATGCAATATCCAGTGCAACTTCTGTGTCCGGGAATTCGACTGCGTAAACGAAAGCAGGCCCGGGGTTACGAGTAAAGTCCTGACTCCGGAGGAAGCCCTTGAAAAGACAAGGCAGATCCTGGCAGACTATCCGTTTATCAAGGTCGTTGCAATTGCGGGGCCCGGAGACCCTCTGTTTAATGATGCAACCTTTGAGACGTTTGAACTTATAATGAAAGAGTTTCCTGAAATAACCCTCTGTATGAGCACAAACGGGCTCCTGCTCCCGGAAAAACTGCAGGAAATGCTGCGTACGGGAGTTTCCACATTAACGGTTACGGTAAACGCAATCGACCCCGAAATCCAGGCAAAGATCGTGGATCATATCGTCTACCACGGTAAGGTCTACAAAGGGGTTGAAGCTGCCGAGATCCAGATTAAAAACCAGCTTGAGGGAATAAAAGCAGCTGTTGATGCAGGAATTGTTGTCAAGGTCAATACCGTGCTTATCCCGGGCATCAATGACAAACACGTGGTCGAGATCGCCAAAAAGCTCAATGAACTCGGGGTTTACATTATGAATGTTATGCCCCTGATCAATCAGGGAGCCTTTGCAGATATTGAACCCCCCACCTCCGAAGAACGGAAAGCTGTTCAGGAAGCCTGCGAACCTTATGTTATGCAGATGCGCCACTGCAGGCAGTGCAGAGCCGATGCTTACGGGCTCCTTGCCCAGGACATGTCGCAGATGAGTGAAGAGCGCAGAAAGGTTATCAAAATCCAGACAAAAGAAGACATGGAAAAAGCAAGGGCAGTTCTTGAGAAAAATGGGAAAAAGGAAGCCTGAAAAACTCGAGAATATTAAGTTCCGGGTTAAAACTTTGGAAGCCGGAGCCAAAAAGGCGGAGTTTGAGAACTCCGCTTCTCTGACTTATTTTAAAAGCGTTACTCGAGGGTGATTGCCCCATTCGGGCAGGCATCTTCACATGCACCGCAGTCAAGGCATTCATCTTCGTCTACAACTGCAATATCATCGTCACTGAGGGAGATTGCAGCTGCAGGGCATTCATCTATACAGCTTCCACAGCCTGTGCAGGCGTCTGCATCGATTTTTGCTACCATGTTTTTCACTCCTTATTTCAGCAATTTAGGACTTTTATAGAGCCGAAATTATATTAGGTAGACATATTAGGATATAATAATTTAATAAAAAGCTGTCGCTTCCCTCCCCCGGATCAAAGAACAAAAAGGATAAAGGATAACCTGAATTACGTACTGACCATAATACCCTGCATTGTCCGGGTATCAAGTAAAGATGGAGAAGTCAAGCTTATAATGGAGAGGTCAAGCTTATAAGTGTGGCATTGATCACAGATCCGGACTAACTTCTCGGTGCCTCACATTTTTATCGGTGCCTTACAATTAACTTACTTTCAATTCGTCATTAATTTCATTACCTTCCCCATCAATTTCTATGATTTAATTTCCGTGGTTTATCACAAACTTGCCATTAGCTTATAATCAGTTTATTGTTATCTTATTATGAATTTCCGTTAACTAACGTTGATACAGTTAAAAAACAAACAGGAAGCCTTTGATTGAATCTGGAAGAGCTAGCAGAAAGGATAAAGAGTTTTGAAGGGGTTACCCGCAAAAAACAGATTGAGGATATAGTTTCCATCTTCGAAGCTGTCCGCCCGGAATATGGGGACGCTATTGTTGATTTCGGGGACGACGCTGCAGTGATCGATATTGGAGGAGATGACGTTATCCTCTTTGCAGCGGACGGCATCTGGGGGCGACTGCTGGATGCAAGCCCCTGGTGGGCGGGATACGGGGCTGTGGTCGTTAATATAAACGACATCGCAGCCATGGGCGGGAAGCCCCTTGCAATGGTGGATATTGCCTCTGCAAATTCTCCTCAGGCCTGCAGGGAACTGATGGAAGGGCTGGCTGAAGGAGTAAGAAAGTTCGGAGTCCCTGTGGTAGGAGGGCATGTCCATCCCGATACACAATACAATTCCCTTTCCGTTGCTATCATAGGGATTGTCAAGAAAGACTGTGTAATCAGGAGTGATACTGCAAACCCAGGAGACCTTGTAATTGCAGCTTATGATATGGACGGGAAAATAGGTCCAAACTCTCCTTACAGCTGGGATACTACTTCTTTTAAGGAGCCTTCGGTGTTAAGGGCAAACTATCTTGTAACCCAGGAAATAGCAAAGAGAAAGCTTGCAACCGCTGGCAAGGATATAAGCAATCCTGGGTTGATAGGCACGCTCGGAATGCTTTGCGAGACGAGCAGGGTGGGAGCTTCCGTAGATCTGGATAAAGTTCCAAGGCCGGCAGATGTGAACTTTGAGCAGTGGCTGAAAGTGCACCCAGGAACAGGTTATGTCTTTACTGCGGACCCGAAATACGCAGAAGAGTGCGTGGGTGTGTTTGAAAAGGCAGGGCTCACGGCTGCAGTTATAGGAATAATCGAAGAGGGCTCAAAACTTGATATGTACGATAAAACAGGCAGAGTAACCGTTTTTGACTTTTCAAAGGATAGTATTACAGGTATAGTTTCCAAAACAGGTATAGGTTCCGAATAATCGGACCTCCTGTATGTTTTGTACTTCTTCCAAAGAAAAAATATTTGTTTGCTGAAAAGTTTTATCTCAATTCTCCAGCACGTTCTTATTTATTTTATTTCCATTTGTCCGGCTTTGTGGTTACTGACTTTCAATCCAGGCTTTCATTTCCTTATAAAGGAATTCTTCTGCAGCCTGAACCTTCTCAAGAGGTCCGCGGAGGACAAGAATTTCCCTTTCTTCACTGTTTGCAATACTGATAGGCATCTTCCGAGTTATGGGTTCAAGCCCAAATTCTTCCACGATATCGTAGATTATGGACACAACCGTTCCGGGGGGGATGATCAGGTCGTAGAGCTCTTCATATTCCATTTCGGAGTCTTTCTCAACATTATCTTTCTTCTTTTTGGCGATTAAATCATCAAGATTGAGTGTTCTGTGCATCCAGGGGTCACCTTCCTTTACTGATTACAATTCTTAGATCTTATTTCCCAGATAGTAAATTCCAAGATAGTAAGTTAATTCAAATAGGGTTAAAGCGACTTAATTCTTATCTCTTTTTTAAAGCAATTAGTTGATTAAGGTAATTGATTTATTAAAGCAATTAACCGCTTAAAGTAGTTGCTCGATCAAAGCAATTGATAGATCAAAGCAATTGATAGATTAAAGCAATTGATAGATTAAAGCAATTGATAGAAAAGCAATTGATCATGTATACAGAATGATTCCAAATTTATCATATCTCTTTTGTGTGATCCGGATAAGAGCTTTCCAATCATATCTCTTTTTGCATGAACCATGATAAGTATAATCCTATTTATGGTTGCTTCTTATGACTGTGTCCGCAGTAGTAAAGATCAGGTACGAAGGTAAGATTCTTAAATATGAGTAAATTGTAAAAATGAGGAAAAAAGTTACGGTAGCAGAGCTTTAAAATCTATACGATAACTTTTTTTCATGATTAGAAACTATAAAACAACCCTATATCCCCTGAAAAATGAAAAGAAACTTCTTTTCAGGAAGCATGAAAAAAATAAAGTTTGATTTAAAGTTTGATTTAAAGTTTGAGATCCCTGAAGCTTTGAGATCTTTGTTTGAAAATCTCTTATGCGATTCTTTCCCCTGCAGTAGGGCCCGGACTTACACTGTAGATCTCTTCCACATGGAGAAGAGCAGCTCCTTTGGGTTTCAGGTTTGTCATCTTCGAGGCGACCCAATCGATAACCTCATTCATGAGAGGTCCTTCACTGATCAGTTCCACACTTCCTTTTATCTGGTAGGCTTTCATCGGAGGCATGTAGGCACTGAGGGCAGCTTTTGGGTTTTCTTTCAGGTTTGCCTCGGTCTTTTTCCAGAAAACATTTGCCATGATAATAGTTTCATCATCTCTTGCTTGCACAAAGCCCATCAGGCATACGTTTGGAACGCCGTTTTTGTCTGCGGTTACCAGGGAGGCAACCTGCTGGTTTGCAAGTGCTTCTTTTACATCTGCAGGAAGTTTTACCATGTCCAGTTTCTCCTTTAATTTCAGCTCAATCTTTTCGAAATCAGTAATACCCAACAATTCTAGATAAGGCACATATATTTTTAACCGGGGATTCAAGCCTGACTTTTATTTTTAAATCCGGCCCCTCGTTTTTGCTCTAAATACCTCCGTTTTTGAACCGGAGATCCTGTTCCCAGGCCTAAATCCTTATAAATTCTGCAATCCTCATGAAAGCTGCATCTGGCTAATTGCAGCCTCGTTTTAGTAACTTACCGCCGTATTTAAATAAAGTATTATAGAGTAGGGCAAATACATATTTATAATTAATTTAATACTGATTAACTCTAATATCCAAATAAATAGTAAGTGTTTATCTGCTCTGGAACCAATTGCAGTAATCAGAAATATTAGTGTTGATAGCAGAAAAATCAGCGCTGATAAACCGAGAATTTGCGGATATGCCTTAAGTGAAAATGCATGGAGCCCGATCCCTGGAGAAAAAGTCGCCTTTCGGGATTAGATATTTCCGGCTGCTTCGGATTATCTCTGCATGTTCCAGGCAAAACGGCTCTGAGCAAACTTTATCTGAGATGAAAATATCTTATTGGAGGATAGCAATGCAGAAATATAAGTTAAAAAGAGGTTTTAAGCCTGAGCCTGACAGAATCTATCAGGTAATGCAGGAATGTTTTCCCGTGGAAATCTCCCGGGACGGGGACCGCTTCGAGACATCCTATGGGGCAATGTCAAAGATAACGGTCTGGATAGAAAATAAAATGCTCTGTGTTGACACGGTTTCCGATGTAACTGTAAAGAACGATGAAACGATCCTGCAGACCAACAAAGCCTACCGGGATTTTCTCTTCAAGGCTACCGGGTATACGGCAAAAGAACGTCTGAAAATGGCGAAAAAGGAAGTCGGAGAAGCATAATTTCCTGACTGCTCATTCTTATTTCACATTATCAATAATATCCGGCAGCCCTTACCTGGAGGTATTGTTCTGGAAGTAGATTTCCTTGATAAATTGAAAAGCCTCGAAATTCCCACCTGCCTCCGGGTCTGCTGTGGGACCGACGGCTCAGTGACTTTTCTCCTTGAAATCATGACCCGAAAACCGGTCAGCGTGAAAACCGAGTCTCAATACGTAGTCAAAGCCGATAAGGAACTGGCTGCTCTCCTCGGGGTAGAAGAAGGCAGCGAGGTAAACGACAGGACAGTCCGGCTCTATGCCGGAGACACAGTTCTGGTCCATGCAAGGTCCCTCTCTCCTCTGGAGCGCATGCCTCAGACCATGCGGGATCAGCTCATGCGGGCAGACATCCCCATTGGCCGCATCCTGCGTAGCCACAACCTCGAAACCAGGCGAGACATGGTAGAACTCGAAATCCTTGAAGGCGAACCAACCTTCAATGGAATCCCCATCCTCTCCCGTACCTACAAAATCGTCCACAACAACCACGTCCTCATGTGGATCAACGAGCGCTTCCCCATAGATGACCGCTGGAAACTCTGAAATCAGGGCTCTACAATAATATATTTTTTAAGGAGACCTGCAATTTCCCCTTTAAATCCCTCTCTTTTTTGCGCATATTCCAACATATTCTCCTACAGTAAAGGGCTTTTTCCTGTTTCTATCCTTTCTCAGTCGAAACCTTTATATCTGTAGTATGATATTTTGGAGATGCTCTTACAGCAACAGTGCCTTGGTGGCTTAGGGGTATAGCGCGTCCTTGGTAAGGACGAGGTCGCGGGTTCAAATCCCGCCCGAGGCTTAATTCTATCAGTACAATGCCCTACTTTTTTTAGGGTTTATTGGCTTATAAGGGTATCCTTATTAAAAGTCAATTACCCCCATTTCGTATTTTATAATCGACTTTTTACTCTTGAAGGAAACATATATTCAATTAATTCGGGTATTGCATCCTTCGAGATCCCAAAAGAGTCCATTAAGACCTGTTCGAGATTTTCTGGCAACCTGCCCGCAGATAATAATATTCTTTTTATGTCCTTAGCGAGTGCCTTTAAAGTTAAGGTTTCTGTAACTTTTATGTTTGTTACAACATACCTGTGAACTTCAGATCTTCCATTGAAACGCATATAATCGTTTAATTCTACTTCTACGTTCAGATACAGGACTTGTCCAGAGTCAGGACTAACGGTTTTTATGTACATTTTTCTTTCCTCCTTCTCCCCGAAGGCAAAGTGTTAAAAATCAGAACAGCCCACTAGTATAGTGCTAATATCTATGAGGTATCCTGGAGTTTAACCGCTTCGGGGTATTTCATTACCTTGCTCTTTTGTTGCTTTGTGTTTTGCTGTCTTTCATTTCATTGCTTTGAGAATGTTTAATTACCTATTACCATATGTTTATAATGACATAAGGTAATAGGATCTAATAATATTTAAACCTTGTACCTTATCCTGTAAAAGGTTAAATATATAGAAAAATATCTCTATATGTGATTTTAATGAAAGAAAAACCAAGAGCGCAAAATAGCGGAAGATTTGAGAAAGAGTTCACTAATGAAGATTTCATAAAAGCTGTTCAAGCATGTATGGAAGAAGCCACATGCACAGCTTCAGAGGTTGCAGAAAAGTTGGGCTGTAATCCAAGGTATGCAAAAAATAGGTTAATTGAGCTCTCAGAAAATGGGAAAATTGAGAAGAAAATGAAAGGGAGAACATGGGGTTTCAAACCCAAAAAATAAACTGATTTTTTACTTCCTGCTTTTAAAAAATAGAATGTGATTTAAAGAAGCTCAGTGCTTGTCGTTTATAATATATTCAACGTAAGTTAGTCGATATAAGGTTGGACTTTTTGACTCTAATTTAATTTATAATTATCTACATTATCAAAAAATAGTTTTACAGCTAATTTTCCCATATCATCCATAGTCTCAAACTTATTTAGAGTTTTCATTTCATTCAATCGAGATTCTATAACACTTAAGTCGATGAACTCTTCTAAAAGTCTAAAATTGATTGACCAGGTAGTTATTCCAACGTAATCCTCAGTAGAATGACTACAATTTCGATAAACACAATTGGAGATAAAATTAACTAAGTTACTATCATCTTCAATTACTTTTTCAATTACCTCTCCAATACTTGTTTTGTCCCCGCCCCATTGTTTCCACCTCTTAAGAATGGGTCTAATTTTTGGATGACGTTCTAACTTTCCGTCCTCAGCCCATTTTTTTATTTTATTACAGGCAAGCTTTTCCAAGGAATCAAGATGTTCTGCGCTTAAAGTTAAATTCTCATTGGATGTTTTTGCTTCTTTATTATGGTATTTACCATATAATTCATCTTGGATGTTGATTTCCTCAACAAAAGAATATAGACTATGAGTACTACATGCTATACTGTTTTTTAAAATATTGAATCTTTCAGCTTGGGTACTAAATCTGTTGAGAAGCGAACTAGTAATTATGTGAATTCTCCCTGGTGTTCCATACAAGAAAGACTCATCATTTGGAAGTTGATCTCCAATATCCAAAAAAGATGAAATAATATTACCTATATTCTTTTCTTCAATATTATCTGCATAATCTGAGAATTTATACAGGAAACTTAAAATTTTTTTAGTTTCGATCAACTGGATAAGTTTAGTTGAAAACTCTTGCTTGTCAGATCCCAATGCTATTATTGATTTTATTTCTTTTTGTGAAATTTCCTCATTTGGGATGGATAATTTAAAATAGACATCGAAAACATCTTCACTGCAGACGTGACGATTTATTCTCCAGGATTTCGCAAAGCTTGGATGATGAGAAATGTTTCCATAAAATCTGGCAATAGTTGGAAATAATATTTCAAGATAATTAAGCAAAAATTTTTGGATTTTTGTATCAGTAGAATTAACCATTTCATCACAAATTTGTTGATACTCTAATTTCGTGTTTTCAAGTATGGGAGACATTCCTGTAAACATTTCTTTATTATCTCTAATTCTCTGGTAAACTTCTGGAATAAAAACTTGTATTGCAGTTATCGCAATAAAATCAATTGCATTTACTTCATCTTTTACTAATTCATAGTTAAACCTTAGAACATTGGTATATCGAGTAACATCTCTTATATTTTCAAAAAAATGTTTAAATCCACTTTGATATACATTTCCCCAATGAACCTGGCCGTACTCACTTTCAGTAACACCATCCAGTAAGATACAAAGTTCGTCTGTCAATAGTTTTTCGAGTTCTCTTTTTGAGATTAATGGGATATCAAGAGGAACTTGGATTATTTTTTCTAAATACTCAGACCCATGTCTTGGCTGGTCTTTTTCAAGTGCTTCCACTACTACATTTTTATCAAAAGTGAGTAAATATATTGTGTTTGGAAAATTGGCTAATGACTTTACAAGTTGAAAAGTTTGCCTTATTTCTTTGTTATTTAAACGATCTATATCATCAATTACGATGATTATCTTCCTATCTTGGTTTCGCAAAATGTCAGAAATTTGTTTTTTGGTTTCATCTAAATCTTTATCAAGTAATTCCCCTGCACTTTCAGCAGCTTCTGCCAATAAACATACCACTTCAGAGAATGCAGAAGATGGTACACTAAGAGTAGGAACAAATTTGAGAGGTGTGGCGAGTTTTGAGATTGTTTTAAAAAGTTTACTTACATTATTCATATCACTTGAATAATCATGTCTTTCTAAAACTAAGGATAATTTATTAAAAAACTGGCTAATTAGTTGATTTTGGTCTGAAAAATTCCAGGGATTAAAATATACTACAATAGGCTGTTTTTCAAGTTCAAAAGATTCTGAACAACTTTTAATATGATCTACTGTCATATTAATAAGCGATGTTTTACCAGAGCCCCACTTTCCTACAAGACCAATTACAAGGCTATCTTCCGTTTGGATATTTAATACTGCTTCACCTACAGACTTCGCAAACTCTCGTCTATTTAAAGAATCTTCATATAAAAATTGTATTGGTTTGTCTGGTTTAAACATCAATCTACCCTCGGTAATCTAAATATTGAAAAAAGGAGTAAAATTTTGTTCTCATTATTCACATATGAATTTTATTAAACGGTTCATATTAATGAAAAGAAATACATTGATATTTGCATACTCTATGAAAAATAAATTCTTCCTGTCTAAAAAATAGACTTGTCTGTACCATAATTGGAAAAACTATTAAACAACTTTAGGACACGAGTCAATATAAGAAAAGAATATATACTACTTCTTTTCCCAAAAAAATATTTGTGTATCTTCTCATTTTGGTATGATTGGATATAGTCAAGTCTTTTGATCTATTTTCTTGCTTGCATCTTCAAGTTCTTGTTTGTTAGTAACTAACTACTTATTTTCCTAAATCTCATGGATTTTCCATAAAAAAATAAGATCCAACATTATAAATTAATAAGTAAAAATTACTTAAATTTCCGAGATAACATTAGTATGTTACATACATACATAAGCAGCTCCCGGCAAAAAAAGAAAGCAGTAGCAGTAAAATAAAAATAACCTTTTTTCTTGCCTTTTGTTTGTTAGTAACATACTAATCTTTTCCTGAATATTTGGGACTATTAACCTAATAGTCCAAAAAGACCCAATTTATATCTTTTATTTATATTTTCTATAAAATGCATAAACCAGACCTTCAGATTTCGCGTATACGCCGATTTTAAGATAAGATGCTTAGTTTCCCTTCCGATGACTGATATCTCCTTTCTCTGAGCTTTTCATGGGTTACTTGAGGGAGAAAGCCAGCATCAATAAGGAAGGAAACTTCCTGGGAGATCGTTAAATAAGTTGAGAAAGAAGAAAATCGTTTTTGTCTAAAAATAATCTAGTTTTAGTTTTAACACTTCTATTATGACTAAACTGCCTAAAAGTGGAAAATTCGTTTTTAATTAAAAAAATTAGAACTTTTGCAAATATGATTTGTATGTACTAACATACAAGATAAAAAAATTTTCCTTAGTGGAAATCGATAGCGGTAAAAATGAAGAAGCTTTTTTTAGCCTGAATCCGGGAGAAGGCCTTCTTGGTGGATCCTGCAGGGAACTTAAAGCTTGGTTCCTGGGAGATCATCAAAGAAGTGCAGGGCAAAATAACATCAAAAAAATATGAAGCTGTCCGGGCTTTAGTCCGGCGAAAGGTTGTTTTTTTGGGTTGTGTTAATGAGATTCAAAAATATTCGTCGTCGTTGTAGCTTCAGCAGAAACCCGGCTTATCACAATAAATACATGGGTTATGTTAAAACATGTGTATTTTAGAAGATTTGAGGGAGGAATAAACTAGAAGGAGCAAAAAAATAGGCAAAATTGCACAGGTTTTAATTTAAAATCTGTGCATCGATGAAACATGAATGAATGGAAAAGAGTAAGAAATAATAATTGTTAGAGACTTTGGCCATAAAAGGTATAAGAAAATAACTAATAGGAGATAATGGAACTAAAATAATTTCCTCATGTTGTGATCAGTTAGATTTTTTATTATTAGGACGGAGCGAATATACTATGAAATTTTCTAGCAAAAGTACTTTGTTGATATTTCTTATTGTAATACTGGCCATTATTGCTATCATATATTACCTCATTTCAGGGTCATATACTTCTGGAGGGACTATAATTTACAATTAAAATTGTTTTATTACAAGAAATTCTGCTGGAGTTTGGTAATACTAGGGCATGCATTGGGACTTAACCACAGTAATCCAAACAATATGATGCGTGACTATCCAACAAGTAGAATCACACTTGGAGTAGACGATGTAAACTCTTTTAATTGTCTATATTAATTGTACAGGAGTGAAAATAATGGAAAATAAATTTAATAAGCTATTCGCAGTCTTCATACTTGTAGCCATCCTAAGCACCATTATTTATATCGCTCAACCAAATGAAACAGATGATGATATACAAATCGCCTATAGTGCTGCTCTCTATGCATACAATGTTTCTGATGACCGAGAACTAATTGGTGCTGCAACTGATGTATTCATTGGTAAAGTCATTGAGCAAGTTGGTAACTCCACCGAGCCGTATGTCCGTACACATTTCAGCGTTGAGGTCTTAGAAACGATAAAAGGTGATGTTTCAGGAAAAGTTATTGTAAATCAAAGAGGTGGCTTCCAAACCATCAACGATGAAACATTTCTACTTCTTACAGAGGGAGATGAACTCCTACAGCCAAGTGAAACCTATTTCTTTTGCACTAAAGGAAACGATGAAAGAGGATATACCTTCATTCCTGTATATGGAAATATTTTAATTGAAACTGAAGAAGATTACCAGAATACGATGAAGAGATTCCAAAAAGCACTTGCTGAAGAGATTCCTGAAAAACTGCCTGATAAAAGAGAACAACAAAAGTAATTTTTTAGTAATTTGAAATGTAGAACTAAAATATTTTTGGGAAAAAGACCTATCTAAAACAAGTTAACTAAAAGACATATCAAATAGAAAGGTAATTTTAACACAAACTAGTAGTTTAATTTCGAATAGTTTCTTATTTTTTGAGTTATTTCTCCAGACCATTTTCTAATTTAGTGGGATTAGTGGGATTTGAGTCTCCCGATAACGAATCATATGTGGGATTAAAGTGGGATTAGTGGGATTGAAAAAAACAATAAAAGAATCGTATATGTATATTATATTCTATCTATCTATATTATTTATTATTTCTATATATCTTATAATCTTACCTAATCTTACCTTATCCCCACCCTAATCTTACTTACCTCCCACCTTAATCCCACCAAATTCGCCATCGGGTAATTTTTCCATCCTTTTTCTCAATTTTTTCAAAAAAATATCTGCTACCTTCCTTTTATCAGTTAGTTTGTATTTTTTATAAAAAATAATTTTAAACTAAAAATAATGGCTTCCAATTTAAGAAAAAAATGAAATAAAAGTGTTTTTAATAAAAAATAAATATTAATTATCTCTATTTTTTATACTCTTTGTTTTAGTTTTTTAAACATTAGCTCTATATCTGGAAATCCATAATTTAACAAAATCTCGCTTCCTTCTTCCGTTTTCACAAACTCTTTTGCAGCATCTTCTGCAGTGTATTCAATGGTTTTCATCTCGGGGAACTCTCTCAAAAAGCCTTCACATTTTTTCCGCAGCTCTACCCGGGTCTGACTACCTGAATTCAGAATTATTTCTGATCCATCTTTTGTTTTCTCGTCAGAAGTAGTTAGAATGTTTGATCTCACTTCAGAATCCCGGATTTTCAAAACTTCCTGGAACTTCTCGTATGTGATATAAACCCCTCGTATTTTCTTGCCTTTTATAGTTGAGTCAAATTTCCAGGTTTTTCCGTCTGTTCTTCTTGTAAGGATCTCTTTGTCTGACCAATCCTTTATGGCTCTATCAAAATTGAGCCCCTTGCTTTCCAGATATTTCCTAAGCATATCCGGATCATATATTATACCCGATGGCGTGACCCATCCTTTAATTTCGACATTTCCTTTAGGAGAATAAGTATCTTCAGGATCCATATCTGAACTGTATTCAAAGGATCTCCTATTTCTCAGATGCCAGCTATATACTGTCTCCAAGGCTTTTTCATAATAGGGTATCGTAGAATCTTTTACTGAGGTCGAAATATAATAATTTTCACATATTTCTAGAGGGTTTTTATTTGGGATATTATAATTTTTAAATACGCTTTCTAATATCTGTCCTGCTAATGCAAGTGCAGCAAAATAGTTTTTCTTCCTGGCTGCAAATGTAGTGGAGGATTTCTCAAATGAACCTCTAATTTTTTGATAACGGGTTTTTAATACTGATTTTGATTTGAATATGGTATCCATTATATCGTCTAAAAAGAACCCATGATGATTAATTACTGTTTCTTCAACCTCTCTAATGTATAGGTCGTCCATTTTCTGGATTCCTTCGTAAATCTCTATTACTCTTGTGCTGATCCCGGTTGCTGTGCTCAAATACTGCGTTAAAGTATACTCTCCGGTTGTTAAAGTCACATTTCTCCAGGTATCCATTTTTGCAAGGCCTACTTCATTATTGGATACAGTCCCTCTCGTTTTTCCTCTTCCATTTACTAGAGTATATACCATTTTACTGAAATCTGGGGTTTTTGTCGTTTCATCAACAAACAAAGCAGTATCTGTATTAAGTGCTGCAGCTTTTTCCAGCCCCACCTCTGAAATAGAAGCGTCCCTTCGTAGATTCCCAGGATTTCCTATTAATGATATTGCAATGTCCATTGTTATTGTTTTTGAACCTGAACTTTCATAGTAATTATGAATTATGAAAGAAGGAGCATCAATTATTTTCAGAAGCATTGCACAAACTACAGCATAACACTTGATTCTAGTTAGGTCATACTCTAGCATAGGAGTCATGGTTTTAATCCAATAATCCAGATCTCCTTTAACTCCATATGCATTGGTAACAGAATCATCTAAAGAAATAATTTTGGTCTTTCCCTTAGCAGAAAACAAGTTTTCTCCAATTATAAAGATGGAATCTTCTTTTTTCCAGCCTGTCTTTTTAGCTGTATATTCTCGGGGCATTTTAGGAGCATGCTTTACCATCTTTTTGAAGTAAGTCCTCATATGCTTTGAATCTAAATCTGTTAAATGCAAGCCCATATTGATTAGTTCTTTTAAATCAGTTGTAAGTAATTGGGTAGGAGTTACCCATTTTGTTTGGCGGACACCTATGACATTCTGATAAGTACACTGGTAAAGAAAAGAATCATCGTCCAGGTTAGTCCCGGTAGCTGTTATTACAATAGGGGTTTCTGTAATTGTATTGTATTGCTCTTGATCTGAAGATTTATCAATAATCTCAATTCCGTTTTTCGAGACTCGATAAGGGTATAAATCATAATCTACCTGAAAAACATCAATAGCAAGGTCTACAGAATATTCCATTATCTGGGTTATTTTCTCTTTCAGTTCCTTCTCATTAGAGTCCCAGAACTCAGGTGAGTATGTCTCAAATACTTTGAAAGCTTCCCAGCTCTCTACACCAAAACCTCTTAGTATATCTGCTACTTTTTCAAACTCTTTAGCTCCCCAGTTCCCAGCCCAGGACATCAATTCTCTCAATTCTTCAGATAGGAGCATGATGTCTACTAATTCATAATTCAAATTCGAAGAATCTACATCAGAATCATATGGTATTTTGTTATACCAACTCAACAACTGATCCTTTAATGTAGCCATTTTAAACCCCCTTAGCTTTTCCGGGAATAATCTTTCTAGAAAAATTTTTAAAGTTTGAGGTATAATTACTCTTTAACGGTTTGCAACCCACTTCTTTTATACCTCGATTCTGTGCTTGCGGAGTGGCAGCCGCAACACATTTTTTTATTTTATTCTTTCCGTTAGAACCACATCCCGCAGCTTTCGTTATTATTGAAGCTATAGCATTTTCGTAAAGATCATAACTTTTATACGTGGTTTCAATGCTGCCTCTTACCTGCCTGTTAGTTCTCTTTGCCCACTCTGAAAAAGACCTACCGGTATTGGAGATATTTCTTAACATATTTCTGCCTCGAATGAAGGCCAAAAACAGCAATTAAAAAGAAAAGTGGCTTAATGAAAACGTATATAAAAATAAACGTTACATTACTTAATGTCTGGTTAAGTAGTTCTGTTAAGCCGCTTTTCTCGGAATTGCCGCTTAACAGGCCACTTTCTTGTTAACTTCTTCTTTTTCTTTTAGAGCCTTTACAGCTTCATCATATGCTTTCCAAATCTGCAAACCGTTCTGTTGTGCATAATCTGCAATTTCATTGTGAGTGCTTCTCTTAATTTCAGGTCTTAACATTCCGTCTCGCATAAATTACCTCCTTAATTAAGTGTACATCTCTATGTCTCGCCTAATATATAACTCTTTGGAGAAATAAGGGATATAAGGGCTTTATTTTGGAAATAAAGCAGTAATAGAGCTTTAAACCGGTAGTAATATGCCGTGTAAAGGGCGTTTTACTCTCAGTTCAAAGCCTTGCCATTATTCTTTTTTTCTATGACCATCTTCGCATACATTTTTTGCATCATTCCTACCGCCTCAGGGCATCTCAAGACTACTTCCATAAGCTCAGGTATCTTATCTTCTATTTCCTCAAGTTCAAGAGCTACAGATAAATCAAGAATATGTCCGCACCTTGAGCAAAATTTAGATGTAGGACTGTTGATCTTTTCACATACCGGGCAGGCCTTGCTGGTAAGCTCCGGGATCATGTCTTCTTTTTTCTTCATGCCATAGATCCGGAGCATAGCATCATCTACCTGTTTCCCGGAAAGATGAACATAGACACTGGGCATATCTGAACCGTGAACCCATCCTAAATGAGCTTCCATTTGAGATTCAGTCAAATGTTGGGCAAGTTCTGTACTTCTGGAATGCCGGAAGAGATGATTATAGACTCTCTTTTTAATTCCAGCTTTTTCCGTAAGTGTACCTATGAGCTTTCGGAAAGCAGAGTACTGCATAGGTTTGCCGTTACCCTTTCCTCTAATCAGAATCCATAGATAAGCATCCGGATTATCTTTTTGTGGGTGAATATCCAGCCAGGAAGCCAGGTAGGGAACTGAAAAAATTACCCTTACTCTTCTCATTCCGGTTTTGCCATTGACGGTTAAAATAGCTCCATACTGATCAAAGTTTAAGTGTTTGATCTTGAGGCCACCCAGTTCCCCAATCCTACAGCCTGAATCATATAATGCGGCTATTATGGCCTTGTCTCTTGGGTGTTCTGCGACCTCTATCATTTTCTTAATTTCAGATTCGGAAAGAAGTTCTTCAGGGAGCTTGTGAGAGCCTTGTTTCATGTTTACTTTTATCCATGATACAAGATCCTCTTTTCCCATCCACTGAAAAAACCTACGAATTGTTATCTTATAATCATGTTTTGTCCAGTCACTCCGCTTAGATCTCTCTATACGGGCAACTAAGGCCTGAACATCATCTAAATTCATTTCTGAAAAGTTTTTGTTACTATTTTGAGCTAAAATATTTAGCTGCGTAAGGTATTTTTTGACTCTGACAGATTTCAGGCCTTCTGCAAAAAGAGAATTTTCAAATCTCAATATTAAGGCTTTATTTTCATTAGAATAACCTGCTTTTTCTATTCGATCTTCCGCAGCCTTTAAGTTCTTTTCATGATCATATATGCTCATAATGCCTTACCCCATTATGCCTCATATAAATAGGCATAATCCAAGTTCTGTGAAAGTAAAAAGGCATTAGACTGATAACCGGGCTCCCGCCCGAGGCTTTTTTCTTTTTTTGTTTAAAGCCCACTTTTCCATTTTAGGAAGTGATGCACTGGATGTGGGTATTTATAATTACAGCCTTCAGAAGAGGTTAGAATCGCTACAAAGCGCACCTATATCAGACAAAAATAAGAAACTGATTTTAGATTTTGTTGATAACTGTTTTACTGAAAGACTGGGTCAACATCTTATTTTGAAATATATTTCAGTCCTGAAAATCATCGTTTACAAAAATATATCAGCTGTATAAATATCACTGTATAAATTCAATCCGAAAACACTATTGCTTGAAAAATATCGATGATATCTTTGTTTATTCAAAGGACTAACCTCGTAATTCTCCCATGCATTCACCATGAATCGCCCTTAATTCTCACAAGCGCAGCGTCACTTGGTACTGTTTTTGTAAATTTTCGCCCAATCTCTCATTCTAAGTGTAATAAATTAAAAAGTATAATTGTTAGATTTCTTTTCTCTTCTCTCTTTTTTAACATGTTTATTTTGTCTCTAATTTTCTTAAATTTTGGACGATTGGGAGATTCATTAACTTATCAGTGTCTACTGGCATTGGTTTCTTATTTTTATATGTGGGTGAAATATAGGTGACTCGGGGTTGAAAAAGGGAGATTAATATTAGAAGACACAGGAGAAAAAAACTCTCTGTGTTTTTCCATATATTGTTTACTCATTTCAATTATACCCTGATACTTATATCACTCTGACAAGATATCCTAAAACTGGCATCACATACACCACTGCATCCTCGTTAAGCCCTGCCACAAACGTTTTTCCACACGAACTTTCCAGGATACCCTGATACAGATTTTTTCCTTAAAAGTTCCAAAGAGGGCTATCATTTGGCATGCATGATACAGAACATTAGAGCATAATAATGTCAAGAGAATAAAACAAGTAATATTGTTTTAAATCAAGAGTATGTGATTTAACTAAGGTTCAAACATCGCGATCCACACATGTTAAGGCCCATTAAGATATTCAAGTCATTTCTTTACTATATAAGCCTAAGAATATAATTATAATTGTTCGATAAAATTAAATAATATTGTCCATTTTAATAACTGATCTTTGTATTTAATTCAAGACTTTTAAATTAGTTCTTGACTGCTCAATTGATTCAAATCTCGGATCAATCAGATGGAAACTTAAGCCTCCTTCCTTTGATTGTTGTTTGAGATGAAATCATCGAGAAATAATTGTTTGGGTGTTTTTCTGTGTGGGAATTAAATATATTTATAACTTTACTGCTTGCCATTTTTATATTAATGGCAGGTTCTGGAATAGGTTCTGCAGCTGAAATTATAGTGCATAGTGGTGAATCGATACAGGCTGCAATTAATAATGCAACCGAAGGCGATACAATAATTGTTGAGCCTGGGACTTATCACGAGGATATTACTGTAGATACACAAGATTTGATAATAAAATCTAAATCCGGAAATCCAGATTACACAAAATTTACAGGTCATTTTGGTATAGGTTTCATGAATACAAATTTAGGTACAATTTTTGATGGATTTACACTTCAGGGTAATTACAGTGCCATTTTAAAGGAAAAAGCTTAAGGTGAGTTGACGAATTTGAATATAAAAATTGAAGTTTCTGAATTGGTAATAAAAGGTGAGAAAAATATGAAAAGTAAAAGGAAGTTCCATATATTACCCCTCGCATCAGCGACCTTAATTTTGTTTTTAATGCTCATTTCGTTTACTGCATCTACAGCTACTGCAGAAATTGCTTCTCCCGAGATTACTGAAACTCGGATAACCACCGATGGATCAAATCACTATTTTCCTGCAGTTTATGGCAATCGGATAATATGGGAGGATGAGCGCAATGGAAGATCGAATATCTATATGTACGATATCTCTACCTCTCAAGAAACTCAGATTACTACCAATGAGTCATACCAGCTGAGACCTGATATCTACGGTGATTGGATAGTATGGAAGGATGGAAACGATAATATCTACACGTACGATCTTTCTACATCCACTGAAACTCTAATCCCTATCCCTACTACATACTGGTCAGTTAAAGAGCCTTTAAAAATTTATGGTAATCGAATAGTATGGGCTGAGACTCCGGACCTCGATAATTGGAATATATGCATGTATGACCTTTCTAACTCTACATATTCTCAGATTACTGGTGGTACATCATCTAACTACGATAGATGTGATATCTATAGTGATAACATAGTCTGGTCGGATTTCTCAAACGGAAGTAGCTTTGTATACAATATTTCTACTTCTGAAAGTCAATTTACCACCTACGGACGCAATCCTGCTATTTACGGTGATAGAATAGTTTTGGAAAGTAGTGATATTGTCATGTATAATCTATCCACTTCTGAAATAAATAGGATAACCTCCTCCATGGGACTTTCAGGTATATCATCTCCTAATATCTACGCTGATAGAATAGTGTGGATGGATAGGCGTAACGGAAACTGGGATATCTACATGTACGATATCTCTACCTCTCAAGAAACTCAGATAACTACTAATGAATCAGATCAGTTTAGTCCTGCTATTTACGATGATATAATAGTATGGGAGGATTTGCGCAATGGAAATAGGGATATTTATATGTGTAATCTTTCCAAAGATAGTACGAAGCCATCGCATCCTGTTGCAAACTTCAGTACCAACGTTAGAAGCGGATACGCTCCTCTTTCAGTTCTGTTTACAGATACCTCTCAAAATGCAACCGAATTGAATTGGGACTTTGGAGACGGGAACAGTTCAACTAATCGGAATACAGCACACATCTATTCAGTAGCAGGAAATTATACGACTAACCTGACAGTAAGGAATGAAAACGGTACGGATTGGAAAACTGCTGTTATATCCGTGCTGAAAAAAGAGGAAGAAAGCGAAGGAAATGAAACTGAAAATGAAACTAAAATTCTTCCCGTAGTAGCCTTCAGTACGAATGTCACCAGCGGCTATTATCCCCTTACAGTCCTCTTTACTGACACTTCACAGAATGCAACCTCAAGAAGCTGGGATGTAAACAATGACGGAGTAGAGGACTCTAATGGGGCAAGTTTTGCTTATACATACACTTCAAGAGGGACTTACGAAGCTAAACTAACTGCGATCAATGCAAATGGCACCTCCTCAGAAACAGATACCATAACTGTACTGGAAGTAAGTAGCTCTGAGGATAATAACGAGAGCAACAATAGTGACACCAGCAATAATGACAGTGTTTCTGATGATTCCACTAAGTCTTCAGATTCATCCCACAGTTCAGGCAGCAGTCACAGTAGCAGTTCTGGTGGTGGAGCTGGTGGATCTCCAGAACCTGCAAAGAATGTAGCCTCAAAAGAAATCTCTCAGGTTTTCATCACGAACGGAAAGCCTGTAGTATTCAATTTCCCAAAGAATGCAACATGTGTTGAGTACATAACGTTTGAAGCAAAGAAGACAGCAGGAAAGACCACAACTATTGTCGAGGAACTTAAGGCTAAGTCCACTCTTGTTTCGAATATTCCAGAGGGTGAAGTCTATAAGTCCTTTAACGTGTGGGTCGGAAACTCAGGATATGGCGATTCTGATAACATCCTGAATGCATCCATAAATTTCAAGGTAAATAATGCTTGGATTCAGGAGAATGACATCAATCAGTCTTCTATTGTGCTGTACAAGTACGATGACGAAAGCAAAAAATGGATAGAGCTCCCTGTGACTTTAACAGGCGAAGATGGTGACTACCTGTATTTCACAGCTGAAACTCCTGGATATTATTCGTTTGTAATTACGGGAGAAAAAGAAGAAAGCCCACTGTCCACAGAACCTACTGCTACATTTAAAGGCAGTGTTGTAAATGACAGTGAAAGCGCTGGTGCTCCTGAATCTGCAGAGGATGCAAAGGCTCCTGGGTTTGGTTTAATCAGTGGAGTTATTTATCTATTCTGTATGTTCTTGTACAGAAAAAATAAAACAATTTAATCAGTGAAGGCATTGGTCAAGTCTGGCCAAACAATGCGAATATATTTTCATTGTACTAATTTATAGCATGAAACTGCCTTCTATTACTTTCATTTTTTGCATTTCTTATTTGTTGAATTTTATGTGAGTTTTCTTGAAGTGTAACGCTCCTATTATTATGCACGATTTATAAGGATCTCCTACCTTCAGCATAAGTAGTGAACTATTAATATGAATTAATTCATATGACAATTTGGAAGAAAGGTCTTTTTTTTGATATAATAGTTTAGATTTTTAGTTACGGCAGTATGCTCAGATATATGTTTTCTCTCCAAATCCTTTAACAACCGAAGACTAAGAAGTAACATCTAAGCTCCAAATTAGTCGAAAATCGAATTGTTAGATGGTATGGCCAGAAAACTTATAAGGAGTTGGATATGAGGAATTTATGGAGTTCGGAAGTACTTTCCAGGTAACCCCAACTCCATAAAATACACCCTAAAAGGCAGTGATTATGTTAGCTTTGTCTGTATTTAAGCTTGCCTGATCCTGCCTCCTAAGGGAAAAACAACTTAGGAGTTAGACGAATGATTAAGAACAAAATTACGATAAGCATACTTCTTTTGGCAATGCTGGTTGGTATGGCGTTAACGCCGGCAGTAAGTGCACAGGAAGAGAAAAATTATAGTGTAACTGCTGAGGAAGCTTTTAAGCATGCTAATGACACATGATTAATTACATAGCAACAGACGCACCATACTTTGAAAACTGGACAGGAGCATCTATTGATTCCAAACCACTGGAGCTTTACGATCCGACTGGTCAAAAGTTGTATTATCAATTTTCTGTATATAAAGATAATAAACTAATAGGTATAATCGATATTGGTGCAGATAAATGATTAGGGCAAACTGTCCAACTTGTCGAGTTTGATCCAAAACCGTTTGATGCCGTTGAAGCCATGAAAAAGTCAATAGAAATTGCCAAAAGTAAATATCCAGAGGGAGAAATTAAATCAACTAAGATGGTTGTGTATTCCTATTCTGAGATTGGAGCGATGATTATAGTAAAGGACAAAAAAACAGAAGAAGAACATCGAATATTTGTCGATGTATATACCCTTGAAGTAGTACCAGATGAACCTGCCACTGAAACCAAGCGTGGAATTTGGTCAATATACGAACAAAGATTGAAGAATGGAATCGACGAGAATTTAAAAGTCTGGCAGGAAAGTAACGACCTTACTACATCTATAAAACAAAAAGCAAATAGTATGAAGATCAACATAACTGCGCCAATCGCAGAAGAACAGATGGAGAAATTAAGTGGCGATGAAACGATAAAAGCAACCGCAGTAACTAAGACACTCGATATCGACCTCTGTGCACAAGAAAATAATTATTACTGTGCCCCCGCAACCGCTCAAATGATTGCCAATTATTATGGAAAGACGCAAACCCAAGATTACATTTATGGAATTATGGGTACGACAGCTCCTTCTGGAGCCTCTCCGTCTCAACAATTAACCTATTATCAGTCATCTGAAGGCTTAGGGAAAACTCATTCGATAAGTGTAACTACGCCGCTTTCTTTTAGTGCTGCACAGAATGAAATCGATCATGGTACACCCTTCAAAAGTGGAGTTACAGATCATGCTCGAGCCTGTATTGGATACTATTATACGACTGGGGACTATAATTTGATAATCCATAATCCGTCCCCTGTAGGGGTAGGTAGAGGAGCTGTTATGGAACCATTTGGTTCAGAAATTAACCGTATATATTTGAGGAGCTAAAGCTCCTCATTTTTAAGGAGGCGGTTGGGATGAGCAAAATCAATAGGTACTTAATTATCTTACTTATTCTATTTTTAGCTCTCCTCGTTCCTTTGTGGATGTTCATGAAAGCGCCGGTTAATGCACAAAATCCGGTTCAAGAGATAAAGGTAGGTGGCTTAATCATTAAATTTGAAGAAGGGACTACTGAGCCAGAGGTTAAAGCTATCCTTGAAAACTATGACATGCCCAGGGACTGGATCATAAAGTACAATGTTGATTACATGGGGGAATTATATTACGTAAAAGTAGATGAAGATATGAGAGATAAATTGGATAAAGAGGGGAATTGGAATGACCCTGTATACCCTGAAATCCCCGAGCCCAGATTCCCTGAAATCAAAAAGGGAAACTATTCTTACATAATTGTGTCTCAAGGATATTTTGATAATGAAAGTTTTCAGAATGAAAGTTTTCTTAAGGTAATGGAAAAACATAGTCTTCAGATGAAAAAATCTGTAGTGTGTTATATTCTTTTTGGAGACGGATCTCAAAACTGGAATGAACCAAAGAATTGGATCCCGGAAAGGGATGCAATCAGAATAAAAAATGAACTTGAAATGAATGAAAAGGTTATGCTCGTAAGCCCTGACTACATTGAAGAGTGAAATATACGGATTATTACAATGTGACTCATTTTTCCGTATATGTCCTTACAATTCTCACAATTATTCTTGCTATCTTTTTTCTGAAAATTGTACATGATATCTATATAAATATTTTTTAAAGTGCCCTGCAATTTTCGGCATTTTTACCTTCAATGAAAACTTTCAACTCGATTTTCCAAAGCATCGGTTGAGATGATAACCAGAGATTTTTGTGAAGTTCTCCACAATCGATAACAGTAAAATTGTTTTATTTTCCGGAACATCTGCGTAAAGTCAGATAGACCACCCAAAACTAGATATTTAATTACATAGTTTTGAGGAAGGCTTCATAGTTTCTATTTTACTTATAATTCAAGCAATTGAGTCGGTGAGAATAGGTTTTGTAAGCAGGAATGTGGTCTTATCGAGGCTTCGACTCCTTGCAAAATAAAATATGAAAAAAATGGAAGCATTCTATCAGGATAATGGCATTGTTCATTATTCTGATTTCCCTGAGACTGCTTAATGCAAATCAGCAAGTCACCCATATACGATATCAGATATTATTCTTCTTTGATTGCTGCTTTGATTTCTTTTTGAGTTTCTGGATCATTTAATTGTTCATCAGTAACAGATCATTTATTTGTGTTCTTCTGTAAAATGAAGAACGTATAACCATATTCATCTGGGTATTCTCTGAAGATCTTTATCTCTTTTCTGTTAAAACTAAGTATCGTTTCTGCATCGGTGTTTCCTTTATAGTTATCACTGATGTCATCAACTCTTTTTTCCAGATGGGAGTAAAAATCGTACCAGGTAGAAGCTGGCAGTTTAAAGCGGTCAATGAGATCATATCCTGCTGCCATGATAACTTTTTCAGTGTCAGGTATGCTCTTTATATCAGGATAACAGCCCTGCCAGAATTGAAGCACTTCCGAAGAAGGTTCATCCGTGAACCATGTGCTTTCTGTCAGTGCTATATACCCCTCATCTTTCAGAAACTGTTTCCAGTAGCTAAGTCCTTTTTCAAAACCAATGACAAAGATAGAGCCCTCTGACCAGATGATGTCGAATTCTCCTGCTTCAAAAGGCAGGTCATCCATGGAAGCACAAACCGTGGTAATCCTGTCATCAAATCCTTCTTTAACTGCATTTTCCATCAGTTTATCCAGAAAAGGCTGGTAAATGTCAGTTGCAGTGATGTGACAGTCGTTGCAGATCTTCGCAAGATGTATTGTCTGCATACCCACACCGCAACCAATGTCAAGGATCTTAGTGCCTGCAGGAAGGGAAGAAAGCAAATTAAAGGCTTTTTCAGTACACTTGTTATTACCTGGACCCTGTCTGGGCAATCCGTCAAATATCTCAAAAATTGGTGATTCTACCATAAAACTATCACAAAGATAATTGCTTAAATCGTTTGTGGTATCACGATAATGATTGCGTTTATAGCTCAAAAGCCTTTATAATATCCTCCATCCCGTAAATCAAAAGTTCTTTCCGGTTTTTTGGTCCTATAAAATTCTCTGCAACTTCTTTTGATGTATATGCCACGTTTTAAACTCCAGATTTTCACGCAGAAACAACTCACAGGATTCTATAAGAGGTACATGTAACGTTTCTATTCCTTCGTTTTCATTACTATTTTTCATGTCTTGAAGGTCTTCATCTCTTAAACTTAATACGGTTCTCAGCTGCTCAAATGGAATCTTTACGTCTTTTATCCTTTGGTCGTTTATTATGGTGGTTGCTTTCCATGATTTATACCTATATTCTCCCGTTTTTGGTCTTTAGATCGGGTAGTTCCAGGATTTTTTCTCCTTCCAATCACTTATCACTCTTTCAAAATTAAATCCCTTTTCTGTTAGGTAGTCTTGAAGCTGGTCGGGGTCGTAATATATCGCATTAGAACTAATCCACCCTTTAAGCTCTACAGCTCCTTTAATACTGTACTTTCCATCCGGATCAATTTCCCTGCCGTACTCAAAAAATTTCTTATTCCTTAAGTGCCAGCTATAAACAGTATCTAAAGCTCGGATATAATAAGGGATTGCAGGGTCTTCTATTACTGTTTTTTGGTAATATGCGTTACATATTTCAATACAGTTCTTTGTTGGGATCTCATTATTTTTAAAAACTTCTTAATTTCATGATATTACGGGCTGAAGTCTGATTCAAATACTCAAGATATGGTTTCAAACCTTGTGACGAGATTGCTATATGGTTTTAGGGTTTAAACTGATGAAAGTAGTCAATCTTCAAGAGAGGTTTATAATCGATAGAAGAAATGTCGTTAGATATGGAAAAAGAGATTAAGATAGGATGGACTAATCCAGAAGCTGCCGAAAATTATGCTCTGATGGCTGATATAATCATACCTGAAAGGAGAGAAATGCTGTCAATTATTTCAAGGCTTGCAACAGAATTGGGAGCTGTCAACCCTAAGATGATTGATCTGGGATGCGGCTTAGGCGATGTGACCGCTGAAATTGTGAAGTTAAAGCCTGATGCAAATGTTCTTATGCTTGATTTTTCTGATGAAATGATAAGGCGGAGTAGTGAAAGGTTCGGGGATAATAGAAACATAACTGTAGTTAAGCAAGATTTAAATCAAGGGATTTTAGGCATAACCGAAGATAGGGGATTTGATGCTGTTGTGTCCTGTTTTTCTATACATCACGTGGAGTTTGAAAACAGAATCAGGTTGTACTCCGATATCCATAAAATTCTGAAAGACCAGGGTTTATTCATAAACGGGGATCTCTTTAGGGAAGATTCTCTTATTATTGATCAGTGGGAGTTTAATAACAGCATATCTTCTCTGGTTATACGCCTTAAAGAAAAACTTGGACAGGAATGGACTTTTGACGAGCTGAAGCTTAATCGGCTGGAAAATGCCCAAAAAATGGGCGATAAGCCCGGAACGTTATGGGAGACATTCCATGATATGAAGGCAGCAGGGTTTAGATATGTTGATTGCTTATGGAAGTCCCGCAACCTTGCCATAATGGCTGCAACCAAATGAAGAGATTGTGAGATATATATATGAAAAATTCGGATAAACAAAGTTGGATTTTATAAAAAACTCAGCTATAATAGAGCCATTCAATTGAGCAAATTTGAATTCTCGTTAGAGGCGTCCAATTATTATGAGCCTTTTGTACAAGTCTCCAAGCTATTTAATAAACTGAAATCGCTTAATTTGAAAACTCATCAAGGTAGCGTACCGAAAGTTCTGCAAAATATAATTACTCCGTGTCCTTTTTATTTCACCAAAAAAAACAGGATGGTGAGTCAATGGTTAACGTCGTCTCATTTATAAAAGATCATCTTTTCGATCGGGAAGCTGGAATCTGCCGGAGTAGTTTACGTTTAGTTATTTCTGAACATATTATGATTTTAAAATGGATTACTACCAATTTGGTAAGAATTGGTAGTTTTTGGTAGTTACTAATCGATTCGGATTTGTTCAGAAATGAGTTTTTGGAGAAGAGAGTCTCTAAGAATGTGTCTTGAAATTAAACTGATTCTGCAATAGTGATAGTAACTGCTCACTTGTACTGAAAAAACGTAGTATTAAACCGTTAATATATCTAAAGTATAAATTTTAGCTATGATGTTTAGTGTATTTGATTTCATACATCGAGAGAGTAAGCCTAATATAGAGCCGATCCCAAAACTTGAAATTGGTTCTTTTAATCTCTAATTTGGGATCTTGATGCGGGAATAAAATTGGTTTTGGGATGAGCTAATAATGAATTTAAGTCTAAATTAAAACCAACAACGATCACTATCCAAATGTAGAAATTGTTTGAATTTTAAGACAGTCTCTTAGAGAAACCTAAGAATTTGACAATTACACATGAAAAATATGTAAAAAATAGAATGGAATAGGGTGTTTATCGAAATTCCCTACCACATTCCAATTTCAACTGCGTAAATCCTTGTTATTACGTGCTAATTTTCATTTACCAAAGGTCCGGGAAATTTCGAGTTATTGTTTTTTTCAACTTCTTTATTGCGGAAAGAAATAACCTGTAAATGACTACTTCCTTGCTTTAATCTTCTCAAAGAGCTGTTTTAAGGTGTCTTCATTGCTCTTCGTAAATTCAAAGGGCGAACTCGTGAAGGGTTCAACGTGCACTGGCACATCATCAAGCCTGTAGAAGGTTCCGTCACATTCCATGGCATCGATAACACCTGGAAGCACTACATCTGAAACAACTGTCATCGGACAGGGAGCAATATCCAGGCAGACAATAGGTATTTTTCCAAGGTAAGCTGCACAGTCAGCAGGGATATGGCTTACAAGGTCAGCACCCACCACAAGGGCTGCATCCACATCCTTTTCTCGGAGTACATCCACGGTCGTATATTCTCCAGGATTGTAACGCGGGTGCCCGCGCATAAAGTCAAGCCCGAAGGGGTAGCCATACATGTACGAGGCAATCTGGTTAAAGCCTGCAACGTTACAGTGGCCGCGAATAGCTCCAAGAGTAAATTTGGCATAATTGTTCAGTTCCTTTACGAGGTTCATGGCAATTTCGGAGTTCCTGTACTTCCCCATTGAAGATGCAAGCCCGAGGCCTACTGTAATAGACCCGAAGTTGCAGTCCTTCATCATATCAAGCATCTCTTCTATAACAGGAATAGGCACCCCAGTAATCTCTTCTACTGAGGGATGAGGGGTTTTTCCGTGAAGCAGGGTGAGAAGTGCACTTATCAGTTCATAATCAGAGTTCGGTTTAATCTGCACATGCAGGTCGGAAGCTACGGCAGTTGGAGTTCTTCTTGGGTCTACAGTGATAACTGTCCTGTCAAAACGTCCGCGTTTGGTCCAGTAACCCCTGGGAAAAACGGCATATCTGGACATTTGTCTTGGCATGGATTCAAGGGGGTTTGTGCCCCAGTAAACTATCAGGTCTCCCCTGTTTTTCTTCTGACCTTCGGTTGCACCGACTTTTCCCGCTTCCTGAATTCCCATAGCTGTTGGCCCGTGACAGACAGTTGAATTGGAGTCGACAAGCGCACCAAGGTATTCTCCTATCTTGAGTCCTACTTCATGGGCTTCGCAAGAGGTTTCACTGCCCATGAAAAGCAGAGGACGCTTTGCCGAATCAAGGATATCTGCAGCCTTTTCCATAGCTTCATCCCAGGCAGCAGGTGTCAGTTTTCCCCCAACTTTTACAAGAGGCTGTTTGAGCCTGTGGGAACTAAAAATTTCCTGAAATTTGGCATTTCCCATTTTACATGCATTTTTAGCTTTAATCTTTCCGTCCCCTAATTCAACCTGGATATCATCACAGGCTGCCCCGCAAACCGGACAGATTATATCTTTGTAAATCATGTTTATTACCCTCCGACATAAACTTTCAACACCACATCTTCGGCGCTGAGAACCTCTTCTTCAGTGGGCTCGATTGTTACAGGGGCACCCTTATAGAGGGGAGACCCCGTAGAAAAGGTATCGGGATCGATGACAACGTTCGACCAGATTGCCCTTAGCATGAATATCTGCCCTGGAAGGACCGAGTCGGTACATTTCGTATAAACGACAATCGAATGTTTTCCGTCCCTGCTTGTTACTTTCACCTTCTCAGGGGAGCAGAGCAAGACGAAATCCGCAGGAGAAATCCAGCAGGATGCACACTCCATAGTGTAATCGTCCGTGAACTTGTCCCCGCCTTTGGCAAGCCTGCCTTCATCAATAGTACTTCCGGTAATGAGTAATACTTCCATACCTCTCACCTCAGAGCTCCGGGTTTGCATCTGCAGACACATAGAGAGCTCCCTTTGCCCTCTTGCTAATCGCATAATCCCCTGTGAATTTCTTGAATTCGCCTATTAACTCGACTTCACCCGAAGTGACCTTGTTTTCCATGGATACGAATTCGAAACCCGGGGAGAAGCGCTGTATTTTGCCTCCTATAACTATGGTTCCGCCTGCCATTTCCACGCCCACTGTGCGGAGAGCTCCGCCTTTTACAACGATGAGACCGCCGTTCTGGCGAATCCCGCAGAAGCCTTCAACATTGCCTTCTACCAGAATTTCTCCGCCGTCCATGCCGCCTCCGAGCTGGTGCCTTGCCGAGCCTTCGATAACGATGCGGCCGCCTTTCATGCCGTGCCACTTGCCTCTGTAAGCGCAGCCAACATGGTCCCCGGCATTGCCCTTGATGTGCAGGAGCCCGCCAAGCATTTCCATGCCAGCCCAGGAATCGGCATCTCCGTAAACGAGAATCTCGCCTCCTTTCATTCCGGTCCCGACATGCATGCCTGCGGAGCCCTCAATTTCAATTTTTCCTGCACTCATGCCTTCCCCGATCCTTTTGATCCTCATTGCGTCGCCTTTTATGCGGATCATGGTCCCGGCAGCAGAACTGCCCGCATTGCCTGTCACTTCAAAGAAATCGGAAAGGGGATAGGTCTTTGGCCCCTGCCAGACGGAAAGCATCCCTATTTCTCCGGCACTTTTGCCTGCAAAGGAGTCAGGAGTTATAACATCCGCTTCCAGTTTTATGTCAATCTCTTTTTTAGGAATAAGCATTACTTCTTCCATTTGTCCGGTAATTTTACCTGCAGATGAGTCGGGTTTTATAACTGCCTCAAGTTTACCATCAGTTGTTTTATTGTGAATAAGTACTCCCTCTGTCATGCCTTCACCTCTCACTATTGATCTGTATGGGAGTCGGGTTTTCCAGGTACTTTTCCGGGGTCGGGTAGTTAGCAAAACCCAGTGTATAGTACCTGAACCATTTCTTCACGTCTGCCAGCATCTCCTTTTCTTGCTCGTCTTCTACATGCACCTCGGAATAGTAAGTCCGCTTCTCAGGAAGGGAAACGACTTCTCCTTTTACAACCACAATTTCACCATTTTTGATGGTGTATTCTGCCTTCCTGAAAGTGCGAAGTAGAGCTTCGTAGTTGTTTGAGTCAAGTTGCTGTGGATTTATGTTGTAAACGGTAACATCTCCATCAGCGCCCACTCCAAGAGAACCTTTTCTGTGTACCATTCCAATTGTCTTAGCAGGATTGGCTCTGGTAAGGATCGCAAGATCATAAAGGGAAAGTTCCCGGTTTACTCCTCCGAGTGCGCTCCTGTCATTTGCCCACCTGTGGCACTCACTGAAGGTCTGTTTCCTGAAAGCCTCGGACATGAGCCAGGTCATAACTTCAGGATATTTTGTAAATGGTCCACCGTTCGGACTGTCCGTGGTCATTATTGTCTTCCAGGGGTCGTTGATAAGCAGGAGACATTCAAGCCCCATTGCCCACTGCAGGCTGTGTACCGGGTTGGACTTGAGATAGGTAAAGGGAATGACACCCGAGCCGCACTCCATCTCAACGTCAGTATTCGACCACTTGTGCCCTGTAAGGGTGTAAAGATCGTGAATAGCAGGCCCGTCTCCGGTCATAACCGTTGCTTCTCCGAAAGGAGTGCAGCCACTGTCAATTACTACGTGGTCTTTGTTGTTGATGTAGTTTGCAATGTCCTCAACACCGGATTCACAGTCTGCCCAGGTAGTACCTGTGAAACCGTTAAACATCAGGTGAGCAAGATATACGGAACAGCCCCTTGAGGGATCCATTTTGGTTTCTGCCCATTCCACGTCCATGTTCTGTCTGGTCTTTACGCCATCGGGAATTTTGAGAGAATCTTTCGTAATTGTATAGCAGCCGGGGTGGCCCAGGTTGTTTGCATGTAGATGGAGAGGTACTGGCATACCGAGGAGTTCGTTGATCTCAGCAAGTCCTTTTATAACCTCTCCTGGAGTAATTTCAAAATGGATATTAGCTTCATCAAGAGAACTCACGTTTTTACCCCATGCCCAGTTTTCGACTCCTGCAGGGTTGACGCATTTGATACCATATGTCTTATGGGTCTTCATCATCCAGGCGACATATGCAGCAGCTCTTTCAAGATCTCCGTCCCTGAGATAGCGCATCAAAAAGAAGTTGTTTCCCAGTACCAGATATCCTCCCATGTCAAGGAGTGGAGTTGCACGCATCTCTTCATGGGCGTGGCGAGCTTCAAGAGGAGGAATTGCAGGTTCAAATACTGTTGTGTAACCCATTGCTGCATAATCGTACCCCTGTTTGTAGACCGAAGGAACAGTGTAACCCGAACCTGAATGAGTTAGTGAAGTTTTCTTAAGATTTGCTTTATAGTGATCTTCAGGGCGCATCATCCTCCCGGTATTGACCTTTGGGCCTGCAACATGAGAGTGAGAATCAACGCCTCCAGGCATTACCGTCATACCGGAAGCATCAATGATCTTTGATTCTTTAATTTCGGCTGCAGAAAGCTCTTTTACAACTTTTCCGTCTCTGATGAAAATATCCATAATTTCCCCATTAATTTCATTGAGAGGGTCAAAAACGTATCCGTTCTGGATTGTAATTGTTCCTGCCATTTATTTCACCTTTCTTTTCACAAGCCAGATAGCATTAACAGGACAGATCATGGCGCAGGCTCCGTCTGCTCCGCACACATCCTGGTTTACGACCGAAATTATGCCGTTCTTAACCTCAAGAAGAGCTTTTTCGTCCATATCGTTCAGGTACCCGGAAGCAAGTTCACGGCTATAGAGGGCATTTACAGGGCAGACAATCACACAATTCCCACAGCCCAGGCACGCATACTCATCCGTTTCAAGGCGAGTGCGGAGCAGAGCCTCAGGAACAGGGACTTCAAGCAGCTTTTTCTCAAGAACACTCTTTTTCTCTACATCCGGCAGAATTGCAGTTTTTCTGACATCAATAGCATTTACAGGACAGGAAACCGCACAGGCTCCACAGTAAATACATGCGTCAGGACGGTGACTGATCTTTTCGACTTTTTCTCCGGGTTTGGCTTTTTTATTGAAAATGGCATTTGTAGGACAAGCTTCCACACAGGTGTGGCAGGTCTGGCAGGTATCCTCGCTCCCGATCCAGCGTCCTTCAAAGGGCTTTTCCACAACAATGGCATTAACAGGACAGACAGCAGCACACCAGCCGCAGTGGACACAGCACTCTGTATCGATATCGGTTTTTCCGACAAGCTTCAGCTTTCCGTCGGGTGAAATCTCCCTGGTTACCTCAATACAGCCCTGAGGGCAGATATCTTCGCAAAGCCCGCAGTGAACGCATCTTTCGTTTACTGTTGTTGGTTTCATGGCTTCAAAAATATAGGATCTGTCATTGAGAGTTTTTCCTTCCTGTCTCAACTCAAGAGCCCCGGTGGGACAGACTCTCGCACAAATACCACAGGCAATGCATTCTTCACGTTCCTTCATTTCCAGAAAATTCGCATCCAATAGTCCTCTTACTACGGCTCCCACAGCCCCCACTGCCAGGATACTTTTAGGGCATGCCTGCACACAGGTTCCGCAGCCAATGCACCTTTCAGGCTTATAGATCAGCTGCCTGTCTTTTTTTTCTGCAAAGACAGGCAATCGCATATCATCTTGCATTTTGCTTACCCCCTTTACGTTATACTGTGCATCCGCCGCACAGTCCGCCGCACAGCAGCTCCCCTTCGGTCATTTTGCACTTAGAGCCTATCCGAAAAGTCAGAGTGCATGTTGAAAAGTTACGATAGGTCTATAGTATCAGGGTATCCGTTTAGGTTTTGCATATTGCATATTGTAAAAGTTACAGCAGGCAACAACTTTCGGATAGGTTCTTAATTCCGGCAAGGTTTAGTGTCATATTTTCGGCACGCAAATCTTGATTGGCTTTTTCCGATTCAGCGACCGGTTTTCGCATCTGGATTTTTAGTTCATTCCATCCGTAAGGTTAAAAACAGTCATACCTCCCCAACATTACTTAAAAACAGCTTCTCAACCCTGTTTCAAAGCAGGCACCAATACTCCCATTAAATCTTTATTTATCTGATCCTTTGTCCAAAGTAATTGACATAAAATGCTCTCAGGCAAGCCCCTTAAAGCCCCATAGTATAAGTTAATTCTTTATCCGTTGTTGATAAAATTATCCTGTAAAATAATTTTAAAAACCACTCCCTGACAACCGTCTAATCTAAAAACAGATATTACATGAGCTGATCACAAAACTCAAAATTGCGCCTTTGAATTATAGAATCCAGATGACTAATTGCATTTCCGATTATGAAAATAATTATGAAACTGCTAATGATATGAAAATAAATTGTTTTTGTGATGAGCTCATATAAAAGGTTAAAAAATTCAATTGAGGATAGTTTGTTTCGAGAAAAGAGGGTTTATTCAATAAAAGGCCAGAGGCTATATGAGTACACTCTTCAACTCGCACAGAGCCTCCGTACTTGGCTGAGATGGTTTTCCCACGGTTATTATAATAAGAAATAAATATAACAAATAAACGAAAAAAGCTTTGAACGTTAAAACCTGAGTTTGACAGTTTGATTTTTATGTTGAAAGATTGTTTTCATATCCGTTGGAATAATAAGTAATATTATTTCAACAAATTTTTGCCCATTTTTTATGATTCAATTTGACAGATTCTTTTTTAAATTCTCCTATATTAGACGTGTTCAAAGCCTACTTTCGCTAAAAGGTGTCTGGATGACAGTAGGTATTTATAAACTAAATGTTTCTTCACGTTTGGAATCCGTTGAAGATTTTTCTATTTCTGAAAAGAATAAAGAACTGATTGTAGATTTCATCGATTACTGTTTTTCTGAAGGCTTGGGAGAATGCAGAATTCTCAAATACATAGCAACTTTGAAATACAACTCGTTGTCCCTTCAAACTGATTTTGAGGAGGCAACCGGGAGGGATATAAGGCGATATGTCTCGAGCCTTGAAAGGTCCGACCTCAGCCAATAGACCAAACATAACTATAAGGCAGTGTTGAAAAAGTTTTACAGATGGTTGAATTGTGGTGAAGAGAGATCAATTGTAAGATGGATTAAATATGAAACCACACTCAAACAGGACAATTTTGTTTCTTTCTCTATTCCTGAAAGATAGTCCTCCTCATCTATGCAGTTAAACAAGTGGACCAAGACCTGTAATTGTGCTGTTTTACCGAGTACTTCTACAGCTTTCTCGTATGAGATTTTAGTAAATTAACACCCAATTTACTTCTCAGTAATTCTTAAAAAGTCTTCGAAAAGATCTGGCAGGGCACTCTTGGAAGTTCTATAAATCCAGCCATTCGAGAAAAATACACAAGCTTGTAATAAATTTAATCTCCTTGTTATAGTCAAATATATTACTTTTAATCATATACTCATGTTATAATTAATATGGTCAAACTCATCTATTTATATCTTACTTCCACGTATTACAAATACTATTTTTTAAGTTTAGAACAAGTGGGAAGATCTTGAACAAGAGGAGTGGTAAACTACGAACTTTGAAAGTTTCAAAGCATGGGGTATAGCAAATCCAAATCGTTTGTATATAGCATCATGTTTTGGTGCAGTTATAATGGCGTTTATGATGGGTATATTACTTGTACTATTGATGCCCGTCGATACAAATTTCGATGATCCGGTGTTTGAACCAATAATTATAATGATAAGTATAATCGCAACAATGATGGTTATTTTACCAGTCTCAATTGCAGTCCTAAAGATAAAACGTAGAAGCATGTGGTGGCTGCTATTGTTTACTCACTTTTCACCCTTGTGGTTATCGGATAGCAAGCAGCAATGTAAAACAAACTATATTTACGCGATATTGGCATTCGATGCCATATGTATAACAAATGATTTGGCATCTACACTTGAATATGTACTGAAAAACCCACTGGATGCAATATTCTGGTATGGTATATTCATATATGGCATAGCAATGATATTGACCGTCTTTGCAAACAGCGGCTTCGGCAAAGATGATAGTCCCGCATTGGTAGATCTGAAGATTCATGATGCAAAAGCTCCGGAAGCTAAAGAATGAGCAGGGTATGTTTTCAGGTTTTAACAGGAACAATCAGTTTAATAAGTAAGAGGTTAAAGGGCGAGGTGAAACAAGCTCGTTCAGACTTGAGGAGGACAGATATGGCCAGTACCCGTCCTTGATCCTTGAGAACTACACGACCATGGAGCCGATCAACGAGAACATATGTAATTTTTTCAATCATATAGATAAGAATGACAAGAACTATCATACGATCCGGCCCACCGGCAAGTACCTGAGCGAGAAGAACCGCTTCCGGTGCGGTGCTGAAGGTCTTATATTTGAGGATGCAGACCCAATCACCGAGGAGTACAGGCTTGAAGCGGATCGACTTTGGAACCCGATGGTCCAGCCAGGGACCAGCCCAGGGAAAAGGTAGAAAAGAAAGATTAAGCAACGCGCCAAAAATTCCTTCCGAGGCTGAACTCTATCAGTACAATGCCTTACAATTAAGTAAGGCATTAACTGGTAAAAAATTACTCTTTTTTCTAAAAATCTCTTATTTCCTTCACTATTCTCTTTTCAAAAAAAGTAAAATGCTTTTTTAACAAAAGCTTCTTTTTCCCCGTCTTCAGGGTCCACAAATAAAGCCTCTTCCTACCGGGCAGTACATATCAAACTCAAACTGAATCCTTTCAATGAGCTCCTTACAGCAAGCCCCCTTTAATCCCGTGATTCTCCTTAAGAATCCTGGTCAGGACTCCTACCTCAATCCCATCATGAATGATCCTGTGCCGCCCCTGTAAAATATCCCTCACCGGATCCTTCTCTGTGAGAGTGTCAGTTTCCTCAACACTTTCAACCGTATACAGCAAACTCCCTCTCGCCTTCAAAATTCTGATACTCAAGAACGTGAAATCTCATGTTATGATGAACATCAGTATCACAAACTGGACAATATTGTTTTTTATGTTTTCAGCCCCACATATTTCGAAAAGTAAAACCATCCTGAATATGTAAGAAGTAGTCGGCCTGGTTGAAAGTAGTTAAGAGATATCCGGAATAAGATCAGCTTCACCAAAAACGAAGACCGTGGATATTTTAAGAAGGCAGATAGTATTCAGTTTTGAAACTGTTCTGTAGAATAGGACAGCTTACTTATCAATTTTTTTGAAGGGAATGAATACACATTTTGTACATATGTGTCCGATGTTAAATATAAAGGGAGAACTGGATTCAATGCAGTTTTCAGTCACAAACAGGAGAAACGAAGGGTCTGAAAATTAAATTTTATAATCAGTTCTCCCCATGTAAATATTAATTTTTTATGTATATATGCCTTTTTTTAATCGGGATGTCTCTCTAAAAATAGAAAAATTGGAGTACATTTTTATTCACGAAGTTTATATATTATAAAGGTGTTTGACCGGATATGTTATATTAATCATTAACAACCTCCTACACCTCCTCCTAAATTATAAATAGTATGGAAGTGTTACAATAAATATCAAGTGTAAATAACTTGACAACATGAGAGCATGAGGGTCGGATAAGGTACCTCCCATTTTCCAACAACCTTCAAGGTGTGAGGGGAAATCCTTTCCTCTCAATCCCGACCCTTCCCCATAACTTTGTAAACAAACCCTTTGAACCAGGAAAACAGACATTTTTCATCCGGAGCGATCCAGAAGAATCTCTCAAATTTTCCGTCTCTTATCCTCTTTCCCCTTTTTCTCACCCTTCACTTTTCCCGACACCTTCCTCCTTTTCTTCCTTTCCTTCCCTCTTCGAAACCCTGAATACAAGTTTTTAAAACTATTTTTTGAAAGGCGGTTTCAAGTCTAAACATATTTTTATGTATACTTTGACCAAGTAGAGAGAATATTCACAATCCCAGTTCCAAATTTAAGAAAGGCTCTAAATATCGTTAAAGATTCTGACCAATAAAAAAATTGGAGAAGTTCTGTATAGAGAAAAGAAAAGAGCTAGAAAATAAGAGAAAAATTATGAATAGAACTGAAAAATCAGTTCTGTTTTTTCGATATATAGGTTATCTCAGACTCCTGTCCTGATTTCTGCCAGGGGATTGATCAAAGGCAGAGAAGAAAACAAGGTTTGGAGACATGATTTTCCATTTAGTCTCTTTCTTTTTCCTCTTCAAGGTTCATAAACTCATCATAACATGTGATGCAGATGTATTTATCTTCAGGGCATGTTTCTTCAGAGTCCACCTTCGGACCCCCGGGTTTTATGGTTCCTACCTTTAATATATAGAAGTGCTCCCCGAATTCGACTGGCTGCCCACATCTCGAACATAAGAAGGGTGGATTCTCAATCGAATCAGCTGCACATTCAATGCATATCAGGTCGGACTTATCCCCGTGAACGTCCTTGAATTTTATTGGTTTCATATCCTGGCTGGTATCGACGACCAGCACATCTTCCAGCAATTCCCGCCCACAGATATTACAAAATTCCTTTTTTTTGTCGTTTCCCTTCATTATGTTACCTCTATTCCAGAGAATTTTCATAAAATCTGGTATCAAGTCTGAAAGAGGTTTTAGTGTTTCCCCGTTTTTCACTCCGTTTTATTCCCCTTTTCGGCTCTTGTTTTATTTATATGAACTTAGATATTTAAAAATATTGTTATTTTAATCTGTTGTCACTTGATTCAGTATTTTCCATATCCTGTCTCCTTTTCCCCTATTTCCTGAATCTTAGGATAAGCTTTTGAAACTTTTCTTCTCGAAGGCCTTTTTGGACGACTGGTATAATTCACAGGAGGTCATATAGAGTAAGGGAGGACAGTAAATGACAGATGATAAACGTACGATTTTTATTTATTACCATGACGATAATGACGGATGCTGTGCAGCCGCTGTCGCTGGGAATTACTATGACCTGAATGAATTTGCCATAAAGTTTATTGCTATAAATTACGGCAAAGAGTCGTGGAATGGGGAAGAAATAAAGGCAGCTGAAAAAGTATGGCTTCTTGATTTTACAAGTGATAAAATGGATGAATTCGTAAAGGTTTGCGGGTCCAAACTGATATGGATAGATCATCATAAGACCGCTATGGAGAAATTTCCGGACCTGTGGAATTCGGGTAATATTCCGGGGATCAGATCCATTGAAAAGGCAGCCTGTGTACTTACATGGGAATACACGCATCCCGATAATATTTCGCTACCTGCAGCTGTTGCCTATATTGGGGATAAAGATATGTGGAGGTTTGAATACGACGAGACCAGAGCTTTTGGTGCTGGCTTTAGTCTGATGGTGAAAACCCCTGATAATTCCGCATGGGACGTACTCCTTAGTTCCAGTTCCGAATGTGAGAATACTGTAAATAAAATGATATCTATCGGTGAATTACTCCTGGAATCTCAAAATTACAAACTTCAGAAAGCATTCGAACGTGGGGTAGATTGCATTTTCCACAGATGGAAAGCCAGACTCGTGAACACTACCGGGAATATCTCCGAGCTTGGGGAATTTATCTACAGGAAGCCTGAGTATGATATTGCTATTATGTGGCAGGCTGTGGAGGATATGGTAGTATTCAGCCTGAGGTCCGATTCGGGAAATCCTTCCTCCCCTGACTGTGCCGAAATTGCCCAGCAATATGGCGGCGGCGGACACAGGAACGCTGCTGGATTCCAGAAAAAGAATATGGATTTTCCACGTCTGCTTTTTTGTCAAAACTAAAAATGTGAAATAAGTTCATCATCTCAGAATTTAACTTCTTTATCTTTTCTATTTTCAGTATCTGATCCTACTACCAATTTTCCTTTACCCGGATGAACAGGAAATTTTTCATTAAAGTCGAAGCTAAATGAAATTAATGGTTAAAATTAGTAAATCAGTAACAAGAAAAAATTATATTATGAGGAAGAATAGGAATTGAAGTGAAGATAGAAAAAATAATTTATTAAAACCATTTTTATTTCTTTTTTGGCTTTTTTAGACCTATTTAGTAAATTTGATATAAACTCGATCTCCGAAATACTATCTAAATAACATTAGCTTAATGAGATAACTATTTATAATAAGTATATGTACTTTATATTAGAGTACAATCCAAAGAGAACTCAACAGTGGGGGAAAAAATATGAGAATAAGAGTGGTTAGTTCCAGAGAAGAAATCTTTACACTTAATCCGAATGAGCGTCTTGTCCACTTGGCTTTCAGACCTTCAAACAAGGATATTTTCGGACTTGTTGAAACGTGCCCGAAGATTGAGGTAATTCAACTGCCTAAATCTTATATGGCTACTGTCTCAAAGTCCATAGAAATGTTCCTTCAGATTCAGAAAGTCCAGATTCTTGAAGGAGATGTCTGGGGACACAGAAAGGACATAAACGAATATTACGCAGTCCCATCCTCAGTGATTGAAAGGATCAGGGAACTGAAAATCGAGGGTAGGACAACTGAGGAGATTGAGAAAAAGGTTGCAAGAGAAAGCAAGCTGAACCCTGGAATGGTCACTTATATCCTGACAAAAGAAATTCCTACCTGAATTTGAACGGATTTGAATATATTTGTGGGTGTTTTACTGGAGATTAGATTGGCAGAAACGACAAGGTAGAAACGGTAGGGTAGAAACGGGTTGCATCTTTCGTTATCTGATTTTCATTATCTAATCTCCGGCTTAAATCTTGAGACTTTTCATTCTTTTATGGCTTTTTTTGATCGACTACTTTCCAGAATACTTATTCAAACCATTTACTATAACATGACTTATGAACATATTTATTGTTGAGACAATACCAGCAGTTTATCATTACGGATGCATGATAGGTTCTGAAGCTCTTCTTTTCAAAGACAGTTTCGGATGAATGGTACGCATCTGAATGTGGTAGAGCCTGATACACTCAGACTATAAGCCAATACAATTCTAAAAACCAAATAAGAGCAGCAAAAACTTTCTACCCGCCATAGTAACGTTTATTTTAATTCAAAACCGATTAATCGTATATGGTGGATATTGCGGGGAGGAAAGACCTTCGAGAAGTCGATCTTAAAGGGGCTGACCTTCGAGGAGCTGACTTACAAGAGGCTAATCTTGAAAAATCTAACCTTATAGGAGCTAATCTCAGTGAAGCTAACCTCAAAGGCACTAACCTTAAAGGAGCTGACCTTTTTGAAGCCAACCTTAAAGAAACTCATCTTGAAGGGGCTCAACTTATATGGGCAGACCTCAGATGGGCTAACTTTGAAGCAGCTTACCTTGAAAAGGCTCATCTTGAAGGGACTAAACTTGAAGGGGCTAATTTTGAAAGAGCTGATCTTAAAGAGGCTGATCTTGAGGGAGCTAACCTCATAAAGGCTAATCTCAAAGGAGTCAACCTTGAAAAAGCTAACCTTAAGGGAGCGAATCTTGAAGGAGCGAATCTTGAAGGGGCTCACCTTGACGGAGCAAGCTTTGAAGCGGTTTTCCTTGGAGAAGCTTATGGTTTGTCGCCTGACAGGCTTTCTAAAGTGAAAACGCTTTATAACGCAAAATTAGACGAAAAGCTTCTCGTAAAGTTAAAACAGAAGTACCCTTACCTTTTTGAAAAACCTGATTAAAGTGCATTATCGGGTATTGCCAGAACATTTAGCCTGGTTCTGCAGAGGATCTGGCGAAAGGGTATCTCTGGAAAGGTGGTAAAAAATATTTTCTTGAGAATTGAATTCCACGGCACAGGTATATTTCAGGAAGTTTTTTCTGAACCCTGTATGGAATTTCCATTTTTAGTTTATTAAATTCTGAAATTATTCGGTCTACTATACAGTTACCAATTATGTCAGACCCGGTCAACGAAAACACTTTATATATATAATAAGTGATTCTAATAGTAATATAGAAACTGTAGGGATGTCTGAGGATATCCCTGATCCTTGACTTACGTTGCGTGTGCTGTAGCGTTTCAGGATGCCCTATTTACATGTTAAGATCCCTAAGATCCCAATGTGAGTTATCTGGAATTCCTGAATAAAATCAGGATCGGAGATCTATCATGCGAAAAAAACAACTTCAGCTCGGATCCGATGAAACCGGTTCACTCTCTTTCGGAGACGACGGTTCTTTTCTCGCCCCTTCTCATGAGCTTGAAGTGGTTGTCAAGAATGTCCGGGCAAAAGCTGCCTTTTCGGCAGATGAGGGCATGTACAGATCCTTTTTTAAGGAAAATAATGCAGTCATCCTTCTTGTCAATCCTGAAAACTTCGATATTGTTGATGCAAACACTGCAGCATGTAATTATTATGGCTGGACACTCGAAGAGATTACTGGCAAGCAAGTTTACCATATAAACGCTTTGTCAGCTGAAGAGATTAAAGCTGAAGTGCAAAGAGCTGCGGACGAAAGTAGGAATTACTTTTTCTTCAAGCACCGTCTTGCAAATGGTCAGATACGAGATGTCGAAGTTTACAGCGGTTCAATAGTACTCAACTCTCGAAATTTGCTCTATTTCATAGTGCACGACATTACCGAGCGCAAGCTGGCAGAAGATGAATTGCGAAGGAAAGAAATGCAGCTTCGAACTGCGCAGAAAATCGGACATGTCGGAAGCTGGGAGATTGACCTGCACTCCGGAAAAGTGGATGCTTCCGAAGAAGCGAGGCGGATATACGGACTTGAAGATGAACAACTTACCATTGGGAGGATACGAAATATACCCCTGCCTGAATACCATCCGGTGCTTGACAAAGCCATGAATGAGCTCGTGGGAAGAAACTTGCCTTATGATGTTCAGTTCAGGATAGTCAGACAAACTGACGGTGATATCCGTGTTATACATTCAGTGGCTGAATACTATGCTGAAAGAAATGTAGTTATAGGAATGATTCAGGACGTTACCGAATATAAAAAATCCGAAGAAGCACTGACAGAAGAGGCAATCTGGCGTCGCATCCTCATGGAGGAGTCCAGGGACGGGATAGTTATCATCGACCAGAATGGAAAAGTTTTCGAGGCGAACCCTCGATACGCTGAAATGCTTGGGTATTCCCATGAGGAAATACAGAACCTGTACATGTGGGACTGGGATATTCACTATACACGTGAGCAATTGCTGGAAATGCTTCGGCTTGCTGACAGTAAAGGGATCCTTCACGAAACCCGCCAGCGCCGCAAGGACGGCACTCTCATCGATGTGGAAATCAATGCAAATGCAGCCATATTTGGAGAGAGGAAACTGAGTTTCTGCGTTTGCAGGGATATTACCGGGCGTAAACAGGCTGAAGAGGAACTGCTAAATGCCAAACTGGCTGCCGAGGCTGCCAGCAAAAGTAAAGACGAATTCCTGGCCACCATGAGCCATGAGCTGAGGACTCCTCTGAACTCCATCATAGGTTTTTCGGACATACTGCTCGAAGAAATGTTTGGCAGCCTGAATAAAAAACAGACAGCCTATGTAAATAATATTTCAAAGGGCGGCAAACATCTGCTTAATCTCATTAATGATATTCTCGACCTCTCAAAGATTGAAGCCGGTAAGATGGATCTTGAATATGAACAGTTCTGTGTTTCTCTTGCTGTCGATGAAATTAAAACGGCAATAACTCCTCTTGCAATAAAGAAGAACATTTCCCTGGATGTCAAAGTCGAGCCACAGCTTGGGATGATCCGTGCCGATAAAATCCGATTCAAACAGATCCTTTACAACCTTACAAGTAATGCCATCAAGTTCACTCCGGAAAAAGGGAATGTGACAATTGAAGCCCGGCGTTTTGGTAGTTTTATTCAGTTCAGTGTAATAGACACAGGTATAGGGATTTCAAAGAATGATATGGATAAACTCTTCCAGCCATTTAAACAGCTGAATCCATACTTCAATCGCGAGTATGAAGGTACCGGACTGGGGCTCGCTCTTGTCAAGAAGTTCATTGAAATGCACGGGGGCAAAATCAGAGTTAAAAGCAAAGTTGGGGAAGGTAGTGTTTTCACATTCGTGATTCCATTTCATCCGAAAGCCCTCGCCACTGACCGGGATTAAAGGTAGATGGGATTAAAATCAAACGGGATTAAAGGTAGACAAGATATTTGCTCCTGTTTTTACTCATGTTACTTTTGACCGTTTTGAAAGAAAAAAGGTATTCGATTACCGAAGATGGTTTATCCATTCTGACTCCAGAATCTTTCTCATACTCTGAGTGATTTGTGTAAATTTTATCCGTTCCGCATAAAGCATTCTGGAGAATACAGGTACGCAGAATTGCAGCAATTAAAAGGTTACACATAATGTTTTTAAAATAACCTTCCTATATCTAAACCGGGGGAAAGAAATGCCATATCAAAACAATTCCGAACTACCGGAGACGGTTAAGGAAAACCTGCCTGAGCATGCTCAGGAGATTTACAGAAAAGCCTTCAATAGCGCCTGGGAGGAATATAAAGACCCCTCCGAAAGAAGAGGGGGTGCTTCAAGGGAAGAAACTGCTCATAAAGTTGCCTGGAATGCTGTCAAAAAGGAGTACGAGAAAGATTCTGGAGGGAACTGGGTGGAGAAAAGTTGAACTTTTGGTTCTTAGAGTCCTATCTTTTTTAGTTTCTTTTTCTTTCAGTTTTTTCTTTCAATTTCTTTCTTTCAGTTTTTTTCTTTCAATTTTTTCCTTCAGCTTCTTTTCCTTCAGCTTCTTTTAGTTCGTGGTTAAAACATTTTGATAAAAGTTTATAAGTAAAAGTAAAAGTAAAATTTGTATTTATATCGTTTTATTCATATCGTTTATATGTGTTGTGTTTCTAGTTTAATAACTCCTATCGTACTCGATTTTATCTACCTCGGAAACACTATTAATTGCAGGAACATTTTGTACCTCAAGCGCACCTGTAATTACCACATTCGGCCCTTCTTCTACATTATTAATTCTAAGCCCTTTTGCTTCCAGTTCGAGTGTTACTTTTTCAAGAACAGCTTCTTTTTCCAGAAGGACTTTGACGTTGATGGGCTCTTTGGATCCCATTTCAAGTTTATCTCTGACTATTGAGGTCAGTTCAGCAGAAAGTTTAGATGAAGTCAATTCTATTCCCCATGTCCATTTAACTGCTTTCCCATAAATATCTGGTTATCCTCATCCTGTCGTACTGATAGCAGGTTCATTTATAAGGGCGGGGAAGAAAGAGCTGAAAAATACAAGTTGCCCTTGTGTATTTGGGATGCAAGCATCTTCTCGAAAAAAGTATGAGAGCTCTTAAATATATCTACATTCCGAAAAACATCCCTGAAAATACTTCTTTTAAGCTTCTTTATTTTCTTTTTCTATGGGAAAAAGTTTACGGCATCAGCTTCGAAAAACTTGTACACTAATATAGCGGCAAATTTAGAAACAGAAGTGTCATAGGATTGCGTTTTGAAAGAAGTTTTAATGGAAAACAGGATTTAAAAACGCGTCCTAATATAAAGTTACAAAGCAGTGAAAAATAAAACAGTAATTAAAAATAAGAGGTAATAAAAATAAAATAGTAACTAAACTTGAAAAGTAATAAAACTGTAAGATCCTTCATTTAAAACGTAATACAAATAAAACAATAATTAAAATTACAAAGCAATAAAAATTGAAAGAAAATAAAATGGGGAGAGCCTGAAAATTTATTTCAGAGGCTCATGCAGTAACATCCTTTTTGAGGATGTATGCAACCATTTCAGGGTTAAGTTTGCTTTCCCTTGAGACTTTTTCTTCGATAGCCTCAGTGGACTTGCCTTCGATTTTCAGTTCCTTTATCTCCTCAATTATAGAGGAAGGAATGCGGTAGTATTCGTTTATGTCCTTTCTGTGTCCCCAGACATCTCCCTCTATGAGCTGAATGCGCTGCATTTCAAGGAACATTTCTATGGACTTTGAGACCGTGCGCCTGTATGATTTCGGAAGCTGTATTACCTCAATCTTCGGGCAGTTCTCGACCAGGGAAAAAATATCCTTGTTTGAAGGCCTGAATGCCAGGTGAACTATTCTTTCGTTGGGGTTCAATGTAAAGATTTCTTCTCTAGAACTCACAACCCTTATTTTCAAAGTTTGTCCTCCCGATCTATTGATTTTTTTTCATTTGATACTAAAAAATTCTTCATTAAATATTTTTCTATAACTACATGATTTATTTAGAAATAACTAGTATTTACATTCTTTCTTTTATTCTCACATCTTTTATGTTTCTATAATAAAAATCGACATACGTAGCATCTTTTTATTTCATATTTTAATGAATATTAAGTCTAACCTTCTGAAAAGCATGAGGAACAAAATCAACAAAAAATCAGAATATTATCAAAACAATATTTGTTTTGTCGCAGGTCAGGGCATTTTCAATATTTTGTTATGTATCTCGATAAAAGTTCCGATAAGTCCCGGGATTTTATGAAACTTTCTTTGGATTTCTCCCGCGCTGAAGTCCTCAGGAATACCCTTACCCTCCAAAATTGTACTTATTCACCTTTCATATTTTATTACAAAGGGAGCGCGGAGGGTCACGAATACCCCGCCCTTCAGGTCGGGGATGAAGTGAACCCTCGCCTCTTTTTGTTTTCGATTTAAATATCTTCATCGTTGCTTCTTTGTGAAATGATCGGAAATCGAACAGGGTCTCTATAGCAGAGTTTCAATAACTTGGATCAAGGAAACCTTGTTAAAGAACACTGTAAATCTTTCTGAGTAACCGGGCGTGCGGCCCGAAGCATACCCCATCCTTTAGGGTGGGGTGGCCGCACGCAATTTGATTGTAAATTTCTCTGGATCCTATGTGTTCAAATGTCCCGATTAAGTTCATTAAGTTTCTAAAATGTGTTAACTTCTGGCTGGAACTTCAGCGAACTTTTAGTCTCTTCAGCAACTTGTAGTCTCTGGATATTTTTCAGAACCCAATTTTTCTTTATTCAATTGGATACTCCTTTTCCATGTAAGTAGGAGGATCTAAGAGAGCGGAAAATCTCCTAAACGATCTCTTTTTTCCCGGGATCTGATCCTGGGTCCGAGGCTATCTGTTATAAATAAAATAATCTGTAATAAAGTTGCCTATTTTGTTCAATTATCCATATGTGTTGCAGCATCAGAACTGTATCCCTTGATAAAAATAGCATGGTGCCAGAATGAGGTGCGGTGTCAGAAGGAACTGCAGCGCCAGAAAAAGCTCTGGTTTCAGAAAAAGCCGTGAGGAGTCGGAAATATACAGTTTCAAAAGAGATGCAGGGCCTGAAGAATCAAGAAAAGACCAGGAGCCGGAGAGTGATCTGAAAAGAGTATCCTGCAGAGGCGAATTGAGAAAAATAGACCGCAGACCTGGAAGAAACCTGAGCTAAAATAGTCAATCAACGAGCCTTAATTTCAGGAAATACGCCTAAAATAGTGTGGTACTGCTTCGGGAAGAGGTCGAAACACTTTCCGAAGGAAACCGGAATATTTTTCAGTTTAATTAAAAATTTCAAGACAGCATGGGCACAACAAATTTTGCAACTCCATACAGAAGTAACAGAAGCAAAAGCTGAATGAAGATCACGTCAAGATAGTAGCTTTTGGACTTCAGTCCTTTTGGCCTGTCCCCCTCATTAACCAGATCTTGCTTTCTTTTTTTGTTATTATCGCCTATCTGAGATTTCATCCCTTCCGTCACTTGAGACCACCTTTAATCCATTTTACAATCATTTTTGGGTATAAACAGCCCTCTAGCCTGATATTCATTTCCTCTGCAATCAACTCGGAACTATTACTGGCACGATAAAAACATAGACTATATACAGGATCGCAATGAATAAAATGTGCATAAAAACCAGATCTACGACCCAGGCTTTTACCCTGAACTTTCCCAAATTATTTTTCCTCCGATTTAATTGTCCTGTAAGCGTCTAAGAACTTCCTCTCGCAAGCAAAGGCTGATAAGAATTAAAGGTATTTCAGCCAATCGGCGGCATTATCAATAGCACAGAGGCAGTAAAGGCCGTTAAAGCATGACTTGAGTGGAATTACGTTCAGGTAAATAAGCGTTTTTATTGATAAATTAAAATAATTTCCTCTGAACCGTGTTATTTTTATCTTAGGCGGGAGCTTATCCTGTTCTCTATCTATGAGGAATTTATTATAAATCATCTGTCAAAAAAATCCTGCATAGATGGATGTAGCTAGATTAGTTATTCTTTGTGAAGCAACTATATAACAGCTTCGATTATGTCAAAGAAACAATTATGTACATAACGAATATTCATTATAAAAAGTTGCTGGAAAAGCATCGAAATTTTAGAAGTTTGAAATAGAGATCGAGAGAAAGCTAGAGATAAAGACGAAAAAATTCCGAAACAATTCAGAATTTACTGGCTTTTGTGATATTATAGCCCGTGAACTCCATTTTTCCTGAATCGGGGTCTATATAGACCATATTTGAGATGCTGGAGTAATAAGTGAAGAGTTCTCTACCCCATTTGAGGGCGCTCTCCTCGTAACTTATAAGCGTGGTTCCGTCAAACCGCCCGTTCTTGTCGAAGAGCCAGAGTGCCATAAAGGTGTTCGTTACAACAAGCGTAAGAGGGCCGATATGTCCGCTGCGCATGGAAACACTCATGTTTTCACGGGAGAGGAAACACTTAAATTGGTCCGGGAAATCGTCAAAGAACTTGTCGAAAACCTGCTCCGTAAGTACGAAAGAGACCTTTGCGTCCTTCTGGAGAAGTTTTGAAAAGATGCTGACCGTCTGAGGCTGAAAGGTGGAGCTTGCCATCATAACATATTTTGAGGTAAGGACATTTTCGACAAAGGTCGGATGGAATTCAAAAAGGCAGTCTCTGTCTGCTTCCAGAAGCTCGCAATGTTTCAGGCTCCCTATCCTTTTTCTCATATGATACGGGATCTCACTGAGGTCGCGGGTTTCCCAGTACTCATGGTTTTCTACATAAATGTTGATAATATTCAGAAATTCCTCGATTTTTTCAACAATAAGGACTCCCATGTCCGATAACTTATACATGTCTTCAACGGGGTCGTAAGTCACGAGGTCCCATTTAAGAAGTTTCTTAATCTGGGGCATAAGGGCGCTTGAATTGACATCAAGAGCCTCTTTTATCTCATCGATGCTCTTTGGCCCTTCTTTCAGAAGAAGAACCAGTACATTTTTTCTTTTTTCAGATAAGAAGATTGTTTTTATCAGGCACGATGGGTCCAATCTCAATCACCAGGGACTTATAACCCTTCAGGGTAAAACGACAGCGTGACAGGATCAACGCCATTGAATATTAGCAGAAGAGAATAGGGAAACATTCATTGAAATTTATAAGCAACCTAATATAGGGGTATTTGATATTAAAAAGTTATTATTTTTAATGCATCAAAAAGTTATTAAATAGCCAACCCCGGGTTTCATATTCTCAGGATATTTCATTCTTCATATTGAGATCAGCCGTAAAAAAGTCTGCGCAAACACATCAAAATGGCAAATATGTGCCTGCGCAGAGAGAGTGCTGAAGGTTTGCTTCCTGCTTCGGGGATACGATGGCAGTCTTCAGGAGAAGCTAATTACACTGCCATCGGGGTGAAAAACTTTACAGGAGCCTTGTGGGCTCCTGCTAGGTGGTGTGTAAATGAAGCTCTTCGCTTTTGCGGGTTTTTACTGCGAACTCACCGGAAGCATTTAAGTTTCTGGAACCACTCTGTTTTTCTAAAATTCTTATGCACACTTCTGGAAAGAATTGCTCTCACAAAATGCACGAAGAACCATTTACCTTGATTTCTGAATGAATTCGGTGTTTTCCGGAAGACTGAGGTTTTTCAGGTGTTCTGAAAACTCTTTCTCTGTCTTCAGGCCGTTGCGTTCATTTTTTTATTCCGGAGGTTTTTTACACTTCTTAAGTCAAATCCAAACATGGGTAGACTTTTGAATCCATTGTTAAAGATCGAAGGAGTAAGGTTCGGAGAATAAAGCCAGTCATATTCCCCGAAGGCTGACCTGAAAACACGAAAAATTATTGTTTTCCGGCCAGCCCTTTCTACGATACTGTTCTTCTCCCAATGCTTTCCTTATCTTCCTTATTTCTGTCCTATACCTTCCCTTATTTCTGTCCTATACCTTCCTTATTTTCTGTTCTACCTTCCCTTATTCTCTGTTCTACACCTTCTTTTTTTCTTATCTTTGAGACCCGACCGGCATTTCCCCGGCTTCTGTAACTTTTACGGGAGCTCCGGTATTTTCTGCGCCTTTTTCTTTGGAAACCAGAAGGCAGAGGAAGGCAAAGACCATGCATGCGAACATCAGGAGCCAGACGGATTTGTACTGGGCTACGGAAGCAACAGTTCCGTCCGAGACTTCCATCATCTTTCCGGTCAGTGTCATGAAAATGGCTCCTCCGAGGAAGGGGAAGATATTATACGCACCAGTCGCGGTTCCCACGATCGATGCGGGGAACCATTCCTTTATCTGTGCGTAGGATACGATGAAGAAACCTCCGAAGAACCCGAAGAGGAAGTGTATGAAGGTGTATGCAGTGGTGCTGGTAATGTTTCCTGCCTGAGACCAGATGACTCCCCAGAGCACTATATATACGGCTGTGCCTGCAATAAGGACTTTTTTTCTGGACTTGAGCACTTTGTCCGAGAGGTAGCCTGCAATAGGGCAGCCGAAGATCATACCTATTGCTATGAAGGAGAGGATACCTGCATAGGTTCCCTGGTCCCAGCCGAGAACGTCTCTGAAAAAGGGACCTCCCCACAGGCCCTGATAGACCATAAGGCTTCCGTACATGAAGAAGAACCAGATGGACAGGGGCCAGAACTTCATCCCTGAGCTGAAAGTCTGCCTGAGGGCTTCCCCCATCGGAATCTTTTCAACGGCTTTCGGGGGAATGTATCTTTCACCTTTTTCGTAGGCTTCGATTTCCGGAATAGTCGGACAGCCCATATCTTCGGGCTTGTCCTTAACAAGCACAAAGATTGCTACTGCAAGCAGTACGGAGAAAAGGCCCAGCATCAGGAAGACTTTCTGCCAGTCTCCTAAGATTGCTGCCATTATAGCAAGGGGACCTGCAGCGCTCAGTGCTCCTACATTTCCGATTGCGAGCAGGAGTCCTGACATTGAAGCAAATTCATTCTTTTTGAACCAGATGGAAAGCATCTTCATCACAGGGATGTAGACCATTGCCACCCCTATCCCTATTAGCACCCTTCCTATGAGAACCATCGTGAAGTTGGATGCAACACCGGTAAGAACAGCTCCGAATGCGGCAAGTAGGGTGAAGGCTCCGGCAGTCTTTTTTACACCCCAGCTGTCACTTAAAAGCCCACTTGGAAGTTGCATTGCTGTGTAGGCATAGAAGTAGGCGGACCCTAGCAGTCCTATGGAAGCTGCCCCCACTCCGAATGAATTCATAATGTCAGCCGCAACTACTGCGGTAGACACGCGGTGGAAATACACAAAGAAATATGCGAAGGCAAGAATAACAAACACCACCCAGCGATATTTCATTACTTTACTCATTTTTTCCTGACTAATTTCCATAGCTATCGCTCCAAATGACAATAATTCAGAATACAGATAATACAGATGTAACCGGGGTACCGGAATCAGCACATCCTTTTAAGTATACGCCTGAAGTCCGATTCCTCCGTTTCTGCCCTCGGGAAGATCTTGAACGGAAATATACGGAAAATTTCGTTTTTTAGGTAGCTCTCTTCCCGGGACAGCTTTCTTCTTCAAACAGTTAATTCGTACTTTTTTCAATGTACTTTTCAAAGCTTTTCTTATCAAGGTCTTTCTTATCAAGGTCTTTCTGATCAAAGTTTGTCTGCAGACCAGTCCGCTGCAGCTTTTACCCAGGTTTTGAGCCTGTCCGGACTGCTCAGGGGTGGGGTTCCGCATCCGAGCATGCTGGCTTTAGCTCCGCCGTCGAGCCCTTTTCTTGTTTCTGCAATAATCTGCTCTTCCGTGCCTTCGACCATCAGGAGAGGGGTCACATTCCCTACAATAGGCACATCTCCTGCGATCTTTGTTGCTTCACTCATATTGACAGCCTGTTCCACACTCAGGCAGTCTGCACCTGTAGAAGCCATTCCTTCAATAATCGGCACGGTATCTCCGCAGATATGAAGTTCCCAGGGGCATCCCAGGTGGTGTACGAAGTCCCCGATCTCTTTTTCAGCAGGGACGGCTACCTGGTAGTAGAACTCAGGCATTACCAGGTTGGGCGATGCGGATGCATCCGAATAGTACAGGATGTCAGCTCCGGCTTCGACACAGGCTTCTGCATAGATCCTGTTTATCTCTAGGGCTGTCGAGAGCCAGTCCTGCATTTTTTGCATTTGTTTTTCTTTCTGGAGGCACTTGATGCTGAGCATGGACAGGTTTTCAGCACCCATGAAGTCTCCTGTAAGGGTTATGGGAGCTACGAGAAAAGCCGTAACTGCTGCATCGGGATACTTTTCCTTTGCGAGTTTGATAGCATCAAGTGTGGTTTTTACATATTTGTCTTCAAGAAAGCCGTCATATTTTACCTCTTCGGGCTTGTTGAAAAAGCTCCTTACCGAAGGCTGAATGTCAATTCTTCCCATCTTCACTTCCAGGCCAAGAGCCATGGATTCTATGAACATGCCAAAGGGCATTACAATATTGTCAAGCCCTGCATCGGTATGCATCAGGCTTACGGTATTGACCATCATCTCTGCATTGCAGTGATAGTCCGGCCAGGAACTCCCACTCTTCTCTATATACTCCTTGACCATAGCAGAGCCTGTGATCACCGGGACCCTATCAACCGGTTTTCTATTAAGCATTGCAAGGACCCTTTCTTTTGAGGTCATCTCAGATACCATGTTTTTTTCTCCTTTTTTACTCCGTTTATGTTTTTTAGTCAGGTCAGTCCGTAAAAGCACCTGTTAAAGTTCAGCCCCATCTTGCACTTTCAGACGGGAAGTCAAAAATTGCTTCTGTCAGCCAGTTTGCTGCACTGGCTGCATCATGGGGGGACGCATCTGCCCCTATCTGGGCTGCGTAGCCGCCTGTTATCGGGGCTCCCCCCACCATTACTAGTACTTTGTCCCTGATGCCCTCATCCGCAAGCATCTTAACGACTCTGGGCATTTCAGCCATTGTGGTGGTCATAAGGGTACTCATGGAAACGGCAGTTGCTCTGTACTCTTTTGCAGCCTCGATAAACTTTGAAGCAGGTACATCGTTTCCAAGGTCCACACAGTTGAAACCGTTTGCACTGAGCATGGTCTTTACAAGGTTCTTCCCTATATCGTGAACATCGCCTTCAACCGTGCCTATGATTACAGTTTCTTGTTTTGAGCCATTGCTCTCATCCTGTTTCATATATGGGGAGAGCAGGTCCATTCCGCCGTACATCGCAGATGAAGCGATCAGGAGCTGGGGCACAAAAGCTTCCCCCTTTTCGTATTTTTTCCCTATCAGGCTCATGCCTGCTGCGAGACCCTCTATAAGAGTCTTGAAAGGGTCCATTCCGATCTGGATTGCTACTTCTGTCCATCCCCGGGTCATTTCCTCCTCGCCGTCCATTACCAGGAGTGCGAGTTTTTTGAGGGTAATTGCTCCCACATCAGCCCCGGTGTCCAGAAGCTTTTGGGTCAGCTCTTTAATCGCATCCTCGTCTTCATCTTCTGCTGCCTCATCCAGTTCTTCGATTAATTCCTGGACTTCTTCCGGTAGATCATCCATTTTGATACCTCTGGTTCGATTTGCTCATAATAATCCACAACTACTCATCAATACTCCACATATTGATACACCATATTGCATCTGAAGAGGTACAGGGTAAAGGTCCGGATCTTTTCCTTCTTCTAACAGAAAGCAATTAAACATGGGTTTCAAAAATAGATATACTAACCGTTATCGGAAAAACTCATAACTTTAATGGAAAGATGTTCCTTATTAAAAATCATAGTGTATATTAAAAATTATATTCAATCACTATAATAAACACTCTTTTAAAAAACAGGGCCATCTGAAAAATAAACATGTTAATTCCTGAGTATCTCCCCGTAAAACCTTCAGGTTTTGATGGTTTTGTAGCCTTGTTTATAATATCAACGACGTTGATTTCCGGTATGGCGTTGATTTTCCGGGCTGATATCGAATTCCGGATTGGCTAAGAATCTTAATTTCAGATTTTTTTAGACCCATATCCCGCAAATGACCTCCTCAATAGTTACAACGTATATATAATTGTCGAGAAAAAAGAAGAATCCAGTCGCTTCCTACTGTTTTATGCCGTTTTCTCCACCTTTGAAAATCCGGTACTTACTTCTGTTTGATGAGCAGATGGTCAAGCTGGCGGAAGCGCTTGTATTTCTCTTAATTGGAAAACCGTTTCCGAAGTTAAGGAATCTATTAACTCCCGGTCAGAGCGAATTTCTTCAGCATATCTCTTCGTTGAGGGCTGTTGCAGGTTAATTTTTATCTGGCTGTCAGGCTGGCCCTGTCCCCATGCGGCGCAGGGAAAAAACTGTAGATTCTCTCCCGGATTCCGGAATAGATCAAGCAATTAATCAGAGACTACCCACTTCGAAAACCTTTTATTATACTCCTGAGCCTTCAGCAGTGCAGGTGGTTCCCAGGCTAAAATTCCTTTGCAAGGAGTTAACCGGGTTGCTGGGAAATAGATCTGATGTTCCCAAATCATTTGCTTTCCTTCCCTATCTGCTCCATAAATTTTTGGAATATAACATAACTTTTATTAAATGTTATCCTTATTATATTCCAGAAACTAAGACTGTTTGAGGCCCATGCATGGAAGACCCTGTTGTTGCAAGAATAAAAAATCAGTTCGATAAAAAAGGAAATCCGGCAAAGATTCCCCTCATGAGCGGGAAGCAGTTTTTCGAAGCCCGAGCTGAAGAAGACGGAATTCACGTTGATAATCTGAAAAATCAGCCCCTTCTCCCCTGGAAAATATTTTCCGAAGCCGTTAATTTCCTGCAGGAGAGCGGAGGGCGGGCAAAGAAAGGAAATGCAACAAACTCCAGGCTGGGAGACCCCAACCTTGATCTTAATACTTTGGAAGGTTATATTGCCAGTAAAGTCTACGGCTGCAAGACCGGAGACAGCGTATTTAAGAGGATAACGCCGATAGCGTCAATTCTTGCTTGGGCTGAAATCTGTGAAAACGCAAGAGGGCAGATATGCCTGCTCTTGGTAAAAAGTGAACCTGCATTTGAGTCCGAAAAAGCAATTCCCCTTGAGCCCGAAGCGGAAGAAAGTGAAGATAAAGCCGAAGCGGATTCTTTAAATTCCCAGCTCGCAAACAGGGATGCAGAGTTAAAAAGCCTGGAAATAAAACTTGCAGAAAGCCTGCAGAGAATAAAAGAGTTTGAGGGTCGGTTTGCAGGCCAGGAAAGGGAAATCAGCGGCCTTCGGGAAGAGCTTGAAACAGGGGCCGGAAAAATAGCTGCCCTTCAAAAGTCCCTCTCGGACTCGGAAGTAAATATTAAAGACCTTGAAGAAAAGCTCGCCGAAAAAGCAGTCGAACTCAATGAGCTTGAAAAACTTACCTCCGAAAAGGAAGGTAAACTTGGGGAACTTGAGAAGGAAATTGTTGAAAAGAACGAAAAAATTGGAATTTTCGAGAGTACCCTTACTACAAAAGACGGAGCTATAAAAGGTCTGGAGAATCAGCTTTTTAAGAGAGACGAAGCTGTGGGGGATCTGGAGAATCAGCTTGTTCAGAGAGATAAGGCTGTAAAGGATCTGGAGACCCAACTTGTTCAAAGAAATGAAACAATAAAAAGGCTCGAAGCCCTGATTACTCAAAACGACAGCATTATTGGGGGGCTTAAAACCAGCCTGAAAGAGAAAGAAGAGGCTATAAGCGTTTTTAAGGCAGAGATTCGGGAAAAAGACTCAAAGCTTCAGGGATTCCTTGAGAAGATTGCCGATAAGGATGAAGAAATTGGAAAACTTAAGTCCGAGCTTGACGGATACGAAAAAGAGAGGAATAGCCTTGGTAAGGCTCTCAAGGCAAAAATTGAGGAAATAAGGGTACTTAATGAAAAGTTCCTGGCAAAAGAAAGGGCTATGGAAAAACTTGAAGAAAGCATCTCGATAAAGGATAGAGACCTTAAGACCCTTGCCGAAGAGGTTATTGCAAAGAGTGGGGAAGTAAAGAGATTCGAAGAGAAGCTCACCGCAAAAGAGAGAAAGATAAACACAGTAGAAGCCAGGCTTGCCGCAAGTGAAGAAAAAGCCAGAAAGCTTGAAAAACAACTCTCTGGATATGCAGGAGAAGAAAAACTGGTGGAGCAGCTCCGGGAAAAAGACGAGCTGATAAAACAGATCAAGGGCACACTTGTGAGCAAGGAAGAAGAAGTTTCCAGGCTAAATGAAGAAAGTAGGAAGTACAGGAAGCAGCAAAAACTTGCAGCTGAAGGCTTAAGACAGATCGAAGAACAGAAAGCCTCAAAGAAATGGTGGAAACGCCTGTAAGCCCCCGGCTTACTTTATATCGCATTCGTTTAAAAAATCGGTTTAAATCTCGTTTATTCTGGGCCTTTCGGGGCATGTAGTAAGAAAAGAACTGTGAAGCAGGTGAAGGACCATATCAGGGCTGATTTTCCTGAGATTTGTTATCTCCCCGATTATTTCTTCTTCGGTTCTGCCCTGAACCTCCAGCTCTTTTATTTTTTCAAGCACATAAGAAGGTATTACAAAATAATTATTCAGGTCATGCCAGTGCCCGCTGACATCGCCCTTTACCAGGTGGATTCCTGAAGATGCGAGATACATCTTAATAAACTTAGATAGTCCCTCATAGGAAGAGGCGGGAAGCTGAAGTATCTCAATTCCAGGGCAAGTCTTGACCAGGCTGAAGAGGTCCCTATCCGAGGGCCTGAAAGCAAGATGTACTGCCTTTTCTTCATGTTCCAGGCTAAGGATTTCATCCCTGCTGGTTACCACTCTAATACGTATACTACCTAACCCCATTTATGCTCCCATCCTATGTAAGCATGGATCATTTATTTAATTTTGTATTTCAGTTTTTCGGATCAAATTTCAGTATGTCGGATGAGCAAGCGGGAGGCAGAACCCTCAGAAGCGGTGACAGTAAATCTCTTATCTGTGGAATTAACCGCTTCCGACATCATTTAATTCCTTCTGAATCCTTTCCGAGACCGGCTGCTATGGCCTGCCCGAAGGAAATGCAACCGTCTCCGCAGGGAACACGGCGGTGCGTGAGAAATTCGAAGCCTGCTTCCTTTACAGTCCTTGCAATGCAGGAGGTAATGTGGTCATTGTAGGCGACCCCTCCACTCAGCCCGATCTTCTCAAAATCCTTTTTCGCAGCAAGGGAGGTGGCAATTTCCGCTATTCCTTTTGCCAGGTTCTCTTCCACGGCAAATGCAAGATCTTCAGGGGAATATTTTCCACCGGAATGTTCATAAACTCCCAGAAGGAGCTCGGTCGTATCAAGTACCGGAACTCCGGCTTCTCCTTCTTTTCTGAATACCAGAGGGAGGTCCGGCCCATGAAGGCTTTTTTTTGCTGCGGACTCAAGCTTCATTGCAGGCTCACCTTCGTAAGTCCTTACCTGGCATATTCCCAGAAGCGCTGCCGCCGCATCCAGCACTCTCCCCGCGCTGCTGCTCATGGTAACATTTATTTTTCTCTGGAGCTGCTGGAGAACTGCAGAAAACTCCTGTTTGTCCCTGGGGTAGTAAAGAGGCAGTTTTTCCAGTTCTGCTTCTCCAAGCTTCCCGAAAAGCATCCCAAGAACCATGCGGGCAGGAATTTTTACTGCAAGGTCTCCTCCCGGCATTGGTTGGGGCAGCAGGTATCCCAGGCGCTCGTAGCCGGAATACGAAGCACCCAGCAATTCTCCCCCCCAGACTGTGCCGTCCTCTCCATACCCGACTCCGTCAAGGGCAATTCCCAGAATCCGGGATTCTTCCGGCAGAGAATTATCCGCCATCAGAGCAAGGGTATGGGCATAGTGGTGCTGGACCCTGAGGGTTTTTTCTCCGCCCCTGCTAACTGCAAAATGGGTCGTATTAAAGGCCGGGTGCAGGTCGCAGCCCCAGTTGCGCGGCTCTATACCCGTAAGTTTGACCAGATGCTGGAAAACCTCAGCGTGATACCTCAGGGTTTCCATATGGCCGGTATTTCCTATATACTGGGAAATGTAAGCCAGTTTTCCTTTTGCCAGGGTTACTGTTGAGTTCATTTCAGCCCCTACCCCTGCCACCGCTCCGACTTTGAAAGGCAGTTCTACAGGTTCGGGTACAAGCCCTCTGGAACGGCGGATAAACTCCTTTTGTCCGTTAACAACCCGGATAACCGTATCATCGTTCCTGTTTGCAATAACCCTGTTATGCAGCAGATGAAAGTCTGCAATTCCCTTGAGTTTTTCGAGAGCCTCTTCATTTTCAACGACCATAGGTCTTCCCGGCAGGTTTGCCGAGGTCATAACATATACCGAATCCGGCACGAGGTCGAAAAGCAGGTTTTGGGTACCTGTGTAGGGAAGCATAACCCCTATGTTGTGCAGGTTAGGAGAAACCGATCCTGCCAGCTCGGAGGTTTTTGATTTGGGAAGTACGGTTATGGGGCGGCGGGTAGAGGTGAGGCATTTCAGATCCTTATCTCCCGGTTCTGCAAAGGACTCTACAACTGCCGTGTCTTTTGCCATGACCGCAAAAGGCTGCTCCGGGCGCCCAAGCCTTCTTCGCAGCTCCTGTACGGGCTCTTCCTTTCGGGCATTGCAGGCTATATGAAACCCTCCGAAGCCCTTGACCGAAAGAATCAACCCCTGCTGGAGGAGGTCAGAAGCTTTTACAATTGCTTCATAGTCCTTTGCCAGTACATTTCCCTGAGAATCCGAAAGCCAGAGCTCGGGTCCGCATTCCGGGCAGCAGACCGGCTGGGCATGGTGCCTCCGGTTGAAAGGGTCGGTATATTCCACTTCGCATTCCCCGCAGAGGGGAAAATCTGCCATTGAAGTATTTTCCCGGTCATAGGGAAGGGTGCGGACAGTCGTGTAGCGGGGGCCGCAGTTCGTACAGACAGTAAAAGGATAATGGTAGTATCTGGAAGAGGGGTCAAAGATTTCCATCAGGCATTCCTCACAGATAGCCGTATCCGGGGGAATTATGGAGTCCTCAAACGTTCCGAGTTCACTCTGAATGATAATGAACTCCGGCAAGTCGGAAAAAGAGACAGTATCTATTTTGATTTCCTTTATTCTTGCAAGCGGAGGTTTTTTTTCAGGCAGGTCGGTAATGAAACTTTCAAGGTTTGCCCTTTTGCCCTCGATAAGGATCTCCACGTGGTTTCCAAGATTTTTCACGTACCCTGAAAGCCTGTGGGATTTTGCAAGCCGATAGATGAAAGGGCGAAAGCCTACACCCTGCACCGTGCCGGTCACATGAAGAAGTCTGGCTTCGTTTTGCATAAGGAAATTAGGATTGATATTTGTCGTTAAAATAGCTTTCTAACATGACCAGACTGACTTTCTTACACCTCAGCGTAACAAAGCTCAGACTGAAAAGATACCTGAATAAACAACTTCAAATAAAGCTGGACTGAAGAAAGATGTGCAGTAGATAGCTTCTTATAAAACCAGTGGAGAAAGATGCCAAATAACCGGGAAAACAATCTATCGTTAATCAGAAAAAAAACAATACTTGTGCCTTACTCAGAAAAAGTAATCATCCTGAAGTTCAGGTCACGGTAAAATTCGGAAAGATCGTTTTTAAGATAATAATGAACCCAAAGACCATCATTAAAAGGGAGATCCGCCAGGCTGCCTGCAACAGGCGGGCCTGGTTTTCGGGTTCACCTAACTTACGTACTGCTCTTTCAACCAGATTCGGTCGATCCTCACACGCTGCCATTCAAATCAAGCTTAATCTTTCATTTCATTCTTGCCTTGACTCTCTTTAGCCTGAAGGTGTTTTCCCTTTCCATTTCTTCAAGCATGAAACGGATGTACTTCATGGTCGCAATGAGTTCGGGAATGACCTTGAATTCAAGAGCGTTAACACGCCTTTTGGTCTTCTCGATTTCATCAAGGAGCCTTTTCATTGTTGTTTCCAGCTCTGCAGCAGCAATGATCTTTTCTACAAGGTCCTCGTAAGCATCGGCAGTCTCGTCAATGTATGCGTTTGTCCCGATAATACCGTAACCTCTCTCGTAGAGGGGTTTGCGGACTCCAGTAGAACTGATCTTTGGCACTACTACACCCATGATATTGTGCCCTGAGAGTTGAATCTCAGGGTACTCCTTCGCTGTAAAGGCAGTTGATTTGACTGCAACCATTCCGTTCACAGCTGAGGCTAAATTGATTTTTTCCGTGCTTCTTTCGTAGGCAGCATCCAGCTCGGTTCTGACGTTTCTTGCTTCGTTAAGGATCTTGAAGAACTCAAGGATCAGACCATCTCTTTTCATCTTCAGGAGCTTGTGCCCACTTTCAGATAGCTTGATCTTTTTCTTGAGGTTAATTAACTCCGAACGAGTTGGTTTTACGTCCTGCTGAGCCATGGCGATCACTTAGCCTTTCTGTGCGCCGGGTGATATTTCTGGATATATTTGTTGTCAATCCTACCCAACTGGTTTTCAGGAAGGTGAGTGAGAATCTGCCATCCGATCTCCAGAGTATCCTCGATTGTTCTGTTCTCGTTTCTGCCCTGACGGACAAACTTGTCCTCAAAGAGGTCGGCAAACTCGAGGAACTTGGTATCTCTTTCGGACAGAGCTTCCTTACCGACGATTGCCACGAGACCTCTCAGGTCACGCCCTTCTGCATAACCTGCATACATCTGGTCAGAAACCGCCTTGTGGTCTTCCCTGGTCTTGCCGGGTCCGATACCGGAGTTCATCAGCCTTGACAGGGACGGCAGCACATTAATTGGCGGGTAAATACCCTTCCTGTGCAGTTCTCTGGCAACCACGATCTGGCCTTCGGTAATATAGCCGGACAGGTCAGGAATCGGGTGGGTTATGTCGTCACCGGGCATTGAGAGGATAGGAATCTGAGTAACGGATCCCTTGGCACCCTTGACAATACCTGCACGCTCGTAGAGGGTTGCAAGGTCAGTGTACATGTAACCGGGGTAACCACGGCGACCTGGCACTTCGTTACGGGCGGCACCCATCTGACGGAGAGCTTCTGCATAGTTGGTAATGTCAGTCAGAATAACAAGAACGTGCATGCCGTGCTCATATGCCAGGTACTCGGCTGCTGTAAGAGCCATACGCGGGGTGACTATACGTTCGACAGCAGGGTCATCTGCAAGGTTCAGGAACACAACTGCCCTTTCGAGAGCACCAGTCTTTTCAAAGTCACTCATGAAATACTGGGCTTCTTCATTGGTGATACCCATTGCTGCGAAAACTACTGCGAAAGCAGATTCGGACCCGGGCACAGAAGCCTGCCTTGCGATCTGCAGGGCAATTTCGTTGTGCGGGAGACCTGACGCTGAGAAGATAGGCAGTTTCTGCCCACGAACAAGGGTGTTTGTCCCGTCGATAGTGGAGATGCCTGTCTGGATAAAGTCTTTTGGAGGCAGTCTGGCGTACGGGTTCATTGCTGCCCCGTTTATGTCCAGTAGCTGGTCGGGCACAATCCTTGGCCCGCCATCCCTTGGGTCTCCCGAACCGGATAGGATCCTGCCGAGAAGGTCGATGGATGCGGGAAGCTTCAGGGTTTCCCCTGTGAAAATCACACCGCAGTCCTTGTCAAGCCCACCGGTACCTTCGAAAACCTGGACAACCACAATGTCAGCGGAAGAGTCCAGCACCTGACCTCTGCGGACTGTCCCATCAGTCATTTTAATGTTAACGATTTCATTATAACCTACAGGCTCTGTTTTCTCGACAAAGATAAGAGGCCCTGCAATCTGAGTGATTGTCTTATACTCTTTTACCATTGTTACCTACCTCCCAGGGCTGCAAACTCCTTATCCATTTTTGCAAGGACAGCGTTCAAAGAACCGTCAAAGTCCTCTTCAAACTTGACTTTGGGAAGCTCGTCCTTTGATTCCATCTTGATTATTTCCGAAGCCGGTACACCTGATTTAAGGGCGTCCATTGCAGCGTCTCCGTACTTCATGATGGACTGCATGATCCTGTACTGTTTTTCGAACGGGCTGTAGGTGTCTATCGGGTGGAATGCGTTCTGTTGCAGGAAGATTTCCCTTATCATACGGGTAATTTCAAGCAGAAGCTGCTGTTCTTCCGGCAGAGCATCAGAACCGACAAGCTGCACGATTTCCTGCAGTTCGGATTCTGTCTGCAGCATATCCATTGCCTTTTCCCTCATAGCAACGTAGTCGGGGGCCACGTTCTCAGTAAACCAGTCGTTAAGATCTTCCTTGTACAGACTGTAACTGTTCAGCCAGTTGATTGCCGGGAAGTGACGCCTCTGGGATAACTTTGCATCCAGAGCCCAGAATACCTTCACGATACGCAGAGTGTTCTGAGTAACAGGTTCGGAGAAGTCGCCGCCTGGAGGGGATACTGCACCAATAGCAGTAATTGAGCCTTTCTCACCACAGAGAGTCTCGGCAACCCCCGCACGCTCGTAGAATTCTGCCAGCCTTGCAGACAGGTATGCAGGGTAACCTTCTTCACCAGGCATTTCTTCAAGACGGGAGGAGATTTCTCTCATGGCTTCTGCCCACCTGGAGGTGGAGTCCGCCATCAGGGAGACGTTATACCCCATGTCACGGAAGTATTCCGCAAGTGTCATTCCTGTGTACACAGATGCTTCTCTTGCAGCCACAGGCATATTTGAAGTGTTAGCGACAAGGATGGTACGTTCCATGAGTGGCCTTCCGGTCTGCGGGTCTTCAAGTTCCGGGAAATCCCACAGAACATCTGCCATCTCGTTTCCGCGCTCTCCACAACCTACATAGACCACAATCTCGGTGTCACTCCACTTTGAAAGCTGCTGCTGGGTAACGGTTTTTCCCGACCCGAAAGGTCCTGGAATTGCAGCAGTTCCTCCCTTTGCTACAGGGAAAAGTCCGTCAAGGATTCTCTGCCCTGTGACCAGAGGCTTTTCAGGAGTAAGCTTTCTCCTCACCGGTCTTGGTCTTCTGACTGGCCATCTGTGCATCATCTGCAGTTCGGTTCCGTCGGTTAAGGTACAGACGGTATCTAAAACAGTGAAGTTTCCGCTCTTTATATCGGCGACTGTGCCCGACTTGTCAGGGGGCATCATGATCTTGTGTTCGAGGTTTACTGTTTCCTGAACAACACCAAGCACTTCACCGCCTTTTACGAAATCTCCCTTTTTAGCAACAGGTTTAAATTCCCACAGTTTTTTGTGGTCAAGCCCATCTGCAGTGACACCTCTCTTGATGAACCCACCCGTCTTTTCAAGCAGGACATGAAGTGGCCTCTGAACTCCATCATAAATACTGGAAAGAAGACCTGGGCCGAGCTCTACTGCCAGAGACATACCTGTAGTTATACAGGGCTCCCCTGGTCTGACGCCTCCCGTCTCTTCGTAAACCTGGATGATGGTCTTGCCACCTACTATCTGGATGACTTCGCCCATCAGCCCTTCGTTACCGACTTTGCAAAGGTCGTACATCTTTGCATCCAAGCCGATAGCGGTGACGACAGGCCCAGCCACACGATAAATTTCACCTTTTACTTCCACAGATCAACACCTACCGCTTGTTTTATTTTATCTCTTAAACTCATTGAGCCTTCTCCAGATCCTCCGAGGGCTACCACTGTGGGCTGGACAGACTCGTTCAAGTTTCTCCTTAAAATTTCCGGCAGATTACTAATGTCATCATTATGCATTACAAGAATCCCGATACTCTTATCTTCAAGCACCGATTTTACCGCGGACTCGCTGGTTGGGACATCAACGATTTCATAAACTTTTCTGATACCCGCCAGCCTGAACCCCGTGACAAACTCGCTCTTTCCGATCACTGCCAACTCCATTAGATAACCACCAACTGGTCTTTAATTAGTGTATCACTGAGGCCAGCCTCCTTACCTCTGAAAATAATCCGGAGGTTGTTGACCTCATTATTTTTATGGATAACATAGTCCATAATAGGTACAATTGAGATCGGAGATACATGCGAATAAGTGGTTGCAGATTCAAGATAGTACCTTATGAGCCTGCTTTCAACGATAGTCAGAGAAGCCGTTTCCAGACCCGCAACACCTGAAATTGCATCCCAATAGTCGGTTTTCCGAAGCTCATCGATAAACTGTTCATAAGGAATCGGTGCCAGTTTCTCGGGTTTCAGCTCCAGGCCACCTTCAATCATAAGGGGCATGATCTCATCAGACTTCTCAACTCCTGCTTTTTTCAGCCTGAAGAGGGTACCCAGGTTCTTGACATCGACTTCGAGTTTGATGAACCTAGCAAAGAGCTTACGGTCCTTGGACCTCGGTTTTCCGATTGCGGCAAACAGGCTTGAATAGTACATCTTGTCAAGCTCGTTTTCTATGTATGCCAGGTTATTTCCGTCAAACTCTTGCAGCAGGGGATAATAATCGGTCTCTTTCAGGGCATCGATGATTTCCTGATATGTGGCCTTGGCTGCAAGTTCTGACAGGAAGGTATAGGTAAACTCCCCGGCAGCAATAAGAGACTCGAGGATGTCCTCAACGGATGCATTGTAAAGTTTACCGCGGAGAAGCGTTTTTACATTCCAGATGTCATATCTTAAAAGATATGCCGCGATCAGGTAGTTCAATTCTCCTGAGGTGATCCTGAGCAACTTGTCATAGGTGAGCGCAAGATTCCTGTTTAATGCATGTTCTGCCAGATCGCCACCGCTGTATTTCATTGCCAGTTCGTCAACGTCGTTTTTGTATTCAGACTCTTGGATAAAGCGGGTAATTTCATCAATCCCCATGTTGAGAAGCCGCGGATACGTTTCTTTTGGAAGCAGCTTACTCTTCATCGCACGGACACGGGTTACGGCATAAGCATAGTTAGAAGTGCCTTTTTTCTTCTTATCGGATTTTCGTGAGGGTTTTTTCCCCCAGAGTCTCTCCAAAAGCCGCATCGAACATCACCCGTATAATATATCAGATATCTGCTTCAATGAACGCTCATACACGTTTTTCAGGATTGAATCATATGTGTAATCTAACCTGACTGTCCCGTCTTCGTTTTCCAGAACAACGCCGCCGATACAGTCAATATTACCAGCATAAGTTAATGAGGATAATTTCCTGACGGTCTCTTCTGAAGCCTTAGAAGAATAAATTCTAGCACCGCTAGCTTCATACTCGTTGATAAGATGCTTCAATAATGCTTCTTTTTTGGACGCCGGCATTGACTTGATGGACTCAACTGTCTGGCTATAAACATTATCTAGAAGTTCCTTGCGCTTGTTCAGCGTAATTCTTTTTACTTCCAGGTTTGCACTTGATATAACCTGCTGGTGCAGCTTTTGGAGGTCCTCTTCCACCTTGGCAAGGCTGTCCCCGAGCATCTTCTTCTGTACTTCTTTAGCCTCATTTGTGATCTCGGAGGCCTTTGCATCGCCTTCGGCTTTTATACGGGAAACCTCGGCTCTCGCACCCTCCTGGATGTCTTTTATAACGATCTCTAGTCCCATGCTTACACCTCCAAATAAATTTAGAGCAAAAAAGTGCTCTAAAGCTTAGAGCAAAACTCTAAGCTGCTTAGAGTGCAACGATACCTAAGGGGAAACTTAGAGCATATAAACACTCCAACTCCGCCTGGTAAGGGAAAAAACACCCAGAGAAGCTAAGAGTAATGCTCTAAGAAATTTAAGAGCGGGGTACGCTCTTAAATTTAAGCAGAATTGATAAGCAATGCAACGACAAGACCGAAGATAACGATGGTTTCAGGAATGACAGTAAGGATAAGGCCCTTACCGAATAACCCTTCGTTTTCTGCCATAGCGCCGATTGCTGCGGTACCGATTTCCTTCTCAGCCCATGCAGATGCAAGCCCAGTTACTGTGATTGCGAGTGCTGCACCGAGTGCTTTCATTCCGTCTGCGTCCAAGAAAGGTCCACCAATTGCTTCTCCTACCATGTTTTTATTCCTCCGTGTATTTTCTTATATATCCGAATGGGTTGTATTTTCTGCCCCCGCCTTCGTAGAATTTTCCGAAGAATTCTACATACTGCAACCTGAGTGCGTGCAGCCCGGGAGCGATGATACTCAGGACAGTGTTAAGTGCGTGTCCGAGTATAAACACAAGTATTGCAGCTATTGCTACGAAACCGATCTTGGAGTGATCAGCCCAGATCATTTCAAAAGCAATATCATTGACCGTTGAAGCGATGTAAATCGAAGACAGACCAACTGCGATAATACGGGCATACGACAACGCGTTACCCATAAGAGATGGTAATTCAATCGGACCTTTGATACCTTCACCCATGGTGAGCATCACAACTCCGAGAACAAGAACTACAGCACCGACATAAGCCAGTCCTGTGCCGCCAAGGTAGCCGATGGCTGCAAGAAGTACACCGAGTTCAATAACAAGCCAACTGCCTTTTTCAAGAACCGCATGCTTTACTCCGTGGTGCCTGGAGATGTTTGCAAATCCTAGCAGGAACCCGAGATTCAGTTGAAGCAGTCCTATCAGGACAGTTACTGCAATCATAGTCATTACCATGTGAGTTCTGTGAATCGGGAATGTAAATTCCTCGCCTCCGAGCCCTTCAAACAGAACAATAGTTTCCCAGCCCGGAATCAGGCCCGGAACCGATCCATGCGCCGTATGTAAACTCGCCAGGGAGAATCCCAAGAACTCGCCATAAATAATTCCGAATATAAATGTTGATATCTGACAATAGATCAGAATATTCATGAGATCGCCAACTGCATCTGACTTTATTGCTTTTTTGACAGCCAGTGCAATTGCTCCCAGTATCAGTGCATATCCGATGTCTCCGAGAATCAGCCCATACATCAGTGGGAAAGTGATTAAGATCACTGAGGATGGATCGAGTTCAGTATACTTGGGCCTGGAGTACAGGTCCATAATCTGCTGCATCGGCGCTGCAATTTTTGAGTTGTTGTACTCAACAGGGACATGCTCTTCTTCTTCCTCTTCTACTTCGAGGCTTGAGACATATGCCTTGCCGTTGGTGGCACTGTTGACCGCACTGACAACTTTATCATAATTCTCGGTGGGGGTCCAGCCTTCTATTATGAATGCGTTTGCAGATGTAGCTATTCTCAGAGGCAGTTCTGCCTTCTGACTCTCGATGCTCAAGATCTCGTCGCTGGCGAGGATGAAATCGGCATACTTGGTTTTCAAGGATTCGATTTCATTTCTTAAGGACTCGATCTTCCTGGTGACTTCGGCTTCTTTCTGTTCGATAAATCTTAACAGTTCGCTTGGGACACCACCTCTTTCCGGAACTCTGAGTTCTCTGAATCCAAAACCCTGAAGTAATTCGTAGACTTTGTCGGCATCGCTTTTGGCTACAAACAGTACAACAGCCTTTGATTGAGGGTCAAAGTACAGCTCGTAAGCTTTGGTGATGCTTGAAATCTGACTTCCATCCAGGTTTCCTTTTACTGTGCCTGCGAAAACCTTAAGGCTCTCGTAACCACGGTAGTCATCAAAGTCCAGATTGATGGCCAGATAGGGCATGAGTTCCCTTTTCTGGGAATCCAGGTCTTTCAGCTCATTTTCAAGCTGGGCAATTGCTTCGGTTTTGGTCGCAATCGCCCTGTCCAGTTCATCCAGCTTTGAATCAAGGTCGCGCAGAACAGAGTCAGTTTTCTGAACTACCGGTTCTTTTTGTACAATCCCCAAATAATTGGCGATAGAACGGATCTTCACAAGCTTTTTCGAGACTTCTTCTGCGTTTTTCAGTGGCTTGCTGATCTTAAAACCAGACTCGTCTTCGACAAAATCTTCTATATGAAAGAGATTCGTATCATGTAATGAATCGATGGTTTGTTTCAATATGCTTTTATGCCCGACAATAACGGCCCTTGTCATCTCTTTAGGTCTACTCATTAAGGACCGCCCTCTCAAACTCCTGTACAAGGTAATTGACGGATTTGTCGATATTAGCTTGAGCTTTTTGGGACATGGCTAATGCGTTTTTTTCACCATCGTTTATGATCTTATCTCTTTCCTCCAGGATCTTTTCTTCACCTACTTTAAAAGAGTCTTGTGCAGCTTTATGTGCATCGATTTCGGCCTGTCGCAGGATTTCCCTGGCTTCGGCCCGAGCATCGGAGATGCGCTTGTTTTTGGAATCAACGGCTTCGTCAACCATTGATTTAGCGCTCTCTTCCGCCTTTTTTATTTCGGATAAGATTTCATTTTTAGCCATGTGAATCTCCGTCTCTCAAAATTTAATATATAAATTAATAATTAAAAATCCCTACTCCAATGGAGGTAGTTAACAAATCCTTCGCGAAAGAACTATATAACAGCTTCGGTTTTATCGAAGAGGACATGAATAATTATAACGATCAATCATTATATACTAAATTTGCAGGAAATTTTTAAGAATTTTAAAAATATAAATATCAAAATATATGGTTAAAATCCAAAAGATTAAATAGAACAGTAAAAAATAATTAAATAGAAACAGTTGAATATAATTAATTGACAAAAAATGCTGAATCCTGCCCGCATAAAAGAAACGTAAAGCCATGAAAAAACTTTTTTAAATTAATGTTTTAATAGAGGATTTTAAGTTCAGTCAAAAATAAGTATGAATTTACGGCCTGGGCTTAAAACTTCGTAAAATTAATTCCATATGGTTATTTAGCCTTAAAACGCACACATCCTCCTTTTTTACAGTTAAGAAATTTAAAGTGATTTTAAATAAGAAAAAAATGAATTTATTAAGAGTTAGATATAGAACTATTTTTTAAAATATATACAGTATTTTTCAGATAATGTAGATCTTTTCTCCAACAATGAATTATTTATTTTTGAGAGATTCAGGTCTTTTTTAATAAATATTCTGATCCTAAATATGTGCGCAAAACTAAAGGAATGAAAATTCCCGTGCAGGATCCTATTTAACTGGAAAGTAAATCGGGATGGTGATACAGAATAAGACTTTGGCTCTTATTTAAAAATTAATACAGTAATTGGGGAAAATAAGGGTGAAAAATTCTCCTTATACTCAAAACTTGGAAAAATATTGAAGGAAAATGTGAAGAGTATAAGAGATGAAACTGAAGATTGTCAGGGAAAGGTAGAAAAGCCGGTAAAATCCGAGAAGATGGGAAAACGAACTAATGGACCCTTAATAATGGTATAAAAGCTAAAAAAACCTGAAAAATGTAAAAAAAAGCTAAAAAAATCTGGAAAATGTAAAAAAGTCAAAAATAAGTAAATACCCTTTTAGGGCATTAAAAGGGAATTATTTAAGCCGGTAAGGAATTCTGGCTCCCTGGGGGATAGTGTGTATGTACTCCTTCCGGAATTCCGGGTTTCTCATCATGCAATAGGCTGCATTATCCTTTTTGTAAGCATTGTGCTTTCCCATGCGTTTCCAGATAATCTCCAGGGGCTCTTCGGAGACATTGCCAAAAGATAGTGGGGTATACGCACAGGGCATTACTTCCCCGTCCGAAGCCACGTGCATCCAGCGCCTGCCGGCAAAGCATCCGAAAAGTTCAGGTCCCATAAAATAGGGGAAAGCCGTAACCCTCGGACCTTCAGGTTTGCTATTCATGGCTTTCTGGAAACTCTGAAGCCTTGAGACGTCCTTTTCGCTTATTACCTCGTCCTCGTGCTCAAGCCAGCGTCCTACCGCAATGATCTCATAGATTGACATCTCCTTCATTTCCATATCGGCTGCAAGGGAATAAAACTCCTCAAGGTCATCGATGTTATGCGGGGATACGACAACAAACATGTCAGTGAGGATTCCTGCGGCACCTGCATTCCTTATCCCGTCAACTGCATCTTTGTATGCGCCGGTTCGGCCTCTGATGCGGTCGTGTTCAGCTTCGAAAGGACTGTCAAGGCTGATCCTTGAAGCGTACAGGCCTGCAGCTTTTAGGGCTTTTGCTCTCTCTTCGGAGAGTTTGAAGCCTGAAGTAAAACATGTAGCAATTGCCTTTGTCTTATCTACCCTGGCTACCATCTCAACGAGATCGTTTCTGAGCATTGTCTCTCCGCCGTCAAAGGAGATCAGATAGGCGCCAAGATCAAGGCTCTGGTCAACAGCGGAACAGATCTCGTCCAGGGTCAGTTCCTTTTCAGGTTTTATGTCGGCTGCCCCGCAATGAATACACCTGTTCGGACAGCGGGCGGTTATCCCTATTGAAAATTGATCTGGAACACGTTTCTTTCTTATGGAGGCAATTTCGGCACTTATAACCCGGCTGAAAACAGGGCCCGGGATGGGGGGAATCCAGGTAGAAAATATAATCTCTTCTTCACTTATTGAAATGGGTTTTTCTTCCGCAAAGATGTTATTTATACGTTTCAGAAAGGGTTTTGCAAGGTGGGAAAGAGGGCCCTCTGCATCGAGCACCATCTTTTCATTTTCCGTGCTGGCGTTTACCTTAATCACCGGGCTATCATATACTCGCATGGATACACCTGATAAAGTTAGTGTCAAAAGCTGAAAACTTTAAGGGTTTAAGTAAGCAACTAAATGGTATCATTTGTGGCATTTTAGATCCAGAAATTTGACAGAGTTAATTCATTTTTCAGGATGAGCGGGGCTAAATCAGATATTTTCAAGCATGTCTACGGTTATATAATCCGTTATCTGGAAAAGCTTATCCCTTGCCGAACATGCTCTGAATGTTCCCAGGGTTTCTTTTGCGGCACTAACGTGCTTCCGTACGGAATTTATGGATTTCTCCAGGGCTTCTTCCTTTGGCATATTTCTCATGTAAATGTGCGGCAGGGTTTCAGACGTGAATTTGGATTCCTTGCCCTCGACAACTTCCAAAAATTCAAGGATGTCATCAACAATCTGATATGCAGTTCCCAGGGAATTTCCAAAGAAGCTAAAACGCTCCGCAAGAGCCTCATCAGCTCCTCCCGTATATGCCCCGATGGATGCACTGATTGCGAATAGAGAAGCCGTCTTTTTATATATGCATTTAAAATAATCGTCTTCTCCGAAGTTATCGTCGTCAAGCCTCAGGTCAAGGACTTCTCCTTCCGCCATATCCATTCCGGCTTTTCCAAAATTTTGGACGACCTTTTCCCCATAAGGAGATATGAAAGTAATTGATTTTGCAATGAGATAGTCCCCACAGAGCAGGGCTCTGGAAGGCCCGAATTTTTCGGGGGCAGAGGGCATGTTCCTCCGGATAAGTCCCTGATCAAGCAGGTCATCATGAATTAAAGAAGCCGAGTGCATCATTTCAACAGCAAGGGCAGCATCAAGGCTCCGGGAATACGAGCCCGAGCAGATCTCACTGGCCAGAAGCAGGATAATTGGCCTAATTCGTTTTCCACCGGAATGACAGACATGTTCGACCATTTTTTTTAAGCTGGAGTTCTCTATCCGGGCGATTGAGTCCTCGATCCCGGTTTCAACATATCTGTATTCTTCCCACTCTTCAATATTCATCAATATTACTCCGTATACTTTGACGGGCATCCGGTAATGATCTTATTTGCCTCAAACGTAGATTCGGAAATCATTGTTCCGCTAACGGTTACCTGTTTTCCTTCGGCAAGATTGGAAGGGAGGTCTCCTACATAGTTCACATGTATCTTAAGGTTTTCATCATTTTCGTCTTTCAGTTCAAATGATGTCACGCCAGGAGCCTTTTCAAGGCTTCCAGCTTCTACGATTCCTACGGCATTTACATTCTGCCCGGCATAGCCCTGAGGGTCGGAAAGCAGCTCGGATACTGCCAGGTACCCTTCCGAAGAGTCGACTCCGTATAACCCTATAAGGAACACACCAGCAATAAAAGCAACTGCAAGCAGTGATTTCTTTTTTTTATTCATTTTAAAACCCCGTATGGCTCGATCATTACATTAACCTTTTGTTGAACTCCGCGTACGTCTTGAGTAATGAAAGGAGGTAGGCAAATATGAGTATCCAGCTGATTGCAAAAGCCAGAATAAAGGGTTCCATTTGTATCACATCTCTGCGTTATCAGTTTCTTCAGCCCGGTTTTGAAGCCAGGGCGGGGTAAAGGAAGAAAGCTGGTTTTGAAAACTTGTGTCTAGCTCTATATAAGAGTATATATTCCTTCTCAGAGAAATAAGATTCCTGGGGGTAAAGCATGAGAAATCTCATTTTTATTCTCAACAGTAAAAATAATAATAGTAATTTTTATCTTAAGTGCGGCATATTATTTTTACTGTATTATATTATATCTTCTATATTTGTAAATTTAGAAATTTTACAAAGAAGATGCCTGGGGGAGAGGTGTTTTTCTTTCAAAAAGTAGCAAAAAACAACGAATTTAGCAGGGAAGTTCGTCCAAATCCTAACTAAAAATGTTCAATTGTTAATCCGGTATTTTAAGGATTTTACTCTATAATATTCATGTTAAAATTCCATTTTCAGGTCAGCAGGGTTAACAATAAAATATCATCTCTCGTATAAAATTTAATTATTTACTACTCATGACATTACTCATGACGTTAATATGATAACTTAACCGGTGCTTTCAATTGTTTTAATTGTTTTCTAAACGTTTTCTTTCGCACGATCAATGCCATTGATCTGATTCAGTCTCGTAGTCTTTCTTGCCCACTGGATTTTCAGGTAGTCCACCTTTATATGTCCATTTATTTTTTCCGGAAAGATAGTCTGACGAGATTGTGGGGGTACATGCTGACCTTTGGATTGAAAGATGGTTTCAGATAGTTTTCAGAACCAAGTATAAGTCGAGAACTTTTCCTTACTGGCGACAGGCAGGTCATGTCCCGGCTCAGCCCAGGGAAATAATCCGAAAAGTCATTTTCAGGTATTGTGAATGATATTTATTAACTGATCAATAGGGTCTGTCGAGAATCAAGGAAGAGAATAAGTAAGAGCTAGTCCAAAGAATTTCATAAAAGTTGGAAAAATTATAGTAAATGAAAAGGGATATCTGCTGCATTAATGTCGGAGTTTGAGAAAAATACGGGATGTCAAGCGAAAACATTATATTTAACAAATACCTCTAAAGGTGTTGCAGTTTGCGTTGATGGTCTAGCGGCTATGACTTGGGCCTTCCAAGCCCAAAACCCGGGTTCGAATCCCGGTCGGCGCATTTAACCTTTTTCCGAATAGTTTTAAATTTTCTTTTTTCTTATTTTATCACAAACAAAGATGTCGTAGTGCGAGGGTTGCCCAGCCAGGTCAAAGGCGATGGGCTTAGGACCCATTTTCGTAGGAATTCGTGCGTTCGAATCGCACCCCTCGCATTTTCCTTTTACATGATTTTTTTACAAGTTTTTTGCAGAATTCTTTTTACAGGATTCTTTTTACAGGGTTCTTTTTGCAAGATTCTTTTTACGGAGTTCTTTTTTACAGGATTTTTTTAACAGGGTGTAGCATTTTAATTAAATTTCTTTACGGATTTTTTTCCTTCACGCTGATCTTTTTCCATTTCCTCGGACCATGGCCGAATATTTTTCGGATTATCAGACAATATCAAGGCCGCTGAAGCGTTTGATCAAAAAGCTCGTCTTCACTTTTCGGCCGGGGGTTCCGGAGAATTTCCGAAAAGTCCGTATTTTATCAGCATCTTTTCAACATAAAGCCAGAAAAATCCGACCAGGCAGCCTATAAATGCGCCTACAATCACATCCGAAGGGTAATGGACTCCTATAAATATCCGGCTCAAACTTACGGTAATGGCAAAAGCCCAGACTAAAAGTTTGTACTTCCCTGCCCTCGGATGCAAAAAGGTAGCCAGAGCAAAGGATATGAGAGAGTGTCCGCTTGGCATCGAGTATCCTGTAGTACAGGTCACAAAACGGACGTCTTCAGGTCTTGGAACTTCAAAAACAGGTTTTAGAGCCAGGGCTAAAGACCATGCCGATATGAGTAAGGCAAGGAAAAGGATCGTTTCCTGTCTGCTTCTGTAATAATAGAGAGCAGCAATAATCAGAAACAGAAAATAATCGAATTCGAGGCTTACAAATAACATGAAAGGGTCCAGAAAGGAAAAAGAGTTCAGAAACGCCAGAACATAATAATCGAACTGAGAAAACATTGACAAGCAGGATCACTTCTTAGCTTTGCCGAATACCAGGGCTAAAACCGATTTTCTTTAATCAATTTGTTTATTTTCGGATTTCAAATTATCTATTTTTTAACGCCTATTTCCTGCACATGCTTTTCTCTTGCGGAATTTTTCTTGCAAGGTATCTCTCTGAACCGGGATGCTCTACAAGCTTTCCGTCTTCAAGTATTGATACCGAACCATGTCCGCAGCAGATGAGGCATTTCTTTCCCTTTTTCAAGAGCCTGTTATCAAGTTCCAGTATCAGGGACATGAGAGCGTTTCGTTCTTCCCTTGCGAGGGTGCTGTCCACATTTACCGATGTCATGAGATAGTCTGCCAGGACATTGTACTCCGTCCTCTCCTTACTCAGGCTCCTGAAGTTGATCACCGCATCCTGGGGGAAGACAAGCCCTTCTTCCGGACACAGGTAGAAGATTTCCCCATGCATGTGCCCACCCAGTCCCTGAAGGGCTTCAAACTCAAGACTTCCTATCCTGAAGCGGGCAATAAGCGGAAAAGCTCCCCTTTTCTCGGCTTCTTCAGCCTGTGCTGAGATCTCAGGGAAAAGGATCACATTTGAAGGAGGGGTAAACCTTGAAAAGAGATTAATCATTTTTGTATAGACCTCTTCAAGGATGCAACCCTGGTTGCTGGACCCATAGGCTCGGCTGGTTTCCCGCGTAATTTTCAGGGTTTCCTCATTGAGGTAAGAGGGAGCAGAAAAATAGCCTGCAGCCCCGCAGTGGTCCGCGTCTGCATGGGTAACGTAGATTCTTTTAAGGAGGCTCAGGTCCCCAAGCCCGTAGTGCTGGAGCATATTGACTACATCAGGCTGGTATATCCCGTACCCCGTATCAATCATGACCCTTTCGTCGGGTGTATCGAAAAGATAGACGTTTCCTCCGCAGGGGAGCTGAAAGCAGAAAAGTTCGATTCCGTCCTTTACCCTGACCCTCTGCACATCCGCATAAAAGCCTTCTCCTGATGTCCGGCTGAGGGTTTCCCCGACTTTGAGGATGTTCTCAAAGACCTCAACAGGATCTTTCCGCAGGTTTGAAAGCTCCTGAGCGATGTGATTGATATCATGCAAAAATTTCATTAAAAAGGCATCTTCTGCGTTTCCGACATAGCTCCTCAGTTTCTGGGCAAGCCGGAGGTAAAAAACCGTATCATCGAGCTTTTCTCCTGTTGTGTCATACTCGACAATCTCAAGCCTGTACTTTGATTTGAGCTGGTTCAGGAGTGCATCTATAAGGCTGGCATCTTCGATGTTCAGGCTCACGACAAGCCTTTCGGGGTGCTGCCCCCGATCATCAAAATCAAGGAATGTGATATTTGCCCCTGAAGAAGTGGTGTGGTTCAGGAAATCGAATAAAGCTCCGGGGCAGTTCGGAAGGTATACATTGAATTTCAAAAAAGCCACAGGCTGCAGGGAGGTCTGGAGGTACCCTATTCTTTCCAGCTCCTCAAGGATTTTCTGATAAGCCTTCGGAGCCGCCGTCACCTCGAAAAAGACGGTGTTCCTGTCGATCCTCCGGTCATACTGGATCCGGTTGATGTTTCCTTCATACCGCGTGATAATCTCGGCTGCTCTGTGCAGGGCTCCTGGCTTATCCGGCATGCAGGCGATAAAAGAGAATTGTTCCATGAAACATCCCCTGATCAGGTAAAAACCGTTTTTCTGGTTAATTTAGATAAAATCCTGCCTTACTTTAAACTTTCCTGTATCTGTAAGAAAGAAGGATTAAAGAAAATAATAATTCGTTACTCAATAATAATTCATCATTCAATAATAGTTCAATGCTCAATAATAATAAAGCCATTCAATAATAGTTCAGCACTCAAGCACAACAGCCCGGAGCCCAAGTGCCTCAAAGATTCCTTTGATTTCCGAAAGAGGATTTTCTTTTCTGTAAAAAAGATGGGATTTGCAGGCACAGTCCGTACACCCGAATCCCGGAACCGAATCTCCTCCGATCCCGCGGGCAAGTTCACATTCAAGTCGGTCAGAAGTACTAGCACAAACTGCCCATGCCAGTTTGAACGAAGAGTTAAGATGGAGATAATCCACATGCCATCTGGGATTTTTATCCTTTTTCGAAGAAAGGTCAATATGCCTTCTGACTCGCTTCATACCTCCGGGTCCGAGGGCCGAACCTGTATAGATATGAAAACCTTCCGAAAATGAAAAAGTGCCCTTTTTCCCTACTTCTATCACGCAATCCCTGTTCTCGAACACAAGGCAGTAAACTCCTTTTTCGGAAAAGTCCATTTTTGAAAAATCCATTTTCAAAGACCTCCGGGTTTAAGCCCTCAATTCATCCTGAAATAATTCATCCCGGAAACCTGAAAATGCTTCTCAAGCAGAGGCGTAACCATTCCTTCCAGTTTCTCTTTCTCCTTAAGGGCTTCAATCCAGGAGGTCGGAACTGCTTCGATTCCAAGTCTTGCCCCGATAATTCCGCCTGCAACACTGCCCACAGAATCCGAGTCTCCTGTTATGTTCACTGCAGTTTGAACGGCTTTTTTGTAATCATCAGGATATCTCAGGATGCAGAAATAGGAAAGTGCAAAGGTTTCATCTGCATACCAGCCCTGGCCGATTTTCTGGAGAGCCTCTTCGTCGCTTAAATTACTGTGAGCAATATCATAAGAGCCTTTGAGGGCTTCCGTAAACTCGTCAGAAATTCCTTCCGTTACCTTGAGAAGGGGTAAAAACATATCTTCCGGAGCTACCCCATCAAGAGCCAGTTTCACGGCGTATGCCCCTGCAACGGATGCAGCATCTGCAGTCGGGTGGGAATGGGTGATTCTGCCGGAAATTGAGGCAGCTATAATCAATTTTTCAGGATCATTTCGGAAAATGAAACCAAGAATTCCAACCCTCATGAGGCTTCCGCATGTTTTTGAGTTGATTCCCGACCTGCTCCAGGAAATCCCGTCCCTGAGATTAAGGGCTGCACCTCTGGTTGTCGCTCCTGCACCAAGGTCGGGTTCATCCAGCCACAGGATCAGTTCCTCTGCAATCTTATCCATAAGTCCGGGAAGTTCAAGTTCTGCTCCATGCAGGAGCCCACGGGCAAGCACAAGCATCAACTGGGTATCATCAGTCCAGGGGGATTCCGGGGTAAGCTCAAGAATTCCCTTTTCTCCGTATTTCTCTTTAATCTGTTCAAGGGTCAGGTGTTCTACGGGGCGGCCGAGAGCATCAGCACAGGCTACGCCGAAGAGGTAGCCTCGAAGCTTACTTTCAAGATCAGGAGTGGGTTGTGTGTTTCCTGTACTCATGGTTTCAGTTCCATAATTCAAACTAGCTTCGATTCCAAAATAAATTCATTATTTATTGGAAAAATCCGTGATCGGCGACTATATTCAAATGTCAAGTTTTATGAACCAATTTCGTAATCGCAGTACTTTTTATAACTGGATCAAATTAATCTGAACTTATTTTATCTAATCTAACGGTATTTTATTTTTAGAGAGAGATGATTTCACGAAATCCAGATGTTCAATTGCTGCTTTATTGAATTTGTAATAATCTGTTCCTGTACTGGATCCCGTTTTTTTGACAACATTGAGCCAGAGATCCTTATTATATTCTTCAGGCATGACTACAGAACCAAGAGATCCATCAGTTATTGCTTTTTTCCACAAATTGCATCGCATTTCGGAAGCCTTGTCACCTAAACCAAAATCATGCTTTGTTCTCAATATATTATCAATAGCAGAGATATATTTCTGGTCTATAAGTTCGATATTAGAGATGTCAAATCTTTTTCTCTCTTTGATGCATTTAAGAGCTGTAACCATCTGTTTGAATATCTTGAGGTACTCAACTGGGTTATCCTTTATTATCGACGTTGAAGACCATTTCGGAGAGTATTCATACCTAATCCAAGGATAATCAGGAACTGACCCCATGCGGCCATGACCTAGGTAGAATATCGAATCATAATAGATTGTTGTGGATGGTGTGGATTGTTCTCCACCTGAGATTGGTAGCCATGGAACTTCTTTCTTTGGATTTGATGTAAGATCGTAGACCTTGGCACCCGCATCGTTTACATGCCACGCTGGAGTTCCTGCGTAATATGCATGAGCTGCCGTATCTGCAAGAACATGCATTCTGAGACCGATAAGATGGGTCTCATATGGCTGCCCCACATGTTTATTTATGATATCATTGATCATTGCCATAGCCATTGGACTCTCGGGCAGACATAGAAGCCTGAACTCCAACTTGGCCTTATCATTATAGTCCCAACTCTTGACAGGAAAAACAGAAGGAAATGAATCATGCTGGGGGCCTGTATATTCCCTCATCCTCGATGAAGCATTGGGGTCCGAAAGTGTCTGAGATTCATAGTTTCCGGGCAGGAAGTGAAAGAGAATCCAAACTTGATGCAATTCTGAAAGAGATGGTCCTGATCCAACCGTAGTCCATCCAAGCTCACCTGTGGTATGGCATGTTGGGATGGGTTGGAAATCAATACCGTAATCTCCCTGATTGATCAATAGTCTGTGGACAGAGTCATCGACATACTGTGCCGCATGAGCTATTGTCTGAGCTTCTCTAGCAGAATACCCTGCATAGCAGGCAGCTACATAGGTTCCATAGTAATGAAAATCTTTATCCATTTGTTATCTTCCTCCAATATTATCCTGTATTAATATCTGCCAAACAGTGTAACTATATTTATAAAGTTAAAACATTGCATATTACAATAAAGTGGAATGTGTTTCTAAAGTCTCAATAATGACTGTAATTTTATATATGAAAAGCAAAAAATGTAACCTGGCTCTTCATGACATAATAGCAGTGACTTACGCAGTTGAACTTAGAAATCAATATCATCAGTGTCTGAATCATATATTTAATCACAGAGTCTATCTTGCTTGATTTCGTACTTAAGTACGTAAGTAATTCCTGATTAGATCTCAAAGACCTGTTGCTTCTTGAAATCTGGATCTATCTTTTTTGATTTAAAGCCCTGCTCTGGCTCTGAACACGTTGCTGCCCTGAAGCCTTAATCATTTTTTTCATATGCTTCTACGTAGCAACTTGCCTACTGTCGGGTTTTACCCTCTATCTTTCTGGTTGGAAAAATCTGCATTTTCAGCTGTTTCGGAAAGGTCATTGAGGAGAACCATAATTCCTGACACACACAAAAAAATTCCCATCAAATACGGCACTGTTTGAGCATGCCTCAATATCATTAACCAATAAGGTTGATTGATAGGTATCCACGTTATCGGTGCCATGAAGCCGATCAGGCACACAAAGGACAGTGTCTCTAAACGAATGAATAGAGCAGGAAATTTTTCCCGACTTGCCCCATATATAATTGTGGCCACTACTAATACGCTGGCAGATACCTCCAGTGTTAACTGGGAACGGTCTTCTAAAAAGTTGAAAAGACTCTCCTCCAATTCCACGTTTCCCACAGAAAGATTACACCCTATAATAAGTCCATTTGCCAGCATAAACAGGATGCATAAACAAAACGGTATGCATAATGTTTTAATCACTTTCTGCGATTTCATTGCTCCGCTGTAAATCCAGAGTGAGATCCATGCAAGAATGCCTATCATATAAATGGCACAAACATTGATACTTTCCATTTTCCTCACCTTTTTTGGGTTACCCAAAAAATGAGTGTTCGGATAGCTTGCAATCGGACAGATCGTAGCTATCCATCACCTCTTGTCAGCCAATTTCATCCTATCTAACAGATAATCAGCGGCGGATATCCGTGCTAAAAAGAACGAACCTCTACCGCTCACTCTGCTCGCATTAGGATCAGCCGAAAGTGCAGTCATACTCTGAGAAATCCTTTTAGCTGATCCAACATGCAAGCGGTTAGGTGGTCGCTATGTACACTTAATAAATCTGGAACTTACACACTTGAAGCACAAAAATCAAGCATCGTAGACTTTGTAATTGAAAGGATGTTTTTTTATAGTTGAAGGTCGAAAGTATGTTGATCTTATAGTTCAACCGTGTAAACTTCACACATCTTCGAGCATAAATCCCTTGCAGCTCCTCGCAGTTTTTTGCAATTATCTTGGCAATTCTCAGACTGACTGATTCCTGCCTCGATTTTCGCAGTGCTGACATTTCTCACAACGGGTTTTGCCTGCGTTGGTAGTCTCATAGCAATTTCCTCCTTAGCTTTAACTCCTGACCACTGAGTCACTCAATTTTGGGCTACCCAAAAAATGAGTGTTTGGATAGCTGTAACCGCCCAGTTACAACTATCCATCACCTCTGAGCAGTCAATTTCATTATCTATACCAAATAATCAGTGGCGGATATCCATGCTAAAAAGCACGAACAACTGCCTCAGACTACATAGGTGTTAAACCACAAATCGTCTGTACTGCAAAATCCGGCATTAGAGAACTTTGCTTAAGCCGGAGCATGCAGCCAGGCAAACAGCCTTTCCTGTAGCGTTTGGTATAAGGTTACAACCCATTTCACAAAGGCCAGACTGACTGATTCCTGCCTCGATTTTTGCCGTGCTAACACTTCTCATAACAGGTTTTGCTTGTTTTGGTAATTTCATAATAACATCCTCCTTAGTTCTGATATATGGCCACTATGAGTCACTCAATTTTGGGATACCCAAAAAATGAGTGTTTGGATAGCTCGCAACCTGACAGGTCGTAGCTATCTATCACCTCTGAGCAGTCAATTTCATTGTCTATACCAAATAATCAGTGGCGGATATCCATGCTAAAAAACACGAACAACTGCCCCAGACTACATAGGTGTTAAACCACAAATCGTCTGTACTGCAAAATCCGGCATTAGAGAACTTTGCCTAAGCCGGAGCATGCAGCCAGGCAAATAGCCTTTCCTGTAGCGTTTGGTATAAGGTTACAACCCATTTCACAAAGGCCAGACTGACTGATTCCTGCCTCGATTTTTGCCGTGCTAACACTTCTCATAACAGGTTTTGCTTGTTTTGGTAATTTCATAAGAACTTCCTCCGATCTCTTTTTGTTCATTTCCCTTAATGGGAGCTATTCTGTCACCACACAAGTGACAATTTGAAACAAATTGTCCCTGCTTATTATCACCGTCCTCGTCACAACGACAAAGATTGCAACTATAGAGTGGATACCACCCTAGGTGACGAAATCCTAGGGTGGCAAGTAATCAAATAGCTCCATCTTAGTACACATACCAAGACCGTATCTCTCCAACTGTAACAGGTACCACGTCACTCACATCGATGGTATATCGAAACACCCTTCTGGCTTCTGTTTCACGTTTTTTCGGGTTGAAGAACGTCAGCTTTACATCCCAACAATCAGAATCCGGCCGGCAGACAGGACTTCGTTCAGTCTCAATTTTATCCAGCACCTGGTCATTCAGAATTACCTCACTAAAAACGATCAATGCCTGGTATGCGTTTGTCCCGGCAAAGTTCATCGCCCTATCTGATGAAACCCGACCCATGTTCATACATTCGTAATATACCCGATCCAAGAAGTCAGAAATTTCTTTCTCTACTTCTTCCTTATCGATATCCTGGGACTCCAGGCTCCTTACGACTTGGCTTATCAATTCTTCCTTATTCCAACCGTACATCCCCCTCAATTCCGGTATAATAACCGGAACTGTCTGGCCCGAAAGGAGTTTTACATTTCCTTCAATGACTCCTGGAATCGATACCCTCTCAATATTTTTGTCCTCGTCTGTTTCCTTATAATCCCGCAGAAATTCGAGTAATCGCTTGTATGTCGTCGAGGCAAAACTGCCTGTAGGGCGGATTGCATAAGCAGGGGTACCTTCAATATCGAGGGTCCATATAAGTGATTCAGCATACTCGGGATTTGTCTCCAAGAGGTCCAGCAGCCTATTCTCAAATGGGATTGGTGGTTTTCCAGGTTCATCTGACTCTACACTCTGGATAAAAGCATCTTTTCGTGCTTCGGTCCCGAAGTCATAACCCGGTGTGCCAAGAGTATATACGAGGGACTGCCTGCTCGCAGCTCTCGTAACAGGGGTCTGCGCAGGCATGACAGGCCGCATAGCCGCCTCCTGGTTTGCCATAATTGATTCTGCTGCCTGTACTTCAGATGCAAGAATCTGGGACGTAGTTACATTTTTTGTCTGCTCGTTAAGTTCGTTCGTTTCTTCCATCTTCTTTTTTGGACAACTACATTTTCCTTCTATATTTTCAGTCATATTATCCTCCTGTGTCTGTTTTTTCGTTCGTTTGTTTTTGGTGTCTATCGATTTTGGCTCAATAGAATCAGGATCTTCCAGAGCTTTCATTGCGTCCAGGGTAGAACTCAGAATCGAAGACGCTGCCATCTCTGGATTAAATGTTGTAAATTCCGAATTCTGCACGCCAAGAAAAGGCAAGCTTTTTGAAGATTCCACCATCTCTATGCCCGCACTCTCCCGAATTTGTTGTATTGAATTGTGACTGTTAGTCACAACTTGTTGTTTCGTGACAAGATCATATGCCCCTCCAACATTGAGACGACCCCTTAGATAGCGAGAACAATCTAAACCTTCGGAGGGAATACAACGATAAGCACTCTGTAGAATGGCTTCCCTCACAGCATAGGGATTAGGTTTGTCCCCCCTTTGTGTCTGGATGCTCAAAAGCAAAGCAACAATACCAGAAACTATCGGAGTGGCAAAGCTGGTGCCACTTTTGGTGGCAACACCACCGCCAGGTGCAGCACCCCGCAATTTTTCGCCAAGTGCAAGAATACCGTTATTTTGATACGTCTCTCCCCAATTACTAAACTTGAGAGGCGATCCCTTAGCATCCATTGCCCCTACTGCAAGGATCGAGGAAATGGCAGCTGGCACATGAAGGCATTGACACCCGTCATTTCCCGCAGCTGCAACGATTAAAACATTGTTTTCGGCGCAGAGGCGAACAGCCTTGTCAAGTAGTGGGTGAGGTTCACCAGAGGAATCAAGTTCACCGCCACTTATGTTTATGACATGGGCTCCTTGTTCAACTGCTTGTGTGATGGCGTGAGCGAGATCAATCTGCGAACAGGGCACTATTGAATCAGCAGGCCCATCCGCAAAAACAGGAATGATGAGTCCACGACAGCCGGGTGAAATTCCACGGATAGGGCTGCCATGCTGGCCAAATATTAAGCTGGCAACATGAGTTCCATGTTTCGTAGCTGGTCCATCCTTGGCAACGTCCGAAACTAAAGATTCTAATTGGGTTATTTTGGCTTTACCGAAACACGGATGTGTAAGGTCGACCGGACCATCGAGGACTGCAATGCAAATATTGGCATCTCCTTCAATCTGCATTATAAGCTTTATTGCCTTCATGGTAAACACCTAATATTATTACATTTGCTGTGCAAATTTCACAGCATCTTTTTTTCTGTGAACAAAGCTAAAATAAAATACGCAGGTAGAAATAGGCTGCCCAGATAGTGTACGTATGGCATGCGCATAATTCGTTTGATATGCGCATTGAAAAATAAGTGAATTAGGACTGTATACACCTGGAATCAAAAATCAAGTACATTAGACACTGTAACTAAATGTACTTGAGAACGTTGAAGGTTTTAAAGCATACTTATTACTCAGTTTAACTTCGGAAATCCTATAAATTTTAAAAAATGTCTGAAATTCGGAGTGAATTATTGTGAAAACACATCGAATTTCTACTACAATTTCGCAGAAACATTGGGAATTATTAAAAAAGCACACCGAAAAATTTGAAACGCAGCAAAAAACATTAGAACTTGCACTGGAAAATCTGGAAAAGATCCTGAAGCTAAGTCCAGAATTAACCTCAGAAGAGAAATATTGGATACGCCTTAAACGGGCAAAATCATTAGTTATTATAGAAAAAACTGCCTTTAAGTTCCTAATAGAAACCACTGATATTGAGCTGCTAAGTGAGCTTTTTATCCGGAATAAAACCGTAGAATATACAATAGAGCTCTACTTTCAGAAGCCTTTCGCAGAATGCAATCTAAATGAAGTTATAGATGGTCTAATTATTAATCTCAAAATAACTAACTGGATAGATACTGCAGATTACATCGACAACGGCTACTATTATAAGCTGATAATAACCCATGATCTTGGATCTACTTTTTCAAAAATGCTTACACTGTCAATTGAAAACGTGTTTAAAACTTATGGGGTCAAGGCAGATAGCACGTTTTCTCCAAAGACAATTTTTGTAAAGATATTTAAAAGCTAGTACTCATAGCCTTACTTCAGCGGCTTAGAACAATTAATTCAATGATTTTATTTCCTAATGCCTTCTCCTGCCAGAATCAAATATTTTCTTCCTTTTAAGTGCTTATGACCCTGTGTTTTATCCGGAAATAATTTAGGGGTAAGGCAAATCTCAAAATAGCCTCAAGGTTATGTAAAATAAGTCTTCCATCGCATGTGGATTCTATTGTAAAAAAACAAAAGTTTCCTCTTATTTTGTTGTTCTGCACTTTTTGAGGCTAGAACAGCCTTTTTTGGCAAATGAAAACCCCCCTCTAATGAAAACTTCAAAATTCGTATTCATCGAATTCTGTGACCTGATAACAGGATACTAGGTCGTATAATCGGAATATGCCTGTGCAGCAGTTGAATCTTGAAGTTCAACAGAACTCTTATGAAACTCTACAGTAGCTGAACGCCTTGTCCAGAGATAGCCAATAAGAAAACCGTCTAATGAAAAGAAAATTAGTATTGCAATACTAAACATATCACTGTTTTAAAAACCACCAATGCTGGTTTAACGATTTCTGCATACTGCCCCAGTCTGGTATCTGGGTCATCTGGGTCAGTCCAATCGCAACCAGAATATTAGCTAACCAATCCGAGATCTAATCCAGATTTGAGTTCTCTCCATAAATTCCGGCATTAAATGACCTTTTTTTGGTTGATGTGCCTCCTATATTACTTGATCCCATTTGAAGTGATTCTTGAGACATGACCGTGGTATTCCAAAGATGAAGCCAATAAGTATTCCAGATATAAAGAAAGCACCAACATTAAGAAAGCCTGTTCCAATTATCGATTTAAACTGAGAATAGTTGGGGGACTGACATGCAAATATTACAATGTCTCCCAGACCACAAAAGAAAATTATAACGAGCCATAATATGACTCCTCCAGTTGATGAAAATAACTATTTTGCCAAATAAGGCCTTTAAAGAAAAATCCAATTTTAGACAAGGCTGAAAAATTCAACTTCGAATTGACAGTAAAAATACAATGCTGCCGAGAATTCTACGAATTTCTATAATGAAATTGTTTCGATACCAGTTAGGACTTACAGTTTTTCCCCGCAGATTTGTGTATAAAAGCGAACTAAAAAATCAGTATCCCGTCTCATAATACTTTATATATCTATCGGACATCCTTATTAATCAAAAATATCTGCATATTTCAAAAAACAAGTCGCTCAACATTGCGGTTAAATTTCATATATTTGGTAGCACACAAGATATATCCGACTTTCCGCAGATGTCCTTTCAATTTTCACAATTTTTCCTGTTATCGTTTTTTCTGAAAACCACCCCGGTTACTCAAGCGTGTATTTTTGAAATTTTCCCAACTTTTTGGCCTTTTGCCTTCATTGAAAATTTCCAGTAGTCATTTCCCTAAGCTTCAGTTGCTATCATAACTGTAAATTTTCGAATAATTCTCCAAAAACGATATCAGGAAAAATGTTATTTTTTTGAAGGCATCTGCGGAAAGTCAGATATATAATCTGTTATTTATAAAAAAATTCAATAGCTACACTCATGGTGTCCTAGATCATAAGATTCATATGGAATTTTCTCTCACTTTTTTGGGGTGATTTGTTGACAGGCTCTAATTCAGTAAACTCTTGTAAGGAAGTTATTTTGACTTCTACAGGAAAAGAATACGTTGTTGAACGCTTGAAGAATAATTCTCCTCGTTCTGAAACCTTACTTTCCCTTATTTTGGTAGAGGAAGATGAAGAGGTGCCATTATGACATACATAAAGCAGGGACAGAAAAAAGCTCACAAAGCGACTGTGCCAAAGGGAACAAATGCCATAACCTTGGAGTTGAACTGTGAAACACACAAAGTAAACTATCCCTTACCCCCTATGACCCAAAAGGAAACAAGATGAAAACTTACTCTGAAAAGATGGTCCAGAAGGTATAGACGGTAAAATAAGCCTCAAAATATCCTCTAAAGATGGTCTGGAGTCGGGAGTCTGGAAGTTCGAGGTAAAAGGAGTATCTGTCGTTGAAAAAGAGGATTACACGTTTAATGCCTTTGCGCACCATTAAGCTTCAAAAAAAGCTTATCCTCTGCTTATTATTTTTTTCATTTGTTCTTTTAATATCAACATCTGAGGCTCATGAATATATAGTACAGCCCATTCCAAGTGATCAAGTAGGGGTTCCAATTAATGGAGGAGAAGTAACGAAGCTTGAGATCATTGAAATACCCTACTGGCAGTTTCTGTTATGGCTGGGTACGATGTATATCTTAGCTACAATTGATCTTTTCTATCCTCAGAAGTTATTTTTCACAATAGTAGGATATCGAATTGTAAACCCTGGGAATGTACTTGAAAACTCTAGCCGCTTTAGAGTTTATGGCTATATCCAGACTAAACCCGGAGCATACATTAGTGAAATTGTAGAACACGTTGGTTTAGACGGAGAAATAGTAAAATACCACGTTAAAACCCTTAAAGCTAAGAAAAAAATTGAAGCCTATAAAGACGGCGGAAAGACGAGGTATTTCGGAAATCTTTTGGTTTATGACGAGGACGAGAAAAAAGTTTTTTCTGCTCTTCAAAACCAGACGAATAAAAAAATAATTGAGGAAATAATGGATGAAAGGTGTAATACAAATGTAGCTCTTGCTCATGAAATTGGAGTTTCCAGGCCAACAGTTAGCTGGTATATTAAAAACCTGAGAGAAATTGGCCTTGTTATGGAAATAAAAGATGGAAAAAATATAATTTACAGAATAACTCCTGAATATAAACTCCTTATTGAAAAATATACAGATACCTTAATGGAGAAAACAGAGCTGCAACAGCTAACAGTAATGACTTAAAATGTAGTCCAGGAATTTTCCCTGATGGGTGAAAATACAGCTTTATGAATGATTCAGTGAATTAGATTTTTTCAGCCAGAAGATATTTTAGCATGAAGAAATTGTAACATCAAAAAAGAGTGTAAAAAGGAAAAGTGCTCCGATGGGGATTTGAACCCTACTATTGGGAAGTAAGGCTCCCGTCCCCTCTTTGCATACGCACCTCAATAGAATGACGTCGATATTGAGCGGGTCGGTCGAGTCTTTTAAAAGAGTTCCCGCTCTCAATCTCAGTTTCACGTGTTAGCAGCACGTTCTACTGAGGTATAAATCTATATACCAATATTACTTTAAAAAGTTATCTGCCCTTAAAGTTTATATAGTCCTATTAACATACCGAAAAATAAGCATCTGAAATTTAGCAGATTTCAGAGAGCTGTTGTAAATGGTCGAGTTAAGATGGAAAACAAAACAAATAGCGTTAGCTCTGCTTTTCAGCAGAATGGTATAGTCGAAGATCCTGATGCCTGTTATAGGCCAATGCTCTCTCGTTATTATTCAACCCGTCCGGACCAGAACTGCGTTTCTGATGAAGGGAGGGATGCTTGATGTTCAACCCTTCAATAATGGGCTGCAACTCTATCAGGAAATGCAGATTATTTCGAAGGCAAGGAACAAACGGTTTTTGTCAGCTTGCAGGGAAACAGCTTCAGTATCTCCGCAAATGCCCGAAGCACCAGGACAGCCCCCAGAACCAGGAGGTTCAGGCATGAGTACCCCCCTGGTAATTTCCCTAAAAAAGATGGGAGGATCTATAACAAGAGATGTTCCCTGCTGTCCGGAATGCAAAAAATCAAACGTGCATAGAAGGATAAAAGCAAAAACATGGACCTGTGAAAGCTGCGGCTGGTCCGGGAAAAACCCTGGAAAAAAACCTTCAACCTATGTTGTAAAATTGCCGAAGGCTTTGAAGGAAAGATTTGCTCAGAAAATGAACTCTGAGGGGGCAGAGGCATGACTTTCAAGCCATCTGTCGAGGCCTGTAAAGGCTGCAGAAACTTGATATGGACTTCTCATGCAGGACGGCGCCGGCAGATCTGCGCAGTCTCTGACAGGATCCCCGGAAACATGACAGAATGTCCCTTGCATCTGTTAGATATGGATAGGACGATGGCAGAAGCCTGCAGGGTCAGTCCTGAGAACTCACATAGAAATGTCCCTGTTGGAAACTTTGTAGACGCTCTGATACTTTGTGGAGGCCTGAACATTAAGTTCACCTCCCCGCAGGCAAGAAAAGATCGGGAAGAATATCAGGAAATTATCAGCTGCATTGTGAAGGCCGCTAGGAAGCATGGCTACGAGATCCCGGAGGCAGAGGCATGAGCTCCCGTGATGTCCTCCTGTCCCCTGTCTGCATCACTGGAATGCTCCTTGCAATCCTTGCATGTGGGTTAATGTATCTGTTCTTTGGTTCAACGGAGGCAGAGATATGAACAAACTGAACAGGCCTCCGAATTTTAAGCCAAGTGCTCAGAATTGTGCAAAGATCAGATGCCCGCACCTGAAATCCAGAGATAGCATTCGCAAAAGTGGAGCAAATTCTGTTATTACTTATTGCCAGTTATGCGGCGGCTATCCCAAACGGCTGCAGAAATGTCCTGATAAAGGGGAGGTCCAGGCATGAGCAGAAAAATCCATTATCCCAGGATCTGCAGGTCCGGAATTGATTCCCAGGTCCGGATCAAAAGCCTAACAAATCCCGATACCAGGAGGGCTTTGAAGGGAGGGAGATCTCATGCCTGCTAACAATCCATGGGGGACCCCAAAAAAAATAAAAATATTTTTAGACCTGGTATTGTTTTCAGGGCTGATATTTGGAATTTCGTTATCAACGGCAGGATATTCCTATATTTTTTCAATTTTTTTGTCGGTTCTTATAATCGGTTCCGCTGTGACTCTGCCTGCTTATCTGCTTTCAGGAGGAAGAGTATGAACTTCCTGAATAGAGAACAGACAGTAACTAACGCTTCCGTAATTGGATACTTGGCGTTAGGGAGCTGTATGTCAAGTCTGGTTCTTTCGTTGTACCCTCCTTCTCGTATGATGTGCATGGGTGTGGCATTTGGTGACCTGCTAATATTTTATGTCTGTGATAAGATAGACAAAAACCATTTACGGAAAAAACAATTCTCGGACCTGGAGCTGGGGGTGAAGCAGTGACTCTCAGCGTAGACGACGAAAACAGTTTTTGGGAATTGCATAAAAAAGTATGTGGTTTCGAAGGGGAATTTGAAAAATACACATGCTTAGGCTTCGAAACATACTATTGTCCCGAATGCAATTCTCAATATTACATTGACAACGGCTGTTTCTTTGGGGAGGTAATAACAGCCCCTGCAACTGAAAGAGAAGAGGACTATCCAGAGATAGGAACATTGCAGGAATTAAGGCCTGAAATCCTTTATTTTGCCCTTGCAATTGAGCAGGTCCTGAAGGAAAAAGGCGATTCCTTAACGACAATGAACAGATATGGCCTTATTCTAAAATTCCGCGAAGAATTCAGAGAAATACATTATATTTTAGTGGATGATGCTTTTGCCGAGAGTGGTTTTTCAGAGATATTGAATCGGTTGCAGACCAAACTGGAGGACCTTGGAGCAGTTGCTGGGATGCTCTGGCTTAGAACCAAGGAGGAACAGCAATGAACCTCCGTAACTGCAGGAAGACATACAAGCGGATCCGGAGAGCCAGGATATACTGCAGGGCTAAGGAGCTTGCACGGAACATCCAGCCGGAACCAACCTTGTACGAAATGAAAATGGCTGTCCTGGGGGCGAGATCGTGAGCCAGAAGACAGTTATTTGCCCATACTGTGATTACCATGGAAAACCTACCCGGGAAATCAAGACAACTGAAATGCTCTCTTACTGTCCTATTTGTGAAAAATTAATAGTTTCTGCCTCGTTCCCTCCGGAAAGGCTTTTGCAGATCATTCAGGAGGCCTTCTGATGGCTGCATTATTTAGGGAATGCTGCAAGAAATGCAAAGGTTATGCTCACAACTCTGTAAATCATGGGGTTGGTTGCTATGGTTGCCACAATGATTGTGAAGCCTGCAAAAGCGAATGTAAAAAGCTAATTCCGGGGGGCTTCTGATGGGTGCATTAATCGACTCGAAAGACCGGAAATCCATCCGGGAGGAAAAACGATTGGGATTCCCCTATCCTGTAAAAAAACGAAAGCAAAAACATAACCTGATCGGGGAAATTCCGATAAACACGTTAAATGACGCTGATTATCAGTCGATGGTCAATCATGCTCCTGAAGAACTCAAAAAACAGTTTGACCGCACAAGTCCATTGACGTATTATGACATCCGCGATGTGTATTTCATCAAACAGCACATGCCTAAGAAGTCAGCAGGAGCCGGTTCTGTCAGGTATGCTTTTTTGTTTGGGGATTACGGCATTGAATTTGCCGAATGCTGTAACATCGAAGAAGCAAAGAAAACTGCCATAAAGCTGGCGATAAAGAGGAATGAGCCGTTAAGTAGAGTGTATAGCGGGAGCCCCAAGGGCAGAAAATGGAAACGAGTGAGAGGGATAGCATGAACCCCTGTTTATCTATCCGGCAGATCTTGCAGCCAGTAATTCTACCTTCCTTGATAGGAGCACTTTTTGTTGCAGCTGGAGATGCTCAGGCAGCAAATCTCATCTGGTCCGTTTCAAATCCTCTCCTAGTCTGGCATAATTGCAGGACCCGGGACTATTCCCAGGCATTTCTCTTCTTCGTGTTCTGGATCATAGCATTTGCAGGAATGCTCCTGCAGGTTGGGGTGATTTGATGGCCAGGGCAGCCTCTAAAACTAAGCCGGCGTCAGGAAGCCGCAAAAAAAAGGTTGTTGACCCTCCAGCATTTATTATCCCTGTTGAAGCCGATAATATTGTCCAGGAAGGAGCTGAAGAAGAGGATAATTCGAACCAGGATAATTCAGAAGATAAATCAAATTGGTGGACCTGCCCGAAATGTAAGAATCAACTTAAGCATTTTCATGATGGATCTTCTCTTTGTCACAAATGCTATGGAAGATATCTCCGGACCGATCAGATAAACTTAACAGGCCTGAATCCCAGGAAGCATTTTGACGATACAGAACTAGCTGAACTGCAGGCAAGCATCAAAGAGTATGGGATCCTCGAGCCCCTGATAGTCAGGCCTGCAGCTCAAGGCATGTTTGACCTGGTTGCAGGTGAAAGGCGTTTCCGATCTGCCTGCAACCTGCAGCTCGGATTGGTACCTGTGGAAATCCTGGATCTCGATGACCAGCAGGTCCAGGACATTATGCTGATTGAAAACATCCAGAGGTCCCAGCTGGGCCCTATGGAAGAGGCCTGGGCCATCAGAGACAGGCTTTCCCAGGGAGATATCGCCCAGGCAGAGCTTGCTGGCAAATTGGGAAAAACCCAGCCCTGGCTGGCAAACCGTTTGAGATTGCTGCAGGCTCCGATGGATCTTCAAGAAATGATTATTTCCCGGGAAATAACCCCGAAACATGTAATTCTCCTACTGAAGTACACAAAGTATCCCGTATACAAAGAAATCTATGCTGAACTAAAAGAAAAGACCGCAAGAGACGGAAATGTATCTGTAAAAACACTTGAGTCCTTAATAAACAACAAAATTGAGTACGGCAAGGAAACTTTTGACCTGGAGGACCTTTCATATGAGTACAGAGAACTGAAGTCATATCTGGACCTAACAAACTGCACAAAATGCAGTGACTTTGTTATTATAAACAAATATGGGAAAAAGAATCGGTTTTGTCTGAATAAGGCCTGCTGGCAAAAGCTTGTAAACCAGGCAAAAAAGAAGCTGGATGATGCATTTGAAAAGGAACTTGAAAGGCTAAAGAAAAAAACTGCTGTGGACCTGAAAAAGCTTCCTTATGATCGGTATAATAAACTGAAATATGCAAATTTTGACACAAAAGCTTGCGTCAACTGCGACAACAAGCAATTTTCCACTGAAAAGGAAGCAGTTTGCCTGGATCCAAAGTGCTTCAAGAAAAAAAATAATGCTAAAGAAAAACAAAAGCAGCAGAAAATAAGAGATGAAGCTGCAGTTTGCTGGGCCGCCGTGGATGAGTTTCTAGATAGGGTCCCAGATTTAGAAAACATCCCGGATAGTGGAATGAATAAGGAAATACTGCGGACAATGGTCCGGATTTTTGGGATTGCGATTTGGGGAGAAACTGCCCGAAAAGGCCTGAATAGATGGGGAAAAGTTCCGACATCACAATATACGGATGAGTATAAGGCCTTTCTGGCAAGCATCCCTGATAAGGACCTAGATAAGGTGATGATCCGGCTCATGGTAGCTGTGAGATTTACCCAGGGTAGCTGTGGCGGGACCAGTAACGGACCTAATATTGAGACTTTAAAAGAAATTCTTCCTGCAGCTGCACCTTACTACAAAGCTCCGGAGGCAGCCAAATGAGTAAGATAAGAGAATGCTGCCAGCGCTGTGAAAATGGTCCTTCTTTTGTCTGCAATCCTTGTGACGGCTGCGGTCCTGATTCCTGTGAAAGCTGTGAAGATAAAGGACAGTGTTTTGGCTGCTGTGCAGAAAAGGTCCTTGGTTTTCAACCTATCCACTGGGAGAAGGGGTTCTAATGGCTGGCATAATTGTTGCTGAGTTTCCCGGATTGAATTACGAAACCCTCAGGGCCCGGATCTGGGAGTTTATTGACCTGATTGAGCCCAGGAAAAAAACGGAGGGAGACGAGTGATATTTCCCTTTCTTTATATTTGCACAGCCTGCAGCGACCTGGAAAGCCCTTTAGGAGAATACTGCGCCCTGATAACCTATGAGGATTTTCCTCCTGAAAATGTAGTAGGAACTGGAGTTCGATGTGTAAGAGGATATCCTGTAACTCAAGACTGGCACTGGATTCCAAGATTGCAGGCCCTTGAACCGTACAAGGATATTCTAATTTCTCTTTTATGGGAATGCGAGTTATGGGGATCTAGACCTCCATCAAATGAGGAGCAGCTCTGGACCCAGGCAGTTGAGCAGATCCGAGAAATAAGGAGGTGTCAGAGGCAAGCCCGAAAAGAGATAAGGAAACGTCTGGCAGTTCATGACAGAATGTTTCAAATGACCGCCAGCTGGGTTGTTTTGAAGAGGGACTGCAAATGAACTCTGCAGCTGCAGAACTTTTTGGGTCCTCCATAATGAGCAGGGAACTTGTCAAGGAAGTCCTCAAGGAACTCTTCCGGGAAGAACCTAAGCTCTTAATCAATGTCTTAGGAGCATATCCCGATGTTCAGAAAAGCCTCAGTGATAACGACACAAATGAAGAAAATTCAATCTTAAAAAAGCGATCAGGGGAAAAAATACAACAGTTTAAAACATTATTACATGATCCAGAGATTAAGGAATGTCTTAATTATATAACATGGGATTTTCTGGCTACTTCTGACCTACAGATAATTACAAGACTTGCCGAAGTTGAAAAAATGCTATCTCTTTCTAGTTTTGTTGATGAAGACGATGAAATAAATGTTCCCAAACAGATTGAGCTTCTTTCTCAGAGAGTTGATGATTTAGAAGAGTTGGGGACGTGTCAGAAACCAAACATAGAAAATGATATTCATTTCCAGGCTAGTAAATGTACAGCGTACGCGATGTATCTACACAATTATCTAAAAACAAAAGTAAAGCCCAGAAATGAAGAGATATTTCTTACTTCCCCAGAACTCATGAACTTCTTCAAGAATATTGTTCCTGAGGAATATAACATACAATACACTATAAAAACAAACCAAAACGTTAGAAAACTGAAAAAAGACGTTCTGGAAAAAGCATTAATCATGTTCCCTAATAACATTTTTCTAAGTAAGAAAAAGACGGGAAGAAGGGAAGTGAGGGTTATATTCAGACCGTAACCAACCGTAACCAAGTTACGGACAATATAGAAAACAAGAATGAAAGAAAAGAGTTGAAACCTATGAAATTATCAAAATGAAAAAAATGTTTTTCTATGAAAAGAAAAACAACTGATTAAGGGGCGCGAAGTTCCGAAGTAAAAAGAGAAAATTAAACATGATTAGTGTTAGATATAGTAGAGAAAATAGGTTAGAAAGGGAAGAAATCTGCCTTAAGAGGCTGGTTTTTTATGAAAACGTCCGTAACTTGGTTACGGTCTGTTACGATTTCTTATCTAAATAAATATTTTAAATGGGTTCTGTCAAGTCTACGGGAGTTGAGCTAATTTTAAACGCTGTCAAAAATTGGGAGTTTTTAGAGATATTAGGAGTTTTATAATTGTTTTCAATTAATAGATTTATTAATAAAGTTCAATCTTCCCACATAATATAATTTTTAGAAATATATTCTCAAAAGTATGATAAAATCGGTTAGTTTTTAAATTATTAAATAATCGTACGTATTTATGGGCGGAAGTTTAGCAGTTTTCAAGTTGATAAATCCAGATAAAGAAAATTTAATGAAAAAAGAACTGAATTCAAGTTCTCAATGTAGTTTTGCCGACCTTAACTTATCGGATGGATTAGGATATGCTAAATCAGTACTAAAGTTTAGACACTACGATGATGTAAACAACCGAATTCATTATATTGCTACTCATTATTCAGATACGATAAACGCACCGATTAGAATTTTTTTGGATAATATTGAGGATGTTTTTGCAGAGTTAGTTAATACAGATATTCAAAACATTCCAAGAGGTATGCACACCGTTAATCAGTATCAGCCAATGGATGAATTTGATGTTGTGATAGATCTCGGATCTGAAGAGATATTCGTATTTGTTAATAAAAAAATTGCAAACGTTTTTATGAAAAGATTCAAGAAATCTAAATATCTAACTTTTGAAAAAATATATTTTAATATGAGAAATATTAAAAATATTCCAGATTTAGCAGATATTTGGGGATTATGGGAAAATAGTACTGGTAGATGCAAGAAAAAAGCTTTTTTTGGAACTAACGTACATGAACATGAAGAAGTAAATATGGATAATGTAACTTCATATAATGTTAATTATGAGTATGACGGCGAAACAATAGTAAATTTCTTCATTATGATTGATTGCCGTTTAAGTAGTACATCAAAGAGAATAACAAACGCAGAGTTATTTGAAACGTACAATGTGGTAAAAAACAGTTTAGGAATTACGAATATTGCAAATAATGCTATAGAAGTTTTTGAAGAAGAGATTTAATTTCATCAAACGTGTGTCCTGTGGCACTAATCGAGTTTAAACTAATATCTACTTCAGTTTTAAAAATCTCATCATTGCCTTTAATTTTAATTGAGTAATTGTTAAGTGTAAATCCTTTTGGAGTATATATTTTTACATAGTTCCAACTATAAGGTAAGTAAATAACTGCTTGACATGCTTTAACTTTTTCAAATAGTCCTTTAGTCCGATCAATTTCATTTAATACTTTAGAAAATCTCTCAATTTTTGAATTTAAATCTCTCACACCACATTCTGTTTTTAATACATCAATGAAAATTTCATCCCATTCATTGTGAATTATTTTTAAAGTAAAAATATCAAATTTAATAGTTAAAGATATCATATTTTCTTTAAGTAAATTATAGTCGTTATAACTGATTAAAAATTGTTTTAAATCTTCCTTGATTAAATTAAATTCTTTTTTTGGTTTATATGTAACATTCATTTTTATTTGAGCTTCTTCGTTAAGAAGGTAAGATTTTAATTTTAAAAGTCTATTCACAATATTACATCTATGTTCTCCTATTATTCCTATAGCTCCAAAAAATAAACCAATACCCAAACTAAGAAGTGATACAGTATTCCCAAAAATAGGTGAGCTAAATAAATTATATAATTCGGTCATGTTATACATTGTATCACTTGTTATCTAATTAATCGTGTTTACATTATAATATGATGTAAGCTATGTGAAAGTGATTGATCAATCAATTCTTATCCACCAATAAATTGCCTTCCCTTGTTTTCCTTTTCTTAACAATTTTTTTCGATGAAGTGAATCAAGATATTTTTTCGTGGTCGCCCATGATAATTCAGATCTAGTTGCAATATCAGAAGTCGATAATGGTTTTTGAGCATGATATAAAACCGTTACTATTCTTTTCTCTACTGGAGTTAAGTCACTCATTTCATCAATTCCATTGTTACTTTAGTTATTTCATCCGAATTAGGGCTTCCTTTAACGAGTTTAAATCTTACCTTAAATTCTCCTTTGTTTTCTTTTGTAATCCCCATCTCAGTAGAGATGTCTAAAGGGATGCGTATCATAAACTGTTTACCATCCCATGATAAATTCACGTCTTTTTCTATCTCATATGGCTTATGTTTGATAGCTTCCTCTATCGCTTTTGGCACAGTTGAATAATCAAGTTTTTTCGGCACTTCATAATGTTCTTCAATTTGTTTAGTCTTAGCGGATTTTTTCATTATTATCTATATATTTATCGTACGTCAATATATTTAATCTTATCCGCAACTCGTACAATTCGTACGATTTATATGTTTATTATTTATATGTTAAACACCTATTAGATATCGTCCGACAAATGAAATTTATAGAGAATAGTAACATAATAAGAGGTCTCAACAATGAAGATCACTGAAATCAAAATCGGACCGAAAGTAAAGTACCAAAATCATAAATGGATAGGTACAGTACAGGACATTAAAGAAAAGTTTGATGAAGTTGTAGTTATTTTCGAAGGTGATGGCGCACTGGAATTTATTGACGTAGATGTGTCATTAAGAAGGCCTGCTGCAGCTGAGAGCTGCGGATATCCTGGATAATTTCGATCAAGTCCTTCATTCAAAAATAACACAATTGTCTTTATTAACGTATGCTTTTGATACTGGATTTTTGATTACTGATAACGTTTTTGCTCTGCCACCATATCATTAAACCCTTAACTGGTAGTCGGCATTTTGGTCTTGGCCAAGTTCCTGGGTTCCTCCAAGAAGGCCTTCCTAGGGAGTTTCACCTCCATTTCCCGGAAGATCTTCCTAACCCGAGGAGAAAACTCCTTGTAGCTGCAGATCAGGACTAGGATTTAAGGGCGTAATTCTGAGTTTTGAGATCAGCTCATAGAGAAAAGAAAATGAGATGTTTAAAAATTAAGGAAACTCTAATTCTTCAAGGGATGTAGATATACCACAATATTATTAGACCACATGAGGGATTTGAAGGTAAGACATCTGCTGAAGTTTATGGAATAGAACTGAAGGGTGAAAATAAGTGGATAATACTTATCCAAAATGTTAGTTTAATGTAAAAACAATCTAAAATTTTTATTTTATATTCAACAATTTTATTTAAATTATTTTCTAAGTTTAGTTTGCTAAACTTAATTATCTATTTTCAAATAGGTTATCAGATATCGGTTAGCAGTACCGTAAATTACTTATTTCTTCTAAGCATTTATTGATTTAATAGAAGCTTGTATCTAAAGTTTTTATACAAGTTTGACGGATGGGCATCATACGATGGGTTCAATTATAGATAAATCGGTTATAAAACGTGAAGATTTTCATCATAATTTTTTGACTAAAGGCATAATTAGACTTGATTATGTAGGTATAATCGATATAAAAGACACTATTAAAGAATTATCAAGTTATCTGCACGAAAAAGGATATACAGAAGAATCAGAATATAATATAAATGAACTATCCATCAAACTTTCTGATCCGATAAAGATTGAAACTATGAAGTCAATTTCTACTGAAGAATTTACAAGGAACAAATCTTATAAATTTTTTAACCCAAACGATAAAAATTATTTTGAGATTACTAAATTTTTTATTACTTTAGTAATTGACTACAGTACTTATAAATCATCTGATTACTACATAGATCTATTTGCTGGAATCTCTGAAAAAATTCTATCATCAAAAGATACTTTTATTAAACCATTAAGAATCGGTCAGCGGAAAATAAATTCTTTAGTTATATTCGGGAGAGAATCAGATCTTAAGAAAGAAATGATTTCCAATTATTTTGAAACGCCATATTTTTCCGCTCCTTTTGAGATTTCAAGTAAAATAGGCACCCCTTCTGAATTAATAGTACATAATGCCGTAGATACTTTAAACTTTGACGATATATCTGTCAATATAACTAGGAACATTTCGAAAGGGTTATTAAGAATAAGGGAGAGTAAAAAAAGCGCACTACGTCTGTTATTTGACATAGATTGTTATTTAAGTGAAGATCTGCAAGACGTACTTAATGATCGCTCAATAAAAGCAACATTAACTGCTTTTAATAAATTAAATTTTGATTTATATAAAAATGCGATAACATTAGAATTTATTCAAAAACTTACTTCGGATGAAGAATTCAGTGATTCGAATATAATAGGGGTTCGGAGGAACAATTTTGGATGAATTTGAAAGCCCATACGAAAACGAATATATCGAGTATGTTTCGAGACTAGAAAGGGAACTAGATGATTTAGCTCGAAAATATGAACCAAAATATCATGCAATTGAAACCGATGATCCAAATGTTGTGTTTGAAACAATGGTTGATATTGAAGACTATAGTGTTGTACATCAAGTAACACCGAATAAAGATAAAAATAATTGGAAAAATGTTATGGTAAAAAGATGATTCCTAAATTCACACCTGAATTTTTTGAGGATTCTTTAAATCTTGATGTATATATCATTGGATATAGAAACCAAGGAGAAAGTATAATCTTAATAATCAAATCGGATGAGAATATAAGTTTCGCTTGCATAATTGATTGTTTTGAGTATAAACGAATAAATAAAACAATGGATATTTTAGATTCTCTTAAAGCTAATCATTTAGATATGGTTTGCTGGACACATCCAGATATGGATCATTCATTGGGCATTGATAAAATATTATCTAAATATGCTAATAATAATACTACTGTTTGGATACCTGAGACTTTAGGTGATAGGGATACTTATGCGTATAATAGACGTGTTAAAGAAACTTTTGATACAATTAATCAAAATTTAATATCCCGTGATCATTCTTCTTTTCATGCTAAGTCCGCAAGCGATTCTAAAAATTTAACCAAATTATGGTATGAGTATGTAAAGGAGAGAAAAACATATGAGTTTGAAGTTATATCCGTGTCACCGTGTTCTGAATTAATTAGAAGAAATAGAATCTGCCAAAAAGTATTACAGAAAAACGACTATTCTATTGCACTTTACGTTAGGTTTGGTAGCCTTGAACTGTTTTTTGGGGGAGATATAGAAAATAATAACATAGATGAATTAGTAAACGTTTCTCCCTTTTTCTTTCCAAAAACTTTTAACTTATTAAAAATTCCACATCACACATCAATTTATTCAGATCACATGCTTGATTTACTTGATACATCAAATAAAACTATTTTAGCTTGCTCAACCGTGTTTAGAAAAAATAAGAATAAGTTGCCTGATAAAAAGTTAATTGAAAGATATAAAAAATACTCTCATAAGTTTTTATGTACCGGAGAAACTACAGGGAAAACTGAAGAGTGTAATTATGGGTACATACAAGTCACATATGATCTTTTAAGAGAAAATTATAATTATCTCACTAATGGAAATGCAAATATAGTTTTTGAAAATCTGGTTGATTCAAATTAAACCATTTTTTTTCAATAACGGTAGACTCTAAAAAACTAAACCTGTGTTTTTCTTACACTTTTTTTGCATTCACCTGCATGTAATCTGCCAAATTTCCCTTATTCATATACAATATAGAATATTTTAAAAACAAAACATTCTATCTAAATAAAGTTCGGAAGTTTCGTATAAAGTAAGTGAATCCAATCATAAGTAAAAAGCACAACTTTTAAGAATAATTAATACAGTTAAAAACAAACTTCCGTTTTTGGTTTCTATTTCTAAATCTTATTTATTATTTTTTTCTTAATATACACTTTAAATTTATTAAGTATTACATCTAAATAATGTTGGTGATTATTTTGGACTATTCTTCTCTCGATTTTCAAGTTGCCAGATCCCCCGAAGCACCTCCGTATATTTACCGTGCCTCTATTCTGGAGGATGGAAATGTAGTTGTAAGCCACGATTTCGAACTTAGAAACGATCTGAGTCTTAAAGAGATGCTTAAGGATATCGAAGAAAAGGTTACTGAAAGTCCAGAGGAATTAAAAAAGCAAAAGGAAAAAGTGGAAGCACAGAAAGAAAGGGAGAGAGAAGAGTCACACGTCAAATTTGGGAAAATGTTATACAACAGAGTATTTTCTGGTGAACTAGGCGAATATTTCAATGAAAAAATAAACAAAATTCAGGAAAATGGCGACAGACTCAGAATTTCGCTCATGTTTGATAAAGAAGTTCCTGATATTGCATCTCTGCCTTGGGAATACCTGCATGACAATGAAGATTTTCTGATTGTAAGAAAAAGCATCCTTATTTCAAGGCTGCCTGCAGGTGTGATGAAAAAAAAGTTTGCACCTATAGATTCAATACTTAAAATACTGGTAATAATTTCCGGTCCTGAAGACCCCAGGACTTCTCCTTTGAACACAGAAAGGGAACAGGAAATCATTCTTGAAGCCGTAGACAAGCTTGTTAGAGAGCAAAAAATAAAAGTTGACATTACAGAAGACGCAACTTTTGAAAATGTCGAAGGCTACCTGAACGAACAAGATTACCATATCGTCCATTTCACAGGACATGGGATTAGCATAGATGGCAAAGGACATCTTGTATTTGAAACCGAAGACCAGAAAGCTAGGCTTATTGATAACAGAACCCTTTCTGACCTTTTTTCCGAACGTGGCATCCGGCTTGTAGTGCTCAGTTCTTGCGAATCAGCTAAAGGTTCAAATAAAGAAGCTTTTAGTGACCTGGCCAGTATGCTTTCCAAAAAAGGGATTCCTGCTGTAGTGGCAATGCAATACTCTGTAATTGATGACATCGCAACAAAATTTGCATTTAGTTTTTATAAAACGATTGCAAGCGGAAAATCTGTTGACATTGCTCTAAATGAAGCCAGGCTCGTGATGAAAAACACAGAAAAAAGTAATGGGTTTGACTTTGCAACTCCAGTACTATATTTATTGGATCACAATTGTGTTCACGTAGGAAACTTAAAATCTGAACCTTCCGAACTTGTTTTCAAACCAAGTATGATGCCTGATCTGCAGGTCATGGATAAAGGATTTGTTGCCAGGAGAAAAGAACTCAGGCTACTTGAGAAAGGCTTTAAATCCAATGTAAAACGAGCTGCAATCATCTATGGTTTTGGAGGAATTGGGAAAACCGTACTAGCAACTCGATTTGCATTAAAGATGAGGTATTACTTTGAAGGTACTCTGGGAGTAAAATTCACTTCCAGCACTAGGCCTGAAGATATTCTGGAGAAATTCAACAGCTTTTTACTTATGAAAGGGAGACCCGAACTGAACCAGCTCCTGAACCAGCAAGTCCCTCTTGAAGTTAAAACTGCTTTGCTGGTCACAATATTAAATCAGATAAGATTCCTCGTTATCTTCGACAATTTTGAGGACTGTCTGAACGAAGATAGAAACGATATTGAAAACCCCGAACTTAAAGCATTCATCCGTCACCTCCTAAACAACACAATTAGAAAGACAAAATTCCTCATAACAACTCGCTTTGACTTTGATCCCCTTGATGGCAGGCTTACCTCGGGAATTGAACATATTTCTCTTCCAGAGCTCCATTTCTCTCAAACAAACTGGCTCATGAACAATTATACGGAACTGGCAGATCTGGGAATACGAAAGAAAAAGGATATATATAATGTCATAGGCGGACATCCTTGGACTATAGGCCAGTTTGCTATACTTGCCTCCAGTCAGGGGGTGGATGACCTCCTATTGGAGCTTGAACCTCTCCAAAAAAAGCTTATTGAGTTCACCCTGTTGGATATAACCTATTCTAAATTGAATCAAGATGCAAAAAAGCTTCTAGTCTGCGCCTCAATCTTCGAAGAAGCCATTCAAATTGAAGCATTATCCTGGATTGTCGGAAACGAAAATGATGAATGTCCATCTATTAGAGAACCTCTTATAAAACTTTTTCAGTGGGGTCTTATTTCTCAAGAACATGAATACGGCAGGACTGTTTACTCTTTGCATACGATCGTAAAAGATTTTTCGCGGAAGAAACTGGAAGAAACTGGATTGAACAAAAAAAATCTACTCATCAGGGCTGGCAGATACTATGAAAATCTAGTATCTCAATCTAAAAGCATATGGGATTACCTGAAGGCACGAGATTACTACTTCCAAGCCGAAGACTGGGAAAGAGCAAACGAAATTGTAGAAAATACTTCAGAACTCCTGATCTGCTGGGGATACATCGAACTTGCAATGTATATGCTATACGAATCCATCAAAACGACATCAGGAGTTACAAAAATAAATGCTGAGTTCACTCTTGCGACAATCTACAAAAACTTAGGAGATATAAATACCGCATTTAACATATATAATGATGTTAAATATAAATATGAGGAAAGGGGGAATAATAGGGGGGTTGCACAATCACTGCACCAGCTTGGAAATGTTCATTATCTTCAGGGCAACTACGAAGAAGCGGTCCAAAAGTATAACCAGTCCCTGAAAATTGCAGAAGAGCTGGGAGACAAAAGCGGAATTGCAGGTACACTGCACCAGCTTGGAAATGTTCATCAGCAGCAGGGCAACTACGAAGAAGCGGTCCAAAAGTATAACCAGTCCCTGAAAATTGCAGAAGAGCTGGGAGACAAAAGCGGAATTGCAGGTACACTGCACCAGCTTGGAAATGTTCATTATCTTCAGGGCAACTATGAAGAAGCGGTCCAAAAGTATAACAAGTCCCTGAAAATTGCAGAAGAGCTGGGAGACAAAAGCGGAATTGCAGGTACACTGCACCAGCTTGGAATGGTTCATCAGCAGCAGGGCAACTACGAAGAAGCGGTCCAAAAGTATAACCAGTCCCTGAAAATTGCAGAAGAGCTGGGAGACAAAAGAGGAATTGCACAATCACTGCACCAGCTTGGAAATGTTCATTATCTTCAGGGCAACTACGAAGAAGCGGTCCAAAAGTATAACCAGTCCCTGAAAATGAAAGAAGAGCTGGGAGACAAAAGCGGAATTGCACAATCACTGCACCAGCTTGGAATGGTTCATCACGACCAGGGCAACTACGAAGAAGCGGTCCAAAAGTATAACCAGTCCCTGAAAATTGCAGAAGAGCTGGGAGACAAAAGCGGAATTGCAGGTACACTGCACCAGCTTGGAAATGTTCATTATCTTCAGGGCAACTACGAAGAAGCGGTCCAAAAGTATAACCAGTCCCTGAAAATGAAAGAAGAGCTGGGAGACAAAAGAGGAATTGCACAATCACTGCACCAGCTTGGAAATGTTCATCAGCAGCAGGGCAACTATGAAGGAGCGGTCCAAAAGTATAACCAGTCCCTGAAAATGAAAGAAGAGCTGGGAGACAAAAGCGGAATTGCAGGTACACTGCACCAGCTTGGAATGGTTCATCAGCAGCAGGGCAACTACGAAGAAGCGGTCCAAAAGTATAACCAGTCCCTGAAAATTGCAGAAGAGCTGGGAGACAAAAGCGGAATTGCAGGTACACTGCACCAGCTTGGAATGGTTCATCAGCAGCAGGGCAACTACGAAGAAGCGGTCCAAAAGTATAACCAGTCCCTGAAAATGAAAGAAGAGCTGGGAGACAAAAGAGGAATTGCAGGTACACTGCACCAGCTTGGAATGGTTCATCAGCAGCAGGGCAACTACGAAGAAGCGGTCCAAAAGTATAACCAGTCCCTGAAAATTTCAGAAGAGCTGGGAGACAAAAGCGGAATTGCACAATCACTGCACCAGCTTGGAATGGTTCATCAGCAGCAGGGCAACTACGAAGAAGCGGTCCAAAAGTATAACCAGTCCCTGAAAATTTCAGAAGAGCTGGGAGTCAAAAGCGGAATTGCACTAACATTAGGACAATTAGGAGTAATATATTTAGAAAAGGAAGAGTATTCATCTTCCCTTCGTGCTTTCCTTACTGCCTTCTTCATTTTTAAATTACTCAATTCCCCTTATGTTCAATTGGCTGAAAATTACTTGGCCTTATTGAAAGATAAGATGGGAGAGGAAGATTTTAATGCACAAATTGAAGGACTGATGAATAAATGACCTCTGAACTTGCTGAACTTATCAAGTGTCGTCACTGTGGATTTAAATTCCGCACAGATGTAGAAAAAATTGTTGAAGATGGAGAAACTGTTGTCGTTCGTTTAGGTTTTTCTGATATTAAAAAGACTTTGAGGCGAGAAAATACAAAAAAACTGCACATAGACCTTACTTGCCCCAATTGTAAGAAAGAATTCGAATGGGAAGTAAAAGTATGAGTGAAGGTGAAATTAATAGTGAGATTAAAGCAGAGGAAGCACCATTCATTCCTTCAGAACCCAACCCATTTTGGAAGAAGAATGCCGAAAAAATAGTAGGAGAATCTATTTCTAGCATTGAAGATACTGCAAAACAGTTTGTTACAATAAATGGAGTTCTTCAGGGGATTTATTTTCATGCGATAGCTTTTTCAGACATGAAGAATACATCTTTTCATTCGGTTTTGATTTATGCTTCACCACTGGTTCTATGGTTTCTGAGCCTCTTCTTTGCAGTTTTAGTGCTATTCAGAAACAAATACAACATAAACATCAATTCAAGTAAGATTTCCAAAAAATGTTTCGAGAAAATTGTAACTGGGAAATACAGACTTTTATGGATCTCTGGAATTTTTTTGGTTCTCAGTTTCGCGGCGCTAATTATAGCCTTTTTACGTTATCTGAGTATGGTTTAATCTCGGAATCATAGAAAATAATTTAATTTTTCATTTTGAGTATGGCAGTGAAATTTTGGGTCAAAACTTACTGGAAGTTGAGAACGGAAAAGTAATAATCCTCTGACTTTACAAAAATGCTTTTATTTTTCTTTTCTTGCGACTTTTCTAGCATTAAAATCGCTAATAGACGGCATTCTAAAAATTGTCTATGTAACTCTCATAGCTTCTTTGCATTTATCCTCCTACCTGCAGGCAGAAACCAAGATATCCTTATACCTATTGTAATGAACAGGTTTGTACTCGCATACCCCCTCCGGATCCGCCAGGACCCTGCAGCCTGAGGGAGGCTGCTCTCCCAGGGCAGACCTTCACAGAATTGCGGCATAATTTCCCGGGAAATAGCCTACCAAAATGGACATCCTTTCCCTTCCAGGAAGTGTCTGAGTCCAGAGGAAAATCTTCCTGGCAAGGGAGGAAAAATCTTCTTGGCAGCTCAGGTCCAAACTAAGAATTCTATTACTTACAGTTATTTTCTATACTCAAAAATTTTAAAAATTTATTTTTTTGTAATACTTAGTAAGCATTTGGAACATTAATTCCTTAGAAATTGGATAATACAATAAGAGGTCCTTGTTTTTTGCCTATGTGTCAGAAAACATGATCGTTCTATATTATATAAGAATGGACTTGTTTGGGCCTGCAGGTAGGAGAGTAAATGCAAAAAAATTATGAGAAAAACATAGGCATGTTTTGAGAGTGTTTGTTGATAGTGTTTTTTCATGTATTTTTTGATAAGTTATTTCCCGGAAAATAATGTTCCAGGATTTTCCTTCCCAAGCTCCAAGACTTCTATTGTAAAAAGTTGCTATCACTTTTGATCCTTGAATGTCTGTAGTGAACGTTCAGTCAATTTGTCTGATTTTGGGGATTGAAAAATTTATATATGGCAAGTTAAAAATGCTTCAGTAGGTTGAAAATTTAAGCTGATCAAGAACTAAATTTTGGAGGAATTGAGTGCCAGCTTGCCCCACTCCTATATTTGGAAACGAAGAACGACCATTTGTTGACAGAGAAGAATTCATCGAAGCATTTGAAACAGCCTTCAAAAATATTGGGAAAAAAGATTACAGCGTTCTGGTTTACTATGGGATAGGCGGAATCGGCAAGACAAGTTTGCGAAAAGAACTTCCAAAACGGCTTGAAGAATATAATGAATCCTATCAAAATACAGACGTTATTTGGGCTTCAGTTGATTTCAGCATAGAGTCCCACAGGCAAATGGATAAATTTCTTGGAATCCTGAAAAACGAATTGAATCAAAAATGCGGTGTCAAATTCCACCTATTTGATATTGCACATGCCACCTACTGGCGAAAAGTAAACCCTCAGATTCCTCTTTCAAGAGATGGTTACTTCGAGGACAGCATTGTAACGGATCTCCTTGATTCATTTGGCGGGCTTGTATCTATAAATTACAGCAGCATCAAAAAAGTTGTGGGCAAGGCTCCTGATCGTCTTAAGGAATGGTCTTTAAAAAGGGAAAAGGAAATAGCAAGATTGCCAGATATGGAAGCTCTGGATATTGAAAAAATGCTTCCTGAATTCTTTGCACACGACTTGGCTGACTACCTGCAAAGAACTTCAAAATCAGCAGTTATTTTCATAGACAGTTATGAAGCTCTCTGGGAAAAGGAACGAGGGCAGGGAAGTTTTAATTCTCGAGATGAATGGATAAGGCAACTTATAGAAAAACTTCCAAAATCAGCCCTGTGGGTAATCTGCGGAAGGGAGGAAATCCGCTGGAATGAAGGCAAAAGATACTGGAACAATTATCTTGAACAAAAAGAACTCAAAGAACTCCCCGAGAAAGATGCTTTTGATTTTCTTACTCGCTGTGGAATTAAAGAAGAAGAAATTCAAAAGGTAATAATTGAAGGTAGTGAAGGTGTTCCTTATTACCTTGAACTTGCTGTTGATACATATACTGAAATTGCAAAGACTAGTCCTCCAAAATCGAGTGATTTTGCCACAACTCAAATTGAAATTTTTGACAGATTTATGAAATACTTGAGTAGCCCCGAACAAGAAACACTGAAAGTTCTTTCAACTCCCCGTTTCTGGAATAAAGAAATCTTCAGAGAATTAATCAATAATTTCAATACTTGTTATCCCCTCACAGCTTTTTCGGAATTGAACAGATTCTCCTTTGTCCAGGAAAATGAAGGGAAACTCCAATTGCATCCACTCATGAGGAAGAGCTTGCAAGTTTACCAGGCTCAAGATTTGAAAAAAGAAGCCCACGGCTTTATGTGTGCTTATTATGGCAACCAGATAAAAGATCTCGACATAAAATCCATAACCAAAGAACACGAAACCGCTTTAACTGAAGCCTTCTACCACGCAAAAGAGGCACTTGAAGCAGAAGATTTGCTCAATTGGTTTATTTCTGTCTCTGATCCCTTCTACAGAGCCGCATTCTGGCAATTAATTACCCCAATGTATGAAGAAATGCTGCAAACTCTGGAAGCAAAATTTGGACCTGATAACTCATATGTTGCAACAAGCCTAAACAATCTCGCCTTACTCTATCTTCATATGGGTGCTTACGAGAAGGGACTGCCCCTTTATGAACGGGCACTTGAAATTAGTGAAAAGGTTCTTGGTCCACAACACCCCTCTGTTGCAGCAAGCCTGAACAATCTCGCAGGACTCTATGATAATATGGGTGCTTACGAGAAGGGACTGCCCCTTTATGAACGGGCACTTGAAATTAGTGAAAAGGTTCTTGGTCCACAACACCCCTCTGTTGCAGCAAACCTGAACAATCTCGCAGGACTCTATCTTCATATGGGTGCTTACGAGATGGGACTGCCCCTTTATGAACGGGCACTTGAAATTCGTGAAAAGGTTCTTGGTCCACAACACCCCGATGTTGCAACAAGCCTAAACAATCTCGCAGGACTCTATCTTCATATGGGTGCTTACGAGAAGGGACTGCCCCTTTATGAACGGGCATTTGAAATTCGTGAAAAGGTTCTTGGTCCACAACACCCCTCTGTTGCAGCAAGCCTGAACAATCTCGCAGGACTCTATGATAATATGGGTGCTTACGAGAAGGGACTGCCCCTTTATGAACGGGCACTTGAAATTAGTGAAAAGGTTCTTGGTCCACAACACCCCGATGTTGCAACAAGCCTAAACAATCTCGCCTTACTCTATCTTCATATGGGTGCTTACGAGAAGGGACTGCCCCTTTATGAACGGGCACTTGAAATTCGTGAAAAGGTTCTTGGTCCACAACATCCCTCTGTTGCAGCAAGCCTGAACAATCTCGCAGGACTCTATGATAATATGGGTGCTTACGAGAAGGGACTGCCCCTTTATGAACGGGCACTTGAAATTCGTGAAAAGGTTCTTGGTCCACAACACCCCTCTGTTGCAACAAGCCTGAACAATCTCGCCTTACTCTATCTTCATATGGGTGCTTACGAGAAGGCACTGCCCCTTTATGAACGGGCACTTGAAATTCGTGAAAAGGTTCTTGATCCACAACACCCCTCTGTTGCAACAAGCCTGAACAATCTCGCAGGACTCTATGATAATATGGGTGCTTACGAGAAGGCACTGCCCCTTTATGAACGGGCATTTGAAATTCGTGAAAAGGTTCTTGGTCCACAACACCCCGATGTTGCAACAAGCCTAAACAATCTCGCCTTACTCTATGATAATGTGGGTGCTTACGAGAAGGCATTGCCCCTTTATGAACGGGCACTTGAAATTCGTGAAAAGGTTCTTGGTCCACAACACCCCTCTGTTGCAACAAGCCTGAACAATCTCGCCTTACTCTATCTTCATATGGGTGCTTACGAGAAGGCACTGCCCCTTTATGAACGGGCACTTGAAATTCGTGAAAAGGTTCTTGGTCCAGAACACCCCTCTGTTGCAACAAGCCTGAACAATCTCGCAGGACTCTATGATAATATGGGTGCTTACGAGAAGGCACTACCCCTTTATGAACGGGCACTTGAAATTCGTGAAAAAGTTCTTGGTCCAGAACACCCCTCTGTTGCAACAAGCCTGAACAATCTCGCAGGACTCTATGATAATATGGGTGCTTACGAGAAGGCACTACCCCTTTATGAACGGGCACTTGAAATTCGTGAAAAAGTTCTTGGTCCAGAACACCCCGATGTTGCAACAAGCCTGAACAATCTCGCAGGACTCTATGATAATATGGGTGCTTACGAGAAGGCACTACCCCTTTATGAACGGGCACTTGAAATTGCTGAAAATGTGATGGGAGCAAACCATCCAAACACTATTATTGTAAAAAATAATTTCAAACAATTCATTAGTGATATGGAGAAGAAAGAGAAATAATGAGATCTTATTCCTAAATTTCAGTCTAGTTAAGGATAGTTTTCATTTTTGCAGCTTCCTGCATTTCTCCAGATGAAAGGATACTGTAATGTTTCTGGATAACAGAGTATCACCTGTAAGCTTTGCAGCTTCCATCGGGTCTAGCCTGAAGCTTGGACGGACTTTATTCATATCGCTCTTAATTCATGGAAAGACCCTTCTGGATACCGGCATGCTCACAGTAAGCTTGGAGTCTGATATGCCGTTCTTCCGGTAAATGGGAACAGAAATCCCCTCTTATTTTTCCCTCTGGAGTTCCAGACCTTCTGGATCAGGAGTACTACATATATCGTCACAATAAACCATCGTCACAATAAACCATCGTCACAATAAACCGGCTTTGATCGCGGCCGCTCTGGTTGGGAGTAGATAGAAACAGGCAGATCTCCTTATTATCACTTAATTTTATCCTCTCCTCGTTCTCCTTTTATGCCCTCCGATATATCCGGCTTTACTTTTCTTCATCCGTTCTTTTTCGTCATTACAAGGGTTCTCTTGAGCTCCAGGGACGTTTATTTTTTTCCAGTTTATTGCCATTCCCCCTCCTCCGTCATATGTAATAATTAAAATATGCACTCATAAACAGCATGCCTAATAAAAAACTGAACCCAATAGACCAGATCTGAAAAGTACTGATGCCTGCAATATAATGAGGCCAGGTCTTTTGTTTTGGAGCTGTCAATTTCCGGATCCTGGTATCCAGGCTAGAAATTAATCCATCCTTTTCCTCAATCCAGCTTGAGAGCTCCGAGATCTGCCTATCCTTTGCTTCTGTCCTGCTATTTGCAGCTAATATTTTATTTTCTAATTCGTTTTTTATCTGCTCGCAGTCAGATTCTTCCTCTCCCTCTCCTTCTCCTCCTCCTGCAATTATCCATTTAAATCCTTTTATAATAGCTTCTGTAATCCCATATCCCCTTTCTTGGACCCCATCGCATAGATCAACTGGTATATTAGCATGTATCCCTTTCTTCTCATCGGCAACGGCTGACATATGTACACCCATGTGTTTTATTTGAACATGTTTTGTGTATGGTCTACTGATATTGATTTTACAAAGATTAAATGTTTAAGTTTGCTTTTGATATACGCTTTCATCCGATATCGATTTTAAAAAAGCATAAATCTGAATCCTCTTGATGCTGATTTCCTGATATATAATATAAAACTTGCCAGAATTAAAGACAATTTGGTATTCTCAAATCGTTGTCGGCTTCTTCTTTGCCCTAGGTTGATTAAGGGCCGGGGGGTTTGCCGTCGCGAGCGAATTTTTTTTGTTTGCTTTACTTACCTTGGTTATTTTTGTCCTTGCCTTCTTTGCTTGTTTGACTGCTTCAGCATCTACCTTTTTTGGTTTGAAGATATTCCAGCTGCTCGCTGTCTGTCTCTTGATACCCATTAGTCCGCCTATATCATCCTGGCTTAAACCCTGGTCCTGCAGGCTTCTGGCAAGCGCGGCAAGGGCTTCCTCTTTCTTTTTCAACATTGCAACTTCCTTCTCATCAATTTTCTTTTCCTTGCCTTCGAGGTTTTTAAAGAATTCAGTTTTCCGTTTCTTATATTGCTGGATGAATGAGTTTTTAATTCCATACTTTTCATGGAGGGTGTTAATCTGTGGCACCGGGATTTCCCCTATAACATCATATCCCATATCACCAGGCACTTTATATTTTACAATCAGTGGGTCATTGATTCCGTCGTTTAGGACTTTGAAGGGAAACACTGTTTTTCGAGTAAAGGTATTCCCATGTGGATCTGTGCCATAATAGGACTTGCATCTCAACAGCACATCAAGTTGCATCCTGACCTGGTAGTCAAGCAGATTGATATGCTGGAAGTTTGCAATGATCGCCAGGTTCCGGAATCCGAAAACCTGAAAATATTTATTAAGTAGGATGTTAACTTCGTCCATAAATTCCCTGTTGTATGCCGTTACCGAAGCTTCTTCCCATACTACCGGTTGCTTCCTTACCGTGTCATCGGTTAATAATGCTTTAAGCTCATCGAAACTAAAACAAATGTTATCAATGGGAAAGTCTGGATCTATTGCAAAAGCGGTAGCGAGGGATAGCTCACTTTTTCCAGTTCGACGGGGGCCAATAAGAGCCAAAAAAGCTGAGTCGTCGATTCTAGGAGAAATTTTCATTTTTGCAGTGTTTATAAAAATATTGTATTGGTTGAATTTCCTGGAAACCTCGTCCGGGTCAATAATTTGGGTTTTTTCGAACTCTCCGAAGGTTTCTATATCATCAGGAGCTTCCCCGATTGCTACCAATTAAATCCCTACCTGGTACAATCTCATGAAGTCCTCAAGTTCTGCCTTTGCGTCCGCAACAGCATCTACGTTTTCAAAAAATAACTTGCTTTCAAAATCTTTGTCAACTGATACCATTTTCAAAGGACCGCGCTTAAATGCATACGCGCAGATTCTGATAATGTAACGCTCGATTATTTTTGAAACTTCATATTTTACGAAGTCCCGCTCCTGCATCTTCCTTGTCTTAAAATCCATATTTTCTATTTTTTCAGACCTCAACAAATTCTCATAATGCCGGAATACTCTCAACTGTGCAGATATTTTTTCTTTTTTCAGGACTCTAATAGCTTCTCCTTCTTCTTTTTTCAATACAAGGGTTCCCAACGTATACCCAAATTCGGAAAGGTTCCCTATCGCTATTGCATCGTTTGCAGTCTCCGCATCGGTTACTGCATCCAAAAACGCAACAAATGGCCTGACAACAAAAGGTTCTTGGTGTTCATGTGGTGTATTGGATCTCATTTTATCACTTTTATGTTATATTTTTTATAAAGTTGTTTTTATATTTAGACGTGTTTTTCTAAAGATTTACATAAATATATATAGTTATTTTTAGATATATGTTTTGTGAAAAGAAAAACGGAGTTATAACATGTATATTATATATGTTATATATACTATATAGAACATATAATAAAATTTCCATTGAGGTGAAAATACGAGATCTTCCAGCTCAAAGAATTTCCATGAAAAACACAGAGGTGTAAACCGGGAACAGGAGACACAGAAAAAGAATAACATTCTCTGTATGTTAATAGCTTTAGTTTGTTTCCTGGTTCCTCGCACACTTTCCGAAGACGAAAAGGCGGCTATGGGAATCATCTCTCTTATCATCGGTGTTGTTATGATTATCATGATTGAGATGTACATCCCGAGTATGATTGCCCCTGTGGATAGTGCCAGCTTCGAAGCTGTCAACGCAACAGGTGATGCTGACTGGATTGCTCTCCAGGCAGATCAGTCTGACCAGGCTATTGCTACCACAAAATCTATAGGAATCGTTCCTCAGGTTCTTGGTGTAGTGGCAGTATTGTCGGTTTTGACAATGTTAGGATAAGTTTCTAAAGGAGTATCCGATATGGATATTACTTTTTTTATTTTTCTGTCTCTAATAGCGTTCTTCTTTATGTTTTATGGTTGGCATACGGGCGGAATTAATTTCATTTTTTTACTTGTCAGTTTAATAATTTTTACAATCCTGTCTTTCAGCAGCTCGGAAATTACGTGGACATATGTAACAATTACGAATAGTACAGCCGTCGATTATACAGTTACCCAGAGATCTATTGTGTTCGCTCGGCTCTATCAATTACTCTCCGGATTATGTTTTTTTATGACACTTGGAAAACTGGCAATATTTGCAGAGGAAAATACCAGGGTCGATTTTTCAAAAATCTGGGAAAAAATCACAAAAGGAAAAGTTTGAACAGGTGTGAAAAATGCAGCAGCCGAATGCCCCTCCAATTAACTTGAATACCTTCAATCCTGCGCAATACCCTTACATGGGATATGGTGGAGGCTCAGGAGTTGAAATTCTAAAATTCGTTTCGCAATTCAATGCTCCAAAGGAAGTCTCGGAAGAGCATTGGGGACCGACTTCTAAAATTATAAGTTTGGGTAATTTCGTTCCTGGAGACCTTGCAGATCTGGATTTCTATTTTGATAGCATCCGGGCAAAGTCGTTTTCTAAATTGTCAAGGAAAGAGCTCTCAAACTTCGATGAAAGGACCTTTGATAATCTCGCTATGGTCTATATCGGAGAAAAAAGCCTGTCTCAGGGCGGTTTCCTGATGACCAGGTCCAGCGAGAGCAGAATAATCCAGCAGTCTGAAACCCAGAACAACCGAACAAGTCTAAAAGAAATGCTATTCGGAAGAAAAGAAAACAGCAACGAGGGAATGATGTAAAATGACCTTGATGAACGTACCTGATTTTTTAATTGTAATTGTTGAGCTACTTGCATTGTTCCCTGTTGCTATGGTCCTGTTCTTCGTAAAGTTCCCGGATGCATTTCCGATTTTCTGGACCATAGTAAAACGGCGTAATTTTGTGTGTATGCTCCGTGATGATATCGTACTTGATATCCGTCCGGCAAAAATGGAGTCGAATCTCTGGAAAGTCTTTGATGGGATCGGAAAAAAAGCAATGGTAACACACGAATTCGAATCAGACCCAAAAGACGTTTTCATTATGTTTGGCAGGCCCTCGATTATGGTGAACGAAGACAATACAAGGGCAGTAAGACCGGAGATTAACGAACTTATCAGCTATATGAAAACCGAGATGGGATTGAAAACAAAAAGAGAATTCGAAAACGCTATTCTTCGAGCAAATTATCTTATTGAACTTTTAAAAAATGTCACCAGTGATGGGGGATATTGGAAGAAAAACGAACAGACCGGAGAGAATGAATTTATTAAAATTTCTTTTGATGAGTTCTGGGATAAGCAGATAGACCAGGAAACCCGGGAATTTCTCACAAAGTACAGAGACATTAAAGACGGTGGCCTGGTTCTCAATGGTTTTAAGGTAATACGGATTCATGACGTAGAAGACTACATAGATCGCCATAACCCCGAGACCTACGCTGCAAATGAAATATACATAAAACGCAAAGCAGAAGCAAGCGCGAATCAGGATCTGAAAAAACTAATCTTTATCGTGATTATAATATCAGCTGCGACCCTTCTGGCTTTACTTTACCTGAATAGCGGGGATGCAACCGGAGCAGCTGCAGCGGGTACGCAGTTTGTACCAAGGTAAGGTGGTCAAATGGTCGGAGCACTCGGAGCTGCAGTAAAATTCCTTGCTACAATTTTTGGTATAGGGCTTATTTTTCTCTATACCCAACCTGCTTTTGATTATCAGGAATCTGTAGCTCAGGGTATGGGAGGGTATGCGGAGGAGAATTACGCTTTTGCAGTTGGAAACAGACAGTTCGTACTTTTTACTTTTGTCATTCTTGCAGTGGTCGTTGGAGTTCTTGAAGTTTTCGGGGTAGAGGATAATTCAACTTATAGAATGTCAAGAGGATTCAATGGGGGTAGGCGGGGGCAAAGATGAAAACACGGATGTGGATGTTATCCTTTCTTCTTGTTCTGTCTCTGCTATCCACAAACGCACTTGCGGAGACAGGAAACCCGTATGGCAATATCGTACTCAATGAAAGCTCAGCAGTGCACGTAACCAATCACACCAGAATCAATGTTTCCGATACCTTTTATTTTCAAATCCATGACGGTGGTACCCATGAAACAAGTATAGGCAGACTGAAACTGTTTACTACACCATATGCGGTGGTCAATGGTTTGGAAGTAACTGACATTGAGAATTACCTGGGCTCCGGTTATAATGAGCTATTGTATACAGATGACTCTGGATACGCACGGTTAAAAAGTTCATTCTATGACTCAGTAAAAAAAGAACACTTGATTTTCTATGAACCCGGAATAGATGAAATCGGGTACACGTATAATGTTTCTCTCACTGATTGGACAACAACTGAGTTTGACACTGAAACAAACACGACATATAATCACACAGAGTTAGCCGAGGATTCAACCGTTGACATTGCACTTGACCAGTGGGGCAATGCGGTAGTTTATATCAATGGTGCGGGAACCGTGGTTCTTCCAAAACCGTTTGCTACGGATGCCAATGGTGTTTATTATCCCCTTACATGGCAACTTGACAAGTCTAACCATGTCCTGAGAATAGGTGACCTTGAAACACTGAATAACGCAGTTTATCCAGTGACCATAGACCCAACCGAATTAATTACAAATGGTGGCTTTGAAACTGGTGATTTTACAGGCTGGGCACACGTAACGGGATCAGCTTCAACCCCGACCGTTGTGTTATCAAGCGGGGCCATTACTGGTACTTATTCTTGTAACATCTGTGCTGCTTCTGATGGCTCACCTGCATATATTTCACAGGCGATTGATTTGACCGGTGTGTCTGCAGTTACGTTCAAAATGAAACGACTGTCCACGCCAGGAACAGCAACATTCAGAGTTTATGCAGGAACGGACATTGTATATTCGGATACTGGTGGAGGAACTACAGTAGAATCCAATAGTGTCCCAGTGTCCTATTCCGGAAGTTATACATTGAAATGGCAAACATCATGGACAGCCGGAAACGGTTACTGGGTAAAACTCGATGACATTTCCGCGCTACAGGCAGTTGTAACACCAGTAGCGGGATTCACGGCTGATACAACATCAGGCAATTACCCATTAACAGTACATTTCACTGACACAAGCACGAACACACCTACTGAGTGGTATTGGGACTTTGGGGATGGTATAGCAAGCGATACTCAAAATCCAACACACACATACAATACCGTGGGCACATACAATGTTAGCATGAAGGCAACAAACTCCGCTGGTTCAGACTGGGAAAATAAAACTGACTATATCACGGTCACGACCACGATCCCTACAACATCGACGTGTGATTTCACCGCCAATAGAACTTATGGCACGGCACCGTTGACAGTTCTCTTCAATGATACATCTGACGAAACAGCAACATCATGGATGTGGGGCATTGATGGTGTATATCAAGCAAGTACTCAGGACATGACGGTTACGTTCAATACTGCAGGTATATACTCAATCAGTCACACCGCTATAGGGCCTGGATGGACAGATTCCGAAACAAAAACAAATTACATCCAGGTCTACTCAGCTAATTATGGCGGTATCTATGGGTATATTTTCGATGCAGATACAAGCCAACCTATTTCTAGTGTAAATTGTCAGCTTTCTAATTCTTCGGCTACAGCAACCACTTTAAGCGACTCTGACGGGTATTATTATTTTTGGCCGGTTTATAATGGCGTTTACGAGTTAACTGTTTCTAAAAGTGGTTACACAACAGGGACGCTGCCAAATACCATTATCAACGGAACCACTCTCCGGCAGGACATTTATCTGACTCAATCCGGGGACCTGGTACAGGATGAAAATATTACGAATTACTCCTCAGACTGGTTAACTTTTGAATTGACAACGGATGACGATACGAAAACGATAACGTTAGACTATGAGGTTACACAGGGGAATACAAATTATGCTAGCTGCACTATTTATGATGATTCAGAACCCGTCTACAGTTCCAACGTTTCAACTCAGTCCGGAACCTTCAGTTATACCGGATCTGCTGGAAATAATTACCTGGTTAGTTTTGATGTAATGAACAGCGAAGGAAACAGGTACAGTGGAGCTTATCCTGTTCTATTTTATCGAGGTTTTCCGTCAAGTAATCCTATCTTCCCTCCGGACATGCCACAGGGGCTGATAAACGGAATTCTGGTATTCGCTGCAATTGTCTGCATGATGATGTTCGGGAAGGCTTACATTGAAATTGGAATGATTCTCGGAACTGCTGTTCTTGCTGCTTCTTATATCTGGGGATTTTTGAATTTACCCGAAAGTATCCAAACACCTGTAATAATTTTCTTATCTGCCCTTGTTGCAGGTGGGGAGTATATCGCTAAGAAAAAAGTATTGGGGTGACATCGTGATAATAAAAACTTTCATAATTCTTTCACTGTATAAAATGTATAAAAATCGAAAAGAGATAATCGAAAAAATAAAAACTCGACTCAGAGGAAACAATGACCCTGACAGCCTGGGGAGAATGGCCTCCGACAATAGACCCGAACATAGCGTTCAGGAGTTTGAATAATTTAAGCAATGCTAGCATACCTGCTACGAATTATTCAAGCTATTCCAGCATAATGAATTTTACTCGCATTAGTCTAACTAATAGCTCACAGTCTGCACAAGCTGTTGCGGTCCCGGTGAATGAGGTACTTGTCCCGGTTTTTGGGTTCTGGTTGTATATTATAATAATATTCTATCTGTCTTTGCTCATGTATGCCAAAACGGAGTCCCTGGGAGCTATGAGCATCACAATTATGCTGCTCTCTTCGCTTGCGGTGGGTCCGGATCTGGTGGGGATCTATACAATTCCAGCAAGTGTTTCGACTATCCTGTATGCCCTTGCCGGCCTGGGTCTTGCAGGGTCTTTCTTATCATGGCTAATTGAAAAATAATTAAAAGGTGGTTATGATGTCCGAAACTGTACAAGTGGGAAGTCAAAATCAGCCAAATGCTCCTCCTCCAAGAGTTACGCAAACTACTGAATGGAATTCTCCTGGATATCCGCAGCCTCAGCAGTATGAAAACGCGAACTACGTTCAAGAAGAAGGAACTGAAGAAGGAGATGGCTTTTTCGAACAAGCAAGTACAGCTATCAGCTCAGGGGCCGCTTATGTGGTCAATGGTGTTGAGCAATTTCTTAACCCAGAGAAAACACAATCATTTAGCTTAAATGATCTTATAGCAAAAGGGGAAAATGTTACTTCAGCAGAAAAATCTATACTGGAAAGCCAGGGGTATGTACTCACTCCGAATTATGAGCGTCAGGTCATTGGTCACGAATCCTACGAAGCACACGCCGCTAGGATGGGTGTAAGTGCAAGCTTCCTGAGGTCATGGGCCGCCAAATGGGGGAAAGATCCGACTGCAATTTACGGTGATGTTTTAACAGGCTATACATGGGTAAAAGGAGCAGGGGAAAGTAGCCTGAATTCGGTTAAAGCTACTGCATGGGGAGTATTACAGGACTCTTATGAAGCTGGACATAACTTTGGAAAGAATACTTTAAAACCAACCCTGCAGGACTATGGCCTTTACGATCAATCTAGGGCAGCTGTTTACGATCTATATAATAAATCTCCTCTAAAATACATCCCAGAGCCGGAACTTAATGCAACAATAGATGTATCTGCAGACACTCTCAGGATTGCTAAAGGTGAAGGGATTCCGGTAACTTATGCGGACGGAATTTTCACCATAAACGCCCAGGGGGCAAATTATGATAAATATGCAGCAAGATTAAACGAGATTCAGCTAAACCTGTTCAATGAGAAAAAAACAGCACTTGAGAATGAATTTAACATTCAAAAAACTAAAAGGGAAGCCTCTATTTTTGGAACCGGTCTGACCTGGGATGAAGGAATTAATAAAGCTGCTTCCTATTTCCTCCCGGATAAATGGACCGTAGACCCGAACATAAAAGCTTATGGGGAGTCTGGGAAATTCGGCAGTGGAGCATTAAAAGGACTGACTGACGCTTACGGAGATTGGTATAACAAAAAGGTAGCTGTGGCTCCTGTTAATGTCCTTACTGAAATTGGTGGAGAAGTAGCTATCGGTGCAGTTACAGGAGCCGCTTTTAAGGTTGGTACTACAGCCGTTAGGGGCGGTTTGGTTGCTGGATCTGATGTCCTGGCAGCGGGAGCAGGAAAGGTAGGGGCAAATGCTGCAGGAAAGGTCCTTACAGTCGGGGCTAAAGGCCTTACAGTCGGTGCAAGAGCTGTTCAGCCTGTCGCGGATGCGGTCCTCGGGGCTCAGATCGTGCAGGATGTAGCAAGCTCAGAATCCTATGCTGAAGGATGGGGGAAAGTTGGTAGCCTGGCTGTTGGAGGGTTAGGGTTTGGAGCAGGCGCGAAAATGGCAGGGAAAAGTAAGAGCATAGCTGCAATAGATGCATACGCAGGTACCAAAGCCCCAAACTACACCATAAAGGATGCCGGGAACGCAGTAATGAAGGTATCAGACACTGCTGCAGACCTTCAGATAAGAGGTATCAAAAACCTAGCTACCGGCACTGAAAGAATGATGGTAGATGAAACTGCAGTGTCCAGTCTCGGAAAAAAAGCACTTGATAGATGGGACGCGCTCGAAAAGAGTAAAAAAGCTAAGGTATCCGGAGAACCGGCTTTCGAACTGGTTGAAACTGAACGTGGTTTTGAGCTAAGAGAAGTGAAGCAACCACAAAAAACAGTTGAAGTCAAAAAACCGGAAGAGAATGTATTACAGGAAGTAAAAAAACGTGAAGAGAAACCGTTACCAATAGATAAATTTACAGCCAGTCAAGCAAAAGGCAGGGAGATTATAAACAGGGCTACCATAAAGGAACCCGGAGTTGTTGAAACACAGGTTGGTAAACAGTCAATGTTACTAAGAACTGAAATGGCTAAACCGGAACAAAAAGAAGTCCCTGTGTTTGATCTATCCAAGATAATCGACCCAGCAAAAGAATCCAGTCAGTTATTTGAGTTTTCAAATCAATTCAAAGAGGTTTCACCAGGAACAGCAAAGACAGTCGAAAAACCAAAAGCTTCACCTGGTGCATACATGGTTGATCAGCAGAATTATGGATTAGCTGACTTTATAGGCCAAAAAAACAAACCAGCCTTATTTGAAAAATCGGAGAGTGTACTCAGTGTAATGGATAAAACCGCACTGGACAAAAAACTCAAAATTGAACAGCGTGGTAAAACGATTACAGAAGACGTTTTAGCTCAAAAACAAAGAGCTGAAAAATTTAGAGAAAGAGCAGCAATCTTAAAAGAAAAAAATTTGTTAAAAGAAACCGGGACAATGAAAGAACTTGAAGACGTAAAATTATCAGAAAAACTCGAAGCACCACAGACCACAAAAGAACTTACAGAAGCCAAAGAATTAGAAAAAGTTAAAACTATTCAAAAAGAAAAAACGAGTGAATTGGAGAGAATTAAAGCTGTTAACATACTGACATTAAAAACCGACGCTTTCCCGAGACTCCGAGAAGAGCACCAGGCAATTATAAACCCGAGGACCTCACAAGAAGCAACACGGCCTGGTATATTAATTTCCGTTCTCGGAGAGGTTCAAAGCTCTGATAAAATTTTAAATGTTAGAGATACCCCGAAATCAATTAGGCCTTCGATAAGCAGTCCAGTCCAGGATATACCGAATCCGGCAAAAGAGATAACAATAGATTCGATTATTTCAAAACCAAAGACAAAACCAACAGATGATAATAAACGCCCGGTTGTGATTCCAACAAACATAATTGATGTTTCATCGAGTATAACTCCTTCAAAACCCGTAATTTCCCCTGGAAAAATAACCCCCGTTCCGGAACAACCAACCCCGGATATTATAGAGAAAACCGATATTACCGACAGCATAAAACCAGTACCAATACCAATCAGGTCTCACAGCCATGTAACCCTGCCTGGTCCAGATATTATGTTCAGGTCTGACATATTCGGAAAAGGCAGCCTGAATGATGAATATAAACCAAAAAAATTTGTCACTCCTGGTATTTCCGGTACAATGAAAAAAGGATATCTGAGAAATCAGTTCGGCTCCCTGGAAGGATTCGCTAAAAAAGTTTCAGGGAATAAAGTTGGATTCAAGAAAATAAAAATAAGGTAAGGTGGTCTCCATGCCTCTTCCTTCTGTTCGGTCATATGCGTTGACTATGTTAGTGATCCAAGTTAGCCTGGCGTTTGTTGGAATGACCGGGATTTATCCTTTTCAGATTTCAATAGCAGGAATCTCCACCCAGGATTTTTTGGAGGACATGACGACAAACCTTTCTGACCTAGTTTATAATATTACCCACCCTGGAGTGATAGAGTACATATCAGCGTTTTACCTGGTGATCTTTCTTGCTGTAAAAATAGTTCTTGCGTTTCTTGTTTTTGTTTTTGCAGGTTTCGGGATGGTCTTTGCAGCAATAGGGTTCCCGAGCTATATCTATATGCCTTTGCAAATCATTATAGATGCAGTGGTTTTATATGATTTTGCACAATGGAAAATGTAAAGTATATATATTATACCTAATACATATACGAAGTATGTCAAGTGTATACCTTGATACAAAAACACTTGGAATCCTTGATAATAAAATCGGTCCATTCAAGGAGTTTAAAAGCAGATCGGAAGCCATAAGACACGCTATAAAAACAACGTTTGGAGAGTCCAAAATTGAACATAATTAAAGAATTTAAAGCAAGCGATAAAACAATGCTTTTGTTTACAGCCTTTGCATTTTTGGGTTTGGTACTGATGAACCTATCAGCCGGATCGGATAAAGGAGTTTATGCTGGCCTCGTGCTTACGATTCTTTCCGCTGCAGGAGCTGCAGTTTATCACAGGACTAAAAATAAAAAAGTTAAAACTGACCTTCAAATAAAGCCCGTAAAAATTAGCTAATCTATTACCTTTGCCTTTTCTTTTTTAAAAAACATCTCCTGAGAGCATATTTAGAGATCTGATGTTTACCTGTATAGTTAACTGTATATTCACTTTATTTTTTAATCATAGTTTTTTATTTTAGTTAATATCATGTTGTTTGAAATATTTGATTTACTATTTTTAATTTATTATGTCTACTGATTCAATAATATCAAATTTCTCTTTAGATTGTAGTTGTAGGGGGTTTTCTTCCAGAACCGTAGATAATTATGTTAGTTGTATCAGGTATTTTTTGAAGTTGAATTCTATTGATTCTGATTATGATGATCTGAAAAAGTTTTTAGTTCATATCAGGGATGAAAAAAAGTATAGTGTTTCTACATGTAATGGTTATTTTGCTAGCTTGAATACGTTTTATGATTATCTGGTTTTCGAGGGCAGGATCGATAAAAATCTTGTCCCCTCATTTCGAAAACGTTATATGCGTACTTATAAGAAGTTTTGTGAAAGCGAATCGAGAAAATTGATTTCTGTTGAGGAAATGGCTATTCTTGTTAATGAGCCTGATGAGCTTGTTTATAGGGCCATTATTCTTTTCCTGGCTAAAACTGGCCTCCGGAGAAATGAGCTTATTACTCTGGATCGTGATGATCTGGATCTTGACGGATTGACAGTTTACCTTAAGCCTACGGCTAAAAGGTCTAATAGGACAGTGTTCTTTGATCTTGAGACTAAGACCTTTTTAGAAGCTTATCTTAGTGAAAGGTCTGATTCGGAAAAAGCTCTCTTTGTAGGGCTCCAGAACGGCTGTAGAATTAATAGAAATGTTATCTATGATGTTATTACCAGGTCTGCTGAAAAAAACGGTCTTCATGTTCCTGGTGGTCATCTGGATCAAAAGTTTACAACTCATTGTACAAGACATTGGTTTACTACCTGGTTGCGGCGTCGTGGGATGGACATATCTTTTATAAAAAAGTTACGTGGTGATTCAATGAGTGAAGCTGTTGATATTTATAATCACATTGAGTTGGATGAATTGAAGGAAGCTTATTTAAAATGTATTCCACAACTTGGAGTTAAACCTTAGCCTTTTTGTGTTAAAAATTTGGTTCCTGGAGATGCCAGCTGCTAGAGTTAAGTTTATATAGAAAAGAAATTTTCAGTGTATGTCGAATTATCCTTTTTGAGAAAAGAGAGGTACGTATGCTCCGATGGGGATTTGAACCCCAGTCGCAGGAGTGAGAGTCCTGAATGATTGGCCGAGCTACACTATCGGAGCACGCTGTTAATTATATTCTGTCCCTAAGACAGCATACGTTCAAGTGATTTATAAAATATAAACCTTTCGACTGATCTTCAAAAAAAATTGAAGCAGCCGGGAGGATATACGTCTTTCCCGGCAGAGAGCTGAAAGGGATTTCCTTCAGCATAAGGTTATCTGTTTACTTTTCCGGTAACAGGTTATACGAACATGGCTTGAGGAATGGTGGGTTCCTGCACGTTTACGACCTTTTCGTAAGCCTTCATGAAGTCTGCCATGGTGATCTCCTTGCCGCGCCTGCGCAGGACAAAGATCCCGGCTTCTTTGACAATTACGCTGATCTCTGCCCCGCTCTTTCCTACCAGAACTTTTGCAAGTTTCTCAAAGTCCACATCATTGGCAAGTTTCATCTTGCGGGTGTGGATCTTCAGGATCTCGACCCTGCCCTTATCATCAGGGAGTGGGACTTCAATCGACCTGTCAAACCTGCCGGGCCTGAGGAGGGCGGGGTCAAGCAGGTCAATCCTGTTGGTTGCCGCAACCACTTTTACGTTGCCTTTCGGGTCAAAACCGTCCATCTCGGCAAGGAGCTGAAGCATTGTCCTGTTTACTTCGGCTGAACCGCTGGTCCCGTCATATGTTCTCATGCTGCCCACAGCATCGATTTCGTCTATGAAGAGGATGCTTGGGGACTTGTCCCTCGCAAGCTGGAAGATGTCCTTGACGAGCCTTGAACCTTCTCCTACGAACTTCTGGACGAGGTCGGAACCTGACATCCGGATGAAGGTGGCTTTTGCCTGAGAGGCTATGGCTTTTGCAATCAGGGTCTTTCCCGTACCCGGAGCGCCGTGGAGCAGGACACCGGATGGAGGTTCGATTCCCAGGTCCTCGAAAAGCTCGGGTTCGGTAAGCGGGAGTTCCACGCTTTCCCGGACTTCCTGAAGCACGTCATCCAACCCGCCAATCATGCTGTAGTCCACGCCGGGAGAATTGATAAGCTCCATGACCTGGGCTCTCACATCGGCAGCCCTACTTACTATGGAGATAATTGAGTAAGCTCCGTTTACGGCAACCCTCATTCCGGGCTCTATTTTTCCGATGCATTCTTCCGGGATCTGCGTGAGGACTTCCTGGTTGTTTCCGTGCTGCCTGATTAGGGCAATTTCCCCGTTTACCTCAAGGATAGTTGCAATGAAAAGCGGGGGTTCGGTAAGCTGTTCCAGGTGAGCTTTTAATTTATTGATCTCCTGAAGGTGCCTGCCTGTGGCTACGCTGGCTTCAAGGAGCCGTGCCTTCATATTTTCGTTCTGGACTTTAAGTATCTCTATTTCGGTTAAGAGAGATTTCACATCTTCAGGACTGATCTCCCCGCATTCAAGTTGAAATTCTACCCTGGACTTAATATCTTCCAGGGAAGACCTTATGGTACTGTCGTCTGGCATTTGAAACACCTGTTTTGTCGATAAAATTGATCTGGATATCCTGTTTTCAGGCTAATTGGGTTCTAAACGTGTGTTATCTGGTTAATTATCTGGTTGATTTGAAGATGAAAAATTTACGGATAAATTGGTTTTCAGATGGTGGTTTGAGCTGCAGGGTTCTGGCAGATTCCCTGCATTTCTGTTCTAATATATAGTTCTTCAGGGATCTTTCTTAGTTCCTTCAGGGAACTTTCTCGTCTTTCAGGGCTTTTATAAGAAGCAAAAGCCTGAAAACGGGCACAAGGGGCAGAAAGATACTTTCATGACTATTGTCCTTTGGAGGGCAACTTTATACTATCCCGTGCAGGGCCGTATACATATGCCTTTTACAGGATCCTGTAAACAGTGTATACGTATTAAAGATACACATATCAGAAGTTAAAATGCAATTGAAGAGGTTCTTATCGTGTTCACAGTATATATAAGATGCCGGATATAAGATGCCGGAATAATTATGTGTACATAAATATAAAAAGGATATATATAAGTTCCTGCAATAACGCAGCCCATTAATGTCCCCTTTTAATTACTTTCTAATACTCACTTAACTCACTTAATATACATCAGTTTTTTTGTTCTTTCAGCCCTCTATTTTTTCCTTTCTATCGATTATACACAATCGTCAACTTTCGATGTCCCCGCATTTCTCCCTGATTTCTCCTGAATTCGGGATGTAGCGGCAGAAAATCTCCATATTTTTATATTTCTCTGCCCTGGTGGGGAAGCAGTATAATAACCTTTCGCTATACTGATGCAGAATTCCGGGCTTAAAAAAGACAAATTTGCAAAAATAGTTGAAATTAATCCTTAACTTCATCACTCTGTAGATAATTTGCATCTACTTTCTTTATATCTCCTCAACGTGGGAGATCTAAAGTATAAACTCGTCTACTTACTTAAAAAATTCAAAGGATAGATTTAATAATAAAAGCATAATATCATTCCACATGCGTGCATCAGAAGATTTTCTAAGAGTAGGCGCAACAGTCACATTTGTTGGCTTTATTGTAGTATTATTAGGTATTGTCCTCACAATGTTACAGCATCCCGCAAGCACTCAAATGGGCGGTCTTATTATGCTCGGTCCTATCCCTATAGTATTCGGCTCTGCTCCTGAAATTACAACAAACATGCTTGGGCTTGGGTTATTAATATCGATTCTTTATCTATTCCTGTGGAAGACGAAACGTTGATCGGAAACTTACTTGTTTTGACTGGAATTTTCATAATACTCTTCGGGTTTTTAATGCTCATCATTGGAACAGCCATAGGCATGCGAGCGAATTCCGAACCTGGAAATAAATATTCGAATAGAAGGGACCGGTTCGGAAACGAAACTGACGTGGGAGATTCTTTCGGTTTTGAAGGCCCCGATAAGAAAGCCACTCATGCAGAAAAAGCTGAAGCAAGGATAAAGGGTGGAGGAGTAATTATGCTCGGCCCGATCCCAATCGTCTTCGGAAGCGATGGGGAAAGTGCAAAGACAGCAATGATCCTTGCGATAATCCTTATGGTTCTCAGTCTGCTTATTTTCAGAGGTATTATCTTCTAAAAAGACTTTAAGTTTGCCTGTTACATCCAGTTACTGGTTTCACGTTACTGGTTTCACGTTACTGATTTCCAGTTGCTTATCTCCAGTTGCTTATTTCCAGTTACTCGTTTACTCTGTTTTCAAAGGCGCAGAATCTTATTTCCTGTCCTTTTCTCTTATTCTTTAATTTTCTTATCGTCTTTATTTCTTATTGTCTAACTATGTAACTCAGTTGCTGTCCCTTGCCAGCCATTTATGGACTTAAAATAATGTGTGGAGGATTTCCAGTAAAGAATTTCTCAGGTCCGAGGCGAATAAACCGGACAAAACCTTATTAAGGTTAAGCCCGATTCAGGGCTTATGTTTACGATAATCACAGGCGCGCAGTTCGGTGACGAGGGAAAAGGCAAGATTGTCGACCTTCTTGCAAAAGACTATGACATCGTTGCCCGTTTCCAGGGTGGGAACAACGCAGGCCATACAGTCAGGGTAGGAGATGAGGTCTACAAACTGCACCTGATCCCCTCAGGCATCCTGCTTGATGCCAGGGTCCTGATCGGGCCTGGGGTTGTCCTGAACCCTGAAGTTTTAGCCGAAGAAGCTGCAATGTTTGAGAAGCACGGTATAAAGGTAGACGCGGGGAAACTGGGGGTAGACGCAAAAACAAGCATCATTATGCCCTACCACATAGAAATGGACGGACTCAGGGAAGCTGCAAGGGAAACTAAAATAGGGACCACAAAGCGCGGAATCGGCTATGCCTATATTGATAAGGTAGCAAGAGACGAGATCCGCATGGCTGAGCTTGTGGACAAAGAACGTTTCCTGAAAAGGCTTGAAGAACTTGCTCCCCAGAAGGAAAATGAAATCGAGGCAATGGGGGGAGACCCGAAGATCGTCAGAGACCCGGCCCTCATTCAAAAATACCTGGAACTGGGTGAACAGTTTTCTTCTTATGTTACGGATGTTTCCAGGGAAATCAATCAGGCTCTTGACGAAGGAAAGCATGTCATGGCTGAAGCTGCTCAGGGCACCCATCTTGATGTGATACACGGGACCCAGAAATTCGTAACTTCTTCTTCTACAATTGCAGGTTCTGCATGTGCCAACCTCGGAGTGGGCCCTACAAGGGTGGACAATGTTATTGCCATAGTAAAAGCCTACATCACGAGAGTAGGGGAAGGGCCGCTTCCAACAGAGCTTACCGGGGAACTGGGAGAAAAGATCCAGAAAGCCGGCGGAGAGTTCGGGACAACCACGGGTAGAGGCAGGAGGTGCGGCTGGTTTGACCTTCCGCTCCTTAAGAAGGCTATTGCTCTTAACGGATATACGGAAATTTCCCTTACCAAGCTGGATGTACTAACGGGGCTTGACCCTCTCAGGATCTGTGTCGGATATAGATATAAGGGAAAAGATCTGGACTATCCCCCGGAACTTACCGAAGACCTCTGGGAATGCAGTCCTGTATATGAAGACCTTCCGGGCTGGAAAACCGACCTTGCCGAAGTAAAGGCCTATGATGAACTTCCGGAAAATGCCCAAAACTATATCAAAAGGCTTGAAGAGCTGATGAAAGTCCCTATCAACTATATCTCTGTGGGTCCGGGAAGGGAACAAACCTTTAAAAAAGAATAATACCATTTAGTAAGCCTGCCCGGTAGATTACCGAAAAATGTATATATTAACCAATAAATTTATCAACCCCATTTTCCAGTTTAGACTAAAATCATATTAACCGGCATTATCGGGCCTTCCGGCCCAAATCCTAAGAGTCCGTAGCCAGCTAAAACCAGCAATGGACTTCTCGAAAGAGCATAAGAGTTACCTCTTTTCGAGAACAAGAGTTACATTCCTGACAGATTCGGGGGGAAGAATCGGCACTATCGCCCGAATCTGCAAAACTAATGGAATTCGCATAAGGAGGAGAGCATGACAACAGTATTTGATGTCCCTGCAACGGAAATGATCGAAAAGCTTGCAGGTATTCTTAAAGAAAATGATAAGATCGTCCCCCCCGAATGGGCAGGGAACGTAAAAACCGGGGTTCACAAGGAACTTCCCCCTACCAATGACGACTGGTGGTACGTCAGGAGCGCAGCAGTCCTGAGAAAGATCTATACCGACGGACCAATCGGAATCGAGAGACTTCGCTCCGTATATGGAGGTAAGAAGGACAACGGTTCCAAGCCCTTCCACAAGGCAAAGGGCAGTGGTTCTGTTGCCAGAAAGACCGTACAGCAGCTTGAAGCTGCAGGCTTCTTGCAGAAGGTAAAGGACGGAAGGACAGTATCTGCAAAAGGACGTTCCATGATGGACAACGCAGCCCATGAACTTAAGCTTGAGCTGCTCGAAAAGATCCCGGAACTTGCAAAATACTGAGAACGAAGATCCTTCGGAAAGGGACCTGAGAATTCGGATCCCCTTTCATATATTACTAATAATATTCCAGAAAACCGGTTTTTTCGGTGATTGCCATGTCTAATATGGATGACGAACTCGAAGAAATCCGAAAGAGACGACTTGCAGAAATCCAGAGGCAGCAGGCACAGCAGCAGCCTTCTGACGTGCAGGCGGCTTACCAGCAGGAGCAGGCAAAAGCTGAAATGGAAGCCCAGAAGCAGGCTATCCTGAGGCAGATCCTGACCCCCGAAGCAAGGGAACGCCTGACAACTCTTAAGATGTCAAGGCCGGCCCTTGGGGAACAGCTTGAAATGCAGCTGATTTCGCTTGCCCAGAGTGGAAGGCTCCAGGCCCAGATAGATGACGAGCAGCTGAAAACACTCCTGATGCGGATGCAGCCAAAGAAACGCAAGACGTCCATAACCCGGGTTTAAGCACAATGAAAGTCTCGGTCCTCTTTAGTGGAGGAAAGGACAGTTCACTCTCTGCCCTTTTGCTGGAACCGTTTTTTGAGGTCGAACTCGTAACCTGTAACTTCGGATTGCTCCCAACAGGAGAAATCGCAGCAAAAACTGCTGAAGAGTTACGTTTTCCTCACAGGGTCATTTCTCTTGATCGAGAGATCCTGGAAAAGGCATACGAGCTGGTACGAAAAGAAGGGTTTCCGAGAGGAGCTATCAATTACATCCATGAAAGAGCTGTTGAAACGCTTGCTCTGGACCCGGCAGTTAAACTGATTGCCGACGGAACCAGGCGGGATGACAGGGTCCCGGTGCTTTCGATCTCACAGGTGAGGAGCATTGAAGATCGGCTGGGAGTACAATATTTTTGCCCCCTCAAAGGCTACGGCAAAAAAGTTGTGGATTCTCTCGTCGGTTCTTACCTGAATATCGAACAGGGGCCGAGTGAAAGTACCCAGAAAGCAGATTACGAAACAGAACTCAGGGAGTTAATCCGGCAGAGACAGGGAGAAGCTGCAATAAAGGAACTTTTTCCTGTTCATTTCCAGTCCCATGTGCTTTCCAGGAAGAAATTTCCTTAAAAAGGAAAGCAGGTGCGCTTGAAAACTGGAGGCTTCCCTGAAGGGGAAAATTCTGGAATAAAGATTTATAGAATAATCGAGTTATATTCAACCCCTATACTGCTGCAGATTAACTACAGACCATCATAGAATTTACAGGATATGGTTTTACAGACCTGCCGATTCATCAGGGCATAATAGAGCCGCAATTACGTAAGGGTTGAAATCACAATCAGCTAATTACCGGATATAACTGTAAATTAACAGAATTAGATTACTTACAGGTCAACAGGTGTGATCCACTTGAGTCATAACATGAAAGGACAGAAGAAGCGTCTTGCAAAGGCGCACAAACAGAATACGCGAGTCCCAGTGTGGGTTATTGTGAAAACTAACCGGAAGGTAGTGAGTCATCCCAGGCGCAGACACTGGAGAAGAAGAAGCCTGGATGTGAAATAAGCGAGGACGGTGGGAAAAAATGGCAGACGACATGGTCAAAGAACAGATATACACTATTCCCCTCAGAGAGGTAAGGAAAGTCCCTGCATGGAAAAGAGCCAACAGGGCAGTTACTGAAGTAAGGGGTTTTCTCGTAAAGCACATGAAAACCGAATCCGCGCAGGTTAAGCTGGACAAATCCATCAATGAACGTCTCTGGGAAAAGGGCTGTGAAAAGCCACCTCTCTCAATCCGGGTACGGGCTGTGAAATTCGCAGATGGTGAAGTACAGGCAGAACTTGCCCAGTAAAATATACCAGAGAAAGCGAAAAGTCAAAGAATATGATTCGAACAGTGGATATCTACGATACCTCGATCATCGGGGTATTTGCAACCTGTACCGAAGATGTTGTTCTCGTCCCCCCTCTGACAAAGCCAGAGGTCCGCACCCTGCTCGAAGATGTGCTGGATGTAAGGGTCCTCGAGACCCTTATAAATGGAAGCATTGTAGTGGGAGCCCTTTCGAGAGGCAACTCGAATGGTCTTCTGCTTCCATACGGAGCCAGTGCTGAGGAGATACAGAGGCTCACCGACATTCCCGCGGGCATCCTTCCGGACAGGCTGAATGCAGTCGGAAACATTGTGCTGGCAAACGATTCCGCAGCCCTTGTGCATCCCGACCTATCAGATAAATCTCTGGAAGCCATTGCAGGGACCCTTAAGGTGGACGTTTACAGGGGAACGATTGCCGGAATTAAAAATGTAGGGATGGCAGGAGTCGTTACAAACAAGGGACTTCTGGTACACCCTAGAGTGACAGCTTCAGAAAGAGAAGCTCTGGAAAAGATCTTCGGATTTCCGGTAAACATAGGGACTACTAACTTCGGGACTCAGATGCTTGGCTCGGGTCTGCTTGCAAACTCAAAGAACTTTGTAGCAGGCTCCGAAACAACAGGCCCTGAACTCGGGAGAATTGAAGAGGCCCTTGGGTTCCTGGAGTAAGCATCATATCATCCATCTGTTCCAGAACTAAGTTACAGCAAGAGCGTGGTAATGATGAAGAGTTTTATTGTTAAAGGCAAATTTAAAGCAGGGCATACCTGGGAAAACTTCACAAAGAAGGTCGAAAGCCAGAACGAAAAGAATGCAACTGACAAGACATATTCGATCTTCGGAAGTAAGCACGGCGTTAAAAGAAGCCAGGTCCAGATCGAAAGCGTTGCTGAGGAGTGAAGGATATGGCAGAAGTCAGTGAAGAGATCAGGAATCTGGCAGCCAGGCATCAGGAATTACAGAGGCAGGCTGAAGCGCTCAGGCAGGAGATGAGTATGGTACAGGCTTCCATTTCCAGCTGTGATCAGACCATCGTGACAATAAATGAGCTGAAAGCAGCTTCGAATTCAGGCAAGCCTGCGGAAACAATGGTCCCGGTAGGTTTTGGCTCTTATGTTTATGCTGAAGTCAAGGACACGGATAAGATCATTGTTAATCTTGGAGCAGGCTTCAGTGCAGAGGAAACTGCAGAGGAAGCTATCGCGACTCTGAACCGCCGCAAAGAGCAGCTTACGAAAATCCTTGAACAGATGAATGCTTCACTGACCAAAATTGCACAGGGGATGCAGACCCTTGAAGCAGAAGCTGCAAAACTCCAACCTGGCCAGGCCTGAAAAAAGCCCTGGCTCAGGCATACAACTTATTCGAGAAACAATGATTTTTAAAACTCGAAGACGTATTTGAGACTCAAAATTCGTACTTGGGAATCGAATACTTGGGAATCGAATAATATCATTAACTTTATATTATTCCATCAACTCAATTACCTAACTGATTTAACTGATCTCAATTACTTCATTAAACTTTAATTCCTATTTTTTACTGAATTTTTTCGGGATGGATCCTGTGTTCAACAAATTTAAAGAGAAACTTGGGAGTTTTAAGAAGGCGCTCAGCAAAACGATCGATGAAAAGGCAGTAGAAGTCGAACCGGTAGTCGTTGAGCAGGTGCCTGAAAGCGAAGAAAGCCTCGAAGAGGAAATTGAGCCGATAATTGAGGAAGAGGTCCTTGAGGCTGCCCTGGAAGCAGAAAGTCACGAAGCCGAAACGGGGACTGCTTCTCCGGCTATTGCCCATGTTCCGATAGAGGATCTGAAGAAGGCCGAATACAGGAAAAAGCTTGAAGACCGAAAGAAGGCCGGAGAGAAAAAAGTAGAGGAAGAAAAGCCTCCTGAGGAGAAAAAGTCTTTTTTCGAAAAGGTCGTCCCGAAAATCGGATTTACCCAGAAAGCCAAAGCCCTCGTATTTAACAGGGAAGTATATCTGGACAATAAAGATCTTGAAGAGCCTCTCTGGGAGCTCGAGATGGGCCTTCTGGAAAGTGACCTTGCTCTCTCGGTTTCCGAGGCTATTGTCGAGTCCGTGAAAAACCAGCTCACAGGTACTACTAAGCGGATCGGAAGCAATACCGGAGAGATAGTTGAGGCTGCCCTGAAGAAAGCAATCCTTGACGTCGTATCTGCCAATACCTTTGATTTCGATGAATATGTAAGAAACAGGGAAAAACCGGTTCATATCGTCTTTGTAGGGATTAACGGGACCGGAAAAACTACTTCCATCTCAAAGATGACCCACAGGCTGCTTAAATCGGGGTATTCCGTAGTCCTTGCTGCGGGAGATACCTTCAGGGCAGGCGCTATTGACCAGCTTGGAATTCATGCAAGCCGGCTCGGGGTAAAGATGATAAAGCATCAGGCCGGAGCCGACCCCGCGGCTGTCATTTATGATGCCGTCCAGTATGCAAAAGCACATAAGATCGACTTTGTGCTTTCCGATACGGCCGGCCGCATGCACACAAACATGAACCTTATGGCCCAGATGGAGAAGATCTGCAGGGTAAGCTCTCCGGACCTCATAATCTTCGTGGACGAAGCCGTAGCCGGAAACGATGCAGTAGAAAGGGCTGCCCAGTTTAATGACGCTGTCCCTATTGACGGGTCCATCCTGACAAAAATAGATGCCGATGCCAAAGGAGGAGCTGCCATCTCCATTGCTTACATTACAGGCAAACCGATTCTCTTTTTCGGGGTCGGGCAGGGCTATGAAGATCTGAAAAAATTCGATCCCGAATGGTTTGTGGACCAGCTTTTCAACCAGTAAATGTAAAACAGTAAGTTCTCAGTAATCTGAATAATTCCCGGAAAAGAAATAGTGCAGAACAGAAATAACTCGCTTACGGAAATAGCGCATTTATGCCTGTAGCTCCGAATGTTTTCCGGGAATTCGACTAATCGGGTATTTTTAAGGCTCTTCGGGAATTATAATCCAGGCGATAATATAGCCAACTACTCCAATCCCTTCCAGGGCAAGGAGTACCCATAAAAGCCTGATAAGCGTAGGGTCCACATCAAGGTATTCGCCTATGCCCCCACATACTCCGGCAATGATCCTGTTTTTCTTTGACCTGTATAGTTTCTTCATATGACTACCACCTCTATTTCAGGAAAACATGCTGAGTTCCCTGAAAAATATCCAGTTTTCTGATTGTACCGGGTTTTAACTTGGTTTTCCCTTTATAATGAATTGTTTATATAAGATTTATAAGTGACTCTCCAATAAGTGGCTCTCTTTTTTCTGAGTTTGCCGAAGTTCCTTGAAATTCCAGGCTTTAAACTTAATATCTGAATCAGGACTGAGTTTTTTATTTATCTATCTTTGTTCCGGACTGATTTTTGTATCAGATGCTTACCCATTCACTCATTATTTCCTCCGTGAACAGGTTTTCCCCGATAGCCCGCACATACACCCTGAAAGTTTTGCCTCCGGGAACTCTGAGTCCTTTTACAGTAAACTGGTAAGACTCTTCCGGTTCCACATCTACAGGATCACTTTCTACCTGGTCCCACACTACGCTTTCATCATCGGCCTGAAGGGCGACATAAATAGTGGTATTTTCAGCCATTTCGGAACCCACATTTCTGAGGGTGACATTTACGTCCACCCATCCTTCTTTTTTCGAGTATTCGCACTGAGCACTGAAATCCAGATTAACAAGAGGTCTTCTGTACACAGGGATGACCTGGACGGGCTCGTCCTTATATTCCTCAGGCATCTCCCCTATCTGCCAGTTGCTTCCCGTAGTTTCCAGATAATAGTAATGGTTGTTTTTATATTCAAAACTCCTGCCTTTCGTTTCAGGATCACACTTTATTCCGAGCGCCATATGCTCCGGGAGTTCGAGGAGGACTACATCGTAGCCCATCTCCTGCAGGATTGCTACGGAAAGGATGGAGGTGTCCTCGCAGTCTCCTCCGTTATCATAGAGGGTCTCATAAGGGAAGCGGGGGTACTGGTCATACCCGGAACTTGCAAAGTCTGAGGTGTAGTTCAGAGACTGGATAAAAGAAACACAAAGTCCGGGTACCTTGTTTTCTTCAAGCCCGTACTCCTTTGAAAGAGAAAGAAGGGTATCTGCAATATTTTTAATCAGCCAGTCATCGTAAGGGTCCGAAGCAAAAAGGTCGTATTCCCTTTTGCGTGTCCTTGATTTATACGCGTCGTACAGCTTGTCGTCGAGCAGTAAAGTAAGACTCCATCTGTAGCCTTCGTAGTTCCACGAGTAAGTTCGGGAAGCTTTCCCTGGCGCTACGGACTCCTCCGCGACCAGGCTGCCGGAAGACTCGAGATTCTCGTTCTCTGCTCCCTGCAGGTTATTCTGTATTCCTTTGTTGCCAGAATCCTCTAATCCCTCAGAAAAAGGCCAGAAAAAATAAACTCCGACCAGATAAACGAGTAAGAAAAGAAAAATAAGTTTAATTCTAGCTTTCATGATCAACGCCTACCCAAATACCTCAATAAAACCTTATTTCCAGAGATCCTCTCTTAAGTGTGACTCTACCGGATTCAATTCTATCAGATCTTCGGGATACGGTTCGAAAAAGGTCTGATGCATAAGGTAGTCATTTTCAAACCGTACGATCCATGACCTGATTGTGTTTATTGCAGGACAGAGAGAAGCTTTTCCCTCCCTGTACTTCTGGACCCAGTCAAGAAACAGGGCCTTTTCAGGGCTCGAAAGTTTATCTGAAAAATGTCCCAATGCATGCATCAACACATTGATGGTTGAGGTGTATTTTGGGGCACTGGAGAGAGCATTTTGCAGGTGTGTCTCATATTCGGAAGCCAGCTCTTTGAAGGGCTTACCTTCTCTGTTTGCGGCAATTTCCCCTAATCTGCGGAGCTCTGCCTGGCTGTAAGCCATAAGAAGAAGTTTGTTCTCTGTGTGGAAGTTTATCAGATCCTTCACACTATCTTTAGCCTTTACTTCTCGAAAAGCTGCAAATGTAAAGAGTTTTGTCAGGAAATGCTCTTTTATCCGGGCATTCCGCAGCCTGCCTTCATCCTCAATAGGGAGGAACGGGTATCTTTCCAGAACTGCACCCCCAAAGTATCCCGAAGTTTTCCCAACGGTTCCTTTTCCATCTGCGGACGGGTAAACCTTTACGTCCTTGAACCCGCAAGAAGGAGACCTGAACTTCAGGATGAAGCCGTCCACGTCTTCTATTGAGTCAAGGAAACGAGTACAGAAAGTTTTCATATCCTCAGTGATGTCCCTCCCGCTCGAAGGCTGAATCAGCCTGTGTTCGCCTCTCTTCAGGACTATTCTTACCGGGTTTCTTGGAACTCCAAGCCCGATCTCTACTTCTGGACAGACCGGCAGGAAATCAACGTATTCCTTAAGCTTTGCCACTACATGACTCCTTATCATATCTCCATTATATCGGCAGTGGTCGAACTCAAGGCACCTGCTAACAACAACCTTCGGCCGAGAAAATTTTCTCATTTAACCCCCATACAAAAAGGAATTACTTACATAAATTGCTTTTCAGGCGAAAAGGAGCATGAGACGTATTCAAAAGAGTTGCTAGGTTATAATAGGGGTTATAAATGCAGTATTTCCAAAAAGGGGGGATTTTCTCCGTTATCAGCAAGAGATATATAACAATGGAATGAATAATTAGATAGTTTTTGGGGACGATTAAAGGGAATGAGTAGTGCTTTTCAGGATTCAATACCATTAACCTGAAATCGTGCTTCCGATAACGGAAAATTGTTGTATCCTAGAATATGAGGTGAGAACATAACAGAAACAGAATCCGAACAGATACGTATGCCTCTCATTGGAGATGATGCCCCTTCATTTACCGCAGTGACCACACAGGGAATGATCAATTTCCCTGAGGATTATAAAGGAAAATGGGTCATCCTGTTCAGCCACCCTGCAGACTTCACGCCCGTATGTACTACGGAATTCATGACTTTTGCCAGTATGCAGGAAGAGTTCAGGGAAATGAACACCGAATTGATAGGACTCTCCATAGACAGCGTATTTTCTCATATTGCCTGGCTTAGGCGGATCGAAGAGAAAATAGAATACAAAGGAATGAAAAATATCGAGGTCAAATTCCCTGTGATAGAAGACCTGAAAATGGAGGTAGCAAAAAAATATGGCATGCTTCAGCCAAAAACTTCGACCACACAGGCTGTAAGAGCCGTATTCATCATAGACCCCGAAGCCAAAATCAGGACAATACTCTACTATCCGCAGTCAACTGGCAGGAATATGCAGGAAATCAAGAGAATCGTAATCGCCCTGCAGAAGAACTCAGCCGAAAAAGTTGCAACCCCGGCAAACTGGCAGCCCGGCGACGACGTTATCATTCCGCCTCCCAATTCAATGGAAGCCGTAAAAGAAAGGCTTGGAACGGAAGAGGAAGGAAAGTGCTGTCTTGACTGGTTCCTCTGCCTGAAAAAAGATAGCAAAAAATAATTATAAAACAATAAAAACTTTACTTTACTTCACTTTTTTAATAAAAAGAATTTATAGAGGAATCTCCTACCCCCATAAGAGATTCCCCCATGGCGAACGGAAAAGTTCCAGAACCCCGTTTCGCCATAATTTATTGTGATTCTATCCATCTTCTCCTGCTCATCTCAGGTTTAAGTTCATCGTGATTTTCTCAGTTCATTGACGAATGTCACTGCGTATAGAAAAATTCGCAGCCCTGGAGAATACGGATAAAACATCTAAGTTCGAATATTATCGTGACTGAAAGCCGGACATGGGATATGAAGTATGACCCCCCACTAACTCCAATCTTACATGTTCGGCTTAATTATTAGAGCAAAATAATATTGAATACACAAATATATAATATTTACTCTTATTTATCATTAACATCCGTTATCTTTTCTGAAAAATTGAATGCAGTGAGCAGGAATAAGGTCAAAGACGGGATAAAGTCAAAGATAGGAATTAGGTCAAAAGGCAGAAAGGAAGCCTTGAAACCAAATTTTATCTGAATAAATTTACGTTTTGAAATCTTCTGAATAAAATACCGAATTAAAAAAGAAGAGTGAATGATAGAAAATAAAGAGAAGGAACCGGATTTTATTTCTTTCCGAGTTCCTTTGAACGTTCACTTGCCCTTATTACTGCATTCATAAAGGCAGCCCTGATTCCGGCTTCTTCCAGGGCGTGAATCCCCTGAATGGTCGTTCCGGCAGGAGACGTAACCATATCTTTGAGTTCTCCGGGGTGCATGCCTGTTTCAAGTGCCATTTTTGCGGCTCCGAGTACTGTCTGAGCTGCAAGCGTTATGGCGCTCTTCCTGTCCATTCCCTCAAGGACAGCTCCGTCAGCCATTGCTTCAATTACCGGAAAAATGAATGCAGGTCCGCTGCCCGAAAGTCCTGTAACGGCATCCATCAGAGATTCCGGCACCTGGACTGCTGTTCCGACTGCAGAAAAGATCTCAAGGGCAGCTTTCAGATCGTCGGGGGTTGCATTCTTTCCGGGGGCAATCCCTGAAGCAGCTTCAGAAACTGTGGCTGCTATGTTTGGCATCACACGGACAACCCTGGTGCCTTCAAGGAGAGCGTCCTCGTAGGTGGAGAGAGGCACTCCTGCAGCAATTGAGATCACGAGTTTTTCTGAAGTGATGTCCCTCTTCAGGTTTGCAAGCACCGAGCTCAGAGTCTGGGGCTTTACTGCAAGGATAAGAATGTCCGATTCCCGGACGATAACAGCGTTGTCGATTGACACTCGGATTCCCAGCTTTGCCTGCAGCTCTTTCAAAAAGGGCTCGTATACATCACTTGCCCCGATATTTTCAGGCTTTACGATTCCGGCTTTAATGATGCCCTGCATGAGAGCAGAACCCATTTTTCCTGCCCCTATGAATCCTATTTTTTGATCTTTCATGTATGAAATCTCCTTATTTCCAGAAAATAATTGTAAATTAACTGTAAATTTGAAAATGAATGCTCTCGAAGCTCACCTGCAGGAAGTTCATTTCAAAGCACACCTGCGTTGATTACCTGTTAAAGCTTCGGAAACTCATATTACCTGTTTAAGTTGGAAACTCAATATTACCTGTTAAAGTTTCGGAAACTCAATGGCACTATCTGGACTCCCGGGTCCGATACTTTTTTCGGGGTCGGATGAGACCCGGAAAATCTTCCTGAGTCCGACGGATTTAGTTTATCTCTTCCAGTATGCCGACATTTTCTTTCTTAATTACATTGTCATAATTATTATAACCCAAAATATGTTCGATCTGATTTGTCTGGGCTCCTTTGATTTTGATAAGTTCTTCGGAGGTATAGTCCGTGATTCCTTTTGCAAAGACTTTGCCTTCACACTCGAGCTTAACGACGTCTCCCCTGTCAAAAGTTCCCTCAATATCCACAATGCCTGCCGGAAGGAGGCTGTTTTTTCCCAGCACTGCAGCTTTAGCTCCCGCGTCCACGCGGACAGTACCCGAGGCCCTGGCAAGAATAATCCAGCGGGCGCGGTTTTTCTGAATATGCCTCTCTGCAAGGAAGAGCGTCCCCATTTCTTCTCCGGAAAGGACCTTCAGGACCACATCCTCGATTTCGCTGTTTGCGATTACGACATAGCAGCCTGCCATGCTGCAGATTTTTGCAGCTTTTATCTTTGTCCGCATTCCTCCCACACCTTTGAAGCTCGTGGGATCTCCCCCGTAGCTCTCTATTTCAGGTGTGATCTTTTTTACAAGGGTCAGCAGTTTTGCATCACTATGCGTTTTTGGGTTTCTGTCAAAGAGCCCGTCAATGTCCGAGAGGATGATCAGAAGGTCGGCGTCAATTTTGCTTGCAACCATTGCAGAGAGCTTGTCATTGTCCCCGAAGATTGCTTCAATCTCGTTTGTACAGGTACAGTCGTTTTCGTTTATAATCGGAACGACCCCATACTCCAGAAGGGTTGAGATGCTGTTTCTCAGGTTAAGGTAGGTTACGCGATCGGAATAGAATTCATAGGTAAGAAGGATCTGAGCTACCTTCATTCCGTACCTGGAAAAAGCCCTGATCCAGTCCTGCATCAGTATGCTTTGCCCCACAGCTGCAGCTGCCTGCCTTATAGGGATCTCTCGGGGTTTTGGGGCTATGCCCAGCTCATTAAGCCCCACGCCTATTGCTCCCGAACTTACAAGAATTACTTCTTTTCCCTGTTTTCGAAGCTCGGAGACCTGAGCTGCGATGCTTTCCATGAAGGCCGGGTCGATGTTGCAGTTTTCCTTAGTATGGTCGCAGCCCTTTCTGGTGATCGAAGAAGTTCCAATCTTAATAACTATTTTATTAACGTCACGGAAAAATTGTTCTCTATCTGTCAATGGAAGTGCCTCTTAAGGTTGTTTGGAAGAAGGCTGCAGATTATCTCAACTGCAGTCAGGATTTCCAGTTTTTGCACTTAACCTGCGCTGGTATTTCAATTCAAATATATAAACATATCATAAATATTCAAGGACGTATTAATTCACATCCTCGAACTTAAGGTCAAGTTTCCTGTGGGTATAGGGTTTTGCGTTTTCCCCTGCATAGTCGGCAACAACCTGCCCTTTTCCCATAAGGATATACTTGTAAATCAACAGCCCTTCCATGCCAACAGGTCCACGGGAGTGGATCTTGTTCGTACTGATCCCTACTTCGGCACCTTTTCCATAGCGGTAACCGTCCGCAAACCGTGTTGAGGCATTTACCATAACGCTTGAAGAGTCAACAAGCCCTATGAACTCTTTCCTCCGCGAAGCATTTTCCGTGATTATTCCATCGGTGTGGTGGGAACCGAATGTGTTTATATGGTCAATTGCCTCTTTTATGGTATCTACGAGTTTTATTGAAAGGATAAGGTCATTGTACTCGAGGCTCCAGTCCTCTTCGGTAGCCTTCGAGAGGGGAGAAAGTCCCTTTTCCGCAAGCAGGGAATAACTGTCTTCGTCACAGCGCAGTTCCGCTCCTGCCTTTATGTACATCTCTGCCATTTTCGGGAGGAAAGCTTCCGCAATTTTGCGGTTTACAAGCAGGGTTTCAATAGCGTTGCATACTGCAGGGTACTGGACCTTCGCATCGAAACAGACCTTCCAGGCGGTGTCCAGGTCTGCAAACTCATCCACATAGATATGGCAGATCCCGCTTGTGTGCCCGAGGACAGGGATTTTTGTATTGTCCTGAATGAACTTGACAAACTCATTGGAGCCTCTGGGGATCAGGAGGTCGACATAAGCATCAAGGCTCAGAAGGCTCATAATCTCTTCTCTCGTTTCCATTAGCTGGAAGGCTCCTTTCGGCATGCCCTCGGTGGATTCTATGGCTTTGACAAGAATTTCGAAAATTGTGCGGTTTGACTCTCTGGCCTCACTTCCGCCTTTGAAAATAGTTGCATTTCCGCTCTTCAGACAGAGGGACATTACCTGAGGCACGACATCAGGCCGGGATTCAAAAATTACTCCTATCAGGCCTATAGGGCAGCTAATCTGATAGAGGATCAGGTCATTGTCCAGCTCTAGTGTGGAAAGAGTCTCACCAACAGGGTCTTTGAGCTTTATTACATCCCTGATTCCTGCAATCATCCCATCGATCTTTGAGTCCGTGACCTTGAGCCTGTCCACAAGGGCCTGGGTAAGCTTCCCGGCTTTTTTTAGTCCGGATGCGTATTCAAGGTCTTTTGAGTTTGCTTCAAGGATAGCTTTTCTTTCTCTATCCAGGGCTTCTGCCATAGCCTCAAGTGCCCTGTTTTTTACCTCTTCGCTTATACTGGAAAGCTCAATTGATGCTTTTTTTGCCTTAATCACTTTTGTTTCAATATCTTCAGCCATATATTCACCGTCTTTATATAATGACCCTAGTTGAGATTACAAGATATAAATAAGATGTAATTGATTGAGATTCATGAGGAAGAACTCAGTCCATAGAATATTTTATTTTTTTCATTCACGGAGATGAAAAAAGAACACAGAGAGTTCTATGATAAATATTTTTGTATACTGTCTGGGTATATGATATGGCAAGGTTCTAAATAAAAGATCCCATTTAACGGAGTTATTTTTGCCCAATCTGGCAGAATCAAATGAGTAAGTTTATATTGTACTATTTTTATTTAATGCAAAATGATATTTTAAATGATTATATATATCCCCTTAAAGCTTTGATGCCCCCTTATTTCGGGAACAATCCGGTGAAAGGTCTCTATTTGTACTTAATCCGGAATTAAAAAATGAGGTTTACGAATCTAACAAAAAAAATTTATATTATTTGATCAATAAAAATCATTTCTTAAAAACTCAACTAAGGTGGATTTTAAGTAAAGTTTTCCTGTTGGTAAAATATTATTTCAAAACGAATATATATACGATGCATATAACTATAGCATATGCGACTTCATTTCATGGGGGCGCATACTAAATCTTGAAAAAAGAGCTTGTGAAATACCCCTGTAATTTTTGAGAATATTCTGCATAAAACGAAAGGCGGACAAAATATCAAGGCCCTGGAAATGGTCATTTTTATCATTCTCTATATAATAATGAGGATGCCGCATTCGCCTGGGAATTCGTGGTCGTCCACTAAGCCGTTTCATACACAAAGTTTATTATAGGGGTAAATCCATATCGAAATGGGGATAACTTCTGTAGATTGGTGGTGTGTAAAAAATGAAATCATTCGCGTTAGTCCGGGCAGACGACTCGGATAAAGTAAAAATAGCATTACATGATCTAGAACGATACGGGCATATTCAGTTTTCAGCGACTCCTAAATGTATAGAACCTAATTATGCTGATGAGCTTCTTGTAAGTGTAATGGGCGTATCACTGAGGTCAAAATGCAACTCTGCAGCCCTTGTTGAGTTGAATAACCACGCTGGAGCGGCTATTAGCAGGTTGAAGAAGATTCATCCACCTGCGCATATAATTATTATCAGTCCAAGGCATAAAATGTTTGAAGAGCTGGCTGGCAAATTCCAGAAATATCCTGAATTCGATAGAACCTTCAACCATCAAAAAAGTTCGCAAAGTATGGATATGATTCAGGAGAAAGGGGAATCATCCAATCCGATGCATAAAGAGTAATACTTTCTCTTTTCAGGCGAAAGTTAAAATTACCTTTATTTCTCTTTTTCCGAAATACGTAGAGAAAAAGAGAACTCTCCTTTTTAGATAATTGATTTTTTCGGATAGCTTACCTCTTGTATAACGACTTTTCAGGTAGCTCACCTTTTCAGATAACAGGCTTCTTAAATAACTGAATTTTTAGCAGAATTTTATCCCGGTTTTAATCCAAATTTATGCAAGCTTCATCCGATTTTTAAGCGCCTTTCGGATATTTAGTTTCGAGCCTTATATTCCTTTTTTCTGATCCTCATCCATCTTCCTGATCGAAAGATACGCCTGTCTTTGCTCTTAGCTTGGAAACGTAAGTATACAGGCTTTCAACATCTTTAATTTCTTTTTGCGTCATTAGCTTCAGTTTATTCCGGATCTGGAGTTCAGGCTTTATTCCGAAGTTCTCAAAGTATTCTGAAAGTTTGGTGGCAAGTATGTCTCCTCTCCGATCCCAGTCCGTGAGTATGATCACCTCGCAGCCGAGTTTTGAGATCCTTTCTGAAAAATTAAAAAGAGAGTGACGGGTTGCAAGCTCAAAGCTGCCATCAATGCCAAGCCGCTTCATGGAAATAATGTCCCTTTTTCCTTCAACGATAATCACTGCCCCCCTGTCGGAGTATTCCGAAAGTTCCAGGAGCAGTTCTTCAATTCTTTCCAGCCTTTTTCTGTATATTTCAAGATCAGTCACGTTATTCTGCAACCTTTTAGTTAAACAGGAGATTCGTTAAACAGGAGGTTCGTTAAACAGGAGGTTCGTTAAACAGGAGATTAGTTAAACAGGAGATTAGTTAAACAGGAGATTCGTTAAACGGGAGATTAATGCAAAACCGTGCCTTTCAATTCTTTTCTCATTCCTTTAAACGGGTTCCCAGAAACGATACTGCCTGTTGATATGAGATTCCTTTTATCAGCAAAGACTTCTTGCTGCTTGTAGCTCCGCTGTTTATCAGGATTTCAGAACTGCTGATCCCGAAAAGTTCGGCAAGGCTCTCAATAAGCTGTTCATTTGCCTTTCCTTTCTGGGCGTTTTTAGTCAGTTTTACTTCGATCCTCTTTCGCCATTCATTATAGCCGCTGGGAACGGAAAGTGACCTGGAGCCTGGGGTAACTTCAATTTCAATAATTATACCGGAGTCCAGAGTTTTTATTGCCTCTTCGAAGGACATATGTGTCATCATTTTGAAAGTAAATATATAAATGAGTAACTGGTATCCCGACAAATTAAGGAATAATCTCATCTTTAAAAAGTAGCTCGAAAATTATCCAGTGCTTCGATTCCCAAATAAATCCACTATTTGGAGATGGATTTGTTGGCCATGAGATAGATTTTGAAGTCAGGTTTATGAATGTAACCTGGAATCGATCCACTAGCAAACTTTTTTGAAGTAAGTTATAAAAACAGATTTGTGTAAAATAGTGCTGTGGCCCGAGCGCACTAACTCCGAAAGTTCATCCTCTGGTTTTCCGCAGTCCCTTTCAGTTACCCTCGTGTCGGGCAGTGTCACACTATCGATGTATCGCATTGGGGTTGTCTGTACATTCACAGTCAGGATTTTCCATTGTCTCATGCAAGGACCTATACAATGCGACAGGGGGTTATATATATTTACTAACTTATAAATATGCCGGTAAAAACGAACCTCAGCATGGGCATCTCTAATTTAGGGCATCCCATTAAAACATAAGAAAAACTATTCTGGCACGCTTGGAACAGAGAAAAATCTCCGGACAGCATAAAAAGAGCTTAAGGAAAAGTTATATATGATGTATATGTTTGGTCTTCCATTAACTGAGCACAGGCGTTTGATGAGTAGCGGAGGTGCGTATATCTGTACGGCACTGAACAGGTAATTTCCGGAACAATTATTGCAGGTCCTGAACTGGATCCCATTGAGGGATACATCTGTGTAAGAAACGGGATTATCACGGAAATTGGGGAAGAGCGTACACATTCTGCGAATATAATAGCTCCCTGTTTTGTCAATGCCCACACCCATCTCGGAGATTCAGTTTGCAAAGACCCTCCCCTGGGAAAAGCCTCCGGTTTTCGGGTCCAGAAAGACCTTGACTCTCTGGTAAAGCCGCCGGATGGATTGAAACACAGAATCCTCAGGGAAACTTCTTATAAAACACTTATCCAGTATATCAGAAAGTCTCTCCTGGATATGATTGAGACCGGAACCTGTGCTTTTGCGGATTTTAGAGAAGGAGGAGTTGTAGGGCTTGCGGCCCTTAATAAAGCCCTTGAAGGGCTGAACCTGCATTCCCTTATATTCGGCAGACCCACAGAACCCCAGCTCCCTCCGGGAGTGGTACTTGCCGAAGTAAGAAGGGTTTTGTTGCACTCTGACGGGCTTGGAATAAGTGGAGCAAATGATCTCGACATGGAACTCTTGCGGGAGATTAAAACCTGCACTCTGGATCGAAAAAAACTTTTTGCAATCCATGCAGGGGAAAAGAACGGAAGTGACATTGAAAAAGCCCTGTCCCTTGAGCCCGACCTGTTGATTCATCTAACACACGCCACAAAAAAAGACATTGAGGAAGTAGCCCAGACAGGAGCTCCAGTTGTTGTCTGCCCGAGGTCGAACTTCGTGACAGGATCAGGAATGGCGCCGATAGCTGAAATGCTTGAGGCTGGAATCTGTGTAGCAGCAGGAACAGATAATGTAATGCTGAACTCTGTAAATATGTTTGCTGAAATGGAATTCATGTCTAAAGTCTTTTCGATCGAAGATAGGCAAGTATTTAAAATTTGCACACTTAATGGTTCTTTTGTAACGGGGCCAGATCCCACGGGTTCGATAAAAAAGGGGAATAAAGCTAATTTAATGATCCTGAATGGAAGTTCCAACAATCTGGCAGGAATAAAAGACCCAATTAGTGGAATCACAAAGAGGGCAAGGCCCGACGATATATTAGCGGTGCTTCATTCGTAAAGAAAATGGAGAACGAGATATGACGAGCGAATTTTACCGGAACATAGTAATTGCAACAGACGGATCTGAGAATACCCAGAGAGCAATTTCTTACGGAATTGAGATTGCAAAACTCAGTGGGGCCACAGTTCACGCACTTTATGTAGTGGACACATCTTCTTTTTCGTCGATACCCATGAGTTCGGACGGCGGCTGGGAAGCAATGTTCGAGATCCTGAGAAAGGAAGGCCAAAGCGCGGTCTCCGCTGTCAAGCAGCAGGGAAAGGCCGCAGGGGTGGAAGACATAAGAGAAATTGTCTGGGAAGGGCACCCGAGTTCTGCGATTCTCGAGTTCGCAGAGAAAAATAATGCTGACCTGATAGTCATGGGAACACTTGGAAAAACCGGGCTTGACAGATTCCTTCTGGGAAGTGTTGCAGAAAAGGTAGTCAGGAGTTCAACAGTTCCGGTAATGGTCGTCCGGAGTGGAGAAACAAGCTGATATTGCTATTAACTGGAAGCCTTTTGAAGAGAAACGATAAATCAAAAAAAATCCAGGATTCAGAGGACAATACAGGTGTAGATCGTATGCCAAAAAACATCTTCATAGAAGATATCATGGTAAGGGACGTCGCATGCGCGACCCTGCCAGGTTCCAGGGACGAGGTTCTTAAAATTCTTAAGAACAAACATATCTCGGGAGTCCCGGTACTCAAGGATTCCAAAGTAGTAGGAATCGTGACCCGGACAAACCTGTTACAGAACCCTGAAGAGGAACAGCTGGCCCTTCTTATGACACGAGACCCGATAACCATATCCCCTGGATCGGACCTGCAGACGGCTGCACGCCTGCTTCTGCAGCACGGTATCAGAAGACTTCCGGTTGTTGATGACGGAAAACTTGTGGGGCTTGTTACGGTTGCAGACGTGGTGGGCACAATTGCGGATATGAATATCGATATTCCTATCAAGGACTATGTGGAAACGGAAGTAGTTGCAATCTACAGCGAGACCCCCTTGCCCGTTGTAGCCAGGATCATGGAACTTGCCGGGGTCAAGGCTGTGCCTGTACTTGATGCCGCCCTTGAACTCATAGGAATCATCTCGGACCGGGACGTTATCTCCGCAAGCGTTATTGAAGACAGCGTGGAGATGTCGGATATGTCCGCAGGGCAGGATGATGATGCCTGGACCTGGGAATCCATGCGGGATACCATGAGCATCTACTACAGCGTGTCAAGGATCAAGGTCCCGAACCTGATCGGAAGCGATATCATGATCCGGGAACCGATCACAGCTACTTACATTGCATCTGTCAGCGACTGCGCAAGAAAAATGAAACGTAACAGGATCGACCAGATACCAATCATTAATTCAAACCGCAAGCTTCAGGGTCTCTTAAGAGACCACGACCTCCTTAAGCCCCTGGTCGAATCGGAATAAGCCAGGCTAAATCGGGTCGAAGCTAAATGCGGTTTGAATTACAGTTTGAGCCGGGACAAAAATAGTTCAAACCCCAGCTCAAACTTATTTCAGTCTAAAAATAAAAACAGATGTAAAAACCGGAAGAACTTTTCCTTTAAGTCCGGTCTATTCCAGAATTCTAATGCAGAACAACGACTTCTATACAAATATGCCTTTTAATTTAATACTTTTTTCAGGAACCATAACATGGACAGGCCCTTTATTTTTATAAACTCTGCGATGTCTGCCGACGGTAAGCTCTCAACAAAAGAGAGAAAGCAGGTAAAGATCTCCGGAAAACTTGATTTTGAGAGAATGGATGAACTCCGAGCTCAGGCAGATGCAATCATGGTAGGGATAGGCACCGTACTTGCCGATGACCCCAGCCTGACGGTAAAATCTCCTGAAAGGAAAGCTGTCCGAAAAGCCGCCGGGAGAAGCGAAAATCCGGTACGGATTATTGTGGACAGTGCCGCAAGAACTCCTCTTGATGCCGATATATTCAGAAAAGGTGACGGGCTCAGGATAATTGCCGTTTCAAATTCAGCCCCTGTAGAGAAAATCAAAAGCCTGGAAGAAAAAGCCCGGGTCATCAGAACAGGAGACCTTAAAGTTGACCTAATAGAACTTGCGGCAAAATTAAAGGAAACGGGCATAAACACCCTCATGGTTGAGGGAGGGGCAACCCTCAACTGGGGCATGCTCTCCGCGGGCCTTGTTGATGAGGTCTATACCTTCGTTGGGAACCTCATCATCGGAGGAAAAACAGCCCCGACCTTCACGGACGGGGAAGGGTTCACGGAAGCCGAACTTCTCGGACTCGAACTGCTTTCGGCTGAAAAAATTGAGGACGGGATACTTCTTAAGTGGAAGGTCAAAGGGAAAAGGAGCTGAAACCTTCTTTTCCTTTATTATTACCTGAGTTTTTGCCTTTCGAACCCGCCTCTGTAGTACACAAAGATCTCAAGTTCGCACTCCCCTTTAAGGAATTCCCTCATTTTACGGTCATAGGTCCTCTGGACATGTTTTAAGTTGTTCTTCCTGAAGTGGGCTTCCACAGCCTCAAGAAAACCAATCATCTGCATCAGATAGGCTTCTTCATAAGCCCTGGTCTCCTGTGCAATTGCTTCGCATGTCGAGTCTTCGAGTTCCGAATGATAGCTCCCATGCTCGTTTAAGCCGCTTATCTGCCGCCAGTCTACTTTTCCCATTTCATCGGCTTCCCTGTGCAGCATGTGAGGGTACACCCTGCAGATAGAAGGGCGGCTCTCGTAGATCCGGCATCTCTTATTTTCCAGGAAAATGCAGGAGCCATCAGGTTTTGTTTTCAGGGAATAGCCGGAGACATAGAACCTGCCGTTCTGGTCGCAAAACTCGTAATAAGGGGCAGGAGTGACGGCATCCGAATCTATCCGTTTTATTATTTCCAGGTCCGGATCAAGCAGAAATACATGGTCGTTAAACTCTTTAGTGCAGCAGCGGGCACAGAGTTCGCACCTGAATCCCAGTTCTTTGATTATGCCGACAAATTCTGATTCAGGGAAGCTTTTTAATTCCCGGATTTCTTCTCGTACTTCGGCAAGCCTGGTTTCGATTGGATTATTTTTTACGGAAATCACCTTTTAATGAAAGAATCATTGAACATTTGTCCTGCTATTAGCCTATCCTGTTATTCCTCTACCCCGCTTTTCATCCTGTATCCGGCATCATCCGAGTACTTTATCATCTTAGTACAGTATCATGTGAATACTGCATCATTCTGGATACCTTAACGTTTGAGTACCGCATCACCCGGGGACCGTGTCACCTGAGTGCCTGTACAGTTTCAAGGGGAATCTACACGCATCTTCCTGAGGAAGAATTATTTATACCTTGCGTATATCCTCCACATTTTTGTGCCCTGATCCAGGGCAATGTCCGTAACATTTAATTACTAGCATTTCTCTTTATGATAAACTCAAGGCTTGATGAAACTCATATCTCTTACTTTCAGGCTTCAAGGAATCTCAAGTATTCCAATTAAGATCATTGAAAGATTATCGATTTGACAGATCATCGAATCAATATACCTCTGTTACGGGATCGCTGCTGAAGGATAAATCCGCGGCAAACAGCAGTGGTCGGCGATAAGGCAGACATGGTATGTGAATAAGTCACTTAAAAGTTAAAGCGAATACAGACTAAATTCAGATCAAAATTAACGAGGAATGATAATGGGCAAAACCGGCAGCATTGATTGGGTAAAGGTAAAAGGCAGAAAAGGCAGAGTAATCAAGGTCCAGAAATCGAAATCTCAGAAAGCACACCCCGGACCTGCACAGCGCTTCACCTCTTCAGGTCACAAGAGGCGTTTCATTAGAAGATCTGCAAAAGCCCTTGTTAAATAACCTCAGGGCTTTTCCATTTTACCATTTTTAGTTCTATTTTTTAAGCTACATAGAGTCTTTTTTACACTAATTCTCAAAGGATTAATTTCTCTCCAGGCATCCCTATCCTGATCGAATTTTTGTTTTTTTGGTAGACTTGCACCACACGAATCTTTACTTCTTCTTGACTGGCTACTGGGCCGGCTGGTGGAAGCTTTTGTGTTTTTTTCCTGAATTCAAAAGAGGTTTCCGGAGTTAAGGAAGTCCTTTCTCCGGCTGCGAGGTTGGCTTCCTTCCCGCGCGGCGCAGGAAGAGAAAAGTAAAATATTCTTCATGAAGTCCGGGATAGATCCAGATTAATCCGAAACTGCTATGGCTGACGCTTCAATAAAAATAACTTCAGAGCCGACAGGGTGCCTGAACAACTATTAAATGTTTTTATCTACTCTGAGTGCCTGCCCAAAGGGATTTCTTCAAAATCAAAGCATGAGGGCCAGATATGCGATGCTTACTCCCAGGAGGCAGAGCATGACATTTAGAAAGATATTGAGGAAAAATGAAACGTTTTGCCCGTCCTCAAGCAGCCTGAAAGTTTCATAGGCGAAGGTGGAGAAGGTTGTAAAAGAGCCGAGGATTCCTATATTTACCAGATATACCATGGATTCCGGTTCCGAGGAAAAAGTTAAGAGTGCAAGCACCATGCTGCCAAGAAAGTTTACTGTAAGGGTTCCTGCAGGGATATTCTGGATTTTTGGTACGCGGCTTGAAACCGTATAACGGAGGGATGCACCTATGAAGCCGCCCGTGCCTATTAAAAAAAGTTCTCCCATGCCTGAAGCGGGGAACATGTCTCAGATCTCCCTGCTTGAAAAGGCTTTTATAACGCTCCTGCCAAAGAACACGCCTGTAAGGGTAAGAAAGATATTTGCACTGATATTCCCGAGAGCCGGAATGAAAGGCAGGCTGAAAGACTGGACTGCAAAAGTGGAGAAGGTCGTAAACGCTCCCATAAAACCTGTCCCGAACGCAATCTTTCCTTTAGGACCTATGAAGCCAAGGTACTCGGTATCGTACATTATCATGCCCAGCATGAAACTCCCGATTACGTTTACGGACAGAATTCCAAGTTGCCCTTCCACAAGCTCACAGAGCAAAAATCGGCAAACTGCTCCTAGAAAGCCGCCGGCTCCTATTAAAAAAATCTTATCCATTTCTTTATCTGGGGAGGGCATTTTCTTCACTTATTCTCTGAAAATTGGAGTAAAGGACGGTTACTTCCTTCCCATTACCTCCTGTTAGTATAAAATTTTATTCATTTCATATAGCAATGTAATGGAAGATGTCTGCCATTCCCGTTTATGTGTTCGTTTATGGATGTCGATTTTACTCGATCAGGAAAACATCCACTTCCTGCCCTTCCTCATAGCCTTCCACGTTCTCAGGCACAAGCACATAACCGTCAGCCTTCGCAACCGAACTCAGGACTCCTGCTCCTGCTCCCATAATTGGGCGTGCCCTGTCTCCTTCAAAGACAACGCGGATGAAATTGACATATCCTATTTTTGAGCTTATTTTTGCAGCCAGGCGTTTTCTTAGGACAATTTCCGGCATTTCAGGGATCGAACCCAGTTTTCGAAGCCCTGGGCGGACAAAGAAATACAGGGCAACAAGCCCGGCAACCGGATAGCCCGGAAGGCAAACTACAGGCACTTTCCCTATGGTTCCAAGGGCTGCAGGCTTCCCGGGACTGAGCGCGATCCCGTGCACAAGCAGTTCTCCCAGGGCCGCTACAGCTTCCGGGGCATGGTCTCTTTTCCCGACTGAAGTCCCGCCTGAGAGGAGGATCATATCAGCGTCCAGGTTTGCTTCCAGCGCTTCTTTCAAGCTCTCCGGGCGGTCAGGCACGATCTCCGTACATCGGGGAGTTCCCCCCCATTTTTCCGCATAGAGGGCGGCCATAAGCCCGTTGGTCTCAAGCACCATTCCCGGAGGGGGGACCTCTCGGGCTTTTTTGCGGCTTACCAGCTCGTCCCCCGTGGGAATAACTGCAACCACAGGTTTTCGGAAAACCTTCACTCTGTCGAGTCCCAGGGAAGCGAGTACGGCAGCATCACAGGGGCGGAGGAGATGCCCCTCCTTAAAAACCAGCTCTTCTCTTTTTATGTCCTCTCCAACCTGCCCCACATTCCTTCCAGGATAGACCTGAGCCCTGATTTCAACCATATCTCCAGCCATAACGGTGTCCTCCACCATTACGACCGCATCGGCACTTTCCGGTAGGGCGGCTCCGGTATGGACCCACATGGAGGTCCCTTCCTCTATACTGTCCGAAAGCTGTAAGAGCACGGGGTTTACAGGAGAGGCACCCGGGGTATCGGCTGCCCTGACAGCGTAGCCGTCCATTGCAGCCCGCCTGTAATGAGGTATATCTCTTCCGGAAAATACGGTTTCTGCAAGTACCCTGCCTGTACAGGCTTCAAGGGGCACTTCTTCTGCATGCCTGAGAGGGGAGATGTTTTCAAGAAAAAGCTGCAAAGCTTCATCAACGGAAGTACGTTCTTTGAATATTCTGCCCATTCTCCTGCCCCCTGGAAAAATCATCCTCCGGAGACGGGAGGTAGAATTCCGATTTCGTCCGAGTCCTTAAGGAGAGTTTCAAGTCCTTCCAGGTGCCGGACATTGTTTCCGTTAATCAGGATATTAATTGAGCCGCAAAGGACCGTTTTCTCACATTTTTCATCGTTTTTTTCAAAAATAAGGTCTTTTAATGCGGGATATTTGTCGGTGAGGGATAAAAGGACATCGATAACCTTTTCTCCGGAAAGCAGGAGTTCCGGGGTGCCTGCTGCCTCACGTAGATTTGCAAATAACTTCACTTTTACTTCAGCCATGAGGAAGACTATTTCATCCTACTCCTTAAATATACCTATGCCTTATAAAAGGAGCAGCCATCACCGGAAGGTTTGGGAAACAATGCAGAAAAGTCCATACAATGATTCGAATGACTCTACAAATTCATCGGAGCTCTCCGATACAAAGTACAGGCTTCTCGGGCTTTTGATCGTTTTATTTGCCCTGGCTCTAAGGCTTTTTGAACTTGGCGAGAGGGTTTTACATCATGATGAAAGCGTACACGGCAGTTTTACCCTCAAGCTGCTCGAGCAGGGGGAGTACAGTTATAATCCCGCGTATCACGGCCCCTTTCTTTTTCATTCTACTGCAGCCGTCTTCCACTTTCTGGGAATAAGCGATGCAACCGCCCGCCTGGTTCCGGTCTTTTTCGGAGTGGCAACTATTCTGGCGCTCTTTTTGCTGAAAAAAGAACTGGGAAAAAGCGGAGTGCTCTGGTCAATGTTTCTGCTTGCATTTTCCCCGAGCATGGTCTACTTCTCCAGGTTCTTCAGAAATGATATGATAATTGTGTTCTGTACCCTGGCGGCCGTTGCAGGTGCTTTCCGCTATCTCGACAACATTCACAGCTTCAGGCGATACCCTTACCTTATCCTGACAGCTTCATCCCTTGCCCTTGCCGTAACTGCAAAGGAAAACGCCTATGTAATCATACTTATATTCGGAGCTTATGCCGGGATGGGCTTACTGTACTGGATCTATTCCAGCTGGAAGAAGGAAAACCTGAGTTTGCAGAAGACCCTCCTTCGCAAAGCTTCGGTCCTTTTACATTTTCTCCCTGAAATTCTTCTTTCGGGGGCACTCTCCATTTTCATTATTATGTTTTTTTATACAAGCCTTTTCAGGAACGATATTTCTCTTTTCTCAATCGTAGATAGGGCTTTTACCCACTGGATGGCGATGCACAGGATAGAGAGGATAGGAGGTCCTTTTTACTATTATATTCCTATTCTTCTACTATATGAGGTCCCGATTGTAATCTTTGGGGCTGCAGGATTTTTCCATTTCCTGAAAATTAAAAGGCCGAACGCTTCATTTTTCTTTTTCCTCTGTTACTGGGCCCTTACCAGCCTGCTGCTCTATTCCTATCTTCAGGAAAAAGTCCCCTGGCTCGTTGTACATATCGTCTTGCCCTTCGGGATCCTTGCAGGAGCTTATCTGGGAGAAATATTTTCCCGGAAGCCCGAACCTGTGCCGCCTGAACAGGAGCTTCCGGAAGGAGATAGAAGTTCTCTGACAGGTCTGACATCTTCCCGGAAAGAATACTCCAGAAAAGCTCTCAATTTAACTGCAGGAATTCTGGCCCTTACCCTGCTTATTTCCCTCGGTCAGTGCATCTCGGTAAATTACTACAGGAGCATGGAGCCGGCAGAGCTGATGACATACACACAGTCCTCTCCGGATATCCGTGAGCTCATGGAAAATATAGAGAGTTTTGACCGAAGGCCTGAAACCCTGAGGCTTTACGTTGTTGACCCGAATAAGCTGTACTGGCCTCTGCCCTGGTACCTGCGGGACTACGAAAAAGTAGGGTATACTTCCAAGCCTCCCTCAAGCAGTAAATACGAGGCTATTATTGTGCCTTCATCCTATGATATGTACAGGGAAATCTCTGCAGAAGAGTATTCCTCTTATAACTTTACCCTGCGCCCGGGAAGGGATTTCACCCTTTATTATAAGAAGAAACTTGAAAAAACCGGATAAACTTTCTGTACGGATAAATTTTCTGTACGGATAAACTCTCTGTACGAATAAACTTTCTATAACGAGTAATCACATATTTTACAGTAGAGGAAAAAAGAGAAGAAATCAAAAAAGGAACGTAGGAAAACAGAAACGAAAATACAGAGGATACAAATGATATTTAAAAAGGGGGGAATTCTTAAATGGGAGCTGGGGTTATGAGCAAAATATTCGCTCTGACAAATAATCTTGCAGGAAGAGACTTCTCTCAAGGAAACAGCAATGAAGAGAAGGAAGAAGAGGAAATAAGAAAAGAAGAACAGCTGGAAAAAGCTCCTGAAAGGGAAGACGGATTACCTGCTATTCCTGAAGGGATTCCTGAAGCTAGGCCGCCGTCCGAACAGATAGATGAAGGTTTTGGAAGCTGTCTCTGGATAACAATCAAAGAACTCATGACCAGAGATGTGGTAACAGTACAGGAAGACACTCCTCTGGAAGAAGTCTTTTCTCTTCTTGGGAGACTTCCCTATCATACTCTTCCGGTAGTGAACGAGAAAAACGAGCTTGTGGGAGTTATTGATCTTGACATCATTCTTGAAATCCTGCTTTTATGCATTGTTCCTAAAGAAAAACATACCACTCTTACGGCTATGAGGTCTCTTGGCGGAAAAGCAGGAGATGTAATGATCACACATCCGATAACGATTCCTCTTGACGCTACACTAAAAGATGCTTCGGATCTGATGATGAAGCACAGGCTTGACCGCGTCTGTATCAGTGATAACGGAAAACTGGCAGGAATTGTATCCAAGAAGGATCTCGTAAAAGAGATTTGTAAAAGAAGAAAAGAAGAAAGGGCAAAAACCAGAGATGAAATCGAAGAATAAAGAGAAAAAAAGAAAGCAGAAGGGATAATACTGAAGTAAAAAAATTCGGATAAGTTCTGAGAAAGATAAATTCTTAGAGAGAGGGAGTTTGGGCTAAGAAACGCAGAGGAAAGCGGGGGACTAACAGCGGTGAGTGCTCTTTTACAGATATTGTTTCTGATTATCGGTGTAAAATTTCTGGGCGAAGTGGCAGAAAGAGCAGGTATCCCCTCAGTTACAGGAGAAATCCTGGCTGGTGTTCTATTTGGAGTGCTTTTTCTTGATGTGGAAACCGGGGTAATCACTTTCTTTGCCCAGCTGGGGGCCATTTTTCTGCTTTTTACCGCAGGATATAAAGAAGTTAGCTTAAGGGACCTGAAACCTGCAGCATTAGTCGCCTTTGTTCCTACGTTTTCTCAGATAGCTTTTGCCTTTGCTTTCGGTTTCGGACTCGGAGAACTTTTTGATTTCAGTTTTCTCCAGAGTCTTTTTATGGCGGTTGCTTTCAGCCCGACAAGCATAGGAACGATGCTCAGTACCCTTATAGACCTGAACTACCATTCCAGCAGACCCGGGAAAATAATGATTTCCTCGGCAGTTCTGGACGATATTATCGGGATATTTCTGCTCTCTGTGGTGATTACTTTTGCCAGTCTTGACCGTGTGCCTTCATTCCCGGGCATTCTTACGAGCGCAGGAAAAATCCTGCTCTTTCTGATAATTATGTATGGCCTCGGGCAGTACCTTTTTCCCGGGCTTTTTGCTTATGCTCAGAAAATGCATACAAGAGAAGCAGTATTTTCAGTTGTGGTTATGGTAGCCCTTTTTTCCGCCTATCTTGCGGAGTTTTTTGAACTTCATGCAACAATAGGAGCGTTCATAGGGGGGATCTCAATCTCGGAAATTCCCCTTGCCAAGATCAAGGACGTGCAGAGCAAAGTAGAAGGTCTGGCTTACGGGATATTGGTCCCGCTTTTTTTCGCATTCATAGGCTTTTCAATTGACCTGCAAGCTCTGGTAAATGCAGGCATCCTTATTCCTCTGGTTATTATCTTTTTAGCCCTATCCGGTAAGTTAATAGGGGGGTTCATCGGGTCAAAAGCCATAAGATTCGATTTTTATGAAAGCCTCATCTTCGGAATAGGAGTCATGCCAAGAGCAGGGATAGAACTTGTGATGCTAACCATCGGCAGGAGCGCGGGGATAATCGGTCAGGAAATATTCTCAGCGATGGTTTTTATGGTAATTGTCTCCATTCTGGTTTCGCCTCCGCTTTTGAAGTTTGCGATTCAAACCGAAAGAAAAAACAAAACCGATAACGGTATAAGGGCATAACAGTTTGGATCTAAATTGTGGACATGTAGAATAAAGACGTGAAGGTTTGAATCCGGAATGAAGAACAATATGGGACAGGTCATTACCGTTTTAATCCGAAAAAGAGAAAAAGCAAGGGCTGGGCAGAAACCGGATGAACCCGGATCACCTTTTGGTCAGTGTGCCCTTCTTGCATTCAGGTACTTTACAATTTCCATTGAGATGAGGGTGGTGGAAGCTAAAGCCGTTATGATTCCCAGCTCAGAAAGGGAAAGAGGGACTGTCCTGAAAGCAAACTGAAGGAAGGGGGTGTAAACCACCAGCAACTGCAGGATCACTGTGGTCAGGATTGCATAGACCAGAGCTTTGTTTGTAAAGAGCCCGAGAGAAAAAATCGAATACCTATCAGAACGCCAGTTAAAGGCATTGAACATCTCTGAAAAGACCACAAGTGTGAAGATCATGGTCTGCAGTTTCGAAATGGGAAAATCGCTGTTCAGAGCCCAGACTAAAACTATCAGTGCCTGAGTGGCAATAAGCCCTCCAAGCCCGAGCCCGGCAACGATTTCACGGCGGGTGATAAGTCCTTCTTCAACATCCCTTGGTTTCTGCCTCATAAGCCCCCTGTCAGGAGGTTCAACAGAAAGAGCCATAGGAGGGAGTCCGTCCGTAATCAGGTTGATCCACAGGATCTGTACGGCAATCAAAGGCAGGATCTGCCAGCCCAGAATTGCTATGAGGACGATCAGGACTTCTCCTATATGGGCTGTAAGTCCGTAGGTGATGAAGTTTTTGATGTTTTTAAATATATTTCGTCCTTCTTCAACTGCCGAGACAATGGACGCAAAATTATCATCTGTCAGGATCATGCTGGAAGCTTCTTTGCTGACATCAGTGCCTGTAATGCCCATTGCTATGCCCATATCCGCAGCTTTCAGGGCAGGCGCATCGTTAACTCCGTCCCCGGTCATTGCTACAACATAGCCCTTCTTTTTGAGGGCTTCTACCACCCTCAGTTTATGAGTGGGGTAGACCCGCGCGTAGACCGAAACCTTTTCAACTCTTTCCTCAAACTCGGTCTCGTCAAGGCCGTCAAGTTCCGAACCTGTAAGAGTAAGGTCGTTTTCCTTTAAAATCCCGAGTTCCCTTGCAATTGCAGCCGCTGTGACCTTATGATCCCCTGTTATCATTACAGTCTTGATGCCTGCATCCTCACAGGTTTTGATTGCAATTTTCACTTCTTCTCTCGGGGGATCTCTCATACCCATTAGCCCCGAAAAGACCATGTCCTTTTCAATTTCTTCTGCAGGGATTTCCCCGGAAGAAACTTTTTCGGGAGAGAAACCCTCTTCAAGAGGGCGGAAAGAAAGAGCCATAACCCTCAAGGCCTGATCAGCAAGTTCTTTAACCTTTTCGGAGATCTCCTGTGTCTGTTCCCGGGTTAGGGCTTTTATTTCACCGTCAAGTAAAATCTTCGTACAGGAGGTAAGGATTACCTCCGGGGCTCCTTTAGAAAAAGCCACAAGTTCGGAATCAAGAAAGGTGCCGGGACCGTCTTCCAGTCTATTGAAGGTGGTCATTCTCTTACTTTCGGAAGAAAAGGGTATTTCTGCAAGTCGCGGGTATTTTCTCTCAAGTTCGGAGTTTTCAAGCCCGGCTTTTGCCGCAGCGACCACAAGAGCTGCTTCTGTCGGGTCTCCTGTAATTTTCCATGAGTCTTCTTCTTTATGAAGGTTTGAATCGTTGCAAAGGGCAGCCCCAAGCAAAAGAGTCCGAAGATGCATATCGTCCTCAGATACCTCAGGATCTTCTTTCTCCGAATCTTCTTTTAGAAATTTTCCCTCGGGATTATACCCGTTTCCCGTTACTTTGAGGTTCTGTCCGTTAACATATATCTTCTCAACTGTCATTTTGTTCTGTGTAAGCGTGCCTGTCTTGTCAGAGCAGATTACATCCGTAGCTCCGAGCGTTTCTACCGAAGGAAGTTTTCTCACAAGGGCATGTCTTTTGACCATGCGCCTTACTCCAAGCCCGAGCCCTACTGTCACAACCGCAGGAAGGGCTTCGGGAATAGCGGCAACTGCCAGTGCAACGCCCCAGAGAAACATGTCCAGAGGGGGAAAGCCGGAAAAGACCCCCAGCACTGCAACAAAAGCTACAATTACGAGAGTTGCCCCGCCAATCCATCTGCCGAATTTATCAAGGCTTTCCTGCAGAGGGGTTCTGGACCGTTCTATTGTCCCGAGGAGTCCGGCAAGTTCTCCAAAAGCGGTTTTCATGCCTGTTGACGTGACAACAGCTCTACCTCTTCCGTAAGCAACTGAAGTCCCTGCATAAGCCATGTTCTTCCTGTCAGCTTCGGAAGTGCCTGCAGGCAGAGCATCGGTAATCTTCTGGACAGGCACGGACTCCCCGGTGAGCGAGGACTCGTCAACTTTAAGGTTGAATTCTTTAATTATCCTGGCATCGGCAGGGATGCGGTCTCCGGTCTGAAGCAGAATTATGTCCCCCGGGACCAGTTCTGTTGATGGGATCTTTTTTTCAGTCCCGTTTCTTATTGCGGCTGCTTCGGGAGACGTCAGGGATTTAAGGAGTTCAATTGCTTTTTCAGCTCTGTACTCCTGTACAAAACCAAGAACTCCGGCAAGAAAAACAGTAAACAAAATCACCACTGCATCAATAGCTTCTCCAAGTAAAGCCGAAACAATGGAAGCAACTATCAGAATAAAAATTAAAATACTTTTGAATTGTGAGAGAAAGAGCCGCAAGACCGATACTTTTTCTTTTTCTTTAAGTTCGTTTTTCCCATACTCTTCCAGTCTTTTTTCAGCTTCTTCGGAGCTAATCCCTTTTTCTGATGTCTTCAGCTCCTCAAAAACCGAGCTAATTTCCTGATCGTAGTACAACCCTGACCCTCATCTTTTTGTAACCCGATAACTCTGCACTCAGTATTTACTGTGCTATAATATAAATGAGTTTAATGTATATATAGCGGTTAAACATATCGATATGCAAAGGGTTTTTTTGTAATTTATAGTTCTACAAGACCTTTTCCTGTAAAAAAAGATTTGGAATCTATCTGTTTTTCCATATAGAAATTACAGGCTGCAAAGCCCAATTCCAAAAATTGGCTTAAAAATTAATGAATTGAGGGAAAAAGTATTTATGAAGATCGCAATAATCGGAAGCGGACTTGCCGGTTTGTCAGCAGGTTACAGGCTCTGCAAATCTAACGAAGTAATCGTTTTTGAAAAAGACCCGGATGTCGGAGGGATGGCAGCAAGCTACTGTCTTGAACACTCCGGAAAAAAATACTTTATTGAAAGGTACTATCACCATATATTCAGAAGCGATTCGGAACTTCTCGCCCTCATAAGGGAACTCGGGCTTGAGAAACATATGCTGTGGCTTGAAGCAAAAAACGCCTATTTCGTGGATGGTAAGAACTATCCCATGAACACTCCTCTTGAGATCTTACACTTTAGTCCTCTTTCCATTCTTGATCTGGCAAAACTTGGCTTTCTAGTCCTCAGGATAAGACTGATTAAAGATACGGTGCCCTATGACCAGATAAAGGCAAAGGACTGGGTTCTGGGTACGGCAGGAAAGTCGGTGTATGAAAACTTTTTTGCCCCCCTTCTGAAAAGCAAATTCGGAGACAATGCCGAAAACGTTTCTGCGGCCTGGCTAATAGGGCGGGTGAAAATAAGGTCGGACAGGGGAAAAGAAGGAGAGAAACTGGGGTACATGAGAGGAGGCTTTAATTCTCTTCTGAATGCCCTGGCTGGGGAAATAACTGCAAACGGGGGAGAGATTCGGACAAATAAGGAAGTAACGGAAATTGTTATCAAAGACAATGCCGTACAGGGAGTTGTAGTGAACGGGGATTTTATAACCTGCGATGCGGTTATTTCAACCGCGGAACCCGCGGTACTGGATTCGATCACCGGAGGCAAGCTGGAACTCCTGCATGATTCTTTAAAAAATATCCGTTATCAGGGGACTGCTTGCGCTTTGATGGGGCTTGACAGAACGCTTATGGAAGATGGGAATTACTGGTTGAATATAAAAGCCGATGTGCCTTTTGGAGCCGTAATCGAACACACCAACTATATGCCTTTTGAAGACTATGGGGAACATCTGGTCTATGTGACATCTTACTTCCAGGACGAAAAGAGTGTTCTCTGGATGCAAAAAGAAGAGGATATTATTGATTCTTATCTTGGAGGGCTCGAAAAAATGTTTCCCGGCTTTTCAAGAGAAGGGGTCCGCTGGACGAAGCTCTACCGCAGAATAGATACCGCCCCTGTATACGAACAGGGCTATCTCAAAAATGTGCTTCCTTTTGCTGCAGGTCCGTCCGGGCTTTACCTTGCAGGCATGTTCTCCTCACCCAATTATCCGGAAAGGAGTCTGAACGGTTCGGTAAAAGCCGGATTTGAGTCCGCAGAACTGCTGACGAAAGAAAAAGGGAATTAAATTCAGGAAAAAATGAGTTAAGAAATTCCACAGGCGCAGGATATATATTTCTACCCCGGAAGTTTTGGTTCCGTGCCGGAAGTTATGGTTCTATCCGGGAAGGTCTGGTCTTCCGCCCTCGCATGATTGGTGTTGTGAGGAAAAAGAACGAGAATTTCTTACCTTTTCAACCTTATTCGCCATCTGATGCGAGTATTGTCTCGAATATTCAGGGATAAATATAAAATCTAAAAAATAAAGCTATATCCATTAATGAGAATATTTAACTTAAAACAATCCCTTCGGACGAACTATTATATAGCCTAAGGGATGATATTATACTGTCTATACCTGCAGAACTTCTTTCTGCATGGGCGCGGTCTTGCCGGATTTGTCACTCATGGGGATTTGAGAGTGACCGATAAGGGGGAGACAAGATAACTTAAAAAATGTTCTGAATTTCTGCCGTAAACCGGCTTTTTGGGGGCACGGGTCATGCCTGTGAGGGATGGCAGAGGGGAACGGATGTTTTCCATTTGAGGCTCTCAAATAAGAACCCGGATGCTGAATAGAGGCTGCCTGAGCTTCCGGGAGGGGTATGGGCGGCATAACAAAGTAAAAGGAGTGGTAAAAGATGTTATTCATGGACGTTAGTACCTGGGACCCTTCGAATCGCGATAAGATCCTTGAACACTTCAAGAAACTGGAAATTCCTGACGGAATTGATGTCATCAACCAGTGGGTTGACCTTTCAGGAAACCGCTATTATATCCTTTACGAAGCAGAAAGTGCCGAGGCTTACGGAGCCTTCAACCTGCCCTGGTCCGACATCTGCGTGATTGACAGTGTCCCGGTGATGGAAGCTTCTGAATTCATGCAGCTTCTGCCCAAGTACAAAAAGTAAGTTGAAATGATCGGACTTCAGTTTACTTAAAGAAATTCGGTGAGCTGGTCGATGAAGGCTCACTGAAGATCTTTATTTCCTATTTTCAAACACGGATCTGTTAACACTCAACTTTACACTTGCCTTAACATTCAGGCTTTTGACATTCAGGTTTTTAATATTATGGTTTTTGACATTCAGGTTTTTAACATTATGGTTTTTGACATTCAGGTTTTTAACATTATGGTTTTTGACATTCAGGTTTTTAACATTATGGTTTTTGTTTCCAGATATTCAGAGAGGGCTTCGGGTCCGTTTTCTCTTCCAAACCCGCTTTCCTTCACGCCTCCGAAAGGAACTTCGGGAGCTATTTTAAGATGCTGATTAATCCATATGATCCCTGCATTCAACTGTTCACATCCCTTTCGTGCCCTGTCTATATTTTTTGTCCAGATGGATGCCCCAAGTCCGTAACGAGTACTATTTGCTTCTTCTATTGCCTCATCCAGATTCTTTACCGTCACTACGGGGAGTAAAGGCCCAAAAACCTCTTCTTTCAAAAACCTGGAGTCTCCGGGTACATCTGAAACAAGGGTGGGTTCAAAGAAGTATCCCTTCTCGGAATCCTTGAATTCAGGCACTTTCCCTCCGGTAATTATCCTTCCTGCACCCTTTTCTTCAATTTCGGCTGTGAGTTCTTTCATATATTCCCACTGGGAACGGTTATTGAGCGGACCCATACTGGTATTTTTGTCCATTCCGTTTCCGATTCTTAAGCTCTTTATTCCTGTTTCAAGCTTTTTTATGAATTCTTCTGCTACGGATTCAAAAACATACAGCCTCTTGACAGCAGTACATGTCTGGCCGCAGTTGTAATACCTCCCTCTCAGGGCTCCGGCAGCAGCGCTCTCGAGGTCAGCATCGTCACACACAAGCATAGGGTCGCTTCCTCCTAGTTCGAGAGTAACCCTTTTCATCCCACGGGCTGCAAGTTCAGCTACACGTTTTCCGGTCCTGGCTTCTCCCGTAAAAGAAATTCTTCTTACATCGGGGCTGCTGACAAGACGTTCTCCTACGGTCTCTCCCGGGCCTGTTACCACATTCAGCACACCTGCAGGCAGCCCGGCTTCTCCAAGGATAGAAGCAAGGGTCAGGTTTGTGAGGGGGGTGTTACTTGCCGGCTTCAGCACAAGAGTATTTCCGGAAATCAGAACCGGGGCGATTTTCCAGCCCATGATCAGGGCAGGCATATTCCAGGGAATTATGGCTGCACAGACCCCGAGAGGTTTTTTTACGGTAAAAGCATACCCGTTTCCCGGAACCTGAATAAAGTCCCCTCGCAGGCTGCCTGCAAGCCCGCAGTAATATTCAAGGACATGGGCAAAGCCTTCGATTTCGTTTCGGGCTTCTGCAAGAGGCTTTCCCTGTTCCTGCGTAAGCAGGGCAGCAAGTTCGTCCTTCCTCTGCCGGGCAATTCCCGCAGCCCTGTAAAGTACTTCTCCCCTCTGCTGTGGAGATGCGGAAGCCCAGCCTGCGAAAGCGGATGAAGCAGCTTCGACCGCCGCAGCCACATCCTCTTCCGTGCCCCGGGGAACCTGTTCGATAAGTTCTCCTGTTGCAGGATTTTTAATCCAGAATACTTCTCCCCCGCCTGCTTCTACAGCTTTTCCGTTGATCTGCATTTTCATAGCTACCACTATTTACAAAGCCCTATTTTAAGCTAACAAAGAGTTTTACAATTTTGGATTAATAGCCTTAAAGGTAAGTAAAAAATAATGGAAGTAAAAAAATATCTTCCTTTTCGATAGGCATATAAGTATATTTACAAATTACATGGTTACGCAGGATATAAGGTACCAATAAGAATACAATGTATGCGTAAGGCAATGTACCAATAAGAATACAATGTATGCGTAAGGCAATGTACCAATAAGAATACAATGTATCAGTAAGTATACAATGTATGCGTAAGGCAATGTACCAATAAGAATACAATGTATCAGTAAGTATACAATGTATGCGTAAGGCAATGTACCAATAAGAATACAGTGTATCAGTAAGTATACAATGTATGCGTAAGGCAATGTACCAATAAGAATACAGTGTATCAATACAAAATCACCGGAAGAAGCAAAAAAGATTTGTAAGGTGCCGATTTTAAACGTCTCAGGGGGGTTTAGAGACTTAAAATCTCTGATAAGGCTGTGCCTCCGGAGACTAGAATCTGGACTCCAGATGTGCTTTTGTCTGTGGATTAAGGTATATCAGGAATGTTATTTCTCGGGATCTAAGTTAGAAGTTTGCTTTACAAACTTCATGTTTTCGGCGGCTAAAAAAGTGAATTTCACAGGCAGGTACAGAGGAAAGTGTCAGATTATCTTCAAGTAATTTTATGGTTTTTTCTTATAGAGCTCCTAGGCTTGCTTTCTATTCCACTTGCTGGAAATGCCGGTAACAGGCTGGCTGACGGGGGCGTTTCGGCAGCAAAAACGCTGGGGATTATCCTTGTCGCTTATTTCTCCTGGATCCTTTCTTACATCTGGGGCTTCAACCGTGCTACAATTCTAATCGCGGTACTTGTTCTTTGCCTGCTGTCAGCTGGTCTTTATTGGAAAAAGAAGATTTTCCCCGAAAGAAGGGTTCTGCTCATCAATGAACTCGTGTTCCTTGCGGGGTTCTTTTTTTTCTTACTCGTACGTGTGCACCTTCCGGAAATATACATGCACGAGAAGTTTATGGACTTTGCCTTTTTAAATGCAGTAATCAGGACTTCCTCTTTTCCACCGGTCGATCCTTGGTTTGCAGGCGGGTTTCTGGACTTTTATTATTATTTCGGGTATCTTTCCGTGGGCGCTCTGGGAAAACTCAGTGCTGTCAAACCTGCCCTTCTTTTTAACCTGGCGATTGCCCTCACTTTTGCTCTTTCCTTCAACCTCTTTTTCGGCATAGGGTATAACCTTACTCATGGGAAAATCCGGTATGGGCTCCTTACGGCAGGGTCCGGGATGCTGCTTGGAAATTTGCAGGGGCTTATAGAATTCGTATCCATGTATGTCCTCAAGGAGCAGGTTTCAAGAGGATACTACTGGAGCAGTTCGAGGGTTATCCCTTTCACGATAAACGAGTTTCCATATTTTACTTTCATACACGGAGACCTGCATTCTCATATGCTTACAATCCCATTTCAGTTACTCATACTGGTATTTCTCCTGAGTATATATTTCAGGAAAAATGAGCACTCAATCTTTGAAAACAGCCTGGCATTTATTACCTTTTCAATAGCTCTGGGTTTCTTGTTTCCGTCCAATTCCTGGGACTTCCCGGTGTACTTCGGCCTGACACTTTCGGTTATCTTTGCATTTTATTTCGGACATTATATTCAGAAGAAAAATTTCTTCGGTTCCATTGCAGGTTTTTCCGGAGCAGTCATTCTCGTTTCTGTCTTCAGCTTCCTGCCGTACTTACCATTTTACCTATCCTTCAGTCCTCAGGCGGCAGAAGGCTTCGATTTCGTCGTGCCGGAATTAAGGACAACGATTGATAAATTCCTTATCCTTTTCGGGCTTTTCCTGTTTTTGATCTTCTCTTTCCTTGTAACCCGCCTTGATTCCAGGAGAAAAATCGGATTTTTTATCCTTCTGGTCGGAGTCTCAGCCCTGTTTTCTGTGATATGGGCTATTCCTCTGCTTGTGGTACTTTTACCCATGCTTGCTCTGTCTCTGTTTTTATTCCTGGGGGATCTTCCGGAAAGAAACTCGACAGGCTTTGTATACCTTCTTATCGCAACAGCAGCCTTCATTGCCATTCTTTGCGAAGTTATTTTTCTTGACGACCCCCTTTCAGGCGAGTATGCCCGTATGAACACGGTTTTCAAATTCTATATCCATTTATGGATTTTCCTTGCTATTGCAGCCTCCTATTCATATTATGAACTTCGTTCCTTTTCCAGAGGAGAGTTCGGAAGTAGAGGGCTTTTGAAGGGGACTTCTGTAAAAAAAGCATGGACAGCTGTACTTGTACTGCTGGTCGTTTCCTGTTCTTTTTTTCCTGTAGTATCAACCTGTACAAGAATAAACGAGATGAATGCCGAACCTTCCCTTGACGGAATGGAATATATGATGGAGCTGGACAGGGGAGATTACAATGCCATAAAGTGGATGCAGGAAAATATTACAGGCTCTCCTGTAGTTCTTGAAGCTGCTGAAGATGATGGCGGTTACAGTTATATGTCCAGGGTCTCTGCAAATACGGGGCTCCCTACAGTCCTCGGCTGGGCAAGGCACGAGCGGTTCTGGGGACGAAATCACAAAGAGGTGGAAAAAAGGGTAAAGGATGTTCGTTCAATTTATTCAACTGGCGATGAAAAGAAAACCATGGAGCTTATGGATAAATATAACGTCAGCTATGTGTATATCGGTAAGCTTGAACGAAAGACGTATTCCGTAAAACTGGATAAATTCGAGAATGAAACCTATTTTGAACCGGTTTACAGGGATACAGTCACAATATATAAATTAAAGAAAGGCACGTAAAAAGGAATATTATAGTTGTCTGTTTCCAGAGAACATCTGGCTCAGGCATAAAAATCGTGGTTTAGCGCCGATATCTCATTTATTTAATTTAGCTCTATATCTCATTTATTTAATGATCTGAACATTGTTTCATAAATACTTTTCATAAATACGCTTCAAAACGGATTTCGTAAATGCATTTTATAAATATAAAAATTTATTCGAATATTTAGAATTGGATATGAAATCGAAGCCAGCATAAAAGTCCTATTAATTTATCATAAACGTTAAGAGGTTGTTCGTATAACCAGCGTCTCGGTAGTTCTGCCCGCTTACAATGAAGCCGCCAGAATAGAAAATACGGTCTCGATAACAGCAGAGACTCTTTCAAAGATAACTGATTCTTTTGAGATCATCATAGCAGAGGATGGGAGCACGGACGATACGGACCGGATAGCTTCCCGGCTGTCGGAACAGTACTCTTATGTCAAACACCTGCATTCCGATGAGCGGCAGGGTAGGGGAAGAGCCCTTAACAGGGCTTTTAAGGCTGCCTCAGGAGAGGTGCTCTGCTACATTGATGTGGATCTTGCAACAGATATGAGCTATCTGGAAAAACTGGTCAGAGCTGTAAGTACGGATGGTTATGACTTTGCCACCGGTTCGAGGATAATGCCCGAAAGCGATGCAAAAAGACCTTTCAAGCGGGAGTTTGCAAGTAGAGGATACAATTCCCTTGTGCGGCTTTTTTTGCACTCTAAACTCTATGACCACCAGTGCGGGTTCAAGGCTTTTAGAAGAGAGGCTCTCTTTGATCTGCTCGACGAAATTGAAAACCAGCACTGGTTCTGGGATACTGAACTGCTGGTCAGGGCCCAATACCGGGGTTACAGGGTCCTGGAGTTTCCTGTATACTGGAGGCACGGAGGGTCAAGCAAGGTCAATTTCGTAAAGGATATTCTTGGAATGGGGTCTGAGGTTTTCCGCCTCTGGTGGGAACTTTTTTTCCCGGGGCTTTTTTCCGGGAAAGGAAAGCTTTTTTTGGCAGCTTCTCTTGCCATTCTGATTCTCGCCCTTGCCGCCACCTTTCTGGGGGCTTCAGATGTCCTGGATAATATAAAACAGGTTTCTCTGGGCACCCTGGTTCTTGCTTCTCTTGTTTATTGCATTTCCTGGCCGCTCAGGGGAGTCCGTTTCCAGCAGATCCTTAAAAGGCTTGGAAACCATTATGGGCTTGGCTTCCTTACGGGAAGCATTTTCATCAGCCAGTCTGCAAACGTCATCCTTCCTGCACGAATAGGAGACCTGAGCAGGATGTATATCCTGAAAAAGAGTAAAGATCTTGCCTTTACGACAAGCCTTTCCTCCCTGACCGTAGAGAGGGTCTTTGACATAATTGCAATTACCTTCATTGCCGCACTTGCTTCTTCAGGGGTAGCTGCCAGGTTTGAACTTGCCTCCTGGATGGGGTCCCTTATCAGGTTTTCAGGGCTCGCGGTTCTCCTTTTCTTTGTGGCTCTTTTTTCATTGTCTTTCAGGGAAGGCCGCATAACAACGAGTGGAGTGGGAAAGGCCTCTTCAGTTTCTTCAGGCGAACCTCTTCATAAAATAAAAGAGTTTGCATCTGTTTTTATCCACCAGATGAGCATTGTTGCTGTCCGTCCCGGAGCGTTTCTCGCAGTGGTCGCTTCCTCTCTCTTTATATGGGGTATGGACATCCTCACCTGTTTTCTGGTCCTGAAAGCCTTTCCGACAGCCGGGGTAGACATGTCTTCTGGGTTTACGATCTCCCTTGTCTTTCTGGCAGTAGCCCTCGGAAACATTGCAAAAACTTTCCCTGTTACTCCCGGGGCTATAGGGACATATGAGGTTGCCCTTACTGCAGTTTTCGGGCTTGGAGGGATCAGGCCGGAACTAGGGTTTACGGTCGCTGTGCTTGACCATATAATAAAGAACTCGATCACATTGCTTGGAGGCGGGCTTGCCCTCTCGGGGCTGGGACTCCGGTGGAGAGAGGTTCTTTCAACGAGCCCGGATACACTGAAAGGAATGTGAAACCCTGAATAGGAAAAACAGTAAAAAAGCGGAAAAATTCTCCCGGATCGAAGGTTAGTTGTTAAACTCCGGTCGAAAACCGTGGGCTATAATAAATATAAGGTAGTTCAAAAATGTAAAGAAGTTAATTTAAGATTGGAAAAAATACTGTAATTTTAGATTGGAGGAAGCAACTGGAAGTTTTAATCCGAGACTTAAATTAAAGACTGCGCGTTTCCTTAATCGATGGCTAAGTGCAAAAAGTCTGAGTGGATGAAATGTCCGAAAAAAAAATAATAGAAGTTAGGGATGCTTATTCCCTGCCGGAAGATGTGCTCGAGGCTGTCCATAAGGCCCTGCATGAAGATGTTGAAGAGATCGTAGGTCTATTCAAGGTTCTTGCAGATCCGACCCGTCTGAGGATTCTCAAAGCCCTCGAAGTCCAGAGCCTCTGTGTCTGTGTCCTTGTCGAAGCTACGGATCAGAAGCACTCTGCACTTTCTTACCACCTCAAGCTCTTAAAGGAAGCAGGGCTCGTGGATTCAAGGAGGGAGCGCAGTTTCCAGATCTACGATCTTACGGAATTCGGAAACCTGCTCCTGAAGCACATCGAAAAACACTTTGAAAAAAATTAAATGAAGATATTGGGGGACTTTTGCTATCCTGGCGTCCTTCAATACTCCCGAGTAATTATTCCTGTCTGCGGATTTGTATTCCGGCAGGATAAAATTAGATTTTTTCGTTCGAAGCTACAGTGGTGAGTTTTGAGAATTTGACTCCTTTAAGGGCCATTATAGCTTCAGCAAGCTCTTTAATCTCTTCGCCGTCTCCATCAAGAACGATTACTTCAAAACAGTTGTCGTGGTCGAGGTGGATATGCACCGAGGATTTTATCAGGTGAGAGTAGTGGTGCTGGATATCGGCAAGGGCATTTGAAAGCCCGCGCTTTGTGTGGTCATATATAACAGCAACAGTCCCTACACGATGACCCTTAATGTCACCCATCCACTCATAGTAAGAAATGTAACTCCTGATGGCGTCCCTTATGCCTTCCGAACGGGAAGAGTAACCTCTTTTTTCAATAATCTCATCAAATTTACCAAGAAGGGTGTCGGGCAGGGAGACCCCTATCCTCATAAGTTCTGTTTCCATCGTATCACCAAGTAATTTATAATTTATCCGAATGATAATACATTAAGTTATTGTAAGTATTACTATATATGTTTTATTCACTTGATCATTAATATAAAAGAGTTGTGCTCATATGTTAATTCATCCCTCAGTATATTAATGTTTGGGAACGATAAAATTTAGCATATATGAAAGGGTTAGGGTGTCCATAGAAAAATATAGGAGGCAAAAATAAATAAAAAACAAACACAAAAGGAAAAGAATTCGCAAAAAATAAATACACAATACAATTTAAAGAAACTTTGTAAGTCCTGAGAAAAAGGATAAAATGTGAATTCTCCTTTCCTCTGTCCGCCTTCCCCGGTTATCGCCTGTCCACAAGCCTCTTTGGCCTTCCCTTGATTTTGTACAGCTCAAGCCCTCCCGGCCCCGTAAAGTTGAAAAGGATCTTGAAAGTGCCGTCTTCATAAGCCCTGGCGAGGGGAGGTTTGTACATAAAAAAAGAGTGGAGGAAGTTTTCCTTTACAATAGTACGGTCACAGGTCTCGGGGTTTTCGCATTCCATACTGATCCTGAGTGCGTTTTCTCCCTCATCTTCTCCCCCATAGAGAAAAGCTTCATACTCCCCTGTCAGGTAGTTCATGTTTTCACTCTGGAAGACACCCCTTTCCACATCAACGCGGTTAAAAGGAGTCCCTTCAACCCAGACGGTTTCTGCCTCTCGCTGGGGAGTGAGAATTTTCATGTGGGTCCTGCCACAGGAGCATGTTTTGCGCGTAAGTACGACAGTCGTGTCATCAGTATCGTAGTTTAAGAGCAGGTTTCCTGCCTTTGCCCCGACAGGCAGGAGCGTGCTCAGGATAACCCTTCCGCAGTCTCCATCAGGCACGAAATTCTCCAGTTGCGGGTCATAAACATCGAGATGGACAAAGTCCTCGGGAACATGCAGCCCTGTGATTTCGCTACATTCTCCGCACATAGTCCCTTCCGTGCTCCCGTAGGTATTGTACACAGGGCAGCCCCAGATTTCCGAGAGATGGTTCCTTGATTCTTCAGCGAAGGCTTCGCCCCCGACAACCAGTTTGTTTACACCCGACTGCTTTGGGTCGATACCCTCAGCCTGCATTCTGCGGGCAAGGTTCAGGAGCTTGAATACACTTCCCACTATGCTTGTAGGTCTGTAAGCTTCAATAACGCGCAGGGGAAAAGTGCACTTGCCCTCAGGGATGATGCTCATGCCCAGCTGCCTGGCAGCAAGGGTCATGGTGTTTGCCCCCACATTCATACCGTAGGAAGCACAGACAACGACCCTGTCTCCGGGCCCGAAGCCCTGGGACCTGAAAATCCGGGCGTATTTTTCTGCGTAGCGTTCCCAGTCCTCCCAGGTAAGGAAAAAGCTCTTTGGGGTCCCGCTTGTGCCGCTGGTTTCATGAATTGTGAAAACATCTTCCCAGCCCACGCTCCTGAACATAAACTCCTTCATCTCAGGGGGCTGGTTTTCCCGGATAGTCTTTCCGGAGATGATTGGTAGTTCAAGGAGGTCCTCATGGGCTTTGATATCTCCAGGGCTTACCCTGTGTTTTTCAAACCATTTTCTGTAAAAAGGAGAATTTTCAGCCGCATATTTTACTGTATAACGCACCCTTTCCTCGATGAGGGCATCGAGTTCTCCCCTGTCCATGGTCTCGATTTCCGGATTAAAGTAAGGTTTTGAGTTTTCCAATTTAAAGCACCCCGGCTGTAGTCTTTAACCATGCAAAAATTTGTAAACCATGTAATAACCTGTTATTTCTGGTTTCAAATATGAATTTGGGCTTCAATTATGAAACAGTTTTGGGCAGGTACACAGCTGTGAGCAGGGCTTAAGCTTCGGGGAAAATCCGTGAAAGGTTCTGCTCATTCGGAAAGAAAAAAATAAGAATTCACGTTTTTAATCTATCAGGCCTCAAATGGTACAAGATATACGCCATCGGCTCTTTTTTGGCCTTTTACCAGCTCACAATGCCTCAGGAGGGCAAACTGGTTTTCGGCTTCCCGGGAGGATATCCCGAATTTTTCGGCAATTGCTTCCTTTTTTACTCCTCCGCTGGAGACGATGAATTCATAAATGGCTTTTTGCAGTTCGGTCAGGCCTTCAGTCCCCTCAAGTCCGGCTTCTTCCCTGAAGATCTTTTTAGAACGGACAGCCCAGGGGTTACATGCCTGGATTTTGTGGTGGCTCTCTATATAGCAGTCCTCACAAAAAACCTGACCTTCTTCTTTGATAATGTCTTCTCCTTCCAGTTTGCATCCGCAGACCGAACACTCGCTTTTTTCTTCTGTAATCTTTTATTCCTCCGAAGTTTCAAACATTCATTTCGTCCAGAATTTTGAGAACAACCAGTGATCCGTAAGCTACAGCAGGTCCTCCTGCCATCACTATTGCAGTGCTGGCAGCTTCCATAATCTCTTCGCGGTTCGCTCCAAGGCTTACAGCCTCAGGAACATGCTTCCAGAGGCAGGGTTCGCACCGCAGGGCAACTGCAATCCCTACCATCATCAGCTCTTTTGTCTTGGCGCTTAAAGCCCCATCTTTGACGACTTCAGAATGAAGTCCCATTAAAGCATTCATCACTCCCGGGAGTTGCCCGGCCATTTCTTTCATCCTTTCGTTCATCTCGGTTTTATCTGTCAACCTCTCACCTCTGAGTGCTTCAGATTACATAAAAATTCTATGCATAAATTTAAGAGTCAAAAGGCACCATGTACATTTCTTCTCCCATTTTTCTCCACTTCAAAAGCTCACAGTGCCGAAGTATTGCAAGCTGGTTCCTGGTTTCCTGCAAGGTGAGCTTGAAAAGCTTCGAGATCTTTTCGGGGGTAGCTCCTCCTTCCTCCTGGATAAAATCATATATTTCTTTTTGCAGTTCGGTCAAGCCCTCAGTTCCTTCTAATCCGTGCTGTTTTCTGAAGAGTTTTTTAGAACGCACTGCAACAGGGTCTGCAAACTTTATTCTCTGGTGCCCTTCCAGATAACAGTCCTCACAGATTGCTCTTCCGTTCTCTTTGATGTATTCGTTTCCCGGAATTTCCTTTCCGCACGCCGGGCACTTTACTGAGTAAACTATGGACTCATTAAGTTCCCTGTTCCCGGCTTTGTTTGTCTTTATAAGGCCATGAAACTCCAGATAACCTACTATTTCGTAAACTGTTGACCTCGATAACCCATATCCGGCTTTTGCTTTCTTTATAACGTCTCGAATATGAAATCCCTTTTCTATATGGGCTTCTTTTATGCATTCAAGAACCCATATTTCTTCTTCATCCAGTACAAGAGTCATTGACATTGAAGTCCCTTTGAAGTACCTTAGATTCTTATCCGGTTCAGAGTAATATTTTGAATATGCACCGTCTTGATACCTTATCTTTCCACTCTCTTACTTCTTTTATAGTTCATTAACAGCTTTTCCAATCATATCCGTTTTGTCTCTCTACATTTCTACTTTCATTATATTAAAAACTATCGACAATTATATATATAATATCCTGAATAATCCGTGATTTGACAAAAATAAAAAAAGTTCTCAAATAAGTCGAGGTGTCTCTCGAAGAAATACGGAATTTGCGGTTTTATGGGTAGTGATCTACAAGTTTCCTGAAGCATACAGTCAGACTCGGCATTCACATCCTCTTTCTTTGAGGATCCGGATCTGTTTTTCATAGGAGTCAACAAACTCGTCCTGCACGGCTTTTCCTGTAGCAAGGGCAGGGTCAAGAGGGGTATGGTGATTATATCCTCTTCTTCCCATTTCTTCCACAAGAGCCTCATGCCTCAGGTAAAGAGCCTTTAATTTTCCTTTCCAGCGCAGGGTCTCTGGATGGTGGGCATAAGCTTTCTTGTTATTGGTTATTATGGACCAAAGGGCGTGCAATTCGCGGTGTTCTCCGAGAAGGTGCTGCCTGCACATATTCTCGGGAGGGATGTCCCAGATTCTCATATGATGAACTTGAAGACATTTCAGAAAGGTCTTTCGGCAGGAAAATTTTAATTTTTTTAAGCCTGAACTTATTAATTCCGAGCGACTATTTCTGATTCTAGATTCTGATACCTATTTACTTGCAACAGGTAAAATATAGTCTATGAAACGGTGGGTGTTAAGATATTCTGTCTTATTGTTTATTCTAATGGCAGGAATGTGTTTTCTGCTAACACCTGTGTTCGCTCATGTTCCTGCCTTTGGAGTTGGAGGCAAAAGTCTTGAAACCGCAACTCCAATCGAAAATCCTGCAAAGTCCAGAGTCCTTTATGGGCAGCTTTCAGGAGGAGACCTTCATTACTACGGTTTTGAGGTAGAAAAAGGAGAAAGAATAGTACTTGGACTGATCGTTCCTGCCGGGGAGGAAAGCCGGGATTTTACTCCTACCATGATTCTTATGGGTCCCGGACTTGCTGATGATGGAGAAATACCTGAGACCTTAGAATTGCCTGAAGGATACGGGGCAATGGTCTTTTCGGGAGAGATGCCTGAAAGCGCAACATACGAAGGCTTCACTCCGGCTGCCTTCTACTCCCTTTCCAGGGCAGACCTCCAGGCTCCGGAAAGTAGCACGTACTATGTAGCAGTGAGTTCTATTGAGAGGGGAGGCAACTATGGGGTTATTCTGGGATACAAAGAAAGGTTTTCCCTTCTCGAGTGGCTGTTAATTCCTCTGACCCAGATCAAGACTTACCTCTGGGAAGGACAGAGCCTGCCTTTTATTTTCTTTCCTCTGGGATTAACGCTTGCAGCCGGGATTCTGGTAATTTCAATTAAAAAAGAAGCTGCAGCCGGGTTTAATCCGGCGCGATGGTCAGGCCTTTTTGCAGGACTTTTCTTTCTGGGCACAGGCCTATCCTCCATATTCCAGATGCTTTTTTCACTGAGCAGAAGCTCTTATTCTCCCGAAGTAATCATTACGGTCTTTCTGGCACTTGCCGGTGTCGGGCTTGGACTTGCGGCTCTTATTCTTAGTCTGAAAGATGAAAGGTACGGCACAAAATCCTCACGAAAACAGTTTTACTTTTTCGGGCTCGGACTTGCAGGGCTTCTACTCTGGGCAGGCTGGTTTATGGGGCCTGTTCTGGCGTTTGAAGCGGCGGTTCTGCCCTGGAGGAGAAAAAGCTGAAATGAAGGCAGGGGCAATAAAAGCTATAATGGGGCAACAAAAGCTATAATATAACTAAAGTACGAATAATAATACATAGAAAATATAACCTGTATGATCAGATTAATTTCCGTAATCAGATTAATTTCTATAATTTTTAAAGATTTATTTAGTAACCGCATATAAGCGGCATGGACTTACCAGGGGGAAAAAATATGGCAAAGACATCGCTGGAATCAGGGCAACTTGCACCTGATTTTTGCCTTCCGGATCAGGAAGGGAATCGGACATGCCTTGAAAACCTCAGAGGTAAATGGGTAGTCCTGTACTTTTATCCGAGGGACAACACTCCGGGCTGCAGCCTGGAAGCCAAAAACTTCAGCTGCCTGAAAAAAGATTTCGAAGCTGAAAATGCGGTGATTCTGGGAGTCAGCAGGGATAGTGAGGAATCTCACAGGAAATTTATAGAAAAGAAAGAACTCAAAATAAAACTGCTTTCTGACGAGCAGGCGGAAGTCCACGGAAAATATGATGTTCTGCACCCAAAACACTTCAGGGGCAAGGATGTTATAAGCGCTGTCCGGACAACTTTCCTTATCAATCCGGAAGGAAAAATTGTAAAGGTCTGGAACAACGTTAAAGCTACAGGACATGCCGAAAAGGTGCTTTCTGAACTGAAGAAATTAAAAGAGAAGTGAAATAAGAATAAGTTATAAAGTAAATATCAGTAAAATTACACGCATCAAAATTTGTTTATATGTAAAACCTGAGATTTAGTTATAATCGAAAAATTAGATTAAAAATGAAGATAAAAGAAATAAGAATAGAATTTTTAAACAGAAAAAATAACCTTCTCTTAATTTTATATCATCCAGCCTTTTAAAATAATTATAGCTGGTTTAGGTCCTTTCACAGTGTTATACTGGAAAGGAACTTTCCTAATCTTTTTTGCTTAGTGACGTACTGCGGTCTCATGAGTCTGATACGTTTCGGCTCTTACAGTGAAATAGATCATATAAAGCGCTGCAAGCCCGACAAGTATGTAGATAATTCTCGAAAGAGTACTTCCTACCCCGAAAATAGCATCTACAAGGTTATAATCAAAGAGTCCTACAAGCCCCCAGTTTAATCCGCCCACTATAACAAGTATAAGGGCGATCAAGTCTACTGGATTCCTTACTGCCATAAGTATCACTCCCCTTTTACTTTATTTCCCGTAAATCCATGATGGGAGAAATATAAAAATCCCAATATTAAAATTGGATTTACTTGTATTTATATGTGACTAATTTCAAAATTGGAGCCTTTTAGGGAAGAAAATAAAAAATAAAATAATAATTAGTCATTTTGGAACAGGGATTTTTTATTTTTAAAGCCCTCTTCTAACCGGATATTATAAAAGCAGCGTTGGATTTTAATACTTTGCTAAAAAATATTAATGATTTACTTATCCTCTCGTCGAATCTGGTGGGCGGGTTTTTCACCTCCTGCCCATGTTAAATAATCCCTTCATGAAAGCCTACGGGCGAGTGTCAGAGAGCACCAAACACACCGGATACTAAATATATAGAAACTACATAAAAAATTAAGTTCACAAATACTTTACCAGCTTTATAGTCAGAATTAGCTTGATATTCATTTTCATATAGCTCAACGTATAATCTGTAAGCTATTGATTTCCGATTCCAATTATCAATTAACACACAAAATGCTCCTACTAACATAATAAGAAAGCTAGCTTTTGTTGCTAAATTAACAACGGCCGGATAACTCTTTATTATTAAGAAAGTAAGTATAATGCCGTCAAGACCTATGAAATACTTGTAGTAATTATCTAAAGAAAAGTAACTCCGATTCATGCTTGTACACCGTATAAATTCCTTTAATTAAAATAAAAACATTAAGATAAATATTAACTTAATGCTTCAATGCGAATTATGTTTACCTGCTGATTGGTATATTCAAAGGTCAGTTCATCTAAAGAAATAGATCCATTTTAATTCCTGTCTCTGGTATCTGGTGAAACGCTTCAATTATCTGGGAAAAGCTCAAATTTAAGCTTTAATAAGCCCGTATACATATCGATAAAAGTTAATATCTTAGTATACGACGTAAAAAAACTGGCAGAAATTATCTGGATAAAATTGAGGGTTTCTACAGAGCTGAATATTTTGCAATATATAATTTGACGTCGAATTTCCTTTTGCAGCCCTCATAACTCATATATCTGATTTTTCCTGTCACTTCTCTTTCCCTCCAGGCTCGATCATGAACGCCTCCTATACTCCAGGCAATTCCGGCATAACCATTGGGATCCCTTCCATCCAGCTCGTATCTATCGTTCAGGCAGATTGCAATTTCAAGGGCTTTTTCGGGAGATTCGCTCCATTCAAGAATCTTTTTTGCCCAGTACATCCGCATATAGCTGTGCATTTTTCCGGTACGGAGCAGTTCCAGCTGGCTCGCGTTCCAGAGGGGGTCGTGTGTCTTTCCGGCTTCGAAATCTTCAAGGATGTAGATACACTTTCTCCGGTCATCCCGGTGTGCATTCAGGGACTTCTTTGCCCAGCCGGGAAAACTCTCAAAGCTGTCATACTCGGGGTTGTAATAACAGAAGTTGTCTGCAATCTCTTTCCATACAAGGATCTCGTCCAGAAAAGCTTTCTTTGATTCGGGGTCACTTTTTGTTTTTTCCACTTCAAGCACGACCCTCTGCGCCGAGATCTGCCCAAAATGGAGGTAAGGAGAGAGGTTTGAGAGGGCGTTCTTTGTCGGGTCGTTCCGCAACGTGTTGTAAGAATCAAGCCTCTCTGCAAGAAAACTCTCCATTACCTTCCTTGCAGCTTTTTCTCCGGGTTCGAAATGCTCGGGCTCAAAGAGCAAATCCTTATTATTGCCGGCGATTCCCTTCGGAAACAGGGCTTTGATTCCGGTTTCCCGTCTCCTGGATAAAAATCCCGGCATACCGGTGCCTGATCGGATTTTCAAAGATTCGGAGTTTGGCTCAAGTTCCGGAAATTCCTCCAGAAACTCGGGGAGGTGCCCATAGAGTTTCGGGCGAAAAGTATGTGCAGCGTACTCCTGCTTTGGTGAAGCTTCCCAGCAGGGCACTACATTGTGGGCATCAACCTCAAAAAACGGAATTTCGATTTCAGGAATAATTTTTTCTACCCATTCAGCCTTTATTCGAAGAGGGCTGAAATCAGTAATAAGAGTCCCGACCTCATACTCTTTTACAAACTCAGGGATTTTTTGTCCCGGGTCTCCTCGCAGAAAGAAAAAAGGAATCTTTTTTCGGGAAAGGGCTTCTTCAAGTTCCTGCAGCCCTTTGAGCATAAATTCGTAATGTCTTCTCCCGGCTCCCAGAAACCCTTCAGTCAGACAGAAAACCACGACTAGAGTCACATCAGCCTCCTGTGCTATTGCCCGCGCAAAGAGCAGGGCCCAATTGTCCTCAACCCTCTGGTCGCGGCTCACCCAGTAAGCAACAGGCCCGCCCCCTGGTTCCCCCGGTTTGAGAGTCCGGATGCGTTTAGGGTTCATAAGCAGTTTTTGAGTTCCGGGGTATATAGAACTAACATTAGAATAACGAAAATAGAAATTATATGAAAATAGAAATCATGCCCGGAAAGAGGCTCTATTTTAGAATTAAGTAACCGGTGCCTGAATGGGACAAACCAGCTCAAAAGGTTTAGCACTGTCTTAGAATGACTAAAATTCAGTTCAAAAAAGATTGAAACCAAAACTTAGAGAGCTTAAAACTCAAAGACCTGCCCGTCATATCCCAGAGGCAAAAACATCGATTCGATGTTGTGCGGGCGAAAAAGGTGGCTGAGGTGGGTCAGGACTACTTTTTTTGCGTTGAGCTTTTGAGCAAGTGCCATAGCTTCTTCCGAATTCATATGCTTTTTAATATGGATGCGCGGAGGAACGATAGCATCTGCAATAAGAAGGTCAGGGTCCTTCATAAGTTCCAGGCTTCTTTCAGGAATTTCCGTGTTCGTATCACCGGTGACCACAACCCTGGTGTCCCCTTCACGGATAACAACGCCTGCAGGGGTTTCTACCGGGGGGTGGGAAACCTTGAAAAGAGTAAACTCAAGCCCGATCAATTCAAAGGGCTCGTAGAGTTTTACGTAGTGGTACCTGGGTTTCAGGAAAGAAACGTACTGGTCTATATAATCCAGGGTTTCTTGAATTCCATAGACATCAACTTTATTCTGAACCCTGTAAAACTCCCCGAAGCCTGCATAGTGGTCGTAATGCCCATGTGTCCAGATTACCCCGTCTATGCCCGAAAGTCTTTGCCTGAGGAACTGCTGCCTGAGGTCCGGACTGGTATCAATGAGAATTTTGCCCTGATCGGATTCCACGAGGATCGAAAAACGAAGACGCTGGCTCTTTCCGCCTTTACGGGCGTCTGCACATGCCGGGCAGTTGCAGCCAATTTTCGGAGTCCCAACAGCGTCCCCGGTCCCGAGCAGCGTTAGCCTCATGAAAAATTCTTCCCTCTGTATTCGTCGGATTTGAGGTCTGCCCTTTCATCAAAAGACTTTACGGCTTCCAGCAGGTCTTGCTGGGTGAGTATCTTGCGTTCTTCCAGAAGGGCACTCAGGACAGCTTCCCTGATAACCATGCGCAGGTCGGAACCCGAATAACCTTCAGTCAATTCAGCAATCTCTTTCGTATCAAGGTCTCCCTCTATATGCCGGGTCACAATGTCCAGGATATTTTTACGCATCTCAAGGTCAGGCAGGGGGAAATGAACGATTTCGTCAAAACGCCTCCACGCCGCACTGTCAAGCATCCTGGGGTGGTTTGTTGCAGCAATCAGAAGGACTCCATGTTCCACAAGGCTGATCTCATCTATAGCTTTCAGGAGCGTATTGACCGCCCTCTTGATTGCGGCGTTTTCGTCTGAAGTCCTGGCTTTTGCAACAAAGTCCAGTTCATCTATGAAAAGGATGCAGGGATTCAGTTTTTTTGCAAGCAGGAAAACCCGGTCTATGTTTTTTGCGGTCTCGCCGAGGTACTGGTCCGTAATCATTGAGAGCTTGACCTCAACAAAGGGTATGGAGAGCTGTTCGGAAAGGGCGCGGGCAACTGAGGTTTTTCCTGTTCCCGGAGGCCCGACAAACAGGAGTTTTCCTATATCATGCAGCCCGATTTCCCGCAGGTATTCCCTGTGCTGGATGGCTTTCATTATTTTTTCAATTTCGTCCTGCTGCTCTTCGGTGAGCACAAGGTCCCTGACTTTCTGTTTGACATCTTCAGGAGCGATAATGACAACGAGCTTGAGCATCTCTTCGCTCTTGTCCTCTTTCCTGATTTCAGCTATCAGGGATTCTATCCATTCCCTGTCGACTTCCTTCGGCCTGATCTTTGCTTTTGCAGCTGCATAGTTTGCAGCCTCAACCTTTCTGATTTCTCCGAAATAATAAGCAAGGACAGGATTATTTTCGATTCTCTCCTGAGATCCTTCCTGTTTTTCAAACCATTCTGCGGCAAGTTCAAATGCACTAAGGCGGAGTTCAAAGTGAGCCCTGTCAATGGTTATGAAAGGCACATTCCTTACACTCTTTTCGATATCTTTAACCCCATATAGTTTTTCGATCCTGATAAATGAAGCTATTATGGGTTTGGGAACCGTTTTTTCTGTGCTGCTCCAGTAACTTTTCCGTATATTCTTGGGAAGGTCGTTTACGTCCAGTTCTGGATAGCGGTTATAGATCTCTGCGGTCAGCAGCAGCTCTACTATGTCTAGTATAATCCCTGGCATGTTTTTTTACCCGTTACGTATTGAGATGGACCCGTTATTATGTGGTGGGCGATCAAGTGCTGTAATTTCCTTAATTCTTTGTTTAAGTTGCTAAAAATATTAATTGATTTTCTTCAAAGATATAATTTACGAAGCAGGCGACAGATCTCTATGGAGGGACAGAACACCGGCAGGAGGTGATAACTTTATCTATCAGAAGGGCTTTATCATTTACTCCGCCTCTTCATGAAATCGAGAGTATAATTTCAGAAAAAAATCTCTACAAATCTGCAAGCATCTCGAGTTTCAGGGAGTATCTTCGTGAGTTCTGGAAGTGATTCGATCACTCCCATAACGCAATCCAGTTCCGGTACATATTCCATATCCGCTTCTGAAATGCCAAGGCGTTATTAGAGAACTCCTATATTAAATTTACTATTGTTCCGGGATAATATTTCCGGAAAATCTCTCTATCTAAGGAAATCAAGAATTATCCCTAGAGAGGACCACTGTATGAAAAGAGAACAGCTCTATTCAGGGAAAGCAAAGACCATCTATGCTACAGATAATCCCGACACCCTTATCGCCGAATTCCGAAACAGCCTGACCGCGTTCAACGGGGAGAAGAAAGGCGAGATGGAAAAGAAGGGTTATTACAATGCCCAGATCTCGGAAAAAATATTTGAGATGCTGGAAGCCAGCGGGATAAAAACACACTTTGTCAGCATGCTTTCTGACATCGATATGCTTGTAAAGAAAGTAGAAATCATAAAGATCGAGGTTATTGTCAGAAACATTGCCGCGGGTTCCATTACAAAGAAATACCCTCTGAAAGAAGGTACTATTTTCGAGTCCCCGGTTCTCGTTTTTGATTTCAAAAGCGATGAGTACGGAGATCCCATGCTGAACGACGACATAGCGGTCGCGCTTGGTGTCGCAACCCGCGAAGAACTTGCTACCCTTCGGAAACTTGCACTCAGGATCAACGAGCTGCTTGTGCCCTACCTTGATGAAAAAGGAATCCTGCTTCCCGACTTCAAGCTTGAGTTCGGAAGGAGGGACGGGGAAATAATCCTTGCCGATGAGATCTCCTGTGACACCTGCCGTTTCTGGGACAAGAAAACCGGGCAGTCCATGGATAAAGACGTCTTCAGGTTTGACAAGGGTGACATTTCCAAAGCTTATGAAGAAGTTGCCCGGCGCATTGTACCCGAGATCTTTGAATAAGCCTTATTATGATTGAAGGTTCGAATAGGCCTGCAAAAGCCTTTAAGGCCTTCTTTCTTGACTTTTCCTTCTTTTTTGACTTCTCAATATTTTTTAGTTTTTTCCGATCTGTTTTAATTTTTCCTTATTTCCTAATTTCTTCCTGAAAACCAGCTTGGCTTGGCGGCTTAAATTCTCATTTCTAGCAATTAAACCTCGAAAAAAGAATCAAGCGTTGTCTGGAATCGGAAATCAGAGAGCATCTTTGCCTGCTGCATCCACTCTATTTTTGGAGTTTTTACCCTGCCTGCAAGATCCGAAACCGCTGCTTCCAGGGATTCGAAGGTTCTGGGTGGATTTTGAAGCGCATTTCTCATGCCCTCCCGGACAACCCAGACGCCGAGCGGAGCCCAGTAATCGGGAGTAATTTCCCTCAGCACAAAGACTGAAGCCTGCCTTTTGATTTCTGTCAGGTACTCAAGTACAGGAAGCCTTGCTGCATAATATCCCCCTGCCAGAGGGGAATACCCTTTCTTTCCGTCAAGTCCTTCGCTGTCCTCTCCTATCCAGCTTGCTTCCCCGGACCAGACTGTTTTTGGAAGCCAGATCTCAATAAGTTCAAAGGAATAAGCCCTCGGAAGGATGAGGACTTCAAAATGGTTTCCGAAATGCGTCCCACTGAAAAGCCTGATGTCAGAAATCCAGGGGAAATCCTTTACATGGTCTGCAAGTTCCTTTCCTGCCATATCGTCCACAGCTGTGATAGACCAGCGGGTAGGCACTATTTTACGTTCTTTCCCGAGCAGACCTATGGAAAAAAGGCGGGTGATGTGTTCCGTAGAAACGTCGCTTTTTAAAAGTTCGTTAATAGCATCCTTTGCGAGGGCATCGGTATCATATACCAGGTAATCCACTTTTTTCGGGACATCTGGGTTTTCGGCAAGCTCAAAGTTTTTCACAAGCCCGGAAGGACCCATAGGTGTAAGGACTGCATCGAACTTGAGTTCCTGCTTGGGAGCTTTAAAAAACCAGGCTTCAGTGTCCACCGGCTTTCTGGAGAGTGCCAGTTCCTGAGCCTTTACCAGAAGCGGATTATCTTTGCTCCGTGCGTCTTTTATATGCAGGCTAGTGTTTGCTCTGACCATACGGGAACGCATGGAGATGACGTCTTCTATCCTCATGTTTCCCCAGGCTGAAGGGTTTTCGAGGATCGAAGCTTCGTTTTCCTTCGCTAAAGGAGGGATCAGGGGCCCTGCCGAAACCCTGGGGTAACCGTAGCTTCCAACAAAAAGAGCCGGGGGAGATGCCCCAAATACGGAATCTCCTGAGATTGAAGGAGAAATTGATTGCAGGGACTTGAACTTTTCAAGAATCGGGCAGCGGGGGCGCCCGCAAAGTCCTTTTCCCTTGCATTTTATACACAGTGAGTCTTTCACTTTCAGTTCATATCCTTACAGATGATGCAGGCTTTAGCTTCAGGTTCATTTTTGTACAGCCAGCCGGACTTCTGGACAAAACAGCATATGCCGCACATTCCTTTTACCTTTTCCTGAGAGGATAAACCGCCTTTCAAGAGCACGGCTGCAAATTTTCGGATCTCATTCTGGGTCTCTTCAGAGAAATCAACTTCAGCCCCACGTTTTTCACTCACATACTGGGATACCGCAGCTCTTGAAAGCTCAAGGATATCCGCTACATCCTGCTGCGTGCATCCATGCTCGAAAATCATTGCCCTTGAAAGCTCAGCTCTGATTGCAGGCAAGACTTTCTGTACCATAATTTCGCATGTTGTTTTCATTGGAGACCAACACTTGCACAGATAAAATATATAACAATGTACTTTTTGTATGGTTTTCCGAGCAGGAACTCATTTTTCCAGTTAGAAGGCACATGCTATCGAAAAACTAGCAAAAAGACACGTACAACTCCGAATCTGTAAACTTAAATTCCTGTTCTCAGGTTCATTTGTCCTGATGAGGGACGGATTCAGAGTTTAATTTTTAATTTGTTCAGCAGAGAAACCCTTTTCCATGAGGACTTCTTTCATGCGGGTCAGGTGGTTGCCCTGAAGTTCTACAGTGTTTCCTTTTACTGTACCGCCGCATGCGAATTTCGATTTAAGATAGGTGGAAAGTTCATGAAGGTCAATTTCACTTGCATCAAAACCTTCTACAACAGTGACTTCTTTCCCATATCTTCTTCTGTTTACTTTCACAGTAATTCTCTGTTGCTCTTTTGCAACCTCTTCGCAAATGCAAAGTTCTTTTGGAAGCCCGCATACCGGGCACATTCCGCTGCTCATTTGTTAGTATGTCCTCCAAATTTGTAATCATTGTATATGTAATTCACATCCGAAAATAACTACATGGATATAAAGTACTTATCAATGATGGTATTAAAGCCTAATGGTATTTTTAAGGCACTTTATATTGAATTTCAGTTATAATCCAAAATTTTCAATAATATAAAAAGCCGACCAGAGCTTTGTATTTTTTTTGTTTTTCGTATTTGTAGTAAATGGTCTCGCAGGTAGACAGGAAATCTCCCGGTCCTGAACCAATCGAATTAACAGGCTTTCATAAAAATGGAGCTTGTATGCGAAAAAAATCCGAAAATCAAGACACGTGTAGCTTCAAGAAACAAAAGCTCCGGAAAAACCGGCTTCGTACCCTGAAGAATAAAACCCCGAAAATTGTGTTTTTGCCGGGAAAAGCATTTTTCGGTCAGCAAAAAGCTAAATATATCTTGAACCCCATCTTTTTATGTAACCTGTATGGTTACATATTTATGCACTTTAAATATATAAATATATCTATATAATATCCAGGGATCAAACATATCGGGAGGTACCATATGAACGAGTTAATAGGTTTTGTGAACGGAAACAGCGTAAGGCAAAAAGTGCTCTCTCTGCTCTCCTCAAAAGGGGAAATGGAAGGAAAGCGTATCTCCAAAACTCTTCGGGTGGTATATCCTACCATAGCAAAGACTCTCGAGGAACTGGAAGAAAAAGAGCTAATTGCAAAAAAAGAAGAGGTCTACTTCCTGACCGAAACCGGAGTTAAGGTAGAAAAAATGGTTCAGCAAATCTAATTTCTAATTCTAATTCCATATATTTGATTTCTACTTTTTTAGTTTAATTTCATTTTTTAGTCACTTCTCAGATTTTCTGCACTCTTCTTAATTATATCTGTTAATTTTCAGAACATATATTCTGAAAATTCTAAAAATTCTTTCTTCCGATCTCTTTTCTCCTAAATTCTTTTCTCCCAAATTCTTTTTTCTGATCTCTTTTTTCTGATCTCTTTTTTTTGATCTCTTTTTTCTGATCTCTTTTTTCCTAAATTCTTTCTTCTGATATCTCTTTTCTCCCAAATTCTTTCTTTCTCCTGCTATTTTTTCGTATTTTTTAATTCACTCTCTTTTTTAAATCTCTTCTCACTCCTCACCTCCTTTCCGAATTTTATTCTCGGGAATCCGGAAAAGCCGCAGGTAAAACGTTTGCAGATGCTTGTTCCAGAGGAATGTTTTCTCTCTGGCTTAAAGAAATATTTATCTAATCCCTGTCCCTTTATGTGCGCATAGTCTATTTTCGTTATATTGAAAAATCGCTATATTGAAAACCCTGAAATTTCAGGGAAGTTACAAAAGAAATTAGAGCTTCGGCATTTAAATGAGGCTTAAGAATCAGAGGCAAGGCAATGTTACCTGAAGAAGACCTGAAGATTATTCAAAAAGAACTTGGGAGAGAGCCTACCCTGGTAGAGCAGGGCTGTTTTTTAAATCTGTGGAGCGAACACTGTTCCTACCGCTCAAGCGCCCCTCTCCTTAAAACTTTCACAACTACTGGAGAAAACGTCCTTATCGGTCCCGGAGACGATGCTGCAATTATTAAATTCGAAGACGGATATGTGCTTGCCATAGGCATGGAAAGCCACAACCACCCTTCATATGTAGACCCCTACAACGGGGCAGCTACCGGGGTTGGAGGGATTGTGAGGGATATTATATCTATGGGAGCCCGTCCGATAGCTCTTATGGACCCTCTTTATTTCGGGCCCCTGGACACCCCGAAAAATCTCTTCCTTTTCGAGCAGATCATTAAAGGAATCGCAGGGTACGGGAACTGCATAGGAGTGCCCGTGGTAAATGGCGAGACTTTTTTTGATCGGCGATACAGCGGAAACCCGCTGGTAAACGTTGTTGCAGTCGGGCTCTGCAAAGAAGAAAACGTTACCACCTCCCGCTCGCAGAAAGCCGGAAACAGGCTCATCCTTGCAGGTTCAAGCACCGGAAAAGACGGGCTTGGAGGGGCATCCTTTGCTTCCAGAGACCTGTCCGAATCCGCTGAAGCCGAAGACCGTCCGAGCGTCCAGGTAGGAGACCCCTATACCGAAAAGCTCGTCATGGAAATGACCCTCGAAGCCATAGAGAAAGGCTATGTAAAATCCTGCAAAGACCTTGGGGCTGCAGGGCTTGGAGGAGCAAGCTCGGAACTCGCTGCAAAAGGGGGACTGGGAGCTCGCATTATTGCAGATGCGGTCCCTCAGCGCGAACCCAACATGAACGCCTATGAAATCCTGCTTGCCGAGTCTCAGGAACGCATGCTTTTTGAAGTAGCTCCTGAAGATGTCGATGCAGTCCTTTCCCTGGTCCAGAAGTATGACCTGAATGGGGCAGTGGTCGGATACCTTACAGAAGAACCCACATATACCGTTGAGTTCAGAGAGGAAATCGTCGCCGACATCCCAATAGCCTTTCTGACGGGAGGCGCCCCTACCTGCGAGAAGCCCTCAGAAGCCCCTGTCCGGAGGGAAGAGGGCAAAAAGCCGGAAGTCCCGGAAGACCTGAAAGCAGCTTTCCTGAAAGTCCTGTCCTCCTACAACATCGCCTCAAAGGAATGGATCTACAGGCAGTATGATCACGAGGTTCAGCTCAGGACCGTTGTCAAACCCGGAGAGGATTCCGGAGTGCTCAGGATTACCGATTCAAAAGGAATCGCACTTACCTGCGGCTGCCAGCCCAGAGCTACCCTGCTTGACCCTTACACCGGAGGAAAGACTGCAATTATCGAAAACGCCACGAATCTTGCAGTAAAAGGGGCAGAACCCCTGGCAATCGTAAACTGCCTTAACTTCGGAAACCCGGAGCGTCCTGAAACATACTGGCAGTTCAAAAACGCTGTACTCGGGCTTGGAGATGAAGCCAGAAAGCTTTCAGTTCCTGTCGTCGGAGGAAACGTTTCCCTTTATAACGAGAGCGATGAGTTCAAGACCGCAATCCCTCCCACCCCCTCAATAGGAATGATCGGGAAAGTGGATCTCGAAACTCCTCTCCCTTCAGGCTTCTTTGCAAAAGCCGGAGACAGCATTCTCCTTGTAGGAGAGACCACCCCTGAAATGGGAGGCTCCGAATACTATGCCTGCATGGTGTCTGAGAATGTCGGAAAAGTCCCTGCGGTCCCGGAAAACGCCCCCGAGATTATAAAAGCCATAATCAAAGCTGTTAAAAGCGGAAAGCTGAGTTCCGCACATGATCTCTCCCTCGGAGGGATCGGGGCAGGGCTTGCAAGGATGTGCAGAAATCTGGGTGGAAAAGTAGACTTCACCGAAGTTGCAGGAGAAACACGGGCTGATGAATTCCTGTTCTCAGAAACTCCCGCAAGGGCCCTGCTTGCAACTTCCGAGCCTGAAGCCGTACAGGAAATTCTTAAAGACGTGCCACATGCCGTAATCGGTAAAGTGGGTGGCGAAATCCTTGAAATCAAAGGTAAGAATTTCGAACTTTCCCTTTCCTTAAAAGAAATTGCAGAGGCTTACGGCAGCCTTACACGATTCATGATGGGATGATTACTTCATCCCGCTTTTCCTTTCCCGAATTGCGATTCGGGATCCCATGAAATCGAGATTTCATGGGAGTTGCGATATAATCGCAACAGCCCGCCGTCCTTTTCACTCGCTTCGCTCGCTCAAGAGGACTACTTGATGGTTTTTGTCGGAATAGAATAGGGGCCCGGACTTAAGGAAAGTATTCTCTCATCCCTGAGACATTTCCAGTAATTATCTCCTTGTCTCTCTTTATTGCGATTATGACCTGTAAGTTGTTCTTTTATCCGGCTGGTAGGCGGGCATCAGACCCGCGCGGCGCAGGGGGAGAAAACTGAGAGATTTCTTCTCCGGGTTTCGGATCGGATTTCCAATTGATCTGGAATCGGCTTCTTTGAGTATGGTCGATAATTCGTTATTAGGCAAAAGGCTGAATGAAACAATAGTTTTTAGTAGGTTTCCGCACAACAATATTTTGTTATGAAAGCCGTGTGCATGTGTTTGGGAGTGCATCTCCCTTACAGTCCAAAGTGGTACTGGCCCGTAGAGGGTTTTTCCGGAGTTCCTGAAATGGACCGGTATTTTGACCGGAACCATATTTTTTCAAGGCTCTTAAATACAGGCAGAGAACTTCTGCGCCTTAATGACCTTTTTCTGGAATCCATTGAAAGGGGGGGAAGCTATGCTTTTGACCTTTCAGGACCTTTCCTTGAACAGTGCAGGTGGGACCCTGAGCTTCTCGAATCCCTCAGGGAACTTGCAGAGAGTAAAAAGGTAGAGTTTACGGGAAGCTGCTGTTATCATTCCCTGAGTGCCCTTTATCCTGATCTCTCCTGGTTTAGAGAGGAAGTAACAGTTTACAGAGAAATGCTCGGGGAATTGCTGGGAGTTAACCCCGAGACTTTCGTGAACACCGAACTTCTCTACACGGAAAGAGTGGAAAGCACACTTACAGATATGGGTTTCAGGTGCCTTATTGCCGAAGGATCGAAAAACATTATGGACGGCTATGATCCGGTCCGAGTTTTTGAAAATGGTCTTCCTACCCTTCTCAGGCATATAAATCTCAGTGAAGACCTTGAACTGCGTTTTTCGGAAAAAAGCTGGGAAGGTTACCCTCTGATTCCGGATAAGTTCGCAGACTGGATTGCAGGCATGGAAGGGGATGTCCTTACCCTTTATTTGAATTATACGAGCCTCTGCCTTCACCACAGGAACAAGAGCATGATAGCCGATTTCGTACGGGCTTTTCCGGAAACTCTGAAGAACCGGGGCATTGAAATGATTACTCCTTCGGAAGCTGTAAGCAGATTCAGTCCTGTGAAACTTCCTACCCTCGGGACCGAACAGACCATCCGTTACGGAATGCACAATGCTATCGGAAACCATGCTCAGCAGCTCTATCTGAGGGAGCTGGTAAGGATCGGGGAAGAACTTGCAGAAATTAAAGAAAAGCCGAACTACCAGAAGTTGAAGCAGGTTTTCGGCTACCTCCAGCAGAGTGAAATCCTGTTTTCAATGGGTCCCGAAAAAAACCGTGAAGGGTATGAAAGGGCTGTGAACTACTATTCAATTCTCTCGGATTTTAGAAGAGCCGTTCTGGAGGAGAGAGCATGACCTCTGTTTGCATGTACTTCCAGGTGCACCAGCCTTTCAGGCTGCGCAGGTTCTGGCCTGATGACAGGATTGGTTTTTTCCGTTACTTTGATGAAAGGAGCAACAGGGAGATCTTTGAAAGAGTAGCCCGTAAATGCTACATCCCTGCAAACAAAACCCTTCTGGATTCCGTTGACGAGCATAAAGGAGAGTTCAGGTTTTCCCTCTCGATTACAGGTACATTGCTTGAACAATGCGAACTATGGGGAAAGGAGGTGCTGGAGAGTTTCCGTCAACTTGCGGAAACAGGGGCTGTGGAATTTCTGGATGAGACCTTTTACCACTCCCTTGCAAGCCTTTTTGAAGACAAAACAGAGTTTGTCGAAGAGGTGAAGGAACACAGAAAAATTGTTTCCGACCTCATCGGAGTCAAACCTCAGGTCTTCCGGAACACCGAACTTCTTTACAATAACTCCATAGCAAAGATTGCTTCCGAGCTCGGGTACAGTGCGATCCTTACGGAAGGCGCAGACCACATGCTTGACGGAAGGTCTCCTAACGTGCTCTACAGGGCAAAAGGTTCGGGACTTCCTATTCTCTTCAGAAACTACAAGCTGAGTGATGATATTGGTTACCGGTTCTCAGCAAGGTGGTGGGAAGGTTATCCCCTTACCGCGGAAAAATGGGCCTCATGGGCTTCAGGGGTTAAGGAGGATTTCATCAATATTTTTATGGACTACGAGACTTTCGGAGAACACCAGTGGGAAGAAACCGGAATTTTTGACTTCCTGGAAAAATTGCCTGCAGAAGTTCTCAAAAAAGACATGGAATTCAGCACCCCTGTAGAGGTTGCCCGAAAGTATTCCCCTGTAGCCGAGATCGATATCGGAGACTTTTCCACGATTTCCTGGGCTGATATGGAACGTGATACCAGTGCGTGGCTTGGAAATGACATGCAGAGGCGTTGTTTTGAAGAAATAAAATTGCTTGAGCCTTTTGTGAAAAAAACAGGAGACCCCGAAATCCTGCGTATCTGGAAGCACCTGTTGACTTCGGACCACTATTACTATATGTGCACCAAGTGGCTCGGGGATGGAGACGTGCATTCTTATTTCAGCGTTCACTCCACCCCCTTCGAGGCAGCGGTAAACTTTATGGCAGTACTCATGGACTTCAAGGCTCTTGTATTCAGGAGCTTAACGCAATGACTTAATGAAATGTATGCATATAGATTCATGGGAGTTTGAGTCACATGGTTAGGGACTTATGCATGTTTGCAGGATTTAACGAAGATTCGCAGATTGTATGGTTCAAGATTACCTATTCGAAAGAGCCCGGTTCTTTATCTGTAATAAGTGATTTTCTTGAAAAAGAGAATGCCTTCATTAAGTTCGGACATATTGATAATATTACGCAGACGACCGGAGAATACTCCGTATTTACAGAGCTTAAGATAGATGCGGATATGGAGAATCTTGCTAAAAAAATAGGAGAATTGGAAGTTGTAAATGCAGTGGAATTTGGGATTTCGGAGTTCGGGATGATATACTCTGTTGATTTTCCCCTGAATGTCATAGGAGTCAGAGGGGTTATGGCAAGGGCGCTCACAATTGTTGATATCATCAAAACTCTTAATCAGAGTGTGCCGCATGCGGAAGGACTTCTGACGCTGTCCGGACTGCGGGGAGGGACTCATGCCGCAAAATATTTTAAGAGTATAATGACTATTGATAATAGCAACTTCGCAAGCATGCTTGCGGAACTTTACCGTGCTGTTGGCTGGGGAATTCTGGAAATTGAATGTGACCCCGAAACCTACGAAGGAAGAATCATTGTTAAAGACTCGTTTATAGCCGATGTGTACGGGGCTTCGGACCAGCCGGTCTGTGCCTTTATGAGCGGCTACTTTGCGGGTTATCTGACCGAGTATTTCGGGAAGAACATAAGTGTGAGGGAAGTCAGCTGTAAAGCCACAGGAAAGGAGGTATGCGAGCATATAATCTCCCTAGCTCCTTCCCGCGTAAATCAGGAATATCAGCTTAGAGGGGACACCCGGTGATCCGACAACCGAATGTCATTCTCGGAAATGACGAAATGCTTGTGACAATGGGGCGAAAGGGAGAGATTTTAGGCTTATTTTATCCCCGCAGAGACCATGCCCAGCACGTAGAGGAATCCCTTGCCTGTATCCATACAGGGGAAAGGCTTCTCTGGACAAACGATAATGATTGGCACTCTATCCAGAACTATATCGAGGATACAAATATCGTATCCACGAAACTTTACCATGACTCCGGGATAAGGATCTCTATTCTCGACCTTGTGCATCCTGAAGTGCCTGTCCTTATCCGCAGGTTTAAGGTGCAGTCCCAGCAAAAAATGTCAGGAAAATTTTTTTACTATTCGAATTTTAACGTAGGAGAAACTTCCAAGAAAAACTCCGCATTTTGCGATACCGAAGCTCGCCTGCTTGCACAATACTGGCAAAATTACTATATAGGAATCTATGCCCTGCCGGAGTTTACGGAATGGCAGATCGGAAAGGCAATGGACACTATCTGGTGGACAAACTCCAAATACGATATGGAGGACGGAAAGCTCCAGCGGAATAAGGAAGATATCGGAAATATCAACAACGCTGCCGGCTGGGATCTCGATCTGGAAGCTGACGGGGCAAATGAGTTTGTTATCTTTATGGGGGCTGCCTCTTCCCGGAGTCTCCTTTATAAGAGGATGCATGAACTGTCCAAACTGCCTCTTGAACACATTTTTGAAAAGACGCGAGAACACTGGGTAATGTGGCTCTCAAAAAAACATGTACTCAAGATGCCGGGGCTTGAAGGGCATAATAACCTGCGCCAGGAACTCTTCAATGCCTATAACCGGGCTCTTCTCATGCTTTATCTCCTGAACGACCGCGAATACGGGTCCTTTGTGGCTGCTCCGGAGTTTGACTCCAATTTTGAGAAATGTGGAGGATACGGGTTTTGCTGGAACAGGGATACCTCGGAGTTAGTTCTCGCCCTCAAGCTCTGCGGATATCCTGAATATTGTGACAGGTTTTTCAGGTGGTGTATCCAGACCCAGCTCCCTGACGGCTCTTGGTTCCAGCGTTACTGGCTCAATGGAGACATAGCTCCTTCCTGGGGAAATTTTGACTATTCAACCCAGATCGACGAGACCGGGGCCACACTTCACGCCATGGACATATATTACAGGATTCTCGAAGGCCTCAAAAAGGTTGAGTTTCTGGAAGAAGTCTGGGTCTCCGTGCTCAGGGCTGCCGAGTACCTGATGAAGAGGACCAAGTCCGGGCTGCATGAAAGCTGTATGGATCTGTGGGAGACCTATTACGGAGTTTTTACCTATACCAATGCTTCGATCTACGCAGGGCTCATGGGCGCGTCCCACCTTGCAGAAGAAAACGGGGAGTCCGGCATGGCAAGGCGCTGGAAGAAAAGGGCTGAGTTCATCAAACGGGCTACAATTGACCGTTTCTGGCTTCAGGAGGGCTACTTTGCAAAGGGAATCATCAATGAAAAACTGGACAAAACGATTGATGCAAGCATCCTCGGAGCCTATATACCCTTTGGGATGATCTCCCCGAAAGATTCTGTGGAAAGGGACATGATTCTTTTCCTTATAGAAAATATCCAGAAAAAGCTCTCAATTCCTATCAACGGGGGCTATGGAATCAAACGTTATGAAAATGACAGTTATATCGATGGAAATCCCTGGGTGGTAACAACTCTCTGGCTTTCGGAGGCTATGTTTGCCTTTATCCTTGACCTCCCCAATGGAAAAGAAGGACCGTATGCCGAAGATGTGAAAAAGCTGACCATTGAAGGAATCAAATGCCTGAGATGGGCTCTGGCCGGATCAACAAGCACGGGACTTCTCCCCGAACAGGTGGATAAGTCTTCAGGAAAACCGGCGTGGGCAGTTCCCCTCGGCTGGAGCAGTTCTCTCATGCTTGACAATATCCTTCTCCTTGATAAAATTTGCAGAAGAAACACAGGGGCCCGTGAATAAGGAAGGCTAATGGACGGGATAAGGTTGAGGGATGAAAGATAATCCCTGGAAAAAAGGAAAGTGAATACGAAGAAAGTGGATTCGAAGAAAGTGGATTCGAAGAAAGTGAATACGAAGAAAGTAAAGAAACCCGTTAATTACTTTGTGCGGGTGAGGATTTGCCCGTAAGGGCTTTCCTCAAAGTAATTGACGAGCTGTCTTTTTTTATCGAGTTTCGGGATACGGCATTTTTGAAGTGATCCGCAAGCTCAATCCTTTCTGATTTCTTCGGCTCCGCCCATGTACGGCCTGAGAACCTCCGGGATCTCCACACTGCCGTCCTCACGCTGGTAGTTCTCCAGGATCGCAACTACGGTCCTGCCTACAGCAAGGCCTGAACCGTTAAGCGTGTGGATGAACTGCGGGCCTTCAGGGGTTCTGAAGCGGATATTTGCTCTCCTTGCCTGGAAGTTCTCGAAATTCGAGCACGAGGAGATCTCCCGGTACTTTTCCTGTGTGGGGACCCATACTTCAATGTCGTAGGTCTTGGCTGCCGAGAAGCCCAGGTCGCCAGTGCAAAGGGTTACGACGCGATACGGCAGCTTGAGGAGTTTGAGAATCTCTTCGGCGTCGAGGGTGAGTTTTTCCAGTTCTTCGTAGGAAGTTTCAGGTTTCACGAATTTGACAAGTTCAACTTTATTGAACTGGTGCTGGCGGATAATGCCTCTCGTATCCTGCCCGTGTTTTCCCGCCTCTCGCCTGAAGCAGGCGGTATATGCTGTAAGAAATACCGGCAGGTTTTCCATATACTCGTCCATGAAGAGGTTGGTCACCGGGACTTCTGCGGTCGGGGCAAGATAATAGCTGTCAGCGCAGCATAAGTACATATCATCCTTGAACTTTGGCAGCTGCCCTGTGCCGGTCATGGCTTTTTCATTGATGAGCACAGGCGGGAAAACTTCAAGATATCCCTGCCTGGTGTGTACATCAAGCATGAAGTTTATGAGGGCTCTTTCAAGCTTTGCGCCCAGGCCTTTATAAACCGTAAAGCCCTGCCCAGCTATCTTTGCTCCTCGTTCAAAGTCGAGTATATCCAGCGCCTCTCCGATTTCCCAGTGAGGCTTTGGAGTAAACGTAAATTCTCTCTTCTCTCCAACTACCCTTACAACCGGATTATCGTTCTCATCCTTGCCTACGGGCGTTGTCTCAGATGGGATATTGGGGATACTGAGCATTATTTCATTTATTTTTGATTTATAGTCACGTATCTGATCATCGATTTCTTTAATACGGTTATTGATGCCCTGCATCTCATTTATCTTGGATAAGGTATCCTTATTTTCCTTCTTGAGCTGCGCTATCTCGCGGGTGACCACGTTGCGTTTGTGCTTGAGGCTGTCGCCCTCGGTGAGGCATTCCCTCCAGGCCACGTCATACTCAAGAAGACTATCTATAAGCTCTGTGCCCATATTCCTGTTAACAAGAGCACGCCCAACTATGTCGGGGTTATTTCGTACAAATTTGAGTTCCAGCATGTTAAGCCCGAATTATCCTGCATGTTAGCTAATATATATTTTGCTATTTTTCAGGCAGAAAGCCTGTCCTGAGAAACAGATAACTGTATAAATAAAAAACATTACGGAAAAATGAAAGAGAGGAAGTCCGGGAATTAGTTCATACAGGCAAGAATCTTACCGTAAGGGCTTTTCTCAAAGTAATTGACAAGTTGACTGGCTTCCCCACCGGAAGTCCCGGAATCCGAACCGAGAAGCAGACTTGAAAGGCTTACCCTGTTCATGTACACAACTCTTGGCTCCCCCTGAATACCTCCCAGTTCCGCAGCCTTATCAATTGCGTCATAGAGGTTTCCAAAGTCGTCCACAAGCCCTATCTCCTTTGCTTTCATCCCGGTATATATGCGCCCGTCAGCAAGCTCTTTTACTTCGCTGTGGCTCATATTACGCCCTTCTGCAACCTGGGTTACAAAATCTTCATAACTCTCCATTACAACGGTATCAGCATATTCTTTTTCTTCATCCGTAAGCCCTCTCCAGGATCCTCCCATATCTTTGAACTCTCCGGACTTCGAAATGTAGTACTCTACACCTTCCTTTTCGTAGTAAGAAGACATGTTCTCAAAGGTCCAGATAACTCCTATGGACCCCGTACTTGTGGAGGGATTTGCATATATGTAATCCGCAGGCGCAGAGATATAATATGCAGCACTTGCCGCGAGGTCTCCCATGGAAACAATAACGGGGATGCCCTGTTCCTGAGCTTTCTCAATCTCTGCCGAAATCTCCTGGGCGGCTGCAGGAGACCCACCAGGGCTGTTAATCCTGAGTACGATTGCCCTGACGTTTTCATCCGCTACGGCGGAGTGGATGTTTTCTGATATTTCTTCTGAGGTCGCATAGCCGAGTCCCGAGGGAACGTTTCCGGTGAGCATGGAACCCTGTACATAAATTACTGCAATCTTCTCGGAAGTCCCGAAATCTCCTCCGAAACCGAGCCCGTAGAAGATGGCAGCCATACTGACTGTGATAACAGCAATAAGGGCCAATAAAACCACAAAATAGGACCTATTGTTGCGCTCCTTTTTCTTTAAGGAAGGAGAAGAGCCTGAATTCGTGCTTAATCTTTCGCTTTCAATCCTTTTTTTCTCCGGTTCCCGGGGAATAAGTCCCGAAGCATCCTTTTTTGCCTCCTCCTGTCTTTCGGGAGCAGAATCGGAACCTGAAGAATTCTCCATGATGGTACTCTCCGAAATGCCCTCCTCAGGGATGATAGTTTCTTTTTTATCGTAAGCACCACTGATCGAAAGGTCTTCTTCAGGTGCTTCTTCCGGACTCGCGTTTTTTGAATCCGTACCTTCTGGGTTTACATTTTCATCATTCATATCTGACAGGACCGTATTTCTTGGATTTTGTTCTTTAATTCCCGGCCTATGCTTTTCACTGCTGAAAGCTCAAGTTAAGAGACAGGCAAATTCTCCGGGTCGGAAAACTACCGAAATCCATTAAAAAGCCCGCAAATAAAAGAATCAATTCAACAGGTCTGAATTGTCAGAGCAACTATTTATGTTTCTCTACATTCCACTCTTCTTTATATAGGAGTATCAACTATCCCTCAAATAAGTTTCCTTGCAAATACAATAAGCGAAATATTTTTCAGAATTGCAGTCGTCCAGAGGGGATACACTCATAAAAATCTATGGAGATAAGAATGTCAGACTCATCCAGTAAACCCGTACTTGTCACCTGCGGCCTGCCCTATGCCAACGGCAAGGCCCATATCGGGCATCTCCGGACCTATGTGCCCGCCGATATTTTTGCCCGTTCCCTGCGAAAAGAGGGGAGGGAGGTTACCTTTGTCTGCGGCTCGGATACCCATGGCACTCCAATTGTCGTGAACGCCGAGGAGCTCGGGATCACCCCTAAAGAACTTGTAGAGATCTATCATAAGCACTTTGACGAAACTTTCAAGCAGCTCGGAGTTTACTTTGATGCTTTCGGGACAACCGATGACCCTGAAAATCATAACCGGACCCTGGATATTGTAAACAGGTTAATCGAAAAGGACTATGTATACCCGAAAATTATAGAAATCGCCTACTGCCCTGCATGTAACCGCTTCCTTCCTGATCGCTATGTGGAAGGAGTCTGCCCTTATTGCGGAGAAACAGCCCGGGGCGATGAATGCGACCAGGGGTGCGGAAAACACCTTGAACCCGGAGAACTTCAGAACCCTGTATGTACTATCTGCGGAGGGCCTGCAGAGTACCGGCATCAGGAACACTTCTTTTTCAAACTTTCCAAATTCAGCGACTACCTTATGGATTACCTTTCAAACGACCTGGGAGGCACCACCAATGCCATAAACTACGCACTTGGCTGGGTAAAGCAGGGGCTTACGGACTGGTGCATCACAAGAAACCTGGAATGGGGAGTTAAATTCCCGGGGCATGAAGACCTTGTAGTTTACGTCTGGGTGGACGCCCCTATAGGATACATTGCCTTTACCGAGGAATGGGCTGCACAGGCAGGTGATTCCTGGGAAAAGTTCTGGAAAGGAGACGGGGAAATCATCCACTTCATCGGGGGGGACATTACCTACCACCACTGCATCTTCTGGCCTTCCATGCTTAAAGGCGCAGACTATTCCGTGCCCACGGCTGTTGTAGCCTCAGGCATGGTCAAAATCGAAGACAGGAAATTCTCCAAGACCAGGGGTTATGTGGTCTGGGTTGGGGAAGACTATCTTGACCATGGCTTCCATCCCGACCTCCTCAGATATTACCTTGCAAGCTACACCTCCCATACCAAGGAATTGAACTTCTCCTGGCATGTGCTTCAGGAAAAGATCAACGCCGAACTGGTTGCCGTACTCGGCAACTTCCTGTACAGGACCATGCTCTTTGCTTTCAAGAACTACGGAGAAGTCCCCGAAGGAAATCTCGAGCCTGAGGTAAGCGCAGAAATCGAAAAAGCCCTGAAGGAAGTAAAAGAGGCTATGGCTGATTACGAGTTTAAGAAAGCCGTGGATTCTGCCATGACTCTTGCTTCTTTCGGGAACACTTACTTCCAGTCCCACGAGCCCTGGAAACTAATAAAAGAAGACAGAACCGCATGTGGGCAGGTTATCTATAATTGCCTCCACCTGGCAAAAGCCCTGAGCCTCATATTTGAACCCGTGCTCCCGCAGACCATGGAAACAGCCTGGAAAGGACTCGGGCAGGAAAGCGATATCCATGCCGCACAGTACGAAGAAGCCCTTGTGCCCCTGAAGGCAGGCACAAAACTTGCAAAGCCTGAGCTTCTCTTTACCAAACTCGAAGACGACAGGATCGGAGAGATGGAAGAGATTGCAAACCAGAGGGTAAAAGCCGCAAACGCAAAGAAAACCGCAGCAAAGGGAGGCGAGAAAGAGCCTTCGAAGTCCGAAGGGATGGGGCCTTCGGAAGAAACAAAGGCAGCCGAAAAAGCCGAAGAGGCGGCAAAAGCTGAAGAAAAGGTGCCGATTGAAACTCTTCCCCAGATTGAGTATGAAGACTTTGCAAAACTTGACATCAGAGTAGGGAAGGTGCTCTTTGTCGAACCTGTAAAGAAGTCCAAAAAACTCCTGAGGATTGAAGTGGATATCGGAGAAGAAAAGCCAAGGCAGCTTGTAGCAGGCATGGCTTCGTATTACACTCCCGAAGAGCTCGTAGGCAAATATGTTGTTGTACTTGCCAACCTCAAACCCGCCAAACTCTGTGGTGTTGAGTCAAATGGCATGATGCTCGCAGCCGATGACGGCGGGGCGATTGTAGCAGCTCTTATGCCGGACAAAGAAATTAAGCCGGGTTCCAGAATTAGGTAAGAATTGAATCCAGGAAAAGTAAAAGTTTCAGGAAGCTGAAAAAATTATTTGGCTCTTCGCTGCTTCATACGGGCCGAAAATAATTGTTCGGTTAGAAAGTATCCAGGCAAAAAAAGAGAAACATCACGCTTAAATGTGATTTTCAACCATAAATGTTTCTAAATTTTAGATATGATACTTTGACATTCAGGATAGTTGACAATCAGGAGACGAATCTAAGTTACCCACCCGAAACAGCGAAGAGCCGAAATAAATGAATTATGGGATTGAGTCTCTATGACTGACATAGAAATAATGGATCTTACTCCGGAAAACATTGCTGAGTATGGTGTTTGCGGATACAAAGATTTAAAAAAGCACCTTGAGTTAAGAAGGAAAATTGACTGGTTTAAAGAATACTATCCGAAAGGGCTCAGGATAAAAGTAATCATCTCAAGAGAAGGCGGTTACCAGGGCATGCTTGAATATATCCCGGGAAAATATGCGCACCGCCCGGTAGATGCAGAAGGATATATGTTTATCCATTGCATTTTTGTCGGATTCAAAAACGAGTTTAAAGGGAAAGGATATGCGTCTTCTTTAATCGAGGAGTGCATTAAGGATGCAAAAGAAGCAAACATGCAGGGCGTTGTGGTTGTTACAAGAAATGGCCCATTTATGGCCAGGAAAGATATTTTCTCAAAAAAAGGATTTATTCCGGTCGATGAGGCTAAACCTGATTTTGAATTGATGGTTTTAAAATTCAACCCGAAAGCCCCGGACCCGAAGTTTAAAAACATCTCAGCGAATATGGAGAAATATGAGGAAGGCCTGACCATCATGCGCTCCGCCCAGTGTCCTTACTCAGTAAAAAACGTGGATGCTATTTTGGAAACTGCCAGAAACAAATTGAAAATAAAGGCTAACCTGATCGACCTTAAGGATTCGGAGGAAGCTCAACAAATGCCCTGTGCTTTCGGAACATTTTGTATTATTTATAATGGGAAAGTCATCAGTCATCATCCAATCAGTAATACAAGATTTGAAAATATTATGAAGAAAATGTATCCCCCTAAAATCTAATGAGGTTTCAGTCACAGGAAAAATATAATCGTTGTTCCATGTCTCTTTATCCCATTTTGCTAAAAAGACTATATGTATTTGCAGTATCGTCGTCGCAATCCTCAAGAATTAAAAGATAATGAAAAAGATTCTGAACGCTGTAATCGGCTATATTGGACATTCCATTTGTATGAGGATATGAACAATATAGACATGGAAGTAATCAAACCATTACTTCCTGCCTTAAAACCATAATTTTCTTCTGTCCATCAACTACCTTTAAGACGATTTTATCTCCTGCAGTGACGTTATCCAGTTTGCCGGCATCCTCCGGATACCTGGGAGTCAGGTAAAGGCTTATGGTATCTCCTGTGGTAATGGTTGTGCCGTATAAATGGGAAATATTGAGTTCGAAACTATCCCCTTCTACTTCGACAAGGACCTGTGTGTCATTCCTGAAGGTAAAGGGCTCTCCGCCGTTATGTTCAAGCTGTATTGCGTTTCCTTCAAGCCCCTCACTGTTGAGCCTGCCGCCCATACTAAGGCCTGTCGAATAAGACTGTAAAATTCCTGTAATACTGCTGGAACTTATGACATATGCAAAAATAATAGTTAAGAGGGTCATTAAAGCAACCCCAACAATAGGCGAGATAGCTTTTTTGTTCCTTAATATCTCTGCCGCATTCATTTTCCCCTCCACATCTAAAATTATACATGGAATATTAACAACTGCCTGTATATAATATTTGAGGCTGTTTCATATTCTAAAATTTTGACGGTTTTGTGGCGTAAGGAAGGAAAAAATCAAATCCAAAAATAAAAAGTATTTAATCGGGAAATTTATTTCATGGGCTCTTGATGTGGATATAATACTTTCATTTCTTCTTTTTGAGCACCATTTCAAGGTAAGATGTTCGAATAGAGTCTCTTTCATCAACTCCAAACTGGGCTAAAAATTTAAATAATTGCTCTCTGGAACTTTCGAGATATTTCTCTTCCTCTACATCAATTTCTACTTCCAGGAACTCTCCCAGCCCTTCGACTGCATCAAGGCAAACAGTGATCTCTCCTGCCCTGAAAATTTCTCGTTTTTTGCGGACGGCTCCGGCTTCCGAGAAGTCCAGGGCACGGAAGATTTTTGCTGTTATAGCCTCATCTACAGGAGTTTCAAGCTCTTCTCTGGTTTTGGAGACTTTATCGAGTTTAGGTCCTTTATACGTTAAAACAGCCTTTCCACCCAGAGAGCGGATCCTGAGGGCTTCATCGGTTTTTGCAAAGTCCCTGTACGGAGCTGCAAAATAGGTATCCGACTGTTCTTCAACCCCAATTTTATTTGCCCCGATTTTTTCAAGGAGAGGGCGGATCTTTGAGTGATCCGCTCTTACCTTGACTTCCACTTCAATCATAGTTTCCAGACATCTCCGGTTCTGTTCAGGGTTCAATCCGTAATTTATTAAATAACTCTATCCGGGAAGGAAAAGTTCTGGCTCTATCAATCATCTGCAGGGACGAACTTGGTACCGTAGTAGATCATACCATGTTCACCGTCTTCTCCTAGCTTTCTGAACACGGACCTGACCCGTGTTCCGATCTGGATTTTATCAGGATCTCCAACCACCTGAGAGGTCAGACGGGGGCCTTCATCCAGTTTAATAATTGCAAGGGTATAAGGGGACTGGCTTTCAAAACCCTCCGCAGCCGTGTGAATCAATGTATAGCTTACGATTTCGCCGGTGCCTTTGAATTTGAAGGGTTCGAGCTCACCCATGCGCCTGCAGTTTACGCAAAAATTGCGTGGGGGGTAGAAGTATTCCCCGCATTCCTTGCAACGGGTCCCTTCGAGGTTATACCTGCTGCCGAGGTTTCTCCAGAATCTTGGTACAGAAGACATCTAATCTCACCTCTCCCTCGAGAAAATGTGTACTACTGCTGTCGCTCCTGACCCTCCTACATTGTGGGTCATTCCGTACTCAGCTCCTGCTACCTGGCGCTTGCCTGCATCTCCGCGCAGCTGGGTTACAATTTCCACAGCCTGCTTTATGCCTGTTGCCCCCACGGGGTGCCCGCAGGCCTTCAGCCCACCGGAGGTGTTAACAGGGATTCTTCCGCCGATTGCAGTTTCTCCGTTTGCGGTGACGATTCCGCCTTTTCCTTTCTCTGCAAACCCGAGGTCTTCAATTGCGCAGATCTCGGCAATGGTAAAGCAGTCGTGCACTTCGACAAGGTCGATATCTTCAGGCTTCAATTTTGCCATGGAATATGCCCTCTTTGCAGCCATCACGGTTGCGTCCAAGGTTGTGATATCCCTTCTGTCATGAAGGGCAATAGTGTCACTTGCCTGTGCTGTTGCCTTGATGTAAATAGGCGTATCGGTATATTTATGGGCAATCTCCGCAGGTGCCAGGACAAGTGCAGATGCCCCGTCTGTTATGGGAGAACAGTCAAAGATATGTAGCGGGTCAGCTACCATTATTGAGTTCAGTACATCGTCTACGGTAATCAGGTTCTTATACTGGGCAATCGGGTTGAGGCACCCGTTTTTGTGGTTCTTTACGGCTACTTCTGCAAGCTGTTCACCTGTGGTACCGTATCTGTGCATATGAAGTTTTGCAATCATTGCATAAAGCCCGGGGAAAGTTGCTCCTGCCATGCCTTCCCATTCCCTGTCGGCAGCTGCCGCAAGAGCTGAAGATGCCTCTTCGGAGCCAACATCTGTCATTTTCTCTGCTCCTGCCGCAACCACGATGTCGCTGTAGCCCGAAGCCACGGACATTATAGCCTGGCGCAGGGCAAGCCCTCCTGATGCACAGGCGGCCTCCACTCTTGTAGCCGGAACGTGGAGGTTCCTTGAAAGCCCTGAATAGTCCGCAATGAGGGCGCCGATGTGTTCCTGCTCAACAAAGCGGCCTCCACTCATGTTTCCTATGTAAAGCGCGTCAATATCTTTTCCGCTTACATCTGCGTCCTGGATTGCTCCGATCCCTGCTTCTACGACTATATCTCTCAGGGAGTGTTCCCATAGTTCCCCGAATTTTGTGTTCTTTACTCCGATAATTGCTACGTCTCTCATTATATTCACCCCGTTTTCAGGCCAGGCGGATCTTGCCTTTATGCCTGGCATACCTTGCGTAGTCGATGTATACGGGATCCTTGATAAGTTCGGAAACTGTCGGAGCCCTGTTTCGGATTTCCTCAATCCTGTCGGTAACTGTTATGCTGAATGCATCGGCCCCTGCTCCTGACCCGAAGGCGGTTGCAAAAACCCGGTCTCCAGGCTTTGCCTGGTCAAGGGTTGCAGCAATTCCCATCAGGCAGGAACCAGAATAGGTATTCCCTATTTTCGGGACAACAAGTCCGGGAGTAATCTGGGCTTTTGTGAACCCGAGCATCTTTGCAGCTTTGCTAGGGAACTTCCCGTTTGGCTGGTGGAAGACTGCATAATCATAATCTTCAGGTTTTGCTCCGAGTTTTTCAAGCAGGCCTTTTGCGCCGTTTGTCACGTGCTTGAAGTATCCGGGTTCTCCCGTAAACCTGCCTCCGTGCTCGGGGTAGGGCATTCCTTCCCTTCTCCAGAAGTCAGGGGTATCAGTTGTAAAAGAGTATGTATCCTCAATGATTGCGGCAAGTTCGGATTCTTTCCTTCCGATGAGGCAAGCAACTCCGCCTGCAGCTGCAGTGTATTCAAGGGCGTCACTTGGGGCTCCCTGGGAGACATCTGCTCCTATGGCCATACCGAGGTCGATCATTCCTGAGCCAACCAGACCCATACAGGCCTGAACTGCAGCTGTTCCTGCCTTACAGGCAAACTCAAAGTCCGCTGCAGTCATTTCAGGGGTTGCGCCGATAGCCTGGGCGACAATGGTGCTTGTAGGTTTTACAGCGTAGGGATGACTTTCTGAGCCTGTGTACACCGCCCCGATTCTGGAGGGATCGACGCCGCTTCTTACCATTGCATATCTTGCCGCTTCCACTGCAATCGTAGCTGCGTCTTCGTCGACATCAGGCACGGACTTTTCGTACACCATGAGGCCATTTTTGAGAGCCTCAGCGTCATCACCCCAGAGCCGGGCGATTTCTTCAATTTTTATACGGTATCTCGGGACATAAGCACCGTAAGATACAATTCCAATAGTCATGTGTTCACCTGTTTTTGAGTGTTTAAGGCATCAGTTTCAGGGTTTCATTCCCTCGCATAATATTGACTGTATTTTTTCAGTAACTGCACGATCTGATCGAGTTCCATTGTGGTTGCGACCAGAGGGATACGGTCTACCTCCGCCATCTTGATTACAACAGGTTCGACCTCTTCTTTACGGAGCCCGTGGAGCACAACGGCTCCGGGTTTCAGGTTGGTGACCCGAATAGCTACCATAGGGGATTTTCCGGTACTCACCTTCGTAAAGATCATGGCTCTGTCCGTACTCCAGCCGTAGAGCTTCTGGAATTCGTGGGAGGATAGTTCCAGGATCGCCCTTTGACTGTCGATAACAGAAAAACCATATAGAGGCTTCTCAACTCCCTTGTAGACAATATCGCCTTCAATAAGGTTAACCAGTTTCGCAAGCTGTATCGGGAGAGTATACTCATAGGTTGAGTAGATGGATTTTGAACTGTTTTCAGCGTTAAGTATAGATTCGTAAGCGTGGATCTTCTTTCCTCCCCGCTCCATATCAATCTCAAGCAGGGACTCCACGATCTTCCGAATGATAAGTGTCCCTGGAGACTTCCGCCTCCCGCTTTCATAATCACTGATCACGGAGGGGGAAACCTTAAGGTAATTTGCAATATCTGTCTGGGATATCTCGAAGTTTGACCTCCACTTTTTCAGTGATTCTCCGGGTTTTTCGGAGAGCGTGATATCTCCAGCCATTTTTTCCGCCAGGCGGTTGCGCAGATTTTCTGAGGAATCATTGGATGTCATGACTTACTTAGACTAAGACGAAACATTACCATATATATCTAACGAATGCGAGTTCGTCAATTGTCGCAGAATGGGAACTGTTTGAGACCGGATATCTTCTGCAAAAAATTTATAACATCTGGAGGATAAATTAGAATGTGATGCCTGTAGATTCACGGAACCCGGAGATAAGCGTCTCCGACCTTCTCCTATATATCAGCTGCCCGCGGCGTGTGTACTTTGTCAGTCGCGGATTTGAACTGTTTCCGGAAATAAACGCTTCACGGCTCGAGAGAATGCTCCTGAAAGAGCTCTCTCTAAATTATCCTGAAATTGTGAATAAGTGTTCGTTAAACGCCGATACCCTGTGCAAAGAACTTGAAGCTGCCCTCAATCAGGCCTGTGAAGACCTTCCGCTAGTGTTTCCAGGAGAATTTTCCCGCATAGAAGGAGGAGTCCTAGAAGACGGGAGCGCGCGGGCAAGAGCTAAAATTCCGGAAATTGTGGATAACCTCCTCAAAGGACTTGGTGAATATGGGAAAGACACCATGCTTGCGGCACTTACCCCTGTTAAAACAGAGCCGTTTCTTTCCTCGGAAAAACTAAACCTGAAAGGAGTGCCCTCTAAAATAGTCTGTTTTGAGGGCATGAATGTTCCTTCGATCATAAAGCCCGGAAACTGTCCTGTTCAGGGAGTATGGGCATCCGATAGAATGCACGCTGCATCCCTTGCCCTCCTCCTTGAAGCCGAGTCCGGAAAAGAAGTCCCTTTCGCCTTTGTCGAATACGTGAGTTTCGGGCTGCTCCGAAAGGTAGTTATCCGAAGTTCGGATCGCAGGGAGGTATTGAAAATCTGCAGGCGTGTGGAGAAAATAAAAGCCGGACTCATGCCCGAGAAAACGGAAGAAAAATTCTGTACGGAATGCACCTTTTCAGAGCACTGTGTTTCAAACTCATCGCTTATGTCTAAGTTTTTTTGAACAGGAAATTGACGAAAAAATTACATTACAATGAAAAAGGGCAAAAACCAGAAGAAGGTAAGCTGTTAGAGTAATAGAAGGTAACACTAAAATGCATTAATAAATAGGTAAAAACGATACGAAAGAAACCTGTTTCTCTGTAATGAATTGTAAGGATTTTTTCAAATTCGTCGAAAAGTTCGTATCTTCTTTAATACGAATATTATACATTTTTCATCCTGATGGCTAACTTACTTTAGACGTGAGTATATACTTTTTCTGACCGAAATCTCGAACAATTTGTCTTACGATGCAGTACTTTTTAATAATTAATCATAACTTATACGTCCTTTTGGATTGTTAGACTCTTTGGTCAGAAGACTTATAAGGAGTTAACAACGAGGAATTTATGAAGTAGAAAGGAGAGGAATTATTTCCTTTTTTCTTTTGTTTACTTCTGTGGTTCTCACCATTTTTTGAATGTGATCTCATGAAAGTCGGAAATTTATTGTTTATAGGAATAGTGGTCGGACTTGTGTTATTCGGGTTTTTTGAATTTTTAGGGTTTGATCCGACATACGGAGGGATTATAGGTGCTGTTGTTGTAGGTACATTAATTGGTAAAATCATAGGCAAAGGATCGGAGAAATATGCCTTTTTTTCAATATTTACATATAACCTGATTGGCTTGATTTTAGTATTTTTGTTTACCTCCGATGGAAAGCTTGCGTTACAATACGGGGGTATAGCTTTGTCTGTTCTCATCGGTTTTGCGCTCATTATGGTCTTTTTCTATTCAATAATCGGGTCCTTTGGGGCATTTGTTGCCTCCAACCTCAGCAGTAATCAACAGGACGAAGGATTATGAATTTCTCTGAAATACGGATTATTGGGGAAGATGAAACATTCAGGGGTTCAAAAAGTAGATATATATGGCTTTTTGGCGGAGTTTTTATCTTTCTTTGTTTTCTGGTAATGCACTATAGTACCAGTTACCTGTTCCTTTTCTTTTCAAATTCCGGCGGCATTCCGTATACTTTGATTTCTTACCAGGTGGTATTGCTTATCGGACCTTTTATGACTATGATAACATCTTTTGATATCATAAGCAGTGAAACTGAAACCGGGTCGGCAAGATACATTCTCTCCAAGGTCCACAGGTCATCTTTTGTCTTAGGAAAATTTTTCTTTCTATTACTGGTATTTACGTTCGTTTCCTCCGGAATTGCACTTATAAGCCTGATATATCAGTATTCCTCAGGAAACGTCTTTCAGTTAGAAAGTATTATTCTATTCTGGATTTCTTCAAGCCTTTATCTGGGGTGCTTCATAAGTATTTTTATATTCATCTCAACACTGTCTGCAAATAACAAAATTTCATTTACAATGTCTGCTGTGTTTCTTGGAATTTTGATATTTTTCTATTTACAGGGGCATGATGATTATCTGAAGTATATCACCCCCTTCTATTATGGGATTAAAAATATGGAGTTCATGAAGGGCTTCCCGGTTGAAGGTGGATACCTCAAGGTTTTTGAAAGTCCAGTTTCAATGTTTCTGTACATGCTGGCTTTTTTGTCCATGAGTTTGGTAGCCATTAAAAGGAGGGATTTCTAATTACTGCAGCTATCTCTACCAAAGGCCTGTACAAAAAATATGGCTCTCGCTTTGTTCTGGAAGATCTCTCCCTTAATGTAGAAAAGGGGAGTATTTACGGTTTTTTGGGTCGGAATGGTGCCGGAAAAACAACAACAATTAAATTATTGTCAGGGCTTTCAACGCCTACACAGGGGCAAATTTTTGTTGATGGCATGGATCTGTCTTCCAAATCAGAAGAAGTGAAGCAGATTCTGGGTCTGGTCCCTCAGGATTCCGGTTTTTACGATGAGAGGACAGCCTTAAGCCACATGGTCTATTACGGCAGACTGAAAGGCCTGAGTAAAAAAGAGAGCCTGAAACAATCTCGGGATTTACTGGACCGGGTTGGGCTTGGCAATGAAATGTTCAAAAAAGTGGGTTATTTTTCCCATGGTATGAAAACACGGCTGGGAATTGCCCAGGCTCTTTTGAATAATCCGGAAATACTGATTCTTGACGAACCGACAAACGGTCTTGATCCTGTTGGTATCCGGCAAATCCGGCAAATTCTTCGCGAGTGCAATAACAGAGGGATTACGATATTTCTTTCATCCCATAACCTTCTCGAAATACAGGAGATTTGTACCTATGTCGGGATTCTGGATAAAGGCAAGCTTATTGCCGAAAGTGCAATTGAGAAAATTCGCCACCTTGAGTCAAATGGAGTTATTACGATTGGGGTCTACAATCTCTCTTCTGAGATGATTTCTTTAATCGAGAGTCTGGAGTTTGTTGTAAAAACCGAATTGAAAGCCGAAAATACTCTGGACGTTTTCGTAAATTCCGGGACAGATGTCAAACCGGAAATCAACAGGTTAATTGTTGAAAGCGGAGGCCGTGTTTTCAAACTTATAGAAAATTCCCTCTCACTGGAAGATGCGTTTTTTAATGCCACAGGAATAAACCTTTAACTTTCAGGAGGAAAGCCGTGTTTTCACTTCAAAAGGAAGCATGGCTTTACCCATGTCTGTGAAGGTCGGATCATACAATAAGCTGTTCCCAAAACCCGAACTCAGATCCCAAATTTTTGTGTTTTCATTAAATAACATCCTTCGGTTTTTAATTTTGGGGGAGCCCTTGCGTTAGGTGTGAGCGTATATGTTTTCCGACCCAGGTCTCAAACAATTTGTCCTTTAAGTAATATTTCTGAAAAAAAGGATTGTAAATCCAACGTTCTCTTAATTGTTAGAGACTTTGGTCAGAAAACTTATAAGGAGTTAACAAATAGGGACCTGTAGGGTCCAAATGTGCTTTCAGAATAAATCTGACATGGGAGCATTGTTTCTGGCAATGTTACTTGTATGCATAGTGCTTGTGCCGGCGGCAAGTGCAGAGGAAAATTTAAAAACAGGTGATGAGCCTTCCGAATGGGAGCAGGGGTTAATTGATGCACTGAACTCAAATACGGATAACCTATCCACAGACGATGTGATTGCGGATTATTGTAAAGCAAACAGACATAAAATTTCAATGCCAAAGCTCAATGCTGCTTCAGATGAAAACAATTCAAGGACATATCAACTGAAAGACGGATCAAATATAACTTTCACAAATCAAGGGTATTTTGTTATTGATAACCTGATAGTAGAGGAAACAAACAATAATACGGTCCAGCTAAATAACCAAAAAAATACAATCCGGATAAATAATCAAAAAAGTGAAATGGATTCCCAATCGCTGGTGAATCCGGATTATACTCCTACTCTAACGCACTCCGTAAGCGAGTATAATTTCCTTGGTTGGAAATTGTTTACAATTACCACAGAAGGGTATTTTGGATATGATCACCAATCCGTACAGCCTTACCATCTAGACTCATGGTACGTACACAATATGCCTCTTAATCTCTGGCAGATTTCTAACTGGGAAGATGGTGAACATCTAACTTCTAACAATACTGCAGAAGTTTACGGTCAGGGGAATTTCCATTACGGTTTTGAATACAGGGGTAGCAGCATAACTGTTCAAAACTATTATATCAAGGTTTATTTATCGTGTGATCGAAATGGAAATTATGGGACTCAGTACTCTATAACCGATCTTAACCAAAAACTCAAAATTGGTTCCCTGAATCTTGAATTCTGAGCTCTCAATTAACTCTTATCAATGCTCAATTAACTCTTATCAATGCCTCAATTAACCCTTATCAATGCCTCAATTAACCCTTATCAACTCTCAATCAAGCTTCTGATCATGTAAAATGGTTCTGACAATTTTGGTTTTAAGAAGAAACCCGGGTTTGGAATCAGCTCAATTATTGAAACGAGTTAATTTCTTTGTATGGATGTGAATTTATTATGAAAAGATCAAGTTATGAAATATTGTTTCTCGCTTGTTTTGCCTTTTTTTTTATTTTGAATCTTCTGAATGTGATTGGTCAACCGGATATGTCAATTCTTATAGCAATAATTATTGCAGCATTTATGGAATCACTAATTCCTTATTTGGTTATAATTCTGATTATACACATAGTAAATCATGACAGCAGAGAGTCTTAACTAAAGAATATTTTACTAAGTCGCTGCCTTTTAGTCGAGTGTGTAATGAGACTATGCAGGCTCTATAAAAGTCCAGAACTATGAATTTCTACAGAATCAACTCCAAAGGCATTAATGAATATATAAATACTGAGCATGTTGTTCTGCGCCGAATTATAGGGATTTTTTTTAAATGCTATTGAGCAGTTTGTCTTTTCCTTAACACGGCACATTTACAACTTTTAATCCTGATAATGCACTTGCTCCGGTACGAGTATATAAGTTCTCTGACCAGGGTCTCAAACAATTCTTCATATCAAGTGACATTTCAGAGAACTGTAATCATAAGTCCGACATTCGTTCTGATTGTTAGAGACTATGGTCAGAAAACTTATAAGGAGTTATGTAAAAGGAATTTTTAGAGTTTGAAGATACATTCCAGGTAACCTGAACTTTTCATTTTTTCAATTTTCATGATATAGAAATATTAGCACAGTAAGCAGAACCGGGATTTGTTTCAATAAAACAATAGGGTCGTCAGTTAACTACTTTCCGTTTAATTCAAACCCGTTCCTCACTTATTGAGATTAGTTTAAAACCTAGATTCCTTTGAGTGAAAGCATAAAAGTATCTGTGGTTAAGAATCTGGCATCTTTGAAAATACGAGAGTAAGGCTTTGAAGGATAGGACGTAAAATAATGGGAATAAACAGACAAATAATTTGCCCACTTATCTTTGTTGTTTTTTTGGTAACGATCACAGGGTCGGTTTCTGGAGTTGCCGCTGATCCTGAAGTCAACATGAAACCGGTGGGACATTTCGGTGGGACGATGGATGCTGTTGATGTCGCTGGCAATTATGCCTATGTCGGACAGGGGCAGGACCTTTTGATATTGGATATAAATAATCCCTCTTCACCTGTTTTAGTGAGTAAGATTATGACAGAAGGTTTAGTGAGGGACGTAAAAGTTTCCGGAGGTTATGCTTATGTAGCCGATGACGATAATGGTCTTTTGATTATTGATATCAGCAATCCTGCTTCTCCTACCCTGAAAGGAAGCTACAATATTCCAGGATATACTTATTGTGTTGCAGTTTCCGGGAATTACGCTTATGTAACTGACGATGATGGCCTTTTGGTTGTTGATGTAAGTAATCCTTCCGATCCGATTCTCAAAGGGAGTTATGCCGGTTCTACTGGCGATATTGCAGTTTCCGGGAATTACGCCTTCGTAGCCGATTGGGATAACGGTCTTATGATTGTTGATATCAGCAATCCTTCTTCACCTGTTTTTAAAGGGAGCTACGATACTGAAGGAGGTATTTACGGTGTCTCAATTTCCGGGAATTACGCCTATGTGGCCGATGGCAATGCCGGTCTTTTGATTATTGATATCAGCAATACATCTTCTCCTACTCTCAAAGGAAGCTACAATACTGCCGGAATTGCTTGTGATGTTTCAGTTTTGGGCAAATACGCCTACGTGGCTGATAATGATAACGGTCTTGCGATAATTGATATTAGCAATCCTTCTTCTCCAACTCTCAGAGGAAGCTGTGATACTCCGGGATATGCCAGAGATATTTCAGCTTCAGGTAATTATGCCTGTATAGCGGATAAAAACGATTTTGTAATTGTTGATATCAGTAATCCTTCTTCTCCTGGTATTATGAAAAGTTACAATACTATTGGAATGAGTAAAAGTATTTCTATTTCGGGCAATTATGCCTATGTGGCCGATTGGGATAACGGTCTTATGATTGTTGATATCAGCAATCCTTTTTCTCCTACTCTCAAAGGAAGTTGCAATACTCCCGGATCTGCCCAAGAAGTTGCAGTTTCAGGCGATTATGCTTATATAGCCGATAGGAATGATCTTGTGATTGTTGACATAAGCAATCCGTCGTCTCCAATTCTGAAAGGAACTTTCAATACTGGAGGATGGGCTCAACATATTACGGTTTCCGGCAATTATGCCTATGTAACCGACAATGCTAACGGTATTTTCATTGTTGACATTGGCAATCCTTCTTCTCCAACTCTTAAGGGGATTTATGATACTTCTCCAACCGTCATAGAAAATTATGCGTATATTGCATGTATCTGGAATGTTGAGGTTTCGGGTAATTATGCCTATGTAGCCGATGAAGGAGACGGTCTTTTGATTGTTGATATCAGTGACCCTTCTTCTCCTATTTTGAAAGGAAGTTTTGATACTGCAGGGTATGCTTACGATATTGCAGTTTCAGGAAATTATGCCTATGTAGCCGATAGCAAAAATGGGCTTGTGGTTATCGACATTAGCAATCCTTCTTCTCCGGTTATGGTAGGAAGATATGATACTGCAGGATACGCTGACCGTGTTTCAATTTCAGGCAATTACGCCTATGTAGCCGTTGATAATAGTATTATGATTGTTGACGTCAGCAATCCTTCTTCTCCGATATTAAAAGGGATTTATGCCGTTCATGCCAGTGGTGTTGAAGTTTCCGGGAATTATATCTATGCGATTAATGGTGTTAATGGTCTTGTTATTCTTAAAGCAAATCCTGAACATTCAACCTTTTTTGTTGCAGACTTTAGTAGTAATATCACCTCCGGTTACGCTCCTCTCTCGGTCCAGTTTAATGATCGCTCTCAGAACGCAACTTTATGGAACTGGGACTTTGGAGATGGATTTAATTCAACAGATCAAAGTCCGGTCCATACTTACTCCTCAGCAGGAACCTATACTGTTAACCTGACAGTAAACAATGAAGGCAGAACAGCCTCAAAAGAGGCCGCGATCTTTGTGCTGAATGCAACAAGTCCCGGTGAAAACGGAATAGTCGGCGAAGGAAACGGTAGTTCTGGGGCAACCTTAACAACAGATACAGGCATTCCTGCAAAAGAAAGCAAAAGAACTCCCGGAGTTGAAATAGTTTACGGGATGATAAGCCTGATAGCTGCATTCTGGATAAAGGAGAACAATAAAAAGTAAGAAAACTTTATCCTGATATTATTTTGCCTCAAGATTCTTTTCAATTTTTTCATACATTCATAACCCTGAAACCTTGTTAGATTCGATTTTATCCGGAAATCGACTTAAATTAAAGAAGATTTTAGAAAAATGTCATAAATCCGGATTTCTTGATAACAGTACTGGCATGAAGGACAAACACTGCTTGGAAAACAAAAGATGAAAAGTAAAACTATCTCAACAATACCAATTGCAACTTTTTCGATTCCATTCCTATCTGTGGTAATGGCCAATAAAGCACGTAGAGGACATACCTTCTTAAGAGCTTTTGGAACAGTATTTGTGATTCTAACACTGGTGGGCTTAGCAGGCGCAGCTCCGTTTGCATATGTGACGAGTATAGGAATCGACACCGGCACTGTCTTTGTAATCGACACAGCAACTGACAATCTCACAGCCGTGGTGCCTGTAGAAGGCTGGGCCGGAGAAGCCACAATCAACCCTGCAGGAACAAAGGTATATGTGACAGACATATCAGGATTGAGCACCAATGTTTTTGTAATTGACACGGCGACAAATACAGTTGACGCCGTGGTGGATGTGGGGTTTTATCCCCGGGCGGTTGCAGTCAATCCGGCAGGATCAAGGGTTTATGTGACGAATCGTTACAGTAGAGTGGAGGATAATAGCAACATTGTCTCTGTAATTAACACGGTAATTGGCAAATCCACAAACACTGTAATGGACCCGGTTAATATGGGACTGAGCACTTATAACGTTGCATTTACACCGGATGGGGAAAAAATCTATGCTACTAACAGCCGCAATAACACTACTTCCGTGATTGATGCGGCTACAAACAAAGTTATAGCCACTATACCTGTAGGAGACTATCCTACTGATATCGCAGTTAGTCCTGATGGAAATAAGGTGTACGTGATTAATTCGGGCAGCAACAATGTTTCTGTAATTAACACCAATACAAACAACGTTACAGGAACTGTGCCTGTAGGAGACGGGCCCAGTGATATTGCAGTCAGTCCTGATGGAACTAAAATATATGTGACGAACTCCGGTTCTCGTGATGAACCGGGTAGCACTGTTTCTGTAATTAATACAGCAACAAACAATGTTACAGCTACAGTGTCTATAGGAACTGTTCCCAGGGGAGTTGCAATCACGCCAGATGGAAAAAAGGCCTATGTAGTGATCTCTGATATCCACTCCAGTGACTACACAGATAATGTCTCCGTAATTGACACAGCCACAAACAAAGTTACAGCAACTGTAAATACAGGGAAATATACTATGAACTGTCCTTTTGGAGTTGTCATTGGACCTCTTAAAGGTTCTAAAATTACTGATCAAATTAAGATTGTAAGTTCCAATGAAACTGACAAAGGTACAGTGGCTATTTTTAATGCAACTGAAGATATAGGAGTTGAAGAAACTAACTTCTCGCCGTCTGACGAAAAAAACATTACTGTACCCAACAATTCAAACAACACTAACAATAATAACTCTGAATCTGACAACGGTAGTAGTTCAGGTGAAAATGAATCAAGCAAAAATAACTCTGCTCCAGGCTTTGGATTGTTGGGAAACTTAACCTGCCTGTATGGCGGATGGAAACTCAGGAAAAAGTAATACAAGTTTCGGATTGAACATTTATTGCTGGCATTGCTGGCGGCTGACGATTCATTCATATCAAACCCAGGTAAATGAAAAGCATAGAAACCTGACGATTGAAGCTTCATGCATACTGTGAGGGATTAAAACCTTTCATCTTTTTGCGGTGTTGGTATGGGCAAAATCAATAAAGAAATCGCTATTTTTGTTGTGTTTCTAATTCTTGTAGTTCTTTGGGGGCTATTTATTAAGACACCAGTTGATACGGAACCAACGGTCAACAACGAGCTTAAGGTATGCGGCATATATGTCCAGTTTGAAAACGGAACTTCCGAGTCTGAAGTTGAAACTATTCTTGAAAACTACAACATGACTGTGAACTATAGCATCGAATACAATAATAGGAATATGGCGGACGACTACTACATCATGTTAGACAAAGATGAAAGGGATGTAAGGCGCGAACTGAGTGAAGGGATGAAGGAGGAGAAAAAAGAGTGGACGGTGTTTTCTCCTTCACATGTTGTCCGGAACGGAGATTTCTACGTAATTATGGTATCTGAACAGGCTATCAATGATGAAACTTTTCTTGAGATCCTGGAGAAATATGATATTCGGTTGAAAAAGTCTGTCTGGTGCTATATTCGCTTTGAAAAGCCGGACGGGACCAGATATTGGATTCCAGAAGAAGATGCGATCAGAATAAAAAACGGGCTTGAAAATAATGAAAGTATTTTTTCTGTACATATTGGCTACATTTATGATCAATAATTTATTCACATTTTTGAGAAGATGTTTGAAGACTATTCGGATACAAAAGCAATGCAGGTAATCAGCATGCAGGTAATCGTATGCATATTCGATCCTGACAATTTTGAGATGGAAATTTATGAATAAAATAATTTGGAAACCACTGGTTGTTCTTATCTGGATTGTAATTTTTACCGTATCATGGAAGATAGATGTTTGGGAGGTAAACGCCAAAGCGGGTTTTGCTTCAGTAACTTTCTGGATTGGACTTTTTCTTGGATCACTCATGGGAGTAATTTCGACTGAGCTAAAATATGCGTACAAGAAATAATACTATGATATCTCGAGATATGAAGGCAATTTGTGAAGGATAAATGTGATTTGTAGGGTGATTTCTGAAAAACCGTAAGGTTAGGATCATCCCTGTGATTTTTCAAACTCAGGGGAATGTTATATTTTTCAGATTTAATTATTACTGCACACCACAACTGAATTTATCCAGGCTAAAATATGCATTTTTAATGTACCATAGAATAAACTAATGTGTTAGGGAGTTAACATGGATACAAAATCAGCTAGCAAGTTATCACGTATATTAGCCCTGATAGCTCTTGCTCTAGCACTATATAATGCATATCTTGAATGGTTAGACATATCACATAATTCTTATCTGTCAAATCTTGTATTGGTATTTGTCTTGCTTTCAGTACTTGCTGCAGAACATTCAAAAAAACAAAATCGTTAAGTGGCTATCTTAAAATTTGAACTATTCCTTCAATTGGATATAGGGCAGCATTAATTTTCAAATTGGAAAGTATGTTTTTCCATAATTAGGGTCCAAGTTCACATTTTAGCCGCTTGACGGTTTAATTCTACTTTTTTTCAGTTATAGTGTTGAAGTCTTATCCCTGTTGTAAATTCGATCAGATTTTAAGGTCTGCTCTAAGAAAAGCCAAAGCCTTTTAAAGGGGAACCTCTCTCAATCTGCTTGACATGTCCAGACCAGCATACCTTGGCAAAATGCTCCTGCACTGGTGCGAGGCCTGCAATGTGCCTGTGCTCGGAAAACAGTGTGGGTGCGGAAAAAGAACAAAACGAGTTGAGGTCACTCCTCCCGGAGATATCCGCCCGGCTTTTGATTATGATATAAGACGAATAAATTCCGTTTCTGAAAAACAATTCAATGCTCCTCTTATCCCCGAAGGGCATCTTGTGGTGCTTAACAAAGCTCCTTATGAAGACCGGATGGATGAAATCATAGTGGATGGGGAAATCCTTGCATCCATCAGGTTTGAAATTGAGAGCTGTGAATGGGTCCTTCTCCCCCGCCTCGAAGGGGCAAGGCGGCTTTTCCAGGGCAGGGACAGAAGAGACCTGAAAAAATGGGTCGTTATTGAAGAGGAAATTCTACCTTTTATCCTGAAAAAAGGAGCAAGTATTCTCGCTCCCGGAGTCCTTGATGCAGACCCTGAAATCAAAAAAGAGGATGAAGTAGTTGTCCTGAACCCTGCCGGAGAAGTGGTCTGCTGCGGCCGCGCCCGGATGGCAGGAAAAGAAATGATTGAGGAAAAGCGCGGAAATGCCGTGAAGCCGCGATGGAGTGCGGAACCGAAAGCTGCAAAAACCCTCTTCTCAGGAAAAAGCTGGGACGACGCCGTAAAAGCCAATGAGAAAATCCTGAACCCCATGATAGAGGATGCCCATGACTTCATAAGAAACGTTTCAGGAAGTATGGACCTCAAAGTCAGCGTCTCCTATTCCGGGGGCAAGGACAGCCTTGCAGTGCTGCAGCTTGTGGACGAAACTCTGGACAATTACGAGTTGATGTTTGCGGATACCGGGCTTGAGTTTCCGGAAACCCTTGAAAACGTTCGAAAGGTTGCGGAGTATTACGGAAAGCCCCTCAGGACCGCAAGTGCAGGGGATTCCTTCTGGGAGTCCATAGGAATTTTCGGACCTCCGACAATGGATACGCGCTGGTGCTGCAAGATCTGCAAACTCGGGCCGATTACCCGGTTAATTGACGAAAACTATGAAGGGGGCTGCCTGAGCTTTATAGGGCAGCGCCAGTACGAGTCCCATGCACGCTCCATCAGTAAGCGGGTCTGGAAAAACCCCTGGGTCGGCAATCAGGTTGGAGCGTCCCCTATACAGGAATGGACGGCTCTGCACGTCTGGCTCTACCTCTTCAGGACGAAAGCTCCCTACAATCCGGCTTATGAAAAAGGGTATGACCGGATGGGCTGCTGGCTCTGCCCCTCTTCATCCCTTTCCGACTTTTTCCAGCTTGAGGAAAGCCACCCCGAGCTTGCAAAAAAACTCGACTCCCACCTCCTGGCCTATGCTGAACGAATGGGGCTTTCCCCTGAATGGGTAAAATACGGTTTATGGCGCTTCAAGCGCTATCCTAAGATTCTTCAGGAACTTGCGGATAAAAAGGGAATTTCCCTGCTCCCCTCCCAGGAAGCCCCCGGAGAGCTCCACTTTGAAGTTGCCACAGGCTACCGGCCCTGCAAAGCAGGCGGGATCTCTGCAGACGGGAGCTTCGGACAGGCGATTGATCTTGAAACGCTGGAAGAAAGCGGGATGCTAAACCCTGTCGGAAAAGTTTCCTTCATTGAAGGGGCCGCTTCTGTTGCCCATGGGGAGTCGAGAGCCCAGGTCTTTGCATCAGGAAATGTAAATGGAAGAAGTGAAACTGAAAAAACTCTGAAAAAGCTCATGCGAATGGTCGAGTTCTCAGTAAGAAGGGCCATTCTCTGCCAGGGATGCGGAGTCTGCGTAGGACACTGCGAGCACAATGCAATTCAAATGAAGGAAAAGAGGGCCTGGATCAGGGACAGCTGCACTCACTGCGGGGCCTGTATAGAAGTCTGCCCGCTTGTGAAATTCATTTGAGTACTATCTGCAAATGGTCAGTTTGTCCACAGGAAATCGTTTGACACTATTCCGGGCAGCCTGACCTGCAGCTCCGTTTTTTCCGTTCCGTGCCTGTACGGCTGGCTTCAGTTTTTCTCTTCTGAATTGTGCAGATCTGTAGTTGGCTCACTCGTTAGAGAATATAGGATACTCTGCGAACCTTCACTGCTTTTAAAGAGACCGAATTCGGAGTTCTTTCACTGGCCTCAATTAAGCGACAATCTCTTGAAAACACGAATGGAGGACCGGAAAAATCTCCGATTTCCTGTGACTCCTAATCGAAATTCGGGAAAAAAGCAGATAGAATGTAAGGTAAGCACTCGGCAAGGCAGGGCGGATGGACTTGACCAGAGAAGGTGACCTTGCCCGGGCTCCAGGCTATGTGGCCTGTATATGTGTTATTCGGCATCAATATTGATCTCAAAGCAACTTGCTATCTGATTACCCCTCCGGTATGTACCTGTTATCTTTTGACTACCCTGACAAGTTACCTGAATGTCCCATACACGGTATCCTCCGCTACCTTTCTGTTCCTCATCTTCGGGGACAAACCTGTCCCTCATTATCTGTAACCCGTTACTGGTTGCAATGTCCCAGCTGAATCCGCTGACCGGATTTTCCGGAAACTGGATTGTAAACGGTTTTTTAATCATACTGTCCCTCTCCTGACCGTCCTTATGCAGCCTTCTTTCATTCCCAACTTCCTATTTTTTTTCGCCATTTTTAGCGAATTTCGGATAAAGTGCCATTTTGAAGAAATCCGCATGCAGAGCTGATCTATACTAAAAATAGTTGGCTTAAAAAATGGGATCGAAATTCAGGTTCTGGAAGTAATTTCGGAATATTACCCATATTATTATTACATTTCTTGTATGATAAATTTTATGAAATAATTCTCTCCAGGGTTAACAATAAAGGAGGGTTTTAACGAATTAAAATTTTTGAATGAGGCAAATGTTATTTATATTCTGGGTAATAATATAAATTCTGTGGATCAATAGAACCCTGTACAGGTCTGGCAGAGTAAACGTAACTCCCTGAACCTTTACAGGTGACCTGGGAAAACATAAAATCCAGGTATACACGAGTAGCGAGGCAGGCATATCCTCAAAATATGGCACAGGCATATCCTCAAAATATGCACAATATGGCATTCAGGTTCAATAATCAAAAAGACTTTTCTGCCCCTTTCTTTTCTGGAGCCCTCCTACCCTGACCCCCACTCGCCGGAGGTCAGTCCTGCTTTCCGAAATAAATTCCCCGAGGACTTCGCGGGCAGCTTCAAGCAGGGCTTCCTTTGAATAAACCGGATGGTTGAGGGTGCGGCTCCTGGTATACGTCCTGAAGTTTGAGTTTATGACCGTAACGGTTACAACCCTGAAGGTGAGTTCCCTTGAGTTCAGTTTTTCAATAACGTCTCCTGCCAGCCTCTCCAGCAGCGGAAGGATAAGTCCCTGATCCAGAGTATCCTCAGGCAGGGTTGCAATCCTCCCTATCTGCTCCGAACCTTCCCTTTCCTTAAGGGGGGAGTCGTCAATTCCTGAGGCAGCCTGCTTAAGCCATGTGCCCCGGGATTTTCCAAAGGTGGAAATAAGTTCGATAACATCGTGTTCCGCAAGGTCCTTTACCGTAACTATGCCCATTTCCTGCAATTTTTTTGCAGTTACGTCCCCTATCCCCCAGAGTTTGGACACCTTCAGCGGCCAGAGAAAAGCTTCCAGGTTTTCCGGGCTCACAACCGTAATCCCATCAGGTTTTTTTGCGGACGAAGCCATCTTGGCAATCAGCTTGTTCGGGCCTACGCCTATGGAGCAGGTCAGTTTTTCCTTTTCTTTTATTTCCCTCTTTATCTGAATCCCGATATCAAAAGCAAGGTTAAAGTCTCCTCCTGCCCTGTCGGTAACTTCAAGGAAAGCCTCATCAACACTTATCTGTTCAAAGGGATCTTCGTTTTCTCCGGGGTCTGCGTAGCTGCGGAGAATTTCCATAATCCGGTTTGAAACCGAAGTGTAAAACTCCTTCCTGACAGGCAGGAAAACAGCTTCAGGGTTAAGTTTTTTTGCCCTGGAACAGGGCATCCCTGACCTGATTCCAAATTCTCGTGCAATGTAATTGCATGTGCTTACCGATCCGCTGAGTTCGCTTCGCCCGGAGAGCATACAGACCACGACGGCTTTTCCACGGAGTTCAGGTTTTTCCCTCTCCTCGATGGCCGCATAAAAATAGTCCATGTCTATATGAAGGATGACCCGCTGCATCACAGTAAAAGATGCGGGGAAGATTTGTATAATTATCTCTTGAGCTCTGGAACAGGAAAAGTACAGACAATGACGTAAAACTTAGAATATATCAAAAACATCAAGCTTAAGCAACAAAATGAAAAATTGGAGTATTACCCTTTAGTCACTAAGTAAAGTTTAAATTAGGGTTCTTTCCAAATACATTTTGTCGACACAATGTGTGTTTGTGATAAATTACTGTATCAATCGATTTCATCAATTAATGTAATCTGTTAAATTTTGGCTTTAATATGTTCGAGCTCCTCTCGATCTGTAAAATCCTGGCTTTATTCTATTCTAAGTTGTAAAAATTCGATAATAGACAGACTTTATTTAGTCTTCTTTGCTAAACACTCATTCAGAACAATTATTTTTTGATAAAGCTGGTATTTTTTTATTGGGTTTTGGGCATGAATTCCGGGTTTACTCTTCCAGAGTTTTTTGATGACACCGGTACCTTTTTGTCCAGGCCTATGATCTTTCCGCTATGCTAAATACAATTCTGAATTCCGTTCCCCGTGCTTTTTTAAGCTCGATTTTCCCATCCACCTGGTTAACAAGAATGCTTACCAGCTGCAGTCCGAGTGATTCAACACTCCTCAATTCTACATTTTCAGGAATTCCTTTTCCATTATCCGAAATTGTCAGACTGAAAAGGGATCTATGTATCTCATCATCCATTTCTTCCCTACAAAGCAGGATTCGAATTTCCCCTTCCTTATTTTCAGCGAATGCATGCTTAAGAGAGTTGGAAACGAGTTCGTTAACGATTATTCCTAACGGGACAGCAACATCAATATTAAAGAACGTATTTTCTTCCAGATCCATATACAGTCGGATATTTTTGCTACAAAGACTGTAAGTCTGGAAAAGGTTTTCAGCTAACTTTCGGAGGTACACAGAAAAATTCAGTGTATCAGTTCCTTCTCCTTTATAAAGTTCTTCATGGATGAGGGACATTGAAATTACTCGGTTCTGGCTTTCCTTGAAAGCTTCGAGAATCTCCAGAGTAGGAACAGCTTCTCTATGACTGAACTTTTCGGCCTGAAGATCAAGAAGAGAAGAGATTACCTGCAAGTTATTTTTAATTCTGTGATGAATTTCTTTTTTCCTGGCATCCTCAATTTTTACCAGGGCTTCTTTTGCCTTTATTCTCTCAGTAACGTCGGATACTGTGCTCTGGTAACTATCAAATTTTCCATTCTTGTCCGGAATTTTTTGATATACTTCATGCACCCATTTTATTTTTCCGTCCTTGCATCTTATTCTGTAGCTGAGTTTTCCATAATACGGAGAGAGAGCATTTTTGACCTCTCTTTCTTTTTTAAGGAACAAAGGCAGGTCTTCCTTCTCAACAAGCTTTTTCCACCGCTTTTTGGACATTAACTCTTCTTCGCTGTACCCGGTGATCTCTTCTACACTCCCTTTTACAAATTCAAGGTTGAAATCCTTATCTTGCTGAAAAGCAATCCCTGTAAAATTCTGTATGAAGGAATGGTATTTTTCCTCGCTTAACATGAGCAAGTCTTCGATTTTGATACGCTCTGTAATGTCCTGGAGTGTTCCTCTCATTCGAATAGGAGTATTTTTCTCATTAAAAATAACTTCTCCTTGTGCATGGACTATACGTTCTTCCCCATCAGCCGAGATAACTCTATAATTATTGTCAAATGGTCCCCCCTCCAAAGCTTTTCTAATTGTAGTATTTACAAAGTCTCGATCGTCGGGGTGTATGTGATCGAAAAATATATCAAAAGTTTCCCTGAACTCGTGAGGATTAAATCCAAAGATGCGATAAACTTCATCAGACCAGTACAGTTCATCAGTTACAATATCCCATTTCCAGCTTCCGATATGAGCCATTTTTTGAGCTTCGGCAAGATCTTTTTCACTCTCTTTCAACTGTACACAAGCTTTTTCAAGTTGCGTTGTTCTTTCTTTGACCAATTCTTCGAGATGATCGTATGCTTCCCTTGATTTAACTTCTGGGTCCTGTACAGATCGAATAGCTGTATTTTCTACTTTCTTGCGTTTGTGACTTTCTATCTGTTGCCATACCCCCTCTCTTTTGATCAAAGAGAATCGATGATTTGCGATGATGTCAATTATCTCGATTGTGTCGAATATGTCAAGAGAATAAGTGCACAGAGCTGCTATCCGGTGATTTCCTATGACACTATCAAGTTTTTCCTCAAACTTAACGAAATCATTCCGGTTTTCTTTTTCTAACCAAGAAATATTTTCTGTCAACCTTAAACCGTCATAGCCGTCGGCCAGAGCATTGTTAAGTTTTTCGATCCACCTATTTATCAGTCTCTCCGGATCAAAAATAACTTCTTTGCTTCCTTTAGAATTCCAATGCGTATAGGAAATAATTTCAATTTGCCCTTTTTCCAGATAAATATCAATATCAGGAACGGACTTTCTCAAAGCTTCTTTCGCCTCTTCTACATCTGAAGGTTGCGAGGTAATCCAGATACAGAATTCGTGATCTTTCAGCCCTGCTTTAAAATAGGGAACAAGTATATCCATCAAATCTTCCTTGGTTTGGTAGAACTGGCATAAGTGGGTTCCCCAAGGTATATCTCCAATAATATTGATACCAGAACTCCTGATTTTCGTTCCCATCCACATCTCCCCAACTTAGGTCCCATGTAGTTACAGACCCATAGCATCTTTTTTACATCTTTTGTATTACAATAAATTTAAGTCGTATCTTGGCCGATATATACTTTTACTGCAACTATGTAAATTTATGTCCTACTTTTGAACTATGATTTGTTTACTTCTCTCCTTGAATATTCTATATCTGAATGTTGCTTTTGAAGAAGATGAGTCAAAAGATCATAAGACGGAGTATTTGCTACAGATGAATAGCAGAGGTCAGTATTTGCTACAAATGAATAGCAGCGATCAGCTTCTGTAAAACTAAAGACGGCAAATACAGCAACAAGAAAATTTACGTAGTTGAGGGAATTATATTTTGACAGGTTTAAAGGCATAACTCCATCAATTTTTACAATTTGCAATTCAATAAACATATTTTAAATAACGTCAAGTTTGCGGTGAGTTGACTGCACAAACCCAACACAGTATTCAAATTCAATTAACAAACAGAATTTGAACCTTCTTTTATATCTATGAAGTAACACAAATATGTATATTCATGTTATTTTATTGTTCTTACATGCTTTCTTTTAAGATATTTCATATTTTTAACCATGAAATCAGGTTTCTTCTCGAGGAAAGAAAGCAAAAAAGATCTCATTTTTAGTTAGGGCTCATCTCTTTTCCCATAAAAAGTTTCTTTAATTCGGTCTCCAAGAAATAAATAAGAAGGTTAGTTGCCTTATTCAGGCAGCCCCCATACTGTGAAATCCTTAAAAAAGTAGTTATTGGCCAGTCAAGTAGCTATGCATGATTTAAGACAGAATGAAATAATTATCTTTCCTTATTCTTTGTGCTCATGCTCATGCTCGTGTTCGATTCTATGCAGATGTTCGTGTTTGTGAGTCTCTCCTTCATGTTCATGCTCATGTGTATGTTTGTATTCATGTACATGTAAATGAATATGTACGTGTGCTTCCTCAGGCTTTTGTTCCTCAGGTTTGTGTATGTGTATATGCGTTTCTTTTTCTTCCATAACTTTCACTATCCTTTTCAATCAAACGATTAGAACTTTTATTTCATTCGTCTATAGTCACATAGTTGTGAGATATTAAATACTTTCCTGGAAGTAAATTAGATAAAATAACACTAATTGATAAATAATTCTTATCATGTTTGAGAAATTTTCTGAAAAATGAGATGTCTTTCCCCTATCTTAATCTTTGCTTTGGCGGATCTCACTCGTTAATCCCAAAGAGAAACCATCTTAATCAGGTGGATTCGAAACCAATTTGAACTCCACTTTTAGATTATAGGCAATATTCTCTTAGGTTCAGGTAGGCGATTATTCTGAGTTATAAGTAACTTTATAGGTTACGATTGCAGGCTATTTGATCATTAGCAGACAATGTAATCATTAATAACAATTATAAAAAAATTATTGTTAAAAAATACGTATAAACATTATTTTTATATGAAAAGATATGATTATATATAAAATAAATTGTTAACGTCCTGTGGGGATACTATGCATATTCCGGATGGTTATTTAGGGCCAGGTACATTTATCGCATTCTGGATCATCATGATCCCGATTTGGATTTATGCAGGAAAGAAAATGGGAACTCTCGGGTCTAAAAGAGTTCCACTGCTTGCTCTAGCATCTGCATTCGCTTTTGTTATTATGATGTTCAATTTGCCCGTGCCCGGCGGAAGCAGCGGCCATGCAGTGGGCGGGGCTGTAATTGCTGTCGTTATAGGACCATGGGCTGCAGTTATAGCCATATCTATAGCCCTGGCGCTACAGGCGCTAATGTTTGGGGATGGGGGGCTAACCGCTTATGCGGCAAACTGTTTCAGCATAGCAGTTATTATGCCTTTTATTGGTTATTATACTTACAAGTTTATTAGCGGAAATACGGATATCAAATCCTCACGAAGGGTAATCGCTATAGCCATCGGGGCCTGGTTATCCATCACCGTAGCAGCTACGTTCGTAGGATTTATTCTCGGATTGCAGCCTATTTTATATAGAGGTGCAAATGGTTTACCTCTCTATATGCCATATCCACTAAGTGTAACTGTTCCAGCTATGTTTTTGGAGCATGCATTTGCATTCAGTATCGTTGAAGCGCTGGTTTCGGCATTGATATTTGTCTATATTCAGAGAACAGATACATCCATATTCTATGCAGAGAAAGCTGCACCTCGAGAAGTATCTAAGAAAAGCACAAGAGACCTGGCTATTGGTATGTTGTTTTTGATAATTCTAACGCCTCTGGGCCTGCTTGCGGCAGGCACTGCATATGGCGAATGGGCCCCGGAGGAGCTTAAAGCCAGGGTCGGCTATACGCCACCGGGCCTGGAAAAGCTTTCAGACCTCTGGCATGCCCCAATCCCGGATTACGGTTTTTCAAATCTCCCTCCGGTTCTGGGATACATTTTAGCAGCTGCGATAGGAGTAATATTGTGCATGGGCATCTTGTACTTCATGGGCAAGAAGATCGCTAAAGATTAACTGAGCAATATCCCGTTTTATTTTTTCTGGAGGTTTATGATTCCGGAATGGATGAAAGAAGTAAATGCAGAACCTTGCGAATGCCATGCTGCGTATCACGGCAAGAAAAGCTTCATAGGCAGGACAATTGAGGAAATTTTCGAATTCATAGAGGCTGCTTTTATTGCGGAAAGCTACTCAAGGCGTAAGGGCCTGCTTCAGAGCCTGGATCCGAGGGTCAAGCTGATTTCCATTATGGCCATAATATTTGCAACGGTCCTGGTAACTAATCTGAAGATACTGGCATCTGTCTATGTTTTTTTAGTACTAACCGCATACATCAGCAAGATTGAAGTCAGTTATTTTATCAAACGGGTCTGGCTCTTTATTCCCATTTTTTCGGCATTTATTGCCTTACCCATGATTTTCAACATCTTCTTTCCGGGTGATCCACTTATTCAATTGATACATCTGGGACCTGGGGCTCACCTTGGGCCGTTTTCACTGCCGGGAAGCGTTTATATTACGAGACAGGGTGTCTACGCAGCAAGTATATTTATCATGCGTGTTGCAACATGTGTTTCTGCCATAGTTCTGCTCTTCCTAACTACACCTCAGCAAATGCTCTTTAAAGCTATACGCAGTGTAGGCGTTCCAAGGATCTATGTTCTCACGCTAGGTATGGCTTACAGGTACATTTTCTTATTAACGGATCTTGTTCGCGAGATGTACATTGCAAAGAGAGCCAGGACAATAAGGTCTCGAAGCATGTTTGAGGAGCAGAAGTGGGTCGGAGGACGCATAGGATACACACTAATAAGGTCTCTGGATATGAGCGAAAAAGTTCATATGGCTATGTTATCCAGAGGTTTCACCGGAGATGTTAAGACGATGGAAGAGTTCAAAATGCGTAAGCGAGATTATATCGCAGGTGCAGCGTCGATAGCCCTGAGCATAGTCCTGGTGGCGACTTCCCAAAATATCTTCAGGTGACATGAACATGGGGACGATCTTTGACTTAAGGAATGTATCATATTCCTATACGGGAAAGATAAATGCCTTAAAAGATATCAACTTCAAGGTTAATTCCGGCGAGCAGATATCCATAATTGGCTCAAACGGCAGTGGCAAATCGACTCTGCTGGCTATTCTGGATGGACTTATATATCCAACAGCCGGAGAATTCTACGCCTTTGACAATATGATAATAGAAGAGGTTTTCGATACTATTAAGGACAATGAATTCAGGTCCTATTTCCGGACAAGAGTTGGCTTTGTCTTTCAAAATTCAGATGTGCAGCTCTTCTCGCCTACGGTCTTTGAGGAGATTGCATTTGGGTCCCTGCAGCTTAATATGACTCCGGAAGACGTCAAAACCAGAGTAATGGAAGTCCTGGAAATGATGGAATTGACCAAGCTCAAAGATCGGTCGCCTCACACTCTGAGCGGAGGGGAAAAGAAAAAGGTTTGTATTGCAACTGTCCTGGCTACTAATCCTGATATCCTTTTGCTTGATGAACCTACCGCCGGATTAGACCCGAGAACCCAGTTATGGCTGACGGAGCTGTTACAGGAACTGGGGAGAGCTGGAAAGACGATAATTACTGCCACTCATGATCTGGAACTGGTAGAACAGATCAGCAAAAGAGCCATAGTCATGGGCGAAGACCATGGAATTAAAGCAGATGGAGATGTGGGAGAAATTATTAGCAACTTCGAACTTCTTCTTGCCTCAAATCTGATCCATGAGCACATGCACGTTCATGGCAAGCTTGTGCATGAACACCTGCACGCCCATGATAAGGAACACATGCACGAGCATGAGACTTAAGGTTTTGTAACTGACCGGCAAGAACCAGGTCTAAGACCCGGTTTTCAATCCTTGTTTTAGTGGATCTTGCTTGCTAATACCTAAAACGAAAAAGAAATTGTTTTAACCAGGCTTTTATTTTCAGAATACTACCGTATTATTAACCGGAGTTTCTGGCTAAACTCGGAGGCATTCTTCAAATCCCGCAGGCAGTTCAAAGAGAGAACTGCAATCCAGTAGTCTTCGAAGACCTTTTTCGTATAGAAGGTAGGAAATTTTGCTTCCCACGGGAAGGACTTTTGCGAGGTGTTCAAGTCTCTCTTTTTGGGTTCTGCCTGGGCAGTGACCATGTAAAGCTCACAGCTGGATTCAAGTGGCAGGATGAAGTGGTTTCCTTCTATTATCTGGATTCTTTCGGAAAGTCCGAGATGAGTAATTACCTTCGAGAGAGGCAAGCTCTTTCTCTGTCCTGTTCGATTCCTATTCCAGAGATCATATTCATGACATAGCATTACCAGACTCAGAGGGAGAGGGCCGCTTCCAAGAAAAAGCACACGATCCAGGATTTCTGGCCGGAACCTGCATATTCAGTCCTGGCAAGCTGGAGATAGTTAGGATAAAAAGTAAAATTCCGGAGAGTTTCCCACGGATTCTGGCTTGAAAAGAGGCTTTTTGCTTCTTCGATTTCAAGTTTCAGAGTATACAAAAACCGAAAGTCTTAGTCAAAGTTGTTAATCCTCTTTGTGTAAGTAGAAGACCGAAAATTCTAATAATTAGCAGTAGCTTTCTCGCAATCCAAATATCTACAAAAACTAAAAAATCAGATGACACACAAATCGATAAAATCATCATAATAAATATTACCAAAGATTAAATAATAAAGAATAATGTATTACTTAAGAGTAAAAAATAACGTGTGTACAGAAATCGAAATGTAACTATTCGGCTACCAAAAATCAGTGGACATCAAAACCAAAACACTATTACATAGTTGTATCGCCTTACTTATTGCATCTCTATTAATGATATATTTTTTGAAAGGGGACATAAATTTCCATTATCAGACTAAAGGACAAGCAACAGACTGAAAACATGGAGTATTAACAGAAAAAGGAAAAAATATAAAGTACAAACCATAACGCATAAAAAAGATAACTTCATTAGTTGTAACACTATTTTTAAAAAAGTTATATAATAAAGTAAGCAGTGGTCTCCTTACAGGACGTTTTCAATTATGAGCAAATTAATCCCCCAACGAAATCCCGGAGAGACAGCAGTTATCCCCGAGCAGGTTAAAGACCAGAAAAGCCCTGAAATCGGGAAAAATCCGGGGAAGGCAAGCAATGCCTCTGAGAGAACCGATGCCCCTCTCCTTGAAGTAAGAGATCTCTGCCACAGATACCCTCACCTTGAAGCAAATGCCCTGGATAACATAAACCTGAAAGTATACAAAGGAGAAAGAGTTGCAGTGCTTGGGGCTAACGGAGCAGGAAAATCGACTCTTTTTAAGCACCTCAACGGGATTCTGCGTCCTCTTTCCGGAGAGGTCCTGGTAAAAGGAGAAACAATTACTAAAAAGAATGTAAGGATGTGCAGGGAGACCGTGGGCATAGTTTTTCAGGACCCCGATGACCAGGTGCTTGCTCCGAGTGTTGAAGAAGACATAGCTTTTGGGCCTATCAATATGGGGCTGTCCAGAGCAGAGGTTGAAAAGAGGGTAAAGGAAGCCCTGGAAATGGTGGGACTTACGGGTTTTGAAGAGAGAGCCCCTCACCACCTGAGCGGGGGGCAGAAGAAACTTGTGGCAATTGCCGGTATTCTTGCCATGCGCCCTGAAGTTATCGTGCTTGACGAACCGACAGCAGGCCTTGACCCTCTGAGTTCTGCCCGCATCCTTGAGTTGATTATGAAAATGAACCGGGAGCTTGGAATTACCCTGCTCCTTTCCACCCATGATGTGGATGTTGTTCCTTATTTTGCGGAAAGGGTTTTCGTGCTCCACCATGGAAAACTTGAAGCTGACGGAAACCCGGACGAGATCTTCAACGATCCCGGACTCCTGAGGAAAGCTCACCTCAGACTTCCGAGAGTGGCTGAAGTATTTGAAATGCTCCGGCAGGAAGGGCTCGACGTAAACATCCAGATTACAGCCGAAACAGCCAGAGATGAGATCCTGCGGCTCATAAGCTCGGGGCAGAAAACCGGCGGGATTGATTGAAAACCTAAAAGAAGGCTCCTTACCGGAGAATGTATAATGGTAACTCTCACTGATATTGAACGCGAATCCTACAAAAACAGCCCCATACACAGGCTTGACCCCCGGGTAAAATTGCTTTTTGCGCTTGCGATAATCATTTACGTGGTTAGCCTGCCCAGGATTCACGATAAAAATATGGTTCGCCTTCTTGCCATAGAAGTTTATCTGCTGGTTCTTGTGCTTATTGCCGGGTTGGATTTAAGGTACTTTTTCCTCCGTATTCTTGCAATTCTGCCTTTTGGGCTTGGAATTGCCCTTATCCAGCCTTTCCTGAGACCCGCCTTCGTAGAAAATTATACGGTTTACCCCCTTGACCTTCCTTTTGGGCTAAGCATAACCTATGAAGGGCTTGCTTTTGGAAGCTCTCTGCTTGCAAAATTTCTGGTCTGCATAACAGCCATTGTCCTGCTCTCTTCCACCACGCGGCTGAGAGATATGGTTGTAGCAGCAGAAAGAATAGGTATCCCAAGGGAATTTACTCTGCTCCTGAGCATGATGGTACGCTACCTCTTCCTTTTCTGGGCTGTCCTTAAAAGGATAAGGATCGCACAGCAGACCAGGCTCTTTGATATCTGGAACAAAAATGTTCCGCGGAAATGGATAATCGAGCAGGTAGGAAACAGTATGAGCTCAATTTTCATACGCTCCTATGAGCAGGGAGAAAGGACCTATATCAGCATGCTTTGCAGGGGCTACGGAAGCGGGCACGAAAAATCGTATTACAGGACTAAAATCAGAACTCAGGATGTCCTTTTTCTGTTTCTGGGTGCAGCCTTCATAATATATGTCCATCTTTACGTCTGAAAGGCTGCCCTTATTTCTGAAAGGTCTGCTGCCTGAACGCTTCTAAACTGAATATTATGAGTTTGGAGCTCGTTTCTGAGTTTTATAACTCATTTCTGTGTTTGAAGCCTCTTTTCTGCAGTCCTCAGAGATTCTTATCTCCGTTTCAGAAATACGACCGTATTATTAACCGGAGGCTCCGGCTGAACCCTGAGATATTCTTCAAATCCTGAAGGCGGCTCAAAGAGGGAATTCCCGTCCAGAATTCTTCGGAAGCCCTTTTCGTAGAGGCGGTAGGAGACCTTAGTTCCTCCGGGAAGAATTTTTTCCAGGTGTTCGAAAACCTCCTTTTTGGGTTCGGCCTGAGCAGCGATCATGTAGAGGTCGCATCCGGTTTCAAGTGGCAGACTGAAGTGGTTTCCTTCTATTATTTTGATGCTTTCGGGAAGCCCGAGACAGGCAATTACCTCTCTGGAGAGGTCTGCCCGTTTTCTGTCCTGCTCTATTCCGATTCCGAAAAGGCCGTTTTCGCGGCAGAGCACTATCAGGCTCAGGGGGAGGGGACCGCTGCCAAGAAAAAGGACACAGTCTCCGGGCTCAAGGCCCGAACCTGTATATTCGGTCCTGGCAAGCTGCAGGTAGTTCGAATAAAGTGTAAAATTCCGGAGAGTTTCCCAGGGATCCGAGCTTTCAAGAAGGCTTTTTGCTTTTTCGTTTTCAAGTTTCAGATTGTATAGAAACCGGAAACGGGAAATTGAATCTACCAGAGAATCAAAATCAGGGCTTTTAAAGGTTGCATCAATAGCCTTTTCATCTACTTCCAGGGCTGCGAGTTCGTCCAGCCTTTTAAATAGGGCATGCAGTTCGCCCGAGGAACTTCCCAGAATCTCCTTCTCTCCAGAGCCCTTTACCAAAGCAGAAATCTGCCGGAGCTCGGAAACTAAGGAAGCAGTCTCGATTTTTTGAATGTTATTCACACTCCAGGAAGACCAGGGTGTTGTTTACTCCGCAGGAAGGGCGTATTTCGTTTATTTTCCGAAAACCCCGGGTATGCTCCGGAAGGACAGGCCAGTAGAACAGCTGCCTCATGCCCGTATAGTTGCGGTAGCACACGGAAATGGGCTTTCCATTATCAGATTTTTTCTTTTTTATTATGGTATGGAGATTCTGGAAGATGCGCGGCTTCGGTTCAGCAAGAGCAGCTACGAGTACAGAATCCCATTCGAATTCCGAAAGTACGTTCTCGTCCCCTGCAAAAATACTGATTTCTTTTTCAAGGCCAAAGTGCTTTACACAGCTTTTTGCCAGAGCCACTGCTTCAGGGTCCCTGTCTATGCCGACGCAGCGAATGCCGTACAATTTACTGAACAGCAGCAGGGTAATAGGAAGAGGGCCGCAGCCTATAAAAGCCAGGACTTTAGCTCGGGAGGAATTCTGGAAATGGACATTGATCAGATTTTCGTATCTTGGATACAGGGGAAAAGATTCAAGCATTTTCCAGGGGTTTTCATAGTCAAGGATTTTTTGTGCAAGCCGGATCTCATGGAGGCTGAAAAAACTGCTGTAGCTGGAATGGACTGCAGGAAGTAAGGCCCTGATCGCCGGGTCCTGAAGCACAAACTCACACATCGTGCTGTCAACATCCAGATGCCCCAGCTCATCGAGCTCGGAAAATATTGCATAGAGCTCTTCCAGATTTGACTCCGCAATTGTGCTTAAATCGCGGTCTTTAATATTGTCGTAAAAATGCAATATATGTGACCTTATGTTAAACAATTGCGGCTCATATTCCTGGAAAAGGGCTGAAAGGGAGCTGCCTTCAACGTTCAGTAAGCTGTTCATGAGATCTTATACCCCGTCATCTCTTTATTATTCTTATAAAATTATAAATTTATATATAATTTATAGTTAGTTTTTTTGAATTTGAATAAAAAGCTTTCGACAATTTTAAACAAATATGTATGTTAAAAAGTTCCGTTGCATTAAGTAAAATAAATGAGATTAAAAATGTAAAACCAATCCACAAAAATCGTCAGGATCGTATGAATCTAAATAATATCTAATTGTTAACGATGAAGAAATAAAAATGTCAGGGCATTTCATGGAAAGTCCAAATAAAAATAGGACGGGACAAAAAACGACACGTTATGCCGAATAAGGTTGTAAGGATTATTCTTGCTTTTTCTGCCCGGATATCAGAAAAATAGAGTTATTCTTAAGGAGCTTTTGTGAAAATGAGTTTTTGTTCCTTTGAAACTTCTGCACTTCCGGGAGGGGATTGATTTCAGTGTTCACGAGTCCGGTTTCGGAAAAGAGAAATGAGATATTTTCCGGACTTATTTTCTCATAGAGGGGAAGAGAATTTCTTATCGGAGCATAGGAATTCTTGAAGATCAGGTTATACTGGTTTTTCTTCGCAAACCTTTCTGTCAGCTCGGAAAGCATTCTTTTGATGTGCCTGTCCGGACGGGGGTCAAACCAGTTGCCATCTATGGCAAAAACCCTCCCTTCCGGTTTAAGGACTCGCCCCCATTCATAAACAGCACAGGAAGGTTTCTGGAGGGTCCAGAGCAGGTATTTATTCACAACCAGGTCAAAGGAACAGTCTTCGAAAGGCAGGTTTTCCGCATCTCCATGGAATAATCCAATTTCAAACCCCATATTATCCGCACTCTGCTTTGCTTTCTCGAGCATGCCTTCAGACAGGTCTATACCTGTTACCTCATGCCCCATCTAGGCAAAAAGAAGGGCGAGAAAAACTGTGCCTGTTCCCACATCCAGTACTTTTAAACGCTTGCCGGGAGCCAGGGATTTTTCAAAGATTTGTTTCCAGACTGTCCGTTCTTCCTCATCAAAGCCATTTACTCCGTTTGTGTAAGTGGAAGACCTGAAATTCCAGTAATTGGCAATTACTTCCTTGCAGTCGATAAATACTCCTCCCTACAATACTGAAACTATGTCGGTATACAAATATGATATTTTTTCATAATAAATATTACAAAAGATTAAAATCGGATGAGTATATATTACTTATATGATTATAAATGCATTCCATCAGAACCCAAAAAGGTGGTAAAAATGGGGCTTATGTGGATTAACACCAACTTTTCCTGGATGAATATCTATTCGACTTGATGGAATCTTCGGGGATACTTTATCTGACTAAAAAATAAAAATGCCGACACGGAAGGAGATTTCATAAATAAATTATCGAAAAAAATAATACCAAAATGTATATATGTAATACTGGATTATTTAGGATTATACAAAAAATTTTCCGAAAATGCCTTAAAAATACAGATTAGGAACAGGCATAATAGGTTTCTAATTAGTACTAATTCGCATGATTGCACTCAACAAATTTTGACTTTTTGGGTCTTTTATTCTTTATACGATGAATATTCTGAAGATAAGGGAACTGGAATGTTAACAGTGAAAACGGGGAAAATAAAAAATAAGGTGTAAAAAGAGGAAAACAAAAATGCATATACCTGATTCTTTTATACCGTTAAACCAGGCAATAGTCTACTGGGTAATTGCTATTCCGTTTATTTTTATGTCAATGAAATGGGCAAAAAACGAGCTTGACGAAATGAAAGTGCCCGTTCTTGCCGCCCTTGCAGCAGGGATCTTTGCAATCCAGGCCATGAATATTCCTATAGGGATGGGGACAAGCGGGCACATGGTAGGTGCAACTCTTGTTGCCATCGTCTTCGGAAGCCCCTGGGCTGGAGTTCTGGTACTCACGCTCGTGCTGCTTGTACAGGGTTTTGCCTTTGGCGATGGCGGGATCACCACCATGGGTGCAAATATCCTTAACATGGGTATCATTTCAGGGTTTGTCGGATATTATACCTATGTTGCCCTTCGCAAGAGTACAGGCACAAGCATCGCAGCCTTCGGAGGCGCGTGGCTCGGGCTCTTTATCTCGGCAATGGTCTGTGCGGTCCAGATGTGGATTGCAGGTACGTTCCCCCTGGTTCCGGGCCTTATTGCAATGGGTACCTATCACCTGATAATTGGTTTTATCGGCGAGGGACTGATCACTGCAGTTGTAATTGCTGCGATTGCAAAATCCCGTCCTGACCTTCTTGAGGACAATTTCACCGTCAGACCGGAGAAATCTAAGAAGGAGGCTCATGCATGAGCAGAAACTCGAATATGAAATTCCTTTACGCAGGAATTGCAATTGCGCTTTTGCTTTCGGCTCTTGCTCCATTCCTCGCATCTCCAGATCCTGACGGGCTGGAAAGTGCGGCCGGAGGGGTGGTTGAGGAATCGAAAATGTCCGAACTTGAAGAAATAGAACCTGCAGTAAGTTCTCCGATGCCCGACTATTCAATTGAAGGAATGGGAAAAAGCGGGGAAGTCCTGGCGATTGCAGTGGGAACAATTGCAGTACTGGCAATCAGTTTCGGGTTCGGGAAAGTTTTCAATAAAAAACCCGAGTAAAAAATTCGTTTTCTTTTTTGAAAAGCCGCTCTTCTTCCGGAAGGATGCGGCTTCTCATGTATCTTCTCCTTAGATTTTTATGAGTCTCTTTGTATCTCTTCTTTTTGTGTCTCTTATTAGTCTTTCCATGAGTTCCGGATTCAAATATTATTTTTTCCGGATTCTTTTCAATCAAGATATTTTTTGGCCCTTAAGAACTTCCCCTGCTTACTCTCCAATAAATATAATGCTGGAGGGGCACAGTTCTTTTACAACACAAACGCGGCATCTGGGTTTTCTTGCCTGGCAAACTTTCCTGCCGTGATAGATCATGGTCATGGAAATTGAATCAAGGTCTTCTTTTCGGGCAAGAGCTATCAGGTCCTTTTCAATTTTTTCCGGATCGGAGTGCCTGGTAAAGCCAAGCCTTCTCGAGACTCTTTTTACATGGGTATCCACGGCAATACCCTCTATTACCCCAAAAGCCCTTGCAAGTACTATATTCGCGGTTTTCCTTCCAACGCCGGGCAGGGTTACCAGTTCTTCCATGGTCTTCGGGACTTCTCCTCCAAAACGTTCTACTATCATTTGCGCCGCAGCTTTGATATTTTTTGCTTTGTTTTTGTAAAAGCCTGTGGAATAAATGTCGATTTCGAGTTCCCTGAGGTCTGCACCGGCATAATCCTCGGCAGTTCGGTATTTTTTGAACAAATTTTCAGTTACCCTGTTGATCTGGACATCCGTTGACTGGGCGGAAAGGACAGTTGCTACAAGAAGTTCCAGGGGGTTGCTGTAGTTAAGAGAAGGTTTTGCATCCGGGTACTCTGCCTTTAAAAGTGCCCATACCCTGTCAAAATTATGCCTGTTGTCAGGGATCTCATACTCCTGCAGGCGCTCACTGGGAGTTGATTTCTTCGGTTTGTTTTCGGGCATCGAAAAAACTCCGGTCCGTGTTTTTTTCCGGCTTCAGCCTTAAACACAGGTTTTTTAAAGGCATCTGTATCTCCTTTTATTTTACTTTTTCCGGATAAGATGACGGAGATCTGGTAAAGGTAATAAGTCAAGATAAATCTTAAATGACCTGTTCCCACGCGGCTTGAGTTTACAGCATATAACGGATATCGGAACACGTCGTTGGATAGGTGAACACCATTTTCTTTATGCTGGATGCCCTCAGTCCAAGCTGCATTGCCATAGCAAAGATATTGATGGTCTCTTCGGCATTCGGTCCCAGAATATGGGCTCCTGCTATACTGTCATTTGTTTTATCGAGAATTACTTTTGAGGCTGCAAATTCAAGTCCTGCTCTTCGGGTAGTGCTCCATTTACTGCGGTCACGGAAAATTACCCTGTGTCTATCATTAACTTTTGCTTCGCTGATCCCGACCGAAGCAAGGACAGGAATGGTAAAAACTGCGCTCGGAATGCCTGTGTAATCGACTTCGACTCCATTTCCGTCGAAGATATTGGCCGCTGCGATTTCTCCCTGCAGGGTTGCTACCGGAGTAAGCTGCATACCTTCGGCAGTACAGTCTCCTCCGGCATAAACGCGGGGATTTGAAGTTTGCATGTGCTTATCAACTATAATCCCTTTTCTTTCGGCTTTAATCCCGGCATTTTCAAGCCGCAGGTCTTCGATATCAGGAGTTCTACCCGCACCGTTTACCACCATGTCTGCATTGAATGTCTGAGTTTCGGATCCGGTTTCGGTTTTGTACTCGACTCTGACCAGAAATCTGTCCCCTTCTTTTTCGACAGCTACCACCGGCCTTTCTGTCAGAATCCTGACGCCTGCACTCTCGGAAGCCCTTACAAGCAGATCCACCATGTCGGAATCAAAATCTCCCAGGGGCTTTTTGCTTCTGTGCAGGATTAAAACTTCAGCCCCTGCTCGCATGGCAATATGTGCAAACTCGAAGGAGACATACCCGCCCCCGACAAAAATTATCTTTTCAGGGAGCTTCTCGATTTCCATGAATTCTTCACTTGTTGTAAGGTACTCTTCCCCCGGGATGTTCAGTTTCCGCGGTTTTGAGCCTGTTGCAAGGAAAATATATTTTCCTTTAAGTTTATCTTTTCCGACAAGTATGGTATTCTTATTCTCAAAATTAGCTCTCCCGTGATACATATCAATTCCCATATCTGCGAACATTTTCTCGGCTTCACGGGGATAATCCCTGGTAAATGTTCTCTTGAATTCGATAAGTGAGGGCCAGTTGATTTCCAAAGGTTTCTCTGTCCCTGCACCTTTGCCTATAAGCCTGTTGTTCCAGTCCGTAGCTTCCGATGCGCCTGCAAGAACTTTTTTGGGATCGCACCCTCTAAGAGGGCAGGTACCTCCGTACTCCCTCGAATCAATAATAGCAAACTTCAATCCAGAGGACTTTGCCCTGCCTGCAAGGGTTCTGCCTGCAGTCCCCGTCCCGAGAATTATAATATCGTACTCCTTTTCCATCGGCTCCCCATCTTTTTTCCTGTTTCTCAAAAAATGAGTTTAAAAGTAAAATTAAAATTGAATTTAAAAATCAGGAGCAGATTGAAAGAATAATTTTGAGGAATACCACTCCTGTGCTCCTATTATTTTCTATCCCTGGCAATAAAAATTTCACCTAAACTTTTATTCAGAAAGAAGGTCCTTATCTCAAAGGGGGCGAAAAAGATAGTCGTAATATACCAAAAACTTAAAGAACTAGAAATCCATGAGGTTCATGATCAAATGTTAACAGAAATGTTGCATTTGTGGGATTTAACTCTGATTTTCTTCAATCACAAAATTTTTTGCTAATAAAATAATGTGTAAACCATAAGTTTTATAGCTAATAATTTTTAAACCAAGTATATTGGTGATTTTTTGGTAAAAAGGGCACTGCTCAGCGTCTCAGACAAGACAGGAATTGCGGAATTTGCACGCGGGCTTGAAGCACTTGGCGTGAAGATCATCTCAACAGGCGGGACTGCGAAAATCCTTCGCGACGCCGGCATCGAGGTTACCGATGTCTCGGAAGTCACAGGCTATCCGGAGATGATGGGCGGCAGAGTCAAAACTCTCCACCCGAGAATTCATGGTGGGCTCTTATGCCTGCGGGACAGCAAAGAACAGATGGAGGAAGCTGCAAAAGAAGACATCTCCCTCATTGATCTGGTGGCCGTAAACCTGTACCCCTTTGAAGTAACGGTTTCCAAAGAGGGTGTGGAACTTGAAGAAGCCATTGAAAACATAGACATCGGGGGTCCGACCCTTCTCCGTTCGGCAGCCAAAAACTATCGTTCGGTAACAGTGATATCTGACCCTTCGGACTACGGGCATGTCCTTAAGGAACTGCGCTCAAGTGGGATAATCTCTGACAAAACCCGTGCTAGCCTCGCGGTTAAAGCTTTCAGGCATACCGCTGACTACGATGCAGCTATCGATACCTACCTGAGCAGGATCCTGCTTGGCGAAGAGGTCCTGCGCCTGAAGTTTACCGATGGGGTCAAACTCCGCTACGGAGAAAATTGGCACCAGAAAGCCTATTTCTACAAAGATCCCAAAATCGAAGGTCCGACTCTGGCAAAAGCAATCCAGCTACATGGAAAAGAACTCTCTTACAACAACTACGTGGACGCCGATAATGCCCTTCAGACGGTCAAAGAGCTGGGAAACTCCGCTTCTGCAGTAACAATTGTAAAACACAATAACCCTTGCGGCCTTGCTACGGGAGACACCCTCCTTCAGGCTCTGCAGGCAGCCTGGGACGGAGACCCTATTTCGGCTTATGGGAGCATAATCTGTACAAACGAGATTTTCGACCTCGAAGCTGCAACTTTCCTGAACGGGAAATTCGTAGAAATCATTCTTGCTCCTGACTTCAAGCCCGATGCCCTTGAATACCTGAAAAATAAAAGTGAAAACCTGAGGCTTCTGAAACTTCCGGAACTTAGAGAGGTTTTCGGGACTGAATATACCTACAAATACGTGATCGGGGGCATGCTTAAGCAGAGTCGGGATATAGGGATCTACGATAAATGGGAATCTGTTACTGAAGTTCCATATCCTGAAGGCAAACGTGCCCTTTCGGAGTTCTGCCTTAAAGCTTGCAAAGCCACAAAATCCAATGCTGTGATCCTTGCCCACGAATATGAGCCCGGATACTTTATGGTGCTGGGTATGGGAGCAGGGCAACCTAACAGGGTAGATTCGATCCGCAAACTGGCAGCCACAAAGGCAGTTGAAAATCTAAAGGTAATCTATGATCGTGAGCAGCCTGCTGTACCCTTTGAAGAGTATTGCCATAAGATTCTGTCCGAATGTGTAATGGCATCGGATGCTTTCTTCCCCTTCGATGACAGTGTAATTCATGCAGCAGAAAATAACATCCGTTATATTGTCTCCCCCGGAGGATCTATTCGGGATAATGAGGTTATTGCTACTGCAAATCGGCTTGGAATTGCCCTGGTTTTTACAGGCATGCGGCATTTTCTGCACTGAATCGTACAGACAACGGAAAACTCAGGGTATACTGAGCTCAACGAAAACGCTAGTGCCCCTGCGCCAAGGGCAGGGGTTACATTCTCATTCAGGTTTTCTTATTCAGATTTATTTTTCAGGGCAGCAGGGTCCGGGAAGTACGGGTTTTTCCGGAGTTGAGGTTTTTATGCACCCGGATTAAGAGTGCTGTGTTGCCGGTTTTAATTCACTGTAAACTTTGTTAATTTCTTCGTACATTATTCAGGCATTTATCTCCCTGCTGGAGCTGCATACTTTCATTAATAATTCTTCAAATAGCCAGTATTAAATCTCAATTTTTTATCCCTGATTTTCAGCCTGCATACTGAATCTGTAGTTTTGATCTGTATATTGGTGGAATAATTTTATCTCATTGCTATAAGAAAATTATTTGTAAAGTAATCTGTCTTTTTCAACTGGATATTTCACATTTTCGAAGGACCGGTACATAGAATATCTATATACCAGAAAAAATTATTAAGAATCAAGTATACTCTTGAAAAAGATAATATATCTTGAATTCGTATACCATTCTAGCAATATTATATCATCCTGATATAAGTGCCACCTCTATTCAATATAAAAGATGAAAAGAATTAAAAAAAATCAAATGCCGCCACTTTAAATCAAAAACGGAGTACTTGCCTTTCAATAAATCTCTCAAATAACTCCTGAGACAGTATAAAAAATAATGGGCTGATACGTGTGAAATCAACTGGACTTTTAAGCATCCTAACCTTTTCTGAAAAACGAAAAGATATCTTATTTTTACTTCAGGAGAGCCCAAAAACCCTTTCGGAGATCAAGGATTACTTTGATGTGAGATCCCCGGAGATTCTACCTCGCCTGAAAGAAATGGAGACCGCCAATTTAATTGTAAGACAGGAAGGAATGTATCGGTTGACTTCTCTTGGAAAAGTTTCAGCTGTATATTACAGGCCCTTCCTTGACACTCTAACAGCTATAGAAGCAAATGAAGACTTCTGGAGAGACCATGACCTTGTAGCAATTCCGGAGCCGTTGTTAAACCGAATTCAGGAGCTAAAGGAGTGCAGAGTTGTAAAAGATGAGCATGAACATATTTATGATTCTCATAAGGCGTTCATGGAAAATGTTCTGACTTCCGGTCGTTTTATGGGTTTTTCATCCATTTTTCTCCCCAGCTATCCAACAATGTTTCTTGAGCTGGCTCGCAGGAACATCCCTATCTCGATAATTGTTACTCCCAATGTCTTTTTCAAAATAAAAAGCGAGCATAACGCTGAGATTGAAGAGTTTCTCAAGCACAAACACACAAGTTTCCATGTCTACGACAGCGCAAAGGTAGCTTTTGTCGTAACAGACAGGTTTATGTCACTCTCACTGTTTTTCAAAAATGGAACCTTTGACCCGAGACATGACCTTGTGGGTTTTGACTCTTCATCAATTAAGTGGGGAGAAGAACTTTTTAAGCATTACAAAGAGAACGCAGTTGAGATAAAGAGTCTGTAAGTCTGAAGGCTGTAACTTTCCTTCGGTTGCAGCTCTTCGAGAGGTCTGAAGAGGAAAAAGCTGAAAAACAGAATTGAAGGTTAGCTAAAGAGGCTTGATCTTCAGTCTGGTCTGTTTAACCAGGCTCTCTACCTTCCGTCTTCATTCTTTTTATAAATGTTTTACGTAAACTTGCTCCAGATGAATTCTCAGTTTTGGCTTTTATCCGAGTTTTTTGATTGACTCTCTGCACATTCAGGCCTTTATGCGATCAGAGCCCCTGCAACCATCCTGAGTCCAAGAATGGAAGCCGATTCTCCGTCCACAAGCACGGTCCGTTCAATTTTTTTGGAAGAAAATTTCTCATCTTCAGAACCTGTAAAGCTCTGGATGCAGATCAGCCCGCAAATGAAACTGTAGACAATTATAAGGGGTTCGAAAGCAAGGACTCCGTGGATTAGGGCAATCCCAAGTACCAGGTGGGAGAGCAGGTGCATGGCAGAAAGAAGATTGCGGGTTTTCTGTGTTCCGAGGCTTACGGGGAGGGTCTTGATGCCTGCAAGGGTATCTCCTTTGATGTCCTTGAAATCATAGATGGCAGAGTTAATGAAGAGTTTTACTCCGAAGAAAGTGAAAACCAGAACAATAGGAACAAGGTTTCCGCACCCGCTGCCTGCAAGTCCTGCAATAAAAATGCCCCATGTAAGCCCCACAACAATATTCTTCATCCCAAGTCCTCCTTTGAGTTTCAAAGCGAACTTGCCGATTTTTATGCCTTTACTGTACAGATAGCCGGTTATTAGAGGTACGAACGCAAGTGCGAGTATTCCCTCTTTTGCCAGGATATAAGTTCCGACCACAAAAGCCAGCAATGAAACTGCGAGTCCAACTTTTTTATTCGAGCCCTTCAGTTCCGTCCTGTTTACAGTATCTTCTTCAGACTCCAGAGCTCTGTCAAGGGTATATACAGTATAAATAATTAGACCACCTGCAATACAGGTTAGTATACTTGATTGTATGTGGAGTAGTAGAAATGCTAGGTGTATTCTTAATGCTCCTGAGAACGCAACTAGAATAGAACTTTTGAGGAGTTCAAAGGTAGCATTTTCTTCTCTATATCTCGAATTGATCGTTCTGCGGTGCTTGAAAATGTGTCCAAAACTTCCAGAATATTCATTGGAGCTCATGAAACTAATACGGTAAGACTTTTTAATATTATTATTTCAATATAATATCGACAGATCTGTATAATGACTGTAATAATAAACAAATTGTATATCATTGAACTAATAACTATGTTAATAAACTACCTATTATATTTATACAGATAAATTATCCTGTCCTGTCCCTATTAAAAAGCCACGGGCTCCGCTATTCTAAGAACTTGAAAGTCCACAAAAAAACATATTTTGCAGGATCAAATCTTTACTCGAGTAGCAACGGTAACTTTATAATGAAAAACTGCGCTTCTTGAGACCATGGATGACTAAAAATAATCTCTTTGTGGGATTGACACCTATCATATTGGTAACATACGTAATTTTTGCGAAACCTCTTATTCCAAGTAGCACGGAAATGGATCTCGAGGCCTTTATAGTTGCTATCTGTCTCTTCAGTCTTTAAACAGGCGCCAGAGTTCTAAAGGAGAACAAAGGCAAAAAAGGGCAAAAACACGAGGATGAGAGGGCATGAATTGTTTTGTCCTCTCAGTTTTTACTGAAGACAAACAACCTTGCCCGGATCTGATATGTGGAATTTTTCACGGAGGGCGCACGTAAAAATATGATATAAACCTGTTTCGCAAACTATTTCTATCAGTAATATTTTCTCATGTATTTCATGCAGGAATGGTGGTTCGAAAGATTGTACTCGAAAATATGGTGGAAGTGTCACTTGATGTTAAATTTCTCTTCAAATGGCAGAAACTTTCCACCACATTTTGACCCTTGTACTCCTGCCCTTTTGCACAAGAGCCCCATTTTCTTCCTCAAGTACTTCCTGGAGGTAGGCCCTGAGGATTTCTTCCTGCTCAGGTGAAAATGCCGCATACTGGGGCTTAAAGTGTTCAAGGGCTGCTTCGAGGTTTTCAAAGCGGTTTTTGTGCTCAAAGGAAAAGACCTTCACATCCGGATAGATCCCCATATCATAGAGTACATTGTAAAGGATGTCTGTCTTTGGACCCTGCCTGTATTCACACCCATGCAGGATAGGCCAGAGCTTTTGAGAGTGTATGTCCCAGTGGGTATCTCCTGCAAACCAGTAAAGGTAAACATATCCTGAAGATACGTCAATCATTTTCTGGATTGAGGTCCGGATATCTTTCATGCCCAGAGAGTAAGATGCAAACACGACATCATAAGGAGGGCAGAGGTCAGCCTCTATATCAACAGCTTCCCAGTCTTTATAGACGCAGTCGATATTCCCGATCTCATAAGTCTCTATATTTTGTTTCAGAACCTCCATCATCCCCTCTGCAGGTTCAACTGCTGTTACATGTTCAACCCTCCCAGCAAGAGGAACTGCCAGGCTTCCGGGCCCTGCTCCAATGTCGAGGACCCTGGACTCCGGGGTAAGAGCCATCCCTTTCAGGGTTTTTTCAACCCGATCCTTATTTTCCAGAGACATCTCCCAGAACCTTTTTGCACTCTCTTTTCTTTTCCATATATTTGTGCAATCGGTATTCATTTGTGTTTTACTCTGTAATTCCATTCTTTCTTTCCAGAGTTCGTTCCAGTCGATTTTGAGATCCATCCTGCTTCCTCATTTATTTTTTCCCGTTCTCGATTTGTGTAATACGAAAAAACAGATAAGTATCAAGAAATAAGTATTTTACTAAAAAATCATATAAAATGTGTAAATGAATCTGCCCCGTTAAAGACTGATTCGGACTAAACGACAGCTTTGGACATTATCTGAAAGACAGGCGATAAAAGTGGCTGATGAAAGTGGCTGATGAAAGTGGCTGATGAAATTAATGATAAAAATAGCTAACAAAAATCAACGATATGCAGCTAATCAACCTAACTAAGAATAGCCAAAAGACAACTGATAAAATAGCTAATAAAAAATAAGTAGGTTGAAAGGTTAATAAAAAAATGGGCTTAATAGCCCAAAAAAAACATCCCTGAACCTTCACGTGCCTTTTCAGAGCGGAATTATCTTTTTCCCATATGCCTCGTTCAGTACCTGACCAAGACCTGTATATATTGCGGCAAGTCCTGTAAAGATCCCTTCATAACCGGCTATTGTGAGTATTGCAGGGTTTCCCGGGTAGTTTCCTACTGCGAGCAAGAAAAATAGAATTGCAAGAGCCAGGAAAACAACAGAGAGGGCTTTTGAACCTTTAAGTGTGCCTATGAACATGACAAGGGTAAAAAGTCCCCACATAAAGAGGTATGCAGCAAAGGGGAACGATGCGGTTGCAAACCCTGCATAGATTTCATTTTTAGGAAGCATGACAATTCCCACAAGCGTGAGCCAGAAAAGCCCGTATGAGGTAAAAGCTGTTGTCCCGAAAGTATTCCCTTTCCTCCATTCCATTATTCCTGCAATAATCTGAGCTATTCCGCCGTAGAAAAAGCCCATAGAAAGGATCATTGCATTCATCGGATAGAAGCCTGCATTGTGTATATTCAACAGTACAGTCGTCATTCCGAACCCCATCAAACCCAGTGGAGCAGGGTTTGCGGATAAATCCTTTATTTTTACATCACGAATGCTCATAACATCTTTAATGTCTTGACTCACGATTCCAATCCTCCTTCCCGTTATTCGGAGATTTTACCTGAACTTCCTATAAGAAATACATAGAGACATGCTGCCGTTTTTGCTGTCTCTTTTTTACCTTTTGGTGAAGTATGTAATTATTAATACTTATATTTACGGACAGTAAATATATTTTCAATACATCATAAATATATAATACGTAATTTCATAAGACATCTTCAGAGAATCTTATACAGGATTTTTGGGGTTTCATGACAAGCTATTTATGAGCAGGTGTGGAATTCCCTTCATATGACTCAGGCAAGAAGACCTCTTATGCTCATGATCCTTGACGGCTGGGGTTACAGGGAAGCCTCAGAAGGAAACGCTATCCTGGTAGCTGAAACTCCAAACCTCGACAGCCTGCTGAAAGAATATCCCTGGTGTTTTTTGGAATGCTCAGGGGAAGCCGTAGGCTTGCCGGAAGGTCAGATGGGGAACTCCGAAGTCGGCCACCTGAATATAGGGGCAGGAAGAGTTGTTTACCAGGACCTTACAAGAATAAACCTCTCAATCAGGAACGGGGACTTTTTCGAAAACCCTGTTTTTCTGGACGCAATCTCAAACGTGAAGCTCAATGATTCAAGCCTGCACCTCATGGGGCTTGTCTCATACGGAGGCGTTCATAGTTATATGACTCACCTTTATGCCCTTCTCAAACTTGCACGGGACAATGGGCTAAAAAAGGTATATATACATGCTTTCCTGGACGGAAGAGACGTGCCCCCTAAAGCTGCTCTTGCAGATATCAGGGAGCTTGATGCCTTTTGTAAAGAAAACGGGAGTGCCAGGATTGCGACGGTGCAGGGGCGCTACTACGCAATGGACAGGGATAAGCGCTGGGAACGGTCAAAGCTTGCCTATGATGCCCTGACCCTCGGAGTCGCCCCGTATACCACCTCTGATGCCGAAACTGCAGTTTCTGACGCCTATGCTAGGGGAGAAACCGATGAGTTCGTAAAACCCACCGTGGTCACAGGCCCTGACGGAAAGCCTGAGGCAGTAGTGCAGGACAATGATTCCATAATTTTCTTTAATTTCAGGCCTGATAGGGCAAGACAGCTCACCTGGGCTTTTGTAAATGATGACTTTGATGGTTTCCCCAGGGAAAAGCGCCCGAAGGTCCACTATGTTTGCATGGCGCAGTATGATGAAACCCTGGATTTGCCCATTGCCTTCCCGCCTGAAAATCTGGAAAATGTGCTTGGGGAAGTGCTCAGTAAGCAGGGGCTTGTCCAGCTTCGCATTGCCGAAACCGAGAAATACGCCCATGTGACCTTTTTCCTGAACGGCGGGCAGGAAAAATGCTATGATGGAGAAGACCGTTGCCTGATCCCCTCTCCGAAAATTGCCACCTATGACCTCAAACCCGAGATGAGTGCGTATGAAGTAACGGACGAGGTGATCCGGAGAATCCAGTCCGGAAAGTATGATGTAATTGTACTAAATTTCGCAAACATGGATATGGTAGGGCACACCGGTATTTTTGAAGCCGCTGTACAGGCGGTAGAAGCTGTGGATACCTGTGTGGGCAGGATTACGGCAGCTCTGAAAAAAGCAGGAGGTGTGGCCCTTATAACTGCAGACCACGGAAACGCCGAACAGATGGAAAACATGCACACGGGAGAGCCACACACAGCCCATACCTCAAATCTCGTAAGGTGCATTTACGCAGGAAACGGTGAAGTAAAAGCCCTTGAGAACGGAAAACTGTCTGACCTCGCTCCCACCTTACTGGACCTTCTCGGGGTCCCTAAACCCGAAGAGATGAAAGGTAAATCATTGATTGTAAAAGAGTAACGGTAAAGAGGAAGTTAAAGTAATAATAAGGGCAGGAAGCATTAACGAAAGATTCGAAACGTTTTAATTCTTCTTTCAATTATCTTTTTACTGCCTTTCTCTTTTCTCCCTGTTTTTTTGCGTTTCAGCTTCCCTTCCATTTCCCCTTCTTCATTTCAGCTTCCCTTTCATTTCCTCTTCTTTATTTCAGCTTCCCTTTCATTTCCTCTTCTTCATTTCAGCTTCCCTTCCATTTCCTTTTCTTCGTTTCAGCTTTCATCCTGCATATTCCGTGTCTTCCAGGCAGGATTTTTTTAAAAAGATTAAATATCAGCAGTTACAATAGAAAGTAAAGATTCCGATATTATTATAAAAATTTCAAGTGTTTGTCTCGGGGTTGTCTACGCATGATCAAAATAACCACTCCCAGCCGGCTTCACATAACCCTTATCGATATGAATGGTGAGATCGGGAGAGTTGACGGAGGGGCAGGGCTTACCCTTTCCTCTCCTAACATAAAAGTTACTGCGGCAGAAGCTGACGAAATACGGATAGAAGGACTGCAGGGATTTGCCGACCGTATGGGAAAGGCCGCCGAAGTCTTGCTTCCTGAAGGAAAAGGGGTCAGAATTGATGTCGAATCTCTGATTCCCGCTCATGTGGGCTTTGGATCAGGTACCCAGGCCGCCCTGGCTGCGGCAGCAGCTGTGAATGAGCTGTACGGACTTGAAAAAAGCGTTCGAGAACTTGCATTTGCCGTAAAAAGAGGTGGAACCTCGGGTATAGGAGTAACGGCTTTTGAAAAGGGCGGATTCATAGTTGATGGGGGGCACAGGTTCAAAGACAAAGGGGCTTTCATGCCATCAGCCGCAAGCAGGGTGCCTCCGGGGCCTGTACTTTTCAGAGAGGATTTTCCGGATTGGGATGTCGTTATTGCAGTTCCCAATGATAAGGGCATGCACGACCAGCAGGAGATCGATGTATTTCAGGAATTCTGCCCTCTGCCGATAGAGGAGGTCAGGGAGGTTGCACACATGGTACTCATGAAGATGATGCCTGCAGTTATCGAGGGAGATATCGAAAGTTTCGGAGCTGCAGTAAACCATGTCCAGACCGTGGGTTTCAACAAAATGGAAAGTCTGATCTGGCCTGATTTCGTTAAGAACATTGCCTCTTTCATGCGCAGCCGGAGTTACGGCGCCGGAGTAAGCTCATTTGGACCTGTAGTTTATGCCTTTGTGGATAACAGGGAAGAAGGCAGGCAGCTCCAGGCCGAAGTCCAGAAAATGCTTGACGAATCAGTCGGTGGAATCACAATGATGACTCGGGCAAAGAACAGCGGGGCAGAGATCTCTAAAGTCTGATATTTAAAGCCTGATATTTAAAGTCTGATATTTAAAGCCTGATACCTAAAACCCGAGCTAAGATCCGGGTTAAATAATTTTGAAATCGTTTAGAGTCCGGAAGCTTGCAGGTTCATTGCGAATCAGGTGGCTGAGCCCCGGGGTCGTGCCCGGGAAGGCGATGAAAGGTCTCTCCAGATGCCCCCAGGGGATCTACGTGTACAACTGCATTTGACAGGTAATTCAGGCCGTGGAGCATCCTGTGTCTCACGTTTACCGCGATCTCATGCCCTTCCTTAACCGAGAGTCCGGATTCTACCGCGATATTAACTTCCGCATAAAGCCTGTGCCCTAACCAGCGAACCCTTACCTCCGTAATATCCTTTACTTCTTTTTCCTGGTTTACTACCAGCCGGATTTCATCAACAATTTGAGGGTCAACCCCGTCCAGCATGCGGGAAAAAACGGATTTGCCTGCCTCCCGGACTATGCGGAGGATTGCAACTGTGATCAAAAGCCCGATTATCGGGTCTGCAAGAGGGTACCCGAGCCAGGCCCCCAGGGCTCCGAAAAGTACGGCAAGGCTGGTAAATCCGTCTGCCCGCGCATGGTAGCCGTCAGCAACAAGGGCAGCACTTCCGATTTCTTTTCCGACTCTTATCCTGAATTTTGCCACCAGCTCATTCCCAAGAAAACCAATGATCGAAGCTGCAGCTACAGCCCATAGATAATCAACAGGCTGGGGAGAAAGAAGCCTGTGAACCGATTCATAGGCTGCAACTGCTGCACTGAGAAAGATAAGAAAAACAATAAACAGCCCTGCGAGATCCTCTGCCCTGCCGTAGCCGTAAGTAAAACTTTTGTTGGGTTTTTTTCTGGAGAGCAGAAAGGCAAAACCCAGAGGGATTGCAGTTGCGGCATCCCCGAAGTTGTGAATCGTATCGGCAAGAAGGGCTACGCTGCCCGAAACCCAGACGACAAGAATTTGAAAGAGCGCAGTTAGCATCAGGCCTGCAAAGGACCATTTGACCGCATACAGCCCTTTATCCGTGGAAAGAATTTCGGGGTCAACAACTCCGTGGGTATGGGAATATGAGTGTACTTCTCCTGAAAGCTCCGGTTCATATCCTGTCAGGCTCATAAATCCCTCTGCTCTTAAAACTCTTCAGAACCACTGGTCAAGGGTTTTCTGCCTGGCTCCTGAAGCTGCTTTAAGGCGTTCTGAAGCTTTTTCGACCCTGTCTACGGAGAAGTCATTTTCCTCACAAAGGAATTTGATGAGTTTTTCGGAATCCGGTTTTCCCCATTTTATTTCATAGTCGTCCGTAACCTCAGGATGGGTAAAAAGTTCCCTTATTCTGTCCAGCCCTTCGATTTCCACCCCTTTTTCCCGGAGCACGGCATGGATATCTCCGTGCTTTTTTATCAATTTGAGAGCGGTTTTAGGGCCCACTTTTTCCAGTCCTTTGTTATAATCCGTACCCACGCAGATTGCAATATCGATAAGCTGCTCCCTGTTGATTCCCAGGGCCCTGAGGGTTTCCTCGAGTTCGATCACTTCAAGTTCGACATCAACGTATACATTCTTTCCAGGGAGCTTGCGCTTTCCGGTGACAGCCATATTGCGGACAACTTTAGGGGCTCCGAAAAGGAAAGAATCGTAGTCCTGGGAAGCAACATAATCGGCATCCTTTTTAAGAACCATATGTGCAGCCTGTGCCTCTCCTTCACAGGGCGCCTGTGTCCATGGAATACCCATTACGCTGAGGAGATATTTTGAATCTTCAACAATATCCGGGTCAACCTTTGAAGAGGCCTGAGCATACTTGTAAGCAGCTTCGATGTCCCCTTCAGCCTTTGCATTTTCCCATTTTTCCAGGGAAGTCTCCCTTACTTCTTTCCTTCTGCTCAGGGTTTCGGACTTAAGGTCAGGGGGCTTGCCGTCGAAGATGAAAACAGGTTTGATACCAGCTTCGACAAGGCTTGCTGTCCTGTAGAGCAGCCCGGAGAGGTGGGAAGTCACTTTCCCGCTTGAATTAACCAGGGGACTCCCGTCCCTCTGGCGGATAATGCTCAAAAACTGGTGAAGGGTGTTAAATGCATCAACTGCAACCACCCGATTTGAGAGGTCAGAAAGCTCTATTTTCCTTTTTTGAAGCAGATCTCCTATATCCGTGCCCATATTTTTCCCTCTGGTGTATGAAACTCTTTTTTAGCCTCAGGCTTCTTTACTTTTACTCTTTGCTTTCAACCCTTTTACTGCCTCCGGGCAGCTACTAGCCTAAGGCAGTTTTAGTCCGGGGATATCTGTTGTTCCCGGCATCTCGTTCCCGGCATCTCGCTTCCAGCATCTTCATTTTCTGGATAATAGGCTTTATGCGTACTGAAGTTTTATGCTTGTTGCCATATTAACGGCCTTCTGAGATATAGGGAAATCAAAAAGGACATTTTCAATAAATTATTTCAGGAGAGGAATTTTCAGGAAATTCTTCATGGGAGGATTTTCAGGAAATTTATTCCAGGATGATCTCTGCAGGTTCGCTCATATTGAAGTTAAGGCGGTAATCTTCTGCATAGAGTGCGGTATAATAGGTCCCCTCAGGCAGAGAGTCATAGATAAAAGCTGTATTTTCATCCATCTTAAGCCTTCCGAGTGTTGTCCAGTCTTTGATGCCGGCTTTTCCGTAGACAGGGGCGTATGCAGTGATGATATCTCCGGGTTCCGGTTCAAGCACTTCTTTTGAGAACAGGACGTTTCCATTGTCAAGGACTTCGTAGGGATTCATGTAAACCCTGACAGTCCCGTTGAGGGTGTCCAGGTAAAGCTGGGTAAGACAGGATCTGAACTCACCGTCTCTTTGAAGCCCCAGTTCGGCAGTAAGTATTCTGTCCCCGTTCTCGCTTTCTCCTCCGCAGGCTGCATAAATAAGAGAGCTTTTCCCTGTTTTGGAGTTCTCAATGAAAATCCATTCCCCTCCCCAGGCGGGGAGGCTGTAGTTCGTGTCCCCTGAACAGGTAAGGGGCGTCCTTCCTATAAGAACCGGGCCTTCCGGAGAGGCTATAAAGTAAACCTGGTCTACCGAAGCCAGCCCGGAATCATCTTCTACTAAAAAAGAATTTCCGGATTTTGAGATGCCGGGTTCTGTGAAGTCCGCACAGGTTTTCACGGAATAACCGTCAAGGAATTCCGACCATGCTTCTGAAATGGAAACCCTGCCGTAATACGTGGAGTAGTTGTCCTGAGTCTGGGGAGAATATATGGCAATCCCGTATGCTTCAGGCATTGTGCCGTCCTGCCTTGAGTAAATAACAAAATCTTCAAGCGATTTTATGAGCGAGTCAGACCTGCCTGCAAGTTCCGGCATTTCCTCGCCGATTCTAAGGGCAAAACTCTTCAGGTCCATTGAAATTTCAGAGCCTTTCTTTGGCTCGACCCCGAATTTCCGGGCTTTCGTAATAGATGCCCCAAGCCCGCAATACCCTTTTGAGTTTGAAAAGCTTGTCCCCATATCCTCTGCAAGCCAATCTACATTCTGCAGTACCTCCTCGGTTTTGGAAAGTTTAAGGAGAGAAAGGGTTCTGGGAGGCACGTGCGTTGGGTTATCCAGATAGCTGTCAATGATAACCCTCCCTATTTCTTCCGTAGAGGTTCCGGGAGACCCTGAGATATACCCGATGAAAGCAGCATAGTCCCAGCCGTGGGTAGGTTCGATTGATTCGGAGGCAAGCATGTAATCGGCAGAAGGTTCAACTGCTCTTGCAAGTTCAAGGGTGGACATGAGGCAGGCATCAAAACCGATAAGGTCAAAATGCATTCCTGAGGCTTCAAGGGCATAGCTCAGTTCAGGCAGCTCCAGCCTGTCATACCCGTTGTTTTCATCAAAACAGAGCCCCCTGTAAGCGTCTCCATGGTCCCAGAAAATGAGCAGGGTCCTCTCACTCTCGTAGTTTTCCCGAATATATGAAAGAAAAGTTTCAAGCCCTGCGGCATCTCCCATGTTTGCATGGGGATATACCTTCCTGTGGATTTCCTCATTGCCTATGACCCCATCCTCGCTGTCCTTTCTGAGGTCTTCAAGCTCTGCGATCGTCATGCCTTCCCACCCCTCAGTAGCGGCCCCTCCGTAAGCCATGAGAATTTCAGTCTCATCCCTGTTCAGAGTGGAGGCTCCGTCAATAGCCTCAAAGATATCCTTACTGGCATATCCGTTTGAAGACTCAAGGTCGCTTCCTACCATATAGACCGCGACAACCGTAGATAACTGGCGTTTCGGAAAATCGATTTCCGGTCCTGCAGAATGGTTGCTTTCGATTTCAGCGCCGCCGCCGGGATTTCCAAAATCTGTTTCCTCTTTCAGACAGCCTCCGCTCAGCAGCAAAAAAAGAACAATAATAAAAATAATTGCAGCAACTCCTGCTTTCTGGAATTTCCATCCCAAACTCAGCTCTCCATGAATCCCAGTCCAAGCTATTCAGGAGAAAAGGAGAACATCCAGGAACCTCAAATTTTTGTCGGCATATGTCGAAGTATGAGGATGTCATGCAGTAAGATCAAGTCGGACATCAATCACAGAATCTTCATTTGCCTCTATTTTGGATATGGTTAGCAGATTTCCCTTCCTTTCCAGAAGTGTTGCCTTTGTGACCTGGACCTGGTGGCCATCTATTTGTTTTTTGCTATTATTTTTGTGAATAACCAGAAGCTTCTGGCCCATTTCAGCTCCTTCTCCTATTTTGGACACGATGTTTCGTATGACCTGCTCAAAATCAGAATAAATCAAAATCTCCGACTTATTTGCAACCTTTTTGATAATGCCAATCGGTTCAAGATTGAGGTGCATATTAGCTTTCCTTCTTTACCTGTTTACACAAGGTAATCAATATACTAACTCTGGGTAATAATAACTTACGATTCACTATATCAATTTTAATATATTTATCTACTTTTAGGTCTCAGATCTTCCCATTCACTACAGAACATCCGATATATAAACTTTCCTAAATCGTGGAGCTTGAACCCGAAAAGTCAATATGGGGTGTCATTTTATTAATGGTTTAATAACATAAATTGTTATTTATATATATGAAAGTGTTATCAAATTTAATTTAATTAAAATGTAAGTCCAGCCCTCTCTCACAAAACCTGTATATTAACTTTTCTTTCTAATTATGTCTGTTTGTACGAGGGTTACGCCGCAGGGCAACTAATTCACACGAATTGAATAAATCGCCCGCCTGAAAAGATATTTCAAAATGAAAACATTTGGAAGTTTTCCTGATGATCGTTGATTAACGATAAAATCCGTTTAAAAACCGCCCTGGTGAATAAGAGGGAGAAATGGAGAGAAATACGTTTGAAAGGTGCCTAAAGAAAAAATAGGATCTGAATACAAAGGCAAAGAAAAAACTGTGAAAAGATAAAACTATGAAAAGAAAACACAGGATAAGAGAGAAAAAACATTTGATAGAAAGGCGAAAATTGAAGAGAAAATAATAAAAGAAAAACCCTCATATTAAGAGATAATATCTGGATAAAAAGAACTATTCCTGTATATTCGTATAACCCCTCGGTTAAAAAGAAAAGTTTTATTGCAAAAAGTCAAATTTTCTCATATAAAGAAATCTTAATGTATTTTATGTTAACTATGTTGGTGGATAGGAAACCAGTGGGAGACAGGTTAGGCCTGGAGGGAAAAACACAAAAAAATGAGTAATAATTTTGAGCACACAGAGTCGTCAGAAGTGCTCAGAACAGCAGGTATTTCCTTTAATATTTCACTTACTAAAAGGTCAGGGCACAACCGGAAGGAATAAATGTGAACGCAAATTCTGGATGATCTATGGATTCCGGATAAATCTGGATCATGGAAGAAACCTGCCCGTATTTACGCCTGCAGGAAAAAAGTAATGTTGTGAGCAGAAATCAGTGATATTTTCTGCGGTTGAATTCGTATACTGCATTATCAACTTTGCTTGAGAGCTCATTCATCCTTTCTTCGATCTTTGTTTCCGAGCTTTCCATATTAACCCTGAGGGAACGGTCCCTTGCTTCTATCCTGTCTTCAAAATCCTGAAGCTTGTTGTTAATAGAGATGAGCATGAGAGATAATGTTCCGGCCAGAATCATAATGGATATGATGATTAAGGGGTCAATGAAAGGGTTTGTGGGCTTGTATGTAAACCTTCTAAGCCACTGGAAGGATAGAAGGAAAGACGACAGAACCATCACAACAAGAAATACTGTATCTCTGGTCTCCATTGTATACCTCTACGTACTTATGGAAATTCTCCCGATGCAATTATAAACTTCATGCAAAACCACAAATTCCTCAATAACGAGCTGGAAATTATTAGATGGAGATAATTCCATTAAAGTATTATACTGCTTTTTATTTTTACCGCATTTTCAAATCTACTATCTTTTTATTTTTGCTTATTATACTGTTTTCTATTTTTATCACATTTCCATATTTATTATCTTTTTATTTTTGCTTATTTTTTATACAGTGATTCTATATAATTTTTTGCATAAACTATTTATGTATCATTTATCTCGATTCATTTTTTCTCCTGATCCGTCAAATTCCCGGACAGTATCCTGACGAGAATTGCCGTGACTCCTTTCCGGTAAACTAACAGGTAGTGGAGACTTCTCTCAAAATGAAAATCAAGAAAAATTGTAAGACCAGACCGAGATTGCAGAAAAAATATGAGTAAGGCAGGCAATTGGCAAAGTGGATTATATATAAAAGGATATAAAATTTGAGGACAGAGGATAGAGTAAATATATAAAGGAATAGAAAAAGCATAGTGTCAATAAATAGGGAGTCCGTTACTTGAGTTCCAGCGAACATTCACTTAAAGACTATTTACCGATTCTCTCCATGGCAGGTTTAATCCTGATAGTGCAGGTTCTCGCCCTTCTTCTATCAATGCCGATGGAAATCAATGATATGCAGGCTTTTGAAGATCCGACACAGGTTTCCAATTCGATTTATTATATCGTGATGATCCTGGTTTTTACGCTTTTTGTCCTGATAGCGATAAAGAAAAACATGAAATGGGTCATCAGCTTGTTCATATACCTCGCCATAGTCAGTACTCTGTACTATGTATTTTTCGCACTGTTTACCCTGATCCCTTCCTTCGCAGGACTTGAAAACATAGCTTCCCTCCTGCTTTCTATAGGGCTGACAGTACTGCTTTACAAATATCCGGAATGGTATGTAATCGATATTCTGGGAGTCTGCATAGCAGGCGGGGTCAGTGCCCTGATAGGAATTTCCCTTTCAACTATTCCTGTAATTGTCCTTCTGATCTTGCTTGCGGTTTATGATGCCATCTCGGTGTATAAGACAAAGCACATGATAACTATGGCTGAAGGAGTCATGGATCTCAAACTGCCCATTCTTTTCATAATCCCAAAGCATTCTAACTATTCATTCATCACGGAAAGTTTCAAAGAAGGGGAAAAACGTGAAGCTTTTTTCATGGGCCTCGGAGACGCAGTCATGCCCACCCTGCTGGTAGTCTCCGCAAATGTATTCCTCGAAAACGGAGGATTATCATACCCCGTACTTGGAGCAATGCTGGGAACTCTTGTAGGGCACATGTTCCTGTCCGTCCTGGTAATGAGAGGGAAGCCCCAGGCAGGGCTTCCTTTCCTGAATTCCGGAGCAATTATCGGGTTTTTTGCCGGAGTCTTGCTCTCGGGAGCCTCAATCCTTTAAGGGGAAATGTTAATCAAAGTTTAATTTCCCTACTTCATTTATTTTTATAAATCTCTGTTTCCCGTCTATTTTTCCGGGCTTTTACAAAGATTTTTTTATTTTATAGATTAATCAATTGACATGGCCAAACGAATCGCAGTGGTCTTTGACAGTGCCGGCACTCTTCTCCACATGTACAGAGTTGCTAAAGAATCAAGCACTGGGAATATTCTTGAAAACATAGAGAGCACTGCCATTGTCGCGAAGAAAAACGGTTGTGGCCTTGTAGCTCTCAATACCGAGAAAGAAATAATCCTGCGCTCAAGAAGGGATATGTTTTTATTTGAGTTTATAAAGGAATATGGAGTTTCAATCGGTATAAGCTGTTCAAAAGGAAAGTTTACTCCGGATGTTGCCTTTGAAGTTATAAGAGGGACTTCTCTCCTGATGGGGGACGTGCATGATGTGCTTGAGGCAGTTACATCCCGCTGCCCTGACAGCATTTATCTCGCGTCAGGTTTGATAGTGGATTCGAAGGCAAGAAGAATCCCCTACGTGCTCAGCACTGGAGGGCAGGTCTTCAGCAAGACACTGCAGACCATCCAGTTGCTTCATGCTATGGAGGTGGATATGTACATAGCATCCGGGGACAGAATGTCTTCTCTTGTGCAACTTGCAGAATTCGTAAACATCCCTCTGGAAAGAGTCTTTGCTTTTGCAGATCCTTTTATGAAGGAGAAAGTGGTGCTTGAACTTAAAAGCAAGTATGAGAAGGTAGTTATGGTAGGGGATGGAATTAACGATATCCTGGCGCTCAGGGCAGCAGACATAGGGATTATGACCGTCCAGCAGGGAGATAAAAGGCCCGAAGAACTAAGGGACGCAGCGGATGTGGTGCTCAAAGATATAATAAAAGTCGTGGATGTGGTAAAAGGATTGCAATAATTAAATATCCAGCAAATTTCCCTACTGATATTGATTCTGGATGTTCACAGTGACAAAATAATGCGTTATGTTTATGTAATGTTTACTCTTATCTAGTTGTTGCCCAAATGTGTGAAATTTATTGTTTATGTTGATGCGGTACTCACTTTAAAGTAATTACTTTTCACTCTTGAGCGAATACGCCCAGGCAGGCGGGAGAAAGCCACCAGAACTTATTTGCAGCTCATAATTTGCGGAGGAAAATAAATGCCAGTATTTATCGAAATTAAAAACCTGACTGTAGACTTTGACGGTCTCAGAGCCCTGAAAAATGTAAACTTAAGGATCAACGAAGGGGAAGTCGTTGGAATCCTGGGAAAAAGCGGATCAGGGAAAACAATCCTGATGCATGTGTTGCGCGGGACCGAATCTTTTGAGAATATCTCAGGCGAAGTAATCTATCACCTGGCCCGCTGTGAGAAATGTGGATATATAGAGCGTCCAAGCAAAATAGGCCTGAAATGTCCTGTCTGCGGGGAGACGCTTGAGGAATTCGAAGCTGATTTTATAAAACTTTCACTTTACGACCCGATAAGAAAGGATATTGCCAAGCGTATTGCAATCATGCTCCAGAGAACCTTTGCCCTTTATGGGGATGAAAGAGTTCTGGTAAACGTCATAAACTCCCTGAATGAAATCGGGTATAAGGGAGAAGACGCCATGAAAAAGGCTGTTGAACTCCTTGAGGAGGTAAACCTGAGCCACCGTATGATGCATGTGGCAAGGGAACTTTCCGGTGGAGAAAAACAGAGGGTCGTGCTTGCAAGGCAGCTCGTAAGAAGCCCTCTCCTTCTGTTAGCTGACGAGCCTACGGGTACCCTTGACCCTATGACTGCAAAACTTGTTCACGAAGCCATTATAAATGCTGTTAAGAACTACAACATGAGCATGGTCCTGACCTCCCACTGGCCTGAAGTAATCGAGAAACTGGCAGATAAGGCAATCCTGCTTGAAAACGGAGAAGTCGTTCAGGAAGGAGACCCGCTTGAGGTTTCTGCAATCTTTATGCAAAGTGTGTCCATGGTCAGGCAGGAAAAGAACGCTCTGGTAGGCGAACCCATTATCCGCGTAAGGGACCTCTCAAAGCGCTACATTTCAGTAGATCGTGGCGTGGTCAGAGCTGTTGACAAAATCTCTTTTGACGTGAACGAAGGAGAGATTTTCGGGCTTGTAGGGATAAGCGGAGCAGGCAAGACCACAACCTCGAAAATCCTGATGGGAATTTTGCCCCCTACTTCGGGAGAAGTTGAAGTCCGCATCGGAGACGAATGGGTGGACATGACAAAATTAGGGGTCGAAAACAAAGGCAGAGCAACGAAATATATGGGATTCCTTCACCAGGAATACGGGCTTTATACCCACAGCTCCGTAATAGACAATCTTACAGAATCCATCAGTCTGGATCTCCCGTTCGAACTCGGGGTCCGAAAAGCCATAATTACTCTCAAGGCTGCAGGTTTTGAAGAAAATAAGGCAAAAGCCGTTTTGCCCAAAATGACCGATGAAATGAGTGAAGGTGAGAGACATAGAATAGCACTTGCACAGGTTCTGATTAAAGAACCAAGGATTGTCATTATGGACGAACCTACGGGGACCATGGACCCCATTACCAAGGTCTCAGTGACAAACTCCATCCTCAAAGCCAGAGAAGAGATCGGAGAAACCTTTGTTGTCGTCTCTCATGATATGGATTTTGTAAATGAGATCTGCGACCGGGTTGCCCTCATGCGCGACGGAAAGATTGTGGGAATAGGGAAACCGGGTGTCGTACTTGCTCAGCTTACAGAAGAAGAAAGGATCAAAGCTGCAGAAGAAATATAAATATGCTCCCACCTCTTAGTATGGAAAATACTAAAATGAGGTGCAGATTACGAGTAATGAGATCAGCGTAGAGGTGAATGGGCAAAGTTATACTCTGCCCGCAGGCTCTACCCTTGGAAACGCCCTTAAAGTTTCCGGGGCCCCCTACATAGCCGGTACTGCGGTTGGAATTCTTAAAAAAGCCGCTGAGAAGAGAACGGAGAAAATCACCGAATACGCTATCAAGACACCCAGAGGAGAACTGAGGATAGAACTCAAAGATCTGGAATCTTCCTCAGGAAAACTATGGGCTGAACATTATAAAGAGTACGAAGGTAAAAGTATCCACTGGGCAAGTCCGGAGGGTCTGGCTTTCGGACCTTTTGAAGCCGACATAAAACCTTTGCGTGAGATAGGGAGTTTTGAGGCATTTGATGTTGTGTTCGGAGCAGGAGGATTTGACCCCCATAATACTCATCTGATCCTGTCGAGAAAAAAGCACGTTGCTGAGTATGGAACTCCCGAAGACGGCGTTTTTGCAACAGTTGTAACCGGGAGAAATCTTATTTCCAGGCTTTCGAGAGAAGACTCCATCCTGAGCATAGAGCCAATCATAGAGTGGGAACAACTTGCAGAAAAGACCTGTACTACCGACCTTTTGACTATTCTTGAAGATGAAGACAGTGTATTTACTTATTTTGAGGTAGAGCTTTCCAGAAACTCTCCCAAAGGAGCTGAGCACTTTTATGCCCTGACCCGTGAGGGAACTCTTTCCGTAGATGTGACTACAAGCTCATTTATTTCGGATGATACCCTGAGAGAAGAACCTGTTCCTTACGAAAACTTTGAGCCTAGAAGAGAAGGTGCCATTTCTGTCAGGACTGTCGGATACGGGACAGGCAGGACATACATCTCCAGAGAAGAACGGCCTTCAAGCCTTGTTCATTCGGTTGTAGGACAGGTAACAAAAGGTATCGAACTTATCAAACTCGCAGAAAAGGGACAGAAGCTGTCAGTAGAAAGTCTTCCTCCCCAGATAGTCCTGCTGGGTCACAGCTTTGAAGAAGTCGAACCCGTGCTTACCACCATAGGAGTGGAACTGATAAAGGAAGGGTATACCGGAGAAAATGCAGTGATTGTAAAGCAGGACCCGCCAACGACTCTTGAAATTCTCGGAGACGCGAAAGTAACTGCTTACGGGGTCTCCAGGACAAAACTCATTGAAGTCGAGCTTTGCCCGGAGAGAGCCCCAAAATCCGTGGACTTTTTCCGCCACTCTCTCGAACTCAAGACAAAAGCCGTCGGAAAACTGCCTGTCCATATGATATACGATAATACTTATCTCTTCAAGGCAGAAAAAGAAGCTGTGAAATACAAAGAAGTCCTCCCTGAAAACACGCCCACCGGTAGGGTACTTGCAGGGGAAATCGGGATCACAAATCAGGCCGCAAAGAGGATGGGGACCATAGGAGTGAGACTTGTAGACGACGACCTCTTCGGCCCGACCGGAGAAAAGTTTTCCTCAACGAATATTATCGGGCGGATAATCGATCCTGAGAGACTCATTGGCATCGAAGAAGGAGATGCGATATATGTTAGTGAGGTCGTGCGCAGGAAAACTGATGAGCAGGAGAACTGAGGACCCGAATATTTAAAATACTTCAAATTATATAAAAAGAGATATAAATTATTTGAATAATGTATGAGAAACTATTACATAAGCTAAGTAATGTACCAGATACTTGAGCGGATTCACATGTTCGGACTTATCGCAGGTGAAGTCTCCCGAAGTTGAGGAGAGACAGAAGATGACAGAAATAAAACAAAATGAGATTACAAAGTACATTGTAATCAGTTCGGATAAAGTGCTGCCTGCGGATGCAGCCATGAAGATTTACGAATCAGAGTTTCCGGTCACTGTAAAGGAGACCTGCTTCGGGCTTATTGTAACGGGCCCGGAACAGGATGTCCTTGCAGTGGTAGAAAAAATCCGGCAGCTCGATAAAAACCATATTTTTGTAAAAGACAGGGGATTTCCTGCAGGGGACGATAGACGCTGCCGGGCAAGCCGGGGCGGAGGCCCGAGACCCGGGTTCCATTTCCTGAGAGAAGAAGTGGGGATGCTCCCTGCCATAGGGGCTGCGCTTGATGAACTGGAAGCCGAGGAGTGCCTAAAAGAAAAGCATGGGGAGAAACACAGGCTTAAAGTCTCGGAACTGGAAAAAATTATCGAAGCGGAACTTTCGAGGTGAATTTTTTGACAAAGGTTTTCATTTATCCTGTAAACAGTCTTATCCTTGCCGACCTGGTCGAGCGTTTCGGGCACAAACCCCTTACCATAATGAACCAGGTACGAGAAAAAGTTACAAACATCAGCCTTGATTCTCCCCCTATTAATATCACTCCGGAAGACCCCAAAATAGGGCTTCGCTACGCTGCAGTTGAAGTCCCTCCCGGAGTAAGAGGCAGGATGGCCCTCATGGGTCCCCTTATAGAGGAAACCGAAGCTGCAATCATAGTTGAAAACCCGCCTGCAAACTTTGGCTGCGTGGGCTGTAACCGCACAAACGAACTGATGAAATATCTGGTTCGTTCGAAAGGGGTCCCTATCTTGGAGGTAAGGTATCCGGAATCAGATGAAGAAGCCCGGGATTTCGTAAACAAAATCGCAGCGTTTCTGAAGTCCCTGCCCACAGAAAATACCGGAAAAGATACAAAGGTGGAAGAAAAAGAACCGGCGGAAAGGGAGGGCGAAAAATGAGTACCGACGAAACCGGAATTGTCAAGATTGCCCTGGTATCCTGCGGATCTGAGTATTCGGGGGTTCAGCCCGAGTTTGAAGCCGCCGCAGCCAGAGTAAATGCAAAATTCGTCTATCCTGAAATCGACATTGCATCCGTAGATACCATCGGCAAGGATTTCGGGCTTGAAGTTGCAAGCGGAGACCTCAGGCTCATGATGGCAAGGGCAAAGGCCGTTGTCGAAGGCCTGACAAAAGTAGACGGGGTCTTTATTACTACCTGTTTCCGCTGTGCAGAGGGAGCTATTGTTCGAAACGAGGTTCGAAGGTACATCCATAAACACTCCGATATCCCCGTAATCAGCTATTCCTTTACCGAACGAACAAGCGCAGGCACCCTGCTCACCCGGCTTGAAGCCCTTACCACAATTGCCAGGCGCAGGCATCTCCTTGCCAGGGAGGTCCAGACCGGGCTGACTGCCGGAATTGATTCGGGGTCGACCACCACAAAAGCTGTGGTTATGAAAGACAATAAGATCATAGGAAAAGGCTGGGTACCCACAACAAAAGTCCTCGAAAGTGCTGAAGAAGCCTATTCCATGGCCCTTGAAGAAGCCGGGGTTTCCAGAGAAGAGATCCAGGCTCTGGGTACCACAGGCTACGGGCGTTTCCTTATAGGAAACCATTTCAATGCCCAGCTTGTCCAGGAAGAAATTACCGTCAACTCAAAAGGAGCTGTCTACCTCGCAGACAAGCAAAAAGGCTCTGCAACGGTCATTGATATCGGAGGTATGGACAACAAGGCAATCTCGGTAGAAGACGGAATCCCCGGCATGTTCACAATGGGAGGAATCTGTGCCGGAGCTTCGGGGCGTTTCTTTGAAATGATCTCAAAGCGGCTCGGCGTGGATATTACGGAACTCGGGGCTCTTGCAATCAAGGGTATGCAGGAAAATGTAAGCATGAACAGTTACTGCATAGTCTTCGGTATCCAATCTCTTGTAAACTCCCTTGCCCGGGGGGCTACCCCTGAAGATGTCGCAGCTGCAGCCTGCTACAGTGTGGTAGAACAGATTTACGAGCAGCAGTTACAGGAAGTGGACGTAAAAGAGCCGCTGATCCTTGTAGGCGGGTCTTCTCTTATCGAAGGAGTCCCAAAAGCCCTCGGAGATCTTCTCAAGATTGATGTCCTCGTGCCGAAAAACTCCCACCTGATAGGGGCAGTAGGGGCAGCACTTCTTGCATCCGGCTACGTGGAGGAGTGAGGAAAAATGGATTCGCTTGAGACCTTTGTTGTCGATTCAGCAATTGAGTCGGAGCAGGAGTTTTACAGGAAGATTATCGAAGACAACCTTGCAAGTCTCAAGCTTGCCCCTGCAATAGGCCGGATCAAGGTAGTGCTGAGACCTGAAGATTCTCTCTTCCAGATGGCAATCATCCTCAGGGATGTTGGTACCAGAGTTACGACAATCGATATTGCTGACGTAGAAGCAAAACCTGTAGCCGGGGAAGTAATCATTTCGATCAAAAAAGAACAGTACATCCCCGAACTCCTCGTAAAACTCTGGGAGCGCTACGGAAAAGCGAACATCAGCCAGCCGGACCGCTGGACCGTAGCCGTAACCACGGATAAACCTGCAGAAGAGGCGGCTTTTCTTAAAGAGATGATGGTTGCAGACCCAAGGCACAGGCTTCATGAAAACCTTGTGGAATTTGCGATCCGGGCCACTCCCGAGGGTTTCAGGGTTCGCTATCATCTGTATAAAGGCAACAGGTTTGTTTTTGTGGCATCCGAGGAAGCTTTGAAACATGAATGGATCGAAGAAGCAGGAGCAATGCTCGAGGAACTGACGGAAGGAGGGAAAAAGTAAGATGGTTGTACTCCTACCTTATCTTTATACCGGCGGGGTCCATAAGCACGGGCTTTTGATGGAACTGATGGAAGACCTCGGAGGCTACATAATTCAGAAAGTAGTTACCGGGACCGAAGTCAATCTTATAATGCTTATTCCTGAAAAAGACCTTGATGTTGTAAAAAAACTCGCTAACGAATTGCTTGGAGTCCTGATAGAAGCCCCTCTTACAGGAGTGGAGATTGCAGTTGTATCTCCCACTCTTGCTTCCCACCACCTCCCGCATTCGGCCTGTGATGTGGCAGAATACCTCCGCCACCCCGGAGCCAATACCAATATGATAGGGCTTGCCAGGGGAATGGGACGAAGGGTTTCCCTGTCCATGGACTACGAAAGAAAGCTCATCAACGAACACGACATTGCGGTTTTCTCCTTCGGGTCTTTCAGTGACTGCATTACGAAAAAGAAGCCGAAACTCTTTGAAGGCATCGAAATCCCTATAGTGGTTACCGGAGGGCCCTCTGAATTGAAGACCGAAGATGTCCCGGGGGCAGATCTCTACGTTGGAAATATTGGTAGGGTCTCTCACAGGTTAAGGCGGACTGAGGAGATTGAAGCCCTTGAGAAACTCAACGAAGGGGTTTCACAGATCGCTTCGGATATTCGCAAGCAGCAAGCAAAAGATCCTCTTGCGGTGCTTCCCGCACGGGTTATGAAGGAGATTGAAAACCAGGTCCCTGAAATCCGCAGAGTCCTCTCTCCTGCCCCTCTCACCCTCCAGCTTAACGGGCTCAGGGTCAAACTGCCATATGATGAGTTTCACGAAAAAATTGAAAAGCTGGAGTTTGATGAAGGAGTCGTTCTTTCCGAGCTTGCAAATATTACCAGATCAAAAATGAAAAATTATATATTGATAAAAATCAAATCTAAGTCTGACGTTGGTTTTGCAATTTGACCCGGATTCTTTGAGTTGAAATCCAGCCACTTTACATTTTTACTGGGTTTGTGCCTTTTCACTCATCCTTTAAACTGTAAAGCTCTTTCAGGAAAACGGCGTCTGACTCGGTTTCTACTTTAATGTGTGGTGGTTTCTTATGGAACTTGAGGATATTGTGGAAGTTTTAAAAAATGACCCCGAAAAAGTCATCCCGGCGCTCCTCGAGGATGTCCGGAAACAGTATGGGGAAGTCCCTTATATTATGAACTTTATGAAAGATCTCCCTGAGATCTTCATTCCAAAAACTCTTTATGATAACTCCATCATGCGAGAGTTCAAAAATCTTGATCAGGAAACCGTGGAACTTATTTCCATAGGTGTAGCTTCTGCCCTCCGCTGCGAGCATTGCCTGAAAATGCACATAAGAATCGCAAAAAGAAAAGGCATCCCGAAAGAAAAAATATTTTCTGCAATAATGATAGGAGCATCCCTGTCCAATGCAGCAGTACTTGCGGAAAGTACAAGGGCTCTTGCATCCGAATTCCCCGGGGATGAAAAGGAAAGTGAAGAAAACGACCATTGCTGTGATCCTGATTGCGAAGTATGCAATATCGCCGGAGCAAACATCAAGTAAACAGCTTCAAGTAAACAGCTTCAGGTAAACAGCTTCAAGTAAACAGCTTCAAGTAAACAGCTTCAAGTAAACAGCTTCAGGTAAACAGCTTCAAGTAAACAGCTTCAAGTAAACAGCTTCAAGTAAACAGCTTCAGGTAAACAGCTTCAAGTAAACAGCTTCAAGTAAACAGCTTCAAGTAAACAGCTTCAAGTAAACAGCTTCAAGTAAACAGCTTCAAGTAAACAGCTTCAAGTAAACAGCAGCAAAAAGCCAGAGCTTCAACGTCTTGGCTCATTTCTTAATATTTAATTTTAAATTTAATTTTTAAATATATTTTTTAAAGTTCGCTTTAAATTAAGAATCAGTTTACAGCCAAACTCCGGTTTAACTTTTTACTAAAATTAATTTAGTTAAGGTACTTATAATCTTAAAGCTTATTTTTTGACAGATATTTTTTCGAGCTTTAAAAACGTGATTCATAAGCCTTTAACGTGATTAGCAAGTCTTATCGAGGTTCATAAGCCTTTATGGAGATTTGTAAGCTTTTATTGAGGTTCGCTTATAACTCCCAAAATATGCACGTACAGCAGTTTTACCTGGTATAAATCATAACTGGAAATAAAAAATCATAGCTGAAAATAATAAATCATAACTGAAAATAAATTAATTGCCTATAATGGAGGTTCTTTTGCATTAATCGAAAAAATATTCCTGTAATCACTTTTTCCGTTGTCTTATTGCTGATGACATTATTTTTGCCCTCGCTAGCAGCCGGGGCAGATCCGGAGAAGATTCTTGACAGACCATGGGATCATTCTCCTATTACGGTGTATATCGACGATAATAATACCCCTCTTCATTACAGCACCACCTACTATGAACAAATAGAAAAGGCTCTTGAATACTGGGAAAACGGGGGAAACGGAAATCTCGAGTACAGCCCTGTTTTTGAGGTTATCGATTCCGAAGACGCCGATATAAGAATAAGGTGGGTGGAAAACCTGGAAAATGTCGAAGGAGCCCCTTCGGGTGTGGCGGGCTATGCAAAACCCAGTATCTCCGGCGATCATTTTGAAGAAGTGGATATAGTCCTTGAGGTTGGAAACTACCAGGGCAGGGGCTGGCGGCAGTATAGTGACGCGACCATGTTCACCATTGCAAAGCACGAGCTCGGGCATGCCCTGGGCCTCGGACACAGCAGTGGCCGGGGAGATATCATGTATCCCGAATACGAACTCAGGGATAATGTGAACCCCATTCTGCTGAGCAAATATGGACCCCTTCTGCGGGTAGCAGGTATCGTAGCTCTTGTAGTTCTCCTCTTCCTTGGCGTAAGCTGGCAGTACAGCCGGAGAAAACGAAAAAAACTTGAAGATAAGTACTTCAAATAAGAACGGAAACCGGATAGTGGATCAAACGGGATCGGAAGATTTTTTGTTTTCGAGGGCAAACCTTCTGAAAAAGTCCCTGAAATAAGCAGGAAGGACCTCCATCTCGAGAATACTTTCCAGGGAAGTCCAGGCGTATTCGATATGCTCAGAACTTATTTTAACTTCGGACATAACATACCCCCCATTAAAAACGATAGCAATAACCCTTTTTTTTGGAAGTTCAAAGTTTACCTCTCCTGCAATTTCCCCTGGAAATATTGAAATTCCGGTTTCCTCTCTTACCTCGCGCACGACTGCTTCTTTAAGAGTCTCCTTCAGGTTTACTTTTCCGCCCGGGAGGTCCCACTTCCCTGGATTGGTGCGGGAGTTTTCCGAACGCCTGAGCAACAGGAACTCCCCTTTCTCATTCTGGACAAGGGCGTATACAGAAATGATGTAAGGTTTCTCCAGATTCATGTAATATTATCTAAGATTTCTCTGCCTTAAAGTCTGGCTTTTTTAAGGTCTTATGAATTATATTTAATAAGTGGTCCCCTTCTTTCAACCCGCTTTTTAGGGGGAAATAGTATGTCTCAAAAATTAAATAGGCCGAGATAATTAGAAAGACGGCTTGAAAAAAGATATCTGACTTAAGACATCTAACTTAAAACATCTGCCTTTCTGCGGATATTCTCAAAAAAATTGTATTTCTATTGTTGTCGGTTTTGGAGAACCATTCCAAAATCCGCAATTATTAGTTTAACTGAGTCCTATAAAAATTGGAATTAATGCTCTTTAATAATATCAACAGGTTGAAAATCGTGGAAACTCTTAAAATGGAAGGTCGGGATAAAGCGAAGAATAGATAAATTATTTTGAGCCAAAGTTCAATTCCCTGGTCCTGGTCGGGGAAAGCGATAAAAATAAAATAACACATCCGGCACTGAAATTGAACCGGAATTCGATATTCGGGGGGCCTGGACAAGAAAATGAAAGTACGGCAACAGATGTTAAACGACGGCTTTCGAAGGAAAAAATACAAATTTTGCCGGGGAAGGAAACGCAGGTGTGCCTTGTTTTGAAATTATTTATTATGTTGTTGGTCTGTTTGGAGCATTCCTGTACCGAAGAGAATGAATTCAATTTAATAAGATGGAAATAAAAAACGCTACAAAAAAGGATTTTAAGACCGATCAGAGAAAAAAATAGAGGACTCAACATGGCTGGCTGGACAGGAAAAACAGTATATATAGACCTTAGCTCCGAAACAGTTACCGTCACCGGTACCGATGAAAAATTAATCCGCATGTACCTGGGGGGCAGGGGACTTGGAGTAAAGTTGCTTTCCAAACTTACGGATCCTGAGATTGACCCTCTAAGTCCTGAAAACCCTCTTATTTTTACTGCCGGTCCGCTTACAGGTCTTGCCCCAATGGCTTCAGGTGCAGTCCTTACTTCAAAATCCCCTCTCACAGGCACCGTATTCAGCTGGAACACTGGCGGGGGCTTTGGGCGAGAACTGAAAAAAGCCGGAATCGATGCCCTGGCAATTACCGGAAAAGCAAAGATTCCTTCTTATGTGGAGCTAAGTGGAGATGAGATTAAAATTGTGCAGGCAGACCGGCTCTGGGAAAAAAACACTGAAGAATGCACAGAAATCCTGAAAAGCAAAGGAAGTGTAGCCTGCATAGGCAGGGCAGGAGAAAAAGAAGTTCTTATCTCTTCTTTTGTTATTGATGCCGTTCACAGCGGAAGAGGGGGACTGGGGGCGGTTGCAGGCTCAAAGCTGCTGAAAGCCGTGGTTGTAGAAGGAGAAAAAGAGCTTTTGCCAGCCAGGCCTGAAAAGTTCAAAGAGCTTGAAACAAAGATGGTGAAACTTTTTGAAGCAAATCCCGTGCTCTCCAAAGGGCTTGCAAACTATGGCACGCCTGTACTTGTGAAGCTTCTGGATTATATGGGGCTTATCCCCTGCAGAAACTTTTCCGGAAAGGGCGCTCCTTTTGCGGACCTGTTCTCAGGAGAGTACCTCAAAGCCAGTTTCGAGCTTGAAAAAGAAAGTTGCCCTGCCTGTCCCCTGGGCTGTAAGCGGAGGATTAAGAAAACCGGGCAGCTTCTTCCTGACTATGATTCCCTCTGGGCTTTCGGGTTTAACCTTGAAAACTCAGACTTTGATTCGGTGCTCCGGGCAGACAGGATCTGTAAGGATTACGGGCTTGACCCTGTATCCGCCGGGTCCGTTCTCGGTGCCTGTGCAGAACTTCAATTCGGGAAAATAGAACCCGGGGAACTTGAAACCCTGCTTACGGGACTCGGGGAAGGAAGTGAACCGGGAAAAGGGGCCAGGAACTACCTATCGTCCAGGAAGAGGGAAGACCTCAGTATGGATGTAAAGGGGCTCGAACTGGGGGGTTTTGACCCAAGGGGGATCAGAGGACAGGCCCTTGCTTATGCAACTTCCTGTCACGGAGGGGATTATCTCACAGCCTTTATGGTCGGCCCCGAAGTGCTTGGAAAGCCTTTGCTCCTTGACCGCTTCAGTCTCCGGGGAAAAGCCGGAATTCTGCAGGTTTTTGAAAACCTGACGGCCGTGCTGGATTCCCTTGTGTTCTGCTCGTTTTCGATTTTTGCCATCAATGAAGAGCTCTGTTCAGCTCTCCTGCAGGCGGGGGCCGGCCTGGAAATCTCTCCAGCGGAACTCCTTAAAGCAGGAGAAAGAATCTGGAACCTTGAGCGAGTTTATAACTTGAAAGCAGGTTTTACACGGAAAGATGATACTCTTCCGGAAAGGCTGTTTGAATCCGGCAGCGAAGAAAGAGATGACGGAATTTCCGTGCAGGAGTTTGATGCTGCTCTTCAGGAGTATAACCGTTATCGCGGCTGGGATAGGGAGGGGGTGCCTTCTCCGGAAAAATTGAAGAAACTTGGACTCAGCTGTCGAAAATAACCAAAAGCAGGTTTCGGACTTTGAATGTACTGCAAACCTCTCAGGAATGAGGTTTCCTTAAGGTTTATTAGGTTCCTCTGTAGTTCCTTTAAGATTCCTTTAGGATTCCTTTAGGATTCCTTTAAGATTCCTTTAAGGTTCATTTGAATCGTCAGACTAAATATTTAATAACTAAAATTTTCCTCAAATTAAGGGGAATATTCCATTATTTCGGCAAATTCTCTCTGAAATTACTCCCGGAAAATCAAAATCTCGCATAAGCGTTATATACTCTAGGATAATTAATCGTATTAGTTTTCGACCTGTGAGGTTGTACAGGCATTCAGGTAGTAACTACTTTCGAGCTTTTCTATACAGCGCATTTAAGCAAAGTATGGATGAACGGGTAGACAGGCTTAAAAATTAGAACAGCCTTCTTATACCACTTCTCCGGAATTGACCCTGAAAATTCAGCAAATCCGGTATGACGTTTACAGCTTATATAGACATCTCAACTATGGGAGAATCACTATGAAACAGCAGGTAGAAGTAAAGGACCTTAAAGAAGGGAAATATGTAATTATTGACGACGAAGCATGTGTTATAAAGAGCATCTCCAAGTCCAAGCCCGGGAAGCACGGCGCTGCAAAGGCAAGGGTTGAAGCCATAGGTCTCTTTGACGGGCAGAAGCGTTCCTACATAGGATCCGTTGCAAACAAAATCTATGTCCCGATTGTGGAAAGAAAGAGTGCGCAGATCATCTCAATTACCGGAGACATCGCCCAGCTTATGGACATGGGAGACTTCTCAACCTTTGAAATCGTAATCCCTGATGAATACAAGGACAAGGTAAAAGAGGGTGAAGAAGTTTCATATATCACAGCCCTCGGAAAGATCAAACTCGACATAAGGACATAAGCCTTTTAACAGCAGTGAAAAACTCAGGTCAATAACCTGAGTTCTTTTTTTAAGTAAATAATTTACATCAGGTCAGAGTATGTTTTTACCCAATTCCTTTATAGATGCTCTCGCAGACTATGACTCTGCACGCTATGTTATTTTCGGCGTACCTTTTGATAATACCTCCTCATACCGCGCAGGCAGCCGCTGGGCTCCGGATGCGATGAGGCAGGTTTCTGCAAATTTTGAAAGTTACAACCCGACTTTCGACATCGACCTTGTGGACCTTCCGATTTATGATGCCGGAAACCTGGAAACCTCAGCTTCGGTCGACGAGACCTTAAGGGATCTTTACGAAGATGTAAAAAGCCTGTTGAACGACGGGAAACTTCCAATCATGCTCGGAGGCGAACATTCCCTTACCTACTCTACGGTCAAGGCGTGTGCCGAGTTCGCAGGAGATGATTTCGGAGTCCTTATTCTTGATGCCCACTTCGACCTCAGGCAGGAGTACAGGGGATTCAAACATAACCACGCATGTGTGTCCCGGAACATTCTCGAACAGGTCACAAAGAACCTTGTTTCCATAGGCATAAGGAGCGGCCCGGAAGAAGAATGGGTTTTTGCCAGGGAAAATAACCTGAAATACTACACGGCAGACGATGTTGAGTCCATAGGCATGGTCGAAGTCCTTAAAGAAGCCATTGAATGGCTGGACTGCAGCCAGCTCTACCTTTCCCTTGATATGGATGCAATAGATCCAGCTTATGCCCCGGGGCTCGGGACTCCTGAACCTTTCGGTCTCAGCGCCAGAGATGTCAGGACTGCAATAAGGACTCTTGCTCCTTTCTCAATGGCTCTTGACATTGTTGAAATCGCTCCTGAATACGATTCGGGACAGACAGCCATGCTCGGAGCAAAACTCATGAGGGAGTTCATCGCCTCCCATGCAAAAAGCTGCACTAAAATATAAGCTGCGTAGAATGTGAGTTTAAAGCATAAGCCTGGAAAATTATCTGGCTTTGCAAAACTCTATAGTGGCTGTTGTTAGTAAAATGACTGCTGTTAGTAAAGCGGCTACTGTTGGTAAAGTAGCTACTGTTGGTAAAGTAGCTACTGTTGGTAAAACGGTTGCCGTTGGTAAACAGTCTCAGCTTTTTGTAAAAATGTGGTGGAAATGGATGAAGTTTCCCGCTTCGGGACTCCTCCAATTCAATACGTTTTATTCGACAGCATTTTATTCGACAGCGTTTTTTCTAAAAACTGCCCTGATTATTCAAACGTGCATTTTTGAAATGTTCCACACATTCCGATTTCGTGCCTTCATAGAAAGCTTCCAGCTTCCATTTCATGGAGGTTCGGTTGAGAAAATAATTGCAGATTCTGGAGTTATTCTCCAAAAACGGTGGCGAGAAATATTATTCTCCAGGGAGTATCTGAGGAATGTCAGATACACGCCAGATAGCTATGACCTTATCAATTGCTATGTGCGTGTCTTTTCCGTTATTTTCAAGGGTGAGCACATTGTCTGCGCAGGCTTTCACCTTCCCGTTAAAAATGTCGGGTTCCCCACAGTATACATCCACAACTTCGTCGAGAAGATGTTCCACTATAAAAGACTGCATTCCTTGTACCTCATGTATTTCATGTATCAAATTTCGGTTCTGCCGAATCCAGATCAGTTCCCATCCAGGGTACGAATTCTGAAAATACCTGACCTGAGCAAAAGCCTGACCTGAGCAAAAGCCTGACCTGAGCAAAAGCCCAAGCTAACTCATCGGTCCCGAGAGTCATTCAGCTTTAACGGGGTTCAGAAAAAGACCATTAATGTCCTTTCTCTTCCCCTGGTTGCTCCAGTTTGTATGCTCTTGAAATTTAAGGTTTTGAACTTACTGAGCCCACAAGGCAATAATCTTGTCAATGGCTATATGTGTCAGTTTTCCTTCATTTTCGAGAGTGAGTACATTGTCTGCACAGGCTTTTACGGTTCCCCTGAAAATATCCGGCCCACCACAGTAAACATCTACGGCACTTTCGAGGTAGTGCTCTACTATAAAAGATTGCATCATATTTGTTGACTCCTGCTGATATTCTTATTTCTGGTATCTGTTTTTACTTGTCTATTATCTGTCTGCCATTGCTTTAGATATATCGGTTGTCAAACCGGGATCTTGGAAACAGATATCTGTATTTAACTATCTGTTCATTCCTTATAAATTTATTTAAAAACTAATTTTGATTTTCCAGATGCGTAGGCTTTAAACCCCGGTTAAGAAAATTAACTTACGCACTGAAATCTCAGTTCTTTGCCGGAAAGCGGTTTTACAAAAAATAAAATCCTGATTATATGGTCTTTTACTTCAGATTTATTTGCGTGGAAGAACCCGGGAAAGCTAAGTTTAGCTGGAAAAAATATTTGAATGTCTGCTTTTGAGAAAAACAGGATGAAAATGCGAGCAATACCTGTGAAAATACTTTTTACTGCTTTCTCTCGGAAGCCTGCGTTCCTATGCCCGAAAAAAGGTTTATATGCCTTTATTCTCGCATTTTCCTCTCGAGAGCTCTTTTCCTTCAGGTAAAGCTCTCCCCCGAATTATGGAATTCTTTTATGCGGTAAAAGAATACGGGAATAAACCCTTTTCAGGGCAATTTTCAATTCTTGCTTCCCTCATAGAGGAAGATATCTTCAATGCTTGCTTTAAAAAGTCTGGAAAGCTTGAACGCAAGGTCAAGCGAGGGATCATACTTTCCTTTCTCTATAGCGTTTATTGTCTGTCTTGTCACTCCCACCTTTTCCGCAAGGCTTTCCTGGGTAAGGTCATGAATTGCCCTGTAAACTTTAATATTGTTCTTCATCTCAGCCCCCGTATTCCCTGTTGTAGTATCTGTAAAACAGGGAGTAAAGCACAAGAACCCCGCAACTGGCGTATGCCATGAAGAAACCGAGGTCCGTGTATCCGGGGTAAGTGTTCCTCATAGCTATCAGGACTGCGCCCCCAAGAGCAAGCCCCAGCGCCACTATCTGGAGAGTAATGCGCGAAGCCTTCTGGCTTATCTGGTGGATTCTCTCATCTTCAACCACGCCTTCAAGCCTGCTTTTCAGATTGTACATAGCCGCCATACCCGCAAGTACGACACCTACTGCAAGCGCCGGATTTCCTATGGAAACCGAAAAACCTACAACAGCCCCCATGATCATCGTGATCAGGAAAGAAATTATTCTAAACTGTTTTCGTTTCATCCGAATAACTCCTCATACATTTTTCAGTGATAATCTCTCGATTCTGCTGATCTCAAAGTAAAATTTTAACGACATAGTGTAAATCTATCCCTACAATATGTAATGTTTGTTTTACATTATGTAGAATAACTGATACATTATTTATATGTATCGGAATACCAGAAAAACAAAAAAATTCTCATCTCAAAAATATAGTTCGAAAAATGGTTTGAAAAATGGTTTGAAAAATGGTTTGAAAAATGGTTTGAAAAATGGTTTGAAAAATGGTTTGAAAAATGGTTTGAAAAATGGTTTGAAAAATGGTTTGAAAAATGGTTTGAAAAATGGTTTGACAAAAAGGAATGAAGAAAAGGATTCGAATAAAAGAGATTTGAAAAAACTTTGAAGAAGGGTTTTTGCTCTCAGTTTTACCCTTCTTCAAGAGTACCTGCAGATGTTTCGGTCAGGTTCAGTTTTTGTTAGTGACTACGATAGGTTCTGGCCTCTGAGTTGAGAATTTAGAGACCGGGCTTTCGGGGGAAGGCGAGGGAGCAGGGGCAAGGCTTGCCTCCTTGGAGAGAGCTGCAATCAGGCATCCCCTGGCAATTGCGTAGATCGGGTCTCTTGAGTCCGTTCCCGAGGGGCCTGCAAACCTGTTCTTCTTGACGCTCGAAATTCTGATAGGCAGATTTGCTTCCTTTAATCTTTTCTCAAACATTTCCACAAAACCTCTGGCTCTGGTGCTTCCGCCGGCAATTGCTACCTGGAATTCGGCATCAGGAGGGGCAGTTTCCGAGAGCTTGCGCTTGAGGTGTTGCAGGACATATGTAAGGAGGGCATCGTAGTAAACAGCAAGGGCGCCCTGGACACTTCCGATTTCGTACTCTGAACCCAGTGCGAAGTCTGTTTCTTTGATTGAGGTGATTCTTTCCTTTGCCATGCCTGTGGCAATTGCGACCTGCTCATCAATCCAGTCTCCTCCACGGGCAATGCTGAAAGAAACAATGGGAGTTGCCATGTATGCCACAGTTACGTTTGTCATTCCAGCCCCTACACTGATCCCGATACCTGTAAAATTGGAGTCGCTGAGTTCGGAATATACGACTGCAAGCCCTTCATCGATCGGGTGGGTGACATATCCGAGTTTATTGGCAAGGGCTTCTACGGTTTTTCCGTGATAGAGTACATTGAGCTGGTTATCGATAGGATTTGCAGGAACTGAAACGTAGAGGATTTCGTCTTTCTTATCAGGGGCTCCGAGTACCCTCTCAATGATGACTTTAATCATCGGAATGGAATCTTTTTCGTCGGGGCTTATGATCCCCTGCTTCATGGGTCTTCGGATGTGCTTGTTAAACACGTTTGAAAATTTGAAGGCATCTTCTCCGAGCACATTCAGGTTGCTGTCTTTATGCGTGTACAGTACTTTTCCATTGTCAAGCATCTGTTTTGTCAGGTCGTTTGACTCCATTTCAAGGAATGCGTTTCTCTGCTGGGAAAAGGAAATTGAACCATTTCCTTTGGTCGCGCATATAATATTCATGGTTCCTACGTCAAGGCCTTTAGCCATTTCAATGTCTCCTGAAAAGTTTCGCTTTACGGTTGAATATCCCTTTGGGTTCTTTGCCCCCAGAGGCTGTGCTGGTAGCCCGGGCAAGTAGCAGTGATGCCGAATCGAGTCCATCATCGAGAACTTCAAGCTTTCCGGTACTTGTGAACTTCAGGTTCTCAACTTCCAAAATTTCATCCTGAATTGTGACCTTTTTCTCCTGTGACTCCGTAAGCCCTTTTCCGAGAATAAAATCATATTCAGAGTCTCTCAATTCCATGTTGAATCTCGAAAAGCCATCCTTCTGTGTAAGAGACCTTTCGAGTGTTTTCTGGACTTCTTTTTCGATTTCTTCTTCACTGTGGCTCTTTATCTTTTCAGACTCTACTTCAGAAAGTTGTCTTGCTCTCTCCTCAATCTGATTCAAAACCGTATTTGCAAAGGCATTTCCTGCGAGCAGACACACGCCTGCGGCATATATGGCTGCCACATAGGTAACATTCGGGTATCCCCAAACGGGATAACCCTGAGGGTAAAGTGCAAGAAAAGCCATAACCCCTATACAGTTTAGGATGAGCCCTGTTCCCACAATATGAAGATGATATTCTTTCGGTTGCTTTATCATCAGATTGATGCCGGTAAGAATCAGGGATAAACCGAAACCGATGAAACCGTATGTGATGGCAATTTCTCCGGGATCAGATTTTCTTGTAAGGTGTACAGAAAGAGCATAAACAATACCTGTTAGCGCCAAAAGAAAACCGGACAACAGCGCCATCGATGCAAAATAGTGGCTTATTTTGGATTTCATTGACACCATTAATAAGATAGCCGGGATATATAAAAATGTTTTGTTTTTTTTACAAAGATACTATTAATTATTTTAAAAATAGTTACGGTCCCTATTTTTATGATTTACCTATCATTGGTGTCTGGATGTGAACACCGGGAAAAGATTTTTCTTCAATTTTAATCTCAGATTCTGCATGTATAAACACTCTAATACTCTCGAAATCTGGCACTTTTTCAGGGGGATATATAGAAAAAGTAATATATGATTAATTGGGGCATTCAGTATCCTGAAAAGAAATTAGAGACTCAATGTTCAATTTTTTGGATAATATATTTAATAAGTAACCACGAAAAACAGTGAAAACTGGGTAATTTAACTTATTCTGTACTTCGGCATATTTCTCCTGGTTCTGAATAGTTATATTTACATTATGTAAAAATTTTAAAATTTGTTTCGCATATAGCATGATTCTGGAGCGAGAGATGTCATATTGAAAAAAATTTAAAGTTCGAATGGTAAGAACTTGAAGATTTGAATCATTCAGCAGTCCATCAATATATTTTCTATTTTTCCCGGGTATTTCCGATCAAAATCAGCTCTTATTTTTTTGATTTTTCACCGTTCCTGGTAGACCGCATACTGTTTCAAAATGTTACTCTCATTCCAATGGTACTGTGGAAATAACTTATATAAGATTGGCTCCTTATTAAAACTATGGAGGATAAATTTTTAAGATATACTGAAATTGCATTTTGTATTACTGTCATTGTACTTGTTCTGATTTTCTGCAGTGGTACGCCTGTTTAAAACAAATTCCCATACAGGTTACAGTAAATAGATTTACATCTCCGGATTTACTCCTTCAGTTTTATAAAAAACAATTGATTTTTCTACAGAGCCTGATTTTTTGCTCTGTTATTCAGGAGTACAGGATCTATACCGGATTACTGGATATGGTCCCGAAAAAGCGTATTTGTAAGAAAAAGAACCTTCTCACTCCTCCTACTCAAAAAGTTCCCTAAGTTTCTCAAGCCTTTCCGGAGGGCTTATTACGAGCAGGATGTCGTCGGATTTAAGTTCGGTTTCGGCTCCCAGGTCATAGATTAGCTTATGGTTCCTGGAAATTGCAAGGATAGAAACTCCATACATCTTGCGGATATTAAGGTTCCCGAGGGTTTGGCCGGCAGCGCCTGAGTGTTTTCCTACCCTTATACTTCGGATGTCTACTTCGGAAAAGTCAAGGGAAAGTTCGCAGAGACTTTTCCGGCGCATTTCAGGGCTGCGAAGTATCCTGTAGTGGTCTGCCCGAAGCTGCTCCCCCATAGTTTCAATTTCGCTGAAAGGGACCATGTATCTGTGGAGCACCCTGGAAAAGAGTTCTATGGAGCTTTCAAACTCATCCGAGATGACCTCATCCGCGCCGAGGGAGTAGAATCTATCGAGTTCGCTCAGGAAGTGGGTTCTTGCAATAATATGGATTTCCGGGTTCAACCTCCTTGCCGCATCAATAATCCTCTGTGCGCTTACAGGATCGCCCGCAGTTATAACAACCGATTTTGCAGCCCTTATGCCTGCATGTTCCAGTACGGCTTTCTGGGCTGCGTCTCCGTACATAATAGGCTCTCCTTTTGATTTTTCCTTCCTTACGGTGTCCGGATTGATGTCGATTATGTGGTAGGGGATCAAAGCTTCCCGGGCAGCAGTCGCAACGTTTCTCCCGTTGACTCCATAACCTATTATGATCAGGTGATTTTCAAGCTCTTCTTCCCTTTTGTGCTCTAAAAACCCTTTGTACCAGCCGGATTTCAGCACCTGGGGGAAGGGAAGCTCCTGAGCGAAAGCCGCAGCTCGGGGGGCCATGCCCATGATGAAAGGGGTAAGTACCATGGAAAGCACCGCTACGTCCAGGAATTCCTGATAGATTTCTGTGGAAAGGAGTCCGTTTGCAAAACCGACACCGGCAAGGATCAGGGAGAACTCTCCTACCTGGGAAAGGGAGAAGCCCACCAGGATCATCGTATTAAGGGGGAAACCGATAAGGAAAGTGCTCAGGGCATTTACAAAAGCCTTGAAAAGCAGCACTGCAGCGGTGGCGGTCAGGATCAGGAATAGATGCTGCCTCAGGATGTCCAGGTCAAGCAGCATCCCTATGGAGATAAAAAAAATGCTCATGAACATATCCCTGAAGGGGATCACGTTTCCAAGGGCCTGGGTAGAATACTCTGACTCGGAAATAATCAGCCCTGCCAGGAAAGCTCCGAGAGCGAGGGAGAGCCCTGCCATTGAGGTCAGCCAGGCAACAGAGAGTCCTATAACCACCACGCTCAGGAGAAAAAGTTCGCTGTTGCGGGTCCGTGCCACATGGTACATAATAAAAGGAACAACATACCTGGCGCTGAGCAGGGTGAGCAGGACAAGTCCCAGGGCCTGAAGGATAAGCTCGAAAAAGCCATTTTCTTCTCCTGAAACGCCTGCCAGGACTGGAGTAAGGAGGATAATTACCACTGCAGCCACGTCCTGGAAGATCAGGATTCCCAGTGAAGTTCTCCCGTGGGCACTGTAGATTTCTCCCTTTTCCTGCAGGATCTTGAGGACAATTGCCGTGCTGCTCAGTGCCACCAGCGTTCCCAGGAAAATAGAAGTTTCCCTGGAACTCCCCAGCAGGACGAAAACAAAAGCAACCGCAAGAGTGGTAATTGAAAGCTGAAGCCCGCCCCCAAGTAGCACGATTCGCCTGAGCTGCAGGAGGTCGCGCAGGGAAAACTCTATCCCTATGGTAAAAAGCAGGAGTACGACCCCTATCTCAGCCAGCAGTTCGATCTCCCCGCTCTCCTGAATCAGCCCGAAACCAAAAGGTCCGGCAAGGATGCCCGCAAGTAAAAAGCCCACCAGCGGGGCAATCCTCAATCTGGAAAATGCAAAGACCACAGGGATAGAAAGCCCGAAAATAATCAGGAGTTCCCTCAAAAGCAGTGATTCCATCAATTGTAGATTGACTTCTCAATTAATATAAATTTCATTGGCGCAAAGTGGAAGCACTCCGGCAATGGGGTATCCCCGGCAATGGCAGAATTCATTCGAGACATATTCAAAAAATAAGGGTAAAAAAGGATTTTTTGGGCATCAAAATCCTTTTTTATCTTCTGGAACTTTAAAAACTCCATATTTTGGAATTAAAATGGGATTCTCGTCTTTATTTCCTTTAGAAAGCATTTTTATTTCCATATGAATGCTAAAAAAAGAAGCAATTGCTTTTCTTCCTTTTTAAAGGTTCCTATCTCCTTCAGAGGGGGCAGAATAGGAAATGCCAGAAAAATTGCAGTTTTAACCGAAGATAAAAGGATAGGAAAGGACAAAATTAAAAATTCTCTTGAATAAGGGGAGATTTTTAAGAATTATTTTCAGAAAATAAGAACCATTGAAGCTTCTTTTGGCAAAAAAGTATTTAATAGATTAATTAAATCTTAACATTTACCAATTAAAGACGCATTTTCTTTAAATAAGCTGGAAAAGACTGGATTTAATTTCCTGAACAGGATTCCATGTACTATATTCTGGACATCCGTCCCTTAATTATTCCGGGCGTCTGTCCCTTGATTTTTCTTCCAGCTTTCACTGAGGTTTAACCGTGAAATCCAAGATTAAAACCTGCTTTAACGCAGGCGAAATAGAATTTTCAGACTGGAAATGGCAGTATAGAAACAGAATCACCACTGTTGAAGAACTCGAAAAACTGATCCCGCTTTCGGATGCAGAAAAGGCGGATATTAAGAAAGCGCTTGAGGTTTTTCCAATGGCAATATCTCCTTACTATGCTTCCCTTATTGATCCGGAAGACCCGAACTGTCCCATCCGGATGCAGGCCGTGCCTCTCTCAGCCGAACTTCAAAAATCTCCTTGGGAACTTGAAGACCCTCTCTGTGAAGACCTTGATTCACCATCGGAAGAGAGCTGCATAACTCACAGGTATCCGGACAGGGTGCTTTTCCTTATTTCAAACCGATGCGGGATGTACTGCAGACACTGCACTCGCAAGCGCAGGGTCGGCAACAGGGAATATGATTATTCGGAAAAAACAATCCGGGAGGGAATCGAGTACATCAGGGAACACCCTGAAATAAGGGACGTCCTGCTTTCGGGGGGAGATGCCCTGCTTGTTTCCGACGAGAGGCTGGACTGGCTCCTGGGGGAACTTTTTGATATCCCGCATGTGGAAATCGTAAGGATAGGCTCGAGGGCGCCTGTCACCTTGCCCCAGCGCATAACTCCCGAACTGTGCGAAATCCTTGGAAAATACCCTTCGGTCTGGCTCAACACCCACTTCAACCACCCAAAAGAGATTACCCCCGAAGCTAAAAAGGCAATGGGTATGCTTGCTCGTGCAGGGATCCCCCTTGGCAATCAGTCCGTACTCCTCAGGGGGGTAAACGACTGCCCGGTGATAATCAAAAAACTCTGTCACGAACTCCTGAGGATAAAGACCAGGCCTTACTATCTTTATCAATGCGACCTTTCCTTCGGGCTGGAACATTTCAGGACCTCGGTTGCAAGGGGCATAGAGATCATGGAGATGCTCAGGGGGCATACCTCAGGGCTTGCTGTCCCTACTTTTGTGGTCGACGCTCCCGGTGGGGGAGGAAAAATCCCTGTCGGGCCCAATTACCTGATTTCAAGTTCGGACACCGGAGTCACCCTCCGGAATTACGAAGGGGTTATCTGCGTATACCCTGAACCTGCAGAGTACTCCGCAGCGTGCCAGCAAAAATGTTCCATTTGCGATAAGTACCCCGGGCTTAAAAGTGATACCGGTCTTGCAAAACTCTACAACGAAGAAAATGATATAATCGCCCTTGAACCGGAAGGCCTTGAAAGAAAACAGCGTTTCTGAAAGGAAATGATTTCGGAAAAATAGGTACTGGAAGCAAAAAATGTGTTTAAAAACTAAGGAGGGGACCGCTACGAAAAAAAACGTTCCCTTAACGCTCGAGATTCATGAAGAACTTCCGGGTTACTGGGAAAAAGCAGAGCTTAAGGTTCCAGGGGCAGGGGCTGAACTTGTAATTGATTACTATAATAAAAGAATAAAAGTCGTGGAGTTTACCGGGATTTTTGAAGCGCTCTCCGGAAACCTTGAAGTTCTTGCCGAAGCCGAGGAAATGGGAAAAATAATCGTATACACCTCCCCGAAAAAAGGAAATGAGGTCCGTACCTGCGGATATGTAGAGGAAGGGATCATCAGGGGATATCACTCCGGAAAGGACTGCCATATTTTCTCAAATTACCCGGAAAATTCCAGAGGTATTTCCCTTCAGAAAGAAAAAGAAGACCAGATCCTCAAAAATTGCCTGAGGAAGAAACGAGAAACCGGGAAAAAGCGGCAAAAAAAGGGAAGTTCTCGAAAAATAGAAATCTGGAGGCAACAGAAAGAAAAAATCTGCCTTCCGGAAGGGTATATACTCAGGCCCGCAGTCCAGGCGGATGCTTCTGCAATGGCAGCCCTTTACAGGCAGGGATTTCAATTATATCCGGCTCCCCTGCACATGGAAAACTACCTGCTCGAAACCATGGATTCCAATGTCTTTTACCTCCTTGTGGAAAAGCGCGGGGAAATCGTGAGTCTTGCCTCGGCAGAAATGAACCCCGAAAACGCGAGTGCCGAAATGACTGACTGCCTGACGGTTCCTTCCGAAAGGGGAAAGGGATTGATGAAAGAGCTTATCAAAGCTCTGGAAGAAGAACTTTCAGAAAGAAACTTCCTGAGCTCCTATACCCTTTGCAGGGCTTCTTCTCCCGGCATAAACTCCGCCTTTGCTTCTCTTGGCTATACCTGCACAGGCCGGCTTGTGAACAACTGCAGGATTGGAAAGGGATTTGAGGATATGAACATCTGGAGCAAACTGCTGAAACAAACGCCCTGATATTATCTATAGCTTGCCTGAAAAAAAGGGCTTAAGGAGAAATGCTTATTTGCTGTTGGAACTGCTCTATTGTTTTCCTTGCAGCTTCTTCAGCCAGGTGTTTCCTGTAAGCTTTTAAAGATACAATCCCTTTTGTGAAATCCTGCAGTTCCATATCCCCGCGTATCAGTTTTTCCCCTTCCCCGGAACCTGTGTTTTCAAAGACCACCGTTACATTTCCTTCTTTGAATTGTTCAAAATATTTTGTGCCTTCTCCCGTAGAGGTATAGAAGAACAGGATATTCAGGTCCGAAGAGGCGTAAACAGGAGTGTAAAGTCCGTCTTTACTTACATTCACAAGGAGAGCTTGAGATTCATACTTTTCCTCGACTGCATCGGTTACTGATACCTCCATGCCTGTTTTTTCCAATTCCGCTTCGAGGCTTTCCCTGAGGGATTTTGAGATAGAATTGTCTCCTTCGACATAGAGATAGATCCTGTCCGGAAAATCAATCCCGGGGTCTCCCGAGGAATAGGCACTTACCCTTGAATTTGTCTGTGTCTCACTCTGCGCCGCCTTGAAGTCCAGAACATAAAAGGAAGAAAGGATAACTGCAAGGATGAGCCCGGAAAGGAGCATTTTCTTAGTTGCTGTGTTTTTTTCCATCTTCCTCAAAATTGGGTGTTTATCTTTAAAAAGAAAGTGGATCAAAGGAAATTCCTGGTTTAAACAGGGAAACAGGATTTTCAAAATCGGATGCGGAAAATCGGAAAAAAGGCCCTGAAAATAAAAAGCAGAAAATTATGTTAATTCGGGAAATTGTGTTAATTCGGGAAATCTGCTAAGGCGAAAAGTACTGTTAAAAAACACTGAAATTCTCTGAATGGCAGGCACAAAAAATGAACGGCAAAGTACTTTCATTCCAATGGAAAAATGGGAATTCCGGGTTTAAAAAACCCGGAGGACAGAAGCTCCTGAAGGGTGCCCAAAATCCCGAATTCAGATAAACACGATGAACAGCACATAGGATACTGTCATCATTGCAAGGGAGTGCTTGAGCCCGGAAGATATACTTCCCGAGCCCATTTTTCCTGCAACCAACCCGGAACCGAAACCCTGGAGAAGAGCTGCGTGGAAGAAGAGGAGGGTATACTCTGTCAGGTCAAAGCCTCCCATGGACATTGCCGGGTTGCTGGAACCGTCAAGGGCGGGCAGGAAGAAGGCTGCAAGCACGTATACTATGACCAGGAAGACGCAGAAAGTCACAAAGATGATGAAGACGTAGATGAACATCTCGGCAGAACGTTCCTTTTTGAGGTTTTTCTCAATGTCTGCGTCATCCGCAACCGTGCTGATGACCTGGTGGATGTCTCCTGTTGATTCGCTTGCCTTGGCTATAAGGGTCAGGCTGCGCCGGGTCATGTTGGTCCGGATCCTGGCTTCAAAACGTTTCAGGGCTTCTACGAGGTTTGAGTTCCAGCGGATATCCGCAACCGTGCATTTGATTTCGGATTTCAACCTGCCCATATTTGACTGGGCTGTAATGGCAATGGCATCGGCAAGCAGAATTCCTGTCCCGTTGATACTTGCAAGCCTTTTAAGGAACTCAGGAACCTGGTCCTCAATCTGCCTGATTTTCCGAACTTCGAATTCGTGGAAGATGATGTAAGGAATGAAAAGGACAAGCAGGGTCACAAAGATATAGTCATCAAGGGTAGATGTGGTTTCAACAAACCCTCCCTCGTACGGCATGTGTTCCAGGAACGCCGAAGCAAAGTATCCGAGGGCGATTGGAGCGCTTATTACAAAGGCGTATACCGGCCTGTCAAGCATAGCCCTTATCGGGTGCAAGATCACATTTTTGACCCTGTTCACCTTTTCATAAAACGCCATCTTCTGGAGCAGTTCCTCATCCTCTTCCGTCCATGGCTTTACTCTGACATCGCTGAAAGAATCAGGCTTAATTCTGGAGACTTTCTCCTCAGGCATCTTTTCCACGTCCCCTGTAAGCATGTCCAGGAAGACCAGGAAGATCGTTGTCCCGAAGGGAATTGCTCCGTATACGAGGATATAGAGGTTGGTCGCTCCTCCGTTGTCAATCATGTTCATGACCACGAGAATGACCATAAGGAACAGGGGACCTACAACGAATACCGTAATATAAACCTCTGCCAGGAGCCCGAGGGTATCAAGGAAACGCTTGTGTTCCTTATTGGCATTGGATTTGTAAAGGTCAGTCTTATTTTTCAGGTAAAGGGTAATGTCTCCTCCGCTGGAAACTATTGAAATCAGGCCGTCTACAAGGTCTTTGAACTGTTCGGAAGGCGTCCTGTCGGCTGAATCCCAGAGGGCGTCCTGAAGATCTTTTCCGAAATACTCGATATCTCTTATGATATTCCCGAACTCGTGCGAGGCAGTCCCGTAGAGGTGAGAATGCTTCGAAAGTGACTTCATGATATCAAAGATAGTCATACCTCCGCCCCTCTGCAGTACATAGAGGAAAGCTGTTGCATGGGGCATTGTCGCATTGATAGCCCGCTTTCTGCTGTCGGCTTTCATAGGGGGGTATGCCATAATAAGCCCGTAGGTAAAGGCGGCAATCATCGAGAAGAAAACGAGTCCGCCTACGACTGTAAGGATTAAGGGGAGATGAGCTTCAATAAATTCAGGAGTTTCAACTGCCCTTGTTACGCGGTTTGAGATGCCAAACGTTGAAACAATACTTTCCGGGGTGATGCCTCTGAAGAGCTGCTTTCCGATCAGTAAACCTGTAAGCCCGCCGAATATTCCTGCAAACAGGGAATATAAAATTGCGGTTGAGACATACTGTTCCACAGGCAGAGGAATATGGGATTGGCGAAGCTTTATCCTGAATAGGGCATACCTGTCCTCTTTTTCAAGGATTTTTTCTCCGAAGATCCTGAATGCCAGGGTATTTATAGCGTTCATGGATGCCCCCATTAACTGTGGTGCAGTACCATATCCCGCAAGGAATCGCTTCCGACCGCTTCCATTACAAGCTGCGGGTTTGTGGCATACATATGCACTATCAGGGAAACGCTCACGTAATCACGGATCTGTTTTGCTGTCAGGTAGGCAAGTATCTGTTCTCTGTTTTTAAACTCAATGAAGAGCTTATCAGGGTTCCAGCCCCTTGCTTTCATGATCTCATTGAGCACATAGGAATCCCCGGCCCGTTTGAAGTTATCATGCACCGGCTCCCAGCGGTAAAGTTCATTGATCCTGAGACTTCCTGACCTTGCATCAAGGCCTGTGATCTCCACAATTGTTTTGGTTCTCCTTACCCTGGTCTCATTGACATAGGTCTGCATCTGAATACAGATGACTCCAAGGGCCTGCATCATCACGTGCGGGACATTGATGGGTTCGTTTTCAAGCCTGTTAACCACGGTCTGTACGTCGCTTGCATGCATTGTCGAATAGGTGGTGTGCCCTGTTGACATTGCCTGGAAAAGGGTCAGAGCCTCTTTACCTCGGACCTCGCCCACAAGGATATATTCCGGGCGCTGCCTGAGGGCAGCTTTCAGGAGTTCGTACATGGAAACTTCTCCGGTCCCGCCTACCGTAAACGATTTTCTGGTTGCGCCTGCGATCCAGTTTTCATGATGGAGCATGATCTCCCTGGTATCTTCAATGGACACTACCTTTGAAAGCCTCGGGATAAACAGAGAAATCGCATTCATAAGGGAGGTCTTGCCCGAGGCGGTACCTCCTGCAAAAAGTACACTGATGTTGTTTTCAATGGCGATCCAGTAGTAAGCCATCATCTCGACGCTACATGTCCCATACCTGATAAGGTCTATCGGGGTTATGGGGTCTCCTTTGAATTTACGGATAGTGAAGGAACTGCCCCTTGTTGTAACTTCTTTTCCAAGGGTTGCCTGGATCCTTGAACCGTCCGGAAGAGTTGCATCTACAATCGGTTCTCCTATGGAGATATGCTTGCCACTCCTCTGGCAAAGCTTGACAACTAAGGAATCAAGTTCCTTTTCCCCAAAAAGGATATTGGTCACGATGTTGTTATGCTTTCTGTGGTAGAGATAGATAGGGATTTCAATCCCCGAACAGGAAATATCTTCAATATTCGGGTCCTTAATGAGTGCATTTATCCTTTCGTACCCGATGAAATTTCTCCTGAGGAAATACATTATCTTGTGGATCGAGGAAACTTCCAGGGTGCTGTAATACTGGTCCAGAAGCCTCATGCCTCTGTTAATGAGAATGACGTCCTTCTCCTGTCCGGATATCATATCGTCCTGAGTAAGCACATCTTCCAGGTTGTCCCGGACTCTCTCAAGAACGGCTTTTTCATAGGTGCTGAGAGTGGGTTCAACAACATAATAGTATTTCATTTCCAGGTTTTCAATTATGCTGATAAAGGCGTAGGGCTCCTCTACCCAGTAGCGTTCGATTTCGGTAAGCCCTGCAGGAATTTCATACTCAAGGAGCGGGCCGCAGGTTTCAGGATCATATGGGGGAAGAACCCTGAGATCCTCATCCTTCAGGCTCCTGATGATTTCTGCAAACTTCTTTTTTGCTCCTTCAGGGGTCTTTACTTCATTAAAGAACTCTTTAAGCTTGTCACTTAATTTTTCGCCTTCTTTGATCCCGGCCATGTCACGGCTAAGATCCTTCATATTCTCCAGGAATCCGGACTTTTTCTTAATTTTCGCTTTCTGGGGAGCTTTTTTAATTTTACCTGAGCTTCGGGCTTTTCTTTCTTCCTTTGTATCCTGGGTATCCTTTAACTCCTCAACTCCACCTTCATGATCTGTACCTTTCTGGTCTTGAGGCCCGATGTCAGGAGGGAAAATCCCTTTCTTTTCGGTTTCGGGAATAAGTTCTACTTTCTTTTCAGAAACAGTTTCTGGAGAAACCGGAGGTTTTGGCTCAAGGGCAACTTCAGGAGAATCGGAAGGTTTCGTTTCAAGGGTAACTTCAGGAGAATCGGAAGGTTTCGTTTCAAGGGTAACTTCAGGAGAATCGGAAGGTTTCGTTTCAAGGGCAACTTCAGAAGAATCGGAAGGTTTCGTTCCAAGGGCAACTTCGGAAGAGCCGGAAGATTTTATTTCAGGCTCAGAACTTTCCTCCAGAGCTTTGGTTTTTTGAGTTCCCGGCACTTCTCCGAACAAAGGAGTTTCCAATACGAATTTATTTGTCGGTTCTTCCTCAGTCTCAGTTTGCGGAGAATAACTCGTAAATTGAACAGTTTCGAGTATAGGTTTGGTTTTTCGGGTTTCAATCTTGATTTTCATGTCAGGAAGGTCAGTATTTTCTTTTTCTGTATCTTCGCTCCCTGCACTATCCTTCATCCAATATGGATAGTTCTTTTTCTGTGGGGTTCTCTGAGTCCCGGAAACTTCCTGAAGAAAACCCCCCATATCCCTTTTGTCGCTCTCAGTCTGAAGGTTATCAGTGTCAGTTACATTTGGAGTATCTTCATAAGAAGTCCTTTCGACAGGTACCTGTAGAAAACTGGATTTTCCTGCCAGAACCTCTTCTTCCCCCCCTTTATGCATATCATTGTCTGGTTTTTCTGAGTCATCCGGAGATTTCTCATTTTTGGAAACCATAGAAGTTTGCCCCGCCAAGGCTCGTCCCCTCACAAAATTCTTTTCTCAGTACAAAATAATGTAATAATTATATTCTAAATTTATTAAATAAGAATTGATGCTTTTTTAATATTATTAATTATATTATTTAATTTTTTTGTATATATCTGTAAAAGTGTTTTTTGTCTTTTTTTGGTATCTGTAGATCGATTATTGAAAATTTATTTTCTCCATCAAATAAGAACTGTATTTCAATGGTATTAACCTTTTCATTAAAAAATTCTATGTATTTTATATTATTTTTTTACTGTTTTTCGATATATATGTAAAAAAATAAATATAGTGTCTGTTGCGATTTGAAAAACACAAAAAATGGATGTTTAAAAAGGAAATCAAAAGAATCCGGGAAAAAACGAGAATCGGAAACGGATAAGTGGATTAGTGGGAAGTAGGAATGAAAAACTTCAGGTGAAGAGGTTGGTAAGTTAGGAAGTGAAGAAGTGAAATTGTTGAGTGAAGAAGTAGATAAGTAGGGAGGCGAAGAAATGAAAGTGATAGGTGAAGAAGGGAGGAGGAAAAACCGAAGACTGATAGGAATGCAGCTCTTCAAAGGAGTTTAATTCCTGACGAGGTTATTTCAAACCTGATCGGATTCAGACTGAGGCATGTCCTTCGCATTTTAGGAATCCTTATGTAGCGCTCAATATTCCCTGTATAGGGATTTTCGTCTACCATGAGCCGGAGGGAACCGCTTACTGAGTACTCAGCAAGGTTATGGGTCATCTTGCACGCTGTATCGTCCATGACAAACATTGCCGTGCAGTCTCCTCGGGTACTGAGAATGAAGTTCAGGGCATCAAACTGGTCCCTGAAGTCCTGAATAGAAAGCCTCAGGGTAAAAACACCTATATTGTCAATCACCACAACATCAGTTCCTTCGGGCACATAATCCGAAAGCGTGGGTAGCTCTATTTCCAGACCTTCGGGAGTAAACCCGAATTTGGAGGTCTGGACCTTTTCGGAACGGCTCTGAAAGGACCTCTCAATTGTAAGCTGACCTTTTTCATAATATTTAGTAAGCCCGAGTCCCAACATTTCAGATAGATCAAGAATATCTTCCGGAAGTTCTTCTGTTGCAACCAGGACGCATTTCTTCCCATCAAGGCATGATCTGTGTAGAAAATGAATGGTAAAAGTAGTCTTGCCAGTCCCTGTGTCTCCGGTGATAAGAAGAACCCTGCCTTCCAGGTATCCTCCGCCGATCCTTTCGTCAAGTTCAGGTATTCCTGATGATATCCGTTTCATTGTTTTGACTCAATCCATTTCTGTAAAGTAAACTAAAAGCACTGAATTATGAGGGGATGAGATGGGGGTGTAAAATAACTTTTATTTACAGGGTATAAGGTGAAGTCTTATATAAAATTTACATACAGATTAATGAGAAAAATACAGGCCACAACAGAAGATGATGTGCAGAGTATAGAAATTTTGAAAAAAGAAAGCGACGAGAGGGGGACTCGAACCCCCGCGATGCAGGGCATCATGGGATTAGCAATCCCACGCCATACCGGGCTTGGCTATCTCGTCATATCACTCTTTAGAAACGCGCCCCCTAAAACGCATTTCATATATTTAACCTTTTCCGGGGGTAAGTTTTCCAAATAAATTGTTTTCTCAGAGAAATTACAGTTTTATTATAAAACCAGGCTCTTGAAAAATATTAGTTTATGTGCTTAGTGATGAGCACACCGCAGGTCGTTGTATCTTGGAGACTTCAGTAGACTGGAATCTCTTCTCCACCCCGCGACCCCGCAAGCGACGGTTGCCCACAGTGAGTCTGCTCCCTTCCGGGCCTCGACCGGTTTCTGCGGTTAGGGTATGAGAACCTGTTTTCCAGCAAGTCCGCATACCTGCATCATCCAAGCAGGACGGGGCTTCTCAGTTGAGACCACAGGCTGGAATCCCTTTGACGCATCTTCCTTTGGCTTCGTCCCCCGCATATCGGCGATTTCGGGTTACAGGTAACGCCGGGCTACCCGGACTAGCTCATCAGCTATACAAAGAGATTATTCACTTATAAAACTATCCCTCCCGATGTGCATTTTAAATCCTCTGTAATAAACACACGGTGACCCCCTGAAAAACGAAGAAATCATATCACATTTACTGGGAAAATTGCTTCGGGGGAAAAAACAGTGGACTGAAGTTTTTTACGGGATTTGTTTTTAAAATCGAATCTTAAAAACTATTTTCAAACACCATTTTAAATACAGTTCTTAAAAATAAGCAAAAGTTAGTGGGAGTGCCTGCCTGACTTTAATTTATATCTGGTAATGAATAAAACACCTTATTTATTTATACGTCGTTTTTCAAAGTAATAAGTACATAAAATTCCAAATGGCTTCCAGTATGTTAAACCACCCTGTAGAATAAATTAGCGAGGGGAGTTTGTATGAGATATGGAGTTGCAATTGACCTGGGAACAAGCGGGTATAGGGCTCAGAAGGTTGACCTTAATACCCAGGAAATTAAACGGACAGTAATAACATTGAGAAATCCCCTTCCCGGAGCGAATGTGATGGATCACATGGACTTCGCAATTCACTACGGGCAGGGCCTTGCGCACGAACTTTCCGTAAATGCGGTAAAGAACCTGCTCCAGACTCTTGATGTTCAAAGCGGAGAACTTGACAGGCTTTCAATATGCGGAAACCCTATCCAGTTGTCCATTTTTCAGGGGATAAGCATTGAAGACCTGGCTTATGCAGGGGAGCGGAAAAAAAAGAAGTACAATATAGAGGAACAAAAAAGGAATGCGAGAATAGTACCCAGCAGCGAAATTTTCGGGCTTGAGGAATTTAACTGTGAAGTTGTAATCCCGCCTGCAATAAAACATGAAGTCGGAGCCGATGCCCTTGCTCTTATAATTAAATCGGGTATGCTTGACAGCGATAAGATCTCGATTGCAACTGATTACGGGACAAACGCCGAGATGGCGCTCAAGGTAAAAGACATTATATATACCGGTTCAGCAGCTGCAGGGCCTGCTCTTGAAGGGCAGCAGATAAGGCATGGGACTCTTGCTTCCCCTTTTGCAATTTCGGATTTTGAATTCGAGGACGGAGCTTTGAGAAATTACGTATTGAACGAAGAGATGAGACCCGACCTCGGAGATCTCGTAGACCCTAAAACCGGAGAAATTCTTGAAGCAGGGCAGATCAAAGCAAAAGGAATTACAGGTACGGGAGTTATTGCCCTGATCGAAAAAACTCTGGAGCACGGTCTGGTTGTGCTTCCAAAAATCAAAACTCCGGATGAACTAATTCACCTGCAGAACAAAATAACTTTCTCGGAAAGGGATCTGAAAGAAGCCGGGAAAGCCATTGGTGCAATCCGGGCCGGGCATATTACACTCTGTGCGACTGCAGGCATAGAACTGACAGATATTGATACAGCGTATATGGCAGGTGCTGCCGGCACATATATGGATGCGAAAAAAGCCCAGAAAATCGGCCTGATCCCCTACTCTACAGGGAACATTGCTCAGCTCGGGAACACCTCTCTTGCTGTTGCAAGGGAAATCCTGCTTTCGGAAGGAAGGCTGTGGGAACTTCAGGATATTGCAAGCCAGATAATAGGCACTCACATAATGTTTGCGACTGCTCCGGAATTCCGGGACGCTTATGTCCTTGAACTTGCGTACTGGGAAGAGGGAATGCCCTTTAAGATGTTTAAAAAATACCTCAAAAAGAAGGAGCTTCCGTCGCTTGGAGATCCCATAGATAACCCTGTGGTGGATAAGCGTGTGGAAAGGGATATTCCTGTCCTTGGGGAAGAAGGTCTGCATGTGCTCGAAAGGGTAGGGACCTATATGACCATGGTTGTTGATTGCCCTGAGTGCGAGAAGTGCATAAAAGTCTGCCCTAATGACGCAATTACAATTGACGAGGAAGGCAGGGTTATGATAAGCACCGACCTCTGCGAAGGTGCGCACTGCCAGAAATGTATCCGGGCCTGTCCGCCTGACAAATTTGACTGGGCGAATCTGGTGGTCTTCAAACCCGAGCAGCAGGAGTAAGTAACCTGAATGTCAATGAACCTGCCTTCAGGTAATTTATGATGTAAAAACGTTCTTCTGTAATTCCCGGAACATCATTATAAAAAGTAATGCCGATGTGCGAACTTATGTGCTGGTATTTAAAAGTGACATCCGGCATTACTCTGGTTATTTGTAAACATTGGAAAAACTGTCTTGAGCGAGATTCGTTCATAGCCGGCAAAAATTAAAAAACTTTAAGATGCTCGGGAAGGGGAGAAGGGCTGACCGTGAAAGTGTATATAAGGATTTATTTTCGGATCGACACAAAAATAAAGGGATAATCAATAAACAAATCAGTAAATAACTCGGAATAACCTCTATTCTAATCAAACAGGACCGAAAAAAAGAACTGGAAAAACACGAGAAAGGATTCTCAGTTTGTAAATTTAACGCAGAAGTGAGCCACAACTTCTTAATAAAAAAGAAGTTTTGGACGGTTGTGCACAGAATAAACACAAATTATATAAATAACCTAATCCTATGGAATTATTGAGGCATCTAATCCACTTTCACACCGAAAATCATCTACCACATCTAGCCCAAATAGATTTTTATGTTACGCAACGCCGTTTTTTAGATGCCTCAATACCACATAAAGCAACACTGTCTGGCATAGAAAATCATTGTATATAAATTTTTACATTCCTTTTCTAAAATAAAAATCCAGTTTGTGAGCTCATTCCGCAGAAGAAGTGAATTTTGCACTTAGTTAAGCATTAAAGCTCCTGTAAACTCAAAAACTTTAATACCTTTTCTAAAATTCTCCTCTCTCTATTCCGTTACATTCAGGTCAGGGCATCAGGAGTTATAGGATATATCAGGAATATGTGGTGATCAGGATTATCATCAAGGGGCATTGTCCAAGGATACGAGCGTTGCCAATAAGATATGAGCATCACTTATAAGATAGGATTATTGCCCATAAGACATGAGCGTTGCCCATAAGATAAGACTCCGCACATTGCCCGCAGGATCTTACCGTACATCTGTCTGCTAAATCCAGAAATCTGGAGATTCTGACCGGAAATGAATCTGTGAAGTAAGCCTGCTGGAAAGAATCTCCAGGGATGAATCTGAAGTAGCCTGCTGGAAAGAATCTCCACGAATGGTCCTGAAGTAAGCGGAAAATTCACGTTTGACCTGTACTTTGAATGACGCTGTAAAGGTCGAGATTTTAAGTTACAGGCACTCTGGATAAAAACTATGAGGAAGATCCTAAAAAGAAGGGGTGGGAGAATGAATTCTTTCTGAAGAACCTGGAACTAAACTAGCACAAATTTTATAAATAACCTCTACGTAGGAGTTAATGAGGCATCTAATCCACTTTCACACCGTAAATCATCTACCACATCTAGCCCAAATAGATTTTAGTTACGCAACGCCTGTTTTTAGATGCCTCAATCACCCAATTTGGATGAAACTTTTGATGAAGTTTTCCAATAAAGATTGAATTCCTCAGATATAAATATTTATATTTTATCTTGATTATAAATATACAGGGTAATTAATAGTTTTTCTGGCTTTTACAAAATCATTTACATTTCTATGCTTCCAAATTTCGCTTCCTTCTGCTTTGAAAGAAAAGGAAAAAGAGAGGAAGAGGTCAGAGGGAATAAGCTTCACGAAGTTTTACAACGAGCACTTCGACCTGTTCCACAGCTGTTCCTATATACTTATCAGGGTTTACGAGGTTCTCAATATCTCCTGCGCTCAGGTACCTTGAAACAGAGGGAGTATCCAGAAGTACCTGTTTGAAGTGCTTCCCCGTATCATGGGCTTCCATTGCCGAAGTCCTGACAAGCTCATGGGCTTCTTGTCTACCTACGCCTCTTTTTGCAAGTTCGATCATTACAGCTTCGCCCATGTTCAGGCCTCGTAGAAGATCCAGGTTCCTGCGGATATTTTCGGGATAGAACCTGAGATTCTCAAGCACACTGATCCCAAGTTTAAGGATATGGTCCGTAAGTACGCAGGCTTCCGGGAAGACAACCCGCTCGCAGGAAGAATTTGTAAGGTCCCGCTCGTCCCAGAGGGTGTTGTTAAGAAGTTCAGGCTCAACCATTGCCCTGACGATCCTTGCAAGCCCGCAGATCTGCTCGGACCTAATCGGGTTCCGCTTGTGGGGCATGGTAGATGAACCTACCTGTTTTTTCCCGAAGCTTTCTTCAATCTCGGCGATTTCACTGCGCTGAAGAGTCCTGATTTCTATGCCGATCTTGTCCAGAGTCGTGACAGTATTTGCCATCCACATAACAAATTCGGCATGCCTGTCTCTCTGGATTATCTGGTTTGAGACATCCACGGCCCCGATTCCGAGGTGCTGCATCGTAAGTTTCTGGATCAGGATTCCGGACTTCCCAAAAGCTGCCTGAGTCCCGACAGCCCCGGTCATCTGCCCCACAGTAGCTCTCGGAGTCAGCTCATACAGGCGGTCAAGGTGCCTTGAAATCTCGGAAGCCCAGATTGCAAAGCGGAGCCCGTATGTTGTGGGGACGCCTATCTGCCCGTGTGTCCTCCCGCAGCAAACTGTGTTTTTATGGGCTTCTGCCTGGTTTACCAGCACCCTGAGCAGGATTTTTAGTTTATCTTCCAGGAGGTCGATTGCGTCCTTTATCTGGAGCGCGGTCGCCGTGTCAAGGATGTCGTTTGAAGTAGCGCCGAAATGTACCCACTTGCCCGCATCTTCCCTGCATTTCTCAGAAATCGCAACAACAACAGCCATCATGTCGTGGTGGATCTCGGCTTCGATTTCGTCAACTCTTTCCGCCTTTACGGAGGGAACGCATTCGGAGATAATCTCAGCCGCTTCCGCCGGGATAAGTCCCATATCCGCTTCTGCCCGGGCAAGGGCTGCCTCGGTCTGTAAGATCTTAGCAAGTCTGTTTTCCTGACTCCATACGTATTTCATTTCTGCTGTGCCGTACCGGTATTCTATTGGATGAATAGCCACATAAATCACCTGACTGGAATCGGGAGTTAAATTTTATCCCGGGTATACCTTAAACCTTAATTGTCCTTAGTTTTTTAATAGTTTGAATTCAGGTTTTTTCCTGAATACCCTCAACCTAAATTATCCTTTAGGTTAAATTATCCTTAGCCTTAAATGATTCCTGGCAGTATGGAGTTTCAATTTAAGTTCTCAAATCTCCTCCGAACCTGTAATAGAAGCCTAAAATCCATAATTGTAGCCTGATATTTCGTTCACTTCCGGAACTGCCAGTACTATAATATTACTGCTGTAAATAAGTACAGTTTCATTACTGTCCCACAGCCTACTGTTCCACAGCCGTAGTTTTCAGTCTTCAGGGTACGGAATAAACAACAGAACCAATAAATAAACTTTGAGTCTGCAGGAATGAAAAAATCCGGACGTGTGAACAAGAAGAACAGAAAAGGGTGCAAACTCAGCGGGTGGCGCAATTTTTTGATGAAAAACATTATATGTCTTAACATCCTTTAAGCGGGCTATATACCGTATCAATAATGAAAAATAATAGCAGGTGACAAAAATGGCTCGTTTTCCAGAAGCTGAAGAAAGGTTATTAAACAAAAAAATCTGCATGAAGTGTAATGCCAGAAATGCTATAAGGGCAACCCGCTGCAGAAAATGCGGCTACGGTACTCTTCGCGTGAAATCCAAGGAATCCAAGGGAGCATGATCTTTTTTGCAGGTGGAAGCACACCTCCAGAAGATTATTGAGCAGGACGGAAAAGTTCATCTTACCCTTATCGACCCAGCCTCCCAGACTCCTGAAAGAGCTGCCGAAATCGCTCTTGCAGCAGTTGAAGGGGGCACTGATGCCATTATGATAGGGGGCTCAACCGGAGCGTCGGGAACCCTATTAGATGAGACTGTAATAAAGATTAAAGAAAAGGTAAATGTCCCTACCATCCTTTTCCCTGGAAGTTCAGCCGGGCTCAGCAGTTATGCAGATGCCGTATTTTTCATGAGCCTCCTGAATTCCAGAGATCTCGGGTATGTGATCACAAACCAGGTGCTTGGAGCTCCGCTCGTATACAGAAGCCAGATAGAGCCGATTTCCATGGCATACCTTGTAGTCGAGCCAGGAGGTACTGTCGGGTGGGTAGGGGACGCAAAATTGATCCCCCGGAAGAAACCTGATATTGCTGCGGTCTACGCTCTTGCAGGCAAATACCTCGGCATGCACTATACCTACCTGGAAGCAGGATCCGGAGCCGACGCGCCTATCCCCCCTGAAATGATAGGGGCTGTCAAACACGTACTCGGAGAAAACAAACTGATTGTTGGCGGCGGGATCAGAGATGCAAAAACCGCAAAGCTCTGTGCTTCTGCAGGTGCGGACATGATCGTCACCGGCACGGTTGTTGAAGAAGTAAAGGATGTAACGGCAAAAGTGGCTGAGATCGTATCAGCCATAAAAAGCTAAACTCCTGTAATCAAGGTGTGCTGCCTGCGTTTCTGAGATATGAAGAGAAATTCCTTAAATTCAACTGTTCTTTTTTAAATTTCTATTTATTTTTAAATTCCGTCTTTGAGAGCGTAATCCCTCTCTCCGTTCTGAACCTTATTCCATGAATCCGGGACAAAAAATAGAGGATATTTCATGCCTGAGAGAATGTCTGAGAAGACATTTCATTGCTGGTAAGAATCTAATAATTGCCTGCCAATAAGAGATATATGGAATAATGATTCCTTAGAGCATATAATCGAAAAAAGGAAACAGGTCAAAATAGGAGGAAAAATATGGAAGTCAGAGAAGAAGTCCATGAACAGATTCTTGAAATCCTCAAAGGTGCAAAATTTCCAATCAACACGCTGGAGGAATTAATTGCCGCTTTACCCGAGGGGCTGGACACCACATGCATGATAGGAGATGTTGAAGTTACTGCCGCCGAGGCGAAAAGTCTGATTACTGACAAAGACTTCCCTTTCAAAGATGCAAAACAGGTGGCAGACTTAATGGTTGAAAGAGCAGGGCTGTAAACCCCTATCTTTATTTTCTATCCTGTTTTCTTTCCTAGTTTTCTATGGCTCCAGAGATGGTTGTCTACTATTGTTTACTACTAAATGGCTGATATTCTGTTCCTTGTCCTACTCCGTTTCTCCTCCCTACTCCAGATCACGCTTTTCTCTCAAACAGCCTTTTTTTCGATAGGCTTTTCTTTTTCCCAAACTTTTTATTTTGGAAACTATCTTTATACTTAAGATTTAATACCTGTCCGATCGGTAATTTACAGGCAGCCGATTGTAATAAATAGTTTTAAAGGAAATACTTGCTCCTATTTTAGTATCATGTTTTACTAACGCAAACATATTCTACTGACGCGAAGGGATCTGAAAAATGCAAAGGTTCGGGAAAGGCAAATTTTCAATGGAAAAAAGACTATCGAGGCCTGTAGAGCCTATCGCTGGTCCGGCGTCAACTTGCAAGCAACGCTAAGAGGTATGATCATGCTCAGGATTTCCAATCTGGTAAAAGATTATGAGGTGCGTTCCGAAAAAAGAAGGGTTTTGGACCATATCGACCTCATGGTGGAGGACGGAGAGATTCTCGGAATCACAGGTCGAAGCGGAAGCGGGAAATCAACCCTGCTCCGTATTATCCGGGGGGTTGAGCCCTTTGATAAAGGAACTGTAGAAATCGATGGAGAAATTGTGACCCCCGAATCGGGGCTGGAAGGAGAACTCCTCCTGAAAAGCGTAACTGCAATACACCTCCAGCGAAATTTTGGGCTATGGAACGGGCCTGCGATAGAAAACATCATAAGGAAACTGAATTACCTCCGAAAAGGGCACGAAGCCCTCCCTCACAATGAGAATCAGGAGTATGACGATCTCTTTGTCGAGGCGATGGAGTACATGAAGCTTGTGGGCCTGGAACACAAAGCCCTCCACTCGACCAATCTTCTCAGCGGAGGAGAAAAGCAGAGAGTTGTAATGGCAAGACAGCTTGCCGCAAAGCCGAAAGTCCTTCTTCTGGACGAGCCCGTAACAATGACGGGACCGGATACCAAGCAGGAAGTCCTTGACGTCATAAAGAGCCTGAAAGAAAAACTGAATATTCCGATTATAGTGGTCTCCCACCTCCCTGAAATCCATGCCTATCTCGCAGACCGGCTTATCTTCCTCGAAAACGGGAAAATCGCAGCCGACGGAGAACCTTCCTGGGTTCTTAAAAACTTCCTTCGTGACATGAAACCAAAGAAAGAGCTTTCTGAACCCGGAAATAAGGAAGCCTGCATTAAAGTAAGGGATATCTCCAAACGCTATTCCATTATCCGGATGGGGGAAGTCCTCAACATCAAAAACTTCTCTCTGGATGTTTGCAGGGGAGAGATTCTGGCATTTATCGGTCCTTCCGGAGCCGGAAAGACTACCGTTATGAAGTTGATGGAAGGGCTGGTGAAGCCAAAAAGCGGGTCTGTCGAGTATTTATGCAACGGGGACTGGGTGGATGTTACCGAGTACAGCAAGAAACGCATGGAACTCAGGCGGATTATGAGCGTTATGAACCAGGAATTCTCAATGTCCGTAAATTCCACTGTCCGGGAACAGATCCGCTTCAGGCTGAGCATGAAAAAGCAGGGTGCAATTGAATATGCGAGAAATAAAGCCCGGGAAATGGGGCTCTCGGATGAGACCCTGGATACTATCTACCGTCTGCCCGACATGCCTGAAGAGGAAAAGACTACCGCACTCAGAGAGCTGAATCTCAATGACACGGTTTACTTCGAACTTTTCCCGGCTATTCCGGTAACAGATGTCGATACTTATGCGAGACCGGTCTTTGAAGCCCTTGATCTGCCAATGGAAGTTCTTGATAAAACTCCTTACCAGATAAGCGGGGGAGAGCATGTCAGGGCTTTTATTGCCCTGAGCCTTTCAACAGCTCCCGAATACCTTATGCTTGACGAACCTTTCGGGGACCTCGATCCTGTCACTCTCAGGGATGTAACAAATTCCTTAAAAAGGATTAATGAACTCTTCGGCACGACCATTGTACTCGTTAGCCATCACATGGACTTTGTCCGGGAAGTTGCCCACAGAGCGGTACTGATCGAAAACGGGGCTCTTGTGATGGACGGAAAGCCGATTGAAGTCTGCCAGGAGCTAATCAACAGGAGCAATGCCCCTTACATGGAACACAGCCTTGAAGACCTTGTTGAAGGCAAACTGGAAATCCGGTAACTTGAGAGCCTGCCTCAGGCTCTTTTCATTTCTTATTTTCATTTTTTGTTTTCATTTCGTTTATTTTTCTTCCTTTTGATATTCACTTCTAAGTCGCTCCCACTCCTCGTTTCCGAATGTTATGTACAGGCTCGGAGGTACGATTGGTTTCTCAAGGTCTTTAATTGTTTGTTCCGAAAGCGCCTGGGTTTCGACAATCTCTTTTCCGGCGTATCTGAGCAGCTTTTTATATTTGCCTAGCAGAGGTTTCAGCATAATGTTTTTTTGGCCTCTGAAAATTTCCCCCTCTCCTCTGTAGATTTCTGCAATCAGTTCGGTATGAAAAGCTCTTGCCAGCCGCCTGAAAAAGAGGCGTTCGACCTCGAAATTTGTCTGCCCGGGCAGCCCTGCATTTGAAATCGCAACGAATTTCGGATACTGCTCATAACGTTTGGCATGCCTGTATTCTCCCTTTTCATCTTCCTCAAAGTGAGGCAGAAGAACAGGTGAAAGCCTATCGATGAAATTTTTCATTATGGAAGGAACGTTATCAAAATACACAGGGCATGCAAAGACTACGATGTCCGAAGCCATAAATCTGGGAAGCAGATCGTCCATGTCATCTCGAATGGTACACCTCCCGGGCGTTTTGAGCCAGCACTCAAATTTTCCCCTGCAGTATTTGATATCCTTTTCGGTAAGGATAATATTCTCCGTTTCTGCCCCGGCTTCTTCTGCTCCTTTCAAAAACTCCTCTACCATAATGAGAGTATTACCTTCCCTGCCCTTATGGCTCCCGCTGAACACTGTTACTTTCATATAACAACCCCCCTGTTACCCCCGGAAAACTAAACCATGTGAGCCGTCTTTTCTCCGGCTCAGAATTCGAAATTATCCTCAAATACCTTTGTCAGCACCTGCAAAGAGAGCCTTCTTTCTAACGATCGTTTTCGTTTCTGTCCTCATTGTTTTCATCGAATTTTTTTCCCACACACCATGCTCTGCCAAGGTGCTCTCCAATTCCCCAGTAATTGTTGTCGTACATGGAAAAAACAATGGGTTCAATTCTCTCTATGTCAGGAATTCCGTTACAGAGATACCGATCTTCTGCATAACTCTCCACAATCTCGCCGATGAAAACCTCGTTTGTCCCGCCGAAGTCCAGGGTGTCCACGAGCCGGCATTCAAGGTTTACAGGACATTCCAGAATCATTGGAGCTTTTTCAAGCTTTCCGTAGAAAGTTTTGAAGATACCGGATTTGTCCACCTTTTTCCCGGAAACTATGCCGCAGTAATCCGTAGCCTCAACCATGTATCTGGAAGGAATATTTACGCTGAAGCAATTGTTTTCCCTGATTCCTTCATTTGTATAGTGCATTTTTCCCAGGGTAACTGCGATCATTGGAGGACTTGCCTGAACAATCCCGCAAAAAGCAACCGTCAGGTAGTTTGGTTTTCCGTTCACATCGGCCCCCACGAGGGTAGTAGGCATAGGATAAAGGAAATTCCTGGCTCCAATGGCTTTTTTTTTTCCGGTTTCCACCCTTTCGTCCTCCACAAAGCTGCATAAACAAAAATTTGAATCCGCTTCATAGCCTGGCTCTTTCACGAAGCTGCGGAAGGCCACATTAAGAAATGTATTCTTCTATATGTATTTTCCCGATCTGTAATTAGTATTCCGGTTTATGCTAGTATATTGATTAAGATATAATTATTCGGGATATAAATGCCTTTACGGACAAAGTCATAAAAACGTTTGAGTAAAAACAATATATTCCTCGAAAAAAACAAAATTGAAGGAGAAATTAAATACGCTGAAAAAGGGAACTCCTGAACTGTAAACCCTGAATTCTGACTTTAATTTTAATTCTTTCTAAAAAATAACTTTTCAGGGTCAGGTTTCACTCATGCCTCAGCGCATCCACAGGAGCCAGTTTTGCCGCTTTGTTTGCCGGATAAACTCCAGCAGCAACTCCTACTACGATTGCAACCAAAACCCCTATCTCAAAGACATATCCCGGATACATGAAAGGCAGTTTAAGGGCAGTTGTGATTATATAGGCTCCCCCAATTCCGACCGCCAATCCCAGAATTCCTCCGAAAAGGCTGAGAATAACCGACTCGATAAGAAAGAGCATAAGGATGTCCGTACTTGAAAAGCCAAGGGCTTTCATGATCCCTATTTCTCTTGTACGTTCAGTAACCGTAACAAGCATTATGTTCATTATCCCTATCGAGCCTACAAGCAGAGAGATAAGAGCTACTGAAACAAGGAAATTTCTCAGGGTATCAGCGAGCTGGTTTGTTTGTTTAAGGACATCTGCCTTATTAAAAATACGGTAGGGTTTTGCATCCTCGTCATCAAGATCCCGCGAAGAGACCCCGAAGTTCCTTGCAAGCCGCTTATTCACCTCGTCCGAGACAACATCCACATCCCCAAGGCTGTCGGACATGGCAAAGAAGGACGAGAAATCATCTTCTCCGAGCATCTGGTTAATAGTTGAAACGGGAATGAAGATGCTCGTGTCCCGATCGATTCCCCCTCCGGCAAACGAGGCGTTCAGGCTTTTAATGATGCCTTTCACCTTGAACTTTCGGGTCACAGTCTTTCCTCCTTCAAGACGCAGGGTAATGTCTATTGAGCTGCGGGCAGAGATATTCCTGTCAAACTTTTCATTTGCAACCTTGGAGCCGATAGCTGCGGAAAAAGCATCCTGGTCTCTTATGAAACTGCCATTTTCCATAATGATGTTGGCGGTGTCCTCATAATCTCCGGTAACCCCTACGATGTCGATATTTTTCTTCTGGGAGAAATAAGTTGCTGCTCCTGATTGCTGTTTTATGGGGGATACCCCGCTGATTCCGGGGGTTTTTTTGATTATTTGAAGTTCATTGTTGTAAAAAAGGTTCGGTTCCTGGCTGTAAATAATAATAAAATTAGAACCCTGGGCATTTACCTCATCTTCAAAATAAACATTGAAGCTTTCCCCAAGAGATACGTTTGCAACTACTGCTGCAATACCTATAACGATGCCAAGGGTTGTCAGACCTGAGCGAAGTTTTGCGCTTGCTATGCTCCCGAGGGAGATACCTATAGCTTGTCTCACCTTCAGCATAAGCCCCCCATTTTAGATTTGACTTAATTTCCGGATGAAACTTCATGAAGGACGGAGATCAAGGATCTCCAGCCTCTGGGCAATCTCCCATTGAGGCTTAATTTCCAAAAAATTCCGTAGAGATTAGTGTACAAATATATCCTGAAAGATATTAATCCCCAATATACCCTAGTAAATATCAATGTACAAATATAATAGTTCATTGCTAGAAAAAAGGAAGGTCCCAATGGGGTACTTTACTCCAGGGTACTTTGATGTAACAGAGGGTTTAAAAACCTGGTAAACTTTCTAACATTGAAAATTAGAACATTTCTTATATATGCTAATGTTATATGATAGAAAATATAAGCATATGTATGAAATATTAAAAGTTAAGACGAAATCAAAGATCAAAATGAAATCTCACTTTAAAAATTTTAGATACATTTTCCAGCACTTTAAACCGGATTTAGAGTGCTGAAAGTTGGCATTTATACTCTAAAGCCTCTGCTTGATGCCCCATTCAAATCAGGACTGTGTACTGAAATGTGCACTATTGTACAACACATGGAGGGGGAAAGATTCTGATAAAAAATACTGACAAATACCCCGAACTTTTTTCAAGCATTCCACAGAGCGCTCAGCTCTCAGCCGTATATAGTGATATCGACGAACTGACAGAACTGCTTGTTGCCTATTTCAAACAAGGGATTGAAAGGGGAGAGCGTTGCCTCTGGATAATCCCGGATTCGTTGACAGTTGAAAGTTCAAAAAATGAACTTGAGAAGGCAGGAGTAGTGGATGTAGAGAAATACATTACTTCGTCTCATCTAGAGATTATTCCAGCCGGTACACTTTCTGAAAGTACTCTCCTGCTCGAATCTGTAGTAAAAAAATACATGGAGGAGGGGAGTGGAAAATCTCTTTCTGAAGATTTTTCCGGATTCAGAACAAATCTCGATGTTAAGGGGGTCGGGAGCTCCTTCAAAACCTGTCTCGAAGGGTTAGGTAATATTCTTGGAGATATCGGCCAGGGTAATAGAGAAAATCTCACGTTTCTTTGTACTTTCCCGCTTGAAGGATTATCCGGCAGCTCACTTCTTGAGCTGGTGGAGGAAAAGGGTGTTCTCGTTAATAGAAAAGGCAAATGGGAATATCTGGTGAATACATGCGATGTAAACGGGCAAAAAGAGCTGGAAATCACTCTCCTCAAGGCAAAAAAAGATGCTGAAGCCACAAACAGGGCAAAAAACAGTTTCATAATGAATATGAGCCATGAGCTTCGGACTCCTCTAAATTCGGTGATAGGCTTTTCTGACTTGCTGCTGGAAGGAGCTTTCGGGCCCCTGAATACAAAGCAGTCAAAGTATGTCAACAATATCCTGATTAGCGGGAAAAACCTGCTGGAAATTATTAACAACCTGCTTGATATCTCAAGGCTTGAAGCCGGGGAAAAGACACTCAAGTATGAGGAAGTGGACATTGCAAGCCTCATAGGAGAAGTGAGAATGAGCCTCCTCTCGCCTGCTTCGGTCAAGAGGATAACTGTTGAACTGAAGATAGACCCTGCCGTGGGAAATGTTCGGGCTGATATTACAAAGCTCAGACAAATCCTGTACAACCTGGTCAGCAACGCCATAAAGTTCACTCCAGCAAGAGGAAAGGTTGTCATCAGTGCCTGCAAAAAAGAAGGGGTTCTTGAAGTCAAGGTTTCGGATACCGGAATAGGGCTTTCAAAGGAGAGCCACGAAAAGATATTTATGCCCTTTACACAGGCCGATTCTTCTGCAGCCCGCGGGTACGGTGGTGCCGGTCTGGGATTATACATTGTCCGGAACTTTGTAGATCTTCACGGCGGGAAGGTCTGGGTTGACTCAGAAGTCGGGAAAGGAAGCACGTTTACCTTCACCCTCCCGATGGAATAGGAAAATGCTCTTCTTCCCGAGAGTAAAAAGAAAAAGACTAACTCTTCTCCTAAGGGAAAGGATCGAAAAAAACTGACTCGATCCCCGGAACCCGGGAATTGAATATTAGGAAATCAAGTTGAAAATTGGGAAGCAAAATTAAAATTAGAGCACCAAATTGAAAATTGGAATCCAGGCTACTTAAGAACAAACTGAAATTAAAAAATACCCCTAACAAACCATAGTTGTAAAGGCAGCGTGCGGTCTTGGCGCTGCCTGTACTTCCAGACTCTCCTTCCAGCGTGCTTATTTGCTTTTCTGTTGCCTTCTTCTGTAAATGAATACGCCGGTAGCCGCAAGGGCGACAAGCAGGATACCAGTTACAATCAGACCTGAGTTACCCCCCTGGTTTTCCTCAACCTGCTGAATGCGAAGATTGCTTACCAGATTTTCGTGTTTGTTTATGCCGTTACTATAACTTGCAGAAAGACTAAGGTTTATCGGTTCGGAAGTCTTCCCTATGTTTTCAGAAGATGGGTCTGTTATGGCATTAAATTCTATTGTGAAAAGCTCGTCAGAATCCATGGGCCCGATGAAATATTCGACAGGATAAAACTTTACGCCTTCAGCTTCGGGCTTTATGCTGACAGAGTTAAATTCATTGGGGTGGGTATTTGCCACATCAAACTCGAGGGTGGCTTCGCCGTTTACCAGTTTAAGAGGTTTTGAAGGGATCACTTTTACATTCGAAGAGTCAACTTCAAGTGGAATGTTCTTCCGGCTGTTGTAGTCAAAAGAGTTTCCTTCGATTGCAAGTTCAAGGTTGTGAGTCCCCTCACCTGCGTCCTCGGAAGCCATAACATTAAATGTCAGTTTGATGCTGTCCCCAGGGCCAAGAATCCCCATCTCTCCGTAGGGGGCATCAAGAACAGTTACTTCTTCGGACAGCGGCCTCAAAACTGCAGCCTGGATTCTTGCATTGGTGTCGTAGTCGCTTCCATCGATAGTAACTGTGGGCGTGGTGGCTGTATTTTTAAGAGTTACTGTGACAGTACCCTTATCTCCAGGCATAAAGACTTCGGGAGACGAAACGATTTCCGCAAGCTCAACGGTCCCTTTGCTGTCAAAAGTCTCAGTCCCTATCCTTATATCAAAAGTTTTCTCACTCCAGGGGCTGGTTTTATCGATCCTTGTCCGGATGTCAATTGTCCTGACCCCCTTCTGAGCATTTTTGTCCACGAAAAGGTGAAACTCTTTGGATGCAAATTTGTCGGGAGCAAGAGCTCCGATATTCTGCACTGCGTTTGCCTGGGAATCAAGGGAAAAGGGATATTCAGGGACTATTTCAATATCAACATCATCTGCCCTGTCTCTACCTATGTTTTCTACCTGAACTGTCAGGTCCAGGTACTCCCCTATTTTAGCGGGGTAAGGGTTTGTTTCAACTATTGTAACTTTCAGGTTTGCACTTGCAGTCGCCGCAGAAGCTGGAGCTGCAAAAATAAATGAAATTAAAAGCAGAAATATAACAACAAAAGTAATTGGATTTTTCCGTCCGGTCATTTTAATTCATCCTGATCGACTAAATTTCGAAACTTAATTGTTCAGGGTGTTCTGGATTACTCTGGAATATTCAGGGTATCCTGTCGGAGCATTATGTACAATTATAAGTTATTTTAGCTTATCTTCGAATAATTTCCTGTTTTTTTGAATCATTTTGGCTTATTCCGGATTATTCTGGACTATTCCATCTTTTACGAGGACTATTCTATCAGCATACTTTGCAATCTCAGGGTCGTGCGTAATCATCACAACAGTCCTGCCATCTTCATTAAGTCTGGTAAACATGCTGAGGATTTCGCAGCCTGTTTTTGAGTCCAGGTTTCCTGTAGGTTCATCCGCAAGGAGGATTGCCGGGTTATTAATAAGGGCTCTGGCAATAGCTACTCTTTGCGATTGTCCTCCGGAAAGTTCTCCCGGCTTGTGGTGCATTCGGTCCTCAAGCCCGACCATTTTAAGAAGGTCTTTTGCCCTTTTACGCGCATCCACCCCCTCCTTTGTGTTAGCGTATGTAGGCAGCTCAACATTTTCAAGAGCGGTAAGCCTCGGGATCAGGTTGAATGTCTGGAATACAAAGCCTATCTCAAGTCCTCTGAGCCTGGCAACCTCCTTATCAGATAATGTATTGATGTCAAGACCTTTAATTATGATCTTCCCTTCCGTAGGTCTGTCAAGAAAACCTATCAGGTTCATAAGTGTACTTTTTCCTGAGCCCGAAGGGCCCATTATGGCAAGAAACTCTCCTTCCCGTACTGTCAGGTTGATGTCGTGGAGAATAGGGACTTCCATATCTCCCAGGGTATAACTCTTTTTTACGTTGATAACCTCTATTACCGGGGCTCCCTTATGGAGATTTCCCTCCCCGGTACCTCTGTCCGGGCGACTGGAGCGGGGTGGTTCACACTTAGAGTGCTCTTCATCTGAAGTCCTCCCATCTGGAGTTTCATCAGAGGTAAGCAGGCTTTCTTCCTGAGGCATCTTATCTCCAGTTCCACTACTTCTGTCTGTTTCCGGGTTCGAATCGCCGGAAGGAGGAACTTCATGATCGAGTATTTCAGTTTTCATGTCCACTTCGCCGTTGTTCAAACTTTAAATATATTATTTTACTGAGTGCTACACAATATCAATATCTTTTGGTTTTAAACTTTAAAATGTTTGTTATCCATCTACTTTTATAATCTAAGGTCTGCAAAAGAATTGATTCTTCTTATCTAATTAATTCTCCACATCCAATTAATTCCCCACATCCAATTGATTCTTCTTATCTAATTAATTCTCCACATCCAATTAATTCTTCATATCCAATTAATTCTCCATATTCGATTTTCAGGGTTTTCGATCATTTAGGAAAATGATTGATTTAAAGAACACTCCGAAACACATGGAAATACAGGTTACTTAATAGTTACCATTGCCTCTCAATTTTGAAGTTATGGATAACAAAGCAGAAGTGGATAGAAACACCGAAAAGGAACTGGAATAAGGAAAAAATTCGAGGATGCTGAAAAAAGAAAATATGAAAATATAAGGGTCATTTCTTCAAACTTAGAAGACCCTTACTCATACCTTAAAGCATCCACAGGATTCATGTTTGCAGCTTTCCTTGCGGGATACAGCCCCGCACTTACACCTACAAGAACCGAAACCAGGATCCCAATTTCAATCAGCTTGAAAGGAAACACAGGCGGAAGTTTGAGGGCTTCTTCAAGGATGTAGGCTCCCAACCCTCCTATTGCAGTTCCCATCATTCCTCCGAAGACGCTGACCATCACGGATTCAAGCAAAAAAAGGGATTGGATATTTGAACTGCTGTAACCTACGGACTTCATAATCCCTATTTCTCTTGTACGTTCGGTTACTGTTACGAGCATGATATTCATGATCCCTATTGAACCCACGAACAGTGAGACTAAAGCAAGGACAAGCAGGAAGGAACTTAAGGCATCTCCTAATGCTCCGGTCTCTTCAAGGACATCTACCTGGTCGATTATGACATAGGGCTTTGCGTCGTCATTTCCGATATCCCTTTGAGGGATTCCGAAGTTCCGGGCAAGCCTTTTATCCACTTCATCCGAGACGTTGCCGATGTTTTCCGAGCTTTCGGCCATTGCAAAGAGTGACCCGTAGTCCTCTTCCCCGGTCATTTCATTCATGACTGAAATAGGAATATAGACTATCATGTCTGTACTGCCGTCTCCACTAAGAATAGTTTCTTTTGAATTTTCCAGAACCCCTTTAACTTTGAAGCTTTGTTTTATAAGAGTGCCGTCCTCCTGTCGGAATGCAATATCAACGGTGCTTCGATGCGAGATACTCCTGCCAAATTCTTCCTTTGCGAGGTCATACCCAAGAACAGCAGAGTAAATGTCCTTATCATTCAGGAAACTTCCTTCTTCCATCTTAATTCCCTGGATTTCCTGAAAGTCCCCATTTACTCCCACGATACTCACGCTTTTAGTATCCGAAAGATAGCTAATTTCTCCAGATACTGTTTTCCTGGGAGATACTCCGGAAATTCCTGGAGTATTTTTAACCATTTCAAGCTCACTTTCATAAAATATGTTAGGCTGGTCGCTATATGCAATTATAAAATTTGAGCCAACAGAGGTGACTTCATCGGTGAAAAATTGGTTAAAGCTGGCTCCAAGGGATGCATTTATGATTACTGCTGCAATCCCTATCACAATTCCGAGTGTTGTGAGTGCAGACCGAAGCTTGGAGCTGCTTATACTCCCTGAAGCAATGCGAGCAGCCTGTACAAATTGTATCATATTTTTCCCCCACAAATATGATATTTAACAAATCTTCATCCGCTTATTGTTTTTTCTTTTTATATAGTAGAAAGGCTGCAGGGATAAAGATTGCAATAACTCCGCCTGCAATTGCAACTGTAGAGTTTGTTTCAGCAGGCATGGAATCAGATCCAAGTTTCAGGTTGCCTGCGACATTTTCGTGCCTGTTAACCCCATTGTTATAGGTTGCAGTTACATTCATGTTTATGGGTTCTGAAGTATCGACATCCGAGGAATCGTCTATCGTTGCGTCAAACTCTATTGTGAAAAGCTCGTCAGAATCCATGGGCCCGATGAAATATTCGGCAGGATAAAACTTTACACCTTCAGCTTCAGGCTTTATGCTGACAGAGTTAAGTTCATTGGGATGGGTATTTGCTACGTCAAATTCTACGGTAGCTTTCCCGTTCACCATCTGGAGTGGCTTTGAAGGAATGACCTTTATATTTGAGGAGTCAACTTTAAGCGGAATGTTCTTCCGACTACTGTAGTCATAAGAGTTGCCCTCGATTGCAAGTTCAAGGTTGTGAGTTCCTTCACCGGCATCCTCTTCAACCCTAACATTGAAGGTCAATTGGATACTGTCTCCCGGGCCCACAAGGCCCATTTCATAATACGGAGCTTCCAGAATCGTTATTCCGTCAGATAAAGGTTTCAAAGTCGCAGCCTGTATTCTTGCATTGGTATCATAGTCTTCGTCATCGATAGTAACTGTGGTTGCGGTGGCTGTATTCTTAAGGGTCACTGTAACGGTACCCCTATCCCCCGGCATAAGGACTTCGGGAGAAGTAACGAATTCTGCAAGTTCAACGGTCCCTTTGCTTCTAAAGGTCTCAGTCCCTATTCTTATGTCAACGGTTTTCTCACTCCAGGGTTTGTCCTTTCCGGTTCTGGCGCGAATATCAATTGAACGAATTCCTTTCTGGGCGTTTTTATCTACATAAAGATAGAACTCTTTTGTGGCAGTTCTGCCAGGATTGAGAGCTCCAATGTTCTGTATGGCGTTTGCCGTGGAATCCAGGGTGAAAGGATACTCAGGGACTATTTCTATGTCAACGTCGTCGGCTTTGTCCCCTCCGACGTTTTCTACCTGCACGGTCAGGGTCAGGTATTCTCCTATCTTTGCAGGATAAGGATTTGTTTCAACGATCGTTACTTTCAGGTTAGCACTCCCTACAGCTGCAGAAGCTGGAGCCGCAAAAACGGAGGCTATTACAAGTAAAGAAAAAAAAGCTGCAATAATACGCTCTTTAATCAATTTCATGTACTCCCCACCTTAATTATATCGAATTTCCCCATCTTTTACAAGGACAACCCTGTCAGCATATTTTGCAATCTCAGGATCGTGTGTGACTATTACTACTGTCCTTCCCTCATTGTTCAAATCCACGAATATTTGGAGGATCTCAGAACCTGTTTTCGAGTCAAGATTTCCAGTCGGTTCATCCGCAAGGAGAATGGAAGGATTATTGATGAGTGCCCTTGCAATTGAGACTCTCTGAGATTGGCCCCCGGAAAGCTCTCCAGGCCTGTGGTGCATGCGGTCCTGTAACCCCATAAGTTGCAATAGTTCCTTTGCACGCTTTCGTGGATCGATGCTCTTGGAATTGGCAAAAGTTGGGAGCAAAACATTCTCAAAAGCAGTCAGGCGAGGAACAAGGTTGAAAGTCTGAAAAACGAAACCTATCTCAAGCCCCCGGATTCGGGCGAGTTCTTCATCTGACATTCTGTGCAGATCCCTTCCCCTTATAAGGATCTGCCCTTCTGTAGGTCGGTCAAGGCAGCCTATCAGGTTCATAAGGGTACTTTTTCCTGAACCTGAAGGGCCCATAATGGCCAGGAATTCTCCCTTTCCGATTTTCAGGTTAATGCCTGAGAGTACCGGAACCTCCTGGTCTCCAAGCACATAACTTTTCATGACATTGGAAACCTCGACAATAGGTAATGGTAACCTACTCTCAGGTAACCTATCCTCAGATAAACTATTTTTGTTAATTTTCACATCCCCCCCCAATTTTACTGAGATATGATCAGGAAAAATCACTTTGAATTATCTCAATTGTTTCTATTCTTATGTAAGAAAGTCCATTTTAACTTATGCTCTCCAAATTTTTTTCAAAAGAAACTCCTTAAGGTCCAATTGCTATCTATTTCTGGTTGCCAACTAGGGCTTTTAAAAGTAAAGTTTGATAATATGCACTGTATATACTGTTTTTGAACTCTTGAGTTGACTATCGAATTTCAGATATGATTTTTGCTATAATTCGTGGTATAAACATAAGCATGTTTTTGAAGGTTAAATATCGAAGTTTGAGATTTTTTTCTGAAAGCATAAGGCATTTGCAGAAAATTTGTGTTCTCATCCTGAGACCTATCTCTGTTATTTTAAACTGCTCTCTCATACACCGATTGTATATATTTGGTAGAAAAACCACAGTCGCGGAACCAATCAGTTCCAAAAAAGTTCCTCTTTGAATCCGGATAGACATCCAAATATTTAGATCAGAGCCAAAACTATAGCGAAAAATTCAAACACATAACAGTACCAAAAATATATTCTATGTTATGAATATACTTCCCTCTAAATCTTTTAGAACTATTATTCGTAAGGATATGTAATTCTATCCAACTTATATAATTTGTTATATATAGCTAAATATAGCCACTGCAAGATGAAAATTGAAACTGTAGATCCCAAGGAGAAAGGAAATTCTCCTTAATAATCTCTCTAAGTGGCTGACAGCGTATCAAGCTTTGGAGGCTTGATAAAAAGAATTATAAACAAATGTTTCAAGGAAGTGTGCTCAAAGGCAAGTACACATGTATCGGTTTGGTAAAAATATGAAATTCGGAGGGAATAAACATGATTTTTGGATTTGATCTCGGCACGTTTTTTACGTTTGCTTTCGGCTTTGATCTCGGTCTGCTCTTCTGCTTCTAATCGCAGTTGCTAGACTGAATTCTCAGTTCAATCTATCGTACGGATGATGAAATCTGGATAATTACAGAAACAAAAGAGGTAATGAAAATGTTCCTCAGTCTTGTATATTCAAATGTCGTATATTGCTACGAGGCAACCTTCTTAAAACTCTGTTACAGCTGGTGCTAACTGAGCTGTAAGGAGGACTCTGGCGGGCTATTGAGAGTATCTGGAAAATTGTTTATTAGCAATTTCCCTATATTCCGATTGCAGAAGGCCATGTATAACGGGGGATGAACAAAATACTGGAAAAGAGTGGAGGGAACTGAAATGTTCTTCGAACTTATATATTCAAATGTCGTATATTGCTACGAGGCAACTTTCCTGAAAATCTGTTACAGCTGGTGCTAACTGAGCTGTAAAGAGGACTCTGCCGGGCTATTAGGAGGGCCCTGCTTGGACGGCCCTGCTGAGCTATCGGGAGTATCTGGAAAATTGTTATTAGCAATTTCCCTATATTCCGATTGCAGAAGACCATGTATAGCGGGGGATGAACAAAATACTGGAAAAGAGTGGAGGGAACTGAAATGTTCTTCAGTCTTATATATTCAAATGTCAAATACTGCTACGAAGCAACTTGCTTGAAACTCATTTACTGCTTCTAATTAGCAATAGTACTGATGAAAATAACCAAAAACAAATCGTATGAAGTTGCCTGCCTTTCAGGCAACTTTATCTTTTCAAAAGAATTCTATAACTATTTCTTTTTTACTGTTTCTATATTTCCTAAATATTTCCTATATTCAACTGCCGTTTTTCCTTCTCTAATGGCTTCTACTGTTTTTAATTTACTTTATTAAATATATGAAATATGACCTGCACAAAATTTGGAATTGCATCAAAAAGCATCAATTTTAGGGATTTGTGTAATACTTTTTGGACATTGTAAATTATTGGAGGATTTTGTGGGAAAAAATCAAAGTAATTTTATGTGAAAAATCAAATCTATTGACTGTATAGTTGTGTTCGGCCTTAATACACTCTGTCTCTAAATACTCAAACACTACTTTTTGTAAGAAGTAGTTGTTCTTTACATTTTATATAAATTCCTAATCTACCTGTATATTGATACTCGCCTGGGAATTTAAATTATAGCTTCCAGGCTTAATAAAGAATAGAGTATCGAAAATATAGTCATGCGTCAAATGCAAAGTTTCTAGCTATGGAATATAAATTCCATAAAGCCCTTAAGCTTTCTAGCTAGATATCTCTGCAATTGTTTGATGTCTGCTATAGTTCAGGAATAGGTGTTTGGGAGTATAAAGTGGAATGGGGGGTTGGAGAAGAGAACCGATACATCACTGAAAATTGGGGTCAGTGTTAATTTAAGAGCTCATCTCAAAACTCACGATTTGCTCTTTAAATCTTGGAGTTTGGAGAACCAGTCAAGTTTCGGATGATGAAAAATAACCCTGAAAAACCTTATAATTAGAATAAAATACAGGTTTGAGATCAGCTCTTTGGGAAATGGCTTTAAACAAGAAAGAACAGCATTCCAGGTGTGGAGGGAATTATAATGTTTTTCTATTTAAACTATCTAAAGATTACTTTCTATCTAGAGATAGAAAGGTTAAGAATAATATATCTCAGTGGCTACGGAATCCTCGACAGGTAAGCTGCATGTTTAGATGTTTACTGGTCGGCCTTTGAATAATGGAGCAGTATGGGTTCAAAGTGTTTGCTTAATGAAAAGGGCAGGCATATTCCTGATGTCCCATTGGAAAAGGTTGTCCGGAATGATCGTATGAAACTAATGGTTCGGAAGAAGAAGTGAATAAACATAGAACTTCAGCCGGAATAAAGATCCTTCAAGGGCAATTTCCTCCTGAGCTTATTTTACTTAACTTGGAGATCTATTCCGGTTGAAGGGTCAAAATTTTGAGGTTTTTGACAAATCAATTCTGAATTATGAAGAAAGAAAAATTGATGTCTATTTTAAATTTTTGTGAAATAACTTTTCTGAAAAATAGATAGTTTTTCTTGGAAGCTTCTTTATGTTGTTCCTGGTACAATAGGCTGATATTATCCAAAATATTGGTAATTCCAAAATAAGGTACATTATTCTTCAAATAATAGGCACAAAGGAATGCGAGTGCTTCCCAAAATCAGTCCTTTCATATCAAATAAAAAGAATAAGTTTAGAAATGGAAATTTATTTTTTCACATTTCTTGGTCTGCTGGAACTTCTGGAGTTGCCGTTTCTATTCACATTATTCGAGCCTTTTATACTCCTTCCCTTTGATTTCTGAGCAAGTTCCACAAAGGGTTTTCTGCCTCTCCTTTTATTTTTGAAGATTTCGAGCAGGGCTTCAGCCTGGGCAAAGGGCAGGGTTACGAAGGAAAAGTGCGGGAAAATCTCTGCATCCCTTACTTTCAGTTCGCTGTCTCCAAGTTCCTCCTGGATAAAATATGACAGTTTTTCCGGGGTCATATCGTCGGCTTTTCCCATGGCTATGAAGAGTCTTGTTTTTCCTTTCCTGTCGACATAGGAGCTGGCGCTGGAAATCTCCGTATACATGCTTTCATCGAACTTTTCTTTGAAGGTGTACTTCAAAAGGGCAGCCAGGATTTTCTCTGCGGGGTACTCCTCAAGGAGCCTTTCGCTCATTTCAAGGCAGTCCCCGTATTCTTCTGTCTTTATGGTCTCTTCGAGTTCGGCTTTTACTCTTGCCCTTTTGGCCTTAATTACATCTTTTATCTCGGGGATGCGGCCCTTCTTCATTTCGGACTTTGAGGTCTTTTTTATGTAAGTGAGCCGTCTGAACTCGGTGGATGTAACAAAGGTGATAGCAGTTCCCTGCTTGCCTGCCCTTCCAGTCCTTCCTATCCTGTGCACATAGGACTCAGGGTCCTGGGGCAGGGAATAGTTGATGACATGGGTCAGGTCCATGATATCGATGCCTCTTGCTGCAACATCGGTTGCGACAAGAATGTTTATCTTCTGCTTCCTGAACTTGTTCAGGATTTTTTCCCTTTCCTGCTGGGAGAGGTCTCCGTGCAGGGCATCGGCTGCATAGCCTCTGTCGCCGAGTTTCTGGGCAAGCTGGCTGGTGTCGGTCTTTGTCCGGCAGAATACGAGCCCGTAGAATTCGTCCTCGATATCGATGATTCTGCTGAGAGCTTCAAACTTGTCGTTTTCCTGAACCTCGAAATAGATCTGTTCGGTCAGGTTTGCTGCAAGCTCCTCTTTCTCAATTGTAACATGCTCGTAGGTCCGCATATACTTCTTGACAATTCCGAGGATTGGCTTTGGCATTGTGGCTGAAAAGAAAAGCATCCTTTTATCGGGGCCGGTTGCCTTTAAGATCTCCTTAATATCGTCAATGAAACCCATGTTCAGCATTTCGTCAGCTTCGTCGAGCACGAAATACGCGATATTTCCTAGGTCGAGGCTCTTTCTTTCAAGGTGGTCGATGATCCTTCCGGGGGTTCCTACGACAATGTCCACTCCGCTCTTCAGTACGCGGAGCTGCTGGGTCATGGACTGTCCGCCGTATATAGGCACAATGTGAAGTTTTTTGTCTCCTTTTATGGAGTTGAGCTCTTCTGAAACCTGGATTGCAAGTTCCCTTGTAGGGGCCAGGATTATTGCCTGAACATGTCCTGATTTTTCAGGGATTTTCTCTATAATGGGGGCTCCGAATGCTGTTGTTTTTCCTGTCCCTGTCTGAGCCTGCCCTATGATGTCAGATTCTCCTTTCAAAAAAAGAGGGATGACTTTTTCCTGAATCGGGGTTGGTTCTTCGAAACCTTTCTTTTTGAGGGCTTTCAATGTACTGTCCGAGAGCCCAAGCGCCTTAAATTTTGCTAATTTTTCCATGTACTCACTCTAGAATTTACAATTATTTTTTACAGGTTTTGCAGATTGCAAACCTGTTATCTACATGCTATCTGCCGCATACCCGGCAGTTCCTTTATGGAAAAGTCCACTTATCAAAACCGGTACATGATACCGTCAAAAACAGGTAAACACGCCGTACAAATGGTTAATCTCCCCGGGATGCGCAAGTTGCCTAAAAAACCAGGGAAATTTCGAATTAATATGCATAAACTTATACAGCAAAAAATGGCTTTCTTGGATAAGTTCCGGACAATTTTGAATTTTTCCCCGTGATACAGGCAAATGAGTAGTCAGACCATGGTCTTTTACTCCAGTGGATACTCACTACACCCATTCCCTGTATATAACACTTTGCTACCTTTCAGGCAGGATCTCCCGGAATAAGCGTAGAATCCGGGAAAAATTCGAAATTGGAGATTTTCATTCCAGAACCGAAAACACCTTGCTTTTTGAATGTATTAATTCCCAAAGCTCAGGGCTTTCTCAGTACCAGCCTTTAAGGTGAAGCTCGTCTGTCAGCATTTCCTTCAAAAGGTTCAGCCTGTCAATTGAGTTCCGGATCTGTTCCGGCTTGTCCAGCAGTTCCTCACATCCGGTTTCTTCCTGAATGGTCGTAATTCTCAGGAGTTCGGCAAAATTTACGCACTCGTCCAGAAAGCTGTTGAACAGCCTGCGAGCCTGTACAAAATAATTCGAAGTCCTGAAATCCGGCTGGAGGGTTTTTTCGTATTCCGCTCTCTGCTTCATTTCAGCAGCCAGTACTCGGGCTTCAACATAGTCCCTGGCGTTCAGAAGATTTCCCAAGTTCTGCAGAGTTGTGCCTGTTTGCCGGATAAAATACGCAACCTCAAAAGCCCACTGCTTGTCATAGTTCGTTTCGGGTCCGGAGTTAAAAGAGAATGAATTCATCTGCCAGGTTCATCTCCTATTATGTCTTTATTTTCAGCCTCCGATAATAATAACCTTTCTACTTTGCCTAACTGGGTTCTACCTCTTACTTCTTCGATGTCTCAGGAATAAGGATATATTTTAATACTCGCACATGGATTTTTTTCTTAGAACAGGTTGCGGAAAAAATGGAACTAAAATACGTTGTCAGGGAAGGCGAAACTTCGGATCTGCACAAAATTGTAGCTCTTTACAGGACTGTTGCATCCCGCTCCGGTGGAATCGCAAGGGAAGCCGATGAAGTTACAGAAGCCTATGTCAGAAGCTTCATTGAAAAAAGTCTCGAATCAGGTATTATCCTGACAATTGAAGACCCCAAAAATCCCGAAACTCTCATTGCAGAGGTCCATACTTATAAGCCCGGAATAAAGGTTTTTGCCCATATCTTCAGCGACCTGACAATTGCTGTGCATCCTGATTATCAGGGAAAAGGGATAGGCAAACTTCTCTTAGGAACCCTTTTGCAGGAAACGATATCAAAGCACTCCGAGGTAATGAGGGTCGAACTTCTCGTAAGAGAAAGCAATAAAAGGGCTATTGAATTCTATACGCAACTCGGTTTTAATGTTGAAGGCCGGCTTGAAAACAGGATTTGCAACAAAACCGGAAAACTGGAGGCAGATATCCCGATGGGCTGGATCCTTCCTGCATGCAGGCAGCAGGTTTGAAAGAATATGGAAACATGAGATAAATCTGCTGTCTCTATTTTTACTCCTGCACTTTTCCTGATATTTCTTTGCATCAATTATTTTTGATACCCGTCCACGGGTTTTAAGGCATGATATCCAATATTTATATGCAGGAATTAATTGCGAATTAAGAATTTATCGAGCTAAGGAGGCAGGACTATGGAAGACGAAAAGAACACTCTGCCAGAGAAGGGACCTTCTAAAAAAGAGAAGGAAAGTTCTGAAAAGGATAAACAGGAAGATGATGAAGATCTTCTATACACGCATAAACCCGAATCTCGCGGCAATGAAATGCGCTGGAACACTACTTTGTGCAGAAAACCTGGACGTTGATCCCCCAACGGGTCGCCTTAACCCATTTTTGAGTCTAAGAGTCCGGGCCCAACTGTCGTGCAACTTCTGTTGTGTAATATCTGTACTTAACGCCTGTTGTATAACTTTTGTTTATATACCACCAAGATATTTGTTTCGAACCTATTTATCCTATTTTCACTTCAACCCGGAGGAATTAAATTGTCATTTTTAAATGAAATGTTGCCTGAGACTGCTGAAGCTTTCGGGCAGATGAGAAATTCCATCTTCAAAGACGGTTTCCTTGACCTCAAAACAAAGGAGCTGATCGCCATTGCCTCTTCGGTGCTCATGCGCTGCCAGTTCTGTGTCGATGTACATTCCCAGAGGGCTGTTGCTGCGGGAGCTGCAAAAGAAGAGATCGCCGAAGCCATATCAGTTGCCATGTTTGTTGCTGCAGGCTCGCAGATTGGATGGACGAACGTATACGGTGAAAACATATACGATAAGATTTTTGAAAAAGACGGAGAAGAAGAGGACTGCTGCTGTTGCTGTGAGGATTGAAATCTTTTGTTCCCCGAACTGCATTTTTTTTGCAGTTCTTGCTTGATCCATTTCTTGAATGTTTTTCATTCCTTTTTTCCTGCATTCCTTTTTTTCCTGCAGTCATTTTGCAAAGTTCAATTTGTTTTGCAAGGTTCAATCTGTTTTACAAGCTTCAATTTGTTTTACAAGCTTCAAAATGCTTGCAAATTCAGGGTTCAACCTGTAAAACCGCCATTTTGAACTGTTGTAAGCTTCGACGATCCCGCAGTTTTTCATAATTGCCAGGTGATGGGAAACCAGGTTCTGCCTCTCGTTTAATTTAAATATCAGTTCGCAAACACAGTGGTCTCGCTGAGACAGAAAATAAGCAATTTTCAGTCTTATCGGATGTCCGAGAGCGTTGAATACCTCGCTGGCTTTTTTAATGTCATTATCCAGAAAATCAATTTCCTGGAGCATTTTCTCTTCCCATTCCTTCTTTTTCTCGGGGTCTGCAGGGCAACAATAGCTCATAAATAAAAGAAGTTAAGCTTTCTAAATAAGGATTTTCATATCAATTTTGTTTGATATCAAACGTGTTATTATTTATATTTGATTTTTTTCCAGAATTTTGAGGCCCGGTTTGATTTCATATCAAGATTTCTTGATATCTGCATTACAGTTTTTTATAAATGTGAATCTTGAACTCAACCGGTAGAACCAGAATAGATTTGAACAAATGATGCCGCCGGAATTTCCCTGATGTTTGCATAACCTTTTAAACACAACGTCGTTTTATTAGTGTGATACTTTTTCGATTATTTGGCATCAGTGTGATTCGGGGAATATATTTATAACACTGTTAACATTAACTGTATTAATATTTTGATCTAGTATGTGCCGTTTATTGTTTCTTATAAAAAGGCCTGCATCTTTTGGAGAATTATAATGAAACGACTGCATAAAATACAGGGAAAAGAACGAGTTTCTTCTTCGCTTCCGTTCTTTTTGAAAAAACCGCTTTTTATTTTGGCGATTTTTTGTTTTCTTCTCTTCAGCTCAGGTTGCACGGATGTTGATTATTCCGGCAATGAAGCAAAGCTTGTTGAAGTTACGGAGGAAGTGAATAATTCCGGTAATGAAGCGGGGCTGGTCGAGGTTACGAATCTGAACCAGATTGACGAAGCCCTTACAAAAGGCCCCGTTGTGCTGAAATTTGGGTCTAAAAGCTGCATTCCCTGTCAAGAGCAGGAACAGGTGCTTTCAGAGCTCCTTCCTCTGTATAAGGGGTCTGCTTCAATTATGCTTATTGATGTTAAAGAGTACCCTGAGTTTGCAACAACGTTCGGGGTAAGAGTTATTCCGGACACCTGTGTTATTACAGGCATCGAGGGTGGCAAATATACGTACATGCGGCAGGACGGGAGCAAAAGTTCGGAAAGAGCGAATGCAAGATTCCTTGGTGTTGCCGATAAAGAAACCCTTTCAGAGACTCTTGAGAAAGCTATTGCATCCCGAAATATAGGAGGATAAATATGTTTTCCGGCTTTTTTCCGGTTGCCGCTTTCTTTGCAGGAGTCGTCAGCGTGCTCTCACCGTGCATTCTTCCCGTAATTCCGGCAGTTTTTGCTTACTCAACTGAAAAAGGAAAGTTCAGACCCCTTGCGATCGTATCAGGGCTATCTCTTTCCTTTACAAGCATGGGGATAGTTACTTCCCTATTCGGAGCAACACTGACTGCTTATCTCGATCTCCTTTATATTTTTGCCGAAGCCCTTTTGATCACGATGGGTATTTCACTGCTTTTAGACCTCAATATTTTCAATGTTTTTGGAAATTTTTCTTCACTTGCAAATTCCAGGAAGGAGGGTCTTTTCGGAGGCATTTTGCTTGGTCTCTCTCTTGGGATTGTCTGGCTTCCGTGTGTGGGCTCCGTACTCGGTTCTATTCTTACAATGGTCGCAGTCTCAGGCGAAATTACTTACGGGGCGCTGATGCTCTTCATCTATTCCATCGGCTTTTCCATTCCAATGCTTCTTGTTGCTTACTCTGCACGTTTTTCTTCCGCAAGGCTCCAGAAAGTTTCAAAATACGGTTTTCCGTTAAAAAAAATTGCAGGCCTCATAATTCTGGGAGTCGGCTTTTTTATGGTTTACCGGAACCATTTTGGTAGCTTCTGAGACCTGAACTGTTTGGCTTATCAAAGTAAGCCATGATCATTTTTTGAATTATAACTCGATTCAGAAAATCCCGATTTTTTCCGAAAACAGGGGATGTATTCCTCTTTGAGGGCGTTCACAATGTCAGTAGATTGGCCAGATATCCTGCAACCACAGCTATGGTGAAGACGGTCAGCACGAAGGATGCCAGCAGTTTCTTCTTGAATATAGCTGAAAGAAGCGTCAACTCGGGTATGCTGGCTCCTGCGCCTCCGATTATTAATGCCAGGACAGCTCCCACGCTCATTCCCTTTTCAATAAGTGCCAGCCCGATGGGGATCATGGTCTCCGCCCGAATGTAGATAGGAATACCAATAATTGCAGCCACAGGAACTGCCAGAGAGTTTTTTGGCCCGGCAAGGCGGGTGATGATCTCCGTGGGCACGAATCCGTGAATGAATGCTCCAATTCCTGCTCCGAGAAGGAGATAAGGCATCAGCTGACGAAATAGGTCGAGTGAGAATTTTGCAGACCTCTGTATCCTCGATCTGGTGTCCGTTGCCTGCTGACAGCAACAGCCCTTTTGTATAACAGCCGCCGGCTTAACCTGGCTGGCGAAGCCTAGCCCATCAAGCAAGAGGCCAATAACAATTGTAGCCACAAAGGTGATAGCAAAGTAGAGAGCAGCTGTTCTCCATCCCATCAGAATGATGAACAGGGATATTACCACCGGGTTTAGCAAAGGCGATGAGAACAGGAATGTCATTGCTGCGGCAAAGGGCACACCAGCCTTGAGCATTCCCAGTAGAAGCGGTATGGTTGAGCAAGAGCAGAAAGGGGTGAGGGCCCCAAATCCCGCTCCAAGAATACTTCCTCTTGCCTTGTGCCGCCCACCCATAGCCTTTTTTATGGTTTCATCCGGTAAATACTCTTGAATTAACCCTACGAGAAAGGTTACTCCTATGAATAAAACAGTAAGTTCTACAGCGATTTCAATGAAGAAATTGGCCGCCACAAATAAATTATTCCCGAACATCTTTATCTTCCTTCAAAACCCATTCCTCTTCAAATAACGAAAGCTACAGCTATTGGAAACCTGAAATTACCATAATTCTCATCTCTTACTTTTTCGAAGGGCAAACCGTTTTTGAAGGGTTCGGCTTTGTCCCCTAGTATACTTTTAAATAGAGTATTTTACTGGAAGTTCACTTTTCAGTAAGCAGTTTTGCCTGGTTAAGTATTTCTATAACTGCCCCCTCCGAAAGGCGAAAGTAAGACCATTTTCCTTCTTTCCTTTCTTTAATCAGACCTGCATTTTTCAACATCGAGAGATGGTGAGAAACAGTCGATTGAGAATTGGAAAGGGCAACCGTTATTTCACAGGCACAGAGTTCTCCTTCTTTCAATAACTTTAAAATCTTGAGGCGATTAACATCTGCAAGAGCTTTAAAAATCCTGGCTTCCAGATCTAAGTTTTTTTCGTCCAGCCCACTTACCAGAGAACTGAGCCTCTCTGTTCTTACCTCTAACTGATCCCTATCTAAAATAAAACGCTTCAGTCTCTCGATTTCCACTTCACTACTTCTTTTATCCACACCTGATCTCCTTTCAGTTTCCATGAGTTTATCTGCAACAGTTTCCCTAGCCTTCTAAAGGAAGCAACTTGTTCTTGCCTTGTTCTTTCGACCAGCATCCCACACACAGCTTTATGGCTCCCAGGTTCTTGTGATTAGCCCAGAGTAACGAGTTTTCTTCTTTTCCGCAGATTTAGCATTTAAAGTTCATCCTCGAGACCTCGCGACAAAATTCACATCAGGATGTGGAAATGTTTCATTATTTCATATCTATATTCATCAATCTAAATTATGTTCTTTTCTCCTGCCAATATATTCCGTATTCTTTAAATACTGCGATTTTGAGTTTTTCCAGTTCTTCTTCAGGAATTTCATTTATTTTTACAAGGTTTTGTATAAGTTCTTCGTAGTTTACATTCTCCGGAGCCTTACCTGCAGCAAGAAATTTCTCAAATTCCTCATCCAATCCAGCAATTTCCATATCTTTATCGTCAATTTTTATCTTTTTGACACTTACGATAGAAGGCCCGCAGCAACAGCAGATTTTATCGGTTCCAATCAGTTTTCCAAGCAAACTTTTTCCTAACTTGCCCAATGGAGTACACCTCATTTGCGCCTATTATATATGGTCATATCTAGATACGTCGATATGAGATATAAACATTCCTGGTTTAAAACAGGGGTTTCTTTACAAATACCTTTATTGTAAGAAAAATAGTTGATCAAATTCCGGGATTTTGTCGATTCGCATATATCCCCGGAAACACGTTCTTGTGCTGTCACTTATAATCAAAAATTTTCCTCATCCTGAATAAATCCTTAAGAATTCGGTATCTTCTGCATGTTTTCTCCACATGATTGAATATTTCATGTGCTTCTCTCCAGTTTCATCAGTCTCATATCAATCGGGCTTCAGCTGTTGCAATGCCGGGATTGTTTTGTATTTTTTCTGTAAAATCAATAACATTAATTCTCGTAATGGAATTAAAATTCGCGGCCTAAAAACTGTTTTTTTGGATCAAGGGCCAAAGACATGGATTCAAACATACTTAAATTAAGATAACTTTCATCTCTTCGGAAATCCTGAGAAAAAGGCAATACGGCTCCGAAATCGAACAATCTAAAAAAAAGAACCTTCAATTCGAAAGGTATAAGTATTTGCGCACATATGGGTGAAATTAGGTTTCTTCTCCTCTTGAAATCACAAATCATTGAGCTTAAAAAATGAAAAATTATCCGATGCAAAGCTCTTATTGTATGGAGAAAAGGTATAATTAAAGCAGGACTTGGGGGTATAAAAAAAATGTCAAAACCAAAATCTGTCTGGGAAGAGTTCTTTGAAGGCAAGAGAAGCGGAGGTCACAGGTCTTCGGCTGAGGAGTTTATTTCCAGAGAAGCCAGGGAAAAACTCTTCCATCTGGATGGGGGTAAAACACTTCTTGACTTTGGTTGCGGAGCCGGGGAACTTCTGGTCTATTATGCACAGGAATACGAAAGGCTTGTAGGTGCCGATTTTTCCTCATCAATGCTTGATGAGGCAAGCAAGAGAATCAGGGCCAGAAGGTGTGAAAATATAGCTTTAATCCTTGCTGACGATAAAACAGTCTGGGAGAAACTTGACTCCTCCTTTGACCGGATAACTGCAGCCGGGGTGATCCAGTACCTCACAGATGAAGAAGTTGATACTTTTATTTCCCATGCATCAGGGCATCTTAAGAAAGGGGGTAAAATAATATTTTTTGATTTGCTGGACCCTCGCCTATATCCATTATGGAAAATAGGTTTCTTCTCACGAAATTTTGGGTGCCGGAAAATCTTTTACAAAATAGGCTTTGAAGCTCTCACCGTTGTATCCGCGAGCTTGAAAAATCGTCCGAGAGATATTCTCGGATATACTCATAAACCCTGTACAATGGAAAGTATTGCAAATAAACACGGGTTTAAGATGGAGTATGTGCAGTCCATGTATTATGAGTACAAGTACCATGCAATAATGTCGCTTGAGTAATAAGAAGCTATTATTCAATAATATTTATCGAGTATAGTTATTTCGATTGGTTAAAATGATTTCTTCCCAGCCTATTCATTACCTGTCCTGTATTGGAGGAACTGGTATTTCCCCTGGCACAGTTGATCCTGAGAATCCTGAAAATATTAGTCAAGGTAGTATCACCCTGTTTTCACAGGATTACTCTAAAAATGGAGGTGTTCCGAATAACGTTTTCATGGCCAGACTTCAAGTGAATAAGCCCTATGACCGGCTATATTCAGCAATTTACGGGATACTGAAAGCGCAGGTTCTTTTTAACGGCTTTTCAAAAGGGTTAAAGTATAAAACTACGAAAAACCCCGGTTTATCTCCCTGCGGTTTGCTTCCGGATGCAGATATTGTTTTCGGTTCTGGAATAAATAGGTGCACGGGAAACTTAATGAAATCTCCAGATATCCACAGGTTCTGTGAAGCCGCTTCTTTTTCGCCTCTTCACTACCAGGGACAGCCAAGGCAAACAGGGTCGCTCTACATCTGCAGGCTTACACCAATGGTTAAATGTACCTATCACATCTCGATGGATATCAAGACGGACAATCCTCACAGTTTTGTTGAACTTAACAGCCCGGGTTCGAAGCTGGTAATTCAGGAGACAAATAACGGAATTATTTTAAAAAGTTATTTTGAAAGCTCTTCCGACGATATCGGGTCTGAAACCATATTTCTGGGAGATGCTGCCGAGAAGCTGGATTTCGAAATTACGTTTGACGGATGCAGCAAGACAAACACCATATTCGCAAAAGATGGAAAATATATCACGACTCCTTTTTATAATTTTGAGAAGCAAAGGCTTCCATATATTGATTTCTCTAACGGGTATCTCAAGTTCACATCTTTTCTCGCTGGAAAAGGAAGATACCTCGATGTCAATATATATCACATAAGCCAGAGGGCAGATCGAAAATTCATAACCGCAGTAGGGGATAGCACTCTTGTTCCTTTCGGGCTTGACGGGCCTCATGTAAGAAATACTACCGAGAAGGGTATACGCTACCTAAACAGCAAAAATAACAGAGGCACAATCTGGTTTGATATAGAGCTTCTTGAGCAGTGCAGTGAATCAGACCTTGAATACCTGCGTAATCTGGTTGTTAATAATTCGTGGGATACAGGAGTACACTACTCTGAAGAATTAAACAGCCTTTCTCATGAGCAGGCCTGTAAAGTGATGGATGAAGGATACTCATATGTTTATGAAAAAGTAGGAAAGAAGCCGACAAGCTGGTGCTCCATGAGAAACAGGGACAATGTTACACACGCAATTTATGCATATGAAAATCTGGGGATGTTCTGGAGAAACGGAGACTCGGGAATTCATGCGGAAAAAGATATTGGAAATCTGGATGATGATACCTGGGCATGGTGGGAGCCGGCATCTGAGGCAGGCATTGTTTATCCGGCTTTCACCCACGAACTCGACCTGGAGCCCGCTATAAAATACTCAATCAGCCGCTCAAAATTCCATAATTGGGTGGATAATTACAATTCAAATAAAATGACTATAGTATCGTTTTACGAATACAACCGGATAAGCCGTAATACGTATGATGCCAATTTTGACATTTTGAAATATACAGAAAATTTTTTTGTGTTTAATGCCCATACAAAAGGCTTTGATGCTCTGGTAAATATAAATATAAATGCTGGAGAAAACACCAGGGTCTGCGATAATACCTTAGGACAGTTTTTCAGTTACAAGCTCGAGCAGGATAAATCGATTACTTTCCGGGTTAAAAACAATCATACTTACAGTGTATATCTGGATAGCGATGATAAAGAGTGTGATTATTCTGTAGACTATCCTGTAGACTAATGGCGATTTCACGATATTTTTTGTAGGTCGGGTCTGCAGGCAGCTTTTTGTTGCCTGATCCCCTCACTTACAAGTTCAGATTTTATCGAATTCGATACAAATACTTCCAGCTTTTTTTGCAAGAGATCTTGCCATAAACCCGCTTTCAAGCTTGCAGAGGTTAAGCACGGCGCATGGGACCAGGCAGTTTGAGGAACACTGCGCTTCCTGTGCCCTATCGATCACGTAGTTGTTCTTGATGTCCAGGGTTTCCATCATGGGAATCTCCATATGCGAAAACTTTTTTATTTTTTCACAGGGGGTTTCGATATCTACAATAATCTTATCGCCTTTCATACTCCCCATAATTTTGTGGGTAAAGCCGCAGATGGTAGAGTTTACTGTAATTTCTGTCAAGTGCTTATCTCCTGATGTTTTTTTCTATGAGTTTTTTCTAAGCAATTTTCTTGGTGTTGCTTTTATGTTCTCTATTATGTTCTTGTTTTGTTCTCTAATGTTCTTGTTTTTCTATTTACTTTTTATTATTTTTCTCTGTTTTTTCTAGTGTAAGTAAGTTGAAGAGGACTCAAATTAAATTTAAAAATCTCCCATCTAATTTGATAATTGCTTCTTTAAAAACATCCCCTGAATATGTTCTGGTTTCTTCATAAAATGATGAAAGTTTCTACCCGGAGGAAGTTGTATCCTGCCGTTTTCATCAAAAAACATGAAATTCTTCAAATAACAGGCGCAAAGGAATAGAAGCACTTTTTCAAATCACAGTACTTTCATGCCAGGGATAGCCAGATGGTTTCTTCCTCCTGTTAAAGAAGAAACGACTTAAGAGCGACAAATACCTAATTATTTCAAGTTGCGGCTATCGAAAAAAAATAGGTGCAGCCCAGAGTCAGTGACAAAACAGAATCGGTTTTTAAGTCAAAATTCTCATTTGAGATCCGTTATTCTATGAATCTGTTTTATCATAATTTCAGCATCTTTTATGTTATTAACCGGTAATCGGATTTTTGCAGAGCCTGAACTCTTTAATCGACTGCTATTCTATGAAATTTCTCGGTATGTATCTGCTCATATATTTGCTATGACCCGCCCTAGACTTTCTTCTATTTCATCTGCGATTCCAATTAATTCCTTATTTTCAACAAGCCTGAACATTTCCTTCGGCCTGATTGCTGAGACAACGGTTTCATCACCGTCTGCATACACGATAACATTACAGGGTAGTAATAGACCTATGTTCATTTCACCTTCAAGGGCATTTTTTGCAAATTGCGGGTTACAGGCACCAAGGATTATATAATCAGTGAAATCGTAATCCAGTTTTTTCTTCAAGGTTTCTTTTACATCGATTTCGGTGAGAACACCAAAGCCCTCTTTTGCAAGCTCTTTCTTTACCTTTGCAATCGCTTCATCGTATCTCAAATTTGTTCGTGTTGTTATGTCGTACATACTGGTCGTTCCCCATAGATATATTCAGAGACGTGCTACTCATACTTATTTTGATTCGCAATGGATCAACTTTATTTTGCCCCATACGTCATTGGATAAGGTAGTATATAGATTTTAAAATCGGCTCTATAACTAACTGAAGTGTTTTGACGACTGTTTTCATTAAAATATGGGTATCCAGGATTTTTTCGAAGTTTTCCCGGAATTTGGGATTTCCTTTAAGTTTTTCCGGATTACCTTTACAGAGGGCTTTTCTATTTCTCTTTTATTATTTTTCCTTTTTCGATTCTTACTTTGAATATCAATGAAAATTGATATGTGGCTTTCTGTGTTTTATAGCCTGAAATTGTAACGTTAGGTGGAGGAATAAAATGCCATTCATGAACGAAATACTGCCTGATACTGCCGAAGCATTCGCAAAACTGAGAGATTCTATCTTTGAAGGTGGGGAACTTGACCGCAAGACCAAGGAGCTTATAGCCATCGCCTCTTCGGTCCTGATGCGCTGCCAGTACTGTGTTGATGTACATTCCCAGAGGGCTGTTGCTCATGGGGCAAGCAAGAAGGAGATCGCCGAAGCCATTGCTGTTGCCATGTTTATAGCCGGAGGCTCTCAACTCGGCTGGACAAACGTTTACGGTGAAAGCGTTTATGACCTTGTGTTCGGAGAGAAAAAGCCTGATAAGTCGGAAAAAGAGAAATTGGAAAAAGGGAAAGGGTGTTGCTGCGGGAACTGAAGAAAGGACTGAAAAAGGACTGAGAAAAATAGTTTAAACTTTGAGTTTGGATTCTTCAGTTAACGACTTATCAATTTATTTTATTACCTTTTCTGCTTTTTCCTTTCTGTTTTTTCATTTGTTTTTTCCTTTCTTCTTCTTTTTCTGATAAGAACCTCTTCAGAAGCTGAATTTTTCCCTGTTCCTGTTCATGATTTTCACAAGAGAAAGCATAACAGGCACTTCCACAAGGACTCCCACAACGGTTGCAAGAGCTGCCCCCGATTCCATTCCGAACAGGATTAAGGCCACGGCCACTGCCAGTTCAAAGAAATTACTGGCGCCGATGAAGGTCGAAGGCGCGGCTTCCCTGTAGGGAATTTTCAGGTATTTTGCTCCTGCATACCCGATCCCGAAGATCAGATAAGTCTGCAGTACCAGAGGGATCGCGATCAGGAGAATGTGCAGAGGGTAATTTATAATGTTATCTCCCTGGAATATGAAAATAAGGACCAGAGTTATTAAAAGGCCGGCAGGAGTAACCCACTGGATTTTTCGGATCAGCCGGTCCTCAAACCAGGTAATGCCTTTTTTCCTTATCAATACCTGCCTTGTCAGCACGGCAAGGCCGAGAGGAATTGCCACATAAAACAGGACCGAGACGAAGATCGTCATTAGAGGGACCGGAAAATCGGTTGTGACCCCGAGGAGAAACTTTCCCAGCGGAGCGAACAGGACCAGAATAATAAGGTCGTTTACCGAAACCTGAATCAAAGCATAGTTAATATTGGCTCTTGCAAGGTACGTCCAGACCAGGACCATAGCAGTGCAGGGAGCAAGCCCGAGAAGGATCATGCCTGCGATATACTGCGCCTGAAGGTCCGCAGGAATCAGGGCTTCAAAGATCACGCGCATAAAGAGCCATGCCACAAAAGCCATTGTAAAAGGCTTGATTGCCCAGTTTACGATAAGGGTTAGAAGGAGAGGCTTTAAATTTGCTTCAACATTCAGGATTTCTTCAAAATTAATCTTAAGCATGATAGGATACATCATAACCAGAAGTACGAAAGCTACCGGAATTGAGACATTTGCAATCTCAATGCCGCCAAGGGCGTCCGCAAAACCCGGAAACAGGTAACCGATTGCAGTTCCGACTATGATACAGACTGCAACCCAGACCGAGAGATATTTGCTGAAGAAATCAAGCTCCCTTTCTTCCTCCTCTTCAGGCATAAGCTTCTCCTTCATCCCACCCTTCTTCCTCGAATTCTTTGCTTGCGGGGACGATCAGCACGGGCTTTGTGGTTTTCCGGAGTACGTTTTCTGCCGTGCTTCCGAGCAGGAGGTCCAATAAAGCTCCTTTTCCGCGAGCAGTCAGCATGATCAGGGTAATATCTTCTATGTCGGCAAACTTGACGATTTCATCGGACGGGATGCCTTCAACGACAAGGTACTGGCTTCTTATGCCTTCAAGCCGCTCCTTTATTTTTCGGAGCCTTTCTTTTACCTCTTCTCTCTGTTCGTCCAGCAGGTCCATATCTTTTATGTCATCTATTACATGAAGGAACAGAACTTCCTTTACGATCCCTTTTAATTCCTGAAGCTGTTCTATTGCCTTCATAGCCTCTTTTGAAAAGTCGAGAGGTACAAGAATCCTGGAGAAAGTTGCCCTGCAAGCCTTCTCATAAACTTCCTTTCCTTCTTTCAGAGCCCCATACTTTTCAACCAGCAGCATTTTCTTTGAACTGCGGGCTATGTATTCCGTAGTTCTCCCGAGAAGCTTCCCCTTTATGAAGCCTTCGGTGGTAGCTCCCATTATTATCGCATCAACTTCTTCCCGGTCTGCGATCTCCGTAATTGTACTTTTCACATCTCCAATCACTACCAGAGGTTCGGTTTCCAGTCCGAGCTCCCTAGCAAAATTTGCATAATCCTCAATCCTGTCTTCTGCATTCCGTTCAAACATAGGGGCAAGCCCCTGGCTTTTATGTATGTCCACTACATGCAGCAGGATAACTTTCTTCAAGCCGGCGTTTTTAAGTTCCCCTATGCAGCCGAGCAAATCTTCCGTTTCGATGGTAAAATCCACAGGAACAAGTACTGTGCTTATCATCTACTGACAAAGCCCCCTTCCGTTTCGGTCGCTTCTCAGGGCTTACTTTTCAGTACCCTGTAACTTTCTGCTGACTCCAGTTTATAATTATGTCTTTATCACTAATAGCTTGATGCACTGAAGTGAAAAAAGAAGAGGTGTTTTTAAATGAGGTGGCATTTCCAAAAGGAGAATGATGTTTAAAAGGAGAACCATCTGTAAAATAAAGAACTTTTTTAAGCGAAGAAATGTCTGGGAATAAGGTTCTGCCCAAAATTTCAAGATCTGAAGGGTTCGGGGCCGGACCCTTAATCCTCGGAAAAACTTCAGACTTCATCAAAATCGATACTGAGGCTTCCTGCTTTTTTTGCCAGGGACTTCGCCAGAAAACCGCTTTCCAGCTTGCAGAGGTTAAGCACCCCGCAGGGAACCAGGCAGTTTGAACAGCATTTCGCCTCTTTGGCCCTGTCCATCACATAGTTGTCTTTGACGTCCATGGTTTCCATCATGGGAACTTCAAGATGCGAGATTTTCTTTATTTTTTCACAGGGAGTTTCGATATCCACAACAATATTTCCTCCTTTCATGCTCCCACGGAGCTTGTGGGTAAAGTCGCATATTGCGGAGTTGACAGTAATTTCAGCCATATAAGTACCTCAACTCATTTTTGAATTCAACTTTCAGATATCTGGAAAGCTATTGATCAATATTTCCCCAGAGTCCAGTCTTCCTGGTAAAATAACCCCAGTTCGGGTCTGTCCGGCTCAGGACCTTCATTCAATCCATTTCCGGATTTCTTTTTCATCAGGAACTTTGCCTGCAAGTTTAACTTCTCCATCAACCACGACCGCAGGAGTTACCATCACGCCGTAGTTCAGGATCGTTTCTATATCCTCAACTTTTACGACTTCAGCTTTCTTTCCGGTTTCAGCAAGGACTTTCTCGATAGCTTCCTTTGTTTTCTTACATTTTGCACAGCCTGTACCCAGGATCTCAATCTTCATATTTTTCACCTTTTTCTATCTTCTTTTCTTCTTTCTGATTTTTTCAATTTTTCGGATAATATTTCTTTTTCTTAACCAACATTTTGAGTGTTTTTAATTGTCAGAATTCAGAATTTTGATTCCAGTATTATGAAATCCAGTATTTCTGGCATAACAACGTTAGCTTTACCCAACATTGGTGTTACAGTAGTATGTTAAACAGGTATCCCGTGAAGATGATCGAAAGCGCCACAATTGAAACAAAGATTGCAATCAACTCCTTTTTCAGCACCTTCTTGAGGATGACCATTTCGGGCAAAGATACGGCTGTTACCGACATGAGGAATGCCAGCGAGGTCCCTATAGGAAGTCCTTTCCCGATCAGGCTTTCCATAATGGGTATCATACCCATCACATTTGAGTAGAGGGGTACGCCCACAAGAACCGCTATCGGAACTGCAAGCAAATTGTCCTTCCCTGCGTATTTTTCGAGGATACCTTCAGGAGCATACCCGTGGAAGATGCCTCCTATGCTGACTCCTATGATCACGTAGATCCAGACCCTTCCTACGATGTCTTTAACACCTTCGAAAGCAGTTTTGGCTCTCTCTTTCACAGTCATTTTCTCTTGTTCGGATGCCTGTTTTCCGACTTTTATTTTGTAGACGAATTCTTCAACGTACCTTTCCAGCTTCAGGAGGCCAATCATATAGCCACCAAATACGCCGAGTACAATCCCCGAGAATACATAAATTGCAGTTGCTTTTAAGCCAAGAGTTGCCCAGAGAACTGCCACGGCAGCTTCGTTTACCAGAGGGGAGGTAATCAGGAAGGAAAAAGTTACTCCAAGAGGAACCCCGGCTTCTACAAATCCGATAAAGAGGGGCACTGAGGAGCACGAACAGAACGGAGAGACCGTCCCTATAAGGGAAGCTATCAGGTGGTAGCGAAGCCCTTTCTTGCCTCCGAGTACCTTCCTGGTTTTTTCCGGGGTGATATAGGTCCTGAAGTAGGAGATCACAAAAATCATCACGGAAAGCAGGACGAAGATTTTTAGCACGTCATAGATAATGAAGTTTACACTGGCTGCAAAGTGTGTAGCGGGTTCAATCCCGAAAACCTCGTATGTCAGTTTGTCTGCGACCCATTGCAGGGGATAAAAGATATCAGCCATTTTGAGTTCCTTCTTTCTGTTTATTTTTGCTTATTTTGGACACTCATTTTCATCTTATTATATCAATATACATTGATATGCTGTTACTTTGATATAAACCTGTCGCTTCGATGAAACTTTTTACAGAAATACTTGAGTCAGAACCCGAATCTCCGATCACAGCAAAATCTCAAAATAAGCTGAGTTCTATATTTTATTCCGGAATTTCTGAGCACGAAAAGAGATATTCACATTAAGCCGGGATAAAAATTCTAACTGAGGTTCTAAAATGGTTATACATTCCATCTGTGGGAAGGATGAGTATTCGCTGCTGAAAGTAAAGCATAGGGAACTTGGCACAATAAAGCTCTGCTTTGAATGCTGGGAAGTGGAGAGGGGCAACCAGAACCTTCTTCCTTCGTGCAGTGGCGACTGTGACGGTTGCCGTTATTAATCTCTATCTTGATTTTTCCGGCACATGCGAGCTCGTATGGGATTTAATATGTGGGATGGGATTTGATATGTGGGATGGGATTTGATATGGGAGTTTCCTTATTATTGGAACGTAACTGAAATAAAGACTAAAAAATGGTTAGGAACCATAAAAGGGTCAAAGAAATAGAAAAGGGCTGAAGTACAAAAAGGGCCAAATTACTAAAAAAGCTAAAAAGGATTAATGAACTGAAATAGAATTTATTCTTCCACTATTTTCAAAATTTCCCGGATTTTTTCGTTATCTATGGAATAAAGCCTCATCTTCCCGTCTTTTCTCACCTTGATGATGCCCCAGTCCTGCAATTTTGCCAGGTGCATCGAGGTATTGGACTGGGTCTTTCCTATTAGGTCAGGGATCTCACAGGCGCAACGCTCTCCTTCCAGCAGGACCTTGATGATTTTGTATCTCGTTTCTTCACTTAAGGCTTTGAAGAGCTGTATGTTTTCTTTTTCGTTCATATCAATGAATGATGATATATTTGGATATATAGTTTTCTGAATTTTGATTGCTGGAAAATTAGTGAGTTTTAGCAGAAGATGAAAATGAAGATGAAAATGAAAACAAGATGAAAACGAAAATAAGATGAAAAAAGAAAATAAGATGAAAAAAGAAAAAAGGTTGAGATCACTCGGACTGCAGGATCTCCATAACTTTCCCAAGGACTTCAGCAACTTCTTCGTCCTTCAGGTCTCTGTCTTTTGTTTTCTTAATTCCGAGGTCGGAAATTACTATCTGGCGGTCAACCTTGAAGCCTGCCAGTTCCATGGTTTTGGTTGCGCAGTTTACCGGACAGCCGTCGATGGTCATAATCCTGTCGGAAGATTCGGCGGACTTCATGAGTCCGGGGGCTCGGGCTCCTATTCCTACTGTACACATCAGGTTTCCTATTCCCTGTTTTTCGAGTTCGATTGCAATTTTATTTGAGAGTTGGCCGACATTTGCCGCTCCCACACAGGGGAAAATCGCCACGTTTGCCGAACCACACGCACATTTTGTTTCTTCTGCCATTTTTTTCACACTTCCTTAATCTGGTTTTAATTATCGATTTTAATTTTCGATTTCAATTTTGGTTTCTATTGGTTTTTCAGGTCGTTGTATGCCCGTTATTTTGTAATCCATTTCTTGATATCTTCTACACTCGGGACCTTACCTGCGACTTTAACATCGCCGTCAATCACAAGGGCAGGGGTGACCATGACCCCGTATTCCAGGATTTTGTCAAAATCTTCTACCTTGACAATTTCCGCATCCACGCCTGCTTCCTTGACGGCTTTTTCTGCCAGTTCTTTGGTCTTGTTACACTTTGCACAACCTGAACCCAGTACTTCTATTCTCATGTGTTTCACCTTGTTACTTGATTCTGTTAATTTGATAGCTTTATGTAATTATTTAGGGCCCATTTAGGAGACTCATTTAGGAGACTCATTTAGGAGACTCATTTAGGAGACTCATTTAGGAGACTCATTTAGGAGACTCATTTAGGACTCATTTAGGAGACTCATTTAGGAGACTCATTTAGGAGACTCATTTAGGAGACTCATTTAGGAGACTCATTTAGGAGACTCATTTAGGACTCATTTAGGACTCATTTAGGACTCATTTAGGACTCATTTAGGACTCATTTAGGACTCATTTAGGACTCATTTAGGACTCATTTAGGACTCATCTAGGACTCATTCAGGACTCTATTTTATTTCACTCAATCGAACTTTTATGCGAACATGCTCCCGAAAACGTAGCCTGAAAAGGTTGCAATCAAAACTACAAGGCAGATGTAGGTCATGCCTTTTTTTACGCCCATGATCCTGTTGATTACTATCATGTTAGGAAGGCTGAGAGCAGGACCTGCAAGGAGCATGGCAAGGGAAGGGCCTGCCCCCATTCCAAGCAGGGTCAGGGCTTTGATGATTGGCACTTCCGTAAGGGTTGAGAAATACATCAGGGCTCCGGCTACGGAAGAGATGAAATTTGAAGTCAGGGAGTTTCCGCCCACAAAGGCTGCTACATACTCTTTTGGGAGCACCACAACCGCAATCCCTGCAAAGAAGACCCCCAGTAGGAGCAGGGGAGTAATCTGCTTTACCAGGAACCAGGTTTCTCCCATCCAGTTGTTGATTTCCTCTTTTGAAAACCACCTGTATGAGAGATATGCAGTAAGTCCGATCAGGGGAGCCCAGGCAAGTATCTGAAGCGTGTACTCCCAGCCCCAGGAGGACATTAATTCGGGGGCTACGAGGACGACTATGAGCAGGACGAAAAGTTGAACGCTGTGTTTGTGCTCTGCTTCTCCGAAGGTTTTTATGGGCTTTCTTTCCGTGTCTTTCCTTTCATAGGCAAGAGACATTATTATGCCCACAAGTACGGAAAGGGTCACTGCTGCAAAAGCCCGGGCTGCTCCCAGGTCATATCCCAGGATCTTTGCAGTGTAGACAATTGCAAGGATGTTGATTGCAGGGGCTGAAAACAAAAAAGTAGTTGCAGGGCCTATGCCTGCTCCTCGCTTGTAAATTCCTGCAAAAAGGGGAAGGACCGTGCAGCTGCAGACCGCAAGCAGGCAGCCTGAAACCGCAGCTACCGTATAAGAGACATATTTTGGGGCGTCTGCTCCGAAAAACTTCAGCACCGATTCCTTGGAAAAGAGGGAGGCAATAGCGCCAGCCAGGAAAAAGGCAGGCACAAGGCACATCAGCACATGGAGTGCCAGGTACTCCTGCACGGACTGAAGCCCTACTGATATGAGATAAGTGAGATAATCAAGAGTCATTTTTCCACCGGGGGGATTTTCCAGTTTTATCCTGTCATTTCAAATCTATTTGAAAGAACCTATATAAAATTTCCTATTTCAAATTTATTTGAAACAACTTCCCGTCCAGTCTATATTTGCTCTCGGGTTTTCAACTCTTTAAACCCAGTTTACATTCTTCTGGAGCTTAAGAGCTAATGTTGCTGTTTATTCTCTTCAGAACTGCTGTTTATTCTTTTTAGGGCTGTTGTTGTTTATTCTCTTCAGAACTGCTGTTTATTCTTTTTAGGGCTGTTGTTGTTTATTCTCTTCAGAACTGGATTCTCTGTAAAACGGTCCCCTTGACGCTTATGATCTGATAGGCATCCTGATAATTCTTCCCGAAGTCTCAATTATCTATTACTGGCCAAGAAAGGAGGATGCTGCATTATTGAGCTGGGAATTTCCCTTTGTCCTTTTTTCCTGGCCGTCCTGTTTGAAATAAGAGGCGGATACCTGATCTGGTTGTGGTTAAGGGGTAATATGAGAGCAGTATTCGGGCTCCTGGGTGGGCTGATGTTAGCTGTCTGCGGAATCATTCCAACCTCTCAGCCAGCACATTTCGGCAGAATTTATGCTGCACACGGAGGGATTTTCATTGTTTTCTCTCTGATCTGGGGCTTTTTTGTCGATAAGAAGATACCTGACATTTATGAAATTATAGGGGTAATGATAGCGTTTGTGGATGTTTTCATTATGTTTTATGTCTCTCGTTATAGGTCGATATAGTGTCATCAGCTTCTGTAATTTTTAAACTCCCCGGCAAAGAATATCTGATTTCTTTTTGTCAAGATCCATAAAACACAATTTTTACCTTTTCTTCTGTAACCAAACCCTGGGTAATTATCTCGTCTAACTTCGGCCTGATCTTAGCAATGTTTTCTTCTGTATCAGCAACTTCAATGAGTATTGGCAGGTCGGTTGATAAGCGAAGTATAGAGGTTGTATGAATGTAGCTCTGTTTCCCAAAACCTGTAATTCCTCTAAAAACAGTTGCTCCTGCTATCCCTTCCTCTTTAAGCATCTCAACTATATGCATATATAGCGGCTTGCCTTTGTGTTTATCAGACTCTCCTATGAATATCCTCAATAGTATTGCTGACGACTCCCTTTTCATTTAATCCACCTCAGGTATGCGGCTAAATTCAAGGCTGAAACCTTTCCTAAATATACTGCAAATATGGAAAATAATACCGTTGCCACTATATTCATTGTTAATTGCATTAATTTTGAACTTTCTAATAATCTGAAAGATTCATAACTAAATGTTGATAATGTTGTAAAGGCACCTAGCAAACCGATTGTCAGGAATATTCTTGTTTCTTCGCTAAACAGTCCTTGGTATTCAGAAAGATACATGACCAAACCTAAAAAGAAACTCCCCACGATGTTTACAACCAAAGTACCTAACGGAAAATTAACAAAACTGTTCTGCACCCACCCACTTAAGGAATATCTCAGGACGGCGCCTATAAAACCACCTATGCCTATTAATAGAATTGTATACATGTCAACACCATGATAGTTGTGTAGAAGTCATCAGCATAAGCGGTTTTGACAATTATCAGGGTGGACCTCATCACCATTGTTACAGAGGTTTAATGATGGTGAAATAGTTTGCGCAAAAATAATGGTCTGTACAAAACTTTACTCTTTCTCTTTGCTTATGCAAATTTACCTCTAACTATGTCGTGCTTAAGGCTTGTAGCTTTCCATTTTTATAGAGTAGAGATATTTATTTCATAAAAACCGAATAAGACGGAAAGAATCAAACATGCTTCAGCTATTCAAATCAATAGATTTCGGAATGATAACTCTGAATCAGGTCGAAAATGGAGCATGGATTATTTCTTCTTTCTTTCCTTTTCTCTCCCTTTCTTCTCCACATCTGGTAATTTTTAATTTCATATTCTTGTGATTATTTGCTAATAAAAACGAAATATATATGTATTACAATTAATTAAATTAGAAAAGTAAGGTATTTTATGTGAATATTTTTGCCTTATGTACTAACTTAGCCCGCGACCCCGATGCGTATCATATTTTCCGGAGCAGTATGTTAGATGACTGAATATACGAAACTGAATAATATTTTCAAAAGGAAAGGGTGGGAAGAAGTTGAGGGTTTTTCTGAGCTGCATAAAATCTTCATTATTGCGGCACTTGCACAGGACACACCGCTGATGTTTCTTGATGAACCCCCCGCCGCCCTTGATTTTCAGAACCAGATGCATATCTGGGAAATCATGTGTGAGATCGCAGAAGAGGGAAAAGCAATCCTAGCCTGCAGCCACGATCCCAACCATGTCGCGTGGTTCTGTGACCGTGTAGTGGTCATGGCTGATGGCACTGTCCATCTCAAATGGTAAGCCAAAGGAGGTCATTACAGAAGAGGGGCTGGGCAGAATTTACGAAAATACCTGTACTGTCCGATCAATGGCTGACACTCAGATGGTTATTCCCCTCTGCATTGCTGCCGGAGATTGCAGTGCTTCGGAAAAAATGACGACGATCTGATAAAATGACAATGATCCAATATGCTGCTCACGAATTCAAGGTCAGCAGCCAAGTTATATAGAGTCTGGAAGGAGAAAAAAGAAATGGATATTCACGAGATTGACTGGAACGAGGTCTGGAAAGACCTCCATGAGCAGAACCTTTCCAGAAGAGGGAAAGGAGAGTGCGCATCAATATGGGAATCCCGGGAGAGTGCCCTTGAATTTCTCGAGCGTTCAAGCAAAAACCCTCAAAGAGTTGCCAAGATCTTTTCCGATCTGGGAGCAGGACCTGCTTCCAGGGTGCTTGATGTCGGAGCCGGGCCTGGAACCCTTGCAGTGCCCCTTGCCTCCCGCTGTGCCCACGTGACTGCCGTGGAACCTGCTGCAGGCATGGTTGAGGTCATGAAGGAGTTCGCCCAAAAAGAAGGGGTTGAGAACCTGGAGATCGTTTCAAAGCGGTGGGAAGACGTTGACCCTGAAGAACTTTCGGGCCCTTATGACGTCGTATTTGCCTCATACTCCCTGGGAATGCCGGACATCCGTGCAGCCGTGGAAAAGATGTGCAAACTGGCAACAAAGCGCGTTTGTCTCTACTGGTTTTTGGGAAGTTCCCCCTGGGAACAGTGGATGATTGACCTCTGGCCAGCCCTGCACGGTCAGGAATACCGTTCCGGGCCAAAGGCCGACGTGCTTTTCCATGTCCTCTATGACATGGGAATCTACCCGAATATGGAGACGTTACAGTTGCTGTACAGCCGCAAATTCCCCGACTTTGATGCGGCTGTCGAGAACTTCAAACGGGAATACAATGTTGAGACAGATGCCCAGGAAAAAATACTCAGGGAATATCTCTCTTCCGTCCTGAAGGAAGAAGGAGGTGAATTCGTTCTTTCCGAAAATTCAATGCGCGTAAAACTCTGGTGGGAGGTGGACCAATGCGCTTAATGCCCTTTTTGTCCTCGTCGGTGTACTCCTTGCAGCTCTTCTTGCTTCAGGATGTGTCGACACTGCGGAAACTTCTTCAAGTTCCGATCTCTCTGATTCCTAACTCTCCAGTTCCGCTTCCTCTGGCTCCGAGTTATCCACTCTGGTGCAGTACCGCACGGTTACCGGCATGCGGGGAAAGGGGACCGTTATCCCCTCAGAACCGTAAAGGGTTGTTGCCATTAGCAGGTCGTTAATTGATACCACAATGTATATCTTCGGGTAGAAAACCGGATCGAGGAGGGGAGTGTACGATAAACCGCTTCAGATGGGCCAGTACATGTGGAACGGAACCGATTATACGGTGAACACCCGGATAGGTAAAATCCTCAACCCGGGGCTTGACAACGTTACGAATGTGGGAGGTTTCGGCGGTTCCTATGATCCTCCTAACGTGGAGACAATTGCATCCCTCAACCCTGATCTCCTCATTCTCCGGTACTTTGAGGATCAGGACGAGAACACGGAGAAGTTTATCTCCCAGATAGAGGCGATGGAGAGGCGATGGGTATCTCTGTTGTGGTGCTGAAGTACCTTCCTGTTACGAAGAACCCAGTGTGGAAACCATGTACGAAGAAATAAGGCTACTGGACGATGTTTTTGGAAAAGAGGACGAAGCAGAATAGATCGTGGAGACTGTCAGTTCGCGTGTGGAGTTCATTCGCAGCTGGACGGCCGGATATCCCCTGAGGAGGAGCAAAAAAGGGTGCTGTACTTCGTCCTACAGAGGCCAAAGACAAAAGTGGGGCAGGTTACGCTTTCGGCTCAGGATCAACCGAGGTGGCTATGATGGAAGAAATTATCAATTCCCCCAGCGCGTATACCGAGCCCGGCATGAACATGGTTTCCGCTGAGCAGATACTTTCCCTGACCCGGACAAGATCATTTTGTGCACCCGGAGCGGATACCACTCCCCGCGCCAGCTCTATGAAGATTCCCAGTACAGCACCATCCAGGAACTTCGGGCACTCCGGGAAGGGGGAAGGTTACTCTCTCGCAGCCACGCCCTGCAAATCCTAAAGGCTAGAATTTCCGATCAACCTGATGATCGAGGCAAAAGCCGTTTATCCCGAGCGTTTTTCCGACGTGGAACTCGAACCCTGGATCAGGGACTATTTCGTTGAGCTTTACGGCACCAACGAAACCAAAACGGATGAACTCATGGACGCTCTGATGCTTGAATATCTGGAGATTGTCTGACCCAGCTTCCGAATTACGATGGTAATAATGTCCGGAAAATCAAACCTGGATCATCAGGTTCAGAAAATTGATTCGAAAAGCAAGGTTGGGAACTCCGGGCTGGTAATAATTTTGGGAAATTTAGCCTGCAGTTAAGGAATGGGAAGTAGAGGAGGAAAATAGAGAAAAGAATACTTCATTTTTCTCTACTTTATTCCGTTACCCATTTTCTTATTTCTTCAGGGGTCAGCACCTTGCCTGCTTCGACGCTGCTGTTCATATCAATAAAGGCATCCGTGTATGAGTGTGTTTTTTATTTCCCCGCATCTTTTTTAGCCTCTTTTGCCACGTTTTTAATCATTTCCCCGACCATCGTTGCTTTTTCGCAGTGAGACGCTTCTTTTGGTTTGCAGTTTATGAGGACGCTCATCAGTTTGTCCGCGGTCTTATAAAATTTCATATCTTCGAGCCTGACCAGAACGTCGGACAGGTTTTCGCTAAATTCCCTGCATTTTTCGTGGTCGCAGACTGCCTGCTCGTGCAGACGGCTCACCCGTTCCAACTCCTCGATAACCTCACGTGGGAGTTTTTCAGCCATATAAAACAGTCCTGTACGGTGAACTTATATTATTGAAGCTTTTTATTTTCCGGGCTAAGGTAAAAATACACGTTAGAAACTGTAAAGCCCATTAAATATTTCAAAAATTGTAGTGCCAGTCAGCACATATTAAAATGTATGGTGTCAATTATTTAAAAAGTATATGCCTGCCTGCAGTGTTCCATCAGATCCTCGATAAAAGCCGCATAAAAGTCATCCGGAACTGTAACCTTTTTTCTCCCTTTTATTGCTCTGGCTTCGAGGTCTTCCTGACAGGCGTAAACTGTGCACCCTGGCAACTCCTGTATTCCTGAAAGAAGGTGATATACTCCGTCTCCTGCAAGGTAGAGCCTGGCATTTCCTGAGCGAGCAGCCAGTTTGAGGCACAGCTCCGATCGTGTACTGAAAGGAGGTTTTGTCAGCAGGAATACATCATGTTCTTCTCGTTTCATATTATTGCTCCCGTCTATACTTAAGCAAACCCCTGTTTTCCCTGTCAATAGATGTAGATTTTTAATGAGTCACTTCTTTAAAATAAGATCACACAGTCCGAGTTTTCCATTGCTTCGAGAAAGTCCTCTTCATCGGCAAGTTCGATGGTCTCTATCAGGGTTTCCTCAAAAAGTCCCCTCTCAACCAGTGAGGGTTCGTGCACAAGTACTTTTAACTCTCCATACGAATAGAGAATATCCGAAAGGTTCGGCAAACCAAGTTTTGTGCTATCCTGCCCAGCAGCTACAAGATAAACCCCGTCTCCGTAAAGGCCAAGAGTCACATCCATCCTGTCAAGGCTCACAGCAGCCGCATTCAATGCTCCAAAGGCTTTTTCACTGCCGTATGGGGCGGCATCCAGCAGATAGAAAACTGATTCCATCGTTTAAACCTCGTTTGTTCAAACCTCGTTTCAGTGAGTTTATCTTGACAGTGAGATTACTCTATCACTCTTGCTCAGCATTTCAGAGAGTTCATAAAGACTGGAGATTTTTATTCCGGGAATGTAGTCTCTGCAGTTACTTTCGTTCTCAAGACCTTCTTCTGCAATATAGCTTCTTGCAGCGGCACATCGGGCACATGCTCTGATTACAGCCCCTTTCTCTGCGAGTCCGATGAAAAGTTCGCTTGCATTAGTAAAAAAGGAAGGCTTCTGGCCTTTTTTGGGGATGTGCACCGAGTCCAGGTATAGGAATATGTTCACCTGATATTGTTTAAGCGCTTCTTCAGCAAGTTTGAAGGCAATTTCAGCGTATTCGGATATATAAGGGCCATCAGTAAGCACTATGGTCAGTGTCTTCAAAATTCCCTCCAAATAAATAATATTTTATTATTAGGGTTTAGATGTAATCGGCCAAAACCTGTAGACGCTCCTGATTTCCTGCGTATTCCGGCTCTTTAAGGAGTGTACACCTGTCCAGAGCTACCTGTCTGGCCATAAGCTTGATGGCAAAGCTGTAACACCCCTGTTCGCCGCATTTGCAACAGTTGGTCTGGGGCAGGTATTTGTACACCTCAGTGAGATCGACCTTTATCTTTTCCCTGGGGGCTGGAGCTACACCTTTTGCAATAGCTTCATTGATAATGCTCTTCAGACTTTCAAGTTCTTCTTTAGCTTCATCCTCTTTTTTAATCATCCTGATAGAAACCTTTCCACTGCCGTAAATAGTTATGATAATTTCTCCCTTTTGAATTATCAGGCTATCTTTTCTATCCGAATAATTACTTCTGGGAAAGAGGGGCTCAAAGAGTTTCAAGATTCCACCCAGCGGTGGAGTCATATTCGCACTCACTCTGAGTCTTGAGGAATCGGCTATACAGGGCGAAAGCTGTCTGATCCTTGCAATCTCTATTGGTTTTGCCTGAGAGAAGTCTACAGTTTTCTCCTCAACATTTTCTGTTTTATTCTTAAGGAAACTCTTGCCATATTCGCTTAGCTTCACAGTTTCTTCTTCTAATTCAATCAGGCCTGCCTGTTGCAAAATCCTGAGGTGAAAATCAAGTGTTTCCTTCCCGATTATCTCTCCTATTTCCCCGGTACTTCTACAACCGTCCGCCAGGAAGTTAATTATCTTCCTCCTGGTACCGTTGGCCATAGCAAAATTTACGAGTTTTGTCTCATTCGGGTTTTCCGACACCTTTAACACCTGCTGAAGCTATTTCTGCCAGCAACCTCTTATGAAGCTATTTCTGCTAGCAACCTCTTATTATGGCATACTATTCACAAGCTTCGTTACAGTCCCTGCCTCCACAATTCCTGAATAACAATCTCTGAATAACAATCCCTGAATAAAATTTGCCTGCCCGATAAAACAGAATAAATTTTCAGGCAATTTTAGTGTATTTGGAATATAAGGGCCATCAGTGAGTATTATGGTCAGCGTCTTCAAAGGTTCCTCCGGTTAAAGTGGTATTTTTCAAATAACTGCAGTTCAGGTACCTGTAACTCAAATATATGCACTCAGAACCTGCAGGTGTTCGAAGTTGGTTGCATAGCCTGGTTCTTTGAGAGGCGTGCACTTCTCCAGGTTTGTTTCTCCGCTCATGAGTTTTATGGCAAAGGTGTAACAGCTCTGTTCGCTGCACTTCCCGCAGTTGGTCTGGGGCAGGTATTTGTAGATCTCCATGGGTTCGACCCTGACTTTTTCTCTGGGAACCGGGGCTACACCTTTTGCTATTGCTTCATTGATAATACCCCTAAGGTTCTCAAGGGCTTCTCTGGCTTCATTCTCGTTTTTAATCATCGTCATGGTGACTTTTCCGGTGCCGTAAATAGTAGTAATAATTTCTCCTTTTTGCGTTATCAGAGCACTTATTCTGTCCGAATATCTGGCTCTGGGAAAGAGGGGCTCAAGAACCTTCAGGTTTCCTCCCAGAGGAGGAGCCATATTTGCGATTACCCTGAACTTTGAAGAGTCAGCTATGCAGGGCAAAAGCTGTCTGACCTCAGCAATCTCGACCGGTTTTGCCTGTGAGAGGTCTGCATTTTTCTCCGCGCCTTTGTCTTCCTTCCCTTTAAGGAAATTTCTGCCATACTCACTTAGCTTTACGGTTCCTTCTTTGATCTCTATCAGGCTCGCCTGCTGCAGAACCTTGAGATGAAAATCGAGCATTGTCTTCCCGATCTCCTCTCCGATTTCCTCCGTACTCTTCTCACCAGCCTCCAGGAAGTTCATTATCTTCCTTCGGGTGGCGTTGGACATTGCATTATTTACCAGCTTTATCTCGTTCGGATTTCCCGGCATCTTTACCACCTGCAAGAATCCTGAAAAATTTTCCCGCATTTTTTCCTGATGCTCAGCGCTATCAGGTATCGTGAATCTCAAAAATAAAGTCAAATTCTTCTAATCAGTATGGAGCCCTCAATTTTTTCCAATCAATTATGGAAGCTTCAAATTCTTCCGATTGATTCTGAGGTCCTCTAATTCTTCTATTTAATTATTGGATCCACTTCTTAAAAACCCGAAAGCCGGATATCAAAAAAAATTGATATGAAAGTTGAGATCAGCTTATTTACCTGTCCTTTATTTTTTCCTTTTCATGTAAGTCTATATGCAGCTTATCCTATCTGGTTGCATGAGCCTTCCCAAAAGAATCCTGGAAAGGTTGTTAAACCACTCAGTAACTACTTTTCTATCAGTTTTACCTTTTCCGGAAACAACCTTGCCGGGTGATTCATGGGCAGGGCTGATATTTTAAATATCTCACCTTTTTGTTCATTTTCACTCAGTCTACATTTCAAACCTTCAAGGTATTTCAGGAACTCTTCAGGGTAGCTTTCTCCTTCAAATTTGATTATCAAAAGAGTGGCCGGGTTAGCAAACGGCACTTCATAGCCGGTTTCTATGTTAGGGGGCATGAAAAATAGAGAGCCTTCCTTCATATGGTAACGTTTTCCTCCACTATTAAGTACCCATTCTCCTTTTGCTGTATATATAATGCTTTCAGTGGGGTGTGTATGAGGCTCACAGTACTGATCCGGGTACATAACAATGTAATGTGCCGAACCTTTGTTTCCGGAGATCAAAGGGCCAATTTTGCCCTCCAGCGTCTCGACACCAGGAGAGTTTTCTATCGAGTCCAGAACTGTCAATTTTTTCATGTTCTTCACTCCTCTTTGAAAATTAGGATCCCTTTCTAATTTTTTCTGCTTAGAGTATTACAAATTTAGATAAAAAGATTACTTATTTTTACTTTTTCATTCTTTTTGGTGGTTAAATTTTTAGAAATGGTATTAAATAGTAATCTTTTTAAATTAACTAATAGCACTATTAGTTAAAAAATAAAGGAAATTGCTACTATGAACGTTAAGTTCTCTTTCCGTTTAACTCTTCTAATTATGCTTGCATTAACTGTCGTTTTCAGTGGGTGCATTTCTCAAAGCTCTCCTGAAGAAACCTCAATTAGCGAGGAAAAAAATACCGTAACGGTTCAGGATTCTGCCGGAAGATACGTTGAAGTCCCATATCCCGTAGAGAAAATTGTGGTCTTATGGGATAACCCGCCTGAAGAACTACGCTCTCTGGATGCAATTGACAGGATAGTGGGGATTGATGCGGAAACAAAGAAAAAAGTTGACAGTGGTTTTTTCCCTGAACTTGCAGATGTGCCGGTTGTTGGAACCTGGGACGAACCCGACTACGAGAAGATAGCGGAACTCAATCCGGATGTTGTCATCATGCTATCGAGTTATCCTCCTTTGCCAGATGACGTTCAGAAGAAACTGGAGCCTTTTGGGATTGCTGTAGTCGGACTGGATTTTTATATGGTGGATAGCTGGGAAAGAGAGGTCAGGACCCTTGGATTCATGCTTGGTGAAGATGAAAAAGCCGATGAATACATAAGTTTTTTCACTGACGAATGGGCAATGATAAAAGAGCGGACAAAAGACATCCCTGATGAAGAAAAAAAGAAAGTTTACTTTGAAGGGCTTGATCCGTATTTGACCTACGGTGGTGCAGATTACGGGTGCGGGATTCCCGGAATGGTCCGAGCTGCCGGAGGAATAGACCTCTTCCCTGAAATTTCAGCTTATTCTTTTGAAGTTGATCCGGAAGAAATTTCCCTGAGAAACCCGGATGTGATCCTGAAAGGTACTACTTCTGGATATTTGAGTAACACGTCTGAGTTTTCGGAAATTCAGCAGGACGTGGCAGGCAGGCCGGAACTTGCGAATACGAATGCTGTAAAAAACAGTAATGTATTTGTTATAAGCTGGGAAGTTGCAGCAGGTTCAAGAAAAAAGTTTGGCCCGATGTATCTTGCAAAAGCCCTATACCCTGAAATGTTTGAAGATTACGACCCCGATCTTATCACTCAAAAATATTTTGAAGATTATCAGGGGATAAATTATCAGGGGATTTATCTCTATCCCAGCCTGAACGCCAGCCTGAACGAAACTGAAAATACGGTTCTTTAAAATGTTTCCGAAAGTTAAACCTGGTGTCTGATCATCAAAGATTTTCACATCTGACCATGTCTCTAAAATTTTCACATCTACCCATGTCTCTGAAGGAAGAATATAAGAGCTCGTCTCTAAAAGAAGAATATTCGGGCTTTATTGCACGGAAAACTTCATACCTTCTTGCCAGTTTCATGTTTCTTTTGATATTAGTTACGTTTGCAGTTACAGTTGGGGCTGCTGAACTCGGCATGAAGGATGTTTTTTTTGCAATAATCGCCCGTTTCACTTCCCTGAATGTCAGCGACTTTACTTATGGAGTAGTATGGCATCTGCGGCTCCCTCGCCTTCTCCTGGGAGTTGTTGCAGGAGCCGGACTTGCAGTGTCAGGCTGTGTTATGCAGGGGATTACAAGAAATCCTCTTGTGAGTCCTTTTACAATCGGAATATCCTCAGCAGCAGCTTTTGGGGCCTCGTTAGCGATATTTTTGGGGTCCGGGCTTGCCAGCGGAGGGCAGCTTTTCGTAGTGGCAAATGCTTTTGTTTTTGCTCTTGTTTGTGCTTTCTCGGTTTTTGGGCTTGCAAATCTGAGAGGTTCTTCGCCTGAAACCCTGGTACTTGCAGGCATTGCAATTTCATACCTGTTCAGCGCTCTGGCAGCTGTCCTTCAGTTCTTTGCATCTGAAGAAAAACTGATGGCAATGGTTCACTGGAGCTTTGGTTCTCTCACAAATTCAGATTGGGATTCGATTGCAATCATCTCATGCACAATGCTTTTTACTTTTCCGGTTCTTATGAGGTATTCCTGGGACTTAAATACCATAATGCTTGTTGATGACGGAACTGCAAAAAGTCTTGGAATTCACGCTTCACGGGTCAGGACAACCCTTCTCATAATATCATCATTGATTACGGCTACGATAATATCTTTTACCGGGATTATCGGTTTTGTAGGCCTTGTGGCTCCCCATGTAACTCGTTTTATTCTCGGAGGAGATCACAGGTTTCTTTTGCCCGGCACCTGCATTGCAGGTTCGATTCTGGTGATTATGGCTGACATTACCGGAAGATGCCTTATTCCTCCGATAGTCTTTCCACTGGGAGTTGTGATTTCTTTTGTAGGCGTCCCTATGTTCGTATACCTTCTGATAACTGAAAAAGAGGAGTTCTGGAAATGAAGGAAAAAAATATCTCATTTTACGGCGAAGTCAAGCTTGCGGGAGTTTTAAGGTATCCTGAGACCGGGCTTGAGGGAGAATGTTTTCCTGCTGTATTGCTGAATCACGGTACACTGGAACAGGACCGGGACGGCAATACTCTCACACATCCGGATGGAAGGAAAGTTCACAGAAAAAATTTTTTCCTTGAAATGTCCAGGCACCTCTGCAGGGAGGGCATTGCAACGTTTTCATGGGATAAAAGGGGAGTGGGGGAAAGTGAGAACGGAGCAAAGGATAGCTTATCTCTCGTAAAAGATTCAAGAACGGCTCTCGATGTATTGTGTGCTCAGGATTTAATCGATGCAAACCGAATTGCGGTTTTTGGGCAGAGTGCAGGAGTTTATACAACCTGTCTTCTTGCAAAAGATGACACTCGGCCAAAAGCCTACATCCTATCCGGAGGACTTTACAGAGACTGTAGTGAAATGATCGCCTTCAATTATCTAAGGCCTGCGGAATATGCCAGAAAAAGTCCCGAACACCTGAAATGGGTCGAAGAAAATGATCTTTTTGGTCTGGTTCTCGGTCTGAATTTATCGTTGAGGAAAGAAGCCATGAAAGCAGGAAAAAAAGAATATACGGTAGCATACAAAGGGAAAAAATGGATAATACCGCTAGACACACTGTTTTTGAACCCTGATTTTGCTCCTCGGAAACAATTTCATTACATAAGAAAACCTGCACTTGTGATTCACGGAGAACACGACCTTAATGTCCCTCTTGAAGATGCATATATGATTGAAAGTGAACTTAGAGGCAGGTGTGCCCCTGTTGAGCTTGTTATAATTCCGGGTGCTGATCATAGCTTTCAGAAAGTACCGGAAGACAAAGAGGAAAGGCTCAAAGAAAGGATGTCTCTTGAATGTTTTAAGAGACCTTACGATGAGGAATATTTCAGGGCGCTTGTGAGTTTTCTTAGCAGGTATCTTTAATGCCCGGGTGTGAACTTCAATGCTGGAGCTGAAAAATCTTTCCTTTGGGTATAAGGAGAAAAAAACCCTGAAGAACATCAATATGTATGTTAACTCGGGGGAAGTTGTTGGCATCATAGGACCTAACGGAAGCGGAAAAAGCACGCTTCTCAAGTGCATGAACCTTATCCTGAAGCCCAAAGGACATATCCTTCTGGAAGGGGCAGAACTTCAAACCCTTAACCTCAAAGAAATTAGTAAGATAATAGGTTATGTGACCCAGAGCATTCAAGTTTCCTCCTTCCCGATAAAAGTTTTTGATGTCGTTTTGCTTGGAAGAAGACCGTATATTAGATGGAACGTTAGGGATAGAGATCTTGATTTTGTTTCAGAGATCTTTTCTTTATTAAATCTGGACAATCTGAGCATGAGAAACTTCAATGAGTTGAGTGGTGGGGAAAAGCAAAAAATCCTCCTGGCAAGGGCTCTGGCTCAGGAACCCAAAGTCCTTCTACTTGATGAGCCTACAAGTAATCTGGATGTGAAACATCAGCTTGAAATAATGGATGTCATTCGACATCTATCCCGAGAGAAATCCCTTGCAGTTGTGATTGTTTTGCATGATCTTAATCTTGCAAGCAGATACTGCGACAGACTCGTTCTGCTCAATTCGGGACAGGTTTTCGCAACGGGAACACCTGAAGAGATTCTTATATACTCCAATATAAAAACGGTTTATAATGTAGATGCCGAGATCAATTATAGCAAAAAAACAGGGTCAATTACAGTCCTTCCGATTTCATGATTTAATTTTTGTGAAATCTCACAATAAGTGAGCAAACATAAAAAAATAGTCTAATCTCCATACACTGCCTGTGAGAAGCTTTCATCCCCGCAATAAGCTGTGGGGAGTATTAAACTGAAATAAACCTGCTATAAACGGCTTTTTCTTCAGGAATTTCCCTATCAGGCATCATTCATTATGTATGGAGATAGCCTTATTTTAAGCAGGTTTATAAGGGATTTTATCAGTGAATCGCATCGTAGGCACATTCGCCATGCATTGAGATATCCAGCCCTGCCAGCTCTTCTTCATCCGAAACTTTGACCGGAGTTATTACATTTATGAGCATCAGCATAATGTAGGTAAATATAAATGCATAGATTGAAGCACCTAAAACAACTGAGAGTTCTTTAATAAAGAACGTAGTGCCACCGTAAAGTAATCCGTCAGCTCCCACCGGATTTATGACAGTCGAAGCAAAGACTCCAAGGAGAATCGTCCCTGTCACTCCCCCTATTCCGTGAACGCCCCATACATCCAGGGCATCATCCCATTGCATCCTGTTTTTAATATGTACCGCAAAGTAGCAGGCAATAGCTCCGAGGATGCCCATTAATGCAGCCACATGCATGGAGACAAGGCCTGCTGCAGGAGTAATGGTTGCAAGCCCTGCAACAGCTCCTGTCATAAGCCCTACGAATTTTGGTTTTGTTTCCCTTAACCATTCTATTATCATCCAGGTAATAGCTGCAAAAGAAGCTGCGATGTCGCTGTTCAGGAATGCAAGGGCTGTAATCCCGTCCACATTGAGTTCACTGCCAGCGTTAAACCCGTACCAGCCAAACCAGAGAAGTGCAGTTCCGATAGCCATTAAGGGGATATTATTTGGCTTTGAATCCTTATATTTCCTCGAGCCTACATAAAACACTGAGGCAAGGGCTGCAAATCCGGCTGTCGCATGAACCACGATTCCACCGGCAAAGTCGATGACCCCCATTTCGGCGAGCAGGCCGCCTCCCCATACCATGTGTACAAAAGGATAGTAAACAAAGAGCTGCCAGACGACAAGGAAAATAATGTAAGCCTTAAAAGTAATCCTGTTTGCAAATGCTCCCGTAATCAGGGCCGGGGTAATGATTGCAAACATCATCTGGTAAGCTACGAAGACGAGTTCGGGGAACCCGGCATCTCCAAACATATCAGTCGGGGCAATCCCATTCAAGAACATTTTGTCCAGGTTTCCTAAGATTGCCCCTTCTCCTCCGCTGAAACACAGAGAATATCCTACGAAAAACCATAAAATAGTCGTCAGCCCGAGAGAAACAAAACTCTGCATCATTATTCCTAAAATGTTTCTCTTACAGGCAAGCCCTCCGTAAAAGAATGCCAGACCAGGGGTCATGAGCATCACAAGACTTGTCGCAAGTAGCATAAAGCCTGTTGAACCAGTATTTAACATCTTTTCATCCCATCTTTTTTTATATGATAACTAGGAAGCCTCAAATCCCTTACCTCCTTCCTACTTTATTCTACTTAATTTTTTCTACTTTTCCAGATAAAAATAAAAGTATTAAAATAATTCTCAACTTATAAGTGGTTCAAAAAATGCTAATAATGCCGAAAAGGCAGAAAAAGATCAGGAAAAGCCTGGGATAATTGACTCTAGGAAAACGCATCAAATTGACTTTATGAAATCCAATTTGACTATATGAAAGTTAACTTGACTAGCAAAAATCAAATTGACTATGAAAAATAAATTGACTATAGGAAAACGCATTAAATTGACCATAAAAACGTATTAGTTTCAGGGAAGATGTTTTGGTTTCATGAAGTTGATTCTTTTCTATTCATGAAACCGAATTAAAAATCAGAAAGGTACAGGTGGGTTTGCCTGTACTCAAATGTTATATGCTGCTTCTCCGTGCTGCGTCCGGTCAAGCCCGATATTTTCCTCGCTCTCGCTTACCTTGAGCCCTATCGTCTTGTGGAGCACAAACCCGATAATGAGGGTGCAAACACTTGCGTAGATAAGTGTAACAACAACTCCTTCTACCTGAAGCATCAACTGATCGGAGTTGCCGAGCAGGAGTCCTGTAGATCCTACGCTAGCAAATACGCCCGTCAGAATTGCTCCCGTAATTCCACCTACGCCGTGGACTCCGAAAGCATCAAGGGAGTCGTCATACCCGAACCTTCCTTTGAGCATTACGGCCTGGTAGCAGATAAAGCTTGTAATTGCACCTATCGGAATTGCTGCCATGGGGGTGACAAAACCTGCAGCCGGGGTTATGGCAACGAGCCCTGCCAGGACTCCTGTTGCAAACCCGAGGGCAGTAGGACGACCCAGGTGGACCCATTCCAGGGTCATCCAGACAAAACCTGCGGCTGCGGGGGCTACGAGGGTTGTAATGAATGCAAGGGCCGCAATTTCATTTGCAGCAAGAGAGGAACCGGCATTGAACCCGAACCATCCGAACCAGAGGAGCCCGGTCCCCAGGAGGGTGAGGGTAACGTTATGCGGTTTTATTGAATCTATGCCGTATCCTCTCCTCTTGCCAAGGAAGATCAGAATTGCAAGTGAGGATATGCCTGAGGTTACATGGACTACGGTTCCGCCTGCAAAGTCAAGGGCTTCTCCTGTGAGGAACCCGCCGCCCCATACCCAGTGGCAGACCGGCGCATAGACAATAAGCCCCCAGAGGGCGATGAATGCGATGTATGATTTGAACTTGACACGTCCGACAATGGCTCCTGAGATCAGGGCAGGCGTGATTATTGCAAACATTCCCTGAAATGCAACAAATGCATATGTGGGAATTGTGCCCGTTACGGAGTAGGGGTCAATTCCTTGCAGGAAGATGTGTTCCAGGCTGCCTATGAATCCGTTTCCGGTCCCAAAAGCAAGCGAGTAACCTATTATCACCCATTCGAGAGCCATGACGCCCATTGCAACAAACGAATGCATCATGCTGCTCAGGACATTCTTACGCTGAACCAGTCCGCCGTAAAATAGTGCGAGCCCCGGAAGCATTAATAATACGAGGGCAGATGAAATCAACACCCATACGGTATCTGCTGCTACGATTGCCATTCTCATACACCTCAAATAGCAACAGGTCCGCTTTCGTCCGTGCGGATTCTTATAACATCTTCAAGCGGGAGCACGAATATCTTGCCGCTTCCGATATGCCCTTCACTGCCCTTTGCTCCCTGCTTTATTGCTTCAATCGTTGGGTGCAGGAATTCATCGTTTACTGCAATTTCAATCTTGATTTTTTCAAGAAGGTCAGCTTCAAACTCCATTGCCCTATATATTTCCAGGTGCCCTTTTTGCGCACCATAACCCGAAACCGAAGATACGGTCAGTCTGTTAACTTCAATCTTCTGAAGTTCTCGTTTGACCGCATCAAGCCTTTCAGGTCTTATCATTGCAATTATGTACTTCATCGCGACCACCAACAGGTATCCTCTATCCTATTCTATACTATTTAAGTATGTCGTAATTGGTGTTAGATATTTATATAGTCTGGAGTGTTATACTCTCTAAACATACGAAATTTTTCGCATTTCAAGCGGACATCAGTTTTTATGTGTCCTGGATAACGCTTTTCTCAGTCCCTTCCATCAGAGAACTTTTATTCCCTTAAATCAAATCCAGAAGTATGTTCGGAGAAATTGGAATTGTAAGAAACGAGGCAGATGAAACTTCCCTGCAAATTCTCTCCCTTTTCAGGGAAAGCATAAGTGAAATCCGCCTTAAAGAGCCTGAATCCGTATCAGCATATTTTAGCAAGGACTATTCCCATTATATTGTGGTGCATACTCCCCTGAATTTCCGGTTCCCTGAAAAAAGAGAAGAGTGGAATTTACGTTTTTGTAAGGATGTCGGAGTTTCGGTTGTGGAGCTTGTCGTAGCCGAAACAGGGAGTGCTTACGTAAGGGGCCTGATGGCAGTTAACGGGTCAAAGGTCTTTGCTATCCTTCCTTTTACATCGATAGATGCGGACAAAGCAAAAAATGCGAAGTTTCCTGAAGACCGCATGGCCCGTGTGAGGGCACAGGTGCTTCCTGCCGTGCTTCCCGGAATAAAAGGAGAAATCATCCTTGATATCGGCAGTGGTTTCGGAAGCCTCACAATGGAGCTTGCAAAAAACAACTCCGATTCACAGGTTTACGGGATCGACATTCACGATTCCCTCACCGGACAGGCCCGGATGAATGCGGAAGTCCTCGGGATACCCAATGTGCAGTTCAAAACCGGAAGTGCCTATGCCCTTCCTTTCGAAGGGGACTCGGCAGATGCTGCTACCTGCTTTTTCATGCTTCACCACCTTGATGACATTAAATTCGCTCTTTTCGAAATTAAGCGCGTGCTGAAAAAGGGTGGGTCGTTAACTGCGGTCGAGCCGCTTGCACATCAACACCACCACGGCCCCCAACTCTCGGAAACTGCATGGATAGAGCTTTTTGAGGATGTGGGTTTCAACGCGGAAAGTGAAAATCTGGAAGGTGCAGTTGTTCTGAAAGCCGTAAAAAGAGGATAATCAGGAAAAATAATATAGGTTAGGAGAAAACCATTTCAAAAATGGATCTGAAGGCTTTCCGGTATACGAATCTGGATCTTGTGATCTTTCAATCCATTTTCACACTTCTCCGACCCCTCACACGTATCTGCTCCTCTGCGAAGGGCCGAATTTAAAGTTTTGCGACTTCTTGAATCAGTTACATTTTTTACTGTAGATATGTTGTATTTTTATTCAGATGTCTGTGTACAATATTTTAGGTTATTTTGTAAGAACTGTTTATATATTCCACAGTAAGACTTATCCACTTCTTCTGTGCATATGTATGAATCCTTTTTATACATAGCGCATACCGATATGTATTCACATTTGGCATCAAATAGATCAATTTTCCCTAATACAGTGTTAAGAAAACCCATATGTAGTTATACACTCACAATATATTTATACACTTCCCTATGTATCCCTCCATAGTCCATTATATAAGACTTTCTTCAGGGAAGGCGGGACACGAGCCCTAAAAGGTTGCCCTAAATGTGAGCAGGAACATCTAGATATTGTACACTCCGATCTTCGCCATCTATCTCTCAAAACAGACATCCTTTAGTAAGTGGTGATAGATATCAGTATTTAGCATCGACGTTTATACGTTGATAGCAGACTTTTTTCATGTCGCTATCCCTAAGGTACACGAATTTCATCCTTGTTGCAGTTTTGCTTGTGGCGTTGCTTCCAGCCACCGGATGCTTTGGGGAACATGAAGTTGCATCTGCAGGCCTGAGCGGTACCACGATGTCTGTCAACCTGACGTACTACACAGACAGCTACCTCCCATAACTACATGGAGAACGGTACGCTGCAAGGTCTCTCCGTTGATCTCCTTGAAGCGATTACAGAGAAGATGGGGAACAAGGTAACACGGGAGGAGGTACACTTGGTCCCCTGGACTAAGGGATACCAGGCTGCTCTTACCGGGAATAATACTGTTCTCTTCAGCATGGTAAGCCCCCGAGCGGGAACAATCCTTCAAATGGGCCGGGCCCATCTATTCTGACAGATACGTTCTATTTGCCAAGCGAGACCGGGGGACCACAATAAAGAGCCCTGAAGATCTAAGGGTGTACAGGATCGGGGTGATCGCCGACGATATCGCGACCCAGCAGCTGCTCGATATCGGAGTAAACCAGAGCCAGATCGTGCCCGAAAACAACGTATCTGCAATCATTGACGGACTTGAGAACGGGGACATCGACTTATGGGCATGTCCTGAGGGCACAGGCAGGTACTTTACCGAAGAGCTAACCGGGAACTATTATTCCTATACGGTCGTGTATCAATTAGAAACTCAGGATCTCTACTATGCCTTCGATTATAACGGAACGACCCTGGCGCTCCCCTCCCCTATCAGGCCCAGCTGATCGGAACGGATCTATCCGAACTCCAGGACCCTTACGGGGTGAATTATACGAAGGTCGAGATCTTCCTGGCACGGCAGGGAGGAGGTTTCCTCTTTTACCACTACTACCCTGCCCGCAATATGACTCTTGAACCAAAAATGAGCTACGTCCAGAAAGCTGACGATACCTGGTGGCTTGGAGCCGAGACTTACATTGAGGATCTGAACCAGGCCGCCTGACTGGTTAACCAGCAGGAAATGACAATGGGTGTAGCGGCCGCGTTTGTGTATAATGCTTTGCATATGAATACAATCAAAGAAAAAAAGAATTTGATTGAGGGGTTAATCTCCAAAATGGATTGAAAGACTGTCCGGCACATGACTCCATGCTTCACTATCTTTCAACTAATTTTTAGAGTTTTATTCTTCTTGCGTTGGAAAATAAACATCATACTTATACCTTACTGTAACAGTTGGAATCATAATCTTCTTTGTTTGTATTTTGCAATTATTGTCGTTTTCAGCTGGAGATTTCTCTGTTTCCTCTTTACAACCTTTGCGATCAGTACTTTCATCATTAGTTTCGTTTCTGGCCGAAGATTCTTCTGTTTACCCTGAGCAATCTTCATTGTTAGTGTTGTTGGAATTTGTCTTGTTTCCAGCTGATATCTCTCTTGATGTTTTTTTATCCAGGGTATGTTTGCAGTATTATGAGGAGTAAAACGATACATGTCAGCCCTGTTTCAACCATGAAGCCCTCCACGCAGGTTACTCGAAGACCGAGTTTTCTCCCGAATAGGGCGATATTTGTCGGAAGAGACGTCTTAACATAACCAATTCCAAGGTGTAGTACCCGGGCAATGAAGAGCATCTCAAGACACTGAAGAACGGTTATTTGTTCCATTACGACTATTGTGCCAGCTGCCGAAAGAACGGCAATCTGACTCAAAAAGCTTGCTGCAAACACAATAACTGCAGCATCCGGCAGTCGAAGGGAGTTCATAAGGGGTTTAAGCGCCTCTGCCGAGTACTCTGCCAGGCCCAGGTTAAGGATGATAATGAATAAAAATGTCGTTGGAACCAGGACAAGGGCAACCTTTCCGAACTCATGAAAACTTTTTTGAAGTACAGCTCCTGCTCTGGCTATGCACCCGGTTTCTTTTTCCTTTTCCTCTGAAATGGACAGTTCGGTATTATCTCCATGCTCCGAAGGATTTTTAAAAAGAATTTTTCTACCTATGAATATTCCGGCAACTGCAATGCCAGCGAAAACCAGAAGTTCTAAAAAGAGGAGTGGCAATCCGATCTCATAGCCAAGTACTGCGAGTGCAACGGGTGCTTGAAAAAATATTGCACTATGAAGCCCTTTTGGTAGCTGAGCGATCAGGACTGTAACAATGACATCCCGCTCTCCGAGAATCCGCTTATGAAAGAAGGAAGAGAGCATGCCCATTCCCGACCAGGAGTTTAAAAAAAAGAAAGTGAGCACAGAAGAGCACGTTTTTGGAAGGCGGGCCATTTCCGTGATAGACGCCATGGGGATGCTGGTGTATTCTAGATACCGGGTTGCCCTCAGGAGATTTGATAAAAAAAAGCCGATAAATATCATCGGGAGCATTATCGAGAATAACTTCATAGCTTCGGAAAAAACTAGTGAATAATCCATATCAGGCTCCTCCAGCGGGGCATTGCACTCTTAATTTAATCAGTTTTAATTTAATGAATGTATGGAAATCTGGAAGTTTCAATCCTCACTGACCGACCTGCAGGCAACCTTATGGATACCGCCTCTTAACCGGACCTCGCCAATCCGGCATTCCTGTCTGGCTGCTGCGCACCTCCCCGCATACGGACACCCTTCATCCGTGGGCTGAGATGCCTCAGGGTTTTGATATTCTGTTGTTTCACTACAAAAAGATGAGGCATTAATGAGTTCCTGTGTGTAGGGGTGCAGAGGGTTCCGGATCACGTCATCTGTCAGCCCCTCCTCTACAATCCTGCCCCGGAGCATCACCGCAATCCGGTTACACATCCATTTTACAACTTCAATATCATGGGAGATGAGCACACAGGGTATTGAACGTTCTTTCTGTACTTTCTTTATCAATATGAGAATTTGTGCCTGTACAGAGAGATCAAGGTTTGATGTGGGTTCGTCTGCAACGATCAGTTTTGGGTTGAGACTGATTGCACGGGCAATGACTATCCTCTGAATTTCACCACCACTTACTTCATGAGGGTAGCGATTCAGGATTTCTTCACGTATGTTCATATTCTGAATGATTTCCTGTACGGTATCTTCGATCAAATCTCTCTCCCCGGAGAGCTTCAAACCTTCCACAAGGGAATCTCCAATCTGCATCCTTGGGTTAAGCGAGGACCTCGGGTCCTGAAAGATCATCTGGAGATTTGGCCAGTATCTCTGCAACTCTGATCCCCTGAGGCGTGTGATATCGAGATCGCCAATTGTCACTCTTCCTCCTGTTGGATCCAGAAGGCGTACAAGCATCTTTCCCAGGGTAGTCTTTCCGCATCCGCTCTCTCCCACAATCCCGAAAATTTCGTCGCCCTTAATTGAAAAGCTCACGTCCCGTACAGCATGCACTTCTGCCCTGTGTATTAAAAAACCGCTGGTGTAGGTTTTGGAAAGGTTTTCAACTACGAGCATAGTGACACCTAACCCCCCTATTCTCTTCACATATATCCGGATGATGTGTTGCACACTTCTCTTTTGCATACGGACACCGGGAATGGAAACGGCATCCTGCCGGGAGTTGTATTAAACTCGGGCTCATACCCGGTATCGGGGACATGCCCCTTGATGGCATCGAGGACATCAACCCCTGTGTATATGGATGCCTGGGGTCATCGAGTATGTCCTGTGCAGGTCCTCTCTCAATTATTTCACCTGCATACATCACCGCAAGATTTTCACAGATCTGTGCCGCGCCGATGTCATGGGTGATCAGCAGGAGAGAACGCCCTGCAGTAATGCGATCTATCAGCTTCACGGTTTTGTTCCTGAGAATCGTGTCCAACCCGGTCGTTGGCTCGTCTGCGATGAGGAGGTCTGGATTTTGTGCAATGCCCATCGAGACCAAAACTCGCCTGTTCATCCCTCCAGAGAGTTGATGCGGGTATCTGTTCGATACCTGCGGATCAAGTCCAACCGAGCTAAGGAGATCGAAAGCTTTCCGGTAGAGTTGTTTTTTATCCCGGGAACCTCCATTTGGTCGTATTGCTTTCCGAATCTGGCCCTTAATTTTCATAAGAGGGTCAAGGGAAGAGAGCTGTTGCGGGATCAAACCGATATCTCCACCTCTGATCTTAACCATCTGGTCCTGCCCTGCACCTAGCAGATCTTGATTGTGAAAGATTATCTCCCCGGATACCCTTGCATTATATGGGAGGAGCTTTAGTATGGTCTGGGCAAGCACAGACTTGCCGCATCCGGATTCTCCTATAATGGCCATTCTTTCCCTTTCCTTCAGGTCAAAATCAAGGCCGTTAACTGCCTGTACCGGACCATTTGCCGTGAGAAATATTGTATTCAGATCTCTGACACGTAGAATGGGCTCTTTGCCTGTTTCACTGGTAAATTCAGACGATAAGGTATCCATGTTCTCTGTTCCCGTTCATTGAAAATCAGTTTTCTCCGCCCTCATCGGATCAATTCTCTCTTTCAGCCAGTTACCCAGGCAGTTGAATGAGAGGACTGTAATAATGATGCACAGTCCCGGGAAGATCATCGTCTGCGGTGCGGTCTCCATAAAAGCGATACTTCCCTGAATCATCGCCCCCCACTCCGGGGTTGGGGGCTGGGCCCCGAGGCCGAGGAAGCTCAGGCCTGTGATATGAAGAATTGCGGATCCCACATCAAGTGTGGCGAGGGCAAATACAGGGGAAAGTACATTCGGGAGCACATGTTGCCTGATGATGTAGTATGAATTTCCCCCCATGAGCCGAGCTCCTTTGATAAAATCCTTCTCTTTTACCTGGAGGACAGATCCCCGTATAATTCGTGCATAACTCACCCACCACATCACCGAGAGTGCGATTACTATGTTGAAGAGTGAAGCCCCAAATAATCCGACCAGAGCTATAGAAAGGATCGTCCCTGGAAATGCCAGGAAGAGGTCTACAATACGCATGATGGTTTGATCAATAACACCTCCAAAAAATCCGGCAACCAAGCCTATGAAGGTACCGAGTACGACACCGATGGCAACTACGGAGAGGGCAGTTACCAGTGAGGTCTGTGCCCCATAGATCACCCGGCTAAGAATATCCCGACCGTGATGGTCTGTTCCAAATGGGTGTGACACTCCTGGTTTTGCAAGCCGGTTGTCAAGATCTACAGCATTTGGGTCATGGGGGGCTAATGCACCTGGAAAGATAATCATTACCGCAAAGGCAAGGAGAGCCATACAGCTGATGACCACCTTTATACTCATACGTGAGGACTTGGTCTGTAGGTAATGACAGATCTGTTCCCGGTGACTGCTCTCTCCTCTTCCATACAAGCTGTTACCCACGAATATTTCCTCCCGGTTTCATCCTTGGATCGATGCACACATACAGAATATCAACGAGAATATTGACGATCACAAATATCAGAGCTATAAGGAGCACAAATCCCGCAATGACAGGATAGTCTCTGCTCATTACCGATGTCAGAAGAAAGTTCCCTATTCCTGGCCACCCGAAAATTTGTTCGATGATCACAGTGCCGCCAAGGAGTGTTCCGATGTCGAGTCCTGCCTGGGTAACAACAGGGACGGAAGCGTTTCGAAACGCATGTTTCACCACAACCTCTCTTTCCCTCAGGCCTTTTGCATAGGCTTCGAAGACATAGTCTTCGGAGAGGGCGTCGAGCATGCTCTCTCTTGTTATCCTCAGAATTCTTGATATCTGGAGAAAACCGAGGGCCATTGTTGGAAGGATAAGGTGTTGTATCCCTCCATATCCGAATGAAGGGAGGATATCAAGACGGATCGAGAATATGAGGATGAGCAGCAGTGCAAGCCAGAAAGATGGTATTGAGGTTCCCATCGATGCGATGAAGTTGCCAAATAGATCAACCGGGGAATGTGGCCTCATGGCTGACAACACACCAATGCTGGTGCCCGTTACCAGTGCAAGTGCCATCGCCGTCACCGCGAGGATGAATGTTGCCGGAAAACGGGTAGTAAATTCTTCCAGAACCGGATCACCTGTTCGGAGGGATATACCAAGGCTTCCGGAAAACAGGTTTGTCATCCAGGCAGCGTACTGTTTTAGAAAAGGCTGTTCAAGCCCGTGGCCGTTCATGAAAAGTAAAACAGCCTCTCTTGTCGGCTCATTTCCGGTCTCCTGTGTTAAAATGATCTCGGCCGGATTTCCCGGTGCAAAGTACATTATCGAAAATGCGAGAATTGATGCAAGAAAGATAGTTAGAAGGGCCCATGGTATCCTTCTTGCTAATAGGATAGGTACATCTCCGGCCATAATACACCTTCTTAAGGTTCGATACTAACCGTACTCAGGTCGAGCCCGTAGATCGAAGCAGAGAACGTGAAGCCTTTCACAGACTTTCTATACGCAGCGATTTTCTCAATGTCATACAATGGCATACAGGCATACTTCTCCTGAATATACAGGTATGCGGCGCTATAATCTTCATCTGCACCGGTAGCGATGGCTGTTTCGATCAGCTGGTCGAGCTCAGCATCATGATAAGATACCGGCCATGACCCCCAGGCAGAGTGATACTTTCCGGTAAGCGGTCCTTCGGGCAGCCCGGGGACTCCCCAGCTGTGGTGCAGATACATGTCATAGTTGCCCTTTTGACGTTCTCCTCCTGCGGCACCGCTTTCAAGCACAAGGATATCCACTTCGACCCCGATCTTCTTCAGCTCACTCTGGATATAGACGGCAATCGAGTCGGAGTTTGCTTCACCCTGCGGAACGATATAGGTAAGTGTCAGTTTCTGTCCGTCTTTTTCCCTAATTCCATCGGCTCCGGCAACTACCCATCCTGCCTGGTCAAGGAGGTTCTTTGCTTTCTCCGGGTCATAGGTATATTCCGTCCCTGCAAGGCTGCTGGCCCATGGGTACGCAGGGGATACAACCGAATACGCAGGTTCTGCAGCGCTGGCGAGGAGTTCTTTAACCATCTTATCCCGGTCAAGCCCGAGGTTGATCGCCTCCCGGAGACGAATATCACTAAGCGACCCCTCTTTACAGTTCAGTTCCACAACCTGATATCTTCCGTAGGACTGCTTTTCGACGATGATATCCGGATCGTTCATCATCTGGGGGATCTGCTCATACGGGACCGTTGAATGGTGGTCCGCCACTCCAATGATATCCACATCACCTGCACGCAACGCCGATACACTGGCATAGCTATCAGGAATTACCCGATAAGATATCCGGTCAATTAACATTCCTTCACCTGAGGCCGGATCATGCCTCACAAATTCTGCACTCTGTGCCTTTACATAGTTCTCAACCTCGAACTTCCCTGTCCCGATAAAGGATACGATCTCTCCATCGTTACTCCAGGCAGGTTCGACCGATGTTGGTGCGATGACATGGCTGGTCGACTCCGATGAGAGCGATTTGATGAAAGCTCCATATGGCTCTTTCAGAGTAACCTGTATTGTATGTTCATCGACCTCACTCACATCGGATATCTTTGAGAATGCGATATCGTTCTTCCTTGGCCCCTGACTGCACCATGTCAGGAACCATGCAGCAGAACTCGCGTTCCATTGCGTCCCATCGTGGAACTCTATTCCCTTATTGAGTTGGAAAGTATAGGTTAATCCGTCATCAGACTCGTTCCATGAACTGACAAGATGGCCGGGAATAGGTTTTCCATTGGCATTGATGTCGAGGAAGACATCATACACATTCATCTTCATCTCTACTCTTGAATCAAAATCAGCGGGTCCGGCAACGATGAGCGTCTGAATGTTGTCCTCTTGAACGTTGTCTTCTGTCTGAGCAATCTGTCCTAAACATCCCGCAGTGATAATCATCGCTCCGACAAAGCAGCAGAATGCCAGGAATCTCAGGGGTGTAAAACTTATTCTCTTCATCTTCAATCCTCTTTTGGTTTCTCAGCTGTGTAGCAGAACTGACCGTGCCCGTGTGAAATTCTATATGGGTAGGGCATACGTCGGCTTTTCAGGGTTTCAATCTCGTGCATGGGCTCGGCGAAGACATGAGAGTATCCGACAGATTTCAGAAGGTCTAAAATGACTCCGGGTTTTACACCCCCGTTATATGGAAGGTTTACAGCCTGTCCCTTACTTCCAAGAGTGCGCCACGGATTCCTTCTCTCTGAGAGGAGTATCCAGAGGTTCAAAACCTGTTTCTGGAGCGCATCTTCTCGCTCGTTGCGAGGCACGTGAAGGAAAAAGCAGAGCTTTCCTCCGGGCCTCAATACCCGCATCCATTCACGTACTGCAATATCCGGATGCGGAAGTGTCCAGAGGACCGCCCTGTTGACGATGGCATCGAAGGAGTTGTTTTCAAAACCAAGTTGTTCGGCATCATCTTGATGAAAATCGATTGATAATCCTCTCTCTTTTGCCTTGGCAGACGCACGAGCAATCATCTCCTCGGAGAGATCGATTCCCACAACCTCATACCCCATATCGGCAAGCATTAGTGAGAGAAAACCTGTTCCTGAACCAATATCAAGGATTTTTTCGGCATCATCCAGCTTTGACCTGAGGAGCCCCTTCCATGCTTCTTCCTCCTCTTTGCTGGCGGTATAATGGCCAGGAGATTTATCGAATGTTTGAGAACGATAATTCCAGAAATCTCTGATTATCTCTTTGTCTTCGTTCATCTGTCACCCTCCAGAAGGTTAAAAGTAGCTATAGTTGCAAGCTGGCCCCGGCCATAATACCCATTAATTCTCCTTTCAGAGTCTCCATGACTCAATATCCGTGGGCTCTGGGAACCTGTGCTAAACCTCTCTTTTGTTCATCCGGTTCGACTGTTGTGATGCTCTCATGATGAGCATTAGAAACGTGGATTACCCTGAGTCTTCCCTGAGAAAAATGGCTTACCAGGATAAGAACCTCAATCCAGACATCTTCCAGGTTTCTGTTGTTATATCGGTCTCTATAATCGATCTCCGGATGGCATATATACTCCATCTTCGCTTCTTCCCCGGCCTATCAGTTTATAATGTTCTCATCTAAGGCTACAGATCGATATAGCTGTCTTTAATTTTCATCACATTTATTGTACGATGTATTGTTCTTTTCATGTTACTATTTGCTAAGTTAGTGACTTAATTGTATTCTTAGTATAAGTTACTATTGATTTTGTGTTACTAAATACTATTTTTGCATCTATATTTATTAATTAAGCTTATTTAGTCAGATTTTGATATCAATAATCTAAGTTGACAATTTCATGTATAATCCTCTAAAAAAAGATTTCATATCGAAAAAAACATTGACTTAAAGTGCCAACTTTTGTTTGGCACAAAAGTACGTTTTACACGCTTTGCAATATCGTCTATGCAAAAGAAGCAAAGGAATCGGCAATCTTTCTGCGGGAAAGGGTGCTCTCCTTTTTCGGGAGTAACAAGAACTACCTATGTATACAGAATAGGTTTGTACAGGTTATGAAATTGTAATTTTGTTCCAGAGTAACTCACTGTTATAACTTATGAATCAATCTTCTTGAGCGAAACTTACTGGTTTCTCTCCTATATTATTTCTCTTGAGCTCAGCGAAAAGAACCTCATACTTCAGAGCCGCAAATCTCGAAATTGATGTGGATTCTTGTGAATATATCTAACTGCCGGAAAATTTCGATTTCCTTGATCCCAAATCAAAATTCAAAGAAGAACTCTACTCTATTCTCCCATTCTAAATTTGTCCTCTTGAGCGAAGCGTAGCGTAGCGAAAAGGACTGCGACCTCCCGAGTCGCCATTCCGGGCGAGTCGCAATTCGAGAGTCAGAAAACAATCATATCCGATGCTCTGAGCCTGACCATGCATTCGTCGCCAGTCCCTATTTTTAATGAGTCAAAAACATGGTTTGCGACCTCTACCTTCAGGACGTCCTCACTATCTTTGAGTATGAGGGACATGATCCGGCTGGTGCCTTTGTTCACAACGTTCATTATCACTCCGTCGAAGAGGTTTTTCCTGTCTCCCTGGCGGATAACGTGCATATTCTTCCTGTCCACAAGCTCTATATTCTCAGGCCTGATACCCCAGCTGACTCTGTCTCCGGCTTTGCGTTCGATATAGGGAGCGGTAATTTCCGTTCCGAGGGACCACAGGAAGGTGCACTCGGCTCCGTTTCCGTGTCCTTCTACCACGGCATTATCAAAGAGGTTTGAGAAGCCCACAAGTTCGGCCACATAGCGAGTTTTCGGATGATAGAATATATCCTCAGGGGTACCTATCTGCTGTACCCTGCCGTCTTCAAAGACTGCCATCCGGTCTGCCATGGTAAAAGCTTCGACAGGGTCATGGGTGATGAAAATTACGGGAATTCCGAGTCTTTTCTGGATATCTCTCAATTCTTTTCTCAATTTCAGGCGGACTACGGTGTCCAGGGCTGAAAAGGGTTCATCCAGGAGCAGGACTTCGGGGCTTGGGGCAAGGGCTCTGGCAAGCGCAACTTTCTGTTTCTGGCCGCCTGAAAGTTCGTCCGGATAGGCAAACTCAAGTTCCTCTATCCCCACAAGATCCAGCATCTCGTTTACCCTGTCCGTTTTTTCCATGGAGCTCAGGCCTTTTAATCCGAACTCGATGTTCTGACGCACGTTCATATGCGGGAAGAGGGCATTTTCCTGGAACATGTACCCGATTTTCCTCTTCTGGGGAGGAAGATTTACTTTTTTCCTGCCGTCAAAGTACACGGTACCGTTTATCTTTATAGTCCCTGCATCCGGGTTTTCAAGCCCCGCAATGCAGCGGAGAGCCGTGGTTTTACCTGAACCGGAACACCCGAACAGGACCACAAAATCGGAATCGGCATCAAAGCTGCAGTTCATTGAAAAGCTGGGGTTTTCCCCTTTCTTTTTCCTGTTTTTCCTTCCGTAGAATTCCTTTTCAATGTCAACTTCAACAGTCATTACCTACTCTCACCTTTTTTCATCGTTCTCCCAGTTTGCTGGTGGCTGCAATCGTTATGAATGACATGACAACAAGGATAAGCACAAGCAGGTTCGCAAGTTCATTATTTCCTGTCTGGTATGCTCCGTAAATGGAAAGAGGCATGGTGCTGGTCTTTCCCGGGATATTTCCTGCAACCATAAGGGTTGCCCCGAACTCTCCGACAGCCCTTGCAAAACTCAGGACACACCCTGCAATAATGCCTTTCTTTGCAAGAGGCAGAGTTATGAAGAGCGCAGTTTCGAATTCATTCCTTCCGAGAATACGAGATGCTTCCTCAACATTCCTATCTACTGCCCCGATGGCTGCGGTGGTGGTCTTTACCATCAAGGGCAAAGAGACTACAAAAGCTGCAATGGCTGCGGCCTGCCAGGTAAAGAGGATTCCGCTCCCCGTAAGTTTGGTGAAGATACTTCCTATAACTCCGTTTTTTCCCAGCAGGATAACAAGGATGTACCCGGTTACAGTAGGGGGAAGCACCATTGGCATGGTAACCATAACGTCAACTAACCTTTTCCCCGAAAACTCCCTTTTTGCCAGTATATAAGCAATTAAAATTCCAAGCACCGTTACAAAGAGGGTTGCAATGACGGAAATCTTGAGGGTTAACAGAAGTGGGGTCGCGATTATTTGAAAGATTTCCATCAAATCCCTCCCTTTTTTATTGTTTTCCCGGCTCTGAGAACCTTAGACCGCTTTCGTTTTTCTCATTCACATTTTCTGTTTTTCATTCTCTATCAGGAGTTTCTGAATTCCGGGAGGTATTATGCGCTGAAGCCGGTATTTGCCATGATTGGAAGTAGCTTTTTGTTCAGCTTACTGCGCTCCCTCTACGCAATCATCTTTTTCACCCTGGTCCGCATATGATTCTATCTGCACCGGTGCGGTGAAAGTATCGGTTGCTTCAAGGATGGTGTTGGTGATCCTGTCCAGAAGTTCCATTGCTCCCTTGTATCCTACAGTGAGGATGCGCTGTGCACCTACTCTGTCGTGGATTGGCAAGCCAACCCTTACAAGGGGAATGTCGCGTGCTTTGGCAATGTATCTCCCGTTTGAGTTCCCTATCAGGATTTCGGGGCTGCATTCGCTGACTGCGTCATTGAGGCTGTCAAAGTCAATTCCGTCCAGAACCACAGGTTCCAGTTCCGGTCTGATCTCTTTGAAAATTTGTTTTATTCTCTTTTCAAAGTCCCGACTTTTGCTTCCGGTTGCTACCAGCACGGGGTTCATCCCGAGTTCCAGCATAAAAGTCGTCAGGCTAAATACGGTGTCCGGGTCTCCGTAGACTGCTGCCTTTACCCCATAGAGGTATTTATGCACGTCCACCATGGCATCGAGGAGCCTTCCCCTTTCTTTCTGGTATTTCTCGGGGATGGGGCAACCGATGATGTTGACCAGTTCCGTAAAGAAACTGTCCGTGTTCGAAAGCCCTATAGGAATCGGGACATCGAACCCGGGCACTTCGTGGGCTTCTTCAAGGTACCTCAGTGCCAGGTTCTTGCTGACTATGCCAAGACCCAGGCTTGCCCGGCTGTTAGGCATATCTGCAATCTCGGAAAGCGGAGTGCCTCCGGAAGCAATTTTCGGGAGGTCATCTCTCAGGGGGGCATCAAAGGTTTCGCAGATGTCCGGCAGGAAAATGTAATCTCCGGCCATAACCTCAAGAATCTCTTTGAGTTCCCGCACATCAGCGGGGGAGAGGCTTTCAGTCGGGATGAGGTTCAATTTCCCATTAGGGATTTTTGCAGCGTTCTCCTCCCCCGGGGTTTCCGCAAATTTCCTGACAACGGCATCAAGGGCTTTTATGTACCCGCTGACGTGGCTTTCCCCATAGCTGGGGGTGGAGACGGGAATGATTATGATATCTTTTTCGAGATCGTCTCCGATCCCTTCTTCCTCTTTAAATTCCCTGATAATCGCAGGGACATCATCGCCAATTGTTTCGGCAAGGCAGGTGGTTGCAACGCCTATTACTTTCGGCTTATATCTGTTGATGACGTTTCTGAGCCCCTTTTTCAGGTTTTCCCTGCCCCCGTAGACCGCTCCTTTTTCACTGAGAGAGCTTGAGGCAATATCTACAGGTTCTCTGAAGTGATGGGCAAGGTGCAGGCGCATATAGGTGCTGCAGCCCTGGGAGCCGTGGTAGAGGACCATGGTATTTTCAATCCCTTTAAAGGCAAGGGCACTTCCCATGGGCTGGCACATAACACAGGGATTCACAGTTGCATAGTTTCTTTTAGTCATTTTATTGCCTCCTCATACCTGGCTCTCAACTGCAGCATCCGACCTGGAGTGTAAAAACTCCCTTTTCAGGGCTACACCTTTACATTTCTTTGTGCACGGTTTTGCGGGGATCTTTTCTTCTATTGCGGCTTTTTCCTGTCCCGATTCTATCGTGGCTTTTTCCGGCTCCAGGGATTCGGGTTTAAGGGTCCTCTGCCGGATAGCTTTCCAGACAGGGCTGTTGATTGAGGCATCTACTTCCTTTGCGAAGTTTACAAAACCGTCAAAGCCTTCGAACTCCACCACTCTGTCGTGGTTGAAATCACAGAAGGCAACACCCAGCTTGTATGCGATAAACCTTTCTTTAACACCTGCAACCATCAGGTCGGCTTTCTGTTTCACGAGCAGGTCTGCAAGTTCCAGGGGGTTTGCATCGTCTACAATGACTGTCCCGTCCCGGACCGAATAACTGATCTGCTCGTAGTCTTCCTTTTTCCCGGTCTGGGTCCCGATGATGACTACTTCCATGCCAAGTTCCGCAAAACCTTTGATAAGCGTGAGGGCTTTTGCAGGTCCGCCCATGTAGATGGCGGCTTTTTTCCCTTTGACTCTCTCTCTGACCCGGGATATTTCAGGCATTATCCGGTTCGTTTCGGTCTCCAGGATTTCTTCTGCTATCTTTTTCATTTCTTCTGAGCCAAAGTATTCCGCAGTCTTTCGAAGCGCAATGGAAATATCTTCGATTCCGAAGAAACTTATGGTTTGATATGGAATCCCGTACTCTTTCTGCATCCATTTTGCAAGGTAGGTCATTGACCCGCTGCACTGGACAAGGTTGAGGTCTGCTTCCGCTGCCCTTGAGATGGATTCGGCAGTCGAATCTCCGGTCATGGAGACTATGACTTCGATTCCCATTCGTTCAAAGAGGGGTTTGACGAGCCAGACGTCCCCGGCTACATTGAAGTCTCCCAGGATGTTAATCTTCGGCCTGTTGACTTCAGGGCCTTTCTCGGGCTTCTTTACTTCCGGTCTTTTAATAAGCTGCTTTAAGGCATCGCAAGCAGCCTTGTATCCGTCAGACTTGTTGCCTTTGAAGCCTTCGGATTTCACAGGGATTACCGGGATATTATGCTTCTGGCTTGCTGTCTTGCATACCGATTCCAGGTCGTCTCCTATGATTCCCACAATGCATGTGGAATATACGAAAACGATAGGAGGACGGTAGATGCCTACCAGCTCATCGATCGCATTTGAGAGTTTTTTCTCTCCTCCGAAGACAACATCGATCTCCTTCATGTCCGTACTGAAACTGCTGCGGTTCGTTTCGACCCCGCTGGACTTTGCCCCTCTTATGTCCCAGGTATAGCCTGCACAGCCTATAGGGCCGTGGACCAGGTGGACTGCGTCGGTTACGGGGTTTAAAACAACCCTTGCTCCCGAATATACACATGCCCGCTGGCTGATGGCTCCTGCAAGAGAGTTGTTGTCGCAGGCAAGGGGAACTATCTGCCCCTTTTCCTGCTTTTTGGTGATGTATGGCTGCCTTTCTTCGAGAGTATCCACTATCCCGGTTAATTCTTTCATCTCTTTCACTCCCCTCTGCTTCTGTTTTCAGAATTGCAGCGGCGGTTTTCCATTTTTTTCCATTTTTAACTTATCAGTCTGCTATCATCTCTGAGATAAGTTCGTATCAATATCTTTATATCCTGGCGACTCTTTACTGAATGGTCTCAAGCAGCCAGTCTGGTGCATCTCTGTCTTTCCTGTCGAGCAGGGTGTTTCCTATGCGCTCCACCAGTCGTGCAGCTCCGGCGTACCCCATGATTGGGAAGTAGTGCAGGTTTGCCCGGTCCATGATCGGGAAGCCTACTCTGACCAGGGGCACATCCTCTGCCCTTGATATGAATTTCCCATATGTGTTGCCGATTAGGAGGTCCACGGGCTTTCGCTTTATGATCTGGTGGAGCATGAAGAGGTCCCCTCCCGAAATGATATCGGCGTCCGGGTACTCGGAACCTATGAGTCCTTCGATTTCTTTTTCAAATTCAGAGTTCTGCGTGCCGGTGAGCACCACACTCGGTTCCATGCCCATTTCCAGCACAAGGCTCGTGAGGCCTGAAAGTATGTCAGGGTCACCGTAAATGGCTACCTTCTTTCCGTGGTAGTGAGGGTGGGCGTCAGTCATCATGTCAACAAGCCTTCCCCTCTCGTCTTCAAGTTCGGGGGGAATAGCCACGTTGGCTAATTTTGCTGCATTCATGATGAAACGGTCAGTGTTTCTGATCCCTATGGGGGTGGGCCCTATTTTTGCCGGAACCTTAAACTTGCTTTCCAGGATTTTTGCTGCAGAGCCTCCTGCCATCCTGCAGAGAGCAATCGTCCCGAGGGAGTTTGCTGAGTCTTCGATGTCTCCTATGGGGGTACCACCCTTGGGGTAGAAGGCATGTTCTTTTGTCAGGGGTGCATCAAAGACGTCCGTGGTGTCCGGGAAGACAATACTGGAAATTCCCATTATCGAGAGTATGCGTTTTATTTCCCTGATATCTGCAGGTTCTACAAAGCCGGGGATGATGTTAAGTTTCCCGTTTGGCTTGCTTTTGCTGGCAAAGGTGGTTACGAAAGACTTTACCATGTTGTCATAGCCGGTTATGTGGGTACCGACATAACTTGGAGTGGAAGCTGCACAGATTTTGATGGACGGGTCAATAAGCTCTTCAGCACTCACATCTTCTAAGATGACTCCAACATCGTCTCCAATGGTTTCTGCTACACAGGTGGTGTGAATGGCGATTACTTCAGGCTGGTATACAGTTGTAAGGTTGACCAGAGCTTCCTTCAGGTTTGCAGCTCCTCCGAAAACGGCTGTCCCTTCGGAAAAACTGCTGGTAGTTGCCAGTGCAGCCTCCCTGTAATGCCTGCTCAGGCACATACGCAGGTAGGAAAGGCAGCCCTGGGACCCGTGGCTGTGGGGCATGCAGTTGTGCACGCCGAGAGCCGCATAAACGGCTCCTATTGGTTGACAGATTTTTGCAGGGTTGATGGTAACGGCTGAACGTTCCACTTCTTCACATGGGGTATAATCAAGCATTTTTTACACCTCTTTATTTTTTGTTTTTTACTCCGTTTCTTCGCCCTTCCACGGTGGGTTTATGAACCTCCAGGTGGGGCTGTGAATAGCCATGTCAATATCCCGTGCGAAATTCAGGACTCCGGAAAAGCCGGTGTAACGTCCGCTGTAATCATAGGAGTGTATCTGCCTTGAGGGGACTCCTAATTTCTGAGCCCAGTACTTGTCCTTAATCCCGGAACAGAAGACATCGGGTTTGAGGGTTTTTACGAGGAATTCGGTCTCGTGATGGTTAAGGTCGTCAACGACAATGGTCCCATCCTTCATTTCGGGGAAAAGTCCCTCGTAGTCCATGAGCCCGATTTTCTCTTTCAGTTCTGCAATTCGTTCAGCGCTAATGGAAGATTTGACGTTTTCTTCTCTTTCGTAGTGTACGTCCTCAAGAATGGACCCAAGGGCTTTTTCCTTTATTTGTGGAATGATCTGTCTACCTTCATAGTCGTCTCTGTGGGCGAACTGGTAGCCTGCAACAACAACCTTCATGCCGAGCTCTTCAAAGAGGTTTATATAGTGGTGACTTCTGGAGCCTCCGGCATAGATAAAAGCGGTTTTTCCCTGGAGTTTTTTCCTGTATCTTTCGATTTCATCCGCATATTTTGCTTTTTCTTCAGCAATGGTTTCCTCGGTTTTCCGGGTAAGTTCCGGGTCGTTAAAGAACTCTGCCATTTTCCGCAGGGATTTTTCAGTTCCTTTCGTGCCGATGTAATTTACCTTCAGCCAGGGGACTCCGTATTTTTCTTCCATCATCCGGTTAGTGTAGTTGATAGAACGATGGCAGAGCAGGATACTGAGTTTTGCCTGATGGGCTTGTGAGATCTTGTGGAATGATCCGTCTCCGGTTAAACTTGAGATAATTCTGTATCCTATTTTTTCGAGGATTGGTTTGATTTCCCAGAGGTCCCCTCCTATATTGTACTCTCCGAAGATGTTTATGTCAAAGGGAGTGGGGTCCTTGATATCCTCGGTCCCTATCAGGTGTTCCATCAGGGAGTTGCTTGCAATGTGGTGGCCTGCCGACTGGCTGACTCCCCTGTACCCTTCGCAGCGGGCGGGGATTACCTTGATCCCGTGCTCTTCTTCAGCTTCTCTTGCAACAGATTCGATATCATCTCCGATAAGCCCCACAGGGCAGGTTGCACAGATGGTAATAGCTCCCGGATTGAAAATTTTTACAACCTCATCAATGGCTTTTTTGAGCTTTTTCTCTCCTCCAAAGACGATATCGGTTTCTTTCATATCCGTGCATACGGAGTAATTCATATAGTTGTCTTCGCCTTCTTCTGCCCTGGCAAGGTTTCGCCTGGTGCCCCAGGTGAAATAAGCACAGCCTATGGGGCCGTGGACCAGGTGGACCATATCCTTTATAGGCCCGAAGACCACACCCTTGGTACCTGCAAAGGCACAGCCGCGGTTTGTGAGGATTCCGGGAATTACTTTATCGTCGGCTTCAATGTGCTGTTCGGCGGAACAGTCCCTGACAACTATGTGTTTTCTTCTGTCCCTGGCAGCTTTTTCCGGGAGCACTTTCAAAATGTTGTCAACAATCAGCTGTTTGTCTTCAATTTCTGCTCCCATTCTTACATCAACTCCTTATTAACGGTAGCTTCTCCGCGTTCTCCGGTCCTTATGCGGATTGCTTCAGTAATGTTTGACACGAAAATCTTTCCATCACCCGGATTTCCGGTCTGGTTAACTTCTATGATTTTCTGAACCACTTCGCTTACGTTTTCATCATCCACAACGACGGTGAGCATGCGTTTTGGAATGAAGCGAATGCAGGTCTCTGCCTCCTTTTCCGGGTCCGGAAGAGGCGGGTTAAATTCAAAGCAGAGCCCTTTTTGTTTCCCGCGGCCCATGACCCTTCTTACGGTAAAAGAAGGAAAGCCACATCCAAGCAGGGCATCCTTGGTTTTCTGGACCTTGTTCATCCTGATTATTGCCGTGATTTCTTTCATGGGGATTTCCCTCCGAAAAGCCGGTTTTAAAGCCCGGCTTTTCCCGTCCTTATGGTGTATGCTTCTTCCACGGGGTTTACGAAGATCCTTCCGTCCCCATACTTCCCGGTCCTTGCAGCTTCCATTATGGTCTTAATAACTTTTTCCTTGTGTTCGTCTTCGACTACCATCAGAAGCATGGTTTTCTGCAATTCGTCATAGTGGATATCTGCAATGTGAATCCCTTTTTGCTTACCTCTTCCGAAGACTTCCATTTTTGTAAGGGAAATACAGCCTTCTTTTTCCAGGCTCTCGACAACCCTTGATTCCATTCCCGGTCTTATGACTGCTCTTATCATTTGCATCGTTTTCATCTCCTCTGGGTCTCAACAGTTACAGTTCAACAATTCCGAATTCTACCATCATGGCTTCTAACTCTTCCATCGGGAGTGGGGTTGGAACTACGAGGTTGTTGTTGTTCTGGACATTTTCTGCAAGGGTGAGGTATTCCTTTGCCTGGTCGGATTCGGGGTCAAAGTCGATTACGGTCTTTCTGTTGATTTCTGCCCTCTGGACGATGTTGTCTCTGGGCACGAAGTGGATTAACTGGCTTCCCAGTTTCTTTGCGAATGCTTCAAGGAGTTCACGTTCTCCATCTACTTTTCTACTGTTACAGATGATGCCTCCGAGACGGGCTCCACCTTTGGCGAATTTGGCAAGACCTTTGCAGATGTTGTTTGCTGCGTATATGGCCATCAGTTCTCCACTGGCCACGATGTAGATTTCCTTGGCTTTTCCTTCGCGGATAGGCATGGCAAAACCACCGCATACGACGTCACCAAGCACGTCGTAGAATACATAGTCAAGATCGTCAGTGTAAGCTCCCAGGTTCTCGAGCAGTCCAATGGAGGTAATGATGCCTCGGCCTGCACATCCTACACCAGGTTCGGGACCTCCGGATTCCACACATTTGATACCGCCAAAGCCTGGCTGTAGAACAGTATCAAGGTCGATTCCTTCGTCACCTTCGCTTCTAAGAGTGTCAAGTACGGTCTTCTGGTTCAGGCCGCCGAGCAGCATTCTGGTGGAGTCTGCTTTCGGGTCGCACCCTACAAGAAGAATATTGTTTCCCATAGTCGAAAGGGCTGCAGTAAGATTCTGCGTAGTAGTGGATTTTCCAATGCCGCCCTTTCCATAGATTGCTATTTGTCTCATTTTTTCCTTGCTCCTTTATTTGCTTTGTATCGGCTACCGGAAGCCGGTAACCGTTGTACTATCTTATTCTATTTATAGTTTATTGTTGACTTAAGATACTTATTTGTTGACTTTTTGCTTGCCTTTCAAAAATAATTAGTTTACAATTCTTCTGAATTGCCGCGTTAAATCTGGATCCGGGAGTTCTTTTGAACTTCCAAAAATCCCCTGTTTTTACTTCCCTGTTTCTTCTTTTTGTCTTCATAGGAAGCCGGTAACCGTTGTACTATGTGGTTATATATAAACATTTCTACCATCTCGATCTTTTTCTTATTCCTGATATCCTGGCAAACAGAATTTTGAATCTTCATTTTGAGGGCTCCAATCCCTTGTTGTGGGAGCCAAACTACCCGAGCATCTCTATTCGTTTTTTGGCTTCAGGAAAGGATTAATAAACAATTCCTAAGTAAACTGCAGAGGCTAAAAATAAACAACAGTGAGACCTTTTCATGATTTCAAAAGCCTCTTACGATGTCATCGTTGTGGGCGCGGGCCCTGCAGGTTCCACCGCTGCCCTGCATGCCTCAAGGAATGGGGCCTCTGTCCTGCTTCTTGATAAGAAAAGAGAAATTGGAAACCCCATCCAGTGTGCCGGTTTTCTTCCGGATGCCTCGGAAGTCCGGGCTCTGCTGCCCGAGGCCAGCCTGCCGGAGACGCTGAAAAACTATCCTGACTCCTGTGTTCTGCAGCATATCAAAACCCAGCGGATCATCCCCCCAAACGGCAGTGTAAAAGAGTTTGCAGTCCGGGGTACGGTCCTCGATCGCCGCCGCTATGACCAGTTCCTGGCTGAGCAGGCTGCTGCGGCAGGGGCTGAACTGATGGTAAAGACCCGTGTGACAAAGGTGGAGGGGACAACTGTCAAAACTTCAGGGGTTTTCGGGAAACACACCCTGAAAGCAAAAGCGATTATTGGAGCTGACGGTCCTAATTCTCTGGTCGCAAAATCAAAATGTCTTGCCATGAAATCCGAATCAAAGGAAACCTCTGTTGCCATCGAGTACCAGGTCAGGAATGTTGATATCGACCCGGAAGCCCTTGAGATGTATTTCGGAAAAGATTATGTCCCTGGTGGTTATGCGTGGATTTTCCCGGAAGGTAAAGGAAGGGCAAATGTAGGAATAGGAATCCGAAGCGAAATGGCTGAAAAAGGGGTTTCTGCAAAAGAGTACCTTCACCGTTTTATGAGAGATCACCCTCTTGCCGCCCCGAAGCTGAAAAATGCTGTCATAATGAATGTCGTAGCAGGCATTATTCCCGTAAACGGAGCCCCTGCAAATACTGCAACAGCAGACTCTCTTATCGTAGGGGACGCCGCCGGACATATTATCGCAACGAATGGAGGGGGTATTCCTCCCGCAATGATTGCAGGAAAAATTGCGGGAGAAACTGCAGCAGAATTTGCCGCAGGGAAATGCAAACTCGAAACTTATGACCTGCGCTGGAGAGCTCAGTTCGGTTCAGCTCTCGAAACCTCCGTACAGGCGAGACAGATAATGGACGGGATCATGAAATCTGATGCTCTCATAAACGCAGCTTTCAAGTTTATTTCTCCCGAACAGATGAAAGTCATGCAGTGCGGGAAACTTCCCGGACCCGTAAAACTCGGGCTTCAGGCTCTGAGCCGCGGAAAAAAATAAATTATGGTTTCAATTTGTGATTTCAAATCATAATGTCAAATTATGGTTTCTAATTGCGGCATCGGGAGCCGGGCAATACCTGCCCGTGCCAATCTCATTTTTAACTTTCTATCCCTTCAACTTTCGTTTTTTCTTCTTTCTCCTCATATGTCTGCGATGGGCCTTCTTTCTCCTCTTCAGCCGGGCTTTCTGCTGCCCTGATCTTTCTTAATTCAGTTTCAGCATCTTCTTTATTGTACCTTGCCTCAGGATAGCCAGGTCTTATTTCAAGTGCTTTGTCAAAAGAGGCAATGGCTTCTTCATACTGCTTAAGAACCACAAATTCAAGCCCTCTGAGGTTCCAGGCTCCTGCAAAATCAGGCTTCAAGGCCAGAACCTTATCGAAGTATTCAATCTTCTTTTCAGGGTCAGTTTCACCAACAGCAAGTCCGTACCATTCTTCCACGGTCTTTCCTTCGAGTTTCTTTTTGAACAGTTTGTCCAGAAATCCCAATAGCATCACTTCCCATTGAATATATGCGGGGTCGGTAGAAATAACTGGTGATGCTTATTTTTTCCCTTTTTTTAAAAAACAGATTCAATCCTGCTGAAAAGGGAGTTTTCCCTTTCTATTCGTTGTGGAAAATCCGGGCAGGCCAGGGCTTGATTTCCTGTCACTATCCGTTTTTACGCTAATCCGGCCCTGCCGCCGTCTCCGGGACAGGAAAGGTATGAGTAAGATCGGTGCTGTCTGGCAGGGTTTACGGATAAATGTTTATTTCCTCCGCGAGTGAGTTTGGAGGGAGGTGATTTTTTTGGGTCATCCTGTACCGCTTCCGCACGGAGGTTGATTTTTTCTGGGTTTCGTTTCTTTCTTCAAAGTTCTGGATTTCAGGCTTTTTTATGTTTCTGGTCTTAATTTGGCTTCTTTCATCTTTTTCTCCAGATTTCTCCTGTTATACTTTGCTTCCTTATACTTTGGGCAGATTGAAAGAGCCTTGTTGTAGCATTCCATGGCTTTCTCATAATCTCCCTTCTCGGCATAGGCATTTCCGAGTACGGTCCAGCCACCTACGAAACTCGGTTTTAACTCTACTGTGTTTCTGAAATACTCTACCTTTTTCTCAGGGTCTTTTTCCATTGTCCCGAGTTCAAACCAGTCATGGGAGTTCTTACCGTCTATCTTTTTCAGGAAAATCCTTTCGAATGAACTGGAAAGTACCAAAGCCTCACCTCATTTTTTCACTATTATTTAATTAGTTCTCTTTCTATATTTATTCAACCTATCTGGTTTTTTATTCTTCCTGTATAAGGCTTCTTATATTTTTTCAAACCGGATTCTCCTGATTTTTTAAGCTCTCTGCAGAATAAAAACCTGTAGATTCCGGAAAGATTCCCAAAGAAGCTGTCAGAGAAAAGATTCCCAAAAAAAGCTATCAAAGGACAGATTCCTGAAATAGCTTTCAGAGAATGGCTTTCAGAGAATGACTTTCAGAGAATGGCTTTCAGAGAATAGCTTTCAGGAATATCTTCCAGAGAAAGAAAGTAAAAAATTGAAATCAAAAAAAGTTTTAAATGAAAGTGTACCTGCTTATATTGAAAGCAGGGTACTTTCATTGTAAAGGCTTTCAAAGTCTGAGCTTATTTCCAGTTTTGTGATGTTACCCAGGGTAGTTACGTTGTATGCCACTCCACGTTCGCTTGAGTTTGCCTGGTAAACTGCGATCTTTTCATTTACTTCGGGTTCAGGGTTAAGGTAAATGGTCGTCTGCACGTAACTTCCGTCATCCAGCTTTTTGAGGTCCTTGTAATACTGTTCTGCAGGAATATCCGTGGAATTTGTTTTCGTGACCACTTCCTGGTAGATGCTTCCTTCCGGATCCGCCCGGCTCAATATCTGGTCGTATTCCGAACTTGAAGTTGAATTTCCTTCAAGGACGCCGATGACGTTTGCCACATTCTGGATGGGGCCTATGATTGAGGGGCTTCCGACAACGTTCCAGATGTTGTAAGTGCCGTTTGTCCGGTCGAGGATACTGTACCCTTCATATGGCATTGCCTGTGTGCCCAGGGGAATGTTAATCTTCTGCTCAGGAATCTGATGCAGCTCAAAACCGCTTTCATCGGCATAACTTGCACCGTATCTCTTCGTAACGTCAGCCCCGTAAGAGAAGGAAACATTCATGGTTTGACCGTTTCCGAAGACAGATTCCAGAGGGGTTCCTTCGGTTCTTTGAAGATCGACATACTTCGCATTCGTTACCCCTGCGGGTGACATTTCCAATCCGTCGATAATGGAGTTAAAATCATGCTGGACATGTTTGCCCTGGATCTGAGAAAACGGGACTGTCACAAAATTTTCTCCGGTCTCCGAAGCAGGGACATCATTATCATTATTATTACCTATGGCCGTGAAATATATCATAAAAGCTGAGAGAAACATTGTTAAGGCCAGGAAGATAGCCAGATACTTCTGGTTTTTTGTTGCAGGATCCTTTCGTTTCATAAATGAAACCTCATAACATAAGGTAAATTATTCTGAATGTAAAAAACACACATGGTATCTAAATCTATTGTCATAAAAAAGTTTTCGCATCCGGTTTCTAAAAAAAGAAAAAATTTATGGGGAAAATTGGGAATTTTTAGGTTTTAACTTCTTTTTGATGGCTTCTGCCTATCTCAGTTCAGTCGAGAGTCAGGATTTTGAGCATGTTTGTACCTCCGGGTTTTCCGGAAGCAGGGCCCTGGGTGAAAACTACAAGCTCTCCGCTTTTTGCAAATCCCAGTTCCTTTGCCTTTTCCGTGGTCTCCGTTTCCCAGTTTTCAAAGGCTTCTTTTACTATTATCGGATAAACCCCGTAGGATAGGGCAAGAGAGCTACAGGTTTTCGGAAAACGGGTGAACGCCAGGATCCAGGGTTCAGGCTTAAAGCGGGAAAGCCTGCGCGGGGTTGCTCCACTCCGGGTTGGGGTGAGCACAGCGGTTACAGGAAGCTTTTGCAAGGCTTCATGCACCTGGAGGGCGATTACCTCATCCACTGACATTTCCTGCGCCGTAATTCCCTTGAGCATTGTGTCAAGCCCCCATTTCGTCCGGGAGCGCCAGTTTTCGGTGGTTTTTGCAATTTTTGCCATCATTTCCACAGTTTCCACAGGATAGTTTCCAACTGCGGTTTCTTCCGAGAGCATGACTGCGTCCGTCCCGTCAAGGATGGCATTGGCAACATCCGTAGCCTCAGCCCTTGTAGGCCTGATGTTGTCGGTCATGGAGGCCAGCATGTGGGTTGCAGTGATTACGGGGATACTCAGGAGTTTTGCACTCCGGATGAGTTCTTTCTGGACTGAAGGTACTTCCTGAATAGGAATCTCGACTCCGAGGTCTCCCCTGGCAACCATCAGGGCATCGGTTTCCTCAAGAATTTCTTCAATATTCTGGACTGCCTGGCTCCGTTCGATTTTTGAGACAACATATACGGGCTTTCCCATGGTCGAAGCAAAATTCCGGACTTTGCGGATATCCTCGGCTTTTTCCACAAAAGAGATACTGACCGCGTCAACTTCTTCGTTCAGGGCAAACTCAAGGATTTTGAAATCGTGTTCCGTTACCGGGTCCAGGTAAATCTTCGCTCCGGGCAGGTTCAGCCCTTTATGGGAGTAAAGCTGTCCCCCTACCATAACTTCGCAGACCACATCTTTTCCCAAGATTTCCAGACAGAGGAGCTGGATAAATCCGTCACTCAGGTAGATAAGGCTTCCCGGGGATACGCTTTCAGGGAGCTGTTTGTAGCTGACCGGGATACGGTCCTCGCTTCCGGAAGTCTCGTCAGTGGTAAGGGTTACTCGGTTCCCTTTATAGAGCATAAGCGGCTCTTTTTTGAGTTTGCCTACGCGAATCTTCGGGCCTGGAAGGTCGGCAAGGATAGCAACTATCCTGTCAAGTTCTTCTGCAACCTTTCGGACCCGCTGGATAACTTTTCCGTGGCTTTCGAAGTCCCCGTGGGAAAAGTTAATCCTTGCCACGTTCATGCCCGCAAGCACCAGTTCCCTGAGGACTTCCTCGGAAGAAGAAGCAGGGCCTATGGTGCAGACGATCTTTGTTTTATGGTCAGGGATTTGCATATTTTCACGGCCGTTTATATTCACGTTGATATTCACTGCCGTTTTTGGAATTGTTAGTCTTGATTGTTATTTTTAGCAGTATCGGAACTTACGCTGCTTATTGCTGTCTGCTTACTCGCTCCTGTAAATCTTCAGGGCTTCTTCAACGCTTGCGTCTTCCACGGTTATGGCGTAGACTGCGTTACACATGCGGACAGCTTCGTCCAGGGATTTCTGGTGGATGTTTCTTCCGGTTGCATTCCCATGAGCCCCGGAAATGTGGATCTGGTCGTGAAGCTTTTTAAGGAAAGCTTCGGCTTCGTCACTTGAACCGCCAGCGCAAACAACTTTTGTGCGGCCGGCTGCTTTGATGGCTTCCTTGAAAATCTCGGCGGATTTTGCCCCTTCCTTTTTCGGGTAATTGACCTTTACAAAGTCAGTCCCGAGACAGGCTCCTACTCCTGTTGCCCCTGCGATCAGGTGCGGGTCCTTTTCGTCTTTTACGGCAGCTCCGCGAGGGTAGATCCAGAGTACTGAGACCATCCCATGCTGGTGGGCATCATAAACTACCTGGGCAGCCTGCACGAGCATCTCGGCTTCAAACTCGCTTCCAAGATAGATCGTGTACCCGACCCCAAGGATATTGAGCCCGCTGTTTTCTTTAAACTCGGCTACCTGGTCAACATCGTACCAGAGGTTGCTAAACGGGTCAGCCTGGGAAGTTTCCACAAGGTTGGTCTTGGAGTTCACCTTTACAAGATAAGGGATATCTCCGTAGTCCATACCATAGCGAGCAATCAGCCCGAGCTGGATTGCAAAAACTCCTATTTTTGACCGGGCTGCAATCCTGAAAAGGTGCTCCGGGTCAGCATCGTCTTCAGGGACTCCTTCTCCAAAAAAGTCATCATTCAGGTGCTCTACTTTCTGGTCTCCGGCAAAAAGCATGAGCCTTCCGGTGCCCTTTGTAATTTCCATGTAGTTTTTCACGTATGTCTCACGCATTGCTTTCGGGACGTCTAAAGGTACGATTACGCCTTCTTTGTTAATTGAAACCATGTGTATAAACCTCAGTCTGATTGAGTAACAGTCAATTGGATAGTAAGTGGTACCAGATGATTTGGTTGAAAGGTAGGTAGTAATAATAGAAATGATTTATCTAGTTATTCTTTTCACTATGTTTAATAATTTTTTCAGTTGTTCTGCTGGTACATTGTATCAGGGCCTCCCTGCTCCAAACTTCCTGATGCTTTCCATCCCTACCTGTTGTTTAAAAAGTATTCTATTCAGAATTATTAAGCGTTTCGGAGATTTAAAAACCGGGTCAATTACAGGCTTTAGTTAATAAAAATGAGTCAAACATAAAAATTTCCGGTTACGAAATGAAAAACCGAAATAATGCGTTAAAATGTAAAAATCAAGACAAAAAAAGATTTTTTACGCCGCTTGCAGGGCTCGAACCTACGACATTCTGGTTAACAGCCAGACACTCTACCAACTGAGTTAAAGCGGCTATCGGGTTGGAACGGTATTCTATTTCGGTTTTTTCCTTAGAACCTTCTTATAAAAGAGATTCTCTGGATATAAATTTTATGGGTATTTTATGGGCCTGACCGGATTTGAACCGGTGACCGCTCGGTTATGAGCCGAGCGCTCTAACCTGACTGAGCTACAGGCCCTTCCTGTCCACATAGCGCTTCAGTAATTTAGTAAGGCTTTGATTATAAACTTTTTGCATGTGTTTCTGTCTTCTAGAAAAAGCTCTATAGATGTATGCAAAAGTTTTACGCCGCTTGCAGGGCTCGAACCTACGACATTCTGGTTAACAGCCAGACACTCTACCAACTGAGTTAAAGCGGCTCATGCGCTCGGGGTGTTATTTATTGCCCACCTGTCGCGAACACTCCTAAAGCGATAATCTTATTTATATATTTCGCTTGAACCTCTTCTCACAAACTGTAGCTGGGGAGGACTTCTAAGAAATTTGCCCCGGGTTAGTAAACTCCATTCAACACAATTTTATTTTACCAATGCTTTTATTTAATTTCCTTTCAATTAATTTTTCGTTCATTTGTTATCTTCGTTTTATACCTTTGAGGTCAATGTTCATTTAATTTCTATCTTTGTTTTATAGCTTTGAATTTAACATTCATTCAACTAATGGCTTTATATGATTCATATTTTCTTTTTTCTATATCTTCCGGTTACCTTTTTATACCATATTACCGGCTTCCTTTTTCCTTTCCTTTCTTTATAAATACTTATTTGCAAGATAAACCTTATATCCTATTACAGGTAATATAATGACTAGCTTTTTACAGCTTTAGGTAGCGAAGTCGGATAGGATTTGTTTTAAGCAGTATAAATCCAGTTTAGCTTAAAACTCCCTTAGTTAAAGGCCTTTCCGGGGGATTTCCAACCAGTATAAAGCCTTTTCCGGCTTTATATAAAATTTTAGTATCAGGGGTTTAGGTTCAGTTGCTCTCTCTGTACTGTTGGGTATCTTTTCAGGTTCTTTCTGAAATTTAAGACACTCTTCGGTGCCGGTCGCGCTTCTGACTGCTTGACAACCCAGTTTAAAAAATGGAGAATAAGGGGGCTTATTCACGAAACATCTAAAAGTATGTCCAAAATGTAACGGTGAGCTTAAAATGAGTGCAGATGGTGGAAGACAGTACTGTCCGATTTGCAAGTACTGGACAATAACAGGCACTGCAAGGCTCGACTCAATCATGATATATGACTGAGGAGTCTGCATGGTAAATTTTGATGTCCCTACGTTTTGCATTGAATGCAATTCCCGGCTGAAACGCCAGGTTATAGGTTCAAATGTTTTCTACTACTGCAGGAGTTGCGGGCGCACGAGTTCTGAGGTATGTCTCTCTGGGGGGAGTGGCATGCATCATTCACAGAAGTCGTTTGCCCAAAGAGCGTCTTCTGTAACAGAACTGGAGGTTTCTGAAAACGCTCAGAATGCTATGGTAGAGAGCTAATCTGAAAAAAAGTTTTTTTCACGGAGAAGTTAGAAGACCCAAAATTTAGTTTTTTGAAAATGAGCCTGAAAAGGCTCTTAATTACTTTACTTTTTTAATAGCTGTAATGATTTCATCCCTGAAGATGTGCAATTTTTTATGCTTCATTTCAAAGGTTCATAGCTTCTTTTTCTCTATTGGGGGTTAAGTGAAGAGAAAGAAAATGTAAAAAAGATAGGTTGAATTTTGCTGAAAAACCGTTTCCTCCTTCACTGCCCGGCTTTGAGCAATTTGCATACGTTTTCCACTTCGAACCGGAATTCGTCCTGGGTAACTCCGAAAAGGCCTGCAAGATACATAGCCCCCCCGGCACCTGCACCTTCCTTGATTGTACCTGTTTCGTATCTGTGAAGCCCTTTTAAGGTCGATTTCCCAAAACCAGGGTCAGCAACGTAGACTACCGGTACTTCCAGGGTTTTTGTGAGCTCGACAAAATGTGCGGATTTATCCTCTACTACGTAGCGGGTTGTTGCAATTGCGAGCCTTTCGGTGTTAAAGCCCAGGTGTTTGATAACGGCATAGACTGCTGCCATCTGAGTTCCGCCGGCAAGGACAACATTGACCTCCGTGCCCTGAAAACCTGCAACAAGGCCGACTACCGCAGGCATCATGGGGTCTCCCATGCAGGCAACGGCTTTCATTGGTTCGTCTTTCAGGCTGCCAAAGGTCAGGCCTGAGGCTTTCATGCCTTCTTCAACGACCTGCTTTTTGAGCTCGAGTGGGTTTTCATCAGCGCTACTGCTGACGTTTCCGTTATACCCGAGTGCATTTAAAACTCCCATCGCTGTTGTTGTGCCTCCGGGGATGCTCTCCCCGATAATTACATGGTCTATCTGGCTTCTGAGCCTCTTGGCAAGAAACTTTGCCCGCTCGTAGATGCCCTGTACGTCCCGAACTGCAATAGGCTCCCGTATGTCTTCCCCTGGCTTTGCTTTCAGGTCAATGCAGGGGACTTCTGGAGTCACTATTAGGCCGGAATTGATAAAATGATAGGGGACATCCGTAAGTTTCAACGCCGAACGGGTCATTATTGCAGGGGTGGGAGTGTCATAGGGAGGGGTCATGGGAAGCACTGGTACGCTGATAATATTTCCTGTTTCCATAAGTTCCGCATCCCCTGCCGGCGTATAATCCGTAAGCTCAGCCGTTTTCCCTGCTGCCGAGAGCTTCGGGATGTGTGCGGTTTTGGTATTGGAAAGCACGCATAAAAACATCGGTTTTTTAGGCTTTTTCGTTACTTCCGGTTCAATCCAGGCCATATTATATCTCCCTCTATGAAATCGTAGATAAGTATGTAGACAAATAATTCTTGTAGATAATTCTCAAATTTAGATGATTTTCAAGCTTAAACAATTCTTAAACTCATTCTTTCGGGATTGGGTTTTGCATAAATCTGTCAGTTTCGTACACGGTATTGGGGGTGAATTGGTATAAATCTACTCGAAGTCTAGTGAAGAATTCTTTTACTTAGTATTTAATATTTATCTGCAATCAATTATAATTTGATTCTACTCAAATTAACTTTACTTTATTTTACTCTAATTTCGAGGTCTGTAAGTTTGTCGCTGTTAACTTCTTAATAAAGATCAATTGATTAATGGCATAAGTTCCCTTCAATGTAGAAATATGGTACTGTTTCCGGGAACTAAGGGATATAAAAATAGATATCACTTCCGAAGAGGAGCTTTCTCGGGAAATGCTGCCAGTTTTTTAAAAATGAAATACAAAGGTTTTCAGTTTTCTGCTGCATTACCCATATCTCTATAAGCTCGGATTCTTCAAGGGAAGAAGGATAAGAAAAAAGCCAGGAATATGGGATTCTTCCCCATATTTCCTGCCGAACTTTTATGAAAGAGCTTTTACAGAACTCAGTATGTTCTTGCAACGTAAACTCGGGTTTCGGTTTCTGCTCCGCAGACAGGGCATTTTTCCTTTCCTCTTCCTCTGGGGGTCAGGGGAATTCCCAGGATGCCTGCGCCTATCCGGTCTTCCATTGCAAGTCCGCACTCTTTTTTACCGCACCAGGGGATTGTTGCAACCCCTTTCTGGATCTTTTCCTTTACTTCCTCAAGTTCGGTGCAGTCAAAGATGCGGCTTTCGAGTTCGGCTTTAGCTTTCTCGTAGAGGCTTTTCTGGATTGCTTCAAATTTCTGAAGCACTCCGATCTCTATCTCCGGGAGGGGGATCTGCTCCTTTTCCCCTGTGTCTCTCCGGACCGCAACCGCAACATTGTTTTCCAGGTCTCTCGGCCCTATTTCAAGCCTGATGGGTACGCCTTTCATCTCCCATCTGTAGTACTTTGCTCCGGGGCGCAGATCGCTCGCATCGATTTCTACCTTAACCCCTGATTTCCTCAGGCGCTCCTGAACATCTCTGCAGGCTGCAAGCACCTCTTCTGCCCCTTTTTTGAAGATAATCGGGATAATGACTACCTGGACAGGTGCAATTTCGGGAGGGAGGACAAGCCCTTTGTCGTCTCCGTGGATGGAGATTGTGGCTGCAATTGACCGCTCCGAAATCCCGTAACAGGTCTGGTGGGCATAGCGCTGTTCGCCGTCAGGGGCTTCGTACTTGATATCGAAGGTCTTTGCGAAGTTATCGCCCAGATGGTGAACGGTCCCTATCTGAAGGGTCTTTCCGTCAGGCATCATGGCATCAATGGCATCGGTGTAATCAGCGCCCGGGAACTTGTCCCAGTCTGGCCTCCTTGAGCGGAGCACAGGAACTGCCAGCCTGCGGTAGATCTCGGTGTAAAGTTCAACAGCTTCCTTTACCTGGGCTTCCGCATCTTCCCAGGTGGCGTGCACGGTATGGGCTTCTTTAAAAGAAGTAATCTCCCTGAGCCTGATCAGAGGGCGGGTATGCTTTGTTTCATAGCGGAAAGTATTGACTATCTGGTAGAGTTTGAGGGGGAAATCTGCGTGGGACCTGACCCACATCTTGTACATAGGATAAATGGCAGTCTCACTCGTGGGGCGGAGCGCCAGAGGGATGTCAAGAGGATCCTTTCCTCCATGTGTGACCCAGTACACTTCATCCTCAAAGCCTTTAATATGTTCGGCTTCTTTCATGAACTCATTTTCAGGGATAAGCAGGGGGAAGAGAGTCTCCTGGTGCCCGCTGTTATCAAGAATTTCCCTTATGATATTGTAAGCGCTCCTCCTGATGGCAAAACCGAAGGGGTACCAGACATAAAGCCCCTTTACAGGGTAGCGGACGTCCATTATTTCTGCCATCCACAGGAGTTCGTTATACCAATCACTGAATTCCTCTTTTGGAGGTAATGCTGCTTCTTTTTCGCTTTCTGCCATACCTTCACCGTATTATCGTGATCTCAGTTAATTTTTATGATAATCCATATTATGAAACGCGCTAGTCAGGAAATTATGAAATGCGAGACGTAAAGTCCCGAATGGTCAGGCACGTAGTTTTTCTCAGTCCAGTTGCCTGTCCGGAAGATTTTTCATGTGGTTTTTTGCCTGCGTACGGCTTTCCGGGATTTTGAACCTTTTGGACTTTTCGAACCTTTTGCAGCACACCTGCTGCTTTATTCTGACGGAAAAATGCCTGCTCAGCCCTTGACGTGATTGCCTTTATTGGAATAAAAGTAAATAACTATATGGGGTGCACTACCCTAAAGTCCTGGTCGGGCTGTTAAAAAAATCGGAAAAAAGAATTAATCTCCTCCGAGGGGCTTGACATTGTCCGAAACATCGTGTTCAAGTTCGGATTTGTCAACATCGAAAACTATCATGCCGGTGTTTAGCTTCTCAGCCTCTTCCTTTGAGAGTTTGGTAGCGACAGCCTTTTTCGAGATAATTGCGCTGTTTCCGAGAGGATCTTCAATGATGACCGTAATTGTTCTCTTACCTTCGATTACTTCATCGAGCATGCACAGGAGTTCCTGGCTGCGGGCGAACTTCTCTTCATCCTCCTGTACCCATCTGCTCGCAGTCATAAGGACTTTCTGAACCCTCTGCAGCACACCTTCGATGTTCGTTATATACGAATCAGAAACCGTACCGGGTTCAATAACAATCCCCATCTCCGGAATGCGGATTGTTCCTGAGGTTGAGCGGATGACTCTTGCGTCCAGGTCTTCCGGGCTCTCAACTGACAGCTCATAGCGCATGGGCTCTTTACTGGAGAGAATCATAGTATCTGCAAAACGGAAACTGCACTGGCATTTTGCAGTTATGTACATGATCTCCCCAAAATAGGGAATGTTATCTCTCTGCCACTTCATTACAAGGTCGCTCTGACACAGAGGGCAGGAGATCCTCGTTTCAAAGTTTTCTTTCTTAAAATGATCCTGATTCAATATTTTCCACCAATAATCTTTGATCTGTCGATTTTAATGCCTGTAGGAGTTACGATCACAGTGTTTCCTTTGACACCTGCAATGTCTCCGTGGACATCGACAACAACATCTTTCAGTTCTTTTAAAACCCTGTCCCTTAGCAGGTCGTCGCCTCTGATGTTTGAGATGTCGACCATAAGGATGTTCCCGTTGTAAATCTCCTGCTTGAGTGCAGATACCTGGTTAATGCTTGAGACTTCTGCAATTTTTACATAAGTCTCTGCAGGCTCGTCCTCCAGGACTTCTTCATATTTGCTGAGGTCAATTTCAGTGTAATCTTCGGCACTGGTTGAGCTTTTTACATTGCCGCCAAGGATCTTGTCTATGAGTTTTGCCATTTATGCACGCCTTTTGTATTTTTTTAAATTGGGATAGTACTGTCCTATATTGGGATCTATATTAATTAATTTTGCTATTATAAAGCCACACTGGTCCCCAGCTTTTGTTTCGGATTTTTTTCCGTTTGCAGCAGGAACGTTTTCTTTTCAGCGGAATCTCTCTTAAGGGCTCTCTCAGAACTTAAAATTAAGAACTCTCTCAGAACTCAAAATTCCAGAGTTTATCTCCTACATGGGTTATTGACTTTATGGCTTTTCCCGAATCTGCGTTAACCATCTGCTGCCCTTCCATGAGGGCTTTTCCTATTGCAAGAGCTTTCCGGTGAGTCTCTTCAACTATAATTACAAAGTCGCCTTCTTTTATTTCAGGGTCAGCTTCCAGGATCCCGGGGGCCATAATGTCCGCCCCGTTTGAAACGAATCGAATAGCCCCTTTGTCTACCACAACAAGACGTTTCTGCAGCCCCATCTCAAGAGCCCCGCGGACCGTAGGGAATAGATGCTCCTCGATTTCAAACAGAAGGGGTTTGCCGTCCACGAGGATAAGAGAAAATTCATCCAGAGCAACCTTTTCCAGAGTTTTTTTTTCCAGCCCTGCCATTTCTTCCCCGAAGGTGGACTCAAGGTCTTTTAACATTTTGTTCTTTGCATTTTTCCTCAACTGAACTCTCGACTTTACTTTCAACCAATCACCTGATTTTAAAAGGTACGCTTATTCATAGGATAGGGCTTTTGAGCCTTTTAAAGCTTATGCGGATCTCAGGGGTTCCTGATTCCGGATATTCAATTTTTCTGCAGAACAGTTGAGCTTCCTTTCCGGATTTTGTCCTGAGTTTGTGGCTTTTGCTCTCTGTTCACGGTTTTATTCCAATTTTATAAAAAGCATCATAAGCAGCACCAGGGAGCTTCCGAGAAACACTGTTTCATAACCTAAAAGCTCTATAAGCAAACTTCCAAAAACCGGTACTAGCCCGAGCCCTGCATAAATTCCTGTATTAAAGATCCCCATTGTAAATCCGCTTGAGCTTATCCTGGATACGGCGGTAACAAGCCCTATTATTGCCGCTCCTCCTCCTGCACCAATAAGGAAAAAGGCCAGAAGAGGAGCTTTTGCCGAAAGCAGGACGCCCGTAGCTGCAAGGACCAGGCCTGCCCTTACTATTTTCTGATAATCTGCGCCTGTTCTCCCAGCAGCCAGGGAACTCAGCATTGCAGCTACATATGAGGCTGCGATTGCAAGCCCCAGCTCCGGTTTTGTCAGGAAGTCCGCACTATAGTCCGCATAATTTGCAGTCAAAATCCCTGTGGCTCCGTAGAGGAGAACCGAAATTCCCCAGATCTTCCAGAGCCCGCTTTCAGAAAAAGCCTTCCTGAATTTTTCCAGGTTCCCGGCAGGTCCGAAGTTCGTTGAGTTTCCAGGCCGCTTTCCTGTAGCTCTTTTACGGTTTGAGGTGCCGGTTTTTTCTTTTTTCCTTCCAGGGCTGCCTGAGGATACAAGTCCTCGGGCTTCCGGGAGAAGCAGGACAAAGGAAAAGCCCGCAAGGATGGTAAAGATGCTTATTGCGGTTTTGATCCCCGCCTCCGCAAGCATTCCTGAGAAAAAAACTCCTGCAGCCAGTCCGGCATTTAACAGGAAATTAAATTCTCCCATACTGCGCTGGCTATCTTCCCATTCCACAATCATGGAAAAAGCCGCAGGAAAAAAAGCTCCGCAGCCCAGGCCTTCTACGAATCTTGAGATGCCGAGAATCCACAGGTTGTCAGAAAGTGAAATAAAAAGTCCCGAAATAACAGTAAGTGTGATCCCCAGGCTTGCTACCTTCAGGTTTCCTATCCTGTCTGCAAGGATTCCGAATGGGAGGAGGGTGAGAAAAGCCCCTATAAAGTATCCTGAATAAAGCAGGCTTGAGACAGCAGGGCTCGAATTTCCCTCTCCTGCAAGTTCGGGGAGGACAGGAATTGCCGCATTAGAAAGACCCTGGATTGCAAAGACTGAAGAGTATAGTATGATTTTTTTCGGGTTCATGGTCTTTTTCTGTTCAGTATTCTTTTCTTTTTAGTATTTTTCCGGCAGTTATTTTTCCTGATTAGACTTTCTGCAATCCGATTTTCCTGCAAGCTTCAGATATTTTTCTGTTTTTTTCCCTAATCTGTTTCTTTCGGAGATAAAGGGGGTGCTGCCCGGGGATAGTTTGCAGAAGACCTTAGTATGGGCACACCTGCGTGTATCGTGCATTTTCAGTCTTTTAATAGAAGAGCTCCTGCCAGGATAAAGCCGTTTACGGCAAATATTTTTTCAAAGCTCAGGAACCCTGTAAGGAACCCTACAGCAATCGGAAGCAAGGACAGGCCTGCGTATATGGTGGTGTTAAAAAGCCCCATTGCAAGACCTCTATATGCATCCATTCTTGCAACTGCCAGAGCAAAACCTACCATTGCAATTCCTGATCCTCCTCCAAGGCTCGAAAATCCCAGAAAGGGGTATTTAATCGCAAAAAGGGCTCCAAGGGCTGAAAAGGATAGGCCTATCCCGATGATTGCCTTTTCCTTAATTCTAAAACGACCGACCAGAAGAGAAGTGGCCATGGCGCAGATATAGAGGCTTGCAATAGCGCTTCCCAGCTGGGCTTTTGTTAGGAATTCAAGGCTGTAGTCGGGATAGTAGGCTATAAGAACCCCTATCGCTCCGTTGAGCAAAAAAGAACTCAGCCATATCCCCGAATTCTGGCGGTTAAGGAGTCCTGCAACTTCGCTGAAAGAATGTTTGAAATGGTCCTGGAGAGAACCGGACAGCAAATCTGTTTTCTCTCCTTTTGCTTTCGGGTTAATGAATTCTCTGTGTCTGGGAAGAAGCGGAATAATCGAAAGTAAAGCTATGAAAGTGAATATGAGAATAGCTCCTTTCAGGTAGGTGTCTGCCAGCAGGCCTGAAACCAGAGCTCCTGAAGCCAGTCCGGCATTGAAAAGAAAGGTGAATTCTCCCATGCAGCGCCCCGGGTCCTTGCACTTTGAGAGTGTAGAAAAGGCTGCAGGAAAAAAAGCTCCGCATGCAGCGCCTTCCATAAACCTGGAAATAATAAGGATCCGCAGGTTTTCGGAGAAAAGGATGATTAGCCCTGAGATGGCTGTAAGGATAATGCCGAGTCCTATGAACCTGAGGTTCCCGGACCTGTCAGCCATAATCCCGAAGGGAAGCATTGTAGCAAGGGCTCCCAGAAAGTACCCTGAAAAGAGCAGGCTTGAGGCAAATTCTCCAAATGTACTGTGATACCGGGTGGCGAGTTCCGGGAGAATGGGAATTACAGCATTGGAAAGCCCCATAATTGCAAAAACTGCAACATAAATCAAGCGCCTGTCAGGGTTCATAGAATCTAAAACCCGCAAACTCGTATAAGTTTCTTATCGTGGCTGTTCTTCCGGGGTCATAATTTCTCTTTCAAATTCCTCTTTCGATATTTGCGGTTCTTCTTCTCAACATTTTAAAAATATGCTTGAAAAAAAGAAAATCCCGGGCAATATTCTTGCATGATATTTTTGATATTATATTAACTCGAATGAAATGCATAGCTATTTATATAATTAACTTGAATAGGGGTAATGTGAGTAATGTGAGCGGGAAACTTTTTTCACATACCATACCCCCCACTCCCCATATGACCCCCCACTCCCCAACCCGCTCACACTACTTCTAACCTTACTCAAATTCTAACTATTTTTTCCGTTTTTTCCAGACTAAGTTGCTTTTTTGTTTGTCTTGCGGGTCTTCTGGAAAGGTCTACCATCTTTGTTATTCTTTGATTATTTCGTGGTGATATGTTTTTTCCTGCCGTCTGCTGCAGTTATATACAGATGATAGGTTACTTTCGCCTGGGAATTTTACCTTCTCAACTTATTTCGTCTTGAAATGGTTATTTATTTCTTAACTATTTTTAAATTTTAATCTCATGATCTTTACTACTTTGAATATAATAGGATTGCCTATTATATTATCTTTTCGATTTTTATTTTTCTGTTTGTTGTTTTTTGGAGCTTTAATCCTCTTATATCTTCTTCTTTTTCCCGGAAAAAGCAATTTTCAATCCAATAACTCTTAAATAATTTTTTGTCATATAATCTGAAATTCCTTGAAAGGCTTCATTTTATGTACAAAAACACAGACCTGCTATCCATGAAATGACAATTTTTGCCAGGAAAAATGATTGAAAAATAAATATCTGTTCACGGATGTGTAATAGAAAAATAACTGATAAGTTGCTGATATGGGTGAATGTCCCGAAAAGAGCAGAAAAGCCGTTAAATGTGAAAAATGAGATAAAAAATAAGATGTGAAATTGGAGAAATGGATTCCCCATTGGGGATTCCAGATCTTTCTCGTCCCTTAGAATAGCCCACTGTGTATTATCAGGGACGAGAAGAGAATTGCCACCATGTTCACCACTTTAATCAGGGCGTTAAGGGCAGGTCCGGCAGTGTCTTTGAACGGGTCACCTACTGTATCCCCGACAACTGCAGCTTTATGGGCTTCTGAGCCTCTTCCGCCATGATTTCCGTCTTCAATCAATTTCTTTGCGTTGTCCCAGGCTCCTCCTCCGTTGTCCATCATGAGGGCGAGCATAAACCCGACTACTATAAGCCCTATGAGGAGCCCTGCAAGCGCTTTCGGGCCAAGGATGAACCCAACCAGCAGGGGCACGAGTACAGCAAGGAAGCCGGGCATTGCCATCTCATGGAGGGCTGCTTTTGTCACGATGTCAACGCAGCGTCCGTATTCCGGCTTTGCGGTTCCTTCCATAATGCCGGGGATCTCCCTGAACTGCCTGCGGACCTCATTTACGACCTCAAAAGCGGCTTTCCCTACCGCGCTCATCGTAACCGCGCTGAATACGAAAGGCAGGAGGGCTCCGAGCAGAAGTCCCGCAAGTACCACGGGGTCATCGAGGTTCAGGGACTGTCCCCCAAGGTTTACCTTGCTGCGGTAGTCTGCAAAGAGGGCAAGTGCGCCCAGAGCTGCCGAACCTATTGCGTATCCTTTGGTGACAGCCTTTGTGGTGTTTCCAACGGCATCGAGGGCGTCCGTGACCTTTCTGACCTGAGCCGGGAGGTTTGCCATCTGGGCAATTCCGCCGGCGTTATCCGTGATAGGGCCGTAAGAGTCCAGAGCAACTATCATACCTGTGGTTGAGAGCATTGCAACGGCTGCAATGGCAATTCCGTAGAGCCCTATCCCTGCATCTGCTGCGCCTCCCACAATGAAGTAGGAAATAAGGATTCCTATGACAATTACTACAGTAGGCACGAGTGTACTTTCAAAGCCTATTGATAACCCTGAAATTATGTTGGTTGCAGCCCCGGTTTCAGAGGAAGATGCGATTGTTTTTACCGGCCTGTAGCTTGTGGAAGTGTAGTATTCCGTAATAATCACCATAAGCACCGTGATTACGATGCCTACGATAGTGGCGTAGAAAAGCCTGATATCCCCCATAAGGGAGTTGGTTACAAAATAGAAAGCGATCAAGCTGATAATTGCAGAGCCGCCTACACCCTTGTAGAGCGCCTGCATGATCTTCCCTTCTTTTCCTATCTTCACGAAGAAGACCGATATGATGGATGCAAAGATTGCGACAGAACCAAGTATTAGTGGGTAGAGTATGGCGTTTTCGTAAGTTCCGGTAATAAGTGAACCAAGCAGCATGGCAGCCAGAGAAGTGACAACATATGTCTCAAAGAGGTCCGCTCCCATTCCTGCACAGTCTCCCACATTGTCCCCCACATTGTCGGCAATGACTCCTGCGTTCCTGGGATCATCTTCAGGGATCCCGGCTTCGACCTTCCCTACAAGGTCAGCCCCAACATCAGCGGCTTTGGTGAAGATTCCACCGCCAACTCTTGCAAAGAGGCTGATAAGGCTGGCTCCGAAACCAAATCCTACAACCAGGTCCACGTCCCCATAGAGGATGTAAAAACCACTTGTACCGAGCAGTGCAAGCCCTACTACTGCAAGTCCTGTTACAGCCCCCCCGCGGAATGCAACTGACATGGCTTTCTCAAGCCCGCTTGATGCGGCATGAGCAGTCCTGACGTTTGCCCTGACTGAGACGCTCATACCTATATAGCCGGCAGCAGCCGAGCTTATGGCACCTGCCAGGAAACCGATAGCTATTTTCAGCCCATCATCAAGCAAAAAGAGAATCAGGAACGAGAGAATGATCGAAACCACTGCAATCGTTTTGTACTGGCGATTTAGGTAAGCCATAGCTCCTTCCTGAATTGCTCCGGCTATTTCCTTCATCCTCTTATTGCCGGCATCTTCCTTCAGGATGCTTTTTGCGAAAAAAGCAGCGAAGACCAGACTTATAACGCCTGCTAAAGGAGCAATAAATATTAAACCTTCCATAAATTTCCTATCCTTTGGTTTTGATACCCGTTCACATTAATATGTTTTTTATAATCCCTTCAAGAATTCCTATCCTCTAGCTTCAACGTCCCTCTTATTATCTCTAGAATTGTGTACATACATGTATTTCTTCTAGTTTTATCATGATTTTTACGTATCAATTTAGTATTATTCTAAAGTATTTTTTTTAGTTGTTAAAGCCTCATTTTAGACGAAAGCGTAAATAGTTATTTTTTATATAAACTTTTGCGCCATTTTGCCTCTCAAAGTTCTTTCAACTCCTCAAAATATGACGATTTTTTCCTGGGGTTAATGACTGATATAACTCAGATATAACTCAAATTTGCAGGATTGAGAATACAGGAGAGAGCAAAAACATGCTGGAGACAGGGTTTTTCAAAAATACTCCAAGAGATGCCAGTGATTTTTTACCGGACTTATTTTTTCGGCACTTTTTCCGACACCTGCGGTTCCAGCTAATTTTCTGTAAAAAAATGGGGATGGGGCTGAAAATACGAAAGAAGAGGCTATGTTTTCCTTTTACTCATTCCTTTCAGATATGTATTTATTTAACTAACAAGGTAATAAGTTACCGTGTTCCCTCATCCCGGCGAGAGAGAACTCAAATTTTTTGCCCTGAGAGTAATGGAATAGGAACCAGATCTGAAGGGAATATTTGACTCATAGAAATCGCCGATGTCAATATGTGCTGTCTAATTAAAATGAATCATCTGAATAATAAAAGTGTTTAACCCGCAAAAATCGTCAAATCAAAAGGAGCTGTTTAAAAAACAAACCGATATTATAAAAGAAGGCAAAATCGCAATCTATAAAACAAGCGGCATATTAATGTCGAGTGGATTTATATAGGGTTGTGTCAGTTCGCAATGAAAGTTCTGTTGCGCAGGAGCTGAAATTCTCAGTTCCTCCGAATCTTCAACGGAAGATCGAGTATCAATTTATATACAAAGACCCATTTATTATCACAAAAAGTACTTTTGGAGGAGTACTTTTGATTTGCTTTCCGGTAGGATGGTTGAAATTATGGATATGTTAATCTACCTTGCACCAATATGTGCCCTTATTGGTCTGATTTTTGCAGGTATATCCTACAAAAACGTCCAAAATGAAGGCGCAGGTAATGATCTTATCAAGAAAATTACTGCGTCGATTCACGGTGGAGCTATGGTCTATCTTAACAGGCAGTACCGTGCAATCGCCGTATTTGTCGTTTTCCTTGCAGTCGTAATTGCGTTAATTCTGCCAAACGGAGCTCTTACTGCAGCATGTTTCGTTTTTGGTGCAGTGCTTTCCGCAACAGCTGGCTATGCAGGGATGCTTACGGCTACTATTGCAAATGGGCGGACCACAAATGCTGCCACCAGAGGCATCGGTCCTGCTTTTAGGGTTTCATTTGCATCCGGTACAGTTATGGGAATGAGTGTCGTAGGTCTCGGCCTCTTTGGGCTGTCTCTTTCATTTATAATTCTTGAAAGTGTCTATACAGATCTGGATTTGCTTACTCTCGTAAACATTGTTGCGGGCTTTTCACTCGGAGCTTCATCTATCGCTCTCTTTGCCCGTGTAGGTGGGGGAATCTTCACCAAAGCCGCTGACGTGGGTGCGGACCTTGTAGGGAAGGTCGAAGCCGGGATCCCTGAAGATGATCCAAGAAACCCTGCCGTAATCGCCGACAACGTCGGAGACAATGTAGGAGATATTGCCGGAATGGGAGCTGACCTCTATGAATCATATGTAGGCTCAATCCTTGCAACGATGCTTCTTGCAGCATCAACTGCAGCAACTACTTTTCCCAATGTCCCGGTTCAGAACGTTATTCTGGTTCCGCTGATTATTTCAGCTGTTGGAATTCTCGCATCTATTGTCGGTACTTTTTTTGTCCGTACAAACAAGACAGAGTCTTCAGCAATCCATATGGCATTTAATATGGGGCTGATTGCCGCAATCGTTCTTACGGTCATTGCTTCATATTTCGTTACATCCCAGCTTCTTGGAGAATACGGACTGAACGTTTTCTTTGCAACGGTTGCGGGGCTTGTTGCAGGTTTCCTTATCGGACAAATCACAGAGCATTACACGTCATATGACAGAAAGCCAACCCTCAGGGTTGCAAATTCCTGCCAGACAGGTTCAGCTACCAATATCATTACAGGTTTTGCAAAAGGCATGGAGTCAACTCTCTGGCCTGTTGTTATCATCAGCATTGCAATCTATATTGCGTTCCAGTTAGCCGGCCTCTACGGCATAGCTATTGCAGCTGTCGGAATGCTTGCAACGCTCGGGATCTCCCTCTCAGTCGATGCATACGGCCCCGTAGCTGACAATGCGGGAGGCATTGCAGAGATGTCTCACCAGAAGAAAGAGGTGCGCCAGATTACCGATACTCTTGATGCAGTAGGAAACACTACGGCAGCTATCGGCAAAGGTTTTGCAATCGGGTCCGCAGCTCTTACCGCACTTGCCCTCTTTGCTTCATATGGTATTGCAGTGGGGCTCAGTGCCATCGATGTTATGAATCCGAACGTCTTCATCGGGCTTACGATAGGCGCAATGCTTCCTTATCTCTTCTCCTCAATGACCATTCTGGCTGTCGGAAATGCGGCAGGTGAAGTGGTGGTTGAAGTGAGGAGGCAGTTTAGAGAGATTGCAGGTTTGATGGAAGGCAAAGCTGATCCTGATTATGGCAAATGTATTGCAATCTCAACACACTCTGCTCTTAAAGAGATGATTCCACCCGGGGTCCTTGCAGTTGCTGCTCCTCTTTTAGTCGGGCTTGTGCTTGGTCCCGGAGCTCTTGGTGGGCTTCTTGCAGGCTCTGTAGCTTCCGGTTTCATGATTGCAATTACAATGTCCAACGCTGGAGGTGCGTGGGACAACGCAAAGAAATACATCGAACTCGGAAACTTCGGCGGAAAGGGTTCCGATGCCCACAAAGCAGGTGTAACCGGCGATACCGTAGGTGACCCGTTCAAAGACACTGCAGGTCCTGCAATCAACATCCTCATTAAGCTCATGAGCATAGTGGCTGTTGTGTTTGCACCCTTGTTTATGTGATTTCCTTAATTTTTCCCTTTTTTTATTTTTTATTTTTAGTGCTGTATTTTACTTCCTGGTCTTCTTTTCCAGTGTTCTTTTGCTTAAATCTGTGGAGGTTACTCTTTGTGGATGGTTATTTCTTTGTTTTAGATTGCTTTCTTTGCTTGAATACTTGAAGAACGTGCCCTTTCTTCGAGTATTTCAAATCTTTCCGGTTTGATGGCTCGTGAATTAATTGTCCACAGCTTAAGCTCCTCTACGTACCAGGGAGAAATGTCAGGAACAAAAAAGCATAGCATCGGCTCTTCGTCCCTTCCTGTCCCATAGGCAAGCCTCTTTCTTATTCACACTATGATAAGTTATTCACACAATGTTATTCACACACAGATTTATTTCAAACACGATAGGCTGTCCGCACACGATGGTTATTTATGTGTCGAATAGCCAAAAAGGAATACAGTTTCCTATTTGATAATTATAGAGTAAAAACCTTTCGGTTTTATTTGGTTTTATTCCGTTTTCTGATGGAATTCTCCATATTCTATCAAAAATAGTTTCCGAGCTGAGAATTCAGCTATCTCTTCAAAAGTTTCAATTTACGTTTGGAAGCTGAGAATTCAGCTATTTCTTCAAAAGTTTTAATTTATGTCAAGGAAGAAAGACCATGTGTAGTAAAGAAAAAAGTCTGTTTTTTGAAACCCGGGTTCTTTGCCGGTAAGGAGAAGTCAGTTAACTCCCCTTACCTGAAGCAGCTGGAATTCTATCTCATCAGGAACTGTAGCGAGGAAGACAAAAGTGTTATACCCCAGCTTCTGTACCTCTTTGATTGCATGCGCCTGAGTCTCGTTCAGGTCTCTTGAGTCGCTTACGATGCAGAATGACTTCCTGTTTCCGGTATTTACAAGGAAGTTAAAGGCTTTCCCATGGTCATTGAGGAAGGCAACCAGGTTCTTAAGTTCATCCCAGGTATTGCACATATGGATGTTCCTGGATCCCATATTTTCCACATACCAGTCCCGGCTCACATAAGAGTAAGAAGCATACTGTTCGTTCAATTCATCATAGGATTTGATGATTTTGTTAAGGTCTTTCCTCAGGTTAACCCATTTCCAGTTCTGTGTTGTGAAATAGCGGGCTGCCACTATCTCAAAGATTAATTGCTTATCTTCAGTTTCGAGTTTCATTTCCTCACACCTCTATTTTGTCTGCCTTCCAGTGTGTTCAGAATACGTCATCCTGGGCGTAACTCCGATTAAAGTGCAGGGCAAGTTCGGCTTTTTCCAGTTCTCTTCCAAGGTATGCCGCATGGTCCAGGCGCGAGACCAGTTCGAGTCCGAGCAGCGTGTCCATAACTTCTCTGGCACTTTCTCCTGCAACCGCCGCTTTCTCATGTTCAGCTACAATAAGTCCGCCGTTCCCGCTTATTTTATCCGGCACAATCCGGATTCGGATGGGGCCTGCGGGGTCTACACGCCAGTTCTTCGAAGCTCTGGCCATGATTAATTTTTCAGGGAGGGGACTGTCAGGGCGCCTTCTTTTTTCCTTTATGCAGAGGAGATCAATGCCAAGGTCCTTTGGGGAGCTTTCCCTTATCCTGCAAAGTTGCATCATCTCGGAGGCTTTTTTTAGCTCTCTTATGGAGCCCTGGGCTTTATCGCTGTATTCGGGGGTAAAAAGGATACTTGCTCCTGCTTCTGCCCCTATTCCGCAGAGTGTGGCATTTACTCCAATGGTGTCCACGTCCATGAGTTCCGTTACATTCCCAACTCCGAAGAATAACGGCACCTCGGGATACATCCTGTGGAACTCATGATAACGTACAATAGATTCGGTTATTCTATGGCCTACGGGGTCAAGGACCGGGTCAGCTATGATTTTTTCAATCCCAAGCCTGCGGGCAGCTTCGATATTTCTTATCAGGCTTTCCAGGCTGTTTCCTTCATCAGGGATTACTACTGCTGCCACGCCTGCTTCTGCAACTGCCGGCCCTGCAGTTTCCATGTTCGTGCCGTTAAGGCTCAGGACAAGGTCTGCTCCTGCTTCTATTCCTTCCTCTATCAGCTCCGGGTCAAGCGTATCGACACTTATCGTGGTGCACGTGAGGGCTTTTGCAAGGGATACCGTTCTCCTGATCTGTCCCGGGAGGGTGTTAAGTGTAGCTCCGAGATCGATAATATCTGCTCCACGAGCGATAAAAGCTTCGATTCTTGTCGCCAGGTCTGCAGGGCCCATTTCTGAAGCCCCTACAATCTCTCCCATGACCTTCATTCGGGAATTTCCTCCCAGCTTTACTTCTCTGAGTGTCAGGGGAGAGTGAGCTTCCTCTTCAGCTTTTCTTACAAGCTCAAGCGCCATCTCCTTTCGCACGTCTGCAAGGAGCTCACATGCAGGAACTTTTTCGGAAAACTCAACCTTCTCTGCAAAAAGGAGCACGAAGCTGAGATCATAGGCGTGTTTCGGGCCCAGCCGGATTCTGGAGCCCAGCTCTTCCGAAGCCTTTGAAAAGTCCCCTGCTACAAGTCCGGGAAGTAGAATCAGGTCATATCTGCTTGAAAAACCTGCATCCTGAAAGGCTTTAACAAGCTTTTTTGGGGTTATGAATGCGGCAATATCGATATCTGCTACGAGGACGTCTGCTTTTTCCCCAGCTGCTTTCCTCACGGTATTTTCCGCAAGCCGCCCTGTTGCAATCAAAATTTTCATGTTTTTTAGATAGGATCGCTAATAAAAAAGAGTATCTGTTCGATAAGCCCTTAAAAAATGAGTGCCCGGTCAGGAAAAATCCCTTCTGTCTATCCTGGGGAGTTTCTCTCCAGTAAAGCTCTGGTTGCTCTCCGGAAAAGTCCGGAGAATAACCTGAGGGGGAAGCTCGGAAACCTGTGGGTCCGGGCTTTTGTCAGTACTGGTTTAATTTATGAAATCAATAATTGATTCGTCGTGCTTTTTTCTGAGAGGTCCTGCAGTCTCTCCTCTTCTGCCAGGGGACAATCTCCCGAATCTCTTTTCCTGGATAGGTTCAGCCTCGGCTCTGGACTCCAGGATTCCAGCTCCAGCCTGAGGGCCCAGTATCTGGGCAGACTGGACTCCAGTCATGATTGCCATGACCCTTACCTTGCCTTCATAATCTTCCCTGATTCTTGCGCCCCATATTACATTGGCGCTTGAGGAAAGTTCGTAGGTAAGCATAGAGGCAATTTCCTCGGCTTCTTTCAGGCTCAGGTCAGGTCCGCCTGTTACATGGACAAGGCTGCCGGTTGCACCCTTGTAATCAACATCAAGCAGGGGGTGGTTTAAGGCAGTCCGCACGACTTCCGTGCTCTTATCCTGGCTCTTGGATTCTCCGACAAGCATTACGGCGACTCCGCCGCAGCTCATAATGGTCCTGATATCTGCATAGTCAAGGTTGATAAGGGAGGGTACTGTAATGGTTTCAGTTATTCCTTTCACGGTTTCGGCAATTAACTGGTCCATTACTGAGAAAGCCTGGTCAATGGGAAGGTTAGGTACGTAGTTGAGCAACCTGTTGTTGTCCAGGACAATTACAGTGTCTGCTGCCCTGCGCAGGTCTTCAAGTCCTTCTTCTGCCTTGAATATGCGGGCTCTTTCAACCCTGAAAGGGCTTGAGACCATGCCTACGACGATTGCTCCCTGTTCTTTTGCAACTTCGGCAACTACAGGGGCAACTCCTGTTCCCGTGCCTCCTCCAAGCCCTGCTGTAATGAAAACAAGGTCTACATTCTTCAAAACTTCCTCAAGAGTGCCTCTTGCAAGTTCTGCGGCTTTCTTTCCGGTTTCCGGATAACCGCCTGCTCCCAGACCTCTTGTGAGAGTTTTTCCTACGAGGATCTTCTTGTCAGCCCTTACATTATCAAGGTGCTGCTTGTCTGTATTGATGCATACTGTTTCTGCGCCTTCGATTCCTATGTTGTAGAGCCGGTTTACGGTATTGTTTCCTGCACCCCCGCATCCTACAATCATAATTCTCGGCTGCCCGAATTCTTCGATGTCTTCTTCGGAGGAGGAATTTTTTCGGTATTCCTTCTCTTTTTCACTGAATTTCATTGCTTCCTGTACTATAGATTGCAATTTATCCCCTCGGCTGGATTTCGTTTATCATATCTTTATTTTTTTCCTTTGACTCCCCACCCTCTATATCGGGGGGCAAATTTCTGTTTATATAGTTAAATTGGGGATAACCTGTAAAAACCTGGTAAAAGATTTTCATCCGTTATCTTTAATAAGTTGGTATTCTTCTAAATTTAAACATTTCGGACATATTTAAGCAGTGTTTTTAAATCGCATATGAAGTTTAAATATGCCACCCATAAATTTCATATATTCTACTTTTTCCCGCATTTTTCCCTGAGTTCTCGGGGCTGAAATTGCGGGGACTTCCACAATGTTTATATACAGTAGCCTAAAACTTTTTCGGAAGTCTCGTTTTTCAGGAAAGCTATCCTGAGCATGCATGTCAGGGCAATTTTTATTTTCTTTATTGCATGTTATTTTGCGATTTTGCTCTCCTCAAATTATTGAATATGTAGTCGCTACACTACTTTTTTATTGAGACCTCCAGACTGGGATACTTTCAATTTAATGAAACTGTTTATATTATTACTTTTAAGTAGAATTCTCATCTTAAAAACTTTTTCGGTATCTTTCGAAGATTTTAAGGCTCTTGATTATTTTTTCCAGTAGTAAATGATAACTGCACATAAGTGTTTATATAAATTTAAGTTACATTTCTGAGATTTCCGTCTCATCCTAAAATAATGTCTTCAATTCTCTCTCAATTATTTTTCTTTGCCTGTGACTTCTGAACATTCTGTTCCCTTTTATACCGGCAAAATCAGGAACTTAATATCTTCCCTCTCTCTTATTATAAAGGCTTCCTGACGCGTTAACTGAATGTTAATTTTTTTATTGTCCTCTCGGAAATGCCGGGAAAGCTTTAAGACTGCAAAGCCATTTTTATTTTAAGTTACTTCACCTAAACTCTTTAGCAAACTGCATTCAGGAAGAGTCATAAATCATTTATTAACTTTCTCAAATCTTCCTGAACAATTCCCATTTCTTTCGTTTCAGGAGCAAGAAGCGTGTTAAAAGCAGTAATTTTTGATATGGATGGCGTTCTCGTCGATTCCATGCCTTTCCATGCAGCAGCCTGGAAAAAGGCTTTTCTTGACATGGGTATGGAAATCAGAGACGAGGATATCTATGAAATTGAGGGTTCAAACCCCAGGAACGGTCTTCCACTGTTGATCCGAAAAGCCCTGAAAGAGCCCGATGCTTATGATTTTGAAACTATAACCACAATCTACAGGCAGGAGTTCAAACGAATTTTCGAACTGAAGGCTTTCGACGGGATGAAAGAATGCCTCGAAATGCTTAAATCCCGCTTCCTGCTTTCTGTAGTCTCGGGCTCTGACCGCCTGATCGTTAATGGTATCCTTGACCAGCTCTTTCCAGGCGTATTCGATACGGTGGTCACCGGAGATGATGTCCTTAACTCCAAACCCCATCCGGACCCTTTCCTGAAAGCCGTTGAACTTCTCAAGGTCGGAAAAAATGAGTGTGTCGTGATCGAGAATGCCGTTCTGGGCGTGGAAGCCGCTAAAAGAGCTGATATCTACTGTATAGGCGTCCCCACATATGTAGAGCCTTCAAAACTCGAAAGGGCGGATCTGGTAGTAGGCGATCACAAAAAGTTAATGGAACATCTTCTTAACCTGAGGTAATCTTTCGGTCCTGAATTCAAAAAGAGTTTGTGGCCCCTGTTGTGGGGTCACAGTAACCTTACGGTCTCGAGGTTTGTGAGGGCACGTGTCTCGATCTTAAGTTTCTTGTAAACGGAACTTGCGAGGTCTACACAGGCTTTTTCGTCACCGTGTTCGGTAAACACTCTTTCCGGACGGGGCTGCATTCTCTTGATGTACTCCATAAGCTGCCTCCTGTCCGAGTGGCCTGAGAAACCGTCTACTACCTGCACTTCCATGTTCATTTTCAGGATTTCGGTGCTTCCGTTCTTCCCTGTCATGGGGATTTCTTTCCATCCCTTCTGGATCCTGCGTCCCACAGTCCCGTCAGCCTGATAGCCCACAAAAACAAGCGTGTTGCGCGGATCTTCGGCAAAGGTCCTGAAATAGTCCATAACAGGTCCTCCGTTCATCATGCCCGAGGTTGAAAGGATTACACAGGGGTGCGGGTTCTGAATGATCTTCTGGCGGGCCTCGTGGGAGTCAACCGGCTTGAAGCATTCGGACAGGAAGGGGTTCTGGCCCTTCTGGAAGATCAGTTTCCTCAGATCGTTGTTCAGGTACTCTGGATGGGTTGCGTGGATTGCAGTGGCTTCCCAGATCATTCCGTCAAGGTAGACCGGGACTTCAGGGATAATCCCTTTCCTTATGGACTCTTCGAGCACAATCATAACTTCCTGGCTTCTGCCCACGGCAAAAGCAGGGATAAGGGCAATTCCTCCGCGCTCAACGGTATTCTTAACCACCATCTGCAGGTGCTTTTCAGCGTCCTTAAGTGCAGGCTGGAAGGCGTTGGAGTTCCCATAAGTAGCTTCACTGATGACAGTTTCAACTCTGGGGAACTTGTTGACCGCAGGGTCAAAAAGCCTGGTCTTCTCATATTTGTAGTCTCCCGTAAAGACTACGTTGTGGAGCCCGTCTCCTATGTGGAAGTGGGAAATTGCCGAGCCCAGGATATGGCCTGCATTGTGGAAAGTCAGTTTAATGTCAGGGGCGATGTCTGTTACTTCCTCATAGTCCAGAGGTATGGTGTGTTTGAGGGTTTTAGCTACCATCCCTGATTCGTAGGGAATCTTTTTCCCTTCTTTAGCTGCCACGTCGATATAGTCGAGCTGGAGCAGCACCATGAGGTCTCTTGTGGGAGGCGTACAGTAGACAGGTCCTTCGTATCCATACTTGAAAAGCAGGGGAACAAGGCCCTGATGGTCAAGGTGAGCATGGGTAACTATTACGGCATCTATCTGGTTTAGTGGAAAAACTTCAGGGACATAGAGGAAAGGCGTCATGTTTTCGTCCGAACCTACATTGACTCCGCAGTCAATCAGGATTCTGGACTCAGGAGTAGAAAGCAAAAAACAGCTTCGACCTACTTCTTTGCATCCCCCGAGGGCTGTAACCCTTACCCACTGGTCTTTTGAGGTACACTCCCTGTGAATTTTCCTCCCCACGGTTTTCAGGATTTCTTTCCTTTCTTTGAGGTTGTTCCTCATGAACTCCCTTATATTTTTCACTGTACGGGACTTAATAGGAGGTGTCCGGACAACTTTGGGAATCCAGCCGATCTGCTTTGTAATCTCTCTCAGGGTTGCACCGTGTTTTCCTATTACAAGCCCGGGCTTTTCGGCTTCGATGATTACTTCTCCGGAATCAGGATCAAAATAATAGCTCGAGATTACGGATTCTTTTGGAACAACTTCTTCAATTATAGAAATAGAGTCCTCAGGAGTTGCAAGAACCCTTGGGTCAGGCCGCATGGCAATCCGCGTTCTGAGTTCTTTTGCCAGGTTGCGGATTATATTCCCGTCGTCTGCGAATTTCCGGGGCTCTTCAGTGTACAGGACAAGCTGAGGGCCTTCGAATTCGACGTCGGTAATTGTAACTCCTGCAGGTAGATTTTTCTCAATTTTATGTTTGAGGTCTAATAGCACGTCTTCAATAGGCATTAAGAATCTTCCTTTTTGTCAAAAAATCAAAAAGTATCTGGATGTCGAAAAAATAATATTTGAAAAAGGTGTTAGTTTATGTATTGGAATAAAAAACCAACAGTTAAATTATCTTTAGTTTAATGAAGCCCTTCTGGATTTTACTTCTTCAGGATCCAGCCTTTTGAATGCCTCCTTTGTAATTACGACTACATCGATATTTTCTCCGGAAGCTGAGTCTCTTTTCGTTGCATTGTGAATTGCCCTGATCGCAAGATCGAGACCTTCTTTTACAGCCATATCCTCTTTGTACTGGTCTTCCAGTACGCCGTAAGCCATGGGAGAACCTGAACCCGTTGCCGAGATCCTTGTCTCTTCAATACTTCCACCCATTGCATCCAGTGAGTAGATTGCAGGTCCGTTCTTGTCAACTCCTCCGATAAGGAGCTGGACCATCATGGGATAGTAGCGGTTAGCATTCAAGAAGTTCGACATCAAAGTGGCAATTCCTTTGATTGTCATGGATTCATTCCTGCGCATTTTGTAGAGTTGTGACTCCACACTTACCAATCGCACAAGCTGCTGGGCATCCCCTACCGAACCGGCAGTGGTCATCCCTACCAGGTCGTCGATCTGGTAAACTTTCTTTGCAGTTTTGCTTGCGATGAAATGCCCCATTGTGGCTCGCTGTTCACTTGCGAGCACAATTCCGTCGGTACAAACTACCCCTACGGTAGTTGTGCCCTTTAGATATTTGTCATTATCCATAAACATACCCTCATAATAAGTTAAAAATGAGAAAATGTCGCTAAAAAAAATGTTTTAATTGAGGTGAGCATTTTTAGCTTAAATCGCAGGATTTAGCAATCCATTATCTCATTATTAATATCGGTATATATAAGTTTTCCTCCTCCTTTTTCTAAATGCGTGCGCATTTAAAACCGGAGTATTATTTGACAAAATTATTTTTCTGTTTTTCTATATACTGGATGTCTGAATTCTTTTCGATCCGGAAGATTTGGAATTTAGCGGGAAAGTCTCTCTACTTCTTCAGCGAGTTTTTTTACCCTCTGAACTACATGTTCAGATATATTTCTTTTACTCATCAGTTCCAATCTTTCGTTTATCGTTATCCTTTTCGTCCCTTTTACAAGGTTGTCGGCATGTGCAACGATTTTTTCCTCCAGGCTCCGGGGGAAATAGTCGTCTTCAGGAAGTCCCAGTTCCTTTGCCTCTTCTCTTGAGACTCCGGCTCCTATATGCCGTTTTATTATCTCAGCAACTTCAGGTTCGACCCCTCTGCTTTGGGCCAGCTTGAATCCCTCAACCGCATGGGAAATCCCATGAGTCCGGCACCTTCCAACGTCATGTAAAAGAGCTCCTATCTCTACAAGCTCCGGATTTACATTATTTCCGGCGGCTTTCGCCTTTGCTGCGATCTCAACTGCCAGGGAGGCAACCTCTTTGCAGTGTTCGATTACATTCGGGGCACAACCTGCCTCTTCGAGCAGCCTTATTGCCCGGGTTCGGGTAGTCAAGACAGATCCCTTATGCGGAGCTCAGGGCATCCACGCGCTTTTTCAGGGCTCTTACAAAACGGGAGTTGTCATAAAAGACCAGGTCTTCGCCGCACATGGGACAGAGAAATTCCGTTTCAGTTGCTTCGTCAAAAAGAAGGCGAACACAGCCCTGCGGGCAGACATAAAACACATTGTTTTCTTCAAACTCAAGACGAGTTTTCAGGTTTCTGAGCAACTTTTTCTTTTCTCTCATGAGCTGGTGCTCCACGTCGGAAAAGTCCAGGTGCCAGAGATAGGTCAGCCATCCGCTGTTTGAATCCCTTTCTCTTACAACGATTGCAAATTTGTTTTCATAAAGTATGAAGAGGGTTCTCCTCACGGTATTCAACAGAACTCCGGTCTTTGCCGCAATTTCTTCATCCGTGACTTCGCCTTCGGGCATCTCTTCTATCATTTTAAGCCCTTCTTCCCCTACAAGGCTCGTGAGATATCCTCTAATTACCTTGTCATTCAAATCTACCAAAAATGTTCACCTCGCAAATCCCTTGTATGAATTGGACATACCAGTATTAAAGTTTACATTCTGCTTTTTCTCAAAGAGATCGTTCATGTCTGGAAAAAGCTGTACTCTCGCAACTTAACCTCATGCTTCTCAGGCAGGGTTCAGGAGCTTTCTTTCTTCTTTTTGTTCGATTTTCAATAAAAGTTTTTATTCTCTCTGCCCCTCTTTCAAGAGACCGGACTGCCTCGTCTCTTGTTGAGGCACATGCAAACAGGGAGGTAAGAGGCCAGTCGGGCTCAGTAACAGTTCCCATGGAAGGAATATCAGCGCTTTTTTCCCCGAGAATGACGTCCATGAGTTTTCTGTCTATAAAAAGCTCTCGATCCGAGTAAAGAACTCCTCTTGCAGCAAAAAGTTTTGCTTCGGGTTTTTCCGGAAGTTCTCCTCTGAAGCAGCCGATATGGGCTTCAAAAAGGTTAATTCCCGTCGCCATTTCTATAGTATCCAGGCTGCCTTGGAACCTTGGGTTTATTTCCAGTACTACAGGTCCCTTTTCCGTGACCAGGAAATCCACTCCGTTTGAGCCTAGGAGCCCGAGTTCGAGTACAAGTTCTTCAGCAAGGGCTTCCATTTCCTCTGCATGTTCTGTCCTGAAAGGAGTTACGTTTCCGCAGTAGGCAAAAGGCAACCTCGAGAGCAAGGGTATTCCTATCAATTGTTCGTTCACAGCAACTGCCAGAGCCTGACTTTTTGTGGAAAGCAAAGAAACGCTTGAAGGAATCCCTTCCAGAAAATCCTGTATTATAAGCTCCTCTGCTGCAAGCTCCGGATCCAGCCTGGCCAGTTCTTCGAAGGCTGTCAGCAGTTCCTGCCTGTTCCTTGCAACCCTGTTAAAGATCCCTCCTCCTCCCCTGAAAGGTTTTAGAATCACGGGGTACTCGATGGCATCCAGTTCTTCCGGAGAATAACAGCGCGGGTGCGGCATTCCAAGGGCTTCGAGCTTTTTTGCAAGGTGCTGTTTGTTTGAAGCTTCCTTAATTGCGTCGGGACAGCTGGCAAGTACCGGGCAGGAAAAACTGCCCGGGTCCAGCATCTCCATTCCAGATCCCAGGACTATAGCATCAAAGTCAAGCCCGAAGGCGTTCATTTTAGCTATTATCCAGCGAGGATCAAGCTGACGGATTTCGCTTGAAGTCCTGCACTCAAGGAGCGCTGATGCGTGTGCACATTTCTGCAGGTCAAGATCCCGAAAAGCGTCTATGGAACAGACAGTATAGCCTGCCCTGCTTGCGGAGCAGACAATGGTTCGCGTATCAAATCCAATTGCAAGGATATTCTGCATGTTTCCCCGTTTTCTCATTTTTCCTGCGGAACCTCGGAGTTTGCCAGGGCAAAGATTCCGTATTCCGTTTTCAGGACAGGGATCTCTTCTCCTGCTTCTGTACTGAAGGACATGGGCTTTTTTATTGCAACGGTTTCATAGGTCTCAGGATCAAGCACAAGAATTGCATTTTCTTCGATTGAAACCAGCACTGTGTACACCGCGTCCCTTATATTTGCAATTTTTTCTGCGCCTTTAAGCTCTTCCGGGGTCGAGATAAATCTGGAACCATCTTCAAGGCTGATCCCGTTGACCTTTTTTCCTGAGCTTCTGATCTGGATAATCCTTCCCCTGAACCTTATCACGTCCCCTGGCCTGAATTCGGGAAGGCGCATAGCAAAGGTAATTCTGTAGAGGTTTTTCCCGTCTTTCATGCCAACAAGGGTAGGGGATTCGGCGAAACCACCTCCAAGTTCGGAGATGATTGCCCGGCAGACCTGTCGGCTGGCATTCATGGAGCCCATATAAAGGTCGACGCCTTCTTTCTGCTCCTGACAATCACTTATAAACGCCAACCTGTCCCCTTTTTTCTTCATGCTCTCCATAGCTTCCCTGGCAATGACAGAGCAGCGCTTCTTTTCTTCTTCTGCAGGGAACCTGCCTGCTGCCCTGATCTGGATGATTGCTTCAAAGTATCCTCCAGACTCCCGGCTGCACATATCGCAGGCTGTCCGCTGAATCCTCACTTCGGTCTCAGCTTCGGCATGGACTGGTTCTTCTCTTACAATTGCATCTACTTCGACTCTCACCTTATATATATAAGGCGTAACTTCCTTTGGTTCAAGGTAGAGTTCCACATCTCCGGCTTCATTGTGGATAAAAAGGGCGTTTTCTACGGCTTTAAGCACCACTTCTTCTATATTGCCGATATCTTCCCAGCGGCTCCTGTGAAAGTACGCTCCGCAGCTGGAACAGATCCTTATGTGGAGTACAAGAGGCAGTTCAATTAGTTTGAAGGTTTCAAAGAAACAGTCCCTGCAAACAGAATCAAAAAGTTTATCGCATTCTTTGCCGCATTTCGGGCACGTAATGGAATTCATCTATAATCCTTACTGATAGTCTTCTTGGAGTAATAGGTTACCTGGATTCGAAAAATAAAGTCTCTGCAGGAATAATCAGCAGTTCATCTGTTAAGCACTCTCATGCTATTTAAGAATAGCTGGATCTGCTGTTTTCACCTCTCAGGTGACTGTCTGGCCTGAAATGCCATTCTGCCATATCAGCAAATCGCTGCATCCAATTCTCTAAATGTTAAAAAATATATGTTTTAGAAGTAGACTGAATTGGCTTTTCCCTTATATAAACATTTGTATAATTCTTCCTGTATCATAGTCTTTTCCAATTAAATATCCGGGCTGAAAGTTCGGTTTTTTGTGAATTTGAGATTATTTCAATCTCATATGTTGAATTATAGCCCCGGAAACACTAAATCCCCTGACAACTATTTTCTTACCGGCTATTTGTTTTGGACTATGTTTTGTTCAAAGCATCCCTCGCAGGATTTTACTGCTTTTTCCTTTGGCGACCTTTTCAAACTCCACCATAAACGGAAAATTTGGGAGCCCATCTCTAAAACATCTTTTTTAAGGTTTACTTTAGTTATGCCTCCATGCCTCCAGACTACCGGGAATTCTTTAACCCTAAATCCCCGGGCCTGTGCGAGCACCATAAGTTCGGTATCCCAGAACCAGTGTTCGTCCTCTACTTCATCAATCAGTTCAAACAACGGGGCTTTTTTAAAAGCCTTAAACCCACATTGATGGTCATATAACTTTGAGTGTAAAACAGTGTGCACCAGAAAATTAAACCCTTTACTGGCTATTCCTCGTTTTAAGGGCCTTTTTACATTGCTTTGAGGCATCATTCTGGAGCCTGTAGCAAAGTCATATCCTTCTATGGAGATTGATTCTATTAGCTCTTTCAGGTGGCTCATATCGGTTGCAAGGTCAACGTCGATATAACAAAGAACATCGCCTGATGCAGACTTAAAAGCTCTATTCAATGCTCTGCCCCGTCCCTGGCGTGAATCCGAATGGAGATGGTTTACGCAGTTATGCTCAAGAGCAAGTTTTCCTGCAACTCTATCTGTCCCATCGTTGCTCCCATCTTCTGCTATAATTATCTCAAAAGAAGAGGTAATGTCCCTGAGAGTTTCTACAGTTTGGTTTACTGTTTTTTCTATTCTTTCTATCTCGTTATAAGCAGGTAATACCAGCGAAACCCTTGTAATGTTAACACCCGAATAATGCTTGAATACCGTTATTTATCCTGTATAGTACCTCTATAGGCTAACATTTTTTCAGAATTTTTTATCACTAAGGATCGCTTCATTCTATTTAAATTAATTTATTTTTCTCTACTCTTTATGCGTCTTTTATGCGTTACTTTTTACTTTTTAGATTAGTTTTTCCGATTTATCGAGCTAATATTTTTTAAAATTTATGTCAAACAAAACTAATCTAAAAAATAATACAGCCGAAAAACGAGCAATAAAGTTGGAAATCTACGTGAAGGAACAGAATTCAAAATCTATATACAAAAAACCTGAACTAATAACTTATTGAAGTTTCAGGACAAACTTTTAATATAAAAGATTGGAATAAGGAGTCCCCTGTGGGAGTGAAATCTGTAAAAATTAGCTACAGCTGTTATTCTTAAGTATAATGTTTTTTAAAAAAGAGAAAAAGTACCGTGTCAGAGAGACACGGATGCTTTCAGGTTAAAATCACATTCGTCTTTATTTTGGGGGCCAGTTCTTTTCCATCCAGCCTGGGAGTCTTCCTGAGTCCATTGGGCCTACTTTGACATTTGCACCGAGCTTGTCCTCGAGGTCACCCTGCAGACGAGCTGCAAGACCCGGAGTGACAACGGTATTGTGGTTTACGGCCGTCTTGAGGTCGAACCCTGCCTTGTCAAATGCATCCTTTACCTTGTCAGCGGTCAGCTGTCCGCCTGCCACTGCAGCTTCCACACCGATCCCGTCGGTGTTAACTGCAAGCAGCCAGCAGTCTATTCCGTTTGAGGCCAGGTCGCTCTCTACTGTGTAGTATGTGAGGGCGAAGTTTGTGGTAAAGAGTACCGGGGAGTCCGCAGTTGGGTTTCCTACCTTGTACATCTTTGAGTCCACAGCAACAGGAGACCTTGGGTCAGTGTAGATTGTCTCTGCCAGGTGCACTTCAGGCATTGTGGCATATGGCTCCATGCTGTGGAGGATCATAATGTCTCCGTACCTGATGGTAAAGACCGAAGCCATAACGGTTTCCCAGTATGAGGCACTGACAGGGTCTGCAATACCTGCCATCCAGGCAGTGAACGGGAGTGCCATGATCGGGTATGCGATCTCGGTGTCGCCCATAATGCCTGCTCTCCTGATCTTCAGGAAGTTGGTGAAAGTGTCCTTCAGGCCCTTGCCTGTCGGGTATGTTCCTGGGTCAAGGACAATGTCCTTAATTCCTGCCTCTGCAAAGGTCTTTGCGAGGGTCTTGAGGGCATCGAGGTCGTTGAAGGCTGAAACAACCACAGGCACCTTGTACTCGAGGGCGAGTTCTCCTACCTCTTTCCAGTTGTCCTTGTTTGCGGCATAGAGCAGTGGGTTCTTGTCCTTTGCTGCTTCCAGGCCTGCCTTCAGGACTGCCGGGTTGAAGGAACAGAAGATCATGGGCATACCGACTTCTGCAACCTTCTTGACAGCTGCTGCAAACTTTGCCGGGTCATTGGACACGGCTCTGATTGCTACACCATCGAGGAGCAGGTTTCGTCCGACATAGAACTTCTTGTAGTCAGCTATCTGCTTAACTCTTGCAACAAGGGCAGCTTCTTCCATATTGTCTGCCACATCGAAGAACATCTTTGTCTTGTTGAAGAAAGTGAGCTTGTGGCGGTACAGGACATCGTCTCCACCAATGTTGACTGCTTTCTCGCCTGCTCCTATGGTTACCTGGCGGATTTCAGGGGCAAGTAGCCTGTCAAGTTCTGCCAGTTTCTTTGCGAACTTCTTTTCCTTAATCAGGGGTGGACAGTCTGATGTCTTTCCTGATCTGTCAATCAGCTTGGAGGCAAATGCCATACAGGTAGCTTCACCACATTCTCCACAGTTTGTCTGGGGCAGGTACTTGTAAGCTTCTAATGGGCTGTTTATTTTCATGTTTTACACCTCCGCTCCGATCCAGCTGGCAATGTCAACCTGTTCGGTGTCTATCATTCCGAAGAGGGTCTGGGTGATCTGCTTCAGGACAGCAACCGATGTTGGGTGCATCATCATGAAGAGGTCGTTACCTGCAATTGCAAGGGACAGACCTGTAACGATTTCCCAGATAGGACCTCTGTACTCTCTCGGGCCCCAGTCAGAGTCTTCCTTGAGTGGTGAGCTGACCATCCAGGACTCACGGGCACCCCATGCGTTTGTGGTACCAGAAGACATCGGGAAGGTAAGTTCATCGTCACCCATGAGGGCTGCAAGTCTGATACGCTCCATGTTGGTGTAAGCGTAGTCTAGACCGTATCCGAGGGCAGCAGTGGTCGGGTCCATGATGATTCTGTCTCTTGGGACGTTGCACTGCTTCATGAGTTTCCTGTTGAGTTCCTTCTGGGCGTTCATGTCCAGCTGAGTCCAGGAAAGCACGTCGTGGTCGTACTTTATTGCGGCTTCCGCAATTGCTGCATAGTCCAGGTTCAGGCTGGCAGATGCAAGCAGACAGCGCTCGCCTTCTGCAACTTCTGCAGCTCTTGCGAGGACTTCGGGGTCCTTCTGTGGGTTCCCGGAACCGCCGATCGCAATTGGCACGTCAACAGCCTGGAGGACTTCTTCTACCGTCTTTGCTGCTTCCTTTGCGGGAGTGTCTTTGATGAGCGGGTCAGTTGAGATCAGGTGGATGGTAATCATGTCAGCGTTGAATTTCTCAACGTTCTTCTTTGCCCATTCTCCCGGGCTGTCCATGACCTCATCGTAGTTCTCCTTTACAGCTTTTGCAAGCCCGATCCTCATGTCGAACACATCAATTGTGACCTGGTTCCTGTTCGGCATCGGGGCGTCGAAGTAGAACGGCAGGGCTTTCTCTCCACCCACTACTACTCTCTTGCCACGGCTTCCGCCGTCTGCAGAGGTGTTTCCTATGGGTACTTCCTGGATCTGAGTTGCCCATTCTGCAATGTTAGCAACATCGAACTTTGCAGGGATAAGGTCCTTGAGTTTCGGGGCTGCCAGAGCCGGGGAAATTGCCGGAGCAGCTGCCGGGGCGCCAATGCCAACAGGGTATCCAAACATGCCTGCAAGTCTTGCAAAGTGCTGGGCAAGTACTGCGCTCTCCTGCCCAAGAGCTGCGGCAAGCATGGGGTCAAAGCCGCCTCCGAGTCCACCGAGATCAATCTCAATGTCCCCTTCAATAGTCACACCTTCGAGGGCTTCTACATCCATCCCCGCGAACATGTTTGTTATATCAGATAACTTCATTTTCTTTGCCATGTAAACCTCACCGTTTCCGTAATTTATCCGTTTTTACGAGTGACTGTATAATAAAGGATGTAATACAGAATTTGTTTCCAATTTTTCCCTTGTATATTAACAGGGATCGGGGCAGGAATTAATTAATCCTGCTCCGTTACTCTGATGACTTTAAATTCCGTTTCAAGCTCTTAAACGGGCTACGGATTCCTGTTCTTTGATTCCGGCACGGTTTTTCTGCATAATCCACAGGTTCAAATGAAAGGGGATCAGTACCCCAATTTTTGTACGATTTTTTCTATCTCTATTGCAGCAACCGAGTCGTCCGGGATTTCATAGAGAGGTATTCCTTTTATGTCCATTTCCTCTATCTTTGGATCTAATGGTATCATACCTATCAGGCTGAGTTGCAAATCCCCTGCCAGTTTAGCGAGCTCTTCACGGTTAGCATCTGTAACTTTGTTTGCAATAACGTGAATTCTCCCGACATTTGAATCAAGTTCACTCACAAGTTCCCTAATCCTTTCGGCAGTCCGAAATCCCCTTCGTGAAGCGTCAGTCACTACAATAAGGTCATCTATGTCCCGGATAATCTTCCGGCTGAAATGCTCAAGCCCTGCTTCCGCGTCAATTACAACCACATCATAGTTCATGATCAGTTTGTCCATTATCCCGCGGAGAAGGTTGTTTACATAACAGTAACATCCTGAACCTTCGGGTCTGCCCATTACAAGCAGGTCGTATCCCGGCATCTCTTCAATGATCTCATAGACCTTGCTTTTAAGCACTGACTCTTTGTTCATATCGGGGTTATCAGGCCTTGGTTTGGTGATCTCCGCCTGTAGAAACTCTTTTGCGTCCCCGATTGTTTTTACGTTCTCACAGCCAAGGGTTTCAGGAAGGTTAGTATCTGCGTCCGCATCAACTGCCAGTAGAAACTTCCCTTTTTTGGAAAGGTAGCGGATCAGAAGAGCCGCTACCGCCGTTTTACCAGTCCCGCCTTTTCCCGTTATTGCAATTACTTTAGTCACAGCATACCCCTTTGTCTTGTTTTTCGGTTTTAGGCAATCGCCTGTCGTCACTCAGTTATTTCTTTTCCTTCTTCTCGCTGATGATCATCCTGTCAATGGTGATCTTTGCGTTCTTGAAGGTCAGCTTTATTCCGCCGCCAGAACCGCCGGACATCATGGGCATTGCAGGCATCTGGAAGCCGGCTGCAGGCATCATCATTGGAGCTGCTGCAACAGCTACTTCCTCTTCTTCCTCTTCTTCTTCCTCTTCTTCTTCCTCAGCTGCTGCCCAGGTAGCAACTACGGGGTGTCCTTTCTCCTGGAGGAAGGCTTTCAGGGATTCGATGTCAGTGGCGTCGTTTTCGGTTGCGATCTTGTCTTTGAGGTCCGCAGGAATGGTTTCGGCAATCTTGTCCTTCAGCATTGAGGGGAGCCAGACAACTCTGTTCCATCCGCCGTCAGCCTGGATGAACTTGGGGGAGTAGAAATAGTTGATACCGATACCGAGGAACCCTACGATCTGCTTACCGCCACCGGTCTGACCTGCCATTGTTGAGAAGCCGATACCGTTCGGTGCCATTCCCTGGTATTCCCTGTTAACCCAGCCGATACCGTCGACTTCAGGGATATAGAACCCGACTACTTCGAAGCAGCCACAGGAGGTGTGGGGAGCATCGAAGAAGGAGTGGAGTTTAATCTTGTCGAATTCACCGGCAGAGAGTTTCTTGGCAATATCATTGACTCCGGTGTATTCACCCTTCTCGGCATCGAGGAGGTCACCCTTCTCAATTGCGAACTGCGGGCCTTCGGGGTCTACTTTAGCTGCTGCACGGCCGTCGAACCAGTTGATTGCACCACAGAGTGAAACCCTGTCAGGGGAGACAACACAGACGTTGGTCGGAGCAAAGGACTGACAGAGGGTACATCCGTAGAAGACATCTACATCTTCGTCGTGAAGGTCCTTTGTCCTGGCGTCTCTTGCCTTGAAGATTTCCTTTGCGGCTTCGAGCTGCTTCTCTACTTCAGCCTGGTCGGTGTAGAAGGTCACCTGCATCTTCTCAATAAAGGGAAGTTCTGTCTTGAAGAGCATCATGACGGCCTGTCCGAATGGCTCGAAAGAGTCCATCTTTGCAGCGGTGTCCTTGGAAACTCTCATCCAGACATCGTACCTCTGGTTCAGGTGCATAATGCCCTGGCAGTAGTTGATGAAGTCGTGGACACGCCTTTCTACGACTGATTCGAGGTCAGGCTCTACAAGTTCTCCACCAATGTTGAAGATCATTGCCCAGGGGTAGGTCTTGCCTTCTTCCATTTCTTTGAGATCGGGACCGACAATTGTTACTTTGTCGTCCACAATGTCATCCATGGCTGCTGCACGGACAAGTTCAAGACCAAGAGACTTCGGGCCTCCAAGCTCTACGAACATTCCTTCTTTTCTTACTCTTTCTCCTTCAAACATTGGGGAAATCTCAAATGGGAATTCTGCCATTATATTTCGCCTCCTAAATCAAAATTATAATGCATTGATAAGTTCATCCAGAGCAGCATAGTGGTCTGCTTTGCTCAGGTTTCCGAATGACATTGTTGCATTCTGGATGTAGTTTCTGTCAATTGCGATTGCTTTTACGCTGCTGAAGTTCTTTGTTCCGGACAGTACCTGGTTGATGTAGTATTTTATGTGTCCAAGGACGATGAGGGTGTCATATGTCCCATTCCCATCAAGGCCGGGCCAGTTCGGGTCTGTTACATAAAAGCCAAGCTGGTGAAGGTTGATGTACTTTGCATCCACATCCTTTCCCACAAAGCCGGGCATAGAACTTCCTGTAGCTGCAATCGGAATGTTTGTCTTCTGTGCAATCTTTATCACTCTGTCCAGAAGTTCCGGATCAAGGATTTTGGTTCCTACCACAAGAAGCGGCCTTTTTGCCTTTGAAATCAGCTTAGCTGCTACTTCGGGAGTAGTTGCCTTGGAAGTTGTTACTCCGTAGCTGGTAAAGAGTTTGGTGTTCTTGGTAGTGTCTACCATTTTCAGGCCTCCTTGCAAAGTCTCTTGAGGTTAGTTGGCTGTGCGGAGACATCGAACTTAATCTTCGGACCGGAAATGATCTTCTTCCTCTTCCAGTCAATTTCCCAGCCGTGTTCTGCCTCGAGCCTCTTGAGGAGCTCTTCACGCTTGGCAAGCGGGAGGTCAGCTTCGTTTCTGACGAACTTCCACCAGTCTTCGGGCTCTACACCGAGATACTTCTTGGAAAGCTCCATCCAGTGGGTCAGCTTTATGGCTCTGCCCATGTTGTTGTCAGACGGGCGGATGCAGGCCTTTGCCATCATCGGGATTGCTTCCTGCCAGCTTTCTGCAGTTGTCAGCAGGAATTCCGGTGCTGGTGGGATGTTCATCTCTGAGCCGTCCCTGGCATCGAAGACTTTCCACTTGGACTCGTCATAGTTCTTGGCAATCAGGGCTCTCCTGTATTTGGAGCTGTGCGGGCCGAGTACTGCCGGGATACCGTAGATGTTACATCCGGTACCGATCGAGGCAGCCTTCTGTGAGTATGCGCCCCAGGCAAGTCCGCATGCACCCACACGGTTGAGGGTGTAGTCTGCAATTTCTGCCAGGTTTCCTGCAAGGACTCTGCCTGCGAAGATTCCGGCAACTTTCTCTGCAGCTCCACTGATGTGTGCGTTGGACACGCAGGAACCGGTGTTAAGCAGTCCACCGCCTGAGAATGTACCTGGGAACCTCTCGTAAAGCGTCTTGCCGTCCTCGTCCTTGTACATACCAATGTCCATTGCGGAACAGCCGCTTACTGCCAGGAGGTAGTTTCTCTTCAGGAACTCTTCGGCAATGAGGTAGACATCTTTGGTACCGGCTGGATAGTTCGGGCATCCTATGATTGCAATGATACCCGGGGTAGTTCCCATAACGAGGTTCAGGCCTTCTGCCCTGATTTCCGCGTCACTTGCCTGTCCTCTGCCGGACCTGACCCATCCTTTCTCTTCACCGATGGATTTCTGTGAAGCCTTCTCAAGCACGTTCAGGATTGGGATTTCCTTCTTACAGACCTGTTCGCAGCGGCGGCAGCCGATACAGACATCGTGGAGGGCTTCAAGGTACTCGTAGCTTCCCTTGGCTGCATATTCCAATGCTTCCGGGATATCGAGTTCTTCCGGACATGCCAGCAGGCATTCTCCGCACTTGGCACACTTGTCTATGTATGCCTTGAATTCCTCGTCAGTCGGAATTGCCGTTATGCCCTCTGCATCGCGGATCGGAGCCATTACTTCGGCAATCTTCGGAACAAGTGCTCCGAGTTTGTCATAGTCCAGCATCACACAACCCGGAATTGCGCCGGTCTTGAGTTCCTCGACTATTGAATCCACATCTGCGTCTGTGCGGTCAGGCAGACCCATCATGATCTTTTCGTTTGATGCGATCACGGGGATCTTAAGTTTCATAGATTCTGCCAGGACATCTCCGCGGACGCACTGTTCATCCACAACAATAACATCAGGCATTCCGGAGCGGATAACCTTCAATTCCTTTGCCAGGGATCCTACGATCTTTGCGTATGGAGCTCTCCTGTCAGCTTCCTTGTACCTGGTCATGTCGAATGCGGTACAGCAAAGCCCGGCAATTTCCATCTTATCGGTCAGGTTGTTCTCTTCCATGTAGTCCATGATGTAGGTTACACCTGCCACGTTGTGTCCGATTGCGACAATGAGTGGCTTGGACTTGTCAATGGATCCCATGCCGATTTCAATGAGCGGGGCTTCAGGGTCAGCTTTCGGGAAGTCATATGCTGAGACCTGAGCGATATCGGAAACTTCCATACCGACGTGGTCAAGACTGCCGCTGAAGAGGGCTTTTGAGTCGTAGTCAATTTCAGCGCTTTCCTGCCCTGCGTGGATGGTCGCAAGGAGCTGTGTTAGCTGTTCTTCAACATACTCCATCGGGGCTCTGCATTCTCCGAGGGTCTTTGGGCTCATCCCTGTGCAGATTGTAACGTTGGGGGTCAGGACGTTTGATTCTCCAAGGTTGAGGGGGAGATCTTCGCCAAAGACTTCTATTACATGGTCAAGCAGGTGGCGTCCGTGTGCAGCGTGGCAGGCAGTACCTGTAATTACACGGAGGAAGAATTCCCTTCCGGTGTGTCCGGCCATGTCAATTCCGCAGGCTCCTCTTTTGTTTCCGGAAAGGTCACATGGTCCGTAAGTACAGTAACAGCACTGGTCACACATGGGGGTCAGGACGGGTTCGTAGCGGTCAAGAAGAAGCAAGTTCCAGCTTCTGTAGGATGCCAGGCCTGCCAGAGCAGTGGGACCCATCGGGCCTAACTCTTTTGCTTTTTCTTCAGCAGCCTCCTTTGCTGCCCCTACAATGTTGTTGATAGTGATCTGAACGGATTCCAGATCTTCTATAGAAAAACTCCCGGTAGTTAGTTTGCTCATTTGAGCTTTACCTCCTAAATTTGTTTAAAGTCAACTTCGCCAAGACGATTGCAATTAAGATCTGCGGCATATTCTTAATGATTATACATTATATATTTTGCCGTCTACTTTAAAGCTACAATCGTTTAAATGACGTTTTATGGTAAAGCGTTCTTAACTCTCAATTTGAACATCCAACGCCATACCAACGTTTTTTCAAATAAAAACGTTTTTATAGGGAATATTTTCCTTGTAAAAGTCGTTTTTAGGGCTTAATCTCTCTTCCAAACTCTTTTTTACGCCCTATGCCTCAAAAAAACCGTTTTTGCCAACGATTGAGACCTTAATCTTGAGCAGAGGTCGCTACCGATGGATAATAAACACTAATTAAAAGTCTAAATGTACCAAATCTATATAACATTTTCTAATTTGTAACACCCTATTTCGTGATGGGTAAAGTGGAATGTAGAGGCACACTATTCGTAAAAAAAATCTCAAAGATCAATTCTGTAAATGAAAGTCTTAATGCTTGCCGTTACCTGTTTTTTGATTTTGACTTCTTTGGCCTCAATAATTTTTTTCATCGATTTTAATATTTGTTATTAATTATTTCTTTTTTTCATACTAAAATCAAATAATTATAAAGATTTTTCCTACTCAAAGCTTAAAATTAGCACAAACAAAATTTCAGTTATTCCATTTTCAGTTTTAATATATTATTCATTATTATTTTTAATTTTATTATATTATTTTCTCAGATAAAAGTATCAAAATCTATTTATATCGGTACGTTCTCCATTTCAATTTACACAGTAAACGCTGTAAACCGTTTTCATGATTTTTTCCAGGAAAGCAGTAAATATGATTTTCTCACTTGAATATTAATTGATAAATTCTTTGATTTAAATAATACTTATTCCAATTTAAAAAGAGTTTTGGTTTTGCTTCTGAACCCCTGGTGTTATTAATATAATGGAATTATATTATCGAATATCCCATATCATAGAATATCCTATATCATAGAATATCCCATATCATAGAATATTCATGGAATTATGCCATGAAATTGAACGGATTGAGATTCAGGATTGTCTGTTTCCAGATGGGGTTTTAAGTCAATCAGGTTTGCTGAGAGTTAATTATAACTTTGCTGATCAGAGTTTTCAATACAAAATTTGAAAAACAGGCTTTCAAACATAAGCACTCCGAAATTTGTGACGTGAGCTTCTGGATCGGGTCAATGGCTGAGTTTCCCTGATGTCAGTCTTTTCAGTCTGTGAGTTCTGTTATACATCAATTTATGTACCTGTTATTTGTTCCTGAGTTTATGTTTGGACAAACTTCTTGTGTTTGGACAGCATCTTGCGTTTGAATAATATTCCCTGGTTAATTTTGAGACATCCTGGGTAACCTCTTATAACCTGCTTTATTATTCAGGTAATTTTATTCAAAAATTTTATACTGGATTAAAATAGAGAGTAATTGGAACATGTTTGACAGTGATATACCATACGAGTCTCGAGGCGGAATGGCCGGCAGAATCAAAAGTTCGGTTTCTACAAGCCCGTCGATGGCAATTATTTTCCTGTGCGTGATTTCTTTCTTTCTGGAAATGGTTCCGGGCATAGGTCCTCTCTATATCAGTGCTTTTCAGTTTGATCCCGGTTCTCTTCTGACAAGGCCGTGGACGCTTGTCACATATATTTTCCTGCACACCGGATTATGGCATCTTTTTTTCAATATGCTTGTCCTGTACTTCTTCGGAACTGCCCTTGAGCGCAGGATAGGGAATAAACAGCTCCTGGGGATCTTTTTTACCGCAGGAGTTCTGTCTGCAATAGGATACACCTTCTTAAGTCGGCCTATTTTCAATATTTATCCCGGACCTATGGTTGGGGCTAGCGGGGCGATTTACGGGGTTTTTGCCGCCCTTACTGTCCTTGAGCCGAACATAAAAGTATACGTTTATTTTGTCCCTATGCGTTTGAAACACGCCCTGTTGCTGTTTGCTGTCTTTGATTTTCTGATGGTTAATTCATCGGACATGATAGCTCATACCGCTCACCTGAGCGGACTCTTCGTAGGGCTCTACATGGGTTTTCGCATGAAGAAAATTCACGAAAAATATATGAGATCGAGGTACGGCGGCAGGTGGTGAGTCTGGGAGAAATTTTTTCTCAGGACAGGTATTACTATCTGAGGCCCGGCGCCGGGGAAAAAGTCCCGATTCAGATTTTAAATTTCAGGTGGGTCTTTGCAGCCTGGTCTCACAAGCTGAAGAAAACTCTATACTTTGAAAAAGCCCCTGATGAGCCTGAGGAAGAAGGTCTGAAAAGGGTAAGGGAAATTGTCCTTCTGCAGGTCTATGACTGGCTTGCGGGGAGAGAAGGATTTGTAGAGCTTACGGAGCCGGAGTTCGAGCAGTTTATGGGGATCTATGAAGCTTTCCTCCGGCAGTCAGGAGAAATCCGGTATAGCAGGCAGAAGAAGGGGAGAAAAAATGAAAATCTCTTTGAACTTCAGGAATCTCCTTACATCATTCGGGAAGTTCGAAAAGGCCCTTTTTCCGATAAATTATAATTCTATAAAATATATCTCGTGTTTTATAGTTAAATAGCTTAATTTTGAGAGGTTTTAATTCGTACTCTGGGATTTCCCTTTTTCAGGGCAGATCAGATTTTCAGTCCAGTCTCTCGGAGAGGCAAAATTGGAACCTTTTATTGTCAAAGTATGCAAATGTTTTACTACAGAAAAGCAAATATTTAGATATCATTAGATTATTACCCGAACTGCCGGGAATCAGACTTTAGACCTGAATAACCATAGCTGTAAATTTATGGCTCTGAACACCAGAACTGCAGTCTTCTGAAGGTTAAAGCAAAATCTCAGTACCGATAGATATAGAGGGAGAAGGGGGCTGCTGAAACTCTACGCCCTCAAAGATAAATTATTCCCGAGAATCGGGGCAATAAAAATAAAAAGATGCAGGTCGAGTAAAAAACTGTAAGGATCATAGAGGACATTGATAATGAAGCCTGTAAAAAGCGGACTTGATTCCATTTCTAGATACCTCCGTACCAAGAAAGAAGTCGGCAGGAGGAAAATAGGACTTCTGGTGGATGGACCGAATATCCTCCGAAAAGAGTTTGACGTAAATCTTGAGGAAATAAGGGACGTCCTGAAGGACTACGGGAATATCAAGATAGGACGCGTTTTCCTGAACCAGTACGCCTCTGACAAGCTTGTCGAGGCTATTGAAAACCATGGCCTTGAGCCTATCATCTGTTCCAGCGATGTGGATGTTCGCCTCGCGGTTGAGGGCATGGAACTGGTCTACAACCCCAACATAGATACTCTTGCAATCGTGACCCGAGATGCGGATTTCAAGCCGCTCCTGAACAAAGCAAACGAACATGGGAAAGAGACCATCATCTTCGGGGTTGAGCCCGGATTTTCCACCGCGCTCAAGAACTCTGCGGATTATGTTATTCTCATGGACAAAAACCATATGAGCGGCTATGACGATGAAATCGATGAGGAAAAACTTGACGCCTCGGAGTTTGAAGAATATCAGGAAGACGAATACGAAGAATCTGTGGAAAAGACCTGATTTCTCTCTTTAAGGATAGTTTTTCTTCATTCTTTACGGATAATCAACATCTACTCCGAGGATCTGTTTTTTTCCGGCAGCAACGTCCCTTGCTATCTCAGCACAGCCGATTGCAGCGTGCCACTTCCCGAGACTCAGGCAATTCTGATCCAGGTGAGTGCAGATCTTTTTCTGCACGTACTCTACTTCTCCTACCGAGCCTGCAAGAAAGACCGTGCCAGTAGTTCCATAATCTTTCATGAGAAGCTGCATGGAAGCGATTTCCATGGCTGCAAAAAGGGCTATCGTATCAAGGGCGAGCAGGGCAGGCTTTTCTCCTTTCCCGGCTGCGTTGAGCAGTTCTTCTCTGTCTTTATACGGAGTCATCTTCAGGGTTCCGGCTTCTATAAAGGCCTGGTTTGCGGTCTCGAGCCCGTCATCAACGTTTCTTATCGCCTGCAGGTCGAGAGGTCCGTGGTGAACTCCCGGAGCAAAAATACAGGCGTCAATTGCCCCGATCACCTTTCCCTTAGCAACCGCAAGGGTCACGGTGTTAGAACTGATGTCGGAAACTACGAAGTCTTCATAGCCGAGACAGAGGATATGGTATGCAATCCCCAGTTTTTCCGGGCTTGTGAGGTGGGAAAAGACTTTCATTCTCGGGTCAACTTTACTCCCTGCGTGAAGGCCGGGAATTGCTATTGCCGGAATTCCGGAGTTCCGGACTGCATCAAATACCCTTGTGCCTCCTCCTGTCTTTTTTCCGGCACCTTCGATACTCTGGAGCCCTCTGCTTTCAAGTTTTCTTACATCCCTGATTGCGGAAAAGCCGTCTCCCATGGAGTAGGTCAGAGCAACCAGGTCGATATCTCCAATCCTGATCCCAAACTCTCTTTCAATGGCTGCCAGAATTTCTTTTTCTGACATTGCAGCCGCTTCAGCCCTTCCGAGTTCGAAGGTCAGGGCCTTTTCATCCTCAATAAGCGCAAAACGCATTGCTGTTGTCCCGTGGTCAACCCCTATGAATGTCAAACAGTAACCTCTCCTTCAGCGCCTCAGAGGGCATTTTTTAATATTTCGTTTAATTCGTTCATGATTCTGTCCCCTTCATCAGCTGTACCGACCGTCGTCACCAGCCTGATTTCCTGGAAACTTCTCCCTTCCGAAAGTAATAGCCTCAGATTTCCTCTGGCGTCAGCGCGCAGGACTTTTCCAGCCAGTTTTCCTCCTGCTATGCCTTTTACGGAAATTACGGACGGAATTACTTTTTTTATTTCGGGGTGCTGGCTTACAAGCTTTACGAGTTTTTTTCCAGCTCTTCCGCCAATAATCGTAGTATGAGTTCCTCCAAGTTTATTTTTTGAAGGATTTTGAGTGTTTTCCTGTAAGCTATCTTTATTCTCTGTCATTGTGGTCAAACCGGTTGACTTTGCCTTTTTGTCGGTCCAATCCCTGTTTACTGTTATATGATAGCCTTTTCTTTATTCCAGAAAGGCATGTCCCATTCCATTCTTTTTATATTTATAATGTATATCTATTTACGCGATAGAGGCTCGGAAAATCTCTAATATATCTCTAATATAATACTTCCGGCTCCAGGTATCTGCTGGCTGCAAAATCTTTCAATCTAAAACAATTGCCGCCCAGATAAGAGCCTGTAAAAAGAGAACTTCCAGATTGCTCCGGCACATCAATATAATGTACCAGGCTCTGGATTATTTCCTGGCTTTTTCTTTAAAGCTGCCTTCCCGGAAAATCGGGGACCCAATCAAAATCAGATCTTTTCAAGTTCCTTCATGCCGATTAGCTTTATACCGTTCTCTTCCAGCGTTTCTATCGCCTTTTCAATTTCGTTTACCCGGACTATAAGAAGGGCTTTCTGGTCCCGGGTGACAAAAGCATAGGCATAATCAAGGTTGATATTCGCTGCTCCGAAAACTTCCGCAATCCGGGACATGCTGCCCGGGACATCTTCCATTTCGATTCCCAGAACGCTGGTTTCTGAAACTGTGAACCCGGCATCGTGGAGTACACTGTGAGCATAATCTGACTTGTCCACCACCATACGGATGATCCCGAAGTCTCCAGACTCGGCAATGGTAAACGCCCTGATATTTATGCCGGCGCTTTTCAATTTATTTGCCACGCTTGCAAGTCTGCCAGGTTTGTTTTCCGCAAAAAGGGAAATTTGTTTTATAACTTTGTCTTCCATTCCAGCACCCATGTCCTTTTATCCCGTATTTTTTATATCTTTATCTTTTCCTTTATCAAATTAAATAATGTCGAATTAAATAATGTCGAATTAAATGATGTCGAATTAAATAATGTCAAATTAAATAATGTCAAATTAAATAATATCAAATTAAATAATATCAAATTAAATAATATCAAATTAAGTAAGATACTTACTTTTCCTTCCCTACTTTTTCAATTCCTTCTTTCAACTTCTTGTTTCTTTTCTTAATATTTTTCCCTCAGTGTATAATATAAGTTTCTGTGTGGTATTTTAAGTTTACATGTTTATTGTTTTTCTAGCTTTAAGTTTACATGTATAAAGCCCCGTTCCGGATTTTTTTCTGGGCTTAAATGAGGGAGGTCAAAAGAGGAAAGGAAATAAGGAGTTACGGAAGGAAGCTGCAATCTACAATTTCCCCCGGTTATTCCTTTTCTTTTTCTTAAATTTTTAATTTCTTGCTTTTAATTTTCAGCTTTCAAACTACGAAAACTTCATAGCTTCCGGTTGTCTATGACTTTCTTTGATTTACCTTCCGAACGCGGAAGAGAGCCGTGTTCCACAAGTTCGACTTCTACTGCAAGGTTCAGCACGCTCTTTAATGCGTTTGCAACTTTCTTTTTGAGGGCCATCATGTCCGACATCCGGTCACTGAAGGCAGATTCATGCATTTCGATCTGGACCTTCATCGAGTCGAGGGGGCCTATTCTATCCACGATAATCATGAAGTGGTTCCCAACTTCTGGGATATTCATCAAAACCGATTCGACCTGTCCGGGGAAGACATTTATTCCGCGCACGATGATCATATCGTCCGAGCGCCCGCTGATCCGTGTGATCCTCGGGTGTGTCCTGCCGCATTTGCAGGGCTCCGATAGTTTTTTGGTAAGGTCCTTGATTTTGTAGCGGATAAGGGGATTTGCTTCTTTTGCAAGGGTGGTGATTACGAGTTCCCCTGTTTCCCCGTCAGGCATAGTCTCTCCGGTTTCGGGGTCCAGAATCTCTATCAAGAACAGGTCTCCCCAGATGTGGATGCCGCACTGTTCATCGCATTCTGTAAAAAGGGGGCCGCTGAGTTCCGAAGTCCCGTAGATATCATAGGCTTTAATCCCGGATTCGTCTTCTATTCGTTTTTTGAGTTCTTCAGACCAGGGTTCAGCCCCGAAAAAGCCCTTCTTTAATTTTGTGTCGTCCCTGATACTGGTGCCTTCTTTTCTTGCAGTTTCAATCATGTATAAGAAGTAAGAGGGGGTGCAGGCTATGGCTGTCGTACCCAGGTCTTTCATGAGTTCAAGCTGGCGTTCGGTGTTCCCCGAACTTGTGGGAAGTACGGTTGCTCCCAGTTTTTCACTTCCATAGTGAGCTCCGAGCCCACCTGTAAAGAGTCCGTACCCGTAGCTTACCTGGAGAATATCGTCTTTTCCCATTCCAACAGAGGTGAAAGCTCGGGCAAGGGATTCTGCCCAGTCGTCAATGTCCTTGTGGGTGTACCCGACTACCGTCGGTTTGCCCGTGGTACCCGAAGAAGCGTGGAAGCGGGCGAGCTTTGAGTTGGGGACGCAAAACATTCCGGTAGGGTACGTGTCTCTGAGATCCTGCTTATAAGTAAATGGTAACTTCCTGATGTCTTCAAGAGTCTGGATGTCTTCCGGGTGAACGCCGTGTTCGTCAAACCTTTTTCTGTAAAAAGGAGAGTTCTCATACACATAATGTACGAGTTTCTTCAATTTTTCTTCCTGCAACTTTTTCAAGTCGTCTACAGGCATTGTCTCGATTTCAGGATCCCAGTATTCTGGCATTTTTTCACGCTCTTTGTTCTTTATATTGAGACCTTTTAGTTTCAGGCCGCGTCTCTTTCGACCTTCTTTTATGTATATTTTTCATCTCATGTCCCTTTAAGGTCATGCTGTAACAGTGTTTTTTATTTCATACATCTCTTATTTCATGCCGGTTTTTTCGTTCCGAAAGATTAAAGCAATTCCGAAAGGTTAAAGCAGTTCCGGAAGGTTACGAACTTCCGACAGATATGGTGTAATGTGAAGATTAAGTTGGATTCTCATATAAATAATAGTTGTTGTTATTGATTTTTAATAAAAATCTTTCTCAAGTCTGGTTGAGGAAGGTAATTGGAAATGCCTGTCAAACTGAAAAGATATTCCGGTTTGGGAAGATACACAGAAATGGAGAAATACACAGAATTGGAAAAATACACAGAATTGGAAAAATACACAGAATTGGAAAAATACACAGAATTGGAATAATACACAGAAATGGAAAAAATATACCTAAAATATAACTTTCAGGAAAAGATATATACAGTTAATTAATTGTTATTATCCGAAAAGCTTTATTCTGGCTTCTTTTTGCATTTTACTATTTATTTTACTTTTCTTTTACTATTTATCTTACTATTTTATTCTTATTCTTCTTCATTAAATTCAATTTCATCCTCAGAAATCTCTATTGAGGTTGTTCCGAGGGAATTTTCAAGGATTTTCTTTGTCATTTCTCTGCATTTATGCAGTACGTCTTCCATGTTGGCGATTACATCTATCCCTGCAGCTCCCGAATGCCCTCCTCCGGTGCCGTTATATTCATTACTGATATCTTCCATCAGCTGGCCGAGGTTAACTCCGGCATTTACGGCATCACGTTTCGCCCTCGCACTTACCCTGACGCTTTCTCCTTTGGTAGTGCCAACAAAAGCTACATCGGCTCCGATGTTGATAAGCATGGAAGAGGCTGAGCCTCCGAAAGAACTTACATGAGAAGACGCTATAAGCATATCTCCCACTCTATCGAGTTCAACCCGGCTTGCTGCTTTCAGGATAGCGATGCGCATCGAGATGTCCTGGGGAGTGGCAGCCATAAGGTCCAGTACTTCCCCGTACTCAACGCCACTGGCTTCAATGATTTTTGCCACTGTTCGGAAGGTGTCGACAGATGCGTGCTTGAAATGCCCGGTGTCGGTTACGATTCCCGTGAGCATGCCGATTCCCACCCTGCGGTTAATCGGGGCGCCCATTGCTTTTAAAATATCATACACTATCTCTACAGTTGAGGTTGCGTTCCTGTGCAGGTAGAATTCTGCATTCTCGGTGAGGGCGGTGGTTGTATGGTGGTCGATTACACAGTAACTGGTAAGCTCTATGTCGTTTAGCTGCGCTTTAGTCGAGGTATCAACAACAACAACAAAACCGTAATTCGCAGGGTCTGGCTTATCCACTACCTCGATTCCGAGCCTGTCGATCAGGACGGACGCCACACGGTTACAGCCATCTACGAGCCCGACCGTACCTCCGAGTGCCTCAGCAAGGGCAAAAGCACTGCTTACAGCATCCGGATCTGCATTCCTGTGACACAAATACAAAATGTTTCGATAGTCAAGGAGCCGGTTGAAAAACTCCACTTCATCAACTTGCATTGTCCACTCTGGCTACCGTTTTTTATAGGTATCGAAAGTCCCGGAGTTTCGGGATTTCGGCACAATCTCCGTTATAACTATGTTATGTCCTGCATTCTATCAATGCAAAAGAAAAATAAAAAGTTATTGTGCTCTGGGGCCAAGTGCCTGCTGGATTTGCTCCTGAAGCTGTTTGAAGCGGGCGGTGAGCCTTTCTTCCTGTCTGGAAATAGACTGAAGTCTGAGTGAGAGTGTTTCTTCTCTGTCTTTAAGTTTCGAAACGGACTCCTCTTTGCTCGTTTTTATTACCAGTTCTCCGACATTACGGTAGACCACCGCATCGTCAGCCAGTCTTTCTAATTCTTCGAGAGCCATTTTGGACTCTTTCTGCATAGCTTCAATCTGGGATTTCTGCATAGCAAGAGCCTGAACCTGCTGCTGTACCTGCTGAAGCTGTGCTATCTGGTTCTGGATTTGAGGAGGTAATTCTGAAGTCATATAATTTTCACCTGAGTCCTCAATAAACCTGAAGGGATTTTAATGTTTCTGTCCTTACAGCTTCCGAAAATAATCCTCCCCGCCAGAAAGCAGCTTAAAAGCCCCTGCCAAAAACTTAAACAACAAGTTCAACTTAAATAAGGACACCCCAACAATCAAATTAATATGAAAAAGATGAGTCAGTCGCATTACAGGTATGGGCACATTATGAGGTAGATTCGATGCTTGATATATTTGTTAAACCCAAGACTAAAAAGCCTCAAAAGTCTTTCAACAAAGGATAACCGTAGATGGACATTTATAATATATCCCATTAAACAGATATATTAGCAAATCAACTGGATGAGCTCCAAACCGAAAAGGCAGCTGCCAGAAGTAATTTATGTTTACTCAGAATTACACTTTAGGTTAACTGAGGTTCAGATCAAACCTTAGCCTAGGGATTAAGTTTCAACTTGCAATTGAAGCTTCAGATTGACCCGGATTCAGGAGATTTTCTTACATGGCAGAAAATATGGAAAAAGGCGCAAACCTTGAAGAAATAAAATCCCTTCTCGAAAAGTTTACAAACGCCCACGGAATTTCCGGCTTTGAAGATGAGGTCCGGAAACTGCTTGAAAAAGAGCTCGGACCCCATGTTGACAGTATGCGGAAAGATACCATGGGAAACCTTATTGCTGTTAAAGAGGGAAAGGGACCTTCTGTAATGCTGGCTGCCCACATGGACGAAATAGGGTTAATGGTCAGGTATGTAGATGAGGATGGATTCCTGCGCTTTGTAGGGATAGGGGGCTGGTTTGACCAGACTCTCCTGAACCAGAGAGTCGTCGTACACGGCAAAAAGGGCTCGATTTACGGAGTAATAGGTTCCAAACCTCCTCATGTGATGAAAGAAGAGGACAGGAAAAAGCCCGTGAAACTTGAGGATATGTTTATCGATATAGGGGCAAAAGACAGGGAGGATGCAGGGAACCTGGGAATCGAGATTGGCACCACGGTTTCAATCGACCAGGAATTCATGCCCCTGGCAAACGGGAAGGTTACATCCAAGGCTTTTGATAACCGCGCAGGAGTTGTAATTCTCCTTGAGGTCATGAAACGGCTTCATGAGCGCAAAATCGAAGCAAATGTATATGCCGTGGGCACGGTTCAGGAAGAAGTGGGGCTTAAAGGAGCAAAAACCTGTGCTTTCGGGCTCTGTCCGGATGTGGCCCTTGCCCTAGACACAACCATTCCGGGAGATCATCCGGGTATAAACAAGACCGATTCAGCTCTGGAACTGGGAAAAGGGCCCGCAATAACTGTAGCAGACGCATCCGGAAGAGGTCTTATAGCCCACCCTCAGGTTCTCAGGTGGCTCCGGGAAAGCGCGGATGAAAACGGGATCCCGTATCAGCTGGGTGTAAGTTCTGGCGGTACCACTGATGCTACTTCAATCCACCTCACAAAGGAAGGCATTCCTACAGGTACGGTCAGCATAGCCACCCGTTATATCCACTCTCCGGTGGAAGTTCTGGATGTGGCAGATATTGAAGCGTGTGTTTCCCTGATTGTAAAGGCAATAGAAAATGTTCAAAATTATTTCTAAACATCATTTTTTAATTTTTTAAGACTGACTGGCAGAACATAACAGGACAATTTTTCCTGCTTGCAACCTGTATGGCCGGTCTACTTAAGGGGAACTCTGAATGATGTTTCAGTGTGAGTGGCCTCTCTTTACCGCTCCTGCAGATTTGCGGGTTCCCCTCACAATTCTATTTTTCTCTCTTTTCAGTTTTCAGATTCTGGGCATCTGACCGGTTTCTATATTTGTCTTTTTTTAAAAAAGTAAGGTATATTGTTAACTGGAAACTAAAAATACTATGGTCTACCTATTGGAGAGAAGTTTCGGAGAGTCCGGGAGTAAATTCGGGAGTATTCCCGGATGGAATCGGGTTTCTGAGATAAAATATGTGTAAGATTATAGTAAAATGAGTGCTGCAAAATAGGGTACAATTATATAATATTAGTGGTATTATTTTTTCCCTGTTCTGCAGAACTAATCTATTGAAATCTATTGAAATAAAAACCAAGACTGAGGGATTATATTATTCGAAAACATCCGATTTCTGGATACTACTTTGAGAGACGGTGAACAAACACCTGGCGTAGCCCTGACCAGAGAGAAGAAACTCTTAATTGCCCGGGCCCTCGATGAGATGAGAGTCTCTGTAATCGAGGCTGGCTCTGCAATTACTTCCGCAGGGGAAAGGGAATCCATCAAGGCCGTAGCGAATGCCGGTCTCAATGCCGAAATCTGCAGTTACTGCAGGATTGTAAAAATGGACGTTGACCATGCTCTTGAATGCGATGTCGATTCAATCCATCTTGTAGCTCCGGTTTCGGACCTGCATATCAAAACGAAAATCAAAAAGGACCGGGATGCAGTAAGGCAGATCGCAGCCGAGGTTACCGAGTATGCCAAAGATCACGGCCTGATCGTAGAGCTGAGTGGAGAAGATGCTTCGCGGGCGGACCCGGAATTCTTAAAAGCCATTTATTCCGACGGAATAGATGCCGGGGCTGACAGGTTATGTTTCTGCGATACCGTAGGGCTTCTGGTACCTGAAAAGACCACCGAGATTTTCCGGGACCTGTCTTCTTCCCTGAAAGCCCCGATAAGCATTCATTGCCACAATGATTTCGGTTTAGCAACCGCAAACACGGTTTCGGCGCTTGCAGCAGGAGCAAAGCAGGCCCATGTGACAATTAATGGTTTAGGGGAAAGAGCCGGAAATGCCTCTCTTGAAGAAGTCGTAATGAGTCTGGAGTGGCTCTATAAATATGATACCGGCATCAAGCACGAACAGATATACCGGGCTTCAAGGCTTGTAAGCCGGCTTACCGGAATTCCCGTGTCCCCTAACAAAGCCCTTGTAGGAGGAAATGCTTTCACTCATGAGGCAGGAATTCATGTGCACGGGCTCCTGGCTGACAAGGCAACTTATGAACCGATGAGTCCCGAATATATTGGACGGCAGCGCCAGATCGTACTTGGTAAACATGCAGGAAGGAGCTCTATTACTCTTGCTTTAAAAGAGATGGGGCTCGAGGCTGATGAGGCTCAGACCGAAGAAATCTTCAACAGAGTCAAGCAGATGGGTGACCAGGGTAAACATATCACCGATGCTGATCTGCAGACCATTGCAGAAACCGTGCTTGATATTTACAAAGAACCTATTGTAAAATTAGAAGAGTTCACCATTGTATCCGGAAACCGGGTGACTCCAACCGCTTCCATAAGACTCAATGTAAAAGACAAGGAAATCGTACAGGCTGGAATCGGAAACGGACCTGTGGATGCTGTGATCAATGCTATTCGAAGAGCTGTAAGTTCCTGTGCTGAAGACGTTATCCTTGAAGAGTACCATGTAGACTCGATTACCGGCGGAACTGACGCTCTTGTAGAAGTAAGGGTAAAGCTTTCCAAGAACGGAAAGGTAATTACCGCAAGCGGGGCAAGAACGGACATTATCATGGCCTCTGTAGAAGCCGTAATGAACGGGATGAACCGCCTTATCCGGGTAGAGTAAATCATAAAAGGATGCGGAACTTCAAAGGTTTCTCTGGAGGACTCTTTCGTCCTCTCTTTTTTTCTGTTTGAGGAAATTTTTGAAACAGGGATCTCCGGCACTTTGAAAACCCGGAGAAACCCTCATCCATATATAACATGATTGATTATGATGTATTTGCGAAATTCGCAATCAAAAAAGTGTGAGTGTGAGAGATAAGATAGATGAAAAAGTATTTCTCATAAATACACCCTTAACTGGAAAGGTGCCCACCTGAAATGTGGGTATCCATTCAGTTAGACCAAGTCTCAAGAAATAAATAAGGAGATTAATAATGACAACCGGGTCAACAGAAAAAGTCAACGGCGCAAAGGCTCTTATAAAGTGCCTTGAAAAGGAAGGAGTTGACACTCTCTTCGGATACCCCGGAGGGCAGATCATTCCTTTCTACAATGAACTCTATGATTCAGATCTGCGCCACATACTTGTACGCCACGAACAGGCAGCAGCTCATGCTGCGGACGGGTATGCCCGTGCTACTGGAAAGACCGGGGTCTGCGTTTCTACTTCAGGTCCCGGAGCAACTAACCTGGTAACAGGTATTGCCACCGCATATATGGACTCAGTGCCAATTGTAGCCTTAACCGGCCAGGTACCAAGATCCCTTATCGGAAACGACGCTTTCCAGGAAGCAGATATTACCGGCATCACTCTGCCAATTACCAAGCACAACTATCTCGTACAGGATCCAGTAGAAATCCCGAGGATTGTAAAAGAAGCCTTCCATATTGCTTCGACCGGAAGGCCTGGCCCGGTATTAATTGACCTTCCGAAGGATGTACAGAATATAGAAATTGACTTACAGTATCCTGACAAGGTAGAGCTCAGAGGCTATAAGCCAACTTACAAAGGAAATACCCAGCAGATAAAACGAGCCGCCGAAGAGATCGCAAACTCCTGCAGGCCCATAATCTACGCCGGAGGAGGGGTGATAAGTTCGAATGCGAGTGCGGAACTCGTTGAGCTGGCCGAGACCCTCATGGCTCCGGTTACAACTACTCTGATGGGTATCAGCTCTATCCCGACCGAACATCCTCTCTATGTCGGAATGCTCGGAATGCACGGGTGCAAATACGCAAACTACGCAATTCAGGAGTCCGATCTTATCATTGCTGTGGGAGCAAGGTTTGACGACCGGGTTACCGGCAAGCTTGAGTCTTTTGCCCCCAACGCCAGGGTTATCCATATTGATGTCGACCCCGCCGAGATCTCCAAGAATGTAAAGGTGCATGTTCCTATTGTCGGGGACGCAAAGCAGGTACTCAAATCCCTTATTAAGTATGTCCAGTGCTGCAAATCCACGGAATGGCTCGAAAAGGTAAACCAGTGGAAGAAGGAGTATCCTCTTGCCTACAGGCAGGTGTCTTCGGATACTATAATGCCTCAGTTTGTTATAGAGCAGATCTCCGAAGCCAGCAAGGATGCGATCATAGTTACGGAAGTTGGGCAGCATCAGATGTGGGCAGCTCAGTACTTCAAATACAGCAAGCCTCGAACTTTCCTCACTTCAGGAGGGCTTGGCACAATGGGATACGGGCTTCCTGCAGCCATGGGAGCCAAGGTCGGAAAGCCGGATAAAACCGTTATCAATATCGCAGGCGACGGCTCTTTCCAGATGAACTCTCAGGAGCTTGCAACTCTGGTCCAGAACGACATCCCGGTTGTTTCCGTGATCCTGAACAACGGTTACCTGGGCATGGTCCGGCAGTGGCAGGAACTCTTCTATGACCGGAGGTATTCCTACACCTTCATCAAGGGCAGTGTTGACTTTGTAAAACTTGCCGAAGCCTACGGTGCGCTCGGGTTGCGTGCGGAAAAACCATCCGAAGTCAGGCCTGCAATCGAAGAAGCTGTAAAGTCCGGAAGGCCTGCTGTTGTCGAAGTGATTGTTGAATGTGAAGCAAATGTCTATCCGATGGTGCCGGCAGGAGCTGCAATTAATGAGATCATCGACCTGGAGGAACACTGATGAAACACACACTTGCAGTCCTTGTGGAAAATAAGTCAGGTGTGCTCTCCAGAGTCGCTTCTCTTTTCTCAAGGCGCGGATACAATATCGACAGCCTGGCTGTGGGAGTTACCGAAGACCCTGATATTTCGAGAATAACCATTGTTGTGCATGGGGATGACCATGTGCTCGAACAGGTAACAAAACAGCTCAACAAGCTCATAGATGTCATCAAGGTCTCGGATATCGGGAGCGACGATGCGGTTGAGCGGGAGCTTGCCCTTATCAAGGTCTCAGCTGATGTGAACACAAGGGCAGAGATTATCCAGATTGCAAACATCTTCAGGGCCAGGATAGTGGATGTTGCTCCGAAGTCCATGACCGTTGAGGTAACAGGGGATGAAAGTAAAATCCAGGCAATCGAAAAACTTCTCCGCCAGTTCGGGATCAAGGAAATGGTCAGAACAGGCAAGATTGCAATGGTGCGGGGCCCAAAGAAGGTTTAAATATTAAGGGCAGGTAATGAGAGGTAGCTGCTCAATTATTTTTCACAGATTGGGGCAGCCGGAAGCCTTTTCGAATTCTAAAGGTCTTCTAATAAACTTTCCGGGTTTCCGGCCTCTCCTTACATTTGGCTGGCGGGTCCAGAAACAGTAACTTTTCGGAAATCAGTTTAATTCTCAGGGAAACCTCTGTGTTTGAATTCAGGCACTTCCCTGAATAATGCAGAAACTTTCATTAAAAAATTATGGAATATATCAGGAATGTACCAATAAAACGGATCAGTAAAATCAATTGGTAAAACTAATCAGTATAATCAGTTAAGGACGATTCAGTAAAATCAATCAGGAGAATTAAGGAATGGCAACGATAATTTATGATAACGAAACAACTTTTGATGCACTTAAAGACAAAACAATCGCAATAATGGGCTACGGAAGCCAGGGTCACGCCCACGCCAGAAACCTGCATGAGTCCGGGCTCAATGTTGTAGTCGGGCTCAGGAATGGCAGTTCCAGCTGGGCAAAAGCCGAGTCTGATGGCCTGAAGGTTATGACTGTTGAAGACGCTGCAAAAGCTGCAGATGTTATCATGATCCTCCTTCCGGACGAAAAGCAGGCATCTGTTTACTATTCTCAGATTGAACCCAACCTGAAAGCCGGCAATGCCCTTGTTTTTGCCCACGGCTTCAATATCCACTACAACCAGATTGTGCCCCCGAAGGATGTTGACGTCTTCATGGTCGCCCCCAAAGGTCCAGGACACATTGTCAGGAGAACCTACACGGAAGGCATCGGAGTGCCGGGCCTGATCGCAGTCTACCAGGACGCAACCGGAAAAGCAAGGGATCTTGCCCTTTCCTATGCCAAGGGTATCGGCGCAACCAGGGCAGGAGTTTACGAGACCACCTTCCGGGAAGAAACCGAAACCGACCTTTTCGGAGAGCAGGTTGACCTCTGCGGGGGACTTGCCTCACTTATCAAGACCGCTTTTGAAGTGCTTGTGGAAGCAGGGTACCAGCCTGAAATGGCATACTTCGAAACCTGCCATGAAGTCAAACTCATTGTGGACCTTATCTACGAAGGCGGGCTTGAGAGAATGTGGCACTCCGTCTCCAACACAGCCGAATACGGCGGCATGACCGTTGGCCCGAGGATCATCAATGAAGAATCCCGCGAAGCTATGTACGAGGCTCTCGCAAGGATCCAGAACGGGGAATTTGCAAAGGAATTCGTCCTTGAAGGCATGGTCAATCACCCCGTACTCAAAGCCATGGAACGCCAGGAAAAGGAACACCCGCTTGAGGTTGTCGGCAAGGAAATCCGGGCAAACATCCCCTGGCTCAACAAGAAGATTGATGACGACTGAGCTTTAAGCTGCTTTTTTCAGTTTCAGGCCACCGATCGGGTGGTCTGGGGACTTATTTTTTCCGATTTTCTTCCAGTTTTTCTGATTTTTCTGGACTTTTTTCTGACTGTTGGTCCGTCATTAACCGGTTAATCCATTCTGATCCCATAGCTCGAGCTTTCACCCCCCTCTTCCCCGCGCCGCGTTGGGTCTTAGCCGGCTACCAACCAGATAAAAAAGACCCAAAAACGACGCCGCAATTAAGAGAAGTAGATATCAAAAGAAATAGCTCCAGACCGAGAGAATTATTTCATTTCCCCCGAAATTAATTCATGGTTTTTCAGGGCTGTATACCGGTAATTGCTTCCTGCTTGCCGGTAACGTTTAATAACTTGATTTCAATCTTTTAACAGAAAGTTCATAAATCTGAAATTGAAAATTCAATCAGGAGGGAAAATATGCCAGTAACAGGAGAAAGCAAAGTCATTGACACCATCCTCAACAGAAGGAGTGTCCGGGAGTTTACGGACAGACCCATCAGCAAGGAAGAAATTAACACGATCCTCAACGCAGGCCGCTGGGCTCCTTCCGGTTTGAACAACCAGCCCTGGCGCTTTGCAGTTGTCAGGAACCCTGAAACCATCCAGAAGCTCTCGGAATGTACTCATTATTCAAGCATCGTGGCAGGAACCCCCCTGCTTATCGCGGCTTTTCTGGATACCGAACATTCGTACAACAGGACTAAAGATATCCAGGCAATAGGAGCTTCCATCCAGAACATGCTCCTCGCCTGCTGTGAACTCGGCCTGGGCGCAGTCTGGCTAGGGGAGATCCTGAACCAGCATGAAAAGGTTAATTCAATCCTGTACTGCCCGCCAAAGCTCGAACTTATGGCAGTGCTTGCCATCGGGGAACCTGCTCCCGGAAAACGCACTTCTACACGTAAAGCCCTTTCGGAACTTGTGTTTGAAGAAAGGTATGGGGAGAAGTGGGAGGAATAAGGTCCTGAGCTAAATACTAAAACATCCTGAATTCAATATGGAACCTGAAATCTTTAAGTTAGTCTACAGCAAGTTCATTTTGATCAACTTTCTTTAAGAATATTTATAATTTGATTGAGGATTAAATTTATAAGCTATTTGGCACTATAAACAGCCAGTTAACTGATCACACCCCTGTAAGTCAGTTAATCGGGCATAACTTTTTCACAATGAAGGTCTGTGGTGTAGAGGATATCACTGGAGCCTCCGGAGCTCCGAACCTGGGTTCGATTCCCAGCAGACCTGTTACTGAATTTTCCTGCTGAACTTCTAAGAATTTACACCGGAATTTTTTGAAAAGCTTGCAGGCTTCAATTTCTACTCTGCCTTCTGTCTTACCTATTTTGCTCTCTAATTAGCGATTTCAACTCCATTTCGGGTTAATATCCTGAAATTTTTTGAGGGTAATTCTTATCTACGGGCAAAAAATATAATAAGAGAGTAGAAGTTAACATATACAAAAGAGAAATATAAAAGAGAAATATAAAAGAGAAATAAAAAAGAGAAATAAAAGAGAAATCTGGAAGGTTTACAGCATGGCTCACGGATTTAATCGTCGCTTCCTGCGTGTAGGAAGAAGGAAACTTTCTTTAGTTCAGTTGATTCTGATAGCGATAATACTGTATTTCCTGCTCCGGATGCTTTTGCCGCTTTTATGGACCCTATTTTTGATCGTTGCTTTAGTTGTACTTTTAAAAGTGGTTCTTGAAAACTTTTAATTTCTATTTGCATATTTTTTTATTTTATTTAGTTTCCTTTTATATCATTCGATCTGACTATTTTTATTCATACTCTCCATTTTTGTAGAAACCTTTATCTTCTCAAACTCCAAACTAGTTATTGTTTTCTGGAGAATGTTTCCTTATATAAATGTCCGAATTTCTATAAGTTGTCGTTTCATTGCGGGAAACACGAATCTCTGCGAGTTTAATTTTCCTTTAGTACTTTGGGGGGTTGAAATATGGACACAAGAAAGCAAGCACTTCTGGGAAGAAGTGGTCTTGTTCTTATGGGGCTCTTTCTGACAATATTTTTTTCCGGATGTATTGAAAACGAAGTTTCTGCTGCAGAAGTAGGGAATAAAATTTCCGCTGCAGAGGAAATCAATACTTCTTCTTTACTTATCAATAAAGCTGAAAACAGAAGTATATCCGTAAAAGAAGATGTGGGCTCAGGTACCTATACCACTGCGAAAATGAGTCTGGACGCTTCCGAAACAGATTTCGAGGAAGCCTTAAAGATTCTTAATAGTGCCTCTTCGGATTACGAAGAAGAAAGACAGGATATTGAGAGATATAAAATTTTAGCTGAAGCTGGTTTGGATAGAGTTCATTCTCTACAGAGTTTTATCATAGCTATGGAACATTTCGATAAATCTTTCGCATACATGTATTCAGAAGAATTTGACTCGAGTAAAGAAGAAATAGACAAAATGAACGAAGCTTTAAATGATTCTGCTGTTTTATTAAGTTCAGCAAAAGAAAAAATGTTTATGCTCGATCTTGATTCAGTACCTGTAGAGGAGAAGAGTTCCATTGTCCTGTTAAGGGATGATCTGGAAACCAGTGAAATTATGTATGCGGAACTCAGGGTTTTAATGGGGGGAATGTATCCTTATATGGAAGGGTTCAACTTTTTTTCGAAGGGGCTTGAAGATTTTAAGGCCGAACGGTGGGGTGAAGCCGCCGATGAATTCGGAAAAGCTTCCGAGAAATTTTCCGAATCCCAACAGATTCTGGAGAAGCTAAAAGATTCGGAGTATTCAGAAGTTTCTGTGGGAGTTATCCAAATATGCGGATTTTTGGCACAACTCAAAGAAGACTTGCCACACCTTGAAGCCGGCTGCAGATATATGGAAACAAGCCATTATGCTCAGGCGGATGAGGAATTCAATAAGGTTTCTAACCATTACGAATGAGCAAATGAATGAGCAAATAATAGAAACCTTAGCAAAAGAAGGTTTAGATATAATAAATAAAAATTAGCAAGAGAAGAAATTCTAGTGCTTCGATTCCCAGATAAATCCGCTATTTGGAGAAGGATTTGTTGGCCATGAGATAGATTTTGAAGTTCAGGTTTATGGCTGTAATCTGGAATCGATCCACCAGTTTTTCTTTTGTCTCATTACAACTTCATATTTATCTCGCTATTTTTTCACTTTTCTTTCAAAAACGCATCAATTGCCTTTGCAGCTTTTTTACCTGCGCCCATTGCACTGATGACAGTAGCTGCGCCTGTAACCACGTCTCCACCGGCAAAGACTCCGCACTTGGAGGTTGCACCGGTTTCTTCGTCGGCAACAACAGTGCCCCGCCTGTTCTGTTCAAGGCCTTCCGAGCCTTTAAAAATGATCGGGTTAGGGGAGGTACCTATGGCGATAACCACAACATCAGCAAGGATCAGGAACTCCGAGCCTTCCACAGGGACAGGGCTTCTCCTGCCGGACTTGTCAGGCTCTCCAAGTTCCATTTTTATACATTCGACGCCTGTAACGTTGAACTTCTCGTCTCCGAGGATGCGGACAGGGTTTGTAAGGAGCCTGAAGGTTATACCTTCTTCTCTGGCATGCTCGACTTCTTCCCGGCGGGCGGGCATCTCGTCTTCTCCGCGGCGGTAGACTATGCTTACCTCATCGGCGCCCAGACGGAGGGCAGAGCGGGCTGCGTCCATTGCCACGTTTCCGCCCCCTACGACAACCACATGTTTTCCGTGCCTGACTGTTGTGTCGTATTCGGGATCATAGGCTTTCATGAGGTTTACACGGGTCAGGAATTCGTTTGCGGAATAGACGCCGTTTAGGTTTTCGCCTTCTATCCTCATGAAGTTCGGGAGCCCTGCGCCCGTACCCAGGAAAACGGCATCGAAATCATCACAGAGTTCGTCCAGGGTCTTGATCCTGCCGATGATATAATTAGGCTTGAACTCTACTCCGAGCTTTTTGATGTACTCTACTTCCTGCCGCACAATTTCTTTTGGCAGCCTGAACTCCGGGATGCCGTAACTCAGGACTCCTCCGGCTTTGTGCAGGGATTCAAAGATTGTTACTTTGTGCCCTAGCTTTGCAAGGTCTGCTGCGGCAGTAAGCCCTGCAGGGCCTGAACCCACAACTGCTACCTTCTTGCCGGTAGGAGGCATGGCTTCGGGAGACTTCACGCCTTTTTCACGCTCATAGTCTGCGCAGAAGCGCTCAAGCCTTCCTATTGCAACAGGCTGGCTCTTCTTCCCGAGTACACAGCGGGCTTCACACTGGGTTTCCTGGGGACAGACGCGGCCGCAGATAGCAGGAAGGGCGTTTGTGGCTTTGATTCTCTCGATTGCCCCTTCAAAGTTTTCCTCGCAGATCAGTTGAATAAAGCCTGGAATGTCTACATTCACAGGGCAGCCCTCAACACACTTCGGGTCCTTGCAGGAAAGGCAGCGGGAAGCTTCGGCAAGGGCATCTTCTTTTGTGTAGCCGAGGGTCACTTCATCAAAGTTCTTCCTGCGCTCTTCTGCAGGCTGCTCTGGCATCGGGGTTCTTTCTTTCTTTGCTTTTCCCGTCTTTTCTCCCTGTACTTCTTGCATTTTTCATTCCCTCCTTCTCAGTGCAGTCCGCACCTGCATTCCTCTTCGTACTTTTCCACAGCCTGTGCCTCTTCGCCGCGGTACATTGCAAGCCTGTTCATAAGCTGGACAAAGTCAACCTTCCGGGCGTCAAATTCAGGGCCGTCAACGCATGTAAACTTCGTTTCTCCGCCGACCGTAACCCTGCAGCCTCCACACATCCCGGTTCCGTCTACCATGATGGAGTTCAGGCTGACAAGAATTTCCACATCATAGGGGAAAGCAACCCCTGCCCCTACTTTCATCATAATCGGAGGTCCGATAATTACAACCCTTGCAACCTTTTCGTCGCTGTCCAGGATCCTTTTCATGATATCGGTCACAAACCCGTGGTGCCCTTTCGACCCGTCATCGGTTGCGATATACAGTTCGGAACTGGCTTTCTCCATTTCGTCTTCAAGGATCAGGAGGTCTTTGTTTCGGGCACCGATAATTGAAATTACCCGATTTCCTGCACTCATATAAGCTTTTGCCTGGGGGTATATCGGTGCAACACCTACCCCTCCTCCCACAAGAATTACAGTGCCAAGCTTTCTAATATCGGCAGGGGTTCCGAGAGGCCCGACAAAATCTTCAAGGGAATCACCTGAAGAAAGCTTTGCAAGCTGTTTTGTGGTCTTGCCCATTTCCTGAAATATTACAGTAACCGTACCCTTCTCTTTTTCAAAATCCGCAATTGTAAGAGGAACTCTTTCCCCCCTCTCATCAATCCTGAGGATTATGAACTGTCCGGCTTTTGCAGCCTTTGCCACATCAGGGGCCTCTATTATCATCCTGTGCACCGATGGAGCAATTTCTTCCTTTTCCAGTATTCTATATGCCATGAGATCACATTTTCCTGAGTAAAAGCATATTTGCTGAACAAATGATAAGATAAATTTAAGTGTAACTGAGTTTTATGCAGGGTCCTGTCCATTTGCCTTTCGGCATGGACGTTCTCCTTATAATGATTAATGGGATATATATTCTCCCAAATAATTTTAATTATACCAACTGTTTTGCCCTATCTTTTTAGTGAACTTATAAAAACCTGTTTTTTGACTTCCTGTTTGAAAATGAACAACATTTTTTCAGGTTCTTTTGTCCTTTTTGCAAAAATTTAATAAATCTGGTGGGTGTAATAAAATTAGGGGTTAATTTCCCAAATCAATTTTATCCGGGAAGAGTAGAAAGGAGGAATGAAAGAGAAAAAGATGTCAGGGGTTTAAAATAGAACCATCCGGTTCAAAGGCAAATAAAGAAATATTAATCCGGAGACTGTTTGCTCGCTGCGACGGGATCTGATAATCTGTCTTAATATCCCATAGATTGAGGGTTGTTGAAAATGCAATCCGATGAGGCTTGAATACTGGGAATCCTTCAAAGGTTAGCAGGGTCCTGGGACATTGGATTGAAACAAGGTAAAAACATTATTTTCAAAGGCGTAAACTGATTAGGGGAGTTTTATCTATGCCAGAACAAGAGAAGAAGGAAGAACAGCAAGAAACAGAAGAAGCTAAAGTTGAACCGATACACCCCTCCGAACAGAGGGGAGGTAAGAAGAAAAGTCTTCTCGACACCTGCAAGTAAGCAGGCCTTTATTTTTACTTTTATTTTTTCTTTTCAGAGCTGAAACAAATTTTCTGAAAAGAAATGAATTACATGTAAACTGGTATGAATTACGCTGCACATACAAGGAAGGTTAATTATGACAGAGAAAGCTACTGTTGAGCCTATCGATCCCATGGAGAAGATGCGAGGAGGCAGGAGAAAACCTCTGGTGAGCTGCGAAAAATACGATGAGGAAGAAAGAAAGGAGCTTCTTGAGGGAGAACAGCAAGAAACAGAAGAAGCTAAAGTTGAACCCGAAGAAGCTAAAGTTGAGCCTATACACCCTTCTGAACAGAGAGGAGGCAAAAAGAAAGGCCTGCTTGACACGTGCAAGTAAGCAAAGCAGGTTTTTACCACAAGGGGAGCGCGTAGGGTCACGAATGCCCAGCCCTTCAAGTCGGGGATGAATGAACCCTCGCCTCTTTTTGTTTTCGATTTAAATCTCTAAATCGTCGTTTCTTTGTAAAGTGATTGGAAATCGGACAGGGACTCGATAGCAAAGTTTCAATAACTTAGATCAAGGAAACTTCGTTAAAGGACACTGTAAATTATTCCCAAATAACCGGGCGGGCGGCCCGAAGCATACCCCATCCTTTAGAGGCTGTCCGACAATTACCTTCGGTAATAAAAGATTTCCTTCTTTTTAGATTTAAAGGTCTTATTTGCTTTCTTTTTAGTACTTTTTTATTACTATCAATAATTGTCAGACAGCCTCTTTAGGGTGAGATGGCCGCACGCAATTTGATTTTCACTTTTTCTTCTGACTACTCTTTTCCTAAACGTCTTTTTGTTTCAGATCTTCTTTTAGCTTCAGATTTACTATTTCTCGTTAGGTGAGCTTTATCACAAATATTATATGGCTATATGCGCATATGTCCATATAACCATGCTTGATCGTAAAGTAAAGTTCTTTAAAGCTCTCGGGGATGAGACCCGGCTTACTATCCTCTCTTACCTGCTGGAGCATAGTTACTGTGCCTGTGATTTTTCATCCCTTACAAAAAAGGACCAGACAACGGTTTCAAAACACCTGAAGATTCTTGTTGAAGCTGGAATTTTAAAGTATGAACGGCAGGGAAGAAACATCATCTACAGCGTCAAAAATGGGGAGATCGAGGATTTGCTTTTATCTCTCGGAATCAGGGATGTAAAGCCCTGTTGTGACAGGCAGCAAGTTTCCGGGGTTTGTTGTGCGGAAATTGAAAATAAACTTCAAGATAAAAAAGGAGAATCTGAACAATAAGGAACGAGGTAAAAGAATGGATTCCACTGAAAAAAAAGAAGTTATCAAAAAGAAGTATCAGGAAATTGCAACTTTAGGAGGTTCCTGCTGTTCTGGCAGCGGGTGCTGCGGGGATTTAAGCGCAGCAGACCTTTCCAAATCTCTCGGCTATTCGGAAGCGGATGTTCAGGCTGTGCCGGACGCAAACCTGGGGCTTGGCTGTGGCAACCCTACCGCTTTTGCAGAACTGGAGCCCGGGGATATTGTCCTGGATCTGGGCTCTGGTGCGGGTTTTGATTCTTTTCTTGCTGCACAGAGAATCGGAAGCTCGGGAAAGGTTATTGGGGTCGATATGACTCCTGAAATGGTTGAAAAAGCTCAGGCTAACGCTCGAAAGTACGGCTATTCAAATGTCGAGTTCCGTCAGGGGGACATCGAAGCCCTTCCGATTGAAGATCGTTCGGTAGATGTTATTATCAGCAACTGCGTGATTAACCTCGCGCCGGATAAAGAAAAAGTTTTCAGGGAAGCTTTCCGGGTCCTGAAGCCCGAAGGCAGGATGTATGTTTCGGATATGGTCCTCCTGGCTGATTTGTCTGAAGACCTTAAAAAAGACCGCGCCCTGCTTGCGGGCTGCGTTGCCGGGGCTTTGTTAAAAGAGGAGTATCTGAGACTTCTAAAAAAGGCAGGTTTTTCGGTTAAAATCCTGGCTGAAGATTCGGACATCAGTAAAAGGCAATACGGAGGGCTTCCAGTCGAAAGCCTGAAATTAAAAGCCTGGGTATGAGAATAATTTATGGGTTCATGTGTGAGAAGTGAGGTAAATCTGAGAAGTGAGGTAAATCTGAGAAGTGAGGTAAATCTGAGAAGTGAGGTAAATCTGAGAAGTGAGGTAAATCTGAGAAGTGAGGTAAATCTGAGAAGTGAGGTAAATCTGAGAAGTGAGGTAAGTCTGAGAAGTGGGATTTTTCGGCTTCTTTTCTTCTTTTCCAGATTTAGGGCTTATTCCCTTTTAACGAGGGGAGTTGAATGGAAAGAATTTTATCAGCAGGATTACTCCGAAACTATGCTTCAATAAGTATATCCCTCAATCTATTTATATTACTATTCAATTTTTATTTTTTAATGATCTGGGATTCCAGGTCCGGGACTCCAGATCTGGTTTTCCGAATGCAGAGACTCTTCTGAACGTGGGGTACAGGGGCCGGGGGTCTCTTTGAGGTGATACTGCTGAAAACCATAAGAAGCGTAAAAATCTGTTTTGCAATAGGTTTTGTATTTTTGTTGCTCAGCTCAGGTACTGCAGCTGCCAGGAGGATCACTGTGGGGAGTGATGAACATAAGGATTTTTCTTCAATTCAGGAGGCTGTAGATGCTGCCAGGCCCGGAGATACGGTTTATGTCTACAACGGACTTTACACGGAAAATGTATATCTTGACAAAGAAATTTCGGTTCGTTCTATCTCCGGGATGCCTGATCGGAGTATTGTAACGGCAAAAAACCCTCATGACCATGTTTTTCACGTAAATGCAAACAATATAACTATCAGTGGCTTTTACATAAATGGTGCCAGTGACCCCCTAAAAGCAGGGATTTATCTGGAAAACACCCATGGGATCCTGATCAGCAATAATAGACTTTCTGACAACAACCTGGGAATTTACCTTGACTCTTCTACCACAAATATGCTGAATCTAAATAATATTTCAGGGAATGAAGTGGGAATTTTCCTGAAAACCTCGAAAGATAACTGGGTTATCAACAATAAGGTGAAAATGAACAGTCTGGATGGCATTTTGCTTGAAACCTCAGACGATAACCGTGTTATTGGAAATATCCTTCATTACAATATTGAGTATGGCTTTATGCTCTCAAACAGCAGTAGAAACATCATTTATAATAATTTCTTTCAAAACACTGCAAACGTAGGCTATGAAGGTATTAACTCCGAGAATACCTGGAATCTGTCCCGGAAGAGAGGAATAAATATTGTGGGGGGGCCTTATCTTGGCGGGAACTGCTGGGCCGGTCCTGAAAGTACGGCCCTTTGCGTAACTGGGGATCTGGATGAAGACGGATTCTGCGACGTTTCCTATGACCTGGGGGAAGGGAATATCGATTATATGCCTCTCATACGTCGCCCTCCTGCTTTTCAAGGCAATGAACGTTCCATCACCGTTTCTCTTTTAGGATTTGCTTTACTTGTATTCGCTCTCTCAATATTCATAGTAAAAAAGGTGATTAGTTGGACCGGGGGCGAGCCTACGGAAGATGATGATATAAAATAAATTCGGAGAAGTCCATTATTACTTTTGACCGGTCAGTTTAAGTTTTATCGGGTCCACATTTCTATTATTCATGGACTGTTGGTCCCTCTTTTTTTCGGTTTGATAGTTTGATGCATTTATTTTTTCGGCGTGTTCAGAGCCAAAGGTTATATATTTGCTCCTTATCATATACTACTAAAAAATAATCAAACTCCTAAAATAATCCAATTTTAAAACCAATTTATTCAGAAAGTAATTGCTGCCAGAAGTAATATAATTCCAAATTCATTGATTCAAAAATTCATTGAATCAAAAAGTAATATATTCCAAAATTAATCTATTAAAAGAGCAGTTTCTTCGAAGATATATATCCAAAAAATAATCATGCCCTGAAAATAACCTTCTTCCACAGTATATTTATAATCCCTTTCTCTCAAGACAGTATTGACAGTGTTTTGACAGTGTTTATACTTCGATTTAATATTTTTAAATCAATTCCCATGGAGATGACAGGCATTAAGTCAATAATTCTTGCAGGTGGCTCAGGGACGAGACTCTGGCCTCTTAGTCGGGAAATGTATCCCAAACAATTTTTAAAATTTGGTGACACCTCACTCTTTCAGGAGACCGTGCTTCGATGTCTTGAGGTTTCAGATATTTCTGAGATTTTTGTTGTAACGAATGAAATCCAGAAGTTTTTCGTGATTGGACAGATCAAAGAAATAGGATATTCAATTCCCCCAGAGAATGTCCTGATCGAGCCCGAAGGCAAGAATACACTTCCTGCCATCTTCTTTGGAATGAAAGAGATCGAGCAAAAATTCGGAAATTCAGTCGTAGGGGTATTTTCTTCGGACCATGTACTTGACAGAGCTGCAATGGCAACGATTTCTTCAGCCGAAAAACTGGCTTCGGATTATCTGGTTACTTTCGGGGTTGTTCCGTCCTTCCCTCATACAGGATACGGCTACATTAAAACCTCCGAGTCCTGCGAACCAGGTTACAGGGTTTCGGAATTTAGAGAAAAGCCTGATCTCGAAACCGCACAAAAATACATTGAAGAAGGGTGCCTCTGGAATAGCGGCATGTTCCTTTTTGAGACACGGCTCTTTTTTGAAGAAGTCAAAAAATATGCGCCTTCGATTTTTGCCTGCTTTGAGAACGGGGGCAGTATTGATGAGATTTATGCGTGTGTGGATAAGGTTTCCATTGATTATGGCATAATGGAAAAGTCCGATAGAGTTGCCGTTGTAAAGCTGGACCAGAAATGGAGCGACCTTGGAAACTTTGCGGCAATTTATGACGAACTGGAAAAAGATTCCGTAGGAAACGTGATCCACGAATGTGACTCTCTGCTTCTCAACTCCGACGGTAATCTTGTTTATTCGAAATGTGGCAAAATCGTTTCTCTGATTGATATTAAGGACATGGTTATTGTTGACACGAGCGATGCCCTCTTAATATGTCCTAAATCAAGCAGTCAGAAAGTAAAGGAAATAGTCTCCGACCTGAAGGGCAGGAACGATGAAAGGGCATTTATCGGGCAAACAGTCTACCGGCCATGGGGTTCATATACGCTACTTGACGCTTCTCCCGGTCATAAGATCAAGAATATTACCGTGCTTTCCGACCACAGGTTAAGCCTTCAACTGCACTATCACAGGAGTGAACACTGGGTGGTTGTAAAAGGTATGGCCTGCGTAGAAGTGGACGGAGAACAATTTTTCCTGAGACCTGGGGAAAGTACATTTATCCGGGCCGGGCAAAGGCACAGGCTATCTAATCCCGGAAAAGTTCCTCTGGAGATTATTGAGGTACAGTTAGGGGAGCTCGTGGACGAAGAGGATATCGTCAGGTTTGATGATGTGTATGGGAGACATTAAACCCGAATCCGATTATTCTTGCTAAGGAATGTATATTATGTGGATCAATTTTATAGATTGTCTGGTGGATGCATGAAAGTAATCATACCTGCAGCGGGAGCTGGAAAGCGCTTATTCCCACATACGCATACCAAACCGAAGCCAATGGTTTACATTGCCGGTAAGCCTATCATAGGGCACATTCTTGATAGAATGATTGAGCTTGAGCCTGAAGAAATTATCCTTGTGGTAGGATACCACAAAGAACAGATAATCTCGTATGTTGACAGGCATTATAAAGATAAGTTTAAAATCCGCTACATAGACCAGGAAGAAAGGCTTGGACTTGGGCATTCGGTATATGTTACAAAGGAACACGCAATGGGTTCTGAAATCATGATCGCGCTTGGCGACATGATTTTTAAGTCCGGTTATCTTGATTTTTATAAATTTCATGTTGAAAACGGGAAATGTTCCGGTTCAATCGGAGTTAGGGAAGTAGAAGAACCCCGGAAGTATGGCATTGTCGAACTGGAACCTTCCTCTCCATGTATTCAAAGGCTTGAAGAAAAGCCTGAAAATCCCGGTTCAAACCTCGGGATTGCAGGTGTCTATTTTGTTAAAGATACAACTCTTCTTTTTGAAGTTCTTGACTGGATGCTCCAGAATAGTATTCAAAATAGAGGTGAATACCAGCTGACAGACGCCCTGCAGGAGATGATCCGAAGAGGGAGTAAGTTTAAGACCTTTGAGGTGTCCAGCTGGTATGACTGCGGACATGCAAGGTCTTTGCTCGAAACCAATCGCGTTTTACTTGAAGAAAAGCTCACAGGGAATGTTCCTGCCGATGTATGTGATTCGGTAATTATCCAACCTGTGGAGATCGGGGAGAATGTTAAAATTATTAATTCTGTAATTGGTCCCTATACTTCAATTGCCGAAGATACGGTGATAGAAAATTCAATTATTTCAAATGGTGTAATTGGTTCAAGGACTCATATCTCAAACTTGAACCTGGAGTCTTCGATTATAGGTGACGACGCAAACCTTATCGGAAAGCATAATTCCCTGAATATCGGAGACTATTCGTCTATTGAATTTTAAGGAAGTTCTTCTGATGAGATCAATCGTAACTGGAGGAGCAGGATTTTTAGGTTCGCATCTCTGTGACCTTTTACTTGAAAAGGACCATAAGGTAGTTTGTATAGATAACCTGCTAACAGGTAATCCAAGAAATCTTGAACATATCAAGTCTGAGAAATTTACCTATATCAAGCATGATGTTACGAAGCCTATTTATTTTGGGGATAAAATTGATTACATCTTCCACCTTGCAAGCCCGGCCTCTCCGATTGATTATCTTGAATTGCCCATCCAGACCCTGAAAGTAGGGGCTCTTGGGACTTACAATATGCTGGGACTTGCCAAAGAGCAGAAAGCTCGTTTCCTTCTTGCTTCTACTTCAGAGGTTTATGGCGATCCGCTGGTAAATCCCCAATCAGAGACTTACTGGGGCAATGTCAATCCCATCGGTCCGAGAGGCGTTTATGATGAAGCGAAGCGGTATGCCGAAGCGATCACGATGGCTTACCACCGCTATCATGGAGTTGACACTCGAATTGTACGCATTTTCAATACATACGGGCCCAGAATGCGCGCAAATGATGGTCGTGTAGTTCCAAATTTTATTTCCCAGGCGCTTGGCGGAGAAGATATTACTGTTTACGGAGATGGCTCACAGACCCGTTCTTTCTGTTACGTCTCGGATTTGATAGAAGGGATTTACAGGTTAATGATGTCTGGTTGCACCGAACCTGTGAATATTGGAAACCCGACAGAGATGAGCGTTTTGGAGTTTGCGAAATTGATTATCGAAATTACGGGGAGCAAATCAAAGATTGTTTATGAGGCCCTGCCGGTGGATGATCCAAAGGTGAGAAGACCGGATATCAGCAAGGCAAGGGCATTGCTTGGATGGGAACCAAAAGTTTATTTGAGAGAAGGGTTGAGGCAAACAGTAGATTATTTCAGATAATGATTACAGTAGTTTGTTTCGGCTACAATTCTCAAGATAAGAAAGAAGTGTAAAATGGTCTGGTGAGGTTCTCTGATGAAGATAGGGATAGTTGTACCTTATTTCACACCTTATATTAATGGAAACGAATATGGGCTGGCTAAAAGTCTTTCTTCCCTGGGTCACAAGGTTACAGTTATTACGTCCACTGCTAAAGCCCCTCGTGAAAAAAAAATAGTTGATCCCAATAATTCAAATGCGAATTCGGATCTAAGTTTTTCTGTTAATTACCTCCCTACTTTAGTGGATTTTGGTGATAATCCCATTGTTACGGGAGGAGTCCGTTCCGTCAAAGATTATGATGTTTTGATGCTTCAGGAGGATTATCCTTACATCTGCCATAAGGTGTACAGGGCAGCTAAAAAACATGGAATTCCTATGGTTTTATCCTCTGAAAGAACTTATTACCCTGAAAATCCTGTGAAGTTGTATGCCTTAAAAACTCTTGACATCACCGTCAATAAGCTCCTCCGGAATGGTGTGGAGGTCTTAACTGCGCACTGTACAGCTGCAAAAAATTTTATGTCTGCCGAATTAGGCGTGAAAAGGGAAATAAGAGTTGTAAATGTAGGAGTGGATTCGGAAGTCTTCAAGCCTTTATTATCTGCTAACAGATACCTGAAAACGGGTGATCTCAAGATACTTACCGTTGCTCGTTTGCATGAATATAAGGGGTTGGAGTACTTAATAGAAGCTATGCAAAAGGTTGCCCACCAAATTCCTGAGGCTCATTTGTATATCCTCGGGAAGGGTTCGGAAGAACAAAACCTCAAAAAACTGAAAGAAACTTTAGAGCTGGAAAGGAATGTAACGTTCATTTCAGAGTCTATTCCAAATTACAAAATGCCTGAGTTGTATTCCGAGTGTGATATCTATGTGCAGCCCAGTATTATAGAACCTTATGGAATTGCGGTTCTTGAGGCAATGGCATGTGGTAAGCCGGTGGTGGGGACAAAGGTTGGAGGTATGCTGGACACAATTAAAGATGGAGAGTGTGGCTTTTTAGTGGACTCGCGAAGCCCTGATCAGTTGGCTGATAAAATACTACTATTAGGGGATGGGGCTTTATGTGAAGAGTTTGGAAAGGCTGCAAGAACAAGGGTACAGGATAGGTTTGATTGGATTAAAATTGCTTATGAATATCAAAGGATTTTAGACGGATTAGTGTAGTTTCGGTGTAATTTCAGTGTATTTTAAGAAGTGTTTTGTTTAAGAATTGTTTTAAAAAATCTCCTGAACTTTTTGTTTTTATCTTATCTGAAAAACTTGTATGAGTAATATTCTGTTATGTTATTCGGTAATATTCTGTTATATTATTTGGAATGGAAGATGAAAAAGAAACGTATGAGTATGCTCGATCCCAATCATTATTCGAACCTGATAACATCCCGCATCTGGCAAAATACTATTGAAAACAGAAGGAGCGACAAGATTCAATGAAGTGTATGGAAACAAAAATTGAAGGTCTTTTTATACTGGAACCCAGAGTTTTTGCGGATGATCGGGGATATTTTTTTGAGAGCTACAACAAAAAAACTCTGGACGATTTGATAGGAAAAAAATATATCTTTGTCCAGGACAACGAATCAAAATCTTCTTATGGTGTGGTTCGAGGACTCCATTACCAGTTAGCTCCTTACAGTCAGGCAAAACTTGTAAGAGTTCTGCAAGGATGTGTATACGATGTTGCAGTTGATTTGCGTAAAACTTCGCCAACCTTCGGGGAGTGGGCAGGTGTTAAACTCTCTGGCGAAAATAAAAGGCAGTTTCTAATTCCAAAGGGTTTTGCCCACGGATTTTCAGTGCTGAGCGAAACCGCAGTTTTTGCATACAAGTGCGATGAATACTATCATCCCGAAACCGAGGCGGGAATTGTCTACAATGATCCTTCATTGAACATTGATTGGAAAGTAAGGGAAGAAGACATAAAGGTTTCTCCAAAAGATGGTCTACTACCCGGATTTGAAAAAGCTGAAATGAACTTTTAATGCAGAAATTTTTATCTTTTGAAACAGTTTGTTTATCGTTATTATGTATTATTTGCAGAGGTGACCTGAACGAAACTGCTGGTAACAGGTGGCTGCGGATTTATAGGCAGCAATTTCATCCGTTATATGCTGGGAAAGTATCCGCATTATCGGATTATAAACCTTGACAGATTGACATATGCCGGGAACCCCTCCAACCTTAAAGATATTGAGAACAATCCGAATTATTCTTTTGTCAAAGGAGATATTTGCGACCCTATCGTTGTGAACGAAGCGATAAAAAAAGTGGATCAGGTTGTTCATTTCGCTGCCGAAAGCCATGTTGACCGCTCAATTGAAGATGGTTCGGTTTTTGTAAGGACAAACGTGCTCGGTACAAACACCCTTCTCCAGAGTGCGCTTGCAAACAATATCAATAAGTTTGTACACATTTCCACCGATGAGGTATACGGAAGTATTAAAGAGGGATCTTTTACTGAAAAAGACAAACTGAATCCTTCAAGCCCTTATTCTTCAAGCAAAGCAGGTTCGGATCTTCTTGCAATGTCCTATTACACAACTTACGGGCTTCCTGTTTGCATTACCAGGTGTACAAATAACTTCGGACCTTACCAGTATCCTGAAAAATTAATTCCTTTTTTTATCAGCAGGTTAATGGAAGGAAAAAAAGTTCCGGTTTACGGTACAGGCCTGAACATCCGGGACTGGATCTATGTTGAAGACCACTGCTCTGCAGTAGATTTTGTCCTTCATAACGGAAGCAGCGGAGAAGTCTACAACATAGACGGCGGAAACGAACTAACCAACCTTGAAATTACTCGCCGCCTTCTGAAAATGCTTGGCAAAGATGAATCCTCAATCGAATACGTGGAGGATCGAAAAGGTCACGATTTCCGTTATTCCCTTGACGGCAGTAAACTGGAAAAAATGGGCTGGAAACCCAAATATGATTTTGATACCGCTCTCGAACAGACGGTCAAATGGTATGTTGAAAACCGATGGTGGTGGGAACCATTAAAATGCTGATCCTCGGTGCAAACGGGATGCTAGGTGCAGACCTCTGCAAAGTATTTCCAGATGCTGTGAAACGGACACATAAGGAGCTTGATATCACAGACCGAAAACAGGTTATCGAATCCATTCAAAAAATGAAACCTGATGTCGTAATCAACGCAGCAGCCTACACGAATGTGGACGGCTGTGAAGACAACAAGGAACTTGCATTTCAGGTAAATGGATCCGGACCTGGGCACATTGCAGAGGCCTGCGCCAAAGTAGATGCAACACTTGTTCATTTCAGTACTGATTATGTTTTTGACGGTTCCAAAAAAGAATATGTAGAGTCTGAAATACCTAATCCGATTAATGTATACGGTCATTCAAAACTTCTAGGTGAAAAGAAAATCATCGAGAATATGGATGATTACAGAATTGTGAGAATTTCCTGGCTTTTTGGAATAAATGGAAAAAATTTCGTTGAAACCATGCTAAAGTTATCCAAGGAAATGGATAACGTAAAGGTGGTAAATGACCAGTTCGGCAAGCCCACCTACACAATCGACCTTGCCAACAAAGTAAAAGAAATAATAAAACTCGACCCAGGAATTTATCATATTACAAATGATGGGATCTGTTCCTGGTATGAATTTGCTTCTTCTATTATCGATAATTTAATTCCCTGTACCAGTGAAGAATTCCCAAGAAAAGCAAAAAGGCCAAAATATTCAGTTCTTGTGAATACTAAAACCGAACCCATGAGACACTGGAAAGAAGCACTTAAGGACTATTTGCAGGAGAGAAATATATGAAAGGAGTAATACTTGCAGGCGGTACGGGCAGCAGACTGTATCCCCTAACTAAAGTTACTAACAAGCACCTTTTACCGGTATATGATAAGCCAATGATCTACTACCCGATGGAGACCCTGATAAACGCCGGAATAAAAGAAATTATGATTGTGTCTGGAAGAGGTCATGCCGGACATTTCCTTGAACTTTTAGGTTCCGGGGTCGATTTTGGAGTGCATTTTACTTATGAAATTCAGGAAAAAGCTGGAGGCATTGCTCAGGCACTTAGCCTGGCCGAAGATTTTGCTGATGGGGACAATGTAACTGTTATTCTTGGGGATAATATTTTCCAGGACAACATCAAAAAGGAGGTCACAAATTTCAAGAAAGGTGCCAGGATTTTTCTGAAAGAAGTGCCTGATGCTCACAGGTTTGGAGTGGCAGAACTGAAAGGTGAGAAAGTAATAGGAATTGAGGAAAAACCAAAAGAGCCAAAATCCAATCTTGCAGTTACAGGACTTTATATTTATGACTCTGACGTTTTTAGCGTAATTAAAACACTCAAGCCTTCCGGAAGGGGTGAACTTGAGATCACGGATGTAAATAATTATTACATAAGTAAAGGGGACATGAAATATGGAATTCTTGTGGGTTTCTGGAGTGATGCAGGAACTTTTGAGAGTTTATTAAGAGCCGGAATGCTTGTGAAGCAAAGTATACACAAAAACTTCTCAGATTAATGAATGGGGGGCAAGTCGGCAAGTGGTTTAAATATGTACACATCTGCGAAATGTAGGTTATACATTTAGTTTTTTAATTAAATGGAACACTATCATCCCGTAGAAAGGTCCCCTAACAAATATACTCTAAAGACTAATTGTTCACAGATATTTTATATATAATTATCAATTTAAAAAGCCGACTTGAATAAAATAAGAACATGACTGCGAGAAACTTATGAGACGACATCCAGAACAACGAGGCCAAATTCTCCTATGGAGTAAGCCACGAACTACATTACCAGTTAGCCCTTTACATTCAAGCAAAACTTATTAGAGTCCAAGAAGACAAGTTATACGATGTTGCTGTAGATCCGAGAAGGGGTTTACTAACTTAAGAGAATTAGCAGGTATAGAACTATCGTGGAGAACTATCGTGGAAGCAAAAAGCAATTTATGTTCCAAAAGGTTTTACAAAAGACTCAAAACTTTCAGAAAAGAATAAGTTCCTGCCAAAATTGAAAAACAGCAAAATGAATTAAAGACACTATTTTGAGTTTGGGGATTAGCTCAATTACTAGGTAAAAAGAAGATATGAAGTATAATAGATTCTGGAGTGATGATGAAGAATTTAAAAGTTTTTTTAAAAGCAAGACAAGTGATAAAAAATTTTAAAAATGAAGACTGAGTGATTAGATTGACTACTCCAAAAACCATTGCAAAAAACACATTTTTTTTAATTCTTGCTAAAGTAGTTGGAATGATTTTAGGTTTATCCTATGTGATGTATGTTGCAAGATATCTAGGAGCGGATAGATATGGAGTGTTATCATTTGCTCTTTCTTTTACTGCAATTTCAAGTATTATATTGGATCTTGGATTTGGAATTCTAACAGCAAGGGAAGTATCGAGGGATAGAAGTTTAGGTAATAGATACCTGGGTAACATACTTCCGGTGAAATTTATAGTGTCTATTATAGTTTTTGGATTAGTATTCAATGCACTAAATTTGATGAATATTCCCCAGGAGACTAAACTAGTAATATATCTGATATTGATTTATACTATATTGACTAGTTATAACTCTCTTTTCCAATCAATATTTCAAGCGTTTCAAGAAATGAAATACATCTCAATCGGCCAGATATTAAATAATTTATTCATGTTCATCGGCGGAATGATTTTAATATATAACAAAAGTGATGTTGTAGAATTTGCTCTTCTTTATTCAGTAGTCAGTTTTGTTGTATTAGGATACAGTTCATTTTATTGTTTTAGAAAGTTTATAAAGCCAACTTTGAGTGTAGATATCAAATTTTTAAAAAAAATTGCACCAGAGGCATTACCCTTCAGTGCAACTATCATGATATCGGTCTTATTTTTCCATACTGATATAGTTATGTTATCAGCAATAAAGGGTAACGAAATCACAGGTCTCTACGACTCCGCATGTAAAATAATACTTGTGATCGTTTCTTTCGCGGAAGTATTTATATATGCAATATTCCCAGCAGCTTCAGAGTTATTTTTATCTTCAAAAAACTCGTTAGAATTATTGTTAGAAAAATCCTCAAAATATTTATGCATACTAGGATTTCCAGCTGCATTTGGGATAATATTGTTATCAAATGAGATTATAAGACTGATATACGGAGATGGTTTCATCGAAGCCTCAAAAGTCCTTCAAATTCTTGGATTATACTTACCATTTAGATTCATAAGTCATGCAACAGGATGGACTCTGGCTTCAATAAATAGAGAGCCGTTACGCACACTGAGTGCAGCAATCTCAATCGGAATTAACATTATGTTAAATTTAATATTAATTCCAAAATATGACATGGTCGGAGCTGGCATCGCAACCGTAATTTCTCAACTAGTATTATTTACATTGTATCGACATTTTGTATCAAAATATTTCTATCCATTGCCTTTGTTAAAGATTGCACTGAAACCCTTAATAGCATCTATAGTAATGGGACTTTTTATTTGTCTAATAAAACCATATAACTTATTTGTGGTGATAACTATCTCCAGTATAATATACTTTTCAGTGTTATATCTAGGTAAAGGTTTTGACACAGAAGATAAAAAAATATTCCATGAAATAATTTCTGGAGTTAGTTAATGAGTTTATCCCATCCATATTCTTAACCACCTGGATTTTTCAGAATTATCTCCATAATCGCTCTCAATTGGTTATTCCAGATAGATCTCAATTGGTTATTCCATATAGATTCAAAAAAGCAAATTTTGAGTTTGTGAATACTCAATAAAATAGATAGAATTACCATCAAATTCATTTTTAAAACTATTCTGTTATAATTTTAGTTCAATGAGGCAAAAAATCCAAATTCTTATGCAGTAGGGGTATAGATGAAAAAACTAGCATCAATCGATAGAATAATCAGGATGGATGTCTGCATCGGATGCGGGACGTGTGCAGGAATATGTCCTAATTCTGCGATAGAAATGTTGCTTGATGACATTAAAGGTAACTATATCCCAAAAATAGATGATAATAAGTGTAATAAATGTGGACTTTGTTTAAAAGTATGTTCTCGAGACCCAGCTGAAACTTTAAATTTTAATGTAGAAATGCTACATGGTAAAAAAGAAAGCCAATTCATAGGAGATTACAACAGCTGTTATTTGTCCAATTCTACAGACGAACAAATAAGATTTAATTCGTCCTCAGGAGGTTTAATAACCTCACTTTTAATTTTTGCTTTAGAGAAAAAAATTATTGACGGTGCGTTAGTAACAAGAATGAGCAAAAATAATCCATTAAAATCAGAGCCCTTTATTGCAAAAACAAAAGAAGAGATAATCGAAGCTTCGCAATCAAAATATTGTCCCGTTCCTACGAACATGCTCATAAAAGAAATTTTGAAATTAGATGGAAAATTCGCAGTTGTGGGACTTCCATGCCATATAATGGGTTTCAGAAAAGCTGAATCAATTAATCCAAAATTAAAGAAAAAAGTAATATATCATTTTGGACTTTTTTGTTCACATACAAATAATTACCATGCTACCGATTTTTTGATTCAAAAGCTTAATCTGAAAGAAGAACATATAAAAGAAATAAGATACCGTTGCAGAGGGTGGCCTGGCGGAATATTAATAAAACTCAAAGATTCTAGTGAAAAATTCATACCAAACCAAAGTGAGGTTTGGAATAGTATTTCAAATGGTTTTTTCTTTACTCCCAAAAGTTGCCTTACGTGCAAAGATCTTCTATCCGAATTTGCGGATATTTCTTTTGGTGATCCCTGGTTAAGAGAAATCATGGATACTGAAAGTATAGGAAAATCAATCATAATCACAAGAAATGAAGAAAGCCAGAAATTAATTGAAGAAGCGAACTCCAATAGAATTATTGAAATTTTTCACATTAAATATGATGATATAATAAGATCACAAAAGTTTTTTTTACATTTTAAAAAAATTAATATACATTACCGCCTTAGAAATTATTATAGTAAAAAAGAACAATTACTAAAGCCAAAATACTGCAGATTAAATAAAGTAGCTGCAATATTTCCCTACATAAACCGCTACATAGGCAGCAGAAAGGAATCAAGATATTTCTTAAAATGTGCCCCGGAAAAAGTGATCCAGACATATATAAAATTTTATTATATGATGTATTTTAAAATAATAGAAAGAGATCTCGATAAGTATGAATTTGAAAGATAAAAAACCAAACCTTTTAATTTTAAATGCTCACTGGAATAACAGGGGTGATGAAGCAGCAATTAGAGCAATGATAGATTCAATCGAATCAAAAATACTTCTAAATAAAATAGAAATTATGATCCTATCACGTAACGTGACCCAATTTCCATACAAAAATATTCCTCTAATCAAACCATATCCTTTGGATAGAATCGATTACTTAGATTCACTCATCTCATTGTTCACATTGGGAACTATATCATTTACAGAAAACGGGAGAAGATTCCACAAGTCTGTAAATGAAGCAGATATAGTAATTCACGCTCCGGGAGGGCCGGCTATTGGAGACATGTATGGAGGGAAAGTTGCTGACTATGAATACTTATATCGCCTACTTATAGCAACCCTGAAGGGAAAACCAACATATTTTTATGCTCCGTCAATGGGTCCATTTACGAATAGATACCGGAATAAAGTACGAAAATACATTCTGAAAAAAGCTAAACTTATAACTGTAAGAGAAGAAATTTCAGCAAAATATTTAAAAAAACAATTAGGTTTAGATTCGTACGTAACAATCGACTCTGCACTTCAAAATAATATCTCTGAAGATCACTTACAAAATACTCGAGAGATTCTTGAAGTAATGCAAATCATAAAAAATAAAAATGTTATAGGTCTCACAATAACAGATTTGAAGTGGCATCCGCTATACAAAGATAATAAAGAATTTCATGAACAGATAAAAAAATCTATTTTCGAAACAATTGAATATCTAATAAACAAAGGATATTTTGTACTTTTGATACCCCAACTTTTTGGAGAGCAAAATGACATAAATTTACTTAACACTTTTAAAAAAATAGATGAAAAGAATATCTCCATTCTTCCCGAGAATCTGGATTCCTATGCCCAACAAATCATTATTTCCAAATTATATTGTGTTATCGGCATGAGATATCATTCGAATATATTTGCTGCAAAGGGTAACGTTCCATTTATATCCATATATTATGAGCATAAAATGAAAGGTTTTATGCAAAACTTAGGACTTGACAACTTAATGATCGATGTCAAAGAGATTACATCAGATAAAATTAAGGATAAATTTGTATATTTAGAACAAAACCATAATGACGTAAAAAAATACTTAACAGATCAAATGCCTGAACTGAAAAACAGATCTAGAAAAACTACGGAATTATTCATGGAGAATATAGGATTCCGATAAATAAATAAGTACTTCGCAAATTTTCATTTTCTGATTAGTGTATTATCCCAAAATTATTTCTCTTTTTTAATTTCTTCTATTGCAGTTACATATCGTATACATGGGACCCACTATTTTACTTCAACTTCGAATTTGCTCCATTTTACATTATTATTCCACTGTATCAAAATGGAATTGGAATTTACCCAAGGTTTAACTTTTAGAGTCTTCTGTTGCTGTATTGGAGATTGAACTTTCAAATAGTTTTGAATCTGCGAAATCATTTCAGGATACGACAAAAGTGGGTTGCCGGAAATAGATATATAGTACTGGAACATAATAAAAAATTCAGGAAATTAAATACATACCAGTTTCACGTGCATACCTAAAAAATAGAATTCTTAGATTAATTATAATTCTTTGACAATAGCTTTTGATGCTTATGTTTTCTTTTATCGGTGACAGAACAATGAAAATAGCATTCCTTGCGACGAGGTTAATAGAATATGACGCTATAAGTAATTATAGTGTGGATATGCTTAAAAAACTTTCAGATCACCACCGTGTTGATCTTTATACTTTTGTGACCCAGACAGAAATACCACCTGAAGTTCACCAATATAACTATACCAGAATAAAAGAGCACAACATTAAAGCTGTTCTTCTTTCTACAACGAAAATAAATCAACTAGCCCGGAAATTGGGAGAATATGATCTGTTAATCTTATATGGCCCGGATGTACCTGTATTAGTCAGTGCTTATATAGCCAAATATTCTAACCCCGATTTGAAATTAATATGGGATTTTCAGGGTATAACACCAATACGTTATGTATACTTAAAAGATAAGTTATTGACCTTTATCAGACGTTTTGCAAGTTTACAATCAATGAAATACAGCGATCTTATTTTAGTCCGAAGTGAATTTATTAAGAAAGAGATTGAGCCATATGTTAACGCTAGGAAAAGCCAAAAAATATTAGTAACGCCATTAGGAATATCTCTTGACCGCTTTAAAAATATAGATGCTACGGAAATAAGAAAGAAGCATGGCTTGCATGACCGAATTGTTTTATTGTATGTTGGCCGCCTGGTTCCGTCCAAATGCGTGGATTTTCTGATTAAAGCCATACCTCTTCTTAGTGAAGATTTTGTGTTGGTTCTTGTTGGAGGCGGGACAGAAAGGGAAAATTTGGAAAGTTTAGCGGCCTCATTAAATGTCTCGGATAGAGTAATTTTTGCTGGAAAAGTATCAAATGAAGACTTACCAAAATATTACGCTTCTTCAACTGCATTTGTTACAGCAAGTTTGCATGAAGGTTTTTGTGTACCGATTGTAGAGTCTTTTGCAAGTGGTAAACCGGCTGTAGTCCCTAATAGGGCTTCAATGCCGGAAGTAGTTGCAGACGGCGGGCTGATTTATAACGGCTCAATGGAAGATTTTTTGAATAAATTGAGGAGTCTAAAAGATCCGAAAATCCTTGAAACAATAAATGGAAGGGTGAATCAAATCATTAAAAAATATGATATTACAAAAGTATCTGAGGAATATCTCAAAATTATAGAGAAAGCTATGGACGGATCCAAATGAATGATTTGCCTCCAGTATCTTTTGTTGTTTTAACTTTAAACAATAAAAAAACAATACGAAGCTGTATTGAATCAATTATTTCCCAAAATTATCCCTCCTTTGAGACTCTCGTTATTGACGGAGGGTCAAGCGATGGAACAAAAGAAATCGTTGAGGAGTATAGTGATTCAAATGTAAAACTCTATGAGTTTGTAGGATATGGCATTGGGAAATCAAGGCAGACAGGGGTTGCTCTTACAACAGGAGAAATCTGTGCATTTATAGACTCCGATTGTGAGCTTCCAGATTCCTATTGGACAAAAAAAATGGTCGATCCCTTTCTAAAATATAAAAACTTGGGTGGAACGTGGGTGCTTGGTGCATATAAAAAAGATTATCCCAGTTTAGCCCGCTACTCTATATTGCAACATCCATACCGGCGAAAAAAAATTCCAAAACTTATCAGTGATGAAAACTACATTGAAATCGGGACAGGGCATACTCTTCTCAAAAAAAGTGCGATTTTAGACGCGGGTGGTTTTCTTGATTTAAAAGCTAAAGAGGATATCAATTTAACCTACAAGATGGTAAAAGCCGGATACACGTTCTTTTATGTTGAAAACTCCGGGGTGTATCATCTTCATGCAACTACTTTTAAAGGTTATATGAAGAAATACGAGAGGGACATAAATGTGAGCCTAAATGAAAAAGAGGGTGATAGCAGAGGAAGTAACAGTAGAGGAAGTACCGGTGCTATTTCATTTATTATTTCAAATACACTTATATTGCCTACCGGATTAGCCCTTTATGGCGTCATAAAGGACAGAGATCTGGCATGGTCCTGGCATCCTTTGATATGTACTGGAAAACTGGTTATGGTAGCCAGATCGTTTTTAAAGTTAAAGTTTGTGAAGAACAGAAAAAACTCTCAACTACAATAATGATAATTATGTTATCTGTTATCCTTCTTAATTACAATCAACCGGATATGACGATTGATTGCATTGAATACCTTCTCAAAAATAAAAATTATTACGACGATTTTGAGATAATTGTTATTGATAATGGTTCCAATGACGATTCTGTTATAAAACTTGCAGAAACTACAAGTAAATACAATCTATGTTTTATAAATAACAAAGAAAATCTCGGTTTTGCTGAAGGGAATAATGTAGGGATAAAAGTATCCAAGGGCGAATGGGTCCTGTTACTTAATAACGATACAGTATTTAAAGAAGATTTCATTTTGAAAATGGCTAAAGCTGCGGAAGATAATCCCAATTCAGCGGCAATCGGCCCCAAAATTTATTATTATGACGCTCCATCTAAAGTTTGGTATGACGGAGGAAAAATAACAAAGCATTACAATTTTGTAAGAGATTCTTCGGAGAATAGCGAAGATTATAAACAGGTTGAGTGGATAACTGGCTGTGCTCTGATGATTAATAGAAAGGCACTTGAAAAAGTAGGTCTTTTAGATAAAGATTTTTTTATGTATAATGAAGACGTTGATTGGTGTATAAGGGCGAAAAAATCCGGATTAGATCTGATATATACTCCTTATGCTAAAATTTGGCATATTGGGTCTAAAACGACAACTGAAAATTTTAAGAATTCGTTCCAAATTTATTATGGATATCGAAATAAATTGTTTATAATACATAAAAATACCAATCAACTCGAATATATACACCTCACATTTATTATCCTTTCTGGAATTTGCTATCGAATAATAGAATCAATTGCACAGAGAAATTTTGATTCAGCCAAAGGATACTGGTTTGCAATGATTGACGGATTAAGGTATAAACCCAAAAAAAGATTTTTACGATAAGTATTACAATACTATGCAAATGAAGTTATAATACTGTGAAAATGAAGTTATGCTAAAAATCATGACTTTGCTAAATTCCAGATATCTAAGCGACGTCCCGATCAAGGGGATCAGGTTCAATTCCGTATGCGGATTTCTTAGAAATACACATTTTCGATTTCTTCTATGACGTAATCCCAATCAAAAACAGTAAGATTCTTCGTAATAAATTTACCAGTTGATTTTATATCTTTCAACTGATTTATCAGATTAATTATCCTCTCTTCTTTGATTGGTTCATCTACCCCGAAACACTGGATTCCATCAACAAACTCCTCGAGTGCACTTCCCATTGCAACCACGCAAGGAGTACCGGAAGCCAGTGCTTCAGCAACTGTTATTCCATAGGCTTCATGAGAGGAAAGCATCAAAAATACATCTGCTGATGCATAACATTCCAGAAGCTCTTTTCTTGAGATGTCTTTCAGCCATTCTATTCTTTCTGCTACTTCAAGTCTCTCAGCCACATTGTGAAGGTCCTTTTCATAAGGTCCTTTTCCCACAATTCTTAATCGAAAATCCTGGAGTTCCGGCAAACTTTGAATAATATATTGTACTCCCTTGTATTCTTCCAGGCGCCCTACATAAAGAAGTATCTTTTGATTGCTGTCACTTTTTTGATGTCCAGGATTTTCAAATTCCGAGAGATTAATGCCATTTGGAATCTTTACAGTTTTTTGCCCGACGTCAAAATCAGAATCCACCAGCCTTTTTTCATATTCAGATATACATATAACAGTATCTGCACGAGAAAAGATCATCTTTCCAATAAATTTGTAGGGTTTATGGAGCAGATTTCTAAATGGGGTGTGTCCTCCACGATGGTAATATGGGGAAAATACAAACTTTTTTTTACGCTCACCCAGAGCTGCAAAAAGAGCCGGTAGAGCATGATAACTATGCGCATGAATAACATCGTAGTTATGATTTTTCAGATAAGCATATATTTGGGGAGCAAAATAATACGCATTCCCGGGAGCAAACGATTTGAATCTTGTAACTTTCACCCCGTTAATTATGTCTTCTTTTTTCAATTTCCCGCTAGGGTCCGTAGTTATTACTTCGACATTGTGGCTTTTTGAAACCAGTCGTTCACTAATTTCTTTGACATCGGTTTCAACTCCTCCAATATCCGGGTAATATCTTGGGCAAACCTGCGCAATCTTCAATCAGAAAACCTCTCTTAAGGTCTAATGCATTAGCTTAATATAAAGATAATGTGATAGTTAAGGTAAATGGTAGCCAAGAAAAGCATTTGCATAGTCGGACCTTCTAAACGTTTTTTAAGTGGTATCAGTTATTATACGATCAGTCTGGCAAACGCAATGTCTGTGGAGAAAAAGGTCTCCGTGATATGTTTCCGGCAGTTGCTTCCAACCTTTCTTTTTCCAGGGAGATCTCATGTAGGAAAAAATATTTCAAACCTGAATTTTTCCCCTGAGCTACCTGTTTTTGACGGAATGGATTACAATAACCCTCTGACATGGATCAGGGCATATAGTTTTATTAAATTACAGAAGCCAGATGTCATAATTTTACAATGGTGGACCTCTTCGGTAGCGCACCTGCATCTCCTGTTAAGACTCTTTGCGGGTCTTTTAAACAAACCGAAGATAATCATTGAGTTCCACGAGGTTGTAGATCCCTTTGAGGAATCCATACTACCAATACGCCTATATTCCAGAATTGCGGGAAAATTACTTCGCAAAAATCTCGATGCTTACATCACTCATTCAGAATCGGACAAACAACTTATTGCTGAGAGGTATGCGATAGCTCCGGATAAAATCCATGTAATTCCTCTCGGACTCTTTGATCAATATGGGGGACTTCTGGAGGAAAATGAAGCAAAAGAAATTCTTTCGATAAAAGAAGATTTTATCATCCTTTTTTTCGGCTTGATCCGCAAATACAAAGGGGCCCCTTATCTTATCAGGGCTTTCGAACAGCTTCCAATAGAAACCCTTGAGAAAAGCAGGCTGCTGATTGTCGGAGAAATCTGGGAAGACCGCAAAGAACTGCTTGACCAGATCGAGGCTTCCCCTTACTCTGAAAGGATCACACTTGTGGACGAATATGTCCCCGATGAAAAGGTAAGCCTTTACTTCAGCGCTGCAGATGTGGTAGTCCTACCATACCTGAGGGCGTCCCAGAGCGGAATTGCCCATATAGCCATGGCTTTTGGAAAGCCGGTTGTGGTTTCTGAAGTAGGCGGCCTGAAAGAGTCTATGGCTGGATATGAAGGTACTTTTTTTGTTCCCCCTGGAGATGTGGAATCCATCCGGAAAGCTGTCCTGAACCTTCTAGGAAAGAGCGAGTATTATGAATCTCCGGATCAAAAATGGGATAAAATTATAAACCGTTACATCGAATTAATACAATCTATTTAATTTTCTTTTGGCATGGAGGTACTGTGATTTGAAAAGTACCTTCATTATTTGTGCCTGTTATTCAAAGGATATTTTGTGTTTTTCTGTAGCTCTATAATTAGTTGCACTTCCTGAAGGGGATCACTATGAGTTCTCAGGCTCGTTCCGTACCAACGTTTAAGTCTAAAATTAAATCCAGCTTGCCTTATACTCTGATAGTTTCAATAATCGGTTTTATGGCTTTCTGGATCAGAATACGCCCCTCTGATTCAGTTTTCCTGTCCAATGGATTTGTAAGGTTCGGGGGCAACGACCCCTGGTACCACATGCGGACCTTAAATCTTCTCCTTGAAAATTATCCCAACAGAGTATTTTACAATCCCATGACTAACTACCCTAATGGAAGTTACATCCATTTCGGGCCGCTGTTTGACCAGATGATGGCTATAACCTCGCTGTTCCTGGGGATGGGTAATCCCGGTCAGGAACTGGTTAATACCATCGGAGCCTATTTCCCTGCAGTGCTCGGAGCCCTTACGGTCATTCCTGTTTACTATATCGGAAAATATCTCGGGGGCCATAAAACAGGCATATTGGCCGCAATCCTGATCGCACTTGCTCCAGGGCAATTTTTGGGCCGTTCCCTCATAGGCTTCACGGACCACCATGTAGCTGAGACTTTATTCAGCACTTTCTTCATGATGTTTTTCATGCTGGCTTTGATTTCTGCAAAGGAAAGGGGACTGCGTTTCGAGCATATAAAGAACAAAGAATGGGACACCCTGAAAGAACCTCTGGCATACTCGGCGATGGCTGGAATAATGTATTCGGCTTACCAGCTTTCATGGCCGGGTGCTTCTCTTTTCTTATTGATCACTCTGGTTTATGCCGTGATCCAGTACGTTATCAACAATTTCCGTAACGAAAACAGCGATTACCTCGGAGTTTCCGGTACAGCTACATTTCTTGTAAGTACCATACTTATACTTCCTTTCATCCATTTTGATATGGGTTTCTCAATGTTTTATTACTCCTGGTTCCATCTCGCCACCGTCATTGGAGCAATGACATGTTTTATAATTTTGAGTTTTTTCGAGAAGGAGTTCAAAAGAAGAAACTTAAAGGCCTATTATTATCCCCTAATAATAGTCGGAGTTTTTATCTTTTGGCTTATTGCAGCAAAAATTGCGGTTCCTTCCCTCTATTCGATGGTAATAAGTGCTCCACATTCGATTTTCGGGATCCAGACGGGAGGGCTCACTACAATTGCAGAAGCTACTTCCATATTTTATCCCTATGGAGAATTTTCATTCTCAAGGGTGTTTGATTATTTTACAGCCCCAGCTTTTTTCGCTTCGATCGTAGGAATGCTTCTCCTTACATCAAGTTTCGCCAGAAAACCAAAACCTGAACAATTGCTGGCTCTGGTGTGGGGCCTTTTCATGTTCATGGCAATCTATGGTCAGAACCGTTTTGCATATTATTATTCGGTGAATATTGCGGTTATGGGAGCTTATCTGGGAGGCAGGCTTCTTGAACTTGTAAAGTGGGATGAGCTCGAAGAAAGCTTCGGGACAAAGGTAAAATCGCTTAAGGATCTGCCCGGTTTCTTCAGATTTATAAAAATAGAACAGGTCTTTGCAGTCCTTGCCATATTCGCGGTGCTTGTTTTCCCGGAGTATTCCTCTGCAATGGGACAGACAATAGGCACCGGAGGTCCAAATGGGCCATGGATTGAAGCCTGTCTCTGGCTTAGATCCAACACTCCAGACCCCGGGATGGATTATAATGCTACCTACGAGGCCCCTGAGGACGGAAAAACTTTCGATTACCCTGAAACCGCTTACGGAGTTATGTCCTGGTGGGACTACGGGCACTGGATTGAAACTATCGGGCACCGAATGCCCAATGCCAATCCTTTCCAGGCTGGAATTGGAGGGCGAGGAGGAAGTATTGAAGACGAGAACCAGCCCGGAGCTTCGACTTTCTTTACAGCCCAATCCGAAGAAGAAGCGACTAAAATGCTGGAAGCAGTTGATCCTGCCCCGGATAAAGCCGGAGCCCGTTATATTGTCTCAGACATAGAAATGGCTTCTTTATTTACAGGGAAAGTAAATGCAAAATTTTTGCCTATGGCTACCTGGACCCTTGATTCCGAAGGGTACTATCAGCCTTACTGGACAGGGAGTGGATACCAGTATCTTCCTTCCGAACGTTACTTTAACTCAATGGAATCAAGGTTACATATTCTGGACGGAAACGGCCTGAAGCAGTACCGTCTTGTGCACGAAACCTGGATGTATCAGACTGATGAAGCCTGGTACAAACAGGTTTACAATTCCCTGTATGGAGGCAACATCTCCGAAGTCGACACGGGTTATGTCAAAATCTTCGAGTATGTAAAAGGTGCAAATATAGCCGGGACAGCCTCCCCCAATGAAACGGTCAAAATAAGTACAACAATTTTGACCAATCAGGGAAGGACTTTTGAGTATTCTCAGTTGACCACTTCGGACTCTGAAGGCAGGTATGAATTCACCGTTCCCTATTCCACCGAAGGCTCTATTTCCGGGGAAACCCAGTTCGATACTGTTCCCGCAGGCCCGTATTTCGTAAGTTACGGGAATACGGCTAAGGAAGTAAAGGTCACTGAGGAAGCCGTGTTAAATGGAGAAGAAGTAAAGGTTTGAACAAACTTCAAGCATATGGGTTTGAGCTCGATTTAATTTTTAAATCCTTCATTTATTTTTTTCCATTTTTCTATATTATCGAGCTTGATTTTTATTGATGACGGCTGCCAAATTTTATCTGGAGCCTATTTATTTCTCCTATCTATCCGTTATTTAGATATACTATTAAAAAAGTTATTTTACGAGTTTAGGGTTTCTCAAATGTATTATGCATATTGCGCGTTTTTTGAAAACGTGTTATTATCTCTGAGGGAGATGGCTTGAAATAATTAGGGGTCGCTGTGAAATCCCTATGAAGGAACACATCGTTCCTGCAGGATTGGTGGATTCGTCAGTGGCTTCTTTCCTGAAAGCTGTCGGAGTCAATTTTACGGCGAGGACATTGAGGTTCTATCATCAAAAAAATGAATCAAAAAAACTTTGCATCAAAAACCTTTGCATTTGAATTTACGAAATCTATTTGATTTTCTTCTAACGTAAATTATATATTTTATTGTAAAAATGTACCTCCTGAAGGAGATTACTATGAGTTCTCAGGATCCCCCTGTATCAACGTATAAGTCTAAAATAAAATCCAGCTTGCCTTATACTCTGGCAGTTGCAGTAATTGGTTTTGTAGCTTTCTGGATCAGAACCCTTCCATCAGATACGGTGTTCCTATCCAACGGGTTTGTAAGGTTCGGGGGCAACGACCCTTGGTACCATATGCGGACCTTAAATGTTCTCCTCGAAAACTATCCCATCAGGATGTTTTTCAACCCTATGACCAACTACCCTAATGGGAGTTATATCCATTTTGGGCCGCTGTTTGACCAGATGATGGCTATAACCTCACTGATTCTGGGAATGGGAAATCCCAGTCAGGAGCTGATTAATACCGTAGGTGCTTATTTCCCCACAGTGCTTGGAGCCCTTACTGTCATTCCTGTTTATTACATCGGAAAACATATAGGAGGCCATAAAACAGGCATTCTGGCTGCAATCTTGATAGCTTTTGCTCCAGGACAATTTTTTTCCCGTTCAATAATTGGTTTTACGGATCACCACGTAGCTGAATCTTTATTCAGTACTTTCTTCATGATGTTTTTCATGCTGGCTTTGATTTCTGCAAAGGAAAAGGGCTTGCGTTTTGAGCATGTAATTACAAAAAATTTCGGTGTCCTGAAAGAGCCACTTATATATTCTATTATGGCCGGTGTGATGTATTCGGCTTACCAGCTTTCCTGGCCAGGGGCTTCTCTTTTCTTATTGATTGTTCTTGTTTATGCTGTGGTTCAGTATATCCTTGATTATTTCCGCGGGGAGTCAAGTGACTATCTGGGATTTACAGGCATAGTCTCATCTCTGACAAGTGCAATCATTATACTTCCTTTCATTCATTCTTATATGGGCTTCTCAATGTTTTATTACTCTTGGTTCCATCTCGCCACTGCTATTGGAGCAATGACATGTTTCATAGTTTTGAGTTTTATTGAAAGGGAGTTCGAGAGCAGGAATATAAAAGCCTACTATTATCCTCTGGTAATATTCGGAATTGGCATTCTGAGCCTGCTAGCATTAAGAATCGGAGCTCCATCCATATATTCTCTGATCATAAGTGCTCCTGGTATGATTTTTGGAGTGCAAACCGGAGGAGCAGCTACAATTGCTGAAGCATCATCAATATTTTATGAGAGTGAGGCTTTTACCCTTTCAAGAGTCTTTGGGAACTTTACAGCCTCAGGTTTCTTTGCTTCTCTTCTCGGGATGTTAATACTGGCTGTAAATCTTTTCAGAAAACCGAAGCCTGGAGAAGTACTGGTTCTTGTCTGGAGTTTTTTGGTTCTCCTTACCATCTACGGCCAGAATCGTTTTGCATATTACTATTCCATTAATGTAGCAGTTCTCAGTGCCTATGTAGGAGGCCTGCTGCTTGAAAAGGTGAAGTGGAGCCAGCTTAGTGAGAAGTTTAGATCCAGCGTGAAATCTCCTGCCGATATCCCGGGATTTTTGAAATTCGTTAAGATAGAACAGGTTATTGCGGTTCTGGTTATAGCAGTTGTCCTTATTTACCCAGCATACGGTCTCACAATGAAACAGACAACAGGCACAGGCGGTCCTGATGGGACCTGGATTGAAGCCTGTCTGTGGCTCAAATCCAATACTCCTGACCCGGGAATGGACTACAATGCGATCTATGAGGCACCCGAAGACGGAGAAACTTTCGATTACCCTGATGCCGCTTACGGAGTTATGTCCTGGTGGGACTACGGGCACTGGATTGAAACTATCGGACACCGGATGCCCGATGCCAATCCCTTCCAGGCTGGAATAGGAGGGCGAAGAGGAAGTATTGAAGACGAGAACCAGCCCGGAGCTTCGACTTTCTTTACGGCCCAATCCGAAGAAGAAGCAACTGAAGTGCTTGAGGCCGTTGACCCTGACCCGGATAAAGCCGGAGCTCGTTATGTTATCTCGGACGTCGAAATGGCAACAGGCAAGTTCTACGCAATGACTGCCTGGACTCTTGATTCCGAAGGGTACTATCAGCCTTACTGGACAGGAAACGGATACACGTACCTTCCTTCCGAGCGCTACTTCAAATCAATGGAGTCAAGGCTGCATATTCTTGACGGAAACGGCCTGAAACAGTATCGTCTTGTGCACGAAACCTGGGCATATCAGACTCAGGAAGCTTCGTACAAACAGGTTTACAACTACCTTTATGGAGGAAACATCTCCGAAGTCGATACGGGTTATGTCAAAATCTTCGAGTATGTTAAGGGTGCAAATATCACCGGGACTGCTTCCCCTAATGAAACGGTCAAAATAAGTACCACAATTCTGACCGGTCAGGGCCGTACTTTTGAGTATTCCCAGTCTACAACTTCGGACTCTGAAGGCAGGTATGAATTTACCGTTCCCTATTCCACCGAAGGCTCTATTTCCGGGGAAACCCAGTTCGATACTGCGCCCACAGGTCCGTATGTCGTAAGCTACGGAGATACGACTAAGGAAGTAAGGGTCAGCGAGGAAGCCGTGTTAAATGGAGAGGAAGTGAAAGTCTAAGGAAGGTCCGCAGTTAGAAGTAAAGTCTAAAGCAGTAAGACGTGCATTATGTTCTTCTGCACATCTGCTTTTCTTCCAATTTTTACTTTTTTCTTTGCTGCACTTTTTCTTAAATATCTGTCTTTAGTTATCATCATTTTCTTAAGTATCCGTCTTTAATTATCTATCATTTTCTTAAATATCCGTCACTTAGATATACTATTAAAAAACCTACTTCACAGGTGATGTGTGATGAAAAACCCTATCATAGGCCGAGTCTGGAAATTCGGAGACGACATAGACACTGATGTGATTATCCCGGGAAAGTACCTGCGGACAAAGGACATGCAGATTTTTGCAGCTCATGCGATGGAAGGTGTCGACCCTGAGTTCACAAAAAAGGCAAAACCCGGAGATATTATTGTTGCAGGGGAAAATTTCGGATGCGGTTCATCAAGGGAACAGGCTCCTCTGGCTATAAAGCATGCAGGAATAGCCTGCGTTGTGGCAAAGTCCTTTGCAAGAATCTTTTTCAGAAATGCGATTAACGTGGGGCTGCCCCTGATGGAGGCCGATATTGAGTGCCAGGAAGGGGACGAGATAGAAGTCGACCTGCTCAAAGGGGAGGTCAGAGTTCCGGGAAAAGGGGTGTTCACCGGAAACAAACTGCCTGACTTCCTGCTCGATATGCTCACAGACGGTGGACTTGTTGCCCATAGAAAAAAAGCACAGAGCGAGCAGAAAGAATAATAACTGCTTAATAGACAGAGCAGAAAGAAAGACAATTGCTTGATAGACAGTAACGATCTGATTGAAAGAGTCACTGACAAGAAGCGGATAGAATTCGAGCAGGTTGGATCCAGTAACCAATCAAAAAGCCGATTAAAACAGCCGATCAATATGATTTTTCCTGATGAATACAAGCATGTGGGGGTGACAAAAGCCCTTCCAACAGGCACCGAGCAGCCAATTTATTTCCTTACGGAGTACCTGATCGAAGAAAGAGAAAATCCCGAAAACGGAAATCCTGAGTATGCAGTTTACCGCGTGAAAAAAAGTGGGGACGGGCTTCTCAGAAAGGTTGAAGCCCTTGAGCTGATCGCCTCAGGCGATGAGGTAGTCAGGTATGCCCGGGAATTAAATATAAAAGACCGGTCCCTCCTGATCGAGACCGCCTCAAAGCTCTGCACAGGCAGGGTAAACACCGTCATTTTTACGGGTGTGGACAGGCACGTTACAATTGTTCACGACCCTGATCCCTCCGAGATTCTCGAAATCGAAATTCTTGACGTTGCCCCTCCCGAGCCTGCCTGGCTTTCCCAGGTTGTGAGGAGGCTTGAAGCCAGCGGGATTTTTGGCGACCTGCAGATCCGGTTTACTGAAAAGATAATTGACCTCAGGCAGTTCGAGGGAGAAAACACGGTTTTTCCCTGCAGTGCTTCAGGCCTTGAAGGCAAATGCCTTGACTCGGATTTTCTTACCGAACACGGGCACCTGCTTGTGGGGTGTGAAATCTCAAAAACCCTTTTTGAGATGCGTTTTCCGGAACTTGAGTATTCTTTCGTAAATATCTGCCCTTTTAAGTCCGAGGTAGTCGTACCCTCAAAACCCTTTATTACGCGCTGCTGCAGGTCCGAAAAATCAGGGATTGTAAATATTTTCGGTTTTGAAGGAGCTGTCGTCCACTGGGGGGCATCCGAACACCAGGTTGCTGAAGCGGTCCGAAACCTTGTAAACAGGCTGAGGAAAACTGATTGATGTATTTGAAAATCCGAGTTGGAAGACCATAAAATTGGGATACCTTTAAAATTGGGGAACCTTTAAAATTGGGGAACCTTTAAGTGTCAGGAGATTAATTATCCCGAAAACCCATGTGTAAAACGAAGGTGGAGCAACTTTTCGATGTCTTTTTTAACCAATTTCCTTTTAGGGCTCGGGCTGGCAATGGACGCTTTTGCGGTTTCTGTGTCAAGCAGCACCACAATAAGGCCTTTTCGGGTCAGTGATGCTCTTAAGCTGGCTGTTTTTTTCGGGAGCTTTCAGGCCCTGATGCCTGTACTTGGTTGGATTGGGGGAAGTACGGTAAGCGGTTTTGTTTCGGACTATGCCCCCTGGATTGCATTCGGGCTTCTGGCTCTTATCGGGGGCAAAATGATTTATGAGGCTCTTTACGGAGACCCGGACGGAAAAATAAATTCCCTTAACTACTCCGTACTTTTCCTGTTAGCTGTTGCAACGAGCATAGACGCCCTTGCAGTGGGCATAAGTTTTGCTTTTCTGGGGACACCCATTCTTGAGCCCGTAATTATCATAGGCTGTGTAACTTTTGTCATGTCTTTTTGCGGGGCAATCCTGGGATACCGGCTGGGGCATTTCTTTGAACACGAAGTCGAAATTCTTGGTGGGCTCATTCTGATCGGGCTCGGCGGAAAAATCCTTGCCGAACATTTGCTCTGGATCTGAAAAATCTCCGGAGAGTCTGAAAAAGTTACGCCAGATTCATATACTCCAAGCGTAGATGCAGTACCATGAAACTCGCGGTAATCGAAGGTGATGGGATCGGAAGGGAGGTAATTCCTGCAGCTGTAGAGGTCCTGAACGCATTCGGGCTTGAGCTTGAGAAAGTGCCCCTTGAACTGGGATATGCAAGATGGGAACGAACAGGGAGTGCGATCTCGGAAGAAGATATTGACACAATAAAAGGGTGCGACGCTGTTCTTTTCGGGGCGGTTACCACAGTGCCTGACCCGAGTTACAAAAGTGTGCTTCTCACTATCCGAAAGGAACTTGACCTCTATGCCAATGTGAGGCCCGTCAAACCCCTCCCCGGCATAACGGGCGTTACCGGGAGAAATGATTTTGATTTTATTATTGTAAGGGAAAATACGGAAGGGCTATACTCCGGGATTGAGGAAATAGGGCCTGACCTTTCCTGGACAAAGAGAGTAGTCACCCGAAAAGGCTCTGAGAGGATTGCAGAATATGCCTGCAAGCTTGCAAAGCAGAGAAAGAACAAACTTACTATTGTCCACAAATCCAATGTCCTGAAGTCAGACAAGCTCTTCCTTGACGTTTGCCGGCAGGTTGCCAGCTCACATGGGGTGGAATACGGCGACACGCTGGTCGATTCTATGGCTTACAGCCTTATGATGCGCCCCGAAAAATACGACGTTGTGGTTACCACAAACCTTTTCGGAGACATCCTGAGCGATATGTGCGCAGCCCTTGTGGGAAGCCTGGGGCTTGTCCCGAGCGCCAACATAGGGGAGAAATACGCTTTTTTCGAGCCTGTACACGGGAGTGCCCCGGACATCGCAGGAAAAGGTATTGCAAATCCTCTTGCGGCAATTCTCTGCGTGAAGATGCTGCTTGAATGGGATGGCAGGGGAAAAGAAGCAGCTGTTATTGATAGAGCTATCAGCCATGTACTGGAAAAGAAACTCATAACTCCGGACCTCGGGGGCTCCAGCACCACTGCGGAAGTAGGGCATGCGGTTGCAAACTATGTAATACAGAATCTCTAAAAAGGGAATTTTTAAAATAGAGTATTTAAAGCAAAATGTTTGTAGGCAGGGATTATAAACGGAATCTGCAAAATAGATCTGTAAAAAATAGATCTGTAAAAAATAGATCTGTAAAAAATAGATCTGTAAAAAATAGATCTGTAAAAAATAAACCTGTAAAAAATAGATCTGTAAAAAATAGATCTGTAAAAAATGGCAGTGTGCCAATTTTTCTGTAAAATTCTCTCTATATCCTTTTAGTCTTCTTTTTTGATTACTGTTCCATTATTAAATACTTATTTCCTGTGATCCAATCTTCATTAATATCGATCAGTATTGAGACAATCAGTCTCAATACTGATTCCTGGTTAGGGAATGCCCCTACCACCTTGCTTCTTCTTTTTATCTCCTTGTTAGTTCTTTCCATGATATTTGTTGTCCTTATTCTTCTCCAATGACTCTTTGGAAACTGCATATAATTCATTACATCATACTGAAACCTTTCAAGGGTATCAGCTGCGCCTTTATATCCCATCTTATCCAGTTCCCTTATCAAATCGCTGTATTTCTGACGGTCTACCAATGCTTCTTTTATCTTCTCTGCTACTTCTTTTTGCTTTTTTTTTGGAACCTTTTTTAGAGCTTGTCTTGTCAGATGTACATGGCACATCTGCCAGCTTGATCCAATAAAGGATTCTCTAACTGCTTTTTGTATTCCTTTATGACCATCAGAAACAATTAACTTGACACCTCTTAAACCTCTTTCTTTCAGGTCTTCGAATAGATCTTGCCAGAGTAGGGAGTCTTCACTATCTGCCAATCTTGTTCCAAGAATCTCACGATAACCGTCATCCCTGATTCCAGCAACTATAAAGAGAGCTTTATTTTCATAATGAAGTCCGTCTCTTACTTTCAAATAGGTTGCATCGATAAACAGATAAGGAATTTCTTGTTCTATTGGCTTTGAGAGGAATTCAGAAACCTTTTCATCAAGCTCTTTTGTAATTCTGGAAACAGAAGAGGCTGAGATTCCCTTAATTCCTAAGGAAGTCATAACCTTATCCACCCTTCGGGTGGAAACACCTTGCAAGTAAGATTCGGCTACAGCGGATAAGATGGCCTGTTCAACTCGAGAATATTTCTCAAAAACCTCTGTTTCAAAGGGAAATTCACGGAATTGAGGCTTTAATAATTCAAGCTCTCCATACTTGGTAAGGAGAGTACGGGGTTTGTAACCGTTTCTACTGGCTTTGCGAGAATCAGTTCTCTCATAACGTTTTGCACCAGCCTGGAGGAGGGCTTCCTCCTCCATTACAAGGTTTAAAAACCAGGTAATTAACTGGCGAATTCCATCTTCCTGATCGAAAAGATAATCTTTTATGAGTGAGAATAAATCTACCATTGACTCTGCATCCTGTTTTTTTGTGGTGAAGAAAAAGGATACAGAGTCAATCATATTTTACAGAACTTTCGGTACACTGCCTAAAAAATAGATCTGTAAAAAATAAACCTGTAAAAAATAAACCTGTAAAAAATAAATCTGTAAAAAATAAATCTGTAAAAAAAATCGTCAGTAGTAAATACCTGGGTATTCCGTATATTCTCTGTCTTTTTCTTTACTGAAGGGATTTTAATATTTTAAAATCCCTTTTATTACAGACATATTGTGCTGTTAAAAGCATACAATTCTGCTGTTGCAAAAAAATAACCGCAGTGGACTTTTGATATGTTGCTAACGAATGAATGGGGGTTTAATTCTGCCAGAGTTTTTCGATGTTTCACAGCTTATTACTGAAGAGATGGTCGTATATCCCGGAAATCCCGAACCTTCGATCGAGAGATATGCCTCCGTACCGAAGGATGGGGTAAATGAGTCTATTCTTACTCTGGGATGTCACACGGGCACGCATGTTGATTCAAGGCTGCATCTCCGGGAAGGAAAAGAAGGAGTTGCGTCCCTTCCTCTTGAAAGCTTTTATGGGAAATGCAGGGTTTTTGACCTTGTCCATGTGGAAGAAGAGATCCACAGGCAGGACCTTGAAGGGTTCCGAATCGATTCCGGGGACATAGTGCTTCTCAAGACGAGAAACTCTGCCCTTGGATACGTAAAATTCCTTGAGAATTACGTGCACCTGAAAATGGATGCAGCCGAATACCTTGTCAGTGCAGGAGTCAAAACCCTGGGGTTCGACTACCTCCGAGTCAAAAAGCTTGAAGAGGATGACGAGGTTCATGAACTGCTCCTCAATAACATGACCCTGTTTGAAGGCCTCAACCTTGCGGGCGTGCATGAAGGGGAGTATACGTTCCTGGGCTTGCCCCTTCTTATAGATGCGGAGGGTGCTCCGGCAAGAGTCCTGCTGATCAAAGAATAATTACAAAAAATTATGGGAAATTACGAAAGATTACGAAAAGCAGTAGAATTGACTCTATTTAAAAAAAGTTGAAAAAGAAGTTCGAGAGATCGCTGTTTCTGTCCTTACAGGCTCTCTCCACATTTATCGGTATCAAACATTTTTTCACGTTTTTTCACGTCTCTTCTCATTTAGTTCTGAATTGTTTTTTCTGCTACTTCCAGGTTTATCCACTCCTGTTCAATTCCGCCTGAACTTTGCCCGCTTGAACTTTGCTGGCATTCATTTCTAAAAGATTCGAACAATGCATAATAATAGGCTCTCTCAACAAGGTATTTGAAAAATTCATCCATAATTTTTCCCTTTCCCCGTACAATACTTCTACCTCATATTTGATAAATATTTGCAAGTTAATCTCTTGATATACTAAAAAAATTTATAACATAAATACCAAGAATTTTCATCAAGAATCCTGTGAGGAACATGTATGAACAAAAAAAGTTTTTTTATCGTTCTTATTCTTTTATCGGTTGTTTTAGTTTCCGGCTGCAGCAGTTCTGTCGGTAATCCCCCCGAAAAACCCGGCACTGCAGATTCCAATTTTGAAAGTGTTGAGGACTCAGGTTCAGGTACTGGCAGTGGTGATATCGATGTTCTCTATCAGGTCTCAACAATCGATGCCCTGCTTCAGGGAGTTTATGATGGAGTTCTGCCAGTTGCGGAACTTGAAACCCACGGGGACTTTGGCATAGGAACTTTTGACGGACTCGAAGGGGAAATGCTTGCCCTTGATGGCAATTACTATCAGATAAAAACCGATGGAATTGCTTATCCCGTCTCCGGGGAAATGACAACTCCTTTTGCCACTGTCACCTGTTTTGAAGCCGATGAAAATTTCCGGCTTGAGGAGCCTGCAAACCTTAGCGAGCTTGAAGCCTTCCTCGACATGAACCTGCCTTCGGAAAACCTTTTTTATGCGGCCAGGGTTGACGGCAATTTCTCTTACATAAAAGCACGAAGCGTGCCAAGACAGGAGAAACCCTATCCCAAACTTGCGGATGCCGTATCCACCCAGTCGGTCTTCGAATTTGAAAACATAAGCGGGACACTGGTAGGGTTCAGAGCCCCTGAATATGTGAAAGGTGTGAACGTGCCGGGGTATCACCTTCACTTCATTACAGCGGATAGGAGCGCTGGCGGGCATGTTCTGGACCTTGAGATGGATAACGGGGATGTTTCCCTCGACATTACCAGCGCGTTCTTCATGGAGCTTCCCACCAGCGGAGACTTCTACAACGTGGAACTGGGACAGGACCTCCAGGCTGATATGGAAAAGGTTGAAAAGTGATTTCTAACTCTCACTTTTAATGCTTTCCTTTACTTCTGGAAGGTAAATTCCCCCCTTCCCCTTTTATTTTTGTTTTATTCAACTTACTTCTTACTAATTTTACCTTCATTTCTCCCCCTCACTTCCACTCAATTTTTTATTTCATCTCCCTTTACTTCTTCTCAATTTTACTTCCTTTTTTCCTTTAGATCTTGTAAATTTTTCAGGTCTGTTAGTTCGGATTACTTTCTTTTATTTTTTTATTTGTTTCTTTTCTCTTTTCCTCTTGAATTTTTGTTGAGACTCGCATCTCAACATTCCGCCAGTTCATAGAGGTCTTGCAGCTTTTACTATCCTGATTTTCTATTCCCAATTTACTATTCCCAATTTACTATTCCCAATTTGTTATATTGCTTTGCTGTTCCCCATTTACTATTCTGGTTCACTATTCCCTATACAACTGTTAACTGAATTTCGGTCTTTACACTACCGGTCTTTACACGTTCGGTACTGAAACTTTCATCTTCAGGTCCATTCCCGGTATCTCCCCGAATTGTCCGGAAATATAAGTGTTTCTGAAGCTTTCAAACTGTTCATAGTACTGAGCACGTTCAACCAGTCCTTTGAATATCTCTTCCATTGTATTCACCTCTATTCCCAAAAACTACTTCAGTATTTATTAAGCTCCGCCAAGCAGGGTGAAAGTATTATTCGATGAAGGCCCTGAGGTGAAGGTTTCAATATCCATACGGTTACTATTCCTGAAAATATCTCACTAAATGCTGAAATTGTTTAGATAGATCTCAGGAGAACGAACCGGGGTGTTTCAAAAAAGAGTTTAAAATAAAAAAGGTGCGGGGAGTCTGGTTTACTACTCTTTTGCAACAGCCGCAAGCTGCTCCCCGAGTTTTCTGCATCTTTCCAGTTCTTTTTCATATGGTCTGTACCGAACCTGCAGCCCGGGTTCCAGCACCTCTATTCCTGCATCTTTTAATTCTTTTTCTACTGTTTTTACTGCTCCTCCCCCCCAGCCGTATGACCCGAAAGCCACAGCTTTTTTCTTCTGGGGGCGCAGGCCTTTGAGGTATACCAGGAAGTCTCCTATTGTTGGGAAAAGCCCGTTATTAAGAGTTGGGGAGCCAACCGCAAAGGCAGCTGCATCGAGCATCTCTTTCATTATATGGTTCCGGGTGTTTTTCCGGAGGTTAAGAAGTTTGACCTCAACTCCTGCTGCCCGGACGGTCTCTGCAATCTCAGTTGCCATTATTTCCGTGCTTCCCCACATAGTATCGTATATGACAAGCACTTTTTCCTTTACTTCCCCATTAGCCCATGCCCTGTATGCCTCAAGGATTTTTTTGAGGTCCTGTTTCCAGATGATCCCGTGGGAAGGGGCGATCTGCAGAGGGTCCACTCCCAGTTTGTCCATTACTCCCATAAAACGAATCAGAGGCATGTGAAACGGCATCAGTATGTTTGCATAATACTCGGCAGCATCCGGGATAACATCCTCTACTTCGAAGTCGTATCTCTTTGATGTGGCTATATGCTGCCCGAAACCATCATTTGAGAAGAGAATCCTGTCTTCTTTCAGGAAGGTTTCCATGCTGTCAGGCCAGTGAAGCATTGTGGCTTCAAGGAACATGAGGGTCTTGCCTCCAAGGTCCAGCAGGTCGCCTGTCTTCACAATCTCAAGGTCCCAGTCCTCGCTGCCCGAGCCCCTGAAGTAGCCATTGAGGATATCAACGCCCCGTTTTGTAATGAAAATCTTTGCATCGGTTTGTTTCTTGAGCTCTGCCAGTGAACCTGCATGGTCAAGTTCCATATGGTTTACTACAATGTAGTCGAGCTTTGAAGGGTCGATTATCCGGGTAATACGCCTGAGCATTTCTCCCGCAAAGGGAGCCTTTACGGTATCGATAAGGGCAGTTTTTTCTCCCACAATAAGGTAGGAGTTGTAGGTTGTCCCGCCCGGCGTGGTAAACCCGTGAAAGTCCCTGCCGTTCCAGTCGATTGCTCCTACCCAGTAAACTCCCTTCGCAAGTTCGACGGCTCCATCGGTTTTTTCTACTTCCATATCCTCACAGCCCTCTCGGTTTTTCAGGTCTGCATCCGGAACTGGGTGATATATTCAAGATAGCTGTCAATAGTCTCGTAGTGACCTCTTTCGTACCTTGAAAGCATTTCAAAGAATTTTTTCTGAGTTTCGTCTTCGACCCTTTTTGCCATTTCCGAATAAAAGTCTTCACTCTTTCTTTCATGTCTCATGGCTGCCAGAAGAATGCCTGCATCTCCGAGAGTGATTTCGCCCACTTTTGTTCGGCTGACATCGAATTCAGGGCTAAAGGACTGCCCGCTGGGAACTTCCGTGCTGATTGCCGGTAGTTCTTTTTTGTCACGGTAATTTTCGAGGTAGCCAAGATGTTTCGCCTCTTCACCGGCCAGCTCTTCGTAGAGTTCCTTAAATTTTGGATTTTCCATTAAGGCAGCCTGCTGCAGATAGAATTCCCTTGCTTCTTTTTCTCTCTCAATTGCAAGAGCTATGGCTTCTTCGATTCCCTTCAGATTTTTTACTTCCTCGACTGTGTCCTGATACGCGCTTTTCATATCTTTTACCCCTCCGGGACTATTTTTATCCGATTTCCCCTTCCTTTCAAAGGTTTAATTTCCTGTTTCCTTCTTTGTTCTGGATTTCTTTTTTTCTTTCACTTTTAAGGTTATATCCTCAGAAGGCTTTTCAAGCCCGAATATATCATAAATGTCATAGGGACTGGCAAGTACGTTTATGTTTTCCATTTGCGCAAGTTTTTCCGAATTTGTAACATCTACTTCGCGCATACTTAGTTCAAATGCCTTACCGCTGGGCGCAGCAGTTTTTACGGTCCCCCTTTTCTGGTCTACCGGCAGGATGAAAATAGGCGTTTTTCCTTTTGCGGTCTGGGAAACCGCATTCGTAACAAGGGTATCTGCAATCCCGTACGCGATCTTTGCCACCGTATTGGCAGTTGCCGGGGCTATGAGCAGGAAATCATAATACCCCATCTGCAATGGGCCTGCAATGAATGGGGAATTGGGGCCTGCATCTACCTTGAAGTTAGGGAAATCTTTCTGGATTTTGTCCCAGAGGTGATACCATTTCATTACGGTTTCGCCCTCTTTGGACAGAAAAACCATTGTTTCAACGCCTGTTCGGTTCTTAATGTCTACCAGAATACTATATGTCTCAATCATCTGGTCTCCGGAACCTGTAATTCCCCATGCTATACGTTTAACTTTCTTGCCTAGCGGTTCTATCAAAATAACACCCTCCTTAAGGTTTCAATCCAATCTATGATGACTTATTATCCTGATTATATGACTTTTAATCGTATTTCCGAACTTCTAACCCTTTATTTCCAGTCCTAATGGTTTGTTATTATTTATTTCGCTGCTTATTGTTTCGCTGCTGATTTGTTTCGCTGCCTATTTGTCTCACTGCTTATTTTTCTCCTTTAGGCATTTCCGGTTTTTGAGCTTCGGGCTCCGCTCCGGAACTGGCTTTCTTTATAAGCCGGGTTGTCTGGATAAGTTTCTTCAGGGTTCTTCTAAGGCTTCTCATGCCTTCCGAATCCTCCGAAACTCCTTCCGCTCCCCTGTCCTTCGACCAGAAGGTTCCTCCCATATTTGCTCCGAAAGAGCCTCCTCCGACGGGGATCATCTCGTTAATTACATAAAAGTTATGAATCGTCTGGATAGCAGGTTCCTGCCCTCCTATGCGGTCTCCTCCGTCCGCGATTCCCATCCCAACTTTATTCAAAAAGATCTTCGGGTCTTTTGCAACCACGGCCCTGCAGCGGTCCATTATCGTTTTTGTCTGGGCACTTAAAGTTCCCTGATAGACGGGAGTCCCTATAATCCAGGCATCAGCCCAGATCATTTTGTCGTACAGTTCAGCCGAAATGTCGTCTTTGTGGATACAGCCTTCTTTTTTCCTTATGCAGAAATCGCAGTGGATGCAGAAGTTTAACTTTTTCCCTTTGGCAGAGAAATAGTCGGTTTCTGCCCCGTACTTTTCCTTTGCGATCTTCAAAGCTTCCCGGACCAGAAAATCAGTCGCCATATTCCTGGGACTTCCCGATATTCCCAGAATTTTTATCGGTTTGGTTTCAGTTTCTTGCATGTCCCATCTCCGGCATCCCTTTTAAAAAATTAATCATATACCTGAACATATATGCTGGTATGTCTTTTGGGCACATAATTTTATGCTCTGGTAGCCTGAATGCCCTCATTTTTCATTTTGTCGTTTTTTCATGCCTTTCGTCTTTTTCTATGCCTTTTGCAGAAACTTCCCAGAGAGAGGGCAATAAGCGTTCCTGCGGTCCCAAAGCCGGGGGTGGATTTTTCTTCCTCCGGATAAGTTGCCATATCAATCACAGGCACCGAATAGGCCCCTTCTCCGAAAAGCTCATTTATATGTTCCTGGGAGGCTGACCGATAGTGAAGGACTGCCTTAACACTGATTGGATTGGAAGCGTTTTGAGGCATTGAAAAAGGATGTTTTTCAACTACGGAGGATTTAGGTTTTATCCTGTTATCGGAAAGTATACTTTCTGCTTCCCAAACTTTTACCGTGGGATTTCCTTCGGAGTCGGCAAAAACCGTGTGATAGATCGTTGCTTCGGGGTCAATGTTGCCTTCACTGTCAAGACCCCCTGAGTGGTAAATTTCCTTTCCTTCAGCGTCCAGTGCAATAAGTTCAAGCCACATCTCTCTGTCTTCGGTGACCCCGGTTGGAATTTTGTGTCCTGCCCCTGTGTTAGTAATTTCTACTTCCACTTCCACATTCTCACCCGGTTCTGCCGAATCGGGAGCCGTTACCTCGATTTCTGCGGCGTGCTGAAGGTACTCAATAGCCCTTTTTTCGTGTCTTCCTTCGCCCATGATACCTGTTACGAAAGCGTTTGCACCCACAAAGTAATGGGTATACACATGTGCCCTTTCCGGGCCTGTCGAGGCAGCTTTTCCGGGGTTTTCCTCGAAGCCGACAATTCCCGGGGTCATGTGGCAGGCCTGGCAGTTCACTCCTTCTTCAGCGTATGGGCTTTCTTCCCATTCGGTATAGGTGGCTGCAAGAGTCAGGTTATTTACCGGGTGGTAGATGTTATGGCACATGCCGCAGTATCCGGACTCATTATAGAATTCATGTGCTTCCGTCTCATGGGAAGGGGATTCCGAATCCGTCCTGCTTCCCCATTTTACACCCCCGGGTTCAAGGACATAAGGGGCGTTTCCTATCCCTTCGCTTTCGGCAATCGAGTGGCAGAAATCACACTGGACCCCTTCTTTTGCAACCTCGCTCAGGTTGGAGCCGTCGAGAGGAGGGATTTCAGCCGAAACCATTCCTATGGGCGTATGGCAGCGAGAACAAAATTCCGGAGGAAGCTCCTGTGCTTCCGCAGCTGCCCCGTATTCCTGAAGCATTGCCTGGTAAAAGAAGTCGATGTCTGCATTCGAATGCATCGAGCCGTCCCATTCCCCGAAACTGCTCCCATGGCAGTTCGAGCAGAGGCCGGACTTCGAAAACTGGCTCGAGGTAAAGTCCCCGGGCTCGCTCGGATCTGCCATGGCAGAGGATGCTAGGATTCCTGCGAATAAAAAAATGGTAATCAAAAGTCCCGTGCTTTTCACTGACGTTCCCTCCAGACTTTGTCCTCAGGTTTTCAGGCTTTCCAGGTGCACGTTTGCCTTTTCTCCCCAGATATTATTCCGATTTACCGGAAATGTTTTCCAGAGACCGTGAACGTTGATGTTCTCCCGGGGGCGCAGGTTTATGGTTACGGATTTTTTTTCTCCGTAACCTCCTGCAAGTTCAGTCTTCAAACGTTATAGTTCCACTTCCCCTCGGGCGATAGAGTCCAGCTATCCCCTTCTCCCTGTCAGTTTTTCAGCTCATCTTAATGGTCGTGAACTCTTCCCAGAGCCCATGGATGTTGCAGCTTTCAAGAGCCCGGAGTTTACTCTCTTTTCCTGCCAGGGATTTGTCTGCCTCAACCGTGAATGTGGCTTCAGCTTTTTTGTTTTCTAAAGAGAGGTTTGCCCTCCCTATTTTTTTCTCATTGAGGTAGAGTTCGATCCATTCGATGTGATGCTTTTCCTCCATTACATGAGGAATTAGCCCCACTTCCACGATCACATCAAAAGGCTCTCCTGCAGCAATAGCTTCCGGTACGTTGATTTTAGGAATGTGCTTTTTTTCGCCTTCGGTAAGGTTGTTAGGGTCCGCAGGCTTGTTTATTTTTTCTTCCGCCATTCTCTCCCTTCGTTGTTTTGTTTTAAAAATGTAATTTTAAAAATGTAGTTTTTATTCGTTCTCAAATTTGGCTTCACATTTCTTTCAGCATTTTAAGAGCATTCCTGCATGCAGCCACGGCAGGAGCACCTGAGGTGATGAAGATGACTTCCATCGTCTCCATGATCTCTTCTTTGGTAGCTCCGTTTTTGAGCGCACTTTTCATCTGGGCTACGGTACAGGACTCGCACTGCTTTGATGCTACAACCGCAAGAGCCATAAGAATTTTTGTCTTGGCTGGGAGGGCTCCGTCTGTCAGTATTTTGTGATCGCATCTTCTGTATTTGTGCAGGAATTCCGGATCAAGATCTCCCAGAGTCTCCAGAATTTGAGGAGTGAACCCCATTTTTTCTCCCATACTCTCCAGTATTTCTTTGTGCTCTGTCATTTTACCAGTCTCCTTACTCCGATAACTACCAGTTGTTCTTGATTGATATTTACGTTGATTATTTATATCGATTATTCATTAATATTTCTCAAATCTGTGTTCAGGCCTGTTACTACCTTTCCTGAAGCCCTTTATTAAAGTCCGTATCCTTTGTACAGGCTACGCAACAATCTTTTCAAACGCAGAACCCGTCTCCGAGAATAGAACTGATGCATTCCTTGCACATCATCCTTGGAAGCCCCTTCTTTAGCGTTTTGTGGGGCAGCGGATACCCTCCCCCCTTCATGGGGAATTCTACCTGCTGGATATGTTCCAGGCAGAGCCCTTTTCCACAGACGATGCAAACACCCACTGCTTCACTGTCCTTACTCTCTTCAAGGCAATCGTAACATTTTAGCATACTTGACCACCTCAGCAAACTTCATTAAACAGACAGTTCTCCTTCAGAGCCTCATGGCAGGGGACACAGACAATTCTTTTGATGTGTTCCTTGTCAGGCTTAAGTTCGATAGGATAGTCACCTTCCCACGCAGGCGTTTCCTCGTGGATAAGGTGTTCTTTGCAAACCCCTCTTCCACATACGATACAAATTCCCACAGCATCCGTATCTTTGCCTTCTCTGGCACATTCGTAACATTTCATTACTTTTCCCTCCAATCAGGAAATCCTGTTTTTATCCGAATTTTATCCGAACATTTTCAGGTCTGAAATATCATAAACCTATCCATGAGAGAATTTCTGAATATTTCGTTATTATTCTTCTATAAGGGTCATATCTTCCCCGCAGCAGACAAGTGTTCCACCTCCTACTTCCGTTACAACGACCTCGTTGCCGCAGATCTCGCAGCGATACTTTTCTCCTTTTCTGGATACAGCCATGGCTACTTCACCTCCTTGCTTCTTACTTTTAATACCTCAAAACTTTTAAACGGGCTTTCCCCTTCCCTTAAGCCACGAAATTACTCCGGGTTTCACCAACACTCATACATGTTAACCATTCTTTGTATATAATTGTAAGGATTTTTTAAAAAGTAACATGAATTTTCCCCTTCTATCCTGATCTGTCTTATTTTTTTCATACATTTTCGTCCGGAGTTTCAGGGCCTTTCTTCTCCTCTTTTCACTGCGAATAACCTCAATTTTTTCCCTTTCTAACCGTGGAAAGGTCCTCAAATTTCGAGACCCCACATTTTTACAATATAAATCTTTTCCTGCTCCCTGGCAATAAACTTCCTCTAAAATAGGCTAATCAGTTTTTTTCCTGCAGCTTATCCTCACCGCTTGAAATCCGACATGGAACTGCCCTATTCTGGAAAAGGTTTATAAGGTTTGATTATTTCTTTTGAATGGGTCAGGTATTTAACAGGTCTTCACTCGAAAGGACTACTTGAGGATTCGTTTTATCAGTCTTTTTATATACAATTCATTTAATACAGTTAATTATATATAGATTCTTAAATACTGTTATGTGAATTCTAGTTAGGGTTGTAATTAACATCGATTGTAACGGATGTTAATTATAATTTAAAGGATATTTTTATATGGGACGAAAAAGAGACCCATCTAGCCACTAAGCAGTAGTTAAAGGAGTAATCAAAGATGAAGTTCGGAATCGAATTTGTGCCGAGCGATCCTGCCTTAAAGATCGCATATTACGCAAAGCTCTCAGAACAGCAGGGATTCGACTACGTCTGGATCACTGACCACTATAACAACCGTGACGTATATTCCACTCTTACCGTTCTCGCTCTGAATACCAACAGCATCAAGATCGGTTCCGGTGTTACGAACTCCTATACCAGGAACCCTGCAATTACAGCATCCAGTATTGCCTCCATTGCCGAAATTTCCGGCGGCAGGGCAGTCCTAGGGCTCGGACCCGGAGACAAAGCAACTTTCGATGCCATGGGCATTGCCTGGGAAAAGCCTCTTGCAACCACCAAAGAAGCAATTCAGGCAATCAGAAGCTTCATTGAAGGCAAGAAAGTCTCCATGGACGGCGAAATGGTCAAGTTCGCAGGTGCAAAGCTTGCTTTTAAAGCTGGAAATGTTCCAATTTACATGGGTGCCCAGGGTCCCAAGATGCTCGAACTTGCCGGTGAAGTTGCAGACGGTGTTCTGATCAACGCGTCCCACCCGAAAGACTTTGAAGTCGCTGTGGAACAGATCCGCAAGGGTGCCGAAAAAGCCGGTCGCGACCCCAGCGAAGTCGATGTTACTGCATACGCCTGCTTCTCCATTGACAAAGACCCTGCAAAAGCGGTCAACGCTGCAAAAGTAGTGGTCGCTTTCATCGTTGCAGGTTCCCCTGACCTTGTCCTTGAAAGGCACGGCATTCCGGTCGATGCCAAGAAGCAGATCGGTGATGCTATTGCCAAGGGAGACTTCGGAGCCCTCATGGGTGGACTTGTTACCCCCCAGATGATCGAAGCCTTTGCAATCTGCGGAACCCCGGAGGACTGCATGAAGAGGATTAAGGATCTTGAGGCAATCGGAGTTACTCAGATTGTTGCCGGGTCCCCGATCGGTCCTGACAAAGAAAAAGCAATAAAGCTTATAGGCAAAGAGATCATTGCAAAGATGTAATTTTTATTACATCTTGCATAATCATTTTTAATTTATTTCGTTATATTTCTAAAAACATCTTGCCATTAAGGCAAGCATATCAAGGCATTGGAGGTAAATAATTGCCACCAAAAATTGCAGAAGTCATTGATTATGACGTATGCGCAGCCTGCGGGGCATGCGAGGCAGTATGTCCCATCGGGGCTGTTAACGTAAAGAAGGCGGCAGGAATTCGAGATCCTAACGATCTGGGCCTGTATGAAAAAGGAGGCGGATACCAGGTTTGTGAAGGTTGCTTAACCTGTAGCCGAGTCTGTCCGGTAGTTGACGGTTTCATCCAGGACGAGCTTGCAAATGTGCGCAAGTTCTTTGGTGCAAAGTCAAAGGACAATGTCGGTAGCCAGGATGGTGGAGTAACCAGCGGCATCCTCAAGTCTCTCTTCAAACAGGGCAAAATCGACTGTGCAGTCGGGATTACCAGAAATGAGAAATGGGAGCCTGAAGTTGTCCTGCTGACAAGCGCGGAAGACGTGGAACGGACAAGAGGGACAAAGTATACCTCAGACCCCGTGCTCGCAGCGCTCAGGGAAGCCTTCGAAAAGTACGACCGGATTGCAGTTGTCGGAGTTCCCTGTCAGGCTCATGCTGCACGTTTGATCCGGGAAAATGTAAACGAAAAGATCGTGCTCATTATCGGACTGCTCTGTATGGAAAGTTTCCATCATGATGTCATGCTTGAAAAGATCATTCCTGAAATCCTTAAGGTAAAGATCGAGGATATCCGGAAGATGGAGTTCACCAAGGGTAAGTTCTGGGTCTACACCGATGACGGAGAGGTTCACTCCGTGCCAATCAAGGATGTGGCCAAGTTTGCAAGAAACCCCTGCCACCACTGCTGTGATTATACCTCGGTCTTTGCCGATATCTCGGTTGGTTCGGTCGGGGCGCCTGACGGGTGGAACTCGGTCTTCATAAGAACCGAAATCGGAGAGAAGTACTTCGATATGGTCCGTGACGATATGGAAATCATGGAAGATCCCAAGCCGGGCCTCGAACTTGTCGGAAAGCTTATCGATATGAAGCGCAAAGGCAACGTTGATCATTTCCTTGAAGTCTGCGAAAAGTTCAGCTTTGAGACCGGAATCCGCAATGAAACGATCTGAAATCAGAAGATATATCCAGATATATCCAAAAAGATAACCAGTACAAATTCGAGGTGGAATCCGGGATGATACGAGCTTTTTATATCGGACGTTTTCAGCCGTATCATTTCGGGCACCATGCCGTAATTACACGGATTGCCGAAGAAGTGGATGAACTGGTCATAGGCATAGGAAGTGCCCAGAAAAGCCATGAAGCCACCGATCCGTTCACGGCAGGGGAAAGGGTACTGATGCTCTATAATGCGCTTGAGAACCTCCCCATCCGTCATTACGTCCTCCCCATCGAAGATGTCAGGTACAACTCTATCTGGGTCCACCACGTCGCATCCAGGACCCCTCGCTTTGACGTGGTGTACTCGAACAATCCTCTCGTCATCCAGCTTTTCCGGGAAGCCGGGTTCTGTGTTAAAGAATCCCCGCTCTATGTCAGGGAAAGGTACTCCGGGACTGAAATCAGGAGAAGGATGATTGCCGGAGAAAAATGGGAGCACCTTGTTCCAAAGCCCGTTGTGGAAACAATCAAAGATATTGACGGAATAACCCGTCTCAGGAATGTTGCTGCAAGCGATAGCAACTTTTCTTTATGATTCGGTCTGGGCAATACTTTTCTTCTCATTAATTCCTTTCAGGGTACCGAATCTATCCAGTCAAGGGAGCCCGGGCTGTATTCCTGCAGTTCCTCTTCTTTTCCGCTCAGGAGGGAATCTATGATTTTTTCCACATCTTCTGCGGTCTCTTCCTCAGTCCTGCCGGTCGTATTTACTTCGTAAACTTTGTCGCACCATTCAAAAGCTTCTGTCAGGATCAAATCGATTGATTCGGCTTCTGCGTTTTCGTTAACCTTTTCTTCGGAATACCCGCGCTTTTCGAGTCTTGTTTTTAGTTCGGGCGGGTAAGCCCTGAGCACGATTACAATGTCTGTTATGTAGTGGGCAAGGTGGCTTTCGAGAATTACCACTTTGTTTGCCGATTCTTTTTCAATTTCATCAATGAGCTCAGGAAGGCGGCTTCGGACAAGCTCCATATCCGCTACTACCGAATCCCTTTTTTCATCAACCTCGGTGTAGAGGTGTTCTTCTTTGATCAGGTCATTAAGATGAATTGCCTTCCACTGCCTTCTTTTTTCGAGAAGCTTGCTTACCGAGGTCTTTCCCGTACCCGGCGTACCTGTGAGTCCTATGAGCATGGAGAGGGAGATAAGGTTTTATCGCAGTTATACTTAATCCCGGTTTAGCCAGGCCGGGTTTTCAGCTGTGGAAAGGAGGATCAAGGGATTCGGAATTTTTTCATTCCCGCCTCTTCAGCACCGTAACGATCCCCAGGTATCCGTCCACTGATAGGTAATCTCCGCTTTTTATGAGTTCTGTTGCGTCCGTGACTCCTGTAATGCAGGGAATTCCATATTCTCGGGCAATGATGGCCCCATGAATCAGCATCCCTCCTCTGCGCTCCACAATTGCGGAACACAGGGGTACGATAAAAGTCATATTTGGATCTACGGCATCACAGACAAGGACTTCTCCTGCTTTCAGGTTGAAAATGTCTGCTTCTTTCAGGATAACCCTTGCAAATCCCTCAGCGACTCCTCTTCCGGAAGGGCTTCCAAGGAGCTGCCTTGGATTTACCTTTTCCCGGGGGATTTTCTGTTTTTGCGGCAGTATTTTCCATTTAGGGCTGTAATCAGGATCTCGAAGGGTTTTTATCAGCTCTGCTTCAAATTTCGGGGTGAAAAAAGCCTGATCTCCCGGAAGCCTTTCTTTCTCTAAACCTCTTTCAATTAGCCTTTTTCTGCCTTCAAACAACGCCCTCGTGAGTTCGGCTTCTATTTTCCCGAGATATATATTGTCGTCATCCCTGAGGCGGTAGCTCGCGCGGGCAAGGTCAAGCAGCTCGGCTGCACATTGCTTGTTTTTGTCTTCGAAACCGGAGAGATATTTTTCTTTCAGGTATTGTATGCGGTTACTATCTTTTTCTTCCGCAGTCATGGGAGTCGGGGGATGGGAAGCCATCTCAAGGAGCAGCCGGCGAAGACCTTTTTTTGCCCCGGGACTTTCAGAATAGCTCCCTCCGTATCCGGAGATGAAAGAGTTAAGATCTTCTTTAAACTCGGTTATGGCTTTTTTCGGGGCAGTTTCCTCAGCTTCGTTTTGTTCCTTTATTGCCTGCATAAGCTCCGGACTTTTCCGGAGTTTTTCGGAGATTTCCTCCAGTTTCCGGTTCCTTTCGAGGCTTAACATTTCAGTCCCGGAAAGGAGGTCTGTAAATTCATAGGGGTCTTCGGGGTTTACGGTTTCATTATAGACTTTTCCAAAAAGGCGGGCTCCGTGGGCAAAGGGTATGAACTCCTCCCAGTAAATGTCATACCACTTTCTGTAGATTTCGGCCCTTCTTTCTATTTCCTCTGCGAGGGCAGAATCCGGCAATTTTCCAATTTTTTCTTTTTCCAGCTCTTGGGCTTCTGCCTGCATGGCCGGGAGATATTTGTCCTCTATGGCTCTCCTGAGTTCTTTGAGGTTTTCGAAATTTCTCCTGAGGCTCAGGTACCAGCGCCTCTTTTCGTCCCTGTCTTCCTGCAGGAGAGTGGTTATCGGCCTTGCCTGGAGAACATAAAGGGTTGAGTCTCTGAAAGTCCATTCTATATCCTGGGGGGTTCCGAAAAAGTTTTCCGCTCTTCGGGCCAGTTCAAAGACTTCCAGAACCTCGGCAGGGGTAAGAGGCGGGTTTTTTTGAAATGCTTCGGGCAGGGCTTTAAGTTCAGAACCTTCTTCTCCCGCAAACACCGCTTTTTCCCTCTCAGCCGGCAGATGAGTTTTTATCTTCCCTGTCTGCCTGGAAAGGGTCCAGCGGTCAGGTTCCACAGTGCCGTCAACAAGCCCCCGGTTAAGTCCGTATACGGCTTCGACAACGGCTTCGGACTCGTAATCAGGATTTTTCCCGAAAGCAACCCCCGATACCCGGCCATCTATCATTTCCTGGACAAGCACAGCCATCGCACTGCTGAGAATGTCGAGCCCCATTTCTTTCCGATAAAGGAGCGCCGCATCCGACCAGAGGGAAGCCCAGACAAGGCTTAGATGCCGCAGGATATCCCGGACTCCGTGGATATTAACATATGAGGCATGCACCCCTGCAAAAGAAGTCTTTGCACTGTCTTCTCCCGGGGCAGAAGACCTGACAGCAACTGCTTTTTCTCCAAAGTAACCGATAAGCCTTTCTTCCAGTTCCTTTTCCATTTCCTCCGGAAGGGGGGTCCGGATGAACATGTGCTTGATTTTTTCCGAAATGTCCCAGAGTTCTTCCCAGCGCATTTCTTCAAATGGTTTTCGGCTGAGTTCAAGGAGAATTCTGCCCCTGAGCCCTGTCCTGTCAACATATGCCTCGTAAGCTCCGGTGCAGATGCAGACTCCTGCCGGGACAGTCAGGCCTTCCCTGTGCAGGATACCAAGGGCAGAAGCTTTTCCTCCGCAGACTTTTCCGGTATTTTCCCGGGTCTCTTCGATATGTATGAGCCACTTTCCCGTAATCAACCCCCTCTATCAAATATTTCATGCCTGAATAGAAGCAGGCGGATCAAATAGAAATAAGGCTTGATTAAATCGAAAAATGTCTGATTATAAAGATATCAAACCGAGTAAATATCTCAAGCCGGATTGGTATATTAAACCGAAACTAAACCGAAACTAAACCGAAACTCAAACCGAAACTTCAACAACGTGCTGGAAACGGGTCACAACAATGTATTTTTCCACCCGGATTTTCAGGAAAGCCGTTGTAGGCGAATGCAAAAAATCCACTAGGTGCGGATGCTTCATCAGATAGATTTTTTCCATTATGCTGCGTTCGAAGTCCTCGATGGGTTCGACCTTCCCGAGCACTGTTACAGCCATAGCGTCCCGGAAATCTTCTATTGTGTTCTTTCTATTGTCAATCAACAGGGAAATTGAAGGATTTGCTGACAAATTTGAGTATTTTCTGGTTGCTTTCGTGGTAGAAAAAAGAATATACCTGAGCTTTTCATCCGAGGCAAACGCAATAAGACTCACGTAAGGCGCTGTTTCGTTTTGAGTTGCCAAGACGGCAAGGGGCTGGGATTCAAAAAATTCTTTCAGTTGTTCAAGCAGTTCTTTTTTTTCGAGCCCTGTCTTCTCTACAGGGGTTTCCCCTTCCTTTTCCTCAAGATCCTGAGGAATAGCGGATGCAATCTCATCTTTCATACTTACAACTCCCTCTTATCTGTTATCCTGCATTTTCCTGAAACCTTTTAACCATTCGTCACAACGCCTTTTATTTTTTCAAAGTTCCGATAACCGGGTAATCCTTAAAAACCTCAGGGCCGTGGGGCGCTTCGTTGTCCATTGCTTCCGAGAGATCCTGCCCTGAATCATGGAGCCCCTGGTGAGTTCCGTCTTCCCACATGTAACTGTCCGATACGTCGTATACCTGCCCGTCATAGGCAATGTAAATCTTGCCGTTCTTCCCGTTGTACTCTGAAAGTTCTTCAAGTGTGTACTCTTTCATTTCCGATTTCCTCCTTTCTTTGACTTTGCAATACTGATTTGAGTTTTAATCTTATCAGTCCGAGTTTCAATCTCATCCTGAGGTCCGTATCAGACATTAAGCAGCTTTAACATCTCACCGGTCTCGGTAGTAGGAAGCTGACATTCATAGTTCTGGCAAACGTATGCGGTTGTCTTTCCTTCAATAGGGAGCTGTTCTTTTGTATATTCTGCAAGGTCTGCAATTTCTGGATTTTCTTCTTCGGGCCTGAAGACCAGCACCTTATTGGGTACGAAGTAGCTCCAGAGCTCTTCGAGCATATTTACCGTATCCGGAGACTCGCGTTTTCCTGAAATAATTACTTCGTATGAAGGGCCCAGCCTGAAATCAAGGGCAGACAGAAACTGGGTGTATCCTGAAGGTGCTTTTTTGATCAGCTTTGAGAATGCACGTTCGAGCCTGTCCGCAGTTTCCTCCATTCCAGGGTCGGCAATTATCCTGGAGAGGCGCAGGAGATTCAACATTTCAAACGAGTTCCCGGATGGGATTGCTGCATCCGTAAACTCCTTTTTTCTGAAGATCAGAGCCTCACTATCGTTGGCTGTGAAATAGAGGCCTCCGTTATCCGGATCCCAGAAGTGTTCAATCAGCTCCCTGTTCAGGGAAACGGCTGCTTTGAGGTAGCGCAGCTCAAAACTTGCCTCATAAAGTTCCAGAAGCCCGTGTATCAGGAAAGCATAGTCATCGGAAGTTCCGGAAATTCCTGAAACTCCGTCCCTGTAGCGGTGAAGCAGCCTGTTGTCGGGGCTGTAAAGGGTTTCCAGGAGAAAATCCGCGGTTTTTTCTGCGGCTTTCAGATACTTTTCTTCCCTGAAAACCTGGAAGCCTTTTGCAAAGGCTGCGATCATAAGCCCGTTCCAGTCGGTCAGGATCTTGTCATCCATTGAAGGCCTTTTGCGCTCGTACCTTGCCGCAAGGAGTTTCTCCCGGGAACGTTTTATCCGGCCTTCAACTTCTTCTATGGGGATCTTAAGCTCGGCTGCAAGGGAATCTGGAGAGTAGACCATATAGAAGAGATTTGTTCCGGTTTTCTTGCCCCTGATCTCTTCTTCAAAATTGCCCCCCGCTTTCAAATTGAACATTTTAATAATCAGCTCGGAATCCTCAGGACCAAGAATACTCCTTACCTCTTCTATGGTCCACAGGTAGTACTTTCCTTCTTCCCCTTCAACGTCGGCATCCTCTCCGCAGTAAAAACCGCCTTCCGGGGATGTCAGGTCCCTTAAAACGTAGTCAAGGACCCCCTCTGCTGTTTCTTTATACAGGTCTTTTCCGGTGACCTGATAGGCTTCAGTGTATGCGATTGCGGTAAGAGCCTGGTCGTATAACATTTTCTCAAAGTGGGGCAGAAGCCACATGCCGTCTGTGGAATAGCGATGAAAACCCGATCCCAGGTGGTCATAGATTCCTCCACTGCGCATATTGTCCAGGGTGTGCTCTACCATATGAAGAGCTTCCGGGTTTCCGCTACGTTTCCAGTAACGGAGCAAAAAGGAAATTTTGTGCGGGGTCGGGAATTTCGGGGCCCCTTCAAAGCCCCCATACTCGACATCAAACGAATTCAGCAGGTCCTCATAGGCTTCTACGATGATCCCTTCTCCCAGCCCTTCCCCTGCCGATTCCACGATCATATTCTGGATGGTGGATGTGATCTTTTCAGCCGAATCAAGCACTTCCTCATGTTGCTGGTCCCAGATTTCTTTTATCCTGGGTGCCAGTTCCATCATTCCTGTCTGATTGAAGCGTGATTTTTTCGGGATGTATGTGCCTGCAAAAAAAGGTTTTTTGTCCGGCGTCATAATGATATTAAGGGGCCAGCCCCCTCTTCCAAGAATAATCTGGCAAACGGTCATATAGATATTGTCAATATCAGGTCGCTCCTCTCTGTCCACTTTTATGGAAACAAAGGCTTCGTTCATGAGTCTTGCAACCTCTTCATCCTCAAAAGACTCATGTGCCATCACATGGCACCAGTGGCAGGTAGAGTATCCTATTGAGAGAAAAATGGGCTTGTTTTCTGCTCTGGCTTTTTCAAAAGCTTCTTCTCCCCAGGGATACCAGTCCACAGGATTATAGGCGTGCTGTAGAAGATAAGGACTCTTTTCGTTAATCAGGCTGTTAGGTTTTCTTTGTTCTTTTCCCAGTACAATCCCTCCTGCTTTTCCTCACGTTTTCAGATCCTGCCAGGCAATCATGCCGCCTTTCAGGACTTTTACATTCCCAAAACTATTTCGGATAAGAATCTCCGCAGCTCTTTCCGCTCGCTTTCCGGAGCGGCATACTACTATTATTTCCCTGTCTTTTGCCTCTTTAAGCTCCGAAATCCTGCTTTCCAGGCTTCCAACAGGGATATTTACCGAATTTTCCAGGTGCCCCAATTTTCCGGAAAGTTCACTTTCCTCTCTTACATCCAGGATAAGAATGGGAGCTCCGGAATCCAGTTCCCTTTTCAATTCAGAGGCTGAGATCGTTTCCTTATTCAGACTCTCTCCATTCCGGGATGCAGCTTTTCTTGCGTCCGAACTGCCGGACTCCATAGCCTTTCCGGAAGCCTGAGAACCGCTGATGCCGGCATCTTTTGATTTAAATATCTTTTTTATCCAGTTTGCACCCTCTACCTCAAGTTCCTCAGCTATTTTAGAATTCCTGCTTTTTCCGTAAAATCCGAATTGAAAAATCATCTCTTTCTCTTCCCTCGATCCTGAAAGGATTTTTTTCGTTCATGATATATTTGCAGATTTTTTGGGAGTAGAAGCTGAAATCTCTCCTGAACAGCCGCATACGCCTTCAGTCCGAATCCTGAATACATGTTCTGCAGGAGTAAGGATTTAACTTCCTGAAACTACCCGCTATGACTCCCCTTATCTAATCAGTAACTACCAGATATTTGATCCTTTACCGGATAACCTTACCGGATAACTTTAATCCTGTTAAGAGATTTTTATTTTTCCGGGGGTGTGATAAGTTCACAGGACGATCCATATCCCCGGGAACTGAAAAATCAGGTATGGCCAAACTTTCCCCAATTTACATAGTCGTCACCGGAATATCAATATATCGGTATTTTCAGGGTTTATCGGTATTTTCAGGGTTTTTTTCTGGCAGACTGCATGTAAGGAAGACAATTTTCTAAAAAAAGGATTGTGGTGTCTGTACAGACAAAAAGAGATTTGTTGTGGTTCCGGAACTTTCAGATCAACATTATACTTGCGGTCAATATGATATCCACGGGTTAACAGGGGGATCGGTTATTCATAGTTATTTCCGTGCCTGTTTTCCGCAGGTTTTCAATGTCTCAGGACACTCCCTGCTTTTTTACCGGAAGGAGCTGTCCGAGTTCTTCGCTTTTTTCCCCGTATTTTCCCACTCTGAGGAAATTTATAACTTTTGTGACCCGATATGACTGCTCTCTCTTTTTTTCGTCTTTTCGAGCCTGATACACTCTGATCGAGCGAAGCAGGTCGATTTTTCGGAATTCGGGCCAGAAAGGAGCACAGAAATAAGTTGCACACTCGCTGCCATTAGCCTGCCAGGGCAGGAAGTTGGAGACTCTCTCATCTCCTCCGGTGCGGACGATCAGATCAACATTCGGGACAGACACTCCCGGAGCAGGGTAGAGGTGTTTTGAGATCAGGTTTTCATCAACATCTTCTAGCAAAAGTTTTCCACTTGAAACGCAGGCTGCAATATCCCGGACTGCCTGCATTATGTCCTGTCTGCCCCCGTAAGCAATAGCCACGTACAGGTTAAACTTTCGATGGTGTTCGGTGGCTTTCTCAATCTTTTCAATGGACTCGTTCAGAAAAGCCGGCAACTTTGTTCTGTCCCCTATCACCCTTACCTGCATTTCTTTTTCGTAGGTCCTTTTGTCATTGTAAAGCTTCAGAAACTTTTCGTTGATCAGGTTGAAGAGTCCGTCAACCTCTTCTTCCGAACGCTGGAAATTTTCCGTGGAAAAGGCATAGAGGGTTAGCTGTTTTACTCCTATCTCATAACACCACTCAATAACCTGTTCGGTGACTTCCGCTCCCATGGCGTGTCCGAAGCTCCGAGCCCTTCCAAGATGCCCCGCATATCTGCGGTTTCCGTCCATGATTACAGCTATGTGGTCAGGGATTTCGGAACTTAAAATCTCCTTTTCAAGCAGCTGCTCATACTCTCGGTAGAACATGCTGAATGTCCTGTTTTTCATAACGCGAAGCCCTGCCCGGCAGGCTCCTGTGTTCCACGGTACCATTTTTAGGCTAATAATCTGTTTCCCCCTAAAATATATCGGTTCCAGGCTTGTCTATGTAGATCCTTTACTAAGCGAAATTCAGTATTCCCTCTAGTTCTGGATAATTAATATCTTTTTTGCTGGGAAAGCGTAATATGGAGAGTATCAACCCCTATGAGCATACTCATAATAGAGGGAATTCATCTCTCATGGGAATTCATTTCTTACTAAATTAATTTTAATTCATGAAATACTTTACTGATTTACTCCCAAAGAGGAATACAAAATCATTTTATTCAGAAATTTTCCTGGATTCTCTGAGCATATGCGGTTAGGGGATATCCGTGGGAACAGAGATATACTCAGATAGGGGATTGGTCGGAAGGAGTTGGGGGAAAAGAGTTTATGCGGTTACAAAAAACATATTTAATGCAGGAAAATTTCTTGATACTACTGTTGAAAGAGTGAATGTGAAGATATTATTTACCGCTCTTTGCTATATAATTGCTTTATCCCGAAGTTATTGACTCCGAACTATCGGGAGTTTTTTTTGAATTTTTTTAAGTCGGAAACCCGACTGCTCACCCTAAAGATGGGATCCAGAGAAACAAATTCCGAGTCATGAGATCAGCATTCTGGTAAACCCTTTTCCGAAAACTCTAATTGAGGGGCTTGATTAGAGCAGGAAAATTTTACTTAAACTGGGGGTTTTAAGAGGGGTTTTCAGGATTTTTACACTATTCTCACGAATTATGTTCTGCACACGAAAGTTAACATGTGTGAAAACTGTTAAAGGAAAATACGATTTAATATAAAATTATTTCGATTTGATTTTCCACAAAAATATTTGTAAATGGTAGGAGGATTTTGAAAACCTTTGATTTGAGGTTGTTTGTTTCGATCGAACCAAACCTGCTTGAAGCGGGTGTGCCGGCACAACTTTGATTCTCGCTCGAAATAGACGCCCGTGGCTCAGGGTTTTATCCAGATCCTCTCAAAAAGCAGGTATAATACAACTTTCAAACATAAAAAGTCAGTAATTCTCAAGAACAGAGCCGACGATGTTTTTATAACTCTCTTTCAGGGAATACACGTTATGATCCCCGGTGACATTTATGCTCAGGATTCCAAGCCTGGTATTCATAAGCCCGACCATAGCTGACACTCCCCGGTAGCTTACCTCGAAATTTCCTTTATCGAGGAAGTCATAAACTTCACCGGTGGTGAACTTGTCTCCGGTCAGGAAGAGATTGAGCACAACCTTGCGTATCCCGTTTTCGTCCCTGCCGAGATACTTTATCAATCTCGCTCTTACCCTTTCTTCCGCAGTCTGCAGTTTCGGACACCTCAGTTTTAATGATAATTTGAATTATACTCTTTTAATATTAATTTGAATTATACTCTTTTAATATTAATTTGAATTATACTCTTTTAATATTAATTTGAATTATACTCTTATAATATTAATTTGAATTATACTCTTTTAATATTAATTTGAATTATACTCTTTTAATATTGATTTAAATTATACTCTTTTAATATCGATTTAAATTATACTCTTTTAATATTGATTTAAATTACTCTTTTAATATTGATCTAAATTACTCTTTTAATATTGATCTAAATTACTCTTTTAATATTGATTTAAATTATACTCTTTTAATACTGTATTCATTCCGTTATGTTTGCTATTTCCAAACAGGTGCGACCCTGAAATAGGAGCGCTAAGAATCGAATACCCTATATCCTTATCGTTTATATATTTTAGGATTACTTTTTTTTGAATAAATATATTGGAGTATACTATGGATGTACTGATTTGTTATGCAGCTCCCCTGATCAATTAGGAAAAGCTGAAAATCCCGTAGTTTTTGTTTCTCTGACCTTCAGCTTCACAACAAAGGAATGAAGTGAAGGTTGACCGTTAAAGCGAAGGTTAAATATCAGTGCCATATACTGAAATGGTTCCCTGCCTGAAGGTACGTTATTATTGAAGAATAATATCTTATGTATAAATATTTACAGTAGAAGTGGCGGAAACAATTCGAACTAACGTTTCCAGTTCTGCCTGCAAGCATAAAGACAACAAGGAAAGATTAGAAGTTCTGGTCCCTTAATGCCTGCAAGCATAAAGACAACAAGGAAAGATTAGAAGTTCTGATCCCTTAATGAACTTCCTGCTTAAAACACTCCGAGCAGGCATTGAATTTTATTTGTTGAGTTCATCCTAATACTCAGAATTTGCTTCTTGTAATCTTATGTTCCGCATAATCAGTCAAGTTTCTGATCTTGAAAGCAGTTATGGTAATTGTTAAGGAGAAGTGAAATCACTTTTGGGATCAGCTTATTTGAAGAAAATAGATCTTTCACATTGCTTTATGATACGAAAGATGTTCCTGCTAAAAAAGGGGAAACATTGGTTAACGATGGCTACAAGAAAGTAAAAAGGAGTAAAATTAAGCGTTTTAGTAGATTTAGAAAAGGTTCCTCTCTCAATTATTGTTGTTCTCGCAAATGAGAATGGCTCAACTCTTTATATCCCTACACTTAAAAATTTCAGGATAAAGAGACCTAAAGGAAGGCCTGTAAACAGGCCGTCCAAAGTAACAGCAGATGCAATATATGACACAGATAACATCAGAAAATATATCAGAAGAAGAGGAATAAAGTCCAACATACCAGTGAACATATGAAATAGAAGAAAAAGAAAAGAGAAGGACCAATAAAGATATATTGGAACAACTTTAAAAAGAAAAGTGGAATAGAAGGGTTTTTTAGCTGGATAGAGTCATGCAAGAAAGTCTTGCCAAAGTATGAAATCAAAGAAATATCGTACCTTGGTGCTGTAATGTTAGCAGCAATAATGTGGTTAAATCAAGTTTTGGGATGAGCTCTATATAAATGTTCATAGCTTGAAAAAAGGAAAAAATATAAGAGCTGGTTGGATTTAATCCTCTTCCACGCCATCAAACTAAAAATTTAGAAAAACCCTTTCCTCTCAATTCCGACCCATTCTATAACTTTTAAGTAACCTTTTGAACCTGAAAAATAGATATTTTTTTCTCCCGAAAAGGTCCAGAAGAAACTCTCAAATCTTCTGCTCCATATCCTATTTCTCCCCATTCACTTTTCCCGACTCCTTCCTTTTTTTTCTTTTACCCACTCTTTTAAGAGTTAAAAATATTCTAAATATATATGAAAAATAATCAAGCTTGCTGAAAGTAAGTGAGAAAAGAATTGGTTTTTTTTGGTTTATTTCATCAGGAGTTGCGAGACAAACGAGGATTTCAAATCTAAATCCATTTCTCAGTTCACTCTTAATAAATATATGATGTATTTATACTTATTTCTTTATATCGATACGCTCTCCATCAAATGGTCTGATATGACTATTTGTGGTCACGAGCTTCATATAGCTGTGATAATTTCGTCTACTACAGCTCTGTCTCCCTGAAATTCATTTCCGGTATCAGGGTCGAGTAACATAGTGATATTGATGTAAGCAATTTCATCAGGAGATAATTCATCATTACGGTTGACTTTAACTCGACCAGCTTGATTAAGATCATCGAGATCGATGTAGTCATTTCCGTTAAGATCAGTGTAAAGATTGAGGATATTATTATTATTATATCTCATTTTAGTTACTTGAATCCACTTACTGATTTCAGTTTCCCCTCTATTAGTTCCAGCTTCATTGGTTATTCCAAGCAAAATCTCAGAGTCTCGCTCAGCATCCGTATCGTCACTAATTTCATGGTTAGTAACGGTAATTTCCAAATAGACGTCATTCGCTTCTACAGACTCTGGATTATTGTGAATTAATACTGATTCTTTTTTGGAAAGACCCGGTGGAACATTCTCAAAGTTGAAACTGTGGGTGATATTAATATCCAAAACTTTTGCAATAAATTTATTACTTTCGCTTATCTCTGTGTCGCTGAAATATGCCCCTGTTTCAACACCTGTTAAAACTAACGTTGTACCGATGATGAATACACTCAAGATTATCCTTTTGTTTTCCACCTTTACGCCTCTCCTGTGCTTATACCCATAGTTTTTGAATGGGAGATAGGATTATTGTCTTAATTTGCTTCTTTAATAGTGAACTAACCCCAAAACCAGTTTTGTCCCTGATCAATGAGAGTTTCAAAATTGTTTTTCATTACCAAGAATTCGATTGATTCTCCAAATTCAAGATTGGAAAATCAATTTTAGGTTTTGGGATGAGCTCAGTAATTGAGATCAATCCATATCTCGAAATTTTAGATTAAATCTTTTTGATTTCTTGTTCGATTCATCGTTTTCAGCTGTCATTTTTAATTGAATGGACTATTTTTTAATTTAAAATAATCATTTGATCCTTGTTAAGAGCCATTCTTAATTAGTCAGGTTATGATTGCCGAATTATAAACAATACAACTTACCGCTTAAACATCTGATAAAAAATTAAAATGTTATCTGAATTATAAACAATACAACTTACCGCTTAAACATCTGATAAAAAATTAAAATGTTATCTGAATTATAAACAATACAACTTACCGCTTAAACATATGATAAAAAATTAAAATGTTATCCGAATTATAAACGATACAATGCACTGCTTAAACATATGATAAAAAACTAAAATGTTATCCGAGTTATAAACAATACCACGTACCGCTTAAACATATGATAAAAAATTAAAACGTTGCCAATATATTACAGGTTGCAATTTTACATTTGTATAGACAGAAATATGAAACATTTCTTGGTTTTCCGTCAGTTTTCGTCTTCACTTTCTTTTGAAGGCACATCCAAGAAAACATATACTACATTGTCATGAATTATGAAATACACACCAGATTCGATATCATTGACTACGCGTTCATTCATATCAACAGCAGCATCCACAAGGTCCTGGAGGGAATATATCTCAACCTGAATAAGAGAATTCCAGTTATCCGGAACTTTACCTTTGCTAACAAATTCTTTAAAAGGTGAATATTTTTCTTCTTCTTTCAATCTTTTTATGAGTTCGGGATCAACGTCATTCTTTTTTGTGCATAGAATAAGTGCTCCTACTGAAAATGTGCTGAGCAGAAATAAGGAAAGAGGGAGTTTTATTGCTGATACTGAAGGCTCTTTTTTAATGATAATTTTTTCATATGTATAGTTATTTTCATTAAATTCCAGTTTTTCGGGCATCTTATAATATGCAGGATTGATCACTAAGGGTAAAGCAAAATCTGTGGTATTGTTAATTTCTTCTCCGTTTATTTCTCCTTTATAATTGACATGAGTAACAATTTCTATCGTTGTATCTGATGAGTATTTTAGCTGGTCCTGTATTCCTATTACCTTAGACCGAATTTCCGACACATTAACGGAAAATTCATGGATAAGTACATCTTTATTTCCAATGTTAACATATCCCATCTCTTCCACAGGAAACTCTGTTTTCCATATTATTTTTTGACTTCCCCCCGAATTCTCCTCACTGGTTGCAACAACAACAGTCTCACATTCTACCTGGAGAGAGGCGGAATCTGTAGCATTCAGGTTGTAAGCCAATGAAACGTTAAGAGTAGGAGAAGCAGCGAAAAAATACATTGGTTTTCCCATTTCAAGCCTGCTTCCTTTAGGATAGAGAGGATTTTTCTCTGTTACAGGAGCTGTATAGGTATATTTTCCATGTTGTGTATAAGAAGAAATCAACTCTTCCTGTTCTTCATACACATCTTGCGTATATGCTTCATAAGCCCAAGAGCTGGATAATATTACTGCCATCCCTAATACTACAATGAATATTCCGGAATTGTTTATTAGTGTATTTTTCAGTTTAAGGAAAAATATTTCCAGCATATTATCTCCTGCAACACACATGATATTTTTTGTATAAGTTATGACTGGCAAGTATTTAATTTTTTTCATACAGTTTGACTCTTTATTTTTATTGTATTTTTATATTCAGAATTCGATAAACAATGTCTACATTTCGATCAGGACGAAATCTCTTTTTCATTACAAACGGGTGGAAACATTTCATCCTCAAGTCAAATTACGCGCAGTCACCCCACCCAAAATGGCGGGTATGCTTCAGGCCACACACTATGTTTCCGGGGTCAGAAATCGTCAATCATTCTTTGACCTAGTTTTACTGATTTGCAGGACTCGACTTCTGCTTTCTGTTTTTTCTGTGAATCCTTGATGTAATGCTTGATTGTGTCAGCTACTACATTTTTAACTGATCGATAGAATTTGTAACATGAGTACAGATTTCCACCTCAATATCGTTTTTTTCAGCTCGGGATGAAGCTTGAAAATAATCCCCGACCCAAACAGGCTGTCCAACAATTATTAATAGTAATAAAAAAGTGCTAAAAAGAAAGCAAATAAGCCCTTTAAATCAAAAAAGAAGGAATTCTTTTATTACCGAAGGTAATTGTCAGACAGCCTCCAAAAGTCGAGGTATTCGGGATCCTCTGCGCTCCTACTATACTAATTAACTAAGACAGTAACTATGCTTACGGAACGTTTATACTAAATTGAGAGTTCTTTTCCACAGCATAAGCAAGCGCTTATATCTCATTCGTTTAATCTTTCTTCCGAGTACTATCTTTCTATACCACAGGGGAAACATGAATACCGTAAAAATTGAGGTATAAAGCGCAATCTCGGCAACTGCAGGTAGATAAGGGTTTATTTCGGCTAGTAATATTATCCAGAAGACCGGCAGAACATAAGGTGCTGAGCTAATCGTTACATGCATGTTTTCAGAAGCAATAACCTGAATTTCATAATTCGGAGGAATCACTGCATACCATGGTTCAATAGCAAACCTATTCTTATAATCTTCCGGCAGAAGCACGCATACAGAAGGAAGAAAGCCTGTATTTTCTACTTTATTGTCCTTCTGAAGAAACATAGATCCGGTCTCCCCTAAATTAATAATGGCGATTCCTGAAAATATGAAGCCACTTGCCAAAAAGATTGCTATTAGCCGTTTTCCCATAATCATAGAATATGAACGTCTGGAAACTTTTATATTATTCTGTTCAATTTTACGAGCGCGAACAGGATTGGAATATTCTATGATTGTCCTGATTTCATCCAGTATTATGATGACTGAAGGAATTATCACTGTGAGTAAGAAAATTGCCTTATTCTTTGTAGCCTCAGGCAAATATCCTGCAAAAGGAATAACGAAAATTAATTTTCCAACTACATCCGAATCTGGGACTTTAAAGAAGTCCTCTTCCTCGTTTGCATCCCCTTTTGTCCTAAAAATTCGTTTCTCGCCTTCTTCCTCTATTTTGACAATTCTATGTGTTACAAATGTATCTTTGCCACCAGGATCCAGAAAAGCTATGACATCTCCAGCTGTAAGTTCTTCCGGATTGACGGACTCTACAACTATCATATCTCCAGGCAGCATTATCGGTGTCATACTCCCACTTAGCACTACCATAGCCTTTTCTGATCCTGTTAATAGTGGAATTAAAGTATTTATAAGGAATAGCGCAGTTACAAGTACAATCGCTACCTGAAGAATTTCTTTTTTTTCCATGCCTTCATACCAACCTATCTGCTATTCTTGGCTGAAACTTCAACAACGACCCAAGGTATGAATTATAAAATATCCAGTGTAAAACACTACAGTCAGTAATCCGTATGCACTTTGACATATAATTTCATATGTACGTATCTCTAATATTTATATTGATAAATAATTCTTTACAGACCCGTCTCCCATAGTTATATTGATAGTTAATGGAGTCAGATATGATACATCACTATCAAAATATGATTTGAGATCTACCGTAATGTTGGAAGGAAAAGAATGATCAGTGCCGTCAATAAGTTCTCCTGACGATTTACTGCCGTTGAAGAATTCGCTTTCTTTTATTGTTATCTTTATCAGATGGCTGTCATTAACCTGAGAACTATTCCACCATACTTGAATTATATCAATAGTTATATTTGAAGTTCCATTTGAAGTTCCCTTTATATCAAGTTTCCAGTAAGATTGTTTTTCATTGCCGGAAGGGATCACAAGAACGCTACTTAATACTTCGATCAAGTCAGCTTCGCTATTAGCAGAAGGGTCACTATTATTAGAAGATTCATCATCATTAAAGTCACTATTATTAAAGGATTCATCATCATTAGAGTCGCTATTATTAAAGAACTCAATCGCTTCAGGGGAGTCAACTTCGTTAATGGATTTACTTTCAGCAGAAGAAATTGCAGAATTCCATACTCCAGCGATAATTATGTTTCCAGTACAGGATTCAGAATCAGAACAATGTGCTAATGTGCCGATGTCGTCGCTGACACATATATAATTTAGTGACATAAATGAAGTAAGCAATAAGCAGAAAAGTACGAATCTATTTGCAGGCTTCATCCCTATCTTTCTCCATTCTCATTAAATTTCTTATCTCTTGAATTATCAGGATAATAGCTGGCACAATAACAAGTATGAAAAATCCCGTTAAGGTATTGGCAAAATGTATAAGAGCACCAAGATAAGGAATTTTAAAGTGCATAACTCCTATTACATCTTCAGGTGCCACCACGTAATTGTCTGCGTTTGCGCATGCGTCTCCTTTTGTTATATAACCTTCAGGTGCAAAACCTATTACTCTGTGTGTGATTATGAATGGAAAGGGATTATCCTCAAAATGGTAATAATATGATATGATGTTACCTGATTCAATGGAATTCTCCCCGGAACTGATAACAATAATATCATCTGAAGTTATCACAGGCTCCATGCTTGTACCCGTTACAGTCATAAAATGAAGCGAGTCCATCGGAATCATGGTGCTGATGATGGGAGCTATCAGAATAATCAGCAGTATTACGTTAAGTATGTCTTTTGTGTTCATATTATTTTTGAAACAGTTTGTATCATAATGAGTATTAAATTTTAAATTAGCAGTCTGGATACAAGATTTTCCTTCGGATTGCGGTTTGTAGAATCCAGATTTCAACTTATATTTCATCCGAGAAAGCTATTTGATAGGAAAGATTCCCTATATTTAATTAGACAATCGCAGTATTACTATATAAAATTTTGTACTAAGTATTAAAATAAAAATAGTGGGTTTAACCCACTATTTATTTTCTCAATCCGTGTTTTAATTAATCCATGTTATTTGCCTTAATCATAGTCAGCCTGTTCAAGAATGAATGTGACATCAAAGATAACACTGTCTCCCTGAGTTGTGTTGTCGATACCAGTTCCCGTCGGGAAGTCCCATTGGACAGTGAAATTATAATCGTCTCCGCTATCCATGATTGTTACAGCATCCCAGTCAGCTCCGGAATATGAATTTATTGTACCGAAGTATGTGCTGGCCGTAGTGGTGGTTCCATTAGGATACAGTGTGATGTCAGTACCCGAATCAAAAATTCCGTTTCCAGCCCAATCAAGCCACAATGCCATCTCTGCTACTCCTCCGAGTTCCCCTATCCCTTCACCACCAATAGTGTCATTCTCGAACTCAGTAGATCCGTCACTTTCTATATTTGCGATTGCACCTAATTGAATATCGAGTTCCCCCGCAAGGGATCCAACATTTTGGATTGTCTGATTTTCTGCGCCAGCATCCCCGGGTTCTATATTCCCAATTGAAAACGGAGCATTAGTTAAAGAAAGATCAAGAGTTCCTGCGGTAAAAGTGTTATCTGCGCTTATTTCTGTATCCTGGAAGTATGCCCATGTCGTAGACCCTGCCATAACACTGACCAGGCCGATGATGAGCACGCTCAAAAGTATTTTCTTGTTAAACATTTGTTTGTACCCCCATATTTGTTGATATTTAAATTGTCAATATGTTAGCCGATCATCGAAAGGTAAGGGTAAAAATAAGATTCCGTTTGCTAATTCTTCTGCCTCCCATTTTTCCGGATTTCAATCCGTTTATGGATTTGATTCCTTCTAATTTTTTGGTGTCCTTCCTTCACTCCCGCTGATCTGAGCTACCATCTTCTATGAATCTTTTGAAGATAGTTATTGGCTAATTAGCTTGGATTTTGGGCAGTTAATGGGATATTAACGATATCGAGAAGCATCTTAACTTAATATGATGGTAATAGGGAATTTCTGTTGGACTATTGCAAAAAAAGGTACATTACTGGATATATAGAAAATTACACTATAAATTTTGAAGATATAAAAGATTTCTTCATATGATTTTCAATGTCTGTTGCTGATCCAAAAATCAAAGTTGCGCTGGCGTATCACCGCTCAAAATTTCGTTATAGTAGACAATAACCCTAAACAATTTAGTTTGAGCAAAAATTAACAGCCTGAAAAGGAAATTGATACGTCATATTATCATTGACGGTTACCGGGGAAGTTTTCCATCCCCGCTGCAAGCTAGCGGGGTATTCGACTGAAATAAAAAATTTGCTATGAATATGCCTAATATCCGGAAGAAAAGAAATCGAATCTGGAAAAATAACAGATAAAGAAATCGTATCCAGGCAATAGTTTGTTATCATTATCATGAGACCTCATTATCCATATAGGAAAACAAGTGTATTTTAAAATCAGCTATTCTTCAAATTTCTGAATATGTAAATGATTAACTAATGATGACAATAAAAAAACCAAGCTTACAAAAATCATCCATTGAAAGTTTGATATCCATTCAATAACCCCTTCATAGATTGCTACATTACCGAAAATGGTGAGAACACTGAAACCCAGATAAAACTGGCTCCACGGGATGTCACCTTTTTTGACAGTTTCCATATATATGTCAAAATTGCGGGATGTGGGAAGGAGTTCCACACTATCCTGCTCTCTATTATAAACAACTATTCCCAGACTTTCCATTTTTGGAATATGGTTCTGGATCAAGGATACATATATGCTTTTTCTGGTATTACTTTTTGGTTCTTCGGATCCGGCTTCTATGCGTGCTATTTCTTCTGAAAGAGAGCGCACACTCAGACTCCCCTTCTCACGGAGAAGTTCAAGAACGCATCTTCTTCGGTCATTTTGAAGGATTCCGAAAATATCACTTTTAGACAACTGCACATATTGGAGTTTTGTTTTGACGTCTATCGCATTAATTCCCTCCGCATTCATAAACATCCCTTCAAAAATACTTATAGAATATTTTTAAACATTTTATTTTTATATTCTTGTGCTATTAATTATATAACTCACTTATAGTCAAATTTGAGGATTAATTAAGTTTTATTTAATATCCTAACTTGTGATTAAATTTAATAAAGTAATGATGTTCTACTATAAGAATTATACCTATTTATTAGCCATCTCCAATATAATTTATAATTTTATTATATCTTCATATTTGATTTCGATTTTAAGTCACATGTTCCAAAATATATTCACTGCGATGTGAAGTTCCGATGACAATCTGAAAGTTTAAGCTTAGGTAATTAAACTAGAAATTTAACACAGGCAACAACATTATAATTTTAATTTGACTGATATGTCCAGATTTCTCGATCATTCGATATAAATTTTACTTATTGTTTCGTAAATTCGTTAGAAATTTAGATAGTTAAAAAAACGCTATGTGGTTAAAAAGTATATTAATTATTTATTTCCTTCAAAAAGATTAAATGTGCATCCCTTTCAAAAAAATATATTTTATTTTTTTTCAAAATTATATTTCTCTCAATTTATCCTTTTAAACATTTTTAGTACCATTTTTGAGCTTGGAAAACAGATATTTCTCATTCATAAATACTGTTGTATCCTGAAATTATTTCGCAGATTCAAAACCATTCTAAAGTTCAATACGCGATGCAACAGCAGGCGACTTAAAAGGTTAAATGTTGGGTAAATTCCAATTCCATTTTGGTACTGTGGAATGATCATGTAAAATGAAACAAATTTGAAGTTGAAGTAAAAAGTGAGTCATCTGTATACGACATATAACTGCAATAAAAGAAATTAAAAAAGCGAAATAATTTTGGGATAAAACAAAAAAACCCTTTGAACCTAAAAAACAGATTTTTCATCCCGAGCCGATTAAAAAGAACTAATGAAAAAAAATTTTTGGATAATTAGTTAATACTGGATTTTTTAATTTCACTAAAGTGAGCATGTATTTTACTTATATCTTCCACTTTAACAGCATTTACTTCACTCATTTGGTTTGATTTAATAACGATCCATTGAGGAATATCATCAGGGTCAGAAGTGATATGATAATCCTCAACATCATAACAGGAAATTTGTTTACCATCTTTTAACGTTAAAAATACGGTTAAACCCATTCCATTTTTGTTTTGTTTCTCTGCAATCATTGGATCTAAAATGTTTTCAATCATAGAAACCCCCTCAGCTAAAATTTAGGAACTCTACTACCAAAATAATCTTATGAACTTATACTTAAAAGTATCTTAACCCGTATGAAAGGATTTCTGAATTTTTCAATAACATTATGGAAATAAAAATCTGTCCTGTTACGATAATTAGAGTAGAGAGAATGTTTCCGGAATTTAGAGGAATTTGAGAACATGAATAGGGAGAAGCTAATTACTTCTCCTGTTATCCATTGTGATGAAACCGGAATGAAAATTGAAGGAAAGAGACATTGGCTTCATGTAGCTTCTAATGACAAATACACCTGTTATTTTGCTCATCGTAAAAGAGGATCAAAAGCAATAAATGCTATGGGAATTTTTCCGGAGTTTAAGGGAACAGCAGTTCATGATGGATGGAAACTTTACAACGTTTATGATTGTGATCATGCTCTTTGCAATGCTCATCTTCAGAGGGAACTTACCGGAATTGAAGAGAACTATAAACAGCAGTGGGCTAATGAAATGAATTAATTGCTCGCTGAGATGAAAAAGTATACTGACGAATGCAAAGAGCTAGTCAAAGAACTGGATTTTGAGCAAATTAAAGCATTGAAAGAAAGGTTTGATGCTGCAGTCATGAAAGGAATTGAAGAAAATCCACATTCTCTAAATCCTGATAAGCAAGGAAAACGTGGTAGGAATCCAAAAACTAAAGCAAAGAATCTGCTGGATAGGTTTATGGAACACAAAGAGGAGATCCTGAGATTCCTCACAGATTTGAAAGTTCCGTTTGAGAATAATCAGGCAGAAAGAGATCAGGATGATGAAATTGCAGCAGAAAATATCAGGAACTTTCAGAACAACATAAGGAGCGGAAGCTTTCTGCAGAATTAGAGCTTACATTTCTACAATCAGAAAGAATGGGTTGCTTGTTTTAGAGGATATTATAGCGGCGCTCAAGGGAGCGCCGTTAACTACCCTGAATAGTTACTTTTTTTCAAAACATTATATGCCTGTTCAGAATGCAAAAGGGTCTCCTCAATTATATTTTTCAAACAGATTCAATCTTAATTATTAAATTTAGAAATATACTTCCGGAAATTTTTGTTTTTCTTTGTAATGTCATTGATCTACCCACATCATTTTTTTTAAAGCTCCCATCTTTAAAGAAAATATTATCTTTAATGTGAGGTCTATATATCTCTTTTTTAAAAAAGCACTTTTAACTTTTAATTTACATATTATTTCTGATATCTGCCAATTCATCGAAGTTTGGAGAAGATTGAGAGAATTTGCCCTGACTTCTCAGGCCTTTTTTTCTTCCTTTCTTCTCCCCTTCAGGGGCTTTCTTCTGCTGTCCACAATAAGCTTTTCACGACCACGATACCGTTTCAGAGCGGGGCTGTGAATGAGGTTGGGAGAAAAACAGCAAATAAAAATTGTCGGGTAAAGCTTGATGTATAAGAAGAATGAAAGATAGAAGTAGATATATACAGACTAAATTCCCATCTTTTTGGAGGTTCCAGGACGAATCCCCAAAATAGAACCTGAGTTTTTTAGCGGAAAGAAAATAAAAAGTTCTATTATATTTCTTCATAAGTTGGGGATACGGGCTTTTATATACGGTCAATTTAGTAATTATAGTAAATACGCTGTGAGCTGTATGTACACTGAGAATTCAATTACACTCTCCTCCGTTCCTCTGGAAAACCTCCCTCATTTATGGGCACAAAACGATGTTCTTATTTTTCTTATTGATCTGGATAATTATGACGCATCGGACACGGAATGTCTCAACGACAGCGAAAGAGAATGTCTAAAAAAACTAAAAACTACATATTTCAAAAAAAGATATGTTGTTTCCAGAACGGTTTTGAAACATGTCCTGTGCCAGCTCTTTAACAAAAGTTCTATCCTGGAAATCTCCACTTATAAGGATGAGTTCGGAGAAGTGCATATACTCAACCATAAAGAGCTGTATATCTGCATATCCTACACTGAAAATGTCGCAACTCTTGCAATCTCAAAAGTCAAGGTTGGGATTGATATTGAAATTCAAAGACCGCTGGCACTAAAAAATACTTTGAAATACCTTCAACCAGCATCTCCATTTCCTGACAAATCAGAACGTGATGCCGACCTTTTGATGGCGTGGACTCTGAAAGAGGCCTATTGTAAATTTTCCAATAAGCCCATGTTATCAATTCTCAGTAAAGAGACGGACTTCAATAATACTTTTTATTCAAGCTATTTATTTGACAATAAATATATCTTTTCTCTCATTACCAATTCGGACTCACATGCTATTAAGATCAGCCGCCTTGGGAAAATTAGTTCTGATTGAAGCAAGCATGTTTGATACTTTTTTGTGGAAACTTTATTTTTTGTTAAATTGTGTATATATGGTTTCATAAATTAATTCCATTCATAATTCAAGTCATTTCATTCATAGTTCCGGTCATGTTACTGCTAAACCTGTGTGAACCGAGTACCATACCTTGATGCTGTTCAGCTCTTCCGAACTTTTTTCCAGTGATTTTTCCGTCAATAAGTTGTTTCAAATGTTTCAAATTCTTTATATAGTTGTATTGCATAATTACCTCTAGGCTTTGAACTAATACGGCAAAGTGTGTGTTACTTGTATAATTATATAATTTGAGTAAAGGGGTAAGATTGCATGGAACAGATAAAGAATGGTATACTTGGTTATTTGAAGGACAATTCTTTCATGGAGCAGGGGACTGTTCTTGGGGATAGTGACTCGCTCACCCAGAATGGTATCATAGATTCTATCGGTTTACTTGAATTGATAGACTATATCAGTGAAACGTATTCTATCGAAATTCCTGAAGATATGCTGACTCCGGAAAATTTCGATTCTCTAGAAGGGATTACCAACCTGATAACCAGACTGGCGAAGTGACGTGTATGAGAATTGATGCTTATATCGCTGAGCATGCCAGAAATGCTCCTCACCAGACTGCACTCGAAGAGGGTAAAAAGTCCATTTCTTACAGTCGCCTTGATGAGGATATAAGCACGATTGCCTTATCTCTTACTGACTTTGAGCACTGCGGGTTTGCAATACTCGCCGAGCCCGGCATGAACTATATAAAAATACTTATGGCAGTATACCGGTCAGGTAACATTGCAATCCCCCTGCCAATCGAATTGCCGGGGTTAAGCCTTGAAAGAATCCTTGACGCTGCCTGCATCAACAACATAATTGCAACGAAAAAACAGTACTTAAGGTTCGGAGACGGATTTTTTGAGCGTTTTGGAACCGTGATCGTTGTTTCGGATGATACTGCAGTGGAAACCCTCAGCAAAAGAGTGATATGCGAGAGAAATAATCCCGAACTGAGGTTGGTGCTTTACACCTCCGGCACAACAGGCACTCCCAAAGGGGTTATGTTAAGCGATAAAAACCTGGTCTCGAATGCCGGATCAATAATCGAGGTTCTGAACATAACCTCAAAAGATAAAGCCGCACTTGTAATCTCTCCCCATCACGCCTTCGGGAATTCGATAATAAATTCCCACCTGATGGCCGGAGGGGCAATCCATACCGGAACAATGAGTTTCATAGACCCGGTTTTTAATCTCGTTGAATCCGGAGTATCCATATTCTATGGAGTTCCCAGCACCTATCGTATTCTTCTCAGGTACCCGGAAAGGTTCAGAAAAGCCTTTGCGAATGTCAGGACCGCTGCATCTGCTGGCGGAGCCATGGACCGGGCTATCGTACGGAGTATCAGGGAATTAAGTCCGTGTACACAGATTCTGCCAATGTACGGTCAGACCGAAGCCACAGCAAGGCTTGCCTACCTGCCGGCAGAGGACGTGGACGAATTTATCGATACGATAGGAAAGGCGATTCCAGGGGTTACACTGGATGTCTTTGACTCTGAAAACAGGCCGGTAGGACCTGAAGTCGCAGGTGAGCTTGTTGCCAGGGGAGACAATATCCTGCTGGGTTACCTGAATGATGAAGCAGCAACTGAAATGAAGATCATCGACGGATGGATGCATACAGGAGACCTGGCGCAGAAACTTCCGGGAGGATACCTCAGGCTGCTTGGCCGTAAGGATGACCTCATCAAAATAGGTGACCACAGGGTTAACCCGAGGGAAATCGAGAAAGAGATCGAGATGAACAATGAGGTTTCCAGTGTTTTTGTTGTGCCCGTATCCCACGAGCTTATGGGCAACGCTATCAGCCTCATGGTCATACCGAATCAGGAAACCGAAGTCGATAAAATTTTTGCTTTTTGCAGGAAAAACCTGCCAGGCTACCTTTACCCCAGAGAGATCCTCTTCATTGACCATCTACCGCTGAGTGAGAACGGGAAAATATCCAACAGGTCCATTTTAGAGGAGTACCAGCATGTCAAAGCTAGTATGTAAAAAGTGTGTTCTGGATTCGGATATTCCAGGCATAGAAATTAACGAAGAAAGCGGTCTCTGCCATTTCTGTGAGACTTATTCTCCTCTTTCTCCACAGGAAAAGGAGCAGTATCTTAACAGGATTGAAGAACTCTTCAAAGAATACAGTGGCAGGGGCAATTATGATGTCATATTCGCACTTTCAGGTGGAAAAGACTCTTCATACACACTTTACAAACTCAAAAAAGACTATCCATTCCTGAAAGTCCTTGCTGTCCAGTTTGATAACGGGTTCACTTCGGATTATGCCGTAGTAAACGCCAGGAAAATGTGCGAGATCACGGGATGCGATTATTTTAAGCTGACAATGGAAAAGGAGGTCCTGTACGAGCTCTTCCGAAAGGCAGCCGAATCCTGTGATGCGTTCCCGAAGTTTGCCAAATACAGGGCAAGTGACATATGCAATATCTGTATCAGCATCATCAAACAGAAACTGATGGAACAGGCAATAGTCCAGAACGCGCCTTTTATCGTCTTTGCTTTTACAGCGGGGCAGTCTCCCAATCCCATAATCAATCTATCGGCTAATTTCATACAGTGGTCAAGGAACCTTTTTGAAAAGCAGCTTCAAAAAATAGGCGTTGATGATAGGGATGAGCAGTTCATTATTAAAAATGAGGTAATCAAAAATATGGGCGGGGTTGCCCCTTCCATTCTGCACCCGTTATGTCTATGGGATTACAGTGAAGACAAAGTACTTGAGACAGTAGTGAATCTCGGGTGGAAAGCTCCTGCTCTCAATGACAGTAATTCAACCAACTGTACCTTGAATTCTTTTGCATGCTATAACCATCTGGAAAAGTACGGCTTCCATCCATATGCCTTTGATATAGCAGGGCTTGTCCGAAGCGGGGAAATGTCAAGGGAGGAAGGGCTGGAAAAACTTCATCAGGAACTCTCGCAGCAGCTGATAGATGATGCGGCAGAGAAGCTTGAAATAAAGATCAATAATTCGCAAAAATAATGCTGAAAATTTATTTTGATATTATCTTAGCAAAGGGCCATTCATCAGAAATTCGGTGATTCGATACATAATAGCCGGCAGTTTAAACGTGTACTTAATTACCTAACGGATAATCGATCAGGAGAGTAATATTTATGCAGATAACTGAAAGTAGTGTAGGGCAGACTATAGAGAGTGACGAAGGGCAGTTAACAAGAAGTAATACCGGGAAGTTAGTGGATAGCAGTAATGTGCAGATTCTGGACGAACTGAACAGAGATATTGATAAGCTTGCCGCAAACCTCAGGGGCTTTATAAGAGAGCAGGTCACGGTTTTTAAGAAAAAAGGAGTTGTTCTGGGAGTTTCCGGAGGTGTTGACTCAGCCGTAGCCCTTACCCTCTGTGTACAGGAGTTTGGCAAGGAAAACGTATACGGCCTTCTTCTCCCTGAGATGGAGTCGGCTCCTTCCAGCAAAACCCTGGGAGCGGGAATCTGCGAAAACCTGGGGGTTGCATATGAGGAAGTCCCCATTTCTCCAATTCTGGAAGCCCTTAATATTTATGAGAAGAAAGACCAGGTTCTAAAGCGTGCCTGTCCCGAATATGATCCCGGAATCCACAAGACTTCACTTGTTCTGCCTAATTTCCTTGACCTGGAACTTTTGAATGTTCCTTATATTCGACTGATAAAGGACGGGGAAACGGTTTCCAAACACAGGTTGAAGGCGAATGACTATCTTGAACTTATCGGGCTTCAGGGTGTCAAACAGCGGTCCAGAATGTTAGTTCAGTATATGTATGCTGAAAAGATGAACTACGTTGTTTGCGGCACAACCAACAAAACCGAAGTTGTCCTGGGCCAGTATGTGAAATACGGAGACGGTGGCGTGGATCTCGAACCGCTTGCAGACTGCTATAAGACTCAGATCTATGCTCTGGCAAAACACCTCAAGGTAAATGAGGAAATCATAAAGCGCCCGCCAAGTGCCGACACCTGGAGCCACTATACGACTGACGAGGAGTTCTACTGGCGTATGCCCATGCATCTTATAGACCAGCTCCTGTATGCCCAGGAACATAAACTGTCTTTGGAGACAACTGAAAAGAACACCGGGCTTCCAAGAGGTACTATCGAAAAAGCCTGGAAGCATATTAACCGGGTAAAAGATACCACAGAATATATACGGGCTGCTCCCCCGGTCTTCTATCTGGAAAGGTAACCCACAGGTTTATTAAACTGAATGGGGCCGTATGGAACGTGCAACAAAAACCATTGAGATTTTTTTTCTCTTAAGAGATACCCAGGAGGTACCTTTCTCTTAAGAGGCATTTTTCCCTTAAGAGATACCTTCTCTTAAAATGTTTTTCCTCTCGAAAGGCAACAATACCAGCGTTCTTGCCAACTTTAATTCTATCAACAATTCCGATTGATAAGCATGAACCCAAGAGTTTCCATAGTACGCTGTTCCGACTATTCAGGTGTAAAAGCTGCGATTAAGGAGGCACTTGCCCTGATAGGCGGGCTTGAGAGTGTTATATCTCCGGGTAATCGAGTGCTTCTTAAACCCAACGTGCTTGCTATCCGGGCTCCGGAAGATGCTGTCACCACTCATCCCACAGTAGTGGCTGCAATGTGTGAACTGGTTATGGAGGCAGGAGGTATTCCTGTTATAGGAGACGGGTCAGGGATTGCGAAACCGGGTTCCACGACGACTTCGGAGGCTTTTCGCGCATCGGGAACCGAAGGTGTCGCATCCGCTTTCGGTGTGGAACTTATCAATTTCGAGACCTCGGGTTACACCGAGGTCGCTGTGCCCGACGCCGGACAGTTTCCGCGCCTGTATATTGCAAAAGCAGTCCTTGAGGCTGATGTTGTAATCTCACTTCCGAAACTCAAGACGCATGAACTGACACTCTATACAGGGGCAGTCAAAAACTTATTTGGAACCATACCTCAGAAAAACAGGAAACAGGCACATGCCCTGGAAGACCGGGCCCTTTTTGGAAATGCAGTTCTCGATATCTACTCTATCGTCAAACCTCATCTTGCAGTTATGGACGGTGTTTTGGGAATGGAGGGGAACGGTCCTGCGAACGGCATCCCTGTCTTTGCAGGCGTGGTCATGGCAAGTTATGACTGTGTAGCCCTGGACATCGTGGCTTCCGAGCTCATCGGAATCGACCCTTTAAAAGTCCCTACAAACAAAGTTGCACTCTCAAGGGGGTTTGGGACTGAACATCCGGAGGTTGTTGGCACGCCTCTGGAAGAAGTAAAGGTCAGGTTCAAAAGGTCGGAAGGCGGAATTACTGCCTATCTGCCGTCTTTTCTTATTGGAATTCTTCGAAAGCAGTTAACTGTAAAGCCTTTCATCAACACCTCAAGCTGTGCATTTTGCAAAGCCTGCGTCATGAACTGTTCGGCGAACGCGATTGAGGAAGTGGGGAGATCCCTCAAAATCAACCAGCAAAAATGCATTCAGTGCTACTGCTGTCGCGAACTGTGTCCGAATGATGCGGTAGAAATAAAAAAGTCTTTACTCATGAAAATCGTAACCCGAAGCGGAACCTGATAAGACCCTCACATGACGGAAACCCTTCATGATCAAAATAAGCAGGACAACCTGTGACTTCAGTCATGGGATGAATGCGTCAACACCCCTCATACCTGCTTTTCGATCCCAGCAAAGATAAGCGCCTCCGTAAGCCTGCCTGGTTCCACTGCAAAAAAGCAGGAAGAAGTGAAAAGAAATAGATTGAAGGAAGAGGGTGGTGAATAAAGTTGTATGGGTCGGAAAGTCCAGAGTTCAGTCCTTTTTTATTTTTCAGACCTGTAACTGAATTCAAACCCGAAGCGACTCAAAGCAAATAATGCCATTAATATTACAGCAAAAACACAGAAAACGGATACAAAAGATCCTATCAGATACTTAAACAGGCCGGCCTCTGCAAACCCTGTATCCATTAATGAGAATACGCTGATACGTCCGTCATACAGCGGATAGAGATAAGCGATGCCTCCTTCTGAGATATCGTCTAACAGCAGGTGAGTGAGGAAGGCAGCCCCGGCAAAAATTGCCATGTACAGTGCTTTATCGAGCTCCCTGTATGCTGCATATCCGACAAGCATCCCGAAAAAGATTGCAGTAGAACCGAACAGAAGTGAATGTGTGGGGATCGGGCCAATAGAGCAATGATCCAGAGTGCCGTTTACGAACAAATTATATACAGCCGTTATATCCGGAAATAGAGTGCATAAACCTCCGACAAACATCAGCAGTAGTAGCTTCTTTGAGTCTTTGGATGAGAGCTCTCTGCGAGAGATCGTTTTTGCTATGGCAAATACAGCTACGGCGCTGACACAAAACCAAAAAAATAGGACATGTACAACAGGATACGGCATAAGGGACCCTTTTTCAAATGTATAGCGTTTTTTCCACACGAAAGGGATCTGAAAGTGTTCAGAGTCTCCCATCTCCTATCTAATCCGGAAGGAGATTATTAGCTCTCAGATTTAGCTTTCAGATTTAGCTTTCAGACTTAGCTTTCAGACTTAGCTTTCAGACTTAGCTTTCAGACTTAGCTTTCAGACTTAGCTTTCAGAGATTTTTAACTCTTGAACTCTATTTGACTCTTAGACTCTATTACCCGATATTCTATAAAATTTTGCCTCCCTTCGGACTTACTTAAAAAAATTCCCTCTGCTTTCTTTAAAATGGATAAGGATATAGTTCAGGCCGGATTTCCTCAGAGGGGGATCAGTTCGACAAGCAGTCCATCTTCAAAAGGATGCCTCTCGATTATGAAAAGCCTTGTTCCGAGGGGTTCGAGTTCTTCTTTAAGCCCGTCCTTAAGGTCTTCAAGCACCCACCAGGCGACCTCGATTTTTCCCTCCTTTACTTCGAAAAGTTCATCCGGAACTTCGATCTCCCTTAGGATCTCTTCTGCAAGCGACTGGTTCCCGCCGTTGATGACCCCATAGATGAGGGTACCGTCTTCCGTAATTTCATCAAATTCTCTTGCTGTATTTTTTGCAATTCTCTGAAACCTTTTGCGCAGCTGGACTGCATCCTTATAGGTCGAGGAACAAAAATGCACTCTTTTGCACGCCTGAAAAGCCTTTTCAGCATGCGTATGGGAACCTGCAGCAGCGCAGGAAGTATCTGATTCCAGGGAAAACCCGTTTTCAAGAAGGGCTTTCGAGTTATTATCGGAAAATTCCAGTTCGTTCAGGTTTAGGAAAACTCCCATTTCCTCTGCAAAAGCCGCAACCTTCTCTGCTCCTTCAAGGGAAGGGATTTCCATTCCGATTTCCATTCCCAGCGCTTTTGCATTTCGAAGAGCATCTGCATAAGGACTGTGCCCGAGCTCTCCCCATACCGCCTGCGGAGGATGAAAGCGGATTTCGTCAAGGCCTGCTTCTGCTAACTTTTCAAGGGTTTCCCGGTCCGGAGCAAGCGAGGTATAAAGGTGAATATGGTGACCTTTTCCGAAAGAAGATTTAAGCTGGCGGATGTAGTACAGGACCCTCTCAACTTTAAGTAAGGGCTCCCCGCCGGTAATCCCTGTCCCGAGGGCGTCCATAAGCCCGGCTTCTTTCAGCAAATCCTCATCACTTTTTACAGGCCTTTCGTTTGCAAAAACCAGGTCTTTTCCCCGCCTTTCGTCAGAAAGAGGGCAGTAAAAACAGCTTTTAGGACAGAGCCCCGTTATAAATAGCACCATTTTGGCACCCTGCTGGCAGAGCCTGCAGCCTTCAGAAAGGTAGCTGCAAAAAGAGCCTGTCTGATCCTCGGTGAACTTTTCCATACCTGAAACTGCATATTCTTTAGTCCTATATAAGGCTTGTTTCCTCATGTTGTCCCTTACGTCTTATGAGGGAAAAGCAATGAAAAAGAATTTTTCCGGAGCCGGTTCGGAGACGATGGCTCAGAAATGAATATATCTATCAGGTGCCAAAGGTTCACTAATGTCAGATATGGATGGCTATGTTGTAGTTTTCGGCTGCAAAAGGTGCGGCAAATGCAAGGACATCTGTCCTGTGGGTGCCATTTACGAAGAAAACGAACTTGCAAAAATTGATCCTGAAAAGTGTAACCTTTGCATGAAATGCATAGATGAATGTACTAACAGGTCCATTATTTATATGGAATGAGCCGAGAATTGAGCGGAACGGCATCGGAAATAAGTCGGAATGACACGAACACGAAGTCGTAATGATATAAACACGAAGTCGTGACATGAACTCAAAGAAGGACTGAAACAGCACAAAGTCAGAATGAAATTATAACACAAAATCAGGAAAAGGTCGGAAGAGATGTTTTCCCCTGAAAAAATACCGGTTAAAGGAAAGATCCTGGATATCACAGTCCCTATTTCTTCTTCTACGCCAATCTTTCCCGGAGACCCGGAGCCTTCAATCGAAAGGTTTCTCACTCTCGAAAAGGACGGCTGTGCAGTATCCAGGTTGAGTTTCGGAAGCCATACGGGCACGCACGTTGATGCCCCGTCTCATGTCCTGAAAGGCGGGCTTCCGGTTGACAGCCTGGCCATTGAAAGCCTTATAGGTGAAGCAGTCGTTCTGGATTTTTCCCGGAAAGGCGGGGCATTGACAGGTTCCATCCTTGATGAAGCTTATCCGGACGGGACAGCAACTGAAAGTGGTTCAGGTGTTTCTATTCTCCTCCTGAAAACAAAGGCTTCTTTCCGAAACAAAGAAAATTCCGAGATTTCGAGCTTTCAGGCAGGGAAACCCGATGGAGAAAGGGAATTTGAGGAGTCATCAGAGAATTCTGCTTACCTTGATGCAACCGGTGCAGCCTGGATTGTTCGGAACGGGTTCAAAACAGTAGGAATCGATGGTTTTTCTGTGGACAGCCTCTCCTCAGAAAGCCTGCCTGCCCATCACATGTTGCTTTCAAACAACGTGAACATTGTGGAATGTCTTGACCTCAGTTCAGTCGAGGCAAGAATGTATTTTTTCTTATGCCTCCCCCTGAAAGTTGAGGGCTGCGATGGGGCTCCGGCAAGAGCGTTACTGATTTCTTACTCCTGATTTGTTCCTGATCTTCAGAACTGGACTATTGTTCAGAACCTGGCCATTGTATACCTTATGCCGTCCCGGGTAACCATCTCGAACAGGAACTCGCCTGAAACCGGGGATTCTATCACTATTCCCGTACTTTCGAGCCCTGAAACCTTTCGGCTGATGTCCTGATCTTCGGCAGGGACCCATTTGCCTTCCGAATTCCGGGTGCCTTTTATAAAGTGAACGGGGGTTCCTTCGATCAGTACCCTCTTCTTAACTCCGTTTTTGTACTGGTAGATAAGGGTGTTGTTTTCCGGAACCCACCCGGAGTCGGTCAGGTTGCCGTTGCATTCCTGATCGGGGTCCACTCCGAAACTGATGTACCTGACAGAGGAAGGAAGCGAAAAGCTCAGGGTGCACATGCTGCCTTCAGGGCCGTATCTGTCTGCAGGATCTCGGGCATACCCTTCCTGGATTGAGAGCAGGGAAAGGGAAGCGGTTTCGACCTGATTTTTAACTTCCGCTTCCTGAAGGACAGGCGAAGCTATATTCCAGGCCTGAGCCAGAAGGAACACCACTGCGGCCAGAAGTCCGAGATATACTACGAGTTTAAGAGGAATCGTATCTGCGGCTACAGTGTCGGAAATAATTTTCTTCATATAGAGATAAATCCTCTTAACACAATAAAAAATTTTACTTAAGGAAGATGGAATATAGTGAGTATTTTTTCCGGCAGCAAAAAAACTAAAAGGAAAACTTGAAGATAGAGGACGGTTAAAGGGTAACAGGAGACGACTGCTAAAAGAAAGCTTGAATAAAATAATGTTCTAAAAATAATATTATAACGAAAACGAAAGGTAATTATCAGAAAACACAGGAGGGTTTGGGATAAACAAAGAATGCGATGAAAATCTGTTATGTATCCCTTTTACTGAGGAGCAGCTTGAGGAAATCAAAAAGTATGCAGCCATTAATGACATGGAAGTTGAAGAATTTGTAATAAACGTTTGTCTGACTCACTGTCTCCAGCAAATGGAATATTTCCAGGGGCAGATACCAGAAGCCCCGGAAATCGGGGGCGGGGCTGCAAAATCGGAAAGTGAGTCAAAAGCCGAGCCGAGAAAAGTTGAGATTAAAAGTAAAAAACCTACCTCAAAAGACCTTCTCGACGGGCCTCTGGTCCTGGACCAGCAGTGCATAATGGATTTATTTGCAATTAAACGAGAGTTTGGCCATACTTCAAATAACAAGATCATTACCGTTGCCCTGAAACTGGGTTTGAATCAGCTCAGCGTGGCTCTTGATATGCTTAAACACAAACTGGAAGAATAAATGAAAGTGGAAAAAGAGAATAAGTTAAGTTAGCTTAAGTAAGTTTAAGTAAACAGGTTTCTGCCGGTAATTTCTCTGAGGATGAAGGGTTTTTTGTGCAGGGTTTTTTAAGCCCTGCTGGTAAACCATTCCAGAAACTTATCAACAGCCCTGCGTCGGTGGGAAACCTTATTTTTCTCGGCGTCCCCGAGTTCCCCGAAGGTCAGGCCCTGGTACTCGAAGATAGGGTCATATCCAAAGCCGCCAGTGCCCCGCTCTTCGTATGCGATTTTCCCTTCAACTACCCCGGGGAAAACCAGGGGTTCTTTTCCGGGTTCACAGTACCCGATTACGGTTTTGAAGTACGCGGTCCTGTCTTCTTCTCCTTCCATCATCTTGAGCACTTTCAGGTTTCCGAGTTTATCTTCCACAAAGCGGGAGTAGGGGCCCGGAAAGCCGTTTAAGGCATTTATGAAGATCCCGGAGTCGTCTACCAGCACAGGCATGTTCAGTTTGTTTGCAACATACTGTGCCCCGTGAGCGGCAATCGGTTCAAGTTCGTCTTCCTGGAGTTCCGGATACCCATTTTTCTCCTGAATGACTTCGATTCCGAAAGTTTTGAGGATATCCCTTACCTCGGCAAACTTGCCCTTATTTCCTGTAACAAAAACGATCTTATGCATAGCGAGCCCTCTTTTTTATCTCTTCAACTCGCTTGAGTACATCCTTTGAATCTATAAAAGTACTTCCATACCCTTTTTCAAAAGCTTTGACAAGGGTTTCGTGGTCGCGGTGCGTACTTTCAAAGGTCTGGAAAAGTACATGGACGTCCACCCCTCTTGCTTCCAGGCTCCTGTCAAAATAGGCAAGCCCGAAGTCAATGAGATAAAGCCGCTCCCCTGCAAGCAGGAGGTTTGAGGTGGTAAGGTCGCCGTGGACTATCCCTGAACTGTGCAGCCTGCCTACAAGCTCTCCGACCTTTTCGGAAAGCTCGGGAGTTATAAGGTACTTTATGGGGACTCCTTCGATGAACTGCATTTTGAGCTTGAATTCCTCAACATCGTAGATGATCGGCGTGGGCACTCCTGCGCGCCTGGCTTCAGAAATCAGGCGGGCTTCTGTCCGGTTCCTTTCCCTCCTGATCCTTTCATCTATCTCTTTATGCCTGTAAACCTTCGGGACCCTTTCCTTGACAAGCACCTTTTTCCCTTCCGGACCCTCGTCAAGGTAAATAACAGCTTCAGCCCCGTTGTCCAGCCTTTCTCCGGGGGGTGCCCTGAGGAAAGTCTCGGGAGAGATTTCAGGGACCTTTTTCATCTCCTCTTCCTTTATCCAGGTAACGTTCACATCATCGGTCCTGAAACTCGGATTCACACGCGAAGTTTCGAGGGAGAGAATATTTCCGGACTTATACATCAGGAGTCCGGTGTATGCGATCATAGTCCCGTTGTCGCCCATGAAGCGTTTTTCGGGCACATAGAACTTCGCTCCCCTGGCTTCACACATCTCATTTAACATCTCGCGAAGCCTGGTGTTTGCTCCAACCCCGCCCGCCAGCAGCACTTCATTTTTTCCGGTGTGGGCAAGGGCGCGTTCCGCAACCTCCACAACCATTGCAAAAGCTGTTTCCTGATATGAGTAGCAGACATCCTCAAGAGAGGCTTTTTTCAGGGCTTCGCTTGCAGCCGTGGAAAGCCCGGAAAAGGAGAGGTCCATCCCTTTAATCACATACGGCAGAGGGATATATTGCTTTGCGTCTTTTGCGCAGGCTTCGATTTTAGGTCCTCCGGGGTGGGGCAGTCCTGCTCCCCGCGCAAACTTGTCAAGGGCGTTTCCAAGGCCGATATCAAGGGTTTCGCCAAAGACCCTGTAGCGCCCTTCCATATATGAGATCACCTGGGAATTTGCCCCGCTTACATAAAGGACTACAGGGTCTTTTGCAGGGGTTCTCCAGATCCCTATTTCTATATGGGCGATGCAGTGGTTGACCCCTATAAGAGGAATACCCAGGGACAGGGAAAGCATCCTGGCTGCGGTTGCAACGGTTCTCAGGCAGGGTCCGAGTCCGGGTCCCTGTGAAAAAGCTATTCCGTCAAGATCTGAAGGTTCCACTCCTTTTTCTTTTGCTTCTTCAAGGAGTCTTTTGATAACACTTGCTGCGTACTTCGCATGGTGCTGGGCGGCTTCCCTTGGGTGGATTCCGCCTACTTCGGGTTTATAGGTCTCCGTGACCTCTGCAATGATCTCGGTCTCGGTCACGATTGCGGCACTCAGGTTCCAGGCAGTGCCTTCGATTCCAAGGATAAATGTGTTTTTCAAGGCTTCCGGTCTCCTTCCAGTCCTTCTCCTCTACTTGCTGTCACTGCCTTCGATAATATCGGAGGGGGTTATATACATTTGCTTTTCGGACCTTCTTGAAGGTTTTTGAGTTCTCCTTCTTTATGGGCTTTCCCTTCTTTTATGGACTTCACATTCTTTTTCGGATTTCAAAACTTCCCGAGCTTTTCCACGCTTTCTCTCATGGGTTCCGGAGAGAACAGGCTTTTTTCAAGTTTTTCCTTAAATTTTTCCAGAACGGATGCAGGGATGTCAAAGTCCGGAGGCGGCGGGGTAAGCGTTTCAAGTTCAAGTTCTTCTTTTTCCGGCTTGCCTGACCCGAACGCCGGGAGGAGCAGGAGGGCGGACAAAATCAGAATCGAGATTAGATACTCTTTTCCATAAAGTGCCCATAAGGCACTGTTTTCCCCGGCCGGGTAAAAAACCTGGCTTATAATGGATGCAGGCCAGGATATGAGGGGAAGGGTTGAGGCTGCAGGATGGGACAGCAGCAGGCTGAAGATCAAAAGGAAAAGCAGCCCGAAGCCTGCTTTTTTGATAGTCCCGTGCTTTCCCGGAGCAAGCCACCACTCCCACCATACCGATCCCGGACGTCCTGTCCGGATATTTTTAAGGAGGAGGGCTGCAGGCTGTTTTACCTTCCCGGAATTCTCAAGCTTCAGGCATTCTTCAAGCCTTTCGGAAGCTTTTCGGAAGTAACTGGCCTTGCAGTAAAAAAGGCCAGGGAAGTACAGGGCGTAAGCCTTCAGTTCATCGTCTTCGGGGGCCTGGCAAATGGCTGCCTTTTCGAGTTTCCCGGCAGCCGCAAGGAGCATATACCTGAAACGTGCACTGTTTTCCTCAAAAGAAGCTTCTGCATACATATACCTGGCATATGCGTCCCAGAGCAGGAGTCTCTGGTCTTCCGTATCCAGGGCAAGAGCCAGCCTGAAAGACTCAAGAGCGTCTTCATATGCCTGTTCTTCAAGCTCCACCCTGCCTTTCAGGTTCCTTGAAAATGCATTTTCCGGAGCTTCTGCAATTGAAGCTTCAAGCTCTTTTAATGCCCCCCTGCCGTTCCCAAGCCTGAAGTAAATCTCTGCAAGCCCGTTTCTGGCATGAATATTTTTCGGGTTTTTTTCGGTTGCTGTCCTGTAAGCTTTCAAGGCCCGATCAAAATCTCCCTGCCTTGAACAGGCAAAACCCAGCAGGCAGGAGGAAAGATCGGGGTATATATTCTCTGCTATGAGTCGATTGAGAAGTTCAATAGCCTTCCCAAACTCCTGAAGCCTTATCAGGGCAAAGGCTTTCATTATCGAAGCCGGGGTATCTTTCGGATCAAAGATAAGGACCGTATCAAAGGCTTCGAGGGCTTTTTCCCATTTTCCGCAGTGTACATAAACAAGGCCTTTTCCTGAACAGGCTATTTTTCCGTTCCCCGAAAGCTTCCCGGCACTTTCAAAGGCTTCCAGGGCGGCTTCATACCTTCCGAGTGCATCAAGGGCAAAGCCTTTCGCGGTCCTTAGCCTTTCCAGAACGGGTTTTTTTCCGGCGGTATCCAGAGCCCAGGACATTTCCGCTTCTCTTTCTTCCCCGGGCTCTCCGGTTATTTCTGCGCCTATGCCTGTGTAAAAAAGCTCTTCAGCCTGCTCCAAAGCTTCCAGAGCTTCCTCATATTTTCCAAGGCATATAAGGGCAATTCCCCGGCAGGTCAGGGGAGAGATATCCCCGGACCTGTACTTCGCTGCCCTATCAAAAGCTTGAAGGGCTTCTTTATACTCCCCGAGTTCGGCAAAAGCAAGCCCCCTGTATTTCCAGCCTTCAACCCCTATTTTATCTTCAGGGAGCTTCCCGGACAGTTCAAGGTATTTCTTAAAAGCGGTCTGGAGCTGGCTTTCAAGAGACTCTTCAGCCTCCTTTTGCAGGGCCTTAAGCCTGGAGAGGGCAATTCCGCGGTTGTAGCGGGCAGGCAGGCTTTCATAATCAAGTGTAAGGAGATTCTCATAAGCTTCGAGGGCTTTCTGGTATTTTCCGAGCCTGCAGAGCACATTTCCCTTCCCGTTCCAGGCAAAGGCATTTTCGATATCAAGCCTCAGAGCCTGTTCAAAAGCCTCCAGAGCTCTGGAACTGTCCCCGAGCTGAGAATAGATTTCTCCGATACCGCTCATGATGCAGCCGTTTTCAGGCCCGAAGGAGAGGGCTTTTTCGTAAGCTTTCATTGCTTCGTAATATTTCCCCAGGGCAAGGGAGCAGCTGCCCACCCCTCCCCAGCTTTCCGAATCCTCAGGGTTCTCTTCAAGGTTTTTCCTGAATGAGTCAAGCGCCTGTTGAAAGTTTCCAAGAGCAAGCAGGGCTTTTCCCCTGTTGATTTTTGCCTCTGGAAGAGAACTGTCCATCCTGAGCGCACTTTCAAACGCTTCAAGTGCTTCTCCATACCTTCCCAGACTTCCGAGCAGCCTGCCTTTTTTGGCCCTGTTTTCTACATTCATGGGCTCAAGCATAAGGCTTCTTTCAAAAGCTCCGAGCGCTTCTTCTTTTTTCCCGATGCCCTCCAGGATTTTCCCCTGAGTTTCCCATGCTTCTGCAGAAGAGGGTCCAAGCTCCAGAGCCTTTTCACATGCCTTCAAAGCTTCCCTTCTTTTCCCCTGGGAAAGGCATGCTTTTGCCTTGCCTTCCCATGCCCCTGCGTGTGAGGGTTCCAGTGCCAGAGTTTCTTCAAAAGCTTTAAGAGCTTCCGCACTCTTTCCCAGAATGTAGAGGGATTCTCCTCTGTAGTACCAGGCCCCAGGGTTTTCGGGATTTATTTCAAGAGCTCCCGAGAGGGCTGAAACGGCTTCGATATGTCTCTCAAGCTGGTTTAAGGCAAGCCCGCTGTAGTAAAGAGCTCCGGCATGTTTCGGATCTCTTTCAAGAACTCCCTCGAAAGCCTCCAGAGCTTGCTCAGGAAGGTTCAGGTACCCGAGTGTAAGCCCCTTAAAATAGCGGGCAGAAGCATTATCCGGGTCAAAAGCAAGAGCCCTTTCAAAAGCCTCCAGAGCTTCCTCAGGCCGGTCCAGATATCGCAATATATTTCCCTTATATTGCCAGGCTATCGTGTCCTGCGGATTTATCACGAGCAGGCCATCGAAAGCTTCCAGAGCCTTTTCAAAATTTTTCTCTGACTCGATTGGATTTTTCAGGTTCAAAAGAGCAAGGGCTTTACTGTACCAGGCTCTGGCATAAAGAGATTGCATATTCCCCCCGGAGTTCTCTTCTAAAAATATTTGTGTAGAATTATATCTGCTCACGGCTATATATACGTCTACAGAAAAGAGTTACTTATTTACCAAGTATTAATGGATTAAAGCTGTTTTGGATTATTTATCGAAGACTTTCTGTATAATCTTGTTTCTGCCATTTTTTCAGGTATATCTTCTAAAAGCTTCTTCCTAAGATCTTTTATAGGGCGGGAATCTTCTAGATCGAAGGGTGGCATTTCTGGATAAAATTCAATCGAAGAAAAAGCTGGTGATTGAGTCTCTATCTCTATATCTTTTGCCTTAATACGACTTATACTAGGAGAAAATAATATAAATAATATTATTACTTCAATCATCAAATATTGGTTTATATTATTTTCATCAGAGTACACGATACTCAACAATATTATTATTATGAAAATGCTAACAATAATTGTAAACAAGATTATATTCCATATTCCATTTAATGGATGGTAAAGCCACCATTGCCACCAAGAGGGTTTTATCTGATAAATCCATATCTCACCAAGAAGTTTACGTGCACAAGGTTGTACTTTCATTGATGAATTTCTTGGCATTAAGGAGGTAATATTTTGAATAAGTCTACCTTTGGTTTTTAGACGACTGTCCTTACCTGGCTTTAAATCGATACATTCCTTCAGCTTATCTTTAGCTCGAAAATAGTTTTGTGCTTTGCAGTAGTAGACGCCTAGAAAGTAGAGAACGTACGCCTGTACGGCGTTATTTTCATATGATTTTACTTTTTCCAGATCAGAGATAATTGAGGCTATCTCTTCTTGATATTTAACTGCTAGTTCTTCTTTATATTTTTGTTTTTCTTTTCCATAGTTAAACTCTGCTTTGAGATATCTAGCATATGTATGCCAGAGAGTATAAATTGGGAATGTGTTATCCCATTTGATGGCTTGCTCAAAAGATTTAATTGCCTCAGAATACTTTAATTTCTTAATTAAAATTTGACCTTTGAGGCACCATCCCCAGCTTATCTGCCGGGCATACCTATCATATTCTCTTGATATTTCTCTTGTATCTTCAGTATTACAGTATTCTTCAAGTTCTTCTATCTGCAAAAGAGCTTCATCTAAATTCCCAAAATTGAAAAGGAGCCATCCCAAGTTATTAAGTGTGAGTTGATCCTCTGGTTTTATTAATTTAGCTTTTTCAAAGGCTTCTTTAGCTTTGGTTGGTTCATTAAGCCTATAAAGCGTTATACCTTTCAGGTTTAGAGCCTCTGTATTGTAAGGATCTAGTTTTAACGCTTCTAAGAAGCATTTATAGGCTTTTTTATATTCTTCTGGTTTATACTCTCCGAGCTTAAAATGTGAAAGCCCTCTCATACTCCATGCATAAGGGCAGCTAGGATAAAGTTCAGTGGATTTTTTGAATGCTTCAGCAGCTGGCTTGTATTTTTCTAGAAAATAGTATGCAGCACCATTATCACTCCATAACTCGTGATGCTTCTTGTCCAGTCTAGTAGCTTTTTTACACATTTTAAGTGCATCATAAACAAAAACATCACAGCATCTCATTTTAGCTAAAATTATTGCTTTGTTGTTTAGCGCGTCTGGATTCTTCCCATCTACTTTAATTGCTTTTTCAAATGTTTCCAATGCCTGGGGGTATTGTTTAAGCTCATACTGGGCTATCCCTTTATAGTTTAAAGTATCAATATCATAAGGACACAATTCCAATATCTCGTTGAAAGTCTCGATAGCTTCATCGTGTAGTTTGAACTATTCTTGAATAATCCCTATTTTTTTGAATACACTCAAAGAAAAATTATATTTTTGATGTGAGTGAGAACTATTCTTTATATTTTGTAAGGTTCTTATAGATTGTTCTAAACTTTTTTTATACATTTCCTCTTTTATTTTAGGTTTGTATTTTTCATTTCTCTTGAGAATAAGTGCTTTAAAGCATAATATGTCAGCAATATCTTCACTTGATTCATCTTTAAGTGATTTACAAATCCCGGAATATTTATCATATATTTTTATTGCTTGCTCAAAAGAATCAAGAGCTTTTTCATTTTCTCTCAGATAACAATATGCAAGTCCTCTAAATTTCAAGGCGCTGGTGTAATTCTCATTAAGTTTTAAAGCTTTCTCGAAGGCTTCTATTGCATCTTTATATTCTTTGAGAAAAAAATGTTCAAGACCCTTATCGTGTAGAAATTTGGCGTCTTGTGCAGAGAAAAGTGTGAAATCTTCTCTTTTCTTACTTTTAGAGGAACGAATATTTATATTATCTATGGCTTCGATCACGTTTTTATATTTATTGAGAAATAAATGTTCGAGATCTTTATTCTTACTTTCATACGATGAATGAATAAAATCTTCAAAAGTTTCTCTAGACTTCTTGTTTTCACCAAGTTTATGGTATAAAAGGGCTTTCTTATACCAAGCAAGTGAGCTTCTTGGATCAAGTACTATTGCATTATTGAAAGCCTTCATGGCTTCTTTGTCTTTTTTAAGAGAAGAATGAGTAACTCCTTTATTGTACCAAATCTGGCTGTTCCCATTGTCATATTCAAGGGCTTTCTCAAAAGTGAATTTGGCAGCTTCTCTAAGCTGATCTCCAGAGACTGAGGAAGTTTGCATGTTTAATAGTGCAAGTCCGATTTTATTCAATGAATCTGCTTTTTTTTCTCTGTTTGCCATGTCACATACTGACTTGTCTAGTGACTTTTTATATCTATCAAGCCCTTTTGGAGTAAATTCTATTCTACTCAAAATATTTTTATTCTCTGACTTCTCTTCTTCAAATACTAATTTAAGAGTATTTATTGCTTCTTCGTATTTCTCAAGCACCTCGAGAGCAGTACTTCTATAAATTCTTGCATTCAATAAATTCTCCATTGCGTTGCGATCATTGCTTTCTTTCGGCAACTTCTCAAGTTTCTGAATTACTTCGTCGAAGCAATTTATGGCTTTCTCATGTTCGCCAATCGCTATAAAAGTAAGGCCAATGTAATTTTTAGCTTCTATGTACAAAATAGGACTAACTTTTACCGCATTAGAAAAAGCAGTATGGGCTTCAAAGTAGTTCTCAAGCTGATAATAGGTTATTCCCATGCCATAAAAAGCTTCAGCAAAATCTGGATTTATTTTGGTTGCTTTCTTAAAAGCACTAATAGCATATTTATACTGCCTGGTATTATAAAGTAAAAAACCTTTTAAGTTCCAGATCTCTGCATTTTCCCAGCACTGATTCAATTTTTCATCAAGTAGTCTTAAAGATTCGTTAAAAGACTCTTTTGCTTTATACTCATTAGTAAGCTTAGAGTCAAAACATAAAAACGTAGGCTTTAATTTAGTGCGTGTAGGCCATTCTTGGTAAGTGATACCTTTCCAGTATAAAGCCTCAGAACACTTAATATCAAGCTCAAAATCTTCACTGTAAAGTCTAAAACGCTTACTATAGGATTCGAGATCCTCACTGTAATCTCTAAAACGCTTGCTGTAAAACTCAAAATCCCTGATGTACTGTTCAGAATTCTTATCCTTATCAAAATCTTCACTGTAAAGTTTAAAACGCTTACTGTAGGATTCGAGATCCTTACTGTAATCTCTAAAACGCTTGCTGTAGGGTCCAAGATCCTTACTGTAAAGTCTAAAACGCTTACTGTAGGATTCAAGATCCTCACTGTAATCTCTAAAACGCTTACTGTAGGATTCAAGATCCCTGATGTACTGTTCAGAATTCTTATCCTTACTGTATAATTCTAAATTTTTGTTATATAGTTCAGAAGCTTTATTGTAAGCCTGTATCGATTTTTTATATTTTTTAAGCTTACGAAAGGCTGCACCTTGGTTATACAAGGCATCTGCATATTCAGAAGCATTTTTTGGTATTTTCTTATAGTTTTTTAGAGCTTCCTCATATTTTTTTTGCTGATAATATACATTACCTAAGAGTTTATGTGCAAAGCAATTATTGGGGTCTAGCTTAAGTACTTTATTAAAAATTTCAAAGGCATCACTATAATTTTTTGATTTATAAAGTGCATTCCCTTTATTATTCTATATGTTGACTGCATATTTCTATATTGCTTTAATTTTTCGTTTGGTCTTTTTATCTGATCTACGACTTAATGTTTTTATTTTTGCTTCTATTATTCCCAATGCCTTATCATATGCCTTTACTGAGTTCTCCAGATCGCCAAGCATCTCCTGAGTAAGACCCCTGTCATTCCATAGGTTAAATTTTTCTTTATTTTTGTCTTTCTCATTATATTTGATGCAATCATTAAGGATTATCAAACAATCTTGAAAAGCTTCTTTTGATTGCATTTCCATTTTCATCTTTTGAAGCGCAAGTCCTATTCTGTACCATGCTCTCGCGTTCGAATGATTCATAATGGATTCCCATGTTCTTATATGCGTACGATTAATATCGCGAATAGGATATATTTCTAATATTATATATTTGCCACCATATTTCTAATTCTTAGTTCTAATTCTTATTTATAATTCGAGAAATTGCGTATAAATACTACATTCTGCAATACTTTTTCGAAAATGAATATTTTTCCAGATAGCGTCTTCAAATCATCTTCAAATAACAGAGGATCAAATTTGAACTTGATGAAATTGGATACTCTGTTTTAGGTTTCTAACCCCATTCTATTCATTTTTATTCCTGCTCAGAAATCCAATCAATTCATGTTATTGCTGGAAATCAATAGCTTGACGCCTTGAATGTCCGAAAATTTACTGTGGAGAAAGAGATAAATAATAAAATTTGAGAATTAGTACCTATGATTCAAATTCTTTGTAATGTTCCACGATCTCAAAAACAAGTAATCTTTTTGAGATTTGAATTTGTTTCATTTTTAGATTACTAACATCTTGAATACAATTTCAAAAAAGATTAACTCTTTATATGTATTGAATATTTAAATGCATAATAGATAAACACGTTTATCTCGTTAGAATTTTTCCTTGTCGATCTATCAAAAAGTTCGCTTTATCCTAGAGAATTATGATTTGTAGATTTTTACCAGGATCTGAAGCTCTATTAGCTCCCGAAATTCTATGTTTGATGAATCAAATTATTATTTTCGGAGTTCGCTCACCAAAGTTAACCTTTTAACTCCTTTTCATTTTACTCTTTCTTTTCCGGCGGGAGTTTGAAGATCAGCCTGACATTCCTTAAGGTCAGGTTCTTTATGATAAAGGGTTTTGGCCCAAGACCTTTTATTCTAAAGTTTTTTATGTTCGAGTCCTTTATTGTGATGATTTTCGTTCTTGTGTTTTTCTCTGACATGTTACCCCTTTGCTTTCCTGATGTCCTTTAAATTCAGGTTCTTTATAATAAGAGGTTTTGGTCTCAAACCCTTTACTTTCAGGTTTTTTATGTGAATATTCTTTACTCTGACGATTTTTGTTTTCGCACGTTCATCAGGCATATTTTATCCTCCTCCTTGCAAAACAGCTCCTGTCAGCTATCTGGTGTCAGTCTTTCCGTAGATGTCCTGTAGATATTCTCAAAAATGACATAAATCTGAGATGTTACTTTCTAATATAAATTAGCATACAAAATAGATAAATTATTGCATGAAAATAACCTAAAAATCTCACTTAATTATCATTTATATGATAAATAATTAGGGTCTGGAAAAATATAAATATTGAAAGGAGCCCTGCGGCAACTTCCAAGAAAAAGTAGTCGAATTTGTTGAAAATTGCAAAGAGGAGACTCGAATATTTAATGGTGGTACCTGGGCGTACGAAGAAAAAGTTTGATAGATTTTTCTCGCGGAAGAGAGCGTGAATGAAAGGAGCCGCAGGAAGTTCCTGCGGTCCGGGTTGAAAAATGAGTTATGTTTTTCCCGTGAGGGTTATTTCTTGAATTCGGTGTAGCCGCACTTTCCGCAGGCAAGGCGGTTTTTGTGTTCGGCAAGGAATACGCCGGGTCCGCATCTGGGACAGAACTGTTTGAGTCTGGTTACGGAGTCGCCCTGGACTTTGTAGTAATCTTTTACTGCCATGTTTATACACCTCGGTAAGGCTTAAGCCTCTTCTTCCTCAGATTCTGCTCCCGGGGCAGGGTTCCTCTTCAGGATGTATTCCTGTTCTACCTGTTTCATGCGGGCTTCATCTGCGTAGAGCTTTGCATAGCCCTTGCTTTCCTGCATCCCGTATTCGGTTTTGATCCTCTGGATGATCAGCAGTTCAAGGGGGGCGTTCAACATTGCAGCAAGTTTGTTCCTGACGTCACTTCTGGAAGGAGTCGAACCTTCATATTTCACGATGAAATCCAGTTCCCTTCTGTTTAAAAGTGAATTATTTTTATCTTTAAGGATCTTTATGTCCATCTAGAATTCTCCGTATCTTATCCAATTCAGTATTCTGATTTTTGCTGATGAGCTTTTCAAAAAGTACCCTTATTTCTTCTTTCTTTTTCTCCGTAACTCTCACAAAGACCACACCCTCGTCGGGCTGCCCGTAAAGGACCACAGACCCCAGTGGAGCCAGAAGAATTACCGGAAGGGTTGCCAGATCCTCTTCTCCCCTTACAAAAATGCGGAGAAGCTTTTCTGAGGCGAACGCTTCACAAAGGGTTTTTATCAGCTCATCGGTGATAATCCCTGCAGGGTTGTCAACCGAAACTTCTTCATAGACTTTATCCCTGTTCCGGTCCGACACATCTCTGGACACCGGTTTCCTTTTGGTACGGTTATCCACGATACAGATGTCCGGAATAATCCCGGCTTCGAGCAGGTGGAAGGTAGTAACATCCCCTACGGATATAAGTTTTGTGGGGCTTGCAAGCTCTCCTACAAACTTTTCTATGGTATCCCTGCCCTTTCCCCTGTATAAAGTGCCCAGGGGTCTTTTCATAAGTGGGCGAAGTTCTATCGGAAGTTCGATGTGAACACTCAACTCAGCGCACCTTCAAGGCGAATCTGTCCGGGATGTCGACCCCGAGTCTTTTTGCGATTTCCGAGCGTTCTGTGTCAAGGATAATAACAAGTCCACTCCATTCTTCTGCAAGGTCCGAAGTCCCGCAAACAGGACAGGTTTGCCCTTCCAGGACCCTCAAGCAGTGTCGACAGACTTTTTCTGACATTGCAAATCCTCTTTTTTGCTTTCTTTTTTATTCAGGCAGTCTCTTCGCCTGGGGCTTCCTGAGGCTGCTTCTTTCTGCGGGCTTCTTCAAGCCACTGCAGTTTCCCAAGGGCAGTCTGGCGCATGGTAAGCCCGATCTTGCTTTCCTTTGGTTCTCTTTCATTGATGCTGACCGCAACAATCCTCGCTCTTACATGGTCCCCTTCGGCAATTGACTTGCCTCCGTTTTTCGTGACAAGCCTTGCATTTTTAGCATCATAAGAAATAAAGTCGTCAGTAATCTGGCTGACGTGGAGCAGCCCGTCCATCGGGCCCATTCCGACAAAAACTCCAAAGCCGACAGCTTCCACGACTTCCCCTTCAATGATTTCCTGAAGCTCCGGAATGAACATTACGGCTTCGAATGTCACATCATAGTATACAGCCCCGTCTCCTACGAGGATGTGCCCTTCTCCTACCTCGTCGATATTGTAAACAGCGACAAGGGAGCCAAGCTTTTTGTCGACCTGCCCCTCAAGTTTTTCCCGTAACGCGTTTTTAATGGTAGGCATTATTTCTTCCCCGAGAAGGGTGGGAGGAATGCGAACAGTATCAACGAGTTTCATTAATTTATACATCTGCTAATCACCCTAAAGTTAATCAATGGAACTGCTGCCCGGAAATGTCCGGTGGGGTTTTCAGACAATATCAAGTCTGTTTTTCTGGCGCAGGGATACGGTCTGGATTCCGCTTTCGGCAAGCCTGCGCTTCAACCCTATATCGTTTGTCAGAACAGCCGCTTCCATCTCGCCCGCGAGCCTGAGAATCACGTCATCCGCAGGGCCCGTGCCGGCTATTCGCTCGCACCTGTCCATCATGGACCTGGCAACCTTTGCGGCTGTTCTGTTTGAACCTTTTTCCCGCTTTATGAGTTTTTCTATTTCAAATACAACAGCTTCAGGCACATAGAACTCATCAAAACCCAGCCTTTTCAGTTCTTCGAAAATATCCACTCCGAACTGGACAGGGATCATGAACCCGTTAGTATCGATTATGATTTTCAACTCTTTATTACCCCTACTCCAATGAGCCTCCAGCGGGAATCAATTCTCCTGCTGATAGCAACCATCGCCCCAACAGCTGCACATATCGGACGCTTGAGGGCTACCTGGGCTTCATTTTTCCGGGCACTTGTGACGACCCCTACGGTCGTTGCAGTCCCGACATTGAGCATAAGGGGTTCACTGGTTTTAATTTCGTTGATCTTTTCTTCCCTGGTGACTCCCACAACCCTGTCGAGCAGGTGCAGTTCCATGACAAACTGGTGCCTGGTCTCAGGCAGGGTGCCCGGAACGCCTGCGATCTGCCCGGTTAAAGAGTCGCCTTTTGTCAGGGTAGGGTCAAGGTAGGTTCCGACAGCCAGAAGCCCTCCCGGAGTTGCTTCCTCTACCTTTGTCGAGCCTGCATAAATGGATGAAATCGTGGTCAGGATAGGAATCCATTTGGTGCTGCCTTCGGTTGTGACTTTTATTCCCGGCCTGATCTCGAGTTCGTCTCCGGGGTGAAGTACGCCTTCCGTAAGGGTACCTCCGATAACTCCTCCGCGGATTTCATCAATTGAGGCTCCGGGTTTGTTAATGTCAAAAGACCGGGCAATCAGCATGCTTGCAGGCTTGTCCACCTTGTGCACTGGAGTCGGAATCTGGGTTTCCAGAGCATCGATCAGGATATCAATGTTAATATTCTGCTGGGCAGAAATCGGGATTATAGGTGCGTTTTCGGCAACCGTACCTTTAACAAATTCTTTTATCTGGTGGTAGTTCTCGACAAGCTTTTCCCTTGATACGAGGTCTATTTTATTCTGGACTATAACAATGTTTTCGATTCCGATAATGTCCAGAGCCATCAGGTGTTCTTTTGTCTGGGGCTGCGGACAGTCTTCATTTGCGGCAATTACAAGCACTGCTCCGTCCATAATTGCAGCACCGGAAAGCATTGTTGCCATAAGGGTTTCGTGCCCCGGGGCGTCTACAAAGGACACTGTCCTGTGTTCTTCTGTTTTTTCTCCACAGTTGGGGCAGGTCTTTTCCACAGTATAACACTGAGGAGCAGGGCATTTAGGGCATTTCATGAATGGGGAATCGGCATACCCCAATCTTATCGAAATCCCTCTTTTTACTTCTTCACTATGCGTATCCGTCCACACGCCGGATAAAGCTCTAACAAGTGTGGTTTTTCCATGGTCGACATGGCCTACCATGCCGATATTAACACAGGGCTGACTCAAGTTGTAGTTTCCTCCAGTAGAGTGAAGATAATCTGATATAAGGCAGGTATTTTTTCGAAATCTGTGCCTCCGGGGATTTTAACTCCGGGGTCTGCAGATCTCAATTCTAAATCCAGTCTGATTCTTAATTTTCACTATGTGATCCTTGGTGTTATATAAGCTGTAGATGAAGCGGGATTTTGCAGGAACGGGCTTTACATGAGCTCGAACCTTTTCTTCCGGACAAATTCTGAATTTACAGGCTGGAAACCCGAGAGAGTTCTGTAACTAAATTTTTAGTTATGGCTCGAATCTCGCAGATTTGGATGATACTTTTAAAGTTTACGGTATCCTGCACAACTCATATCTACTAATGCCGGAAAGCCTTAATAAATTTATGTGACGATCATATCAAGTTTCTCGAGCTCCAGAGCGCGCCTGATCTCAAAGGCAAGCCTTCTGCCCGTACTCATCGGTCTCCTCCAGAGGGAGTTGCCGTAGGAATGCCCGACTGACATATGCACATTGGTCCCGCCGCCTACTCTCGGGGCTACATCATAAATATAGAAATTCAGGTCCTTGTCCACGCAGGTCTGCAGGCAGAAGGGTCCTATTATTCCAGGGGCGTAGTGCTCCTGAGTGGCTTTCACATACTTTTCTCCCATTTCGAATACCTTTTCAAGGAGAGACTCGCGAAGAGTTGCCGAATTGTGCCCGCAGACCGTGTATTCCGGGGTGAGCTGGTGCGGGGCAAGAGCCATCTGCTGGGGGGCAGGAAGCCTTACATGCCCGTCAAGGCTGGTCTCAAAGCGCCAGTCCACGCCAAGGAGTTCCAGCTTGCTCATTTTCGGCTCGATAGGGGAGTAGAACATATCAAGGTTAAACACAGGACCTATGATATAACGCTCGATCCTGGCGTTTTCGAGAGCTTCGCGCGTAATAACCCCCTGCTTTATAAGGGCTTCGGATTTTTCCTGGTATTCCCTGTAGCTTGATGCCGTGAAAAAGCCTCTTTCGAGTTTCTTTACGGCATGGGGAAGCTTTACCATTACAAGTTCGTTTATGTCCTCTGGAGACTCAATTTTTTCCGGGAACGGAAGCCCGGCTTTTTCAAGGATCCAGTAGTAACTCTGCTGTTCGCTCCTTTCCTCACTCCTGAGGAGGTTCCTGCTCCCTACCATAGGCACTCCGAAGTTATCTTCGATCTCATCGATGCTGCAGTATGAGGTAAAAGAGCGATTAGGGATAAAAAGTACTTTCTCGTCAACCAGTTTCTGCTGGTTCTGGGGCAGGAGGATTTCATTATACTTCTTATATACGACTGCTTCGTCCACAATTCCCCTCTTTATCCTCCCGTAGGGATCCCTCTGAGCCCTGAAGTATTCGGTGTAAGTCTTCTCCCTGCCTGCCTGGCAGACTGCAAGGGTCCTGAAATCTTCTTCAACTGCCCCGTCACAGATATCAAGTCCGGAGTGAGAGGCAATTGTCCCCACTTTAATCTTATCAGCATGTGCGTAATAGCCTTCAACGATTTCCTTAATTTCTTTCCTGTCAATCATATATGATGTCCCTAAGTTTTTTCGAGGTATTGATACTTCAGTAAGATGGGGATCAGATGCGATCCCGTGTGATTCTTTCCCTGACATTCGAGATGAGATACCTGAAATACGGGTCGTGCTTGAAATACGGGTCCCTGCGGTTGTTTTCCACGTATTATGAAATAAAAGCTCCGATTGGATTTTTCCCCATTAACAGCTTTACCTATTAAAACCCTTTCTAATAGAAGTAATCGTTTATATAATCGAGGGTAAGGTGAAGGGCTATATAATCGAGGGTAAGGTGAAAGGCTATATAATAGAGGGTAAGGTGAAGGGCTGGTGCGCCCTCTCACGGCAGCTTCGTTTTATCTGATTTTTAGAGGAAACTCAGGATCAAAGGTGTAATAAAGGTCTCAACTACAGCTGCCACGAAAAGGAGAGGCACAATCCAGCGGAAGTAAAATCTCAGCCCTCCTTTAAATTCTTTTTTAATTTCAGTGTGCCTGCCTATAAGTGCAGCGAAAACCTGGTGCCCGAGTCTGAGCCCTATCCCAGCTGATAGGAAGACCATGGGGAGTTCTAAAATCCCGTGCGGGAGCAGGGCAAGTGTGATAAAAAGCAGGCCTTTTTCCTGGGCTACGAGGTGCGAGATCACTCCTACAACATATCCATTGAAGGCGATAAATAGTACCGGAAGAACCCCAAAGGCGAGCCCGAGTACAAGAAAGATCAGGCTAACAGAGGCGTTGTTAAGAAATATTCCAAACATAATAACTATCGGGGGCATAGACAGGAGGGGCTCGAAACGGTTGCTGAACCCTTTCATGAGTTCGTCAGCCATATTCGGAAAATTTGCCGATGAATTATAGCCTGCGAGTAGAGCCACAAAGAATACCCCGGCAATGATAAGGAAATACGGCCAGATAAAACGCAGGTAGCTGGTAAACCCGGATACCTGTGGGGCGGTTCTTTCCCCTGGCCGGGGTTCTGTTCCTCCTATCTCAGCTAAGTAGGCATTTTCCGCGGGAGCATATACTTCTTCTTTCCTCTTCCCTCCGGGAGTTTCTGCCCTCCCTTCTCCGCTCCTCTCCCCCAAATTGTAGTCTTCCTCTCTTTCCATGTTTATCCCCAACAAAGATTTAACCTCCTGAATTCAGGTGCCAGCTGCAGGCACATGTTTTCATTCCTTTCAGATTCCATGTTTCCGGCTGCAGACCCCTGTTTCCCCATCCCTTTCAGATTCCCAGCATCATGCGGATTGTGTTTCGGGTTGCCGGAGAAAGCCCGAGGATCAAAATAACCATCTTAATAAGCATTTTCAAGTTTTCTGACTCCTCATCTTTCTCAAACTGGGTATCAAGTGCATAAAGAACCCCTACGAAGATAATTAGCTTCAATGGATACATAACCAATGCGGTATCCGTAAGTTTAATGAGATAAGATGGGAGCACGTGTTTTTCAAAGTAGCCTAGTCTGTCTATACCTATGTATGTCGAAGAAGCGTCCATCATATGAGCAAGCAGGATGGAGAGATTCAGAGGGTCGGTAAAAATCGAGGACTTAAAGTGACGGGCAACCGCGTAAAAGGCCAGGGTTAACCCTGTCCCCGCCCCGATCACAAAGACCGGAACGTACGCGGCTACGATATTCTCGAAATATAGCAGGGTGCCAAGGTTTAAGAAAAACCATGCCAGTCCGAAGCCTGCAAATACCGGGCGATAATCCTCCACAAGCCCTGTCTTCTGCAGCCTGATTGAGAGCCAGAGGCAGACTACGGTTACCCCGAAGACCAGGAAATAAATATTCGGGGTTATAAGCAAATAGGAGAATGGGGGGTGAAAGATGCCGGCAGGGGAATCTTCAAGCACGCGCAGGGAAGAACCCGCAAGTACGAACGGCAGGATTGAGAGAATAAACCCGGGAGTTATTTTTACTTCCAGTTTTTTAAGGAGCTTGAAAATCCCGAAAATACAGATCCCCAGTACCATTGCCCAGGTAAAGGTATTTACAAGGTTATACCCGTCATCGGTTTTTATGGGATTCAGATAATAGGTATTGATAAATTGTGAAATCTTATCCGTTAAAATACTCATCTTATCACTCATTCAAAATGGCAATAACCTAATATAATTAATACTTACTGTAAATGGCCGAATTTGCGTACTGGCTCATATATCTGAAACAAATTTCCTTCTTAAATATAAATGTGATAATCTTAAAGGTGAACGGTGTTCGGTTTAATAGCAGATATTTCTTTGCCTTCTCGAAGCTATGTTTCAGGAAAAGCAAATATGTATATGAATGTTATATGGTAAGTATTATATCACTATATTTTTATAATTAACCTATGTAATTGTATCTGTTAATGAGTAAGAGTCAATAGGTCTATCAAAAGAGAAGGAATTGATTTAAGTAAATTACCCTGGGGAAGTACCATATTTAGTTCACAGTGAGGTCCCGGAATTCCTGAGGTTGTTCCGGATGAAAGAAATTCTTCCGGGCGAAAAGTTAAGTCCAGAAAGAAAGGTGCGGAATGAACCGGCAGAAGCACTGCATTCTTAATCCTGTCTGAGAATTAAGTTAATGAATTAAGTTCTCCTATTAAACCTATATTTGATAAGTTGTTTTGATAAGTTGTCGAAATTTCCTGAAGATCTTATCATCTGTCGACATAATGCCTGATGCTTATCTGCTGGTGTTAAATACCCGGATGACTAGAGATATCTGCAGAGATAGTTGAGATGTAAATCTTCAGTAAGTAAGCTTCAATAACGGATGGCATGTGCCTGCCGTGTTAATTAAGTCAAGTCTAAGCTATATCTTATTACACCTCAATATTACAACTAAAAATTCATGCGGGTATAAAATTGACCATCAATAAAAACAGCGCAAAATGGATGCAGCTTCCGCGGGACGTGCTTGTAGGGCATGGTGTGCTTGAGGAAATCGGAGATGTCTGCAGGGACCTGAAACTGAAAGGAAATGCGCTGATAGTGACCGGGAACACCACCCGGGGCGTTGCGGGTAAAAGAGTTAGTGAACTCCTGGAAAACACAGGGAGCAGCGCAGAAACGGTGCTTACCTGCAGGGCAACTATGGAAGAAGTCGAGAAAATAATGCAAAAAGCCCTCGAGATAGAGGCGACTTTTCTTCTTGGGATAGGAAGCGGCAGATCCATCGACCTTGCAAAACTTGCTTCCACGAGGCTTGAAATCCCCTTTATCAGTGTGCCGACGGCAGCTTCTCATGACGGCATTGCTTCTTCCCGTGCCTCGATAATTGACAACGGAAAAAATGCTTCCGTACAGGCCCAGGCTCCTATTGCCGTGGTTGCGGACACCGAAATCATCTCGGCAGCTCCTTTCCGATTTCTAGCAGCCGGCTGTGGAGACATTATTTCCAATTACACGGCAGTCCTGGACTGGGAGTTTGCAAGCCGGCTCCGGAACGAGTACTTCGGGGAATACGCTGCAGCTCTCTCCCGCATGGCAGCAAGGGTGGTAATAGAAAATGCCGATTCGATAAAGCCCGAGCATGAATCCTCTGCCAGGCTTGTGGTAAAAGCCCTGGTCTCAAACGGGGTTGCAATGAGCATTGCAGGTTCTTCAAGGCCGGCTTCGGGATCGGAACATATGTTCAGCCACGCCCTTGACAGGATTGCTCCAAAACCTGCGTTGCACGGTGAACAGTGCGGAGTGGGTACGATCATGATGATGTACCTGCACGGAGGAAACTGGCAGGAGATCCGGGATGCCTTAAAAAAAATCGGGGCTCCTACAACTGCAGAAGAAATGGGCATAGAAGATAAATATATAATCGAAGCCCTGTTACATGCACACAGTATCCGCCCGGACCGCTATACAATTCTCGGAAACGGGCTTACTCCCTCGGCAGCCGAGAAAGTTGCAAGAATCACAAAGGTCATAAATTGAAAAGTTGTTCTAACTCAGGCTGAAGCAAAAAATCAGCAACTGTTTGAAATATCATAAAGATAAACAATGATATATCAGAATCTTTCAGGTCAGGGTTCGGATCTGATAAGTGTTAACGGCCCATTTGAGTTTAAGTTAATTCAATTTATTCAGGATAATCCGTCTTAAGTGCCTGACTTCAGGTCTAATCTCAATACTAATTCGAAATATTTCGGGACAAGCTCCAGGATCCCGAAAAACTAACAAATGCCGGAATAAATTTAAATGGAAGAACTATTATGACAGAAAGCGATACCAAAATAACACTCATAGGATCACGGCTGGCAAGGGAAGGGCTGGAATTCATATTCAAAGGTGAAATGCCTGAATGCAAGAAATGCCGGTTGAAGAATACCTGCCTTAACCTTGAACCCGGACGCAGATATAGAGTCGAGAGGATAAAAAGTAAAGACGTACACGAGTGTTTCCTGCACGATGGCGGGGTGCTTGCTGTGGACGTCAGCAGGGCTCCTATCCTGACAACCGTGGAATCGAGAAAAGCCGTTGAAGGGGCAAAAATTATGTATGAGCCCGCTAAATGTGGAAAGAGAGAGTGCAGCGTTTATGAGGTCTGCCATCCGGAAGGGCTTTTAAAAGGGGACAAATGCAAAATCGTAGAGGTCCTTGAAAGCCTTGACTCAAAATGTGAAGCCGGCAATTCCTTGAAAAAAGTGAAACTTGCCTGGTGAACATAAACAAACACCTTTTAGTAATAGTAAGACTGATAATTAATAAAAAAGGTATAAAGCGGTGTTATAAGTGCCTGAACATGAAATGAACCAGGTCCCCCCCTATGAATTTTATACCCAAAAGCGCTGGGAAAACTGGCTCGGACGGGCAAGGGAAAGCGGTTTTCAAATAAAGGAAACAGAAGAAGAAGCCGGGAAGGAAAGCGCTGTATTCGTCAATATGGTTGACGACGTGATCCTTGCCTGCCTGAAAGTAACCGCTCGCTTTGAAAAAGCCATGCTCTCCAAAGAAAAAGCTCTGCAAATTCTTGAGGAGATAAGGGATATCGTGCTTTCCGAGGTCGACCCCATTTCTGAAGATATCGACCTTATGATCGATTCGGTACAGACCTCTCTTATGGGGGCGCTTGTCGCCTTCGAATGCTATGTTATGGGTGATTATGAGGACGGAGCAAATATCGATGAACTTATAAAAGCAGCAGTCGATGCCGAAGCCTCGGACAACCTTGAACTTGCTCTTGATTACACTGCACAGTGCGGCGCAATCGTGCTCAAAGGACAGAGCCTGCCTGAAGAGGTCATGGCTGAGCTTCCGTACGGCATTGTTGCAGAGTGGCTTGACGGGATTGACTCTATCTCGGCAGCAATGGTCGGAAGTGACAGTTACAAAGAATTTGATGAAGATGACGAGGAAGACGCCGTATAACATCTTCCTCTCCTAACTTTTTTAAGTACTCAGGATTTTTTTTGCAATCTTATTTTTAAGTAAGCTTATTTTTAAAGTAAATCCTATTTTTAAGTAAGCTCATTTTCTAGCAATCTTATTTACCTGGCATTCAGGTCTTTTCGATTACTTTTTTATATACTTCAAGGGTTTTTGCGGCTATCGTTTCCCAGTTGTACTTCTTTTTCAGGAGGTCGTACCCCTTCTCTCCCATCCTGTTGCGGCCGAGTCCTTCTAATACGTAATTGAGGCCCCAGGCAATGGAAGAGGGTTCTTTATGGGCAATGATACCTGTCCTGAAGTTCTCAACAAGAGCGACTGCATCACTTGCAACCACCGGCTTTCTCGCATCCCATGCTTCAAGCACGACTATTCCGAAGGGCTCGTTCCGGCTAGGGACACATACAAGGTCACAGGCGTTAAACCAGTCTATGACGGTGTTGTCCGGGGCATAACCAAGGAAATTGCAGGAGTCCCCAATCCCAAGCCTGTTAGCCTGGTTTTCACATTGAGCCCGCATCTCTCCTTCTCCTATGAGCACAAACTGGGCATCCCTTTTCCTCAGGACTTTTGCTGCAGCTTCGACGAGCAAATCCGGGCCCTTCTGGTAAGACATCCTTCCGGTGAAGAGCACCACGGGAAGGCATGGATGAATACCGTAGTTTCTTTTTATTGTTCCGGGGTCAACATTCCTCTTTATTTTTCCCACGTTTATCCCATTGGGGATCTCCCAGAGCTTATAATCGGGAATTTTGTAAATGTGCTTGACTTCCTCTTTCAAAATCGTAGACGTAACAATTACATCGGAAGCTTCATACCCGCCAAGCCATTCCCTGTGTGAAATCTCCTTTGCTTCCCACCAGTCTCCGTGGAGGTTTCCATTGCGCCCCCATTCCGTACTGTGAAAGGTAAGGACAAAAGGCAGCCCGAACTGGGCTTTAATCCTGCAGAGGACATTTACAGGATGCCAGTCGTGCCCGTGGAGGATATCAAACTCTCCCACTTCCTCCCTCACGTCCAGGAACCGACAGTACATGGCGTCGCACATCCTGTTCATCTGTTCCACTATCCCTCCGTACCGGTCGCATGCCACCCTGTGGTAGTGAACTCCTTTGATGATTTCATCACCATTATCTTTGCCTCGGGTAAAAAGATGGATATCGTGACCCTCGGCTGCAAGAGCCTCAGAGAGTTCGGATACATGGGGTGAAATACCACCTACACGTATCGAATACAGACTTTCCCAGCTAAACATTCCTACTCGAATCTTTTTCATAGACTCACTCATTCCTTTTTGTCAAGTAAAGGACATCATGGCTGCTAAAAGTTACAGGCATCCCCCAGCCTGTGCTGTTAAAACCCTTCAGTTTCCTTATATATGTTTTCCAGATTGGTAAACTCGGGTTGTGCCTTTCTAGCTGCAATTCCTCTGTCCGCCTCCCCCTAAAATCCTTCACGTACCTATTCAGGACAGGAATTCTCCAGATCTGCTTGTCTGGAGGCAATTTTCGCATTACGGATACATCTCTATACTTCCCTAACTTTATCCTTTTTAATTGTACATAAATATATCTCCGTTTTTTTCCCCATGTTTTACAGCGGATACTTTCACTCCAGCTGTTTATTTCTCTTTCCCGGCTTCCTCCTGAGCCGGCTCATTATTATATCCCCTCAGGTATGAGGCTGCCTTTTCAGGAGAAACCGTGTTGATGTAAATTCCGGTATTCAGTTCGAACCCTGCGGCAGTGGAGATCCTGGGTAGCAGCCTCAGGTTCAGGTGGTACTCCGGGGTTTCAAAAAGCTGGTAGAACATGTAGTTATAGGGCAGGTTCCCGAGTACTTTTTCATAACTCCTGAGGACCGCTCTCAAAATTTCCCCAAGGGGAAAAAGGAGTTCCGGACTAAAATCTCCCAGGCAACTGATATGTTCTTTTGGAAGGATCCATACTTCAAAGGGTCCCATTGAATAGTAAGGGGCAAAAGCCACAAATTTGCTATTTTCATGGATAAGGCGTGTTGAAGCTTTTTCTTTTTCAAGGAGCGCGCAGTACGGGCACTTTTCTTCTTCCCTGATAGCTTTCAGTTCCCTTTCCAGAACCTGAGGGAAAACAGGCAGGGCGAGGAGCTGGCTGTGCGGATGGTTCTGTGAAGCGCCTGCGGCTTTTCCGGAGTTTTTGAACAGGGAGACATAACGAACTTTTTTGCGGGCTGCGTAATGGCATACCCTGTCCTTATAGACCTTCATAAGCCCGGATATTTCAGTGTCGGAAAAGTCCCCAAGTTTTTTCCCGTGTACGGGGGACTCCACTATTACCTCATGGAAACCGAACCCCGGAAAAGCTTCAAGCCCTTTTCCGTGAAATCCGGGAGGAGGGGGGGCAGGAGAAAGTGCAGGATAAAGGTTTGGAAAACAGCGAAAATCCCAGTTGCGGATTCTTTTTTCTTCGGTATCGGCAAAGATCTCCCCTTTCTTATATACCGCAGTTGCAGAAGGCGTCTTTTCTTCATTCCCCCCGCAGAACACGCAGCTTTCGGAATGGTTTTTTTCGGAATCTTTGGCTGTTCCTGCAAAATCCGAAGGTCTTTTAGCTCTCCCTTCGGCAATTATGCAGTACTCGGGGAGAAAATAGTGCTTTCTGATTTCTGACATTTTCGGAAAACCTCAATCTACTCCTGATTTCCTCTTTTATCCATTTAGGAGTCTTCATTTTTTATTTTTACAAAAGCGTGCCCCGCTTATCAGTTCATAATACTGTTCTGCGGGTTTTTCCCAGCCCATATCCTTTGCAAGGAGAAACGCCTCCCTGCAGAGAAGTTTGTATTTCACCCGGTCGTCTATGAAATTTCTGGTAAAGTAACTGACCGAAAGGGCGTAGTCAAGGACGGTCTCGTAGTAAGAGAGGTCTATGTTGTCTACCACTATTACTCCGCCCAGGCCTTCGACCAGGGATTCGATAGTTTTTATGGCATCACTGAAACCGCAGACCCGGCTTACCACGCTTGGGGTCCCCTCTCTTCCGGCTTCGAGTCCTGTTAGCAGGAATGGGTCGTAGCGGGAGGGAAAAATTCCGGCGCAGCAGCCAGCCATAAAGTCCCTGACCCCCATTCCCAGCCCGCCGTCCTCTGTTGAGATTATCTGGGGATAGAGCATAGCCGCGACCGAACGCTTTCCTCTTACCATTTTCGGGAAATCAAGCTCTCTCTCTTCTATCATCTGCTGAAGCCTCAGCTCGTTTCCCACAAGCACATCTTTTGGAAGATTTACCGGGAACCCTTCCGGAAGGTTGGTTTTAGGGCCTTCCGTAGCCACAAGGAAGCAGATTACCTTTATCCCCTCTTCCATATGTCCTTCCATTATACTGTTCCTTATTATATGCTCGAGAGCTACAAGGGAATCAAGAAGGTCGGGGTACCCTTTGTTTTCAACCTCTATACGGGAGATTGTGAAAATGGGGATGATCTTTTCGGGCTCGATCTTTTCCCCTCCGTAATATCTGTACAGGTTTTCGGAAAGGAAAGTCCGGATCTTTGAGAGGCAGAGTTCTTTTCGGGGCCAGTCTATTTTTTCGGTTTCGATTGTTATCCCGTTTCTAATGACAATTCCGTTGATCCCGTAGAAAAGTCGGGCTTCCTGGCGCGTGGACTCTCCTACTGCAGTAACCATGTCTGCGTACATGGCAAGGGCTTCGAGGGAGGCAAGGTTTTCCGGCACTCCAGGAGGCCACGTGCTGTCATTGTTTCTCCTTTTCTGGATTGAGTTGTATCCGGCAGCTCTGCCGGGGATAGTAGCATGCAGGGTTGCAACGGAATTTGTCGGGATCCCCAATTTTCGAAGTCTTGCAGGAGCATAAAATACCCCAAATTCATGGCAGTGCAGGGAAACTCCGGGGCAGGGAATCAATTCTTTCCCCTGGTCTTTCTCTTCTGCCAAAGTTTTGGGAGCCGAACTTACAAGAAGCCGGATCAGCTCGGAAATCGAATGTGAAAGAGAAAGGTAATGAGTATATTCCGCGCCATTTGGCATACTTTCATATCTGAGGGAGTCAAGCCCCAGGAGTTCGTAGGCTTCGGCTTTGACCCTGCTTTCGAGAGTCATCTCTTTCCCCCCATAGGTTGAGCGGATTTTTCCAAAATCAGAGGTCTGGAATTGCAGGTAACCTATCCTGGTTTCCCCGACCATTTCTTCTCCTGTGAAAACGCTAATGCCCTCGTTTTCAAGGGCTTTCAAGCTTTTTTTGAGTTCTCCGTCAGTGCTTAGGGGAGCAAGCCCGTTCATATTCGTAATTCTGTTCAAGCCCCGGTTCCAGTCAGCACCCCTGTGCCCAAAATATGGTCCTGCAACAAGAATTTCTGTGTCTTCTTTTGCCTTAAGTTTCCCGGAGTCAAAAAGAGCCGCAAGGGTATGTGCCTCTTCATGAATGACGTTCCAGATCCCGCCCATTTTATTTGATGCAGGCCCTGCCTCTTCTCCGGCAAGTAGAATGAAATGGTTTCCCATTCCTGAATTCCCCCTAATGTTTTTTGCCGTTAGATTTCGTGTTAACTTTTATTGTCTATGAATATTAATGCCTCTCAATTTATAAAGTAAACTGATGTATACGGTGAAGCAGAGAACTGCATAATAAATATGTGCAAAGTGTGATAACGATATGTAAAATACGACAAATATTTGGAAGATATGACAAATATGTGTGAGTAATATGTGTGAGATAGAAAATCGTATCAATATGTCTTCCAGAACCTATCTTTCAGGACCGACCTTTAAGGATTGAATTAAAAAAATAGAAAATGATTCCGGAACCGGAATGAAGCAGGATAGAAGCTTTTCAGGCCCCGGTTTTCAGACCAGGATTCGGATCCGGGTTTTCAGGCCCGGGAGTGAGGGAAAGCCTCGAACATTGAAGCTTTTGTTTTTGCGTAACAATTCTCCACAAGCTGCAGCGTCCCTTCGAGATCCGTAACCTCAAATTCAAAGAGAGTAGAGAACTCCTTTACCCGGGCATCAAAGTCTTTTTCATAGGCAAGGCCTGTATTTACCCTTGCAACCCTTTTGTAGCCCGCATAGTCAAAGACGAATTTCGACATCTCAATATCATCCGGGTTCCGGCTCAGGCCGGCAGTCCGGATCATTTCCCTCCAGTTCACGGCCCACATGGGGGTCAGGAAAAAGGTCCCTACGCCCCTACAGCTCTTCAGGACTTCCAGGTAGTGCCCCCTGCCTCCGAGTACGGCCCCTATACAGTCGTCCACGATTTCTCCGTTCTCTTCTTTCAGGATACAGACCCTGCAGTCCAGGGCCTTGAAGTCTTCTTCAATTTTCCCGAGCACGTTTCCGCAAAGCCCGTAAAAGAGAAGAACTCCATCCGAGCGGGGGGCCATAAGTTCCACTTTTGAATAAACGGTTTTTTTGAGGTTTTCAGGGATTGCGTGCAGGGCAAGCTCAAGCATGTATATTATCAGGGTTAAACCTTCGGCTTCCCCTGAAGATTTTTCGGGAATCTCTTCAAGGGGGAGCGCTGTATGTTCAATTCCTGCTTCGGCCATCTTTCTCATGATCCCGCCGCAGTCTTCGTTTTCCACTACGAGCACTTTTCTGATCTCAGGGTCATTTTCAAGGAGGTGCATTATTTCGTCTTCGAACATCCTGCACCCTATTATGGTCATTACCGGCATCTGTACTCCTCTGGTATGTGCAGCTCATTATTTTCCATATTTTGAAAGCTGACCGGGCAGCTCCTGAAGGATTTTCATGTAATCTCCGGAAGAATGTTTTTTAAAAATAATATGCTTTAAAAATCAGATTTTTTAAAAAGCCTAAAAAGATTCAACTTAATTTCCCGGCATTTAAATATATTAAGTTATTATTTTACGTGTATCCTTATATATCTGAGCGTTAAGAAAATGCACTCATCAATCATCTGGTACATTTCAATAACTTCAATAACTTGACTTAATGCCTTCAAAACAATTTTTCGGTATCTTCAAGATGATTTCAAAAAAGCTAATCCTTTTGATCCAATCCCATTTTGAATCAATTCCACTTTGATCCAATCCCATTTTGAATCAATTCCACTTTGATCCAATCCCATTTTGAATCAATTCCACTTTGATCCAATCTCATTTTGAGCCAGTCCGCAAGTAGTGAAGCTTTTAAGGTTCTTTCTGGACAGGACTTTTTCAGGCTTTAAGCGGGTTGAGCAGCATTTTTTGCATGAGGATGTATGATTCTTGCGCTATTTCCTTACTGCCTTTAAGTTCTACAACCTCAAACCCGAAGTTAAGCGCAAATTCTTCAATTTTTTTCTCAAAATCAGGTTCATAGGAAAGCCCTGTGTTGACCTTTGCAACTTTTCGATAACCGAGTTCTCTCAGATTTTCAGGGGTGAATTCAAAGCCCGGAAAGAATTTCTCATCTGCCCTGAAAGCAGTTTTCCAGTTTCCAGCCCACATAGGGGTTAGGAAAAAAGTATCACTGTTGCTTTTCAAAATCTCCCGGTAGCGAGAGTTGCCCCCGAGGGCTGCTGCAATGCAGTCTTCAAGGGGCTGAGCCGGTTCGCCTGCGCTTCTGTCCTGAAGTAGCTTCAGGGAACACCTGAAATATGAAAAATCTTTCTGCATCCGGGAAAAAGCATGTCCGCAAAGCCCATAAAAAAGGAGGATTCCGTCTGCAAATCTGGACATCAGGTTCAGGTTCGTATATGTTTTACTTTTTAGCCTGGCCGGGTCCGTATGGAGTCCGATCTCCTGAAGCTGGACAATAATGCTAAATTCGTCACTTTGCTTCAGGTAGGTTCTTAACTCGTAAAAAGGAAGGACTACCGGATCAAGTCCCTGGGATTTAAGTTTGTGTAGGAGCCCTATGTTTTCTTCATTTTTTATGAGGTAAATTTTTTCCGCTTCAGGGTCGTTTGCAAGCACATGGACAATTTCATCTTCGAATATCCTGCAGCCAATTATGCCCATCACTGTCATGATATAGACTTTGCCCGGAACTATTAAAGAATATCCTTATCGGGGGAGCTAATAACTCTTAGCGGAAAACGAGGGTTTTTTAATTTTGAGTCCATTTTCTCCGTCCCGGTAAGCTCTGAAAGGGGCGGATTTTCAGGGCTGCACCGGAGATATGCTTTTTTCAGCTCCATGCCTGGTAATAACCTTCTTTTTCCAGGACTTTTACCGGGAGGGAGAAAAGTTCCGAGAGGTTTGCGTCTGTCAGGATTTCTTCTTTCTTCCCGTCCCTGAAGACTTTCCCTTCCTTTATGAGAATCACCCGGGTGATTTCGGGAATGACGTCCTGCAGGTTGTGGGTGACAAGAATCACACTTTTGCCTGAAAGCGCAATTTTCCGGACGCTTTCACGGAAACCGTGAAGGGCTTTTAGGTCAAGGCTGTTTGCGGGTTCGTCCAGGAACAGCGCCCGCGGGTCGTGTACAAGAGCCCGCCCTATCAGCACCCTCCTTGCTTCTCCTGTGGAAAGCTCGCACATCAGCCGCTTTGCAAGGTGAGGAATCTCAAGGAAGTCCAGAACTTCTTCTGCTCTCGCTTCCATTTCCGGGGTTACTTTGTGGTTGTAATATATACCTATGCTGCTGAAAAACCCGGAGAGTACCACATCAAGGACCCGGATCTGGCGGCAGCATGTCTGCTGGAGTTCTCCTGAGACTATCCCGAGAAGCTTCCTGAGCTCAAATACGTTCCAGGTTTCCTTCCCCATGATTTTCAGTACGAGCCCGTCGGCTGCTGCAAGTGGGTGGTACTCTTTTGTTAATGTCTTTATCAGGGAGGACTTGCCGGAACCGTTAGGCCCGATAATTGCAACGTGTTCTCCGGGCTTGATGGAAAGGGATACGGAGTCAAGGATTTTTTTTCCACCCCGGACCACCGTAACATTTTTCATTTCCAGCAGAGAGGGTAAGTTCTTCATCTCCGGTTTTTCTAATTGTTCAGCCATCAGCATCATCTTTTCGTTTGAAATCCGACTTTCAGTCATCAATTAAATAGAATCTCCAGTAAGGCTCTCACTTCAGGATTCCACCGGATCACTTTTACTGGATCTCTTTTATTATGATCACCTTTGATGAAATTATCTGTTGTCGGAACTTTTCTCTTAGTTGAAATTCTCCTTTTTAAACCTTTTCCATGCTTGCAGGACACTTCTTCACTTTATTATAAATAGGGCTAAAAATATTCATTCACTTCATATCTTGGTAGTACCGGGCATCAATTAGACATATTCTTCAAAATATACCCCAAAACGGCTTCAGAAGCCTTTAGGCTTCCTTTTTTATTTTATTTCTGAAAAAAATCCTGTTAAATATATATTTTATTGTTTTTGAGCTTATATAAGCTCGTTTGAACCTTTGTTCCGTATTCGGGTGCCCATAAACACCTGAAATATTATTAAAACCAGTTACGGCCCCCTTACTAAAATTTGTAAACCTCTATCTTAGTTTCTTACGTTTATATAATCCTCTAAAATAAAGTCGCTTTAATTGAAAAACAAAGAAGTAATCAAGGGGGTTTTTTCTTGGAAGTAGGCTATGTTCGGAGTTCGTTCGGGTCTTATCTGTACGATATCCGCTTTATCATCCTTTTCTATGTGATAGGGGACTGGGCTTCTACCTTTTACGCACTGCCCTTCGGCACAGAATATAACCCTGTTCCTGCCATGATCCTGGAAAAGTATGGAATTTATCACCTTCTGCTTATAAAAATTGCATTCATCCTTTTGCTCTTTTACGTAGCTCCGGTGATAAAAACTTCAAAGGAACGATGGAATCTCACAAAACACATAATAGAATCCGTAGGTGTCCTGGTAACCGCAAATAACCTTATGGTAATCTGGTACGGAATCAGCCTTGTAGAGACTCTGGGGCTGGTCTGAGTTCTTGCAGACCCCCTTGTCCGGGCTTTGTTTCCGCCTTTTCTATTTTTTTCTCACCGGTTGTTCCAGATTCCATTTCGGTTGTTCAATATTCCATTTTTGCTGCTGTCCTGTTTCTGTCCCGTTACTACCCTTTTCTGCCCTGCTGCTACTCTTTTCTGTCCCGTTGCTTCCCTGGTTTCTGTATCTCACCTGGTTTTGGCATATACGAAGCAGTCGTAATACTCTTTTCCTATCCTGTGGATTTTTTTTGCTATTCCTTCTTTTTCGTACCCGCACTTGAGGGCAACCTGCTCGCTTGCCAGATTTCGGATATCCATCAGGATGGCGATCCTCTGTAACTTCAGTTCGCCAAAACCTATTTTCTCAAGCTTCCTTACGGCTTCGGTTGCAATTCCCTGCCCGCAGTAGTCCTTATCCACAAGATACCCGATTTCTCCAACCCACGGCCTGTGCTGGTCGATCCTGATCCCGCAGGCTCCCACAAGTTTTCCGTCAAGAAGAATCGAATAGTTGTGTTCAAAATTGGTTTTCCTTTTTACCTCATTCAGATTCAGGAAACGTTTTTCGTCCTCAAGGGTCTCTACCGGGACTTCTATATACTCAAAGTCCGTTTGTGTGAAGATTTCAAAAAAACGTTCGGCGTCGGAAAGTTCCTGGAGACGAATCTTTACTTGAGGCATGATGGAAAATAAGCTTTCCTCATGAAAAATGTTTTTGACGCCTCCCCGATGCCTCCCCGATTTTTCTTTTGCCTGAAAAAAAGATATAAGTAACACCTTTGATTAAATAATGAACTGTGCATACAGATATCGTATCCAGAGTCAGAGCGGACTTAACCGGTAGTGTTGAAGAAAAGACGAAAAACAGCTATTCCCGCTTTTTTAAAGAGGAAGTGAAATGCCACGGGGTAAAGTCAGCCGTTGTCGGAAAACTCGCAAAGGACTATTTTAAGGAACTGAAATCAGCAGGGCAGGCGGATAAGGAAAATATATTTGCCCTCGGGGAAGAACTTCTGCAGTCGGACTACTGCGAGGAAGCCTTTGTCGCCTTCGAATGGGCATACATGGTAAGAGCCGAATACACCGAAGCCGATTTCTTCGTTTTTGAGCACTGGGTCGAAAATTACGTCAACAACTGGGCGAAGTGCGACACCCTCTGCAATCACGCGGTCGGCTCTTTTATCGAAAAATTCCCTTCTTACATTGAAAACCTCAAGCTCTGGGCGCAGTCGGACAACCGCTGGCTCAGGCGGGCTTCTGCAGTAACCCTCATCCTGCCCGCAAGAAAAGGCCTTTTCCTGCCCGAGATCTTCGAAATCTCAGACCTCCTCCTCACGGATAAAGACGACCTCGTCCGGAAGGGCTACGGCTGGATGTTAAAAGAAGCCAGCAAACCCCACCTGCAAGAAGTCTTCGACTACGTCATGAAAAACAAAAAAGAAATGCCTCGAACCTCCCTCAGGTACGCAATCGAAAAGTTCCCTGCAGACCTCAGAGCTAAGGCTATGGAAAAATAAGCCTGAAATTCCAGGGTTTGAAGATTAAAGAATCGAGATCGGGGATTAAAGAATCGAGGTCGGGATTAAAGAATCGAAGATTGGGAACTAGGGAATCGAAGATTGAAGGTTAGGAATTGAGGCTTAAAATTTACAGAAAAGAGGATTGGAGACTAAAAAAAGGCGATTTAAATTTACAGGGAAGAGAATTGAAGGGAGCAGGGAGTTTTTTCGATGCAGTACCCCCATACCACATCTCTGAGCTCCTTCTCCCAATATTCCCCAGTTTTATTTCCCATACATATTTTCCCCGCAGTCTGGTCTGCAGGCGGGTCCATTATGCAAGCTTTGTCTGTCTGCCAATTACCTCCATGTCTTCACAAGTATTTTTTTCTATTTACCCATCAATGATAACGATTTAATATTTCTGAAGTTTTGATGGGAAAATTTACTCAACCTTCACTTCTTCTATGCTCCTCCGGATAGCGTAATGCGATGGCAACTTTCTGTTTTTATTTAGTGAGACTCAATGTGAAGATGTGAACATTTGAGAAGTTAGGGGGGTGATGGGGGGAGGTCTTGTTTTCTCAACTCCCTCAAAACTTTCTGATTTAATTTCTGTATTTCTATCCCGGCGGTTAAATCGAGGCAATTTTTCCTGCATCGGTTATTACGTACCCGCTATCCCCGTCTGCAATATACCCCATGTTTTTCAGTTCCCTGAGGTGGTTATAAGTCATCCCTTTTGAAATCCCGGCAGTTGACGCAATTTGAGTAACTGCAGAATTTCCTTTCTGGATCTCTTCAAGTATCAATTTCTTAGTTTCCGAGAGGTTGAAGCTCAGCACCGGAAAATCAATCATGGTGCTGTCCTCTTCGGTAACATAAACGATTCTCTGCACTATATCGTTTCTTGCATACGCCCCGAAAAACGCCCCAAAAGCCTGCTGGATGGCTTCCCGAACTACCTATTCGAGATCAAGATCCATTAAAACAAGGATTGAAACTTAAGTGATCCGAACGGAACGAAGTGGGGGTGAGAGCGCAGCGGGGCTTGAGTAAATCTGGAGTCTTTATTTCTCTTTAGACTTTTTAATAATATCAATCACAGCAAGAATTATTCCAAACCCCATTAAACTATAACCAATTAGTCTGTCATCGCCAAAAATAATCCCGGCTAAAACAAATCCAAAGGCCAAACCTGCTAAAGGTGTGAGTTTTCTTTCTTTCTTATTTTTCTTTACAAAAAACACAAGCAAGGCGACGATAGCTAAGATAACGATTGATGTTATTATGTAAAATTGTGATATAATCATATTACATTAATTTATTATTCATTGCATCTAAATCTATTGAATCTTAGGGGCTCCAGATTTATATCACTCAACTCTTTTTTATGCGGAGTGTCTTCATGATTAAAATCAAATATTGCATATTATACGAAGTTATGGCAATCTTCAATCGTATAAAAACTAACTCAATTACACTTCTTTTTAAGCGAATATGCAAACTGAACTACAAAAAACCGAAAATGAAAGATCCACTAAAACAAGGATTGAAACTCGGAATCCGGAAAAAGCCTATTATATGCAGCGAGATTCGAGAGTAAGATCCGCTAAAACAATGATTGAAACTTAATTTAATAAAATTCTTTGAAAACTCAAGCTAAAAGTTGTATATTTTATTTACTAAAAATTAACTTATTATAAGTTCAACAGAATTATCACTAAGCAATTTAAATTTCATATCAAATGCCTTTCCTTCCCTGTTTAGAATGTTTTTTATCCATTCCGCGTAATTACAGTCTGCGTAGTTTAATTTAAAATTTTTTATCTGCATGGGGACGATTTTTAATTTGCTGATATTTCCCGTATCAGTGTCGAAGCCGGCAAAATACATTAGGGCGAGGTCTTCCCTGTCCATTTCACAGCCTGTTATCCCTTCATAATCATTTATAAAATCACCGCATCCGTATAATATTAATCTATTTTTATAAACCTCAATGCCTATCGGATGATGCGATGAATGGCCGTGCACTATGTTTACCCCTGCCAGATCGACAAGGTTATGCGCAAATTCCATATGAGCCCTGGGTATTCTGTAGCCCCAGTTGCCGCCCCAGTGGATTGATACTATCGAAATATCATTCTTGTCTCTTATTGCGTCGAATTTTTCCTTTATATTCCTGACCGTATCTATTGAATAATCGGGAATAAGATTTACCCCGGCTTTGTTGTTTTCAGCGCTCCATTCATACGGTATGCCGCTTGTAATTGAGCCGCAGGAATATATTAAAACTCTCCCTTTCCCCTTTAAATCAAATACGGCAATTTTTTCAGCTAAAGACTTATCGATTCCTGCGCCTGCAAATTTTATTTTTGCATCGTTGAGTGTTTTAACGGTTTCATCAAGCCCCTTATATCCCCAGTCCAGGATATGATTATTGGCAAGAGAAGTAAAATCAATCCCCGCATTTTTTATTACGTCAATATTTTGAGGATTTAACTTATAATGAACTTCCTTATGTTTCCAGTAATCCCTGCTTGATGTTATGCTTGTTTCAAGGTTTATAATCTTTAAATCCGGTTTTTTATTGTCAAACTCTTTTAATGCGTCTCCCCAGACATATGAATAATCCACAGTTTTGTCAATCTCGCCGTTTTTGGCTTCCGCAATATCCACATACCATTTTGCAGACTTCATGCACGGTTCATAAATCTCCGGATCGCCCGGATGAGGCAGAATCTGGTCAATCCCCCTTCCAGGCATAACATCGCCGCATAGGAAAATTGAAATTATTTTTTCTATGAGCATATTCATAATTTAATTCCGGATATCATTTAAAATATTTTATTACATTATTATTCAATTTCTGAAGTTTGGCAAATAACATGGACTGCCCGTAATTCCTATTGTGTTTTTCAAGGAGACGCCTATAATAACTTCCAGTACTGCGATTCCGAAGTACGTTCACAAAAATTTGACGTTTGAATCTCTCCAGCGATCACGAATTTCCCACTAAATAAGGAATTTATTTTGGAATCTTTTGAGTCTTTTTAATATTCGAAAGCAAGATCCACTAAAACGGGATCGAATCTTTCTCGTTTTATTCCAGTTCTATTTCCAGGCCACCAATGAATCCAGTTGCTACATTATATACAAATGCTGTGATTATACCGCCAACGAAACCCATAATTCCATAGAAGACGGGTAATGCTATGATAGCTCCTGCCCCGAACAGCAGACCTGCGAATGCTCCCTCATTCCCCATTACGGAACCCATACCCAGGGACATGAGAGTTAGTATAGCTCCGAATATAAGGCCCATTATTGCGTAAACCGTTCCCAAGATCTTTCCAAGTGATAATACACCGATTTTAGTGAGATGTCTTGTAACCATAGAATAAATCTCCTTTTATAGTATCGTAACAGACATCGAGAAAATATAAATAGATATTCGATATGTTTTTATTATCAGGTTGTTTTGCTATTTATCATATATTTATTGAATAAAACTATAGATTAAAAATAAAACCTCCTTAAATTAAATAATCTATATATGAAATGTGTCATGAAATAAAGAATTGACAAAGCGCTAGCAAAATGTCAGCAAAGCACTGAATCTAACAAAATACTGGCCTGAAAGCTCATGCTGGGGGGAGTTGATAATGAAAATTTCATTTATCTTTTGCCTGGAACAGGCGGTATTTTTCCGTAAATCTATACTTTTGCTTGCTACTTCTGTGTTTGTCCTGAATTATAATTTCGATGAATCCGGTTTCCGCAGCAGATAAAAGCTATCTCTTTCTAAAGTGTTCACTGTCTTTTAATTTCATGGCATCCTGCAGTTTTTGCCTTGTCATCTTTCCGATGACGGGGTTGATTAAGAGGATTTTCGTAAACAGGATCAACTAAAACAGGAATTGAAACAATCGGGATATAAACTCAACAGTGTCCGCAGGCATGCGAACAAATTCCGACCTTTCACTTCAAAAGATAAGAATGTCTAAAGATGAGATGTCTAAAGATAAAGATGTCTAAAGATAAAAAAGTAAAAACGCTTTATTTTCAGAAAGCGTTTTTATTTTACATTTTTTAATGCTTAACAAATCCTATTTCTAATAATCTTATTCCGTTGTCACGCCGTCGAATTCCGCTTCATTTGCTTCGGCTTCTTCCTTCGTGACGCGCACTATTCCGTCCTTGTGGTGTGCCGGGGAATAGATAGTGTAGAGTTTCAGGTCTTCGGTTGCCGAAGTATTAATTACGTTGTGCTGTGCGCCGGCGGGCACTACTATTGCAAATCCGTCACCTACTACATATTCGTTGCCGTCAATTATGCACTTCCCCTGCCCCTTCTCGAAACGGAAAAACTGGTCGTTTTCCTCGTGCACTTCCATCCCGATTTCTTCCATGGGCCTGAGGCTCATAAGTACCAGCTGGCTGTGCTTTGAGGTGTACAGTACCTTGCGGAAATTGTTGTTTTCCAGAGTCGCTTCTTCGATATTAATAGAAAATCCTTTCATATTTTCTCATATACGGTTAATCGTATATAGAATTATTTGCGAACAATGTCCTCTAAAAAAAGGTTGGAACATAAATTCAAGGCAGTAAACGTCGTTGATTTGGTAATGATCTGACTATCGATTCATTCTTGAGTGATGAATTTTCGGGCTGCGTCAATCAATCCAGGAGTGATATCTTACGAAAAATTCCCTCCCTGCCCTCATTCTGCCTCGATATGCCGCTTGGCGAGAAAACTCACTATTTATGCAACGAACAGTTCTTGCGCGGTATTCATTGTAATATGCTGCTTCCCGGGCATCACAACGAGGGAAGTTCTCTAACCTTCAGTTCCTCCCCCAGTACTGTGTACGCCGCTGCTTCCCGTCCATATCAGGCAGGCAATAAACACAGTATCTCGAATTCATCGGGTTTTAGTCTGCCTGCTTCAAGCATATATATGAAGGTCTTGCCACGTCCCCCCCGTGTCCAACAGTTGCTGTATTTTGTTCTCCACATCCGGCGACATAAGTTTCGCGCCCTGAATCTGCGGTTCATAAAGGCTTAGTTTGTTGATGTTCTTCGTGAACAGTGCCGCTTCAAGAACAAAGGATACCCCGAATGAATGACCGGGCAGATTTACCGTTTGGCTGATTGCAGCCACAGCCGCTACAATATCTTCGAATTCGCGTTCAACAGCATATCCCCGGCATCGGTACTTTTACCGCGCCCCCTGTGGTCGACGGCATACACAGCGAACCTTTGCTCAAGTTTCGGAAGAATCGGGTTCCAGCGAGCGTGATCGACGGTGCTGCCGTGATTAAAACCAGCGGCTGTTCCGAACGCTCTTTCAGCAAGCAATCATGGTACCGTCTTTCGAAAGTACGGTATGCATACATAGAGCCTTTTTGTCGATATAATAATAAGTTAATACAACAGGCGGCTAAAATCAGATACGAGAACTTGAAATCTATGTTATTTTTTCCTGTTGATCTTTTAAATGCTGTAAGGATTATAAAAACAGGAAGTAATATATATATTTGAATTAAAACAACATTGAAGATAAAAACCCTATTAACAAAACCCTATTAACAAAACCCTATTAACAAAACCCTATTAACGAAGCCCTATTAACAAAACCCTATTAACTAAGTCCTAAAAAACAAAGCCTTATGAATAAATCTTGTGCACGAAGTTAAAAATGCAAATCGTGTAACTATTTAAAAAATAAAATGTGTGATCCAACATGCCCAGAAAATACACCAACAAAACAACCCATTTTATCCTCCATGACGACGGTACATTCGATGTTTATATAGATAAAAAATTTAAAGAATGCGGACTTTACGAGGAAACTCCTGATACTGTGATATTAAACTATTTCGAACACATTTCCATATTCCAGAAAGAAGAAGGCTGTTTAATTTCTGAGAATTGCAGAATCTGGATGGAGGACAGAATTATGCATGTTCCGGGCGGTATTCTTGATAATGGAGTGTTCATAGCTAACAGTGATGGTGGGAGTATATCTGAAAGATGATGAAAAGAAATGAGAAAAAAGACCGAAAAAGAAAACTGAAAGTTAACACCAGATTTTAGAGGAACAGGAACTGATCCCAAAATTTCTTTCATTATTTTCCTTAATGATAAAAGAGAATTTTGAAAAACCTTCTATTTCAACAAATCGCTTATATACTCTTTATAAACAACTAACTAAAAATTGGGGTTTATCGAAGTCCTCAAAAATCAGGCATTTGAGGAATTGAAACTGTCAGTATTTAGAATAATCAAATCTCAGAATAGTCAAATCTCAGAATAGTCAAATCTCAGAATAGTCAAATCTCAGAATAGTCAAATCTCAGAATAATCAAATTCAGGAATTTTTTAGTCTAGTTGGAAAAACATAGTTTTCTGTATTCCCACAATACCTCATTTTAGTCAGAGTACAAATCCAGTAGCTACAGGACTTTTTCTAATCGGCAAACGTTGATCCGGAGTTCATTCATATATTTTACGGGTTATTTTACGGGTTATTCTTGAATCCTCACTTTGATTCGGGACAAGATCCGCTAAAATAGGGATTGGATCGGAAAATGTGTGAACAAATAGAAATCTATTTCATACCCGAGAACAAGATCAATTCAACAGGGACTGAGCAGAAGACAGCGATGATAAGCCGAAGCGGAGGCAGTCAACCGGGTCCTCGACTCGTATGTTATGAGCCTGAAGAAATCTTATAGAAGCGGTTTAAATAAAGTTCTATTAAAATAATCTCTGAGCGATAATGTGACCGGGAAGATCACCTATCTTGACGGGCTGCGCGGTATAGCTGCGGTCAATGTTATGATAATGCATTTCTTTGTCATATTAGCTCCGGCTATGGTCTATGGCAGCGAACTTCCCTCGCATTTCGGAAGCTTTGACCTGCTTTTTTCGAGTACGCCTCTGGGATTAATCGGCGCTGGCAATTTTTCAGTGTGCATCTTCTTTGTTCTGAGCGGCTATGTATTAACCCAGAAGTATTTTAAAACGAAGGACAACGGCGTAATTATAAGCAGTGCAGTGCGCCGATATCTGAGATTGTTTGTTCCGGTATTCGCGGCAGTAATACTCTCTTACTTGCTGGCATCAGCCGGGTTATACAGGTATTTTTTTGAAACTATGGAGGTTTCCGCAGGTAGCAATTACCGCAACTACTGGGCCTTTACGCCGGATATCCTCGATGCAGTTAAACAGGCTGGGTGGAACTCGTTTTTTTTAGGTGGTGACATCTACTACAACCCGGTCTTATGGACGATGACAATAGAATTTTACGGTTCGATGCTTGTTTTCACGATGGCGTTACTTTTCGGGTCGCTGAGAAACCGCTGGACATTCTACCTTGCTGCAGTCGTGCTTTTCCTCAACTACTACTATCTGGCTTTCGTAATAGGAATGGTACTCGCTGATGCGTTCAACGGAAAGACACCGATATTTAAAACGAATAATAAAATAATATTGTCTATTATATTGATTTCCGGCATGTTTCTCGGATCGTACCCTATAAGCCCTCTTACAAGCGATTCACTATACGCGTTTCTCAATAACGGCTTCTTCGAAACTCCAGAGGCGGCTTATCATATTTTAGGCGCAGGCATGATAATGTATGTTTTATTGAACAGCCGGGGGTTGCAGAGTGTTTTCTCCTTCCCCGTGCCTGTGTTCCTCGGAAAAATATCCTACTCCCTGTACCTGGTACATTTCCTGGTGGCAAGTAGTTTCACCTGTGCCCTTTTCCTTACCCTGTACCCGATATTATCGTACGGAACAGCTTTTTTTATTTCGTGCTTCCTGTCTTTATTTTTAATATTCCCGTTGAGCTATCTCTTTTATAAGTATGTAGATACGGCGGGTGTAGAATTATCAAAGGCTTTTTACAACCGGCTGGTTAATTCTCGCAGACCCGCCGGTGCCGGACATCTGAAGCAAGGATACCTTTCGAGCTCTATCTTTACAATATACAATAAAATATTCAAATAAAAGTAGTGAGCCTGTTCCTTTAAAGCAGCAATTGGAGCATAAGTTTCTTTTCTGTTTCAGTTAGAGAATACAGCACTTACAGGTACGAACAGGAACCCGGTTTTAAGGTCTGCAAAATAAAGCCCCCTGTCTGAAAACTTCAATTTCCTTTAGTTTTACTTCGATAAGTTTAAATACTTGCAAATAGTATTTTTATTTATTGGGACTTATTTTAATCCCATGATATTTTATGACCGGAAGTCAATAAACGTTTAGCTTAAAGTTTTTTATGGCAACTGAAAATTTAATATCTCTAAAAAGTCTAAATCTTGATACTTATTACCTGAAGAAATACATTCTAGATATTAAAGTCGATTAAAAAAAGGAAGCGAGTTGTTTTGGCTACACAAAAAATCAAAAACATGGTCAGAAAATTTAACAATTTTATTGAAATGAACAAGGATCATCAGGCTTATTCAGACTTTAAAGAAGGAATGAACAAAGGCCTGGATATAGCCAGATACACCTTCGAAGAAAACGCAGAAAAGTTTTCCTTACCTAACTCTGATGAAAATAGTACCGTAAAGGTAGAGAGCTTACAGGAAGACTTTAATCAGCTTTTAGACGGGATTAACCTTACAAAAAACCCAAATCGCTCTGAAGAGCGTTTGGATGGAATATACAGCGGGTTTGAAAGGTCCAAAAGAATATTTGGAGACTTCATACAAGAGGCTTTTCCTATAGAGAATTAATGAAGAGCCTCTCTAATTTTTATAATATTGGTCTAGCTTGAACTCTCTTTTCTTAGACTCTCTTCTCTTAAACTCTCTTTTTTAAGCTCTTTTTTCTTAAACTCTCTTTTTTAGTTTCTGATTTCCAGTTTAATTCTCAGTTAGCTTTATCTTTAGATTTTTGACCTGTGAACTGTCTGTTTTAGAGACAATCCTGGATTTTTGTCACTTCCCAGTAGACAATTTGGAGTTTGATATAAAAGATCCACATGACAAAGAACAGTAGGTTTTGAGATCATTCCAGCATTAAATAGCAAGCATCTACAAAAGATTTACAGGAATATAGGAATAAGCCTCTGAGAATGCATGTATTGTCAGTAAAAATCAGTTGCTCAATAATAATCGAATGCTGATGCTTGACAAGCTTGGTTATTTTGCTCCTGCTCCGTGGGAAAAAGCCTTAACCGAATTTTTCAAGGAGACTCGAGGAACAAATATCGCCCGGTGGCTGACCGGAAGTTGTGCAGCCTGTATTCGTGGAATAAAAATGAATCCTCACGATATGGATATTGTGATCGATTTCGGGGGCGTTAATGAAATAACTGATGTTTTCTCCGACTGCCTGATCGAGCCTGTCGTTGATACAAACGGTTGGTTAACTAAGGATTCGGGGTGATTTTTTACATGCAAGAATAGACATAGCACCCGATCCTCAGGAAATCCCGGGCATTCCCGAGCCAGTGGACTGCGGTCCTCATGCAAGACAGAACCTTGAGACCATTAAGTGGAACGGATATGAAATTCAGGTTCTGCCTCTGGAACTGCAGCTAAATGTAAACAAAAGAAGGGAAAGGATGGATAGAGTAAAACTCATTGAAGATTTCCTGAATAAGTAAGCCTTCCTCGCTTTCCTTTATATATGAATTGAATCCGAAGCATAAAATCAGGGAAATTATTCTGAAGATCAGTTCTCGATTCGGCCCCCTTTCTCCCTGTTCAGTCCCTTTTACTCTAATTTTTTCTACGACGCTCAACGCTGACCTCCCAAAGGCGGAATCGAAAATTAGCTATCAAGCTACTCTTTAATGGATTAGTGTGAAAGTACTTATAAATAATAAAAGATAAATTCTTTACTCAAAAGCAAGATCTGCTAAAATAAGGATCCGACCCTTTTGTTGCAGCTTAAACGGTCTTTTTATGTTTTTGCAGGGAGGAGGTAAAACTTGGATCAACGACTAATTAACAAGACAGTTAGAAGATTCAGTGACCTGATCGAGAGGAATAAGGATGCTCGGGCTTATTCGGATTATAAAGAAGGAATAAATGAAGGTCTGGAGATAGCCAAAGATACTTTCGAGGAGAATGCGGAGAAATTTATTTCACCCGCTTCAGGTGAAGATCTAACTGCAAAGATGCAGAGCCTGCAGGACCGATTTAACCTGATCATAGATACGATTGTGGTTCATAAAAAACCCAATTATTCTCAGGACCATTTAGAAGGGATATATGAAGGGTTCAAAAAATCCAAAGAATTATTCAAGGAATGTGTAAAAGAATACTATAACCTTGATTAACTCCATGATTAGAACTATAAAAATCTAATTTTTAATGGTATTCCGTTTCCCGTTATTCCATTTGCTATCATTCAATCTAATAACATCCAGTTTTCAATATCCTCGGTTTTAATCAGGCCGGTTCTATTGCAATTATTCGCAAGAATAACTCTTATTTTATAATAAAGGGTTTTATGACATGGGTATAATATGGGTTTATAGTATGGGATTAAAGGATAAGGGGTGGAAAGACTCGTGCGAGCCGGTACCGGCCTCCGAACCATCAGGAACAGGCTGGTAAAAACAATAAATCAAAAACCCGAAAACAACTGATTCGAAAGTAATGTCCGTTAAATGGGATTGGCACTTAAATATACACCTGACGGATAGTTATATGTACTATCCGGAAACAAGGAGCATTAAAACAGAATTGAAACTTTTTAACCAGTAATAGGTTGCCTTCTTCCTCTAAAATCCCAAAGCAAGGCCCGCTAAAAAAATGGATTGAAACCGTACTGCGGAGGAAAATGACGTTTTCCGGAGATTCTTATTCGAAAGCAGGCTCCATCAGGCAGGGTTTTAAGTTCCTGTTGCCTGCCCTGATGCATGGTGCGGAGAAATACGATCAACATTACATTAATAATTCTAATATGAGGGTTTACCCGGGGCTTGATTTATCGGTTTGAGAGCCCTGGAAAGACGGAGATATAGATGGCACCGGTTGAAACAACGGAAAGGCTGGGGCGCAGCCTGGGTTTTTTCTCAACATTTGCAATAGCCACCGGGACGATGATCGGAGCAGGGATCTTCATTCTTCCGGGAATAGCCGTGGCAAATGCAGGTTCGGGAGCGATAATCTCATTTCTGCTGGGTGGGCTCATTACAATAGCTACGGCAATCAGCATGGCAGAACTGTCAACAGGCATGCCTGTGGCAGGTGGGAGTTATTACTATATCAGCAGGACAATGGGGGCTGCATTTGGAGCAGTAATCGGGCTGGGTTCCTGGCTGGCCCTTGTATTTAAAGGCACGTTTGCTCTCATAGGGCTTGCAGAGTATTTTCAGGTCTTTTATCCTCTTCCGCTCTATCTGGTAGCAGCTATAACAGGGGTGCTCCTGTTAGTAATTAATTACCGCGGGGCAAAAAGCAGTGGTTCCCTGCAGAATATTATTGTAGTTATTCTGCTGGTAATACTTGTGTTATTCATCGGAAAAGTGTCTTTCCTGGTTAAGCCGGATAATTTTGTTCCGGTAGCTTCACACGGGTTAATGTCAATCTTCATAACAACAGGGATTGTTTTCATCTCGTATCTCGGGCTTGCAGAAGCTGCTGCGGTTTCCGAGGAAGTTAAAAATCCGTCAAAGAACCTTCCGAGGGCATTTATCGCTTCCGCGGTTGTAGTAACCCTTTTCTATGCAGGTATAATGGCAGTAGTTGTAGGATTTTCAGGTCCTGAAGGGACTGTAACAACGGTCACTCCGCTGGCAGATATAGCTGGCCTGATCGCAGGAGATACCGGGAAATTTTTCCTTGCCATTGCCGCCCTGCTTGCAACTCTTTCCACAGCCAACGGCGCCATACTGTCCTCTTCAAGGTTTCCTTTTGCGATGAGCAGAGATGCCCTTATGCCGGAATGGTTTGTCCTGATCCATAAAAAGTATGAGACTCCTCACAATGCTATTCTGGTCACCGGGACTGTAATGGTTGTGCTCCTGTTTATGTTCGACATCGAGGAGCTGGCAAGGCTTGGCGGGGCTTTTAACATTTTGATATTCATCCTGCTCAATATGGCAGTAATCATCCTCAGAAACAGGACTTTGCCCGGATATGATCCGACATTCCGGGACCCTTTCTTTCCCTTCACGCAAATCTTCGGAGTGGTAGGGAGTCTCTTATTGCTGCCTCTTCTTGGAGGTCTGCCTCTATTGTTTTCCGTACTGATGATATTTGCCGGAGCCGGCTGGTACATGTTCTACGGAAAGGGCAAAGCTATGCCTGCATATAACCTGTTTGACCTCCTGGAAAACAATGTTGAAAGGGTGAGCGTTGAGCCGACGTCTCTTAGCCGGGTACTCGTGCCGGTTTCCAATCCGGGCCATGAGAGCGATCTTTTGAAACTGGCAGATTTCCTGGGAAGTGAGATAATTTGCCTGCACGTAATTGAAGTTCCGCGCCAGACAACCTTAATGGTTGCTCAGGAAGCCTACCACGGGGAAAAAATGGAGATGGACTATCGTTTCCAGGAAAATTTCGAGCTTTATCCTGCAAAATTCGGAAGCAAAAAGGAATATATCATTGCCTTTGACCATAAAATCTCAAATTCGATTATTGAACAGGCTGAAATCGAAGCCACTGACATGATTATCATGGGCTGGCACGAATCAAAGCGGTTCAAGTACTCCCTCGGAGACGTAACTAATGATGTTCTCCTTTCCTCAAAAAGCCAGATCGCTCTTTTAAAGGGCAATTTGCCTGACAGCATCAAGAAAATCCTCGTAGCATATAACGGTAAAGAAAACTCGGTACACGGCCTTTATCTGGCAAAAAAGATTGCTTCAAACACCGGGGCTTCAATCAGAATCTTCAGTATTATAAGCCCCGATGAAGATCCGGAAAAGAAGCAAAAACTTATCGAAGAACTTGAAGGACTGGTCAAAAAGATAACTTCCATACCTGCAAGCTACAAACTGCTTGAAAGGTACTCTGTCGAAGATGCCATCCTGGAAGTTTCAAACGGCTACGACCTGATAATCATTGGCGATTCGAGCGAGAGATTTAAGATTTCTCTACTCGGGCCGCTCTCGCAGAGGATTGCAAGGCATTCCCGAAAGCCGGTAATGATAGTTAAAAAATCGAAACCGATATCAAAAGAAAGTCTGAATTACCTGCTAAAAAAATATGCCCGGAAGGTCTATGAAAGGGTCCGGAAGGAGAAAGATAAGGCTTAATATCAGGTCCGGGCTGAAATTACAGGGGGACATAAGGAATGACTGCCGGATACGCTGACTTTGGAGATGGGAGGCTCTACTACGAAATAGAGGGAAACGGTGAGGTTCTCGTGTTTATCCATGCGGGCTTTGTTGACAGCCGCATGTGGGACGGGCAATGGGAAGCCTTTACTCAGCATTACAGGGCGCTTCGTTTTGATATGCGCGGGTTAGGGAAATCCGACCCTGTAACAGGCCCGGTTTCCCGCCGTCAGTCTGTACCGCCTGCTTCAGGAACTCGGGATAGAACACGCACATCTATTGGGCTGCTCTCTGGGGGGAGAAACAGCTATCGACTTTACTCTCAAGCACCCTGAGATGGTGCGTTCGCTGATCGTTGTCGGTACGGTCCCGGGCGGTTTTGAAATGCGGGGTGAGCCCCCAGCCCGGCTTCTGGAGATGCTGCAGGCTCTTGAACAGGGGGATCTGGTCCGCGTAAGTGACCTGCAAATCCGTCTCCGGGTTGATGGCAGTTTCCGTCAGCCTGAGCAGGTGGACTCGCGCGTTCGTCAGCAGGTAACTGAAATGAACCGGATTCCAGTCGAGAATGGAACCTGGGCCATAGCCGATTCAAATCCACTTTCCCCTCTCAGCCCACCGGCTGAAGGGCGGCTTGGAGATATAGGTGTTCCTGTACTGGTCGTGGCCGGAGCTCTTGATAATCCTGAAATTCTGCGCGCAGCCACCCTGCTCACTAACAAGATTGAAGGGGCAAAAAAGGTTGTCATTCCCGATACTGCTCATCTGCCAAATATGGAAAAACCTGCTGAATTTAGTAAGATTGTGTTGGATTTCCTGAGCCGACTGTGAGGCCTCAGAATGGCAGGTAAAATTTACTTTTTTAGTTCCTTGCAGCGGGCCCAGTCTCTTTTGATACTGTTCTGCAGCTTCTTTTTCGGGCAATAATTTCAGGCTTTGGAAGGGGGATAATAAAATTATATGGGTAGTATAAAGTTATAGATCCAAACATATAAAAATATTTAAATGAGAGTACAAAATGATTTATTTTTTGGGCATACGGCTCAATAAAATGAATATTTAAGGGGGAGAAAATTAATGTCCGTGAAAATAGAATGGAAAATCTTTACAGCTGAAACACAGAGTGACGGGACATGGAAATCGAACAGTCCCAGCCTTGCGGAACTGCTCAACGTCATAGCCAGTCCTGCCAAAATTAAGAGTCCTGTTCAGGATCTCGAATACTCTATGGCCCAACTGGCAGTTAAAGGGCTTCCGTACTTTAAAATAACCGAGGTTACTTCAGAAAGTGCACGGTTATCAGGAACTGAAACAGGGCCGATTCAGGCTTGATGTGAGAACAATGCAACATTTGATATATATGGACATATTTGATATTCAATATATAGAGGAGTCCATATATGGGGATTTTATCTATCATCTTCCGTCCTAAATGCAAATATTCTTCATCATGCTCCCAATTCCAGGCTAAGGGAAAATACTGTGAGGGGCTCGATTATCCCAAATGTGGGATATTTTTGAAACGAAAACGGGAAGAATAAATACTATATTGAAACCCGCGGTTAATGCTGGAATCAATGAATTTGCTTTCTTCCTTTATCATTTTATTAATGTATCACTTTATTAATTTATTACCTTTAGAGAAGTTTATTTCCCTCTAGAACTTATATTACTTCTGGAGCTGATTTTGTGGCCTGTGCGAAGGCTTTCAAATTTATATTTCTTATTTTTCTTGTCTCCCTGGTAGCAGGTTGTATGGATACTGACAGCCTTAATGGGGGGCTTGTCAGTGATGAAGTGAATAAACTGCTGCCTGAGGGTACGGTCCCGGAAAATGAGTTAAACGCTGGAGATGTAGACCTTACAGGCAGCAGTGAAAATGCAGAAAGTATTACTCCTTCAGGTATCCCTGAAGTGCCCACATATCCCGAAGATAAGTCAAGCATCGTTTATCCCAAAGAATACAGGGTATTCTCCCTGAACTTTCAGAGAGCCATAGGCTCAGGAGAGGAAAGGATAGGAGAAGAGGTCTTCAATATCACAGGGAAAACTTCAGGATATAATATGGAAGATGCATGTGACGTTTACAATTACGTAAACAGGCGATGGGAATACAGGTACGACAAAAATGCCGAGTTTTTCTTCGGGGCTTCACAGACGATCGACAGCGGATATTCGGGAGACTGTGACGACTACTCCATTGTAATGTCTGCCCTTTTGAAAAATATGGGCTTCAATACAAGGGTGGTTACGGCATACAACGAGTCTTATGGGCATGCTTATCCCGAACTTTACATAGGGGACGACAGGGAGACGGCTTACGCCATACTGGACTATGTCGCAGATCGATACTCCTATGCCGAAAATGTCTGGTACTCGGAAAGGGTGCTTGAAGACGGGCAGACGACGCAGTACTGGCTCAACTTCGACTGGAGCGGGTCAAACGGGTACAGACATCCCGGAGGCGAATACTTCCGTGGGACATGTGTTATATACTACCCGAACGGTCTGATCGAGTTCTGAAGCAGGAAAAGACGCAGTTTTTTCTCTGCTTAACCCCCTGGCGGCATCTGATTAACTGTTTATCTCTTTCGGAATCCTGGAGGAAATCTTTCATTTTTTCCTCTTCCTTCGCTGCACAGGGAATGGGCCAGCCGTCAGCCGGATGAAAAGCGACCTAAAAACCGACACCGCAATTGAGAGAGATAAAACACTGAAAAACTTCCCCGGTCCAAGAGAAATTTTTATCTAACCCATAAACCGATTTTAATTTTCAGCTGTACATTTCTGTCGCCCTGATCTTTTCGATTCTCGTTCTTACTCACTTTTTTACCTGGATAATGAGTATCGAATAAATTTTTATGATTAATTTTATATGGTCATACCTCCACTCGTTTAATAACAGGCTTGAATAGAGGCTGTTCTTATCGGGTTAAAAAATCGAGTGTGTTATCAGAGGGGGGATTTTGCATTGATAACCGATTTTGGAGAGTTTATCAGGGGAGATAGGGTAAGAGCCCACACCTCCCCCGAAATTAATGAGGCAATCGACCGCGAAATTGCAGCAACAGTCCGGTTCTATGCGGACAAGACCCATTACGAGATTTCAAAAAGGATCAAAGAGCTCGATAATGAGTGGGATATCGGACGTTATATTGAATTTCGTGCTGGTTTAGTTTCCATGATTGGGGTAGTGCTTGGTTTAAAAAAGAGCAGGAAATGGTTTATCCTGCCCCTAATTGCTGCAACCTTCCTGCTTCAATATTCTATACGTGGCTGGTGCCCTCCGGTACCTGTGCTCAGAAAATTCGGGATCCGTACGAAACAGGAAATCAACGTGGAAAAATATGCCCTGAAAGCTCTGCGTGGGGACTTTGACAGAGTAGCTTCTCAGGAAAGTGAAATAAACCGTGCAAAGGAAGCTGTCAGCAGCAGCGAAGGTGTTTAAGATTACTGGTTAAAATTGCGGTTAAGATTGCGGTTAAGATCGCTGGTTAAAGTTGCCGTTAAGATTGCTGGTTAAGATCGCCGGTTAAAGTTGCCGTTAAGATTGCTGGTTAAGATCGCCGGTTAAAGTTGCCGGTTAAGGTCACTGGTAAGATTGCTGGCGAGCTTAATCCTTTTTTGCTGTTCAAAACGGCAATCGCATCCCTGTAATTCGGATGAAAATTCCCTTGCTCAAGCTCTTTTTTCAGGGCTGGGTTTCAGCTATTTTTTCCTTTTCTAATTTTATTCTATGAAATAATTATATAAATACAACTCCTAACCTGATTCTGCCGAATGATGTTGATTTTTGAACTTAATAGGGGGTTATGAATGACTACGGGAGTAAGCAATCTTGACAGCAGTATCGATTTGACAAATGTTTGGCTGAAAGATATTATGGACCAGTTGAAGTTTCAGAACAGGATCAGAGCATACCAGGCGCTGCGGGGCACACTGCATGTCCTCAGGGACAGGCTCCAGGTAGTAGAGGCATCCCACCTCGCATCCCAGTTGCCTCTTTTAATCAAAGGGGTATATTATGATGGCTGGACCCCGGTGGATAAGCCGGAGAAATTCAAAAAAGAGGAGTTTGCAAGAAGGGTTCACGAGCAACTCCAGTTTGATCCCGACCTGAATCCTGAAACGGTTATCAGGGCTGTTTTGCGGGTCATGTATCGGCACATGGGGGAAGGTGAGCTCGGAGACGTAAAGAGTAACATGCCTGCGGATATCCAGGAATGGTTCCCGGAGGAAATAATGCCGAGCCAATAAAAGACTTGGTCTGAATTGAGGACATTTTGTGAAGGCTTTTTTCTGACTTCATTTCATTAGTGAAATACAGCTTTGTAGAAGTTCTGTTTATTCAATGCATTTAAATTATTTTGGATTGAAAATAGAGAGGTGGATTTTAGTGGTCCAATAAAAATCTACCTCCGTCCATTAAGGGAGAATTTCTACAAAGCCAAAAATATTTTTAAGTTTTTCATCCTTTCTCAATCTTTGGGTTCGTATGTAATCAGCCTCGCTGAATTCATTATCACCGGAATTGAGGATAGTTCATGTAATAATGCTCCGGTTATCGGGGTAAGTATCCCCGGTATAGTTAATACGACTGCCACAGAGAGGACACTAAGTGAGAAGGCAACGTTTTGCCAGATAGTCTTTATAGCCTTCCTTGATATGCTTATGAGATATGAAATTTTTAAGAGGTCATCTGATAGCAGCCCAACTTCTGCTGTCTCTATTGCCACATCTGTCCCCGTAAGTCCCATGGCTACCCCTACGTCAGCCGTTACAAGTGCCGGACCATCATTTACCCCGTCACCTACGAATATAACTTTATGGCCTTCCAGCTGTAGACTTTTTACGATTTCTACCTTTTCTTGAGGCATTACTTCAGCATGTACCTCGTCTATACCAAGGATTTTAGCTATCCGTTCCGCAACCGCTTTGCTATCACCGGTGACCATTATCGTCTTAATTCCCAGTTTGTGGAGATCCTTAACAGCCTTTTTTGATTCCGATCTAATTTTATCTTCAAATGTTAATAATCCAACGATTTCATTGTCGATCCCCATTAGAACGGTATTGTGGCCCGATTGAGATTGCTTTTCAATTTTTTCTTCAACCTCATCGGAAATCGCGAAATCCAACCCGGATACTTGTTTAGGGCGGCCTATAAAGATGTTTTTTCCGCTGGTTTTAACCTTTATGCCAACCCCTGATACGGATTCAAAAGATTCGGGGTCCGGAACCGAGAATCCCTTCTCTTCTGCGGCTCTTACAACAGCTTTTCCAAGCGGATGCTCGCTAAATTTTTCTGCGATAGCCGCTAATAACAATAAGCCATTCTCATCGTTGTTTTTCAGTGGTATGATTCGGGAAAGCTTCGGTTCCCCGTGGGTCAGTGTCCCTGTTTTATCAAAAATAACGGTGTCTATCCTGGCCATGGATTCTACGGTAGCTCCTTTTTTAATGAGATTGCCCCTTAGCGCTGCGTTACCAACCGAAGCTACCAGTGCTGTAGGTGTAGCGAGCACCATTACGCATGGGCAAAAGACAATTAGCATGGTTATTGCTCGTGTCAGATCCCCACTCCACCACCAGAGCAGGCCACCTAAGATAATTGCAGTAGGGGTGTAAACCTTAGCGTGCCGATTCAGGAGCCTTTCTATTTTTGGCTTCTGAGTCTGCGCTTCCTCAATCAAACGGTGGATTTGTCCAAGGGTCGTTTCTTTTCCTACTTTAGTGGCCAGTATTTCCATTGCTCCCGTTTCGTTAAGGGTTCCTGCAAAAACCGTATCTCCGGACTGTTTGTCAACAGGCAGGCTTTCTCCGGTAATAGCAGCCTGATTTACCGAAGCAGTACCTGAAAGGACGGTTCCGTCAACAGCAATCCGTTCCCCGGACTTTACCAGAATCGTATCTCCGGCCTGAACATCTTCAAGCGAAATTACAATATCATGTCCGTCACGCCTGACAGTGACTCTATCAGGCAATAATTTTGCCAGAGATTCAAGTGCCTTTCCCGCTCTCGCGGAAACAAGTTCCTCCAGCATACCCCCCAGGAGCAAAAGCACGGCTACGACAGCAGCGGCTGAATACTGCCCGATGGCAATAGCAGCAATTGTTGCGATGGTAACAGGGATATCAGCCGTAAAATCTCTTTCTTTAATCCCCTGGTAAGCAGACCACCATATAAATGATGATCCGATCAATGCGGATAATAGATATAACCAGTTACCCTCATCCGTAGCATTGCCGTCTGACAGCATATTTTGCGGATAAGCAACTACTGCTATTATCAGAATAAGCCCGCTTGCCATAGTAAATAACGTTCCGGGATCAAGTAAAAAATCCTGGTAACGGGTAATAAGGCTCCGGATATTCTTTTCTTTTGAATTTTTATAAGCGTTTTCCGTCATTGTATCTACCAAATAAATTAAATCCTGATATTTTAACAGCTATATATTTAGATAACATAAAACAGTTGTGATTTAATACTAAGTATGAAAATTAACTTTAATATTAATAAACTAAATTTGCGTGGTGTGCCCCTATCTCTGGCAAGCATGGGTATTAGACTGAAATAACAACTTGAAACCTCTGGCGAAAATGACGGGCCTGATGCAAAAATATTCGGATCCACAAGATCTGATTTTTTAAAATTATGAAACAATATCGATAGAGATAAGTTAAGATCCACAAGATCTGATTTTTTAAAATTATGAAACAATATCGATAGAGATAAGTTAAGTATCTTTTTTTGGCTAAAAATGAATACTCGGGATTTTGAAATCAGTTAGGTTGAAAACAAAACATTAAGGGTTAGCTTAATTGTAGATGCCTAACATTGGAATAACTACTGCAACTATGTTTTCTCTTCCTATCTCTCAAAACTTTCTCCCGTTGTTTCTTTTTTTCAAAAAGGTTATATCATATAAATCCTAACTATGTTAATCTCATTGATGTTACAAATTCGAACAATTGTGTTAAACACAATCCGAATGAACATAATCCGAATAACCGCTTTAAGTTTAGATCAAAAATGAGGTTTCAAAAATGACTGAGAAACTCGGAATCCTGGCCATCGGCCACGGGAGCAAGCTTCCTTACAACAAGGAAGTAGTCAGCCAGATCGCAGATTACATCGCCCAGAAGCACGCTGATGTTGTTGTCAGAGCAGGGTTTATGGAAAACAGTGAACCGACCCTGGAAGAAGCAATTGCAGGCTTTGCAGGTACAGGCGTAACAAAGATTGCAGCAGTACCGGTCTTCCTGGCATCGGGTGTCCACATCACAAAGGACATCCCCGGAATCCTGAGTCTGGACGAAAAAGGCTGTGGAACCCTTAATATTGATGGAAAGGACGTCCCCCTCTGCTATGCAAAACCCCTCGGCGCCGACGAACTGATTGCAGACCTCGTTTTCAAGAGGGTTCAGGAAGCCCTGTAATTTAAGGCTCAGGGTCCGGTATTATCATGGACCTGTTCCGGAAGAAGCTCGCCGTGCTTGACCTGACCCACGGCGGGATTCCTATCGCAAAAAAACTCGCAGCTCTGGGAAATGACGTTTCCGGAGTAGACGTTTATGGAACAGTGGATCAGGCGCTGCTCGGGGAGCTTGAGGAAAAGTACGGCATACGCTGTTCAAAAGCTCCTCTCCCGGTATCCGAATTCGATCTCCTGATAGCGCCCGTACACCTGGACCCTGCCTATCCCATGCTTACGGAAGCCAGGTCCGAAGGAAAAACTGTTCTCTCACACCATGAAGTCGTGGGAAAAATCCTGCAGGCCGACCCCAGGCTTTCGGAAATCAAAATAGTTGAGATAACAGGCGTAAAAGCAAAGACAAGTACAGCGTCCCTGCTCGCCGACATGCTCTCCCGCAGGTTCGAAGTCGTGCTCCATACCTCGCGCGGGCTTGAAGCCTGGAAAGAAGGGACCTCTTTTCTTATTCACAAGGGCCTGAGTATTACTCCGGGAAGTATCCTGACAGCCGTTGAAAAAAATCTTGAGGCCGGAATTCGGCCGGAATTCTTCATCTTTGAAATCTCGATCGGGGGTACGGGTACTGCAGACCTCGGCATCCTGACAACCCTTTCCCCGGATTATGGAATTGCAAACAATACTTCCCTTGCAAGCGATGCAAAGCTCAAGCTTATCCTGAACGCCAGACCGGGAAGCACCCTTCTTCTCAACGCCGGGGCAGAAAAAGCCCTTGAAGCTGCAAAAGGGAGCCTTGCAAAGGTTCTCACTTTTAAGGACCCATTTTATGCAGAGCCCAATCTGAAGCTATCTGAAGCTCCTGATTTTGTTCTTGAAACCGAAGCAGGGACCGATAAATCCTCAGCTTCCGGAGAGCTGTCAGTTTCCAAAGAACATTCGTCTTCCAAAGAACCGTCAGTTTCCAATGAACTGTCAGTTCCCAATGAATCGTCAACTGCTCCCGAGGCTTCAGGCCCGACCCTGCATTTTCTCTACAGGGGGGAAGAACTTTTTTCAGCTTCCCTGCGCCCGGGATATAACAGTTCGGCATACAGGACAGCCTTCGTCGCAGCTTCTGCAGCCGCTCTTGAACTCGGGGTCGGTCGGGAAGCTGTTGTTTCGGTGCTCGAGGAATTCGGAGGACTTTCAGGCAGGATGCAGGAAAAGGAGCTTAACGGGGTTGCCCTGGTTGATAACTCCAACTCCGGAATGGACATCCTTTCCGCAGAAAAAGCCCTTGAGTACGCTCTCCTGAAGAAAAAGGACGAAAAAAAGGGAAGTATAATCCTTATCCTCGGAGAAGAAGCCTCCCAGGTCTGTGAAGGTTTGCCTCCGGGCTCAGTGCAGGGGTTTGTAGAAAAGTTCGGTACGAAGTGCAGGCATATTATACTTGTGGGTGAGAGAATGAAGGCAGTAACTGCTGAAAATGCCTCTTATGCGGGCAGCCTTTCGGAAGGGCTCCTGAAGGCTTCGGAACTTGCAGGTGCGGAAGATATAATTCTCTCATCAGTGAAATGTTTCCGTTAAGTAATGTCCCCAACATGATCTTTCATTCAGGTGGTTTCATTCGGGTGGTTTCATTCAGGTGGTTTCATTCAGGTGGTTTCATAAAGGCTGCTTCGTGCTGCTTCGTGCTGCTTCGTGCAGGTTGTTCCTTCGAAAATCCTCCGTCCGGCTCTGGAAAACTGGCAGGAGTTCCGGGTCTGGCTGAAGGCTTTCTACCGGAAATTTATGATACAATTTTATACAGGGTCTTCCAATCTGTATTCGTTTCCATTACTTGTTTAACTTTCAACTTATCCTGCTTCCGGATACCTTCTTCCTGTTCAGCGGGGTTTACAGTCCCGCGGAATTCCGGAATCTCCCGGGTGAAACCCATATCAACATTCGTATAATCAAAAAGAGGATTCGTCATGACTCAAAAAGAGATCTCAATTATTCACCCCCGCCCGAGTTCGATCGTTGCGGCTCTTTATACCCTCAGGGACTTAAACGTCGATGTTGCAATCCTGCACGGCCCCCCCGGCTGCTCCTTCAAACATGCAAGGCTGCTTGAAGAAGACGGGATCCATGTAGTTACCACGGGGCTTGACGAGAACGGCTTTGTTTTCGGAGGGCACGACCGGCTTGTACAGGTTATCAACAAGTCCATCGAGCTCTTCAACCCGAAAATCCTGGGTGTTGTCGGCACCTGTGCCAGCATGATCATAGGGGAGGAAATGCACGAAGCCGTGCTCGAAGCAAACCCGGATATCCCTGTTATCGAAGTCGAAGTGCACGCGGGCTACCACAACAATACAAAAGGTGTACTTTTTGCCCTTGAATCAGCCCTTGATGCCGGGATAATTGACCATAAAGAATTCGAACGCCAGGAATACCTTCTCATAAAAGCCACAGAGGTCGAAAAAAGGTTCGGAGCTGCAAGTAAAGAGTACCTTGCCCCTTCCAGGGGAGACCTCAAATATAAGGTTGCAAAGCGGCTGATTGAGCTCCTCAGGGAAGGCAAGAAAGGGCTCATCATAATGAACGCCAAAAAAGAAACCGGCTACATGTTTGCAGACATCACCCTTGCGGTCAACGAGGTCGCAGCCATGTTCGGGAAAAAGGAAAATCTGGTCAATATGGCAAACATCGACCCCGAACTGGGACTTCCGAGGGTCAGGCAGCATGCCCAATATATTATGCGGGACTTCATAGCTCACGGGGTTGAGATCCATGAAATCATCGGCGGCATGGATGAGTACCCGGTTGCGGGGGAAAAGGTCAGTGAACTTATCATGGAAAAATACGGCGATTACGATTTCGCGGTTATAACAGGTGTCCCTCATGCAATCCCTATGGAGAGCCTGCAGCACATGGAACTGATCTCGATTACGAACGGGCCAAGGCAGGTCCTGCCCTTAAAAGAGATGGGGCACGAGCATGTCCTTGTTGAGATCGACCTCCACCCAAAGACCCTTGGAGTCAGCGAAATAGTGGAATCCGAGTTCGGAGCCACATTAAGGGAAGTTGTAAAGGAAGCCTGAACGGAAACTGGTCAGGGCAAAAACCAGGAAAGAAGTTTGGATAAAAGTCCGGGTAGAAGCCCGGGCAAAAGTAAGAATAAAAGTCTGGATACAAGCCTGGATGAAAGTAAGGATAAAAACCAGGATTAAAAGCCTGGACAAAAGTAAGGATAAAATCCGGGATAAATCGGATAACGGGAGGAAGATCCTTTGAAAAAACAAAAGATCGTTGCAATTTACGGAAAAGGCGGCATAGGCAAGTCAAGTACGGCCTCAAATGTTGCAGCTGCCTGTGCGGAAGCAGGTAAGAAGGTCATGATCATAGGCTGCGACCCCAAAAGCGATTCGTCGATAACCCTTCTCAGAGGCAAAAGAATCCCTACCATTCTCGACCTCCTCAGGGAAGGGGTGGATGTACAGGAAAAAGACGTGGTCTTTGAAGGGTATGCAGGCGTTAAATGCGTGGAAGCAGGAGGTCCCGAGCCAGGGATAGGCTGTGCAGGGCGCGGGATCATCGTTGCAATCCAGAAACTCAAGAGTATTTCCGGAGACCTCCTTAAAGAACAGGACCTTATAATCTACGATGTGCCGGGGGACATTGTCTGCGGCGGGTTTGTTGCCCCTGTCAGGAAGGGTTATGTAAATGAGGCTTATGTCCTTACCTCCGGAGAGTACATGCCCCTCTATGCAGCAAACAACATCTGCAAAGGGCTTTCCAAGATCGGGATGCCGCTTAGCGGGGTTATCTGCAATTCCAGAAACGCAAGCCGGGAAGAGGAAATCGTCAGGAAGTTTTCCGAGGAAATCGGCAGCCAGCTGATGGCTTTCATCCCGAAGCGGCAGGAAGTGCAGGACTGCGAAAGGGAAGGTTACTCTGTTATGGAGAAAGCTCCAGACTCCGACATTGCCGAGGTCTACCGCCAGCTCGGAAAAGCAATCCTTACAAACGAAAAGAAGGTTATGGCATCCCATCTGAGCGATGAACGGTTAAGGGAAATGACAAAGTGAACCGGAAAGAGCCGGAAAGAACCGGTAAATCAAAAATAAATTATGAAAATCGGTGTAAACCGCAAAAACTATCTGTGCCGCAATAAACGGAGAAGCCAGACCAGAGGGTATTGAAAGCATGACCCACAGCAAACAATCCGGAGCAGAGGCGGGGAGCATTCCCAGAGTCCTTATTTCTGCAGACCGTTCCTCTTCAGGCAAGACCACAATTTCCATGGGGCTTATGGCTGCCCTTGTTTCAAGAGGGTATAAAGTCCAGCCCTTCAAGGTCGCGCTTGACTATATCGATCCCAGTTACCATACCGAAATCACGGGCCGGTTCTGCCGGAACCTTGACGGATACCTGATGGATGAGAACGGGATTCTTGATGTCTACTCCCATGCCTGTGAAACCGGGGGTGGGGCGGATATTGCAATTATCGAAGGTGTCCGGGGACTTTACGAAGGCTTTGAAAGCCTCAGCGACCTCGGGAGTACCGCCCAGATTGCAAAAATCCTCAAATGTCCTGTGGTTTTCGTAATCAATGCCCGCAGCATTACTCGCTCTGCGGCAGCCCTTATAAGCGGCTATAAGAATTTCGACCCTGACGTGGAAATCGCAGGGGTTATCCTGAATAATATCGGAGGCCGCCGCCACGCACAGAAAGCAAAAGAGGCAATAGAACACTATACCGGCGTGCCGGTTATAGGAATCATCCCGAGAGACCCCTCCATGCAGATTTCCATGCGCCACCTCGGGCTCATGCCTGCGCTTGAAGGCAGGAGGCGGCTTGGAGACGGAGGGTTCGAGGACAGGCTTCGGGGTATTGAAGAGATCATCAATAAAGGGATTGATGTGGACCGTTTCCTGGAAATCGCGGGGAGCTCAAAGCCCCTGACCAGCCCCGAAAACAGCATTTTTTCCCCTGCTGACGGTGCAGGTTCTCCCAGGCCGAGGATAGGTATTGCCCTTGACGAGGCTTTCAACTTTTACTACCGCGACAATATCGATCTGCTTGAACTTGCAGGTGCAGAGATTGTTTACTTCAGCCCGGTAAATGACCTGGAGCTTCCTGAGGTTGACGGGCTATATATCGGAGGCGGCTACCCCGAACTTTTTGCCGCCGAACTCGAAGCCAACGAGTCCATGCGAAGAAGCATTAAAGAAGCTTCAGTTGCAGGTATGCCCATCTACGCCGAATGCGGGGGGCTTATGTTCCTTACGGAAAAAATCAGTACCGGAGTCCCCGGAAAAGGCACATACCACGATGCTTCGATGCCAGAGTCCACTTATGCAATGGTTGGAGCGCTTTCCGGGCATACGATCATGGGACAGACAAGAGTAGTCAGTTACAATATAGGGACCCTTGATCGGGACTGCCTTATCGGAAAGGAAGGCAACAGCTTCAAGGGGCATGAATTCCATCACTCCGAAATACGGGAAATCCCCGAGGATGCGGAATTTGCAATAACTCTTTCACGGGGCACCGGAATAAAAGGCGATATGGACGGGCTTATTGTCGGAAACACCCTTGGCTCTTACGCCCACCTGCACGGAGTCGCATACAGGGAACTTGCAGGTTCGCTTGTCGAGGCTGCCCGACAGTTCAGGGTCTCCAGGGCTTCCCGGTAAAAGTATGGCTGTACAGACTTACTCTTGAAGGCTTACTCTTGAAAGTTTGTTCTTGAAGGCTTACCCTTGGAAGCTTGTTCTTGAAAGTTTGTTCTTGAAAGCTTGTTCTTGAAGGCTTGTTCTTGCAATTCTGATTTCACAGGCTTGCTCTTTCAGGTTTGCTCTTTCAGACTTGCTCTCTCAAATTTGCTCTCTCAAATTTGCTCTTTCAGGATTGTCTCGAAAGCTTGAACCTGCAGCTCTGTTTCTGCTGGTCGAAAAAACAATATTATATTAAGCCAGATTATTACACACCAGTTAAAGATCGGCTTATACAGGTCGGATTATTTAAAGTAAGAATGATAATCCAGATTGTTGCAAACCAGACTGTTAGAATTCGGAATCCTACAAAACAGATTCCTGTAAAACTTATTTTCATTCTATTTTCTTCTCAGGTGAACCTATTGAAAACACAACTTAAAGGAGACCGGGTCCTTGCCGGAAAGGAAGCGGTAGCTGAACTTTACAAAACAGGTTATTTCGGGCGGCCCAGGGCGGACGGGCTTGAACTCTCCCTCGTGGAAGCCGCATACCTCCAGTTCAGGGGAAAACTCGAGATAGAACTTGAAGGAAGAAAGCTTGATTTCAGGGCTTTTTTCGAGCAGGCTTCTCTGAGGCAGCCGAACTTCGAGCTGAAGTATATCGTCTATAAAGACCTCAAAGAAAGGGGATATTATGTCCAGCCTTCAGCTGCGGACTTCAGGGTATATCCGAGAGGCAGTCACCCCGGAAAAAGTGCGGCAAAAATCTTTGTCCACGTCCTGTCCGAAAGGCAGCTTCTTCCCGTAAAGCTTTTGCAAGACTCGGTAATCTCGGCAGAAAACGTGCACAAGCAGTTTATCCTGGCTGTGGTGGACGAAGAAAGTGACCTCACCTTCTACGAGATTAAGACCGCTGCCCCTCAAGGGGAGATGCCTGAGCCCTACCCTGCAGTCAAAACCGATGCGACTTTCCTCGAAGACAGGGTGATAGCCTGGGATGCTGAGGCTTCCGGGGCTCTTTACGCCAGAGGCTTCTACGGGAAAATGCTTGACCCCGAAAGGCTGCAACTCTCTCTTGTTGAGTCCCTCTACCTCTTTTCGCGAGGGGTCATAGTCGTCAGGGACAGGAAAGGCAAGGTTTTTTCATTCGAAGAGTTTGTTGAGAAAGCTTCGGAAATCGAGGGTTCTTTTCTGCGGAAATACAGCGCGTATAAAGCTCTGCGAGACTCCGGGCATGTGGTCAAGACAGGTTTTAAGTTCGGGACCCATTTCAGGGTCTACAGGAAAGTCGAGTCCATTGAAAAAATTCCCCATTCCGAGTATCTTGTAAACGTAATTCCCGCTGATTACGAGTTCAGGCTTCCGGTTATGTCCGGGGCTGTCCGGCTTGCAAACAGCGTGCGCAAACGAATGCTCTTTGCAGTCGAGAAAGGGGAAGAAGTCGAGTATCTGGACATCGGCAGAGTCAAAATGTAATTCCATAATATGATTCCGATTGTGTTTCTATAGATCCTACTTCATGTTTCTATAGATCCTACTCCATGTTTCTATAAATCCGACTTCATGTTTCTATAGATTATGTATATATTCTTCGAACAGACTTGAGTAAGTATTAATTGGCCTGGCAGGTTATTGCCTGAGTAAACACATCCATCGTTCTCTTGAAGGTCCGTAAAAACCGAATTTATTTATCCAGACAGGAAGGTGAAGCATAAATGTGGGATATTATTGCAGTGGACATTTCGGGCAGGCACAGAATCAAAGGCGGTTACTATATGGTCTGTGCAGCTGCAGCCCTTACTGTTTCTGCTGACCATATAGAGAAAGTTAAGCAGGTGAAAATCCTTCCTTTCTGGCTTAAAAGAGCCCCCGGTTTGCTTGACGTCGTGCAGCTGATTGAGGATACGGCTAACCAGCTTTCTTTTGAGGGGACGATTGTGGCCGAAAAAGGGGATATGTACAACCAGCCCCTCTGGGTGCCGGAAAGTATGTTTTCAAGGGCATTTAAATACCAGGAATCCATGGCTGAGAGAAGGGCTATCGAGCTTGCTCATCATATCTCTCTGAGCGCTCGAAATCTACTTATTAAAGAACTTAATATTGAGGCGTAAAAATTCCATCTGAAAAAACAGATTCTGAAAACAGGGTAATTCTCGTAAAAAGAACCAATCCGCGGGCTGACCCTGAACGCGGGGAATACCTCTTTGAGGAACTCCGGGAGCTTGCAAGGACTGCAGGCTACATTCCTGTCGGGGAGCTTACGCAGACAAGATTCCCGGATTCCAGGTACCAGCTTGGGAAGGGAAAGATAGAGGAGCTTGCCGAACTTGTGAGGATAAAGAGGGCTTCAAAGGTCATTTTTTATAACAGGCTTTCTACAATTCAGCTTTTCAATATCTCGGAAATCTGCAGGTGCCAGGTAATAGACAAGTTTCAGCTTATCCTTGAGATCTTTGCAAAAAGGGCTACTACCCGCAGGTCCAAGCTTCAGGTCGAGCTTGCGAGGCTCAGGTATGAGGTCCCCAGGGCAAGAGCTATTGTTTCTCTTGTGAAAAAGGAAGAAAGGGCTGGTTTCATGGGGCTCGGGGACTACGAGGACGCCTATGAGCAGGATCTGAAGAAAAGGATAGCAAGGATTGAAAATGAGCTTGAGTCTGCAGAAAAAGACGATGAATCCCTGCGGGCTTTCCGGCACAGGAAGGGTTTTTCTCTGGTCTCTCTTGCAGGGTATACTAATGCCGGAAAGAGCACCCTCTTCAATGCGATTGTCGATGAGGGTGTCGAAGCCCAGGATAAGCTCTTCACAACTCTCGTGCCGACCACCCGGGCTCTTGACCTGGGCGGAAGAAAGGCTCTTCTGACCGATACCGTGGGGTTCATAGAGGAGCTCCCGCACTGGCTGGTCGATGCCTTCAAATCGACCCTCGATGAAATCTTTCTTTCCGACCTTATCCTGCTTGTTGTCGATGTAAGCGAAAAGCCCGAGATAATCCTTCAGAAACTTTCCACCTCCCACGATACTCTCTGGGACCGCATCCAGGGAGTCCCGGTGATCACCGTGCTTAACAAGACAGACCTGCTTGAGGAATCCGAACTTGAAGCTGTTATGGAGGAGATTGGCTATATGGCTCCCAATCCGGTATTCGTTTCCGCAAAAGAAAAGAACGGAATGTGGGAGTTAAAAGCTGAGATCGTCAAGCATCTGCCTGCCTGGTCTTTTTATTCCTTTTCCCTGCCTAACTCGGAAAAAGGGATGTCAGTCCTTTCCTGGCTCTACGATGAAGGCATTGTGCACAGGGTTGAGTACGGAGAACGGATTTCAGTGGACTATGAAGCCCGAACAGAGGTCATCAACAGAATAAAATCTCTGGAACTTAATCAGAAGGAATGACACTGGATAACGTTTTTTGGTGACTTCTCCCTAGATGGGGGGGAATAAAAAGCTTTTCTAATTATATAAAAACGTTAGTATATTACAAACACGTTTCCCAATTTCTTTCTTTTCGGAAATTTTTTTGTAGAGCCTGAATATTGTTCGTATATCTACGAAAGACATTTATACCCGGAAGTTGTTTGTTTATTTGCGAACGGGCGTCTACTGAAGACACCAAACCCTCCTAATATCCTTAACTACCCCTACACCAGATTTTTTGATATGCATGTGCCCGTTCGTGATTCCTCCTTTTGTTTTATTTCAGTTTGCTTGTCCTGCTCCATCTGCCCTGATCCTCTTTTCCAAACTCAGCTTACAGGATCTTGCTTTTTGTATTTTGATTCCTGTACTCATGTTTGTTGATTCGTATAACTCACAAAAGAATTCGCTAAAAAGGCCCTTCGTAAAGGTTGTTCCTGAAACGCTTCCGAAAAGTTCCCGAAACGCTTCCGAAAAGTTCCCGAAACGTTCCTGGGATGTTCCGCAGCTCTTCCTTCCAGATCAAAACCTGTCATTTTTTTCCATTATTTTTTTCCATTATTTTTTTCATATTTTCTTTCCCGATTTTTTCCACTACTTTTTTTTCTGTAACGTGCCTTCTTCTTTTCTCTTTTCTCTTTCTTCGTGTCCGTTTCAAAATTTATATAAATTCAATTCGCATTTTTATATTAGCATGAAATTCGATCTCCACGTACATTCCGAGTATTCAAGAGATAGCGAGTCAAGCCATGAGGATATCCTTGAGAATGCCCTCAAAAGGGGTCTTGACGGCTTTGCTATCTGTGACCATGATACGGTTGAAGGCGGGCTTGCCTGTGCGAAAAAAGCCCTGGAACTTGGCCTCGAAATCACTGTCATCCCCGGTGTGGAAGTCAGCTCCTCAAAAGGGCATATCCTGGTTCTGGGAATCAAAGAGGATATCGAGTCCCGGCTAAGTCCGGAAGAAACTATCCGCAGGGCTAGAAAACTCGGAGGCACGGTCATTATCCCCCATCCTTTCAAGAGCAGTTCTCACGGGATAGGGAGTTTTGAAGGGCTTGATACGGATGCTGTTGAGGTCTTCAATTCGCGCTGCCTTTTCAACGGCGCCAACAGGAAAGCCTTCGCCGAGGCAGAAAGGCTTGGAATCCCGGCCGTTGCTGGGAGCGACTCCCATATCCCTGAAATGGTAGGGCAGGCATATACTGAAATCGGGGCTTCCGAAAACACAGTTGAGGCAGTGCTCAGAGCAATCAGGGACGGAAAAGTCGCCCCTGCAGGGAAAAGTACCCCCACTTCCATAATCCTGAAACAGATGTCAGGAAGCATGAAACGAAAGTTAAAGAAAAAACTCTTCGGCAGGTCTTAAAGGCTTTTTAGTAAAATGGTCCTTAAGCAGGCTTTATGCCCTTTAAGCAAACAGTTTACCCTTTAAGCAAAAATTATGATTCCTTACCGGGCTTTGAAGAATTACTAACCGAAAAGGTTGACTGAATTAGCAGTTGACTGAATTGGCTAACTGAACGAGAATTTACCGTATCGCCAGAGCCCTTTTTCATACTTTCTCTTCCCTGCTCCCGGTTCAAATAAGCAGAGTTAATAAGTTTGCCTTTGATAGACTAAGAAAAATCAGAAAAAATGAAAGAGGAGTTGCAACTATCGGGTTCAAAAAAGAAATCAGCACAGAAATTGAGATCTTTGCTTCTGCGGACCGTGTCTGGCAGATCCTTATGGATTTTGCCGCTTATCCACAGTGGAACCCTTACATAAGGGAAATCAGCGGGGATGCACAGGTGGGGAGCAAAATTAAAGTCTTTATGAAACCGGAGTGGGAAAAAGGCGTAACCCTTCACCCGAGAATCATCCGGCTGGAGCCAAAAAAAGAGTTTACCTGGAAGGGAAATTTCTTCTTCCCGGGGTTGCTCGATGGGGAGCATAGCTTTATCCTGGAAGAAATTTCAGGCCACAGGGTACGCTTTATCCAGAAAGAGAAATTTAGTGGAATCGCAATTCCTTTTATCAGCGTTTCATGGTCTATAGAGAAAGGTACTACACGCAGTTTCGGGGATATGAACAGCGCCCTTAAAAAAAGGGCGGAAAAGGTAAAATGAATTTCAAAATTCTTAACCTATAATAATAGGTATGGTCTGGTATAAACTGTTATAACCTATTATAAACTGTTATAAACTGTCATAAATGGGTCTAAATAAGTATAAAACGGGTTTATAATAGCTGGTTTATATTCGGATTCCAATTTCCTCCTCCGCTATAATTCTGTTATCGAATTTGTCATCTCTTTTTCTATCTGAATTTTTATCCGTATTTTAATGGGTTCTTCGTAACTCGTATAAAGTTGATTTTGGCGCAACATGTACTCTTGATCGCTAACTGGTTGACAAAGAAAAAAAATTGACCAATAATCAAGAATTAAAGAAAGCCATCTCATTGAAATTTGCCCATCTAATCTTAATGAATACGTCTATTGATGTTGTTTTTTCCTGGGATGACCAGTTCCAAATTGAATGTATATACAATTAATAAATTGAAGAAAATTCTGTGTAAACCACTAACTATCGACGACATCCAAAGAAAATTATATATACTTTCAATTTTATTAGTCTTTAATAACATATTTCAGGAGATGATCCTTATGTCTGACACAAGAAATTTTGTTTTACGGGACGCAGATGGCAATGAGCACGGAGTTTTCACTGGGAAACAGCCTCGGCAGGCCGCCCTTAAAGCTGCAAACAGGGGCGCCGGAACCAAATCAAAACCGGATATTATCCGACTCAGGGAACGCGGGACAAAGAAAGTTCACGTTTTCAAGGCATGGAAGCAAACTGTCGCAGCTCCAAAAAACAGGCCTGAATGGATGCCAGCGAAAATCAGTAAACCCTTTGTCAAGAAAGAGAAAATAGAAAAAATCGAGTAAAATCTGATTTTCTTCATATACCTTGAAATTCAAGGTTCTTTCTTTTTTTCGATAATTTTTCCTGATTTATTACAAAGGGAGCGCGGAGGGTCACGAATACCCCGCCCTTCAGGTCGGGGATGAAGTGAACCCTCGCCTCTTTTTGTTTTCGATTTAAATATCTTCATCGTTGCTTCTTTGTAAAATGATCGGAAATCGAACAGGGTCTCTATAGCAGAGTTTCAATAACTTGGATCAAGGAAACCTTGTTAAAGAACACTGTAAATCTTTCTGAGTAACCGGGCGTGCGGCCCGAAGCATACCCCATCCTTTAGGGTGGGGTGGCCGCACGCAATTTGATTTGACATGAAAGTGCTTTTCACACTTTCATTTTTTGTGCCTGTATTCAAAGAATTTCATGTACGTTTTTTGGATCTATTTTCTGGATTTTTATCTTAAATTCCGAATTATTGGATCTGTTTTCATGTCCAGACATTTATATTATGACGCTTATATTTTATATTGCGATTAATCTCCTGGGACCTTTTTAATTCTACAAAAGGGGTTTTTGATCGGGAAAATCGGGCTGGAAATGAGCCCTGGAATCAGTGGGAGGAGTTACTATTGGAAAGTATCGCTGTTGGAAAATGTATACATCTGGTGTCCCGAATAGAGGACAAAGCTCTTGACAGGTTCTGGAAAGATACCGCTGCGGGAAAATACCCTATAATCGATCTTCAGGGCAATATGGGGTATTCACTTTCGGACCAGGACGGTATGCTGTTTGTCAGAAACGATTTTGCGGTTTCGGCTTATGAAGTGTGCGAGTTCGTCTTCGGGAGCTTTTTCCTGCCGGATACTGTCCAGGAACTCCTTTCCGAAGATAAAGTACTGCTTTTGATGGTGTACAGGAAAAAGACCCGGAACCTTTTATTATCCGAGCTTGATGCAGACACCAGGTATATGATTGATCTTCCGCACGGGCTATATTCCTTTTTTGCCCTTATTCTGGACGCAGGAGCCAGAAAACTTTTGGATTCCACAATCTATGCCGTAGGTTTCCCCTGTAAAGGAAACTTAAACCGCCCGGAGCTTGAGAAGTTTTTTCTTGAGCATCCCGCCGACATAATGGAATTCCTGGATCTATCTCCTGTGGATATCAAAATCGGAGGACTTTTCTACCTCAATTTGATCCTGATAGATGTCAGAATGATCCCGGACTGCCCTACGTTTTTTTCAGAGCTTTTACAGGAAGACGAGGTATCTCAATCTCTTTAAACCAAAAATCTTTATATAGTTGTCAGTGTCAGTAGTTCTGAATGCAGCCAAAAACAAGATATGAAATGGTAGAACCCTACATTACAAAAGACGGGTCAATCATCCGCGAACTCATGCACCCGGCAGTCCACGGCAACTCAAATCAGAGCCTTGCCGAAGCCATCGTGCCTGTCGGAGGGGAAACGCTTCTTCACAGACACCGGCTGACCGAAGAAATCTATCACATCACGGAAGGTAGCGGGATAATGACCCTCGGTTCGGAAGAATTTGAGGTCAGAAAAGGGGATTCCATCCGTATTGCTCCCGGAACTCCGCACAGGGTCAGAAATCCCGGCGAAAAGGAGCTGAAAATTCTCTGTTGCTGTGCGCCGGCATATTCGCATGAGGATACGGAATTGATGGAGTGATTGTAACTTAAAATGGGAGATTTGATACATGAAGGAGTTCTTTGAGATGTAAAAACAGATTGCTGGATTGTACTGGAATGAAGAAAATTAGAACTGGGATTTGCGGATTGAATATATTAGAATTTCTACAAAGTCGAATTAAGAGGTCAATATCCCCAGAATTCCCCAAAAGTCTCCCCGGTTAGAACAACTATCATGCAGATTTAAATCAGTAGACATATCATATTCAGATGCAACGGCAAGTACATGAAAGCTTTTTCGGTTTTTTAGGGATTCGACTGGAACGTATGCTCGAAGAATGTTACCTTCCTTTTCCATATCTTTTTCATCTATAGTGAGAGTCCAGAGACTCCGTCCCTGAGTGTCAATATAAAAAATATATTCTGCAGCACTATTCTCATCAATATCTCCCGCAAGCTCCATCTCCAGAATCACAGAGTCTCCGACAACGAGAGATTCGAACCTTAATATGTCAATGTTGTCGTGTCCACTTATTTTAGGTTCTGTATAACCAGAGTAACTGACATCCCCTGAAGGGTCGTCTATACAGAATTCCATATTAGTTTTTTCAGATAGATAATATAAAGAAATTGATAAAATTAGCCCAGCTATTACCAGTATGGAAACAATCGTTCTTTTATCAACTTTAAAATTAAAACTATGAAGCTTATAATATCTTGAAAGCGCTATGACCAGAATCGCGCCTCCAAATATTCCTGCAATTATCCCGCGTATCCATAAAACAGAATCCAGCAGGCTTGATATAAGGACAAAAGAAACAATTCCGGTTAATCCTCCCAGTAGACCGATTTTCAATCGTCTATACATCACATAGGATATAACAAAGGCAGTTAAAAATGGAATAAAAATTGGAATAAACAAAAGTAATAAAAGTCCGCCAAGGGTGGGGATGTTTGTCATATATTGCCTCTTTCAATCTTAACAACTTTAGTGAAACATTTATGCTGGGAGCAATGCTGTATATTCTTGCTCCACTATTTTATGTTTTTTACTATTCCTAATAGTTTGTTCTTTAAATGCAAAACATTCTAATTTTTCTTCAAATTATTGTCTCTTCCCTTCCCGTTCATAACAGCCATACAATCAACTATTTTATTTGTCTCTTTCACAAAAACTGGCGTATTTTTCAATTTTTAACTCATATCCCATTTTCTTTTTTCAATTAGTCTCCTCATGCCACTCGTCTCTCGTCTTCACAATCACTTTCACTTTGCAATTCGTCTCCTTAAAATCGGTCGTGCAATCGTTCCTGGTGCATTCTTTGGGGAACACGGGATTGAAGGCTGGATCCTTGCCGGGTTTGTTGACATTAAAACTGTCTTTTCTGTTTTCACGGAAAGACCGCCCACCTGTGAGCGGGGTAAGAACAGTAGGAATAAAACTTGTAAGTCTGGGTGGTCTGATTTTTCTCTACTTTTCTACTTCCGACTAAATAATAAAAGTAGTTATTGGCAATAATGTGGCTCTGCTAATCAGTATTCCATATCTATATTCTGAACAATACCATTTTTATCAATAAGTTTTTAACCTTACTCGGCGTTTGTACATATATCAAAAAATTACGGGGTCACTCAATGGGAATATTAAGTTGCTTCATAAAGAAGGCTGAGGAAGAAATAAAGCCAAAGAAAGCCGGTGGGCATGGAGAGCACTGGCTGACAGCTTTAGAATCTGACGATGAGATTCCGTCCTCTGTAATCGAATCTATCGAAAATCCGGAGTTTTTGGAGCCTCTCAATCAAAACAGCAACAAAATCAACGCCTATTTCTCGCAGGGTGAAATGCTAAAAATATGTACCATAACCGTTAACAATCAACTCTGGACAGCTTATCCTTTTGCTGCGGCTGGAATAGCACATGAAATTAAAATAGACAGTATTGAGGAATGGATAAATGAGCGGGAAGCCCAAATTCGCTGTTCTTTGGGAGACGCTTCTCTTGCATTTTTCGATATAATGTATTTCAAGAACAAATGTATCTATGAGCAGGGGAAAAAATATAATTTCCTGTTATCCGCGCTGGCTTATTCTCTGACAAAAGCCGAGCCAAAAACTCTGAAAGACAGGGAAGGAAGGGAATTTTCCACAAAAGGGGTGGCTGCTTTTTCCCCTTTTGAAAAAGGAGATATCGATGATTTTGTATTTCAGGCTCCAGTTAAGGAAGTCTTGGAATCTGAATTCGGAAATAGAACTATCTATCGAATAAAAACTCCTCTTTTTCGGTTGAATGACGAGGATATTGATATCTTTATTTTTGCACTTGCGAGCGCGACAAAAGGCTACGTTCCTTCAGTAGGGGACGATATTGAGGGCATTTTGTGGCTTCAGGGATATACCAGATAATCTCTACAAGTGTGACCTGACAAATCTCAGTTCCGCTTTTTTCATCTTTTTGAGGCAGCCAATTTTTGGTTCCTGTAAAATTCCTGTAAAATATATTTTTTATTCATTTACGTGCTACTCTTTTCGACTTAGAAGAACTGATCTTGACACGAATCCTCTCTCTGCAGACATTGACCGGGACGGCATTTCCGACTTTGACAATAAATACACTCTCTCCCCTGCCAGCATAGAATTTGAAGCCAGCGCCCTTGAAATCAGTCATACAATCGTTCCTGTTGCAGTCTTTGGAAAATTCTGTATTGAACGAGGGAGCTTATCCATAATTTTATTGGAGAAGCACCAGTGTGAACCACTGGTGCATATTTAATCTTCAAAACAAGGTTTATTGGCTCTTAAATAAGGTTTATTGGCTCTTAAACATGGTCGTTTTTGAAGCTCTTAAAGATAAAAATATCCGTCTTATTCAGCCAGTAATTCTTTCCGAATTACCTCCTCTTTATCCTTTTTTAAGTAGGGAATATCGGTGATTCCGGTACTATCAAGTAATTTTCGTATTTCATCCATATGAAGTTTATTTTCATCTTTTAGCCTGATGAGCGCTTCCTCACGAGTAATTAGACCTTCTCTCACCATTTTTGAATAAAAGTCATCTTTTTCGGTCAGGTTGAGGGTTTTCATGTACATAAAATCTTTTAAATGACTTACAGTGCAGTCAAATCTCCAGGATGAACTGAACCTGCGCGGGCTTTCCCAGTTCAATTCCTGCCTGATTCTTGACAAAACTTCCTCTTCTTGCCAGGGAATGTAGTGAAATATGTCTATAAACTCAATATTCGGGGACAAAAATCTGGGTCCGAAGCTGTAAGGATTTCCATACAAAAATCCTGTTATCATTGTGGGAATGCACATCGGATGGCAATAAAGAGGATTTTTTAATACTTCATTCGCAATTCCTCCGAACCCTTTTATGCCAAAACTTTTTGTCAGGATATTCATGTAATTTTCATCTGTTGAAATGTTTAGTAATTCCCTTTTAAAAGATATGTATTCATATGGATTGGCACCTGTAACTACACATTTTACATCATACTTTTTTGCATATTTAATTACATTCGGAAGAATCAATTTACAGGCAATACACATCATTGGTATAGCTGCAGGAGATGGTTTCTGAAGCCATGACGTAAAATTATGTTTAAATGTTTTTTCATGAATATTATTCTTCAATTTGAAACTAACAACGTCGACATTTAACGCGTCTACGGCATTTTCAATATTGGCTTTAGCCTGGGGATCGGTAAATGGATTTTCATAGTTAACTGCCAGAACTTTCAGGTTATAATCTTTTGCAAGTTTGAGGAGCGTGTAACTACTATCCCTCCCACCACTGATTCCTACAACGCAATCATATTTGTTGCTATCTTTGCGATGCGAGTACAACAATTCTCTAAGTTTTGATTCCCCTTCATACTGGACTTTCATGTGAGAATGGCAAAAATTACAAACACCATCTTTATCAAAAGTAATATTCGGTGTTGTTTCGGGCAGGATACACCTGCTACATCTTTTCAAGTACTCATTCTCTGTCATAATTCCCCCCCTGATGCACTTACTAATTTTGAATAATTTACAAATTTTTATTATGAAACTTGACTAAAAACTGTTTACTATTTCTAATTTCTTTTATGACTTCTGTAATTTCATAATTAACTATGTATATAATATCATGAATAGACTTAAAATTAACTAATTTTAATAATAAAAGATGAATGAGTCTTTATATGCCTTATTCCTCTTAGTCACAACTTTTTTGGTTAAATGGAGGTCTTAAAAAAGACTTTTAGGGTATTTCGGCAGGTATAAGAGCTTCACGAACTGTGAACATTGAGGAGTTTTATGCTACGTAATGGTCAAGAACTATGAACATTGAGGAGTTTCATGCTACGTAATGTTCAAGAACTGTGAACATTGAGGAGTTTCATGCTGCTTAATGGTCATGAACTGTGAACATTGAAGAGTTTCATGCTGCTTAATGGAACAGGAGTCCGTTTAATATGTGCACTACGTAACTGGCTGGAGACAGCTAAAAAGCCGGTCTGAATTTTCTCCTTACTTTTTCCCCTCATCTGTTCTTCATTCCTGTTCCTCATACCACTCATCCCTTGCTCCCACAAGCGCCCTGATATTTGCAAGCGGAGTCCTCGGGGCAATCCCACAGCCCGGGGCAAGGACGTCCACGCCGGCTGAGAGGCACTGTTTTGTTTCTGCTTTCACAGCCTCCGGGGTCCCGAAGAGCAGGGTTTTTGAGGGGGAGACATTTCCGATTAACCTTGCCCTGCCTCCGATAGCTTCTTTTGCGGCTTTTATGCTTACTTTTTCTTCGATGCTGATGGCTTCGAAACCACATTCCGAAAGAGTACCCAGGGAATCGCCGACATCGCCGCAGATGTGCAGGATTGCAGGGCCTTTTACTTTTTTGCAGAGGCGTTTGTAGAAGGGTTTGACCGAATCTTCAAGGACAGAGGGAGGCATCATTCTTGAGCCGACTATCCCGCCGTCGGGCATAGAGAGGACATCTGCGCCGCAGTCGAAGAGGGCGTTTGCGTACTCGATGCAGATCTCGGTGCAGGTCTCCATGAAGGCATTGACATAATCAGGTTTTCTGATGGTCCAGATCAGGTAGTTTTTGACTTCTGCAAGATGGGTAAAAACAGTAAGAGGGCCTTCCATGCCTGCGATGACAGGAACTTCTTCTTTCCCGTTTTCTCCGCCGGCCCGGGCTGCAATGATTTCCGTTGCTTTAAGGACTGTGGGAATTCTTCCTTTTTCGAGCAGGTCTTCAGGGACTTTCAGTTTTTCCGGCCCTTTGGAAAAGGGATGGGACAGGACTGAGGGCTGGATATCTTTTGTGCCCATCCGCACGCTGCAACCCATGGTTTCGGCAAGCACTGTCAGGCAGTAGGGGTAGCGCACGGCTTCAAGGTACGCAATTTCGTGGCCCGCAAGGGCGAGGGCTGCCAGCTTTTCCGGGTCGGAATGAGCTTCCGGCCAGGCGGCGCCGGTCAGGTCCATAAGCTCAACAGTTCCGGTCTGGGTGACAGAAAGGGCAGGGATCCTGTCAACGGGATTTCCGCGAAGAGCGTTAAGAAAATTTTTCCTGAGATTTCTTTCCATTTTTCTGGCTCCAATGCTTTTTTAACCAATTGTTTTAATCGATACTGGATTTACTGCAAGTCCGGAAATAGTCTGGTATTTGATACTTCCTGCATTTCAATTTCTTCCAGGATTTCGAACGCGAGATTTGCCGCAAGCTCATTTTCTGAAGTAAGTAAAACCTGCATCCGCTCTTTGTCTTCTTTCGTACAGGTTTTAATGAGGGCTCCGGTAGCTTCTGCTTTTACAAAACGGTTCCGGTCATAGAGTGCGTTTATCAAAGGTTCGATAGCTTCTTTGGGTCTTATTCTGCCAAGAGCTTTTGCCGCAGCAAACCGTGTAAAGTCGTCTCTATCGGCAAGAGCGAGAATAAGGGGGCCAACTGCAGTTTCAGCTTTAATCCTTCCAAGGGCTTCGGCAGCTCCCCATCTGCCTTCATTGTTTTCATCAAGGAGTGCATCAATAAGCGGTTCTATGGCTTTTCTGGATTTTACTTTTCCAAGGGCTCTGGCCGTTTCTCCTTTCACAACTCCAGATGCATCGAAAAGCATGGTATCTATCAGGGGCTTCAGGGCTTTTTCGGACCTTATCTGCCCGAGGGCTTCAGCTGCAAACCGTCGCACGTTTTCGTCTCCGGACTTGAGAGCACCGATTAACCGGGGAACAGCTGTCTCAGAACCCAGGCACCCCAGTACCCCGGCCAGCAGCCTCCTGACCTCCTCGTCTTCATCGTCAAGCGCATTAATCAGGGCCTGAAAGGCTCTTTCAGGCCTGTTTCTGGATATATTTTCCAGAGCTCTGGCTGCTTCCCTCCGTACAAACTTATCTTCATCCTGAAAAGCATTATCAAGAATGTCGAAGACTTCATCCGATACCTGGCTCCGGGTCTCATCAGAACTCATCTGTCCCAGGGCTCTTACTACCCCCTGTCTCATAAGATGGTTACCTGACTCAAACGCATGAATAAGCAGTTCAGGGACTTTTTCGGGTTCCAGCTGCCCGAGTGCTTTTGCTGCTTCTTTTCGGACAAACCGGTTTTCATCCCCCAGTACCAGAAGAAGAGGGGCAACAGTTTCCCTGGACCTTGCCATTCCCAGTGCCTTTGCCGCTTCCAGCCTGACTAAATGGCTTTCATCACCGAGCCTCTTTACAAGTGCGTCAGCAGCTGTTTTTGAGCCTGCAATTTCGGTCCCTCTCTCCCCGAGGGCTTCAGCAGCTGCCTTTCTTACGAATTCGTTCTCGTCCGAAAGCGCGGAAACAAGGAGATCAAGTGTTTTCTCCGAACCTACCATTCCGAGTGCCTTTGCTGCTTCTCTTCGGACGAAATGGCTTTTATCGCCAAGTGTACAGGTAAAGGTATCAGGAGTCTTATCCGATTTTATTTTCCCGAGTGCCTTTATAGCTATCCATCGTACAAATTCGTCCTCATCCTGCAGGGCGTTTATGAACGGATCAACAGCTCTTTCCGATCTCATCTGTCCCAGGGCCTCGGCAGCTCCCAGCCGAACAAGTTTATTTTCTTCCTTAAATGCTTTTATGAGAAGGGTTGCAGCTTTTTGCGGGTTTGCCCTGCCAAGAGCTCCCATAGCCCCAAAACGGACAAAATCGTCTTTATCTCCAAGTGCGGAAACAAGGACTTCAAGAGCCTTTTCCGATCCTATCTGCATCAGCGCATTGGTTGCTTCCAGGCGGACAGCCCTGTTCTTATCCGCCAGTACGTTCTTCAGCAGCTTGACAGCTTTTTCAGACCCGATCATACTGAGAGCCTTTACGGTTTCGATCCTCACAGAGTAATCCTCATCTCCGGATGCAGCTGTTAGAGGGACAAGGGCCATTTCCGATCTTGTCTCCCCGAGAACCCTTACAGCTTCTCTTTTCACTCCCGTGTCTCCGTGTTCAAGTACTCCTGAAATGGCTTCAATTCCGCAATCTCCAAGCCTCCCAAGGCTCTGGATTGCCCTCATTTTTTCCAGCGCGTACCTGCTGTCGAGTTTTCCGGCAAGTAATGAACATAATTTTTCTTTTGTTTCGAGGCTGATTTTCCCGGCACATTTTGAAGCAAGGTCCGGGTTTTCGTTCAAAATAATGGAGTTTACCAATTCCTCTCCCGACTCGACCATCTCCGAGATAAATATTACAACGTTTTCCCATCCCGGGTGCCCGAATGCTTCTGAGGTCTCCATTCCGTGCTCAAGGTATGTCTTCAGTTTTAAAGCTGCAAAGTATTCCTGAAGGTCAAGGTTTATCCCGAACCTTACTTCAGAACGGTTTCTGGTAAGGAGTCCTAACCCGAAGCAGGCCTTGAGAAGCTTTCTGGCTTCTGTTTTTTTAGATTCTGTTTTCCCAGATGAATTTTGTTTTGCAGGATTTTGTTTTGCGTACTTTTCTGCGATCCCAAGGGCGTAGCCGTACTTGCATGAAATCCTGTGCTCGCACTGGAGTCTGAATGCCAGATCCATCAGAAACCTTTCAATCTCTGCCCTTTCGAAATCTATTTTTTCCGAACCTGTTCTCTGAGCACTTTTAGCAGGCGGCTTTTCAGGGCTTCTTGACTCTTCGCTTCCAGGATCGCAATTTTCCAGATCCTTGCTTTTTTTCGGGGAAAGTATCCTTTCGGCACTGAAGAGATCTTCTTTTATCCCGGAATTCCTGAAAAGCTCTGAAATAAAAGCCAGGTAAAGTTCTGCCCGATTGGAGGGGATAAAATCAGGATCAAAAGAAATAAGTTCGTGATTAAGTTTCTTTTTTCCCGTTGTCCCCATTCCGGCGATTGAAACTTTAATCCAGAGTTTGAGCAGCAGGGGATTTCGGAGAAAAGGATGTGAATCGATTTCATTCAGGCTTCCGGTTTTCAGAAGTTTTGCCTGTCTCCGGTTAGGGACGGAACTCTCTATAAAGAGCCTGATCTTCTCATCTGAGAATTTCTCGAGTTCGCAAACTGCAAACGTACTTTTTATGCTCCCGGTAGGGCCGTGTCTTGAGGCAATAACGTATCTGCAGTCTTCATGATCGGAAATGAAATCGGAGAGTTCATCAAGGGGAGAAAAGTTCTCGGAAGATGTGAGCATGCCAAGCCCGTCTAAAAGCAGCAGGGCTTTTCCTTCAAGTAATTCCCTGAAATCAGGTTCCAAAATCCCTTTTTGTTCTGCTTTTGCTTTCAAATAAGCATAAAAAGAACCTTTAACATAAGAATCAAGGGCTGCATAAATAGGGACGTATTCTTCTTTTTTCTCGAGGCATTCTCTGGCACAGGTGGCATTCAACCACTTGAGAGTACTTGTTTTTCCCGAACCTGCCTCTCCGTAAATTATCAGGCGCTTTTCTTTTTCTACAAGCTGGGAAATTTTAAATTCATGGGCGAGAAAAGTGTTTTCTTCAAAAATCCGGCGTGTGACAGGTAGTATTTCTCTGGCAGACATTTCAATGTAGAAATCAGGCATTTCATCTGCGGCTTCAAGTATTATGTTTTTCATATATTCTTCCGCTTCCCCGCTTAAATTTCTTTCAGCCTCCCGCATAAAGCCCTCCCAATTTTATAAAGAATATTCTCGTTTTTCCATTTCTATTCTTTTGTCAGGGGACTTTTCTTCGTTTATGAACTACGATTTATCTTTAGCCTTCCGGAATAGTCGATCACTTCATATCCGGCACTGTCGAGTCAAGAAACCTTCCGATCATTGAAAGCAGCCAATCGGAGTGTTCCATTAATGTAACGTGAGCCGTACCCGGGAGCACTGCAAGCTGGGAGTATGGAATGCTATCGATGTCTTCCGGGACGCCACCGAGCAGGCGAAACATCTCTACGGCGTGCTCGGGGAGTACGATATCGGAATCCCCGACTATCACCAGGGTGGGTGCCTTTATCGACTGACCCCCCTCAGCCGGCAAGTCCGGAATATGCAGATCCAGTTGTTTCACTTTTTCGACCAGCGTGGGCCAATCTTCCGGATTCGGAGCTATGCTGGCGTATTCCTCCTGCCATGGGGTACCAGCCAAATTTTCGGGTTTCAGTTTCTCCATTCCTGCAAGGAGCCCGGGGCGGAATCCGCTATTGTTGTAGGTAACCGAAGCGACCACGAGCTTTCGCACCAGATCCGGGTACCGGATGGCTATATACAGAGCGATTCCGGCTCCCAGGCTGTAGCCGAAGAAATCGGCATTCTCAATATTGAGCTGCCTGAGAAGAGAGACCGTATCGTCTGCCATTTGTTTTATGGTTAGCGGGCGACCGGCACCAGCCGTATGCCCATGAGCCTGCTCGATAACGATGACCTGCCGCGTCCTGGCAAGGGACGGCAGAAGCTTTCCAAAAGAGGTGTCAGTTGCTGACAAAGCGCCGTGAAATAAGACGAGCGGCTTGCCGGTGCCGTGAATTTCGTAATACATATTGAGATCATTTACCAACGCGTAACCACTCTCGTCGGCATTTGCTATCTTGTCCTCTGTCACGGTGATTTCTCCTTTCTTATCAGGGCTAATTGATAATCGGGAGTTTTAATTATTTGGATACCTTTAATCCTGAATTATTTTTCTGCTACATTCAATACTGATTATTTTCGTATTGATGACTAATATCTGTCGTCTAATATCTGTCGTGTTTTACATGAGCATGCGAAAATCCTATTTTTTATGGTGAATTCCGGGATTACTGTTAAGCGCTAGAACCCTGGGATTCTCGAATCAAAATCGGTTGAGTAAAATTGGAGAAATTCTCAATCTAAGATTCTTGCACCAAAAAGGCCAAAGTAATAATAAAAATAGTAATAATCGGCCTGGTAGCTGAAAAATATCCATAACAGGACGCTCCAGCAGATGCCGATAAACGGCCAGCCGCTGAACTTTGACGTTAAGCTGCGGCTGTCGAAACTAACTGTTGGGAGGAAATAACATGATACTAAGTTTGGTTTTGATCGAAGGACAAGAAGTGAGTGAAGAAGCTCTCAAAAGCCTTTCTCTGGGGAACGCTAAACAACTGGTGATAGGAAATGCGCCCGGATTCGGCGTGATTCTGCATATTGCTGCGAATTCTCCTGTTGACCTTGGAAATGCCCTCCTCGATTTTGCACAGGTTCCGGGCGTTACCGGAGTAATCACACTGGCGCTTCGGACCGGGGATGGGAATCAATGAAGTATGTCCATGGCGAGCTGATGGTCTTCAGGCATCCGGAACGACAAGGTGCTTAATCACTGTCAAAAGACAGACACTAAGAAAAAGATAACGAAATATACGGAGAATATCGGCCTCACTATAGGTACGGCTCAGCCGCAGGATAGTGGGCTCGTACCAGTGAGCTGAGGCGTTGGTCAAATATTACGTCGGTCAAAGATTAACATGAACTTTTAACTGACTTTCAATATTCTCTCCACTGTGTTCCAGTTTCTTGTGGTAATACCTTTTCCGAATTCTTTATCAAGTATTTGCATTAAAGAGGGCGTTTTTACTTCCGAAAGATCCACAACGCTGCACACAACGCCATTAAAAATCCCCAAAATCGTATAGCCTTTTCCTCTCGCCGGAAATCTAAGACTTGTCTCTGGTCTCCCTTTTACGAACGTTACACAGGATCTGGTGTGTTGGGTTACTTCAGTAGTTTTGAACGGGTTTAAAAGAGCGAGTTTGTGAAGGTCATCAATTGTACGGACGATGACGTCGCTATTAAAACCAATCGTCTCTTGAAGCATTTTTTCTATTTTTTGTTCCAGTATATTCTCATCTGTGTAATCGGTTTCAAAGAGTACATTCCCGCTGGCAAGTATCGTCCTGATATTCTTGAAACCAGGAGCTTCAAAGGCCTTTCGTAAAACCTCCATTTTTACCGCTGGATTCTTGCCACTATTAACGCCTCGCAAAAAGGCTACATATTCTGTCATTGGCTGCATATTTTATCATAAGTTACGTATTCTGTCAGTTATTTAACGAGAACTGCAGGGATTCCCACAAACTTTCCATATCGAGCAACCTCGGATTCCAATGCCTCTTGTTCATCTTTTTTCAATTTCCGAAACGGATTTAGCCTGATTTCAATTATATTTTTCTTCGAAGTTTTATCCCAGGTACCTGCCACTTTGCCGTTTAAGATGATAACTGCAGTTAAAGCGTTACCCATTGAGATCATTTTCTCAATGTCTCGCGCTTCACTGATATCGCTTCTGTCTTTATAGGCAATCGTGTATTCGTCATAAATCGAGAGTAAAAATGCGGATGGCATCTTCGGTGTTGCTGCTCCTGTTTGAGTAGAGGACCAATAATATGTCTTGCCGTCAAACGTTGCTTGCTTTAACTCTGATTCGATTAAATCGAGGGCAACTTTTGCGTCTTTAACAGCAAGTCCCGACCACCAGGAAAAGTCCTTCAGCTGAGCTGGTCCGTGACCTGTAAAATAGTTTAGCGCCAGTCTGGCAAGAGCCTGTTCTCTACTCAGTTTTTTTTCTTCCCCCACGCGTTCTTCCAGAAGTGCATAGGTAAATTGTTTCCCACGCCTCGGTCCGCTGCAAATCAATCCGTCCAGTTCCGCCCACATGATGATGTGGGCCAGGCGTTGAACGTCGGTTTCGATGCCCGTATTCGTTAACACCGTTTTAAGCTCTTGCCGGGTGAGATATGTATGGCCCTGCAGTGCCCTGGCAACTGCTGCATTGCTTCTGGCAAGCAAAGCGTCATCGAGTTCGATTTTCCGATTGTAATGCGCAAGAAGTGCTTTCACTCGCGGGGCCGTTAACTCAAGCATCCAGCGGATATCCTCTGGCACGACAAAATGCCAGGTAGGCCGCATCACATGAGTGCGCAGGATTGTACCTTCGTTGAAAGCTTTTTCAATGTCTTCATCGGTCGAATTTTTAATACGGAGCCCGAGCGCCCATTTGGCAGCGGCAAAATTCTGTGCCTGAACCGCACCCAGATGTGAAACAGCATCAGCTACACTTTTAAACGGAGAATGACTTAAACCGGTGTTATGAAGACGCAGTTTGATAACTTCTGAAGCGTTCATTTCCTTTTAATCTGGATTATTAGTCAATTGGTGTTTCAGATGCCAGTCTGTCGATTGCTGAAATACACACGTTATATCCAGAACCCTTTTTTCGCCTGTGATGCCAGTAGGAATGCCGTGCAACTGGCCTTTCCACTGGCCATTTTCTATTTCCTGTTCGGCTTTTTTTGCTTCTTGCAACGCCTGGTCGGCCGTCATCGTGATAAAAGCATTAAGCACCGAATTGAGTTGCTCTATTCGTTTCAAACATCCTGTAACGAGTTCTGCAGGCGATATTTTTTTCCGGCGTATCGGTTCGCTTGCTTCTGCGATACTAAAATAATGATAGTCTTCAATCATTATTCATCACTGTTTGAAATCTGGTGCTTTCCAAATCTTGCCATTTTCAAGTTTTTAGCGAGCCAAACCAGCTCTCAAAATCAAAAATAATTTTACTTTTTAGCGAAAATTTAAGTTTTTATTAATATTTTTGTCAATAAATAATATTTCTTACCTAATATCCAGCTGTTTTCGGTTTTCAGATGTGCAATCGTAAACATGCCACTCTGCAACTTTATTGCCTTTTACTCTGGCTTTCCAGAGAACTGGTCCATCCAGTCGTTTATCAGAGCAGATCGAGTGTCCGATTATCACGACAAAACCATTTCGGAGCTGGAAGTCCTCAAAGATGTTTCGATAATCGGGAAAAAACGCAAAGAATCTTCCCCAGGCTTCCAGTGTCTTTTCTTTACCATGAATAATGTTATTGGCAGAATCAATGAATGTATGGTCATCTGTCATTAACGTTGCTAGCTCATCTATTTTTTGCTTATTAATATACTCATTAAATTGAAGGACAATAGCTTTCTGTTCGTCTTTGTTCATATGGAGTTCCTTTTTGGCGGCGAATTTTTTTCTATGAATTTATTGGTTTTTACAGGATTAACTGCCGGAATGTGCCAAATCCTGCCCTACGATATTCATTTTATCCGGGTTCCGACAAAGTCGTATGCTACATTTCCGGGGTCTCCCTTTCCCGGGTTAGGTCTCCAGCCGCCAGAGAACGTACTGCCGTCCTCACTGATTTTACCTGTCATCCTTGCCCCTCCCCCGAGATCCGTAGTGATTGTTACACTTTTGCCTTTAACGTCATATCTATATGGAATCGGAACCCCTGCCAGGTTGGAATAGACAAGTGAAGGGAATGTATCGCTCGCCGGGTCGTAGCCGATGAGTTCCAGGCTCTGGATTTTCATACCCATGAAGTCAGCCTCGAAGCTCTGTTTTAGAAAGAATCGTCCCGGTAGCCACTCAAAAGTAGTCCGCCCAGATACGTTATCGACCTTAGAGTCGAGCGTACGACCTTTTATACTCCACGTGCCGACAAATCCTTCCAGGCGCTTGAGTGCGGGATCAGGTTCAGGTTGCTGTTGGAGTTGCGTATTGTTGTCTGAAATAATCATTCCTCCTTCCTTTCTACATTCCTCCTTCCTTTCTATCTACTACTGTGCTCCGAAAACCATGAGTTCGTGACCTACTGACCGTCAATGAATTTATTCTTCTTTTTTCCCCTTAGTTTCCTGGTTCGTTCAGGCAACCTGTAAGTTCATACTCGTTCGACCTCAGGCGCGGGCTCGTCGAGGAATTTTGTTATGAGGGCGGTCATTGAGGGGAAAGATAAGACATTATAATGAGTCACACCCGGCAGAATAGCAAGCTGTGCCATCGGCCGGTAGGAACCGTCCATGCCGGCATCCCGCTGTCCGCCTTCAAATAGTGCGAAGAACTCCATTATGTGTGCCATACGTACAGCATCCGCATCCGCGAAGATGATCCTCGTGGGGGACTTAATCGCAGCCACGTCTTTCGACCAGTCATAGTCCTTCCCGAGCAAGTCGACAAGTTTGGTGAAGAGCACTTCCCAGTCGGTTTCGGGATAGAGCTGGTAGAGTGGGCTCTGCTTTATGGCTTTTACAGTCTCCGGGCCCATCCGTGCCATGCCTTCCATAACCTCGGGGTGCCATCCGTCCCGCTTGACGGGAGCTGAGACGACCACGAGCTTGCGGACCAGATCCGGGTGCCTGATGGCGGTCTGCAGGGCAACGCCAGCGCCGAGAGAGTAGCCCATGATATCGGCCTTTTCACTTCCCAGGTGTTTCACCAGTGCCGCAATGTCATCGGCCATTAACTCAAAGCTTAGAGGTCGGTCGATGTCGGTTGTCCTCCCGTGGGCCTGTAAATGGACTGCGACGACCTGCCTGTTTTCAGCAAGTTTTGGCAGGATCGGGCCAAACATTTCGCTCGCACCGACGCCGCCATGAAGCAGGATAAGCGGTCTGCCGGTTCCGTGCAGTTCGTAGTACATATTGAGACCATTAACGCAAGCATAGTTGCTTGCAACTTCCTTGTTCCTTTCATCAGTCGCATTCTTTGTCATGATGAATTCTCCAAAAAAGATTTTTTTTCGCAAGCTAGCACTTTCCACATTCAGGTAGGTCCATGCTTTCCCCCCGACTCTCGTGATTCATTGAAGGGCCAGACCAGAGTATTTTCCAGTAACCAGACCTATGTATGAAAACTTAATTCCCTTTTCCAGGCCATCCGATAATACGTTATATAGTCTACTCTGTATCCTATCCCCTTCATAATTATAAACAGCGTCCTACAAAAAAGCTACTATGTTGGGAGAAGAAGAACGCCTCAAAGAGGTCCAGAAATACCTTGAAGAGGTCAGAAATGCCTGTTAGCAGCCTGTGAAGAGCCTGGTTATAAAGGCAACTAACAACATGCGGCTAAAAATATCAAGCGAATATAATCGAAGCGTTTTTTTGTCCGGGGCTTTTCCAGGCTGTTGTTTTCAGTCGGTGTCCCGGACTTTTTCCACGACTTTCTTGTTATACGAATTTACAATGTCACTCCGGGTGATGAGGCCGAGGAGTTTAGTTTTATCCAGGCGGTCCACTACCGGGAGCCTGCCTATTTGCTTTGAGCCAAGGCGTTTGAGGACGGCTTCAAGGGTTTCGTCTGGATAGGCGATTTCCACATCGTGAGTGGCTATCTCCCCTATCTTTTTGTCGACTTCTCCGTACTTTACTTTGCTCCGGAGGTCTGAGAGTGTAACTATCCCCGAGAGTTTGCCTTTGGAGTCAAGGACAGGAAAACCTGCGTGACGGCTTGCCTGCATGAGGGCGATAAGGGTGCCCACATTCTTTTCTTCGGAGACGGTCTGGACATGTGTGACCATGGCATCTTTTACAAGCATGGAGACCATGATGTCGACTTCCCGGCCTTTCCTTATCTTAAACCCTCTCCTGCGGAGCCCTTCCGTGAAAATGGACTCGGAATAAATGGCATTTGACATCACGTTACTCAGCACGCAGGCAAACATGAGGGGGAGGATGAGACTATAGTCCCTGGTAATCTCAAAAAGGATCAGGATAGCGGTAAGAGGAGCCCGGGCAGTCCCGGCAAAGACTGCACCCATCCCGACCATTGCATAGGCCCCCGATTCTGCTATTGTCCCCGGGAACAGTACATTTGCGGCTGTCCCGAAAGCTCCTCCTAACATCGCACCAGCGAAAAGGGAGGGGACAATCGTTCCTCCCGAACCTCCCGAGCCCAGGCTCAGGGAAAAGGCAATGATCTTGAGGAAGAGCAGGACAAGCAGGAGCTGGAAGGTAAACTCGTTGTTCAGGGCATCCATTATTACATTATAGCCCATTCCCAGGACTCTGGGGTAAAAAAAGCCGATTACCCCTACTGCAAGCCCTCCCAGAGCAGGTTTGAAGACCGGATGGAGGGGGATTTCCGAAAAGAGATCTTTTGTGTAATAGAGTGTCCGGATCAGCAATATCGAGACAAGCCCTGCAAGGAGGCCAAGGACAAGGTAGAGCCCGAGTTCTTTGTAGGGGCTGACCAGCTGATAGGGGGAGATCTGGATAGGTTTTATCCCGAAAAGCGTGCTTGAGACCAGGGTTGCAAAGACCGAGGAGATTACTATCGGAATAAAAGTCCTGGTTTCAAGTTCTCCGTAAATTACCTCTACTACAAAAACCACACCTGCAAGCGGAGCGTTGAATGCGGCTGCAATCCCGCCGGCAGCCCCGCAACCGAGAAGAGTCTGGAGCTGTCTTTCCGGGCTCTTCAGGATTCTCCCCACAAGAGCACCTGTCCCGGCCCCGGCAAGGACTCCCGGGGCTTCTTTTCCCAGAGCGCCTCCCGAGCTGATAGTGATTATTGAAGCAAAGACTTCCAGAAAAGCATCCCTTAGCTTAATCCTTGCTCCTCGGAGGGTTACGGTTTCTATAAGCCCTTCAACGCCATATCTCTTTTTTATAAGGAAGTGGGAGATTAACCCTACCAGCAGCCCTCCGAGGGCAGGCATTAATATTACATAATAGTATGGGAACTCGTGTAAAGAGGATCCCTGCTGCATCCCGAAAAGAGTATTACTGTACTGGAGGGTGCGGTCATAAACTCCTATTACGAGGCCTGTCAGGAGTCCGATTAGAATTGCAATTGAGTTAACCCTTGTAGCTTCGGTATCAAATCGGGTGATATACTCCATTAGCCTTGGGTATTCTCTTATGCTGTGGAATCTGAATCTGGACTCTGGATCAACTTCCAAATGTTCGCGCCTCGAGGGAATTTTTTGTGCTTGAAACTCTCTTTGCAAAAACAAATCTTCAGGGCTCTGAATTTTATTTTCCTGAAAATTTTTTTCTGCCCCAGAAGATTTCGAGCATTTATTTAAATGTATCTTTTAAAAATATATAAATTTGTTTATTTGACCAGTTCCTTCCTCTGAAAATCATATTTTTTCTTTTATTCTTTTTCGACTTATTGAATTTATAGCTATTGTTATTTATCTATTTTTCCGAATAAGTTCCAGCACATCACAGATTTTTTTTGCAGTTTCGGAAACAGTCTGCATCCCTACGGCATCTTCCTCTGCCGGGTTCCAGGTAATTCCGCCGAAGTGGGCGTTGTCTCCGACCACAATCATCCCGTGAATGTGCATCCAGTCGTGGATGGATTGAATGGTTTTTTCCTGTCCTCCGTTTCTTGAGCCTCCAACTGAAAGAGCTGCTCCAACTTTATTTTTGAGTGCAAAGTCTTTGCGGCGAAGCAGGACACTCCTGTCAAAAAGAGCTTTGAGCTGGGCAGGGTAATTTCCCATATATACTGGGGCTGCAACAATTATGCCGTCGGCTGCCCTCATCTTTTCATAAACTGCCCCCATATCGTCATCGATCACGCAGAAATCCTTTTCTCTGCAGGCTCCGCACGCTTTGCAGGGGGCAATATCCTCGTTTGAGAGTAAAACGATATCGGTATCAAAACCCCTTTCTTTTGCAAGCTCGAGAGCAACTCCAATCATTTTCTCACAGTTCTGACCCCTTCTCGGGCTGCCTGAAATCCCTAATATTTTCATTCGTATCATTCCGGAATTCTTTTATATCAATTTGTCATTTATATTCATAACAATTGTTTTAATTCTACACCTTTGGCGTAACACTTATCTCAAATATTTATATATTTTGGGAATTAATATCTAATTCGAAATATATACTGGGTGTTTGAAATATATATTTCTTATTTTTATATATTCGCCTATGCTTTTTACGTAAATTTATATATCAAGACCCAGCTAACTTAAATTACTCTAATTATATAGGAGGTTGGTTGATTGGTAACATTTTTAGAGAAGATCAGTGAAAGAGCAAAAAAACTCAACAAGACAATCGCTTTACCTGAAACTGAAGATATAAGAACCCTCCAGGCAGCTGCCAAGATCCTTGAAAGAGGTATTGCAAAAGTTGTCCTTGTCGGTGATGAAGCCGACATTAAGGCGCTCGCAGGAGATCTTGATCTCTCGAAAGCAAAAATTGTAAATCCGAAAACCTATGAGAAAAAAGACGAATACATTAACACTTTCTATGAGCTGAGAAAGCACAAAGGCGTCACCCCCGAAAGTGCAGCTGAAATTATGAGCGATTACGTTTACTTCGCCGTTATGATGGCCAAACTCGGAGAAGTAGACGGAGTAGTATCAGGCGCTGCCCACTCTTCTTCAGACACCCTGAGACCTGCTGTCCAGATAGTTAAGACTGCTCCAGGCGCAGCACTTGCATCCGCTTTCTTCATCATTGCCGTACCTGACTGCGAATACGGATCCGATGGGACATTCCTCTTTGCCGACTCGGGTATGGTTGAAATGCCAAGTGTAGAGGATGTTGCAAACATTGCAGTTATTTCTGCAAAGACCTTCGAACTGCTGGTTCAGGACACTCCATATGTTGCAATGCTTTCCTACTCCACCAAAGGAAGTGCACACAGCAAACTGACCGAGGCAACAGTCGCTGCCACAAAGCTTGCACAGGAACTCGCCCCTGATGTAGCAATCGATGGAGAACTTCAGGTTGACGCAGCAATTGTCCCCAAAGTTGCAGCTTCAAAGGCTCCCGGAAGCCCTGTCGCAGGTAAAGCCAACGTCTTTATCTTCCCGGATCTGAACGTTGGAAACATCGCATACAAGATCGCCCAGAGGCTTGCCAAGGCTGAAGCATACGGTCCTATCACCCAGGGACTGGCAAAGCCGATTAATGACCTGTCCAGAGGATGCAGCGACGAAGATATTGTCGGTGCTGTTGCGATTACCTGTGTCCAGGCCGCAGCCCAGGACAAATAATCGAAAACGTTTCGGAAGCGTTTTATTAACTTTCATACATAATAATTCTATCCGGAAACTCTAAATGTGATTGGAAAACAATGGATTGAACTGGGGTTTACACATGAAAGTACTGGTTATAAACGCAGGGAGTTCTTCTCTCAAATATCAATTAATTGATATGACAAACGAGTCCCCTCTTGCAGTAGGGCTCTGTGAGAGGATAGGCATCGACAACTCGATCATTACCCAGAAGAGGTCTGACGGCAAGAAACTGGAAAAGCAGACCGACCTTCCTAACCACAAGGTTGCCCTTGAGGAAGTCGTCAAGGCTCTCACGGATTCCGAGTTCGGTGTCATCAGTAGTATGGACGAAATCAATTCAGTCGGGCACAGAGTTGTGCACGGTGGAGAAAAGTTCACTTCCTCGGCTTTGATTGACGAAGGCGTAGAACAGGCAATCAAGGACTGCTTTGAACTGGCTCCTCTTCACAACCCTCCGAACATGATGGGAATTACTGCCTGTCAGGAAATCATGCCAGGTGTCCCGATGGTTGCTGTCTTTGATACAGCATTCCACCAGACAATCCCGGCCTATGCCTACATGTATGCTCTGCCGTACGCACTGTACGAAAAGTATGGGATCAGAAAATACGGCTTCCACGGCACTTCTCACTTTTACGTTGCCAGAAGGGCTGCCGCTATGCTCGGAAAACCCGAAGAAGAAGTCAAGGTCGTCACCTGCCACCTCGGGAACGGCTCAAGCATTACGGCCGTTAAGGGCGGAAAATCCGTTGAGACCACAATGGGCTTTACCCCGCTCGAAGGAGTTGCAATGGGTACCAGGTGCGGTTCGATTGACCCGGCAGTAGTCCCCTTCGTTATGGAAAAAGAAGGCCTTACAACCCGAGAAATCGATACCCTCATGAACAAGAAGTCAGGTGTGCTTGGAGTTTCCGGGCTCAGCAACGACTTCAGGGATCTCGATGAAGCAGCTTCCAAAGGCAACCAGAGAGCCGAACTCGCCCTTGAAATCTTTGCATACAAGATTAAGAAGGTCATCGGTGAGTATATAGCCGTGCTCAATGGTGCAGATGCAATAGTCTTTACTGCGGGTATCGGGGAAAACAGCGCAAGCATCAGGAAGAGAATCCTTTCCAACCTTGATGGTCTCGGCATAGAGATCGATGAAGAAAAGAACAAGATCAGGGGTCAGGAAATCGACATCAGTACTCCAGATGCAAAAATAAGGGTGCTTGTTATCCCGACCAACGAAGAACTGACCATTGCAAGGGACACAAAAGAAATCTGTGAGACCGAAATAAAGTTGCACAGCTCAGTACCTATCTGAGGGTAAAGGATATTTTTCCTTTTCCTTTCCTTTTTCTATTTCCTTTCCTTTTTCTATTTCCATTTCTATTTCCATTTCTATTTCTATTTCTATTTCCATTTCTATTTCTATTTCCATTTCTATTTCTATTTCCATTTCTATCTCTATTTCCATTTCTATTTCCGCAACTGAGTTCTAAACATACTCTGATTTTGCCTATGTTCTACTTTAACTTTTATTTCAGTAAAATTATTTTTTATTGCCTGTTACACAATTCGGTGTAATTTTTCAAATATCAAACCGTATTTCTGGTTTTTTTCTGCAGCCCTGTAATCTGAAAAGAGGAATCAGATCCAAAAAAATGAGGAAAAAAAAACTAAATCCTAACTATGACCAGTTAAATTCTTAACAATGGCCAGCAATTTTTTTAATTGTTAATAATTTGGATTGTTGATTCGATAACAAGTATATTTATATAAAAATCAACATATCTATTTCGGGGATACAGGTTAGGTGATACGGGTTAAGGTACAGGTTAAGGGTGCAGGTCGGAATCGAAGCACCAGGCATTATGGTACCCGATAGTGATGGGAATCCCGGCATGGAAATTACAACTAATCTCGTACAGGACACATTGAGTCGATTCTCCCGGGAACCGTACGGACAGTTTTCGGGTATTTCGTCCGCGTTATCGCTTGCTGTTTGAATCGGCTTATTCGTGCCTGGTGTCAGTAGGACTTTCTCCCGGGTATCTGTCGGGTTCCAGAAAAAGCCTTCTTGAAAACAGGATATATTTTGTGACGTTGTCGAAAGTAACTTAAAATACCGGCTTGTCACCGACTTCCGTCCGTAGCGAACCTGTTTTCCTGATGAGAATCGTGTTTGATGTGCCGTGGAGTTGCTGGGAAACTGGCAGTCGTCCCGTAGCGAAGATGATATAAACGGCTATGTGTCTTCTGCTCGCCGGCAGCGCCATGGCAAAGGGGGGTATTTAAATGACAACCTATTCGGTCCAGATAATCGCCAGAACCCTTGAAGAGTTGAGGGCGCTGGAGAGATTCGATCTTGATTTAAAGTATCGTGCTGCACAAAAGTTGGCTACCGACCGCTTAATGGTTCCGGGGGTCCTGACGGATGAACAGATTAAACAGGTTGAGTCGGCAGGCTATATAGTGGAGGTCATTTCCGATCTCTCGAAAGTCGCTGCGGAAAGAGTACAGGATGTGTCACAAGTTAATCGCTTTGCTGGAGCACCCGGGGTCTCCAGGTTTGAAGAGCGTGCTGTACTGGGCTACATGACTGCGGATGAGGTTGAATCTGCTCTTATCAGCCTCGAGGCCCTGCATCCCGATCTCGTGACCCTCATCGAACTCCCGCATCATAGCTGGGAGAATCGAACCTCTCGTGCTGTCCGTGTTCGCGCCGGGACGAATACGAATCGGGTTGGCGTATTGTTCACAGGCAGTATGCACGCAAGAGAGTGGGGAGGTTCGGATATCTGTATAACTTTCCTGGTCAATCTCATCAATGCTTACCGTGCCAACAGCGGGATAACCTACGGAGGGAAGAGCTTCACTGCAGATCAGATCCACACGATTCTTGAAAACATTGATCTGTTTGTGTTCCCTGATGTGAACCCGGACGGTAAGAACTACAGCCAGACCCGGGATGTATGGTGGCGCAAGAACCGCAATCCGAACACCGCTGTCGGTCCTTCCACGCCGGGTGTGGACTTAAACAGGAATTTCGATTTCTTGTGGGACAGCGGGATTGGGACCTCTTCCAGTCCGGCCAGTTACACGTATAAAGGGGAAAGTGCATTTTCCGAGCCAGAGACACGCAATGTTCGCTATTTGTTCGACACCTACAAGAATATTGGTTACTTCGTGGATATACACAGTTACAGCGAACTTATCCTGTACAGCTGGGGAGATGACGATAACCAGACTACCTATCCCGAACAAAACTTCCTGAATCCTGTATATGACGGAAAGCGAGGGATTCCGAACGATAGTTACGGAGAGTTCATACCTTCTCCTGAGCAGGACACGGCTGTAGGCCTGGCTCACCGCATGAACGGGGCACTGGCAGCCGTCCGCGGTAAGATCTACACCGTCCAGCAGGCTGTCGGGCTTTATCCTACATCAGCGACATCAGATGATTATGTATTTAGCCGCCATATCGTGAACGGGTTGAACAGGAAGGTATACACCTACACAATAGAATTCGGTAAGGAGTTTGTTCCACCCTTTAGTGAGATGAACAACATCATCAAAGACGTCTGCGCTGCGATGGGCGAACTTTGCTGGGCCGTGAGCAGCAGTGCGGATGTACAGGCTGGTAAGGGTGTTATGGTCGGGGTATGATCAGGGAGGGTCGTGACATCTGTCTATAATGCATGAAAAAACCGGACCAGAAAGAAGCCCGCAATGTGAAGGGTTTTGTCTCGCTAACTTACCCTTAACTGGCAGTTTCGAGTGCTTTACTCCCAAATAAACATCGTTGAGTGAAGGACTGAGTCATATGGGCCATTATATTGTCAGGATTCATGCCAGCACGTGGGATCTGCTGCGCGATCTTCAACGGTTGCATGATCTTGACGTCTTTAGCAAAACTGCAAAGCAGCTTGATGATTATCTGTTTGAGATTCACGGGCTGCTTTCAGACGAGCAGATTGAAAATCTATCCAAAAAAGGATATCAGATAGAGATTATTGCCAATACTGCAGAGGTCGCAAAGGAGAGAAGGAAGGGTGTACCCGGCCTTTCCTTATCACCCGGAGATCGGTCAGACCGTAAATAGTGAAGTAAAATAATAGCGAAGTAAATAACTGTCTAATAGCGAAGTAAATAACTGTCCTGACGCTATCATATGATTATGAAACCGTCTGGTCTTATCTATCCTGAATTCGAATTAAATAGGGATGCAGCAGCCAGAATAATTGAGGCTGCCAGAGCAAAAAATCAGCACATACTTGGCCTTGAATCCTTTGACATCCTGAAAGCTTACGGCATTCCCGTAGTACGGACTGCCTTTGCAAAAACTGCAGAGGAGGCTGCAAAAACTGCAGAAGAGATAGGTTATCCCCTGGTGATGAAGGTCGTCTCTCCCCAGATTTCCCACAAATCAGATGTCGGAGGGATCAGACTCTCCCTGCAAAATAGGGATGATGTGCAGGCTGCTTACCGCGAAATGATGGAAACGATCCCTGAAAAAAGGCCGGATGCATCCCTTGAAGGTGTCCAGTTGCAGCAGATGCTCTCAGACGGCAGAGAAGTAATTATCGGGATGATCCGCGATCCTGCTTTCGGGCCCATGTTGATGTTCGGGCTTGGCGGAGTTTACGTAGAGATCCTCAAGGACGTACAGTTTGCAATCGCCCCCGTGGATGAAGAAGAGGCAAGGGATATGATCACAGGGATCAAAACCTATCCGCTCCTTGCCGGAGCCAGGGGTGAAAAACCTTCGGATATTGCTACCCTGGTGGATACCATTTTAAGAGTCTCAAGACTTGTCTGCGATTTTCCGGAAATTGAGGAATTTGAGATCAATCCCATGATGGTTCTGGAAGAGGGAAAGGGAGCTTTTGCAGTTGACATGAGACTTACGTTGAAGAAAAATTGATGCTTTGAGGAAGAATCTCACTTTATCAAAAAATATATCTTTTACTGAAAGATCAAGTTGATTTCTTCTTTTCAGGACCGGTCTTTTTTGTCCTTTTGCTTTTCTTAACTCCTCCGTAACCTGCCGGTTTTTCTGCTCTCTCATTTTTCCAGTATTTTTATCTGGCCTATTTGTATATCGCTTATCACTATTCATTTATCATCTCAGCCTATTCCCAGTCACATTTAAGGCGGATCCTCTTATTTTTCAATATGCCAGCCCAAAATATTTTTTTCGCTATCGGTTACTGGTGGTTTCGGAATTATGAGACGTCTCTGGTTCAGGTCAAACTAAAATTATAACATTTGTTTCGTACATACTGGAGGTAGTTAATGAGGTGGTAGTACGATCCAGGAACGAAAAAGATTCGTGCTGGCTGTGGGTATCCTGCTCCTGTCAAGCATTGTCGCCATTGATCTTCTGCTTGAAGACACTCCGGTGGTGATCCAGCTTGATGGGGATGCATTCAAGGTTATAGATATACCATATGTGTACACGGTAAAAGAAGCGTATATTCTCTTTTTTTCCGGTTTTTTTGGTGGTCTGGCTCTGGCCCAGGTTTTACTGTCTCTGAGGGTTTCAGGGTCGTTTTATCCTTTACAGGAGCCCTCAGGAAAGTTAACAACTGTAAATGCTTCAGCAGAATCCGTTTTTGAAAAGAATGTCGAACTCTTTCCTTACAACACTCCCTCGGAAGATGTTTTTCCCTCAGAGGGGGCTTTGCCCTCTGGGCCGGATATTGACCCTACGGATGTTCTTTTAAGGGCTCTTGAGGGAGATGAAAGGAAAGCCATAGAACTGATTGTGAATAAAGGGGGAAAAATTCTCCAGAATGAACTGGTCAATTCCCTTGATTTTTCCAAAGCTAAGGTTTCCCGCGTCCTTATGAATCTGGAACGGAGAGGCATAATAGACAAGAAGAAGTATGGACTTACTAACTGTATTTCGATAGCTGAAGGACTTGTAAGGGATGATGGAATGAAGGGGGAGATGAAATGAAGAAAAATGTTCTGATTACGCTTTCAGCTGCCTTTCTTATACTGTTATTGGGAATTTTCTGGTATTACGGGACAGGGACTGACGTGCATATTGCAGAAATGAACGCATCTCCCATTGGAGTCCATGAGTCGGGACAGCTGGATATAGTGCTCCAGAATAATGGTTCAATGCCTGTGGACGTATGGATTGAAGCCGAGAATACGTATGTGGGCAGTGACGGAGTGGCTCACCCCAATTCTGGATTGCTCATTCCCTCTGATTCCGAAGACCCGTGGGATGTCAACTTTGTATCTCATGAGACGCCGATCCGCCTCCTTCCTGGAAATAATTCGGTCAGCGTATGGATTGGGTATGTACTTCCAGGCGAATACCCGGTGAAGGTGAAAGTTCTTGGAGATGGTAGGATTCTTGATGAAGGTACCTATCTTGTAGAGATCCCTACTCCTGAAATTCCTGAAAATCTCTCCCTGAAGCTGGAATATGAAATCAAGAGCAGGAATACTTCTGATGTTTACAGAATCTACGGCTACCTTATTAACAAAGGATCAGGTTCTGCAGAAGACATACCCGTGAACCTGACAGTGACAGACGAAAAGAACGGAGAGCTGGTATTTGCATCTTCCGGGCTTTATGGTGTGAGGGAGTATGACAAGACTCCTCTCTGGACCTGGCCGGATTATCCCTACGCAGTTGTGGAAATCGCATATGGAAAGCCCTCGGGAGAATCCTATATGCCAGTCCAGAATGTTGTTGTTGGAAAGAGCGGAGACCGTTTTCGGATTAATGTGACTTCGACGTGGCAGAACAGGTCGACTTCTGCTGAGTTGTTACTTCCTCCGGGAGAGGAGAGAAGGTGATGCATATGGTAAAGCGATGTGAACTTTTCGGTTGCATGCATGCAAAAATTTTTCTTCTCTTGCTTTTGTTCTCCGGAATCTGTGCCGGTTGTCTTGGCAAGGACCCTCTCGAGGCTAGGGTGGATAAACTGGTCCGGAACCTCGGGAATGAAGACCTGGATGTAGGTTATGCTTCGGCTTATGCTCTTATTGATATAGGGGAACCTTCGGTTGATTCTCTGATAAAGGCTTTGAAAGACGAAGATCCTCAGGTTCGCAGCCTTGCCGCCTATTCCCTTGGGAGGATAGGAGAACCCAGAGCTTCAAAAGCTCTTATAAAGACTCTCGAGGACCCTGAGCCGGAAGTTCGTATGAATTCGACTGAAGCGCTCGGAAACCTGGGAGCAGCGGAAGCCGTAGATCCACTTATCGAGCTTCTCAAAGACGATGACGACAGGGTAGTAGTCAATTCCATTTTTGCCCTTGAACAATTGAAAGCGCCTGAAGCTGTTGGCCCCCTTCTAGAGTTCCTGAACCAGGATAATAAAGAAGTGAGCAGGAGAGCCATATCTGCTCTTCGAGCTATTGGAGACCCGAAAGCCGTTGATCCTCTTATCGAGCTTTTTAGTGACGAAGAACTCGGGGAATATGCGGCAGATGCTGTAGGAGAGTCAGGGGATGAGGAAGCCGTTGAAAAACTTCTTAAATTACTGGACAGCAGAGATCCAAAGGTCCGTGTTAACAGTATTTATGCCCTTATAGGGACTCAGAACCCGGATTCTAACTATGCTCTTATAGGGATTCAGGACCCGGACCTTGTCCTTCCCATTGTTGGCATGCTGGATGATAGGGACAAGGAAGTTCGCAGGGCAGCTGTTTTCGCCTTGGGGCGTTTTGGCCGTGAGGAAGCTTCTCTAACAGAGCAGCCTCTTATCAAGGCTCTCGGAGACCCGGAAGAGGATGTGAGGATGGCTGCAATCCGGGCTCTGGGCAATGCAGGAGGCAAAGAAGCCGTGGCTCCTCTTGTAGAACTTCTCCATCTTGAAACTTCAGGCGTTTCAGGGGCTTCTGCAGGTTCGGATGAAGATGTCAGAGAAGCTGGCTCCGTTAAGCTTGCAGACTGGTATGTAAAGAGAGAAGTCGTGAGGTCCCTCGTGGAAATTGGAGATCCGGGGGCAGTCGAACCCCTGATTTTACTGCTGGGGGATGAGTATTACAGGATAAGGCAATTTGCTGCACAGGGACTTGGAAAACTTGGAGATCAGGGAGCCGTTGAACCTCTCCTCAAAGCTCTGGAGACCGAAAGGGAAAGTGAAGTTCGGGTTGCGGAAGTTCGGGCCCTTGGGGAACTTGGTGGTCCCGAAGCTATCGAAGGTTTGCGCCGGATCAGCGTGGATATGGAAGAATACAGATACGTCAGAACTTCTGCGGAGGAAGCACTCGCAAAACTCGAGGGAGGCGGGGAGGAGAATTCCTCCTCAACTTCCTGATCCGTTTTTCGGGTTATAAGAGTCTGAAAAAACATGAAGTAAGTTTCGGAGTCAAATCATCTCAAGATTAAAATCAATTCCACAAATACTCCAAATTTCATAAAGATCTAAAATACACCTCAAATGACACTGAGTAACGAAACAGGCAAGAATTTTTCCACTTTATGTTTATTAGTCTAGCAATAATTTCAAATGTTTGGGGTCCTGGAGATCGACTTTGATTTTCCCAGGTTTTTAATCGATGACAGTCAGCTGTTAACGGAGTCTATGCTAGATTTTTGAAAACACCCCAAAAATATTCAAGTATTTCGTAAAGAAAGTACAGAGGAAAGACAAAATGAAGAAATATACAACAGTTTTACTGGCTGCTCTTACCGTCTTTATTGCAGTTGCAGCGGGCATTGTAAGTGCAGCAGACAATGTTAGCGATGGAAGCACTATTTGTAATGTTACCACTGCCGGTTATGAGTGCGATAGCTGGTCCGATGAGCAGTATCCTGTAATCGATTTATGTGGAGAAGAATACGTTCCGCTGTTCACAACTAATGGAAATATCTGTGATGTTCATGTTAACAAGCTTGCCCGTTTGATTCTTGACAGTAATGAAACACATACACTTGGACAAGGAGAAAAAATGTATCTTGGTGAAGGCTATGTTCTCGAAGTCAAGGAAATCAGTAGCGACTATATGGATGTATGGCTTGAATTAACCAGAGACGGACAATATGTAGCTGACCAGAGTATCTCGATTGAAACTGATAACAACAAGACGTGGAATGTTATCCTTGACAACGTTCAGGGTGAAAACGATATTGTTGTCATGAAAGTCTATGTCAGCAACATATTCGTGGGTGCAGAAAATTGCATCGCCAGGATTGATGGTATATGGCTTATTGACTATGGAAATGCCAGAACCCTCAATATCGGAGATAAACTCGGGGAGTTTACACTAAAGGAAATCATCAACGGAACAGGTGCATCTAATCTGGGAAGTCTTGTTTTCGAAAACAGTATGGAACCTGCCCTTACCAGTAATGTTACCGCTACCGGTTATGAGTGCGATAGCTGGTCTGATGAACAGTATCCGGTAATCGATTTATTTGAAGCTGAATATGTTCCGCTGTTCGCCACTGATGGAAATATCTGGGATTCGCATGTTAACAAGCTTGCCGGTCTGATTCTTGACAGCAATCAGACGCAAGTCCTAGAAGCCGGTGAAATCCTCGACCTCGGTCAGGGTTACGCTCTCGAGGTCAGGGAGATTGACATTGACAGTGAGAAGGCTTGGCTTGAACTTACCAGGGACGGTCAATATATCGCCGATAAAAATGTCTCAATAGATACTGATGACAACAGGACATGGACTGTTGCTCTTGACGATGTTCAGGGTGAAAACAATATTGTTGTCATGAAAGTTCATGTCAAAAATTTATTCGTGGGGACAGAAAAAAGGATCGTCTGGATTGATGGAGTCTGGCTTATTGACTATGCAAATGCCAGAACCCTCAATATCGGAGATGAATTCGGAGAATTCACACTTGAGCAAATAATCAGCGGAATAGATGCATCTAACCCTGGAAGCCTTGTTTTCGAAAAGGCTCCGGTTATTGATGAAACTTCAGTTACTGATGATACTTCAGTTAATGATACTTCAGCTGCTGATTTTTCTGAATCTCCTTCTTCTGAAAATGAATCGGGTAAATTCACTAACAAAAGTGCAGAATTGCCTGCTTCCTGGTACTGGAACTTTTGGAAATCTCTTTCTATGAAACTCAAGTAAAAACTGATCCTACTGAATGCAAATTACCATTCAGTTTTCAGAAAAACAAGTGATCATTTAATTGTAAATTATCATTCAGTTTTCAGAAAAACAAGTGATCATTTAATTGTAAATTATCATTCAGTTTTCAGAAAAACAAGTGATCATTTAATTGTAAAGGCTCAAGGGTTCAGGGTCCGGAAGAACCGGGAGGGTTTGAAACTCCGGACTAATAAGGGAAATTGAATTTCTGGCATGATAAGAAAAATAAAATCTCCGGAAAAAGGAAAATGAAATCTCCGGAAAAAGGAAAAACGAAATTTCCGGGCAGGGAAGAAAATAGAAAGCTCCGGAATAAAAAAGGAATAAGAGAAAAGATAAGAACGAGGTAACTGTAATGTTTTTTGGTTCTTTACTTTCGGGAACTGGAAAGGAGGTTGAAAGGCTTGGAGAGAACTGAGAATTTAGTCTACCTGTCTGGCCTGTCGCTGCCGAATGAGGTGTCTCTGCTTGCAAGGGCTCTTTCAAGGCCTCTTCCTATACAAATTCTTAAACAACTTCAAAATAAACAAATGTCTGCAGGCGAACTTGCATCGGAGCTCGGGCTTCGCCTGAATACACTGGCATATAATCTCGGCTTACTGGAGAAGGTTGGCCTTATAAAAGTCAGGCAGGTAAAATGGAGCTGTAAAGGTCGTGAGATCAAAATCTATGCCCTTGCAGAGCATCCAGTTTTGCTGGTGTCCCGGGAAAACAGGGATAAAGATCCTTTTGTCCTGGATGTCCTGGAAAAAACTCTGGAAAACTGCCGAACAAATCTTTCCGGCCGGGCGGTTACCCTTTCCGAGGAGTCAGGAAAAAAAGACGATTGTATATCCTCCGGCAAAGAGCACGATGATCAGAAAACTTTCCCAGCCTATACCCGCTATGCCGTGCTTTTCCCTATCAAGGAGGCCCATAACCAGGATTGAAACTTGCATCAGGGTCATGGCGATTATTAGCAGCTGGGCTCTGGCAAGCACGTGGTATATCGAACCGTTCAGATAGGCTATGTCCGAAAAAGCCACGCAAAGCACATCAAAGGTATTGCCTCCTATGATATTGCTTACTGCCAGAGTGAGGGCTCCCTGCCTGACTGCCGTAAAGGTAATGATAAGTTCGGGGAGTGCGGTTGCTACTCCGGTAAAAAGCCCTCCTACAATGGTCTCGGAAAGCTTTGTTTCCGCAGCTATTACTATTCCGGTCTCCGCCACAACAAATCCGGAAAAGGCCACAATTGCTGCCAGTATGAAAAACTTTATTGCAACTCTTCTTTTGTTCAGGTTCCTCCCTTCAACATACAGAACTAGGTCTTCTACTGTTGACGCCGTACTTTTAGGAACCCACATAGCTCTCTTTCCTGCTTTCCAGATCATACGCACTCCGAAAATGTACCCGATTATCATGAGAATGGAAGCAGGGTTTGTCCCCCCAACCGAAAGTTCAGGAGCAAACGTTACCAGAAGAATAAAAGAAAGCATAATTATGAGAAGAGTACCCTGCATCAGGTTTGGATAGGATGCAGCTGCATGTTCGAGGTTTGCTTTCTTATAGCTTATGTCTGCAAGGGCAAGAAAGGTTGTCTGGGCAAGGATGCCTCCCAGCGCATTGCTGATTGCAAGCTCGGGGTGATTCTGGTAGGCGGCGGTAATTGAGGTTATGGTTCCTGCAAGGGAATCAATACTCCCTATAAGTACTCCCCCTACCAGAGCTTCCCCGAGTCCGGTAAGATCTGCAAACTGGTCGGCTGTTTTACTGAGCCTGGTTCCTGCAATACCTATTACCGCAGTAAAAATAACAAAAAGAATTATTGCAGCAGGCAACTCCATTCCTGTTTCCTTCTCCGCATTTCAAAATTTTCGCATTCGAAAATAGTCTTAAAATTCGGGTCATGGCAAATTTCAGAAATTTAAAATCGATGGCCGTTTATTCCCGTTTTATCCTGAAAACAAAAAAGGATTAAGGATTTTTTTCAGAAAAATTTTTCCAGAAGAATTTTTAATTCCTTCTTCTGGATTTCTATCCATTTCTCTGGGTTAATATCTATAACGGGATTTTAAGGTTATAATTCAGGTCTTATCTCTTCCGGTCTTACCTCCCCAAACCTTTTTAATCCTCCACAAGCTCTATCGCATCGGTCGGACAGACCTGTACGCACTGTTCGCATTCGATGCAGTCCTCAGGACGTGCTACAACTGCCCTTTTTCCTTCTTCCGTCTCTTCCGCGTCAAACAGGTCTACAGGACAGACATCGTAGCATTCAAGTGAGCCAATACATTTATTGTAGTCAATTTTGGGGTGCATTTTCCATCTCTCCCGGAGTTCTGGTTTATTTCCGGAATTTCGGTTTATTTCGGAAATTTAAGCTTTAATGTTTGTTCTATCCTTCACTTTTTAATCGGTTGTTCTATTCCTTTGCTTTATCTCATTATCAATAAGAGACTTCGAACTTAGCTCTCAACAAGTTCGATAGCTTCTGCCGGGCAGGCTTCCACACACTGCTCGCACTCTATGCAATTTTCAGGATTAGCTACCACGGCTTTCTTCACATTATCGATTTCGCCTACATCAAAAACTTCTGCAGGGCAGACCTCATAGCAGGCGAGAGCACCGTTACACTTGTGATAGTCGATTACAGGATGCATACTTCCTCCATTTTATCAGGATCTCGCAAATTAGAAAACTAAACTCCTGAACTGATTGGCGTTATAATCGATGCTAAAAATTGGTGTTAATTGATGGTTCTCAACTTCATTAACCAGGTTCTATTACATGTTTTTACTGGATTTTAACATCTACTGTCTCTGTACTTTCTCTGTAAGGTACTTTCACATAGAGTTTTCCATCCACGTATTTAGCGACAGCTTTCTCAGGGACGACCCCGCAGCAGAATGCATAAGTTCCCACATACTCAACCCCGGTTTCTTCCCTTTTTGCTCTTACAAAAAAGCCGTCTTCGACCATTTTCAGTTCTATATTCTCTTTCTTTACCCCAAACATATCGATTTCAATGTCCAGATTTCCCTCTTCGTCCGAACATGAAAAGATGTCTGGTGACATCTTCACCATTGCTATATTCGTACCCCCAAGCTGCTATCTAACAAATATAATGCAAATGCAAATAATAATTGCGGGATTGTTTTATTTATATTTTGTGAACAATGGCTTCCTCTTTACCTTTCCTCTTTACCTTTCCTTTTTACCTTTCCACTTTCGTCTTCTGCTTTCCTCTACCGCTTGTCCCTACCGCTTTTCCCTGAATTCTTCCTCCGCTCCCTTCCTCCCCCTTTATCTCGCTTCTGTCCGGTTTTAATCTTCCCAATTTCTCAGTTTCTTCTTTTTACCGCCATAGCTCCCTGTTTTTATCTATGAAAGCCTGCTGGACTTCTATTTTCGAAGCTGTATAGATCAGGGCTGCAGGGTGGTAGAGCTTCAGAATTTTCCTTCCTTCATGGTCTACGGGGACTCCCCATTCCAGTTTCCTTTCCGGGCAGTACGACTTTTCAGCTGTGTTGCCAAGGAGGATTATAAGTTCAGGGTCAAGCAGGTTTATCTGAGCAATAAGGAAGGGCTTGCAACACTCGATCTCACTCACTTTTGGTCTCCTGTTTTCAGGAGGATGGCATTTGACGGTGTTTGTTACGAACCAGTCTTCTTCCGAGAGCCCCATGTACCCAACCATTTTGTCCAGCTGTTTTCCTGCTCTCCCGTAGAAGGGAATTCCTGTTTCGTTTTCGGTCTTTCCCGGGGCTTCTCCTATGAAAAACACCTTTGGATTGCAGGACCCTTTTCCTATAACTCTTCGGATTGCACTCTTATGAAGAGAACATCGTGTACAGGCTATTGCTTCCCTTGCGACGGTTTCATATCCGGCTTCCACCAGTTTTTGAACCCTCTCTTCAAAATTTCCACAGTTTTCTTCCTCGGCTGCCACAGTTCTTAGCTCCTTCATTTTCCCCTGTTTTCCGGGGAGTACTCCTGAGAATACAGCTTTTTCCTGAAAACTGTATCCAATCAGTATTATTTTTTCTCCCATGTTAACTGCTTTTTCTCCGGCATTGACTGCCTTTTTTTTCCTTCTTTTCTTATAATATCAGTAATCCATCTCTTGAGGCGCAAACGGGAACAAACTTATTTATGTAAAAAATTCCATGACAAACATAACCAATACTGAAAGAATAAGATTCTCGAATATTTTATCTTTTAAACTTTATTCTCTGATATATATAAAATCTCGTTTACAAAGGTGTGCTGAGGGTAATGACTTCCAGAAACTTTCTTACGATCGATGACTTTGACATACGCGGAAAGACGATTCTTTTAAGAGTCGACATGAACTCTCCCATGGACACACAGGGCCACATTCTGGATGATATGAGGATCAAGAGCCATATTGCGACCTTGAAAGACCTTGAGAGCGCAAAAGTCGTTCTGCTTGCTCACCAGAGCAGGCCCGGGAAAAAAGATTTCACCACCATGAAACCTCATGCCCACCTTCTGTCCAGATACTTGGGAAGGCAAGTTACCTATGTGGATGATATTTTCGGGACGTTTGCAAAAACCCAGATCGCCTCCATGGAAGACGGGGACGTTATCATGCTCGAAAATGTCCGGTTCTATTCGGAAGAAAGTCTTGAAAGAACACCCGCAGAGCAGGCCAATACCTATATGGTTAAAAAGTTGTCACCTTTTGTCGATATTTTCCTGAATGACGCATTTGCAGTAGCTCACAGGTCCCACCTTTCGGTTGTAGGCTTTACCGAAGTCCTTCCGTCAGGCGCCGGCAGGGTAATGGAAAAAGAACTTATCTCTCTTGACCGGGGAGTCAAAGGAGGAGAAAGGCCAAGCATTTTCGTGCTGGGTGGGGCAAAGGTGGACGATTCCCTTAGAGTGACTGAAAACGTCCTCGTAAATGGCGGGGCTGACAGGGTGCTTCTTACCGGTGTGGTTGCAAATGTTGCTCTTGCGGCTTCAGGAGTAAATATAGGAAAGGTCAACATGGATTTTATCAAGTCCCAGGGTTATGAAGACCAGATCGAAAAGGCAAGAGGCTTGCTTGCGAAGTTCGAAGACAAAATCGGTCTTCCGAAGGATGTAGCCTTAAACGATAACAAGAAACGCAACGAGGTCCCTATCTCCGAGCTTAACTCCGATTCTCTGCCCATTAACGACATAGGACTCGAAACTATTGTGGACTACACCAATGAAATCCAGAACTCCAAAACCGTTGTCTTAAACGGTCCCGCAGGAGTTTCCGAGATTGACGATTTTGCCCTCGGAACCCATGAAATCATAAAAGCTGCTACTAAATCCGATTTTTCGATCATTGGCGGTGGGCATATCTCAGTTGAGGTTGCACATCTCGGCCTTGAACATCGTTTTTCGCATATCAGTACGGGTGGGGGAGCCTGTATTGATTACCTTGCAGGGGAAAAGTTGCCGGGAGTCGAGTCTCTGAAAGCTGCTTACAAAAAATATCAGGAAGCTAAAAGGCTTTAAATTTTTGTTTCCGGTGAGTTCCGGCAGCAAGAACGGATTTTTGCCTGCCATTTTCTGCCGGTATCCGGACAATACCAGAAATGTACTTTAACCAGCTCTAATAAACATACTGTTATACCAGCTTCCATAATCCCATCACATCTAACCGGTGATGATGTACCTGGGCTGGCATTTACAGGGTATAATTAATAGGTTAATTAACAGGTTATACGCAGTTTACAGGTGTTGGTTCAAGCATGCTTACAGAAACAGAAGGTAAGGCTGCAGTCAAGCTTGCAAGAAAAACTATTGAAACACTTCTACTGGGGGGCAGGGTTCCAGGACCCCGGGATATAGGTACAGATCTTCCGCCGATTTTCGGGGAAAACAGGGGAGTTTTCGTCACACTAACGGAAAACGGGATGCTGAGGGGCTGTATAGGACATCCTTATCCCGATTCTACGCTTGAGCAGGCTATCATTGACTCCGCAATCTCTGCGGCAGTGCGCGACCCGCGTTTTCCTCCGGTTGGGGGAGAAGAACTGGAAAGCCTGGTTGTCGAGGTTACAATACTGACTCAACCTGAAAAGATCAATGCCCCTCCGAAAGAACTTCCGGATAAGGTGGAGATCGGCAAACACGGGCTCATCGTAAAACAGGGCTACTGTCAGGGACTGCTGCTCCCTCAGGTCGCTCCTGAAAATGAAATGGATTCCATAGATTTCCTGGGTCACACCTGCATGAAAGCCGGCCTTTCCCCGGACGCCTGGGTCAAAGGAGCAGAGGTTTACTGTTTCGAAGGGCAGATTTTCAAGGAAAAGGAGCCAGGAGGCGAGGTAATAGAAGAAAAATTTTGAGGCTTTATGAGAGCCGGATAATTTTTTTACTATTCTGTGTCTGTTCGTCTCCCATTATTAACCATTCATTTTCAACTTTTTCTTCATTTCAACTTTTCCTCATTTCAACTTTTTCTTCATTTCAACTTTTTCTTCATTTCAACTTTTCTTTATTACGTTCGAGCAAGACGATTTCAACATTGTTTTATAGTGTAAGATATTTGTTATTTTTTGGATAATACTCACTTTTAAGTTGAGTTGAGCAAGAAATATGAACACCTGTAACCTGCAGAAAAATGCGTTTCCGGAACTTTTCAGCAATATTAATCATGAGCTCTACGTCCTCTCCTTTTCTAGGTTCTGCGAAGACCTGGGTTCGGGGATGCTGGTTGCCCTGATTCCATTATATATATCCGACCTTGGGGCATCTTTTCTTTCCGGGCTTCCCCTTGTTACCAGAGCAGGGCTTGTGATAACGGTTTTCGGGCTTTTCAGCGCCCTTACGCAGCCCCTTATGGGCAGGCTTTCGGACAGGCTTGACCGCAGGAGACCTTTCATCCTCTTCGGGCTGATAGGGTATACCTTCTTTTCTTTCCTTTATTCGCAGGTAACAAGTTATGAGCAGCTGCTATTTATCCGGCTGCTGCAGGGGATTACCGTAGGGGCGACCATACCTGCGGTTATCGCAATGGTCACGCATATCTCGACTTCCGAAACCCGGGGAAAAGCTGTCGGAGTCTATACGACCATAAGAGGGGTCGGCTTCGGGCTCGGGCCTGTTGTCGGAGGGGCAATAGCCAGATACTGGGGTTTTGATGCCGGATTTTATTTCTGCGCCCTGCTCGGAGTGGTAAGCTTGGGGCTTGTGACCTTTTTCGTAAAAGAGACCCGTGGGTCTCCTGAACCGGTTTCCGAAAAAAGAAGCGGCAAGAAAAGCTATGACTCGGTTTATTCCCTTGCAGGCGCCATGCTAATGATGATGGTCGGGATAATGATGGTAGTCGCCCTTCTTCCCGAATATGAGGTCAGGCTTGAAGCTTCCGAGCTTTCCCTGGGAGTTGCGGTGTCAGCCTACATTTTTGCAAGGCTGCTTTTCCAGGCGCCTCTCGGCAGCCTCTCGGACCGGATAGGCAGAAAGAAACTGATCGTTGCAGGTCTTTTCCTGAGCGTCCCACTGGTTGTCGGGATGGGCTATATCACAAGTGTAAGCCAGCTCATTTTTTTCCGGGCTTTCCAGGGGCTCCTTGTTGCCTTAATAGATACTCCTGCAATGGCGCTTGCAGCCGATCTCTCGGATGGTTCTTCCTTAAGCTCAAGGCTCAGCATAATCACAACCGCACAGGCAGCAGGAATGGCTTTTGGCCCTATATTCGGAGGCTTCCTTGCAGGTTATGCGACCTTTGTAACACCCTTTTACGCCTGCGCCCTGCTTATGCTCCTTGCGGGTTTTGTGGTAATCAAAAAAGTCGAGGAGCCAGAGAAAGTAACCTGACCCGGGAAGGTACCCAGGCCTCTGAGGACGAGCGGTCCGGGAAGAACCTTAATTTCTTTTTTCCTGGTGCCTATGGCTTGCAAACCTGTATCCGGCTTTCCTGATCTTCTTCCAAGAACCTCTTCTTGATACCGAGTCCCCTGCTCTACTTTCTAAATTCTTAATAAAGTACAAAAAACGTTGTTCTTTTCCGAGTCTTGCAGGCTCATATCAAAAAATATCAAAAGTTACTGAAAAATGTTAATGAAAACAAGGTTAATGGAAACAAGGTTAATGGAAACAAGGTTAATGGAAACAAGGTTAATGGAAACAAGGTTAATGGAAAAAATTATGGAAAATAGGTGAGGGTAAAAATTGATGGAAAAAATTGATGGAAAAAATTGATGGAAAAAATTATGGAAAATGGTTGGAGGTAAAAATGGTTGGAGGTAAAAATGGTTGGAGGTAAAAATGGTTGGAGGTAAAAATGGCTGGAGGAAAGTTGTTTTGTGGCAGAGAAATTTTTTAGTGGATTTTGCTTTTACTTGCTTATTCGCAGTTAGTGGAATGGACTTGAATACAGTTCTGGGCTTAAATTTAATGGATTGGCTGTGAAGGTTTGCCTGCAGGCTTGATATCCTGCAGGTCCTGCCGGCAAGTCCGGTTTTTGCGGTATTATAGGCTCTAGTGGTGTAGGTTTTATCGGTTTTTCTGGTTTTATTGTTTTCATCGTTTTGTGTTGATTAAAACAGCCGTTCTCTTAGCAGTGAATCTGGCTATGGTAATATCCCCGATCACTCGATCAGGATTCTTTTTTCAGTTAAGGCCTTTGTTTTTGGCACGGTGACAGTTAAGACACCGTTTTTGAGCTGGGCAGTTGCCCCTTCTTCGGTTACGCCTTCCGGCAGAGGAATCTCACGGTAGTAGCGCATGAAAGACCTCTCTTTTCTGAGATAGCCTTCCTTTTCGGTTTCCTCTTCTTTTCCTTTGGATGCGCTGATTACAAGGAAGTTATCCTTCAGGCTCAGCTCGACATTTTCTCTGTCAATGCCCGGCAGGTCGGTTGTAACAATTACTTTGTTGTCTTCTTCCGCGACATCGGTCAATGGGGCAAAGGTCCCGCCTGTATACCTGCTTTCCAGTGCAGGGAATGTTCTCATCATCTGTCCCATGTATTCCTGCATTCCTCTGATCTCATCAAACGGGTCCCAGCTGCACATGTCGCGGGATGGTCTCTTAATTGGTAATTTCATGTACTAATTTCTCCTTGGATGATCTCTAACCTGATCTGTAAGTAGTTCTGGAGATGCGGAACAGTGCCTCTTCTTTTTCCTCAGGAGGCCTGCCTGAAAGACGTGGAAACCCCTGCCGGGGATGGAGGTTTGAGAGTGGAGATTCTTTTGTTTGCTTTTCCATGTCTTACAGGCAAGATAGATGAGAGTTTCAGGCTCCCATCCTCTTCCTGGTGGAGGGAGAAATCCGTTTTTAAAGGTGGTACAGGTTCACCTTCGGTCTGTTCGCAGATTTTTGGTCAGGTAACTGAGGCCTAACCTTACAGTTAGTATATTCTGGTTACTGTGTGGTTGTTATTATTACTCAGTTACTAACATGTAGTTAGTAATCATTATATTTAAACTTTTTGTTAATTTGCCTGTATTCAGTTTTCTCAAAACGGGATTTTTTTCAGGAAAAACGTATAATTCGCGGGCAGAATGGGCTTTTTCGTGTGGAAGGGAACCTCAGAATTCACCAAACAAATTCCCCCTATAAAGAGAAAAACCGGAACTGAAGTTTGAACTAAATACTGAGTTTATTTAACTATGCCTCATTTCATTAATCGATGAGAACCAATGTTTGTAAGGCAAAAGGTAAAATTTTGGTGTATAGACTGATTTTCTTCGCTTTAAAAAATGCGGTCGTCCCTCTTTACATGGTTGATATTTTTGAAAAAATAAGTCTGACTCAAATTCCTGAATTTTGCCCCGTACAATGTCATTTGCTTTATTGTGTCGTTCTTGTCCCGCTCGACGCAGGAGAGCGGTCTTTCCCAACAAGACAAAAAAGATATAGAAGGATGAAAACAACAGATTATCAAGTAAAAGCTGCTGTAGGCGTTTGTGAGTTTAAAAGAAGAAAAATAGCTAAAACGGTACCAATTTCAGTATCATTTCTCATTCATTTCTCTTTTTCCTTTTGTGAAGGGCCTCCAGACAAGCTGGCGGAGGCGTTTATGTTTACCTGTGAGTTTTAAAGAGATCTCCCAGATCAAGATATAAAATTCGCTTGTTCATTTTTTGCGTTGTAGAAGAGAAAAGTTCAGCCCTGCAAAAAGTAGAATCAAAAAACAAAAGATCTTAGTTTCAGATATAGGAATAATATCAACTGATTAATACAGGACCACCAAAAATGCCATTAACGAGAAATCACTCATTTATCTGTTTTATTAAAAAATCCATATCTACAGGCTTATATTTTGTCAATTCAATGGAGGCATTTATTTTTTTATTTTCTCTATCAATAAAGGGATACTCTTGGAGGTTATTATTGTGGTTATGGCCACAAATAGTCCAATCATTCCAATCAGGTGGAATGTCTTCAGGTCTATGTGTTAAAAAGAATTTATGATTTTCATATTCAAAAGTAAAATCGTCATAAAACTCTATTTCATTTGAATAGTCATGATTTCATTTGAATATTCCCTTATCATGATTCCCTTTAATGAAAATAATATTTCCGTTTAGCTGTTTTAGCCAATAATCCGTTAGTCTATTGTTTTGGTTCTCGGCGTATTTTTAAGGTAATTGAATTAATCGGCAAAGCTGCTTGTTCCCGCTTTTCCTACGTGATAAGCCAAAAACCGCTATTTTCTGAGTATGAGGGGTATTTTTAGGTGAAAGCCCAATTTTTAGGAAAATCCTGGTTTTCAGGTACGCAGATGGGTTCTTCGGTAGCGGGCACTGCGAAAAATGAAGTCGACTCTCCGGTTAAAAGCACTTTTTTGGTTAAAAGCACTTTTTTGGTTAAAAGCACTTTTTGGTCAAAGTCTTCAAAATCGAAGCATCTATTTACTATTTCTACAATATCCAGTAGTTACTGGAAATTCCGTAAATAGGGCGTTGAAATGAGTGCAGTAAAAAAAGAATTTGAGTATCTTGTGTATCAAGGGATAAAATCCCAGGGGCTCGATGAACTTTGTTCTAAATTATTAGCAATTCTTTACTCTGAACCGGATCCGCTAACTTTAGAAGAGCTTTCTACAATGACCGGGTATAGTTTTTCATCTGTTAGTGCAGCAATGAAATTGCTTAGTGGAATAAAATTGGTGGAAAAAACGAAGAAAGCTGGTTCAAAAAAATTGTACTTCTCAGCTCAAAGAGATATGCTGACAATGACAATTAACGCAGTAAAATCCAAGACTGAAGTCATGATCAGCCCTGCGATTAAAGAGCTTCCGGCAATAATTGAGAGATGTAAAAATAGTAACGAAGAGGGCTCTGACGAACTGCTCAAAATAATCGAATATTATTATCAGCAAATGATTTCATTAGATTTTATTTATAAAAACCTTGTCGAATTTACAGAAAAAATCCAGGCCGAGGTGAATAAAAAATGAGCCAGAGTACAAAGCTAACATATTTGCTTTTATTAGTTTTTATAATCAGCTTAACAGGAATTTCTATTGTTGAAGCAGAAATTTCCAGTTATGCATGCGTAAACGCAGAATTACAGGAAATAAGTCCCAGTTCAATAGGTATCGATGAAGAATTCACCCTGGGAATTAATCTTGAGAGCTGCGGTACTAAAACTCCTGAAGATATTACTTTTGAGATAATCAGCATCCCCTCAGATATAATAGTTACAGAAAATTTAGTTACTAAAGTTTCAAAATTAACTTATAGTACAAGTGAAAGGTACCTGGTATATCACATGAGAACAACCCCTGATGCCAAACCCGGTCCTCATATTATAAAAATGAAATTAACATATGCAAATAAACCCGTTGATACGGAAAAATATTATGAAGTTGAAATAAGAGTGATAGGAGAAGATGCTGAACCAAGGATCTCTTCGGTCGAAACCAGTCCTGAATATATCTATGAGGGCGATACAGTTGACTTAAGGTTAGGCATAGAAAATTATGGGGAAGCAATAGCAAAATCTGTATCAGTTAATTTGGATCATGAGTTTAAGGGAATCAAAACTTCTTCAATCGGAACTCTTGGCTTAAATGAAAGTCAAACTGCATTATTCAAGTTCAAGGCAAACAGGTCAGGAGAATTTGAAATCCCTGTCATTATAGAGTATGAAGATGATTTTGGCAAACAAAAAGACGAATATGACATTAACATAACTGTGCTTGACAAAAAAGGAACTTTGAACCTCGCATCAGTGAAGGTTGACCCTACTCTTCCTTACATGGGTGATACTGTAGAATTGACTATGAGGATCGAAAACTCCGGTGACAGAACAATAAACTCAATAAGAGCCTATGCTGACCATCCGTTCAAGGGCTTAAAAGAATCCTTTATAGGAACTCTTGACCCGAATGAAGACGGGCCTGCGGTAATTACTTTTATAGCTGATCAATCAGGGGAATACGAAATCCCTGTTACCATAACGTACAGTGATGATTTTGGAGAAGAACAGATTGAAACGAAAATCAATCTTATAGTCCTGGAAACTAATAGCGGAGCAGGAAGAGCTGCAATTGTATTGCTGGTATTAGCAGTTATTGGAGGACTAATATACATTAATTATAGGACAAAAAAATCAAAAGATGAGGTAATCAGGCAGTTAATGGAAGGTGGCGGTAACCCTCCTAATAACAAAAAATAACGAGAGGTCTCCAATATGATTAACGACATCAGGGTGGGAGCCCTCATTGCATACTTCAGTATAAAAAGAGGGAACAAAAAAACATTGATGTTCATAGTTTTCGTTCTCTCACTCATCTATATGAACTTAGTATTCCTTCCGTCAATGATAGGAGGAATGACAGTCCTATTTACCGGATTTATGCAGGACTACGCTTATGGGGATATTGTAATAGAACCTACTGGCGACAACACCTACATTAACAATGCCGATAACGTTTTGCAGAAAGTCAGAGCAGTCGAAGGTGTGAGGGCCGCAACAAAAAGACTGGATGTGGGAGCATCTATTGAGCATAAACAGAAAGTGGTAGGAGTAACTGTGACAGGGTTGCTTCCTACGGAAGAGCATGAAGTTTCAAGATACCCCTACATTATCAGTGAAGGAGATTTCTTAGGAGATCTCTCCCGGGACGAGATTATCATTGGGGCTATGATCGCAGGTACAGGTTTTGGATCGGAAATCTATGACAACCTGGGTGAAGTAAGACCGGGATCGCTTGTTGACGTGACATACAGCAATGGTGTGAAGAGAACCTATAAAGTGAAAGGCATAATGGAAGGCACGTTTGAACTTGTTGACCTTAATGCTTTAGTCCACTACAAGGAAATAGAAGAAGTCTATGGCCTGGAGGGAAGTAAAGCTACCAGTGTAGTCGTAAGGGTTGACAAGCAAGGGGGCGAAGGGCAGATACAGGATAAAATCAGAGAAGCAGGCGTAAATGAGCAGGTCTTCACATGGGCTGATAAGTCCGAAGCTCTCATAAAACAGGCAATGCAAAGCATGGGTGCTATAGATACCATGTCAAAGTTTGTGAGTTTGGTCGTAGGAGCGGCACTCGTACTTATAATCATCTATATCAACGTACTTAATAGGAAAAAAGAGATCGGTATTTTAAAAGCAGTAGGCATTACTCCGAGATCAATAGTATTGTCCTATGCGTTCCTTAGCATGTTCTATGTTTCCTTAGGAATATTCGCAGGATTAATACTATACTTTGCGCTCATGTTCTACTTCCAGGCGAACCCAGTAATATTCTACGAGACCATGGAAATAAGACCCCAGATCGATCCTATGCTGCTTATTCAAAGTATATTTACCATGCTTATACTATCAGTGATGGCCGGAATACTCCCTGCCTGGACTGTGTCAAGAGAGAGCATACTCAAAGCCATATGGGGACGATAAAAATGATCATAGTAAAGGACCTGAAAAGGTATTACGGGACAGGGGAAACAGCTGTCAAGGCTCTCAGGGGTGTTTCGTTCGAAATAAACAAAGGGGAATTTGTAGCGATAATGGGTGCTTCCGGAAGCGGAAAAACGACTCTGTTAAGGATACTGGCATTGTTAGACGACGCAACGGATGGAGAATACACCATTCGGGGATTACGGGTTTCCAGCTTGCCCGAAGCAGAAAGAAGTTATTACAGGCTAACGCAGGTCGGTTATGTCTTTCAGGACTATGCACTCATCAATGAAATGAGTGCTGCAGAAAATGTTTATGTGCTTTCCATGATGGAAGGAAAATCAAGGAAGGAGTCTTATAAAACCGCTCTTGAAGCGTTGGATAAGGTTGGCCTGAAAGGAAAACATAACAGGGTTCCTGACGAATTATCCGGCGGGGAAAAACAAAGAGTTGCAATCGCAAGAGCCATAGCAAAAAAGCCTGACATATTGTTTGCTGACGAGCCATGTGCAAACCTGGACACCAACAACTCAAAACAGGTACTGGATGTTTTTAAAGAATTGAATGAAAAATATGGCCAGACAATCGTAATGGTAACACATGAACCGTGGCATACCGAGTATGTTGATAGAATAATTACTCTCGAAGACGGCAACCTGGTTAGCGATGAGAAAAAACAAAAGAAGTAAAGAATAATAGAATAATGGATTTCATAAATTTCTCAAGACCTTACGTGTCTATTCAACGCCATCGAACCTGTTTCAACACTCAATTTTCATTTTTTCAGGTGTATGAAACGTGCAACCTCTAACATGCTACATCTAAAGTACAACATCAGATTGTATTTCTTAATGTAATTTCAAGTTGCTTATTCTTGATAACCGGTTTCCTGAACTCCATTCCAACGGCCCAAAGAACCGCTTTACGCTGCCAAAAAAGCTGCCGAAACACCCTCATCCCTGCATAACAGTTCATCCTGCTTGAGACTGTTTTCAGTAGCGAGTTTCTGCATGTCCGACTTCTTCTCTGTTTATATTCCCTTCTGATTGATAGGCAGCCCATCTGATAAACAGGTCCTTTTGACAACCGGCCCAGTTTGCAATCAGCCTATTTTTTCGATAAGGGCAAGGAAGTTGGCTCTTAATCTTTCTTTTGTGGAGTACGAAAGTTCTTTGATGTTATCGAGGGCTTTCAGTGCCAGTTCAAAATAGGATCTTGCAAGGGCAGGGTCTATTTCAAGGTAGGTTGCTCCCATGAAAACGTAGAGGTAGAGGAAATCGTCGTATTTCTCGGTGAGTTTGCTGTAGAGTTCCTGGATCCTCCCGAATTCTCCCTTTTCCGCCAGTTCGGAGATATAAAGGCCCACAAGTTCATAAAATTCCGGACCGTTTTCCAGCAGGAAATCGAATTTTTCAGAGTCTTCCACTGAAAGGAACTTACTTTCCATCTCTGCTATCAGCTTTTCTTCGTCCAGCTCCTCTCCTTCACCCCATCCTTCATCTCCTTCTTTTCCTTCACTTTCTCCCCCATATTCCTCTACAAATTCGAAATAATCTTCCTCGTCCCCTTTCATGAGCATGAGGTCTGCGTGCTTACTGGACAGGCCCAGCCTGGAAGCGAGTTTTTTTATGCTCTTCTCATACTCTTCACTCTCTTCTTCCGTGAACAGGTTCATGATATAAGCTGCCCATTTTATGTACGCCTGTTCGTCTTCCATCCATGCTCTGTTCTCGATAACGTCTAAAACGTAGTCTATTACCAGTTTCAACTCATGGTGGCTTATCGGTTTTTCTTCAAGGACTTCTATCAGGTTTTTGACGATTTCTCTTTCAAGCCCAAGTTTGAAAAAAGAAATGTCTTTGTTGAAGTTTTTTCTGATATTCTTTAATGCCGATACTGCATCCTTATCCTTTATTTTTCTGTCAGCCTCGCAAAAATACCTCGCAATTGAATATTCCACTATTCCGATATATTCGGCGTATTCGTACTCTCTACCCTGCAGGCTTTTTATTCTCTTTACTTCCGGCGTATCGGGTACAAGATGCCTAAAAAGTAAACCTTCTCCCTCATGAACGGATCTGTCTCCGGTTTTATAGTTCATGGCCCTTCCCTCTTTACTTTCTGCCTTTCTTCTTTTCTTTCTTCTTTCTTTACTCTTGTGGCATTTCATTGAATCCAACTTGATTTAGTTCAATTTTATCGGGTTCAATTTATAGGGTTCAATTTTATCGGGTTCAATTTTATCGGGTCAAATTTTATCGGGTTCACACTGATAGGGTCCACCCCAATCTGGTTCAGTGTTGCATTTGAAACTGAAGGTGCATCAAAGGCTGAAACCCCAGCCCGGGACTTTATTCCCACTCCATCAAAACCTGCAGGCAACCCGTATGCTCGTCCACCTCTTCCCCGACTGCTTTAAGCCCGCTCCTTTCATAAAAGCGGGTGGCTTTTTTGTTATCCCTGTAGACCTTCAGGGAGAGCCTGCCTTTCTGGGTTTTTGCGTGTTCGAGGAGAATCTTCCCTATTCCTCTTCCCTGCGCTTCGGGAGCTACGAAGAGGGCACATACCCTCTCTCCTACAAGTGAAATAAAGCCTGCAACCTTTCCTTCCTGCTCAAAAACATAATTCTCGGCAAGGGGCAGGTACTTTTCTTTCATTTCGGATTTATGCAAAGCCCAGAAAGAAGCTGGCACAAAAGGATGGGCAATGATTGATGCATCGTACCAGATCCTTACCATTTCTTCAAGGTCTGTTTCCCTGTAAGTTCTGATCAATTTCTCAGATTCCTCTCTTTTGTTAGGATTATTTTATTGATCTAAAATTAAAATTATTCCCTCATATTTCGGATATTGTTGAAAAAAGCCTGGTATACTGTGTAACAGTTATGCAGAAAAGCTGCCACAAGTTCGTATTTTCCGTATGCTTTCCCGAAAATTGGTATACTGTGTAACAGTTTTGCAGAAAAGGATAGACCGAAATGGGTTCGGCCGAAAAAGGGCTTTAACTGAAATGGTCCGAGATAAAAAGAAAAAGTCGGATAATTTTTTCTCTTAGTCCGATTCGATCTGCCTGATCAGTTCACTTGCATATCTTTCGGATATTTCCACATGCTGGCCGCAGGGCACAACCTTTACCAGTTTCCCGAACTGGGTCACATACACTTCGGGCCCGTGTGAAGTCTTCACTTTAGTAAAAGTGTATCCATTTGAAAAGGTCATTTTCTTAACCTCCTATATTTAATAGGTCTCATCTGCCATATAAACATTTTTCAAATTAATAATCATTATATTTACGGCTACTGGCATTGAATATTTTTTAAGATTTATCTCATTTGAGTGATAATTTATATTGGATCAGAAGAAACTTTTCATGAGTTCCCTACAAAAATAAAGGTCATTTTTACGACTCAGTTAACAGGCATAATCTCTCTCTATTTTTTGTGAGATTATCCGAAAAAAGGTAAGGGAAAATTTCAGAAAACGGTAAAAGAGCTGGCATTTAGTGGTAAACCGGGGAGGTAAATAGGGAGGAATGAGGGTTAATAAGTCGTATACCCGGTTGTAACATTAAACAGGAAATTATAAACAGGAAGGAAAAAAAGTTATCGGAATTTTTCCAGTACTTTCAACAGTTCTTCTTCGTCTCTTGCCAGGGAAACAATAGACATCTCAACCATCAGGTTCACGATACCGTCTGCAAGTTCCCTGAAATCAGTCCTGAGCCCTATAACAGGTTTTCCTTTTGCATAGGCATAACCTATCTCCCATGCGGTTCCGGAATCCACATCCACCCCGTCAAGGACAGCGACAACAAGGTCTGAGGCATCCACACCTTCCGCGCACTTCATGAATATACATTCCTGGTTCTGAATTTTGCGCTCCAGTGCCGAATCTTCTGCGTCTTCCTGGGGCAAAAAAACGGAAAAGCCATTGTTGAGCAGCATATCCTTCAGTTTCCGGTTATATTCGAGTTCGGCACACGAGAAAAGTGGGCCTGCAAGGTAAATTATCTTTTTTTTGCTCAATTGTTTCCCTCCTGTTACTCCGGAAGTCAGCACTCATAAGAATTTTCTTGCATGAAAGAAGGTTGATAAAGGTAAAATAGTTTACCTTACAGGGTAATCTTCTCAGAGATACATGCTTGAATGAAGCTGATCTTAACCTGTCAGGAACTATCTGGAATACCCTTATATATTTAGAAATTTAAACTGTACTGTCTTAATATTAATTTTATGACTTTTCTGTTCCGGGGGTAATATGACGGTCAGGAATATTTCAGCATTGAAGGGCTCAGACGAAAGAGGGATCGCTCCCGTTATCGGAATTGCGGTCACAATAGCCATTGTTTTTATTCTTGCAGGCCTGGTTTCTTCAGTCTTTTTTGAGGGATATTCAGCCTCCACCCATAAAGGAGCGCCAGCAGCGAAACTTCAGGTCTTTTTTACTGACGACGGAAGTTCACTTGCGTTCGAACATTCCGGAGGAGATCCGCTCTTTTTTGACAGGTCTTCGCTGTCGGTTATTATGGATATCAATGATAGTTCATACACGCTCAATGACACTGCACTGGGCACCCTCGAAACCGGGGGATGCAGGGCTCTTTCTCTCAACAAGAGCGGACTGCCTGCAATGGAACTGGTCCCCGGAGATCTGGTTTCTGTTAAAGTGGTTGATCTCGAAAGCGGTGGGCTTATTGCAAAGCGTGAGCTTGAGGTCAAAGAAAAAATGGTCATAGTTCCGGAATAATCCGGAGCCGGAATGATCCAGAGTCGAAATAATCCGGAGCCGGAATAATCTTATGAGCTTATTCTTCTTCCTATCAACTATCCTTGGAGCCCTCTTTCTGGTTTTTTTCGATAACAAGCTTAATTATCTTGTATTGACATTACACTGGCAGTGAGTACCCATGATCAAGGCAGGAATTATAGGAGCTTCCGGATACGCAGGAGGAGAACTCCTGCGCTTACTTGTGAGCCACCCCGATGTCAGGCTTGAGCTGGCAACTTCCCGGAGTCTTGCAGGAAAACCCGTAGCAAGCACGCACAGGCACCTCACCGGTTTTCTGGACTTGAAGTATGAAAATCCGGGTCCCGAAGAAATCCGGGAGCGCTGTGATGTGGTCTTTTTGGCGGTGCCTCACGGGACCGGTATGAATTATGTCCCCGAACTGCTCGACGGCAGCACGAAGGTGATCGACCTCAGTGCAGACTACAGGCTTGATACTCCGGTATTTGAGAAAATTTATGGGATGAAGCACAGCGACCCCAGGAAGGCAGTGTACGGGTTAGTAGAACTTCACCCTGAAGCTGCAAAGGAAGAGCTTGTGGCAAACCCTGGCTGTTTTCCTACCGGAGCAACCCTTGCAGCAGCCCCTCTTGCGGCAGCAGGTTTAATAGACATTGCAGTCTTTGATTCCAAAACAGGGATTTCAGGAGCCGGAATTTCCCCGACGGAAACTTCTCATTATCCGAACCTCGCAGAAAACATAATCCCCTATAAGCTTACAGCCCACAGGCATAGGGCTGAGGTTTTCCAGGAGCTGACCAGGCTGGACGGAAAGCTCAGGAACATCAGCTTTACTCCCCACGTGATCCCGTCGATCAGGGGGATTCTTACAACTGCCCACCTCTTTACGAAAGAGCCTCTTTCGACCGGAGATATGCAGGGGATTTATGAGGAGTTTTACGGAGACAGACCTTTTGTCCGGCTTCCGGGAGGAGTCCCGTCCCTTACCGCGGTCAGGGGGTCTAACTTCTGTGACATCGGCTTTGAAGCAGATAAAGAGAATAACAGGGTTGTGGTGCTCTCGGCAATAGATAACCTTGTCAAAGGTGCATCGGGGCAGGCTATCCAGAACATGAACCTTATGTTCGGACTGGCTGAGGCCCGCGGGCTCTGGCTGCCTGCAGCAGCTCCGTAAAGGTAGAGCAGGCGAGAACATATAACTGGTGACGGATTAAAATAAAGAATGGAATTTTATCTTGGGGTAGTCCGATGAAAGTAAAAGATGTCATGAATCCTGACGTCGTCTTCTGCAAGCCTGACGACACAGTCCGGGAAGCTGCAAAGCTCCTTAAAGAAAACAATATCAGTGGAGCTCCTGTCCTGGAAGGCGGACAGCTTGTAGGAATAGTAAGTGAGGCTGATCTGCTTGAGCTGCTCGTAATCCCGGAAAAAGGAAATCTCTGGCTTCCAAGCCCTTTTGAAGTCATAGAAGTCCCGATAAGGGAACTCCTTAGCTGGGAAGAAACGAAAAAAATGCTTTCAGATGTTGGTTCTACGAAGGTTGAAGAGATGATGACAAAAGGAGTGCACACAATCTCTTCCGAAGCCTCGGTTGAAGAAGCCTCCGAACTTATGGTCAGGCACCGGATCAACAGGCTTCCAGTAGTGGAAAATGACCGCGTGGTTGGAATTGTCACGCGTGGAGATATTATTGAGGGCCTTGCAAAGCTTTGAGGGAAAGGAGGGTTTTCATGAAGCAAGTAGAGGGTGGAATATGTGCAGTAAAGGGCGTAACTGCAAACGGAATAAAGCTCGGAAAAATGGGAATTACAGTCATCCGGGCGGAAGGTCCTGCAGCAGGTGTTTTCACAAAGAATAAGGTCACTGCAGCTCCCGTTGTCCTTAGCAAAGGAGTAATTGAAACTCAGCACCGGCTTTCTGCTATAATTGCAAACAGCGGAAACGCTAATGCCTTTACCGGTGATGACGGTTTTCTGGATGCGATGGAAACGGCATCGGCACTTTCCGAAAGTCTTGACCTCGAACCTGATACTGTTGCAGTTGCCTCAACAGGAGTTATAGGCAGAAGGCTTGACGTTTCCTGGATCCGTGAACATCTTCCAGAAGTCCTCGAAGGGCTTGGCAGCTCCCCGGAATGCAGCCTTGCAGCTGCAAAGGCGATTATGACCACTGACAAAGCCGTAAAAGAAGTAGCTGTGGAGCTCGACTGCGGGGTCAGGATAGGGGCAGTTGCAAAAGGTTCGGGCATGATCGAGCCCAATATGGGCACCATGCTCTGCTTTGCATATACCGATGCCCAGGTGCCTGCCGATGTTCTCGATTCGGCTCTCAGGATAGCTGTGGACAGGACCTTCAACATGGTTGTTGTCGACGGAGACACAAGTACGAATGATATGGTGCTTTTCACCTCCACCTGTAAGTCCGGAATCAAGCCCTGTATGGAATGCCTCGATGAGTTTGAAGACGCGCTTGTCTATGTGTTTACGGATCTTGCAAAAAAGATGGCAAAGGACGGGGAAGGCGCTACGAAACTGATCGAAGCCAGAGTCACAGGTGCAAAAACCTACGAGGACGCCAGGCTTGCTGCAAAGGCTATTGTACGTTCCCCTCTGGTCAAGTCCGCAATCTTCGGGAAGGACCCTAACTGGGGCAGGATTGTGGCGGCTGCCGGATACTCGGGTGCCGAACTCGAGCAGGAAAGGCTTTCCCTGTCCTTTGCAGGAGGGGGAGAAGAAGTCGAACTTGTGAAGTCCGGAGAAATTTCCAGGACTTCAGACCTTGCGCTCCTGAAAAAGATAATGGAAAATGAGGAAATTATCATCACCCTTGACTTTGGAATGGGTGGGGAATCCGCAACAGCCTGGGGCTGCGACCTGACCTACGATTATGTCAGGATCAATGCCGAATATACGACATGAATGTGTATTGCTGTAGATTCTGCAGCTTGACCTTGAATTGATGTGGGGTCTACAGCGTGACCTTAATTGTTGTAGAGTCTGCAGCTTGACCTTGAATTGATGTGGGGTCTACATTTTAATCTTAATTGCTTTAGAATCACAGCATGATTTTGAATTCGGATCGTTCTGGTCTGCCTTCAGGTCTCCAATCTGCACAAAGTTAAATAAAATAAACGTAAAATGGAAAATAGGGGAAGTATGAACAGAATAACCCCGGGCATTCAAAAACTCGGATTTATTTTGATTTATTTTCCTTATTTTTCTTTATTCCGGATCAACTAAACTTCTTAATTCTGGATACTTTATTTTATTCCCAGGGGGTTTACAGAAGTGGACATTGAAGAATGGGAACAACGCCACGTAGAAGCGTTTTACGAAGCAAAAGAAGCCCTTCCTTATCTGGACGGGATGTTTGTAGCTTATAACAGCAATATAGATGCTATCAGACACCTGACTGAAGAAGACCTGTCAAAGCTTATCGGGTTTTTTGACGAGGCTGAGATCCAGGATAGGGTAGCGGTATACCCGAGAGAGATCGCAGAGTCTCTGGACTTTATTGCCCGGCTGATTATTTCCATGCGAGAAGGAAAAGCCGCAGAAGTGCCTGCATATACCACAGACATTCATGAATGGCTCAAGGAACACCTGGGTTTTGACTACGCCCGCATGGGTGGGCAGGCAGGGATTATTTCAAATCTCCTTGGCCGACTAGGGTTGAAAAAAGTGATAGCTTACGTCCCCTGGCTTTCAGAGGAACAGGCGGAGTACTTTACAGCTACGGGAAATATCCTGCACCCGAAGGTTGAAAACGGGCAAGTCCTCCTGAAGCCTCCGGGAAAAGCCTTCAAACCCGGGACCGGGTCAAAGGTCAACTGGATCCTCGAGTATTCCAAAGACATGAATGTGACCTGCGCCGGGAACACCTTCAAAGTCCCGAGGGATAACCGCCTGATCATTTCGTCCCGCCCCAGATGGCTCCGCCTGGATATGGATAAGCAGATTTACGAACACCTTGACTCCCTCCTTCCTATTGACGGGGCAATGCTTTCCGGGTATCAGATGATAAAAGAGGAATATGAAGATGGGTCTACCTATAAAGATTACGTCGAAAATTCCGTAAAGGTTATTGAAAAGCTGAAGTCCCTGAACCCCGAACTCCGCATTCACGTGGAACTCACATCCATCCAGAACCGGCTTATAAGAAAAGCCATCCTGACAGAAATTGTTGCAAGGCATGTCCATTCCCTGGGCCTCGACACTGTGGAGGTTGCAAATGCCCTGAACGTGCTGGGATATGAGGAGCTGTCATATTCCGTTATCAGGAAAGGAGAAAACGGGATTATGTCCCTCTACCAGGGGGCAGTCCAGCTCATGAAGGATCTGGACCTTGAGAGAGTTCATGTGCACTCGCTTGGTTTTTACATCTGCATCCTGGCAAAAGGCCACCCTCTTACCCTGAAAGAACACAGGGACTCCCTGCTCTTTTCCTCGGTCCTGGCAGCTGCCCAGGCCCTTAACGGAAATATCGAGAACCTTGAGGAAGCCGAAGCAGGGTTGGAGGTGCCTGTCTCGTCCACAGGACTTGAGGATCTTGAAAACTTCCAGCTGTACTGCACAGGCAGAAGGCTCTGTACACCGGATGAGTTTGAGTACGGATATGTCTACGGATCTGACCATGATGCTATCCTAATCCCTTCCAAAGTAGTGGAGAGGCCCAAAGCCACAGTAGGGATAGGAGATACGATTTCTGCAGGAGCTTTTGTTGCCATGCTTGCAAAGATGAAGCAGAAAAAAGCAGGGAAATGACTTCTCTGCGAGTTTCTACGCATAAGACTCTCCACATAAAACTCTCCACATAAGACTCTCCACATAAGACTCTCCACATAAAACTCTCCGCATAAAACTCTCCGCATAAAACTTTCATAAATAAGTCTCAGAGGCAGCTTTTTCTCCCTGCCTCGCTTTGTAACGGATCGAGCAATTACCTGAAAGCCTGAACAAGAGGCTGCTTCTTAATTCGAACCTACAGGAACCGGTTAAATGAACATACTTTGCGGTTATAACGTTAACATAGATTCCGTATACAGGATCAGCGGAGCCGAAATCTCGGAGCTTCTGAATACTTTTGAAAGAACTGAAATCCTTGAGAAAATAGAAAACCCTCCCGGAAAAATCCTTTCGAAATCCGATTTTGCGGCAGGGCTTGTCTATTGTATGAAAAACGGATGCGGGGCCGAATGGCTTGTTTTTAAGCAGTCCGTATTTGAGTTCCTGAAGAACCGCTATTTTGAAAAATCCCTTGTGAGGATGGGTGGAAATGCCGGGATTATGGCAAATGCACTTTCCGAACTCGGGGCTTCCAGGGTCATCCCCAATGTTGCAGTCCCGTCCCGGACCCAGCTTTCTCTCTTTTCGAAAAAAGCAGTCTATTTCCCGGATGTTTCTCTGCAGGCAAAGGAAAAGTCAGGGACAAAATCCGGAAAGAACCCTGATGTTCCTTTCAGCAACCAGGATCCCATACATTTCGTTTTTGATTTTTCCGAAGGTGAAACCTTTTCCCTTTACGGGAAGGAAATCAGGGTCCCCAGGGAGAACCGCTTTATAGCAACCTGCGACCAACTGAATTTCAAACTTTTTGTTAACCCTGCGTTTGGGACGTATGCCCTTCAGCACGCCTGTGAGATTGACGGCGTACTTATATCAGGTTTCCACCTCCTGCTTGAGACTTATCCTGATGACAGCACTTACAGGGAAGTTCTTGAGAATTCTTTTGCTCAGCTTAAGGCCTGGAGGGCAAGGAATGACAAGTTCAGGGTTCACCTTGAGTTCGGGCATTTTGGAAGCAAAGAGATTGCAAATTCCGTCTTTTTAAAGTTTGCTGGAATCTCAAACAGCATCGGGATGAACGAGGACGAACTTGCAATGCTCCGCAATCTGCACGGCATTCCTGCCGAAGGGATTTTGCGGATGGAAGCCGGAGCTGTAGGGGAGGCTGCCTGTGAACTTGCTTCTCGACACGGGATCGGAAAAATTTTCATTCACACAAGGGAATTTTTCCTGGCTGTCTTTAAACCCGGAAGCTCTGGTGGTTCCGGAATTTGCGGGGGTTCCGGGATTTCTGATGAGTCCGGAATTTCTAACGAATCCGGAATTTCTGATGAGCCCCGGGTTTCGGGAAAATGGGACGACATCGACGACCCTGCCCTGTTAAAGGCCGCCGAAAAAAAGCTTGAAGCAATGAGCTTCGGGCTCAGGTGTGCGGGAGTATATGCGGCTTCGGGAAGGCTTGAAGGGCGGGAATTTGTGGAAAAAGAGGCGTCAAAACTTCAGGAGAGCCTGCTCGGAAGGGAGCAGCTGCAGCTTTTTCTTAAAGCCTTCCATGGAAAGACTTTTGAGCATGGGGCTTATGCTTTAAGGGAAGGGTATGTGCTCTGCATTCTCCCAACTCTGCTTTCTAAATCCCCTCTGACCACGGTCGGACTTGGAGATACCTTAACCGCCGCAACTTTTCTAAGGGAGCTGGAACTGGATGTACAGGCTTAAGCCCGAAATCTTTAACCTCGACTACACCCTCGACTGCGGACAGGTCTTCCGCTGGGAAAAGGAAGGAGACTGGTGGACAGGCGTCGTAGGAGAACATGTTATCCGGCTTTCCCAGGAGGACAGCGGAGAACTTCTGGTCGATTCCCGACTGCCCCCAGAATTTTTTTCTCATTATTTCCGTCTTGACGACGACCTGCCTTCGATCTACGAAAGCATAAACAAAGACCTTCTGATAAACAGGGCGATCAACAAATACAGAGGTCTTCGCCTGATCCGGCAGGACCCCTGGGAGTGCCTGATTTCTTACATGCTCGCAACAGCCTCGAGTATCCCCACAATTCAAAAAAGAATCTATCTTCTGAGCCGTTTTTTCGGACAGGAACTGGAAGAAGGATATTTCAGTTTTCCTGACCCCGATACTCTTGCAGAAGCCGATCTTTCTCTGCTTGACAAATGCAAGCTCGGCTTCCGGACCGAACGCATAAAAGAAGCGGCAGGAGAAGTAGCTTCAGGCGAACTCGACCTTAATGTCCTCTTCCGCCTGGAATACCGGTACGCAAGAGAACGCCTTATGAGGCTTCGCGGCATCGGGGAAAAAGTTGCCGACTGCGTTCTCCTTTTCGCCTTTGATAAAATGGAAGCTTTCCCCATAGACACCCACATCAGGCAGATCATCCAGCATTACCACATCGACGACAATTTCTTTGAAAGCTGCACGAACATGAGTCGAATGGGAGACTGGGGACGGGAATACTTCGGCTATTACTGCGGGTATGCCCAGCAGTATTTGTTTTATCAGAAAAGGATGGAGGGGTTTGTTCCTCTGTATTAAATTATTTTTATGCTTTTTACATCCATTTCCTCAAAAAAACCCTGAAATCCGGGTCTTTCAGCCTGCAAATTCCCGCATCTTCTACAACCTCAAAGCCTTTACTCACGCTGCTATGTACCTGTTTTCCGAGGGAGCAGTTCAGAAGCTGTTCTTCAAGAAGCCCTTTTGCAGTCGGGTATTTGCGCTGAATTTCGAAGACGTACTTTCCTCCTTCGATATAGCCTCCGAAAACATTTTCAGCTTCTTCGTACTTGGCTTTGAACTTCTCGGCGTGCTCCCTGACCCAGACCGGAGGGCCGATTCTTTTCTTGACGTTGGGGAGGGTGCCTGAGATAAGTTCGAGCATGATTACGGTTTCGGGCTTTCCTGACCAGACTCCGGTTTTGATTACTGAAAAATCGTATTCGTGCAGGAGAGCTGCTGCAGCCTGTTCCATTTTGTAGAGCTGAGGGTAGAGGACGTCGTCCACAATATCCGGGGTTTTGAAAACAACTGCAAGCTGGGAACTTTTCCTGCTTTCGAGCTTCTCAAGGATCTCTTTATCTTCAAGCGGTTCGAGGGGGGCCGGGAAAAAGAATCTGAGTCCCGGGCTTTTCATAAACTCCCGGCAGTGGTCCATGAACATGCAGAATTTGTCGAGGGAGAGGGCTGCTGCAACGTTTCGTTTGGGGTCGGTCGGGTCTACCATAATAAGAGGTTCGGTATGTTCCGTTTCCGAGTGCTGCATAATGTCTATTTTCTGGCCGGGTTTCCAGAGGCAGGCGGCTTTTACGGTGTTTTCAAAAGAGCCGTAGTGAATGATCAGGAGTTCGGTCAGGTAGCCTGAAAAGCCCTGTGTTTTCAGTTCCGAGCCGTAAACTCCGCCTCCGCGCATGAACTGCTTCATGAGCAGGACATCGTCTTCCCGGCCTTTTATGTGGGTTTTTACGAATTCGTTGTGGAAGGGCGTCCTGTCCACTGCGGATTTGAGCTTGCAGGCGGATTCTACCCTGAAGCATGGGACGAGGTCAACGTCAAAGCCTTTGAAAACAATGTTGAGGTATGGATGTTCAGCATGGCGGTCTTCGGCGTGCTCTGCTTTTTTTGCCACCTCCCTGGCAATCTCCATTCCCCTCCTTTCCAGTTCCTCTCTGGTGGTTTCCTCGGGGAAGCTGATAAAAACATCAATGTCATGGGTGCCTGAAAGCCAGGTGCCTCTCGCAGCAGAACCGACCATTTTTACAAAAATATCCGCTACACAAAGTTTCTCTGCTGCCTCTTTTACATCTGTTGCAAGTTCCTCCTGAACTGCCGTGAGTATTTTTCTTTCGGCTTCCGTGGGTTTGATCTTTTCAAGTACGGCAAGCTTCAGGTCTTCTGGAATGCTGGTATATTTTTCCATGCCGGGACGGCTCCATATGTTATTTTTCGATTCTGAAGGTCAATCCTTGATCTTGCAGTTGATTATTGATTCTCTACAAGATTGATTCTTGAATTTCCGGAGATAAGTTGTTGGGTCTAGATTGATTAGTTGTTGAGTCTAAGATTGATTAGTTGTTGAGTCTAAGATTGATTAGTTGTTGAGTCTAAGATTGATTAGTTGTTGAGTCTAAGATTGATTAGTTGTTGAGTCTAAGATTGATTAGTTGTTGGGTCTAAGATTGATTATTTATATTGCAGTTAACTCTTGTTCTGCAGTTAATTCATTATTCTGAGATTAATTCTCGATTCTACAGGTCAGAAATCTTCTCTTTTAACTTATATTTTATGGGTCTCCGGTAGAATTTCAAAAAGGATCGTTTTTTACGGGTTGGGGAGTTGAAGAACCCCCCCTTTCCAAGCAGGTGAATTTTCAGGTCCGGGGTATTCTCCGGAGCTTCCTATAATACGAAAATATACACACTTTAAATAAAATGGGCAGTATTTTCTATTTCCCGAATTCTGCATTTTTGCAGGTTTGCCTTCTCTTTAATTTTAAGCTCCGTAGTCCCTATCGGTTTATTTCAAGTTTAGGCAACTCATTTCAGGAATTGATCCGTTCCAAGCTCCATAAAAACCCGGTTGTGATGAAAAATGTTAGTCTGGCTGTACTGGATTATCACCCTTACTATTGCTACCTATGCATCCGTGTATATTATTAGAAAAATGCCTGAAAACGGTTTTACCGTACTCACCGCTTTCTATGTGGTTTACCTTGCGGCTTCCCAGGTCCTTGCCACGCGCATTATTGTCTTTGACCTCGGCTTTTACTCTTTCTTTGCTCCTGCGGCAGTTTTCATCTATCCTTTTATTGCTCAGGTTGTGGACATGATCAACGAAGTCTATGGGGAGCGGAGGACGCATATCTCCATCCTCATCGCTTTTGCAACCCAAATCTTGTTCGTGCTCTTCATCGGGATGGTCACAAGTCTCAGCCCCGCTCCTTTCTTTGAACTGGAAGATGCCTGGCTGAACCTCTTTGGGCTGAGCATCAGGATTACGATTGCAAGCTGGGTTTCTTTTCTGGTCTGTTCGAACCTTGACGCCTGGGTCTTTGCATCCCTCAAAAAACACTTTTTACAAAAAGAAAAGAACTTCAGGCACGATACCCTTCTAAACCCTTACATCTGGCTTCGTTCGAGTGCAAGCGATTTTGTCAACCTTACACTGGACTCCCTTATCTTTGTTGTCATAGCTTTTTACGGGGTTATGCCTGTCATTCCTCTGGTCATAGGGCAGCTTATCAGTAAGAATGTAATCGGTTTTCTGGATAATCCCTGGTTCGTGTTCTATAAAAAACTGCTCAATAAGCAAAAAACTGCCCAATAAGCAAAAAAGCTGCTCAATAAATAAAAAACTGTCCAATAAGCAAAAAAGCTGCTCAATAAGTAAAAAATAGCCCAATAAGTAAAAAATTGCTTAATAAGTAGAAATATCGTGCTTAAAGGGAAAAATCTATTATTTCTTTTATATCCATCTCCTCTTTTTATTTTTGAAGTATTTTTTATCTTTATTTTCCTTTTTCTCTCTTTTTCTTCGGTTTTCCGGATTTTTTATTTCATTTTCTTCCTGTTATAATAATAACTACCCAAAAACCTTTATCCAATCCATGTAATATCTTGAACTGTATATTATTGAATGTTTTAATGTCTTTATAGTAAACGGGGTATTCGGGCTCAGGAAAACTTTCAGGGAGTTTTCTGGAAACTTTTTTGTTTCTATTTTTTCTCTCTGGCTTCCAAAGGCTCCACCCCTGTTCCAGTATCTTAAAAGGAGGTCTAACTTGGGGACTAAAAAATATATGATAATGCTATGTCTGCTTCTAACGCTCGGATTGCTTTGCGAAACTGCAGCCGCAGAGGTCTCAAATTCGACAGGCAACCGCATATGGGATGAAAACGCAAATCAGAGTCTTACTTATACCTGGACACCCCAGACGTACTCAGGCTTTTACTATGACCTTGATACAGGGGAAGGTTCCGAGAATATGACTATCCACCTCACTGCCGGCAGCCGGAACATCGCAAGGAACGGGTTGGAGTATGAGACAAAACCCGTAGAAACGGAGTTCGAATTCGGGGACTGGGGTACTTATCAGGTCATAGGGTTTATGGCAGAGAGGTATTTTGCGGGATACACCGAAAACTCCAGCTTTGTAAATGACGATATCAGTGTTATTTCGGAAGGACAGCTTTCGAAGATCCTGATCGATAGCGATGACCGGAAATCCCTGTACACGGGCTCTTCCCTCATACTTGAAGAAGGCTATTCCCTGAACATTGTCGAAGTAGATGTCAGCGGGGACAAAGTATGGGTTCAGCTCGAAAAGGACGGGGATGTAATTGATGACGGCTTCCTCTCTTCCGACAGCGACTATGTTTATGAAACCGAGCTTGGGGACGCAGAAGATGTACCCCTCATTGCAGTCCACCTTGCTCAGATCTTCAGTGGAACGGAAACCAATGCTGTTTTTGTTGAAGGTATTTTTCAGGTCTCGGACGAGTATGTCAAGATAGAGAATGGGGACAGATTCGGGAAAATGGAAATAAGTTCCACTTCAAGTTCCGGGATCACAATGGAAAACCGTGATTCTTTCACTCTTAGCAAGGGAGACACCGTCGAAATAATGGGAATACTCAGCTTCCTTGTGGCTGATGCCGATGACATCCGCTTTGCTCCCATAGTTGAGACTTCCGAGCCCGGAAGTTATGAATTGAGGGGAACGGTTCATGATGAAGTGTTTGATACGACTGTCTGGACCCCTTTCAACTTTGAAGGCTTCTATTACAACATAGATGAAAATGTCTCCACCGAAAGCCTGACCCTCACTGAAGATATCAGTGGAAGGTCAATTGATGACGAGACGCTTGTTTATTCCACCAGTCCGGCCTCTGTGAAATTCGAGCACGAAGACTGGGGAAGCTATGAAGTTATCGGCTTTATGGCAGAGAAGTATTTTGCAGGCTATCCTGAGGATACTTTTGAGAATTCAAAGAGCGTGAGCGTGCTTTCGGACAATGTCCTCGCAAAGGTCCTGATTGATGACGACAACAAAAAGTCAATGTTTACGGGCTCTTCGCTGACACTTGATGAAGGTTATTCCCTGAACATTGCAGAAGTAGACGTCAATGGAGACACCGTATGGGTGCAGCTTAAAAAGGGCGGAAATGTGGTGGATGAAGGTTTCCTCAATTCCGACAGTGACTATGTCTATGAAACCGATCTCGGAGGCGTAGAAGATCTTCCTCTCATTGCAGTCCATCTTGATCAGATCTTCAGAGGTGCGGAAACCGATGCTGTGTTTGTAGAAGGGGTCTTCCAGATCTCCGAAGATTATGTTGAGCTTTCCCAGGGTGATTCTTTCGGCAGGATGGAACTAAGCACGATTTCCAGCTCAGGAATCAAGATGAGGAACGAAGACTCTATCTCCCTCTCAAAGGGCAATACCATTGACCTGATGGGCAACATTAAATTCAGGGTTGCCGATTCTTCGGTTCTGCGCTTCTACCCCTATGTTGAAGTCGAGACTGCTGCTCAGGATCAGCTGGAAATAGAAACACCCGATGTCCTTACGGTCGGGCAGGCAGCAGAAATCCTGGTCACGGCAAGAAACGTTTCGGTCAGCGATGTTGAACTCTTCCTTGAAGACGAGAGCATCGGGACCACAGGAGACGAAGGAACTCTTACGTATACCCCAACTGAGGAAGGTAGCTTCACATTGTCTGCAAGCAAAGAAGGGTATATCTCCGGAACCAGGGATGTTGCTGTTGTCGGGGCAGGTGTCCTGAAATTGCTCCTCTCGGTCTCTCCGGAAACCATCAGGATAGGGGACCAGATCAGTATAAAGGCTACCGACTCTGTCGAAAATAAGCCTGTCTCCGGAGCGGATGTCTACTTCGGCGGCCAGAAAGTTGAGGGACAGACGGGCACAGACGGCACTGTATCTTACTGGGTAACCGCTCCGGGTACATATACGGTAAATGCCACAAAAACAGGTTATGAAGAAGGAAAAACGGTTGTTGAGGTTTCCGAAGACCAAGCTGTTTTTGAATATTCGGATTTCTCAATCGAGCCTGCTTCTGTTGAGGGCGGAGACGCAGTTACGATCCAGGTGAAAGTTGAAAACACCGGCAATATTGCAGGAGAAACCGAAGTGGATCTGCTGGTCAACGGCGAATCCGTCGAGTCCGAAGCCGTGAACCTGGATGCTGGTGCAAGTACGGTAGTCGAATTCTCCCATACCGAGAAGGAGGCAGGAAATTATACCGTTGAAGTAGGGGATATGAGCGGAAGTTACGAAGTGACGAAGTCGACTCCTTTCATCAGCGGTTTTGTAACTCTCGGAATACTCGCCACAGCATTTGTACTGCTCAGGAAGAGAAGGGACTGAATAAGGTTTAACAGCTTCTTCCGCAGCAGGGACCGGAAATTAATTTTTAATTCCGGTCTTTTTCTTTTTTCTTCGTATCTTTCAAGCTGATTATTTTATGGGTCTTTTTCGAACAATTATGGGTCTTTTTCAAACAATTATGAGTCTTTTTCAAACCATTATTTTTCCTTTTGTTTAAAAGTATTAACCGTGTAATATGAACAACCTGCTTTCACGCAGGCATAAAATAATATAATAGAATAGTAAGCAGGAACTAAGAGAACGATTGTTATGCTTGAATCCCTGACCACCTTTATTGTTGATTACGGTTATCTGCATCTTTTCGTCCTGAGTTTTCTGGCTTCTACAGTTTTGCCTTTCGGGTCGGAGGCTCTGGTAATAGCCCTCGTTTACCAGGGGTTTAGTCCTTTTGTCGTAGTTATGGTTGCCACCACCGGCAACTTTCTCGGCTCATGTACCACTTACTATCTGGGTTTAAAAGGAAGGAATGTACTTGATAGGTACCTCTCTCCTTCCCCTGAAAAGCTCGAGAAAAGTGAAAGGCTCTTTAGCAAATACGGAATCTATACCCTTCTTTTCACCTGGGTGCCGGGTATAGGGGATGTGATTACCATGGTTGCAGGGCTTATGCAGCTTTCTTTCAGGTCTTTTTCAATACTTGTTTTCCTGGGGAAATTCGGGCGTTATTTAGTACTTGCTTATTCGGTAGTACTTTTCAATGGTGGATTTTAAGGTTTGCAGGCTTGTAAAATGAATCAGGACTTATCCCGGTAAAATCGCTTTGAGGCTTATAAAAGGTAAATGGGCTCTGGTGTTTACAAAGTCACAAAATGAGCTTTAAGGCTTACAAATAGGAAATGAACTTTGAGGCTTACAAATAGAAAATGAACTTTGAGGCTTACAGATAATTAAAGTTAAAAGAGCTTTAAGATCCTTAAACCACCAGTAAATTGGATTTACTGCTTTTTCTGCGGGCAACCCGAATTTTTTCAGATCCGTTTTTTTAGTTTTAGTTTTTTCTTTTTTTGCCTGCATTTTCTTTCAATTTCAGGTGAATTTTCCTTATTTAACTAAATTTTACATTTAAATCTTCTTATTTTTCTTCCACAGTATATCCTCTCTGACGATCTTGTTGCAAGACTTTTTCTCTAAAGGAACCAAATGGATATACTTATATAACTTTGGGTACAATATCTTTTTGCTAAAGCAATTTTAGTTGATTTTTATTTGCTTTGCTTGCCATTCTGACCTATCTTCCGGGTCCTAAAACGGAAACTATCTGCGGCTATAACCTCCATTTTTTTATTTTTTTCCATTTTTTCCTTTTTACTCTTATTTTTCTTATCCATGCGCAACTTTACTTTCTATGTGCTACTTTCTTTATTTGTTAATTTTGATCCGACTTCTGATCTGACTGGGTTTCCTTCATTTTTTTTAATAGATTCCTGACAGGTATTGATTTCTTCCAGGTTTATTGCATATTCCGCATAATGCGTTTCTTGAATTATACTTTATATCGATTCAAGTTTGCTTGTTTTGTTCTTTGTACTCCCGGTTTTGAGAACATTTTTACCTTTAAATTAATTTTATGGGCTCTCATGCATCTGCTTCTGTTACACCGCAACCTTTATGTATGCAATAACTCAATTTAAATTTACTTAACCTCAGTAATCTTTACTTGATATTCTTATGGTGATCTCATGCATATAATGGAAGGTTATTTACCTACGCCCTGGTGGCAACTCTGGTTTGTATTATCAATACCAGTGGTCGCATTTGGCATTTATAAAATGAACAATCTGGTCAAAGAAAAACGCGAAGTACTGCCTCTTCTTGCTGTCGCAGGTGCGTTTATTTTCGTGTTATCTTCCCTTAAGCTGCCTTCTGTAGTCGGAAGCTGTTCTCACCCCACAGGCACGGGGGTTGCAGCAATTATGTTTGGGCCGGCAATCACCGCAGTTCTCGGAATCATCGTACTTATCTACCAGGCAATTTTCCTTGCACACGGAGGACTTACAACCCTTGGAGCGAACGTCTTTTCCATGGGTATCCTGGGTCCTGTGGTCGCATACCTGGTCTATAAGGCAGGAATGAAAGCAAATCTCAATTTCTATCTGGTGGTTTTCCTTGCAACGGCCCTCGGGGACTGGGCAACTTATGTGACCACCTCTGTGCAGCTTGCCCTTGCATATCCTGCAGGAAATGTGCTTACCTTTGCAGGTTTTATGAGTTCGTTCGTTAAATTTGCCGGAATCTTTGCAGTTACTCAGGTACCTCTTGCAATCATGGAAGGGGCTGTCAGTGCCTTGCTCTTTAAGTATGTGGTCAACGTCAAGAGTGATATCCTGGTCGAAATGAAAGTCCTTGAAGATTCGGTCGTAAGAAAACTTAGAGGGAATCCCGCATGAGCAGAATACTGGAACTTATCGTACTTGCAATTTTCCTCATCTTCGCAGCCCAGTTCGTTTATATGTCGTCCACCACGGATGCCGAATACGGAGGGGCTGACGGAGAGGCAGAAGGTGTGATTAATGAGATCACCGGCGGAACCTATGAACCAATTGCAGAACCTATCTGGGAGCCTCCAAGCGGGGAAATAGAAAGCCTTCTCTTCGGGCTTCAGGCAGCTATCGGGGCAGGGATTATCGGTTATTTCTTTGGCTACTACAGGGCTAAAAGCCGTTATGAAAATGACCTCGGATACAAAGACAAGAGTAAGCCCGAGAGAGACAGGCAATCGCTATAATTTAATTTCTTCTTTTAGCCTTTACCAACCTTTCCTCGGGGGAGGAAAGTTTTTTATCTTTTGCCTTTTATTTTTAAACCTTGATTTTTGCTTCCTTCCTTTACCTATCTAGCAGGTTTCTCTATGACCAATATCCTTGATGATTATGCCCTTATGAGCCCTATGAGGCACCGAAACAACTGGTTGAAGCTGGCAATAGTTTTTTTCGGGCTGCTTGTAGGGGTCTCATCCACATCCCCTATCACTCCTCTTTTCATAGCTTTCTGCATGAGCTTTACAACCGTTGCTCTCGGCAAGGCTCCCCTTAAATTATACCTGAAACTTCTGTTAGCCCCCGTAGGGTTTGCACTCACAGGTGTGATTATCATTGCTTTTTTCTCCGGCTCGGGGCAGGAGCTTCTGTCTTTCGAACTTGCAGGTTATCCCCTCTCGGTAAGGGCAGACGGGCTTGAGCTTGCCTTGCTGGTACTTTCCCGGTCCTTAAGCGGGATGTGCTGCCTTTATTTCCTTGCGCTTACAACGCCTATGATAGAACTCTTTGCCGTGCTCAAGGTGTCCAGACTTCCGGAATCCCTAATCGAGCTTTCCATGTTGATTTACCGGTACATCTTTGTTTTCCTGGACATGGCCCTTTCAATAAGGTATGCTCAGACCGTAAGACTCGGATATTCGAACTTCAGGCGTTCGATCCATTCTCTGGGTATGCTGGCAAGTACTCTCTTTGTCCGTTCCTGGGAACAGGGAGACAAACTTTTCCTTGCCATGAATTCCAGGTGTTATGATGGAAAAATGACTCTCTTCGAAGTGCACAGACCTGTAAAAGCCATTGAATTGCTGCTGACTTCTGCCTACTTCCTTTCAGCTCTTGCACTTTTTTATTTTACAAAAAACATATCCATTATTTGAGGTAACAGATCATGATCATTCTTGAGACCAGGGGCCTTAAGTACACCTACCCGGACGGGACTGCAGCTCTTCAAGGCATAAACATTGAGATAAGAAAAGGAAAAAAGGTTGCCTTTGTAGGGCAAAACGGCTCCGGAAAGTCCACGCTTTTCCTGCTCCTTAATGGGACTTTAAAGCCACAGGAAGGTGAAATCCTTTTCCACGGAGCTCCTTTTAAGTACGATTCAAAATCCCTCCGGGAAATCCGGAAATCCGTAGGAATTGTCTTTCAGAACTCCGATGACCAGATCTTTGCCCCCACCGTATACCAGGACGTAGCTTTCGGGCCTGCAAACTTGGGTTATTCAAAAGAAAGGGTCGATGCCAGCGTGCAGCATGCCCTTGAGCATGTCGGGCTTACCCGCCTGAAGGACAAGCCTCCGCATCATCTGAGTGGAGGGCAGAAAAAGAGGGTTGCAATTGCAGGGGTTATGGCTATGGAACCCGAAGTGATCATCCTTGACGAGCCCCTATCAAACCTCGACCCTGTCGGAGCAGACGAAATCATGGATTTACTTAACGAATTCAACCATTTCGGGAGTACGATCATCATCTCCACTCACGATGTGGACCTGGCTTATCGCTGGTCTGACTATGTGTACCTCATGTCAAACAGCAAACTTATAGGGCAGGGGACCCCTGCGGAGGTCTTCAAAGAGCAGGAGCTTCTTAAAAAAGCAGGCCTGCGCCAGCCCACTACCCTTGAGATTTATCATGAAATTGAGAGGAGAGGGCTTGCATACGGCAAAAACTCCCCTAAAACCGTTCCCGAGCTTGTCAACACCTTAAAGCCGCTTGACCTTATGTGGGTTGAGGTCCCGCCCGGGGTCCGGGAAGGTGACAACCTGAATATCGGGGTTATGTACGGAGAATATGCGACCCAATCCCCTTATGAAGCTATTAATGCCACGGTTCTGCACATCCACCCCGACGGCAGGGCTATTGTTGAGCTTAAGCGTAAAGGGATTAAAGCCGGTGGAGTGCTGCTTTACGATATGGACAGTTATTCCCTGCCGGAGGTCAGGCAGATCATTAAAGAAGGAGAAATCGTCTTTGTGGGGGCGATGGGCAAGCAAAGCAAGACCCTTGCCGAACAGGACGGAATCCACCTGGATGTGACCTCAGGCGTTATAGACAAATCGATCCTTATGGCCCTCTGTGGAAAACGCTGCCTTATCCTCACTTCAGGCGGAATGGTGGACCATGCCCTGAAAAGAACCCGCGAATATGTGGAAAAAAGCGGGATAGAGTTTACCGTGGGCGTGGTTAACAGGGAAGGCGGTTGCAAGTGGACTGAAGAGATCGATGAAAACTCTGGAATGCTTGAAATATAATTTTTTTTCCTTTTTTTCCTTTTTTTTCAGCTATTTTCTGTTTATTTTTTCCATTTTTCGTTAGATTCTTTTGAATATTAGTCAAGTTCCTTTAAACACTATTATATTCTTTTGAATATTGGTGAGTTTTTTTGAGTAAACTTCTCCTCTTCCCGAAAAACAATGCTGACCATTTTGAGGAATAAATTAATAAAATCTTAGCTCCAACATTGTTTGGGGGGCAGAGCATCTGGTATTTTAACGATCTGAATTTTTCGGTCAAAATTTTCCAGTCAAAAATAAGCTGTCCTTTCTCAATGCTTTACGGTGGGAGGTCTGGTAAATATGTATTCGAAAGGTCTGGTAAAGAAGGATAAGTCTGAACTGAAGATTCTATCCAAACTGTTAGTAATAATAGGCGCTTTGAACTGGGGTCTTGTAGGAATCCTGAATTTCGATCTGGTAGCAGCTCTTTTTGGCAAGAAATCAATCCTCTCGAGGTTGGTTTATGCTCTCGTGGGCCTGTCTGGAGTCTACCTGATACTGATTTATAAGGAAAAATATGCAGACTTGAAAAAGCGTTGGCATACAAAAGGCGAGAAAAAGTATAGTGGTAAACAGTACAGTTGGAGCGGAATTCAATAATAGATGGGAACTGTCAATAATGGGAATTGCCTTTTCAACCGGATTTGCTAAAGAATGGTTTCTTGAATATTTTCTTGAACTATATGAGATTTTGATTAGTTCTATCAGGAAGTGTAGATAGTAAGTCATCTTTACAAATTTATCATAAAAGCGGGCTAAAAAATAATTCTAAAATTAACTGACTTACTTCTATACACTTTTATAAATAATGCCCGAACAAATTCAATATCTATAAAACCTCATCTCTCTTAATACCAGGCATGCAGGAGATTATTTTTATCGACGAAGGCAGCCTTCCCACACCTGAAGGTGTCACAAGGGAGTGGGTAAAAACTGCAGCTGAGAATCGAGATGAAGACGAAAAACTCTTTTCAATAATAACGGAAGCTTTTCAGAGAAAAATTGGTGTGGGAGTGCACGTTCCCACATATCCTCAGTTTAGAGATATGATAGGCCAGTTTCTTGATATCATTAAAGACGAAAAAAACTGTTCTGAGCCTTATGTATTGAAAGAGGAGAATGCAAAGATCCTTGAACTGGAAATAGTCGATGAAGTCGCAAAACAATACAAAAACGAGACCGGGAAAATCCTTGAAGTCAGGGTTTGTATTGCAGGCCCAACGGATATGTATCTTCAGGCTTTCGGGGCAACGGCTTTTGTAGATGCATATAATATCCTTGCACAGGATGTTGAAAAATTCGTTAAACAGGCATTTAAAATAGCAAAAAATTTCAAAATTAAGGTTATAGCGCTGGATGAAATCAGCCTGGGGTTAACCGATATGATTCGGTTTTCTGACGCTGAGATCATATCAGCTCTTACCGTTGCCTCTTCCTATGCCCGGCAGCAGGGAGCGGATATGGAGATTCACGTATATTCTCCATTAAAGTATGAGCTCATATGTGAGACTCCTATCAATGTCATAGGATTTGAGTATGCGGGAAATCCTTCCTACCTTGATCTTCTGGACAGAAAAGTGCTGGAGGATTCGGATACTTATGCGGGAGTCGGAGTATCAAGTACCGATATTTTCAGTCTTGTAAATATTGTCAATGAAAAGTACGGAATTAATGCCTGGAAGGAAAAGGAGTACCTGCAAAAAATCATAACCGAGCTGGAGACCCCGGATGTTATCAAAAAGAGGCTTGAAACGGCTTATTCGGTTCTTGGAGATCGCATAAAATATGCGAATCCGGACTGCGGGCTGGCTTTCTGGCCGGACCAGGACCTTGCTTTCAAACTGCTTGAGAATACGGCAAAAGGTATCAATCAATTTAATGCAGAAAAGAAGGATAAGTGAATGGATTAGACTGAGAGTCTATCCGGAAAGTATTGCGACCTGCTGTAAAAGGAATTCTAAGATTAAAAGGAATTATGAGATTAAAAGGAATTATGAGATTAAAAGGAATTATAAGATTATAATTCCATGTAAGTCTTCTTTAGCAGAAGCGCATCTTCTTCCAGGTTCGGGCTTTCGCAGATGACAAGCCCCTTAACCTCGAATTCTTTAAGGGCTTTTAAGAGCTCGGGGTAGTTGAAGTCGGACTCTTTCAGGACCAGGTGTCTTTTTTCTCCGTTCCTGTCATACTCTATTCCCGAGATATGCATGTGCATGTTTGCAAGCCCTTCTTTTCCAAGGGAATCTTCCACTTTCGAGAGGATTGCCGTAAACTCGGGATAGGAGTTTTCCTTTCCTTCCCTTGCGTGCATGTGGGAAAAGTCCAGGCAGGGCATTACCCCTTCGATTTCTTCGCTTAAGGCGAGCAGTTCGTCAAGGGTCCCGAACTGCGCACGTTTGCCCATGGTCTCCGGGCGAAGGATTGCGGGGATATTCTCGCTCCGGAGCTGCTCTGCAAGCTCTCCGAGGGCTTTTGAGACATTTTCGTAGACAGCCTGCTTGCTGCTCTTCTGGTAAAAGGCTGCGTGCAGTACGATTGACTCTGCCCCGCAGAGGCTGCCTATCCTTGCAGCCTGGTAAATCCTTTCCATGCTGGCTTTTAATTTCTCTTCTTCCGGAGAGTTCAGGTTGATATAGTAAGGGGCATGTACGCTCAGGGCTACTTTTTCCTTTCTGGCAGTTTCCAGAACATTTCCTGCCCCTTTTTCACTCATGCGTACCCCCTGTACGAACTCAAGTTCCATACAGTCGAGCCCCAGTTCCCTTACCCGCTCAATTCCTGCAGGGCTATTGCTGGCTTTTGCGCTTCTGGGAACTCCGGCAGTCCCAAAAAAAAGTTTTTCGGCTGACATGTTTTTCAAAAATGTATCTTCAAAAATCTATCTTTATATCCCTTTTAGAGGACATTCGATTCAGAAGGCATTCGTTTCGGAAGACATCCTATTCAGAAGGTATTCGATTCGGGAGATTTCTTTTCGCGCCTTCCTTTCGAATATCTTTCCGGTTTAGAAAAGTCCCATGAGGTCCTTTAACTGTTTTGCCCTTTCAGGGGACAACTTTTCCTCGACTACCGCTACCAGTTCTTCAAGATCTTCGTCCAGGGATTGGACATCTTCCTTTCCTTCAAGGGCAAGCCCTACAAGGTAGTCAAGTTCTTCCGCATTCAGTCTCTCAAGCCTTTCCCTGAAGTCTTCCGGAGATTCGGCAAATTTGTGTGAAACCGGGCGCAGGATGAAAGGGAAATGGTGCCCTGCTTCTTTTGAAATCTGGTTTCCTCCCGCTTCAGGGGCAAGCTTGTTAAAAATATCAATGTCCATTTGTGTAAATTCTCTGGGCATAGTATCACTTTATAATCCTGTCCGGATTTATACCTGTTGAAGGGGGATCTGCCTGAAAATGCAGTTGTTTCAGGCCTCTGACTCTTTTTTCAGCCTTCCATGCCTATCAATTTCTCCTTTTGCAATCCTTGTGGATGAAATCGGAGTCCCGTCTTCAGCCATCACATATTCAACGTACACAATTTCAAGAGGTTTTTTTCCCTTTTTTTCTCTGATGCGGTTGATTTTCAGGGCGACAGGGTAGGTCTCGGGGGAGACTACTATGTAGTCGAAATCTTCCTCCACAGTCGGGCCGCAGGGATCGTTAAGCCTTGTAATTTCATATTTTTCTTTCGGAATCTCCATCTCATCTATGTACTCAAGCAGCCGGACTCTCCTGTTTTCATAATTATCGATACTGTGATTTTTTTGCAGCATCTCGTCCGAGGTAAGCCCTATGTAGACTTTTCCGTTTCCTGCTATCTCAAATGCTTTTTCAATTAATCTGGCGTGTCCGTCATGAAGATACTGAAACGTACCGCCTACGGCGACCTTTGGCATGATGGGAGGATACTCTGCTAAGTAAAAAGAAGTTTTGGTTTTGCTCTGTTTTTTTTCGGTTTTTTGAGGGCTTTCTGTATTTTTTTATCTATTTTCTTCTTTTCTTTTGTAAGTTTAAGGGCATGAAAAGAACTTTTATTATTCTCTTTTTTGTCAGTTTCCTTCGAATTAATTAACGCATTTTCCATACTGTTCAGAATACTTTCACTCTGCCTCCTCTAGATATATATACCTGCGAAACTATTGAAAAGCAACCGTTATGCACCCTATACAAACATGTGCATCCAGGAGAATTTGTAATGAGCGAAGTCACACTTGAAGAACTGCCAGGAGTTGGCCCTGCAACTGCAGAAAAACTCAAAGAAGCCGGATTTAACACCGTTGAAGCAGTGGCCGTAGCCTCTCCTTCCGAACTTGCAACTACAGCCGAAATCGGGGAATCGACTGCCGCAAAAATCATCAATGCCGCGAGGCAGGCTGCTGACATAGGGGGATTTGAGACCGGAGACCTCGTCCTTGAAAGAAGGAAATTGGTAGGCAAACTTACCACCGGTTGTGTCGAATTTGACGAAATGATGGGTGGGGGCATAGAAACCCAGGCTATTACCGAACTGTACGGAGAATTCGGTTCCGGAAAGACTCAGGTGGCTCACCAGCTCGCAGTGAACGTCCAGATGGACAAGGAGCATGGGGGTCTCGGAGGCTCGGTAATTATAATCGACACCGAAAACACCTTCAGGCCGGAAAGGATTACCCAGATGGTAAAGGGACTTTCCGAGAAGTACGGAATGGAACTTAATCCTGAAGAATTCCTGCAGAACATCCATGTTGCGCGGGCATACAATTCCAATCACCAGATACTTCTTGTAGACTCTGCAACAGACCTGGCAAACGAGCTCAAGGAAATGGGAAAACCCGTTCGCCTCCTGATCGTTGACTCTCTTATGGCTCACTTCAGGGCTGAATATGTAGGAAGGGGAACCCTTGCAGACAGGCAGCAAAAGCTAAACAAACATATGCACGGCCTGCTCCGCTTCGGAGACCTGTTCAATGCCTGCGTTGTTGTTACAAATCAGGTTATGGCAAAACCCGATGCCTTCTTTGGTGATCCCACAAGGCCTGTCGGAGGGCATATTGTGGGGCATACTGCAACCTTCAGACTCTACCTGCGGAAGTCCAAAGGCGAAAAGAGAATTATCCGCCTCGTGGACTCTCCCAGCCTTCCGGAAGGAGAAGCTGTTGTTGCAGTCACTATGGCTGGGCTTACTGACCAGTGAAAGTTGAGATCAATTAAAAACTATGGATGGGGAAATATTTTATCTCCCCGTTCCAATCTCTTTTCAATGAAATTCAAAGCTATTGTCGTTGACATTGACGGGACAATTACCTGCGAAAACAGGGAACTCCACCTTGGAGCCGTCAAAAAAATCCGTTCCCTTAAAGTCCCGGTAGTCCTTGCCACAGGCAACATTCTCTGTTATGCCAGGACAACATCAAAGCTTATCGGCCTGGAGGGGGCCGTAATCGCCGAAAACGGAGGTGCGGTTACCGTCCGCTACGACCTTAACGGCACCTTTGAAGAAAGCCTGAAAGAGTGCGAAAAAGCCTTCTCTTTTCTATCCGAACATTTCAAGCTCACAAAACTCGATCCCTTCTATCGAAAAACCGAGATTGCCCTCCGGCGGGACTTTGACCTTGAAAAAGCCAGAGCTCTTCTGGAGACTCAAAACTTTGATGTCGAAATGGTTGACACCAAATATGCAATTCACATCAAAAGTACCCGGATCAACAAAGGCTCAGGCCTCCGGAAGCTTGCAGGAATGATGGAGCTTGAAGCTGAAGACTTTGTGGCAATAGGAGACTCAGAAAACGATGCTGAGATGTTTGAGGCTGCAGGTTTCGGGATTGCCGTTGCAAACGGCGATGAAAGGATAAAGGAAGTTGCCAATTACGTGACAGAAGCATCTTTTGGGGATGGGGCTATAGAGGCGATTGAATTTCTTGAATCCAATGGCTGGATTTAAAAAATCTTAGAAAAAAAGGAAAAAATGCAAATAGTTAATATCTTTTGTGTTGAGCAAGGATATTCAGATTAGTATAACTCCCGGCCCGTGAGTTTTAAACATCTTTGAAAATTTGTCCTTCAAAAAGCTTCCTGAAAAGAGTTTTAAAATTTTCCCATTACGGAAGATTTGTTTAAAAACAATCTTTGAGAAAAAAAATCTCCACAAGTTCTTTCAAAAGAAAGTGGCTGTTTTAGAGCCGACTTCTTGTTTAAATCGGTAGCGGTTAAAGCCATAAAGCTTTATATGCAATTAATTTCATAGATAAATAAAAATGAGTGTGAGCAATCGATTAGCTTTTCCGTTTCTCTTTTAATATTCTCAAAGTGATATGTCTTTTAATAAATACGTTTTTATATCACTAAACTTATAAAATCCGGACTGGATAAAATTTGAAACTTTAGATAAAGCAGGAGCCTCAAAACAGGAACTTTTTGATTTGATATCTGGGGAGTTGTCAGAGAAAAATCTGAGGGCAGAAGACCAAATTCAGATCCTGGCAAATATTGTGGAATCATCGGACGATGCAATTATAACCGAGTCTCTTGATGGCACAATTACCAGTTGGAATGAAGGCGCAGAGCAAATTTATGGTTATTCGGCTAAAGAAATTCTGGGAAAGTCCATGTCTGTCCTTGAGCCACCCATGTTATTCGAAGAAATGAAAGAATTAACCGAACTGATTAAACAGGGCGATAAACTCCACCATCATGAGACTTTACAGTTAAGAAAAGATGGTATAATAATAAACGTCTCACTAAGTATTTCTCCAATTCTTGATACCTCTGAAAATCCAGTCGCTGCCTTAGTTATTGCCAGAGATATAACCAATAGTAAACGAGCAGAGGAAAAACTTCGGAGAAGCGAGGAAATATACAGGATTGCCACAGAGCAGACAGGGCAAGTAATATATCATTACGACTTAAGAACAGATAGGTTTAGCTGGTCAGGCGCTATAAAAGAAGTTACGGGATACAGTTCTGATGAATTTCAGAAACTTGGCAAACACTTTTGGATTACAAATGTCCAGCCTTTAAATATGAATTGTTTGGATTGGAACCCCCAGATCATGAGAAAGACCGGAGACAGGTTTAAAGAAGAATTAAGATTGAGAAGAAAAGATGGAACTTACATTTATGTAGAAAATAAAGGGGTCTGCCTTAAGGATCATGTGGGTCAACCTTACGGGGCTATCGGGGCACTGAAAGATATTACGGATTGGAAACTTGCGATAAAAAAAGTAGAAGAGAGCGAGGAGAAGTATAGCTCTTTCATACAAAATTTCCATGGCATTGTTTTTCAGCTTGATAAAAATTTCGTTCCTGTATTTTTGAATGGGGCTGTTGAAGAGATCACCGGGTATAGAGAAGAGGATTTTACTTCCCGGATTAAGTGGAAAGACATAATCCATCCGGATGACCTTCCTATTGTTCTCAAAGTAGAAGAAAAGGTTCGAGATTCCTCATCCACCAGTTATGGAGGCGTCGAGTATCGTATAAAACACAGGAATGGAAGGGTCAGATGGGTCAGTGAAATTTATCAGAAAATTCGAAAAACCGATGAAAGGCCGGAATTCTACCAGGGTACAATTTATGATGTGACAGATAAAAAAGAGATGGAAAAACTTCTTGAAAATACCAAGTCTGTCCGTAAAAAAGAAATTCATCATCGCATTAAGAATAACCTTCAGGTAATCTCATCCCTGCTGGATCTACAGGCTGAAAAGTTCAACAAAAGAGAGTGCATTAAGGATTCGGAGGTTACGGAAGCCTTCAGGGAGAGCCAGGATAGAGTCATATCTATGGCTCTTATTCATGAGGAGCTGCACAAAAGTGGCGGGCTTGATAAACTTGACTTTCCTTCTTATATCAAGGAGCTTGCTGATAATCTTTTCCTGACATACAGGCTAGGAACTACCGATGTCAGCTTAAATATGGATCTGGAAGAAGATATTTCCTTTGATATGGACACAGCAGTCCCATTGGGAATGATCATTAATGAACTTGTTTCCAATTCCCTCAAGCATGCGTTTTTAGGTAGGGATAAAGGAGAAATCCAAATCAACCTCCATAGAGAAGGGAATAGAGAATGTAGAAACAGCATAGAATGCGCAGAAAGCAGCGCAGAAAGCGACAGCGAAGACTGCGAGATCACCAGTTTTACTATGACTGTTTCAGACAACGGTGTGGGCATTCCAAGAGACCTAAACATCGAAGAGCTTGATAGTCTCGGGTTTCAGTTAGTAATTTCCCTTGTAGAACAGTTAAACGGCGAACTCGAACTGAAAAGGGACAAAGGAACCGAATTCACTATGAAGTTTACAGTAACAGAAAAAAATAATCAGTGTCATAGTAAGCCCTATAAAATTTAATTACATGGTGCAAATGATATTGAAAATCTCACGGGCAGGATCAGCATGCCAGAAAAGAAAGGGATATAGCCTTGTAGAGAGAACATTTATTCCAATTATATAATTTCCCTCTTTTCTCATAACTTCGCGCGACACATATTATTCAGAACGAGATCTTCGAGCTTTCCATCATTGGGTACACATATAAAGGAGCACTAAAATATTCAGATCAAGGTAGGAAGGGAAGGGGCTGTATGATTATAGACAAAACCACGAGCAAAAGAGCACAAATAACGAAAGGGAAGAAGGTATCAAAAGGGAAACAGATACTAAGAGGAAAACAGATACCAACAGGAAAACAGGTCTCAAAAGGGAAGCAGATACCAAAAGAAGAGCAGATGCATGTTACAGAAGAAATCTCTATCTCTGAGCCTCCTGCTCCGGGGGAGCGTATACATGAATTCACAAAGGATGAATTTCCCATAGTAGGCATCGGCGCATCGGCTGGCGGGCTGGCTGCTTTCGAAGCTTTCTTTTCAGCTCTGCCCGACGACCTCGGGCCAGGCATGGCCTTTGTTGTGATACAGCATCTGGATCCAAAGCACAAGAGCCTCCTCACAGACCTGATAGGTCGCTATACAAATATTCCGGTTTACGAAGTCACTAACGGGATGAACGTCGAGCCTAACTGTGTCTATGTTATCCCGCCTAACTACGACATGATTTATAAAGAGCAGGCACTGAACTTGCTAGAACCTGCCGAGCCACGCGGTCATCGCACGCCGATTGATTTCTTTTTCCGTTCTCTGGCCGAGGAAAAGAAAGAGAGAGCCATCGGTATAGTGCTCTCGGGTACAGGTAGCGACGGTACGCTGGGAGTACGGGCAATTAAGGCTGAAGGCGGCATGGTGATGGCACAAAGTTCCGAATCAAGCGAGTATGATAGCATGCCGCGCAGTGTGATCGACACTGGTCTGGCTGACTACATATTGCCGCCGAAAGAAATGCCTGTCCATCTCATTGACTATGTCACTCAAGCTTTTGAAAAAGTACCCGCTCCAGTCTCCAGGGCCGAAGATGCGATGAAAAAGATATTCAATAGGGTGTTCATCCATACTGGTCACGACTTTTCCAATTATAAAAGGGGCACTATTGGCCGACGCATCGAGCGGCGCATGGTCGTCCACAATATCGAGAATATAGAAGAGTATGTGCATTATTTAGAGCAAAACTCCCTCGAGGTGGAAGCGCTCTTTCGAGATTTTCTGATCAACGTCACCAGTTTCTTCCGAAATCCAGATGCATTCGATGTGCTTAGAGAAAAAGTCATCCCGAATCTCTTTATTGGCAAGCTTGTAGGCGAAGCGATACGTATCTGGGTGCCTGGCTGTTCTACAGGTGAGGAAGCTTACTCAATCGGTATCCTGCTCCAGGAGCATATGGAGTTGATAAGGCGAACTTACAAGGTACAAATTTTTGCAACAGATATTGACACACGGGCCATCGAACAGGCCCGCATCGGTACCTATCCTGCCAGTATCTCTGTCGATGTTTCAGCGGAACGGCTGGAGCGCTTCTTCACCCAGGGTCCGGATGGTAGTTACCGCGTCCAAAAAGTTATCCGTGATATGGTAATCTTTTCCGAGCATGATCTCATTAAAGATCCGCCGTTCTCCAAACTCGACCTGCTCAGCTGCCGCAATGTGCTGATCTATATGGACTCGGAGTTACAGAGGAGACTTGTCCCCATCTTCCACTACGCGTTGAAGCCAGAAGGTTTTCTCTTCTTGGGTCCCTCCGAAAACGTATATGGGTTTACGAATCTTTTTGACAGTCTGGACCGCAAATCGAAGTTATATAGAAGCACAAAGAACGTTGAAGACGAGCAATACCGTGCCATAGCACAATTTGTGCCTCCACGACTGGGACCCATGGAGGCTCAAAAACTATCCGAAGAAGCTCCGGTCGGTGAATCCAAATTGCGCAAGCTGGGCGAACAGATGCTGCTCCAACTTTATGCGCCTGCCAGTGTACTCATTAACGAAAAAGGCGATATTCTCTACATATATGGACGTACTGGCTTGTACCTGGAACTGGCTCCGGGTGAGGTTGGCATTAATGTCCTGAAGATGGCTCGCGAGGGATTACGTCAGAAGTTGATTACAGCCCTGCACAAAGCGGTAGTTGATAAAAAACAATTATTCTACCCTGGGTTGCAGGTCAAAATCAACGGCGGTTTCACTACCGTAGATCTAACAATAGTACCTGTGGTTACAAGTCCCCACACAGCCTATGGGCCGAATCTATTCCTGGTTACTTTTGAAAAATCTCCAAAACAGGAACAAAATAAAACCAGAGGTACAGCTGCCAGGGAGGCTAAGGGAGGAGCCGATGAGAGCGGAATGGAAGTCGATGCACGCATTTTGGCGCTGAGGAGGGAACTGCAGACCAGGGAAGAGGACCTAAAAACCGCCAATGAAGAACTGGAAGCTTCCAATGAAGAACTCAAATCTTCCAATGAAGAAATGCAGTCAATCAATGAAGAACTGCAATCCACCAACGAGGAGCTGGAAACCTCCAAGGAGGAATTACAGTCAACTAATGAGGAACTGGTTACTGTCAATGCTGAACTGCAAAATAAGGTGGCCGATCTGTCTCAAGCCAACGACGACATGAACAATTTGCTGGCCGGCACGGGTATAGGCACCGTTTTCGTAGATAGTCAACTGCGCATCATGCGTTTTACTCCTGAAGTCACACAGGTTATTAACCTGATCCCGACTGATGTGGGACGGCCTATTAGAGACATCGTCTCAAACCTGTTGGGATATGACAGCCTGATAGAGGATATACGAGAGGTGTTAAACGAGCTGGTGCCCAAAAACATTGAAGTCCAAGCCCGTGACAACACATGGTACCTGATGCGCATCCGGCCCTATCGCACTCTTGAAAACATTATTAGAGGAGCGGTAATCACTTTTACTGATATTACCGAGTTGAAGCGGGTAAGGGAGTTGCTGGAGGAATCTGAAGCCTGCCTGGGTGCGGTTATGCGCTACTCGAATGACGCTATAATATTACAGGATCTGGAGGGTCATATCCTGGCCTGGAATTCGAAGGCTGAGAAGATGTACGGGTGGAGTGAAGCCGAAGCTCTGAAAATGAATATTAGTACTCTAATCCCGGAGAATCGGAAAGAAGAAGAACTGGGCACGGTAAAAAGGCTTAGTCAGGCCGAAGTTCTGGAACCTTACCACACCCAGAGGCTCAGCAAAGACGGCCGGATTGTAGATATATGGCTGACTGCCTCCCCATTGTTGAATAAAGCCGATGAGGTATTTGCTATTGAAACCATAGAGCAGGAGATCAAATCAGAAAAATCCGGGAATGAAAAATCATGATTAAAAAGAAATCTATTCAGACCGGTGTCTCTCTTTTTTCCGGTTCTTTTTTTAAATTGTTTATTATCCAGTTCTTCACTTCCACGTAAACCTCTTCGGATACCTCATTTAAGCTGTGTCCCGCTTTTAGATCGTATATCTTGATTTTCTTAGGTTCGTGAGCCAGATTGTATACATACTCCGAGATTTCTGGAGGTATAATTTCATCTTTCTTGCCGTGAAGTATGAGAACTGATGTGTCTTCCGAGAGGAAAGAGATCGGACTAACTCCAAAACTCTGAGTTGAGAGCATAACTATGGTTTTTACTTTCTTTTCGTTAAATGCTGCCTGAACAATCACGGCGCCTCCAAAAGAGTACCCGATCAGGCCAAAAATCCTGATATTTTCTACCTTTAAAAACTCTATCCCCACAAGAACGTCTAATAAAGATTCAGCCAGATTTATTGGATTCCTGAACTTTACCCTCAGCGAACTTATTCCTGTTCCCCTTAGATCGATACATAGACGCGGATACAGATCCCCTGCAGGAGTTTCAAAGTCCCCGCCTACTCCCCCAACCATAATTACTCCTTTATCCGTCCCCTCCGCTTTATAATATTTGCAATCGACCCTCCCACGACTGGTCTCTATCCGGATGAATTCAAACGAATCCATCTTCTCGCTTTTCACATCCAGAATAACAGTTGCCAGCTTGTTTTTCACGATTTTAAGTATCTCCGTGCCTTCTAACTTTACGCCCTGCAACTTTGCCCCCTGCATAAATGTAATTTAAACTTATGTATATTAGGAGCTTGTGGAGGACATTAAATTTTATACCATAGCTGAGCTTTCAGTAATTTTGCTCTCCATGAGACCCTGGTAATGCTTTCCACTGGCAGCTTCCCGAATTAACTTTTAAGCACGAAACAGCCTTTTCAGCCCGAAGTCCCACTGAGCCCACATTTCTTCCCTGTTATTGCTTTTCTTCAATATCTCAACAACAACCGAATTCGGTTCCATGAATATTACGGGATTGTCTTCTTCCCCAGGCTCTTTGCGAATCGGCTTTGCAATCCTTTCTTCGTATATGGAAAGCGCATCTATACCCGGCTTATTGTCCCTTGCATCCAGCCTTATCTACCTGTTCAGGTCTTTATCTGACATCGATGTTCCGTGACAATTAGATTTACAGGAGGGATATCAAAGACCTGTCTTCTCTCATAAGATTCAGCTTCAACATTCTCAAGAGTATGTCCACGTTCTTCGCAGCAACTCAAAGAATGTTCTATTATCTACTCAGGATCATCAGTCATTTCAAGAGTTGTCCCTTGATGTCCTTCTTGACCTCCAGGTTTTCTACCATTCTTTTTCCGGAGACTCTTGGGGTTAGGCTTCTCCTTGACAACAAAATCAGTAGAAGGAGGTCTACTGCTGTTACGGCTATTTTGATTTAAGCGAGCTTCCAAAACCTTTACACGTTCTTCGAGTTCAGCAATAAGAATGAATTGCTCTTCTATGATACTCTCGAGTCTATGGATTACAGAAATTACAGCTTCAGGACCAGCTTCATAGATAACAAGAATCTCTTCACGTGTAAGCATAATAACGAAACAAAAATAACGAAACAAAATAAGATTCAAATTATATGCAATTTTTACTCGTTTCGAGTAAAAATTGCGTAGCCTTCACAGGGCTACCTGAATAGTTACCTTATTTTTAAAGTTAATTAACTCATGTTGAAATTCTCTCATCAATCCGTCTGACCATGCTATATGCATACGGAACAAAATACTTATTCCAGAATCTACTTCCCGTAGTATTTATGGATTCAAAATCCACTCCGCAAAGAGTATACCCGTTTTTTAAAAGCCATTCCTGTATTGTTCCCAATAACATAGTTCCTATGCCTGCTTTTCTTTCATTTTCCAGAACATATGCACCGGTTATGTTCATTATGTCCCTGTGTTCCGAAATAAAAGTTTCAGCGTCTGGTTGAATTTTCATATATCCCAGTGTTTTTCCATCCTGATAAGCTGCCCATAAATGATGATTATCTTGTTTAAGCCAAAAAGTTAAATCCTTAACCGGATCTTCGTTTCTTCTGGGCATGAAGACAGGTGAGTTTCTGTAGTACATATTATGTTGTCTGTGAATATTTGCTAAAGTGGGTATATCAGGCAAGTGGACTTTTCTAATTATGATATCAGGATGATCATTTGCAGGAATCTTTTTTGATTCGCAAATAGAATCTACACAGCGCAGACCGAACCCCTGCCAAAACCATAAATCAGTAGTTTCAGTGTCATGTGCGAAAAATGTTAACGCATGAGTAAAACAGGCATTTCTTACCCATATTTCAGCTACGTGCGTATATAACTCCTGATACAATACACTTCTATATTCTTTTTTCCCGCCGTGCCCATATAGAGGACTGTAAATACCTTTACATTTCCCAAATAGTTCTTTAACCTCAAATCCGGCGATAAATCCGATTAATTCTCCATCCCTTACAGCAGCGATGCCTGTTCCGTTGTCAAATAAGTTCTTAATTGACTTCCTGAGATTGTATAAGTGGTCTTTTTCGTAAGGTAAAAATGGAATCGCTGTCTTTTCTTCGATGTATGCAGACATAATTAAATCAGCGGCTGCATCCACATATTTTTCATTTAGCTGGTCAAATTGAATTTCAAGTTCCATACTTCATCTTTATCATTTTTCTTATTAAAATTGAATTATCCAGAGCCCTTCTCCTGTGAGTGTCCTGACGGAGGGCATCCCGACCACGAATTAACTTTTAAGCACGAAACAGATCTTTCAGCCCGAGGTCCCACTGCGCCCATAGTTCTTCCATGTTGTTGCTTTTCTTCAATATCTCAACAACAACCGAATTCGGCTCTATGGATATTGCGGGATTGTCTTCTTCTCCAAGCTCTTTGCGAATCGGCTTTGCAACTCTTTCTTCGTATATGGAAAACTGAGCATCTATACCCGGCTTATTGCCCCTTGCATCCAGCCTTATCCACCTGTTCAGGTCTTTTAAATATACGGCGTTTAAGCCGTGCACGAATTTTTTGTTTACGTCACGACTCGAAGACAGTTTCTGATAACAGAACCCTGCCGGTATCCCGAAATATCTCAGCATGGCTGCAAGCAGGTGAGATTTTGCACAGCAGATCCCGTGCCCAAATTCAAGAACTTCCGATGCCTTACAGGTAACCTCCCGTGCGTCTATGTCCCCTGAATGATGAATTTCGTCCCGGACAAATTCATAAATTTTCTTAATCAAGCCGATTTCGTCTTTTTCTTCTATCTCTCCAATATCTTTCTCAAGTTCACGACACTTGTCAACAATCAGCTTATGATCATAATCTATGACTTCACTTTTTTTAAGGTAGTCTTGAATATTGTTGCTTTGAGTGTGCATCTTACTTACCTTACTCGCCTGTCGGTAAATACTACAAAATCTTTTACGAATTAAAAATGATGTGGAATTATGTTTTTATTGATCTTTTATTGACCTATATATAAAACATACGACATTGGGATTATAAGACATGTAATAATGAAATCATAAAACATACAGTATTGGGACTATAAAACATGCAATATTGAGATCTTTCTAAAATTGGAAAGAGAATCGTGGTGTGGAGATAATAGTATGGTAGAGGACGGAAATCAGGCTATGCAAAAAAGTATTGAAAAAGATTTATTCGAGGAGCAAAATAAAATTCTGGATAGATTTTTTTCGTTAATAACCTTAACATTTACAGTATTTGGTTTCTCTATCGCAGCTCTCAGTTTTGTTTATGGCAGAGGAATTTCTAGCTACCAGGAAGCTCTTCGTTCTTATCATATCGCTTTTGCTCTTTTTTGTTTATTCATAGCTTTTTTTATCTCAATTGGTAATGTGCTGGCAATTTTTCACCACAGAAAGCTAGTAAGAAGAGGCGACAAGGTAGGATATAGAGAGGGTAATGAACTGATAAGTAATAACTTGAAAATATATCTCGATATTTCAAGGCGAAAAAACTACTATGTAATTGCAGTTACTTTAATCGGACTTGGACTCACATCCTTCGTTAATCACTTTTCACAGCATCCTGGCTTAGCTGCCGTGCTTACTATAGGATTTGTTGTGATTGTTTTGATGCTAATGCGAAATTTTCGCAGGTATCTTTCCTAATTTATAGTAAAGGCTGCTCGATGTAACATAAAAGAAGGTGGTTCACAGGATCCTCTATACCCCACATTTCTAAAATTCCTTATTCTTCACTTCTACAAATCCTTTTTCCCCCGAACGCATGAATAGTTCTCGTTCCGGCAATACATCTCCCCCACTGTTCTGTTCCCTTTGGGATGAATAATTCGTCTCCGGGATTAAGAACAAACTCCTCATCATTCAATACTGCTGTATATTGCCTGCTAACGCAAACCATGTATTCGTCAAACTCATGAAAATGTTTTTTGGAAACTCTGTCAGAATAACAGGTTCAGAAAGCCATCTGGCTGCCGTCTGCACCTTCGTAAAAGTAGCCATCGATATCTTCAGTAATAGAGGATATGAAGTTACCGGATGAAGGATATTGAATTTTTCCCTTATAGGAGTAATTAAGCTGAAGATTATAAACCGGAGATTAAGTTTCGAAAGATTCGGTATCTTTTTACGTGTTAATCTCCAGCAAATTCTTAAGGGTTGTATTTTATCCTGTTTGGATTTCTCGGGAATTTCTTTGATTTATACAGGAGTTTCCCTGGTCAGGATATAAGCGACCATTCCAGGGTTCAGCTTGCTCTCCTTTGAAACCTTCTTCTCAATCTCCTCAGCTGTTTTACCCTCTATTTTCATATCCTTAATCTTTTCAATCACTGAGGACGGGATTGTGAAGTATTCGCATATATCTTTCCTGTGACCCCACACATCCCCTTCTACAAGCTGAATTCTCTGCATCTGCAGGAACATTTCTATGGACCTTGAGACCGTAGCTATGTAGGATTTAGGTACCTGAATTACCTCAATCTTCGGGCAGGTTTCAACCAATCCAAAAATATCCCTGTTCGAAGGCCTGAAAGCCAGGTGTACAAGGCGCTCATTCGGATTAAGTGTAAAGATTTCTTCTCTTGAACTGACCACTCTTATTCTCATGTTTTTCCCCCACTGTAAAGTTATTTTATGTTCTAAGCTGGTTTTATTAAGTTATTTTTTTGATTTAATTTGGTTTCATTTTTCGATTGCTTTAGGTTTAGGAAATAGTGAAGAAATTATACCGTTTCCTGTGAAACGGAATAATTCATACAGACATGAATGAGGAAGTTTTTTCCCTCTTCACTCTTCCCTGAGCAGCTAAAAGGCATTTAATTGTACAGTAAATTGCCTTTTCCTCCACTTTTTTCTGGACTATAAACTCATTCCCACAAATTGGACATGTTTTTCTTACATACTCCATAAAACTTCACCCACTTTTTTTCAATTAGTTTTTACTTTATTCATTCAAGGTTTGTACCTGAGCTGATCCCAAAACTCGAATTACTGCTCTATATCTTTTGTAAGTAACTGATCGAGCTTCCGGATTTTTGACTCCAATCGTTAATTTTACACACGACTGAATTCCAAACTTTACAACTCCTAAATATCAATATAAGTTGTATCACCAAAGTCTCTAGCAATTAACACTTTAATCAATTATACAAAATGATATTTGGGATAAGCTACCTGAATTGCCTTAATTTTCGGGCAGGTTTCTACCAGTCCAAAAATATCCCTGTTTGAAGGCATGAAGCTAGGCGAACAGAGCGTCCATTCAGATTTTTATGTGCCGATTTTTTCCTTGAAACTAACCGTTCTTATTCAGGTGTCAGTTTCATGTTTTCCTTCCCCACTGTTAAGTTTTTTTAATTATACGTACTACTAACTACATATACTTATTATATAAAGTTATCTTATTAAACTAATATTATTTATGTAGTATTCAGGGAACATTTGTTATATATGATTTACTAAATTGCTATAAAAAAGCCAGAAAGGGTGTAAAAAAGGGTTTTTGCAAATTATATTTTTATTTTTTCTTTTAATTTTACCCTATATCATGCTATAATTTTTTTCAAAAACTGATTTAATTATTTTAATCTGTAGTTGTAGTGTCCGCAAAAATCATCAAAATAATATTTATGCTGAGACGCTCCCGAAACTCGAAATTTTTCCTCCGAATCTCGTATTTCGAATGGTCAATTAAGTTTCGGATCACAAAATCAATCCTGACAAATTCTAATGATAAGAGATTAGATTGGCTTTGGGGCAAGCTCTATATGAAACATCAATTCCCTGATCCTTTGTGGTGAGGACCCCAATTTCTATCTTAATTCCTGCCTTTTATAATACCCGAAAGCCAACAAAAATTATTCTTTGTTTACGTTTTTAAGAATGTTTTGTAAGAATTCATGTTTTCCATCCATATAACCTATAATATCGGTTCTAAACTGTTTGGCTAGCTTTGTTTTGAGTTCTCCGTAAGCTTTCACGGCTTCCGGATGATTCCTTAAATAATCACGAAAAGCTATATGTTCAAGATAACCCTTGCCGTCCTTTGGGCATACATACATGTGATATGGCATAAAATCATCTATGAAGGCTCTTTTAAAAGCTTCCCTGCCTTCAATACCCAAATTTCCTTTATGTTCAAACCCAATTTTTGAAAGCCTGTCTTTCACAGCCGGAAAAATACCGTAAGAATCAATGACTACGTCAATATCAATAATAGGTTTTGAAGCAAGACCTTCAACCGCTGTGCTTCCGACATGCTCGACACCAGTTATAAGGTCACCGGCACAATCAACAATCATTGCTTTTATTTTCAAAAATTCGGTTTTCCACTCTGGATCATATGGAAGAACCCTTACAATGCCTTTCATTTTCACATCCATACTTATTCTCCTAAATGCAAAAACAATAATACTTCAAAGCCTGAAACCTTGCGTGAAAGCCGTTGTTATACGAATACCGGAGTATTTTTTTCTTAAATCGATTTTGCTTTGATTACTACAAATGACGGAATTCTATAATGGTACTCCTGTTCCGGGTATAATTCTATTAATTCTCTTGGAGGAATCGGTTCTCTAAATGAACTCACATACATCCCGGTTTTTTCAAGCGCAGCCATATAGCTTGACAAAGGCCTGTGATAGTGTAAGGTTTTGCCCCAAAAATTTAATTCTTCTACTCCTTCGTCCAGATAATTCACAATTTTTTTATACCTTTTTGTGTTGTTTTCATCCTCTTCCCAGTCACTTAAAAAGAAGCAGGGATGTGTTATTGAGAAAATAAAATCGCCAGGCCTTTTCAATACCCTTGCTACTTCAAAAATAAATAATTCAATTTCAGGAATATCCATTAGTAGCATATTCGCCACAACAATGTCGAATAATTTATTTTCAAAAGTTAACTCTCCAGTCAAATCCATTTTATTATATTGAAGATTACCATGGAAGTGCCTGCGCTTTGCTATATTTAACATCGCATCAGAACCGTCGATTGCTGTAACTAATGCTCCTTTTCGTGCAAGTTCTAGCGAAAAAAAACCATCACCACATCCCGCATCAAGGACATGTTTTCCGGCTACATCGCCTAATAATTCATTTACGGCAGCCAAATATATCTGGGCGTGAAAATTTTTTCCCTGATGGTTTTCCTCACTATAGTTTTCAGCAACAATATCCCAGTGGTTTATACTATCCGTTCTCATAAATCAGCAGATTCCTTCCAAATACGAGTCATCTATCCAAACCGAAAAATACTACAAACCCCCTGACCTCCGCGTCCACAGCTGAAAGGCGGTGTTATTATGAGATTTTCAGCCCTTTAGCTTAGCTCTGGCTCAGAGCCGGGCATTGGTCGGTTCGTCCTCATAAATGTCATTTATATTTGCCGTAAGCCCCATTCCAGCTGTCAGCGATTTTCAGGAAACTGGCATATCCGTTATCTCTGATATATTCAAGAGCCTGTTTGTATTTTTTATATTTGTACCCATTTTTGCTGTAAAATTCACTGATAACCGGACATGAAAGAAAGTCCTGACAATCTGCACAGGTGTTATAGTGCTTTTTAATGCAGCAGGCTTTCATTTTGCATCTGGCTTTATCTATATCTCTTTCACCAGTTATATAGCCAAATTTACAGCCTTTACAGGTTCCTGCCTTTAATTCCTTGCATGTTCCGCAATATGCACCACAACAGCCAATTGCTTCGATAGTCATAATTCCCGCCTCCCATGAACTTGCTGTCCGTACCCGGAAAGGGAATATATTATGAAAGGGAACATATTATTATTGTTATTCGCATCAATGCGCTGCTGCCTCTTCTTTTTATATCAACAATTCTCCTTCCATCACTGTCACTGCTTTCCCTGAAATTAAAACCCGTTCCCCGGTAACTTTTACTTTCAGGACACCGCCGCGTTCCGAAGCCTGATATGCAACGAACTCGTCTTTGTTCAGCTTTTTTTGCCAGTAAGGTCCCAGGCAGCAGTGAGCCGACCCTGTGACCGGGTCTTCCCATACTCCTATTTCCGGCGCGAAAAACCTTGACACAAAGTCGTATCCTCCGGTTCCGGCTCTTGCTGTAACGATTACTCCCCTTGCAGGTACTTTCAAAAGTTTCGTAAAATCCGGCTATTCATTGTTTTTACTGTTTCTTCGGATTCAACTTCTACTAGGTAGTCAAATATATTCTTCCCGACGTAGCTTGCTTCAATGCCCAGTGCTTCCAGTAACTCTGCAGCCAGTTCTGTTTTTTCTTCAGGTAATGCCGGGAAATTTAATTCGATCCAGCCGTTGTTCATTTTTGCCGTCAATAAACCGCTTTTTGTACTGAATTTTACCTCCCGGTCTTTTCCCAAATGCCCTTTTTCCCACAGGATATGGGCGCTTGCCAGGGTCGCATGTCCACAAAGGTCGATTTCTCCGTCTGGCGTAAACCACCTCAGGTCGTATCCATCATCATTTTTGACAAGAAACGCGGTTTCGGACAGGTTCATCTCACGGGCTATGTTCTGCATCAGGTTCTCGTCCAGCTTCTCATTCAGAACACAAACACCTGCCGGATTTCCCTAAAAAGGTTTCTCTGTAAATGCGTCTACCTGATAGATTTTCATCATTAATCCTCCAGCTTCATTACAATTTTCCACCTGCGTTTCAATTTAAGAGGTATTTCACAGTTTAGTAGCTATAATTGAAATTCGTTTATCTCGCATGTTATTCCATAGAAGTTGGTCTTTAAATTTGCTTTTTTTCCTCTTTTTTACGGAAAAGACCGCTCTCCTGTGTCGAGCGGGACAAGAACGACGTAATAAGGCGAATATGGTTTTACTGGTTTAATAGATCTATAATTTAGTCCACTTGAGCTTAGTCATTGCTAAAATCATCAAGTAGTCCTCTTGAGGGAGCGAAGCGACCGAAAAGGACCTCGTGCTGTTGCACTTGCAGTGCAACTCCCAGAAAATCTCCGATTTCCTGTGATCCCGAAGCTAAACTCGGGAAGCTAAACTCGGGAAGTGCAATTAGGGTGGGTCAAAACTAAAAAGAAGAGTTCCTCTGAAATTTACGGGCCAAAAGAAAACAAAGCAAAAAAGGTGAAAATAGGGTCTAAAAAGGAAAGGAGATTTCTTTCCTTTCCTTATTTTTTCAATTTATGCCCTTGCTTTCATTTTGTCTATTATAACATAGTCCTTGATGGCGCTTACGGAGTCAAAAGGAATCAGGATATAGTTATCCTCTTTTTTGTATCTTGAAACATCAAAGGTGGGGTTTGGGCTGACCATAAGGTCAATGATATGTCCTCCTTTGATTTCGACTACAATGTTGCTCAGAGTTCCGATCTCCGTCCCGTCAGTAGCCATCACCTGCTTGTTGAAGAGGAGGTTTCTTGCAAATATTTTAGACATACTTATCTGGTCTCCGTGCTCGGTGTTATGCGGAATTTGGGTAATGCTGGCGTTTCAGGTTAAATACTTTTACTTTTGATATTTTATTCAATTTGAAGCTATATCTTTATAAACTCTTTCCTTTTAAAAGTTACTCATTTGAGTCATACTCATTTAAGCTCTGAGTCATACTCATTTAAGCTCTTAACCTGTGTACCATTTACCTGTATCCCACATATCCGGCTGTCTCTGCCGGTCTCTGGCCTCCCTTAAACTGCTCCTCTATCTTCTCATAGAACTGTGCAATGTTTTCGTTGATTGTGGGTTTTACTTTCTTGAGGGCTTCCCTGAAGTGCCTCATCTCAATTGCTTCTACATCGAAGTTCTCTCTGAGGGCAAACATTACAGCCTCTCTGCATACTGCTTCTATGTCAGCACCCACGTATCCTTCCGTTATATTGGCAAGGTTTTCAAGGTCCACGTCCTCCGAAAGCGGGGTATTCCTTGTGTGGATCTTAAAGATCTTCATTCTGCCTTTACGGTCAGGCGCACCAACGTAAACCAGCCTGTCAAAGCGGCCCGGACGCATGATTGCGGGGTCAAGCAGGTTAGGGCGGTTGGTTGCGGCAATTATTACCACGTCCTTGAGGGTCTCAAGCCCGTCCATTTCGGTCAGCAGCTGGTTGAGCACCCTTTCCGAAGTCCGACTGTCCGTAGATTCCATGCCCTGCATGGCAGCAATGGAGTCGATCTCATCAAAGAAGACAACACAGGGAGCAACCTGCCTTGCTTTCTTGAAGGTTTCTCTGATTGCTTTTTCCGACTCCCCGAGCCACTTCGAAAACATCTCCGGCCCTTTGACGCTTATGAAATTGGCGTTTGACTCTCTGGCTACAGCCTGGGCTATCAGAGTCTTTCCTGTTCCGGGTGGGCCGTAAAGCAGGATTCCCTTCGGAGCTTTTATGCCCATTTTGACAAATTTTTCCGGGTTTTTAATGGGCCACTCGACTGCTTCGATGATCGCATTCTTTGCTTCATCCAGGCCTCCCACGCCGTCCCAGCCAACCGAAGGCATCTCAACAAAGATCTCTCTAAGGGCTGAGGGTTCGGCTTCCATCAGGGCATCTTCGAAGTTCTTCTTGGTTACAACAATTTTTTCCAGCCGTTCGGGAGGGATTGTTTCTTTTTCAATGTCGAGGTCAGGCAGGTTTTCCCTGAGGCAGCGCATTGCTGCTTCCTGTACGAGAGCCAGAAGGTCTGCTCCCACAAAGCCCTGCGTCCTCTCAGCCAGATACATGAGGTAGCGGTTTGTCTTCTCTTTCTTTTCCCTCTCCAGGGCAGCTTCATCGACTTCTATTCCAGCTTCGATTTCAGTCGCTGCTTCAAGTTCGACTTCGACTTCGACTTCGGGCTCTGCTGGCATGATTTCGTCATCTTTTTCGATTGGCATGCCCCGGGTGTGGATCTGCAGGATCTCATACCTGTCTTTGGTATCCGGCACTCCAATGTGGATTTCCCTGTCAAAGCGCCCCGGTCTCCTGAGTGCGGGGTCGATTGCATCCACACGGTTGGTAGCCCCTATAACCACGACCTGCCCTCTTTCCTCCATCCCGTCAAGGAGGGTAAGGAGCTGGGCAACCACTCGCCTTTCCACTTCTCCGGTTACGTTTTCCCTTTTGGGAGCAATGGAATCGATTTCATCAATGAAAATAACCGAAGGAGCGTCCTGGGTTGCTTCTTCAAAGATCTTCCTCAGCCTTTCCTCGCTTTCCCCGTAGAACTTTCCGACGATTTCGGGCCCTGCAATGTAATGGAAGCTTGCCCCGGATTCGTTTGCCACGGCTTTTGCGATCAGGGTCTTTCCCGTTCCGGGAGGGCCGTAGAGGATAACTCCCTTCGGAGGCTCTATATTGAGGTGGGCAAAGAGTTCCGGGTGCTTCATCGGCATCTCTATCATTTCCCGGACACGCATTATCTCCTGGCCAAGCCCGCCTATATCTTCGTAGGTGGTGACGCCTCTGGTAGCTTTTTCGTAGCCCTGTACCGGCTTTTTCCGGAGCTCGATATTAGTGGTTTCCGTGATCAGGACAATGGTGTTTGCAGGGTCCGTCTCAACAGCCACCAGCGGGATTACCTGGCTTGTTGTCAGGGACTCGGTCATTGGCTGAGACATCGAATTAATAATCGGAATTATGTCTCCCTTGAATACAGGCCTTTTCAGGATATGCCGCTTTATAATCTCATTCGCATGCTCCCCAAATTGCAGTTCAGGTCCTCCCTGGGTCATGCTTTCCGGAAGTGCCAGAACGAGCTTTTTTGCTTCCGGGGCTTCGACCTTTTTAATGGTCACCTTCTCCCCGATGGAAACTCCGGCGTTCTGCCGGATGAAATTATCAATGCGCACTATTCCCTGTTCCCAATCCTGCCGGTCTGCTCTCCATACCTTTGCTGTGGTCTTTTTCTTCCCCCTAATCTCTACAATGTCGCCGGGAGAGAGCTGAAGTTTCAGTAGCGCTGTAGGGTCAAGCCGGATAATTCCTCTTCCAAGGTCGATAGGGTATGCCTTTTCAACCTTCAACTGTATTTCTTCCATGGATCATCCCGAAAATAGTTGTCTTTTTGATTGTAATTTTATCTGGTAACGAAGTAAAATGAAAGGATACTGGATTTTTCCCGAATTTTCCGGATCGTGTAATTCTGGAATATACTCTTATTAGATGCTCTTTTTATTTTAATGCCTGTCATCCGGGAAATTTATTCCACATGCGCATTTCTTTGGGCTGTTCCGGGTATCGAATCTGTATCCGAAAGTCCTCAGCCTGGCGAGATCCAGATATTTTTTGTTTTTTACACTCCCGGAATATGCATTTTCGCCAGCTTAAGGCACCTTTAGCACCCCGGCACCGGGATACTCAGGTAATGGACAGTTGCTGAATATATTTAATACTCGGGTATTTATATTATTATGTCCGGAAGATAAGTCTCCTATATCTCCCATTTATTAAATAAGTTTACCCTTAGTCCCATTTTCCCTGGTAGGTTAATATATCTACAGCTCCTGTGTATAAAACTGTTTAATACAACCTGAATCAGCCTTTAAGATGTATATGACCTGATTATTCATATGACCTGATTATTCATATGGCTGGATTATTCATATGGCTGGATTATTTATACGGCTGGATTATTCATATGGCTGGATTATTTATACGGCTGGATTATTTATACGGCTGAATTATTCCGGTCTTCCGATGAACTAGAGTTTAAATCAGGATTTGAACTTCGAGATTACCGGATTTCAATTATTCACAAAACTCCAGGAATTTGAAAGCATGGACCTTGAAAATGCACAGAATAGGATTATTGAGTTTATCCGGAATGAGACCGATAAAGCAGGTGTGGACGGGGCAGTTGTAGGCATCAGCGGAGGAATTGACTCTGCCCTTACCGCAACACTTACTGTAAAAGCTCTGGGGAAAGAGAGGGTTCTTGGCCTCCATATGCCCGAAAGCAGCCTGACCCCGGCTGTTGATAGCGAAGATGCGAAAATTCTTGCCGACTGGCTCGGGATTGAATATCGGACAATTGACATCTCAGGCATCGTCTCGGCTTTCATGGCTGCTATTCCCGAGAGCGAATCTGCGGACCGGCTCACCAGGGGCAACCTGAAGGCAAGAACCCGGATGTCTCTTCTTTATTTCCACGCAAACCGGCTAAACCGCATGGTCATCGGGACGGGAAACAAAACCGAGATCCTCCTTGGCTATTACACGAAGTATGGGGACGGAGGCGTCGACCTTGAGCCTATTGGCGGGATTTACAAGACCGAGGTATGGGAACTTTCCCGCAGGCTCGGAATCCCGGACCCCCTTATTACCAAAAAGCCGTCCGCAGGTCTGTGGACAGGGCAAACCGATGAAGCCGAACTTGGAATTTCTTACTTGAAGGTTGATGATGTGCTCAGGATGATTGAAGGAGGGGCAGAACAGGAAAAGATTCTGAATGCTACCGGGATTTCCATTGAGCAGCTCAACTCCGTTACCAGGCGCATTGAGAGAAACGAGCATAAAAGAAAAGCTCCGCCCGTGCCGGAACTGTACTGAGCTTCCCGGCTTGGTGGAAAGGCAGGCACGGGTGTAGAGCTCCGGGAATTTAGGTTTTTAGCCTTTCCCGTTCACCGGGAAGGATAAATCCTTATGTTCTGGCATCTTTCCCTTGCAAGCGGCTTTGCAAGGTGTCTCCTGGCACAGGGTGGGACCTCATAGATTCCGGGTTCGAGGTCTCTTTCGGCTTCACAACGGACTTTTGAGAGTGCCTGTGTTCCGCATTTTTTGCAGCGGAAACCCTGCCCCTGCCCTGCGGATTTCATGTGTTTTCCGCACTCCGGGCATTTCGGGTTCTCTTCCCCGTAAAGGGGAGCAAGCGCTGTAATCTGTATTTTTTCAATGTTCAGAGTCCCTGAAGTTACACTTCCCGAAAGGATAATCTGATCTCCGGGCACCAGTTTTCGGACAAGCACCCTGAAGTTCTTGGTCGGTTCGAAAGCTGCACAGTCGATTTCGTCTCCTTTCCTGTCCCGGACTGCAAAGATAACGTGTCCTCCTTCAATGGTTTTAGGAGCTGCCGAGACCGTTCCCTCAAGCCTGTAGGAATGCATGTCCCTGATTTCAGAGATGCATGCTGCTGGCAGGAGATGCATGTCCGTCCCCTGGTTTGTCCTGTATACAGCAGAGCGCTCGACAGGTTCGGCCTGGATCAGAGCTGCAGCTTTATCAACGAGTTCGGGGCTTTCTCCTCTTATCCCGAATAATACCGGGTCTGCCGAATGGGGCACGCAGACTACGAGCCTGTTTGCAAGATCTACCGTATCCCAGGTTCCGGGGTAGGTCTGCCTGTCAGCTTCAAAAAAACTCTCCTTATTAACATCCCGGAGACTTCCCCAATTTTCCTTCCGCCGGTATGCCAGGTGCTCAAAAGTGCAGTCCCACTTCTCAGGGTTCAGCATAGCCCCGCAGGCTGCAAGTGCGCCTATCAGTCCCCTTCCGTTTTTGAAGCTTTTTGAGCTGATCCCGAGCTCCGAGATAAGGTGCTTTGCCGTTTCTATTTCAACCACGTCCTTTACAGCTTTTTCCAGAAAACTCAGGAGGACAAGCTTGAGGCTCTCGTAATCTTTTTCCTGGATAAATACGGCCCCGGGATTGGTTTTTTCGCACTCCATACGCGCAAGTTCTTCTATTCTGGATGTCACGTGGGCGATTACCTTTTCAGGCCAGTCAGTTTTGAGCTTCAGGGCTACTGCTGCGTTCCCTCTTGTTTTATAGGGAATGGTCGGGTTCAGGCGCACAAGGAGGGGTAGGGCTTCCATAGTCCCGTACTCCTGCAGTTCTTCGAGCAGCAGGGCTCCCAGGTATGTTGTGCACATGCCTTCGTTAGAGTCCGTATCGTCAATTCCGATGATCATTTTTCCGTATCCAGTTTTCTCCCTTAATATTTCTGTAATTCCGGTATGGGGATGCCGGGATTTTCGGGATTCTCCGGCTTGTTTTTCCTCTGTAAACATTGCCAATGTCGGAGAAATATATATATAGATGTTCAAACAGAGATTGATACCGGAATGACAAAAGAGGTTCTCATACATCAAATTATTGATGTATTGTCGCGTGCGGGTTTTGCACTCTCTGACCGATGTAATATACGTCCCAGGAGCTTTGATGTTGCCGCACGGAAAGATGAAACACTACTACTTTGCAAGGTTTTATTTAACATTGACGGCCTGAACGAGGAAACAGCCAGGGAGATGAAATATCTTGCTGAGTATCTCGGAGGTTCCGCTATCGTTGTTGGAGCCAAGACAAGGGACCAGATGCTCGAAGATAGTGTCGTATACATGCGCTATGATATCCTTGCTCTGAATGTTCAGACCCTATATGACTATTTCGTTGAAAATATCAAGCCTCTGGTTTCAGCAGCTCCCGGCGGGCTTTATATCTCAATAGAAGGAGATCTCCTTAAGAAGGCAAGGACGGGTCAGTCCATGTCTCTCGGGACCCTGGCTTCCATGGTAGGGGTCTCAAGAAGGACCATCAGCAAATATGAAGAAGAAGGCATGGACGCATCCATAGATGTCGTGCTCCAGCTTGAGGACATTTTCGGGGTTGAACTGGCAAGACCTATAGATATCCTGAAGTCCTGCGGGAGCAGGAAGCCCAGGAAGAAAGCAGAGCCTGAAAAGGAAGAATCTCAGGTAAAACATAACACTCTTTTGCCTGAAGACCTGATCCTCAATACGATTTCGATGCTCGGATACGATGTTCTCCCTACGGCTCAGGCTCCCTTCAAAGCAATCTCCCGGGACAAGTCTTCAGTCATCCTCACGGGGGTCAGCGAGTTCAACACAACCGTAGTCAAAAGAGCCCATCTGATGAGCAGCATTTCCTGCATTACGGAAACTCAGTCCGTATTCATCATTAACGGGCGTTCCAAGCTGAAGTCCGTTGAGAATACGGTACTGATCGAAAAGAAAGAACTCGACAAGATCAGCGATTCGCAGGAACTCCTTGAGTTCATAGAGGAACGCAAGGAAACACACAGTGGCGCTTAACAGCTCTTTTCTATTTTCATTTTCATTTTCATTTTCTTTTTTCTTTTTGTTCTCCGGTTGTGATTTTCGATTATTTGCTTTATTTATTCCGAAACCCTGAAGGAAATATTTTTGTTCTCTCTCTCTCTGCGCCGCTCGAAAATTTGGGTGGGTTTGAAGTCAGATAAAAAGCAAATTTCAAGCCAGCAATGCAATTAAGAGAGACGATGTATTGAAGAGAAGTTCCTCGAACTGAGAGAATACTTACTTCAGCTCGGAAACCGTTTTTCAATCCACAGATAAATACAAAAGCCTCTACCAGCCTGTCTTGCGGCCCTTCACAAAAGGAGGAAAGCAGAAACGGCAAAAGAAGCAAAGAGTTATCGTTCCCTCTGGTTACTTTTCTTTTTTAGGTTCTTGCAAGTGTCACAAGTTGTATTTTTCTGTTGCTTTTTTCTTTCTTCTTTTTCTTATGGGAAAAACCGCTCTCCTGCGTCTCTTTATTTTACCATTGTTTTTGTTTAGTCCTCTTGAGCGCAGCGAAAAGGACAGCGTACTGCAGAGCCGCAACTCTGCCGAAACAGACCGCGTACTCCCGAGTCGCAATTCGGGCTGTAGAGCCGCAACTTTGCCGAAACAGACCACGTACTCCCGAGTCGCAATTCGGGCTGCAGAGCCGCAACTTTGCCGGGATAGGAACGACTCAATATGGAGAATACGGTTTTATCGGTCATGAATGGCTGATAATTTTCTTTCCTACAACTCTATTACTATATTTAGAGCTTCTACTCTCGTTTTGCCCCGAACATCATAAAGATGCAAAACCCTAATATATCACTGTTTCAATCTAAAAGCTTCGATGACGGTAAAGATTGCAGTTCTGGTCTCAGGACGGGGCTCAAATCTCCAGGCGATTATAGACAGCATTGAAAAGGGCTACATAAAAAACGCGGCAGTCAATGTGGTTATCTCCAACAAAGCCGATGCTTATGCGCTCGAACGTGCAGAAAAACATGGAATAAGTGCTGTTTTTCTCGACCCTGAAGGGCGTGACAGAGCCGGGTACGATAGAGAAATCCTGAAGGTGCTTAAACAGTATGATACGGACCTCCTTCTGCTTGCGGGCTATTTCAGGCTCCTTGGAAACGAGATCATTGAGGCATACAGGCACAGGATCCTGAACATACACCCTTCCCTTCTTCCGGCTTTCAAAGGACTTCATGCCCAGAAACAGGCTTTTGAGTATGGAGTAAAGGTTGCTGGCTGCACCGTACATTTTGTTGATGAGGGACTCGACTCCGGGCCAATTATCATCCAGAAATGTGTGCCTGTGCTCCCGGAAGATACCGAAGAAACTCTCACTGCCAGGATTCTCGAACAGGAGCATATTATCTATTCCGAAGCCGTCAGGCTCTTTGTCGAGGGTAAGCTTAAAGTCAAGGGCAGAAACGTAATGGCCCTTAAGTGATGGCCTTTAAATATCCCTTAAAATTACCCTTGAAGTAACTCTTAAAATTACCCTTAAATATCCCTTAGAATTACCCTTGAAATAACTCTTAAAATAGTCTTTAAATGAGCCTGAACTCTGTAGAAGCTCTGGATTTGCGTTAATTTTATCATGCAGGGCCGAGTTGAGAAAGTTTTGATCGATAAAGATCTGAATCAGGAAGACAGAAATCCAGATCAAAATAGGTATATTAAAATCGGGTAATTCCCGGCTGAATAGGTTTCGAGAATCTGTTCAAAAAGTGGAAAATGTTCCAAAACCGGAATAGCTTTCATTAATTAGTCGCCTCACTAATACCTGACAGTTATAAGTATATGAATTATATTACTCATCAGTGTTCTGGGCAGCAAAAGATTTTCCATATTCAGGAATCTCCTGAGTCTTTGATAATTCCCGTTCATGAGAAGCTTCAGGGCGTTGAAAACTTTCGTCCCTCCTGCTTTCCGGCTTTAAGGCAGTTCTTACGGGATTACAACACATTAATATAAGTAAATACCAGAATCGCAAGCATACTTACATTTAATCATTTAATCAGTCAATCAATTATTCAATTATTCAATCAGTCAATCAATAATCAACTCACGCTAGCAAGAAACCCTTGATTTCAAATAAATTTTAAATGTTGGATTAGGTGACAGCAGTGTCTTACATTGAAAAAATCGATCCAGAATTGTTTGAGGCTATCGAAAAGGAAGCCGATCGTCAGGAACACAAACTGAACCTGATTGCGTCAGAAAATTATGCGAGCAGGGCTGTTATGGAAGCCCAGGGCTCAATCATGACCAATAAGTATGCCGAGGGATATTCCGGCAAGCGCTATTACGGTGGCTGTGATTTCGTTGATGTTGCCGAAAACCTCGCGATTGCCAGGGCAAAGGAAATCTTCGGGGCAAAGTACGTAAATGTCCAGCCCCACTCCGGTTCAGGTGCCAATATGGCTGTCTATTTCTCAGTACTGCAGCCCGGGGATACAATCATGTCCATGGACCTCTCTCACGGCGGACACCTTTCTCACGGCAGCCCTGTAAGTTTTTCCGGGAAGCTGTATAACATCGTGCCTTATGGGGTCAGCAAAGAGACCGAAGCACTGGACTATGACGAACTCCTGAAGATGGCAAAGGAATGCAAACCGAAAATGATCGTCTGCGGAGCTTCAGCCTATCCCCGCGTGATAGATTTCAAGAGGTTCAGGGAGATTGCCGATGAAGTAGGGGCTTACCTCCTTGCGGACATTGCCCACATTGCAGGTCTTGTGGTTGCAGGCGTACACCCAAGCCCTGTGCCTTATGCGGATTTTGTCACCACCACTACCCACAAGACTCTTCGGGGTCCCAGGGGCGGAATGATTATCTCAAAGACCGAAGAGCTTGCAATGGGGGTAAACAAGGCAGTTTTCCCGGGCATTCAGGGTGGGCCCCTCATGCATGTCATAGCTGCAAAGGCAGTCGCCTTCAAGGAAGCCATGAGTGAGCAGTTCGGGCAGGATCAGGCTCAGACCATAAAGAATGCAAAAGTTCTCTGTGCATGTCTGAAGGAGAAAGGTTTTGATATTGTTTCCGGCGGCACTGACAACCACCTGATGCTTGTGAACCTTAATAATATGAATATTACAGGCAAGGATGCGGAAGCTGCAATGAGCAAAGCCGGAATTATTGCCAACAAAAACACGGTGCCTTTCGAGACCCGCAGCCCCTTTATAACCAGCGGGGTAAGGCTCGGGACTCCTGCCTGTACCACAAGGGGTATGAAAGAAAAAGAAATGGAACTGATTGCCGACTACATCGAGATTGCAATCAAGAATGCAGGAAACGATGCTCTGCTGTCGGAAGTCAATGCTAAGGTAAGGGACCTCTGTTCAAGGTTCCCTGTTTACAGCTAATCGGGGAGGTTTACCAGTTGTCAGATGAAAGCTATGAGTCACGAATAATAGATGGAAAAGTGCTTGCACGGCAGGTCGAAGAAGAAGTAAGGGCAGGAGTTGAGGACCTTGAAAGCAACAGGGGGATCACCCCCGGGCTTGCTACCATCCTTGTAGGGGACGACCCTGCCTCAAAGATGTATGTCCGCCTGAAGCACAGGGCCTGCGAACGTGTGGGTATCAAAGCAGAAGACTACCTTCTTCCGGCAGAAGCTACTCAGGAAGAACTGCTTTCCCTGATCGATTCCCTTAACAAAAACAAAGATGTGCATGCAATCCTGCTCCAGCTTCCGCTGCCGAAGCACTTCTCTCCGCAGGAAGCAATGGAAGCCATATCTCCTGCAAAGGACGCAGACGGTTTTCATCCCTATAACATGGGAAAACTCATGATCGGGGACGAAGGCCTTGTCCCCTGCACCCCTCACGGGGTAATCAGAGCCCTTGAGGAGTACGGTGTGGAGGTTCAGGGGAAAAATGCGGTTATTGTCGGGCACAGCAATGTCGTGGGAAAGCCAATGGCTGCAATGCTCCTGAACAGAAACGCAACCGTTTCGGTCTGTCACATCTTCACCGATGACCTGAAGAAGTACACCCTCGGTGCCGATATCATTGTGGTTGCGACAGGGGTTAAGCACCTTATTAAAGCAGATATGGTTAAAGAAGGAGCTGTAATCTTTGATGCGGGAATCACCCCGGAAGAAGGCGGAGTATTCGGAGATGTTGACTTTGAAAACGTAATCCAGAAAGCTTCTCTTATAACTCCTGTCCCGGGTGGTGTAGGTCCCATGACAATTGCAATGCTTATGAAGCATGTTCTGATGTGTGCGGAGAAAAGCCTTTAATCCCTATTTTAAGGCTTTTTCTCATTTTTTTTTTATTTAAGGCATTTTTAGCCTTTTTTGATCCCTGATTTATTGGTCTATGTTTGATCTATTCAGGGATTCAGGAGTGAATTTTTCAGTTTTCTCTTCCTGCGCCGAGCTGGGCCTGCGCCGATCTGCCAGCCAGAGAAATAGTTTTTTAGCGCCGGATGACATTTTTTAAATCACAGAATACAGGATGCTTTTGCCAGTTTACCTTCCAATCTGTCAAAAACTGATTCTTATGAGTTTCCTAGGTTAATTTTATCTTCTGGATTTTATCCTGGCAACTTCTCTTCTTTTTTAGTCTTGGCATAAAAGTACTGTGATTCGACAGGTACTTTAATTCCTTTCTACCTGTTATTCAAAGAATTCGTGTGTTTTTTGTTCTTCTTTTTGAGAAAGCCCGCTCTCCTGCGTCGAGCGGGGCAAGAACGACTCAGTATAGTGAATACGGTTGCATATGTCAGAAATTCCGAGGTCTTTTTAACCTTGGTTAAAGCACAAAAATAGTCTTCTCAAGCTTTTTGCACCAAGACAAGTAAATTTGTTTTTTGATAGTATTATACTTGAGGATTTTACTCTGTTTTTCTGGATATGCCAATTAAGGTAATCGTACTTGAGTTTTTATATATACTTGATAGTAATCTGAAGTGTAGTTTTCCGAATTGTGATAAAATAATTTTACACATCAATATTTTTATGTATCATTGAAGCCTATTTTATTATGAATCCTGTCTGCTCTCAATAAATAATAGAAATGGTCCATAGAATCTTAATTAAATTGCCAGGCTCTCATAAAATGTTCGGGCGCTAAAATGAGTTTTTTGTAAACTCTAATCAAATATACCTGATATACGTTAATAACCTTGAATTATATCTGGTATATCTTTGGCCCTGCATCCAGGAATAATATGCCGGTTTACATCTTATCCGGAATCCTGATCGATATCCGTTATCAAGAATTGCGGCAGAAAATACCATTACAGTTAGAAATGTATTTCCCATAACCTTAAACTCTATTCACGCTCATATATAAGGTCTCCAGGAGACCTTACCCTCGAAGCCTGCAGGAAATCTTTCGGGTGACGGGACAGAAAGGGCTTTTTCAGGGAATGTTAGCAGTTGACTGAATTAACAGCGTCTGTTGCTGTGATTCTACGAAATGCCTCTATGGGGATTTCATAACGAAAAAAAGGTATCTACAGATCCGGCTTCAAATTTCATTATTGTTTAAGAACCCTATAGAACATTATAATTGTTTACTCACGTATTGTTTGTTTACGCATGTAATTGCTTACGTACATCGTTTGCTCACTTATGTTTATCAAGCGCAGTTGCGCCAACTGAGTTAAAAGCTATAATAGCCTGGTTGTCAAAAATGGTAGTTGATACTGATATCTGTGGTCTGAAAGTGGGAGATCAATATCCTGCACACGTAATGGGTATTATTAACCTGAGCCCTGAATCTTTTTATGAAGGTTCGATCGCAAGCCCGGAATCCGCGCTTGATGTTGCCCGGAAAATGGTTGAAGGCGGAGCAACTTTCCTGGACCTTGGAGCCCGGTCAACATGGCGTTTTTCCGAACCCATAAGCAAAAAAGAAGAACTCGATCGATTACTGCCCGTGCTTGAGGCGCTGGAAGGCAATGTTGATGCGGTAATTTCCGTTGATACGATGTTTTCCGAAATTGCAGAAGAAGCTCTTAAGAGAGGGGCAGATATCATAAACGATGTTTCCGGTTTTACGGCAGACTCCAGAATGATAGAGGTGATGGCAGACCATGGTTGCCCGGCTGTGGTTATGGCTTCTAACAAAATTCCCGGAGACCCTCTGGGCATGGACGCCATCATCGAAGCCCTTGACTCTATTATCCAGGCTGCCGGGGCTGGAGGTATAGAACCCGGCAGCCTCATTCTTGACCCTGCAATTGGCAGGTGGACTGATGAAAAGCTGCCCATTTATGATTTTGAAACCCTGGACGATTTCGAGCGCCTGAAGATTTTTGAAAAACCTCTGCTTGCAGCCCTTTCAAGGAAGTCCTTCATAGGAGAAGTCCTTGGAAAACCTGCAAATGAAAGGCTCTACGGCAGTCTGGCTGCAGCAGCAATCGCTGTTCACAAGGGCGCACATATTATCCGTACCCATGATGTCCCCGAGACTTCTGACGTTGTTAAGCTCTCAGGAGCTCTGAGGAGCCGGACAAGCGTTGTAAAGGAGGGCAGGTATGAGGTCTCGGTACTTGAGGTAAAAACTCCTCAGGACGCAGGCCTTGCAATGAGGAATCTTGGGGCTACACGGGTCGGTTCGCAGGTCATGCAGGGAAAAAGCATCCATCTTACGTTAAAGATCAGAAACCTTACAACCACTGAAGCTCTGATAATAAAACAGGAGATGCTTGCAAGGGGAGGAGACGCGGCCCTTGCAAGAGATGCAGTTTCCCATGAAACGGAATCAACCGATGTGCTTGTGATAGGCACTCTGCTGCAATTTGAACGCCTCGCCCGAAAACTGGAAGGACAGGCTCGTTCCCTCCCACTGATTGCAGAAATGATCCGTGAATGTATTGCAAATCGGACTAATCTGGAATACCGATATTTGAGGTAATTATGATCATAACTTCAGCAAAACCCTTTGAAGAAATCCTGGATCTGTTAAAAGACGAAGACGATATATTTGTTATCGGATGCAACGTATGCGCTGCAAAACTGAAGACAGGAGGAGAACCCGAGATCCTTGAGATGTGCAGACGGCTTGAAGAAAGCGGAAAGCATGTTGTTGGCTGGGCTCTTCCAACTGCAGCCTGCAGTATCCGGTCTTATGAATCCCTGGTTGAGAAAAACGAGAAAATAAATGAAGCGCATTGCGTTCTGGTCATGGGGTGTGGCAGTGGAGTTTCTGCTGTTGCCACTGTTGTGGATTTGCCTATCTACGGTTCGAACAACACCCTCTCACTCGGTGGTTCCAGTGGAGGAAAGCTTCTTTCTGACCAGTGTATTATGTGCGGGGACTGTACCATAAGCGAATACGGTGGGCTCTGCCCGAAATCCCAGTGCCCGAAATCCCTTCTCAACGGGCCCTGCGGAGGGGCAGTGGGCGGGATGTGCGAGGTCAACAGGGAGAAGAATTGTGTCTGGACCCTTATTTATGAACGCCTCAAAAAGATCAAAAGGCTTGACCTTCTCTACGTTACCCATGCCCCCCAGGAGCATGGTTTTAAATAATTTCATTTCTAATATTCTCGCTTAATGCTTTTTAATTTTCGTGAAAAACTGAACTCCAGGAAATTTCTGGTTACTGCTGAAGTCTCCCCTCCCAAGGGAACAAGGTATTCAGTTCCCCTGGAAGATGCCAGCCATCTCAAAGGCCTTGCAGATGCCCTGAACGTCACCGATAACCAGTGTTCAATTATGCACATGAGTTCACTGGCTTTCAGCAAACTTCTGCTTGATGCGGGGCACGAACCTATTATGCAGCTTACCTGCCGGGATCGAAACCGAATCGGGCTCCAGTCCGACCTGCTTGGAGCATATGCTCTTGGAATTCGGAATATCTGCTTGATGACCGGAGATTTCCCCTCCTGTGGAGACCACCCCGGCTCAAAACCCGTTTATGACCTTGACTCCGTACAGCTCATTGAACTTGTCAGAAAGCTCGATTCAGGCGTTGATTTAGCAGGAAACAGGCTGGATGGAGGGACTTCTTTCTGTGCAGGTGCAGTCTCAAGCATAGACCCCGAAAAGATAATTCAGCTGATAAAGCTTGAAAAGAAGGTCAGAGGCGGAGCCGATTTTATCCAGACGCAGGCTGTGTATGATGTGGGCATGTTCGAGGAGTTTATGGAAGCAGTAAACCATCTTGAGGTGCCTATAATTGCAGGCTTGATTCCTCTCAAATCCCTGGGTATGGCTGAGTATATGAATAAAAACATCTCAGGAATCCATGTGCCTGAAGAAATCATGCTTCGAATGAAAGACGCATCTTCTCCTCTTGAAGAAGGTCTTTCGATAGCTTCCGAAACTATAAGGGAGCTCACAAAACTCTCACGCGGAGTTCACATTATGCCAATCGGATCTCACAAAAACACTCCGAAATTACTTTCAATGGCAGGAATCTCTGAAAAATGATTTTTATCATGATTTTTTTATCATGATTTTTTTATCATGATAAAAGACTTTTATATCGTGATAAGAGATTTCATGTAGCTGCAGTGTTTTTTCCTGGAATTTTACGATCCGATTGTTCATAGTTCCTCTTCTCCTCTCTTTTTCTGAAACTTATATCCGGGATTTTTGCGCGTATATTTCTTCTTCTTCTTCTTCTTCTTCTTCTTCTTCTTCTTCTTCTTCTTGAACTTTTCATTTACGACAAAAATTTATCGGAGCCTTTGGATACATTTATAAATACCCTCCGGTATTTTACGGTCTGATTCTGTGTATATTGATTTTACGTTTCCTAAAATCGAGATTAATTACATTTTAAAGGCATCAAAATGAATCCAGAAATCACTTCCATCCAGATGTTCGGGATTAAGACCCCTATCATCAGAGCAGGGGACGACATCGTGCAGATCCTTGAAGTTTCGCTACAGGACACAGGCATTATTCCAGTTGATGGGGATGTTTTTGTGCTGGCTGAATCCGCGGTTGCTACGGCGGAAAATCGAATCGTTGAGCTCGCCAGCATCGAGCCCGGGGAAAAGGCCTTATCTCTTGGGGAAAAATACGGGATAGACCCGAGGGAAATGGAGCTTGTGCTTCAGGAATGTGACGAACTTTTCGGGGGTGTCCCCGGAGCCGCACTTACGATTACAAAGGGCATTCTCTCTCCTAATGCTGGAATTGATGCTTCAAACGCGCCTGACGGTCACGTAGTCCTGCTTCCTGAAGATCCGAGAAAAAGTTCCGAGACCATCCGGAAAAGGCTTGAGCAGCGTTACTCCTGCAGGCTGGGTGTGATTATAGGGGATAGCAGGACTCAGCCCCTGCGCCTGGGTTGCACAGGCCTTGCGCTCGGGATTTCGGGTTTTGTGCCTGTGGAGGATGCAAGGGGCACCTTTGATATTTACGGAAAGCCCCTCCGCCTGACTTACAAAGCGGCAGCCGATAACCTTGTTTCTGCGGCTGAACTCCTTATGGGAGAAGCCGGAGAAAGAGTTCCCTGCGTGCTTATTCGGGGTGCTCCGATACAAATGGTCGACGAATCCCCGGAGATGCCAACGATCTCAATGGAAGGGTGCATGTATTTCGGCAACATTATTAAAAGCCGGAAAGAGGATACGGAGAAATAGAAGCAGTAAAAAGCTTGTCTTAATTTCTTTTTCATTGTGCTCTTTCTTTTGAGTTCTTCAAATATTTCAGGAATATTTCAGGAATATTTCAAGAATATTTCAAGAATATTTCAAGAATATTTCAAGAATATTTCAGGTCCCGGTACATTTGTTTTACTAACCAGAAAGCTAAAGTTTCAATGTTTGGGACCCAAGTGAAGCAATCAGTTTCATACAAATTAAAAATCTTCTGTGTACTGAGCGGCTCCGTTTGTATTCTTTTTTCCGGGCTTTCTTTAGTGAGCCTTTTCGCATACCGGTTCAGGTTAAAGTTTGTTTTTGAAGTATTCTCAAATGTTTCCGTAGTAACTCTCAGATAAAAGAACTGAGTTTCAGAGCTGATTTAAGATACTTTAACTAGAACTATTGTTTATCTGAATGATATGTAATTGAAAGTACGTATCAGATTGAAAGGCAATTCTGAAAACCGTTAATGATTGAAAATAAAGGACAAGGGGCGGTGGGATAAGCTCAATAATAAAAATTATGCAATATTCTGGTCTTTAACGAAAATTCGTTTTTGTCTTAAAATTATTTTATATACAATTTCTTCAAAGGGAGAAAAATTGTATAGTTACAAAAAATATGAATAGTTACGAATATAGCTTTTTCTTTTCCCTGACAATATATAATTTACTTCACCAGAATAGTAGCGTAAAAACGGTCTATGATCGAACCTTCTCCTTCCCAATCACGCCAGTTTCTAATGCTAAGCTTGTGAGATCCCGCTTCCGATGCACGAAACTGGAACACTCGCACGCCTGCTGCACCAATTGCATCTCCCGTTTTCTCGAAGCTGTCACCTACCATTTCCAGTCCTCCGGCAGTTTCAACTTCCCATCGGTAGCCGGTGGTGGGATTCTCATTTAAGCGTACAGTTATGAGGCTTTGAGCCTCTACCTCTAAGGTACGGCCCTTATCCTGGTCACTCAATATCACCGCAAACTCCTCCAATAAAGGTTAGCTTCCATTTCCAAGAATAATCACGGCAGGGAAGCTATATTTTCAGTTTCCTCCTCAAAGTTCACGTCTTCCATCGAGATGCTGCCCATCTATATCAGGTATACGTCTCATGGATCATACCTGAACTGATGAATTCCAACGGCAATTACTCCGGATGTGGTTCCGGTAAGTCTGAATCTGAAGAATAATGATATTCTGGTTTCAAACAGTCGAAAATGGTTTCGGAATGAGTTCATATACTTTAGCTTTATGTCTTCTTACAACAGGCTGCATGTAGGAAAACGTTTTCGTACCATGGCTAAAGTCAATGTTTGTCTGCTTTTGTCTTTACCGGCATGTTATACTGTTTTATCAGGAGACCACCGGAAGTCTCCTGAATAAAAGGATATATTGGACAGATATCTCTGTTCCGGGTGATCTAACCTTTTTCTATTTTATGCATGGGGCAGAGGCATTTCTCGACTGAGAGTTTCGCGAGCTCTACTCCTGGAGCTCTCGAGTTCAAGCCCGAAATTCCCTGTTTCAATCCAGTTCATCGAAATCAAAGACCAGAAGTCCAGTGCAAATTTGTTCAGGACATATTCATAGGGCAGCCATCCATACCCATTATCACCCCAGGCTGTGCCCCAGGAATTGCGGATCAAAAAGGCACCGGTGGTTTCTTTGTTGCTGAGGGTATTTCTGATCTTCATGTTATCATCATAACCGACTGCAACGACCGCGTGGCCCCATATTGACCTCTCATCGGAACACGGGAAAGGAATTCCACCTTTAACATCTGTGTCCTTAAAGGAGGGAAACCCGTAAAAACCGAACATTGAGGGAATTCCTGCCGCAAGGTACTTCTTCACGCTGAGGATGACGTCTTCAGGTGGTAAATTCATGCCCTGCGGGTCATGGCAGAAGTAGTTAAGGGCTTCGAAGTTGTCGGCAAGCGAATATACAAAGCTTGAAGGTTCGTCGTCAAATGTCGGTTCTCCGTCCGGTCCCGGAGTTTTCCTGTTGGTGTAAGGAAAATACTTTTCAGGCGGGACCCCGCAAAGAGCCAGTGCTCCCATGGCATTCCGAAGCCAGGCTCCGGTGTCTCCCTTGACTCCCATCAGGTTTCTGGTCGTCTTGTAGACAAAAAGTCTTGACCCGTCAATATGTTTCCCAAAGGCTCGTCGCTCAAAGTACTCAATCACTCCTACACCTGCGTTGGCGGTACAGGAACCCAGATCCATTTGATCTTCAATCGGCGAACACCAGTTCCTGAGGTCTATGGAAACAGGCAATTCCAGAGTTTTTGTTTCCTTTCTGGAAGTCGGAATTCCGAGTTTTTCTGCCATCTCGGGAATCTGAGCGCTTTCTTCTGTGTAATCTTTTAGGGACGGTAACGGAGGGAGCCAGCCGGTTCCAAAACTTTTTCCCATTTCCGGAATTTTCACCTTTTCGAAGGCAGCTACTATTCCAATCATTTCATTACCCCACTCATTTTGCTCTACTGCTTTTTGTATCCCACAAAATAATCCGTTTACTTTGATTGTTAATTAATCATTTCCAATTGTATGTTCTCATCTCGCTTCCGATTTTCTGCTCTGTATACGTCTCTGTTCCTGTACCAATTAAACCTGAAAAATGACCGGTTTGGAAAAGGCATTTAAGGTGTCTGCGACTCGTCAACACCAAGCAGCCTGAAAGTAACAGCGAGATTCATCCGAACAATATCCATCGCCAGCCCGTAGTTGATGTGATCAAGCGTATCATTAGCGGTGTGTACGTTGGTGTTTGAGCTATCAGTCCCCTCAATCGTGAGAACCGCAGGGATAAGTTCATTGATGAAAGGTACGTGGTCGCTTGCGAAGGGGTTCTCTGATGTCTGGACAACCAGTGATGTGTATGTCGCAGCTGCTTCGGCGAGTTCTTCCATTAGGGTCTTGGAAACTGGAGCTCCTTCGAGCAAGACCGTTGGCGATGCAGTATTTAAGGTCGCAACCATGTCCATGTTGATGACCGCACTGATACGGGTGCGTTCACTGCCCGCCAATCCGCTGACGTATTGTTTGCTCCCGTGAAGTCCCTGCTCCTCCCCTCCGAAAAGAATGAGACGCAGGTCATGTTTTGCAGAATGCTCAGCAAGCACGCGTGCGATCTCCAGAACCCCTGCAGCACCGCTTGCATTGTCATCCGCACCCGGGGCGGGTGCCTCCCTTCCCCCAGTGAGGTTAACCGAGTCCAGGTGAGCAGTAACAAGTACCAGTTTACGGGCTCCACTTTCGTTACCCGAACGATCTGCAATGACATTGTAGCTTTCGCCATTTCCAACATTTATTGGAAGCAATTCCACCTGGTAACCAAGGTTTTGCAACTGGTCTGCCGCCCAGGTTGCCGCGCTGGTAAATTGAGAGCTTAAGGAGTGACGAGTCAGGAAATTCACCAGCGAACTCAGATAAAAATTGTATGTGGATTGTGACACAGCTTCGATGTTTGCCCGCATTCTCGGAAAGGCTTCCCTGGCTTCAGGTTTGATTATATCCATAACCACGCTGTCCAATGCCAGCGGACGTACCGTCCACCAGTCATCCTTGCCTTCAGTGAAACGGCTGACTTCCTCGGGAAGCAATTCGACCACCAAATAACGGCCTTTTTCTATGACTACCCTGGCTTCGGGATATGTATCCTGGAATGCCCTCCCGGTCTGAATGACAAGGTAAAGCCGGCCTTCCAGCTCGCGACCTTCTGCCCGGTCGAGACTTATGCCTGCCTGCCCGGCTTTACTGGTAAAAGCATTCCATTCTTCAGAATCTGTCCATACTACAGTCTGGTCCCCAAGACGAACCCAGTGCGCTCCGAAACTTCTCGCCGATTCCTCAGCACTGTGTTTTTCGCCGGAGTCCGAGATTACTATATACCTCCCCAGAATCTCACCTCCAAGTACAGGTCAGGAAGATGCTGGCAACTGCCTCACCTTCAGAATCTCCGCATTAATCTGAAGGATTTCCAGGATTCGAGGCGGCCGAACATTCCCTTCAAAAGATACGCGCACTCGCCCGGGACCCTCCATCTCCCAGTGTCCGTTAATTCCACGAGAAGCATCAGTAGGGCCAATTTCCCAATCGATGAACACCCCATCTGGCCTGAACTCAATCCCCCCCCGACCGCGAGCTCGCGGAAACTCGTACTCAACTGGCCTGTATACGGTTATTCCATTCGTATCTTCCTCAAAGGAGTGCATCCATTCCCGGAAGATCTCGTCAGGTAATTCGGTCATAGTTTGTCCTTTATATTTGTCCTTACCAAAACAGAAGTCGTCAGTTATCCATCCCTTGTATTTATGGTCGGTTACTGACTGGCTCCATTTTGAGTTATCCAGTATTTATGATACAGGGCAGAACCGGTACCGAGGACGAAACGTCAAGGCATTCCGCCCTCAGGCGATGACACTTCTATCTTTTCCAGAGTTACTTCACCTTGGCATAGGCACTTTACCCTTAGACGGTGCCTTTTCCATCTCTGCGCTTTCCGCCGCAGTAAGGAACGACAACCTTGGTCCTTCAAGGCATGCATTTATACGGATCGCCTGGCCTTCCGTGAACATTACCATACAACTGTCGTTTACGTAGTCCATGTAATTCATGAACATGTCACCATGTGGTCCATTGTTGCAGCTGATATGCGGGTATTCCGGACAGCCGTTGTTAGATCCTCCTTGATTTGGAGTGTCATCAACCTCGTCAGTACCTGCGCATCCAGTCCCGTCATCCCCCCAGATATGATATAGGTTCAACCAGTGGCCTATTTCATGGGTTGCCGTTCTCCCTTTTTCAAATGGCGGCCTGGCAGTTCCGGTGGTGCCAAATCCTGTGTGAGTAATAACAACACCATCTGTTCCAGCGGGCCCGCCTGGGAACTGTGCATAACCCAGCAGACCCCCTCTGAGCTGACACACCCAAATGTTTAGATAACGGTCTGTCGGCCATGGGTCCTTACCACCAGCTGATGTGGACTTCACTCTGTCATCTGTACCAAAAGAGCCTTCTGAGGTCTGAGTACGAGTTATTCCTGAAGTCGAATTTCCATCCGGACCTTTTGTTGCAAGGAAAAACTCAATTCCGAAGTCTGCCGTAAGATTTTTCCAGATGCCAGGCACCTGGGATATATCTGGATTCGACTTACGGAAATCTTCGTTAAGAACGTCTATCTGGCTCTGGACCTGGGCATCAGATATATTCTGCACTTCTTTATTCCATACAACGTGAACTACCACAGGAATCCGGACGATTCCCGTACGAGATACTGCTCGTAAGCCTGTTTTATATGCGAGAGTCAGATTTTCAATTTGATTGCGTTCTCGTGCATATGACTCGGATTCCGTTAGCAACCTGCGATGAACATCCATTACTCCGCATTTACGTTTAGTCGGTACTTCAGGTGACACTTCTTCTATGTCCCTACTTTCAAATTTTTCTGCCATGTAATATCCCCCACTCTTCTATTTGTTCGGAACATCTGTTTGGAACATCTGTTTGGAACATCTGTTTGGAACATTTATTCGTAACATTTATTCGTAACATTTATTCAGAACTCCAGATACGATGATTAATTAGATACATTTCGATGGCATCCTGAATTGGTCACATTTTGATGGATCTGACTATCTGGACCTGACTATCTATTCACATAACTGCCTGAATCTGAAAATATCATAAACGGATCAATGGTTCGTCTGAAATTTTGATCATCTGTTACATCTTTACGAACCAACCTTCATGGTTCCGGCACTCAACAAATAATGTTTGATTCTGACAGTTAATCTCGCTCATACAGTTAAAAATAAATTGAGCTACTGGAGTTCCTATCAATTCAATAATATATATAAATATTATTTAATAATAATAGAATTAAAGATACTCAACAATGATTAGAATAAATCAGGACTTTTGCCTTTTTATCCAGATTTCTTTCCCTCAGATAAGAACCATCTGTGGGAAAAGGCTAAACCGAAAGCTCAAAGGTTCCATAAAGGTCCTGTTTGTCTATCTTACTTAAATAATCCTGAACTGTAAAAAATAAAAACGAATACGAAAAATTGGAAGATTTGGCTATTTAACCTTTGTTACTTTATCATTAAGTCTAGTCAGACAGATGAAGGATATGTTGTCTTTTTTATCGGAAACATTAACAGAAAAGTAGCAAATTGTTGTATGTGAGATCAATGATGGGAGGGCACTTATATTCATGACTAAAGATCCCGGACTTTGCACTTCTTCATATGAAGCCAAATGTAGAAGGTTTAAACCACCTATCTGCCTTAAGCTATTCCTATACACGCCCTTGCAGAAGTACCAGTAATGGCTTCAATTCATCTGGAACCGGACATCATTAAAAGATAATGATTTTTTCCTACCTTCCTGGTGAGGTATGAACTTACAAAAGAACGCATCAGAAAGGCCGGCACTAACGGTAGCGATTTCACGTTCCGAACTTTGTTGAAGTTCGGATGCTTCGGAGCTTTCGATATACTCCTTTCTATACATCAATAGTCTGCTTGCAACTTCTGGAGGTTTCAACCAGTATGAAACTGCGGATTATTCTTATCTTTGTTTCCAATCGAAATCAAATCCGACATCTGGCATACGAGATTAAAGATATGAGATAAAAGTCTATGTCAGATAGTGGGTGAGAGAGAAGATAATCTGGCCGAAAACGGAGAAACCATAGACTCGTGCGATCAATAAGTGATACTTTATGGAGTAATCTCATTTCCGGATTGGAATATAGGGCTCTCATGTTATGGCAAGATACTCTTATGGATCGGTATTTTTGAGCCGTTTTTTAAGTTATGCAATGCTTGCGACTATCTCAACTCTTATCCGGTTTTAACGGAATAGAGATTGGATTTGCTCTGTGTGAGAGCAGACGCGATAGAGATATAAATGCTGCGATCAATATAAAGAGTATTGCACTTCGATATGGAAATAATTCACCTTACTATGGCAGGATAAAGCCTGCGGACTTATTCTCAGCGGGAAACGTACGAAGCAGGAAGAATAATCGGATAGTGGGGAAATTATTTCATATCATCGAAGAATATATACAATAAGTTGAGTCCCGACCCTGTATCTGGTAATTCCATCTTCAGGTCGTCTATCATTCAGGATTGGGGTGCCAGCAGCCGTGCCGTACGGACGCACATATACGATTCCTCTGCACGCTGACCGGAGTAGTTATAAACTAAAACAGCAAAAGTCTCAGACGTTTCAAGTATTGCAGGTGATTTTATGAAACCGATGTTATTGGACTTTTCCGCAACATGGTGTGGACCTTGCAGGATGCAAAAACCTATTCTTGAAGAGCTCGAAAAAAAGTATGGGGATAAGGTTGAGTTCAAGGTTGTCGATGTAGATGAAAACCAGGAGCTTGCCTCAAAGTACGGCATACACGCTGTTCCGACCCTGATCATTCAGAAGGATGGGACTGAAGTAAAGCGCTTTATGGGTGTAACCCAGGGCAGTGTACTGGCAGCTGAACTTGATAAACTTCTCTGACCCTGTCTTCTTCTTTAAAAAACCGCCCGGGTTCAGCGAACCTGAGGGCGCACAACTTTTTAACCGATTTCTTTTTAGAAACTTTCTGCCATAGTTTTCCTCCCAGCCGAAGGTTTTTATTCCTGCCATTCCTCTTGCTATTTTCTCCTTAATTCTATCCTTCTATTTCCTTCGGTCACTTTTTCTGATATCCCTTTTTAATCACCTCCCAAAATTCATCCTTAATTTCTTTTTGTTTGACTCACTAAATACTATATATTTTCCAACTCTGATTGCAGCTTTATTTTCCTTTCTTTCAGGAAAATCTCAGTTGAAATTCAGGCTGGAAATATAAAATTCAGGGATTAAAGATCAGAATTATTCAAGTAGTGCATGAAAAGATTTTTAGTATGAAATCCGGCTAAAAAGAGTCCGAAATTGAAAAATCTGTCTTTAAATAACGACTTTAATCTTTTTTAAGGCTTTTTAAGGCTCTCTTTTAGTGCCTGATAAACATGTATTACTCGTTATACTATCTAAATAACATTAGCTTAATGAGATAACTATTTATAATAAGTGCATGTACTTTCTAATATAGTAAAAATAAAATAACTCAAAACATAAAACAAATTAAACATAAACAAATAGTGGGGGAAAAACATGAGAATAAGAGTGGTCAGTTCAAGAGAAGAAATCTTTACACTTAATCCGAATGAGCGTATCGTACACCTGGCTTTCAGGCCTTCAAATAAGGACATCTTTGGATTGGTTGAAACCTGCCCGAAGATTGAGGTTATTCAGTTACCCAAATCTTACATGCGCACGGTCTCCAAGTCCATAGAAATGTTCCTGCAGATGCAGAGAGTACAGCTTCTCGAAGGAGACGTCTGGGGGCACAGAAAAGATATCAACGAGTACTACAGCATTCCATCCTCGGTGATTGAAAAGATTAAGGTCATGAAGACCGAAGGTAAACCGACTGAGGAGATTGAGAAAAAGATTGCAAGGGAGAGCAAGCTGAACCCTGAAATGGTCGCTTATATCCTGAATAAGGAAGCTTCTGTCTGATTTTTTTCAGTGGGTGCCCTTAAGACTTTGCTGGAGATCGGATCGTACAGCTCATCGATTCCACATTTATTATCTGATCTCCAGTTCAGGTCTCCAGTTCAAAATCTTCCGCTTCGGGGGAAGAAAGTAGTTTTTTTGGAATTTTTAACATCAGGAACGAGTCATTCCTCACCTGACCGGATTACGATTCTGAAGTTTTCACTCTTCTATTATTATCAGAGTTCTATTATCAGGGAATAAGATCAATTATCAGAGTTCTATTATCAGGGAATAAGATCACGGTTCTGAAGTTTTTCGCTTTTTTGTTATTTATTCGGAATTTCCACTTTTTTCATTCCAGCCAGCGTGTTACCTCATCAATCGGAGGGCGGTTCGAAGGAGGCAGTTCTTTAACCGGGTAGCCTGCCGCACATCCCATAAGAGCCCATCCCCCTGGAGGAATCCCAAGGAGTGTGCAGAATGCCGGGTTGTCCGCCATTTGAGCTGTAATGGAGACTAGCTGGAATCCGATGCCAAGCGCGGTTGCCTTCAACCACATGTTCTCCAGACAGTGAGCAAGTGATTGTTGTTCTACCGGAGGGAAGCCTTTCCGCTCAGCGACTACTATGAAGTAGGGAGCCGTACCGACTCCGGGCACCTGTCCCATTTTTTTGATCATCGCCAGCCGGTTTGCAAACCCTCTTGCCTGTGTGCGGAGTTCCGGATCATTCTCCATAGCACTTTCGAGATTTGAAGCCATTACAGCGGCTTCTTCGAAGATAAGGGAAGCTGCCGCTGTCATACTTTTTGAGCCCTTTTTCAGGACAAAAAATCTTCGGAAATAATCCTCTATACCGCCCACAGCTGCAGCAGCAAAGGGCGCGTGAAGCCCGGCGTGAATGATACCTCTTATATCTTCTTCTGACGGGAATTCCTGCTTAAACTGCCTGTGAGACCTCCGTTCCACAAGGATTTTGTCCAGTATAATGTTTTGCTGATCAGGTTTTTTCATACTCATTTCCAGATCACATCCGGGTCATGTAAAAACTGACTTATATTTACGCACAGCATGTCATTAAGGGTGTCTATCGGACATAGTAAACTGTATCGGATGAGGACTGAAGTCGTTTCGTTTATTCCTGTAAGAAAAACAGTAGCAGGTTAACTCATACGGGTATTGAAAGAAATCGAATGTAGAAAATGTCTGCATATCAGAAGAACACGTTTTCCTCGACTCCGGAAACCTCGTTTTAATCCGATTTTTCATAGGAGAGCTCCGCCAGCTTTTCTGGTTGTCCTGTAAAAAAAGTAGAAAACGAAGTGAAAAAAAGAATCTCAAAAGTAGAAAACGAAGTGAAAAAAAGCCCGAATAAAAAAGCTCATTCTTTTTCTCTTTTATTAGTGAGCAACAATTAAAGCCTTCCAGAAGGAAGCTTTTAAACCGAATCGTATCTAATTATTGAATGATCAGTGTTGGATATTGAATGATCAATGTTGGATCAGCTTTTCACTCATTGCCAGGAAATTTCAATCGGGACTGTCATCGACCTGCCAGGTCAGCGATCTCTGGATTTATGCGGATTAAAATCCGGTTTTTTGAGCTATTAATTGAAATCCTTTGAAGTGAGGGAGGAAAATGAGACTTCACAGTATCCAGGGAAAACTTTTTCCGGAAACTCCTTTTTATTTTTCAAAATCTCTTAATTTTGTGGATATGTTTGTCCCTGCAGGAGGGGAACAGACCGTCACTGGATTTTCATTTACAAAGGCAGTTTATCTGGAAAATAGGACTTTAGCCTTCAAACTGAAAGGCGAAGGCACTGTTTCGGAACCGGTTTTATCTTGCATTCTTTATTCTTACGAAGAAATAAGCGAAGAAATAAAATCTGCACTTCTGGATAGAATAAGATTCTTTTTGAGCCTCGATGACGATCTGAAACCATTTTATGCTCTGGGAAGCAAAGATCCTGAATTTGCTCCTGTGCTGGATCAGCTTTACGGCCTGCATCAGGTAAAATTCTTAACTCCTTTTGAAGCCGCAGCCTGGGCGGTGTTGAGCCAGAGAATATCCATGAAAGTAGCCCATAAAATAAAAAGCAAGCTCACCGAGGCTGTAGGGAATAGTGTTCAAATTGAAGGAATTGAGTACAGGACGTTTCCTTCAGCCCGGCAAATAAAAAATCTGGGTGCGGAAAATCTGGCTTCCATTATAAAAAACGAAAGAAAATCAGATTATTTAATAGCAGTTGCAGAGGCTTTTGACGGAGTGGATGAAAATTTTCTAAGAAAAGGCAGTATAAAGGACGTAAAAGAATGGCTCATGAATATAAGGGGTATTGGGGAGTGGTCAGCTAATCTGGAGCTTATAAGAGGTCTCGGAAGAATGGAAGAACTTTCAGAGCACGACAAAACTCTTTTCAATTGCTTTGGAAGATTCTACGGCCCCGAAGCTACAGAAGATCAGTTTAAGCGAATTGCCGACGGCTATGGGAATTTTAAAGGTTATTGGGCTTATTATCTCAGGACTGCCTGTTTAATAATTAAGATCATCTGAGATCATTTGCAAGTAGAGTATTTAATGAAAATTTCTACGCGAACTCCAATTTGCTTTCTTATTTACGCTGCTCAGGATGGCAAAGCTGTTTCTAATATAGTTTATAATATAGTTTCTAATATAGTTTCTAATATAGTTTCTAATGTAACATATCAGGAATTTACGAGGTTTCCCTAAACTTAAATATGTTAAGTGTAATCTCCTCAGAGATTGGCGTGATTTCTAAAAAACTAATTGATCTTGGTGTGCTGGCGCTCAGGCAGCGCAACTCACGAGGAAACTTCAAGCCCCATGTCTCAATCCGCTTCAGGGACAACGCGGGAGATTTCCGTACTTTTTCCATTGATACTACCCGGAGTCCGGGAAAGCACCCCCAACCAGATGCATACCTGATCACTCATGCCCATTCCGATCATCATGGAAAATCGGCTATGCTCTCTCCGCGGGCAGTTTGTACGGATAAAACCGCAACTGCCCTTGAAATCAGGCATGATAAAAAGTACGTGGGCAGCACTTGCAGGCTCGGGGATGAGATTGAAATCGAGGGGGTCAGGGTAAGGACTTACCCCACGGAACACACTGCCGGCGCCACGGCTTTTTACTGGGAAAACGATGTGGGGACAAGGATTCTGGTTACAGGGGACGTCAAGGATGCCAGCAAGCTTCCTCCCTGCGATGTCCTTATTACTGAAGCTAACTACGGGGACCCTGAAGACCCTTCCTGCCATTTTGCTGACGACCTCGAAAGCATGAAATGTGCCCTTTTTGAGAGCGGCCCTGTCGCCTTCGGGGCGTATGAGTTCGGAAAAGCCCAGCGTGCCGTTGAATTAATGAGAGGCTTCGGGTACGAAGGCGCCATCCGTATGGAAGCCCGGACAAGGGCACTTACGCGGAGCATGCTTGAGGACGCGGGAGAACTTGCAGGGCTTGACTCACGGGGAGAGGACGAGGTTTTCGTGGTGGCTCCCTGGGACCTTGATAAGCTCCCGTGGAATGTGAAAAAGTATGTATTGAGCTGCCGTGCGGATTATCCGTATCCCATTATCAAGATAAGCGACCACCTTGATGCTTGCGGGCTCGAGGCCATGGTCAGAAAACTCAACCCTGAAGTCACGCTTGTTTACCATCCCGGGGGACACAGACCTTCCAAATTTTCAAAACATTTAAATTCAATAGGGATCGATTCGATATCCATAGATCAGATCGGTAATGTTTTAAGCAATGAATTTATTTAAATCCCTTAGATTCAGTCCTAATAATTTAACTCTAAAAATTTAAATATGATAATTTAAATCTGGTACTTAATTTGATGGCCCGGATCCCGTAGGTTTCAATTCAAATTTAAACTGCGGTTTCAGAATCCGGTCAAATGATTTAAATTCCAGGCTAGTAATTTAAGGCTTCAAGGTCCAATTTAACTCTAATTCAACCATACTCTAATTTATTCAAACTTTAATATTAACCAGCATCACCGAATCAAATCTAGCTCTTATTTAACCAAATCCTGTTTAACCGGTATCACCGAATCAAATCTAGCCCTAATTTAACCAAACCCTGTTTAACCAGTATCACCAAATCAAATATGATTCTTGAAATCCATAATCCCATTTTCAATCTTTTCAATTTTTTAATTAATACTACATTCCCAGGAAAGAGAATTGTCGTTCAGGAGAGAATATAGGTTGAGTAAACAATCCCCAAAGTCAAAGTCTAGAAAGGAACCCGCAAGTGCTAAAGAGGCTCCCGTAGAAATTGCCACAGCAAGTGTTGAGGCTCCCGAAAAAAAGAGTCTTCCCAATCAAAAAACCCCCGAAGAAAAGCAGAAAGCTCACAGAGACGGAATTATAAAAACAATTTTTGCTGCAGTACTCGGAATAATCTTCGGGGTTGTAATGTTCAGCCAGTATGGGACAGGTGAAGACCGGATCTGGTATGCCATACTTATGATCGTTATCGGAATCACTTATTATGTCCAGAAGCTGGTCTATATCCCTCTCAAAATCGATACCAAAGAATTCAAGCTTAAGGACTGGCTTTTTGTCGAGTTCATAGTTATAGACTTCTTCCTTGTGACCTGGACGTTGCTCCTGAATTGAAAAAAATTCTTTTCCTGGGTTTCAAAAAAGGCTTTTCCCAAAAAGAAGGCCTTTTTGCCCGGGCTCTTTTGTTATCGGTTTTTACCTTCATTTTTAATCGTGCTCTTCACCACGGAGATATTTCCTGCCTGTAACATTCCAACGGTTCATATACCAGAGCAGGCATTTCATAACCGACAATTGCTGTATAAGCCTGACTGCTTTATATGCGGCATAAGCTCGATCATAATTATCTTTATTGAGTAGAAAAGAAACTCGTGGGACTGGAATCAGATAACTATACCACATTATAAATTCATACAATATTAGATTATAACACGTTAACGAATTCATTAACACGTTACTTATCTCATAAAACTTGCACAAATGAATCCAATTTTACACAAATGAATCCAATTACACAAATGAATCCAATTACACAAATGAATCCATCTTACTGAATTCATTTTATGCTTTAACCAATCAAAAAACGTAATTTTCGGGGACTATTATGAGAATAGCTATACTTAACAAAGACAGGTGCCAGCCCAGAAGGTGCAGCAAGGAGTGTGAAAAGTACTGTCCGAGAGTCAGGACAGGAGACGAAACCATTGTTTTTGAGGAAGACGGAAAGCCGGTCATCTCCGAGGAACTCTGTGTGGGCTGCGGGATATGCATTAACAAATGTCCTTTTGATGCCATTATGATCATAGGGCTTCCTGAAGCCCTGCAGGAACCCACGCACAGGTACGGACCAAACGGTTTTGCCCTTTTCGGGCTTCCCGTGCCAAGGATAGGAAAGGTGACCGGTATTCTGGGCCCGAACGGAATAGGGAAGAGTACCTCTGTCCAGATCCTTTCCGGAACCCTCATCCCCAATTTCGGGCAGGGGAAAGGGGATTGGGATACGGTACTCGAACACTATGCCGGGACCGCACTTCACGATTATTTCGAAGATGTAGTGGACGGAAAGGTAAAAGTCTCCCAGAAGCCCCAGTACGTTGACCTGATCCCCAAAGCTTTCAAAGGCAAGACCTCTGAGCTGCTTGAAAAAACGGACGAAAGAGGGGTTCTGGACGAGCTTATAGATCGTCTTGATCTGAGAGGGGTAGTCGAGCGAAAAATCTCGGAATTGAGCGGTGGGGAACTTCAGAGGGTAGCGATTGCAGCCTGTGCGGCAAGGGATGCTCAGTTCTACTTCTTTGACGAAATAAGCCCTTACCTCGACATTTACCAGAGGATTAACGTTGCCCGCCTGATTCAGGAAATCTCAAAGGATAGGGCAGTGCTTGTGGTCGAGCACGACCTTGCAATCCTGGACATGCTTACGGATGTCGTTCACATAGCCTATGGTGAACCTGCAGGGTTCGGTGTGGTCACTCTCCCGAAAAGCGTGAGAGTAGGGATCAACCAGTACCTTAAAGGCTACCTCCCTGAAGAAAACATCCGGATCCGGCCGGAAGCCATCAGGTTCGAGGTCCATCCCCCAAGAGAGGACGCCCAGTTTCAGTCTATGGTCTCCTTTAACAGCTTTTCAAAGCAGTATGGGGACGGCTTCTCCCTCAAGGCAACAGGCGGAAGCCTGCGGGAAGGGGAAGTGCTCGGGATAGTCGGGCCTAACGGGATAGGTAAGTCAACTTTCGTAAAAGTCCTGGCAGGGGAAATCAAGCCTGATGAAGGGGATCCGGGAATCGAGGTTAAAATTTCCTACAAACCCCAGTACATTAAAGCCGATACTCCTGTGAGTGTCCAGGACTTTCTGCGAGGCATTACAAAGCGTTTCGGGACCAGCTACTATGAGGTTGAAATCTCAAACCCTCTCCAGCTCGAAAGGATCTATGAAAGCCTGCTTACCGACCTCAGTGGCGGAGAACTGCAGAGGGTAGCGATTGCTGCTTGCCTGTCCCAGGAAGCCGACCTCTATATCCTGGACGAGCCGAGTGCTCACCTTGATGTGGAGCAGCGTTCCATGGTCACCAAAGTCATCAACCGCTTTGCCGAAAACAACCAGAAGACAGCTATGGTCGTCGACCACGATATCTACATGATCGATATGCTCAGCCAGCGCCTCCTTGTTTTTGAAGGCAAGCCCTCGATATACGGTGAAGCCCACGAGCCTTTCAGCATGGAAAGCGGCATGAACAGGTTCCTGAAAAACCTCGGCATCACCTTCCGCAGGGATGAAGAAACGAGGCGTCCCCGTGTAAACAACCTCGGCTCAAGGCTTGACAGAGAGCAGAAGGAAAGCGGAAACTACTATTACTCTGCAAAAGACTGATATTATTCTGTAAAGGCTGATATTATTCTGTAAAGGCTGATATTATTCTGTAAAGACTGATATTATTCTGTAAAGACTGATATCATTCTGCAAAAAGTTGATTTGCAAAAGCCAGAGTTTTTCCAGATTCTCCACCATTTTTTTCCTTCTTTCCCTTCTTTTTTCCTTAAACCTCCTGAAAAACTCCGGGGTTTCCTGAAGGGGAGCTTCGATCTTTTTTCAGGGAAACAGTTTTTTGGCACCGTATTTCGTTTTCAAAATAGTTTTTTATCTTATGCGGGAGTTTCTGGTTTTCAATGAAGATAGAAAGTCTCGACCTGCCCGATGAAGTAAAGCGCTTTTATGAAAACTCCGGGATTCCCGAACTTTATCCTCCCCAGGCAGAGGCTGTTGAGAAGGGATTGCTTGAAGGGAAAAACCTGCTTGCTGCAATCCCAACGGCTTCTGGAAAGACTCTGCTTGCAGAGTTTGCAATGCTGAAATCCGTGCTTGCAGGAGGAAAAGCCCTCTATATCGTGCCCCTGCGAGCTCTGGCTTCCGAGAAGTTCAGGCGGTTTCAGGAGTTTTCCGAACTGGGTATCAGGGTCGGGATCTCAACAGGGGACTATGACCGCCGGGACGAAGGGCTCGGGATAAACGACATAATCGTAGCCACGTCGGAAAAAACCGATTCCCTGCTCAGGAACGAGACTGCCTGGATGCAGGAGATCTCGGTTGTTGTGGCCGATGAAGTACATCTTATTGATTCTGCGGACAGGGGGCCCACCCTTGAGGTCACTCTTGCAAAGCTCCGGAAAATGAACCCGTCCTGTCAGATACTTGCCCTTTCGGCAACGGTAGGAAACGCCGATGAACTTGCAGCCTGGCTTGATGCCGAACTTGTGCTAAGTGAATGGAGGCCTACCGACCTTATGGAAGGGGTATTTTTTAACGGGACCTTTTTCTGCAAGGATAAAGAAAAGCCTGTTGAACAGCCCACAAAAGACGAAGCCATAAACCTTGTGCTTGATACCCTCAGGGAGGGAGGGCAGTGCCTTGTTTTCGAAAGCAGCCGGAAAAACTGCATGGGTTTTGCAAAGAAAGCAACTTCCGCAGTTAAAAAGACTCTTTCTGCCGAAGACAGAGAAAAGCTTGCGGGGATTGCAGACGAGATTCTGGAAAATAGTGAAACCGATACTGCCTCGGTTCTTGCATCCTGCGTCCGTGCAGGGACAGCTTTTCACCATGCAGGCCTCACCTCGCCTCTGAGAGAACTCGTAGAAGCCGGCTTTCGGGAAGGGCGCATAAAGCTTATCTCAAGCACTCCAACCCTTGCAGCAGGGCTGAACCTGCCTGCAAGGCGTGTAATTATACGGAGTTACCGGCGATATTCTTCTGAATCCGGTATGCAGCCTATCCCGGTGCTCGAATACAAGCAGATGGCAGGAAGAGCCGGAAGGCCGAGGCTTGACCCTTATGGAGAGGCTGTACTGCTTGCAAAGTCTTATGAGGAACTGGTGTTCCTCTTTGAGAAATATATTGAAGCCGGAGCCGAAGATATCTGGTCCAAGCTAGGGACGGAAAACGCTCTCAGGACACACGTGCTTTCAACGGTCTCGAACGGATTTGCCCGGACAAAGGAAGAGCTTATGGATTTTCTGGAAGCGACTTTTTTTGCGTACCAGTATTCTAATTTCGGGCTCTCCACGGTTGTGGACGAATGCCTGGACTTTTTAAGGCAGGAAGGAATGCTTGAACAGGATTCCGATGCCCTTATTTCCACGGTTTTCGGAAAACTCGTCTCCAGACTCTATATTGACCCCCTCTCCGCAGCCCTTATTGCAAAGGGCTTGAGGGAAACCGGAACCCTTACCGAACTCACTCTGCTGCACCTTGTCTGCAGTACGCCCGATATGCGCCTGATGTATATGCGGAGCCAGGACTACCAGGATATCAATGATTACGTAATGGCGCACGCAGACGAGTTCTCAAAGGTGCCGAGCCCCTTCAATATTGTTGAGTATGAGTGGTTCCTGAGCGAGGTAAAGACCTCTCTCCTGCTGATGGACTGGATCCATGAGAAACCTGAGAATGAGATATGTTTAAAATTCGGTACAGGGGAAGGAGACATCCATACAACTGCGGATATTGCCGAGTGGATCATGCATGTGACTACCCAGCTTGCCCGGCTCCTTGACCTGAAAGGAGCAAAAGAAGCTGCAGAACTTGAAAAGCGTATCCATTACGGGGCAGGTCCGGAACTGATGGATCTGCTCGATATCAGGGGCATTGGCCGTGTAAGGGCAAGGAAACTTTATGGAGCAGGCTTTAAATCCACAGCCGACCTCGCAGGGGCTTCTCCTGAAAAGGTAGCTGCCCTTGTCGGCCCTAAGATTGCTGAGAGGATCTTCAGGCAGATCGGGAGAAGAGAGCCATTGCCTGAAGTCCCTGATACGGAGTCCCTTGAAAAAGGTTCTCCTGACGGGCAGAAGACGATCAGCGATTTTTGATCTTTATTTTTTTTCTTATGATCATTGATCTTTCCTCTTTCATTTTTCAATTCCTCGGGTTCTTTTTAATCGTTTTGTCTCTTCCGAAATTCGGAGCTGTAAGCTTTCAGTTTTCTCTTCCTGCGTCGTAGGGGGCTGGATAGGCCTGTCTGCCAGAAATCGGCGACCTGCAAAATGGTGCCGCAGTTAGAGAAACAGTGCACTTGAGGAGTGCTCTTCGCGGCTGAAAATATACTATTCTTACCAACAAACCGGGTTCCGATTCACAGGGTAAATATCAGCGCCTCCGTCAGTTTGTCTGGCGGTCCTTCAAAAAAGCAGGAAAATCAAAAGAAATCCGAATTATTGTTTTCCCCTGTCACTTTACATGCAGGCTCTTGCGGGTTTTACCAGTTGTTTTTACTCGCAGTCTTTTTTCTCTTCATCCTTCTTCGTTCCTTTCTTCTTGGAAAAGGCCGCGCTCCTGCGTCGAGCGGGACAAAAATGACACAGTGCAGCGAATATGGTTGCAGATTGGAGAACTCATACTTTATCCCGCTTGAGCTCGGATCTTTTTTAACCCCAAATAGTCCGCTTGAGCGAGCGAAAGCGAGTGAAACAGGCGGCGGCTCCCGAATCGCAATTCGGGTGGCGCAACTCTGCCGAGGCACAATTCGGGTGAACGACCTGATATAGACAATATGGCTGTACAGGACAGAATTCTTATTTTTTGCTCTTTCAGGCTCAGGTCGGGGTAAAATATTAAATGAGATCAGGGATTTAATGAGAGCAGATTATATCCGGCTATATCGTTTATACAGGATTCACACCAAACTTATCGGATCAATTCGGATCATGTTTACCAGGTAATCTCAGAGATGGTCACAATGTTATTCAAAAAGTTGTCTGATGTTTCGGAAGCTGAAATGCAGAAATTAATTTCCCGGGGTTCCGGGCTTGCAGATGTCGGAGAAACCGTTTCTTCAGTACTTTCTGATGTGCGCAGGAGGGGGGATGCAGCACTCAGGGAGTATACAAAGAAGTTTGATAAAGTTGAGCTTGCCGATTTTGAGGTAAGCGAGGCAGAGTTTGAAGAAGCTCTGGCAGGGGTCGGTCCGGAATTGCTCGAACACCTTAAAGTCGCAGCTGCAAACATCAGGGCCTTTCACGAAGCTCAGATGCCTGAGCCTACCTGGTTTATGGAAGTTCAACCCGGGGTCGTTCTGGGGCAGAAGGCAACACCTCTTGAAAGTGTGGGAGCCTATGCTCCGGGAGGCCGGGCATCCTATCCTTCAACGGTGCTGATGACAGTAATCCCTGCCAGGGTTGCAGGGGTTGGGGAGGTTATCGTGTGCACTCCTCCGAGGGCTGACGGGTCCGTCCACCCACTTACGCTTGCTGCAGCGAAGGTTGCAGGAGCAGATAAGGTCTTCAAGCTCGGGGGCGTGCAGGCGGTCGGGGCAATGGCTTACGGGACCGGAACAGTCCCGAAGGTGGACAAAATCGTAGGCCCGGGAAACGTTTTTGTGACCTCTGCCAAGATGCAGGTGAGGGATGTTGCCGAGATTGATTTTCCGGCAGGTCCGAGTGAGGTTCTTATCATAGCAGACGATTCTGCGGATGCTGCAATGGCTGCCTCGGATATTATAGCCCAGGCCGAACACGACCCGAGTGCGGTGTCGGTGCTTGTGACAACTTCAGAAACTCTTGCAGGAGCTGTAAGGCAGGAAGTGCTTATACAGGCTGAAAACACTGCAAGAAGTGAAATTGTAAAAACTTCGCTTGAGAATGCAGCAGTCCTGATTTCAGACTCGCTTGAGCAGAGCATTGACTTCAGCAATAAATTCGCTCCCGAACATCTGGAAATTATGGTGGAAGACTCCGATTCCGTACTTGACAGGATTAAAAATGCCGGATCGATTTTTGTAGGGAACTATGCTCCTGTCCCGGTTGGGGATTATGCCTCCGGTACCAATCACGTGCTTCCCACGGCAGGATATGCCAGGATTTATTCGGGGCTGAATATCAATCACTTCCTCAAATACTCCAGTATCCAGAAAATCAGTAAGAGTGGGCTTGAAAGTCTGAAAGAAACTGTAATCGCATTGGCCGAGGAAGAAGGTCTGCAAGCACATGCTGACGCTATTAAGACTCGCTTTGGGTACAGACCCTCTAAATAATATTTCCGCTATTCGATATGTATATAAAATGTAAATGCGTAACCAAAATTTGATTTTTAAATAAATAAAAGTTTGATTCTTAAATAAGAGTGGGGATTAATATGAAAATCAGAGTGGTTAGTTCACGGGAGGAAATTCCTACCCTAAATCCGAATGAGAAGGTTATCCACCTTGCTTTCAGGCCGTCTAACAGGGATGTATTCATGCTTGCCGAAACATGTCCTAAAATTGAAGCTATACAGCTTCCTAAATCTTACAGAAGGACTGTTTCCAAGTCAATAGAGATGTTTCTGGAAATGCAGAAGATCAATCTCCTTGAAGGAGATGTGTGGGGACACCGGAAGGACATAAACGAATATTACAACGTTTCTCAGAATGTTCTGGAGAAAATTCAGGAATTAAAAGCCGACAGGTTCTCAAATGAGATGATTGCCGATAAGCTTTCAAGGGAAAGTAAATTGAATTCGGACATGATTCTTTACATCCTCAGCAAGAAGAGCCTGGAACTGTCCTGAAGTATGGATTCACCTGTCCTTTCAAACTATAATTTTCGGGGTAAATAGGTATTAATTCCGTACCCGTGAAAGATAACTTAACTGGAGGTGGAAGGCAACTTTTTAAGACTCTGTCTTAAAAAGTTTTCCATATATTTCCGGATTTTATTTTCATAAAGAGTTTCCGGGATCAATCTCTGACCTTTAATAAACTTTTCTCTATTTTCTCTCCAGTTTCTCTCCAGTTTCTCTCTAATTTCTCTCTAATTTCTCTCTAATTTCTCTTTAGTTTCTCTCTAATTTCTCTCTAATTTCTCTCTAATTTCTCTCCAGTTTCTCTCCAGTTTCTCCGTTTTTTTCAATTTTTTCCACTTGAAAATCGTTTTTTTATTTTTCCTCTTGAAAATAATTTCCTGTTAGCTATTTTCATTCTTTTTTATTCATTTTAACTAACGGACTCGACAGTCAAAGAGTTTCATCCCTATTTTCTCCCATGGAAAAATGATTAATTTTTACAAAACTTCTCTTTTATATTTATCTAACAATGTAAAAAATTTGAGTAAATTTTTGGCATTTAAGTTCCGTATTTTCGTTTGTTAATTTTTATTTTTGCTTTTCTATATGCCTTTTTTTCAAATATGTTTTTTTTAGAATGACGAATTTTTTTGGCATAACATAGAAAAATATTTAAATATTGTCGTATAATGGGTTTTATTGATTCTTTAACTAAATTAGGGTCTGGGGAATGGTATGAAAATAAGAGTTGTCAGTTCAAGAGATGAAATTCTCTCCTTAAACCCGAACGAGAAGGTAATTCACCTCGCGTTCAGGCCGTCAAATAAAGACATTTTTCTGCTTGTTGAAACATGTCCTAAGCTCGAAATAGTCCAGCTTCCTAAATCATATCAAAAGACTATTTCAAAGTCTATGGAGATGTTTCTGGAAATGCAAAAAATCCAGCTGCTTGAAGGAGACGTATGGGGCCACAGAAAGGACATAAACGAGTATTACACCGTCCCTGATTCGGTAATTACAAAAATAAGGAATATGAAAGCAGAAGGAATTCCAAGTGAAAATATTGCCGAAAAAATGGCTAAAGAAAGCAAGCTCAGCCCGAAGATGGTTCTTTATATCCTTAACAGAAAACCGCTTGAGTAACAGGTCCCTTTTAAAGTACATCCGGGATGTATAAATTGCATCCGAGGCGTATGGATAACGGCAGCTGAATAAGAACAGTATATGAACAACAGCAAATTTGAATAAGAATAGCATCAGCATAAAAAGTACCGGCTCAAAAAGTATCAGCTTAAAGAGTGCAAGCATACCGGGTAGTGGTACAGGGAAATTCCGTACAAAATAATTTTTAAAAAAGAATTTTCCGGAAAATTAAAAACAAATTTTCTGAAAAACAGTTTCTCCAAAAAATAGAGGACGCCAGAAAGGCATCCTTATCCTGTTCTATATTCTTCAGACAAGTTCGCCGCTGAAGTACTTGTCATAGGAGGCCATGTCAAAGTGCCCGTGCCCGCTCAGGTTGAAGAGAATGGTCTTTTCTTCCCCGGTCTGTTTGGCTGCGAGGGCTTCATCAATCGCACAGCGGATAGCATGGGAAGATTCAGGTGCAGGCACTATTCCTTCGGTTCTGGCAAACTGTACAGCTGCATCAAAAACTTCCTGCTGATCATATGAAACAGCTTCCATAAGCCCTTCGGCGCAGAGTTTACTTATGATCGGAGAGTCGCCGTGGTAGCGGAGTCCTCCGGCATGAATAGCAGGCGGTACATGCTTGTGGCCGAGGGTGTACATCTTAAGGAGGGGTGTCATCTCGGCAGTGTCTCCGAAGTCATACCTGTACTCTCCTTTTGTCAGGGACGGGCAGGCTGAGGGTTCGACTGCGACCACTCTTGCACTGTGTTTTCCTTCAAGCCTGTCTTTTATGAACTCAAGTCCGATTCCTCCGAGATTGCTTCCGCCTCCGCAACACCCGATAACCACATCAGGGTATTCTTCAACCTGTGCAAGCTGCTGTTTGCACTCTGCACCTATTACAGTCTGGTGGAGCACAACGTGGTTAAGCACACTTCCGAGGGAATACTTTGTGTTCTCATGGGCTACTGCATCCTCGACAGCCTCACTGATTGCAATCCCGAGGCTTCCGGGAGTGTCAGGCTGCTCCTGCAGGATCTTTCTTCCGAACTCCGTATCCGGGCTTGGGGAAGGCACGACGTGCCCTCCCCAGAGGGTCATAAGGGATTTTCGGTAAGGCTTCTGGTAAAAACTGGAACGGACCATATAGACCTTGCATTCCAGGTCGAAATAATTGCAGGCAAGAGAAAGTGCACTTCCCCACTGGCCTGCCCCCGTCTCGGTTGTAAGCCTCTCGGTCCCCTCTTTCATGTTATAGTAAGCCTGGGCAATCGAGGTATTTGTTTTGTGACTGCCTGCAGGGCTAACTCCTTCGTATTTGTAGTAGATCTTTGCAGGGGTCTTGAGGACTTTTTCAAGCTGGTGGGCCCTGAACAGCGGGCTTGGCCTCCAGAGCCTGTAAACATCAAGCACTTCTTCGGGAATATCAATATATCGATCACTACTCATTTCCTGCATGATCAGGGCTTTTGGGAAAATGGGCTCAAGGGCATCCGGGCTTATGGGCTGCCAGGTTCTTGGGTCAAGAGGAGGGTCAATTGGAGAAGGGAGGTCGGCGAGGACGTTGTACCATTTCTTCGGCATCTCATTTTCGTCAAGGATAATCTTTGTCTGTTCCATGAAATCTCCTTCACATCGTTTCTGTACAAAATCGAACTTTGACGTATTTAAGTGTTGTCTGTCTCACTGTTTTGGTTTACAGAGTTCATCAATATACTTTCTGAACAATCGAATACTGGCTGCAGTCGGAGATGGGATCATGAAAAAAGGAGCATGTGCCGGCTTTTCTCCGGCGTTAGTCAATGTTTATCACTCAATTTTTCTGGCAAGATCTACTGCAAGTTTTGCAAGCTCTGAAGCCTCCGTGCCGAGGAGCCTGATCATAGGTTCTTTTCCCACTCCACCTTCATCATAGATTACTTCAGGCACTCTTCCATATTCTTTTATCGCCTCGGAACTGCCCCAGTCCATGGTGCTTACTCCTTCAGGTTCTTTTTCCCTGTCAAATGAGGAGATTCCAAGCCCCATTTCCCTGCAGGCTGTAAGGATTTCTTCCGAATATTTTACATTCATGGCAGCTCTGATCCCGGGTTTCTCGCAAAGGGCTGCAAAGATGACCCTTGCCACATGCCTGCTGGCTCCAAAGTCAATACATCCCACAGGGTTTGCCCTTCCTCTGTACCTCACTATCCTGCCTTCCACAGCCGCAACGTCCTCATAACCTCTGGCGTCCGGAATTGCCATTCCTATATTGCAGCCAACCTCAGGTATGAGCTTTGCAAACTCAGGGCTGTTGGCAAGGATCAAAACCGCTTTTTTTACATCCTTCAGGGCAAGATAACGCTCTTTTTCCTCAAGGGTCTTTCCTAGAGGGTTCACAGGTCCTACTCCCCTGCCTATAGGCTTGCTCCTCTTGATTGCCTGCACTACGAAGTTCTTTGCCTTCCTGGCAGCGGTTTCCAGGCTGTCCTCGCAGGCAAGGCATGCGGTCATTGCTGCCGAGTAGGTGCAGCCCGAGCCGTGGGTTCCTCCGCCTACAAAGGTTCCTGGGACGCGGGTAAAGGCATCGGATGCGGATTCGTAGATAAGGTCGGTTGCATCAAGGTGCCCTCCTGTTACAATAACGGCTTCAACTCCGAGGTCTGCAATTTTTCTTGCCGCCAGTTTTGCATCCTCAGGGGTTTTGACAGGGATTCCGGCAAGTGCGCCTGCCTCAGAGGCGTTTGGAGTCGTAACCTTACAGAGGGGCAGCAGTTCTTTGATAAGGACTGAAAAAGCCTCTCTTCGCAGGAGATCTCCTCCGGCTTCAGCAGCCATGACAGGGTCGATTACCAGGGAAAGTCCGTGCTTTTTTACCTGATTTGCAACCTCCTTTACGATTTCAGCCGAGGCAAGCATCCCGGTCTTTGCCCATTTAATCTCCATATCCGTGCAGACCGCTTCGATCTGGCTTGCAACAGCTTCAGGGGCAAGGTCAAACGCCTCAAGAACCCCTGTGGTATTTTGAGCGGTTACGGAAGTTATGGCGCAGGTCCCGTGCACTCCGAATGCGGCAAAGGTCTTCAGGTCAGCAGCAATTCCGGCTCCTCCTCCTGAATCCGAGCCTGCGATAGTCATCACAATAGGGGTTTTTGATAAGGTTTTCCCTGTCATTATATCCTCCGGCCTTCTCTTTTTTACGCATTTTTTAATATATTTAAAATACTTGTATATGCTGACTTTTCCGAGGTTTTCTCTTCTGCCCCCGGGAAAAGGAATTTCTATTTTAGTTTATGGGTGATCCGTAAATGCTGCAGAACCTTCCGAGCGACTGGCTTTTGAAGAAACCGGCTTTTAAAAACTGGTTCATATAGGATTTCTACAGGCTTGCTAGAGAACTGCCTTTTGCAGGTTTAAATTTCTGAAAATTTATAAAATCATTTCTGAGAACGTTGATTGAAGGTGTTTTAGTGATATTGTATTTTTCCCCTCAATTTCCCTCGAAAAGATTTTTTTTTCTTATCTCCGGGTTCGTTTATATGTTAGAAACTGAAATGAGTATATTGCTTCGATACATTTATATATTGTATTTGCGACTTTGATGCAAATAATCAACTACTTAAGCGCGGCGATCATTTTAAGTCTGGATTAACTATTTATATTGATATAGATAATGACTTGATTCACAATGTTTTAAGGGGATTGTAAGGATGGCAAACCGACCTCTGGATATTTTGAACAACGCACTGGACACACCTGTAATCGTTAGATTGAAAGGCGCACGTGAGTTTAGGGGCGAGCTGAAAGGATACGATATTCACATGAACCTCGTGCTTGACAATGCTGAAGAATTAAGAGAAGGAGAAGTCGTAAGTAAATTCAGCAGTGTTGTTATTCGCGGTGACAACGTGGTATACGTATCTCCGTAATCTATATCAAGCACTTCATCTATTAACGTTAAACCTCGGTGAGCAGCAGAATCTGTATGACTGAGGGCCTATTCGGAAAAAAAATCGCTTCGAATTATCGAATTTACACACTAATAAGTTGATTTTTATCAGGAGATTTAGTAATGAGTAAAGGTACTTCATCAATGGGAAAGAGACAGAAGCGCACTCATGCCAAATGTAGAAGATGCGGCAGCGTTTCATTAAACGTGCATACAAAACAATGTACTTCATGCGGCTTTGGAAAGACATCCCGCATGAGAACTTACAAGTGGCAGGCAAAGTGCAAGTATTAAACCTGCCTGCTCAATTTTCTCTATTTTTTACCTGCACCGGAGGTCAAGATTGAAAGAAGAATGCGGGGTTGCAGGCATAATCCTCCCTGGCGACAGGCTTCAGTCAAATGCTGTCGCATTCAAGCTTTACTACGCCCTTTATGCCCTCCAGCATAGGGGACAGGAATCTACTGGTATTATGGTGCATGATGGGACATCGCCGCTCTCCATCAAGGGTATGGGGCTTGTGCCGGACGTGTACACCAAGGATTCTCTGGGGCGTCTTATAGGAAACGCAGGAGTCGGACACGTCCGCTACTCCACGACTGGCGGGTCAAAAATTGAAAACTGTCAGCCTTTTATCCTTAACTTCAAGGGTGGAACAGTTGCCATTGCCCATAACGGGAATCTGGTAAATGCCAGAGCGCTCAAAGACGAGCTGGAAAACGAAGGCCGAATTTTTATCAGTGATTCCGATACCGAGGTTATCGGTCATCTGCTTGTGAAAGAACTGATCAGGCACGACCCGATCGAGTCTATAAGGAACGTAATGCGCAAGCTTGTTGGCTCTTATTCTCTTGTTATCTTTATTAACGGCGCTGTGTACGCTGTCAGGGATCCCTTTGGCTTCAAGCCCCTCTGCTTTGGAGAAGTTGACGGCGGATACGGAGTCTTTTCCGAAAGCGTTGCGATCGACACTCTTAACGGCACCCTTATCCGGGATGTAAAGCCTGGCGAGGTTATGGTCTTCACGGAGTCAGGCTTTGAGAGCCACCAGCTCGCAAACGAACCCCATCCGGCACACTGTGTTTTTGAGTTCATTTACTTTGCAAGACCCGATTCCGTCATAGACGGCAAACTCGTCTACAAGGTCCGTGAAAGAATCGGAAGGGAGCTTGCCCGGGAGCATCATGTTGAGGCGGATGTCGTTTCTCCTGTCCCTGACTCGGGAATCACTTCAGCGATCGGCTATGCAAGGGAATCCGAAATCATGTATCTGGAAGGTCTTATGAAAAACCGCTACATCGGGCGCACATTTATTCTTCCGGGACAGGACCTGCGCGAAACTGCAGTTCGGCTCAAGATGAACGCCATTCAGGATAACGTCAAAGGCAAACGTGTAGTTCTGGTCGATGACAGCATTGTCCGCGGCACGACCTCCAGACGTATCATAGATATGGTCAGGAAAGCAGGCGCTTCAGAAGTCCATGCAAGGGTCGGAAGTCCGGCAATTATTGCCCCCTGCTATCTCGGGATCGATATGGCAACCAGGCAGGAACTTATCGCCTCGTACAAGACTATAAAAGAGGTTGAAGGGCTTATAAACGCCGACTCTCTCGGTTATCTCAGCATTGACGGGCTCATGAGGGCTCTTGAGTGCGATAAGAACGACATGTGTATCGGCTGCCTTACAGGCGAGTATCCTGTAGAAATCCCTGGCGAGAAATGCAGGAAAAAACAGACCCGTCTGGATGATTTCAGCAAGGCCGGAAGTACCTCAAAGCCAGTCTCTTCAGGTACCCCTTAAGAGACTTTTATCTTTTACTTTTCTTATTCTTCTGTTCTCGTCTGTTTTTTCTGGTCTTTGTACGCTATTTTTTGGTTCTATTCGTATTTACGTGATCTCACAATTCTATCCATGCCATGCTTAAACTCTTCTTGTCCTGGCCCTCAGGCTATCTTTAATATCGTCAGATCTACTGTCCTGTGCCTCGGGCCGTCCATCTCGGCAAAAAAGATACTCTGCCAGGTGCCGAGTTCCAGCTTTCCCTGTGAAATTGGCAGGGTTTCGCTTGCTCCGAGCAGTACGGCTTTGAGGTGGGCATCAGCATTATTGTCTATGCGGTCGTGCCTGTACCCGGTTCCCGGCGGTACAAGCCTTTCCAGCAGGTTCAGGATATCTTCCCTGAGCCCGCTTTCATTCTCATTAATTATAATGCCAGCAGTCGTATGCCTGGTACTGATGATGCATATGCCTTCCTGTATTCCGCTTATCCTGACCTCTTCCTGGACTTCCGAGGTAATGTCTATCAGCTCTATACGCTTTGAAGTTTTAATATTGAGTTTCAAGGCTTGCCCTCCAAATTCTATACGCTCGGCTGTATTTTTTGCCTGAATTTTCCGGATTTTTTCCGTTTTTCAGGTTTACATCCGTTTATATCTCGTTCTTTTTCCTTATATACAGGTTCCTGGTCGTCCCGCCTGAGTTGCGTCACCCGAGTTGCGCCTCGGGAGTACGCTGTCCTTTTCGCTGCGCTCAAGAGGACTAACTAAAAACAACGGTGTAAAATAAAGAGACGCAGGAGAGCGGTCTTTCTCAAAAAGGCAAATAGAAAAAAAGTGAAAAGAGATGTAGATACCATTTTTCTTAACAAATAGATTGATATTGATTAGAACAGAAGAGTAGAACAGAATAGATTAGAACAGAATAGATTAGAACAGAATTGATTAGAACAGAATTGATTAGAACAGAATTGATTAGAACAGAATTGATTAGAACAGAATTGATTAGAACAGAATTGATTAGAACAAATTGATTAGAACAGAATTCGAAGTGGTTACGTTTTTTAGAAAAGAACTGGAATTTTTATTTCCAGTTCTCTCCTTTCCCTTTCCCGATTATTGAACGTTTTTTGGGCAGGGTTTAACTTTTACACTTTCCGTTTTTTATATGTTGGTTATTACTCCAGGGATGGAGCTGTTGGTGTCTCGCATTTTTTCTTCAAATTGTTCTGGCTTCATTTGTTGGGTGTCGCGTTGAAATATATTTTTGAAGGCAGATTTGAAGACTTTTTTGGGAAGACTTGTACTTGTTTATCTTAAATTTCCTGGACTTTCTCTTTTCTAGAATCCATTTTTAGAATCTTTTTTTGGAATCCATTTTTAGAATCTTTTTTTTGGAATCCATTTTTAGAATCTTTTTTTGGAATCCATTTTTAGAATCTTTTTTTGGAATCCATTTTTAGAATCTTTTTTTGGAATCCATTTTTAGAATCTTTTTCTGGAATCCATTTTTAGAATCTTTTTCTGGAATCCATTTTTAGAATCTTTTTTTGGAATCCATTTTTAGAATCTTTTTTTGGAATCCATTTTTAGAATCTTTTTTTTGGAATCCGTTTTTAGATTCCGTTCGTTTTTAGATTCCGTTCGTTTTTAGAATCCGTTCGTTTTCGTTTTTTAGATTCCGTTCGTTTTTTTGAGATCTTTACCAGGTCATTTTTATTTCAGCGTATTTATTGGAAGTGTTTCCCGGAAATTTTTCAATTGTCAAAGGTTGACTCTGGGCAATTTTAAGGTTTATGGGCTTTTGTTCTGATGGACTTTTGTTCTGTTAATTGGTTGGGTGGTTCGCCGTTTTTCGGTGGAGGAAATTTTAGCTTTGTCTGTAAATGTATCCGCCTTCCGAATTAGTTTTTTTGTTTTGCCTTTGACCGGGAAGGTTAGCCCTTCCTGCATTTCAGGGACGTTTTTCAGGTTTATGCTTAACGTGTTGGAATAAACCCTAAGAGCTTCAGGATTTTTATCTTTGAGGCTGGGACGAATGTACGGTCACGGAGCAGGAACCCGTGCAAAACTGGTTCCAGCGGCTTTTGTGGAACTGTTTCTTTCATTCTGGCTCACCTTTTGAATATTTAATTTTTGCCGGCAGACGGTAACTTATTACCTATTCTTTCTATATAAATATTTGCATCGGGAAAGATAAACTGTTCTTGCAAACAACTATGTGAAAATTCTTTTCAAACTCCCTGTTCGAGAGGCATGTTAAAGGATCCTGTTTTCAGGATTGTGCTGAGGTATAACCTTGCCCAGACAAATGTTACTCCAGCTCCCATTCCATTCCCTACGACAATTCCCCACCAGGCCCCGACCTGACCCATATCCAGGGTGAAGGCGAAAAAAGCCGCAAAGAGCGGGGTAAATACTAAGGTTCTCAGGAGGTTTGCAGTAAGGGCACTCATGCCTTTTCCTGCGCCCTGGAAGAAAGAGGTCGAGAGCATCCCTAAAGAGACTGAGGGGTAGAAAATGCAGATCACACGCAGGAAATGGATGAGGTCCGGTGCGATATGGGCGGCTTCTTCAGTCTGTGTGAATACGGCTGCAATCTGCGGGGCAAAAATAAAAGTAAATGCAGCAACCAGGCTTTCGATTAAGAGCCCGAGTTTTATTGCATAAGTGTGGGCTGTTTCGGCTTTTTCGAATTCCCTCGCTCCGAAGGCGGCTCCTGAGACTGAAACAACAGCTGTTGCAATCCCTACAAGGGGAGCAATTGCAATTGTAGCGACCCGCCAGCCGGTTGAGTAGACAGCAACTCCGTCGGTATTGCTTACGTTTACAATGATAAGGTTGAGGATAAGCATGGACAGCGACATCGAAAGCTGCTGGGCAGAGGCAGGGATCGTTATCCTGAAGATATCATTTACAATATCCCTTTCAAAGCTGAAGCCTTCAAAATCGAAGGAGACGAAAGTATCCTTTCTGAAAAATAGCCAGTTCAGCATCATCAGTGAAGAGACTGCTAATGAAAGAAGGGTTGCCCATGCCGCGCCTGCAATTCCCATGTTAAAGGTGTATATGAAAATAGGGTCAAGGACAATATTCAGGGCTGCGCCGAGGACCATTGCCTGCATTGCCCGCTTTGAATCCCCTTCGGCCCTGAGGATGGCGTTAGCTACATTCGTAAAGAAAACTACCAGGCTCCCGAGGAATATTACTCTCGCATAAGCTACTGCAAGATCGGTTGTTCTTCCTGCCCCTACCAGAGAGAAGATCTGGGGAGCAAAAATATAGAAGGGTATGGTGAATATCAACACGAGCAGCAGCATCATTATAATCGTATGTACGGCTACGTTGTCTGCTCCTGTTTTATCCCGGGCGCCGATCCGCCTGGAAATTGCAGACCCTCCCCCTATTCCCAGCCCGTTGGACAGAGCCATGCTGATAAAAAAGAAAGGAAATACAAAGCCCATTGCCGCAAGTGCATCAGCCCCTAGCCCGGAAACCCAGTAGGTATCTACAAGCTGGTAAATAGTCTGGACAGACATCGCAACAATCATCGGGACTGAAAGTTTGATGATGGCTTTTTTCGGGTCTCCCGCAAGGATCTTTACGCCACTTTTTTCCGGTCCTTTTTCAGAATCGAAGGGATTTGAATTCACGGCAGTCCTGGGTTTCATTTAGTTATCTTCCTTTTAATACGTCTTTTTCCCTTTTACTCTTCAAGAGGGCTTGATCTTTTTCTGGAGCTCAGGGGACTCAGACCGGGATTAACGGCACCTGTTTTTTGTGCCGTAGCCTGCAGAATTAAGTTCCTTCAATGTTTCCTGCAGGGAGAAAAGGAATTCGTCTTTAACTTTTCGGTCAACTTTTCCGGATCAATGCACCTGAAATATACTGGAGTTCCTTCTATGACTTCCATATATTTCTTTTTTGACATTCTATCCAGCGTAGCATAAATCTTTAGCCCTGGAACGTGTGTAAATTCATTGATTTCTCTTGCTGTCGCATCGCCTGTGATAAGAAGCTCCACACAGGTCTTCACTTCGTTTTCTATGAATTCGAGCTTCTTAAGTTTGCCTACGAGATCCGGGTACATTTAAGACCTCAGTATTGTTTTCGAGGCCAGTTTTTTTCCTTTCAGGCAGTTCCATCCAGTTTCTTCAGTGTGTCGAGTATTGTCTTCAGGCTTTTCTGGTAGGCTGCAATATCTTCTTCAGCAAGCCTGTTCAGAACTTCAGAATAATTCTTTTCAAGCTCCTCTGTAAACCATTCCCGATAAGCTTTCCCTTTTTCCGTGAGTGAAATCAGGATTTTTCTCCGATCCCTGGGGTCTCCTCTTCTGCAGACAAGCTCTTCTTTTTCCAGGGCATCGATCATGCTGGTCAGGCTCCCTTTCTGAAGGTCCAGGCATTTTCCAAGATTTGTAGGCATAATCTCGCCCACCCCCCCTATAATCAGGATAGCTTTATTCTGATTTTTGTTCAGGTTATATGGGCTGTTACCTGTCTGATGAAATGCTTTGGAAAAATTTTTGTGGAGAAGATGGAGCATCTCAATCTGGAGTTTTATAGTTTCTTTTACTCTTTCTTCTTTCATCGGTTATCACAGTGAGGCGCTTTTTCCCAGTCCTGATCCGGATGATAATGCCAGGGTCAGTAGCCATCAGAAGTTTTTCGGAGGCGTTTTTGATCTTGTAGGTCTGTTTGTGAGGCGTGCTTGATTCAATTCTTCTGACGGGTTTCTGGATGGTTTTTTATTGGTTCTATCGGATTCTACCGGATCTTACTGATTTTATCCGATTTAACTGTTTTTCCTGGGTATCGAATATTTTGGGTTTGACTGGGTTTTTATTTTCTATCGTATCATCCGAATCATGACTGTCTTGAATCTTACTATTTTCTTTTCTTACTGTTCGATTTCAAACTAAAAAAGGAGCAGGTTTTATTTATATTTTATGATTTGATAATTAGAGATTTATTTAAGTATCGGGAATACTTATCAAACGCCCTTATTAAGCATTCTTATCAGGGACTCTTTATCGGGTCCGCATCAGGTGTCCTCAACAGTCGACCTTATCAGGTACCCTTTCCTAACTGCATTTTTCCCGAGTTCGCATTCTTTAGTTTTCAATTCTATTGTGAAATTTCCAAAAAAAGAGTTAAAAAGGAACAAATAGAAACCTTACTTTCAGGATTCTCCTTTATCCCCTTCCATTCTCCTTATTTTTCCTGCTTAGCCTATGATTTCTTCATTTTCAGCTTTCCAGGCTGGCTGATCTATCACAAGAAGGAGAAGAGAAGAGTTTTCCGTATTTTCCATATACTGAACTTCATGTGCAGGAACAAAGACGAGTTTTCCTTTATGAAGGGTGACTGGCACATCGTCGATGTATAGTGTTCCGTTTCCTTCAAGAGTGTAATAGGTTTCTGGGTTTGAAAGCCTGTGTGGGAGGCTCTTTTCTCCGGGGTCCACTACCTCATATGCAATGCTGTAGTTGATTCCGGGGTTGTTTTCCATTCTTCTCGGGTGAATCAGTTCACACAGGGAAATCCCTGTTGCATTAATGAATTCGCAATTTTCGGTATCTTGTGTAAATAGGTAATCTTCTACATAGAAGCCCGAACCAACAAGATACGTTTCCCCCCCGAAAGTAGCTCTTTTTATGAAACCGTATTTGGTTGAAGGTCTTGCTTCCCCGGGTTTTGGCCATTCGTAGGGTACCCAGCCTTCTCCACTTTCGCTCAGGGCGGTCTCGATGAAAAGCTTTCCTATGGGCTTGCCGTTAATATCCGTAATCTCACTTACATCCTGTCCTTCTCCTTGAATGTCCGGAGGATAGACAACCCTGATAGCCCTTGTTCCATTAAGTTTCCAGACATAGATGTAGAAATCATCATGAAACCATTTGCTGCCATTTTCTCTGAATTCGGGAAAGGTTTCTTCTCCTTTTTCTTCCACAAGGCTTGCAGCTTCGCGTACCTTTAAAGCGACAGTGTCCTTCTGAGCCGAAAGCTCTGAATGCAGCTGAAGTTGCGTGTAATTTTTGTCCCTATCCTGTTCCCTGTCCTGATCTCCCTGCTGAGAGTAAACTGAAGCGCTCAGGAGCAGAAGAACCAGAGAAATTAACAGGACAAGCTGAATACAAATTTTTGAGGCTCTCATAATCCAACCTTGACTCTTATTTCTTTTGGTATGTTTAAGCGAAAGCCCTGATAGGAGTTTGAGCAGGATTCATTTTTGAACTCTGTATTCCCAGCCCTATATCCCCAGCCTGCCAGCAAAAGATGATTCAGATTTAAGAATCAATGGCTTCGTGTTTTTGAGGGCTTTATTATAATTCTGATGCGTTCAAAATAGCATATAATTTTGGAAACAGGGATTCTGAAAAATGATACTGAATGAAATGGAGCAGGTAAGGTCTACCCGTTATAAAATGGGTTGGAGATTTTTCTCACAAAAACAAATGTAATTTTTTTCTAAATTTATACTGTTGGGAAGTGTCTTATAGCAGAAAATACATTGTATATTTAATTCATCACTTGAAATCTTTTACTTGAAATATGTCCTGCAGGCAATTTTCTAGAAAGATGGTGAGAAGGCCCAAATCAAATGAATTGGAGGTATAGTATGGAGAAACCCACATTATCAGAAGATGCTAAAGGTAAAGTGCCTGAATTTGTAAAACTGGTCAAAGAAGAATTGCAAAAGAAGAACATCAATGTTTCAGAACAGGATCTTGAAAGTTCGCTGCTTACGGCTCAGGAAAAAGTAGGTTGCGACCAGTGTTCGAATGGCATGCGCTGGTAAGCCGAACTATTATGTGCATTACTTTCTAATGCACTTTAATATTTTTTTAATGGTAGTTGGTCGCGTATGCAATTTTGTGAACAGGATAAACCATATCTGGCAGGAAACCAGATCTTACGAAGCGATGGGGGATATATTGTCGCTTACGAAAGTACTGTTGAAAAAAATAAGTATTTAGTTTTACCTCTCAATATAGCTCTGATCCTTCCTTTGTTTGACGGCACCAATAGTCTCTCAGATATCAAAAAAAATGCCCTGGAAATTTTTTCCAGTCTTTATGAAAAAGTTTGTTCGGAAGGTCAGGGAACCAGTAGTAAAAACTTGTCTGAGATAGTTGATCAAACAGTTTCGTCAATCTTCTGCTTAGATATACTGGCACTTGAGGGTGAAAGCAGTCCTTCACTCGAAACTCTTGAAAAATTGATTCCTGATATTGAAGGGTATCAATTCCCCATAGTGAGATTATCCCGACCTCTGTCTGTGAGCATATCGTTTACAAACCGTTGCCATTATGACTGTATATACTGTTATGCAGAGAGGAAAAAGTGCGAGGAAAAAGAGCTCAGCCAGTGGATCAAAATTTTTGACGAACTTCAGGAAAATGAAATTTTCCTTGTAGATATCGGCGGAACCGACATCTTTGCGCGCCCGGATGCACTTGAGATATTGCAGGCGATGGTAGACCGAGATTTTGTTTTTCTGCTTTCGACAAAATCCTTTATTGATGAAAACACGGCTAAGAGCCTGGCATCAATGCATATCGGTATCGGGGATGCACCTGAACACCTGTTCCGATACGTCCAGCTAAGTATAGATAGTGTTGACGCACCAACTGCGGGTTATATGGTCAAAAAGAAAGACCATTACGAAAAAACAATTCAATCGGTTAAGAATTTATTGAAAGTAGGGATCTGTCCCAAAATAAAATGCGTTCTCACTCCTTTTAATTATCTTGAAATGTCAGCTATTCTTGACGAGTTTGCGAGCCTTGGAGTCAGGGATTTTCAGTTTGTTCAGTACAGTAGAAGTAGATACCGACATGATGATGATTTATTTTTATCCATCCGGCATAAAGAGTTCATCTCTGACTTTGCAGAGTCCGTAAATCAAAATTATCCTCTCCTTAATATAAGCATTGAAAAAAATTTGACCGCCGGAGGAAACCGAAACCTTTCTCCTGAGAAATGGAAAGATCGGGCAGTATGCTCCGGGGGCCGTTCGAATATGATTATCCAGCCCAATGGGGATGTTACTTTATGCGAACAGATTCCTCACAGGGCAGAGTTCATTGTGGGCAATGTGTTTGATGAAGGAATTATGGGAATATGGAACTCTGAAAGAATTACTGATTTTATATACCCACCCCGCGAAAAATTCAAAAATTCCGTATGTTATGACTGTTTGGAATTCGAAGCTTGCCATCGAATTAAAGGATACTGTTACAGAGATGTACTTTCTTCATATGGCACAATTTACGATGCACAACCGGAATGTCCTGTTCAGGCAAAACTGCCTGTTAGAGAAATTTGATAAAGTATCTTCCCAACTTTAAACAATTAGCTAATTTTTGATAACAGTTTAATTTTGATAACAGTTAAATTGTGGTCCTATGAATGAGCATATCAATCTGATCAAAAGCGGATCAAATGAAAGTACCGTTGGAAAAGTTCTGGACTTTTATTCTTCGATTGAAGAAATGTATGCTTGCTGGGGAATTTCCGACTTTCCTATGGTTGAAAGTTCCGTTAAGATAAGTTCCGGTTCAATCAGTTATAACAGGTACTCCATCCCAATTTTTGGAATAAATGGCGCTGAAATATGGCAAAAAAAAGAAAAGTTACTCGATTTGATGGCTGCCCCCGAAGAGCTATATGGTATGATAAAAAACAGGCACAATGAAAATGTTCGGATAATTGCGGGCATAAATTTCGATATGAATGCTAAAAGAATTTACTTTCACGAGGCAAACGAAGGATACGGCTATGAATTTGATTCAAATGGTAACTGGGTCCTGAAAACCTATTCTCTTGTCACTCCTGACAATTATGCCCGTGTGATTGAGGATCTAAAAAAACTGATTCCATCTCCCCGTATATTTGATGAAATAATGAAACTTATCCCTCCGGATGACTGGAATCAGGTCAGTACCAGAAATTCCTCGGGACTTGTTCTCGGTTACCATATATCCACAGGCTCCAAAATTTGCCTGAAATCCCTGGAAAAATCTATTTTTCATCTGGTTTCGGCCCTGAGTCCCGGCTCGGAAGACTTTTTCACATGGTTTGAAAAGAATGATAACGCATATTTGCACTGGTTAGGCATAGGTTATACTGAAAAAGCAGGCCTGGAAATAACCCTTTATCTCCGATGCAATGAGGAATCCTGGGATAGTCGTTACCCGCCCTTAGATCTCATTACATATCTGAACAAGAGGGTTTTCAACCTTGACAAATGAACAGGTATTAAATGGCCGGATTTTGAGTAACCGGATATTAAACGACAAGATCTCAGGTAACCGGATATTAAATGACAAGATCTCAGGTAACCGGATATTAAATGACAAGATCTCCGGTAACCAGATATTTAACGACAGGATCTCAGACAACCAGATCTTTAACAACCAGATGTTAAAGGATGTTGAACTGGCGATACGGAAGTCAAGTAATTTCATCATTTCGAATCAGTCCGGTGAAGGTTACTGGCTGGATTTTTACATCCCGGGAATGGGGAAAAGTTCTCAGTGGGTAACTGCTTACATCGCATACAACCTTTCAAGGCTTCCGGATACGGATGAATCTGTTCAAAAGGCAATAGTCTGGCTTCTTCACACAAAATCTTCTTCTGGAGGCTGGGGATACCACCAGAACTGCCTTCCTGATGCGGATTCTACAGCGAACGTGGTACGCCTTCTTGCATATTATTTCAAAAAAGAAAATCTTCTAACTCAGGAAAATTTTGCTTTTTATCTGCACGAATTCGCTGGCCTGCTTGCATCTTATCAGGATAAAAACACAGGCGGTTTTTTAACTTATTTTCCAGGTTCAAACGGGAAATATCATACAATGCCAGACAGTGCCTGGTGTATTTCCGAGCCTTCAATAACAGCAATGGCAGGAAATGCTTTTCTGAAAGCAGGTCCGGAATGGTTTGAGCAGGAAATATCGAATGCCAGGGAATTTTTAATAAGCAGACAGAATCCTGCCGGATACTGGGATTCTTACTGGTGGGATTGCAGGATCTACGGAACGAGTTTAGCCTGCGGTTTTTTAAAGCAACTTGGAGAAACCGATCCGGTTAAGAAGGCTATCTCCTGGTTAGAAAGCATATTTGTTCCGTCAAAAGGATGGGGAAATGGTTACGAGTCTACTCCTTATCCATTTTACACAGCTCTTTCCTTATCTTCGCTCCTTTTATGCGAGAACAATGCCCAATCAAGAGAAGTCAAAGATTCGGTTATCTGGCTAATTGAGAACCAGAATGAAGATGGGAGCTGGTCTTCAAAACCCATACTCAGAGTTCCGGATCCGCAGGTTCTGGAACCGTGGGCTGGTTCGGATCGTGAAAAGTGTGAAGTCGTAACCGATGTTAATTTTTTATTCACCACAGCAACAGTAATGGGCGCATTATACGATTTTCTCGATTTCTGTGGCTATTATCGTAGACAGCCTTCTCAAGAATAACTGATCTTTCATTTTTGTGGGTACACTGGCGAAATCAGGCAGCTATTGGCGGACTAATTACTGTTGATGGACTATGAAGCTCCAAGAAAGATGGTTTTTTCCTCCTTCATCACTTCTCATTCGCTTCCTTCGCTTTTATCATACGCCTCAAATATACCTGAGCCCATGCAAAAGTAATCAGTGAACCGCTCACCGTACCCGTAACCAGCCCCCACCAGACCCCAAGCAGCCCCCAGCCGAATTCGTAGGCAAGGAGGAGAGCAAAGAGGGGGGTCAAAACCAGACTCCTCAGGAGGGTGGCAATAAGGGCGCTTGTTCCCTTTCCTGCTCCCTGGAAGAGAGAGGCAGAGAGCATTCCGAAGGTAACCGCCGGGTAAAAGACGGTCATGATTTTCAGGAGCCTTGTCAGTTCCGGAGCGATACGGGCGGCAGTTTCAGCCTGGGTGAACACAGCTGCAATCTGCGGGGCAAATACGTATACGGCGATGCCTATCAGGGCTTCGGCAAGAAAACCTATTTCCGTTGCGTAAATGAGGGCATGCCGGGCTTTTTTAAAGTTATTTTCTCCGAATGCGGCGCCGCTAATTGAAACGACGGAAATTGAAACTCCTATCAAGGGAGCAACTGCAATGCTTGCAACTCGCCAGCCTGTGGCATAGACTGCAACTCCATCGGTGTTGCTGACATTGACAATGATAAGATTCATGAGAAGGGCAGTCATTGCCAGGGCAATCTGTTCAACCGAAGAGGGTATTCCGACTCTGAAGATGTCGCTTGCAATTGCTTTGTTGAATTTGAATGAATGGAAATCAAAAGACACATAGGTGTCCTTTTTGATAAAGAACCAGTAAAACATCAGCAGTCCCGAAAATGCAAAAGAGACTACCGTTGCCAGGGCTGCCCCTGCAACCCCCAGACCAAGAACGTATATGAAAATCGGGTCGAGCCCTATGTTCAGGGCGGAGCCCAGGATCATGGACTGCATTGCTCTGTTCGCATCTCCTTCACTTCTCAGGATGGAGTTTGCAACGTTTGCAAAAAAGAAAACAAAACTGCCTGCAAAGATGACCCTGGCATATGAAACCCCCAACGCCGTTGTATCCCCGGCTCCGCTGTACATAAAAAGGTCTCTTACAAAGGCAAGTCCGAGAACCGTAAGGGCAACCGTGAGGATTATCATGAGCACAAAGGTGTGCACTGCAACGTTATCCACGCCTGCTTTATCCCTGGCTCCTATCCGCCTGGAAATTGCAGCCCCTCCCCCTACTCCAAGCCCGCTCGTAAGCGCCATCTGGATTACGAAAAAAGGAAAAGAGAAACCTATAGCAGCCAGAGCGTCTGCCCCCAGCCCCGCAACCCAGAAGGTATCGGTCAGGCTGTAGATGGTCTGTACGGACATTGCAACTATAATAGGAATCGAGAGCTTGACAACGGCTTTTTTTGGATCCCCGAGAAGTACCCCCACACCTTCCGTAACTTTTTGAGGGGGAATGATTCCTGTTTTTTCCTTCTCATCCATACTTTCTTCTTTTTTCTCTTCCATATTCCCTTTTTCTTCTGCCGTTTCCATGCTATTTTTTTCCCGCCGTTTTTGGACTCGCATGTTTTTATTCTATCATATGTTTTATCCTATTCTTTTTCGGTCTCTTAAGCCTTTAACGTTTTCTTCTTTTACCATCTCTTTTGATCTTTCCAATACCTGAGCGGAAATTTTTCTGTTTAAATAAGATACGTTCAGGCAAAAGAGCTAAATCCTGTTCTCTCAGCCCCGAATTTAATAGCAAACGTATGGTTCCCAGAAAAGAATTCATTTAAGCTGCCTATTTATAGGGAGATCATTAAATCTGAAAATAAACCGAATAATATATAATATAATATTATTATGTGAGTCAATTATTCCTAATAGCATATATATTTGAAGTTAGTACATTATGTATTTATTAAAATCCAGATTTTGGGTTCTTGCTTTTTTGTACCAATTTATTATACAATATGACAGATTGCAGCTAATGTATGTTGGCAAATATCTTTACAACGCAAAGAACTGTCACTTCTGGGTACTGCTTCTAAATACGGATTTTAATAATAGTTAGCAAATTTGAACGAATTAGCTCAAAAATTCTGGGGTTTTAGCAGGGACAAATTTGCGAATATGGAGGGATGTAATTGAATAAACAATTCATGTTATTTTTTGCTGCAATTCTTTTAGCGTTTTTTGTAATCACACCAGGTATTGCAGCAGCAGATACCTATCTGGATGGATACAAAAATGTTAATGTTTGTAAAGCTGAAAAAATGATCGAACAGAAAGATGTCTTTCTTCTGGATGTTCGAACTCCGGCTGAGTTCAATAAAACACACATTGAAGGGGCAACCCTGATACCTTTAAAAAATGTAACCTCGCTTGATTCTGTTGAATTGCCCTCTGAAAAGTTATTGCCGGCAAGAATAAGTGAAGTTCCAGTCGACAAAAAGATACTTGTTTATTGCAAAACCGGTGGCAGAAGTGCCACTGCATGTAGTCTGCTGGTCAATGCCGGCTACAAGAAAGTTTATAACATGGAAGGCGGTATCGACGTCTGGTTAGCCAGGGGGTGTACTGTTGATACGAATGCCAGTAAAGCTAACGAGATCCTCAGAACCTTGAACATCTTCCTTCTGGACGTCCGCACCCCGGCCGAATTCAATAAAACACACATTGAAGAGGCGACCCTGATACCTTTTAAAAATGTACCGGCTCAAGACTCTATCGTATTACCCTCTGAGCAGCTCTTAGCCCAACGGCTTTGTGAAGTTCAGAAAGATAAACCGATTCTTGTTTATTGTAAGAGTGGTGCCAGAAGCGATGCTGCAAGAGATTTGCTTGTAGATTCCGGTTACAGATATGTCTATAACATGGAGGTAGGCATCGATGCCTGGATAAGTGAAGGGTACACTGTAGATGTGAATGCCAGTATAGCTAACTCACTGCTCAATACCGGGACTTTCTTCCTTCTGGATGTCCGTACTCCGGCCGAATTCAATGCGGAGCATATAGAAGGGGCAACGCTTATTCCACTGAAAAATGTACCTGATCCGGATCCAGATGGATTGCTCCCTGAAGAGTTCCTGGAAAACCGTCTTTGGGAAGTCCCAGGGGATAAACCAATCCTTGTTTATTGCAAAAGTGGCGCAAGAAGCGATGCTGCAAGAGATTTGCTTGTAGATTCCGGATACAGGAATGTTTACAATATGATGGGTGGCATCGCCGCCTGGAAGGCTGAAGGGTATCCCACAGTTTGTCCGGAAGTGTGCAATTAAAAAATACTTCAACTCCAGTTCTTTTATTTTTTTCTATTCTTTTTCTGGCTCTGGTTCTGAATTTGGTTTGAAAAAATATAATATATATCGGTCTAAAATCTAAAGCTCAAGATTTGATTGATTAGTCTTTGGAGACTGAGAAATTGTTGTAACTGCCGATGCCGTAGATGAAACAAAAATTAAAAACAAAATCATAGTTACTGATATTAACGATACAGAATGCAATTTCCTGTGAACTTTCATTTAGCCTACACCCACATCTGTCTTTTATTTCTCATATAAAAAATGTTAATAATTTAAGATTCTAAGATTATTTTAAACTTTTTTTTGGATGAGCTTTATAAAAGTCATCTATTTGAGAGAAGTCGGATGGTGAAGGCAGGCTTATTAAAAGGAACAGTGGTGGAAGATTTAGTAACTGAATTGTGGTCTGTTTCTGTAGTATTGGGAAAAAAGAATATGTGACAGAGCCATACCACGGCGCTCACTTCCATTCGACTTTGTCCTTTTTGTTAAAAGTATCAGTTTTTCTAAGAATATCATCTTTTACACTATGATGTATTATTATTTACTTCATTTTTTGTATGAAAAAGTATATATCTAATAAGTTTCAATATTAAAAAATAACATAAAAATTAATTATCGTATTACTATGTTATATTAGTAATATGGGGAAAAAGGGTCAATTGTGAGGGGTTAATTTATGATGCAAGAAATTCGGGAAACAGGAACAAAAAAGTCTTCGCCAAAGAAAAAAACCGCTTTGCATGTACCCGGGATGAAGGGGAATTTTTCCTCTGCAGCTTCCCCCTTTCCATATCTGGTCCCGGCATTTGCTCCTGTTTCGTTTCCTGCTCCTGAGTACCTGTATTTTTCTCCCGGGCTTATGCAACTTGACCTGAACATTTACCGGGAGCCCATGATAAAAGCCCTTATCAAAGAACAGAGTGAGGACCTTTACCGACTGATAAAAAAGGTGCACTTTGACGGGAAATATTACAGGGTAAAAAGTGTGCATTCCGGAGAATGGGAACACTGCCTGGAGCTTGCAGTCCGGGTACAGTTTTTCGGAAAGTTGCAGGGGCTGGCTTTTGAGCCGAAGAAGATAGTTTCCAGAAGAGATAAGAAAATAACCTACAGGTCCCTCATCCTGGTAAATCCTCATGAACTGTGGGATGAAGAACTGGTTGAAAGGTTGTGGAACCTTCAGGAAAGAATCGAGTTTCTGATAGCAAAAATCCTCTTTCATGAATGCATCCACGTACTTATCTCCCTGGGGAAAACTCTGCCCTCCGGTTTCGGGCAGACGGATATTTTCCTCGAATACCGTGAGATGCTTGAGTTTGCAAACTCTGGAAAACTCTGCCCCGAAAGCTGCGGGGTCAGGTCTCGCCTCAGGAATCTGGCGGCTCTTTCCTATCTTTCCCCGGACTTTCCTGAAAACCCCGGAGAAAAGCCGGACAGGGTTTCTGAGGTCTATGAGTTTTTGATCCACGAAAAATACAGCATCAAAAAAGCCGATCAGGCGTTCGACCTCTCCTGGAGTAACCGAAAAATTTCCCGCAACTATTCGCGGCTGGCAGCTTTAAAGATGGGTTCCTGCCCGGAATCCGGTAAAAAAGACTGGGAAAAGGAAGTCTGTAGGCTGCACAGGGCTTTGAAAGAGCTGTATGACAGGATTGACGGGCAGCACCTATCTGGTTTGAACCAGGGTTGAGAAATTCCCATGAAAAGTCTGGAGTTCAGCTAGCCGTTTCCAGCTAACCGTTTTATTCTTCTGGCAGTCTTCCCTGTTCTGTGCGAATCCGGATAAACTCTTTTAAATCCGATATCAAATATCTCTCAATCTCCTCCCAGTTATTATCCTCTGTTTCAGTAAAGAGGAACGCAAAAACCGGATACTGCCTGTAGTCAAGCTTCCTGAGTTCCAGGGGCTTTTCAAAACGAGAAAGAAGACCTTCATAGTCGAATGCTTCGATTTCTTCCGTTTTAATGTCGTCAGGTTTTTTTGAAATCAAGAGGCAGTAAGCCCTTTTATCCCTATTCTTATCCTTTAAGATTTCTTCCCAGTCGGGTTCCAGTCCCTCGCAAAAATACCTGTGGACATTGATCCCGTATGCGTAATATGCAATATCGGTTGTGCACCACCCTGCAAACCTGATCGGGTTTACTTCTATGGGTACCAACCTGCCTATTTTATCAACCCGCAGTTCGATATGAAGCGGAAAATCCTTCAATCCCTGCCTTTGTACATCGGGGGACGCGGAATCCTGTACCTCAAAATCCCTTATATCAGAATCCTTTAGCTCCGGGTCCCATAACTCAAAACCCCCCAACTTGGAATCCTGCAACTCGAAATCCCAAAGTTTTGCAACTTCATTTATCTCGCACAGCAATTCAGTCACTGCTTTCAGGTAGTTCTCAATAGTCTTTTTTGAAGTCGTGTAGACCTTATCTTCAACATCATCTTCCGACGGAAACAAATGCTCCATGATATTCAGGACAACCGGCCTTCCTTCGCTATTGTAATAAGCATCTACTGCCAGCTCCGGCCCTTCAATGTAGTCTTCGAGGACAAATTGCCCGGAGTTAAAGATCTGAGGCGGGAAAAGATCTTTTACAGCTTCCATTTCCTGTTTTAAGGCTGGCAGGACCTTTTCCCATTCTTCTGCGGTATCGACCCTGTATATCCCTGCACTGAAGAAGCCGATTGCAGGTTTGATTATAAACGGTTTTCTGACGGTTTCGATATCCAGCTCTTCCAGGCTGGCAAAATCCACTCCCTGATAGGAAAAATCAGGATAGATATGCTCCATCAGTTCCCTGAATCTGAGCTTATCCTTAAAAAGCCCGATCTTTTCCGGGATGCCTGTAAACCCGAGGTTGTTTGTTATCCAGACGAGGGAGTTTTCGGAATTGCTGTAGATTTTGTGGGAGTCCTCTCTTTCGAAAAGTTCAATAAATTCGGCGTCTTCCAGGAGGTTTATTTCCTTGCTTAAGCCCAGGCGTTCGGAGGTTTTGTTTTTCAGGACAGGCAGGTTCATTTCTATAATGGTGTCCCGCAGAATTTGAGAAACGTATGGCTCGTCAAGTATGATCAACTATCCTATTCCCCCTCTTTATGAATTCAGGTTTTTTGAACATATATCTTTATTGAGGAACTAACCTTAATTTCCTCATTTCTCCAGCAACGCCTTCAGATTCTCCCCTTCTTCTTTCATATGCAGCCGGATAGCTTCAGCTCTCTTCCCGGTAACCTTCGAAATAACCCCGCCAAACCGGAACGAAAGCGTGGCAGTAAAGACACTCCCGCCATTGGAAGGTTTTATGGAAAAAGAACCTCCCGAACAGACAATTGAAGCCGGAAACGACACCTTGTACTCAATCAGTTCGTTCGGTACACAATTTGTAATTTCAAAGCTCAACTTTTCCAGTTTACCCCCGAGGTATTCCTCGGCATAGAGCACGGAGCCTTTTTCAAAATTCTTTCCTTTGACCCACCTGGCAAGTACGTGGTCTTTGTGCCAGGTTCTGTAGTTTTCCGTAAAATGTGCAAACCATTCAAAAACAACTTCCGGTGGTCGGTTTATTACCACGGAATCTTTCAGCGTTGTCATGTTTGGAGTCCCCATCCTCCCTTTTGATTATTAGCAGCTGAAGTACTTGTTTTTATCCCCGAAGTAACCACAATGCAATGGACCCTCTGTAGGGCGGTCTTTGAGGCTCTCCTTTCCTGAACATGAACCAAAAAAGCCTGCCGAAAACAGAATTGATATCCGGGGAATAGTCCTTTTGAGCAAAAAATAATAGAACGACCCGACCTTTAACACCAAAACTCCCTATCCGGTTAGGTTTAGTCCTCACCTTAATAGTCATTCTTCAGAAAAAAATAGAAACGAAAGTTAAAATCACAATTCTTATCTGTACAAATCCTGTTTGATTGAAAGGTAGTGTTTTGAGGGTATAGGGAGCTCAGGAGCCTTATCCGTAAGCTCATTCCCATTTGTTTTCCCGGGGAATCCTTTCAAGGGCTCCTTTTACGCTGTCGGTCTTTAGCTATTTGGGCTTGTTTCTTTTGTTTTGCACTACTACTTTTGACGTTAAAACGGGGAATAATAGGGCTTCTTTTAAAACGTATGGTTTCTCGAGTCCATCCAGTTTAAAATATTGATAGGTGAAAACATGAAAATGCGAATAAATTTAATTGCTGCTTTCTTTATTCTGTTATCGGTTTCTTCTCCGGTTTCGGCTGCAGTTCCGGATTTGCAGATCGGGAATATTCATACCAGGCTTGTCCAGCCGGGAATTTCGTATACCCCTGCTCCGTTTGCTGTTTCACAATCTTGTCTGCCTTTTACTGAAAGCAGTAGAATAGGACCTGTTTCCGGGAATGTGGCAGAGTATAAAATTAAGGTAAACGTCGGGCCCGGAGAATATGACAATATAACTCTTACAAACTATGTGCGGGAGAAAAGACCCTGGACTACAAAAGCAGATAAGAATCTGGTGATTCTACCCGGGCATGCTTTGACCGAGAAATTCTATTCCGACATGGCGATATACTATGCTCAACAGGGGTACAGCGCATATATCCTGGATAGGAGAGAAACAAATGTTCCGGCAGATGAAACTGATTTCGGTTTTATGCAGGACTGGACTTTCGAGGAATACCTTCAGGACACGTACAAAGGTATCAATGCCTCAAGAAGCCATACAGCTCTCTTAAGCGGTAAATCTGCAGAAAACATAGAGGTTACGGCAATCGGCCACAGTCACGGGGCAATGCTTCTTACGGCTTATGAGGCAAGTGAGTATGACGATCTCCCTGCAGGCTCTGTTGACAGAGCAGTGCCGGTTGACATTGTTATCACATATAATCCCGAAAATTCCGAATTAATACAGAATCAGGCGCAGGAATTTGCTTCCATTAACGAAAGTATCGAAAACGGAGTTTATAGAGATAGTAGTATGGCAGGAATGATGTACATAGCCTACCTGGCTTCTACAGAACCTGATGCTGAGTTCTATTTGCAGCCCGAACTTACGAACAGGCAGTTTTTCAGGCTCACGGCAAGCCAGACGTATAGTTTCTCCGCGTATCCTTATACTCCGGACTATCACTACTGGAGCGGGAATCTTAGCGGCCTTTATTACGTTGACGAAGACCGGCTGCTTAATTTGACTTTGACCGGGGGTACTGTACCTTATACGCCAAAGTATCTGGACCAGTATATGGCTGGCCTGATGGGCAATGTTGAGGGTTATGAAATTAATTCTTCCCGAATAGACTCTCCGGTACTTTATGTCGGACTTGGGGGAGGCTTTGGCGACTATGGCGCATGGTGGTATGAGAACGAGGTCGGAAATACAAACAGTCGGGTTACCACTATAAGCTGGAATGACCAGGGACACGGCAGCCTGTTGATAGACAACAATTCCCCTGAGCTATGGGCACTCATAGATGATTGGGTGGACGACAATAAGAACCTGAAAAGTAAAGGCTCTGAATTGAAGAATCTGAACAAGGAAAAAGGCTGACTGCAATACTTTTCGTTTTGAATTCGCAGCGCTGGAAATAAGCTCTCAATGCCGGGGAAAGATTCCCCGGCCATGTTGTCTGCAGATCCTGTGGTCTGCCGGCAGGTCCCGTGTCTTTTCTCCGGAGCTTGCGGTTACTCGTACCTGAGGGCATCCACAGGTTTCAGTTTTGAAGCTCTGTATGCCGGGACTGCTCCCGAAATTACCCCGATCAGGACCGCAAGAGTCAGCCCAAAGACCATCAGGCCAGGGGAAAGAGAGATGCTTGTCCCGCTTCCTCCCCGCATCAGAGTCACTCCAAGGTAAGGGAAGAGAGCCGAAACCAGCCCTCCCAGCATAACTCCAAAGATCCCTCCTACAAAGCCTACCATTGCGGAGTTATATACAAAAATCATAAGAATATCTCTGTTTTTCGCTCCTATGGCTTTCATCGTGCCTATTTCCTTTGTCTTTTCAAGGACAGAAGTAAACATGGTGTTTGCAATGCCTACTGCCCCTACCAGCAAGGACACGGCTGCAATTGCCCCCAGGAAAAGGGTGATGGAATCCGTCATCTCGGTAACGGACTCGGCCATAGACTTTGAAGCGGTTACGGAAAAGTCCCTGTCGTCTTCCCTCACAATATGGCGGGAGATCATGAGCTTGTCTTCGATCTCCGTGACCACACTGTCTACCATCTCTTCGCTCTGGGCTTTTACTGTGATAGAATCAAAGACGTCTTCTTCTGCATCCTCGATCACGTATACTGCGGCATCGATTGGCATGTAGATCTGCCTGTCCTCACTTCCCCCTTCCTCCGCTAGGATTCCTACAATGCGCACGGATTTGCCGTTGATCGTTATCACCTGGTTTATCCCCACGTCCTGGTCATAAATTCCACTGGCAACTCCACTCCCGATGACTGCGACGTACTTATCCGAGGGCTTGAGCATTCTTCCTGATTCGGTTTCGAGGGTGGTCATGTACTGCCAGACCTGAGGGTCCACCCCCGTGATAGAAAGGGTTGCGGTTTCCCCCGTATACGTTACCTCCTCTCTGCCGGAAATCTCGCCTGAGATGTACGCTATGCCCTCTATGCCCTGAAGGGCTGAAACGTCGTCATCGGTCAGCTCGGCATCGGTCGTAGAACCTCCTCCTCCCCAACCTCGTCCGGGGCCCGGCATATTCGACTGGGCTCTTGAGTATCCTGGCGAGATGGTGATTTTAGTCAGGTCCATATCAGCAAGCCTGCTCTGCACGTTTGCCTCCATAGCATCCCCGAGGGAGATGATGCCCACCACTGCCCCAACCCCTATGACGATCCCTATGATTGTCAGCCAGCTCCGGAGTTTGCTGTGCAGGAGCATATTCAGGGCCATTTTCATATAGGTAGAATTTCTCATGAAATATCCTTCGGTTTTTGTTTTTTAGTATTTTTACTTTCAGAGGATGTGTTTCCCTTCTTCCTGCTTTTTATCTCCCGATCCTTTTCCTATTTTTTCCAGCTTTTTCCTGCGGTACAGGATAACTCCTGCTCCTGCAGCTACTATTACCACTATATAGGTCAGATACGAGCTCAGGCTGCTGCTGGAACCTCTTGCTCCAGGTCTGCCCCCGGTTGCTGTAGTTCCTGCAGTTGCGGTCATCTCAATTGGAACATCTTTATCTACTGTTATTCTTTCTCCCCTGGCATCCGTATATTCGATCCTGACTTTCAGTGCCGGCTCAGCCCTGAAAGCGGAAGACTCATTCTCAGGGGCAGCCGTGGCTCTTCCCTCTGAGCTTTCTTCATTCTGGTTTGCCGCCTGGGCGCCCATTACATTAAAAGTAGCGATAGTGTAGTCCCCTTTTTCAAGGTTCCCGACAATCGTTGAGGAACTTCCCGATACCCTGTATCCATCCTGGTCCGGGATCGATACTTTCACCGAATATGCAATGTTATTGCCCACGTTTGCAACCGAAAGGGAGATTTCTCCGGCATCACTTTCGGAAAAAGAGACATCAAAGTCCGTTTCCCCTCCCACAAAGATCCCTGCCGTTGTCCTGATGTTCTTTGCGTTTGACTCGTAGTCTTCAAAAGTAAGGTTTATGTCCAGAGTGTAAAGCCCGGGGTCTGCGTTTACATCTGCCATTACCGAGTAATAAATGGTTATGGAGTCTCCGGGTTCGAGGTACTTAATGTATTTGGTGTTGTCAGAATATACCGGGAGGATCACGCCTTCGGGGTCTTTCCAGGAGATGACCATGTTCTTGAGGGGGGAGTTTCCGGTGTTTGTTACAATGAACTCAAGGGGTTCTTCTTTTGCCACGTCGATATTTGCCTTGTTAATGGTTACTATCTGGGCGTATTCTTTCCCCCTTAACTCAAGATAAACGGTTTTTGTGGTTGTGATGGTGCTTGAAGATGATCCATCTCCCGATTTTGCAGTTGTGGTTATGTCTATTTCGTATGTGCCCTCGGAAGCATTGGAATCGGTCATGAGCTTGAACTTAAGGACGCCTGCACTGTCTTCATCCTGTCTTGCATTCAGGTAAGCTATCTCTTTTTTTAGCGTTTCTCCCGATACTTTGCCGAACGGGTACTCGGGGGTGATCTCGACAGTTATGTCTTTAAGGTCTTTATTCCCCACGTTTTTTATGCTTACCGTGAGTTCCACAGGCTCGCCTGGCCTTGCTGCATCAGGGTTCTGGTTGGTAAGGCTTACCTGTACTGAGGAGGAGTCTATCAACCCGCTGGCGAGAGCTGTCCCGGCGTTTAGAGGTATGATTGATAAAAATAGAATCAGGAGCATTAATATGGAAACTTTTTTCATTTCATTTCCCCTTCATGTTTTTTTTCTATTGACGTCTTCGATTTTTTCTATCTTTCCGTCTCTGATGTACACGACTCTTGTCGCATGTTTTACAAGGTCCAGGTCATGGGTGACAATGATAATTGTCTTGCCTTCCTTTTCATGTAATTTTGCCAGAAATTCCAGGATATAATCCCCGGTCTTGCTGTCCAGGTTTCCGGTCGGCTCATCGGCAAGGATTATAGGGGGGTTTACGGCAAGGGAGCGAGCAATTGCAACTCTCTGCCTCTGTCCGCCTGAGAGCTGTGAGGGGAGGTTTCGTTTCTTATCCGAAAGCCCTACAATCTCAAGCAGGTATTCTCCTCTTTCTCTTGCCTGTACAGGGTCTTCTTCCTGGAATTCCAGGGGCAAAAGGACGTTTTCCAGTGTATTCAGCGTCGGGATCAGGTTAAAGCTCTGAAAAATGAACCCTATCATCTGTCCCCGGATGCGGGCAAGTTCGGATTCGTCAAGACTGGAAATGTCCCTTGAGTCCAGAAAAACCGTCCCCTTTGAAGGCAGGTCCAGGCAGCCCAGCAGATTCATAAGTGTACTTTTTCCGCTTCCGCTTGGGCCAAGGACTACTACAAATTCCCCCCTGTAGATCTCAAGGTCGATCCCGCTGAGGGCTGCAAAATCAATCTCTCCCATCCGGTAGATTTTCCAGACATTTGTTAACTTGATTAAGGGCGTTTTCCCTGACCCGGCAGTAATGTCGTAAGCATCAGGGCGGTCTTCAATTTCAAAAGAGGCTTCCTGAAAAGTGGAATTTAATGTCATTGTTAGTGTCTCTGCAGGATCGGTTTGCATTTCGATTCCCTCAAAAACTCAAGTGAGAAGGGATCTTATTCATTTATTTCTTATCCAAACCCTTCATCTTTAATTTTTTTCTCTTTCTACGTGTGGGTCCAATGCCTTTATTTCATAATGCTTTATTTCACAATATTTTATTTCGCAATGCTTTACTTCACAATGTTTTACTTCACAATGTTTATCGCACAATGTTTATCTCACAATGTTTTATTTCACAATGTTTTACTTCACAATGTTTTACTTCATATTTGCACTATTGTTTCAAAAATTCTTTGAAATCCGCGCCTATTAAGGATTACTATGACAGATCTTACGTGTTCTCGCAAATATCGTACTCCAACATAACCGTGTATGTCGAACCATTTTTTCATGTTAAACTGCCGGTTTTCAGGATGCTAACGTTTCGATTATCATTTAGCGTCAACACTGCTGTCCGGACCAGAGCTTAATCGTCTGCACATTTTTCGTTTCAAGAGTGTCCCGAAAATATTTGCTTTTCAACTCCCAGGATGCAGTTCTATGTCCCACCTAGTCCCATATAATTTTCAGTGCCTTTTGCATTCAAAACATTTTTAGGGGTTTTAATATATTCTGAATGTTTGTTATATATATGTGCTGCTTTTCGCTCATCCCTCTTCTTCCTCAACTCTTTCAAACATTTGATCCTTAAGAAAAAGCCCTGATCAACGGGAAAGATCAACAGGAAGAATAGGTCATGGCTGTTGAGGAGAGGGTGAATCCTAACAAAATTGTGCTGTCTGAATCCGAACATCCTGAACGAAACACGATGAACACAGAAAGCCTCGGGCCTTAACATTAAGTATGCAGAAAAGAGAATTTTAATGCCTGACCGATAACATATGCAATTGATTTGACAGGAACCCTTCACTTTTTAGATCGGTCTGCAAATTGAAATGGGGTCAGGTTTTGGTAAGTATGGCATGGTACCTGTATTCATAGTACATTGATTTCGCATACTCCATCTGGAAGCCGTTTTTTCGGGCGATTTTTTCAATCCGATGAGGGTTGTATGAATTCCCGATTATGTCAGACGGTCTGTTTTCCAGAAAGGCTGAGACCCTTTTTACGCAGCCGGTACATGCTCTGAGCAATATATCCCGGTGTATGAAGTTCTGTGAGAACCATCCTATTTTCCATAAAGAATATAGCTTTGGATCAATTATGTCAAAGAAAGATATTTTCCCGCCCTCATTCAGATATGCGGACGCATTAAGGATGAAACCGTCAATCTGTTTCGGGTCCAGATACTGCACCACCCCGGTTGCAGTTATCTGGTCAAATTTTATGTCTAGCTTTTCCCATACGGTTCTGTCATCCGCAAGGATCAGGTCCACATTTTTATATTTATGATGCAGGATTTTTTTTTCGGCTTCAAGGAGCATGGAGCTGGAGAAATCAACCCCTACGACTTTTTCATAATATGGGGCGTAATATATGAGGAGCTCCCCTGCCCCACACCCGAAGTCGAGAAGAGTTTTCCCTCCGTTAAGGTGGAATAGCTTCTCTTTTGCTTCTTTAGCAAGGAACTCTTCAGTTGAAAACCTGTGCCCGCCTTTCTTTTTATCTGAAAAATAATCTTCCCAGGAGAATTTTGATTTTTTAAACACTGTTCCCACGCCGACCATCCTGTTCTTTACTACCATTCCCATTTCTGGAGAGAAAACAGAAGGTGAGATCAAAGTTAGAAATAATTACAAACGATTCATTTTTCTGAAGTTTATTAAGGAATAATGTATTTTATAATAATAATTTAATTAATTATTATAAAGATTTTGAAATAAATGTTCTGAATAATAATCATGTTCGCTCGACCGGGCTCGTATCCTTCTCAATCCCGCTGTCTTATCCCCAGTTCCAGATTCTTCCGTCTTATCATTTGCAAAGAAACGATGGAAATGCTCCATTAACAAAAAAGTGCAATTAACTTGGAAGAAACTATAATAAAGTCCTGCAGCAATATATTCCTTAAATATCATAGTCCGAATAATCTGAGATTCAGGTGCATATGAACCTCAGATGACAGCCCAGAGGGGAGATAGTTATGGAGGACATGTTCCGATTTGCCGATGAACTCGGGCCGTTTAAGATAATCCATGTCTACGAACCGTCGGTTGGCCTGAAAGCAGTGCTTGTGGTAGACAATGTTGCACGGGGGCCTGCCATTGGCGGGGTAAGGATAGCTTCTGACGTGAGTACCGAGGAATGTTTCAGGCTGGCAAGGGCCATGACGCTCAAGAATGCGGCTGCGGATTTGCCTTATGGGGGTGGGAAGGTTGTCATGTACGGTGACTCTAAAATGCCTCTGGAAAAGAAAAGCCAGATGCTTCGGGCTCTTGCCAGTGCCCTCCGGTATACGGAGGAATACATCTTCGCCCCGGATATGGGGACGGATGAGGTATGCATGGCCTGCATAAAAGATGAGATCGGAAGGGTGGTAGGTCTACCCTGCGAGGTAGGTGGTATTCCTCTTGATGAGGTAGGAGCTACGGGCTGGGGGCTTCTCCATGCGACTGAAGTTGCGCTGCAATACTGTGATTTCGAGCTGAAAGGAGCTCGAATAGCTGTTCAGGGCTTCGGGGCAGTCGGGAAACATGCTGCTCGTTTCCTTACCCGGAAAGGAGCTGTCCTCGTCGGAGCTGCCGATTCACAGGGTACGGTCCATGACCCGGAAGGGCTTGACGTGGACATCCTGATCAGGCTTAAGAAAGAGGGAAAAAGTGTGCTTGACTACCCCCGAGGGGAAAAGCTTGGCTGTGATGCAATTCTTTCCGTTCCCTGTGACATCTGGATTCCGGCAGCTCGCCCGGATGTGATTAACGAAAACAACGTCTATCTTCTTGATACAAAACTGGTGGTCGAGGGAGCAAATATCCCTGTTACCGAGGGAGCGGAAAAAATCCTCTCTGAAATGGGGATCCTTTACGTGCCGGACTTTATCGCAAACGCAGGGGGAGTGATCTGTGCGGCTTCGGAATACCAGGGAGCTACCAGATGCATGGCTTTTGATTCAATTGAAGAAAAGGTTAGAAGCAATACAGCCCAGGTCCTGGAAGCTGCAAAAACAAAAGGAATCCTGCCAAGGGAAGCTGCCGTTGAACTTGCCGCAAAAAGAGTTAAAAGAGCTATGAGGTACAGGCGCTGGTCAATCTTTTCCTCCGCACCGGGATTTGTGTAACCTCTGACCGTTTTCCCGATCCGATCCTTTATTTTTTCAAACGTCTGGCAATTTTAGCTTTTTTGTGGCTCAAATTTTATTTTAGCTCTTTTGTGGCTCAAATTTTATTTTAGCTTTTTTGCAGCTCAAATTTTATTTCAGCTGACCATTTCCCCCGCACAGCACTGCTGCCGCCCTTACCGCACTCTCAGGAGTAAAAAAGACAGGCATTCCGGAATTTGTAAATGCTGAAGCCATTTCCCGGCTGAACTTTCCTCCAGGGGAGCTTATCAGGACAGGTTTTCCGCAGCTGTCGGCAAAATTCCGGACTTTTTCCGCAACCTCCTCGGTAAGAAGGGGCGGACCCCAGAGCAGGCTAACAATTGCAAGGTCATATTCTCCCGCAGAGACCTCTTCCAGGGCAGCAACATAATGTTCGTCTCGCACACTGCCTGTCAGGTCTATCGGATTTCTTACGGAAGCAAAAGTCGGAAGCTTTTCCTTCAGCCTCCTTGCCGCAGTTTCGGAAAGTTCCGGGACTTTGAGCCCTGCTTCCTCACAGGAATCGGCAATTGAAATGCCTATTCCTCCCCCATCGGTTATTATCAGGACCCTTTTTCCTGCTACAGGGGAATACCTGTTGAGGACCTTGCAGGCGTCCTTAAGTTCTTCGTAACTTGCAACCTCGATTATGCCCGTTTTCCGGAACGCGGCTTCATAGGCTTCATACCTCCCGCTGATCGCCCCGGTGTGGGAACTTGCTGCCCTTGCTCCAGGTTCACGTTTTCCAACCTTGAGCGCTACTACAGGTTTCTTTTTTACGCAGTTTGAAGCAGCTTCAAGGAACCTCCGCCCGTTTCCCACGGACTCAATGTAAAGGGCAACTGCCTTTGTGGCTTCGTCCCGTGCAAGGACGTCAAGACAATCGCTTTCATCCACATCAACCTTGTTTCCGTAGCTTATGACCCTTGCAACTCCTGCCCCTTCATTTGCCAGTTCATCCATTATCACAGCGGCAAAAGACCCGCTCTGCGTAAGCACGGAAACTCCGCCTCTTGCAGGCCTTTCTATCTTTTCTCTTTCTATGAAAAAGGTGTCCACTTTTGAGATTGTATCGTATATCCCGAGGCAGTTGGGGCCCATAGCCCTGATACCTTTCTCTTTCAAAAGAGTCCTCAGCTCATCTTCCGTTTTCTTTCCGCCGGGCCCCATTTCTCGAAAGCCGGAGCTTACAATTATGGCTCCTCTTATGTTTTCCACAGGCCCTTTCAGAATTTCAAGGACAGCTTTAGCCGGGACTGCAAAAATAGCAATATCGATCCTGTCTTCAATCTCCCCGGGCGCCGAATAACATTTAAGCCCCTCAATCTCTTTGTAGCCAGGGTTTACAGGATAGAGCTTTCCTTTAAAGCCCATTTTCCGGAGGCTTTCCAGAACCGTATGGGAAAGTTTCTCAGGGTTAGGAGATGCTCCTATCAGGGCTATGCTCTCAGGCTTGAAAAAAAAGTCAATGCATTCTTCGGGATTCATTGGTGCCTCCGGGGTTACTAATTTTTGGTAAAGAGATTTACCGACCGGCCGTGGATCTACCCGGGAAGGCAGCGAGTATATCCCCACAGTTTCCATCTGAAGTCTCTGCCTTCGAGTAACACTTTGTTACCTGAAGCCCTTCCCCCTGCTTTATATAAGCTAGGACTCGTTAGTATAAAACAATTTCAATTCCAGAAAACCAGAGTTTTCAGCCGAATTTCCAGTTTTCTGAGCCTCCTCCGGGCACTCAGTGATCGCAGTACATACAGATGGCTTTCTCGCATTCTTCATTCTGGAATTTCCACTTTAGCCCCCAGCGTTTTATTGCATGTATTATCTTTACAAAATCTGTTCCGCTCTCGGTGAGATAGTATTCGGATTTGGGAGGATTTGTGGAGTCATCGAATTTTTTTGCGATCAAGCCTTCATTTTCAAGCTCTGTAAGCCTTTCCGAAAGAATCTTTGGGGTTATGTAGCCAAGCTTTCTTTTCAGCTCATTGAAACGTTTTTCTTTCTTTTCTCCTTTGTGCAGCTCAAGGAGGATATGTATGGTCCATCTTTTCCCGATGATGTTCATCGTCTTGTAGACGGTGCAGTCTTTCATAGTATAAACATAGAAACTGTCTGATATATAAATTAGTATCTCTAATATACTGGTATCAAAAGGATACTATTATATAGTCCAATTTTATAAAAAACACTTCTAAACGAGAGATCTTTGCACAGTGTACATCCCGGGCAGAGTGTCGTAAAATCCAGGCTGGATGAAAGTCTGGCTGGAAAAAAAGCATCGGAAAACTTTACCTTGTTCGCTGTGCAGCTGTCTGGCAGTTTGGACAGGTTTTAAATTCCAGTATTAAAGTTGAGGAGAAAGGATTAATCGTGAAAGATAATTTACCCGAAAAAGGCGCAATCGTTCAGAGAGACCGTGAAACATACGCAATAGCCCCTCACCTTCCGGGTGGAGTCGTTGACCCGGATACTCTCATAAGAATCGCTGAGGTTGCAAAGAAGTACGGGGCGGCTGCCCTGAAAGCGACCTCTGCCCAGAGAATTGCAATCGTGGGTCTGAAAGAAGAAGATCTCGATAATATCTGGGCTGACCTTGGGATTAAGCCCGGAGCAGCGATAGGACTCTGCGTAAGAAGCGTTAAGATTTGCCCGGGAACGACTTTCTGCAAGCAGGCTAAGCAGGATTCGCTGGGCCTGGGCCTCAAACTGGACGAAAAATATCACGGGATGCCGATGCCTTCCAAACTTAAAATAGGGGTTAGTGGCTGCCCGAACTCATGCGCCGAGCCTGCTATCAAGGATATAGGGATAATGGGCACGGCAAAAGGCTATAATCTCATGGTTGGAGGCTCTGCCGCTGCAACACCCAGGCTTGCCGATGTCGTGGCAAAGGGGCTTTCTGAAGATGAGGTTCTTGATGCCGTGGAGAGAATCCTTACCTACTATAAAAACTCCGGCACAAAGAAGAGGCTTGGAAAATTCGTTGAAGACGTGGGCCTTGAAGAGTTCAAAACCCAGGTCGGACTGTAACTTCCAGGCTTTTGCCTGAGTTCTGGTGACTGCTGTTCAGTCATCAGCTACCTGACAGTTAGCCTTGTAAAGTTAACCGCTAACGGTGGCTTAATCGAAACCACTCTCCAGTCCGGTACCTTTCAGGAGTTTTCTTCCTCTGAACCTTTCGGTTTCTTCCGGATAAAACAAGGGAAACAAACAAGGGAAACTCCTGACAGCTCTACTGATGTGGCTGATCCCGCAGAATGTGGCTGATCCCGCAGGAAAAAGACGTATCCAACAAATTTGCAGCGATCAGGCATTTATGGAACGGATGCCAGAATGAATTATACCGGTACAAAAATCTCGGATAAAAAATTCCGGATAAAAATCTCGAAAAAAATACCGATAAAAACGGGCATCCGGTTGAAAATGCTAAATGCGACTTACAAAATGAGGTTGCAAAAACGCAGAAAACTGGTCAGAAAGGGGAGAGAACTACATGAAAGTTATTGAGATGAAATCCTCACCGGAAAAACCGAACCCTCACAATGTGAGCGTACGGATGCTTTATGACACGGAACACGCCCAGGCAGTGCACATCGAACTCAAGCCGGGAGAGACCTTAAAAAAACACATAACGCCTGTGGACGTGTTTTTTTATGTCCTGGAGGGCAGAGGAGTAGTCGAGATCGGAGACGAACAGGAGGAAGTCAGCAGGGACATGCTTATCGAAAGCCCTGCAAAGGTTCCTCACCGCCTGATGAACCCCGCCGGAGACGGGATATTCAGGGTGCTTGTTGTAAAAGCTCCGAGGCAGACTGAGCAAACCCGTCTGCTGTAAAGCGGATTTATGACTGAAGGTATGCCAGCAGGACCGTGCTAACATTGACTGACGAAATTAAACCCACAAAAATTGCGGTTGTACGCTGCGATATTGTCTCTGAAACCTGTCCCGGAGTCGGCTGTTTCAAGGCCTTTAATGAGAGGAAGTCCCACTTTGAGGCATACGATAAAGATGCGCAAATAATTGCTTTCTTCACATGCGGCGGCTGCTCCGGCAGGAGGGTTTACAGGCTGCTAAAAGCTCTGAAACAGTATGAGCTTGACGCAGTACACCTCAGTTCCTGCATGCTCATGGAGGACAGCTATCCGAAATGCCCTCATCTGGATACCATCCGAAAGACGATTCGGGACGCCGGAATAAAGGTAGTCGAAGGTACTCACCACTGAAAACCCGATGCTGATTCAAAAAACAGGCAATTATAGAAATCAGGCAATTAAGTACCAGATCTGAAGGAAGGTTTCAGATTACAACTTCACTGGCTAAAATTCAATTTTCGGAACGTTTGGTTTGCAAATATGGCAGGTGTTAGAAATGGACCACGATACAACTCGGGATAGAAAGACAGAAGAAAACGAAACCTATGAAGGTGCACATCCTGAGCTTCAGGATCTTCCCCTTCCTAAGACCGATAATATGCTGTACTCGATTCTGAACTCTTTAAATCAGAATATAGCGAACTTTCACGCGTACCTGAAATACAAGAATTATATTTCTGATGAGACCTTAAATACGGAGCTCCTGAAAAGGAGCATGGGCATTCACAGGGATTTTTCTGCGCTGTTTTTGCACACTAAAGAAGAACTGGTATTTATCTATCCGGAACTTCTTGAGAAAGCCGAAAGAGTACTGTTCAAAGGGGAAGCAGGCACGGACTTCATAAAGTATACCTGTAAAATGAGCAAGCTAATAGACGATTATAAAATAACGCTCTACAGAGAAGGTTTCTTGCCGGATTCCAAATGGCAGTTTATGTCCTCCGACATCTGATCTCTTCCTGGTCGGGCACTCTGGCAGATTAACCTGTTCAACGCCAGTCCACCAGATCAACCAGTCTGACAGACCAAATACTTCGACAAATAAAATAATATCTTTCCGGAAAAGGAATAAGACCTACAGGGAAGGGGCTTAATCTTCATGGTAAAACGAACAATTATAAAAATTGATGAGGAAAAATGCACAGGCTGCGGAAAATGTGTCGCACCCTGCGCTGAAGGCGCTATTCAAATAATTAACGGCAAGGCAAAAGTCGTATCCGAAGAACTCTGCGACGGTATGGGTTTCTGTATAGGGGTCTGCCCCGAAGGTGCTCTCTCTATCGAAGAAAGGCACACAGTCGAATTTAACAGGGAAAAAGCCGAAGCCCAGCCGAAAAAGCAAGATATCTCAATCCGCTGCTTCGAATGCGGGGCCGGAGAAGACACCCACTACCTCATGCCCCTCAGGCACAAAATGGAAAGCCTGTGGATCTGTACTCGCTGTTTGCCGAGACTGATCCACGGCTGATTGTCAAGCCTTTTACCAAAGATTCGTCCCCTTGAACGAACGAAGCGAGTGAAAAGGACTGCGTACTGTTGAAATTACATCGCAACTCCCAGAAAATCTCCAATTTCCTGCGATCCTGAGGCGCAATTCGGGCTGGAAAGCCTTTTGGTCTGCACTCGCTGCCTTCCCTTCATCAGAATCGTATAATTAAAGTACGTTTTTCTTAAGATGTTTATAACAAGTATGTACTTTATTGGCTTTTATCGCCTATTGGAAGAGAAAATATAACCTTATCATCTAGTTCAACATCGGGGCTAAATACACTAAGTATTTCAAAAGTGAGTAATTTACCAATCCCTCTTCCCCCACTCCCCGAACAGCAAGAAATTGTCCGTCGTGTTGATGCCCTTTTTGCCTTTGCAGACTCAATTGAAGCAAAAGTTGCAGCGTCAAGGGAAAAAACCGAAAAACTAAGGCAGTCCATTCTTGCAAAGGCATTTTCAGGAGAACTTGTAGAGACAGAGGCTGAGATTGCAAGAAGAGAAGGAAGTGATTATGAGACGGCGGAGGTTTTGCTTGAGAGGATAAAGGAGGAGAGGGGGAAGGGTGGGAAGAAAAGATAATAATAGATCTACCCGAAGATTTCATGTCTATAGTCATTCAATACATCGAATAATCATTCATTATATTGAATGATCAACGAATTCAGTAAATTCGTTGGAAACAAAATCCTGGGATGGTTTCGTTCTCATCTTACCGCTTCGGTGAACATAAATGAGCTCGCCCGTAAACTCGAGGTCTCGCCTCAGGAGTTAAAACAGATTAAATACTTTCATTCAGATCCCGGAGAATATTCTGGACTACTTTTTTGAGAATAGGAAGATCTTTTTGTACGGTATCCCATACAGCATTAGTATCAACACCAAAATAATCATGGATTAGTTTATCCCTCATACCTGCTATTCCTCTCCAGCGGACCTGAGGATATTTTTCTCGCAGAGCCTGTGATAGGTTTTTGGTAGCTTCGCCAATTATCTGGATTTGCCTGATAGTTCCGTACTGAACAAGACTATTTGACAGGAATTCTTCTTCGCTAAGGTTTCCTGTATACTTTTCAATAGAGGAGATGGACTGAAGGATGTGGCTGAGATAAACCCTGTCATCTTTTTTCATTCGGAGATCACTCTAGCTTCTTTTTTAATTCCCTCTATCAAGTACGGGCTTATTGACCTTTCAGTTAGAAGATCAACTTTTATTCCCAGGTAATCCGAAAGTTCCAGTTCTATATTCACGAGAGTTAGCAGGCTTTTTCGCTCGGCAAACTCAACCAGAACATCAATATCACTTTCGGGTTTCTCTTCACCTCTAACATAAGACCCAAAAACAGATACTTTAACTGCTCCGTATTTTTTCAGAAAAGAAGAGATTTTGCGGAAGAGCTCTTCCCGTTCTTTCACAGTTTGCATGCTGATATATCTTGTTTTTTTAAATTTAAACCTTCCCGATTTGCGTTTCGACACCAGATTTGTGTTTTGGCACCCGAGTTGCGTTTCGGCACCCGAGTTGCGTTTCGGCACCCGAGTTGCGTTTCGGGAGCATGCGGTCCTTTTCGCTCGCTTTGCTCGCTCAAGAGGACATTAAACCGGTTGTTCTATAATTTTATTTATATTTGTGGATAAACGACTCAGCCATTCTCCTCAAGCAGCCAGTACCACAAAGGCACATACCTTATCCTCTTCACACCAAAAAGCTCCTCATCAAAGACATCCGATGTGATGATAGTACCTTCTTTCATTTTGAAGTTCTTCATCCCGGCAAGCAGGCCGTTCACTTCGCGTTCTTTTGTTTTCGGGTCGGACAAATCCGAGCAAACCTGTATCAAACGGGAGGGCTCAAGTCCTTTCTTTGTTACAAAATCGACCTCAAGACCCTTCCGGTCCTGCCAGTAGTAGATCTCATTTCCGGAGCGTAAGAGCCGGATGAAAACAAGGTTTTCGTACAATCTTCCGGTATCGGAAGATAGCTTGAAGGAAACAGCATTGATCATGCCCGTGTCGATGCAATATAATTTCCTGGGTTTGTTTATTTGTTGCTTTAGGGATTCATCGTAATGGTTGACGCTGAAGAGCAGGAATGCGTCTTCAAGGTATGCAATATAATTAATTATCGCATCCGTGCTGAGAGATGAATAACTGGCAAAAAACCTTCTGAGAGAGTTGTAGGTATGCGGTTTTGCAATATTCGATATGCAGAATAGCGCTAAATCCTTGAATATCAAAGGATTGCGTATGCCGTACCTTGAAATGATATCCCGGTAGATGATGTCGTCAAAGTATGATTGCAATGTTTCCCGATGCTGCACCGACGGATTGACTATGGTCTCGGGGAATCCTCCTTTTTCCAGGTATTCGTTGAATCTGCGTTTGACAACTGGTCTGTCTTCCGAGTAAGGGAGTGTTTTCATATCAAAGGTTATTGAATGGTAATCAAGGAATTCTGCAAAACTGAAAGGGAACATCCTGGTGCTCAGATGCCTGCCTGTTAATAAGGTAGATATCTCCTGTGAAAGCAGGGATGCATTCGAGCCGCTTATTATTAACTTCACATTCTGTTTTCTATCGTAGATGCCTTTGCCCCATCGTTCCCATGAAGGGAAGTTCTGGATTTCATCAAGGAAAAGATACAAACGGTTTCCTTCGGATATCTCCTGAATTTCCCTGAAAGTTTCTACCAGCAGCTGTAGTTCATCCCCATTTAACGGCTGCAAGCGGTCATCATCAAGATTCAGGTACAATATATTGCTCTTTGGCACGCCCCGCTCAAGCAATTCCGATATCAATTGATACATATAGTATGTTTTGCCGCATCTCCTCACACCCACTATGTCATTTATATGCGGAACATCGATGTTCGCCTCATACTTGCGCTTCTGCAATGGTGGTAATACTCTTCCTTGCCACTCGATAATGGCACTTTTCAGTTTCTCCTTTGTATCCACAAAGAATAATCAAGAACTTCTTATTTATATACTTATCTAGCATAATCGATAAAATTTATTAGTTTTATCGTGTATAGACGATATATTTATGAGATTACATTTTAGATGTAAGTGGCAAGAGAAAAAGAACAGAAAAACTCAGGCAGTCCATTCTTGCAAAGGCATTTTCCGGTCAACTTGTTGAGACAGAGGCTGAGATTGCAAGAAGGGAAGGAAGGGATTATGAGACGGTGGAGGTTTTGCTTGAGAGGTAAAGAAGGAAAGGGAGGGAAGGAAAATAATTCTGCTACTTTTGATTCAGTGTCTATCCGAAAAGTGAGTACATGCTATAATAATTTGTTTTATTCCCGTTTTTACTCTTTTTTGAATCAAATCCATTCATTTTTTCGTCAAATAAAAAAACATCTCAAATATATAGTGAAATATGGACACGAAAGATTCCTTCCTCAATAACTAATCAATAAATTTCATAGCAAAAATTTCCCATTTTGAAAGTCCAGTATCTTTCTATACCTTCGCAAGTAGCCTCTTCTGGTTTTATACCTTCTGTGCAGAACTACATGTCTCCTTCCTGTTTTCTGCAGGGTTATTTTTTGAATTAATAAATACTCATTTTGTAGGTCTCCTGAATCTAAAAATTTTCACTAACTTGATAGAACATCGAAATCTCTAAATATGATAATTCATATTAGTATGATTTACATGATTAAAATGACTTGTATGATTTTCATGAAAAAATGCAGGTGAATTAGGTGGAAAACTCAGCAAAAGATGAGGGCCGCAATATATTCGACCATCACATGTTTGGCACCGTCAAGGTTGGAGAGAGAGGCCAGATCGTCATACCCAAGGAAGCAAGAGAAATTTTCGGGATAAGGCCTGGGGATTTGCTGCTGGTTTTTGGAATTGAATCGCGGGGCATTTCTATTGTAAAAGCGGATGAAATGAAGGAAATGGCCCTTAATATTCTTGAGAATGTGGATAAAATAGAGGAAGAGTAAATTCTTTAGAAATCAGGTGATGAAGGCAAGATTGTTATGACAGCATTTGCAGCAATTTCAACCAGTGTAAGTGGAAAGAAAACACAGTCCAGGTTCTCGTTCTCAAAATACATCTCTGGAAAATTTTATAAAATCAGGCTAAAAAAAGAGGTAAGTTTTCAACATAGAGAATATTGAACTCAATTTTCTTAAAAAATTCAAATGATCAATGACTAACTTTTTAGAGGCTGTATATGACGCTCACTGGACTAATAGAGTCTTTTAAAACGGTATTGATCCCCTCTAAATTAATGGACTCTCTTGAAGAAGCGGCGAGTTTCTATGATAAATTAGAGAATGATTCAGAGGGTGAGCTAAAAACCGATCCATACAGTAATTCTGGAAATAATTCTGATGGGATTTCTAATAAAATGAAGATTTCTCGTAATGAAGAAGATCCTATTATTAAATTAACCGATGTCTGGAAAATTTACCAGATGGGAGAGGTTGAATTTGCAGCCCTCAAAGGAATAAATCTGGAAATCTATGAAGGGGAGTTCCTGGTTATTCTGGGTCCCAGTGGAAGTGGAAAGAGTACCCTGATGAACCTGCTGGGCTGTCTGGATATACCCTCAAAAGGCACTGTTTTCCTGAATTCGAAGGATATCTCGGAGCTTGATGAGTCCGAGCTTGCCCTCATCAGGGGGCAGATGATAGGATTCATTTTTCAGAGCTTTAACCTGATCCCGACGCTGAGTACGGAAGAAAATGTACTCCTGCCTCTGGAATTCCAGGAAGAAGACCCTGAAACGGCAAAGGAAAAGGCCGAATATCTGCTTGAGATTGTCGGGCTCTCACATAAGAAGAAGAACCTTCCTTCTCAGCTCTCAGGCGGACAAAAGCAGAGAGTTGCAATAGCCCGTTCCCTGGCTGTTAACCCGCCTATAATCCTGGCGGATGAGCCTACAGGTAATCTGGATACAAAGACCGGAAACTACATCCTGGAGTTTCTTGATGGGTTGCACGAAAAGGAAAGAAAGACGATTATCATTGTTACCCATGACCTCGACCTTGTAAAGTATGCAACAAGAGTCGTGTACATTAGAGACGGTGAAATCGAAAAAATTGAAACACGTACGAAGTACGAAAAATGAACCAGGTGAAACGAACCAAACCTGAATTGAGGAATAAAAATGAAAAAATTTTCTTTATTAACAATTTTTCTGCTGTTTTCTGCATTTGTGTGCCTGGGCGCTGGCACGGTACTGGGGTCAAACGAATACATAACTTCTTCGTCTTTACAGGTGAGCTTGACCAATCAGAACCCTGATACTGCTCGCCCCGGAGAGCCTGTTGAACTCACTGTCAGCGTGCAGAATGTGGGAAATGATGATGTAAAAGATATTTCTGTCAAGGTAAATCCTGAATATCCTTTTAGTGCAATTTCCGGCGAATCCCTTGAAAAATCAATATCTTACCTGAATGCACGGCAAGATGATGATGAAGGAGGCGTCCTCAAATTCAAGTTTCTGACAGACTCCAATGCATCTGCCGGTACGTATAATCTGGATATCGTTACTACCTATAAAGCCGGGTCCGGATCTTCGGCAACTACATACACAACTACAAAAACCATCTACCTCGATGTAAGAGGGAAAGAATACGCTCAGATTGTGACCATAGACAAGGCGAATATCGACATCGCAAAAGAAGAAACTCTTGAATTCATCGTAACGAATACCGGAACTTCTCCTCTGAAGAATATGGTCGTTTCCTGGAAAGATCCCAAAGGCGTGATTCTCCCTGTATACTCGGACAATACCAAGTATATCAAGTACCTGGATGCAGGCGAATCCGTAACCATTACTTATTCCGTAATGGCAGACGTAAATGCGGATCCGGGACTTTATACTCTTGACATAACCCTTACCCTTGAAGACTACGATTCAAATGAACAAACTATCAATACTACAGCAGGAGTTTTCGTAGGCGGTGAAACCGATTTTGACGTTTCCTTCTCGGAAAGTGATGCAGGAGAAATTTCCCTCTCAGTAGCAAACGTGGGCAATAACATTGCATATTCGGTGAAAGTATCGATCCCGGACCAGGATGGGTACAGGGTATCGGGAAGCTCCTCTACGATTGTGGGAAACCTTGAGAAAGGAGACTATACAATCGCTTCCTTTGACGTAACCGGCGCACAGGATACTGCAGGAACTAAAGAAGGTAGCGAAGGAGAAAACATGAGTTCTGCTGTCATGGGTTCAAATCCACTAAAAGTCCAGATTGAGTATACGGATGCAAAAGGAGAAAGAATAACGGTAGATAAAGAAGTAAAAATCAATATGATCTCTGGAAATGTAACCGGAGCAAGAAATTCAGGTAAAAGCTCCGTTATCAGTTCCTCTCTCTTCTATATCGTGGTAGTATTGCTTGCAGGAGGTTTATTTGTTTACCGGAAGAAAGTTCAGGAAAAAGTTCAGGAAAGGAAAGAGAAAAAGTCCGGTAACAAAAAATCTGGAGACCAGCAGGCTTGAAAAACTGGAATGGCTAAGGAACGGAGGGTCAGGATGAGAAACTCAACCTACTTGAAGATGGGTCTGAACATGCTTGTTCATAGCAAGCTAAGAAGCTGGCTGACAATTATCGGGATAGTAATAGGAGTCGGATCCGTAATTGGTATCGTTTCTTTAGGGGATGCCATGCAGGCAAGTGTTCAGAGCCAGCTAGCCGAGATGGATCTTACAAAAATAACCATAAGTCCGGGGTATACCAGGGCTTCGTCGAACATGGGTGCTATGGATGGAGATCCTGGAACACACCCCGGAGAGAGTGGGAGTGCTGCGACAACAGATGCTGAATTGACAGATGATGACATTGACGCACTTCAAGGCCTGGATGGTATACAGTACATCTCCGGCGAAATTTCGGGCAGTGAAGAGGTGAAATATGCAGGAGAAACCGCAACCCTCTCAATTGTAGGTGTGGATCCCCAGGTCTGGAAGTATATGACGACACTCAAGGCACAGTCTGGAAGATTACTTGAACCCTCGGATAAGTATGTCGCTGTCATAGGAAACGACCTCGCTTCTGATACTTATGACCATGATATTGGAGTTAATCAGGTAATAACAATAAACAATAAATCAGTCCGGGTTGTCGGGGTCCTCGAAGAAGAAGGTATGGGGGATGACTCAAAAATCTACATGCCAATAGATGGAGCAGTAGACCTTATTGATGGTGCACAGGAAGATGTTTATGACACTATCACGGTAAAAGCCGAGAGTGAAGATCAGGTGGACGGACTGATGGATGATATCGTAGACAAGCTCATGGTTTCAAGACATATTATCCAGGAGGATGACAGGGATTTTTCCTTATCAGCTTCAAAGTCTATGGCTGACTCTATAACAGAAATGATAAGTTCGATGACTCTTTTCCTCGGGGCCATTGCAGCCGTGTCAATTCTTGTAGGATCTGTCGGTATCGCCAACACTATGTTTACTTCTGTCCTTGAAAAGACAAAAGAAATAGGCACGATGAAAGCCATAGGAGCGAAAAACAGGGATATTCTTATGATTTTCCTTTTTAACTCCGCAATGGTAGGTCTTGTTGGCGGTTTCCTTGGTGTTTTGCTGGGATCTATTGTTTCAGGTGGTCTTCAGTCGATGATGGGAGATATGACATCAGGAGGTGGAGTAAGCCCTTACCTAATAGTTGAAGGACTTGCCCTTGCAGTTTTAACAGGAGTGACCTCCGGAGTTATCCCTGCATACAGAGCCTCTAAATTAAAGCCAGTAGATGCACTTAGATATGAATAAATAGAGAAAAGAAAGGGGTAAATCCCTTTTCTTAATTTCATGCTTCAGTGATGTCAAAGTTCTTAAGATAGTACATTGTTCGTAATCACGAAAAGTTATTTTTCTTTCAGGACGGGAAGGCTGTGAACTTCAACCGACATTCCTCAGAGTTTCTGAAAAAACATTTTTCTTGCTATAGGTTTTGAAGAATTACTTTTAAAATCTCCGGTTATTGTCTCAACTGAAACTGTGGGAAATGGAGTTGAAAATTTTCATTGAAGGAAAGAGATAGAAAATAGGGGGATATTTTAAAAATAGTTATCCCAAGTAACAGATTCAATTATTTGGAAAATAATAACTGAAAAATTGTGAAAATTGTAAGGACATCTGCGGAAAGCAGGCTGCACGATTTGTCAGTAGTATCTTCATCCAGGCTGCGAAAGTTAACTGGGTCAAATTTATCAAAGGAAAGGTTTTTTTCTCTCAAAAGGGAGAGAATCGTCCTTGTCACTTCACAGACTCAGATATATCAACAATCACAAAACGAGTCTTTCCTGTACGTAGCCGTGGGTTCTATGAAGCGATAAACGCTGACATAAAAAGAAATGAATGACATGAAAAAGAAATGGCTGACATAAAATAGAGCTAATCTGCGCCCTTTATTTTGAATTTACTCTTCCTCTATTTTGTTCACATTCTCGAGAATTTTGCGGGCTATTTCTGTCATTTCATCCGCTTTTACAATAGCAATTCCTCGCGATTCAATTCCAAAAACCAGCAGCAAATCCCCAGGCTTTATCCCGAAAAATTCTCTTGCTTCCTTGGGTATGACGATCTGCCCTCTTTCTCCAACCTTGACAGTACCAAACATGTGATGGTCGAATATATTGTGGCCCTTATCTTTTGCTGAATTTTCCATCTAATTCACCTGCTTGATTTCATGTAAATCATATTTTCATGTAAATCATATAAATCATGTAAATCGTATAAGAAACTAACTTTTTTCAGTACTTGTAAGTCTACTATGGATAAGAGTTTTTTCCAGCTGACGTATCGGAATGAGACAAATTGGTCTTCTTAGAATAACCCGTCAGTGGTGGTCCATTGCCTCTTGTCTTCCTGACGGGCTGAAATATTCACACACTTTTGCAATATGATCGTCTCGAATTCGCATTAATTGAACAAAAGGTAATGATATTGTGTTTCCAGTAGCCATAACTTCAAGATCAAATGCCGCTACAAAAGACCAATTTCATCGGTTGCATGGAATTCGTGGTTGCATGGAATTCGTGGTTGCATGGAATTCGTGGTTGCATCCGACGTCCGTAACACCTCGCTGGCGAGCTTCATCCCAGAGTGGAAGCATAACGACACGTTTTGGTTATATCAATTTCCATCACAGTACTGATTTTCCGTACACAGTTTTTCCAGTCATTTACTACGGATATTCAAGTCATTAATGTTGGAACTTATATTCTTATGGCAATGTTGATTTCTTCTCTATTTACCTTTTATCAGGACCGTTCACAGGAGGTTTTCAAGGATTGGAAGAGGAAAAGAAGACACAATAATGTCAGAAGCATGGGTTTTATTCTTGATTCCAATCGTGGTCGCTGGCCATATCTTTTGCGGTCTGAAAGGTGTTATACGGTCACTATCAGTATCATAAATTTTGTCATAAATTTTGGCTTGTTTGGTCGGATTGGTATTATGGATCTATTTTATGCAAAATCCTTCGATGAAAATTCAAAAGGGTTCCTTCACAAACTCGGTGGAGGCAGAAATTCAAAATTAGTAATCAAAGTTGTATTGGTACACCCCGCTGCAAGTACGGAGTAATATTTTGGCTTCATAGGATAGTTTATGAAACTGGCTCAATTTTTGTTGCGTTTTAACCTTTTTACAAAATAGGATATGTTGTACTGTATATGCAAAAATTTGATTCAATATCTACTAAAGTTTATGAAGTAGGCGATTTTTGAGAAAGTTATTGGAAAAATACAATCCCATAAACTAGTCAGGGAGAATAAATTTTGAGTTTAGCAAACCTTAATATTAATAATATGCAATTTAATAAACGATAATTATACAAAAATTGGGGTTAGCTATATGGGAGAACATGAAGAGTTAATTGAAAAAATGAGTGAAAAGCTGGGGTTTACCCCGCAGATTCTGGAAACCCTGGAGGAATTGGACCCGGAGTTCCTGCGCAAATATAAAAGATGTGACCAAAAACTGCTGTCAGACGGAGCCTTGCCTGCAAAGGTCAAAATCCTGATAGCTCTTGCAGTCGTTGCATCCAAGCAGTGTGAAAGGTGTACTGTAGTACAGATGCAGAGTGCCCTCAAGAACGGCGCTACCAAAGAGGAAATAATGGAAGTTATGGATGTCATATTCATAACCTCAGGCGCGCCTGCCGTAGCAGCCTGCAGAGAAGCCCTTAAATTGCTCAAATAAAATTGAAATTCAGGTAAATTTTTCAGGTCACGAATATTTTTTCTGGTACTTTCCAATACCAGAAACATTTTTTGCATTGGATATCGGTATTTTGCGGGTATCACCCTGCAGATTTTCGAAACTGCTTTAAGATATTAAAGCCCAAATTTCGGCATGCCGAATGAACGGTTCCTGCAGGATGTCGGTCTTAATGCCTATGAAGCAGCTGTCTATCTTTCTCTGTTGAAACTGGGCATTTCCGAGGCAAGCGCCATCTATAGGGATGCGGAGGTGCCCTATGGAAAAATCTACTCCGTCCTTGAGTCCCTGGCCGGGAAAGGGTTTGTGGAAGTCCAGGCTTCAAGGCCCAAAAAGTACCGTGCGATAGATCCAGAGATCTCTCTCGATACTATTTTCGAACGGAGAAAAGCCGAAGTCGAAAGGGAAATGGCGGTTTTGAAGGGATCTATCGAAGAAGCAAAACAGCTTCTGAAAGCCGTCCCCAATCAAAAACGAAAGGATGAGATCTTCTGGACAACCGCTATCACCGAATCCGAAATTAGAAAATTTGCTGTATCCATTTATAGCGAAGTTAAAAAATCTGTCTGCATCATCCCTCCCGTTTTCGGAATCCCCATTGTTTTCTACCTGCTTCCGGAAATAACAAAGGCTATTGATCGGGGAGTCCAGATCCGGTTGCTGGCTTCCCCGCGTTTCAAACCCCTCGCCTCCATTCTCTCCAATCAAGAGGGTGAAGTTCTTGAAAAACTGAAAAAAGACCTTGATATCAGGCTGGTCCAGAATTTCCACTCCTGCTTCGGGATCGTAGATGACACCATCGTTGTCCTTTTCCAGCCCCACCCCACAGACAGGGACAGAGTCCTCTCAGTCGTAAAAATCCGTGACAGCGGGCTTGCAAAAAACCTGAAGGAAGAATTTGAACTCCTATGGAACACAGGAGAGAAATTTGACCTTCATGAAGAACTGGAATGAACAGAAAACCCGGGAAATTTACATCACAGGAAAAGCCCTTTTGAAATAAATTAACTTAAATTGCTCAAATTAGCCCTCTTTAGCGAAACTAATTGTTAAAACCCTAAATTAGTCCGCTTGAGCGCAGCTCACTACTATATCCTAAAATTGGCCCTCTTGAGCGAAGCTTCCGATTTTAACCTGCAAATTAGTCTGCTTGAGCGAAGCGAAACAGACCGCGTACTCCCGAGGCGCAATTCGGGAAGGACAGCGTATTGCAGAGCCGCAACTCTGCCGAAACAGACCGCGTACTCCCGAGGCGCAATTCGGGAAGGACAGCGCACTGCAGAGCCGCAACTCTGCTGGCCCATCTATGCCATCAAAACTTTTTATTACCTTCCCTCCAATTAACCTTCAGATGATTATAGGTGTAATGGGGCCGGAAGGCTCGTATTCGGAAAGGGCTGCAAAGCTGTGGGCTCGGAAAAATAGCTTGAAGGATGCGGAGTTTCGGTATTTTGCAGACATAGAGGATGCTTTCCTGGCTGCAGTTAAAGGGAAAGCAGACATCTCCGTAATCCCCGTAGAAAACTCAATAGAAGGTTCCGTTGGAGTTACTCTCGACCTCCTCCTTGAAAACAAGGCTGTTATAATCGGGGAAATTGTTGTCAAAATCGAGCACTGCCTGCTCTCTAAAGGCGGACCTGAGAAGATCCGGGTCATCCTTTCCCATCCCCAGGGGCTTGCCCAGTGCAGGCATTTCCTGAAAGGGCATTTTCCTGAAGCGGAACTCAGGAGCACGGGCAGCACTTCCCATGCGGCCAGGCTGGCAGGGGAATTTGAGGAAATGGCAGCAATAGCATCCCCTGAGGCGGCAGAGCGTTACGGGCTCAAAATCCTGCTCTCAAATATCCAGGACAGAAAGGAAAACCATACCCGTTTTATTATTGTCCGGGCCGGAAAAAAGGCTCCCGTGGAGCAGACTATGGGTGCGACAGGCGTTGAAGGGGAATCGGGCCCGGAACCCTGCCTGAGTGCAGAGTCTGAGTTCCGTCCCGAAACCGGGAAGGAAAAAGCTATCCATTCGGGCTGCAAAACATCTCTTATCGTATACCTGGAAAAAGACCGCCCCGGAGCACTATATGAACTTCTGGGGGCTTTTGCAAAAAGAGGAATCAACCTCACAAAAATAGAGTCGAGGCCGTCCAAAAAGGAACTTGGAGATTACTACTTCTACATCGACTTTGAGGGGCATACAAGCGATGCACTTATAAAAGATGCCTTAGAAGACATAAAATCAAAAGCCGGTACAAAGTCAAAAGCCAATACTTTAAAAGTACTGGGTTCCTATCCGGCTTTCAAGAATTCCGTATAAACAGAGGTCTTCAGGTTCGGAAAAGGGTTTTCCGGGTCAGAAAAGAACTCCTGGTTCAGAAAAGAACCCCTGGTTCAGAAAAGAGCCTCTGGTTCAGAAAAGAGCCTCTGGGTTCAGAATGGAATTCTGGTATGGATGTATTTCCGGGGAGCATGCGGAAGAAACTTGCGGAAGGGAGGCACAGAAGAAGCGTACAGAAGGAATTTGCAACTGGAACGTGTACATTTATATAGTATCTTTATATAGTATCTTTCTGTAATATCTTCCTATAGTATCTTTATCAGTCGTTGTGCATCTTTATATAATATTCTTAAGAATAATAAAACCGGGATCTCCGGTTGCAGAAGGGAGCAGGATGGCTCTGGAGCTTGAAAACATCATAAACAAACACGAATCGGTTCTGAAAAAATATAGAGGACTCTATGTTTTCGCAGACCTTCTTGCAACGTTTCTGGTTCTCTACGCCCTTTTTGTGCTCCTCAACATGAGAGATATATTTCTAATGTTTAGCACCTTCGAGCCCTATACCGGTTCAAAATACGGTATTCTTGGTTCTGAAATTGTCTTTGAAACTCTTGGGCTGATTATTCTTGCCTTTGCCCTCTCGCTTATCCTCACGGCAGTCAGGTATTACAGGGCTGAAAAGAAAGATGCGATTTCCCTGATTGAAGAAAAGTATCCTGTACTCAGGGAGAGGATGAGGACAGCCTATGACAATAGGGATATGGATAACGTTATTGTCCGCGACCTTATAGGCAGCGTCGTAATCGATTCCAAGCCTGTGAAGTCGTCTGTCTTCCTTAACCGAAAAAAGCTTGCAAAGGATGTCCTGATAACCGTGTTTGCCGTTGCGGTTCTGGCATATATTGCCCTGACCGGGTATCAGACAACTGTCACTCCTCTCGACCTGGATGAAGTGATCGAAACCATTACTTTGCCGGGTTCGGGTTCGGATCTCGTTTCCCTGGAGGAAAACGGCGGAACGTCTGGAGACCAGCAGAGCAATGAAGAACTTTTTGGCGAGCCGGCCGTTATCATAGTTGAGGGCACGGAAGTGGACTTAAAAATCCCGCCGGGCGCAGGGCAGGGTTTTACGAGCCAGGAAGAAGGAGAAGAGAGAAACAACGAATCATTCATTCAGTCGGATATCTACAACCCTGAAGCCATTGCTTCTCAGTCTTATTATGAAAACCTTCCCGAAGGGTACAGGAGTGTTATCCAGACTTACTTTGAACAACTTGCAGAAGAATAATGTGAATAATGTGAATATTTTATATTAATATCATGAAAAATTTATATTAAGTCGGACTTAACTATTCGTTAATCGAAAATTATTGAAAGCAGTTTTTGAAATTACTGGTCGTAATATCACAGGCTTTAATTCGACCGTATAGACTAACAGGCTATATTTGGAACAACAGGCTGTTTTTGAATGGCATTCTGTTGCAGAAGCGGATAAGGTTCAGCAGGAATGGGCATCGGGTCCCGTGAAAAACAGCAATTTAAAGGATGTAGCAAATATGAGTGAGGATAATATCGATTCAGGGCAGGCAGGCACGACCTACCAGAACGCAGGCCGGATTTTTAAAAGTTTCTTTGAAGAGATAGGGAATGTCATAGTGGGCCAGAACAGGGCAGTGGAACAGATCATAATCTCAATTCTCTGTGAAGGGCATGCCCTCGTGGAAAGCAATCCGGGGCTTGGAAAGACCCTTATGATCTCCACTATCTCAAAGGCGATGAACCTGAAGTTCAGCAGAATTCAGTGTACTCCCGACCTGATGCCCTCTGACATCACAGGGACCAACGTGATTGAGGAGAAGGGTGACAAAAAAGAATTCAGGTTTGAACCCGGGCCTGTCTTTGCAAACATCGTGCTTGCAGATGAGGTCAACCGTGCATCCCCCAAAACACAGTCCGCCCTGCTCGAAGCCATGCAGGAAAAACAGGTAACAGTCGGAAACGACACTTTTCTTCTTGACCGCCCCTTTTTCATTCTTGCTACCCAGAATCCAATAGAAATGGAAGGCACATACCCCCTTCCCGAAGCCCAGTTAGACCGCTTCCTCTTAAAGATCCTTATAGACTATCCCTCCTTTGAAGAGGAGATGGAAATTATAAACCGGTATACGAAGTCCGAAACCCCTGAGATCACCAGGGGCCTGGACAAGTCCACACTTCTCGATTTACAGAAGCTCACCCGACAGGTTCCTATCTCCGAAGAACTCAAGCAGCGTGTCCTTTCTATTGTGTCAATGACCCGCAAAGATAAGGAACACATCGAGTACGGGGCATCTCCCCGCGCATCTATCGGCCTTATCCTCGCAGCAAAGGCAAGAGCCCTGATCCAGGGCAGGAACTTCGTGAGCAAAGAGGACATTGATTACATGGCTTACCCGGTTCTCCGCCACAGGCTGATCCTGACCTTCGAAGCCGAAAGAAGCGGGATGACCCCTGATGAAGCTATTGAGGAAATTCTAAAGAAGGTCAAATAAAACGGGTATCGATTCGATAAATAGATTCGGTAAATAGATTCGGTAAATAGATTCGGTAAATAGAATCCGAAAGGCCTGTAACTGGGCAGGTCCTGAGGACTGAGTTGTGTGAAATGTAATATGAGATTAAAATCCTCCCGAGGTTAAAACCCTCCCGGGATTTTCAGGTCCGGCAGAACCGGGCTTTTCAGTTGAAGATCAGGAATGACTCGCACAAAACAAAAAATCGAAACGGATTTTTTCAGGCAGCTTGACCGCTTTACCTTTTCGGTCCGGAAGAGGGTATCGACGGTCTATGCCGGGAACCGTCCATCAACCCGAAGCGGACACGGCATCGATACCATCGGGTTCAGGGAGTATGACTCAAGCGACGCCTTGAAAGATATTGATTGGAAGGCTTATGCGAGGACTGAAAAGCTCTATGTGAGGCAGTTTGAGGAAGAAAAGACCCTTACAACCCACATCCTTCTGGACGCCAGCAAAAGCATGGACTACCCCGAAAAGGGAACCTCGAAATTTGAGTATTCTGCCATGCTTGCTGCAGGTTTTGCTTACATGGTAACCAAGTATAACGACAGGTTTGCCATATCCACTTTTACGGAAGAAATTGATATCAATAGACCCCGCAGAGGCAGGAAGAACCTTATGCGGACAATCGACAGGCTCAGCGCACTTGAACTCTCCGGGGGCACTTCCATCAGTGAAGCCGTCATGAAGTACAGCCAAGTGATCAAGTCAAGGTCCCTTGTAATCCTTATTTCCGACTTCATGCAGGACCCAAAGGCAATAGAAACAGCCCTGTACAGGCTCTCGGACCACGACCTCATTGTTATCCAGGTGCTTGACCCCACGGAAAAAGTACTTCCCCTTCAGGGAAACAGCAAGCTTGTGGACCTTGAAACAGGGGAAGATATAAGGACATATATCAGCGAAAAATTCAAGGAACGCTATACTCAGAAGCTGGACGACCACACTGCAAGTATTAAAAAAACCTGCATGAAGGTCGGAGCCGAGTTTTACACCTTCACAACCGACACCCCTATCTTTGATGCTTTTTACCATACGATCAGGAGAAGGAGACGCTAATAAATGCCTTTTCAAAACCCCCTCGCTCTTGCTGCCCTCCTGAGTATCATCCCGCTTATAATCATTTACATGCTCCGCCCGAAACCAGCGGTGTTTTCGATTCCCTCCCTGATGTTTGTCCTCAAACTTGAAAGGGAACGAAAAAGGGTTTACGCTTCGCTTACGAAAATCGTGCAGGACCCTCTTTTCCTGATCCAGCTCCTCATGCTGATCCTGCTCTCTATAGGGGCTGCGGGCTATTATTACACCTCAAATGAGCCCCTTAGCGGAGAGCATACGGTGCTCATCCTTGATACTTCGGCAAGCATGCAGGTAGAGTCCCGTTTTGAAGACGCGGTCGAAATTGCCGACGGCTATGTGAGCAAGAAGAACAGCATAGTCCTTGCTTCCAGCACTCCCCTGCTTGCTCTTGAAGGCGGAAGCGCTTCGGAGGCCGAGGAAATCTTTGGCATAGTTAAGCCCGGAGCCGGCACTGCCGACCTTTCCGCAGCTATTACTACGGGTATGCGCCTACTCTCGGATGAAGGGGGCAGGGTAATTGTTATTTCGGACTTTACAAACTGGAACGGCGATGACCCCGTAGCTTCCAAGAACCTGGCTGAATCTTACGGGCTTGAGGTAAATTTCGTAAAGGTCGGAAAGCCTGCGGATAATATAGGAATCATTAATGGCTGGATTGAAGCCACGGACGGAGAATACAGCTACACCGGTGTGGTCAAAAACTACAAAGGTGAAAGCGCAAACGTTGAAATAGGGACCGGAAGGGGAATATCGGGAAATGCTTCAAAGTCTTTTACCCTTTCTGTTCCAGCAGGGAGTACAAACCAGTTCACACTGGAAAACCTGAACCCGGGAATTACCACGATCAGTCTCAACGTTAAAGACGACCTGTCTGTTGACAATAAGGCTTACATCTCCATCCCGGATACCTCCGGACAGCAGGTCCTCTACGTCACCGATAATGGAAAACTGCCTTCAAAAACAGCACTCTCCCTGCTCCCCAATAGCGATCTGGAACTCAGGGATTCCGTACCGGCTTCTCTTGACAATTATACTCTTGTAGTGCTTGCCCAGAAAGAGACCCCGATTGTCAACGGCTCGGTGGAAAGAATCGAAAATTACGTACGGAACGGAGGAAATGCGGTTTTCATTGCAAGCGAAGCCCTTGAACCCAATAAGACCGAGGTAGGCCTCGTTAAAATCCTGCCCGTAAAACCTGTCGGAGTTGAGGTGGCAGAAGACGGGCTTGAGGTTGAAGAAGTCCTTCAGAGTAGCATTACGGAGGACGTGAAAACCGATGAAATCTCGGTCCGCAAATACCTGAACGCAACTGAGAGGACAGGTTCCACAACCCTCGTGGCCACTGAAGACGGCATTCCCATGCTGAGTTACTGGCAGGTAGGGAAAGGCACCATCTTCTATATGGGGCTTAACGACGAGCTAGGGGACGAGGCCTGGAACAATTTCCACAATCTGCCTGAGTACCCGGTGTTCTGGATAAAACTCGTCGAATGGCTCGGAGGCATAGGGGATATTTCGGAATACAACCTTGAAACCGGAGCCCTGACTTCCCTGGCAAAGACCGAAGAGGTTCGCACGCCTTCAAAGACCCTGACAACAAACCGTTTGCTCTTTGATGAGGTAGGGATATACGAGATTTCGGACAAGGAGATTGCAGTCAACCTCTATGATGACCGGGAATCGAACACTACGGTAGACGCCTCGGAACTTATCAGCCGGGCAGTTGAAAAAGACGGGTCAAGGCTTGTCCGAGCTGACACCTATATCGCAAAAAACGATATTACCAACTACCTCATAGGAATCATGTTTTTGCTTATGCTGCTTGAAATTCTGATTGTCCGCGGGAGGGGTGAACTGTGAACGTAGCCCTTGAGAGCCCTGAGATGCTCCTCCTCATTATTCCTGTGATTATTGCGGGTTTTTATCTCCTGCGGAAGACAAAAACAAAACTTGTGGAGTGGAGAATGCTTGTTGCTTTCCTCCTTGTCCTTGCCCTGGCTGCCCCCTATACAACGGTTACCCAGACAGTCAATGAGGAAGACCCTTCGCTTGTACTTATCCAGGATAGGACTACAAGTATGGGCCTTTTCCCCGAAGACACGGGGACCGGCCTGTATGAAGCTCTTGCTGCGGATACTCCTACCACCCTCGTGCAGCTGACCGGGGAGAAGACCTCGCTCGGGGACGCCGTGGTCCAGTACTCCGGACTTGGCAACCAGATTGTGCTTGTTACCGATGGAAACAGTAATGCAGGAAAGGACCTTACGGAAGCCCTGAGGTTTGCAAGGGATGCTGATACTCCTGTCTACCTTGTCCAGCCCGAGCTTGAGACAAATGACCTCAGCGTTGAGATGCTCGGAGACAAGACGGTGGTCGTGGACAACCAGAACGAATTTGATATAGTCGTCCGCCAGGCTTCGGAGCAGAGTGTCAGCTATTTCCTTGAAGTTTACGTGGACGGGAAAATTTCCCAGAGCAGGCAGTTTTCTCAGGATACCCGGAATAATACCATTCCGATCAATCAAGCCTTTACCACGCTCGGTGCCCATAATCTTAGTGTAAAGATAACTCCGTCAGGCGAGGACTTCAATAATTCGAATAATGAGTTTTATAAGTCTCTTTATGTGATCCCCAAGCCAAAAATCACGCTTGTTACCGGGGAGACCGGTTCTCCTCTTGCCAATATCCTGAGCAACCTTTACGAAGTTTCTGTTGTAAACGACTATTCAGGAGCAGGGAATATTACGGATAGTAAGGTTCTGGTGCTTGACAACCGGATCATAGACAGCTTTTCCGAGGCTGAGATTAAGGAAATCAAAAATTATGTCAGCAACGGGGGCGGGCTTATCGTAGTCGGAGGAGATAAGGCCTTTAATTATGGGAAATACCTTAATTCTTCCCTGGAAGAAGTTCTGCCTGTAGTTTCAAAACCCTCAGAATTTAAGGGAGGAAGAAACCTGGTTCTGATCCTTGATATCTCTCCAAGCACGGCTGCTCACGGTACTCTGGGAGATATCCTGTCAAATGCCATCTTTATCCTCAGGAATGATAACCTGAAAGATGCAAACGTTGGAGTAATCGCATTCGGAAGCGTGGGATATGACGTATCCGGCGGGTTTTTATTTATGGGGCTTCCGCAGAACCTTGCCCTTCTGGAGGATAAAATCTCGCAGCTGACCCCCAGCGAAGAGGCCGAAACTTCTCTGGACCAGGGGCTCGATGTCGCAAAAGAGATGCTGGAAGGAGAGGACGGTGAGCTGGATGCTATTATTATCTCGGACGGAGGAATTGAAGACTCTTATGATGCAAGTCTTGAAGCTGCAAAGGAACTGCAGGATCTGGGTGTAAACCTGTACTTTGTCCATATCCGCTCTTCTGCTCCCTCTCAGGCCGATCAGACCAGAACTCTCTATGCTGAGGAGCTGATGCAGGAACTGGGACTTCAAAATAACTATCTGCATATCAATATGGGAGAGAGGGCAAACATCGAGTTTGAAGACACGGTTGAGCCTTCTGAGGAAGAAGAAGAAACTGAGGACCTGGGCTCCTATCAGCTTCTTGAGTACTCTCCGGACCACTTCATTACGAAGAGTGTGAACCTTACTGGAAGTATCACAGGATATAACCAGGTCACACCAAAAGCCGGAGCTGAACGTCTGGTCATTACGGTTACGGGGCAGCCTGTGCTCACCACCTGGCGCTTCGGACTCGGGCGCGTTGTGACCTTTACCACGGATAATGGGGAGGGCGAAGGGACTCGCTGGGCTTCGGCTCTTTACAACGGCTCAAACAGCAGACTCATCTCAGGTATGACTAACTGGGCAATAGGAAATCCTCAGGCTGAAGAGGGAGCTGTCGTTGAAGCGCTGGATACGTGGCTTGGCACCCCTTCCGACCTCACCCTGATAATGTACGACGAAGGAGTTCCGCAGCTGAAACTGGACGGAGCCCAGCTCGACCTTGCCCTTACAGGCAGGAATACTTATGAAGCAAGTGTAAACCCGGATGAAATAGGGATTCACGATATTTCCGGCTACCCGCTGGCTGTAAACTACCCGCTTGAATACCGTGACGTCGGGCTCAATAATGATATCAAACCCCTTATCCTTTCAACCGGAGGAGAAATTTACACTGAAAAGGAGGCAAGAGCCTTTCTCCTGAAGGATGCAAGGCAGAATTCCGAAAGGGAAGCAACCGAGCCTGTGAGCCTGAAAATTTATGTGCTTCTTGCAGCCCTCGCCCTTTACCTCGGAGAAGTGCTGGTCAGGCGCATAAGGGAGATGAGAAGGCTTAAGCAGGCCCAGGGTGAAACCGGAGCAGAAGAGGCAGCTTAATTAAGCTATCACCTTTTTTCTCTTTAGTTATTCACTTGCTTCTTTTACTGCGTTTTTGCTTATCCTTTTATTCCTTTATTCTTTTTTGCTACTGCTTTTTCAACTTCATTGTCTCTACTTGATTGTCTCTCTTGATTGCCTCTACTTGATTGCCTCTTTTCTGATCGCCCATCTTCAGTCTGTTAATGTTTTTAGTTCAAATCTAGGGCCGGCTCCTAGCTCTGGTTTGTAACCTATACAACTTTATTCGCTATACTGAGTCGTTCTTTTTCCGCTCGATGTGGGAGAGCGGCCTTGCCCACGAAAATGAAGAAAAAATACCGAACTTCTCCCAAAATTCAAAATCGGCTCTCCGAATCTTGAATCTGAAATAGTCAATCGAATCGCGGATAATGAAAATAATTCTGAAATTTTGACCGGTGCAGGGATAAAATAGTTTTGGGATGAGCTCACCGAATAAAAGCGCCAGAAAAAAGTAGGGAAATTAGCTGGAACTGCCATAATGATGAACAAAATGGAATTGCTTTACCTGAAAAATAACCTTTCAAACTCTCATCTTTCACAAGTTTCTTCTGTTTTTTTGCCTTTCTTTTCATCTTCGTTTTGGAAACGGCCGCCGGACAAGCTGGCGGTTATGTCCGATATTTACCCGTGAACTCAAATACGGCTTCCTGAGTTGATGCGGGTATTTCTCATACTGGCAGCTGGCTACAAATTTTGTGGCGCAGAAGAAAATATTGAAAGATCCTTTTTTGATACCCGGAACGGATAAACCGATTGATAGGGAACCTTTTTCTATTTGCATTATAAATACGCCAATAGAAACAGGGTCATCTGCCCGAAAAAGCCGGAAAAAATCGGGATCACGAGGTTATCGTCTATCTGGTTTACTGCGGTTTCCGTAAGAGTTGCAAAAAAAGCCATGACAAGGGCCACCAAGGGATCTCCGACTATTACGAGTCCGATCAGCAGGTCAATTATAAATTCGGAGGCTGAACCTTCAAGCGACTTATCATTTTTAAAGATTTTTTTGAAAATCCTTTTTTTTCCGTAGAATTTACCTATGAGAGCTGCAGCCAAATCTCCGAAGGTGGTCATAAGGACTGCGGCATAAGCGATTTCTTTGCTGAAGAGGGAAATTGCTGCAATTGCACCCAGGGCGAAGTAGATGTGCCCTCCGCAGCTATCGGCTTCATGTTCCCTGTACATCATATAGAAAAAAGGAATCTTCATATCCTGCTCGAGCCGGAAATATTCAAGGATAAGGACGGTTACCAGGAAAAGCATCAGTACCCAGAGGACCGCCTCTTTCCCGTAAAATTCGTAAATGAGTACTATCAGGACTGAAACCAGATGTACACTTTTTCTGAGGACCTCAAAGATGACGTCTCTGGAGGGCATAGTATAAGTTTTTGTGAGAATTAAATATAAATTTATACTGGTTTGTGGGTTTTCTCCAGGTGTTCCTTCTATGTACCAGGTGTTTCTTCTATTGTACCGGGTGTTTCCTCTGATATACGGTTATTTTGCCCTGTTCAGAAGCTTTTCAGGCGCTGTGCCGGGGTTCGGCCGTGTCTCCGATCCATTTTTTTACAATTTCTGCGTCCTTGATCACTTTCAGGCTCATGAGCCCGCCTATTAAAAGGTTCAGGTGGTAGGTCAGGGCTCTCCAGGCAAGCACGGTAATTCCCAGGACGGACGAGTCTACAAAAATAGAGAAGATGGAAGCCGCTCCCAGTTCGGCAACTCCGCTTGCTCCGGGAGTTGCGGGTATTATCATTATAACAGCCAGGAGTACCTGGGATGCAAAGGTAGTGATGATCGAAGGTGTCCGCGAAAGGCCCATCAGGATCAGAACGAGTAGTGAAAAGTCTACGATCCAGAAAATAAAGGTATAGGCAATTCCCCAGAGCAGCCCTTTTTTCCCTTCCGAAAAGAAGACCCGGACACTGTCATGAAAATGGTCTATTTCCATGTCGACCTGTTCCACGAGATGTAAAACTGCAGCATCGGTCTTTTTACCTATATAAGGGGCAAGCCTGTCTGTCAGCTTACGAGTTACGTGTTTGACTTTTTCGGGCTTCCAGACCCCGTAAACAAAACAGAAGAGAAGTACAAAGACCAGGGAATTTGCTGCTAAAAAAGCTGCATCAAATTCATAATTCGAAACGATGTCTCCAAGAATGTAAAAGGCAAAAGGCAGGCAGGAAAAGATGAATATGGCATCAAGCAGGCGTTCTCCTACAACGATTGCAGTAGCTCTGCCCAGAGGAATTTTGTTCCGGTTCAGGCTGTGGACTCTCAAAAACTCTCCACCTGCAGAAGAAGGCGTAATTCCCGCCACAAAACTGCTTGAGATAACTATCTCTGTCACCTTCAGGACGCTTATATTGTGTCCCAGGGCTTTGCAGAGAGTCCGGGTCCGCAGTCCCCAGATTAAGTATGAAAACATGTGAAGGAGGGCGGCTGCCAGAATGTACTCCAGCCTGATCCTTCTCAGGGCTTCAATGGTCTCCGAGTCAAAAGTCAGGCATGTAACCAAGGCAATTGATACCGCGCTGATTGCCAGTGACCCGATGAGCCATTTTTTATACCTGGTCATTTAAATCTCTTAATTTTTTTATTTATTAAGTATGCTTACTCTATTTAAGGAAACCCCTTTATCCAATATATAATGAACGGCACAAGAAAAGTTTAATAGGCCGGATTAAACTGTTTTTTTGGATTTCGGGTCAATTTTTTCAAGAGTTGTCCTGTCCTTCCAGGATCTTTACTTATTCGTAACAGATATGTGTCAATTAAACGGTTTTAATACTAATACCCGGACAAAAATTCGGATCCGCACAGAAAAATTCGGGTTTTCACTGACAAAAATTCGGATCCTTACTGACAAAAATTCAGACCTTATTGAAAATTTGGATCAGCGTTGAAAACTCAATTTTTGTAGGAAACCCGTAATTTCCAGGCCGTGAATTCTTTCATTCGAGTCCGGAGAAACCCGGAATATCAATTTTGACCGGGAGTTATGCTCTTGACCTGGAATAAGGGTTTCGATTCAGTTTTTCCATTGCAGATTTTTAGCTCTTTGCTATTTTCATACAGTTCAATCTTTTTTAGCCCTTTCAGGAGCCTTCATATGCAGTATCATAGGCAGGGTTGACTACTGTATCCTTTATGTTTGAGCCTTTTTCGATCACAACTTCGGGCCAGATCTTTACTCCCGAATGTATGGTCGAATTGTTCTTTATCAGGACTTCGTGCCCGATTACCGTCCCATTCTCAAGGTTGCACTCTTCTCCTACAGCTGTTTCATCTGCAACTACAGCTCCGGAGATGTTGGAGTTTTTACCTATGGATACCCCATCAAAAAGGTAAGAAGAAAGAATCTTTGCATTATTATCGATAGTGCAGTTTGCCCCTATCACACTGTAAGGCCCGATAAGGACGCTATCACCAATGACGGTGTTTTCCCCTATGACAATGGGTCCGACGAGTGAAGAATTCGAACCTATCGATACGTTGTTTCCTATGGATAGGGGGCCTCGTATTCTTGCGTTTCTCGTTGTGAAGTTTCCTTCGATTGTGGTTCCGGGAAGGGCGTCAAGCATCCAGCGCTGGGCCTGCCTGTAAGCCGCCGAACTCCCTACATCAGTCCATTTTCCCCGGACAAGCATGCCATTAATTCTCTTATCTGCCGCAAGCAGGGCAGGGAAAAGGTCTTTTGCAAAATCATACTTTTTATTTTCAGGGATCCAGTCAAAGATTTCAGGATCACAGATGTAAATACCTGTGCTTGCAAGGTTGCTGAAAATCTGGCCGGATTTGGGTTTTTCCAGGAAGCGGTGGATCCGGTTATTTATATCCATATCTGCAATCCCGAATTCCCTCGGGTCGTCAATGGAAAGGAGTCCTATAGTTATCAGGGCATCGTTTACTTCATGGAAGCGGTACATCTCCCTCAGGTCGAGGTTAAGGACGTGGTCTCCCCCAAGCACGATAAAAGGCTCATTTTTCAGGTATTCTTCAGCATTTTTTACCCCGCCTGCTGTCCCCAGCTTCTCTTTTTCGTACACGTAGTCTATGTGTACCCCGAACATATGCCCGTCTCCGAGCTGTTCCTCTATGCGTTCTCCCATGTATCCGAGGGTCATGACTATCTCATTGAACCCTTCCCTTGAAAGGTGCTCTATCAGGTGCCGGACTGATGGTTTATTGAGAATCGGTATGCTCGGTTTCGGGTGCTTGAAGGTCAGCGGCCTGAGCCTTGTCCCTGCGCCTCCGCACATGATACATGCTTTCATATTTTCTCAAATGTTATTCTATAGATATATGGTTAACGATCTGTTCTTCCGCTTTCAAAGCTTATTGATAACGGTTATTCCTGAATAATATCTTCCTGTCTTCTACAGTTGTTTCAGGTTAATATCCTCTCGCCTTTCTACTGTTATTTCAGGGTAACATCTTCTTTTCTTTCCACCCTTATCTCTTTCTCCCCCTTATATTCGGAGACTGTGCCTGTTATACTGATAACGTCCCCTTCATTGATCAGGCTGTTAAGGGCTTCAGCCCCTGCTGTATTCGGAATAAACACGCTCAGGACTTCGGAGTCAAAGTCCACTTCCAGAAGCAGGTGATCTCCGGTATAAGTAAATCGTTTACTCAGGACCTCGGCGTCAAAAGACACTTTTTCCCCGACTTCGGATCCGTGGGTGTACTGCGGGGCTTTTCCTCCTGAAGTCTGTCCAGCCCATGCAGGTGCCTGTCCGAAGAACAGGTATGCCGTCGAAAGCGAGAACAATGCCATGACAAGCAGCACTACCACGACTTTCTCTTCCTTTTCCATCCCCAATTCCTTCCAATTTGTGGTTTCCAAACTTAACTTTTAATGAATTTACTTTAAGATTAATTTATCTCAGGTTAAATTTGAAGGATCAGGTTAAATTTGAAGGATCAGGTTAAATTTGAAGGATCAGGTTGTTTGAAGGATCAGGTTAAGTTTGAAGGTTGGGCAATAATAGAGACAAGTTTTATTTCCAGGATCAGGGTTTTGCCTGCAAGCTCATGGTTGAAGTCGAGGGTCGCATAGGTTTCTGTGGAATCGAGCACTTTGACTTCCCTTCCCCCAGGAGTTATTATTTTTTTTCCTGCCTCTGGAGGCTCCTCGAGCTCAAGCCTTGCAAGAGGAATTTTCTGAACCATATAATCCTTATATTCTCCGTAAGCATCTTCAGGCGCGATTTTAAGGGTTTTTTCTTCTCCTTCGCGCATACCAAGAACCCCGGCATCAATGCCTTTTACCACCTGCCGGGCATCCGCCCTGAAAAATAAAGGCCTGTATTCCTTTTCCTCGCTGTAGATTCCGGCTTCGCGAGCTTTTTCTTTTAAGGTGGTATCAAAGATTGTTCCATCCTCAAGCTTTCCGGTGTAATCAATAAGGAGATAATCTCCCTTTTTCACGGTACGAGAGTTCTCCATCGTTCATTCTCCTGTTATTTTTTTTCTTTACAGATCTTCCGGCAGCCCCGAGTCTTTTCCCGGTTGCCGGAAGACTGCTTCTTTTTAATGGAATATAAACCGGGTTTTAAGCCGGTTTAACTTCCTCAAACTTCACTGTATTGAGACAATTTTTATATCGAATACAAGAGTCTTGCCTGCCAGTTGGTGGTTAGAGTCAAAAGTGACATGGGTTTCATTTACAGCAATGACTTTGAACTGCCCCCCGTATACGTTGCTGAATATCTGTCCTACTTCAGGTTTCACTGAGAGGTTCAGATCCTCAAGGGGTACAGCCTGAATTTTTGCCTCATCATATTCTCCGTAAGCTTCTTCAGGGGGGATAGTTACGGTTTTTTCTTCCCCTACTTTCATCCCGATTACTGCATTATCAAAACCCTCGATCATCTGACCCGCACCTACTGTAAAGGATATGGGGACATAGTTTTTCTGTTCTGTGTATATGCCCGCCTCTTTTGCGATTTCTTCTTCAGAAGTATCGAAAACAGTACCGTTTTCAAGCTTTCCTGTGTAGTCCACCTGAACGATGTTTCCGGTTTTCACAACGTTTCCTTCTCCACTATCCGTGCACCCGCTTCCGAAAAGGATAATCCCAAAGAGCAGAATGCATACTATTAAAGTTTCCCCCCTCCCGGCCCTCATTTCTTATGCCTCCAATGATACGACTTTTATTTTGAATATCAGAGTCTTGCCAGCAAGTTCATGGTTGAAGTCCACTAAGAAATTTTCCTCGCCTACTTCAGTGACCTTGCCCCGGAGCCCGTTTTCCGTAGCAAGCTGCATCCCGACTTCAGGAGTAAAATTGACAGCATTTAGAGGGAGTTCCCTTACATACTCTTCCATGTATTCTCCGTATGCTTCTTCAGAGGGGATAGTTACGGTTTTTTCTTCCCCTGCTTTCATCCCGACTACGCCCTCGTCAAAGCCTTTAATCATCTGCCCCGCTCCCACAGTGAATGTCAGGGGTTTGTAGTCCCTCATTTCGTTGTATATTTCTGCCTCAATAGCTGCTTCTTTTTCCGATGTGTCGAAAACTGTACCATCTTCCAGTTTCCCAACATAATCAACGGAAATAGTATCTCCGTTTTCGACTATTTTGTCTGAGTTTTTAATTGTCTCTTCAGTCATAACGATCAATATGACAAAATGAGAGCATGTTAGATAAACGTACTGATAAAAAGAGCGTCAGAAACCGGTTAAGTTGATTCCCGGCAATGGAAAACAAGGGAATCTTCAGACCTTATTTTTTAAGTTTTGATTCCGAATTTCAATTTCTCCAAGCTCTCTTTTTCAGCTTTTTCCCTTTCTTCACCCACTAATTTGCTCCTTTTCATTTTCTTTAAGTTCCTTCTGGTATTCGAGATATGAGTAAACAACAGTAAACCCGGCTACCGAAATTACGGGTACGAGGATAAAATAGATTGCAAGCTTCGGGAAAAAAGCCCCGAAGGCTGCAGTTATCCCTGCTATCCTGAAGAGTTTCCCTCCAAGCCGATTAGTCCTTTTCCAGACTCTTTCACTGCTGAGAGTCCAGGGAGTCCTGATGCCAATAAACCAGTTTCGCTCCGCATTTTCCGTAAGAATCCCTATATAATAAAACAGGAGCCCTATCCCCAGAGGAAGCACGGCATTGGGGCTGATCCGAACTCCTGTGTTCCAGAGCAGTATCTGGAGATGGACCACGACCAGAAACAAAACCAGTATCACTATAAACCCGTCATAATACTTCCTGAATTTTTCTATATTTTCTTTCCTGGGGTCGATCCTCGGAATTACCAGGAACATAATTACAAGCCCCGTTATCACTACCGGCATGAAAAAGAGCCCCCAGAGCTTCGACATATAACCGTCTACTTCCCCCTGAGAGTTCCAGTGGGTTGCCATCTGCTCCGGGACCTGCGGGTAAAAATAAATTGAAAGGATGAAGGAAAGAAGGACAAGTCCTGCTGTTGCGAATATGGCTTTGCGCATGTAAATTCTCTACGTTTTTAAGATATTTATTGATGTGGGATATTTAAAGGCCCGCCAATTCTTACGGACTGGTTGCGGGCCCGGCACTGCATATGGCACTGAATATGGCATTTCACCTCGCATTTCATCCTGAATTTCATCCTGAATTTCATCCTGAATTTAATCCTGGATTGTATCCTGCGCTGTACTGCCATTTCCGGGAATACTTCCCAGCCTTCAAGTTTTCTGTTTCTGGAAATCTTATCCCGGATACGAAGTTTTTTTCCCTGACTTCATTCTAAACCCGCCAATAAGTGCTGCAATCCCGCCTATAACAAGTAAAATCCCGTATATCCAGGGCAGGACAACGGCACCTGCCAGGGGGTTTACCAGCAGGAGTACCCCGAGGAAAATTGTCAGGATCCCGAGAATCGCCGTTCCCAGTCCGCCTCCTTTGAGTGCCCAGACAAATCTGACTGCCCCATATATAATACTCCAGATCCCCAGTATGATTACGAAAAGTGCCAGAATCACGAAAGGGCTGTATGGGTACACAAATACCATTACCCCGATAAGAATACCAATCACACCGGAGAGCAGTTTCCAGCCCATGTTCTCCCTGTCTACCAGCAATGAAATGATTGAAATTACTCCTCCCAGAAACCAGAAGATCCCGAGTATCTGAACCAGCGTTATGGTTGTCGATACAGGTGAGAACAACAGAAATAAGCCGATGACGACGGTAATAATTCCTTCCAGCACAACCAGCCACCAGGGGACCGACAGTACCTCATACTCCACAACACTGTATTCTGTAGCTGCATCTTCCATTATACTTACCTCCAGAGTCATTTTGAATCTCAAATCTGATGCTGTCGGCTACCCGATAAAAAAATTACAGGTATCGAAAAGATATCTCCAGCTTAGTGAGATATTTCCAGCTTGATTACGGAATCCTGTCCGGCTTAATTCCGAAATTTTGTATAACTGAAACCCGAAATTCTGTCTGGCTTAGGTCCAGATTTTTGTCCGAACGTAAGCTCGAAGTTTCCTTACTCTTCCTTACCCCCAAGTAGGAAGGGTAATCTTTACTATCTATTATATATCAAATATTATATAAATCCTTAATTATTTCTTTATTTTATAGTGTTATGTACCATATGCAGGTCACAACCGGATCATGCTCATAGCTAGCCAGATCTTTTTTTGAATACCTCTGGGAATTTCTATTTTCATCTCTTCCGTATACTGAAAACTGAGGCTCAACAGGTTCGAAACTTTTCTGAATAACTTATGTGAATGTTATTAGAAAATCTTAATTCCTTCTCTGTTGAAAACATAAAAAATTACAACTTCTCAATAAAATACGGGACAATTTAGTTAATTTTATATCAAATTGCCAATTTCGTAATATAAATCACTCTTAAAAATCAAGAAGTCTGGTTCAAGATACTTTTATCTTTTAAATCGAGTGTCGCAACCATAGAATACATCTTATACGGCTTAAAATGGGGATTTGCGGTAACTATTGATATTGAGATGCTAAAGTAGTTTGCAGGGGTTATTCTTATGCAGAAAATGAAAAGAGAATTATCTGTTTTATTTATGCTGATCCTTGTACTTCAGGTTATTGCCGGAAGTGCAGCAGCTGCAACGATTTATGTTGATGATGACGGATCCGGAAATTACACGACAATTCAGGCTGCGTTAAATGACGCGGTTTCGGGAGATACTATAATAGTGAATCCCGGAACTTATCCTGGAAACGTTACTATTACAGTGCCAGATCTGGTTCTTGTATCAAGTAGTCCATATAATGCTATAATCAGAGCTACCAAAGATGCTTTTTATTTAAATGCGAATAACATTACAATTAAGGGCTTCGATATAATAGGTTCAGGCAGCTCATCAGGCTACTCAGGCATTGTCGACTCTTCGTTCTTCTGTACTATTCAGAATAATAAAATTTCTAATTTTAATACTGGCATTGGAGTTTACAATGGTAATGAAGGGGGAGGCGGCTCAATAATTAATAACGATATTTTTGATTGTAGTGAAGGCATTTTACTCTGGTCCAGTAATGATAATGGGATAAGTGGGAACCGAATTTCAAACTGTGAAAGCGGACTAAGCATGGTAGATTCCTACGGCACTCTTATTTATAACAATAATTTTAACAACAATCTAAATGTACAATTTACGGATACAAGTACCTGGAATGCCACGAAAACATTCGAAAAAAACATTATTGGAGGCCCTTATATTGGTGGAAATTATTGGGCAACACCTGCAGGAGATGGTTTTTCCCAGACTCATTCTGACGCTAATGGAGACGGTATAGCCGAGGAACCATATTATATGAATGAGGTAAATATCGACTACCTGCCTCTGGTAACCCCCCGGACCGAACCCGAACCGGTTCTTCCTGTCTCAAATTTCAGGGCAAATACGACCCGCGGGCATGCCCCTCTTTCGGTTTTTTTTACCGACCTTTCGGAGAATGCGGTTTCATGGAGCTGGGACTTTGACAACAACGGACAGCCCGACTCTGCCATCCAGAATCCTGTTTATGTGTATGATGTTCCAGGGTCCTATACCGTTAATCTGACAGTAAGTAATTCAAACGGTACGGCTTCAAATACTGCTGTGATAACAGTGCTGGAAGAAATAATTCCTATCCTTCCCGTAGCAGGCTTCACAGTGAACAAGACCAGCGGTTATTACCCTCTTACAGTCCTGTTTACTGACACTTCGCGAAACGCAACAGGGAGGAGCTGGGATGTAAACAATGACGGGATCGAAGACTCAAATAAAGCAAATTTTGCTTATACATACACTTCTAAAGGGACTTACAAAGCTAAACTGACCGCAATCAATGGAAATGGTACGGATACCGAAACTGCTGTGATAACTGTGCTGGAAGAAGAAGCTGCAATTCTTCCCGTAGCAGCTTTCAGCACGAATGTCACCAGCGGTTACTATCCTCTTGCAGTTTTCTTTACCGATCTTTCACAGAATGCCAGTTCAAGGAGCTGGGACGTTAACGGTGACGGAGTCGAGGACTCAAACGAGAAGAGCTTTGTTTATGTGTACCCTTCAAGAGGGACTTACGGAGCTAAACTGACCGCAATCAATGAAAACGGTACGGATATCGAAACTGCTGTGATAACTGTGCTGGAAGAAGAAGCTGCAGTTCTTCCCGTAGCAGCCTTCAGCACGAATGTCACCAGCGGTTATTACCCTCTTGCAGTTCTCTTTACCGATCTTTCACAGAATGCCAGTTCAAGGAGCTGGGATGTTAACGGTGACGGAGTCGAGGACTCAGACGAGACGAGCTTTGTTTATGTGTACCCTTCAAGAGGGACTTACGAAGCTAAACTGACCGTTAGCAATGCAAACGGCACGGATACAGAAACTGCAACTATAGATGTAGAGAAAAAGAGCAGTGGTGGGAGCAGCAGTGGAGGTGGCGGAGGAGGCGGGGGTTCTCCTGAGCCTGCAAAGAATGTTAAAGTAAAGGAACTTGCCCAGGTCTTCATCACAAACGGCAAGGCTGTAAAGTTTGACTTTACGAAGAATGCAACCTGTGTCGTGTACGTGAGCTTCGATGCAAAGAAGAACGCAGGCAAGACCACGACCATTGTTGAGGAATTAAAAGGTAAATCCTCACTTGTTTCCGCCCTTCCTGCCGGAGAAGTCTACAAGTCCTTTAATGTCTGGGTAGGAAATTCTGGATACGCAACCTCAAAGAATATCGAAAATCCTGTAATCTGTTTCAAAGTTGAAAAGATCTGGATGGAGGACAAGAGCGTAGATCAGACTTCAATTACTCTCAACAGGTACAGCGACAAAAAGTGGGAGCAACTGCAGGTCAACCTCTCGGGGGAAGATGATACATACCTGTATTTCACATCCGGTCTCCCTGGTTTCTCTTCCTTTGCAATAACGGGGATATCAAAAGCTGCTTCTGAAAACGTAACCGAAAAAGGGACTTTTCCGGAAACCCGGGGGGCTCTGCAGGATGACGGGAATGAAAGTACGGGTCCGGGCACGGACGACGAGCAGGAAGGGAGCACAAAATTCTCTGATATCTCTTCTGCATACGGAATAATCGGTATAATCTTTTTAGGCTTGATATGTGCGATCATTTATCTGAAGCTCCCAAAATAAGGAATTGAAAATAAATAAAGAATTGAAAATGGAGCGCTTCAAAGCGTTTCATTTCAGATAATTTTTTGTGAGGGCTGATACGCAATTTGTCAATTATTTGTCAATTAACTGATAGATGACTGTTGCTATTCCGAAGTAACCTATTATCAGGCAGATATAAACAAGGCCGTTTGAAAGAGGGGTATGCCAGTATATGAATGAAATCATTGAAATTTCGGTTACGATAAGGATAAAGGGAAGAATAATGTCCAGGACTGCTATAATTGTATAACAGATCAGAATCCGGGAAAAACTCGGAATGGCTTGAAGACGGTCAGGAATAAGAACCGATGGGGCAAGAACAATCATTGGTATTGCAAAAAACAAGGTTCCTATAATCAGCCAGGATATATCGTTCGTGTTCATTAATATGGCAAAGTTGAGTACTATTCCCGCAAGGATAATAGCTTCATGGAATAGCTTATTTTTTACTTGACGCAGGATAGTATATGTAATTGTGAGAGTTACACAACCTGCCAGGGTTATGAAAAAACTGATAAATATAATTATATACAGAAATCCTTCCTCATTAGTCATAAATCCCTCATTTCCAGAAACAAACCTCTAATATCTTAACAGAGGGTACAGGATTAAAAACTATAAACGTTTCTGCTTTAATTACTCTTTTCATTTAATTAAAAAACAGAATGGACCGGTCGGTCCTATTTACTACCTGGCTTCTAATCTCCTGGTTGACTCGGCAGGCTTTTAGCCGCTCTTCAAAGTCTTGGGGCCTCTCCTTAGTCCAGGAGATTTCCAGGTCCGGTAAATTTCCCGGACTTTCTTATTTCAGGCCGGATTGAAAAGGACTTGAGGATGTCCGAGGGAAAAAGTGGAAGTAGAAACTCACGGTCTTGAAACTTATTTAGATAGGTTTTTCTACCAATCCATAATGATTTAAATATAATAATTCTCCAATTATTATCTTACAAGTTTTTATCTCATGCTCGTCTTTAGTTTATCCGGGTTATTGAAAGCGTTGTACAATAGGGGTGGGGCCAAACGCTGAAATGATAACTAAACACCTAATACAGGATCATGAAGTCGCTTACTATAATGTGTTGCAGAAGAATGTTTTGAAGAAGAATTTTTTGCAGAAGATGATTTGTTAAACTATGAAGAGGTCGTTAACAGGCTAAATAAACAAAAATGATGCTGTTTTTGCAGACTTCTGCAGTTGGTAATGATAATTCTTGGACAAGGGGGGATTAGATGGAGAAAGGGATTAGATGGAGAAATCTCCAGTTGTGCTAATGATGGTGGAAGGCATACACTGCAGGATGCCCGGTCAGTCTGATCAGGCCATTTCGTCATATGAAACGATCTGGCGGCAGAACATGTTCCGAAGATTGAAAAGATCAGAGGTTTCTCATCTAAGTTTCTGGAACTGGAGGTTTCGCAATGCTGCGAGTAGTAGTCGACCTTAACCGCTGTGAGAGCTACGCTCAATGCGTATTTGCCGCGCCGGCTGTATTCTGGATGAAGGACGAAGAATCACTCGAATATGATTATGCGCCGGATTATTCGCTACGAGTGCAGGTAGAGCGAGCTGCCGCAGCCTGTCCGGTGCAGGCGATTAGTATTTGCTGGCTGGATGATCAATTGGAGCAGCAGGGAGGAAATCACAGTGAGCAGAAATGATTCCAGAAAGGCGGCCTCCTCTATACAAAGAATAGTCATCGTCGGTGCCTCGTTGGCTGGTTTGAGTGCCGCAGAAGCGCTGCGTTCCGAGGGATTTGCCGGGGCGTTAACTGTGATCGGCGATGAGCCCCATGCTCCTTATGATCGCCCTCCTCTGTCCAAAACTGTCCTCACAGGCCGGCTACCAACAGAGCACACGACCCTGCCTCAGAGAGTGGATCTCCGTGCTGAATGGTTGCTTGGTGTGCCTGCTATAAGGCTTGATCTGAGTAACCGGGAAGTTGAGCTTGCCGATGGGAGGCGGTTTGGCTTTGATCGCCTGTTGATCGCCACCGGGACGCGCGCACGGCCATGGCCAGATCCGGCACAGGCTGCCCTTGATGGAGTATATCTGTTGCGCACCCGTGACGACGCTGCCCGGCTACGAGCCCGATTAGCTGCCGGGCCGAAGCGAGTACTGGTGATTGGCGGTGGTTTCGTTGGCTCCGAGGTTGCTTCGGTCTGCAGAGAGATAGGCCTGGCTGTCACGGTCACAGAACGCAGTGCTACGCCCCTCATTGGCGCTCTCGGTGAGGCTGCGGGTACGCTTGCTGGCCAGCTCCAGCGCGCGCATGGAGTAGATCTGCGCTGCAACGTCACGGTTATGGCTCTGGAAGGTGATGAAAAAGGGCGACTGCGTCGGGCCTACCTCTCGGATGGCGATGTACTCGATATTGACGTAGCTGTGGTCGCTCTCGGAGCAGTGAGAAACGTCGAATGGTTGCGTGATTCCGGGTTGGCATTTGACTCCCATGGGATCGTCTGTGATGCCGCTTGTCGTGCTTTCGATACCAATGGAATGGTCACGGACGATATTTTTGTCGCCGGGGACGTGGCTCGCTGGCCTCACCCGCTCTACGAAGGCGAGCTACTGGCGGTCGAGCACTGGGGAAACGCTGTTGAGCAGGCCAGGACAGCCGCACATAATATGGTGAGTGCTCCGGCAGATCGCCGGGCATACAAAACACTGCCTGCCTTCTGGTCCCGTCAGTTTGGCATCAACCTGAAGACAGTTGGCCTTCCAAGTTTCGCCGACGAGGTTGTGCTCACGCAAGGCTCTATTGCAGAACGCCGTTTAGTTGCAGTCTATGGCCGCAAGGGTAGAATTGTTGCAGCGCTCACCGTAAATATGGCTCGCCGGCTTCCTGCTTACAAGGAAATGATCGAGGCCCGTGCACCGTTTCCGCCTGTACTGCATGCTCCTGACGGGCCAACTGAACTTCGACCTGTTACTGCCGGATTCCCGCCTAGAGGCCAGCCTACTCACAGCCCAAATGCCGCACAGACCGGCCCGGGCCCAAGTACACCCTCCGCCTGATGAATCGCCCACCCGTGCAGAAGTTCTGGATCCTCGTGTGCCGCCAGGGTTCCCACCCAAATGACAGGGGGCAAAATCATGATACAGCAATCCTTGTATGAACAAGTTCTTGACTACGCCAACCGCGCTAACCCTTATCCTCTCTATGCCCGGCTACGCCAGACACCGGTTATACGACAGAAAGATGGTAGTTACGTTGTCAGTACTTATCGGGAGATTGTCTCGCTACTCCATGATCCGCGGATCGGTTCGAACCTCCGTAAACATTCCGTGCGCGAGCGTGCTCCTGCAGGTCCTCCGGCCAATCAGGAGATCACTTCTGAAAATCAGGTGCAAGAAGTGGAGATGGAAGTGTCCGCACCCGACCAGGGTTCAGAAACGGAAGTAACTCCAAGCTTCATCGGTCTGGACCCACCTGAGCATGACCGGCTGCGTCGTCAGGCTACACGGCCTTTTGGTCCCCCGCACACACCTGGGAGGATAGCTGGTATGGAACCTGAGATTATTCGCCTTGCAAATCGGCAGATCGATATTATGAAAGACAAGACGTCAATCGACATCGTCGAGGACTTCGCCTACCCAATCCCGGTGACAATAATCAGTGATCTGCTGGGGGTACCGCCCGAAGATCAGCCACACCTCCATGCTTTGTCAGAAGCTATTATCAAAGACATTGACCTGGATCCTGAGGAAAGTCCGGAGGAAAGGAAACAGCGACAAGAACAATCTGGCAAGACCTTTAAAGAGCTCGAGCAATACATGGAGGTGCTGACCGAGCGCCATCGCAAGCAGCCTGGTTCCGACCTGATTTCAGGGCTCATCACGGACCACGGTCCCGACGGTCCGATGGCCCATGCAGATATAGTGAGTACTGCAAGCTTGCTGCTCATTGCCGGTCATGAGACCACGGTGAACCTGATCACCAATGGAGTGCTCACACTATTGAGGCACCCCGAGGTCCTCGAGCGGCTGCGACGTGAACCAGATCTGGTTATTCGCCTGGTCGAAGAGTTGCTACGCTACGAGCCTCCGGTCCAGGTTCTGCCAAACCGTGTGGCTCTTGACAATATTACTATTGCCGGTACTACGATTCAGAAAGGCTCGCCTGTGATCCTGCTGCTAGCCTCTGGAAGTCGTGATCCGGCCCACTTCCACGATCCCGATAAATTCGACCCTGATCGCAGGAACAATATGCACCTTGGATTTGGCAGCGGCATCCATTACTGTTACGGTGCCCCACTTGCAAGGTTGGAGACGCAGATTGCACTAACAGAGCTCGTACGACGGCTCGAAAACCCCAGGCTCGTGCATGATCCGCCTCCATACAGGCAGAGTGTCACTCTACGAGGACCGCGTCATCTCATTGTTGAGATCGACGGCGTGAAGGACTGAGAGTTCCAGTTATGACTAAACCGACCCAAAAATAGAGCTAGAATTTAATTTGCAAATATATAGAATCTTGGCAAGAGTCCATCCAGAAATCGGTAAGGGTACTTTGTAAAAGTTACAAAGTATCTCTGTACGAGTATCTACCTGGCTGTGAATACTGCCAGATACAAAAGAGACTGTAGTTCACAATATTTTTCGTAGAGACTCTAAGTCATATTAATTTGGTCATATAGAAACCTGTCATAAAAGAAAACTGAGAAATAAAAAAAACTGAGAAATTAGCATTAAATTAGGAAAATTAGTGGACCGGTCGGGAATTGAACCCGAGGCCTCTACCATGCCAAGGTAGCGATCTACCCCTGATCTACCGGCCCATATTACTTTTTGCTTTGTCAGCACTCCCTCATACACTCAGTATCGTATATAAAACTGTCGCTATATAGGCTCAGCTTCCTGTAAATAAAATTTAGGGTATGAAAAATCCCGAATATTCAAGCAAAAGTTATAAGTAGTAATTCGAGTATTAGAAGTGTTGTCGGATTGGGACGCTTTCCCTAAAAAAAGCCTTTCAATTCCGGTAATTCGAAAAAACCTGACATCTGGGCCCGTAGCTTAGCCTGGTGGAGCGCACGGCTGATAACCGTGAGGTCCTGCGTTCGAATCGCAGCGGGCCCACCACAAATCAACAATCTCTTTTCGGAGAATTTTCAGGTTTTCCAGCTTAATTTACTTTCATTTCGGGCCCGTAGCTTAGCCTGGTGGAGCGCACGGCTGATAACCGTGAGGTCCTGCGTTCGAATCGCAGCGGGCCCACCATACTTTTTCTTAACTTTCCGTTTCTTAACTTTCTGTTAAAGCTTTTCTTTTTTGTTTGTGCAGTTACAGGTTTTTCTGTAGATTTTATTTGGTGGTTACCTGTTTATTTCTTTTTGATTTCTGATAGTTTCTTTGTCTTTTTACTCTCTGGTATTTCTTCCTGGCCTTTTTCGTTTTCGCCCTCCTTTTTTCTTCTTTCTTCTTATTTGTGGGGAAGACCGCTCTCCTGCGTCTCTTTACTTTACCTGTTTTTAACTTAGTCCTCTTGAGTGTAGCTTATTGCTAAAATCCATAAATTATTCTGCTTGAGCGCAGCTCATTACTATATCCCAAAATTGGCCCTCTTGAGAGAAGCTCCCGATTTTAACCTGCAAATTAGTCTGCTTGAGCGAAGCGAAACAGACCGCGTACTCCCGAGGCGCAATTCGGGCTGCAGAACCGCAACTCTGCTGAAACGGACCTCATGCTGTTGCATTTGCAGTGCAACTCCCGGGAAATCTCCGATTTCCTGTGGTCCGGAAGCAAAACTCGGACGAATCGCAATTCGGGTGCAGTAATAGAAAAGTTATAGTAACCGAAAAGTTGCAGGGAGCAAAAAAGTGAGGGTGGGGGTAATCCCCTTTAAGACAGAACGGCTTCTTGATAATAGAAGTATGTACAATTTGCTGTTTGGGCGCTTGCACCGGACTTCTGAGCCATTCCATTCCCTATCATAAATTTCAGGCAATGTGTTTCAGACGTTCGATGTTCCTCAGCACAAGTCTGCTTTCGGCTATGATTTCTTCTTCGATCTTGCTGACAATGCGGTCCATTGGGACTGTAAGCCTGTACAGCTTGATCGGTCTGCCCTTACCTTTTGATTTCTTTTCCTCCCGGATGTCAATCCAGTTGTTTTCGCGGAGATACCGCATTGCAACGCTGACTTCCGGCTGTCTCAGGCCAGATACCATTTCGATGCTTTGGGAAGAGATTTCCCTTCCTTTTGCAAGGCAGGCAAGGGTAAGAGCAATTGGCCTGCTGACATTGATTTTTCTAAACAATTCTATCATTTCATATTCGTTTGATCCCATGGATATAGGAATCTCGGTCGTTATGTCAGTAGTTTCTAAAGCTAAACCACTTTCATCTACCATTTAATCACCCGAAGAACCATTATAGAGTGAATTAATATAAATATTTACTTATCTTTTAGTTTTAATATATATTTATATATAATTAAAGTTTAAACAGTTTGTGCAGTTAACGTTCTTCCTAATCTGGCTACTGCTCTTCTTTTGTTTGTTTATGGATGGTTAACCGTTCTTCGCTTTCTTCCAACTAAAATGGATAAAGTGCCCTGACTGACAACTCTATAAAATAATTGTTTTTTTATATTGGAATTTATCCTTTAAATCCCGCTATTTTAATCTCACAAAAAGTTCTTCTGGATTCAAAAAAGTCTCAAAAAAGTCTCAAAAAAGTCTCAAAAAAGTCTCAAAAAAGTCTCAAAAAAGCTTAAAAACTATTTAAATCTCTTATTTTTCTTTATTATTATAAAAAACCTTTCTCAATACACTTTATCGAAAAAGTATTCAGAACTCTGAGTTTCTATCTGTAATTAAATAATTAAAACATTATAATATACGTGTGTGGGATTAAATTAGTTATAGAAACAATGGGCTAATGGATGCCAGAGATATTGAGCAATTGATAAAATGATTTTAGGGGTTTCCACGCCTGATTTGAACAAAAAGGAAAAAGAAAAAAAGAAAAAACAAAAAAGAAAAAACAAAAAAGAAATAGCAAAAAGAGAGGATAATAAACCCTTAATTACGTTGTTCAGGTTGTGGAGAGGTATTCCTGGATTATATTCCCAGGTTTTTAATTTGAGAATGAACCTTACAAGCTCGCTTGTAAGGGGAAAATGCATTAGTCTAATTTTTCCGATTCTTCAGGAAAGGCTCTTGAGACGTTCTATGTTCTGAAGTATGGTCTTGCTCTCAGCAATGACGTTTTCTTCTATTGTGTCAATGATTGTTTCCATCTGGACTGTCAGTTTGTAGAGCTTTACCGGTCTGCCTTTGCCATGGTTTTTCTTTTCTTCTCTCATGTCTACCCAGTCATTTTCACGCAGGTAGCGCATTGCAATGCTGACTTCCGGTTGTCTCAGCCCTGATACCATTTCTATACGCTGGGAAGAGATCTCTTCTCCTTTTGAGAGGCACGCAAGAGTTAAGGCTACAGGCCTGTTGATATTAAGCCTTCTCAAAAGCTCAACCATTTCGTACTCAACCTCTCCCATTTTAAAATCTTCTTCTGATATTAGCCCATTATCTGCCACAGCTATCATCTGCCGTTTATACCCGGTAGGGTGCCTCACATTCGGCACAGGTATCATGTTTTATCCAGTATCATCAGATCATGGAAATATATTATTTTCAAATAAAACAATTTCAATGAATTTTACCGATCATTCAAAATGACATTTTTTATTTTTTTCCCTTCCTCGTTTAATATATTTCTATTTGTTTAAATTTAAAATCTGAGGAAGTGCCTGAAAAGTCTGGTGTCTCAGTCGAGTTTAATAATAATACTCTCTCCCTATATATAATTATATGCATATAAAAACTTTCTTACAAAAATAGGCAATAAATTTATTTACAGGATCTCTGGAACAGCAGGGGAAGGAATAAATTGAGAAATATGATTTTTTGCAGGTCTTCATTCAGGTATATATAGGATTAAAACATTAATTTGTATAATATTCCCAACGTGAGATGCTATCAACGGGAGAACATTGATATCTCTTTTCTTCTAACATTCTGTCTCTAATTGGCAACAACTTTTTAAAAACTATCCTTTTTGGGTAAATTATCTGGCATTTTCCGGCAAATCTTAAATATGAATCCCTGAAAGATTTAGTATAATGACTGATGGGATGACCGACGGGCTGGACAAAGCTGCCGTATTTATCTGCCACTGCAGCGGGAACATTTCCGAACACGTTAATATCGATGCCGTGAAAAAAACCCTTAAGGCAGAAGGGATCTCGGTTTTTGATTATGAGTACCTGTGCTCAAGTCAGGGACAGGCCCTCATCAAAAAGAAGATTGTGGAGGGGAACCTGGGCAGGGTGGTAATAGGTTCGTGCACTCCTTCCAAACACGGCACTCTCTTTAAAAAGTGCGTACAGGAAACCGGTTTGAACAGGGCGGGGCTTGAAATTGCAAACCTGAGAGAACAGTGTGCCTGGGTACACCCTGACCGGACCGGCGCTACCGAAAAAGCTCTTTCCCTCCTGCGGGCCAAACTGAAACGCCTGGAAAATATAGAGCCCCTGGATGAAATTAAAGTCAATATCGCTCAGCAGGCCCTTGTTATCGGTGGGGGGATAGCAGGAATTACCGCTGCGCTGAACCTTGCAGATAACGGAGTTTTCACTGTTCTTGTTGAGAAAAACTCAAGCATAGGCGGGCAGATGGCGAAAATCGGGAAGATATTTTCCCCGGACAAGCTTGCGGAAGAGTGTGCAATGTGCTCACTCAGCCCTCTGATGAATGAGGTTGCAGCCCATCCGAAAATTACACTTTTGACCTTGACCGAAGTTGAAAGCCTGAGTGGGAGCGCAGGAAACTTTACGGTCAGGTTAAAGAAAAAGCCAAGATATGTGAAAGACAGCTGCACGGCATGCGGAAGGTGCAGCAGGGTCTGTCCTACTCAGGTTGAAGACGAGTTCAACTGCGGATATATGGACAAAAAGGCAATTTCTCTTCGTTTCTCTCAGTCCGTTCCAAAGATCTACTGTATTGATCCCGATTATTGCCTCCAGCTAAAGGGAGAAGCCTGCGGAAAATGTGCAGATGCATGTAAAAACGGAGCAATTGACTTCTCCCAGAAGGAAGAAATTGTCGAACTTAACGTAGGGGCAGTTGTTGTTGCCACCGGGTTTGAGGAGTATGACGTCTCCCAGAAACCCCAGTACGGATACGGGATTTTTGAAAATGTACTGACCCAGATGGAACTTGCCAGAGTCCTTGGCATCAATGGCCCTACAAAAGGTGAACTCCTGAGGATCTCCGATTTCAGCAAAGCTTCCAGCGATCCGACCCCTGCAACCTGTGATTCGAGGTGCGAAGATTCATCTAGTGAATCCCAAAGTGCCGATACGCCAAAAAGAATAGTCATGATCCAGTGTGTGGGCTCAAGGGATGAAAAAGAAGGGGGGAACCGCTACTGTTCCAGATACTGCTGCATGGCAGCCCTGAAACATGCAAGCCTTATTAAGAAAAAATATCCGGAAACGGAAATCACTATTTGTTATATTGATGTCAGAGCTTTTGGTTTCTATGAAAACTATTACCGGGCAGTCCAGGAGACCGGAGTCAACTTTGTGCGGGGAAGGCCTGCCGAAGTCGTTGAAAAGCCGGATAAGAGCCTTGTTGTGAGGGTCGAAGATACCCTTGACCAGAAAATGAGGGAACTTCCTGCCGATCTGGTTGTGCTTTCAGCAGCAATGGTGCCGTCTCCCGGGACCAGGAAAATTGCCAGTGTGCTGAACCTGAGCCAGGACGAAAGCGGTTTTATCAAGGAAAGGCACTCCAAACTAAAACCCGTAGACAGCTCCCTTGACGGAATCTTTGTCTGCGGCACTGCCCAGAGCCCCAAGGATGTTACCGATGCCATTGCTCAGGCAGGGCTTGCAGCTGTAAGGGCGCGGGCTTTCATTACGGACAGCCCAAAAGTGCTGGATAACGAAATTGCGACAATCAACCAGCTGCTCTGCACTCGTTGCGGAGAATGCCTAAAATGTCCCTTTGATGCCCTCTCCGTAAATGAGGGCGGAAGGGTCGTGCTCGATCCTCTTATCTGCACGGGCTGCGGGTACTGTACCGAACTCTGCAGGGAAGGAGCCGTCCAGATCGCAGGCTTTACGAAACCCCAGCTCAAAGCCGAGATGGAAGGCGTGCTTGAAGAAGGAGATGTGCTCGGCTTTGTAAACAGCGGGATTGCATCCCTTACCTGTGACAATATCGGTAACAGCGTGCTTACTTACCCTTCAAATGTCAAATTGATAAAGGTCCCGACGGGCCTTGTAGTGGACAGAGACCTTGTGCTTCATGCCTTAAAGCATGGGGCGTCTTCTGTCCTTTTTGTAGAGGACCCACCTGACAGCCCCAGGGCTGAGGTGATATATCCTCTTACTGTCAGCCACTTTGAAAAGCTCAAAGAGGAACTTGGAGATTCAGGAAACCGGATCTATTTCAAAAAAGCCTATGTCCCGAACACAAAAGGGCTTGCAGGAACTTTTACGAGCCTTGCCAGGGAAGGAGAGATGATAAGATGATGCAATATGTAAACGAATACGATACCCCGGAGTGTAAAACTCTTTCAGAGACCGCAAAAAAAAGTATCCGAACCCCTGAATCCCTCGGACTGGACCGCTGTATCCAGTGCGGAGCCTGCACTGCTTCCTGCCCTGCAGCCCGGTTTACGGACTACAGCCCGCGGCAGATCGTAAAGAGGGTGCTCGAAAACGACCGCAGTGTGCTTGAATCCGAAATGATCTGGTCCTGCTTCTACTGCTATTCCTGCAATGTGCGCTGTCCCAGGAACAACAGCCCCGTAACAATCGTGCAGGTGCTGCGGCAGATGGCTATCAACGAGGGAATCGGGGTTGAAAAGCTTGCCTATTTCCTTGAGATCGGGGAATACCTCGGAGAAAACGGAGCCAGCAAGGTCCCGGGCGCTGGCATCAGTAATATGGAAAGAGACCTTGGAGAGCGCTGGATTGGAATTAAAAGGAACCTTGAGCCCATCCGGTCCGAACTGGGGCTCAGTGCCAGGGATGTCAGGGACACCCATGGAGAGGTTCAGGCTATTCTTGAAAGCACGGGATATTTCGAAAGGGAAAAATGGATCAAAGCAAGGGTCCAGGAAAAAAGAATCCGTGGTTTCCTGAAGACGGACCGCACAGGGACATCCTGCACTGAAAAGAAGAAAAACAGCGGAGACTTAGGCTTTGAAAGCGATAGAGAGTATACCGGACAGGAAGCTCTTACTGTTTAAGAGCTGCATGGTCGGACAGGAATACCCCGGAATCGAAACAGCCACCAGTTACGTGTTTGACCGGCTCGGGGTGGATTACTGCATAAACGACGAGCAGTCCTGCTGCACAGGGATAGGCCACTATACCGATGTCTTCGAAGGGCTCACAACAGCAGCCATTGCAGCCCGGAACTTTGCTGTCGCCAGAAAGTGCGGGTACCCGAACATTACCTGCCTCTGTTCAACCTGCTATGCCATAAACAAGGACGCATGCGAACTCCTTAATACCAACGATGAGGTCCGGGAAAAAGTCAACTCCATCTTCCGGGAAAAAGGCTTTGACGACCTTGTCTATGAAAAGGACTCCATGAACCCCAGAACCAATATCTATCACGCAGTCGAAGTCCTCCTGAGCAAAGTCGAAAAGATTCGGGAAGAAAAGAAATTCGATTTCTCCGGCGTTAAAGCAGCCGCCCACCACGCCTGCCACTATTATAAAGTCAAATATCTTGACGTAATCGGAAGCCCCGAAAACCCCCAGCTTATAGACACGATAGCCGAAGCCTGCGGGGCATCCCCCGTGCGCTGGTACGAAGACCGCACCCTTACCTGCGGAATGGGCTTTTCCCAGCTCCACCTTAACAAAAACACCTCTCTCCAGGTCACCAAAACAAAACTCGACAGCCTCCAGAGAGCCGGCGTGGAGTTGATGATCCATATGTGTCCGAACTGCCATATCCAGTACGACCGCTACCAGCCCGTGATTGAAAAAGAGTTCGGGGTAAAGTATGACATGGTGCACATGAATATTGCCCAGTTCGTAGCCCTCTCAATGGGAGCAGACCCCTACAAAGTATGCGGTTTCCAGACTCACTCCGTGCCTCTGGAAGGTTTTCTTGAAAAGACCGGAATAATATAATGTCCAGTTTTTAAATAGAACTGGCTACCTTTTTTATTACAATTGGAGTGAAGAGGGTTACGGTTTGAAACGTTTTTAAGAACATGTATCTAATTACTGATCATTAATGTAGTCAATAGATACGGTAAAAATACTTTCATTATTTTCGAGCTCATTTTTCATCTTGACTGCATCTTCCTCCGATATCCAATACCTGGACCCGTCCGGCTTTTCAAAGCGAATATAGCACCAGACGAACTTTTTCACCTGAGTGTCATATTTATTCAGTATCGAAAGAAACTTTTCATCATTGACAGCCTGTTCGGATACCGTGATTACGTAAGAATCTCCGTTCCGGACAACATGTGAAGGAGAAGACACTGTCCAATCTTTTTTCTCTTCCTTCATCCCTTCACTCAGTTCGCGTCTTACATCCCTTTCATTTTTGTCTAACATAATGTAGTACTCGTCCGCAATATGATCAATATTGTACTTTATGCTATAGTTCATAATCAGGTTGTAATTTTTAAGAATAGTTTGAACTTCCGAATCGGAAACTCCATCTTCAAATTGAATATATATACCGCCTACTTTAAGCTCATCATTAACTTGTGTTTTTTTCGTATCCGCTGGCATTTTTATAAATAATCCTGCAATTATTACTAAAATTAGAAAAACAATAGAAACAGCAATTTTTTGGTTAATTCCGCTCATACCAATCACCGCAAAAAAAGATGTGAGGTTTTAATCCCTTTTATATATGGTCAATTTCAGATCCAGAGGCTTCAACAGTTTGTGTATCAATCCAGATAGGAAATGAACAAACGTCGCCAACGACTTTTGGTTATCCGATCCTCTGTTACTTCTTCCTGAACTTCCAACCTCCATAAATGCAGGTCAGGCTTCCCAATAATCCAAAACCTGGAATAGAGTTATTTTTGCTCGATTCATTTTCATCCGAGCTATTACCATTCTCGGGTTCTGAATTATTATTGTTTGAATTATTTAGTTCGGCAGTGCTTTTTTCTTCAGATGACAGATTCGTTTTTTCAACATCTACATCTTCAGTTGCATTGGAGGTTACCCTTGTGCTTTGATCAGTTACATTAGAATCTACGAAATGCCCAAAGACAACTTCAATAGGATTGATTCCTACGTTCACAGTGGCTGTGATATTGTCTGTAGCCGTGTCAATAATAGAAGTAGTGTTGCTGCCGTAGTTCACCACATATACCTTTTTTCCATCAGGAGTGACTGCAACTCCGCAAGGATTAATTCCTACAGGAACTGTAGCTGTAACATTATTAGTTTCCGTCTCGATTACAGAAACTGAATTGTTTTCCCAGTTCGTTACGTATACCTTTGTTCCTGTCGGGTTAACTGCAACTCCCCAAGGATAACTTCCTACATTTACAGTGGCTATAACTGTGTTTGTAGAAGTATTAACTACAGAGACTGTGTCGCTGTCGGAGTTTGCCACATATACCTTTGTTCCATCCGGACTGACTGCAATATCCCAGGGACTGCTTCCTACTTTTACAGTGGCTATAACTTTGTTTGTGGCTATGTCAATTACAGAAGTAGTGTCGCTAAGATGGTTCGTAACATAAATTTTTGTTCCATCTGGAGTGACGGCAACTCTATCAGGATTCAACCCCACATTAACTGTGGCTATTACACTGTTTGTGGCTGTGTTAATTACTAAGATATTAGTGCTGTCACGAACCGACACATATACCCTTGATCCTGCCGGATTAACTGCAACTCCCCAAGAACTATCTTCTACATTCACTATGGCTGTAACATTGTTGGTTGCTGTGTCAATTACAGAGACAGTTTTGCTGCCTATACCTGAGTCCGTCACATATATTTTTGTTCCATCTGGTGTGACTGCAACTTCGCCAGGATAACCCCCTATCTTCACCATGTTTGTAACATTGTTGGTTGTTGTGTCTATTACAGAGACAGTTCCACTGTTTATGTAGTTCTCCGCACTCATCACATATGCAAATGGAGCTGCACCTGCGATATCCGCCTTAAGTAGAAAGGCAAGCACCACTATTATACAAGTCTTTATGAGGATGTGCTCTCTATATGCTTTATCAGATGTTATTTCTTTCATTTTGAGTCTCCCCTTCTGGACTCTTATAGTTAAGATAATTTCACTGCAAATACTAAATGTGTATTGACAGTGTGCTTATTTTTCTGTAAAATCAGAAATCTCAAAAAGTTATTGAATAGAAAATTCCCTATAGGAGAGTCAATTTTTCTCCATATTACTCAAAAACTTGATTTCAAATTTACAGCGAATCCTAAACACTGCCTGGATGTTCTTTATTTTCTAATAGAGATCTAATAATTGAAACTGTTTTGAGAAATGTTTCCTACAAATAACTTAAATCGTGTATTCGGCAGGTAACTTTTTTCCCAAAAATTTTTACTGATAGTGTTTTACATGATACTAATTTTAGAATGAGATCAAATAATAAAAGGAGTTCGAGAAACTCACTCTTTGACTTGTTGTTATTAATAAAGTAATCAAACGTTGAAACCAGAAGTTTATCGAACTCCCAGAGGAATTTTACCTCACATATACACGTCCAACTTCTGGGCCACCGTAAGTGCATTCATATCTTACTTGACCTGAAGAACCAACAGGCCACGGATCATTAATGTGCAAATGGAAATACCCATCTTGATATAGGTATCCTCGACAAAGTCGACAATGTCCAGAAATCATACTGAAAAAAGGTCTTTCGTTGTCAATCTCAGTAACAACGTCAATATTATTAAGCGCAGAAGTCCTAATAGTTGGCGTTTTTTCCCATTTATTACGAACCCATTTTGCAATATCATCATATGTAAGCCCAACTGGGGGTTTCCCTTTCAAATAGGTATAGATAGACGTTTGTGAAGGGACGGGGTTCGGGTCATTAAAGTACATACAAAGCATTCGTATACTAGTTGGAACACAGTAGTATTCAGTTTCTTGTCCAAAATGGGGAACATAAACGTCTCCACTTGTTATAGATTTTATCGCTGCATCGCCACTGAGTTTTTCAATATTTTCTTCCGTGACTGCCGCATTAATATTAACTCCTTTATTAGTCGCTGCTTGTTCAATAGATTCTGTGAATTGACTACTTTTCTCCCACTCTTTTAAATTCTCTTCCACTCCACTCTTCAATTTCATTTCATACATTGACCAAACCCCTGGATTGGTTTCAGTTATAGGTTTATCTGGCACTTCATCAAGGGTATATGCATCTACAAATGTCCGATATTCATCTCCTGACTTGTCCTTTACCGCAGTCATCGCCCCTATTTTAGGATAACTGTATACAACCATTTTAGTTGATTTTATTTCTCCGGTCGGGTAATTTTTTTTGGCAATTTCTTTTGACTTCTTCATGGCTTCAGCTACTTTATAGGGTTCAGGATCAAACGTAATGTCGTTGAATGAATGTCCCAGCGTTTTATTGGCATAAATGTCAATTGTACCTATCAATTTTTTTTCTTTGTACACTGAGAATTGATAAAATAATTTCTGACCATTTATGTCGTAAAGCTCAACCGGTTTGGGATCAACAGATGCCCCTGTCCAGTTTTCAAAGCCTGGTGCATCGGCTGCTATGAAACTTATCATGTTTGCATTGGCATGCTTAAAAGCTTCCTCAGCAGTTACAGAATAATCTTTTTCTTCCTGTGCACTTACTGCCGGCATTAACACCATACCAATCAGCAGTGTTGCTAAAACAAGTATACCTACTCCAATTTTATTACGGTTCATTACTTTATCTCCTGTGTATCTTATACCCAGGAGGCAGAATCAGACAAGCTAAGTCTTAAATACAGACAGAGCTAACATAACTCATGCCTTCAAGGCGTGTTTTGTGGAGTTCGGGCGGTACCTGGAAAGCACTTCTGAACTCCATAAATCCCTCTTATCTAACTCCTTATAAGTTTTCTGTGTAAATTCTCAAACAATTCGATTTTCGAACTGATTTTGAGTCTGTAATTGCCTGTAATAGTTCCTTGACCTTAACAGTTTGATGATTTGGCCAGAAATTATATAAATATGTATATTGTCTCCTTATATATTCAAGTACTTCTCTATAAAATTCTCAATTCTACTGAATATTCTCATATATTGATTTTTGTTTAAATATTACAGTTTTGCCGCATAAAATCAGTGTTTGTATCTAACGTAGGCCTGTATATATTATAAACCTTTGAATTTTTGGCATGTCTATCTAAAAATTAGGTCTCCTATATTTTAGACAAATTATGACAAAATATCGCTCACACCCTTACCTGCGGAATGGGTTTTTCCCAGCTCCACCTTAACAAAAATACCTCTCTCCAGGTTACCAAAACCAAACTCGACAGCCTCCAGAGAGCCGGTATGGAATTAATGATCCATATGCGCCCGAACTGCCATATCCAGTACGACCGCTACCAGCCCGTGCTGCAATACAATCATTGCTGCAATAATCAAAAAATAGAATACGGCGGGTAATTACCTTTTCCCAAGTTTCCATCCTACATACAGGCCGGCCAGGTTTCCCAATAACCCGAAGCCTGGAGTAGAGTTATTTTTGCTCGAATCATTTTCATTTGAGCCATTATCCTTATCAGATTTTGAATTATTTTCATCGCTGTAATTATTTAATTCGACAGCGTTTATTTCTTCAGATGAAGAAATATTAGTTCCTTCAATCTCTCTGTCTTCAGTTGCATTGGAGATTGCCCCTGTGCTTTGGGCGGTCATATCAGAATCTGTAAGAGGTACAATTACAACGTTAGTAGGGTAGACCCCTGCATTCACCGTAGCCGTAACAGTGTCCGTGTCTGTGTCAATTACGGATACATTGTCGCTTTTGGCGTTTGTCACATATACATTTTTTCCGTCTGGTGTGACTGCAACTCCTAAAGGAGTAATTCCTACAGGAACTGTGGCTGTAACAGTGTTATTTACTGTGTCAATTACAGAAACAGTGTTACCGGAATCATTGTAGTTACCAGAGATTGTCACATATGCCTTTTTTCCATCAGGACTGACTGCAATATCACTGGGGGTATCTCCATCTCCTACGGGCACGGTGGCCGTAACATTGTCTGCAGTTGTGTCGATTACAGAAACAGTGTTGCTACCCGAATTAATCACGTACACCTTATTTCCATCAGGAGCAATTGCAACTTCATAAGGACTGTCTCCTACAGATATAGTGGTTGTAACTTTGTTTGTAATTGCGTCAATTACAGAAGTAGTATTGTTGAAAGTGTTCGTAACATAGATTTTTTTTTCGTCAGGACTAATGACAACATTACGAGTAATCATCCCTACATTAATCTGTTCTATTAAAGTATTTGTAGCTGTGTCAATTACAGAGATATTGGTGCTATCACGGTCCGTCACATAAACTTTTGTTCCTGCGGGGTTGACTGCAACTTGCATAGGATAACCTCCTACATTCACTGTATCACTAACCGTATTTGTCGCTATGTCAATTACCGAGATAGTTGGACCGAATCCTGCTGGAGTTGCCACATATACCTTTGTTCCTGCAGGGTTGACTGCAATATCTCTAGGCCAGCCTTCTACAGGCACTCTGGCTGTAACATTGTTAGTTGCTGTGTCAATTACAGCGACATTATGAGTAGGAAGAGTACCATTATAATTCGTATCGTAATAATAACCTCTCTGATCATAATCTCCCAGATTTGTCACATATGCAAATGGAGCCGCACCTGCTACGCCAATCAATATTAAAATTGCAAGTGCAGTTATTCCTAGAACTTTTACGAGAGTATATGTTTTATTACATGTTATTTCTTCCATTTTAAACCCCAACTTATGAACTTATGAAAAAGTAACAACGTCAGCGACTCCCCCTATATTTTGTTCATACCAGCACTTTATAAACAAAGAGGTTTCGATAAACTCCAATTTTTGGCTGGTTGTTATATAGGTTCATAGGCAACCGTTGAAAACCAGAAGTTTATCGAACTCCTCTGAGGAACTTTTATCTTACATATATACGTTGGATTTCTGAACTGCCGTATGTGCGTTCAAGTAATCCTGGATTACCATATGTCGAACCAACAGGCTCAGGATCATTAAGGCGCAAATATGTATACCCACTTTGAACTATGTATCCTTTACAGAGTCGAAAATGACCTGGAATCATACTGAAGAATGGTCTCTCATTTTCAATTTCTGATATAGCGACGCTATCAGAAAAACTACTAGCTATAGTTCCCGTCTTTCCCCATTTATCTTCAGCCCATTCTACTATGTCATTAGCTGAGAGTCCAGACTCAGGTTCCGGATCTCCCCAAGGGAAATAGTAATAAATGGAGGATTGTGTAGGGATGGGAGTCGGTTTATTATAATATATACAAACCATTCGGATACATGCTGGACCACACCAATTTGGGTCTTCTTGTCCAATACCGTTAATATCAAGTATTTTACCTGTAAATGAACTTTTCACTACTCCCTCGTCACTGAGTTTTTCAATATTTTCTCCAGTAACTGCAGCATTAATATTAATTCCCTTATTAGCCGCTGCTAGTTCTATAGATTTGGCAAGTTCATCACTTTTTTGCCATTCTTTTAAATTGTTTTCCTTTCCATAAGCCAAAATCTTGTCATACATTGACCATATTCCAGGTTCGGTTTCAGTTGCGGGTTTATCTTCAACCTCATTAAGGGAGTATGCATCTACAAATATCCGGTGTTCAACTCCAGTGGCCTTGTCTTTCACCACAGTCATCGCCCCTATACTTGGATAGCTGTATACAACTAAATTAGTTGATTTGATTTTCTCATCCGAATATTCACTTTTGGCTATTTCTATTGATTTTTTCATGGCTTCAGCCGTTTTATAAGGTTCAGGATCAAATACGATGTCATAGATTGAAGGTCCCAACGTTTTATCGGCACAGACGTCGATTGTACCTATTAATTTATTTTCTTTATATACTGAGAATCGATAAAATAATTTTTTACCGTTTATGTCATAAAGCTCCAGTGGTTTGGAATCAATAGATGCTCCTGTCCAGTTTTCAAAGCCTGGTGCATCGGCTGCTATGAAACTTATCATATTTGCATTAGCATGCTTAAAGGCTTCTTCGGCAGTTACAGAATAGTCTTTTTCTTCCTGTGCACTTGCTGCCGGTATCAATGCCATACCAACCAGCATTGTCAAAAGAAGTATGCTTATCGTAATTTTGTTCTTAACCATATTTTTTCTCCTGTTTAGCACCCAGGAGGCAGAATCAGACAAGCTAAGTCTTAAATACAGACAAAGCTAACGTAACTCATGCCTTCAAGGCGTGTTTTGTGGAGTTCGGGCGGTACCTGGAAAGCACTTCTGAACTCCATAAATCCCTCTTATCTAACTCCTTATAAGTTTTCTGACCATATCCTTTAACTATTCGTTCTTCATACCTGTTTTGAATCTAGAATTATCCCTTGACCGTTGATAGTTCGATGGTCTGGCCAGAAACTATATTTATAAGTATTCGACTGCAATCATATCCAGTATATTTATAAAAATCCGAAGTAACACGAAATAAAGTTTACTAAGCCAATACTTGCATTGGCTCATAATATGCTTGAACTTCTTTGCAGTCCCAGGAACCCCGGTATTTCCATCAGGACAAAAAGTAATATGCAGCTACACTACATCTTTTGCCATCGTGCGGTTCCTAAAACATGCAGAATTTCGAAATCTGGCACTAAGTTTTGTTAACTTTATAAATCAGGTGGATAAAAATAGAGGGAAGAATAAGAGGATTGGAATAGGAGGATTAAAAATATGGCGGAACAAATTGAAATTTCCCAGGCAGTTTTCGAAGACGCAATTCAAATCCTGGCCCTTCAAAAGCTTGCATACCAGAGTGAGGCTCGGATTTACAATGACTGGACCATACCCCCTCTGCTTCAAACTGCCGAAGAAATCCAGGATGAGTTCAGTACTCATATGTTTCTCAAAGCTGTCAGCGAACGTTCAATTATAGGATCCGTACGAACTCGTGTAATGGATAACACTTGCCATATAGGCAGGTTGATTGTGCACCCTGAATGGCAGAACCTGGGGATAGGCACTCGTTTGGTGACAGAGGTTGAACTTATGCACCGGGATGTAGCTCGATTTGAACTCTTCACCGGATCAAATAGCATCAGAAATCTTCACCTCTATCATAAACTGGGGTATCAGGAGTTCAGGCGGGAGCCGCTGGGCAGCAAAGTTGAACTTGTATATTTGGAAAAGATAGTGATTGGAAAAAAGAAAAATATCAGATATAAAAATTCTTGATTTTTAATAGCCGCTATAACCGGAGCAGTGGCACGATACCCGCTACTTACAGCCTGGCGCGCCACAACAACTTTGATTTTGATTTGTTATTTTTATCTATATAACTTCTGAAAACTCAGATCGATTTCTCCCAGCCCTGTCCGTAATCAATGAGAGGCCTCAGCTCAATGACCTCGAAGGCGACAGCTGCATATATCATATTTGCCCCTTCCTCGCCAGCTACCTTTGCGATCTCGCTTCTGATCATATCAAGCATCTTCCCCGACGTTGCAGATTCTTTCATCTTCAGATAAACTCTGATACCTTTCCATGCCATAATATCTGCTCCCGGCTCCATTATCAGGAACATTGCGTAAGGGTTTTCCTGAAGGTTTGCAAACGTTCGGTTCTTACCAGTTGCAACTACGACGGTCTTTTCATCGGTCATCTGAGGTGAACCGAATACGGCCGAATTTACCTTTCCGTCTTTACTTGCTGTGCTGAGAACCCCGATCCTCGGTTGCTTGTTAAAGTAGTCCATCAATTTTGACGTCATATTAAATCCCCTATACAAACTTATTTTTCTCGCCCTTTCCCTGAAAAATTGAATGAGCAGGCCGCCTGGTTTGAAAGTACTGCCCGGAAAAGAGCTCTATCAGACATACAGGCTGCGATAAATATGAGTCGTAAATATGTTTAAAACTTCGCCTGATGGAGTGAAAAATCTAATTTCCAAATTGACAGGCAGGTCCCATGTGGGGACGGTAGTTATAAGGGTCTATCTAGAGCCTATCCGAAAAGTGGTTACCTGCTATAAATTTCACAATATGCAATATGCAAAACCAGAACGGATACTTTGATATTATAGACCTATTGTGACTTCTCAACATGCATTACTGACTTTTCGGATAGGCTCTTAGTTGTCAGCAATTCGGAACTTGATTTGGATATTGGAATAGAACTTAAGCTCGGCACGAAAAAAATCATCTCAGGAACTCTGGGGCTCAGGTAGGAGATTATAGTAGGTTTTTTGATTATACCATGTTCGTGATTTTGGATATAGGAAATGTTGACCTTGATATTTATGATGATATTGTTACTAAAGTGAAAAATTATGATATAAGCACTATAATCTTTGAAGACCAGTTAACCCAAAAGAAAAGCAATGAAATGAAACGGAAGGAGAAAATTATAAAAAAACTGGTAAAGGAAAATCGATAACTTGAGAAATTATGAGTAAATGGAGCGGGGATCAGAAAAGGAGAAGAGGATAACGAAAATGGACCCCAAATATTGATTAACACCAATACATCAAGAGAAAAAACATTCTCTGCACTTCATTTATTATGTAATTTGCCCACTTTCCTTGTTACTATGAATCCTCAGCTGATTACTTTATAGGTTGAGAACTTGGAAAAACTCCTCCTTGGTTACTTTTTATTGCTCCGCGTTTTTTCACTAGATACTTTATCGATTCTAGGCTGAGTACCAGTGAAACCCCGATCTTGTTGGTTCTGTATTTCTTCACTTGACGATTTGTTTGCTCCAGACTGAGTTCCTGTAAAACCTTTCTTTTCGTTTTCATTAGCCATTAAATTCCCTCTTATTTTAATATGCTTAACAATTGAATAAAATAGAACATTAACACAACTATACTTGCCATAAATAATATATATGATCGTTTTAACCAATCAGCTATTTGCCTGTTTTGATTGCGATTTTTGATAATAATTTCGGTGGTTTCTTCCGTGATTTTTGCTTGAAGATCTTTTTTTTCTCTTTTTTCTTCATTACAATAACTAATAAAATCTTCAGCTGTTAAATACCACCAATCTTTAACGTTAAGTGCTATTATCCCACATAAAATTGATAATGTCATGAGTACTAATATTAAAAAGATTAGAATATGTAAATATATAGCTGAAAATATCTCTTCTTTAATTGCTTCATCAGCCGACGATAGGCAGTGTACCGAAAGTTCTGTAAAATATGATTGACTCTGTATCCTTTTTCTTCACCACAAAAAAACAGGATGCAGAGTCAATGGTAGATTTATTCTCACTCATAAAAGATTATCTTTTCGATCAGGAAGATGGAATTCGCCAGTTAATTACCTGGTTTTTAAACCTTGTAATGGAGGAGGAAGCCCTCCTCCAGGCTGGTGCAAAACGTTATGAGAGAACTGATTCTCGCAAAGCCAGTAGAAACGGTTACAAACCCCGTACTCTCCTTACCAAGTATGGAGAGCTTGAATTATTAAAGCCTCAATTCCGTGAATTTCCCTTTGAAACAGAGGTTTTTGAGAAATATTCTCGAGTTGAACAGGCCATCTTATCCGCTGTAGCCGAATCTTACTTGCAAGGTGTTTCCACCCGAAGGGTGGATAAGGTTATGACTTCCTTAGGAATTAAGGGAATCTCAGCCTCTTCTGTTTCCAGAATTACAAAAGAGCTTGATGAAAAGGTTTCTGAATTCCTCTCAAAGCCAATAGAACAAGAAATTCCTTATCTGTTTATCGATGCAACCTATTTGAAAGTAAGAGACGGACTTCATTATGAAAATAAAGCTCTCTTTATAGTTGCTGGAATCAGGGATGACGGTTATCGTGAGATTCTTGGAACAAGATTGGCAGATAGTGAAGACTCCCTACTCTGGCAAGATCTATTCGAAGACCTGAAAGAAAGAGGTTTAAGAGGTGTCAAGTTAATTGTTTCTGATGGTCATAAAGGAATACAAAAAGCAGTTAGAGAATCCTTTATTGGATCAAGCTGGCAGATGTGCCATGTACATCTGACAAGACAAGCTCTAAAAAAGGTTCCAAAAAAAAAGCAAAAAGAAGTAGCAGAGAAGATAAAAGAAGCATTGGTAGACCGTCAGAAATACAGCGATTTGATAAGGGAACTGGATAAGATGGGATATAAAGGCGCAGCTGATACCCTTGAAAGGTTTCAGTATGATGTAATGAATTATATGCAGTTTCCAAAGAGTCATTGGAGAAGAATAAGGACAACAAATATCATGGAAAGAACTAACAAGGAGATAAAAAGAAGAAGCAAGGTGGTAGGGGCATTCCCTAACCAGGAATCAGTATTGAGACTGATTGTCTCAATACTGATCGATATTAATGAAGATTGGATCACAGGAAATAAGTATTTAATAATGGAACAGTAATCAAAAAAGAAGACTAAAAGGATATAGAGAGAATTTTACAGAAAAATTGGCACACTGCCCGACGATACTATAGTAGATAAAGAAGCTATGGTTAAGCTAAAAATTATACCTACAAAACCGACAATTCCAGTCGCCTTACTTTCAATGTCCCGAGTTCTTTGCCATTCGATTTGATACATATCAATTATTGAATCATGTATTATCTTCGTAACTTCACTATCTTTTTGGTTGTGGTATCTTCGCCTTATTTCACCTGTCATTGTTTAGCTCAACACCTTCATCATACAGGTTTATGTTTTCAATTAAAATAAACAAAAGTACACAATTTTAAATAGTCTGGATATTTAATAGTTTTGATATTTTATGGATTAACAGGTTAACTTATCTTGATTATTTCTCTCTTATTTATTACTTCAAAATACCAATCATCTAAACCTGCCTTCGAAAAGAAGAACTCTAGAAGTTTAGATTCCAAGGTTCGAGAAGGGAGGAAATGAAAGAAAAGGATGTAGGGGTCGGGAAAAGGGAAGGTGAGAGAAAAGAGAGAAAGGGGTAGGGGTGGAAGGGTGTTATTGAAAACAGCAAGAGAAAGAAGAGGTATTTACGTAAATTGGATCTTACTGTTGATATAATTGTATAAAAGAAATTATTAAGCCAATTATTGAAGTAATTTCTGAAAATGTCTGCATAAACTTATCTGGGCCTGATTGTTCTAATTCTCTCCGTAAACTAGTAATTTTAGTGTCTATCTCATCAGGAAGTTTATCAACCTGAACTTCAATATCCTTCAAACGTTCTATCAGATCATTTTTTAACTCTTTTAATGTCCCGGTCTGAGTAGAATTCAATTTGTCTATAGAAATCGTATTAAGACGCACCATTTCACTTAGTTTTTCCAGTTCTTTTTTCATTTCAGGAAGTTTTGAGATGACATCATTATACGAACTCAATCTAGGTTTGAAAATACCAAATTTTATATTCTCCAGTTTTTGATCTATTATGTCTAACTTAGCATTAGTGCTCATGGTATTGTCTTTAATGCCTATTGTATTATCGTAGATAAGATTCAACTTATTATCCATTCCCTCTTCAAGTCTGTTTAACTTAGCCATCATATCCAGTTGAGAGGAGAATTTACTTAAGATTTTATCCAGAAGAGGGATTTTATCTTCAATTGATGGTTCTGCATACATCATTTCAAGCAATTCGCATGTTTCACCTTTCTGGCCTTCAGGCAACTTGGAACAAATGGCCTTCAATGTGTTTTGCATATAATTTACTTGTTTTCTAAATCCTACTGGATCTCTAACCTTTAAAAGAGACTGACTATTTTGACTTAATTCATCGCCTAATTCTTCAAATTGAGTTCCTTTTGTCTGCTCATGAATTAGTTCAGTTCTCTTTTGAATTTCTTCGAGAAGCTCTTTTAGATTTCGACCGAAGATAGGTAGTCCTTTTTTCAGAACGCCTGTAGCATACGGTGCCGCCTCCTCAGAATCTATCATTAGTTCAGCTGCACGATCACAGTATTGCCTATAAAAATTGAGCTCATCTTTTTTCGCCTCTAAGTTCAGATTTCCCAGATTCTGGACCTCTTTTAATGCATTTGCAAGGTTTTCTACGGCTTCAATGAGTAGTTCTTTACTTTTTGAGCCTTTTATGGCATTTTTCGCTTCATTTAGGCATTTGTTTACTTCTTTAGCTTCCTGTTTTTTGAAAACTATTGTATGGAATGAACGGTAGAAAGGAAGGCAAAATTGGGATGGGTTAAAAAAAATCACTATATGGTCTGGTTCCTCTACTGCTTTCGCAAAAAATGAAATTGCCTTTTCCAATTCATTTTTGTAATCTTCTTCTGTTATAGCTTGAGATGCTTGGAATATAGAAACTTTTCCAAGAGAGTGATTTGCATGTATTCTCACAGGACTTTTTTGATCCGATGTGAGTCTAATCAAATCTTCCAATACTCGTTGTTTATTCGGTATATTAGAAAAAGCAGAACCAAGGGTAAAGGCGGCCCTACGCCTAACATTCATATCTTGATCCAATGTAAGTCTATGTAAGTCTTCCCACACCTTTAGTTTATCCAACTCTTGAGAAAAAGCAGAACCAAGAGCATAGGCGGTTTCACTCCTAACATCCTTATCTATATCATATGTAAGTCTATGTAAGTTCTCCCATGCTTGTTGTTTATTCGTTATGTAAGAAAAAGCAGAACCAAGAGTGTGGGCTACTCCACTCCTAACATCCTTATCTATATCATATGTAAGTCTATGTAAGTCCTCCCATGCTTGTTGTTTATTTGGTATGCAAGAAAAAGCAGGACCAAGAGCATAGGCAGTTTCACTCCTAACATCCTTATCTATATCATATGTAAGTCCGTGTAAGTCTTCCCATGCTTGTTGTTTATTAGGCATGTATAAAAAAGCAGAACCAAGGACAGAGACTGCCCTACGCCTAACACCCCTATCTTGATCCTTTGTACGTCTAATTAATTCGTCCCATACTTTTTGTTTATCTGGAACATGAGAAAAAGCAGAATTAAGGGTAGAGATGGCCCTATACCTAACATCCTTATTTTGATCCAATGTAAGTCTAATTAAGTCGTCACATGCCTTTTGTTTATCCGGCACGCAAGAAAAGGAAGTACCAAGGGCGTAGGCAGCCCCACGCCTAACAGTTTCACTTAGATCATATGTAAGTTTATGTAAGTCTTCCCATGCCTTTTGCTTATTTGGTACGTGAAAAAAAGCAGAACCAAAGGCATAGGCTGCTCCACGTCTAACAGTCTCATATTGATCAGATGTTAGTCTATGTAAATCTTCCCATACTTGTTTGCTATCCGGTATATTAGGAAAAGCAGATCCAAGAGCATGGGCTGCCCCACCCCTTATACCTATGTCTTTATTCATTGTAAGTCTATGTAAGTCCTCCCATGCCTTTTGTTTATCTGGTACTTGAGAAAAAGCAGAACCAAGGGCATAGGCAGCTTCACTTCTAACATCTTTATCTCGATCAGATGTAAATCTAATTAAGTCATCCCATACTTTTTGTTTGTCCGGTACGTGAGAAAAAGCAGAAAGAAGGACATAGACGGCTTGAAGTCTTACACTATCTTCTTGCTCCCTTGTGAGTCTAATTAAATCTTCCCATGCTTTTTGTTTATCCGGTATATGAGAAAAAGCATACTCAAGAGCAGAAACAGCCCCAAGCCTAACATTCACATCTTGATCCACTGTAAGTCTAATTAAGTCATTCCATGCTTTTTGTTTATCCGGTACATTAGAACAAGAAGAATCAAGAACAGAAACGACTTGAAGTCTAACATTCACGACTTGATCCGATGTAAGCTTTATTAAGTCATCCCACACCTTTTGTTTATCTGATACATGAGAATAAACAGAACCAAGAGTAAAGACAACCCTATGCCTAACTTCCCATTCTTTATCTGCTGCAAGTTTAATTAAGTCATCCCATACCTTTTGTTTATCTGGTACGTGAGAATATGTGGAATCAAGGATATAGATTACTAAAAGTCTAAAACTCACATCTTTATCTGTCGAAAGTCTAATTAAGTCATTCCACGCCTTTTGTTTATCTGGTACGTAAGAAAAGGAAGAATCAAGAGCAGAGACAACCTGAGACCTAATATTTTTGTGTTGATCAGAAGATGTAAGTCTATAAGTCTTCCCATGCTTTTTGTTTCTCTGGAACTTCAGAATAAGCAAAACCTAAAGCATGGGTGGTCTCACTCCTAACTTCCCATTCTTTATTTACTGTAAGTCTAATTAAGTCATCCCATGCTTTTTGTTTATCAGGAAGTAACGAATAATTATCCTCTAACTGCTTTAACCCCTCAATACATTCTTTTGGCTCATCGCTAAGACATTGTTGGTGAATCTTATCTTGGTCTATCAATTGCCCAACACCAGAAATTTATATAAATATTAATACTTAAAACGGTTTTGTTTAAAGTTTTTTTGATTCCTATTTTTTCGACTACGTTTTATTTGATTAATAAATTCAGTCTCGTCACGTCTAAGGCTTTAAAAAATTATATCCGGGTTCCTAAAAGGGAGGAAATGAAATAAAAAGATATAGGGGCTAGGAAAATGGACAGGGAAAGAAGAATATGTATAAAGAACATAAGGGCTTTTTAGATTAATTCTCACATTAACGCAAAATAACCATAATGAAGTAGTAGTGGATCACTTCAGAAGCACAATTTTTGTATCTCCTGTATTATTAATTCAGCCCTGTTCTTTAAAAACTTGCCATAATTGTCCACTTTTCAGTGGCTGTTGGAATAATTCTTATACTATTTATTATTTTTACTTATCTAATGACATCAAATCTCCTGACCGACCTGCTGATTATTTTTGGCCTTTCTATTCCTGTAGTTTATATTTTTTTCAGGTTGAAGATATCTCCGCTGGTGGGTTTCTTGATTGCTGGCATCCTTGCGGGGCCGTATGGGCTTGGACTGATTCAGGAGACTGAGCATATCGAGGTTATGTCAGAAATTGGGGTCATCTTACTGCTCTTTACTATAGGAATAGAATTTTCCCTGCGCGAGCTCCTGAAAATAAAGCGGATCGTACTCCTGGGAGGAGGGCTGCAGATGTCTATTACGACTGTTGTTGTTTCTTTTCTCTTGTGGCGGCTGGGCTATTTTCCCGAAACTGCCGTTTTCATGGGGCTTATCGTGGCGCTCAGCAGTACGGCTATTGTCCTTAAATTACTGCAGGAGAAGGGAGAGATTTACAGCGCTCACGGGAGGATCGCACTCGGGATACTTATCTTCCAGGACATAGCTGCGGTTTTGATAATTATCCTTGCTCCGCTGCTTGCGGGAGAGGCTGCGGTCGGAAGCGATCTCCTTGAGCTTTTATTCAGGGGAATAGGGCTTGTTCTGCTCACGCTTGTAAGTGCGCGTTACGTGGTCCCTTTTGTCTTATTCCATGTGGCAAAAACACGCAACAATGAGCTTTTCCTGCTGAGCATAGTAGTAATAGGGCTTGCTGTTGCCTGGATTACTTCCGTAGCCGGGCTTTCCCCTGCACTCGGGGCTTTTCTGGCAGGGCTTATTATCTCCGAGTCCGAGTATGCTGCCCAGGCGCTCGGGACGGTTATTCCTTTCAAGGACATGTTCATGAGCATCTTTTTTATTTCCACAGGGATGATGCTGAACCTTGCCCAGATGTCAACGCACCTGTCCCTGATTCTTACGGCTACGGTCCTGGTTCTTGTCCTGAAAACCGCGGTAAATGCCTTGACCACTTTTTTCATAGGTTTTCCCCTGCATACCATGCTCCTGGTTGGTTTTTCCCTGGCCCAGGTCGGAGAATTTTCTCTGGTCACTGCGCAGGTGGGTTTCGAAAACGGAATATTTTCCGAGGCAATCTACCAGGAGTTCCTTGCCGTTACCGTGCTTTCGATGGTGTTAACTCCTTTTATCACGGATCTGGGATATTATTCTGCAGTTTCCAGCCAGCAACTTTCCCTTCCCGGAATTTTGACAACTAACCGATACAGTTTGCAGGATGAAGGACAGGAAAAAAAGCTTGAGAACCACCTGATTGTAATAGGTTACGGAGTCAGCGGAAGAAATGTAGGAATTGCCGCACAAAAGGCTTCTATCCCATATATGGTAATCGAGATCAATCCGGAGACTGTCCGGCAGGAAAAACTGAAGGGAATAGACATTATCTATGGGGACGCCGCACAAAAAGCCGTGCTTGAACACGCAGGAATCAAAAATGCCAGATCAATTGTAATAACTGCAGGCAATCCTGTAAGTACCTGGCAAATCATTGAAACAGTTAAAAGACTGAATCCTGACATTCATATTATCGCAAGGACTCACTTTCTGGACACAATTGACAGTTTTTATGCTCTCGGAGCTGATGAGGTTATTTCGGATGAATTTGAGTGTTCCATAGAGCTTTTCTCCAGGGTCCTGAACAAGTACATGGTTCCGGTTAAAGAGATTGAAACCATGAACACTCAACTTCGGGCTGATCATTATAGGATGCTTCGCGGGCCTGAAATACAGAGGAAAAATGTTTCCGGGCTGTCTCTTGACTTTTCCGATGTGGAGATCAAAAGTGTAAGAGTTGAAAAACATTCCGAAGCTGCGGGAAAAACTCTTGGATATATTGATCTCCGAAAAAAGTACGGAGTTACCGTTCTTGCAATTTCCAGAAATCACAGGCTTATGTACGATCTGAGGGCTGAGACAGAACTTAGTCCTGACGATATCCTGCTCGTAATCAGTCCTCCGGAACAACTTGAGGAAATTAGGGAACTTTTTGAAAATGGTGCATGACAATACCTTTTTCCTTATTAAAAGCGCTTTCAAGGAAAATGGCTTCAAAAGTTTCACTCCTGGGTCAAGAGTCTGTGAGAGAGGAAGAAAAGGAAGCAGGGATCAAGAAATAGGAAGGGGGAGAGCAGAAGTACGAAAATGGGGGGTGGAAGATGTTTTTAGATTATTGATTCGGTAAGGGAAAATATCTTTTTTCCAGGCCCCATAGGGTACGTTAAAAAGCAATAGAAAAGGACTTCTTTGATTTTAGGTTACAGTAATTCCCAAGGTGAAAACTTGAAGCTATTTTTTAACCATTCCTGAAAAAATGAAAAAAATAAATTACGCTTTTTCGGAGGGGGGTCCCAAGTAAATGATATGAAGTTCCTCGGCGACATCCTCAGCGCTGTTGTATTGCCTGTCCGGAAGCATGCCAAATCCCCGCATTATGTCCGGGATTGCTCCGCTCTTCCTTGCTTGCTCAATAATGTCGTTCCTGTTTATAGGATAGGCTATGTTGTTTAATATCTCCTGAGTTTCCATAGGAAGTTCTGTAATAAATTTGCTTTTACTCTCAGTCCCCATGATATTCCCCCTTTACTTTTGTTCAGGCTCCTTTAAGTTTCCTTTTTTACAGGAAAAATCGATACTTGTTAAAGCTTTTTGAAGGAAGCCGAACTTTTCTGTTAGCATAGATATCAATGATGATTTACTATTTAACCATTAACATGTTCTTTTCAAAATATGACAAAAATTAACACTTTTTATTAATTTTGTACCGGCATTTCGAGGAGGTAGAAAAGGAAAAAAGGAGGGGGGGGTCGAGAAAAGGGAAGGGAAGAAAGGGGATAAATTGGACTAAGGTCGGAAGGTTTGTGAGCTCCTTTTTGACCGTCTTGATGTGAGAAATATCGTTTTATAGTTTTTCCAGGCTTCGCAGGGTACGTTTAAAAAAGAAATAGAAAAGGATTGAATCGATTATCGGTTCCTGAAAAAATGAAAAAAATTAGTTATGCTTGGGCGGGGACCCCCATGTAAATTATGTGAAGCTCCTCGGCGACATCCTCAGCGCTGTTGTATTGCCTGTCCGAAAGCATGCCAAATCCCCGCATTATGTCCGGGATTGCTCCGCTTTTCCTTGCTTGCCCGATAATGTCATTCCTGTTTACAGGATAGGCTATATTGTTTAATATCTTCTGAGTTTCCACAGGAAGTTCTGTAATAAATCTGCTTTTACTTTCAGTTTCCATGATATTCCCCCTTTATTTTTGTTCAGTCTCCTTTAAACTCTCTGGCGACATCCGCAGCATTTGTAACTCCTTTTCCGGAGATTATTGCTATTCTGCAGAATGTCGTCCCTGGCGTTACTATCCTTCGAGCTTAACAGCATCTTCCTGCAAAGCAGGAAAATCGATACTTGTTAAAGCTTTCCGAAGGAAACTTAACTTTTTGCCAGTATGAATATTGACGATTTACTATTTAAATGTTAACATGTTATTATAGAAATATGTTAAAAATTAATACCATTTGATTACTTTGTATTAATACACAGGGGGGAGGAAAGCAAGAAAAAGAGGAAAAAAGCCACGGGATTTCAGTCCCCTGGCAGTTTACTTCATCCTAATTGGGGCTTTTTTCCTCTTTTTTAACGCTTTTTCTTAAAATCCGGCTGTGAAGTTATAAGGTTCAGCTGTCGTGTTTTTATCCTAGCTTAAAAAGCAAGGTAAATATGAATGACGTAAAGCCGTACGGGAGATAATTTTTTTAAAGATCAATTCCGTATCTTAAAAAAATACTTAAAAATCTTCGTCTCACACTTGAAACTTTTTTCTTTAAATCAAAACTTTAACTCACAAATCCATTAAGTATATATATTCCTTTATAGTGAGTTCTGAAACCTGAATTTCTTCACCATACCTATTCATTATTATTTGATTATCGAAAATTGTCATCTGATTATCGGAAAGGAGGCTTATTTCTGGGAACAATCAGTGAGAAAATCTTTTCTCGGGCAGCGGGAAAAGAGGCAAAGGCTAACGATTTTGTGCTGGCAGATGTGGACTATGCAATGGCGCATGACGGCACATCGGTGCTTGCTGTAAATGCTTTTAAGGAAATGGAGATGGAAAAGGTCTGGGACCCTTCAAGGATCGTAATCCCCTTTGACCATATCGCGCCTGCGAATAACGAGACTTCAGCAACCCTGCAAAGAGAGATCCGGGAGTGGGTAAAGGAGCAGGGGATCCCTAACTTCTATGAGGTAGGAGAAGGGATCTGCCACCAGGTCCTTCCGGAAAACGGCTTTGCTCTGCCCGGAAAGCTTGTTGTTGGGGCTGACTCGCATTCCTGCACGTACGGGGCTTTCGGGGCTTTTGCAACAGGGGTAGGAGCTACCGATATGGCTGAGATCTTTGCTTCGGGAAAACTCTGGTTTAAGGTTCCTGAAAGCTTCAGGACGACGGTTGAAGGGAGCCTTCGGAAAGGGGTCTATGCAAAGGACCTGACCCTTTACCTGATTGGAAAGACCGGCATCGCCGGGGCTACCTACAAAGCAGTTGAGTTTTACGGGCAGGCGATCGACGAACTTACGGTTGCCGGCAGGATGACGCTCTGCAATATGGCAATTGAGATGGGTGCAAAGACCGGGATCGTCCCTCCTGACGAAAAAACCTTCGAGTTCCTGAAAAACAGGGCAGCTGCGCCTTATGAACCCGTCTATGCCGACCTTGATGCTGTTTATCTGGAAGAGGTCACCTATGATGCCGGAGATATCGAACCCCAGGTTGCCTGCCCGCATCAGGTGGATAATGTAAAGCCCGTAGGGGAGGTTGAAGGCACCCACGTAGACCAGGTCTTTATCGGGACATGCACGAACGGCAGGCTTGAAGATCTCGAGGTCGCAGCAGCAGTCCTGAAAGGAAAACATGTCGCAGTCAGGACAATTGTGATTCCTGCTTCCCGTACCACCCTCCTTGCAGCAATCGAAAACGGGACCATGGATATCCTGCTGAAAGCCGGGGTAACCCTTGCAACCCCTGGTTGCGGGCCCTGTCTCGGTGCCCACCAGGGAGTGCTCGGGGAAGGAGAGGTCTGCGTTTCAACCGCAAACAGGAACTTCAAAGGCAGGATGGGAAAAGGCGGCTTTATTTACCTTGCATCCCCTGCAACAGCAGCAGCCTCTGCCCTGACCGGTGAAATAACCGACCCGAGAACAGTTTAAATCGAATCAGCTTAAATTATATCCGCTTAAATTAAATCCGTTTAAATCGAATCAGCTTAAATTATATCCGCTTAAATTAAATCCGTTTAAATCGGATCGGTTTAACCCTGGTCAATTTAAGCTGAACATTTCAAGCCTCTCCAGCTTCACAAAAACAAACTGGAATATTTTGGGCTGCCCCTGAAATCAGCATACAGTTTAAAGCCAGCGGGAATTTATACCATGAATTTCATATAACTGAACAGGAGGGAATAGCTATAACTGAAGAACTTAGCCACGATAACCTTTCCCATTTAATTGAGCACTGGATCGAACATAACGAAAGCCACATACAGAGTTTTAAGGAATGGGCTCAGAAAGCCAAAAAAGACGGTTTTCTCGAAGCCTCCGAAGATATCCTTGAGGCTGCAAGCAAGGTTGAGGAAGCAAATGAGCTCCTTAGCAAAGCAAGGGAAGGACTTTTCCATCTCCACAGCCACGAATAACTGTAATAACTAAATGTCCATAACTTTTTCTTAATTATTTATGTGCCGGGCCTGTTCCCGCCACCTTTTCTCTTTTACTTTTATTTTTTGTTTGCCTCTTCTTTATGGTTTTATTTCCATGAGTTTATTCTGCATGTCCTGCCCTATCCAGAAACGCCTTTAAATTCTTTAAATCAACAATAAGCTCCCTCGCATCTGGTTCTTCCAGATATTTCATAAAGCTTTGCTCCTCTTCAGGGTTCAGGTCATCACTGTTCAGCAGCTCTTCGATAAGTTCATTTCCAAAAAGGCTCGCTGAAAGGTTGTTTTTGTTTTCGGGCTTTCCTTTATCAGTGGAAATAGGGCTGGAATTCTCGCTGGGAACTATATTTTCATGCATTTTCCCTGCTGAGAAGGGATACACGGGTTTTATTTTTTCTTCCTTTTCCGGAAGAGTCTTATCTTCACCTTGTTTTCCGGCTCTGTTTTTCGTGTCCACTCCTTCGGTATCGTTTCTTTCGCTGTCACTTCTCATACTAATCTCTTTTTCATTGTTTCTTTTGCCTTTTATATCTCCGGATTTTTTATCATCAGATTTTTTGCCTTCACATTTTTCATCTGTAAATTTTGCATCTTCAAGTTTTTCGACTATTCCTTTGACCACTATCTCCAATCCCCCGGATTTTACCTTTGAAACTCCGGACCCTATCACATGCAAAGAATCATTTTTAACTTCAAGAGACTCGGGCCTTTTTACACTTACTTTTCTGGGAAGTGGGGGGAAAATTTCTTCCCGCCAGGGGACTTCGGATATTTCTTCAATTTTTCCCGTCTCTGATTTCTGGGCTCTCTCAATGCGGGCATCGATCTCTTTTTTTTCTTTCAACAGCTTTTTGATTTTTTTCTTAACCTCTTCTCTATTTTTTGTCAAATCCTCCACATCTTCGGTATTTACATCAGCTGTTTTCGGCTTGATTATTAAATACTTCAAGCTGTTTGCTTTCAGATCCTTTAAACTGTTCATCTCATTCCCTCCCACAAAGTTTGATTCATTCCAATTTCAATATTTTTTTCAGAAATTTTTATTTCTGCCTCAAATGAAAACATTTCATATCTGGAATGTGAATGCTCCCGATACAACCGGAGGGATAAGGATCATACAGAGTCCTGAAATTCCGGACATCAGGCCCCCATAGAAAAAGAGTTTATAATTCCCTCCTCCTTCCACGATCTTTATCACAAGTGTGTTTGAAATGGTGAGGATAATTATCACTGAGAAAGTAAACCTGTACAGCATCGGTATACTTTCGGCTACGTTGAACATGCTCATCCCCATCGCAGAAATCCCCCCCCCTCCTCCCACGGACATGTAAGACTCGCTCATCTCGGAGACAAGCCCGCTGAATTTGGAAATTATCTCCAATACAAAGATCAGAAGCCCTACCATAACAGCATGCAGGGTTATGGCAAGCCCTTTGAAGCTTGAACTGACCAGTTGCCTTTTCATCCTGAGAAGGACGATTGCCAGGCTTGATGTTGAGACCATGTTCCCGATCTCTGCGGGGTCGCCTCCGAGTTCCACCGCATCGGTAAAGATCCTTGAGCACCTGTTGATCAGTTCCGACCCTGTTTCTCCTATGAATTTTTCCCAGCAGAGTTTTGACTTAAACCCCATGGAAAGGCCGGAATGTAGCTCTTCAACTCCTGGCTTGAGGCAGCCTATGGTTTCCCTATCAAGATTTTCCATCGCGCTCCGGATAGTGATCCCTGTAGTCCCTGCAAGGTTCCCGAGGGTCTTTACAAAAGCAGGAAAACTGCTGTCCCTTTCATTGATTTTCCTGTCATCTTCCATAGCAATAACGCCTATCGGAAGTGTAAAAACGGTCACTCCGAGCAGAATAAATTTCAGTTCTGTCCCGCGCAAAATGAGGGCAATGAGGATAACCGCACCGAGAGGAAGCAGAACCCGGCTCAATAGCCTTATTTGCTCCTGTTCCTTTGATTTACGGCTGAGCGCATGTACCCTTTTTTCGGCAGGAGCTGCCTTATATATTATGTAAAGGGAAATCCCGCTTATTAAAAGAATTAGAACCTGTAGCAAAAAAACAATGGTTTCCGTATTCGCGATATTATAAATCATGACCGAAACCAGAATTATGGTTACAACAAGGGTTACGGACACCATCATGGCAGTATAACCATCGGTCCATTTTTTAAGGGATTCAACACTTCGTTCGTACTCATTGGAGTAGATCTCTTCCCTTGTGATTTTCTCCTGCTTCAGGAAATTTTTCTCCGGCTCTCCGGAAGAAAGGATATTTGCCATCCTTCCAAAAAATTTTGAAAAATAAACATCCTTTGATTTCTGAGAAATATACTTGCAGGCTTTTGCATATCCGTACCCCCATTTCGAGGCAAGGATATGAATCTGCCTGAAGTATTTTGAAGCTTCGTATTCTTTCTGGCGGCCTGCATAATCGAAGATCTTATCCCTTTCGATATCCGCAGTTGAAATCGCAGCCATGTATGTGAGCAGGAAAAGCATATCGTCATTAACTCTTTTGACAACTCTGGTGCTTTTCAGTTTTCTGGCGACGTTGAAGTAGCCTTCCACTCCCTGTTTTGCAGCATTCAGGTTTAAGTTCGGAACTGTTTGTACAAAAGTCATGATATTAGCCCCGACTCCTCAAGCTGGATCAGGGTATTGAAAAGGTCATAAAAATTGGTAATATTTGCCTGGTGGAGCTTCTGGAGTATTTTTGCCCTTCTGTCAAGCTCGGAGTAAATTTTTCTGACCTGGTTTTCAGGAATCCCCATGCGAGGGGCAATTTTATGCTCCAGCAGGTAAGAATTGTTTTTCCCGGTAAACTTGAAAGTATCCGTGGCAGGGTCCCACTTGAAGATGTCCATAAAATTAAAAGCCTGGCTCTCGGAATCGTAGCCTACGATTTCGTTTATGCTCAGAACTCTTCTCTCAAGCCCTTTTCTCGGAACGTTTACGGCACTCAGGATCATAACCACGTTCAGGTTATCCACATAATTTCTGGGAACATTTATGGGGTCTCCTGTCAGCCTCTGAATAAGTTTCTCAACCGAGGCGGCATGGAATGTGGACATTACGGGGTTTCCTGTCTGCATTGCCTGAAAAGCGATATTTCCTTCAATCCCCCGGATCTCTCCTATAATTATCTCGTTCGGGCGTTGGCGCAGGGCAGCCTTTGACAGGTCAAACATCGAGACATTCGAACCGCTTTCATCCCTTGTAGTCCTTGTAACCTCCTGGGTCCAGTTCTTATGGGGGACCTGCAGCTCCGGGATGTCTTCGATGGAGATGATCTTGGATTCTGGAGGAAGAAAAGTAGTCACTGCATTCATCATTGTGGTCTTTCCGGAGGCTGTTTCTCCTGAAACGAAACAGTTCATTCCCGCCCTGAGCATCATCCACATGTATGCAGCCATTGTGTAGTCGATTGTTCCGAACTCGACAAGTTCGAAGATCGAAATCGGGACCCCTATAAATTTCCTGATGGTAAAATTGCTCCCCCGTTTTGACACATCTTCCCCGAACACAATATTAATCCTTGAGCCGTCCGGAAGTGCAGTATCTACTATCGGGTCCCTGTAGGTTATCGGTTTTCCAACTTTTTCGGACATCTGTATGACAAAAGAATTGAGTTCTTCTATTTCCTCAAAAGAGATTGTTGTTTTAAGGGAGGAGAATACCTTATGTTCAACAAAGATCCTGCCAAGTCCGCTGCAGCTGATATCCTCTAAATTCGAGTCAAGCAGTAAAGGTTCGAGCACTCCCATCCCCACCTTGTCCCTTATCATCAGGTATTTGATTACATCGAATTCCTCAGGCGTTACGGAGATTTTCTGCAGTTTTCTCGTTCTGAAGATTTTGTCAGCTTCCTTCAGGTTCCAGAAAATTCTGGTTTTTTCGCTGTTAGTCCCTTTTCCCAGGGAATTTTTTTCCTTCCATGAAGCATTTTTCCTTCCCTTTCTTCTTCCTTCCGATGTCCCGGAATTTTTCTTTAATTCCTTTCTTACTTCGCAGGTCTTTTCAAGAGCTTTTTCAAGGAGCTTCTTTTTCTCTTCGGGGTCTTTTGTGGTAATATCTTTATCATGTATCACGTCAATGAGTAACTTTTCTACTTCCTCAAGTTTGCTGTCCAGCTTCTGGAAAAGGCAAGGCTCTATGGGAATGTAATAGTTTCTGACGTCTTCTTTATCAGGATATATGTGGACTGCAAGCCCTTTACCGGCAGGATAAATCAGGTTGGGGCGTTTGATGCTTTTCATAGCTCTCGAAATTCTCGGATAGAATTCCGGAAACCCTATTTCCTCCGTCGGGAGCCTGCAGATATAGTCAAGGATGTGATGGTTTTCTTCCCTGCTGACGAACTCCTGCATTTCTGAAGAAAGGCTGGAGTACATTTCTTCTCTGGAACGCCCTCCATTCTCCGGTGCTGGCAGCGGGTTAAAAGGCAGGGCTTCCATGTCAACTCCTCAGTCGGGTTTTTTTCTCCGATTGCCATCTTTCAGGATTTTTCCTTTTTCAGGCTTTTACCTTTGAAACAGGAATAATCTTCAGTCCGAACTCACTGTCCACATCAAAACTCACTAAATTTCCGTTAGTTTTCCTGGCACCCCTCAACTTCTGAATTTCCATGGTTTTTATCCACTGGTCTCCAACCTGCTCTATCCGAAGTTCAAGACAGGCACTGCAAACTGACCTCAGCCTGTAAAGCACGGCCTGGGAAAATGCATACCCGTGCACGCTGATAAGAATGGTTTTTCCATCATCACACAGCTTTACGCATTCGGTAAAGAAGTTTAACACTGCATTTTCCGAAGCATTCACTGCAAAGATCGTCAGGGAATCTATAAGGATCAATTCTTCTCCACACTTTTTTATGCATTCCAGCAACACCTGAAGCAGGCTCTCGCTCAACAGAGGATTTTCTTCGACATAGCCTGCATTAATTTCAAATATTTTTGCCCTGCCTATTATGAAGTAGTCCGAAATCCCATGTTTCAGGCTCTCCATCTGATTCAGGAGTTCTCTTGAGGTTTTTTCCGTTGTTATGGCAAGGACCCTTTTGTCCTGGTTCAGAGCCCCCCACATTATCTGCTGCAGAAAAATAGACTTTCCACTATCGTTTCCTCCCTCGAGCAGGCAAAGCGAACCTACGGGCACTCCTCCCTCCAGTTTCCTGTCTATTTCAAGATTTCCGGAAGATACGAACTCCAGTAATGCTTTTTCTTCCTCTTTCAGGTCGCCGAATACTTCTTCATAGAACGACTCATTTTCGAACAGTGCTCCTTCACTCTTTCTTCCTTCCATTTCTCTCTCCGCCCTTCTCCGGGAGTCCCCCGCAAATCCCTTTAATTCTTTCAGCAACCGGATCCGTCTGTTCCGGTTTACAATTCTTTAAGGATCTTCCTTGCCACCGAATTATCCCCTGAAATATTATCCGTTAAAATACCGTGAAGCCTTTGCTCCGTTGGGAGCAGCTACAAGAAACCAGTTTACACTGGAATTCCCAATCGGGTCTGAGGAATCCAGCCTGATTTGCACCTCCATTTCCTCCCCCGGGTCAAAAACTCCCGGGTTTATCAGGTCCGGAACAATATTCACTTTTGTCCACCTGTTCCGGGAAAGGATTTCGCTTTCCTGGTAAGGGATCCAGACCGTCTTTATGCTCCCCGATTCATTCTGGTAGGTAACGATTACATCCATGTAAGTGAAGTCCCCTATTTTTGTTGAGCCTGTGTTTTGCAGGGAGACCAGAATATCCACACTGTCAGTAGAGACGCCTGTAATCTCTATTTCCGTTTTTGCCATCTCATTTTTGTTTTCCTGCATCTTAATGACCGAATCTGCAAGCACGTCTGCCATGTAGAAACCTCCTTTCGAGCAGACATACGATGCCAGGAGGATGGTTGCAACCGAGATCATTGCTGCAATTATTGACCCGAAACCCATTATGACACCGTGAAATAAGCCTCTTCGAAAACCCCGTTGTACGTACTGAATTTGATAAAGTATTTCTCCCCGCTCACAGGCAGGTCTGCAGGTTTAATTCTTATAAGCAGGGTCTCCCCTTTATCCCAGTCCTCGTCTCCATCCTGTTCGATCAGGTAGCTCCAGCCCAGGGATGAACTTTCGTTTTCGTCGTAAGGTATGCGCTCAAAGTTTCCTGCCTTCCCGAAAAAGAGGTCCGATTCAGGGATCATGCCTGAAGATATTTCCTTGCATCCCACATTCTTTATCCAGACATGAATCTCGGTACCTTCAGCCCCGGTTGTTTCATGCAGGATTTCCATATCTGTCAGGATCTGGTCTCCCATAGCGTCTGATCGGCTCATTATCGGGTCTCCTGCCGAGATGACCGAGGGATACACTGCTGAAACAAATGCAAATGCACAGATAACGGATGCTGTTGTAAGAATCGCAGAGCTTATCGATTCCCCACTCAATTTTCGACCCCCGCTTTACTTTCAGGTTTTTTCAAACAGGATAAACCGCTTCTGATTCTGATTGAACAGTTTATCAAACCGGTTATGTATGATTTTTGTATGATCTTATTATGATCTTAAGTTGCATCAAACGAAACAAGTTAAATGATACTGCTGATGAAGATGATATCTTCTCATGTGTAATTTTGGTTTATGAAGATAATATTGATTTCTCTTGAATGTGCCACCTATTTTTTTCCCGCTTAACGCCGGATGGCTGGAGGCGGCAAGTTTTGATTTTTCAGTTTTTTCTCATTTTTTCTAGCTTCAAACTCAGTTGAAGACAAGTCCTTCTTTCTTCTCTTTTTCTTTTTCTTTCCCTTTCCAGCCTGAAGAAGCTTCGTAAAGTGGCTGAATATTCTTTCTAAAGTCCTCAGGATTCAGGATTGCACTCAACTGTGAAAGTACCATGATGTTGTCTTTCATGCTGACCCCGTCTTCTCCTGCGGGTTCTTCAATTGAAAGATTTGCAATGTTTTCTATAACTCCTTTAGTTTCTTCAGGTAAATAGCCTGTAAGGGTATAGAGGTTCAGCAGTTCTTCGAGGTTTCTGTGCCCTATTGTTCTGACAGCATAATCCACCCAGCGCATAAGTTCGACCAGCATGAATGTGTCAATTTTTCGGAAATTTTCCGGATCAGGCCTGTGCATTTCCTGTTTCTGGGCATTTTGAAAATTTTCCTGGCCGGGGCTGTCTATTTTCTGGAATTTTTCACTTTTTTTTATAATTTGATTTTCATCCCTCGGAATTCCTGCTGTGGACTTAAGTTCGGTTTCCCAATTAACAGTCATAGCTGATTTGTCATTCGCAGATTGATCATTCTCCAGTATCGCGGTTTTAAATACTTCCGTGCTTGGGATGTTGCAGAAGGGGTTTTCATTTTTATTTACCAGGTCTCTTATATCTACAAGTAATTCTTTGATTTCTCCTTTGATGAGTTTAATCTCGGTTTCGATTTCGCTTACTCTCTTATCCAGTTCCATCCTGACCACCTGAAGAATATATTGGATTATTCCCATTTTTTACAACAGTAATGGGAGAGGTTCCTGATATTATGGGATTCACTTCAGGTTCATGACGGCGTCAATCTGCGGGGGTGTAACTCTGGAAACGGGCAGGATTGCACCGATATTTGGTTTTACCTCAAGTCTGAACTCCCTATTGACAACATCAGTCATGTTCTCACTCTGCAGCATTGAGTTTTCGGGCACTTCAATGGTGATTTGCACTTTTTCGTGCTGCTCCAGTATGGTATCTCCGTCACTATTCCCTACGAACTCCTTAGTCCAGGTTGTGTTTGCCACATAAGCAGCACTATCGGAGTAGGATATGACCATCATTCCTTCAACACTGTCAACCCCTATATTTATCGGAGACTGGCCGGCAGTTAGCTGAAGGGTCAGAATCACGTGGTCTATTTTACTGTTGTTGCTTTTTGCAATTACGTCGCCTGCAAGTCCAACGGAAGAAGTTGTCTGCTTTATACCCTCATCAATTGTTGCTTTGGTGACATCTGAGGTCGTAAACCCGGCTCCGAGAATTACGTAAGAGAAAACTGCCGATACTACTACGAAAGCGGTCAGCACGATTGCAGCTTCAAGCCCTGTAAATGCTTTATCGTCTTTTCTAAAGGTGATAAAAACCCCTTTCATACTGTTTTCACTCCATTGTTCAGGTTTGAATGAAAGTATATAGGAAAGTCAAAAGGTTCCGTTTCCCAGCGCCTGGCATTCTAAATTTTAGACTGCAGTTTATTATGGAAGATATCGGTTCAGGAGCTGATACTTATGGTTCCCAGTGTAATGATCCCCCTCATATACATGTCAATAATTTTATAACAGATACTACACCTTCCTAATTTATTAACTTTTGCCAAAAAATTACAAAGTAATTATATTAGTCTTTATTTAAAATTTATCCATAATTTAATCTCGCAAAGATCTCCGAGTAGAAAATTTCGAAGAAAAATCAGAATATCGGACCGAGCTTAAATACTGAAAAAAGAGTATCAGGCCGGGTTTAATTATTAAATAAAAAAAAATTTATACTATCTCTAAAGAATATAAATATAAAAAATAAATTAAGTGAGGTTTAATAAAACTTCTCAATCTCGTGCTTTACGTTTTCGATTGAAAACTTTTGCCTCACAAGAGGTGTCTCCCGGATTGTCGGAATTATTTCTTCCAGTGCTTCCTTATCTTTTTTGTAAAATATGCCGTTAGGAATTTTGTCTCCCCATTCAAGAGACCTTTCAAAAGCTTTTAGGCGGTCGTAAGGTTCATAGTCATCTTCGAGTTTGTAAACTCTGTCCCGGTACCACTTGAAGGTATTAACTTTATTGAAAGTAACACAGGGCTGAAGAATGTCAAGCACAGAAAAGCCTTTGTGTGTTATGGCAGCTTTCATAAGTTCCTTCAGATGTTCCTGGTCTCCTGCAAAACCTCTGGCTACGAAACTGCAGTCCTGTGAGATTGCCAGAGCAAGGGGGTTCATGGGCTCGGCAGGGACACCCGAAGGCTGGACCTTTGTGCGGGTCCCTTTGGCTGTTGTAGGCGAAGCCTGTCCCTTGGTAAGCCCGTAGATCTGGTTGTCATGCACTAAAAGGGTAATATTCGGGTTCTTGCGGATGGCATGCAGGAAGTGGTTTCCTCCTTCTCCGTAACAGTCTCCGTCCCCGGCAACTGCAATCACATGCAGGGAATGGTTTGCGAGTTTTGCAGCCGTGGCAACAGGAAGAGTCCTTCCGTGCAGCCCGTTGAAGGTGTGGCACTTCATGTAGTGGGGTAGTTTTCCACTCTGTCCGATTCCCGAAACCACAAGGACTTCCCAGGGCTCGATCTCAAGCTCAACAAGCGCCTTCTTGACGGTTGAGAGGATCTGGAAGTTTCCACACCCGGGGCACCAGGCAGGAACCTGGCCTTCATAGTTTTCAAAGGTAGGCATCTACTTCCTCCTTCAGGCTTTCAATGGTAAACGGCCTTCCATCGTACTTTAAGATCTGGTGGGCAAATTCAAATCCTGTTTCGGCTCTGACGAGCTTTGCGAACTGTCCGGTGGCATTGTTTTCTATGGAAATGGCAAGCTTTGCATTCTTAAGAAGCTCCATATAATCGAACCTATCTCTTTCGGAAAGCGGGTAGATCTGGCTGAAATGCATCATAGCAATCTTTCTATCCTTAGAATAGGTGTCCACTATCTCTTTTATTACCCCATAGGTCGAGCCATGCCCTACAAGCACTATTTCGGGAGAGGGGTCTCCATACAGCAATGGCGCTTCGATTTCTTTTTTTATTAGAGCCATTTTTTTAAGCAGCCTTTTCTGTACCATCCTGACACGGGTTTCGGCGTCTTCTATGATGTGCCCTTCTTCATCATGCTCGTCACTGTCTGCCACAACCAGATGCTTCCCTGCCTCTCCCGGAACTGCAAGCAGGGAAATTCCCGTATCCGCATATCTGTAACGTTTGTACTCCTCTACCCCTTCCAGGTCTTTTTCCCTCAACCGGTAATCATTGTAAAGCAGATGTTCTAAATCGAAGTTTTCAAAAGTCCACTCCGAGTCTCCAAGGTACTGGTCGGACTGGATAAATACGGGGATCTGGTACTTCTCGGAAAGCTCAAAGGCCCTGTTGGTCAGGTAAAACGCCTGCTTTGGAGTCCCGGGCTCAAAAATTACCTTTGGAAATTCTCCGTGCGCCGCGTGCAGGACAAAAAGCAGGTCTGCCTGTTCCGTGCGGGTGGGCAAGCCTGTAGCCGGTCCGGGGCGCTGTACTTCGGCTATCACAAGAGGAGTTTCGGTCATTCCGGCCAGGGAAAGCCCTTCTATCATGAGCGCAAACCCGCCTCCCGAACTCCCTGTCATAGCTCTTACGCCTGCAAAAGAAGCGCCTATTGCCATGTTTATGGCCGAGATCTCATCTTCGGCCTGTTCAACAACGAGGCCGAACTCTTCCGCTCTGGATGCCAGGTAGTTCAGAATTCCTGTCGAAGGTGTCATCGGGTAGGCGGAATAGAATTTGCAGCCTGACATAAGGGCTCCCATCCCGATCGCCTGAATCCCGTCTATGAGCATGAGTTTTTTTTCTTCCGGCTCCAGGATTTCAACGCCCTCGCAGCGGGGGCAGTTTGAGGTCGCGTAATTGTACCCTGCCTCAGCGCAGGCCAGATTTTTCTCAATTACTTCTTCTCCTTTTTTCTTGAAAGTGCTTTTCAGGATTTCCTTCAGGTTCTCAAGCCCCAGGCCCAGCAGGCCAAGCACTGCCCCTGTTGCTACGGTATTTGCCATGATACTGCTTTTTCCGACATCGAGGGCTATTTTCTTGAAGGGAACGTCTATAAACTCAGGTCCTTCAAACTTCTTCTTTATAGTCTCGGAGTCGTACAGGATAAATCCGTCATCTCTCACGCTTTTTTTGTGAATTTCGATCGTGTTCAGGTCGAGGGCAAGAAGAATGTCAACCATATCCCTGGAGGCCGATACCTTCTGGTCGGAAAAACGGATCTGGTAAAAATTATGTCCGCCGCGGACCCTTGACATGTAATCCTGGTGCGTAAATACATGATATCCTTTTCGGGAAAAGATTTTTGCAAGAGCTCCTCCTATGGTCTGCAACCCCTGCCCTGCTTCTCCCCCTATTCGAAGTGTATAGTCCAGAAACTTTACCTCCAAACTTCCTTTATGTTTTCTGATTTCTTAGTCAATTCCCACTTTATTAGTGAGTTTAAAACTCTATAAATTTCATGATAGTGTAACAATAAAAGAGCTTGTAACCTCTCCGAAATAATTACAGTAAAACAGAACTTCCTCTGATTTTATTTTCTTTCTTTTTCTATTCTCCCCTGCCCTTTTCAGGCTTTCATCCTCTTCAGCCCCTAAGAAGTATTAATATTAAACCTTAAATAATCTTGCTTCCAGGCCTGATCCGGAAAATGGGTGAAAAATCTGCGCTAAAACGTGACTTTAAAGTACTAGTAAAATAAGTTCACATATGAGTACAAAAGATGCACAGAATGGTAGAATCAGACCTCCGGTCAGATGGCTTCCGGAATTGATTCTCTGAATATATTTTGTTTATCTGAAGTGAAGTCTCTATGAATAATTTTTGACGAATATTTGCACAGGAGAAGGAGCTAAAGTGTTGTCTAGAGATGCGGTAAAAGACTTCTTTGCTAAAGGTCGGGGTGTTTTGCTGGGTTTTTCCCTCGTACTTCTTGGAGCTCTTCTGATTACGGTTAATAAGATTATTGCCTCAATTTTGGTTCTCATCGGAATTATTTTCCTCACACTGAGCGACTATATTGGTGAAAGTGAGGAGGAATCAGAATGGGATAAGGTAAATGAGGATGAACGAGAATAATAGTGAAGCAGAGCTAAAGATTGGGGTAGAGCTAATGGGTGGAATCGAGCTAAAGATTGGGGCAGACTAACAAGAAGGGGAGTTAGAGCTAAAACAGGCTTAGAACCAAAGCAAACTGGGCTACAGCTAAAACAGGGTCATCAGGGCCTGTTTAAAGGAAGGCAGATGAGACTCAGGTTCGGATCATAATTTTTCCCGGAAAGAATGAGGCTTGAACCGACTGAAAGAAACATACCGCTTTGAATCAAAAATTTCCAAATTTCAGAACAAATAAAGGATTTTCCCGACAAGAATACAGCCTATCAAAGCAATTCCCAGTATCAATATATCCGCCTGGAGTAAAGCGTATAATATGAAAAAACAAATTATTGAAGTGACCGCACAGGCCAGAATGTCCACAGGATTGCTCATGCCTGCCTCCATTCTTATTTTAGAAATCCTCCATATGATAAGCATTTCTACTTTTGCTAAAAATTTAATAATAACCGGATGTATAATATTCTAAAAATAATCCTTTAATCAGCAGGCAGTCGGAATGCCTGATTGTGGTCTTAATTGCCAGATAGTAATTGAAAATCGAAATCGGTAAAGAACGAGGTAAGAAAGCGGCAAAGAAAAAAGGAAAAATGTAATCCCCACCCTGCTGTTTTCATTAAAGGAGGGGATTTTTTGCTTCGGTGCAGATCCAGGGTATGTTTTTATTTTCCTGAATGGCATGGGCTGAATTTTACCCTTTGCCTTTCATTCCGGAGCTTCAGAACTTTCCGCGTCCGAGCTGCGCGTGTGCACGTGCCAGGTGTCCGGCTGCCTGTGCCCCTATAAGGGAAATCTCTCCTGCAAGTACTGCAGAGGCTACGATTTCTGCAAACTTTCGCGAGTTTATGCCGGGTTCGTCTCCTGCTCCTGCCACTCCGAGGATGTTGAGGCAATCCCTCTGGGTCCCAAGCCCCGTACCTCCTCCTACAGTACCTACGGGAAGGGCTGGCAGGGTGACCGAACATCGGATCTCCTCGTACTTTGTAAGCTCCATACTCGTAATTGCGGTGCTGCCTTCAACGACATGAGCGGCGTCCTGCCCGCAGGCAAGGTAGACTGCAGCAATAATGTTTGCGGCGTGGGCATTAAATCCCATGGATCCTGCTCTTGCCGAACCAAGCAGGTTTTTACTGTAATTCACTTCAAACATTGACTCTGGAGTACACTTGAGGGTTTCTTTGACTATCTCTTCAGGGATAGTTACTTCGGCGACCACTGTCTTTCCTCTCCCGAGAATGGTACTTATGGACGCAGGTTTTTTGTCGGTGCACATATTGCTCGAAAGGGTAACGGGCTGTGCGCCAAACTCGTCTTCTATCAGGTGCATCACTGCATCGGTAGCTATGGTCACCATGTTCATGCCCATCGCATCTTTTGTGTCATAGGAAAACCTGAGATAAACATACGTCCCTGTCACGAAAGGCTTTACAGAGATCAGTTTACCAAATCTGGTCGTTTTTTCAGCAACCTCTTTCATCTGCTCGAAAATCTCAGGACTCTTCGCCCATTCATAAAATTTCTTGGCTCTATCAAGGCTCTCAAGCTTGAAGACCGGTGCCCTGGTCATTTCATCTTCAAAAACTCTGACATTTGCCCCGCCTGACTTTGTGATGACAGAACAGCCGCGGTTTACACTTGCCACAAGGGCACCTTCCGTTGTAGCCAGAGGGATATAGTATTCGGCATCTGCATATTCCCCGTTTACCTTTAAAAGCCCTGCAACCCCCAGGGGAATCTGAACCGCTCCTATCATGTTTTCAATGTTTTTCTTTGTCACGGTTTCTACGTCTAAAGAGAAGGTCTGGATATTTTCAAATTCGAGTTTTGCGTACTCCTGAATAGCAAGTCTCCGAATCTTTACTGCTGTTAGCGGGTCTGCAAACTCCTCAATCTTACGAAAGGCTATATCTCCATCGAGAACCTTTTGTAAAAGAAGCTTTTCTTCCTCGTCAAGTTCATAATCCCTTAAAAGCATGAAATCACCGGTTGATCTTTTTATTCTCTTTCCAAAAATTAATGTCCCATAGTGTTACGGTAAGAAAGCTAATTCAAATATTTTGCACGTTTGAATACGGTGCCTTTGTATGAAGATCCATTTTTATCCTAAATATCTGCATATTAGCATATAATTCATTCCTCAAAAACAGTTTTCAGACTACCTCTCATAGTCCGTCAAGATGTTCCGGAAAGCATAAAAATTGTTGCCTGTTTTGAAACAGTCGTTTACAAAAATAGTTTCTTAATTGTTAGCAGGGATATCCTTACAATAGAACATAGCTTTAAAGGATAATTCAAAAATATTCTCAAAATTGCCCAAAAATGCTATTTTGAAGGGAGGTATTTAAAAAATAGTCATTTAAAGCTGTTTTTAGTTCTCATTCCAAAAAAATTCTGATAAACTATGAATAAATTTTAAATGAATTTAATGGTATTTTAAGAGTTTTGAAGAATTTTAAGGGAATTTTAAGGGAATTTTAAGGGAATTTTAAGGGAATTTTAAGGGAATTTTAAGGGAATTTTAAGGGGATTTTAAGGGGATTTTAAGGGGATTTTAAGGGGATTTTAAGGGAATTTTAAGGGAATTTTAGGGGATTTTAAGGGAATTTTAAGGGGATTTTAACTTAAAGTTGATTTTCGACTAAACTCTCAGGTTCAGAAGTTTATAATCAGCTGGTTTTCCTCTCTGTAAGTCAGAAAAAGCTCAGCCACATCTTTTGAGCAGATAAACTCGATTCCCGGGATCAATTCTTCTTTCTTAAGCCCGATCATGTCCGAGGCGAGCTGACAGCATCGGAATTCTACTCCCATTTCGATGCATTCCTGAACTGAGGCATCGTACTTGGGTGACCCTCTCGTTTTATCTTTCTTTGCAAGCAACACTCCCATAGGCCCCCATAGAATAACCAGAACATTGAGCCCTTTACTTCTATAATACTTCGCGAACTTGAGAGTTTCCTGCGGGCTGGTGCTTTCGTACACCATATTTTTGAGTAGCAGTAGTACCTTTTCGACTTTTGTCATAAGAACCCCAGGTCTGAACAATACTTTTCTGAAACAGATTACCTGGATGTATATAAAGTTTCACATTGAAAACGAGGATATATCCATTTTTTTACTTTATTTATATAAATTTATTAATCCCCAGAAACCTGAAAAATCTGTACACTTACACATAATTTAGCTGACACTATTACAGTTTGAAAATATTCGGGCATTTATTTAAATTTAAGGAGTTTGAGCTAAAGTATCTCAAAAAACTTATAAAGTTTAACGGTGATTATAGAGTTCAATTTTGAAATTTTGTTTGGCTGAATATTTGTCTTCGACTCGAACTTTTTTCATCTGGCAGCAGACCAATCGCGATCCCGTATGGCACAGGTTTGAAAGTCGGAAGACCCCGTTTTCGATATTTTCCAGATTTTTCTCACACCTATTTTCCGCAGACGTCCTTTCAATTTCTCAATATTTTCTTACTATCGTTTTTTTCTTAAAACCGTCCTGGTTAATCGAACACGTGTTTTTGAAATATCCCGCAATTTTCTAGCTTTTGCCTTCGTTGAAAACTTCCAGTCCCCATTTCCTGAGGCTTTAGTTGGTATACAACTGCAGATTTTTGAATAATTCTCCGAAAACAACAAGAAAGATATTATTTTTTTGAAGAGATCTGTGAAAAGTTGGTTCATATGGAGTTGCCACACATTTTATGTTAAAAAATAAATTGTTATGTTATTTATTCTGTCCAAAATAAAAAAAATGGTTAACGGTAGTTGAAGCTCCATGTCTTTGAAGGTTTCAAACTCCCCTATATACTTATATACTCCTTATAAATATAATTATAGTTATTACCAAAATAATTGGGAGATTGTTCTAAGATGGTTTCTACAGATTGTGTTTCAGAATTTCCAAAGAAAAACAACTCTTTGGATAATTTAGTTGAAGATGACGATTTGATAAAGAATGAAATAAGCTCGCTAATAGACGGACTTCCTGTAACTGTTTTTAGAGTTTCGAATGAGTCTTTGCGGGATATGAATTACATAAATAAAAATGTAGAAAAACTCACCGGTTATTCTGCATCAGACTTTGTCGCCCAAAAATTACTGTGGTCTGATATTGTGTTCCCGGAGGACCTTCCCGTTATCGACAAAGTTGTGCAGAAAGCGATAAAAAACAAAACTCCTTATCAGATCGAATACAGGATCAAAAAATTCGATGGTACTACCGTATTCATTCAGGAACAGGCTCGTCCGTTTAAGGATGACAGTGGAAACGTTGCTTATATTGACGGGGTATTTCTGGACTTAACTCTGCAAGTAAAGCAACGAGACGAATCTCAAAGGATGATTGTTAACAGTATACCCAAACCATCACTTGCATATTTTGTAGACTCGTCTCGAAAGATAAGATTTCTTAATGACTATTTCGTAGAAATTTGCAATCTTAAAAGTGCAAATGAGATGATAGGGCTGACCCCTTCTGACATAGTGGAAAGCAGTACTCTGGTCCATGGTAACGAGGGAACCAAATCGATTGCTGAAACAGTGCTGGATACTGGAAAAGGGGTCTATAACATTGAAGGGTCCATTAAATTCAGGGGTGCAGACCGAGCTATATATGTAGTATCTTCTGCCACGCCGATAAGAGATGAGACTGATACCATTATCGGCAGTCTCATGATCCTGACCGATATGACCGAGATGAAAGAAAAAGAGAAGGAAATTGAAGAGCTTTTAAACTATACTAACGTCTGTCTGAAAAACCTTGGGGAAGGTATCAGAAGAATTAGTGAAGGAGACCTTGATGCTTATCTGGAAAAGCTCAAGGACGACGATTTTGGAGCCACTTTTGACGAGTTCAATAAGCTTGTCATTAATCTGAAATCGGTTATTGAAAATATCCTGACAGATATGCTCACAACCCTTGAAGAAGCCCGGCAGTCCGAAGAAGCTGTCAGCCAGATGAATACGGGCATGCAGCAGATTTCAACTGCTGCCGAGCAGATCGCAACCGGCTCTGAGAACCTTTCGAGGCATGCGGGCACGGCAGCTTCGGACATAAAAACTTCTGAAGAAATTTTCAAAAAGCTCAGCGAATCTTCCACCGAATCGTCCAGCTATGCTTCCCAGGCAGGCAAAACCAGTGAAGAAGCCCAGGAACTCAACAACATGGCCCTGGAAGGAGTTGAACAGTTTGTTGCTGAAATCTTCAAACTTGGCACCATTGTCCATTCTCTGGATGACGCTGTAAATAATATCGGAGCCGTTACCGGAAAAATCAAGTCGATTGCCGACCAGACCAACCTCCTTGCTCTGAATGCCGCAATTGAAGCCGCACGGGCCGGAGAATACGGCAGGGGCTTTGCCGTTGTTGCCGATGAGGTCCGAAAACTTGCTGCAGATTCAAGAAAGAGTACTGATGAGATAAATGAAATTGTTACGAGCGTCCAGAAAGAAACTAAAAAAGTGACAGAAGCTATTAACGCTGCAGACGTCCAGGCTAAAACCGGAAGCAAGAATATTAAACAGGCTTTGAATAAGAGCTATGAAATTGCTACTGCGGTTGCCACTATCAACTCCATGCTTGCCGAACTGGACAGGTTTGCAGAAGAAGGCCTGGAGAAAATTGAAAATATTGAGAAAAGTATCAGTGAGACCGCATCCACTGCTGAAGAAAATGCCGCAAGCAGTGAAGAAACTTCTGCCGCTATCGAAGAACAGACTGCTGCCATGCAGCAGGTAAGCACCTCGGTGCAGAATGTTAGCGGGCTTGCCCAGAAAACCGTCGATACTCTCCTGGAAAACTTCAAAGTGTCGGAGGAGCAGACAAACAATAAATCTTCTTTCGGAGAACCGCAACATCCCAACAGGAAGAAGGGTTCAAAAGTATACTGAATGTTGAATCAAGAGATGTTTGAATTCGGGGCTAATGGAATGCAGTGGTAGTATTCTGTAATTCCTTAACCCCCTTTACAGGAATGAAGGTTGACAGCATCAGTGAAGTCAAATACCTCTCTTCCCAGGACATCGAAGAAATGCCCGGGATTCTGGCTTTAAGAAATGACTACAGGTTCTTGAAAGGTGCGGGAAAAATTGAGGACGGGATTCGCCTTAATGGATCTCAGGGAGTTCTTAAGCGAGGACGAGCTGCAGGAGATGAACTGATAATCGAGAAAGTCCTGCCCTGAAACTGCTAATGATATTCGTTTTCGTAGGAATTATTCTGATAGTATTGTGGACTGTTTTCTAATAGGTATATGAGTGGTTATTAATTATCTCGATGTCTAACGGGTTTATCGATCTTTTTTTGCCATAATATATATAATTACTTGTGCATTGTCACTGCTTTTTGCCGGAGGGGTCTGTTTTTTTCACCTATAAACTTATATACTTCCTCTAATTATAAACATAGTTATTATATATATCATTAGGGGATTGATTTCAAATGTCTTCAATTGTATCTGATTTAGGAAACACAAGGCAGAAGGACTCACTAAAAAATTTAGTTGAAGGTGAGGATCTCCGAGTAAAGGAGACAAGCTCACTAATAGATAATCTTCCCATTACTATTTTCAGGACATCTGTCGATTCTTCCTGGCCTATCAAGTATGTAAGTAAAAATGTAGAAAAGTTAACCGGCCACTCCAAGATAGAGTTTATCTCGCAAAAATTGTCTTGGTCTGATATTGTTTTTCCAGAAGATGTTCCACTAATCGAGAAGATCGTTCAGAAAGCTATGAGAAATAGGACTGCTTACCAGGTCGAATACCGAATCAAAAAAACAGATGGCAGTACGGTATTCATTCAGGAGCAGGCTCATCTTGTAAATGATGAAGCCGGAAACCTGGCTTATATTGACGGGGTATTTCTGGACGTAACTCCGCAGATACTGCGGAGAGAAGAATCCCAGAGGGTTATTGTTAGCAGCATCCCGCAGCCGTCTCTTGCACTTTACGTAGATGCTTCTGGAAGAATAAAGTACATTAACGATTATTTTGTGAAAGTTTGTAAGTTTAAGAGAGCGGAAGATGCAATCGGGATTTTTCCTGGCGATTTGATGGAGAGTAGCGATAAAAAATCGCTTGCTGAAAAAGTGCTGGAATCAGGAGAAGCAGTATATAACCTTGAACGCCCCCTTAAACTTAGGGCTCTGGATAAACCTCTGCACACAGTGACCTCTTCCGTCCCGATAAAAGATGATGGTGGAGCTATTATCGGAAATCTCACGATCATAACTGATATGACCGAGATGAAAGAGAAGGAAAAGGAAATTGAGGAACTTTTACACTACACCAACAGCTGTCTGAAGGATCTGGGAGAGGGAATCCGAAGAATTAGTGGGGGGGATCTGGAAGTCCATCTGGAAAAGCTCAAGGACGACGATTTCGGTAAAACCTTTGATGAGTTCAATAAACTTGTCGCCAATCTGAAATCGGTTATTGAAATTATTCTTGAAGACATGCTCACAACCCTTGAAGAAGCCCGGCAGTCCGAAGAAGCTGTCAGCCAGATGAATACGGGCATGCAGCAGATTTCAACTGCTGCCGAGCAGATCGCAACCGGCTCTGAGAACCTTTCGAGACATGCCGGTACAGCAGCCACTGATGTAAAAGCTTCTCAGGAGATTTTCAAAAAGCTCAGTGAATCCTCCACCAAATCGTCCAGCTATGCTTCCCAGGCAGGCAAGACCAGCGAAGAAGCCCAGGAACTCAACAACATGGCTCTGGAAGGCGTGGAGCAGTTTGTTGCAGAGATCTTCAAACTCGGAAACATTGTCCACTCTCTGGATGACGCTGTAAATAATATCGGAGCCGTTACAGGGAAAATCAAGTCGATTGCCGACCAGACCAACCTCCTTGCTCTGAACGCAGCCATTGAAGCAGCAAGAGCCGGGGAATACGGAAGGGGCTTTGCAGTTGTTGCTGACGAGGTCCGAAAACTTGCTGCCGACTCAAGGAAGAGCACTGATGAGATAAACGAGATCGTCACAAACGTCCAGAAAGAGACCAAGAAAGTAACGGAAGCTATCAACGCTGCCGACGTCCAGGCTAAAACCGGAAGCAAGAACATCAAACAGGCTCTGAACAAGAGTCATGAGATTGCCGCTGCAGTTGCCACCATAAACTCCATGCTTGTCGAACTGGACAAGCTTTCAGATGAAGGCCTGAATAAGATCGATAACATTGAGAAGAGCATCAGTGAAGCTGCATCCACCGCTGAAGAAAATGCCGCAAGCAGTGAAGAAACCTCTGCGGCTATCGAAGAACAGACAGCTGCCATGCAGCAGGTAAGTACTTCGGTACAGAGCGTAAGCGAGCTTGCCCAGAAAACCGTCGATACTCTCCTGGAAAACTTCAAAGTGTCGGGAGAGCAGACAAGCAATCAACCTTCTTTTGGAAAACCACAGCATTTCGACAGGAAAAAGAACGCGAGAATGTACTGAATGTCGAATCCGGAGCTGTTTGAATTCGGGGATAACGGGGTGCAGCAGTTTGTACTCTGCAATTCCTTAATCCCTTTCAGGTGATGAAAAATGAGCTATCATAGTCAGATTGTAAATGTGGATAATACGATTCAGGTGATTGTCTTCAATCTTGGTGAAGAAAGATATGGAGTTGAAATTTCCCAGGTAAAGGAGATTATCCTGCCGACTCAAATTACCAGAATCCCAAACGTGCCTGGCTTTGTAGAAGGAGTCCTGAACCTCAGGGGGCAAATCGCAGCCATTATCAATCTCAGGAAAAGATTGGGAAAAGAATCGAAGAAAAATGATGAAAATACCCGGATTATTGTTGTCGAATACAATAATGCCACCATTGGGATGATGGTTGACAGCGTCAGTGAAGTCAAATACCTCTCTTCCCAAAATATCGAAGAAATCCCCAGGTTTTTGGCTTTGAGAGACGATTCCAGGTTTTTGAAAGGCGTAGGAAAACTTGAGGACGGGCTTCTCACCCTGATGGACCTTAAGGAGCTGTTCAGCGAAGACGAGCTGAAGGAGATCAGGGGATGACCGAAAAAGTCCACCTTCGAGCTCCTATTAAAACTTATAATGGTGGATGGGTGGATGTAGAACTGGTAGTTACCGACAATAACCTTGTTATAGGCAAAAGGAACATCCCCCTCAAGGAAATAGAAGACCTTGAAGACGTTGAAGTGGAGGGCGTTAGTTGTATCCAGATTAAAAAAGAGGATAAAGTCATCCTTAGACTTCCTCCTAATCTTCATCAACAGGTTTTCAAATTCATTGCATTCAACCTGAAAGCGGATAAGTTTGCAGTGTTTTTTTTGGAATCTGCTACTGTAGGCGGTGTTGTTTCCTCGGGTGCCCAGTGGGAAAAAGGGTATTTCAGCGTAACTGATGAAGGATTCTGGTTTTTGTCCGCCAGGAACCAGAAGAGGATTCCGATTGAAAATCTCGGGTCCGTTAAAACCGATCTCAGAAACGTTGGCGGGAAACAGAGAAAAGTTCTCGTCCTGTCTCATGTTGAAAAAAGCAATGTAGTGACAAGTCTGGTCCTCTGCCCGGAAAGTACGCTGGAAATGCTTGAAGGCTATCTTCAGAGACTTTTTGAAAAACATAAACCTGCAATTACCCTGTCTGAAGATGAAATGCAGATTCTCACTCTGATCTATTCCGGATTGGATTTTGCATCAATTGAAAACATCGTTGGGATGTCAACGGATGAGCTGAATACTTATTATGACCGCCTTGTCGATTCCGGCCTGGCTAAGGTTGTCAAGATTAGAAAAGAAATCGAATTGACCCCTCATGGGGTAAGTATGGTAGATAAAATATCCAAAAGATAATTTTTATGGGGGATACATATGGCAAAAGTATTGATTGTTGATGATACAGCTTTTATGAGGAAACTTCTTAAAAACATTCTTTTCGGCGCCGGATTTGATATCGCAGGGGAAGCTGAAAACGGAAAGCAAGCAGTGGAAATGTACAGGAATCTCAAGCCGGACGTTGTTACAATGGACGTCGTTATGCCTGAAATGACCGGAATTGACGCCTTAAAGCAAATAAAGGCCTCTGATAAAGACGCTAAAGTTGTGATGTGCACCGCCATCGGGCAGGAGAATATAGTAAAGACTGCAATAAAACTGGGGGCAAGAGGCTATATTATAAAACCCTTCCAGGCTCCCAAAGTCATTGAAGAGATAAAGAAAGTAATCGGTGAATAAATTTTGGGGATAGAGCATGATTCGCACTCTTATTGTTGACGATTCTGCCTTCATGCGGATGGCAATAAGAAGCATGCTTGCAAGCAGCTCGGACATAAAGATAGTCGGAGATGCGTGTAATGGAAAAGAAGCTGTGGAAAAAGCAAAAAAATTACATCCTGACATAGTTATAATGGACGTTAACATGCCGGTCATGGACGGGTTGACGGCTGTTAAAACCATTATGAATACGGACCCCGTTCCCATCATCATGTTCAGTACCCTGACTACGGAGGGTTCAAAAGAGGCACTGGAGGCTTTACATCTCGGAGCAATAGATTTTACCGCAAAATCCGAGTCTCACCATGATGTGAATAAGGCCGAAAAAGAGCTTGTTGATAAAATAAGAAGTATTCACAGTTCAAATCCTAACATATTAAGATTAATAAATATGAGGAAATTCAAAGGGGAGGTAGTCAGGGGGAAATGGAGATGTGCCGGCGACTTTGGAATTCTCATAGGGTCTTCTACAGGTGGCCCTTCATCGCTTGAACAGGTGATTCCAAGGCTACCTGGGGATTTGCCTGCTCCGGTTTTTGTTGTTCAGCATATGCCTGAAGGCGGTTTTTGCAGGCAGCTGGCAGAAAGGCTGAATTTTCTGTCAGAGCTGGAAATAAAGGAAGCCAGAAATAATGAAAAAGTAACGACAGGTGTTGTCTACATAGCACCGGGAGGCTACCACATGACCGTCAGAAAGGCTCTGGATGTCACCAGAATCAAACTCATAAAAGGTCAGCCGGTTCATGCCGTAATGCCTGCGGTTGATGTAACTGCCGAAAGTATGCTGAACGTATACGGAAAGAACATAGTTGCCTCTATTCTTACGGGTATGGGATTTGACGGGGCTTCCGGGTTTAAAAAGATACGGGATGCAGGAGGTTCCACTATTGCATGCAGTGAAGATACCTGTGTTATTTTCGGGATGCCAAAGGCCGCAATAGAGGCTGGAGCAATTGATGTTGTTAAACCCATTTTTGAGATCCCTGAAGAAATTGTGAATAAACTGGAGGCGAAGTGCAATGGAAAGTGACATGGCAGCTTATAAAAGCGATTTCCTTCAGGAAATATACGAATGTCTCGATGTATTTAATCAATCTTTCGTGGACCTGGAAAATGGTGACGCTGCCGCAATTGACGAAATCTTCAGGATAACTCATACGATAAAAGGAATGGCCGGGTTTCTCGGATATACATCCCTTGAACATCTGTGCCACAGTATGGAAGAAGTCCTTTGTGGCATAAAAAACGGAGACATAGAGATAGATGGCGAACTGGTTGACATCCTGCTATCGACAGTTGACCGAATCATAGAGATCGTCAAACAAATAGAAAGCGCAGATAACGATAATGTCAAAATAGACGATCTCCTGAAAGCTTTCGAAAATTACGAAAAAATGAAGGATGACGAGCAGGAGCCACTTTGTCCCCTCTCCGTTGAAAAGAAGAACACGGCTCCGACAATAACATCTGTGCCTTATTCAGAAGAAAATATCGCCCCGAATTCCGAATGTTCTGATAACAAGGGAAGTGGAATTGCCTGCAGTCCGGATGCCTGTAGTCTTGTTCTGGATTTAACACTTACTAAAGACTGCGTTATGAAGGACTTGAGGGCGGCACTTGTTATAGAATCCCTCCGGGACGTCTGCAATATAGCCCGTACGGACCCCGATGAAAATGAAATGGATAAAACCTTTAACGGTCATCTGAAAGTGTTTTTATCGGGAAACCGCAATAAAGTTGAGGGATTGATGGATCGAATTTCGGAGATCGAAAATTTCGAAATTTCAGAAATTGAATCCCCGAATTCGGAATCTCCTGATAACAAAGAATCCGAGGGGGCTTGCAGTCCGGATGCCTGTAATCTTGCCCTGGATGTAACCCTTGTTAAAGACTGTGTTATGAAGGGTCTGAGGGCGTCTCTAATCGTGGAATCTCTCAGGGACGTCTGCAAAATATCCAGCATGGAGCCCGATGAAGATGGACTGGATAACGCTTTTGACGGCCACTTAAAAGTGTTTATTTCAGGAGATCGCGACAAAGTTGAAGGGTTGATGGACCGAATTTCGGAGATCGAACATTTCGACATTTCTGAAATCAAACAACTTAATACTGCTTGTGATGAAGAAATTAAATGTAACAGTCCTGTAGCGGAAGAAGCTTTCTCCGATACCCTTTCAACTTCATCCCTTGTATGTGAAAAACCGATAGTTTCAACCGGAAACAGATCAAATTCGCTTCACTTCTGCATTTACAGTTTGACAGCAAGATTGCGCTGCATTCTGGACAGAATAAGCAGGTCAATAAATTGTTTCAAAATGACCGAATCCGCAGGGATACTTCCAAAGAAAAAATGCAAGGAATCTCCCCCTGGAGTTCCGAAGTCCCCGGAAGTCCGGGTTCCGGAACAAGATCCTGAAATGAGTCCTTCAGTTCCTGATCAGGGTTTGCAGCTGGAGGAAGCCGGGATTTTCGAGCAAATTCCCGAGCCGGCTTTTGAAGGGCACATTCCTGATAAGAGTATTCCTGATGAGGTTATCTCTTATACGAGTTCTGATACAGGTATTCTTGATAAGGGAATTTCTGATACGAGTTCTGATACAGGTATTCCTGATAAGGGAATTTCTGATACGAGTTCTGATACAGGTATTCCTGATAAGGGAATTTCTGATACGGGTATTTCCGATCAGGAGTTGTTGCTTGACAAAACCCAACCCTCTGTAGAGAAATCTGAAGCCACCCGTATTCCGGGGCCAAAGCCGCAGGAGGTTCGGTATAGCAGGGAGTCGGAAGCTGACTCCGGCAATCACTTCTCCGAATCGACAGCATCCGCAAAAGCGCCACTGGAAGCACAGAGACAGGAAACTATCCGGGTCAGGACCTCCAATCTTGATAATATAATGAACCTTGTCGGAGAGCTTGTTATAAACAAGGGACGTCTGCTTCAGATATCCCAGGAGTACAACCTCCCCGAACTTGAGGAAGCTACCGGGACTCTGGATAAGTCCATCTCAAGCCTGCAGGATGAAGTGATGCGAATACGGATGGTAAAAATTGAGAGGGTATTCAGTAAGTTTCCGCGTATGGTAAGGGACCTGAGCAGAAAATTCGATAAAAATATCGAGTTTGAAATTGAAGGTCAGGACACGGAACTGGACAGGACCATCCTGGATGAAATTAGCGATCCTCTGGTCCACCTTGTTAGAAATGCCGTTGACCACGGTATAGAATATCCAGAAGAGCGGAAAAAAGCCGGGAAAAACGGAGTCGGGCACATAAAACTCTCTGCCAGAAGAGAGAAAAACAACGTAATAATCGAGATCGAAGATGACGGCAAGGGCATAGATATTGAGGTCCTGAAAAAGAAAGCCGTTGAAAAAGGAATATTTTCGGCATTTGATGTGGAAAACCTCAGTGAAGAAGAAATCCGGATGATAATTTTCGCCCCGGGCTTTTCGACAAAGGAATCCCCAACAGAGATCTCTGGTAGGGGTGTGGGTATGGATGCAGTAAAAACTGCTGTTGAAAAACTGGGCGGGAAGGTCAGGGTTTATTCGAAGAAAGGAGAGTTTACCAGAATCAGAATTGATCTGCCTCCCACCGTTGCTATAATCAAATCCCTTTTAGTGGAGGTCGGGCCTGAGACATACGCTATCCCGATTTCTAATGTTGTAAAAGCTCTGAGTGTTGAAAGCAGTGATTATAAGCTCGTTAAAGAAACTCCTGTGCTTTACATAAGGGACAAGCTAATACCAACTGCTGAGTTGAGAGAAATTTTCAATGTTGAATGTGAAAAATTGGATAAAGAAATTGCCATAATTGTTGAAAAAGAAAATGAGGAAGTTGGTCTCATTGTTGATTCGATCATAGACCAGCAGGAAATTGTTATCAAACCACTTGGGAATATTTTCTCAAATTCAAAAGGATTTATCGGAGCCACAATATTAGGGGATGGGCGTGTAATTCCGATTATTGATGTTTCAATGCTTATAAAAGGTGATATCGATGACTGATTTAGGTAATCTCAGTGAAGTAGAACTGGATGTTCTTAAAGAACTCGGGAATATCGGGACCGGACATGCTGCAACAGCTCTCTCTAAACTACTTGATAAAGATGTATATCTTTCAGTTCCGAAGGTTAAGGTAGGAGAAATAAAAAATCTCTCAAGAGAATTTATTGGTGAGATTGTTGCGGGAGTAATTATAGCGTTGCAGGATCTCGAAGAAAACAAATCCGGGTATCTGTATATCATGTTCCCTGAAAAATCGGCAAGAAAAATTGCAGGTGATCTATTCTGTCTGGGAGAGCTGGACGAAGAAATGTATGCGTCCACAATTATGGAGGTCGGAAACATCCTGTCCTCTTCTTTTTGTGATGCATCGGCTGATTTTATGGACATAATATTGCTCCCGTCTCCTCCAAATTTCGCAGAAGATGTGCCTACGGCAGTTATCGATTCTGTCGTTTCGCAGATGGCTAAGAATAGCAACCATATTATCCTGTTTGAGACCTCTCTCAGCTCCGATTCGGATATTGAGATTTATTTAGCCCTGCTTCCGGAGACCTGTCTGCTTGATGATATGATGAAAATTATGGGACAACTATGAATGACGACATTTTATTCGTCTCGAATGGGAATGGGAAAGCTATTTTCTTAACCAGCAGGGCAGTGCTGGTTAAGTCTTTTTGTTCGCTTTCGAAAACCTGCTCATTTAGGGATTCTTGCCAGTCATGTGAGATAGTTGATGCTGCAAAAAATTACCTGGCGGGCAAGAAACCAGGTTTGAACGTCAAAAGCCTGGACGGAGAACTCTCTGCCGGGATAGGGGAATACAAAATCGGGAAAAACGTCCTCCTAAAAGTGATGGGACTTGGCTCCTGTATTGGCGTTATTCTTTCTGATGTTTCAACAGGTATATGCGGAATAGCTCACGTGCTGCTTCCGGGAACTTCGAATTCGGGGGAAGCCAAGTATGCAGAGACAGCCATAGAAAAAATGTTTGAAGATATGATCAAAATGGGGGCAAGAAAAAATCGGATTACTGCAAAGTTTGCAGGAGGAGCTCAGGTTTTTAAGCACATGAGCCTGGATATCCTCAAAATCGGAGACCGAAACGCCATATCTGTTGAAGAGGCTCTGGTTAAAAGAAATATCCCTATTCTGGCAAAAGATGTGGGCGGGGAAGTTGGCAGGAACGTAATCTTCAATCCTGTGGACGGAAGCATGATTGTCAAATATACAAAAGGGGAAGTACTGTGGTTGTAAATCTTGATGAAGACTTTAACTTTCTTGTACGAAAAATTTCGAAATCATCGGGGATCGTTCTGACCGGGTACAGGGATAGTTATCTCAGGAGAAGGATTGACCTGAGGATGAAAGCTGTAGGTGAGGAAAACTATGTAACCTATATGAGACTCCTGGAAAGAAACCAAAACGAGATGAAAGAAGTTATAAATGCCCTTACGGTAAACGTTACCGAGTTTATGCGGGACAAAACTCCTTTTAAGTTTTTCCGGGAAGAAATCCTGCCCGACATAATGGAGCGGAAAAATAAGTCAAGAAGCAACATGGTCAGGTTCTGGAGCGCAGCCTGTTCCTATGGGGAGGAACCGTATTCAATAGGCATCTGCTCAAAAGAGGTTTTGCCGGAAGACTGGAGCGTCTCCATCTATGCAACCGACATTGACGAAAAATGCCTCAAGGGCGCTTCACAGGGAATATATCGTAAAGAGCAATTAAAAAACTTGGAACCGTCTATTGTACGAAGGTATTTTGAGCCAGCCGGGGAAGACTTCAGAGTAAAACGCATCCCAAAACTCTTGATCCGTTTCCAGAAACATGACCTGACCAGCGAAGCTCCTATTTCAAAGCATTTTGATGCCGTATTCTGCAGAAATGTCATGATCTATTTTAATGAAAGCCAGAAAATAAAAATGTTAACTGATTTCTATAACTCTCTTTCGGACGGAGGCTATCTGGTTATAGGAAAGTCTGAAACCCTGCCCGTTGAAATAAGGGAACTGTTTACTCCTGTAAGTGTGAAAGAAAAGGTTTTCAAGAAAGTATAATTTCCTGCCTGGCTTATATTTGTTCTTATCTTTACTCGCGGTCGTGGAAATTCTTAAATCCACAAATTTTTTTTGTATCTGGCATCTTAAGATGTGTACAGATGTAGATGTAGATGTAGATGTAGATTTAGTTTCCGATTTGTCAATTGTTCTTCCTTAAAAGTAGGTGGGTTTTTTAAACTACTCATATTGAAAGAAAGGATGGGGTTTTATAGACATTTGCAAGTGCAGGTTAAATTTACTTTTTGATCAAATGGAAATTTCGGAGAAATTCTCCCTGGATTTTTTCTATTATTTTTCTCTACTTTTTGCATCAATTCTTAATTTATATTATCTATTTGTCTCTTTTATTGGGAAATATTGCTATTTCTACGAAGCTAGTATATAAAAATTCCATCATCTTTGTATTTTTTTATCCTAATAAACATCTGTTAATGCCTGATATTATTTAAAGATAAATGATACGATATGCAGCAATCTATGTGATAATATATTTCATTAATCTAAATTTTTTTAATTTATGTCTATAAGTCACGGCATTTTCGAAAATACTGTATTCGAAGCCTTTATATTATCTAGTTAACACAGTTAATTGAATAAATAATTCCTTTTTTTGCATACTTTCTTAATTTATTAAGTGAGTACTATACAAATTATTTGTTCAAGAAATCCTTCTCATTTTGTCCGATAAAAATTTATCTATATCATTATATTTTTTTGTATTTTTTCAAATTATTTCGAAAAAACCAATTCAATAAACTTATTATCTCTTTCTGTTTTTTCGTAGAAAAACGTTGATTAATTCTTTCTTATAAAGGTGAGGTACTCTAAAATCGCTACAATCTATCGTAAATTTTATTTAAAGTTAACCCTTCAACAGCCGAAACATTTATAATAATTCTCGATATTATATTTGGTGTTATAATAGTCACACAATATTGAGGTGATTTATTATGTGGAATCGATTAATCAAAAATGAAAAAGGGTTTACCGGGCTTGAAGCTGCAATAGTGCTGATAGCCTTCGTTGTCGTAGCTGCAGTGTTCAGTTACGTCATGTTGGGAGCGGGGTTCTATACAACCCAGAAAAGCCAGGAAGTCGTACACACTGGTGTACAGCAGGCAAGCAGTAGTCTTGCTCCTTCCGGAGATGTAATTGTTAAAGGAGGTGCTAGTGGAGTAGATGAAATCATATTCTATATCACAAGCACTGCCGGAGGATCAGCTGTGGATCTTGACAAAACAATTGTTACCTACACAGATGTCAATGATTCTATAACAATGGAAAAAGACGATGGAATATGGGATTATCTTGCCAGCATTGATAATGGTGGTGCAAATAACCTTATTGAGTCCAATGAAAAATACAAGATTACGATTGATCTGACAGCTGCCACTGCTCTTAATGATCAGCCTGTCGCAAATGAAGAAATCAAGATTCAGGTGAAACCGCCTGAGGGCGCCGTTCTTACTCTTCAGAGGACAATGCCTGCTTCAATTTCATCAGGAGTATATTATCCGGTTTACTGAGGTGATCTGTAATGTGGAATCGATTATTCAAAGATGAAAAAGGGTTTACTGGACTTGAAGCCGCAATTGTGCTGGTAGCTTTTGTAGTCGTGGCTGCAGTCTTCAGTTATGTTATGCTCGGAGCAGGTTTTTATACAACCCAGAAAAGCCAGGAAGTTGTGCACACAGGTGTAATGCAGGCAAGCAGCAGTGTTGAATTAAGTGGAGATGTAATTGCCACCGGTGATGCGGGAGCTTCTTCTACTAAACTTAAAAATGTTACTCTATGCTTGCAACTGACATCAGGCGGTTCTGCTGTAGATATGGCTAATACTTTAATAGTTGTTTCTGCTCCAGGTATAGCACCAACTGATTTGAAACTCGCTTCTGATGATGTGCCCACTGCTGCTCTCTTCGGTATAACTGGTAAGTATAATGCTAACACTAATGACCTGCTGGAGAGGTTTGAAAAATTCGAAGTAACAGTTGATCTAGATGCTGTGGGGGCTGCTGTCGATATAGAGGCAAACGATGAGTTCCAGCTTGAAATCAAACCACCTCAGGGTGCTTCCTACACCATCCACAGGCAAGCACCTCCGTCAATCAGTGCTATAATGACTCTCGTCTAAATATAAAATTAAAGCAATAATGATGCTCTTCTGGGTGTCATTATTTTTATTTTTTAATGCTACAGTTTGGTGATATAATGAATAGTGGGGAAACCTTTGACCAGTCCATGATTGATAAAATTGTAGCTACGGCTGAGAGCGATACTATAGAGTCCAAAGTTGCAAATCTTGAAGAAGAGGTAACTGAGATCAAAGGCTCGATAAAAAATCTCCTCATGGACATAAGGGAAACGATGGGAGTCCTGGAAAACCCTTTCCAGAATATTCAGGGTATTGCTAACATCTCCGGTGCCATAGTAAATCCCAGGTCGGCTGAAGACAAAGAAGACCGCCTTCCGAAAAATGAGGAACTCGAAGAGGACGAACTTGAGGATCCTGACCCGGAAATGGAGATGATTCCGAAAAATCTCTTTGAAAACATGAAATCGGCTGCTAAAAAACTGCCGAAAAGAAATGACTCTAAACTTATCGATCCGATTTCCTTCTACAGGACTATTGTCTGGAGCAAGGACATGGTCGGGAAATATGACCATGATGCAATCAAGGAATTAATTGAGGTATTTTCTCTCCTGGGGTATATTCCTGAAGATATTAAGGTAATTATTATCAGAGTCGTTGAGATTCTGGCCAAAAACAACAACCTTGATGATGCAGTGATGGATCTGTACAGGCTTTACCATATACTTAATCCGGAAGACCAGTCTCTTGACTCCAAGGTACTGGATTATGTCCTGAACGAAAAAGAGTAGATATAATCTGGTGAAAAACGCATGGCAAAGGAAGTGATAACTTCAGCGATACTCGTAATTGTGAGTGTTATAGCTGCGGTGGCTTTTGTAAATGCCGTCCTTCCTTCCGTATATGGCCTGTCCGAATCTTACAGTTCCGTTGCCCGCAGTATGGAAGACCAGTTTAAAACCGATATCGATATCATCTTTATTTATCCCGATGGGAACGACGTTTATGTATGGGTAAAAAACGTAGGGTCTTCAAATATACCTCTTTCACAGTTGCAGTACTGTGATGTTTTTATTATGTCTTCCTCAGGTTACTGGAACCCCGGATTTGAAGCCGCTTCAGATCCGTCCTGGGACTACACTCTCGAAAACGGAGATGGGGATACCTGGAATCGCGGAGAAACTATTAAAGTAACAATATCGCTCGATAGCCCGCCAGCAGATGACATTTATAAGTTTACCTTTTTCCTGTACAACGGGGTATCAACATCAGACACCTTCTCAACGTGATACCATGGGCCTCGATACAATAATCGTAGCGTTCTTTGTAGTCGGAACGATTCTGGTTGTTGCAGGTACTCTGACAATGGGGACCAATGCTCTTGTTGAGTCCTCCTATCACGGATACGTTTCAGCTCATCAGACAATGATGGACAGGCTTCAGACCCGTATTGAAATCCAGAATATAGTCTTCAACGTCTCAACAAATCATACCAGTTTCACTGTTGCGAACGCCGGTGAGACCAAATTAAGCAACTTCGACCTCTGGGATATCCTCCTGGTAAAAGACGGTCAGGTGTCCTATTTGAACGAATCTCAATACAGTATAACACCTGATATCGATATCCTTAATCCGGGGATTCTGGACCCTCATGAAAGTATTAACATCGAACTATTAATCGACCTTGACTCCAATGACAGTTTCATTGTAAAAATTATCACTGAAAACGGTATCGTCTCTTCCGCAGAGCACGAGGCAGGTGTATAAAATGGGAGAAAGTGAAGATAAAAAAAATATTATTTCAAGCGGCAATGATGAAATCGACAAAAAACTGGGTGAGGGAATCCCTCTCGGTTCCCTTGTGCTCATCGAAGGCGAAAACGATACCGGAAAGAGCGTACTCTGCCAGCAAATGGTTTATGGCGGACTGAACCAGCTTCACAGGATAGCGTACTATTCAACCGAGAATACGATTAAAAGCATGCTGGCTCAGATGGACAGCCTGAGTCTCGATATCTCGGACTTTTACAGCTGGGGCTATTTCAGGATTTTTCCGGTCCATCTGGAAGGTGTCGAATGGACTTCCGAGCAAATGAAAGGCACTCTGCATCTCGTTACAACTCATATCAAAAACATCCGAGAGAAAGTTATCATTATTGACTCTCTCACGATGTTTACTACTTATTCCGATGAGGACAACATCCTCGAATTCCTCACCAGTTTGAAAAATTTGTGCGACAAAGGATACACGATCTTCATCACTCTGCACCAGCATGCTTTCAAAGAAGACACTCTTGTCAGAATACGGTCAGCATGCGATTGTCACCTGTTTTTAAGAAAGGAACAGCTCACCGACCGCTATATCAGTGTTATGGAAGTCTCGAAAATAAGAGGCGCCAAGAAAAGTACGGGCAATATAGTGAGTTTTGAAGTCCAGCCTGGGTTCGGTTTAAAGATTATTCCAATCTCACAGGCTAAAGTATAAAGAAAACTGTAACCGGTCACGCATGGGGTATACATGGATAGCATTGAGGAAAAGCTGAGTACTGAACACGGGCATGCATTTAACGCGGGGATATACACTAATTTCCCGTTCAAACCAAAAAAGTATGATGGGCATGACCACTCAAACCTGAAAACATGTAATCTTTACAAGCTCCTCCCTCCGGAAATGAAAGCGGAAGTTGAAAAAAACCTGCACCTTCTGGAGTACCTGCATATCCTGCCAATAGATACGATGGGCATACCCAGATATGTCCCCAGGCTTGAATCAAAACACGGTGAAATAGAGGATCCCAATCTGATATACAAGGTCAACGACCAGATCTATGTGCATATCTACCCCAACAAAAACGATGTAAGGAATTTCTATATTCCCATTGAGCCCATACTTCTTACCGGAGTGGGGGGCCTCATTAAAGAACTGGAAACCAAACTTGTAGATTACCTTACGGGAATCGAGTTCGACCCTGAAAATATGGAAGAAAAGGAAAGGATTCTTAGAGAGGCCCTTGATTCCATTTGCGTAATCGGCAATAAAAAGCAGGTTGATATGTCCGCTGACGGTGCTGATTCCGGGATCAAAAAATTGGGAGCAAAGCTTTTCCCATCAAAGGAAGATCCCGAGAAGAATCACATTTACGTAACAAAGGAACAGTACGAAGCGCTGAAATACTCGATCATAAGAGACAAAATCGGTGTGGGTTTCCTTGACCCTTACATAAATGACAACAAAATAGAAGATATTACCTGCAATGGTCTCGGGCCCATTTTTATTGAGCATAAGGTGTTCAAGGGTCTCAGGAGTGTCATAGAATTCAACGACAATGACGCTCTCAATCAGTACATCGTCAGGCTTGCAGAAAGGATCGGAAAGCCCATCACTTTCAAAAATCCCATAGTGGACTCCACCCTCCCTGACGGGTCAAGAATTAACATCGTTTTCGGGGACGATATCAGTAAAAACGGGAGTAATTTCACCATAAGAAAGTTTGCTGACATTCCGTTCAGTATTCTTCAGGTCATAAAAGGAGGGACCCTCGATTACAGGATGGCAGCGTACCTGTGGATCCTGATCGGTGAAGGGATGAGCGGTTTCATCTGCGGAGAAACAGCCAGCGGTAAGACTACCACGTTGAACGGGATTACAGCCTTTGTAAATCCCGAGTCAAAACTGGTTTCAATCGAAGATACGCCTGAACTGCAGATCCCGCACAAAAACTGGACCCGGGAAACAACAAGAGGCAGTACGAGGGGCGGAGGGATAGGAGAAGGTAGCGGATCGGACGTTACGATGTTTGACCTTCTCAAAGCGGCATTGAGGCAGAGGCCAAACTACATCCTTGTAGGAGAAATCCGAGGTGTTGAAGGTAATGTCGCATTCCAGGCTATGCAGACCGGACACCCCGTCATGTCAACGTTCCACGCTGCAACCGTTGAGAAACTGATCCAGAGGCTTACTGCCGATCCTATAAACATTCCTAAAACGTATGTGGACAACCTCAACTTTGTCATTATCCAATCTGCGGTACGGAGACCGGACGGCAAGCTTGTGAGAAGGGTCCTCAGTATAAATGAGGTTCTCGGATACAACCCGGATAAAGGCGGAATTTCCTTTATTGAAGCCTTTTCCTGGGACCCTGTTACTGATACGCATGTTTTCAGTGCTATGGGAAGTTCGTACATCCTTGAGAACAAAATCGCCACGAGGCTCGGGATCCCTGGCAAGAAAAAGAAGGTAATTTACGATGAAATTGAAAAACGGGCAAAAATACTGGAGAAATTGGACAGTGAAGGAATTGTAAATTACTGGGACTTTTTTAACACGATCGCAAAGATTACAAAGGCCGGTATGCTGAGAATTCAGTTCTGAAGGTGGTTTGGATGGAAAACTCTGCGATAAAAAACGTTTCCAACAAAAAGTCCGGTTTACAGCCCCTTTTGGACCAGCTTGCTCTTAAATTCAAACGTTACCAGAAAGAACTCTATATGAGTAATGATATGCTGTTTTCCCTTACTTATATGGCTTCAATCTCAACTGCCAATCTGACAAGGGACAAAATATTCACAAGCATCTCGGACAAAAAGGAATACTGCCCGAGTAAATATTTCAATCTTATTAGAGAGCTGGCCCAGCACTGGCACTATGACTACGCCAATGCCTGCGAGCTCATATCCACAAAAGTAACGCACGAGAGAATGCGGGAACTTCTTAACAGGTTATCAAACGCCATAGCAGCAGGAGAGCCTGATAGCGAATTCCTCACGAAAGAATGGAAATTATTTAAGACAAAAAGAAAAGACGAGTTCGAAAGAGACCTCGAAACCACCAAAGAATGGTCAAACGCTTATACAGCTCTGCTTGTTTCCACATCCCTCGTAGCTATTATTATCTTACTTTCAGTAATTTTGTATAATATTGGGGACCCGGCAGATACGCTTTATGCCACAATGTTCATCATATTTTTCATGGCGTTCTTTGGGGTAGGCTTACTTTTCAAAGCCTCTCCGAAAGATTCGAAAGTCCACGGCTTAAGCATAAAATCCCGGGAGCAGGTCTATATCTATAAGTGGGCTCCGCTTTCCCTCGCTCTGTCTGCACTGGCTGTTATATTATTCACCGTTATACCGGCTTTCATCGGTTCAGCCGATTTTTTCATTGACATTAAAGGAGTCGGACTGGTTCTGGCAGGAGTTATTCTGATGCCTGTCGGAATGGCGGCGAATAAAGATATCGATAAGATTAACAAAAGGGACGAATGCTTTACAACTTTTATCCGGAGCCTCGGGTCCATTGTAAGCGGGTCCGGGCTAACGGTACCAAAAGCCCTTCTGAAGATCGATCCCAAAAACCTTGGGGAACTTAAGGATATGAGCCAGGAGCTTTACAAGAAACTGGCATCCGGGCTGGACCCTGCGCTGTGCTGGGGAAGGTTTGTAGGAGAGACGGGCAGCTACTTGATCTACAAATTGACAAGTGTGTTTGTAGATGCCGTAAATTTAGGGGGCAATGCGGAAGCAGTAGGCGAGCTTGTGAGCTCGTCCAACCTTGAACTGGTCCTTTTGAGAATGAAAAGGGAGCGCATAGCCAAAGGATTTTCCAGTCTCGTCATCCCCCTTCATGTGGCAATGGTTGCCCTTCTTCTATTCATAGGCCAGATCCTGACGATCTTTTCCACTATCATAACTTCCCTTTTTACCCAGTTTGATATCACCGGGTCCGAACTTGAAGGTATACCCGGCGGTATGGGCGGCATGAATCTGGGGATATTTGGCGGGGTTCCGATCGAATTATTGGGCCAATTCGTTGTGATAGTGACCATCATCCTAACACTTGCAAACATATTTGCAATTGTTGCGGTGAAGGGGGGGCCGATGTATCTGGCAATCTATTATGGTATGTTTATGTTTACCCTGTCAGGGGTACTGATGATTATAGTTCCTCCACTGGTGAAAATGGCCTTCTCCTTTGATGGAGTACTTGATAGTCTCGCAGGAGGTGTATGAATATGGACCTGATAACCGTATATGAAACTAATTTCACTATCTTTATAGGTATTTTCGTAACTCTGGTCGTAATGGGAACAGCAACTCTATACGATAGATATAAAAGTAAAGGCGGAGCCTCACTCGGTCCCGGTAAGTTTAAATTTTTTACTAACCTGGGCCCAAAAACAAAAACTTTCAGCTTCAAGGGCTTGAGGTATTTTTCCGATTATGGCAAAAAGCTCAGCAGTTTTATTCCGAAAAGCTCCGGCTCAGTCCGGAAAAGGTCCGGTTCGGGCCGGAAAAAATCCAGTTCGGTCAAAAGAGCCTCCAGCAAAAATTCCCTTGATAAAGTAGGAACAATATTCCTTAAAGCAAAAGGTGCTATTCGGAAGTTTTTTGCGAGCTTGAGCAATAAAATTTCATCGCTTTCTTCCTCCTTACCTCGCAGGAATAAAAAAGATGAAGATAAACTTGTCTCCTTATCTGATTACGGGGAGGCAGATACAAAATTAAGTTCAGCTGAAAAAGTTAACCACCTTGATAAAGTGGTCGAATCCAAAAAAGACGAGTTAGATTTTGATGACGATCTTCTGACTAAAATGTCCAACACAGGCACTTTAATAAGTAATAGTCCTGCAAGCAATGGTCTTGAAGCTGATACTAAAGAACAATCATTCGGGGAAATGGCTTCGGAACTCGATTCATCCTTTGATGATGATTTTAATTTCGATGGAAGTGAATTTGCGATTAAAGTTGATGGGCTGGACGATGAACCTTCCGAAAATAACTTCGAATTTAACGACAACGCTGCAGAAATAAAGTTTGATGAAGACAGCGATGATTTGTTAGCTTCACTCAAGAAAGAAATCATAGTTACAACAGAGAAAAAGATCAATTTCATGGATAGTATGCAGGGCGAAGATCTGGATTTGAAGGTGATGAAATCCGACCTTGAAGGTATTCTCAAGGACCTGAAAAAATATAGGCAGTATGCAACTCATAACTGATCATGAGTCATGATACTGGAGATAACTTCAGTATTCTTACAGTACTCTAACTGATATTTTAACCAAAAAACAAAACCCAACCTATAAAACAAAAGTAAATTGTACAGTAACATGCGAAGTGAGTGATGAATAATGATAGATGCAAAATATGTCGGACTTATAGTTTTAGCAGTATTTTCAGGATCAATGCTTGTATACACCTGGCTGTCTCTGTATAACAGATTTGATCCCAGTGTAATGTTCTATGCAGCGCTTCTGATCATATCTTTTTCCCTGATGCTGGTAAAGAGACAAACGCCGTCAACGAATTAAAAATATGTCCCGAGGGTTTCAAAAGACCTGTAAAACCAGAATCCGTATATAAATCCCAATCGGAATTCGTTGGGATTGCAGGTTAATTGAAATCCTCTTCCTTTATATTTTTCTCTCCTGCAATTCTTTCCTCTCTTTCTATAATTCTCTTTAGTGGTTCTCTTTGAGTGGTTTTTTGAGTGTCATAAACTTTTAAAATCGGGTGGTCTTTGATTAATTGTTTAATCCGTACCTGAAACCGACGAGAATCTTTCAGTTTTCTTTTCCCGCGCTGCATGCTGCCAGGACATGTCAACCGGATAAAATGATATTCTTAATGTCGAAACCCGTCTTTTCAATTTTGCCAGGTATAAATGCCCCCCCCCAGCCGGTTGTCTGGAGACTCATCAAGAAAGAAACCCGAAAAAAGGAAAAAGTAGTAAAAAGGAAGAAAAGAAATTGTAGGTTATTGCTTGCATATTCTCTTTTCTTCTTTTGTTTAGTCCGCTTGAGCGAAGCTTATTTGCTCAAATTCATAACTTAGTCTGCTTGAGCGCAGTTCACTACTTTATCCCAAAATTGGCCCTCTTGAGCGAAGCGAAAAGGGCAGCGTACTGCAGAGCCGCAACTCTGCCGAAACAGACCGCGTACTCCCGAGGCGCAATTCGGGGGTGAAGCTTACCTTACAATTACGACTACTGCGCCTTTTACATCAAGAACGTCTACCTCGCGGCCTCCGGAGATTACTTCTTTCCGGACTTCGACCGCCACGGGTTCGAGTTCTATTGCTTCGCCGTTTATGGTAACGGTTATTTTTCCTGACGCTGCCTGAGCTTCAATTGCAGCAGGGTCTTCTGCCTGAAGCGCTTTCACAACGGCTCCGGCCTCTTTCCTGAAGCGAGGTCCCAGGAAGCCCATGTTGGGCTTTACTTCCACGGGCACATACTCAAATGAGGGAGCCCCTGCCATAAGTTCAACTTCAGAGTTCGTAGCCCCTGCAATATCCCCGGTATCGATCTCTGCATTGTAGATCTCTATTTTTTTCAGGGGAGAGTTCAGGGCCATTCCAAGGTCGGACTTGTATCTGCGGACCTCACCTGTAATCTCTTTGATCATTTCGCCGGCAGCTTCGGCTCCTTCGCTAATCAGGCTTTCATTGACTGCGGGCCAGGCCTGCATATGCACACTTTCCTCGCCGAACCTGGAGTACATCTCTTCTGCAAAGAAGGGTATGAACGGAGCAAGCAGCAGGGAGAGGGTCCGGGTTGTAGTGTAAAGTACATACTGGGCGGCTTTCCTGCTTTCAGGGTCTTCCCCGTAGAGCCTGCCTTTTACAAGTTCCAGGTAGTTATCTGCAAGGACTTCCCAGGCAAAGCCCCTTATGGCTTTGAATGTGGAATCGAACTGGTATCCGTCAAGCTCTTTTGTGGTAGTGTCCACAAGTCTGTTGAGCTTGCTCAGAAGCCACTTATCAATTGTAAGGAGGGAGTCCGGAGGGAAGTTTTCGGCGTCTGCAGGTTCAAAGTCCTTTAAGTGGGACATCGAGAACCGGTAGATGCTCCACATTTTCTGCAGGAAGCGAGAGGCTGAGACCACGTCTTTCCAGCGGAACATTACGTCCGAGCCTGTGGAACCTCCTACAGCACCCCACTGCCTGAAAGCATCGGCACTGTACTGGGTTGTTACCTCTTCGGGAGAGATTACGTTTCCGAGCGACTTGCTCATCTTATGCCCGTCGGGTCCTAGCACCATCCCGTTGATCACTATGGAATCCCAGGGCCTCTTGCCTTCGAGAGCCAGGCTTCTCAGGATTGTGTAAAAAGCCCAGGTCCTGATGATGTCATGCCCCTGAGGGCGGATCTGTGCAGGCAGGCGGAGCTCGTGCTCGCTTTCCCAGCCAGTGACATGCAGGGCAGTAATCGAGGAGTCCATCCAGGTGTCCAGTACATCGGTTTCGGGTTCAAATTCGGTCGAGCCGCAGGCACAGGCTTTCTTTGGCGCATTTTCGTTCGGGTCAATCGGGAGCCAGCTCTCTTCGGCAATCATGACTTCCCCGCACTTTTTACAGTACCAGATCGGGATCGGGGTTGCAAAGATCCTCTGCCTCGAGATACACCAGTCCCATTCCATAGTGCCTGTCCAGTTCTGGAGCCTTACTTTCATGTATTCGGGGTACCAGTTAATCTCATCTGCGGCTTTCAGGATGCCTTCGTGGTTGATTTTTACGAACCACTGAGGCTCGGAAAGGATTTCTATGGGGGTGTCGCAGCGCCAGCAGAGCCCCACATTCTGTTCAAGGGGCTTCTGTTCATAGAGGAAACCTGCAGCTTTCAGGTCGGCGGTTACGGCTTCCCTGCATTCGGCCAGGGTCATTCCTTCATATTTGCCTGCGGCTTTTGTCATCCTGCCCTCTTTGTCGAGGGCTTTTATAAGGGGCAGTCCGTATTTTACCCACCAGCGCACATCCTGCTTGTCTCCGAATGTACAGATCATCACAGCGCCTGTCCCGAATTCGGGCTCAACGGCTTCGTCTGCAATGAGTGGCACTTTCTGCCCGAAGATGGGTACTGTGAGAGTCTTCCCTACATGTGCTTTATAGCGTTCATCCCTGGGGCTTACGGCTACAGCAACACAGGCTGCCATCAGTTCGGGCCTTGTGGTTGCTATGTCTACCCTGTCAAAGTGGACGAGGTTCAGTTTGGTTTGCCTTGTCTCATACTCGACTTCTGCAAAAGCGATAGCAGTTTCACAGCGGGGGCACCAGTTGACCGGATGGTCTTCGTGATAAATGTGCCCGTCGTTGTACATCCGGACAAAGGATTTCTGTGTCTTTACGAAGTATGAAGGCTCCATGGTAACGAATTCGTTGCTCCAGTCCACGGAAAAGCCCAGACGCAGCATTGTTTTGCGCATCTTTTCGATGTTTCCTGCAGTAAGCTCCCTGCACATCCTGCGGAACTCGGTTCTGGGGACCTGGTTTTTCGTAATCCCGTGGATTTCTTCAACCTTAACTTCCGTCGGCAGGCCGTGGCAGTCCCAGCCCTGGGGGAACATCACATTATATCCGCGCATGCGTTTGTATCTGGCAATAAAGTCGATGTAGCACCAGTTAAGTGCGTTTCCGATGTGGAAATTGCCTGTAGGATAGGGAGGTGGAGTATCAATAATATACTGGGGACGGGTATCTTCTCCCCAGTTAAAGTGGTACATGGAGAGGTTCCATTTCTCCATCCACTTTTCCTCGACCTCGTTAGCATTATATTCTTTTGGAATTTCCGATTCTGTCATAGGGACACTCCATGATTGAGAAATAAGTGTAAGAATTTCTTGGGTTTTAGAGTGCTTGCGATTATTTAAATATATCTGGTTTGATGAGATGGAAATCTCTGCCTGTGCGAGAAGTATAAGGAATATCAATCCCGCTGAATAGGTGGATATTCCAGGGAATCTATCGGAACGGTGCGGATACTTTTCCAATTTTGCACTTGCCAGGAATTTCCGACTATAACAGGCAAATAATCTATCAATGATCCATAAATCGAAACCCAGAAGTCACTTGTTGATTCGCAGGCAACAACGTCACATTTTTCTGAAATTACCCAATTTTTAAGGTTTAAAATTCCATCATCATCTCTGGAAAAACGTTGTTGCTGTTTTTCACCTGATCTGCTGAGAATAGTAGCAATAACAAAACGTTTGTGAATATCTAAACCGCAAGATTTGTTTATTTCTCCTTCCTATTTACGTTGCCCATCATTTCAAGGGCAATAGAATTGCCTCAAAGGCAATTTGGCATCCGTGATCAAAGTCACATCTGAGCCTTCGATGGCAATTCACGGGTTAGTTCTTGACGATTTCGGAGAACCAAAGAAAAGACAACCTTCCTGTCCCAAAGTAATTCCTGTCCCAAAGTAATTCCTGTCCCAAAGTAATGATTGAGTAAGTAAACAAAAAAGGTAAGTGAGAAGGACTTTCATTCTTTGGGCATGTTATTCGAAGAATATATGTGCGTTTTTTATGCTTGTTGAGATTTTCAACCTTCCATAAGCTTAATAATCTTCTGTGTTTCTTTGATTAAAGTGTCAGCCTGATCAGCACTTATCCTGGAACAAAGCCTCATTTTATTAATATAATTAATAAATTGTTTGAGTTCACGTATTGCTTTTTTTTCTTTTCCTTCTTCTAGATGATTAATTATCTTTTCTAATCTTTTGTTGAGAACCATTTTAGTATTGTTGTCTACGTTTTCGAGATTGCACGTATAGTTCTTTAGTTCTTTGATTTCATTGAGTGGGTTATTTACCCCTTCGAGCTTGATCAATAAGGCTTTATAGTCTCCTCCGGGGGGCCTTATATGTCCTGCGAGTATATATCCCCCATTTTCTGTTTCCTGAACGGAATTTATGAAATCGTCACCAGCTTTCTCAAATACTATATTCCATTCTTCGTCTCCATTCGGATCCGTCTTTATTAACCACGAAGTATACTCGTCTTCATCTATAAAGTCTGAATATCCTGAGATTATATACCCACCATCATCAGTCTCCTGGGCAGAAGATGAGTGGAAGTAGTTTGCTTTAGAAACTGTTTTGTTCCATTCTTCGTCTCCATCTGAGTTAGTCTTGATCAGCCACGTTTTCTCACTTAGATAACTGCTATCGGACCTGGTATTTCCTACCAGTATGTATCCTCCCTCCATCGTTTCTTTTGCAGAAACTATCTGGTCATAGCCCGTATTACTGAAAGACCTGTTCCATTCTTCTTCTCCATCCTGATCAGTCTTTATTAGCCAAAAACTACGATTATCTGTACCAAGAAGGCTTGTTCCACAAGCAAGTATATAACCTCCTTCTCCAGTTTCCTGAACAGAATATGCAGCTTCATCGCCCGTTCCTCCAAATATTCTACTCCATTTTTCATTCCCCTCTGTATCTATTTTTATAAGCCAGGCATCAGATGCACCTGTACTGGAAGAACTCGTGCCTCCTGCGAGTACATATCCTCCATCGCTTGTCTCTTGAACATCCTGGAAATAGTCTGTGTGCACTCCCCCGAAAGTTCTATTCCATTCCTCATTCCCTTCTGAATCTGTCTTTACCAACCATGCATTGACACCCCTGGACTCATTATATCCTGCCAGAATATATCCTCCATCGCTGCATTCCCTAGCAGCAGGTGCAGCTTCATCACCTGTTCCTCCAAATGTCCTATTCCATTGTTCTTTTCCTGCAGAATCTGTTTTTATTAATACAAAGTTTGTCTCTCCTGATTCGGGATAATTTTGAGCGATCATTCCTGCAAGCATGTACCCTCCGTCCTTGACTTCTTGACCAGACCAGATAAAGAGTCTTCCTTCCTCGCCATATGTTCTGCTCCACGCTTCTTCTGGTGCTATAGAAGCCGATAAAGCGGTACCTGTACTGAAAAGCAATAAAATAAAGCAACCAAAAAACAGGGAATATTTGATTTTCGTTTAAAACCCTCCAAACATATTTTTAATACCAACATATTACATATTTGCACAATGTTGTATATAAATATACTTTTAAAGACTTTGTAGAATCCTTAATATATGCAAATCATTTCTACAACTTTTTTGGTTATGTTGTACAATAACAGTTTAACTTTATTTCTTTAGCATCACTTTAGTCGAATGTCCTGTAACTTACTGCAAACTATCTTAGCCAAAACGAATGGATATAATTCATTTACACCTCACACAGAACTTCTACACATGGTTAAAAACAGCTTCCTTACTTCTTTTATCCTGAATGGTGCAGACTTCACAGACTACTCGAAGACGTTAGCCTTAAATCACGGCATCTCCACAGGTAATCTGCCGGGGAAATAAGGCTATGGAGAATCGAAAGATGAACCGTCGCTTGAAGGATCATTAAGTTAGAATGCGAAACCAGGCTCTTAGGCATGGTCAAAGGCACGAAATATGGTCTGGATGGCCGAGTAGACATCCAGGCGAATGGACACATATGCCTCTGGTATACAGGTGGCTCCTAAGGTCTCAACAATTACCCCCAGTTTGGAACCTGGTAAACTTATGTGTTATCTTTGGGTAGTATGGTCGCGAGATCGAGCAATGACACAGACGGCATAGGATGTGATAAAAAGCAAAAAGAGAATTGATTAGTGTAGAATGCAGGATATCCAGAGATACACAACGGTACGGGTCTTACAAATAGTAAACTCAGCAACCAGTGGGCAGTTCACGCATATCTCCAGGCATCCCTGATATGCATGGCATTCATTCCGAGGCTTTGAGGCGGGTATATATCGTTTTCCGGGGTGTCTCCGATAGAGAGCACTTCCCAGGGCTCAAGCCCGAGGCCGTCAAGAGCCATCCTGAAGAGTCGGGTGTCAGGTTTCTTGATCCGGTGGTCCGAAGACATAATTACGAAATTAAAGCGGTCGTACAGGCCCAGGAAGCGAAGCTCCTGTTCCGTAAAAACCCTCTGGGCATTGGAAACAATGCATTTGGGGATGTTTCTGTATTTTTCAAGCAGGCGCAGGCTCTGAGGGTAAGCTTCGAGTTTCTTTAACGACGCCGTTCTGAAGACCTTGGCTGTTTCAATCCCAAGCCAGAAGGGGTCGATTTCCCTGAAGGCATTCTCGGCACAGATCTCTGAAAAAATCTCTTCTATGCGGATATCAGGGTGCTGCTGGCCTGAGTTTCCAAGCCTGCCTATAACTTTCCACCTGTATTCTTCCCGGAGCCGGTTGGGTTCTATCTTCACCCCCTGATAGAGTAACCATTTGCTTACCCTTTCGTTTGTTTCCCGGCCTCCTTCATCTGTTTTTATGTCGATGAGAGTTTTATAACAGTCAAAGATTAAACCTTTAATTTTTCCGTTCTGGAGCATAGGGATTCTCCGTATATTTTTTGACATTTCTAGATATTTCAGATCTTTTCTATCTTTATCTTCTATCAATCCTAATATTGTCCTTTGGATATATAGATATTTCGGAAATACCCATATTAGATGCAAGAATAAATATATAGTTCTCTATATCTATATATTTCATCTCCGGTATTAATTCGGAGTTAAAATTAAAAATGATAGGTTTAAACTGGTCCGGTGGTGCCATAGTCGTTGCGGCCACATAGTAGTAGAAAAGTCTACTCGTGGGAGTGTATGTCTTCCTGAAGTGTTTTCTGAGTGGAGTAATTAACCGATAACTTTACAAACTATACAAAAACAATTTTTAAACTAAATTCGAATTTGAGAGTCTCTCCTGAATGGAGGTTTAATTGTTGCACACAATAGAAACTGATAGAATAGTGATTAGAAAATTTACACCTGAAGATTGGAAAGACTTGTATGATTATCTGTCTGATGCAGCAGTTCTGAAATTTGAACCTTACGATATTTTTACTGAAGCCCAATGCAAACTGGAAGCAATAAAAAGGTCAAATCAAGAATCTTTTTTGGCAGTGTGCTTGAAAAGCACCGATAAATTGATAGGAAATATTTATATTGAGCAACAGCACCCAAAAAAATATTCTACATGGGAGCTCGGGTACGTCTTTAATTCTAAATATCAGGGATACGGATATGCGACTGAGAGTTGTAAAGCAGTTTTAAATTATGCGTTTAAAACTCTGCAAGCCAGGAGAGTTGTTGCCATGTGCAATCCCCAAAACAAAGCATCATGGAAACTGCTGGAACGATTACATTTTCGAAAAGAGGGCCATTTGCTCAAAAATATATATTTTAAGTCTGATGAACAAGGGAACCCTATTTGGCAGGATACTTACGAATATGCAATATTATTTGAAGAATGGCTATCTCAAACTACAAAGGCATAATTCTGCTTTTAGTATGAAGCAGATCAATATAATTTAATTCCATATCTCATTCTTAAATTCTCCATATGACATGCATGAATGGTTTCTCAAATGACTTGAAGCTAGACAAACTGATCTATATGAAATTTCATTAAAGGAAAGGCTTCTATTCGATAAGAAACGCCCTAAAGAATAAAATCACAATGCTGCTCTTTGCATGCCAATCAAAGATCTATCATATCGGACCTGGGATCGGCGATAGACCTCAATTCGGAACCTATGAGATTTGTCGCAAGGACAAACAGCATGATCATACCGCTTGCAGACAGTGCCATCATCGGGGCAGTCTGGAGGTACACCACGCCGTCCTTCAGGATCGCCCCCAGTTCCGGGGTAGGAGGCTGGATCCCAAGCCCGAGGAATCCAAGTCCGGAAATTGCAATAATCCTGGACCCAAGTCCGAGTGTTGCGATCTCAATGATAGGTCCGTAGCTGTTGGGGAGAATATGGTGGAGAAGAATGTATTTATCAGATGCACCAAGCGCCTTTGCTGCCTCGACGAATCCGCTATTTTTTAGCGAAAGGGTAGAACCCCGGATCATCCGTGCGTACTTTGCCCAGCCCGAGATAGAAAAAGAAAGAATGATACCTTCGGGACTGGGGCCGACAACCCCAACAATTGCAATTGCAAGGACGATGTTGGGAAAGGCAAGCAGCACATCCGTCAACCGCATCAGGACCGCATCATACCTGCTGAAATAACCTGCATACATTCCTATGGTAATCCCTACAGTCACGACGGTTAGAGTCGAAATGATCGCAATTGAGAGCGAGGTCTGCGCCCCGTATACTATCCGGCTGAAGATACACCTGCCAAACTGGTCCGTCCCGAGGGGAAAAGATTCCGACGGGGGAGATAACCGTTCTTCAAAATGCATTTCTGCAGGGTCGTGCGGGGAAATAGCCGGAGCCGTTATAGCGAGCATTGAGATCAGGGTGAACAGCAGAATACCGAAGGTAAGCGTCATGTTGCTCCGCAGAAGCATCCGTGTCCGGTTAATGCCGGAGGCTGCCCATTTTCTTTCCGGGTGCGAATATTCCATATCATTCCTCCTGCCTGATTGACGGGTCAAGATAGAAGCAGGCGACGTCGACGCCGAGATTGATCAGCACGACAATCGCTGCGAAGGTGAGCATGCACCCCTGGACCACCATAATGTCCATCGAGGAAACAGAATTCACAAGAAGCCTACCAAGCCCGGGAAGTGCAAACATGTTTTCGATAACGACCGCACCTCCAAAGAGCCATCCGAACTGGGTGCCCATATATATCAGGACCGGGATAAGGGCATTCTTGAGGGCATGCCGCCGAATAACGGCCCTGTAACCCAGCCCTTTTGCCCGTGCTGTCCTGATATAGTCCTGTTCAAGTGTTTCGATCATGCTCGTCCGCATGATACGCATCGTTATTGCGGTGAGGCCTATCGAAAGAGCCAGGGAGGGAAGGATGAGGTGTTCCGGACCTCCCGTTCCTGCAACCGGGAGGATGCCCAGATAGACGCCTCCAACGAGCATAAAAATTATCGCAACGAAAAACTCGGGGCTTGAAAGGCTGATGATGGAGCTAAGTCTGCAGAGGTGGTCCACAAACCCGTTCTGTCTCAGTGCCGCGGCGATTCCGAGCGGAATAGCTACGGCAGCCGAGAAGAACATTGTAAGGACGGCGAGAGAGAAGGTTATGGGTAGGGCATGTGCGATTTCCTCGGTTGTACTCCGCTTTGTCTGGTAAGAATACCCCAGATCCCCGGATATGACCCGCGAAGCCCATTTCAGATAGCTGACATACCAGGGGTCGTCAAGCCCCATCTCCTCATGAAGTTTGGCTACCGCCTCTTTCGGGGGGCTTTCGGTGCCCAGGGTGGCTCGGAGTGTGATCTCGGCCGGGTCTCCCGGGGAAAGGGAGATTACCGCAAAAGTGATGAGCGAGATCCCTATCATTACCGGGGTCAGTTGAAGCAGGCGGTTCAGTATGATCGTACGCATCATTCTTACTCAAACCCTGTCCGAATGAAATGGATGCGGGAGGCGTATCCCGCATCAGGTGACCGAGACATTCTCAAGGTGGAGCGAGTACTCCGTAGGATGGAGGCGGTATCCCTCTATATTCGAGGTGGCAACGTCAATATTGACGTAATAGTTGAGATATGCAACCGGCGCTTCTTCGACGACAATTGCCTGGACCTCATCATAGAGTTCTTTCCTGGCAGCCATGTCGGACGTGGTTCTGGACTGTTCGATCAGCTCGTCCACACTGTCGTTGTGCCAGTGATACGCCCCCCAGCCGTCTATTGACGTACCGCTCGAGTGATAATCGGTCATCATGATCTCGTCGGGGTCGGGTACGAAGAGCAGCCCCCTTCCGACCAGGAAGATATCGAACTCGCCTTTATTTCGGAGAGAATTGGCGGCATCGGTGTTGAGGATCTGAAGTTCGGTCTCAAACCCGACTTTCCTGAGCTGCTGCTCGATCACCTCGGCTATCGGCGGCAGTTCTGCCCGCTCCGGGTAAGTAACGAGCGTAATCTTCAGAGGTCTGCCGTCTTTATCAAGAGTCCCGTCTCCGTCCGTGTCTGTCCACCCTGCCTCTTCAAGAAGCGATTTCGCTTTCTCCGTATCATACGTGTATGGGGCAATCTCCTGGTTAGCCCAGTAAAAGTTCGGCGGGAAGAGCCCTGCTGCCGTTGTCCCGTATCCGTGAAGGACATACGTCACTATTGCTTCCCGGTCTATGGCATAGTTGACAGCCTGGCGCACCCGCTTATCGTCGAAGGGCTCCTTTTCTGTGTTGAACCCTATCATTCTTACGCGAGCAATAGGCTGCTGCAGGACGGAATAGTCAGCCTTTTCCGTATATTCCTCGGCAATCTCCGGAGAGAGGATCATTGCTATCTGAATTTCCTTACTGTCAAGGAGTAGCTTTCTCGTAAGGGTCTCGGGAATTATACGGTATATCACCTTATCAACCGAGGCAGCCTGTCCCCAGTAATCGGGGTTCTTGACGACAACAACCTCTTCTTCCGGTTTCCAGGACTCGAAGATGAAAGGGCCGGTGCCTACGGGCTTTACAACATTGCCTTCCGCGTCGTAAGATCCGGGAGCAAGAGCCGCACTCTCTGCTCTGGAGAGATAGGCAGGCAGTGAAGGGAAGGGGGAATCGAGGCTGATTTCCAGGGTCAGGTTATCAGGGACCTCAATGGCTGATACCGGAATTTTCCCGAATATCGCCTCCGACTGGACAAAGGACCTTTCGAGCGAGGTCTTCATTATCCCGGCTGTAAATGGGGTCCCGTCATGGAAACGGACACCGTCTCTTAAAATGAATGTCCAGTTTTTTCCATCACCGGAAACCTCCCATGATTCTGCAAGGGAAGGGGCGATCTTCCCCTCATAATCGACTCCTACGAGGGTCTCTGCATATCCGAGCCTTTGAGGGATATAACCTGACAGGTGAGGATCGATAGTATTCGGACTCCATTGGCCCGAGATGGAGAGCGTCTGAAGTTCTTCTTGCTGTTCCTGGTCTGTACAGCCCGCTCCCATGACAGCGAGAGCCAGCAGAATGAAGAGAATTCCCTCTTTTCTTGTCATATTAACTCATCACACCCAGTTTACGTATCAAGATCAAGCGCTGTAAGATTTTGCATTGCGGTAAGTGCATGGAGTAATAATTTGATAATCGGAGCAATCATGGCATCAGGCATGTGAAACATTATGGCAGCTCACCCTCCGGCCGCCGTATTCCTGCATTTCAGGGCTTTTAAGGCATTTTTCTGTCTTTTCAGAGCAGAATTGATAGTATACGCACGAACCTGGGGCTCTGGCCTCCTGAGGTTCGGGGCATGATAAGGAACCGGAATCCGGGATCGATGTAATCCTGCGGGTGAACGGGTGGAGAGGTCTGTCCAGGACATCCTTCCCCTCCTCTACAATCTTCCCGCCAAACATTACGGCGGTCCGGTTTCCTATAGCATGAGCGAGCCCCTGGTCGTGGGTGATGAAGAGAAGAGCGCATCCCAGCTTCTGCTGGAGTGTCTGGAGGAGGCGGACAATAGCTGCCTGTGTGGACACGTCCAGCATCGACGTCGGCTCGTCACATATGACAAGTGCCGGTTCCAGCGCGATAGCACGGGCGATAACGGCGCGTTGCAGCTCCCCGCCGCTGAGCTGATGGGGGTATCGGGCTGCCTGTTCCGGCTCAAGCCCGACAAGCCCGAGGAGCCTGTCCAGTTCCTCTCCAATCTGCCTTCCGGGAGGTAATGCGTCCGGATGGATGCGGTAGGGTTCGCAGATGGAGTCGGCTATCTTCCACCGCGGATTCAACGCGCTTTCCGGTTGTTGCGGCACTATCTGGATTTTTCGCCGGACCGAGCGGAGTTCTTTTTCTTTCAACCGCGTCAGAGGCTGGCCTTCAAAGAATACCTCGCCCCGGGTCGGAGGAATAAGCAGGAGGAGCAGTCTAGAGAGGGTGGATTTGCCGCACCCGCTCTCCCCTACAAGGGCAAGTGTTTCTCCGGTGTCGATCCGGATATCCACCCCGTCAACAGCAGTAATCCGGTTCTTTCCCCGGGAGGCAAATATTTTCGTCAATCCTCTTCCTTCAATCATACAACCAGCACCTTACAGCCGATCCGTCCGGAAGAGCGATGAGCGGCGGTTCTACTCTGCATCGTTCTATCGCGTTTGTGCAGCGGAATCTGAATCTACAGCCTCCGTCATCTTTGTCTGACTCTCTTGTCCTGCCTGATATGGGGTGAAGTCCGTTCTCCGGGAGCGAACGGAGCATTCCCCTGGCATAGGGATGCCGGGGACCGCTAAAAAAGCTACTTTTTTCCCTGACTTCCACAATCCTTCCGGAATACATGACTGCGATCCTATCTGCGAGATTTCGGGCAAATGAGAGGTCATGTGTAATAACGAGAAGGGTGATCCCGTTCTCGCGTACAATCCGGAGAAGGGCGGAGACAGCCTGCCTGTTCATTATGTCTATCCCCTTAGTCGGTTCGTCGGCGATGAGCAGTTCCGGGAGGCCTGCAATCCCCATAGCAACAAGTGACCGTTGAAGCATTCCGCCACTGAAGGAGTAAGGGTACGAGTCGATCCGCTCTTCGGGAGGAGTTATCCGGATGAGTCGAAGGAGTTCAAGAACTTTCTTTCGAACTGCAGCTTTGTTTTTTTCCACATGGAGAGAGATCGGTTCTCCGATCTGGTCCCCTACGGTCATAGAAGGGTTCATTGCTCCTGCAGGGTTCTGCGGAACCCAGGCGATCTTGCTGCCGCGGATTTTTTCAAATTCGCTTTCAGAGGAGGTTAGGAGGTCAGCACCACGATATCTTACAGTTCCAGCAACTGTAGAGTTTGCAGGCAGCAGTCCGAGGAGGGCAAGGCCCAATACCGATTTTCCGCTCCCGCTTTCTCCTATGATGGCAAGTGTCTCGGACTGTATGACATTGATATCAACGCCGTCCACGGCCCGGATGAGCTTGCCTGATGTGGAAAAGTGTACATGCAGCTGTTGAACCTCAAGAATCGTGTTCATGGTCTACTTTTTTCCAGATTTTTGCTTAACTTTTGTTACGAAAATTACAGGGTGTATGTTATTACTATTTATATTTGTTTTCATATATTCTAAGACAATCAAAAAATAAATTGCTATATATTAACACTTATTTGTGTAAATGTATGATGGCGAAGGATGTAGTATGATTTTAAAGATCGATTGGGAGACAGCCTGGGCTGAAGGTATCGGTGAGATGAACCGGCTTTCCACCACAGGTTACTGGAACCGGCGGGCAGAGGATTATTCCGATATGGTACTGGCAAGTGATTGCAATCACGGCAGGAATATCCTCAACCTGTTTGAAAGGGAAGGGCTGCTGCAAAAAGAGTGGCATGTTCTTGATATTGCATCAGGGCCAGGTGCGATAACAGTCCCGTTTGCAGAGAGAGTGCGCAGGGTAACGGCGGTCGAGCCGGCAGAAAGAATGGCAGGGGCACTGATGTCATATGCGCAGAGCAGGGGACTTTCTAACATTGACGTAATCCCTCAGACCTGGCAGGAGGTAGATGTTGCAGCTTATGCGAAGAACTACGATCTGGTCATCTGCTGCCATGCCCTCTGGCAGTTTCCGGACATTCTCCAGCAGGTCCGGCGTATGGAAGCGGTTTCCAGGGGATATTGCTGTCTTGCTCACGGCTTCGAATCACCCTCTGAGACAAGTGAACTGATGGAAACTCTGGAGATTAATGAGGGTGACTTTGACCAGTTCATCACGGTATTAAACCTTCTCAATGATTCCGGGGTGCATCCGAATGTTGATGTAATCGATTACACCCTTTCCCGATCGGTTGCCTCGGCAATTGCCTCTATCAGCAACCTCGTAGGGAAATACCGGCCTCCGGATACCCGTGACAGCGCGTTTATTCAGGACTATGTGCAGAGCCGGGCTAAAAATGGCATATACCAGGTTAACGGCAGGATGGGGGTTTTATGGTGGAAAGTAGCATGATGGACAGCTCTCTTATATCCGGGATTGACTGGGTCAGGTTCTGGGAAGATAGTTACGATACCAGGTCGAGAATAATGCGCAGGGATTACGAGATCGATGACTGGAGTGAGCGGGCAGAGGACTACTCGGAGTCCAGGCGGACTAACCAGTACGAGTTCGGAGAGTCTGTATATGCCACACTCGACCACTATGGAGTCATTCCTCCGAACTCACAGGTCCTTGAGATTGGCTCAGGGCCCGGGACTTTTGTCATCCCATTTGCCAGGCGGGTTGGTCATATGACTGCAGTTGAACCTTCAGAGGGAATGATCCGTATGATCCACCGGAATGCTGCCGAAGCAGGAGTGAAAAACTATTCCATTCTCCCGAAGCTCTGGCAGGATGTGAACAGCACGGATCTCCGGGGCAAGTATGACCTCACCATCACCTCAACTGTCATCTGGATGTTCCGTGATATTATGGACCAGATCCGCCGAATGGAAGAGGTGACTCAGGGGTACTGCTGCGTTGTCGGAGGTATAGGCACCGGACAGACGTTTGAAGCAGAACTCTGGAAGAAGATTATGGGCGATACTCCGCACCCGCAATACCCGGAATACCCGTTGATATATAACCTGCTCTACATGCATGGAAGGATCCCGCAGGTGCGAATTATCGATTATACAAGCATGCGGACCCCTGAGAATATGTTCAGAATGTACAGGGTCTTCTACTCGATCTATACGGAAATCACACCTGAGGTTGAAAAGACAATTCGGGAGGCATTGTATAGAGATTCCGGCGAAGGACCTTGCGTCAGAAAATACAGGTCAGCTATAGTCTGGTGGGATCCGGCTGTTCGAAGGAAAGAGTTAAGGGGCATAGCCTGAGAATTGGGCAGGAACCCCACGGAAAGAAAGGGTGTGCCTGAGTGTTGGGAGCGGGGCAAAGAGTCCCGAATGGATTTCCGGAAAGGCTTTTGAAGATATCTGCCCATACGGCAGATCCCTCAAACGGGATCACCTTCATTTTTGAAATCAGTCCATTACCCCGTAATGTTTCCAGGCTTCTTCGATGGTCATTGCCTGTATCCCGAGCTTTCTGGCCGGAAGGATCTCGTTTTCGTAAGAGTCTCCGAGGGACATAACACACCTGGGTTCGAGTTCGAGTCCCATTCTTTTGAGTGCGGTCATAAAAAGCCTGAGGTCAGGTTTTTTGTACCCCACGTCGGAAGAGAAAATAACAAAGTCAAAGTAATCGTAGAGCCCGAGGAACCGGAGTTCCAGTTCGGAAAAGACCCGCTGCCCGTTGGAGATTATGCACTTGGGGATGTTGATGCAATGTTCGATTAACTTTATGCTCTGGGGAAAGGGACGGAGTTTTCGTATCGAGGCTGCCCGAAAGACCCTTGAGGTCTCAATTCCCATGGTTTTTTCGTCGATTTTCCAGATCGAGTTTTCCCGGCAGATCTCGGCAAAGATCTCTTCAACCCTGACTTCCGGGTATATCTCCTGGGATTCGTCCATCCTTTCCTCCACCTTAAACATGTACGTATCCCACAGCTTTTCCGGCTTTATTTTTACTCCGTGGTAGGCAAGCCATGCGCTTACGGTCTCATAAGTCTCGATCCTGTGTTCTTCGGTGTGGATATCGATAAGCGTCTGGTAGCAGTCAAAAATAACGCCCTTTATTTTGCAGCTCTCAAATGTCTCTTCCCCTGCTATGATAGGATCGGTGGGAACGACTATAGTGCCCTCTTCGGTTTCAAACTCATTGTTCTGTGAAATGTTCTTGCCTCCCATATCCCCTTAATATTTGTTTTCAATCCCCTTAATGTTACCCTCGGTCCCCTATTTCCTTTTGGAGTTCTTCTTTTAAGAGTTCTTCTTTTAAGAGTTCTTCTTTTAAGAGTTCTTCTTTTTCGAGTCCTTTTTTTTAGAGTTCCCTCATTTTTCTTCAGTTTCCTCTATTAATCGTATTTAAACATTCACGGGCTTCCCTTATGAGGTAATTCCTGTACTCGCCCTGATGAAGCCTTGCCGAACGGAGCAGCCCTATACTCATGAAAAAAGGCAAAATTCTGGTAACGTGGTAAAACTCCTTTTCTCCGCGGCTATACTCCCAGAGAAAGTTTCCTATATACGGTTCGGCTTTCCAGCCTCCTCCTTTATGCAGTTCGAAATAGTTTTTCAGTTCGGCAGTAAGAATTCCGAGGTCTCTTACAGGATTTGCCTCGTACCAGGAACTTTCAAAGTCAAGTGCATAGGGTTTTCCTTTGCAGAAAATATAATTGGAAGGGGTAACATCCCTGTGGACCATACAGCCGCACTCCCGGTCAATCCAGGAACTGTACCACCATTCTCCGAGAAGTTTGTTGAAAGTATCCCGTGTGCCGTAATCCAGTTTCAGGTGGTCCAGTACGTCGTGATAGTTCCTGAACTCATTTTCTTTATCATAAGCATATGACTGTGTATTGTCATGCAGCTGCCTGAGCATATGCGCCACTGCAGCAAGCTTTTCATAAAGGTTCTCTTCGCGTTTAAAGTACCATTTCAGTGATTTTCCGGGTACGTGTTCGGTTACAAGGACACAATTAAAATCTTTATTTATTGCAAGAGGTTTTGCAACGTTTATTATCGAAGCTGCTTTTTTCAGGTTCCGGTATTCATTCATCATGCCTCTGTAAGCGTTGTAAGCCTTTAGCTTCCCTGTAGGTTCGGCAAAAAATTTTGCCATTACACTGAAGTGTTCCCCTTTGAACTGATACCTGCAGACAGTGTGAGAGGAATTGTGCTTGAAAACATTCACACGGCAATTTTTATCTCGAATCCGGTGCCCTACAACTTCTTCAACAAGCCAGTCCCTGAATGGGTCCCCAGGATACAAAGTATTAACATGGCTATCTGCCACTTCAAATTACCCCCATTTTCCAGCCTCAATCTTAACAACTATACTCTTTGCCTCTCAGTTTCTCTTCCTTTTAACAGTAATGCAATGAAATACAGGCCAGCAAGCGTAAGCACTCACGAAGTGTAGCTCTCATGAATCCTATAACTCGTAACTCATGAAATATAGTGAAATAAAAGGCAGAAATAATCAAACCCTCTTATAGTCAAACGTAACTATGGACAGGATTTGATTCTTTGTTTTGAATCTTCAATACTGGCAAGAGTATACTATAGCCCGGGTATCTTATATTATTATTGGTGTTTCGATACGGACTTTTATCCCTCTCCTTTCTTACTTTGACTTAACGATGGATGCCTTTCTGGAAGAACGAAGTCCTGAGGCTGGGATAACATTCGGGTTCAGTAAAAAGGACTTAAAAATCGGATAAAATCGATGAGCAGTTGCGATATTACGGATTAATAAAATATTTTTGTTAAGTACAACTGTATAAGTCATCCGAGAAATTCATATCATCTTCATTCGAGAAATTTATATCATCTTCATTCGAGAAATTTATATCATCTCCATTCGAGAAATTTATATCATCTTCATTCGAGAAATTTATATCATCTCCATTCGAGAAATTTATATCATCTCCATTCGAGAAATTTATTTAATCTTCATCCAAATTTATTTAATCTTCATCCAAATTTATTTAATCTTCATCCAAATTTATTTAATCTTCATCCGGATCTTTGGTGAACCTATAGCTGGATATTCTATTTTCCAGGGGTGTTTGCGTGATTAAAATCTATAATGAAATACCTGACTCTTGTAATTGGCAAATAGTTGAGGAAATTAATCAAGGATGGTCAAATGATAAGAAATATTATGTCCAAACGACGGACGGTAGAGAATTTTTACTCCGAATGTCAGACATATAGCAATATGAGAGAAAGAAACAGGATTTTCAAACAATAAAACAGCTTGATAAAATTAACATCTTAATGTCGCATCCGGTTGATTTTGGAATTTGTAATAGTGGTCAGTCTGTGTATTCTTTAACAACCTGGATTGAAGGGGAGGGTGCAGAAACTGTTCTTCCCGGGCTAAGCGACAAAGAACAATACCAGCTTGGGATTAGAGCAGGAGAAATATTGAAAATAATTCATCAAATTCCCGCAGCAAAAAATCAGCTTTCATGGTCGGAACGTTTCAATCGTAAAATAAACAGAAATATTACTAATTATAAGGCCTGCGGAATTCATCTGAAAGGAGCAGATAAAATAATCGAGTATATCGAACAAAATCGATATCTGTTAGAAAATCGTCCCCAGTGTTTTCAACATGGTGACTATCATGCAGGAAATATGATTGTTACAAAATCCGGGGAGCTTGGGATTATTGATTTTGACAGGCTTGATTATGGTGACCCATGGGAGGAATTCAACCGCATTACCTGGTGCGCAGGTATAAGTGCCGCATTTGCTTCGGGACGTATAAATGGGTATTTTGATCATGATGTACCTGCTTTATTTTTTAGATTAATGGCTTTATATATTGCAAGCAACCAGCTTTCATCAATTCCCTGGTCAATTCCATATGGGCAGGAAGAAGTCCGTACAATGCTCAGACAAGCCGAAGATGTTTTGAAATGGTATGACGGATTCGAAACATACATACCGGAATGGTATATTTCAGGCCCGCCTGAGTAAACATGATGAATACCTTGAGCTCCTCCAAAAACACTTTCTCCCTTTCCTCATTAAGATAGTCTGCTGATACAAATTCTGCTGATACGAATTCTGCTGATACAAATTCTGCTGATACAAATCCTGTGAATTTTTTCTGTCGGAATTTCTTCGTGGATGAAGTTTCGCGGACTTGGCAGATTCGTCAAAGACGGGTTATTTGCGGTTTCTACCTTCATCTTTCAAAGGCAGGTCCACCAACATCGGCTATGTTATTGTACCCGAATTCTTCCCAGTACCCTCTGTAAGGTGAGTCACTGAGCTCAATTCTTACTATCCACTTCGCCCACTTGTACCCGTACTTGTCTTCAGCCACAAGCTGCAGGGGAAACCCTCTTTCAGGCGGCAGGGTCACATCATTTAGTTTATACGCAAGTATGATGTTGTTTTCCAGAAGATAGTCCTTATCAAGGGAAGTGGAATACCCGTCTGCGCTGTAAAAAATAACCGTTGTTGCATTTTCCATAGCCCCTACTTCCTCAAAGATCTCAGCTATCTTTACTCCGGTCCATTTTGCAGTGAAACTCCAGCCTTCCACACAGTTAAGGTCAACAACTTTAGAAGTTTGAGGCAATTCGGTTATTTCTTCGTAGGTAAAGTTCCGGGGTTTTTCCACAAGCCCGTCAACCCGCAGCCTGTAGCTCTCCCTGTCAATATACTGGGTGCCCTTGATGGCGTTGTTGCGTTGCTGTGCAATAGGGGTTAACTGCTGCCCCTGATAAGAAAGAGTCTCGGTTTCGTTGCCATGGACTCCCGTGCCTCCTCTGTCGGATACACAGCCTGAGAAGGCTGTAAATATAACTGAAAAAATCAGAAGTAAATGAATAAGCTTCATGTATTTGCCTGCCTCCCTCAATTCTATCTCACTCTTTTCCTTACTACTCCCTCTTTTTTATGATTTCTTCCTCAAATATGCTAAATATCAATCTCACCTGAATAAATGAATATCTGCAAAAGAAATTCATAGAGTTGTAACCATAAAAAGCAGGAGCAACAATGCGGGTAACTAACAGAAAAGATAAATCAATCAGGACTTATGCAGTTGAACTGAGAAATCAATAGCATTTAGCTCCCAACAACCTAAAATATAAATTTAATTCACAGTGTCTGTCGAGCCTTGTTTTGTATCTCCTATGAGTAAATCCTGCCATAAATCCTGCCATTATTCTTTTTGCTTTGTTTGCACATGCTTATGCATGTTCGGGCAATGAGGTGCGGTTTAGTTGATTACTTGTTCGGCTACCTCTACCTTCAGCAGTGCCCGGACATTTTCAATCTGGTTAGCAATAGTTACTGTACTGGAACCTGCAAACAGCAGCCCAACAGCTACATTATCCAGCGTCGTTATCAGTGAACCCGAATCACCGCCTTCGCTCATTGAGGTAGTTATGATCTGGTCTTTAAACCGTGCAACCTTGCCTTGACTATAATTGATATCTACAGTTGCATTGACTGCTGTGATCCTGCCTGTGGTAAAGGCTGTGGTGCGCCCGGTTTTTTTCACAAGATCCCCTACCTTTACGAAATTTTTCTGCTTCCATCCCCGCACTTCTCCGATCCAGTAAATTTCCCGGTCGATATTACGGAACTCCACGAGCGCAAGTGCACAGTCCACAGTGTTGTTCTGAGATTCTCTGGGTTCCGAAAAATCGATGGGTACAAATCTAAACAGCGTACCTATTCTGTCCTCCGGATCTTCCCCTCCATCAAAAGCTCCAGGTTGCAGCACCGCATCTCCGATCTGTCCTGCATTGGAAGCTGCAAGTACGTGGTTATTACTGAGAATGTAGTATTTGGGCGGCATGCCAATCCCCTGTACAGGCGGGCTGACCTTACCTCCAGGCAGGATATCGTAAACACCTGTAGCGATGGTACCTGCTGTGATATCTTTATGTCCCACGCTGTATCCTCCTTTAGCCGGACGGACGCGGTTCTTCAATGCCAGTGGCGAGAAAGCTTCCGGTTTTGGTTCACTTCCTGCCATAGGTATGCCTATCGCCATCACATCTGTTTTATGCCCTCCCAGTTCTTCAGGTATTATAGCTCCCGCAGGCAGCATTGATTTTTCAAGTTTTTGCGTGACCAGCACTATCAGAGCAGATTCGCCTGTAGGTTTTCCATCCGTCACCTTGGCACCTACTGCCAGACCTACCACGTTGGGAAGTATCCTATCTGGATGCAGGAATTTGTCAACTTCAGCCCTATGCGCCATCGACGCAGCTTCCGCATCCTTCTCTTTTATCATCCATATATTTGCCGATTCCCCTTTCTTTACCATAATTTATCCCCACTCCGACATAATTTCAATTTTATTTTATCTGTTTTTAATTTTATTCTAAATTCATTTGTTGTTTCCTGCACACCTGATCGTGTATGACTGTTATTGAAACATGGCTGCGTTTTCAACAAATAATAAAAATCGATCTGATGTTGGCCGCTTCGCTATCCTTGTTGACCAACTATTATGAACTGCTGCTCAACGCTGTTCCAGTTCCGACATCCACTACCCGGCGTACTCTATCCCCCAATACCTGGAGTACACCGTCCTCAATACTTTATGACGCTATCCTTACTACTTGGTGTACGCCGTCAGGTCACCAATCTCTTCGACCTCGACTTCATATCCTTCAAGTGTTTTTGGTATTTTTTCTTCGGGACGGAGTGAGGAATCCGAAACCTTGTGTGTAACTCCCACGAAAATCACATCCTTTTCATTTTTCTTACCGGTCCAAACACCCCTGACATTAGGCAGATCCATCAATTTGACCTCGTACTTTCCCCTCACGTCCTCAATGTCCATCTATATCTCCTATGGTAATTTGTTATGTAGTATCCTATCCATCAACCTGTTTAGATTAAAGCACTGTTGTGCTGTACTGTAATAATAGCACAGCGTTATTATTTATCGACCCTTCCATATCCAGATTAACCGGTTAGCCAGATTCCCTTTGAAATCTTTCGTCACATCCTTCAGGTAATCTGTATAAAAACAGCTAAGGAAGAATACACTTGCCCTTCAGGATCTATGGATCCTTGATTTCCAGTACAAACTCAGGCATAACATCAATTTCCCAAATACTCCCCCTGGAGATTTTTGGCACACAATGGTATTTATTACAATACCTCCTGGTGATCAAACAGCGGTACTGAAATACTATTATTAATTCAATATATAATTTTCATTTTCTATGTTTATTCTTAGATATATTCTTCTGAATCCTATTTATAAATCAAATTGTTAGTGATCACATACTCTAAATGAGTTGTCTGACAATTCAATTAAAAAGTGAAAAAATGACAAAAAGAGAGTATTTAAGACATTTAATTTAAAAAGGAAGATTTGTTCATTACTACTATTTGTTTATTCCTTATAGGAATTGTCGGGCAGCCTCTAAAGGGGTATTCTTTTCCCTCCTGATACAAAGGTAAAGGGCGCCTGAATTATTTTCAGGCTTCATCGTATCCGATTTCTTCTTTTGTGAGGTAGCAGGCTGGGTCGTCTGCCCAGACGTTTCCGTACACGGCTTCGGCTCGAACCCGGAAGTTTCCGTTGCAGACGTCGAACCATTTGCATTTTGCGCAGCGGTCAGCGTTAGCCTGGATAAGGGGCTTCCTGTGCTTGAGCCCGGCCATAAGCTCGTCACTCTGGTCGGTCCAGATCTCACTGAAGGGGCGTTCCCTGACGTTTCCGAAGGAGTAATGTCTCCAGAACTGGTCGGCGTGCACCGAGCCGTCCCAGGACACGCAGCCGATGCCTATTCCGGAAGAGTTGCCCTGGTTCATGGACAGGAGTTCGAACACCTCGGCTGCTCTTTCCGGGTTTTCCTTCAGGAGCTTGAGGTAAATGTACGGGCCGTCGCAGTGGTTGTCCACGGTCAGGACTTCTGCGGGGAAGCCTTTCTCGTGCAGGGCTTTTGTCCGTTCCATTATGAGGTCAACGGCTTTTCTGGACTCTTCGGGGGAGAGGTCTTCGTCCACCATTGTCGAACCTCTGCCGGCATAGACCAGGTGGTAGAAGCAGACCCTGGGGATGTTTTCTTCCTCGAGCAGATCGAAGATGGCAGGGATATCCCGGACGTTCTGCTTGTTGATGGTGAAGCGAAGCCCTACCTTTATACCTTCTTCCTGGCAGTTGTGCAGGCCCCTGAGAGCGGCATCGAAAGCTCCTTTCATGCCCCTGAATTTATCGTTTGTCTCCCGGACACCGTCCAGGGAAACGCCCACATAGGAGAGGCCTACGGCTTTGAGTTTTTTAGCCAGTTCCTTATCTATGAGGGTTCCGTTTGTGGAAATTACAGCTCTCATACCTTTTTCCCGGGCGTAGGCAGCAAGTTCGGGGAGGTCCTTTCGCATTGTAGGCTCGCCTCCGGAAAAGAGCATTACAGGGGAGCCAAAAGCGGCCAGGTCATCGATAAGGGCTTTTCCTTCTTCTGTGGAAAGCTCGTTTTTGAATTCCATGTCCTTTGCCTGTGCATAACAGTGGACGCATTTCAGGTTGCATCGGCGGGTCATGTTCCAGACTACTACCGGTTTTTTGTCTTTTGAAAACTGCAGCAGGTGAGAAGGAAGCCGCTTTGAGTCCCTTCCATAACGAAGGGCGTCAGAAGGTTCCACGGTTCCGCAGTAAAGTTTTGAGATGCCTATCATGTCGATCAGTCAAAATTGAGATTGTTTTCCAGAAATTAGTACACAATTTAAGATTGTTATTCACTTTAACTTGGCTTTCTGATTGTTTTATATTAACTTAACTTTCTGATTATTTTATGTTTTGTAGAGATAAGGTGAATATATGGGCATTCACGATTATAAAACTAAGGTCAGAATGCCCGGATTCGAGAATATGACCGGAAACGCCGAATAGCCCGAAGTCAACCGAGAAAATATTCTCGACTACATATTCTCGATTCTTAAAATTATCTATTTGCCGATGGCATAAAACCTCTTCGGATTTGATATCTCTGATTGTTCTTTCAACTTTATAAATTTCATACCCGGCTCTCCATCTATTTCTAAGTGGTCAATCCGCCCGGAATGCCTGCATTGTTATGTTGTCGGGTGTGGTTACCATCCTGCTTTCGTCAAAATATTCAAATCCATTACTCTTCGCTGGTTAATTTGATCAGTCAGGGTTTCACCTCATGAATATTATACTGTTGCTGAAAAGGCATAATCAAAAACGCCGGTGTTGTGGTCGATCATCGCAGGGACTTGATGTCTCCTTCGGAATCGAAGACCCGGACGTCCCCGGTGAGGGAACGGCCTATCCTGCGATAGTACTCGTGATTTCGGTTGCTATTGCTTCAGCCGGTTGGATCCCGGAACCCCGGGACCCCGGAGGCAATCCTGGTAAGGATACGAATGGTGAGTGCAGATAGGTAGTATAGAATTCCATCAACGACATCTTCAAAGTTCAGGCAGACCGTTGGCCAAGACATTGAGGGTGATTGCCGGGTACGATATAAGGGCTGATATAAGTTCCTGGTCTGACCAGCTCTTCGTTGCGGTGATAGAGGCATCACAGATAGCGACCGATGCAGGAATGGCTTTGAAAGTCTCTTTTTTCTGGGCATTAGTAATGATTCCGGAAAAGCAGAGGTTCTCCTCAGGGTGGTTAAAAGCGTGGTGCTCCGGAGGAAGGTTGAAAAAAAATATAAAAGAAAGTCAAGTTTCAAAAAAGATTAAGAGCTTACAAAAATAATTATTTTTTAATGTTAAAAAACACCCAGTAACGGGACGGTTTTACTTTTCAAGCATCTGAAATCTGTTTCGTCTGGAGAAATGTATTCCATTATCCTCAGGCAAAATCCGTAGGATCTGCTGTACATCTCGCATTCTCCACACCTTGCTGGCATCTGGTCCGTTGCTTTTCCTCCCTTACATCACATTCCAATTATATTTCTTCTCTAAAGTAGAGAACTTTTCAAAGTTATATACTTTATCCATAATTTAATCTTTATTTTAATTCATCTGTAACTATTTTTTTCGTCCCTTCCATGACAAATTTCAGAATTACTTAAAGGAAAAGGTCGGGACTAAATGCAGTTTTAACTACACGGATAGAGAGCATGGTTCTGAAGGTATGTTTTCTGTAGACTGCTCTATTTAGAGTAAAAAACATCTGATTTTCATCTTCGGCGTGCTTAATGACAACAAATGCAGAGACGTAACCGTCACCTGACCTGCAAAAACCGGACTCACTTATTATAAGGAAAAATTAGCAATCATCATGAATTTAACCAGTGCTCATACTCCAGCGAACATCGGGAAAAGTTCATCGCTGTTTATCAAAAATTCCTCGAAGAAGAAAGGCGCAAGCTTCTGGAGGGCCTACCCAAAAATAAGGAAACCCATATCGAAACCTGAAAAAAGAGGTATGGTCTGCGTAGATCTCGATGGAGGGGTCTCGATGAAACAAAGAAGTGCCGCGCGAAAGCTAAGGAACTGGAAAACAAGCCGGCCTTCCGCCACAGAGAATTCCGAATCAAAGAAAGGAACACTTTTTGAGGAAGGTTGGCTACGTGAGTTTATACTTGAATGCATAGGATAATGTAACAAATAGAGGTCGGGAAAGAAAAGGAGAAAAAAGAGGGATAAGGTCGGGGAAGTTTTCGAGCTTCTTCCGGATCGGCTCGGGATATAAAAGATCTGTTTTCCGGGCTCAAAGGGTTTGTTTAAAATAGTTATGAAAAGGGGATCGGGATTGAGAGAAAAGGATTTACTCTCAATGTTTAAGGGTGGTGGCGGAAAGGGGTTGAATCAAATCTGGACTTCGTTTTTTAATCGTTTTTCCAAGTTGTGTATACTTGTCGCAGAACTAAACATTATCATTATATATAATATTTATGAATGAGATTGGAATTGATTCCAAAAAATAAGCAAATTTCTTCATTATTTTGAAATTGATTTTCAGATTTATCGAAAACCAGAAGGATTGGGAGGTCAACGAGTTTACTCTCAATCTTTCTAGTTTTCATCAAGTGATAGCTTTGTTTTTTCAAGTTATTACCTAACTTGTTATTTTCTAAATTCTCATTCTAGTATAAAGTACTTTTCATAGAATGACAAAAAAGTTTTTAAGAAGTAAATTACTTTATATAAACAGCCGGTTTTAGAACATGGTACCAACTGCAACCATTAATAATAGGGCTGGCCACATACTGGAGTTCTTTCGATTAATTTCAGCTAACTTGACTACTTCTTACATACTTGGAATGTTTTAATTCTTCAATGTATGGGGTTAAAAAATAGTTATGTATTCAAAGAAGCCTTTTTTACGTACCTTAAATTGTTTCCGGAATTCTTTTCCAGAATTTTAAGTATTGTTTTTTGAACCGGTTTTATGAGAAGGGCCCGTTTTATGAGGCTCATTCCCATATAGCGTGATTCTCAAAAAGATTTGAGTTATTCTTTTAAGAAAATTCTTCAGCTGACTTTAGAGCCGGCTTTTCAGAGCTCTTTTTTCATAGCCTTTAGCAGAGCTTCAAAGGTGAACTCCTCAGGGATTACGTCCGCATTGATCCCGTGTTTTTTCAGGGTATTTCCCGTAGGGGTCCCGATTGCGCCTACAACGGCCCTGCTGAGGTTTTCTTTTATTGTATCTTTGGCTCCCAGCTTCTCCGCGTGCCTCATGAAGCCTTTGACCATCATTGAACTTGTAAAGGCAAAGGCATCAACCTCTCCTGCAAGGGTGCGTTCTATGAGCTCTTTCTGGACTGCCCCTTCCGGGATGCTGAGAGTGTACACATGGGTCTCATAGACTGTTGCACCGCACTGTTCAAGGCCTTCTATTAAAAACCTGGCCCCAAAAGCGCTCCTTGCAAGGTCAACAATTTTTCCTTTAACTTCGGGGCAGAGAGCTTCTACAATTCCTTCGGAGCTGTAATCTCCGGGCAGGAAAGGCTTTTCAATCCCTATTTTTACAAGCTCTTTCTCCGTGTTCGGGCCAATTGCTATTACCCTGGTCTTTTTCAGGGCCGTGATGAAGTTTTCCTTTTGAGGTTCCGTGAGTTTGTCAAGTGTGAAAGTTATCCCGTTTGCGCTTGTAAAAACTACGTAATCCGAAGTCCCGTCAATGACCCTCTGCACGAAAGGCTCGAATCCTTCGTCTTTTAAGCCTTCAAGCCGGATCATGGGGGCATAGATGGGCTCAAAGCCGCAGTCTCTGGCAATTGCCTCGGACTTTTCCCTGTAGCTTTCAGGCCTCATGATTGCAAGCACGGGAATTTTTTCTGCGTTTGATTCTTCAGTCATACCCTTATTCGTCATACCTTCACCTCTTTGAGCCCTCAGAATTCCGTTCCCGTTATTTGCTCGCCAAGAACCGCGTGGAGGTTTACAACATCACCTACAACTGTGATGGCGGGAGCCTTTACTTTTCTTTCTTCTGCCAGGTCAGCGATGTTTTCAAGGGTGCCCACGGTTACCCGCTGGTCAGGCCGGGTCCCTTTCTCTATGACTGCAACAGAGGTTTTCGGGTCCTTGCCGTACTTCATAAGCTCTTCGGTATTCCGCCTGAGCATCTTTACGCCCATAAAGATTACAATGGTCCCGTCGAACTTAGCCAGGGTCTCCCAGTCCAGGCCGCTTTCTTCTTTTGTTGGGTCCTCATGCCCTGTTATAAATGTGACCATAGAAGTGCTTTCTCTGTGGGTTACAGGAATCCCTGCATAGGCAGGCACTGCAATTGCGGAAGTGATTCCGGGAACGATTTCGAATTCGATGCCTTCTGCTACAAGCACCTCGGCTTCTTCTCCTCCCCTCCCGAATACGTAGGGGTCCCCACCTTTCAGCCGGACCACCATCTTTCCTTCCTTTGCTTTCCTCACAAGCACTTCATTGATTTCGGACTGGGTCAACGTGTGGTTTCCGGCGTATTTCCCAACATCGATTTTTTCCGCACTTTCCGGCATGGAGCCCAGGATAGCTTTTCCCGGAAGCTGGTCGTAGACGATTACTTCTGCATTGTCTATGAGCCGGCGGGCTTTCAGAGTGAGAAGTTCGGGGTCTCCGGGACCTGAACCCACAAGGTAAACTTTTCCGTAATTTCCTGACATATGAAGACGATTCCTTTATGATTTTTGGATAGAAATGTGTAATCTGGAGAAGGTTAACGAGTTTTTAGAATATATAATATCCTGAAAATCGAGTCAAAAATAATTATAATATCCTGGAAATCGAGTCAAAAATAATGCGTTTGTGTTGTACCTGTTTGTATTGTTGTACCTGTTTATCTTTGTGTCCGGGCTCTGTAAATCCGGACTTTCTGTATCCTTTTTCTTTTTACAACCTGAGAATTTTCCAGCCTTTTTACTATCATTCGCTGAAATCTGAAGTTCGCGGGTAAATCATAAGGAGCATTTTTCCGAAATCTTGTTTCGCAAGTTATATTGATGCTTATTTCTTATTATATATCTGTATTTTTATTATTCTCTTCAAAATCAATTTTGTATATATCTTGCTCTAATGTGCACGTACTTCAATGTGTATTTACTCAAAATAGACTTCAATTCCGAAATAAGCCATGATTCCAGTAATAATTAAGGAGTGGAAAACTTGCCAGACAAACTTGAACTTCTGCCTCTCCACAAGCTTGGGGCCAGGGAAGATAAACAGACTTCCGGGAGAATAAATTTCGGGCTTTTTTTACCGGGTGTGTCGGAAGAGGGAGAAAATGAGCTCCTTGTGAGGGTTATTCATGAAAAGGACCAGTTCCTTCGGGATATACCTCCAATGGGCTTCGAAATGGAACATTCGATAGACTCAGACTATGGGAATTACTGGTCTGCAACGATAAATATCGAAGCTAAAGATAAGCTGAAACCTTACTCTGCATGGGGAACCCCTGGAAAATATGTTTACCGATATTGCCTTAAAACCCCAAAGAAGCCAGAACTTATTGACTGGATTATCGATCCTTTCGCCAGAGAATTCGGGGTCGGAAAATTATCCGCTTTCACCCTCGGGTACGAACCCTATGAATGGGACAAACATGAGCTGGAATGGAAAACCCCCTTCATAAATGATATTGTCCTCTATGAACTCATGATCAGTGAGTTTGCGGATGATATAGAAGGGACGATTGCACATCTGGATTACCTCGCAGACCTGGGAATTAACTGCATAGAATTGATGCCCCTTTCCAACATCGAGAAAAGGGTGGACTGGGGATTTGCACCGATAGGGTATTTCGGGGTAGACGAGCGTTTCGGAAACAGAAGAGACATGCAAAAGTTGATCGATGAGGCTCATCAGAAGAACATCGCAGTCATAGTAGATTCCGTTTACGCGCACACAAGCAATCTTTTTCCTTATTGCTATGTGTACAACGAACTTGAATATCCTCCGGAAGAAAACCCCTTCATGGGTCCTTTCGCTGAAGATGCTTTTGGAAAAAGTACGGACTTTAACCACAAATTTACCCGGGATTTCTTTTTGACGGTCAACAACCACTGGCTTGACAGTTACCATGTAGATGGTTTCAGATATGACTATGTGCCCGGGTACTGGCTGGAGGATTCGGATAACGGCTATACGAAACTTGTACGGGACACGTACCAGCTGGTTAAAGCAAAAAAAGGTTCTTCCGATCACTGGCAACGGTTTTTTGAAGGAGAATCCGTAAACCTGATCCAGTGTGCCGAGCAGCTTCAAAAACCCGTAGAAATCCTGAATAAAACTTACAGTAATTGTACCTGGCAAAATGGGACGCTGGCTGCAGCCAGGGGAATAACCGGTAATCCTGGCAAGTTGACCGAACTGGGCTTTCTTTTTGGCCTTGTTGATTATCCGGCAGAAGTTCAGAGCAACGGTAACGGTGACAATATTGCAAAAACTGCTCTACAGTATCTGGAAAATCACGATCATTCCCGGTTTATCTGTACTTTTGGAACAGTTGCCAGCGATAATGAACTTTTAAAAGAAGGGGATCGTGGTCTCTGGTACAGGGTACAACCTTACCTTATAGGCCTGCTTACAGCAAAAGGTATTCCCATGTTATGGCAGGGGCAGGAGTTTGGCGAAAATTACTTCCTTCCTCAGGAAGGGTGGGGAAGAGTGCTTTTGTACAGACCTGTGCGCTGGGAATATTTCTATACTTCCGAAGGCAGGTCGCTGGTCAATCTGGTCAGGAAACTTGTTAAGCTTCGAAGAAATAACCCGCAGTTTTCCGGAGGAGAGCATTACTTCTACAATGATTATGCCCTCTATCAGTCCCGAAATATCATGCTGTTTTCCCGGACTTATAACGGAGTTTTCAGCCTGGTGGCATTGAACTTCGGGGCCCGTGCGCAGGCAGTGTCTTTCAAGTTTCCATCTGAGGGCAATTACAGGGAAGAACTTCACGGGCAGGATAATTTAATGGGAGTTTCTGCGGGAGAGGACGTCCAGCTTAATATTCCCGGCAACTACGGAAGGATCTGGACATTGGAAACTTGAATATGACGAAAAAAATGTTTCTGAAGGTGGAAGTTCGACTTAATCGGGTTCGACTTAATCGGGTTTAACTTAATCGGGTTTAACTTAATCGGGTTTAACTTAATCGGGTTTAACTTAATCGGGTTTAACTTAATAGGTTTGAATATATTATAAATTTCCTGGTACTTTTCAGGTGGTAATCAATAAATACCTCTTAAAGTATTACTGAGTTCAGTATGCTTCGCATAACTTTTCTTGGCACTGGAGGTTCTCTTCCAACCCGCAACAGAAATCCGTCAGCAGTAATGGTCAACAGAGAGGGGGAGCTTCTGCTCTTTGACTGTGGCGAAGGCACCCAGCAGCAGATGATGCGGGCAAAAACAGGGATGATGAGCCTGTCCTCTATTTTTGTCAGTCATTTCCATGCCGATCATTTCCTGGGAATTCCGGGCCTGATCCAGACCATGTCTTTCATGGGCAGAAAAGAGCCTCTTATGATTTACGGCCCAGCAGGGACCCGGGAATTTACCGAGCTTTTCAAGGCTTTTGGCTATTTCAATCTTAAATACGAAATCCGGGGCAAGGAACTGAAACCCGGGGACGTTGTCGAAGGGGAGGGGTATGTGATCCGGGCTATAGAGACCGAACACAGCATCCCGAGTCTTGGCTACGCCCTTATTGAAAACCCCAGGCCCGGACGCTTTAACAGGGAAAAAGCAGTCGCGCTTGGAGTCCCTCCGGGTCCCCTTTTTTCAAAACTGCAAAAAGGAAACCCTGTGGAAGTGGACGGAAAGGTAGTAAGACCCGAAGAAGTCATGGGAACCCCGAGACCCGGCAGGACAATCGTGTACAGTGGAGATACCAGGCCCTGTGAAGCCGTGCTTGAGGTGAGCAAAGATGCCGACCTCCTGATCCATGACGGCAGCTTTGCCGATGAGATGGCAGACTGGGCGGAAGAGTCCATGCATTCGACAGCAGGCGAGGTTGCAGCCCTTGCAAAAGAAGCCGGTGTCAGGAGGCTGGTCCTTACCCATGTAAGTTCACGTTATACTGATGATGTGGGGCCTATTCTGAAAGACTCAAAAAAAGTGTTTGAAAATGTTATTGTAGCCGAAGACCTGATGGAACTCGAGGTCCCATACAGGCCTGAGTAAATAGGTTCAACAGACCTGGGAACAGGTAACAGACCTGAGAAGTAGATCCAACAGACCTGGAAAGCAGATCCGAATGAAAGGATCCGAATAAACGGGCCTGAATGAATGGATCCGATAAAAAAATCTGATTGAGCCTTCGGATACAGGGCGTTTTGCGGAAAATTTGAGGTTTCTTTAAAAGAAGGGTTTAAAAAGTAGTTAAATTTCTCTACAGACATTAATCTGTAGAAATAATCTTTATACAATAAGAATCGGGTTCTTCAAACAAGGGTCCAGTCCAGTTTTTTATCTTCAGCGTCGTAGAGGGTAACCCTCATTGTCTTGTCTTCTATTTCGTAGAGAGGCCTGATCCCGAGATAGAATGTGTCTCCGGGGTTGATTTCGATTTCACCGCTGACCCTTCCGAAGTACACTCTACCTTTTGTATCTTTTTCTTCAACTGTCACACCTTTCCAGGCCAGGTTCTGGATTACGCTTATAACCCTGCACTCAAAGCGGTCGACTTCACGTATTTCAGTCATGAGAATCCCTTTTAAATATTGTTACGGGTATGGTTGAGACCTTACTCAAATATGGTTTCTGATAGAGAATAACGATTTCTATAGATAAAACTATCCCAGAGGCTTCAATAAGAAAGTTTTCTTCAAATCTTCTTACGAATTTCAAGAGTCTAAAATAAGCTTCTCCAGACTGGAAATTAGTCTGGAATGTACTCTGCGCGGGAAAAATTATGGAAAATTCAAGTAAACTGATACAGGTCTGTAAAGTGAGGCAATTCAAGTAAAATAAAGCGAGTCAGACTAAGTGAAGCAATTCAAGTAAAATGACGCAAGCCGGGTAAAACGACACATAACAAAATAATATATAAGAAAGGTGCCTGAAAATAACTCCTCAAGGGATAAAAAGGCACTTTCTCTGTTTTTTTTCTCTGTGGTTTGCACATACATTTTAGGTTTATACATAAAGATGGGTTGGGTCCGGAGTGAAATCTTTCCTGCCAAGTCTTGCAAGGGCTCTTTCAAAGTCTTTGCCAGTTACGATTTCTCTGTCTTCGATTATCGCCTGATGCAGAGCGGTTTTAAGGATTTTCTCGACAATATCCCTGCCTGAAAGCCCTTTAGCTTTCTTTGCAAGTGTCTTGAAATCACATTTTTCTACTTGCAGAGGGAAAGTCTTTACATTTGATTCCAGTATACAGAAGATTTCTTCTTCCCCCGGAAGGACAAACTCAATCTCTTCTTCGAACCTGCTTCTCACAGCCGAGTCCAGGGAACTGATCCGGTTTGTCGAACAGATGGTACAGACCCCCTCGCGTTCGACTATTCCGTCCATTTCTGTCAGAAGGGCATTTACGATCTCGCTTACGTCTCCTCTGAGCTCCTGAAAGCGCCTGTCAAGAGCTATGGCATCAAGTTCGTCGATGAAGATTATACAGGGAGACATCTCTTCTGCCCGGTCATAAAGCTGGTGGATCTGGCGGGCTCCGTCCCCTACATATTCCCCTATTAGCTGGGTAGCCTTAACCGGAATGATCGGCACATCGGTCTTGTTTGCAAGGGCTTTTGCAAGCATGGTTTTTCCGGTGCCTGAAGGTCCGAAGAACAGGATATTTCTTGGTGCCCATTTCCCGAAACGTTCGGGCTCTTCCAGAAAGCGTTCGATCAGCCTGCACTTCTGTTTTGCAAGTTCCTGTCCTATCACGTCTTCAAATCTGACATCACTTTTTATCTCTGCAGAAGAAGAAACTCCATTTTCCTCTTCGGTTACGATAATAGCCGTTGAATTTCCTATTATGGAGTCTGCAGGTTCCACATCTATTATGCGGTATGCAAAGTCAGGAAACATTCTCCTGTCAAAAAGATAATCCCCTTTGCGGGCAACATATCCGTTCCACTGTTCCCGGGCATAGAATTCAAAGACATCCCTGTTTTCAATAACAGGGTATTCTTCCATCATGCCACTCAGGGGATATCCTTCAGGTTTCAGGATAAGAAGTTCGGATGTGGATTTCCCGAACTCGGCATTGTTTTCGTGAGTCTTTTTCGCGTTCACTCTTTGTGAGACCGGTCGCACTTTGTTATCAACTCGAATACTTTTCTATACCTTATAGTTACCTGAAGAGCTAATAAAATTAACCCTATGAACTAGTCCGAATATTCGATCGCGAAAGACTTCTCCTGAACCCGTAGAAAAAATCATTCCCTGAAAAAGCATTCGTGCAGGGCATTATTCTACCTGTGATTTTATCTATAATATCCGTAAATATTTGTAATTACATCTATGGACTTCAGGTACTATTATATATTCAGAATTTAATGTACGAATGTATAATATATCCAGACATCAAATGTGCAATATATCCAGGTCTTTGATTATGGATGTTTATGTCTGAAGGATATCTCCCGGATGTAAAATATTTATAGGAGTAAGAGATAAAGGTTTATTGTTTAATATTTGCTCGAACAACCGTTTATGCAGGCTTCGATGAATTTCTTGTTTAAATAAAGAGGCTTTAGTGACGGATTCTTTGGCAAATCCCTCTGATTCATTCATTTGAAGTGCGAATGGAGTTAGATTAAAGGGAAAGCTAATATATTAGAGGCTTTAATAGAGAAAGCTAATATATTAGAAATATAATATAAATACTTTAATTATTAAATTGAAACTATTTTCAAAATAGTTAAAAGCCGGGAATTAATTACCAGCTTATAACCTAATTAATATTCTTACACTGTAATACTGTGTAAGTAATATAGAAATCTAAATAACGCAAAAGACCTTAAGCATCTAACTAAGTTAGTTCCAGAGTATGATTTATATGTTTACTATGGAGAATACGGAAGGTTTCGACCAGAAAACTCTTGATAAGATGAACGCTGAAGTCAAAAAGACTATGAGCAAGCACGATCCAAAGTCAAAAGATTACAAGAAAATATGCGAACAGGTTGAAGACCAGGTCTTCGATAAGTACTGTTCTGAGGTGTTCAGACCCTCTCTCAAACTTTAAATCTTGCCGCTGGGTAAAACTTATCCCGGTAAGTTTTTTATTTTTATTTCCCTATTTTTAACTCCGGTTTTGATATTTTTTCTGATTTTCTTCCCTAGTTTCGCTTCGGGATCGCAGGAAATCGAAGATTTTCTGGGAGTTGTGATGTAATTGCAACAGTACGCGGTCTGTTTCGCTGCGCTCAAGCAGACTAATTTGCAGGTTAAAATCGGAAGCTTCGCTCAAGAGGGCCAATTTTAGGTTATGGTAGTTAGCTGCGCTTAAGCAGACTAAGTTATGGATTTTAGCAATAAGCTACACTCAAGAGGACTAACCAATTATCAGTTGCCCGATGCAGGAGAACGGTCTTTCTGACTGAAAGAAGAAAGAACCCAACAGTCAAAAACTATAGGAGAGGCCGTAAAAACAAAAAGTGAACAAATCAAATTCTCCCTGAAAGATGTTTTTCGATCTTTTTTTTCGTTCTGACCCTTTTCTTTTCTGCTTTTTTTGCAGGGCCTCCGGAAAAACCGGCAGAGGCGTTTATGTTTGCCTGTGGATGGAAAAACGGTTTTGGAGGGAGGTTAAAGGCAGTATTCTCTCGGTTCCGGAGACATTTCTTCAATATTTGTCTCTCTTAATTGCGCTGTCAGTTTTTGGATCGCTTTTTATCTGGCTGGCGGCCGGGTCCAGCTCCGGGCGGCACAGGGAGAGAAAAACTGAAGGATTCGAGTTCGAGTTTCTGAATAGATGAACTCGTTAATCGGGACCTGTCAACAAACTAAAATTTCTGATTTATATTCTTCCAGATTTATCATTTGTAAGAGCAAATAATTTCTTTGATTGGTGATATAAAACTCATAATATCCTTTTTAATTTATAAACTAAGTCATTATTTTTATTTAGTTTGAACGCTGATATGCAATTATGTTTTTAAATATATCAAAAAAGTTTTTGATTTTATCCGTTATTTTTGCTGTGTTTTTGATGCCAGGGTTGGCAGTTGCTGGCGATTCGGCATATGGGAATGGCTCTTCTCCTGATGCAACCGGAGAAACGGGGTCAGAACTGTTTGATCTGATAAATTATAATATAGGGATTTACAACCAGAACCTCGAACTTGCCCCCGGTTTTTTGAAGAGTCTTGTGGGGAACGAACAGATCCTTTTTGTCATAGCCCTTGAAAACGGGAAAGATATGTATGCCTGGGGGTCTACGGAAGATGCTGAATTTGTCGAGTTTGAACAACTTGAGGCGTTATCTGATGAGGAACCCTCATTAACTGTCCGGAGCGATGAGTCAACAGTTCGTTCAATTATTGAATCTGCTTCCCCGATACAGGAATTTAATGAAGCCCTGAAATCCGGGAAGGTGACAGTTGAAGATGCAGGTTTACTTCAGAAGCTTATGCTCTGGGCAATGAAAATAGGGCTTGCTGACCTGTTTATGTAAATCATGAGTCTCTCCAGTCTCTGGAAAATTCAATTTTCCGTTTTTCTTTTTTCCGGGTTTGTACTTATATTGAGAACTTTTTTATATCCCTGTTACTTATTTTCAATTATGATTTATTGGAAAAATAGGGCTATGGGTTCCCTTCTGGTTGTGCTTTTGCTAGTTTATTTCACAGGCGCGGCTTCCGGTGCGGGCAATATTACAGCGGCTGAAACCTTTACGACTTCTGTTAATTCCAGTGCTGAGAACGATCTTTTTTCGGAATTAAGTGCGCAGGCGGAGCTATATAATGAGAACTTCGATAATGTGCCTTTACTTGTTAAGAGACTGGTAGCAAGTGAAGAGATTGCAGGGAAAATTGAACTTGAGAATGGTGAGATGCTCTACGTAACCGCACTTATGAGGGGCGGGAAAGTAGGAGAATTTTACAGGTATGACACTTCCAATGATCCCAATTCACAGTTCGGCCCCACCATAACTATGGAATCCGACGAAGAGACTGTAAGAGAGATACTTGAGTCGGATGATCCTTTAAAGACAGCTGTGGAGAAGACAAATGAAGGTTCTCTTGATGTGGAAGTAGAAGGTTTCTTCCGAAACACAGTGTTCTGGAGCATAAAGCAGCTGTATTCCTGAACCCTTTTAAATAGATCCGATTAAAAAATAAAGATTCAAATAAAAAAAATCTCAGGAGTCCCCCTTTCCCCACGAATTTTGAGGAAGGGGTTCCTTCTTTTTCTAACTTTGCTTCCTATTCAGTGTTTGACTATTTCTCCGGGAAGTGTAGCTCTCCCTTTGTGCATTACCACGCCAATATTTATGCTCGTATTGATGCCGGTGTGCACATCATCTCCCATGATCACGCCGAGTTTTCTTCTACCGGAGTCAAGAATTCTGCCTCTCAACATCACCTTTATGTTTTTCCCATCATGGCGGAGGTTTGCAACCTTCGTCCCGGCTCCAAAATTGCAGTGGCGTCCGACCACACTATCTCCCACATAGCTCAGGTGCCCGACATGAGTGCCTTCCATAACAATTGTGTTTTTCACTTCCACAGCATTGCCTATCCTGACCCGGTTGCCTATTGCAGTTGAAGGGCGGATAAAGCAGTTGGGCCCTACGTCGCAATTCTCACCTATTACTACAGGCCCTTCGATATAGGAACCGCTTCGGATTATGGCTCCTTTTCCGATTGCAACTTCTCCTTTTATGATTGCGTATGGCTCAACGGTACCTTCACAGCTGCCCTTGAGGTCTTTTAAAAGGTGCTCGTTAGCTTTAAGGAGGTCCCAGGGGTATCCTATGTCAATCCACCTGCCTTCGAGGGGGTTGTAGCCCACGGGTGCCCCGCTGTCGATCAGCATCTGGATGGAATCCGTTATCTCAAGTTCCCTTCTCACGGAGGGCTGGGTTTTGTCAATAAAGTCAAAAATGGACTCCCTGAAAAGGTAAACCCCGGCATTTGCAAGGTTGGTCGGAGGGGTTTTTGGCTTTTCAATTATCCTTATCACCTTATCATTCTCAGTCTCAAGCACTCCGAAGTCCGAGGGGTTTTCCACCTCTTTTACGCAGATAACAGCCTCTTCCTTCCTTGAAACCAGAGTCTTTAAGTCTTCCTGCCCGATGAGCATGTCCCCGTTAAGTACAAGGAATGCCCCTTCAACGTGTCCTCTGGCATAGCCGATCGCATTTGCAGTCCCGAGTTGCTCTTTTTGCTGCACGTACTCAATGCTCACTCCCCATTTGCTTCCGTCCCCGAAGTGGGCTTTTATCTGCTCTTCAAGGTATCCCGTAATGAAGACAAAACCCTCTACACCGGCTTCTACGGCTGAGTTCAGGATGTGTTCAAGTATCGGTTTGTTTGCAACCTTAAGCATCACTTTCGGGCAATCGGAAGTGAGTGGTTCCATCCTTGTGCCTTTGCCCGCCACAAGGACAACTGCTTTCATTTAAGCGCCTCCTTTGCGATTTTCTCTGCCATCTCATAGATTCCGTCTACGTTTTCCCGGGCTTCTGCCGTAATCCTTACCTTCGCTTCCGTGCCAGAGGGGCGGACAAGTACCCAGCCGTTTTCGAGTTCCACGCGGATGCCGTCAATATCAAGGACTTTTCCAAGGGGTTCAAGCTCTGTTTTCACCTTTTCCATGAACTCGGCTTTCTTTTCGTTTGCACACGGAAGAGCACCCCTTTTTGTGGCATAAACAGGAAGTTCTGCCCTGAGTTCGCTTAACTTCTTTTCCCTGACTATCTCAACAAGCTTTGCAGCTGCATAGATCCCGTCAGGGCAGTAGGAAATCTTCGGGAAAATCCAGCTGCCTGAAGGTTCTCCGCCGTAGACGGCTCCGTACTGCTTTATGCCCTCTGCAACATAGACGTCCCCAACTCTTGTCCTTATGATTTCAGAACCTTCAAGGTAATCGTCAACCATCATGGAGGTATCTACAGGCACGACAACAGCTCCTTTTTCGTCTCCGCACTCAAAGCGTCCGAAGATTGCAAGCAGTTCGTCTCCGGATACGAAGTTGCCTTTTTCGTCGACTGCCATCATCCTGTCTGCGTCCCCGTCGTGTGCTATTCCGAGGTCGGCTCCGAATGCCACAACAGCTTTTTTAAGCATCGAAAGGTTCTGATCATTAGGTTCTGGGTTCCTTGCCGGGAAATGTCCGTCAGGCTGGGCATTCAGGGTTATTACCTGGCAGCCGAGTTCCTGCAGGAGATAAGGCGTGATCGTACTTCCGGCTCCGCACCCGCAGTCGAGAACCACGCGCAGCTTTGAGTTTCCAACAAGCCCCTCGATCAGATCCATATGGTCCCGAATGGCATTTTCATCTTCAGCAACTTTTCCTATGAGGTCCCAGGTAACCCTCAAAAAGTTTTCTTTTTCGATAGCATTTTCAATTTCTTCCTGCTGGGCCGAGTCAAAAGCCATACCGTCAGGGTTCCATAACTTTATCCCCACATACTCTGAGGGGTTATGTGAAGCCGTAACCATTACTCCGCACTCATATTCTCTGGCTGCGTATGCCAGGGTAGGGGTGGTTACCATTCCCACCTTTGTAACATCACAACCCGCTGCAGTCAGCCCGGCAACCAGAGCATGCTCTATCATAGGCGCCGAAACTCTGGGGTCCCTCCCGATGACCGCGGTCTTTTTCCGGCTTCCCAGCACAAGCCCTACCTGCAGTGCAAGTTCGGGTGTAACTTCTTTATTGACTATGCCTCTAATTCCTGAAGATCCGAAGAGTTTCATAAATCCCACTCCATATTTCATGAAGTTCCGTTCTGTTCTGAAATCTCATATTCTGTTGTTAGATTTGTAATTCTGAAAATCCGGTCATAATCCTGAAATTCTCAGCTCGCACAATCATTCGACAGTAACACTCTTTGCAAGGTTGCGGGGCTTGTCAATAGAGCAGTTCCTGAAAAGAGCCGTGTAATAAGCAAGCAGCTGAAGCACGACAATACTCAGCAGGGGAGCCAGCAGTTCGTCGTTTTGGGGGACTCTGAGGACAGTGTCCGCATACTTACTGATTTCCGTGTCCTTACTGTCGGCTACCGCTATCACAAAAGCGTCCCTGGCTTTTACCTCTTTTATGTTGCTGAGCATCTTTTCATAAGTCTGCCCTCTGGTGGCAATTGCAACTACCGGAGTCCCTTCGTCAAGCAGGGCAATCGGACCGTGTTTCAGTTCCCCTGCAGCAAAGCCTTCGGCGTGCACATAGGAGATCTCTTTGAGCTTCAGGGCCCCTTCGAGAGCTATGGGGTAGTTAAGGTGCCTGCCAAGGAAGAAGTAACTCTTTGAGCGGGCAAAGCTCTCAGCACATTCCTTTATCGCTTCCTTCTGGTTGAGGATCTGCTGGATCTGCCCGGGGACTTTCCGGAGGTCCGTAATGAAACTTTTTACATAATCCGGACTAAGCCTGTCTCTTACAAGAGCGAACTTCACAGCGAGGAGATATAGAAGGGTAAGCTGGGTGGTGAAGGTCTTTGTGGCGGCGACTCCTATTTCGGGCCCTGCCCGAGTATAGAGCACACTGTTCGCTTCCCTTGTGATCGTACTCCCCACAACATTCGTAATTGCAAGCGTGGGGCAGTTATAAGACATGATCTCCCGGACGGCTGCAAGGGTATCTGCAGTTTCTCCTGATTGAGTAATTGCAATGGCAAGGGTTCCTTCATTCATAACAGGGTTTCTGTACCTGTATTCCGAGCAGATATCAATGTCGCAGTGAATTCCTGCCAGCTGTTCAAACAGGTATTTCCCAAGCAAACCTGCATGCCAGGAGGTCCCGCAGGCAAGAATCTGGACTCTTGAAAGCTTCTTTATTTCATCTTCACTGAGGTTCAGTTCTTTTAAATATATGTCCCCTTCAAGTTCGGAGATTTTGCCTGCCAGGGTATTGTGAATTGCAGTGACCTGCTCATGGATCTCTTTAAGCATAAAATGTTCGTAACCCGCCTTTTCCGCAGCCTCAAAGTCCCATTCTATCTTTTGTATCTTCTTTTCTACGGGATTTCCTTCCCTGTCAAATATCTTTACATCGGTCGGGCTCAGGACTGCCGTCTCAAAGTCGTTTACGAAGATAACGTCCCTGGTATGATTCAGAAAAGCGGTGACATCGGATGCGGCAAAGTTTTCCCCTTTCCCTAACCCTATGACGAGAGGGCTGTCTTTGCGGGCAAGCACGAGTTTTCCTGATTCGTCAGCAGAGAGGACTGCAAGAGCATAGGATCCCTCTACCTCTCTTAAGGCTTCTCTGAGTCCTGCAAGAAGTTCGCACCGAGCTTCTTTTCCATCCGGGCTTCCGTAGATGTGTTTGTATAAAAGATGTGCGATCACTTCGGTATCGGTTTCGGATTTGAATTCATAACCCTCTCCGATAAGCTGCTCTTTCAATGTCATGTAATTTTCGATAATCCCGTTATGTACTATCGAAATCTTCCCGGGGCTCCCCCCTGAGTTGTGAGGGTGGGCATTTTCCGTGCTTGGACGACCGTGGGTTGCCCAGCGAGTGTGTCCTATTCCGACAGTTCCTCTGAGGTTCTTCGGGATTTCGGATTCGAGATTTACGATTTTTCCTACTGCTTTGTAAGTCTCAATTCCGCTGCCAAGAACCGTAACCCCTGCGGAGTCGTATCCTCTGTATTCAAGTTTTTTCAAGGATTCTATAAGAACCGGTGCAGCAGCACTTTGCCCTGCATATCCGACAATTCCACACATTTTCTATCTCCTCCTTAAGAGTTCAGAGGACTACCGAATCACGGGACAGGTTCCTGTAAATGGTTTTTCCAGACTCTACCTGACAGTTGACAGCAATCATTACTCCGGCTTTCACGAGCACCCTGCCTCCTATTCTGTTATCGTCCCCGAGTATGGTCCCGAGCTTCGGAGCATTGTGAATCCTGCCGTTAATGGTTATCTCAAGGTCTTCTTTTTCCTCTGCAGTAAAACCCGGGCCAAGGGTATTGTTGCTTCCGATTATGCAATTAGAAATCTGCCCGTGGGAAGAAATCCTGCAATCATTCATTACAATGCTGTTCTGGATTTCCGTAAAGGACCTTATGGACACATTATCTCCTATTGTGGTAGAGGGCAGAATAACTACATTAGGTCCTATATCACAGTTTTCCCCGATTACCACCGGACCCACGATATAGGTCCCGGCACGGATTCTGGTGTTTTTTCCGATTGCAACCTTCCCGCGAATTACTACTCCCTCTTCAAGTTCCCCTTCTTGCTTCAGGTTTCTGGAGTAGTTCAATACAGTTGAGTTTGCTTTCAGGAGATCCCAGGCATGGACTGCGTCCAGCCATTTGGATTCGGTCGGGATTGAAGTGACGACTTTTCCTTCGTCAATCATTAGCTGGAGAGTATCGGTTATTGCATATTCTCCGTTTTCGGATATCGGAGTTTTTTCAATGGTTTCAAAGACCTGCGGCGTAAAAATGTAAATTCCCGTGTTTACTATATGACTTAAATCTCCGGATCTTTTTTCAAGAATCTGGGTAACTCTCTTCTTTTCTTTCAATACCACTCCGTAACCTGCCGTGTCCTCCATTCTTACGGTTAAAAGGCTTGCATCTCCCTCATAATTATTAAGAAGATCGGCTATGGTTTTTGGTTCTACCAGGTTGTCTCCGTTCAGGACAAGGAATTCCTTGTCCTGAGCACTTATTAGTTTTTTTGCCTGTTCAATCGCATGTGCTGTCCCGAGCTGGGCTTTCTGCTCGACATATGTTATATTGACTCCGAAATTCAGCCCGTCTTCAAAATAGTCCATTATGCGTTCTTTTTCATACCCGACGATAAGGATGATCTCTGTGATTCCATTTTTCTCAAGCGAAGATATGACATGTTCCAGAATGGGCCTGTTGGCGACAGGAAGCATTACTTTGGAACGAGTAAGAGTAAGAGGCCTGCAGCGCAGTCCTTCCCCTGCTGCGAGGATAATAGCTTTCATACTGTTAAAGAACCTTTTTTAGAATTTATACGTTGCCTTCAAAACCTACGAGGAAAATTTATAAAAAATAATTTATAAAAAACGGATACTCAAAGACGTTATTTAGGAATGTAAAATTGATTTCATTATCTATAATTAGGGAAAAATATATATGAAGTGAAACCATAATTACTAAAAATTAAAGAGAGTTTCATGTTTTGCTTTAAAACGGAGCTCAGGCTTTATCCGTAGAGGATGAAAAGCCCTGCTACATAGACCAGATATGCCCCGAGAATTACTCCTCCTTCCCACCTTTCCAGTTTTTTCCCGGTGATCCCGAAGACTATAAGGAGGAGTGATATAAAGAACATGAACGGGAAATCGTACCCTTCAAGCTGCTCCGAAACGGGGAGTACGCGAATCTGGGAGGATGCCCCGAGGATCATGGCCACGTCCATTGTGTTTGCCCCGAGTATGTTTCCTATGGAGAGGTCCTGGTGCCCTTTCCTGAGGGAGGTAATTGCAGTTGCAAGTTCGGGGAGGGAGGTCCCTATTGCAACCGCCGTCAGGGCTATTATTACTTCGGGGATGCCTATCCATTCGGCTATTTTTATCCCGGAATCTACCAGAATCCTGCTTCCTATGACTACGGAAAGGGAGCCGAGAATGAAGAAAGCTATGTCTTTCCGAATATCTTTGATTTTCAGTTTTTCTCTGCCGGGTTCATCATCTCCGAACAATACGCGCTGGGTCTTTGAGGCATGGAAAAGGAAGGCAAAAAACACAAGCAGAAGTATAATCCCGTCGAATCGGTTCACATTTCCGTCGCGGCTGACTATGATAAGTACAATTCCAGAAAGTAGCATAAGCCCGCTTTTAATGGGAAACGTATCGTCCTTTATAGGGATTGCTTTTACAGCTATAATCGAGCCCAGTACAAGCCCGGTGTTGCATATGACCGAGCCCACTGCATTTCCTATTGTTACGTCCGTATGCCCTAGATAAGCTGCTGTTGCAGAAACTGCAAACTCCGGGGCTGTTGTCGCAAAACTCACGATTGTGGCCCCTATAAGCATTTTCGGGATCCCGCTTTTGTTTGAAATTGCAACCGCCGCTTCAATAAACCAGTCCGAACCCTTGCTTATCATGACAAGGCTGAGCAGAAAAAGAAAGATCAAAAGCAACTCCATGGAGTCCTTTAAAGAGGACAAGGAATATAACTCAAACGCTCTTGTTTTTTCAGTTTTTAGGGTTTGCAGGTGTTGTACAAAATTGTTCTTTAGTTTTCGGAGGTTGACAACAGAGTCAAGTTTATATAAAACAATTGTATGATTATGTATGCATCATCAAGTATTTTGTGCTTTTTTGGCAATACGACCTTTACATATCTTTCCGTTCAATTTATCTCGGATATTTGCCAAATATTTTTGGTAAGTTAATGCATCATTACAGGGAATCTCATGCTTGATCCAATACCTCTACTCGGGCTCGTGGTTGCCGTGCTTGCCATGTCCCTTGTCGCACAGGCACTTAGCTCCTATTTCCGGATTCCTTTTATCATTTTCCTGTTGATTGAAGGAATCATCGCAGGGCCTGAGGTCCTTAATCTGCTGAACCCGGCCCTCTATATCAACGGGCTGAGCGCTATCGTGGCAATCTCGGTATCCGTGATTGTTTTTGATGGCGGGCTTCACATTGACCTGAAGCATATAAGGATGGTTCAGGAAAGTGTCCTGAAGCTGACAACAATAGGGGTCTTTGTGACTTTCCTGGGGACCACGGTTCTGACCAGCTACCTGATAGAGCTCCCTCTCGAGCTCGCCGCCCTTTTCGGAGCTCTTGTCACGGCAACAGGCCCGACAGTGATAACCCCCATTGTAAGAAATATCCAGATCAGCCACAAGCTTGGCAAGATCCTGGAGCTTGAGGGAGTCCTGAATGATGCAGCCAGTGTGATCCTTGCAGCCATGGTCTTCGAATGGGTCGCAGCAGAACTTTCCGGGACTGATGCTGTGGTCTTTATCCTTTACAGGCTGGGGATCGGAATAGCACTGGGGTCCTTGAGCGGGTTTGCCCTCCGCTGGTTCTTTACCCGGGGAAAGGCTATCAGCAATCGGACAGCAAGGCTGGTTTCTCTGACCGCAGTATTTTCCTGCTTCGTCTTTTCGGAATACCTGGGCAACGAGTCCGGGATTCTGGCGGTAGCCGTCTTCGGGATCATCCTCGGGACTTCGGAATTCCCTTATAAGGAGACTATCAAGGAATTCAAGAGCGACATTGTGATTGTGATGCTCTCCCTGATTTTCATCCTGCTTGCCGCAATGATTAAATTCGAATATATTCTGAGAATAGGGGCAAGCGGGATAGCCCTTGTACTGCTTCTCATATTCGTGATCCGTCCTTTTGCAGTCTTTGTTTCGATGTGGAACTCTCAGATAGGCACGAATGAGAAACTTTTTATCTCCTTTGTCGGGCCAAGGGGCGTTGTGCCGACTGCGGTTGCGACTTATTTTGCAATCAAGCTCGATTCAATGGGCATTCCCGGAGGGCAGACCCTTGTGGGGCTTGTTTTCCTTACGGTCATTATCACGGTCTTCATGAGTGGCAGCCTGTCAAAAAAAGTGGCAGAGGTGCTGGAGGTAATTCCTATGGAAATCCTTATTATTGGTGGAGGAAAGGTAGGCAGGATTCTTGCCGAACGTTTTGACAAAAGAGGAGAAAATGTAGTTGTTGTGGACATCTCCAAAGACAACTGCAAGAAATGCATGGAACTCGGAATCAGGACTGTCCAGGGGGACGCAGGGGACGTGAATGTCCTGAAAAAGGCAGGGATAGAGAATGCCAAGTATGTGGTTGCAACAACCAATAAGGATAACACGAACCTTCTCTTCTGCCAGCTTGCTAAGGCTTCTTTCGGATTCAGGGGTGACCAGCTCGTAGCCAGGGTAAACGAGATCGAAAACCTGCAGGCTTTCTGGAACCTGGGAATCCGCGCCATGAGCCCTGCAATGACCACTGCAGTGGTGCTCGACAACATGATCGGAAGGCCCCATCTTTTCTCAATGTGTGAGGTGGGAGGTGAAGGAGACATGATGGAAGTCAAGGTCACGAACCCCAGGGTAATCGGAAAAGCCATCAAGGATATCCAGTTCCCTGAAAAGAGCCTTCTGGTTATGGTCCAGCGGGGCAGTGATTCTATTATCGCCCACGGAAGCCTCGTACTTGAATATGAGGATATCATAACCGTCATCGGAGAAGGAGATGCAGCCAAGCGGACCGCTTCCATACTTCACAAATAACTTTTAGTACATTGCGGAGTATACTGCCTGATAATCTGATAACACACTTTCTGATAACACGCTTTCCGAAAATCGAATATCAGAGAAAGTAATTTTGCATCATGGATTCCAGACCTGGAAAGGAAGAGAAAATCCTTCCTTTGCTGTGGAAAACATGCACTGAAGTGATATGCACTCCGATGCCCTTCTCCCGGATTTTTCCTTGAAGGGGGTGTGGAATGCATATATCTGAATGTTTTATATCCGAATGTTTTCAACCATAACCGAATATTTTCATCCGCAACCGAATACTTTCAACTGTGACCGAATACTTTCACCCCGCCTCACTTAGCTTTATATTCTCTGCTGCGGTACTTTAGAGTGCCTCACAATTTGATGAAAATAACCATGAGGCTTGAGGTAGATTAAAGATGAAACAGATTGCAGAATCCATTAGAGACCGGTTTATGAAACTTGGCATCGATGTGCCTGTTGAGGACATCGAAAGCAGACTCGACGAGTTGATCACGAAGTTCAAAGTGCCTTCAAACGAGGCACAGCGCAGCGTAACAAACTATTTTTTGAAGAAATATTCCATTCCTAAAAATGAGTTTTACGTCCGGCAGGCTGAACCCCAGCTCACCAAAATTGTGGATATTACGGAGAACGGGCAGTGGGCAAACCTTAAGGCAAAGGTTGTTCAGCTCTGGGAAAACACCCATGAGTCCATCTCCCAGGTTGGGCTTCTCGGAGATGAGACCGGGATCATAAAGTTTACCATCTGGAAAAATGCCGAACTTCCTCCCCTTGAACAGGGTGAGAGTTACCTTCTCCGGAGTGTTGTCGTCGGGGAATACAACGGAAGGTTCCAGGTCCAGTTTAATAAAAACAGTTCCGCAGAGAAGCTTTCCGAACCTGTTGAAGTAGGGGGAGGCGATTTCACTCCCGCAGCAAGAGAAGCCGAACTCAGGAACATTGCCGACCTTGTGGGAAACCAGTGGGCTACGGTAAGAGGAAAAGTGGTCCAGCTCTGGGAAAACTCCCATGAATCGATAGAACAGGCAGGGCTTATAGGAGACGAAACCGGTGTTATTAAATTCACCAACTGGGCAAGCTCCGAACTTCCTGATATGGAGGAAGGCAAAAGTTACATGCTGAAAAATGTAGTCGTTAACGAGTGGAATGGCAAGATTCAGGTCCAGCTTAACAAATCAAGCTCCATAGAAACACTCGATGAAGATATCGAAGTGGGTACTTCCGCTTTTACATATTTCGGGGCAATGATTGACATCCAGACAGGGTCCGGACTTATAAAGAGGTGCCCTGAGTGCAAACGGGCTCTGGTTAAAGGGGCCTGTGCAGAGCACGGGAAAGTCAAAGGAGAATATGACCTCAGGATAAAGGCAGTCCTTGATTCCGGAACGTCCACACAGGATGCCCTGATTAACCGGGAGCTTACCGAAGAGCTTGCAGGAATCTCCCTTGACAGCGCCATTGCAATGGCTGCGGATGCCCTTGATCCAGGAGTTGTGCTGGATAAATTGAAACACGAGCTTGTCGGCAGGTATTATACCGTTAGCGGGCACAGGCTTGACCGTTACATCCTTGTCGAATCGATCACTCCGAGGGCTTCTCTGGACAGGGAGATCCTTGATGAAATGCTTGCTGAACTGGAGGTGGAGTAAATGGCAGGCTTCTTTAGGGAAATATCGCGCAGGGTTTTCGCTCAGGAACTGAAAGACTCAAACCTCACATCCAGAGACGAAACTGACCAGTATGCTCCACAGTATCTCCTTACGCCTACGGGGGCAAAGGTGAACCGCATCTTCATTGTCGGGACTCTTATCGAGAAAGAGGATATAGGTACTGATTCCGAGTACTGGAGAGGCAGAGTTTCCGACCCTACAGGTTCTTTCCTTGTCTATGCAGGGCAGTACCAGCCCGAAGCTGCCCAGTTCCTTGCTGAGTGCGAACTGCCTGCTTTCGTGGCAGTCATCGGCAAAACCAGCACCTATACTACGGACGATGGAAATGTCCTGACCTCTATCCGTCCGGAATCTATCCAGCAGGTAGATGAGCTGACAAGAAATCTGTGGGTACTCGATACTGCAAAGCAGACTCTTGAGAGAATAAGGGCAGTTGAGGCACAGGAAGATCCCAACTCAAAGCTTGCAATGGAGCACTACTCAACTGATACTTCGATTTACCGTGAAATGGTAAAAAAAGCCCTTGAATCCCTTAAAGATAATCTCTGAGATCTAATATAATATCCCGGATATAATCTCTGAGAATCGTAAAAAGCAGCAGTAATTAATAGTCGTGAAATTCAGGGGTTCTTTACCCTGAATTCACACTTTCATAACAGGAAGCCCTTTGTGCTTTTAATTTTCCGTTAATTCTTTTCTTTTTCCTTGGTTTTTACTCTATTTTTGTTTTGTTTTTTTCCTTTTATTTTGCTTTTTCCTTTTTCTTCTTTATTTTCCGGATAGTTTTCTTCAAATCTTTAATGTACTGACTATTTTTTTTCATTTTTCAGGCTATAGGAGCGTAAAAAGGCAAAATATAGATAAATAAACGAAGCATGATATGAAATAAGCAATAAGTGTTTGGATAAGAGTCGCCGCTAAAATAAGTTAATTAATTGGCATATGAGATGATCCTGTGAAAACCTATCTTGTGGTCTGGTTCAGTAGTGAAGGAGTTCGCCCGTCTGAGGTCAACCAGAGGCTGTTGTCCCTGGGTTTCGAACCTATGCAGGGGAGCTACGATTTTGTGTATAACTGGAACAGCAATGTTGGCGTCGAGAGGATTCTCGAGTTTGGAGACAAAGTCTACCTGAGCCTTCAGGGGACAGGGGTAATGTTCAAACTGGAGACCATGTGAACTGAAAGGAGTTCGCCAGATACGTAAGTTCCAGTGACCTCGCCTAGCGCGGCATGTGCCGGAATTCTGCTAATAAAACCCCTGGAAGGTTCCTGTTTCCACCTTTTTCGGATCCTGCCAGTCGGCTCATGTGCTCAGGCCCTTTTATTTCAGGCTCTCTTCCTCTTCTTGTTTTTTCAGGGCATCCCGGAACCTGATATATTCGCAGCTATCCCCTTCAAGGGTAAGTATTCGGCCTTTGATACTTCCTTTTTCAATTATCAGTTCCACGGCGCTCGGATTTGACATCCTGGGTTTTGTCGGGGAGCCCGGACAGACAAGCATGACATCATTTTTCTCAATCAAAGGGCGGTGAAGGTGCCCGAAAATCAGGATCTCCACTCCCATCTCTCTGGCGAGGTATCCCTGGGCAGTTGTATCCATCACTGACAGCCCCCCTTCATGCACCACTCCTATTTTGACCCCTTCAACCTCGAATTTCAGCCTTTCCGGAAGGAGCTTCCGGAGTTCGAAGGTATCAGCATTTCCGGCAACGGCTTTCAACTTGCCGCTGGCATTGAAAGCCTGATAAGCTTCTACAGTACTGAAATCCCCCGCATGGACGATCAGGTCACAGTCCTTGAGAATATTTTGAAGTTGCGAGGGGACTTCGCCGGTCCTAAGATGGGTATCGGAAATTGCGATCAGCTTCATGGAAAACCTCCGGGTAGATAATTATGCAGTAGGTAGATGATTATGCAGTATTAAGATAAAAATGTGCAGCGTATCGGAGAGGGCACTTACGGTTAAACTTTAAAAATTGAAGTTAAACTCTATGAATTTCCGTTACACTCCCAAAATTGCATCTATGCCTGATAAAAAACGGCGCCTGTTACAGAAAAACAGGAGGTTCGGATTCCAGCCCGTGAGTCCGGAATACCTCGAACCGGAAACTAAAAATCAGGAAATTTACTCGACTGTCAGGTCAACAAGTTCGTATTCGAGGTTTTCGGTTTCTAACCGGCTCAGGAGCGCAGAGACCTGTTCGTCCACCGACACAACCAGGGATGAAAGGCCATGATATGCAGCCTCGATTACGGATTCGTTTGTCCCGAACATGACATTGGGGCTTATGCCAATCTTGCGAAGGGCGATTAACGATTCCACCCCGATTGCTGCTATATAGGGTTTTGAAGCTGCCAGTGCCTTCAGGCGGTCGAGGTCAACTTTTCTTGACCCTCCGCGTTCGACTCTGGGCACCTTGCAGATCGTGATTGTCGCATTTTCCAGGTCTATAAGGCCCTTGAGGGTTGTTACTCCCACATCTTCTCCCTCGGCGGCATCGGATATGGCAGTGCCTGAAGCTCCTGTCTTTTCCGTGCTGCTTACGTAGAGGAGTCCGTTCTCCATTTTCAGGTAGACCTGCTGGCCTTCTTTGAGTTCCTCTTTTGTGATGGCTGTCCAGGTAGAGACATGGCTGATGATGTCCTCCATGACAAAGCGGGCGTACTGTTTCATTTCAGCAGCGTTTTCAAGGACCCATTCCACGCCCTCTTTAGTAATCCTGTACCGGACGCGGCCTTCGGTTACAATGAGCCCGTCATTTACAAGCTCCTTTATGTATTCGGAAACAGCCTGAGGGGTTATTCCTATCTTTGCGGCAATCTCCTTTTGCCTGACATTGGGCTGGTGGGCAGCAATCTCAATAAGGACCTGAAATTTGGTGACGCCGCTCTTGGTCTGGAGGATCTTAATCATCAATCGTAATTCTCCTCAACATCTTCAATTATTTTTAGCCTCTGCCCCATTACTGAAAGCCTTTCGGACCTGCGGGCAACAGCGCAGATATAAAACGGGTTTTTGTTGAGAGTCCGTGTGAGGTTGCTCATCGAAGTGTTGCCCTCTTCTACCAGTCTTTCCAGTTCCTCCATGGCATCCTTTACCTCCTCGTACGGTTTGAAGGTCAGCATAATGATGTCACTGAGGTCTTCAAAGGAACACTGGAAGTTCACCTGAACCTTCGAATAAGAACTGTGGTATTCTTTTGAGGGTTTTTGTCCTGCTTCAGGGACTCTCCACTGGCTCTCAAGGAGCCCGGCCTTTTTCAGAATATGAAGGCTTTTTGATGAGTCCGAACCTATGAACTCATCAATTTCTGCCCTCGTCATCCATTTGCTAGAAAGTGCATCGAATATTTTTTTATGGGTTCTGGATCCAAATGTCCTGAGTAATGGTACTAAATAGGAAGGATCGTTAATTATTCGAGTTCGTTTACCCATTTATGTCCTCTCCTTCTCGCCTTATGTTATCAGCTTTCAAATATGATAAAGATTTGTGATGTGATTACTCTTCATAAACGATATCAAGCCCTTCGGGGCTGTCCCAGGAAAAAACAGGGGCAGCACGTTTCAGGTCGTGGGATTTTTCATACAGGGCATGGGCAACAATTGGAAGAGCGATGGTAGCATCCACAAAAACCTGTACTTTCTTTGCCTGAGGGGCAATCTTTCCCCATGAGACCGCTTCATCAAAAGTGCAGCCTGAGAGCCCTCCCCAGTGTGGAGAATCGGCGGTGTACTGGATTGCATAGTCATGCCCGCCAATATCCATCCCGAGGATCGAAGCTATTACCTCGGTCTGCTGGATGAAGTTCTTCGGGACTCCGCCTCCTACATAAACAACGCCTGTACGTCCGGATTTTTCTACAATCTGTGTGATCTCGTCAACGTCTTTTATCTGGTCTATTTCAAGTTTAAGTCCTCTTCTCCTTGCAATGGTAAGCCCTATCCCTATGGAACTGTCTGACAGTGCAGGTACAAAAATCGGGACATTGTGCCTGTATGCGCTTACAACTATCGAGTCTTCAGCACCTCCTCTCCTGACAAGTTCCTTCCCGAGCAGGTACATGAACTCCCTTGAAGAACAGGTAATCTCTCCTATCTCCTCTGCAAAATCAGCAATCAGGTTGTCTGCGGTCCTGAACTCTTCTTCCACTGCAAAAATGTCATAAATCCTGTCTACTCCGTGTTCAAAGAGTTTTTCATCATCAGCCAGATGCGAGCCCACATAATGCTTTCTGCCGAGGGCTTCGTGGCAGTCATGGAACAGGTTTGCCCCTGTGCTTACAAGGCAATCGATCATTCTTTCCCGGATCATATGGGAAATAACCCGGCGCATCCCGGCAGGAACCATGGCGCCGGATAAACCCATAAGCACAGTCGTGTTCTTCTCTTTGAGCATGTTGTGCCAGGCCTGGACTGACTCGGCCAGCTTCCTGCCCTGAAAGCCGGTCCTGAGCATTCCGTCCATTAATTCGCTCACAGACCTGGCTTTTACATCAATCGGAACGGTCGGGTTGTTCGTAAATACATTGTAATGCATGCCATTCTCCATAATAAGCAGATAGCGATAGGTTTGCCTGTGCTTCCGGAATCCTGTCTGGCAGGTACCCCGGCAATAGACGGTAAGAGACGCAAATAACGTTAAGGGATTATATATTTTTTATTAAATATCAATATATGCAGACTCTCTCGCCTGAAGCTTCCTTACATAGGGAGGCTTCTCCTAAGGAAGACTTATTTGCTGTGTTTAAGTTCTGAGATAAGGGGGAAAGGTGTGTTGTGGATAGCAAGATAGTTCCTAATAATAACCGGGCAACTTTCAACAATGGTTGGATCCGGGTTGCTGATTGACGTTTGATTGCTGATCAGGTGCCGGATTGCTGATTGGATTCTGGATTAATGATTGGATGAGGATCGATTATTAATGCTGAGTTGATGATCGGATTGATGATTGGATGCTGATTGGATGCTGATTGATATTGGTTAATGGTCGGATGCTGAATAATTGTGATCTGAAGGGAGTATGAGGGATAGTATAGGGAAATAGATAATGATGTAAATAGGTGTATTGCAGTAAATAGGTAATGTCCGTAAACGGGTAAGTCGGTAATTAATGCCTGTAATAGTCCTGTAATGTATATTAAACAACAGCATTAACCGCAGTTCCAGCTGGAGTTCCTGTATGAAATTCCTCTTTAAATAATAAAAATTGCTGCGGATATTACGGTCGTCCAGTCTCCGCTTTCCTGTACGGAAGACGACCTGGGAATGCTGAAAGTTTTGAGGGGGGCTTCATTTATCCAGGTGCTGTACATGCTTCCTGCAAGTTTTATGGCATGTTCCCCCACGTCCTGTGCGCTTTCTTCGTAAGCATGATACTCGGAAATATAGCCGTGTTTGTTTATATCCCTGGGGAGTGCGCATCCGACGGAAGTGCTTAAGGTCTTTCCCGGCTCATTGGAAGAGATTCTGGACATCACACAGAAAACTACCTCTCCAGGGCTCAGTTCTTTCAGACCGTCTGTCTTTGTCACAATTTCACAGTTTGGAGGCAGGATCGAACTTACAGTTACAAGGTTAAATTTTTCAATACCTGCATCCCGAAGTGAAACCTCGAATGATTCAAGTTTTTCGGGGTGTGTACCGACTCCACTTGTAAAGAATACTTTTCTTGGAATTAACTTTGCGATCATCTTTACATCCTTGCGAAGTCATCAATTTAAACTTAATTGAGATAGCAATTATCATTTTTAAGCATTGCCCTTCAATTTCGCCGGAAAAAAGTCCTATTGCTGTTTCTTCAGGCATCAGTGGAGTGCAGGTGTTCATATCTATACTTTTATATTTAAACGTATTTTTCAGGAACTTTTTATGTGTAGTCTTGCAATCTGAAGTTCTTTTACTTTTATTCAATCTGGCCGATAATTATTTTTCTCAAAATTAATCCGTTACTTCAAAAATTCTTTTGCTTTTACACTTTTTTCATTTTGGTTATCCCGCATTTTCGTTCCTTTAATGAATTTCTTCAATTTTTCCAGCCCTTTTGCCAAACTCTCATAAGCTTTATATCATGCCGGATAATTACATCGTGTGTTACTCCCTGCAATTTTCCTGTTCAGCCTTTTAATGACAGGAGAAATTCGGTTTTTTCCGGAAGCTCCCGGAAATGGGACCTGATTATGTGTTTATTGGAGCAGGAGATTGTGTTTTTCTGGCCATGGGCCTGAAGACCGAACTACCATTAATTAACCCTGATGTTAATATAAAGGCAGAGACAATGGCCGAGAAACTCAACCTTAAAGTTATGGAACTGCTTGACGGCAAGCAGCTCTCAATCAGCGGACTCTCGCGGGAACTGAAAGCCGAAGGGATTGAAGAACACCGGCTGGTCCTGACAGGCTATCTCAGGGCACTCCGGGACCTTGAACTTCTGGAGGAAAGCGAAGTTCCCCCTTCCAAAATATATGCTTTGCCCGAAAAGGATGGGGAAGCTCTGCCTGAAAAAGGCAGTGAACTCGAGCCGGCAGTCCCCTCTGATTCCGAAGACATTTACCTCATTTTCAGGACACAGCTCCTGAAAATCGATCTTGATTTCCGGATTCCAGTTGGCGTTTATATAATTTCCAGGCTGTTTGAAAGGCCCTGTTTCCGCAGGGAGTTAAAACTTGCGGGAATCACCCAGAAACATCTTGATCAGTACATGGAAAAACCCGGAACGGTTTGCGAAGTTTCAGACTCCTCCCTGAAAAAAGCCAGAGTCGACATTACAAAAATTGAGATTCCCACAGATGACCCTGCATACGAACTCCGGGAAAACAGGGAAGAAATAACCCGACTTGCAAACGAAGTGCTTGCAGGGATGATTCGGCACAGGATGGACCTCGAAGGTCTGGTAGCAAAAAGTAAACAAACCACTCTATTACCCTGAAATACTTTTTCACTATCCTGAAAATCTTTATGTAAATCAGAGTCCGATCAGGACTCAAAAAGCAGATATGTTGGTCAGATATGAAAGTTGCCTGTATCCAGATGGACGTGCTTCAATGCAGGAAGCAGGAAAACCTTGAAAAAGCCCTTTACATGGCTCTCAAAGCCGTTAAGAAAGGAGCCGAATTAATCGTTTTTCCGGAGGTCTTTTCAACAGGTTTTTGCTATGAAAACCTCAGCCATGCAGCCGAAAGCCTCCCGTCTCCCACTCTTGAGAACCTGGCATGTTTTTCCGAAGCAAATGACTGCATCGTCCTGGGTTCGATCATTCAGAAGGATAAAGGAGAGGCCTATAGAGAAGATGTTGGAGAAGGCGGCATAGAAGTTAAGAGCGGAAATGATGCGAAAAAAGATTTTATCGAAGGAGAAAATGGTTTTTCCGGGAAAAAAAAGGAAATACCGGGAAGTAAAAAGTCTGCTCTCTACTATAATCTTGGTTTTTGTTTTGAGTCTGGAGCTCTTGCAGGTACTTATCGGAAGACTCATCCCTTCAAAGCCGAAAACGGTTATTTCGCAAAAGGCAGTTCCATAGAGCCCATTTCCCTTAAAAAACAGAACCTGAAAATAGGGTTTGAAATTTGCTACGAGCTCCGCTTTCCCGAGGTTGCAAGAAAACTTTCCCTTGCCGGGGCTGACCTGCTTGTGACCGTAGCTGCTTTTCCCAACCCCAGGGCTGAACACTGGAAAACCCTTGCAAAGGCGAGGGCGATCGAAAATCAGATCCCGCATATTGCATGCAACAGGACAGGTTCTGCTCCTGACTGCACATACTTCGGAAACTCGATGATTATCGATGCCTGGGGCGAGGTAAAAGCTGAAGCAGACAGCAAAGAGTGCGTGATTGTCGGCGACCTTGATCTTGCAGGAAAAGAAGAAATCAGAAAGGATATTCCTGTTTTTGAAGATCGGAGAATTGAACTTTATTCCGATAATTAGTGCCTTTTCGGAATTTTTTTGAAAAATCAGACCAATCTTATTAGCAGACCAATCTTATTAGCAGACCAATCTTATTAGCAGACCAATCTTATTAGCAGGCCAATCTTATTAGCAGACTATCTTATTAAACCTGTGTTGTTTTTAACTGCGCGCCGTCCGCGATTTGATTGAAACCTGGTTTTTCAGTTCAAATGCGTAAGTCCTTTATCGGAACTATTTAAGGGAAGTAGAAAATTGAAAAATATTATTACGATTCAGCACACACAATCTGTCCATCATACGAATGGAATGATAGGGGCTTGGACTGACTGGGAATTAACTGCTCTGGGAAAGCAACAGGCATTTAATATCGGTGAAGCATTGAGTAAAGAAATAACAGATCAACATTATGTGATGTATGCATCCGATTTATTGCGAACCAGACAAACCGCAGATATCGTAGCTTCCTCACTGGAAACCGTACCGATTTATAAAAAAGAACTTCGTGAAATTAATTTGGGAAGTGCCGCAGGGAAATCAGTTGAGTGGTTACGTAAAAATCAAATTAAGCAGGACATGCATATATCTTCTCTGGATTATAAACTCCTGCCGGACGCAGAATCAAAACGAGATCTATATGAGAGGCTGCTTCCTTTTTTACATGAAATACAAAATTCTCAGGAAGAAAATTTCATAATAGTTTCGCACGGCGGCACATTAAGTATGTTATTTTACATGTGGCATAACCAAGATATCAATAATCTGGAAAATACGGAATTTCGGGGCCTACCCGGCGGAGTCTCAGTTTTAAATGAAAATGATAAAGGGGTAAGAATTATTCGAAAGTTAAACGATTTATCTTACTTATCCAACCCCGTTTAATGAAATCTACTGCAAGCTTTATTTTCCCGAAACTGCAAGAAAACGTTTCCCTGCCGGTTCTGACCTTTTAGTGATCCCGGCAAAATTTCTCTTTTTCTCCTGTTTTACTTAATTATCTGCGGCTTTTTGTAAGCATCGCCATCAGGAACGGCTTTCCGTGGCTCGGGTAAATAGTATTTATCTTCAGGCTTTCCAATTTTTCAATGCTGGCATTAAAATCAGCAGGGTCATCGATAATAGAGCCGGGAGCCTGTTCGTCTATATTTTCAAGCAGGTCTCCGCAAAAAAATCCCCCTTCACGGTTAGTATTCCTATCGAACCCTTTGAATGTCCCGGATGTGAAGAATTCCAGTATCGAATCCGTATTTGAAAAGGTCATCTCCTTCATCGATGCTTATTTTTCGAAGCCGTGATAAAGCTGTGAAACCATCTTTTCAAAAATAATGCGGGTTTAACTGCTTTACGGACAATGCGAGTTTAACCGCTTTACAGGTAATCGGTTTTACGAATGATCGGCCTTGCGAATGATCGGTTTTACGAATGATCGGTTTTACGAATGATCGGTTTTACGAATGATCGGTTTTACGAATGATCGGTTTTACGAATGATCGGTTTTACGAATGATCGGTTTTACGAATGATCGGTCTTACGAATAACCAGTCATCAAATCCTCAAATTCTCTTATCCAGCATCCCTGTAATAAGCTGCAAATCAACTCCCACTCCGCTGATTAATAAGCGTTCTTTTTTGTTGCCAAGCAACTTCTGTGTCCAGTCAACAAAGCCGCCGTCCACAATTTCCACATCATTCACATTGAGCTTGAAATTAATTCCCTGATAATAACTGTTGTCGGTTTCTTCCCGGTTAACTGTAAAATCAATATTGGGATATCTCTCCCGAAGGTGGCAGTGTATTCTTTCAATAAAGCCCGTTTTATCGGTATAGCCATTTCTCATATTAAGCGATACCCGGAGCTTATGCCCCAATTTCTCCACAAAATAATTTATATAGTACTCCATATGTCTGGCTATTGCGTCCTTTTCGAAACCGTAAGAACCCGTGTCTTTGCCGGAACTGACAAGAGTAAACAGGCTGAAATGAGGGACAAATGCCGTGCTCTGAAACATCTGTCCGCGAGTAACCCTGCAGGTTGCGGATAAATGAATCGGATTTTTTGTATTATCAATAGTTTTGTTTTTTATTCCGTTAGCAAGGTAGATGGCGAGCATATTGGTGCTGTCTGCAATGAGTTCCAGTCCTCTTGTTGCGGAGATTACATTGTTCTGGTCGACCCTGGCTATCACGGAGCAGCTTCCTAATAGGCTTGCAGGAGAGAGCAAAACAGGTGAAAAACCGGAAGTTTCAGCCATCTCTAGCATTAATAGTTCGACTCGTTTGACTTTTATAGGGTTAAGTTCGGAGGGCTTTACAAACCGGTTAGATCCGTACTTATTTAAGATGTCATTCGGAGTATTTTTACTCGCCATCTCTTTTGAAAGAGCGAGCAAAAATGTAGTAATTTCGGATTGTGACAGCCTGGTTGTAAGCTCATTTATTAAGTTCTCATTGCCTGCTTTTTCAAGCACATTTCCGATAATATTTGAGTTTTTCATTACTATCCCACTCTTATTACTCCACTTTTATTTTTTGTTCTTTCAGGTGCATTATCTTTTCTTCTGTTTTTTTTCTCCTGTTTAGTGCAGCTCCCGGACAGAAGGCATGACAACTTTTAAGTAAGGGCTGTATAAGAAAGAAGAATTGAGGCCTGAGGCCTTTCAGCTTCCGCAAACCAAACGCTTCCAAAATACGCTTCCTTATACCTTTAAGCTTGCAGAAAGGCTCGGTGCTGAAGAAGCGCCTTTCGGCGTTTCTTCTTTACTCAACTATCTCCAAAAACCGGTTCGGACAGACTTCTTTTTTACAAATGTTTGTGGACGGGCCGAGGCATGGAAACTCCTTAAAAAAGAGAAATCCCGGACTCCATTCCGGATAAATGAGGTTCCGGGAATATATATTCCGGGTAAATGATATCTTGAGGCAATGTATTCGGGAAAATTATATTCCGGAAATCTCCTGAAAAACCCGGAGATCTCCTGAATATCCTTGCCTGTATCTTTCTGCGAACCCTGAAAAGTCCGAAAAGGCCTGTTTTATGCGAAAGGATGTTTTGCGGAGTCCTTTTTGGCCAGTGCCTCTTTAACTGTCGGTTTGCTCTCCATTGCACGGGCTATTGCAAGTTTTGTAGCTTCATAGTTATATTCGTAGACTTTGCCCCTGTCTTTTGCGTCCCATTCGATAAAGACCGAAACAATGATGAATATGTCATCTGCCTGCTCTTCGGGGAGTATTCCGGCAGCTACCGAGTCCATAACCGCTTTTGCAACCGCAGCCTGCGCCGGCCCGAACATCAGGGCAGCCTGTGCCACATTCTTGATCGTTACCTTGTTTACTAGGATATATTCTTATACGTTACCTTGTCAAGTTTTGGAAGTGAATAAATGCGTGATATATGGAACGTATTGATGGTTTCAGCAACTTGTTTTGTTTTAGGATCGGCTTTGTATTCTTGTTTTGTGGAAATTGATTTTTCACCCGGATACATTTTTAAAGAAGTTGTCACATTTATATTTATGATAATTATTTTTTAAGTGGTGGGGTTAAAAAATGAAATTCAATGAACTAAAGCAGGACACATATATTAAAAATTGGCTCTCAGGAATTGGAGCAAAAACAAGTACAAGAGAAATATATACGGATTCAATGAGAGCTTATACAGATTTTCTTGAAAAAACCCCTCAACAACTAATTGAGGAATCTGAAGAAGAAATACTTTCAGGTCTTCTAATGCGAAAAAGAAGAATTGTTTCAGATCTTCGAGAGTTCCGTGAATATCTTGAAAACTCTGATGCTGCACCAATGAGCATAAAAGGCAGGATGACAGCAGTTCGTAGTTTCTACCGATATTATGATATTCAGCTTCCATTTTTGCCGAAATCCACCACAAAAGCAAGACCCCCTTTTAAGCATCGTGATATCCCCACAAAAGACGATATCAGGGAAATAATTAGTATAGCTGATCCACTAGAGAAAGCAATAGTTCTTACAGGTGTTAGTTCAGGTCTAGCAGTGAATGAAATTTCAAACCTGAAAGTACAAGAATTCTTAGATGGTTACGATCCTGAAACAGAAATTACAACCCTTCACCTAGTCAGACAAAAGGTAGGATACGAATTTTACACTTTCTTGAGTCCCGAAGCTTCAAGAGCAATAATTGAATATTTGGAACTCAGAAATAGAACATCTGAAATCAATGATAAACAAAGACAAGAGCATCTTTTAAAGCAAAAAGTAGAGTACGATAAAAACGGAAAAGTGATAGGATATCTTTTCATTGGAAGGTATATACCTTCTGAATATCTCACGGCAAAGAAAAACGCTGAAGAATTAAGAAAGCTTGAGACAAAAGCCATTCAAAAAATATACCGTGAGCTTTCTGAACGTTCAAGAAAAGCAAGTCCTTCTGGTGAATGGAATCTAGTAAGATCGCACAATATACGAAAGTTTTTCAATAGCACTTTATTAGCGAATCATGCTGAATTGTTTTTCACTGATTTCCTAATGGGTCACCAGATAGACAGTACAAGAGATGCTTATTATCGTGCTGATCCAAAGGCATTAAGAGATGAATATCAAAAATATGTTCCATATCTCACAATTCAGAAAGAATTGAATATTTCCGAAAGTCCCGAATTCATAAAACTTAAAAACGAGAATGAAGTTCTCGCAAGAGAAACCGCAAAGGCAACAGTAGAAAGAGCCGAAATTCAAAGGATAAATATTGAATTTGAAGAATATAAAATTGATACTCAAATTCAAATGCTTGAAACACGAAAAGATTCAAGAATGCAATCATTAGAAATGATGATTGATATGCTTCCTGAAAAAACAGATGAATTACAAGAACAAATTGAAAATACAAAAGCATATTATGATAGTTTTATAGAAAATGTTAAAACAAAACTATATACGCGAAAAATCTGTATGTGTGGAAGGCAGATAGCTGCGAACTGTGTGGCCTGCCATAGCGTCCGGGTTCGGCTTTCTGCAGGTTGGGACCCCCCTTTCCGGAATGCTCTTCCCTCAAGGGAAAAGTTCATATCAAGCTTTTAGGCCCGCTGCAAAAAAGCCAATTACGGTAGTAGACCTTCGAGGACCTGTCGCTTGAGTTCCTGGACATACTTTTACCAAAGTAGGCCATAGTTAGGAAAGCCTATCCCGGGAGATTGGCCTGCAGGTTGCGGGATCCTGGAAGATCCGAAGGGTATGCGAGTACAAACCTATTGTGGCACAACTTCCTCGAAAATCAGACAAAATTCTTGTCTTGGTTCAGGACGTTGAAATTTTAGGATGAGCTCAATGTAAAAGAGTTTAGAAATATCATATAATAATTTTACACCAATTTAATATAGCAATCGACTTAATAGATTCTACATGAAGAATGAAATTATTAAGAAGTTTCATATTATTTTAGTATGCTTATTTCTTCTATTTTTGATATACATCCTTTTTGTAAATTACAATAAGGATAGTATTTCTTTATCTTACTTCGGGTCAATATTGGGCGGAATTATCGGAGGGATGTTTACATTTCTTGGTGTAAAGTTGTCTTTAGACAACCAAAAATATTCGGATAAAAGGGAATCTGAATCACATAGAAAAAGATTATTAACTCAATTACAAATTAGTTCTGAGATGTTTTCAGAACTCGATAACGTAAACGAAAATGAAGGTATTGATTGCCGATTTATAGTATATGATAAGGATTGGTATACGCATTTGGCATATCTCGAAAATTTAAGTGCAGAGGAGTTCCGAATTATTACGGGTTGGTTTCGTAATCTTCAAGACTTGGAAATTTCATCTAAGTCTAATATATCCGGGCAAGTCCTTATTAAGATGGTTAAAGAATATAGGGAAGATTTGGAGCGTATTAAAGAAATAATTAAGAAGCTGGAAATAAACTAAGAGTCTATCCAAAATATAGAATTCACCTGGATTCAGATCCCAGAATGGTATTTTGGCACAACAGAAAAAGTCAAAAGATAACGTTTTTACGGTTTTTTGTATAAGATCGGTAGTGTCCCTATATTTCTGTAAAATTCTCTCTATACCCTTTTACTCTTATTTTTGATTACTGCTCCATTACTATATACCTGTTTCCAGTAATCCATTCTTCATTTATATCGATCAGTATTGAGACAATCAGTCTCAATACTGATTCCTGATTCGGGAATGCCCCTACTACCTTACTCCTTCTTTTAATCTCCTTGTTAGTTCTCTCCATCATATTTGTTGTCCTTATTCTTCTCCAATGGTTCTGTGGAAACTGCAAATAATTCATTATATCATACTGGAACCTTTCAAGGGGATCAGCTGCGCTTTTATATCCCATCTTATCCAGTTCTCTAATCAATTCCTGTAACTTCTGACAGTCTACCAATGCTTCTTTTATTTTATCCGCTACTTCTTTTTGCTTCTTTTTTGGAATCTTCTTAAGAGTTTGCCTGATCAGATGAACATGACACATCTGCCAGCTTGATCCAATAAAAGACTCTCTAACCGCTTTTTGTATTCCTTTATGCCCATCAGAAACAATTAACTTGACACCTCTTAATCCTCTTTCTTTCAGGTCTTCGAATAGATCTTGTCAGAATAGAGAGTCTTCACTGTCTGCTAATCTTGCTCCAAGAATCTCACGATAACCGTCGTCTCTGACTCCAGCAACTATGAAAAGAGCTTTATTTTCCTAGTGAAGTCCATCTCTCACTTTAAGATAAGTTGCATCAATGAAAAGATAAGGAATTTCGTGTTCTATTGACTTTGATAAGAAATCTTCAACCTTTTCATCCAGTTCTTTGGTAATCCTGAAAAGAGGAAGCTGAGATTCCTTCAACTCCTAAAGCAGCCATGACTTTTTCCACCCATCGGGTGGAAACACCTTGAAGGTAAGACTCACTTACGGCAGCTAAAATGGCCTTTTCAACTCGAGAATACTTATCAAATACTTGAGTTGAAAAGGGAAACTCACGGAATTGAGGCTTTAATAATTCGAGTTCGCCATATTTGGTTTGTAGGGTACGAGATTTGTAACCGTTTCTACTGGCTTTGCGAGAATTGGTCCCCTCATAACGTTTTGCACCAGATTGGAGGAGGGCTTCCTCCTCCATTACAAGGTTTAAAAACCAGGTAATTAACTGGCGAATTCCATCTTCCTGATCGAAAAGATAATCTTTTTTGAGTGAGAATAAATTTGCCATTGACTCTGCTTCCTATTTTTTTGTGGTGAAGAAAAAGGATACAGAGTCAATCATATTTTACAGAAATTTCGGTACGCTACCAGATAAATGGAGTCAAAAAGTATATTTTTGCGAATTTTAGTAGGATCAATAGCTTGATAGTAGCAAAATGGAATTGAATTATATAACATATGTAATAAATTTTTATAAATTTATAGAACCTGGCAATTCCAGTTGAACCAAAAAAGAAGGAAAATATTCAGTACCAATTAGTGGGTACTGTCAAACTGAGGTTCTAATAGATTTTCAATTTCAATGGAGGATATACTATAGTTACCTCTACATTTAATGCAACATTATTATACTAATATCAATATATTAGTTACCTATGAGCTTGGAGATGTTTACCACTTCTGATATTTCTACTGCTATATATCGCTCCTGCAATAAAACTGAGCAGATTAGACTTCAAGCGTTATTATTGGTTAAAAATGGTTTAAGTCCCGCTAAAATTGCCGAAGAGTTTTCAGTCCATCGTTCAACAGTACATCGTTGGATAAAGAGAGCTGAAAAAGAAGGTTTGTCTAGCCTTAAATGTAAACCCGGTCGAGGAGTAAAGTCTTTTTTAACGGCAGAACAAGTATCTGAGCTAAAAAAAGCATTATCCGAGCCAATACCAACAGATGACGGTTATTATCGTGGTTGGCAAACAAAGGATGCAGTTCAATTTGTCAGAGAGAAATTCAACATATCTTATTCAAAATCAAGAATGAGACAAATCATTAAAAATTTAGGGTTTAGCAAAATAACATGTCGACCTCAATCAAAAAGGCGAAATGAGACTCTCACAAACGAATTTCTAGCCGAAGTTCAAAAAAAGATTCCTAAATCCTAACCACTTATTCGTAACTCAAGATGAGAGCAGTTTTTGTGTGGATTCAAACAGATCAAAATGTTGGGCTATCAAAGGTTCGAAGCCTATTAAGTTTACAAGTGGTTCAAAAGCCAAAGTCAATATTGGAGGGTTCTACACTGAAAACGAAGAGTTTTATGGGTATGATTTAGGAGTTACACAGAATACAGACTCTTACTTAAAGTCATTAATCGATTTTAAGAGAGAGATAGGGGTAAAGATATTTCTCATACTAGACAAAGCTACATGGCATAGATCAGCAAAGGCAAAGGAATTTTATCAAAATAATAAACAGTGGCTGCAAATTCTGTTTTTTCCTCCAGCTACTCCAGATAGGAATCCAACAGAATATTGTTGGAAAACGACAAGAGAAGAGTTAACGTCAATAAAATCATTCAAAAATATTAACGTATTAAGAAAAGAACTGGATGAATTTTGGGAGAAACACAAATTTACACACAAAATGTCGCATTATTTAAAATGGTGACTATACTTCATTTTGGGTTCTTCAGCAGCTACAGATTTTTTGGAATTTATGTGATTTGAGAAGGCAAAGCCCCATTTTCGGGCTCTGCAGAATCTCTCTAAAACAGTGAATCTCAATTAATTAATACTGGATAGCCATATACACTTTTAGTTATCTAATTTCAGTTTTTTACAATTAAATAAATATTTTTCCCACAGAACCCGTTTCCAAAAAAACCATAGAGAAAAATAGAAAAGACTTCATTTGTCCTCTCAAGGGATTAAATTAGTGTCCAAGTAATGTTGATTATCCTTGGACTTTCTCTAGGTTATCTGTAATGGTAATCGTACATTCCCCTACCTTGATTAGCATGGCATCTTGGTAAATCCGATTCTCTTCCGTTCCACTTACCACAGTAAATCGTTTAGACACTGCTAAATCCAATTCGTTAGACATATCGGGTACTTGTAAAAACTCAGTATGAAAGTCAGCACCTATTGGGAAACTCCCACTTGGTGAAGTAACTGTTGTTATCAGATCACCACTGAAATTAGGAGGAATAAGAACGTTAAAGGTGACTATCTGATTCCCCTTTTTGTCAGGTTCTGGAATCGACCCATCAAAATTGATGGGACATGATATATCGGTACACTGACAATTTACCTTCGTACCAGGAACATGATTTACCGCTGTAATTGTGAAGATGAAATAGGTGTCATATGGATTGATGTTACCAAAGCGATAATAACGGCTAAGTTGCTTGACAGAATTGGGCGAATAACTAATGTTACGCCAACCTATAGAGGGATTTTTTTGTACCCATTGGACAAATTCTGCATTTGATGAAAAATCAGTTGGAATCGTGACAGGGTGTGTGGGTGTTTGTATCACTGCGATAAAACAGTAATGAAAATTACCAGGTAAACCTGCTAGATAAAAAGACGGATTTGATAGTGCCACACTGCCTGATGAGATCGAAGTATTTCCCGATTCGTCAACAAATGATAAGGAACCTATCCCTCCAGAACTCATCACCTTAGTCCACGTTGTTGGTAAAAGAATAAATGAAAAGTTTGCATAATAAAGGCTGACAGTACCAGAACCTGCAGAATTATTGAGGTTTTTGCATCGGACATAGATATTGTTTACCGCATTATTAATAATGGATTTACTGATATCTGGACCTGCATAAGTAGAATTGGCAGTACTCCAATTGAGCATCTTGTTCTGATAGGGAATTATGTCTGGTGACATGTATGCGTCACCACTTGAAGGAATGATTCCAGTATCACTATATGCATCACGGATATACAAATCATTATACTTTGTCATTAAGGTACCTCCTTAAATTATGTTTTTATAGTCACAGTGAAGCTAGATTTTTTATTTTGTTATCAATTTCCTTAGCAAACTCTATAACGGAAAAAGATTCATCACCAATACTTCTAACATCTGCAAGAACATTATGGCGAACAAAGATGATACTAACGTATATATTGCCATAACCTGTAAATCCAACATCTCCAATATCTATTCCTAGTTGATCTAAACGAGGCAGAGTTCTCGCAGAAGAAAAACTGATTTCCTTAAGCAATGCCAAATAAGCGTCCTGACTACTAAGATATTCACTGATAGATACCATAATTCTATGTTTCTTATTTTCTGCACTTTTATAATAGTCCACATATCCTTTGTTGCCATAGGGCAGATGCCTCTCCAAGTTCCAAGTTTCAGCCATTTGCTTGACATCAAGACTTAAATCTCGTATCTGGAGTTTCAAAATCTCCTCTGAAAGTGGCCAAGCATCAAAATTAAATCTCTTCTTGGCACCTTCTAGCCAAACTTTAGTATCCATATAACTATCTCCTTTTCATATGACCTGTCTGTGGCCTGAATTGGTACCATCCCATGAACCTTGGGGTTTACATTTTGGAATACCGCCGTCTTTATTAGCAGCTAGCCTTTCTCGATAACTTGAATCTAGAAACGGTGCAGAAATTGGGATCTGAGGCGTTGATTCTAATGTAGTAAACGGTACCTTAACAGGTAATCCCGCTTTATGATTTGGATCTATTTTCCAAGGATCGTCGTCTATGGGATATCTCAAACAGGCATCATACAAGTTATCTATTAAGGATGAACCTGCACCTGTCCATACAACTTCATGATAGCTAAAACCAATACCGAAGGGTACCTTCCATGTTGTCTTACCAATGGCCAGTATTTGATTACATAAGAAACCATCAACTGGCGGTTTACTATCGGATATAACTGCTTCACACGCATCAGCACCCAAAATATTTCCAAAAGTGGTAACAATTGTGGCACAGTCTGTACAATTGACATTCTTTCCATTTCCAACATTTGTTTTCAAAAAATCTATGAATTGGGTACACTGAAACAGGTTCATGCCCATAAATATGATGGTGTAATATGATTTTCCCATAAAATCATCATATTCTAGATTAATGCCTGAATTTACTTTGATAGTAATCAGACTTAAGATCTCATCGATGCTTTTCGCTCCCTTAGCCCAATCACAAGCATAATCTAGAACATCGGTCCATGGCAAGTTCAGATTGGTACGATCTGGAGTCTGTTGCCAAGGAGCAGTTGGAGCACTAAGAGTGACATATACACGGTGGCTTGTAGAAGCCATATTGATCCAAGCACTGTCATCAACCTGGTATTGCCAATTCCAAATTACATCGGCACTTTGTATCCCTCCTACTGCAAGCGTGTGATTAGACAAAGGCAATTCTTTTTCCACCGTGGTACTCGATCCAAAATTGACTGTAACTGGATTAATTGCTCCTAAGATTCCGCCGCCAGTAGCCCGAATAGAAATAGAACGTGGGGTGGCTGTTGAGATGTTAAGCACAACCTTTATAGTAGGAATTTTTCCGGATACAGCATTTATTACATAGGCACATGGTGCTTCTTCTGGCAGTGTTTTAGAGGGGATCCATTCAGGTACACTAATATTTGAACCAAAATTATGCCGTATTGTCAATGCCTCTACTGAAGCTCCAGTAGGATCATGATCAAATGAGATGCTTGCTAGATTCACGGTTGGAAGAGGATCGCAGGATGCCGGCCTATTTGCATAAGTAATAATAAATATTCCTGCTGTAGCAACGAGGGATGCAATCACATATGCAGAACCGATACCTGCAGCAATTAGCAATATTTTTGCAATCACTCTAATTAGAGTCCAGAAACCTACATCAATCACCAGTAAAATTAACTGCCTCAACATCCCCAATTCACAAAAAGTACCTAACATTGAAAAAATATTGGAAGCCGTCATCGAAGTTCCAAGAGCCATTATTGAACTAATTTTTGGTGTAGTCAAAATGCGCAAAATATAGGCAATAGCCTTATCTGTCAGTTTAGCCCCGATACCGGTAAATGCAGACAATGCTCCAGCAATAACAATGAATACTAGGTTAATTTTCCACAAGGTGCATGAATCAATATTTTCCTCTGCTGTTCGATAGGCTACATAGGAACCTGATGGTCTATGGATTATTAGGAGATGTTCTCCATCAATCTTATGATGCGTCATCAAGAACGGTAATGAAGTAGGATCATTAACCATCTTGTCACGAAACTCAGCCCAAGCCTTTCGTATCAGTTCCTTATCGGCTGGATCATCAAAGGCTGCTATATCTGCATCTTGTGCTACATCAAACGCTTTTCGATTGCTTTCATAAATTTGACGAATATTTAATTCGGCGCGTATCTTTTCCATAATTTCAGGGTTGATTCCCATCTCTGGTATTTCGACACTATCACTTTTGCAGCTATAAGCAGTAACAGGAGCTGGTTCTAGTTGTCCGGAAAGAACCGCACCTTCGGCTAGAGCAATTGGATGACCATTAACTTGGTTGCGGGCTGGAGAATTAGTGAAAACATAAGCACCTTGTAAACCATCAGATTCGACATCTGGTGGCGCGTCCATAAAATTTGCAATTTCCGCATTACTTAATGCACGTGACCATACATCTACCTCTCGGATAAAGCCTTGTAAAGTAGTAACGCCGGAAGGGTTACCTTCTTCAATTGTGGCACCAATCAAAAGGTCGCTAAACTGTCTATAAAGTGGAATTGGTGTACAGGCTATCGAACTGTCTAGTTTCCCATTTATATAGAGACTAAGATTAATTCCATCAAAGGTTGTGGCAACATTCGTCCAGATTCCTACAGGAACTATTTTCGCGGAGGCTAGTGTTTGGCCGCCGGTTCTGCCAGATCCACGTTGAGATACTAAACGATAGGCTAACACAGAGGAATCATATTGTAAATATAGTGCCATACCAGTATCGAGCATCAGATCACTGTTGGCAAAAATAGTCTGAATAAGGTTGGGATTAATCTGTTTCGATACAAAAATCCAAGCCTGTAAGGAATATGGATCATTCTGCCCTCCTCCAGGATTAATATTACTATCATTAAGTGGGCGTATAAAGCCTGTGTTGCCAAGAGATACAGCAGGTGAAATCTTTACCATAAAAGCATTATTTTGCAGATTTATAGGGTAGGAGGAAGGTCCGCGGTCAATGGGTGCATTGATACTGAAATCAAAGTCCGCAACAAGTGTACTGCTTGCAGGTGTACCATACATGTTGGTAAGCACTGTTTCTGAATCCAAGACAATATTATAAATACGCACACGTTTAATGAGTCCTTGTACTCCCTGTCCAATAAAGACAGGATTCTTATTACTGGTAACTTGTCCCATACAGTTTTGACCAGCATTAAACTGGCCATCAATGTAAAGCCTAATTGCTGAACCATCAAAAGTAGCACAAATATAGTGCCAGTGGTCGTCCTGAAGCTTTGACACGGTTAAGTCAGACAAAATGATCGGTAGATCCGCAAATTGAAAATAAATTGATGGGCCTTGACTACCAAAAGCGAACACTCCGTTCTTGCCAATCACTGCTGTATTTGCCGGCAAACCATTGAAACGTATCCAAGCATCAACAGAAAATTGAATTTGGCCAGTAAAAAGACTCGCCGCTTCTGCACTGGTCTCAGCCCAAGAAAGGGCATCAAGAGACATCGATATGTAACTTCCATCATTACGGGGGTCACTAATTGTCATGCTAATTTCACCCATGTAAAATTGTATCTATTTTGAATTACAAAGTTGATGTCGAATATTTTCTGTTTTATACTCGAGCTTTCGTTTATTACATTGAATTAATCTTAACCTAGTAAATTTACGAGTCATGTTTTGTATGCTCTTTCTGAAATTGGAAAAAAATAAAAAAGGTTTTTTTCATGAAAGAGCGCATTCTTGTAGATGAGGAATAATATTTGATTTTTTATGAAATTTTGACTCTATCACCATACTTTTTGGAATTCCATCTCAGTCAACCGTTTATGTTTTTCTTTGTATAGTGATGGAGTAATATTCAATAATGAACGTCCCAGTATAAAATACTATTTAACTGTATAAATTTTATATAAAGATAGATAAAATTGACTTTAGAATAAAAATTAATAGAACAAATCAAATATATAAAAATAAATGTTACAATTCAGAACAGGAATCTCAAAGACATAGTAAATTGCATAGTTTTTATACGAAGGGGAAATTTCCCGCTGCAGGGTTCCATTGACTTTCCTTACCTTTATCTGTTCGGGTTCGATGTCAGGCTCGACATTGATAGCGTATTCCATGAATGTATGGATGTTTCTCTGGTAGTTTGCCGAAAGCAGCTGGTTAAAAGCTTCTGCCGTAATATCTTCTATGGGGCTTGCTTCAATCCTGAACCAGTCGGAGGCTTTGAGTTCATCTCCATAATAGAGTTCAATCGACGCATACCCGGATGTTAAATTTTCCGGGACTTCCGTATATTCGTAAAAGGAAACTTTTTGAAGGAAGCCGGTATCCTGCCCTTAGTTCACACGCTTGAGTTGCTGCTCTGCAGAGTCTTTTACGACCAGGATAACATCCCTGTTTTTCCATAGGGCTTCGATTCTCCCCCTCAATGTAACTCATTAAAATCACTAAAAATCCTCTTTTTTTTTAGTTTTGGCAAAACTTCAATTTCTGAAGTTTCGGCACTTAAAGAAACAGAAGTTTCTTTTTCTGGCTATAAAGAAGTTGTAAAAATAGCTTATTTAAGAGCCTTAGCAAGGAACTTAACAACATCATCTAAGGACCTGTCATACCTATCAATATTGATGTCATAAAGTAAAATGCATAAAATAAATTAAATCCCTGATGTTTTTATTGTGCCTGGACATCATTCCTGTTTAGATGCTTAAAACAAGGTTCTTTGGGCTCTTCGCTATTTCATGTGGGTAACCCAAATTTAAGTTTCCCTAATTACTAGCAGGGTCACAGGTTTTGGCTGGACATTCGGTTCAAGGACAGCAAGGAGCGGGGTGTGCCCCTGCCTGGGCATTGCAAGGGAGTTCATAAACGCTGCTTCGACCGGTCCGCCCCTTGGCCCTATGATAAGGTCGATGTGTGCGATTTCCGGGCCTGAACCGATGAGAGCTTCTCCTACCATGCTTTTTAAAACAGTTTTTACCACTTTAAACACCTCAAGTCTGTTTATACAATGGAAAAGTCGTGCCAGACCCCTTTTCCGGAAAGAGAAACCTACTGGTATTTTGATGATGTTCAGATAATCGGGGAGGTAGAGAACAAGGCTGTTTCCATATGTAGAGAATAAATTAGCCTGTAATACTTTGAAACATACATAAATAATTTGTCAATTCTCAGCCTGGATGATTGAGAAGTATTTTCTCGGAAAATTTTTTCCCCTTTAGCGGAAAAATTTTTACACAGGATCAGGATTGGGTAAATCATAGTCAAGGGCTATTGTCCGGAGGCCGGGCCCTTCCTGTCCTGGCTCTTCCTGCTTTATAACCGGAGTAATGTATCAAAAGGGACCAGGAAAGTGCTCCAAAGGGAACCAGAGCGTCCCGAAATTCCGTCGTGCGGTCCGGCAGCAAAAGATTCGGATAAGATACGATCCCGTAAGAGTGCTCCGGATTTCAAAGCCAGCTTCCGGAAAACAGGAAGACAGAATTCTTTTAAAAACGGATAAATTTGAGACCTCTCTCAAAAGGAAATTCCTGAAAGGATCTCAAGCCTTTTGTTCCAGTGGTCGAGTCCTCTTTTTGCCGCATACCAGTCGAAGAAATCACTTTCATCTCCCATGTTCCCGGCTTCGAACCTCGCCTTGAGCTCACTGGAGCTGTACCCGAACTTTGTCTCGAAATCCTCACAGATTATGGAATACCGCTTGACCTTGTATTTTGCAACATGCTTCTCATGTTCCAGAGCCGAACGGATAGCCTCACATACTTCCTGAGGTGAAAAATCGGTTTCTATGTTAAGCGTGAAACTCATGTCTATCCCATTAAAAATAGTCTTCTATTTCATATAAAGGAATTATGAAAATAAATAATTGGTCAGGTTTATTACCCGAAATATCTCTTTTTCAGACCTTCCATTTTTAGAATCTATTTTCATAACTGCCTTATTTCTTTTTATCGTTTTTATCGTTTTTATCGTTTATACCGTTTTTATTGTTTCTTTTTCTCCGTTACAGCAATTCCTGTCAGAAGTACTGCCATGAACCCGACAAAAACCTTGATAGCGTGGAAACTCCTGATTGGTCTTTCTAACCGATAGTATGGCCCATGAAGACATATCAGACATCTCCTGTCTGCTCTGTAAAGGAAAAATTGGTGAGAGGAACTGATAAGATACCCAGATGAAAAAGTTATGAGGATACAACAGATTTACAGTAATTCATGCAGATGCGAGTTCATGCAGATACGAGTTCATGCAGAACAGGAAGTTCAAATATCTTTTACCTGAATTGCTTCTTTTAGCATGTACGAAAAAAGGTCGGTCCCCCACTTAAGGGCTTCAGGCTCGGAACACAGAAGGCTTTCGTGTTCAAAGATTTTCTCTTTTGGGAAAAGGGTAAGCAGAAAAAACCTGTCTGTTACTGTAAAGTCTGCAATTTTAGGGTCCTGCGGGAAGATAAACACCTTAATATTTTCAAAACTTAAGAAAATGCGCATTTCTTTCCTGAAATCCTTTTCGAACCTCCGAAGCACCGGCTCCGTAAATATCAAAGAAATTTCCACTCCCTTCTCTGCGATTTCAGGGTAAAGGGTGGTAAAGGAAGGGTGAAAATAGGAAGCAAAACCGAAAATATGCTTGGATAGATGAAGTTTTTCTACGAATTCGGGGTTAAGTTCGAACATATGGCTCATATCCGGAAGGATGAGCTTACAGTTTTTCAGTTCAAAAAGCCTTTTGCGTAAAAAAGGGGGGATTCCTTCAAGGTTCCTTTTTGTCCAGTAGTCAAAATTTTCCTCCAGAACTTCAAGGGTGCCCAAAAAATGCGGCATCTGGTCGGCAATCACGATCCCCATCAGAGAGAGTTCATATGTGTGCCCCTTCTGCACAATTAAGTTACCTTCTTTTAATTTTTTTATCTGTGGTAAAATTGAAACAGGATCTGATGAAAGATATTCCTGAATTTCAGCCATACTCCTGGGCTTATCTTTCAGATAAAGAAGAAGTTTTTTTCTCTTCTCGGACAGAAAAACCAGATCTGTTAATTTGACTTGCTCCCCCATTTCGACACCATTAAAAAACTATCAATGTTAAAATTATGGTAAAACAGTTATTTAAACATTAGCATAAAATTTAGACATTTTTACAGTGTACAGAAAAATCGGAAAGGAAAAGTGAGGAAAAGGAAAGAATGTAGAAAGAAAAAAATAAAAAAGAAAAAGTAAGGAAAAATTAAAGGAAAACGAAAGAAGGAAAACGAAAGAAGGAAAATGAAAGAAAGAAAATGAAAGAAAGAAAATGAAAGAAAGAAAATGAAAGAAGAAAAATGAAAGAAGAAAAATGAAAGAAAGAAAATGAAAGAAGAAAAATGAAAGAAAAGTATTCTACAGGTTCAGAAAAAAGTGTTGCCGGAAAAAGGATATGATTCTTGAAGTGAGAGGCATTCTGCCGGTTAGAACCTGACAGCATCAAGGACGGCCAGCCTTTTCTTCCAGTGGTCAAGCCCTTTTTTTGCGGCGTACCAGTCGAAGTATTTCTCGTCGTCCATAACAAATTCGCCGGCTTCGAATTTTTGTATGAACTCCGTGGAGATCAGGTCGAACTGGTCTTCATATTCATCGCAGATCATGGCATAGCGGTATACCTTGTATTTCGCAAGATGTTTCTCATGTTCCAGAGCCGAGCGAATAACCTCGCTTGCTTCCTGCAGCGAGTAATCGGTATCAATCTGCAATGTAAGGTCCATGTTTATCCCATAGAAGAATTGTTGCTGATACTAAAAATGTTGCTGATAGTAAAAATTTATCCTATATTTCTTTTTCTATTTATTAATGAGTTGCAACCTCTGAAATCTACGGAATACAGGATGCAAAAGGCTAAGATCATAAATATAAGTATTTTAATCACAACTATATGACTTAAAAAATTCTCGGACAGAACTCTTTCCTTTGTTCCCTGTTTCTGCAGAAATACAAACCGATTCTGCTGATAAGGTTCTGCCGATAAGGTTCTGCTGATAAGGTTCTGCCGGTTATATTATTTTGACCGCTCAGAGTATCGTTTTTCAAATGCAGGCAGCTACGGCTGAAACGAAAAGAGCTTCAAAAAAGAAATATCGAAAAATAGGTAAAATAAGATACAGGGCAGGTGATAGGGCTGTACTAAAGTGTGGATTTGGTTAAATCCACACCGTCATCAGTTCCGGGTTACAAGCCGGATTATCCCGGAATTCTCCATGTTCTTATAAATGAACGCTGAAGAATATGCAAGCAGCATGAACTTGAAGCCCTGGGCAAAGTCCATCTCCATGAACATCAAAATCATGCCCACGAAGAAGGCAAACTGTATGACACACAGGACCATTCCGGCTGCTGTGAACATTTTCTGACGACTACTATCGCTACTATCACTACTGTCTGAATCATCGGATTCGTCTGACATCTTGTTTCTAACCTCATGAATAAAGGCTCTATGGAGTGTTTTTTGGTTCTGGTTTCCTTAGTTTTTGTATATTTTTTGGAATTCGGTTCAGGTAATTTATTTGCAGTTTTCAACCGGCTTAAAAATTAAATAATGCCCCCACTTTTTAAAACGTATAACGTAGCTTTCTTGAAGCCATTAAAACGAGATAAAAAGCTGAAAACTTCAAAAGTTGCATCTGAAGGTTCGTTTGAATTGATCCCTGGGTGCAGCATTACCTTAAAAAACACTCTCCGATTTTAGAGACTTTTATACAATATTACTATTTGAGTGCGATTATATATAAAACTTGCGAGGAAAGGAGGGGTGGCGGTGAGACTGAAATCGGTTTTGGGGTGGAAGTGGGGTTCAGATCCCAATTGCCGAGATAATTTTTAGCTTTTCGTTCCAGATATACAAGGCTTCTTTTTGCTGCATACCACTCGAAAAAGTCATCGTCGTCTCCAAGATCTCCCGAGTCAAATTTTTTCATAAAAAGGTCCGAATCCATTCCATACCTTTTCTCGAAATTTCAGGATTATATCGAGAAGTCATTATCCGGAGCCGGAAGTCTGAATAAAAGCGGGGTTTTTCACTTTTTATATCTCTACTTTATAATTCTCACTAAAACGAAAAAACTTTAATCCAAAAGAAAGTTACTACTTAACATTTATTGTCAGGAGATCCGGATGTTTTCTGAAAGGTACAAAACAACATCTTGATTTTCCATCCTGATCCGTCCGGATTTATTTTTACCTGGCAGCCGTCGTCAAATTTTGCAAGAATATTGATTCTCAAAATATGAAAATATGAGGATCGATCGTTTTTAAGGGTTTATTCCCAAAAACAGTAGCATCAGTAAAGAAGTACGATATCCTGTAAGGAAGTACAATAATTTAGGCATTACTAAGTTAGAGGAAGAGAATTTTTGAGGGAATAGTTATGAAGAAAATCTTAAAGTTAATGGCAATGCTCCTTGTCATCGCTGCTGTTGTCTTTGCAGCCGGCTGTGCCGAAAATCCAGAGACTGCAGAAAATGAAACTCCGGAAGATTCCGAACATGTTACGCCTGCAACACCGGAAACTTCTAACATGACAGAGGAAAATGTTACCGAAAATATCACAGAAGAAAACACAACCGAAGCTAATGAAACCGTAGAAACAGGACAGGTAGTAACCGAAGCTGACAACGGGACAAGCATCAGTCTCAATAATGGAGAGAATTTTACCCTTCAACTCAGGGGAAACCCCACTACAGGTTATTCCTGGCAACTCAACGTGAGCGAGGGGCTCAGTATTCTCGATGAAGATTATGCTCAGGATGAAGCTCCTGAAGAATCTACTGGTGTTCCCGGAACTTATACATGGATAATTCAGGCCGTGGCTCCGGGCACCCAGCAGGTAAACGGCATATACATGCAACAATGGGAGAATACAACCGGGACTGAGGATAACTTTACACTCACTGTTGAGGTTGAGTGAGAGGGATTTTTTCTCAGGTTTTATTTCCCTTTTTACTTTTTTGATTTGAATTTCTTGTGGGGTCGGAGGCTTTTCAGGTTGCAGGAGTTTTTTAAGAGAGGACTTTTAGGTTATGTTTAGCTACTGCGATTCTGTTCCAGTGCTGTATGGATGATCTCGCTTACTTCCTGAGGTGAGATCACTTTTATATTCACGTTTGCAGGCCATGTTTTTAAACTGATCCTGTTTAGAAGATTTAGAAAAGAGTTTATAATTTAAGATTCTTTAAGTCCTCGTTGATGGAACGAAATCAGGAATATTAGATTCTTCCCATAAAATATTGCGGCATGGATAGCTTTTAAATTAAATCCATATCGTTTATGCCTCTGGACAACTTATTTGCAACCGAAGATTATACAGAACTAAATTTTATTCTAAAAATCAGCAAACTTTAACTTATAGAACCTATTACTGTTACCAATTGATTTTAATCCTTAACTCCAATGTTTTGTGGGGAATATAGAGATCTTATCAAGAGGATGGTAATTTTCAACTACAAGTGCCTCGATGACAAAAGTACTATAAATTGATTCCTAAATTCTTTACATAGCTTTCAAAAACTCAATGGTTAAATTAGAACAGTAATAGCTTAATGCAGACCAAAACTGAAGGGAAATAATTGTTTAAATCGTTTCCTTCCTTTAGTATCTCCTAAGCTTAGTGTAATCTTCAGGTTTACGAAAACTGTATATTCAATAAATTGAAAATTAATTTGTTTTCAAATGCGATAAACTTGATTATAAAAAAATACATATTTAATATATTCCCTATTGAATGGGAATAAATTTTTCGCTCATTTTCTCATCAAAATCGTAATCAAATGGACCGAAATTACTTGGAAAAAATTGTATGTCCTAATATATCCCCTACAAAAAATAGGAGTTAAGGTTTAATATTAATGCACTGAGGTCACGGACTAACCATGGAAGCAATTGAAGTATCTCATCTCATTAAAAAATTTGGCTCCCTTACTGCTCTCAATGACATCAGTTTCTCAGTCGGTGAAGGAGAAACTTTCGGGTTTTTAGGTCCCAATGGTGCCGGCAAGACAACTACTATTCGTATTTTGACAGGAGTATCAAGACCTACTTCCGGAACTGCAACCATTTTTGGTCATGATGTTAAACACGACACCATTGCTGCAAGGCAGTCTGTAGGCATTGTTTCTGAAAATTCAAACGTGTACGATGACCTGACTGCCTGGCAGAACCTGATGTTTTCAGCTGAACTCTACCATGTAGGACGAAAAGAGCGAGAAAAAAAAGCTAACGAACTGCTCAAAAAGTTTGAATTATACGAACGGCGTAATGACAAAGTTCAGGGTTTTTCAAAAGGAATGAAAAGGCGTCTGACACTTGCTATGGGCATGGTCAATAGTCCTCGTCTGATATTTTTGGATGAGCCGACCTCAGGGCTCGATGTACAGAGCAATCTTATCATCCGGGAAGTGATCTCAAGTCTGGTCCGCGAAGGTGTCACTGTTTTCTTAACAACTCATAATATTGAGGAGGCAAATGTTATGTGTGACAGGGTAGCAATTATCAATAAAGGAAATATCGTTGCAGTCGATACGCCTGAATCGTTGAAAAGGACGATTCGGAGTGTTCAGTCGATAGAAGTTGCTTTTGATAATAATTCCATAGATCACCTCAAAGAACTCAGCTGCCTTCCAATGATAAACGAAGTTCACAAAGCAGGTGACAAATTTAAGATCTTTACCGAACTTCCGTCTGAAGTTATTGATTCTCTGGTTGTTTATGCCCACTCTTATAACTTAAAAATTCTCAGTATAGCAACTCCCGGTCCGAGTCTTGAGGATGTATTTGTAATGTTAACCGGTCTTCAACGGGCAGGTGATGGAATTCATGCCATCGATTGAGCATAAAGGATGGACAAAGCACCTATCTCGGGAAATGAACGGTGCATGGGCAATCGCCAAAAAGGATATGAGAATCTACTACTTCAGGTCCAATATTATAGTTTCCGGCATACTCTTTCCTCTTTTTATGTTCCTATCTTTTGCTATCGGGAAGAATGCACCCCCAAAAACACTGATACCCGGATTGATTTCAATCACTTTACTGTTTTCTGCTTCACAAATAGAGCCGGTTTCATTAACTCTTGAGCGGCGCGTAAAGACTTTTGAACGCTTGATCTCAGCACCTATTTCCCTGAACTCAATGATTTTCGGGGAGAGCATCAGCGGGTTTCTCTACAGTCTCGTCATTGCGTTATTACCGCTCGTTGTCGGCATCTTCATATTCGATACGCAGATAGTAAATGCACCTATCCTTGTTATTTCCATGATTCTCACATCGTTCTGTTTTGCTATGCTCGGGACGCTATTTGCTGCGTACCCCACCGAGACTGCGGGCGAGGTCATGGCAATTCTTAATACTGTCAGGCTACCGCTTATATTTATCTCCGGCATTTTCATTCCGATATCTTCTATGCCTCAGATAGGTCAGAAGATTGCACTGATATCCCCACTTACTTATGGAAACGATATGATAGAATACGCATTTACGGGTAATTCACTATTTTCTCCACTTATAGATATTTCAATGCTTGTGATATTCATTATAATCTTCCATCTGGCTACAAACTATATGTATAAGAATTTCAACGAGTGAACAACGTAACTGCATCTCTAAATTTTAATTAATACAAGAATAAAAATTTATTTACCGCGGAAAGCTGAAAAAAACGGAAAAAAATTGCCTGTAGTGCTTTCTTCTCGCTCTTTAAACAATGATACCTTTCTTTTTAACCGGATTGAGCTAACGCCTCCGCCAGCTTGCCTGACGGCCTTCCCAAAAATAAATAAGTAGGTTGAAATGAGTAATTTAAGGGTCTTGCCAAATCATAAAAGCACTTTATTAGCCAAGAAAATAACCTGCAGAAATTCCGGTAAAGTGCGCATATTGATCAGAAGTCTCAATTGGCACTCGCAAGAGAAATGTTTTATAACCCTGCGTTAATCTCATAATTATGGAAGAGACGTACAGGTTTTCAGCTGTTGTCCAGAAGGAAGGAAAATGGTATGTTTCCTGGTGCCCCGAGCTTGATATTGCAAGTCAGGGAGAAACTATTGAAGAAGCCATCGAGAACCTGAAAGAAGCTATTGAACTCTACCTTGAAGACGAAGATGCTCAGATCCCCGCAGCCGGACAGGTTTTTACTACGACGGTGGAGGTTTCTTCCCATGCCAAAACTTCCCACCCCGTCAGCTCGTGAAGTCATCAGGGCACTAAGCAACCAGGGATTTCAGGTTGTGTCTCAGAAAGGAAGCCATATAAAGATGAAAAGGATATCTCCAGATGAGACACGAATAGTTATTATCCCCGACCATCCTGAGATACCTGCAGGAACCCTGAAGTCCATTATCCGGCAAGCTGGAATGACCGATGAGGAGTTCATCAGGTTATTATAACTTTTTTTATTTCCCAACACTTCAGAAAAGTTTTTTAAGTTCGCGAAAAAATAAGTTGTTTTAAGGATATTTTGACCTTAAAAAGTGACGATTGGGAGTTTCTGAAAATGTAAGAGGCAAATTTTACCGGAAATTGCCAAAACATAACTATAAAATTATATTTCCGGCGGGCGGCTCTTCCTCTCTCCCCACTAACCGTCGAAAGATCGGGAAACTATTCCCTTTTCTTTTTCGTTTACTTTCATTTACATGTTCTCCGGGCAGCCAGCAGGTGAATGGAATATACAAGAGGCCATGGGAGAACACAACCGGAACTGAGGAGAACTTTACACTTGCTATCGAGGTTGTATGAGAGGCATTTTTGTTTCTTAGGTTTTTCACTTTTTTCCTTTTTTTGATTTGAAGTGGCTCCTAAAACCCATCGTTGCAAAACTACAATTCTCCACAGAATCTACAAATAGCCGGTTTATTATTTTTGAAGAAACTTACTAAAAAGCAAAATCAGCTAAAAAGGTAAATTAAAAACAGCAAGTGCAGATTTTCTATTTTTCTTCTCTGTGAAAATCCAGTGCATTCAATGCAAATCGTGAGTAAGCAGCAGCGGGGCCTCCTCCCATTTCGATGGCCACATCTATAGTCTCATATATCTCTTTATCCGATGCACCTGCTAAACAGGCCTGTTGAACATGCCATTCAATACAGGGCTCACATTTAGTAACAATAGAAATAGACAGAGCCATGAGTTCCTTCTGTTTCCGTGAAAGAGAACCAGCTTCAAATGCTTTCTTTTCTAATTCAAGAAAAGAGTTGTAAGTACTGCAATTTTCCAAAAATCGGGAATGATGTTGTTTTCTGTCAATTCTACTTTGATTTATTTTATCTTTGACGAATTTATCCATGCAGTCACATCCTTATCTGCAGTATCACTCTAACTCTATTTGATTATTCATCCAGTTTAAACTCCGGATTAATTCCAGAACCATTTATCTCCAATGTTAATAAAGTTTTTAAAACCGATTCTTCCAACCAGAAAATCGATTCATAACTTCGAATTCAGGATTTAGAGGAATAAGTATAGGTTTTAGGATGAGTTTTTGAAATACTTGCAGGGACGGATGCTTCTCAGGCGATGGGGGATTTTTAAGAGGGAATTTTTATTTTTTAACTGTGTGCGGTTCCATTGAAGTTTACCGGAATTGCCTTTGTTAATATTGAGCTAAAATAAGCTGAAAACTCAATAAAAGTAAAATTTGCAGGGTAGTAACTTTTTAGGTGGTGGGTAGCTTTAATAGGAGATGTTCATACTGCGTTTAGATATATGCCAATTCTGTTATTTCATATGACATTGACTATATTGTTCGTCAAACTATTTTTTTATTGGCAACGACTCTATTTCATCATTTTCTACCCATAATAAATATACTCTTTCACGTCTAAACCTGAAACTATCCAGTTCATACCATGCGCGCGGAGATTGTTCACGTATCAACTTAACAAGCCAAAACAATTTAAGACCATCTTTTTGAAGCCCAGATTCTAAACACGATCTTCTGACAAACAATGAATACTGATTATCTTTTAACTTCTCCCCACATGACGAATTAAACCCTTTTAGATTACCTTTTTTATCACAGAATCTTTTATTATCTCCATCCATTATACTACAGATATTGCGCACTTTTTTTGAAGGAAGATAGTAAGTTGATTCCCCATATTTCGCGGAATCATACATTCCCTCAAGTACTGCAGGAGATATTGTATATCTAAATGGTTTCCCTTCATATATTGTCCAAAAATCTATTTGATCTCTATATTCTCTTTTCCACGGAATCCACAATAAATCAACGGGACTTGAATAAAATTCATGGCCTTCTACAGTACAATATGTGCCCCCCATATAAAGCAGAGAATCAATCTCTGAAACTCTTGATGCGCACTCTCTTTTAAAAAAATTAAATTCATTTTCAGTTGTAAAATAACTGCTTATCCACAGCAGTGATTGTGCATCAGTTTCATTCTCTGTTAAAATGGTAAAATTATATAAGCAGGTCCATAAATCATCTAAATTTCTGTTAATCAATTTTATGTCTTCGATAGTAGGTAATATCCATGACGAAAACGGAGGGATATCGGCTTCATTAATCCATTTAACGATATTTCTTTTTTTATCACTTTCGTATATCTCTAATTTTGGACATAAGTCACTAGGTAAAAACCAACCTATTAATTCATTGTTTTGATCCTGGTCTTCTTCTAATAACTCTTGAGCAGGGTTGGAAATATAGATTATGGAACTATAGTCATTAATCTTGAATTTATTACTTCCATAGGGATTTTGATATTCAAGTATATCTGAAAAATATCCAATTAGTTCATGAACAGCACACCAAACATACTTTTCAGCAAAACTAGAAATTCGACTTCTTTCTCCATGTGTTGCAGGAGGGTACTTACGGATTATCGCAATATCTGCACCCAGAAGTTCTCCTTCTTCTCCTCCATTAGGTATACCATAAAATTGTTTTTCGTTCCAACCAAGATTTTTTATGTATCTGATACTTGCACCAAGAGCTAATTGATGAGGTGTTATATTTTCTACGCCAATACTCGCAGCATATTTGTTGAGCAGCTCTGTTGCTTCTGGATTTCTAGTATTATCTCTTACTTTCTTTACTTCGTCTTTTTCTCTCTTCTTCTCTTCTGAAACTTTCTCCCGAAGGTTGTTTATGATGAGTTCAATTTCTTCGCGTGTTCCTTCTAAGAGTTTAGTTTTTTCTTCCTTTTTTCGTTCTCTATTTTCTAAAATTTCCTTTAAACAATTCTCTACAGAAAGCTCGATTTCCCCAAATGTTCCTTCCAATAAGTTTTTAATCAATTCTGTTGACAAATTTTCCCATTCATTGTTTTGATGAGCGGAATTATTATCTAATTCTCTATCCGTTTCAAAAAATCCTTCATAACTTTCTTTTAGCACGTACCAACCCAAGTCCATATCAACTGGTGTAAAAGTTTCTGATTGACTTTGGACAGCTTCCTCATCTAATCTAAGTAGCTTTTCTTTTATTTTATATGGAGGTCTGGATTTGAGAACTTGTTCTTCACTAACAAAGTTACAAAAAAAAGCTCTTTCTACTATTAGTCTCCCTGCATGTCTAATCACAACGTTATTAATTGACTGAATCTTTTCATCTTCAAAAATTTCATTAATTGTCCATTCAGCTAACCTGCCTAATTCTCGGTCACTTTGATTAACTAAACAAGCCGCCCCTAAAGCAACAGATATTAAATCCTCCTTCATTTGAGGATCATCTGTGCCAAATGTGAGGTTAAGTAAATTGATTAATTGGTCTAAATTATTTGTTCCCCATTTAGTTAGCTCCTTGCGACAATAAAGACGCAAATCATTGTCTACAGTTGTTAATGTCCAAGTAAATAATAGAGGTAAACCATCAAATTTATCATATTTTTCTAATTTAAGGTCACGAATTGGATTCCTACCATATCCTTCCCAAACCTCGTCTTGATTCTTTGGGATATAATCAGGACCAGAAAAAATTAGATCTCTTGATGCTACATCATCAAAACAAGTTAAAATATCATGAACTAATTTTGGTCCGAGTGGATGATTTTCCATGCGGGCGACCCTTACAACTAATATCTTAAGGGTTTTTCTGCATGAGGGCATCGATTCCCTTAGCTTAGTTTCAACCCAACCCTTATATATTGCAGCTGTTTCTATAGAGGCATAAGATAAGGCAGATAACCTCAAGTCAGCAATAGTGTCTTTTGAGAGGTCATCAGTCCATAAATCTCTATCTCCAACAAGCCAATTGTTTTCAGCCAGTAAAATAACAGCAGCCATCTGTTGTGATGAATAATTGTCTCTTAATCCTGAACTTTGTCTGATTGATCTTCCAGAAACAATTTCCTTTACTTCTTCTCTAGCTATCAAATAATCATTTAGAGGATTAAATGCAATTTGATATTTCTGCTCAGAAGGATCTAGCGGATCATGAGACTGGAGCACGTATTCATACAGAAGCCCATAATTGACCAAACAATCTAATATTCTTCCAGCTGTATTCTCATCTATCAGTCCAGTCCTACCTTGCGAACTTTTGATTAAACTGCAACATTCATTCCTGCTCACTTCAACGGTTGACAGGAAAAATTTTGCTAGAGAAGTAAGACACCTTAAAATGACAGAATCACGTTCTCCCCACCTATTTCCAAGCATAATACATATTTCTTTATCTACGCGAGCGATTTTTGATTTAAGTAGACTCGAAACAGTCGTGTATATCGGATGTGATGGGGTTAAACAACAGTCACTGTATTCTTCACAGAAAAGCCTTAAAGACAGCAGATCTCTTATAGCCCAACGTACCCAGTTTACTTGGATTACATTAATATTATAGTGTTTTACATATGCTGGAAACAATTCATTGACAGATACATCTCCTTCTAGTGGGAGATATATCAATCTATTTAAGTCAGATTCAACATGTTCATTTTTAAAAACATATGGTCGACTACTGAAGCAAAATCTCAGTTTAGGATGCCACTTATTGATTGTTTCTAGCTCCCCAACTCTTTCAATCCATGAATTCCATGTAGTTGACTCATCAACCCCGTCAATGCAAATCAAAAATCTAGTAGTTTCATTTTCAATTTCTGAATCAAACTCTTCATTCAGAGCTCTTCTCACATCACATATTGAGGCACATGCCTCTAATCCGGACCATATTTCGTCTGTAGACCATTCTCCAGATAGCTCTAAAGATCGCCTTAAAATCGAACCCCAACCTTCATCAGCACGAACATCTCTAGCTCGGATTAATAGTGCAGGAAAGTTTTCTTTTAAATTGTTTTCTACATAATTAGCTAATCCATGTGTTTTCCCAGTACTCGGATTTCCTAAAATTATCATGTTAAAAGAAGCCAAAGATGAAGAAACCTCATTAAAATAAGTTGCAAGATCAGGATAGTCAAAAGGAGGAGAATTTACATCTACAAGTGCCCTTTCTAAATCTCGATAAGTGATTCTATATTTCCACTGTGAGCGATTCTTTAATAGATCGAAAAGTTCCCGAAAACCTGCGTTTTCCTCCAGTTTTAATGGATCTATGTATGCACCATATTTTGTAGCGTCGATAAGGTACTGACATGTTTGTAAATATATCATTAGAACTTTCTTTGCTCTCTCAAATTTTGTTAGTTCATCATGGTTATAAACAGTGGTAATGTTAGGCAATGACAGAAAATGCTCAATTTCGCTAAGTGCTTTGATAATTTTTGTTTCAACTTGTGTCAAATCAAAAACTAAATTTTGCCTATATGTGAAGACACCTAACATCTCTGAAATATAATTACAAATATATCCCGACCCATGAAGGGAAGAAACATATCGTTCTTTTAACCATCCGTTTTTGGCTAATTCAAAACGTTTTTTTAATGATTCTAATGAAATCTCTTCTCTTTCGAACCAAAATTTTCTAATTCCTTCTGCTTCAGGATACTGTAATTCAGTCGATAATCGCTTTTCATCCCAAAGTTCCAAAACCATTTCAGGATATTCTTTTTTTATATTCTCAAAACAGTTTTCTACACGTGATCTTTCATGATTTATTATTTTTTTCTGACCTTTTCCCATTCTTTCATCTGAAAGATTTCGAGGAATGCATATTATGTACTTCGTGATATTATTTCTGATTTTTTTTGCCGTCTTAACTGAACTTTGAATTTGTTTGATTTGAGTATCTTCTATTGAACTTGGGAACCATTTTGCTTGAAGACCTATGTATTCGCCTGTTTGGAGTTTTGTATATGCTTCTACTCCCCCGTCACCACCAGCACCATTCACAACGTTTATGCATAGAATTTTGTTTCCATATTCACGATGGGACCATTTTTCAAATAACTGGTCGCATAGGGCTTCAAAAGCTCTTTCTGGCGCTTCATTGTATGTACGAAAACGAGTCCAGTTCAAAAGATTACCTCTTAAGTTCGGAACTAATTTGGACAAATTTGTTACAAATACTCATTTAGTATAAGTATTTAGTAATTTAAGTTTTTGAAATAATTATTTAGTTTCTTCTTGAAATAAATGAAATCCTAAACATGCTAAATAAACTTCCTTGAATTAATATTACATTCTTCTCCTTCTCAAACTACACCTTTAAATCCCTCCTCACCCTTTTCTATCTCACAATATTACTCTCATAACTTTTACTCGGTGACATTTTTATGAATAATAGGCTGTACAAATATTATCCCGAAGACTTCGGGGAGCTTACTGTTGATGTTTTACATATGGACCTGGTGTTTGACGTCTATGACGACAGGACTAACGTGAAGTCCGTGCTCAGGGTCAGGACGAAGGACGAGCCCATTGAGAAACTGGAGTTGAACTGCAGGGACCTTGAGGTCCGGGCTGTGAGCTGTTTTCAGTCCGAGGTCTCTTACAGGTACAGGAAAGACGATGCAATTCTCGAAATCGACTTCATGGATACGATTCCTCCGCAGACCGAGATTGCGGTTATCACGGATACGGTCTGCAGGCCTACAAAGAACATCCTTGAGGGGCTGTACTATGACGAGACGCCGGCAGGGGCTCCTCCTCAGCAGATCACGCAGTGCCAGCAGTGGGGGTTCCAGAGAATCGTGCCGTGTATTGATGACATGTGTGCAAAGTGTACTTACAGGACGACCATCATTGCGGATTCGCGGTATACGAACCTGATAACAAACGGGGACGTCGCAGTCGAGCGGCAGACCGTAAAGCCGGGCAGGGACAAAATCGTCTACGACAACTCGATAACTCCGATGGCTACGTATCTCTTTTTCCTGGGCGTGGGGACTTATGCTACTTTTAAGCGGGAATTCGAGTACCCGGACGGGGATACCTTCATGCTCGAACTCCTGGTGCCGCCGGGCTCAAGTGAAGAGGCTGCCGAAGAAGCGCTTGACATCCTGCACGACGCGGTCATGTGGGTCTATCTCTTTACAGGGCCCGAGCAGTTTGATGAAACAAAACTGCCTGTCAGGAAAGAGCTCTGGGAGCTTGTCCGCAAGCGAGAGGACATGAAACTTGAGGGGAAGGAGGTCAGGCTGGAAGAGCTTCAGGAGCTCAGGGAAAAGCTTGCCGGGCTTGCTGCAGGCATCACGTCTGGGTACAAATACACCGGGACCGTCTACAGGGAAATCGGGATGCAGAACTCGGACTTCGGGGGCATGGAAAATGTCGGGAACACCACGATTACCACAAACCGCATAATGCCTTTCCCGCAGATAACCGATCCTGCTTTTGAGTACATGATCCGGGTCAAGGTGCACGAATATCACCACAACCAGAACGGGTCCGAGGTCACGGGAAAGAGCCCGTTTGAGATCTGGCTGAACGAAGCCGTGACCGTGCATGTGGAAGAGCAGTACCACGCCTTCCTTTTCGGTGAAGACTACCAGAGGCTCGGCAGGGTGCTTGATTTGCTTGCCCCGGCGTCGGGGACTTTTGCCCTGGACTCGGGAGCTGCCTCCATGCCCATAATTCCTGACGGCTTCAATGACCCCAACGACCTGATCACTGCCGTAACTTACGTAAAAGCTCCCGAATACGTGCGTATGGTCGAGACCCTTATAGGCAGGGACACTTTTGTCCGGGGCCTGGACCGCTACTTCAAAAAGTTCAGCCATTCGAATGCGACCACAGAGGACTGGATCGAAGCCGTGGAAGAAGAAAGCGGACAGCCCTTAAAAGAGATGTCCGGGACCTGGCTGAAGCAGATCAGGTTCCCGGTAGTCGAAGTCTCTGCCGAATACGACAGGGCTGAAAAGAAGTTCACTTTCCTGATCAAGCAGAAGGTGCCTGAGGGCGGAAAGCCCTGGGAGTTCCCACTCAAGGCAGCCCTTGTTGACGAAAACGGGAATGACCTTGCCGAAGTCATGGAAAGGATAAGCGAGGAAACTTCGACAATCACGATTGAAAACGTGGACCTTCCGGCTTTCCTCTCCCTGAACAGGGGCTATTCTTTCTACGGAAAACTCGTCTACAAAGCAAGCCAGGAAGAGCTCCTGCTGCAGGTCCGGAAAGATAGCGATATCATAGGCAGGTTTACGGCTTTCTATACCCTCGTGGACCGGGAAAAGTTCAGGCTGCTTAAAAATCCTGACGCAAAGCCTTCCGAAGACTTTGTCGATCTCTATTACAGGCTCCTGAACGACCGGCAGCTCCTCGAAAGGGCAGGAGGTCAGTTCCTGACCATCTTTGAGTCCGTAGAAGACGAAGAATTTGCCCACAGCTACCAGGCCCTTTACGACGTAAAACAGAAACTGCTGAAAGCGGTTGCCTGGAAATACAGAAGTTCTATAATTTCTGCCTACCGTTTCTTTGAAAACTCCTCGGTTTCAAGGGACTCGACCCTCGAAGAGGCTGCAAGGGTAATCAAAGTCAGGCAGGCCAAAAACTTCTGCCTGAACATCCTTGCAACCCTCGACACCCCGGACATCCATGCCCTTATAAAGCAGCAGTTTGAGACTGCAACCTGTGCAACGGACCGGCTGAGCGCCTTTGCCGCATACCTGAACAGTTCGGCCCCGGACAAGATAGAAGTCCTGAGGGCCTTTGAAGCCGAATCCAAAAAGAACCTTGTTGCCTGGGAAGCCTTCCTCGGAGTAATAGGAAACAACAGCAGCATTGATGCAGTCGAACTTGTCAGGGAAATGGAAAGGTCACCTGCCTTCAGGATCGAGCAGACAAACGACCAGCGTGCCCTTTACGGCAGCTTTGCAAGGAACCGCAAGAAATCCCTCCAGACCGAAGAAGGCAGGGCCCTCTTTGAGGAAATCCTGAGAAAACTGACCCCCGTAAACGAGTACAGCACAGTCAATATGCTCAATGCCTTTGCAAACATAGACCTGATGGAATCAAAGTATCATATCCCCCTGGTCAAGATCCTGGCAGACCTCCTCGGAGAACTGGACCCGCAGAATTTCCCGAGTGTCTATAACAGGATCAGAAAACTCCTTCTCGGAGCTCCGAAAGCTGTCAAAGCCTACGGGATAGAGCACGGTGAAATTCCGGCTCTGCAATCCTGAATTATTTGGAACAAGTAAGCTTTACCTAAAGCCGTTTTCTTTGCTCCGGTATTTTCCCGGAGCAAAACATTTTACTCGAATTTCCTGCCTGTTTTTCAGATCTCTCCACATTTAGTGAGTTCGTTCTTTTTTATAGGTCCGGCAGGTCTGTCTTTTGCGGACAGGGCAGGGAAATCTATTATATTAAGATAGATAAATATATTTGAGTATTCGGGGCAAAGTACAGGGAAATTCAAAACTCGCTTCTTTACTCTATAAAGTTTCATTTTCAAGATCAGTACGTTTTCTGATTCGGCTATCTCGGGAAGAGGGAGAATGGTGTTTGAACTTACCGGTGTGGTTCTGAAGGCATTTGCAATATTTTTTGAATCTGTGAGTGCGGTTCTGATTACTTATGGGGGACTAAAAGCTGCAACTAAAATCTTTTTTATGGAGGTTCACAAGCAGCCCGAAGACTACAGGAGCATAAGAAAAGAATTCACGGACAAAATTCTTTTCGGGCTTGAACTGCTGATAATTGCTGATTTGATCGAAACTTTGAGAAAGCCTTTCCTTGAAGAACTGCTGGTAGTCGGAGCCATCGTGATTATCAGGACTATTCTTGGTTACTTCCTGAGTAAGGAAACAGAAGAATCTGTCTTAACCGAATCTTGAGGGGCTTGAGGGATAAAATTGGTCCAGGGACTGTTTAATACATTTTTACAAATCTTTGAATGGGTCTTCGAAGCTATCGGTACGATTATTATAATTTACGGAGGGCTGAGAGCAGTAGCTCAAATCATTCTTCAGGAAATATCAAAAAGGTCTTACAACCTGGGAGATATCAGAAAGGAACTTACAAACAAAATACTCTTCGGGCTCGAATTTTATATCGTCGTTGCTGTTTTCGGAACCATGAGGGACCCTTCGATGCAGGACCTATCTATTCTGGGTGTAATAGTGCTTATCAGGACCGTACTCGGCTACTTCTTAAATAAGGAAATTGAGGAGTATAAGTTTGATTGAAATTCATCGGTCATCGGTTAAGGAATTTTCTTGCCTGAAAGCTATCGATTTTGCACCAAAAAGCTGCCTTAAATTTTGGCCTTATTACCTGAAATCGATACCCCGTTCCAGTCCGCAACACATTAAAATTATTGGCAATTGTTGTGAGAATGGAGGCAATTTATCACGATTCCTCACTTTACCGAAGACACATGGATTGAAATTATCATGAATAGCTGTAAATCACCTTCCACTGTATGAATTTTCGTCAAAACCCACTCCCGACAGCAGGTTTTTTAGTACGTTAATCCCTCATTCCGATTCAAGTTTTGTTAATAAGTCCTGAAAGACCTGTTCCGAAATCCGGAAGCAAATATCAGAGTTCTTTCTCCGTGCCGTCCCCGGCCCTGGCTGACCCGTCAATCGGCAAATAACAGCTTGAAAACTACCTGGTGCCGCGATTAAGAAATAATACATATTAAAAGAAATTATTAAAGAAATCCCCCTCTCCTGGGAGAATATTTTTTTCTTAAACCCTGAGAATGCTTTTCGATTAAAGGGAAATATAGCGGTCTCCGTCAGCTTGCCTGGAAGCCTGTCTCACTTTCTGACTTTTGCAAGAAGAATATTTATCTCGGAGAAATGAAATGTCATGATTGTTATTCGGGAACCTTTTCCCGGATTTCGAGATCTGGCTTTTGAGGGGGATTGAGGGGGATGGTGGAATGACATTTTTATATTACGAAGGGCTGTTACTGGACGTATTCTTTGCTCTGTTCAACATTATGGGATCTTTTCTTATAATATACGGCGGGCTCAGGGCAATGTTGGGGGTTTTCCTGATTGAAGTTTTGAAGAAACCGTACAGCTACCAGCAGGTGAGAAAAGAGCTAACAAACAAAATTGTCTTCGGGCTTGAGTTTTTCATTGCAGCCGACGTTCTGGAAACCGTACGAAACCCCTCTCAGGAAGAACTGCTCCTGCTGGGAATGGTCGTATTGATAAGGACGGTCCTTGGCTATTTCCTCAGTAAGGAGGTTACGGAATACGAGCTGGATTAAAACAGGTTTAAACTGCCTGATCCGAAATCTTCCTGATCCTCTGTGCCTTTAACACCAACCCTTTCTCGCCCTTCCGGGTCTGGTACCTGAAAAAAATTCAAAAATTTTCGAGTCTTCTTCAATCTTTTTTACCCTTCTCTAATCTTCTCTACTCTTCTTCAATCTTCTCCAATCTCCCCCCACGCTTCTTGAAGATGAATAAACTGCTGTTAGACGCATATGGTATGCCTGCTTCTACGGAGCTATTATAAAGCCTGAATACCGTACAACTCTAAAAAATAGTATGATTTAAAAGCAAGTAAAGTGTTAAGGATACAAAATATTATTAAACTCCAATATTATACTAATCCGAAATCCAGATTATGCTGACCTGAACTCCGGGTTGTATTAATGAAGTGACATAATAAACTGATATGAAATTGTGCAATGACATGGAATCATGTAACCGGTACTGTTAACAAATGCTACCGTGAAATTATGCAACAACATGAAATCGTGTAAACGTGAAACCTTGTAATAATCGTGTAATAAATTCTAACATGAAATTGGGTACTGCTCAAAACCCGGTATCCGGATAATTCAAAATCATAAGAAACAGGAGCAATTTAATGTATCACCTGAAATGTATCGAATGCGGTGCAGAATATTCCAAGGATGAAGTGATCTATACCTGCAGCAAATGTGACGGGCTGCTTGATGTTATCTATGACTATTCTTCAATTAAACTTGATATGGATAAATTAAAGACCGAATGTCCCTCGGTCTGGAAGTACGCAAAACTTCTGCCTGTGGAAAGGGAGCCTGTGACGATCCGGGAAGGCGGGACCCCTCTTTATAAATGCGACCGGCTTGCCGAAAAAATAGGGATAAAAGAGCTCTACGTAAAGCACGAAGGCATGAACCCGACGGGCTCATTCAAGGACAGGGGTATGACTGTCGGGGTTACGAAAGCCCTTGAACTAGGCATGAATACCGTTGCCTGCGCCTCAACCGGGAACACTTCCGCAGCCCTCGCAATCTATGGGGCAAAAGCAGGAATCCCTGTTGTCGTGCTGCTCCCGGCAGGAAAGGTAGCCCTCGGAAAGGTTGCCCAGGCCCTGATGCACGGGGCAAAGGTCCTCAGCATCCGCGGAAACTTTGATGACGCGCTTGCTCTTGTACGCACGCTCTGCTCTCAGGAAAAGATCTATCTCTTAAACTCAATCAACCCTTACAGGCTTGAAGGCCAGAAAACTATCGGCTTTGAGATTGCAGACCAGCTCGGCTTCAAGGTGCCTGACAGAATTGTCCTGCCCGTAGGAAACGCAGGAAATATCACTGCTATCTACAAGGGCTTCAGGGAGTTCAAAATCCTCGGGATAACGGACTCTCTTCCGAAAATGACCGGGATCCAGGCCGAAGGTTCCTGCCCAATAGTAAAAGCCATAAAGAGCGGGGCTCCGGCAATTACCCCCGAAGGGAACCCCGAAACCGTTGCAACGGCAATCAGAATCGGAAACCCTGTAAACGCAACAAAAGCCCTCAGTGCCATAAGGGAGTCCGGCGGCACTGCAGAGTCCGTGACCGACGAGGAAATCCTTGCAGCCCAGAAAGACCTTGCAAGGCTTGAAGGCATAGGGGTAGAACCCGCAAGTGCAGCCTCGGTTGCAGGGCTCAGGAAACTTGTCGATATGGGTGTTATAGGCAGGGACGAAACCGTTGTCTGTATCACGACAGGTCACCTCCTTAAAGACCCGCAGACCGTAATTGATGTCTGCGAGGAGCCGACAGTTGTTGATGCAAGCATCGATGCTATCCGGGAAGCAATCTTCGGAAAGGCAAAATAAAATCCGGAGAAACACATTAGATAAAATATTGAATCAGGGATTGAATTAAAGAACCGGGTCGGTTCCAAAACCCGATCGGCCAAATACAAAGATAAATATTTACGTGCCGGAACCGTAAACAGTTGAAAGATTGACATACCGGGATCAGGTGCGATTCAATCCTTTGAGGTTTCCGGGGACAGCTTCTTAGCTCCCCCGAACCGTTTACTGTTATTATTCATATTTTACGGTCGTATTCAGATTCTTTTATACCATAATAATTATCGGTGGGCGTGAACACGAATGGAGCAGGACTATAAGCCTCACGAGATCGAAGAGAAATGGCAGAAAAAATGGAATGAAAGCCGGATTTTCCAGGCTGAGCCGGATAAGCGGGAAAAGTTCTTCATAACAATCCCCTACCCCTACCTTAACGGGAACCTGCATGCAGGGCATACCCGGACCTTCACCATCGGCGACGTGGTGGCAAGGCACAAAAGGATGCTAGGGTACAACGTGCTTTACCCTATGGGTTTCCACGTAACCGGGACGCCTATTGTCGGGCTTGCCGAACTGATCGCAAACCGGGACCCGCAGACCATGGACGTCTATGAACGCCTCCACGGGATTCCGGGAGATATCCTGCCTGCCCTCGATACCCCTGAAAAAATCGTTGACTATTTCAAGCGCGAAGCCGAGAAAGCCATGCGCATGATCGGGTACTCCATTGACTGGAGGCGTAAGTTCACGACAACCGACCCGACCTACAAGAAGTTTATCGAATGGCAGTATATTCGGCTTGAAGAAAAGGGCCTGATCGTGAAAGGCTCCCACCCTGTTAAATGGTGCCCGAACGACAACAACCCCGTAGAAGACCACGATATCCTGCATGGGGAAGAAGCCACAATCGTGGAGTACACCCTTATCAAGTTCAGGTACAAAGACCTGGTTCTGCCCTGTGCCACCCTCAGGCCGGAGACAACCTTCGGAGTGACAAACCTCTGGGTCAACCCGAAAGTCGATTATGTAAAGGCAAGGGTTGAGAAGGACGGAAACGTGGAGTTCTGGGTTGTCAGCAAGGAAGCTTTCAGAAAACTCACCTTTACGGACAGGAACGTGGAATACGTTGAGGAAATGCCCGCAAAGTCCGTCATAGGGATAAAACTCACAAACCCGGTAACCGGAGATGAAGTAATCTCGCTTCCGGCTTCTTTCGTTAAGCCTGAAAACGGGAGCGGAATAGTGATGAGTGTCCCCGCCCACGCGCCTTTTGACTACCTTGCCCTCCGCGACCTCTACGATGCGGACCTGAGCGAGTACGAGATTACCGGAGACCTCAGGGACATAAAGCTGATTTCCCTTATCCAGGTGCCCGAATTCGGGGAGTTCCCGGCAAAAGAGATCGTGGAAAGCATGGGGATTGCAAACCAGAAAGACCCGAAAGCCGAGGAAGCTACAAAAATCGTATACCGGAGAGAGTTCCACGGAGGAGTCCTTAAGGAGATTACCGGGAAATACAAGGGATACCCGGTCTCAAAGATCAAGGACGTCCTTACCAGGGACCTTATAGCCTCAAACGCAGGCGAAATCTTCTACGAGTTCAGTGAGCCTGTAGTCTGCCGCTGCGGGACTCCCTGTGTTGTGAACATGGTTAAAGGCCAGTGGTTCCTTAACTATTCGGACCCCGAATGGAAAGCAAAGGTCTACAAATGCCTCAGCCAGATGCGGATCATTCCCGAAGAATACAGGGTCGAGTTCGAAAACAAGGTAGACTGGCTCAAGGATAAGGCATGTGCCCGCAGGAAAGGCCTCGGGACCCGCCTGCCCTTTGACAAGGAATGGCTGATCGAGTCTCTCGGGGATTCGACAATCTACATGAGCTATTATATAATTGCCAGGTTCATCGAAAGAGGCGACCTTGCCCTTGAACAGCTTACCCTTTCCTTCTTTGACTACGTCCTGCTCGGAAAAGATGATTCTGCAGCAGTTTCTGCGGAAACCGGCCTCAAACAGGAACTTGTGGAAGAAATCCGCAGCCAATTCAATTACTGGTACCCGGTTGACCTGCGCTCTTCCGGAAAGGACCTTGTCCCGAACCACCTGCTCTTCTTCCTCTTCCACCATGTAGCCCTCTTTGAGGAGGAAAAATGGCCGAGAGCCCTTGCAGTAAACGGTTTTGTCTCCCTCGAAGGGCAGAAGATGAGCAAGTCCAAGGGCCCCATCCTGACCCTGGAAAGCGCAGTCAGTTCTTATGGCGCAGACATAACAAGGATGTATATCCTCTCAACAGCCGAACAGACCCAGGACGCCGATTGGCAGAAGACCGGAATCGATTCTGCCCGCAGGCAGGTGGACAGGTTCTACTCCTTTGCAAAGGATGTAATCGAGAGTGGAAAACGGGCAGACCTCAGCACGGAGCTAAAGCTGATCGACCGCTGGATGCTCTCAAGGATGCAGAAATACATAAGGGAGACAAACGTTGCCCTTGACTCCATCCAGACAAGGGAAGCCATCCAGAACTCCTTCTTCCTGCTCATAAACGATGTCAGATGGTACCAGCGGAGAGGCGGGGAAGCCCTTCTCTATTATGTGCTGGACAACTGGGTCAGGCTTATGGCTCCTTTCACTCCTCACCTCTGTGAGGAAATCTGGGAAGCCATGGGGCACGAAGACCCGATCTCCCTTGCCCAGTACCCGCTCGACAACGAAGACCTGATAGATGAAGGAGCCGAACTTGCAGAAGAAGCTGTAAAGAGCACCCTTAACGATATCGAAGAGATCATTAGGGTTACAAAGATGACTCCTCAAAAAGTCTACCTCTACACAGCCCCCGCCTGGAAAGCCGAAGCCATAAGGTGTGCCTGCGAACTGCAGATCGAAGCCCCCCTTGAAGTGGGTACTCTGATCAAAACCCTGATGGCAAACCCCGGGCTCAAGCGCTTTGGCAAGGAGATCCCGAAGTTCGTGCAGAAGATAGTGCCCGAGTTCAAGAGCGGGGGTGCCGAACGCTACGAAACCTTTGCCTACCTCGGCCTTGATGAACAGGCCCTCCTGAAAGAGTCCGCTTCCTTCCTGGAAAAAGAAATCGGCTGTCCGGTCGAGATCTACAGCGCCGACTCTCCGGAGTATGACCCCCAGAAGAAGGCCAGGTTTGCAGAACCTCTCAGGCCTGCGATTTACATCGAGTAAAAAGTAAAATCAGAAGACTGTTGATTTAAGAGGACTTTTGATTTTATCTGAAACAATGGTATCCGGGCTGTAGAATATAGCCCGTTACTCTTTTTTTTAGTTTTTACTTTCTTAGTTTTTACTTTTTTATGGATAAGTAACGCTGCTTTTCTCTGTCTCCAAGCGGACTAAGTTACAGAGCTATCTGACCAGTACAACATCACTCGCTATCCTGAACCGTTCTTGTCCCGCTCGACGCAGGAGAGCGGTCTTTCCCGTAAAAATGAAGAAAAAAGCAAAAAAGTGCTGCTGCGTGAGCTCGTAAACAGAAACGAGAACCGAGTAGATCAAACTGGTATAATTTTCGTTCTTTATTTCTCTTTCAATTATTCTGCTTTTTTCCTTTTGTGAAGGGCCACCAGACAAACTGGCGGAGGCGTTTATACTTATCTATGAATTTTAATGAGGTTCCCCAGGTCAAGATATGAATTCTTTTGTTCCTTTTGTGTTGAGGACAAAAAGTTTAGCCCTGCAAGGAGTAGTATCAAAAAACACAAGATCCCAGCTTCGGATATCTGAATAATATCAATCGATTAATACGGGACCACCAGAAGTTAATATTTTTAAAAAATGGTTTGAAAACCCAAAAAAAGAGTGTTTGGAAAAGATCCCTGCTTTTTCTGAGGAACTGTTTCCTTATTGTTTCCTTATTGTTTCCTTTATAAAACCATCAAAGAACCCTTTGCAGACCACTTAACAGGACTCTTCTTCTTTCTCAAGGGACTTTAATACCTCGAGTTTTTCCTTCGCATCCGCCATGTCAGGGTAAATGCTCAGGATTTCGTCGAAGGCTTTTATTGCTTCTCCGTATCTTTCCAGCTTTCCGAGGAGGACTCCTCTGTAGTTCATGGACTGGGGGTCCTGCGGTTTTATCCTGAGCAGTTTTTCGAAGGCTTTCAGGGCATCTTCATAATCTCCGGTTTTTGCAAGAGAGAGACCGAGATATCTGAGGGACGGCTCGTGCCAGGGGTTGATGGTAAGGGCTTCTTTGAAGGCTCTGGCTGCGGTATCATAAAGTTTCTGTTTGAAGCAGACCACCCCCACGTTATAGATCGCCTTGATGTTGTTCGGGTCTTTTTTAAGCACATTGTCAAAAGACCTGAGGGCTTCCCTGTACTGCTCAAGCATACAGAAGGCGACCCCTTTGTAGTTCATGGCGTCATAGTTCTCAGGGGAGAGCTCAAGGATGCGGTCAAAGTACCCCAGGGACTCCTGAACCCTGTTCAGCTTGATGAGGGTCGTGGCTGCGTTGTAAAGGGCTTCTTCGTTTTTGGGATTGAAAAGGGCGGCTTTTTCGAAGGCTTTCAGGGCTTCTTTCAGGTCTTCAAGTTCAAGGAGGCAGAGCCCGAGGTAATTCAGGCTTTCGGGGTCTTCCGGGGACGCTTCAAGCAGCTGTTCAAAAGTCCTGGCAGCTTCTTCGTACTCTTCAAGGTTGAAAAGCACGAGGGCCATGTTATAGAGTGCATCCCGGTGTGCAGGCTCGCGTTCAAGGACCAGGTCAAGGGCCTGCAGGGCTCTTTCGTAGTCCTGGAGTTCTATACTGGCAATCCCGAGCATGTAGCAGGCTTTGGTGTAGTCCGGGAAGTCCGGGGCAAAGAGGAGCAGCCTTTCAAGGTCTTTTGCAGCTTCTTCGAAGTCAAGGAGCTTGTAACTGGCAACTGCCCGGCTGTAAAGGGTATCGGCGTTTTCAGGGTTCCGGGCAAGGGCCGAACTAAAGGCATCCCGGGCTTCTTCGTACCTGCACAGGGCAAGAAGGGCAAGCCCTTTCTGCTCAAGGGCAGCTGTCAGGGCAGGGTTGAGTTCCAGGGCTTTCTCGAAAACTTCCACAGCTTCTTCATTCTGATCAAGCCCGCGCATGACAAGTCCGCTCAGGTACCACACATCTGCAGCCATCGGAGTTTTCTCAAGGACCTTTTCAAAGGTTTCAAAGGCATCCTCATATCTCCGGGTTTTAAGCTGGGCAAGCCCTATTTTTGTCCAGGCATCTTCCAATTCCGGGTCACTTATTTTTTCCTCAATTTCCGACTCATCCGTTTTTACCTCTTCGTAAGGACTTTCCATCACAACCTGTTCGAAGGCTTCAAGGGCTTCTTCATACTGTTCCTGCGAAAACAGCACAAGGCCTTTTCCGTACCACGCTTTCTTAAAGTCCGGGTAAACCTCAAGGATCTCCGAAAAGACTTCAAGGGCTTCTTCCTGCCTTCCGAGTCCCATAAGTGCTATCCCCGCATTGTAAAAGGTCTCTTTTGAAGCTAAGCCCCCTTTTACAAGCTTCTCAAGCGGCAGCAGGGCTTCTTCATAGTTCCCGAGTTCTATCTGGGCGGATGCGAATTTCTCAAGGAGTTCAGGTCTGATCTGAGAAGCTTCTGCTGTCTGCGGAGTTTCTGTTGCCTGCGGAGCTTCTCCTACAGGAGCTTTTTCCGTATCTCTATTTTCTCCTCCGGTTTCTTCGGGCAAGTCCTGTACTATTTCTCCGGTCAGGTTTTCTGCGGAGAATTCAAGAAGGGAATTTACTGCGGATACGGCTTCTTCTGCCTTCCCGAGTTCGAAAAGGGCAAGAGCCCTCTTTTGCAGGATTTCCGGGTCCTGTGAGCCTGCTCCGAGGATTATATCAAAGGCTTTTACGGCTCCTGCATAATCTCCGGTTTCGAAGCAGGAAAGCCCCGTATAATAAGGAATGTCAGATTTATGGCACCCGAGGTCAAAGGCTTTTTCAAACTCCTGCAGGGCTTCCTTGAAGTTTCCGAGCCTGAAAAGGGCAAGAGCCCTCAGGTACTGCATGTCTGCCTTTTTGGGGGAGTATTTCAGGGCTGCTTTAAAGGCTTCAGCTGCTTCCTCGTACTTTTCGAGTTCGAAAAGCGTGTATCCTTTCTGGTCGAGGGCATATGTGCATTCGGGTTCCAGTTTGAGGGCAAGGTCAAAGGCTTCCAGAGCCTCCTGGTTTTTCCCAAAGGCTTTTAAGGCAAGCCCCTTCCTGAAAAGGATAGTTTTTCTTGCCGGGGTCTGGCTGAGCACCCTCTCAAAGATCTCGAGGGCTTCCTTGTAATGCCCCTGCTTGAAACAGGCAGTGCTCAGGTGGGCAAGGGCTTCGGTATTTGCCGGGTCCCGGATAAGCACTTCCTTAAAACCGGGTTCGGCTTCCGCGTATCTCCCGAGCCTGAGCAGGGAGAGGCTCTTTTTATATATAATGTCCCTGGCTTCGTCGAGGTTTCTCTCAGAATTTTCCGGATCTGTTGAAAGGGCTTCTTCAAAAGCTTTAAGGGCTTCTTCAAAGTTTCCGAGTTCAAAGCAGGAAAGCCCCAGCCTGTAATATATGTCGTGAAGGTCCCGGAATGCCGGGTCGATTTCAAGGACTTTTTTGAAGGCTTTTGAGGCTTCTTCATGTTTTCCGAGTTTTGAGCAGGATAGCCCGATAAAATACCAGCCTTCCGCAAACTGCGGGTCCTGCCCGGTGAGCTTTGAAAAGACTTCAAGGGCCTTTTCATAAGCTTCCTGCCGGATAAATACAAGCCCCTTCCAGTAAAGAGGAGAGTCTTTATGAGAATTTTCGCTTTCTTCTCCACCTGCTTCTCCACTTTTAGCTTTTACTTCCTCATTTATTCCCTCAAAAAGGGGGAGAGCTCCATCATAGCGTCCAAGCTCGAAATATTCGATCCCGAGCCTGAACTTTGCTTCATCGAGCCTGAACTTTGTTTCTTCCCTTTCAGGGTTAATTTCAAGCAGGTTTGAGAGGGCTTCGACTGCTTCCTTATGCCTCCCGAGTTCAAGGAAGCAAATCGCCCTGCTGTTCAGGGTTGATAGATTTTCCGGGTCGTTTTCAAGTAAGGCCTCAAAGGCTTCGAGAGCGGTTTCGTACTGTCCGATTTCAAAGAGGCAGACTGCCCTGTATTCAAAGGTATCGGAAAGTTCCGGGTTAAGGCGGAGAGCCGATTCAAAAGCCCTGGCTGCTTCTTCCTGCCTCTTCAAGTTCTGCAGGACCAGACCCTTGTAGTACCAGGTCATACCGGAGTCCGGACTTTTCTCAAGTACACTTTCAAAGGTTTCAAGGGCAGGAATGAAGTTTCCTAGCTGCATCTGGGCAAAACCCTTGAGGGTTCCGGCATCTTCATAAGCGGGATCCCTTGCAGTTACTTCGGCAAGGGCTCGTACTGCGTCCTCAAAGCGTTCCAGGTTCAGCAGGGCAAGCCCTTTCCTGTACCAGGCTTCTCTTGATTCGGGTTTTTCAAGCAGTACCTTTTCGAAAGCCTGAAGAGCAGTTTCATGCTTCCCGAGCTCCATTGCAAGTTTTCCTTTCCTGCACTGGACCTCCAGGTCTTCCGGATTTTTTGCAGCAAGCTTTTCAAAAGTCTCCAGGGCTTTTTCCAGCTCCCCAAGTTCCATCAGGGCAACCCCAAGGCTGTAGGCAAGGTCAGGATAATCGGGCATGAGGGAAACTGCCTTTTCAAGGTATTCGAGGGCAGCTTCATTTCTTCCCAGCCTGAGCAGGGATATGCCCCTGTTGTAAAGGGAATCGAGATCTTCAGGGTTTGTTTTAAGGACTTCGGCAAAGGCTTTTTCGGCTTTTTCGTATTCTTCGGAGGCAAAAAGCAGGAGTCCCATATTTTTCCAGGCATCTTCGAAGTCGGGCCTGAGTTTCACAGCTTCCTCAAAAGCTTCCAGGGCTTCTTCGGTTTTCCCAAGCTTTCCGAGCACTATTCCTTTCTTGTTCCAGCCCTTCTCAAGATAGGGGTTCAGCTGCAGGCCTTCCCTGAAAGCTTCCAGGGCTTCCTCATAACGTTCCAGGGAATAGAGGGCAAAACCTCTGTTCATCCAGCAGATTTCGTCATCAGGCTTCAGACCTGTGGCGTTTTCAAAAGCTTCCAGGGAGGGTTCGAATTTTCCGATGTCCAGGAGCAGGAGTCCTTTCTGGAGCCACATGTTGTAGTTTTCAGGTTCCTTTTCCAGGCTTTTCGTAAGGGATTCAAGGGCTTCTTCAAACCGGCCGAGCCCTGCAAGCACGGTGCCTCTGAACTTCTGGGCTTCGGTAAAATCAGGGTGAGATTCAAGCAGCCGGTCAAAGGTTTCCAGGGCTTCTTCATATTTTCCTGCTCGCGCAAGCAGACGACCCTGCTGGAACCAGGCGTCCGTGTTGCCGGGGTCAAGTTCCGTAACGCGGGCAAAAGACCGGGCAGCTTCCAGGAGGTTCTGCAGTTTCAGAAGAGCAAGTGCCCGGTTGTACCAGATCTCCTTCATATCGGGATAGGTTTCAAGCATGGCATCGAAGGCTTCCAGGGCTTCTTCATATACCTCAAGTTTCATGAGGGCAAAGCACTTGTAATTCCAGGCTTCAAAATAAGCAGGGTCGAGCCGGATGGCTTCGTTAAAAGCTTCTATCGCTTCGTTGAGCCTGAGCAGCTGTACAAGGGCGAAACCTTTCCTGAACCAGGCTTCCCGATGTCCTGGATTGAGTTTCAATACTTTTGAAAAGGTTCTTTCGGCATCCTCATATTTTGAAAGTTCGCTTAAAAGGATGCCTTTATGGTAGAGGGTAGCTTCATTTGCAGGGAATTTCTTTAAAAAGTCCTCAAGAGCTTCCAGAGCCTCTTCTTTTTTCCCGAGATTTGCAAGGATGAGGCATTTCTGTTCAAGAGCATCAGTATCTTTTGGGTTTTCCCGGATAAGGAAATCAAAACATTCGAGCGCGTTTTCGTATTTTTCTAGCTTTGCAAGAATCAGGCCCTTTGCATACCAGGCTTCTGAATTTCCGGGGTTTATTTCAAGCGCCCTCCCAAAATCTTCAAGGGCTTCTTCGTACCTGTCGGCTTTTCCGGCTACTGTCCCCATTGCACACCAGGCGGCTGTATACTCGGGCTTGAGTTCCAGGGCTTTTTCAAAACAGAGGATTGAAGCTTCAGTTCTCTCTATCTCGGCAAAAGCAAGTCCCCTCATATACCATATCTCAGGGGAATCCGGGGAAGTTTCAAGGGCACTCTCATAGGTTTCCAGGGCTTCTTCAAATCTCTCGAGAACTGCAAGACAGGTCCCTTTTCTGTAGAGGGCTTCGGAGTTTCCAGGTTCAAGCTGCAGGACTTCATTAAAGGAATTGAGGGCTTCCCGGGATTTTTCGGTTTCGAGGAGAGCAAGTCCCCTGTAGAAAAGGGCTTCCTTATGGCCTGGATTTTTATCCAGAATTTTATTGAATGTGTTGATGGCTTTTTCGTACTTTTTGCGTTTAACCAGGTCAAGGCCTCTCTGAAAGGCTTCATCGTTAATGATAATAATTCCTCCGGTCCCTTTTTTTCGTGATATAATCCTGCAGGTTCGTTTGAGTGTTATGTTAATGTTTACTTTCTAGTGCGTATCTTTTCTTTTTTGGGCATGTACACCGATAGACTTGCACTGATAAATTGTTAATGATATACGTTTGCGGTAAACGTTACTGATGTGTGTTTGCGGTGAGTGTTACTGTTAGGCTTTTGCTGATAAGTGTTACTGATATATGCTACTGATCTGTGTTACCGATAAATGTTACTAATACGTATTTACTGATAAATTTTCATTACATTAAGTATTTTTATATTTAATCTGTTTTATTAAGCCCGGCATCTTTTGTTAGGGCAGGCTGTCACTGGATATTCGAAGTTTGCTGTCATTATAATTTTTATTTAGAACCTATTTTTGTAACATACTATATAAATAATCTGTCAGAAGTGAGAGTGGGAGAAAACTTTTCCAATTGCTTTAATTGTTTACGGAGAATTTAAGCTATCTCTTCGGAGATAGTTTTACGTTACGAAATGATATTTCTAAAAATACCTAAAAATATCTAAAATAATATCTAAAATAATATCCAAAATAATATCTAAAATAATATCCAAAATAATATCTAAAATAATATCCAAAATAATATCTAAAATAATATCTAAAATAATATCTAAAGGATATTCTAAATCCGAATCCTCTTTTAAAGATCCTCTTCAAGGGCTTTTTTGATGCTTTTGCAGGCCTCTTTATTATAGCAGACAAGAAAAGTGATTTCAGGCAGCTTATTTTCCTTAAGAAACTCCTTTGCCTGATAAACTGCAATCCTGGCTGCTCTTTCGGAAGGAAAGCCGTATGCTCCTGTGCTTATGGCCGGGAAAGCGATTGTTTTTATGTTATATTTCCTGGCAAGCTCAAGGCTTTTCCTGTAACAGGAAGCCAGAAGTTCGTCCTCTCCTTTGCTGCCTCCCTGCCATACGGGGCCAACGGTGTGGATAACGTATTTTGCAGGCAGAAAGTACCCTTTTGTAATCTTTGCCTCTCCTGTGGGGCAGCCGTTCAGAGTCCTGCACTCTGCCAGCAAACCGGGCCCTGCGGCCCTGTGGATAGCTCCGTCTACTCCTCCGCCTCCAAGAAGTGTATTGTTTGCAGCGTTTACGATTGCATCGACTTTCAGTTCTGTAATATCGCTTTCAATTATCCTGATTCTTTCTGAAATTTGTGACATGTTAAGGCTCCTTTCCTGGCTGTTTCTTTTTATCTGGCTTCTGTGGGGTTATTTCCTGATTTCTTTGCCCAAACAATGATATAGCATAAAGCAGAGATTATACTGGTCAATTTACCGGTTAATTTTGACCTGGGGATTCCATTGTTCTGGTAGTGATGTTCTACTGCCCGGACAGCTCTAAAAACTTTTTGTGCCTCATGGGGTCACTGAGGCGGTCTTTATAAGAGTCTGATTCGAGAGTTCAAATAAATTCCAGGAACTCAAATCTTAAGCATTTTGAAGAAATAAAACGGCTCGTATAGAATTTTTAATTTTGTGAATTGAATATTTGGGGAAGATCGAAGATGAGTGACATGACACTTAAGGAGAGGCTATTAAACGCCCTCGAAGGAAAGAAAGTTGACAAAGTGCCTGTTTGTTCGGTGACCCAGACCGGGATCGTGGAACTGATGGATGAAGTTGGGGCTCCCTGGCCTGAAGCTCACTCTGACGCCGGGCTTATGGCAAAGCTGGCAATTGCAACCCATGAACTGGGTGGGCTTGAAGCCGTAAGGGTTCCTTACTGCCTGACCGTGCTTGCTGAAGCCATGGGTTGTGAAGTAAACATGGGTACCAAGAACAGGCAGCCTTCGGTTACTGCGCATCCTTATCCCAAGGATCTGGAAGGCTTGAAAATGCCTGACAATTTGCTGGGGACGGGCAGGATTCCTGTTGTGCTTGAAGCCATAAAGATCATCAGGGAAAAGGTAGGTCCCGATGTCCCGGTAATCGGGGGTATGGAAGGGCCGGTAACCCTTGCCTCGGATCTCTCAAGTGTAAAATCCTTTATGAAATGGTCCATTAAAAAACCTGACCTCTTCGAACAGGTTCTGGATTTCGCAGCCGAGGCCACGGTAGTCTATGCAAACGCCATGGTTGAAGCGGGAGCTGACATAATTTCTGTTGCAGACCCGGTTGCGTCCCCTGACCTCATGAGCCCTGATACTTTCAAAACCGAACTGGAACCGCGGCTGCAGAAGTTTTCCGGGAGTGTCAACTCCGTGACCGTCCTCCACGTCTGCGGGAATGTGACCCCTGTCCTCAACTATATGGCAGACTGCGGCTTTGAAGGGCTCAGTGTCGAGGAAAAGATCGGCAGTATAAAGAAAGCAAAGGAAGTCCTCGGAACCCGGGCAAGGCTGGTAGGAAATATCTCAAGCCCCTTCACTCTGCTCCCCGGCCCTGTTGACAAAATCAAGGCCGAATCCAAGCAGGCTCTTGCAGACGGAGTAGATGTGCTCGCCCCTGGTTGCGGGATTGCTCCTATGACCTCGGTTGCCAATATCAAGGCAATGGTCGAAGCAAGAAACGAGTATTACGCTTGAAGAGCCTGAAAAAGTAGAAATATATTTTTTAAATTTTTACTTTTTAATTTTACTATCTACTTTTTAATTTTTAAGTTTAGTTAGACAAAATAGTGAAAACTTTTGTGTTTTTTAATCCTAAAATATTTGAGGCTCTGCCTTCTTACCTGTTCTTTTCGTTTCGGACTCTTCTGGTAAATGGTCAGCCGGAATGGTGAGCAGGTACTGGCAGGGACGGTAAACTTCCCGGAGTATCTCATATCTTCGAGAAATCTTTAAAAAATCCGAATATTTGAAAAAGCCTGAATGTTGGGAATAGCTGAAAAAAAGAAAAAAGAAAGAACAGGCCCATTTAGAGGCCGTAGTTCTCCGGCAGGAAGACTTTGACTTCCTTCTTATATTTGTCCAGGCAGTCGCTCATGAACTTGTCCTTGTCGTCTGTGAGGCCCTCAAAAGCAGCTTTTGCATCTGCAAGGGCTTTGGTTTCGAACCTGGAGAGTTCAAGTTTGCCTTTTGCTCCTTCTTCAACGATTGCGATAGACTCGAGTGCTGCGTTCTTGGCACGGACGTAAATATCGTTTCCGCTCTTAGCTATCGCTTCTCCTACTCTGTAAGCGTTCTGATATGAAAGAACATATCCCTGGGCATCTCTGTACATATCCGAAGCCGTGAACATGTCTCTCAGAACTTTTTCATTGCCTGAATTGAGAGCTACATTCATCAGAGCACAGTCGTATGCAAGAGTCTCGGACCAGCACTGAACGGTGGTACCGCCGAATTCACCGTGGTATTCAACGGACTCGTTGGACCAGAGGTCACAGCACTGCATGGTCAGGTTACCCATCAGGTCAGAGTGGGCACAGGTAGAGGTCTTACCTTCCTGAGCAATCGGGACGCCTGCGACGGACTTGACGATTGTGTTTTCGTATCCGCAGTCCTTTCCAGGGCCGGTTGCGCCTGCTTCATACGCAACAAGGGACCTTGCTGCGGAAATTGCCCTTGCAATAATTGCAATTGTGTGGGCTAGGTTCTTGTCAAGGAGGCCGCCTGCGATGAACATTGCAGTGTTTGCCTGGGCACAGTCGGTGTCACCGGCTGCAACGACGTTGTTCTTCTTTGCAACGTCTGCGATGTCGGACCATATCATTTCCATGTCCATGCTGCCGAGCACACCGATACCGAAAAGTACACCCGCCATATCGTTCCTGAGAATCGCATAGTCAAAGACTTCTTTCCCACCCATCGATTCTACGGAAAGCATGTCTGCACCGTTCTGAGCACACTGTTCAAAGGCTTCCATGAAGGTGTTGTACTTGTCTCCTCTGAGCTGGAGGAAGTCTCTGCTTTCACGGATGTCACCGATTGTGTGTCGGAGGGCGCACTTTATACCGTACTCGTCATGGTAGTCTTCCATGATAGTTTTCTGGGCATGCGCAACGGCTGCTCCCCAGTCAGGGTGGTTTGACATCTGCTGAACGTGTTCGGTTTCGAGCACTACTGAGGGGGCTCCGATCTGGACCATCCTTGCCATGATGTCAGTGGTAATCCTCTCATATTCTTTTACAAGCTTCTCCTTGGATGCACCTGCTTCCGGCCTGGGAGCATAGTTCACTTCAGGGGTTGTGTAGCCAGCACCGATTTCAAGCCCGAGTCCTGCTTTGACAGGTTTCGTAGCTTTTCCAAAGACCATCTCGTCTGCTGAAGAATAAGCCATCTTAGTACATCTTGTTACTGCCATCTACTCCACCTCCTCAGTGTTTATGGAATTTCTCCCTCAGTTTCACAATATTGTCCCCATGGGCCTTGACGAAATCAGCCATCTTCGGGGCATCCGATGCTTCTTCACCATACACGCCGAGCTCATACTGGGATACGAAATCCTGGTTTACGGCTCCGCCACCGCAAGCAAAGGGAATCCTGTAACCTTTCTCCATTAGCTTGTCATTGATCTCCTTGAAGGCATACATGGTTGTGGTCATGAGGGCTGTACCTGTCAGCATCAACGGGCTCTCCTTTTCAACGGCGTCTATAACTTCGTCGACAGGAACATCCCTTCCGAGATCAATTACATCATATCCGTTTGCTCTTAGCAGTGCAACCACAATGTTCTTGCCTATGTCGTGGACGTCACCTTCTGCTACATGGCAGACGACTTTGCCCTTGACTTCTGGAGCTTTCCCGGCTTTTTGCTTAAGGAATTCGATACCTTCCAGCATGGCGTCAGCAGACATCATGACGTTTGGCAGGAAAATAACTCCATCATCGTAAAGCTTGGAGACTACGCCCATCCCTACCATTAAGGCATCATTGATGAGGGCAATCGGGTCTTTTCCAGAGTCGATAGCCTTCTGCAGCCCTTCTACAACGTCATCTTCTTCTCCCTCGAAGATGGCTTTTGCAACCGGATTTATTAAAGAGTCTTTTGGATAAAGCTCTTCTGCGGCCTCTTCCGGTGTCATTTCCTTTTCCATTTGAACGTTGTAACGAACCAGAATACCACTGGGGTCTATATCTATCAAATATTTAACCTCCATTTTAGCATTTGAGGAGCAAATATCCCTCGTCGTTTGCAGGAATTTCTACCTATTTTTAGAGGGCCAAAGCCGAGTCGAAAATAAAATCTCCGCTAACAAGACCTTAATAAGATTTTAATGCCCTATCTTTATCCATTTTTAGACACAAGCAACCATTCAAGGTCTAACTGGATGTAAATTCCCAATTTCTTCCCAATTTCTTAAAGGGACTTCTAACTCCCCTTAATTTAATTGGAATTCGCTATATATAAAATTCACTGAGCCAGCTAAAGGTTCTATATATGTTCTCCACCTGAAATTCATGTTTCCTCTCTCGTTTTCGTACTCTTCTTTTACTGCAAGAACCTGGATTTTTCCTGAAGAATTGTAATTTCGGATACAATTTTGTAGCAAAAATAATCTATTATGTGCTGAAAATATCTCATATATGTATGTTTATCATGATAATATTGAATTTTTTAGTCATAATTTGTACATCCTTTTACTAATTATTTGCTACTAATCTCGATTTAGTGCAATTGGTATTTTTTTTAGGATAATCATTTCATCTGACCTTCCCGGACGAATATACCGAAATGTATTTATTTAAGTACTGCATCTAGATGATCCCCTGATCTTAAGTGGTCAGGCGGCAGCGTTCATGCGGATTTACAGCAAAAATTTCTTTTGCAAAACGTCCGTATGGAATAAAATGCTTCTATAAAAAGCTTTATATACAAGAAATGTCTTGTATGTATCCCTCACACAAAGCGAATGTGTGAGCGAGTGCATCTGTTTAGATCTCAAAGGATCTAAATGGCAAAATCTTTACCTGATTCAAGCAGAAGTAGTCTTTTGTTTCGGATCTCTGTAATAATTTGCTTAAAGATGTGAAATACAAATCTTTATATACAAGAAATGTCTTGTATGTATCCCTCATACAAAGTAATTGTGTGGGTTGAATTACAAACTCTCTTTCATCTTTTAATGGAGCCAGGAGTTATTTCCTGTCTGACGAGGATTTGTCGGTTCGGTTAATTCTGGGTGATTGATGTTTTCTACAATATCTATCGCGAAATGAACTAACTGAATTGATAGTTGTTAGTGCAAGTTTCTGCGACCAAGACCTTTAATTTTGAAGTGTGCGATACATTAACAATTCTGGTTGATCCTGCCAGAGGTTACTGCTATCGGTGTTCGCCTAAGCCATGCGAGTCATATGTTCTTCGTGAACATGGCGTACTGCTCAGTAACACGTGGATAACCTGCCCTTGGGTTCGGGATAACCCCGGGAAACTGGGGATAATACCGGATAACGCATATGTGCTGGAATGCTTTATGCGTAAAACGGATTCGTCTGCCCAAGGATGGGTCTGCGGCCTATCAGGTAGTAGTGGGTGTAATGTACCTACTAGCCGACAACGGGTACGGGTTGTGAGAGCAAGAGCCCGGAGATGGATTCTGAGACATGAATCCAGGCCCTACGGGGCGCAGCAGGCGCGAAAACTTTACAATGCGGGAAACCGTGATAAGGGGACACCGAGTGCCAGCATCATATGCTGGCTGTCCGGGTGTGTAAAATACACCTGTTAGCAAGGGCCGGGCAAGACCGGTGCCAGCCGCCGCGGTAACACCGGCGGCCCGAGTGGTGATCGTGATTATTGGGTCTAAAGGGTCCGTAGCCGGTTTGGTCAGTCCTCCGGGAAATCTGATAGCTCAACTATTAGGCTTTCGGGGGATACTGCCAGGCTTGGAACCGGGAGAGGTAAGAGGTACTACAGGGGTAGGAGTGAAATCTTGTAATCCCTGTGGGACCACCTGTGGCGAAGGCGTCTTACCAGAACGGGTTCGACGGTGAGGGACGAAAGCTGGGGGCACGAACCGGATTAGATACCCGGGTAGTCCCAGCCGTAAACGATGCTCGCTAGGTGTCAGGCATGGCGCGACCGTGTCTGGTGCCGCAGGGAAGCCGTGAAGCGAGCCACCTGGGAAGTACGGCCGCAAGGCTGAAACTTAAAGGAATTGGCGGGGGAGCACAACAACGGGTGGAGCCTGCGGTTTAATTGGACTCAACGCCGGACAACTCACCGGGGACGACAGCAATATGTAGGCCAGGCTGAAGACCTTGCCTGAATCGCTGAGAGGAGGTGCATGGCCGTCGCCAGTTCGTACTGTGAAGCATCCTGTTAAGTCAGGCAACGAGCGAGACCCGTGCCCACTGTTACCAGCATGTCCTCCGGGATGATGGGTACTCTGTGGGGACCGCCGGTGTTAAATCGGAGGAAGGTGCGGGCCACGGTAGGTCAGTATGCCCCGAATTTCCCGGGCTACACGCGGGCTACAATGAATGGGACAATGGGTCCCTACCCCGAAAGGGGCTGGTAATCTCACAAACCCATCCGTAGTTCGGATCGAGGGCTGTAACTCGCCCTCGTGAAGCTGGAATCCGTAGTAATCGCGTTTCAATATAGCGCGGTGAATACGTCCCTGCTCCTTGCACACACCGCCCGTCAAACCACCCGAGTGAGGTATGGGTGAGGGCACGGACTCAGTGCCGTGTTCGAACCTGAATTTTGCAAGGGGGGTTAAGTCGTAACAAGGTAGCCGTAGGGGAATCTGCGGCTGGATCACCTCCTAAGCCGAAAAGCACTATCACCCAGATGCCGATAAACCGAACAAATCCTCAAACCTGAGATCCTTTGTGGATCTCTCGTCTCTCTCGGGCTTGTAGATCAGCTGGAAGATCGCTGCCTTTGCAAGGCAGAGGCCCTGGGTTCGAGTCCCAGCAAGTCCATTTTTGTGCACCCGGAAAGTAGTTTTTCGGGGAAGGATGGATAGCCTGCGCGGAACCGCAGGCATATGAAGTCGTGTATAGGTGCTGTATACTGGACGCTTACTGGACCTGGTTAGGTAATTAGGAATTATGCTATCAGGTGGATGGCTCGGCTCAAGAGCTGATGAAGGACGTGCCAAGCTGCGATAAGCCCGGGGTAGGTGCATGGAGCCAATGAACCCGGGATTTCCGAATGGGACCTCTCCCTAGTGATCAGTCATGATCGGGAACGCTCCGAATTGAAACATCTCAGTAGGAGCGGGAAAAGAAATCAATTGAGATGCCGTAAGTAACGGCGAGTGAAACCGGCACAGTTCAAACCGAATCCCTTCGGGGACATGTGGTGTTGTAGGGCTGTTCAAACGTCTGGCGGCAAAATCGAACTTGCCTGGAACGGCAGACCATAGAGTGTGACAGTCACTTAGATGTACGCCAAAAGACCGGAACATGTCCCTGAGTACCGTGCGTCGGATATCGTGCGGGAATCTGGGGGGCACCAACCTCCAAAACTAAATACTCCTTGAGACCGATAGCGAAATAGTAGGGTGACCGAACGCTGAAAAGTACCCCGAGAAGGGAGGTGCAAAGTGCCTGAAACCTGATAGTGATGGAACGATACGGCATGAAAGGATCTTTGACATGAAGGAATCATTCGCGAGGATGTTGTACGAATGTCACTGCCAGTGTCGTATCTTACGTTTTGAAGAACGGGCCAGGGAGTGTATCTTGGTGGCAATGGCTAACCTTTTACTTGGGCAGCCGAAGCGAAAGCAACATGTGCGCAGCCTTTGGGCGAGGCACGACGTATACAAGTGCGTGGAGTCACCGGGGTACGACCCGAAGCCGGGTGATCTAGGCGTGGGCAGGTTGAAGCGTGGCGAAAGCTACGTGGAGGACCGCAAGCGGTGTTGATCTGCAAATCATTCGTGTGACCTGCGTCTCGTAGTGAAATGCTAATCTAACCCGGCATCCGCTGGTTCCTTCCGAAACATGTCGCAGCATGACCTGACTGGAGACCGTCGGTGGAGTAGAGCACTGATTGGCGGTTCCGGGGGGGAAACCCCTCGCCCGCTTGTCAAACTCCAAACCCACCGTCATCTGAGAAAGTCGGAGTCCGGACTGCTGGGGTAAGCTTGTAGTCCGTAAGGGAGACAACCCAGCCCGTGGTTAAGGTCCCCAAGTGTCGACTAAGTGTAAACGCTAAAGGGCGTCCCAAGCCCAAGACAGCTGGAAGGTTAGCTTAGAAGCAGCTACCCTTCAAAGAGTGCGTAACAGCTCACCAGTCGAGGTTTGGGGCCCCGAAAATTGACGGGGCTCAAGTCGACCACCGATACCACGGAGTACCGCAAGGTAATCTCGTAGGAAGGCGTTGTGTTCGGGCAGAAGCAGGGCTGTAAAGTCCTGTGGACCGTTCACAAACGAAAATCCTGGTAATAGTAGCAGCAAAGCAGGGTGAGAATCCCTGCCGCCGAAGGGGCCAGGTTTCCTCGGCAATGATCGTCAGCCGAGGGTTAGTCGGTCCTAAGACGTACCGTAATTCGAGTACGCCGAAAGGGAAACAGGTTAATATTCCTGTACCATTTAGCGTTTAGTCTGACGTCTCAGGGCAGGCCGAGCGGCGTCGTCGCGCCGTCTAAGCAGCGAATCCCGTGGAGAGCCGTAATGGCGAGAATCGGGCGAATCTGTTATGGCTAAAGTCGGCTGCACCCAGGGACCCGTGAAAAGGACAGCTAAATGTCCGTACCGAGAACTGACACAGGTGCCCCTAGCTGAAAAGGCTAAGGCGTGTCGGAGTAATTCAGTTAAGGGAATTCGGCAAATTAGCTCCGTAACTTCGGGATAAGGAGTGCCTGCTGTGTAGACAGCAGGTCGCAGTGACCAGGGGGCTCTAACTGTCTAATACCAACATAGGAGATTGCAAACCCGTAAGGGCTAGTACAATCTCTGAATCCTGCTCAGTGCAGGTACCTGAAACCCCGGTTCAACGGGAAGAAGGGCCTGTAAACAGCGGGGGTAACTATGACCCTCTTAAGGTAGCGTAGTACCTTGTCGCTTAATTGGCGACTTGCATGAATGGATCAATGAGAGCCCTACTGTCCCTAACTGGAGTCCGGTGAAGCTTACATTCTAGTGCACAGTCTAGAGACCTCTAGGGGGAAGTGAAGACCCCGTGGAGCTTTACTGCAGCCTGTCGTTGGGTTGTGGTTCTGGATGTACAGTGTAGGTAGGAGACGTCGAAGCGGGTGCGCCAGCATTCGTGGAGTCGCAATTGGGACACTACCCTTCCGGGACTACGACCCTAACTCTGAGAAGAGGACCCCGATAGGTGGGCAGTTTGCCTGGGGCGGGACGCCCTTGAAAAGATATCAAGGGCGCGCAATGGTTGACTCAAGCGGGTCGGAAACTCGCTGAAGAGTGCAAGAGCATAAGTCAGCCTGACGTTATTCAGCACAGCAGTGGATGACGAGACGAAAGTCGGCTCTAGCGAACTTTTGAGCCTCCTTGGTGGGGGCCAAAAATGACAGAAAAGTTACCCCGGGGATAATTGAGTCGTTGCCGGCAAGAGTACATATCGACCCGGCAGCTTGCTACCTCGATGTCGGTTCTTTCCATCCTGGCCGTGCAGCAGCGGCCAAGGGTGAGGTTGTTCGCCTATTAAAGGAGATCGTGAGCTGGGTTTAGACCGTCGTGAGACAGGTCGGTTACTATCTACTAGAGGTGCCAGAGGTCTGCGGGTAAGCTGCTTTTAGTACGAGAGGAACCAAGCAGCGGCGCCACTGGTGTACCGGTTGTCCGACAGGGCATCGCCGGGCAGCTACGCGCTAAGGAATAAGAGCTGAATGCATCTAAGCTCGAAATCTGACCTAAAAAGAGACCTCTTTAAGGATTCCGGTAAAAGACCGGTTTGATAGAAACGGGATGTAAGCACCAAGGCAACGAGGTGTTCAGTCCGCGTTAACTAACCATTCGTTCCTTTCACTTAATTCAGGTCCAGGCGAAATCCGGTATGCAGCACATCTATACATGACTTTTCCCATATCCCATTTATAGGTCGAGTTTGGCGGCCATAGCGGCAGGGCAACTCCTGTACCCATCCCGAACACAGCAGATAAGCCTGCCCGCGTTCCTTACTGTACTGAAGTGTGCGAGCCTTCGGGAACTCTGGATCGCTGCCAAATTCACCCTATATTACTTTCAATTTTAAAACTGATTTTGAATTGTGTTACTGTTGTTTTTGTGAATTTTTGATATGTTTTTAAGAATTCTTTAATTTCATACCCTGATATTTTTCGTAATTGTTCATTATATCCTGATATTTTTGAACACGAAGAGACTATTTTTTAATTTTCTGTTCTTTTTATCCCCGCCTGCCGTTTCAGATTCGAAAAGGGTGCGTCGCTAAGTGTCTTAGAGAAGACCTGAGTGGTGAAAAATTAGCTTGATTCATATCGGACGCTGCAAAAAGAGTTTTATGGCTTATTCTCCTCTCAGCTCAAGTCCTGCCTTTACTCCTCTCATAACAGCTTCAGTAATCTTTTTTCCAAACTCCGTACTCGAGCCTGCATAAGGTATTTCCTGCTTTTCCTTATTTTGCGGGTCAGGTTTTGAGTCTTTCTCATAGGCAACAATCACAGCATCCGTATTGGTGCCCAGGAAAGTGTAGCCTTTTTCAAGAAGTGCAAGCCCTTTAGCTTCGGTAGCTGTGATAATCGCTCCAAGGAGAGCTGTTTCTGATAGTCTTGTTTTTGAGATTAATATTATGTTTATGGTTCCTATTTTTGCCCTGAATTCCGAGCCGTTGCTTACGCCGGCGGTTATGAAAACGGTTAGATAATCGTCTTCAATGACCTGGAGGTACTCCATTTTGACAGCTGTCAGAAGGCCGAAGTAGGCTGCATCAAAGCCCAGTTTCAAAGCCTCTTCTTTTACGAACCCCTGCGGGTCAGGAGGGTTGAAGGTTCTTGGAACCTGTTTGTTGAAAAAATAGTTTACCTGTGCTCGGCCGCCGTTTAAGCCCGTGCTTACGGCTTCGAAATCGCCCTCAATGACAAGGGTATTGTCCTTTACATAGTATCGCATATGGTGATCACGTTTTTTCCAGAGGATATATGCTTATTGTCTTATGCTTATGGTCCCTGTCAAGATGGTGCTTATTAATTAAATATGGGACGGCATGTCTTGACCATGAAGCAAAAGGGTAAGAAGTTGGCTGAGTGGTGTATCATATTTTTTCTTTTTCTTTTACTTTCGAACGGTTTTGTCTGCTCTCTGGAGCCAATTCCCGGATTTTGTATTACATTTCAAAGCCGCAACTTTGGAAGGTCTAAATGATATCTCTTTAGCCTTCATATATTATGTGTGCATATATGGGAATATTGTTACAATATATAGATATTTGGATTAAATATATATAGGAGGCGATCTTAGTATGTTTGTACCAAAAACATTATCCCGTTACCACCATCTCTACACCATGAATGACCCGAACTCTTTTTCTGAAAGTGCCTCTTCTGTGGTAACGGGTAAAAAAATCGTTTAAGGTGAATAAAGCTATTCGTACAATAGAAAGACGATGAACAAGGTATTGAATAGCCACTGCAAAATGAGTACAATTCAGCAAAGGCACGATCATCTTCTGGTCGTGTAATCAGTAACTGAAAATAGTAAATGAAGGCTTACTTTATGAATTATTAGAACATAGATAATGTGGCCGTTTTGAGATTTGCTCAATAACTCACGGACACGATCTATATTCTTTTTTTGGGCGCCATTTTAATACTTTATTTTTGAATACCATTTTAAGTATGTCATTTTTATCATTCTGCTTTTAAGTGAGCGATTTTTGATTTTCTATCTTTAACTGTGCCGTTGTTCACTTGTCTGTGTTATTCCTCACCTATTTCTTTTCTGAATTCTATGTAATCCCTCTCAACCTCTTCAAGTTCGTATTCCATTTTATCCCTCCGTTTAGAGTTATGATGTTCGAAATTCTTTCATAGTACTTTCGCAGTTGAACAGAATATTTCACTTCATTACGGGTCCGAATCATAACATTGCCAGAAAACCATGTAAAAATGGCTTTGAAGACTTTTCCTCGCTTGTGTTTTCCATCTTTTACTTCTCCTATCCCGATTTATAGTTCCTCACTATTTATTAGTAGGAATACGGTAACCTATTTCCTATTTAATATTATAAATAATTTACTACTCTTTGCTGAAATCATTCAAACAAATGTTTTCGTACAACATGCAGGTTTTGACGATCCCAAATTCTGAAAAAAGAGACATGTATACAAGCATCAGATTAGAGAAGGAGATGTATGAAGTAAAATAGTTCCAACAATGATTTTTTTAATCACTTATTCTATTTGCTTAATTCTATTCCGATATTATCCGGTTTTGACAAAAACTTTTTTACATATGAAATTTAATTATATTGTTTTACCGGAATTATCCTGAATTTTCTGGTCAAGTTTTTACATTTACCTGTGTGGGATGGATATTTCAATTGTTACTTGAGAGATGGAAATGGCTTCATCGAATAGGTGTAGAAGACGGGCAGTTTGTATTGCATTACTACTCTGTTTGCTCAGTTTTTTGCTGCTGATACAGACCGTATACGAATACAAAAGTAGCAAGACGAATGAAATTATTCTGGAAGAGGCAGAGGAAGATGCACATAAACAGGCCCATTTTGCTCTGAAAAAGATTGTGGAAGAGCTTGATTCTACCCGCCTCATTGCCGAAGAGATTTCAACGGATCTTAGTTCCGGAAAACTGAAAAATGATTCCATGATCAAGGCTCGCCTTCTTTCTGAAATGGAAAACAATCCCGGCATTTTCAGTATAGTCGTTGCATATTCCCCGTCTGTCAATGCAGGGCAGCTTCATTCGTTTCATTTCAAAAGGGACGGTTCTTATGTCAAAGATTACTCTCCGATTCAGTACAACTACACCAGTGACAGTGAAAATACGGCATGGTACAACAATCCCCTTAAAAAAGGGTCTGGTTTATGGAACTCTCCCTATTTCGGGACTGCAGACAGGAAATATCTGATCGATTACTCGGTTCCTTTTTATCTTGCAGAATCCGGAAACAGGGACGAAATTGCAGGAATAGTGGGTGTGAGCCATTCCCTTGAAGGGATAAGAGCGGAGGTAGGGGATCTTGATCTGGGAAACACGGGTTACGGTTTCATTCTCTCCGGGAAAGGAGTGGTCATTTCCTGTCCTTTCCAGAAGTATCTGTGCGGAAATATTAGTGAACTGGCAAAAGAATACTCCGATTTTGACCTCATAAGTCAGAATGTGACAGATGGAGGGTACAGAGTAACAAATTCTCGTACAGGACAATCTTTCTGGGTATTTCACGAAAGTATACCTTCTACAGACTGGACTCTGGGAATTGTTCTTCCTCTGGAAGAAACTCTGATGGAAAAAAAGACGGAGAAAAACCGTGCCGTTATCCTGATCATGCTCGCAGCGTTTGCTTTTTCTTTTTCCCTGTCCCTGCTTTTTATCTCCCTTTACAGGCATGACCTTGGCGGGCTCTGGATCCTCGCATTTATTTTCTCATTTCTCTGCGTCATGGGAATGGGTTTCATCTGGTACTTCGCTTTAAATTATTCTTCCCCTCCCTGCGGGAACGGGGACCTTGTTGTTTTTGATATGGTTGATGTTGAAACCGTGCTGCAGCACTCCGGTACCGACCCGGAAACTCCCAGGGTTCCGACAGGGGTTTTTCTCGAGACTATGGAGTTTTCGAGCTCCAATGATATCATTTTGACCGGATATGTCTGGCAAAACCTCTCCGAGCCGAGCGCTGATAAGGCTTCTCCGGGCTTTAGTTTTCCTGAATCAAAAGAGGTCACGATCGAAAAAGCCTATGTGAACGAGAATGAAGGTGTTGTAGGCTGGCATTTTAAGACTACTCTGCGCCAGCAGTTCGACTATTCCAGATACCCTTTTGATAGAGAATATGTATGGATCAGGTTCTGGGGCAACGCTTCTGAAGGAAACATCCTGATCCCGGACTTCGATTCCTATGACAGCCTGATGCCGGAAAACCTTCCCGGTCTGGAACGTTCTCTTGTGCTTGAAGGCTGGGAACCGCAAAAAACTTTTTTCAGTTACAGGGTAAATTCCTATAACACCGATTTCGGAGCAGGTAATTTTTCACACTCCAATGTATCCGAACTCTACTTCAATGTCGAAATCAAAAGGAACTTTAAGGACCCCTTTGTTTCCAACCTTTTGTCCGTAATGGTGATATCCATCCTTTTGTTTGCAGTGCTCACGATGACGACCCGGGATGAGAAGAAAACCCTTTTCAGTTTCAGTTCTTCCGGAGTACTGAGTTACTGTTCCTCCCTCTTTTTTGTTCTTATCGTTGCTCACGCTTCCCTGAGGACCAGAGCCTCCATGCACGATATAATCTACCTTGAATATTTCTACTTTATAATGTATCTGGCAATCCTGGCTGTGTCCTTGAATTCGATAGTTTTCGGATCCGGTATGAATATCCGTTTTATTACTGCAAAGGACAACCTGTATGTTAAGTTGCTGTACTGGCCTGTCATCCTGGGGTGTCTGTTGTTGATAACACTCCTGAATTTCTATTGAGGAGCCAATTTTTAAGGAGGTTAATGCTGCTGCCTGGTCAACACATTAATGCGGCATCTGCTCAATTTTTGCAAGTCAGGATCCGGCAGGTCTGGATCTGCCAGGACGGGTCTGTTTGGTATAATAGCCAGTAACAGGTACATGGATTCCGAAGCTTACGCAGAAATTACTAAGTTTGCACAAAACATGAAATGCGAAGAAACATAAATGAAAAAAGATTCTGGATGCGACGGGTGAAATTCGAACGCATGAATTCCTATGAAACTGGACTCTGAAAAACATACGTATCCATTTAACTCATTCTCCATTTTTTTTATTATCAAACTTGACTACATTTTATAAATACGGAGCTCGCAATTGATGACTCCAACAGTATATTTTATAAACTCAAAATTATATTTGGGTTATAAGTTGTTGTGGCAATCTGAAAGAAAGAAGTTCAAATATAATAATGCAAACCAGGGCAAGTGGCACTAGCATATACCTTAAGGTTATCAACAACCAAATGCAAATGATCTTTTATTATATAGGGAGTATAAAAATTAAAATAATAATTTGCTCGATAATCATTGAAGGTTGTAGGTATTTTGTCGCCTAAGAGAGGGAGACCAAGGGAATAATGACAGCCAAAATGGATCAATTCCCGGCAATAAACTCGAATCCTTTGTTCAATGTTGGAAAGGATGGCACAGTTCTTTACTCAAATGAGGCTAGTGAGCCTTTATTGCATGAGTGGGGCCTGAAGACAGGAGAAAAATTGCCTCCGCACATCGAAATTTTTGTTCAAAGGGCAATTTCCCGGGAAGGGATTGAAAAAATAGAACTCAAAGTGGGGAAAAGAATATACCTGATCATTTTTCATCCCCTGCCCGAACAAGAATGCACAAACATTTACGGATTCGATATAACTGATCGGAAAGAGCCTGAGGGAAACCTTAGGGAAAGTGAAACTCAGGAAAAGGCGAACCTGGAACTTGCCAATATTATTAATGCTAAGGCGGTTCAGTCCCTTATGAATGATTTTTATAGGCTTGCTCATATCCCCATAGCTCTGCTTGATCTTAACGGCAATATTCTGGTAAGTGCTGGATGGCAGGAAATTTGTACCAGATTCCACAGGGTTAATCCTGAAACCTGCAAGTACTGCGTAGAAAGCGACATAAATCTAACTGCTGGCGCTGTTCCCGGAGGATATAAGCTGTACAAGTGCAAGAACAATATGTGGGACGTAGTGACTCCCATTATTGTGGAAGGGCAATACATAGGCAACGTCTTCTCAGGACAATTCCTTTTTAATAATGAGCCTCTTGACTACGAGCTTTTTCGGGCCCAGGCCAGAAAATACGGCTTCAATGAAGAGGAATATATAGCAGCGCTTGAAAAAGTTCCCCGGCTAAGCAGGGAAGCTGTGGATACAAGCATGGCTTTCTTCATGACTTTTGCTAATATGATCTCACAGCTAAGCTACAGCAATATCAAGCTATCTCAATCGCTGGCGGAGCATGATGCCGTGGTAGATGCACTGCAGGGAAGCGAGAAACGTGAGCGAGCTCGCTCGGAGGAACTAACAGCAGTATTGGATGCCGTGCCTGTTGCCGTGTTTATAGCACACGATCCCCGGGCGCTTCAGCTAACCGGTAACCGTCTCTCCTATGAATGGCTACGGGTTCCCGTGGGTACAAACTTTTCCAAGTCTGCTCCTGAAGGAGAGAGGCCCGAAATGTTTGAGTTATTCAAGGACGGAAGGGAGATCCCTCCTGAAAATATGCCGTCGCAGATGGCAGCTGCAGGTAGAGAGGTAAACAACTGCGAACTGGATATTGTATCTGCTGATGGTGAGATTCGACACGTACTGGGCAACGCCAGACCCCTGCTTGACGAGCAGGGCAACCCGCGCGGATCTGTTTCGGCATTCATTGATATTACCGAACGCGAGAAGGCTGAGGAAGCTATAAGATTATCAAATCTTTATAATCGCAGCCTTATCGAAGCCAGCCTTGATCCTTTGGTAACCATTGGGCCAGACGGAAAAATAACTGATGTCAATAACTCCACTGAAACAATTACCGGCCTTTCCAGAGACGAGCTTATAGGCGCTGACTTTTCAGACTATTTCACCGAGCCTGAAAAAGCCAGAGAAGGTTATCAACGTGCGTTCAAGGAAGGGTTGGTGCGCGACTATTCACTCGAAATCCAACATAAAGATGGGCATGTAACTCCAGTTTTATACAATGCTTCAGTTTATAGAGATGAAAATGGCAAGGTTATAGGGGTCTTTGCTGCTGCACGTGATATTGCTGCCGTTAAAAAGGCAGAGGAGAAAATTCAGATACTGGCGAATGCTGTGGAGTCATCTAATGATGCAATTATAACCAAGTCTCTTGATGGTATTATTGCTAGTTGGAACAAAGGGGCAGAGAAAGTTTATGGATATCTGGCTGAAGAAGTTCTGGGAAAAAACATATCCACACTTGAACCGGACAATACTAAAGGAGAAACAAAGCATTTAATTGAAAAGATCAGGCAGGGAGAAAGGGTTCGGCACTACGAAACTTTGAGGATGAAAAAGGATGGAACAATAATAAATATTTCAATCACTCTTTCTCCGGTTTTTGACGCTTCTGGAAAACTTGTGGCTATCTCTACTATTGCCAGGGATATTACTGATAATAAAAAGGCAGAAGAAGCCATCAGATTGTCAAATCTTTATAATCGCAGTCTGATTGAAGCCGGTTTGGATCCTTTAGTAACTATCGGGCGTAATGGTAAGATCACGGATGTGAATGGCGCTACAGAACAGGTTACTGGATATTCCAGAAATGATTTGGTTGGGACTGATTTTTCAGATTACTTTACTGAGCCTGAGAAAGCCCGTGCAGGCTATCAGCAGGTATTCACGGATGGCGAAGTTAGGAATTATCCTCTGGAGATTCGACATAAAGATGGGCATATAACTCCTGTTTTATACAATGCTTCAGTTTATAGAGACGAGAATGGCGAGGTTATTGGGGTTTTTGCTGCTGCACGTGATATTACTGAACGAAAAAAAGCAGAAGAAGATCTAAAAAAAGTACATGGCAATTTAGAAAAACTAGTTGAGGAAAGAACAACCCAGCTTGAAAAAGCTTACAGTTCGTTGAAAGAAAGCGAAGAAGGACTTGCTGAAGCTCAAAAAATGGCTCATATCGGAAATTGGAGCTGGGATATTGTAACCGGTGAAACATACTGGTCTCAGGGACTGTATCGTATTTTTGGGCTAAATCCTCAACAATTATCTACAACTTACAACGATTTTTTAGGTTATGTCCATCCCGATGATCGAGATTTTGTGGATAACGCTATCAAGAAAGCTTTAAACGAAAATCCCTTTGGCATTGATTACAGGATTATTACAGTCAGCGGAGAAGAGCGCACAGTCCATGCGGAAAGCGAAGTTACTTTTAATCCGAATAATATTCCCATCCGAGCGAAAGGAATAATTCAGGATATTACAGAGCGTAAGGAAGCAGAAGAAGCCCTGGCAAATATCGAAACTGCCCGTAAAAAGGAAATCCATCACAGAATTAAGAATAATCTGCAGGTAATTTCTTCTTTGCTTGACCTTCAGGCTGATAAGTTCGATAACCCGAGAGTTATTGAGGCTTTCAGGGAAAGCCAGAACCGGGTTATATCTATGGCTCTCATCCACGAAGAACTTTATAAGGGAAAAGGAAACGATACGCTAGACTTTTCGACGTACATCAGAGAGTTAGCTGAAAACCTTTTCCGGACTTACAGCCTTACTAGTAAAAATATCTGCCTGCGCATGGATATGGAAGAAAATGTGTTTCTTAATATGGATTCTGGTGTTCCTTTAGGAATAATTGTCAATGAGCTCGTTTCCAACTCCCTCAAACATGCATTTTCCGGCAAAGACAGGGGGGAAATCCTGATTAAACTATGTAGAGAAAAAAATGGAAAGCGCAAAAAGGAAGATGATAAGGCTACCAGTTTTATTCTGATTGTTTCAGACAATGGTATAGGCATTCCTGAAAATCTCAATATTGAAAATATTGATAGTCTTGGCATACAGCTGATAAATACCCTTGTAGATCAGTTAGATGGCGAACTTGAACTTACAAGGGGCAACGGGACTGAATTTACTATCAAGTTTGCAGTAACAGAAAAAAATAATCAGGCATCAAATCCAGCAATATAAAAGAATAAAGGTTAGGCATATTGCCGCCTAAGAGAGAGCCTAAGGGGAACATGAACACAAAAGTGGAGCAATTTCCGACAAATAACCCTAATCCTGTTCTGAGTGTTGGAAAGGATGGTACTGTTCTTTACTCAAATAGGGCCGGTGAGCCTTTATTGCATGAGTGGGGCGTGGGAATAGGAGGAAAACTACCTTCAACTTTCGGAGATCTTGTGCAAAGGGTAATTTCCCTAAACAGACCTGAAAAAACGGAAGTAAAAACAGAGAAAAAAGTATACTTGGTCACGTTTCATCCCTTAACTGAAGAAAAACATGTAAACATTTACGGGTTCGATATAACTGACCAGAAAGAGCTTGAAGAAAGGCTCCGTATCAAGGAAAAACAGAGCGACATTCTCTACAAGATGGGAAAAAACGCTCTTGAATACGAGAACCTACAAAACTTTCTAGATGAGAGTGTAAAGCTGATTGCAAGTATACTTGAAGTGGAATACTGTAAAATTTTGGAATTTATGCCCGACGGAAATTTCCTGTTAAGGGCTGGGTTCGGATGGAAACATGGACTTGTAGGAAAAGCTATTGTTGAAGGGGAAAAGGAGTCGCAGGCAGGGTACACCTTGCTTTCGAGGGCGCCTGTGGTCGTGGAAGATTTTGAAGAGGAAAGCCGCTTTAGGAAACCAGAAATACTGAGAATGCACGAAGTTAATAGCGGAGTAAGTGTTATAATCGGAAGCACTGGAAAAACATATGGAGTACTTGGGGTTCATTCCAGGAAAAAAAGGAAGTTTACATCAGACGACACTTACTTTCTCAGTTCAATAGCTTTTTTCATTGCACAGGTAATCGAACGTAAAAAAGCAGAAGAAGCCTTGAAAGAGGCATACGACAGTTTAGAAGAAACAGTTAAAGAACGTACCGCAGAGCTTGAGAAATCTTACACTTCGTTAAAGGAAAGTGAAAGTAGCCTTACTGAAGCTCAAAGATTGGCTCATATTGGAAATTGGGACTGGAATCTTGTAACTGGCGAAGTATGCTGGTCTGACGAGCTATATCGCATTTTTGGACGTTCCCCTCAAGAACCAGGCGCAACTTACGACGAATTTCTAAATTATGTACATCCCGATGACCGGGACCGTGTGAATAATGCCATAAAAAAGAGTTTAAATAGAGAATCTGTTGCAGGTGACTATAGAATAATTTTAGCTAACGGAGAAGAACGCATAGTCCATACGGAAGTTGAGATTGTTTTTTATGAGGAAAATATCCCTATTCAAATGAAAGGAACAGTCCAGGACATCACTGAGGTAAAAAGGGTAGAAGAACAACTCAAGATCCTGGCAAATATTGTGGAATCATCACACGATGCTATTGGAACTATGTCCCTGAACGGCAGCATTACAAGCTGGAATCAAGAAGCGGAGCATGTTTATGGTTATTCGGCAGAAGAAGTTCTGGGAAAGCCTGTATCAATCTTAGCTCCACCTCATTTGGATAAAGAAACCATAAAACTAATTGAAGAGATCAAACATGGGAAAAAGGTCCAGCATTATGAGACCTTACGGTTAAGAAAGGATGGTATGACAATATACGTTTCGATAACTCTTTCTCCGGTTTTTGATTCCTATGGAAAGATGATTGCTGTCTCCTTCATTTCCAGAGATATAACAGAAAGAAAAAAAATAGAAGAAAAACTTCGTGAAAGCGAAGAAAAGTACCGCAATATCGTAGAGACAGCAAATGAAGGCATAAGCATAATTGATGCTGATGAAAGAATTACTTTCGTCAATAAGAAAATTGAAGATATGTTTGGTTACAGTTCAGAAGAACTCATTGGCAGATCGATGTGGGACTTTCTCAGTGATGAAAGTAAGGTTATTATCAAACAAATGTTAGAAAAAGGGTGGAAAAACGTCAATGAGAGCTTTGAAATTAAATTTATACGTAAAGATGGCTACCCTATCTGGACGCATATAAATTCCAAATCTCTTTTTGATAAGGATGGAAAGTTTTTTGGAACTCTGAACCTTCACACTGACATCACCAGGCGAAAAGAAGCTGAAGAAGCTCTCAGGAAGTTCGAAATTGCCCGTAAAAAGGAAATCCATCATAGAATTAAGAATAACCTCCAGATAATCTCTTCTCTTCTGGACCTGCAGGCTGAGATGTTTAAAGGCAGAAGTAATATCAGAGATTCAGAAGTGCTGAACGCTTTCACTGTAAGCATGGACCGGGTTCTTTCTATTGCTCTTATACATGAGGAATTGTACAAAGGTGAAAATATCGATGTGCTTAACTTTTCGCAGTATATAAAGGAATTAGCTGATAATCTACTCATAACATACAGACTTGAAACCGATGTTAACCTAAATCTCGATCTGGAAGAGAACCTTTTTTTAGATATGGATGCTGCTATTCCATTAGGGATAATAATCAACGAACTGGTTTCCAACTCTCTCAAACATGCATTTCCTGGCAGGGATAAAGGAGAAATCCGAATCAAACTCCGTAGAGAAGAAAAAGGAGAATGCAAAAGCAATGGCTGTAAGAGCGCTGATTTCGTTTTGACAGTTTCAGATGATGGCATAGGCATTCCTGAAAACCTTGATATTGAAGACCTCGCCAGTCTGGGGCTTCAGCTTGTAACTTCTCTCGTTGACCAGTTAGATGGGGAACTTGAAGTGAAAAAAGAAAATGGGACTGAGATCACTATCAAGTTTACAGTAGCAGAAAAAAATAATCAGGCATCACATCCAGCAATATAAGTGAAGAAAGACCAAATTTGATAACGCAAACAGAAGAAATAGCATTATTAAGATAATTTTATAATAAATGATTTAATTATTCAATGACGCCCTATTATATTACAGAATTTATAAAGAGTAACGCTTAGCAGTTAAGAATAATTTTTTAGCAATATATGCTCATTGAAAGTAGGCGTATTGTTTTTAAAAAAGGTAAAAGGGGCCTGAGGGGAAAAATGAAAGCTAAAATAGAGCACTCTCCAGCAATAAACCAGAATCCTGTGCTCAGTGTTGAAAAGAATGGTACTATTCTTAACTCCAATAAGGCAGGGAAGTTCTTATTAAATGAGTGGAGTGTCGAAATAGGAGAAAAACTGCCTTCGAGAATCGGGGATATTGTGCGAAGGGTAATTTCTCGGAATAGCCCGGAAAAAATCGAAGTCGAAGTGGGAAAAAGTGTATATCTGGTTGTTTTTCACCCCTTACTTCAACAAGAATGCGTAAACATTTCTGCATTCGATATAAGTGGTCAGAAAGAACTTGAAGAAAAGCCTCTGGAGAGCAAAGAGAAATACAAAGAGCTCTTTAATCTGATTGAACAGGCAGTACAGATTGGTGAGATCGTCTTTAATGAAAAAGGTCAGCCCATCGACAATATAATTCTTGATGTTAATTTCGCGTATGAGGAGCATTCAGGTCTCAGAAGAGAACAGGTTATCGGTCGGGGTTTCAAAGAGCTACTCCCTATCTTTGAGCAGACATGGATAGATCGCTATGGAGAGGTTGTTCGCACAGGTATGGAAATGCACTTCGAAGAATATAATTCTTCTCTTGAAAAATGGTTTGAAGTATTTGCAAGCCCGATAGGAGGTAACCGTTTCATTGCGATCTTTAGCGACATTACAGAGCGTAAGCAGGCAGAAGAGGCTCTTCTCAAGTCAGAACAACATTATCGACTTTTACATGAGACCATGCTTCAAGGTGTGGTCTACCAGGATGCCAGCGGTAGGATAATCTCCATGAATCCCGCAGCTGAGAGAATTCTTGGCAAAACTCCAGCTGAGTTCCTGGGCAGTTCTTCTGTGGGTGAAGAACACCTTACTATCCGTGAAGATGGTTCTCCGTTCCCGGGACTCGAGCATCCGGCTATGGTATCCCTGCGAACAGGGCAGAAGGTGCAGGATGTGGTGATGGGAGTTTACAATCCTCGGGAGAACTGCTATCGCTGGATCAACATCAATGCCGTGCCCATTTTCCTGCCCGGAGAAGACAAGCCCTTCCAGGTATACACCCTGTTTGATGATATCACCGAACGCAAACAAGAAGAACACAGGATGCTCAGATACAATCGCATCCTTGAAGGAATCAACCTTATCTTCAGCAATGTAGTACAGGCAAAAACAGAAGAAGAGCTGGGAAATGCATGTCTATCTGTCGCCCTGAAATTGACCAGCAGCCAATTCGGGTTTGTTGATGAAATAGGCGTTGACGGGCTATTACACGATATAGCTATCAGTGATATGGGATGGGAACAGTGCATTATGTACGACAAGACAGGGCATCGGCGTCCCCCGAGAGATTTTGTTGTCCATGGCTTGTACGGCAGTGTCATTGTCAACAAGAAAAGCTTCTTTACCAATGATCCACAGTCACACCCGGAAAGTATTGGCTTGCCACCTGGTCATCCACCGCTAATGTCATTTCTTGGAGTACCCCTTGTCCAGAACGGGAAAGCGGTGGGCTTGATTGCGGTTGCAAACCGTGAAAACGGCTACAGCTGCGAGCAACTGGAGGATCTCGAAGCTATCGCACCGGCAGTGATGCAGGTACTGCAGAGAAAAAGGGAAGAAAAAGAGCGAATGAAGGTAGAAAAGGCGCTTAGCCGTGAGCGAAGCTTGCTGGAGAGTGTCATACAGACTACTGACGTTATGCTGGTTCTTCTCGATCCGCAATTCAATTTTGTATGGGTCAACCCGGCCTATGCCGAGACGTGCAAGTTGAAGCCGGAGGAGATGGTCGGCAAGAATCATTTTGCCCTGTATCCTAACGCAGAAAACGAGGCGATCTTTCGGACAGTTAGAGACACCGGCAAAGGAGTTTTCTATAAAGACAAGCCGTTTGTCTTCCAGGATCAGCCGGAACGCGGAGTGACCTATTGGGACTGGAGTTTGGCACCAGTCAAGGATTCCTGCGGAGACGTTGAGGGTCTGGTCTTCTCACTACGTGAGACGACAAAATACAAACAGGTTGAGGAGGCTCTGCGGGAAAGCGAAGAGCGACTGCGCCTCCTGGGCGACAACTTACCGGACAGTGCAATCTATCAGTATGTCCATGAGCCCGACGGCAGTTCCCGGTTCCTGTACTTCAGCACAGGCATCGAGAGGCTTAATGGCGTAAACGTCCAGGACGTGCTGCGTGATCCCGACACGCTGTACAGGCAAGTTCCTCCGGAGTATCTTGAGCAGCTCATCAAAGCCGAGGCATGTAGTGCCAGAGAATTTTCGGATTTTGATATGGAACTACCTATGCAGCTTCCCGACGGCCAGGTGAAGTGGATGCGATTGCACTCCCGTCCACGCCAGATGCCCGACAGCCGGATAATCTGGAACGGCGTGCAAATCGATATCACTAAGCGCAAGCAGGCAGAAGAAGCCCTTAAAAAAGCACATGAAACTTTAGAAGAAAAAGTTAAAGAACGTACAGCCGAACTTGAAGAGGCTTATATCTCTTTAAAAGAAAGCGAAAAAGGTCTTGCTGACGCTCAACGAATGGCCCATATTGGAAATTGGGATAATGATCTTGTAATTGGTGAATTACACTGGTCTGAGGAGATGTACCGTATTTTTGGGCATAACCCTCAAGAAGGCATAACTTATTATAAATTTTTAAGTTATGTACATCCGGACGATAGGGACTATGTATATAACTCAACTATGGAAGCTTTTAATGGAAAAGTCCATGCTACTGATTATAGGATAGTCAGGCCTGACGGAGAAGAACGCATAGTCCATTCAGAAAGAGAAGTTATTTTTGGTGAGAGAAACAATCCTGTCCGGATGAGGGGAACACTACAGGATATAACTGAGCGTAAAATGGCTGAAGAAGCTCTGGAAAGAATGGACAAAGTCCGGATAAAAGAGATTCATCACAGAATTAAGAACAATTTGCAGATAATCTCTTCTCTGCTGGATCTCCAGGCTGAGAAGTTCGAGGACGAAAACGTTATAGAGGCTTTCAGGGAAGGTCAGAACAGGGTAATCTCAATGTCCCTCATACATGAGGAACTCTATAAAGGAGAAGGCGCAGATACACTGGACTTTTCGGCATACCTTAAAAAGTTAACTGAAAACCTTTTCAAGACTTACAACCTCAGCAGTAAAAATATCAGCCTGAGCATGGATCTGGAAGAAGACACTTTCCTTGATATGGATACTGCTGTTCCGTTAGGAATAATTGTTAATGAGTTAGTTTCGAATTCCCTCAAGCATGCATTTACCGAAGACAAAGAAGGGAAAATCCGAATCGAACTCTACAGAGAAGAAAGGAATTGTGACACGCATAAATCCTTTTTCAGCCTAACAATTTCTGATGACGGAAAAGGACTGCCTGAAGATTTGGAACTAGAAAGTGCCGAGTCACTCGGCCTGCAGTTAGTAAATATCCTTGTTGACCAGCTTGATGGAGAACTCGAACTTAAGCGGGCGCAGGGTATAGAATTCACTATCAAGTTTAAAGTAGAAAAGGATAATCTGACTCAAGTCGATTCGAAATCACAAGCAAATGGATGAAAAAGTCTGGATGCGAAGGATGCGATTCGAACGCATGAACTCCTGCGCAACCAGACTCTGAATCTTCCCATAGAGACTTACAGGTATCCAGCAGTTTAATCAACCTACGAAAAGGAAATTTTCTAATTGCCACGGATCAGGATCGTGATTCACGGCCGGATTTTCTTTGAAACATATTTTGCGATTTTTAAGCGGTGTCCAGTCCGACGGTGTGGAAATAAATTTTCCAAGGTACGGTCTGGCAATATCCAGGACAAAATCATGAGGCAGGTCCTCAGGGGTTTTAATGCCTTCTCGCGGATTATCAAGCATCCAGAGTACAGCAGCAACAACGCCTGCAGCTACCTGAAGAGTAGTTGCATTCTGACCTGGAGCAAGGGACCTGGTCTCTTCAATGCTCAATGCGCTTCCGGTCCACCAGGAATTATAGGAATGGCCCATCAAGAGTGCCCCCATTATATCCTCGCCGGAAACGATCTCATTTGTCATTATCCTGAGTTTGGGTTGAAGCTTATAATTTCGGCCTCGCAATTCGAAAAGAGAAGAAAGGGTATCATGACAGGGCATATAAGCATAATGAACGGTAGGCCTGTAGACCGCCTCGCCATCTTCCCGAACGGTTAACAGTTTTGAAAGGCCATACGATTCGCCGTGACGGATCACCATACCTACGATTTCTTCATCCGGTATCCACGATCTGACCCATGTATTCATGCCCATCTGGGGCAAGAAAATCACATTTTTCGGTCCGTACGGAGGTGTATGCGCGAGAGGAGGAAATTTGTTTTCATGCGTTCCCCAGGCTATTTCAACAGGAGCGGTTCCTTCTTCCCTCAAGCCTTCAATGCTCCATGTCCCTACAAATTCATTGACCTCCTTTGCCCGGTTTGCGACCTGAGTATCCCGCTCGCTACAATGGATCACTCTGACTCCCAGTTTCTGAGCTAGGCGGGCAAAGTCCCTGTTTTCTGCAAGGTGGGTAATTTCCTGTTCATCCTCGGGAGAGACTTTCTTATCTTCACAGGTCCTGGCGGCAATATCCAGCAAGCCCTGCTTCACAAAATGAGTTATCAGGCCAGGATTTGCGCCATGGTCAACAACAGCAGTCGGGGAATCTTTCCAATCACGGGAAAGTTCACGCAATCTCATTTGCCTTAAATAAAGCGATTTTTCCAATAGACTCCTGGTCAAAAAATCCTCTGTAGGGTTCCATACTTCAACCGAAGTGTTAACGTACAGTACATTATGATTATGGCACCACGTAAGGATCTCATTGGCATCGATATTCCATGAAAGATCAATGATCAAACCTTCATCTTCCATGTATTGTGACAAAACTAGATCCAAATTTTTCGGGGAAATCTTTTCACAGACAAATTTTAATCCCTGATTAGTATACTTTTTCAGAGCCTTTGATTTGTCTTCAAAATCAATCAGGGTAATGTTTTCCAGCGGAACATCGAGTTTATCCAGCAAAAGGGGGAGGGTGCATTGCGAAACTGATCCATAACCAATAACGAGGATTTTATTGGAAAACTTTTTTTTCATGGTTTCGTAAACGCAAGGCATAGATATAACTTTTCTCCCAAAAACGACCAAACTTTTAGAAATATATATGTAAGTGTGTGACTGAAAAGATAGTCATCCTATACATTCTTAAAAAATTTGAACAAGATTTATCCCGGTCATAATACATCTTATTAAAACTTTTTGTTTTTATTCCAATCCTGATGAAGTTTTAAAGGCTTTTCAGGACTGCATCCAAATTGGACCACTGGTTAAAAGACATTCTTTATAATACAGATAGGGTGCAAATATGAAAAGTAAAGTCCCGACTTAATACATATATGCTGGATGTGATGAAAATGACTTTTCATGAAAAGGAATAAATCATAAGCTAAAAATTTTGATCGAGAATATTGGTGCAAATTAACCAATAGGGTAGCTATTTATAATTTCCTGCTTCTCATAAAAGTGTTAGGAAAAGGCCTATAATATCTTAATAACATGCCAACAGATGACAAAATCAGTTTTAATTATTTTTTTCTTTCTGCCTTATGTGCTTTCGAATTATCCAGTATAAGTACTATGATTTTTCCTCTATTTTCTTCCGCTATTTTTTCAAAAAACTCACATACATTTTCTGCCTTTGAATTTCTTTAAAATCCATTTCCATTAATTGAGCAAAAGGAAAATGCATTTGCTTTTATATCATCTTTATTTTCAAACATTAAAGATTTTTAAAGTAGATCAAACCTGTTAGAGCTTTAAAACTAAATCATTAAGATCAGATATTTGTTAAAGAAGCAAAAGCCTTGTTTTGCCAGACATGTCGGTAATTCACGATACAAGAATAATTCTTGATAAAAAGTAATTTGCTAAGAGGCTCGAAAACACATTCATTCTTATCGAGAAATTTTGAATGCCATCTTCTATTTATTACGTTCCGGTTGTTCATGACGGATGGTACCCCACGAATTTCCGCATTGGAAAATTGTTTACCATTATTTCTGTGTTTGGGGACTTAATGGATTATGGGAGCGTGTATGCCAAACCTAAGAAAATAAGGAATAGATGAGTTGCATAGTTGAGAAAAGATAGTTAAGGAAGGTTATATTTTAAGTTAAAACCTGAATGTTAAGGATCTTGAACAATGGATTTAAACGGATTTAAACGGATATAATCGCGTAGTATCAATTTTTTCGGTTAGTTTCTCACTATCTCATACAGACCCGGATAGTGTGGAAATACCTCCATGTAAGGCTCAGTGAGCTTCTTGAACTCTTCACTATTGATGGCAGCCTCGAAATGTGTTATTGATTCCCACTCCGCAACATTGATGAGGTAAAAACGAGCCCACGGGACAACCGTTCTATGCAACCGAGTCGAGATAAAGCCTGGCTGCTTCCTCATGTAATCAGCTGCCCTATCCCAAAATGCCAGTGCTTCGTCTTCCTTACCCTTGGGAACATCAAACGGATTGATCAGAATTACAGTCATCTTTTACCCCCTTCATACCGGTGAATCGAACGCGTGAATTTCTTTACTTTTTCGCCTCTTCACAAGTTTAGTACAAAAACGGATGTTTTGTAAAGGTATATATTAATATTTTAGTATAAATCTTTTTATTGATCATCGGTTGAGAAATTTTCTTGCTGCGCTAATTCGAAAACAAGCGAAAAAAGATAATAATCTTAGAGCGTGTCTTAAAATTATTCTCCTTCTCTTTAATTCTTGATATTAGCGATTCTTTTAATCATTATTCTGATCATAGCCGCATATATCAATGCTTGACTTGATTCTGTTAATCCTTCGTAGTCTTTACTTAACCTTCGATATCTACCTAGCCATCCAAACGTCCGCTCTACTATCCATCTATGTGGAAGTACTTGAAATTCTTTGATATTATCTCTACGCTTAACTATTTCTAGTACCCATCCACATGTTATCTTGACCCACTCAATCAGTTTACCTGAATAACCAGCGTCAGCCCAAATAAGCTGTAATCGAGGGAATGCTCCATTAACTTGTTCCAGAACAAGTCTAGCACCATCTCGATCCTGGATATCTGCTGTATGAACCACAACCATCAACAGTAACCCTATTGTATCTACCAGAATGTGACGCTTTCTCCCTTTCACTTTCTTGCCAGCATCATACCCACGGACTCCTGGAGTTTCTGTGGTTTTAACAGATTGGCTATCTAAAATTGCAGCACTTGGCTCTGGTTCTCTACCATATGCAATTCTCAGTTCTATTCTCAGAACAGTATTGATATGTTCCCAAATTCCATAAATACGCCAAAGACGAAAGTAATGGTAAACAGTTTTCCAGGGTGGAAATTCGTGAGGTAGCATTCGCCAAGCACAACCAGAACGTAACAAATAGAAGATAGCATTCAATATTTCTCGATAAGAATGAACACGTTTTCTACCTCGATTTGTTTTGAGATCAGGAAAATAAGGATTAATTATTTTCCATTCTCTGTTGGATAAATCACTGGGATAAGGAAGCCTTATAGATCGTTTTGACATCGAAGAAAAACCAAGAGAAAAGGATTATTTAATTTTAAGACAGCCTCTTAGAGCGTGTCTTAAAATTAAGTTTGGTTCTATAATCGGGATAGGATTTACACACTTGTTTTGTCCTGAATAGTTAACGCGAAATAATTTTAGGATAAAACACTCGTTTTAAAATTGAAGATATGGAAAAGATGTATATAATGCATGAAAAATGGAAAACAGTCGATTCCACCTTTTGCATATTAATTCATCCAAAAAATTGTTTCATTTTTTGAACTTTCTTTGAAGAAGATTCTCAGGCATAAAAAATGAAATACGGACTTATTCCAGTAAATCTAGCAGATAAGATATTTATCACATCGTTTCTATATAAAAAAGCCCGTATATACATATCAAATTATAATATTTGCTTTTATGAATAGATTAAAACTGGTAAAGTTTGAATGCTCAGATAAAGCGAAAATATTGTGGTAGATTTTGACTCTTTATCCATGCCAGAGAAGAATATGAGAAATGGTAGTATAGATCAGAAATCGCAGGGGAGTGAAAAGCTCTACAGGATGATATTCGATCACAGCGTGGATGGTATTATCCTGACCGATCCAGGAGATGATGGGAAAATCCTATCAGCTAATCCAGCAGCTTGCCGTATGCTCGGATGGACGGAAGAAGAGCTTGTCGGCAAAGAATGCGATGTAATTTCAGATCTGCAAGAACCGATGTTATCAGCTTTATCAGATGAACATACTCACTCTGGATCAGCAAGAGCTCAGCTTACTTACAGGCGCAAGGATGGAACTACATTCCTCGGAGAGGTAAGCACTACCTTCTTTACGGATAGCAACGGAGAACCTCGAACAGTCGCCATCATCCGGGATATCACTGATCGCAAGCAGGCTGCAGAGGCGTTGCTGGAGAGTGAGAACCGATATAAGGCAATATTTGATAATAGTCTTGATGGCATTTTTGTTACAGTTCCGGACGGAACTATTCTTGCAGCCAATCCAGCCGCTTGCCAAATGTTTGGGATGACAGAAGAGGAGCTTATCCGGGCTGGAAGAAACGGTACTGTGGATACGTCCGATCCAAGACTTAAGTCTGTACTGGATGAAAGAGCCAGGACTGGCAGGTTCAGGGGAGAACTCAATCACAGGCGGAAAGATGGTACTATCTTCCCAAGTGAGATATCGAGTGCATTGTTCAAAGATAAGAACGGCCTTACAAAAGTTGTCATGGTCATCAGGGACATCTCTGAGCGAAAGAAGGCTGAAAACACATTGCGGGAGAGCGAGGAAAAACTACGCCTTTTGGGCGATAACCTACCGGACAGTGCGGTATATCAGTATGCCCATGAGCCCGATGGCAGTGTCCGTTTCTTATACTTCAGCGCAGGTATCGAGAAGCTCAACGGCATTAAAGTATCAGATGTGCTTCGTGACCCGGGCACGCTACATAGGCAAATCCCGCAGACGTATTTCGAACGACTCGTCGAAGCCGAGGCGTGCAGTGCCCGCGAGCTGTCTGACTTTAACATGGAAATGCCTATGCAGCTGCCTGATGGCCAGGTGAAGTGGATGCGATTGCACTCCCGTCCTCGCCGGCTGCCTGATGGCCGAACGGTATGGGATGGCGTGCAAACTGATGTCACTGAGCTTAAACGGGCTGAGGAGATGCTGCGCGAGACCGAATTGAGTTGTAAGATTGCCGAAGCTGTCGAGTCCGAACGGCAGCGGTTCTTTGATGTGCTGGAGACACTGCCGGTAATGATATGCCTGTTAACACTTGACCATTATATTGCCTTTGCCAACCGCAGTTTCCGTGAAAAGTTCGGCGAGTCAGGAGGTCGGCATTGTTATGAACATTGTTTTGGGAGTACACAGCCTTGTGAGTTCTGTGAATCATACAAAGTACTTGAAACCGATCAGCCCCATCATTGGGAAGTTACCATCCCGGAAGGAAGCGTGATTGATGTCTACAGTTTCCCCTTTACTGATGTTGACGGTTCTCCCATGATCCTCAAGATGGACATTGACATTACCGAGCGCAGGAAAGCAGAAGAAAAACTTCGGGACAGTGAGGAAAAGTACAGAAATATTGTTGAGACCGCAAACGAAATTATACTCATAACTGACAAAGAATCCATAATCACTTATGTTAACAAGAAAATGGTAGACATGCTCGGGTATACTTTGGGAGAATTTGTTGGTAGACCAATATGGAACTTCATCAGTGAAGAATGTAAACCTGTTGTCAAAATGAACCTGGAAAAGAGGGTGCAGGGAATAAGTGAGAGTTATGAATTAAAATTAATACGTAAAGATGGCTCATCCCTCTGGACATTTCTAAATGCTAAACCTCTTTTTGATAAGGAAGGTAAGTATATAGGCGCTATGAGTATGCTAACAGACATCACCGAGCGCAAAAAAGCTGAAGAAGCTCTCAATATTATCGAAATTGCCCGTAAAAAGGAAATCCATCACAGAATTAAGAATAACCTTCAGGTAATTTCTTCCCTTCTGGACCTGCAGGCTGAACAGTTCAAAAACCGGGAGAACATTAAGGATTCGGAAGTTCTGGAGGCTTTCAGGGAAAGCCAGGATAGAGTGGTATCCATGGCTCTTATCCATGAAGAATTATACAAAGGTGGAGGGTTTGAGACACTAAACTTCTCGCCATATATTAAGGAACTTGTTGAGAACCTTTTCCAGACATACAGGCTTGGAGATATCGACATCAGCTTAAACATCGATCTTGAAGAGAATGTTTTCTTTGATATGGATATTGCTGTTCCGTTAGGAATGATTGTTAATGAGCTTGTTTCCAATTCCTTCAAACATGCATTTATAGGGAGAGACAAAGGAGAAATTCGAATCGAACTTTACAGGGAAGAATCCACAGAATTTGAAAGCGAAAACCGTAAGAGCACAAATTACGTTCTAACCGTTTCAGACAACGGCGTAGGCATTCCTGACAATCTTGATATTGAAGATCTCGGTAGTCTTGGTATGCAACTGGTAGTTTCCCTTATCGATCAAATGAATGGTGAGCTCGAACTGAAAAGGAACAATGGCACAGCATTTACTATGAAATTTACAGTGGCGGAAAAAGATAATCTGGCTCAAGTAGGCTTAAAATCACAAGAAAATGGATAAAATTAGTGCGAGAGGTGGTATTCGAAAGCACGAATTCCTACGAGACTATACTCTGAAGTTCACCTGGATTCGTATCTATCTTAGCTCTTTTGACTTTAGCTGATAAGCTAGTGAAATGAAGTACAAACAAAGATTAATTAATCTCCTTTTATTTATGTGAAGCATAAATAAAATGAACACAAATTTGCTTCTTTATATTTACATTTATATTTGCTTTTTTTAGTACATATAATCGAATATTTATTATAATGATTTAATAAATTATTAAGTTTTAATCTTAATAAAGATTTTAAACTTTTTTACAGTAATTATGTTTATTCTCGTGCTCTAAGTTCTTTAGAAATTACTTATGTCAATTATTTTTTGCCGTTGACGATACGTTTTAATATAAAGTCTTAAATTTAATTCAATTATATAATTATTTTGAATTAAAAATGTCTTTTGCTGTGAGCGGGTCACAATTAGTAACGAGAAGGCATAGTGCAACTAAAGAGATGGAGCCATATGGGAAAATGAAAACGAGAATGAAACACTTTTCTGCTAAAAACCCTAATCCTGTACTTTGTGTTGAAAAGGATGATACTGTTCATTATTCAAATGAGGCAGCTAAGCCTTTATTAATCAAATGGGGCGTGGAAATCGGAGAAAAACTGCCTTCCCATATCGGAGATATTGTGGAAGGGGTACTTTGCCGGAATAGACCCGAAAAAATGGAAATTAAAGTGGGAAAAAAAGTATACCTGGTCACGTTTCAACCCTTACCCGAAGAAGAATGTGTGAACATTTATGGATTCGATATAAGTGATCAGAAAGTGCTTGAAGAAAAACTTCGGGAGAGTGAGAAGAAACATTGTATCGTAGCAGATAACACCTTCGACTGGGAATTTTGGCAGGGCCCTGATGGTCGTTTCCTGTACATATCGCCTTCTTGCGAGCGGGCCACAGGATATGCGGTCCGGGAATTCATTGACAACCCTGATCTGCTCCAGGAAATAATACATTCGGACGATCGGCAGGCATTTCTCCAGCACAAGCACGATATGTTACCGAGTCTTCATAGTGATATCGAGTTTCGCATTATATCAAAAGGTGGCGAAATAAGATGGCTTCATCACCTGTGCCAGCCCGTCTACGACGGTAAGGGATACTACGCTGGAAACCGGGGCAGCAATCGCGATATCACCGAGCGCAAGCAAGAAGAGCACCGGACTCACAGATACAACCGTATTCTTGAGGGAATCAACTGGATCTTCAGCAATGTGGTGCAGGCAAAAACAGAAGAAGAACTGGGGGAAGCATGTCTATCCGTAGCCCTAGAAGTGACCGACAGTGAGTTTGGTTTCATTGTTGAAATGGGCGCTGACGGGCTACTGCACGATGTTGCAAAAAGCGTGCTGGCATGGGAACAGTGTCGTATGTACGACAGGACAGGGCATCTTAATCTTCCGAGAGATTATGCTGTCCATGGTTTGTATGGCAGTGTCATAATCGATGAGAAAAGCTTCTTTACCAATAATCCGCAGTCACACCCGGACAGCAGAGGCTTGCCGGAAGGACATCCGCCAATCAAATCGTTTCTTGGCGTTCCTCTTGTCCTGGACGGAAAAACGATAGGTTTGATTGCTGTAGCAAACCGTGAAGGTGGCTATAGCTACGAGCAACAGGAGGATCTCGAAGCTATCGCGCCGGCGGTAACGCAAGTTCTGCAGAGGAGAAAGGTTGAACAGGAGCGCAAACTTGCTGAACAAGAATTAAAGGCGAGCGAGTTGCGGTTTAAGGCACTGGTGCAGGATCTGGAATCCGGTGTTGTTCTCATTGATGGCGAAGGTAAATTTGCAATATATAATCCTGCATTTCTGCAAATTTTCAATATCTCTGAACAGGAACTCGAGCATATGAAGATTCAGGACCTTAGCTGGGATATGTGGGATGTCGTCGATAAGGATGGTAATGCTCTGCGGTTTGAGTCTCACCCCGTACAGTACGCCAGGATTAATCGCAAGCCGGTAAAGAATCAGGTTATCGGTGTACGTCGTTATTCGCACGAAGATTGGGTGTGGACGCTTGCTAACTCCGAGCCTCTGTTAAATCCCGATGGTAGTATTAACATTATAGTTTGTACTTTTACAGACATTACACAACTCAAGAATACAGAGGATGCCCTTAAAATAGCAAATGAAACACTGGAGGAAAAAGTTAAAGAACGTACCGTAGAGCTCGAAAAAGCTTACAGCACATTGAAAGAAAAAGAAGAACTTCTTTCTGATGCTCAGGAAATGGCTCATATTGGAAATTGGGAACGGAACTTTGTAACTGGTAAATTAAACTGGTCTGATGAAATGTATCGGATTTTCGGACTTAAGCCTCAAGAGTCTGAAGTAAATTATGGCTTATTTTTAAGTCACTTACATCCAGATGATCAAGACTATGTTGATAATACTGTTAAAGGAGCTTTAAGCGGAAAACCCTTTAGTATTGATCATAGGCTAATTCTAGCCAACGGAGAAGAGCGCATAGCCAATTCTAAAGGTGAAACTGTTTTCGATAAGGAAAATAATCCTGTCCGGATTAGAGGGACAACGCAAGATATAACAGACCTTAGAATCGTTGAAGAGAAAATTAAGACTTTGGCGAATATTGTAGAATCATCACTGGACGCTGTAGGAACTTCATCCCTTGATGGCATTATTCTCAGCTGGAATAAAGGAGCAGAGCAGGTTTATGGTTATTCCGCGGAAGAAATTCTCGGAAAGCATGTATCCACTCTGGCTCCATCCCATTTAGATAAAGAAACACTGAAATTAATTGAACTGATTAAACAGGGAGAAAATATCCGTCAATATGAGACTTCACGACTAAAAAAGGACGGAGAGGAAATATATGTCTCAATAACTCTTTCTCCGGTTTTTGATACTAACGGAAAGCTGTCAGCTGTCTCGTTCATTTCCAGAAATATAACCGAACGCAAAAAAGCTGAAGAAGCTCTGAGAAATTTTGAGCTTGCCAGTAAGAAGGAATTACATCACAGAATCAAGAACAATCTTCAGGTAATCTCCTCTCTTCTGGATCTTCAGGCTGATTTGTTTAAAGGCAAAAAGACTATCACAGATTCAGAAGTGTTGAAAGCTTTCAAAGAAAGCATTGACAGAGTTCTTTCTATTGCTCTTGTACACGAGGAATTGTACAAAGGTAAAAATATTGATCTGCTTAACTTTTCGCAGTATATAAAGGAATTAGCTAATAATCTACTTCTAACATACAGCCTCAAGAACGATGTTAGTTTAAATTTCGATATGGAAGAGAACATTTTCTTATATATGGATACTGCTATTCCATTAGGGATAATCGTCAATGAACTGGTTTCAAACTCCTTCAAATATGCATTTCCTGACAGGGATAAAGGAGAAATCCGAATCAAACTTCGTAGAGAAGAAAAAGGAAAATGCAAAATCAATGGCTGTAAGTGTGCCGACTTCGTTCTGACAGTTTCAGATGACGGTATAGGCATTCCTGAAAATCTTAATATCAAAGACCTTAATAGTCTTGGATTTCAGCTTGTAACTTCTCTTGTAGACCAGTTGGATGGGGACTTTGAACTGAAAAGGAACAATGGCACAGAGTTCACTATGGGATTTTCAGTGATAGAAAAAGATAAATCTGGCTCAAGTTAACTTTAAACCACAGGAAAATGAGTACAAAAATTTGGAGTTATGAGGCAAAAAAGATTTACGTAGCAGGGGGCATAGTTATATCTATAAAAATGAAATTTAGCAACACACAGAGTATGCCTTTTTTTTAAGATTTGAATATTGAATTTTGGCACCATTCAAATAATGCACTAAAATACTCGTCAAAATGATACTCCTTTTGATTTTTCAATTCCATAGCTTTAAGCAGAACTTTTTTATCTTCATCTGGTAATTGAGAAAGCAGCTCTCGTTTTGTCAGTATAAAATTTCCTGTGTTCTGAAAGTGAATGTTCTGCAAAATAAAAAAGACGGATTTATATGCACTTGGAAGCTTCATTATATTTTTTTCTCTTGAATCATGAATATATCGGTGACATAATTCGTGGTACAAATTATTAAGACTCATTTTTATATAAGTTCTTTCATCTTCCACCGTATATGTGGGGACAAACTCTGACAACCTCCCATAATAATCCTTTGTGGTATGAACAAGCTGGCATATTTCACATGGGTTCCAATTTTTGATATCCGATTCTCCGCATATGAAACCGCACGATTTATCGCCATTTCCACATTCGTCAATTATTTCCCGATAAGTCTCCATATCATTAATTGATAATCTATCAAGAATAACCATTACGTCAATATCACTGATTTCGTCGGCCTCTCCTCTAAAATAACTTCCCTGCAATCCGACATATAATAACCGTGAACTGTAATTTTGCTTTAATAAGTCGATCAGCTCTTTAAAATAAGTATCTATTCTAAGCATTCCGGATCCCCCGCTTCTTCATTTCCCAAATATACTTTGTGCGGTTTTCCCTCATAAAGGTTCATAATCTGCCTACGCAGCTTTGAAGGATACAGAGGCTGAGTATTGAGCGTTTTTATATCCAACCAATCATATCCAATTTGATTTGTGTCACCGTGTAAGGCTATGTTGGGAATCTCGGCGACATATTCACACAGGAATACTAAATCCACCCGATGAAACCTCTCACCATGAACACCTTCAACAGCAAAAACCAGTTCTTTCGGAGTAACACTGATTCCCAATTCTTCGGAAACCTCACGACAAGCGGCATCAGGGAGCAGTTCCTCTGTTTCCTGCCCTCCGCCAGGCATGATATACCAAACTTCACCATTCTCCTGCAATTTTATTGCAAGCATCTTACCGTTTTTAATTATCAAAGCTTTTGCAGAATTTCTTATCAATCGACCCATAAGCTGCTCTCCCTATTGTATAATAATCTCACTGGCAAAATCACTGGATTTTAAATATGGCTACAATCCTTTGAACATGAAATATTGACCTGTGCCAGAAGAGTTCGAATATTGAGTTTGATCGAAAATTGAATTTTGCTTGGGAATTCAAGATTTTAATCCAAAAATGTAAAAATCACTAGATTTTGGAACTGAGTCGCAGAATCGCTAAAAATATACAATCGTACACTATATCCTCGATTAGCTATCTATTGATATAGTTGATAAACAGCGAAGTTTTGTAACAATGCATTATAAATGATCACAGATTTAAGTTTTGTTTTATAAGGTTCTGTTAATACCCAATAGATCATAAATGCTGTAATGGCTGATAATATGTCTTTTAAAAAAAGAAAGAGTGCGAGAGGTGCGATTCGAACGCACGAATTCCTACGAAACTGGACTCTGAAAAACATATCTCTGTGTAATTTAGAGCCTATCCAAAAAGTGGTTGCCTGCTAACTTTCATAATATGCAATACAAAACCGGATGGCTACCCGATCTCTGTGACTTTTAAGTATTTATTGCTGACTTTTCGGATAGGCTCTTAAGCTCCTGTTACAAGCAGAAATTAGAATAAAGCATTGAGCTTCGCTACTGCATCTTCCGCATTTTCAGCATAAATATCTGCACCAATCTTATCAGCCCATGCTTGGGTAACAGGTGCACCACCAATCATGGTTTTAAGGTCTGCGCGAATACCTGATTCCTTGAGCTGTTCTTCAATCTGGATCTGGTTTACCATTGTAGTGGTCATAAGTGCAGATGAAGCCACTATATCTGCTTTGACTTCTTTTGCTTTCTCTACATAGGTTTTGATGTGTACATCTCTTCCAAGGTCTACAACCTTATATCCAGCAATCTTGAGCATAGTCGCTACAATGTCCTTTCCTATAGAATGGATGTCTCCTTCAATAGTACCAATGACAACAGTAGCCTTGGATTTTGTTTGAGTACTGGTCCTTTCAAGTTCAGGAGTCAGTATATTGATAGCTGCCTGCATTGCATCTGCTGCTGCAATAACATGAGGGAGAAATAATTCACCAGTTCCAAACTTCTCTCCTACCTCTAACATTGCTGCTGTGAAACCCTCTTCTATAAGTTCTGCAGGGCTGACGCCTGCAGCAAGAGCTTCCTTAGCCACCTCCCCTGCAGCTTCATCATCAAAATCTAGGATTGCTTCTTTTGCCTTTGCAATAATTTTTGTTTTTGTGACCATGAATTTACCTCGTTTTTATCAATTTACCTTTATTAGTTTTCTGCAACAATTTTGTCAACTTTAGCTACAATTGCCTTCATATCCTTGAGGATATCAGCATCAATTGGCTTTACCTGGTGGCTCTGCAGAATATTCAGCACTTTATCGTGTGCTGCACTTGCGAGATCTTTTGAGCCTGCTCTCTGCCAATCTCCAAACATCTGCCTGTTCATGATAGAAGGATGCGAAGGGAGATTGATATTCTTCAATGTGGTTTTGTGTGAAAGGAAGTGACCGCCAAACCCTGTATCTTTGATAGCTTTATATGCAAGCGTGTCTTCTGTTACAGGGATGCCGTCTCTGGATTTCATTATCATGCCAATGAAATCATTGTCCATCACAAGTTGTTCAAGCGAAAAGGTCATACCAAGCTCAAGCATACCTGCGCCATATATTACACTGGCACCTGCATATGCAGGGATAAGTCCAGTAATGGTTTTCTCATGCCCTGCTTGGGCATCAGGTACCTTTGCGTCTCCCTAAGAACCTGCTACAATACATGGCAGACCATAATACTGTGCCAGCTTTGCAACTCCTGCGCTTATCATTCCAAGTTCTGGAGACCCTACAGGTGCTGTCCCTCCCTTTATGTCAAATGCAGTGGTAGAACTACCGTATTGAGTAGGATGTCCAGGTTTGAAAAGTTGGGTTACGACCAAACCGGCAAGTACTTCAGCATTATGGGTTACAAGTGTCCCTGCAAGATGCACTGGTGATGATGCTGCACTCATAGCCATGCTCAGAACCATCATTGGTATGCCGTATTTCGTAGCCTGAAGCGCCATTTCACATATCGCATAGTCCAGTTCCAGAGGACTTGTTGGGCAAGAACCTACCGTAAGCAGTGGTTTATTTAGAGCTTCTTCTTCATCCCCTCCATAAACTGCCTTGACCAATTCAAAGTAATATGGCATTTTATCGGGTTCAGGGTCTACCATAATATGTTTTGAAGTGTTCTCCATAAGAGTCATCACTTCATGCATGGTCCTGGAAACAGGTTCAGTAGCCAAATCTATTGCAGAAACAGGAGAACAAAGGTAACTTATATTGGGTGCCCAGTCCACAACTTTGGTTATGTTTGCAAGATCCTGCAAAGTGCTGTCTCTCACGTGATAGTCGATGGGTCCCCTGTAATCAGCCATCTTGGTTCCAATACCAAAATTGGTCCAGTTTACTTCCTTCCCATCACTTGTCAGATTGACAATGTTCTTTTCATCACGACCATAAATAGTGTATGATGAAGGAGCAGTTTTAATTGCTTTTAGAACAAGCTCTTCAGGAATCTTTACAACACCCGTTTCATCATTGACATCACAGCCATTGTCCCTGAGAACTTTTCTAGCATAGTCGTGTGAAACCCTTATTCCAGGATCGGCCAGTACCTTCAGTGTGGCCTGATGAATGGCTTCTATTCCCTCTTTGCCAAAGAGTTCAAATTTAAATCCATTTGTCATGTTTTGCCTCAGTTATTTTAATGATAAGCTCCGCTAGCAGTTACACATAGATTCAAGCAGAAAATTCTAACTTTTTAGGTTAAGCTAAAATATTTTGAATTGCAATAGCTGAACTAGACCAAGCCACCATTAACTGGGTAAAGATGGCTTGGATACTCATTAATAATGTAAACATTGTGACTCTGTGGTAGATCCATTTCAACAGAGTTACTAGTAATGTTTATTTTTCTATTCTTATCTTAGCAGATCAACACAAGGAATTTTTATATCAAGCAATTCTGCAATCTTGGCTTTTGCCTTTAATCCCTTTGCCTGACCAGGAACTGCATTGATCGTTCCTATTCCAAGTTCTTCTCTAATTTCCTTCATCGCATATTCATCAGAGAGTGTAAATACATCGGTTCCAAGTTTCTGTGCAACGTATTCTTTTGCTTCTTTTAGCCTCATGCCTTTCATCTGCATTCTAAGCACAAGGTCACCTGCTGTTCTTATTCCATGCATTCCTACTGACATCTCATTGGTAATCAGGAACCCTACAGGATCCCCGAGCCCGCACTATATGCCATCAGCACGGCCTACTTCCACCAAGGCTTTTGCAGCTCTTGATACAGCATCAATTGGAGCAATTTCAACCATAGGTGCTCCGCAAACACCCATTCCGAGATTTGGATGTATGGGGATATCCGCTACTCTGGAGCATTCTTTCATTATTGCAACGGTCTTTGCTACGGTCCATGCAACGGACTTTTTGGTGTTTGTATTTACAACAGGGCCAAAAATAGTAGCTCCGGATTTTGCTGCAACTTTTACCTGTTCATGAGGCATCATTCCTCCAAGGGTTTTTCCGTCATATTTAAGCCCTCCATGCATGCCCATGACAAAGTGATTTGCCATATTGATAGCTACAGCCATTCCGGTTTCTTTAGTTATTTTTTCTGTAGCATTGAGTACAGCAAGAAACTCAGCATCTCCAGCTGCTGCTGCAGTGTCAATATTTATAGCATCTGCTCCAACTCTGGATGCCATCTCTGCAATAAAATATACGTCTTTTATGGAAGATGGGATTATCTCCTCATATGTCTTTAGTCCTTCTTCGATTTTTCCGGCAGCCATAAGGTCCCCACAGTTCTCGAACGGGCCGTCCGGTTTATAATAAGCTCCCATATTTGGCATCGTAACAGCGATAAGGGGAGCAATTGAGTTCATAAGTAATGCTTCAATCTCTTGTTGGACTTGTATAATAGAGACGCTTGTACCTTTTGAGTTGCCGCCTCTGAATGCGTTCATAACACAATCCAGACCAACAGCTCTCTCAGCAACCATGTTTGCGGTTGTGGTGCTTGTAGGAATCCCTACCCCACCATATTCACTGTAGTTCATTAATATGGTGTCTGGAGCAACATCTGTGCTCATGACAATCAAATCTTCGGGACATACACTTACAACTCTTTCAGGGGCAGTGAAGATTTCCAGAAGATGGTCTTTTTCGTCATCTGTAATATCTGGAACCTTAGCTCTTTGAGCAGCTTCGCTTGCACCGGCTTCGATCTCTTTTTTGAGCTCTTCCCGTGTCATCTCTACACGTCTGCCGTCTCCCATTCTCGTATAATATCTAGAACCCATTCTCTGAACTCCTTTTTTGGTTTTATGCTTTTAGCATTTCACGGGCTTTAGTGACAGCTTCACTGGCGTTCTCTGCATAGGCATCTGCTCCTATCTTCTTTGCCCAGTGTTCAGTACATGGTGCACCGCCAACCATTGTCTTCACTTTGTCACGAATACCTGCTTCTTTCAGCATTTCTTCAAGTGCTGCCTGTCCCTGCATGGTTCCTGTCATCAAAGCTGAGGATGCTACAATATCTGCATCGATTTCTTTTACTTTCTCAACAAACGAAGTTAGAAGTGCATCTCTTCCGAGATCATATACTTCGAATCCATTTGCCTGAAGGAGAATTTTTACAATATTTTTCCCTATGTCATGTACGTCTCCTTCAACAGTTCCAAGGACAACTTTTGCAATTCCTTCTTTTTTTTCTGTTGCCGGAATATCCTTTTTAACCTTGTCTACAAGCTTGTTCATAACGGATGCTGCCATCATTACCTGAGGTAAAAATATTTCCCCATTCTCAAACCTGCTTCCTATCTCTAACATTCCTACAGAAAGTCCTTTTTCTATAATTTCAACAGGGCTCAAACCTTCAGACAGGGCGTTTTCAATTGCAGTTACACCTGCTGTTTCGTCGATGTTTAAGACTGCCAGGCTAAGCTGTTCCAAAAGTACTTGCTTGCTCATTTTTGTCGCCTTTTTTATTGATTTAGTTCTATTTTTTTTGCATTCTCCTGTCTGCATTTCTAATATTTAAATTTTTTTCTTGAATAGCTATATATACTTTTCTGAAAGATGGGAACTTATTTATACTAGTTTATTTGCCCCATTAATTTACTTTAAATAGTGAAGATGACTTTAAGATTACAGATCTTGGGTATTTTTCTAATATATAAGTTTTTTTCTAGTTATACTATATAAATTTTTCCCATACAGAGGAAGATATATATACCGATTTATTCGATATAGAATTTCATCCATAAAAATCAAGTTAAACAGCGAGCTTGTAGCACATACCTGTAAAATTTCCCCAATATGTAATGTTCCAACCCGGAACTACTCACCCTAAGAAATTTTGTTTCCTCCCATACTCTGTTTTTTAAAATCTTCGTACGCAGAATTACTGTTCAGAACAAGTATGGATAGGAATCAGATCTAAGATCTGAAATTATTAGTATAGGATGAAAGTTTTGGAAGTTCTAAATAAGGCTTCAAGCTGCAATTTAAAATGGAGTATTTATGGAGTGTTTAGATGGATTCTGATCTAAAAAACATAATCAAAAATGAAAGCAAAAATCGCGTGAAATGGGGCTTTATAATTGGATTACTTTGTGCCATTTTATGGGGTTTTGCTTATATAGCTTTTGCCATGCAATGGCTCGTTCCGCCATTTAATGACCTATCAGCCTTTCCTGAAGGTGCTACAGGGATGATGGTGGCTACTGCCACAATGCTTACAGTCCAGGCATCTATTGCAATTGTCATATTGAGTATTTTTTATCTTGGTGGAACTGGAAAACTCGCAGATTTACCAAGAACAATTCTTACTTATAAAATTTCTAAATGGTATGCTCTGGCTGCAGCTTTTGGAGGTCCAATTGCAGTCTATGGCACCACACTTGCAATAGGTTATATTGGCGCTGCATTTGCCGCGTCTGCTGCAATTTTGACGGCTGTAGTCGGTGCTTTTGTTGCCAAGTTATGGTATGGCGAAAATATCACAAAAAGGGCATGGATGGGAATTGGAATTATGATTTTTGGAGGTATTTTTATACTAAATCCTGTCCAGACTATTGCAGAAATTACAAATCCTACAGCACCAGATGGACTCTGGCTTGGATATCTAGGCGCTATCGTATCCTTTATCGGTTGGGGTATTGAAGGTGCTGTTGCCGGAAGGGTTATTGATCTTACAGACTCGGATACCGGCCTTCACGCTCGGTTCTTTGCTGAACTTTTGATCTGGATTGTCGTTATTTGGCCTATCTTCCTTATGCTTCTGGGACCAGATATTGTGGTTACTGCTCTTAAAGCAGCATTTTCAAGCCCCTCCTTCCTTATTTGGACTACGCTGGCAGTTTTGACAGCCAATTTGTCTTATGTTTTCATGTGGAAAACTTATCCGCTTATCGGTGTAGGCAGAGGAATGAGCGTTTCAACACTTTATGTTCTATTTGCGATAATTGCACTGTATGTGTTTATGGGATCGCCTACTGCTTGGTGGGTCGTTCTCGGTGCAGCTATTGCGGTAGTCGGAATTTTTGTTATGTATTGGGACAGTGGTGATTCTCTGCTTGAATCTACCCGTTCATCTGAATAAGTACTTTAAAATTATGAGATGATAAAATGGCAAAATTACCTATGAAATCCAGACTTGTCCAGATCCTCTATCATCAGAAGGAAGCCTGGGATTATGAACTGACAGGAAATCTTCTAGCAGAATACGGAAAAAACAGTGACTATTGGAAGTGGATGGCCCGATTCTGGATGACTGAACTTTCCTGCGGTGGTATCTTTGATATAGTAGATGCAAAAGCTGACGATGGCAGCCAGTTTGCTAAAGGCAAGGTACTATACAGGTATAGTATATCTGAATTCGGAAAATCTCGCGTAGAAGAACTTCTGGAGGCCTGAATATGCTTTTTCACATTGATGGAGTTTGGGCATTTCAGAATGCGGACTATGTTTATCTTGTCCTGATATTATCACTGGATTTGCTGGCTTTGTACATAGGCCGAACTTTTGTGAAAAACATCTAAAAAATAGGCTCAGACTTGAGCTACATTCCCGGACATACTTCTTTTTCCGGGACTATTCTTCTTTTATTGAGGTGTTGAGATGAATTCAGAATTAGAAGCCGTTGTTAAGGCTGAGAACAAAAAAAGAGTTAAATGGGGTTTCATTTGGGCTTTTATTTGTGCAGTTCTCTGGGGCATGGGATACGTAGCCCTCACTATTCTGTGGCGTGTCCCTCCATATAGTGATTTTGTAATATTTCCTAAAGGATCTGCTGGAATGACGGTTGCAACTATCAGTATAACTTCTGCCATGGCTATAATTTTTGCACTCGTATTAAGTGTTGTTTGGGTTACCAATACTGGAAAACTTTCAGATCTTCCGAGGACAGTTCTCTTTTTTAAGGCATCCAAGTGGTATGCTTTTGGTGCGGTATTTGGTGGTCCAATTGCAATATTTGGATCTACAATTGCAATAGGTTACATCGGTGCTGCTTTTGCCGCTTCATCTGCTCTTCTCTGCAGCGTAGTAGGCGCTATCGTTGCCAAATTCTGGTATGGTGAAAATATCTCAAGAAAAGCTTGGATTGGAATTTGCCTTATTGTTCTGGGTGGTATATTCATATGGAATCCTATACAAATGATTGCTGAGATTGCTAATCCAGCGGCACCAGAAGGAATATGGATAGGTTACTTTGGTGGTTTAATGTCTGCAATTGGCTGGGGCATGGAAGGTGCTATTGCTGCACACGCACTGGATATTACAGATGCAGACACCGGTGTAGTAACTCGATATATTGCTGAATCATTCATATGGATTACATTGATATGGCCGGCTTCCATGGTTATATTTGGAGTCAATACAATGGCATCTGCCTTGGTAGCTACTTTCTCCAGTTCCTCTTTTATATTGTGGATGGTGATTGCCGCTATGTCTCTAGGTATATGCTATGTGGCTTTGTATAAAGCCTATCCTCTTATCGGTGTAGGTCGCGGTCTGAGTATATCTACCCTTTACGTTATTTTTTCAATTATTGCATTGTATGTATTTTTAGGTGAGCCAATTAAATGGTGGCTTATTCTTGGTGCATCTATTGCAGTTATTGGTACTTTTGTCATGTATTGGGAAAGCAGTGATTCGTTTCTAGAGTGCACGCGTGGCTGTAAACCAGTGATTGTGGAAATAGAAGGAGGTAGCGGATGATAAAAAAGCGAATGAGAAATGAACTTTTGTTTACTAATACCTGACTTAAAGTATCTCAATCTAAAAGCGCCTTCAATTTTACAACAGTATCACTTCCGTTTTCTGCGTAAATTCTTCTCATGTCTGTCAAGTCTAAAAAAATAATAGATTAGACTTGGTGCTAAAGGAACGGAGGTAAGAGGAAGAAGGAATGGCGAACCTTTTTCCTCTTTCACAATATGTTGGATCGGAATTCATGAACCACTTAAAAAAGTATCTCCGATTGACACATTATGAATATAATGCTTTATGCTATCTCCTCATGTGCTCAATCGCCAGGATATTAACTTGTTATTTGTTACCATTTGACTGCCAATTTTAATAAGGTCTGCCTCTCTCAGACCTTCCAGTTTTCTCATCTCACGTTCTTGAGCAATGAGGAGATACCTTGTAAAGACGCTCTTAGATTTTGGAGGTTCAATTAACTTAGCTTTACAGAGTTGTGAGCGATCTTCTATGCCATTTCTTTTTATGTAAGTGAGTTATCTGGAGTATCATAATATTCTCCCTGGCACACTTATATCTTTATTATTGTTATATATAATTTCCGCCAAATACGAAAATTATTTATATTATTTAATCAGAAAGAGTTTTATATGAGAACATAAGTAGGATTTCAAATGAAATTATCGTGAAAACTTGCTACTCTTTAGTCATGGATGACAGATGCAGGTTTTACAGTTCAAGTTACATTTACTGAAGAAGTTTATTTATATATAGGCTGAGAATTTATGTTGAATAATATGTATCTTCCAACAAGCCAGAAGTTTGATAAGCGACAGAAATTAACGCAGAGAGAGCATGAACTGCTTATCTATGAGACCACTCTAGAGCTTGTCAAAAGTTATGATGTCGTATTTAATAGAAGAGAACTGATACCTTCAGATTTTAAAATGGCAGACAGAGTATATAATGCTGCCATTGAGCTTCTGGAAAGGGTAGGCATTTTTTTTAGTGATGAAGAGAAGGTGTTGGAATTAACCAAGGACGATATATGGACTGCTATTCAGTCCAAGCGTCGTTCATTCATGATTGGGCAGGGGATTGACACAACACAATTGCGCTTCAGGGATGTACTGGACGATAGAATGCCAGTTATAATGGGAGGTCCAACTGCAGTACCTGTATCCAGTGAAATGTATGTGCCTATTCACAGGTCATATTCAAAAGTAGGTACAATCGATTCTATTGGTCCTGCTACTATCCATAGATTACCTGGTAATGATCTTATCAAGCCCCTTGTCAGCCTGTACTCTGCTCATGAAGCAATAAGTGGCTTAAAGCAGGCCTGTGAACTTGAGGGCAGACCTGGACTCTGCTGTGTTAGCCCTCCCTTTGTTGAAGATGTCAGGACTGCTCTGTCTATTGCCAACTCCAAGATTATGGGACAGGGGGATTTTCAGGAAATGTATCCTTTACCAGACCTTACAGCAAAAGTCGACGAGATTTTAAAGGCTTCTCATTATAAGCTGATAGGTTCAAACTACATTTGTACTCATACAATGGTTATGGGGGGGATGACAAATGGCAGTGCGGAACAATTTGCAATTCAGATTGTTGCAGAAGCCCTGAAGTCAAATACACTATACTCCGGGATATTTTTCAAGGTTCCAACAAATGTAAAAATGCCGACTTCTACTTCCGCAGATACTTTGTGGGCTTCCTCTCTAGCTTCCATTGCTATCTCGAGAAATACTCACTGTATATCGGGAACAGTGGTTAATAATTTTGCAGGCCCGTGCACAAAAATGTCTTTTTATGAGACAGCAGTACAGACTATAGGGTGCACTGTTTGCGGAGATGATATTATTTCAGGTCCGGTTTTGAATAATGGAAGCATGGTTGACCATGCAGCCGGGCTTGAATCGCAATTTATGGCAGAAATTGCAGAACTGGCAAGGACTTTATCGATAGAAGATAGCAACTTCCTCTGCATGCAGCTGTATGAGAAATACAGGAATAAGGTCAAGATGCCGGAAACTGGAAAGAGCTTCCCAGAGTGCTATGATCTTACTACACTTACACCTTCGATAGAATACAGGAACAAGTATTCGAGTGTAATTAAAGAAATATTTGAACTCCTGAGCAATGGGCTCAGGTAAACTATTCTATTTAGATAAGGGTAGTGGGGGCGAGTTACTGAAAACCATAAGCTTACGAATCTCTCCACGTTTTTTTCAAACATGGGATGTGTGCTCGTTTTTTCAGATTTGATCAATGACCACCCCCCACGACCTAGATAAGAAAAAACCGATAATAAAAGAATATTTTTAAAGCGTTATACTGCTAAATTAACTGCAGGAAAAGGTATTCAAATCTATCAAACTTTTCAACCTAATGTTAAGTCCGTTGCCTTAGAAAACATCTTGCCACAACTTAAATGAAACGTAAAGAATCAAATTAAGCATAGAATAATTAAAAAAGGATAAATGCGAGAGGTGCGATTCGAACGCACGAATTCCTACGAAACTGGACTCTGAATCCAGCGCCTTTGACCTGGCTGGGCAACTCTCGCACAATGTAGCTCGTGTTTCAGCAGCACATAGTAGTGCTCTTTGTTTTTATACTTTTTCCTTGAAATCCTTTTCGGGATATGAAAATCCGGGTTACTTTTTTAAGGCTTTTACTTTGTAAGGAAAGAAGGTAATAATGTTTCCTTTCAGGTTCGGGACCCATTCGGATATGGGCTTTTGAAGGTAAGGGTGGAAATTGATGAAAATTCATTTCATCAATTTCAGGATAAGGGCCTTCTGGGCATGCAGGCGGTTTTCTGCCTCCTCGAAGATTACGGAGTTCGGGCCGTCCATTACCTCGTCCGTAATTTCAAGGCCTCGTCTGGCGGGTAGGCAGTGCATCACTATTACGTCCGGCTTTGCAACGCCGAGGAGTTCGGTGTTGACCTGGAAGGAAGCAAATTCTCTCAGGCGCTTCTCCTGTTCGGCTTCGTCTCCCATGGAGACCCAGACGTCGGTATAGATGACGTCGGCGTCTTTGGCTGCAACTTTCGGGTCGTCCGTGATTGTAAACTTGCCTCCGAGAGCTTTTGCCTGTTCGAGGAACTCGGCTTTGGGTTCATAGCCTTTCGGGCAGGCAACGGCAAACTCCATTCCCATGATAGCCGAGCCCAGCAGAGCTGAGTTGCAGACATTGTTTCCGTCTCCTACCCAGGCGAACTTCAGGCCTTCGAACTTTTTCTTGAACTCCATGATGGTCATGAAGTCCCCGAGGATCTGGCAGGGGTGTTCCCGGTCTGAGAGGGCATTGATCACGGGCATGGTTGAATATTTGGCAAGCTTTTCCACGGTATCGTGGCTCATGACCCTTGCCATCAGCCCGTGCAGGTAACCTGAAAGGGTCCTGGCTGTATCTTCAATGGTTTCGCCTCTGCCGACCTGGATATCCCTGGAGTTCAGGTAAAGGGCATGCCCTCCGAAGTCTGCCATTGCAACTTCGAAAGATACCCGGGTCCTTGTGGAGGATTTCTCGAAAATCATCCCGAGACTTTTGTTTTTCAGGTACTCGGTAGATTCTCCTGCTTTGCGCTTTGCTTTCAGGTCCGCTGCCGATTCAAGGAGTTCGTAAATCTCCTCCTTCGACAGGTCAGTTATTGAAAGTACATCTCTCTTCATTGTCTCAAACCCCGACTTCGTTCTGGCCGAATTTGAATTTTTATACTACTGCATAGTACTTATTACACTCAGTATTATATTCACAATATTACTCGCAGTACTCCTGCATAGCTTTTGAAACAGTCAGCCTCTGAGTTCTTTCATATGGTCGATTCTTTTCTGGATAAGACTGGTAGTGCCGATGTCTTTCCGGAAGAAGAGTTTACCCTGAATATTTTCAAGAGCATTCTGGGCGATTTTTTCTGCAGCTTCTATTGTTTCTGCACGCCCTACGACAGCAACGGCGCGGGAGCCGGTGGTGTAAATTTTTCCATCTTTTTCATACACGCTTGCATAGTAGACTGAAGCTTCTCCCACGTCTCCTACAAGCACTTCACTGTCTTTTTCAGGATTGTCCGGGTAGCCTGCCGGAACTGCATATTTGCAGACCGTCGCTTTCCTGCTGAACTTTACTGGCAGGTTTTCGAGGGTGCCTTTTACCACAGCCGACATAATCTCTACAAAATCGGTATCAATAAGAGGGATAACATTCATAGCTTCAGGGTCTCCGAACCGTGCATTGAACTCCACGACTTTGGGCCCGCTGGCTGTAAGGATGAACTGGCCGTAAAGAACGCCCTGGTATCCCGTCTCCGTTTCCTCACGCAGTGCTGTTACGGTATGCTGCATGATCTTTTTTGCCTGTTCAATATCTCCGGCAAGCATAAAAGGAAGAATTTCTCCCGCATCGGTGTATGATCCCATCCCGCCCGTGTTAGGGCCAAGATCCCCTTCATAAGCTCTCTTATGGTCCTGTACTGCAGGGAAAAAGGCAAGGTTTTTTCCGTCCACAAAAGCCTGGAGGGTAAATTCTTCTCCTATGAAACGTTCCTCAATAACTACGGGTCCTTTCTCCAGAAGCTCGCTTGTATATTCCTTGGCAGCTTTGAGGTCAGGGAGCTGGTCCCCCATCACCTTTACGCCTTTCCCGCCTGTAAGCCCCGAGGGTTTGACTGCAACATCGCCCAGCTTTTCAATGAACGCATGTGCGGGAGCCTCTTTCGTGAAAACCTCATAGGCAGGGCAGCCTTCGATTCCGTATTTCTTCATGAAATTCCTTGCCCATGCCTTATCAAACTCAATAACCGCACAGGCTTTTTTAGGGCCTACGACAGGGATCCCGGCTTCCCAGAGGGCATCTGCAACTCCGGCAGCAAGCGGTGCTTCAGGCCCCACAAAAGCCATCTCAATATTCTTGGCTTTTGCATATTCAACGATTTTTGCAACCTCGGTTTCCTTTTCAAGCAGGAAATCCTCACAGAGGGCGGCAATTCCGGGGTTTTTCTTTGCCATTAACGCATAAAGGATGGGGTTATGCTTGCTTTTTTTAATTCCTTCGGCGATTGCGTGTTCCCTTCCGCCGCCGCCGATAAGCAAAATCTTCATTTTCATTCTCCTTGTTCAAAAAAATTTATTTTTTAACCTGAAATTTGTTCTTGATATCTGAGGGGGAAATTCGGTAAAGAAAAGGTGATGGATTCTGGGGGCTCGCAAGACCTTTCTTTCGACTTCAAAAGTATTTTTATCTTTATGAATGATATTTTTAGCCAATAACACAATAAAGGATTTCCTAATTCTCTATTTCTTCTGATAAATATCTTCTCATTGTTAAGCTTCAAATTTATATAAAAATTCAGTTAGTTTTAACTTTTTTTTGAAGTTTAGCTTTCCAGCCTGCTTCAAAGCTTCATTTTAAACACTTTTTATCAAAAAAGGCTCCTGAACAGTCATACTTTAAACGCATTTAAACCAAACAAGCGTAGAATTTCAAACGAAGATGTTTCTAAAAAGAATTTAACTGTGGAGCTTGAATTTATGTTTTTTATAAGTTGCTACGGCTGTCCTGATTGCGCCACCCTAATTGCGATTCGCCGAGTTTCGCCTCGGGAGTACGCGGTCTGTTTCGCTGCGCTCAAGAGGACCAACTTAAAAACGACGGATAAATAGAGAGACACAGGAGAGGAGTCTTTCTCAAAAAGACTAAAATGAAGAAGAGAAACGAGTGAATAAATACTATCAATACTATCAAAAAAGCTGTAAATACAAACAAAAAAAGAACAAATCAAATTATATTAAAAAATACTCTTCTCCTGTGTTTCTTTTTCATTCAAACTTCTTTTTTCTACTTTTTGGGAATGGCCGCCAGACAAGCTGGCGGAGGCATCTTATGAAAGTTGGATTACAAAGTGGCTTCCCAGGTAGAGGAAAGGATTCTTCAGGCCAGGAAGGTCTTTTTCCAGAATTATTGATTTCTCTTAACACCTGAACTCACATGTTATTTTTTCTTGAGTGGCAGATTAACCGGCTTCAGCCCTGCAAAGAGGGGAAGGAAAAAATAAATGATCCGGTTTCGGCTATTCTGAATAGTATCAATTGTATCAACTGTTAGTAAGGAACAAACAAAGCGAGTAAAGTCATTTTAGGAGATGAAATCCATGACTCAAAATCCATTTGAAATCTTCCAGAACGAATGTCCCGAAGTCGCAGCACGTTTTAATGACCTCGTTGAAGCTCAAAAGGCTTTAAAAGGACTGGATGCCAAATCAAAGCAGTTAATCAACATTGCTATCCAGACTGCGAATCGAAATCCGAGAGGCGTGCAGATGCATGCAATGATGGCAAAAAATGAGGGTGCTACCCGTGAAGAGATTGTCGGTGCGGTTGTCTTAAATCTCCACCATTCCGGTTTTTCTAAAGTCCTCGAGTGCCTTCCTGCCGCGATTAAAGGATTCGAAGGTGAATTCTAATTGTTGAAATAGAGGTTCGGGAAAGTGCCCAGGCACTTCCCTTACTTTAGGAGGTCACTTGCAGTTACCAGAGGCACAAGTTCGGCATCTACTTCTTTCAGTTTTTCCCCTGCACCTTCTTCCCGGTCCACCACGGTGATGACGTATTTGACCCGGGCTCCTGTTTCCCTGACTACTTCGATTGCGTCCCGGACCGAGCCCCCGCTGGTTGTTACGTCTTCGAGCATTACCAGCCTGTCTTCGGGTCTGAGGTCTCCTACAAACCTGCTTTTTGTGCCGTATTCCTTAACGGATTTTCTGACTATCAGCAGGGGGAGCTCGGTTTCCAGGGAAACAGCGGTTGCCAGAGGAACTCCCCCAAGTTCGACACCTGCAACCGTGTCCACATCCATTTCCCTTACCCTGAGGGCTGCCTGCCTGGCAATAATTTTCAGGGTTTTGGGATCGGTGCTGGCTTTCTTGATGTCGATGTAGTACTTGCTTTTCTTTCCCGAGGCGAGCGTGAAGTCCCCATAGCGGACAGCTCCGCAGGCTTTGAGGGCTGCGATCAGTTCCTGTTTCTGTGTCTCGATTTCGTTTCCTATTTCTGGTTTTGATTGATTCATTCTTTCACCAGGAGTTTTTCCCATTTTCTCAAGTTTTTCTCTTATACAGGGTCTTCCTTATACAGGGTCTTCCTTATACGGGGTCTTCTTCTCATGCGGGGCTTCATTATTTTTTCCCGGGGAATTTTTACCAGGGTTCTTTCTTGACCCCTATTATGTATCCGATTATGTTTGTCGTAAGATGGAGCAGGGGCGTCATTATGAGGACTGTAAGTATGATCCCGGTTGTGAAATTTTCCACAAACCATTCCGGGGCTGCAAGGTATGTGAAAACCCAGGCTCCAACAACGAAGTCCAGCTGGTCTACAAGAGGCAGGGACGCTCCCCTTTTCAGGCCCATCCTGCGCTTGAAAAAGCTCTTGAACATATCCCCGAACAGGGCGCCGGAGGCGAGGGCGAGAACAACAACCAGAGCGCTTGCATAGTCCGGGCCAAAGGTAGGCATTTTGATTCCCATGATCTCAAAACCCTTCATACTCAACCAGATCTCAATGCATCCTGCAAGAAACCCGCAAAATATGCCTGAAAAGAGCCCTCTGTAGGTCTTCCCGTCTCCAAGAATTCTTCTCCCGTCCTTATAAGTCCTGCCCCCGTCAATAGGCTTTCCTCCCCCGAAGACAGCTGCGAAGGGGTTGGAGAGGTAGGCCGGAAGCATCAGCCAGAATGCCTTGATTATCAGCTCGATCGTGGTATCAACTCTCACCTTTCTAATTTTTACTAGCTCTCTAATTTCTGGTTCATTCTCTCTGAGGCAGAAGTTAACTCCTTCCATATCCTTATTCTTTTTATTTTTTTGTATGACCTGCCTGGAGGGTGAGTCATATGATTATTTTCCGCTCTACTTTCCCCGCATCCTGCAACTTTTTCAGGTACTTTTAAATAATGGGCGTTTAAGTAAATATTAGTCCCTATTTAATTGTATTTATTTTATGAAGTTTTATTTTTTATTCACTTTCTCAAGGTTTTTTATGAAAAAGCTAGACGATGTTCTCACAGTTCGCAGCACCATATTTGCTACAGTCTCCGTGCTGGTGTTGCTTGCCGCTCTGATAACGATGGGGCTTTTAACCCCTTTTATCGTGAGAGTCAGTACAGGAGAAGAAATCCTGCTTGACGCTTCCTATTTCAATCTGCGGGCAGCCCTGCCTACCCTTGCCCTCGTAATACTTTTGACCCTGTGTCTCCTGCTCGGAAGTGCAGGGAAAAAGGAAGCCCTTCTGGCACTCGGGCTCGGAGTTGCAGGTTCTGCCCTTTCGGTTGTTTTTTCCCCGTTTTCAAGTCTGCCTGTTAATATCTCTTTTTCGCTCCTTGCAGTGGCGCTCTTTGCGGTTATGTACAGGCTGCTTTCTTCGAAGGAAAAGACCCTGAAAAGAACTCTCCGGAGGGCAGGCTCTCATGTCATCCATCTTGGGGTAGTCCTGCTCCTTGTTGGCATTATCTTCAGCACCAATATGAAGCTTGAAGATTCTGCTGTCGTCCCTGTGGGAGAGGTGGGCACTTTCAAGACCATGGGGTACAGCGTTCATGTTACCAACATCACGTCAGGAATCGAAGGGGCTCCTTATGGAAGCTATCCGGGCTCGTCTTACGTAAGTACCGTATATTTTGATGTGTACAGGTGGGGCCAGCCCTTTGACAGCGGACAGGTCAGGTACATAAGCGACTTTAAATGGGAACAGTCCTACACCGAGACCTATATTTACAGAGGGCTTCTGGAAGAACTCTTTATCGCCCCCAAATCCGTGGATACAAAGGCCCAGACCGTGGAACTTTATGTGAGGAAGGTACCTTTCATGACTTCTCTCTGGGGAGGGTTTTATCTGATGGTGCTGGGCATCCTGATGCTTTTCCTCTCGGATTCTCTTGCAGGGGAAAAAGGTTCCCCCGGAAACGGCCTTTCCGGAATCCTTGCTTCTGAAAAAGAGACTCAGGCAAACGGGATCAAAAATGACAGTAAAAAGAAGCACGTTAGCAAAAAAAATGTATGAGACGGGTGTGCAGATGGTGATCGTATGAATACTGGAATGGGGCTGATCTGGATAGCAGGAGCTTCCGGACTGTTTGCTTTTTTAACCTCCCTGTTTTACTTCCTCAGGCAGGACAGGAAATTTCTGGTCCTCTCCGAAAAACTGGAACTTATTGCAGGAACAGGACTGTTAATAGCGATATTCCTGCTTGCTTCTCACCTGCTTGGTGTGGATACGCAATACAGCTACGTCTTTCAGCACTCAAGCACCGACCTTGCCTGGCACTACAGGCTGTCTGCGCTCTGGGCAGGGCAGGAAGGTTCATTTTTGATCTGGACAGGTTTTATCTTCATAATGCTTGCAATAACGCGTTTTACAGGCACCGGAAAAGTTCTACGGGAGACAGAGCTCTTTTCACTTATGAGGTCGGTTTCCCTCTTTATAGCCTCGGTATTCCTGCTGCTTCTTGCGTTGAAAAACCCGTTCTCCATGTACTATTACACAGGTACGGGAGTGCCTGATGTTACAAACTGGAACCTCTTTGCGGAACCTTTCGTTGTTTCTTACGGGCAGGGCATGAACCCTCTCCTCAGGAACCCCTGGATGGCTATCCACCCTCCTCTCCTGTTCCTCGGCTATGCAGCTTTTACCCTTCCGTTCTCTGCTGCAATTGGAGGCCTTGTCCTAAAGGACAGCCGGTGGTCCGAACTTGCAACAGGCTGGATGCGCGTCTCCTGGCTCTTTCTTACCCTTGGGATCGGCTTTGGGGCTTTCTGGGCATATGAGGTGCTTGGCTGGGGAGCCTGGTACTGGACCTGGGACCCTGTCGAGACTTCTTCCCTGATTCCCTGGCTTACGGCAACGGCTTACCTGCACGCAAAGATCAGGGCTCGGCAGGGTGAGTATGGTTTCCTGCTCCCTATGCTTGCACTTGTATCCTTTATTCTGGTTATTTTCTCGACCTTTGTTACAAGAAGCGGGTTGTGGGTATCTGTGCATTCCTGGCAGGACTTTACAATGGAAGGGATGATAATTGCTTTCTTCCTGCTTGTCCTTACCGGTTCGAGTGCGGTTCTTCTTGTCAGGAAGTATTTTAGCGAGGAATAAGTTTGGCAAAGATGAGTGATGGGTGAGTTTAAGTGATGGGTGAGTTTAAGTGATGGGTGAGTTTAAGTGATGGGTGAGTTTAGATAAATTATCAATGAAATGAGTTTGGCAAAAACTACAGGCCTGGGGAAAAAGCGCTACATGGAATTTCAGAGGCGGCATGAAATTTCAGCCCTTCCCGGGTTTTATCTTTTCCGGGTTTTTAGTTTTTTTCCGTTTTTTCCGTTTTTTTCTATTTTTGCCCTGGTTGAATACTTTAAGGAGAAATCTCACGTAAATTGGGAAGAATGCCATAGATTTCTCCGGTTTTTCAGGACAATTTTTTGGTCTGCGTCGGAATCAGGATATAAACATTTCTAAATTATCCTTGACGTTTTATTGGCAGGGTATCTTTCTATAATTTCTTTGATCTGTACAATTATAATATTTTTGTTGTGATTCCTTCAGGTTTTTATCAGGATAACAGGATTATTATGCCTCTTATGTTTGATTATTTTTTTACAACTGCTAATGTCAGGTGTGGTTGAAAGTTTTTCAATTCCCTTTTAATATATACAACTTTAAATAGTATGAGTACATTATTAATTGTTGGAGATGAATAACCTTCTAATTATATACGTATACAGGTTTAATTGCTGAACCTATACGTCTCTTCCCATCAATTTAACAAAACGGTTCTCTGGTAATCGGTTATGAAAATATGTTACATTTGTTTTTGATAACCGGTTGTTGAGCTTAAAACGTAAACAATCCGCTAGATTGTGAAAAAACGCTTTTTATTTAACTCAAAGTTTTAAAACGGGACAGGGCACCATATAAATATATATGCGGTGTTAAATTTTGGAAGTTGTTGTTGGCTTTACCCGGTGTTTATGAAAGCTACCTTTCAAGGTCTGGACATAATTGCCGTGATATTCTTTAGCTGGCAGATTAAATTACAAAAATTGGAAAATGAAGGGGTTATCATGAAAGACTATGAAGTAAAAGTGCTGGACGAAAACGACCACATTTTTATTGAAACGTTAAGGAACCTCGGGATGTCAAGAAATGTTGCTACAACTATGGCATATCTTATGAATGTCGACGAAGCGTCATCTCGTGAAATTGAAATCAGTACTGGACTGAGGCAGCCCGAAGTAAGTCTTGCAATGAGGTTGATGCGAAATCAGTCCTGGGTTAATGTACGCTCTGAAAAGAAACCTGGTAAAGGACGCCCGATAAAAATCTATTCCCTTGCAGCTCCTGTTGATGAGATCATAAGCTATTATGAAGATAAGATCTACAAGGAATCTCAGGCAACGATCTCAGCAATTAAAAAACTGAAGGTTATGAGCAAAAAGGTGCCTTTAACACCAACAAAGTAAAGACCCTACAAAAGGGTTAACTCCATAATGGTTGACGGTCTTTTCCGGAACTCACCATTATGGAATCAAATCTTCTTAATTCATACCTCTAATTTTGCCTCTTTCAGGTTCTTTTTTCCTTTTGTTCTTCTCCTGTTTTTCCCTTCATTTTCCAGTTTTTGCTTTCTGGACTTCTTTGTACCTGACGTTTGTCTGGAATTTCGGCACACTAGCCGTCCAGGAATATTCTGGGATTTATATTTGAACAGGCCGGAAGTCTGAATCAGAACAGTCCTGTTAAACTATGAAAAAACCTGATGAAAAATATCTTGGTTATTGAAGAATGATAATTGTTGAGGATGACCCGTTGAGAATAAGCACTATTCATAAATACCAGATAGAAAAGTAACACACCAGATAGAAAAGTAACCTTCAAATCTATTAAAACTTCAAAAACTTTAGAATCTCTCAAAAAAGGGGGAAAATGAGTTGTAATAAAGAAGGGACCCTGCCCTTTGGGGGCAGGTCAGCCACCTGTAACAACTTTAAGGATTGTAAGCCTATCGGAATTTATAGCCCCGTCAAGGGGAACCGCATTCCCTCCGTTTAATACAAGTACCGTTTCCTGATTTATGTTCAGCTCATCAAGCAGGTCTTCGTAGGTAGCGTTCTCGGCTACTTCTACGGTCTGCTCAGAAATTTCTCCAGCTTGAATTGTTATGTGTAACCTTTTACTCACTCTAGTGTTCCACCGCCGCTTACCTGAATTTCGTCTACGATTTCCTTTATTAACTTCCGCTCCAGTTCATATTCTTTTCTGATGCCTTTCCTTTCTGCATTTCTTTTCTGGAACTTTCCCGTCATGTTCTAGTCTCCTTACGATTTTTCAGGTTTGCAACATAGTGGGTATAATCTCTCCAGGCAGACTCTGTATCTTTCAAGAATCTGTTATCTTTTAGAGACTTATATCCAATAATATAATGATTTTCTGTTTTAATTAACCTTTTGGTTAACGATCCTTTGGTTAACATTACCCTGTTTTCAGCTATTGGAAGTGCAACGCACCTTTATTTCTGATAAAATGTAGTTGTTAACATTGTAACTGATCTCGTTTGAATTGTCGACCGAATAAATTCAATGTCTCTATTTTTAAAATTAAATTTGAGAATATTATTTCATAGGCTGATTATATCACGAAAACTATTTTCATTTATACTGATGTTTCAAACAATCCAAGGTATTTGGTAATAATTATAGATTTAAAGAAATGGGTCTGATAAAGAACTCGTTGATAAGGGAAAGGTTAAATAGTAAGGAAAATGGACCGATTGATAAATCAAAAATCAATCAAAAATCAATCAAAAATCAATCAAAAATCAATCAAAAATCAATCAAAAAAGTTATACATCAGCCGGGATTCGAACCCGGGTTCGAGCGTTGGCAACGCCCGGTGATGACCGCTACACTACTGATGTTCTCTGTTTTTTTTTGCTTTTATGGTGCCCAGACCCGGATTCGAACCGGGGACAACTGCCTCTTCAGGGCAGCGCTCTCCCACTGAGCTACCTGGGCAGGCAGATCTGAATTACTGCTGAATTGCTTTTTAAGAATAGATTTTTAAAAGAGATTCCAGTATTTTTAGTTTTTTCCTCCCTGAAAGAGCTCAGGAAAGATTTTGATCGTTTTTGGGTATATCCAGTGTTATTTTAGTTTTTTAGTGGGCCCGCTGAGATTCGAACTCAGGACCTCCGCCATGTCAAGGCGACGTCATAACCGTCTAGACCACGAGCCCTCTAAGATGTGTATTTTCACTCCTTATTACAAAAAACGTGTTTGAAATAAGGTATTAAAAAAGTTATACATCAGCCGGGATTCGAACCCGGGTTCGAGCGTTGGCAACGCCCGGTGATGACCGCTACACTACTGATGTTCTCTGTTTTTTTTTGCTTTTATGGTGCCCAGACCCGGATTCGAACCGGGGACAACTGCCTCTTCAGGGCAGCGCTCTCCCACTGAGCTACCTGGGCAGGCAGATCTGAATTACTGCTGAATTGCTCTTTAAGAATAGATCTTTAAAAGAGATTCCAGTATTTTTAGTTTTTTCCTCCCTGAAAGAGCTCAGGAAAGACTTTGATCGTTTTTGGGTATATCCAGTGTTATTTTAGTTTTTTAGTGGGCCCGCTGAGATTCGAACTCAGGACCTCCGCCATGTCAAGGCGACGTCATAACCGTCTAGACCACGAGCCCTCTAAGATGTGTATTGCTTCTGTTTCTTGCACCGAAGTGCAACACCATAGTACGCATCATCATTTATATAAGTTTTGGGTGGTTTGCGTTTTCCTACTTGAATCAGCTTCCCGAAAAGCAAAAATTTTACAGGTTTCGTAAAGAATTTTTAGTTCTCCTTCAGTTTTCCGGGTTATCAACTTATAGCTCCTGCTTTCCTTCATGAATATCTCAAAATATTACCTGTCTATTCTCTGTCCTGCCTCAATTTATTGCTTCCGGATTATTGCCTCCTGGCCGTTTCCATAAGTTTTATGGTATTGACTTCGGAAAACCTGCCCTCTAAAATATAATGAACGCGCCTCTGTGAATGAATACAATACTCCTGTTGAGGGTAAATAAATAGAATGAATACAATACTTCCGCTGAGGGTAATATGAACGGAGCATCGGATAACACAGAAAAACCCCGGACAATCCCGGAAATCCAGACAAAAATCGACGCTGGAGAGGCTGTTGTCCTTACAGCTGAGGAAATCGGCGCAAAGGTCAGAGCAGGGGAAGAAATCAGGCTTGAGGATATTGATGTTGTAACTACTGCAACCCGCGGGATCATGAGCGGAACGTATGCAGTCCTCTCCTTCAAAGTTTCTGAACCCGATTCTTTTGTAAAAGCTTCTAAAGTCCTGCTGAACGGGGTGCCGGCAGTCGTCGGGCCCTGCCCGAACGAAAGGCTTGGAGTCCTGGACCTTATCGTACTCGGAACAGCTCACAGTGAAACAGATCCCCGCTACGGAGGCGGTCACCTTTTCAGGGAGATGGTGGAAGGAAAGAGCATTGCTGTGGACGTAACCACGAGTGGAGGAGACTTTTTTTCCGTTGAGACCCGTCTTTCCGAAATCCCCTTTGCGCGGCTTTATGCGACAAGGCACGCCTTCAAAAATTACCGGGCATTCGTGAACCCAGGAAAAGAGGCTATTAAAACCATTTTCCATGCCCTCCCCTTTGAAGGTGAGTTCAGGGAAATGACCTTCTGCGGCTGCGGCGAGTTAAACCCTATTCAAAATGATCCCAAACTCGAGACAATAGGAATTGGAACAAGGGTCCTGATCAATGGGGCCGAAGGGTTTGTTACGGGTCAGGGTACCCGCAGTGCTCTGGATAATCCAAACCTTACGGGTTTTGCTGACCTCCATGACATGACCCCTGAGTATATGGGAGGTTTTGCAACCTCTGCGGGTCCCGAAATTATCAACACATGGGCGGTCCCCATCCCTGTCCTTTCCCGGGAGATGCTGGAAAATATCCTTAAGCTGGACAGCCAGGTCCCGCTCAAGCTGGTAGACCTTGCAGGCAGGCTCCCTCTTTGCGAGATCACCTATGGGGATGTCTGGGATAACACCGACCTGAGTGTAAAATACAAACCCGAAAAATGTATTGACTGCAAGGTCTGCTGTGTGGCTGAGGCATGTCCTATGGGGGCAATTAGCAAAGGAGAAAATGGCGCTGTGCACCACCCTGAACTTTGCTTTAACTGCGGGCTCTGCATCTCAAGATGCAAAGGAGAAGCCTTCAGCGCAAAGCTCGGGACTGTCAGCTGTGCAGTCGAAGGCTGCCTTAGAGATATCAAAGTAACCCTACGCCAGTCAGACCGGGCAAGAGCGGTAAAAGCTGCAGAAGAACTTAAAACCCAGGTCCTTTCAGGCAAATTCAGGCTCCGGGAACCGGTGGAGAAAATAAGCTGGAGTGAATAAGGAGGCTTAGGAGAATAAACCAAAATTAACGCTTAAAAGTGGCGAGTAGAGGCGATAAAGATAAATATCGGGATTGTCCCGGCAGAGTTGCGGCTCTGCAGCCCGAGTTTCGCTTCGGGAGCACGAGGTCTGTTTCGCTGCGCTCAAGCAGACTAATTTGCAGGTTAAAATCGGAAGCTTTGCTCAAGAGGGCCAATTTTGGGTTATGGTAGTGAGCTGCGCTCAAGCGGACTACTTGATGGGCTTTTACAGTTAGTTTTGCTCAAGAGGAATAAAATTGCAGGTCTTCTGATCCGTACAACCATATTCGCCATACTATGTCGTTTCTGTCCCGCTCGACGCAGGAAAGCGGTCTTTCCCAAAAAGGCTGAAAAGAAAAAGGAGGAAAACAAGTAAATAAAAGCTTTAGAAGAAACCATAAGCCACCAACAAAAAAATTAAGAAATCACATTCTGCCTGAAAAATACTTTTTTTTCGAGTTTTTTCATTCAGGCTTCTTTTTTCTGTTTTTTGCGGGTCTCCAGACTGGCTGGCGGAGGCACTTATATGTACCTGTGAATTAAAAACTCCGGGAGAAAGGAAAGTATTTTCAATCCTGGGGCTATTTCTTTCAATATTTTTCTCTTTTAATTGCGCTGTAAGTTTTTAGGTCATTTCTTATATGGCTGACGATGGTCTCAGCCCTGTGCAGCGCAGAGAGAAAAAAGAATGATTCCTTCTTCCCGATTCCGGAATAAATACACTAATTAATACGGAACTTAAGGAACTCCATCCATTTTTTTAAGAAAACTTTCGTTTTAAAGCTTTTTTGCGTCCAGAGCTTCTTTGAAGCGTTTTGTTGCTTCTTCCGGGCTCATGGGAATATTGGGAGCGTTTGTGTTTCCGGGCTTCAGGATCACATGGATGAATGAAAGCTCTTTCATGGCTTTAAATTTCCTGAAGGCTTCTATTAACCCTTCTTTGCTGTTTACTTTGGCGGTGTTCTGAATCCCGCAGGCGTTTGCGAAGATTTCAAGGTCAATGTAGCGGAGGGCGCAGGTTTCCTGAGAGCCTGTAGAGCCGTAGGCACCGTTATCAAGGGCAATTATTATCAGGTTTTTCGGGGCTTCTTTTGCAATTTCAAGGAGGGTGTTTGGGTTCATTAACAGACTTCCGTCCCCGTCAAACGTAACAACTGTCTTTTCCGAGCGCAGGGCAAGGCCGAGCCCTATGGAAGAAACAAGCCCCATGGAGCCGAACATGTAGAAGTTGAGCTCTCTGTCCCTGCAGGCGTAAAGCTCCTTGCAGGGGACCCCGAGATTTGTTACGGTAATTTCGTCATCAAGCTCGGAGGCTATGGCACAGATTGCATCATTTCTGAGTATGACCGGCTTGAGAGTCTCGCTTTTGAGGGAAAATCTGCAGATCCTCTCCATTATTTCAGGTTTTATCGGCAATCCTGCAGCCTGCCAGGCACAGCATTCCGAAGCTTCCCACACTTTAGGAGAGACCAGAGCAATATGTGGTCTTGAATTTTCAAAGGCATCAAGAATTACATTTTCAAGAAGAGGAAGCCTTTCAGCTTCGTCAATTATTGTGTATGCAAGCCCGGCTCCTTCCAGAATGGCAGGGAGACAGATCCCCAGGGGGACCTGCGCTTCGATGCCTTCTTTATATACGCCGCGCCAGCTTGTTAGGATCGGCAAAGGGATTTTACAGATTACGTTCAGGGACTCAAGGGCGTTGATCATATTCCCGAGCCCCGTGCTCTGGATAAGCATCATGGGCTTCCCGCCTGCAAGGTAGATGCCTGCACAGATCCCCACTCCGTTTTCTTCCCTTGTCAATTTGATTTCAGGAAAATTTTCCGAGACTAGGGGAAGCAGGTTCTTGATCCTGTCACAGGGAAGCGTTGCAGCAAGGTCAATACCTGTTTTTTTCATAATTTCTATTACTTCTTCTTCCGGGTTTACCACGTACATACCTCTTGCAGTGCACATATCTTAAGCTTATTTTTCTCTTCCTTGAGCTTATTTTTTCTTCGTTGGGCTTATTTTACTTTGTTGGGCTTATTTTACTTTGTTGGGCTTATTTTTCTCTTTTTTCTTACTGTTTCAGGATTTCGATAAGAGCCCGGAAGGGCTCAAAGCTTCAGTTCCTCAAGCGGAATGTCCGGGTCCCGGACAGTAATTTCAGGTTCGATCTGGAATAGTGTGAAATCTTCCTTCAACCGCTTGAAACCTCCACCTGCAATATTCAGGAGAATGGTGTCGTCCTTTCCGACATTTCCGGCTTCCACGGCTTTTAAGAGGGAGGCAGCTGCAACTGCGGATGGGGGCAGGATGTCTATTCCTTCAAGGGACTCAAAAAGAGCTTTTGCTTCGAGGGCTTCCTCTTTAGTTACTGCATACATTATCCCGTCCGTATCGACAAGTGCGTCATAGAGCCCGCCTTTCACGGAATACGGAGGTGCCCGGTTGGTAAGCACAGTGGCGTAGGTCTCTTCGATCTGCTTCTTTGCATCTTTCATGTCAATTTCGGGAATGATCTCTCTTCTGCCCGCTTGCCATGCATTATACATGGGAACGAAGGGGAGGTTCTGGGCAAGCTGGAGCCTTGGAAGCCTGGAACCGAAACGCCCGTCATCCCTGAGGCGCAGAGAAGCTTCCCAGGCAGAGATTCCTCCAGTACCACTTCCGACAGCCTGGAAATAGTGGTCAGGCATTCTTCCTATGGTTACTGCCGCATCAAGCATTACAGTGCCCATTCCTTCTCTTCTGGCAACATTCCTGGCTCCTCCTTCAGGGACCATGCCCGGAAGTTTTGAAATTCTTCCTGCAAGGTTGATAGCATCGGTGTAATCGTTCCCCGGAGTCATGCTGATAAGGTGAATGGAATCGGTAGGTTCTTCGGGCAGCCAGAGCTTCGGGATGCCTGAGTCGGGGACCACGATATAAACATCGGTTCCCGTAAGTGCCGAAACGTGTGCAAAAGCCCTCCCTGTATTCCCTGCAGAGGCAAGGACTATGGCTTTTCCCCCGGATTCTTTGAGAAGCTGCATCGTAGGATTGGCTTCGAGTTCTTTGAAACTGCAGGTCTTGATAAGAGCCCCTTTCTCGGGCCAGTACCCGCTGAACCCTATATAGAGGTTCGAAAGCCCCAGTTCCCGCGCAAGAGCCGCGCTTTTGTACGTGATGGGTCCGGCTTCGGTAGTAAGTTCTTCCTGAACCGGAAGCCAGGAGTGAAATCTTCCTATCCCGGGTTGGTTTCTGAGCTCGAGCCTTTTTTCAAAGTATTCCGCCCGCAAGAGGGAGTCGTCATTCTCACAGGTCAACCTGTATTCCTGGTCGTATTCTCTGCCGCATTTCAGACATTTTAATATGAATCTTCCCATTGCTATCAAAGAAAATTGGGTTTCTTTTGCTAAATATATGTTCCTGAAATCCGAACTTAACTTCCTTTATGTGACATTAGTTTTAGTAACTAATCGAATAAGGACAATTGCTTGTCAAGAATGGAAGACCGTTGAAATGAAATTAAGTTAAATATAGAACGCTGAGAATGCTTAACAGGAGCAGGAGCGGGCTATAAATTATGCAGAGAAGCCGATGAAAGCATTCAGAGAAATAATCAAGAAAACCTTTAGAAGCTTGAGATTAAACTTTTTAGCTATCATTAAAAACTAGAATACTGGAGTATCTTTAGCTTGTTCCATATTTTTACGGGTCCTCATAAAAAATATCTGAAGTGCTTTTAGCGTGCTCAATATTCTTCCTTTTACCGTCGGGGTAAACAAGGGTAAGCACATCTGGCTGCATTCCTAACTCTCTCGAGTCATGGAGGTAATCTTCATCTTTTTGTCTGGAAATATCATTTACATGAATCAAAGCACTGTTTATCCCCATTCTCTGGATCTCTATGTTTTCAAAATCAAAGAAAATCTCCTCTATTTTGGGCTCAAGGTGCTTGCTCCCAAACATGAACATGTAAACCTGGGCGAAGGGACTGAGGTGGTAACTTATCTGGACATCCGCATCAGTCTTATCAAATTCAATTACCATATTGTCAAGATGAATATATTTTCCTTCCCTGAACTGATTTGTATTAATTCCGGGCGTGACTCTTGCAGCCATCAAAGCAGCCGAGATGATCAGGGCGATCGTAATTATAGCTTTTATTTTCATGTGTCTAACGCTGTATTGGTATTCTTTTCTAATATATTTATTTCCTGCACGGCTTTGATCCCGGATGGAAAAAGTCCGGTTAATATTCCTTATGTCCAGCTTAACTTTTTATCTGAGTTCATAATGAAGGTATGGAATTTATAATGATATGTAACCTTATCCAATGAAGAAATAATCATCCATAATCATCCCTCTTATTTTTGCATCCTTTTTATTTGTCCCGGATTAGCCTTTTCTATCCCAATTTCTGCAATAAGATTAAATAGTGCAAGAATAAAGCTATTTTATTCTTTTAACTATCTAAAAAACAAGAGTGAGGCTAAAAAATATGAGCAAAGATATTAATTTTGTCTGCCCAAAATGCGGAAACAACTCCTACGTTCTCGGGGAGATCCGCACAACAGGCGGTTTCATCAGCAAAGTCCTCGACGTCCAGAACAAAAAATTCACTCATATCACCTGCAAACGCTGCAAATACACCGAATTCTACCAGGCAGACAGCGGCATGCTGGGAAACATTTTCGACCTGTTCACCTGAAATCAGCGAATCAGGCCTTTTTCAGCGCCCGAGTCCCGTCTCGGGAGGACGGTGTCCTACCCGAGTTTCGCTTCGGGAGCACGATGTCCTACCCGAGTTTCGCTTCGGGAGCACGATGTCCTACCCGAGTTTCGCTTCGGGAGCACGATGTCCTACCCGAGTTTCGCTTCGGGAGCACGATGTCCTACCCGAGTTTCGCTTCGGGAGCACGATGTCCTACCCGAGTTTCGCTTCGGGAGCACGATGTCCTACCCGAGTTTCGCTTCGGGAGCACGATGTCCTTTTCGCTGCGCTCAAGAGGACTGAATTACTTATAATCTGACCCATACAACCATATTCGTCACATCAGACCGTTCTTGTCACGCTCGACGCAGGAGAGCGGCCTGTCCGTGAAAATGAAATAAAAGAAGCAGTAGTTTTCAGCTTTTTGGTGATTCAGGCTTAACATTCCATACTGAATGCGGAGAACATCCTTCAAAAAAAGTCCTGAAAAAGAGCTTATTCTTATGAAGCTAGTTATTTTCATTTTCCTGAAACCAAGTTTCAACTTGCTTCGAGCTTTTCCCTTGCGAGTCTGATTTCTTCTTTGAACTTTTTATTCCCCGGCTCTTTTTCACTCCAGTTTTTCAGGATATCAAGCGTTTTTCGAAGTTTTCTTTTGCCTCTGCTTTTTGCCCTTTTTCAGAATAGAGGGTTTCGAGGTTGTTGAGTGTGTTTCCGGCATATGTCCGGTGGAATTCGTTTTCCGGATGGAAAGCAAGCAGGTTCTGTTGCAGTACGGATTCTATTGTAACATAAGTTGTATCATAGCTTTTGTTGAGCATAGTATTGGTAGTGTATGTTATGCTTCAGCCTTGTTTCTCCTCCGTGTTCTGCTTTTCCCCAACTCCTTTATATATTATTAAAAGCTTAATTATAGATGTTCGAAGTTCTATACCTTTCTTTAATCCACATTTTCTGGACATCTTGCTGCTTATCGATATCAGAAAAGGAAATGCACGGGTAGGGGGTCAGCATGGACAGGGAAGCAGAGAAAGAAAAAAAGGGTCAAAGTTCAGACAGGGGTAACGGTAAAGCTGCTGGAAAAAGCAAATATGAAAAACTGTACGTGATACTTGTCGGTGTCTTCCTCGCAACTGTCTTTTTCTACACCTTTTACATAGGCCAGCTTCTCTGGGGCGTAGTAATAGATATCCTGATCCTGAGGCTTTACTTCCTCATGCAGCAGGAAAGGCGTTACTTCAGGGAGTGCGCCCTGAACGAAGAAGAAGCCGGAACCTCTCATGACCCCGGGATGAATCGGAGGGTCAGGCTGGCAAATGTCCTGCTCACTTTATTTGTGCTCGGGATTATCGTCTACTCATATTTTTCTTTTCAGTTCATCTGGGGGCTAGTAGTCGGGCTGATGATCCTTCTCTATATTCACATGCTACTGTATTCGGAGAAAAACCTGTAAAGCGCCCTTTAGGCACTCTTAAAGTATCCTCAAAGTACACTCTAAGCTCTTTCAAAGCCCTCGAAGTCCTTTCAGAGCCCTCGAAGTCCTTTCAAAGTCCTTCCAGTCTTTCCCCTGTTAGGATGATGGCCTCTTTGATTTTTTCGTTTTCAGGTTGCTGGGTAAGCAGGTTTTCCTGCATTTCGAGGGCTCTTTCCAGAGTTTTTTTTGCGTTTTCGGCTTCTTCCGGTCCCTGCTGCTTGAGGCTACTTCCTAACTGACTGAGCGCGACTGAGAGTTCGGCCTGGTACCCCAGGTTGTCGGGCTTTTCCTCAAAAAGTTTTTCGTAGATTTCTACGGCTTCTTTCAGGATTTTACAGGCTGTATCGGGGGAGTCGGATTCCATGAGGAGGGTGCCGTAGTTATTCAGGTTTTCTCCGGCGTAAGCGCGGAAAACAGTATTTTCAGGGTCCTTTGCAATGAGGTCCGAATAGATATTGCGGGCGGAGGAATAGGATTTGGCAGCCCTGTCCACTTCACCTCTTTTCCGGAGGAGATTTCCTGTATTGCTCAGGGTTGTGCCCATGTAATGCTGGTAATCGGTGTTTTCCGGGTCGGTTTTCAGGAGTTCGGAGCCTACTTCAAGAGCCCTCTCATAGGTCTCAAGGGCTCGATCATACTCCTTTGCCGAATAGAGGATCCCTCCGCGAGTAAAGAGAATATAGTAAAGGGCGTCCGTGGATTTCGCCTGCCTTGCAGATTTTTCGGCCTTGTCCAGGGTATCAAGGGCTTTATCCAGTTTTCCTTTCTTGATCTGGGTTACAGCACTATGAATCTGCTTCAGGAGGAGAAGATTTCTTACCTTGCTTCTGGCCATATGAGAAAAATCCCCTTTGTTTTTTTAAATAGCTGTCGATATCGATTTGCAGGCACAGGATGATTTCTTCAACACAAATTTCTTTAAAGACGATGTTTAATTATATATAGGAGATGTGGCATAGGTATGTAAAAAATCTCTAAAAACCTCTTGCAGGTTAATTTTGTAATTGATTTTCTGATCAAGTTTTCGACTCTAATGCTGCCAGCAAATAGTTATAACAAAAGGTTTCTATATACTGTATATATAGTGGTAGGTTAATTTTATATACCGCAAGTCTATATAATTAGCCGAAGTATGGATGGGGTTACAGTAACGTCAGGAGTCTGCAGGAGATTGTTATTGTAGCAGCCGTTTTTGCCCATTATTCTACCATTAAGTTTGTTATTTTTTCAAAAGCGTCAAGTATATAATCTCGATCAGATAACGTCTATCAAATAACGTTCGAATATGTGAGCTAACCATGGTGTATAATAATAGTCAGAACATAGACGGGTCTTCAGAGAATATGGACAGGCAAGCCCATGAAGCAATGGAGGAGGCTGTTCCGGAAGTAGATCCGTCTGCGGCCGACCAGACGAAGGATGAATCTGCTCATGAATCTGCTCATGAATCTGCGGATGAGTCTGCTCATGAATCTGCTCAGGTCACGGCCGAGTCTGAGTTAAGTGAAGAAATAGATGAAGATATGGACATCGGCTTCCGGTTTGAAGACACTTCGAACATTGAGGTCCCAAAACTTCTTATCGACCAGGTACTGGGACAGGAACATGCAGTGGAAGTCGTAAAGAAGGCCGCCAGTCAGAGACGGCACATCATGATGATAGGGACGCCAGGTACAGGAAAGTCCCTGCTTGCAAAGGCAATGGCAGAACTTCTTCCTAAAGAAGAGCTCAAGGATATCCTTGTATATCCTAATCTGGAGGACCTCAACAATCCCAAGATACGGGAGGTTCCCGCCGGGAAGGGTAGAGAAATTGTCATGGCTCACAAGATGGAGGCAAGAAAGAAAGCCCAGGCCAGGAACATGCTTATGATGCTCTTTGTTGTGGGTATTATCATCTATTCTTACTTTGTCGCCCAGCTGCTCTGGGGTATCATTGCAGGCATTATGATTCTCATGTTAACCCGCCAGTTCCTTCCCAAAGAGGAAATGATGATCCCGAAAATGGCGGTTTCGAATTACGACAAAGAGCACGCTCCATATATCGATGCAACCGGAGCTCACGCAGGAGCTCTGCTTGGGGATGTCAGGCATGACCCATTCCAGTCCGGAGGGCTTGAGACTCCCGCCCACGACAGGGTAGAAGCCGGAGACATCCACAAAGCCCACAAGGGTGTGCTTTTCATTGACGAAATCAATACTCTGAAGCTTGAGTCCCAGCAGAGCCTTCTGACTGCGCTTCAGGAAAAGGAGTACCCGATTACCGGGCAGTCCGAGAGAAGCTCGGGAGCTCTTGTCAAGACCGAGCCTGTGCCCTGCGACTTTATCATGGTCTCTGCAGGGAACCTGGACGCCGTGCAGAAAATGCACCCTGCGCTCAGGTCAAGAATAAAAGGTTACGGGTACGAGGTCTACATGAGAGATTCCATGGAAGACACTCCCGACAACCGGAAGAAACTGGTCCGCTTCGTTGCCCAGGAAGTTGTCAGGGACGGGCATATCCCTCACTTTGACGAAGGGGCAGTGGAAGAAGTAATCAGGGAAGCCAGAAGGCGTGCAGGCAGGAAAGGCCACCTTACCCTGAAGCTCCGCGACCTTGGCGGGCTTGTGCGTGTGGCAGGAGATATCGCCCACTCCGAAGGGGCTCCGGTCACAACTGCCGAGCATGTGCTTGCGGCAAAGAGAATCGCAAGGTCCATCGAACAGCAGCTTGCAGACAGCTACCTCGAACAGCGCAAGGAATACGAGTCCTTCCTGAGGAAAGGCTCCGCCGTGGGCAGAGTCAACGGGCTTGCAGTTATGGGTGGAGATTCGGGAATCGTGCTCCCCATTGTCTCCGAAGTTACACCCTCCCTCTCGGGAGCCGAAGGGCGAATTATTGCAACCGGTAAACTCAAAACCATTGCAAAAGAAGCAGTGCAGAATGTATCCGCAGTGATCAAAAACATGACCGGCACGGACATTTCCCGTCACGATGTCCACATCCAGTTCGTAGGGACATATGAAGGCGTAGAAGGAGACAGTGCATCGGTTTCCATAGCAACTGCCGTAATATCTGCTATTGAAAGGATCCCTGTGGACCAGACTGTTGCAATGACTGGTTCGCTTTCTGTCAGGGGAGACGTCCTGCCTGTTGGCGGGGTCACCTACAAGATAGAGGCTGCAGCCCAGGCCGGCATGAAGAAAGTCATTATACCAAAAGCCAATGAGGCAGATGTTCTTGTTGAAAGGGCATACAGGGAAAAGATCCAGATTATTCCTGTTTCCTCTATTGCGGAAGTGATGGAACACAGCCTTGTGGGCCCCAGGAAGAACACAATTATCGAAAAACTCAAAAATATTACAAAACTAAGTTTCGATATCCCGGAAGTATCACCCGCTTCCGTACAGGCTATGAATATCTTCGGGTGCAGGAACTGATCATGAATAGTATTATGCAGGACATTAAATTTTATGACTGCAGGGTGATAGAAGGCAGTTCCACTTCTGTCATTCTGGATAACGGAAAGATCGAAGAAATATCCAGAAACTTCACAAAGGGGGCCGGAGTACGAGCCCTCTGCGGGGGTTCCTGGGGCTATACGGCTGTTGAAGGGGATATAGACCTCAAACGCGGGGTCGAAGCTGCCTCAAAACTTGCTTTTTCTATGAATGCGAGCACCCCTAAAGAAGAAGTCGAACTTGCAGCCATAAGTTCTCCCGATGTAAAAGACCTTCCTGAAATCAGGATCGACCCGAGAGACGTTGCAATTGAAGAAAAAGTAGACCTTTTGAAAAGTATTGAAGAACATGCAAAGCTTGCAGGCGTTCACAGTACCAAGGTAATGTATCTCGAGTCCGAATTTAAAGTCCAGTACCGGAGTTCCGAAGGGCTGGAATGTGAATATGAACTTTTGAATGTCGGTTTTGCAGTTTCTGCGGTTGCTTCGGAAAACGGCGTCTACCAGGCAGGTAGAGAAAGCCGTTTCGGATATGGTTATGAGCTTTTTAAGAAAGAAAACGTCCTCGAGCTTGCCGGAAAAGCAGGAAAGACCGCAATTGAACTCTTGAAAGCTAAGACTCCTAAAGGCGGAGAAATGCCTGTAGTGCTTGACCAGGAACTTGCGGGAGTCTTTGCCCATGAAGCTGTAGGCCATGCTTCGGAAGCCGACCTTGTGCTTGAAGGGGATTCCATTCTTGAAAACAGGATAGGAGAACAGATTGCATCCCCGCTTGTTACGATTATCGATGACCCTACTCTTCACGAGTTCGGGTATTATCCCTTTGATGCCGAAGGTTCCGAATCAAAAAGGACCGAGATTATCAGGGACGGAATTTTTAATTCCTATCTCCACTCCAGGGAAACCGCAGCCAAACTGGGGGGTACCCCAGGAAACTGCAGGGCTCAGGGCTATTCCATGCCTGTTGTCAGGATGAGCAATACCTTCATTGACAACGGGGATTCAAAATTTGAAGAGATGCTGGAAGAAGTCAGGGACGGCATGTATCTTGTGGGGTCAAGAGGCGGGCAGGTAAATACCGGAGAAGGCATCTTCCAGTTCAATGCCGAAAAAGGGTACCTTATAAGGAACGGAGAGCTTACCGGGCTCGTAAGGGATGTCTCTCTCTCAGGCAAAACCCTTGAGATCCTTAACCATGTAACCCATGTGGGCAATGACCTGAAAATGACTGCCGGAAGATGCGGAAAAGCCGGACAGCTTGTCCCCGTATCCGATGGTTCTCCTCATATTGCAATCTCAAAAGCCCTTGTAGGAGGTGCCTGAAGTGTACGAGCTTGCAAAAAAAGCCCTGAAACTAACAGAAGAAGCAGGGGCTGAAGAAGCTGAAATTTATTACGCTGCAAACCACTCCACGGGTATCAATTTCAAAAAGGATTCCCTTGAGAACGCTAAAGACCGTTTCTCGGAAGGACTGGGAATCCGTGCTATTGTAAACGGTGCGGTGGGTTTTGCCAGCACCAACTCTGCCCGAGAACTCGAAAATGCCGTAAAGATTGCGGTCGCGGAAGCCCGGGTCCGGGAAAATGATCCGGATTGGGTAGCTCTTCCCTCTAACGGGAAGTATCCTGGGGTCTCAGGTATCTTTGACAAAAAAGTCGAGGCTCTTGAACTTGAAGAGTGCATTGGCTATGCCGTAGAACTCGTTGACGGGACAAAAGAGATGCCTGGTACGCTCCCTACTTCTGGAGGCTTTACCCGTTCAAGGAGCAGGCGTTTAATCCTGAATACAAACGGGATAGAAATTGAAGAGGAATCAACAACAGTATCAGGTTTTGTCGATGTAATCACCGTAAATGGAGATACCTCAACAGCCTACGACTTCGCTGTTTCTCGCTCCCTTGACATTGACTTTTTTTCTCTCGGAAAGAATGCTTCCGACCTTGCCCTGAAATCCAGAGGCGGAATAAAAATCGAGCCGCAGAAAACTGACGTCGTCTTCCATCCGTTTGCCTTCTCCGACATTCTCGAAGAAGCCCTTGCTCCTTCGATCGATGCTGACAACGTGCAAAAAGGAAGGTCAGGCCTGATAGACAAGGTAGGGGGAGAAATTGCTGTCCCTGAACTTTGCATTTACGATGACGGGCTGGTTGAAGCAGGCATAGAGACTGCGGCTTCGGATGATGAAGGTGTTCCTTCCCAGCATACCACGGTCATTAAAAACGGTGTGCTTGAAACCTATCTCTATGACAGCTATACTGCAGGCAAAGCAGGTGTGAAAAGCACAGGTAACGGCTCAAGGTCCTCCTATACAAGCCCTCCTTCGGTAGGGCTCAGGAACTTCGTTATCGACTACCCTCAGGAAGACATTATTGCAAATACTACCTCAGGGGTTTTCGTAAATACGATTATCGGTGCCCATACTGCAAACTCAATCTCCGGGGATTTCTCCGTAGAAGCCAGAAACGCCTTCACAATCAAGGACGGAGCCCTGGATAAACCCATAAAATCTCTCATGATTTCGGGCAACGCTTTCGAACTCATGAAGAACATTACAGGCGCAGGCTTTGACGTCAGGAAAGTCGGAGGCATAATCACGCCTTCAATCCGGGTTTCCGGCATGAGTGTAATAGGGTAATGTTAATCTCTAAAGTCACCGAGGTAAGCGTTAACCTCAAAAGTCACCGAGGTAAGCGTTAACCTCAAAAGTCACCGAGGTAAGCGTTAATCTCTAAAGTCATCGCAGCTAGGTTTTTGACCTCAAGGGCTCTGTTGTTGAGAATATTTCCTTTGATAAGCTCCTGAGGTCAATTTTCTTTTTTCAAAAAATGTAAATAGTAACCTGAGGTTTGCATTTCCGCTTTTTGTCTACCGGCTTTAGTTTCATTCCTCCGGGACTTCGCCTCTTACCACGAGTACAGGTATTTTTGAATGCCTCACAACGTTTTCAGCTACGCTCCCGAGAAGGAACCTGTCAAGTCCGGTTTTCCCCAGTGTACCCATAACGATCATTTCAATTTCGTTCTGTTCCGCAAATTCTATTATTTTATCTGCGGGGTGTCCTTCCAGCAGTACGGGTTCCACTTCCACTCCGGCAGCTTCAGCAGCCTCTTTCACGAAAAATGTAGCTGTCTCCCCTTCCCTTCTGAAATGGTCTATTGCAGCCTGTTCCCAGCCAAAGCCCCTGACGGAATGGGTCATCGGGACCAACACATATACAGCATAAAGTTTGGCTTTGCTAAGCCTTGAAATTTCAATCGCCGTATCAACAGCTTTTTTGACAAGGACCGAACCATCGGTCGCAACCATTATTTTTTTATATGTTCTTTCTCTCATACCTTACCCTCTCGTTTATTCTCCTGTTGGTTCTTTTTCTCTCACCCCTGGATCAGCTCCGTTTTCTGAAGCTTATCCGGTACGGTTCCCCTTATCGGTGTAAATATGCATGTAATATGCATGTAAACCCACATCTGTATGTAAGTTTACGCTTGCATGTAAGTGCATCCCTGCTCCACGTTATGTCCTGCCAATTATTATATGCTGTTTTTTCATATATTTCTGAGCAATTTATACTCTCTTCCGGTATTGGAACTGAAATACAGTTGATTTACATATCTTTGGCAGATATTTTTACCCTTTTTGTCCCTATTCCTGGCTTTTTATTCTTTGAGCGGAAATCTCCTTCCGGTGTTTTATGCGCTAATTGTTCTATTAACTTGCCATTTCCGGATAAAAACTCTTTAAGTTCAGTATTTTTTTTCCTTTTCTTGCACAAAAGGGTGTTGCCCTTTTTATGCACCAAAACGTTTATATATAGCTTAATCGTCAGAAGAGTTTAGTGAACGGGTAAAGCTCAAAATCAAATATTATTGATCATAATCAAATCCAACATATTTTAACCTCCTCCAGAAATCCCCGTTCACTAAATTGCTCATTATATTTTTTGAAAGTTTATACAAGTAAAATTTAGTTCAGTTTTGTCTATTTATCTTTCCTTTGAAGTTTTCTTCTCGTATTTTTTTAAACATTAACCTATGAAAAAGGCTTTTTCGGGAAATACTTTCCCGCTGTCGGGAATATTTACTGTGTGGGAAAGTTTTTGTTGTTTTTGTTGTTTTTTCAGATAACTTGTATAGTTTGTATACTGTATATTTTGTACACCCTGTATTATTCTCTACCTTTTCTTTTCTCACCTTCTATTCTCAGGGCTTCTACTGTTTTGAGAACTCATGCCATTCTGGAAAGCGGCAGGTTTCAGATTTCCCCTAGTTTCAGATTTCCCCTATTTTTTGTCCTGGAAATCACTCCGATCTCGGGATAAAAAGAAGGGCCAAAAATTGCAAGCAAAAAGCCAAAAAGTGAAAAAAACCAAAAAGCATGTCAGTAGGAGTCTACAAGACATGCCGGTAGAAATTTAAAAGATTCGGGTTCAGGAAGCCATGCCAAGCAGTACTAACAAAACTACAAGCCTTACAAATATGCTTATTGCCGTAGAATACGCAACAATCTGGACTCCAAGGCGTGTCCCGAAAATAGCTACTTTTCTTGGGAGCTGGCTGCGGACGGCAAAGATGGGGAGCATGAACATGCTACCTAGCATAAGCACGATCATTGCCTGCACATTTGTAATCTCTCCCGAATGGATCATGGGCCCTAGAAGTGAAATCCCGAGTATGGGGCTTGCAACGTAACTTGTCAGAGGAACAATTGTCTCCGGGGGGATTTTAAAAAGCTCGGCAAGGGGAAGCACACTGAATATTTCGAATGCCCCCTGCTCCTGAAGGAAAAAGATGATAGTGGTTGCTATAAGATAAACTCCTGCAATCTTCAGAAAGACCCTGAACTCTTTTTTAAATGCCCGTTTTAAAGCGGTCTTCAGAGACACTTTTTCCGTGCTCCTGGTCTCGGGAGCCTTGCAGGAGTCCCCTTTAAGAAAAATCTTGCTTGCAACAGCAATTACCAGAATCTTGAACACTGCAGTGACTACGAATACAAGAGAGTAAAATCCTCCTACCACGAGTCCGAGCGCAGGCAGAACTATGGGGATCTGGTAGGTGAAGAGTTCACGAAAGTATGCAGGGGTTGCGTTCATCATTGAACAGAGCACGGTTTCCCTGTCGTTAAGGCAGTTTTCCTTTTTTGCCTGAAAAAGCATACTGTTTGCGGCAACCGCAGATCCTATTGCCACAACGAAGGCTGAAGCACAGGTTTCTGGCAGGTTCGTATAGGCAAAAATAGGACTTACAAGTTTTGAAAACTTCTGCATCAGGCCCAGTTCCACAAGCACGCTGGTGCCTATAAGCCCCACAAAAATCATTACAAGTATCGGGAGCGCAAAATCCAGTACACTGAGGAAAAGTTCTATCATTGAAGCTTATTTGGGTCGGGCAGGTAAATCAATCTATCCCGAAAAAGTTCGGGACTCCTGCCCTGAAAACTCCCCGTTTTTAAAGTTAATGTTTTTAACATTCAGCATTTGCACACAGCGTTTTACCTTGTATGTATCTGGTCTTTTACCTTTGTCTGTATCGGGCCTTTTCTTTATTTCTGCATTTATGGCTGGTACTTTACGTCTGGTACTGCACTCAGTATTTTCACTGCATTCAGTATTATTCGGCTTCAGCCCCTCTTACGACGAGTACGGCTTTTCCGGAATGCCTCACTACATTCTGGGCCACGCTTCCCAGTAAAAACCTCTGGACTCCTGTCCTGCCGTGTGTTCCCATCACGATCAGGTCTATATCGTTTTCTTCTGCAAACTCGACGATTTCATGCGCCGGGTTCCCTTCAAGGATAACGGGTTCGACCTCAACATTCGTAGCTTTTCCCGCGGTTTCTACATAAGCTGTCGCTTCCTTTCCTTCGGTAGTCATGTGCTCTTTCATTGCTTTATCCCATCCAACTTCTCTCGGATGGGTTAGAGAAAGCCCTCCGGATGCCATCACGTATACTGCATAAAGCTTTGCCCCGCCCAGCCTTGAGATCTCAATCGCCGTATCAACCGCTTTTTTGACGGGTTCCGAACCGTCAGTTGCAACCATTATTTTCCTGTAGATATTGCTATTCATGCCTTACTCCCTTTTTTCTTTTCAAGTTCTTTATGTTAATAGGGCAATAATCCTTTATATAGTATCAGCCTGGGAGAGGCAAAGAGAACTATTAACGGGTTCTCGCTGCGCTCAAACGGAATAATTTATGAGTTAGAGTTGTTGATCGGGTTTTCTCAAGTGGCTTAATTTACGGGTTATAACAGTGAGCTACGCTCAGGAAGATTGAATGCCAGGAAAGCTGTCGCTGGCGGAAGTGCTTCTGTTTGCCTGAGAATTGAAATAAAGGGTTGCAGAGTTCAGGAAAAATATTCTCCTGAACCGGGAGGCAGTTCTTCAATATTTTATCTCTTAATTACGGCACTGTTTTCAGGTTATTTTTTTATCACGGAAGGCTGGTCCCAGCCCTAAGCGGTGAAGAAGAGAGGCCAGAATAAGCAAGCTCGGCAGCTCTGGAATAATATAACAATTAGCTGTGGGAGGAACGCACCAGCTATTTAACCTCAAAATTACAACCAGTGTCCAGTCTCTGTCTCATTTTGCGGAATTTAATTATGGTGTGAAAAATCCCCTTTGCCCGCAGCGGGGTCTGCAAGTGAAGTTTTGATTCAGTTGCAGGTTTCAGAGGATTCTCGCTGCATTTATTCTTTAACGCCCTTCTATTTCCGCAAACACAAGGGCATGGGTGGGGCAGGCTTCCACGCAGGCAGGGAGTTCTCTCCCCTCGCAGAGATCGCATTTTATCGCGATCCCGTTTTCTGTCCGACTATCGATTATTTTGTGATTGCAGAGCATGGAAGAGTTCCAGCATCCTGTAGCAAGTATTAACCGGTACAGAGAAGAAAAACGGGTGCAAACAGTCGAACAGGTCCAGCAGTCAACACAGCGTTCAAGGTTGCGGATTACCGTGCCTGTATCTGTGTCCTGGGAAAGGGCTTTTGTGGGGCAAACCGAAACACAGGGCGCATCCTTGCAGTGGCGGCAGGTGATCGGCATGGAAGCTCCAAGGGCAGGAAGGTACTCAACAGAGATGCGTTTTCTTGGAACGGGGTCTTCTCCGACTGCCGAAAAGAGGGTTTTGCTCTTTGAATGTGCAACAGCACAGGCAACTTCGCAGGAATGGCAGCTCATGCAGCGTTCGGGCCGGATTATCACGTCTTTCATATGAAAAGCCTCCTTTATTTCAAGCCCAGTGCCTTTCTTTTTCCTTCAATATGCTCAAGCATCAGGTCTGCAGCTTTGAAGGGGTCAGGTTCAACGGCAAAACTTGCTCCGATAACGCCGTCCAGGCCTTTTGTCAGGAGAGCCGTAACTGCCTGGCTGCCAAGGACAGGTGGGATTGTACCAAGTACGGTAAACACTCCGGAGGAAACAACGTAAGTTCCTATACTTACTGCTTTTTCACTCATCCATTCCGGGGCTGCCCCTGCAGCGGGAAGGGCGCTTATATCCACACCCAGGCGGTTTGCAATTGCCGAGGCAAGCACCAGGATGCGGCTGATATCAACACAGGAACCCATATGAAGGACAGGCGGAATGCCAAGGGCTTCGCAGACACCTTTAAGCCCGTCTCCTGCCAGCACGGCAGCTTCCGGCACAAGAAGCCCGGCTTCGGCACAGGCAATCGCATTGCATCCGGTGGTGACTACCAGCACATTATTTTTAATCAGTTCCTTTACAAGGTTCACATGCCCGTAATTGTGCTGGATCTTTACGTTATTGCATCCAACAACCGCTCCGATCCCCTTCACCGCCCCTCCGGCAATCGCCTCAATGAGAGGGTCAGGGCTTCCTCCAAGGGCTTTGAGGATAGCTTCGGCACTGAACCCGACCATGCAATCCTGCTTTTCTTCCGGGATACTTACCTTTTCACGATTCCGGTTCGGGAAATTTTCTACGGCTGCCTTTACGATCTCTTTTGCGGTTTCATAAGCTTCCTCTTCATGAAATTCCATTCTCACGGTTCCGGGGAAATCGGCTTTTGAAGATGTGGATATGAATTTTGTATGGTAGCAGCCGGTAAGATTTCCAAGAGACGGCATAATGCACTGGACATCCACGACCATAGCTTCCACAGCCCCTGTAATTACTGCGAGTTCCTGCTGGAGGAAAGTGCCCGCTATGGGGGTTCCGTGACGCATCAGGTTTTCATTTCCTGTACAGCAAATCCCGGCAACATTGATACCTGCTGCCCCTTTCTCCTGCGCAAGTTCAAGAAGTCCGGGGTCTTCCGCAGCTTCAACAATCATTTCCGAAAGAATTGGCTCATGCCCGTGGACAATTATGTTTACCTTATCAAGAGCGAGCACTCCAAGGTTCACGGTGCTCTTCTTCGGTTCCGGGGTCCCGAAGAGTATATCCTGGACATCGGTTGCAATCATGGAGCCTCCCCAGCCGTCCGAAAGCCCTGTACGCAGGCCCTGCAGCAGGATATGAGTTGCATTATTGTCCACACCCATGTGAGTCCTGTGCATACATTCTACAATTTCCCGGTCGATTCCCCTTGGCTCGATCCCGAGTTCCGACCAGAGCTTGAGCCTTGACCCCGGCGCCCGTTTCGTACATAAAATTGGTCCGTTCTGTTTTCCGAACTCCTGGAGCATCGCACTGGCAAGTCCGACTGCCACTTCTTCCCGGCTCTTTCCTTCTGCGGAAATCCCATACTCCGAGGCAAGGGCGAACAATTTTGCTTCGTCTTTTATCCTGTAGCTTCCGGCTTCCCCTTCGCTCATTTTTTTGAAGGTTAATACTGCATCCCTTGCATGGTCGGAATGAGCTGCTGCGCCTGCGGCAATCATTCTCAGGAGGTTTCTTGCAACTATGATGTCTGCAGTAGCTCCGCATATCCCCTTCTCGGTTCCTTCTCCGAAGGGGTCTATCCTGCAGGGGCCCATGTTACAGTTCCGGCAGCAGACTCCGAGTTGCCCGAAACTGCACTGGGGAAGTTGTTGTTCATACCGGTCCCAGGCAGTTTCTATACCTTCGTTTTCTGCTTTCTGGAGCATCGTCCGGCTGGCAGAATCGATGCTTTTCTCAAATGCTGTCTGTTTCATTTCTTTTCCCACACTTTTACTATGTTTTTTACTAATATCCGGAATTCAGGTTCCACTTCCTGAATCAGAGGGTTTTTCCGAAACTCGTGATCCTTAAATAAATTGAGCTAATCTTATCCTGTTCCCGAAGCTCAACTTGTTCAGTTTGGATAAAAATTATTTATGATTATCAAATGTTATTATTTTATAAACCTTTTTAAAAAAAAGCAATTTGTTAATATCTATTTAAAGTTGTTTTCTCAGCTTGAAATGTTAAAAACTCAAATAATAAGTAGTCCGTAAAATAATAGGTTATCTGTAAGTACATAGATCACATTAAAATAGGAAGATGAATTGAAGAAAGATTAACTGAATATGTTAAATATCCGGAATGACGTAGATCAAAGGATACAGATAAGAGAAGTCAATGGAATACATAAATATTCAGTGAACAGGAATCGTCAGGAATATATTGGTGCCTGGAGATAAGGATCTCATAAAGTCGAATATCAGGATATGGAAGAAGAGGTCTTCAAAAGAATACGAGATCTTCAAAGACTATGGAATCTTCAAAGACTATGGAATCTTCAAAAGAATACGAGATCTTCAAAGACTATGGGATCTTCAAAGACTATGGGATCTTCAAAGACTATGGGATCTTCAAAAAGTATCAGTAAACAAAACCCTGGCGAATATACGAGAATTAACTGTAAATAGCATTATCAGGTTCTTATATCTGAGGCTGAAGAAATAAGAAGCAGTACATGGAAAAATAAGAAGCAGGACATTATGGTACGGAGCCTTAAAACACTCCTGCGAAATGTTAAATTCTGTCTCCCCTATCGCAAAAGTGGCTTTGTTGGTGAATTTTTGTGAAAAAAGATCTTATGGATATCCTGGCCTGCCCTGTATGTAAGGGCGACCTGATTTTGAACGTTGTTGAAGAAAATGAAGAAGAGGTCATATCCGGAACCCTCTACTGCCCTGTCTGTAAAGAGCATTATCCCATAGATGAGGGGATTCCGAATTTGCTTCCTCCGGACCTCAGGAACTGATGTGAGGGTTGAACTTGGAGCAGATATTCCAGAATGTTATTATCAACCGGCAGGAAATAAACTCCATCGAGTTTGAAAAAGAAAGCATTGAGATCCCTCTCTATCCCGGTGGAGAGGAGACTTTCGAAATCCTTGTTACAAACCACGGGTCTCCAACCCATATCCACCTTTCCGTTAGTGAAGAACTAAAAGGTCAGATCACTTTTTTGCGGGACAACCCCTATGTCCTCCAGAAGGAATACGTTTCCGCAGTTGCAAGAATACCGCAGGAAGGCAGGGTACTTACAAAAGGTCAGATCTTCATCACTGCAGGGTACGGCTCGAAAAGGAAAGGGTTTCCGGTCCAGCTCGGAAAGGTCGAGGCAAAGCCACAGGAACCTTCAAAGGATGAGCCTAAGAAATGGGAAGAAGATACGGAAGAATTTATACCCTCAAGGCCTTCCGTGTCAGAACCTGTAAAAAAAGCCTCACGTCCGAGGACAGGAGGTGGCTCTGGCGGGATTTCATCATCCGTCCTGAGGGGTTTTAAAGGGGGTTTTCCTTCTTCCCAGGGAAAAAGGACTCAAAGAGGCATGGGGCATAACGAAAGGCTTCCGCTTGCGCTGGCTTTCGGAGGTTTTTTGCTGCTCGTGTCCTTATTCTTCCTTTACTTCGTTCTGCCAGCAGGACTCCAGTTCAGTGTTAGTTTTTTTCAGGCCCTTTTATTTTCAATCCTGTTTGTAACCTGTACTACTTACATCCTGCTGAGAATCATGGAAGAGGGTTGAGAAAGTTCGGGAAACCGGGTTTATATCTTATTTTGCAGGCCGAATGGAATATATTTGACCAGAATCAGACTTCCAGGAAAGTAAAATTCTTAATTAGCCGGGATTTTCGGATAAGCTCGCTTATCTGAATTTCTTTCCTGTTTTAATTCTTAATTCAGTTTTCCAGATTCGAGTTTTTCCGGTTCTTTTTTCAGCTTTTTTGCAAGCTGTCTCTGGTTTTCGTTTACTATTTGAGATTGTTCTTTCAGGGAATTAGAGAGTATTTTTTATATCATGAAGATATTGGTATTGTGTTCGTACGCAAGCATTGAAGTAAAGAATTTGTATATATTACATTTGATTGTTTTTTAGTCTAAAGTTACAGGAATCTTTTGGTCTAAAACCCTTATTAGAAAAATTATCGAGGAAGCTTACCCATGAAATATATCGTAGTTACCGGTGGGGTGATGAGCGGGCTTGGGAAAGGCATCACCATCGCGTCCATCGGCAGGAACCTTAAAAATAAAGGTTATAAAGTTACGGCTATCAAGATCGACCCTTACATCAATATTGATGCAGGCACCATGAGCCCCTACCAGCACGGGGAAGTTTTTGTGCTAAGGGATGGGGGCGAAGTTGACCTGGACCTCGGAAACTACGAGAGGTTCCTTGACACGGAACTTACCCGAGACCACAACCTCACCACAGGCAAAGTTTACCAGGAAGTGATCGCCAAGGAGAGGAGAGGGGACTACCTCGGAAAGACCGTTCAGATCATTCCCCATATAACAAATGAGATCAAGAATAGAATAAGAAAGGTTGCAGCTCGAAGCGGGGCTGATATCTGCCTTATCGAGATTGGAGGGACTGTCGGAGACATCGAGAGCATGCCTTTCCTTGAAGCTGTCCGCCAGATGCACAGGGAAGAACCTTCCGAAAATATTGTCTTTATTCACGTTACCCTTGTAATGGAAGATCTTCAGGGCGAGCAGAAAACCAAGCCTTCTCAGCACTCAGTAAAAGAACTCCGGGCACTGGGTCTGAGCCCTGAAGTGATAGTTACGAGGTCAAAGACTCCTCTTCAGGAAAGCGCCAAAGAAAAAATCGCCTTATTCTGTGATGTGCCTCAGGAACTGGTTATCAGCGCTCATGATGCCGCTGATATTTATGAAGTGCCTCTTGAGATCGAGGAGCAAGGACTGACCACCAGGCTCATGAAGCACCTGAAACTGGAGTCCAGCGTCGAGGACAATGGATGGAGGGAAATGGTTGCAAGGATGAAGTCCACAACCGATGAAGTCAGACTGGCAATTGTAGGCAAATATACAAACCTGGAAGACTCTTACCTCAGTATCCTTGAGGCTGTCAAGCACGGCGGAATTGATAATGGGTGCAAGGTTGAAGTCAACATGGTTGAGGCTGAAACTCTTGAAGAAAACCCTGCAGAGATTGAGAAGCTCAGACAGTTTGACGGCATCCTGATTCCCGGAGGTTTTGGAGGGCGCGGGACTGAAGGCAAGATGCTTGCAATCAAATTTGCCAGGGAAAATAATGTCCCATTCCTGGGGATCTGCCTGGGTATGCAGCTTGCTGTTATCGAATTTGCCCGGAACGTTGTAAATCTGGAGAATGCAAACAGTACGGAGTTTGATGAAGACACTCCTTACCCGGTCATTGACATCCTCCCGGAGCAGACCGGAATTGCGGATATGGGCGGCACAATGCGCCTTGGAGACTACGATGCCATCCTCAAAGAGGGTTCCCTTGCTACAAAGCTCTACGGCACCAATTACATTGTCGAGCGCCACCGCCACAGGTATGAGGTGAACCCCGAGTTTGTGGACAGGCTTGAATCCTTTGGCATAGTCTTTTCCGGTAAAAACAAAAACAGGATGGAGATCGCCGAGATTCCCGGCAAGCGTTTCTTCTTTGCCTCTCAGTTCCACCCCGAATTCAGGTCAAGACCGGGCAGGCCGTCTCCCCCGTTCGGAGGCCTTGTCAGGGCAATGTGCAAATACAGGAAGGAAAGGGAAGGCCAGTAACATAAGGGAACAATGAACCCTATCTGCGTGATTAGAGAGAATTTGCTCTCTATTCTCTTTTTTTCTGTTTTTTCGATTTCCTAACTGAGATTCCCTAACTGAAATTTTTTAACTGAAATCTCTGAAAAATCGATTTTTAAGCTCCTTATATCATTCATACGGGAGCTGAGGATTTCTCTTGCGGGAAAATGATAAATAGTTTTAAAAAATGAAAGTAAGGGATTAATCTGATATCTGTTGAGGTACTGTATTGAAGTGGTATCTGCACGGATATTCTTGATTTCATTAAATTCTACGAAGGTATGCAACATGGCAATGTCTAAAAAAGATATGGATAAGAAAAAGAGTGCTAAGAAAGAAAAGATGCAGGAGCTGGAAAAACTGGCTTCCGCAGGCAGCAAGGACGCAAAGAAGAAACTTGCAAAGGAAATGAAGAAAAAATAACCTTTGATACTTTTCTCCTTTTTGTCTTACATTCGTGAGAGGGTCCGGGGTTGATAACACCCGGTCCCGGACATTTCTTCTCAGTTCCTGTTCAATTTTAAAAACTTTTAATTCCGGCTTTTTTGACTTTTTTGAGGTCACAACATCGCTGAGCACTTTTCTTATGTTTCTTCTCTCCTTCATTTGTTTTTGGATCCCTTCTTCATTCTCTTCTTCATTTTCTTCTTCAATTTTCTTCTTCAATTTTCTTCTTCTCTGGTTTTTCCCTAAACAAAACTGTTAAATATTTTTGACACTTATGATTTCTACTTGCAGCAATATATTGTAAAGTTTGGGCTGCAGAAACATTACAATGAGGTTGCTTAAGCAATCTCGTGAAGGTTTGTTATATGGCAATGGTTAAGAAAGACATGGAACAGATCTCTACTTCCAAAGCACGAAAAGAAATGGATAAATTGCAGAAGAAAGCTTCCTCCGGGGACAAGCAGGCAAAGAAAATGCTCGAAAAAGATAAAGAGAAAAAATAACCGGAGTAGATTTTCTTTCATTAAATTCTAAGGAAAATGCGGAGAGGTTAGAAAAAAACCCTTGCCTGAAAGCTTTTCATTTCAAAAATAACATTCAGACTGCTTACAAACAGCCATTAAAGTGTTAACCTCCATTTAGCAAAATACTTTATTTCATTTTTATTCTTGTTTACTATTTGGATTTTTTCGATGGCAGTATTTTCATTTTGTAATATCCCGCGTTTCAGAGTTCTTATTTCACGCCCTGTCAGATTGTTGATCAACTGTTTTTTCCATTTAATGGCTTGATTATCTGTGTAAATTTATATATTAATCTTTATGTATATCTCTAAATTTATTTTTACAAAGTTTTATATACATGGAAAATAGGGATATATCTGGTGATTATTATAGAAACCATAAGTTTTTCTGAGGCTTTGAAATATCCATTCAAAATACCGCAAAGGCTTCTCTATATACTATTGTTATTCGTGCCGATTATAGGCTGGCTTGCACTTTTTGGCTATACTGCAAGGCTTGTTAATGAATTTATTGAGGGCAGATATGAAGGACTTATAAAACTCGATTTTATGGAAGACATGAAACTCGGGTTCATGATTCTCCTGAAATCACTTCCTTTCTATATCGTGTACTTTATTCTATTGTCTGCTGCAATGTATGTCAGCGAAACTCTGGGGAGTCTTATCAACTTGATGTTAGGGTTCTTTGTGATCCCAATGCTTGTTGTAAACTTTTATAGGAAACAGACCATTGAATCTTTCTTTGAGTTTGGCATACTGAGCATCCTCAGGGATAACCTTGGAGAATATATCATTACTTTACTGAAACAGTACGCTCTTATTATTGTATTTCTGGTCCTCTCAATTGTACTTGTAGGTATACCTGCAGCGTCCTTCACAAGTTCAATATTCTTTGCAAACATGTACGGAAGATTGGTGGAAAAGAGAGCAGGTCCCAGTCTGTAACCTTATAAGTATTTTATCTCCATTTCAGGCCGGATTTTCTGGCCTGATTTTTTTCTCTAATCTGAATACATGGTTTTTTACATTGATTCGTTTTTACCTGTTGTTGAGTCGTTTTCTTCATTCATTGTTGACTCCGAGATATTATCAGAATTGTTTGCTGTTTCTTCCGAGATATTCTGTCTCGCAAGATAATCTTCAATCATCTGTCTTTTTAATTCTTCTGGATAGTTTTCCGGAGGGTGTTCCAGGTCCTCAAGACTTTCGATCCGGACGGGATCAAGCTTCTGGTCTTCTTCGAGCATTTTCCTTACCGTCTCGTTCTGTTCGGCAAGGGCACGGAGTTCTTCACCGCTCATCCGGTTTAATTCGTCACCTTCAACAAACCAGGGATCGCCTTCATTAAACCAGGGTGTACTGGCAGTTCTTTCACCAGCCTCTTCTTCTCTTCCGCTACCTGCAGCTTCTTGTGTATCCTCAGTCGGTATAAAGAAGACAATTACCAGGAAGAACACTAAGACCAGCGCAGCTGTTCCATGTTTCATATTCTTACCTGTTTTCTTCTGCTATTCGCTTCCCATTTTTCTTTTCCCTTTTGCATACTTTAACCCTCTACTTCATCAATTTTTGAATATAGGGTCTATTTGTCTTTTTCTCTCCATACTATCTAACTAAATAGAAAATTTAAATTTTATTTCACTAAATTATTTTATAATTTTGAAAAATTTGATTTTTTTACAGAAACATTATATGATTTAAAATTTCTTTTCTATTTTGTAATGTACTTGATTTCTTGTATTCGACATTGACCATCGGAGAGGCTTTCATGAATAAAACATGGGTAGCAGTAATCGTATTTTTCTTATTTATTCTAGGAATTCTCGGAACATTTTACGAAAACCAGGTTGAGGCAGCTGCTGATCTGGTTCTTACCGGCCATCTGAGTTATACGGACGAGGAACTGGAGGAGCTATATGAAAAATACGATATTACTGAAAATGACCTCAAATTTGCCAGGGGAGAACTTCCAAATTATCTTGAAGGCACGGTTTTTAAAAGTAACTCCAGCGTTCTGGTCACCGAGACAGGCGAACCTCCGGAGGGCTCGAAAGAAGGCGTAGATTATGATGTGGTAATGAGCGAACAGGAAATGTCAAAAATAATGGAGGAGGCAAGGGAAGCCTATCTCGAAAAATACGGGGTAGACCCTGCAAATCCTAAAATAGACGAGGTCGATGGCTACCTTATTCCTGTACAGGAAGCAAGAAAACTCGTGTTTCTTAATATGCTGGGGGAAACGGAATTAATTTGAGGGAAGCCGTGATGAAAAAATTGCTATGTATTACACTATTTTTGTTTACTTTTTTATTTGCTTCTGTCTCAGCTGCTTCAGCAACCGAGATTATTTTTGATATTGAACACCACCACCTTGGGGATGGTTTTAAAGAAGACTTAACTCCGGCTGAACCTGATGGGCTGTCTTATACGGCGACTTTCACTCTGGATTCAATGGATATAAGAGATGCGGAACTCACATTGACAGTCAAAAGTGTTGTTCCCGGGCCAACAGACGAATTTTTAGATAAGGTGTATCTCAACGGACTAGAAATAGGAATCCTTAACGACTATATCCCGGAAAATACTTCGGATTCCGAGGTAGTAAACATCACAATTCCTGTACATCCTGCATTTTTCAATCCCGGAAACAATAACATCAGAATCAGCTCCGGGAATAGCACGGAAGGCAGTAATTACGACGACTTTGAGTTTTACGACCTTACGCTCCATCTGAGTGAAGCAGACCCCATAACCCTTAACCCGCCTTTGAAAGTTGCCTGGACTTACAGGCTGCCCTGGAAATATGTGTGCGAGAAACCAATTGTGGAAACACTTGTTAAGGACGGAATTCTCCTCCTTAGCGGAGAGTATGAAGAAGGCCTTATAGCTGTGGATGCAGAAACAGGGGAACCGTTATGGGATAAGGAATGGAGTGCCAGACTGGTGTATAAGGACGGGGTTCTGTTTGCTGTGCACTCTTCAAATATTGATGCACTGGACGCAAAAACCGGTGAACTGTTCTGGAGTAAGGAGTATTCAGACGTATGGTGGAGTACTCCCGTTATTTTTGGAGATATATTGTTTTTCAGCACGCCTGAGGACAGGTATGTAACTGCCATTTATGCTGAAAACGGTACTTTGAAATGGAGATATGAATTCAACATTACTTCATTTGAAACTGGGGGGAGTACCTATTATCGGATGTCAAATCCTCTGGTGAATGGAAATATCCTTGTATCCAGATATTATGCTTCACATTCCATCTATACAGAACCAATCGCGATAGATCCTGCTGAACCAGAACCGGAAATTGAGGAGCCTGTAGTCGAAGTGGGTTTGGTTGCCCTCGATGCAAAAACGGGAAAAGAGATATGGAGGTACCCAAATTTAGGCACGTACTCCTACGATCCCTTCATTTACAAAGACCTTATCTATATTGAGGATGAGGGGACTATTCTTGCTTTATCCGCTGAGTCGGGTAAGATCGTCTGGAAAACAAACGTTGGTGAATGGGCTGATATTGTTGAAGTAAAAGATGGCGAAATGCTCGTTAATTCCGGCAACTCTGTCCTGTTAAATGCAAGTAACGGAGACATTTTGAAAGAACTCCCCTATTCACAATTTCCGGTTTCGTCATCCGTGATTACTGAGAAATATGTATATTCCACAGATGGATACAAAATAAATATTTTTGATTCCATCGCAGGAGAACCTGTATGGAGCAGCAGTAGAATAAAAGGCACGGCTGTCTCGGATACAACCCTCTACAAAGACAAACTATACCTGGTTTCAACCGAGGGGGTATTGTATGCCTTCGAGCATGGGAAAGAAGGTTTGCTCTTTACCCGGGGGCTCGAAAATTCTGCTACTCTTTATCTCCCTCCTATTGCTCTTGCTGTGATGCTTCTCCTGCTGGCAGTACTTCTGAGAAAGAGCGATAACAGGTCTCTTGTCCTTGGCTCTTGGCTGATAGTTTTAGCAGGAGTTCTTTTGCTCTCGCTTAAAGTTCTTGACCCTTATACCTGTGCCTGGAGTTTACTTGGGTTTCTGGCTATTCTGGTCTTCTTTTTCTTCGTGCCTTTAGCTCTTCTAGCTGGCATTGCGTTCCTTGTCTCCGGAATCCGGAAGAGGAAGAGGTGAAAGAGAAATAAACAATGTGGAATAGGATAGCAAAATTAGAGTTGCAATTGATTGTCAGGTGCTTTTGATTTTTTTACTGAATATGATTTTTTATCGCCATTTATTTATAATCTGAGAAAAGACTGTCCTCCATTATTTTCTCTTTCATTTTTGTCGGTGTTTGAGTAGTTCACTTATCTGATTCGGGGAAACGGTGAATAAATAATGAAAATTGAAATTAAAAATCTGTCAAAGGCATACGGACCGGAGAAATCCGTGCTTTCAGGAATCAATCTCGATTTTCGACCTCCTTCCATTGTTGGATTAATTGGACCAAACGGGGCAGGAAAGACTACTTTTATGAAAATCCTTGTCCTCCAGCTCCTTGCGTCTACCGGGGCAATAAAAATTGACGGAGTGGATATAGGCAAAAATGAGAACTACCTTAAGAACCGTCTTGGGTACCTTCCCCAGGAATTTGGCCTTTATGAAGAACTGACCGTATACCAGTTCCTGAATTATATGGCGCTTTTAAAAGGTCTGACTTCAGGAAAAAAAGAGCGGATTGAAAGTTGCATCGACAAAACCGGGCTTTCCGAAAAACAAAATGCAAGAATAAAAACTCTCTCAGGAGGACAGAAACAGAGGGTTGGGATTGCCCAGGCTCTTTTGAACGATCCCGAACTTCTTATCGTTGATGAGCCTACTGTGGGCCTTGACCCGGCCGAGCGAGTAAAGTTCCGAAACCTTCTGACCGAAAATGCAAATCACAGGCTTGTACTTCTCTCAACTCATATTATTGAAGATGTGGAATCGATTTGCAACCGGCTGATTATCCTGAACAGGGGTGAAATCCTCTTTGACGGAAATCCTGTAGAACTGATAAAAAAAGCTGCAGGGCATGTAGGTGTGCTCGACTCGGACTGTGAAGCTGGTCCGGATATTGAAAAGGGTTTCATAGTGACTTCAAGGCTTATAACAGAAATCGGATCCCAGTACAGAATTGTCGGAGATAAGCTTCCTTCCGGCATAAAGCCCGTGCCCCCTTCGCTTGAAGATGCTTATATGTATTTGATTACACAGAGCGGATGAGAGGGCGTAAAATGGCAAATCGAATTCCTTTTTTGTCAGGTTTCTTCTTTCTTTTCAATGAAATCATGCTGACTTCCAGATCAAAGCTGGCACTGATATCCATATTCTTACCCGTTCTGGCTACAGTTCTGGGACTGAATGCTATCGATTATACGAATGAGCGGAGCCTGATGGGGCTTGCAAAAACCTCTTTTACCGTAGCTCTCGGACCTGCACAATACGCAGCAATAGCCGGATCCCTCCTCTTTGCAGTGCTGACGCTTATGCTGCTCAGCAAAGACCACCGGCAGAACAGCACGAGCCTTTTGAATACTTCCTGTAATTATTCTCAGTTGCTGGTGTTCCGTACGGCAGCAATTCTCTCTTTGGGGATTTTTACGGTAGTGCTGGGGTCAATTGCCTTATATGCAGTCCAGGTTTTTGTCCTGGAAATTCCATTTGATCCCGGAGTTTCTCTGTCCAGTCTGCTGGTAATTACGCTTGCAGGAATCTTTTTTACAGTCCTGATCTGCAGTGGACTTTACCTGATTACGGAAAACCTGGATATTTCTTTTCTTGTATACTGTATTCTTTTTTTCATGAGTATAGGCAGCTCAAATTACCTGTTAAAATGGGTTCAGACTTCGGCAGTGATGTATTCGGACTTCGGAGGGCTCCTCCCGGTTTTTAAGTTTGTACTCTACAACCGTCTTCTCTGGATTTTTGTTTCTACCGGAATTTTTACTTTAGGGCTGCTGTGCAGAAGACGATATGAATCAAATCTGGTTTTGTCTTTGAAGCTCAATGCAAAGCAGTTCTGGATTCCTTTTCTGGTCCTGCTGCTTCTGGGCGCTTCTCTGCTGGTCTATATCAACGAACCTTATATTAGCCGAAATGACAGTGTGTTCGAAACCGAACTTAAGGTAAACGAAAACGTAAAACTAACTCATGTTTCCTCTAATGTTCAGTTCTTCCCTGTAAACCAGAGCCTTTCGGCCAGGGTACTCTATGAATTTGAAAAAGAAGCGGGTACTGAATATATTGATTTCGTCACAAATCCAGGGCTTCATATAAATAGACTGATTGTAAATGGAGTTGAAGCTCCCGCTTCCTATAAGATTATAGAAGGAACGGACAGGATACGTTTGGGAGTCCCTGCCGAATCCAGAAACGTTACCATAGATATCAGCTACGCAGGCAGCCTCAAATCTCCTTTTGTACCTGGCTTTCCGGGTTATATTTCGGAGGAGAGTATATACCTGCTGGAAAACTCCCATTGGATTTTTGAACCCCTGACCGGTTCAAATGAGATGATAGGGATCGAGGGTTCTGTCACGGCTCCGAAGAACCTGGTAATGGTCGTTCCCGGGAAGTTAACCGGAGTTCTGGAAGAGCATGACCGAAAAACCTGGGAATACAGTGCTCTTTCCAATGATTTTTCTCCCGGAGTCTTTGCAGGGAACTACGCAGTAAAAAAGCTGCTGGCTGGCAATACTGAGATTGAGTTCTATTACAGTCCGAAACACAGGGCGTATATAGAAGCCCTGGGAATTGAAAACTATTTAATAAATATTGTTTCTTATTATGAAAAAAACATAGGCAGTTATCCGTATCAGGAATACCCTTTAAAAATAGTAGAAAGTTCTATCTACAAGACCGGTGGGCATTCAACCCTGAATATCGTAACGGTTTCAGAATATGTGTTTAACAGAGAACTGGATAGGAAAATTGGAGGAGATTCCGACAGCCTTTCTCCCGATCCCACCTTTCTTGAAGACATCACCTTTGTTGGGGATATGGACCTGTTAGCCCATGAAATTGCTCATCAGTGGTGGGGGACGGGAGTTCTCGTGGAGGAAAACTCTCCCTGGTCTTCGGAAGGGCTTGCAGATTACCTGGCCTACAAATACGTAACAGATGAGTTTGGTTCCTATGCATCGGCGTATTTCCTGGCAATGTGGAGAGGTGGGGTCGACTCTATGGAAAACAGTTATTATTATGCGAATCCGAAAATGCTGGAAAACCTGCCTGAGAAGCAGAGACAAAAGTATGAGATGGAAGCTCGAAAAGTAGAGCTATATTCTAAGATGCCTCTGCTCCTGTTGAGAGCTGAAGAGCTACTCGGGGAAGAGTCATTTTTTATAGAGTTATCGGATGTTTATGCGGAGTACAGGTTTAAACCCCTCTCTTATGAGGAATTCCTTTCTTCAATAGGGTTGAGTGAAGCCGAGCTTGATGAGAATCCGGTAAAAGGGGGAGGAACGGAAGCAGAAATAACTGCAGAAGAGGGGGTGGTTTTAGATGAATAAGCTCACAACAAATAATTTCCCCAACAATACTTTCCATAAGCTGTTGAGAGTCTTGAAATATGAAGTTTTGAGACTGGCATATAATAAAAAATATTTTTACATGGTCCTCATCGAGTCGCTGTTTGCCTCTTACATCCTGACGAGTTTTGTATCCGGGGGAACAGACGGGACCGCTCCTTTCTCAAAATGGACGTATTCGGAATTCCTCTCCCTTATAGGACCACTTTTATCCGTTATCCTTGTCCTTCTCTGCATGTCCGTTTTTTCGGAAAAGGAAGTTGCGGTTCGAAATATCATATTCTCTACCCCGCTTTCCGAGCCAGAATATTATCTGCTAAAAGCCTTGGCAATCACGGTTGTTTTCGTATTTGCTGCTTTTTTTCCTCTTTTATTGAGTTTTGTATATTATGTCCGGTACTTTAATTTCTATGATTATGCTGAGTTCATGCTGCCCTTGCTGTTATTCCTGTTACCTTCCCAGATCTTTGTATTGGGGCTTTCTCTGGCGGTCGGGAGAATCCATTCCAGACTGCTTTACCCTCTTTTGCCTCTTGTGCTGTTTCTTGGATTTTTTAATCCGAGGCTCCCTTCATGGTTTGATCTTTTCGGAAATAATTTCCTTTCGTGGCCACTACGCTGGCATCTAGGGGTCCAGGAGGGTCCAATACCTTATATTCTGCCCGATGATTTCCTCTATAGCAGATTGATTTTCACATTTATGGGCGTTTTTATGTTTGCATTCGCCTGTAGAAAGTCTAAAACCTGAGTCCCGTCGTCTTTTTCCCAGTCTCTTTCTATGGAACTTATCCCTGAATTCGAGGAGAATTTACCAATTTTATTTTTTAGTTAAAGAAGATCTTATATAGTAGTTAGCCTAAATAACCACCCCTTTTTTTATTTATGGTGAGCAAAAACGGAATATTTCAGGTTTCTTGAAATTGTGGACCGTTATATCAAAAAAATTAAAGAATATAAATTTTCAGAGGGATGCAGCGATATCAGCTGTAATGTTTCCTCTATGTCAGGAAAATTAATTTCCTGAGCAATTACACGATTTTCCAACTGGCAAAGGCCATGGAAAACCCCTTGCCAGCAACATGGTTTCTAAAATTGTGGAATAAGCCCTGTTGAAAGCAAAAGCTTCCCAAAAGGACGGAAGAGTCTACCTGCTTGAGCTCGCCGATAAAGGAAAAAAGGTAGTTTGGACCAAATACTGAACCGATATGAGGTTTTTTGAAATGACACGGAAAGTTCTGGATGGAGATAAATTTAAAGTTTTGGTGAGAATCTTTGAGAAAATCGCTGGTGGGATTGATGAGGAAAAAGTATGACCGATGAACGGGAAATGAGGTCTGAAAGTCTCGGAAAGCTTTTCCTGAAATTCGTTCTCCCGGCAATCATCGGGTTGATTGTTGCCGGGATCCAGGGAGTTATTGACGGTTTTTTTGTCGGGAATGCTGTGGGCAGCCAGGGGCTTGCAGGTATAACTCTTGCGTTTCCTGCACTTCTGGCCATAATTGCTGTGGGACAGCTGATCGGGATCGGGACTTCAAGCCTTGTGGCCCTGGCCCTTGGCAGGGCTAATCGGCAGGAAGCCCTCAAGCTCATACATAATGCTTTTCCCCTGCTCCTGCTTGCGGGAATAGGTCTCACCGCCATCGGGCTTGTCTTCTCGGGTTCTTATCTTCGCCTCCTGGGAGCTTCTGGCCCGGCCTTTGACATGGCAAATAGTTACCTTAGAGTCCTATTCTCAGGCTCGGTACTCCTGATTCTTTCCATTGCTCTCGATCCCCTGGTACGAAATGATGGGAAACCAAGACTTGCTATGATATCTGTCGTGGCGAGTGTTCTCATAAACATGGTTCTTGACTACATATTTGTCATGCGGATGGAAATGGGGGTCACAGGGGCTGCCGTAGCCACAGTAATTGCTTTTTCCTTTTCCGGAATTCTGCTAGCCCTATATTTTTTCAGCGGATGGGCCGGGATAAGGCTAAAACTCCGGTCCCTCTCTCTGGAGTCGAGAATAATTCTCAGAATCATGAAAACAGGCCTTCCTTCCTTTGCAATGCAGTTTTCAACTTTCGTCCTGCTCATTGCGAACGAGTACATGCTGCTCAGTTATGGCTCGGAACTCGCAGTTTCAGGCTATGGAATTATCGGTTATATTTTCTCGATCTTCTCCCTTATCTTTGAAGGAATAGCAGTAGGTGCCCAGCCCATAATCGGTTTTAATTACGGGGCCCGTTGTTATTCCCGGGTTGCAGAAATCTTGAAGATAGCTGTAATCTCCTGCCTCGCAGCCGGAGTGATTGGTTTCGTGCTTCTTTTCATGTATCCGGAACCATTTATCCTCATTTTCAACCGCGACAGCCCCGAACTCCTGGAAATTACTCTTAACGGCATGAAGATTTTTGTGTTTGCCCTTCTTACCCACGGGACGGTTATGCTGGGTTCCGTATATTTCCAGTCGATAAATAAAGTCAGGCAGGCTCTTTTCATCCAGCTCGGAACGGTTTTTCTCTTCCTCCTTCCCCTGCTCTGGATTTTACCCACTTTACTGGGCCTTGAAGGAGTCTGGCTCGCAACCCCTGCTGCGGAATTCCTGATGTTTATGGCCGTAATGGGATTGCTCTGGAAGGAGTTTGTTTTTCTCAGGAATGGAAAACATGTAAGTAAGGAAGATAACTGCCTTGCTTCTGAGGTTGCATAAACTCCCAACAACTAAAATGGGCTTTCATGCCCCTGTGAACCTTGCCTCAGGACTCCCTGAATAAGGAAGTTAGGGATCACGGTGTCAAAAAGGGACAAAAACTACATCACCCTTTTTCCGAGTCCATCATAACCAGACATTCTCATTGCGGGCATAGATACATCAGGGGTTGATCACGGATATCTGCCTGATGGCTATAATTTAGAAAATCATCAATGTAAAAAGGCCTCACAAAATTAAATTGTTCAGGCACGCAAGCTAAAAAACAGAGAAATAGCAACGTTTTATGACAAAAACGTTGCTGTCATATTACAGTCTAAAAATTTCAAATGTTTTAAATTACATGACATATTAGAGGAAGAAGCAGAGGAGGTATTTGATGACACATCAGAAGAAGAGACATCAGAAGAGAAGGGAATAGAAAGCGCATCAAAGACGGTATTTGGAAAAACAACAAAAGAAGTTTTAGTTCCGTATTCTCAAACAGTTTGATTTTTAACCTGCAATTCTCCTGGATAAAGGTTTAAATATCTCCCGGAATATGGAGTTCAAGAACCCAAACTTCAAGGGGCAAAAACGGTATCTCAATTTCGTTGAGTTTTGGTGGGCACGGTTTTTGGAAACCGGCTGCTTGCCTGATAAAAAGAGTAGAAAGCTGCTCTACTTAGCAGCCTTTTTTTCTGCGGGCTGATTTTTCTTTAGTCTGGTTTGTTTTGAGTTCTAAGTATATCAGCTCATCTGCAGCGGGTCTACTTTCATGTATTCCCGCAGCACGGTTGTAGCATAACTTCCCTTGGGGAGCATGAATTCCAGAACTGCCTTTGATTTTCCGGGGTTCAGCTCGTCCTCTGCAACCTCAAACTTCGGTTCAACCTGCAGGAGGACTTCCCTGCGGGTGCCTTTCGAACTCATTTCCGGGAACTCTTCTACATTAAAGCCCTCAAGAGAAACTCCAAGTTCTTTAAGGACTTTACTTTCGATTTCTCCGGGAACCCCGGATGCAAATTCAGTATTAAAACCCGGAAGAGGAGCGGTTATGAAGGCTCTTCCGTGCTTTATCAGGCGGTTCATTGCGTTTACGGTTTCAGAGCTGACTTTTTCAGTCTTTGAAGAGTCCGGAAGCCCGGCTTCGTTCCTGAAGCAGACGATATCCCCTTCCACTGCCTTATTTAAGGGGATGCCGCTTTCGATCCTGCGGCAGAGGATCATATTATAAATATAAGACTGGTAGGCGTGTACGAACATCCTGTACAGGTTTTTAGGGAGCACGCCGAAGGCTCCGGAATAGTCTTCCGGGTTTGAGATCAGGTGGTTCATCATTGCCCTTTCATGGCCCAGGCGGAGGGGATAGGTTTTGAGGCCTTCCCTGAAGTCGCGGGTCTCCTTCACGAACTGGCGGGCTGCTTTTGTCTCCTCGGGTTCTTCCGGGAAGGGTTCGGCAATGTAGAGCATGGCAGCTTTTTCAAAGTCTCCTTCAACAATGGCTTTTCCTACCAGGTGAGTCACGGGGCGGACAGAACCGAAACGCTGAATCCCGAAGAAGTTCGGGACTCCTCCCTGGGCCAGGACTTCACTATTTGTTTTCTCGAGCATGGCTCCGGTCTTTTCGGGAGAACTGGCTATGTCCCGGATTGTAATTACGAACTCATTTCCCCACAGGTCCCCCAGTTCCACGGACTTCCGGGAGCGGCCCAGGACTTTCAGCTCCACGTCTTTTAAGTGGATTTTTTCAATTTCCGGGGCATCAACATCAAAAATGCTGATCTTCTGGGTGGTGAGAGCTCGCTTGTCTTTTGTGCCTGCAACACTTATCCGCTTCTGGCTTATCTGCAGGATTTTCGCCAGGGTCCGGGTAAAGTGGTGGGTATCCCAGTCGCGTTTTGTGAGTTCGAGGATCAGGTACTTCCCATCCTTTCCTTCCTCTCTATTCGTGATCTCTTTGACAATAAAATCCTCCACTTCCTGGCGGAGTTGCCCTCCGAGGCCTTCGGTATCAGTGGAGTACAGATTTATTCCAATCTGTTTTTCAATTTCTGGAACTTCCATGGGTTGCAAACACTCCTCTTTATAAACAGGTAAAATTTAAGGCTGGATTTTTTGAACATGAATTAAAAAGGTAAGAGCTGCTGATTAAAAGGTAATTGGATGATTATCTGATGCAGACCCCCTCCCCATATATATTTTCTTCCTGACAGCGGGAGAAGATTCTTAACATCTTTAACTTATCTCAATCCCCGGGACTGATATCAATCACTTTTACGCTGCTCGTGTTTATGAAGGTCCAGCTCCTGTAAGTTTCATTTTCCCCGACTGCCTTGACCTTTGTCTGGGCTGTTTTTCCGGGAAGTCCGCCTGCATAAAGGCTGGAAGTCGGGTCGAGCATAAGCCAGGAGCCATATTCGTCGGTCAGGTAGTTTACGTCAACATTTCCGTAATAAGCTCTTACTCCTTTAACTTCGGCTTCAACTGCGCTGGATCCGTTCCCGATGTAAGCCGCTGCAAAGGCATGGTTGTCTGTCAGGTAGACCCGGGTAGTACCTCCCACAGCTTCGATCAGGGATGAAAGAAGAATTGCCTGATCCTCACAGTCTCCGGCTCCTATCCTCAGAGTGACATTGGCTGGCTCCCATATGTCATTACCCCTCGGGTCACTCACATATTCGATATCTTCCTTTACCATGTCAAAGAGGGCGCAGACCTGATATATATTGTAGGCTCCGGGATATGAGCGGGCTACTTCGGCTGCTCTGGCCCTTACGTCCGGTTCGGACGGCTCTACAAGTCGATTTATTGTTTTAAAGTAATAATCAGGATTGTATCTGTATTTCGGAGTAATTTTTTCGGGCATCGGCTTTAGATCGGTTACTATTCCGTTCATAAAATAGGGCTCATATTCGTGCCATTTCCCTTCCGAGGTCGAGGCGAGTAGCCAGAGGACTATGCTGATGCTGGCTTTTTCTTCTTCAGGGACCTGAACTGCAATTACTCCGAGATTTCGCTCTTCCCCCGGAACAATCAAAACTCCGCAGTCTTCGGAATAAATCCGGCTTGTGGAGGCGTTAACCGAAACTCCGTACCTGTCAATAAAGATCGGGTTTCGGCCTTCGTTTTTAATGCCGATTTTAACATAACTTACCCCTCCCTGGTAAAACTCCGAGGTCTGATAATTGCTACTCAGAGAAAAACCGGGTTGCAGCGGGGTTCTCAGGACTGGAGTAAGTTCTTTATTTGAAGTGGAGTACGAAGGGACCGCAGGAAAAGTAAAAGAAGCTATGTCAGGTATGAATGCCTCTTCAGAGATTTCGGACTCTGCACCCAGTCCAAGATAACCTTTTAACTCATTCGTAAAATTGCCAACCGAGTCCGAAAAGAGAAACCCGGTAATTGTAACAAGTACAAGACAAATAAATAGGACCGCAATTATCGAGGGTATATTTTTTTCTGGTGCGTTTTTTTCTGAAAACTCCGGGTTATTCATTGACACCCTCCTGAATAGAATAACAGGCAGAACTTTTTTCTGTCCGTGAAAATATCTCTTCAGGTATCCTCTACTCTCTTTTTTATAATGGTTTTATAATGGGTTCTACTCTCTTTTCTATAACGGGTTCAATCCTTTTTGCAGGGCAATTAAACAAGTTTGAGATCCCGCGTAACCTTGTCTATAATCTCTTCTTTTGCCGGACCGATTCCGAGCACCGTGACTGTCCCGGGGGGAATTTCAGTAAGGCCCGCGTCCTGTATCAGGGCTGTCGGAAGCCCTTCCCGCCTTGCTTTTTCCTTAAGCTCATACAGGTCCTTAAGGGTGGGAACTTTCAGGACAACTTTTTTTTGTCCTCCTTCCTTCCATTTTTCAAGGTCGCTCTTGCTAGCCCATTCAGCCGCAGAAAGAGCGGCATGAGCCACCTGTACGGCAAATTTACCTTTGGAAAGTTTCAGGTCGTCCCGGGTAACTATACACTGTTTGTATTCGCTCATCCTTTTCCTCGGGCATATCAAGGTCAACCTATATCTTAAATGTTTTCTGTGCAGCCTTTCCGGGCCGAGTTTGAGAGTTTCTTTCAGGTTTCCTCAGAGTCTTTCTAAGATTTACGGATCTCGGATAGCCTACAGATCTGGAATAGTTTGCAGATCTGGAATAGTTTGCAGATGTTGGGATGCTTAACAGACTTGAGAATACCTCTATTTAACATCTTTCTAAAATATGTTATACTATCTTCCTTAACATTTATAGCTATTTCATAAAATATTTTGCAGGTATTCCAGGATATATTCGGCGGGGTTAATTCCCCATGCATCAAAAATCCCTTTTCCTGAAGGCGTTCCGTTGACTTCAAGTATCCTGAAACCCTGTTTATTGTCAGTGCTTCCATCTTCAGTTTTTTTATTTTCACTGTCCGTTTGAACTTCGGCCCCTTCTATTATATCAATACCTGCAAATGTCGTGCCTACTGCAAGGGCAGCTTTTTCCGCAATTTCTTTCTGTTCCCCTGTAAGTACACATCGGTCCGCACTTCCTCCCTGGCTGAGGTTATTTACCCAGGAACCCGCAGCAGCTTTTCTGTAAATTGCACCTATGGAAGTGCCTCCCACAACAAAAGCCCTTATGTCCCTCCCCGGATTTTCTATAAACTCCTGTATATACAGCATTCCCCGCTCTTCAAGCAGTTTTTCAAGAGTCGCTTCCACAGGCATAGGCTCCGTTTTTCGGTCTGAAAACCGGATTTCTCCGTCCTTTATCCTTGCAATATCTTTTCCCTTGTACCCAAAAACAGGTTTTATGACGGCATCTCCAAAACGGGATGCTACCCTTAAGGCTGCCTCAACACTCTGTACGGCTACAGTTTCAGGTACTGGCAACCCGGCTTTTGCCAGAAGATAAGAAGTATGGTACTTGTTTGCCGCATTCTGGACTGCTTCCGGAGAGTTTATAACCGGAACTCCTCCTGCCTCCAGTTCCCTCATGATATCAAACCTGAAAGACACTCCTTCAAAAGCCCCTGCTCCCACATCTCTGACAATAAGGGCATCAAGGTCCGAGAGCAGTATTTCTCCTGCTTTAAAAAAAGCTGCCGTCCCGGAAGTTTTTGAACTTATACTGACCTCTGCTGTCCTGAGGTCAAGAACAAAAGGAAAAAAGCCTTTTTCCTTCGCTGCATTGATGAGTGCCCGGGCTGTCCAGTCTTCCGGGTCGGTGATCGCGATCCCTATTTTTTTCATAGGGTATGATCTGGTACCCTTATGATCAAGTTTACGATAAAGATCCTCGGGAGACGTTTCATGAAATATATTCAGGGGACTTTAGATTAAAGATACTAAGGAGACTTTACCTGAAAGGTATTAAGTAGACTTTACATGAGTTTCTGCGTTTCTTTCAGGCCTGCTCCGGAAGAGGTTCAAGCCCCTGCTTTTTGCGGTAGTCATTGATTGCCCTGTGGGTAGCTTCCCTGGACACTACCGAACACTCCAGTTTTCCCGGAGGCAGGCCCTCAAGCGCTTCAGCCACGTCTTCGTTTGTAAGCTCCCAGGCTTCTTCAAGGGTTTTGCCTTTTATCAATTCGGTTGCCATGCTGCTGGATGCGATTGCTGCTGCACAGCCAAATGTCTTGAACTTTACATCTTCAATCCTGTTGTCCCGGATTTTCAGGAAAATTTTCATCTGGTCCCCATGAGGGTTTCCGGCTTCTCCGATGCCGTCGGCATCCTCTATTTCCCCCACGTTTCTCGGATTCATAAAATGGTCCATCACCTTTTTATTGTACATAAAACTCCCTCGCTTTTCCCTGATTTCCTGAATTGCTGTCGTTTTCTAAGAATTCTCGGTTTCCATCAGCCGTATTTTCAATTTTCATGAGCTGTATTCCCGACTTTCGTCAGTCAAAACTCTATGTCGTTTCCATATGCTTACGTGCCTCTATATTGTTTTTCACATTCGCTTTCCGGCCTGTAGAATGGAGATATGGCCCTCAATTTTCCAACGACCTCAGGCAGCACTTCGAGGACATAGTCGATATCTTCTTCGGAATTTGCATCCCCAAGGGTCAGGCGCAGCGTGCCCTGGGCGGTTTTCGGAGGTATGCCTATTGCCCTTAACACATGCGAAGGCTCAGAGGAACCCGAAGAGCAGGCGCTGCCTGTTGAACAGCAGATCCCCATCTGGTCAAGCATAAGCAGCAAGGACTCTCCTTCGATATGTTCAAAACTGAAGTTCAGGTTCCCAGGAAGACGTTTTTCCGGATGCCCGTTGAGCCTGCAGTAAGGAATTTCAAGGATTCCGGCCATGAGACGGGCTCTCATTTTCCTGAGCTTTTCATTATGTGTTTCGATGTTTGCAGTTGCAAGTTCTATCGCCTTTCCCATGCCTACGATCCCTGCAACATTCTCCGTCCCCGCGCGTTTTCCCCTCTCCTGCGCGCCCCCGTGCATGTAATTGTCAATTTCTGTCCCTTCTCTTATGTAGAGGGCTCCGATCCCTTTTGGCCCGTAAAATTTATGCGAGGAAAGGGAGAGCATGTCCACATCCTTATGTTCTCCCTGCAGGTCAAGGGGGACCTTCCCTATTACCTGTACGGCGTCGGTATGAAAGGGAATCCCGTGTTCCCTGGCAACCTTCCCTGCCTCTAAAATAGGCTCGATTGTCCCGATTTCATTATTGGCATACATGACCGAGATAAGGATGGTATCCTTTCTTATTGCGGCTTCCACCTCTGCAGGATCCACAAGCCCGTATCGGTCCACAGGCAGATAGGTTACGTCAAAGCCCTTTGTTTCCAGATACTCGCAGGGGTAAAGCACTGCATGGTGTTCGATTGGCGTGGTGATTATGTGCTTTCCTTTCTTCTGCCTGGCAAAAGCAGTGCCTTTGACAGCCCAGTTGTCCGATTCGGTTCCCCCTGAAGTAAAATATATCTCTTCGGGCCTGGCCCCAAGAGCCTTTGCAAGCTTTTCCCTTACAGTTTCCACAGCTTCCCTGGCTTCTCTCCCGATCGAGTAGAGGGAAGAAGGATTGCCGAAATGTTCTTTCAAAAAAGGCAGCATAGTTTCAACCACTTCCGGTTTTGTGAAAGTGGTAGCGGCGTGATCCATGTATACTAAGCGCTTTTCTCCCATCAGAACACCCAATGAAAATAGGAGTTTGCTCGATATGAATTTATTGTGCGCCCTTTGAAAACGTCAGTTGGTACCATGAAGGTGCCGAAGATATCGGAAATGTGAAAGTTATGAAGGAAAGTACATGGGGAAGTATCCGAAGGAAATATTTGAAGTCCGTGTATCCCGGTTGTGCCAGCTGTCCGGATCACACTGCAAATAATTTTCCAATCACTAAGAAGGTATTTATATTCCGATTTCTTTAGTCCAGTTCCAGTCAACAGGAGGCAAAAAAGGTTTTGCTAAAACAATTTTCGATTATTCTTGGCATATATTTTCTGGGCGAGTTCCTTCAAAAGGTCTTCGGATTGCCTGTTCCGGGCAATATCCTGGGCATGTTAATCCTTTTTTTCGGCCTGTATTCGGGTGTTATCAAACTTGAAATGATAGACAGGATCAGCGATTTTCTGCTCGAAAACCTGGCTTTTTTCTTCCTTCCGGCAGGAGTCAGCCTTATAACCTGCTTTGCTGTGCTTGAAGGAAAATTGACCGCAGTCATCGGGGTTTCCGTTATCTCGACGGTGATTATTCTGGGAGTAACCGGGCTGACAGTAGAGTTTGTCAAAAAGTTCCTCCAAAAAAGGTCTGAGAATGTTTCTTTCTCCGGAAAAGGAGAAAATAAGGTAGGGAAAGTTCCTGAAAATTCACAGGTATGCGAGAGACAAATGAAAGAGGTGAGCTGAAATGCAGGCCGGTTTCCTGAATGAGTTTCTCAGTACTCCCCTTTTTGGAATTCTCCTTTCTCTGGCCGCTTTTCAGATAGGGACTCTGCTCTATAAAAAAGCCCGTTCTTCGGTCTTCAATCCTCTCCTTATAGGCTTTGTACTCGTGATTTTTTTCCTGCTGTATTTCGGGATAGATTTTGAAACCTACAACATGGGCGGAGAGTATATTTCCTTCTTCCTCGGGCCTGCAACCGTTGTCCTTGCCGTGCCCCTCTACAAGAAAATCCGGCTCCTGAAAAGCGATGCTCTTCCCATAATTACGGGCATAAGTGCAGGCTGCATTGCGGGTATCTCAAGCATCTTTATCTTCTCCAGCCTTTTCGGGCTTGATGATGTGATAACCAATTCCCTTGTCCCGAAATCCGTGACCACTCCCATTGGAATGGAGATATCAAAACAGATCGGAGGCCTGCCTGCAATAACCGTGGCTGCAATTATAGTAACGGGAATCATAGGGGCTGTGCTTGGCCCATTCATCTGCCGCTGCTTCCGCATAAACGATAGTGTTGCAGTCGGCATTGCAATCGGCACAGCTTCCCACGCTCTCGGGACAACGAGGGCAATAGAACTCGGGGAAACCGAAGGAGCAATGAGCGGGCTTGCAATAGGAATTGCCGGCTTGATTACAGTTTTTCTGGCACCGCTGTTGCTTTATGTTTTCTCATTCGCGTTCTAAGATTCGCAATGTGAATCGTAAGGGTGCCTCTTATTAAAGGAAGATATTATTTCTTAATATCCCGGTCTTTTCCCTCTTTTTATAATGTGCTGAACAGAATCGAACTTGGCCTTCCGGCTAGCTGCAAAAAAAGAAAACCTGAGCTCAATAATGGTACGATATGTAGTAATCGAAAGCTAGACGAAGTCTGCCATGGGGTTAAGAAATACTTCTTCTGACCACGGAACAGTTTTTTAATCTCTGCTTTATAGGATGACTCCGCCAGCTTGTCTGGCGGCCCTGAACAAAAGAAGGCAAAAGAAGCAGATAGTTATCGATTTTCCATGTTACTTTTACCTATTACTTTTACATATTACTTCCTTGCAGATGTCATCAGTCTTTTTTAGCTGATGGCCTGTTATCCTTCTTTATTCTTCTTTTTTTCTCTTCCTGGGGAAGACCTCTCTCCTGCGTCTCTTTATTTTACCATTGTTTTTAAGTTAGTCCTCTTGAGCATAGCGAAAAGGACCGCGTACTGCAGAGCCGCAACTCTGCCGGGACAAGAACGGTTCAGGATAGCGAATAATGTTGCAAGGGTCAGATAGACCTGTTATTTTAGTTCGCCTGAGCGAATTTTACTATTCAAACTACAAATTAGCCCTCTTGAGTACGAATGTCTATAAAAAATCCACACGTAGTTCTCTTGAGCGCAGCGAAAAGAACCGCGTACTGTTGCGATTACATCGCAACTACAGGAAAAATCTATGGTTTTTCTGTCCCGAGGCGCAATTCTGGGTTACCTGAAATCCGTGTACACCCGCATCTGGAAGCTGCCCTGCTCTATTTTTTTCCTGATGATTCCTTTTGCAATTCCCACATAGATTTCTCTGATTGGGGGAATTAACATGGAAAAACCTATGGCATCGGTTAGAAAACCGGGGGTCAGGAGGGCAAAGCCCCCGATCAGGACAAAAAGCCCATGCAGGAGTTCGTTTCCCGGCATATATCCCTGTCTTGTTGCATCCTGGATCTGGTTGAGTACCCGAAAGCCCTGGCTTTTTGTCAGGTAAGCTCCAAGGCTTGCAGTAATCAAAATAACAAGCACGGTGTTAAAAGCTCCGATTATGCCGCCTATCTTAACCAGGAGATAAATCTCCACAAGGGGAATAATCAGAAAAAGGGAAAAGAGTTTGAGAAACATGGTGGTCAGTTTCAGAGATCCTTAAATGGTTATTAAGCGTTTATTTGTTTTTTTCAGTACTGAGCATTTCATCTTAAGTTTCTAAGTAGTAAAGAGAGTATAGTTCTCATATATTGTTTTTTTGGAGCCTATGTTTTTTGGAGCTTAATCCTGTAGCTTCGAGACTTTATAGGCAAAAAGAATCGAAAATAAGAATCTAATTAAGGCTTTTTTGAGACTAATGCCTTCCCACCCTTAAAGCAATTGAATTTACTTCGGGTTGACCGGAGAGTTTTTTCCTGTTTTTTGCTTTTACATTTCCTCTTTTGAAAACCTGTAATTTTGAAATTAACTTTTTGACCCACAAAGTAAGCTGCAATCTAAGCAATTAACCTGCAATGTAACTTGCAATGTAACCTGAATATAAAACGAATTTTATCCCTAATTTAATACGAAGCGGTAATTTTTCAGTGTTTGATTTATGCTTTATTCGAAATTTTTTAAGTCCCTTCTCATCGAGACAATACTATCATTCGATATGCTTTTCTTTTCCATTCGTATTTTTATTTATCTCTTCTTCAATTTTTCAATCTGGTTCATCGTATCATTTTTTATGTTTTTATATATCTTTATATATTTTTATCGTTTCTCCTGTCCTGAATCCTTGTTTTTTATCCTGCGAAATCTATTTTTTTACGAAAACGCTGTCGTTCAATGCAATCGACTGTTTTATTTTGGGTTTCAAAGGGATAAGGTGTTATATGATAATTGTAATATTATACTGGTTCTCATATGCACTATTCAAACACTAATATTATGTCGGATAGTCTTACGCACTATTCACTCACTAATATATTCAATTAATTGGAAAACTATACTCCGGATGTTACACTGACAACCCCCCTAAATCAATTAACACTCAGTTTTCTGAGGTGCCGGATAATGGACTTTGAAGCAATTGACGATTTCGTATACGAAGTAATTGGAACAATCGGATCCGATCAGAAAAACCTCTCCTATGCAGTCGATTTTGCTCTGGAAAGCTCAAAAGAAAAAGCTTTTTCCCCACAACTCTTACTTGACCTCTCCAGGGCATGCAGGCAGCAAAAAATGCATATGGAAGAATACGTTTTAGCAAAGGTCTGCTTAATGCAGGCTTCCGGGAAACTCCGCGAAGATTCCTGCTATGCGCTGGGCATTGCAGCACATGTACTGGGCTTTTCCCCTGAAGCCGAAGCAAGCTACTGTGAAATTCTGAGCGAAAACCCTGAAAATGCAGATGTAAGATGCGCTTATGCTGAACTTCTTTTAGAGCTCGGAAGGATTCGGGATGCAGAAAATGAGTATAAAACCGTACTTGAAACCTCGCCTGAAAATGTAAAGGCAAACGCCGGGTACGCTTACCTCCTTACCGAATACGGATATGGAGTTGAAGCCGAAGAGTGTTACCTGCGAGCCCTTACCGGTAACCCGGACTATGTCCCTGCCAGAGGCGGATATGCAAACCTGCTCTTTGAGCTTGGAAGACTCAGGGACGCCGAGAAAGAGTACAGGCTTGCCATGAAGCTGGATCCTGAAGACCCAAGCCTCCACCACAACTTCGGTGTTTTACTCTCTTTCCTTGGACGCTCTTCGGAAGCCGAGGTCGAGTACAGGAAGGCTCTTTCCCTTAACCCCAGGCACAGGAGAACTCTTTTCAACTACGGGAACCTCCTCGCAAGGGAAGGCAGAGTCTCGGAAGCCGAAGAACAGTATATGGAAGCCCTTGCCCTTGACCAGAACGATGCAAAAGTTCATTCCAATTATGCAAACCTTCTTGCCCGCTTCGGAAGAAGGTACGAGGCTGAACTGGAATACAAAAAAGCTCTCAGTCTTGACCCTGAAAGTGCCGAAGGGCATTACAGTTACGGCAATCTTCTCTCGGAACTCGGGCGCTTCCCCGAAGCGGAGGAAGAATACAAAAAAGCCCTTGCTCTCAACCCTTATTATCCCCCTCTCCACTACAACTACGGTCTGCTCATGAGAAAAATGAGGCGCTTTGACGAAGCCAAGGTGCAGTATACAAAAGCAATGCAGCTTGATCCGGATATCGGGAGCAAAATGACCGAGACCTGGATTATTCTGGACTAAGGATGATCAGGAAAATGTTTCAACTTAACAGGATATTTTAACTTGACAGATGTTTCGACTTAATAGTTTCAATTTAATAGGCTGATTCAACCGAACAAAACAATTTATTATCTTGGTATCCAGACAAAAACGATTAACAATCCGGCATTATAAGACTCCAGTTTGAAGTAGTGACTCAGCTGGAGCGATTTTTATTTTTCCCGACTTTTTTGCTTTAATCAGATTGTGTCTTTACCTGTACCGGCTGAAATTTCTGTCTTATCGGTCCCGGTTTATAAAGGTAATAATTTTTATTTCTCCTTTCTCGATATAAGCAAAAGCAGCAGCATTTCCGAACCCCACATAATCCGGGCAGGAAAAAAGGGAAAGCAGTTTCCCATCGAACCACCATTCGTATCCTGTCCTGAGGGCTGTGTGCCCTCGTACAATCCTTTTCAAACCATTAGTTTCCAAAAAGCCATCAACGATATCCGGCCCGAATTCTTTAACTGTAGAACCTCTTGATGAAGAGCTCATCCCCGGACGTTTTGAGGGGTCATTCCACAGATAAGGAAAAGCCCCTTCTTTTGTGATGGTATCGATACTTTCGGTACCATTGATTCCTCCGTGTACGCAGAAGGTCTGTCCAGAGATCACCGCTGCTACCGGCAGCCTGTCATATGTCCTGCTAATATCCAGGAGAAAACCCCGGTCAAAACCAATTTCCTCGAAAAAGCCGTAATAGAGGTTCATATCCACGGTTTCGTGGTTTCCTCTGAGCAGGAAAATGTTTTGCGGCTCTTCAAGTTTCAACCGGAAAAGTATTATCAGGACTTCTGTCCCCTGCATCCCGCGGTCCACATAGTCTCCCAGAAAAAGCATTTGTCTGCAGCCCAGTTCTTCTCTCATTCCCATTACAAAGTCAAGGGCATCAAGGTCTCCGTGGATATCCCCGATAAGCATAATCGACTCCTCAGGCTTCGGGTCAATCCAGAGCACAGCAGGTTCGGACTCAAGTACGTTATTTATCTTCGGGAGGATAAGGCTAAGTTCTTCTTTCATTTTTGCTTTCTCAAGGTTATTTGCTGATGTTACGGAACCACCCCGATAAATTCTCTGATAAAATTTGCAGAAGCTCTAAAGACTTCCCGGAGGCTTCAAAGCCCGCCTGTCGGAAGTTTTTCTAAAGAAGCTTTTCTATCAACTAAGATGGATTTTTACTCGATAAGTATTTCTGAGCCAGGTCAAGATACCGAAAGGTCAGTCTGTAATTTTTATCCTATAATAAATTCCCGCATGAATGTGCAGCTATAAACCTGATTACCCGCATATACTGAAACAGGAAAAGCCAGTAAGTAGAGATGGCAGCAAGCAAAAAAGTCAGTTTAAGAAGAAAAACAGAAAGCAGGAAAAAACGGTAAAGAATAAAGAGCAAGATAAAGAGATATACTAAGTTTAAGGATCGAACGGGGGTACGGGAAAATGGAACTTGATATCAGTGAGCAGGACCCTGAAGAGATGGATCTTGCCGATGTTGCGCTTGAGTACGAAGAACTTGTTTCTGCAATATCTATTCTTGAAAAGAGGCGGGAAGAACTCAGGACCCGCATTATGAATACCTTTGCAGAAAAGGAAATTGATGTCCTGAGAGTGGGGCATGTGGAGCTAAAGCGGCAGAGGGTTGATTGGAAACTCTGGCACATCAGGAAGTTAAAGCCTTATCTTATGGAGCGTGAACTCTGGGATATTGTTGAATCGGTTGACAGGAAGACGCTCAGCACACTTATAGAGAAAGGTTTCCTGACCGAAGAGGAGCTTGAGGGCATGTATGATGTGGAAACAAGGTACAGTTTACATGTGAGCAGAGTTTAAGTTAGTGATCGGACCTTTGCTGCATTGGCTTTCAATTTGTTGCTTCATCTGGCTGACATGTCTGTCCGGAATCCGCGAGGTACAGGACGAGAATAATGGAAGATAACTTTCCGGACTGTTTTTCTGTTTTTGTCTTTCCTGCTTCTCCTGGCTCCTATTTTTTGAGACTATCTTCTCTAATTTATTCAAATAATTTAATATAGTTAATATTCTCTAACCAGACCATGGACACAATGAACCCGCTGGGCAATGAAATGGTTCCTATGCCCAAATACAATCTCATGTATAATGTCAATGCCAGAGTACCCCATACACAGGCGTCTGAGCAGTTTAATTATGAAAGCAAGATGTATGCCTACTATGATACCTCATCGAATGCAAACGTCACATTTTCATCTACTTGGATGCACGCAATGAATGGAATGATTTACAGGCTCTGTGGGGAAAAGGGGGAATCGTGCCAGCCTGTGCATGATCTCGCAGCCAGGGGCTGCAAAGTAGTTCAAGAATACTATAAATCAATGTAAGTATTGGCTTAGTAGATATTATTTTGTGTTACTTTTGCTTTTTATAAAAGTACGGAATATGAATACAGCCGAGTAATCATATGTGTATTTTCTGTCCAGACTATTGAACAATCAACGACTGGGGAATAATTTTAGACCCGAAAGAATTATGAAAAACAGATAGTTAAATGGAATGGCCAGAAAACTTATAAGGAGTTAGATAAGAGGAATTTATGGAGTTCAAGAGTATTTTCCAGTTAACCCGAACTCCATAAAATATGCCCTAAGAGACAGATTGATGGATGAAGATTACTGGTGTACAATCTGTGACCAAACTATCGAAACTAACAGAAATCATTTTTAAAATATTTTGTGCAGGATTAAATCCTGCACTTTATTTCATAGCGTGCTTGGAGAGCTTATTGAATGAAATCAAGGACAAAAACTTTAGCAGCTATTTCTTTTGCGGCTCTGGCAATATGCCTTATTTTCTTTTTGATGATTTATCAGCCTGGAGCAGGCATGTATGTCCGCGCGGATAAACTTCAAGATACGCCAGAAAAATACGTGGAATTCAGTTTAGCAGATATCGAGAAATATCCCTATGTCGAAGAAGCGATAAATAATCCAGGAAAAGATATTAAGCTCCCTTTTGATCATAATGAAAATATGACGGAGTTTGCTAACATCATGTGGGATAACAGGACTGAATATATAAAACTGAATAATGAGTATTATCATGTAAGTTATTACTCTGTTGATTAATCAAGTGGCGAAATAGTTAAGCACAATTAATGATACGCGTAATTTTTAACTCCTTTTCTCTTTGGCATGAAAATGCTCTCAAGCATTTTCATTTTTTGTACCTGTAATTCGAATATTTCATGTTTGTTTTTTGAAGAATTATTATAAGTTCTACAGGCTTTCAGAAACACTTAGAAGCGATCTTAAAATCAAATAACCCCTGTACCCTGATTGTTCTTTAATGTAAAAACGATCTATCAGACTTCCTGATCCCGGTACTTTCTCCAATAAAGAACGGGAATTAATTAAGCTTCATATTCCGAGTCATTAAAATGAACTACAGAACAAAAACTATTCACGGCATTCACTGCACTCAGGACAGAATTTGGGGATAAGTTAGTTTCATTCTCCAGATGAAACCTGAATCAGTCCTCCGGGTCACAATTGCCCGCTTACGCATAGCCTTATTTTTGTTGTTTTTTGCTTCCGCTTCTGCAAGCAATTCTTCGGGTGGCATGCCAGTAAAATTAACATACTTCTGGAAGCTGGGCAGATATGCTTTCTCGGTCTTTAGTCGTTTGTTAACTATTTTAGCCACTGTGCTACGGTTGGATCATTTCGCAGTTTGTCATAGGCTTCTATATTTTTATCTTTCTTATAAATATTATTAAACATTTATAAGACATATGATGTCTTGAAATTTAGTGGAGGACGAATATAAAAGGGTATTTATTTATAGCCTGCCAAATAAATTCACTGTAAAGGTAAAATTTAGGAGGTTTTTGGGCATGGAGATAGATGCCGTAGACAAGCTGGTTTTTCATGTAATCGAAAAGGTTGCAGAAGATGAATGTGCCCTCGATGATGTCGTTGAGTTTGTCATTTCTTTTTCCCGTGAGCACTCGCTTTCGCCAGAAACCCTGCTGAAACTTTCCTTTATTTTCGGCAACGATAAGATGTACAGGGAAAAGTACGTATTCGCCAGGGCATGTGCCTCCCTTTTCTCCGGGAAAATGCGGGAAGATGCCCATATGGAGGCAGGGAAAACAGCTTCTCTGCTGGGGCTTGGGGATCTTGCGGCCAGGGAATTTGAAGAGGTGATTGATGAAAACCCGGAAAATATAGAAGCTCTCTGCGGGTACGGAGCCATGCTCTCCAGGCTCGGGAAACTTGAGGCTGCAAGAGCCCAGTATGAAAGAGCCCTTGAAATTCACCCCTTCCATATTGATACGCTCTGCAATTACGGCTGCCTGCTTTTCAGGCTCAGGGACACAGATGGCGCCGAAGAAGCGTATAAAAAAGCCCTTCTCCTTGACTCGAGGCATGTGGGAGCTCACTGCGGGTACGGGATTTTACTTTACAAGCGCGGGCAAATAAATGATGCTAACTACCATTTTTCCCGGGCGCTTGAACTTGACCCCGGGCATGTGGAGTCCAATTTCCGCTACGCTCGCCTTCTTGAAGAAAAAGGGGAGCCACTTGAAGCTGAAACCTACTACATAGTAGCCCTCAAAGCTGATCCGGAAAACCCCAGACTTCACCTGTACTATGCCCGTCTGCTTGCAGAACACGGGATTGTCCATGGGGCAAGGGTGCACTACAGGTATGCCCTTAAAATCGACCCCGGAGATGTGGAAGCCCACTGCGAATACGCAGGGCTGCTTGCCAGGTTCGGGCACAGGCACGAGGCCGAAGTCCAGTACAAAAAAGCTCTCGAACTCGATCCCGGACATTTCGGAAGCCTCTGCGGATACGGGGATCTGCTGAAAGAAAAAGGGCAGTACGCAGAAGCCGAAGAAATCTACAGGCAAGCCGAGTATTCCAGGCGACATGCCTGGTAATAAATTATTTTTGATAACAAATTAAATGTCGATAGTAAATTAATGAGCTTACCTGTTCGGTCAGGTCCAGCTCCGGGCCGGTACGGAGCCCGGTTTGTACGGTTTCAGGTTAACAGATCCCTGATTCAGTATAGCCTCACGGGCTCAATTCCTTTTTTTTCCATGAGGCAGGCAGGAATATCCAGGACCTGAAGGACCGAGTCGATTACGATCCCGTCGGAGGTTGCGACAACAAGCTGTCTTTCGGGGTTTTCCCCTTCTGTTTTCAGATCGAAATCCGCAGTTTTTGAGGTATGTGCATCTCCCGGAATTCCCTGTTCTTTAAGTTTGCGGCGGATGAAGCCGGCAAGTTCTCCGCTCCGGCTGATCTGGGCATCAAGCAGGAAGGTTACTGACTTCGGACGAGCTTCGGAGAAAAATTCAAGAATCAGGTCCAGAGCTTCCTCTATATCTTCAGCCTGCTTCGCCTTGCTGAAATAGTAGCGGGTGTCCCGGATATATCCATCGTCGCAGAACCACATGGGCTCTTTTTTCAGCAGGCTATCCACGCTGAGGAGGACATTGTACCCGTCCAGAAGGAGGTCCCTGTCCCTTATGCCGTTGCAGGCTATTTTTTTCCTGATTCTGGAAACGATTTTGTCCGGGGGCATGATCACCCTTGTGAGAATATGCCGTTCTTCGGCACTGAGCTGGGAGTGGTCAGCCACAAAGCGGATGGTTGCAAATTTAGGATAACCCCAGCGCAGAATGCTTCTGATGTCTCTGGCAGGCTTCAGCAATTTTTCTTTCGGGGTGGGCTCGGAAAAAGCATCAGAACTCTCTTGCATAATTTCTCCTTTCAGGAAGGAAGTTCTTTAAATGAGTGAAGATATATGTTATATATACCTATTTGCGCGAATAAAAACGGCAATTTGTGCTGTCCGGCAGTCGATGTGGCTGTTTGTTTGCCGGTTTTTATTCCGGTTTTATTCGATTTAAGCTTGGTTTTCAGCTGAAAGCCAGCTTACGTTTCGGTTGTGAGGAAGGTCTATGGCTCCGGTGGAGGATTCTGGTATGGAAGTGTTGTGGCTGGCTCAGGAGGAGGTAAAGAGCGTTGTTGATATGCATTCTGATATGCAGGTAGTGGAAAGAGCTTTCAGACAGCATGGGCTTGGTAAGGTGCAGATGCCTCCCAAATCCTATCTTTACTATACGGCTTACAACGGCGACCTGAGGACTATGCCTGCATATCTTGAAGAAGAAGACATTACAGGCGTAAAAATCGTAAACGTCCACCCCGGAAATCCCATGCGCAACCTCCCTACCGTAATGGCGCTAATCATACTCATCTCCCCTGAAACCGGAGCTCCTGTAGCAATTATGGACGGGACCTACCTGACCGACATCCGAACGGGAGCTGCCGGAGGAACCGCTGCAAAATACCTTGCAAGAAAGGACTCAAAAGTCATCGGGCTAATAGGAGCGGGAAACCAGGCAAGGACGCAGCTTGAAGCCCTCTGTGAGGTTTTTGAGCCCGAAACTGTGAAAATCACTTCAAGGACAAAGAAAAGCTGTGACCAGTTTATCCAGGAAATGGCAGACTTCGTGCCCGGTGAAATCCTTTATGAGGAAAGCATCGAAAAGGTATGCGACTGTGATATCCTTGTCACGACAACCCCTACCAGAAAACCGATCGTAAAAGCCAGCTGGGTCAAGGAAGGGACCCATATCAATGCAATAGGTGCAGATGCTGTGGGAAAAGAAGAACTGGACCCCGAACTTCTCCTTCGCTCCAAGATCATTGTCGACGATATGGTGCAGGCGCTCCATTCCGGGGAAGTAAACGTACCTCTCTCCAAACACTATATATCGGAAAATGACATTCACGCCCAGCTCGGAGAAGTCATAGCCGGCCTCAAACCCGGCAGGACAAGCGAGGAAGAGATTACGATCTTCGACTCTACGGGGCTTGCAATTCAGGATGTAGCAACCGCGCATATGGTTTATGAGAGAGCAGTCCGGGAAGGGCTTGGCAGGCAGGTCCGGATGTTCTGAAACCTGTTTTATTTCCATTTCTACTTTTTCTGTTTCCCTTTTACATTTCCCATTTTTTCGGACCCTGATTTCTTTCACTTTCTACTTTTGGATGGCGTATGATGACTGTTTGATCTATTCCGGGACCCAGATAAGAAATTTTTCATCTTTTCTATGCTTCGCCGCGCGGAATCTGGTCCATCCGTCAGCCGAACAAATGTGACATACAGAGCGATACCGGAGTGAGAGACAAAATATACTAAGGAAACATCCTCCGGTTCAAGAGAATATTTCTCTTGGACCATAGAAACTAATTTTTAATTCCGACTTATATAAACGCTTCCGCCAGCTTTTCTGGAGGCCTTTCACAAAAGGAAAAAGGCAGAAATGAAAGAGAAATAAAGACCGAAGTTTCATCTTCTTTTGGCAGTTTGGTTCTGTTGTTACTCATAGGCGTCTCTTCAGCAGCGTCGCTTTCTGTTCCTTAAAGTCTTTTTTGAAAAGGCCGCTCTCATGCGTCTATTTACTTTACCGTTGTTTTTAAGTTGGTCTGCTTGAGCGCAGCTCATTACTATATCCCCAAATTTGCCCTCTTGAGCGAAGCGAAAAGGGCAGCGTACTGCAGAGCCGCAAATCTGCCGAAACAGATCTCGTGCTCCCGAGGCGAAATTCGGGCTGCAGAGCCGCAACTCTGCCGAAACAGATCTCGTGCTCCCGAAGCGAAATTCGGGCTGCAGAGCCGCAACTCTGCCGAAGCACAATTCTTTTTTATTCAGGCATGCAACTCTATAACGGCGGGTGTAAACTTATGTTTATTTTTTATACTATATCACTTCTCTATAATTTTTAATTTTTTTACTATTTTTTAAAAATTTTTATTATTATTCATTCTTTCATTTTTTTAATTTGTATTTTTGTTGAATGAAGCGCAGCTTTTTGATATTTCTTCTTTTAAATATTTTTTTTCGCTATATTTTTAATTATTTATCATGACAAATGTGCGAAACGTTTAAGTATATTATTATATTATTACCCCGCGAGCATCCTGAGCTTATTCATGAACAGGAGCTTGTTTAACCTTCCTTTTCGAGTAATGAAGGTTCATTTATGCAGTTCTAATTTGCATGAAATATCTTCCCGGGAAAGGACAAAAAATTTGAGAAATTATCCAGAAATCTGAAAAATTATCTGAAATCCGGACTTGTCTATTCACGTCAAAAATTAAGAGATGTATCAGGGATGAATCTATGAAACACCCTATAAAAACCTCAGAATCCGATCCTACCTTTTTTGAAGAGATCAAAGAGGAGACCGGAGCCGAAAAGATTCTGATGTGTTTTAACTGTAAGGGCTGCTCTATAGGCTGCCCGGTTACCGACATTGTGCCCCAGTACAACATAAAAAAACTTCTGCGCATGTCTGCAATGGGGCTGCGGGACCGTGTGCTCAACAGCGAGCACCTCTGGTACTGCACTACCTGCTTCAGGTGTCAAGAACGATGCCCGGAAGGAGTAAAAACCGTGGACACCATGCTTAAGCTTCGAAGTATTGCCGTAAAAAACGGTGTCATGCTTCCGGCTCATAAAAAAATCGCCGAGTATGTAATGCGTACCGGGCACGGTGTTCCTATTGACGAGCAGAACAGGAAAAAGCGGAAAGAGCTTGCCCTGGACGAACTGCCCGGAACCGTACACTCCTGCCCTGAAGCCCTTGAAGAGGTAAGGCAGCTCATTAAAGCCTGCGGGTTTGACAGGCTTGTGGGGTTTGACCAGTCTGCTTCGGCCTGAAAGACGAATTCGCGATAAGAAGCTGAAAAACATGACGAAAAACAATACCGACACTTCAAAACGTGACCTTTCTCTCTTTTTAGGTTGTATCGCTCCGAACCGTTATCCCGGCATTGAAAGTGCCACCCGGAAGGTGATGGAACGGCTTGGAATTCCCATCAGGGAACTTGAAGGAGCTTCTTGCTGCCCTGCTCCAGGCGTCTTTCAGTCCTTTGATAAAAAGACCTGGCTCACCCTTGCAAGCCGGAACCTTTGCCTTTCGGAAGCTCTTGATACGGACCTCCTGACCGTGTGCAACGGCTGTTACGCAACGCTTGCGGATACCAACCGGATCTTAAAAGAAGACCCCGAAACAAAAGCTGTGGTCAATGAAAAACTTTCTGAGATCGGGAAAGAGTTTTCGGGGAATATTGAGGTCAGGCATATCGTCGAATACCTGTTCAGGGATGTCAGGCCCGAAAAAGTCCGGGATGCAGTCACCCACCCTCTTGACCTCAGGATCGCAGTGCACTACGGCTGCCACCTAGTAAAACCGTCCCATGAACGAAAACTCGGAAGCCCGGAAAATCCCTCTTTTTTTGATGAACTTGTAGAAGCTACGGGAGCCCGGAGCGTGGAATATGAGGACAAAACAGCCTGCTGTGGGGCGGGGGGAGGAGCCCGCTCAGCCGTACAGGACGTGGCTCTCAGGCTTACAGAAAAAAAACTCGAACATATGCAAAGTGCAAACGTGGACTGCATCGTAAACGCCTGTCCTTTCTGCCATCTTCAGTTTGACCAGGGGCAGTTTGAGCTTGCAGAGCGCCAGGGAAAAGACTTCAGCATCCCGGTATTGCACTACTCCCAGCTCCTCGGGCTTGCTCTCGGGTATTCCCCTGAGAAACTGGGCATCCACTTAAACCGTATTCAGAATGCCGAATTCTATACAAAACTCGGAGAAAGGGCCGAAAATAAGTTTCCGGGTAAAAAACTCGGTGCAGGCACAGGTTTTGGAAAGGGCGGATTGCCCACATGAGCTTGAATCTACTTTTAACTAAAAGTTGAATAAAAGCCAAAAAAACTGAAAAAAATTAATAAAGCTCAGAAAAGCCTGAAAATGCCGAAAAACACTGAAAAAAGCTGAAAGCTGAAAAAATACTGTGCTGAAGCAGAATTATCTGAAAAACATCTGTAGGAGCTGAAAGCATGAAAACGGACATAACCGGAGCAGTTGCTGTCGTCGGGGGAGGGATTGCCGGAGTACAGGCTTCCCTTGACCTTGCAAACAGCGGGTACAAAGTTTACCTTATCGAGTCCGGGCCGACAATCGGGGGAAAAATGGCCCAGCTTGACAAGACTTTTCCGACCTCGGACTGCGCAGCCTGCATCCTTTCTCCCAAACTTGTGGAAGCCAGCAGGCACCCGAATATAGAGCTGCTCACGTATAGTGAGGTTCTTGCCATTGACGGAGCTGCCGGGAACTTTACTGTAAAAGTCAGGAAAAAAGCCAGATATGTGGACGAGACGAAATGTACGGGATGCGGGGATTGTATTGAAAAATGCCCAAAAAAAGTCTCGGACGGGTTTAATGAAGGGCTTGCCCCGAGGAAAGCGATTTATCTCGCTTTTCCGCAGGCTGTGCCCAGGACCATGACCATTGACCCTGAAAACTGCATCTACCTGAGCAAAGGCAAATGCGGAAACTGTGCAAAGGTCTGCAAGCGAGGGGCCATTGACTACACCCAGAAAGATAAAGAACTCTCCCTCAAAGCCGGAGCTGTAATCCTTGCTGCGGGTTTTGAGGCTTTTAACCCGAAAGGGCTTGAGGCCTACAGGCCCGAACATCCGGATGTTGTAACCTCTCTCCAGTTTGAGAGGCTCCTTAATGCCTCCGGACCTTATCATGGGCACCTCCAGACCTCGAAAGGAAAGGAGCCAAAGAAGATTGCTTTTATTCAATGCGTGGGTTCCAGGAACCGGAAATTATCGAAAAAGTACTGCTCTTCCGTATGTTGCATGTACGCCGTAAAGCAGGCAGTGATTGCAAAAGAGCACGACCCGGAAATCGAATGTGCAATTTTTAATATCGATATCCGGGCTTTCGGAAAAGGTTTTGAGGAGTTCTACCAGCGGGCAAGAAATGAGAAAAAGGTTCGTTTCATCCGTTCCCGCCCTTCCTGTGTTGAAGCCGACCCTCTGAAAGGTGCATTGAGAATCCCCTATGAAGAAGAGGACGGCAGCATAGCCCACGAAGAGTTCGACATGGTCGTCCTCTCGATAGGCATAGGGGCTTCCGAATCAGGCAAAGAACTTGCGCGGATTGCAGGGGTCGGGCTTACGGGAGCCGGATTTATCAGCACCCCAATCGAGGATCCCATGAACACGGACAGGCCCGGAGTTTTTGCTGCAGGTGCCGTTCAGGGCCCAAAAGACATCCCTGATACGGTTGCTCAGGCAAGCGGAGCTGCCGCAAAGGCCGGGGCTCTGCTCTCTCCTGCCCGCGGAACTCTGGAAAGCAAAAAGGAGTTTCCCCCTGAAAAGGTGGTCGAAGGTGAACCTGAGGTAGGCGTGGTTGTCTGTCACTGCGGCACGAACATAGGCGGCTTTGTTAACGTCCCCGAAGTTGTCCGTTACGCAGGCACACTTGAAAATGTGGCAGTTGCAAGGGAAGAAATGTATGCCTGTTCCGAAGATGCCCAGGAAAGGATCAAGGAAATGATTGCCAAATACGGGCTGAACAGGGTACTTGTTGCTTCCTGCACTCCCAGAACCCACGAGCCCCTCTTCCAGGAGAGCTGCAGGGACGCAGGGCTGAACCCTTACCTCTTTGAGCTTGTAAATATAAGGGAACACTGTTCCTGGATTCACCAGCAAGAGCCCGAAAAAGCCACTGAAAAGGCAAAGGACATCGTCAGGATGGGGGTTTCCAGGGTCAGGTGCCTCAGTCCTCTTTATAAACAGGAACTCTCGCTCGGGCATAACGCACTCGTGCTCGGGGGAGGAATTTCAGGCCTGCATGCAGCTCTCGAGATCGCAGAGAACGGGTTTGAAGTTCTGCTTGTGGAAAAAGAAGCCGACCTCGGAGGGCTCCTTAAAGATATAACAGCCCTGCAGGACGAAAGGAAAACCAGGAAAATACTTCTTCCTCTTATCGAGAAAGTCAGGGCTCATCCTCTAATCACAGTCCTTACAGGATCCGAACTGGTTGAAGTCAGCGGTTCGGTTGGAAATTTCAAAGGTCGGATACGGGATAGAGCAGGGAAGGAACAGGAAGTTTCGTTTGCAGTTGCGGTTCTTGCAACGGGAGCCGAGGAGCTTTCGCCTGCCGGATACTTCAGTTATGGGGAGTTCCCGAATGTTATTACCCAGTCCGAACTCGAAGCAGAACTCGAAGGCGATTTCAAGGCGAAACACGTGGTAATGGTCCAGTGTGCCGGGAGCAGGAATAAAGAGCGTCCCTACTGTTCCAGGGTCTGCTGTATAACTGCTGTGAAAAATGCCCTCCGCATCAAGGAAAAAGCCCCTTCGGCTACCGTACATGTGCTGTACCGGGAAATGCGTACCTATGGGGCCTGGGAAGAGCTCTACTCAAGGGCAAGGGCTGCAGGCGTTCGTTTTATAGCCTATTCCGATACCCGGATGCCCTGGATAGGGGAGAATGAGGTCCGCGTATATGATGAGATCACGGGCTTTGACCTGGAAATCGAGGCTGACCTTACAGTCCTGAGTGCTCCGCTTGTAGCTCCTGCTTCAAACAGGCAGATTGCCCCGATGTTCAAGGTCCCTCTGGACTCAAACGGCTTTTTCCTGGAAGTCCACATAAAGTTAAGGCCTGTCGACTTTGCAACCGAAGGGGTCTTCCTCTGCGGGACAGCCCAGGCTCCCAAACTTGTGGACGAAAGCATTGCTCAGGCTGCAGCTGCGGCTTCGCAGGCATGTACAATCCTTTCAAGGAAGTCTCTGGAATCAAGCGCTGTCATTTCAAAAGTTGATGCCAAACTCTGCGTAGGCTGCGGAGCCTGTGAAAAGGTCTGCCCTTACGGGGCGATCAATTTAACCGAAGTTTTGCTTGAAAAGCAGGGCGTTTCTTATAAGGCAAGGAAATCCGGGGTTAACCCTGCTCTCTGCAAGGGCTGCGGGGCCTGTGCCATGAGCTGTCCGACAGGGGCGCTTGACCAGCAGCATTTCAGAAACGATCAGCTCCTTGCCCAGGTAAAAGATGTCTTCACTTATTCTGAGGAGGTCCGCTAATGGAACCTGAGAAAAACGAAATCTCTGAAGCATGGGAACCAAAGATTGTAATGTTCTGCTGCAACTGGTGTTCCTATGCAGGCGCAGACGGGGCTGGAATCGGGCGTTTCCAGCAGCCTGCAAGCATGCGCATCATACGTGTTATGTGTTCGAGCAGGGTAGACCCTGTCCATGTATTTTCCGCTTTCCTTGAGGGAGCCGATGCAGTGATGATTACGGGTTGCCACCTCGGGGACTGCCATTATATAAACGGAAACGAAAAAACTCTCGTGAAGTTCAATTTCATGCGTTCGATGTTAAAAGAGCTCGGCCTTGAAGAAAAAAGGCTGCAGCTCAACTGGATCTCTGCCTCGGAAGGCGAAAAGTTTGCCGAAGTTGTCCGGAAGGTTACGGAAGAGGTCAGGCAGCTTGGTCCCAGTGTCTTAAAGCCTGAAGGGGTGGCCTGAAAATGTCCGAAATGAAAGCTGCTGCCGACATTAAAATCGGTGGTCAGTTGCTCGGCTGGGCTGCGTCCGAAGAGGTGCGGGCACGCGGAGCTTCCGGGGGACTTGTGACAGCAGTACTCGCGGCTGCTCTTGAGACCGGGCTTGTGGACAGAGTGCTTGTCCTGAAAAAAGTCAGCGAATTTGAAGCCTATCCGGTGTTTACTTCGGACGTGCAGGAGGTCCTGGAGTCAGCAGGCTCCATGCACTCCGTGCCCGTAAACCTTGCCAGATACTTAATGCCCGAAACCTGTGCCGGAAAAATAGCTCTGCCTGCAAAGCCCTGCGATGCAAGAGCCGTTGTCGAAAGGGGGAAAAGGAATGCCCTGTCTCCTGATGACACTTATGTCATAGGGCTTAACTGCGGGGGCACGATGCACCCGGAAACGGTCCGGAAAATGCTTGAGACCATCTACAGGCTTGACCCGGAAAAGATTGCAGGAGAAGAAATCGTAAAAGGTAAACTTGTTTTCTTCACAAAGGACGGGAATGAACACGCAGTTCCTATTGATGACCTCGAAGCTGAAGAGTTCGGAAGAAGGGATTCCTGCCGCTACTGCCAGGTAAAGATCCCGACTAATGCCGACCTTGCCTGCGGGAACTGGGGCGTCCCCGGTGGTCTTGCAGGCAAGGGTACCTTTGTGGAAGTTCTGACCGAAAAAGGGGCGAAGCTCCTAAAAAATGCCGTTAATGCGGGTTTTGCCGAACTTATGCAGGCAGATGAGAAGGACATTTCTACCCGGGAAAAGGTCAATCAGGTAATGCTCGGGATGAGCGAGAAAAGAAAGGCTGAAGTTTTCATCCCGATTGAGGATGGAAGAGAACGCTTCGAGTACTTTCGGAAGGAGCTTGAAAACTGTATCCACTGCGGAGCTTGCAAGGCAGTCTGCCCTGTCTGCACCTGCGGGGAAGATTCAAAGTGCACGGCTTACTCTTCCCCTGCAGACAGCTACAAAATGTCCCTTTTCCATCTGATACGTTTCCTTCACCTTTCGGACTCCTGTATAGGCTGCGGGCAGTGTGAAGATGTCTGCCCTGCGGAAATTCCGCTCACCCGCCTTTACCAGCGCTTTGCCGTCCCCGTCCAGAAGGAATACAGGTACCTCCCGGGCATGTCAGACAGGACTCCGCCTTTTTTTGCCCTGAAACCTGAAGATAATGAAGAAAAAGAAGGAGGTGGCTGCTCATGCAGGTGAATCCCGGAGAGAACGTGTATTCAAGCATATGTCCGGGCTGCGGGCTTGCCTGCGGGCTCTACATTCGGGAAATGGTTTCCGAAACCGGGGAAACTTCACTTGCCGTGGATTTCCGGAAAAGCTCCCCGGTAAATGCAGGCAAGCTCTGCAGATTCGGGATGAAGCTCCCGCTCTATTACGCAGAGCCTCAGGTCTCGAGTGTAGGAGGAAAGGATGCAGGGCTTGAAGCTGCTATTTCAGCAGCAGTCGAGGCTCTGAAAAACGCGTCAGCAGAAAGCCTGGCTTTCTTTTCGGCGGGGAACACGACGAACGAAGAACAGAAGGCTTTCTCCTTCCTTGCAGGCGCGTTTGGAGCAGGAGTAGAGACGGGAATGGGCATATACTCTTCCCTTCCGGTTAGCATGCACACTGTATTCAGTCAGAGTATGCCCCTTGAGGAAATTGAAAAAGCAAAACAGGTTTTTCTCTTTGTTGATCCATATTCCCAGTATCCACTGCTCCTCAGGAGAGTCATAAGAGCAAAAGAAAACGGGGCAAAGGTTGTCTGCATAGGGATCAGACATATGCCTGTTGCTGACGACCAGTTCTGCCTGAAGCCTGAGGAATATGGAAAAACCCTTTCTCCTTCCCGGGACTCCGTGCTTATAGCCGATATCCACCCTTACTCGGACCCGGCACATGTAAGGGCAGTCCTGGACCTTGCGCAGGTTTCCGGTGCAAAAACTTTCTTCCTCAGGCCTTTTGCAAACTCTGCAGGGGCAGAGCTACTTTCAGCGCACACAGAGCAACACACGCTGGAAAAGTTGCTTGAGGACATAAATTCCGGGAAAATAAAGACTCTCTTCTGCCTGGAATCCGATCTTCTCGGACTTGCTCCTGATAAAGAAGCTACGGTCAGGGCCCTATCGAAACTGGATACCCTGATAGTCCAGAGTTCCAGACAGGGAGAACTTTCCGGGCTTGCTGACATAGTTATCGCATCCGAACCTTTTTACCGCAAACAGGGAAGTGTACTCAATGCGGAAGGAAGGCTGCTTCCAGCAGGTGGGAACTCCACTCTCGGTTTCGATTCGCTTACCAGCCTGGCGACAGCTTTCGGAAAAAAGCTCGATTTTATGTCGGTCCGGAAAGAGGTGTTTGAAATCTTGGGAGCAAAGAAAGCAGATGAGTTCTCCTTCTCGGCTCCTGTCGAAACTTGCTCCACGCCAGCCGAACCAACCGAAGTTGAAACCCCCTGTTTCGAATGCGGGTCCGATCAGGAAGCATGTTCCGGATCCCTCTTTGAACCATTCCCGGAGGAAGCCTCTACAGAAGGTTTTTCAGCTTCGCTTGTTTATTCTCTGTCCCCGTTCATGTGGCACGGGTTTGAAGACTGCAACGACTTTGTCGAATTGGACCTGCACATGGTCCGCAAGCTGGGACTTGTAAAGGGAGGCACTGTAAAAATCAGGGCTCAGGGAAAAGCGGTTGATATGAAGTTCAGGGTATCGAACATTGAAGACGGGTATATGCTTTCTCCCCGGAAGTTTTCGGTTGCAGTTTTTCCAGGGGCTGAAGTGAAGCTTTCCGTCAAACAAAAAAATCCGGATTGAAGGCCGCTGTTGACCTTAATTGATGCAGGAAATAAAAAGATAGTTCAGAAGATAACTCAGAAGTTAGCTCAGAAGTTAGCTCAAAAGATAACTCAGAAGTTAGCTCAAAAGATAGCTCAGAAGTTAGCTCAAAAGTTAGCTCATAAGTTCGCTCATAAGTTAGCTCAAAAGATAACTCCACAGGAAAGGATATGTTTCTGTGGGGCTAATGTTTCTTTTGAGCTAACTTCTTTTTTGTTTTTCATTCTTTATTTCGGTATTAAACACCGACCGAATGAAACGCTGGAGTAAACACCGATCGAACGGTCCTTAGAAAGGCTGAGCTTAATAACCTTTTATTTCTTTTTTATCAAATTGAAATTTTTTAAAAAATTAAGGTAAGTCTTTTTTTCTTTTGTTTCTTTTGCCGTATTAAGGGTAAATTCTTTTTCAATGTCACCTATGTTTATTGTGTAATTGCCCTCAGGAAGCGAGTTCGTATCATAGGTGAATGTGAAATCTCCGTTTGAATCGGCTTTTTCAGCTTCATATGAGGTTTTGAACACAAGTTTAACCTGTCCATTGTCCGAATTAACCTTGAAATTATTTTTCGAAGATTCTTCTTTTTTGAAGACAACATCTCCGTCAATTTTAACAAAATAACTCATCCAGGACGGTACATTTGATTGGGATACTGTAACAGTTCCGTCCAGGGCATCTGCATGTCTTGTGAACCACTTAAATTTTTTGACTCTTACGTTCATGTCCTTGACTTCAATATCGTTTTCTCCGGTTGCAGTGACTTTGAAGGAATTATCTTCGCCAGATGGAATTGTCAGCTTGTTTATCTGATAAGTATATTTTTTCCCTGAGACCGGCACCATTTCTTCATGTAAGATGGATACTTCAATGATTTCATTATCTGCTGCCTCACCGGAAATTCTAATAACATCTCCTGCGCTGGGACAGGCCGGAGATAACTCCCAGTCTGTAACAGCAGCAGATGCAGGGGCTATTAAGACTCCTGCGGCTGCACAAAACAGGATTATCATAAAGAGGGGTTTCCTCTTAAATTCATATCTCAAAAAAATCCTCCAGTTGATGTCTGCATCGTTTTCCTTGCAGACATAAGTAATAATACTTGATAATAATATTTGATAAGTTAGAATTTCTCAGAATTATCTTTGAAATATATTTCTTCTAGTAAATCATACTTTATCTGTCTTATAATTTTTATTTACATTTAACTATTTGTAACAATCTTTAAAATTTTAACTATTCTGTTTTACTTTGTATTAAATCAGATCTTCAAATAAAAATAAAAGTTTGGGGATCTTAGATAAGTAAGATAAATTCAGAAGGCATAAATACTATGTAGCAAAGATAAGTACTGTTGAGTGGTTAACTTTCTGGGATTTATTCGCCCTCTACGAGCAAACATACCTAGCCCCCCAAATGGTATCAAATTTTCTTTCCCAAATACTCCCCATATTCTCTCCCCCCTACCGCTCAACAACCTCTTTTTTCAACATCAGACTCACAAATCATTAACATTCTTTTTCCGCCTGCATAGCTCTTTTTCCCTCCATTCCTTTATTTTTTCTGTCTATTATTCCAGTAGAAAACAGAAACACAGAGGAATGGAAGTACAGAAAAACAGAAACACAGAGGAATGGAAGTACAGAAAAACAGAAACACAGAAGAATGGAAGAACAGAAAAACAGAAACACAGAAGGATAGAGCATAGAAAAATATAATTCATACATTTCGGCAAAAAGCTCTAACAGATTACCTTTCTTAATTTAAGACTGTAGTGTTCCTTTCTATATTAGCTTTAGGAAAAATAGTCACGAATCTGTTCTCAGATTGTCCGGCTTCTTATCTCAATTAAGTAGAACAAATTCATAATGAATAAATAGTTAGCAATAAAAATAATTGAATGTTGAGCGGGCCCTGAACAGCAATTGTGCCTCCGCACGAATTGTACTTTACCCCAATAGTACTTTTTTGTTACCTGGTATTCCCAGTGTCCTGCCGGGCCCCGCTCAAAATATCTTTTAAAACATATCTCCGTGTCGATTTCAACGCCGATCCGTTTCAGAGTTATTTGGATTTCATATAACAGGTTCAGGTACTGCAGGACAGCAGCACCTGATGAATGTGTTTTCGGCTTTGTTCTCTTTTCAGCAGTATTTTTCAGATCCCTGCAATCTCATAGAGCTTTTCCATGTCGATGTTTTGCTCAAACATATTTGCAAGTTCTTCATAGGCATCGTTTTCGCTTACGATCTCTTCAGGCCCGTACTCAAGCCCTTTTTTCTCATAGAGGTACCGGACAAGGGCATTTCTTATATTCCCGTTATCAAAGAGCCCGTGAAGATATGTGCCGATCACAAGGCCTTCTTCATCAATAGCACCATCGTCTCCGAAAACAGTACGGTTCGAATCCGTAACGCCCATGTGAATCTCGTAACCCTTTATCTCTTCCCCATCTATGGATTTCAGGATAGGCCCGTGGCCGTTAACTTTCTTTGTTACCTGGATTGTCCTCTTTTTATACTCCCCGAACTTTGTCCCTATATCCAGGAGCCCGAGGCCCTCAAACTCGGCTTCTACTCCATTTTCCACGCCGGAGTCAAAGATAGTTCTGCCAAGCATCTGGTAGCCGCCGCAGATCCCGAAGATCGGGATTTTTCCTTTGAAAGCCTGGATTTTTTTGGCCATCCCGCTTGCCCTGAGGTCGTGAAGGTCGTTGACAGTGTTCTTCGTGCCGGGGATCATGATCGCATCAGGGTTTCCGAGGTCTTCGTCAATGTCTACGTAGCGGACTTTTACGAGTCCCTCAAGGGGTTCGAAATCCGTAAAATTTGAGATTCTGGGCAGACGGATTACTGCAATTTCGATTTCTTTTTCGGTCTTAGCCCCTTCTTTATCTCCGAGGGAGACCGAATCTTCTGAGGGGATGCGGAGCTTGAAATGAGGCAGAACTCCGAGTACAGGGATTCCGGTTTTTTCCTCAAGCTGCTTGAGTCCCGGTTTCAGGATTTCAGGGTCGCCTCTGAATTTGTTTATTATGAACCCTTTGACATTTTTCTTTACATCTTCGGGCAGAAGAGCAACCGTGCCGTAAAGGCTTGCAAACACGCCTCCCCTTTCAATATCTCCTACGAGGATTATGGGAGCCTGAGTAAGCCTTGCAGTCCCTACATTTACGATATCCCTTTCATAGAGATTGATTTCTGCAGCTCCTCCGGCCCCTTCCATAACAATGATGTCGTGTTCCTTCCAGAGCCTTTCGAGAGCCCCTTTAAGGACTGCCTGCATCTCTTCAATGGAGTCGTAATACTGGCCTGCACTTTTGTCAGCATAAGGTTCCCCCAGCAGGATTACCTGGGAAACACAGTCCCCTTTGGGCTTGAGGAGAACCGGGTTCATATCTGCTGTGGGTTCGGTACCTGCGGCTTTTGCCTGGATTGCCTGTGCAATTCCGATTTCTTTTCCGTCTCTTGTGATCCAGGAATTCAGGCTCATGTTCTGGGCCTTGAAGGGGGCAACCCTGTAGCTTCTGGATAGAATCCTGCATATGGCAGTCACAACTGAACTTTTTCCAACATGAGAGGCGGTTCCCAGGATTAAGAGGCTTTTCTTCTCCATTTTTACCATACCTTCTGCTCGAACACGTGTTTTATATATTTCAGGTAAAAAGCTTTTCAGGTAAGCTAAATATTTCAGTAACACCGGCAGTGAGATTTCTGCTCTCAGAGCGATAAATCAAGTAAACTTGTTTAGATTTAATAATTGTCATCTTATACTTCAACTATAGAATAAATACTTTCGGATTCACTGCAGGTTTTGTTTATTTAACTCAAAAAAATTCTTTATTTATTCAATTTTTTTATCTTCTCAATCTTTGTTGGCAGAGTTGTGCCAGCAGAGTTGTGCCGGCAGAGTTGCGGCTCTGCAGTACGCTGCCCTTTTCGCTTCGCTCAAGAGGGCCAATTTTGGGATAAAGTAGTGAACTGCGCTCAAGCAGACTATTATGGGAAAAAGTGAGCTGCGTTCAAGAGGACTAACTTAAAACAACGGTAAAATAAAGAGACCCAGCAGGATGATTTTTCCAACAAAAAGAAAACGAAAAAGAAAAAAAGAAAAGCTTGAAAGTAAAGCTATTGGAAATGCTTGGGAGTAAAAAAGAGAGGAAAAAAGGGCAAATTGGCATAATTAGGCCTTATTTCTCTTTCAAATCTTTTTTTCTTTCTATTTTTGCAGGGCCTCCAGACGGGCTGGCGGAGGCGCTTGTATTTACTGTTAATTGAAAAATAGTTTCCGGGATCAAGCAAAGTATTTGTCTGGATGGCTGGCCTGCTCAAGCCGGTGTGGTGCAGGGTGAGAATAATGAAAGATTCTCTTCGGGTACCGGAACGGATCAGCAGTCAGTCAGGAACCACCTGTAATCGGGAAGTAGAAAATAACTTGTTTCTCTGACTGCACTTCTTTTAAATAAGATCAGAACAATCTTTTTGTTATTGAACAGGGGAAAAAAGATCATGAAAGCCTTGCTTTTCTTACTCGTTTTATTTCTTATATCGGTCCCCCAGGCCTCTGCAGCAGATACCTCTCAGGTCGACGGAACACACCAGGTCCGAATATCCGAACTCTACAGTGACCTTGAGTCCTATGATGTGACACTCTACTCAAACCAGCCGGAAGAGGACCTGATCCTTGAGGCTTCTCTGGTCAGGCCGGATAGGGGGAATGAAGAGGCCATTGCTACACAGACATTCTCAACCGGGAGTTTTCCTGCAAATACCAGGGTCATGAAAGTTGGCTTCTGGGATATCAGGAATGCCGAACGCGGGGCTTACACTTTAAGGGCAAGGCTTCTGGACCAGGGAAAAGTACTTTCAGAATCGGAATATGATTTTGTTTACGGCAGCAACTCCGCGTCCAGACTTCAGGTCGATGATCTTGTCCCCAATTCCGAAGGGATCACCGTTGCGCTCTCCCCCAATCAGGCTTCAATTTTTGATCTCGAATACATGCTTGTGGACGGACATGATGTCCTTTACAGTACAAAAACTGAAAAGGTATCCCTGACCAGCGTGCCGGAAGCCTTTTCTGCATCTTGGGGCACTCTCCTCGAAAACAATAAAGAGTACACGGGAAGGGTTAAGGTCCGGGTCTATTCCCCCAGCAGAGGTTTCATCGCATCAGCAGAGAATTTTACCGCCATAGACGATGCAGAGATTACTGACATCTATGAAGATGAAACCGGAGCAAGTGCAACGGTTTTAGGGCGTTCCCAAGTGCCTTTTGAAGGAAATCTGGTTTTTTCCGTATATGAACTGCAGGAAAGCTCAGGGAGTGGCAGTTCCGTGTTTGTCGAGTCCGTCCGGGAAAGAGTCCCCGTACTGTTGAACGATGATGACGAGACGGTTGAGGTTGCCTGGGAAGAAAGGCTTACGGCAGGAGTCTACAGGCTTGAAATCGAGCTTTTCGGCAACAATGGAGATGTTATCGAACGCAGGGAAACCATTATCGAGTCTGACCTTTCCGCATCTAATGCAAGTGAAGCGAGCCCTGATGCAGGAAATGAAACCTCAGGAGAAGACGGAGGAAATGGCATCCCTGGCTTTTCATTTGCCACCGGAGTTGCAGGGCTTGCTGTGGTTTTCTCCCTTTTCAAAAAGCTGCACTAAACTCTTTCGTGTAAAAGTGAGGCGTAGAGCAGGAAACAATCCGAACAGAAAACAATCAGGACAGAAAACAATCAGGACAGAAAACAATCCGAACAGAAAACAATCAGGACAGAAAACAATCAGGACAGAAAACAATCAGGACAGAAAACAATCAGGACAGAAAAAAATCCAACTAAAGTTCAAAAGCCGTGAATCCCATGCGTTACGAACTTTTTATAGCCCTAAGGCAGATCCGGGCAAGAAAATTCCAGACTCTTCTTTCGGTAGGCGCAATAGCCCTTGCTGTGATGGTGCTCACGATTTCCCAGGCGCTCATGGTGGGTTTTACCGAGGAGCTTTACGACACTACCGTCGACAAACTCCCTCAAGTCTCGGTCTCTCCGCAGGAAGGCGAGGATTACATCTATCTCTACGGGACACTCATGGAAGAGATAAGTTCTATCGAAGGGGTTACTGCAGTTTCTCCTTTTCTTACCGGACAGGCTTCTTTCAGGTTCAAGGACAATTCTTTCAATGCCGAGCTTAAGGGTGTAGTTCCTTTACAGGAAAGTGAAATCAGCTCGATTGAAGAAGATATGGTTGAAGGCAGTTTCCGGGAACTCGAGTTTTCACAAAATACGGTGGTTATCGGCTCAAGGCTGGCGGAGAAACTTGAAGTTAACCTGGGAGATTCTGTAGATGTATCTTTCCCAAATGCAAATCCCCTTTCGCTCCGGGTTGTGGGGATCTTTCATACGGGCTCTCCTCTGGACGAATCCCTGGCTTATACTTCTCTGGATACTGCTCAGGAATTTTATGATGTCCCGGATGTTGTTAACGGTATTTCAGTCCGGCTCCAGGATTTCAATATGGATCGGGAAATCGCAGCCGAGATCGGGAAGACCGGTTACGAGGCAAAAGGCTGGACCGAGACAAATCCTGCAATCCTCCGTACCATTGCTATCGAAAGTACTTCAAACAATGTCGTCTACGGGCTTATTATTGTCATAGCCTCTTTTGGCGTTGTCAGTACCCTGAACCTTTCGGTTATCGGCGCAACTGGCCAGATAGGGATGCTCCGCGCTATGGGAGCCCCGGTCTCAAGTATCCAGACGATTTTCATTCTTCAGAGTGGGATTCTCGGCCTGCTGGGCGCCCTTTTCGGTACCTTTGCAGGAGTTCTTATATCCCTGGCAATAGGCGGGTATGAAATCCCGGCAGCTTCTTCGGATGTCTACGGTGGTATTTCCTTTATCCCGATTGTTGTCCGCGCTCAGGACATCGTGTTAATTATTGCCGCCGTTTTCCTGCTGAATCTGATTACCGGAATTTATCCTGCGCGGCAGGCGGCAAAGCTGGATCCTGTAAAATCAATAAGTACAAGGTGAAACTTCCCTTTGATCTGACATTTAGAGAGGATATAACCTCCTTCCGGAGCTTTGATCTGGCAGTTCGAGGAATATAACCTCCGGGAAATGAAGCTTTATAATTCCAGAACCCAGGTGAAATAGGGAGTACAGATAAGACATAAGTATAAAATGAAAACTCAGGTAAAATAAGGAGTACAGATAAGTATAAATGATTATAGATTGGTATAACCGGGCACATAAGTATAGTTGAATATGTATGTTCTACACACGGAAGTTAGTCTGTTAAATTAGTAATTCTTGCCCGTTTTTAGCTCTTTTCGGCATCTACTTCAAAATAATTTTTGAAGGAGAAAAAAATTAGTGTTTGCCTTAAAATAATTGTTTGCGTTAAACATTTCAACGCGAGACAATATGTCAGCCGGGTTGAAATTTCAATCCCGGTAATTATATATCTTTTTTGACGAATGATTACTTACTTCGTAAGCATAGCGAACAATAGCGAACAAAAAGACCTTGTGCATGAATTCTCAGCAACTGATCACTGCATGGGAATTCTTTTTTCCTATTTTTTACTTACCCGAATCTACCTTTTTTGGAACCGAATTTCTGAAATTGTATTTATGTCTGTACCGTATATTTGTGTTTTTGTGTTCTAACCTGTAGCACAAAGCTAACATTTGAGAAAGGATTCTCGGTCCCTTATCCCTGGAATCAGAAATTCTTACGTTTTATACCCTGCGTTATCAGTTTGTCCATGCCAACTATCCGGATACTTCCTCGATTGGTCCTAAAAATGTCCCACTCGTCGAAAGATACGCCCAGATCACATTAAAATCACTTGAAAAACTCTGGATATCTCTGTTGCTGACACCGAATACAAATATTTATATTCTTTGGTAGATAATTTTACTGTAATGGATGATAGTAAAGAATACCAGCTTTATCTTGAAGCCCTTGACGAAGAGAAATCTGCATGGGCGAGAAGGACCGCTGTAAAGAGGCTCAGTGAATGCAAAACCGAAGAGTCCCTCTACTACCTGAACGAGCTTGTTGTTGACAGGTACTGTATAGTTCCAGACTGGCTTAAAAAGATTGCAAGAGAATATTACGTGTGCCTGTGCCTTGAGTTTCTCTAAAAACTTAATTTTCCAATTACTGTTTTTCAAGCAATTGGGTAACTTCTGATCGATCGGTATATCATTCCAGAAGTTCTGAATACGGCACCTTCAGGCTATGTAGTCCCCCGTCACGAACGCTGTGCCTCCAGGCATGAAAACAGAGTAAAAACAGTGCTGTTAATGAGTGCTTAATTCTTTTTTATTTGTACTCGCGTCGAGTTTTTCCTATTTTTTAGTACTTGCTCTTTTCATGTTATTTGCTGCTGCATTACATCGCAACTCCCAGAAAATCTCCGATTTCCTGCGATCCCGAGGAGCAATTCGAGCGAGTCACAATTCGAGAGGATGAACAGCAATTTATAATCCCGAAAACAGGTTTCCCAAGGGTATCATGGGTTTTCGAAATCAAAAACTATAAATTTATTTGGAACTTAGAAGGCTGTACATACCTGAAACATGTAATTCAATAACCCGATTCTTCTATAATATCCTGAGAATCGGCATGCTTAAAGCTTTAGAGATCACCTTTACTAATGAATTGCTATCTCTGGTTGATGGAATGAGTTAAAAATCACTTCTTCCCGTCAGAAAATGATTCTCGTTTAGTTTTATTCCTTTCAGGTTTACGGAAGTAAGGACCCTTAAAAAGACCAGGATCTTTAAAAGATTAGAAAGAAAAATGTCTGACTTGAAAAATAATTTGAAATTATAATTTGCTGGTAAACTACCTCAGGAGAGATCGTCTGTATGAGCAAGAAGGATACCGAAAAGATTTTGGGAGGACCGGCAGCAATTCTGCTGCTTGTTGGAGTAGTGCTGAGTGTTATTCTCTTCTATTTTATGTTCCAGTTTGCTGAACAGGAAAATCTTTTCATGGTTCTCCTAACTGCAGTACTAATATCCATTATTTCAATAGCTATAGCCAGGGGTCTGGTTTCCATATATAAGTACAAATAACTGCATTTCAGTTCATACTTACTTTTTATTAAGGGACACTCTTTTTACTCTATTATTTTTTATATCCTTACTTTTGAGCAGAGTTGCGCCAGCAGAGTTGCGGCTCTGCAGCCCGAATTTCGCTTCGGGAGCACGAGGTCTGTTTCGCTGCGCTCAAGCAGACTAATTTGAAGGTTTAAATCGGAAACTTCGCTCAAGAGGGCTAATTTATAGGTTCCAGTAGTGGGGGGCTTCGCTTGTTCAGGTAGACTGCTTTATAGGTTTTAGCTGAGCTTTGCTTTGTTCAAGAAGATCAATGTAAAAACAGCTTCATTAGGGTGTATTGTTAATCGAAATTCTAACTTATGATATTATTTCTTTTATGATATTATTTCTTAATTGACTAGCGTTATAATTTATTCTTTAGTTTGATGATGTGGTCAAAAAACATTAATATAGTTAGGTTCGATTATCTCATCTCACATTGTAAAAATATGAGGGTGAATCCAAACTAAACTTACAGAGTTGGCTTGAACCCTGAACGCTCGAAGAAGAGATTATAACTTGATGAATGGCACACGGGCAAAAGGTATCTTCAAAGCCGGAGCATAGATGCAGATAAAAAAATCACGCAGACCCATTGTTACTTGTAATTGACGGTGTCTGACCTTATAGTGATACAGGATTTTTCAAGCCGGGGGCTCAAACAAACAATGGATTTATCCAGAAGGTAATTTTATGAAATTGAAATCTGTTTTGATTACACTACTTCTTTTCTTTTCAACAAATCCCGTATCGGCTGATGTGATCACAGTAGGATTCAAAAATGCAGATTATACTTCGATTCAGGATGCCGTTGATAATGCAAATGATACGGATATCATTATTGTACACAGTGGGATTTATTCTGAAAACCTGCTCATCAACAAACCACTTACATTAAAAACTGCAGATGATAACTCGTTTAATGTAACTGTCAAAGTTACAAACTCTTCAAATCATATATTTCACATAAGCTCATCGAATACCAGCATAATCGGTTTCAATTTGATAGCCGAAAATGAGAGCAAAATCAGGTCCGGGATATATCTGGACAATGCCATGTACTGTCAAATCCTGGATAACAGTATTTCAAACGTTGAAGACGGCATTCTACTTTCCTCTTCCCGGGAAAACGAAATCGAAGGCAATTCTTTATTTTTAAACAGCCTGCACGGGATAAACATATCCGACTCGAATAACAACGTCATAAGTAAAAATACGGTTTTCAATAATCGATATGGAATAATTGTCGAATCTTCAAATAACAATATAATTTCCAATAACAATGCAAGCCTTAATGAGAATTATGGGATAGCCCTGTTCAAAACAAATGACAGTATCGTAAAAGAAAACACTGCTACTGGAAACAAGCATGGTATCTGTTTAACCTCATCTTTTAATAATGAAATAGAAAACAACAGTGCCGTCAATAATATGTTAACCGGTTCTGTTGTATGGGATTCGGAAACTAACCGGCTGGAAAACAATAATTTTGGTTTCAATAGAGATTCGGGCTTAACCCTCCTTCATGCAAATAAAAATAATAGAATCGTAAACAATGAGCTTTCACACAATGAAAACGGAATCTATTCCAGAGGTGACGGCGCCCTTATCCGGAACAATACAATAAATTCCAACGGCAAATACGGCATACTTCTCATTTATACTAAAGACAATGTCATCGAAAACAACACTTTATTAAATAATGAAATAGGAATTAAAACAGAAAAATTATCCGAAAATCAGATTTTTTCGAACACAATAGATAACCGGCTGACCGCTAATAAACTGATGTCTGCTCTTCTTGTCCTTGTAGTAATAGGGGCGGTATTTTACCTGAAAAAAGAGTCATTACTATTGAAATCTCTGAAGATCCTGCTTCTCGTGTTCATATTATTGATCCTTGCAATTGTCGCATGGTACTTCCCATTTGAGTCAGGTCTGCCTGAGAACAATGTTGAAATTAATAATATTAACTGGACTGATAATGGGGCAGTGACTGATAATAGGGCAATAAATGATAGTTATGTAAGAGGGAATCTCTCAATGGACTTTGTTTATCTGCACAAGAATTCACAGTCTCTAAACCTTGGAGAGAGCCCTGAAACAGACATTTTACCAGTTGATATCCATATCGGTTCAATGGGTTCTGCAAGCACATTAGGGGATTACACCCTGTTACATGGAGAACCTCTCACCTTAGAGTATTCAAAACCATATCAATATAGCCATCCGCTCGATTTGAAAAAAGAAAAGCAACATCATGTACTGGTTGAAATTTACACAAAAAGATACTATGAATATCCAAATCCTGTTTATGGGGACTCACACCAGGAATTAATTGGAGTGGAAGTAATGGATATTAACCTGAAAGGTAAATAATTTTTCCATTTTTATATACCGAATTAAATTTTCTGCTCGATAACTTCTTAAGATTTGTGATTTTGCAGAACTTTCGGTACTTTGTCGATCATTCGGTCACAAATTCCATAAAACGAAGATTTCAAATGGGAACAGGTATACTAAATTGAAGGTCTGGCAAAAGAGGGTTACGAAATGCAAAAACGGGCATATTTACTGATTGCTGCAGGGGCGGTCCTATGGGGTACGATAGGAATTTTCGTTCGGGGCTTTTACGGTTTCGGATTTTCTCCGCTTCAGGTTGTGACGCTCAGGGTTTTATCGGCGGCTGTTCTTATGCTGGTCTACCTGCTTTTTACCAGGCCGGAACTGCTGAAAATAAGGGTTCGTGACTCTCTCTATTTTGTAGGGACAGGCATCTTCAGCCTTGCTTTCTTTAACCTCTGTTACTTTACCACAATCAGGGAAACTTCTATTGCAGTTGCCGTTACTTTGCTCTATACAGCCCCTGCATTTGTTTCAGTCCTTTCCAGGGTTTTCTTCGGGGAAAGTCTGGGTATAAAAAAGCTTTTTTCTCTGGGGCTAACGCTTATAGGATGTGCTTTTGTAACCGGTTATCTTCCGGGACTCGGGGATTCTCTTTCCCTTTCCTTATCAGGGCTTCTCATAGGGTTAGGGGCAGGTTTCGGATACGCCCTCTACAGCATTTTCGGAAAAGCCGCTCTCGAAAAGTATCATACAATGACAATTGCAGCTTATACTTTCATTTTTGCAAGCCTTGCTCTTCTGCCTCTTGGCAACTTTGAAAATTCTGCAGGGGCTTTTTCTACGGGGACTTTCTGGGTCTACCTTGCAGGCCTGGGCTTTTTTCCCACCATACTTGCCTACCTGCTGTACACGAAAGGGCTCGAGGAAGTCGAATCAAGCAGAGCCTCCATAGTAGCAACGATAGAGCCGGTTGTGGGTACCCTTGCAGGTTTTTTCTTTTTCAGGGAAATGCTAACGGGCTGGCAGTTGGCAGGGGTTCTGCTCGTACTTATAGCAGTTGTACTGATACAGGAACGAAAGTGAGCTTTTTTCGTTAATTTTCTGCCTGAACCTTTTTCCTTCAAGACTATTTTTAATATTTTCTTCAATATGTTCTCATTTAATTTTTTCTTCCTGAAGTCTTTTTTCCTGAAGTCTTTTTTCCTGAAGTCTTTTTTCCTGAAGTCTTTTTTCCTGAGACTCTCTTTTGCTCCGGAAGGGGGTTTTACGGAATCACTTGAAATAGTGTGAAGGTTAATATGTCACCTCAGTTTAATATCTGGTCTAAATTAACCCTATTACCTTCTCCACATTTGCTAATTAATATGACCGTTCTGATTATTCCAGGTCTTTCTTTCAGGTCATCTGCAATCATCCGGTCTAAAATAAATAGATGGCTGATTCAGGCGAAATAAATTACAATGACAAAGTCACAATCATATTGAGAATGAAAAGGAAGGTGTTTAGTCAATGAGGTTGAATCTTGAACATTTTAATATAAAAATCGGGCAGCATAAAGTGATGTTCAATATTGCCGATGCGAAGGAACTGGGAATAAATCCGGGTGATAGGGTCCGCATCCGTGGGCATCAGAGCATTTCTGCCATTGTGGACACAACCGAGGATATGGTTCCTCCGGGTACTCTGGGCGTTTTTTCTGAAGTTTACGAGCACTTCGAGGACTGGGATAAGCCGGTTGAAGTTGTCCCGGCATTACGCTCAAAATCTGCAGGCATTATCAAGAAGATGCTGGACAAAAAGCCTGTTGTTCAGGATGAGATCAAATTGCTTGTAAGCGATATCGTGGAGGAAAACCTCAGTGATGTCGAACTTTCGGCTTTTATATCAGCTTCTTATATCCACGGGATGACTGATGACGAGGTCGAATGGCTGACAAGGGCTATGATTGATACCGGAGATACAATCGAATTTGACACCCATCCTATCATGGACAAGCACTCGATAGGGGGAGTACCCGGAAACAAGATTTCTCTCCTTGTTGTCCCCATCGTCGCTGCAAACGGGCTTCTTATCCCCAAGACAAGTTCCAGGGCAATCACAGGTGCGGGTGGGACTGCAGATCTCATGGAAGTGCTCAGTCCCGTTGAGTTCAGCTCTGAGGAGGTCAAGGAGATCTCCGAGAAGGTAGGGGGTGCGCTCGTCTGGGGAGGAGCTACCAACATTGCACCTGCGGATGACAAGCTCATAAGGGTTGAGTATCCCCTGTCCATTGACCCTTACTATCAGATGCTTGCCTCAATTATGGCAAAAAAGGGAGCTATCGGAGCTGATAATGTGGTAATGGACATCCCTGTCGGGCCAAGTACGAAAGTTCCGACAGTTCAGGAAGGGCAGAAGCTGGCAAGAGACCTGATCAACCTCGGGCACAGGCTCGGAATGAACGTTGAGTGTGCCATTACCTACGGTTCCTCTCCCATCGGAAGAAAAGTGGGACCTGCGCTGGAAGTGAGGGAAGCCATGAAGGTGCTGGAAAGCATGGAAGGTCCGAACAGCCTTATTGAAAAGAGCGCTGCTCTTGCAGGAATTCTGCTTGAGATGGGAGGGGCGGCTCCAAGGGACCGCGGAAAAGAAGTTGCATTGGAGACTCTCAGGAGCGGAAAAGCCCTTGAAAAGATGAGGCAGATAATCGAAGCCCAGGGTGGAGACCCGAACATTAAATCCGATGATATCCAGGTAGGGCAGTACACTGCTGACATTTTTGCTTCTGCAGACGGGTACGTTATTGAGTTTGACAACAAGTGGATTATTGAGATTGCCAGACTTGCCGGAGCTCCGAATGACAAAGGAGCCGGGGTTGCAATTCACAAGAAAATGGGAGAGCAGGTCAAAAAGGGAGATTCCATTCTCACAATCTATGCTGAAAAAGAGTTCAAGCTCGATCTCGCATTGACCACTGCCCAGAGGACAAACCCGATAATAGTCGAAGGCATGCTTCTGAAGAGAATCCCGGGAATTTATGGCTTCCAGTAAGACCCATATTTTCCTTTCTCTTCTTTTTTCGGTGCAACTTCAATGAAACCCTTTAATACCTTGTAAGGGTTTTAGCCGGACATGAAGAGGATTGTATTGCTGCGCCTTGGGCACCGCCCTGAAAGGGACAAAAGGATTACCACCCATGTAGGCTTAACTGCTAGGATGCTTGGAGCTGAGGGGATGCTTCTTGCTTCTGATGACCCGGGGATAGTGCAGAGCCTTGAAGATGTGGTCCGGCGCTGGGGCGGAGACTTTTACATTAAAAATAACGTTAACTTCAAGCAGGAAATCCGAGTCTGGAAAGAAGCAGGAGGAAAAGTCTGCCACCTTTCCATGTACGGGGTTAACCTGCCGGGTGTTACCGGGGAACTCAAAAAGTGCGAAAAGCTCATGATCGTCGTAGGTGCAGAAAAAGTCCCTCCTGAAATTTACCAGCTTGCAGACTGGAATGTAGCTGTAGGTAGCCAGCCTCATTCCGAAGTTGCGGCAGTTGCAATCACAATGGACAGGATCGCTGAAGGAGAGCCTCTTGAAAACGAGTTTCTGGGGGCTGAACTGACAATTGTCCCCGCAGAAAGGGGCAAACACGTAATCGAAAATATCAGAGAATAAGCCTGGCTATATATTTTCACTTCCTTATCTTTTTCGAAAATAGACGAGTCCCTGAGAGTCAAAGTCTTTAATTAGATGCGATCCGGTCTATTATTACGAATTTTAAGATAAGTGTTAAATATAAGTTCCGCATAGGATGGGTGTCATAGGCAGACCAGTCCTCCTGCTAACCAGCAGTATCCGGTTTTCCCGTTTTCGTTCTCGCCAGAAGGGGCTGACAGGTACGATCCAAACGGTTCCGGAAAATTGAGGTAAGGTCCGGTTAAGGGGTGCATGCAGACAAACTTTTCTTGTCAGACACTTTATTTGTCGGGCATCCCTTCCGGTTTTCTTTCCCGTTTTCTTATTTTCTTTATTCTCTTTCTATTTTTTATTTCTTGTTTTCTTTATTCTCCTTCTTGTTTTTTCCTTCTCATTTTCTCTATTTCTCTCTTTTTTCTTTTGTTTTTCCTCTGTTTTCCTTCTGTTTTCCTTCTGTTTTCCCTCTGTTTTCCTGACTTTCCTGTTTATTTTTCTCACCTTTTTTCCAACAAACTTTCTCTGAAGTGAGTTTTAAATGGAAAAGTACGAACCTGAACATGCTTTCAGCAAATGCCTGACTAATTTAAATCGAACACCGGACCATAAAAAAGAATAAATTAAAATAATAGCGAGAAGTAAGGATAAATGAACCATATGGACTTAACAGTGCAGCAAATGGATTTATTAGTCGGATCTGTGTTTCTCCTTATAGTCCTGGCTCTGATTTTACACTTTTACAAAATCCGGCTGCTCTCACACTCTTTAAAACTCTGCAACTGGATCTGTGGGCTGGCTATCGGTTCGGATAGTCCCTGGGTCAAGATGATGGCTCTTCATCTCGTTTTTTTGGTGCGCCTGCTCATGTACCTTGCAATTGTCTCCCTTGAGCAGGTGGATAAGCTCACCACCAGGGGTTTGCTCAAGCACTATATTTCGGGTACGCGGCTTGTTCTTTTGGAGTACCTGTCCGTTTTTCTTAACCCCTCCGAAGAGGTTGAAAAATACATCTACAGCCTAAACACCCTAAACTCTTCCGCGAGTAAAAAGAAACAGCACCTGAGAAAATAAGTTTCCTTAAAACTCCATTTTTAACAAATCTTTTTAGAACCTTGTTTTTTATGTCCTGCCCCTCTTTCAATGCATTTTCCGATGCTTATTCTTCAAAGTCCCCATTTCTCTTTTTGAGGTCCTATTATGCAATAATAATCCTGATTGAGCCTGAATTTTGCCGCAGCCTGGCACTGCATGCAAATGCATCCCCGGTCTTTTTTGATGCACCTGTTTTTTCCGACTGCAGGGAAGCAGAATCCAATTTCCTCTGCACAAGGATCCCATGTAAGGCATGATTTGCAAATACAGAGTTCCTGGATCTGTATTCTGGTTCCCTCTATTTCTTCGGGGCTCATTTCCCTGTAGTTCATTTTTCTTTCCCCCTTTTCTCCAGTCCTTTTTTCGATTTGCTGCCCTTTCAGCTTTCATTCTCATTTCCAACTTCATATCTTTTTTCTGATGTTCCACCTTTTTCCAGCGCCCCATTCTTTTTTGATGTTCTACCCGTTTTCTAACGTCCTGCTTTACTATGATTAGGGCCTTAATGCCTATAACTCTGAGCAGTTTACGGTTTTGCAGCAAATTCAAATTTCAGCCTGTTGATCGGACTGAATCGCCATTTCGGGAAGCAGGTTTTTTCACCGGAGGCTTTTCAGATTTCTGGATTTTCGGATTTTTGGATTTTCGGATTTCTGGATTTTCGGATTTTTTTGTTTTCAGGTGACCTGAATGAAAATTAAGCACAGCTGTCCTGAAAATTCATGGCTTTTCCCGAAAATTTCAGTTCCTTTCCGGAAATTTTACCCTTTCCATGAAAATGCCGGTGTTGTACCTTTTATATATCAGGAGATTATATTTTGTCCGTAAACTTCCTGTTATACAGGGAGTTACGCAGGGAATTCTCGGGTAAGAGCTTCCCTGTTTTTTTGGATTAAGGAAGCGGGTCATATGAATATAACTTTAATTGGTATGGCAGGAGCGGGGAAGAGTACTATAGGCAAGGCACTTGCAAAACGCCTGAATTATACTTTTATTGACGTTGACGGCATGATAACGGAGAGGACAGAAATGCCCCTTCAGGCTCTGATAGATAAACAGGGCGATTCGGCTCTGATCAGGTTTGAAGAAGAAGCCATTCTTGAGCTTGAGCAGGTGGACAACTGTATTATCTCTCCCGGAGGGAGCGTGGTTTATTCCGAAAAAGCCATGGAGCACCTGAAACAAATCTCAAGGATAGTCTTTCTGGACGCTCCTTTCAGAAGCATCGTAAGAAGGATCCCTAACGCAAGAAAGAGGGGTATAGTAGGGCTCAGGGACAGGAGCCTTAAAGAGCTTTTTGAAGAGAGACTGGTTCTGTATCGGAAGTATGCTGACTTTTCAATAAGACTTAAAGGAAGGGAAAACGTCCAGAGGATTGCGGGAAAGATAATTCAGCTCTGTTTTGGGTCGGAGCCCTGATGAGCATTAGCTTTTCCCGGATGACAGACCAATAAGGCTTTCATTTTATTTTCAAAACCGCTTCTTTCATAAATCTTTTTAAGACATTCATTTCCAGGACTTAACTTTATCCGGATTATTTAGAGTTTCATTTCCTCCGCCTTCGTAGAGTTCTTCATGGATAAGGGCAATAGAGGCTACTCTATTCTGGCTTTCTCTGAAAGCTCCAAGGACTTCGGTATTCTTAACCTATTCCTCATAGTTGAACTTCTCAGCCTGAAGGTCCAGCAGGGAAGAGATTACCTGCACTCAGCCTGCTCGCTTTCGATTATGTCTGCAGCTTGCCCAACCAGGAAACCGATCAATCGCAGCTCACTCTCAGCCGGTGCTTCTTTAAATTTGGATGTTCTGTTAAATATATGAATAAGGAGTTCCGTACCGGCCACTGCCAGCATAGGGCAAAAATGTTTTTTTTCGGATGCGAGTTTAGAAAATGTTGAGGGATTATTTTCACTGATTGTTGAAGAAATTACGCTAAGCGATATTTTTTGTAGTCTGATTTGATGTCATTTAACATGTGGCTCTTTGTTATAAAGGGAATAACAACCGAAATTATAACTACTCCCCCCTTTACAAAAAAATCAGTAGATTAACTTCATTTGAGTAGTAGTAAAGTATTAGCCAGGACTTACAGCCAGGACTTACTGTCCTTAATAAATTAAGTTGATCTACCGTGCTGGCAGAAGTGGTTATTCGGATCCGCATCTTTGAGGCCATACTCTTTCCAGACATCACATGAATCACAAATGCATTGTCTGTCAAAGTTAAGGTCCTTACATAGGGACTTACCTTCCGAGCAAAATACACCCGGGATATACTCTGGATACGGGACGTCTCCTGCAGGCATATATTCCATTGCTTCTCTTGAACTTTTAATTTTATCCTGTGCGCACTGACTGTCAGCCTGGACCGGACACTCCGGGCACCTACATCTACTAATGTTTTCCCCTACGTAAGGAACCGCAAAATCCGTACATTTTTCAAAAGTTATGTTCCCGCCTTTAGATGTTACAGGGCCTTTTTCTTCGGTTGGTGTATCTCTCCCCATATAGTGGTCCCCAAAATTGATACCCAAATTAACAACCCCGTTTTATAATTTATTTATAATAATAACAATCTTTGCATAAAAATCTTTGCATAATTATTACTCCAGGCAGTCAAAGAGCGCTTAAGAGAACTTAACTAAACAATTGTTTCCGATTTATCCTGGAACGCGGAGAACCTTCCTCTTCATTTATATTCCCAGGATATTTGCAGGCACTTTACAGGTAATCTAAAGTCCAAACATCGTTTTTGGATTCAACGGTCTACATTATAGACTATTTGTTTCAGTGACTGATTTTTTTTCTCATCGTGGCAAAAAAGCTTAACTATTAAAGCTGGTTTAGGGATATAAGGAAGACTTACAGGGATAGTTCTTATCTATCAGGTCTTCAATCCGGACAAAACTCTTTGTTTATCGCTTTCATTATTAACCTGCAAATAGAAGCAGGATTAACAGGAGATATTTCATGACATCAAGCCGTTTCATTATCACGGTTATCGGTAGCGACAGGGTAGGGATTGTTGCCAGGATCACCACGGTGATGGCAAATTATAATGTAAATATTGTCGATATCAGCCAGACTATTATGCAGGGCATCTTTACCATGATCATGCTGGCAGAAGCCCCAAAGGAAAACTTTGACCTTGCAGCTTTCCAGCACGCTATGGATGCTGAAGGAAAGAGCCTTGGGGTCGAGGTCAAGGTGCAGCATGAAGATGTTTTCCGTTTCATGCACAGGATCTGAGCTGTGAGGAGGTTTTTTTCATGCTTATAAACCCGAACGAAATCCTGGAAACGATTCAAATGGTCAGGATGGAACACCTGGATATCAGGACCGTCACCATGGGGATCAGTCTCAGGGACTGCAGTCATCCGGACCCTGAGGTTTTCAACGAGAATATCTATGAAAAAATAACTTCCAGGGCAAAAGAGCTTGTCCGGACAACGAATGAAATCCAGAGCCTTTATGGGATTCCTATTATCAACAGGCGGATTTCCGTAACTCCCATAGCCATAGCAGCCGAAAGCTGCAGGTCTCAGGACTTCGTTTCCGTTGCAAAGACAATGGACGAAGCTGCAAAGGAAGCAGGTGTGGACTTTATAGGAGGGTTCAGCGCCCTTGTCCATAAAGGGGAAACCCGGGGAGACCTCAAACTGATAAATTCCATTCCCGAAGCCCTTGCATCTACCGAAAAGGTCTGCTCGTCCGTAAACGTTGCAACAACAAAAGCGGGCATTAATATGGATGCAGTCGGCCTGATGGGAAAAGTGATCAAAAAGACTGCAGAACTGACCGCTGACAGGGACGGGATAGGCTGTGCCAAACTGGTTGTTTTTGCAAATGCCCCCGAAGACAACCCCTTTATGGCAGGAGCTTTTCACGGAATAGGTGAGCCCGAATGCGTTATCAATGTGGGTGTTAGCGGGCCGGGTGCGGTTAATACAGCTGTTTGCGAACTTGAAAACCCGGACCTTACGGAAATCTCCGAAACGATCAAAAAGACAGCCTTCAAAATCACCCGCATGGGGGAGATGGTAGGAAAGGAGGTCTCGCGAAGGCTTGGAGTGGAATTCGGGATTCTCGACCTCTCGCTTGCTCCAACTCCGGCAATCGGGGACAGTGTTGCCGCAATTCTCGAAGCTATGGGGCTTGAACGCTGCGGAACCCACGGAACAACGGCAGCCCTTGCCCTCCTGAATGATGCCGTAAAAAAAGGCGGAGCAATGGCTTCTTCTTCCGTAGGAGGTTTAAGCGGGGCTTTCATCCCGGTCAGTGAGGACGCAGGCATGATCGAAGCAGTAAAAGCCGGAGCCCTTACTCTGGAAAAACTCGAAGCAATGACCAGCGTCTGTTCCGTAGGGCTTGACATGATCGCAGTCCCGGGTGACACCTCCGCCGCTACCCTTTCCGCAATCATTGCCGACGAAATGGCAGTTGGAGTGATCAACAAAAAGACAACAGCCGTCCGTATCATTCCGGCTCCGGGAAAAGCCGTAGGGGACTCCGTGGAGTTCGGCGGGCTGCTCGGAAGTGCACCTATTATGCCGGTAAGCAGTTTCAGCTCCGAGACTTTCGTAAATCGGGGAGGAAGGATTCCGGCTCCAATCCAGTCACTTACGAACTGAAGTATTGCCCTTAAAATAGGAACTCAGATAGAGTTACTGTTGAACATACCGAACTGTTGAGCATACTGTCATGAAGTCAGAACATGCTGATTTTCAGTTCTCACCGGCGGCAATTGCCAGATTAAAAAGAGTGAAAAACAGAACAATAGCCTTCAATTGGTAAAAATGGATTCTCTGAAATCTGTCCGTTAATCCTTAAAAAAGATGGCTATTGAATTGTTTTCCTTTTGAATTGTTTTCCTTTTGAATTGTTTTCCTCTCGAATTGTTGCAAAGTGGATCGGGAAGCGAGAACGCGGATATTATTTTTTCTCTTCTTTGATTTTAGTTGTTCAGGCATTTTGTTCTTTTGAGGTCTTTTTCAAATATTTTTTGTAAAATCTTCAAAAGCACACTATTATAAAATACTTATTAATAAAATACTTATTAAATATGGAAAAATTTTTCATCATTTACACTGTTTGACCATGGACATTATTTTTGTTTTATCCTCTATTTTTGGAGGTTGTTGGGATGTCTCAAAAAGAGGCTTGAAGAACATGAGTTATTGACAGAGGAGAGAGTTATTTGGACCAAAAATACTTGAGAATAATAATTTTGCCGCTTCTTTTAGTATGCCTTGCAGGCGTATCAGGAGCTGAGCCGGGCAGCAAAACTCCAGGAAACGCAGCAGTTATGGACTACACCGAAGGCGGGCACTATGATACCGACTTCACTGCCAGTTTCATGTCGGAATGGTGGTACCAGAACGGGGACGTGCGGCTTGTTGGGAAGGATGGGGAAAAGAGGAGACTTGCATTTTTTGTCACACTGGTGCATCAGGAGTCCCCGTCGTTTTTTAATGTTTCGGATGAACAGTTTTCGAATATGGTGACTTTCTACGGGCTTTATCCGGATGGAGAGGATACTTCTGACAATTATACCATGTATTTTGTGGAAAGGGATAATATTACAAATTACATTGGATTTCACGTGCCTTACATTGACTTTACTTACCCGGAAGGTTTAAGGAGCTTTTACGGTTCAGCCCGTAAAGGTTACCGTCTGGATTATGCTTACGACAACGTGCAGTTAGACCTGCTTTTCAAGCCTCTTGCCGAAAAAACAATTGATAGTGCCACAGAGCCTGTCAATTTCACCACCTATGAATACGCTTATGGAAAGCTTGAGGGCAGTGTGGTGCTTGACGGCAAGAGATACGATGTCACTCAGGCGGACGGGTACTTTGACCATATGACTCCTTATACAAATAACCAGCCTGTATGGGAAATGGAAATGCATGGGTGGAGCTGGTCAGAACTTACAACGGATAGTTACCAGACCGTGTTCTATGGAGTAAGAGGGCCCGAGGATGGTTATGATGATTATACGTATAAACATCTGACCCTGATAAACAAACATACCGGGAAGGTAATCGCAGAGTACTCAGGGAATGAAGTGAGTGTCAACCAGGACGGCAGGGAAGCAGTGACAATAAATGGGCACGATGTGGAAAGACCTTCCAGTGTCCAGATCTCGGCTCCTGACTTGGATATCTCCATAAATGCTCAAAGTGTTGTCCAGCTTGATAAATCTTCCCTGCCCGGGGGAGAACCTTTAGGATTTGTTGATTTCATGGCTTTCCAGCCCGATGAAGCAACAATTGAGTATAAAGGAGATCTTGAGCAGGGAAGTGCATTCTACGAATATATGGTAACTGACTGGGTTATTTTCTCTTCAGAGTAAATGCCGCAAGTTGATGGAAAATAAAACCTGTAGCCTCAGACCTGTAGCTCAGACCTGTAGCTTCAAACATGTAAATCCTGTATTTTGCAGGAAAATTTCCCCTTTTACATTTTTTTGTGTCTGAAGCAGCTGGCCTACTTACAATCTGTAGCCCCACCTGAGAAAACGAGAAATGACTCTGTTTTTCTGAAATTCCTGTACTTTTCTCCGCCCGAAGTTGTTTCAAGAATATTTAAATGAAATTTCAGGTTTAATGTTTGTGTCAAAAGCGTTTTTTCCGCCTTTTTTACTTCGAATCTGCCCACAGCGCTCTCATCATTTCTCTGATTTCTTCTATTTTTTTGATGCTGTTTTTATCGTTTATTACATCAAGTTCGTTAAAAGATTCAAGGGCAATCTTTGCCGCAATCGAGGTATCGTTCAGGTATCTGTTCTCTGCACTGCTCACAATTGTCTGAAGGGCGGATGCAGCCTGGAAAACGGCATTTTCCATCTCTTCCTCCTCAGCGCTTTTTCCTATTTCTTCAATGGAGGCTGCGATACTTCCTGCCGCATTTTGAAGGTTTTCTTCCATAGCGGCTGCAGCCATCTCTTCTAACATAAGTTCGGCCCCTATTGCAGCTTCTTCAAGGGTTTTCTGAGCAGCCAGTTTTCCGGTTTCTCCAAGGCAGGTGACACATATGGCGGCATTTTCCGAAACATCAGGGATTTTCATCTGGGTAACCGCTTTTCCAATTTCCCCAAGTCCGATTGTAACTGCAATTGTTTCTCTTTCCCTGTTAAGGAGAGCTGCCGTATTTCCGCTTTTCCCGAGCACTGAGGCTGCAAATTTAGCTACAGTTTCAAGTTGTTGTTCGGCAGCGACTTTTCCGATAGTTCCGAAAGAAAGCAGGATTCTTATAGTTGAGCTTTCCATGTTCTGCTTCATTGAGCACCGGAGAATCTGTTCCAGAGACCGGATAGCATTGACTGCTGCATTCTCCATGCCCCGAAGGGCGGCAGCCTTTCCTATTTCGTTTATGGAGGATATCGTCCTTTCGGCTTCCAGTTCTTTTCTTTCGCTAAGATACCCTTTACCTTTCTCTGTCAGAGAGGCGAGAGCCTGACTGACTCCTTCATCAAATTCCTCATCTATGGAATCCAGCCCTTTACGCAGTGCTTGATCGTTTTCTCCTGAAAGCATAGCTTTGAAGCTCCTTTTCATCAGTTATGCCTCTATTTTTATTCTCCTGTTTCTTTCTTTGTGCTTATTTCCAAGATGCCCTTTACTGCTTTAATTTGTTATCTGTTTTGGCCTTTCTATTTGTTTTGTTTTTAATCAATAGCTCCGCCAGAATAGTGGTATATGTAGTAAAGCGTCAGAAAAACGAGAACTGCAAGAAGAGCTTTAAAGTCTATTTTTTTTAATATATCGCTGATTTCATCAATCCCCCTACTCTCTGTTTCTTCCCCGGATTCATCTTATATTTATGGTTTCCTGGTTCAAATATTTTCAGGTAATAAGATGAATTTTCAAGCATGTTGATGCTGCTATCCCAGCATTTTTTTGTAACAGTAAGTAAGACGACCAGGTAAAATAATGTTTTGTATTAATCCAGAAGTCCAGTCTTCAACTCTTACCTGTTCGATGATTTTTGAGTTCTCGAAAAAAACGGCTCTCCCCAGTTGGACCACCCGATTTTCGCTTCGGTACCCTGTGCCGAATACAACGATACTCAGGATAGGTATTTTAGAAATGACACTCAGGATAGGTATTTTAGAAATAGAAGATAATATTACAGCAGGGTAATTCAAAGCTTCTGATTTACAGCAGGGAAGTCGAAGCTTCTTGAAGAGGAGGGAACCATATGGATAAAGCACCGCAAATTTCATCAATTGCCGAACAGGAACAAATGGTCACATTAATGTGTCTCTGCCCTGAATGTCCTTCCTGGGTTGAATGTGGAGAAAAGGGCGGATTTTGCTTTGAAACAATAGAGAAAAGCAGCTGTATAAGCGAAGAAAACGGATGCCTATGCCCGAGCTGTCCGGTAGCGAGCAGCATGAGGTTAGAAAATATGTATTACTGTACACGGGGTTCTGGGAGCACATAAAGACTTAAGCCCCGGATCCTGAAGACTTGCCAATTTGACGGAGCTGACTGAGCCGTAAGAAAAAAGATCCGGGAATGGAACTCCCGGAAGTGAATTGTTTGAAGATAAGTTACTCGACTTTCCCACTTAGAATACAAGTCCGAGGGCTTCGAGCTTCTTCCTTGCTCCGTCATAGACCTGCATGTACTCGTCAGTCGGGGTTACTGTCTTTACGTCGTAGCACTCCTGGAAGGTCTTTCCAGCCGGTGCGCTTGCATAATTCTTCTCGTAGAGGGCTACGAGTTTGTCGAGGATTTTGTTAATCTCTGTGATTTCGACACCTGCAGTCGCCCTTGCTACTTCTCCCATCATCCTGGCTTCCATACCCGTGGTCTTGTCGGTTACGACACCCTTTGCGGATGCAACACCCGAGAGGATTTCTCTTCCTGATGCTGTGTCAGTGATGGACTGGGCTGAAGCCTCGAGGAGGCACATCTCGGTACAGGGCCCTGCACATGGGTAGTACTGGTTTCCTGAGAGCATATCCGTGAACTCGGAAATGGTTGCACATGCCCAGCCTGCAATGGTAAGGGTCTCCCTGGTGTTGGTTGAGCCCCAGCGGATGTGGACCGGCCCGTCCAGGTGCCAGCTTGCGTTGCTCATAACAAAAGCGTTGATGTGGGTTGCAACGTCGACAATTGTGGTTTCCTCAATGCCGCCTGCGTATCCTCCGAAGATCGGCATCTGTTCGTCCATAATGATGTCGCTGTTTGCATTGTAGTGGGCAATAACGGCGATCGCGTCCAGGTCAATTTTGAGTTCGTTGAGTTGAGAGACCTCGTGGCTGTCCGTGCTCTGCATCCCGCCTGCGCAGTCGGCGGAGATGTTTCCCTGAGCAGACAGGGAGGTCTCTGGGCCCTAGACAGCCATGCCAGGCCTTCCAGCCATGGCGCATGCCTGTTTAATAAGTCGGGTCTCTGTCTTTGCGGCAAGGACCTCATACGGGCTTTTTGGGACCGGAGGTTTCCCGCGGACTGAGGTCATCACGCCGTTAACGATTGTGTCTACTTCCTTTTCAAGAGCGTAGCTCAGGTGAACAGGCATGAAAACCTCTTCGGAAATCGGAGAGCCTGTAGGACCGCCCTGTACGATTGGCTTCCTCTTGTCCCCTACGCTTCTCTTCCGAACGTTTACTGCATCCCTGCCGGTTCCGAGGGTGAACTCCTTCTGGACATTGTTGATTGCGTCCCAGATTTCGTCTTCGGTGTATTTTACGATCCTGTGGGTGTCGGTACAGTAGATACCGCACTCGAGGAGCATCTCGAACCCTGCCTTGAAGAGTTTTTCCATCATGTCCTTGTCTGTCGGGATGAATTCTCCCTTGAAGTCAAGCCCGTACTTCTGTTTGAGCTCCATTGCCTTCATGGGGATTTTCATAAGGTCCCAGTCATCCTGGGTGCATTTCTCTCCTACTTTTGCCCTGTCGTAGAAGTCATAGCAGTCGAATGATTTTCTGAATGTCATGTGCTTTTGCCTCCCAGGATTATTTCATTATGTTAAGTGCAACTTTTGCAGCTTCGGCAGCGTTTTCTGCGGTAGCGTCCGCCCCGATCTCCTCGATCCATTTACCGGATACGGGAGCTCCTCCGAACATGCACTTTACGCTGTCCCTGAGGTTTTCTTCCCTGAGCCTGTCCATAAGGTCTTTCTGGCCGAGCATGGAGGTGGTCATAAGGGCTGATCCAACAAGCAGGACTTTTTCTCCCTTGTGCTTTGCAGCCTCTTCCACAACGGTTTCATTAAGGACATCGACTCCCATATCAAGGATTTCAAAGCCGTTTGCTCCGAGCATGGTTGTGACAAGGCGGTGTCCTATGTCGTGGATGTCTCCTTCTGCAACGAAGGTAATTGCAAGTCCGGTTTCTTCTCCTTCTGTTTTATTTTTCTCAAGTTCGGGAGTAAGTATTTCCATTGCACTGCTCATGGCTTTTCCGGACATCATGATCTGAGGCAGAAAGATTTCTGCGGCTTCGAACTTATCCCCAATGATTTTCATACCTGGGGAGAGGCCCTTTGTGATAATGTCAATAGGCGGAATTCCTGCATCCAGGGCTTCCTGGGCTAACTGTGCACAGCCTGCGATGTTTTGAGTTACGATCGCATTGGTTAGTTTTTCAAAAATTTCGGTATTTGTCATCCCATCATCACTTCTTTCTGTTTTATGACTTTTGTCCGGTACAGGAAATCTGCCTGTTTGCCGGCTGACGGAATCTTCTTACCTATTAAATGTATAAATAACTTTCTCTCAAATCAAACTGATGTATATATATATTTTATCCGTGAATAATTTGAAAAAAGGGTTTAAATATAAATAATGTTTGGTGAGGTTCTCAAATGAAGTCCGGATAAATCCTGTAAAAAAATAATATTAAATAAAAAACTAAAAAGCCTTCAGTAGAAAGCAAATTAAGTCGAAAGCAAAAAATTTGAGAAGAGGTTTTATCTGAAAAAGACAAGAAACAGAACGAATGATGCAAGATTCAACAGAAAGCCAAACACACTTGCCGTCAGCCCTGCTTTAGCTGTTGCGTCCGGACTTTTCTTAAGACTGGACCTGGCAAGGACAATACCTGCAAGGGCGAAAGGTATCGCAAAGGACGTAAAGAACAGGCTACCAATCCCTAACCAGAACGAAAGAGAAAGAAATATGCTTATAAGCCCGAAAATAAGGCTTAAAACTCCTTTTAAGTCAGAATTCCCGTTAATCCTTTTTCCTCCTGTCACTAATCCAGGTCATTTTCCACCTTTATTCGATTTTCACCCCAATCTTTCCGCCCTCAAGTATCCATTCATATCGCTTCAGCTGCAGTGAATCATTGAGGCACTCGCCTGTCCTGACGTCGAACCTCCTGCCGTGGCAGAGGCATGTTAACGTAAATTCTTCAAGCCTGCCTCTATCCATAGGACATCTCGCATGAGGGCAGATATTTGTGAAAGCATGGATCTGCCCTTCCGTCTTAAGGAGTAACACATTTCTTCCCCCGGGTTCGACATGCAGAAGCTTTCCTTCTTTAAGGCTGCTTTCTTCAGCTGCATAAAACCAGGGAGGCTCAAAATCAGGATTCGAACCCTTTTCAGGCACTTTTTCAGAAGGCATTTTACCAACCACCGAAAACCGGAATCATGAAATTAAACTTATTCCGGGTTCATTATTGATCCGGAAGTTCTTTTCAATTCTATTTTACGTAGTTGTTTATTTTACATCATTAGGCTGGCTGCCTGTATAAGTTTTGCTGAACTCGGAAAAGATGAGTGAAGAAATTAAAAGAGAAAAAAGGGGTCGAAAGGAGGTGAAAAGAGAATAAAAAAAGAGAAAAAAGAGAATAAAAAAAGAGAAAAAAGAGAATAAAAAAAGAGAAAAAAGAGAAAAAAGAGAAAGGAGAGATAAAAAGAGAAAGGAGAGATAAAAAGAGAAAGAAGAGAAAGAAGAGAAAAAGGTAGTAAATTAGGAAATTTCGATTTTTAGTTTGAATTTGGTGCTCAATGGAGATTTCCATCCTCATTGAGGATTTTTAAAAGCTCGATTATCGAGTAAGATGCCCTGGTAATTCCCATGCTGCGTTTGTCCGTATCCGTGCCTGCTATGTAGAGGTTTTTGATCGGAGTCCGGATATCTGCAAATTTGCCATTAATTGTGACTGCGGCTTTTTCGGGCACCATAATCTGCTCATGCTGCAAATCGATGTATTTTTCTATATTTGGAAGGGCACGGAAAATGGTATCATAGGCTTTTTTGAGCTCGTGCTCTTCGGTCTGATCTGCGTCTATTACAAAGGAAAAACCTACCAGCTGCTTGTCCTTAGGAGCAAGGGACGGATCATAGTTGCTTATCGGCATTGCCCAGTAAGCAAAGTCTTTAAACCAGATTTCCGAGCCCGTATAGTTGAACTCGGGAAGCTCTTCCTTCAGGCCAAGCCAGATAGTCAGGCTTTTTGAATGTACGATTCCTTTAAGCTCTTCATTATAATCCGGCGGCAGGTCCTTTACGAGCCCTGGGAGATCGGTTGCAAAGCCTGTATAGATAACAAGATCGGCCGGATAGATTTCGTCAGCCTCCACACCCGAGATTTTTCCATCCTGCACCAGGATGCTTTTTACTTCGCACTCTGATTTTATTTCCACCGTGTCGGGGAGGGAATAAAGGATGGCATTCAGCAGAGCCTTCAACCCTTTTCTCGGATAGCCCTGGGAATAATTTACCTTGTTCGTAGCAAGCCTTTCAAGCGAGGCAAGGGGCTGTGCAACTCTGTCCATACGGGACTGAAGAGAAGCATGGAGATGGTACGGGAGCACCGACGCAAGAATTGACTCGGTTGACTGGCGCTTTTTTGGTTCCAATTTTCCGATCATGGCATCAAACTGCTCCTGCGTAATGCTGTCCCTGACAAAACTGCTGCCCGAAAGAATACGCTGGGCAGAGGTCTCTTTCATCGACTTTCCCGACAGGAAACCTGAGATCGTGTCCACAAAGTCATAGGTATCTTTGCAAAGATTTCTCGGGAGAAAATCGTACACCGACTGGTCCGACAGGTCTATCCCGAAAGACGACAGTGTAAGGGCTTTCGTAAGGGTCTGCGAGAGCACAAGCCTGTCTTTTCTGGGAAGCACGTCAAAAGTCACGAAATCTTTCAGGTTCGAAGGAACTTTGGTAAAGGCATTTTCAGTCCTCACATAGTAGTGCCCGTAGTCCTCAAAGACAGGCAAAAAATCAAAGTAGTTATCCATCAGCCTCGGGAGGGGACCTTCGATCAGATGGGTTATCGCATGTGCCCCTGTATCGACCTGATACCCGTCTACCATGTAGCTGTTGCAGTTTCCCCCAAGATACCGTTCTTTCTCAAGAACAAGGACCTGCTTTCCGTGCTTGGAAAGTGTCAGCGCGGCCAGAAGCCCGCTAACGCCAGCCCCGACAACAATTACATCATATTTTTTCATTCCCTAAACTACCTCTATTTTTTCCAGTGAATCAAGTTTTCAGCTAATGAAAGTTCATGCACCGTATAATCTTAACTCACAACAGACAGGATTTCATATGTGTTGAACATATCTTAACAAAGATTATGTTCTGAAATGTAATGAAGTACTTTAAACATAGGATATGTGTGGAATTATTTTTATATGTAATTTATGATCACATTATGATCAACATTATGATCTACAAAAGTTGTCTCCAAAGTCTTCTTTCCATCTGTAGGTAGTATAGAGAAAAAAATAGTATTTATAATTAATAGTTCGCTTGATAAAGGTTCTCAAAACCTCCATTTCTGGAAGAAAAGATGCTATAAAAAGTGCTGTATCAATAATGCAAAACTCAGGGTGGGAAAAATGAAATATACTACCGTAATTTTTGATTTTGACTACACACTGGCCGATGCAACGGATGGTATTGTATCAAGTTTTAACCATTCTTTTAGCGAGCTGAACCTTGCCGGTTGCGACATTGAAAGCATAAAAAGGACTGTCGGTTTAACGCTGGATGAGGCATTTGTACAGCTGACGGCAAATAAAGATAGAGCCCTTAGAAATCGTTTTAAAATTTTATTTAAGGAAAAAGCCGATGAGGTCATGTCAAAAAATACAGTGCTTTTTGATGACACAATAATCACACTGCAGCGATTAAAACGTGATGGATTTAATACGGGAATCGTAACTACGAAATACCATTACAGGATCGTGGAGACCTTAAATATACACGGCATTTCAGATCTGGTAGACATTATTGTTGGGGGAGAGGATGTTAAAGTGCCAAAACCATCTCCGGAAGGGTTGTTACTTGCTATTGATAGCCTTAACGCACAGCTAAATGACGTGCTATATGTCGGGGATAGTCTGGTGGATGCTAAAACGGCTTTAGCAGCAAATGTTGATTTTGCGGCAGTGACCACGGGAACAACAGATGAAAACGAATTTTCACAATATCCGTGCATAAGGATATTAAAGAATTTATCCGAGCTTGGACTTGAACTTCTTAGTTTTTGACTTGAACCTCTTAGATATTTACCCTGAGCCAGAACAAGCTTACAAATTATTATATATTTCCTGGCTTGACTAATTTTTAGCGAAAAAAATCAAACGGAAGGAATTCAACGTGAAAATCCACTGCATCCAGCATGTAAAATTCGAAACCCTCGGGACCATTCTCGAATGGATTGAACAGAAAAATCATCTCCTGTCAACGAGCCATTTATACAAAAACACAAGTTTCCCGGAAATTGACGCTTTCGACCTCCTCATAGTCATGGGTGGACCCATGAATATTTACGAATATGAAAAATGCCCCTGGCTGAAGGAAGAAAAAGCCTTTCTTGAAAAAGCAATTGCAGGAGGAAAAGCAGTACTTGGGATCTGCCTTGGAGCCCAGCTGCTTGCTGATGTCCTGAAGGCTGAAGTATTTAATAATACCTATAAGGAGATCGGGTGGTTTCCGGTATCTGTGGGAAGAGCCGAGAAAGGCGAAATCCCTCTCCTTGAAGGCATACCTGAAGAATTCACCGCGTTTCACTGGCATGGGGACACTTTCAGTCTGCCGGAAGGGGCAAAGAGGCTCTTTGAAAGCGAAGCCTGTAAAAACCAGGGGTTCATTCATGGAAACAGGGTAATAGGGCTGCAGTTTCATCTGGAAATGAGCAACCAGACAATCAGGAATGTAATTGAAAACTGCAGGGATGAACTAGTTGAAGGAAAATACATCCAGAAAGAAGATGAAATGCTGGACAGGACTGATCTCCTTAAAGAATCCAGACAATTAATGTTCAGGCTGCTGAGCAACCTTGAAAAAACAATTACTCACTGAAGCATGTCCTCAACAAAAAATGGATGCAAAAAGGGGCGCCACATACTAAAAAAAATTCTTGGTATTAAAAAGTTCGGGAAGAAGGTTTAAACCATGAATGTCTCTACAGTCACTATAAAGTTAAAATGTTGATGCGAAAATAAGGTGTCTTCTGGACATCAGGAAAACAAAATATCCTTAAATCTTTTCCGAAGGATATTAAACGGCCCTAAAAGCTCCTTCTTTTCGACCACTTCTTCAGCAGAAGCTTTCCAGAGACTTGATTTTCAGGGAAAATTAAATGCATAATTTAAGACAGGGCCCCAAAAAATATCAGGCCAGCTCGTTTCTCGTTGTCGATTTCAGGATATACTGGAAACCGTAGTTAACACCATGGGGAGTTAGTTTTATACCAACAGCATGGCGATAGCCACAACTAACAAAAACATCAGGGTATACGTGCCAACTATCACATTGTTCTGCTGCATGGGAAACCTTCCATATAGGGATTTGTAAAATATCTCCGATAGTGAATTTATAATTATAAAAATTAGAATCTTCAGTATTATTTATGTAAGATTAGGATAAATAGCTTTCTATTTTAACTCCTCAGAGAATTATTTTGGACAGTAATCTTATATACAGGAGCAAAATAAGCCATTTTTTCAGGTGGTTGAGAGCCTGAACTATTTTTTCCTGGAAATGTTATGCCCAAAAATAGTGACCCTGAAAATATACAGTCTAAAAAAATAAACACTATCTGAAAAAAAGGTAACTTAGAAAAAACTTATTCGAAAAAAGTAACCCTGAAATCGAGGAAAACTAGCTTTCCCTTCTTGCCTTCCTCTTCGTCCAGGGCCTCTCCACGATTACTCTTTTGCAGGTTCACACATCCTGCGCTTCCTGTCTTTTCACCTTTTTCCAGGCCTTTCCAAACCCCTCTTACCACAACTTCTTCTTCTCGGGGCTTCTTTTTCGGGCCTGGTATAAAGTGTATGATGAGTCATGTTCCGCTGTTTGAACCAGGGCCATTTTTCTACAACGTCCTCTGCCGGGCCGGTCATAAGCTGGAACAGTTATCAACCTGTACTCCCTGCCGGGAAAACCAAGGGCACCTTGGATTCCCTTAGGACCAGGATGAACTTCAGGTACTGACTGGAACCATAAAGAAAATACTCGGTTCCATTTCTAAAACGGTTTTTTGGATCTGAGCTTAACGGGAAACAATATCAGGTATGCCCGAAGAAAGCTTTTTTTCTTCAAAGAATTGAATTCTCGCTTCCTAATGGACTCCAATCCCTTTGCCACAAGGGAATTTGAGGTTGATCCAGTACGTCAGATCCAGTACAAACTGACTAGCGCTAACAAAATAAAAAGTACGCCGAAAGTACCAATTATCACTTTATTTTGCTGCATCATTTTGTTGTGCTGTATCATTTCATCTTGTTGCATGCGAATCATCCAGACCAAATATCTCCGATAACTATTTGTTCGACGATTCAACAAACCGGAATCCACTATCCTACCTACGTGATCAGACAATAAAGACTTTTCTATTTACATTCAAAAAATAGGTTTTTTCGATGCAGCCTCAATATATTTGATATGAAATACTACAGGAAAAATGTTATACAGGAAATACTTGACATATAATAAGGGATTGAGATATTGGAGAGGAAATCCCTGCCATTTTTTAAATATCCAATAAATCCAGAGCCCGGTTGCTGCTGCATTTCAATGCTACATTATATAAACCGAAGAAACATATTTTTCATAAAAGGGAATCCAGAGTGGGAGCACGATGGCAAAAAGGCTAAAAGTTGCAAACCCGGCCCGCTGCATAGGCTGCTATTCCTGTATGATGGCCTGCGCAAGGACCTGGTACGACACCATATCTTTGAAAAATAGCAGAATTGATATCCAGACCCGCGGCGGAATCGAAACCCCTTATGCTCAGATTGTCTGCCACGCCTGCGTTGACCCTCCGTGCTTGAGGGCCTGCCCTGTAGGTGCGCTGACGAAAAGGAAAGGAGGAGGAGTAAATTTCAATAAAGAGATCTGTGACGGCTGCGGGAACTGTGTAGAAGCCTGCATAGTAGGAGCAATTCATCTGGATGTGGAAAAAAAAGCAGTAATCTGCAAGCACTGTGGAGTCTGCACGAAATTCTGTCCCCATGACGTGCTTGAGATGATCGAGGTAGAGGACAGCGGAGAGCTAAAAGTTAAGGACACTAGCCCGGTTGAGGATACAAGCCCTGAAAGCCCCACTGCATCTCACAGGGAGCTTTACGGGCAAAAAAAGTCCGAGGAGGAAAAATGACAACAGAGCAGTATGCTATTCCGGGTCTTAAGAATGTACTTTACATTGACCTTGCCAACCAGAGTTATCATATTGAGGAGAGGTCGGACCTGTATGAAAAGTACCTGGGAGGCATAGGAGTTGCCACGAACCTCATGCTCGAAGAGTATAAAGAAGGTACCGGCCCTCTTGATCCTGAAATGCCTGTAATTCTCAGTACGGGGCCTCTTTCAGGTGTATACCCGACCTGTACCAAAACCGTTGCGTTATTCCGTTCTCCTCTTAACGGAGAACTCGGAGAGTCCTATGCAGGAGGGCACCTCGCCATGTCCATGCGCTATGCAGGGTACGAAACAATCGTTATCAAAGGCTGTTCCAGATACCCTGTGTATGTATCAGTACATGACGACAAGGTTGCTTTCAGGGATGCATCTTCCATATGGAACCTCTCTTCCGCAATTGATGTGGGGCAGGTGCTCCGCAGGGTAGAGCCTGGCGCGGGAAGACGCAGTATTATCAGAATAGGGCCTGCGGGAGAAAAAGGAGTCGCGTATGCAAGCGTAAACGTTGACACTTACCGACACTTCGGGCGCCTCGGGCTCGGGACAGTCTTCGGGGCAAAAAAACTTAAAGCCCTTCTGATTTCCGGAAACCAGGAAATTAAAAGTCCTGAGCACAATGCCTACAGAAAGACTGTCAGCATGCTTTACGACACAATTGTGAAGACCGGACTCACCGAGAAGTATCACAACCTGGGCACAAGCGAAAATATCCTGGTCCTAAATGAACTCAAAGGTCTTCCTACCAGGAACCTGCAGGAAGCTTCTTTCGAAGGAGCCGAAACGATTTCCGGAGAGGCTTTTGCAGATAAATACCTTATCCGGCGGGTTTCCTGTGCGGGCTGTCCCATAGGCTGCGTCCACATAGCTATGCTAAAGCGTCAATTCTCAAAAGCTCATGAGTACGAAATCCTTCATGTTTCCTATGATTTTGAACTGATTTATGCTCTTGGTTCGAACCTTGGAGTAGCGGATCCTGAAGCCGTGCTCGAACTTATTGATGCCTGCGAAAAAACCGGGGTCGACATAATCAGTATGGGAGTGGTGCTTGCCTGGGTTACGGAGATGCAGCAGCGAGGAAAAATCTCCACTGAAGAGACCATGGGGCTCAAATTTTCCTGGGGCGACAAAGCAACATACCTTCGGGCAATAGAGCTTGTAGTCCAGGCTCCTAACGAATTTTATGCAGCTCTCGGAAAAGGAGTGGAGTATGCCTCAAAAAAGTACGGAGGAGAAGATTTTGCCATCCAGCTGGGAGGGCTGGAGATTCCCGGCTATCACACAGGGCTTGGAAACACGCTCGGGCTTTCGGTCGGAGCCCGGCACTCTCACCTGGACAGCGCTGGCTATGCAGCTGACCAGGCTGCTTTCAACCGCCCCCTTTCTGATGAGCAGATTGTTGACTATATAATCGACGAAGAGGATCGAAGAAATGTCCTGAACTGCATGGTTTCCTGCCTCTTTGCCAGAAATGTTTACACATACGAAAACATAATCCTGGCCCTTAAGTCCATAGGAATAGAAAGAACCGAAGAGGAATTGAAAGGACTGGGAAAGGACATTTTCAGGAAAAAATACGAACTGAAAAAGAAATTCGGTTTTAAGTTCGAAGATCTCACGCTCCCTAAAAGGTTCTTTGAGACGGCCTCCACCACAGGAAAGCTCGAAGAAGAAAGGGTCAGGAAAGCAATTGAAATGTATATAGAAAAAAGAGGAGTTAAGGCTTCCTGAAGCTATTGCAGCCTCAGAGCCTTCAAATCTATTTAAATGCCTTCTGAATTAGAGGGCCTCTGAAGTTACCTTAAGTGGAAAGCCATTTTCAGGAAATATCTACCTGAAGTTGTACCCGAAAAGTAAATTCAGGTCAGATTAGAGAACAGTCCGGCCCCTGCCAGAAAAAAGATCAGATAAGGCCAGAAATAAATCAAGATAGAGTCCGAAAGAGCTTAAATAAGGCCAGAAATAAGTCCAGATAGAGTTAGAAAAAGTTCAGGTCAAGTTGGAAAAAAAGATTTTGTTTGAGGAGTTAAGCATTTGAGCTTTCGGACGCTGTAATATCCTTATTTGCCTTAACCTTGTCCTCAATTTTTTCTTCAGGGGCTTTTTCAACTTTTACTTCGGCCATTTCATCTACCTGTACTTTAGCTTCTCCTCCGACCCAGCGGTCCATTACCTTACAGGTCACAAGGTCTCCTGCCACATTCACTGCGGTCCTGCTCATGTCCAGAATTCTGTCCACGCCCATTATAAGAGCTATCCCGCTCGTAGGAATCCCTACGCTGTTGAGAATCAGGGCAAGGACAACGATTCCCACCCCCGGAATCGAAGGCGTCCCTATGGAAGCTGCAACAGCCATGACCATTACTATAAGGAGCTGTAAAGGTCCGAGGTCTATTCCGAAGACTTCAGCCAGGAAGACCGTAGCTACACCCTGATAAAGCGCAGTCCCGTTCATATTTACCGTGGCCCCCAGAGGGACTACGAACTGTGAGATCGAAGGCCTGACCCCTAATTTTTCTTCTGCGGTTTTGATAGATAAGGGCATAACTGCAGCCGAGCTGGAAGTGGAAAAAGCAAGGAGCATAACATCCCTGGTGGCTTTAAGGAATTTAAAGGGGTTATACCTTGCAACAACGGAGACAATAAGGAGGTTCAGGCACATAAGGAGCAGCAGGCTTGCAAGTACGGTGCCCACATATACCATCATTCCGAGCAGGGCTTCGATGCCCAGTTTGATAGTAAACTTGGTGAGTAGCCCGAAAACCGCAATAGGGGCAAGACTCATACTCCATTTGACCACCGTCATACAGACAGCCTGCACAGAGTTAAGGACACTAACCATTGGAGTTGATTGCTCCTTATTCAGAGACACAAGAGCAATACCTATAATTATTGCAATGATCACAACCTGCAGCATTTCCCCACTGGCCAGAGCTCCAAGGGGATTCGAAGGGAGAAGCCCCCCGATAAGCGATGCTGGGAGGGTCAGAACCGAAGTATCGATATTCAAAGCAGATGTATCTACCTGAACCTCACTTCCCATTGCACTTTCAATAAGGTCCCCGCTTATAAACTGCCCGGGGCGGATATAAAGCGCCATTCCGAGTCCGATAGCAGCTGCAATTGCAGTCGTAATTACAAAATAAATGGCTGTTGAAACTCCCGTCTTTTTGAGGGCGCTCATGCTCTGGCTTGAAGCCACCCCAAGGATGATGGAGGCAAAAACAAGCGGGACTACAATCATTTTCAGAAGCCCGAGAAAAATGTAACCCGGAAGAGCAATCCATTCGCCTATAATTTCTGCATAAGCGGGATCGACGTATCCTCCAAAAGGCCCGAGAAAAAGACCCATAAGGATGCCGAGCCCCATGCCGATAAGAATTTTTAGCCAGAGTTTCTTTTCAAGCAAATCACGGAGCTGATTGCTCAGGTTTTTCAGGGAATTGTTGCGCCTGAAATCCAGGGGGTAATAAATGCGCATTATTCCACCAGTAATTTCATGGCGAAGCGTCCTGGTCTCCTCTGCGATTTCCTGAGCGAACTCCCTCGGGTTCGGGATATAGCGATTGTCCTTGTCTTTCATGGGGGATCACAGTAAAAAATCGTTAGGGAATTCAAAAATTTACGTCTTTTTTCAGGAATTTGGTTTAATTGAACAGTGGTTCAATTGTACATTTAGTTTAATTGTACATTTAGTTTAATTGTACATTTAGTTTAATTGCACATTTAGTTTAATTGTATATTACTTTCACATTAAATTATATAAAAGCTTAGAAAAATACGTAACAATTTATCAAGTTGAGCTGGCTCCATAAATAGGAATCTCTTCATAAAATAGTTGTACGGAGAATACAAATAGGTCTAATGAACGAAAAAGAACCAGCAACAAAACTGGTATGAAGCAGCAGTTTTCAGTAGATCAGCCGGTCACGTCGTTGTTTGACTTTGAGATTATTTTCTTGCAAACTCTCTTTAGTTTTGTTTTTGCCCTTCCCCCTTTTCGCAGGTATCGGGATTTGTGCTGTCCCTGATTTTTTCTGGATCTTGCAGCCTCGTTTTTATCCAGTATTCATATGAAGCCTCCGCCAGCTTCAGCCCTCGGCAAGGGAAAGAAAAACAACAGAGCCGGCTTCGGATATTCTTAATAAACAGCCGATTAATCAGGGGCCATCAAAGAAAAAGAATACAAAAAGTGCTCGAAAAGAAGGGCTGCAGGCAAAAAAAATAATGGAAAATCAGGGAATGCAAAGTAATTCCCTTATTTTCCAGATTGCTTAATTTCCTTATTTTCCAGATTGTTTATTTCAGGATCCTCCTCTTTGCAAAGAATACCGAAGCAAGGATTCCGAGGACCGCAAAGGTACTTTCGAATCCGGGTGCACTCTTTTCAACGTCACCTGTTTGCTCTTCTCCGGTTACTGTCCCGGTTTCTTCCTCTTCAGCCGGAGCAATCACCACATCCCCGAGCTTATCTCCCGTAATCGCATACTTGGAGAAGCCCGGAGTTTCTGCCGTGAAATAGTAGTATTCTTCGTCTTCATAAGCCATTTCTGTGACAAGTGGATTCCATTCTTCATCGTGGAACCTGTTTATCGTTATACTGGAGACGTCGATGTTGTTTTCTTCGACCCAGCTCTTTGAGACCCTGAAGTTAAGGGAGGCTCCGTTGATATTGTCTCCACTTTCGAAACGTTCGTTTCCGACCAGGATGTTCATCAGCCGGTAGACTTCTCCTCCGGGAACATTGCCGGAACTTCCTGAATCAAGAGCCTCAATCCTGACAATGACGTTCCCGGAATACTGCTGGGAAGTAAAACTCAGGCCCATTATTCCGGAAGCAGGGTTATTGAAAGTGAAGGTGGCCCTGGATCCTGCAGCAACTCTTTTCTGGGCACTGTCAATACCTGTGACTCCGGTACTGCTTCCACCTGAAGGAATGTAATTGGCGGAGCTTTTGTGCTTTGTCGTGGTTGTAGAGGGAATTTCCGTAAGGGGCAGGTAGTCAAAGGTTCCGTTTACGATTTCATAGGAAGAGTCCGCAATCCCGTCCCTGTCAGCATCCGTACAGTTTTCGGAAAAGCCTGTCCCGCTGGGATTTGCCCAGTAGTTTCCTCCGAGATACGGGCCGCCAACTATACTTTCCCCTGAAGTTTTGCTGGTGTTCCAGGTGTTATTGGCCTCGCTGTAGATGAGGGTGTTGTTTACGTTGCTGAAGTAGTTGTTGTAAATCGTGTTATTTCCGCTTTCGGGACTTTCCATGCTCCCTACAAGCCCTATGCGGGATAGAATTTCAGTCCGGTCCAGATCAAGGGTAAGTCCTGCCAGACTGTTTTCGACCATGGTGTTGCCATAGATCAGGCTGTTATTCACATCATAGAGCACGATTCCGTAAGAATTGCCGGATAAAGTATTATCGGCAAGGATGCTTTCTCCCGTTACAAGCAGCCCGATATCACTTCCGTCTACAGTACAGCCGGTAACCGTATATTCGGCCCCCATGCTTTCCTGGAAATTTTCAATAAGGATTCCTCCGGAACTGCAGTTAGTTGCGGAACAGTCGCTGATGCTACAGTTATAGCCATCGTAGGATGCAAGTCCGATCTTGCAGCTTTCAATATAATTACTTTCAAGGGTTGCGTTCACCGGTTCATAGAGATAAATGCCCCAGACCTGAGAAGAGTCTTTTACGGTATTCCCCTCAAGCTTGAAGTCCTCCGAATAATCCAAACCGATTCCATACCCTGAAATACCGGGGTTATCTCCAACAAGAGGAGAGCTGACAAAGGGTAAATTTCCGGATCTATACAGTTCATACTCGCCTGTTACGTTCTGAACCGTGTTTTCCAGAAGTTCTACACCGGAAGAACTTGCTGTATAAATCCCCATATATCCGGCATCCCGTACCGAGTTCCTCACAAGCTCGGCGTCCTGACACCCACCGAGAAGAATTCCTGTGTAATCTATCTGGCCAATAATATTGTTCTCAAACCTTAGGTCCTGTGAGTATTCGGATAAAACCCCAACTCCGGAGGGTCTCGAGCGCTGTACGAGATTCGAGCTTGTTAGAGTACTTTCCTTTAATCCGGAGTCATATAGTAAGGGTCTATATGTTACGTTTCGGACCTCATTGTCCAGGAGGTCCACACCGGAAGAATCACCCAGATAAATTCCCACATATCCGGTGTTCCGCACCGAGTTGCTAACAAACTCAATATCCTGACACCCATCAAGAAGAATTCCTGTGTTATCTATCTGATCGATAGTATTGTTTTCAACCCTGAGACCCTGTGTGTATTCGGATAAAATTCCAACTCCATTTGAGCTTGTTAGAGAACTTTTGCTTAATCCGGAGAAAAACATCAAAGATGTACCTGTTACATTCTGGACCGTATTGTTCAGAATATCTACATCGGAAGAATTATGCGAATAAATTCCTACATCTCCGATGTTCAGTACCGAGTTGTTGACAAACCTGACATCCTGGGAAGTATTAAAATATATTCCACATCCCGAGAGTCTCAAACTTTTGCTGACAAGGGATTGGGTTCCGGCTGCAGGTAGAAGATACGTACCTGTTACATTCTGAACCGTATTATCCAGAAGCTCCACATTGGAAGATCCTTCGGTATAAATTCCCACGCACTCAATATCCAGCACCGAGTTCCTTACAAGCTCGGCATCCTGACACCCGCCAAGATAAATTCCTATATCACTTATCTGCTCGATAACATTGTTCTCAAGTCTGAGACCCTGGGAACTTATAGAATAGATCCCAAAGCTGTCAGGTGCCTCGGACTGCACGAGGTTGGAATTTTTGAAGGGGCTTTCACTTATGAGGGTATTTTTCAGGATACTTTCCTCGTTTCCGGTAAGCTTCGAATTCTCAGAGAAAAGAACTCCATAATTTTCCGTCGATTCCTGAATAGAATTACCCGTAAGCGTGCAGTTCTCGGAACCCAGGGTGATAATCCCATATCGGGAGGTCTGAACCGAATTGTTCAAAAGCATGCAGTTTCCGGAACTAAGTGTGGCAATTCCAACAAATGTGGAGTCCTGAATTGAATTGTTCGAAAACGTACAGTTCTCGGAACTAACGGCCTGAATTCCGAAAAATGAGCTCTGAACGGTATTGTCAGCTATAGTCGCATTCATAACCTTCTGAAGAATTACCGGGGCCATGGAGTCCTCAATTCTGCTGCCTGCGAGCCTGACATCCTGAGAATTTAAAACCGCGACTCCATATATGGAGTCATTTATGGTGTTATTTTGCATTTCGGAACTCGTGTTGTAAAGGAAAACCGCATATATATTATTCTGCAACACAAGATCCTTAATTTCAACATCTCCGCAGTTTATGCAGTAGATTGCTCCTGCATCACTTCCGATTGAGGGATCTGGTTCCCGTTCAAGGAAATAAACTGCTTTTCCGTCGACAAGGTTTCTGGTGTCGATTATATTCCCGCTTACTTTATCAAGATCGGAGATCTCGTACGTTTCGTAACCAAAATTATACCGGTTTCCGGACATGATATTGCCTGTAAGCGTGCAGTTTCGAACATCATACAGGCTGATCCCGTATATTCCCGAACTTGCAGTGTTATTTCCAAGAACGCTCTCATCAGAAGCTTCAAGGTAGATGCCGTAACCATCAAAGTTTGAAACTGTATTGCCGGTCAGAATGCAGTTTTTAGAATCATACAGGCAGATCCCATCATTATCAATGTTTGAAATTGTATTGCCTGTAAGATTACAGTTGCCGGAAGAGTTCAGGTCAATCCCATCATGAGTTTCCGAGACAGTGTTGCCGGTAAGAGCACAGTTGCTGGAAGAATACAGATAGATGCCGTCATCATCAGTATCCGAGACTATGTTGTTGGCAAGGACGCAGCTTCCGGAATTAGACATATTAATGCCTTCATAGGAAGTGTTTGAGATAGTGTTGCTGGCAAGGATACAGTTGCTGGAAGAAGAAAGATGGAAGCCGTAACTGGTAGAACCGGAAACCGTATTGTTGATCAGGTTGCATCCGCCGGAACTCTGCACCTGAATAGCGCAATCGTTCCCGGAGAACTCATTATTGGTGATGTTAACCCCCGAAACCCCGGTCATAAAAACTCCCGTATAGTACCCTTCCCCGATAATTTTGAATCCGCTGATAGTCACATTGTTGGCAATTACTTTGAAGTTGTGGCTCGGGGAAAGCGTTCTTACAATTGTATTTTCAGGATTTCCGGAAAGGGAATGAATAGTGAGATTTGCTACATCAACATCTATAACCTCCGTATACGTTCCCGGGTAGACAATGATTGTGTCGCCAGACGTTGCATTGTTTACCGCAGCCTGGATAGTTGTATAATTTCCACTGCCTCCGGCGTCCACGTATAGTGTGGAAAATACAGGTGAAGCAGGTGGTCCGACAGGTACAGAAGCTGCTGTTCCACTTAATACAAGAAAAAGAAAACACGTAAGTGTTAGAAATTGTAACTGAGTTTTTTTAGATAGTAAATCCATTTTTTTCGGGTCTCCTTCACTCAAATTACGCTACATGTGCACTATATTTGAAATTATTTTAGATGAAATATTTACTAAATTTTTATATATTGTGTATTATTAGTGCAATTGATAGTATAAATATTTTGATCCTGACGGAGACTGCTTGCTAATATATGGGTATTGATGTGCAAAACTGATCAAACTAGCAAACAATCAGCTCGATCAAAGATTTGAAGCTTAATGATCTCTTGCCCTTGAAACGCAGAAAAAAACTAGAAAAAGACTTGTTACATCCAGAATGATCAAAAAAGAATTAACTGTGCTCAGGGTGTAAAATAACGGACGGAAAAGAAAAAGGGTGGTCCTTTATTAATCAGTTGATATTATTCCTATATCTGAAACTAAGATCTTTTGTTTTTTGATTCTACTTTTTGCAGGGCTGAACTTTTCTCTTCTACAACGCAAAAAATGAACAAGCGAATTTTATATCTTGATCTGGGGGATCTCTTTAAAACTCACAGGTAAACATAAACGCCTCAGCCAGCTTGTCTGGCGGCCCTTCACAAAAGAAAAAAGAGAAATGAATGAGAAATGATACTGAAATTGGTACCGTTTTAGCTCTTTTTCTTCTTTTAAACTCATAAACGCCTACAGCAGCTTTTACTTGCTAATCTGTTGTTTTCATCCTTCTATCTCTTTTTTGTCTTGTTGGGAAAGACCGCTCTCCTGCGTCGAGCGGGACAAGAACGACACAATAAAGCAAATGACATTGTACGGGGCAAAATTCAGGAATTTGAGTCAGACTTATTTTTTCAAAAATATCAACCATGTAAAGAGGGACGACCAGAAAAAGACAAAACAGATTAAAAAATTGTAGTAAAAGTAGAAAATCAGGGAATATAAAGTAATTCCCTTATTTTCCAGATTGTTTAATTTTCTTATTTTCCAGATTGCTTAATTTCCTTATTTTCCAAATTGCTTAATTTCCTTATTTTCCAGATGTTTATTTCAGGATTCTCCTCTTTGCAAAGAATACCGAAGCAAGGATTCCGAGGACCGCAAAGTTACTTTCGAATCCTGGTGTACTCTTTTCAACGTCACCTGTTTGCTCTTCTCCGGTTACTGTCCCGGTTTCTTCCTCTTCAGCCGGAGCAATCACCACATCCCCGAGCTTGTCTCCCGTAATCGCATACTTGGAGAAGCCCGGAGTTTCTGCCGTGAAATAGTAGTATTCTTCGTCTTCATAAGCCATTTCTGTTGCAAGCGCATTCCATTTGTCGTCATGGAACCTGTTTATCGTTATACTGGAGACGTCGATGTTGTTTTCTTCGACCCAGCTCTTTGAGACCCTGAAGTTAAGGGAGGCTCCGTTGATATTGTCTCCACTTTCGAAACGTTCGTTTCCGACCAGGATGTTCATCAGCCGGTAGACTTCTCCTCCGGGAACATTGCCGGAACTTCCTGAATCAAGAGCCTCAATCCTGACAATGACGTTCCCGGAATACTGCTGGGAAGTAAAACTCAGGCCCATTATTCCGGAAGCAGGGTTATTGAAAGTGAAGGTGGCCCTGGATCCTGCAGCAACTCTTTTCTGGGCACTGTCAATACCTGTGACTCCGGTGCTGCTTCCACTTGAAGGAATGTAATTGGGGGAGCTTTTGTGCTTTGTCGTGGTTGTGGAGGGAATTTCCGTAAGGGGCAGGTAGTCAAAGGTTCCGTTTACGATTTCATAGGAAGAGTCGGCAATCCCGTCCCTGTCAGCATCCGTACAGTTTTCGGAAAAACCTGTCCCGCTGGGATTTGCCCAGTAGTTGCCTCCGAGGTACGGGCCGCCGACTATGCTTTCCCCTGAAGTTTTGCTGGTGTTCCAGGTGTTGTTTGCCTCGCTGTAGATGAGGGTGTTGTTTACGTTGTTGAAATAGTTGTTGTAAATCGTGTTATTTCCACTCTCGGGACTTTCCATGCTCCCTACAAGCCCGATGCGAGACACAATTTCAGTCCGGTCCAGATCAAGGGTAAGTCCTGCCAGACTGTTTTCGACCATGGTGTTGCCATAGATCAGGCTGTTGTTCGCATCGTAGAGCACGATTCCGTAAGAATTGCCGGATAAAATATTATCGGCAAGGATGCTTTCTCCCGTTACAAGCAGCCCGATATCACTTCCGTCTACAGTACAGCCGGTAACCGTATATTCGGCCCCCATGCTTTCCTGGAAATTTTCAATAAGGATTCCTCCGGAACTGCAGTTAGTTGCGGAACAGTCGCTGATGCTACAGTTATAGCCATCGTAGGATGCAAGTCCGATCTTGCAGCTTTCAATATAATTACTTTCAAGGGTTGCGTTCACCGGTTCATAGAGATAAATGCCCCAGACCTGAGAAGAGTCTTTTACGGTATTCCCCTCAAGCTTGAAGTCCTCTGAATAATCCAAACCGATTCCATACCCTGAAATACCGGGGTTATCTCCAACAAGAGGAGAGCTGACAAAGGGTAAATTTCCGGATCTATACAGTTCATACTCGCCTGTTACGTTCTGAACCGTGTTTTCCAGAAGTTCTACACCGGAAGAACCTGCTGTATAAATCCCCATATATCCGGCATCCCGTACCGAGTTCCCCACAAGCTCGGCGTCCTGACACCCACCGAGAAGAATTCCTATGCAATCTATCTGGCCAATAATATTGTTCTCAAACCTTAGGTCCTGTGAATATTCGGATAAAACCCCAACTCCGGAGGGTCTCGAGCGCTGTACGAGATTCGAGCTTGTTAGAGTACTTTCCTTTAATCCGGAGTCATATAGTAAGGGTCTATATGTTACGTTTTGGACCTCATTGTCCAGGAGGTCAACACCGGAGGAGCCATCCAGATAAATTCCCACATATCCGGTGTTCTGAACCGAATTGTTAACAAACTCAATATCCTGACACTCATCAAGGAGAATGCCTGTGTTATCTATCTGATCGATGGTATTGTTTTCAACCCTGAGACTCTGTGTATATTCGGATAAAATTCCAACACCATTTGAGTTTGTTAGAGAACTTTTGCTTAATCCGGAGGAAAACATCAAAGATGTACCTGTTACATTCTGGACCGTATTGTTCAGAATATCTACATCGGAAGAATTATACGAATAAATTCCTACATCTCCGATGTTCAGCACCGAGTTCTTCACAAGCACGACATCCTGGCACTCACTGAGTAAAATTCCGAAGTTGCTTGCCTGGTCAACAACATTGTTCCCAAGCCTGAAATTCCGGCAATATGCAAACATGATCCCACAGCCGGACTCCTCCATATCCCCTACGAGGTTCGAGGTTCGAAGGGAATTATCGCTTATAAGTGTATTCTCCTCACCTTTAACAAGGTTTGAGCTTACAGTACTATATTTGTGTTCTCGTATTGAATTCTGAACATAGTTGTCCGTAAACGTGCAGTTCTCTGAAGCGTACATGTAAACTCCATCAATGGAGTTCCTGACACTATTGTCAGCGATAGTTACATTTGCAGTATACAGTAATCCAATTCCGTAATTGGAATTCTCAACCTTGCTGTCCGAGATACTGACATCCTGCAAATATGCAAGCCCGATTCCGATTTCTGTGTTGTTTATAGTGTTGTTGGCCAGATCTGCACTCGTGTTATACAGACTAATCCCATTTGTGACGTTTTGCAGCACAACATCCTTAATTTCAACATCTCCGCAGTTTATGCAGTAGATTGCTCCTGCGTCACTTCCGATTGATGGAGCTGGGTCCCCTTCAAGGAAGTAAATCGGTTTTCCGTCGACAAGATTGCTGGTGTCAATTATGTTTCCGGTGTTGTTGAAAAAGTCATAGTCGTCAACACTGAATCCGAAGTTGTACCGATTTCCGGACATAATATTGTCTTCAAGAGTACAGTTTTTGACATTATCGAGTTTGAGTCCGTATTCTCCTGAACTTACAGTGTTATTCCTCATGACAGTTCCATCAGAATCTTCAATATAGATGCCATAATAAGAGTTTGAAACATTACTGTTTGTCAGAGTGGAGTTTTCAGAATAATACAGACAGACGCCGCAATAAGCGCTTGAAACGTTACTGTTTTTCAGGGTGGAGTTTTCAGAATATTCCAGATAGATGCCGTAATCAACGTTTGAAACGGTATTGTTTGTCAGAATGGAGCTTCCGGCATAATAAAGAAGGATGCCATCGTCGTAAAGGTTTGAGATTGTGTTACCGGAGAGATTGCAATTTTCTGAATAATACAGAGTAATACCATCGTCATAACTATCTGAAACAATGTTATCGGTAAGATTACAGCTATTGGAATTATAAAGGTAAATGCTATCATAACCACTGTTTAAGATAGTGTTGTTGGTAAGATTGCAACTTTCTGAATAATCCAGATAAAAGCCTTCATCTTCAGTATTTGAAATTATGTTATTGATCAGAGTACAGTTTCCTGAATTATACAGATAGAAGCCTTCTTCATCAGTATCTGATATTTTATTATTGGCAAGGTTGCAGCTTCCTGAATAATACAGATAGATGCCTTCATAATAAGTGTTTGAGATGGTGTTGTTGGTAAGATTGCAATTCTCTGAATAATACAGACAGAAGCCGTCTTCATCAGTATTTGAAATTATGTTATCGATCAGAGTACAGTTTCCTGAATTATACAGATAGAAGCCTTCTGCATCAGTATCTGATATTTTATTATTGGCAAGGTTGCAGCTTCCTGAATAATACAGATAGATGCCTTCATAATAAGTGTTTGAGATGGTGTTGTTGGTAAGATTGCAATTTTCTGAATTATCCAGATAGAAGCCTTCTGCATCAGTATTTGAAATTGTGTTGTTGGCAAGGATACAGTTGCTGGAAGAAGAAAGATGGAATCCGTAACTGGTAGAGCCAAAAACCGTATTGTTGATCAGGTTGCATCCGCCGGAACTCTGCACCTGAATAGCACAATCGTTCCCGGAGAACTTATTGTTAGTGATGTTAACCCCTGAAACCCCGGTTATAAAAACTCCCGTATAGTACCCTTCCCCGATAATTTTGAATCCGCTGATAGTCACATTATTGGCAATTACTTTGAAGTTGTGGCTCGGGGAAAGCGTTTTCACAATTGTATCTTCAGGATTTCCGGAAAGGGAACGAATAGTGAGATTTGCTACATCAACATCTATAACCTCCGTATACGTTCCCGGGTAGACAATGATTGTGTCGCCAGACGTTGCATTGTTTACCGCAGCCTGAATAGTTGTATAATTTCCACCGCCTCCGGCGCCCACGTATAACATGGAAGGGGCAGCAACTGCGGTTCCGTTTAAAACAAGAAAAAGAAAACACGTAAGTGTTAGAAATTGTAACTGAGTTTTTTTATGTAGTAAAACCATTTTTTCAGGTCTCCTTAAAACTAAATTTAACCAGCTGTGCATGAAGTTTAATTTTATTTCAGATGAAATATCTACTAAATTTTTATATATTGTATTTTATTAGTGTAATTGATAGTATAAATATTTTGATCCTGAAGGAGACTGCTTGCTAATAAATGGACATCACTGTGCAAAAACGGTCTTGAAAAAAGTATCAAAAATCGAGAAAAATGGTGATTTTCCTTCCCGGAAAGAGGAGGAAATTACAGCCCTTGAAAAGCTACCTGAATATTTACGATATATCAAAATTTCATGTTCATGATGCCTTTGGAAGTAACTGCTTCATCTTCAGGGCTTAAAGTACGGAGTTCACAGAATCTCGTCAAGAGGAAGCATAAATTCATTCCTGACTCTTGATCTTCGCTCTTCAGGGGAGATACGGCCGAAGAGGGTCGGATATTATCGATGATCCGTACATACATTACCAATGATCCTTACATACCCTTTTTCTGCCATTCTCCCGAGGAATATTCATAGCTTCCAGGATTCCGGGCCGGATTTACCCTTTCGTATATACCCGCTTACCTGCTGCCCAGGTTTCAGCAACAACAGGAGGTTTTTTTGGGTCAAGACCGCTCTCGAGGACTACAAGATCCGCAACCATACCTTTTTTCAGCATGCCACGCTCTTTCTCCTGCCCACCGGCGTAAGCGCCACCTGCAGTATACATCCAGAGCCATTGCTCAAAAGGAAGCACCTGATCCGGGAAGATGACATTGCCTTCTCCGTCGCTCATGGTTGATCCCATCACAGAGCCCTTAATCGGGTTACGAGCATCCATAAATCCCCCTGGATCGTCACTGCTGGAAGCTACGATTACTCCACCCTTTACAAGGTCACCGTAGGCGTACCACTTTCCTTCTTCTAACACAACCTGCTTTGTATTTTGCGCCCGGGACAGAAACTGAGGCTGGATGCATGCACATCCGCCCATGGAAGCAAGGCGTCTGATCTGCAGCGCGCTTATGAGGGTCACATGTTCCAGGCGGGGTCGCATTTCAAATCCGGCTGGAGCTCGAAGAGCGGCATTCTCAAATGCCGTAAGCACTGCATCGGTTGTTGCGTTCCCAAATGAGTGGACGCATACCCGGAATCCCTTTTCTGTCGCTGCAAAGAGCATCTCCTCAAAATCATCCCTGTAGCACCCACTGTTTATGGTCTGCCCTCCGATTTTTAGAGAAAAGGCTACTGTTTCCGCTGTTGCCCCGTCAGCGAATAATTTGACAGGGCCCACACGCAGCTTTTCGTCTCCTGTCCCGGTGACCTGTTTCTGAAGCCGATCTCTCAGCCGATTATCAAGAAGGGTCTCTCCATGAGGCATCATCAACACCGAGACCGGAAGCCGTCCTTCGGCGTGGAGCTTCCTGTATGCCGCCTCCGCAGCCGGGGTGACGCCAGGGTCATGGATAGCAGTGATGCCAAATTGGAGAAGCTCTTTAGCACGTGCCTCGATGAGGTCCGCAAGTGTTTCCGCGTCAGCTTCCATAACCAGTTTGAACACAGGAGCCTGAGCATACTCTACGAGCACTCCTGTCGGTGTCCCGTCATTTTCCCGGAAAATAATCCCGCAGCGTGGGTCAGGAGTCGATTGATTGATGCCCAGAAGCCCCAGTGCCCGGGTATTTACTACACTTTGATGGAATGTAGTCTGGATGAGAAGAACCGGCCTGTCGGAGCTGACCTCGTCCAGATCTTTTTTTGTCAGGTCGGCCCCACCCATTCTGGCATCGAACCAGCCGAAGCCGACAACCCATCCTTTTCCCGGTTCTTTTCGGACTTGCCTTCGAATGGCTTCCAGTATGGCTTCTTTTTCCGTCAAGCCTATCAGGTTCGCCCAGGTAGGGAAAAAGCAACCGAATGAGGAAAGATGGTTATGGGAATCAATGAACGCAGGAAGTAAATAACGGCTTTTGAGGTCGCGAATTTCTGCATCGGGAAAAGATTTCAGGATATCCGTGCCACCAACTGCGGCAATACGGTCCCCTCTAATGACTACGGCCTCTGCGTATTTTCGCTCAGAGTCCATAGTGAGTATCCGGCCACCCATGAATGCAATAATTGAATCGTTTTTTGCATCAACAGTGTTTTCCATAATTAATCTCCTGAATGTCTCATTTTTTATTGTTTACTGGTCTCTGACAACAGTTGATAGGATCTTACTCAACCATCGCATGGGCAAAATACGATAAACAGCATACTGGCCGGTTTTCATTGATTCCCCGGAAATAGGCTTTTTTGTAATCCTCACTGGTCACATTGCAAACCCGGGAAAATCCGCGCTTGGTTATGAATTCCTCAATCATTCCTTCTTTAACGCCGAACTTATAAGGCTCTCCCTGCTGTGCCATGTCGCTTGTGGCATTCTTTATTGCCTGCTGATCGCATGCCGTACATCGCACGCCGCATATTCCGTCCGTTCTGTCAATACTGGATTCGTGGACATAATCAAAGATGATAGCGCTCCCAATGCCCGAATTTTTTGCCATAAAGGCCAGCATCTCATCAACGGCTTTCGGCGGGAGGTAGTAGATGAGCCCTTCCATGATATAGACAGTCTTCTGCGACCTTTCGTATCCGTGTTCCAGCAGCCGCTGACCGAAGTCTTCTGTCTCGAAATCAACTGAAACATACTCGACATGATCCGGGAGCGAGCCGAAAATATCTTTTATCTTTCCAATTTTCACACTTTGAGTTTCAGGGTGGTCTATCTCAAAAACCCTGACCTTACCCTTCAGTCCTTCGATTCTGTATGCCCGGGTATCGTATCCTGCGCCCAGGATTACCAGCTGCTCAAGCCCTTCGTCAATAGACCTTTTTACAAAATCATCGAAATATCTGACTCTTGCCGAAAGCGAATTGTGTACTCCGGGAAACGGGGTCCTGGAAGGGTCACGAGCTGCCATTTTCATAAACATCAAATATTGCTGGCTAAGAAAGCGGGAGGCATACGGGTCATAACAGATACGTTCGCCTTCTGGTTTGCAAGATTCGAGAGCTCTAACGAAAGCTACGTTCTCGGCTGTAACACTTGGTCCTTTTTTCTTCTCGCCAGTTTCAAAAGTTTTGTTTTCCGTGTTTTCCGTGTTTTCCGTGTTTTCCGGTTTTTCCATAAAATTTCATCCTCTCTGAACTTGATTCTGTTTTCTTGATCATGATATCCTAATTTTTTCTAACTTTTTTCATCATAGTTAGCCGGCTTTAGTATCAATAATACTTGATAGTAGTTAAAGTTACTCATAAGTAACTTTAGTATTTCATTGGTAAGTTATATATGAGTTAACACTAAAGTTTGAGGAGGTGATTGTGTTGTCAAAAATGCTTCCTGAGTACAGGGAAGAAGCGAAAAAAAGAATTGTTGAAGCAGGGCTGGAGGTAATGTATGAGAAAGGATACTGTAACACTACAATGGAAGATATTGCCCGCCTTCTCGATGTCAGCAAACCCGCTCTCTATCGTTATTTTAAAAATAAGGATGAGCTGGTTATGGAAAGTGCAAATTACCTCCAGACACAGTATCGTGATATAAAGACAACCCGGAACTCGGATTTATGCCCGGTTGATTCGTGGATAGAAATCTTCGATCAAATCATGTCAGATGATATTAAAATACATGCATTATACTTTGAAATTCTCGGGATGACAGTACGCAAACCTGAAGTCCAGAAAAGGTCGGTCGAAGGCATGAAGCGTGGGCTTGATCAGCCAGCCCTTGAAATTGCAGAACAGCAGCAGAAAGGCCTTATTCCGTCCGGGGCAGATCCGCGTACCCTTGCAGTCGCTATTGTGTCGCTGTTCAACGGGATGCGGGTTCTTATTCTTCTGGGCGTTGATTGGGAAGAAGTCCGTTCTCGCTGGATCGAGATACTCCGGAATTTATTCGGAATGACGGAAAAGGGAGAGCAGGCAGAGTGCCCGAGAGATTGTAAATGGTTTGAGGATTGCAATACTGCACCGGAAGCGTAAATATAATATTCAGCAAGAAAAGTTACGATCATGCCCTCCGGAATTCAAACTTAAGAGGTTCTCTCTGCTTGCTATGCTATCCAGGTGAAAATAATGGAGTCGAACGCTTGACAGGAAAAACGAGCGGCTGAATGGCAACGATGGAGAAAAGGACGTTTATTTATACATGTTTCAAGTGTGTGAAGAGAATGTGAAAAAAGTGAGAAAAAAGTGAAAGAAAGAAGTAAGAAGTAAAAAGAGAAGAAAAAACCTATTTACTTAAATGGTTTCATGGGAAAAACCCATGGGAAAATATCATAGACGTGATTTTTTATAGGGCTGAAGCTGCTGTCTGATATATCTTTATAATCAACACCTTTTCCATTCCCACAGTCAATGCCTTCTCTATCACCTTCCAGTTTAACCAACCAAGCATTCCCATTTTTAACGCCTGCGGCTATGTACCCGCCGTCTGAAGTCTGCTGGCCGGAATAGAGCGTGCAATTTGGAAATACTTTTATCCACTCCTGATTGCCTTTGCTGTCCGTTTTAAGTATGAAAGCGCCGTCTTCATATCCAAAGGAATTTGGATTGTCATATATTCCTGTCAGGACATAACCCTCATCAGAAGTTAGCGAGATAGAAAAAGCAGCATCAGTATTTGATCCGCCGAAGGTCTTATTCCACTGCTCCTGACCATATTCATCGGTCTTGATAAGCCAGATATCATAATCAAAACTATTTGTCTCAAAAAAATTTGTCTTATTACTATCAATTGTTCCAGCAATAATATACCCACAATCGGGAGTTTGCCTGACGGGACACGACCATGACTCTACCATTTCAGAATTGTTTTTATTACCAAAAGTATTATTCCACTGCTGACTGCCACTTATATTATATTTAGTTAGTCTGATGTCGGTATCGATGAAAAGCTCATATTTATCATAATCGGGAATCTCATATTCAACCATATCTCCGATTATATAACCAACATCACTGGTGCGTTCAGCCACATACTGAAGATAATCTTCATGGCTTATTTCTTCAGAAATCTTACTCCAAATTTCATTCCCATTCCTGTCGGTCTTTACAAGATAAGACTGATTATAGCCATGAGGAAAAGAATAACCTGATAACACATAGCCACCATCCGAAGTTTGCCTTGCTAGAAAACCCCACTCAGCATAAGTTTCTCCATAAGTTTTATTCCATTCAATATTCCCATTTTTATCCAACTTAATTAACCAGGCATCAGATTGTCCATCTGAACCTTTACCATATGAATCCGTTGTGCCTGCAACTACATAACCACCATCTAAAGTCTGTTCGACACATCTGGAATTATCTTTATCATTTCCGCCAAAAGACCTGTTCCATTGTTCTGCAGGTGCTTCTGCAGAAGCTATATTTGAAACCTGTGAAAACAGAATCAAAATAAGAAAAATCCGGAACACTCTGGATTCAGCATTCTTAGCCATTTTATCACCCAAAAATATACAACGCTAATTCAGCACTCAATGAGACATAATTAGCCTGAACCAATAGCGGACCTTCCGTTCCCTCTCATTATTTTACAGATGTATGTTTGGGTTTGCGATACAGTATTTAGCAAGCGCAATCATCTGGGCACCTGCTGCGCCATAGAGAGAGTTATTTTCCTGTCCACGTGAAGGAGCATTGGAAGCCTCTGCAGTTGTTGACGTTGTCGTTGAATCATTACTCATTTCTTCCGTATTTTCCTCAATAACCGGCACACTGACATTATTCCCGTTCCTGGCTGCTTCCTGTTTCATAGATTTAACAAGTTGTTCACTTTCATGCCAGTTTTTTAAGTTTTCGTCTATCCCATTCTTCAATCTTCGTTCATAAATTGACCAGACTCCTGGTTGTGTTTCGGTTGCAGGTTTGTCTTCCACTACATCAAGAGTGTAGACATCTACAATTATCCGGTGTTTGTCTCCTGTGGTATTGTCCTTTACCACGGTTATTGCCCCTATTTGAGGATAGCTGTATACAACCATCCTCGTTGATTGGATTTCCCCCTCCGGATACTCTTTTTTAGCAACGTCGATTGATTTTTCCATAGTTTTAGTCGCACTAAACGGATATGGGTCAAATTCGACAAGTTGGACAGCCTGTCCTAACCTTTTATCTGCACCAATATCGATTATACCTATTAGTTTATTATCTTTATATACAGAAAATTGGTAATACAATTTTTGACCATTAGGGTCATAAAGTTCCAGCGGTTCTGGGTCAATAGACGCCCCTTTCCATTCGTTAAATTTGGGAAAGTCGGATTCTATAAAAGACGCCGTGTGTGCATTTGCAAGCTCAAAGGCTTCCTTCACAGTTACGGAATAATTAGTTTCAGTCTCTGCACTGGCAGTAGGCACCTGCACCATACCGGCCAGCAATACCGCAAAAAGGAGTGTTCTTATTCCAGTTTTCTTTATGTCCATTTGTCTTACCCCGGCTTATTTCCCGGGAAGCAGGACCGGGTAAATTAAGCTTTAAACATTTGTAAAGCTAACACAATCATGCATATCAGGACATCTGGAGTTCGGATGAACCTGAAAAGTACATTTGAACTCCATAAATTCCTTTTTGTTAACTCCTTATAAGTTTTCTGGCCAGAGTCTCTAACAATCAAATATACGTGAATAATTATGAATTTGAAAGGAAACTAAAAAAGCCAATCTGAGAATTTGGCTGGAAAAACCTATAATTATTTATCCGGAAGTTGCTAATTTATGTGAAATGTGTTAAATCAAACCTGATTTTAACTCCATAAATCGGAGGCAAAACCGTGAGAGAGATTATAAAATATGGAATTTTTTTGGTTGTGGCTCTTTCTTTGTTGACATTAAATGCTTTAGCATTGTCCGATCCTTCAAACGATAGTACTAAACTCGAAAACAATAGCAATGAACCATTTGGTACTAACATATGTATAGACTTCATTTGGTATACCCATGAGGAGCTAAGAGACCACTCCGATACTATTGTAATTGGTACAGTTAAAGAAATACTTCCGCCCAGATGGAATACGGCAGACGGAAAACAACCTCATAAATTACTTTATAAAATTGAATATCCTGACGACATCATTTACACTGACATCGTGATAAGTGTCGATGAATACCTGAAAAACCCGTTATCATCCGGAGAGCTTGTTGTAAGAGTCACCGGTGGGACGATTGGGGATTTTAGCATGACTACAGATGCCGATCCAAGCTTCAATGCTGGCGAAAAGGTTTTGCTCTATCTGAGAAAAGATACTAATCCGAATACAAAGGATATTGGTCCTGAACACTTTATAGTTACGGATTTTTACCGCGGTAAATATTCATTAACCGAGGATGGGAGAGCCATAACCCCTGATGAAACGATTACTCTGAAAGAATTATTGAGTACAATAAATCAAACCAGTAATAACACCGGCGATCTCAAAGCATCAGATAATCAAGTAACAGCAGGTAAGCAAGCAGGGGCCGGTTCTACTATTCAGTCAAAAAGAATTCCTTTCATTAATTCCTTCTGGATGTTTGGAGCAGTGCTTGGAGCAGTTCTGATTGTAAGACGCAGTATAAGACACAGGCAAAAATAAGGCTAAAGGCTATTCATGATCTTATTACGGCTACTATCTTCATTAAGAAGGTAGCACTATGAGTTTATTATAAAGCCGAAAAACCAAAGCATTTTGGAGAGGGGGAGAAAAATGAGTACATATAGCAATGGCATTCTTTTATTCAGGTTCAGGAATGAGAGACTCGAAGTAATGCTGGTTCATCCGGGTGGGCCTATCTGGGCAAAAAAGGACTATGGAGTGTGGTCAATACCCAAAGGGCTGCCCGAAGAGCATGAATCTCCTCTGGACACGGCAAAAAGAGAATTTAGAGAAGAGACGGGTTTTGAGGCTGAAGGCGAATTTATTGATCTGGGGGAGTTAAATCAACCTAATAGAAAAATAGTTCACGTATGGGCTCTTGAAAAAGACCTGGATGTAACAGACGTTGTAAGTAATACATTTCCATTTGAGTGGCCAAAAAACTCCGGGAAAATACAGGAATATCCCGAGGTAGACAAAGCAGGCTGGTTCGATATCGAGCTGGCTAAGAAAAAAATTCGAAAAGGACAGATCGGTTTTATTGATAAACTTATGGATGTTATAAATTACTCTCAGAAAGAAGAACACCTTGACAGGGAAAAAAGGTACAGTCAAACTACATTATTTTAAACGATGACAAAGTTTGATGATCCGAAGAAAAAACTTATAAGACCATAATTACCGTAAACATCTCTTATCGATTTTACTCATGTCAACCACGTCAAAAACTGAGGGGATTTTCACCCCCCAAATACATTATACTTTGAAAAGTTCAGATTTTTTGGAATTCAATCCTTATTTAGTTGCTCTTGCTTTCGAATATATAAAATACAATCTATCAATACGATACCATACAACATCATACAAATATCTGGCATAAGAGAAAGGATAACTCGCCCAAAAAACCAATTTCTTGAAACGCGATAGATCTCCATAACTCTCTACCCGCATGGATTCGCTTAAGAATCCCTTCCAGATAAGAGATTTTTTCATCTGTTTCCATCGCCTGAATATATGGGCTATTATAAGTAAGAAGGTACCAGCGATTGCGAATTGTTTTTTTGTCATTTTTTTCACCCCCAATGACTTAACAACTTTAATAAGCTTAATTAAATAATCTCGAATAGGACAAAATTTTCCTGTATTTAGCTAAGTAGACCTCAAACCAATCTATTTTGGAACTATAATTCTTGTTGGAAAATTATCAAACTCTTTCAAAAAATATGAAAACCTTCTTTTTGATAGTTCGATGCGTTTTACTATGTCTTCCGTTTCCTATAAATTTTTGCTTCAAAAAGATCTTTAAAGTTTTAGAGTGTTTACTCAGCCGAGATCAAACCTATAAAATAATATTTCTTTATGCTTCTGAAACACTTTTAAATTTAACCAATTATCAACTATGGAACCGACCTCTTTTATAGTTAGAATTCAAGCCAATCAAGCACGCTGGTTCGATATTGAGCTTGCTAAGAAAAAATACGAATAGGACAGGTAGGCTTTCTTGATAGACTCATGGATGTTATAAATTACTCCCTGAAGGAAGAGCACTTGAACTAAGAAAAAAAGGTACAGTCAAACTACATTATTTTAAACGGTAGTCAAAAATTCTACGACCTGTAACTCGACATGGATTTTTTTATTTCTATTTCACTTGAGTTAGGAGCTAGGTTTTGTTCCAAAAAATACTTTGGACTGTTGGAGTCCACGTTACAGTTTGGGCCTAAAATAATCTCTTATTCATCATTTTCAAAACACTCTACATCAAAATAACTTTAGACCGACAAAAATAAGTCCACTCTTCAGTTCAAGTGATCAAATCTTACTTATTGTGATCCTAAAACACAGTGAACAAAAAAGCATAGAACTGTAGGATTCTTCCATCGAAAATTATTTACAAAACATCCCCAACCTTTCTAACATGAATTTCGGATTTTTAATCTTTCCAGGTCTCGAAGAACTTGACCTTGTCGGCCCCTGGGAAATAATCTCACTTTGGAGCAAATTTGCCGAGGGTCCTGAGAAATGTCTCATGGTTGCCGAAAATCCCGCCCCTGTGGTCTGTAGCAAAGGGATGTCCATAAACCCTCACGTCACCTTTGCAGATTGCCCTCCACTTGATTTTCTCCTTGTGCCGGGCGGCGAAGGTACACAACGAGAAGTTGATAACCTGTCCCTGATCCAATTCGTTGCCGAGCAAGCCAAACATTGCAAAGCTGTAGTGTCGGTCTGTACCGGCACATTCACCCTTCACCGTGCCGGCCTGCTTAAAAACAAACGAGCGACTACCCACTGGGCTTCTCTCCAGAAGCTGCGGGAATTGGGTGATGTGGAAGTAGTGGAGGAAAGAATCGTAAGGGATGGAGATATCTGGACCTCGGCAGGCATTTCTGCTGGCATTGATATGGCGCTCGCATTTGTTGAATACATGACTGACGAAAAAACGGCGGGCAAAATTCAGCTCGGGGCCGAGTATTACCCATCGAACAGGTCATATGGCGTGATGCACAAAATTCCGCAGGCTCCTGAATATTTGAAGAAAAGGGACTGAATATCCCTCAAAATCTTTCAAAATCTTTCAAAAACCTTTTAAAACATTTCAAAAAATATTAAAACATTACTGCCACGTAACCTCAAGGGGCTTCCTGCGGGGGATTCCGTATACTTTGTACTGCGGGTTGCCGAACATCATCGCATAGGCAAATTTCCTTCCCGAGGGCAGGCCGAGTTCCTTCTGGAGAGGTTCGTGGAACATGGAAGCCGCCGCAACAAAGCCCGCCCAGCAGGTGCCGATTCCGAACGCCGGTGCAGCGAGATCAAAATGGGTGAGGGCAATGATAGCATCGACAGGTGCAATCGGGTTTCCTTCCGGGATATGGGCGAAGAGCAAATGCGGGGCGTCCCGGCAGATGACATCGTGTCCATTTTCCCACGCCGAAACAAATGCAGGTACGTAGCCGCTCATCGGGTGGTCGGTGTTTAGCAAGCTTTTCATCCATTCAATGGTGAGCTCGGCAATTTTCCTGACTTTTTCAGGGTCATGGACAACCAGCCACTGTACAGGCTGACCGTTGGTCCCGGATGCGGCGTAGCGGGCAATATCGAGAACTTCAAGGATTTTCTCCTTTGGTACGGGCTCCCTGGTAAAATGCCGAACAGACCTGCGTTTCTTGAGATAAAACGCTATGTCCTCCGGAGAGATATTGCCTGCACCGGCAGGTAGGGGGATTTTCTCATCAGGGCGGAGGTTCAGTACGAGAGCCTGAGACGGGCAGAAAGCCTCGCAGTGCCCGCAGTAGAGACAGCGTAAAGCATTTGTTTCCTGTACTTGAGGGAGATTAGCCTCGTCAGCCAGATCGACAATACCTGACGGGCACACCTTTGCACAAATACCACACCGTGTGCAAAGATCCTGATTAACAATAATGAGAGTCATAAGTATCAAAACCTGTTAAGGGCAGATACGTAATCAACCCCTTCTAATACAGATATGTAATCGGCAGTATTTAGTTACTTGTCTTTATTTCTCTACCTGTGAAGCTCTATTCTTCATTCAATTACCTGATGGGCAAAGAAATAAAGGTTGCATATTTTCCTGTCTTCATTTATTCTGTGGAAGTAATTTTTCATACTCTTTAATGGTTCCATTCCAAATTCTGGAAAATGCTCTCTCAACAAGAAAAGGCCTGTTCATTTTTCTCCTTGGTGCCGAACCACACTTTTTCCGGTATTTTCTTTATCCTATCTCGCAGGAAAAGATTTTTCATCAGGTGACAGGGCGTAAAGCTTTCTCCTCTTTTTTTGCGTCGGCCTCCGCCAAATCAACTTCCTCCAAAAATTCGATAACAGGCAGAACTAGCAGGTCCGGCTTTGTCCTTATAAATAAGTGGTCTTCTTCAACGAAGACCAGCCTGGAATCTGGCTCGACGTCCCTTCCCAGGCTTCGCTCCTGGCTGAGTCTGTCATGGGCTGGCTGTCGCAGGGTTTTACTACACATCAGGTTATCCATTGTCTCGTCGTACTGGTACGCTATTGAGTCCCCTAACTTTTCGCTGTTCTCCGACATACCACGCTCCATGCTCATCCTTCTGAGTCCGATTTTTCCATTACCTGACGGCTGCATATGCAAAGGAAAGCAGGCTGTTAACCGGCCTGCCCTCGTTTTTTCCGCGCAGGTAAGCTGTCCGGTAATCCTCGCCGGTCATCTTTTGCCGCAAGGTGAAGCCTCTCTCACTGAGGAACGCTTCGAGCGCCATCTCATCAACGCCGAACAGGAAAGGCTCGCCCGCGTCCGTCACGCCTTTTTGCCAGTTTCGGTCGGCTTCCTGCTCGCAGGTGCCGTCCACCACCGATGCAGGGATGTAATCGAAGACCATTGCGCTGCTACCCCTGCCTGAGCCATGCGCGATGAAGGCAAGCACCTTGTCTACTGCTATTGGAGGGAGGTAATAGACGAGCCCTTCCAGGAGGAACAGCGTCTTCCGGGAAGTGTCGTATCCGCTCTCAGCGAGTTTCTGGCCCAGATCGTCTACGGCGAGGTCTGCCGGGACGTAGGTGACGTGGCCCGGCAGCATGCCGAAGATCTCCCGGACCTTGTCTGTCTTCAGCTTTTGGGTGGCCGGGTCATCGGCCTCGAAGACACGGACGTGCTCTAGCCCTTCGATCCGGTAAGCGCGGGAATCGTACCCGGCGCCCAGTACCACGAGCTGCTCCAGGCCATCGGTGATCGATGCTTTCACGACGTCGTCGAAGTACCTCGCCCGGACCAGGCAGGAGACACCGACACCCGGGACCAGGCGCTCGGACTGCTCCAACATCGCCCGCGCCTCGGCTGTATGGCTGCTATAGTACTCCATGGTTTCCCGACTGATGAAGTAGAAGGCGTAAGGATCGTAATAGATGCGCTCCTCCTCGGGTTTCCGGGATTCCATCGCCCTGATGATGGCAAGGGTCTCCGCAGTTTTGCTCGGGCCCCTGCCTTTGCTGCCGTTTTCGATTGTCTCTTTTCTATTGTTTGTTTGCTGCATATCCAGCCCTCCTTACTATCTGATCGCAAGGAACAATCATCGATTCACCTTCGCCGTGGATCTCGTAGTACATATTGATATCTTTTACTTTTTCAGTTGGCATGTCTTCTCGCCTCAATCACTCTTTCGTCATCGTTCGCTCTTCCGTTATCGATCATTTTTTGATGGTATTCGATAGCATCCGCTGTTCCAATACAAGCCCAGTCTTTCTCTCTTTTTTTATTCCCGGGAAGGAATAGAATCAGGGTTTATCTATGGCACTGCCATCTAAACTTCTTTCATCCGCATCTGGACGTTTATCGAGAGCGTTTCCGATAAAGAGGAGGAAATCCTTTACAAACTGATCGTAGCTGATCCCTCCGATTTCCAGAATTTTTTTCCAATTAGGGTCCAGACAGATTACGCTGTTGCACATAAGGTTCATGATAAAAGCCATTTCAAACGGATCAATATCGTTTCTTATTGTCCCGTCTTCCATTCCTTCCTTGAGCACATCGCGGTTCAGTAAAAGGTCTTCTTTTATCTGCTCCGTGACCGCCTTCATATCTTCGTTTTCTTTCTTCCTGAACAGCTTCGGTCCAATGGCACAGATCATCCGATAGTATTCCTGATTTTCCCGGACGAATTCGAAGTATTTTTTTCCTATCAGCCTCGATTTTTCCCGGCCGGATATTTTCAGCTCTATACACTCTACCAAAATTTCATGCATTTTATGCATCTTGCGTAGAGTGATGGCAAAAAACAGAGCGTCTTTGTTTTTAAAGTAAAGATAAAGCGTACCTTTGCCAAGTTCCACTTCTTTTGCTATCTCTTCCATGGAGACGCTGTCGAAACCCCTGGAGAAGAACAGCTTCTCAGCGGCATCGATGATAGCATTCTTTCTCTGTTCCTTTTCTCTTTCTTTTCTGTCAGCAGTTGCCATTATCTTCACCATTATGACTAATAACCATAATATGACTATCGGTCATCATAAGAATGAGAGTCAAACAATATAAGGTTTCTGTTTTATCCCAATCAGTCATGCTAAAGCTGAAAAAACCCGGACAGGCTTAATTTTAGCCGGTCTCAGGAGTGCGGACGCTACAGAAAAGCAGTATTTCACAGCTCTAGTCATTTCCTGGTTGGTGGAATAAACTGCACAGGGGTCAAACATCACATCGTGTCCCTCACTGATAAGCTCTTCTTCAGATCATCCCAGCATGCTACAGGCGGCTGGGTTAGCCGATAGGATTTTTCCATCATCTCTGGGATCGGCCAGGATAATAGCATCCACGAGCATTCGGTACATCATTTCGCTTTCCCCTTGTGCCTTCACAGCCTGCTTGTAGCCGAAAATTCGGTCATGCTCAAGCGATGGATGAGCGGCATGATCCACCAGATCGAGGTCCCACACACCGATGTGGCTGGGTTCGAGCGCAAAGGGCAACGGCTCTTCACCCTCACGTAGTGCCGAATCAACCTGCTTACTATCTGTGATGTCTCGAAAGATTGTAGCAGATCTACCTGGCTTGATCCTGTATATTGGCACCAGATAACGTTGCTCTTGTCCGTCAGCATGATGGTCAGACGGTGCATGCTTGCTAGTAAGGGCTACTCGATCATAGTTCCCCGAATCCAGAATGTATCCAGTCCCAAGTGAATTCTAAATTCCCATTGCCAGTAATTTCTTCCGGCGAAACTCTAATCCAGTGTTCAAGAGCCTGATTTGCCTCGTCAAAACGGCAGTTTACTGGCTTGCCTGCTTCATTGGGGACAACCTTATCAGCTGTAAAGAAGAGTTCTTGCATGTACTCGAAGAGCTTACGGTACTTTTCCTCGTTTTCCCTAAATTTTCCTTCAAGCTCTTTCTGGTCACTTATATCGAATCCGTAAATGTTTACGTAATCTGCAACGGGTAGAGAATGGAATGCGAGAAGGTATATTCTTTCTCCCACTTTAACTTCAATTCTTTCCGGACGGTTGAAGGAAGAAGCAAGTTATTTATCCTGAAAGGATGAAACAAATTTTACTATCTCGAGTATAAAACTTATAAGTATTAGAATATCTGTCAAATATTACTTTTACTTCTCTACCCCTGAAAAACTGCATATCAATTGAAGCTCATATTGTTTTGTAATTATGCTTACATGCGAAGAATGCATTATTGACATATTTTGGAATCGATGTACCAGGTCAATATTTTCCCAACGTTTATACTTTGCATAGGAGTATATTCCAACTCCCTAACAGTATTGGAAAAACAAATATTTGAGCATGGATTTCATTTGTCACATCACCAAAAATATTGTAGAGGCAAATTAGCGCTCTAAAAGGAACAATAGAAGGACCGGTTTACAATATTATACCTTCACATGAACAATCTTCATCCTTCCTTTTTCATCGGTATAGTCCATGAATTGTATGACAGACATGCTAAGTGAGGGGCTTCGTGGGATATTTTTAAAAAATAGAAATTGATCGATAACTGTAATGCGATTATCCCATTTCGTCATTTCTTTCGCATCATCCAGTGCCCATCTACTGGCGATTCCGAGGGATATTCCGAATTCACGCATTGCCATGCTTTTTTCCCGGGCGCCGAGCTGGTTCCACCACGCTTCGATGTCATTCCATTCCGTGCCATGCGGTTTGGTCGGAGTTGATAGGGCACTGAGCATTTTATCTTTCAGGTTTTGCGGAATTATCTTCCATGCATTCTTTAATGACTCGATACGCTCTGCTAGCATCACATCTCGTTTCTCAGGCTCGCTGTCACTCCATCCTGCTCCGTACCCTCCTCCATCAGCATCACCACTAGATTTAGATTCTATGTCAAACACAATTTCGCAACCTGGGAAATTATCTGCCAGTAACAGGAATAACTGGCGTACCTTTGCTTCTTCAAAATAACGCAAGAGTCCACAGGCAATAACAAATACTCCATTTTCAGTGTTAATTTCCTGACACCAGCTCGGATCAAGGAACGACTTTGAAATGCACATTGCTCTATCCGTTTCTGGAAGCAACTGCTTCCGAACTTCGATGACTTCAGGAAGATCAAGATCGTACCAATGAATTGTACCGTTATCGACGCGATAAAATTCCGTCTCAAACCCGGCACCAAGATTAACCACCGATGCGCAAGGGTGCTCTGCGATATATGCTTTTATCCTGTCGTCGAATTGCATTGCTCTTGCCGCAGAGGCGAACAATAAATAGTCAGCAATCGTCTCCTCAGTAGAAAAATCATAATCCATCCGTTCAACGAGTTCAACCGCCTTTGCATCGTTAAACATCGAGCTTTGTTCTTTACTTGTCTTTGCTCGACCATACAGGGTCAATAAGGAAGTTTGCGGTATGCCGCGTAAGTTAACCTTTATTTTGGTTTGTTGCAAATATATCACCCCTAAGTTTCATTTTGTATCACCTCTATCCGACTCCCTGCCAAAATGTGGAAATAATGCCTGCTTACAGGTTATTCTGTTAACCCGCTAATAGAATGACCATTACACGCTGTAAATTTGCGCACAGAAAGAGTAGATAGAAGAAGTTACCTGCAGTATCACACTCGAACGTGAATGATTTTTATTCTTCCTTTCTCGTCAGTGTAATTCATGAATTGTCTAACCGACATACTCAGGGAAGGATCTCGGGGGATGTTTCTGAACAGGGGAAATTGGTCAACAACAATAATACGGTCATCCCATGCTGTCATTTCGCTTGCATCTTCAAGGGGGCACCCGCAGGTGAAGCCAAAGAAGAAGTCGCTCATTGCTTTGCCTTTTTCCTGTGCATTGAGCTGGTTCCACCACGTTTCTACATCATTCCACTCTATGCTATGCAGCTTGGTCGGCGTTGTTAAGGCACCGATCATCTGATACTTCAGACTCTTTGGAAGTATCGTCCAGCCGTTCTTAAGCGCTCTTACGCCCTCCGCTTGCATTGCATCCCGTTTCTCAGGCTCATCATCACTCCATCCTGCGCCATAGGCTCCACAGCTTCCATCTACATCATTGCTCGATTTTGATTCTGCTTCAAACACGATTTCGGAACCTGGTAAGCGATCTGCTATTAACGAGAAGAATTGGCGTACCTGAGCTTCACCAAAGTAACGCAAGAGTCCACCTGCGATCATAAAGATGCCATTTTCATTTTTTATATCCTGACACCAGCTCGGATCAAGGAACGATTTTGAAATGCACGTTGAACTATCCGTTTCCGGTAGCAACCGTTTTCTGACTTTAATGACCTCGGGAAGGTCTAGATCATACCAATGGATAGTGCCGTTATCAACACGGTAAAACCCGGTATCAAAGCCGGCACCAAGATTGACTACCGATGTGTGAGGTTGCTCTTTGATGTAGGCCTTTACCTTGTTGTCTAATTGTATTGCTCGTGCCGCAGTGGCAAACAATAAATAGTCAGCAGATGACTTCTCAAGCATTGAAAAATCGTAATCAATTCGTTCAACGAGTTCAATCGCTTTGGCATCATTGAACAAAGAGCCATATTCTTTACTGATCTTCGCTCGAGCACATAATGGCACTAGGGGAGTTCCCAGTACTCTGCTAAAGTCAACCTTTGTCCTGGTCTGTTGCATATCTATCACCTATCCATTTTAACGTTCTAGCATGGATGTCCTCACTTCTCTCCCCGGTATTCGTAGCCATGTAGATCACAAGCTCACTGATTTCCAGGTAGAGTTGTTGCATAGTAACCCCATGAGCTTCCATGAACTTTCTTTGAAAAGGACCTATGTTCAGGAGACCGTCGGCAATAATAGAATTCAACATCATCACCACAACTGGATTCAGATCAGGTCTATAAGTCCCATCCTCGATGTAGTTTCTTATTGCCGAAAGTGATTTCTCGTAGAGTTCTTCAGTGAATTCAATTATCTCTCTTGCATCGGAATTCATATCTTTTTCATTCGAAAAATCGAATTTTCCTGACAGGATGTAATCGCATGCTCTGAGATAGTCTGGGTATTCTTGAATGAATTTCCCGCATGCCATGCTTATTCCACCGGCTTTGAGACCGCTAGCCTGCGCATTTTTTACTTCCTCCGCAACCATAGCGCGAAGGATTTTGATTCCACGATTTACGACGGCAAAATAGAGTGATTCTTTATCTTTGAAGTAAAGATACAATGTAGCCTTATTCAACTCTACTTCACTTGCAATCTCATCCATTGAGACGTTCTCGTAACCTCGCGAAAAGAAAAGTTTTTCAGCAGCGTTGAGGATATCTTCGTGCCTTTGAGCTTTTTCCCGCTGCCTTCTTTCTGCCAGTGTCATTTTGATATCACTTCGCTCATTTCAGATTATTCGTTCATGGAATGGCTAAGATAGTTAAATAACTATTTAGTTACTAAATGACTATTTATTTATTGATGATAAATGTTTCGATTTTTGGATATATAAATAAGATTTTAATATTAAGGACTGAGCAGTTCTTTTCTTGAAAAGCTGCAAACTAAATCTGCGGACTTCTAGTGACTTCTAAATACATATCCTCTAATTCTCTAAGAGCAATCCTCTAAGAGCAATCTATCCTCTAAGAGCAATCTAAGAGCAAAAAAGGGAGAAGCAGGAGCGGCGTAGAAAACGAGGTTGCAGAAAATTATTCTGAAAAAATTCAGGAATATCATAAAATACGAAATAATTGAAGCTTCGAGAGGGATGAAATAAAAACTTCAGTTGAGGTTCTGGATTGATGAGGAGTATCAAAAGTCTGCGTGCTTGCTGCGGTGCCCATGGTAATCATGCATGAAATAAAGAAAATAAAGGAAAAAAGGGAGCCCCTTCAAACAGGAACTCCAGAAATCTTATTCACTGCCCTCTCAGGACTCACTCCAGAGGAGAGGCAGATATACCCGGGTCAGTTACCATATACTCGTAGAATGCGCTTCCCATTTCAAGATTTTTCCTGTACTTGATTGTTGCTTCATCGGGCTGGAAAGCCATGAAATCGACAAACCCTACGGGCTGCCCGCCTGGTAGGGACGTCTCATCAAGTTGAACCACACTCTGAGCATTCATGGAAATATTAAGGTCGGGAGTCGAGATTTCAAGTTTTGAAGGCCTTTTCACAGTACGGTCCTTTACTTCAATGTACTCCCAGTCTTTTTCATCGACGTTAACCTGGTCCCCGGAGTATTCTGCGATTATCTTACCCGTATGCTTGTTTATAAGGGTCAGATGCTTATACGTATACCCATCATAGCCATCATCGATGCTTCTTACACCGTAGAAAATTGTCTGATATTTATCCGTTGTAACTTCTGACCAGCTCCATCCATGCATTTCCATTTCCCATGTAGCTTGGTCAGGAGTATAGGGGATCATGTGGTCGAAGTACCCGTCAGTCTGCATAACCGTGTATTCTTTGCCGTCAAGCACCACACTGCCCCCAAGCTTTCCATAAGCTCTTTCGTATGTGGTGAAATTCACAGGCTCTATGGCACTGTCAACTGTTTTTTTGATACGAGGTTTGAAAAACAAATTTAGCTGCATATTATCAAAGGAGTAATTTAGCATGTATCCTCTGGAACCTGAACCATAAAATCTCTTTAAACCATCAGGATAAGTGAAGTTAAGGTAAGGCACATGAAACTCAATGTAATTTTCAATACTGGACCTTGGCACAAGTGTCCGGGTAAAATTGTGAGTAGCGTTTTCTCCGGAGGGATAAAGTCCGTAGAATGTAGACAGGTATGACAATTGGGTTCCTGAATTGGAATCTATGAGTCCTGGAGACTCCTGATGAGCCATTACGACAAAGAAAGCAAGTTCCTTCTTTTCTCCATCCTTTGCAACAAGCTTCATATCTCCGTTCTGGTACCACCATTCCGACATAAAGTTAGCATTGAAATCTGTATCGTTGTGTCCTCCTTCAGTGTAGTCCGGAACTGCTGCATTTTTTGAGTTTTTGCTGTTCGGCTCCGCGCCTGCCATACTTACGGTGCAGAGTACAAGAAGCAGTAAAATCATTATTTTCAAGTATTTTAGGTTCAAATGACTCTCTCCTATGTGATCAACTCATATTCGGTAAGCTATTTTCTTAAATTTTAATAGCTTCCCAAATAGAGAGTACTTTTCAAATAATATTACAGCTTTACTTATAAAAAATCTCTCTATGTTAAGTTAAATCTTAAAACTATGAGGTTTGAGGCTTAAGAAATAGTAAAAGATCATGTTCTGAGTTGTCTGGCAAGAATTCTGAAGTTTAATAAGTTACTTAAAATCCAAATGTCGGTTACTCGCTTTGTCAGTGATAGTGATGAACTATAAGCAAGACCCACTAGGGCTGGCATCACTTATTCAGGCAAAAAGACGGGAAAAATAGTCTTGAAATCTGATTTCCTGAAATCTGATATCCTGAATCCATCGGCGCTCTAACAGGAAGCAAGAAAAGGGAGATTTAGGGGTAGTCTCTAATTTTTCGAAAAGTGATTAATGGTACAAGTCCTGAATAAGAAGTTATTTACGTCATTTTTACAAATAAATTATTACAAAATAAGAGCGTAGTAGAATCAATATTAGTCTGCTCAGATAATTGAAAGTAATATATTTTCATCAATGCAAGGAGTCTAAACCGAAAAATGCAAATCGAAGTAGATCAATCTTCGGCAACAAATCCAAATCTTATGCTTTCGATAGATAAAGTGGATTATTCCTTATTGATGAAAGCTGGTAATATTTTTCCGTATGAATGAATCGCGGTATTGTAGAAGTGTTCCTTCCAGCAGGGATTATGTATAAAGATAATTTGCTGGATATTATTATACTAAATAGAAGTTAAAATGGGGGAAAAAGTATAATTATCTGTGTTTACCTGAAGGAGGATAAAACGTGTGTCTGTCTCTGGATTCGATGTAAGTGACCAGAAAGATAAAGAAAAACTTCGGGATGGCGAAGAACTGTACAGGGCGCTCTTCGAGAACAGCAATGACGCCGTTCTTCTCACTTCACCTGGCGGAACCGTTTATACGGCTAATCCCGAAGCCTGCCGGATTTTCGGAATGACCGAGGAGGAAATCATACGGGCTGGGAGATCCGGGGTTGTAGACACATCCGACCCGGGACTCAAGCTTGCCTTTGAAGGAACCGGAACCGGTAAGTTCAAAGGGGAGCTCAATTTTAGGAGGAAAGATGGTACTATCTTCCCAGGAGAGTTATCAACTGCGTTTTTCTCCGATAAGAATGGTCAGGTGAAAACGGTCATGATTATCAGGGATGTCACAGAGAGCAAGCTGGTTGCAGAGGCGATGCGGAAAAGTGAAGAGCGTTACCGGATGCTTTTCACAAATATGACCGATGCTTCCTTCCTTGCGGAAGTTATTTACGATAAGGATGGTACGCCCTGTGACTATCGTTTCCTTGAGGTTAATCCTGCTTATGAGCGTTATACGGGCTTAGAGAAGGAACGGCTATTGGGTAAGACGGTACTTGAAGTGTTTCCGGATGCCAGTCCCATAGGGCTGAAAGAATATGAAAAAGTAGCACTTTCCGGTGTACCGACTCATTACGAAGTCAAGCGTGTAGAGGTTGGCAACAGGTATTTTGATGTTTATGCGTTTAACCCTGAAAATGGAAAGCTTGCATTGATTTTCAAAGATGTTGCTAAAAGTAAGCAGACAAGGGAAAAAGTTAGAAAGGTACACTATTATTTGGAAGAAAAAATTGTAGAACGAACGAAAGAGCTTGAGAAGGCTTACAGTTCTTTGAAAGAAAAAGAAGAAAGTTTTGCTGAAGCTCAAAAAATGGCTCATGTTGGAAACTGGAACTGGGACATTGCAACTAATAAGTTGCTCTGGTCTGATGAACTATATCGCATTTTTGGGCTTAGGCCTAAAGAGTTTGAAGTGACCCCTAACTTATTTTTAACTTATGTACACCCGGATGATCGAGATTATGCAGACAGAGCCATTAAAACAGCTTTAAATGGAGAACCCTTTGACATTAATTATAGGATCATTCTGGCTGACGGGTCTGAGCGTGCAGTCCATGCAAAAACTGAAGTTATTTTCGATGAGAATAATACACCTATCCGGATGAGAGGAACGGTTCAGGATATTACCGACATCAAACAGATGGAGAAGGCGTTGCGCGAAAGTGAGGAAAAATACCGCAACATCGTTGAGACAGCAAATGAAGGCATATTCTTGATGGATGCCGAATTCAATGTCACTTACTCTAATAAGAGAACTGCGGAGCTAATGAGGTACGTTCAGGAAGAAATTATTGATAGACCGGTAATGGACTTTATTTGTGACGAAAGCAAACCTATCGCCATAAGGAGTCTGGATAAGAGGCGCAGTGGTATTAGTGAGAGCTATGAATTGAAGTTAAAGTGTAAGGATGGCTCCCTCTTTTGGGCATATATAAGTGCTAAGCCCTTATTCGATAAGAACGGTATTTTCACAGGCTCGTTGTGCATGTTCACCGATATCACCAAACGTAAAGAAACTGAGGCAAAGCTTAAGGAAACTCTTGACAATCTGGAAAATTTAGTTAAAGTACGCACTGAAGAGCTTGAAATAGCTTTCAATTCGTTGAGAGAAAGTGAAAGAGGTCTGGCTGAAGCTCAACAAATGGCTCATATTGGAAACTGGAATCGGGACATCGTAACTGATAAGTTGTTCTGGTCTGACGAGCTATATCGTATTTTTGGGCTTAAGCCTAAAGAATTTGAAGTAACTCATAGCTTGTTTTTAACTTATGTGCACTCGGATGACCGGAACTACGTAGATACTGCCTTTAAGACAGCTTTAAAGGGAGAGCCCCTTGACATCGATTATCGAATCATCCTGGCTGATGGATCTGAACGTGTAGTCCATGGAGAAGGTGAAGTTATTTTCGATGAGAATAATATACCTATTCGAATGAGAGGAACAGTTCAGGATATTACCGAGCGTAAAAGAGCAGAAGAAAAACTCCGTGAAAGTGAGGAAAAATACCGCAACATCGTTGAAACAGCAAACGAAGGTATATTCTTGATGAATTCCGAATTCAAAATTACTTACGCTAATAAGAGAACTATGGAGCTAATGGGGCACACTCATGAAGAAACTATCGGTAGACCGGTAATGGACTTTGTTTGTGAAGAAAGCAAGCCTATCGCCAAAAAGAGTTTGGAAAGGAGGCGCAGTGGTATCAGTGAGAGCTACGAATTGAAGTTAAAGTGTAAGGACGGCTCCCTCTTTTGGGCACTTATAAGTGCCAAACCATTCTTTAATAGGAACGGTGATTTCTCAGGCTCACTGTGCATGTACACTGATATCACCAAGCGAAAAGAAGCTGAAGAAGCTCTGGCAAACATCGAGATTGCCCGTAAAAAGGAAATTCACCACCGCATTAAGAATAATCTGCAAATTATCTCCTCCCTGCTGGATCTCCAGGCAGAAAAGTTCAAAGACAGAGAGGATATTAAGGATTCGGAAGTTCTGGAAGCCTTCAGGGAAAGTCAGGACCGTGTAATTTCAATGGCTCTGATCCATGAAGAGCTGCATAGAAATGAAGGGCTTGATAAACTTAATTTTTCACAGTATATTAAGGAACTTGCTGATAATCTCTTCCTCACCTACAGGCTTGGAAATGACGGCACCAGATTTAGTAAGGATATAGAAGAAAACATTTTCTTTAACATGGATACTGCAGTTCCTTTGGGCATTATCATCAACGAACTCGTTTCAAACTCTCTAAAATACGCATTCCAGGGAAGAGAGCGTGGGGAAATTAGTGTTAAACTGCATAGGGAAGAGGACAGAGAATGCGGAACAGAAGACCGTAATAGTGCCGCTTATGTTCTGTCTGTCTCAGATAACGGCGTTGGCGTTCCCAAAGAACTTGACATTGGAAATCTTGATAGTCTGGGGCTTCAGCTTGTAACTTCTCTTGTTGAACAGTTGAACGGAGAACTGGAGCTGGAAAGGAATAACGGGACAGAGTTCACTATAAGGTTCACAGTAATAGAAATGAATAATCAAGCATCAGTTCCAGCTCAACAATAATTAATCGAATAAGAGTCTGTTCAAAAAGTCGGTAATGAGTCTGTTCAAAAAGTCGGTAATATATGTTGTAAAGTTACTCAGGTCCGTAATGTCCGGTATCAATTCTGATTCAGATACTGACAACTGTGAACGTGTTTGGAATATTTGCAGGAATAAGCTTCAGTCTCGAAGACTGAACAATTTCGATGCTGTAAATATTCGACTTAGAGAATTTCTACAGAGCCCTTATTTTTAGTTGCCATACCATGTTACAAACATGTTCATTTTTTACAGCTATATTTAGCACTAAGCTTTTGTACGCAAAGGTACATTAGGGAACATGTTAGGACCATTAAAGCAGTGATCCAAAGGTAATTGGTGGACAAAATGGATTACGTACATGGGTATTCGGATAGGGAAAATTCTCGGCTCTGTGATCAGGCAAATACTCTAACTGCGCTGTTACATCACGACACTATATATCCTTCTGGAAGCAGAGTGCTCGAAGCCGGTTGCGGTGTGGGCGCACAGACGGTCATACTGGCAAGGAACAGCCCGGCAGCCAGCATCACATCCATAGATATTTCCGGAGAATCGATCGAAAAAGCCAGACTGCTGGCTGAAAAAGAGGGATTGGAGAATGTCGGTTTTCAGGTGGCAGATATCTTCGATTTACCCTTTGAAGACGAAACTTTTGACCATGTTTTCATATGCTTTGTACTTGAACACCTTAAAAACCCTCTCGATGCTTTATTGTCGGTGAAAAAAGTACTCAAAAAAGGGGGTACCATAACTGTCATAGAGGGAGATCACGGTTCAAGCTATTTTTACCCCAGGAGCGATGAAGCCATGCAAACAATAAAGTGCCTGATCGACATTCAAGAACTTTTGGGGGGTAACTCCCTCATAGGTCGGGAAATCTATCCGCTATTGAATCGAGCCGGTTTTAAAAACGTGAGCATATCCCCAAGAATGGTGTATGTCGACTCGAGCAAGCCCGATCTGGTGGAAGGATTCACGAAAAACACTTTTAATGCAATGGTCGAAGGTGTCAGGGAGCAGGCACTGGAATTAAAGATGATCGACGAAAAAACGTGGGTGAAAGGTATTAGCGACCTTTACCGGGCAGCTGGACAGGAAGGCACGTTTTGTTACACTTTCTTTAAAGGCACAGCCACCAAATAGCCCTGTCGTACGGTTTATACGGGCTTCGGCACGCCCTGATAATTAATTTTTATATGGACGTCGGATAAAATGGTTTATATATTTGTTGCACATTTATGTGCAATAAGGTCCATATCATGGCAATCAAATATCATGAAATCAAACCCTGGGGCAGGTCTTTCGACGAGTATGTCAGGATGTTCAGCCTGACCCCTGCCGATCTCAAGCGAAATATTCTGGGCTGTGGGGACGGCCCGGCAAGCTTCAACGCAGAGCTTACAGAACGAGGCGGAAATATCATATCTGTCGATCCGATCTATTATTTCAGCGCTGACCGGATCAGGCAGAAAATCAGTGAAACCTATGACGATATAATTGACCAGACAAGGAAAAACCGGGATCAGTTTGTCTGGCAAGAAATCGGCTCGGTTGAGGAGCTCGGAAAGGTCAGGATGTCAGCAATGGCGAAATTTCTGGAGGATTTCCCGGAAGGCATGAGGCAGAAGAGATACGTGCCGGGTGAACTGCCCTCACTGCCTTTTGGTAACAAAGAATTCGATCTGGCCCTGTGCTCGCATTTTCTGTTCCTCTATACTGATAACCTGTCGCTGGAATTTCACCTGGGCTCGCTTGAAGAGTTGTGCAGGGTTTCGAATGAGGTCAGAATTTTCCCGCTGCTGGATGTAAATGCCGGGCGATCGACATATGTTGATACTGTTATTGATTTCTTAAGAGAGAAAAAGCGGGATGTGAAGGAAGTAAAGGTGGCATACGAGTTCCAGCAGGGTGGAAATACGATGTTAAAAATTTGCTGAAACTTTCATTGCCTTTAGCATTCCTTGCTTTTTAGCATTCCTTGCTTTTTAGCATTCCTTGTTTTTCAGCATTCCCTGCATTTCAGCATTCCTTGCTTTTCAGCATTCCCTGCTTTTTAACACTCCTTGCTTTTTAGCTATTATATAGATTCTTTTGAATTTTAAATCAATCATGCCTGAATCATCTGATTGTTCTTTAAGAGCTTCTTTGACTAGCTCACGAAAGGAGTTTATATAATCATCTGTCAGAGTTACTGTGTAAAAAGATTGGTTCAAATAACCGTTTTCGGCTCCGGATTGATAAATCTTATACGCCTGTTCAACAGAGAAGAGATTTGATTCATCTCGAAGTTCACTATACATAATATCAAATCCGCAACTCCTGAATAGCTGTTCGTATTCCTCTTTGCTTTCGAAGAAAAGCCATGGGCTTTTAAAATATTTAAAAATCTCTCGCGTAGACGGGTGCAGACTGATTTTCTCTATAGCTGCAACAAAGTTCGGACAATACAAGCTGGTAGCAGGAGCCTGTACCCCTATTCTACCCCCCTGTTTGAGAGTATTAAAACAACAAGTTAGCGACTGTTCAGGTTTTTGAAACCACTGGAAAGCCGAATTACAGACGATAACGTCAAAGTTGACAGGAAGCTCAAAATTTTCAGCATCCATTACGGAATATGTTAAATTCGTAAACTCCTGATTGGAACTTACTGCTTGCTCTATCATACCTTGAGAAATATCGATGCCCATCACGGTTCCTTCCGTAATATGTGCGATTTTTTTTGTGATGTGACCTGGCCCGCAGCCTATATCAAGGACATCTTCCCCTGGTTTAATTGATAATAAGTTCAGAAGAACTTCGGAAGCTGACTTTTGAACCAATGCGCTATCGACATACGTAAAAGCCCGGGAATTAAAATTAACTTCTGACATAGTTGACCACTCTCCTTGTGTACGATTGACACTTATTTATTTGTCTCTTTATTTATTGCTGACACTTTAAACCTTATAGTGAATTCTGTCCCCCTGTCTCTTTTCAGTTCAAGGTCACCATCCAGCTGATCTACGAGGATGGTTACCAGTTGCATGCCAAGACTGCCAGGATTTTCTAGATCGAAACTTTCAGGGACACCCATTCCATTATCCGAAACTTTCAAAACAAAAATGGTGTCCTTTGAGCCCTCACTATTGTCTCCTGCTCTATTGTCTTTACTTTTCCGGGATTCTTCTCTAAAGAGTTTTATTTGAATTATCCCGTTATCTCTGTCGGTAAATGCGTATTTTAGAGAGTTTGAAACGAGTTCGTTGATGATAATGCCCAAAGGAACTGCAGTATCCATGTTAAAGAAAATGTTTTCTTCCAGATCCATACTCAATCTGATATCGACATTCCCGATTCTGTATGTTAGGAAAAGATTTTCAGTCAGTTCCTCAATGTAGGACGAAAAGTCCAGTGTATCGAACCCTTCACCTTTGTACAGTTCTTCATGGATCAGAGCCATTGAAATTACACGGTCCTGGCTTTCCCTGAAGGCTTTCAGAACTTCCAAATCCTTAATATCCTCTCTATCTTTGAACTTTTCAGCCTGCAAATCCAGCAGTGAGGAGATCACTTGCAGGTTGTTCTTGATCCTGTGGTGAATTTCTTTTTTACGGGCAGTCTCAATGTTTGCCAGAGCTTCTTCGGCTTCTTTTCGTTTGGTGATATCAGTAAGCATACTTATTGAGCCAATAAACCTTCCATCCTTATCAAAAAGGGATCTGGCGCTGATGAGCACCCATAAAGCTGATCCGTCCTTACAAATTAATTTAATCTCATAGGTCTCATTGATGCCCTGCCGCCTCTTTTCCATATTCTGTTTGAAGACAGCCTTAGATTCTTCACTGGTGAAGTCCCATATCGGTCTTCCGATTCCTTCTTCCAGACTGTATCCGAGCATATCCGCTAATTTCTTATTAGCGTAGGTGACTATGGCTTCAGCGTCAATTATGCATATACCTTCATTTGCTGTCTCTGCTATATTGCGGTACTTCTCCTCACTTTCACGGAGTTTTTCTTCAAGCCCTTTCTGGTCACTGATGTCAAATCCGTAGACATTTACGCATTCTTTTTCGGGCAAGGGGTGAAACGAGACCAGGTATACTCTTTTTCCCGCCTTAACTTCCATTTTTTCCGGATTATTTCGGGAAATTACCCTCCGCACAAACTCTCCGATGGAGGGAGGCAGTTTTCCTCCGACTCCCACACCCCACTCACTCAATAAGGGTTCACTCGCCTCATTTGAGTAAAGAATGGTCCTATTATTTCCCACACAAAGCACAGGATTCGGATTATCTGCCGGAAATTGCTCCATTTTTGTTTTCATTTATTCTCTTGGTTCCTCTTCTCTTACAGCAATAGCCTCTCTTCAATGAGCATATATGTAAATTAATATTTTTATTGTTATACTTATTCCTGATCTCTGTTCCGATATATAGGCTACACGCATCCCGGATGCAAAATCAGTTATTGGTAAATTGGTTAAGTTTTTGTTTTAGATAGTCAAAGGTTTGATTTTCATCGGTTCATGGGCTCCTGAAAAAAGATAGCGCTATTGATAATGAGAAGGCTACCGTTCTTCTCCGCCATCCGATCTAGAGAGGAATTAGTTATATCGATAATTCTCCATTCATTTCGAAAGCTGCACATCAGGTAGGTGTTTAGAATTTTCTGTCCCTCATCGATCAGATAGCCCTCTGGATTAAGGAGGGCATAATCAGGGACTATCCGCCTGAACTTATCCTCTCAATCGTGTCTTCCTGCCTCATAGCCGCATGAAACGCGGGGCTCTTTGAATTCGGCCACAGGCATGCTATTTCACACCATAATCATGATCTCGAAAATGAGTTCTGATCTTAAAAATGCTTATAATCTCGAAAATGGTCCGCGATCTCGAAAATAGCTCATGATCACGAAAATGATTTTAAATGCTCTTTAACATTGACATTAAGGTCGCTCACGCCAGTATGATCATTGCTATTATCGTTATGGGCACAGGAAATACCGCCATCGACGATGCTAAATGCTTGAAAAAGCTCAACTTATTCGATTATCGCGTGAGCAAAGAATAAAAGATCACATACTTCCCTATCTTTATTTATCCCCTGGAAATACATTTTTTTATACTCCTCAGCAGTCACATTTTGAACTCCGGAAAATCCCCTTTCAATAAGAAAAGTCTCGACCGTTTCCTCCTTGATACCGAATTGAAGGGGTTCCCCCTGTTGTTTCGTATAATTCCGGATGTTTTTCCCCACTTCCGATTCACATGTCTCGTCAACAACGGATTCAGGGTAGTAATCAAACAGGATAGTACTGCCTTTTCCCGAATTTTTTGCGATAAAGGATAATGTCTCATCAACGGCCTCGGGAGGAATATACATAATGAGCCCTTCCAGAAGGAAAAGAGTTTTCAGCGATCTGTCGTATCCCTGTGCAGCAAGCTTTTCGCCAAAGTTGTCTGTTTCGAAATCAACCGGCACATAGATAACGTGATCCGACGGGGGACCAAAGATTTCTTTGACCTTTTCGATTTTTACACTCTGGGTATCCGGGTGGTCCACTTCGAAAACCCTGACTTTCCCTTTCAGCCCTTCAATCCTGTACGCCCTGGTGTCATATCCCGCGCCAAGGATGACCAGTTGACGAAGCTCTTCATCGACTTCTGCCCTGACAAAATCGTCAAAGTATCTGGCTCTGGCCCGAATAGAATTGCCGAGACCCGGGAAAAGACGCTCCATCTGCTCCACTGCTGCTTTTGCCTGTTCGGGATATTTTGCTGCATATTCCAGGATCGCAGGGTTAACAAAATGAACGGCATACGGATCATAAAATATCCGTTCTTCTTCGGACTTACTTGATTCATCGACTCGGTGGAGGGTAATTCCCTCAGCCATTTTACTGGGTCCTTTTCTCTTTGTGTGCGTTTCATTTGAAGTCGTGGAAATTACCGGTTCTTGCACTGCATGCTCACCTCTTCTCACATAAATTTCAGAAAGATTTAAGGCTGTTTTTGATCCGGTTGTTTTTGATTCGGTTGTTTTTGATTCGGTTGCTTTTGATTTACCTGACCCGCGCATAGGCAAACGAGATCAAGCTGCTAACTACTCGGCCCTCGTTTTTTCCGTAAAAATATGCCTTTTTATAGTCCTCGCTGGTCATGTTCTGGATTCTGGAAAATCCCCTTTCGGAAAGGAATGTTTCGACTTCTCCGTCTCTGATTAGGAATTTAAGGGGTTCCCCCCGTTTTTTAGTGAAATTTCGGATGTTTTTGCCCGCTTCCGGTGCAGTCTCTCCGGCATCTGAAGATCTGAAAACTCCGTAGTCGAAAATAACGGCACTTCCTTTACCAGAATTATGCGCGATAAAAGACAGTATCTCATCCATAGTCTCGGGCCGGAGGTACATTACCAGCCCTTCCATGACAAAAAGGGTCTTTTCGGACCTGTCATATCCGCACTCTGTTAGCTGCTGGCCGAGTTTATCAAATTCCAGGTCGAGAGGAACGTATGTGACGTGACCGGGGAGAGAACCGAAGACCTCCCTGACCTTCTCAATTTTCACACGCTGGGTGTCAGGGTGGTCCACTTCGAAAACTTTGATGTTTTTCAGCCCCTCAATCCGATAGGCACGGGTGTCGTAACCTGCACCCAGGATAACCAGCTGCTCGAGACCATCATCAACAGACGCTTTTACGACATCGTCGAAATATCTGACCCTGGCAACTGCCGAGTTTGCCAATCCGGGAAAGAGCTGCTCCAGCCGTTCAATTTCTGCTTTGTATTTTTCCGGATTACGAGCCGCAAATTCCAGTATTTCCGGGCTGATGAAGCGGATGGCATAGGGGTCATAACAGATGCGTTCATCCTTGGGTCTTCTTGATTCGCCGGCCCTGATAAGCGCGATTCTCTCAGCCATATTGCTGGGTCCTTTTCTTTTCATGGTTGCTTCATCTGAAGTTGTAAAGTTTGTTGGTTCTTGCATTTATGGTCCGCTCTGTGAAAATTTCCATTAAAAATAAGTTCAATCAGACACATCGCTTTCATTTTGTATCCAGCTTGTCCGGCTTCATGAGCATGTGGTGTATGAAGTCCGCAGCATCTACGAAAAATTGATGTTGAGTAATTCCCCGTTTCTCCAGTACTTTTTTAAAGTCAGGATGCAGTTCTGTAAGCCCTTTTACAACAAGATTCAAGAAAATGGTCATTTCAACTGGATCCACATTGCTCCGGATTGAGCCTTCATCGATTCCTGACTTAATCGCGTCGCACGTTATTAAGAATTTATCATGGTTTAACTTGAGAATCTTCTTTGCAGCTTCATCCATATCTTCATAATCTTCCAGATTGAACCTTCCAGATCGGAAATAGAGGTACATCCGATTATAATCTGGATACTTAGCTACGAACTAAAAGTACTCTTTTCCGAGAGTATCCAGCACCTCGATATTTGTTTTGCAATTTTTTATTCCTGCTTCAAACATATCATTCAGGATTCTTGCCCCGCGCAGGACAACGGCAAAAAAAAGAGACTCTTTATTCTTAAAATAAAGATAAAGCGTCGCTTTGTTGAATTCTACCTCGTTTGCGATGTCGTCCATTGAAACGCCATCGTAACCTCTGGAGAAAAACAACTTTTCCGCCGCGTCAAGAATATAATTGCGTCTCTGCTCTTTTTCCTGCTCCCTTATTTCTTTCATAGACACTTCTATCACCGAGAAAAATTAACTATTAGTTATTTTACTAACTAATAGTTACAATTATGGCTTATAGTTAGAATAAGATATAAACATTTGTATTCTGTCAAAATGCGGAGCTTCAATAGAAAACTTCGACATTTTTCAGCAAGAAAGAAACATTAAATAGGTTTCGAGGTTCAAACTCTTAGGAGGAAAGGTGGATATGGATAACGGAGGGGATGCAAATATGGATGCTGATGAAATTCGGGCAATCTTCAGGTTTTCAGCCCTTGAAAAAAATATGATTTCAAGTTTTGGAATCCAGGGAGATCTGTTTCTTCCTTTTCTGCTTTCACTGAAATCGGGAGGTTCGTGGAGTTACGCCACTGAAGAGTCAAAAAGCATTGCAGTAAAGGACGTGATCACCTATTATGATGAAGAAAACAGGGCCGGTTATACCCTGGAAAAGATATACCTCTTTATCGATCCCGAAATCATAAAAGAGGAAGGAGTAGTTTTCAGGCTGGAAAAATGCGGGGAAAGGGAAGAAAGAGAACTGGTCGAGAGACCCTATCGAATAACCCTCCGGGCCAACAGGATAATACTTGCAGAGGTAAACCCGGGTCTGAGAGAGATCAGAATCAGGGAGCTGAAGAAAAAAAGCATATTACTAAAAGGCACTCCGGCGTATAGCGCAGCGCATGAGCTGGAACACCTTGAGAAGGGAGAAGTAAAAGGAATCCCTCTGTGGAGTTTTGAGTACGTTAAAGGACCCGCAAAAGACAAGCAGGCGGATGTTCTGTAAGGATACAAATTGCCGTATTCAGCTTATTTGGGTATAACAGCCCAACCTGAATATTAACCGGTAAAAAGAAAAAGGCGATCAATAGCTACAGTTAAAGAAAAAGTAAACTCACTGAAGTTTGCCTATCTATCTCACTAAAGTTTGCCTATCTATCTTAACTGAGGTGTCTATTGATATTGTTTTCCCTTACTGAATATTTTCAATCTTTTGTAAGTACCATAAACGAAAAATCTCTCTCCTCTTATAACATTAATTATTGATTTAGCTCGTAACGGAACCTGGTTACCCGTCTCTCTCCCTTCTGATCACTTATCCAGCCCCAGCTAATAGGTGCCCCACTTCTGAGGCGGCTTGAGTCGAAAACCAGAAAGCGGTACAGATTCTCGCCAACTTTCTGACTTTCTATTACCTTTACGTCTCCCACAAAAAGCGCGGGTCCAAGCGCCCGTGCTGGAACGGGGCCGTCAGTACTTACCAAAAATTCTACTGCCTCTTTATACCTGGCAAGGGAAGATTCGAAATTTCGACGTTCAGGTGGCCTGAATGACACGCGTCGAATTTGTATGTCCCGGATTTCGGGCAGGTCCCAACTTGGGCGAGTACCACCCCTAACAGGTTTGGAAATATCTGGAGACATAGCTTAACCTCTCATGGTTTTTACTATCTGAAGATCATCATAAGCAAAGGCTCGTTCATCTCTGCGATCGCAATTGATCAGGACAGCCTGTATATTCGTTATGTCGAGCTCTCTGTCAATTGCGAAACACATCCCATTAAAGCGCATCGTATTAAGCATGGTTTTGATCATATTGGGGTTTCTGGCGTACGGCCTTGGGAGTCCTCCCACTTCATCCGAATCCACCCAAACCCGAAAACCTCTCCGGTCTTCCAGGCCCAGCTTGAAGCCGGTAGCCCCTGCGGGAACACCAGTACCATCAGTTACTTCTGCGGCTCTTATCCAGATTTCCATCCCGGAGAGGTCCTGTGGTTCTTCCAGTGACCAGCGAAACATTTGTCCGGAAGGGCCTGCCCTGACCACCATTCCTGCGGTTTCTCCGTAGAAGGAGCTATTGAAAGCCCCTGATGCCTGACCGAACGGATATTCATCCGCATTCATACCGGCAAGTTGGGTATTGGGATGCCCGAGAGAATTTACATTGATGGTGTTTCCGTCTTCGAAATTGTCTGCCGTGATAGCTTCGTTCAGCTCGAAGGACATATGCACGTTTTGAACCTGCGGACCAGCAGGCAGCCTGTAGCCCGCCAGGTAATCTGTTGTACTATGTCCCAGCAGAGTAGCTCGGAACAGGGCGCACCCGTAAACAGTCAATATTTGTTCATGATCGAAACGAGTCATTACAGGTGGTTGTGAATACTGTAGACTGTCGTCACCCAGCCATTGTCGGTTGAAAAAATTGTGGTTGGCGTAGTGCACATACAGTTGCGACTTGAAGGGTTCGGGAACAGCACTATCATAGAATTGCGCCCCATTATTATCCGTCACATCGCCGTCACCGGCTGGCAAAATAGTCATGAAGGCGTAATTCTCGGGCTGAATCGTGGACATGCCCGCCCAGAAACGGAAGTTAGTGGGGGCCAGCGCCAAAACAGCCTTGATTACGACTCCAGCCAGCGAAATGACAGTGGGTACCGTAACTACTGCGTCTCCACCCCTCGAATGTCCCATTAATCCCAGGCTGCTAAAATCGATATGCTTGAAAAACATCGAACCGGGGTCAGCATCCATTTCCTGGAAGTATGCGATATTGCTGATGATGAGATCAGCTCTATCCTCGATGTTCCCAACTCCTGATGCCCACCCGTTGAGAGCGTTACAGTCAACAGAGACTGCAATAATGCCCATTTTGGCCAGGTCCTGCTGGAAGTAGTCATAACCCAGGAAACTTGGATCTGCCGGGCTGTGGTTGCCATGAGCCATAAATACGATGGGTACGGTGCCCTGGTTTGCCAGTCTCGTGTTGAAATGTTTGCCTTCGCCATCATCCTCAGCAGGGTAGTACACACTTCCTTTAATGCCTCTTCCGTCATCGTATTCGGCCCATCCTACAGGAAACAGGTTAAGACCTGCGGGATTGGCGCCTACGGGCGGATCAACACAGGCTACCTTGATTTCTAACGCATACTGGCCTTTACAGCCTTGAAGGTCCTGCACGACATGCAATATATCCCCGCGTTCGACTCTTTTACTTAACATCACAACCGGCCCGCTGCCGGCTCCCACCATTACGCCATTAAGGTATACTTTTATGATGGCATCAGATAAGAACCGGGTCAGTGTAACGCGATTGTCTCCTGCCTGTACGGGGCCCGCCTGTGGAGCTGGCAGGCTTGAACAGGGCAGCACACCGGTTTTTCCCGGTTGACTGCCGGGATCTTCAGGACACATCGCCTGGATCGAGTCAAATGAATCGGCGGTGCTAAGTGGCGGGTCGAGATTCCAAAGGAGCCTCCCTCCCCAGCAGCGCGAAGTGCCCTGGTTTATGCCGTTACGGGAAAGAGTAACACGAGCTCCATTGACTATATTAGTGATAGTGATTTGCCGGCTGCCCTCATAGACCTGATCATAGCCAGGGGTTGGCAGCGGTTTTGGAGGTATCTGGGTGATGAATTCCTTTGACGGCGGACTGGGATCGTTACATAGTTCAAACCAGGCCCTTACGTGTTGATTAGGACCATAGTCAGGGTTGACATCGACCCCGGTAATTTTTTCGCAGCCGTTAACCCTACCTGTTTCTCCACTGTCCGCCGTAATCCAGACATTACCGCCGATCAGGAGATTATTCACACCTGTCCTTGACCCGCACCGGTACACTGGAGCAGGGTTAATTTCCGGGCGAGGCGGCCCGGCAGGATAGTCCTTAGTATGGTTACGCACGGTTACAGGAATAGACCAGTCGCTAGTGGCTGCTGCTGTTATTTGTCTGGCTCGTACTATCTGGTCTGCGATAAGGGAATCAGGTAAAGGGATACTTACGCCATTCGGCAAAGGAAAGCTTCCGGGAACACCGGGCAAAACGGAACCATCAACCTCTATCTCAATCTCAGCATCAGGAACATAAGAATATACTGTGACGGCGGTGGCGCATTGATACAACGGTTCTTCCACAATCGGAGGCGAAAGAAAGGAGGGATCGTCTTCTAATTCCAGTTCATTCCGGTTGACGACTTTCGAGTCCATACTTTACTCCCACTTACTGTTTTAACACTGATATATATGGTAAAAACCTTTTATCATAATTATATAAATAAATGAATATTAAATCCTTAGAGAACATAAAATTAGAAACAAGGCATGATAAAGTGAAGATATAATGCTCCGGATTCGGTTTTTTAAGCAGATTAGCATTCAGGCAATTTTCCAAAGGTGATAGTACTTCATGGAATCGGGCTAATTGGCACCAACCAGCCGTTAACCTGGCATTTTTATAACGAATAATATTTTTGTAACGAATAACATTTTTGTAACGAATAAAGTCGAGTAAAAAATCTTGAATGCTGAGAAAGGTCTCAATATTTGATGATAGGGAGCTAAGCCTGCAGAAAGCGTGTACCGGCTAGATCGTAAACCTGGATAGGGATTTACCGATACCTTAACTCTCACGGGATAGAGATAGAGTCTTTTGAGATAGGTATTGTGATAGCCTGATTGATATCAACTCGTTCCGGTTTAGCAGAATTCGGTAGTAGTCGGTGTTTCGTCAACAGTGAAATGTCTTATAAAATCGAATACGACTATTCATAATCGCTTAATCTTTGAGGATTGACGCGGCATCAGTGTCACTTCAATCCTCAGGTGTCTAACAAATAGGCCAGGATTTTTTCCGATCGATCGTCACTTTACCTTCACGTATTCTGGTTGACGAGACAATAGTTTAAACAATAAACAAAGTCGTCACCTGGTGAGACAAGGGGATAAGGAAGGTCTTGAGACAAGAGGATAAGGAATGTCTTACTTCTGCCGGATTATGTTCTTGACCCGCCTATCCCATTCCGTGGACTCGAACAGTTCCTTCAGTTCCTGGGAATCGTCAATAAAGCAGAAGCCCCAATAGACTGCAGGCAGAAACTCTCTTTTCCACTGCTCTTTCTTCTTTTTGTCAAGGAACTGGTAGGTTTCCGAGGATGAGAGGCGGCTTACGAAGCCGAGAACCTTGACAAGGTCGGGAATGGTCTTCTGGGCAGAACCTATTTTCAGGCATTTAAGCCTGTGGCTGTCTATTTTCCTCAAATCGGGCTCAAATCCCAGGGTCTTAAGAATTTTATTTTTCTCGGGCATTGAGATGCGGTCCCCGGCATACTTCAGGGAATTTAGAGCCTGAAGTTTGAGGAGCCATTCGATCTCTCCGAAGACCTTGGGCTTGTGCTGCCTTGAAACGTCCCCTAATCTGCGGTCTTCGTAGGCTTCCCTCTTGAGTTTATTTACCTGGTCGCAGAGAATGGAGAGCTCTTCAGCGTCTCTCAGTTCCCGGACTCTGAACCTCAGGGCTCCCCGCATAAGTTCCCTTTTTTCCCGTTCAAAGGCGCCTATGTCCTTTTCCTCGGTGATTGCGAGAAGGCGAGAGAAATATTTTGCCCTGAGGGCAGTCGGGGGAAGCCGGACTGGAACTTCTACTGCCTGTGCATCCTTCCTTCCCTTTCCTCTCCTTTTCTTTAAATTGCTGAGGTTTACCTTGCTGATTTCTATTTTTCCTTCCTCAATTGCAAGGGCTGCGTCTCCCTCGGAGAAAAGCTCTTCAAGGCGGATTTCAGGCTGGAGCATCTGCACCTGGTCGACCTTTTCCCCGTTGAAAACCCCTTCTCCGAAACGCTGATAGAGGGAATCGATGCTGTCCGAGATCTCAAAGATGTTCCCCCTCCCCTTCCCGGAAACCAGGGAAAGCCTTGTAACTCTCCCCACCTGCTGTTCAAAGAGCCGCATGCTCAGGGTTGGGCGCAGCAGGATGAGGGTTTCAAGGCCCGGAAAGTCAAAACCTTCGATCAGCATCCCGACCGTACACAGGACGTAGGGCGGCTTTTTTGTGTCCCTGAAAGCTGCAAGCAGAGCACTCTGTTCTTCCCTGGGCAGCTCCGAGGTTATGAAAGCAGCATATCTGAACCCCCCTTCCGGAGTGTAATTCTCAAAATCGAGAGGCAAAACAGGGTCTGAATCCTTTTCCAGCTTCGAAGCAGAGATTTCCCCATTGAAAACCGAGGCTGTGAGTTTGGCATGGAAAGCGTTGATTTCCTCTCTCTCCGTCCCGGCTCCGTACACACGCTTCCGGACAGGGGCGCAGAAGACAAGGGTCTTTGCATTTCTCTGCTTTACCAGAGAATCGTAGACATCTTTTGCTAGCTGAGTTCTGCGGACAACTTTTTTCAATTTGTCTGCGGTGCTGCAGTCAAGGAAAAGGTCCTGTTTATCAAGTTCGTCCAGTCCTTTTTCAAAGTCAAAGATCTCAAAAATATCTTCCGAACTTTCGGCAATTGTGTACTTAAGGGGAGCGAGTTCTTCGTCCAGGATACACTCAGGCAGCGTCTTTGCATAGACTTCTCTCATATCCCCGGAGATTTCATCCACGAATTTGACATTTCCGACCACACCCTGGAAAGGAGTTGCAGTCATGCCCAGGATTTTTGTCCGTTCCCCGAATTCATTGAGAAAGTCATTTCCCCTGTTGTTGATGAAATTATGGATCTCGTCCACGATTGCAAGGTCTGTATATTTAAGAATCAGGTCTTTGATCTCAGCCCCCTGCTTTCCGAGTACTGTCTGCAGGGAGGCAAAAAGCACAAAACCTTCACCCTTTCCCTTTCCGAGAGCTTTCAAAGTTTCGGCAAGCTCTTTTCTATCCGCCTTGTGTTCGGAAGAGAGAAGAGCACTATTGGGAAAAAGAGGCTGATTTTTCTTCCTGTCATAATAAGTCTGGCTAAGAAGAGGGTTATTTTTTGAGACCAGGAAAAGCACGAGTTTTCCGTCATCATAATATTTTTTCATTATATGCTTCGAAAGAAAAGTCTTGCCCCAGCCCGTAGGAACCTTGATGTAGCCTCTCTGATTGGTTTCGAAGTACTCAAGTATATCCTCAAAGATTTTCTTCTTATCTTCCCTCAAGGGCTCGAGCTCGACGGTTTCCATATCGGCTGCGGCTTCATTTGAAATTGTCATCAGTACGCGGTCCTTAAACTTTTAACTAGATAAATTTTTTAATGCCATCTTAAAACCAGAAAGTACCTTTCAAAGAGGTTTTTGGGAAAGCGGCATAGTCCATGCAACAGGCTATTGCATGCAACTGTAAGCATTATAAGAAGTAACTCCCCGTAACTTACAAACAACCTGTAAAAAATTTCATTCCAGGAAACTTCAAGCGGCATCTCTCAGCTAAATAGCGGAAAAGAATAAACCTGGAACTGCTTTTATTTAAAAGGAATCCCTTTTCATAATAAGAATTACGTCAATATATATGTTATGCCAAAAAGTCAAAGGGAAAGGGCAAATAAGAAGTTTATATACCCTTCAGCCCTCTCCGATAACCGGTATAAAAACTCAGAAGAATTTTGGCCTTGCGGAAAGATACTTTGCAAGGGGCAGTTTCCTGTAAGGTTTGCCAGCTATTTCGCCTCTGACGCGCGTATTGAGTTCTTCCGGAGTTATCTGCACTTTTGAAGGCTTATTCTGCTCCGATTCTGCCCGGACGGTTACGTTAATCGTGCCTTCCTCTATTTCCTTATCTCCGATAACCACGACATAGGGCACCCATTCCCTTCCCGCTTCCCTTACCTTCTTTCCTATGGACAGGTCGCGATCGTCGATATCGACCCTGCAGTCCAGTTTCTTTGAAACCTCTTCGGCAAAAGCAAGGTGTTTTTCGGAAATCGGCACAATCCGGACCTGGGTAGGTGAAAGCCAGACAGGCAGCATAGGGACTTTTCCTTCTTCGGTTTCCATTGCAGCCTTTTCAAGGAGGGCATAGATGCAGCGTTCGATTGCCCCGCTAGGGGAGCAGTGGAGAACGGTAGGCCTTTCCAGTTTGCCATCAGCGTTCACATAGGAGATATCGTACCTCTCGGCATTTTCCACATCGATCTGGACTGTGGAAAGGGCACTTGCCTTGGCAAGGGCATCTACGAAGTTAAACTCGAATTTGAGTACGAAGTAGAAAAAGCGGGTGTCCCACATTTCCACAAGCACCGGCTTGTTTACGGTCTTTGCCATGCTGACTACAAGCTCTTTATTCGACTCGTAGAAGTCCCTGGTGAAGCGGATGGCAACCTCATAATCGTCAATATGGATTCCCACGTTTTCAAGCACATCGATGCAAAGGTCGTATTGTTCCTTGAACTGGCTTACAGCCTGGTCCATGTCCTCGCAAAGGGTGTGCATATCCGGCATGGTAAAAGCCCTGAGCCTTCTTAAGCCCACGAGTTCCCCGCGCTGTTCTTTTCTGAAACTGTAGCGGGTCATTTCGATCATCCTGAGAGGCAGGTTCTTGTAGGAGATCGTCATGTCGTGGTTCATAAGGAACTGCCCGAAACAGGCTGCAAAGCGAAGGAACATCTGCCGTTTGTCCGATTCGATAGAATACTGCCTTGCAGGGAACCTATCAAGGTATTTCTTGAGGGTCGGGTGGTTCATATCGTACATCAGGGGGGTTTCGACTTCCATTGCCCCGAACTCGGTTGCAACATCAAGCACGTAGTTTTCAAGGAGAGACTTAACAAGCCTTCCCTTGGGGTAATAACGCATGTTCCCTGAGTCGGACCCGGGCTCGTAGTCTGCAAGTTCAAGCCTCCGCATGAGTTCAACATGGGGAGGAGCCCGTTCAACCGCCCTGCTCTTGGAGATTTCATAATTTACAAACTGCTGAAGTTTGGGGTAGGGGGTGAGGTCAAAGGCTTCTACTTCATGGAGGTCTCCGTCCGGAGTCAGGATGCGCCAGTAAGACCTGGCAGTACCTTCGGCTTTCAGGGCTTCGGAAACGACTTCTTCTTTTTCTCCGGCTGCCTCAGGTTTGACTGCCGCTTTTGCCGTACCTTCGGGGCGGATGCTCCGGGAAAGTTCGGAAAGGGGATGGCCCTTGCAGCTCACGGTAAAAGCTTTGTACCAGCCAAACGGAGCTCTTTTGACCTCGTATTTGTCAGAAAGAGCTGCTTCCATACCTTTTAAGACCTGTACTGCAACTTTCGGAGAGGAAAGGTCAGAACTCAGGTGGGCATAAGGATAAAGCATTATGCGGTTTGTTTTGACCTGGGCTGCAACTTTTTCGATTTCAGAAACAGCTTTTTCGATGGCTTCTTCCGGATTGGCTTCATCCACGCTTTCCACAGCCGTAAAAGCGGTGAGGGCTTCCTCAAGCCTGCCTGACTTTAAGGACTCTTCTATTTTTTCAGCAACTGGAGTTTGTTTTTTGGTTTCGTATTCAATATAATCAGAGTGAATGAGCAATAACTGCATTCTATCACCTGTGTTTTCTAAGCCAGATATGGGTTCCGAATTCGCTTCGGTTCTTAATTAAACAGAGAATCAAACAGTATTATGGCCTGGTATTGTGACCATGACCTATAGCCTGGTATTACAACTATGACCTGGTATTGTGATTTAATACTTGACCTGATTTAAGGACTGTTTGAGGCCTGTACCCGTCAGTAGATCTTGATTAAAGGATGTAAGGAAGAATATATGACAGTCCTAACATCCTGCAATGATATAAAGCAATCCCTTTCGCCTCATTGAAAGCTATTTTTCTCATCAGTCCCGCAGGCTTTTGCCGGGTCTTTGAGGTAGATATCAGCCTGAGCTACCAGTTCGGGATGGATCTGTTCCTGATAAACCCTGTAAGCTGCAACGAGGGCTCCCAGTAGAATGGGGGCTGCAAAAAAACCTGCAACTCCTCCCACAAAAGCCCCTCCCAGGAAGGCAAGCATGAGGAGCATGGGGTGGATCTTTGACTTCAGGCTGGTCAGGAAAGGCCTGAGGATCAGTTCGGGAGGCCCGTAAATTACAAGGGATGAGACTACAAAAAATAGTGCTGCGCTTTGAAACCCCTGTTCGAAATAACGGAACAAAGCCATGGGCACAAGCACCATATACCCGGCAAAAAGTGGGATTACCGATGCTATGAAGACAAGGGTCGCAAGAGCAAGGACATGGGAAAATCCGAAAGCGTGAAAAACGAAAACCGAAGTCACGCTCACTATGAGGGCAGAATAGGCGTTACCTATGAAAACTCCCTTCAGGATAAGGTCCAGATGAGCTGCATAACGGTTCACAACGTTCTGGTAATCCGAGGGTATCATGCCAAGAAAGGCACAGTAAAGCCTGTCCCCATCGGCAAGCAGGAAATAACAGAAGAAAATCGAAACTACGAAATTAATAACGAAAAGACCGATGCTCCGAGCATATGAGATTAAACCTACACTGCCAACTGCAGGGAGCAGAGAGGTAAAGAGGTTCCAGATAGCATTATTTATTCTTTCAACGTAAGTAGAAGGAATTTCCAGTCCATGTATAAAATCTAAAATTCCGCTCATTACTGAAGTCTGGTTTTCAAGGATCCAGGAGATCTGGTTCAGGATCTCAACAATTCCGGCTCCTACAATGAATACTATGGGGATGAAAATAAAAAGACTGGCTATCAGAGCCCCGATTTTCCTGTACTTTCCAAATTTCACCTGGATGGGCCTTGCAATATAAGCAAAGACTATCCCGAGCACGATTCCGTCTGCGAGGGGCAACAGGATCAGGAAAGCAAAGAACAGAAGCACAGCTACTGCAAGGGCTACGCCGATTTTCCAGCGGCTTGCAATGAGCTGGCTTACTCCGTCAGGTGGGTAATTAAATCGCATTCTTCAGTTCCATTATAATAAATGATGATAGTAATTCAATTTAGTAATTCAATTTAGTAATTCAATTTAGTAATTCAATTTAGTAATTCAATTTAGTAATTCAATTTAGTAATTCAATTTAGTAATTCAATTTAGTAATTCAATTTAGTAATTCAATCAATTGCTTAGGTACAGAAGTCAAATCCTAAACCGGAAACAAATATATCAAACTAGTCCGGTTGTGAACATCGTTTAGCTCAAAGTTTGATTTGAACACGATCCGATTCAAACACAATATAATTCATCATCGTAAAGTTTAGTCAGTATATTGAGAGTCATATCAGGCGAATAACAGGATAATCAGGTATTGTCGAGAAGTTCCTAGGATGTTAGCCTGAAAAGGCATGGTAAGATTTCAGCTACAATATGAAAATATAATTAGGAACTATTTAAAAATTTCATAGAATTATGAAGTGAACCGGAAATTTAGACGTGGTGATTCAATTTTGATCATCAATGTTTTTAAATTACCTTGAGTGACGTTTGTCCTAAATAGCCGGTCTATTTTTAATGTCCTGTCTTTCCAGCCGGGATGACGTTGTTTATCGATCGGCTTAAAACCGGAGGCTTGAGCCGCGCCTGACGGGCCAGTACTGTTTAAACCTTTAGTTTTTCATCCAGCCGTGGAACAAGTTTTTCAAAATATCTGGTTACCACACAGGACTCCGTGCATTTTCCACACCTAATACAGGTTTCACTTACATGAGGCTTTCCTTCCTTAATTGTGATCGCACCTACCGGACAGGCTTTCACACAGATACCGCAGCCCGTACAGCGGGAAAGCCTTACGAACTGTTTTGCAGCCTCTTTAAAAAGATCGACGGCCTTGTCTTTTGTTTCCGAGCTTACGAGCAGGTTTCCGTTCGAGAAAAACTTCACGGTTCCGGTTCCGGTTTTGACCAGCAGCATGCCCAGCTCTTCCGCATAAACAGCCTTCCCAAGCACGTTGACGAAATCCGCAGCTTCTTTTTCCCTGATGCCCTTAACTCCTGCCTCAATAGAAAAGCCTCCTGCTTTGCAGGGGGAAATCCCTCCCACAATCTCAATTTCAAAGGCTTCGGCTCTTTCTTCCGCAAGGACCGAGATTCCAAGCCCCTCGGCCAGCTTCAACATTTTCGGAGGCAGCTCCTTCCAGCGCCAGAACCCGTGTTCCACAAACTTTTCCGAAAGCCCGCGCTTTTTTGCCCACTCGAGCAGGAAGGCGTTCCACCTTGCATGCATCTCAGGGTGCAGTACTTTTACCCGCGAATATTCGGCAGCAAGGGCAGACGGGCAGAGCCAGCACCCGACTCTCTCAAAGCCCTGGTCGTAAAGGGGATTATAGGAAAGCCCCCGCCAGTGGATATAGAGCCAGACTTCAAGTGCCCTCCAGTCCCGGATAGGGAAGATATTGAGCTGAGCCGGGACAAAGGGGTTTGTCTCACTTGCCGCAATCCTTGCCCTTGAAAATGACTCATGCTTCCGCTTACCATCTATTGTCAGGTAGGCAATTGAGCTCCCGTGCTTCTGCCTGTCCCCCTCTTCTGGAAGGGTACATGCACTTTTTCCTGTTTCCAGATCTCCTGCCGAAGCCAGTTTGCAGACCTTGCAGCACCAGCGGAAGTCCTTTGCAGGAGGCCCGAACTTTTCCACCTGTTCCCAGAAAGCGGAGCCCGAACTCATTTCTTCAAGCGGGACTTTCATTTCGCGGCATAAATCCCGGGCAAATTCTACAGTTTCCGGGAATTCGATTCCCGTGTTCAGGAAAAAAGCCTTAAACTCTCTCTGCTTGAGGGCAGCCCTTGTAAGGTCGAGCACCACGAGACTATCTTTTCCGCCGCTGAAGGACACATACACAGGCAGCTCCCGGTACTCATTCCTGGAAACAATCCCGCGGATTGTATTGATGGCATTTTTCCCAAGGGCCTGCAGGTGTTTTTTGTTAGCTTCTACGCATGCCCTCAAATCCGGAGTCTCAGGGTGCAGGAACGCCTCGCTGCCGTCAACCTTTCTGACCCTGAGAACTTTTGTGCCGGTCTCGAGTGAGGACTCGGGCTCAGGTTTCACTCGAACTTCAGGGTGAACTTCGGGTCCTGTTTGGGCTTCTGTTTTTTCCAGGTTCAGGGCTGCAAAATCTACGCCGTCAATATAAGAAACTCCGTATCCGCTCAGGTTGCCCGCAGTCACAAGGACAAAATCCCCTGCTTTAATGTTTACGGCAAAAGACTCTATAAGACCGGCTTCAACATTTTTCCCGTTAAGGTGCCGGTTTGTTTTTTTAAGCTCGACTTTTCTGCCCTTAGCCGACTTAAGCAGGATCTTTGCTCCCTGAAGGGAAGGTTCAAAGCTGTAGTCCATCCCCGAAAGTTCGAAGCGGAGAACCCCAAAAATGGAACCATCCACTATAACCTCGTCGGTTTTGTCTTCTCCGGGGATTTTGTTAAGGAGCACGAGCCGGTCTCCAAGAGGATCGCAGCCGAAAGCTGAAATCAGTTGATCTGTCAGGACTTCACGCTCGTACGGAGAACAGAACCTTACATCTGCAGGCTGGGAAAGATGGAGTATCTCGCCTTTCCCGCCACAGCTCCCGCATTCTTCTCCTATGAGAGGCAGGTTGCACTTCCTGCACCAGAAAATGTAGTCATCTTCATACTCAAAACGAGGAGAGGATTTTTTCTTTGAAAAAGCAAGGTCCGAATACTTTTCAGAGCCAGAGCTCTTTCTGGGTGAGGCGATCTTTCCGGGAGAGGCTTTTTCTTTAAAACTCCGTTTTTCTTTAAAATCCCGGGCTCTGTCTTCGGTCCTTTTTTCCCGGGTTTGCGGCCCCTTTCTGTCCGAACTGTTTCTTTTTCGTTTTTGTGAATTGGAAGTCTGGTATTTTTCTTTTTTCTGCTGCATGGAAGCCCTGACCGGTGATTCGAAGAAATGGTTAAGTACCTTATCGTTCAGTTTTCAGCAAGGATGCGTTTATCGATATATCAATATTTTGAAAGGAAGGGAATTGCAAAAGAAAAGGAAGGTCCAATAAGGAAAAACTGCCAATACTTTCAAAAACCACCAAAATGTAATTTAAATCTCAATTATGCGACTGGAAACCTGGGTATAATTGAGACCTTAATATTATTAATATGACTAATATCTTATATTTAAGCTGTTATTTATCTCCAGTATATGAATTACGAATATATTAAGCTTCCTGAAGTCGAATTAAAGTCTCCCATAAAGTTAAATTTCATAAAATTTTATTTAAGTTTCCCTGCAAAACATTAAACTTCCTGAGAAAGTATTAAAGTCTCTCGCAAAGATAAGTCTGTTATTCGAACGTGATAAGGTATGAAGTATGATGTTGTTGTGGTAGGAGCCGGGCCTGCCGGCTCCACTGCTGCCCGCTATGCAGCAATGAACGGGGCAAAGGTCCTTCTGCTTGAAGAACACTCCTCTATAGGGTCTCCTGTCGGCTGTACAGGGCTTCTGAGCACAAGAGCCGTCGAAGAGTGCGAACTCAGGCCCTCGGACGAATTTGTGTTCAACTCCGTGCGCGGGGCTTTTGTGCATGCCCCTGACGGGCAGTGCCTGCCGATTGATGGAAAGAAGACCAAGGCATATGTTGTTTCCCGGAAAAATTTTGACCGCGCCCTTGCGGTAATGGCCGTGGAAGAAGGTGTTGAGCTCTCCCTAAAAACAAGGGCTACAGGATTTGAAAAAGAGGACTCTGAAGCCGGAACCGGGACAAAAGGAAACGAAAAAGAAAAGGGCTCTCCTGTAAAGCTCAAAGTGCTCAGGAACGGAAAGCCCGAAACAATATCCACGTCCGTAGTTATCGGAGCAGACGGGGTAAAAAGCCGCATAGCCAGCTATGCAGGCCTCGGAAAACCTGCGCGCATACTCCCCGGCATTCAGATCGAAGCTCCCTATGCCTCGGATGACAGCGACTTTGTAGAACTGTTTCCCGGCTCTTCAGCCCCCGGTTTCTTTGCCTGGACCGTCCCTCTTAACGAAAAAGTCTCTAGAATCGGGCTTGCACTTGATCCGGGGCTTGCCGGCAAAAGCGGGCCTGGAGAAAACTCTCCGCTTTTCTATCTCGAAAAACTCCTTTGTTCAAATCCGCACATAAAAGCAAGGTATTCGGGCGGTATGCTTGATTTCGTGGTTGGAGGAATTCCCGTCGGCCCTCAGGGAAGAACCTTTTCTGACGGCATCCTGCTCGCAGGGGATGCTGCAGGGCAGGCTAAACCCACGTCCGCAGGCGGAGTTTATACAGGAGCTTTTGCAGCAAAAATTGCAGGAAAAATTGCAGCTGAGGCTGCCCTTGAGGGAGACAACTCCGCTCGCCGGCTTTCCGAATATGACCGGCTCTGGCGAAAGGGCCTGGCAAGAGAGCTCGAAATAGGCATGAAAATCCATGATTATACGGGAAAGCTGGAAGATAACCAGTTAAACGAACTCATAGGCTCCTTAAACACTCCTTCCATCCTGAATACAATCACGGAGTACGGGGATATGGACCATCCATCTATCCTTATGAAGAAACTTATGTTTTCAGGAAACTCCCTGAGGCTCATGAAAGCCTTCGGGACATTTTTAAAGACGCTTTTTTAAAGGTTTGTGGTATAGCGTATCTCCAGGGTAAAATGGATTACAGGATCCCTGACTCTGCAGCCTTATTCTCCGTACAGGACCGTTCTTGTCCCGGCATAGTTGCGCCGGCATAGTTGCGCCGGCATAGTTGCGCCGGCATAGTTGCGCCGGCATAGTTGCGCCAGCAGAGTTGCGGCTCTGCAGTGCGCTGTCCTTTTCGCTTCGCTCAAGAGGACTAAAATCACAGGTCTTCGATCTATACAACCTTACTCGCTATATTGAGTCGTTTTTGTCCAGCTCGACGAAGGAGGGCGGTCTTCCCAAAAGGCGGGTAGAAACAAACATAAAATTCTCTGAATAATAGGAACAAAAAATTTCTGATTTTTGCACTTTCAGTGGCTAGCTTTCAGATTTAAGATTAGTGGAAAAATTCTTGTATCTGACAATGCAGCTTGCTCAAATTGTGAAGTCCTGGTTTTAAAGTCCTAGTTTAAAGTCCTGGTTTTAAAGTCCTAGTTTAAAGTCTTGCTTTAAAATCTTACTTCAAAGTCCTGGTTTGAAATTCTGGTTTTTTTACTGTGAGGGCTATAAATTTCGGAAATTCCTTATAGTAAAGGGGGTACCTGTGAGTTCCGGTTCTAAACTTCTTGATGATGTAAAACAGCACCTTTGCAAGTGTTCTGCAGGCCTCAGGCTTACTCCTGACATGGAAGCTTTCCTGAAAATGCCTATGAGAGAACTTTACGTTTCCCTGCCTATCCATATGGATGACGGTTCCATAAAGGTTTTCAAAGGCTTCAGGGTTCAGTACAACGAAGCCCTGGGACCTACCAAAGGGGGGATACGTTTTCATCCGGATGAGACAATGGAGACGATCCGGGCTCTTGCAGCCCTGATGACCTGGAAATGCGCTCTCCATAAACTGCCTCTGGGCGGGGCAAAAGGAGGCGTCGTCTGCTTCCCGAAAGAGCTCTCACACAGGGAGCTGGAGCGCCTGAGCAGAGCATACATCCGCGGGGTTTACCAGATTATAGGCCCTGACAGGGACATACCTGCTCCTGACATGTATACAAACCCGCAGATTATGGCCTGGATGATGGACGAGTACTCGAAACTTGCAGGAAAAAACGTTTTTGGCGCCATCACAGGCAAACCCACAAGTCTCGGAGGTTCTGCAGGCAGGTTTGATGCAACGGCTAAGGGCGGCTTATATGCGATAAGGGAGGCTGCAATAGTACGGGGAGTGGAGCTTAAAGGCGCAACTGTCGCGGTTCAGGGATTCGGAAATGTTGGATATCATGCGGCATACCTTGCAAAGAAACTCTTCGGCTGCAGGGTTGTGGCCGTAAGCGACAGCAAAGGGGCTATCTATTCCAAAAGCGGGCTTGACCCTGAAGATGTTTCCGGGTACAAACATACCACAGGTTCTGTACTGGACTATCCGGAAGCGAAAAATCTCACTAATAAAGAGCTGCTGGAACTCGACGTAGATATCCTTATCCCGGCTGCCCTTGAAAACGTAATAAATATAGAGAATGCGGAAAAGGTCAGACCGAAAATTCTCGCCGAAATGGCTAACGGGCCCACGACCCGAGAAGCAGAAGAAGTACTTCGTGCAAACGGGACCCATATAATTCCCGATATCCTTTGCAACGGGGGAGGAGTCATTGTTTCCTATTTTGAAATGGTGCAGAATGAGTCCAGCATACAGTGGGAAGAAGAGGAAATTGAAATTCGCCTGGAAAAAAAGATGAAAGAAGCATATCATTCAGTGTTCGACTTTGCGGCAAAGAACAACGTTGGTATGCGGCAGGCTGCCTATACGCTTGCTGTTGGCAGGGTTGTCGAAGCCATGCAGCTCAGGGGCTGGATCTGAGACCCGGAAAAATAGGCCTGAAGCGGCAAAAGAAAGGAAAAATGAAAAGTTCGGAAAACAACGAATACAGGTATTAACGAATACACGCAGCGAAACAGGCAGGTGATTCGAACGTACAGATGTGGCAACTGCGGATACCTTTACAATCCGGGCCCAGGGGATTCTTCACAGTCCATAGCTCCTTACACCAAATTTGAAGAGCTTCCGAAATCCTGGAAATGCCCCCGGTGCGGAGCTCCGAGAGAAATGTTTGAAAAAGTGTGACGTTTAAGTGTGACGTTCAAAGACGCAGGACTTTTAAATGAAGTCTGGAAATGAACGTATAAACCTTACTGACCGGCCGTTTCCAGATCATTCAGACGGTTTCTTTCAAAGTTCAGGACCTTCCTGATAATTATCTTTTTAGATCCGAGTGCAAGGTCCTCATTATCAGGATATTTTGCTCTTACATACTCGTAAAGTTCCGGTACACTCATCGCATCAAGTTTTCTTTTGAGCTGGTTAAAGTCCTCCATAGGGCCAAAATCCTCCATAAAGACATCCTCTTAAAGAAAAAGCGAAGTTATATTTATTTTTTCATGTGGCAGTCATTGCATTTTCATATGCGTTCTGGAGATATGTTGTAGATTTCTACCGGTATTGCGTACTCCTAATGACAGGCCTTTTATATATTCATGTTCGGAAAAAAATTGTGAATGGCGTCATACCTCACTCCAACTTTTTTAATTTTCTTTAGAGTTATTTCCAAAATATTAATATGTCAATAACCTTATCATACATGTGACTACCGAAAGGGATTTCATAAAAACGAATTTTAAAAACCCGGAACTCTGAATGGATACTCTAAACATTGGGGAACGGCTAAGAAAGAGCAGAGCAGGCACTTAAGCCCAGGCACTTAAAGGCGGGGGTTATAGCATAAACATTATTGAGAGAAAATGCGAAGCCGAAGAAAACTGGATGGAAGAATTACTTTTAAACAGCCCCAGCCCTGTCCTGAGAATAGAAAAAGAGGGAGTAATTCTCTACACTAATAAAGCAGGAAAATTGTTGCTTGAAACATGGAAAAGCGAGGTAGGAGAAAAAGTTCCCGTAGAAATCCAGAAAACCGTTCGGAAAGCAACCTTCAAGAAGAAGCCGGAATTCATGGAACTTGATGCAGGTGAAAAAACATATTCAGCCACTTTCATCCCTTCTACTGACGGGAAATGTGTAACTCTCCACGCGCTGGATGCCACTTTTTCTAAACAGGCTGACAAAAAATTGAATTCTATAGACAGGCATCACGAAGCCCTTGCCCAGATTGCCGAACTGGCCATCAAAACCCCGGACCTTCGGACCCTGATGGACAACTCCTTAGCCCTGATTGCTGCTACACTTGACGTAGAATATTGCAAGATTTTGAAACTTTTGCCTGATGGAAACTTTTTGTTCGAAACGGGGATTGGATGGAAGATCGAAGATATAGGCAGGGTTATTAAAAGAGATACGGCTTCAATTGCCGGGTACACAGTGCTTTCAAAAAAACCTCTCCTGATAGAAGAATTAAACAGAAAGGACTCCATTGAGGGAATGGGGCTCAAGGGGTATAAGAAAATCAAGGCAGGAATAAGTGTCCTGATCGGAAGTGTTGAAAGGCCCTATGGAGTGCTGGCAGTTCACAGCACAAAAAAAGAGAAATTTACAAAAGAAGAAGCTTATTTATTGAATGACGTTGCATTCCTGATTTCGTTAACCATTGAACGAGATAGGGTAGAAGGTACCCTCCGGGATGAGATACATTTTCTTGAAACTCTACTTGATACTATTCCTGCTCCCGTATTCTATAAGGACAAAGAAGGGGTCTACCGCGGCTGTAACGAACTCTTTGCAAGGATGATTCTCGGGAGCTCAAAGGAAAAGGTAACCGGGTGCTCTACAGATGAACTTTCCGAAGAGATTTCCCCGGAGCTTGGAAACGCCTACAGAAGGGTGGACCGGCAGCTCCTTCAGAGAGGGGGGAGCCAGGTTTATGAGTCAAAAGTCATGTGTTCTGACGGGATCGTCCGGCAGTTTCTTTTCAATAAAGCCGTATACAGGAACCTTAACGGGACTGTGGAAGGGCTTGTAGGAGTAATGCTTGACATAACCGGGCGCAAACGTACCGAAGAAAACCTGGTAAAAAGCGAAGAAAGGTACAGGCTGGCTACCGAACAGACAGGACAGCTGATATACGAATTTGACCTGCAGGACGGACATGGTGAATGGGCAGGGGCAGTCACGGAACTCACGGGCTACAGTTACAACGAGATGCAGGATTTTACTTACTATGACTGGCTTGATCACATTCATCCCGAAGAACGCAGAAGAGTGCAGCAGGAATTTAAAAAGTGCTGGAACACGGGAGAAAAGTTCGATGAAGAATTCAGGTTCAGGCGGAAAGATGGAAGCTATTTTTTCGTGGAAAACAAAGGGGTCTATCTAAGGAATGAAGACGGCTGCGTATGCAAAGTCCTCGGGGTGATGAAAGACATTACTGAAATCAAACTTTCCTCGGAAAAACTGAAGGAAAGCGAAGAGCTCTACCGTTCATTCTTACAGAACTTCAAAGGAATCTCATTTAAGATGAACAGGGAGTTTACCCCTCTCTTCATGGAGGGAGCTGTTGAGGAAATAACCGGGTACACGGAAGAAGACTTTATCACCCGCAGAATAAGTTTGAGTGGGCTCATTGACCCGGAAGACAAACAAATACTCGATATCAGCCGGGAAAAAATGAGCTCTTCTCCGAATTCGATTATAGAGTATGAGTACCGGCTCAGGAGGAAAGACGGGACCGTAAGGTGGGTTCACGAGTTAATCCACAACACCTGTGACGCGTCAGGAGAAGCCGAATTTATCCAGGGCTATGCTTATGATATTACTCAGAAGAAAAAAGCCGAGGAAACCCTTGCAAAAGTCGAAGCTATCGGTATGAGGGAAATTCACCACCGGATCAAGAACAACCTGCAAATAGTTTCGTCCCTGCTAAGCCTCCAGGCTGATAAGTTCAAAGATGAAGATGTTATAGAAGCTTTCCGAGAAAGTGAAAACCGCGTTATCTCCATGTCCATAATCCATGAGGAGCTTCACAAGTCCGAGGACACAATAAGCATAGATTTTGCAGCCTATCTCAGGAAACTGACTTCCGAGCTCCTTTACTCTTACAGGGTCGGAAACGAGAAAGTCCGTTTTTTCCTTGATGTGGACCACGTGTTCCTCGGAATCGACACGGCAATTCCCCTTGGAATCATAATTAACGAACTTTTCTCAAACTCCCTGAAATATGCGTTCCCTAAAGGTGCCGAGGGGGAAATAAGGATATCTCTTAGTAGAAATCCTGAAACTCCGGAACCCTGCAGCACGTCCTGCAGAGGCCAGAACACAGGCTCAGGGGTGTATTCCAGCTTTACGCTGGTTTATTCGGATAATGGGGGACGTTTCCCCGAAAATATTGATTTTAAAAACCCAGAAACCCTTGGGCTGCAACTTGTAAATGCCCTTGTTGAACAACTCGATGGGACGATTGAGCTTGAGAAAGGGGGAGAAACAAAATTTATTATCAGGTTCGATGATAAGGTCCTTCCGGGGAAGAGCTGAAAAAGCTGTTAAAAAGTCATGCAGGACGCCCTGATGGTGCCACCCATAATTGAAAGTCAAGAGTTCTTTATCCTTACCGACTTGAGCCTCGCCCGAATTGCGCCTCGCCCGAATTGCGACTCGGGAGTCCGCCGTCCGTTTCACTCGCTATCGCTCGCTCAAGCAGACTAAATAGTATAGATATATCTGAGCCTTACAACCTTATTAGCCATACAGGGTCGTTTTTGTCCCGGCAGAGTTGCTTGTCCCGGCAGAGTTGCTTGTCCCGGCAGAGTTGCTTGTCCCGGCAGAGTTGCTTGTCCCGGCAGAGTTGCTTGTCCCGGCAGAGTTGCGGCTCTGCAGTAAGCTGCCCTTTTCGCTTCGCTCAAGAGGACCAAACTTAAAAACAAAGGTAAAATAAAGAGACGAAGGAGAGCGGTCTTGCCTATGATAAGAAAAGACCAAAAATAATACCCGGAAATAACACGTGACGGGAAAAAAGTAAAGCGTAAAGGCAATAGAAAAAGCCTGTACGGATACAAAGAGGACAGAATTAAATAGTATTGAGAATCACTCTTTTTCGAGTCCTTTTCTTCTTTACCATCTGGTAAACGATTACCATCTGGTTAATAAGATTCTGTCCTGCAGGCGCAAAAGTGGATACTGGATTGCTAGGGGCGGAGTGCTGTGCGGAGTGCCGGCGCGTTAGTCGAAACAGAGCACACAATTATTTCTATATCGAAATCATTTGAAACTGGACATAAATTAAGTCCAGCTACAAATACCGAAAGAGTACGAAATAAATTGAAAGATGAATTCATCCATGTGAGGATAGGCGAATTGTGAATGCTTATAGGAATTGATGTAGGGGGCACCACCACGGATGCGGTGCTTATCCGGAACGGAGAAGTATGCAGTACAGCCAAGGTTTCAACCGAGCCGGAGAACCTTCTGAGGTCTCTTCTCAGGGCTCTTGATGAGGTCAGCAGAGGAGTTTCCCCGGAAGAGCTTGAAAGGGTGGTTTTCAGCACAACCGTAATCACAAATCTTATTGCTGAAGGAAAAACTGACCGCGTGGCTCTGCTGCTTATTCCGGGTCCGGGCGTTAACCCTGAAAGTTATATTTTTCCGGACAGCTTTTACCTTAAAGGAGCTATGGATTACAGGGGAAGGGAAATCCAGCTCCTCGACGAAGGTGAGGCCCGGGAAACGGTGAACAGAGTCCTGGAACAGGGATTTCCCAGAGCTGCCGTGGTGAGCAAGTTCGGGCAGAGGAACCCTTCCCACGAACTCAGGATAGAAGAAATCCTCAGGGAAATGCACCCGGGTTGTAAAGTAGAACTCGGACATAAGGTTTCGGGGAAACTGAACTTCCCGAGAAGAATTGCAACCTCCATGCTGGCTTCTGCAACAGGGGAACGCTACCAGGAGTTTGTTGCGGAGATCAAAAAAGCCCTTGAGGAAAGGAAGATCAGGGCTCCTGTATATATCCTTAAGGCTGACGGAGGGACCCTGCCAATTGAAAAATCCGTAGAGTTCCCTGTGGAAACTATTTTTTCGGGGCCTGCGGCAAGTACGATAGGCGCTCTTGCCCTCACGCCTGAGGGGCATACGTCTGTTGTGGTGGACATAGGCGGGACCACGACCGACCTTGCCCTTATCCTTTCCGGAAAACCGCTTGTTGCGTCCAAAGGCGCAAAACTCGGAAACTTTCTGACCCACGTCCGGGCTTTTGCCGTTCGCTCGATAGCGGTAGGAGGAGACAGCATTGTAAGGGTCAGGGAAACAGACAGTGAGACCAGGCTGGTAACCATAGGTCCCGAAAGGGCAGGTCCTGCTTACTGTATGGGAGGAAAAGAGCCGACCCCGACGGATGCCCTGAGAGTGCTCGGGCTTGTCGAGGTTGGTGACTCCGAACGTGCAAAAGAGGCAATTGCATCTGTTGCCTCCAGCCTGGGAAAATCCGAGACAGAGACTGCTTCCCTGATAGTGGACATAACTGCAGGGCTGATAGAGAAAGCTGTCAGGGAAATGTTTCTTGAATGGGAACAGGAACCTGCTTACAGGATATGGGAAGTCCTGCAGAAGAAAAAAGAAAGGCCTGAAAATGTGGTGGGGATCGGGGGCGGTGCAAGAGGCATGATTTCAGCAGTCGCGGAAAAGCTGAACGCAAAACCGATTATCCCTGAACATTCGGAAGTGGGAAATGCCATAGGGGCAGCTGTTGCAAGGCCAACCCTTACCCTTAACCTGCGTATCGATACACAGCAGAAGATCTATTCGGTAGCAGAAGATGGAGAGATTGTAAGCCTTAATTCAACGGATATAGGAAATTTCAATAAAATGCGCTCGGAAGAAGCTGAAGCCCTTGCAAAAGAACTCCTCCGGGAACGGGCAAAAAGGTTTGGGATTTCAGAGTATGCAGACGAAGCCGAGATTGCGAACAGTGAAGTCTTTAATGTGGTTGAGGGCTGGTTTACGGCAGGAAGGCTTTTTGATGTGAGTATGCAGATCCCGGCAGGCCTGATCCCCGAATGGAAGAGGAGGGAAAAAGCATGAAACTCGGACTTGGGAAAATTAAGGATGCCCTCAAAGGCGGAGCCGAAAAAAATGCCGGGATAGAGAAAAAAGAACAGAAAGAAGAACTCGAGCCTGATAGGCCTGATAGAGTAGAGGACGTTACAATGAAAACAAAAACTTCAGAGCAGAAATCTGAAGATGAATCGGAAAATGAATTGAAAAATAAACCGGAAAATGAACCCATGGTCCCGGCAGACCGCTCGGGAGCAAAAAAGACAGGCCTTATTTTCTTCCCGGCTTTTGACTGGGCAATTTCTCCAACCCACCCGGAAAGAGAGGAGCGCCTCCTCTATACACGGGACCAGATCTTTGAAGAAGGCCTGATGGATCTCCCGCAAATCACGGAGTACAAGCCCCGCCTTGCAGATTTCAGGGACATTGCAAGGGTACATTTCTGTGTTCCTGACATAAAAGCCCAGGCTACAACCCCTCACCTGATTGCAGCAGGCAGCTGCCTGGTCCTTGCTGACGCGCTCATGCGGGGAGAAGTAAAAAATGCTTTTGCACTTGTCCGCCCTCCGGGCCACCATGCAATGACGGTATCCCACGGAAACCGCGGCTTTTGCAATATCAACAATGAAGCAATCCTTGTCGAGTACCTGAGAAAGAAGTATGGAATCCGCAGAATAGCAATCGTGGACACCGATGTCCATCATGGGGACGGGACACAGGAGATCTTTTACAACGACCCTGACGTGCTTTTTATCTCCTTCCACCAGGACGGGAGGACGCTATTTCCGGGATCGGGTTTCATGAACGAACTGGGAGGCCCTAAAGCTCTCGGCAGAACAATCAATATTCCTCTGCCGCCCGGGACACCGGATGAGGGTATCCACTATGTGCTCGATACCCTGGTGCTGCCAATTCTCAGGGACTTCAAGCCCGAACTTGTCCTCAATTCTGCAGGGCAGGACAACCATTATACCGACCCGCTTGCAAACATGCGCTTTTCCGCACAGGGCTATGCAAAATTGAACGAGAAACTTGCCCCTGACATGGCAGTACTTGAAGGAGGCTATGCTATCCAGAGTGCGCTGCCCTATGTGAATACGGGAATAATCCTTGCCATGGCAGGACTGGACTATTCCTGCGTAAAGGAACCCGACTTCAGGCCCGGAATGTTTGTCCAGGCGGCAAGGGACAGGCGGGTTCTGGAAGAAGTTGTTGCAACTCAGCTCGAAAACTGGAAGAACCGGGACAGGCTTGTAGAGACAGAGATGGCAAAACACGGAGACTTTTACCGCCGGAAAAAACAGATCTTCTATGATACCGATATGATACAGGAATTCCAGGAGGAAACGGTTCGAATGTGTCCTGACTGTCAGGGCTATGCGACCATAGACTCCCACGCCCACAGGAGCATAAACGATACCAGAATATTCGGGGTTTCGGTCCCCATCTATGCCTGTGATCGCTGCCAGGCTGAAGCCAAAGAAGAGTACAGGAAAAGGCTCAATGATCCGGAATACGAATACGTGTACCTTCAGGATAAAAAAGCGGATGAATATAGAGAATACAGTATGAGGACAAAAAATGAAATCTCGTATTGAAAATCAAGAAAACGCTTATTGAGAGAAAGAGTCAGCTTAATATCGGGAATTGAGATGTTTGGCCAGCTACGATCCGTTTCAGGATCAAAGATTTCCTGCGAATCAGGAGAGAATGGAGCTTTTTTCCCATTTTAATTTCTCTCCCATTTTAATATGTGTATTGCCTCCTCAGTTCCTCTATCTTTCAAGTATTTTTTTCCTCCAGTGGTTTTATTCCTCAAATTTTGTTTCTTAACTTTTTCATTTTTAGGATTCTAATTATTGTGTATAACTAATAATTTATAGAAGATATCAATTTTTACACTGTGAACAGTATGAATATATTAATCTTCCTCTTTGAAACCAATATAATCATATTATCAGGATAAATTGATCATACCGTTTGAAAAATGCCACCTGAATACCTGGAAAAGTTATTAGTCTTAAATGAAATAATTTTGACTATTCAAAACAAAAAATAATGAATTATCGGCTACTATTGATCTAATTAGTATAATATTAAACCGGAATAGGCTAATTTTGATGAAAATCATATAAAATTATTTTTAATAAATATTGCTATTTTTTGTCCTTGTTTTTTAAAATCTATTACTGTTGAAAAATATTATATAGAACCAGTACATTTATATTGTACATGTCGTTAATCCTAATTAATTAGAGGAAGTATCATCGCAAATTTCTTCTATTTGTAAGGGGGAATTCGAATAAATATATTAAGAATTTTTATACTAACTACTCTTATACTCACACTAAGCTCCTTTGCAGGAGCAGCGGCTGAAATTCATGCCAATTCCACGAATTCAATACAGAACGCGGTGAACAGTGCACACTCTGGCGATGTAATTATCGTCGAACCCGGAACTTATACAGAAAACATCTTCATAAACAAAGATGACCTAGTAATCAGGTCCGAACCCGGGAAAACTGCAGACACGAGAATTGTTGCGGACGACTCATCTTCACACGTAATCAAAATACAGAATGGAGATCGTGTAACAATTCAAGGGCTGAGTGTTTCCGGAGGAACCCACGGTATAGTTCTGGAAGGCGCAACAGACAGCATTTTAGAGAATAATGCAGTAAATTCAAACCTGCTTTTCGGTATCTATCTGTCAAGTTCAAACAATATCACGCTGGCAAGCAATACGCTGTTCAACAATACCAATGGAATCAACCTGGTATTTTCTTCAGGGAACACAATATCAGGCAATACAGTTTCCGATGATACCCTGATTTCGAACACCCATAGTATTTTCCTGAATAATTCTCACAATAATAATCTGCAGAGCAACACAGTTTCAAACTGTGATTATGGAATCGCCATGAGGTATTCAAACAACAATAACCTTACAAACAATGATGCTTCCGAAAATAACAGAGGCATTTACCTGACATATACATCCAGCTCAAACAAGCTTTTAGACAACCAGGTAAATTCGAATTTAATGAGCGGCATAATTCTGAGTAACGCTGGCAGCGGCAACAACCTTATCAACAATACTGTCAGGTTGAACACTGATAATGGCATCTGGCTTGCAAATTCCAACAACAATAACCTGACCGATAACAATGTGTTTCAAAACGGCAGAGGAATATATCTACAGTCTTCTGCCAGTGGAAATACACTTTCAGGCAATATTGCGAATTCGAACATTGGGAGTGGGATTATGCTTGAAAACGCCGGCAGTAACAACATACTCACCGGCAACACTGTAAATTCTAACAATATGAATGGATTCTACCTGGTGAGTTCCAGCAATAATTTCCTGCTCGATAATGTAGTTTCGAGATGTGATAAAGGCATCAACGTCCTTAGTTCAAGCGGGACCACTATTTCTAACAATACGCTCTCGGACACTGCCAGAGAGGGGATAGCAATCTCGCTTTCCAACAGCAACATCGTTTCAAGAAATAGGGCTTCTAACAACAGCTTTGGAATTTATTTGAACTCTTCTGATAGCAACAATATCTCAAGCAATACCATAACCTCGTGCATTAACTTCAGTATCGGTATGTGTGCCGCCAGTAATGGTAACCTGGTTTTTGACAACTACTTCAATAGCAAAAACAATGCAAGGATAAGAAACCCTTCAAACACCTGGTACATAACCAAAACTGCAGGCAGAAGTATTGCCGGCGGGCCAAACCTTGGAGGAAACTTCTGGGGAAAGCCTGATGGAAGTGGACACTCTCAAATCTACGGTGACACAGATGGGGACGGTATTACGGATGAGAATGGTGTTATTAAAGAATTTACCACAGATAACGTTAGAGACCGTTTCCCGCTTGTAGCTGTCTATGTGCCAGATCCTGTGTATCCTGTTGCAAACTTCAGTACCAACGTTAGCAGCGGATATGCTCCTCTTTCAGTCCTGTTTACAGATACCTCTCAAAATGCAACAGAATGGAACTGGGACTTTGGAGACGGGAACAGTTCAACTGATCGGAATACAACATACATCTATTCAGTAGCAGAAAATTATACAGTTAATCTGACGGTAAGGAATGAAAACGGCACGGATTGGAAAACTGCTGTTATAACCGTGCTGGAAGAAAACGAAGGAAATGAAACTGAAAATGAAACTAAAATTCTTCCCATAGCAGCCTTCGGTACGAATGTCACCAGCGGCTATTATCCCCTTACAGTCCTCTTTACTGACACTTCACAGAATGCAACCTCAAGAAGCTGGGATGTAAACAATGACGGAGTAGAGGACTCTAATGAGGCAAGTTTTGCTTATACATACACTTCCAGGGGGACTTACGAAGCTAAACTGACCGCAATCAATGCAAACGGTACGGACGTAAAGACCACGACGATAACCGTGGAGAGGAAGAGCAGCGGCGGAAGCAGTGGCGGAAGCAGTGGCGGAAGCAGCGGTGGTGGCGGTGGAGGCGGTTCTCCCGAATCTTCAAAAAACATTGAAGTAAAGGAAATTTCCCAGGTCTTCGTTACAAACGGAAAAGCTGTGCAGTTTGACTTCACAAAGAACGCAACCTGTGTTATGTTTATAGGCTTCGATTCAAAGAAAACCGCAGGTAAAGTCACAACCATTGCTGAGCAGTTAAAGAATGAATCTACCCTTGTCTCCGGGTTGCCTTCGGATGAAGTCTATAAATTCTTTAACTTATGGGTTGGAAACAGCGGGTTTGCAACCTCAAAGAACATAGAGAACCCTGTAATCGGTTTCAAGGTTGAAAAATTCTGGTTGCAGGATGAAAAGATCGACAAGGCTTCCATTACCCTGAACAGATACAGCAACAAAACCTGGGAACAGCTGCCAGCCAGCCTTTCAGGGGAAGATAACGAGTACCTGTATTTCACAGCCGAAACCCCGGGATTTTCTCCCTTTGCGATAACAGGAAAGGCAAGTGCCTCTCAGGAAGAAGTCGTATCTGAAATACAGCCGGAAGGCGAGCCTGATAACTCTGAAGAGAACACAGAGGATACGGGATCGGAAGCTGAACAAGAAACCGAACCGGGAGAAAGTAGAGGCATGCCGGGCTTTGAGATGGTTCTCGGTGTGGCTGGTCTGCTTGCAGTATTCCTGAATAAGAGAAAATAAGCAGCAAATTAAAGAAAAAAATAGTAAATTTAGGCGCAAAAAAAAGAATGATGGAGGTTTGATGCCTTCGTCTTTCTTTTTTTGTTTTTCCTTTCTTTTTTTTCTTTTTCTTTTTGTTTTTCTTTTTGCTTCTGATTTTCTTTCTTTTCATTTTTCTTTTTGTTTTTCTTTCTTTTCTTTTTTCGGTTTGCTTTTCTTTTTGTTTCTACCTTATTCTTTTTCCGGCACTGCTTTCGTCTTACTTTATGACTCATATTCTTGAGTTTGGCTCAGTGGATTGGGATTGATGCTCTTCTCCGTGTACTTTTATTGATATTATTCTGATATTATTTTCTAATAGATTTATATTATTTCATGTTTATTTTATGTTGGAGAATCTAAATTTAAATAATAAAAAATATCGGCGTGGGGGATTTATATACACAGATTTATCGCTCTATTTTTAGCCTTAACCGTCTTTACGTTAAGCTCGGGCATCGGAACTGCAACTGAAATTATTGTCCAGCCAGGAGGATCAATACAGGATGCAGTTAACAATACTGTTCCGGGGGATGAGATTGTCGTAAGTCCCGGAAGTTATACTGAAAATCTCAGGATAACAACGGGAAACCTGATAATAAGATCAGCTTCCGGGAACCCCGGGGATACTACAGTTATAGCAAACAGTCAAGCTGAGGATGTATTTTATGTCGAAGCAAATAACGTAACAATTACAGGGTTCAGCATTAATGGTGCCGGAACCGACCGTGCAGGGGTTTACCTTATCAGGTCCGGTAACTGTACCATCGAAAATAATAGGTTAGAAAACGATACCCTGGGAATATACCTTAAACAGTCGACTTATAACCTTATCCTCAATAATACGGCAGTAAATGGTAAGAGGGCAATTAATATCGAGAGGTCAAACTATAACAGGGTTTCAGGAAACACGATTTCGAATCAGAGGTTTGGAATATATCTGCTCGCCTCCGAGGGTAACCTGCTCTCAGATAATACAGTAAGTATGAGCGCTGATCACGGAATTGTCCTGGAAAGCTCCGGTAATGCCAGCCTTGAAAACAATACTGTAAGCTCAAATGGAGATTATGGCATTTACCTTGCAAGTTCAAGTAACAGCAACCTGACAGGCAATATGGCAGATTCCAACACGGTCTACGGCATCTACCTGAAGGATTCCAGTGGTAACAACCTGGTAAACAACACAGCATTGAACAACAGCAGGGGCATTTTCCTGTTAAGGGCTGGGGAAAGCATGCTTTCCGGAAATCTGGCTTCAAATAACGGAAAAGGTATCCAGATCACATCCACAGGAAACAACAATGTATTAAAGAATTCGGTCTCGGATAACATCGTCTCCGGAATCTCATTATTGAACTCTACTAACTGTAATGTAAGCGAGAACATACTGGCGAACAACACAATTGGAATAGACCTGGCTTTTACAAGCAACAGTACCGTCCTTAATAATAGTGTGCAGAACGGAGGAAGAGGGCTTAACCTGCAGGATTCCAATTACAATACGCTTTTAAACAACAGTGCTGCGAGAAACAGGTACGGAGCTTACCTGCTGCGCTCGGGATGGAACGTCCTCTCTAACAACAATGTAAGCGAAGACGCTGATCATGGCATTGTTCTGGAAAACTCAAGCAACTATAACGACCTGACCGGCAACATAGCCAGCTATAACCGTGCTTACGGAATATACCTCAAAGATTCGAGCAACAATAACTTAAACAGCAACGAAGCTTCCGGCAATAATAGGGGAGTTTTCCTTACAAAATCGAACAGGAACACGCTTTTGAACAATACTGTTCTGGACAACAGCGAATATGCAATCCTGCTGACTTATTCCTTAGAAAACAACATCTCAGAAAACGAAGCTTCCAGCAGCAACCGGGGTATCCACCTGAGCACTTCAAGTGATAATACGATTTCAGGCAATAATATTGTTTCAAACGGTGTTTCAGGCCTTTATATGACTTCCACAAGCAACAACAACACCGTGTTCAATAACTACCTGAACAACAACATTAACGCAGATATCAAACCGGGAAGCTCTGGAAACGTCTGGAACACAACAAAAACTGCAGGCACGAATATTGCGGGCGGATCCTATATAGGAGGAAACCTCTGGGCAAAACCCGACGGCACGGGCTTTTCGCAGACTGCAACGGATGCGGACGGAGACGGCATTGCAGATGGAGTGTACAATATCGCAACCAGTGGCTATACGGATTACCTCCCGCTTGTAGCTGCCTCTAAACCAGGAGAATCCACAACTGCTGTAGATGTAACAGACAACCAAACTGAATCTACGGATGAATCTGAGATATCTGCGGATGACCAAACAGAATCTACGGATAACCAAACGGAGTCCACAGATGGATCTGAGATATCTGCAGATAACCAAACGGAGTCTATGGATAATCAAACGGAAATATCCATAGATAATCAAACAGAATCTACGGATGACCAAATGTAAACATCTATAGTTTAATCAGAGAGATCTACAGACTGATTAGAGACAGCTGCAAACTAAGCAAAAACAATTACTTGCGAATCAACGAAAAGGAGCTGACATAAAGCCTGGTTTCATAGAGACCGCAACCAAATACTCGACCAACACGAAAAGAGACGGGATTAAGGAATGACTCCCTTCATCCCGATTATTTCTTTATCTTATACTTTTTTCCTTTACCTTTTTCATAAGATCTTAATCTTCCGAATTTTAAAGTTCTTTCCTGAAGGAAGTATTTGTTAGGTCGTCCTGCAGGCTCCGAAAGCCACATATTTTTTCCACTTAATATGAAAAAATTTGTTTACAATATCCCATTATTCGATTTTACTTATTAAAAATCTGAATCTAATTCCTGGTTACTAAAATTGATCAGTAAACAGGAGATAACACCTGTTTTGAGGCATGATAAAATTTCTTTACATTTAGAGTAAAGCTGATTTATTAAATAGCTGGAAAACATGCAACTTTGGAGAAGTGGAAGAAACTGGAATTTTTTCGATATCCTTTGACATGTAGTTTAAATCTAAAAATTGGCTTAAGAACTTTCATAAATGTATCTGCATTAATTTTGATAAATCAGACTATTAGTTTTGTAGTTCTTCCAATAATATAGTACAATTATAACTTTCAATTAATATTATTGTAATCCAATATATTTATATTGTTGAACGCTTAATTTCCGACTTATTATCAGAAGTATCAACGGTAACTTTGTTTAGATGTGGGGGAAATTAAATGCGCAGATTAGCCACCTTACTGGTGGGTATGCTGATATTCATTGCGTGTTCGAGTATGGGAACGGCGGATGAGATTGTTGTCGAGCAAGGAAAATCTATACAGGCTGCGGTGAGCAGTGCAAGCTCAGGCGATGTAATAATCGTAAAACCCGGAACATACACCGAGAATATCAGGATCACTACAACACCAAATCTGGTTATCAGGTCAGAAACAGGGAAACCTGAAGACACAATAATTACGGCCAGGAGTTCAAGTACAAATGTATTTTACACGGAAGTAAATAACACAACAATTAGCGGATTTAAAATTACGGGAGTGGAATCTACAAGTGCAGCAGGGATCTACCTCGTCAGATGCAGTAACTGCAATATCACCAATAACGATCTTTCGGACAACTACATTGGGGTGTATCTGAGGTATTCGGATTACAACAGGGTTCTCGATAATGTCGTCCTCGGAAAGAACAAGGGATTTTATCTGCAGGACTCAAAATACAACACCTTATCCGGCAACAGGGCAGATTCGAGTAATCAATATGGAATGCATCTCGTACGCTCCCAGAGAAATATACTTTCAAACAATATTGCAAATTTAAACGGATACGGTATTGTACTGGAGAATTCGAGCAATTACAACAAGGTTATCGGAAACACTGCAAACTCAAACAGTAATTATGGTATATATTTTACAAATTCCAACAATTGCGAAATAACCGACAACATAGCAACCAATAACAGTAGAAGTATTTACCTGAGAACATCGCACACTAACACAATTTCAGGGAATGATGTCTCGGAAAATAATTACTACGGGATTTTGATCTCATACTCTAATTACAATACCATTTCTGGAAATACAGCTAATAATACCTACAGGGGGATTCATCTGGATTCCTCCGACGGAAATAAGGTCTTGGGCAATACGGTCGCCTTAAATAGTGTTTCCGGCTTATTCATGTGTGCCGGAAGCAATGATAACCTTGTTTTTAATAACTATCTCAATAATACCTATAATGCAGATATTCGCAACAAAAAAAATACCTGGAATACAACGAAAACCAAAGACACAAACATTGTCGGAGGATCCTATATCGGCGGCAATTTCTGGGCAGCTCCTGCAGGAAAGGGTTTTTCTCAGACAGCACAGGATGATAATGGAGACGGCATTGCAAATAACGAATATGCTGAAGAGTATTTTACCGACTATCTCCCCCTTGTATCCGTATCCAGCCAACAGCAGGCTATACTTCCTGTTGCAAACTTCAACAGCAATGTTAGCAGTGGAAACGCGCCTCTTACCGTCCAGTTTAACGACACCTCTCAATATGCAACCGGAAGGAACTGGGACTTTGAAAATGATGGTACGGTAGATTCCAGCACGCAGAATCCGGTTCATGTGTACTCGACTGAAGGAACCTACACAGTTAAACTGACTGCAATCAATGCAAACGGTACAGTTTCTAAGACTGCTACGATAACTGTTTATGCTCCGGCTCAGTCAGTGCCTCCCGTAGCGAATTTTAGCGCCAATATCACCAGCGGCTATGCACCTCTTTCCGTCCAGTTCACAGACCTCTCGCAAAACGCAGCTTCGTGGAGCTGGGACTTTGATAATGACGGGACTCGGGACTCGGATCTTCAAAATCCTGTTCATGTGTACGAAGTTCCAGGAGACTACACCGTTAACCTGAGAGTGAGCAACGGGAACGGCACGAGTTCAAAAACTGATACGATAGTTGTTATGGAAGCGGAAAACGTGAATTCATGGCTTCCTGTAGCAGATTTTAGTGCCAATGTCACCAGTGGTTACGCACCACTTTCCATCCTGCTCACCGACCTCTCGCAAAACGCAACCGAAACCGGCTGGGACTTTAACGATGACGGACAGATCGAAGTGAGCTCCCCTACCATCGTTTATGTGTACACATCTCCGGGGACCTATACCGTTAACCTGATTGCAAGCAATGAAAACGGCACGGTCTCAAAAACCCTCGAAATAAAGGTGCTGAAAGAGAGCAGTTCCGGAGGAAGCAGCCACAGCAGCGGAAGCAGCAGTGGAGGTGGTGGTGGCGGTTCCCCCGAACCTGCAAAAAACGTTGAGGTTAAAGAGCTTTCCCAGGTCTTCATTACAAATGGAAAAGAAGTGAGGTTTGACTTCACAAAGAACGCAACCTGCGTTGCATATGTGAGCTTTGATGCAAAAAAGACCCTGGGCAAAACCACAACAATAGTTGAGCAGTTAAAGAATAAGTCTGCACTGGTTTCCGAACTTCCTTCGGATGAGGTCTACAAGTCCTTTAACGTGTGGGTCGGAAATGGCGAAATTGCAAGCTCAGAGAACATCGAAAACCCTGCAATCGGCTTCAAGGTTGAAAAGTCCTGGCTGCAGGATAAAATGATAGATCAGACTTCCATTACCCTGAACCGGTATAACGATACAAAATGGGAACAGCTGCCAGCCAGCCTTTCAGGGGAGGATGACAGGTACCTGTATTTCACAGCCGAAACGACGGGCTTCTCTTCCTTTGCAATAACAGGAAAGTTGGAACACCTTCCTGAAGAAGATGTGACCGAAATAGGGCCTGAACAGGAAACCGATTCAATTGCAGAAAAAGGCATGGAAAGTATGGGATCCGAAGTTGAAAAAGAGCCTGAACAGGAAGAACCTGTAAGGGCTCCGGGGTTTGAAACGGCTTTCGGAATAGCTTGCCTGCTTGCAGTATTTCTGCGTAAAAGAAAGTAAAAAACGAAAGCATCAGTAAAACCCGAAGCAAAAATAGAACCTGAAGCAAAAATAGAACCTGAAGCAAAAATAGAACCTGAAGCAAAAATAGAACCTGAAGCAAAAATAGAACCTGAAGCAAAAATAGAACCTGAAGCAAAAATAGAACCTGAAGCAAAAGAAAAACTGAAAGGCCCGGATATTGAAAAACAAATGGTGAAGGAGTGGCCTTTCACCTTATTTTCTCTCACAATCAAATATTCACCCGGAACCTGTACGGTAAATCAGATCTCATCCGGTAGGGATGGTACGGATTCCAAACTTATTACAATAACCGTAAATCAAAAGGTGAAAATTCATCAGGAGGGACCTTAATAAAGCCCTGGGAAGCCTTTGAAGGATATGCAGAAGAATACGATGCCTGGTATGAGAAATATAAACCTGCATACGAATCCGAGCTTCTTGCCCTGAAAACTTTCATCCCGGAAAATCCGGGAAATCTTAAAACCCTTGAAATTGGAGCCGGCACAGGCAGATTTGCAGTTCCTCTCGGAATAAAGTATGGGCTTGAACCCGCAAGGTCAATGGCAGAGATAGCAGAAAAAAGAGGCATTCAAACCTTGCTCGGAGTTGCCGAGTCCCTGCCCTTCAAAAAACAGAGTTTTGACCTTATTTTGATCGTAGCTGCCCTTTCTCTTTTCAAAGATCCGGTACATGCGCTCCGTGAAGCTGCAGGGGTCCTTAAGCCGGGTAAGCAGATCGTCATAGGGATACTTGACAGAAACAGCCTTTATGGAGATTTTTACGAATCGAGAAAAAAAGAGGGCAGGTTCTCTTCTAAGGCGAAATTTCTCTCGACTTCGGAAGTGTCAGGCTGGCTTATAGAACTTGGATTTGAAGAAATTAAGACCTGCCAGACCCTTTTCAGGCAGCCGGAGAAAATAGAGCGGACAGAACTCCCACAAAAAGGGTCAGGGACAGGGAGTTTTGCGGTTATCTCAGCAAGGAAACCAGGCTCTTCACTGTTTTGTCGTCCATCATTGCATGCCTGATGTTTTCATAATTAAGTTTCCAGTATAAAGGATGCTTACATTTTCATGCACGGGATCTGTGTTTCTATCCCACAGAAGCGCAGAGCAAAAGGCTGAGTAACACCATTAAGGGTATTTTGGGAATAATAAAGATGTGTTGATCCTGCAACTGTGTCCCTATGTAATACGGGTTGTATAATAATATATCAATATTAAAAAAGTTTTATCTAAATAATAATATATCTATTGTTTTCTAAATATTGATCTCAATTGCACGCGAATAAATAATATATATTTGATAATTTCGATAAATCCATCAATTTTCAATTAAGTAAGGGATTAAGACAAATTGCTCTATTCAACGACATTTCTCAAAAACGTGTATTGATGCGAAGATGGAACAGGGAATCGATTTTAGTATTAATGCTCGAAACTTGGAACTAATTTTTGCTCTAAAGTCAATAGCACATAGATAAGAAAATTCCTTAATTTGAGAGGTTCCATGACAAGCATACTGGTAGTGGAAGATAATCCTATGAATATGGAATTGGTGACATGTCTTCTGGAATCGAACGGAATTGAAGTCACACAAGCTGTAGACGGGCTAGAGGCACTCGACAGGATCAGTAACTCTCTCTTTGACCTTATATTACTGGATATCCAGTTGCCAGGAATGGGAGGGCTGGAAGTCTTAAAACACATTAAGGAGAATCCAGCTTCGCAGCAAATAGGGGTTGTGGCTTTAACCGCACAGGCGCTGGTAGGTGACAAACAGCGTTTCATCGATGCAGGATGCATCGGTTATATTTCCAAACCCATAGATGTATTCCAGTTCATGGATGAGCTAAATACTTTTTTAGGCAATGGGAAGACGTAATCCATGAAGATACGCGAAAAGACACTGGCAATTCTTGGAATAACCTTCATTTTTCTATCTGTATTTATGTTAGTGGCTACTGAACAGATAATGGGAAAAAGCTTTGAACAACTGGAAAAAGACTACATAGCCAGGAATATGGAAAGGGCAGCAGCAGCAATGGATGCCAGGTTAGAGACGTTGAAGGCATCTGTCGATGATTACGCTATATGGGACGATACATATCTTTTTGTCCAGGGGCAATATGGCGGCTACGTCGACAGTAACTTTGGCCCTGAGGTAGTAACCAATTTTGATGCCAATATAGTATTATTTTATAACTCGACAAACAAGCTCCACTATGCTACGGTAGTAGAGCAGGGTACTACTGAACACGCAAACGTCTCGACCACGGTTCTTGATTACATCGCTGCAAATGAACTTCTTTTTTCTCACCCTGCACCCGACAGCCAGATATCCGGAATCATAAATTCCCCTGAAGGACCATTACTGATCGCTTCCCACCCTATTACAAAGAGTTCCGGAGAGGGACCAATAGCAGGTACCCTCATATTTGCAAAGTTTATTGATGCGGAATTGATAAAAGAGCTTGCAGAAACAACAAGTCTGTCCTTGAATGCAGAAGCCCTCAATCAAGAAAGTTCAGTACCATCTGACAGTGTAAAATCATCTACCATCACAGCAGATACTTCAGAAGATGATAGTGGCCTTGATATAAATTATGTGAGCGAATCTTCGGTTGTAGGGACAACCGTACTGAACGATATAAATGGAAAACCCGTATTGTCCCTGGACGTTGAGATGCCGAGAGATGTCTATCAAGAGGGTCGGTCTGCAATACAATATCTGCTTGTTTCAATTCTTGTTATGGGACTGGTATTTGAACTTGTCCTTTCGTTTTCTCTAGAAAAATCTGTGTTATCTCGCATATCTTTGCTGAGCACTAACCTTACAGATATCACTAAAAAGGGATCACTTTCCTCCCGCATAAATATGGAAGGTAAAGACGAAATTTCCGAGCTTGCTGGGAATATAAACCGCATGCTCAAAACCCTGGAAGAAAAGGAGGAAGTCCTTAAGAACCTCGACATAATCGAATCAAGTCTTGAATCCATGAACGCAGGCATAATGATAGATTGTGTGAATTCCAGGCTCATAATGAATAATAAATTTATTGAAATGTGGAACATAAGCGCAGATCTACTCTCACAGAACAGTGCGGCAAAAGTGATAGAGCATGTAATCGCACAGTCGGGTGATGGCAGTGGAGGTTCTGCAAAGATTAAGGAATTAAAAAGCGTCTCGGATAAATATCAGGCGACATTGTGCCTTAAAAATTATGAAGCTGTCTATGACTGGGACGCAGGACCATTACTCCAGAATGGGATGATGATAGGTACCGTATATTGCACCACTGATATTACAAGTGTGAGACTCCGAGAACTTGAAGAGGAAAACAAAAAGAGGCTGGAGACTGTACTTTCAAGCATCATTAGCGGTGTTGTTCTCATAGACGCTGAAACATCCACTATAGTTGATGCAAACCCCATTGCTGAGGAGATGATTGGTCTCCCCCGGGAGAAAATCATTGGTAAAGCCTGTCATAATTTCATCTGCCCTGCAGATAAAGGGAAATGCCCCATCCTTGATTCGAGGGCGAAAATTGATCGATCTGAACGTGTGTTGATCAATAAGGATGGAAACAGGGTTCCCATCCTGAAATCCGTGGTGCCTATATCAATTTCAGATAAAAAGTATCTGGTAGAGAGTTTTGTGGACCTGACTAAAATAAAGCAAGCAGAGGATAGCCTTATCCAGTCCAAGATTACGGCAGAGACTGCAAATCGTGCCAAGAGCGAGTTCCTTGCAACTATGAGTCATGAACTGCGGACTCCACTGAATTCCATCATAGGTTTCTCTGACCTGATGATAGCAGGCAACGCTGGAGAGATTTCTGAGAAGCAGAAGAAGTTCCTGGGCAATATATCCATAAGCGGGAAACATCTGCTTGCTCTCATAAACAATATACTTGATATCTCCAAGATCGAAGCAGGTAAGATGGAATTGAATTATGAAACCTTTGCTGTTACAGAAACGTTTAATGAAGTAAAACAGCTAATATCTCCCCTTATTGAGAAAAAGGGGCTTAAAGTGGAGTTCTGCATGGACGAAAAACTTGTAAACATATATGCTGACAAAATAAGGTTTAAACAGATTCTTTTCAATCTTGCAAGCAATGCCATTAAGTTTACTCCTGAGGGTGGAAAGATAATCATCTCCTCAAAAATGTATGGAGAAACGGTACAGTTTACCGTAAGAGATACTGGCATAGGGATAGCTGAAAAGGACCAGTATAAGCTGTTCAAACCTTTCATACAGCTTGATTCTGCTACAAACCGCATGTATGAAGGAACAGGGCTTGGGCTTTCCCTTGTTAAAAGTTTTGTAGAGATGCATAAGGGGAAGATGTGGTTTGAAAGTGAAGTTGGGAAAGGCACGGCTTTTACTTTTGAGATACCTTTAGTAGCTGGCTTAAATAAAAGGATCCCCGAAGAAGTGATAAAAGAGAATGCAGAAGCGATAAAAAAGGATACTGAGTTAAAGGATACTGAAATAAAGGATACTGAAATAAAGGATACTGAGTTAAAGGATACTGAAATAAAGGATACTGAAATAAAGGATACTGAAATAAAGGATACTGAGTTAAAGGATACTGAAATAAAGGATACTGAAATAAAGGATACTGAAATAAAGGATACTGAGAGTACCCCTGCACAAACTATCCACATCCCGCAAATAATCGAACCGGTGAATAGTAACAGTGATGAGCCACTGATACTTGTGGTAGAGGATGATGATGCTTCAAGGGAGTTGTTGGAGGTTACCCTGACTCAGGAAGGTTACCGTGTTGCATCTGTTTCCAATGGAAAAGAGGCACTCGAACTTGCCAGTAAGATGAAACCGTTTGCAATTACTCTGGACATTATGATGCCTGGAATGAACGGCTGGGATGTACTTAAGTACTTGAAACTGGAAGAACAAACCCGTGGCATTCCAGTAATAATCACTTCCATGCTGGATGAAAGAGATCTGGGTGTCGTATGGGGAGCTGTGGATCACTTCATCAAACCTATTCAAAAGGATACACTCCTTTCTACACTGGGAAAGATCAAAGAAAAGGTGGCAAAATCGTCTCTCAGTGTGCTTGTGGTGGACGACGAAAAAAGTGCAGTGGAACTTGTAGCTGAAATGCTAAATGGAAATGAATTCAATGTGTTAAAGGCCTATGGAGGAAAGGAAGCCATAGATATTGCATTCAAAGAACAACCGGAAGTGATTATTCTGGACCTCATGATGCCTGATATCAGTGGTTTTGATGTGATAAAAGCTCTTAAGAACAGGCCGGAAACTATAGATACTCCCATAATTATCTGTACTGCAAAGGACCTGAGTCCGTGTGAAATAAAGGAATTGGATGAGCACGTGTCCAGTATCGTGCATAAAGGTATGTTTACCAGGGAAGACCTGCTCATGTGCATCAGGCAGATTCGAAAAGTGAATCTGAAAGATATGAGAAACATACAGAAATCTGAATCAGACAACTGTAATGTGTAAAATAATGAACTTTTGACAGTGCTAGATCGGATGCCGGGCCTGGGCAGTATGCAGAATTTAAGCGCATGTCATGAGTCATCGGTTAAGTATTGGGCATGGAGTATTATTACAGGCAGTTCTATTTCCTGCTCTCGATACTTTTTTAGCGAAATGCTGTCAAACCTCCAGCCTACTTTGTATTTCGCTTAACCTTTTTTTCCGATCTTAATAAGGTTCATCAGCTTCATATACTCATTTACCGGGACAACACTACCCGGAGACAGAGATTTTTTACGAATCGAGAAAAAAAGAGGGCAGGTTCTCTTCTAAGGCGAAATTTCTCTCGACTTCGGAAGTGTCAGACTGGCTTATAAAACTCGGATTTGAAGAAATTAAGACCTGCCAGACCCTTTTCAGGCAGCCGGGGAAAATAGAGCGGACAGAACTCCCACAAAAAGGGTCAGGGACAGGGAGTTTTGCGGTTATCTCAGCAAGAAAAACATTTTGTGGATTCGGGGATTGAAAGTTTAATATCCAGGATTAATATAATAATAAATGAAAAAAACAGAGTATTTTTCACTCATATTTTTAAAGGGAATAATAAAACTGGGGGGGTTAAGACCCATGTCTATGGAAAAAATTTCGGGCTACACCTATGGAGAAACCGAAAACAGGGCTCCTTTCAACCTGGAAGACCTGAAACTTTTAAAAGAAGCCGTAATGTTTGCAGCAGAAGATGAAGAGTACCTCCAGAAAGCCGGAGAAGTGCTGGAAGACCAGGTCGAGGAGATCCTTGATACCTGGTATGGATTTGTGGGCTCACATCCTCATTTACTGTATTATTTTACCAGTCCGGACGGCACACCTGATGAAAAATACCTTGCTGCCGTTCGAAAACGTTTCTCCAGGTGGATTCTTGATACCTGCAACCGTAGCTATGACCAGGCCTGGCTGGACTATCAATATGAGATTGGTCTGCGGCATCATCGAACCAAGAAGAACCGGACCGATAATGTAGAGTCCGTCCCAAACATCGGCTACCGTTACCTTGTAGCTTTTATCTACCCGATAACAGCAACGATGAAACCTTTCCTTGCCAGGAAGGGACACACTCCCGAGGAAGTAGAAAAGATGTATCAGGCCTGGTTTAAAGCAACTACACTCCAGGTAGCTTTATGGAGCTACCCATATGTGAAATCTGGTGATTTCTGAGGGGTACAAAAGCTCAAAACTTCTTTATTATTTCGATACTGCCTGGGAAATTTTTTCAAAAAATAGAGAAATGCCTTAATTAAATTAAGGCTCTTTTTGTTTTTCTCTTTATCTGCTTCTCTTTGTCTGCATTCCCACTTCTACCTTACCACTATCTGAAATCCTGGCATTATCTCAAAAACTTGGAGACAAAAGGAGAAGTATCGCCTCTGCGCAGGAAGTGTCCGGAAGGTCCTTCTCCGAGGAATTCGGAGAACCATGACTCATGTTCGATTTCTTCGTTAAGGATCGCCTGGGACAGGTCATAGGTGCGGTGGTCTTTACCGGCAGTTAAGTTGCAGATTTCGGTGTATCCTCTCACCGCACATCTTTCTGCGTTGACAAGCACTTGCAGCATTGCCTGTATGTCTGTCGGGTCTTCCGGGAGATACGCCGGTGAGCAGGCGGAAATATCGTGGAAGTCATTCATGTTTCTGGGAAGTTTTCCACCCAGTTCGTAAATCCTGGGTACAAGAGCTTCAAAATGGTTCCGGTCTTCGACCCGGGCCGTTTCGGCAATCTCTTTTATCCCTTCCCCCTCCAGGCCAATTAAATTAAACCTCAGTATGGTATAGTAGTAGTAAGTTGTGAGTTCGGCAGAAGCATTCTTGATTAAAAGTTCTAGTAGCTTTTCAATGTCAACTCCGGCCTTCTCTACAACTTCTCTTGCCACTTTTGCCATATTAATCACTCCTGTTGTAGTTCTCGATTTTATCTATTTTCTTTTTATTATTATGATTTTATTAAATTATTGATATATTACAATTGGCCTTATATATCCATTTTGAAACAATCCTACATCTATAATCTTAAAAATAAAAAAAGTAAGTACCTTATTCTGTCATTTATTGTTTGAAATAAATTCTTAGCCAAAAGCCACATCAAGAACCATCATCACCGAGAAGCCCATCATCGTACCTATTGTTGCAAGGGGGGCATTCCCTCCGTGCTGGGACTCGGGAATTATTTCTTCGACCACAACAAAGATCATGGCGCCTGCGGCAAAGGCAAGAGCATATGGCAGGATAGGCCGTACCAGAATAACTGCTGCGACCCCGATCACACTTGTAATAGGTTCGACTATTGCGGAAGCCTGACCGTAGTTGAAGCTTTTAAAACAGGACATGCCTTCACGCCGAAGAGGAACGGAAACCACAAGCCCTTCCGGAAAATTCTGGATCCCGATCCCCGTAGTCAGGGCAATGGCTGCCGGAAGGCTATACATGTAGCCTGAAGCTGCAGCTCCAAAGGCAACCCCGACGGCAAGTCCTTCAGGGATATTGTGCAGTGTTACGGCAAGAACCAGCAGGGTGTTTCGCCTCCAGGATGTTTTTAAGCCTTCGGCAGCTTCAGTCGTAGAGCCAAATTGAAGGTGAGGAAGTATTTTGTCTATCCCCCTGAGGAAAAGGCCTCCCAGAAGAAAGCCCAGTACGGCAGGAAGCCATGCCGGAACACTCCTGCCTTCCGACATTTCAATAGCTGGAGCGAGCAGGGACCAGTAGCTAGCAGCGATCATTACACCAGCTGTAAACCCCAGCATCAAGTCAAGCACTCTCCTGCTAACCCCACTGGTGAGAAATACGGATGCTGCTCCGAGCGCAGTCATTCCCCATGTGAAAATTCCTGCAAGCAGTGCCTGTTCCAGTGGGTGCAACTGCTGCAAAAAATAAATAATATCTCCAACCCCCTTATGTACATTCAGGATAAGTAATCCTTCTAAAGTATTCGCAGCCACATTTTTTGAATACAAACGTTTCCAAAGTTCACATCAAAATCCTGGGAAGCATGACAGCTGGGAACTAAAATTAAATCTGACTAACATTGAAAACCTGAAATTAAGATCTGTAAATGAATATGTTACGGTAATATTATATAAGAATAGAAAATATTGTTTCGAATTTAAGATCCATCATTTCTGAAGCTACATTTTTTTTCGGCATGTTTTTTTTCGGTACTCTTCCGTCAAATCTTCATTTTAGCTTGTATTTCTCTCAGTCTTTTTTTCCCGAGCTCGACGATTTTCATCAGTTCCAGATGCTCGTTTTCTGAGATCACACTGCCTGGAGGTAAAGTTTTTACAGCATTCCCGTTAGAGTAAAGTAAAATTCCATTCCAGGCCGCAAAATGAGAGCCAGACAGGTATTCACAGGGCAGTTCCCACCTGGATTTTACATTTTCAAAGCCTTCAAAATTGTAGAAAACGGTTCCGTTTTTCAAGATCTTGTTAAATTTCAGGAGTACGTCAGCCATACTCTCATCCGGTTTGGTTTTTAGAAAAAACTGAAAAGGGGGAAAAATAAAAACAGAAAAAGTAAATTTCCGTTTTTAAGATTTATTTTGGAAATCCTCTTTTGTAAGCTGTCTTTTGCAAGCTGTTCTTTGTAAGCTGTCTTTTGCAAGCTGTCCTTTGAAAGCTACTTTTTGGAGTTTACCTTTTGGCTTCTCTTAACCTATGAGCCTGTCAAAAACAGTTAAAGCCCTATTTCGGTTACTTTTTCTCCTTTTGCACTGGTAACGGTTACGGAAATGTCTTTAAATTTGGGAACACCCGTACCGCCTGTTTCGTCCGAGACCAGCATATTGGACCAGGGGCTGTTAGGCATATACGCAATGCCCCTGTGAGGGGTTTCGTATCCGGACTCCTCAGCTTTGACCACAATCGTTCCGAAGGAGTTTTTCAGGACTACGGTTTCGCCTTTTTTCACGTTCAACTGCTTGAGGTCGGCAGGATCCAGTTTTATTACGGCAGAAAGGTTCCTGTACTCTTCTCCAAAACGGTTTTCAACCATCGCTTTGTCCTGGAAGATATCACTGTAGGTTATGATCCTTACCTTTATTTCAGGGGCTTTAAGAAAAGATCCGAAATCCATCAGAGAGCCTCCATTATCTTTTTGAGAACAGCTTCATCCGAGAGCCGGTTTGTCTCAACAACAGGTTTGAAGTCTACCTTTACCCCGTCCATACGCGTGGCAGTCCCCCCGGACTCAACTCCGCTGATTGCAGTATTAATATAGACTTTCGCGTTTCTGGAAGTCAGGGTTTCGCAGGGGTTTAGCGAGATAACGGGAATTTCAAGCAGGTTCTTTGCAATAGACCTGGGAAGGCTTGAAAACGGGTCGGAACCGATTATAAGGGCGGTGTCCGCGGTTTTTGCTTTAAGAGATTCAACGATCGAATACTCGGGCCCGTGCTTCGCGGCTCCGTCTTCAAACTTTACACTGTTTACGTATCCTGTTTCTTCAAAGAGGTTTTCATTGAAGCCCCGCGTGTTGGAGTACCCTACCATGGGTATCAGGTGGAAATTTGCTTTTTCGTTCAGGATATCCATAAGCCGGAAAAGAGGTTCCAGGTTTTCCAGGGAGTAAACCAGACCAAGCCCTACAAAGACCACTCCGAACTTTGCCCCTTTAAGTATATTTGCCAGTTCAAGGATTCTTTTTGGGGGGAAGTTATAGGAGGTTTTCGGAAGCTTTCCTGAAAGGGCTGCAATCAGGGCATCGATGAACTCGGCATCTCCCCCTGGCGGGATCTCGAAGAAATAGTTTCCGCAGATCTTTGCAGTATGGGACTTCCTGACATCTATTGCAATTGCAGTCCTCTCTTCTTCCCAGCCCCGCTGCTTTTCCTTACCCCTGGGAAAATAGGAATGTTTCGAAAGGTGGCGGGGGTGAGAGTCCGAAGGGTTCGTCCCCCAGAAAATATTAACATCAGCTTTATTCCTTACATCATCAAGAGTACAGGTCTTGAACCTGTTTTGGAGGAGGGCTTCAACCACACTCCCCAGGCGGAATGAAGAAGGATCGTCAATGGTTGCATTGGTTTTTTTTGCAAGCTCGATTGCAAGTTTCTGCGCTTCATTGCTGGAGGTCCCAAGCCCGAATATCAGGGGGCTTTTTGCATTCTTCAGGATAGCTGCAGTCTCGCTTATAGCAGTTGCTTCATCAACAGGCTTAGCGTCAACCTGGAAGATTGCACTCTCCCTGCCTTCTTTCATGTGGGCTACCCCAACCCGACAGGCGGTATGGACTTTGTTTACGATGTTCTTTTCAGTCTCGACCTCGATATCGTCGCAGAGCATTCCACAGCCTGTGCATACGTAATAATTTTTCTCCATCCTTTCCGCCTCACACAAACTCGATTGCCTCTACTGGGCAGGTTACTATACAGCCATTACAGAGGATCTTGTTCTTCCCGAATCTGCGACACTCCCCCAGGTTCTGGGCTTTAACAATTCCGTCTTCGACGGTCAGGACCAGCTTATTAGGATTCGTAGGGGCATTTCCCGAGCCCACTCCATAGGGATCGTTTGCTACATTAGGAGGGCAGGCAACGACGCAGTTTCCGCAACCAAAACAGAGGTCTTCATGCACTATCAGTCCGGTTTCGGTTGCTCCTTCCGACGGCTTGAAAAAGCCGCTGATCTTTTCGTAGTTTTCTTTATATTTTGGTTCCTCTTTCAGGGGCGGGCAGTCCTCAGGCGTCAGCTCACGGGCCATAAGGGCAACTGCAAACGCCATACAGGAGGTTTTTCCACATTTTTTGCAGTTTGTCTTTGGAAGCATCTGATAGAGTTCCATTGCATTTGTCATTTCAGGTCACCCTTGAATCAAATTTATCCTATAGTAAATTAAAGAAATGGCAGGTCAATACCACACCATGGAAATAGTATCCGTAAAGGCCAGTAGTGTGAACCGGAAATTACTCATTAGAATATCCGGTTTGAAGGAAATGCGATCTAAGAATATTGAGTGTCTAAGAGCATTGGAATACAATGTTAATTGATTTATTAAAGAGATGAATTTAATCCACCTTAAACTATTGCTTTTTAATTCTCAATGTTAATTTTGAGTTCCAATGTTAACAGGCTTCATGTTCCCAGATAAGGTTTTTGCCTTCTGCAGACTGAAGGACATGAATTTCAATTTAACTGCTCATCCGGAAAGGAAAAAATAAGAATTTACGTTTTTATAAGAATTCATGTTTTTTAATCTATCGGGCGTCAAATGGTACAAGATATACGCCGTCGGCTCTTTTTTGGCCTTTTACCAGCTCACAATGTCTCAGGAGAGCAAACTGGTTTTCGGCTTCGCGGGAAGATATTTCGAATTTTTCGACAATTTCTTCCTTTTTTACTCTTCCCCTGGAGACGATGAAATCATAAATGGCTTTTTGCAGTTCAGTCAGGCCTTCAGCCCCCTCAAGCCCGGCTTCTTCCCTGAAAATCTTTTTCGAGCGGACAGCCCAGGGGTCACATGCCTGGATTTTATGGTGGCCTTCGATATAACAGTCTTCACAAAGAACCTTGCCATTTTCTTCGTAAATGTCTTCTTTTTCCAGTTTGCATCCGCAGACCGAACACTCGGTTTTTTCTTCTGTAATCTTTTATCCCTCCGAAGTTTCAAACATTCATTTCATCAAGAATTTTGAGAACAACCGTTGACCCGTAAGCTACTGAAGGCCCTCCTCCCATCACTATTGCAGTGCTGACCGCCTCCATGATCTCTTTCCTTGTTGCTCCAAGGTTTACGGCTTCGGGAACATGCTTCCAGAGGCAGGGCTCACAGCGCAGGGCAACTGCAATCCCCACCATCATCAGCTCTTTTGTCCGGGCACTTAAAGCTCCGTCTTTGACGACTTCGGAATGAAGCCCCATCATAGCGTTCATCACTCCCGGGAGTTCCCCGGCCATTTCTTTCATCCTTTCGTTCAGTTCTGTTTTATCTGTCAACTTCTCACCTCAAAAAGCTTCAAAGTACATATATACAATATATAAGAAATTCAAGAGTCAAAAGGTACCATATACATTTCTTCTCCTATTTTTCTCCACTTCAAAAGTTCGCAGTGCCGCAATAATGCAAGCTGGTTCCTGGTCTCCTGCAGGGTGAGTTTGAAAAGTTTCGATATCTTTTCGGGGGTTGCTCCTCCTTCCTCCAGGATAAAGTCATAGATCTCTTTTTGCAGGTCGGTCAGGCCGTCGGTTCCTTCAAACCCGTGATGTTTTCTGAAGAGTTTTTTAGAACGCACTGCTAGAGGATCTGCGAACTTTATTTTCTGGTGCCCTTCCAGGTAACAGTCCTCACATACAGGCTTTCCGTTTTCTTTGACGTATTCGCTTCCCGGAATTTCCTTCCCGCATCCAAGACAAGTTACAAAATAAGTTACTGACTCGTCAATTTCTCTGTTCCCGGCTTTATTAGTCTTTATAAGGCCGTGAAACTCCAGATAACCAACTATTTCGTAAACTGTCGACCTTGATAATCCATATCCGGTTTTGGCTTTCTTTATAACGTCCCGAATATGAAATCCCTTGTCTATATGGGCTTCTTTTATGCATTCAAAAACCCATATCTCTTCTTTATCCAGCACAAGAGCCATTGAAATTGAAGTCCTTTGAAGTTCCTTAGATTCTTATTCGGTCCAGAGTAGTATTTTGAATACTCACTGTCTTGATGCCTTACTTTTCCATTCTCTTGCTTCTTATATTGGTCATTAACAGCTTTTCTCATTGTATCCGTTTTGTCTCTCTATCTCTTCTATCATTATATTAATAACTATCGATAACAATATATATAATATTTTGTAAAATCGACGCCTTGATAAAACTAAGAAAATTCTCAAATATTGAGATGTTCTTCGAAAAAATTCGGAGTTTATGGGTTTTATGTGGATTCGCGGGTTTCTGGAAACTTCCGGTCAGACCCGGCATTCGCATACTCTTTCTTTGAGGATCTGGACCTTCTTTTCATAAGAATCAATAAACTCTTCCTGCATGGCTTTTCCTGTAGCAAGGGCAGGGTCAAGAGTGGTAGAAAGATGGATTATTTGAACGAATGTGGCAAGCTGGTCTGCTGGATTACGATAATGAAAAAGGGCTAGAGTGGGAGTGCAAGCAATTGATGGAGCTTGATAAATGCACCATTGGGTGGAGCTGGAACAGGTGCTAATCCTACTGATCGTGGCAAAAAAGGCACAAAAAGAAGTATATTAACTGCTGCAAAAGGAATACCACTTTCTGTTGTTGTGGATGGAGCTAATCGTCACGATTAAATGCTTGTGAAAAAGACATTAGATGCCATAATTTTTGAAAGATCTTTTCCAGAAGATGGAATTCAAAATATCTGTATGGATAAGGGATATGATTATCCTGATATCAGAGAATTGGTCAACAACTATGGCTATACTGCACATATAAAGAGCCGGGGAGAAGAAAACATAAGAAAAGAGATACCAGGTTTTAGGGCAAGAAGGTGGGTTGTAGAAAGGACACATTCATGGCTGAATAGATTCAGAAGGCTGCTGATTAGATGGGAATAGAAAATTAAGAATTACCTTGCTATGCTTCATTTAGCATGCGCATGGATAACTTTCGGAGCAGCAGGACTTTTCGGATAGGTTCTAAGTGAAAAGCTTTGAGAGGCTGGAAGGACAAAAAGTATTTATAGAGATTGTCCTCTCACAGCTTCGCTGATAACATTTAAAGCCCGTCTTTGGAGCAGGTCTGGCAGAACGAAGTCCGATCAGGAGGGCTTGAAGAAAAGTTCGCAGTGGCAGTTTCCGTCTTTTTCAATTTCATCTTTATGATAGATGCAGGGACAAACTATCTTTTTATCCTCATTCTCGTCCCCAGTTACTATCCTGCAAGGACAGTAACGTCTCCCAAACTTTTCAATCCTTGAAGCAAGCCCGTCAAGAACATAATCAAGAGCCTCTTTATCCGGGTTAAGCCTGTAACCTGCTTTGCTTGCGTATTTTTCTGTCCATTCATACATCTTATCTTTTAATTCGTCATGTCCACTCATGTAGAGTTCCCTCCTGTTTTTGTAAGAGTGATACTGGTTATTCGTAGAAGATCGTACACGGAAATGTTAGGTAGAGTGTCAGGAGCCCTCCTATTCTGGCACAATTGCCGGAGAACTGTAACCCGTTCAGATTTTTTGAGAATTATTTTGGAGAATTATATTAGACCCCTGCTCTCAGGAAAATTCCCGCATACATAAGTTATTAAATAACAATTCGACGCTGACTGATAGATTACGGATTAAGTTCTCAAACTATAAATTAATTGGTGAGCCCCAAAAATCTTCGACCAGTCAGTCTGAGATTGTTCTCTCAGATCAACCAGACTCTCTCAAGGGAACTTAAACACATGCCTTGACAGGAATCCGAAACTTAATATATATGTAATTAGCATAACCATAATATAAATATTACTCATAATATATAAAATATGTATAAATATTTTCTCCAAAATTGTGAATCAAACAGATTCTACAATTAAATAGCTCATCATCCGGCATTAAGTGTTATAGTGTAAAAATGATGTAATGCAAAATGGTGTAGCGTAAACTGCTCTCTTATCCGGGAACGTTCCGGGGTTACAGCATGATAAAATTGTAGCTGCCCTGAATATTGATGAAATTGCAGCTTTCCTGAATATTTCTGTTCATATCTACAAATAAAGATAAGGAAAGGTAATATGAAAGCCACCGGAGAAACTAAAAAGCTACGATTTCAGGCTAGTGTTTTTGAATTTGATAGAATTTATTATGGAAAAGCTTCAGGGCAGAGGCTCGGAAAACCTTTACAAAATAAAGGTTTTGATTTTGTATAAAACGGCTACATTTTTATCCTGTTTGAGGGAAAATTTATATTGGGATTTATAAAACACAGAGTCCACAGGTGCCCGGAAAGCCTTAATGGAAACCTGAACGGAAACCCGAACGGAAACCTGAATGGAGAACTAAAAGGAGGAACCAAAGGAAAGCTTTTCCAGGTTCTTGAAAAAAATAAGCTGAACCGGAACCATACAGGACCTTACTTTTACTGCACAGGCGTAAATTATGTGCAGAAAAGTCTTTTGAATTATAATTTTCGAAATTTTAACTTATAAATTATATATTTGGGTACATCAAAAGATATATCAGAACTCAATCCTAAGAATATTTGCAAATATAAGGAGTCAACAAGCATGCGAATCGGAGTCTACATTTGCCATTGCGGACTGAACATTGCAGGAGTAATCGACGTTTCAGCCCTTGAGACAATGGCAAACGAACTGGAAGATGTGGTGCTTGCCCGGGAAGTACAGTTTCTATGTTCCGATTCCGGGCAGGAAGGCATCATCAAGGACATAAAGGATAACAAAATCGATAGGGTTGTGGTAGCTGCCTGTTCCCCGAGATTGCACGAAAAGACCTTCAGGCACGTCATGGAAAAAGCCGGCCTTAACCCTTACCTTATGGAAATGGTAAACATAAGGGAGCAGTGCTCCTGGGTGCATGCGGATGACCCGCAGATGGCGACCCAGAAAGCTTTTGACCTGATAAGGATGGGGGTTGCAAAAGCCCGGTTCCTCAGGGAACTGAGTGCAACGAGTTCAAAAGCCAGCCGGAATGTCCTTATCATAGGGGGAGGGGTTGCAGGAATCGAAGCCGCTTTAAACCTTGCAGAAGCCGGTTTTCCCGTAACCATGGTCGAGAAGGAATCTACAATCGGAGGCAAAATGGCCCTGATGAATGAAGTATTCCCGACAAACGACTGCTCTATCTGCGTGCTTGCCCCTAAAATGACGGAAGTTCAGAACCATCCCAACATTACTCTTTACACATATTCCGAGGTTACCGATATCTCCGGATCGGTCGGAAAATTCCATGTTAAAGTCAAACGCAAACCAAGATTCGTGCTTGAAGACAAATGCAAGGGCTGCGTCGACCTCTGCTCCGGGGTTTGCCCCGTTGAAATCGAAAACCCCATGAATTACGGGATCGGAAAGACCCGGGCTATCTATATGCCAATCCCCCAGTCCGTTCCGCAGGTTGTGCTTATAGACCCCGACCACTGTGTGGGCTGCGGGCTCTGCCAGCTTGCCTGCCCTGCCGACGCCGTGGACTACGAACAGAAACCGGAGGAAATAGAATTCGAAGCCGGGGCCGTAATAGTTTCTACAGGCTACCAGCTCTTTGACGCCTCCCGGAAAAAGGAGTACGGGTTCGGGAAATATCCCGATGTCATAACGAATATGCAGCTTGAACGGATGCTGAACTCTGCAGGACCGACAGGAGGAAGAGTCCTTGTGCCTTCTACCGGCCAGCCCCCGAAAAGCGTTGCATTCATCCAGTGTGTGGGGTCAAGGGACAAAACCGTAGGCAACGAATATTGTTCAAGGGTCTGCTGTATGGCAGCTCTTAAAAATTCCCAGATGGTAAAGGAACGCTATCCCGATACTGACATTACGATCCACTATATCGATATCCGGGCTGCTGGGGAGATGTACGAAGAATACTACACAAGGACTCAGGAAATGGGTGTTGACTTCATCCGCGGAAAGGTTGCCGAGGTCTATGCCGGCGAAGACGGAAGGCCCGTTGTCCGCTACGAAAATACCCTGGAGTCCAGTGTTGAAGAAGAAGCCCACGACCTTGTTGTACTCTCCACAGGCTACGAACCGACAAAGGCTGCGGAAGGAATAGGCAGGATGCTTAACCTTGCCCGGCGCCCTGACCGCTTCTTTGCAAGCGCCCACCCGAAAATGCGTCCAGTGGATGCCCCTGTAAGCGGAGTCTTCCTTGCAGGCTGTGCCTCAGGCCCCAAGGAAATCCAGGTCTCCATAGCCCAGGGCAGTGCCTGTGCTTCCAAAGTTATGCAGCTTCTCGGGACGGGGGAACTTGAAGCCGATCCCATGGGAGCCCATGTTGACCCTGATAAGTGCATAGGCTGCAGGACATGTGTGGAAGTCTGCAAGTTCGGAAAGATCAGCATTGAGGATAAGAAAGCTGTAGTGGACGAAGTCTCCTGTTACGGCTGCGGGGACTGCAGTGCCGCCTGCCCTGTAGGGGCAATCCAGATGCGGAACTTTGAAAACGAGCAGATCCTTGCCCAGGTCAGGGAGGCAACTGCGCATAAGTCCCAGAGCCCCTTTATTGTGGCGTTCCTCTGCAACTGGTGCAGTTATGCCTGTGCTGACCTTACAGGGATGTCAAGGATCCGTTACCCGACAAACATCAGGGTAATCCGTACCATGTGCTCGGCAAGGGTAAACCCCGAATTCGTGCTTGAAGCCCTCAAAGGCGGAGCAGACGGCGTGCTTGTTGCGGGCTGCAGGATGGACGAATGCCACTATATTCACGGAAACTTTGATGCGAAAAAGCGTATGGACGTCTTAAAAGAGATCATAAAGGAAATCGGGCTTGACCCGAAAAGACTCAGAACCCTCTGGATCTCGGCTGCCGAAGGAGAACGTTTCTCAAACACGATTAACGAGTTTGTAAAGGAACTCGAAGAAATAGGGCCCATAGGAAGCGAGTTCAAGCAGGAATGTGCTGGAACCGGGATAGAGGAGGTGGCACAATGAGTGAAAAAGATCCCGAAGAGTGCCCGGAGCAGGAAACTCAGGTATGCGGCGGGTGCTGCTGCGGAGCCGGAGAAAATGAAGAGTCCGAAAAAGGAGAAAATGAAACAACTGAAAATATCGAATCCGAAGAGTTTGAGGAGCAGGCAGAGGCGGAGACAGAAGAAGAAAACCAGGAAAAGCTCACGGTTACGACCAGCATGGACCTGCAGGGAAGCCATTTCCTCTATACGCAGGCCACCGAGAAGTCCCTCAAGACCCTCGATTACGATTACAAACGCTGCAACGGCTGCGGGATCTGTGTGGATATCTGCCCCACAAAAGCTCTTGAACTGGGCCCCATGCATGAGATCGCAACCGGGCTTGATGCCCCTCCTGTCATGATGGACCTTGATAAATGTACCTTCTGCAGGATGTGCTCAAATCTCTGCCCTGTGCATGCCATTACTTTCGAAGCCGTAGGAGAGGTCCCCGATGAAAAAGAGTACCCAAAATACGATACGTTTGTAAACATTAATGAGAAATGCCTCCCCTGCGCCCTCTGTGAAGGAGCCTGCCCGCAGGACGCAATCGAAGTCGAGTTCACCTTCCCGAAAAAAGAAGAGATAGCTCCCTTTAAGGAAGGGGCGGAGGGCGAAATCGAAATTGACCCCGACAAATGCAACTTCTGCGGGATCTGCGCCCGGTTCTGCGACGCTTTCATCCTGCTTGAACGCGAACCTACCCCTGATAACCCTGTGCCTTTTGAGCAGCTCCTTGTGGACGAGGATAAATGTGACTACTGTGTACTCTGCCAGGACCTCTGCCCGGAAGAGGCAATAAAGGTTAAAGGGGAACGTCCCTGCGAAGCCCCGAAGGTGGAAGGCAAGGTAACAGTTGACGACATGAAATGCACACAGTGTGCCCGCTGTCAGGCTGTCTGTCCCTACGAAGCTGTGGACCTGCAAAAGCCTATGGAAGGGAAACTGAGCCTTATTGAGCTTAATCTGAAAGAGTGCGACCCCCAGGGCTGCCGCGGCTGCTTTAATGTCTGCCCCTCGGAACTCTGGTACGTGCCTACAGACCCCGAAGACCCGCGAAAGATTGCTTTTGCCGAGGATTTCTGCATGTACTGCGGGGCCTGTGTGAAAGCCTGCCACCTTGGAGCCATAAAAGTGGAAAGAACCGATGTCCACCACACCGAGATCCCGGATACCCCCTGGGCTTCCCAGTGGAGAGATGCAATCGAGTCCCTGAAGACCGGAGTTAGGAAAGGAGTTGACCGCGCCGTCTTCAGAGAAACGGAAACCATCAAAGCCCAGAAGTTTATGGGTATAGAGCCCCCGTGTACCGATGAAGAGGCGCTTGCAGCCGTACAGGAAAAAATCGATTCTCTCATGCCTGTCCTTAAGAGTGCAAAGGTCAGGAAACTCTGGGAAACCGATTCTCCGGAAAGCACTGCCGCAGCCGTGAAAAAGAAGATCGAAGGCTGAATTGAAAGCTGAATTTAAGCTAATTGAGGGCTGGATTGAACCGGACGTAAACTGGATCTAAGCTAAAAAACCATCTTTTGCCGGCTAAATGAAGAAATGCAAAAGAAGGTCTGCTGAATAAAAATCGATTGATGCCGGATGCAGAAAATAGAAGCCTGAGGTTGAATGTAATTCTTGGGACCATCAACTTCGGGCCTTGCACTTTTCACTTATAACCATTACCGGTACCTTGCAGTGCCGGACAACTTTTTCTGCCACGCTGCCGAGCAGCAGCCTGTCAAGCCCGGTCTTACCGAGGGACCCCATGACAACGATGTCCATTTCGTTGTCTTCAGCATAACGGATCAGCTCGTCTGCCGGATGCCCTTCGAGCAGAATGGGGTCCACATCGACCCTGTCCATCTCTCCTGCTCTTTTTACATAACTGACGGCAGCATGTCCCTCTTTTTTCAGGGCTTCATTCATCCTTTCCCAGTCAAAATCCACAGCCATCGAAGAGAAATAATCCGTGGACACCACATATACCGCATAAACAGTCCCTCCGCTTAAACGGGCAAGCTCTATCGCATAGTTAGCAGCTATCCTGGAACAGATCGAACCATCGGTTGCGATCATTATTTTCCTGAAATTGACGATTCCCATTCAGTAACCCCAATTACTTTATTCACCTGCAAGAAATATAATTGCATCGGATTTATAAGGAGTAAAAGGGAAGAGAAATTTAATTTCTGGAAGAGTGAAAAGGGCAGAAAACTGGACAAAGGTCATCCCGGTGCAGCATAACTTATTGTTCTTGATTATACGAATATAAACTATGAAGATAGATGATGAAAACTATAGGCTTCTGGAAGAAAAGGCAAAAAAGTTGGGTGCAAAAAGTCTCAGACTCTTGCCCGCAGAAAATATCGTGGTAGAAGATCGAACTGTCCTGAAATGCATTTTTGGCTGCAATGGCTACGGAAGCCGTGTCTGTCCCCCTTTTATCCCGACAGTGGACGAGTTCAAAAAAATGCTTGCCGACTACGAATGGGCCCTTCTCGTGGAATGGAACTCCGATAACGTCTTCTCCCGGGAAGTCAGCGAGAATTTCGTAAAATACAGCTTCGAACCGCCTGAAGACGAAGCTGTAAAACAGCAGTTCCAGAATAACCTGAAAACAATAATGAAAGACCGAAAAGAAATGATTCAGCCCGGAGTTCTGGAACTCGAAAAACTCGCCTGGACCCTGGGATATAACACCGCCCTTGCCACCTTTCCAGGTATGTGTACCTGGTGTGCTACAAAAGACTACTCCGACGTAAAGTGCGCGGGCGCAGGCGGGCCCTGCCATCACCCGACCCTCCGCAGGCCGTGCCTTATGGGGCTCGGGGTAAGGATGGACAAAACCCTGGAAAAAATTGGCGCTCCGCTTCAAAAGTTCCCGATGGATGATACGGCTCCGGTACCGTATACGCTGATTTTGCTGGATTGAAGGGGGAAATCCCTAATCCATTTACAGACCATCAAATAGGGAATTATGGCTTTGTAGAAATTCTTTGAAATAACAAATTTCCATTAATTTGAACTGAATAGCCTGATGGATTTTTACATATCAATTTTCAGTTGATTTTATATGATTTCATGGAGAGAGATCAAAGCTAAATTGCTCATTTGACAGCAGAGCGCTGAAGTGGAAGGCTGAAACCGAAGATGCTATACTTTCCATACTCACTTTTGACCCAGACATCCCCTCCATGGAGTTCAACAAGTTTCCTGACAAGGGATAAGCCCAGACCTGTGCCTTCATGCTTCTTCTCAGTGTTCCTTTCATCGGACCCTTCAATCTGGGAAAAAGGTTTAAAAAGTTTGGAAAGGTCTTCTTCCTTTATCCCTATGCCCCTATCTTCAACCTCGAATTGAATAAACTCTTCAACTATTCTGACCCTTACTGTAATGTTTCCCCCATCAATTGAGAACTTGCTAGCGTTCCCTATGAGGTTGTACAGTATCTGTTTTAACTTACCACAGTCCGCCTCTACTATATCAACATCATGTTCTATGTCGGTGCTGATAGTTATTCCCCTGCTGCCTGTAGCCGGCCTCATAACTTCTGTTATCTCCCTGACTATCAGGGGAACCGAGATCTCTTCATACTGTAGTTCCATTTTTCCGGCTTCTGCTTTTGATAAGTCAAGTATGTCATTGATGAGGCCGAGCAGATGCTTGCCGCTTATGGATATGTTTTTTGCATACTTCATCTGTTTTTCATTTAAGGGTCCTGCGTAGTTCTCAATAAGCAGATCGGAAAAGCCAATGATCGCATTAAGAGGCGTTCGAATTTCATGGCTCATACCTGCCAGGAATTTGCTTTTAGCAGTGTTTGAAGCCTCAGCAAGTTCCTTTGCTTCCAGAAGATTTTGCTCCATTCTTTTCCTTTCGGTAAGGTCTATTTCCATGGAGAATATCTCAAGCTGGTCTTCAGGTATCTGGACGGCTGAATAGCTTGAAAATACAGGGATTTTTTCCCCCTTCTTCGTTAAAAAAGTATTTTCCGATGCACTGACATAAGTTCCATCTTTTTGCATGGAACCAATGATCTTTAAAAAATCATTTTTATTTTCACAGGGAACTATAAGCTCGGTCAGTTTCTTCCCCATGGCTTCATTTTTGGGATACCCGTACATTTTTTCGCTTGCAGTGTTCCAGTAAATTACAGTATAATCCGGATCAAAGCCCTGGACTGCAACCTCTGGCACATTGTCAATAAAATTCTGAAATTTCAGTTCACACAGGTAAAGCTTTTTCTCCTGAACTTCAACAGTTCTTAAAAGACCTACTTGCTTGTTGAGAACCATATATATTATATTGGCAATCAGAAGAACCAGAATAAATGTAAGCGTCTTAATAAAAGTCACATCACCGGGAGTGAGTCCATTTACAAGGACACTTTCGAGCCAATTTGCAATATACAACCAGGCACGATAAAGGACTATAAAAAAAAGCAAGATTGTTGTCACAGCCACAGAATATGGTTTTGCGAACCATTCCTTTAGTCGGAGCGGGTCCATGTCCTCTTGATCGCTTTTCATTGCCATAACTTCCAGTAATGCAATTTCCGCAAAATAATGAATCTCTGCAATGCCGATACAACTATTTTAGATCTGCCGCAGATATGATATATAATAAGAATGTTATATATATAATTATACCATTACCGATATCTCTTTTAGAGGATTGGCTATGCATTAAATCTATAATAAAATTAAAGGAGAAGATATAATCCCCGATATAGAGTCGGTATCAACCCACCTGAATATTTTTCTTTTCTTAATACTGGTAAATTCACTTTTGTCAAGATTTGCAGTGGTAACCTCTCCTATCTCACCTGCACCCGGCGTATCCACTATGTATTTTGCAGTCGCTTTTATGATCGTCTTCGCCCTCTGGTATGGAATATGGGGAGGGGTTTCTGCCTATCTTGGCTGTATGATAGGAGCAGGAATCCTTGCTGACATGCCCTTTTCATTAAATGTTGTATGGTCACTTGCCGATCTCTGGCAGGTCCTAATACCCCTGGTGGCTTTTGCATACTTCGGGGTCAACATAAGGCTAAGGACAACAAGGGACATGGGAATATTCCTTTTGTTCGGGTGTCTGCTTAACAATTTTATCGGTGCTTTGTGGGGTGCCTTAATGTTAGTCATGGACGGCATGGTCCCGTGGACTGAATTTTTGGTGACATTTGAAGGATGGTTCATTGGCAATGTTATTGCTACACTGGCGATCGTACCATTTTGCCTCAAGTACGCCACTCCATATATCCAGCAGACAAAATCTTACGTCCATAATTACTGGATCTGATTATTAGAGTAAATCTGATTATTAGAGTAAGTATGAAAAGAGGTATCTTGGAAGTTTGAGAGTGTGATCCGGAATAGGTAAAAAAATAGAATAATAAATTTTGGTGGTCCTGTATTAATCAGTTGATATTATTCCTATATCTGAAACTAAGATCTTTTGTTTTTTGATTCTACTTTTTGCAGGGCTGAACTTTTCTCTTCTACAACGCAAAAAATGAACAAGCGAATTTTATATCTTGATCTGGGGGATCTCTTTAAAACTCACAGGTAAACATAAACGCCTCCGCCAGTTTGTCTGGCGGCCCTTCACAAAAGAAAAAAAGCAGAATAAATGAATGAGAAATGATACTGAAATTGGTACCGTTTTAGCTCTTTTTCTTCTTTTAAACTCACAAACGCCTACAGCAGCTTTTACTTGCTAATCTGTTGTTTTCATTCTTCTATATCTTCTTTGTCTTTTTGGGAAAGACCGCTCTCCTGCGTCGAGCGGGACAAGAACGACACAATAAAGCGAATGACATTGTACGGGGCAAAATTCAGGAATTTGAGTCAGACTTATTTTTTCAAAAATATCAACCATGTAAAGAGGGACGACCTAAATTTTAAATATCGTTTTAATTTCCCGAAAGGATCATTTAATCAAAAAACTGGCTCTGATCCGGGAAAGAAAAATGCCCCTGTACTATGAGCCATCTGTCCTTGCGCTTCTCAAGCACCTCTGTGACCCTTGACTGGAATTTAAGGTTCTGTCCATCCATTTTTCCCATGAAAACGGCATCAATAGCTGCCCAGGCAACATTACCGGCTGCTGAGATAGAAATCCATTTGTACTCGAGAGCTGGGTCCTCTATTTGAGCCCAATCGCGTTCAAACTGAGCTTTAATCTCTTCCGGACCTACCCGCTTCTCGTCCGCACCGGTGCCGTAAATAACAACATCAGCATCTGGCGCAATAAGGGACATTGCACTATTCAGGTCGCGACTGGCGTAACTCTCTGCAAATTTGTCGAGGACAGCTTTGACTGCTTTTTCAGTCACATTATCTGCTTTCACACTATCTTCCTCAAGATAATCTATTAGTTTGGCAAATAGATTGGAAAGAATGTATATAAAACATTTGACAGTTTTGTACGGTCCGTGTTTGCAGGGAAAAAATGTGAGATATTCCTTTTCCACACACAAAAAGCAAAAGGAAAAAGTTCAATACCTTCTGCTATTCCTTTTTCTGTCTTTTTTCCGGATTTCCGGAATAGATACCTTTATACATTCTACCGCACCTTTTACATTCAGTTTCTTATTGACAATTCCCGATAACTGCTAATGCAGCACCTAAAAGAGCTAAGAGAGGAAACAAGCGCAGAAAGAGGGTTTAAAAAGAAGAGGAAATAGCGAGCCGACGGGCTTAAAAGTGAAGGAAGAGCAAAGAGAGCTGGATTTGAAAGGGAAATTAAAGGAAAACTAAAGGAAAACTAAAGAAAAACTAAAGGGAAGACTAAAGGAAAAAATTAGAGAGATTTGAAAAGGATTAAGGCGCCTCCTGCTTAGATTCGGGTGAAAATATGGAAAAATACGATTACAGTGAACTTGGGCTGAAAGCCGGGCTTGAAATTCACCAGCAGCTGGACTCAAAAGAGAAACTGTTCTGCAGGTGTCCTACCCTGATCAGGGACATCGAGGATTCGGACTTCGAGTTTTTCAGGTATCTCAGGGCTACGGAAAGTGAGATGGGAGAAAAGGACAGGGCTGCGGTGGAGCAGACAAAGATCAGGAGGAAGTACATTTACAAGGCTTACGACTCGACCTGCCTTGTGGAAAACGACGAGGAACCTCCTCGTGAACTCAATAAGGAAGCCCTGGACATTTCCCTCGGCGTTGCCAAGCTTTTCAACATGAAGCCTGTCGACCAGATGCACGTGATGAGAAAGATCGTTGTTGACGGGTCAAATACCAGTGGCTTTCAGCGGACCGCATTTCTGGCAAGCGACGGGTACATTGAAACCTCGGACGGGCGCTGCGGGATTGACAGCTTCTGCGTGGAAGAGGAAGCCGCCCAGAAAATCGAGGAAATAGGAGACTCGATAGTCTATTCCCTGGACAGGCTAGGGATTCCGCTTGTCGAGATTGCAACCGCGCCTGATATAAAATCCCCAAGGCACGCCAGGGAGGTTGCAGAATACATAGGGATGGTGCTCAGGTCTACAGGAAAGGTAAAAAGAGGACTTGGCACGATCAGGCAGGACGTAAACATCTCAATTGCCAGAGGGGCAAGGGTTGAAATCAAGGGAGTACAGGCCCTTGACCTCATAGAAGACATCGTCCGCAGGGAAGTTGAACGGCAGTTGAACCTTCTTTTTATCAGGCAGGAACTCCTTGAGAGAAAAGCCTTTGTTTGCGAGGAAATTTATGATGTAACAGGGCTTTTCATGGACACGAAGTCCAAAGTCCTGCAAAAGGGCGTAAAGAAAGGTTCAATCCTTGCTGCTCTCCTGAAGAAATTTAACGGGCTTGTGGGCAAGGAAGTCCAGCCCGGAAGAAGGCTGGGAACCGAGTTTTCGGACAGGGCAAAGACTGCAGGTGTCGGAGGGCTTTTCCACACAGATGAGCTTCCGAACTATGGGATAACCGAAAAGGAAGTCCAGGCTGTGAGGGACGCGATCGGCGCAGGCCCTGATGATGCTTTCATCATGGTTGCAGATGAACCCGAAAAAGCCAGGCTTGCAATTGAGGCAGTAATTAACAGGGCAAAGGAAGTCATTGAGGGAATCCCTGAAGAGACCCGAAAAGCCCTTCCCGACGGAAACACTGCTTATATGCGCCCCCTCCCGGGTGCGGCAAGGATGTACCCTGAAACCGATGTCCCCCAGATAGAAATCTCACAGGAATATTTTGATTCCATAGAGCGTCCGGAACTTCTGACCGAAAGGGCAAAAAGGTTTGCCTCCGAAAGCGGCCTGAATAAAGAACTTGCCGAAAAAGTGGCTTACTCAAGGCATCTTCCCCTCTTCGAGATCCTTCTGGAGACCTATGCGAAGGATGCAAATGTTAACTCAACCCTTATTGCCAGGACCCTTGTGGGAATCGTCCCCGAAATCCGGAGAAACGGGGTTGAGACGGATAACCTCACAGATGAACACTTCAAAGGTCTTTTTGCAGCCATTTCAAACCAGGAAATTGCAAAAGAAGCCATTCAGGACCTTTTGACCGCCCTTGCAAAAGAGCCTGAACTGACAGTCCAGCAGGCAATTTCAAAGCTCGGCCTGAACACCTTTGACCCCGAGGAAGTCGAAAACTTCATAAAACAGATGGTTATGGAAAAAGGAGATTTCATCAAAGATAAAGGGCCTGCTGCCCTCGGTCCACTCATGGGCATTGTCATGAAGGAGTACAGAGGCACAGTTGACGGAAAGATCCTGAGCCATATGCTGAAAAAGGAGATAGATAACTTTATCAATCAGGGATAAAACCCTGACCTGTTTTTTCTTTTTCTTTTCAGGTTTTCTGTTATTTTCCTTTCGGATTTTACTTTCAATTTTTCTAGTATCTTCAGTTTCTGTTTTTCTTTTCCTTCCGGATTTTAATTTCAATTTTTCTAGTATCTTCAGGTTCTGCTTTTCGGTTATTTTACCTTATTTTTCGTTCCTACTTTTTCTATCTTAACTCTTTCGTATCTTCCAGAATTTTTTTAAAAATAAAAAAATATTCTTTGCAGAAAACAAATAAAATTGTTATAAAATCCAGGTAGCTTATAGGAGAACTTATTTACGTAAGATAACTTTTTATATTAACTAAAAGATCTTCTTACTTATAGCATAAAAACTCAGTTGAGAAGTATGCTCTAATGGTATTTCAAAACCATACGATATCAGACGACTTAATTCCTGTCTGCCGGGGTTGAGCTTGCAAAAGGGGGATATGAGTATGAAATTATACCTTAGCTTAGCATATATTGGTCTCATATAGAAACCACCAAAAATGCAACTGAATTGCAAAATTTCTTAACAATATATGAAGAACGCGATATTCCTTATATATTGCAAATCATAACGTTGCGGAGAAAACCCCCATGAAAGTATTGCTTGTAGACGACGACCCAGTATTCTTAGAGCTGTCAAAGACGTTTTTAGAGGTGTTCCATGATATAAATTCTGATACCGTGGAATCCGCAGGACAGGCTCTTGAGAAGCTAGACAAACTCTCCTATGACGTAGTAGTTTCGGATTATGATATGCCTTATATGGACGGCATTTCGTTTCTGAGAACTATCCGTGATAAGAGAATTGATATCCCATTTATCCTGTTTACGGGAGTGGGCAAAGAGGAAATCAAGAGCCAAGCTATCGAAAACGGCGTAGACTCCTTTATTCAGAAAAGGGGAGACCCTAAAGCTCAGTACTCCGAACTTTCACAGCGGATCTGGCAGATAGCTAACAATAATTCGGGTTAGTAAGATTACAAATACAGATTGGATATCTTTGAGCACTTTTACTTAACATTTTTAACTATCCATTTTTAACTACCCATTTTTAACTACCCATTTTTAACTACCCATTTTTAACTACCCATTTTTAACTACCCATTTTTAACTCATCCATGCTTTCCCTGCTATTCCTGCAGGAAAGTTAGGAAAATAACATTGGAAGACCCTGAAAATGTTTCTATTCAGCCGAAACCATTTTCTGGATATATATAAGTGGTATTATACTCATTGTTTCAGGGGGATTATGTGGTTCAGGAGTATAAATTGCATATAGGTGGGGAGTCGAGAGACTCGGCAACCGGAGAAACTTTTGATGACATCAATCCGGCTACTCTTGAAAACCTTGCCACGGTACAGGTAGCCGGAAGTGAAGATGTGGATAGGGCAGTTGAGGCGGCAGAAGAGGGGTTCAGGGTATGGAGCGAAGTTCCGGCACCCAGAAGAGCTGAAGTGCTTTTCAGGGCGGCTCGCATTTTACAGGAAAGGAAGGAAGACCTTTCCAGACTCATGACGGAAGAGATGGGAAAGGTGCTGCCCGAAACAAGGGGAGATGTGCAGGAAGCAATAGATATTGCCATTTATGCCGCAGGGGAAGGCAGGCGGATGTTTGGGGAGACGACGACCTCTGAACTCAAAGATAAATTCTGCATGACCGTGCTCAGGCCGATAGGAGTTGTGGGCATGATAACCCCCTGGAACTTTCCTATGGCAATTCCCAGCTGGAAGATCATGCCTGCCCTGGTAGCAGGAAATGCAGTCGTGTTCAAGCCTGCAAGCGATACGCCCCTGCTTGCAATTAAACTCGTCGAAATCCTGATGGAAGCCGGGCTGCCTCCGGGAGTGGTAAACATTGTGCTCGGACCCGGAGGAAGCACCGGAAAAGCCATAGTCCGGCATCCCCGGATCAAAGCAATTTCCTTTACAGGGAGCCTTGAAACCGGGAAATGGATCATGGAGGAATGTGCAAAAACCATGAAGCGGGTCTCGCTGGAGCTGGGAGGCAAAAACCCGGTAATTGTCATGGATGATGCGGACCTTGAACTTGCCCTTGAAGGCGTACTCTGGGGGGCTTTCGGGACGACAGGCCAGCGCTGCACGGCTACAAGCAGGCTGATCCTGCACGAAAAAATAAAGGATGAGTTTACGGCAAGACTGCTTGCAAAAACAAAACTTCTCAGGGTAGGAAACGGGCTTCTGCCTGAAACGGACATAGGGCCTGTAATCAATAAAGCTCAGCTTGAGAAAATAGAAAGGTACGTCAGGATAGGAAAAGAAGAAGGTGCAACTCTCCTGCTCGGAGGAAATACCATGGATCCCGGGCTTCCTGGCTATTTCTTTGAGCCGACCATCTTTACGGATGTCAGGCCGGATATGAGGATTGCACAGGAAGAGATCTTCGGGCCTGTGCTCGGCATCATTACGGTTTCAGGGCTTGAAGAAGCAATTGAAGTCGCCAATAATACCAGATACGGGCTTTCCTCGGCGATTTACACTGAAAATGTCGGAAAAGCCTTCAGGGCAGTTAAAAAGATAGAAGCAGGAATCACATACGTCAATGCCCCTACAATAGGGGCTGAAGTCCACCTCCCTTTCGGGGGCGTAAAAGGGACAGGAAACGGTTTCAGGGAAGCGGGAACAGAAGCAATCAAAGAATTCACAGAGGTAAAAGCCGTGTACGTAGACTACAGCGGCAAGCTGCAAAGAGCCCAGATAGATACGGAATGAAATGTGGGAAGAGGGGGAAGTATTCTGGATTACGTTAAACCGGAAAGGCTTGAAAAACGGAGAAATTCAGAAAAAACAGAAAGATCAGAGGACTCAATGAGGAAACAGGAAACAGAACTTGACTTTTTCGAACAGGAAATCGGATTGCTTGATGTGGTTGGCCCAAAAGCCAGGGAGATCGTAGGACAGGACTGCAATGTAATGTCCGCATGCGTATCCCGACCCTATCCGCTTGTTGTTGACAGGGCAAAAGGTTCCATCGTCAAAGACATAGACGGAAAAGAGTACATCGATTTCATTGCAGGGATTGCGGTCATGAATGCAGGTTACTCAAACCCCGAGGTTAAAGCTGCCATCTCAGCCCAGCTGGAGAAAATGGTCCACTGCGGGTACGGGGACTTTTTTGCCGAGCCTCCGTTAAAGCTTGCCAAAAAACTAAGGGAGCTTTCAGGCTACTCAAAAGTCTTTTACTGCAACAGCGGGACCGAAGCTGTGGAAGCTGCAATGAAACTTGCCCTGTGGAAGACAAAGCGCCAGAACTTCATCGCCTTTTATAATGCTTTTCACGGCCGGACCCTGGGAGCTCTTTCCCTGACCTGCTCCAAAGTCCGGCAAAGGGAGCACTTCCCCATCATGCGTACAGTGCACACCCACTACGCTTACTGTTACCGCTGTCCCCTGAATCTTGAATATCCTTCCTGCGGAGTCGAATGTGCAAAGCAGATTGAAAACCTTATTTTCCGAAAAGAACTGAGCCCCGAAGATACTGCTGCCGTTTTCATCGAGCCTATCCAGGGGGAAGGGGGGTACATAGTCCCTCCCCAGGAGTTCCATAAAGAAGTGCAAAGGATCTGCACGGATAATGATGTCCTGCTTGTAGCCGATGAAGTCCAGACCGGCTGTTTCAGGACAGGCCCCTTCCTTGCCATGGAAAACTTTGAGGTAAGGGCTGATATTACCTGCCTTGCAAAAGCCCTTGGCTCAGGCCTCCCCATAGGCGCAATGCTCGCAGACAGAACCCTCATGGACTGGCCTCCCGGTGTCCACTCAAACACCTTCGGCGGAAACCTCCTCTCCTCAGCTTCAGCCCTGGCTTCCCTTGAATTTCTGGAAAAGGAAAATACGGAAAACCACGTCAGAGAAATGGGAGCGCATATCCGGCAGCGTCTGAGGGAACTACAGGAAAATTTCCCCTGCATAGGAGACGTGCGCGGCCTCGGCCTGATGATAGGTGCAGAAATCGTAAAATCCGACGAATCCATAGACCCCATCCGAAGAGACAGGATCATCAGGGAAGCGTTTAAAGAAGGAGTCCTGCTCCTCCCCTGCGGAGACTCCGTAATCCGCTTTTCCCCTCCCCTCGTCATGACCGATGAAGAAGCCGACCTCGGGCTTGATAAATTTGAGAAGGCGTTGAGAAGAGCAGCAAAGTAAGGGTGGCAAGGTTAAAGAGAAAAAGATTAAGATTTTTCGAAAAAATCCCGTAAGCCCTCGAAGTAAATCCCGATAAGCCAGTCAGGTAGAAAAAGCCCGTGAAGTCGGATTGTAACCGGAATAGCTGTCTCAAATGGTTATTGACACAATGCGCAGCATGGGCCTTTCCGGAAAGAAGTGGAAAAGAGGTAGGATAAAAAGGTAGAATAAAAGATAGAGATAGAATAAAAGATCAAAGATTTGCGAGCTTTTTCTGCAAATCGATTTTTGGAATTGACTTTTCAGATCATTGGGCGTCAGCTAATGAAAAAAACAAAAAGAAAGAGTCTTTAAATTCACCAAATACTGAGATGCCAATCAAATACTGAGGTGCGCGCACTTTTTCAGATGCGATCTATAAATCACGGTAAATACCGATAACCAAAGACAAAAATGATAAATTCACAGATAAGTTATGGAGGGAGTATTATAATATCCAAAAAGCCTCTCTCCCCACTTAATAGCCTTCGGGTCAGAACTGAACAAACCTGTACTGATGTCGTACTCAATGCCACTTTTTTTGCACAGGCTCAAAGCCAGGCGTTTATCCGTAACAATGAGCCCGACTTTAATATCTTCGTTCATAAGCATTAATTTAAAATTCTTATAATTTTTCAATGCGGCTAGTTTTTCTACGTAAGGTGATTGCTTCAATTCTTCTGCAACGTGAAGAGGAACTATAAGCTCGACAGGGATTCCTTCTTTCACTCTTTCAGAGATAGCATCAGCATATCCTTCGGTTACCACAGACGATATGCCGTATATATGATCTGCCTCTTTAATCATTTTTAACTGGTTGTTGTAGACATTAAGGACTTTAATACCTCGATCCTTGAGGACTTCGGACTCGTAAAGACATCTGATTTCTTTTAGCGGGGGATCAGGGATTCTTTCAATATAATGCGTAGACCAGAAATATCTGAATTTATTGATTGTACCAATTGTTCCAAAAGAGTCGGCTATTCCTGAAGCCACAATTTTTCCTGTTGGCGTCAGGAAATACTCACGTCCTTTTGTTTCTATCAGGTGATCTGCTTCGAGTTTCCTGAGCTTCGGAATTATTGCCTGAGACGTGCTTCCGGTATTTTCACGCAGCTGGGAAAGTTTTCTGCTGCCCTCATTTAATGATAGAAGTATCTCTGTTAGAAGTCTTGACCTGTATATTGCCTGAACATCATCCCTCATTTCTTTATAAACTTTGAAATGATTCATTCCTGTTGCCGCATCTGCAGATTTTTTCTTACTTTCTTATCAAATTGTTTTGACGTAATATATTCTTTTCTTTTGTTGGGGCATGCATGTTGCTATTTTTTTGTTAATTTTATAGCTTAGTGAAGAAAAAATATACAGATTATTTGCTAAAAGTAGGTCAAATTCTTGACATCAATTAGAGCTATAAAATTTCGTTGTTTTTGATGAAAAAGAGAACCGATTTAATGAATGTTAATCAGAGCGATGAAAATTCATCACCGTAATAAATGTATAGGAGAAGATTAAGAGAGATTTTTGAATGTGAAGTTCAAACGAACCCTCCAAAGTAAATTTGAACCTCACATGCCCTGAGGCAAGGGAACGATAGCTTTGCGAATATTTAAAGCTTACTTGATCTTGCCTCGGGAATAAGATATAGAGGTGAGATTAAATGAAAAGAAGTAAAGAACTGGGCAAAATTTTCAGGCTAACAGTTATTTTTATCGTGTTAACAGCTTTATTACCAGTTGCTAATGCTTACGAATACAATGGTTGCAAGTGGACTTCTGGAACAGCTGACTGGCGATTTAGTACGGATTTTCCAAGTGACTATAAGCAGTGTGTGAGAGATGCAGCAGATACATGGAGTGACGCTGGATCATCTTTCTCATTCAACTACGATTCATGGGAAGTTACTTCTAAGGTTGATTGGACAAACCTTGGAAGTGACGGACCTTGTGCAACTTCAGATATAGCACCTTACGGTTCTTCCATTCAATGGGTTGTTACAGATATTAATAGTGCTTTAAGCTGGACCACTTCTTCTAGCTCGTCGTACCCACCTTACGATATTCAAACTACCGCATTGCACGAGTTTGGTCATTGGCTATCGCTGGGAGATACATATCTTGATGGTACAGTTATGCTTTGGATTTACGATGGGTCTGTGAGGTCATTGTCACAGGACGATATTAATGGGATCAACTATATCTATTAAGGGTGGGGGTAAGATGAATACTAAAAATATATTAGCTGGCACACTGTTCCTGTTCTTCGTAGCGGGAGGTATACTAACCTTCATGGATGGAAAGGCTGCGGAACCGGTCACAATTTATTCTGAAGGACAATGGGATTCTCGCGTGCTGAATAACTCCTATCTGGCAAATAAATCAGATGTGATCGTTATAGGGGAAGTCAAAGAAATACTCCCAGGAAAATGGACGACTGCAAATGGTAAAAAGCCGATAATAGTCGATGACGAGCGTATCTATACAGATGTCATTATAGGAGTTGAAGAATACCTTAAGAACCCACAACTCTCAGAAGAAATAACCGTGAGAGTAATGGGGGGTGAGGTAGGTGAAGATAGGGTTATAGTTACGGACGAAGCAGAATTCGAACCCGGTGAAAAGGTTCTTCTTTTCCTGACTAGGGAAGACCCCTTTACCGAGAAGCTTGGTGGTGAACACTTCAGGGTGACATCCTGGGCACATGGAAAGTTCAAAATAGTAGACGATCACGCGATCAGACCGAAGGTGATGGAAGGGTACCGGAATATCTCTCTGCAAGAGTTGCGTGAAGTTATCCAAGAAAGCAAGTAAAATTCAAAAAGGGCACAAAAGTCCTTCTTATTTTTTTGAAGTTTGGTGGGAATTGATCGGTTTGATTAATGTTAACAGCCTGTGACCCAGTTCTTTTCCAGGTCATCATGCAGTTTTCAATCCGTCCTTCAAACAATAAAAACTCCTTATGGAAAAGGCGAGTTATTGACAGTCGTTTCTTTTTCTCATGCCGGCAAGCCTGCTTATAAATCCTGATTCCTTCTCAGACTCATTTTCAGATTCTTTTTCAATAACTGCTACATATACCGAGTCTTCCGGATCTTCCGAATCTATAAATTCCTTAATTTCCCAGCCGGTGCTTTTCACTATTTCTTTCATTTCAGCTTTTGACACAAACAGGTAATCAAACCACGGGGTCACGTAGCTCCCGTACTTAACGCGGACCTTCAGCTGGCCGGGCATCCTGCCTCTCTTTTTGTTGGACCCCAGATATTGCAGGTAAGAAGGATCAGTCGAGTTGTACGGGTCAGTGCTCTCGGTAATAATCCTTGCGTTATTCTCCGTAATTCTATGAAACTTTTTAAGCAGCAGCTTTGCCCTTTCGAAGCTCCCGAAAAGCCCGAAATTGTTTCCCAGCATGAGAATAGTTCCGAATCCCTCTGACTCGGAACCGACCCCGGTTATGGACATCACTTTTACTTTTTTAAGGCCTCTCAGCTTGCAGACCTCCACCGCCAGGGGAGACATATCTATGCCAAGGACATCGAACCCTTTTTCCTGAAGGTAAAGGGCATGCCTCCCAGCTCCGCAGCCTATATCCAGCACCCGCCCTTTCACGTAGTGCATAGCCTTTTGCTGGTGCAAGGGCCAGTCTTCGTATCCGGAAAGATACTCACCGGGGCCGTTGGATACGCATAAGTGCCCGTATTCGCATTCTACAAGCTCAAAGCTACCTTTCCCTATAAAGCAGTCATAGATTCCATGACCATATGCGTCCTGGTCATCGTTCACAACCCGTTCATCTTTCATAACTTCCTCCCCCGAAAAGTTCCCTGCATATCGATAAGAAGACAATAATGAAAAAGCTGATGGCATCCGTGGTGATTTACCTGATATTTTACTGTCATGAATCTTAAAGGCATAAAGGCAACATGAAAAAAGTTCCATCAGGGAAAATAAAAACCGTGCAGCTGGAATAGCTGTCTTGAACCGTTATTGTCACCTTGCTCAGCCCGGGATTTTCCGAAAAGACGTTGAAAAAGAGAGGATATAAAACCGGGGTTGCGTAAGAAGTACAACTCCTTTTTCTAATAAATCCCAGTTCACTTATTATTTTCATTCGAAAACATTTCAAATCCTACCTGAATTTATTGTCATAATACAGACTTTATAGATCTGAAAAATCTCAGATTTTAAGTTCCAGATGTCCTTTTTATCCTTTCACATCTTTTTTTGTCACCCCTAATTGATGGCAAGGAATTCTCTAAAAAGATAGATAGTCATCTAGAATATTATAATAAATATAATAAGTAAACGGATGAATTTACGGCCATCAAAGGTATGAAAAAGGCTAATGATTGTGATTTTCATAGACTCAGCCTCAGCAAACTAACAAAAGTTTTTTAAACACAGCCGCATATTTAATAGTATGAATTATGAGAGCAATGACCGGGTGGAGAACAATAGTTCAGCTTTGCTTATTTTTATAATTGTAATTGCAGTGGCTGTAAGCCTTTTGGGGATAATGGTAGCTATGAAGTAACCCATTTTATGAAGTAACTCGTTATCTAACCTATTTTTTGCAGCAAATCTAAAAAACAGCTATTTTTTATTAAGGGATAAATCGGAAATTAAGAAAATCTTCTGCCCAGGCTCAAATGAAGAGATAAAACACGGGAGACACGAGAAACTGGCCCTGGTCTTCGATTCCGTGTTTTTCCGAAATTACGGACTACTAAAAGAGAAGAACAGTATTACTGCCCCTGAATTGAAGTTACTGACGATTTTTTTCTTCCTGCTTTCACTTTTCTTTCTTTTCCTCTTCAACCGGCCTGAGAGTAAGCAGCCTGCTCTCAATAAGCCCAATCGGAAGGTCCGCCCCAAGGGTGAGCGAGCCTACCTTATCTCCTGCAAGAGTCCTCCCCGGCAGGTCAGGCATGATCTCAAGCCCTTTTCCGACCGGCATTTCAGGGTTTTCGGTTTTGAGCCCGGAAAGCGGACCGGGAAGAGTGCCGGATACAAGTCCGAGGGCAGAGTCGGAAATCAGCCTTGGGCGGGCTTCGGAACTCAGGCGGGAGTGCCCGAAGGGAGAAAGCCCCAGGTCTCGCGTCGGAGAGAGCCGGTTGTTAAAGTCAGGTAAAAGTCCCCTGAGCTGGTCAAGGGCAGGGCTTGAAAAAGTAGAAGATTCATAGGTAGAAGTGGACTGCCGGACTGGTGGCCTTTCACGATTTTCGCGGGCTGCACGGTCAGAAAGGTGAGAAGGTAAAACGGAATCTTCGGATTTGCTGCTATTCATGGCTGTAAGAATTGTCACGATGGTATATCAATTATACGAGGACTTTTATTCGAGAGCTTTTTCTACCCTTTTCAGGCATATTTTTCGGATTAGACCACAAAATCCATACAAATCTTAAACTTAAATTGGAATTTAAACTTAAATTGGAATTTAAACCTAAATTGGAATTTAGACTTAAATTGGAATTTAAACTTAAATCGGAGCTAATTCAGGACATTTTGAATGAGGTTTATTCAAGAAATTCAGAACCTGCAGAAATACTAGCCATCCAGACCAGCAAAAAATGAGAAATTACCAGCCCAGAATAGTTATCTTCTAACAAACGTTTGAGTTGAATTCGTTTTTATAATATATATTGCATAATACTGAATGAAGGGTGGGCAACGTTAAGGAAAAAAGTAATTGCTACCCGAATCCTTGAACTCGAATATTTAGATAGAAAAAACCGAGTTAAATACTGAATTTATTCGAAAATTTATGGGATGATTTACGAGAATAAATCCAGTAAAGGTTCAGAATGCATTATGTAGGCATCAATTGTCCTGTAGCAGGATTAATCCTGTTAAAGCTTAAAAACGATGCCGGTAGTGGGGTTGTATGCGTTCTGAAATAACCTTTTCTAGCAGAGAGCAATCATGGTTGCTCATATCAACAAAGGTTTCAAGAAAATAAACCATAATGGGGGAATTTTATGCAAACAAGTCCTATCGAAGTTCAGAAAGCTTTAAAGAATATGGATTATCCTGCGAAGAAAAAGCAGCTTATAGAACACGCTAAAAAGCACAAAGCCGACAGTAAGGTGCTGGAGGTTCTTGAAGAACTTCCAGAGAAGGAGTACACCAACGCTGCCGATGTCAGCAAGGCATTCTCAGGAAAATAATTTTGCTCAGAGTGTGTCCGCTCTCAGGTGGGAGGTAGCTTAAATTATAAAATTGATTGAGCTTCAGAGAGCTTTAAACTGTCCGGGAATTCCACACAGAGGATAACCTGCAAGACGCACAGATCGAGAAAAGATCCGGATTCAAGAAATTCCCGGCATTAATGCTACCTGGAAAAAGTTCACAGCCGTCCACCTGATACAAGAAAAGAACAAGGAAGCTTTTAGCTTCCCTTTTTTCAAATCATTTTTTAGATTTATTAAAAACGGTCTTATTAGCCCAATTATTCTATATTTATCAGATACTTTATCAGATACTATGAACTATTATGGCCTATTTATAGGTCGAATACAGGTTATCGATCGAGTTTATTGATCCAATTTATTGCTCTGGTTTATTGCTTCAGTTTATTGATCCAGGTTATTGTTTAAGGTTGCTGCCTCAAGGTCTCTTTCTAGCTTTGTGATATCAAACCACACCCTGAAAAGTTCGTCTTTTCCCGTATCTCTTATCTCAAGTTCTATGGGTTGAACCAGGGTAGCTTTGACTGTTCTCCATTCTTCCCTGAGGACATCAACAATTTCCCATGGACCGGAAGAACTATCTTTTACTCTGTCTCTGGAAAGCTGTAACAGCAGATGTTTCTTTTCTACAGGAGTAAGACCTTCTATACCCCCGACTTCGAATTCACTTACCGTAACCTCTCCCATTTTGGACTGAGCAATCACTGGTTTACCGGGTTCATATTTGATTCTTTTCTCCATGAATTCGCCTTCCTTCCTGTATAAAAGACTCAGGGTGTGGGCCTGAAGGTTCTCGGGTCAAGGTAAATAATTCTCTGGCAGTAGCTGCAGATAGTCTCAAGGTGTTTTCCTGCAAGAAGCGATCTTTCCACATCTTCTTCAGGAGAGATATACTGAGTCATTTCCTCACCACAGTAAGGGCACTTTATCTTCAGCCAGTCCAGTTTCGTAAGGTGCCTCATGTTCTGTATGAGTTTTCCCAGAGCATCCTCATAGGCTTCGGAGTAGAAATTAATCGGCTGGAGATGGCGTATAAGGATCGGCAGTTCGACTCCTGCCTCTACCAGCGGAATAATTAACTGATCGGCTCCTACTGCCAGCCCGATCTCCTGATTCACCTCAGGGGATAGAACTCCTTCCTGGGTGAGAATCGGGATAACGCAGTCTGACTGGCGGATACCGAAACGTATCCTTTCAGCAAGGGAGAGGATCCGAGCTTTCCTGTACAGGGCTGAGAAACTCTCCAGTTCCACTGTCCACAGAGCCCGTGCAAGTTCCTGAGCAAGCGGTTCGTCCTGCTCGCAATGGGAAATGTAAACTTTTGTGATCATGCTGTACTTGCTCTGTATTATCCTGTTTTTTCGGACTTGTGTTCAGTTTCCGGTTCAGGTTCGGGTATCGGTTCGGGTGAAGGAACCGGTTGCGGTTCCGGTTCAGGTATCGGTTCAGGTTGAAAAGATGGTTTTCTATCTTCTTTTTCCAAAATTAACTCCCCCTTTTTCAATAACAATACTTACATATCACTTTTGGAAAAAATTATCAATGTAGTTTGTTCTGTTATATTTGTTCTGTTATATTTGTTCTGTTATATTTGTTCTGTTATATTTGTTCTGTTATATTTGTTCTGTTATATTTGTCTGTTATATTTGTCCTGTTATGAATCCAAGTTAAATAGATTTATCCTGTTAAAAATAAGTCCCCAGGGAACTGTCTTAGATCGATAATAACCTGCCCTGCCAAATACATTCTATTATGCAGCACCAGAATAATTCAGCCTCACAAACATTCAGCGCCGGAATTTCACAGCATCAGAACCATTCAGTATCAGAACCATTCAGTATCAGAACTGTTCATGCCATGAACATGTCGGTCAGTCAGAGATGCCGGTTAGTCAGAGGCTAACATTACGCTTGTGGCTTTAATTACGGCGTAAATTTCACTCCCTTCTTTTAAACCCATATGTTCAGCCGAGTTTTTTGTGATAATGGAAGTAATCTCCACACCACCAGGGAGTTCGACTATGATTTCCGAATTAACCATTCCGTGAGTTATCCTTTTGACTTTACCCTTCAGAACGTTACGTGCGCTTATTTTCATTCCAGTCCCCAATTCAGGTTTTATTTGTTAATCAATAAAGGTTGGTCTTGTGAATTAAAGAAGCATAGGAATCTGGCTTTCTGAACTTAGTTACTGAACTTTCAAACTTCATTTTTCGTGTTTAGGATTGGATCTCCTCCATCTGTGCGAAGAATAAAGCTCTATGAAAAAATCCCCTCAGGTTGAAAAAGGAAACTTAAGTAAATATCTGGTTCTATCCTGCTTCAAAAACCGGAAAATGTTGCCTCAAAGAAAGAAGGTACTGAAAAATGAGAAAATATAGTATAGAACATATCGGCATAATTGTGAGCGATCCGATAAAAATGGCAAACTGATATAGGGAAGTCCCTGATTTTGAGTTCGAATTCGCTGCTGAAGACGATGAAAAAGCTGTTGCCTTTATGGAAGACGCAGATAAAAGGGTAATGATCGAACTGGGGAAACTTCCTGACGTGCAGCCTCTGCAAAAACAAATAATGCACAATTTCCGGTTCCATACTGCTCTCAAGAGTGAAAATCTGGACAATGAAATAGATTACCTGGCAGAAAACGGTGCAAAGTTTATCGAAAAATGCCCTGTCACAAGACCCGGGAACAACCTTGCCGTACTGGAAGACCCCGGGGATAACCTTGCCGTACTGGAAGACCCCTGGGGCAACTGCATCCAGTCTGTCAAAAGGAAAAAAGGCAAAATATGAAGCAACCAGGTTTGTTTATAATTTCCTCAAAATGTTAAAAAACTATTCAGATGACTACAAATCAAACCCCCAACTTAAACAAGGGATATATTTGAATGATGCATCATTCCATATAACCAGTTTACAGGGGATATACTGAAGATGAAAATTGCATCAATTGGTATGATTTTGCTCCTTACTATGGGGAGTTTAGCTCTGTTCTCCTTCTCGCCCGGCTGTACTGAGCAGGAAGAAACTCCTGCTGAACCTGCAGAGAATACTATTGTTGAACCTACTATTGAACCTGCAGAAAACACTACTCAAGGGCTTGAACCGGTTTATGTTGAGAATATTACCGGTATCGAATGGCAGTGGACCAGTTTCCAGTCTTTTGACATGACCGGAAACCAGTTAATGATACCTGACCCTGAGAACTATACGCTTGCCTTCTTCCCTGACGGCACTTATCATATCAAAGCTGACTGCAATACCGGCAGTGGGAACTACACCCTGGAAGGAAACAATTTAACCATCGGTCCGGCTGCCATGACGCTTATGGCCTGTGGGCCCGACTCTATGGAGGCGGAATATCTGCCGCTTTTACCCCGTGTGGAGACAGCAGCTCTGGAGGACGGCCAGCTTGTCCTGTATCCCGGAACCGAAGGTGACAGAATGTTCTTTAAAAATGGGGGAGAGGTTGAGCGGTAAAATTTGATCTAAAAATGTTTGATCTAAAAATGGATCTGGTAGATCGGGGCTCGAACAAATATATAGCTTCAATACAATTTTTTACAATATGTTGAGATCTTCAATTCATGATGTCAAGTCACTGCAGTGTGAATTCATAAGTAAGTACTGATATAGCTATGTTGAAGAGCCCAACATAAAATAAATTTTTTGACAATCTATTTTTCTCCTTGAGCTCTTTATATTCGTCCTCATAATTTGCCCTTACCCGGTCCCCACTCACAAAAGAACCTGACAAAACTCCCGCTATAGCAAAAAAAATCAAACCGGTTAAGCCTATTATGTCTATAATAAACCCGGGGTCTCCCTTCAGGAATGCTGTGACAGCTGCAAGAATAAAAATTCCCGCATCGATAATAAGTAAACTCTTCATCCTTTCCACCGCTTCATTTATTTTGTGATGAGAATATAATAATTTATTGGTGGATTCGACTTTCTCAGCGGAAAGCAGGTCATTTGTTGTGAAAATAGTCGAGTATTCTGCACGGTTTCAGCAATTGCATGATCTGAATTTCCTTTTCGAAGTCCCTGTATATTGAGAAGAGACCTTTTGCGGAAGAACCTTTTGCGAATTACTTTCTTTTTCCACAGATTCCAACAACTTTAAAAGCAATGCCCTGTATCAAAATGTGAATTTTAATGTTACGGATCTGGGTTAACAATTCCCTGATTTCCTCTTAAAACGCCGGGCAATTTCCCCCGGACTTTCAACCGTAGAAGCTTTATGAGAGATTAAAATGGAACTCGACGAAGTCATAATCACACGGGCAATATTTGATGAGTATTCTAAAACCTTCCTTGACTACACGGACATCGATGTAGCACTCGTAGGAGGGGGACCTGCAAACCTTGTGGCTGCAAAGTACCTGGCTGAAGCCGGGGCAAAGGTTGCCATTTATGAGCAGAAGCTGTCACTCGGGGGCGGCATGTGGGCCGGAGGCATGATGTTTCCGCGCATTGTTGTGCAGGAAGAAGCCTGCCATGTCCTGGACGACTTCGGGATCAGGTATAAGGAGTACGAGTCCGGGTATTATGTGGCAAACTCCGTGGAATCCGTCGGGAAACTGATAGCTGGGGCAACTTCGGCGGGGGCTGAGGTTTTTAACCTTGTGAGTTTTGAAGACGTCATGATCCGGGAAAATGACAGGGTTAACGGCATAGTTATCAACTGGGGCCCTGTCACAACCCAGCGTCTGCATGTGGACCCGCTCATGATCCGCACAAAACTCGTAATTGACGGGACAGGCCATGATGCAGTTGTCTGCAATACGATTCTCCGGAAGATCCCGAACGCAAAGATCGGAGAACTCGGGCTGCTCGGGGAAAAACCGATGTGGTCTGAAGTAGGCGAGCGCCTGGCTGTGGATGCAACCCAGGAAATCTATCCCGGGCTGATTGTCGCAGGTATGGCTGCAAATGCCGCAACCCGTGCCCCGAGAATGGGTCCTGTCTTCGGAGGGATGCTTCTTTCCGGAGAAAAGGCTGCAAAACTTGCTCTTGACAGACTCAAAAAGATCTGATATTATGGTTGAGCCCGGTCCAGAACCGGACTTTTACTGTTTCTTAATGCCGGAGACAGAATTCCTGCCCCTTCTTAAAAAGGGCTCATGCTTTTTCCGGCAAAAACTTTATATAAAAAAACTCCTTCTATAGGTTGCTTCAAACCTGAAGTACCAGACCCTGTGGCCGGGGTAGGGTAGAGGTCCATCCTGTGGCCCTGTGGAGGCTACGACCCGAGTTCGATTCTCGGTCCCGGCCCTAAAGATTTTTTTTATGTTTCTTTTCCTGACTTATCTTTTCTGGATTTTCTCTTCATCTCTGATTTTATGAAGTTTCTATCACCTGTAATTTAATATCCAGCTGCGCTCTATATTCCAATCTTCAGTTATCAAACAAAGGAAACGAGAACTGATATGAAAGCACTCATCATAGACGGCTACGTGGACGAACCCGCCTGCCTTGGGGTTCCTCCTTATCTATCTCCTTATGCCCGGTACATAGCAGGAGCTCTGAGAGAGCGCGGGCTTTCCGAAAAAGAAATTCACTACCTGACAATCGATACCCTGCGGGAAAACCCTCCCGGGGATGGCGAGCTTATCGGAAAAGCAGACCTTGTGGTCATTATTGCAGGCATGACCGTGCCTGGAAAATATCTTCGGGCATCCCCTATCACGCCGGGAGAGATCGAAGCCATTTTCCGGGCTGCAAACGGAATAAAGGTCATAGGCGGCCCTATCAGGCTCGGTTTCAGCAGGGAAGGCGGAAGAGCTGCAAAGGGGACGGAAGGCGGGATCAGCCTTGGAGAAGCCGTACTTGCAAAAATGGATATCGAAGCTTTTACTTACGATCTTTTTGAGGAAGGAGCCGATGGGAGCGAAAGAGGAAGCAGTGAAAGCTGTCCTGCAAAGCTGAGAACCCCGGAATCCGTTGACCATCGTTTCAGGACAACAGCTGAGATCGGGCGCTGGGGGCCGAAAGGGGCTTTTTTGATCCGGCAGCACCCGGACTACCCTTACTTCATGTGCGAACTCGAAACCTACAGGGGCTGCGGCAGGCAGGTACACTGCTCTTTTTGCACCGAACCATTTTATGGGGCTTCGGACTACAGGCCTGTAGAGGATGTTGTCTCCGAGGTCTCTGCACTTTATTCTCATGGAGCCCGCTTTTTCAGGATAGGACGGCAGCCTGATCTTTTCTCTTACCACGGGACAGATGCCGGAGGGCCAGTCCCGAAACCCGTGCCTGAGGTTCTTGAAAAGCTTTACCGCGGAATCCGGAATTCCGCACCCGAGCTTTCTGTCCTCCACATGGATAATGCAAACCCCATAACCCTGGCAACATATCCGGAAGAGTCTGAGCAGATCCTGAAGACGATTATCAAATATCACACTTCCGGAGATGTAGCAGCCTTCGGCATGGAGACCGCTGACCCGAAAGTAGTTGCAGCAAATTCCCTCAAGGCAAGTTCCGAAGAGGTTTTTGAGGCGATAAAACTGGTAAACAGACTGGGAGCCGGGCGCGGGGTAAACGGGCTTCCGGAAATTCTTCCGGGCATTAATTTCGTTCACGGGTTGATGGGGGAAACGAAAAAAACCTTCCAGCTGAACTATGATTTTCTGCAGCAGGTGCTTGATTCGGGGCTGCTTCTCCGCAGAATCAATATCCGGCAGGTTATGGCATTTCCCGGAACTCCGATGTATGGCAGGGATGAAGCTGCAAGGAAGCATAAGAAACTCTTTCTGGATTATAAAGAACAGGTCCGAAAGAATATCGACCTTCCAATGCTCCGCCGGGTCGTGCCGGAAGGAACGGTACTGAGGGATGTAATGTGCGAAGTGCATGACCGGGGGGTCACTTTCGGAAGGCAGCTTGGCTCTTACCCTTTACTTGTGGGGGTTCCTGCCCTTATACCCCTGCGGAAATTCACGGACATTACTGTTACAGGGCACGGAATGCGTTCGATTACCGGAATTCCCTACCCCCTGAAGATAAACACCGCATCTCCCGCCCTTATCCGGGAAATACCCGGGATTGGCAAAAAAGCAGCGGATTCCATAGCTGCTGGAGTTCCATATACAGACAGAGAGGATTTTCTCAGGAGGATAAACGAGGGAGAAAGGATTATCAGCTTTATCGAAATTTGATGCACTAAAAAAGTCTAATAAAAAAGTCTAATAAAAAAGCCTAATAAAAAAGCCTAATAAAAAAGTCTAATAAAAAAGTCTAATAAAAAAGTCTAATATTCTAAATCCGATGCCCTAAGTCTTCACTCTGAATCAGACTTATTTTTCTTTTTCTTTCTTTTTCCGGTGTTCTATTCTTACTAATTTTTTTACGCGTTGGCTCATAGGATCGTAAATTTTATTCCTGAAAATCCATTTTCAGTCGGACAACATTTCAAATTTCTGGAGCTAAAAGTTCCAAATATTTGAAATAAACAGCTATTTATTCAATCCCGAATCATTTATGAATTGGGTATTCAAGGGGGAGTTGCTTGAGCAGAAGTGATGAAAATATTTGTAGAGTTAAGCTTGCTTTTCAGTTGAGCTTTATTTTGTGGGTTATGCTTGGAATTCTCATGTTTTATGCTACTGTTGAGGCGCAGTCCCGGATGTTTGGGACATTTCTACTCCTTTGTTCGGTTATCCTTTTCACGCCTTTTCTGCCTGATGGCACCGACTATAAAGAAATCGAAAATCTGGAAGACTACAAGGAAGAACCATTTGAAGCATGAATATTTCATATACAGTAGCTTCCAGAAAGCAGGTTCTTTCCTTATGTCTCAGCTGGATTTTTCCTTAGACGTTTAGTTTTCTCAGGTTTCGGCAACTCCCAGGATTCTGGCAAGCTCTGTGCCCTCGCTCCCTATGGATGAGAGTTCACCTGCAGCTTCAGACTTCGAAATGTATTTTTCGGTCCGTACGCTTCCTGGCTCCTCCATTTTAATTGTGACTTCCCCTTTGGTGTACCCCCTTTCAACGCATTCCCTTACGAGCTTCCCGTATATGCCGGCTATAATCTTCAGGCAGTCAAACACGGTATTTTCTTCAACAGCATTTTTCCTTTCCAGCAGGATCTTCTTGAGTCTTCTGAAGTCAACGGATTTCGTAAAAAACTCCTTGAGCTTGCCCATAAACATATAGAGAGCTTCGCTATCTATGAGAGGAGCCAGTTTTTCGTCTCCTGTTATATCATGGTCTCCATGCATGATCAGGAGACTCATTTCATCTGCAGATACCTTGAATATGTGCTCTGCATCCTTGTCTTGAAGTACTGTCCGGACACCGTTTCCCTCGTACTCGATGCTCATAATATGGAAACCGGATACATCCATCTTCTTTGCTTTTTCTTCTCTGGAAAGGATGCCGCTCTTTGCCCACACGGGTAAGGTAAGTTCCTGAAGGTCCTCGACTTTCAGTGAATCATGAGCAAAGTGCAGTTCAAATTCGTACTGTACACCATTAACCGAACTGACCTGCTTCCCTTTCATTTCTTTGGCTTCAACTGAAGCATAATAGGCATGCTTGGCCCCATAGATGCTTGTTTCAAAAAAAGGGCCAAGAGTTGTGAGTATCCGGGCTTCAAGCTGCTGCACTTCCATAAGTGCCAGCCTGTTTTGCCTATCAATGTCTTCAAGCCTTTCATTCTTTTTTAACAGGGCTGCCGTTGAAGCGGCCTCGATTGTTTTTGTTTTAATTTCAAGAATCTCCGCGGATTCGATTCCCTGCGCACGTTCTTCGATATAACTGATAACGTCTTTCTGGAACCTTTCTATCTCCTCAAGCTTTTCCTGAGAGATTGCCGTCTCTTCCTTAGTTCCCTGCTTTATCCCTATAATTGATTTTTCAAGAGGTATGGCTTCTTTTGAAATCCTTATGAAGTCCTGCAAATCCTGGATAAAGTCCCTCTGAACAGGAAGTTCTGTAGAGTCCTGAAAGGTGTATTTCATTCTGAATTCCTCCCCTGTAGCATGAAATGTTCTTTGTTAAATAATGTTTTTACACATTTAAATCTGTGAGTATATACTTTTTAGAAGAAAATAACTCCTTTAATTTTCCACTCTTTTTCCATTCCTTTCGGTGAACTCTTTTTGTAAAGGGTGTCTACATTTGTATATTTTCTTTGTGGTTATCTAAAAAACACTCTGGTTTTTAAAAAATTATTTTTCAAAAAATCATTATTATTAAACATAAATTTTTTATCTCGGACTATATTTAGTGTCTAATAATTTTTAGAAAGATTTATATCAAATATTTGCATAAGTTACATCATATTATCGTCACAAGATAATATAAAAAGACATATACTATATTAAATGTGAAATATTTGTATTTCATAGGAATTTGCCTGGTGGCGAATTTTCAGTTTGCAATTAATAGGTATATGTCTGATGTACCGGGCTGACCCGTCAGCTCAGGTAATAAAAACGGGGTTGGTTTATAATTCCCCTGTTACGCAAGAATTAATGGGGTTAAGACTTGTTGCGCCGGGGGTAGAGGCTAACACATTCCTGCCTGAAAAGGTTTCGGAGAAGTGGTGGCTTTTTGATCTACTAATCGAGGATAAAATTGATCAGATTAATTAAGCTCAGGAGGTGAGACGAAAAGCAGTTTTATAAATAAAAACTGTAAATTTCCTACAGTCTTGTTTTATTTAATTTTTAACCGATAATTAATTTCAGAATTTCTAGACTGTTTGTAGGATTGTGTTCAAGCTAACTGGAATCTGCTACAACTCGCAACTTTAAAAATTTATTTAATATAATATAATATCCAATGTTGGACTCAGAATCAAATTGAACATTTGCGGAATCTAGGTGCAGAAATATGAAACAAAAAATAATGCTATTTGGTGCACTGCTAATTATGTTCCTTTTAGCAGGAACAGCAAGTGCAATAGGAGATACGGAGAATACAGATACCGTATCGCTTCCAGTTGATCTGTGCGTTAATAGTATCGTCTACAGCGACGAAGGTCCCTTCGCGGCGGGAGATGTTGTAGAGATCACTGTAACCTTCAACGAACCCGTCAATTATGCGGCTTTTACTGTTTGTGACTACTATCTGGATCCCACCGTCATTTTAATGACTCCAGTGGATGACAGTGGTAATGTCTGGTGTGGTACATATCCCGTTCAAGGCGATGTAAACGACGCGGTTGATGTGATAGTATATGGAGCCATCTTAGATGGCGACTATGCTCCTGTAGCCATCTTAGGCAGCTTGCCACCGGAACTGATACCGGCGGAATTTGTGATTGACGCGGTTGAGGCAACTGATTATTACGCCTTTGTGATTGACAACGAAGCTCCGAGGTTTACTATAATTGAACCGGGTGTTGCTGTCAATACAAACTGTGTATGCTTCAATATCAAAATCGTCGATAAACTGAGTGATACAATTGCCTATGCTATCTTTATCAATGATATTGAGAAGAAAACAGGGGTTGTGGATTGTGACGGATATGTAACATATGAGCCTGAGCTGGCTGATGGCTATCATCAATGGAGAATCGAACTCGAAGACGAAGCAGGAAATATTTGTATCTCTGACGACTTCGACCTTTACGTGGATACCGACTGCCCGAGTGCAGTAATTATTTCTCCGGATGATGGCTGCGTCATCAGCGAAAATCCAGATCCCTATGATCCTCTCGATCTCCGCGGGATTATCGGCAGTCCTGACTATGATCCCTTCTATCCCTATCCCTTAATGACATTCAGTTTCACCGCTGAGGATGATTTCTCTGACGACTGTGATCTGGAGCTGTGTTACCAGGTGTACATCAACGGAGAACCTCTTGAGGAATTGTCCGGGACTATGTTCTCTGATGAGCTCGTAGCCATAGACGTTCCATCTGGTTTCTTCGAGGATGGGGCTTACACCTGGTACGTTGAAGTTGAGGATCTGGCAGGAAACTGCTTTACGAGTGGTGTCCGGGAATTCTATGTCAATTGTGAAGGGCTTGAAGTCTGCCTCAATTTCCCGGATGATGAGTTCGTTTCTGCATGCCCGGAATTTAACTTCAGTGTTTCGGGAGGAGCAGGGCTGCCTTTCGATTACGAACTGCTCATTGACGGCGAGGTAGTAAAGGAGGGTACGTGCGTTGTCGGTGAAGACGTGGTTAACTGCTATTCCGTGAATACAGAAGTGGATGAAGGTATAGGTCTGCTCTGGACGGTGTGCATCACTGACTGTGCAGGCAGGGAGTATCAACCTGAGCCATTTTCTTTCTCTGTTGACTGCACTGCTCCGGCCGCCGTGGCAAACCTGTGTGTTGTTGACGCGCTGAGCGCGACTACATGGTACTATACATATGATGAGCCCGGACTGTATGTTAGCTGGGATAATAACATCGAAGACGATCTTTGCTTCGACCCATACGATCCTTATTCTACTCCATATGTGGTTTTAATCAGCGAATGCGAGCCCTCATGCATTGAGGATATGCAACTGGCAGATGCTGTAAGCCCACTCGAATCCATATATGATGAAAACGGCGTGTGTACCCTTGATACAGACGTCTATATTGGAGGGTGCGGTGGAGAACCCCTCGTCTATGGTCAGGACTACTGGGTAGCAGTTATTGCCCTGGATTGGGCGGGCAACTACGACGATTGCTTTGCCGTTTGCGGGCCTGTCCAGACATACGAAGACATGAGCCTCACGCTTGATGCAGGCTGGAACCTGAAATCCGTGCCCAAGACTCTGGCTACGTTCAACGATGACCCGGAATCGGTCTTTGGAGAGTGCAGCACAGTAATTTACTGGGACGGTTGCGAATGGGTATTCCCTGACTGCATCGAACCATGCAAGGGTTACTGGGTTTATAGTCCTGAAGCCTGCATAAGCAATGTAGTGTTCAAGCCGATGTCACTTGACTGTACAACTCCAGATGTACCACCATGTCTTGACCTTGCTTGTGGATGGCAGATGATAGGGCACACCTCCACAGTACCTGTAGCCTGGGCCGAGACCCTAGGTTCATTGCAGGGTCTTCTTGGTTTGGAGTATAAGTTCTCCAACCTCATCACGTATTCTTGCTATGAAGGTTGGGGAGGTACAATCTCTCTTGGAGTCATAGACCTGTTTGGTGCAGACGGTCTTGCAGGAGAGATGGCTCCGTGCCCGGTTGGAGTACTTGAGTCTGATTGTCTTATGGTTCCAGGACAGGGATACTGGATCTTCATGAAGGAACCCGGTACCTATGCTTCCGTCGAATGCGTGGAGTTCTACGTCGATGGAATCGTGCCCTCCGATGGAGTCGACGATGGAACCGACGATGGAGTCGACGATGGAACCGACGATGGAGTCGACGATGGAGTCGACGATGTCTTGGACGATATCTTGCCCGACGATGTCTTGGACGATATCTTGCCCGATGATCCCTCCGACGCAGCTGGAGCCGATGACGGAGCCGACGATGGAGCCGATGATGGAGCCAATGATGGAGCCGACGATGGAGCCGACGATGGAGCCGACGATGGAGCCGATGACGGAGCCGACGATGGAGCCAATGACGGAGCCGACGATGGAGCCAATGACGGAGCCAATGATGGAGCCGACGATGGAGCCGATGATACAGGCAACTAAGGGGTGAAATTTCGAAAGCAAGCAACTTTTCAGCCATTCAGGCTGAAGGTTTTTTCTTTTTTTCTTGTTTGCGTAGCAATCGGAGGTAAATCATGAACAGGATATTAAAAAATAGTTTATTGGGAACAGCTGTACTTATGTTGTTTTTTCTAACAGCTGTCCCTACATGTATGGCAGAGGGAGAAGCAGTTCCTTTGCTTCCTATGACAGTGGAGGGAGTCGCCCTGATTGATGGGGACCCGGCTCCCACAGGCACTGTTGTTGCAGCTTACCTTGATGGAGAGCTGGTAAAAGAGGCTATCATAAATAGTTCCTCAGGAGGTTTCTATCTCTTGATTCCCGGAGAAGCCGAGGACGAGGGAAAGCCAGTTACTTTTAAGGTGGACGAAGAGGATTCGGGTGCGAGTTATGACTGGGAATCCGGAAAACAGTTTTTATCCATCGAACTGTCGGTCGGTGAGGTAGCCGACTCAGGGAGTTCTAAAAAGAGCTCAACATCAAGTTCAAGTTCCGGATCTGTAGAAACCGATGATTCGGCAGATTCTGGAGCTGAGGTCATTGAAAGTTCAGTAACTCAACCGGACGTAACGGTTCAGGAAAAAACTGTCCCTGAAAATACAGTTGCTGATTCAGGTGAAAATGCTGGAGCCGAACAGAGTACGGAACCTTCGGAAGAATCCACTGAAACAAGCAGTACTCCGGGTTTCCAGATTATTTATGCGGTTGCAGGCCTCATTCTACTCACTTTCGGCTCAAAGCTCGGGGGGGCAAGAAGGAAACCCTGACGGATTTTTCTATAAGGATCTGCACGGGTAACATGAAAATCTCAAGGTGATAAGGTGACCATCAAGGACAAATACTTAGGAACATTATTGTGCCTGGTTATTCTGGTACTGGGCATGTCCCTTGTTCCGGTTGCATCTGCCAGCGATATTCCTTCGATTCCCAACGTGTTTGAAGGAAAACTGATTACAGGCGATGCAGATGTACCCGCAGGGACGATAATTTCAGCTTATATAGATTCCGAGCTTGCTGGCTCTAAAACTATCGTGAAGCCAGGAGAGTACAAGCTGGACGTCTCAGGTACAGAAGAAGATAATGGAAAGGAAATTATCTTCAAGCTGGGCCTCGTTGAATCAGAGCCTGTTTCCGTGACCTACCAGCACGGAGCTGCGCCAGTGGAACTCGATCTTACTTTTGAAGGAGATTTTGTACCTCCAGTCATAGAAAGCTGCTCTGCATCTCCTGTGTACATCCTGAATGACGGAGAAGATTGCTCAGCTATCGGGGCAGAAGTCTCAGATGACTTGTCCGGGGTTCTGTCAGTAACCATCGATCTCACCCCCATAAGCGGAGGAGTGGTTCCATTGACACTCGAAGACGGAGGTATTTATACCTGCGATGTAGGCAGTACTCTGGCAGGAGAGTTTAAATTCCCTCTTACAGCTACGGATTACTTCGGGAATGAAGTTATAGATGATAGCAGCATCTCGATCATTGTAGTTTCGGAAGATGAGCTCACGACAAGGTTTGGAGGCGCTGATAAGAGTTTCTCTGCCGAAGAAATCAAAAACATTGTAAATAATAATGAGATCTCCAGCAGGATCAAATATGCAATTCTGGCAATTTACTTTGCTGACGGGTGGGATCGGATATGAAACTGCATGAGTTTAAAATCGCTTTTGTGCTGCTCATGACCCTGGTTTTATGTGCAGTACCGGCTTCTGCAGGCAGTGCAGAAAGGACTCTTCCTTCTTCCGTTAGCACCAGTGAGGTGTTTGAAGTAACGATCAATGTAGCTGATTATGGGGCAGCCGGACAGGTCCTGGAAAAGATTCCTGCAGGTTTCACATACGTCAGCTCGACCCTTCCGGAAGAAGCTGTAACTGTAAATGGTAACAAGATTTCCTTCCTGCTGATAAATGACAAAAGTTTCAGCTATACCCTTAAAGCTCCTGAGTCAACCGGTACATACCAGTTCGTGGGTCTTTTAAGGGATATCGACAAAACCGAATTCTCTGTGCTTCCTGCCAGTTCTTCCATCCAGGTCGGGTCAACCTCCAGCGGAAGTTCGGGCGGCGGTTCACATAAGAGCTCAAGCGGCAGCAGTTCAGGTGGCGGAGCTGGAGGTTCCCCCGAACCCCAGAACAATGTAGAGGCTAAAGAGCTTTCCCAGGCATTTGTTACCAACGGAACGCACGTAAGGTTCGATTTTCCAAATGGTGTAACCTGCATAAGGTATGTGGAGTTTGATGCCAAGAAAACTCTCGGAAAAATCACTACTGTTGTCGAAATGCTGAAAGGCCAATCCAATCTGGTTCCGAATCTGCCTGATGGCACGGTCTATAAGAACGTGAACATCTGGGTGGGTTCAGGAGGAATCGCAAACTCTGATAACATCGAAAATGCAGTTGTCGGTTTCAGAGTCGATAAGGACTGGCTCGAAGAAAACGAGATTGATGCAGGTTCGTTAAATCTCTGGTACTATGACAATTCATGGAGCAAACTTGATACCGAGAAATTAGATGAGGACAGCAACACTTACGTATACTTCGAAGCCAAGACCCCGGGTTTCGGGCCCTTTGTAATTGTTGCAGCCAATGAAGCCGAATCTGGTCCAATAGAGGTCGAGCCTATTCCGACCGAAACTACGGGTGATGTGGCATCTGAACCCGAAAAACCTTCAGGCTGGCGTTCTATGCCTGGCTTTGAATCCGCAGCTTTTCTGGGAACAGTTGGAGCCGCATACTGCGTCATGAGAAGAAAGTTCTAAATGCCTGAATGAATTCCATGTTGAAGCAGCACCAAAAGCTGCTTATTTCTTATTTTTCATCCGAATTTTGCCTCGGCAGAGTTGCGGCTCTGCAGTACGCTGTCCTTCCCGAATTGCGCCTCGGGAGTACGCGGTCTGTTTCGCTGCGCTCAAGCAGACCATTTATGGGTTAAGAAGTGAGCTTCGCTCAAGTAGACTAAAGAACAGATCCATCTGATCCATGTAACCTTATTCGCTTTATCATGTCGTTCTTGTCACGCCCGACGCAGGAGAGCGGTATTTCCCAAAAAACAGAAAAGAAGAAGAAAAGAAGAGAAAAAAAACCAGTAAGCAGAAACTATCGAGAAAGCCTGTAAGACACCAACAGAAAAGAACAAATCAAATTCTGGCTGAAAATACATTTTTTGAGTCTTTTTCATTCAGGCTTCTTTTTTCTTTTCATTTGTTTCTTCTTTTTGCAGGTCACCAGGAAAAACTGGCGAGTCTCCATCTGAAAGTTGGATAGAAATGTGGTTTTCGGGGTCAAGGGAAGCATTTTTTGGACCCGGAAGGCATTTCGCTATAATTCTCGTTTTCTCTTAATACCAGCAGAATTTACATGTTATTTTTTTCTTTCGTGGTAGATGAGACAATTTCAGGGCTGCAAAGAGTAGAAGAGAGAAAATAAAAGATTCCAGCTTCGGGTATTCTGAATAAATAACCGATTAGATTAAACCCAAAAATCAGCAAAAGACCGGAAAGACAGAGAAAAGGAAAGAAAAAAGATAGGCACAATTCATGATAGTAGAAACGGAGTTAAAAGAATATACACCAGCCGGGATTCGAACCCGGGTTCGAGCGTTGGCAACGCCCGGTGATGACCGCTACACTACTGATGTGCGAAGCTGGCAGGGCGCCCTGCCGCTTTTCTAACTATATACTTCCTTATTAATTAAGTTGACCCCCGGTGAGATTTTGCAGGTCCGGACCCGGATAAAACACGCTTTAGTTCAGATTGAAGAGGTTTTTGATATGCCGATCAGAACCGTATTTCTCGCCTTTAATGCTTATCTTTTCCTTGTTCTTTATTCTCGGTTTTTAGCCTTCATTCTTTGATCATAGTCTATTCCCTGTCCATTTTTTGTGGCATTGTGTTTTATATCACGTTACGTCTGGAGGCATGATATATATTTTTCCTTCTGAAAGCTCTAATTGAAAGAAATTATAGCTAGTTGGAGAATAGAGTAATGCTATGATTAGGGCTTACACCGTATTAGTATGAAATGAAAAGAAATTATTTAATTTTACTTCACAAAATAAAGTTTCTTCCTATCCTGACAGCCTGATATCTTTTTTCTAAAAATCAGACATTACAGTATATTTTATGTTAAAAGGTAATATATAGCTTTGTGAGAATCAGAGATCACAGTATTTTCCTATCCACTTTCTAAAACTAATGCTAAATTAAGTCTATTTTTGTCTGGTTAAAAGGCTTTAAAAGTTGATTTATTGAGATTTACAGCCTCTTAGATTTCAGCAGGGTAAGCTTCATTCTTTCCAATATTTTCCGATACCATGTTAAACAAAAACCTGTTACGAAGAAGACTATTAATCCTGATAACACTACTGTATTATCTTTTAGTAACCAAAAACTGATTATTATTAAACAAAAACCGATCATTAGATAAGTTATTCTTCCTAATAAAGGAGTAAAACCAAAGGTATAATTAGAAGATAAGGTAGGAACAATGGAAGAAATAACAATCCACGAATTTGATTTTGCCCTCATCAATGAATTTTTTACAGAGCTTGAACGGCAGGGACCCGGCAGCCCCGAAGAAACCATCAGGGCATTAGGTTTTATCGACAATCTTTCAAACAAAACAAAAATTGCCGATTTAGGTTGCGGCACAGGCGCTCAGACAATGGTTCTGGCACAAAATACAGAAGCAACCATCACCGCCCTCGACCTTTACGCCGGCTCGATTGATAAACTTAACGTAACAGCCGGAAAACTTGGTTTGCAGAACAGGGTAAAAGGTATTGTCGGTTCAATGGATAATTTGCCGTTTCAGAATGACGAATTTGACCTTATATGGTCTGAGGGGGCTATTGCCAATATCGGTTTTGAAAAAGGCTTGAATCACTGGAAGGGGTTCCTCAAAAAAGATGGTTATGTTGCCGTAACATATGAGTCATGGTTTACTGATGAGCGCCCAGCTGAAATTGAGAAGTGGTGGTTAGACGCAGTTCCTGAAATTAGCACAATAGGGCATAATATTTCCATCATGCAAAAAACAGGTTATATCCCTGTTGCCGCATTTACGCTGCCTGAGAATTGTTGGATAGACAATTATCTTATTCCACAAAAAGCAAGGCAAGAGGAATTTTTGAAAAAACATGCGGGAAATAAAACCGTTGAGGATATGATTGCACTTATGAGGCGTGAGGCAGACCTATATTCAAAATACAAATAGTATTATGGATATGTATTTTATATTGGGAAAAAGATGTAAATTAATAATGGTTTACGCCGCCACTTCTATTGGAATGTATTGAGGAGATTTTTGAATCAGTTTCATCAAGCATAGATCTTATATAAACTGATAACCTAATATATTTTTTTAGTGTCAGTAGTGTAGCAAATCTTACTATTCAAACATGAAACTTTTCGTAAACGTTTTTTTTAATTTGACTCTACAAAATAAAGCCTCTTCCTGTCCGGACAATACATATCAAGCTCAAGCTGAATTCTCTCAATAAGCCCTCTACAGCAAATCCCTGTAATCCCGTAATTCTCCTTCAGGATCCCGGCCAGAACCTCTACCTCAATCCCATCATGAATGATCCTGTGTAGTCTCTGTAACACATCCCTTATCAGGTCCCCCTCTGTAAGAGTATCAACCACCTCAACATTTTCAACCGCATACCTGCAAACCTCTTTCTCCCCTTCAAAACTCAGATGCTCAAGAGCGTGCAACCTTATATTATGGTAAACATCAGTACCACAAACCGGGCAATGTGCTTTTATAAACATTTTTACCCCCATTTTTTGAAGAGTTAAAAACACCCTAAATATATAAGAAGTAGTCAAGCTAACTGAAAGTAATCCGTAAATATCCAGAATAAGACCAGCTTCCCCAAAAAAGAACGCAGAAGATGTTTAAAGAAATTATGAGCTATTCAGTTCTGAAACTGATCTATCAAATAGCACAGCTTACTTATTAAAGAATTTTCGAATTAAATGGAGACTATCTTATATGTATTAGGGTCCTTCTAAATCAGTATTAGAAATAAGGATATAAAATGCTTATTTTGGGTAATAAATACGCATTTAGAATCTCTCCTACAAAAATACACTCTAAAAATCAATTATTTGGGAAAATAATCTCAAATACTCACTAAAATCTATAAATAATCAATATAAAACCTTTATCTTATCACAAGTTATGTTTATTTATAACTAAGGCTTCTGATATCATTTTCGTCCACACAAAATTCAGTGATAAAAGTAAGGATAAAACGATTTTTAATCAACTAATTGAAGTATTTAAACCCTTTAAATAACAAATAGACCATTTAATTAATGTACTTTAATTGGGGAAGAATTGGAACTATATTTAATAGAGCAAATAAGGCTTAATAGCCCTTAAAAAACTAATCATTTTTTGAGGGGTCTATATATGTATAATACAAGTTTGTTTCCCTGCCCCTGCCTCCTTTTTCTTCATTTCTTACCTTTGGGGAACTGGATATAAGTTTTTGAACCCATCAACCTGACTCGCCTGAACTTCCTGAGGCTAGGCCTTTGCAGCTCCCGGAGAAGGTTCCTCCGATCTGGCTGCTGCCTTTCTCCCGAAAGCCCCTGAGAGCTGAGTCAAAGGAGCATGAAGAAAAAACAACGCACCCATTCAAAAAAAGCGAATGTAGGGCAAATCTGAAGACTGTTTTTAGAATGGGGGCAGCCAGGCCAAGCCGGGCAGTTACAGGAGAAGCTCAAGACCTTCAGGCTGCTAATTTATAATCCATTATTCAAGACTCATAACCCTAATTTGACAGAAGTATAAATTTAATGATGAAAAATGGGCTTCATGCTTCTGTTTCCTCTAACAATCTTGAGTTTTATATAGTGTCCTTTAATTTTTGAGATTTCCCATTTTCCTAACAAATTCGATGTCTTAGTGATCTGTTTTTCTGTACGTAACTACTGTACCGATTAATAGAATTTGTCAAATTAAGGGCCTTAATTTGAACAGGTATTTTTTAGAAGTAAAAAGTATACTTCACACATGTGAGAAGGTGGTAATCCGGAGAAGATGGGAGAGTGGAGTTAACTATTTGAATACATTATCCTTAAAAGTTATCAAAATTAAGGAATACAGTTTACATATTTGTTACAAGCAATTCATTGATAAAAATAATTATCTATGAATTTGATATTCACCTGACTGCAACCCTCTGATTGCACCTTGAAATATGTTTTTATACATAGCAATATCTTTGAAAATAGTTTTTGCTTCTTCGTGAGTGAACACGTATTCACCAAAACATTGCTTGTCATCTTCCCAGTATTCAGGTTCATGAGCCAGCCTGTTTCTTTTTTGTTGAATCTTTTCCTGATACTCAGTTTCATCAAAAGTGATAGCTGGATCAAGTGCATCGAACAATTTTGCCAAAGCCTTCTTTTTCAACTCAACATTAAAAAAATTATGGTTATTAATGAAATGTTCACAGTTGTATTGTTCATATGTTCTATCAGTATATGAAAAGTTTACGTCTTTACCTGCATACTTATTAGCTTTCTTGTGATTGGCTTTACAAAAACCAATGACTATAGGATATAAATTACTTCTAAAGAATGACTCATTAATTAATTCTTGTTTCATTGCCAAAGCAACAATATCTCCTTTAAGCTTGTCTAATTCTGATACTTCAGCCATGACAAGCCCTCGTAGATTGTTTAAGTCAAGTATTTTTTTAATGGAGTTATAAAATATTTTTGTGAATTTATCAATTAGTTGCCTTCGATGCGTCCAATAAATACCTTGTACCTCTGGAGAAAGGAAGGTACTTAATTCTTCATCCCCTTGAGTATAGAAAATTACGTCGGTATAATGTTGATGTTTCCTTATACGTTCTATTATTTCGTTTCCGTGCTCGGATCGAAGATCAAAATCAACTAGGATCATGTCATAAGTATCAAAATTTCCAGAGAAACCCGTTGAATTCGTAAAATAATCAATATCTTCATCTGGGTCAATCATAAATCCTTCGTTTTCCACAATGCTGACAAAATCATCTTTTGTTCCATCTATCCATTCTTCATCATCATCAAAAATAAGAATTTTATATCTCAACCTCATTTTTTAATCACTACCTCAAATTTAACACCTTTTGGTTTACTCCTATAAACGACTACCGAACCACCTATTTTTTCCAAGAAAGATTTTACATCATATAAGCCGAGACCGCTACCCCTTTTTTTGGAATATCTTACACCGGGTTCAAAAATAGATTGGATATCAATCACTTCTTGAGGAATACCATCACCGTCATCCTCTATATCCAACTTGAAGCTTCCATTGATGATACTAGCCGAAAAATAAATGTTGTTCGAATTTGCTTTTAAAGCATTGTCTATAAAGCTATCAATGACATAGCTTATGCTAAAAGGTTCAAATTCTTTCACAAGATTAAAGTTAGGTTTCTCAAAAGGATGTACTTTTATTCCTTCGGTATAGGGAATACTGATGTTTATAAGATACTCATGAATAAAACCAATAATGTCATTCTCCTTTTTCTTGAATTCATTTTCATTAATGCCGCCTTTCGAACCGACATTTGAAATAGTATATATTTGATTGTTTACACGGTTTAATTTATAAATTTTTTCAACGGCTTTCTGAATGTCAGGTTCCTTCTGTTCAAGGATAGACAATATCGAACGAATATGGCTTTCTAATGTCAATGACTTCGTACCAATAATATGTAAGTAACTAATAAGTTGATCTTTACTCTGTTCTTTTGAGTTTTTCAAAAAGTAATTCTGTGACGAGAGTGTCTTAATTTGGAATTTCGCTTCATTTGCCTCTTTTTCTGCAATTTCCCTTTTATCTATTTCTTGTTCTGCCCTTAATACTGCTTTTTCTTTTTCTTTTTTCTCAATATCTGCTTGTCTCTGAGCCCTTTTCCGTTCAATTTCTTCTTTTCTTGCTTGTTCTTTAGCCCTGAATGCTTCAATTCTTGCATTTTTCAATTCATTTTCTATTTTTTTCTTTTCTTCAAGTTCTTCTCTCAATCTCTGAGATTTTTCATGTAATTCCTTTTCCTGATTTTCAAATAGCAAATTCACGTCATTGATGACTTTGCTAGTACTACTATTGAGTAAATGTGGTTTTATTTTTGAGAAATCTTTAAATATATTCTGCACTTTTTCCTTGTTTTCTACAGCTAATAGCCTAATAAGATCCTCATTAATATAAAGTTCCAAAATATGATCCGGTTTAGTACTTAATATAGAATATATTAATTGGATTACCCTTAGGTCTTTTTCTCCTTGGGTTTCCCCATAAATTTCATCTTCCCCTAGTTCTAAACCTTTTTTTAAGACCTTGTCTTCAGCCATCTTAATATATTTCTTGACTTCCGGATTCCTTAACTCACTAAAATCATCATCAATTTCTTCACCCGGGGATTTCTTAGAGATCCGGTCCCAATCGAGGCCTTCAACAACATACTTTTCTATTTTTCTGAAAACATCATAAAAATAGCTATTTGAACCATCAGTTAGTTGCAAATATTTTTGGTTTTTAACTAATCCCTCTCGACTTGAAATTATTTGGAAATCGTTAGATTCATCTGTAATTTCCACCCAACCTATCAAGTCTCTCGTTCCTAGGAAACGAGCATAACCTTGACCTTTCCGTATTTCCAATCCCAACCAGTCATTTCCCTCATCCCCGAAAGGTGGAACACGGAAACCATTAATGAATAAATGTATTGACCCGAATTCTACAGGTCGTACGCCTACTTGCTTTGTAAAAAATATTTTCGAATACTGATTGAGGAAAAACAGCACAATTCTTATGTTTTTCAGCAAAGGGAACTTGACATTTTTTTCCCTTAGGCAGAATATTATCCTACCTTTATCCCGAAGAATTGTAGTAGTTTCCTTACCATCTGGAGAAATAAAAGATTCAATTGATGTTGTTTTGAATTCTAGCCTTTCAAATATTTTGTTTTCAATGAGCCCATTCACTTTTTCATGCGTAGGTGATTTTTTTTCTTGGTCTACAAACTCCTTAGCTACCAGATAGATCTTAATGCCTTTCCCACTTATATTGTAATGCGGATTTACAAGTTTCTCCAAATACTTCTTGAGTTTTAAGATCTTGGAAAGGTCCCACTCGTCTTTTCGGGGATGGTAATGAGCCCAATAACTTCTTAGCTTGCTAATTTCCACAATTGTACCTTGATCAAATGAACCAAGACCAGTGTGATCATAAAACTCCTCATCTGAAATATCATGATGTAATATGCCTACATCCTGTATTTCCAGATCACCTTCGTTATCGACTTCAAAATCACTCCACTTGATATGCAAATGCCTTATTTTTTTATCCTTTTTCCTGGAATAAAGATCAAGATATTCCCCCAGCCTGTCGCAGGAAAACCTACCAACCCCTTTGGCGCCTGCATACAGTCTCCCATCTTCTCCTTTACTGTTTTTCTTTTCAGAATAGGCAATATTTAGCCATTTGGTCTCAATATCTTTAGCATCCATCCCAATTCCAAAATCAGTGATTATTAATTTTGGAGCTTCCGAAAGACCAATTTCAGAACCAATTTCAGAACCTGAATCAAAAAAACCAAAATCATCAACTATACAATTTTTTAGGTTACGGAACTCAACATTAATTACTGGGGACCCCGCATCAATCGAATTTTTGACAAGTTCAATTACTGCGATATTATCATCATTGATAAGGTCTTTACCAAGAATACTTTTCAAAAGGACATTTGTTTTAAAATGGGATACTGTGCCATCAGGAGCTTCAGAAGGATTATCCATAGTAACAAAATGGATATTAATTATAACATATATATTTTTTCAAAACGTTCCCCACATGTTCAACAAACAAGGGAGGGATTGCATTTCCCACTTGTGAATAACGCGGAACTTCCTTTACGCGGTTTTTACCACCTGTGGTATATTTGCCTTTAAACTCAAACCAATCATTGAATGACTGGATCCTGGCATATTCCCTTACAGTTAGGATCCTAGGTTCACAATAATGGACATAATCATCCGGTAATGTTGTCAAAGTAGGACAATATGACCCACCATCCAGCAAAGTGATACAGTGCTTATTCGTATCATATAATTCCCTGATCTTCTTATCAATAATCTTGTTCTTTTCACAGTTATCCAAGATATACTGGAACTTGCCAACAGTAGCTTCTTTGTGTTTAGCAAACCTATGACTATCAGGAACTTCCTTTATATATCCATCTCTTAAATATTTTTGGTAATTACTCTCTTTTTTGCCATAAATCCCACTTTGGAACGTAAGGAAATCCGGACATTTCGTTTCCCCATGGACTCTTCTTAAGTCAGATATAGCTTCTTCTAATGTAGTTGAAATCCCAAGACCTTTTTCTTTGAGGAAATCATGTCTTGAGCTATAAACATCTTTGAAAAAATGATCAGGATCATGATGCAACATACCTATTATAATGAATCTCATTCTTTTTTGTGGTATGCCAAAATCTGAAAAATCTATAATCCGATGCTTAACAGTATATCCTAAACCAGTTAATTGGGTAATGACTTTTTTGGAAATAGGTTCTCCCCTATTGTTATTTTCATCTAAAAAGCCCGCTGCAAAACCCCTGACATTTTCGAAAAAAAGTATTTGGGGACGTATCAGTTCGATGAAACTAACATAAGAATCAACGAGCTTATTTCTTTCATCATCTCTATTTCGCCTTCCAGCTGTAGAAAATCCCTGGCATGGAGGGCCACCGGCAACCATATCGATGGTTCCCCTTAGTTTTTTTAATTCAGCTTTATTTTTTTGCAGAACATTGTTTATATCGTGTTCTTTTTCAGCAAGCCATGGTGGCCAATCAAAATGATTTTTATTTTCAATTAGGTTATATTTTAAAGTTTCAAATGCATACTCGCTTTTTTCAATTGCAAATATTCCTTTCCAACCAGAATTATATAACCCAAGGGAAAGACCGCCACACCCTGCAAAAATATCAATATAGTTTGGCATAGCTATCTCTTTCACACTTTTTCTATATAACTTATTTTATGATATACCTTACGATGGTATTTTTATTTAATAGGAACAACCAATTAATAAATATTTTTGTTAGCGTGGTGTAAAGCTTGACAGACATTTTTTCCCCTGAAAAAAGAAGTAAAATAATGTCCTCAATAAAAGGAAAAGATACCAAAATTGAAATAATTCTGAGAAAAAAATTATGGCATAATGGTATCAGAGGTTATAGGGTACACTTTAAATTGCCTGGTAAACCAGATATTGTTTTCCCTAAATATAAAGTTGCAATATTTTGTGATGGTGATTTCTGGCATGGTTATAATTTTTCAGAATGGGAATCACGTCTCTCTCCTTTTTGGCACGAAAAAATAAAAAGGAATATTGAACGTGATAGAAAAAATGACCAAATACTAATCGGTAGAGGATGGGAAGTTCTTCATTTTTGGGAATGGGAAATACTAGAAGATGGTGATAAATGCAAACAGGAAATCTTGGATACTCTCCTGAAAAAGGGTTATAAGCAAAAAAGCACTTCTTCAGATAATTAGGTTGTATGAATTACTTGGTTTTCTATTTCAAGACAGTTTTCGGAAATTGTTAAAAAAAGTGGCTTTTTTGCATTAGATATTAGTTTCCCTTAATAAACATAAGCAGTTTTTCCAACATGCTCATGACCTACATAGATATCCCCTGATTTACGGACCGGTTTGATCAAATGTGGTCCAAACTTAGAGATATCAACTGTAAGCTGTGGGAATATAAAATTAGTTTCTACAGTTACCGCACTATTTAATCAATAATAACCTTCCGTGTAAATTCTTATCCTTCCTTTTGTGCCTTCTGAGGTTCATTTTTGCACAAAGAAGCCAACTCTTTAATAAATAAAGTTTTGTATCAAAAAACAAATTTGTCTCGTTTTGTATAATTAATCTAAAAAAGTTGCCGCAGTAGTTAGACAGAGAGTTTTTTTCTCTATGAGTATAAGTATTAATCAATAATTACCTTCCGGGACTTATCCTCTTTATTCTCCGGCTCTTTTTCAACCTTAAAAGCTGATTGAAGCCATTCTTGTCCTTCTTTTGTTTTCATAAGAGCATCAAGCAAATCAGGAATTCTATCTTCGCGTTCCTTTGATTCTTTGGCTTTTATGTAATCGTACTTCCCGAAGAACTCGGATAGTGCTTGAGATACTACATCAGAAACACTGGAAAACTCAGGAGTTTCAGCTAACTCTAAACATCGTTTTTTGATCCAAGGAGACACAGTTGCGTTAATCTGCTCCTTTTTCTTTACGACTCCAGCCATTCATAGTCTCCGGTTATTAGACTTTGTTACTAAGTTTCTGTAGAAGTGTATAAATAACATAGTATGGTTTCTACTATACAATATAGTAATTACTACATCAAATAAGGGGAACGATGCTTATGGAACCGACCAAATCAAAAGTATGGAGAAACTGGCAGATTCTATTGCCTCCTGAATTGTGCGAGAGATTAGCGTTGAGACCTGGTGACTACATCAAATTCGCAGACCAAGACGATAAAGTTGTAGTCGAGAGGGTATGCGCTTGAGGTGCTTGCATGACCGGAGAAAAAACAATAAAATCAACGCACGAACCTGCCCCAAAAGACCTTAATTTCGGGAAAAGGACCGGGGTTATCGGGAGTGAGAAAATCAAGCACCAGCCGCCAAGCAAAGAGCCGACGATTCACTCCCAAAAATACTATGCTTTCGCTGCCTCGCAGATAACCTCAAACTCGAGACCAATAACAAACTCATGGAGGCCTGTTAAGGTGAAGCCTGAAAAGAAAGAAAAACTCGCCTCGAGTCCGGAGGTGAGCAAGGATGAGGAGTGAGAAGATCGAGCACCAGCCGCCAAGCAAAGAGCCGACGATTCACCCCTCGGAGAACTATATGCTCTTCACCTATTTACACTTTAAGGAAGTGAAGGCATGAGCGCAGAACTTTCTTTTTCTGGATCTGCCTCTGAACCCCTCAGCCTTGAGGATCTGAGACAAAACCCGTATGTTCTGCAGTTTGCAGCTATTGACCCTAAAAAGGCTGCCCTCCTGCCAGCAGTCCAATTTATTTCAGATTTCTGTAAAGTGATCTGTGAAGGGGGTGAGCAGTCATGACAAAACATGAACTGTGCGAAGACTGCCGGCTAACGTTTGTCCCAGCCTCCTGGCATAAAGTCAATGGAAAACGCCTTTGCTCAAACTGCGCCCCTAAAGAGCGTGCCAGAATCAAGAACGAAAGAACCGCACTGACCTATTTCAGGAGAATGGTCCAGGGGGTTCAAGCATGAGGGTAATTTCCGGTATGGGTCTTTGCTTCGTTGTTTTTGGAACCTGTGCCCTCTTTGGCCTGGCAATGCTTGTATTCTGCCTCTCTATCCTCTCGGGGGTGGGTATGTGAAGGGCATAGTACCCGCCAGGGTTCCGGTTCATAGAACCAGAAAAGAAGAACTCCACTCCTATAGAGAAGAACTCCAGGACCAATTCCTTGGGAGAATTTCCCCCTCTCAAAAAGAAAATATTCGGAGTAGGTTTGTAGCTCCGGACCTGGAAACCTTCTATTCTCAGAGGGTGAGACTATGATTATCTGTCCTGTTTGCGGTTTCCGTGGAGAACCAACTCGGCAATATACAGCAGTAGAAAAGATAGCATGTTGCCCTCACTGCCGTGAAACTATCTTCCAGGCCTCTTTCCCTGTATCCACTGTTCAGGAGGTGAGTCTGTGAGCATATTAAAAGCTGTTCTCTTTCCTCTTGGCTTCTGTTGTTTTGTCCTCTTCGGGGGCGTCTTGGCTGCCGGAGCTCTTATGCTGGGGGTGAAGCAGTGAGCCCTGAATCTAATCAACTCGCAGCCTCTAACGGTTGCGAAATGGAAAACATAATTAAAGCCCTCTATCCGGGGGCTGAATTTCATTACAAAGGAGTAATTGACTTTTCAATAGATGGGGTACGGGTTGAGGTCAAAAGCTGCCAGGAATTAATCAACGCAAGCGGAAGCCATGACGGTATAAGGTCCGGTAGGTTCTGCTTTAAAGATATTCAGCAGCAGACCCTCATAGAGAATAACGGGGAATATATTTTCATTGTTCACCGGGGAGGGGTTCCTATTTTTTATGCCCGGATTCCTGCCGTTAAGCTCAAGCTCGGGAAGTTTACCGGAGTAAAAGCCGTTTGCTGGAAAACAATAATCAGGGGGGCGGTCTGAATGGCTCGCTCCAAATCTCGCCAGCGTTCCGGGTTCCATCCTTCATTATATGCGTCCCTTTCCAAGACTGAACAGGCAGCAGTAAGGGCTGCTATGGCTGCGTACAATAAGCGTAATCCATCAACCCCTTACTATGAGGTTGAAGAATTCTATCAGCAGGTCTACAGGGCAGGGGGCTGGTTCGCATGAGTATATCTCGAATAGAACGAAACCGGCAGGGGCAATTATACCGGCAATACTCCAGATATGATAAAGCCTCTCGTCTCTGGTTCGCTCGCGGTTGCACATGTGGGCGCACACTGCGGCCAGGTACTAGACGCCACTGTCAAAATTTAACAGGGGGCCGGGTATAATGCCTCTAAATATCCCTGTTCTCGCAGTCCGGCAGGAATGGGCACACTTAATAGCTACTTCTTACAAAACTGACGAACACCGCCTATATCCTGCTCCTACTAAGTATATCGGGAAGGATATTGCAATATACGCCAGCCTGACAGCACCAAAAAAAGAAGAAATTCAGGCAATAAAAGATTTTTTTAATGTAAATTACAGTGAAGGGCGAGCTGAACGGTGGGACTTGCAGCTAAAACCACGCGGTTACATTGTCGCAGTTGCAACCCTAAAAAACAGCCGTAGAGTAAGCAGAGAGGAGTTTAATTCTAGCTATCTCACTCATGCGAACCCTCTTTCTTGGTATGTGCTCGGTAAGTCGCATCTATGGGGACTCTGCAATATAAGACCCCTTTATCACCTTGACAATCTAATAAAATTTAAGTTCTCGGGCTCTATGGTCTGGTCCTCTATTCCTGCAGAAACTCTCAGGGCTCAGGGGGTGGACCTGTGAACACTCCCCTTTATACTCGCTGCCTGCGCTGCGGGCGGGCTCTCAGGGATCACAAGAGCAAAACCCGGGGCTATGGTCCGGAGTGCTGGCAAAAGGTAAAACACGCAATACCCCCACAGGGAGCCCCATTAACCGAAACCCGGAGTATTGAAAATATTTTCAATGCTAACGCAGTTTATGACTCTCTCCGGGTCCGTGTCTCTTCTCATTCCTGCCCTTCCTGCGGTGCTCTCCTGGGCTCTGCAGGGGTCCACAGTTACGACCATGAAGACGGGCTGAACCTTCGCGGGTTCCTGCAGCCTCAATGGGTATATCTGTCCTGTCCTCGTTGCGGGGTAGACATTGCCCTGCATAAGCTCACGCGGGACAGCTGCGGAGATCTCTGTAAGCATTACCGTCAGGTTTCGATAGCTGAGGCTCTCGGGGTATAACTCCTCTTATTTTTTTTCAATTTTTTTGAGACCAAACTATACCGTATTCTACCGGGGGGAGATTATGCTAGGGCTCACTCAGAGGCAAGTATCAGATTTCTATGAAATAACTAGCGAAAGCCCTTGTAATGTGGGGCAATTAGCGGAATATCTAAAGGAAAAGTACTCTTTAACAGAACCTATTAAAAAAATTTATATGAAAGTGTATAATTTCTTTAAAACGCAAGCGGGAAAACTCCATTTCCTTATGAAAAAGGAAGATTCTATCTTATGGATCCGGGCCAATCCCCAAAAACCACTTACCTTGATCTTTGATAAGCAAATTAGTGCAGAGACCAAAATCAAAAGCGGAGAACAGGGTAAAACTTATAAAAATTTTGATGATTTGGAGGGGCTTAAAAACGCAAGCCCGGAACGCTGGAAAGCAGCGCATAAAGTGAGCCGCTGTAACGGGTTCGGTTATACTGATCGCGAAACAGGGGATTTTATTTACACTAATAGTATTTATTTTGAATGTATCCAGTTATTTTCAGACTATATAAGCCGGATCAGGACCGAAAATATAGAAATGGCTTATAGCATGGATGGGGATCCTGTCTTTGCTCGCTCGGTGGCTCTTCCTTACAAAACCCGGTTTACCTCCATGGACCGTCAAAACGAAATCAAAGAGGCATACCGGTCAACCTGGACAACAGCCAGCAAGCGCCATATGAAAGCCGTTTTCTTGACTCTTACCGCTCCCCCTCGGGCCGGGTCCCTCTGGGATACAAATATCAACATGTTGAAAGCCTGGGGGAAGCTCCGCCGTTTCCTTGATTCTTTCCTTGCCCGGGGCTTGACATATATCTGCGTCCGGGAATTCCAGCAGAACGGCAGGCTCCACTTTCATATTATCATTTTCGGGACAAACTGGCTCCTGCCAATTAAAGCCCTTAAAAAAATCTGGGTCAGCTATGGGGGAGGTCCTGTAATGGATATTTGCGCCCTTCGTCAGACTCCGGAGGGCTGGACCTGGGCCCGCAGATCCCCGAGGGATGCAGCCGGGAAAGCTCCTGCAGGGTACCTTTCAGACTATCTGGAAAAGAGCATGAGTCCCAAATCCGGCCTGAACTACTGGATTTATAATATTCAGTTCTGGACTGCCAGCCAGGACATCAAGCAGGCTCCGGAGCGGTACGAATCAAAAGGAATATGGGCGAAAGTCGGGGTACTCTCAAAAGAAGGAAAACGAATTTTCCAGAAAGGCAATGATACAGCTAAAGCCTTTTTCTCGGGTGCTCTCCTGCGAACTCGCAAGAGATCAGAACCTAAGCCGGATAAGCCGAAGGAAAAAGAAGAGCCTTCTGTGAGCTTTAGACGGGCTTCTGAGCTATTCATGCAGGGGTGATTTTTTGAAAGGCTTAGATCTCTGCTGTAAAGCCGGAGGCTGCTCTATGGGATATTCTCAGGCAGGTCTCCAGATGGTAGGCGTGGATATTGAACCCCAACCAAATTATCCTTTTGAGTTTATACAGGCTGACGCTTTGGAAATCCTTCAAGATACTAAATTCCTCAAACAGTTTGATTTTATTCATGCCTCTCCCCCATGTCAGGCTTATTCTATTGCCTCTGCCAGGTGGAGGAATCAAGGCAAAGAATATCCTGACCTGCTGGACCCTATCCGGAATCTCCTTCTAAAATCAGGAAAGCCCTTTGTAATTGAAAATGTTCAGAACGCCCCTCTATTATATCCTGTTTACCTTGAAGGTCCTATGTTCGGACTACGAGTAATCAGGAGAAGACTTTTTGAGTCTAATCTGATGATTCCCCAGCCTGCCCGGGTTAAACCTGCAGGGACAGTTTCCGGGGGTCAATATGTTACTGTAGCAGGGCATGGGGGCGATGGTTGCGGAAGAAAGGAAGTTTGGGAAAAGGCAATGGGTATTACCTGGATGACTAAAAAAGAACTCACTCAGGCAATACCACCAGCTTATACAGAGTATATAGGGAAACATCTTCTCTGGCAAATCCCCTTTTTATGAGGGTCCGGAGAAAGCAATTTTTTGAAAGGTGTCATCAGCAAAATAACCGGATATAGGTTTTCTCATAGATCAGCGCACTAAATTTACGGAATATAGGTAAATCAAAAAACGCAATACTACTGAAAAATATAAATATTATTGTTTTTTAGAGCTTTAGATAATTTATAAAACGAATTTTGGTTTTTAGCTGATTTCAAAATTCCAATTATTCATGTTTTTGACCTAAAGCAGATTTTTCCATTCTGCTTGATGATCTTGATTTCTCTACTCAGAAATATTGACATGGAAGGATTATGAGGTAGTTCTGAATCAAGCCACTTTACAATTTTTAAAATATAAGTTACGATGGCATGGAAAGTACTACCCATTGCTTACAGCAAGGTACGCTATCGCAACTTTGATTTGGAACTATAGTAAATTAGAATTACTGTAATATACTTATTTGATGACAATAGAGAATGCTCCTCGTATTTTATAGGGACAAAAAATATGGGGCATTTTCACAATATTATTTTTATAAATTTTTGGGTTGAAAATAGAATTTAGGATTTCTACAGAGTAATGGATTTATATACAAAAGTGCAAATATTAATCATAATAGATCTATTTACTTCAGCCTTGAGTGATTTTTGATAAATCATCCCAAAATCCATTTTATTCTGAATCATTATGAGCTTTCAGGACCACTTTTTATGATCATACATTCGATTGACTGTTCTAAATCCGAGATTTAAAAGCAGATTTTGAGTTTCGAGTGGGCATAAAAGGTTATTACATGTATTTGTGGAGGGAGAAAATATGGTTGATAAGAAACTTGTGGAATATAAACTTGAACACGATGGGTCTATTTTAATTGAGGTAGAGGAACTAGAATTAGAAAAAGGAATGACCCTTGTAGCAAAAAAACCAGGAGAACTAGAAAAAGCAACAAAAAAATTTGGAGAAGATATAAATAAAGTCTTGCCTATTGCAGATACAATTGTCGATAAGTTTAGGGGTCTTAATACTAAACCCGATAGCATGGACGTGGAATTTGGAATTAAAATGAATGGACAAATAGGAGCATTTATTGCTGCTTCTAGTGTAGAAGCAAACTTTAAGATAACTCTTTCTTGGAATAAGACGGGGGGTTGTTGAAATGAGTGGGTTACCAGAATCCTCAATAGTAAAAGTTTTATATGGAGAAGAAGGAGAAGCTGCTGGTGCTGGATTTCTTGTAGGAAACAAATGGGTCGTCACTTGTAGGCATGTAGTTGAAAGCATTTTACCCTCTGATAAAATCTCTCTTTTACCCTCTGATACAATCTATCTTACATTTTATCTTGATGAGGTCAAGCAAAGTCTAAAATCTCGTGTTTTTTTTTTGTCAAATGAAAAAGAACCTGACATTGCTATTCTTAAGCTTGAGGATGAAGTTCCTAGATGTGCTAGTGCTGGGAAACTAGCAATAAGATATGATTTCTGGAACCTTGAACTCAAGGTGTGCGGCTTTCCATCTGGAGACAAAGCAGAATGGGTTTCAGTAGTTGGGAGGGGACGATCAAATCTTAATCACGTTCAGATAGATATTTCTCAGGATTCTGCATACAAAATAGTAGGAGGATTTAGCGGTACCCCTGTTTTCGACACTAAATTAAACAACATTGTAGGGATAGTCGTATATAAAGAGAAAGCTGCAGGCATATTATCAGGTGGTTTTATTCCTGTTGTTAAAATAATAAATCTCTGCAAAAAACATTTAATTGAACATAAAGTATTTGGGAAAAATATTCCAAATCCATTCAGTACCCAACTCATCAATGCCTTAGAATGGGGGATATCTTGTTTGAGTACTAGGGAAAATCGCAAAAGATTGAACTGCATAATTTTGGAACTTAACCCTTCTAATGAAAAGGTAGGACAAGTATTCATTAAAGAGATTAAAGATGCTTTTGAATCCTTAACTGATGCCTATCTTACAACAAATAGGGAAACAAAAAATAATCGCTTGAATTTCGCCGAAGAACGGTTTTTGAAAAATTCACATGTTGATACCAATTTAAAATTTCGCAAACACTCAAGCTTAGACTTAATGGCTCTTTCTCACTATGGTTTAAGTATCATTTGCTACTTCCGAAATGATGATACAATTTCACTCAAACATATTTTACAAGCATATGAACTTTCTCCACAGTTTTCACGCACAAAATTATTGCCTGAATTTTATGATTCATGTTTATCTGCTGAAGTTGTAAAAAGAGTGAATTTATGGGAAAATAAAGAATTAAATTCTTTGAATAAAAAAAGCTATGCAGGCAAAGAGGCATTGATGAAAACAATGGCAGTTTTGAGCTTCGCTACTGGAACTGCTCTCATCTTTACTGGCAAAAAGAATCCAGCTATGCTACTTATGCAAACAAGTGATAAGATGTGGAATACAGATTCAGCAAGTTTAAGGGCAGAAGCAATTAGCGCACTTAAAGCAAAAAAACCGGACAAAATGGAAGAATTCTGTAAAGTTTTAGCAAATGAATTGCTGACTGAGCTTGAACAAAGTAGCATTGGTGAATATTTTTTGGTGTAGTGGGAAACCTAAAAAATAGATTAACAGATTATTATTTATGTAAAGATCAGAAGGCCTTGTTAAGGCAATATGTCAAAAATTCTGTAAATTTGTACAACTCTGTTTTCGTTTTCTTCACTGCAAAAAATGGACCATTCATTTTCGTGATACACAGGTTTTACATTAAAACCTGTGCATTAGAGGAGGGAGAAAAAAGCAGGAAAAATTATTTTCTCTGGATCCATAAAAGAATTCTTTAAGAGCGTCATGGAGGAACGACCCGATTTTGAGATTAATAATGAGGGTTCAAATTTTCGACTTATAACTTAATTTAGAGAGTTTCGATTTACCTCAAGTTTCAACAAATTGCTTATATACTCATTATAAATACTCAGCCAAAAAACTTGGTTTATCGAAATTCTCTTTACTTTTTTTGGATTTTATGAGTTCTTTGATGCCATTTACGATCTGATGATGTTTGCCACTCCATTGCCTGTAAACAAGATCTATGTGTTTGGAATAAGGTTTATCGAGAACAGTATCATCGATAATAAGAAAACCAACTTCTGGAGTGACAAGGTCCTTGACCTCTTCCCATAAAGCCTCCGTGTCCAGAGGCTGTCTTAGAAGAAGGCGAGTAAAAGAGTCGTGAGCTGGACTATTAGAATCTATAAAAATAGAACTACACTTAGAAGCTTCGGTACAGCTAAATACACGCGAAGAAGCAATGAGAAAGTTAATGTAATCAAGATCAGTACATTTTGGGGGATTTATTGCATTCATCTCAAAGATTTTTTTTTTGAATATATTACAATTATTATAATGGAAACAATATTATTTCAATGTGATCTGCAGAAAACAATTCAACCGCGTAAGTCCTATTAATATTTATATTTTATGTCCAAAGCTTCAAACAATCAGAGAAGATGAGTTATTATATAAAATTTTAATAAATATAAGGTATAGCTAGATCTTTTTTTCCAATAAATTAATAAGAATCGTCAAGAGGTAGTTTGTTAAGCTTAAATATTCTTTTTAAACTCATGTGACTCCAAAAATAAGAATTAAAAAGTTTAGTTTTAAAGATATTTAAGTTTTTTATCATAATTTCTTGGAAAAACATGAGCGATAGGAGTAATTGTAACAATAAATGAACTTATTGAAGGATGAGTAGAGTGATAACAACAAAAGAGCTTAAATCAATACTCGTGTTGGCATTCATAGCTATAACACTCTTTGCCTCAGGCTGCACGGAAGAAAACCTAAGTGCAGAAGAAATTGCTACCCAGATGATAGATAAACAGAACAGCATTCAAGATTATTCATATACAATGTACATGACCTCTTACACTGAAGGACAGGTTGAAGAAATCGAATCAAAATTTATGTTCAAAAAACCTAACAAATTCAAAGAAATTATGACTGAATCCGGGAAAGATAGTCAGATCACTGTATCGGATGGGGAGATCTCTTGGAGTTACAACCCGGATGCAAATACGGTCATAAAAATGAAACCCTCGGAAGATCCTGGCGCTCAGAAAGGTGACTACATCTATGCTATAAATGATTTCCTGAACGATAATAATGTAACACTACTTGGCGCAGAAAATGTAGATGGAAGAGCTACTTATCTGCTGAATATAACCCCAAAAGAAATACATACAGATGATGATCTGAAATCTAAAATAATAAAAATCTGGGTAGATGAGGAAACATGGATGCCTCTTAGGTGGGAGTATTATAACGCTGATGGGAATCTAACTGATAAAAACGAAATTCGAGACCTGAAAGTTAATACTGGAATTCCAGACTCTGAGTTTAAATTCGAAATTCCGGATGGTGCAAAAATAGTTGATTTAGGAATGATACCACCATATGAAGAATTGAGCCTTGAAGAAGCCAGAAATAATGCAAGTTTTAAAATCCTTACTCCTGAATACTTGCCTGACGGCTATAAATTCAATTATTCAATAATCACCAACAACAGTAAATATTCCCCAGATCCAGAAAGCCATTACGAAACAGTTGAACTGGTATATGCGAAAGAAGGAGCCAGCAAGAGAACCAATATAATTCTCACCGAAACCGTATATGAGAACTTGTCTTTCTATCCAATTATTAACGGTACTGACATTAAAATTAATGGGATAGAAGGAAAATGTTTCTCTGAGGAAGATACGACAAGGCTGATTTGGAGGTTAGGAGATGTTAATCTTTTACTTGGTACACCCCTGGAAAAGAATGAAACACTGAAAATAGCGGAATCAATTTCAGAAAAGCTATAAAGAATCAATTTCAGAAAAGCTATAAACTTACATTCGGCAGGTCGGGGGTTCAAGTCCCCCCGGCGACTTCCTAATTTTTTTTGCTTAATGCCCTCCCTCATGAAGTGGCTACATGTGGACAAAGATTTCTACAATTCGAACCTCAGTAAAAGGCTTGCGTTCTTAAAAAATTCAAACATATCTGGAGTTAATAAGCAATTGATTTTAGATTTTGTTGAAAACTGTTTTGTTGAAGGGTTGGGGCAACAACGCATTTTAAAGTATATCTCGACTTTAAAAATGATTGCGACTCAAATTAATACTGATTTTGATAAAATTGAAAAAAAAGACTACTTTTTTTACTTACTGCAGTAATAAAAACACTATAAGTTATTGAATAAAGATATTCAAGAACTCTAAGCAAAAAAATACGAGTAGGTTTTTACATGAGCCCCCTGCGCCGGATAGTGTGAATATCAAGGATTTCTTTTATTTTAAGAGCAAATCTGCAAAAGTGCACAGCTTTTAACGTAAAACATGTGTATGTAAATAAGGTAGTATTCTGTATAACCGTTGATTTTTTTCGAAACCTTAAAAAAGTATTAATTTAGCGATTAGATAGTGTATAGAGAGAATTAATCTCAAGGGTTTGATTTTGCTTATGAACGAAAAACAAGCAATAGAGAAACTCCAAAAAGTTGTAACTGAATATTTAGAATCTAATAAAGAAAACTTTGATGAAGCAGTTAAACTTGCCACTATATTTTCAATAGAAAACTCGATTTCTGATGACTCTTTTCTTGAAAAAGCCCGTTTATATATATCAAGAGAATCGTATTCATTAGCCTATATATTTGCAAAAGCAGGCGTAATTTTATCAACAGAAGATACAAAAAAAGCAACTGCTTATAATATTTCGGGTGTTGCTTCTTATTTCATGGGTCGTAATTCAGAAGCCGAAGAACAGTATAAGCTTGCTATTGAATCAGACCCAAATGACGTAGACACACACTCAAATTATGGAATTTTTCTATCCGAAATGGGCCGTCCTTCAGAAGCCGAAGAACAGTATAAGCTTGCTATTGAATCAGACCCCAATAACGTAGACACACACTCAAATTATGGAAATCTTCTATCCGAAATGGGCCGTCCTTCAGAAGCCGAAGAACAGTATAAGCTTGCTATTGAATCAGACCCCAATAACGTAGACACACACTATAATTATGGAATTCTTCTGAAGCAAATGGGCCGTCCTTCAGAAGCCGAAGAACAGTATAAGCTTGCTATTGAATCAGACCCCAATAACGTAGACACACACTCAAATTATGGAAATCTTCTATCCGAAATGGGCCGTCCTTCAGAAGCCGAAGAACAGTATAAGCTTGCTATTGAATCAGGCCCAAATGACGTAGACACACACTATAATTATGGAATTCTTCTGAAGCAAATGGGCCGTCCTTCAGAAACCGAAGAACAGTATAAGCTTGCTATTGAATCAGACCCAAATGACGTAGACACACACTCAAATTATGGAATTCTTCTGAAGCAAATGGGCCGTCCTTCAGAAGCCGAAGAACAGTATAAGCTTGCTATTGAATCAGACCCCAATAACGTAGACACACACTATAATTATGGAATTCTTCTGAAGCAAATGGGCCGTCCTTCAGAAGCCGAAGAACAGTATAAGCTTGCTATTGAATCAGACCCCAATAACGTAGACACACACTCAAATTATGGAATTCTTCTATCCGAAATGGGCCGTCCTTCAGAAGCCGAAGAACAGTATAAGCTTGCAATAGAATTAGATCCTAAGAGTCCAAATGCTCATGGTGCTTACAGCTTATTACTTCTTTCTTTGGGTTTGGAAAAAGAAGAGGATGCCATGGAAGAAATGAAGATCGCATCCAGATTATTTGGAGAAAAAGGAGATCGTATAAAGGAACATCTAGTTCTTGCATGGCTTTACGAGGAATTGGCCAACACATATTATAATCTAAAAAAATACTTTGAAAGCGGAAAATATGCTGAATTGTCGGGAATTGAGTATGTTAAAGCAAGCGAACAGGACGGAACAAAATCCAAGGAAACTTTTGTAACCAAAGGCTATATGCTTAAAGGGAGAGCTTATATTCGAAAACTCAATCTTCAACCACCTTACGACGAAAAAATCTATGAGAAAATCATGGATGGTATATATGCTGCATCAAAATGCTATCAAAAAGCAGCTGAAGCATCTCCAAAAGATAATCAAATGTGTAATGCATGCTCACTTTCAATGAAATGCCTTTCAGAAATATTGAATTATATGCTTGCAGTAACCAAGCAAGAAAAAGTTCAGAAATTAAAAGTTAAAGTTAAGGAATGGGAAAAAAATCTTGAGATTTGTAAGAGTGCATACGATGAGAGTGATAAAGGGAAAAAGTTCGTACAATCTCTGAATAAAATGATAGTGTGCATAGAAAATTTTGAGGAATATAAACAATATAACACATGGGTGGAAAAGAGAGATTTAAAGGAATGTACTGATGATTTAATTGAAATTGCTAAAAACATAGAAGGACCTCTTCAGAAAGTGATTGAGGAGGCTACAAAACAAATGGATCACTGTAAGAGCGAAACTCTCTATATGGGTACTAAGACTAAACCTTTTATGATAAAAGATACATCTTCAGACTTAGAATCTAGGCCTCCGATTGAGTTGAAACATGATAGTGGTTCCAACCCAAATCCTTTTTTCAGAATATTAAAATTAATCCGTGAAGAACCAATTATTGCAGGTATTATTGTTACAGTAGTGGGAGGCATCATAGTGATCTTCATACAAAAAAAATACTTTCCATGAAAGGTTCGAGATTCCTTTGACCCAGAGAAAGCGTATCGAAACTTCTGTTTAGGAATTCTAAACAATTACTATTATTCCTTTTCTCCACTACAAAAAACACATTTGCAGTTTTTGTTCATACATAGGTTTTAATGTAAAACCTGTGTATTTTTTTGAGTTTAGCTTTATTGCAATTTTGCAGAACCTTTCATTCATCATTAACATTAACTTGTAACAATCCTGAAGGTGTCGCCATCAAATCAAAATTAAGTTTTTTAATTCCTTCGTACCAACGTTTATCCAATTTTTTCATTAGTTCCGGATCATTTATTAAGGGAGCTTCTCCAAATTCTAATGAATTATCAGCTAATATTGTTGCTCCAAGTAAACGAGTATTATCTAAGGTTGTTAAGCATACAAAACCAAAATAATAACCGTCCATCGCCTCATTATTGATTGAAGGAAAAATACGAATTAAATTTTCTTTACCTTTAATGGTGTGTATCGTTATTAGCTTATTACCCCTGACGCCTGCCTCTACATTGAATTCATACTCTTTTCCACCCGGATTTTCATTTTTCTCATTTGTATTTAGATATCCTGGAATTGTTGCTTTTGAAAAATCAACAACTATATGTCTCCACACATAGCTTCCTTTATTTCTATTGACATAATACATGTGCCATTTTCGTCTAAATTCCTTAATAGCAGATTCTTCTGACGTAAACTTTTGTGGTTGAGATAATAAACCAAAGCTGTTTATTATGTCTTTATCAGCAAATCTACTATACACAGAGCTTATACTGGCACCTATAAATGCTCCTCCGATAGTTGTTATGATAGGTTGAGAAAAATAGAAGCCTGTATACAGTAGAATTAATGCGGTAGAAATCAAAACGTAATGGAAAGCTAATTCTCGCTTTGTATTTGTTTGTATTGTATCCATGAGTTAAACTAATTTTCAAATCTATAAAATGATTTTGAAAAAAATTAGTTATTAATAAATGCGCAGGTTTTAAGATAAAAGCTGTGCACTTTTGTAGATTTGTTCTTAAAATAAAAGAAATCCTTGATATTCACACCATCCGGCGCAGGGGCTCATGTAAAAACCTACTCCTTACGGACTGCTTAAGGTTATTATCTATGGGTATGTAATAACCTTTAGGGTTTTTCAATAGGGTAACAATAAGAAAGGCCAGAAAAAACATTTCTTGAAAGGTGTAGTCAGCAAAATAACCGGGTACAGAATTTCCCATAGGTCAGACTCTAATGCCTTTTTCTGGGATTCTTGAGCACATTCTTGATTTTCAATCACTTTTTCAAGCTCTTATTTAACTCAACAAACCCATTTTCAACATATCAATCGTATATGACTCCTTCAACCATATTTTTGTTAAACTTAATAATTTTCCCATTTTCTAGACGAACTTTATAAAAACTATCTCCTTCTTCAACTAGAGTTAGGGATGTAGTAATCCTAGTCTGATTATTAGTGTCAATTGATATATTCTCAAAAGTAGGTAAGTAATCTTCGTTAATAACAAACTGAACTGAACTGTCTAAGTCACTACTAGCTAAGTGACTACTATACAGTACGATAAAAACTACAGAAAGTAACCCAACGAAAAAAAGTACTCCACCCATTGTTAGATGTTTACTCTTGTCTTTAATAACAATATTCATGTAATCTTGAATGCTTTCTGGCCGGTTCAAATGGAGTTCAGTTAAATCTGGCAAATACACTTTTACATTAAAATATATACTGAATATCCAGAAAAAGATAGGAATAAGCATTGCATATACCCATAAAGGTTGAATAGTGGATGCCCTTTCGGATACTTGTAAAAACGCTAAAATACTTATATATATTGTTATTAAAGTTGTAATCAGAGTAATAAGAGTTTTTGCAATATTGTCAGCATGATCAGGAGACTGCTTGAAAATATCAAACCCTAGTTTAAACAATCTTAACTCTCGAGTAGTTGGCTTACGCCCTTTTATAATTTTAGGAGCTTGTCCTGATGCAGTATTGTTATTCAAGATATATATACTCCTCAAGTCTCATTTAAGTCTAGTATATTACGAAGGTATTCATTTTATGACAGTAAGGGCATTCTTCCACAATTATTAATGGATGTTTCGTTAAAATATTATATAATACATTATCTGGTGGAGTATCAATATCAATTTCGAATTCTTGATTGCACTCTTCGTAAAAGCACATGACTTTATATTTCATTGAGTATAATTATAATTTCAACTAATAAATAACATATAGAATTCTTAGTAAGGATATTAATTTATTTATAATAACATGTTATTGTTTTAACTACAATTTCTTTTAATAATCCTTTGATATTAATTTTTTCTCTTTTTTGTTCTGCAAGTTCGGGCCTTCTGTGGACCCGTTGAAAACTATTAAGTTTCTTTTCTTTTTTTCTGTGTCCGACTCCCCATAGATAAGGACAAAAATTAAACCTTGGTTCCTGAAAATCTTGAATAATATATAAAGAAGAAAGTTTTTAATAATTTTCTGTCCTATATGTTTGTAATATAGGACAGATTTGACGGTACTTAAGCGGGAAAGAATGTAGTCAAACCCACGACTTGAGGAATCAAACACTATTGTGCTGAGGTAACATGCTTCAAAAAAGAACTCGCTACACAACCGGAGAAAAAGCCCTTCTCCCTGAAGAATGGGCTAAACTCCAAGAAGTAATAGATAACCTTGAAGATGAAGTCATGCTAAAGCTTGCAATTTCCACAGGAATCCGCAGGGAAGACTTAGGCTACAGTGCCAAACACAATTCAGGAATCAGAATTTCAGATATTACTGAGTTATCAGACGGCACCGGAAAGATGCAGTTCTTTGAACACAAGAAAAACAGAATTCACGAAGTCCCTCTCTCTAAAGAGATGATGAGACTTATCAAACTCCTTGTAAATTCTCGTGATAAAAAAGAAAAGTTCTTGATCACGTATTCTGGGAGAACTTGCCATAGAAGACTACAAGAATATTGCAGGAAGGCAGGCCTTGAAGAAAGACCGTTCCACGCTTTGAGAGCCACTTGTATTAAGCTCTGTCAGAAAGCTGATTGGAAAGTTGAAGAAGTGGCTAAGTTGACAGGGGATACTATTGCAGTCATTCAAGAGCATTATAGTACGCCTACACCCGGGGAAATGCAGGATGCAATAAGGAAGAAGGCGATAATATGAGTATAGAACTGAATATTAAAAGCCCAATATAGAGCTCCGGAACTGGGAAATATTGATTTTTTCAAGATAATCAGAGAGAAAGCCGGCTGGAGATTGGCCACCTGCTTCTTTTGGAGGTTTACGAGTCCATGTCCAGCCTTCTTTCGTCTAGGTAATGGTGTAAAATCTTTTGAAGTTTTGGCTACAAGATTGTACAAATAGACAACTTCATCCAACATGTCTGCAGCTTCTGAGTTCACATTTAGGGTTTGGGTCCGAGATCGTACATATAGATGTCTCTCACTTCACCTAATTCCGGATCATTGCGACTATCTGCATATATGATTTTATCACCAAAAATTGATGGACCAAATGCACTCTTGCTGGTAGTTATGCGTTTTATCTCGGCAGTAGATATTTCATAAAGATAGATGTCACTACCGCCCGTATTATACGAATTTGTATACACTATCCGGCTACCGTAGATCGCAGGCTCACTTGCCATTCCGCTAGTTGTAACCTGAGTTGTTTTGTGTTTACTAATATCACGCATATATACGTCGGCTTTTCCGTTGTTTGATGATTCTATCCACACGACGACATTTCCATGTATATAGGGAGAGCCCCCTTGATTTCTTATTATGCTTTTTTGGTGAGTAGATATATCATATATGTAGATACCCCCACCACTGTTGCTACCATCTTGTGACCACACTACTTTTTTGCCATATATCGAAGGAGAACTGAAAGGAATAGCATTGGAAGCGATTTTAGTTACATTGTGAGTTTTGAGATCATACAGATAAATATCATTTTGTTCACTGTTGTATACTATGTAGTCCCCGAAAATATCAGGGGAATACCCTTCCGATGCTATCTTAGTTTCTTTGCCGGTAGAAATATCGTACATAAAGATATCGTTACCTGGATCACTCCATACAACCTTATTTTCATATACCTTAATATTGCTATTTGTACCCCCTTCAATATTTAGTTCTTTTCCGGTAGTTAGATCGTACACATGTACACCATTCCCAGAAGTCTCTAACCACGTAACTAGGTTACCATATATTGATGTGCTAATTGTTAATCGCTCACCACTTGTAAGTTGAGTTTCTTTTCCAGCCAATGAAACTGGTATTGAACTCATCAAACAGTTCAAAGCAAGTATAATTTTACTTTTCATTTTCTCCCCCACTACTATTTTCAAAGCGATGTATAACTGACTTCTACTTCATGTATTATAAGCATTTCATTATAAAATACCAAATATAAAAAAGGATCTTATTCTTTCCCACCAAGAGAATAGCATTAGTGTGAAATATTGCGGCAGGAACTATAGCTGGAAAATATGCTTATTTATGAAGTAGAAATCTTTTTTCTAATTAAGATTTAGAAACAATTATTCCATATAATTTTATATTAAACGAATTATATAATCGCTTATTATCTCTAGAGGGGAGTTGCCTATAGAGGGGAACTGTCTGCATTAAATAAAGAAGTAATAACAGAAAAGACTGAGGTGAAAAAATGCCAAAAAATCGACTTATAGCTTTGGCTTTAGCAATTTTTTTGCTTTTTGGAACAAGTTTAAATGCAACAGGGCGCACAAACAGCACAGAAGATCTTCCATTGTCTGACAGTGATTTACTAACTGGCCAATATAATGTGACTATAGATACTGTGAGTACTTTCGCCAGTGGCCGTAGTTATGCTACCCTTAAATTTGACAATGATTCCCTCATTTCGATGCAGATAAATCCAACTTCACAAGTTCAAACTATTAACATGTTAACTATTTTAAATTCTATTTATTGGGGGAAAGAAAAAGTTAGTGTATACATTATAGATGGTTATATCTCCGCCGTTGTCGAAAGCAATGTTTTCACTGGCCTATCCACCGAAATTACAGCAAAAACTGCTCCATCTCCTGTCGTTAGAGATTTACCTGATAATATATATAATACAACTATAGGTGCTGTGTATTCTACTAACGATGGTCGCAATTATGCTTATCTTAACAGCAACGGCGATACCTTGAAGTCCAGCATTTGGGTGCAGTTTAATCCAACTTCACAACTCCAAGCGATTAACATGTTAACTATGTTAAATTCTGCCTATTGGGAACAGAAAAACGTTATAGTGACCGTCAAAAATGGCTACATTAGTACTGTTTCCGATATTGAAAGACCTGACAATGTTTCCACATGATAATAAAAAGCACAACATATAAGAAAAACACAACAAATAAGTGTTATCTTTGAAAGTAAATAGATAACATTTTTTTTCTTTAATTTATTCTAATTTAAAAAAGAATAAATGTAGACATTATGACGACAAATTAGTTTTGAGAGATAAATACTGTGTGGGGGAGATAAATGAATAATAAAAATAACTTGAGTTTTATATTCTTAGCTTCATTATTCATGATCGTTACGTTGGTGAGTATCATAGCCGCCGCTCCATATGCATATATTACTCGTGCCGAAACCCGTAATGTCTCCGTAATTGATACAGCCACAGACACTGTTGTAGCCAACGTGTCTGTAGGATTCGATCCTTTGGGAGTTGCAGTCACGCCGGATGGAAAAAAGGTCTATGTGGCAAACTTTCGGGACTACAATATCTCTATAATTGATACAGCCACAAATACCTCTATAGACGAGGTACTTTTAGGAGGGAGGAAAAGGCCTAGTGGAGTAGCAGTCAACAAAGTAGGAACAAAGGTGTATGTGGCGCTATATGGCAGTAACAATGTATCTGTAATTGACACAGCCACAAATAATGTTACAGCCACAGTGCCTGTAGGAAAACAGCCAATGGGAATTGCAGTTTCGGAAACTAAAGTATATGTGGCAAACGCCGGGACCCGTAGTTTTCCTGGCAATAGTGTCTCTGTAATTGATACAACAACAAACGATGTTACAGCCACCGTGACTGTTGGAAGCAGCCCTTGGGGAGTTGCAGTCACACCGGATGGAAAAAAGGTATATGTGACGAACTTTTACAGCAAAAATGTTTCTGTAATTGACACCGCTACAAACACTGTTACAGACAATGTGATTGTAGGTGATTATCCTCAAGGAGTTGCAGTTAACCCAGATGGGAAAAAGGTATATGTAGCGAATCGGGGCAACAATACTGTTTCTGTAATTGACACCGCTACAAACACTGTTATAGACAATGTGACTGTAGGTGACCTTCCTTTTGGAGTTGCAGTTAACCCAGATGGGAAAAAGGTATATGTAGCGAATCAGGGCAACAGTACTGTTTCTGTAATTGACACCGCTACAAACACTGTTATAGACAATGTGACTGTAGGATTGCAGCCTGTAGCCTTCGGACAGTTTATAGGTCCCAATATGACCTCTACGGATGAAATCCAGCAAATGCCAGCCTGTACAAGATCTAGTTGACTCAGGCTAGTTGAATTAGGGTCAAGGTAATGCATTGATTTCTAAACTAGACGCTGCAATAGAAGAACTGAATGCTGGAAATACATGGGTAACAATTAATGAAATTAATACTTTTATTAACGGAGGAAATACTGACAAAATTTATGTAAACAGAGGGAAAGGCATTGATCGATGCAACACTCTGTAATTAATGTAATAATTAAGTAAGCATGACTGGGAATGTTTGCTTAACATATTTAATAATAGCCAAAATTGAGGAGTTAAGTATCTCCTCTTTATTTTTTAGGTTTCACTTAGGATATTGGAATATCATGTAATCTGAGCATTTAATAATTGATTACACAGGAGATCTTGAAGACTCTCCCAAAAAATGCTGCCATCATTTCTTTTATTCCCTGGTGCTTCTATAACCTTGTGATTAATCAATGTTTGAACCTGCACGAAGTAAGTAATTATTATGAGTTAATCATACAGTCTTCCATCCTGTAGTGTTTCCGAGAAGAAAAAACCTTGAATTACGTTTCCAAAAAATCGACATGATTCATTCACACCAACATACTGCTTGCCATTCTTAAAAATGGTATCATTGTTTGCTCCTATTTCTATTTTGGAACCATCTCTCAGATAAAATGTACATGTAGTATCTGCAGGTCCACCGTTAGCTTCTCCAAATCGAAAACTTAAGACATTTACAAAATTGACAGCATTCTCAATGTCTTTGTCATCAGTGAGAGTAATGGTTTCGTTTCCCTGCATAATTTGCACAGATACGATATTTGTTTGTTCCAGTTCGTGAGCAATGGGTAAACCATGTACGAGATAAAAATATACCAATAAAATGATAGTTGTAATAACTAATGATATTATAAAATTTGTAACCTTCTTAATCATTCTATTTTAACTCCATTTTATTTAGCAAAGAGTTTTCATTACTTTTCTTGTTACTTGATCTGTTCCGAGATTTCCTGCAGGCCTCTGGATCCGGGCAGCCCCCAGGATAAAAAACCAGTTTATTTTTTACCGCTATCGATTTTTTTTACCGAGGGAAAAAATTTCATCTTGTATGTTAGTACATACAAATCATATTTCCAAAAATTCTAATTTTTTTAATTAAAAATTAATTTCCTTAGATTTTTGTGTGTTTTATATATGAATAAATTCTACCAAATAATATGATCACAAACAAGTCCATTAAAGAAAAAGCTCTTTCTCTTAAGAACAAATGTTCTCAGAGAAATATATCTGCTGCAATCGCAGCAACCACAGGAGGTTTAAGTCTCTCCGTCCTCACGGGTGGGGCATCTGCAAGCGTTATTAACGTATCTCAGATTACTGGTATCCTCTCAGACATGGGCCTTATATTCCCATCCTTCGGGGATCTGGTTGTTGCAATCGTTCCTACAATCATGACCCTAGCAGTAGTCGGGTTCATTCTCAAATTCTTTGATAAAATACTTGCCATGATTGACAAGCTTGTATAAGGGGGGCATAAATGCGCCCCATATCATTTTTCCAGATTACAATTTCTTTTTTCTTGCTTCTCTCTTCGCTCTGCCTGCCAGCCGCAGCCTCTAACGTATCTATAAATTTCAATGACCTGAACATTGTAGAGCGTGATATTTCTGTATATCAGGTCTCAGAAACAGGCGTATCAGTAATATATTCAGGGTCCACTGAAAATGCCTCCATCTCATTAAATCCGGACTATTCATATCAGATAGTAGTTGAACCCTCTGAATTTACATGGATAGACGATCCGCGTAACGCTTTAACGTATTTTATAGACACAGCCGCAGGACAAACAATATCTTTCTTCGGTGGCGCCCTGGTATTTGTTGGAATAGTCAGGCTAATTTTCAGATAATAGGGGGGTTTGGAAATTGAAGAAGAAAATTATTATTCTCTCTCTACTGGCTCTTTGCCTACTCTCGTTCCCTGTCTCTGCTTGGGAGGAATCATTTGAAAATCATCCATTCGACACAGGTTTTTCAGATACAACCGGAGGATTTTTTGAAATAAATAATGATCATGGGTACGCAATGAAAACCTACATAAATGCAACAAGAACATTTAATATCTCTAGGGATTTTGATGGTTATTTAGCTTTTACATCTGATACAACTTTTTATACGGCGACCGCAGCGTCTAATGTAGGTCTTCGGCTTTATGATTCCGAGGGCCAAATTGTATTCGAAGATCTTACAATGTGTACTATGCCATCAATTTCAGGAGACACATACGATCCGAGAAGAATAGAATTCATTGAAACAACTAGCGGAGCAGGTATCGAATGTTACCGTGACGGCGAGTTAAAAGAATCCACTGCTTATATAATTGACGACTTTGACGAAATAGAGACAATTAGCGTAGTTTTCACCCCCCAGGGTATGAACTTAGGGCTCATAATTGATGATTTAACAAACGAATTTTCAATGATAGGGTGTGATGATGAAATCACATATCAAGAAACAGACCAATATTTTACAATAGGTTGCCCATATTCAAAACCAGGATATAACTGGTTTTATAGGGTTTATAACATGGATATGGATATTCTGGTATCAGATACCATTATCACTAATCTATCAGAAAAATCTTTACCTGTTGGATTATTCACCGAATCTGGCCTGTACTCAATAAAATTATATTATATTTATGACGGTTCAACCCACTTCTCAAACACCAGATATTTTGAATATGTGGGGCCAGCTGGCTACTCAATATCAGTTGAAAACCCAGAAGTCGAACCGGGGGAAAATCTAAACGTCTACTGTTACAACGCATCAGGCTTCTCTCTTGTGGCGGATGGTCCCGGATCAGATGATTCTGAAACATATTCCATAACTACTGACGAACAAATGGTTAATTATCCAATACCTTCGGATTCGGTATCAGGTACTGGTGTTGTGATCCTTAGGAATCCTTCAGGGGGAAAAGTTGCGTATGAATACTTTGAAGTGGTTGGAGGAGTCGGGGGAGATTCAGAAATAAGCTTTGATAAATCGGCATATACCAACACTGATAAAGTAGCTATCACTTATTCAGATCTCCCTGCAGGCTGCCAGGTGCAGCTAACAGGCACTAAAGCAGGCAGCAGCACAAAAGTAATATCTGAAATATATACGAAAACCGGTTCAGGAGTCTTTTATTATCAGCTGTCAGGGGAAGATATTTCATCTCTCTATGTTGTGGCTGCCTATGATGGGGAATTACTGGATAGTGATTCCGCAACCATAGCAAGCGGAGACGACTATGTAATATACGGTACTGTCTACGATGCGAACACCCTTACAGCCATAGAAGGGGCCTCGGTAGCTGTTGGAGGGACAGTTCAGTATACGAATGATGCAGGCCGTTATGATATGTCCGTAAGTGCAGGGACTAAAAACTTGGTAGTAGGTGCAGACGGCTATAACATCCTTTCAACTACAATAGACATTGTTTCAGTAAGCACCCTGAAAAACATCTATCTGGTCCCTATCACAGCCTCGGAAGGGGAAACAGGGATAATATACGGGGCCTGTGCGGATTATGACACAGGCCAGGCAGTAGAAACGGCCTATATCCAGATCTCGAACGGTTCAATAACATACTCAACCCTGGGCCGGTCCTCTACAGGGGCTTACATCTTTGAAGGCCTTCAGAACGGTTCGGTATGGACCTTAAGCGCAAGCAAAACAGGGTACGATAATTACCAGAAAGAGATAACGGTTAACGGCTCCACATTTCAATTAATAAAATTAGTCTCTCAGGACAGCAGCAGCACTTCCGGAGACGATGACGACAGCAGCACAAGCAGCACGGATAGCACAGACAGGCCAAGCCGTGAAGCTGCAAAAGAATCTCTAACCTGGCTAGAAGAAACAATGCCCGGTCTCATCAAACTCGTAGTAGTAATTTTTATATGTGCTCTTGTAGGGGTGAAATTCTAAATGGCCAGAAGGCCTTTATTTTTCTGCCTCATTCTCTTCATTCTCTTAGCTGCTGCACTCCCCACAGCTTCAGCAGTCCAAGAAATTGAAGTGGAAGATTCAGAATATTTCTCTTTAGATGCTCCTGACGGGCTTTGTATCTCCGGATTCGATGCCGACCACATCAGCCCAGACTTTAATTATTCAACTGTAATGAATTCATACGGTGAAATCTATACTCTAAACATTACAGGGTATAAAAACTGGTATGGACGTTGGTATTTTGACATCTCTATGCTTTATCCGAATGGTACAACAGTAAATAAATCTCTCTCCACAACTGCAATTGCTTCTCGTACATGTGATATCTCAGTTCAATATGCATTATCTAATACCGAGTACTATTCTGATTTAGAATGGGCTAATGTTGATGTATATGTCGGGTTGCTTCCTTTAACTGCATCTTTCACAAACCCAGTATCTGGAGATATAAACTCATCACTGGCAGGTATTTTCGATGATGAATATTACTATACCAGATTGAAATTTTCACATATCACTTATACCTGCGACTCCCCTGCAGACTTGACAATCTATTGCTCTACAGATGAAGAGTTTCAAGACCAGGTCAATGAGGATATCACAGCATATGCTAAAGAATTAGCTGGTAATTATTTTGATTGGACATGGGACGCGATCCTTTCCTTCGTTGAACTCATACCGTATGTAGGTGATGACCTGGTAACCGCTATGCTTATAGCCAGTTACATAATAGACGAGGTTTTCTTTTACTTTAATTTACTTTTCATAGAGTATGTTGAAGCTACATTATTAACACTTGAGTTTTTCATTTTCTCTTATGCGATAATCAATAACAAAAGAAGACAACCTGTAAACATTGTAAAAGCCGTTGTAGAATATCACATGGCAGCCTGGTCATTCATTATAGGCATTGCCTTAATGGCCATAAATTTAGTTCTTTCAATAATCGTCGCAGTCGCTAATTGCGTACTGGGTTTAAAACCAATCTAAACAGGTGATCCTATGAGCCTTTTCAGACGTGGAAACAAAGTAAAAGTCCTTAAAATCATACCCGGAACCTCAAACCTTGAATTAAAAAACATGATCCTGAAGGATAACATGTTACATGGCAAATTAGAAGACAGTAAATATACAGTCTCAGCCAGACCCGTGCAGCTGGAGGAACGCGGCAAAAAAACCGACCTCTATGCAGTAGACCAGGAACGCGGCTGTGTGGTAGATCTGGACATCTACCGGGATGAAAACTCATACATAACCGAAGTAGAAACCCCAAAAGGCAAAGTAAGCATGTACATCAAAACTAACCCGGCTTTGATGTGCGACATTACCCAGGGGGCAATACTGCAGGAAGCCTTTAAGATCAAGCCCGAAGCCAGACAGCTTTTAGCAAGCGTTTTCTTTGGTTTACTCTTCGGTTTCGTCTTCGGTCTAATGTTCTGAGGTGGTCCAGATGGTAAACGAAATAGCAGAAAAGCTAAGAGAAAAAGAAAACAGCAGCAAAGTAAGCGATAATTCAGACATAGCTCTTAAACGGTCCACTGTTCAGGCCCTTATCAATCCCACAACTGACGCAATGTATGACCTGAGCCAGCAGCAAATAACGGCTATGTCTCTTTATGGGGCTGTTGATCAATTTGTTATACCCCTTCCTGGTGTTTTATGCTTCATGAACCGGGCCGCCTCTCTCTCTGCATCCAGGGACCGCTTAGGAAGGCAGGAAGCCGTAAACACAATAATACCCCGGCCTGTAGTCCCTACCCTCTACCCTCAGATAGACTCAAATCAGGCCCCTAAAAAATCCCTTTTCTCCTTCCTGAAAAAACGTAACTCTCAGCAGGCAGCAGGAGGCGACCAGGCTGCAGAACGATAAAAAATTCTTAGGCCTTCCTTACCTGCTCGCTGAGGCTCTGCGCTCCCAGATCTATAACATAGACTCCAGCCTCAGAGCCAAAATATCCTTAGTAGCTCTAATCTATACAATCACTGCAGCAGTATCAGAAAAAGAAGGCATCAAAGACGAAGATAAAAAGTTACTCGATGAAATCAAAACAGATATCAGTACTGTAAGGGGAATCTATGAGCCAATTCTGGATGATCCGGAATACGTCCAGCTTTCAGACGAAAGAAGAAAATCAATAGATGAATCCCTGGACATTACCCGGCTTCAACTTATGACCCTAATACACAAACATGAATTAATCACTGAATCAATGATCAAAGAAATTCAGGGCAGCAGGTGGTTATAATGGTACTCTGGACCGTTGACTCTTTCGAAATACAAAAGCTCTGCCTTCTGGTGGGCTTAGTATCCTGTACACTCGGCTATCTGATGGGGAAATACTCCCAGGATCAGATAATTTCTTTTCTCAAATTCATTTTTGAAACAAAGGAGGCGAAAAACTGAACAGCTGGGAAGAAAAGCTTTACAAGGAATTTATCCTTTCACCAGGTCAGCACGGTTTAGAAGTAGGAAACACCGGAGCCGGGAAAACTACCTTAATGTTCTGGCTGCTGGAAGGCTTCCTTAAAGCCCGTACCCAACTTTCCCCGGATCTCTGGGAAACTCTGGTCTGGTTTGACCGTGGGAAATCCTCCGAAATCCTGCAGCTTACAAGAATGGCCCCTGTAAGGCTCCTTATACCCGAGTCCTGCGACGTTGATATTAACTTTTTTGAAGATGAAAACGGGGAAGAGGTCCAGCACTACGAAATAGAGAAAAAATACTTCCAGGATCCCAAAGAAGTCTGGAACCTCCTGGACCGTGACCACATAAACGTACTCTGCTTACAGCGTTTCATACTTCACCCCTCCCTCGTAGCTCCAACAACGGCAAAGCTTTTTGAGTCTTTGATCCTGAAAGCCATGAACTACGACCTTAAACCTTCAGGATACCCATATTCTCACATGAAAGGGAAGAATCCCCGGGTTGCTCTCTTTCTGGATGAACTTAACAACATTGCACCCAGCAGGGGACAGGGCTTCTCAGGGGATCAGCATGCCGGTGCAATCCTGCAGCACAACGCAGAACAGCTAAGAAGTCAAAACGTTCGCCTTGTAGCTTCCTCTCACGGCTGGCGAAAACTCAGGCCAGGCATAAGAACCTCTTTTCAGTTCCTAATCTCCCTGAGAGGTGCCAATTATCCCAGCAGTGAACAGCCGAAACTATACCGCTTTAACAGGCTATTTGAAAAGCTCGAACCTGGCCAGGCGATAATAGCCTTTCCGACTAAAACCTTTACAGACAAAATAAGAATCCCTTGGTATGGAAAAGGTGAAGATCTCGGCTATATCAGGTACATAGGCCATCTGGAACCGGAAGAACGTAAATCTAGAAATGCAAAATCAAGCGTTTCCTTAGAAGATCTGGTAGTAGCATTAAAATCGATTGTTCCTGCATCTCATCCTTAAGCCAAGATATAAATACCATAGTAATTCTCTTTTTATTTTAGAGGGTGTTGTATGGAAAAATGCTCAATTGTAGTCGCTCGAAACCTCGGGTTAGGGAAAAAAGATCGGGTCCAAATTCGTCCGTCTATAGAAAAATTTCTGAAACAGATTATAGACTTTTATGGCCTGGACCTCAGTAACACAATAAACGTTGCTGTCGAAAACTACCTGCGAGAAAAACAATACCTTACATCTGAAACAATGCAAACTCTTGAATCTTGTTCTTCCATAGAAAAACAAATATTCGAATATGGGATAGATTCAACCGCTGTACAACTCCACAAAAAAAGCACATATCTTCTAGTTTCTAAACTAGAAGAAAGTATTTCACAGTCTTAAGGCATTTTATGTTGATTTTTGCTGTGACTTCATGTTTTTCATAATTTCCATGGCTTCCGGGCTTTGCATTACTATTTGTAGTAACGTTGGTATATTTTTCTCAAGTTCTTTGAGTTCTTGCATTTCTTTTCTCAGGTCTTGAAGCTCAGACCTTTCCACAATATGCCGGGCGGTCTCTGCCTGTAGAATCATATTTTCATTTTTAATTTGTTGATATTCGGGGCTTTCTGAGATATCAAGTTCTTTCTGGACCGTCAGGTATGGAATATACTTTTTGTATATGTCTCGGAGTTTCTCCGGACTCGCCCGGAAATATGCTGCCCTTGTATCATCCAACTCATGACCCATCCAATATTCAACCATAAAAGAGTCGCATCCTGCATTGAGAAGAGCAGAATTAAAGTATTTCCTCATGTTGTGGGATCTGATTGTATTATAGGCCCCTTCACTTGTGTTTTTCCGGGCTTTATCTGAGATTGCCCTATACATTTTTTGAACCGCGTTTTCACTAAGCTTTCTAATTTCCTCGTCATGAGTATCCAGATACTTACTTTCGACTTGTCTTAAGATGAAGAGGTAACCACTATCAGAGACTACTTTTTGTTTCTCAATCTGTTGTGCCCGTTTGGGTGTTGCTGCCTTAACATCTCGGTTTCTGAAATCAAGATATTCTAATATTGCCTTGGAAGCTTCTGGACTCAAAAAGGTGGTGAATTCCACTCCGGTTTTTACTCTTCTGAGTTTCAAAGTTGTAATCTCTGTTTCCGGATCATACCCCTTTTTGAAGTCGTTAATTGTGAGATTTTGAATTTCAACTGATGATAGACCACTACTTACCCCAGTCAAAACCAAAGCCTTCTCCAGTGGATCACATACTTTAAGTGCTGCCTGTAGATCTTCTTTAGTTGGTATCTCCCTATTCTCTTCCTTTACCCTTGCTCTTCTCCTTTCTCCTTGAAGCTTAGGTATTTCTATATCAAATGATGCGTAGAAACTACGGATGCCTGCCATCCTTCCTCTTACCGTGAAATCAGCTAAACCCTGGTCAATAAGGTAACTTCTAAAATTAATTAAACGATCTTTTATCTTCCGGTCTCTTATCCTGACCTGATTTATCTCTTCCTTGTCTGCCTCATCGATTAATTCATATGGTGTCACATTGTAATAACCGGTGTACGCGGATAGAGCCTGTAAATATGCTAACTCAGTGTTTCTCTTTGGTTTCAAATTATTTAACCAACGTTTTACGGTAGTGTCCTGCCTTAACTCACTAAGTTTCATAATACTCTTTCCCTTGATATGTTGCCTCTGGAATATAAGTGTTTTATATTATCAAGCCAGTATAGATTGGCATCTTTCGTGAGTTAGCAACTAAGTATTATATCTCTCGAAAATATATCGGTCTCTGTACCGGGCTTCTGACTTTGATATTGAATTTTTATGAGTGATGGGTTTTGAGCGAGCTTGAAAAACTGATAAATCTTGCAAAAAATGCAGCCGATAAAGTCCGGAAGCATAAATTTGTGCGTATAGTTTCACATAATGATGCTGACGGGCTGACTTCAGCCGGGATCATGGCCCTGGCTCTGTTACGGGCAGGTATAGGTTTCCAGCTTTCAATAGCAGGAAAACTGGATGAGGCTGTAATCGAAGAAGTGAATAATACCATATCTAAAGGAGACCTGGTTATTTTCTGTGATATGGGCAGCGGGCAACCGGAACTGATAGGTAAGGTTGCAGCTGATGTCGTGGTGCTTGACCACCACCAGCCGGTAGGGCAGTCTCCTGCAAAAGCCGTGGTAAACGCCCATATGGTAGGAATCGACGGGGCAACGGATATCTCGGCTTCAGGTACCTGCTATCTTGTTGCCAGAGAACTAGGGACAGGAAACATCGACCTTGCAGGGCTGGCAATTGCAGGAGCAGTCGGAGACAGGCAGCTTTTCCGGACTGCAAATGCCTTTATTCTGGAGGAAGCCTTAAAAGCGGGAGTTGTGTCCATCAGGAAAGGGTTGAAAGTAGGTGACGGAGCAATTGCGGATGTGCTTGCATACAGCACGGAACCTTTTCTGGATGTAACCGGCTATCCCGAAAAAGCAGCGGAATTCTTAAACCAGCTGGGACTCTCCGGAAACATTGAAAACCTATCCGAAGAAGAGACCTCAAAACTTGCCAGCGCCATCGCCCTGAAACTTGTCAGGCAGGCAAGTCCTGAGGCAATTGAAGCCGTCATAGGAGACATATTTCTGCTGAACCGGGAACTGGTGCATAATGTCTATGATTTCATCTCCATTCTCAATACCTGCGGCAAGCAGAAGGTTTACGGGCTTGCCCTGGCGCTCTGCCTGAAGGATCCGACCATTGTTGGGGAAGCCCTCTCCCTTACAAAAGATCATGAAAAGAACCTTGCTGTGGATATCCGGGAAAGCGTGGAAAAAATTCGTAAAGGGGAGAACATCTGGTATATCAATACGGTTGATGCCCTTTCTACAGGAAGCCTCGCCACAACCGTGGTCAGATACCTCCACCCCGAACTCCCTTTCATCTGTGTAAACGAGTCCGAGGGAATTCTGAAGGTTTCTGCCAGGGGTACCCGCGAACTTGTATCAAAAGGGCTTGATCTTGCCTTTGCCCTCAGGGAAGCTGCAGGCGCGGTCGGTGGAAACGGAGGCGGACACAGTGTCGCATCCGGAGCCTCAATTCCCTTCGGAAGTATGGAGGAGTTCCTGAGCATCGTAGACCAGATCGTAGGAGACCAGCTAAGGAAAAATGCCAGTGGGAAGGTAAAGTAAAAGAAAATATAAGAAAATGTAAAAAAGGAAATTAAGCAGGAAATGTAAAAAATGGAATTGAGCAGGAAAATGAAGCAGCGGAAAGCTAAGTAAGCAGCAAAAGCGAAGTAAAAAGAAAAGAAAGCACGGGATTAGCATAAAAACGCACGAGGCATATTTATGAAAATCACAGGTATAATTGAGTTCCCTGACCCAAAGTCAAGACGGTCTGCAGCCAGAATCCTGAAAGCTCTTTCCCCGGACAACCTGAGAAGTATGGAAAGTGAAATCAGTGATGAAAGGGTTGCTGTGCATTTTCATTCCGAGAAAATTGGTTCTCTTCTTGCAACTGTTGATGATTTTCTTATGAATGTTAAAATCGGGGAAGGAGTCGAACAGACTCTGGAAAAAGAAAAATAAGCAGGGAAAAGTAAAAATTGGGAAAGAAAATTAAAGAAAAATAAGAACATAAATTAAAAAAGAGATTTAAAAAAGATTTAAAAGAAATTAGAAAAAAATTAAGAAAAGAAACGGGAAACCTGATTATGTTTCCCGGTTGTCGTTATACTGTTTTTCAATTTGCAGACCCTTCGCTCCAGAGCCTTATAAGTTCCTCGAGCCTGGAGCTAGTTAGTTCCACTCCTGTGTTCGGGATCGAAAGACCGTTTTTATATACATGTATCGCCTCCTGAAGCTCTCCTGTGCTTATGCTGGCCCCTCCCTCAGAGGTCGAATCGTCCCAGGGGTTCCAGTCGAGGACTGTCCGGTTCCAGGTGTGTACAACCGTTTCGCTCCCTGTTACGGCTCGGGCGGTAACAGTATAATTTCCGGGAGAGAGAGCACTGTTGGAATAGGAACTGTTTTTAACACCGGATTCAGAAAGCTTTACCACTCCGTTAAGGTACCAGCTTACAGTACTGTTATGGTTTGTGCTAATACTGAACGTCTGCTCCTCTCCTTCAAAAATCGTGAGATCTCCCTCGGGGCTTGAAGAGAGAATTGAGAGTGGAGCCACTGTTATGTAATTGCTCTTTGTCTCGGAGTCAAGCCCGTTCCTGTTGCTGGCATTCAGCGAGACAGTATAAGTTCCTTGGGAGCTATAGGTGTAGACCGGATTCTGGGCTGTTGAGTCTACAGTTCCGTCTCCGTTGAAGTCCCACTCCCGGGAAAAGGCACCCTGCGAGAGGTCGGTAAACTGGACTGTGAGAGGAGAAACCCAGCTGGTGATATTTGAAGAGAAGTCAGCCTCAGGGAGGCCGTTAACAATAGTGAAAGCTTTTATACAGAGGTTTGCTCCTGAACATCCGGCCTCTGATGTAAGGTCTCGCCAGTTGACTCCATTCGAACTTACATAGCTTTCTCCGGAATTAGCCTGTGCCTTGCTGCTATAACCGGAAAGGGGAAGCTCAATTGCAAGAGGGTACGATAAGGAAGGATTGCTGAACTTCATAACCACTGAAAATTTCTCTCCGGAAGTCAGGTTTACTGGCGAATTCAGCGGGTGGGTATGGTAACCAGGGAAAGCACATGTTCCGGTCTCTTTTAAAACAAAATTTTCTTCCTGATTAATTGGACCATTTGTCGGGTTTTTGTAAACATATATCTCATAAGCCGTATCAAGATCCGTAGTATAGAATCCTATGGCTTCAAGTTTTTCGTTTCCTCCCGAAGAAAATACATTGCCTCCCCAGGCGGTTAAATATCCAGATCCAGGGTACCCAAAAGAGGTTATCCATCCGAGTGGATCATACTGGTAAATGCAGTCAAAGTTTTCCTTCTCTGCAGCCGTAAACACGGCATTTTCTACGTATGCGAGCCTGGTGTCATAGTAGGAAATATAGAAGTATCCTTCTTCTCCCCAGGCTTCTCCCCAGCTGTTCTTTACAATAAAAGCTCCGTCCCCGGAGGGTACCCGTTTGAACATATTCCTATCAAAAGAATCGTTCCAGCCTACGATAGTTATTGCGTGATTGACATCGCCCGAACCTGTGTATCGATAAGTGCAGCTGTTTTCCTGGTAATAGAGCGAGCTCCAGTACATTGTGGAGTACACGGCCCCGTAATCCATAAGTGCTTCCTTGATCACCTCATTGTCCAGAGGGCCGGTTCTCTCGGGCAGTATAAGCGCTTCCTGGATATGTTTTTGCACGGGAAGTCCTGTCGGAGAGTAGGTAGAAGTTTCGCTAAAAGGATCTTCGGAGTCGTTTACTGGCCCGGACCAGCGGGCAAGGTATGCCATAGACATGAATGCATTCCCGCCGTCATTGACGGTAAGGTCAAAACCGTCGGAATAATATTTTGTAACAAGATTTTTCATGTTATTTTCGGAAAAATCCCGATATTCTCCTTCTGTCCCCAAGATGTAAGATTCAAGGGATTCGAGGCTCGAAAAAGCCCAGCAGCTTCCGGTCTCTCCCTGGTCCTGCACAGAGGTGACCTGTCCTTCTTCTCGCAGGTCGTAGGTTGCAGGGAGTTCCGAACCTGATGCCCTGAGCAACAGCCTTTCTGCAGGTCTTGAGAGCCCTGACAGGTTTACCGGAGAAGGAGTATATCCAGTGCCTGGAGAATACCCGTAATCAGAAGACGAGAGAGGGTCAATCGGATCTGACTGCCCTGACTCCAGAAACTCGGGGTTCAGAGGAGCCGTTTCAATCACAGGTTCTGAAAGGGATGTATTGTTCAGGGGCAGCTCGGAGTTTTCGGTACTTCCGGCGGCAAAGCTCACGCTGCCAGAAAAACACGAAAATAAGATCATAAATGCAAGCAGAAGGGAATTTATTTTCTTCAAGAATTCTCGGCCTCGGATAGGATCAATTTCTGGTTAGCTGACTGAGATGGTACGGAGGAAACGGTACCGGAGGGTTTTTGGGATTATTATTTCTGGACCACACAAATTGTAAGCAGATTTTCAGCAACATTCAATATAATTAATATTCTTCAGTAGATCCATCATAAATAAGAATTCATATAATTAGTTTATGAAATTTATGTATAAGTTCTTTTCTAACAAAACATATTTTTTTATGAAATGTAATTAAGTTACTGATGTATTAAATAGCCTTTCAATGCGAATGTGTTTTCGAAAATTAGAGTTTGGGGTCGTATATTACCCGTATATCCAGGGCTAATAAGTTGACAAACATATAATAATTTATAAAAAAATTAAAGTAAAATATTTTATCAACATAACTTTTATTAATCTAAAATTATTTTCATTGTATTGAGAAAGGAAATGGATTAATTTATAGATACAGTTATCTCCTTTATTTCAAATCTTATTTCATACCTTATTTCAAATCTTATTTCATACCTTATTTCATGCCTTATTCCATATCTTATTTCATACCTTATTTCAGGCTTTAGTCTAATCTTTAATCCGGTCTTTTGTTCAATTATTTTTACACTGAATACGGATCTGTTTCTAATGAGGGTTCCCGATAGAAAGAGACATTAAGTTTGCCTTTGCATATCTTTACAGGGAATACTTACAGGAGGTAAGAGTCTGTTTTCGGAAACAATTGCAGACCTTGAGAATACCAACCAGGAAGACCTTGATAAAGAAATCCTGAGAGCTGCAATGATCGCAGAACTGGATGCCATCAACGTATACGAACAGATGGCAAACCTGACAAAAAATGAGGAAATCCGTACAATTCTTCTTGATATCGCCAGGGAGGAAAAAGTCCATTTAGCGATGTTTGAGACCGTGCTCCTGCAGACTGACAGTGAATTCTTACAGATTTACTCTGATTACTCACTTGCCAGAATGTGAAAGAAGAGCTGTTTTCGGATGCTTTTTTATATTTTTCAGGAATTTCTTCTACAGACTTTCGGCAGACATAATATTATCTTCTTCGTAAGCTTCTTTTTCAAACCTTACTGCATAATCATTTATATCCGGCGCATCCATATTTTCTATTGATCTTCCATGCTTGAGGAATATGCGAAGAAGAGAGATTTTGAAAAGACCTCCGAACCTCCCGCGAGAGGGGTCGAAAAAAGTTCGGATAAGCCTGTTTTTGTGGTCCAGCGCCATGATGCAACTAACCTTCATTATGATTTTCGCCTGGAACTGGATGGGGTCCTGAAAAGTTGGGCAGTCCCCAAGGAGCCGCCTGATAGTGCCGGCATTAAGAGGCTTGCCATCCAGACTGAAGATCATCCGCTCGAGTATGCCGATTTTGAGGGAGAAATCCCCAAAGGAGAGTACGGAGCCGGGAAGGTTGAGATCTGGGATAAGGGGATCTTCGAGCTTCAGAAACATAACGAGAAAGAAATTGCCATGACACTTCACGGGGAAAAACTCGAAGGTGATTATGTATTGATAAGGACAAAGTACGGGAAAGAAGGGAAAGGATGGCTTTTTTTCAAGAAAAAAACCGATTAAACAGCTATTGGGAGCAGGGGGTTATTTCAGTCAACTGAAAGGTAAACCGGTAAAGTTATTGAAGATAACAGGAAAAGGGATTAAAGAATAATCGGTAAAAGGCATTGAAGGTAAGAATAATCGGTAAAGGTATTGAAGGAAAGAAGAATTGGCAAAAGACGCTGAAGAGAAAACTGGTAAAAAGGGTGCAGGTTTTTGGTTTAAGGCGCCCGGCTCAAAATTATGCTTCTAATTGTGCTTCTTGGTACGCAGGATGGGAGTGACTGAATGGGGAAGGTTAAGGAAGAGAGGGTGAAAGTAAGAATTATTGAGGCTGCAGGCAGCAATTTCTGTGTTGCAGCCTGCGATGGGCAAAAAGTGCACGATATAATTGCAAACTCTTTCCGCAAAAACAGGAAGGTTGAACTCTCTTTTGCAGAGAATGACGAACTTACGCCTGCCTTTTTGAATTCGGCTGTGGGGCAGCTTTACGGGACTTTTCCGGCTGAACTGATTGAAAAAAACCTTTCTTTTACGGACCTTGACCCTGAAGACGAGGCTGTTCTCAAGAGGGTCATGGAGAGGGCAAAAGGCTATTTTGAACATGCATATTCCTGTAGAAAGGCTCTCAGGGATGTGATAGGAGGCGAAGATGCATAAGAGCGTTCACCGCGCAGTAGTATACCCGTTAAAGCGCAGTGTGAGGCTTCGCCCTGGAAAAACCCTGCCTGTAAAACCCAGCCCGGCACCTATCCATTCCACAGAGACTTATGATTTTCCTCCCGAACAGAGTTATTTTTTTGATACCAATATCTGGCTCTACATCTACGGCCCCATAGGCTGGCCTGATCAGAGGTCTGCCATATATTCCAGAACCTTACGAGAAATCCGGAACTCAAACGGTACGATCTACATAAACTGCATGATAATCTCGGAATTTATCAATGCCTTTTCTAGAATCGAGTTCAAACAGCAGACGGATTATTCAAGATTCAAGGATTTCAGAAACTCGCTCAGCTTCCGTCCGGTTGCCGTAGACATTACCTCTAACGTGAAAAAAATTCTCCGAAACACCCTTGCCTGCGACCCCGACTTAAAAGTCATAGACCTGCCTGAAATCCTGCGCTTCTTTGAGCAGGGAAAATACGACTTCAACGACCTCCTCTTTGCAGAGATCTGCCGCGCCAAAGGCCTGGTCTTCGTAACCCATGATAAGGACTTCAGCGAACTCGGGGTCGAGATCCTGACCGCAAACGAGAAGCTGTTGCACAGGTGAACAGAAAATTTAAGCTTCTTTTGGTGGCTTCAATCCTGCTTGAAGAATGGGAGGAGGTAGATTCCTTAATTCTCTTTTTCGGCTTTGACTTCAAGATAAAGGTCGATTGCTTCTTTTATTCTCGTGTTCAGTTCATCAAGTGTTTCTGCCTGCGTGTGGCAACCCGGAAGTTCGGGCGCAGAAGCTAAGTGAATTCTGTCTTCGTCCTGTCCGATGATAACCACGAGTTCGGTCGCTGCCTCTTTTTAGCCGGTTCAATAAATTTATTGAACAACGGCGTGGACGAAAGACTTCAAGCTATCAACTATTCTGTTTTTATTTATTCCTTGAAAATAGGCTTTTTTACAATCTTCCATCGTCACATTGCATGCTTGTGTAAATCCACGCTGCGTAAGGAATGTCTCAACAGTTCCTTCCTTGATACCGAACTTAAACGGTTCTCCCAGCTGTGATACTTGATCCCGAATATTCCTCCCAGCCTCAAGCCTGGAACTTCCGTCAACTGCAGATTGGGGAAAATAATCGAAGAGAATGCTACTGTTCTTCCCTGAGTCCTTTACAATAAAGGATAGGATCTCGTCTACCACCTCTGGCTGAAGGTACATTAAGAGCCCTTCCATCAGGAAGAGAGTCTTAACGTCTCGGTTATATCCCATATCTATCAACCTTTGACTAAAGTCTTCGGTTTCCAAATTGCAAGGGACATAGACAACATGATCCGGCAAACTGCCAAAGATCATTTTTATTTTTTCCATTTTTATATTTTGTGTAGCAGGATGGTCTACCTCAAAAGTTTTGATCTTCTTCAATCCTTCAATCCGATAGGCACGTGAATCATATCCTGCACCTAATATAACCAGTTGCTCGATACCTTCATCGATTGACTTTTTCACAAAATCGTCAAAAAATCTGACTCTAGCAACGATTGAGTTATTTCTTCCCGGAAAAAATCTGTCCATCTGCTCCTGCATTATTCTTGCTTCGTCTGGATGGTTAGCTCCCCACTTCAAAATCTCCGGGTTGATGAAATAAACTGCATACGGGTCATAACAGATTCGTTCGTCTTCGGGCTTCTGCGATTCAAAAGATCTGGCAAGTAAAACTCCCATGGCTGTCTTGCTGCCTGGTCCTGCTATTTCCTTAAATATTTTGTTCATATTGTTGAACTCTTTCTCCGCATTCTCAGATATTTCCATAAATAACATTCTCCCTTATTATCTGCTCATTTAATGTCAATGTTAATCAAGTTTTCAAATTTAAAAGCTATCTTTTGTTCAGGATTAAATGGTTAATTTAATAAACCAAACGTCTCTGAAATTTCCTGTGCGTTCATGACCCGGTTGCTATTCTTCATCCTCCTGAAACATTTTCCCCGAACAGAAACAGGCTTTAACGGGTATTCGAGAATTTTTACTTCAACGATCTTTTTTCCTTCCGGTTCATGAGTTTCAATCAGAGGGATGAGTTGAGGTTCTGTTTTGCTGTAAATCTGGTTTGCCCATTGAGTAAGAGTCTCTTTTCCGAGAACTGTGCCCTTTATGACTCTTTTATCCGAAATTTCTATCAGGATTGTGCTTTTTTTCATTAACGAAAGATTTACAGTGATAAACTCAGAAATAAGACTTGTATCAAGAAAATTTTCAGAAGCAGAGTATATTAAATGCCAGAATCACCAATTAATCTCTATATATTTCGCAATCAAACTTTAAGAGCCCTCGGAAAACTGGGTTTTGTTGTTGTAAGGCAGAGAGGAAGTCACGTAATTCAAGTCTTTACTTTATTCCCTCCAATAATTTTGCAATTCCTTCAGGAGAGGGTAATTTTCCTTTGAGTTTTTCTGGCAGGGTAGAAACTATTCTGTACTCAGCAGCACCAATTGGCTTGTTTGATTCGCGATGAGCGTATTCTACAATGGTTTTGTTTCTGGATTTGCAGAGAATGATGCCAACCGAAGGGTTTTCGTGGGGCTGCTTTACGAAATTATCCAGAAGGGCCAGATAAAACAAACTGCGTTTTCCCTATGTATTCTGGGAGGAATTTGCCAATTTTAAGTTCTACTGCGATGAGACAATTTATAGCCCGGTGGAAGAGAAGGAGATCGATGAAGTATTCTTCGTCTTTTACCCGAATGCGGTACTGACTGGCTATAAAGGCGAACATTCCTCACATTTCACGCAGGAAAGCTCCGGTTTTAAGAAAATTTCCTTCTCCAATTCTTTTTCTGAGTATCGGTCTCCAAGTTCAAGGAAATAGAAGGTATATTCGTCTTTGATTGCGAGTTTTGCCTGAGATTTAATTTCTGCCGGGAGGGTTATCTCAAAATTCGTCTGGTCGAGCAGGGTCTTTTCGTATGTATCATTTTCAATCTGAACTATCAGAACGTTTTTGGTCCACCCGAATTTCCGGGTTGTACAATAGATAACAGGGGAGAAAGATAATGCCTGCAAAAGAAGAGATAGACGGCCAGATTATGGACCTATGGGAGGGGATCTTTGATCTTGAGGACAAAAACTCACATGATATTCTTCGAATAACAAGCCCAAAAAAATGAAAGTCCTTTTTGCTTACATTTTTGAGAATTTAACTCATCATTGCTTTCGGACAGGAAGATTGTTTCTTCTTTAGTTCTTCGAAACCGTCCAAAAACGATTCACCTTTCAACTTTTGAGCAATGATCCAACGGATCTTTTTCCCGTTAAGTTTCACAAAAGATAACGGATTACAACTAACGTAGTTACGTGAAATAATTTTGGGATAAAACATAATTATAAAGTTCTATGTATTATATACTGGATCTCCAGAAAATAATTCATTTTTTAAGAGTTATTGAACCGGATTTAGGAAATTAAGTGTGGTTTTAGCTATCTTTCAATAAAAATATACATTTTGATGGAATTATTTGCCCTTAAAAGGAGTAAAGATTGTTAACTTCATATTTCAAAGATTTTTAATCTTTATTTTGGATATTTAATTTAGTATAACTAATAATAAAGCTGAATGCCATAGTTACAAATAAATATAATTTATTAGATATTATGGTTTTATTCAACTTTATTATTACTTTTAATGAGGAATAAGAGTTATTTTTTCATATCTGGGGTAATAATTTCTGTTTTTTCATTAATCGTTTCATATGTGCATTTATTAGCAAGAATAAGCAGTTTAAATCCTTGATTTATACACTCATTTCGGAGGAATCTCTAATTATAACTCTGTACAAATATATATCAATTAATAATTAAATAATTAAAACTGTATTAATATTAATGTGTGCAATACATACATATTTATTTTCGTACCTTATGATAATATCTGAAAAACGTTTCTTTGAAAAAAAATCAGAGTATTAATTGCAAAACGTAGCGTTTACGCAGCATGTATGTTTAATGAAAGTGAGGAATGAGAACAAATGGGTAAGTGGGGAATGAGAACAAATGGAAAAACAGGATTTGACACTCTAAAAAAGATAGGTTATCATTTTATGGTAATCTTAATTTTGTTGACAACTGTAGTGGCAGCAGAGGACAACACAGCCGATCAAGAGGGCCTATTAGACAAAATTACATATAACGATGCGACGATTTCAGGGAACACGTTTGACACTATCTCATTGGAAAATGTCGAATTTAACAATGTCGTATTTAACAATGTCACATTCGTCAATGTCTCAGTTAACACTCTCATAGTTAACAATCTCACAGTTAGCAATGGACCGGATGCAGGGAACACCGTAAACACCGTAGAGACTCCTAAAGTTACCCGTCAATTGTCGGAGTACAACCCTGATCAGAGGAGTACCGCAGCAGCGAGCGCCGAATCAGGGAGTACCGTAAATAGTGGAGATTATTCAGGAAGTAAAGCATACAATGGAACCGGTGCAGGAACCACTGAAAATAATGGAACCTATGCAGGAGCAACCATTAATAATGGGCTTTACGCAGGAGCAATCTTTAATTATGGGACATACGCAGGCTCCAGAATTTATGGGGAAGAAGCAGGATACACCATAAATAATGGGGAGTGTGCAGGAAACACCGTAAATAACGGGGAGTATGCAGGAAGCACCCAAAATAATGCGGAGGATACAGGCTCCAGATATTATGAAGGGTCAGCATCAGGAAGCACCATAAATAATGGGGACAATGCAGGCGCCTACAATAATATTGGGGACTCAGCATACGCCTACATTAATAATGGGGATGGATCAGGTGCCAAAAATTATAATGGGGTTGAAGCAGGAAGTTACGATAATATTGGGGAGGATGCAGGAAGCAACTTTAATTATGGAGATGGATCAGGCGGATACATTAATAATGGGGATGACTCCGGCTCCAGAAATTATGGAGAGGATTCAGGAAACACCTATAATTACGGGGATTGTTCCGGAACCAGCAATAATTATGGAGATCTAGCAGGCGGCACCCTTAATAACGGGGATTGTTCTGGCTCCAGAAATTATGATGTGGCTTCAGGAAACACCCAAAATAATGGGGCAGTATCAGGAAGCACCATAAATAATGGGGATTGTGCAGGAGACACCATAAATAATGGGGGTTGTGCAGGCTCCAGAACTTATGATGAGTGTTCAGGAAACACCGTAAATAATGGAGATTGTGCAGGAAGCACCGTAAATAACGGGGAAAATGCCGGAAGCACCACAAATAATGGGGAAAATGCAGGCTCCAGAGATTATGATGATGGTTCAGGAAACACCATAAATAATGGGGAGAATGCAGGAAGTAGCATAACCAATAATATAACCATAAATGAAGGGGACGATGAAGAGGACACCGGAAGCGATGAAGAGGACACCGGAAGCGATGAAGAGGACACCGGAAGCGATGAAGAGGACACCGAAGAATGAGTATAACTAAAAACAAAAACGCACATAAAAACACATTGTATCGGTACAATGTTGTTAATGTGACTTGCGCAGTTGCCTGCTCTGCAGGCAACTTTTGAATTTCCTTATTTTTTTACACTAAAGAAGGCTTTTTTTAAAAACAATATTGTTTCAGTATTCGTCCAGTCCTGGAAAGCATGGAAAAACTACAAAAAAAACAGTGAAAAAAAGTCTTGTGATAATGTTTTTAGTTTTCCCTGCGTATTTCTTATAAATTTATGATGAATACTTATTCGGGAAAAATCCCGCAAAAAATCGGATTCCACTGCCGTTTGGCATATCGAAGACGATGTTGTTAAGCATATGTTGGTTGCAGATAATGAAGTAAAAAATCTGTTGTATCTGCTATTCTTTATGCGGTTTACAATCAAACTTGAAGATGAGGAAGAAGGCTATACTGCCCAGTGCCTTGAAATTCCTGCCGCTATAAGTGAAGGAGATACTAAAGAAGAGGCACTTGAAAACATTAAGGAAGCTATTCAGCTTGTTCTGGAAGTAACAGGTTAAAAAAGTACAGGTCAAAGAAAAATACTATCTATGGTTCTTTTGTTTGATATCATTAAATCTTAAAGTCTTTTTTAAATTATTAGGCTTCGACCTCAAGGTAAAGATCAATTGCTTCTTTTATTCTCCTTTTTAACTCGTCAAGCGTCTCTGCCTGGGTATGGCATCCTGGAAGTTCAGGCACGGAAGCTACGTAAACCCCATCTTCGTCCTGTTCAATAACTACAGTAAATTCTCTCATTGGTTGTCCTCGTCTTTCAGATACAAATCATGTTCCAATGATTTTATTTATTTTTGTGTTAACTTTCTCGTTTACTCTTTGCAGGTCCGTTTCAGGAAGAAAATTATAAGAAAAGATGATTTCAAAGAGATCTTCAGATATATTTCTGTAGAAATATATTTTCTGCACCTGCGCTCCTCCTCTCTCCCCAACCTTTTATTAGTTTCTGATCCTGCACCAAGCCGGTCCGCAACAAAACCCTCGAAATCATAAAATCCTCAAGCATGACTCCGGAACAGATAATTCTTGACAGGACCGGCAATGTCTGAGATTCTTTCCCACAACAAATTTATCATTTGTGTGAATAAAATTACTATTAATTATATCGGCACTGGTTGAAAAGCCGGCCTGACAGCTGACAGAAATAAGTTACTGATAGAAATTACTAGTAGTGCCCTTATAAAAAGTCTAACGAACAGGGGGAGAAGATAATGTCTACAAAAGAAGGGATAGAGAGCCAGATTATGGACCTCTGGGACGAGATCTTTGATCTTGACGACAAAAGTAAGGAAGAATTAGAGGCTAAGTATGCAGAATGGCGGGAAGTAGAACCGCGATTGGACGAAGGGGTAGATGAACTCGTAATACATATAGAGGCAATGAAAGGAATCAGTGACGGAAGCATGCTTATCTACAAAGAGGTTAAAGAAATCAAAATCAGGTACAAACAGCAGAAGGATGAGATAGAGGCAAAAATAGATGCGTTGAATAAGGAAAAAGCAAGGATGTAAAGATGTCTTGATTTTTTTAGGGGGAAAGGGGTGGAAGTTAAGATCGCTGCTAATGGGTTTTCCTAGGTCTGTTTTTCATTAAATACGGTGCTTGTTGCTTCCCTCTGACCTCACCTGCCGTTTATTTACAGCGCTAAAATCATCAGAGGCAGAGTATATTAAATATCAAAATCACCAATTAGTCTCTATGCAGTTCACAATCAAACTTGAAGAATCTGAGGAAGGAGGCTATACTGCCCAGTGCCTTGAAATTCCTGCCGCTATAAGTGAAGGAGATACTAAAGAAGAGGCGCTTGAAAACATTAAGGAAGCTATTCAGCTTGTCCTTGAAGTAACAAGAGAGCAGGCTCAGTTGCTGGGTGAAATTGCCACGGTGGAGGTTTCAGTTGGCTAAATTGCCTTCAGTTTCCGGAAAAAAAGTTATAAAAGCTCTAGGAAAACTGGGTTTTATTATTGTAAGGCAGAGAGGAAGCCACGTAATTTTGCAAAGAGAATCAAATCTGGTCACTGTCCCACTTCACGACCCTATTAAAAAATCTACTTTAAGCGCAATCCTGAAACAGGCTGACGTTTCACTTGAAGAACTGCTTGAATACCTTTAAGTTTAGGTGACTTTTTTTAAACAGTTTAATCTAATATAAGATTTGATTAACTGACAAGGGAATCTTCAATTAACTTCAGGCGAGACAATGCAGAGTATGTTTTAAATAGATACTTAATTATTTCTGTAGAAATATATTTCCCTTGCCTACTGCTCCTCGCTCTCCCCCACCCACCTTTTATTATTTTTTGATCCTGCACCAACCCGGTCCGCGACAAAATCCTCAAAATCATAAAAACCTCAAGCATGACTCCGGAACAGATAATTCTTGACAGGACCGGCAATCTCTAACTCTGAGATTCTTCCCCACAATAAATTTATCTTTTGAACAAATAAAAGTACTATTAATTATACTGGCAATGGTTGAAAAAGCCGGCTTGACAGCTTAGAAAAAAGTTGCTGAAAGAAATTAATAGTAGTACCCTTATAAAATGATTTAACGAACAGGGGGAGAATATAATGCCTACAAAAGAAGAGATAGAAAGCCAGATTATGGACCTCTGGGACGAGATCTTTGACCTTGAAGACAAAAGCAAAGAAGAGTTAGAGATTAAATACGCAGAATGGCGGAAAGTAGAACCGCGACTGGATGAAGGGGTAGATGAACTCATAATACACATAGAGGCAATGACAGGAATCAGTGACGAAAGCATGTTTATCTACAAAGAGGTTAAAGAAATCAAAATCAGGTACAAACAGCAGAAGGATGAGATAGAGGCAAAAATAGATGCATTGAAAAAAGAAAAAGAAAAGATGTGAAATTGGTTGGCTTTTCAGGGCAAAGGATGGAAGTTAAGATAGCTGATATTAGGTTTTTCCAAACCTATTTTTAAAAAATGATTAAGTTGCCTTTTCCATTTCTAACTAAAAAATAGTTTTTTTCTTTAACTCTTAACTGTTCTGCGTAAAAATTAATTGAAAGAATTCAATAGGTTTACTTACAAAAGTTTTTAAATTACAAACCCTTAACAGAAAAGAGTATGCCTGAATCTCTCTGCAAAAATAACAACCTTACCAACCTGATAGACGATTTTCTCTCAACCTTCAATCTTACAAAAACAAAGCCTCTCCTCAGAGGTTTTCTGTATTCAACCGCTGAAATGGAAATTTCCGTAATAGTGGACCAGGATATCTGCAATCGGGAACACCCCTTCAGCTACAGTGAATACACAAAAGAGCAAAATGAGATCGTTTTTTCCTGTGACAGGGTTTTCAGGTTTGTTATTGACGATGAGGCTGATTTTCTTGAAATGAAGGAAACTCTCCCTCTTCTGATTTCCGGCGAGTTCTGTGATGACACCGTTCCAATTTTAAAAGGACCGGATCGCGAGATCCGGTGCATAGATCCTACTGTTCCTGAATCTTATTTTGAGGATGCCTTTTGCGAGGTTTTCGGAAGGGAAATCCTCTTCCAGATAAGCAGGGAATACTCCGTGATCGATGTAAACGGGAGGATAAGATGGATCGATTATGTTATCCACACTGAAGACGGATTTATAGGAATCGAGAAAAATGGGGAAAGCTTCCATCATCCCCTAATTATCGGAAAAGAGAAGTATAAAGACCAGCTTTTGAAGCAAAACTCCATAGTCTCACAGGGAGGAAAGGTTTACAGGTGGTCCCTTGGGTCCATGCAGTTCAGGGATGTTTTTTGTGAGGAGATTAAAAGGTATTTTCCAGCTCCTGAAGAGATACTCGATTCCCATCACGTCTTTGCAAAAAGAGAGTTTGAGCTTTTTGAACACCAGGAAGATGTGCTTGAAGCGATAGAAAAGGAAAGGAAGGCTGGGAAAAAGGTATTTCTTGTACACCTCCCAACCGGGACCGGGAAAACGCACATACTTATATCGGATTTTTTCAGGGAATATGAGAAGGATCTGTCCATAAAGGCACTTGTACTTGCTCCTTCAATTTCCTTGAAGGAGCAAACGATTGATAATTTTCTTAAGGGGTATATGAACTGGAACAAACAGAACCTAACTGTTCCATCTCCTTTTTTAACTACAAACAAGGCTGAGCAGGTTCTGGTGACCGAGGAAAAAGAGACTTACTCAATTAGCATAGGGGATTCTGAAGACTGTAAAATAATGGTTCAGACATATGCAGGAATGGCAAGAAGATACCAAAAGTTCAGGCAGGACCATTTTCAATATATTGCAATTGACGAAGCCCATCACTCTGTTGCTCCCACAATTAAAAAAGTAATTCAGTATTTTAATCCCAACACTCTTCTTGGCCTGACTGCAACGCCTGAAAGGCTTGATAAGAAAAAGCTTGAGGAAATCTTTGGGGAGTATGAGACCAACCTTACCTTAAAAGAGGCTATTGAAAAAGGAATCCTGGCTCCTATAAAAGCTTTTAGAGTAAAAAGTAACCTTGACCTGAGTGATATCAGGTACAACGGAAAAGACTACGTTGTCTCTGACCTTCAGAAGAATCTCATTGTGCCCTCAAGGGACCAGCTGATCGTTGATGTACTCAAGAAATATTTCACAAGCCTTGAGGATGATGACAGCATGGAAAAGCTTCCCTTCAAATCCGGCCTTATCTTCTGCGTATCGGTTGCTCATGCAGAATCGCTTGCTAGGAGGATGAGAGAACAGGGAATTGTTGCAAGAGCTGTAAGCGGAAAAGACAAAAAGTCAATGGACTACATTCGGGAATATGAAGATGAAAAAATCCAGTTTCTCTGCACCTGTTCCCTGATTACAGAAGGCTGGGACTCTCCGAAGACTTCAATTATTGTTATGGCAAGACCCACGATGTCAAAAGCCCTTTACCTCCAGCAACTTGGAAGAGGGACAAGGAAGTTTCCGGGAAAAGAGGCCATTTACGTAATCGACGTTGTTGACAATTACGGCCCGTTCAATACACCTTGGAGCTGTCACGGGATTTTCGGAATCGATAGATATGTCCCCTGGGCAAATATCCTGAAAGATCCAGAAGTAAAATATGAGCTTGGCCCTGAAGAGATGATCTTGGCAGGGCTTTACGAGGAAGAACGCGCGATAGAAAAAATCAATATCTTTACCTTTGAGAGAGAATACCCTGATTATATAAACACGGAACAGCTCGCAAGAGAACTTTTTATCTCAACCGGAACCCTGAAGAGCTGGATACAGAAAGGATATGTGGAGCCTGATGTGGAAATTCCTTTCGGCAGAAAAACTCTCCAGTATTTCAAACCTGAGAAGATAGGCGAATTAAGAGAGAAAAAAGGCCTTAGAGAGCATGATGATAAAACCATTTACGAAGATTTCTTCGAATTTCTGGAAAAAGGGGACTACTCTTTTTCATACAAAATCATCTTCATGCTCTCTTTCCTGAAGTGCACCGACCACACCGGAGAGTGTAGCCTTGATGAGCTCGCTAACCTCTACTCAAGTTTCTATCTGGGCAGGCATGAAAAAGGTCTCAGTGTTGATAGGGCTAACTGTCCTTTCAATAACCTTGAAATGATTACTGATAAAGATGGTGTCAAGAGGAGCATACTTTCGAACCCATTCGAAAAGTTTGAGAGAAAAAGGTTCATGTACCACTGTAAAGACCTGAACCACATAGCTTTTTCCTTTTACCTGTGGCAAAAAATAAACAACGAATCCGATATCCGGAAGATTCAGAATAAAATGATAGAGGATCTTGAGAACTATTACAAAAATCTCGATGGTGTCCCTAATATGGAAGAAGTAAAGGCAAAATATCTGTAAGCGATCATAAGGAACAGAATAAAGTAAATATTCGCTAAAAACAGTAGGTAAAGGAGTCAAAATGATCGAAAAAACCAACCATATATCCTATGACAAACTTGTCCGCGACAAAATTCCTGAAATCATAAAAAGCTCAAACAGGGTTCCTGAGTGCAGGGTTCTTGATGAGGACCAAGAATATCTTAGATACCTCATTAAAAAACTTCAGGAGGAAGTCCTGGAATTTACTGGAAACCCCTGTGTTGAGGAACTAGCTGATGTAAAGGAGGTTATTGATGCACTTTCAGAAATAGGAGAGTTTGAAGATGTTCTGAGAGTGCAGGAGAGGAAAAGGAAGGAGAGAGGGGGATTTGGTGGGAGAGTTTTGCTCACTGGGGTTGCTGAACCTGGGAAGGAGTGAAATTTATAGATAAATGTATTTTTTCTTCACAGTGGCCCAGTTCTATTTGATTTTTAGTTTGCGGCCCAGGTAAAAAGTTCAAAGCAGACAGGATCATTATTTACAATCAACTGTCCCGCCTAAATAATAATAAAGTCTTAAAAACCCTCCTTACGTGACCACGTGAAGTGCTAAACTCAATCCCTGATATTTTTTTCGAGTATCTGGTAATAATGCTATTATAGACCGCAGGTAAAATAAACACTGTATGAAACTTACTGTCCTTGTTGATAATAACACCCTTATTGACAGGTATTTCTTTGCCGAGCCTGGGTTGTCTTTTCTGCTGGAGGATTCCGGTATCCGAGTTCTTTTTGATACCGGGTATTCGGATATCTTCCTTACAAATGCCCTGAAAATGGGGCTTTCACTTCTGGACCTTGATTATCTGGTCCTCTCCCACGGGCACCTGGACCACAGCTGGGGACTCGGACCTCTGATCCGTTTATTCACGGAAGCAGGGATAGAAAGGCTGCCCGGCAGGTCTCCGGTTCTCGTTGCCCATCCCCTGGCCTTTGAAAGCAAAAAAATTGAAGGGATAGGGGAAATAGGAAGTCTGTTCACTCCCAGAAAGCTTTCAGAGCACTTCAGGCTACAGCTCTCAAGTACTCCCCTCTGGCTGAGCGAGAGGCTCGTTTTCCTTGGGGAAATCCCCAGGAACTTCACTTTTGAGGCAGAGGCAGCTGTCGGATATGTGCAGGACAGCAAGGGGAACAAAATTCCCGACCTCCTTCCGGACGACACGGCACTCGTATACAGGGCAGAAGCAGGGCTCGTAATTATTACGGGCTGTTCCCATTCCGGGATCTGCAATATTACCGAATATGCAAAAGAAGTCTGTGGAGACAGCAGGGTCCTTGACATAGTAGGTGGCTTTCATCTTCTGGAACCCTCAGAAGAACGGATGCATGGGACCCTTGAATACCTTAAAAAACTTGACCCCGGCTGCGTCCACGCTTGCCACTGTACGGATTTAAATTCAAAAATCGAGCTTTCAAAGGTTTGCAGGCTTAAGGAAGTCGGAGTTGGCCTGCAGATTGAATATTTTTAACTGTTTTTTAAGTCTCCTTTTATTTTCTCTTTTTTACTTCGTTTTCAATCAACTTTTCGGACAGGGTCAAGAATAAAAAGTAATGTGGTATCACGCAACAATCTCATCAAAACTCGATTCTCCGGCAGCTACGGGATGCAGGAGCAACTTTGACTCATTATTTAAATAGTTCTCCATTTCTTATCTAAATAAAAAACTGCAGGCATTATAGGCACCTATATCTAATTCTAAACCGAATTATAGACACCTGCAGATCACTTATCTCCGGAATAGGCACTTAATTTCCGCTGACATCCTTCCCAGACTCACAATCAGCTATCAAAATAAAATAACTGAAAGAGGCTCAAACCTTGGAACTGAAGTTCAAACTCAGAGCATATTTTAAAACAGGTGCAGACCCTACTCCTTCAAAGGGGGACGTAGCTGCGCTTTTTGAAGAGGCAAACCGTACTCTTCTTACGAAAGGGGCTCCTGAAGGGCAGGGGGCAAAAATTACGGAATGGAAGCTCGGGGAAGACAGGATCGAGCTTACTCTGGAGTCAGGAAGGTATGTCAGGGTCCATGATGCCGTCCTGCGGCTGAAGAAAGTGCTTTCCGAAGAGCTCGGGAAGAAGTACAGGATAGGGATCAGGGGAATTGAAGTCGAGTCCTTTACCATCCAGATGCCGGCTGAACACGAGCTCAGGATGCTGAAGGTCCCTTACATAAAGGGCATGGAAAACATCGAAGGAGGGATCAGGCTCGAGCTTGAAGTAGGAGAAGCTGAGATGAAGAACAGGGTCCCGGACCGGATCCTGACCCTGCTTGAAGAGAAAATCGAAGCTGCCCGATACGGGGCAAAGGCTGAGCACTGGAACCTGATCTGGCAGAGGGAGCCTATGGAGCACCCCTTCAACGAAGACCCGACCCAGGCGATGCTGAAGGAGGGCTGGCTCAAAAGAGGGGCGAGCCGCGGGCAGTGGATCCACGGGCCTCAGTCCGCAAGTGTGTTCAGGGCTTTCGAAAAAATAGTTTTTGACGAACTTCTTGAACCCCTCGGGTACAGGGAAATGATTTTCCCGAAGTTGGTAACCTGGGAAGTCTGGATGAAATCCGGGCATGCCAAGGGAGTGTACCCTGAGATCTATTACGTCTGCCCTCCGCAGACAAGGGATCCTGATTACTGGGAAGAGGTTGCAGATTACTATAAGGTTACCCATGAGGTGCCAACAAAGCTGATTAAAGAAAAGATCGGGGAACCCATAGGTGGCATGTGTTACGCCCAGTGCCCGCCTTTCTGGATGTACGTAACAGGTGAGACGCTTCCGAATGACGAGATTCCCGTAAAGGTCTTTGACAGGTCAGGGACCTCGCACAGGTACGAAAGCGGCGGGATCCACGGGATTGAAAGGGTTGACGAGTTCCACAGGATAGAAATTGTCTGGATAGGGACAAAAGAACAGGTAGTAAAGTGTGCGGAAGAGCTGCACGAGCGCTACATGCATATTTTCAATGATATCCTGGATATTGAGTGGAGGAAAGCAAGGGTTACCCCCTGGTTCATGGCTCAGGAGGGGCTGCTCGGGCTTGCCGAAGAGAATACCGTAGGGACTACTGACTACGAAGCCCGGCTGCCTTACCGCGGGGAAAACGGCGAATGGCTGGAGTTCCAGAACGTAAGCATCAACGGGGACAAGTACCCGAAAGGCTTCAACGTAAAGCTGCAGTCCGGAGAAGAGCTCTGGTCCGGGTGTTCAGGGGTTGGGCTTGAGAGATGGGCTGCGGTCTTCCTTGCACAGAAGGGGCTTGACCCTGAGAACTGGCCGGAAGAGTTCAGGAAAAGAGCGGGTAAGATGCCGGAAGGAATCCGTTTCCTATAATTTAGCCTGAATTTTTCAATTATGTTCAACTCTTTTTTCCTTTTTTCCTTTTTCCTGTGTGCGAACAACAGGGCAGAACGTGTTTCTGACCGATTTCTTTATATATGGAAATGGTGTGTATAGTGGAGCCATTAACTAGTTAGTATCCGCTAATTTCTGAGAATTTCTGGCCGATTTCCGGTCATATTTTTGACTATCAGGAGCCTGTGGCTGTCGGCAGATGGGATGGGGCCCGAGTCCGGAAACGCTAAGAGGCTCAGAGATTTTTGTATTGCAAAGAGAGGGTTGCAAAAGAGCGAAACCTGCGGCAGTGCAAGGCTGTGCAGGAACGCCTGAAAAACCTTTCACGCTCATTGATTATGGAAAGGCTCACCTGAGCATCCGGAAGACTAAAACCTGAAACTGCCTGAGGGCAGCAGGACAAAGCAGAATAAAACTACACAAAACGAGTATACTTCGGAGGAATTACTTGGCAAGAAAGAAAGTACAGAGAAAGCTTGACGGATGGAAATCCAAGGAATGGTACAATATTGAAGCCCCTGTTTACTTAAACAGGGTTATCGTAGGCAACACAATGGCAGGAGACCCTTCCCTGCTCGTAGGTCGGAATGTTGAGACAACTGTTGGGGAGCTCACCAACGACATGACCAAGAACAACACAAAGGTCATTCTCAGGATCAGCAACGTCGTCGGGGACATTGCAACTACCGACCTCATGGGCCACGAACTCACAACTGACTATATCCGCTCAATCGTTAAGAGGCAGACTTCCAGGATCGACGCCAATGTCGATGTTAAAACCAAAGACGGCTATGTTATCCGCGTAAAGCCGACCTGCTTCACCATCAAAAGGGCACGCTCAAGCCAGATGCAGGCTATCAGGGAAATGATGGTCGAGATCGTCAAAAAGCGCGCAGCAGAATCCGACTTCGAGACCTTCATGCAGGAAGCAATCCTTGGCAGGCTCTCCGCAGCCATTTACAGACAGGCCAAGTTCATCTACCCGCTCCGCAGAGTCGAGATCAGAAAGACCGAAGTTGAAACAATGCCCGCAGCTGCACCTGCACTTGCAGCCGCATAATTTCTTTTTAATTCAAAAATTGGTCGTCCATTGCGTACGACCTGTATTATATATTTTCTTCAATATATAATACTTTTAAACAAATATATGATACTTTTAAACCAATAGACAATACTTGTAAACCGTATAAATTCTTTTTTATAACCTTCTTTCCTGAAAAGGGAGCTTTGAATTCGCTCTTTCGCCCTGGTACAGGTACGATTACACGGACAACAAACAATTTTTTATATTTCAAAATCCGATTTACCCCCATGGCTGCCTCCTGGTCCGTATCCCACACCCTTGGAACAAGAGAAAAGGTTTTTTCGTGGCGGATAGATAGCCGGGGGAATATTTTCATAAAAAGAAAGTTCAGAAACGGCAGATTCCCCAGGATCGACAAAGTTAGTTGCAGCCACCTGGATAAACTCCAGAATTTCATGCAGGACATGGAATGGAAAGCCCTGGCAAACAATGCAGCAAAGCTGTATCTGGGAACCGAAAAAGAAGGCGTAGGCAAATTCCTGTACAGGCTAAGGCGAGAGGTCCCGTATGCCCAGCTTTCAAGCCAGTTAGCAGCTGTTTTCTATCACTCTGAAGTCTGGGAATGGAACGAACAGAAAAGAGGCATGAAGTTTCTGCTTCTCCCCGGAAACTGGCAGGAGAAGACAATGAAGTATTACAGGAGTTCGCTTGCTCAGGGAAATGAGGGCATTCCTATTGAGGAATTTTCGGGAAGCTGCGCAAAAGTAAAAACCGGGCAGGAACAGGATGAACTGCAAGAAACATTGCATGGAGCACTTCAACAAGAGGTACTTCAACAAGAGGTACTTCAACAGGAATCACTTCAACAAGAAGCTGTCCGGAAAATTGAGCAGACTAAACTTTCGGCTTTTTTCGGATATTAAGGAAAAAATACAGGAAAAGGAAAAAATGATGAAAGAATAAGGCTTTTACATCATTCTGGAAACCCGGATTCAGACAGTTTCGATTTCCATTTCGATGCCTCCAACCTTCTTTGAAATAAAATTATAAATGACACTGGTGAGGAACCCTAAGATTCCTCCTACAACTGCATAAAAGAGAACAAAAACTATCATTATAAGTATACTTTCGGTAAGACCGACAGGTCCCTCTGCACTCGCCATAAGAAGAATGAACGGCGAAAAGATTACAGCAAGAATCAGATACATAAGCCCGAGGACTTTTGCCATCGATTTGCTATTTAAAGATACTATACGTACCATTCAGGATCACTCCATTAAATATTAAAAAGTAGTTTTTAATTATATAAATATTTATTCTGTTAGACCGCTGAAAATGATCCTTTTTCCGGGATCAGCCCTTCAGGATTTATATAGACTTTTGATTACTTTTTCTGTAAAAGGGCCGACTACAGGCAGCCTATACCTTTCTCCCCTGTATGCTTCATACATAAGGAAAAGCCACAGGAAAAATGGGATCAGGCTAAAAACCAGCATCCCGGTAAATAAATACTCAGTGATTATGCTGGGAGTGTATATGATACGGTAAAGAAACAACGCAGGGTTGAGGTTGACCAGAAAATAATCGAGAAATCTATTGGGTTCAGGGTCGAAAAAGGCCTGCAAGGGACTTAGAACTATTGAAATAACCAGAAAAGTCAAAAAAGATTGCATTGCATGAAACCTGACAAACCTGCTCTTAGTCTCAAGCACAAAGAAGATCAGCCCTGTTACCCAGGTCACAAAATAACATAAAATTCCTTCAATATTTTCTTTCAAACCCAGAGATGTCCTGGAAGATGTAATCTCAATTTCCGGTTCGTCGTTCAGTACAGACCCCCCTACACAAATGGAATTATAACTGAAATTTCCCCGATAAGTATGATTACTTAAATTATAATTCACAAATCAGCCTGTAATTTCAACTTAGCATCATAACTATAAGTCAACTATAATTATAATTCTAATTATACAAAAATCGTTCTTATCAAAATTAGGCTTGTCAGTCGGGGTATTTAAGAAGAAAACCAGACAGGCTAGCAAAGTGTAGAGAGGCAGATAGAGAGAGGCAGAGAATAAGACAGGTAAACAGAAGCAAAGTATATAAAAACAGACAAACAGAGGCGGAGCATATGAAAACAGACAAACAGAGGCAGAGCATATGAAAACAGATCAACAGAAGAAGAGCATATAAAGGCGGATAAATGGAGAATAAAGGGCAGATTGATAAAGGGAAGATTGGAGAAGAAATTGCCAGTAAAACCCCGGCTTTTAATTTATCGGTACATGCGGCTCAGGGGTTCTATTTTAATTACTACAAGGGCTAATTTTTCGTAATCCACTCTATAAAGCAGCCTTAAATGCCTGGACCGAAGCCGGAAAATTTTATCCTGGCTTTCGATTATTCTTTTTGCGCCCTGGGGCACGGGATCAAAAGCAAGCTCTGCAAGGATTTCCCTGACCCGGGAATGAGTGCCCTCATCTGCTCCCTTCATAAAATCCTGTGCAGGAATATCAAAAAAAACTTCGAACATTTCAAAGCCTCATTTCTTCAAGCTTTTTTAACGGCACAAGCCTTCCTCTAGCCTCATTTTCAAAGCTTCTGAAAATAAGCTCTTTTTCTTCTGCGGTGAGCAGGATATCTATATCCACCATATGCTCCTTAATTTCTGCGAGCTGTCTCTTTATGAAATTAAGCTCTTCAAAGATTTTTTTATCAATTTTTTCTCCGGTCATCCGAACCACTGCCTTTGATTATATAGCTTGTAAACCGTTATCATTATTCAGGCTTACAGGCGGCATCAACTAGTTATCCCATATGAGTTATCCTTAATATAGAGTCGTCTCCTGAAGAGAGTAATCTCCCTACTTCTTCATCAAAGTATCGTGCAAGCCGACCCTCAGGGAAACTTTATATCAAGAGTATACAGATTATATTGTTTTAACCTTTATACTTCAATTTTAAGAAAAACAAATACAAAAAATCTGCTGAAATTCAAAAGGTAATTATTACAAGCATGACAAAATATATAAAAAATTGGAGATATAAAAAAGGGGGCAGGAGAAAAAATGTTAAGCGAAAACCTCGGTTTTTTCATCTATGTATTCTCATCCGTTTTTGTGGTTGTAAGCCCTATCGGCGGAGTTGTAACTTTTATCTCCCTGACAAGTAAGATGACCCGCAAGGAGAAAAATGATATCGCAAAAAAAGCGGTAATTCTTGCATGTTCGATTGCCCTCTTTTTTGCAATTACCGGGAGTATGATCCTGAAACTGTTCAGCATCAGTGTGGACTCGCTTCGGGTTGCCGGAGGAATTCTGCTTTTCACTATAGCATTTGACATGATGCAGGCAAAGGTCTCAAGGGAAAGTATTACCGAAGAAGAAATTACCCAGTCCCAGGAAAGGGAAGATATCTGGGTCTTTCCGATCGGGCTTCCGCTCCTGACAGGTCCGGGTACGATCAGCACGGTTATCGTCCTTATGGGAATGGCAGACGGCGTTCAACAAAAAGGAATTGTGCTCATATCGATAATAGTTACATTCCTAATCTGCCTGATCGTCTTCCATTTCTCAAGGAGGCTCCACAAGTTCATAGGCTATAACGGGATGCTCGTCTTCACAAGGCTCATGGGACTTTTGCTTGCGGCTCTCGCAGTGGATCTGACTTCCACGGGAATAATAAATATATTCGGACTGGAAGCTTGAAACCTTCAGGTTTGAGAGGCCAGAGTTCTTGAACCTTCAAATCTTGAATCTTCAAATCTTGAATCTTCAAATCTTGAATCTTCAAATCTTGAATCTTCAAATCTTGAATCTTCAAATCTTGAATCTTCAAATCTTGAATCTTCAAATCTTGAATCTTCAAATCTTAAATCTACAAATCTTAAATCTGAAAATCTTAAACCTTCAAATTTTAAATCTGCAAATCTTAAATGTTCAAAGTTTCTTTCCGGGAACTAAAAGAAAATAGGACTTAATTCTCAGGCAAAGTTTTGAGCAGGGTTGAGAACAGGGTTGAGGGTGGGATCACCCCGTTTTTCCTTTATAGCGCCGATTCACGTACTCGATCAGCTTACTGCCTGTGAGCCTTTCACTTGAGGGACCTATACGGATATAGAACTCTTCGTCATTTTTATCCGGTTTAAGGAAAACAGCTTCATCACTTCTTATGCATTCGATTTCCAGGATTTTTTTGCCGTTTACGGGCACAAGGGCATACTCTATCATGGGAGCGTAGTTAAGGCCTATATGCTGCTTTATTAACTGTTTGAAGTGCAGGAGGAACTTATCCTCATTCGGAAAACCATCATTTTTGATTCCAAGGACTTCCCCGCTGTTTGAGACGCCAACAAGAAGAACGCCACCGTCAGTATTCAGGTAAGCTACTATCGTTTTCAGCACCGCATGTTCGATGTTCCAGTCAGGCTTTCCGGTAATAAGGTTCATTCGCAGCGTGGACTTGAACTCGAGTTTCTTGCTCTCCCCCCTCCGGATCAGCTCCAGAATATAGTCTGAGTCATTTGCAAGCTTCACCGCTTCCCGGATAAGTTCGAGGTTCTTACGGATATGGGTTATACTCTTGGGATAGGTTGAAAGCCTGCACTCGAACACACTTAGCTGGGAAATAAGTTCCCTTGTGATATCCTTGATTTTAAGGACCTCAAGCTGGACCTGCAGGTCAGGGAGATAGAGTTTGCTGTGCGTAAGAGAATAGAGATCCACATTCGGTAACGATGAAATTCCGGGCAGAAGAGAAATAGCCGCGTCTGAAAGGACAGAGCTCTCTCCGCTTTCCGCACATATATTCTCAACCGGAGCTTCGCCTGAAAATTCGATTTCATTTGCTGCCAGGGAAGAATTAATCCCTGGAAATCCTGATTTTCCCGCAAAAGAAGCATCTCCGGAAGTGTCATGCAGGGCAGAATCCTCGGAGATAACCGCAGCCGGCTCTTCGGATGCCCGGATTTCAGGTTTCAGGATAAAGCCCCTCGCTTCCCAGGCCTTCCGGATCTTCAGACCAAGAGGATTGTTGAAAAAGTCCGCAAGGTATTCCGAACTTGCTTTCTCAGGGTCAAGAATGAACCGGATGTAACCCTGAAAATCACCTTCAATCCCGGAAAGAGAACTTGAGGCATTCAGTTCTTCATAAAGGGGAAGATACAGAGCGTTTTCTTCTTCGATAAAGCCGTACTCAATGTCAGGGTCGGGAAAATTGACCTTCAGCATAAGGTCAGAGAGGCTTGTCGGCTTCAGGCCATACTGATTGCATAATGAATCTATTTCTTTTTCGACCATGCGGATCAAACAGAGAAGGTTTCTGGTGTTAAAGTTACTTCGGGGTTGTACTATTAAAGTTGATGTTGCGTATTGAATTTTAAGACTCATATACCTTTTTCTTTTCAAATTACTTAAAATTTCATTTTTCTCCCGGAAACAGGGAAAACCGGAAGTAAAAGGTTACAAAATAAAAGTAGAATAAAAAGTAGAATAAAAAGTAGAATAAAAAGTAGAACAAAAAGTAGAATAAAAAGTAGAATAAAAAGTAGAATAAAAAAATCTAAGATATCCCGTCACAGGATATCAAGATCAGTTTAGTCCTTTAAGGGACTTGAAAATCAATAATTTTCTTAACAGCGCCTTAAATGTTAGCTGTTTCCTGGACTGCAGCTTGAGTGGAGGCACTTGCCGATGTAACTGAGGACGTACACCCGCATTTTCTGCAGTAGTAAAAATTATTCGAGCCAATTATTTGTTTTTTAAGAGGTGTACCGCACCTGACACATTTTGAAGGAAAATTAAACATATTTTAACTCACTCCATAATCATTATTGGTTCAAGTCTTGCAGTTTCTTTTCGCGTCCAGTACCCACACACAGTACAGTATTGAAATCCTTTGAAAAGATCGTTTTGAAGTTCGGAATGACACTCCGGACATTTTTTTAAAAAAAGCACATGCTCTGGTTCTTTTTTCTCCCCAGCAATTTTTGTTTCGGTTATTTTCTGCATAATTAATTGCTTCCTTTTTATTTTTCACACTCGATATGTCTATTTATTACATTATATATATAGATTTTCCTGTAAAATCATATTTTTAATGCCGGTATAGATATACCCTGCAAATGTATGCAACCCCAATCAGTAGCTCCTTGTTGACAGCCCTGATCAGCAGTTGTTGATAAAGGGCCGCCGACGTTTACCGGCTGGAAATTTGACCAGCTTATAAAAAGTAAGGCGTAAGAGTCCCGGATCTTTTTCCGGATCTTTTTCAGCGCCTTCCGAACTCCTTTTCAGTTTCGAGAACCTTTAAGGTGATTTTCATAACAGAGTCCGGATTAAGGGAAATCGAATCAATCCCCTCTTTTACCAGGAATTCTGCAATCTCCGGAAAATCACTCGGAGCCTGCCCGCAGATCCCGCTGTGCCTTTTATTCCGTTTTGCCCCCTGCACTGCCATTGACATGATCTTCATGACCCCTGGGTCCCGTTCATCGAATTCTGCGGCAAGCAGTTCGGAATCACGGTCAACCCCCAGGGTCAGCTGGGTCAGGTCGTTTGAGCCAATAGAAAAGCCATCAAAAAATTCACTGAACTCGTCTACAAGCAGGACGTTATTGGGAATTTCGCACATGACATAGACCTGGAGTCCGTTTTCTCCGCGTCGTAGTCCGTTTTTCTCCATCTCGGCAATGACTTTCTTCGCTTCCTCAACGGTCCGGCAGAAGGGAATCATAAGAATAAGGTTCGTAAGCCCCATTTCATCCCTGACCTTTTTCATAGCCCTGCACTCAAGAGCGAAACCTTCCCTGTAGCGTTCATCAAAGTAACGGGAAGCCCCCCTGAATCCTATCATGGGGTTGTTTTCATCCATTTCAAAGTAGCTGCCCCCTACAAGGCTTGCATACTCGTTGGTCTTGAAATCGCTCATCCTGACCACAACCGACTTCGGGTAAAAAGCCGCAGTAATCATTCCGACGCCTCTGGCAAGCTGATCGACAAAATAATCTTCCTTTTTCTCATAACCCCGCGTCAGCCTGTCGATCTCCTGGAGCTCCCCCTGGGTTTTGACTTTTTCAGGATGCACAAGAGCCATGGGATGGACTTTGATGTAGCTTGTTATAATGAACTCGAGCCTTGCAAGCCCGATCCCGTCATTAGGAATCATGGAATACGCAAAAGCGCTTTCAGGGTTTCCAAGGTTCATCATAATCTCGGTCCCGGGGCGTTTCAGGTCTTTCAGGCTCATGGTATCTTTATGGAAGGGGAGGAGCCCTGCATACACAAGTCCGTCTTCTCCCTCGGCACAGCTCACGGTAATTTCCCTGCCTGTCTCGAGGACTTCGGTTGCATTTCCAGCCCCGACAACCGCAGGGATTCCGAGTTCCCGGCTGACAATCGCCGCATGACAGGTCCTGCCTCCCTTGTTGGTGACAATCGCAGCTGCGGTTTTCATAACCGGTTCCCAGTCAGGGGTGGTCGTATCCGCAATCAGGATCTCCCCGGGTCTGAAAGAGGGGAGGTCCGAAACATCCGGGATCACATGGGCTTTTCCGGATGCGATCTTATCCCCAACGCTCCTGCCTTTTGCAAGGACTTCGGACTTCTCTTCAAGGACATAGGTCTCCAGCACATCCTTTGCTCTCTGGGACTGGACGGTTTCGGGCCTTGCCTGCACTATGAAGAGTTCGCCTGTTATGCCGTCCTTTGCCCACTCGATATCCATAGGCCTGGATTCCCCGTACTTGTTAGAATAATGGTCTTCAATATCGATCGCATACCCGGCAAGTTCGAGCACTTCTTCATCATTGATACAGAAGCGCAGTCTTTCAGCCTCAGGGACCTCCACGTTTCGGGTGAGGACTTTTGAGTCTCCCCTGCCGTAGATCATCTTGATTTCTTTGCTTCCCAGCTTCTTCTGGATAATCGGCTTATACCCTTCCCTGAAAGAAGGCTTAAAGACGTAGAACTCATCAGGGTTGACCTGCCCCTGCACGACATTCTCGCCGAGCCCGTACGCTCCGGTGATGAAAACGACATCCCTGAAACCCGTTTCCGTGTCAAGAGTAAAAATCACACCGCTTGAAGCCAGGTCCGATCTGACCATCTTCATGATTCCTATGGAAAGGGCTACCTTGAAGTGGTCGAAATTGTTGGTTACGCGGTAGGAAATGGCCCTATCCGTAAAAAGAGAAGCAAAACAGCGTATGCAGGCATCCCGGAGCCCGGGGTACCCCCGAATATTCAGGTAAGTCTCCTGCTGCCCCGCAAAAGAAGCGGTGGGTAGATCCTCAGCTGTAGCCGAACTCCTTACGGCCACGTCCGTGTCCTCTCCGTACTGCTCGCAGAGGCGATCGTAGGCAACTTTGATCTCCTCCCAGAGATCATCCGGAAGTCCTGCACCAAGAATCAGGTCTCTTGCAGCTTTTCCCCTCTTTGCAAGGTCTGAAACATTCGAGGTATCAAGCCCTTCCATTGTTTTTTTCAGTTTTTCGAGAACCCCTCCTGCCTTCAGCATGTGCCAGTAAGCTTCAGAAGTAACTGAAAAGCCGTTAGGGATCTTTACACCTTTTGAAGTAAGTTCCCTGTACATCTCCCCAAGGGAAGCATTCTTTCCGCCAACCAGCGGGACGTCCTCGATCGTGGTCTCTTCAAACCAGCGGATGTATTTGTTTTTATTTCCAGGCATATTTCCCAAATTCCCCTCATAAGCCCTGTTTGAACTCAAGTACTTTAACACATTTACATTTTAATAATACTGTGGGAAAGTTTTCCAAAAACGTATGGAGCCAACCCCTAAATAGAAACTTTCCCGATTAAATTAAAAGCCCCATATTAATTATGCTCTAATGAAAGAAATCAGTTTGCCTACACATTAATAAATATTAATAAGTATTTGGGCAAAATGAAAAAACAGAAAAACTGGGGTTTTGTGAAATTATATCCATCAGAAGTTCTGCATAGAGTTCAAAAACGAAAGCAAGTCCGTCCCTGCATCAGGCAGACCCGGTATTTCACCAGGAGGACTCAGTACTTCACCTTATCCTCGGCTTTTTCCCACGCCCTGAAAGCTTCAAGAGCTTCTTCCCTGAGGAGTTGTCTGAACTCGATGCTTCTTTCCCTGAGGGGGAGTGAAATTTCCTTATATATAAAGGAGTCGTCAAACCCGATATTATCGGCATCCTTCCTTGTGTTTGCAAAGAAAACTTTATTTATCCTTGCCCAATAAATGGCCCCAAGGCACATGGGGCAGGGCTCGCAGGAAGCGTAGATATCGCACCCTCTAAGGTCAGGAGCGTTCAGTTTCCGGGCTGCTTCTCTTATGGCACTGATCTCGGCATGGGCAGTCGGGTCGTTAAGTATGGTGACCTGGTTGCAGCTTTCCGAAATGATTTCCCCATTTTTCGTAATCACGGCCCCAAAAGGTCCTCCCCCTCTTTTCACACTTTCGAGGGAAAGCTCAATGGCACGCCTTATAAACAGAGTATCTTTTTCTGACATGTGTCGTTCCCTCATTCATAATTTCATATCTATGATAAACATAGTGATAGAAAATACCTTTTGATGCCGGAAAATATCCTTTAATGACAGGAAGTGCCTTTTTACTTAGGATAAAAACCTCCTGTGAAAGGAAAAACAAAAAAAGGACATCGTGCAGGACAAACCTTAAGTACAAAAACAGATCAAACCATTAACCGGAGTGATAATGTTGACAACCAAAAGTTTTACCGCTGAAGAAGCAAAGGCAGTTGGGGAACAGCTGGGATTAACCTGGGACAAATTCGATGTTGACCAGTTCCGCAGAGGCATGGATGTAGAGCTGGAACACGGAACCATAGACCCCGCAACTAACGTCACAAACGACGATCCCATAATGACAGGAAAGATTGCTCTGGCCCACCTTAACGAGTTTCCGGACTATTACGACAGGCTGGAAGAAATGGAAGAAGAAGCTGAGGAATACTGGGAAAAAACTGAAAACTGAACTTTAAAAAACAGAATTTCATTTTTAGTTTCCGATTTTCGCTTCTTGAATTTTGTCCCGTTTGACGCAGGAGAGCGGTCTTTCCTGAAAATGCAGAAAAGAAGAAAGAAAATAAAAGCCAGAAATTAAAAGTAACATAAAAAGAAATTAAAAGAGCTAGAAAAACCGCTACTCATCTCTTTTTTTGCAGAACCGCCAGATAAGCTGGCGGGGGTACTTATTTTTGCCTGAATTAAAAACGGTTTTCGGGGTTAAGAATAGTATTTATCTGAAGTTAAGAATTGTTTATCTGAAGGGCAGACCTGCTCAAGCCCGTGTGGCTCAGGGGAAGATAAATGAAAAAAATCTCTCCGGGACTCAGGCATAGAGCAAATAATTGATCGGGAGCCGTCCATTTTTTGAATTCAACTTAAATATTTTTTAATCCCAACTTTTTATCCGTTCCAATTCCAACCGTGCCTTTAAGCCTCAATCAGGCTTGCTTTAGACAAACAACTTTAAATAAGTTTTACTGAAAACAGCAAATTATGTGAAAAATCCGTACAAAACTTTTATAACTATTTTCATCAAGTTTCTACCTATCTCTTTAATTGTTTACTAAAAAATAATTCATAAAATTCTTAAAAATGTAACAATCAAAAACAAAATTTAGTGGCTTTAGCTAACGATTATTTTCGTAAATATCATGGAATCGGAGAAATCTCCACCCTCTATAATAAGTTGTTATAGAGAACTTTTTAATTTTAGTTGGGAAAAGAAATTATATAAGTTGAGGTCTATACAGTTAATATATCTATATAATTTTTTCTGTTTAGTTGCAAAAACCATGAAAAATGGTATTCAAGATGATCGCATTGTACGCTTCCGATAAACCAAAAGTTCTCATAATTGATGACGAGAAAGATCAGGTAGAGTTACTATGTTTACAGCTCGAAGATGAGTATCTTCCTATTCCTGCATATACCGGAAAAGAAGCCCTCGAACTTGTGAAAGCCGAACTTCCGGATTTGATATTATTAGACCTGATGCTACCTGAAAGTGACGGGTACGAGATCTGCAGCATACTCAAAAGTGACCCTAAATACAGGTTTATACCCATAATCATAATTTCCGGATTTTTTGAGAAAACGAACAAAATAAAAGCAACTCAATGCGGAGCTGATGATTTTATTCACAAGCCGATAAACAGGTTTGAGCTTAAAACAAGGATAAAGTCTTTAATCCGGATAAAAAATAATTATGAAGCCCTGCAGGAAAGCGAGAACAGGTATAAACAGCTTTTCAATAACAGCCCGGCTGTCACCCTTCTCATAGACCCGATCAATTACCGTATTGCCGATGCAAACGAACCTGCCTGCGTTTACTACGGGTATACGTATGAAGAGATGACTGCAAAAAAAATCACTGATATTAGTATACCTTCCCTGGAAAGAAATAAAGAAAATAGAGAAATCAGCAAGCAGATTTTTTCCGAAAAGAAAGGTCATTTCTATTCCTGCCATCAGCTTGCCAGTGGAGAAATAAGGCATGTGGAGATGTATATCAATACAATCAATATCAGAGGCAGGGAACTTCTTTTTACAAATGTCTATGATGTTACTGCCAGCAAGAAGACCGAAAGGGAACTTGCGGAATCGGAAGAAAAATTCAAACAGGTTGTGGAACTTTCAATCGACGGAATAATTATAGGGGCAAGTAGCGGGAAAATTGTTGACTGTAATGAGGCAGCCTGCCGAATCTTCGGGTACGGTAAAGAAGAAATGCTGGAGCTGAATGTGAATAATATTCTTCGGGAAGACTTTATGCAAGACATCCCGGGGATAATAACCGGTAAAGCAGTCCCGGAGAATAAAATCATTGAGAGCATAAACAAAAGAAAAGACGGTACGTTCTTTACAGCTGAGATTGCAACCCGAACATTCAAACTGGGCGATGAAGATAGGCTGATAGTGTATGTCCGGGACATTACGGAACGTAAAAAAGCGGAAAGGGATCTGAAATCAAGCGAAGAGAACTTCCGTGCTCTTGTCAACAATACTCTTGATGGGATAGTTATCCTTAACTTTGAAGGGGAAGTAATAGCTGCAAATGCTGCTGTTGAAAAAATGTTTAATACGCAGCTCGAAAAGATAAAAGGTACGAGCATTGCAAAATACCTCGCTCCCGAATCAGTGCCTGTTGCAATTAAAGACCAGATAAATGTCCTCAATGACCAGGGGGGTTACCTCAGTGTTTACAAAGCAATCTCTTCAACGGAGGAGCATTTCTGGATTGAAGGGCTTGGTACGAAAATAATCTACCAGAACCAGCCGGCAAATATCGTGGTTATAAGGGATATAACCGTTAGAAAAAAAGCAGAAGAGGCGCTGATAAATGCAAAAACAGCTGCCGAGGTGGCAAACCGCACAAAAAGCGAGTTTTTAACCAACATGAGCCACGAACTGAAGACTCCTCTGAACTCCATAATCGGGTTTTCTGACCTGTTAAAAGAAGAAATGGCAGGGCCCCTGAATGAAAAACAATCCAGGTATGTCCAGTTCATCTCTTTAAGCGGAAAAAACCTTCTCGATATTATTAATGACATACTCGATTTATCAAAAGCAGAATCCGGAGAAGAAGATCTCAATGTAGAAGAGTTTTCCGTAGATGAATCAATCAATAAAGTAATCTCAGTGTTTCTTCGGCAAACTCAGGAGAAGAACATAAAATTAAATTACCAGTCCGAAAACAGAACGTTATGGATCGCTGCTGACAACAGTAAGTTCCGACAGATTATGGAGAACTTATTAAGTAATGCCATTAAGTTCACACCTGCCGGCGGTTCGATTAATGTAACCTTGAAACAGGAAGGCTCCCTTGTAACTATCGAGGTCGGAGACACGGGGATAGGAATCCCTGAGGACAGCCTTGAAAAGATATTTAAGCCATTTATCCAGATCGATTCTTCTTTAAGCCGCAATTTTGAGGGTACGGGACTGGGGCTGACCCTGGTAAAAAAGTATGTTGAAATGCATGGCGGAAATATTTATGTGGAAAGCAAAATAGGCGAAGGTTCGTCTTTCATATTCGAACTGCCGGTAAACCGAAAGAGGACGGTCGAACCTGTCCTGAAGGTACTGGGATAACTGAAACTCTGCAGCTGAAAAGATTAGCTGAAAAGATTAGCTGAAAAGATTAGCTGAAAAGATTAGCTGAAAAAAAATTGCCTGATTTTGGTAGATTTATCGGTTGCTAACTGCTCCTTTATTGTTTTGTATTTACTTCATTCATCAAGTTACGGGTTATGGAGATAAAAGTTTCCCATTTGAAGAGATCCAGATTTGAAGACACCCGGATTTAAAGATATCCTTATATCCTTATCCCCTCATAGCACAGCCCGATGACAAGCTACAAAGTTCTGGTAAGGGACGTTATAAAAAAAGCCGACGTCCTTCTTGAGGTCATAGATGCCAGGTTTCCTGATGAGACCCGAAACAGTGAGGTTGAAAAAGAGATAATTCGCTTAAAGAAGCCTTTCATAATAGTCATCAATAAGTGCGACCTCGTCTCAAAAGAGAAACTTGAGAAGACCAAAGCCCGCCTCTCAAGAATTGCCCCCGCGGTTTTTGTATCCGGCAAGGACAGGTCCGGGACAACCATGTTAAGGCATCAGATCCTTGCATCTGCCTGTATAAAAGGGAAGGATATCCTTGTCGGCACCCTCGGTTATCCCAATGTGGGCAAATCCTCCGTTATCAACGGAGTTACCGGCAGGCACAGAGCTAGCACTTCCCCCATATCCGGCCACACAAAGGGCGTGCAGCATGTGGACGCAGGGTCACGCATTATGTTTATGGATACTCCAGGAGTCATTCCCTTCGATGAAAACGATGAATATGTACAGGGACTGCTGGGAATAAAGGATGCGACCCACCTGAAGGATCCGATCGGAGTTGCCCTTAAGATAATAGAAAAAATGCTTGTCGAAAACAAAAATGCCCTTGAGCTCTTTTATAGTGTCACTCTCGAAGCCCGGGACCCTTACGTCGGACTTGAACTGATAGGCAAACAGTGCAATTTCCTCCAGAAAAAAGGCGAGGTAGATGAAATGAGGACAGCTATCAGAATAATCAATGACTGGCAAACCGGTTTGCTCCTTATCTGAGAAATATCTGAGAAATTGATGAAGCTCCTGCTCCGGAACAAAATCCGGCCATATTCGTTACGGTTTACCCGGAAAAAAAGAAAAATTATTCAAGCTTTAAAAAGAAATCAACATACAAAGATCAGGAACGAGAAGGATGACCGAAAGTCTGGAGCAAAACCCCGAAAAAGATAAAAAACCGGAGCAAACAGGAAAACCGGAACAAACAGGAAAACCGGAAAAAGAAGTGAAATCCGAAAGAGAGAAGATATTGAGAAAAAAACTGATTCTGGTTGCCTCAAAACTTTTGATCATAGTTTTAGTGATCCTGCTAGCCCTGCTCTCCCAGAAGTAAAGCAGGGTACTCAAACGTTCCCTGCGTATCAAAGGCAACTTACTTCTCTTTGACGAGGCAGAAAGCTCTACAGTGTGCCCTCACCCTGGACGAGACAGCCCCGTAATTATCTCCTGTACAAAAAACGATACTTTTGATGCCGTACCCGCCTGACAGCACAATCGTATTGCTGCGGGGGAAAAAAGTTACTTTTTTTACGTTTTTCCACCTCATAAGCTGCCCCTGTCCGGCATTTGCCAGGAAGCCCGTACCGGCTGCTGTCGGATTCCGGAAAAGAAGCCCCAGAATAATGAGTAAAAGGTTTATCCTGCTGTTTTTCTTTTTCTGCCCGATCCGGGGAAGGGTCTCAACACCTTTTTCATCCATCAGGTAGGTGAGTTCGTATTTGTTCCCGTAGTAAGCGAAGATGAAGAGGGCGGTCAACAGGAACAGCAAGCCAACCAGCATCAGAGCGTATTTCATCTCCAGAAGGTTCGTGCGATCAGAGTAAAAATTCCCGTCAAGAATTGAGGGCAGGAGTATAAGGGATACGATAAGAGTCGTAACTAAAAAAGCAATTCCCAGAACTTTTAGCAGTTCAGTTAGAATAAATTTATTTGTAAGTATTGAAGTGTCGATATCCCATTTGATTCGGCTTTCATTATTAGGTTTGGTCCCGCTTTCATCGTTAGGTTTGGTTTCTTTTTCGTTATTAGGTTTGGTTCCGCTTTCGTCATCAGGTTTGTTTCCTTTTTCGTTATTAGATCTGGTTCCGTTTTCATTGTCGTCTTTCATTGCCAGGCCACCATGACGATAAAAAATAATATGTTATGTATAATAATGTCCTGGCTTTTAAAAATATCTCAACAGTTTGGTTCTCACCGGAAAAAATAGCGGCCAGCAGAGCAAGGATAATCGGTTTCAGCCTGATTCCCTGAGGAAGCGATTTGAGATTTTTTCAGGTAATTCGTCCCGGTTCCCTTTATCAACCGTTAAAACTTCAAACTCTTTTCTAATCCTCTGCGCAAGCGGATGCCTGCTTGAATGGTGAAGCACAGCCAGGACAGGTTTATCCGATTCCAGAACTTCTTCAACTGCAGAAACGAAAGATTGAGATATAAGCTCCATCGGTCCGATCTCGTCTATGACTATCAGATCACAGGCAAGGGCATTCCTGACTGCGCTTGCTCCGATCCTCTCAAGGTCGTCCAGGTTGACATGATATTTTCCAAGCCTTGGTCCGCTGCCTTTAACGTGGCTAAGCATTCCTGTCTTTCCTGTCGCCAGGTCCCTGATTGAGAAACCTTCCCTATGCCCTTCTTTACGGATTTCGGCAGTCCTGATGCCGCCTATTCTAAAGCCCGGCTCCTCGGCAAGTTTTTCGGCAGCTTTTGCTACAACTGTTGATTTCCCAATCCCCGGACTGCCGGTTACTGCAATTCTCAACATGTTTTTTCCTTCCCCTTTCTATTCTCATTTCCCTGAAAAATATACCTGACTTTATATAAATAAGCCCTTAGCCCATTTTTACGTTGACTTTAAAAACATTGCAGAATATACTGAATATACAATGGAATATATCTCGAATACACACTGTAAATTTCTGTTATACTGAAAGCTAACTTTAGCAGATCTACAAGGGGTTGAAATTGTGACTACGGATCAGGAAATTCTTGCCAGACTGCAGGAGATAGAGAAGAGAATGGAAAAGATGGAAGCGTCACTGGAAAATATTAGCAGTGTCCTTAAAAAGGTGGAACAAAATACATATTTTGGGTGCTATGTCGAGGGGGAAAAGCTGGAGTAAAAAGCTATACGGCGTAGTCCTCATGCTTTAAAATTATTCTTCCGTTTTGCTGAAAAATTCGGCCTCTGTCGGCTTCCGGCTAGAAAAGCCAGCAAGTAAAACTGTCAAGAAGATTGATAAGGATCCAGCAAAAAATCAGCAGGTAAAAAGACAGAAAAAACCGGAATGAGCAAAAAGAAAACGGGATTGAATTCTATCTGAAAAATATTTTTTTCAAGCCTCTATTTTATTCGTTTATTTGAGTTCTTTTCTCTGTCAGTTCTATTTTTTTCACATATACAAACGGACTCCAGCCCGTGAGGAGCAGAGAAAGAAAACTGAGATTCTTTTCCGGATTACCTTATTTTGCTTTTCCCGGACTCAAACGTTTTTTCAGGCGTTTTTCCGATCTATCGATGATTGTTGTTTTCCATCCCGGGTTCAAATGGCTCAAATTTTACACACATTTCTCCGGATTTGCTGCTTTCTTCTTAAGAACCTCCATCCAGTCAGGAAGCTGCACACCAGGATACTCGTATCCTAAAAGAAGGACACTGCTGATTTCTTCACCTTCAACCGGTACGGACCCGGTTACTTCATACGTCGGGAAAGGAACCTGAAGAACGCCTTTTAAAGTCTCGCCTTCTTCCAGTTTGGTAAGTCTGCTGAGGTTATCTGTAAAAAGAGCCTCTTCGGCATTACTTGCAGTCACGATAGGTACTGTGCGTATCGAATGATATATGCATGATTCGATTACAGCGAATCCCAGTACAAGTTCTTTCCATATCATAGGTTTGCTGTTATCTGTTGTTTCTGCCATTGTTTACCCCCCAGGAAGTTAAGTATTTGAATTTTAATAGGTTTTTGGGTCTACAGAAGGAATATGATCGTAATTGATAAGTCCTTTTCTTCCTGTGAACTCTTCCTTCCCAAAAAGGATAAGGGAATTCTCGGAATTCATTCCCTGTTATGGATGATCTCGTAGCTAACTCTTCCTCTATTGATACACTCCCTGACAAGCTTTTCTCTCTGAGAAAGGGCGCCGGTTTTTCCGGACTTAACCTCGACAAAGACCACCTTATTCATTTCTCCTTCGGAAAGCCCATCAAAGACGATGAAGTCTACAGGGGTGCCAAGGAACCTTGCATCCTTAGGGTTGTATTCGAAGTCAGGGAAATAGGGGATAAGGTGTTCCGTGACCTTGCCGCGGATTACGGCTTCGCTTTTCTTTACGGCGTCCTGGCGGATTTTTTTCTCCTCGTCAAGTTTCCAGGTCCGAAAGAGAGTATCGGCTTTTTCGGAGACCTGGCGTTCCATCTCTCGCGTCTGCCAGGCTTCATACAGGTCTCTTGCACGGGATTCTACCCTGCCTTTCAATTTTATGTATTTGACGAGCAGATATACTATAAGCAGGGCAAGGAAAAGGATAAGGGTTGAAATCATCCAGTCATCCACAGCTATTTCTCCGGAAAGGGTTTTGTTATTCGATAGTGAAAATTAAGTGAGAAATAAATCTCGAAGAATAAATTTCAGACTCTATAAATGGCTATAAATATTTAAAAGTTCTAGCCGAATTTATTTTCTAGAATTAACGCCCTGAAGATTCCTCTGACCATCTTAAAGAGTCCTTTAAAGAGTTCTTTAAAGAGTCCGGCTCCTGAAAAAGCACTTAATTCTTGAACAAATATTAGCAGTATCTCTTAAGTACAATACAGGGAATATAAAATCGGGGATACAGTGGAGACTCAGCACAGCGACTCTGAAGAGAACAGCTTCGGTGAAATTCTCGGACTGCGAGAAGAAATCGGAGAAATACAGGCGTCAATTGCTGATTATGAGACCGGGAAAAAACTGAATATAGCCATAGTAGCCGGAACTCTTGCCGGAAAGACTACTTTGCTTGGCGAAATAGAAAGGATAAACCGGAACAGGGCGACAGGAATCACTTTTTCCGAAATTGTCCGGGACAGAAAGGAGATTTCCCTTCCCGATGGCGCTAAAAGGGTAGTGCTCTTTGATAACTGCCACTATCTGTATATGCGAAAGCCCGGCGGTTTTGACATCTTTTATGAGTTTCTGGACATGATAAGCTCTCAGGAAAAACTATTCATTACTACCTGGAACCTTTATTCCTGGAGATACCTGAGCGAAGTCTTCGGGATCGAGAGGTATTTTCCGGTACAGATCTTCATCCCCGCTTTCGAGAAAGAAAATCTCAGGCCCTTTATCCTTAAAAGGTATGGAAAAGCAGAAATCAGATTTGATAACGGGGAAGAGTCAAAAAAAGAGCCTCTCATATATATAGAAAAATACCCGCTTGAACTGTCCTCTCTGGGCAGGAAAATCTTCTTCCCGGTCCTGAAAATAAATTTGCCTTACCTGAAGCACCGCTTCCTTCATGAGGAAGAGACACAAACTGCCGAAGAAAGGGTATTTGAAAAGATCTACCTGGAATCAAAAGGTAACCCGGGAATCGCATGGAGGATCTGGGAACTCGGGCTTGATTATCCGGAGATAAAGCCTGAAGATGTAGGGCAGTTTTCATTTGATATAGAGCTTGAATACGAAGAGGCTTTCGTTTTAAGCCTGATCCTTTCATACCAGGCCCTGAAAAAAACCGAAATTGCCGAAATGATCGGGTCCGAATTCAGGGCGGATGAAATTCTCTTCCGGCTCCTAACCAGGGAACTGGTTTTCAAAGATGAAGGTGCTTGCTACCGGGTCAGGCCCGAAGCCCTGCAAAGTGTAATTGCTTATATGGAAAAACTGAGGCTGGTGTGGTAAATGGTAAACGGAGATTCAGGCAGTCAGCAGCTTCTGGAAACCCTCAGGTCAATAGATACTCAAACCATCGTAACCATGTTCCTGATTCTTGTCGCTGCCTACGTGCTCGGCAGGGTTATTACCGCCCTTTTATCAAAACTCTCGGAAAAAATGAGCCGTGAGGGTAGGATAAAAGTAAAAATGATTATCCCTGCGGTAAAGTTTGGAATTTATGTTCTGGCTTTTTATTACATCCTCAGGGAAATTTTCAGTATTTTTGGGCCCGAACTGCTCCTTCTTACAGGGCTTCTTGGTGCTGCCATCGGTTTTGGGGTCAAGGACCTTTTTGCAGACATGATTGGCGGACTTGTAATTACTTTTGAAAAGCCCTATCAGATAGGGGATAAAATTTCCATCGGAGATTATTATGGTGAGGTTACCGATATCGGATTAAGGGCAACGAAACTGGTAACCCCTGATGATAACACCGTTACAGCCCCAAACAGCCTTATCTTCAACGAAACCGTTGCCAGTGGAAATTACGGGGCTTCGGAAATGATGGTTGTAATAGACCTCTATATCGCATCAGAGTCAAATGTGGAAACTGCAATGAGGATCCTCCGGGAAGCGGTCGTGAGCTCAAAATACGTCTACATCTCCGGAAGCAGTCCTGTAATCCTGCTCCACAAAGCTCTCCCTTTTTATACCAGGTTAAGAGCGAAAGCTTACGTCAATGATCTGCGGGATGAATTCAAGTTTGAATCCGATGTGCACACAAGAGCCTGGATAGAATTTCTGAAAAATGGCATCAGAGCTCCCCAACTCCATATCCTCAACCTTCCTCCCGTAGGGGAAAACCGTGAATCAGATGCCCCGACCCGGAGAAATACCAGGTCAAATGCAGGAGCCCGGAGAGATTCCGAATTTAATGTAGATTTCAGTAAGAATTTCGAGTTCTGAGCTTATTTGTGCAGTTCTCTGTTTCATGGAGTTCATTAGTTTATGCAGTTCTTTAAACCGAAAGTCGGAAATAATATTCTCTGTATTTCTCCTTCCACTCAGGATTTTTTACCGGCTTTTTTAACCGGTTTTCCACCAGAAAAAGGAACTGAAGAAATACTCCTGCCTGTTCGAAAAATGTTTCCCTTAGCCCTGGAAGCCGTTTTTAATCACGTATTATCGGATGCCTATCGGGCGCCTCAGCCAGCCTGTCTGGCTGCCCTGTTCGGGTGATACGAATTTCGAGCCGGTCCGTATTCTGGTTTACCCGAAAATATCAATCATACAGCTGTAGATTACCAAAATCTTACGTGTAGAAAAAACCGGGAGAAACGGTCTCAATATCATCCTTTGTCCGGAGCCTTCATAAGGTCGATCCCTACTGCGGTTCCTACCATAATATCCTCCTCTTTTTCGAGAGCTTCAAGAATATTTGCGATCAAACGGTGGCTTATTGCTCTCCTTTGTCTTGGCTCCACAACGTACCTTAACCGCATTTCGATCCAGTTTTCCTGCATCTTTGTATAGAGTTGTGTTTGCACATCATAGGTTGTAATGAAATACTTTTCTCCCATGAGACGGAGCTCGGTTTGTGCTAGGTTTTCGAACTCTCCTACAATCGGGCCCGCAGTTTTAAGGGCTATTTCTTCGGCTTTTTTCCAGTTACTGCCGTAAATTAGCAGAATCCTAATTTCATCCCAGATAAAGGAATAGTCTTTCGTATAGTTTTTTATCGTCTGGTTAAGGACAAAGCTATTCGGGATATGGAGGATCCTGCCAGTGTACTGGTCCGCATCCACCCATTCCCTGATCTCCATAACTGCGGTGCTGAAACTTCCTATATCCAGCACGTCACCTGTACAGTCTCCTACCTGGATTCTGTCTCCTGCTTTAAAAGGACGGGACATGATGATGAGAATTCCTCCGGCAATGTTCCTCAGGAGGTCCTGAAGTGCAATTGCAATTCCGGCACTCAGAATCCCATAGGCAATAAGCAGGGTGCTCGTCCTCTCAACCCAGATTGCAAAAAGGGAAGCAAAAGCAAGTACTGTGATAAAGATAGATACTGCCTTTCGCAGAGTATATCTGTCTTTGGTAGTCGAAACTCTTCTAAGGATGAGGTTTATGGCAAGGGAATTTATTACATAGGCCAGAAAAATCACAATTAAAGAGACAAGAAGGGAGTCCAGCAGAGACCGATCCTCAAAGACATAAAAGTCAGTCAGATACCGGATATATGCAATAATAAGTATCAAGACCAGCAGGATAAGAACATTCAGTCTCTGGAGAATCCTCATGTAGTTGAATATGATGTTTTTTATATATCAATGGTCAGCCTTATGGGCTATCCAATCAAAATCATTTATCCTGCACCGGAGCATATGCAGATTAACAATAAACTACCGGTGTTTTTATCTTCATTCTATTGTACCTTTTAAATAATCTTTAATTTATAAAAAATCATCGACTTTTGACATATTGTAGTAAGAACTGCCATATTTATTCTAGCTGCTATATTTATTCATTACCTTTAAATATAATAAATACAATTTCTGTTTTTCATTCTTCGGGCAAATGAGGCAAAAGGGCAACAGAAGAGATAGTATGACTGAAAAGAAGGTAAGGAGGCACGAAATAAAAGGAGGGAATACGGACCTTTTCCTGAGTGCCCTCAAGACCACGGTTCCCGTGTTTCTCGGGTACATACCCCTCGGAATGGCTTTTGGATTCCTTATTGATGGGGCCGGGTACCACTGGATTTATGCTTTCCTTATGAGTCTCTTCATTTATGCGGGTGCAGGCCAGTTTCTGGCAGTAGCTTTACTTGCTGCAGGAGCCGGGCTTACTGAATTTGCGATAGCCACACTGCTCCTTAACCTCAGGCATGCCTTTTACGGGCTGTCCCTGCTGGATAAATTCTCCGATGTCGGGAAAGTCAAGCCTTACCTGATCTTCGCGTTAACTGACGAGACCTATGCCCTGCTGACCACAACCGAAGTACCTGAAAGCGGGTCAAAGTCAAGGTTTTACTTCTACATTTCAGCTCTTGACCATCTCTACTGGGTAGCAGGGTCGGTGCTTGGGGCAGGGCTTGGCTCCCTGCTGGATCTCAATCTGGAGGGTATGGCTTTTGTGCTGACCGCACTCTTTGTGGTGCTGACAATCGAACAGTACTTCAATTCCAGTGTACGCTTCCCCTTCGTAGCCGCATTGGGTGCAGGAGCCGCCTCCCTTATACTCTTCAGCCCTGAAAACATGCTGCTAATCTCGATTATTCTGGGAACCCTGATTCTGATAGGCAGGGAAAAACTCGGGCAGGGAAACCTGCGGGTAAATAAAGAAATCAGCCGGATTCACAAACACGCTTATACGCACGCTCATACGCAGGCCCATGCGGCAGCGCAGCCCGTTCAGGAAGGTTCACAGGAGGAAAACTGATGGCCGATACTTTGCAAATGCTTGCAACCATCGCGGTAATAACCCTTGCGACCTTTGCTACAAGGGGTCTTCCTTTCCTGTGTTTCGGTTCAAAAGAACCCCCGGCAATGCTCTTAACCATAGAAAAAAACCTGCCGCCGATGATCCTCCTGCTTCTGGTCATTTACTGCCTGAAGGATGTACAGTGGCTTGCAGCTCCGTACGGGATTCCCGAACTGCTTACAATAGGAGTTGTTGCAGGGCTCCATTTATGGAAAAGGAATGCAATGCTCAGCATTTTTGCAGGGACAGGACTTTATATGGCGCTCATACAGCTCAATGTCTTTTCTTTCCTCTGAGCTTCCCCCAGATTTTTTTGACTTTTTCTCTTTTTGATTTATCTGGTGGTCCCTGATTAATTGCTGGATGCTTTCGGAATTTCCAAAGCCGGGTCTTTTGCTTATTTTTCGTTGTTCTCTTGTAAGCTTCCCCGGTAGGTTCCACCTGCTAGTTTCTTGCGGCGTTCTCAGTAGTTTTCGCATTCTTAGTAATGTTTTTGGTTTGTTCTCTTTCTAGCCTCCTCTTTGTTTTCCTTTTGGGAAAGACCGGTCTCCTGCGTTGAACGGGATGAATTCATTGGAGAGCAGGGTTCGGGTTGAGGGCAGAATCAGTCACAATTTTTATATACATTAATTATAATGCCTCTTGAAGTGAAGTGACTTCAGATGGCTGAGAAAAAAATAGACTTATCTTCACTCAAAAGCAAAGGTTTTCTGCCTCAGAGGCAGGAAAATATGTTTTCGATGCGGCTTAAAGTCGTGGGCGGCAGGGTGGACGCCGAAAAGCTGCGGGAAATTGCGGATGCAGCCGAGAAATACGGCTATGGCTATATCCACATAACCTCAAGACAGCAGATCGAGATTCCTTTTGTCAAACTCGAAGATGCGGAAGAAGCAAGTTCCGAGCTTGAAAAGCTGGGGATTTCAGGCGGCTCTTCCGGGAAGCGGGTAAGAGCTGTTGTCGCCTGCCAGGGAAATAAGGTCTGCAGAAACGGGTTGATTGACTGCCAGAAGCTTGCCTGCAGGATTGATGAAAAATACTTTGGGGAAGCTGTCCCCAAAAAGCTCAAGATTGCAGTTACCGGTTGCCCTTCGGCCTGTGTAAGGCCGCAGGAAAACGACTTCGGGATAATGGGTGCTGTAAGACCCGAACTCCTCGAAGAATACTGTGTCGGCTGCGGGCTCTGTGAAAAGGCATGCAAGGTGCAGGCAATAACGGTTATCGACGAGAAAGCCCTTATAGATCCGGAAAAATGCATCCTCTGCGGGGCATGTATTGCAGCCTGCAGGAAAGACGCACTCAGGGCAGAAAAAACAGGGTGCACAATCTTTGTAGGAGGGCACGGCGGGCGTCAGTCCAGATCCGGGACAAAACTTCTTGAGCTTGCAGACGAAAAGCAGCTTTTCTCAATCCTTGAAAAAACTTTTGAGTATTACAGAAAAGAAGGGCTTGACGGGGAGAGGTTCGGAGACCTCCTTGAAAGGCTTGGATTTGAAAAATACCTGGATGCAATCGGCTGTGTGCTGCATGATGAAGATTTATTGTGAAATTTGAGTAAATAAAAATTCTCCTCTTATTTTTTATTAGTCAGAGAAACTAAAGCCGGTATCCGGTAAGCTCACACAGCCTGCACAGCCTTTTTGTATGTATTTATGCCTGTGCTTATGCCTGTGCTACTTCTTTTTTATAGAAATTCCTGAATCCGGGTGAAAACAGTTGCTCACATATATCTTTTTTTCACCAGACCATCGAACAATCAGAATCAGGAAATAATTCTTACTTGAAAAAATTCTGAAAAGCAGATAGTTAGAGGGAATGGTCAGAAAACTTATAAGGAGTTAGATAAGAGGGATTTATGGAGTTAGAAAGTACTCTCTCCTTTCTATTTCAAATAATTGTGATTATTCTACTGATATTTTGATGCCCTGCTTATGATAGGTTGACAATAAAAATCAGGCTAAAATAAGTAGTAAAAGGATTGGTGATTATGGAAAAAGTAGTTAAAGTTATTATAAGCTCATAGCACTGTGCATTGTAATTTTTGTTATTTTTTTGATATTAACCGGCAGGTAATGTCCGGGACTATTATGCATTTAGCTGCGTCGATTTACTTAGTTTGCATATTTCATATAATTGGTTTATCCTGAAATTACCCGACTGCAAGAGTCTACAGGGGAAACTCAAAATGAAAGGAATAACAAGTGATAAAGCATGTTTGGAGCATACTCTCATAAGAGCTTTTGGAATAACAGTATTTGTGAGTTTAATACTGGTGAATATCGCAGGAGCAGCTCCATTTGCATACATTACTAATTACGACAGTAACAATGTTTCTGTAATTGACACTGCCACAAACAGGGTTACAGCCACAGTAGATGTAAGGTCCCATCCTGCTGGAATTGCAGTCAGTCCGGATGGAACGAAAGCATATGTGGTTAACTCATATGATGACACGGTTTCTATAATTAACACGACCACAAACAAAGTTACAACCACAGTGAAAGTAGGAATCTATCCTCAAAAAATTGCAGTCAGTCCGGATGGGACAAAGGCATATGTGACGAACTTCAGCAACAACACTGTTTCTGTAATTGACACGACCACAAACAAGGTCACATACACGGTGAAAGTAGGAAACTTTCCTTTTGGGATTGCAGTCAGCCCGGATGGGAAAACGGTATATGTGGCGAATGATCACAGCAATGATGTATCTGTAATTGACACGGCAACAAATAATGTTATAGCCACGGTGCCTGTAGGGAGTTCTCCTCAGGGAGTTGCAATCAGTCCGGATGGGAAAATAGTATATGTGGCGAATCTTGCAGGTAACAGTATTTCTATAATAGATACAATTTCAAATGCTGTTGTAAGTACGGTGAATACAGGAAATCCTAAGGGAGTTGCCGTCAGCCCGGATGGAAAACAGGTATATGTAGCGATAAATTTTCTCAGCAATTCACTTACAGGTGCTGTTGATATAATTGATACGGCCACAAACAGGGTCACAGCCACTGTGCCTGTAGGAAAGGCACCTGGCGGAATTGCAGTCACTCCAGATGGAACGAAGGTATACGTAGCGAATTATGCGAGCCACACTGTCTCTGTAATTGACACTGCCGCAAGCAGGGTTACGGATACAGTGAAAGTAGGCAAATATCCTATTGGAGTTGCTTTTAGGCACTTTATAGATTCTAATGTAACTGATCAAAGCATAAAGGTAATCTCCAATTCAACTGAAGATATAGGAGTCGAAGAAACGAATTTATCAGCTTCTGAAGAAATAAACTCCGTCGAACTCAATAATTCAAAAAATAATAATTCCGAATCTGATAACGGCAGTAGCTCAGGCGGAAATGAATCGAATGAGAATAACTCTATTCCAGGTTTTGGGTTATTGGGAAGCTTGACCTGCCTGTATGGAGGGTGGAAATTAAGGAAGAAGTAAGATAGGGATTGGATAACCGGATTGCTGGCGACTCATAATCATTCATTTTCTTTCTTATTTGACACACAAACTGCTGAAGCCTCTGGTTCTGAAATTAACCATGTATAACTGAAGGATTAAACCCCACAACTTCCGGAGTGGTTAAAATGAGCAAAATCAATAAGAAAATCGTGATTTTTGTTGTTTTTCTAACTCTTGTAGCTCTTTGGGGGTTATTTGTAAAAGTGCCGGTAGAGGATGTGAAAACACAATATCCCGAATCAAAAGTGGGTGGCATGGCTATTCAATTTGAAGACGGGATTTCCGAGTCTGAAGTAAAAGCCATTCTTCAAAACTATAACATGACCCGGAACTATAGACTAACATATGACACTAATCATTCCGATATGGATCACTACATAATGGCGGACAAAGATAATTGGAGTGACATAAGACGCGAACTTGTAACAGAGATGAAAGAAAATAATAAAAAAAATTGGACTATATCTACTCCTGCTCACGTTATCAGAAAAGAAGATTATTACGTTCTTCCGGTTTCCGAACAAGCGGTCCGGGACGAAAAGTTTCTTGCAATACTGGACAAATATGATATTGGGGTGAAAAAATTTATCTGGTGTGAGATTCGTTTTCTTTATAGTGATGGTCCCCGGACTTATTGGATTCCGGAAGAAGATGCAACAAAGATAAAAAACGAGCTGGAACAAAATGAAAATATTTTTTCGGTCCAGCTTAGTTACCTTTTTCCCTGATTTGACAGTATTGCACCCTGCTGTCACCTATTTGATTTTTCCACTATGTACTCAAGTGGCACTTTCGGATTCTTTACAGCCCATGATAAGGAGTCACAAAAGATACGGGCTTTGTATCCCTTACTGCGGCGTAGAGAGCGTATAATGAGTACAACCTTTAGGAAGTACAACCCTTCAGGAAGCACGACTCTTCAGGTTCAGACATGTTAAATGAACAGTACTGCGATTATGAAATGTGTTCGCAAAACTTGAAATTTGAGCCTGTTTTACGAGAACGAATTCCTCACTAAGTAAGGGAGCCATTTCGGAATCTGAGCATTAGTCAATTAGTCATATGCGATTGAGAGGACAGTGCAAAATACAGGGAAGAAGTCCTTCCCTAAACTTCCGTAAACTTGAGGAAGACGGATTGTTTTACAGTCAACCGCTTAACTTTCCTGCCTTGCAACTTTTGAAAGCCAGATTCCGAGTGCCCCCAGCCCTACCAGCAGGGCAATAAGCTGTATGAGCCAGCCAAGGTAGGGTATTTCATACAATATTGAAAATACAACTGCTCCTGCGAGGTAGTATATCATATTCCCCGCTTCTTTTTTAAAGACCTTAGTGTAAATCATCTCCCCTGCGAAAAGTTTGACCGGTACCGTAGCGATAAGGACTGCGAGAGTCAGGAGCAGCATCAGCAGGAGAGAAAGGCTCCACCCTAAAATTGTAAGTAGCAGGACAAATGAGAGGACCGGGATGAAAATCAGGAGCAAAAAGCCCAGCAGTCCGGCTTTCAACGCTGAGCCCCCTACAATTTCCGCAAGTTCGGTTACAAAATCCGGGAATGTGTAGATAAGGATAAAACCCAGGGCAAGAGTTGCCAGCAGTCCTATAAGGAAGAAAACGATGCTGAAACCTTTATCTCCACCTGCATACTGGTCTTGCCTTCCGGTTTGGGGTACGATACTCAGGTTTCCTCCTATCTTATCTCCAAGGTCAGAAGGGTAATTTTCGGCTTCAAGTTCAAGGTTCCCTTTGAGCTCAAAGTCCTCTCCTGTCTGGAGGGTCCCGGCAGAGACCGACCCGTTTCCATTGACAATCCCGTTAAGAGTTACATCTCCTCCGGCCAGCATGATATCCCCTTCGACCGTGCTGTCCTTCGAGAGGAAAATCTGCCCCCCGGCTGCTACCAGGTCTCCGCCAACATTCCCGTTTACCCGGATCGAGCCTCCCATTGCTATGATGTTCCCCGAAACATCCCCGTTAATTATCAGTTCGCCCCCGGCTCCGATGAAATCGTCCATAACGTTTCCGTTTATCTCAAGCCTTGACCCCCCAAGCACCAGATCTCCCGGGATATCCGGGTCGATCTGAAGGGAATCTCCACCACCGAAAACGTTTCCTGAGCTCGTATATTTAAGCGCACTTTCCTCATCAACGGCACCTGCCGAAAAAGGCAGTACTGCAAAAAGAATTATGAATAAAATAAGTAGTGATGCCAGCTTCTTTTCCATAAAATCCCCTCCTCTGGTATATTAAGTCTTACCGGTTAAATTGAGTCTTTCAAATTGATTCTTTCCGGTTAAATCAAGTCTCTCCGGTTAAATTTAGTCTTTCAGGTTAACTGCTCCTGAATAATAAGAGGATATTTTTGCCAGTATATTCCACTTTCAGATAATGGGTATATAAAAGGCCCTTAGAAAATTAAAAGGCACTTAAAAACAAAAAATCGGGAGAATAAACCTCAATCTGTCCCTTGCTCCGTATTTATCGAGGTTTTACCAGGAATTGTCGTGAATTCTCGAGACTTCGTACCTGGACCTGCCGGGCTTTTCTTCAGCCGGGTGTCCAATTGCAACTGCCGAAAACGGGGTCACATGCTCGGGGATCTTAAATAATTCCCGGATTCCGGCGACAAGTTTTTCAGCCGGATAAACCCCTATCCAGACCGCTCCCAGCCCCAGGTCATGAGCAGCCAGTAACATGTTTTCGCTCGCAGCCGAGCAGTCCTGCACCCAGAAATCCTTGAATTTGGGAACATTCTGGTCTGCACAGATCAGGAGTGCAGCAGGTGCATCCTTTAACATCTTTGCATAAGGGTGCATTTCCGAGATTTTTTCTAGCAGGTCTCGCCTGTCAATAATAATGAAATGCCAGGGCTGTTCGTCCCCTGCTGACGGTGCACTCATTCCGGCTTTCAAAATATCCTCAATCATTCCCCTTGAAACTGGTTCTGGCAAATATTTTCTGATACTCCTCCTGGTGAGAATCGCGTCCATCGTTTCCATAAATATTACCCCCTTATTCATTAATTCATTATTATAATGGATAAAACTATCGTCAATATAAATAAATTGCATAGCAGTTAAGAAAATAAAATCCTGCCTAATAATAGGAAAACTATGCGGCTCAGATAAGAATTGAAAAATTCTAAAGAAAAGCTGCTAAGAATTTATTGAAGCTGCTTTTCTCAGTTTGAATAGTAATCGTTTGAATAGTAATCGTTTGAATAGTAATCGTTTGAATAGTAATCAATTGATTTATTGAATCACAGTGGAGCGCTCAACAGCTTCATGTAGAGCAGGAACTGAAATAGTTTTTGTAGCTGTAATTACCATTCCATCTGATCCTTTATTATTTATTTTTTTAGCAGGGACGCCTGCAATCGAAATTCCCTTTTCATAGAAGGATTTGTTTACTACAGAATTCGCTCCGATTGCAATATTATCAGCAATTTCGACATTTCCAAAGATTTTGACACCAGGGCCGATGTATACGCAGTTCCCGATTTTCGGTGCCAGAAGAACGCTATCTCTGCCAGATCCTATATTGGTACAGGCATGTATTCTGCAGTTTTCTCCAATTCTGGCATCTTTGTTTACAACAATGGTTCCTCTATGGGCTATGGATAATCCAGGACCAAAAACATTTATCGGAATACTGTATCCGAGATGGATGCTCATCCTGTGGAATCTAAAAAATATGTATTTTGAATAGAGTTTATGAATCAAGGACTTTTGACAGTTATTGTAATACTCCGCCTTTCTTAATAATCTCTGAAATTTCCATATTTCATCACCTATTAGTTTAGGTCTTTTATAGTTCTTTCCTAAAGCCAATCTGTCTGCTTCAATGTATAAGTCATAATCTCTCTTTGATTTAATGGTAATAGAAACCCCCCACAAGTTAATTATTTGTACAGCTTGAAGTCTCATACTGCTTGTTTCCCAGTTTAAGCATACAAGTTCAAAAGTAAAAATCCAAAAATACCGAAACTCGCTTTAATCTTACTCATTGAGAATTTCAAAATAGCTTTTGTGATCAGATCTCAGTTTAACGCTCCCTGCAATTGACATTTGTGATCACATATTATGATCATTGAATATGCATAGTCACAATTTGTATTGTATACTAATTCTATTCTTAAATCTTATCATCAGGGTGTATTAATTTGAAAAGTTTGACATATATATCCCTATATCTGTAATTTTCGTTATCGTGTATGAATCACTGCCAGATGTACTGAAATATGATGAAAAGAAGGCTGGAACTTATTGAGAATCTCATAATCTATACATGCCTGAGATCAGCATTTAGAGGCCTCAGTTTATATATTGATTTTGGAGGATCATAAAATAAAGAAAAAAGAGCTATCATAAAATAAAGAAAAAAGAGCTTTTTTCATTTTTATTCCAGGTATCTATAAAATCTGCGTTAATCTTTTATTCCTCGTATTAAATCTCCTTTTATATCGACCTGAACTATAGAGCCTGCTTCGCAGGTAACTATCAGCCGATAACTTCACAAAACCCCATTTTTACAAAATCCTGTTATTGCATCATTTTTTAAAAAATAAGAAAGAATTCCATCTGGAAATTACATGAACCGCTCAAATCTTTCCTTCCTTGCCTTACAGATAGGACAGATTCCCGGAGCCTCGTCCATGGCACAGAGATATCCGCAAACCTTACATCTCCATACCGGTTTTGAAAGCTTTCCTGAGATTTCCATAGTTTCCATCATCTCCGCTCTTGCAGCTTCCTCGGCTCTTGCAGCTTCTCTTTCCTCGCGAGGAGGACGCCTTTCCGGGATAGATTCTACTTCTCTTTCTCCCCGGATGACCTCATCCGAAACATAGAGGGCACAGTAACAGGCCCCGTAATCGTGCAGGTCGGGGTCTCTGTAATAGCAGGGACAGATTATGTCAAGGTCCTCTTCTTTATTGTCGGCAGAGAGCCTGCACGGGCAGGACCAGTAACCATAACGTCTCTCATTAACCAACAGTCCCCGCACAAGTTCCTTTGTGAACTCAACGTCGGGGTTGAGGTGATAGCCCGACTTTTCGACCTCCTGGTTCAAGCGCCTGTAGACTTTATCTACTTCTTCCTCGGATATGCCTTCTTCAGAAGCTTCATCTTCTTCCAACCTGAATTCCCCCCTTAAAAGCCAAGAGCTTCACGAATTTCTTTTTCTTTAAAACCCACAATTGTCTTTTCCCCGTTTATAACAGTCGTCGGAAAAGAAGTTGAAGGGTTGTAGCGCCTTACTTCCGCAATAACCTTTTTTTCTTCATCTCCGTCGAGCCTGTCCACAAAAACGTACTCAAAGTCCACCCCCAGATCGGTGAGCAGTTTCTTTGTTTTTTTGCACCATACACAGGTGCTCAGTCCGTACATCATGACCTGACCCCTGTCAATTCCTGAAACATGCTTTCCCTTATCCGTGTCCTGGTTAAATATATTCAATATACAAACCCCCTGGCAAGATTAAATTGGCTGCGTGGGTGAGCGTTTTGCTCAAGACAACTTATCACTTGGAAGCCTGGCAAAAAGAAAAAAAATGCCAGATAACAGATTCTAGATAATAGATTCTATAAATTCCTTATTAGAAAATGTCAGATAAAGTATATAAAATTGAGATATACTTTTTCATGGCTGCAAATTCCCCCTAATACGCCGGATTACTCAAAAAAGAGCCCCATGAAGGTTATTTTTTCAACGCCCTTTTTTATTACCTGCCTCAGGAGTGACGGCACGAGCTGCGGGACCGGCTTTTCCTCTCACCAGAGACGCGAATATCCCAAGAGTACAGAAAATCGTAAACAGAATAAACGCGTAGTGCAGGCTTAAAACGAACCGGGAGTAATACTCAGGCGTAATCTCCACAGGACCGATAACAACCGCAAAGATCATCATTGCAATGCCCATCGAGAGCATCTGGCCGAGGAGCCTCATCGTCCCGTTCATCCCTGATGCGACACCGTAGAACCTCTTATCAACCGAACTCATAATTGCATTCGTGTTCGGGGAAGAAAAGAGCCCGAACCCTGCCCCGAGTATGAGAAGAGTGAGAACCATATGCCAGATAGGCGTCGTTTCCGTAAGGAAAATGAGAAGGAAAAGCCCGGTCGCTGTGAGAGCCATTCCCGCCGAGGCAACAATCCGCGGCTCAATCCTATCAGAAAGCCTCCCCGCAATCGGGGAAACCATGGTCTGGACAATAGGCTGTGCTATCAGAATAAAACCTGCATGCTCGGGGGTGAAACCTTTTGTGTACTGCAGGTCCAGGCTTAAGAGAAAAGCCACTGCGAAGGTTGCACTGTAATTGATAAGCGCAGCAAGGTTTGAAAGGGCAAAGATCCTGTTTTTTGTAAGGAGCCTGATATCAAGAACGGGAGACGGGATTCTCAGCTCGTACAGGGCAAAGCCGATGATTCCGAGAATTCCCGCGGCTATGAAAGAAGCTCCTTTAAAGCCCGGGAGAGTTGAGAACCCGTACATGACGGCAACGACCGCTGCTCCGTAGAGCACGGATCCTGTCAGGTCGAACTTCTCCCCCCTGCACTCGGCCCATTCCCCTTTCAGTTTCCAGAGGATCAGGACAACTGCCATGATGCCTATAGGCACATTTACGAAGAAAATGCTCCTCCAGCCCAGATATTGCGTCATCAAACCCCCAAGGAAAGGTCCAAGGGAAAGCCCGAGGTAAACTGCAGTGATATAGATCCCGAGAGCCTTCCCGCGTTCTCCCGGGGGAAAGACGGAGGTAACGATGGCGACTCCGGTCCCGAAGATCATGGCACTTCCCAAACCCTGAAAAACCCTTATTCCGATAAACAGTTCGGTTGAAGGGACCATTGTCATCAGCAGGGACGCAAAGCTGAAGATAACAATGCCGTAGAGGAAAACTTTTTTTCTTCCGTAGATATCTGCGATTTTTCCGAACGGGACAAGAAACACGGCTGAAGATAGAAGGTATGCGGTCGCAACCCAGGAAAGGGCAACCGCAGTCATATGAAATTCTGCCCCAATTGTAGGCAGGGCAATATTTACTGCCGAACCGTCAAAAGGCGTGATAAATCCGGCAAGTATCGCAATAGTGAGCACAATTCGTTTTTCCGTGGCAGTGTCAGAATTGGCAGTGTCAGAATTGGCAGTGTCAGAATTGGCAGTGCCATAAGTGGTGGCAGGACGGTGAATTCCCGGAGCTTTGGCAGATGATCCGGCATTTTTTGTATCTTTTACCATGTTTATCACGATCAGAAGGGGCGTAGTCTTCCGTCTGGGATTCCGGAGGATTGCGAGGGTTAATACACTGGCTGTGATATTAAGCAGTAGTGCTCTCCTTATAATGTTTTCCTTTGTAGGGTTACCTGATCAGGAAACTTGCTAACTCGAGATTTACTAAATCAAGAAACTTACTATTGCCTGCCTGTTCTTAAATATTATACAATTCTACCGATTTTTCAGCAAGCTCTGAAGGTACTGATCTAAACCGAAAAATAAATCCTCGTCAATTGCAGGCCCTATCGGACAGAAAAGGATTCAATAACTGACCGACAAATAGCCAGACGGATGGCCAGACGAATAGCCAGATGAATAGCCAGATAAATACCCGAACAGATGGCCGGTCAACGACCGGTCAAAAAGAGATGAAACAAATTAAGTTATATCAGGGTAAGTTTAACTTAATAGCAGGTAAAAGGTTTAGCGGCAGGGGAATGGTGAACCGGACCTGAAGCGATGAAATTAAGCCTGACGTGAGGAGATTAAGTTTATAAAAGATTAACTGATTAAGGATTCGATTAGGTTTATACAGATTTTATAGAGGTCATAGACTTACAATGAATGAAATCATTACCTGGATCTTAATTGCACTTTGCCTTACGCAATCTGCTATATTTTCAGGGCTGACGATAGGGATTTTCGGCCTTGGAAGACTGAGGCTTGAGATTGAAGCCGAAGCAAACAATAAAGATGCAATTAAAATCCTGCAGCTTCGAAGAGACTCCAATTTCCTGCTTACTACCATGCTCTGGGGGAATGTGGGAATAAATGTCCTTATTGCCCTGCTTACGGATTCCGTAATGGCAGGGACCTCAGCTTTTCTCTTTTCGACCTTTGGTATTACCTGTTTCGGAGAGATTGCCCCTCAGGCTTACTTTTCAAGAAACGCACTTATGCTCGGGGCAAAGCTGACGCCTCTTGTCCGTTTTTACCAGATGCTGCTCTATCCGGTGGCAAAACCGACAGCCCTTATCCTTGACTGGTGGCTGGGCAGGGAAAAACTTGAGCTGTTCAGGGAGCAGGCAATGAGGATTATGCTCGAAAAACATATCGAGTCCGGGAAAACCGATATAGGTCTCTTTGAAGGGATAGGAGCCCTGAACTTTCTTTCGATAGACGACGTCAATATTTCTGACGAAGGTTCCATAATAGACCCGAGAAGCATAATCTCCCTCCCTGTAGAGAATAACCGCCCTGTTTTTCCTGCATTTAACCGGGAACCTGCTGACTCCTTCCTGCAGAAGATAGGAGCCTCCGGAAGAAAATGGGTAGTCATCACCAACCCGGCAGATGAGCCTGTAATGGTGCTGGATGCGGACGGCTTCCTGCGGGATGCTGTCTATAAGAAGGGGCCTTTTATTCCGCTTTCTTACTGCCATTTCCCTGTCGTGGTAAAGTCTCCGAAAACCAGGCTTGAGAAGGTAATCCGGCAGTTCAAGGTATATCCGCAGTACCCGGAAGATGATGTAATTGACCAGGATCTTATTCTTTACTGGGGTGAAGAAAAGCGCATAGTAACGGGGTCGGATATTCTGGGCCGCCTGCTCCGCGGAATTGTGGTCGAATGCGACGTGGGCTCAGGATGCGAGATGCCTCCTGCAAAGCAGCCGGGACTTGTAAGAAGGGCAGCTTTCAGGAAAGACAAAAGAAAAGAAAACACGGGACAGAGTAAGAAGTAACGAGCAAAAACTCAAAAGGAAAAAAATCAGGGGTAAAAAGAAATAGTGAAAAAGATAAAGGGGAAAGGAAGCAAACATTTCTCCCGAGTTACCCTTTATAAGCAGGGAGAGTCAAAACCCCAATTTCCTGGAGAGGCGAGCCCACTGCAAAGTGATAGAGATCCTGATACTCAAGCCCTTCAAGTCCCAGAGTTTCGTGCAGAGGGTCATCGAAAAAACACCCTATTCCGCAGCCTCTGAAACCGCGAGCCTCAGCTTCCAGGTAAAGGAGTTGCCCGAGAATTCCGCATTCCCAGAAAAGGTGAGGGTACATCCATGAGCCTTCTGTTTTCAGAGGCTCTTCAAACTCCGAAAGCATGCAGGCAGTAAAACAGGCATCTTCTGCTTTTCGCTGCGCACAGGAAAGCTGGGCTGCAAAATGATGCAGTTTCTCTTCCACAAGCAGGTAAAATTCAAGATCATAAGGGCAGCTTTCAGGTTTTTCCCAGAGAAAATCCGGCCTGAAGGTGGTTTTAAACTCTTCTGCCTCCCCGGTTTTCCGCAGAAAAATATAAAGCCCTTCGCGAAGCCCCTTTACCCTATTCACAAAAAGGAGCAGGTGCGCAAAGGGCCCGGAAGAAAGTGTCTCAAAAACCGGATTTTTCTCGGGAAGGGTTCTTCGCAATATGCCGTAGAAGCTGGCTTCGTCCATGTAAGCACTGTTGTTCATTTCAAGGGCACTTCTTCTCCTGTGAATCACGCTGCGCAGAGGAACTGTCTCCAGGCCTGAATGGATTCCTGAGCCCGAAATTGCCGAGGATAAGCCTGCAGCTTTTCTTTCATGTTTCAGTTCCGGCTTTTTCTCCCTGACATAGGAAGTTTCTTTCTTTCGAGTTGCTGAAGCAGCTTTTTCAATCCCTGCCCATTCCACATGTGCAGGACTTAAACGGTTAGGAACTCCGTTCCAGGAGAGCTTTTCAAAATCCGCAAGTGCAGATGGAGTGACCTTACCCGAAAGACATTCCTTTCCTGCCGGATAAACTGCAAGCAAACAGGCAGGTTCTTCTTTTTCAGGGTCCTTCCCCCCGGAAATGCCCAGAAGTTTTCCTGTTTCCTCCGAACCCATGTCCGCAAGCAGGCCTGTCCTCCAGCCAAGCCCTGCTGCAGAAAAGGTAAGGGCGGCAATAGCATGCCCAAGGTCATGGTTTGCATACCTGAAAGCCCGGATGCCGTATTTCCAAGCAACCCGCCAGTAAATTGAACTCAGTCCTATGAAAAATGTGCCCTTCGGAAAGCCGGAGCTCAACTTTTCCCAGGTCTCCCGGGGAAATTCCGCTCTCAGTTCAAGTGCGTGCTGCAAAGGCACGTAATGGCAGACAGCCGGTTTTTCCAGGAGTTCCTTAACCGGCCCGGAAATAATATAGGCCTCGGTCGGGTGCAGGTTTCCACTTGAAGGGTTGATGCGGAGTGCCCAGCTCGCATTCCCGGTTTTTTTCCATACGGATATGGCCAAGCTGTCAAAAAAGAGCTGAGAAATGCTGTTCCGGTTCAGCCCCGAAGGCCCCGTTTTCTCCGGAGAATAAGCCTGTTCATATGTTGGCAAAAGTTCGGACTTGATGTCTTCTTCACTCCAGGTATCGAGCTTTAAAAGTGGAGCTCCTTTATAGTTGAGAAAAGGGTCTGGCTTGATTGACATTTCAAGGAATCGGGGACCGGGAGCATAGGCCTTAAAGCCATGCTTGCTAGCCTGATGATAGGACAGTATAGCTTCGAGTTCTGAATTCATAACAGGGCACCAGCTTTGCTATCGAGTAGTTACAATCCGTGGACCAGAGCTTCCAATCGTTAGCTTCCAGTTGTCAGCATTCGGTCGTAAGCGTCCAATTGTTAGCGTTTAATTAATGATGTCAATTGTTAGGGTTCGATTGTTAGCATTGATTGTTAGCATTCGATTGTTAGAATTGATTGTTAGCATTCGATTTTTCAGAGGGATCAGGCTTTTTTCAGGGCTTTGAGGACGGCTTTTCCAAAGGCTTCTGCACTTTTTGGATCCCGTCCTGTAACTACCCTGCCCGAAACTACAACATCCCTGTCCAGGTAGACAGCCCCATGCTCCTTAAGTTCGTTCACGGTATCCGGACTACTAAAAACAGTGCTTTCCTTCCCTTTCAGGACCCCTGCTCTTGCCATAATCACAGGAGAGATGCAGATCGCAGAAACCACTTTTTTAAGGGAATCGGCTTCTTTTACAAGTTCACGCAGGTACTGATTGTCCCACAGATACTTTCTCGAACCCGGCCCCCCGGAAATTACAATAGCATCATAATCCTCAATTCTGGCATCGGAGATCCTGATATCAGGCTTAATCGTCCCTCCCAGTGTTCCCTTTGCAGTTTCCTTAAACTCGGCTGCAACCGTAACCTTTGCCCCTGCAGCTTCGAATAGCTGCTTCGGAACAAAGCATTCTTCATCCCTGAACTGCTCCTGAGCAACAACAAGTAAAATGCTTTCGCCTTTGTGTTCTGCTGTCATCTGGCTACCTCCCTGTAATTTAAAAAGCAAGATTTCTGGCCGTTCTTCATCGAAAACCGGTAGAGTCCGAAGAAAGATAGATTACTGTGAGACAGGCTTTCTGCCTCGCATAGTATCCTGCAATGCACTGAAAAGACCGGAACCGAAAGCTGATGTTAGTTTTCAACTGAAATCAGTCCCCTGACCTGGGAGCCCGATAAGCAACAATCTTACCCGGATATTGCGTTGAAGGACACTGCAGTAACCCAACCCGAGTAAGAATATATTCTTAAAGATATAAATGGATGTCTTTTTCAGCACCTGAGTTTCGCTTGAAAGAGATGGAGGAAAATTGAAAGCTGCTGATGCTTATGAGCGGAAAAGACAAAAAACAGGTCAAAATGGCATAAATTTCGGTCTTGTTTCTCTTTCAAATCTGTTTTTTCTGCTTTTTTTGCAGGGCTGCCAGACAAGCCGGAGGAGACGCTTATACTTATCTGCGAATTGAATAGTCGTATCCGTGGTAAATCAAGGCATTCTCTCGGTTCAGGGCTGCTTCCTTCAATATTTGTTTCTAATAGTGTTGTCGGTTTTTGGGTCGCTCTGTATCCGGTTGGAAGGTCTGTTCGGGCTAATTGCAGCGCAGGGAAAGAAAAGCGAAAGATATCCTCAAGGGTTCTTGAATATATCAAACAGTTAATGAGGGAACATCTTTCTTTTTTATTCAATTTTTCCGCATTTTTAGACACGACCCGATCAGCCGACTTGTATTCCGGTACATCCGGTAGCTGAGCATAGTTGAATCCGGTTAAATATGCTCTAAAATAACTGAATATGTATAAATTTTTTTAACTTTTTTCTGTTGTTTTTTGGTTTTTCAGGTCTTACGTTTACGCTTAATATTTGTTTACCTGTCAGTATTTATTTAGTCATCCATGGGTTTTATTAAACCTATTAACATAGTATTTATTTTTCTGTTCTTAATTTTCAATATTTGATCAATTTGTTTCGACAAGTTGCCCTTTTTTCTCGCAAAATAACCTAATTTTTTTATACTGTATTTGTACGCTTTATTTCTTAGACCTGGACATTTTAAAATTTAATTGTTTATTGATAACCTGATTCGAAAGATTTTTCTGAAAAAAGACAATTGGCTCCGAAAATCATTTATATATCAACTCTTTGAATTATGTTAACCAATTACATTAAATATCATAATTACTATCGGTAATATATATGCAGCTTCCAACACCTGAAGATCTTAAAAAAAGACGAAATGAACTTGGGCTTACCCAGAGCGACCTGGCTAAAAGGGCAGGTGTAAGCCAGCCTCTTATAGCCCGTATCGAATCGGGAGACGTAGATCCCAGGCTTTCAACGGTCAGGAAAATCCTTGATGCTTTTGAGGAAGCCGAAAAGGAGCAACAGATAATTATACGGGATCTGATGCATTCTCCTGTTCTTCATGTCTCCCCCGAAGACTCGGTAGAAGAGGTGGTAAACCTTATGCATATTCATGGTTTTTCACAGATTCCCGTGCTTGATAGGGGTATTCCGGTTGGAAGTATTTCGGAAGATATGATCGTAAAACTGATGGGCGAGAGCAGGAAAAAATCCATCTCTCAGTTGAAAGTCTCAGGGATAATGGGGGAGGCTTTCCCGACAGTATCCCCTGGAATATCGATCTCAGTAGTTTCGCATATACTGGAAGGAAACCCTGCCGTACTTGTGGTAGAAAAAGGAACGGTTGTGGGTGTTGTAACAAAACATGACGTGATGAAGCTTCTTCAGGGCTAATGAGCTGAGCCCTTTTTCCTTAATGTCGAGTCTGAGCCTGGGACGTGGAAAGCACATGAATTATATACTAGGATTCATTTAAACCTGAATCCTTAATTGAATTCAGTGCTTAACCTGTCTGAAATGACCAAATAAACACGGCGATTGTGCTCGAAAAGGCATCCTGCATGAGACGATGCGGAACCCTCATAGCATACTGTGTTCGAATATATAACCCTGAATTATCAGGACTAACCCTGGATTATCAGGACTACATGATTGAAATTTAGAAAGTTTACATAATTTCCTTAAAAAATAAAAGCAAAAGCTGATTAAATCTTTGAAAAAGTGTGGAGAATAGCATACATGGATCTGGAAGATACCCTTCTCATGATGCCTGGACCCGTACCTGTTGCACCCAGAGTCCTTAGGGCGATGTCAAAAACGATGATCAACCACCGAAGTGCTGAATTTGCAGGAATTTATACCGATTGCAGGCAGATTCTCGCTGACGTTTTTCAGACAAAAAATGACATCTTTTTGCTCAGCGGTTCCGGGACTGCGGGAATGGAAGCCGCAGTCGGGTCTGTGGCCGGAAGTGGGGACAAAGTCATTGCCATAGAAAACGGGAAGTTCGGAGAGCGTTTCAAAGACCTTGCCGCTATCTATGCCGAAGTGGTGCCCCTGGAGTTTGAATGGGGTCTTCCTGTTGACCTTGAAGTGGTTAAGGAGAAGCTCGAAGAAGGGGCAAAAGCCATCACCCTTGTCCACAACGAAACCTCTGCAGGTATCATGAATCCTGCTGCAGAAATCGGTAAACTTGCAAAAAAACACGATGCTATTTTTATCATGGACGGCGTAACCTCCCTTGGGGGAGATGAAGTCAAAGTCGATGAATGGGGCGTTGACATTGCGATTGTGGGTTCACAGAAATGCCTTGCGGCTCCACCGGGAATGGCAGCTGTTTCCGTGAGTGAAAAAGCTTTTGAGGCCATAAACGGCATGAAGAAGAGGCCGTATTATAATGATCTTAAGGCATATAAAAAGAGCGGAGACAAGCCCAGGCCGGAAACACCTTACACGCCTGCAATTCCTCTATTCTATGCCATGCAGGAAGCTCTTCATATCGTTAAGGAAGAAGGCATGGAAGCAAGAATCAAAAGGCATAGGGCTCTCTCCGAAGCGGTAAGGGCAGCAGTCGACGCAATGAACATAGAGATGTTCCCTCAGCTTAACGAATATAGCAAGTACTCCAACACTGTCACTGCAATGAAAGCCCCTGCAGGGATCGATGGGGAAGACATTAAAAACGATATGAAGAAGCGGGGTATAATTATTGCTGGCGGGCAGGAACGCCTGAAGGGCAAGATTTTCAGGATTGGAAATATGGGGATTGTAACTTCAAGGGATATCCTATCCACTATCCAGCAGCTGGAAATCGTGCTGAATAAGCGGGGTCACATTGACAGCGTAGGAACAGGTACGGAAGCTGCAATGCGTGTTATCGACAGGGTATGAGAGGATTTTAAGGAATCCTCCAGGACCAAAATCTATAAACGTTTCAGGAAAACCAGAGAGCATTAACATTTAAATTTCGATCGGATTCATATGCCCACAATAGGAATTGCAGATACCACGTTTGCGCGCTACAATATGGGGCGTGCGGCAATCGACGAGATACAGAAAAACGTATCCGTACAGATAAAAAGGGTAACAGTGCCCGGGATAAAGGACCTGCCGGTAGCAGCCAAAAAGCTTATCGAAGAAGAAAGCTGCGATATCGTAATGGCCCTTGGAATGCCCGGTGCCCAGCAAAAAGACAAAATGTGTGCTCATGAAGCGTCTCAGGGTCTTATAATGGCCCAGCTCATGACCAATACCCATATTATTGAGGTCTTTGTCCATGAGGATGAAGGAAAAGATGAGAAAGAACTTGCTTTTCTCATGGACAGAAGGACCAGGGAACATGCTTTAAACGTGATAAAACTGCTCTTCAAGCCGGAAAAACTTATCAGGGAAGCCGGTACCGGCCAGAGACAGGGTTTTGAGGACGCTGGTCCTTTGAGAATGTGAAGCGACTTTAAGTTAAAAACAAGACTGGAGACCTTACTAAATGACTATCAGCCTAGGATTTGTTGTAGCTGAATTTAACAGGGATCTGACCTACCAGATGGAGTTGCTTGGAAGAGAACATGCAGAATTCCTGGGAGCAACAGTTAAAGAGACTGTTCTCGTGCCCGGAGTTTTTGACATGCCCCTTGCAATCAAGAAACTCTGCCAGAGGGAAGACATTGACGCAGTGGTTACCATAGGGTCGGTAATCGAAGGTGAGACTGACCACGACCAGGTGGTAATGCAGCATGCCGCAAGGAAGATCATGGATCTTTCCCTTGAATTCAACAAGCCGGTAACTCTCGGAATTCCGGGTCCGGGCATGACCAGGATGGCTGCTCATGAACGTGTCGACTATGCTAAAAGGGCAGTAGAAGCTGCAGTAAAGTTGGTGCGGCGGCTGTGAAGTTCCTTGATGCTTCAATAAGCTAGCAAAAAATGTAACAAACAGGACCATCCCTATGACATCCGCAAGGCTCAAGCGTGTAGAAGAATCCGCAACGATCCGGATCTCCAACATCGCAACCAGAATGATAAAAGAGGGTACGGACGTAATCAATTTCAGCCTTGGTGAACCTGATTTCGATACCCCTAAGAATATTTGCGATGCCGCGGCAAAGGCTATGTATGAGGGAAAGACCCACTACGCTCCTTCTGCGGGCATTCCGGAGCTGAGGACAGCTATTGCCGAAAAACTGAAGACGGAAAATCATCTTGAAGTGACCGAAAAAGACGTGCTGGTCACTCCTGGGGCAAAGCAGGGGATTTTCGAAATAATGATGGGCGCCCTTGACGACGGAGATCAGGCCCTCCTCTTTGACCCTGCCTGGGTAACTTATGATGCTTGCATCCGTTTTTCGGGAGCAGATACGGTCTGGGTGCCTACAGTCCCTGAAAAAGGCTTCCTGCCGGATAATTTCGCCGAGTATATAAATGACAAGACAAAGCTCATTGTTGTAAACAGCCCGGGCAACCCGACAGGCGGAGTATTCGGGAAAAAGACCCTGCAGTGCATTGCCGATCTTGCAATTGACCATGATCTTCTTGTGGTATCGGATGAGATTTATGAAAAAATCATCTATGACCGGGAACATATCAGTATCGGTAGTTTTGACGGGATGCAGGATAGAACCATCACTGTAAACGGTTTTTCCAAGGCATACGCAATGACCGGCTGGAGGCTCGGATACCTCACAGCGCCTCCTGAGATTTTTAAGCTTCTGCAGAAGATCCAATCCCACTCTGTAAGCAGCGCCACGACATTTGTTCAGTACGGCGGGCTTGAAGCCCTGCAGGGTCCCCAGGATGGCGTCAAAGCAATGGTTGACCGCTTTAAAATGCGCAGGGATATCCTTATCGACGGGTTGAATAAAATAGGGATTGAGTGCAAGAAGCCAGATGGGGCCTTCTATGCCTTTGCCAATGTGAGCGAGTACGGAAACGGGACCGAAGTTGCTGAACGGCTCCTGAAAGAAGCTCATGTGGCAGTGACCCCGGGAATTGCTTTCGGGGCTTCAGGCGAGGACTTTATCAGGATTTCCTACGCAACATCCATTGATAGAATCCGGGAAGCGCTTGAAAGGCTTGAAAAGATATTTGCATAAACATGGTTCCGGCAATCTTTCTAAAAAAGGTCAAAAAAGTGTTTTTTAATTAAAGACGGTAGGGGTAGGTTACCCATACCGTTTAAGGACCGCTTTTATGATTGCCCCGGTACTGCAGAGGGGGCACTCTTTTGAAAAAGGAACCCTGACCACTTTTGCAGGGAGCCCTCTTTTAGTAAGTTCTTTTTCCAGAAGCTCAATGTCAAAATGCTGATCGTACCCCAGGGCAACGATATCCGGCTTTATCTCTTTCAGGGGTTCGAACATATCTTTTTCACTGCCAAGAATGGCTTTGTCTACCGTCCGAAGGGCATCTACCATCTCAAGCCGCTGTTCCTCAGGCACTATCGGTTTTGGCTTATGAGTCACATTGGAATCCCTGGCAACAATGACGAAGAGCTCATCTCCAAGAGCTCGCGCCTGGGCCAGGAAATAAACATGTCCCGGATGAAGAATGTCAAAAGTTCCGGTAGCAAGTACACGCGTCAATAAATCACCTGGTCTCGGGTAATATCCTGCAAGCATAAGAAACTTACTGAAAATAGTCTCGTCCTCTGACCTTCAAGGACTCCATATTATTCAATCTGTATATGGTGTGAATGGTTATTGATAATTCAGGAGATAGCCTCTAAGGAAATAGTCTCCGAGCAAATAGGTTCTGAGAATTATAGATTGTGAATTACCGCAAGTAATATATATTCCTCTAAAATATGACTATAAATTATTGGATTGAAAATATGACGGACGTAGTCTTAAAAATGAAGAAAAGCCAGAATTTTTCACCTCTTCCGGAAGGACCGTTACCTGTGAGAGTGAGATTATGACAAGTAATATATAATTCTGGCAAAAATTACCATCTAGATTAATTTATAATAAGAGGAAAACCGCATGGTTGAAAAATCGGTTCATGAGATCAATAAAAAAATTGAAGATGGAAGCGTCAATGTAGTCACAGCCGAGGAAATGGTCGGAATTGTTGAAAACCTTGGCGTGGAAGGTGCTGCAAAAGAAGTTGATGTGGTCACAACAGGCACATTCGGAGCCATGTGCTCTTCAGGTTTGATGCTTAATCTCGGACATTCCGAACCCCCTATCAAGATCCAGAAAATCTGGTTTAACAATGTGGAAGCTTACAGCGGAATTGCTGCTGTTGACGCCTACCTGGGGGCTGCTCAGATCTCGGATACAAGGGGAATACAGTATGGTGGAGCGCACGTTATTGAAGACCTTTTGAGAGGAAAAGAAATCGACGTGCATGCAACTTCTTATGGGACAGACTGCTATCCCAGAAAAGTGCTTGATACGAGAATCACCCTTGACGACTTAAACGAGGCAGTCCTTCTCAACCCCAGAAACGCTTACCAGAAATATGCCGCTGCAACAAACAGTTCAAAAAGGATTCTGAACACCTACATGGGAGAGCTTCTGCCCAACTTCGGAAACGTAACTTACTCCGGAGCCGGAGTGCTTTCTCCCCTCTCAAATGACCCTACATACGAAACTATAGGGACAGGCACAAGGATTTTTATTGGAGGAGCTCAGGGCTATGTTATAGGGAACGGGACCCAGCACTCTCCTTCCAGCGGTTTTGGAACCCTTATGCTCAAAGGAAACCTTAAGGAAATGAGCCCCGATTATTTAAGGGCGGCTTCTTTTACGGGTTACGGGACAACCCTTTACATGGGAATCGGAATTCCCATACCCATTCTGAATGAAAAAATCGCAGCCTCAACTGCTGTGCGTGATGAGGATATTTTTACGAATATTCTTGACTATGCCGTGGGCAGCAGGGATAAGCCTGCGATAAAGCAGGTAAACTATGCCGAACTCAGGTCAGGCTCGGTGCAGCTTGAAGGAAAAGATGTTCAAACTTCCTCCCTCTCAAGCTTCAAGAACGCCAGAAAGATTGCAAATGAACTAAAGGAATGGGTTAAGCACGGAAAATTCTTTGTTAGCATGCCCGTGGAGAGACTTTCCAGTGAGGGCTCCGCAAAATCCATGAAACAGACCCAGGCAGTACCTCTCGTAAAAGACGTCATGGCCGACTTTATTGTTACAATCAAAAAGGACCAGACGGTTCAGGACGCTGCAAAGAAGATCTGGGAGAACTCCTTTAACCACCTTGCAGTGATTTCGGACACCGGGGAGCTGGTAGGAATCCTGACAGCCTGGGATATCTCAAAAGCCGTCGCCGAAAACATATTTGATTCCGTAGAAAGCGTAATGACGAAAAAAGTTCTTACCTGCGCCCCGAACGAACCCGTGGACCTTGCAGCCCGCAGGCTGGACCGTTACGGTGTTTCTGCAATGCCTGTAATCGATACCCAGAGGAGGGTGCTCGGAATTATCACGAGCGACAATATAAGCAAGCTTCTCGCAAGGAGGTACTGAGCATGAAAATAAAGATTAGCATCCCTACGGAAAGGATTCAAAACCCCATTATCTCCGAGACTATTATCGAAACCGGAATCCTGCTTAATATCATGGTCGCCAATATCGATTCGACTTACGGAGAACTGATTGCGGACGTTAAGGATTCCAGGTTCGACAGGATTAAAAAAGCTCTCGAATCAAGAGGAGCAATAGTTGCAATTCTGGACCGCCCCATTCACAGGGATGAAGAAGAATGTGTGGAATGCGGAGCCTGCATCTCGGTCTGTCCGATGAATGTTTACTCCTTTGATGAGACCTGGAGTCTCTGTGTGGACGAAAAAAAATGCATCCAGTGCGGCATGTGTATCAAGATGTGCCCGCACGGCGCTTTAAAGCTTGGAGAATGAAAGAAAACTGAAGCTCAGATTTTTCTTCCCTTTTCCTCTTCTCTTTCCATCTTTTCCCTTTTTACCGCAGATTTCACTTTTTCGCAGTATTCTGGTGTTTCCGCCCAATTGCTGACCCATTCAGGCACGCGGAGCTGAAAAAGCTTTCGTTTTTCTCTCTCTGTGCTACACCGGGTCTGAGCCTGCCCTCCAGCCAGATAAAAAGTACCCTACAAAACGACATCGTAATAAAGAGAAACAATACATTGAAGAAAATGTCCTCGACTGAGAGAGTCTATCCTTAACCGCAAAAACCGTTTTTCAATTCACAGGCAAAGATCAGTGTCTCTGCCAGCCTTTCTGACGGCCCTGAAAAAAGTAGAAAAGGCAAAAGAAACAGGTGTTATCGTCTCTCCTGATGCTTTTTATATGTTAGTTTCTTACAGGGGCGTCAGTCGTTTTTTGCTTTCAGACCTTTTTTTCTCTTCTCTTTGTTTCATTTTTGGGAAAGGCCGCTCTCCTGCTTCGAGCGTGACAAGAACGACATGATAAAGCGAAGAAGGTTGCATGGATCAGATGGATCTATTCTTTAGTCTGCTTGAGCGAAGCGAAACAGACCGCGTACTCCCGAGGCGCAATTCGGGCGAGACGCAATTCGGGCGAGACGCAATTCGGGCGAGACGCAATTCGGGCGAGACACAATTCGGGCGAGGCGCAATTCGGGCCGTGGAGCGTTCATAAAGGAGTATAGTTGTGGATACTGATATCTATTCTGAAACTCCCATTATTTATAGGTTGAAACAAATAATTATAGAGTATAGTAAGATGATACAGGTGAAATTCACCTGCGGTCAGAACTGCCTGCGGTCTTACTCACCTTCTTTCATAAATGCATTTTGAAAACATATCAACAATTCCCGCAAAAACAGGTTTTTTCCCGGTATTTTTTCCCGTTCAGAGAGAAAAAAACAGACGGGAGACTCATTACAAAACAAAGAAAATGAATTTGTATGATGACTTTGGAATCCTTAAAAGGGGGAGCAAAAATATGAGAATCCTTGTACTTTATACGGGCGAACTCGGAAAAAAAGTTATCCAGAATTTGATAAATCCGTCAACTTTCTGCGTGTCGTGCGGTGAGCTCTGCAACCACTGCCGTCAGGTAAGGAGATCTTACGCAAACCTTCTTGTTGGAATCCATGAGTTTCCGGAAGACCTGCCTCCGTTTATCGAAGAGCCTGCCCAGTTCCTGCCTCCGAATCTTCCGGAATGCGATCTGATCCTTGCCATAGGGATCCATCCCGACCTCCTTGCAGCCCTTCCCGAAGTCGTGCAGAAAACGGGAGCAAAAGCCGTAATCGCCCCCGCTGAAGACTCAAAGAAGACTCCTGCCGGGGTCCTTGAGCAGCTCAGAAAAGAACTTGAAGCCACAGGTGTTGAATTTGAGGCTCCAAAACCCTTCTGTGCCCTTGAAAAGACCGGAAAGCCTGTTATAGATGCTTTCGTGGACCTTGGCTTCGGAAAGCCAGTGCTAAGGGTCGAAATGAGCCCTGACGGAAGGATGTTCATAGGAGCAGGCGTACTCAGGGACGCCCCCTGCGGTTCAACCTGGTTTGTTGCAAAAAAGCTCGGCTGGACTGATGCTTCAGGATACAAAGAAACCATTTCAGGCGCTCATCACTCTTACCCCTGTACCGGAAGCATGGACAAAGACCCCCAGATAGGGGATACAATCCTTCACAAAGCCGGATACATCATCAGGGAAGCTGTGGAAGAAGGAATGGAGTGTGAGAAAAAGGAAAAAGCCAGAATTTTGGCAAACTGTGGCGATAAAGCTCAAGTCGTGGGCTTCTAAGATTTAAGCTTCTGAGATTTAAAATATATATGAAGGCACAATTTTTCTGTACCTTTCTTTATTTTCAGGAGTAAAAAATCCAGGGAGTTAAGTGTAAATATTTACTTTTGAAATATTAACATTCAGCTAATGTATACGTTTGAAATTTTGTTTTCGGGCTGAGTCTGGGAATAAACCTCTTCACAGGGCTGGACCACTACAAAGCCCTCTCCCCTGAAAACCATCTGGACGGATTCTCCACTGCTTTTTTCAATGAGAGTTTTCAGGGAGATGTCGGTTTTTATCTCCGGCTCGAGGTTTCCTGACCAGGCAACCGTGGCGTTAGGAGAAGTGAAGACCGGATATTCTCTAGTTACCCTGAAGGTAAGGGGGTCATGGTGGGTGGTAATGGCAACCATACCGGTCCCTTCGAGTTTTACGTTGTAAATCTCGTTTTCCACCACTCCAGAGAGTTTTCTCATCATCCTGATATCCCAGTTGAGAGAGTCTTCAATAGCCAGGATGTCGTTGCAGTTTACACAGATAGAGTCGCTTTCAAGTTTCAGAACCGAGATCTTTTTCCCTCTATCCGCAAGGTAGAGTTTTCCTCTTCCTTCTGCTTTTATGAGGCTGAACCCCTCTCCTGCCAGGGATATTTTCACGAGTTTCCCAGGCCCGCGTTCGAGGGCATCTTCGCGAGAAAACCTTATGCCTCCTTTATATGCCATCATGGATCCCATTCTGGTCCAGACCACGCCATTAAGATATATCTTCAGCAGCTGTTCCCGTTCCAGTTCAAAAACTCCCTGCCCAGGGGCTCTTTCTCCCGTCCTTATGATGAAATCTTCTAACGAATAATGTCCCATCTTTTTTCCACCTCTGGGTGTAGTTTCGTTTTCTTAATATTGTTATAATGTTTAATATATTTCGATAAATATAAATAAGTTTCCCGCATTTTTTTAACTGTCTTATTTGAGTTTATGCATCGCAAACTTCCTGTTATTTATAGGAAGCATGTGAAACAATTGTAAAAGATGAAATCTCGTTTTCAGTTTTAATTTCAGGAGGAAACCATGAAACCAAAGATTGATTCCACAAGTTTTGGTTCTATTACTGTAGAAGGAGAGACCTTTGAATACGATATTCTCATCCGCCTTGACGGCAGGGTTGAAAAACGAGAAAAAATGCTTTCAAAAGAAAAGTATGGGACTTCTCATAAAATCTCTCTTGAAGAAGCCGAGCATATCTATGAAGAAGGAACAGAAAAAATCATCATAGGGACCGGGCAGACAGGTTTTGTGGAACTTTCTGATGAAGCTGAAGACTTTTTCGTGGGAAAGAAATGCGGGATCGAACTTTTCCCGACTCCCTGGGCAATTGAGCGCTGGAATGAAATTGAAGGCAGGGTCTCTGCAATGTTCCATGTAACCTGCTGAAAACAAGGAAAAAAAGCGAAAGGTAATTTCTGCAAAAGAAGTCCATTATGAGGCAGAGCTGTCAGGATTTTTGCTGAAACAGCCCTGCCCTGCAGTACGCATGTAACTGCGTCTTTCTTCAGCATTTATTTCTTCAGCATTTATTTCTTCAGCATTTATTTCTTCAGCATTTATTTCTTCAGCATTTTTCTGCTTTTTATCCAGTTATGGATTTTTATCCAGTTATGGATTTTACTCAAATATTTTTAGTCCAATGCTTTTTCTAGACTTCCTTCTATTCCTTTTTATTCATTCCTTTGTTTCCTTCACATGTATGTCCATCTGCGGGAAGGGTATTTCAATTCCTTCTCTCCTGTAGGCCTCAAAGATCCCGACAGTCAGGTCATTTTTTAAAGCCGCAAAGTTCCCGGTGTTTGTCCAGGCCCTGAGCTGCAAATTTACGGAAGAATTGGCAAGTTCGGTAGTGACAACGGCAGGTTCGGGGTCAGGGAGAACAAGAGGATGCCCTTTCATAAGATCAAGAGCTATCCTGATAGCATTCTCAAGATCTGAAGAATAACTTATGCCTACATCGACAGAAGCTCTTCTTGTAGGCATGCGTGTCATATTAACAATGGAACTTCCCCAGACAAGCTTATTCGGGACTGTAATAAGCTGATTGTCCGGAGTCAGGAGTTCTATTGACATAATTCCTACCGATTTTACTTTTCCGGTCTGTCCGTTTACGATCACCACTTCTCCCGCATCAATTGGCCTGATTGCCGCAACCCATATCCCGGCCGTTATGTTTGTAAAGGTGTCCTGCATCCCCAGGCCCAGGACCAGCCCTATGATCGCAGAAAGGCCCACTACAAAACTATCAACATCAAAACTCAGGCTCTTCAAAAAGATCAGGACAACTATCACGTACAGGAGGATGCCCAGAAAATTTGCCAGAAACTGAGTCGTAAGTTCAGGTAGTTTTGTTTTCCTTATCCCTTTTCTGAAAATATGAACAAGAATTTTTACCGAAATAAAGCCTGCAATCAGCACTATTACTGCAAAAATCAGCCTGGATACTGTTATGTCAGTATACGGGATTATCTGATCAAATATTCCACTGCTTATTCCATTATCCATTTTTAATCTCCCTCGATTTTTGTCCCCTGGTGTACAAAAGATCGAAAAGGCTTTTTATCCATCTGGTAGGCGTATTTAATGACATCGGTCCGGGATTGGTAGTCCGGACTATACCGGTTAGAATTACATTCAGCATAAAATATGTTAAATTGATTTTATAAGTATTTTATCGAAGACAGCTTTCTTAGCCCGCCTTTTTACTCAGGAAGAGAATTCCATAGAACAAACTTTAACATATACGGGGACTAAAGAAGACTAAAGAAGTATACATCAAAAACACATCAAAGGGTTAACTTTACCAAATTATTTATCTTATTAGATTATTAATGGTTTTAATCATTAAACCTTGAAGGTTAGAACCATAATAAAATTATTAATTTGTAGATTCGCCGGTTATTAATCCGTAAATTTACTGACTATTGATTTGTAAATTTACCAGCTATTAACCTGTAGATTTACTGACCATTAACCCTCTACTGGCTATTAACCTGTAGATTTACTGGCTCCATAATAATAAACTTCAGCAAATTAAGGAAGTCCTAAATTGAAGTGGATCAAAAAGCTCTTGGGAAAACAGGAAAGCTTCAGCGAGAAAACTGCCACCAGCGAAGTTGGTTTTGAGGAACTGCCCGCATGGCTGGAGAAGAGTTCTCAAAAAATATCTTCCGATATAGAAAAGGATGCCTCAGGCCTTTTCAAAGAGCTTGAAGCTGCGATTTCCGAGCTTAAAGAAAGCAATACCAGGCTTCAGGAAGCAAAAGTTGAGGGGAATTTTGACATAAGGGCTGTAAAAAGAGCGAAGAGCAACCGGGAAAATGTGACAAAGCAGGTAGGAGTATTCATAGATAAATTCGGAGTTCTTGAGAGCAGGGACTTCAGGGCTCTTAAAGAGTATCAAGAAACAGCTGTGCAGAACCTGGACACCTGCCTTGAACACATGAGCCAGAGTTTCCGATACACAAAAGCTGTCTTTCCCCAGGAGTCCAAAGACGTTACCGAAAGCCTTGGCAGGTTGGGTCAGGTCCTTAATAAGCTTAAAGGGACGATCCAGGGACATAAAAAGGAAATGGAAGCTCTTGAAGCGGTTTCTACAGAAATGAAAGAAATTAAACGATTATCTGCTTCAATAAAGGCTGAAAATCTGGAATTCGAAGCGAAAAACCGAAAAATCCAGGCTTTACGAAATGAAATTGCCGAAACCGATCAGGCTCTCGAAGGGTTCAAAAAAGGAGAAGCCTGGCAAAAACTGCAGAGCCTTCAGGAAGAACTGGATATCGCCAGAGACAGGCTCAAAAAAGCCGAAACAGGCCTGAACTCCCTTATCCTTCCATTTTCAGGCAACCTCTCAAAGATAAAAAAACTCCATGAAAGCGGCAGGTATACCCTAAAACCAGATGTAAAGCAACAACTTGACATCTGCCTTGAAACCCCTGCTAACCTTGCCCCTTCTTTTTTCCCGGAGCTCCAGAAGGTCTTTGAAGACCCTGCCCTTGACATACAAACCCAGAAAAAGGAAAAAGCTCTTTCACAGGTCAAAGCCGCAATTTCAGGCTTTGAAGAGAAGAAAAAAGAATACATCGAAGCCCAGAAAGCACTTGAGGCAAAAAAAGCCGAACTTGCAGGCTCAGATACCGGAAAACTTGCCGAGCTCGAACACAAAGAAACAGAACTGTTGGCAAGAACCCGCCTACTTGAAGAAGAACTTGAGAGTTCCGAAAAGAAATTAACTGTTTTCAAAGAAGAACTAAAAAACAAAGAAGCCGAACTTCAGGCAAGTGTAGCCGTAATTGACAGCAGCGTAAAAATTCAACTCCTGCCCTGAGATTGCAGAACTTATAATGTTATCAGAAAAAACCAGTCCAGAGAGGAATTTCAGAGAAATCCCCCTCTACCTGAGAAATATTTTCCTTAACCCCGAAATTACTTTTTCAATCTAAATTTCCTATCTCTTTTTATTTTCCCTGTTTTCCGGTCTTTTTTCGGGATTGAATTCTTGGTCTTTTCGTTTTCTTCTTTTTTCTTTTTCTTTTTCTTCTAATTTGCCATTTTGAGAAAGACCGCTCTCCTGCGTCTCTTTACTTTACCATTGTTTTTAAGTTAGTCTGCTTGCGCGCGGCTCACTACTATAACACAAAATTGGCCCTCTTGAGCGGAGCTTATTGATAAAATCCATAAATTAGTCTGCTTGAGAGAATCGAAACGGGCGGCAGGCTGTTGCGATTACATCGCAACCCCCATGGAATCTCCGATTTCATGTGATCCAGAATCGCAATTCGGGTGGCACAACTCTGCCGAAACAGACTTCTTGCTGTTACACTTGCAGTGCAACTAAAAGAAAAATCTATGATTTTTCTGGTCCCGAATCGAAACTCGGAAGCCGAATCGAAACTCGGGAGATCCTAAATTCTAGATAAATACCTAAAAGTTTACCTTAACAATTTGTCTAATCAGAAAATCCTATGAATTTATAACTCATCAGTTTGTTAATTTTATTCTGGGAGCAAAATTTCGTGGGGGCCGAGAGCTTTTTCAGAGAGTTTATCTGTTACCTGTATTTTTTGTTTAACTATCAGGAGCTTTTCGGATATTTGAAAAATTGACGTGCTGGTCATTATGAGTAAAGTGATATGGTGTTTATCCGTTGTCTTTCTGGTCTTTGTTGTTCTGTCAGGAACCCTGAATTCCTGCATTTCAGACATCCAGAGAGCTTCTGCAGCTGAATTGATTCAGGGAGAAAACAACAGTGGAAACAGCAGTATTTCCACGGATACGGGACGGCAGGGTTATTCAGGAGAGCCCTTGAGTCCTGCACAGGAGAAACTTTCAAGCGACCTGCTGCAGCTGAGTGACGAGCACTATCTGTCCGGGAAAGAGTCGGCTGAAACTCTGAGAGCCCGCATGGTCGAGCTGGGACAGTTGAGGCAGGAAGACCCTGTTTCGGGAAGGGCGACTCCTTCGGGAGAAAACCCGGAGATTGCTGCGGGTTCAGGGGGGAATGCCAGCAAAGCTTCTTCTTATCCGGATGAAAAAGTTTACGTGTATGTTTATCTGGAGCCTTTTGCGAACAGCAGCATACTTGACGGGTACTGCGAGATTGAGGACAGGGACGAAGAAAATTATATTGCAGTAGCGTGGGTCCCGCTTGAATCGCTTGAAACACTGGCTGCTCTTTCTGAGGTAAGGAATATTCAAACTGTCCTGCCTCCTTTTGTCAGGCAGGGAAATACGGTTACGGAAGGAGACTCGATTCTTAACGCTTCCAGCCTCAGGGAACTTTACGGGGTAAACGGGACAGGAATGAAAATCGGGATCATATCCGACGGCGTGGACAAACTGAGGGATGTCCAGGTAACGGGGGATCTTCCTTCCGACGTGCACGTCCTGAGCAATAGTGTAGGGGGAAATGAAGGCACTAACATGCTTGAAATCGTCTACGATATCGCTCCAGGGGCAGAACTTTATTTCCACGACTGTGGAAATAACAGGCTCGAATTCAACAGGGCAGTCGATGCCCTTGTTGACGAAGGGTGCACGGTTATCTGCGATGATATAGGCTGGCTTGCCGAACCCTTCTTTGAAGACGGGATAGTGGCAGACCACGTAAAAGAGGTCATAAAAGAGAACGACCTCCTGTACGTAAGCTCTGCAGGAAATTCAGGAAACAGCCATTACCAGGGTTTTTTCTATGACAACGGAAATGGCTGGCACGACTTCAGCCGCGGGCAGGGAGAAGTAGAGAACCTGCGGCTCGTGATCCCGCCTTCGGGAAAGGTATGGATTTTTCTCCAGTGGGATGACAGGTGGGAACATTCGGGAAATAACTATGACCTTTTCATTAAAGGTGGGAATACTCTGGAGACCATCGCGTCCAGCGAAGTCTATCAGGACGGGGACAATCTCCCACTTGAATACATAATGTACACAAATAGTGGAAAAAATACCCTTAACGCATCTATCGAGGTCCGAAAAACTTCAGGGGAAGCCAGAGAGCTCGAGCTTTACATTTACTACTGGACCGGGACAACGCTCAGGGCTGCAAATATCGTTTCCAAAGACTCTATTTTCGGGCATCCGGCTCTCCCGGAAGTGATAACCGTAGGAGCGGTCGGGACCAGGGAATCCGGAGATTATTATATAGAGTACTTCTCTTCCGTTGGCCCGGTTACGCTTTACTATCCTTCTCCCGAAATTCGTCCCAAGACAGACATCTCAGGACTCGATGGTGTAAATGTCACAGGTACAGACGGGGTTTCGGAGCAGTTTTACGGCACGAGTGCCTCTTGTCCTCATGTTGCGGCCATTGCAGCGCTGGTCTGGAGCGCGGCTCCGGAAAAGTCAGCTATGGACATAAAACGGCTGCTTTCCACTTCATCAACCGACCTGGGGGAACCCGGATACGATAATGTTTTTGGATACGGGCTGGTAGACGCCCTCAGGATGTATGAACAGGCCTCAGCCGATCCCTCCACATTTACAGTGAAAACAGACGGAAAAGGGGATTTCCCCTCAATATCGGATGCCATAAACAGCAGCAGACCCGGAGATACAATTCTCGTGTACCCGGGCACTTACAGGGAAAATGTGGATGTGCGCTGGGCTCTGAATATAAGCTCCGCTTCCGGAAAGCCCGAGGATACTGTTCTCAAAGCTGAAAACTCCGGGGAACCTGTTATTCATGTGACTGCAAATGCTGCAAAGATCAGCGGTTTTGGCATAAGCGGCTCTGGAGAAACTGGAGGCTCTGGGGGAAACGGTGGGGCTGGAGGAGCTGGCATATCTCTCGAAAGTGCAGTCACCTGCACACTTGCGAACAATAAGATATCTGGGTGCAGCCCTGGAGTCCTGCTTGAAGAGTCATCGGGCAATACCCTCACAGGAAATAAAATCTCGAATAATGCGGAAGGGCTCAGGTTAACAGACTCTTCCCGGAATACTATCCTTGGAAACGAGTTTGAAAACAGTGTCAATATCAATGAAAGTTCTTCAGGAGAAACAGGGCTTTCAAACACCTGGAATACGGCTGCAGAGATACGCTACCTGTATAATGGTGGGATTTACGAGAGCCGGTTTGGAAACTTTTACTCTGATTATAAGGGTCAGGACTCAGACGGCAGCGGGATCGGGGACGCCCCTTATGGCAGTGACTCTGCACCCCTTATTGCAAGATTGGCAGCCTACTCCAGAGGTTTTGAGGTCGGGAGTGCAGCTCCTGCCCAGAATGTGGTCTCAATTGACGGGAATACTCTGGAATTCGGGATCAAGTCTACGAGAAACTGCACCTTCAGATGGTTGCTAAACGGAGCACTGCTGCAAACAAACGAATTTGCGCCTTCCGCTGTCCTTTCCATAAATACCGGCGAACTTGCAGGCGGCACAACAGAGAGCAACACTTCCACCCCTGTCCGGGTCAAATACACCCTGACAGTTACCGCAACAAACGGCTCTTCAACCCTGCAGCACAGCTGGACCCTGACCACCTTTTCCGCAGAAGAAGAGACGGATACATCTGAGAACACAAATGAAGATAGCGTAATCAGGAACAGCAGTTCGGGAGGGGGAAGCAGTAAGAGTTCAGGAGATGGGAGTAGCGGAGGAAGCGGGGGAGGCGGTGCAGGCGGCTCCCCTGAGCCCGCAAGTAATGTTGAAAGCAAGGAACTGGTGCAAAGTTTCGTTACCAGCGGAAGGCATATCCTGTTTGATTTTTCCAGAAATGCAACCCCTGTAACAGCCGTGGAATTTGATTCCAGGAAAAACGCCGGAAAAGTTACGGTTATCGTGGAAATGCTGAAAAACCAGTCAGTTCTGGTTTCCGGCCTGCCGGAAGGCGAGGTTTACAGACACTTCAATATCTGGGCTGGCAACAGTGGGTTTGCCTCCCCGGAGAATATTCAGAACCCGTCAGTCAGTTTCAGGGTAGAAAAAGACTGGATTTCCGAAAAAAGAATTGAACCGGCTTCGGTTTCACTTTACAGGTACTCGGATTCGAACTGGACAGAACTTCCTTCCCGAATCACCGGAGAAGATGAGGCATTCTTCTATTTTGAATCCGAAACTCCAGGTTTTGCAACTTTTGCAGTTGCCGGCCAGCAGAGTGGATTTTTACAGTCTTCTTCCCACGCACCCGTAAAGAATAACTCCCCTGAAACAGGTCCGGACGGAGCTCCGGAAGTCTGGATAACACGCGAATATTCAGACAACTCCACAGAGGAGGGCAGCGAAAATGGCAGCGAAGATGATAGAAGTATACCAGCCCCCGGTTTTGTGATATGTATCGCCCTCTTGCTCGCAGGTGCACTGTGGAGTAAAAAACAGTGAGTGAAGATGGAAAACAGAAAGAAATATGGAAAAAGAGGGAAAAAGATGGACAGAGGGGGTGCAGCAGGCTCAGGAGGATGACAGCCTGAGGTGCAGATGAAGGTGAAGGAAGTACAAAAAAATAAGAGGATTAAGAAAACTGTCACAAGCCTTTACTTTCTCCTTGCGTACATAACTGTCCCGAGCACTATTGCAAGCACCCAGTAAGAACTTATAAAAGAAGTACTGTTTGATTCCTGAGTAGTGTTGGATTCTTTTTCCTGCTCATCTGTCGTTCCCGCATTTTCTGTCATTCCGGAACTACTTACATTACCATCATCCGGGCTATCAACTCCGATTTCGCTAAGATTGACACTCACAATTAAACGTTCATCCATAATCTTAGCCACATCACGCAGTACAAGATTATCAGCAACCACAAACTTATCCGGATACCTGTTCCAGATATCCTGCAGATCGGCTTTTAACTTTTCTTTATTTTCCTTCTCAAGATCAGATTCGTCAATCGCAGTCAGGTAAGCAACCTGACTCTCGTTATCAGTCGCGGCAAAGGCAATCGAGCTATAAGGAGATGCCTTCACAACATCCGGTAAAGAAGCCTGCAGCTCCAGATAATCCGCAACTTCTTTCATTCCTTCTTCCCCCAGCTCAGTCTCCAGAGCCTCCATCTTTAACTGGGCAGCATCTTTAGTCCGATTGGTTTGCTGTTCTTCGGTCGAAGCCATTGCTGACGGAAGCAGAAATAGGTACAACGCTATAGTAATAAACAACACCAATGTTCTATCTTTATCATTCATACTCTCTCATTCTCTCTCCAAATCCAACAATACAGATTTAATACACAAATTTATGGAGTTCATGTGAACATGGAAAATATTTTTGAACTCCATAAATTTCTCGTATTCAACTCCTTATAAGTTTTTCCGACCATATCCTCTTACTATCCTTTTTAGTACTCTTTTCGAATCTGAAATCAATCCTGACCTTTGATTGTTAGATGATTTGGCTAGAAAGTATATATATGAGCACATGCCCTCACTCAGATTCAAGCTTATTCATATATAGAAAAATTGCCCGTTCCTGAGATACATGGATAACATTCGGTTAAGAATATGTCAAATATCGACTTATATCTCATTTGATAGTCAACACATTGGTGAATAAGTACCCGTATTAAATGTATTCCGATAATTCTTTTAAGGACCCCTTTTAACGCAAGATTTGGAAACTCTTTTAAAGGAATATCAATTTACCTGATAATATATTTTTGAGAAAAGAGGATTACCAATGACAGAAGTACTTTACTTCCTTGACTGTTACCTGAAAGAGTTCGAAGCGACCGTTGAAAAAGTGACAGACGACAAGTATGTCGTCCTCGACCGCACGGCTTTCTACCCCGAAAGCGGAGGCCAGCCCAGTGATACCGGAAAGCTTGTTCGTGAGGGAGACGGGGCTGAGTTTGAGGTTGTCTATGTCGGCAAGTTCAATGGGGATATAAGCCATGAAATAACTCCGGCAGACGGAAACGCAGCTTCTGTTCTGAAAGCCGGGGACAGGGTAAAGGGAATCATTGACTGGGACCGGCGCTACAGGCATATGCGCATGCATACGGCAACTCATGTGATCGCAAACGTGATCGAAAAAGAGGCGGGAGCCCAGATCACCGGGAACCAGCTTGGGCTTGACCAGAGCCGGGTGGATTTCAGCCTTGAAGCTTTTGACAGGGACAAGTTCGCTGAATACGAGAAAATTGCAAACAAAATAATAACTGAAAACCATCCTGTAAACCTCTACCTTGTCAGCCGCAGGGAAGCTGAAGAAAAACTCTCAAGGCTCACCACACTTGCCAAAGGTTTTTCGAAAGAGATCAGCGAAGTCCGCCTTGTGGAAATCGAAGGCATCACGATTGAAGCCTGTGGGGGGACGCACCTGAAAAACACAGGAGAGATAAAGGGAATAAAGATCGAGAAACTTCAGAACAAAGGGAAGAGCAACAGGAGAATGTACTTTACGCTTCTGGACTGAGAGCTCCATCGGAAATGAATATTATCTTAAGGATATTTCTTTTATATTTACAGCAGAATCTTTTAATCCCGTTCTTTTTTCTTTTTCAGTTATTTTTCTGATTTTCTTTTTTCAGTCCATTCTTTTTTCAGTCCATTCTTTTTTCAGTCCATTCTTTTTCAAGCCCATCCATTTTTCATTCCATCCCTTCAGTTCTATCCCTTTCAGTCAGGATTTCGGAAACATGCTCTGCGGGAGGAGGATGCTCTCCAAGTTTCGCTAATATTTACACAAGTTTATATATCGAATAATCACATATTTTAGTAGGTCATATTTTACATGTCATCTTAATGCCATGTTAATATCATTTGATTATATTTTTGCAATCAGAGCTGTATATCGAATAAAAAAATTAATTATAAATTCAGGCTTTAAACCCGGAATTAAGTTTGCACGAGCCTGCACCCTTTCTTAAGCTGCTGTGTGCGGTTTAAAAAAACGGTTATTTATTGACTGTTATGAGGGTGAAAGTATCGAAGAGATCAGAGGAAAGAAAAGAGCCGACAGGGAAGGAACTGAGGCTCAGGAAAAGTCGCACTTAGAGAAAAAGCTGGTCAGGCTTGAGTGGCAAGCTGATTCTGCGGTTACCGGCCTCATAACGATGGATTTTGACGGCACTCTGAGCTATGTGAATCTTTTTTTTGTCCGAATGTGGGGATACGGCAGTACGAAAGAGCTTCCGAGCAGGCAGGTTTCGGAACTATGGGACTCTCCGGCTGAGTTTCTGCAGGCAGAGAAAGAGTGCAGAGAAAAAGGGGAGTGGATAGGAGAACTTCAAGCCAGAAGAAGGGATGGAACATTTTTCTATGTACATGCTTCGCTTAGTTTGATAAGGAACAGGGAAGGTCTTCCGTTGGGAATTTCCGGTTCTTTTGTCGACATTACCCGGCTCAAACAGGTAGAAGAAGAATTACGGAACAGGACCCTCGAACTCTCGGAAGCAAAAGCACGACTCGACCTGGCCCTCGAAGCCACAGGGATGGGGACCTGGGATTGGGATATCCTAACCAACAGCATGACATGGGACGACAACCTCTTTCGGCTGGTAGGCGTATCAAGGGAAGAATTTCTCCAGACTCATGACAGTCTGCTCGAGCTTTCTAATAGAATTCTATCCCCTGAAGATAATAGACGGATGCTGGAAGTAATAAAGGCAGTTGTGAACGGAAAGACCGACAGTTACGAGTTCGAACACGATGTGCTTCGGCCTGACGGGACTGTACGTCATTTTCTGGTTAAAGGGAGAGCGCACCGGGACCCCGAGGGTAAACTCTTACGGGTTACAGGAACAACGATGGATAGAACGGACCAGAAAATTGCCGAAGATGCCATGAGAAGAAGCGAGTCAAATCTTGCCAGAGCCCAGGCAATGGCTCATCTGGGAAGTTATTTCTTTGATATCCACACAGGGGAAATTTACTGGTCAGAGGAACTTAAAGCTATATGGAACTATGAACCCGGTCCGACGTTTTCATTCGAAACGGTTGTTTCCAGGATTCATCCTGAGGACAGGAAGCGCATTCTGGAGGCGTTAAGAAACGCAGGACCGGGAAAGCATCCGTTCAATTCTGAGTACCGGGTTTTAAAGCCTGACGGCTCTATTCGCTATGTACATGACCAGGGAGAAATCAGCCTTGATGGGAATGGGGTCCCGATCAGGATGTTCGGGACACTTCAGGACATTACGCATAGAAAACTTATGGAAGAACAGCTTCTTAAAGCAAAAGAAGCAGCAGAATCCGCAAATAGGGCGAAAGGAGATTTCCTTGCCAATATGAGCCATGAAATCCGTACTCCCATGAATGCTGTTCTGGGTATGCTTGAAATGCTCCTGGAAACCAGCCTTACGGATGAGCAGCGGGAATACCTCCGGCTTGCCCATGCCTCTGCAGAATCTCTCCTTTCTATAATCGATGATGTGCTTGACTTCTCGAAAATAGAACAAAATAAACTCGAGCTCGAACAGATCAGTTTCGAGCTTGAAAGCCTCATTTCCCATATCATTAACTTACTTTCGGGAAAAGCAGGCTCAAAAGGACTAAAACTGGCTTTCCATATTGAAAAAGACCTCCCGTCAACCTTCGTAGGGGATCCTGTACGTCTCAAACAGGTGCTGTTTAACATTCTCGGAAATGCGATAAAGTTCACCAAAAAGGGAGAAATTACCCTTTCTGTAGGGGTATACATGCCATCGGAAAGGAATTCAGGACTTTCGAACCCTGGTTCCCCGGAAGAGATGACGCTCCTTTTCAAAGTAAGGGATACCGGAATTGGAATCCCTCCTGAAAAACTTTCCCAAATATTCGATCCCTTCATACAGGCGGACGCTTCGGTCACAAGGGAATACGGAGGAACCGGACTCGGGCTTGCAATTTCCTCACAGCTTGTCGAGCTTATGGAAGGCAGGATCTGGGTAGAAAGTGAAGTCGGGAAAGGAAGCACTTTTTACTTCACGGTAAGAGTGAAAAGAGGGGAAAGTTCGGAAAATTATGGGCAGGGAAACAACATTCCGGAAGAAAGCCTGTTAGTATGCATGGAAGCTAAAGAAAGTTATGGGAATGGAATAACTTCCGGAGAAAGCCTGAATGTACTTCTCGCCGAGGACCACCCTATAAATCAAAAACTAATTTTGGGCCTTCTTGAGAAAAAAGGACATAAGCTTACTCTGGTTACCAGCGGAAAAGACGCGCTTGATGCCCTCTCCAGAAGGGATTTTGACGCTGTGCTGATGGACATCCAAATGCCAGGCATGGACGGGCTGGAAGCCACTCGAAGGATAAGGGCTCCTTCTTCAGGGGTTAGACGGCACGACATTCCGATAATAGCTTTTACTGCCAGGGCACTGAAAGAAGATAAGGAAAAATGTCTTGAAGCGGGTATGAACTATTATATATCAAAGCCTTTGAAAAAAGAAAAACTCTTGAATATCCTGGAAGATATCCGGGTCGGAAAAAACGCCCGGGAAAAAACTGCTAAGGAAAAGATTACTCAGGAAAAGATTACCCGGAACAGAACTATTCAGGGACAAACTACCCGGGAAAGGATTACTAAGGATAGAATTATTCGGGGAAAAAACACTCAGAGAAGAGCGTCAACACCCCCGGACAGGGAAAGTATAGCTTTTGATTTTCAGGAGAACCGGGTCTTCAACCTGGAAGAAGTGCTTGAAAGGACAGAAGGCGACGAGGTCCTCTTAAAGGAGATGGTTAAAATTTTTCTTGGGACGGCGCCGGAACTTCTGGACTCCATAAATAGAGCTGTAAGAAAAGGGGAAGCTGAAGCCCTCAGGGAAAGCGCCCACATTTTAAAGAGTGCAGCCGGAAACATAGGGGCAAACAGGGTCTTCCAGGCTGCTTATGACCTTGAACAGGCCGGAAGAGAAGATCGGATGGAGTTAGCTTCCGATAAATTTGAAGAAATTAGAGTCCGGCTTGAAGAGCTTGAGCCGGTTCTTATCAGGTATCTGGAAAGCCAGACCTGTTAAGGCAACGATCAGTTTCCGGTTTTCAACAGGAGGCAGGCTTGTGAAAGTTCTGATTGCCGAAGACGAACCGATTTCCAATTTGTGGCTTAAAAATACGTTGACCAGATGGGGTTACGAAGTTATTTCCACACGTAACGGACGTGAAGCCTGGGAAGTTTTGGAAGGTAGCGAACCCCCAGGAGTTGCAATTCTCGACTGGGAGATGCCGAAAATGAAAGGGACAGAAGTCTGTGAAAAAGTAAGGAAAGACCCCCGGCTAAGCAATATTTATATAATCCTTATAACCGGCAGAGACCTGACCGAGGACATGGAGGCAGGGTTCAAGGCAGGGGCGGATGACTACCTCAAAAAACCTTTTGATAACCGGAAATTAAAAACAACACTGGAAACTGCCGGGAAAATACTTGGACTTTAAGCTGTAGCGGCACTCGGTACATAAAAGAAACAATAAATGCTGTTTTTCGTCTCGATGCTGTTTACTCTCTTCTGATTTTCAAAGTCACTCCTTAATCAGGAAAACAAAAAACTTGAGATACAGGAGTTACTTTACAAGAATTATTTTGCTTCTTTTTCGTCCTGCCAGAGCCCGAAGGTATTGTTCTCGGTGTCCGTGCAAATTGCAAGATACCCCCAGCCCGGAACGGCAGTCTTTGCCATCACCGTTTTACCCCCGAGTTTTTCCACTTTCGAAAGGTATTCTTCAACCGAGGGGACTCCGATATAATTCATGATCCTCTGGTCCGGAGCTCCTCGTTTCCCAAGCCCTCCTCCGGGACCTGCTTTTCCTTCAAGGTCTTCCGTTTCGATGAGGTAGTATTCCATTGCCTCAAAAGGTTTCTCAAACTTCCAGCCGAAAAGTTCGGCGTAAAATTTCTTTGCCCGCTCAGGATCGTCTGCCGGGACATCAAAATGAACGATTGTTGGCATTTTATCTCCCTATATTTTATCTCCCTATATTTTATCTCCCTATATTTTATCTCCCTATATTTTATCTCCCTATATTTTATCTCCCTATATTTTATCTCCCTATATTTTATCTCCCTATATTTTATCTCCCTATAATACTGGCTTTTGAAGGATTTAGTTCTTGAGGTTTCAGGACTACCAGAGGGTTACCAAAGTCGAAAATTCTGTAAAAGAGTTGTTTAAAGGAAATTCCAGAACATTTCAGGAACAGAGCGTGATTGCAAATTTATCCAACACACCTTTATTATATCTGCTAAATAATTCCTGTAATAAGAAAGAACCGGGGAATTGCTGGGTTAATGTTTCGGATCGTGTTTCTCCCTTTATCCTGCAGAGCTTCAACCCGGGAAATTAATCGAAATCAAGGGTGGAGCTGACGAGGTGATTTTATGGCAGCCGGAAATACAGAAAGAGACAGGTGCGAATATCAGGACGAAAATTCATCTCTCAAAGGCGAGATTGAACGCCAGCTAATTCACCTTCTAACAGGAGTCTTTTTTATTCTTCTTATCTACGCAGCCGGAGAAAGGGCATTATGGATCCTGCTTTTGCTGCTTGTTTTTTATCTGGTAACGTCTTTTGTGATTTCAAAGAATGTTCTTCCGCCTTCGCTTTCGCCCTTTCTATGCAGGTGGGGAAGACCTGAAAAGCAGAACATCCCTCTCAAAGGGAATATCCTGCTCCTTTGCGGAATAATTCCGTCTCTCGTACTCTTCCCTGAAGAAATCGTATACGCTTCGATTGCAATAGTGGGATTCGGAGATTCGGTATCAACCGTTACAGGCGTTACTATAGGCAGGCATAAGTTGCCCTACTCGGAAGAAAAAACCGTTGAAGGAACTCTTGCAGGAATTATCGCTGCCTTCCTTGCCTCGTTATTTTTTGTAACTCCTGCTCAGGCCCTTATCGGATCAACCGGAGGAATGCTGCTGGAAAGCGTTGTGGATTTACAGACAGTAAAAGAACTCAATTCTCGTGCAGCTTTCAGGTTTTTCCTCAATGACAATTTTTTAATTCCAATATTTTCAGGTTTACTTATGTTTATTACCGGACTGTTCCAAAATTAAAAGTTAGATCCTCCTACGCCGGAGCTTTAAATCCTGAAAGCAACATAATTAATTGCCCCCATTTGTAGCTTCATTGAAGCGAAATCAAAAAGAAATTGTAAAATTGATTATCAGGCTGATTAAAGGGGTTTAAATGGATATTTCTGTAAACATTATACCTGTACCTCTGAAAATGACTTCTGCTTTCATTATCAGAGACGAAGGGACCATCATGGTCGATTCCGGATATCCGGGGAGTGAAGATACCATACTTGAAAAACTACATGAGATCGGGAGTTCGCCTGAAGATATCCGGCTCATAGTCCTCACACATGGGCATGCTGATCATGCAGGGAGCGCTGCTGCCCTCAGGGAGAAAACAGGTGCAAAGGTTGCTGTGCACCGCATGGATGCCGATAAAGTCCGTGAAGGGAACCAGGGGAAACTGCATCCTACCGGATTTGCGGGAAGAGTTCTCGGGCTCTTTTTCGGTATGAAGAAAGCCTCCAGCTACCCGGCTTTTGAACCTGATATTCTTATTGACGAAGCCCTGGAACTCGAGGAGTACGGCATCCGGGGGCGAGCTCCACACACCTGGCCATTCTCCGGGCTGCGTATCTGTCCTTCTGAAGAGCGGGGATGCAATTGCAGGAGACCTTATCTTTCCATCAATCCCTTCCGAAAAACCGTCCCTTCCTTTCTGGGTGGATGATCCGGCTGAGGCCCGACAGAGCATCAAAAAACTGATGGATATCGCACCCGGAAAGATTTACATCGCTCACGGAAAACCATTCGGTTCCGCGGAAATAAAAAAGAGTTTTTCGAGCCTTTTTTGAAGGCTCCAACCAGTAAAAAAACTCAGATGTAGAATAAAACTACAAGGAAAGCCGCATAAAACATCATCAACGCCACTCCTTCCCACCTTTTGATTTCCCAGCCTGTGCTTATAAAGATGAGAAGGACCAGGCTTATGGCTATCATGACAGGGGTTGTAAAGAACAGGCTTATTTCTGCAACGGATATGGGGTAGAAAAGCCCCGAAAGCCCGAGAATCAAAAATATGTTTGTGATATTCGACCCTATCACGTTCCCAAGGGCTATACTCCCGTAACCCTGCCTTGCTGCAGATACCGTTACCACCAGTTCCGGGAGGGAAGTCCCGACTGCGACCAGAGTCGTACCTATGATTGTGTCCGGAACCCCGAAGAGTTCGGCAAAGAAGATCGACTCTTCCACAAAATACTTTGCCCCGATTACAATTGCTGCACAGCTTAACACAAGGGTAAAGATATCTTTTGCAAAGCCCCCCCCCAGCCGTTCATTTCCATTTCCTGACTCGGTGCTTCTATCCGACTCTGAGTTTTTGTTGCGGTTTCCATTGAGTTTTTGCACTGCACTGTTTATATATTTGAATTTGAAAAAATAGGTTATGAACTCCTTGAAATGGAGTTTTCCTTCATATTTTTCGGCTTCCTCAAACAGGAAAAATACATAAGCAATATACAGCAGCACAAAGAGCCCTGCTTCGATTATTGACAATTCTCCGTTGAATGCAAAAACAAAGAAGAGTACAGCTGAAAAGAGCATGATATATCCGTCTCTTTTGAGCATATCTACCTCGGTTTTCATGGGGGAAAGAAATGCAGCAATCCCCACAATCAGGCCTACGTTGGCAATGTTGGAGCCTACAACGTTCCCTATTACAATGCCACTTGCCTGCTGGATAGAAGCGGCTATGGAAGAAGCAAGTTCCGGAATAGAGGTCCCGACTGCAACAAGGGTCAGCCCTATAACGAATTCCGAAACGCCAAGTTTTTTTGCGATCGTTGACGCTGACTTTACAAAGTAATCTGAACCCTTAACCAGAAAGATAAGGCCAAGTAAAAGAATGAGAAAATTCGCCGTGATCAGAAAATCACATCCGATCTGTTTTTCATATGTTTGATCATTATCGGTTCGAACTGTAATCGGAATAACTCTTATTAAAGGCTTTCAGTTAAAATGAGAGATTAAAGGCAACTGTTCCAAGGCAACTGTTCCAAGGCAACTGTTCCGGTAGCCTTTTGAAATCGGGGAAATTAGTTCTATACCGAAAGAAAAAGAATATTTAAAGATAAATAAAAGAGAAACGTCTTCCTCCCTTAAAGAATACTTTCCTTGAATCCGGAAACCGTATTTTAATTTTACATTCATCGCGCGCCTTCGCCAGCTTGTCTGGCGGCCCTTCCAAAAAAAAGCAGAAAAGGAAAGAAAATTGAGACTAAAGAAGAAACTTGAAAGTAAGTATTTTAGAGAGTTTTAATCCTATTTGCATCCTGACAGAAATGCTTGTACAAGAATGCTTAAACTTTTGTGGTTCTAAAAAGAAGCAACCTGAAAATATCAAATCTCATTCTTTTTTCCCTAAAGCGGGGGCGTATGCGTTACCAGAAGCAATGGGCAGATACTTAAGCCGAAAAAGCTAATTTCATAACAGGGGGATGGGACAAATGGTTTCACAAACCGAAGAGAAGAGACCTTCAATAAAAGTCATGAAAAACGGTCCGTATCTTGTAAAAAATCTGAAGAACTTCAGGAACTCAAAAGGCGAATTCATTGAAACAAAACCGATAATGGCTCTTTGCAGATGCGGAAAGTCAGAAAACAAACCCTTTTGCGACGGAGCCCATGAAAAAATCGGTTTTTCGGGAGAAAAGGAGGAAAACCGGGTTCCTGATGAAGTAAAAGATTACAAAGGCAAGAAGATCACCGTTCATGACAACAGGGGAGTCTGCGCCCATGCCGAATTTTGCATTAAAGGTTCATCTTCCGTTTTTAAGAAGGGTAAAAAACCCTGGATCGACCCGGATGCTGCAGACCCTGAGGAAATTGAGAAAATAATCAAAAGCTGCCCATCCGGAGCTCTGAGCTATTCCAGGGATGGGGTGCTGTACAGGGACTACCCCCGTCCTCCTGAAATTATTGTTTGCAAGGACAGTTTCTATAAAGTTGTTGGGAATATCGAACTGGAAGACCCTGACGGCTCGGTCCCTCAATCAAAAGAGCATTACACACTCTGCCGCTGCGGAGCTTCAAAGAACAAGCCGTTTTGTGACGGGACGCACTGGAAGATCAAATTCAAAGACGAAAAGAACTGAGCATGCCGATGGCAGATTAAAGCATATTGAGGCATATTGATTAGAAAGTAGATTTATTCCAGAAAGTAAAAAATAAAATAATATAGGAAGAGTAAAAGTTGTTTCACCGAATCTAAAACCCGGAAATCAGTTCCGGCTCGAAACATCAAACCAGACCGGAGTTTTGTCTTCAGGGTCGCAGTTATAGTTTATGGTGATTTCCTCATCTTTCCGGATGTCTTTTATACAAACGTATTTTAAAAGACCGTTAGTGAAATCTTTTTGATATTGTGCGTTAGGGGTGTATGAGTGGTTGTAAAGAGACCCGTAACCCAGGGCAATCGCTGCTGCTCTTGAATCTGTTCCCCATGCGAAATAATAATTATAAAGCCGGGTAAGCTCAAGAGTATTCACTTCTTCGGGAGGAAGAACAATAACGGGACAGGTTTCTATTACTTCACCTTTTTTAAAATTTTCCTGTGCAAATACGCCTCTACCTTTTCCGGGTGCGTCTTTAACACTTATCAATGACATCTGATCAGGCTCCTGTATTTATTATAATTTGCCTGGAAACTATTGCATTATTTTGATGAGGCAATGAATTTAAAAGTTTCCCTCTGAAAGATTCTTCGGAAAGTTCCGAAGAAACTCCGGCCCATTTCATGCATGAAACTTTATCCCGGTATGGTTCAGCAACCTGTAGGCCTGGACTTTGATAAAATCTGTTATAACAAATGCAGTCAACGCATATCCCCAGACAAAAAGGGCGAGTTTCCAGCCCATTGCAGGAAGCAGGAACCCATACACGGTTATGAGTGTGGCAATTAGCTGTGTAACTATTACCGCTGCGAATAAGATTTTGGCTGGTTTTACCGACCAGAAGTAGCTTTTCGTCCTCGCCACAAATATTGTTAAATGCCCTGCTACGGAAAGCTTCAGGTATATAAAAGACTGGAGGACTTCATGGGAAAGCTGGAAAATATGCAGGCCTATGTAAAGGATCCCGAATGAACTGATGACCCCTATAACTCCGAGAAGGGTTGCCATACTCAGCAAAATTCGCATGTCCCATTTTTCCGGCAGATCGGAGTATTTGACATTATCATAAGCAATGGTCATTATTGGGGCATCATTTAGAAGCGCCAGCAAAACTATCATCAGAGAAGTAACGGGATAGAACTTGAACGCAAGAATTGAAAAGGTTATGAAAAGCAGGACTCGAATTGTTTCGGTAATTCGGTACAGGGCATAATTGTTCATCCGCTGGAATATCTTCCTGCTCTCTTTTAGTGCGTTGACGATGACGGAAAGCCCGGGCTTTGTCAGCACGATGTCAGCAGCGGACTTGGCTGCGTCCGTAGCCCCGGCAACAGCAATACCTGCATCGGCTTTCTTCAGGGCTGGCGCATCATTGACCCCGTCTCCGGTCATGCCTATGATGTGGCCCCTGTGCTGTAGCAATTCCACGATATGGTACTTATGTTCCGGGAACACCTGGGCAAAACCATCCGCATTTTCGACTATTTCCTCTGCATTTCGGTCGGGCAGATCCAGGAAGGACGTGGGAAGCATGATGTCCTGCTTTAGGTTTACCTGCCTGGAAATCTCCTTTGCAATAGCGAGATGGTCGCCTGTAATCATTTTTACGTCCACGCCCATGTCCTGTGCAGTCCTGATGGTCTCTGCAGAATCGTCCCGGGGAGGGTCGTAGAGAGCAAGGAGCCCTGCAAAATGCCAGTTTCCCTGAGCATCGGTCCGGCCAACCCCCAGAGCCCGGTACCCCCTGGAAGCAAACTCGTCAACGTATTTCTCAACCTGAGACCCTACCGTATTCTCACCGTCATCCGTGGTAACCTTACTATCCGTGGTAACTTTACCTATCATGGCAACTTCGCTGTCCATGAGAGCCGAAACTGCTTGAGGAGCCCCTTTTGTTACCAGGAACCTGTTGCCAGCCGAGTCCTCTACTTCGGCTTCCGTCCGTTTTGAAACCGGGTCAAACGGCTTGAACGAAAGTACCCTGTAGCTTCCGGCAAGTTCGGAAAAATCCTTAAGGGTTTTTGTTCTGGCGAGAACTGCGTCATCAATCGGATCCCGGTCCTCTTCCCTCGAAGCCAGACTGGCAAAGAGAAGCACATCGTTTTCGGAAAAATCCTGAAAATGGTTTATTTCGGTCAGAACAAGCTCGTTTTTGGTAATGGTCCCGGTCTTATCCGAACACAGGATATCCATTCCTGCCATTTCCTCGACAGCCGCAAGCTTACTTACGATAGCTCCATCCCCGGCCAGGGTGATTGCGCCAACTGCCATGCTCACAGATAGAACTGCAGGCAGGGCTGCCGGGATTGCTGCTACGAGCAGGACAAGCGCAAACTGGAAAAATTCAAGCAGGCTTTCATGGCGGAAGAGCACTACAAGGAAAGTAAAGGCAACAAGGACAAGGGCAAAAACAATAAGGTAGTCCCCGATTTTGATGACAGCTTTCTGGAAATGGCTCTGGGTTTTAGCCGCTTCTACCAGCCTCGCAGTTTTCCCAAAGAAGGTGTTCATGCCGGTTGCAACTACCAGCGCATCCATTTCCCCTTGCCGGATAACCGAACCCGAGTATGTGACATCGGATACGTGCTTTTCCACAGGGAGAGATTCCCCGGTTAATGCGGATTCATCGACAAGCAGGTAATCTCCTGTAATGAGTTTGGCATCCGCAGGGCAAATATCTCCTAGTCGGAGTCGGATTACATCTCCGGGTACCATTTCGCTTGCGGATACTTCAAGCCATTTGCCATCGCGGAGTACCCTAGCTTTCAAAGCCAGTTTCTGCTTCAATAATTCAATAGCATTATCGGCTTTGTGTTCCTGCCAGAAGCCCACAGTTACATTCAGCATCAGTAGCGCAAGAATAATTGTAAAGTCATCCCACCGGTGCAGGATTCCCGACAGGACGACTGCAATTTCTATCATCCAGGGAATAGGTCCCCAAAAATAGCTCAAAAACTTGACAAGTGCACTCGTCTTCTTTTCCGTGATTTCATTGGGCCCGTATTTTTGAAGCCTCTCTTTTGCCTCCGAACCGGTAAGCCCTCTTTCACTTGAAGATAGTTTCTCCAGGAGTTCGGCTACAGATGCTTCTTTTGCTTCATTCGTACTCGTGATATTTTGATTCATCACAATGATCCCCACAAAACACTTCGCCCCTCTACTCCCTAGAATTACATCTTCTTAATTAACATAAGGTCATTTAGATATCTATAACCTGCGATCCATAGCCAGCTATCTATACCAGCCATCTATGCCAGCCATCTTTAGCCAGCTATCTGGCCAGTTGCCCCAAAATTCAAAAAAGAAGAAAAGTAACCGAGAGCGTTGAGCCGGAAAGCCGGATTTTCCCGGGATAGATTTGATCACCCAAAAATAAAGTTTTTAGTGCTGAATGTGGCTGGGAAAATCCATGTGGTCTTCACATAAAGGACGGTCCTTTTCGGATTGAAGAATTTTTATCTGTCTTCCTAATTCGGATTTACAGTACTCTATACTTTGTTTTACTAAAAATTAACCTTACAGTATGGATATTACCTGAATTTACAGATTCAGGTTTTAATGTTGAGTTTAAAAGTGGGTTTAAAGGTTGAGTTTAAAAGTGGGTTTAAAGGTTGAGTTTAAAAGTGGGTTTAAAGGTTTGAATTTTAAAGATTTGAATAAGCCTTATAAGAGGTTTTTTCCTCCTGACCTTTCTGCCTCGCAGTCTTCCTGACAAACCCGTAATACCCGATTCCTGTAAGGGCAACTGAGTAGAGAATCCTCCAGGTAAACCCTGAGACCAGGAAGGAGAGAGACACGAGTGAAAGCCCCGAATATATCCAGCGTCTCCAGCCTGTTTCGGTCTTCCAGTAAGAAATCAGGACAAAGCCGTAGAGAAAGAGAAAGTTCTGGTTGACGAGCATGAGCAGAGAAGAAACCTGAACTTTAAACACATAAGTCCCCAGGAGCACCAGCAGGAAAGCCGTATACATGCTCAGGATGCTTGCCATGGGCTGTCCCCTTTTTGAGAGCTTTCCCAGGTAGGCCGGGAGCACTTTTTCTTTTCCGGATGCGTAGATAAGGCGGCTTGAAGCAAAGTTCCAGCAGGTTACATTGGCAACTATGACTACTGCCATCAGCCAGATTAGCAGGTTTCCCGGAGGGGTGAACTTAACGAGTTCCACAAGCCCTGACGCCCCGGAGAGGGGGACGCCGGCTGCATCAGCCCCTATACTTGTGACTGCCAGCATCAGGTAAATGAAGATTGTCAGCCCGAAACTGAGCCAGAAAACCCTTTTGACGTTTTTTTCCGGGTTTTGGAGTTCTCCAAGACCAAAGGACATATTTTCCCAGCCCAGAAAAGCCCAGAAGAGGAGGGCAGAGATTTTCCATACATTGTAAGGGTCAGGAACTCCGGAGCTGGAGCCTGCAAAGCCTGATACCCCTTCAAGGAGAGCCTGTACCGAAAACCCGAGCCCTGAGGAAAAGAAATTGAAGTTATAGAAAGTAAGGGCAGCAATCAGGAACAGCAGTATGGCTACGGCTGCATAGTTGAAAAAAGAGACAAGCTTGACCCCGGCAACCGTAATAAGGGTCATGACCGTGATGAGGAGAAAAGCCAGCAGATGAACCCCGAAATCAGGCAGGTTAAAGAGGTGCTGCAGGTATTCTCCACCAATGAGGGCAACTGCAGGCTCTCCCAGAATGAAGGACCCGCAGACGAGGGCGGTTACTGCGTACCCTCCCCATTCTCCCACAGCCTCGCGGGCATAATGGAAAAGGCCTCCTGAGCAGGGGAATTTCTTTCCGAGCCCTGCACAGATCTGAATAAGAGGCATTGCAGCCAGAATAATCAGGAGCCAGCCGAAAACAACTTCCTGCGCTGTCCCCGAATCCGCAACCAGTCCGGGCAGGCCAAGCAGTCCTGAGCCTATAACCATAAGAATTGCAAGGACCACCCCTCGCCCCAGAGTAACTGTTTTTTCAAGTTCGGTCATGTTTTGTATCCTTCTTATCCCGGATAATTCACAGAAGTGAAGGGAAAGAAACTGAGGATACACTTTGAAACCCTATAATATTTGCGTTTTTATGCTGCAAGTCTTCTTTTTGAATCCTGAAAAAGGCGAAAATGCCCGGTTCTCAAGATTGACGGCTGGGAACTAAGTAAACAACGCTCTCGAGAGATTTATTTCAGGATTAGCCAGCAGGAACTACATTTCAGAAAATAAGGATGGAAAAACATACAAGAGCAAAAAATTAATAAAGATATATAACAATAACAGTATAAATTAAATTCGTGACTTATGGTGAAGACAATTAAAAAATACACTGTAAGAAGTTCTAAATAACGGAGACCCCCTGTATGAAGCGAAAATTCCAATCAGGAAATGACTATCTCGTTTTGTATGACTGCGGTACTGCCATCCTACGCTATGGAGATTCTTCTTCTGTCAAATGTGATTATTACGAAAGTGGAGACCTCATAACAATCAGATTAGGAGGGGACACAATGCAAATGAGGGTAGAAGAAGGAGGGATTAGTTCGTTTACCGGTGATAGGTGGGAGGAAGTTTATCCTTTTGAGATTGTGGTGTAAGGATTGTGGCGTAAGGATTGTGGCGTAAGTATTCTCAGGCTTTTAGTGAAGGAAGAAATAGAAGAAAAAGAGATTTAAAAGAGCAACAAAATCAATAAAAAAACAAAAAGTTATTTTTTCTAACAGCTTAAAAAAGAAGTATGAGGCAGGGATTGTTAACCTGCGAAGCGACTTCTTTTTTAAACATTAGATTTTAGTTTTTTGTTTCATCTTTTTCTATGCAGATCAGTTCTTCGGCATACGTGAGTTCTTTTTTCATCCAGTCGCAGAAATCCCTCCACTCGTCAAGCTTGTGGTGGCGGCGCTGGAAGTAGATGTTCCGGAGTTCGGCGTAGTTGGTGATGACTGTCCTTTTCTGCATGTAAGCGCTTGGAAGGTCCTGGACGAGTTCCCTGAAAACCGTTTTTCGGTATGCATTATCCTCTTCGCTGTCCCCTTCCCGGGATTTGTAGGCTTTGATAAGGTCGTTGAGGTGCCGGATCTGGGCATGCCTGTATTCTGTCATCCTATCAAAGGAAAAGTCATGGGGAGCCAGGTCCTTGCTGGTCAGTTTGTGCATTGTTGAGGTTGAGTTCTTTTCCGTAAATTTGTAGGTATCAAACTCCTTCCACCAGTAGAGGGGAGCTGAGAGGTCAAAGCAGACCGTGACGAACCTCAGAAACTTGCCGTGTTCGTTTCCTGCAAGGGTCAGGCGCTGGGCTAGGTTAAGGTCTTTTTCCCCGAGCGTGCAGTTCCCTGCCTGATCAGGCTCACTGCTGTCCATCAGGTGCCAGGAATTCATGGGGTTTCGCATTCCAAGAATCGCATAATATAGGTTGTATGTGCCGTGTAACTCGATTTTGATCATAAAAGCGCCTCAATAACCCGGTTGTGGTAATAGGTTATAACCCGGTCCGGTAAATGGTTTGTAAACCTGCTTCTGGCTAATAACTTATAACTCATTTTAAATATTTGTTACGCAGGGAAAGGGTTAGAGGTAAGCAAAAGGTAAGCAAGGGGTGAGCAGGGATCGCTTGCAAATGTGCAGGTATGCAGACAGCAAGACAGGCTACTTCAGGGGTAAATTATTTAAGAAAAACAGTTACCCTTTTAAGCCATGATTTATCCTTTCAAGTACAACCTTACTGCAAATTCCGGATTTTTTCATATTAACATCACTGGCAGCCCTGCATATTTTCAGTACGATACTGTTAACTTAAATAAACTCGCAGTTTTATGTAGTAAACAGCCGGAAAAGCCGGAAATATACGTTTAAATCAGGAAATATCAGGAAATAAAAATAAAATACTGAAATGGAAATGACTCCTACAGACCCTCTTTATTTTGGCGTCCTCATTTTTACAGGTGCCTTTGCAGGCATTATCTCAGGACTTCTGGGCATAGGAGGAGGCTTTATTATGTCTCCTGTCCAGTACTGGCTTTTGCAGGAAACCGGAATGGATCCAGACCTGGCTATAAGGTCGGCTCTCGGGACAAGCCTCTTTGTGATCCTGATAAACGCCATAATTGTTGCCCACAAATATCACAAAAAACAGGCAGTGCTCTGGAAACCGGCTCTGATTATGGGAGTTTCCGGTTTAATTGCCAGCTTCGGGGGAGCAGCAGTAGCTTCCTATCTGCCTGCCGCTACCCTGAGTACAATTTTCGGGGTCGTGATCATACTTGGAGCCCTGAAAACTTATACCACTCCGGCTGTAAAGGAAAAAGAGAAAATTCGCACCAATCCGGTATTTTATATCTTTGGCGGCCTTCTCATAGGTTTTTTTTCAGGCCTCCTCGGGATCGGGGGGGGAGTAATCGGGATTCCGGTCATGCTAATTTTTTTGCATTTCCACATGAGGAAAGCCGTTGGGACCTCGGCGGCAATCATGCTCTTTACCTCTTTCGGAGGTTCAGTAGGATATATTATCAACGGCTGGGGAGAGGCCGGGCTTCCTCCTTATTCTCTTGGCTATATCAATCTCTTTAACTGGATTTTACTTGTAATTCCCGGGCTTCTTGCAGCAAGAAAAGGAGCAGAAGTTGGCCATCTGGTAAACCCTGAATATTTAAAGCACCTATTTGTACTTCTGATGGTCTACGTGGGGCTGGAAATGATAGGAGCAATTTGAAAACAGAATGCTGAGAGGGATTTGGAACCTGCTGAATATAGGCGGTCCTTATTAACCTTTTGATCTCTTCCGGTATTCGGGCTTGAAGTTTTCAGTTTTCTCTCCCTGCACCGCACCGGACCTGGGTCAGTCTGTCAGCCAGAAAATGACAACTTGAAAGCCAGTGCGACAATTAAAAGAAATAAAATAATGAAGAAATTTCATCAGAACTGAAAGAATATTTTCCTCAACTCCGGAAACTATTTTTCAACTTACAGGTAAATATCAGCACTACCGCCAGCTTTTCTGATGGCCCTGCAAAAAAAGAAAGAAATACGGATTTGACAGAGAAATAAAGACTGAAATATCCGTCACTTTGACATGTTTGGTTCCTGTCCTTACTCACAGGTGTCTCAGGCAGCCGTAACTTAATAGTTTTTATTTTCGTTCTTTTTTGTCTTTTTTGGGAAGATCGCTCCCCTGAGTCTCTTTACTTTACCGTTGTTTTTTGAGTTGATCCTCTTGAGCGAAGCTTCCGATTTTAACCTGCAAATTAGTCTGCTTGAGCGAAGTGAGTGAAAAGGATCGCGTACTGTTGCGATTACATCGCAACTACAAGAAAAATCTATGATTTTTCTGTCCCGAGGCGCAATTCGGGCTGCAGAGCCGCAACTGTGCTGGCGCAACTGTGCTGGTGCAACTCTGCCAGGATAGCAACAATGTAAAGGTGGACAACCGTTTTTCAGGCTTCTGTTTCTCAGGATTTTAGATGACTATTTATACGTTACAATATACTATTTCTTAGAAATCCCCCCATTTACGGTTTCTTTTTTCCAAAGAATACTTAAGCAAGCAGGGTAATATTTGAGAACATTCTTTTCTTCGAGGGAATCTTATGAAAGCAGTGGTTATCGGCGCAGGTGAAGTGGGATATCATATCGCAAAATTTCTTTCCCTCACACATGATGTGATTGTTATCGAAAACAATGAGGACGCCCTGAGGCGGGCGGATGAACTGGATGTTCAGGTTGTGGAAGGGAACGGGGCAAATGCTGATATTCTTGCCAGCATCCTTCCGGATGTGGATATTCTCGTTGCGGTCACCGGTGTTGATGAAGTTAATATCGTTGCCTGCATGACCGCAAAGCTGATCATACGATCCCATCCCGGCTGGAAGGAAACGAAGACTATTGCCAGAGTTAGCAACCCTGACTATATCGATGTGCCTGTCACTTCCAGAGCTCAGGTGGGTGTGGACATCATGATCTGTCCCGAACTTGCGCTTGCCTCGGAGGTCGCCGAGGTGCTTTCAAACCCTTCTGCAATAGATGCGGAAATGTTTGCAGGGGGCAAAGTTCAGATGATGGAATTTGCCATCCGCCCTGACAACAGGTATGTAGGAAAACATATGCAGGACCTCAGACTTGACGACTGCTGCATTGTCAGTGCTATTTTCAGGGAAAAAGAAATAATCATTCCCCGCGGAGACGATTTGATCAAAGCAAACGACCGCATGGTAGTCGTGGGCAAGCCCAGAGCCATGGAAAACCTGGAGAGCGTTTTCGGGAGTGAGGGGCCCCACAGAAACAGAATTCTTCTTATCGGCTGCGGAATTGTGGGCTTTTACCTTGCCAAAATTATCGATAAGGATGAAAACGCGGACCTCAAGGTCATTGAGTACCGTAAAAGTCGCTGCATAGAAGTTGCCGAGATGCTGGAAAATGCCCTTATCCTCAACGGGGACGGCACTGACGTCAGCCTTCTGAAGGAAGAGAATATTGAGGACATGGATGTTGTTGTTGCGGTTACGGACAGCGACGAAAAAAACCTGCTCTGTTCCCTGCTTGCAAAGCAAATGGGTGCCAAAAAAGTGATTGCAAGAGCTGACCGTTCGGACTACGTGCCTCTTTTCGAGATGGTCGGAATCGACATTGCAGTAAGCCCGAGAGCAGCGACCGTAAATGAAGTCCTCAAGCTCACAATGGGAAAAGGCATAGAAACCCTTGCAACACTTGAAGGCGAAAAAGCCGAAATTATTGAGTACACCGCATCCCGGCAGTCAAAAATCGTGGGAAAATCACTCAGTAAGGTCAAGTTTCCCAAAGGGGCAATTATCACCATGGTAGTTCATAAGGATGAAGTTGTTATCCCCAGAGGCGATTTCATAATATGGGAAGGGGACAGAGTAATCGTTTTCGCCCTTTCTTCCGCGGTTCCTCATGTTGAGAAGTTGTTTAAGTAAGGAATAAATATGAATACATTGAAAGGGTCATAGCTGCAAAAAACAGAGGATCGGCATGAATATTAAGATTGTTTTTTATGTGCTTGGCGGTTTACTCAGGCTTCTCGGGCTGCTTATGATTGTTCCTCTCGGGGTCGCGTACTATTACGGGGAAAGTCTGACACCATTTCTTGTTTCGATCGTCATAACCGTCCTTACCGGCTTAATCCTGCTTTCATACAAAACCGATGAAGACTGGATGCGCAAAGAAGGCTTTGCAATCGTTGCTCTGGGCTGGCTTGCAGTTGCAATCTTCGGGGCAATTCCTTTCATGCTGGACGGGATTTCTCCCCTCAATTCTCTTTTCGAAGCAATGTCGGCCTTTACAACCACGGGCTCTACAATTCTTACCGATATAGAAAGCCACCCAAAAGGCATTCTCTTCTGGCGGTCTATGATGCAATGGCTGGGCGGAATGGGGATCATTGTGCTTTTCATCGCCGTCCTGCCAAAACTCGGAGTTGCCGGACGCCAGCTTTTCCGGGCTGAAGCCCCGGGTCCTACCGAGGATAAACTAAAACCAAGAATAAGAGAAACTGCAAAAATCCTGTGGATGGTCTACTTTGTAATCTCATTCGCGGAGGTCGTTGCCCTTCTGCTTGCAGGGCTTTCTTTATATGATGCAATTACCCATACTTTCACCACAATGGCATGCGGAGGCTTTTCGCCTTATGGGGCGAGTATTGAAGCTTTTGGAAGCCCTCTGGTAGAATACATAATAACTTTTTTCATGTTCGTTTCAGGTGCAAACTTTGCCCTCCATTACAGGGCAATTTATGTTGACAAGGACTTCCTGCTTAAAGATGATGAATTCCGCTTCTACACAGCCCTAACCCTTGCAGCAACCGGACTTTTAACCCTCCTGCTCTATCGCGACATTAATACGGGGTTTTTCGACTCTTTCAGACTTGCGATCTTTCAGGTAGTTTCCATCATGACTACGACCGGGTTTGCCACAGCGGACTTTAACTTCTGGTCCGACTCGGCAAAAATGGTGCTTCTCCTTATCATGTTTGTAGGCGGATGTGCCGGTTCTACGGGTGGAGGCATTAAGGTCGTGCGCATCCTCATGCTCCTCAGGCACGGGAGAGTGGAACTTTTTAAGTCCCTCCATCCGAGAGCCATAAGAGGTGTAAAATTCAACAATAAGAACGTTCCGGACGAGGTTATAAACTCTATCTTTTCTTTTGTGGTGATCTATCTCTTTATTTTTATGTCAAGTGCTCTTATCCTCGCGGTACTCGGCATGGATATCATAACTTCAACTACTGCCTCCATAGCTACCCTTGGGAACATAGGTCCCGGCCTTAATGTGGTAGGTCCGATGGGAACTTTTGACCCGATCCCCCCTCTAGGAAAATTAATCCTGATCGCGAACATGTGGATCGGAAGGCTTGAAGTCTATACCGTAATAGTGCTCTTTACGCCGGAATTCTGGAACAAATGATTTTTGAAGCAGCTGAAGTTTCGGAATAACCCGGTAAGAGACAATAAAAATCCCAATAAAGACAGAATAAATTCCAAAAAAGAATAATAAAAAGAGTAGAAATGCCTGATTTTCAGGCATTATGCTCTGTTCTTCATCACTTCTTTTGCTGCGTCTTTGAAAAGTACGCGAAGGTCCCAGAGCAGTTTTTTGTTGGCTTTGAAGAGGGCCTGCAGGAGGTCAAAAAGTCTCATTCTCTCAAACTTTACTTCCTTGAGGGAATCGGCAAGGGCATCCAGATCCTCGTCCTGGAGATTGATAAAACAGTTCTTTACAATGAGGCTCATGTCTATGTCGTGCCCGATTGTTTCCCTCCAGCGTTTTTCATAAACTTCTTCAAGCTTCCCAAGGGAGACGTCCCCTGAGGATATGGCTTCGTAAGCAGCCTCTCCGGCAATCTTTCCTGCATCCATTGCGTTGAGGATCCCACCGCCTGTGATCGGGTCGGACTGGCGTGCAGCATCTCCGACAAGCATCAAACCGTTTGCGGAAGTTTTTTCAATGCTTCCTGAGACCGGTACTCCTCCGAAGACCATTTCTACGATCCTGACATCGGGGAATTTTTTATCTACGAATTTATTGAGGTAATCGACAGGCCTGGGTTTGAATTTTCCGGTCTTGTTACCGAGAATTCCTACTCCCACGTTGGCTTTACCTCCTCCCTTAGGGAAGATCCATACGTAACCTCCGGGGGCAATCTCGTTTCCGATGTAAAACTCGCAGTATTCCTGATCTATGTCCGCGCCTGCTATAAGGTACTGGGCGCAGGTTTCTATGTCTATGGGCTTCAGAGAGGTATCTATTCCTGCCCACCTGCCTACCTTGGACTCGACCCCGTCTGCACCTATGACTATTTTTGCCCTCACCTCATACTCTTTTCCCAGGTGCATGAGCCTTACCCCTTTCACGAAGTCGTCTTCAATGATCAGGCCTGTTGCCCTTGTCTTTACCCTGACCTCTGCTCCGGCTTTTGCAGCATTTTCAGCAAGGGCGCGGTCAAATATTTTTCTTTCAAGGACATACCCAACCTCTCCACCTGAGATTTCTTCTGCCATTTCGACCTTTGTGCCGTTGGGAGAGTAAATACGGGAGCCCTTAAGGTCGGCGCAGATCCAGCTGTTGTCAATTTCAACGTGTTTTTTGAGATATTCTTTGTTTACGCCTTCGGCACAGCGTACAGGGTCACCTATTTCCTGGCGCTTTTCGATTAAAAGCACATCAAGCCCTTTTTCAGCTGCTGTTTTTGCAGCAATGGAACCTGCAGGCCCGGCTCCTATTACGAGAACATCATAGCTATCCTTCATTTCATTACCTCAATTGCTCCCACAGGGCAGATACGATCACATATCCCGCACTTTATGCACGTACTTTCATCTACTTCAATCCAGGTCTCCACAAGTTCGAGTGCTCCCTTAGGGCAGACTCCCACACAGGCACCACAGTATCCACATTTGTATCTGTTTATGTTGATGCTCACCAGCTCACCTGTAACTTTTGAAGGTAAATCATAATCTTTAACCGCAGATATCGTCTCTTGCAAATAATATAGCATGAATAGAAAGGTTTGCCAAGATAATGCCACATTATTTAAACGAATAAATTTAATATAATTCCTGAATATCTCTTTTTTGATAACTATGCTTTCGAAATTATATTCTGTTAATAATCTTTTTTCATATCTTAAGATCTTTTAATACTTAACTTTCTTTTCAAGGAAAGTAATGTCCGAATTCATATGTATCCTTTTAATTTAATTCATAATTTCGAATCAGTTTCCACATTTATTGTATTTATCTAGTTTAAAGTTATTGGCTACCATGCTAACTTGTTAAGTACAGAATTGTCTTTCAGTTACCTTATTTGCACGTCCAAACTCCTGTCTGAGATCCTATTCACTCTTTTTTATAATATTGTCTGCCAGCAGGTCAATAAAGACGTCCATGATTTCGGAAAAATCATCGTCTTCAATTTCATTCCTGAAGTGAATGAGGGTAAGGACTGCCTGTGTAGTCTCTGCAAGAATCCTTGCGGGTTTGTCAATAAGAAGCCCGGCTTCTTCCCATTCTTCAAAAAAAGGAAGAATGATTGCCACGTTGTCTCTGCGAATACTTTTGAGTTCTTCCTCCGAGGACCGGGAAATTGTAAGTTCAAGGTGCTCTTTCTCAATAAAAACTTTTCTCCAGATCGGATGATTATCTACGATATCCAGCACATACTGGAGATAAGCCCTGATAGCCTTATCAGGTTCCGTCCTGTATTTCAGGAAGGAATTTTCAAGTATGCTGTCCTTTAAAGCTTCTTTTTCTTCCTTGAAGATCTGCAGAAAAAGATCTTCCTTACTGTTAAAAAAAGAATAAAAGGAACTCTTTGCAATCCCCATACCCTCTGTAAGGTCCTCAATGCCTGTTTTCTTAATACCGTACCTGGCAAAGCAGTCCTTTCCCCGGTCTACGATTTTCCTTTTTATGATCTCTCTTTCTTCATCTGTAAAAGACCGCACAGGCCCACCTCTCAGGAAATTAAACCTTCCCGGGTTTTGCTGAGTTTATAAAATCGGAGTTCATCCATTTTAAAAGGAAAAACTGAGAATGTCAAAGAATCATTTGGTTTCTTGTTCATAGACTAATAGCATATTATTTATTTAAAATTACTGGATCAAAAATTTTGACCCGCCCGAGTTGCGCCTCGGGAGTACGCGGTCTGTTTCGGCAGAGTTGCGGCTCTGCAGTACGCTGCCCTTTTCGCTTCGCTCAAGAGGGCCAATTTTGGGATAAAGTAGTAAACTGCGCTCAAGCAGACTAATTTGCAGGTTAAAATCGGAAGCTTCACTCAAGAAGGCTAACAAAAAACAATGGTAAAATAAAGAGACGCAGGGGAGCGGCTTTCCCAAAAAGACTGAAAAGAAGAAAAAAGTCAATAGAAGAAAATGAAAAGACCAAAAATTAAAGCTTCCGAGGGCTTTTGCAATTAAAGAGCCGCCAGAAGGGCTGGAGGGAGAATTTTCAGACTGCTGGGATTAAAGCGGGACCAGTCCAACCCTTCCCCGGCTGACTTCCAGGCGGAATTTTCGGCTGATGTATTCTCTTGCTGGGCCTTTTCCGTGGATGAGAAGTTCTACGAGGTCTTCGGGCTCATCTATATCCGTACCTGCAAGGAAGGAGTCATAGATTTCAAAATTCTGACCGGTGTCCGTTGCAATTGAACAGTGGGTCAGAAAACTTGAGCCATAATACTTTACCCTGTAGCTGGAGGGGTTATTTATAAACAGGGCGTTTGTACCTCCGCCTTTTCCGGGGACGATACATACATCCTTTTCAGTTGAAGTAATCCCTTTTATGTGGGCAGGAGAGAGTAAAGGCAGGTCAGCCATTACGATCAGGACAGGCTCTTCCGAACCTGCAAGGTACCTGTTGAGGGCTTCGTTCAGGTCATCTTCGTCCAGCAGGACTCTCGCTTTTGTCATATCCTCGAGTCCGTAGACAGAAGGGCTGAGGACGTCGATTTTTTCAATTCCGGCATCTTTTAGAGAATCTATTACCTGATTCAGCATGAGTTCTACAAACTCTTCCCTTTCTTCCAGGCTAAGGACAGGGGAAAGCCTGGATTTTGCGCCGGCTTTTTTATAGGGGATTACGGCTCTCATCTGGACTCCTGTAGATTTCCGTTTTTATAGTTCAGGGAAATTCTATAATTAAGCTTCCTTATTTATTTTTTATTTCTTGCTGCCCATTAATTCGGTTTTTATTCCCTGTTGTTCACTCATTCAGTTGTTTATTCCTTGTTGCCTATTGATTCAGGTATTTATTCTTTGCTCCCCATCTTTGATTTTTCATACCCGGGGAACAGGCCTTCACGGACAGGTAACCTTGACTCTACCTTCCGGTAAAGGGTATCTCTCTGTATGGGGATTCTTCCTGCCCCTTTAATCATCCACTCAAACTCGGCAGGGGATACGTATTCTCCATAGCTGCCTCCGGAAGCTGTTGAGATCTGGTCTTCCATAAGCGTGCCTCCCAGGTCGTTGGCTCCGCACTGCAAAGCAAACTGGGCAAGTTTTTTCCCTAACTTTACCCAGGTGGCCTGAATATTGTTTACATGGGTATGCAGAATTATGCGAGAAATGGCTATAAGCTGGAGGTCTTCAAGCCCTATGCTGGTGAATTTTCCTGAGGCCATCATTTTTTCCCCTATGGGGTTGTTGTAGGGCAAAAAAGACATGGGGATGAGTTCCGAAATGCCGCCGGTCTCTTTCTGGATTTCGCGTATGGTAAAGACGTGGTCAAGGCGCTCTTCCAGCGTTTCTACGTGTCCGTACATGATAGTGGAATTGGTGGAGATCCCTGCCCTGTGTGCCGCAGTTACGGTGTTGACCCACTGCTGTGTAGTGATTTTTCCGGGGCAGATAATTTTTCTCACCCTGTCGGACAGGATCTCGGCGGATGTTCCGGTGAGGGAATCAAGCCCGCATTTTTTCAGTTTTTTCAGGGCCTCTTCCACGGACATGCCGGAAAGTCTTGCTGCATAGTTTACTTCCATAGGGGACAGGGCATGTATACAGATATCAGGGAAACCGGACTTTATGGACTCTATTACCTCAAGATAGTATTCCATATCAACCTCCGGGGTGTACCCTCCCTGAACGCAGACCTCGACAGCTCCGGCTTCTCTTGCCTCTTCCGTTTTTTTCAGAATTTCTTCAATACTCAGGATATACCCTTCATCTTTTCTGTAAGCACAGAACCCGCAGGTTCCGACGCATTTGTTTGTGATATAGATATTCCTGTTAACCACATAACTGACAACGCCGCCTACCGTGCTTGCTCGCAATTCGTTGGCAAGCTCAAAAAGCTCAAAAGGGTTTCCTTCAAGCAGGAGAAGGGCATCTTCTTTAGTGCATTTTCCCTGCTGCACCCTTTCAATGACATCATCCGGAATTGCCGGTTTTTTCATGTACATGCCGTTCATTCCTTTCCAAATTCCATGTATTTCCTTTTGCTTGTCCCTTTTTTCAAAGCATATTCAGAAGCTGGGAATCCTTCGCGCGCTTCCCGAAGCCAGTTCGTGCACTCCCCTGTACAGAGTAGTTCTCTCCTTAGGGATCCTGCCGGCTCCGTGGATCATCCATTCCAGTTCATCCACAGTGATCATTTCCCCGTGGCAAGCCCCTGCGGATCTGGAGATGCTTTCTTCCATAAGGGTGCCGCCAAGGTCATTGGTTCCGCAGTGGAGAGAAAACTGGGCAAGTTTCTTCCCGAGTTTCACCCAGCTTGCCTGGATATTGTCCACATGCCCGTGGAAGAGAACACGGGATACTGCATAGATTTTCAGGTCTTCAAGGCCCGGAGTGGCATACCGGCCCTCCCGAATCATCTTTTCCCCGACAGGATTGTTGTAGGGCATAAAAGGCAGGGGCACAAACTCGGTAATTCCTCCGGTTTCTTTCTGGATCTCCCTGATGATCAGCATGTGATCGATTCTCTCTTCCGGGGTTTCAACATGCCCGTACATCATGGTTGCAGTGGTCGGAATGCCTGCTGCATGTGCCTGCCGGACCACCTCTACCCATTCTGCGGTCTTGAGTTTTGAAGGGCAGATTATTTTCCGAACGCGGTCAGAGAGAATTTCGGCTGCAGTCCCGGGCATGGTATCAAGCCCGCTTCTTTTGAGCCTCCGGAGAGCTTCTTTTACCGGGATTTCGCTGATGCGGGAAGCGTGGTAGACCTCCATCGGCGAAAAGGAGTGGATATGCATTTCCGGGAATTCGGCTTTTATGGCTTCGGCAATTCCCTGGTAAAAGTCCAGGCCCACATCCGGAAGCAGACCCCCCTGGATACAGACCTCGGTTGCGTTTGCATTCGCGGCTTCTCTGACTTTTTCCATAATTTCTTCGATGCTGAGGACCTTACCGTTATTTGTCCTGAATGCACAGAACCCGCATGTCCCTACACAGCGGCTTGTGAAATTTATGTTCCTGTTCACGACATAAGTCACTGTGTCCCCTACTGCCAGGTCGCGGAGTTCATCTGCAAACCTGAAAAGTTCGAAAGGAGGTACTTCCAGGAGCAAAAGCGCGTCTTCCTTCGTGCTCTTCCCCTGATATGCGCGTTCCATGAGGTCTTCGGGAATTTTGCTGTTCATTTTTCTAAATCCTCCGCGTTCTCTGTTTCGGGCTGTTTCCTGTAGCCTTCATTATCTGAGAGCCGCTCGATGAGGCTGCCAATCCTTTCCGAATACCACCCTCTTTTCACATACTGGGGGTAAACTGGCAGACGTTCTCTGAGCGAAATATCCCCTAGCTTTTTCTGCAGGTCCCTTACGTCGGGCCATTCGGCTTCGGGGTTGATCCAATCAATGGTAAGAGGAGAGATGCCCCCAAGATCCGTTACTCCTTTTCCGATAAGGGCTTTCGGGTCTATGAGATTTGGGGCTACCTGTACTGATACATCAGGCGGCAGTATCCTCCTTGCAAGAACTACCGCGTCCATCATTTCCTCTACGGTGGGCTCGGGGAAATTTTCCATGAGTGTCCCGGGTTTTGGGGCGAAGTTCTGAATGATTACTTCCTGAATGTGCCCGTACTCCCTGTGCAGGGATGCGATTGCTCCAAGAGACTCGATTCTATCCTCCCGGCTCTCTCCTATCCCTATTAGGAGGCCGGTTGTATAGGGGATCTGAAGCTTTCCGGCTTCCCGGATTGTCTCAAGCCTGCGCTCCGGAATTTTGCCTGGGCAATCTTTATGGGCTTCCAGGGTTGCCGTGCTTTCAAGCATCAGCCCCATACTCGCATTAAAGGGCTTTAAAGCCTCAAGTTCGGAGCGGGTCATAACCCCTGCATTCGTATGAGGAAGAATTCCGATCTCAATTGCAGTTTCGCAGAGGAAAAGAAGATAATCAAGCGTGGAGGAATAGCCGAGTTCTTCAAGCATCAAGCCATATCCGGGCATTTCCTCAGCGTACTCCCCAAAGGTGAAGAGAGCTTCGGTACACCCTGCCCGAACTCCGTTTTCAAGAATCGAAATTGCCTCCGCCGGCTTCATAAGCCGGGCTCCGGGCTGTCCGGGCTCCCGCCGAAAACCACAGTATCCGCATCGGTTCCTGCAAATATTGGTCACGGGAATGAACACGTTTTTTGAGAAAGTTACGAAAGGAGGTTTTTCCAGAGAAATGGTAAAACACCTGCCGATTCTGGTTTGTTACTTTTTGACTTTTCAGCCCAGGATTTTTTTCATAGCTGAAGAGACGCCAAGGGCTACCCCTTCAACTTCTATGCCTCCTTTCCCTTTCGCCCCGTCTCCTACGACATAGAGCCCGATGAAAGGGGTCTCGTTCCCGGGGTCCGTACCCGAGGCTGCCCTGTTTACGGGCCATTCATCGTGGTAGGACTGGATAAGGAGGACTTCGTATTTTTTACCGGGGAAAACTTCTTTGAGATCGTCAAGCCCCATTTGAATTTCAGCCTCGAGGTTCTTTACGTTCTCAGGGGCTACATGCTGGTGGCACATGGTAAGGTGTTTTCCAGGAGGGGCAAGTTTCGGGTCAGCCTGAGTAACCTCATTGATCCCGTTTATGCGCCTGGTATAGGGGGTTAACAGGACTCCGGAATGTCCGATCAGGGGCTCTTCTGCGGCAAGGCAGATCTTTATGCCGGCAGACGGCTTAAGGGTCTCAAGCATTTTAAGGTAATCTGCGTGCATTTTTTCTGAGAGGGCTTCCCCGCAGAGCAAAGCGGTTGCTGCATGCCCCAGGTTGCTGATAACAATGTCAGCCTCATATTCTTTGCTTTCAGCGGCCACCCCGACAGCTTTTCCATCGTCAACCAGGATTTTTGAGACTTCCTGTCCGGTATTGATTTTCCCCCCGTTTGCCAGGATTACGGCTTCAAGGGCGTCAATAATCCCCTTGCACCCTCCGACAGGGACGCCGGGACCGCCGAACCGGTACATGTTTTCGATTATCTCAAAAATCTCTTCTACCGGGACTTCATCGCTTTTCAGGCTGAGCGCCCAGCCGCAGAAAGAATCGGCAAATTTCACCAGCCATTCGTCATTGACCTGAGCCTTTATCCAGGCCTGAAGCGTGCTTCCTGCCGGGCGGTTCTTTCTTGTGCTCACGATCAAAAGAGCGATTTTCATGCGGTCTTTATAGGAAAGAAGCGAGGGAAAATCACTAAAAGAGATGTCTTTAAAGCCTTTCGCATAATCGGGGTTCCCTTTCTTGAGCGGCACACGTACGGTGGTCATTTCCGACCGGATGATATGCACATTAGCTCCGATTTCCCCGAGAAGCCGGGCAAGGGGGCCTCCGGGCCCGTTAGGAAGCATGTGGAAGGCTCCGCTTGAGAGCTGAAACCCTTTGTAATTAAGATTGGTAAACCTGCCTCCCGTAATAGGGAGTCTTTCAAAAACTTCAACTTCATGCCCTGCCTTGGAGAGCCGGGCAGCGCTTAAGAGCCCTCCGAGACCTGCACCTATGACAATCGTTTTCATGCCGGTACCTCGATGGCTTTTACAGGGCAGTAAGGGATGCACAGCCCGCATTCCACGCAGGCATCGGTAGCCCATGCTCTTCCCCTTACCTCTATTGCTCCTTTTTTGCAGAAAGAAGCGCACTGGCCGCACCCTACACAGTTATCGTTTATCTTCATGCGATCCACCAGCTTTTCTATCGTGAAAAGACTTATTATAATGTGTTGGTTAGTGTGTCGCTCATGTTCTTGCCTCAAGGCAGATGGAAAAAGGGGCTTCCCTGAGGATAATGCCCCGATTGTAATATCTAACCTGTAGTATACTATGAATTTATCCCTTTCAGAATATAATATAGAGTAAAGTTGCGCTCAAAGGCCCGGAAAGCCCAGGTTTCCTCGAAATATTCCGATTTCCGGAGAAGGCTTTTTCAGGCAGCTACCTGTATATAATAATACTTAAGGGCTCGCACTGAAGCATCCCGGATAAGTCATCCAGCCCTCATGGCTATTCAGTTACAGCTATCCGGTTACAGCTATCCGGTTACAGCTATTCAGTACAGCTATCCAGTTATCATAGCCATTCAACCATCATAGCCATTAAGCATCATAACCGCTTAGCCTATGGCTATTCGGCCAGCATGGTCATTATCCGTATGATGCCCCGAATGTATATTTAAAGATATTAGATGCCGCTTTTCCCTTAATTATGCAGGAAATTTTCAGCCCTTTCAGTTCCTTATTATTTTCATTTTAAAGGTTGCCTCAGGAGCGCTGAATCCCCGGAATTTATCATTATTAATAATGCCGCATTCCAGGGGAATTTTCTGGGGATAAAAATAATTAGCGGATATATATAATTCCTTTCCATGAAGGAGAAAACTTCGTGCTTGTGGAAGAATAATTGTCAGGATTTTTTAGCCGTTCAAAGATAATAACATATTTATGGTGTATATATAATTTCGTAATCAGGTCAGGGCTTTTCCTCTGATTTATTTCAACATATGTATATTTTAAAAAGAGATTTTTAATTATTTAGACTTAATATTTATATAATATTAATTATCTAGCAAATAGCTATAAATAACCCCTGATTCATTTGCAGAACTAGCATAGCTACCTGGAATCTTAATTATTAATTATACTACTTTCACGGCAATTGAATCTATATGCCGGAAGAAGGGTTCTTCCCTGACATTCGGCAATTTATTACATAACCCCGGGCAACGGAAAAGTAAATTTTTCAGAACCCGGCGATAAAATGTCCGTATTCAGAAACCCTTTCTGCAGGAAGAGAGGGTACCCGATACGGGCATTCCCTGCAGGACCTGTGTTCGGACCACAGTGGTTTTTCAAAACAACCGGAAGTCCGGATACTGTTTTTTTGTCCGCTCATCTTTAAAATTAAAAAAATCAATATCATGCGACGCTGCAATTTCAGATTGCTGCACTTTGATAGGTGATACGATGTCTGGAATAATTGATAGCTATATACCGGTTGCAATATTTCTTGCCGTGGGACTGATCATGCCGCCCATGACAATGTTCATGGTAAAGCAACTGAGTCCGAGGAGCAAGGCAGCCAGCAAATACACGACATACGAATCGGGGTCCATTCCTACAGGGACTGCCAGGATCCAGTTCAATGTCGAGTATTATCTTTATGCGATTGCTTTTGTTCTCTTTGATATTGAGGTGCTTTTCCTTTACCCGTGGGCTACCGTCTATAAGGGGCATGGGATTACCTCAATTGCAGTAGTTGAGATGTTTGTATTTATCTTCATACTGCTCTTCGGATACGTGTATCTCTGGAAGAAGGAGGCCCTTACATGGGTGAAGTGAAGGAGACAAAAACGAACAACACAAAAGAAACTCCGGAAGAAGAAATTCCCGGCGTTATCACAACAACCACCAATGCGATCAGCGACTTTCTCAAGAAAACCAAGGCTCAGGACCTGATCAACTGGGGGCGAAAAAACTCGCTCTGGTTCATGACCCAGCCAATGGGCTGCTGCGGTGTGGAAATGATCGCTACGGGCTGTGCCCACTATGATACTGACCGCTTCGGGATTATCCCCAGGAACTCCCCGAGGCATGCGGATGTCATGATCATCAGTGGTTATGTGACAAAAAAATACCTGCCTGCCTTAAAGAGGCTCTGGGAACAGATGCCGGCTCCCAAATGGGTTATCGCCATGGGAGACTGTTCGATCAGCGGCGGTCCCTTCTATGAGTCTTACAGCACGGTGCAGAATATCGATGAACTCTTTCCTATCGATGTCTTCATTCCCGGATGCCCTCCCAGACCCGAAGCCCTGATCCAGGGGTTTGTGGAACTGCAGGAAAAGATTAAAGCCAAAAAAGACCGGGGCACGGAATACTGAGGAATTTCAGGTTTATTTGAGGGAAAAATAATGGATGCCAGAACAATTATCGAATCATTAACCGGGAAATTTCCGGAGGCAATTTCCGAAGCCGAGGTCGAATCCCCTATTCGTATCCGGGCATATGTGGATAAGGAGAAAGCAAAAGAGGTCTGCCAGTACCTCAAGGACTCCCTTCAGTTCGACCACCTCTGTTCCGTTTGCGGAGTGGACTATCCTCAGAGGAACGAGCAGGAAGCGGTGTATCATATAGCTTCGTATGACCACCCTGTAGTCCTTATGCTGAAAGCAAGGCTGCCCAGGGATTCCCCGGAAATAGAGTCTATTGTGCCGGTATACTGGAATGCGAACTGGTATGAGAGGGAAACCTACGAACTCTTCGGGATCAAGTTCAAAAACCACCCGAATCTGAAGCCTCTTGTGCTCCCCGAAGATATGCTGGGAGAGTGGCCTCTTCGGAAAGACTACAAGGGTTTCCCGAACAGGACAGCAAGAAACCTTGTGTGAGGGGTGAAAAATGGAAGAAATGCTTGAACCAAATGAAATGATCGTACACCTGGGCCCCCAGCATCCCATGCAACCCGGACCTTTCAGGTTAAACCTGAGGTTGAAAGGGGAAACCGTAATGGATGCTGATGTGGAACTGGGTTTCATTCACAAGGGTATTGAAAAAATCTTGGAGAACAAAACCTACCTCCAGGGAATCACGATAGTAGACAGGATCTGCTACCTTGTAGCCCTGACAAACGAAGAATGTTTTGTGGGCTGCACTGAAAAGCTGTTAGGCATCGAACCCCCGGAGAGAGCACAGTATATAAGGGTCATTTTAGAAGAACTCTCCAGGCTTCAGAGCCACCTGCTCGGCATGGGAGAGTTCGGGGAGTTCATCGGCTTTGTCTCCATGTTCATGTACACCATTAAGGAAAGGGAAGATATCCTTACCCTGATTGACATGGTCACAGGAGCAAGGGTCACTCACAGCTACCTGAAATTCGGAGGGGTTCGTGACGACCTGCCCGAAGGCTTCAAGGAAAAAGCCCTTCCTGTTCTGAACAATCTCAAGAAAGTCATTTCCGACTACGAAGAAATGTTCAATTCGGACAGGATTTACAGGGAAAGAACCGTCGGAGTCGGTGTTCTGACCGCAGATGTCGCAAAGAGCCTCGGGGTTTCGGGTCCTGCGCTGCGGGCAACGGGAGTCCCCTTCGATATCCGGAAGAACGAGCCTTACCTTGTGTATAAGGATCTCGACTTCAAGGTCTGCACGGAAACTGCAGGTGACTGTTTTGCCAGGGTGCAGGTCAGGCTTGACGAGATGCGGGAAAGCATCTACATCCTCGAACAGTGCCTTGACCAGATCCCGAACGGACCCCTCTTCCCTGAAGGCACCCCTTACGGCAGAAGGACTCCCGTAATGAGAGTTCCAGCAGGAGAAGTCTTCCACAGGGTCGAAGACCCGAGAGGCGAGATGGGTATGTACATGATCTCCGACGGTAGCGACAAGCCGTACAGGGTAAAAGTCAGAGGACCTTACTACCCGACCCTGCAGGCTCTGCCTCCATTGATCAAAGGCACAACAGTTGCGGACGTTGCAGCTATTTCAGGCAGCATGGACGGCTGTACCAGTGAAGCAGACAGGTGAATATCATGATAGAAATCCCTGAATTCATAATCCCCTTTATCCCCTGGATCCGCGGACTTGTGGGCCTGTCTCTTGTAGGAGCCATTTTCCTTGGAGCAATGGGTGCGGTCTGGATTGAACGTAAACTCTCAGCCGATATCCAGTTCAGGTACGGACCTTCAAGGGTAGGCAAGTTCGGGCTCCTGCAGCTGGTAGCCGATGCAATCAAGCTCTTTACCAAAGAGGATATGAGACCGAGAAATGCCGACCGCCTTCTCTTTGATAACGCTCCCATTTTCATGATGAGCTCGGTTTTCCTGATGCTTGTCGCAATCCCGGTGGGTGCGGTCTTCATCAACGGGGTTGAGTATCCCCTGGCTGTAACCGAGATGGATATCAGTGTCCTTTATATTGAGGCAATGTCTGCGATTACCATTTTCGGTATCTTCATGATTGCCTACGGTTCTAATAACAAGTATTCCCTGCTCGGAGCTTTCAGGAACTTCGCCCGGATGGTCGGGTATGAAGTGCCCCTCGGAATTACTGTTGTCAGTGTTGCTATAATGACCGGATCCCTGAACATAGTGGAAATTGCCAGCGCTCAGGGGTTGCTCTGGAATATCTTCCTGCAGCCGATCGGATTCATTGTTTTCTTTATTGCCCTTATGGCTGATATGGGAAGGCTTCCCTTCGACCAGAACGAGTCTGAAGAAGAGCTGGTCGCGGGCTGGATCACCGAATACACCGGAATGCGTTTCGGGCTCGGATTCTTTGCCGAGTATATCCACATGATCCTTGGCTCCTTCCTTGTTGCACTTCTTTTCCTCGGCGGCTGGAATGTGCCGGCTTTTGTTGCAAACAACCCGGTGCTCGGCCTTATCGCCCCGACAGGTTTCTTCCTTCTTAAAACCGTGCTTGTGCTGATGACCATCATCGGAATGAGGTGGGCTGTCCCGAGGTTCAGGATCGACCAGGTAGTGGATCTGAGCTGGAAGAAACTCCTGCCCCTGTCCCTTTTGAACCTTGTCTGGGCAGTGGGCCTTGGGCTCTATCTGGGGGCTTAAGATATGGTTCTTAAAAACATCAAATATGCAATTAAAAACATCCCTAAAAAACGCGTAACCAGGCTGTGCCCGGAAGTGGAAAGCCCGCTTTCCGACAGGTTCAGAGGGCTTCAGGTCCTCGACAAAAGCAAGTGCATAGGCTGTGGGATCTGCGCCAATACCTGCCCTAACAATGCAATCAAGATCGTAAAAGCCCCGATTGCGCCGGGCAGCAGCAAACAGCGCTGGTTCCCTGAGATCGACATAGGCCACTGCCTTTTCTGCGGGCTCTGCATTGACCAGTGCCCCAAAGGCGCTCTTTCCAGTGGGAAAGAATATACCAAAGGCATGGTGAAATGGACTCATAAAGACCTGCTCATGACTCCTGAAAAACTCGCAAGGGAAGTAGATATCGAGGAAGGTGATGAAAAATGATCGGACTTGAAACTATCGGAGCAGCTCTGGAAATGGCTGTCTTCGGGCTCCTTGCGCTTGTCATGGTCTTCTTTGCAATCTTTGTAGTTATTGCAAAAGACGTCGTCAGAGCCGGGCTTGCCCTGATCATGTGCATGTTCAGCGTTGCAGGACTTTATATCCTCCTGAATGCTCAGTTCCTTGGAGTTATCCAGGTGCTGGTCTACATAGGGGCAATCGGAGTGCTGATCCTCTTTGCAGTCATGCTGACAAAACGCCATCTGGGAGGTGGGTCCCGTGCGGATTAACCGACCTCTGGCTTTTCTTGTATCACTGCTCTTTGTCGCAGTAATAGTGACAGGAGCTTTCGGGACTTCCTGGCATACGGTTTCGGAACTCCCTGAGAACCCTGCCGACCCGAGCAACATCCAGGGCATAGGCATGTTGATCTTCACCCAGTATGTGGTGCCCTTCGAAGTTCTGTCAATTGTCCTGCTCGCATCCCTTATAGGGGCAATCTACATGGCAAAAGGGGAGGGCAACAGATGACTGCTATTCCGTTAACATTTTATCTGGGACTTGCAGCCCTGCTCTTTTCAATCGGGCTTTACGGCGTGATGACCCATAAGAGCGGTATCAGGATGATCATGTGTATCGAACTCATGCTGAACTCCGCAAACATTAACCTTGTAGCTTTTTCAAGCTATACGGACACCCTGAACGGGCAGGTTTTTGCCATATTCTCAATTGCCCTTGCAGCTGCGGAAGCAGCAGTCGGGTTTGCGATTTTCATGGCAATCTACAGAATGCACGACAAAATTAATCTTGATGAGCTTAACATTCTGAGGTGGTAAAAACGGCACTGGAAGAATTTGCATTTTTGATCCCCCTGCTTCCGGCACTGGCTTTTGCGATCACCTTCTTCTTTGGCAAGAAAATGCCATCCGGAGGGGCAATCGTTCCCATCCTTGCCATAGCCGCCTCCTTTGTAATCTCTTTTGCGATTACCCTCGGGCTGCTGGCAAACCCCGAAGAGGTCATAAGTCAGTCCTATTCCTGGTTTGCAGTGCTTGACATCGGAATATTAATCGACCCTCTGGCTGCAGTTATGCTGTCGATGGTCTCCTTTGTGAGCCTGTTAATCCACATCTACGCAGTCAGCTACATGTCCCATGATGCAGGAAAAGCAAGGTACTTTGCAGAAACCGCACTGTTCACCGCGGCAATGCTTTCCCTGATCCTCTCGGACAACATCCTGCAGCTCTTTGTTTCCTGGGAACTTGTCGGGCTGTGTTCCTATCTCCTGATAGGGTTCTGGTTTGAAAAGCCCTCGGCTGCGGCTGCTGCCAAGAAAGCTTTCCTGACAACCAGGGTCGGAGACGTAATGTTCCTTACAGGAATAATCGTGCTTACTTCCGATCTCCTGAAACTTGCAGGCGGCTTCCAGGAAGGAGTATATCTGCTTCGCTTTGACGAAATCTTCAGCTATATCCCCCAGCTTTCGGCCCTGCAGGCGAATATTTTCGGCTTTGAGGTAAGCCACCTTACTATTATCACCCTGCTCTTCTTCGGTGGAGCCGTAGGAAAATCCGGGCAGTTCCCGCTACATGTATGGCTTCCCGATGCAATGGAAGGTCCCACAACCGTCTCAGCCCTCATCCATGCAGCAACAATGGTTACTGCCGGGGTTTACCTGGTCGCAAGGACTTTCCCGATGTTTATCGCGGCCCCCGGTACCCTCATGGTCATTGCGTACCTCGGAGGCTTTACTGCACTCTTTGCAGGCACAATGGGCATTGTAATGAACGACCTGAAGCGTGTGCTCGCTTATTCGACCATCAGCCAGCTCGGGTATATGATGCTTGCCCTGGGCCTTGGGGCTACAGTAGGACTTGAAGCAGTCGGAGTTTCCCTTTTCCACCTGATCAACCACGCTTTCTTCAAAGCCCTTCTCTTCCTCTGTGCAGGCAGTGTAATCCATGCCGTCGGCACCCAGGACATGAGAGAGCTCGGAGGCGTCGCAAAGGTGATGCCGATCACTGCTGGAACCATGGCCATCGCAGCCCTTTCCCTTGCAGGCTTCGGGATTCCCGGAACCTCGATAGGGACAAGTGGCTTTATGTCAAAGGATCCGATCATTGAAAATGCATACCTTTTCGCAGAACACAGCGGGAACTGGATCCCCTATATCTTCGCAATTGCTGCAGCCCTCCTGACCTCTATTTACATCTTCAGGCTGATCTTCATGACCTTTGCAGGAAAGCCGAGAAGCGATTATCACGGGCATGAATCCCCCTCCATTATGACCGTTCCCCTCTCCATACTGGCCCTTTTTGCCCTTGTTTTCGGTTCGCTGACAAGGACCGGCTTTATGAATTTCCTTGAAGAAACCTTTACCAACAGTTTTGTGGACCTGAATATAGGAAACCTTGCAGGCATAGGCGGATACGAGCTTGTAGAGGCAGCCGGGCATGAACCTGTCTTAATCCTCTGGCTCCCGTTAATCATGGCCATTGCAGGTCTTGCAATCGCTTTCGTGATCTATTACCTCAGAGTATTCAGCCTCGGGCCTATAGCTTCCATGAAGAACCCGATTTACAGGCTGCTTTACAGGCGCTACTACCAGCACGAAATCTATACCGAGTTTTTCTCGATAGGTATAGTGTACGGAGTTATCGCTTTCCTTACACAGGTAGTTGATGTGATCGTCGACAGTATCGTTGAAGGAATCGGAATTCTCACGGTTGGAGTCGGTGAAGAACTCCGGAAGGTTCAGACCGGAGTTGTCCAGACCTATGCAACCGTCATAATCGCAGGTGTGAGCCTGCTGATAATACTCATTAAATTGATAATGGAGGTACTCTGATGCTGCCGGTCGCATCGTTGTTGATTCTGGTGCCGCTGATTTTCGCAGCTGTGACCTTTTTCACAAAAACAAAAGACCAGGCTGCAGGGCTTGGCCTTATCGGGTCCCTTGTGACTCTGGGCCTTACCCTTTACGCCTATCTGAACTTTGACAGCAGCACTGCTGCAATGCAGTTCTACGAATCCGTTCCGTGGGTTCCCTTCCTCGGGATCAATTATTCGGTTGGAATTGACGGCATTTCAATGCCCCTCATCCTCCTGAATGTAATCGTTATCCCCCTCCTGATCCTCTTCAGCTGGAAAGAAGACAGGGAATCCCCGAACAGGTTCTACGGGCTGATCCTTACCATGCAGGCTGCAGTCATAGGGGTCTTTGTGGCCCTCGACTTCGTAGTCTTCTACATCTTCTGGGAGCTGACCCTTGTCCCCCTCTTCTTCATCGTAAACATCTGGGGAGGAGAAAAGCGGGCTCATGCGTCCTACAAGTTCTTTATCTACACCCACGTTGCATCTCTGGTGATGCTGCTCGGGATCTTCGGGCTCTTCTACACAGCCCTTCACCAGACAGGGGTTCCGACCTTTGACATCCGAGAGTTGATCGCACAGTTCCAGTTCTTCGAATCCGGCCTGATGAGGGACGGAATATTCCTTGCAATTCTCTTCGGGTTCCTGGCAAAGCTGCCGACCTTTCCCTTCCACTCCTGGCTTCCGGATGCATATACCGAAGCCCCGACAGCAGGCAGTGTACTCTTTATCCTGCTCAAGATCGGAGGCTACGGGCTTTTCAGGATCTCCCTCCCGATGCTCCCAAGCACCGGGAACCCAAACCTGATGATCATGATGTTGGGCCTGCTTGGTTCTTTCAGCATAGTCTACGGGGCTCTCCTGGCTCTGAGGCAGAAAGACCTCAAGCGCATGATCGCCTATTCCAGTCTGAGCCACATGGGCTTTGTTACCCTGGGTTCAGCCGGCCTTGTTGCCCTGTCGGTTTCAGGCGCCATGTTCCAGCAGTTTTCCCACGGGCTTATCATGAGCATCATGTTCATGTCTGCCGGAGTAATCCAGACTGCCACAGGCACAAGGATCATTAACGACCTCGGCGGGCTTGCAAGGAAGATGCCGATGCTCACTGTAATCATGATGGTAGGCTTTATGGCATCGCTCGGGCTTCCGGGCCTGACCGGCTTTATTGCCGAGTTCCTGGTCCTGACCTTCAGCTTCGTGAACCTGCCCGGCTTTGTGGCAATTGCCCTGCTGGCAATAGTGATTACTGCAGGTTATCACCTCTGGGCGATGCAGAGGGCAATGTTCGGAGTGTACAATGAGAAACTCGGGAGTATCGGGGACATCAATACCCTGCAGGTTTTTTCAATGGGAGTAATCGCCTTACTCGTGCTTTATTTCGGCCTGAACCCGAGTCCGGTGCTTAATATGATGATTAAGAATTCGGAAGCAATAGTCAGCCTGGCGGCTGTCATGGGGGTGTGAGAAAATGAACGAATTAATGTATCTCGCGCCTGAAATCGTAGTGGTTGCAACCGGCCTTGTCGTACTTCTGGCCGGAGTCTTCCTTTCCCCTCAGTCCAAGAACGTACTGGGTTACCTGGCAACCCTGGGAATCCTTGCAGCCCTCTTCCTGACGGTTAAAAGCTTCGGGCTCCTGACAATGCAGGGCTTCCAGATCGGATATTCGATCTTCTCTGAAGCTCTTAATGTCGATGCCCTCTCCCAGTTCTTCAAGCTGGTCTTCCTGGCAGTTGCTCTGATCGTTTCGATTGCCGCAATCAAGTACAATGAAAACAGCGACCACACCGAAGAGTTCTACACCCTGATGCTCTTTGCAACCTTCGGGATGATGATAGTGGCTTCCGCAAACGACCTTATCGTGCTCTTCGTTGCCTTTGAACTGGCAAGCCTTGCAACCTATGCGCTTGCAGGCTATGAAAAGCAGAACCCGAGGTCTCTCGAAGGAGCCATGAAGTACTTCGTGATCGGCTCGGTCTCTGCAGCCCTCATGCTCTTCGGGCTTTCTTTTGTCTACGGAGCAACCGGCACTACCAGCATCCCCCTGATTGCTGCAAACCCCGGGCTCCTGATAGAAAACCCGATCGGGCTTGTCGCAGTCGTGCTGCTGATTGCAGGTTTCGGCTTCAAAATGGCCCTTGTGCCCTTCCACATGTGGGCTCCGGATACCTACCAGGGGTCCCCTTCCGTTGTTTCTGCCCTGCTTGCAGCCGGGTCCAAGAAGATGGGTTTCGTGGCAGCCTTCAGGATTTTCATTGTGGCTCTTGCAGCCCTGCAGCCTGACTGGCAGCTTGCTTTTACCATCCTGGCAGTTATAACAATGACCTTCGGAAACATTGTTGCAGTTGCACAGACCAGTGTAAAACGCATGCTTGCCTATTCCTCCCTGGCCCAGGCAGGATACATCGCAATGGCTTTTGCCGTCATGACCCCGGTGGCTCTCGGAGGGGGCATCATGTACGCCCTTGCCCACGCCTTTATGAAAGCAGGAGCCTTTATTGCAGCCGCAGTCGTGGTCTGGATGGTTACTTCGGAAAAGAAAGGCAACCTCGATGTCCCTGACCATCTGGACAGCTTCAGGGGTCTCGGAAAGAGAATGCCTCTGGCAGCCCTTTCCATGACGGTTTTCGTCTTTGCCCTTGCAGGCATCCCCCCAACTGCAGGTTTCATGGCCAAGTTCGTGCTCTTCTCTTCAACTATCCAGGCAGGCATGATCTGGCTTGCAGTAATTGCAATCCTGAACAGTGCTCTTTCACTGTTTTACTACGCACGGCTTGTGAAATACATGTACTTCCTGCCCCCCGAGGGTAAATCCGTCAGCGTTCCCTTCCCATACGCAGCCGCCCTTCTGGTTGCAGTGGCAGGCGTGCTGGTAATGGGCATCTGGCCTGACCCCTTCATAAAATTGGCTATGGAAGCAGCAATGGTACTATTACCATTATAAGGAGGTATGAGAAATGACAGATTGTGATCTTTGCGGGCGTGCGATCCCGACCGTCATCCCGGTCCGGGTTATCCGCCCCCTCCTCAAATTCGCCTACCCCAACGGCGTCTGGAAAGGCCTCTGTGAGCCCTGCCTAGATTCCGCCCAGAAAACTTACTTAACGGCAAGCAAAAGCAAGGACTCATGCAGAAAAGGCAAATGCGCCCTCTGCGGAGATAAAACAGGAGTTTTCCCTGCGGAGCTGCAGATCCCGGATTTTTCAAAAGGGGTTGTCAAGAAAAAAGTGGATCTCTGCTACAGGTGCCTGAAAGGAGTTGATGAGGCTTATATCAGGTATAAGAAAGAGATGATTGAGGAACAACACGCACATCATTAAGTAAAAATCGAAGCTGCTTTTTAAAGGCGGCTTTATTTATTTTCTTTTTTTCGTTTTTGGTGAGGTGCTTTCTTAGGAATGGAGGCACTTTCATTGAATTTTACTTTTTTCGGTTACTGTTTTTTGTTTCCTGGATTAGAGGCAGTTTAATCATTTGCATCACTTGGCAATAATTTCCATATTCTTCCATTTATATGCCTGTGATTTGAAAACATAATTGCTACCCATAATATTTTTTAAATTAAATTTCTATTTTTTATAATATAATAGTAAGAAAACGAAAGCTTTATCTATTCTTTTCAGAACTTAACTTTGACAAATATTTTATTAATTATATACATATTTTTTCTATGTATACTGTAGGCAGGGTTCGCAAAAGTATCATAATATATAATATAAAGGCGAGGTCGGGAAAGAAATCTGGTTCTATAGAATTCACGGTTTAATGGGAAAAACGGGTACGGTTTTTCGGGATGAATCTCGGATAAGAAAATTTCAGTGAATTATGGATTTGATTAGTTTTTAAAATGCGAGGATAGGACTTTGGAGATGATTCTGTAGAAGAAGGTTCTCTTATAACTTCCCATACCTACGCCGATGATGGTGCCTATACAGTCAATTTAACCGTAACTGACGAAGAAGGGAATTTCGGAAATGACACATTGCTGGTTACTGTAAATAACGCCATATCAGTTGTAGACTTCGGTTCTAATCTTGAAGTCACAGCCGGCGATCTCGTCTCTTTCTCCGCCACATTCTCAGACCCCGGCTGGCTTGACACCCACACCTCCGAATGGAATTTCGGTGAAGGACCTGTTGAACCTGGCTCTATCTCTGAAGAAAACGAGCCCCCTAATTCCACAGGTACGGTCTCAGGGAGTTTCAGTTCTTTCGATGCCGGAGATTATACTGTATACTCTCAATGTCTCAGACGATGACGGTGGAATAGGGCAGGACCAGCTAACGGTCACGGTTCTTCCGATTGTGGCAGCAGTTGATATCAACCCCGACACCCTGAACCTGGGAAGCGGCGGACAATGGGTCACTGCGTACATCGAACTTCCTGAAGGGTATGATGTTGCCGGAATCGATGCATCCACTGTGCTCCTGAATGATGCAGTTTCGGCGATTACGGATCCGAAGTATGAATTCGTTACCAATGAAAGCGAATACCTTCAGGACTTTGATGGGGATCTGATTCTTGAGAGGATGCTCAAATTTGACAGGGAAGAAGTCGAAGCCATCCTCGAAGCCGGAGAAGAAGTTACAGTTACTCTAGTGGGTAAAGTGGAGTATGATAATGGAATTTCTTCAGGCATGGCAAGTTTTGAAGGGAGTGATGTAATAACGGTGATTGAAAAGGACAGTGAGAAAGATAAAAAAAGCAAGTAAGCGTTATTTAAACGTATATTTTGGCAGTGTATTTTGGCAAAAAATGCGGGTTCAAGTAGCCCGCTACTTCATTTTTTGTTCAGCTTTTTTTCAGGTTTCTGGAATGTTTTCAGGTTCTGGAGCTTGAAGAATCGGTCTATGACGTCTTTGCTTCCCTGTCGGCCGGGATGCCTTCGGAATGCAAGACTATTGGGACTTGTGATGAACTGATAGCATCAATTACGCTGCTTCAGGAAGAGAAGATAGTTACGAGAGATGAATATTTAAAAAAAATTCCAAAATTTGAAGTAATCAGCTATTGAAAAGTGATTCAGTTAAAAATGTGGAAATTCATTCGAAGTCTTTTTCTTTCAGTATCTTTTCAATATCTTTTTTCAGTTCAGGCAACCTCTCGTTAGCTGTTTTCCACACAACATTCAGATCCACACCGAAATAAGCATGGATCATCACATCGCGAGTTCCTGTAATTTTTCTCCAGGGAACAGATGGATGTTCCTTTCCTATTTCATCAGGAATATGTTTTACAGCCTCTCCTATAATTTCAAGGGTGTGCCTGACGGCAAAAGTGGTTTTTTCGTCGGAGACGAACTCATCAAAATCCATTCCTTCAATAAAACGCTCACAAACTTTCAATGGTATCAAGAATATCCTGCAGGTAATCTCTGATAGTACGTTCTGTCATACCTGCACAACCTCTTCAAGAATTATTTCTCCAATTCTGGGTTTCAGTGCATTTTTCATAACAAGATCAACCTTTACTCCCAGCATATCCGAAAGATCCTGTTTGAGCCCGATGAATTCAAAGAGGTCAGGTGTTTTGGAAAATTCTACCAGAACATCGAGGTCACTATCTTCTTTCTGTTCCCCGCGGACATAAGATCCGAAAATCCCCAGATAGCTGATGTTATATTCTTTTGAAAGTTCCGGCAGGTGTTGTCTTAGAATTTTTGTGAAATACGCTGTATCTTTCTCTTTTTCGCCCGTTGGTACTGAAGTGGTTTTGACGGTCATGTGACATCTCAGGTCCTAGAGTTTAATTGTTATTAGCAAAAATACTCCTAATATACTTTCACGTTCTCTATTTATAAGTAAGTCGTAACCTTATCCGGAATCACCCTTTTGTCAAGAATATTCGACTTGCAGTCAACTAGTGTATGAAAAGGGTTATACTTGAAAGGAAGATTAACCGGATAAAGCAGACTTCGGTTATTTCTAAAAAAGGTGATAATATGACCGATGCAAATGGAGAACACGTGGTTAATGAAAATGGAGAAAAAAACGGCAATTATTCTTCCGATAGAGAGAAATGAAAAAATGAAAGAAGATCTCCACGATCTGCTATCGTTGCAGAAAGACGTAACGAGAAAACTATTAGTTTTAAAGAGATGAAAAGAAAATTGTGAAGTCGGAGCAATGGCAACTTATACCATCGATTTCAAGTCCAACGTAGAAAAAGATTTAAGGAAAGTGCCAGAAGACAGGCTTCCTGATATCCTCAAAAAAATTGAGGAACTTGCAGATGTGCCTCTTCCTGTGGATTCAAAAAAACTTTACGGGGCTGAACATCTGTATCGTGTTAGAATTGGAGATTACAGGATATATATGAAGTAGTGCACAAAACAAAGACTGTAACCATTTTTTACGTAAGGAATAAGCGTTCTGCTTATCGTGGATTATAACTCATTTTCACTCTGTCCTTTCTTCTAAATGTACTCCCACACATACCCTGCATATTCAATCAGGTGGAAGCTTATAATCTGAAGAAAATTTTGAAATTTACTTTATTCTCCAAGTTTCTCTGCGTATTCTGCAGCATAAAAGGCAAATGTGTCGAAGTCTTTCAGGTTTTCAGCAAGCAGTTTTCTTAACACATCGAGATCCACTTCTTCATAAATATGAACCAGAATATTTCTGAAACCGGCGGCAAAAGCAAATTCCTCTGCGAACTCTTTCGGAATTATCTCGTGCCTGCCCAGGATTCGGAATACACTCCTGTAGTCTTCAGGCCTTTCAAGCCCCTCTTTTGAGATGATGATTTCCCCTATGTCAATGGCACATTCAATTGCAAGTTGAAAATTTCTCTCGACTGCGGAACGCTTCTCATAGTTGCTTTCAAGGCCCTTACTTTCGGGATCTATTGATTTCAGGTAGTCTACGCAGCGCTGCATGAAGTTTAATTTCCTAAAGATCTTATCTGCCACTGACATCCTGAACGCTCCTCTTCTCCCTGATTCTTTTCAGTAGTTCCCTGTTTAAAAAGTCTTCATGGTATTTCCGGTCAAGGTATCTTGACATAACTTGCTGCTCCACATCCAGTTTCAGGTCTTCGTTTCTGACAAATAACGGCACATTGGGCCTTATGACTTCAAAATTAATAACGGGTGCAGCATCATTCATCACAAGAAGGTCTACATTATCAGTCCGGAGGAGAGATGAAAGTTCTCCCATCAGTTCCAGGCGCTTTTCGATTCGTTCTCCTTTTGTAAGTTTGCCGGAAAGGTACACAGCTATATCAATATCACTAAGCGGTCCTTCTGTGCCTTCTGCTGTCGAACCGAAGAGGTATGCAAGTTCTACATATTCCCTTGACTTAAAAAATTCCGGAAGCACATCACATAGGAGCTCTTTCTTTACCTTTTTCGTTTGAAGACCCATTGTATTTTCCCTATGTCCTGTTCTTTCAAATATGTTATGTTGTAAGAAGAGCCAGACTTTGCAGATTGCGACCTATGCGGAAAAGTAATCCCGACCGTCATCCCGGTCCGGGCTATCCGCCCCTCCTCAAATTTGCCTACCCCAACGGTGTATGGAAAGGCATCTGTGAGACTTCCGGCCTCTGTGAGATTTCCCTCGATTGCGCCGGACCAGCCTGCGAACAGAATATCGAGTAAGGCTGCTTCTTGCGGCTTTCCTTAAGGTATTTTGCTGTTTTATTTTAGGTGGTTTATTGTTTTATTTTAACTTGGGCTATATTATACTCAGATTATAAATCTTTATAGATCGTTTGAATTTAAAAGTCAGGGAGTACCAAATAGTTAGATGAATTGGTCAGAAATTCTTTATAACAAAAAAATCATACAGTTGTGCGAAAAAAGTTGAAATTTTCTTACTGCACAGGAGATCAGGAAATCAAAGACCCCTTGCAGACTCAAATATAGACCTAAAAAATAGGCCTGAGGGTGAAACACGTTTGTTTTCTTAAATTCGGGGCCAAGCAAATGCTTCACAAGAAAATGAGTAAAAGGATAGCTGTGTTAATATTTTTTATAGTTGCTCTTGTCGGATTATGGTTTATTTTTGACATCCTTTCAATCGGCCCGGGACTGCCACCTTCAGAAGCAATGCCTAAATGGTACATCCCCGGAGGCTGGCAGAGAAATGCACATGATTGTACATCACTTTTTCCAGAGATTTCCCCTTACTGTAATGTAGGGAATTACTCCGGAGGAAAATCAATAACTGTCTGGTATTTTGACGACGAGTCTGAATTCGTAAAAGGAGAAGATACTCTTTATCGTTATCTTGAAGAAAACGGTGATGAATTCCGGCAGGAACTGAATATTAGTACAGAACTTCATGACGAAATTGCAAGGCGTGAAGCTGATAATTCCTGGAGGCCTACTTTTGGCCTTCATTCATTTAATGCAACAGGGTATGAAAGTCCTGAAACGTCAGGATATTTTCTGGTTTACAAGAGACCTTTCCTTAAAGAGAGAGAAGATTATTTCATAGTTTATTACGGGGTCAGGAACGCAACGAATCTCACGGAAGAAACACCCGCGCTGAAGAGGTTGATTGCAAAATCCTACTATCTGTCCAACGAAGAAGGAAAGGTTGATGGATTAATGGTGAGGGATAAAAATGGAAAGGGCAATTCGTTACTTCCATGGTTTTAACAGGAACATCCGTTCCTAAAAAATATTCTCGATTGATTGTGCCGGCTAAAGGGTCTATAAAAGCAGTTTTTGAGTTTTGGGATTGCTTCAGGACTATTTTCCATTAGCCGTATTTTTCCCATAATTTTAGTCCAGGTAGATTATTGGGTTTCTCAGTGGATTCAAAACTTTGATCACCTTGAACCGGGTACATAAGCATATTAAAAGAATGTTATCTCCCCGGATGTAGTTAAAATAGATTTTGAATTGCTAAAATGGGAAAAATCCGATGCTGAAAACTTTTTCAAATACTCCCAAAATCCAAAGGTCGCAGAAAATATGAGGGATACTTTTCCTTCTACCCTGGAGGATTGCAGAAAAGCCGTAGAGAGTTTTGGTTATAGCGATGAAACACAACAATGCTGTCGGGCGATTGTTGTGAATGGGGAAGCGGTGGGGTGCATTGCCATATTCTTTAAAAACGATGTTTACCGTAAGAGTGCAGAAATCGCATACTGGCTTGGCGAACCTTTCTGGGGCAGAGGGATTATGAGCAGGGCAATAAAAGAACTCTGTCAGATAGTTTTTGAACAGTATGATATTGTTCGGATATTTGCCGAGCCTTACGCACACAATACAGGCTCAAGAAAAGCCCTTGAAAAAGCCGGATTTGTTTTAGAGGGCATAATGAAGAAAAGTGTTTATAAGAACGGCAGATTCTTTGATTATTGCATGTATGCTCTTGTGAAATAACTTTTTATTTAGGAGCAACATACGCAAATCCGCCTTTTTAGGGGAATTTGTTTGCTTTCTTTTCGGTGTTTTATCTATCTTTTACCGGAATATCTGAGCGATCCTTTTTAATCTTTGTTGCAAAATCTCACGATTGGTAGCCACCTTTTCATATTGAAACAAAGAAACAGTTGATATATATAGTAATGAATTTGATAGTATTATTAAATAAATAATAGTCATTATAATTAATAGTCACTATGCACAGGAACTTTCGGTTCAAAATTTATCCAATCCTGAACCGGCGGGGCTGTGTAAAGTATCTGGGTGGGGGTAGTTCTGAAGATCATTCTTAGCGGAGATTGTTTTACCAGGCTGATGAGTGCAACGTTGACTATTGCTTTGCTTCTTGTTTCTGCAGGTGCCGGGAGTGCGGAGGTTATTTATGTGGAACCCGGAGCTTCAATTCAGGCAGCTGTCAATAACTCAACAACCGGGGACCTCGTAATCGTGAAAGCCGGGGATTATGAGGAAAATATCATTGTCAATGTTTCGGGGATAACAGTCACTTCTGAACCTGAGAACCCTGACAGCGTGCTTATCCGGTCAGAGGATGAAAATTCCAGCGTGTTTCATGTAAAAGCAGATAACGTGACTATCAGCGGTTTCAACATAACAGGGTCAGGTGAGGTTTTCAGTTCCTTTGAGGCTGCCGGGATCACAAATTCTTTTAGCTCCAGAAGCTCGGGAAGACTTAACGGGACTTCGGGGACGGAAGCCAGACAGGCTTACGGTTCCGGGGCAGGAGAGATTTTTGTCTCCAGATGGAACGGGGCTGGTTGTCCTCCGGCAGGGATCTGCCTTGACCAGGTTGAAAACTGTACGGTAGAAAGAAACAATATTTTTGAAAACCGTTATGGAGTTTATCTGCAGGGCTCCGAAAACATTACAATCTCGGAGAATAGCTTTTCCCGAAACGGCATCTGGCTTGATGAAGGAAGCAAAAAGAACATGATGATTAACAATGCCATTGACAGAGGGTATATTATCATTGGCGCGCACAGCTGGGACAATATAATATTTCAGAACAGGCTCTCAAACGGCGGGGGGATAAGCATTGCCTGCTGCGGAGGAAGCAATCTCGTTTCAAAGAATGAGATCGTAAATTGCAGCAACGGAATTGATATGTATGACACCCAGGCGAGGACTGTCCTTCGTGACAACCGGATTGCAAACTGTGAAAACGGGATTTACCTGATTTTCGTCTTTGATGCCAGAGTATATAATAACACAATTTCAAACAGCAGCAAGGGTATCTATTTGAGAGAGGAATGCCACGATAACGAGCTGTTCAACAATATGATAACTTACAGTAACGAATCAGGCATCCTGCTGGACTACAGTACTGCCAACCGCATCTACAATAACTACTTTAACAACACCGTAAATGTGAAAGCCGAGAACAGTGAAGGAAATATCTGGAACACTACAAAAACTCCGGGAGAAAATCTTATGGGAGGTCCCTACCTTGGCGGAAATTTCTGGGCTGACCTTAACGGAACCGGTTTTTCACAGACTGGTAAAGATTCGGACTCGGACGGGATCTGTGACCTGCCTTATAACGTCAACGGGAGCGACTTCGACTATCTCCCGCTTGCCGAACCCCCTTCAATGCCCTCAGTGGACCTTACAGTAATAATAGGGACGCCTGAAGCAAACAAAAAATCCGATGTCTCCATAGAGCTTGCCCTGGGCAGCCTGGATTTCGGAGCCCTGCTCCCCGGGCAGGCAAGTAACCCGCAGGTTTTGAACATAAAAAACACAGGAAAAAGCGATGTGAAAGTTACGGCTAAGATCGTAAACTCTTCGGATTCGGTTTTTTCCGAAGGTATCTATCTTTCCTCTCATTTCTGGCCTGATTTCTCAGAAGTAATTTCAAACGGCACCGGTAAAGATGTTGAAGTCGTACTTAACATTCCGGCAAACTATTCCGAAAACGGCATGAAAAAAGGGTCTATTGTTTTCCGGGCTGAGAAGGTTTGAGAAGTTTACCCTTTTTCCTCTCTATTTCTTATTTAAAGCCCATTACTCCGCTTAAATCTTTTAAATTTTGTAAACTTTTTAAATATTTAAATTCTGTAAACATATCTAATTTATATTTTTTAATTTCACCTTTACCTTTCATCTATAGAATATTCTTCCCGAACTTCCGATCTCCCGTATTTTTTTAGTTGCCGTCAGATAATTATATCAGCTTGCATGCCAGCATCTTCTATAGGGGTACTGCAAAAATCCTCGTGCTTGATTGTGGTTAATAAAAACAACAGGTTCGGGGAAAGGGGGTCTCACAGCACCCATTTGCATTGATTTATTGGACCTGTTAAATCCGTATTTTCCTTTCGACCGGTATTTTACCGGGATTTTACTGGGAATAGAATACTGCTAAGATAGGAAAATTCTGGCTGCTCTCAAAACAGAATTAAATGAATTTTTGAAACAGGTTCATCGGGAGTAGGAAGAGGATGTGGGCATTAATGGGAGCAAGCAGAGTAATTATAGTAGTAGCTATTGCGCTTATCACAATTGCAGTTTACAGTCCTGTATCCGCAAAGGAAATTACCGTAGATAACGATTCTGGAGCGGATTTCAGGTCAATTCAGGAGGCTGTAAACAATTCGGTTTCAGAGGACACGATTATAGTTAAACCTGGAACATACAGGGAAAATGTTATTGTAAATACAAACCGGCTTACGGTCAGGTCGGAGTCAGGAAAGCCTGATGTGCTGGTTGAACCTCTGGACGAAAACAAAAGCGCTTTTCTCATAAGAGCTGACAATGTGACAATCACTGGTTTTAATATAACAGGAGCTGGAGAACCTCCCAACTATCCCAGAGGCTTTGTTGCCAGAAACTTTACTGAACCTGCGAGTACAAATCGAGAATCGGCTGCTGAAAACGTTCCTGCTTTTATAGCAGAGGAGATTTTTAAGGCCAGGGGATTCGAACACTACCGGCCTCCATGCGGGATCTCACTTGAAAACGCCAGCAATTGCGTTATTACCGAAAACGTGCTGTTTGAAAATTATAGAGGAATCCGCCTTGATAATTCCAGTTACAATACTGTCTCGAAAAACCTGTTTGTCAATGATGGGATTGCTGCGGGTGAAGGAAGCGGGACAAATAATCTGACAGGAAATATCATTGAAAAGGGTTACATTTTACTGGGACCTTGGGCATCGAATAATTTAATAGCCGAAAATAAAATCTCAAACGGCACAGGGATAAGTTTTGCCTGTTGCGGAGGGGGCGATGTTGTATCCGGTAACACGATTTTTAATTGCTCCAGCGGAGTCGATGCGTATGATCGGGCAATAGAGATTAGAAATAATACGATTACGAACTGCACTCACGGGATAGAACTTTCATTCTCGGTTGGAACCGGCATTTACGGCAATAAGATTTCAAACTGCAGCATAGGCATTAGTTTAGGAGATGCCTGTCGTGGCATTGAAATACTCAATAACACGATAATCTCCAGTGCAGACTGCGGGATCTCTATTCCAGACCAGGAAGACGATGAATGGATCTATAATAATTATTTTAACAATACTATGAACATAAGGCTCGGAATTAGCGAAGGAAATATCTGGAATAGTTCGCTTACTTCCGGCACTAATATTGTCGGAGGCCCGTCTCTTGGAGGAAATTTCTGGGCAAATCCGAATGGTACGGGTTTCTCTCAGACCTCAGAGGATTTTGACCTTGACGGGATTTGTGATTCAGCTTATGAAATCGAAGGTCCAGAAAATACCGATTACCTCCCCCTTTCAAGACCTCCGGAATCGGTGGCCATAAGCGTAGGAGATGACGAATCGGATGCCGATTACGACTCAATCCGGGAGGCTGTTTCGGCTGCCGACCCGGGTTCAACCATTCTTGTTTATCCGGGGACCTATGTAGAAAACGTGGCTGTAGCTGTGGAAGGTCTGAAAATCTATTCAAGATCGATCAACCCTGAAGAGGTCACGGTTCAGGCTCTTAATCCTGATGAGAATACTTTCCAGGTGACTGCAAACAATGTCACAATTTGTGGGTTTACGGTGAAAGGTGCGGGTACGGAATCAGATACATCAGGCATATACGTTGACTCAGTTTCCGGGTGCAGGTTATGCAACAACAAAGTAACAGAAAGTGTCTTCGGGATTGTGCTTCTGGCTTCGAGCAATAATACCCTCAGCAATAACAGTGCGGAGATCAATGGAGATTCCGGAATATACCTTAACTCTTCGGATAACAACCTCCTGCTTAACAATACTGCATACAATTCAAATTCTTCTTCCGGGCCTGCTCTTTACCTGTCGAATTCTGGCTCAAATATCCTCCGTGATAATGAGCTGCTGGCCAGTTACTATGGCATCCTGATAGGGTCTTCGGAAAACAATACAATCATCCGGAACAGCCTCCGGGAAAATACAGACTGCGGAATCCTGCTGGCTGATTCCAATGGCAACAGGCTGTATGACAACTATTTCAACAATTCAATAAATGTAAAGTTTGAAGGGAGCGAGAACAATACCTGGAATATAGAAGGAACCAGGGGGACGAATTTTATGGGGGGCCCCTATCTGGGCGGGAATTTCTGGGCAAAACCTGATGGCAGCGGCTTTTCGGAAACTGCTGAAGATTCTGATATCGATGGACTTAGCGATTCTGCTTACAATATTGAAAATACCGGCAAAATCGATGCTATTCCTCTTGTAAGAGCTCCCGGACCAGTATTGCTCATAAAGGGTGGGGCACCTGTTGCGGATTTTTCCTCGATTCAGGCCGCTGTGGACTCTGCAACTCCGGGAAGTACTGTCCTTGTATATCCCGGCACTTATGAAGAAAATATCCTTCTGGATGTGGAAAACATAAGCCTTGTTTCGGAATCGGTCGATCCGGGGAGCACGATTATAAAGGCTTCCAATAAGACCGGGACCGTGATTAAAGTGACTTCAAAAGGCGTTACGGTTTCAGGATTCTACATAACCAGGCCCCACTCCTTACGAAAAGAAGCATCCGGGATATACCTGCTCAATACCTCCGAAAACACGATTAAGAACAATGTAATCTCCGAATACCTTTATGGGGTGCATCTGGTTTCTTCCGACCGGAACAACATTACAAACAACACTGTAGAAAACAACCAGCGGGGAGCGTACCTTCAAAATTCGGAAGCTAATTTACTGACCAGCAATATGGTTTCAACCAACACTGAAGGCATTGTTCTGGATAGTTCAGGCAACAATTCCCTTAAAAATAATACCATTTATCGGAACGAGAATCAGGGGCTCTATATATATTCCGGTGGCCACGGCCATGCAGCTTCAAACCTGATCATAGACAACCTTATTTCCAAAAATAATCATGGAATTTACACTTCTTTTTCCGAGAATAACACTGCGAGGAACAACATAATAACTCTCAATGCAGAGGGAATTGTCCTTTTGAATTCGAACGATAATCTTTTCCGGGATAACCTGATAGAATCAAACAGGGATTTCGGGCTCTACATGTCCTTTTGCAGAAACAATACTTTCTATAATAATCTCTTCAACAACACTCAGAATCTGGAACCAGCTTATGGTAACCAGAATATTAGCTGGAACAACACAAAAACTTCGGGAAAGAACATCATCGGAGGGCCAAACATAGGAGGTAATTTCTGGGCAAAACCCGATGGCACGGGATTCGGCCAGAACTGCACGGACCTTGATAAGGATGGGATCTGCGATTACCCTTATGAGGTTAACGTGAGCGAGTTTGACTATCTGCCCCTGTACCCCTTTCTGCAGGAGGGAGGGGAAAAGTGACGGCAAATAAAACTACGATCACGCCAGACGAAGAAGAGCGGTCTTTCAAACAAATAAGAAAAAAGTAAAAGAAGTACAAAAGCCGGTAAATAAAAACGATTGAGGGCACCTGTAAGAAACTAAAATTTAAATGTGACCAGGAAAATTGATAATTTACTGTTTCTTTTTGTTTTTTTCTTTCCTTTTGTTTCGGTCTGCTTTTTTGGAAGGACCGCCAGACAGGCTGGCGGAGGCGCCCAATAATATTTGAATTTAAAAACGGTTTCTGGCTTTTATTTTATCTAAAAACCCACCCTGATGATCCTGTTCTCCACCTTTTTATCTTCAGGGCATCCTTTTCCTCAGGGCTATGCTCAGGCAGAGTCCCAGCCCTCCGTACAGGATTATGAACCCGAAAACAGCCATCAGAAAGCTGCCTGTTGAGAGCAACATTTTACTTCACCTCCCTGTTGATAAAAGGTGTAAGGATAGAGATGAGAATTCCAAGGACGATTACTCCGGCTCCTATCATTATGGCCGCAGGATCGTAACCCTCATAGGGTGCAGCCAGGTTTGACCGGGTATCTACAAAAACGATGTACAGCAGGACAACCGGAATTACCACTTTTATACAGGCGTCCCACCAGATTCCTGCCATGATATCCGAATAATTGTTGGCCCATTCCCTTATCTTATCTGCACCATAGATCCAGCCGATTGCAACGGTTTCAAGGATTCCCACTATGATCAGTCCATAGGTATTGATAAAGTGGTCTATGATATCAAGCCAGTAAATCCCTCCCTTGGTTGCATAGATAAGGCTGAAGAACAGCCCGAAGCCGATAGTGAGGTCAACTGCCCTGCCCCTTTTCATCTCAAACTTGTCCATTATTGAGGAGGCAAAAGCTTCCACGAGGGATATGAGGGAAGAAAGGGCTGCAATAACAATGCAAAGGAAAAAAGCAACTGCAGTGAGGGCTTTTAATCCCGGGAGCATGTTGAGGGCTTCTGGCAGCACCACAAAGGCAAGGCCTATGCTCTGGGCTACCACTTCTTCAATTCCTAGCCCCTTGGCATAAGCCATGTAGCCGAGAGTCCCGAAAATCGCAAAGCCCATTGTGAAACTGAAGGCTCCGTCTGCCAGACTGACAATGAAAGCGTTGTTTACTATATCGCTCTTTTTTGAAAGATAGCTCGAATAGGTAATCATTATTGCCATACCAAGACTCAGGCTGTAAAACGCCTGTCCGTAGGCTGCCTGCCAGACCTTTATGTCTGTTAATTTGCTGAAGTCCGGCTTCAGGTACCACTCTATTCCATTGATTGAGCCTTCAAGGGTTATTGCTCTGAACACGAGTACGATTAAAAGAGCCCAGAGCAGGGGAATAAAGATTTTACTTGACCTCTCGATTCCCGCCTGCACACCTTTTTTTTCGACAACCCAGATAATCAGCCAGGTCGCCAGCAGCCCTATAAGGACCGGATAGGAAAAACCCCCCAGGTTCCAGGGAGAATCGGAGACATGTAACAGTTCATTATTGAAAAAGGCTCCCGTGTCCGCACCCCAGCCGAGGGTAAACGCTTTTAAAAGGTATACAAGGCTCCAGCCCACTATTACGGAGTAATAGGTCGTAATTATAAAGCTGGCAATTACACCCCACCAGCCTATCCATTCGAAACTTTTCTTTGCCCTTTTAAGTGAAATTGGAGCTGAGCCAAGAAACTTGCTTCCAAGTCCGAACTCAAGTATCATAAGTGGGATACCTGCAGTCAGAAGAGCGACAAAATACGGGATCAGGAAAGCTCCTCCTCCGTTTTCATACGCCATATAGCTGAACCTCCAGATGTTTCCAAGGCCGACTGCAGAACCTATTGCTGCAAGAATAAATCCTACTCTGGTGTTCCAGACTTCTCTCGCCACCGAAAATCACATCCTATAGTCTTTTTTGTATTCCATATCCGGAGCAGGAAAGATTAAAACAAATAGTCGGAAAGATAACTGCAACTGAATAAGGAAGAAACTTATTCATCCGGCTGACTTACAGCTACTACTATAAATATAACTTTAAACTCTCTGTTTCGACCTTAAACTATCCCTTTTCCGAATACGGGATAAAGTAGTTCTTTTTTTCAGAATTTACGAATTTTTTTCTGCCATATCAGACAAACATCTACACCCAAACTCTTGAGTTTTAACGATATTGAGAATCAAACATTTACGTCCAAGCTCTTGAGTTTTAACAATACCGATAATATATCTATATTTTAATTATTACTGCTTATATCAGTGTAAACAGGACCAAATAAATTTTATTAATTTATCCTGCCAGCCTACTGTAACAAAAAAATTCATGTGCAATAAAGTACTTCATTATAAATTATATGAATCATTCATCAGGAACAAAGTTATTTTTGGCATTGGGTCTGTTTTTCTGCCTTATTTCAGGGGTGGAGGCAGCAGATCCTCTTGCTCTGGATGGCGGGGATGTGAACCTTTCGGAACTCAAGGCTTTTGACCTGTTATGCAAATGTGAAACCGGGTGCATAGTAAATACCGTATCACTTTCGTCAACCGGAAGCTATCTTGTAGCTGGAGGGTTTGATCACAACGTTTCTTTCTTTGATTCCAGAGGGGCACAACTTTGGAATTATAAGACTGGAGATATAGTCTATACAGTATCAATTTCATCAGACGGATCTCGAATTGCTGCAGGAAGTAATGACAAAAAAGTGTACTTTTTTAACCGGGATGGGGACCTTCTCTGGGCTCACAAAACCGGAGGCAACCTGAATAGCGTTGCAGTATCTTCCAATGGTTTGTATGTGGTAGCAGGAGGCGAAGACGGGAAGGTTTATTTCATGAACAATGCAGGCAAACTGCTTTGGAGTTTTGATTCCGGGGCAGCTGTCCGCAGTATTGCCATCTCCAGAGACGGGACTTATGTTGCAGTCGGAAATGCCAACAATTACGTTTATCTCTTTGATAGCGAGGGAAAAACGATATGGAGCCGAAAAACCGGAAGCCTGATTAACTGCGTGAGTATGACTCCGTACGCTTACTATGTGGCTGCCGGGGGATCTAATTATAATGTTTATCTTTTTGACCGCAAAGGGGAATTTTCCTGGATGCACAACCCGGGCTACTGGGTCAGCAGCGTTTCTTTAACGACCAACGGCGAGTATCTTGCGGCAGGAAGTTTTGACGACAAGATTTACCTGTTCAACCGCACCGGGGAAAAACTATGGGACTACAAGGCAAAAGACGATGTCTATACCGTAGAGATATCTGCCGACTCCTCCTTCATTGCAGCCGGAAGCTGGGACGACAACCTCTATGTCCTTAATATGGACGGGGAAGAACTCTGGAACTACAGTTGCGGAGGAAATATTAACAGCCTGGACGTTTCCCGCGATAGCACAACCATTGCGATAGGGAGTGATGCAGGAGCAGTATATCTTTTTGAGCGAAATTCAACTGCCTTTGCCCTGCTGCTGGGAGACGAAAGCTTCCTGCCAGAAGAAACTGCAAAGGAAACGGATACTGCCCTCGCCGAAGAAGTCATCCAGCCGGTAGAAGAAGAGCCTGTTGTTACCGGGGGCGTTGAAAATAAGGTAGAAAATGCTCCAGCTACCTCAAGCAGCGTGAGCGGGAATGCAAACACCGGAGAAGATTCGGGCTCGGTGGAGTTACCTTCTGAAGAGAGTTCCATAAAGGTCCTGGAAAAGTTTGATTCGGTAAAGTTTCCCGCTGCCCTCCTTCTTGGGGCTCTGGCAGGCACGGTTTACTTCCTGAAACGTAGACTCGTCAAATACCACGAAATGAATGAGAACCTTGAGGACTTTGAGGACCTTGAAGAGGAAGACATACCCGGGAATAACTGAGAAAACCTGTAAAGCCGGGAAAGATGTAAAGCTGGGAAAGATGTAAAGCTGGGAAAGATGTAAAGCCGGGATAACTCCTGAAATAAGGAGTTTCCCCAAAATATCCTGACTTGATTAATTATTCTCCCTTATTTCTTTACTTGCAGCCTCGGACAGCGTCCTTACGTGGAATTCCGAACCGAGTTCCTCTGAAACCTGCCTGCATTTTTCCACATTTATCTCAGGGATTTTAACAACCGTAACCCTGGTAGAGATTCCCGCTTCTCTTGCCCTTTTTACAAAATTGAGTATTGCTCTGTAAGCGTTTTTTTGGACCGGTCTGCAGAGCTTATTATATTTTTCTTCGGATTCTGCATTCAGGCTGACTGAAATAGAGTCCATGCCTGCTTTTTTCAATTCGGAAATTACGTCCAGTTCCGGATTAATCAGTGCAGCATGCCCGTTGGTATCAAGCCTTACCCTTATTCCCCGGCTTTTAAGCCAGCGGGTGACTTCCAGTACCACATCGAACCTGAGGGTTGGCTCTCCGAGCCCTGTAAACACGATTTCCCTGTAATTTGAAAGGTCAAGCTCTTCAAGGGCTTTGAGAATCTCTTCTGTAGTTGGTTCTTTTGAAAGCCTCAGGTCGTACCCATAAACGCCGTCTGCAAAGTTGCGGATGCAGAAGACGCAGTCTGCACTGCAGCGGTTTGTAAGGTTAAGATAAAGATTGTTATGGGCTTCGTAGTAAATTGTATTCATACGAATCAAAGTCCTTACATTCCTTATAACCATGACGCATTTATCCGATTTTTGGCTCCAGCTTTTAATCCTATCCCCCAGCTTCGTATCCGGTTCGGATGGCGGACTTTTCTTATTTTTCTCATATACTCCGCTCTTTGCGAGTTTATATAAGTGTACCGCTTGTTGCCCGGCTTTTCAAGCAGAAAGTTTATAGGTGATTATGTACTTCTAAGGTGCAGTCTGCGGCATTTAGCTAGCAGTATCTATGTTTCAACTCATTTACTTTCCACATTGAAGGATCTCAGGTTCTTTTTTCAGGAATTTGAAGCTTCGATGTTGACAGATATGTGTTAAAAACCTATGATTGATGAAAAATTGCGATACCCGCAATTTCGAAGGAGAAACTTAAATGGCACAATTAGCTAAATTCGATGTTCCTGAAGAACTCACAAACAAAGCACTTGAAGCTCTGGAACTTGCCAGAGATACCGGAAAGATCAAAAAGGGCACAAACGAAGCTACAAAAGCAATCGAAAGAGGCAATGCAAAGCTTGTACTGATTGCCGAAGACATTGAGCCTTCAGAGATCGTTGCTCACATCGGCCCTCTTTCCGAAGAGAAGAAAGCTCCCTACATCTTCATCAAGAACCAGAAAGACCTTGGCGCAGCCAGCGGACTTGGAGTCTCCTGTGCAACCGTGGCAATTGTGGATGCAGGCAAAGCAGCTGAAATGGTCCAGGACATTGCTCAGAAACTTGAAGCTCTTAAATAATCCTGATAACATGGGGTGCTGATTATGGCTGAAGAAAGCACAACAGGCGGCTTTGCTGCCGAAGTTATTGACGTTATCGGGAACACAGGTATGCATGGTGAAGCCAGCCAGATCCAGTGCAGGGTTCTGGAAGGCAGAGACAAGGGTCGTGTAATCACAAGGAACTGTGTGGGCCCTGTCCGTATCGGTGACATTCTGATGCTTCTGGAAACGTCAAGAGAAGCAAAGAAACTGACTACCAGGTAAAAAGACACGCGGTGAAAATAAATGGAACAGAGGAAATGCTATTTTTGCGGACAGATGCTGGAGCCTGGTACCGGTAAACTCTACGTTAAAAAAGACGGCTCCACATATTTCATGTGCTCTTCCAAGTGCATGAGCAACTTCGCCCTTGGCAGGCTTCCGCGCCGCACCGAGTGGACTGAGAAAGGCAAAATCCAGTTGAAAAAAGCATAACTGCCGGAATTAGTTCAAATATAGCAAGGTGTGCATATGGAACAGACATACGTTATGGTGAAACCTGACGGAGTCCAGCGCGGACTGGTCGGAGAAGTCATCTCCAGAATCGAAAAGAGAGGCTTAAAGATTGTAGCCCTCAGAATGAACGTTATTGCCGAAGCCACTGCAAAAGAACATTACGGTGAGCACGCAGCAAGACCCTTTTTCCCTTCCCTTATCGAGTTCATTACCTCCGGCCCCTCCGTTTCAATGGTAGTTGCCGGAAAGGATTCAGTTAAGGTTATGAGAGCAATAAACGGGGCTACAAACCCTGTTGATGCGGCTCCGGGGACTATCCGTGGAGACTTTGCTCTTGACGTGGGCAGGAATGTGGTTCACGCCTCCGACTCTCCTGAAGCTGCTGCAAGGGAAATCGCAATTCACTTCAAGGACTCCGAAATCGGGAAGTATTCCAGAGTCGATGAGGTCTGTCTGTACGAGTAATGCAGGTGTACCAGAGCCTTTTCGTGCCTCTTAACTTCGGCACGAATCCGTTTATCCGGCACCTGCTAAATGGGTCCTTCCGGGGAAACCCGGACCCTTCTGGACCTGCAGCAAATAAGACGCGGGAATGAGAGAGGTTTTGTATATGACCGACAAGAAAAATCTAAGGACTCCTATAGTCTGCGTGATGGGGCACGTCGACCACGGGAAAACCACTCTGCTTGACAAGATCAGGGGTACTGCGATTGTCAGTGGAGAAGCCGGGGCTATCACCCAGCATATCGGTGCAACCGAAGTCCCTATAGACGTGATTGTCAACAAGCTCGGAGACCCAAGGTTAAGAGACCGTTTCATGGTTCCGGGACTGCTTTTTATCGATACTCCGGGACATCATGCTTTTACAACCTTAAGGAGCAGGGGAGGCGCCCTTGCCGATCTTGCGATTGTCGTTGTTGACATAAATGAAGGCTTCAAACCCCAGACCTACGAAAGCCTGCAGATCTTAAAGCGATTCAAGACTCCTTTTGTAGTCGTCGCTAACAAGATCGACAGGATTGGCGGCTGGGCTTCACAGAAGGACATGCCTTTTGCAGCTACTTTCAAAAAGCAGTCCCCCGATATCCAGGGACGGCTTGAAACAAAGCTCTACGAGGTAATAGGCGAACTCTATAACCAGGGCTTTGCAGCCGAACGTTACGACCGGGTCACAAACTTCCAGAAAACTCTGGGCGTGGTCCCTGTAAGTGCTGTTACGGGAGAGGGTATTCCTGATGTCCTGATGGTGCTTTTAGGCCTTGCTCAGAAGTTCCTTGAGGCAAACCTGCAGTACAGTGCAAAGAACCCTGGTGTAGGGACAGTCCTTGAGGTAAAAGAAGAAAAGGGACTTGGAGCAACCCTTGACGTCATTCTCTACGACGGCACATTAAAGAAAGGAGATACGGTTGTTATCGGAAGCCTGGGCGAACCTATTCAGACAAAGGTCAGGGCTCTTTTAAAGCCGAGGGAACTTTCGGAAATCCGCTACGAGAGCAAGTTCCAGCAGGTGAGTAAAGTCACTGCCGCAGCCGGAGTAAAAATCTCTGCTCCCGGCCTTGACGGTGCCCTTGCAGGTTCTCCAATAAGGGTTGCAACGGAAGAAAACCTTGAAGAAATTGTAGCCCAGGTAAAGTCCGAGATCGATGAGGTCAGGATTGATACCGGATCAGTCGGAGTTATGATTAAAGCAGATACTCTCGGCTCTCTTGAAGCTCTTGTCCACGAGTTCCAGAAAGATGAAGTCCCTATCAGGAAAGCTGAGGTGGGAGATATTTCTCACAGGGACGCGGTCGAGGCTTCGACGGTTGAAGACCCCCTCTATTCGGTGCTTATAGGTTTCAGTGTTAAGGTTCACCCTGACGCCAGAGATTTCCTGCAGGAAAGCACGGTAAAGGTATTCACAAGTGACGTGATCTACCGCCTGGTTGAAGATTACCAGAAATACGTAAAGGAACAGCAGGAACTGGCTGAGAAGAAGATTTTCGAAACGATAATCCGCCCCGGAAAGTTCAAGATCCTTCCGGGATGCGTTTTCCGGCAGAGCAAACCCGCAGTAGTCGGGGTAAGAGTGCTCGGCGGAGTCGTACGGACAAATGCGGATGTCATGCTTGAAAACGGAAACGTTGTGGGCAAGATCAAAGGTCTGCAGTCCGAAGGGGAAAACATTCCTTCTGCAAAAGTAGGCAAAGAAGTTGCAATGGCAATTGAAGGTGCAACCGTAGGCAGACAGATCAAAGAAGAAGACGTGCTCTATATTAACGTGCCTGAAAGGCATGCCAAGGTTCTTGAGCACGAAATCTACGACTCCCTTTCAACCGATGAAAAGGAAACTCTTGATATTTTCCTGACACTCAAACGGAAAGACAATCCTTTCTGGGCAAAGTAATGCCTGATATGCAGGGCAGCAGATTCGGGATTCAGCAGGGATTCGGAAAAATTCAGGTAAATTCGGATAAACTTCGGAAAAGAAGGCAGATAAGGCAAAGGAAATATTACAGATAAATCTGATTGGAGGATTTCACATGGCAAATTTCAAAGTTGTAGTTTCTGACCCAAAAGAAGGGCGTGCTTACCAGATCGACATTAAGGACGCCGAAGCAAACGCATTAATCGGAAAAGCAATCGGAGACGTTGTTGACGGTGCCATTTTCGGGCTTGCCGGATACAAAGTCAAGATCACTGGCGGCTGCGACGGCAGCGGTTTCGTTATGAAGCCGGACCTCCCGGGCCCCAGGAGACAGAGAATCCTGACTGCAACAGGTGTTGGATACGCTCCAAAGCTCCCAGGACAGCGCAGGAGAAAGATGATGCGCGGGAAGGAAATTGCTCCCGACATCGTCCAGGTAAACGCCAAGGTAGTTGAATACGGAACCAGGTCCATAAAAGCCCTTCTCGGTCTCGAAACCGCAGAAGAAGCTCCGGTAGCAGAGTAATTTCAAGTTCCGCCCTCGGGCGGGATTTCAAATACTCATTCATTTTTCTCTTTTATTTCATCCACTAACTCATTTTTGAGGATTCATTTTTGATTATATTTTGCTTATCATATTGACTGTCGTATTATCTTAAAATGATTCGCAGAAAAACAATCAAACCCGGTAAGTCTTGTTGATGTCATTCGTTTTTTCCCGGGCTGTATTTTTTGCGGATCCGGCCAGACCATTCTTTCGTTCTTAAGGCGCTGTACAGTCTCTTCGGGGAGCACTTCCAATGATCCCGGATATACCTTTTCCATAAATTCTGCAGTTGTTATATTTGTTCCCCAGACCTGAGCTAAAACCGTACTGTTATTTGAAGAAAAACTGTATGACTTTGAAAGCATATACGGTTTAATCTCTGCAGATATGGATGCGGGTAGTGTTTCCCCCTGATTGTTTATATGCACATCGGATGTCTGGCCGAAAGCGACGTCCATTCCGAGATTATTAATTTTACTTATGATCAGGTCTATCTCATCCGTACATTCTGTAACGTCATCCCGTGAAGAGTTTCTGTCTTCCACTACCTGATTGTATTTTTCAATAGCTTTTTGCAGCTCATAGTTTAAGTTCTCGGCTGTCGACACGTCGATATTTTCCTTTGCCGATACTTGCGGAATGAATAGAAAGCACAAAAGAATAGTAGATATGAAAAATGTATTTCTTAGTCTCATAGATTATATACCTACGCCAGAGTTCAGTATCTTTATCTTATGAGTGTATTATTCCCATTTGCTTTTAATTAACTCCATTTCAAGTTAAAATACGCTGTTCAGAAGCAAGGTCAGGGAAGCCCTGAGAAATCTCAGGGCCAACATAACCATGCCTCCGGCACAAGGGGGCTCAAATCTGTTCGGGAGGTTAATTTGAACTCCAAAAACTAGTTTTGATTGGTTCTTTATAAGTTTTCTGACCCGAGTCTCTAACAATCAGAGCCCGAGAAACATTCGTAGACCTGAAATGAGTCCGTAAGAAAATAGTTAGAGACCTTGGCCGGAAACTACATATAGAATAGTCTATCCATGCTTACTTTAAGCGTGCAGTCTGACTTTCAAGTTTTTCGCCGGGAATTTACTCCAGACGTACGAATTTGATTTTAATCCGAGACAGGAGAGTTGAAAAATCAAGAAAACATGATCAGCTAAAGAGATATCCCGCAACTAAAAAAACCTGCAGTAAGCTTGAGAGATTTTTTTTAAGAGGCCCTTTGAGAACAAATACTTTAAAACTGGGTTATATTCTACCAACTTTTGCCGACATTTACAGGCATTTACAGGCATTTACAGGCGTTTACAGGTATTTACGGATATTTACAGATATTTGCAGATATTTGCCGGTACCTGTCGAAGTTTATGGATATCTACCTATATTTTATCCGAGTTTTACCCGTACTTTTCTATCAAAGTCTCATATGAAGGATTTATTTTATAGATTATGTTTCTTCCAATTTTTGTTTCATCTATGAGCCCTGTTTCTTTAAGATTTTTCACATACCAGCTGATCGTAGCCCTGGAAACTCCGATTTCATGTGCAAGAGCTAAATTTGTGTTACACTTCCCGTTTTGTATTTCCGAAATTATCTTTTGATTGGTCAGATTTTGAAGGGCAGAAATAACTTTTACTTCTTCCTCATCATAAGTGAAATTATTTTCAAAATATCTTGTTTTTCCTCTATCTTTATAGGCTTCGATCTTGTTCTGGGTCTTTAGAGTGTTTATATGATGCTTTACCGTTCCTCTGTCCAGGCCAATTTTCTCTGCAATTTCACTCATGTATACTCCCGGCTTATCTTTGATATAAGCATAGATGCTGGACCGTTTAGTGCTGCCGGGTGCATTTGTACGCTCTGCAATCCTGAATCCGAGGACTGCGAAAATAAGTTTTGCAGGAAAGACCAGTATGTCTACTACCGACAGGATGTTCATTACAGCAAGCCAGATTAGAAAATGCCAGTATGGTTCTATGGTATCTTCAAGTAATACTACCTCTTCTCCGTTAATTGAAACTCCGGCCTGATCATTTAAAATAGGCCTTACAATATATTCCGTAGCCCCGGCTGTTGTTGTTAAAAGAAAAAAAAGTAAACAGAGAATAAGCTTTTTTTCGAACTTAGTGCTGGTAAAGATTAAATGTATAGCCCTCAGAACCACTGACCGATTCTCCGTAGACTTTGAACTTCCAGATTCCCTGCTCCACATATCCCTGGGCCGGATCTATACTGAAATGTATCCTGCCGTTTACGCTTCCGTCATAGTTATCCCGGTATGTTCCAAGTTTACTTCCTGAGGGGGTGTAAACGCTAAGAGTCAGGGAGTCACTTGTATCTCCCCAGTTCAAATCCACTTCAAGATAATTTATTCCCGGGCCTACAGTTATGCTGTGAGTAATAGTCTGACCCTGAGTTATGTACTGCGTTGACCGCACAGAGAAAGTGGCATCCGCATCATCAGAATTTTCTATCCAGGGGCTAACGATATAATATTTTCCAGCAGAATCCAGAGTATCTTCCGTGTTAGAGTTTACCGCACATTCGCCTTTAGCTGAAACCGCGGGAACGGCTGTCAGTCCTATAATTATGCATAATACACATACTTTCCAGGTTTCCATAATATCACCCAAAAAACCTAAAAAGTCCAGACATATAAGCTTTCCGACCAAAGTCTCTAACAATCAGTGTTACCTCTCATAATTAGTGTTATCCGTTTTTATGAAAAAGTATTATAAAATGAAAGAAAATAGTCAGAGAAAAAGGTATCATGAGACCTTTTATCCGGCATACTTAGCCAAAAAATGAGAGACAATGAGAATGTATTTTCATCCTCAACGTCAGAATAAAATCGTAAATATTATAAGCCATTCTGAGATACATCAAATAAGCTGTTTTCAGGCTATCCGGATGTTTGGCTTTCTATTCGGTTTTTACAACAAGCTCTGACTAAGACTAATTGAGATGGGAAAAACATATCTCTAAGATTTTTATGTTCCGTCAATAATTTTGAGGAACAGTTTCTGCAGATTCATTTCTTCTTCCTCGAACATGGATACGGTACCGCCTACATTTTTGACGGCCTTTGCAATCTCTGTACGGAGTTTCATTTCAGTATGTACGTACAGAATCCGATCCCGAATATCAAGAGCTGTCACACCCTCTACATTCTTTACGGCATCTGCAGCTGCGGAGGCAGGAATGTCCTGGACCTCAAGCACTTACTACAGGTTCAAAAGAATAACTTAAAAAAGTCAGTATCCAAGAAAACATAATGGTAAGAGTTAACCAGATATCAATGAAACCAAAACCCTGATTAAAGAGCTCGCATCCTTCTTTTCCTGATATAAAGCTCATCGAAAGAACAACAACGGTAAAGATCCCGAGCAGCATCCTGAAACTAGGGCTGTACAGTTGATCTGCAAATTCTTTCTGGGCAATGACCCCGATATTTCTCAGGTCTACCTTCACAGAGAATTCCTCCTACAGATGAAAAACAGAAGGAACAGGACTACAGTAGTCCCTCTGAAGCCCGAAACCTGAAATACAGATCCTGAAGTTCCCTCATTTTCAGAATCAGAGGACGGAACAGAGGATGTTTCAGAAACTACGGATTTTTCCGGAGATGCCGAGGAGGTATCTTCTACGATAAGAACTTTATTTGCGGATCGGTATCCTGCTTTGCTGGCATTTATCACATATCTGCCTGCAGCAGGACAGCTGTAGTTCAGAATGCCTGAGTTGTTGGTAAAACCAATTTCGTTTTCATTAAGAGTGATCAGGGCATTTGCAATAGGTTCCGACATGCAACGAACTCTTAGCTTGCAGTTTTCTCCCTCTATGGGCGTCAAGAAATCAATGGAGAGAGGATCTTCATATCCTTCGAGTTCTATTACGAATAAACCTTTGAACCCGCCTTGAGACACAAGCAATCTGCTCCCATCAGGACTCCAGCCATTCCGATACCTATCTGCCAGAAACCTATAATTATTATCATCTTCAGTAAGTTGTATTTTTGTTGATCCGTCCGGGCTTGCAACAAAAACAGAAGTTGATGAAACAAAACTGATAAAGTCTCCTGAAGGGTGCCATTCGTAGTCTTTTATTGCGGATGAGATAAGCTTTTTTCCGGTCCCATCAAGATTGATTGTATAAAGGTCCGTGCCCTGTGTAAAAGCTATTTTATCTCCTTTCGGGCTCCAGCTGGGTTTGATGACAATATGTCCTGGAAACTCTTCAAGCACTTTTACATTTTTTCCTGTAGAATCTGCTAGAGATATAGTGGCCTTGCCATCGTTTACAGTACTAAATATAAGGCTTTTTCCATCAGGGCTGAAACTAAAAACATCTTCATTTCTGGCAAAACTTGTTGAAAGCTGAACTTCATCGGTTCCATCAATCTTAACTGAATATAGACTGAAATTTTCATCAATATAAAACACTCTGCTGTCATCGGGACTCCAGGCAATTGCTATCCCGTTATCCGTCAGTCTCTCATTCTCCGTTCCATTTTCGTTTATAATCCAGAGACCAGTTTCTTCGTCTGCAGTCTGACCAGTTGTGCTGGTTATACTATATGTTATTTTTTTGCCATCATGACTCCAGAGTGCAGTCTCTACGCGATCAGATGCAGATGTATCTGTAAGTTTCTGGAGCACATAACCGTCCGGGTCAAGTAAGTATAATTGATAACTTCGAGGATCCTGATCCATTATTATAAGAGCCTTTGTACCTTCCGGATTCCACATAAAATTAGTTTGCCACTCAAGATCCAGAATATTTTCCCTTATTTCATCAACTGTCGTATAATTACACTCACCTGCCGTCTTGATCAATGTGTTATCCGGATCAGCAATCACATAAAAGTCCCTCAACGTGAAAATGTTTGTGTAGATTCCGATCCGACTCCCATCTGGACTCCATTGACTCCAAGAACAGGGATTTCCTATTAACCAATATGCTCCTCTTATACTCAGGCTTCTTTCTTTCGTATTATTCGGGGTTGATGCCAGTTCCCGGATTCCGCTTCCATCTGCGTTCAGTACATACACTGCATAAAGCCCGGTTCCTGTCATGGGGTTGAAAAATGCATCTATCACCAATCTGCTGCCGTCCGGACCCCATAAGCCATGAAACAATGGTTCTTCGTTGACGTTGATTCCTGAAGATTCTACAAGGCTATCAAAATAAGGCTCCACTGCCTGCGAGATGGGTATAATTTCTTCAACACTTACATTGAGATTTCCGGATGAAGCTGCAAAACATGTAGATATACTTGAAATTAGAAGGGTTAAGAATAAGATTATTTTTAGTGTTCCTGGCATACAATCCCCTGCAAATGTAAAGTTTGTTTATTTTTCAACTGATTCTGAATATTATGAAGAAAATTAACAGACTGGTGGGGGATTTTGAAAGATATATCGAGTTATTCAACCAGCATACTCAGAACCGGTAATCTGTATACATTCCCCAACATCGTTCCAGAGCATATTTTAACTCTAAAATTCACATATTATCGACTCTTTATAAGTTTTCTGTCAATAGTCTCTAACAATCAGGATTAAGGAATAGTTACATACCTGAAAGAAAAGCAAAAGACTTTCATCCATATTTTTCTATCAAAGTCTCGTATGAAGGATTTACTCTGTAAATTATACTTCTTCCACTTCTTGTTTCGTCTATGAGGCCTGTTTCTTTAAGATTTTTCACATACCAGCTGATCGTAGCCCCGGAAACTCCGATTTCACGTGCAAGAGCCAGGTTTGTATTACAGTTACCGTTCTGTATTTCTGAAATTATTCTTTGATTCGTGGCATTTTGAAGCGCAGAAACAACTTTTTTTTCTTCTTCACCATAAGTGGAATTATTCTGGAAATATCTTGTTTTCCCGGAATCACTGTAGGCTTCAATTTTGTGATGGGCTTTCAGGATCTTGATGTGATAACGCGCTGCTCCTCTGCCTATTCCTGATTTTTCTATAATTTCACTAAGGTAAGCTCCGGGTCTGGTTTTTATATATTCGTAGATTCTTGCGCGGTTAGAGTTCTCAAAGACATCTGCACGCCCCGTAATCCGAAACCCGAGGATTGCAAAAATAAGTTTTGCAGGCATCAGTACATCTACTACCGACAAGATCTGCATGATAGCCAGCCAGAGTAGAAACTGCCAGTAGACTGTAAAATCCTTTAGTAGTACTACCTCTTCTCCATTAACTGAAGCTCCGACTTGGTCACTTGGAACAGGCTTTACTATATATTCCGTAGCTCCAGCTGTTGCTGTTAACAAAAAAAATAATAAGAAAATGGTAAGCTTTTTTTGAAGCTTAACACTGGTAAACATTAAAGGTGTAATCTTCAGATCCACTAACCGATTCCCCGTAAACCTTGAACTGCCAGGTTCCCTGTTCCACATATCCCTGAGAGGAATCTATGTTAAAGCGTATCCTGCCATTTACGCTTCCATCATAATTATCATGGTAGGGTTCCAACTTACTTCCCGAGGGTGTAGAGATGCTAAGAGTCAGGGAATCAATCGTATCTCCCCAATTCAAATCCACCTCAAGATAATTTATTCCTGAGCCTACGCCCACGTAGTGTGTTATAGTCTGTCCCTGAGTTATATATTGAGTTGACCGCACAGAGAAAGTGACATCCGTATCAGATGAATTTTCTACCCAGGGACTAACAATATAATCTATTTCAACAGAAACAAAAGTGCCTTCCGTGTTAGAGTTTACTGCACATTCGCCTTTAGCTGAAACCGCAGGAACGGCTGTCAGTCCTATAATTATGCATAATACACATACTTTCCAGGTTTCCATAGTATCACCCAAAAAACCTAAAAAGTCCAGACATATAATCTTTCCGACCAAAGTCTCTAACAGTCAGTGATGCCTCTCATAATTAGTGTCGTCTTTTTTATGAAAAAGCACAATAAAAAGAAAAAAAATCGTCAGAAAAAAAAGCATCATAAGACCCTTTATCCGGCATACTTAGCCAAAAAATGAGAGACAATGAGAATGTATTTTCATCCTCAACGTCAGAATAAAATCGTAAATATTATAAGCCATTCTGAGATACATCAAATAAGCTGTTTTCCGGCCCATATTCTTATTTTGCACTCATGGAATTCCATGATTTTCATGATAGTGAGGATCCGGTAGCTTGAATTACGCCCTACAGGCTATGATAACACTCCTTTTGTTTTATTGTTACAGAATTAAATGCTCCCTGAAGTAAACAGCAGTAAATATATCAGGTAAACAATATACAGGCTTGCCGGGATTCCGACAGTAAGGGAAGCATTTTTGATTGACATGTTTCGGGCGTGTAAAAGTGCAAACACCCAGATGTACGCAGCCAGTAAGGCACATAAAATTCCAATTATTTGAGATGTATAATAGAAGGGATTGTTTGAGAAGACCTGTTCTATGCCCTGCACCATGAGTTGCGAGCCAATCGATGAAAAATCTACCGAAGATAGCAATTTATACGATACAATAAAGCTTATGAAACCGCTAAATATTAGTGGTACGAACCCATAACTCACAAACTCCATAGTCCTCTTAAAAGAACCCGTTGAATGAAATAAAGATGATATTAAATACAGGATCCCAGCCAGTATAAGCCATTTTAAAAGTGTTCCAATCAAGCCCCCAAGGACACCTCCAGCGGCACCCATGAATATTGCTATAGAAGAAAAAGATGAGCCGGATGAGCCAAGGTCGGAAGAAAGTGATTCTCTAAACATATTCATGACAAGGAAACTTGAAGCTATTACGGGTGCCGAGTATACAAGTAATATCAGGGCAGGATACTTAAAACTGACTTCATTCTTCGATTTCCTGCTGAAAAACGAATCCGGGTTAAATAATAGACTATTTAGATTTAGATCATCCATATTTTTTTCACCATTAGAATTGTCATTCAAGAAATGTGAGATCACTTTCATAGTTTCAATATATTTACTTAAACATTTCTACTGAATTTTGTTATTTTCAATTTTTCATCCATAGTTAAGTCATTATTCGAAAATCAAATAATATAAGTGTTAATTGGAGGAATTTCAATATAGGTTTTATATGAACGGATCTGCTTGGACAAAGTATAGCCCCTACTAGGCTAATTCCAATAAAAAGCATCAAAAGATCTTTTATCCAGAATATTTCGTCAAAAAAAGAGAGAAAATGAGGGTGTATTTTTCATCCTCTGCGTCAGGATAAAATAGTAAAATTTTTTTATAGCCTCTAAAAGGCTTTCAGAGAAGCTGTTTTCCGGCTCCTGCTCCGGATTTGCACTCATAAACGTCCGTGATTTTCATAACGGCAAGGGCTTTTGCAGGGAACCTGTCTCCCAAGCTCTTGACAGCTTTGTACATCTTCTCATAGTCTTCCCCATCGGTTTTAATCTCGAAATCCCCTTTTATCTGGTAGCAGCCTTTGACCTCGGGTCCCCAGATATAGATTGAACCTCTCGGGTTTTCTTCAAGGTTCTGGCGGGTCTTATGGAAAAAATTGTCCGCAATCCAGATAGTCTCTCTGTCGTCCTGGAGCTTGCAAAAACCGATTGGTACGACATTCGGTTCTCCGCTTTTGGAGGCGGTTGCAAAGGGAAAAACCTTCATTTTTGCAAAATCTTCAACCATTTCATTGCTCAATTTGACCATTCTCATCACTCCGTCATTGAATCTTTTTTATTAATATGGCTGCAATGGGTATATAACTTTGAAGGCATCAAAAAACAGAGAAAAAAATAGAAGAAAAAGAGACAGAGGGGAGGGTACATAGACAGGAGAAGGAAAAGAGATAAAAGAAATATGGAGTAAGCCGCCGGAAACAAAACCGCAAACCTGCCCCTTATGCCCCCCTTAACAGTTGAATATTTTATCCAGGAAATACTGGTGGATGCGCAAATCATCGGTTAGTTCCGGGTGGAACGCAAGAGCCAGCACATTTCCCTGCTCCGCAGCAATAATCATATCTTCAAGCCTGGAAAGTACGCGCACACCAGGCCCGCAACTCACGATTCCCGGAGCCCGGATGAACACACCGGTAAAAGGAGAGTCAAGAATAGCCACATCAAGCTCCGCCTCAAAGGAATCCCTCTGCCTCCCAAATGCGTTCCTGTTGACTCTGGTATCCATAATCCCGAGCAGTTCCTGCCCTGTTTTTTCTACCTGCCTGTCTCCTTCCTTTGCAAGCACGATCAGCCCCGCGCAGGTCCCGAGAATCGGAACTCCCCTCGCAGCCGCCTCCTTTATCTCCTCTGCAATTCCTTCACGCGCAAGCAGCCGGCAGAGTGTCGTACTCTCCCCGCCGGGAATCACAATCCCACTGCACTCCGGAACAATCCCTCTGTGCTTTATCTCAACGACCTCAGCCTCAACCCCTCTCTCCGCAAGGGCTCTCCTCAAAGCATCAACATGCTCAGAAACCGCTCCCTGAATAGCGATTACACCTATCTTCATGAAAAACACCATTTTCCGGAATTAATCCTCTATTTCTTGAATCAAAAACCCTGAAAAAATAAATTGATTTTATTCTTACAAACCTGCAAGAATATATCTGTTTTAAAAAAAATTGAATTTTAGCCTCTTGGAAGAAGCTAATTTCTATAACCCTTAAATTAGTCCGCTTCAACCAAAACTCACTTCTAAGACCCATAAATTAGTCCTCTTGAGCGAGCGGAGCGAGTGAAAAGGACACCGTCCTCCTGAGACGGGACTCGGGCGGGTTACCATCCGCGTTCCTGAAGGGCTTCCTGGATAGGGATCATATCTGCGCTGATGCCTTTCATGCCTGCACCCACGCCTTTTGATATCTCCGCAAGTTTTACAGGGTTGTCATAGTTGTTTACGGCTTCGACGACTGCTTTTGCCATCCTTTCAGGGTTTTCGGCTTTGAAAATGCCTGAGCCTACAAAAACCCCGTCTGCACCAAGGCGCATCATAAGCGCGGCATCGGCAGGAGTGGCAACTCCGCCGGCTGCAAAGTTCACGACAGGCAGGCGCTGCATTTTGGAGGTTTCGACCACAAGTTCGATCGGGGCTTCTATTTCCCTTGCAACCATTATCAGTTCTTCTTTGGTCTTGCCTGCAAGAGCCCGGATTTCACCCTGGATCTGCTTCATGTGTTTAACTGCCTGGCTGACATCACCTGTTCCGGCTTCTCCTTTTGTCCGGATCATGGCTGCTCCTTCGTTAATCCTGCGGAGAGCTTCTCCGAGGTTCCTCGCTCCGCAGACAAAGGGCACAGTAAACTGGGTTTTGTCTATGTGATAGAAAGGATCGGCAGGAGTAAGGACTTCGGACTCATCCACCATGTCAACGCCGAGAGCCTCTAAGATTTCGGCTTCGACAAAGTGTCCGATCCTTGCTTTTGCCATAACAGGGATGGTGACCGTATCAATGATCTGCTGGACGATTTCGGGATCTGCCATACGGGCGACCCCACCTGCCTTTCTGATATCTGCAGGGACAGCCTGAAGGGCCATAACAGCAACTGCTCCGGCTTCTTCTGCGATCCTGGCCTGTTCGGGAGTTGTAACGTCCATGATCACACCCCCCTTCTGCATCCGTGCAAAGCCCCTTTTGATAAGTTCGGTCCCATGTCTCAATTTTTCAAAGTCCATGAATGTCATCCTCTTTGTTTTGATAAGATTTCTAAGATATTGTCGTGGGAAATCTTTTCCACAGGTGAAAAGGCTGTAAGGTCCTTTCCACAAGTTGCAACCAGCAGGCTGCGGTTTTCAGTATGCTGTTTCTCCAGTAAATTGTGAATACGCTCAATAGTTAAAAGCATTATTTAAGCTATTCCTTACTTGCAGAGTACAGTATAAATTAACTTGCGATGATATAAAAATTTTTATTTTTTGTCCTGGGAGTGGATATTTTTAATAATTATCCTGTTTCTCCGGTCGTTTATCCCGAACAGAGTCCGGAGCCTCAATGAAATTCTTTGCAATCATATCAAAAAGTACATTTATAAGTTAACTTTTCGGTTTGACCTGAAGATCTCAGTTCTCATATAATTTCAATCTTCATAATATATCCTGTAAGATTTGATATGATCCCTGAGCCGGAACACAGGAATAAAATCCGAATCTCCTACGCTCAATTCTCCAATATAAAGTTTTTGTAAACTGCCGGAGAGATGAGATGGAAAGCTCTTTTCAAGAAAGGGAAAATGCTCTTTTAATTCATTTATATTTCATACAGGACATTCGAGGGAATTTCATGAAAAATCATGAAAAAATAATTATAAGATGTGCTAAATCATCATATAAGGGTATTTTTTTTCCCGAATAGTTCCGGATTTCAGGCGCTTACTAATTTCAGATACGGACTATTTACTTACGTAAGGGGGAATTCGAAAATGAAGATTAAACATCTGGAAGTATCATTGTTATGTGCATTTTTGCTTACCGCCCTTATCGCATTACCGGCATATGCCCAGATGGGACCTGGAGGCAATTCAGGTGGAGGCAATTCGGGTGCAGGAATGGGCAATGGAATGATGATGCAGGGTTACGGTTTTTCGCAGTATGACGGCAGGTTTAATGGCTTTGGGTCAATGACCTTTGAAGAAGCCGCAGACACCTTCGGGATTCCGGTTGAAGACGCGATCTCTGACCTTGAGCTTCCGGAAGATATGGACACGCAGCTCACCATTCTGGAGATTGAAGAGCGGTATGGAGTTTCAGGACAGGAAATTGCCAGTTACATGGTAATGAATATGCAGCAGCTGAATATGACCCTTAACCCGAGGGAGAGGCTCCTGATGCGTCAGGAAGCAGTTCAGGCAATGCGAGCCGGTAGAGGCTACGGGATGTATTTCATGCGGCAGGGAAATTTTGCCTACGGGAACTTTACCACTTTTAACTTCAATGAAAGCGGGGCAATAGAAAACTTTGCTGTAGGAGGAGACCTGCTCTTTGATTCGGTTGAGATATCGGACTTTGAGTACCTTGACGAACAGGTAACTGAAACGACAGCCTTTTACCAGGGTGTTGACAGCCAGATCCTGATTCAGGATTCCCCTATGGGGGTCTTCCAGGTAAGGGCTCTTGCAGACAAAACCGTTACTTACAATCTTGCAGAGGGGGTAACGGCAAGCCTGGAAGAAAACATTTCCAGCGGACTTGAGAATGCAATTCCCATAAAAATTACTTCAGGCAATTTCGAGGGATACCTGTTGTTTTTCAGGAACCCCCTTGCCGAAAATCCCAATGCGTCTATTAACGGGACTGAAGCGGAAATCTCAGGCGATAAGATCACAGTCAAACTTGTAAAAGATAGTGTGGCAATGTTCAGAGCAAGTCCGATGCAGCCTTCATTGATGCAGACCGGATACAGGTACAGTAATAATTATACCTACATGAATCAGGTGCTTAACGGGGAAATAGCAACCGGAAGATTCGGAGCTGAGATAGCTCTCCGTGCAGGTTCGGATTACGCTCCGGTCACAAGCTATGCCCCTGTCGGCCTGCAAGTGAGGGACCGGGATCGGGACCGCATTGTCCTTAATGTTGAATCCGAACTTCCAGATGGAAGAGTCATTTATGTAAATGTAGACAATGAGACCATTAACCTGACCAATCCCGACCGCCTGAGGCTCAGATATGACGGCACGGTAATTGAAGAAGCTGACAACATTGACGAACTCTTTGCAGGGGGAAGCACCCCTCTCTGCTACAGGCAATACGAAAACGGGACAGCTTCAATTGCAGTATATATTCCGCAGTTTTCGGAACATGAGATTATAATAGACCTTGAACCCGAAGGGGAAGAAGGTTCAGAAGATCTCGAAACGGCCCAGGATGAAGAGGACATGGAAACCGGAGAGCCCATAGCTCAGGACGAAGAAGAGGAAACAGAATCTTCTCCAGCTTTTGAGTTAGGGTTTGCAGTTACAGGTCTGGCAGTAGCATACAGGCTGAAACACAGGAAATAAAAACTCAGTACCATGAGTTCTGTATCAGGAGTCGGAAAATCCCATCCCTGAAAGGTTGAGATTTTATTCTTGGCTCCTGATTTATCACTATTTTTCATTCTGACTCGTAAGGCATTATTCACTATACCGAGTCTTTCAAACAGGATCACAAAAATTACAGTTCTCTCAATTTACAGGGCTTTTAACATTCTTCGGACTGTTTTTCGATCCCAGGATAGCTTTCGATTGCTTCTTCTCTTCCGTACAGGTCAGGCTTTGTACAGAGACCTGCAGAGACCCATATGGTAAGCGCAGGGATGAAGGCTTTTAAAAATTCTATGAGGGTAGCTCCAAGGGAACTGGCAGTACCCACTGTGGTAAATCCGAGATCAAGAACAAAGGTGGATACCCCGAAAAGCATTAGTGCGATAAAAACCCGTGTAGCTCGCTGTCCTGCATCTCCGGTATCTTCCGGGAGCCCTTTTCGTATTATGAGGAGATATGCCGTGTTCGCGCCAAGGAAAAAGCCTGTTACTTCGCCGCTTACAAGGGACAGGGCTCCGAGCAGGACAGGGACTACAAACATAATGGAGTAAATAAAGAGATTTTTCTGCCTGAAAACAGGCTCAAAGCTCTCCTTTTTGAAAAATTCCTCTTTCAAAGGGCTTTTAAGGAAATGCGTAAAGGCGATCAGGATAACTAAACCCAGGACAGCTCCCCCCAGGACATCACCCAGAAAATGCCTCCCCAGGTACATTCTTGAAAAAGCCACGAGCAGCATTGCTGCAGGAGCCAGCCTGCTGACTGTCCTGCTATTGAAGACGCAGGATGTCCCTCCCCAGAGCACGGTGGTAAGTGCGACATGCCCCGAAGGGAAGCCGAAGGGAGAATCGGGGAGTGGTTCTTGAAGGCGGAAAGCCTCAAGGACTTCCCTGTCCGGTAGTTTGAAAAAGCCTGTTTCTCCGTTTACATCAAAAGGCGAGGTATTTTTGATTCCATATTCCAGGTTGAGGACCCTGTTGTCTACAAAATCTGGCCTTGGAAAGGCTATCAGAGCCTTGAAGGTCTCGGTAATAAGGGCAGTCCAGAGCAGCAGCTGGAACAGGAGAAAACCTTTCTTGAAATCAATCCCGAAAGTGGTGATGATTATTATGCCGGCAAAAAAGGCAGCAGATCCCATTGAAGTTATTAAAACCATGAGGTAAGTAAACCATTCGGTCCCGAGGGACTGAAAGTAAAGTATGGGTTCTGTCTAAAACAAGGGATTTGTCTCCTGCTTAAATGCTTGCCTGAAGACATGTATCCGGCTCTATCCAGAAAGCTGGGAAACTGCAAAAAGTTTATGTCAAATCTGGTATTTGACTCACTTATCCATTATGAAAAATTAATAAAAATGTGAAAAAAATATTTATGATTGTGAGGGCAATAATGGGATTAGATTTCATTCGTAACCAGATTGTAACATCAAGGTTGATTGCTTGAAGCTGAACCAGATAGACGACACCCGAAAAAAAAGAGCGGTTATCATTTTCCTTGCCGCCATTATTTTCATCTCGGTCAAGGGGTTTTTGTCCCCTGTTGCAGGTGTTGGTTTTGTCCTCCAGAAAGAAGTTGTCGGAGTTGGGGAGGGAGAGAGGACTGTCATTTTCCAGAGCGGCCCGGAAGGGGTCCTGATTCAGGATGCAGCCTGCGGAGATCTGCTCCCTGAAAGTGAAAAACTCCAGATCAATGAGTCTGTAGAAACCAAACTTAAAACCATGTATCCGGAAATCGAGTATGTAGTCCGAATGCGGCTCTGTGTCGAGGACGAAGTCAGGGAATACAGGGCAAGCAGGGAGGATTTCAACATGCTGGAGGTAGGCAGGGTGGCCAAGTTCAGGGTTTACCGCTCCGAAAGGGACGTTATCGAGAGGATAGTCGAAATGTAAGCTCTGCAGCCGGAGCCTGTTGTTAAAGTATTTTTTAGATTTGTCTCCCTGTTTTCTTTTTCCCCTGTTTTCTCTGTCCTTTTCTATTTTTCTCTTTCGCGGAAAATTTCGTTCCTTCAGTTTTATATCCCGTGACATATAATTTTTCCTCTATTCAATATATACCGGGGATAATGAGTTCTTGTAATATCTACCCTGATGTTCGGTATTTCTGGAGATTTGATGTCCCTGAACATTGGAGATTCCAGTAATTCAATATCACGGAATACATTATTTCCGGCATCTGCAAGCTTGAGGGGTTATATGAAATTTGTGAAAACACTATTCTTGCTTTTGCTTATAGTATGCCTTATCGGCATTTCAGGCTGCACGGGTTCGAAAGATTCCGAACCTGAAGTCCCTGTGCCCGATTCTCCTGAACCCAGTCCCGATGTCCCGGATGTTCCCAGAGCGGCAGGGAACACTTCAACTGAAATTCTGAACGAGACTGTTAATATCACAGGTGAAAGCCAGGCTTACCCAACTTATACGGTTGCTCCGGCTGCAGAGGGAAAATATCCGGCTGTGGTGCTGATCCACTCCTTTAACGGCTTTGAACCCGGATACCAGGAGATGGTGGACAGGATGGCGGCAGACGGGTTTGTTGTGGTTGCTCCGCAATGGCAGACCTATTCCCGCTCACCTCCGGATTCAGAAGTGGAGGCCCTTGTCAGAAGCAGTGTAAGTTACCTGGAAGGAAGGGACGATGTTGATCCTGAAAAACTTGGCCTTACCGGTTTTTGTGCGGGCGGCAGGTATACCATGCTTTTCCTGCCCCAGGTAGAGGAGTTCGGGTCCGGAGTTGCCTGGTATGGTTTTCCTTACACAGGCGGGACCGATACCCAGCCTTATGAGCCTGCAAACCTGACAGCCCAGCTTGAGGCCCCGATCCTTATCATTCACGGGACCAGGGATGAGGTGAGCAATGTCTCAGATATCTACAGATACGCCGGCGAACTGGATGCAGCGGACAAATATTTCGAGCTGAAAGTTTACCAGGGAGAACCTCACGGCTTCATGATCAAAGACGGAGAACTTTCCGAAAGTTTCGTTGCACAGGACGCATATGATGAGATGATTGATTTCTTTGACAGGACACTGAATTCCGGGACAATGAATAATTCGTCTCAGTGACCTGAGAAAGCACTATCCTTCTCATCAATTCATTTTTTTATAAAAACAGCATTTCAGTCCATTTTATTGTAATAGGGATATATATTTTTCCTGCATCTCTGGAATTCTGCCTGTATCTCTGAATTTATCTTTTAACATGTTGCTTTTTATTTTACATTATTGCCGGAAGTAGAGGTAACTTTGCAATTTCCGAATACGATTTTTCAAAAAAGCAATATATATTTAATCCATAATATTAAAATAAAAAATGTTCTTGCCCGGAACATGGACTTATGGTAAACACACTTTCTCACCTGGGGATAGGTTTTCTGATTGCACTGGCTCTGGGCCTTAGAGGAAAGAAACTGAATACTGTAGCTTTTCTCTCCGTGCTCCCTGATCTGGACGTTATCCCGTATTCATTGTTTCTCGCTGTCAGCAGCAGCCTGACCCATGAGTCCCGGAACCAGCTTTTCTACCTGTTCGGACACAGGGAGTTCACGCACTCAATTCTTTTCATTGCTCTGGTTACACTTTTAATCTGGACAAAAACGAAAGACTGGATTTTTACCTGCGGAGGATTTCAGTCCATTTTTCTCCATGTTTATCTCGACTATGTCACAACCTGGAAAATGCGCCCTCTTTATCCGTTCAGCACAGACTCGTCCATTATAGGGGCAGTTTATTTTTATGACCCCCTGCTGAATTTGCTTCCACTCCTGCCCCTCTTCATCGTAATTGCAGGGAATTTGAAACACAGGGGAAGGCTAAACGGCAGATACAACAACTCTTACGTTTATATATGTAAGAATGCCGATAAACTCTATGCTTCATTGATCCTTGTACTCCTTGTCTGGCTCGCTTTTATGCCAGTTTCAAAAGCCTTCCTCATCAATCATATTTCCTGGATAGAAGAAGCCGAAATAAGTTACCAGAATACCTATCCTGAAGCCACAGGCAGGTTCCTGACCGCATACTCTTTTAATTCTACTCATTACAAGGTTCTGGAAGTTAGCTACCTGTCAGGAATAGAGAAGAGCAAATACGTTGAAAAAATATCGGTAAATGGGGACATCCCTGATGCTTCTGCCTATATTGAAAGAGCCGAGAAGCTCTACAGTGCTGGTCTTCCTCAGGAAATCGACTACCCGGTTTATGTGGTTTCCGAAGACTACGGCTCTGTAACGGTAACCCTGAGTGATGCAAGAAACCCTTATGTTGAAAACTGGGCTTATTTTTACTCGGTTTACAGGTTTACTTTTGACAAAAGAAGTGAGGAGTATCATGTTTACGCAAGTGTCCAGGGAGGGGCGGAAGAGAAGCTTAATGGAAACTGGTTCGGGTGATCCTTTTCAGGTGATCCTTTTCAGATAATCCTTTTCGATGATCTTTTTCAGATAATCCTTTCGATGATCTTTTTCAGATGATATTTTAAGCGACACTTCTTGAGAGATTTTCTTTAGACGAATTTTTTGAGTAATTTTCTAGATGATCTCTTTTAAATGATTCCTCAGTTTTCAGGATGAGAATGAACAGCATAAACAGCTTCCAAGTTACATTTTATCTTTTTTCCAGACAAAATAGTAATTATCCTTCAATTTATATAATAAGAGCCAAGTATACAGGAGAAGAGCACATAGTACTGGAATTTCTCTATCTAAAGTACTTTAGAACTGAAGTGCTTTTAGAAGAACTGAAGTGATTCCAGAAATATAGTTTCCTTAACCTTATTCGTTAACATACCGCTAATAATACTGAATAATTCACGGTAGATTCATGGTAAACACAATTTCCCATATTGGAATCGGTCTGCTTCTTGCCCATGTACTGGGCTTAAAAGGGAAGAAGAAGCTTGGTCTGGTTCTCCTTTCTGTAATCCCCGACCTGGACTATTTCAGCTATTCGCTCTTTGCGCTCATTAGCGGAAGCGTAAGTCACGAGGTGCGAAACCAGCTATTCTATCTGCTGGGGCACAGGGAATTTACTCATTCTATTTTTTTTGCCTTTCTCGTAGCACTCCTGATCTGGCTCAGAACCAAAGACAGGGCTTTTGCATTCGGAGGGTTTCAGGCGCTTTTCCTGCATATCCTTCTGGATTATACTACGATCGCGAAAATGCGTCCCTTCTATCCGTTCAGCACAAATGAGTCCGCCCTTAGAGCCCTCTATCCTTTCGACCCCGTAATAAATATCATACCCCTGCTGCCTGTCTTCATAGTGGCTGCGGAATATCTGAAAAACAGGGGCAAATGGAGTCTTGAAACCGGAGACAAATGGAATCTTAAAAGCAAGGGATGGCCTTTCGAAGGCAGGGACAGCTGGAGCTTTAAAAGCGGAAACAGCCTTAAAAACAGAGACGTATTGAACAGAAAATTAAGCGGGCTGAAAAAATTAAATGGACTAAAAGGGTTCCATGGTTTTGTAAACAGGCATGAAGGCAAATTCTATGCCTCTTTCATCATAGTCCTTCTTGCCTGGACCACAATATTCCCTGTTGCAAAAATCCTCCTGATAGATAGCATTTCCCGGGAAGAAGGGACCGAGATCAGCTACAAAGATACCTACCCGATATCGATTGGCAAATTCCTGGCAGCATATTCGTATGATGACACCCTGTATAAACTCTTGGAAGTCAGATACTGGTCAGGAGTCGAAAAAAACTTCTACGTCAAGAAAGTAACCGTGACCGGGGATATCCCGGATGCCTCCGCCTATGCCGAAAGAGCCGGAAAGCTCTACAGCAACTCAGTGCCTCAGGCGATCGACTACCCTGTATATTCGGTTTCGGAAAAAGATGGGGAGGTAACCGTGATTTTGAGCGATGCCAGAAACCCTTACGTTAAAAATTGGCCTTATTTTGATACGGTTTACAGGTTTGTTTTTGATAGGGAAAGCGGGGAATACGAGGTATATGAGAGCCACTACGGAAGAGCAGAAAAGAAGCTTGACAAAAACTATTTTGAGTGATTGAGAGAAAGAAATAAGATACAGGGAAACAGAATACAGGGGAACAAGACACTGGGAATAAGATATAAGAAAACAGGATTCCTGAAAAAAATCATTTCAATAAAATTCCAATAAAAAAGTATCATTCCCGCTTACATGTCATTTAAAAAAGTGTAAGGAATAACATAACTATGCTAGCCAACATAATTATGTCGAAAAATGTCTTTTCAATTATTTCTGAATCTTTTTGAAGTACTTGTCGAGTTCTTCCCAGTCGATTATGTTCCAGAACCCTTCTATGAATTTGCCTCTATCATTCTTGTAATCGATGTAGTAGGCGTGTTCCCAGACATCCAGGTCCATAATGATCGGGAAATCAGGGACCAGGTTTACGTTATGCTTTTCTATCTGTACGATCCCAAGCCTTTTGGTGTCATTGCAGAAAGTTAAGGCTGCCCAGCCGGAGCCTTCGACACTTGATGCGACCTGGGAAAATTCTTTTTTAAACCTTTCAAAACTTCCGAAATCTTCCTTAATCGCTTCAGCAAATTCGCCGACAGGCTCTTTGCTTGCGTTGCTTGCAGGAGTCATCTCCCACCAGAAGAAGTCGTGAAGGACGTGCCCGCTCAGATTGAAAGACAGAGCCTTTGCAGTTGCCTTATAATCAAAATCCGTGCCTTCTTTTCTGGCTTTTTCCATCATTTCCAGAAGGGCGTTAGTGTTGTTCACATAACCCTGATGGTGTTTGTCGTGATGTATGCGCAGCTGTTCTTCGGAAATGTAAGGTTCAAGGTCTGCGTATCCGTATTTCAATGGTGGTAACTTATACAATTCTTTAGCCATATTATCTACCCTCTTTACAATCAACTGGTTTCACAGAATTTGCTCAGAATCGGAATATAGTCCGAATAGATCCGAATATAATTTGAATAGAATTTGAATAGAATCTGAGCAGAATCTGAATAGAATCCGAGTGGAATCCAAATAGACCTGAACAGAACCTGAAAGACGTCTGAACAGAATTTAAATGGAATCAACAGAGTCTACGCCTTCCAGTCAGAAATTCAATTACAAATCCCGCCTGCTAACCAGTTTTCCCCTAAATTATGCTAACAGAGGCCTGTCTTTCAAACTACCCTGTCACAAATTACTCAATCCCAGAATATTCTGCGCTGTATCTTTTCAAATACAAAGCAAATACATATCGAATTACCATCTGGCAATTCTAAATGTAAAATATAATTATACCTCAAACCTATTTAAAGGTAAAAGACGAAAACAATGAGATATTTTGAAGACGTTTATTCAAGGTTTTACTAAAACGTTTATATCGCATTTACCAAACCGTTTGCCTATTCGTCAAACCGTCTGCCTATAATTGTTTGCCCGTAATTATTTGTTCCTTCTTCTGCAGGCGGACACAGAAAATTCATTTCATTTTTTGCTACCTTCTATTTTCCCAGTTTACTGAAAGTACCTTCCATTTGATATTGATTTTTGGAGTTACCACCAGAAAAGAAGGACCTTTAGGAAAAATAGAAAAATTTGGATTGAATAAAATCAAACTACAACAATAGCTCTAAGTAGAAGAATATAATTAATAGTAATATTTAAAAAATGGTCAATATAAAATAACGGATACCTGTAAAGGATATTTGTTAAGGATACCCGTAAAGGATATTTGTTAAGGATATCCGTAAAGGATATTTGTTAAGGATACTTGTTAACGGATACTGTTAACGGATACTGTTAACGGATACTTGTTGATTCCTCGTTTTTCCGAGCCAGGCTTTGTCAGTTTTTGGATTTTATGCATTTTTTGGAGCAAAGCCGAAAATGAGGATTTAATTGACAAACAGTTATAAATAATGGGTGATGGGGAGAGAATTGAATTGACAGTTGAGGAAAACCTGGAATTGATGATTACGCTGGACGATGCATGGAATTCACAGGATTGGGACACATTCGGGAAACGTCATGCTGAAGAGGTTGCTGTTTACTGGCCGGGTCAGCCGGAGCCGACAAGAGGAAGAAAATCACATCACGAAGAAGCGGTACAATTTTTCAAAACATTTCCGGACAATCATGTTGAGAATAGGCCGTATAAGGTGCTTTTTGGTCAGGGAGACTGGACCTGTTCAGTAGCTACGTTCACAGGCACCATGAAGGGGCCCATGATGGGAACTGATGGAAAAGAAATTCCACCCACAAACAGGAAGTTTAAAGTGGAATTTTGTACAGTTGCTCACTGGAAAGACGGGGAAATCGTTGAAGAGAGGCTTTTCTACGACCTTGTCGGGCTGATGAAGCAGATCGGACTCATGTGAACGAAAAGAAACAATCGTTTTTCAAGTTGAAAAATTCCGGGCTGTGGGGGCAGCCCGCCAAGTTTCAACGCAGATCTTTCGGATCGAGGCAGAAACATATCGTATCGTGCTTATTTTTGATCTCCGGTACGTAAGTCCTGATATTCATGAACGGGACTTCAAAAGTATGCAAAGATGAGGCAATAGTTGCGGTTATAATCGTTTTTTCAAAACGTACAGCTATTTAATAATTTAGCTCTAATAAATATACGTGAGCGGGGTCAAGCCTTGAAAAAGGAATTGCGTGTACCGCCTTTAATGAAGAAATAAAATATGATCTGGAAGGAGGGAGTAATACGACCTGGGTAAATCATGGGGAGTTGTTTGTAAGGCATAAGAAAAATCCTATACTTACGATTGAAGACTGGCCGTATCATGCTAATGCAGTTTTTAACCCTGCAGCTGCCATAGTCGACGATAAGACACTATTGCTGGTGCGGGTTGAAGACCACAGAGGTTTTTCTCACCTTACAATAGCCAGGAGTGAGAACGGGATTGACGGCTGGGAAATTGATCCTCAACCAACCCTGGTCCCGGATCCTGCAAACTATCCTGAGGAAATATACGGCATTGAAGACCCGCGTATAACTTACATAGAGGAGATGGGAAAATGGGCTATAGCTTATACGGCTTTTACGGATTCGGGTCCTTTAGCTTCTCTTGCCTTCACGGAGGATTTTCGTAATTTTGAGAGAATAGGGGCCATAATGCCGCCTGAAAATAAAGATGCTGCTATTTTTCCTGTCAGATTTAACGGCTAGTGGGCCCTGTTACACAGGCCAGTATCCGGCATGACAGGTACAAAGACAAACATCTGGATCTCTTTTTCTCCGGACATGAAATACTGGGGCGGGCATCAGGTCCTTCTCTATGCCCGGGAAGGAGGATGGTGGGATGCCCATAAGATAGGTTTATCTCCGCATCCGATGCGTGTGCCTGACGGATGGTTGATTATGTACTATGGCGCACGCCGGACAACAGATAAAACAAGTTATCGGCTTGGGCTCGCCCTCCTTGATCCTCAAGACCCGAGAAAAGTCCTCCGCAGGTCAGAAGGCTGGGTTTTCGGGCCCCGGGAACTCTACGAACGCAGTGGAGACGTCAACGATGTCATTTTGCCCTGCGGCTGGGTCTTAGTGGGCGATGAGATCCGAATTTATTACGGAAGTGCAGAAGTATCTGTCTCCATGGCCAGTGCAAAAATAGACGATATTCTGGAATATATCCGCGGGTGCCCTGAGGAACATTATACCGATGAATATTGCAGCTGGTTTGGAAGAAATGCGGAGAAGTCTACTGATACAAAAAAAGGATAATTTAAAATTAGATTGCGTGGGCAGTTAATGAAATTCTCAGATAGAAATTTGATCTTCAAGTTCAGATCCAGGCTATTCAAAGCCGGTCAAACGGGGAGAGTTCTCCATTTAAACAGATTTGATCAGACCGTGCTTTGGAAAAATATTCTCTCTCAAGAAAATTCAATGGCAAAGGGTTTTTCTGTGTTAGAGAGAACGCTGAACTCCTTTTTCTCTTTCATTTTTTACGAATTTTTTATGAATATTATTGTGGGGAAGAGGAACAGGGCTGACTTAAGGTTCATTGTCAAGAGTTTTCCATTATACGTAAGCTCCGGGGTTTCTTAGTCAACATGAAGTAAATTCAATAATCGATATAATTCGGCATATTTCGGCATTGTAAGCATTTTGGATATTTTTGATTAAGGAGAAATCATGGGTTGGGGGTATTTATGAAAGAAAAAGTGGAACTCAAGGTTGATGAAATAAAGGATTCACCTGCAAGCGAAATCATAAAAAAACTTGATTCCAGTGACAAGGGACTTTCTTCATCGGAAGCTGAGAGTCGAATTGAGCAATATGGTTATAATGAACTTTACGAAAAGAGGGTTAGCCCGCTTAGAAAATTTTTCGGTTATTTCTGGGGTCCCATTCCCTGGATGATTGAAATTGCAGCTGTAATTTCAGCTTTTATCCATCGATGGGAAGACTTCGTGATAATTTCCCTGCTCCTGCTCTTAAACGGGGTTGTGGGGTTCTGGCAGGAAAACAAAGCCGACAATGCCATCGAACTCCTTAAGCAGAAAATGGCCCTTAATGCCAGAGTGCTCAGAGGAGGGGAATGGACCGAGATACCTGCACGGGAACTGGTCCCCGGAGATGTGGTCCGTGTACGTTCGGGAGATGTTGTGCCTGCAGACCTTAAGCTCTTTGAAGGAGACTATCTGCAGGTAGATGAATCAGCTCTCACAGGGGAATCTCTGCCTGTAGAAAAAAAATCCGATGATGTTGCCTATTCGGGATCCGTTATCCAGAAAGGGGAGATGAACGCCCTTGTTGTGGCTACGGGTATGAATACCTATTTTGGAGAGACAACCAAACTGGTAGCTGAGATTCGGACCAGGAGCCACTTCCAAAAAGCGGTCCTCAAAATCGGAGACTACCTGATAGTCCTTGCAGCCTGCATTGTTGCGATCGTTCTAATTATAGAGTTTTTTTTCAGACACACTGCTTTTCTGGAAACCCTCCAGTTTGCCCTTGTGCTGATAGTAGCTGCAATTCCTGCAGCCCTTCCTGCCGTAATGTCCGTTTCAATGGCTGTGGGAGCCACCGAACTCGCAAACAAGGGAGCCATTGTCAGCAAGCTGGTCTCCATAGAGGAAATGGCCGGAATGGATGTCCTGTGTTCCGATAAAACCGGTACAATCACCCAGAATAAGCTAAAGTTGTCCGAATTTGCGCCTTTCGGAAATTTTAAAGAAAGTGACCTCCTGCTCTACGGCTCCCTGGCCTCAAGGGAGGAGGACAACGACCCGATTGATAATGCAATCCTTCTGAAGGCGAAAGCTGAAGAATCGATTAAAGAAAAAATAGATACTTATGAAATCGAGGAGTTCACGCCGTTTGACCCCGTCATAAAGCACACCGAAGCTACGGTTGAAGGACCCGAGGGGAAGTTTAAAGTTGCTAAAGGTGCGCCCCAGGTTATTCTGGACATGTCGGGTGATAAAGAAGAAATAGGACAGGAAGTAAATGAAAAAGTAGATTCTCTGGCTTCAAAGGGGTATCGTGCTCTGGGAGTATGTGTGGAAGAGAACGGAAAATACAGGTTTGCAGGACTTCTGGGACTTTATGATCCCCCGCATGAGGACTCTGCGGAGACCATAAAGACGGCAAACTCCCTTAGCGTGAACGTGAAAATGGTAACCGGGGACCATATCGCCATTGCTAAGGAGATAGCAAGCCAGGTAGGCCTGGGCACGAACATAATTACGGCTGATGATTTCGTAGAAAAATCCGATTCCGAAGCTCAGGAAGTTGTGGAAAAAGCAGACGGGTTTGCTCAGGTCTTTCCCGAGCACAAATACAGAATTGTCGACCTCCTTCAGAAGGAGGAACATATTGTTGGCATGACAGGCGATGGAGTAAACGATGTCCCTGCCCTGAAAATGGCTGATGCGGGAATTGCCGTTTCAGGGGCTACGGATGCTGCAAAATCCGCTGCAGACATCGTGTTTACAATATCAGGCCTCTCGATCATTATTAACGCGATAAAAGAAAGCCGCAGGATATTCCAGAGGATGAAAAGTTATTCTATCTATAGAATTGCCGAAACCGTCCGGGTGCTTTTTTTTATTGCCACTTCAATAATCGTATTTAATTTCTATCCCGTAACCGCTGTAATGATTGTTTTACTTGCCATTCTCAATGATGCCCCTATAATGACTATTGCATATGATAATGTGAAATATTCCCTGAAACCGGAAAAATGGCACATGCAAGAAGTCGTGAGAGTTTCCACATTTCTGGGAATCATAGGTGTGATCGCTTCGTTCCTGATATACTATATCGGAGCCAGGGTTCTTTACCTCAGTCCGGGGGTACTGCAGTCTTTTATCTTCCTGAAACTTGCCGTAGCCGGGCATCTGACCATATTTGTTGCCCGCACCAGGGGACATTTCTGGTCTCCTCCTCCGGGAAAGCTCCTTTTCTGGTCTGCAGTGGTCACAAAAGTGCTGGCAACCCTTCTCGCAGTATATGGATTCTATGTGTCTGCCATAGGATGGAAACTGGCGATTTTTGTCTGGATCTATGCACTTGTGGCTTTTGTTATCACCGATTATTTGAAAGTGGGCTTTTATAAGCTAATGGACCGCAGAGGATGATTTTCTATCTGGAATGAAAGTGGGGGGATAATATTATCTGGAAGGACCAAGGAGAATTGTTTGTAAGGCACAAGAAAAATCCTATACTTACGATTGAAGACTGGCCGTATCAGGCTAATTCGGTTTTTAACCCTGCAGCTGCCATAGTTGACGGCAAAATACTATTGCTGGTGCGTGTCGAAGATCATAGAGGCATTTCTCACCTTACGGTAGCCAGGAGTAATAATGGAATTAATGGCTGGGAGATCGACCCCGAACCGACCTTTGTCCCGGATCCTATCAATTATCCTGAAGAGATATACGGCATTGAAGACCCGCGCATAACCTACATTGATGAGCTGGGGAAGTGGGCTGTAGTGTATACAGCTTTTTCGGACTCCGGCCCTTTGCCGGCTATTGCCTTTACAGAGGATTTCCGCAATTTTGAGAGAATGGGTCCTGCCCTGCCCCCTGAAAATAAAGACGCTGCCCTTTTTCCTGTAAGATTTAATGGGAAATGGGCAATGATACACAGGCCCGTACCTGCTATTCACAGTATGAAGGCGAATATGTGGATCTCCTTTTCTAGAGAAATGGAAGCCTGGGGAGGGCATCAGGTCCTTCTCTATGCCCGGGAAGGAGGATGGTGGGATGCCTATAAGGTAGGTTTATGCCCGCAGCCGATACATGTACCCGACGGCTGGTTAATTATGTACCATGGAGTGCGCCCGACAACGCCGACAATAAGTTATCGGCTTGGGCTTGCTCTCCTTGACCTTGAAGACCCGAGAAAAGTCCTCCGCAGGTCTGAAGGCTGGGTTTTCGGGCCTCTCAAACTCTACGAACGCAGCGGAGATGTCAATTATGTTGTTTTCCCCTGCGGATGGGTTGTGGTGAAGGACGAACTTCGCATTTATTACGGAAGTGCGGATACGTCCGTCTCAATGGCCAGCGCAAAAATGAGCGATGTCCTGGAATATGTCCGTGAGTGTCCTGAAGAACAGTGTCCTGAAGAGTACTGCAGATTTTTTGAGGGGAACAGGAGAAGGTTCACCGGTCCGAAAAGAGGCTAAATATAGAATCCGGGGTTGGCATTATTTTATTAAAGTTTCAGGTCCGGGGTAGAGGGTTCATGCGCCGGACTCAGCAAAAGGGCTGGCTTTGAAAGTTGAGAAAAAAGCATCATGTATAATTTCTGAATTTTGCCTTTATAAATCCCGGGTTTTTAGAATTATTCTTAGTTAACTTTAAGCTCAAGTTTGTTCGGCTCCCTAAGGCTTTATTTAATCAGGTAAGGATAGTTATTACATCCATTGTATATTTATGACTTGTAGTGCGTATATCATGACAATAATATATCCTGATATCAAACCCTGGAGCAGGTCTTTTGAGGAGTATGCGGGGATGTTTAGCCTGACTCCTGCAATCTCAAGCGAAAAATTCTGGGTTGCGGGGACGGCCCTGCAAGCTTTAACGCAGAACTTACGGAGCGCGGCGGAAATATCGTATCCGTCGACCCTGTTTACTCTTTCAGCGCTGACCAGATCCGAGAGAGGATCGGGGAAACCCGTGATTACGTACTAGACCAGACCCGGAAAAACTAGGATAGGTATGTCTGATAGGAAATCGGCCCGGTTGAGGAGCTTGAAAGGATAAGGATATCAGCGATGGCGGAATTTCTGGAAGATTTTTCTAATGACATGGTGCCGAAGCGATATCTGAAGGGTGAACTGCCCTCGCTGCCTTTCCGTGATACAGCGTTCGATCCGGCCATGTGCTCGCATTATAAGGATAACTGTCGCCGGATGTTCATCTTAACTCGTTGACGGAATTGTGCAGGATTTCAAAAAAATCAGAATATTTCCGCTGCCGGGCATAAACGACAGCCGGTCCCCATATGCGGACCCGGTAATTGATTTCTTTAGGTCCGAAAAACGAGAGGCAACAGAAGTAAAAGTAGCATACGAATTCCAGAAGGATGGGAAAAAAGATGATAAAAGTTGCTCAGACTTCGGGCGATTATTCGAATAAAAATTAGCCATGCATGGCAATTCTAATCACATACGTATGATAGAACGGTGAATCCAAATATTGATAGTGCATTGTATTGATTTCAACTCTATTCAATAAATAGATACATTTATAACTGTAGTTGGTTAATGAAACTGAGAATCACTTATAGAGAATAGCCACCTCTGAGATGATATCTATGGATTCAATGGAAAAAATATTTGGAAAAACCGCACAGATGACAGTACTTAAGAACCTGATCAAAAACCAGAACGAACCAACCTACCTTTCAGGAATAGCTGAGGAAACCGGGTTGTCTCATTCCAGCGTATCAAGGGTTATCACACCTTTGATCGAATCAGGCGTTATCCTGGAAAAACCCCTGGGAAAGCAAATCCGAACTTTCCAGCTGAACATGGAAAGCGAGGCAGCAACTTTAATAGTAGACTTTTATAATAAAATCAACCAGCTGGTAGAGTAAATCTGAATAAGAAGATCTTGGGAAGTTGACATTCAAAATTAGACAGACCTGCAGACCTTTCTTTGCAGGCGTAGATAGATATCGGACTTATGCAGTGCAGGTCCAGGATCTATCTATTACTTTTTTATGTTACAGCCGAACCCAAAAACTTAAAGTTTGTTTCTTGAGTTTCGTACTTGAATAATCAATCGAGTTTCGGATCATGGAATAATCGAGTTTCGGATCAGAGAATAATTGGATTTCGGATCAGAAAAGGCAGTTCCGAAATTTTGTTGATTTGAGGATAAAACCGGTTTTGAGATCAGATAACCGGCTTTGACTGTTATACCCTGTTTTATATAGAGAATTTCGAGAAACCGATTGTTTTAATTGATCGCTTATATACCCTCTAATCGGTTGCTTATATACCATTCACGAACGATCGGTCAAAAATTGGGTTTTCCGAAATCCCCTATAACTGGTTTTCTCACCTCTCCAGGCTTATTTCTGATTTTTTTATCAGTAAGGTTTTAAAATATTTATTCCCGTTTTCATCCGGAGCGGTCCTTTCGATGCCGTGAATATCGCTCTCATAACCAGGGAATTCATTCTCGAAATCCTGTCGGGCAATAAGGTAATTCAGGATATCTTCGGCATGATTGTCAAATATTTCTCCACCCATTATGACCGGAATTCCCGGGGGATAGGGGACCAGCATCACTCCAGCCGTTCGAGGCGTTGCCGCCTGGGGATCGATACAGCTCAGTTCTACGGATTCCACCTCCTGCTTTACAATGCTACGATAAGCTTCGGCAGGAATTAAATCATTCACAGGCCTGGCTTCAAAAGCCTTCAGCATTTTCTTCAGGAGATCATTACTTTTGATATAGTCATGCATTGCCTGGCAGTGATCTTTCAAGCTCTGGTCCTGATACTTCTCCGGGTATGTCGCAACCATGTCTGGGAATACGTCAGCCAGCGCCGCATTTGAATCGTACAGTTTCTTGAATTTAAAAAGTTCGGCCACCAGAGTACCCTGTTTTCCTTTGGTGGTGCCGGCCGAATTAAGTAAAAGCCAGGAGTAATAATCCGTTTTTTCACAAACAATGCCTTTGGCGATAAGGAAATTGGTAACAATCGCAGCCGGGATCCCGGTGCCGTCCATATCGCCGTTGATATCAATCCCCGGGCAGATAAAGATTAATTTGATCGGGTCCAGCATGGCATATTCATCTTTAACCGCAAAACCATGCCAGGTTGTTTCCCCGGGCTCCGCCGGCTTGATAGTCCAGTAATTCTGGTCTTTAGCCAGTTTTTCAATCGGAACCTCCGGTCTGCCCTCCTTATTCCGCTTGGCAATGCAAGGCGGCTGCCATATCTTGAAGAACCAGTCTTTTTGTCTGGCCAGATCCTCCTGAGCCCAGGCGATCTTCCGGCGAAGTTCTATAGCTTCCTTAATAATATCCTCAAATACGACAGAGCCGTTGTCAAGCATCATCTTGGTAGCCACTTCCAGCGAAGCCACCATCGAATACTGAGGGGAGGTGGAGCCGTGCATCATATATGATTCGTTAAACAGGTCGTGGAAGTTTTCCCGTGCCTCTGCCGAATTCCTGATGGACTCGGGCAATCTGACATGGATCATGGAAGCCTGTGAAAAAGCCGTTAGCAACTTATGGGTGGACTGGGAACAAAACAGCAGTTTATTTCCGGGAGGTAAAGACATCCCGTAATGTTTGTTATAAATTCCGTGGAATTTTGCGTAGGCATACCAGGCTTCGTCAAAATGAAGTACCTCCACGTTTTTAAGATGATCTTCAACGTAACCGGTGTTATAGCAAACGCCGTCGTATGTCGAATTGGTTAATGCCGCCATCTTATATGTTTTCTTCGAAGAGATGACACTGAAATCCACCGGCCCGACGATTCCGAGCCCATTGCGCAGGGGATGCATGTATTCCGGGTTGGCCCCGGTAATAATCATTGCATAGTTAAGCGATTTATGGCAATTGCGGTCCATGAGCGTTTGCTCACCCGGAGACACCTGACTCCGCCAGATGATTTGATTGGCTGTTGATGTTCCGTTCAGTACATAATACGTCCGGTCTGCCCCAAAAACTTTAGCGGAAAAGCTTTCTGCATCTCCCGTGACCCCGCTATGGTCCAGGAGTGAACCGAGCTCGGGAACGGAAATAGAAAGGTCTGCCCTCAGGACGTTTTCGCCAAAGAACTTATGTAAGGCAGTACCCGAGGGGCTGGTCAAAAACCCCTGTCCTCCCATATGGCCGGGCGTATGCCAGGCATATTTGTAGGTTTCGACATACTGGACCAGTTCCCTGAAGAAAGGCGGCAAAACAGTCTCGGTATAATCCTTCACCTGCCTTGCGATTCGCCCGGCCAGAAAACAGGGGGTATCGGTCAATTTCCATACAACTTCATTAATATTTTCCAGCACTTCATCAGGGATGCTTTCTATGGAGATCCGCCCGGTCAACAGGACAATCGGTATTGTTTTATTCCTTTTCCTGATGAAATCGACCAACACCTGAGCAGATCTGGTATTTTTCACTTTTTGTATTAAATATGCGTTTTTCTCATGCAGGTATCCCATTTCCGAGAGGTCCCAATCAATCACTATCGTGCCGAGGTCTTCCCTGGAACGAACGATGTCATGAGCGTCACCCAATCCATAAGAAGGCAAAATCGAGCAATCCTGCTGTTCGGTAAGGTCACGAAGGATTTCACGCAGCCACAGGCCCTGATCATTTTCTGCCTGAATTTGATCCGAGACGAATAGCACGGGCCACGATGCCATTTCCAATTTTCCCATGTTGTTTCCCCGATTTAATTTATTTTTATGAGTTATGAGTTGCGGGTCTGTCCCCGGGTTGTAAACTATAATTAAAAATTCGGAATTTCAGGGCTTCATCTCATAGGAAGTGGGTCCGTCTTTATAATTGGTGAGAGCTAACCATCCTGAACTGTACCCGATATTCTGAGGTTCCTTGCAGTCAGAAAGGTTACAGTAGCCGTCGGAATATTTGGCAATCAGCCTGTATCCCAGTTTATGCCACTTTTTTACAACTTCGTTTGCGTTTTTCTCCCCGAGCCCGGTAAGTAAGTCCCTGGCTTCCCGATCATTTTTTCCCCTGCAGCATTCGTCCCACTGGAGAATTGTTTTCTGGACCTCTTCGGTTTCAATTTTTTGTTGCAGCGGCAGAATATCCGCTCTGGTCATGCGCTGGTAATTCAACCTGGCCCAGTTGGATACAAAATCAAAGGCCCACCAGGCTGTTTTCGGGTCAAATATCTGAGGGTCCCCGCTCTGATATCGCTCGGGTAATTCCAGTGCCTGTGCGGCGAAGGGGACAAAACAGGTGGTATAGGACACATCCGGGCCGAACCAGCAAAGCCCCCGGGTTGCTTCAGGGATTTCCGCGGTTTTGGGCCGGAGCTGGTTGACATATGTATAACCCTGATAGAAGACAGAGATCGGTCTTTCCCATGCACCGTACATGTGCTGGTTCTCCGTAACATTATTCTGGTTCCCATCGTAAGGACCGACGAAACGGCTGGGGTCACCGTAAGGCCCGGCGGCTACACCCTGGGTCAGATCAAACTCCGTCCCTTCGTAATGATCCCTGTACAGGGCAAAGACATCCTGAAGGGTAAGCCGGTGCTCTGGTTTTATTGAAAAGGGATAATCGGTAGCATAACTCCCGTCCTTGATGTCTTTAAAACCTCTGGTTACCCAGGGGTTTAAAGCCAGATCGGGGTTGATCCGGTCCAGAACTCTCCAGACCCGACGCAGGGAGTAATAAGGATGGTTGTATTCGCCATTACTTACCGAGGAAAGCCAGTCCAGCGGGCCATCTTCCGGGTTCCACCAGCCCAGATACTCCAGTCCGGGTTTTAGCAATTCGGAATAGATAACGTCTTTCCTATTATCTTCGATCTGGCGGATTCTAAACTCGTTGGCTGCTACAAAGACTTCTCCGTCAGGGACCTGCTGGGCCACCCAGGCGGAATGGTATTGTTCATCCGGCAGGGCGCACATTTCAAAAACCCAGGCTTCATCTTCATCGGCTACCAGCAGTGTTTCTCCGGTTGAGTAATAGCTGTATTTATCGAGGAGTTTCCCCATAAGTTTGACGGCTTCCCTGGCTTTTTTACAGCGTTCCAGTGCAACCCTTGACAATTCCTGGCTGTAAAAGAGCCGTATATGTTTACCGTTTTTTTCAGCTTCTTCAGCGGTCACGTGATCAGGCTGGTATTTGGCGCCATTGGTGCACTCCCCCATCATCAGGTTGTGTTCGTTCATGATCCCGTAGTTGCCGTCAAAATAAGCATAGGTATGCCTCACCTGGGGAATGTAGCCGATCGGCTCGGTCAGGTTCGGAACCGGATTAGGAGATTCTGAAACGTGATGAGTGGCCGGTTCATAGTTCGGCCCTCTTTCATATGTTACTAACCGGGGGTAGCGATAGTGTTCCTCAAACACCTGTCGCATTGCTCCCTGTTCATGGTCCTGAGCAGGGACATAAATAATCCTCTGATCTCCCAGTTCATCGTCGTCGGAGTGAGCTACCATCATCGAGCCATCCTTGCTCGCTCCTCTGGTAATAATTAACGTTGTACACATGATTCCGCCTCATTTTATTTTGCAGTGTTTCCAAGTCTCTCCTGAAATCTATCACGTTTTCAGCCACAGGGTTTCTGGAATTGGTTTTCAGGATCAGCTCTTCAGTATTGCTCAATTTAATAACAATAGAAATTAATTTTAACTATTCAGAAGTATGATTGGTTTTTTCTCCCTATTAATACTTTCTACAAATTTTTACACAAGTCAGCTGAACAAAACTAATTTTTATCCGGGATGGGGAATATACAATGAGCTTGAGTTTCATCTGAAATCACTGGCAGAATTGTGCAGGGTTTCAAACGATGTCAGAATATTTTCACTGCTGGGCATAGACGGCAACCGGTCGCCATATGTTAATCCTGTTGCCGATTTCTTAAAGGCAAAAAAACGGAATATAACAAAAGTAAAGGTAGAATGCGAGTTCCGGAAGGCTAGAAACAAGATGCTAATAATTTGCTGAAACGTCACGACGATAATTCCAATGAAATACTTATTCGTGACCGGCAATTCAAATTACCATAAACTGTTGTAACTCAAATTACCATAAACTGTTGTAACTCAAATTTTTCATAAACTGTTGTAACTCAAATTTTTCATAAACTGTTGTAACTCAAATTATCATAAATTACTGATAGAACAGGGCATCCAAATATTGAAAGGATTTTGTACAGATCTTTTAATCTGTCCAAAACCTATATAATTCAGCTGATTTGAATAAGCTGAATAGTACTATTCAAAATACAGTTTGTACTGTTAAAAAACCTGCTCAGTAAGTTCAGTACTCCGGTCTGGTATACTCTCTGGTACGCTGGCTTTCCAGACGTTCGATTTCTCTCGTAACTTCATCAGGAGTGTTATACTCTATTTCAGGTATCCCTTTCAGGAGATCCAGAAAATCACTCTCTGCCGACTTTCCTGTAGCAAACCTGATAATGTCTCTCTTGGTTGCAGGATATCCGATACCCCTGCCGGTTATAAATTCCTCAACATCGCTCTGACTTCTTTTTATAAGTTCACCTCCGAAGACTCGGGTAGCTATTACCTCTCCCACGTGGCAGTCTACCCTCGAGTTAGTATTATATTTGCAATTATATAAAAAAGGTTCAACCTAAACATTTCCCGGAGGATAATTAGCAGGTCCCGGACATTGTCCGAATCAAAGTCTTCAAAACGTTTGGTGGTCCTGTACTAATCAGTTGATGTTATTCCTATATCTGAAACTAAGATCTTTTGTTTTTTGATTCTCCTCTTTTCAGGACTGAACTTTTCTCTTCTGCAACGCAAAAAATGAACAAGCGAATTTATATCTTGATCTGGGGGACCTCTCTAAAACTCACAGTTAAATATAAACGCCTCCGCCAGCTTGCCTGGCGGCCCTTCACAAAAGGAAAAAGAATAAATGAATGAGAAATGATACTGAAATTGGTACCGTTTTAGCTTTTTTTCTTCTTTTAAACTCATAAACGCCTACAGCAGCTTTTACTTGATAATCTGTTGTTTTCATCCTTCTATCTCTTTTTTGTCTTTTTGGGAAAGACCGCTCTCCTGCGTCGAGCGGGACAAGAACGACACAATAAAGCGAATGACATTGTACGGGGCAGAATTCAAGAATTTGAGTCAGACTTGTTTTTTTCAAAAATATCAACCATGTAAAGAAGGACGACCAAACGTTTGAAACGAGAAAAATTAAAGAAAAGAATAGAGGAAAACTCCAATCGGAGAAAATTCCAATCGAAGAAAACTCCAATCGAAGAAAATTCCAATTGAAGAAAACTCCAATAGAGGAAAAATCCTCCATAAATGAAGTACTTCAAATCAAATCATCTGGAAACTTAATCCACTATCCCGCCAGTATTTGCAGAGTGGACAGCACGCTGGTACCTGGCAAGGTAACCTGTGACCTCTTTTTTAGGGGGCACAAAGGCAGCTTTACGCTTTTCGAGCTCTTCTTCGGAAATCTTCAGGTTCATGGCTCTTTCGGGAATATTGATTTCGATCATATCACCGTCTTTTACAAGAGCTATTGGTCCTCCGTCGCTGGCTTCGGGAGAGACATGCCCGATGCAGGGGCCGCGGGTCCCGCCGGAGAAGCGTCCGTCAGTTACCAGGGCTACGCATTCTAAAAGTCCTCTTCCTCCAAGTGCAGCCGTAGCCGCAAGCATTTCGCGCATTCCTGGACCCCCTTTAGGGCCTTCGTACCGGATAACGACAATGTCTCCGGGCTTTACCTCCCCTGCAAGGATACTCTTCATGGCATCTTCCTCACAGTCGTATACTTTTGCAGGGCCTGTGTAGACATGCATTTTCGGGTCCACTGCCGCTTGTTTGACAACCGAGCCGTCTGGAGCAAGGCTGCCTTTTAGGATTGCAATTCCTCCTTCGGCATGGATCGGGTTTTCGAGGGTCGCAATGATCTCCTTATTCAGCTTCGGGTTAACTATTTCAAGCTCGTCCAGGTTTTCCCCTATAGTTTTGCCGTTGACTGTGAACTGGTCAAGGTGGAGTTTTGAAGCAAGTCTCTGCATGACAGCCTCGACTCCTCCTGCCCTGTCAAAGTGCAGTATGAAATTTGGGCCTCCGGGTCGGAGAGAGATCAGATGCGGTGTTTTTCTGCTCAATTCGTCAAAGGCTTCAAGAGGCAGCTCAAGCCCGAATTCATGGGCAAGGGCTGGAAGGTGCAGGGTTGTGTTTGTGCTTCCTCCCACTGCCATATCGACCATTATGGCATTTTCAAAGGACCTGTGAGTGACAATCTTTCTCGGGGTCAGTTTTTCCCTGACCATTTCCACAATGCGCTCTCCGGATTCCTTGGCAATACGAACCTTTTTTGAATCCACTGCATGGGCGGTTGCACAGCCGGGAAGGCTCAGCCCGAGAGCCTCGGTCATGCAGGCCATTGTGTTTGCGGTAAACATCCCGGCACAGGAACCTGCTCCTGCACAGGAAAGGTTCTCAAGCCTTTTAAACTCGGATTCGGTAATTTTGCCTGCGCTGTAGGCTCCTACTCCCTCCGAGACTGAAATTAAATCCCTGTAATTATCATCAACATATCCGGGGAGCATCGGTCCTCCGGTTACAACAATTGCAGGAATATCAAGCCTGCCTGCTGCCATAAGGTGTCCGGGCACAATTTTGTCACAGCTGGGGATAAGGACCATACCATCAAACTGATGGGCTTTAACCATAAGTTCAATTGTGTCTTCAATAATTTCCCTGCTGGGAAGAGAGTATTTCATACCTTCGTGTCCCATTGCGATCCCATCGCAAACCCCTACGGTATGAAACTCAAAAGGAACTCCTCCGGCATTCCTGATCCCGGCCTTTACAGCCTCAGCAAGTTTATTCAAATGCATATGGCCGGGAATTATATCATTCCAGGAATTGACGACTGCAATAAACGGTTTCTTCATTTCCGAATCCGTAACGCCAGTCGCTTTCAGGAGTGAACGGTTGGGGGCTCGTTCCGGTCCCTCTTTGATGATATCGCTTCTCATGTTTAATCTCCGTAGAATTTCACATAAAAGTTAAAAATCATAATATATATACGACTTACGAATTTGAGAGTAAGTTAGAGAGATTGGATACATTTCGATAAAACAGAACTTCTGAACATTTGGAAGGGGTCCCATTCCAGCGAATCAAGGGTTGTCGCACATTTGATCGAGTCAGGGTTATCCTGGAAAAAGCAACGAATAAACGGGTCCGAATTTCCAGCTGAACGTGGAGAACGAGGCAATAAAATTAGTAGTAGATTTTTACAGCAAAATCAACCAGCTGTTAGAGTAGGTTTAAAGAGTAAGATCACGGGAAATTAACGTTTGAGATAGGATGGACTTACCGATCCTCATCCAGGCCTGGATAGATATCGGACTTACATGTTTAGATTCAGAATTTCTTCTTATTACTTATTTAAGAGTAAAATCGGTTTTAAAATAAAAACATAATCAAAATCTACGTTTACTTCTTGCCTTTATTTTTTTAGAATATATGTATAGAGTCTGAGGGCTCATTGCCAGTTCCGGAGGTTCCGATAAACTTTATTATACACTGGCTTATATTCTTCTATTATTCTTTTATAAAAAATACTCCAGATAACCATTGGTGCTGAGGAAAAAAATGCTTTTTGAAACCAGAGTAATTGAGGTCATCCAGAGGACGCCTGATATAAAAAGTATAAGATTTGAAAAGCCCCAGGGGTTCAGCTACCTTGCAGGCCAGTACGTAGTCCTGACTCTTGATGACGGTTCTGACCCGATGAAGAAACCTTTTACGCTGTCCAGCAGCCCTACCGAAGGCTTTCTTGAAATTACCAAAAAGCTGACAGGTCATCCCTTCTCAAATGCTCTGGCAGGCCTGAAACCGGGGGATCAGGTTTCCATAAATGGGCCTTATGGGGAGTTCACCTTCCAGCAGGAGTATGAACATATAGGCATGCTCTCTGGCGGCATAGGGATAACCCCGCTGCGGAGCATGATCAAATATCTGATCGATAAGAAGTTAAACGCTAACATAATTCTGCTTTGTTCCAACAGCAGTGAGAATGATATAGCCTTCAAAGAAGAGCTTGAGGATGCGCAGAAGAAGAACCCGAACATCAAAATAATTGACACTATCACGAGACCCGGGCCGGACTGGAAGGGCGTTACAGGAAGAATCAATGCCGAAATGGTCAAAAAATTTATTCCGGATTATCGGGAACGTACGTTCTTTACATGCGGTCCGGTGAAAATGGTAGATTCGATGGTCTCTCTTTTAAAGGAGCTGGAAGTACCGGAGAAACAGATAAAGCGAGAAATTTTTCCCGGTGATAATTAATTAGCGTTCGATTTTCACAAAAATCAGGCTATAACTTCTTCGACTCCTATCCTTTTTTAACCGGTTAAGTACCTTCACCGGTTCGAACCGGCACAATCCCTTTATCCAATTGTATAAACGGTCAGTTTTGAGGAGCCTGCTTAAAACAAACTGCTTTATTTTTTGCCTTATCTCGAGCGATTTAGAGCTTTACCGGCTATTTTATCATTTGCGGATTTATGAGTCGAATTTTTATCAGTTGCGTTTATCTAATTTACGGTTTTATCAGAAGCAGTACATATAATTCCTCTTTCAAGGTTTGATCCCGAGTACATCCTCCACATATGCCCTGAGAATCTCTGCAACGCTCCAGGCCTGGGCGATAGAACCACCGGGAGCGTGAGGGGAGTCCCCATCGAACACTTCGGAAATCGTGCCAATACCTGCAGCTTCAAGGTGCGCATCAAAGCCTTCAAGAAGAACACGCATTTCCTCAAGACTGCTGTTCGAAGAATTATTGACTTTCAGGTAAGCTTTTACATAGGCTCCGAGGAGCCAGGGCCAGACTGTCCCGTTGTGATAAGCCGTATCTCTGGTAAGAGCGTCTCCACGATACTGTCCTTTATACAGGGGATGATCACTTGAGAGAGTTTTGAGCCCGAAGGGTGTCAGAAGATCTTTTTCAACTCTGTCTACAATTGCTTTTTCTTTCTCAGGAGAAAGCATGGTATAGGGAAGCGAGACAGCAAAGATTTGATTGGGACGGATTGCAGGGTCTTTAACCTGATTTCCTGCTTCATCCTGATGTATGAGGTCAAAGAGACAGTTAGTTTCCGGGTTCCAGAAAGTGTTTTCAAAATTCGAAGCAACGCCTGCTGCAAGAGTCTCATATGAGGAGATATCTTCGCCAAGAAGCGTACCCATGTAAGAAGCGGTTTTCAGAGCGTTATACCAGAGAGCATTTACCTCACAGGCTTTACCTGCTCTTGGAGTTACTGCCCATTCCCCTACTTTGGCATCCATCCAGGTTAGCTGAGGCCCCTGCCAGATAAGATAATCGGAATCCATGCCGATTGCAAAATCCGTACCTGCACAATAGTTGTCTATAATGCTGCTCACCGTATCCCAGATATCCGAGAGGAAAAGGAAGTCTTGCGTATATGCGAAATAGCGATCCAGAGCATGAATAAACCAGAGAGAAGCATCCACTGTATTGTAAATAGGATCTCCTCCGAAAGCCGGGAAAGTATTGGGGATCAGACCTCTTCGACAGTACCGGGCGAAATTGTTGAGAGCGGACCTTGCCTCCTCAAAACGATAAGGAATTAAAAGCAAGCCGGGCAGAGAAATCATGGAGTCCCTTCCCCAGTCAGAGTACCAGTGATATCCCGCAATAACCGTATTTTCACCTGTAGTGTGGTTTTTAACCACAAAAGAGTCGGTTGCCTTGAGAAGCTTAAGGGCGAAAGACTCGAGAAGCTTCGAATCGAGAATAAGAAGATTCTGCCGATTTGCTTCCCTTACATAGAGTTTGTCAACTTGCCCGAGAGTAAGAGAAGAAATATCTTTTGTTGAGGCAGCGATAAAAAAGCGGGAAATCCCCGGTTCGAGTTTACTTTCAAAATAACCCGGATTGAAGATATCCTCCTGAAAGTTAAGTCCCCGTTTCTTCTCAGAGTCATACTCCAGGTTAAAGTACCATATGGGATCAGGGTGATACCGGAGGTTTGATGAAAGTGAGAAAGTAAAACCATTGGAGCTTGCCAGTTCCACTCCCGCAGGACCGGCTTTCTGATAGAAGGAAAGATACCCGGAACGAGCAGTGAGGTTGAAATCTCTTGAGCTGACCAGAGGGAAAATTTTTAGCAAAGCTCCCTCTTTTCTGGAAATTATATCATAGATGACATAAGTTGTGTTACTGCCATGAACCATGAAGACTTTTTTCTTTAAGGTAAAATCCCCGGCCTGGTAAACCCAGAGGGGAAATGGGCTACGAATGAATTCGGAAAGGTAATTGAAGCCCTCAGGAGAGATATTGTCCGGATATTTGTGGGTCGCAAGTTTATATACTTCTTTGTCGATTGAGATCTCCTCATCAAGGGAAGAAAGCAGCAAAAGTCTTCCCGGAAAATTCTCCGGAGCTGCTACAAGCAGGCCATGGTAAGTCCTGGTTCCTGCCCCTATGACCGTAGAGGAAGCATATCCTCCAAGCCCGTTGCCTATAACCCATTCTCTTTTTGTTCCTTCTTCGTATGTTGAAAGAAAATCTGCTCCAAGTCTGACCCCACTCATGTATATTTATTGGGGTTTATTTATTAAATAGCTGTACGTTTGGAAAATCCTGGCCGGGTCCCCTACAGTATCGCAATTTACCGTAAATTCAAAGTCAAATTTTTGCATGTCGGATGTAACCTGGTTCTTCTTACCTGGAGTTTTCTTCTCAATAACTTCCTTTTCCTTTTTATGGTTTTACGGAATTACGATCTGGAAAAAATGTTCCTGAGATTTTCATTTGCCAGGCCGATTGCGCTGCAGGCTGCAGGTGTGCCCGCGAGGGCGTTCAGCATCACGAAATCGTGTATGGTCCCCAGGTATCTAACGGTTACGACGTCAACTCCGGCCTGCATCAGCTTACGGGCATATGCCTCGCCTTCGTCGCGGAGTACATCATTTTCATCGGTGATAATGAGAGCCGGTGGCTGTCCCCTCAGCTGGTCGACCGAGGCCTGTAATGGGGATGCGGTCGGCTGCCTGCGCGCTTCCTTGTCGGGCAAATAATTATCCCAGAACCACTTCATCGCTTCACGGGTAAGCCAGATGTCGGTCGCATACTTCTGATACGACGGGGTATCAAAATTTGCATCTGTTACAGGATAAAAGAGTACCTGATAAACAATTTTTGGGCCGCCTCGTTCCTTTGCCAGGAGTGAAACGGCTGCCGCCATATTTCCGCCTACACTGTCGCCGGCAATCGCGAGCCTTGAAGTATCCAGGTTGAGTTCTTTCCCGTTCTCTGCAATATATTTTGTCGCAGCATATGCCTCTTCGATTTGTACTGGATATTTTGCCTCCGGAGACAGCGTAAAATTGACAAATACAACCGCGGCATTGACTCCGTCAGCGATTTCCCTGACAAGTCGGTCATGCGTATCTTTGCCCCCCAGGACCCAGCCGGCACCGTGAAAGTACATGACTACCGGTAAGATTTCTTTATTTCCTGCTGGTCTTATTATCCTGATAGAAACCTGTCCCTCGGGCCCTACCGGAATGGTTAGATCCTCTATGTCCGCAGTTAATTTTGCCACCTTAGCAGCTTGCAAATCGGAAAGAACCTTACGGGCGTCTTTTGGTGAGAGTTTGTAGATTGGCGTTCCGCCTTCCCGGTTTATTTTTTCTACAAATGTCCTGGTAGCTGGTTCGAGCGAATCTATTGCCTGATTCATGGATATTGTCCTCCTGATTTTCTTTCATCTGTATTTTAATACTGATTCGGGCGAAGAAAGCAAAACAATAATCCGGGTTGTCCCCATCGCCCGATTGATGTTTTAAAACTCACAAACCTGAGTATATGGATGTCCGGAGAATGCGGCAAATTTACGAATTAATAAGCTTTTAAAAACAAATTGAATGCATTTTGAACACACCTGTCAGTTTCAAAAATACTGATTCTTACCATATTGTTGGTTCTTACCATATTGTTGGTTCTTACCATATTGTTGGTTCTTACCATCTACAATATGATTTAGAACTGTTCAGGTCACCCATCCTTATTTTTGATTAATAAGTTCGAATTCCGATTACCGGTCAATATATATATAGATTATAGTGAAATATATAAAACAAGTAGAATAAATATTCCTTATGATTAATAATTCTAGAAAGTACGGATAGTATGAGTTGAAAAAGCTTTTTTTCTTTTGCCTATGCACTTCTAGTGTTGCTTTCAGAAACCCTGTTCCGATGCAAAACTTTATTAGCTGCCTGAAAAGAAACCTTTTCAATTAATATTTTACTTTTAGTAAATTTAGGGGGATTTGAAAACTGTTGTTAAACGAAGCTGTTGTTAAACGAAGTTGTTGCTAAAAGGAGTTGAGAAGCATGACATATACCTATCTGAACCCGAAAGTAGCCCTTATGGGGGCTGGTTGTGTAAAAGAAATCGGCAAGCATGCAAAAGAGCTTGGGGGTACTAAAGCCCTGATCGTTTCAGGAAGGAGCAGGCATGGAGAAGAGCTTGCAGGAGATATCCGGAAAATCCTTGAAGCCGCCGGGCTGAAAGTAGCAATCTTTCCGGGAGCGGATCCGAATCCGACAGACAGTTCGGTTATGGAAGGGGCAATAATATACGAAAATGAGAACTGTGACCTGATCGTTGCTGTCGGAGGGGGAAGCCCGATGGACTGTGCAAAAGCTATTGGCATCGTAGCTAAAAACGGAGGGGAGATTAACGACTACGAAGGCATCGGAAAGGTTACGAAGGGGGTTCCTCCGCTTATCACGGTAAACACGACTGCCGGCACCGCAAGTGAGATGACGAGTTTTACAATTATTACGGACACGAAAAGACACATCAAAATGGCAATCGTTGATCCCCGCATCACACCTGATGTAGCAGTTAACGACCCCGAACTGATGGTAAGTATGCCACCGGCACTTACGGCTGCAACCGGAATGGACGCCCTTACCCATGCAGTTGAAGCTTATGTTTCCACCATGGCTACTCCGACCACCGATGCGGCGGCTATCAAGGCAATCGAGCTTATCTCAAAATACCTGCCCGAAGCTGTTGCCCACGGGGGAGATGTGAGGATAAGGGACATGATGGCCCATGCCGAATATCTTGCAGGTGTTGCTTTCAATAACGCTAGCCTTGGCTATGTGCACTCCATGGCCCACCAGCTCGGCGGATTATATGACCTCCCGCACGGCGTCTGCAACGCAATTCTCCTCCCCTATGTGGAAATGTACAACAAAGAAGTCTGTCCCGAACGGTTTGCCGATATTGCAAAGGCAATGGGAGAAAAAGTTGAGGGCCTGAGCCCGGAAGAAGCCGCAGACAAAGCCATAGCTGCCATCAAAAGGCTTGCAGCTGACATTGGAATCCCCTCGGGTCTGAAAGAGCTCGGAGCCAGGGAAGAAGACCTCGAGCTGCTGGCGGAAAATGCCATGCAGGACGTCTGCCACCTTACAAACCCAAGAGAACTCTCAAAAGAAGAGGTGATTGAAATTTACAGGAAAGCCATGTGAGCAGAAAAAAGCGAATATGCGAGCGGAAAAAAAGCCCATGCATTGCTACTAAAATTATAAACTAATTTGAATATATTGTACTATATATTTATGCACTCAAAGGGGGGGTGAGCCTGGAAATATTCGAGGATTCACCAGTTTAGACCATAATGGGGAGAAGGTTCGAGTGTTACTATAGTTTCCCGGGCTGTAAAGCTGACCGGGATTATCCTTCCCTATTCCATACCGGGATAAACAGAATACCTGCAAGGGACGAAACTGGAATACAATAAACAAAGGGAGTGATTTTTAATGGGAAGGATCATGGGCGGCCTCAGGGGTCATAGAGCAGAAAGCGCACAACGCTACAAAATGCACGAAAAACTCGTTTCCATAGGGGATGATTACTGGATCGAAAATGAGGCTGGGGAGAGGGCATTCTATGTTGACGGAAAAGCCCTCCGTATTCGCGACACCCTGATAATCAAGGATGTTCAGGGGCATGAACTGTACAAACTCAAGGAGAAGCTGCTCAGGGTAAGGGATACGCTGGACATCCTGGACGGAGAGGGAAGAACAGTTGCCACGATCAAACAAGCCCTGATCACACCTTTGCGCGACCGATTTAAGGTTGAAGTCGCAAATGGGCCCGAAATGGATGTCCAGGGAAATATCCTGGATCACGAATATAATGTCGAGTCCGGAAGGGAAAAGGTTGCAGAAGTCTCCAAAAAATGGTTCCGGATAAGAGATACCTATGGAGTGGAGGTATCCCCCGGACAGGATGCTGCCCTAATCCTGGCAATTACGGTAGGACTCGATCAGATGGTACACGGCTGAGGTTAGAAGTTTAGAATAAAGGGGGAAGAAGGGGGGAAGAATGGTTGAAACCACCTCTTTTTCGAATTTCCTTGAGACTGTAGGTGTCCTTGCCATACTGGTCTTCGTGCTTACCAGCATGTTTGGAATGGGTTTTTCCCTGACAGTGCAACAGATACTTACCCCGTTGAGTGACGGGAGGCTGGCAATCCTTCACTGGCAGCCAATTTCATACTGGTCCCGCTGTTCGCTCTCGGGGTTCTGTTAATCTTTCCGCTCTCCGGAGGGCTTGCAATCGGCCTGTTCCTTCTCGGTACTTCCGCAGGGGCTCCTTTCCTGCCGAAGCTCACACAGGTGGCAAAAGGGGACACTGCTTTTTCAGTAGGGCTTATGGTGCTCTTGATGGTGGTAACCATTTTTTACGTCCCGATAGCCCTGCCGCTTTTCCTCTCAGGGGTTACAATAGACTCCCTGGACATAGCAAGATCCCTCATTTTGCTGATGCTCTTTCCCCTGGCACTTGCCCTGTCCGTCCGGGCCAGGTACGAGGAAGTTGCCAGCGGACTCCCGCCCCTGATGACTCAGGCGAGCAACCTTTCCCTGCTTGTCCTTTTCTTGGCTTTTTTTGTGGTCTACATCTCCGACCTTATAGGCGTTATCGGCAGTATCGCGATTATTGCGGCAGTAATTTTCCTGCTTATTTCGTTTGTCGTCGGCTATTTCCTCGGAGGATCCGCAGGAGCTACAAAGAGGGTACTTGCCCTCGGGACAGCCCAGCGCAACCTTTCGGCAGCTCTGGCGATTTCCGCGCTTAATTTCACAGACCCGGACGTGATGGTCATGATTATGGTAGTGGCACTGGCAGGTTTCATCCTGTTGATGTTTATAGGGGGAGAGCTGGGCAAGCGGGCTGAAGCGTCAATAGAAACCTTTCAGGAACATGGAAAAACTTTACGGGACCTTGCAAGGTGAAGGGGGAGGAAAAAAGCAGCTGATGACGCAAAAGGCAGCTGATGACGCAAAAGGCAGATGATGACATAATTATCGGGACTAGCATAATCCTCATAAGTATTTTTACCCACGGGATTTCCGCAGGCCCTGAAGGTGACTGTTATTCACGGATAGTAGCTTCACTTCCGGGCAATACGCCGGAACGAAGGGAAGTGAAGGAAATGCCCGTACGTAAAGGATTGCCGCTACTGGAGATGTGCAAAAAAGATGCCAGGAGAGAATCCGGTGTGAGAAACAGGACGGGGACGGATGATAGGCTATGGGTTTAAAAATGGATCAAAAGGGCTCTAAAGGAACTTCGTGGAGATGTAAAAATGAACACGGATAAGAACATGAGGAACTCAGTCTCACCCGAAATTTTGCGCTACAGCATCGCTGCAGTTATCCTGACAATCGGGATGAGGGAGATAGCAGCTATACTTGTACCGATTTTCTTCTCAGTTTTTGCCTTTTTAATCCTGGCTCCTCTCATCTACTGGCTCCAGAAAAAAGGAGTTCCGGGAGTAATTAGTGTCGGGCTTGTAATTCTTTTACTTATTCTCGCTTTTATTGCTACAGGGCTCCTGGTTACACAATTTTTATTCCAGTTGAGCAACTGGAACCCGGACTCTGACGTCGGATTGACAAAAGATCTTGAAAAACTTATAGAATATTTCCCCTCTGTCGGGCTATCCCTGCAAGAGATACTGCGAAGTATGACGAATTTCGTTTTCAGCCTGACAACTGGAATCCTTACAGCGATTTTAAATGCCGGGACAACAGCAGGACTTATTGTTATAACAACAACATTTTTACTGCTTGATATTGCAGTTCCTCCGGGTAAAGTTCGTAAGGAAGCTAAAAAGCATCCTCTCCTGTTGTCACGAACTAACAATTTGGCAGCATACTGGTAGACTTTATCCTTATAAGAACCGCTATCAATCTCATTGGAGGCATCGGAACCGCCATAATTCTCTATCTGGAAGGTATAGATTTTGCAATTCTCTGGGGTATCCTGACATTTCTTTTCGGCTATGTTCCTTATCTGGGATTTTTTCTTGCAGCTTTTCCACCCACGCTCTTAGGACTGTTCAAATACGGAATTACAGGGGCATTTGCCGTTTTTGCCAGTATATGGCTCATTAATGCACTTGTAGAAAACATCCTTTTTCCATCCCTCGCGGGAAAAAGCCTGAAATTGTCTCCATCAACTGTATTTTTGTCTCTCATTTACTGGACCTATGTACTGGGTCCCTCGGGAGCACTTATAGCCGTACCTCTTACAATGGTCGTGAAAATGCTCATGGAACGTTCCGAGGATATGAGCTGGATGGTAAAATTCATGGAACCTGGACAAGAGAAATCCTGAACTTACTATTTCTTACTTACAGTACAGTTGTGCCAATTGCCGGCTCCTGATACAAGATAACAATATTTTTGAAGATTATAAGTGCGAGGTTTGAGGCTATAAATAACTGGGCAGTTTGATGGACCCTGAAGATGCAGGGGGATATACAATAATAGAGAAGTGAGAAAAAAATTAGAAACAAAGGGGATTAAAAGAAGGGAAGAAGAAAGGGGAAAAGAAAGAGAAGAAAGGGAAGGAGAAAGAGGAGAAGAAAGGGAAGGAGAAAGAGGAGAAGAAGGGGGAAAAGAAAGAGAAGAAAGGGAAGGAGAAAGAGGAGAAGAAAGGGAAGGAGAAAGAGGAGAAGAAGGGGGAAAAGAAAGAGAAGAAGAGGGAAAAGAAAGAGAAGAAGGAAGAACGAAAGAGAAGAAAGGGAAGAAGAAAGGGGAGAAAAAACGCGAGATGAAAAGCATGGAATAAAAAGTACTTTTGAATCGGCAAATCCGCGAATAGGGACAGTAAAATTCTTTTTTCTTCTGCTGTAATAAAATCTTAATTTTAATATTATATGTGTTAATTTATATATATTTTAAAAATTATATGTCATTTAAGTTGCTATCACTGCAGCTGTTTTTTGGGTGCGAATTTCCGGATAGGATTGAGAGAATATCGGAAATGTGCAAAGATCTCATTGACCGCACACCTGGCACATGGGAAATGCAGATCCATAGAAAAGGGACAGCGGAAGTAGAATTCCGGATAGGGGGAATAGGTAAATGAATGAATTAACGCTTGGGCCAGTGCAGCTCTTAGTTATCGTATTCGACAATCCAGACTTTCACGGCAAGATCCGCAAGGAACTTGAATCAGTCATGGAAAAAGGAATGATCAGACTCATTGGCCTGCTGTTCGTAGGGAAGGATGAGAAAGGAAATGTTGCTTCTTTTAAGACTACACAGCTCGACGAAGAGGAAAGAATGCATTTAATTGACGTCATAGAAGGACTCACGGGGAATGAAGCCGCCAGTGGAGAGGGAGCAAAGAAAGGCGTTGAAGAAGGTGCCAGTGCAGCAGCCCGGGAGAACTGCGGAATCACCGAAGAAGATATTCTGGAAATAACCGGCGCTATTCCGGAAAGCACCGCCGCAGCTATTCTTGTTGTTGAACATCTCTGGGCAAAGAACCTGAAAAACGCAATTCGTGGCGCAGGAGGTATTCTGATCTCCCAGGGTATGCTCACCCCCGAACTGCTGGCTGCAACCGGAGAAGAACTGTTAGAAGTGATCAAAGCCGCAGAGAAGAAATCGGGTCCGAAGTCGGCGGCAACAGTCTGAATGATTGCCCGTCCATATTAAAATCATAGTGATTTCAGTCATCAATACACTTACAGAAGACGTTGTCTTCCCCTTGATGGCAGGAAGGGGTCCGAAATTATCTCCGACTGTTGTATTCGTATCTCTCTTTATCGGGTTATGTACCTGAAGCCGCAGGAGAACTGCTTTCAACACCCTTTGCCATGGTTTAAAAAATCATCCCTGACAATTTTGAGGAGACGAAGTAGTTGAGTAGATTGATGAACCCAGCAGAAGATGATGAAGAAGGGGTAGAGCGAAGAGCAGGAGAAGAAAAATGGAAAAACCAAACGGATGAGAAGGAGCTCTGGAGCCGCCTGAGCTGATAAAAGGGCCGATTAAATCCCCCTTTTTCGCCCTGAAAGTTAAGTCTTAATCCTGATATTATATATGTTAATTTATATGTATTCCGGATCTCATACTTATATTGTGTCCGTTCAACAGCACAATACATAATTAAAAAAATGGTTGAGGTTGGATCTTTACTTTATTTCTTCATTTAAAGGCAGCTGAAAAGCCAGGATGTTAAGTTACTGCTTTTTAATTTAACTAAGTGCGTGAAAATTAGAAAACAAGACAGGAAAGTTGACCTGTAAAAATTAAAAAACGAAAGTCGGCAGTAAAGGAAAAATTTGGGTAAGAAAGATTGGGGGATGTAAATATGAATGCAAATACTCTTTCAACACCAGCCAAAGTTCTGATTTACAGCACAGCTGCAATTCTCCTTACACTTGGTATGAAGGCGATTTCGACTGTACTGGTGCCGGTTTTTTTCTCTCTTTTTTCATTTTTGATCTTTGCCCCTCTTGTTCGCTGGTTCATGAGGAAAGGAGTTCCGGGGATGGTTAGCGTTTTTCTGGTGATCATTTTTTTCATTTTTATTATTGTTGGAACCGCGATTCTGTTTGCAAACTCTTTATTCCAGCTCAGTAACCAGATTCCGGACTACGAAATTCAGGTTCAGAGTATTGTGAACAGTATTTCAACATATTTGCCTAGAATTGGATTTTCCGTGGAATCGGTCCTGCGCAATCTTGCAGCATTTGCTTTCAATGTGTCGGGGGAAATTATTACAGGAGCCCTAAGTGCCGGGTCAACAATTGTGCTCATCGTTATCACAACAACGTTTTTACTTCTGGATGCTGCAAGTGTGCCAGATAGGGTACAAAAAGAAGTTGGAGAACAACAGGCCCATCTTTCGCATTTTACCAAATTGAGCAGAAATGTCATAAATTACATGCTCCTGAGGACTGAAACAAACTTGCTCGGAGGCATTGGAACAGCCATACTTCTCCTTCTCGGAGGTATAGATTTTGCTCTCCTATGGGGACTCCTGTTCTTTCTTTTCGGTTATATTCCTTACCTTGGCTTTTATTTGGCCACTATTCCACCTATGCTCCTTGCCCTGTTCAAATACGGGGCTATAGGGGCACTGGGGGTCCTGGTCGGCGTCACTATTATCAATGCGCTCGTAGAGAATGTCCTCTTCCCGTCTATTGCAGGAAAAGGTCTCAAATTATCTCCGACTATCGTATTTCTTTCTTTGTTTTACTGGTCCTTCATACTGGGTGCTGCAGGTGCGCTGATTGCCGTGCCCCTTACAATAGTTGTAAAGATAATTCTGGAAAGTTCCGAGGAAACACGGTGGATGGCTAAACTGATGGAATCAAGTGGGACTAGAGTTAAGAGAGGGGAAAACGAAGGCAAAAATGAATCCTGAGATCTCAAAACCCCGCACCGTATCCCTGGGTACAGTTCCGGACCCATGGCCCGGAAACAAGCGACTGCCGAACTCTATTTATTTAGCATGAAAGTGCCTTCAAGTACTTTCATTTTTTGCTCCTGTTAATCGAAGAATTTCATGTTCGTTTTATAGAGCTTTTGCTTTCCACTTTATATCTCTCCTCTAAAAACCTCCTTTTTGTTCAAAAGAGACAGGGCCTTCAAAGCAAAAGCAACGTTTTGCGAAGGCAAGCATATATGAAGAGATATCTAATCGTAGAATAGTATTTATTAAAGGAATAATATATATAATCCGCCTGGACTATATGTTCAGACTTCTAAACGAGTGGGGAATAATATAATGGGAAAAGAAGACGCATCAAAAGTTTATGATATTGTGGCGCTTTCCTTTGACGGACAGAAGAAAGCAGAGGAAATCCTCAAGGAAGTAAAGTCTAAAGGCATACTGGACAACTATGAAATAGTTGCCCAGGCAGTAGTCGAACATGACGAAAAGGGAAAGGTCCACATCCACGAGCCAGGCAGGGGGGTTCTCGGTGCAGCAATCGGAGCGGTTGGCGGCGGAATTCTGGCTCTCATAGGGGGTCCTGCAGGCGTGCTGGCCTGGGTCGTGGGCGGAGCTGTGGTAGGTGGCGTTGCCGGGAAATACCTCGGGCGCCCGATCAAGAAAGGTAACTTAGAAGAACTCGGGAATGCCCTGAAGCCCGACAGCTCGGCTCTCCTGCTCTTGCTCGAAAATATCTACAGCGAAAAGGTCATCAACAGCATGAGCAGTTACAACGCCAATGTGGTGACGCTAACTGTGGGAGATGAGCTTTCGAAGGAGATTGCGACCTTTGCAGCCGGAGAAGTTGAAAAGCCTCCGGAACAGTGAAACAGCCGTTACTTTGGACATACTGTCCTGAGGCACACTAGCCATATTCATTCTGGAAAAGAGTATGAACCGAAGGTGACTTTCTGAACTGCCTGCTCTTTGATTATAGGGGTAAAAAGCAGCAGTTCCGCAAGCTGACCTTTTGGAAACAACACACGTATTCCCAGAAATCGCAATCTTGTAACGGCAAGCCGGAGGAATGCCGCTGCACGTTCAACTTTCCCATTCTACCGGACCTGAAAAAGAACCCTGAAGGTTAGCCGGTCCTGTAGACCGAAACTCCAGAAGAGAATGTAACTGAGACTCCTGAAGAAACAACCGGGGAAGAAACTACAGCCGAGATAACTCCGGCTAACGAAACTGAAAAAAGAGAAGAGGCTTCTGGATTCGGGGTTGTTCTTGGTTTTCCAGGACTCCTTGCAGTCATCTGCCTCTACGGGAAGGAGAAATAAATTTCAGAGTGAAGGTTTTTCCTTACACTTTTCTCTTTTAAATTCCTTTTATTTGACTTGCTCTTCTTTATTCCTATTTCCGGCATTTTTTGATCTTATGTGCATTTTTATATATGCTCAATTTTATATAAACTGGATTTTATATATCGAATTGCCAATACTGCTGAAACTGTTTTTCGAGTGAAAAATTCCAGATATGGGAAAGGTAAGATAGCCGTCGGAAATGTGAGGAGCTTCCCGGCTTATCTGGATAGCCCTTCCCTTATGATAGGGTACGGGGAAACGGAAAGGTAAACGGAAGGCAGGGAAGCAGAGGAAGAAAAAGAGAAAGAAAGAAAACTTCAACAGGGGGAAAACAAATGGCTGAAGTAATGTATGGACCTATGCAGCTCTTAGTAGTAGTATTCGATAATCCGGAATTCCACGGCAAGATCCGGCGTGAACTTGAGTCCGTAATGGAAGAAGGAATTATCAGGCTCATCGACCTGCTGTTCGTATGGAAAGACGAAAATGGAAGCACCAAGTTTATGGAAGCTACACAGCTGGACGAAAAGGAGAGAATGCGTTTCGGGGCAGTAGTAGGCGGACTCCTCGGCTTTGGAGCCGGAGGTGAGGAGGGAGCCAGGAGAGGCATTGAGGAAGGAGCCCTGGCAGCAGCCCAGGAAAACTACGGAATCACCGAGGAAGATATTATGGAGGTTACCGATGCGATTCCGGAAGGCACAGCCGCTGCTATCCTTATCATCGAACACCTCTGGGCAAAAGACCTCAAGCAGGCGATTAAAGATGAGGGTGGAGTACTGGTTTCTCAGGGCATGCTCACCCCCGAGCTGCTGGCTTTGGTAGGCGAGGAACTGGCAGAAGCCGTTAAATTCGCTGAGGAAGAACAAAAATCTCATGCAGCACCTGCGGTCTGAAACGCTGCCAGGAAACAAAAGAAACCTGGGAAATAATCTGGAGAGGGATAACCCCTCTAAAAAGAAGATAGTTCGCCTGCAGTTTACAGGATTTCTGAACTGTCCGAAGTCATAATTAAAATCCGAAGTCATAATTAAAATCCGAAGCCATAATAAAAATCCGAAATTATTATAAAAAAGTGGAGAAGATAGGATTTACATTTTTCTATCTTTAAATAGCAAGAAACAAAAAAGCGAAAAATTACTTATTTTTTCCAAAGTTACTAATTTTTTCTTTATTCTCGTTAACCGAACTGTTTTTACCTGAAAACTTCTGTTGCAGGACAGTCCGGTGGCCGGAGCCGGAAGCTTTCCGTTTTCTTTCCCTGACCCGCATGTGGCCTGTACCGGACTGCCAGCCGGATAAAAAGCACCCGAAAAACGATACTCCAATCAGGATAAACGATAAACTGGAAAAAATCCCCAGACGCTGAGAGAATACTTTGCTTCACCCCACGAGGCTCCTTTTTAATTCATAATAATAGATATAAGCGCCTCAGCAAGAAGGAGGCGGTGGATTGTTGCAATTACATCGCAATTTTTCAACAGAAAGGAACAATCCATTTCGGTAAACCAAATAAAATAAATCAACATGCATAGGATAATATGTATAAAAGAAGAATTATATAAAGCGAATTAGTGAACATCGAGCTTGGGGGAAGTGGTCTCGAAGGTTCCTCTGGGGTTAACAATATCAAAATTTACGGTAGATGCCTGGATGGCAGTTTTCAGGAATAATAAAAAAACACCTGACGAATTTCAAGCCTTCAGGTTCAAACCGATAATAGTCAGAAAGACATTCAAATGGGATTCATCTCGCTCTGAATAGCTCTGGCTATGCCAGGATATCAATATCTGTGTAAACACACATGGGAATGACAGGTGAAAAAAAGTATACTGTGGATTTACCTGTCAGAAGTTATACTACCTTGACCCCGGCACAAAACGGTTTGTGAGCTTTGAGCAGGACTTCTCGGCCACTATGCTGCTGAAGCAGCAGAAAATGTGTAAGTCGCAGAAGAAGACATGTTACCCCGGCTATTTCAAGATTTACAAAACGGTAGCGGAGATGACAGTTTCACCTCTCTGGCGTACTGACATTAAAACACAGGTTTACATCAAAAAACAAGAACCGGAAAAATATCTGAAATAAAAGGAGGTCATGAATATAGCAACTCTAACCGTTTTAAAATTTGATACTGCTGGCGGTGCAGAACATGCACTTGGAGTGGTAGAGAATTTGAGCAAGAAGCAGCTGATCACCCTGCAGGACGCAGCAATCGTTTCCTGGCCTATGGGCAAAAAGAAGCCAAAAACGAAACAGTTAACCAGCATGACCGGAGTAGGCGCACTGAGCGGTGCATTCTGGGGCATGCTGTTCGGCCTGATCTTCCTGGTCCCGATCTTCGGGATGGTAATCGGGGCAGCTATCGGTGCGCTGTCCGCTTCCTTTGCCGACGTGGGGATCAGTGATGATTTCATCAAGTCTGTCCGCAGTAAAGTTACAGAAGGTACCTCTGCTCTCTTTTTGCTTACCAGCGATGCCGTTCAGGATAAGGTAGCCGAAGCCTTCAAGGGACTGAAGTTTGAACTTATTGCTTCTAACCTGTCAAAGGAAGAAGAAGACAAACTGCGCGAAGTGTTTGCCGAAGAAGAAGCAGCAGCTCCAGCACACTGAGTTTTGCCTGGAACCCCGTCTTTCCGGGAATGTAAAATATTTTCGGAAATTGCCGGAAAAGTAAAAATAGCGATTCTTGAATAAAAGATTCTTGAATAAAAGAAATTTGGGGAGAGGAGCAATAAGTCGGTTCCTTTCCCCATTTTTCTTTTTGAGCATTTTTATTTTTGTGTATTTTTATTTTTGTGTATTTTTCAGAAAATACTTACACTGATAGGAGGAGAAATGCCATTAAAAGAATACAAACCCGGAACCACCTTCCCCGGGGTCATAGGCCGGACGGCTGACCAGTCCGAATCGGCCTGGCCGGAACCCCGGAGAGCTAAAGAAGACTCCCCAAATGTTCTGTTTATCGTGCTGGACGACACAGGCTTTGGACAGCTCGGCTGCTACGGGAGCCCTATCGAAACACCCAATCTGGACAGCCTGGCAGAGGGAGGACTTTTGTACAACAATATGCACACAACGGCGCTCTGCTCACCTACCCGTACCTGCATCCTGACCGGACGAAACCACCATTCGAATAACATGGCCTGCATTACCGAAGGTTCGACAGGCTATCCCGGCTACAACGGGTACATACCTTTTGAGAACGGTTTTTTGTCGGAGATGCTTCTGGAACATGGTTACAATACCTATGCCGTCTGCAAATGGCACCTGACACCTGCAGACCAGATCTCGGCAGCAGGGCCTTATGACCGCTGGCCTTTAGGAAGAGGGTTCGAGCGCTTTTACGGCTTTTTAGGAGGGGAAACCCACCAGTATTATCCTGAACTGGTTTACGACAACCACCCCGTACACCCTCCCGGAACTCCCGAAGAAGGGTACACCCTGAATGAGGACCTGGCAGACAGGGCTATCCAGTTCGTTGCCGATGCCAAACAGATAGCTCCGAACAAGCCTTTTTTCATGTATTTCTGTCCCGGAGCCATGCATGCTCCTCATCATGTTCCTAAAGAATGGGCCGATAAATATAAAGGCAAATTCGATGACGGCTGGGAAGCTTACCGGGAGAAAACATTCGCCCGGCAGAAAGAACTGGGGATCGTCCCGAAAGACGCAAAACTCTCCCGCCATGACCCGGATGTCAGGCCCTGGAAAGAATGCTCGCCTGAAGAGCAAAAACTCTATGCCCGTATGATGGAGGTCTTTGCCGGGTTCCTTGAGCACACCGACTACCATATTGGAAGGCTGCTGCAGTTCCTGAAAGACATCGGAGAATTCGAAAACACCCTGATCATGGTGATTTCCGACAACGGTGCAAGTTCCGAAGGCGGTCCTACAGGCTCGGTCAACGAGAACCTGTTTTTCAACAACGTGCCTGAATCACTCGAGGAGAACCTTGCCCTTCTGGATAAACTGGGAGGCCCGGAGACCTTCAACCACTATGCCTGGGGCTGGACCTGGGCAGGAAATACACCCTTCCGCCGCTGGAAACGTGAGACATATCGCGGAGGGATCAGCGACCCCTTTATCGTCCACTGGCCAGGGGGGATCAGAGCCAGAAGCGAGGTCCGCACCCAGTACGCCCATGCTATCGATATGGTCCCTACGGTTCTGGAATGCCTGGGAATCGAGACCCCGACGGTTATTAAAGGGGTAACCCAATCGCCTATTGAAGGTGTAAGTTTTGCACACACCCTGGGGAATGCAAATGCTTCTTCCAGACACCATACCCAGTACTTCGAGATGATGGGACACCGCTCCCTCTATCACGACGGCTGGCGTGCAGTATGTCCGTGGCCGGGCCCTTCGTTCGCTGAAGCAGGAAAGCCCTTCGGAGAACCGATTTCGGCAGAGAAGTTAACCGAGCTGGATGCAACCGGCTGGGAACTTTACAATATTCAGAAGGATTGGACAGAAAACGAGAATGTGGCTGCAGAAAACCGGCCGAAGTTGATCGAGATGATTGCTACCTGGTATGCAGAGGCAGGGAAATATAATGTGTTGCCTATCGATGCCAGGGGAGTGCTGCGCCTTGCTGATGAGCGGCCGCAGATAGCAGTGGATCGAACGCGTTACACTTATTATCCCGGAACCCAGGCGATTCCAGCAAATGCAGCAGTTAATGTGCTCAACCGCCCGCATAGCATCACAGCCGATGTGGAAATCCCTGCCGGAGGCGCTGAAGGGATCCTGCTTGCCCATGGGGGTATTGACGCCGGCTATTCGTTCTATATGAAAGGCGGAAAGCTGCATTGGGTACACAACTACGTAGCTCGGGCTCTTTATCATGTCGAATCCGGTGAAAAGGTGCCTGAGGGCCGGCATCAACTCCGTTTCGAGTTTGAAGTGACCGGGGAGCCGGATGTTGCCAGCGGAAAAGGCGCACCTGGAAGGGCTCAGCTCTATATAGACGGGAATCTGGTCGGGCAGGCTGAGGTTCCGGTAACGACCCCGCTTATGCTTGGACTAACGAGCGGTGTTACCTGCGGTTCGGCCCCCGGAGCTCCGGTTACGCCCGACTATAAGCCTCCCTTTAAATTCACGGGCAAAATCTACAGTGTGACCGTGGATGTGAGCGGCGAACTGATCGAGGATAAGGAAGTTGGGATGCGGATGGTCATGGCCCGGCAATAATCAGCTTAACTAGTCATTAAACCGCCATATATACGACTCTGACGAGGTAGCAAAGACCAAATAGAGAACAGGAAAGCAACCAGAGGACTGCCAGTTCTTTTGCAGGGGGGAGAAATCATCACGGACAAAGGTTCTCAAAGCGAATTTTCCAGAAGCGCACCGTACTGGCTGCGTCGAGCAGGCATTATGAGCTGGCTCTTTCTGGGAATCTTGCTCGCTGCCAGCACCATACTGAGCATCATTGCGACGGTGAGCGGTATCATCGTCCCGCTACTCGTTGCGGTGGTGATAGGAATTGTTTTCAGGCCGCTGGTAGACATGCTGGAACGGCGGCATGTTCAGCGCAATACCGGCACGGTGCTGACAATGTTTCTTATATTTCTGGGTGCTGCCATCCTGTTTCTGATCCTGGTCAGAGGTTTCATTGACCAGGGAGCCGAGATCGTAAGCCAGCTCAATGCCGGATGGAGCAGCTTGCAGGCCTGGTTGCTGCAGTTCGAGGTAGAGAAGGAGACCCTGGAGTCGATCAGCGCCACAGCTCACAATGCCCTGCCTGCACTCGGCCAGGGCATCATAGGGCTTCTCAGCAGCACGTTTTCGAGTGCCGCAGCATTCCTGATCGGAGCCTATTTCAGTGTGTTCATCCTCTTTTTCATCCTGCGGGACGGGCCTGAAATGGAGGTCTGGCTGGCCCGACAGTTCAACTTAAAACCCGAGACCGGTACGGCTATCGTCGCCGATACCAGCCGCTCCATACGCCTCTATTTCCGGGGTACTGCAATCACTGCAGCTATTACGGCAGTCGTGGTGCTCGTTCCCCTGGTCATCCTCAAGGTGCCCCTGGTGGGCTCAATTTTAGTCCTGTACTTTTTTACTTCATTTATCCCCTACATAGGAGCCTTCATTGGCGGGGCCTTTGCCGTGATTATCGCCTTTGGTTCAGGGGGAGCGCAAACGGCGCTGATTGTCGCGGCGGCTGTGACCATATCCAACGGGGCGCTGCAGAATGCCATAAATTCGTGGGTCCTGGGAACAACTCTCGAACTACACCCGCTGGTCGTTTTCCTCGTAACGATCGCAGCCGGTATCGTAGGAGGGATCATGGCCATGATACTGGCCGTACCGCTGACTGCAGTCGTGGTACAAACAGTGCACCGCTTACGGGAGGAGGGAGTTTTTGCGGAGGACCGGAAGTCCTGATACGGGACAACAGGAGAATATCAAATGGCAGAAAATACAGGCAGACCTTACGCAGCCCGAATCAGGCCCGGATAATTATCCGAATCTTAAAGCTCAAATTCGAGCCGGGAACCCGGTCCGAACTACCTCCGTAAAGGCTGGAAAGCTTTCTTCCGGCACATCGACTCTTCGATGCAGGTTCTGGCAGACCGCATACAGCTGATGTTTATAGGAGGAGAGATAGGGGAAAAGGCAGAAGAAATAGACCGGATCATGCACGAAAATCCTATACAGGTCCTCTTACTCGAGTTCACAGGGTCAGGAATGAGGTTCAAAGCCAGATACCGGATAGGGGATTACGTGGAGACAAGGGTTTCAGAAGACCGACTGAATGCGGCAATTTATAAAGCCCTGATAAATGCAAATATAGCAATGCCTTCTTCTGATATCATTATTCATTTTGCTGACCAGGGAACTGAGTTAACAATTTCCAGAAAGGACGAGAATTAAAAAGGAAAATAAGATTAGCAGAAAGAGTAGAACATCTTCAATTTAAAAGAGTAATCCTTTTCAGCAGACCCAATAAAGTTAATCAACATGCATAAAATAATATATATAAAAGAACGATTATATAAAGTAAATTATTGAACACCGAGCCTGGGGGAAATCTCGAAGATTCAATTGGGGGTTGACAGTACGGAAATTAACCTGTAGATGCCTGCAAGCGGTTTTCGTAATGAAAGAGACATTTGACAGATCTCAGCATTCAGGTTGAAATCGCCGGTATTCAAAAAACAATTTTAATTGATTCGCCTACTCTGGACAGCGAAGTCTATGGAAAGATATCAGTGCATGCGAAATATGCAAGATCACACTGCATGAAGAAAATAATACCAGGGGCTTTCCTGTAACAGACTGGCTATTCCCTGACCCCCGCTGCAAAAAGCTTGAGGGATTTAAGTAAGTCTCTTCCCGGCTACTATGCTGTGCTGCATGTTGAGACAGCAGAAAGTGTGTAGCCAGAGATAAAGACGAGATTAACCCGGCTTTTTCAAGATTTACAAAACGATAGTGGAGATGATGCTTTCTCCTCTATAACTGACGTGAAAACATAATAACCAGCAAATATGTCGCATAAAAGGAGGTTTGAATTATAGCAACTTTAACAGTTCTGAAGTTCGAAACCGCTGATGGGGCTGAACAGGCTCTTGAGGCGGTAGAAAATTTAAGCAAAAAACAGCTGATTACCCTGCATGATGCAGCCATAGTTACATGGCCTGAGGGAAAAAAGAAGCCAAAAACGAAACAGTTAACCAGCATGGCCGGGGTAGGCGCACTGAGCGGCGCATTCTGGGGCATGCTATTTGGGCTGATCTTTTTTATTCCTATACTTGGCCTTGTGGCTGGAGCCGCAATAGGTGCTCTTGCCGGTTCCATGTCCCATGTTGGTATTGATGAAGATTTCATAAGGTCTGTCCGCAGTAAAGTAACCGAAGGCACCTCAGCTCTCTTTCTGATGACCAGTGACATGGTGGAGGATAAGGTTGCAGATGCCATGAAGCAGTTTAAGTTTGAAATTATTGCTACCAATCTGTCCAAGGAAGAAGAAGACAAGCTGCGGGCTGCCTTTGGCGAAGAAGAAGTAGCCGTGGCACGCTAAAATTTGATAGAAAAACGCCTCTCCGGGAAAACACCTATTCCCGGAAATTGGCTGTAAGGCAAGAAAGACCATCCTTGAACAGGGTGGGTGAAGGGAGAGAAGTGAAAGTCAATTTCCCTTCCCATTTTTATTTGGATACGTTAACTGTAAAATTCCAAAGCAAGTGGGAGGACAGATAGAAATACCTGTAACTATCCCTCTCTTGATCGAGCCAGGCGAAGGGCTTACCTCGGCAAGGACACCGGGTCTCCCACCATCGAGATTTACAAGCCTCCCTTTGCTTTTACAGGCACCGTCTCTCGCGTAGCAGTTGACGTCAGCGCGAACGGATCGAAGACCGTGAGGCAGAGATACGCATGGCTCTGGCAAGACGGTAAAGGCCAAATCGGGAATCGTTGCGGATAAAGATTCGGGACGGCTTTACCGGGAGCACACTGCATATTGAGCCCGGTCATTCCGATTCAGAAGGAAATACTGATGAGACAAAACTATCTACCTCCCAGAATCCATGTGCTGGCCAAACCAACAGGAGCTATCTGCAACCTGGCCTGTTCCTACTGCTTCTTTCTGGACAAAGAACTGCTGTATCCGGGCAGCAGGTTCCGCATGTCAGACGAAGTGCTGGAGAACTACATCCGGCAGCTCATCACAGCCCATCACCGCAGCCCGCAGGTAACCGTTGCCTGGCAAGGGGGTGAGCCTACCCTGATGGGAATCGACTTTTACCGGCGTGCCGTCGAGTTACAGGAAAAGTACAAAAAACCGGGTATGGCTTTCGAAAATACGATGCAGACCAACGGCACGCTACTGGACGACGAATGGTGCCGCTTCTTTAAGGAAAACAATTTTCTCATCGGGATCAGCATCGACGGTCCGCGAGAACTGCATGACGCCTACCGGGTGGACAAAAAAGGGGAAGGGAGTTTCGATAGGGTCATGAAAGGGCTGCGCCTCCTTCAAAAGCACGGCGTGGAATATAATGTCCTGACAACAGTAAACAGGGTCAATGCCGATTATCCGCTGGAAGTCTACCGTTTCCTCAGGGATGAAGCAGGAACAGACTGGATTCAGTTTATTCCGGTTGTAGAACGAATCAATGAAGAGGGACGTACCCTTTACCAGAAAGGGGACAGGGTCTCGGAACGCTCAGTACAGCCCGATCAGTTCGGAAATTTCCTGGGCCGCATTTTCGATGAGTGGGTGAGAAAGGATGTGGGCAGGGTCTTCGTCCAGACCTTTGAGGCTTCTGCACGCCGATGGCTGGGGCTATCTTCAGGCATGTGCGTTTTTGAGGAAACATGCGGGATGGGGCTTGCCCTGGAACACAACGGAGACCTCTACTCCTGCGATCATTTTGTGGAGCCTGACTACCTGCTGGGCAATATCATGGAAAAGGAAATAGCAGAACTTGCCTTCTCGGAAAAGCAGCACAGGTTCGGGCAGGACAAACGCGACACTCTCCCGGGGGTATGCCGGGAATGCGAGATACTCTTTGCCTGCCGGGGGGAATGTCCTAAAAACCGCTTCCTTACCACTCCTCCCGGGGAACCCGGCCTGAACTACCTCTGTGAGGGCTGGAAAGCTTTCTTCCGGCACATCGACTTTCCTATGCAGATCCTTGCAGGCCTGATACGCAGAGGCTACCCGGCAGCGGAGGTGATGCGGGTTCTGGCTCTGGAAGAGGCTTTTGCAAAGGCCGGGAGAAACGACCCATGTCCCTGCGGCAGCGGGCTCAAGTTTAAACGCTGTCACGGCCGAAGGAATAAAGAAACTGAAAGGAAGGACCGAAACCGGGTAAAACACAGGCTTCAGCCTCAGTCTTGATATGTTGTGCGGTTTTGAAAAGAACAGAGGGGAGTAGAGAAGGGAAAAAAATCCTGTTTTGCTACATCGGCATCGGAAAACTGCTTAAAAGTGAGGATCTGAGATAATAAACCAATCAAAAAACCAATCAAGCAACCAATCAAACGAGCAATAATCACAGGGGGTTAAGAATGGCAGAAAAGAAACCAAATATACTGGTCATCTGGGGAGATGACATAGGAATCAGCAACCTCAGCTGCTACAGCGACGGGCTGATGGGATACAGAACACCGAATATCGATAGGATTGCTGATGAAGGAATGAGGTTTACCGACTCTTACGGGGAGCAGAGCTGTACTGCCGGAAGAGCTTCGTTTATCACAGGACAGAGTGCCTTCCGTACCGGACTGAGCAAAGTGGGCATGCCCGGAGCCAAGGTGGGACTTCAGCCTGAAGACCCTACAGTTGCCGAACTGCTGAAACCACTGGGTTATGCGACTGGCCAGTTTGGGAAGAACCATCTCGGGGACCGGGACGAGTTTCTGCCCACCAACCATGGTTTTGATGAGTTCTTTGGCAATCTCTATCACCTTAATGCTGAAGAGGAACCTGAAAAACGCGATTACCCACCTGAAAAAGACTTCCCTAATTTCCGGAAGAACTATGGCCCCAGGGGTGTAATCCACAGCTATGCCGACGGCCGCATCGAGGATACCGGCCCGTTGACCAAAAAACGAATGGAAGACGTAGACCAGGAATTTCTGGATGCAGCCATTGATTTTATCAAACGTCAGCATGAGGCGGAAAAACCGTTCTTTGTCTGGTTCAACACCACAAAAATGCATTTCAGGACTCACATCCCGGACAGGATACGGGGACAATCGGGGCGCTGGCAATCCGCGTACCATGATGCCATGATTGAGCATGATCGGCAGGTAGGCGTGCTTCTCGACCTGCTGGATGAAATAGGCATTACTGACGATACCATTGTTATCTACAGCACGGACAACGGACCACATATGAACTCCTGGCCCGATGCAGCTATGACCCCGTTCCGCAACGAGAAAGACTCCTGCTGGGAGGGAGCTTTCCGCGTTCCGGAGGTAATGCGCTGGCCTGGCAAGATCCCGGCAGGCACAATTTCTAACGAGATTGTGAGTCACCTGGACTGGCTGCCCACTTTGCTTGCAGCAGCAGGTGAACCGGATGTTAAAGAGAAGCTTAAAAAAGGCCACAAAGCAGGAGACAAAACTTTCAAGGTGCATCTTGACGGTTATAACCTGCTTCCTTACCTGACCGGAAAGGAGGAAAAATCTCCCCGGAACGAGTTCTTTTACTTCTCTGACGACGGAGACATGGTAGCTCTACGGTACGACAACTGGAAAATGGTCTTTTTGGAACAGCGTGCTGCCGGTACGCTCCTTATCTGGGCTGAACCTTTTGTCCCTCTGCGTGTACCAAAAATATTCAACCTGCGTACAGACCCGTATGAAAGGGCGGACCAGACCTCTAATACTTACTACGACTGGCTTCTCGACCATGCCTTCTTGCTGGTGCCTGCTCAGGGTGTGGTAGGAGACTTTCTGGAAACATTTAAAGAATTCCCTCCACGTCAGAAAGCGGCAAGTTTTACCGTGGACCGGGTAATGGAAAAACTCTTGCAGGGGATCGGGAGCACCTGATGGTTGAAGTCCTCTATCTGGAACATTCTACTCCTTCAAGGCAATGCTCAGTAATATGAGTAGACTGTTCTTTACGGAACCAAAAACAGATTTTCAGGATGAAATTCAAAACGGATAGTGCCTATCCGGGATTTCCGGGAGTCTCTCATCATTTGAGCCTCGCTCCGGTTTCTGCATAGATAGCGGGCATTAGTTGAGGAGGCGCTGCTTACAAGTACTCGACCGATGGCCCGATAATAGGATAGGGAGCTGTGAGCTGGTGCAATTAATTGCTCTCTGTGTGTCGATCTTCTGCCAGCTTTCCATACGAACTGACTTCCGATTCAACGGCGGTTCGAAGCGGGAGCGAAACGCTCATGCAGGATGTCGGATAGGCAATCGCGTCGAATGTGTTCCATACGGGAGGGGGAGGATGTTAAATTACAGAGTAAGCTTCAGCCTTTACCGGTGAATGCACACTCCAGCATTTTGTCTCCACCGCAGCAAAGAGCGGTGGATTTTATGATTTCATTTGAAATAAAGTAAGAGGAACTGATAATGTCCGAAATACTCTCATTATGGAACGAAACACCGGCTAAGAAAGCAATCATCAATTACGTAAACGCAGTCACAAATCCTGAGAGTGCTGATTTTGTGCCAGAGACCGAGCGAATTGCCATCCTGGACAACGATGGAACCATGTGGGTGGAGAAGCCCGTCTATGTTCAGGTTTTCTTTATCATAGACCGGCTGAAGCAACTGGCTGAGGCAGACCCTGCGCTTCTGGACCAGCCACACTTTAAGGCAGCGGCAACGGGAGACCTGACCTACTTTCTCAAGATTGATCCCCATGCCGGCGGCGATATTAAAGAGCTGATGAAGATCGTCTTTGATTCTCATGCCGGCATGTCACAGGACGACTTCATGCTTATGGCTAAAGAGTTCCTGGAGACCGCCAAACATCCCCGTTTTGACGTACTGTACAGGGACCTGACGTACAAGCCAATGGTTGAGCTTGTGCGCTACCTTGGTGATAACGGCTTTAAGGTCTTCCTGGCGTCCGGCGGCGGCATGAGTTTTGTGCGTACAGTCTCGGAGGAGATCTACAATATCCCAAGAGAACGGGTTATCGGCAGCAACATCGCATTTGAGACCCGGATGACTGATGAGGGGCCGGTAATTTTCCGCAAGAAAGGCCTGGTCGATCCCATCGACGACGGAGCAGGCAAGCCGGTAAATATCGAGCTGCATATTGGCCGCAAGCCCATCCTGGTAGCCGGCAATTCGGATGGAGATCTGCATATGCTGTGGCTGGCACAGAAAAGTGGTTACCGCTCTCTATCATTGCTGCTCCGCCATGACGATGCAAAGCGCGAGTACGCCTACGACGAGGGTAGCGAGAAGACGCTACAGATGGCAAAGGAACGTGGCTGGATCGTGATTAGCATGAAAGATGATTGGAAGACCGTGTTCTGAGACGTTTCATTTCAATGCTAAAGAAGGCACAAGGTATGAAAACCACAAGAAATTGGGTGAAAAGGACTACAATATCCAGCTTTGTAGAAATCACATGGTCGAAAGAATTTACTGGCATACATATACTCCTAAATTTCTACTTATTTCAGTAAATTCCCCTCATAATTTTTTTGCAACGGAACCAACAATAAACCTGTTTTTGTGTAGGACTTACTCACTTAAGGAGTGAAATCAGGTGCATGCGGCCTCGCTAAAATAATTATGATTTAGACAGTAGAGTGCTTTCTGCTTATGATTTTCAGCTCAACTGCATAAGACATATTTGGGTAAGAAAGCAGGTAAAGGGTCGATCAAGATTTTACATAAATTTCGGTATGCTACCCTTATTTGATTTTCAGTAGCTCAAATCTGTCTAACTAACTCGGAAATACGGAAAATCAGCTTTGCACCTAAAGTGCCTTTTCAGCCCAACTTTAGGTACAGGTACCAGACTTCAGATGCAAACAGACTTAAGCGCAAAACCGGAACTAAAAAAATAGATAACAGATTGGGAAAGCTGTAGATGAATGCTTTACTTCCATTCCCAGCCTTTCACGTTATAAATCATGCCATCGTTCGTTTCGGCTTCGTAAATACAGACGACGCTGTTGAGACCTCCGAGTTTCGGTGACTGCGTGCAACAAAACGCTACCCCTCGAACACTACCGAGTGGAGGAGCCCCTTTCGGAATAGTTATTCCTGATAAGGTAAGAGTGGCTGTATCGCCATCCTTTGTCAACAAAACTCCGTACCCTTCTGAATACATTACCCCATTATGTCTAGGCTTGTTCACAAATGTTACTGTGACGGTACATTCAATCCCAAAAATTTTACCTTGTTCTTGAAGTGTTATCTCCATCGTACCATTTTCATCAATCACTCGCGTGCCTATCGCTTTGGTCGTCGCCTCATATATCAAATCGCCTAACATTTTAATTACCCCCTAGTAAAGTATCGCGTTTGAATATATGTGTGCTGCGCTGATTATCATTTAGGGGTCACCTCACTTGAAACAGAAAAAATTGTGCGTTAAGGATTTTGATTTAATGTACCCATGCGAGTAGAACCTAACTTGTATCGTTTTTGATATAAGAAGTGTCGCAACTTATGCATATCAAACATTCACGTAGACACATATTTTCTTAAAATGATAAAATTTTTTATAAGTGTATTCGAGTCTGAAAAGAGTAGAATTATAATTGGCTTAGTTAAAAAGCATTAAGGGCTTGTATATAGCCTGTGGAGTGTATGCAACGTATAGAAATTGTGGAACCTGCTTTGGCATATAGTATTTATTTACCCTAAAAGTTATCTAAAAATAGACTGGTTTGGTGGAAAATGTATTCTTTGATATGGATATTGCTGTTCTATTAGGAATTATTGTCAATGAGCTAGTTACCAATTCCTTTAAACACGAATTTCCCGGCAGCAAGAAGGAGAAATCCGAATTAAACTATGTAGAGAAGAAAAAGGAGAATCTCTAAACTGCATAAATGAAGACTGTAAGAGCACAGGTTTCACTCAAATCGCTTCCGACAATGGAGTTGGCATTCCCGAAGACTTTGATATCGAAAATCTTATCACACCTGGATTCCAGCCCATAGTTTCCCTTGCAGACCAATCGGATGGAGAGTTTGAAGTAAAAATAAACAACGGGACAGAATTTACCATAAAGTTTGATGTAACAGGGAATAAGACATCTGAGCCAGCCCAAAATCGATTAGTGGATTAATTGAATTTATGAAATCGAACAAGAACTCATCCAAAAAGTCAATAAATGACATATTATAAAGTTATATTAAGTCGCATGCTTTTCAGATAGGCTCTTAGTACGTATGTCTCTTTCGATGCTGGAGTTATACTTGATATTTATTAATTCATACAGTTACTTCGAATAACAGGCACAAATAAATGAAAGTACTTTCAAGTACTTGAAAGCACTTCCATGTCAAATCAATAGCTACAGGCAAGAAAATTCCTTACTGATTACCAATTAAAGTGGATTTTCTTCCACTAGCACATTGAACTTTTGCAAATCATACCGAAAAATCCTCGATTTTCTCAAAAAAGTGGACTTCAGGCTTTGTGGATACTCCTGCTTCTTGCATTGTTTTTTTCAGGTCTTCGGATTCTATGAACCTGGTTGCGTGTTCTTTTGTATCCCATTCCAAAAGGATAGTGATTTCATTCGGGTCATCCAAACCGTGAAAGAGCTGCCAGCCTCTACAGCCTGCTTTTACTCTCCTTGATGCATCTTCATCGAAAACAGGTTTCCATTTGGGATAGTCTTCGATTCTGTGCTTTATAATCAAATATACAATAGCTATTCCCCCACTATTACCCGAACGTTATTATAAACAGGGCTGCGCACTTGAGGTATAAAATCACGCGCAAATTAGTTAAAGGATTATGCTGCTGATTTTGCAATTCAACTGCTTCAGCCCCGTATGCATTTTATAATCTACTCATTTATATACTTAAAAATATATAAGATTATACGAGTTTAATATATAATAGCAGACTACACAGAAATTTTTTTAAACACCATTAAATATCGAGCTCATCCCAAAACTTGATTTAACCTTACTATTACTGCTAAAATTACGACCCCAGGGTATGATATTTCTTTGACTTCATACTTTGGCAATACTTTCTTGCATGACTCTATACAGCTAAAAAACCTTTCTACTACACTTTTCTTTTTAAAATCGTCCCAATCTACTTTTATTGGTCTTCCTCTCTTCTTTTTCTTTCTATTTCTTACGTTTACTGGTATATTGGACTTTATTCCTCTTCTTCTATTATATTTTCTGATGTTATCTGTGTCATTAATATTGCATCAGCTGCCACTTTGGAAGGCCTGTTTACAAGCCTTCCTTTAGATCTCTTTATCTTAAAATTTTTAGGTGTAGGTACATAAAGAGTTAGTCATTCTCATTTGCAGGAACAACAATAATTGAGAGAGGAAGCCCTTCTAAATCTATTAAAACGCTTAATTTTACTCCTTTTACTTTCTTGTAGTCATCGTAACCGATGTTTCCCCCTTTTTAGCAGGAACGTCTTTCGTACCAGCAAAGCAATGGGAAGGATCTATTTTCTTCAAATCATAACCTTTGTTTAAAAGTTCATTTAAGATTTCCTGATGGGTACCATGTTCACACAGATAGAGATGGAATTTGTGAACTGTTGACTTGGAACCATAATAGGGGGGAGCATCTTGCCACGTACAGCTGTCGTAACAACATACAAAATCCCATTCAGTAACTTCCTTGTACTTTAAAAAAATCTTCCTTGTTCTTTAAAAAAATCCTGCGTCATTACAGTTTTCTTTGACCGTCTCAGGAAAAGACAATTGATATTACTGATTTTTTGTAATTTTTAACATTGCCAGTGTCGACTTATTTGACTTTTCGGATATGCTCTTAATACAGTCTGTTTCTTTGAAAAGCCCATGTATATTATAAATAATATAATTATATATAATTGTATATATTATGTATTTTGTATCCAGATGGGGGGAACATATCTGGAATAATCCAAAGAGCCAGCAGCCCGGATCCGATTTGGAAGCAGGTTCCATTATTACTGCGGTTTCCGGCTGAAAGGCTAACCAGTATCATCCTCCTCTGGTCTATAACAAAATAAATAGACACTGAATAGATACCTCAAGGCAGGTAAGTGAATATAGTAAAACAAAGGGAGTGATTTTGATGAGGCGAATCATGGGCGGTCTAAGGGGCCATGAAGGTGAAAGCTTACAACGCTACAAAATGCGCGAAAAACTTGTTACCATAGGAGATGACTACTGGATAGAAAATGAAGCCGGAGAGCGGGCATTCTATGTTGACGGTAAAGCTCTCCGGATTCGCGATACCCTGATTATCAAGGATGTGCGGGGAAATGAACTGTATAAACTCAAGGAGAAGCTTCTCAGGATAAAGGATACGATGGACATCCAGGATTCGGATGGAAAAACAGCCGCAACGATAAAAAAAGCCCTGATCACACCTCTCCGAGACCGATTTAAGGTTGAAGTCGCAAATGGGCCCGAAATGGATGTCCAGGGAAATATCCTGGATCACGAATACGAGATCAAGGAAGGAAGGGAAAAAGTTGCAGAGGTTTCGAAAAAATGGTTCCGGATAAGAGACACCTATGGAGTGGAGGTTTCTCCGGGACAGGACGCTGCCCTGATCCTGGCAATCACTGCGGCACTTGACCAGATGGCATGACTGAAAAGGGATGTGGGGAGAAGAATGGTCGAGACAGTTTCCTTTTTGAATTTCCTTGAAACCATTGGTGTTCTTGCAACTCTGATCTTTGTGCTCACCAGCATGCTTGGCATGGGCTTCTCTCTCACAGTTCCGCAGATACTCATCCCATTGAGGAACAGGAAACTGGTTATTTTCTCGCTGGCAGCCAATTTTGTACTCGTCCCGCTGCTCGCTCTTGGAGTATTGTTTATTTTCCCGCTTTCTAAAGGGCTTTCCATCGGGCTTTTCCTCCTAGGCACTTCCGCAGGAGCTCCGTTTCTTCCGAAACTTGCGCAGGTGGCGAAAGGTGACACCGCATTCGCAGTCGGGCTAATGGTGCTCCTGATGGTTGTGACTATTATTTACGTCCCGATAGTCCTGCCATTTTTGCTCTCAGGGGTTTCAATTAACCCCTGGGATATAGCAAAGTCCCTTATCCTTCTGATGCTCCTCCCCCTTGCAATTTCCCTGTTCATCAGGGCCAGATACGAAGAAGTAGCCGATGGGCTCCTGCCCATGATGACCCAGGCTACCAATCTTTCCCTTCTTGTCCTTTTCGTGGCTTTCTTTGTGGTCTACTTCTCTGACCTCGTTAACGTCATCGGGACTACAGCGGTTATGGCGGCAGTAGTTTTTCTGCTTGTTTCATTTGTCATAGGCTACTTCCTCGGAGGGTCCGACAAGTCTATCCGGAGAGTGCTTGCCCTCGGGACTGCTCAGCGCAACCTTTCGGCAGCCCTGGCAATTTCCACGCTCAACTTCACAGACCCGGATGTAATGGTCATGATTATGGTAGTAGCACTGGCAGGCCTTATCCTGCTGATGTTTATAGGGGGAGAACTGGGGAAAAGGGCAGAAGTGCCTGAAGGGGAGACACAGGAGCAAGAAAAACTTTCTTCAGCACCGGGAAAGTAAAAGAATGAAGATATTTGAAAAGATGGGGCCTGGATAAGGGTGCTTTAAGGAATAGCTCAAAAGACGAAATAACAGGTGGCTGAAGCAGTCGACTATAAAACAGTGAGAGTGTAACCTGAAACAAAAGGAACTTCCATGACATCAGAAATTGAAATTTTTGTCATTGCCTTTACAGCGCTGCTCTTTCTCTCCGGCCTTGTCTCCGGAAAGATTTCAGGCACTGTAGTCACAGCTCCTATGATCTTTGTGGCAGCAGGAATGCTGCTCAGCCCGGAAGGGCTTGACCTGGTGAGTCTCTCTTCAAGCAGCATTCTCATTCTCAGTATAGCCGAGCTTGCACTTGTCCTGACTTTGTTCTCGGATGCTTCAAAAATTGAACTGCAGGCACTAATGCGCGAAGATAAACTTCCAGGCCGGCTTCTTATAATTGGCACCCCGCTTACAATTGCTTTCGGGGCTATTGTTGCTGCTTTTCTTTTGAAGGATATAACACTTGCAGAAGCAGGTCTTATAGGGGCCATGCTTTCTCCTACCGATGCAGGACTTGGTCAGGCGATAGTTAACAATACAAAAGTGCCTGCAAAAATCAGGCAGGCGCTTAATGTGGAGAGCGGACTTAATGACGGGGGTGCAATACCTTTCTTCCTCTTTTTTCTGATACTGGAAGGGGGGGAGGCACTAAAGTGGCCGGCAGGCACTCTGATTGTCCTGGCGTTTGAACAGATAGGTATAGGGGTGCTTGTGGGCGCAGTTATCGGGCTTGCAGGGGGATTGCTCTCCGGCAAAGCTGTAAGGATCGGATGGATGTCAGGGCTTTACCGCAAAATCGGGTTTATGTCCCTGGCTATCATCTCCTGGCTTGTAGCAGACTTGCTAGGAGGCAGCGGATTCATTGCCGCTTTTACAGGTGGTCTAATCACTACTCAAGCTGCAGGTAAAATAAAAGCCACGGAAGAAGAGGCCATCCTTACGGAAGCTGAAGGGAGCATACTTAGTTTTGCAGTTTTTTTCATATTCGGAATTATAGCGGCTACAAGAATTTTTACAATCAACTGGCCAATATTTATCTATGCGGTGCTGAGCCTTACGCTTATCCGTATGATACCTGTTGCAATCTCCCTGATAGGCATGAGATTGCATACCAAAACCGTACTTTTTCTGGGCTGGTTTGGGCCCAGAGGCCTTGCATCCGTTGTTCTGCTATTAACTGCTATGGAAGAAACGGGGGGAATTGGGGGAAGCGAAACTGTAAGTCTTGCCGTGATCACGACTGTTTTTCTAAGCGTTTTTGTCCAGGGAGCCACGGCAGGCCCTGGAAGTGAGTGGTATGCCCGCATAATAGCGGGGCTGCCTGCTGATGCCCTTGAGAGGAAGAAAGTAGAAGAATCTCTTACAAGCCCCGACAACATGACTGTCAAGAATTTATCAAATAATTCTGAGGGAAGGTAAAGGATATGGGATGGATACATTATCTGGAGGCATGAACCAATCAAACTTTATCCGGTGACGTGGACCATTCAACCTGATTAGCCGGTTATTGTCTTGCTCGCACTGGTCCGCCGGTTTAAGCGAAAATGGATTTCTGGTGGACTGAGACGTCCTTAACAATAGTAAGAAGGAATATACCTGATAATTCTATGGCATGAACAATTAGGGACCGGGAGAAATGTGAGTGGTTGAAATTGAACAGATACTTCCGCTTGGCAGAATTCTCCTGAGGCTGGCCATTATTCTGGTACTGACGACGGGAGCTATAATAGTTAGCCGATTAGTTCTGAAGCGCTTGCTTTGGCCGGCAATCAAAAGGACAAAAACAAGAGTTGACGACAGAATTCTTCGCCTATTAGAAAATCTCCTGCTGCTTTATATTATTCTGCAGGGTATGCAGGCGATAGTAAGTCTGTTCGGTGAGTCCATAGGTATCTATTCAAAACTTGTGGATGACCTCTTCTTCCTTCTCTACTGGAGTATAGGAGTTTATGTTATTTTTCGCCTCATATCGATCACTTCAAACTGGTACCTATCCAAGGTACCTCTTAGAGCGTGTCTTAAAATTATTCTCCTTCTCTTTAATTCTTGATATTAGCGATTCTTTTAATCATTATTCTGATCATAGCCGCATATATCAATGCTTGACTTGATTCTGTTAATCCTTCGTAGTCTTTACTTAACCTTCGATATCTACCTAGCCATCCAAACGTCCGCTCTACTATCCATCTATGTGGAAGTACTTGAAATTCTTTGATATTATCTCTACGCTTAACTATTTCTAGTACCCATCCACATGTTATCTTGACCCACTCAATCAGTTTACCTGAATAACCAGCGTCAGCCCAAATAAGCTGTAATCGAGGGAATGCTCCATTAACTTGTTCCAGAACAAGTCTAGCACCATCTCGATCCTGGATATCTGCTGTATGAACCACAACCATCAACAGTAACCCTATTGTATCTACCAGAATGTGACGCTTTCTCCCTTTCACTTTCTTGCCAGCATCATACCCACGGACTCCTGGAGTTTCTGTGGTTTTAACAGATTGGCTATCTAAAATTGCAGCACTTGGCTCTGGTTCTCTACCATATGCAATTCTCAGTTCTATTCTCAGAACAGTATTGATATGTTCCCAAATTCCATAAATACGCCAAAGACGAAAGTAATGGTAAACAGTTTTCCAGGGTGGAAATTCGTGAGGTAGCATTCGCCAAGCACAACCAGAACGTAACAAATAGAAGATAGCATTCAATATTTCTCGATAAGAATGAACACGTTTTCTACCTCGATTTGTTTTGAGATCAGGAAAATAAGGATTAATTATTTTCCATTCTCTGTTGGATAAATCACTGGGATAAGGAAGCCTTATAGATCGTTTTGACATCGAAGAAAAACCAAGAGAAAAGGATTATTTAATTTTAAGACAGCCTCTTAGAGATAGAGAAGAGATCGACCAGAGAATTATCCGTTCCATACAATACATATTTCTGCTGGTTTTCAGTTTTTTAGCTATCATTATACTTTTAAAACATTTTGGGATAACAGGAGCGGCACTTACCGCATCGCTTACAGCTCTCGGTCTCAGTGGAATAATTATCGGACTTGCAGCCCAGACAACTCTTGCTGACATCATTACCGGGATCGTACTTTTAATTGACCGCCCCTTCAGAATCGGAGACCGCATTCGAATCGAAAAACTCGATACATGGGGAGACGTGACAGAGATTGGGTGGAGGTCAACGCGCATTCTTACAAGAGACAACCGGCTTGTAGTAATTCCCAATTCTATTATCGGAATGGATTTGATCACTAATTATTCCATACCTGATAAGATATACCGTGTCGAAACCGATGTAGTTGTATCCTATGGTCCGGATATAGAGTATGTACGAGACCTGATTATCGAAGCCGTGAAGCGCGAAGACTGGATCATGCATGAAAATCCTGTACAGGTCCTCTTACTTGAGTTCACAGGGTCAGGAATGAAGTTCAAAGCCAGGTGCTGGATAGAGGATTACGTGGAGACAAGGGTTTCAGAAGACCGACTGAATACGGCAATTTATAAAGCCCTGATAAATGCAAATATAGCAATGCCTTCTTCTGATGTCATTATTCATTTTGCTGACCGGGAAACTGAGTTAACAATTTCCAGAAAGGACGAGAATTATAAAGGGAAATAGATTAACAGAAAGAGTAACAGAAAGAGTAGAACATCTTCTATTTTATAGAACAATCCTTTTCGGCAGACCCGACAAAACTAATCAACACACATAATATATGCAAATGAATGTATGTGTAAAGCCGACTAGTGCACAAAAGCCGACTCAAAAGAAGACAAACTGCGTGCTGCCTTTGAAGAAGAGGAAACAGCACCTGAATACTGAATTTTGAATGAAAAAGGTTCTTCCAGAGTTTAAAAAATGCTCAGGGAACTGCCTTGAAGGCAGAAAAGTTGTTCTCGATTAGAAGGAGGTGGGGAATAGGAACAAAAAGTAAGTTTCCTTCCCCGTTTTTATTTTTATACTCAAAAATGCAGGACTAAACCCCGGTTATGGCTTGTAGTTGCTTGTTCCCTCATCGAGTGCGTCATACACATTTTGCAGTTCATCCTGGACTATCCGTGCAACGCCTTTAAAAGGTCGAAGTATAAGATCCTGATCCAGAACCTTAACCCTGTAACTCCATCCAGGCGGCAGCTTTAGCTTCTTGTTGAGCGTCTCGAGGTTTTCATACTTCAGATTTTTATCCACAAAGTCAGTGTAGGATTTCATGACCCATGCTGTACCAGTAGGGTCATCCAGGATGAAAACAGGCTTTCCTTTCTCAAAGAATAACTCCGATTTGCGCTCAACCTTTGTCGGCATGTAAGGCGTCTTGCCAAAGGCGGCGTCTGGTTGTACATTACCCATCCACCGTGCCTCCAAGCCGTCGAAATCGCGCACCTTCGGTGCTACAGGTATATCCCCTCCATCAATCACAAAGTAACGTGGAGGGTTTAAGGACACATTTGGAACATTATACTGCTCCTTCACCGCCCCGGTTGAGAAGTTCACCATGATTGATTCCGGGCATGTGTCTCTGGGATCCTTCTCGTTATTCAGGCCCAATGTATTGTAGAAGCCCCATCCGGTATCGCATATCAGAAATACCTCGCAATATCGCAAGCCACGCAAATTGTCAAAGTGAATAACTTCGGCCGACTCTCCATCTTTCAGGACGAGGGCACAACCCCGCTCATCTTCTTCCTTTCCAATCAGCACCATTTCATTTCAACACCCTATTTCTAGTTTTAGTTAATCGAATCGAGTTTTGTCCTTTTCAGCCTAGTTTTGTAATCGGCGGACATTCCCATTCCGCATTGATCACTTCGGGATGTGGGATATACAACCGTAGAACAGTAAACCACGCTCCACTGCCAGTTGGCAGCCAGTTCGATTCCTTATCTGGGCCAGGGGACTTTTCCTGGAAGTAAAAGGTTATTCCCCCGTCATCATTCTTCTTGACTCCTGGTGTACGGTTACCGATGGAGTAGCGGTTAATCTGGTTAGGGATTAAGTTATAATCGGTGCCGTAGGCGGTTATCGACCAGAATGCATCCACAGGCGGCTCAAACCCCCCTGGGAATGTTAGCTCGTACCTGTGAGCGCTCGTCAGTGGCTCGCCAAAGTTGTCCGTTAGGTTGACCAGGTATACTGCCTCTACAGGGTCGTTGGCAGCAATTCCTGCCAGGGATTGATCTGCAGCACGCTTCAGGAACTCATCCCCAAAACGTCCCTCATTGGATGGAGGGTAGCGCCAGCCGTTGACAAACTCTGCCCAGACTCCACTCATGAACTGCTGCCTTAGCAGCGGTATGCCAACTCCCAGCACGCGCTGTAGCGCCTTCTTAACCACCTCTGGCTGATGCTCTACATCCAGATCAGGTCCGATGCCGATTGTTGCGAACTGCTTGAGCAATACCTCATGGTGCGCTTCTGGCGGGTTCTCAGCCAGCATGGCGTTAAGCGTCTTCCATGGCCCCAGCGGGTCCTCGGACCCGGCAAGAGCAACAGCAGGCTTGTAGACGTCGCAGCTTTCGGGAAGTTGTACCTCTGGTTTGCCCCAGAAACTCAGTGGTGTCAGCCTGTACTGTGCCTGAAGAGCATGCACAGCTGGCAGGTCGTCGACGCCATCCGCCAGAGTGCGGCCAAGGATCAATATCCACGGTGTCGGGGAGGACGGCGTCACGGCAGTTACACCCTCGGGGAGATCACCACGCCAACCGGGACCAATAAGAGCATAGTTGCCCGCTCTTGAGCCAACCCTCTTGCCTACATAGGCAAAGTTGTCCGAAGCAAAAGAAACCAGTTCAAATGTCCAGTACCTATCACCTGGGACCTCGGGCACGGTGAGAATAACTGGCTCTTTGCCGATATCTACCCAGGCGATTGAGTACAGTGTGTCGTTGTTCGGGCAGCCACCGTCACGATACGTAGCATCTATAAGCTCGCTAGCGTGCCAGAAATGATTGACAGGCGCATAAGGAACGTGCTTTGGGTCCTGGGGAATGTTTGTCCACTTATAACGTGTGATAGCGTTATAGACATACGGGAAACCATAGATAAGTGCCTGCAAGCCCAGTGAGTATGCGTATTCTTCCTGCCAGTCCAGGACCAGGGGAGCTGCCTGTGGTGCTGTCTGTGGAGTTGCCTGTGATACTTCAGCTGCCTTAACCGCCAGGTCATTCGTACCCTCAGCCGCGCCAAAACCTGCTCCTATCCGCTTCAAATCATCGACAGTAAGAACCTGGGCGCCGGCTTTCCTTATGCCATCCTCGACCTTTCCAGCATATTGCGGGTCCACAAACAGACCAATAGCCACTGAGCCGGGGTTTAGAGCATAACCCAGATGTGTAGCCCGTACGTTCAGCTCAGTTGGGCTGCCTACCGGCTTGCTAGCAATGGTGATTATGTCCTCTGCGATACGTTCAGCCAGAGCAGCAATATTCACTCTGGACGTCGAACCGATATCAATGATGTTGATGTCGACTTTGCCCTTATCATCCTTAGCGAGGACCAGGATATTGCTGGCGTTTACCATCCGAAGCTGGGAGCTGAGACTCTTAATCTTCTCCATAGCAGCGTCTGCAGCTGCCTTGCTGGCGAAAACTCCTGCCACCAGTTGTCGCTTCTCGGACAGAGCCGTGTCAGCTTTTGAGACTTGTATTTCTGGATTTGCTACCATTCCCATACCACTCACATTAAACTGGTCAACTTGTGTTTTCTTTATCAAACCTTGATTTTAATATTATACTTCTAATTAATATATATTTTAAATTTTATAGGTCTTTTGTAACAATTGTGCGTACCAATAATACGTACCAGTAGTGCGTACTAATAATGCTGCAACTGTTTTTTGGCCTTCAGGGTTCTTTAATAAAGGAAGAAAAATACCGGGAGCATATGGAGATCTATAAGGATGATTCATATGGTACCTGCGGTCCGGGAATAGCTCGACGAGAACTGGAAAGTAGAGCAGAATTGTTAATGGTGGGATAAGCTGGATGAATTTACCTCTGGATCAGTGCAGCTCCTGGTCATCGTATTCGATAACACTGATTTTCACATCCGAATCCGGCGTGAACTTGAAACGGTCATGAATAAAGTAATAGTCAGGCTCATTGACCTGCCGTTCCCGTGGAAGGACGCTGATGGAAATCCCACCGCTCTGGAGACAACATAGCTGGACAAAAAAGAGAGAATGGGTTTCGGAGCCGTTGTAAGAGAGCTTATCGGATTTGAGTCAAGGATAGTCTCTCTAAAAAGGAGATTATTCACCTGTATTTACCAGACCTCTACATTATCTGAATTTTTAGTAGAAAAAGAAGAAGATGAGGATTTCATTTTCTATTTTTTGAGTGCAGGGAACATTTAAAGGTGCAAAATATTCATTTTCCTATTTTTCATCACTTGGAATGCTTTTCATCATCCGGAGTGGAGGAGATCATGCTGCAGGAAAGAGGACTTTGTCTTTTATTTACGATCTTTGACTTCCGAAGATATCGTTTATTTTGCTGACATTGAAAATGAGCTGACAATTTCCAGATATAATAAAAATTTAGTAAATTATGAGATTAACAAGAAAAAAATGAAAAAGTTTCAAATCCTAAAATAATCCTTATCAGTAGACCCGATAAAATTAATCAATGAGCATAAAATGATATGTGTAAAAGAATATGTATATAAAGTCAATTATTGAACAACGAGTTTGGGGGAGATCTCGAAGGTTCAACTGGGGGGTTAACAGCACCAAGATTAATGGATAGATACCTGGAAAGCAGTATTCTTAAAAGGCAGAACTTAATGGATCTCAGCATCCGGGTCGAACGGTGCTGAAAAGGTGCTTCGTGTGGTTGAAAATTTAGGCAAGGGGCAAATGATCCCCCTTCATGATGCGGCTATAGTCACCTAGCCTGAGGAAAAAAGAAGCCGAAAACAGAGCGGGTGGAAAGTGCGACAAGTAAAGGTATACTCAGCGGCGCTTTTTGGGGTGTGCTGTTTGGCCTGCTCTTCTTAGTTCCAGTACTTGGCGTGGCTGTTGGTGCCACAATGGGCGGAATCACCGGGTCCGTGTCCGATATGGGCATTAAGGATGAGTTTATCCGATCTGTTCGCAGTAAAGTGATAGAAGGCGCATCAGCCCTTTTCTTGATGACCAGCGACGCGGTAACGGATAAAGTTGCTGAAATCGTGAAGGGACTGGACTTTGAAATGATAGCTTCCAACCTTTCTGTCGAACAGGAAGAAAAGCTACGTGAGATTTTTGCCGAAGAAGAGTCGGTTCCTGCACAATAAACTTTGACTGAAAGCCGACCATCCAGATCTAGCGTTTCAAGGCTGAAAACTGTTTTCTTCCGGACTATAGCAGTCAAATTTGGAGAATAGGGGAAAAAGTATGAACTCTGAACAGCTGCGTTTGATTGAAGCGAGAGATAAACAGGTACCCTGGAGGAAGTGGGGACCTTATCTCAGTGAGAGACAATGGGGGACAGTACGGGAAGACTACAGTAGGTCAGGAGACGCCTGGAACTATTTTCCTCACGACCATGCACGTTCCAGGGCTTACCTCTGGGGGGAGGACGGCCTTGCAGGCATCTCGGATGAAAAGCAGAGACTTTGTCTTGCTCTTGCTCTCTGGAACGGTAAAGACCCTATTCTTAAAGAAAGGCTCTTTGGCCTTACCAATGGAGAAGGTAACCATGGAGAAGACGTAAAAGAATATTACTTCTACCTGGACAGTACGCCGACTCATTCCTATATGAAATATCTCTACAAGTACCCTCAGGAAGCCTATCCCTACCTTGACCTGGTGAAGACCAACAGAAAGCGATCCCGGAATGAGTTAGAATACGAGCTCATTGATACTGGAATCTTCAATAAGGACCGCTATTTTGATGTGTTTGTGGAATATGCAAAGGCTACCCCTGAAGACATTCTGGTTCGGATTACAGTCTGGAACCGCGGGCCTGAAGAGGCAAAGCTTCATATCCTTCCCACCCTCTGGTTCCGAAACAACTGGGCATGGGCTGAGAAGGTATCAAAACCGCTCTTACGGACAGAAAAGAGTTTTGGGTGTACGCAAATTATCCGGGTATCCCATCTTGAGCTGGGAGAGCTTTTTTTCTGCGCAGAAGGTGAACCGGAACTCCTTTTTACTGAAAATGAGACAAGCTGTAAGCGCATTTTCGGTACCCCGAATACTACACCCTATGTGAAAGATGCATTCCATAACTACATTATAAACGGGCAGGAAGGTGCAGTAAACCCTGAAAAGGAGGGAACGAAAGCTGCAGCCCACTATACTATGATCCTGGAAGCCGGTAAAAGTGCAATCCTTCGCCTGCGTCTTGTAAATTATACCCCGGAAGAAGCCATTTTTTCAGCCGGTTTCGATGTCATTATGGAGAAACGCCTTAGGGAAGCCGACGACTTTTACGGGGAAGTGAGCCCTTCCGGTGTTTCCCTTGACGAAGCAAATGTTATGCGTCAGGCTCTTGCCGGCATGCTCTGGACAAAGCAGTTCTACTACTATGATGTTGATCGCTGGCTGAAAGAGCACCATGCCCATCCTCTGTATCCCTCGAGCCGTCCCTCAAGGAACCGAGATTGGTTCCATATGCTCAATGAAAACATAATCTCCGTGCCTGACAAGTGGGAGTATCCCTGGTACGCCGCATGGGACCTCCCCGTCCACGCCATAGCACTGTCGGTAGTCGACCCCGACTTTGCCAAAGAGCAGCTGGAAATTATGCTTAGCGGGTTCTACCTGCACCCCAACGGGCAGATTCCAGCTTATGAGTGGAACTTCGGAGATGCGAACCCGCCGGCTCACGCCTGGGCAACCCTGTTCCTTCACCTTACCGAGAAGGCGACGGGAAGGAAAGAGGACTTCAAATTTCTAAGACTCATCTTCCAGAAGCTTCTTTTGAATTTTACGTGGTGGGTAAACCGGAAAGATCGATTCGGCAGAAACGTATTTGAGGGTGGTTTCCTGGGGCTGGACAATATAGGATTCTTCGATCGCAGCTCACCTTTGCCTACAGGGGGCTACCTGGAACAGGCAGACGTAACTGCCTGGATGGCCCTTTTCTGCCAGAACATGGTGGAGCTCTCTGTGGAACTCGCTTCTCAGGACCCCGTCTATGATGACATGGTTGAGAAATTCCTGGAACATTTCCTGTGGATTGCTGCGGCTATCAATAGACCTGACGCGGGGATGTGGGATGAAGAAGACGGCTTCTATTACGATGTCCTCAGGCTTCCTGACGGCAGTTCCAGAAGGCTGAAGGTGCGTTCAATGTTTGGTCTTTTGCCTCTCTGCGCGACCACTGTGACTGAAAAGTGGCAGAGAGATAGGGTTATTAGTGCAGTAAGCCTGAACATGAAGCGCCTCCAGAAGATGCCTGAACTTGCAAAGTCTATCCATCCGACGGGTCCGGGACATTTCGGAGTTGCAGAACGGAGTCTCTTTTCCCTTCTCAACCCGGAAAGTCTCCGAAGAGTCCTTTCGAAGATGCTTGACGAAGAAGAGTTCCTAAGCCCTTACGGCATACGTTCCCTTTCCAAATTCCACCTGAGGCACCCCTACATCTTCCGGTTGAACGGACAGGAGTACAGGGTAGACTACCAGCCTGCGGAGTCAAACACCGGCACTTTCGGGGGTAACTCAAACTGGAGGGGACCGATCTGGTTCCCCGTAAATGCCCTCATCATCCGGGCTCTCCTGCAGTTCCATATGTACTACGGAGACGGGTTCAGGATCGAATGCCCCACGGGCTCGGGAAAGATGATGAATCTTCTTGAAGTCGCTAAGGAAATCGGGGACAGACTTACCCGGATCTTCCTGCGGGACGAGAAGGGGGGACGTCCGGTATACGGCGGAACCGAAAAATTCCAGACTGACCCCTACTGGCGTGATTATATCCTTTTTTACGAGTACTTCCACGGTGACAACGGGGCAGGAGTGGGTGCAAGCCACCAGACCGGATGGACAGGGTTAGTGGCAAATATCATCCAGCTCTTCAGCCTTCTGGACTCCGAGAATGAACTGAAAGCAGAAAAATGGGAAACCTCAAAAGAGGGAGGCCAGGGAGAGCCAGAAGATTGAACCTGTGTAGAGTCTGAAAGCTTGATGAGTAATATGAACCATGAGAGGAATCGAATCCAGAGATTGGGAAAACTGAAATCCAGGAAGGAGGGATCTGCTTATGAAAGTTGTGAAATTTATTGCCAGAATGAGATACTTTGTCCTGATTCCCGTCATCGGGCTGGCAATTACCGCCTGTGTTTTGTTTATTAAAGGCGGCGTAGATCTGGTTCTCTTTATGGGTGAACTGGTTACCGGAATGACAGATGTAAGCCCGGAGGCGAACATAATTGTTGAAATTGTGGAGACAGTACATCTCTTCCTGGTCGGTACGGTACTCTTCCTGACATCTATCGGGCTCTACCAGCTGTTTATCCAGCCTCTCCCTTTACCGGGTTGGCTGGAGATAAATGACATTGAGGAACTGGAACTGAACCTGGTGGGGCTTACCGTTGTCGTGCTGGGGGTTAACTTCCTGGGCGTTATTTTTAAACCCCCGGAAACAAACTTGGCTGTCTATGGAATAGGATATGCCTTACCTATCGCAGCTCTTGCTTATTTCATTAAGGTACGTTCATACGTAAAGGACGATCAGAGAGGAAGTCTGAAAGATATGAACGAAGCGAATTCCACAAACAACAAATCAAGCCTGTTATCACACGAAAAGAAAGATTAAATCTGGAATTATCAATTATCCTCTCCTCTTATTTGTGGCTTGTTTTTCACATACTACCGGGCAAGTTATCATAACTTTGACCGGGAACCGGAATCTTTTATTGTCGGATCGGAGAAGATAAAGATGAATACATCACGAAAACCCTTGTCTGTTTCACTGGTAATACTTGCAGTCTGGCTGGTTGTCGTAGTGGGAATAGGCCTGCTGCAGGTAGGGGGGCAACCCACGCAGCTTGATGAATTGATAAAAAACCAGATAGCTTTTGGGGTGCTGGGTGCAGTGATCTTTTTGCCCCTGGCTATTACCTATTTGAAATGGTGGGCTCAGGTCGGGTGGAAAGGCCCGGATAATTTACGGGATTTGCGTTTGTTGTTGCCACCGGCTCTGTCGCTTCTAATCCTGCTGCTGATTGTTCTATTTACAGGCCTGCCGCCAGCCAGGGTATTTGTGATCGTGGTCATCAATACCCTGATGGTAGGCATAAGTGAGGAGTTGATGTTTCGGGGCGTATTGTTCCACGGGGCCTCATCCTCATTCGGGACCTGGCGTGCGGTGTGGATCACAGCGATTCTTTTCGGTTCGGTCCATATATTAAACGGCTTAATCACCGGAGACTTCAGGGGAAGCGAAGTTCAGGCTCTTTTTGCAGGTATGTTCGGGGTCTGGACGGCAGTTTTGCGGGTCCGCCTCGACACCATCATTCCCGTAATCATTATCCACTGGCTGTGGAACTGCCTGGCATTCCTGGCGGGTCCCCCAGGATGGGTGGCATTTTCCCTTTCTACGGTACTATTCGTTTACGGCCTCTTGTTATTGCGAAAATGCCGGCGCAGGAAAGTCGGACTTGCGGAAGCAGCCGATTTTGACTAATGAGCTGGAGCACACCCCTGATTGGCAGGCGTTAACGGGAAGACAGTTTCTCTTTTTCACAAAATTTCTCATTTTCACAAAATTTCTCTTTTTCACAAAATAACAGGTGAGGTAATTTTTTAATTAGCGGTAGCTCTTCAGCAGCTTTTCGAGGAAAACCCAGACCTTCTCAATCGAGGGAATAAAGATTCTTTCAGCCGGAGTGTGAGGGTCTTTGATGGTAGGCCCGAAGGAAATCATTTCGATGCACTCGCATTTTGAGCCTATTACCCCGCACTCGAGCCCTGCGTGCACAACCCTGATTTTCGGCTCTTTCCCGAAAGCCCCTGCATAAGTCTGCCTGCACTTCATAAGCAGCCCGGACCCAAGGTCCGGTTCCCAGGCAGGGTATCCGTATTCATGTTCGGCCTTTGCTCCTGCCAGCTTTACAACTGTTTCCACCTTTCCTGTGATTTCAGCCAGCCTTGACATAACAGAACTGCGCTGGCTCGAAAGAATCTTTATCTCATTTTCCCCCGTCCTTACTACTGCCAGGTTATTTGAGGTCTCAACAAGCCCGGGGATAGTGTCTGAGAGCCTGTGGACCCCATGCGGCAGCCCGAGGAGCACTCCTAGAAGCCTCTCTTCAGTCCCTGCCGAAAAGACCCGGTCTGCAGGCAATTCTTTTCTTGTGACCTTACCTCCGGCAGTCTCAAAGATAACTCTATTCTCAACCTCTTTAAGTTCAAGGGTGATTTCAGGATCGGATTCCGCATACTCCTCCCTGAGCGTTTGCTGAAACTCGGCAATAAAAGCTTCAGTCTCCTCTTTTTTACTCCTGCGAAGGGCAAGAAACGCCTCTGCATAGTTAGGAATTGCATTGTGGACGCTCCCGCCGCTGAAAAAGACAAGCCTGAGGTTTTCTTTTTCAATTTTTTCATTGAGACTTGCCAGTAGCCTGGCAAGCAACTGAATCCCATTTGCTCGCTGTCTGTGAATCTCAACTCCCGAGTGTCCTCCTTCAAGCCCTTCAATAGAGAGCCTGAAGAGTCCGAACCCGTCTTTCTTTCCATAGTCAAAAGGCTCCCATTCGACAGGCAGGGTAACCCGGGAATTCTGCCCTCCCGCACACCCGACTATAAATTCTCCCTCATCCTCCGAGTCCAGGTTCAGCAGAATTCTGCCTTCAAAAAAACCTTCGTCAAGCCCGCTGGCTCCTGTCAGTCCGGTTTCCTCGTCAACCGTAAAAAGAAGTTCGAGAGGAGGATGCCCTATCTCTCCCATTTTTCCGGCTTCTGCCAGTGCCATCCCGATTGCAAGTGCAATCCCGTTGTCCGCCCCTATTGAGGTCCCATCTCCTCGCAGCCAGTCTCCATCATATACGCACCTTATAGGGTCCCTTGAAAAGTCATGTCTGGAGTCCTTACTCTTCTCGCAGACCATATCCATGTGCCCCTGCAGCACAATTCCGGGAGAACTCTCATACCCCGGAGTAGCCGGGACTTTGATGAGGACATTGTTTATTGCATCGTTTTTTACCTCAAAGCCTCTGGCTGCTGCCCATTCCTGTAGCCAGCGGGCAAGCTTTTCTTCATGTTTCGAACAGCGCGGAATTTTGTTGATCTCCTCGAAAATTTCAAGGATTTGCCGGGTTTTCGGGTGCATGATAAATCAGCTCGGATTTTTGTGCGGATCTTGTGCGGATATTATAAGGACCCTCATCAGATCCTGTGAGAATCGGCAAAGGTTTTAGCTACACCAGAACCAGCCGAAAATATATCATTCAATAGAGATTAACAGAAATAAAAACACAAAAGAAGATTAAAAAGTTGTGCCCTTCTTAAACATTCCCCTAAATTTAGAAATGAAATTTCATGGTTAAGTTTCATGGTTAAGTTTCATGGTTAAGTTTCATGGTTAAGTTTCATGGTTAAGTTCCGCGATTAAGTTCCGCGATTAAGCTTGTGGTCAAACCAGCCTCATGAATTTTGGAGATCCTTTGCTTTCCTAAAACCGGGCCCGTTTCAAAACCGAGAGCTTCGAAAGGGGCACGGTCATCTTAGAATCCAGCTTAGAATTTAAATAAGAATCCGGATCAGAATTCAATCATAATATTTTTTTAATATTTTTATTGTGTTGTCGGAGACCTTTACTTTCATATCCTTACCCGGCTTGAAATACGCGAAGCGGTGTATCTCATTTTCCGGTGTCGGCGTTCCTTTCGCCCTTATCCAGAAGATCTTGGACGCATGAAATTTAAACAAATATTTCACCTCATACGCCCGCAGCCCCGTCTCTTCCCTCAGTTCCCTGATCGCCGCCTGAATACTTGCTTCCCCTCGTTTCGGTTTTCCTCCGGGAAGCCGATAGTAGCCTCCCGAACTGCTTACAAGTAAAACTCCTTTCTCAGTGTCAACTATTACCGAACCTCTTCGATTATCATATGCGCTGGGAATACATGTCACCCCCTTGAATGGATCATATTCCCCGGATATTTCTTTAACAGGGTTTTTCTGGAAATTATTTAAAGCATTGGTAAGCTCGGATTAATGATTGGTCTGTTCCGGCGCTAGGAACTGGAAGCTTTCAGTTTTCTTTCTCTCCGCTGCAAGGGACCTGAGCCGGCCCGCAAGGCAAGAAAAAAATAATTTGCAAACCAGCATCACAATTAAGAGAAGTTATATCCAGAAGAAATGAACCCTGGGTTGAGAGGATATTTTATAACCCCAAAGACAGCGTACTGCAGAGTCTCAACCTGCCGGGACAAATTCGCCGGGTGGTAAGCACAGCCAGATAAAGCCTCTCATTAGGTACTACCGCAACGCAATAAAGTCAATACCTTTTCATTTATTTTAAGCTCGTTCTCTATTCTTCTTTCATCGCTCTCCCAAATCCAATTCTTAGATTCATTTCCGAGAGTAATACAACACAGAACGGAGTTTTTCACCTGAAGATCATTTTTTTCAAGCATCGCAAGGAAATTTTTATCCTCAATAGCTTGTTCCGTTACTGTAATTATATAATGATTTCCTTTTTTGATATCATGGTATATAGGATCAGTCCAATTCTCATCTTTTCCCAATTCATTTCTTACATCCATTCTTTTATCCGCATCTACCACCAGGTAGTACCATTCTGGCTGAAGGTTGGAGTCATATTCTATGGTGTTCATAGTCGTATTATATTTTTCAAGAATGGATTTAACTTCCTGTTCAGTAGTTCCATCTTCAAATTCGATTAATAAATGATTTATTCTCGTATCTGGAGATGCGGCCAGCACCTTTTCATTCTTTTCAAGTTCATTTGCAATTTGGTATGCGTCTTTCTGCGGAATACTACCATTCTCAGATTCATCTTCTAAACGAATATAACAATAGACGGATTTTTTTACCGGAAGATTGTTTTTTTCCAGTATTGCAAGGAAATTTTTATCCTCAATAGCTTGTTCCGTTACCGTCACTAAATAATTACTTCCTTTTTTTATAGGAATAGTCAAATTTACTTCGTCTATCAATTCCTCTATGTCCATTATTCTATCTCTATCCAATATCATGTAGTATCTGCCTGGCATAATATCAGAATTGTAATCTATGGTGTTTACAGTCATGTTGTAGTTTTCAAGAATGTCTTTAACTTCAGGCTCAGTAGTCCCCTCTTCAAATTCGATAAAAAAGCCAGCTACTTTTTTTCCCTGGAATGGCGTTTTCGTATCAACCGGTACCTTTGTGTCAACTGGTGTTTTCATATCAGCTGATGAGTTTGCAAATAATCCCCACAGTATTACAAGAACTAGAAAAAAAATAAAAACAGCGATTTCTTTATTGATTTTGCTCAAATAACAGACACCCCTGTCCAATTTTTAAAGTTTGGTACGTCAGCTGCTATAAAATGTACCATATGCGTATTTGCATGCTTAAAAGCTTCCTCTGCAGTTATACTTTATTTGTTATTTTCTTGTGCAATAACAGCCGATACTAACACCATACCAGCCGGCAGCATTACCAAAAGAAGTATTCCTGTTCTAAATTTGTTCTTGATCACTTATTTCACTCCTGTTCATTTTCCAGGAGGCAGGATCAGGCAAACTTTAATGACTCTTAAAGCTATAATTTCCTTGCCTTCGGGTAAACTGGAGTTCAAATAGACTTCCCAAAGATAATTTGAACTCCACTAAACATATTTTAGATGTTCCTTTTTTTCTATTAACTTACTTTCGTAAATACTTTATGGCCAAATCATCAAACTGAAAGTAGATCCAAATCCAAATTCGAGCCATTTTAAGATATATAGGACTATTGGATTGATAGTTTGATGATTTGGCCATAAAACTTAAGTAAACTCTTTTGATACGTGTTAAAAGAAGAGTATAACAATGTCGAGGAAGATATTTCTGCTTGCTTATATTTGACAACTTTGCTTTTTTCCTCTACAACTGCAGCAACGACAACTGAAAATAGAAAAACAAAAATTTCAATCAGCTTACTAACTTAGGAATGAAGAAAATATAACTTATAAATTTCAGCTTGGGAATTGATCGATCGTTACACTTTTCCCGATAACCATTCTCGGCAACGAAATTCCTTGACATTATATCTGATTCATTCCTTAAATTTCCAGTGTGCTAGATTCAGATTTGTCATAGAGATTCATTCCAACTACACAAACTCTCTTAGTTTGCTCTTTATAAAATTCTATACAAAGTCTCAAACTGACTATTTTCCCTGCTCATTTCAGGTCTGCAATTATTTCCTTACTTTATTGTTTGATTATTTTGGGCCGAAGCGAAACTCGGGCTGTAGAAACGCAACTCTGCTAGCGCAACTAGGGTGGAATCCCCCATGTCCTTATCCTTAATTTTTAGGATCTTAAGGCTTTCAAGGAACATTTGTTCTGCACTCAAATACCATTAATTTTAAAGCAAACCTTTTAAACAGATTTTTCAACAGGAAAAGAGGATATAAAAGCTTCATTCAAGAAAGGAGCTGTTTCAGGCCAGCCATCCATGCATTTAAAGCAAGTATTTTAATATGAAATACTTTTATAGAAATATGCTCATATTTTATTGAAACAGGAATTATTCAACCTCACTACAAAATCTTACAATTCCCATAGTATTTTCTGGCAGCAATTAGCCAGTAGGGAGTGGGAGAAGAAACTGAAGAAAAAAGGTGTGAATCAGGCCTGCATCCGGGGTATGGCGGGTCTGAGTTAGCGATCTACTTCAACAGATCTATTTTGATAGGTCCATTAATAGGCTCACTTTAGCAGATCTGTTTTAACGGGTCTACTTTAGCAGATCTAACTTAACATTGCTGAAATTGATCGGGGGTCAGGCTTCATGGTAGAAACTTCGGATTTGGCGATCTTCTGGGCTGTGGTTATAGCCCGCTTTTTAATACCGCTTTCCATTCCACGATATCCTCTCCCCGGCGTGCTTGCTTCCCTGATCCTTGATGCAGTGGACCAGACGATCTTTCAGCTGTTTACGAACCTGCCCCTTGAAGGCTACCAGGGCTATGATAAAGCCCTTGACATCTATTACCTGAGTATCACCTACCTTTCGACACTGCGCAACTGGTCGAACCTATATGCCTTCAAACTGGACCGCTTCCTTTTCTACTACCGGCTGGTAGGCGTTGCGATCTTCGAACTCGTGCATCTGCGTCCTCTGCTTCTTATTTTCCCCAATACCTTTGAATACTTCTTCATCTTCTATGAAGCCATCCGCCTGAAATGGGACACGAGGGTGCTAACAAAAAACAAACTGATAACCGCCGCAGCCCTGATCTGGGTTTTCATAAAGATTCCCCAGGAATACTGGATCCACGTTGCCCAGATGGACACAACCGACTGGATCAAAGCCAATCCCTCAAACGCCCTCATCCTGCTTGCCTATGCAATATTCCTGCTCGGCCTGGCCTGGTGGCTAATCCGGGATCTGCCTCCCACCCGCCCGGGTCTGCAAATCGAAGCATTACCCGTGGCAGCTGCCCCGGTTCTTGCTCCCCTGCCAGAGGAAGTGAAGCGGGAGCGGGAACTCCTCATTAACAAACAGGTGCTCGAGAAAATAGCGCTGATATCCCTCCTTGCCATAATCTTTGCCCAGATACTTCCCGGTGTGCGGGCAAATAGCCTCCAGCTATCTATTAGTGTAGCTGTTTTTGTCGTGATTAACACAGCCCTTAGCCACTGGCTGTCCCGGCGCGGGAGACACTGGAAGTCTATCATGCAGGAGTTTATCGTGATGTCGATAGTAAACCTGGGCCTAGTCCTCCTCTTTGACTTCTTCCTCCCCATGTACAACGGCTCAATAAACCTCGAAAACACTCTCTTCTTCGTCCTGCTCCTGACCCTGATCATCACTCTCTATGACCGCTACTGGCAGCTCCATACACGGAACAATGTCAATAACGGGAATTCCGGCGGTGGGAATTCTGGGGGAAAAGGAGAAAAAAGTTCTTGAGATAATCAGATCGGAAGAATAAAGTCGTATAAAGTTATTTTCCGGATTTTGCTCTTCAAGATGCTATTTATAGATCTTTATGAAAGCTCTCACTCTTCCTGACCGCTTCAAACTTTATAAAAAATATTACATTAGATGTGAAGTTTGGGTTTTTATATATATTCATAAACATTGATTTTTTACAACTGTTTGCCATATACAAAACAAACTTTATCTCTATAAAGATAGCCTCTTGATAAAGATAATGGATCTCCGGTGTAAAACGGAAAATTTTCTATTTAAGATTTAAAGGCGTTCAAGATTTTTAAACAGAGAAAAAAAATTAAATATGATAATCGTGTTTGTAAATATATGGAGACAGAATTCAGGAAAAATTTGCTCTCAGCTATTGGATGGTTTATTATCTGGCTTGTTGTAAGGGCGTATTTGAAGATTTAAGCTCCACGACCTCTTTCTTAACAAAAAATATCCATAAGGTCCGAAACACGGCTTCAAAGTGAAATTCAAAAACTTTACTGAAATGCAGTTCTTGGAAAGTATCAAGCATGTAAGCAATGAAGATCCAAAAAATCGATTTTAATTTCATGACATGGATAGGCAGTCCCACCTTTTCCCACTTTCAAGGTTTCCGCGCCTTCCATGTTCAGTATTTTATCTTATCTCTTCTTAATATCCGATCTTTTTGTATCCGATCTCTTCTTTAACAATCCTTCACTTGCTTTCTTTCCGCCTGCCCGCAGCAGGGGATAGTTTTGAAACTCTACCGGGTGCCAAGCTTTCCGTTTTTCTCGCCGTACTTCTTGCCTCCGGTGTTCTTCCTGTTCCCGGCCTCGGTGCAGAAGTAGCAGGAGCTTTTGACTGCCTCCGAGGTTCGGTTCTGAGGCTTGCTTTTTTCCAGTATTTCTGGCCTTCCGTGCAGCGCCGGTTTAAACAAAAATCCTCTTCCGGGCTTTCATCTTCTTTTAGCCGGAACAGCTTCCAGCCGCAGGTCTTACAGGTTTTATCGAGCAGGGTCAGTTTTCCGGCCTTCGGGACCGAATGCGTGTACCCGCAGCGCTTCGTGCAGCCCAGGAAACGGCTGTCTTTAAAAGAGATCAGAAACATGCTCCCGTCACATTCCGGGCAGGGTCCTACGGTTTCGGGGGGATAGCATTCCTTTTCAAGCTCGCATTTAAAGCAGGGGCCTATGCCGACAGCCCAGTTGTATTTATTGCCTACCTTCAGGACAGCTGCACCTTCTTTTTTGCATTCCTTGCTCCTGAGTACCGTGAGGGCTCCAGTTTTCGGCAAAGGGAACGAGTTTCTGCAATCCGGATAGCCTGTGCAGCCCACAAACCGCCCCGTATCCGTCTGAACGATCTTGAGTACGTGGCCGCAGGCCTTGCAGGTCCCGATGTAGTTTTTCTTGTCTTCGAGGGCGGCTTCGTCTTTGATCGTGCCAGCAATGCTTGAAGTCAGTTCTTTTTTGCTCGCCTCAAGCTGGGCGTACATCTCCTTGATCAGGGCCGTACCCTCGGCAAGGGCTGCTTCAAATTCTTTTTTCCCGTCTTCCACTTCCTGGATCAGAGCTTCGATCTTTGCGCGGATGTCCGGCCTGACAAGGATCGGGACAGTCAGGGAGAGCCCCTCCATCAGGGTAAAACCTGTGTCCAGGATCGAGACGGTTTTTCCTTTGGTCTCGAAATACCCGCGCTTCTTGTTTGTTTCGATATGTGTCGGAGCTGTTGCTTTTGTCCCGATCCCGTGCTTGTCCATAAGGGTCAGGAGTTCGGCTTCGGTCAGCTTCTTCGGTGGGCTTGTTTTGGATTTGGTGTTGCTCAGCTTTTTTACGTCCACTTTTTCTTTTTCCTCTACAAAGGGGAGGAGCTTATCTTTTTTATTTTCAAAAGGATAGGCTTCGAGCCAGCCCGAATCTTTAAGCACGGTCCCTGAGGAGTCGAAAGGCTCTTCCTTGACCTGCAGGTGAAGGTGAGTCTTTTCAAAAACCGCTGCAGGCATCAGGTTTGCCAGGAAATGCCTCGCTATCAGGTCGTAGACCTCTGCCGCCTGCGGGATGTTTACTGCAGCGCTGATTTCTCCCCTTGCAGCCACCCGGATAGGGTGGATAGGAGGGTGGTCATGGGCGTCTTTGTCCCCGTTTTTAGGAGCTATCGGAGCAGAGAGGATTGACTCGGCAAAAGGCTTATACTCTTTCGGCCTTGCAAAATCAAGGACAAGGGACTTGAAGTCGAAGTCGTCTGCATATTTATTGGTCTCTGTCCTCGGATAGCTTGTAAATCCTGTAAGGTAGAGCTGTTCGGCAACCTCAAGGGCAACCTCCGGGCTGATACCCAGGAACTTTGAAGCCCGCTTGAGAAACTCCGTGGTATTAAGCGGGTTCGGAGGGCTGGTCTTTGCTTCCTTTACCGTTTTCTTTACGACAAGCCCTTCTTTTGCTCCTTTTAACCTTTTGAAGATCTCAGCTGCCTTCTCTTTGTCGTGGATATTTCCTGCCCTGTGAGTGCCTTCGAAGTCTCCTCCTTTTGCTGCGAAAATCGCAGTAATCTTCCAGAAGTCCTTTGCCTCAAAAGCCCGGATCGCCTTTTCCCTTTCGTAGACAAAACCACAGGTAGGCGTCTGGCAGGGCCCTATTGAAAGGACATCTTTTGTCCTTGCTTTTTCCCGGACCGAGAGCGTGACAAAACGTGTAAAAGCCGCGCCCATTTTCAGATCAAGGATTTGCCTGGCTTCCGCAGCCATTGCAAGGTTGTGGTCCGGGTCTACCGGGCTTTCAAAAGCTTTCCTGACTTCTTTTGGGGAAAGGGCTGAAAAGCGTGCCCTTGCAACAGGCACGTCCGTAACCTCTTCGGCAAGGGTCTTCGCCTCAAATCCTATGTTTTCCCCTTCCCTGTCATAGTCGCATGCAAGGATAATTTTGTCTGCCCTTTTTGCCAGTTTTTTTATTGCAGCTGCATACTCTGCCCTGGTCACGAACTTTTCAGGGTCAACTCCGAGCAGCGTACCCGGGTTAACCTCACTCCATTTGTTATATTGTTCAGGAAAATCATAGTTCATGATGTGCCCGGACAACCCCATCACGAGCCATTCTTCCCCTTTCCATTTAAACTCATAAGCAGGCAGCCCTTCTACCGAAATTTTATCCACTTCCCCATCGCCCAGGATGCTCGCTATCTGGGCTGCTGCCTTATTCTTTTCTGCAAATGCGACAACTGTCATGGTGAAAAACCTGAATTTTTGTGATACGGATAAAAGCTGAAATGAGGAAAGATTTCAGGATTTCTTTTTAGTTCCGTTCTTGTTTTTCTTTCTTGCTTCTTTCTTTGATTCTTTCCGTACTTATTTCTCGATTTATTCCGTACTTATTTCTCGATTTATTCTGTACTTATTTCTTTATGTCTTTCTAACAGAATTTGCCTGTACATGCTCCGTAAACCCGGATCGTTATAATCATCATGGATCGTTATAGTTCATTATAACGGATCTTTATAAATACAATTCCTGCACCAGTTTTCTTTGCTTTTCAGGCAAACATGTAATATACAAGTAATATGCACGTAATATACGCATCACATATGTAATGTGTAATGTAATGTGCAAATCAAACACAATATTCACATTATATCATGTAATGTACCCGTACATGATTTATATATTTCGCCATTTATAGATTATTGAGTGGCTTTCCGCAAAATGAAAAGTTATATATCAGTATACCGTTTGTTCTACTTTGCAACCCTGGGCCATAGAGATTGATCGTTGCGTTTAATCGTTGTAGTTAATCGGAATAGTGGAGCGTTGAAATTAATCACTGTAGCTGATCGCTGTAGCTGACTATTGCAGTTAATCCCCGTAATTAATCCTTATAGCTGGACCGTTCTGTACAACTGATACATTCTTATACTTACCCCCATTCCCCCTCATCATACGGAGTAACAATGACGCTGATGGAAGACGCTAAAAAGGGAATCGTCACCCCCTCAATAGAAGCCGTGGCAAAAGCCGAAGGAATAGATGCCGAAACTGTCCGTTCCTGCGTGGCAAAGGGCCTGATAGCCATTCCGAAAAATAACAGGCGAGAAACCCTCCCTGTCGGGATTGGCAAATACATGAGCACAAAAATCAACGCCAATGTCGGCACATCAAGGGACTGCATCGACATTGATGCCGAGGTCGAGAAAGCAAGAGCCGCGGAAGCCTTTGGGGCTCATGCGGTAATGGACCTCTCAACCGGAGGGGACCTGAATGAGATCCGGACCCGCATCCTTAAAGCCGTAAACATCCCTGTAGGCACCGTCCCGATCTACCAGGCTGCAGCGTCCCAGAAAGTTGTCGTGGAAATGACTTCGGACGACATGTTCAACGCTGTCAGGAAACATGCCGAACAGGGCGTGGACTTTGTGACCGTGCACGCCGGGGTCAACTTAAACTCCCTCGAACGCCTGCGCCAGAGCGACAGGATCATGAACGTGGTCAGCCGAGGAGGTTCGTTTACTCTTGCCTGGATGCTCCACAACGGGGAAGACAACCCCTTCTATGCCGAATTTGACTATCTCCTTGAAATCGCAAAAGAGTACGACATGACCCTCAGCCTTGGAGACGGCATGCGCCCCGGCTGTATTGCCGATGCTTCCGACCGCCCCAAGTTCATGGAGTTTATAACTCTCGGAGAGCTTGTAAAACGCTCAAGAGCAGCCAATGTCCAGACCTTTGTGGAAGGCCCGGGCCACGTACCCCTAAACGAGATCGAACTTAGCGTCCGGGGTATGAAAGAGCTTTGCGACGGAGCTCCCCTTTACCTCCTCGGCCCCCTGGTGACCGATATCGCTCCCGGCTTTGACCACATCACCGGAGCAATCGGGGGCGCAGTTGCCGGAATGCACGGCACGGACTTCCTCTGCATGGTAACCCCTTCCGAACACCTTGCCCTCCCCTCCCTCGAAGATATCAAAGAAGGCCTGCTCGTAACAAAGCTTGCAGCCCACACAATCGATCTCATAAAAGAAGGCCCGAGAGAACGTGCCTGGAAACAGGACACGGCCATGGCCTATGCCCGCAGGGACCTCGACTGGGAAAAGCAGTTCGAACTTGCAATCGACGGCGACCGCGCCCGCAAAATTCGGGATGCCCGAAAGACGGAAAGCGATGCCTGTTCCATGTGCGGCGAGCTCTGCGCAGTTAAGATCGTAAAAGAAGCTTTCGGAGAAAAGAAGCCAGAAGAGTAAAGCCAGAAGAGTAATTTTTTTATGTCCTCTTCTTCCGATTCTATTTCTTCTTTCAATTCCTTTTCTTCTTTTAATCCTTTTTTTCCCTTCACAAATGGATTGGCTGTTCTTTATTGGTCATTTAGTAGTATTCAGAGCACACGGAGATGAAACTTTCATTTATCTTTTCTGCATCCTGCCGGAATCAAGCCGGCCTTCTGAGGTAAAAAATAACGGGTGAATTCAGGCCGGTATTAAGAGAATCTGAATACTATGGAAAAAAAGTCTCCCTTACTCGAAAAACTTCTCAGTAACCCGAAAAACGGTATTTAATCCACAGGTAAATATAAGCGCCTCCGCCAGCTTGTCTGGCGGCACTGCTCAAAAAAGAAAGAAATACATATTTGAGAGAGATCAGACAGAAACTTCAATCTTTTTGATCTGTTTGATTCTCTCTTATTTACAGGCATTAGCAGTATTTTTTACTTTCCGAAATTTGTACTCTTTCTTCTTTCTTCTTTACCGTCTTTTTGGGACAGACCGCTCTCCTGCGTCTCTTACTTTACCATTGTTTTTAAGTTAGTCCTCTTGAGCGCAGCGAAAAGGACCGCGTACTCCCGAGGCGCAATTCGGGCGAGGCGCAATTCGGGCGTTTAAGCGAATACACTTCGACCATGTGGTGCGGGTGGTACCGCAGCTTTGCTTCTCGAAGACCGCCTACCCCGAGGTCACTTTCCCGGTTGATGTACTCCACCTCGCCTGCAAGAACCGCTGCAGTTTCCTCATTGATAGCCTTATATATCCCTTCGCAGTCCGGGAGACCTTTCTCAAAGTGGATGAGTGCCGTGTCCGTGTTGAGGCGCTCATAGAGGGAAATGGCGCCGATCTCGGAATCAACCCTGATCAAAAGGCCCTGCAGGGGAAGTTCGGTGAAATGTTCTACCGCATAGCGAGCGGCTCCGACCTCACTGGCAAGAACTAAATTTTTCCTGCACCCCTTCCACTCAGACCATTTTTTAAGGAATTTCATTACCTCTTTCAGGTTTTGAGGAGTCATCGGCTCGACAGAGTTAAGGCAGTTTCTCCGGAACCTGTTTACATGGCTGCGCATTTTCTGGTACTTCTTCCCCGGGAGTTCCGCAAGGTCGGATGCCCTGTACACATATTCGAAATTGTTCCGGTCCGGCACCAGCACTAGTCCGGGATCGAGTTCCTTCATCCACTGTGCCGTATCCGGATCAATAAGCTCAATGGGAGTATCGTCGCTCACGTCCAGTGCCAGTCGCATAAGCTCACGCATAAGTTCAGGGTCCCTGGGACCGATCGGGGGATGAAATCGGGTAACTCCTTCGGTAGTGCACGAAATTATCACATTTCCGTTCACATAAGCGTACCTGTAAGGCGTAAAATGGTTCCAGCAGACCATGCTTGTGAACGTGTTGCTGCTGTGGGTTTGCGGATAGAGCGCATAGTGGTGCTCGAAAAATGCCCTGTCAGCAAGCGTGACCGGCTTGAAATCATCCGGGTCAAGCATCATAGACCACCCTGGAAAACAGGAATAAAATGCTCTGAAACTGTACTATGTGAATCTGCCGTTGTTTGCATCTGTCCTCTCATTTTTTATTGATTAATATTGCTGAGATTGAAATGGTATATTCAGTCGCTGGCGGTTGCTCGGTCACTGACAGCTATTCGGGTGTTAATAATATGTCAGTCCTATAAAGCCCCATATAATAAAATTTTTTACTAAATAATTATTTAGTCTTCGTGACTCATGCAGGGTAAGCTCCCTTCTACAAAATGCATTAAACTTCTACAAAATAAATTAAAATATAATCTCCAATCTAATAGTTTACACGTTTGGATATTGAAATAAAGCATATACAGCCTCTTCAGATTTTACTAAATTCTATTAATCGACCAACTTAAAAAAGGAATAAAAATGGTTGAAACTGAGACAAAAACCGATTTGAGTATCCGCACTGCCCGAAAAGAAGATGTTTCCCTTATTCTTGAATTTGTCAAAGACCTTGCTAAGTTCGAAAAACTCTCCCATCTGGTCAAAGCCACCGAAGAAAGCCTGGCAGAGTCCATGTTCGGGGAAAGAGCCTATGCCGAGGTTTTCTTTGCCGAATTAGAGGGGGTGCCTGCAGGTTTTACGGTTTTTTTCCACAACTACTCTACCTTTGTAGGAAGGCAGGGGCTCTATATCGAAGATATTTTCGTAAAACCCGAGTTCCGGGGAAAAGGGATAGGAAAAGCAATGTTTCTTCACTGTGTAAAACTTGCAGAAGAAAGGAACTGCGGAAGAATGGAATGGGCAGTGCTTGACTGGAACCCTGCCAGAGAGTTCTATGAGTACTTCGGGGCAGACCCTGTTGATGGCTGGCACATTTACAGGATGGGGGCTGACAAATTCGGAAGTGCGCTTGAAAAATAAGTTTGAAAGGGTTCATTTAGGCCCCTTTCCGGCCCTTCTCCTCTCCTACCCTGTTGACACCCGGCTCCTGAAATCGGCCCCCTCCCGGATTATGCATCCGGGTTCAGGTCGTGTCTTCCTGCCGGATAAAAGAGTGGTGTTCCAGGCGATAGATTCTCTTTTCAAGGTTTTCTATTTGCTTCAGGATTTCTTCTCCTGCGGCTCCTTCGCCCTGAGCTGCAGTTTCAAGCCCTTTTTCCCCGGCTTTTCCCGCAAGTTCCTGGACCATCTGCATGTACTCTTCTGCCTTCATGACCGGGAAAGTCTCAAACCTGCAGAGCCCTATAAAAGGAAGGTTTGCAGCCGCGTAAACCTTTTCGTCGTCAGTCTCATAAATCAGGAACATGCGGTAGCCCGCAAGATCCATCCACTCGTCGATTACTTTCAAATCCTTCGGGTATTCGTAGTTCATGTAGCAACTCTTGACCTTTTCAGAGTCTTTCGGCTCCCAGGTGATGATATCCATTAATAACATTGTGCCTGACACCCCCAATATTAAAAATGATCCAAATTCCATTCTATTGGACTTGAATCGGATTCAAGAATACATTTAGCAAAGTTAAGTATTGTTTCTCTTTAAACGGGCATATACTTTCAGGAAGGAATACTTCGAACAAAGGTTCGGAAAAAAAGGTTCGGAAAAAAGTTCGGAAAAAAGTTCGAGAAAATATCGAAACAGGGCATGACCCGAAAAAAACACGTAAATAGCTGGCGAATTCTATCTTCCTTATTGAAAAGATAATCTTTTATGATACAGAGTCAATCATATTTTACAGAACTTTTGGTGAACCGCCAACCTGTTTATCGGGGGAAAATAGTATGCAAATAACTCCATTTTTTGTGAGAGGCATAGCACACAGTTCATATATTCTTGCAGGAAAGCAAGGCTGTGCGGTCATTGACCCGCAAAGGGACGTAGATGTCTATATAAAAGAGGCGAAATCCAGAGGCCTGAAAATTACTCACATCCTGGAGACCCATCTGCATGCAGATTTCGTCTCCGGGCATATGGATCTTGCTGAGCTTACGGGAGCACCTATCTACGCTCCTGAAGCTGCTAACTGTGAGTTTGAACACGTAGGGCTCGTTGAAGGGGATAAGTTCGAAATCGAGGACATGACTGTAAGGGTGCTGGAAACCCCGGGGCACACCCCTGAACATATCAGTTATGTGGTTTCGGATACTTCCAGAGGGCCGGATTCTGCGGCTCTTTTTTGCGGGGACACACTTTTTGTAGGGGATGTGGGCAGACCTGACCTCTTTCCCGGAAAGGCAAGAGAACTGGCGTCCATGCTTTACGACAGCCTGTACAAAAAACTGCTCTCTCTGCCTGACTCCTGCGAGGTCTATCCCGCACATGGGGAAGGTTCACTCTGCGGAAGGGCGATGGGAGCCAAACGTTCAAGCACGATCGGATATGAGCGCAAGTACAATTATGCCCTTCAGATCCCTGATAGGGAGAGGTTCATAGAAGACCTCACAACGGATATGCCTCCTGCTCCCGACCACTTCAGTCGTTGCTCCGAAATCAACCGGAAAGGGCCCACAAAACTCAAAGAAATTCCGCCACTGAAAGAACTTCCTCCTGGAGAGTTTTTCAGGTTTGCCGGAAGGGACGATACAGAAGTTCTTGATAGCCGCCATTATGATAGTTTCGGAGGAGAGCATGTCCCAGGCGCCTGGTGTATCGACCTAAGGAGTAACTTTGCTACCTACGCAGGCTGGCTCTTGCCTCCGGAAAAGCAGATTCTGCTTGTCTCAGATAATGAGGAAGATGCAAGAGAGTCGGCGGTCTGGCTGCACAGGGTGGGACTTGACAGGATTGCTGGTTTTCTGGGAGGGGAAATGTTTGCCTGGGCAACCGCGGGATTGAGGGCTTCCCATGTTCCTCAGATATCGATTCCTGAGCTCTATGAATGGGTCCGAAGCAAGAACCCTCCCGTAATTCTGGATGTCAGAGCTCCTTCCGAGTATGAGAGTTTCCATATAGAATATGCATTGAATATTCAGGTCCAGGAACTGAGGGAAAGGTACAGGGAACTTGACCCTGAAGCCGAGTATGCAGTTATTTGCAGCACAGGGCACAGGTCAGGTATGGGGTGCAGCATCCTCAAGAAACACGGATTTTCCAGGGTGAATAACGCGGCAGGCGGGATGACAGGGTATAATGCCGCGGGTTTCGGACCTGAGTGTCCTATGTGCTCTCTTTCCTGGGCCGGAAAGGCAGGAAAAATAGAGGCAACGGTCTTCCAGAAAGAGAAATGAAAATAAGGGTTATTTCCTCCATTAAGCCATTTTTTTTCCTTTCAGGAGGCAGGCTGATTGCTGGCTTTTTGGAGCCAGCTTCCTTTTCTGCAAATTTCTCTTTTCACCAATTCTCCTTTCCACCAATTCTCCTTTCACCAATTCTCTTTTCCACCAATTCTCCTTTTCTACTTGTTCCCTTTCTTACCAGTTTTCCATCTCAATTTTTCATCTCTTGTGCTTCTTCGGCTGAAATACGGAAGGATATCCTCCTCAGCACAGTCTTCTGCATAATCCCCTGTACATTCCTCTGCACAGGTCCCCTTGAGAATATTCAGAGAAAAAAGGTGCTTGCTCCCAAACATGAACATGTAAACCTGGGCGAAGGGACTGAGGTGGTAAAAATGTTAGTACTGGAAATTTTTCAATAATTTTCAGAGAGTCTTTCCAGGATAAGCAGACTGACAAAATATATTCCGGGTGGAGAAAATTTCATTTTCTTTCACTCCGGAGAGTTGTGATTTTGCCAGGTTTTGCCAGGTTTGATTTCTGGAGCGTGAGATCCTCTTTGGATAAGCTCTGGAGAGGCTGGGGACTTTGGGAATTGGTCCGGCACCTGCAGCTATCTTATGAAAAACTTCCTGAGCAGCCCCTGCCATGTATCCTGCAATTTTTGAGGGCAGGGCAGCTGTTGAACTGTATCTCAAGTTAAAGGAAAAACTCCTGAAAATAGTAGATCATGAGTCCAGGTTTACAGGATGGTTTCAATAATTTATCTCAATTGCGTTTATTCTTCTTTATTCTTCTTTATTCTTCTTTATTCTTCTTTATTCTTCTTTATTCTTCTTTATTCTTCTTTATTCTTCTTTATTCTTCTTTATTCTTCTTTATTCTTCTTTATTCTTCTTTATTCTTCTCCGGGGAGGTTCACCGTATGGGTTAAAGATTCCTTGATCCCGAAAACTTCAGGCCTGTTTTTATCCTCTTTCCGGAATTTTCCTATCAACTTTTAGAGTTATGAGAGAGGGCGGAAAATGCAGAGCACTGCCTAAAAATTAGCGGGCGTGGTAGACAAATATTTATAATAAGTATAAGTACTTTATAATGAGGTAAAAACATAAAAGAACTTTATAGTGGGGGAAGACATAATGAAAATTAGAGTAGTTAGTTCTAGGGAAGAAATTTTTACACTTAACCCTAATGAGCGTGTTGTTCATCTGGCTTTCAGGCCTTCGAACAAAGACATTTTTGCACTGGTGGAAACCTGTCCGAAGATTGAGGTTATTCAACTACCCAAATCTTACAGGCGCACGGTTTCAAAGTCCATAGAAATGTTCCTTGAGATGCAGAGAGTCCAGCTTATTGAGGGTGACGTCTGGGGACACAGGAAAGACATCAATGAATATTACAGTATCCCGTCCTCAGTGATTGAAAAGATCAGAGAACTGAAGATGGAAGGTACACCTGCTGAGAGAATCGAAGAAAAAGTTTCAAGGGAAAGCAAGCTGAACCCCGAAATGGTTGCTTATATCCTGACAAAGGAAGCTCCGGCCTGAAGTCCTTTCAGCGCAGGTTTTATCCTATACGGGATTTTCCCTATACTCTTCAATGCAGATAAGAAATGTTGAAAGATTCCGGATCTTTCAAACCCTTATTTGTTATTACAATCTCCAGCTTAGACTTTGAGTTTAAGGAGCCTTGAAGTTTCCCTGGCTTGAAAAATCGTTAATATCTATTAGCGAAAGCTATCAGGGCAGGGAACTCCATGTAAACCCTATCAGTTTTTTCACTGTAAAAGTAACTGTAAGTGTAGCAATGTAGCTGCAAATGTTAAGTCTTCAATTTCTTTTAGTAATTTTATATGTCAATTTTATATATTACGAAATCTGTTTTAATATCATAAAATCTGTTTTATTAAGATTATATGCTTTTCCGGAATCAAGTTTAGACATATTAAGTAAGATTCATCAAACTTGGCCCTATCAGGTCAGACTTATCAAGTTTGGACTTACCGGATTAGACCTTTTGGCGGTGTTTACTCCGGGTACCCGGGATTATTAAAAGACTCTGCTTTTTTGAGGTGGAAAGAGAGAAAAAGTAATAACTTATATATTTTTGGTGGCTGTAATCTTTTTAGTCTTATCTGCAATCTTTTGAACCTTATAACAACATAGGAGACTGAAGGGTGAAACTGGAACTGATAGAACTGATTTTTCTCTCCGATAAGCGAAAACAGTTATTGCTTTTTCTGAAAAGCGGGCCTAAAAATATGGATGAAATCACGGAAGCCCTTCAGGCAGCTTCCACTTCTATCCTCCCCCAGATTAAAAAATTGAAAGATATGTCCCTGGTCGTTCAGGAGGATAAGATCTACACTCTTTCTCTTATAGGTAAGGTCCTTGTTGAAAAAATGCAGCCTCTGATCAGCACAATAGAGCTTTTTGAAGATAACTTTGATTACTGGTCGGAAAAAGACCTTCAAGGAATCCCCCCTTCCTTCAGGAAGAGGCTGGGGGAACTTGGGAAATGTAAATTGATCCAGCCTGACCTTGACCGCATGTTCGAACTCGACCCGGAAGCTGTGGAAAACCTTTCTAAGTCCAGCCATGTCCTTGAAGCCATAGCCTACTTTCACCAGCCGCTGATCTATCTCTGCCAGGAGCTTGCAAAAAAGGGGACTGAATTCACTTTTCTCTTGTCGGAGTCGGTGCTTGAAAGGTACTCTACAGACTATACAGAAGACTTCCGACTTATGATGTCTCTTGATAATGTGAAATTTTATCGGTATTCGGGAGAACTGAAGATTGCAAATCTTGCTGTTGGAGAGAAGTTTTTCCTGATTTCTCTTTTTCCGAAGAACCAGAAGCACTTTGACAGAGAAAACCTTGTAAGCTACGAGCCCTCAGCCATTCAGTTCGGCACCGAACTTTTCAATGATCTGCTGCTGGATTCAGCCCTTGTTACCGAAATTCCTCCGAAATGATGAACCGGATAGATAAATTGAAGAAAAATCCCAGAAATGAAGCAGGATCAGCGGAGGCAGGACTATGATAGGCTTTTACGAACAGAAGGCAGCCTACAGTAAACAAATAAGATTGCTTATGGTTACAGGGCTGCTTCTTATCCTGGCATTTTATATCTTTTCTCTAACCGGGCTTTTCGGCTTTGGGACTGACCCTGAGGAAAGGCATTTTCTGCCTCTTATCCTTCTCATTTATCTCGCTGCAATGTGGAGCTTTTTTGGCATGCGATTCCTGATAAGTTCCGACAGTGTGGTTGCAATTTTTCCGCCGTTCAGGTACAGCATTCCCTTTTCAGAGATCAGCTCGGTAGAGTTCACGGAAGAATTCCCCTGGTATATGGGGTGGGGCGTCAGAATCTGGGGCCGCAGGCTAATTTTTGCGGGAAAGCACGCAAAAGCTGTGGCAATCAGAAAAGAGAAGGGCTTTTTCAGGACTGTAATTCTGGTTTCCGAAAATCCTGATGAATTTAAGAAACGAGTGGAAATGGCCCTGAAATAATCCAGGCCACTCATTTTTTAATAGCCCTTGATAGGTTACTTTTGAAATTCAAAAGTCTTCATTTTTAGCTGGGCTTTCTCTTAAGTCAAGTTTTCTTTTATACTCAGCCTTTTTCCTCTTTTCGGCGTAAGGTTTAGATCCTTACTCCAGTAAGGCTACAGTTTTATTCTCACTTGCTTGCAGCTTTTATTTTATTGCTATCTTTACCTTATTGCTGCTTTTCACTCCGCCCCTTTGCTTCTATGCTTCATTTTTTCTGCAATGTCAATGCCCAGTCGCTTGCATTCCTGCAGATCCTTGTCAGTGGGTTTGTGCAGGATACGGAGTACGGGGTCCATTACATTCATTCTCATTTCCCGCATCTTTTCAGCTATCAAGATGGGGGCTTCTCCGCTCCACCCGTAAGACCCGAAAGCGGCTCCTATCTTCCCCTGCGGGCTTGCGGCAACAAGGGTTTCATCCATGAACTTTTCCATGGGCAGCAGCATTTTGTAGTAAAAAGTCGAAGAACCTACGGCAATTGCTTCGGCTTCCTTGAGTTCCTCGAGCTTCACGTCATAGAAACTGACAACTTTTGTATCCACATTCTTTGATTCGATCCCGTTTCCTATAGCCTCGGCCATAGCTTTTGTATTCCCTGAAGTACTGAGATAGACTACTATTGCTTTCAACCTGTATCCCCCTCTAGCGGTCTAATAAAGTCTGATTAGCAAACCCCGGAAAAAGGAGAGCAAAAACCGGCAGTTGCGTATCTAAAGCTCAGAGCTTGAAGTCATAGCCCTGGGGCTTTCTCGCTCCCCAATTCAGCAATAGTTATAAAAATTATTTTAAATAAGGATTTCGTCGCCCGGATGTAGTCCAGGCTTCAGACAACCTCCTTTATCCAGCTTCCTTTATCTAAGGTATGCCTCTATGCGGATGGGAGCTATATAGTTCACTACCTGAAGGGCAATGCTCTCCAGGAAATTGCGGACGTTCTGAGGAATCCTGTTCACCGTATGGGATGCAAAGTTCAGGCTGCCTATTATCTCACCCCTGTGCTTCATAGGAATTACTGCAACGGCGGTGATCTTTTCCGTTCTTAGCAGGTCTGCCATCTCTTCAGCATAGAAATCCAATCTGTAAATGGGTTTCTCAATCCAGACCTGTTTCGCTTCCGGGGAATCGGCTCTGTATGTCGAAATCCTTTTCACAAACTCAGGAGAGAGCCCCCTGTGCGCCACAAGGTTAATCTGGTCAAGAAGTTCGTCTTTTAAGTAAATGCCCCCGGCGTCGATCTCTTTTATTTGCAGACAGGCATCAAGGATAAGGGAAAGCACAGTCTTGAGGTTCAGGGTGCTGCTAAGGGACATCCCGAGTTCCCGCTGAATATCAAGCATCTCCTGCGCTTCTTTTCTTTCGGTGACATCAACAACTATCCCCTGAAAGTGAACCGGGATGCCTTCACTATCGCGCTGGATATACATTCTCTCCTCAACCCAGCGTATTTTACCATCTCCTGTTAAAATTCGGTATTCCATCTCAAAAGAGTCATATCCCTCGCGAATCGAGCGTTCGAGACTTTCGGAAACCGAATTAATGTCATCTTTATGAACTATATCCCCGTAAAGAAGTCGACCTGATGTGAAATCTGCTACGGTGTACCCAAACTGCGTTATATTTTCAGAAACGAACTCTACAGGCCAATTTTCCATATTTTTCCACAGAAAAGCTACTGCTGAGCTATTATTGATTATCGTTTTCAGCATTTTCTGCATTTCGAGGGATTTTCTCAGGGCTTCTTCGATTTTTTTCCGTGGGGTTATATCCAGCACTATCCCCTGAAAGCAGATCACTTTCCCGTCTCCATCCCTCTGAATAAAGGTCCTTTCGTTAATCCAGCGCAGGTCTCCGGCTTTTGTAAAAATCCTGTATTCCGAATCGAAGCTTACCTCCCCTTTCTGGATCCGTCGATCGAGTTCTTCTTCAACTCTTTTCAGGTCCTCGGGATGCATTATCTTCCCGTACAGGACTCCCTGTGAGATAAAATCCTCAACCGTATATCCGAATTGTACCACATTCTCCGAGACAAAAACCGCAGGCCAGTATTTTTCATCCCTCCACAGAAAAGCTACCGCCGGGCTGTTGTTGATCACCGTGGTCAGCATCTCCTGCATCTTAAGGACTTTTTCCAGTTCTTCTTCGCTTTGTTTCCGCTCGGTGATGTCGAGCACCACTCCCTGAAAGTGAGTTACCGCTCCTTCCGGGTCTCTCTGGATGAAGGTCCGTTCATTAACCCAGCGTATTTTCCTGGCTTTTGTAAAAATCCTGTATTCCATATTGAAATCCGGAGCTCCGCTCCGTATTCTTTTTTCAAGCTCTTCTTCAACTTTTCCAAGGTCATCAGGATGTATAATGTCCCCGTAAAGTACCCTGCCCGAGATGAAATCTTCTACCGTGTATCCGAAGTTCACAACATTTTCCGAAACAAACTCTGCAGGCCATTTTTCTTCGTTTTTCCAGAGAAATACAACTATCTGACTGTTATTGATTATAGTCTTCAGGGCTTCTTCCCTTTCCAGAACTGCATGAAAGGCTTTTCCCCTTTCGCCGTCCGCAGCATCTGCTATGTGAGGAGAGGTGTCTAGTTCTCCTCTATTTTCTGAAGTTTCACTGTCCATTTTCTTCTAACCGCCTGTGCAGGGATGTTTTCACTAGTCTCTTCCAGGATAATGCCCTGGAAACTGTAGATCCGCCGGAGGGTACGTCGGATTACAGATTTGTCTGTCTTCGCCTGTATGCGAATTTTCCAGCCCGTGTATCTGCCGTACATGTCTGCCTTTTGTTTACGTTCACTTTTATATAATTGCGTTTTTATCAAATATCAGTTTTTTTGATCCCGGAAGTTCTGTTTCCAGTTTAACGGTACTCGGCAAAGGCGAAAAGTATTTATATACAAATCACAGCGCTGTCCAAAAGCGGCATATGCCTCCCGTATTCATTTTTGCAGTATAATAGAAATCTATATATATTACTTCAAAGGTAATAAGATTCCGTATTCCGTATTTGTGATGCGGACCTGCCAGCCAGAAAACTCCATTACCACACCACCAAAAAAACAGCCGGCTGGAGAAAAACTGTGAACCCGCAAGATCTGTCATGAACCCTTCACGAACCCCAACAAAAGAATAACAGCATCCATCCGGATGTTAACCGACCAAAAATTAAGCTAAAGCGGGTTTCAGGAAAACATACAGTACCGTGAACATCCGCGAATACGGAATACATAATACGGCACAAGCCTGAAAAATGGCTAAAAACTAAAAAAATGGCTAAAAACTAAAAAAATGGCTAAAAACTAAAAAAATGGCTAAAAACTAAAAAATGGCTAAAAACTAAAAAATGGCTAAAAACTAAAAAATGGCTAAAAACTAAAAAATGGCTAAAAACTAAAAAATGGCTAAAGTCTGAAAAGGCTAGAGTGGAAAAAATAGTCCAAAAAACATAAAACCTCCATAAAAGGATCTCGGTAAGGTTTTGAGGGAACCTTACTGCGATTCCTTTGATCCTAAAACTATCTTTTCCTATCAGTTTAGGTATTTCTGTTATTCTTATTTCTATCGCTTGTACCTTAGATCTTTTATTTTAGTTTTCTTACCTTAGTTTTGTTTACTTTAGTTTTTTCACCTTAATTTCGTTGCCCTCAGTTTCGTTGCCCTCAGTTTCGTTGCCCTCAGTTTCGTTGCCCTTAGTTTTGTTTACATCAGCCCTCTTGCCAGCTTCCTCTCCCGTTTCTCTTTGTTTTAGTTGATGGTTATCAGGAGTTTCTTCAAATTGTCTTTACCTTTTTCCTTTTACTTCTCAACATCCGCCTCTATCTCCAGTCATATCATCCGGATGTGGACATATCCTTTATTTTCCAGAGGGTGAAGCTTGATAAAATGAGTTGCAAGCTCATCTATGAATTCCTCCTTCAAATCCCAGGGCACCTTCTGTGTAAAATGGGTGCCAGGCTGAGGTAAACCAACCAGAGAGCTCTTCTTTTCCCTTAAGAGCCATATCGTTAGAGTATAGTTTCGCTTCCCTGGCCGAAAAACCTGCATTTTTGAGCCATTTTCCATATTTTTCAGGCCTGTAAAAAACGTATGGAAAAACAAAATTTCTAAAATAAGGGTTCCATTTCTCCCCCTCAAGCATCGAGTCCAGAACCAGAAGGAACTTCTTCAGCATTTCCCCTGCCCCAAACTGGACAAGCAGCTTTCTTCCTGGCCTCTAAGGCTTTTCAAAGAACCTTTCAGGATTGTTTCGATGGCTGAAGAACTGGACACATAAAGTTCGGGATTCCAGCAATACATGAAAAGACTTTGCCCTGTCCCAAAATGAAACTTCGGATTTCACTTCTGGTTTTAAAAGAAATGAAAAAGTCTATGAAAATGAAAAAAGCTATGAAAATGAAAAAAGCTATGCAGGCTGAAGAGGTTATACAGGCAGGAAAAGGAATCTGGTGAACGGGAGCTACCCTGGTGTGGTTAAATTTTTTGTGGTGTGTTTCTTGGGTGTGATCTTGTAGATGTAGCTCGGGTAGGTCCGTTCACTATGCTAAATTCAAAATTCCTGACCGGCTATATAAATATTTGGATACTATTATATTAAGTCTCCTTTTTGTGATAGCATATGCTAATTTTAGTGGCTTAAACGGATATTTTTATCCAGGAATTATCCTTTCATGTCACAAGTAAGAGGGCATTCTTTCCAAAAAACACATTTAAAGATGTTTTTTAATCTGTCCATTTTCAGCTACCATTAATCAGTATCCTTTTCACCGCCTTTAGTCAATATTTTTTCCAGTCGCTTCTATCGGTACTCTTTCCAATTGGCTTTCTCGGTACTTTTTTTGCCAGACTCCCCATGTTCGGATTTCCAATATTTTTCTCCGGAGCTTTTTTGCAGCTTTTTCTTCCCCAATCTGTTTATACTATGAAGTTTTTTCCTATCTATACATTATAATGAATTACACTGATAGTTTTCAATATCAAGATCACAAGGAGACTTACAATGAGAAGTGCCATTATCAAAGAGGGGCCTGAACGCGCTGCCAACCGTTCCCTCCTGAAAGCGACCGGGGTTACGGATTCGGAAATGAAGAAACCGTTCATAGCGGTTGTCAATTCCTGGAATGACATAGTCCCCGGCCACATTCACCTGAATAAACTTGCTGAAGCCGTGAAAGCCGGAATCAGGAACGCCGGAGGAGTTCCTTTTGAGTTCCATACCATAGGAGTCTGCGACGGGATCGCAATGGGGCATGAGGGTATGAAATATTCCCTTCCGAGCAGGGAGGTTATAGAGGACACTATTGAATTGATGGTCAGAGCCCACCAGTTTGACGGAATGGTCCTTATCCCTACCTGTGATAAGATTGTGCCAGGACATCTTATGGCGGCAGGCAGGCTTGATATTCCTGCAATTGTCGTGACCGGAGGGCCAATGCTCCCTGGATATGTTGATGACAAATACACCGACCTTATCTCGGTCTTTGAAGGGGTCGGAGCCTACAGGGCAGGCAAGCTCTCCGAAGCCGAACTTAAAAGGCTTGAGAACCTTTCCTGTGCAGGAGCAGGTTCCTGTGCCGGGATGTTTACCGCAAACACAATGGCCTGCATGACCGAGGCTCTCGGGCTGAGCCTTCCCGGCTGTGCAACCGCCCATGCGGTGGACGCAAAAAAGGTTCGTATTGCCAAGGAATCCGGAGAGCGTGTTGTTGAGCTTGTAAAAGAGAACATCACCCCGAGAAAGATTGTCACTCAGAAGTCCTTTGAAAATGCCATCATGGTCGATATGGCAGTGGGAGGAAGCACAAACACAACCCTTCACCTTCCAGCCCTTGCTCATGAATTCGGGCTTGAGCTGCCTCTTGAAGCCTTTGACGAACTGAGCAGAAAAACACCGCATCTGATTTCCCTCAGACCGGGAGGTCCCAACTTTATGCTTCACTTTGATAGGGCAGGCGGAGTCGAGGCAGTTATGCAGAGGCTTGCCTCAAAGCTCCACCTTGACCAGCTTACGGTTAACGGCAAAACTATAGGGGAAAACCTGAATGAATTTGAAATCGTTAACCCGAAGCTAAATAAGGAGATTATTGCAACCCTTGAAAACCCGATTCATGCCGAAGGGGGAATTGCAGTTCTCAAAGGCAGCCTTGCTCCTGACGGCTCGGTTGTCAAGCAGGCTGCAGTTGACCCGAAAATGCGTGTCCATACGGGTCCTGCAAAAGTGTATGATTGTGAAGAAGAAGCCATGCAGGGTATTCTCGCAGGGGATGTGAAGCCCGGGAATGTCGTGGTTATCCGTTACGAAGGCCCGAAGGGAGGGCCCGGAATGCGCGAAATGCTTGCAGCCACAGCTGCAATTGCAGGCATGGGCCTGCTCGAATCCGTAGCTCTGATCACTGACGGACGCTTCTCCGGCGGGACCCGCGGACCATGCATAGGGCACGTTTCTCCTGAAGCCAGCGAAGGAGGGCCCATAGCTTTCGTCAAAGACGGGGACCTTATAGAAATCAACATCCCTGAAAGGGTTCTTAACCTGAAGGTCTCTGAAGAAGAACTAAAAAAGCGTAGAGCTGCCTTTGTACCTCCTAAAAAGGAGGTTACGGGTTATCTTGCCAGGTACCAGCGTTCCGTCCATTCCGCAAATACTGGCGGAATAGTTGACTGAAACCGTTTGATGCTCTATTTTCACGGAGGTCTTTTCCTCCGTTTTCTTCTTTTTTTTGGATTAGGGATTTTTCAGGGTTTCACTTTTTCCTGTATCCGATCTGCACCGTCTGCCGGAAGATATACCTCTTGAGGCATCCGTATAAGGCTTCCGGGAAACGTTTATAATGCTCCAGACCTATCTTTTATGCAGTCATATTATTCAACAACATTTATTCAACAACATTTATTCAACAACATTTATTCAAAACCATTTTTACGGGGAAAATTCAGGAGGCCGAAATTTTGGAAGTAGAGGGGTTATGTTCGATCTGCGGGCGTCCGGCCAAACTTCATACCTGCCCTTTATGCGGAAAGCTAGTATGCAGCCAGTGCATGGACCGCAGAAAAGGAATCTGTATCAGTTGTGCGGGCGGGAGGAAAGGTTCGGTACCCGGCCCGGGGAAGACCGGGACATTTAAGTAAAAAATAAAAAATCGAAAACGAACTTAGGAAAGGGTAGCCGGAATTTTGAGGCTCTCCACCTACCGGCTTACTTATATAGGGCTTACTTTGTTAGACTTTGATCAGGCCTGCTTTAGTTAGACTTCAATTAGCTTACCAGCCGTGAATCTCTCCTTCATGTTCTTCCTCATCATGGTAAAAACGGAATTCTTTTTTATCGGCATCTTCTACAAACACAAATTTCTCGTCAATTCCTATTTTTGCAAATGTAAGCGCATCGTCCCCGTCTCTGACAGCCGGCAGGATGTCCACATCCACATGATCCTGAATACTGCTCTCCGGAAGGAAAGCCGTAATGATGAACCAGTCAATGCCCCCTGCGTAGTCCTTGCTTACATAACGGCTGTTGTCTGGCGGAATCTTGGTAGCTTTCTGAGCCATTTCGGTCCCGTCAGCCCGGTAAGCTACAAAACGGATGGTATGGTTTGTTTTATTCTTTATTATGGCCATTATACTACTCCCCTATCTTAATCCGCTGGGAATCTTCCATTTTAAGGAATTTCATCTAATGTATCTAATTCTAGGAAGTAAATACTTTTGGTTGCAAAACTTTTGAAAGGTTTTGAGAGGCTTAAATATACCGAGATCTGACCGTATATACTCCCTTAAAGTCAGATTATTTATTACTACGAGAGCACAGCACGCCGCTTTATCCCACTGGCGAATAGCAGCTAAAAAGAAAAGTTCTGTTTGCGGACAACTCTTATTCCGAAACACCAGTATATAGTCAACTGCAGCCGAAAAAAGAGAAATTAGTCAGTAATCAACTGGTTGCGGACCATAGTAAAAAGAAGGAGACCGGCAATTAAAGGAAAGCCGGCAGGTGAATTCAGTATTGCAGACATGCCAGACATCAAAGGTCAGACATTTCAGACATCGGACATTAGACTGAGCGGCTCAGTAATCCACCGTCAGATTGGAAATCAAGCCGGTTATTCAAACAAATTAAACCAGCAGGTTAATCGGATGCCTGCCTGAAGGCTCTATATCAAGGTCAGACACGGCTTCTGCGATCATGATATCGCTCATTGCAGCCATAGGGAAAACATACCGGGCATACTCTATCGGCCCGTAGAGGATAAAGTCCCCGGCCGCAGCCTGCTGGAGGCATGTAGAACCTACGTCGCAGATCTTATAGAGGACCGGGTCCTTTTCTTTCTGCCTGTTGAGCCAGTTCCAGGCTGAGGGAGCGTTATGAATTCCCGAGCCTGTAGGATGCCCCCATTTTGCTTTTGCGGTAATGGTCATCCTGAGGGCTATTCCGGCTCCGTCTCCCATGGGAGTGATGCTTGGGTCTATTAGCTTGTTTACGATTCTGCACCTGTCTGCGATTGAGAGCAGACCCTCTTCTAACAGCCCTGCTCCTGTCTCGAGCATTTCCATCCTGCCCTGGAGGGAGGAGTCCATTGCGTTAAAACCTAAAATAATAGAACTGTCAATGTCGGACTGCGCAAGAGCCTCGATTTCGGAAGCAGTTATGCTCATGTTTATGGAGTTATAAACCGCCCGGTCTGCAAGCCCTATTTCGCTCACATACCGTGCCGCATGTGCACGTACGACCCCTTCGGGAGAATCGATAATAAAAGGAGAATCCGAGACATCTGAAATAAAATCAATGTAGTGAGTGATGCTTTCTTGAGTCGTGGCAAAGATATGGACCATATGGGGGTTTCCGGTCATATCCGAACCCGCCTCCTGCAGGTTTACGAGTTTCTCGGCAGCGGCCCTATCAAAAAGTCCTTTTGCAGCATCTTCCACTATTTCGTGTTTATTGTAAAAAATAGTCCCTGCGAGTAAGGTAGGTAGTTCTCCAGGCTGCCCGCCTACCTTTACCCCTGCAATGTTAACAATTTCCTGTTCTTTCTGGAACTTAAACATCTTTACGCCCTCAAAATCCACACTTCTCAAAATTCATTTCTTCTTATACTTACTTCTTATGATTAATTTTCTTACTTCTTATGACCACTTGCTTAACCGGATGCCCGATTTCTTTCTTGTGATCTCAGGACTCGAATTAACTTTCTTAATTACGAAATATACATATAAAACATACCGATTAAAAATATATTTTCAAACTAATATCTTTTCGGTTGGAGGAATGTTCCTTATGCAGGCTTGGAGGCTTTCCGCCTTCAGAGGCTTTCTGCCTTCAGAGGCTTTCTGCCAGGCAGATAACTCCTGCAATCGAATCCATTACAAGTTCCCCGGATATAATTACATCTCCCGAAGCAGGAACTGCAAAAGAGGCTTGCCTCTTTCTCGGGGAACAGACAACCAGGGGCTCTTCAGGGTATGCTTCTACATTATCTTTGTAATCCTCAACAAGCTGTCGGATCTCTTCAGGGTCATTCAACCCTATTCTGTCCAGAAGGGTTACCTGTTTCTGGAAGCGTTCGACTGCTTCCCTGGAGATATTTTCTATAAAGGGAATTGCCCCCTGCGAACCTATAATCCTACCTTTTTCGTCAATCCCATTTGCGTGGATTGCAAGCAGGGAATGACCTGCCAGATGGCCCCTTGACTCGGTCCCGCAGACGAGCACATACCGGATATTGGAGTTTGAGATTACGTTTACGATTATTTTTTCCACACCCAGGTTTTCAGTCTTTGAACTTCCCCAGATGGCTGCGTCGGGGAAAGCCTCTAAGTGGCTTGCGAGGGTTACGACTGCAATTCTGGAATCCGGTTTTCCTGTGACGTAGTCCCCTTTTACAGGAGGCCAGTTCTCTGCAATGGTCTTCAGTTAATCACCTTTTTTCTTTCCTTATGAAGGTAGGAGAGAGCACTCGCAAGCATGATGGCTTTTGTGAAATGCCCGCCTACCCTTGATGTGTCCACAAACACATAGTCATCCATTAATACCGGAGCTCCGAGTCCGTCGCCTCCGCCAAGGAAAGCGATGGTTCGGAAAATAAGGTTGCCCGAGATCCCGTCAGGGGCAACAATGAAGTTCGATTCCTTTATGGCGTCTTCAATCAGAATGGTATAGTGTCTGGCATTAATCCCGAGTTCCAGAGCCCTTCCTGCTACAAACTCCCCATCCGCAAGGGTCCTGTCAACGCGCCTGTCCCTTCCTATATCCCCTATCCTGCCTCCGGAAAGTACTCCTACTGCAGGCTCGACCCCCAGTCTCCTTATATGCTCTGCGCCAAGGGTAATCATACGGAGCTTGTCAGTAATCGTATTTCCTTCATCTATTCCGACAGGAGCAAGGAAGAAGGGTACCCCGTCTGCTGTCAGGAGAAGGGCAAGTCTGCAAACCCTTTTCATGCCAAGGGCTTCTTTAAGGTTAGAAAGGGTACCGGATGCCTTTGCAGTACCTCGTATAGCTGCATCCACCTTTCTTGAAACCAGGAGTTCGGAAAGGACCTTTTCGGGGTTATCAGTATCCACAACCTCGAGTTCTGTCCCGATCCTGTCAATCTCTTTTTTGTCCCCTACAAGGACAACCTGTGCATATCCCAGTTCCTGGGCTCTCCATGCACTCTCAAGGGTTTTAGGACTCGGGTCCCTTATTCCCATAGCTACCCTTGCCCTGTTCATCCGGGCTCGTGCTTCGATGACCTCAAGGAGGGCATACATGCCGTTCTTTTCCATATTTATCCAGACTTATAGGTAAGATTTGAAGTAGTTCAAAGAAAAACAAACACGAACATTAATTAATTTTGCCCTTCCCGAATTGCGCCTCGGGAGTACGCGGTCCTTTTCGCTCCACTTCGTTTCGTTCAAGAGGACTAACTTTTGGGCAGTTAACGTTGTTTAGGGTGGAGGAATGAATTATATGTTACGTTTTTTTTCTAAAAAGGAGCTGGAAAAAATTGAAAGGGGTGCATGTGGCAAACTTAATAAAAAAATTAAAACATATAAAGTTAAGAATGAGTTCCTTTTTTATTGTAATAAATACTTATTGGTAACTATATCTTTGTAGGCTATGATAAGTTTTAATTTTCACCGCCTAAGGTCTGGTTGTAAAGTTAATTCCGGTATAAAGCTTGAACATCACAAAATTTTTATAGAACTAATACCTTTATTTAATGATAGTACCATACGCACTTGGGGTGTAAGTCAGATATAAAAGACGTTACAGCTTAATATGCGCTCTGGACAGCTAAAGATTTAATGCTGTTGAGTTCTTATCTCGATTGCGTAGGTCAGAGTAACTAAAGGAGATTAACCACCAGAAAACGAAACCACAGATACCCGCCGTATGAGAATGGGCGTAAAACATTCTTAATAATCAATAAAATATACGGAGGGGATTATCTGAAGGTAGTAATATATGATATAAAACTACAAGATATCATACTACTATTTCTCTTTTTTATGTTAATTTAAGCACTGCAGGTGAGTGAAGAATAAAATCTCACCCCTTACTTTTTGATATAATGATTAAAGAGCATTGATCTATTAGGAAGTCCATCAGAAAGTTTTAGAGAGAAAAGAGGTCTGTTTGTTTCAGTCTAATGCCTAAAAAAAGAACAACTATAAATCAGTAACTATCAAAGTGGAAAAAACGAAGTCGAGATAGAGGAAAATTAATTTATTCCTCTTAGTTTTAGAAGCTCTTCATCCAACCCATAGCGAATCACTTCGATACGATGCGAAATCCGCGAGATAAAGTCACCAGTTATCGGAAATAGATGAAATGGAAAGTAAGCTGGAGAATTTATCATCATGGCAAAAGTTCCTTTTCCCTCGGGAGCGGCGTATAGTGCTGCCTCAAGTAACAAAATAGTCAAGTCCATGTCTTGGATAACTATTACATTGGACTTCTCATAACATCCTTTAGACTCTGAGTCTTTCAGAACATCCCATGCAACAAAAGAGCGAATCGTATATCGAGCGTTTCGAGAAACTGTTTCACGATCTCCGTACTGCTCTTTAAGCCGATTGAATATCTGGCGTTGTGTTATCTGCTCTTGAAGATTAAGCAGTCGACCAGTTTGAGTGGCAACGTTAAACCAGAATGGATATGAAGCAGATAATATGGCCCAGTGCAGGGGAATCCACTCTTTTTGTTGGAGTTTGGATGCCAGTATAAGTGCATGATCGCGAAAATCAACTAATTCGGGTTTTGGATCAAACCAGGCTGATAATGGACCTATTGCCATCAAATAAGTTTTTTCGCCTCTCTCACCCATGCCACCACTTTGTTTTTTATCGGCAAGGTAGTCTTTTAGTTCGGTTCTGATGGCGTCAGGTTCCATGCCGGCAAGGAGCATATTGAGTACATGATCCATCCACTCAAGACGGATAACTTGCTTTATGCCGATTTTTTCATGTCTTTTGCCCATTAACGAGTCTTCCTTTCAAATTTAACCAGAGGTACGATAACCTCTTCAATGGAGATGCCCCCATGGCTAACTATCTTTTCTCCTTCATTGATGAAAGCATCGCTCCCTCCGGCAACCAGAGGGAAATAGTTTTTTGGAAGGCCAGTTGGCTCCCATTTAAGAGCAAAAGTAAATGAACTGGCAACAGAGTCTCGAAGTTCGGGAGTCGGATAGACTCGAACCCTTTCACCACGTGTTTCGGCAATGGCTCCTTCTGAAGGTTTTCCTTTACCATAGCATTCAATATTACCGTGGTCTGATGTAAGCCATACCTGGTAATCTTGATCCAGGAGGTAACCAATAAGGGAACTGAGGGAACCTTCCTGGCACCATAGTCTGATCTGATTGTGCATTCCAACTGCACCGAGATGCATTCCGTGCATAATCTTGTCAACTTTGTCTATTACCAAACCGATAACCTTAGTCTTTCCAGGGTTCAGGGTATCATCAATAGCTTTGACAATATCACCTTCTCCCAGCCCTCTTTTATATACGACGTCGAGTCGGGACAACCCATTTCCTTCCCAGAATTGCCGCCAGAGATTACTCTCTTTGTTCGTCGTATTGATCGATAAGGGGTAGTAGTAGGGGATGTTTCCAGCGAATATCGCCTGTCTGGATACTGAAGTGATGGTGGGAATCCAGGCAAAGGTTGCCGATTCCCTCATTACCATGTTTTGGTCCTGCTCATGAAGGATCTGTCTTATGGTTATCCACTGTTCAAAGGAGAGGCCGTCCACGACAATCAGTGCAACTCCTTTGCCGGGTTCATCTTCCAGTTCCCTCGCAAGCATGCGTGGGACATGGTGAAGCATGGCCAGATTCATTGGAGGGAGATTGGCCAAACCTTCATAGTAATCATCCAACCATTCAGCAAAGACCATGTTGAAATTAATACCAATTTGTTGAGTTTGCTTCCGTTCCTTTGCCTGATAGTCCTGGTGAATGAGAGCCCCCAATTCGGCCCACTTCATAGCGAATTCCAGCCAATCAGAGTACCTTGAATCCCTATGTGGTGCATCTTTTTCAACAAGCTCTATAAGGCGCTTTATGCGGAGATCATCGTATTCAGTTTTTGTCTCGGCTATTCCACTTCTAATCCAGGAATGTGCCTCGAAATTGACTTCAGGCCTCTGAACCGGAGTGAGTTTTCCTTCGACAAACAGATTGTCAATGTAAACACGAATATCCTGATGGTCAAAGGGCAAAACATCCGGACCGGGATATTTGAAATCAGTATCTGAAGACTTCCCATATGCTTTTTTAGGTGAAAGACTGTCGAGGAAAACCGGCCAGCGTTCCTGCAGGAATGCGAAGAAAGCCTTCTCGTCAGGAACAATCTCTTCCAGAGGCCATTCATGAAAAACTACACGTTGTTTCAGCACCTGGACAAGTCGGTCAGACAGAGGTTTTGGTATTGTCATTTTGTTATAGTGGAACCGGAGAAGTGCACGAAGCAGTTCGACCACATTACCGATGTGTTCCAGCTCAATGCCGAATACATGACTAAGAATGAAGTCTTTACTGGCGTTGTCTCCCATCCGATCAGGTGAGTATTTTTTCTGGGCCTCGAACAGGGAGTCAAGATAACAGCGGTCCAGCTTCTCGATTACAAGGTAGCTGAAATTGGGGAAAAGTTCTCCAAGGTTGAAGACAAGCTTTCCTCCGGCCGTCATTTGAAGATCATATGGAAGGTTTTCAAGTTCAGAGCCTGGTTTGCGAAGGACAACTATAAGGTCGATGTATTCCCCATTATCCCATTTAACCCTGTACTTTGATTCATATGTGTATCTGAACTCAACAGGGTCATTGAATTCAAGCAGGTCAAACCCAAGATTTTTGAGTTCAAGTGCAAGCTTTTCTTCTGTCAATAGAGCATCTGGATCAGCTACCAGAGTGAGCTTGCTGACATTGGGAACAAATTCTTTCAGTATGGTATCCCGCCAGTTACTCATGATTACAAACACCTTCTTTGATTATCCGCATTAGAAGAAGTGGCCTGATTTCCGGAACAATCTGCTTTGCCATTTCCAGTTCATTCCTCCATTCTTTTTCTTCGGCATCACAGCGGGCCTGGCGATACTGGCGGACCTCTGGAAGTCCAACCCGCTCTATAGCTTTTCTTCTGGATCCAAAAGCATGCATCCCACGCTCTTCTTCGCGAGCTATGGATAGACGGTGTTCTTGCTGCAGGGAGTTGAATGGTTCTTCTCCAGCCTTCTCGGCAGCTTCAATGAGTTTTTCATAAGCTTCCAGAGACTCTTCGTGGCCAAGGGAGTGCAATACTTTTGGTTCTGCCGTCTGCATAGCATCCCAGATGTGGCGGGCTGTAGGGAGAAACAACTTACCTTTATCGGTTACAAAGATGCTGAGATATCGCCGTCTTACCAGTGGAATCCGTATGATCTGGCTGTGCTTTTGCAAACCAGCCTGGAGCCGCACTTCAAAAAGTCCCCAAAATCCGGAAATACTGGGCGGCAGGCCATTTATAGCTACACAGGGTAGGGGCTGTCCGGCAGCGATCTGGGGCAGGTTGAGAGCCAGCCCTCTAATCTGGCTATTCTCCAGGTTGAGCAGCTTCGCATCATTTGCATTATTGGAATCTTTGAGCTTTTCATTCTCCTGCGGAGTAAAAACGCATTTCTGAAAGACCTGTCCATCGGGCCAGGTGAGCTCCCACCAGGAACGTTTGCGGGATGCTTTGCCGCCGTGAGAGTTAAGATACCCGACTGTCATCCTTTCTACCCAATGAGGAAGGGGATGTGAACGCAGGCGTTCTGCCGCATGGATATCAGGCTCTTCCGAAATTCCATAAATAGTAGAACTCTCCCGGACTTCGCGGATCTCATCACGAATCCTGAATACCGTGTGATCTACTGAGTCTTCGATTGTTTCCGGATTCATGTACGCAGAGGTAAAGACTTCCTCAAAAAGTTCACCTGCCTGAGCAGAATCCAGCACATCACCGGTTTTATCGATGCCGAACTCTTCGAATATGACCGCGAGTTTTTCCTCAAGTACTTCTCTTACACGAAACTCGATTGAATTTTCAAATACAAAGTTGATGGCTCGGACTGTCTTTGTCTGGCCTATCCTATCGATACGGCCAATCCGCTGCTCCAGCCGCATGGGGTTCCAGGGGATATCGTAATTGATTACAACATGGCAGAACTGCAGGTTCAAACCTTCTCCACCCGCATCAGTGGAGACCAGAACCCGGGCATTTTTCCTGAAGGCATCCTGCACCCTTTTGCGCTCATCCATATCCATGGAACCGTTAAGTGTGACCACGGAGATCCCGCGAGCTTCAAGGAACTCTTTTAACATTCCCTGGGTAGGGACGAATTCAGTAAAAATCAGGACCTTCATATCAGGCTCGTTTTCCTCGGCCTGAAGCTGGTAAACCCATTCGATAAGGGCCTCTGCTTTTGCGTCAGGTCCAGCCTGTTCGCATTTGCGTGCAGCTTCAAGTAATGATTCTACTTGGTTACTTTCGTTCTTCAGGGCAGAGACCCTAGACTTAAGAAGCTCATCGAGCAGTTCCTGTCCATCCATGTCATAGAACTCTTCCAGGTTATCTGAGCCATTTTCAATATCTTCTAACCGCCGGGAAGCCAGAAGTTCGCTAGTTTTCAGAACTTCAAACCGTCGCTCCAGAGTTGTCCGGATAGCCCTGGTGCTGGAGACCACCAGCCTTTGCATGAGTATCATCAGAAAGCCGATATGCGGCTTTTTTTCCCGAATTGACTGGTTATAACCTTCGCGGACGTAGTTAGTCACAGACTCGTAAAGCAACTGCTGCAGGTGGTGCCGGGTTTCCCACCTGATTGGAGCCATCCGGGTCTGTCTTGGTTTGAAAAGTGGTTTGCCTTCGGAGTCAAGAGCTCTGCGTTTCTCTGTGCGGACCACATAGGGAGCCACTCGTTCACGGGAAACACTTTCCATATCCGGAAAAGCTTGGCTGTCGAGCAGACTCATCAGCCGGTAAAAAGCATCGGTTTTTCCCTGGTGCGGGGTTGCAGAGAGCAGCAGCACATAAGGAGCGGCTTCCACCAGCCCTCGGCCGAGCTTGTAGCGGGCCACCTGATCAGTGCTGCCCCCCAGTCGGTGGGCTTCGTCCACGATAACTAGATCCCAGCCAGCAGTCACCAGATCCTCAAAACGGCTGCGATTGTATTCTGCTATCTTTTCCGCAGACCAACCTCTCCGTCTGTCCATTGGCTTGACGGAGTCGAGGGATACGACTACCTGATCGAAAAGGGACCAGAGAGAGTTACGGTTGTCTCCAATTGCAGGAGCAAGGCGCTGCAGCGTGCTGATGTCTTCTCCAAACACGAGCTGGAACTCCTCATTAAAGTGGGTCTGCATTTCAGCCGCCCATTGGGTAGCAATGCCCTTGGGAGCAACAACAAGTGTGCGCCTGACTAACCCTCTGAGCTTGAGTTCACGAATCACAAGCCCGGCTTCGATGGTTTTTCCCAGGCCTACTTCGTCAGCCAGCAGGTAGCGAACTCTATCTCCGGAAATGGCACGGGACAAAGAGTGAATTTGGTGTGGGAGAGGAATGACATTTGATTCCATGGGAGCCAAAAGTACAGCATTCGAGCCTCCTTCGAGCACTTCAGCCACTTTAGCAGCCACTGCTACATAGACAATGCGGTTTGCTTCAATTTCCGGCTGAAGCTCGGAAGTTAAGGGACGCAGGGTTGAACGTGAAACCCTGACCACTGCATCCTGATTAGGCAGCCAGATCCTGCAGACTGTTTGGCCCCAGAGAGTTTGTTCTTCAATGATTTTGCAGGGGGAGTTGTGGATGGTGGAGTATTGCCATGTATCTGTCATTTTTAATTTACTCTCTGACCTATTTCGAGGAACCAGCTTCGGATCTCGTCATAACTATTCCTAGCTATTAAACGCGGCAAAGACATGTGGTCTGCAGCGTCTTCATTCAACCAATGCTTGAGGGATCTTCGTTGAATTACTCCCTGACCATTACGAGCTGTTTTTATCTCACCTTCTACATCACAATCATCCGTCAAGTTGAAAGTAAGAAGAGTGCCAATTACTGGCTGTAATGCTTCATTTATTGCATCAAGATGGAGATAATTTTCCATTTCTCTTTTATTAGTAAGAAATGCAATTGAACCATCATTCCTAGCATTTACAGCATCTCTTGCATCTTGATATTTGTATTTCCCGTTTCTCTGCAGCTCATCACGGTCATAGATATGCACTTCTGGCAATCCGAGATTCTTCAAATAATGTTGATTTACCCATTCTTGAAGGGTACTTCCCCCAAGAACAACTAAAGCAACCCGAGGATCATTAAATATATCGATGATGGAAGAATCGTTAACTCTAAGGAGAGGATTTATCCGTCGGAAGAATTGTAAATCGTGGGGGCCTTCCACGCACACTATTACTTTAGCGCGTCTATCTGGAATTACCCCAAGGTCAGAGGCTACTTGTTTAATTACATCATTAGAGCCAAATCTAACCGACCGTCCATTTTCATTATCAAGTGTAATGTGACGAATTGAATCGACCGGCAGCAATGAGGCCAATGCCGGAACATGTGTTGTTAGCAAGACTTGACATCCATCAGCTTCTGCAATGGATTGGAGTGTCTCAATAATTTTTCGTTGGTTATCTGGGTGCTGAGCTGTTTCCGGTTCTTCTACAGCGTAGATTATATTTCCTTTTCCCTGCTCTTCTCTCAGCCTTTCTGCTTCAGCGCGGAAAAAGCTGAATAAAACAAGCCTTCGAACACCACTTCCTCTTTTGTTGATAGGTATATCGTCATCGCCAGTGAGTGATAATTTAAAAAGCCCATCCCATTTTGGGTCTGATTTAAAAATAGGAGTTAGTTCGGAAGCGAGTTCGCTATCAAAATCAGAAAGCTTTGTTATTGTTCTTCTTGCCACATCAAGAGCACGTGACTGGACTTTATCTTTTACGGTATTCAGTTCGGATTGAACTTCTTGTATCGCTTGCTTTATGGCAACTTTCAATGGGTCTTGTACTTCCGCGTCTTCATCGGTTGATGGACGATCTGCTCTAAATAATGCATACTCAGGAAGATATTTGAAGAGTTTATCCCAGATTGCTTTAGCGTCTTCTTTATCCAACTGTACTTTGACAACTTGAAACTGCAAGTTTTCATACTTTTCCCAAATTGCTTTCCTTAAAGCTACGTTTGACCTCCTGTCCACAGAAGTATCTATTCCAACAGAATCTCCTAATTTTTTGAGGTCAGCGTTTTTTTTGCTAAGAAGTCCACTACATCCATTCGCAGTGGGATGATTAGCGACTGCAAATATTTTAGGCTTAGTTATTGCTCCATTAAAACATTCATAGATCTTGTGAATCTCAAGCTCTCTATTGGGATTCAGAAGGTACTCTTCTGATAAAGAAGTGGAGGAGGTTGCATCAATTGTGATTTTTTCTGGAAAGTCAGTAAACACGCAGCCAATTATAACTTCACACGAACAGTCTGCATGTACGCATACATCACTCGCATCAATCTTTCCTAATGAATGGTCAAAAAAAATTGCTAAGGCATCGAAAATCGTTGATTTACCAGCATCATTTTTACCAATGAAAGCTGTTAACTGATCTATTGGTATTCGATGCTCATTTTGGTAACCTCTAAAATTTTTTAGAACAATTTCTTTTAGAAGCATTTCACTCACTTCCCATCCTCGTCACTGCCTGATCATACCACATCAACAATTTCGGGTCTTCTTCTAAAACATTATTGGGAATTTTTTCGGCCACGCTAACTATGGTAGCATAGTCTCTTTCCTGCCAAGCTTTCTTAAACCCGGCACGTACAGCCTCCAACCTGAATACTTTCAGTTTTTTCTTAGTTTGCCTGTACTCCTCGAATTCTTTGAGCAAAGCCCTCTCACGCAATTTTTCTAAGTCGCCTACTTTACTTGGATCTGGAACATACCAGCGGTCCTTTGCCTTTGCGATCAGCTTCGAATCGTCCTTAGCCAAATTTCTCATGTCTTTCCAGTTAGAGGAGAGGTAGGAATGGATCTGATCCGGGACTGGACCTTTACCATCATAGCTGAGGAAGTTTTGCTCAAGAAGAGTAGAAAGTTCTAGTGATTTCTCGTTCTTACTCCACCCTCCGAGTTCTTTCATGAATAAGGGGTTTATATCCTGGAAAGTCTGCGGCTTCTCTTTAAGAAGCTGGCGGAGCCACTGGATAGCTGAAGCTTCGTCTGAGACGAACAATTTTGCCTGGAATACCTGTTTTGTCATCTTCTTCCGATCATATTCTGCAACCTGTTCTGGAAGGAAATACATGCCGTCGCGTTCAACGAAATGCTGTGCCAAACCGAGCTGGAATTCTTGACTGGAAATTGGTATCGGGTATCCCTTGCGGACGTAATAGGCAACCATTTGATCAAAAAGGAGACGTGGATCACGTTCAGGAACCATCTGCAAAAGAGCTCCCTGGCTTTTTGTGACCGGCAGGTAATCAAGATGCGTCCTGACAAAATCCCAAACACCTTCTTCGGTGGGCGCTTCTTCTTGGAAACGCTTCTCGAATCCGCCGTTAGGTTTGTAGGCAGAAATTACAAGATCCTGTTTGACTGATGTTGTGTTTGTTACAGCATTAAAGCTACCTTGTTTTTTGTCTAAAGCAGAGACATTAGCCACTATGAAGCCTGAATCCATTAGCGCAGTTTGGATGCTGTTCCATACTGAAGCCTTCGTGTTCGAGAACTCAACAGTCATCCAACGTCCTGGTTTGAGGACTCTATGGGCTTCTTTGAAGCAGGTAGTCATGAGTTGACGATATTCACTGGAACCTTTACCCTGACTTTTATTTTCAATAGCTTCAAACTTATTGTTTGTCCAGACCTTAAGCCACGATTCCCAAAGATAACTCAATTCTGAATAATTTAGATTTGAGCCAAATGGAGGATCAATAAAAAGATAATCTAGTGAAAGATCTTCTAAAGAATTTATTGATGAACTTGAACTACTTGTAACAATCCAAGATATAGTTTCGTACTTTTTCTTTTGTGAGATAAAGGAAACATATCTAGAATACTTATTCTGTATTCCAGAGAACACATTATTCTCTTGCGAAAATGACGGGATATACATTGTTCCTTTAATAATCCCACCTTTTCTATTTTCTCTAAATGAATATCTTTTATCCAAGTTTATCTGAGAGGCAGTTAAAAAGTTAAGTAAGTTGCGCTTTAAAAAAGGGTCAAAAGTCTTAGTTAGAATATTCTTCCATAAAGATCCCAAAACCCACAGATTCCGCTTAGTATAAAAATGATGAACATTAGTGATACCAATGCGAAGCGGTTCACCTGTTTTATCTCCTTTTAATATCTTTGCAATTGGAAACCAGTAAGGAATTTCAATGTTTTCAATTTTCTCTATTAGCATGAAATCAAATTCATCTGGTACTTTCTCAAACCGTTTCCCACCCACTGAATAATTAATCATTACAGGCACCTGCTTAGCCTGTCTGATAGTCTCCTTAATAGTTGAATCATATTCGGTGGTCCACACTCTGTCCATATTTCGCTTTGTCAATTTTGCTGAACAGTATGGGCACAGAAATTTATTACTGTCCTCTTCAGCTTCTTTATCCACAGCCACTTCCCAGAATAACACTTCACCTGCGCATTCTGGACATACAAACACATCCGACCAGACAGTATAATTTATCCTTCCAATCTGTCCGTCAGAATGTCTCGTCTCATACATCCAGCCACATTCTTTTTCAACTTCTTTCAGAATGCATTTTGCTTCTTTCTCAAAAGCTTTCACATCCACAGGAGTATTATAATTGTAAGCAATGAACGTCGCTGCAGGGGAGAGATCGTTTAATACTGCCTTACGTACACCGAGCTTTGAGAAAGGAATCCAGTGGGTTTTTCCGTCTTCATTGGTTTCCTGCTGCATAATTGTCCCGTCAGGCTGAACCTGATACCCTAGGGACTCTACAGTCTTGCGGTCTCCACACATCTGTGCAGCCACGCCCGTCATCCCGGTTCCGCAGAAGCCATCAAAAACGATGTCTCCGGGTTCTGTGTAGTGGAGAATATATCGCATAATAGCTTTGTGCGGGACTTTTGTATGGTAAGAATGAGCATTATAGATTGGATCATTTTTGCCTTCACTCACATCGGCTGCAAAGGGTTCTCTATGATATGTATAGTCCGCAGGCTTCTCAGGTTTCTGGGACTCCCACTCTTTAATAAAATCAGAAATCCAGGGATTTGGGCAGGCAGTATAATAAGGTGGATCGCTCAGAGCGAGAATATCTTCATCGGAACCTATAGGGAAGCCTTCGATCTTGCGGAACTCCGGGTCTTGCAGCTTCTCGCGCAGTTTTTCAGTGAAGTATTTGCGGCGTTCCTCGTCATTTTCAAAAGTTATGTCGAGACAGATTACCTGATCAGAGTTTCCCTTGGGGGGCTGGTTGTAATCGAATACCAGAGTTTTCTGAGTGCTCATTTTTGATCATCACCATGTATTAGTTGTGCCTGCAGCGCCTGGCCTTTTTCCGTTAGGAGGTATTTTTGTTTACTGCTGCGGGGTTTATCGGGAATTGTCATTTCGATAAGTTTGGCTTTCAAAGCAGGTAATAGGTACATTTTCCTGAAATGCTCGTCATTTTTTAATCCGATAACATTCCTCAATTCTTGCCTGGTCATTTCTCCGAAGATAGCATTAACTAATCGGACTTCCGGGGTAACTTCCGTTGTGACTTCCGTTGTGACTTCCGTTGTGACTTTAAGGGTTTTACTTCCCGCCTGTACAGCCGCTGAAGTAAGTTTTTCGTATCGATTTATCAGGTCATCGGGAAGTTTAAACAAAGTATCATCAAGCATCTCAAGTAATTGCTGATGTACAAGGTAATCGGCTGCGGCTTTTGCCTCCCTGAAATTGCCTTCAACAAGTCCTCGGATGTCGGCAAGGGTAACACGTTTCTGTTCTACAGCTAATGCCATTACTTCAGCCTGCTCAGCCGAAAGCGTAACCCCAAGGGAATGCTGGAATTGTAACATTTTTTCAGTAATCAACGGTTTTTTAAAGAGAATTAGCTCAAACTGTTTGCGCGCCTTGTCGTTGTGGATTTTGGGAGGCACCCTACCCAGCTCATGCCAGTTTCGGTATATGGCCCGGATACCTGTGCCTGCCTGGTCGCTCAGCCCGATCCGGCGAAATGCCTTGATGATGGAAGGGTTTCTCAACTCTTTTTCAGTTGGGTCAAGCAGTTCAGCCTCGGTAGCAAAGGCATCTCCTGGGTTCCAGAAAATAGTCCGGTCAGTGAACAATTTGATTGAGGCTTTATGGCCGTGGTCTCCGTAGTTTTGATGAACGAGAAGGTTGATTGCCGCCTCTCGAAAGGCTATATAGTCAGGAGGATCATCAATACGGCGAAAAGTATCAGGATCAAGTGAAAAAGGATGTTCTGCAATTCTCATATAGCGTGCAACAAGGCCTCGCCATGTCTGGAAGATATTTTCCTCGAATACATAGCAGTCATGCCAGCGCTCTTCAGGTGACCAGAGTTCAAAAGTAGTATCGATGCGCTGGTAATCAAGCACTGGCCTTGGAAGCAACTGGCGCACATATCTGGCTTTGCCAAAGAGCAGTACCCCTGCTCTTGTCGGAAATATTTTGTTGTCCTTCTCTACAACATAGTTCCAGTTAAGCAAAAACTCGATAGGATCGCTGATTTCATCGCGTTCAGGGTTACGCCGAAAGAACTGGGCCTGGTACCAGCTAACAGTTTCTTGATCAAAACAGCGATCAGCAGATATATCATATATAGTCTCACTATCATAACGCTGTACTGCAGCATCACGCAAAAAACGCTCAAGTTCACTCTGAGTGCACTGTTCATCCCCGGCTCCCCGGCGGATATATGACTGCCGTGGGTCACCGTTGAGATATATCGGCTTTTCATGACTCGGGCTTTCCGGGATATAAAAAGCCAGCAAATGCTTGCCTTCCACTTCGTATTTTAGCTCATGAACCTTAATTACTCGATTAAGTTTCTGTCCGCTGCGAAGTGTGCTGAGAAAATTATTCTGTACACGGTCTATTTCCTCAACACCTAAAATTTCAAGCTTCCCATTCTTCTCCTGCACACCAAAAACCAGCCAGTCTCCTGCTGTATTGGCAAATGCGGATACGGTTTTATAGGCGTCTTTGGGAGCATCCCTAAGGGCCTTCTTGCGCTCGAAATCATTCCACTCAAAAGTATTGAGCTTCTCCAGCAGCTCATCCTTGTTCATGCTCTTACTCCATCACTATCCTCACTTTGGCCTGGTCATTGCCCTTGGTAAGCTGGTCAATATATTCTTCAAACCGTTTTTTCATCTCCGCGGGGGTGGCCGGACTGGATGTTACCTTCAGTGCATTTTGCAAGTCCTGCATTTTGCAAGTTACCTTTACTAGGCCTGAAAAAACTTCCTGTAAAGCACTGACAAAATCGTTGTCCAGTGGTATCGACAGTTTCCGGGATTTAAGGAAGGCTTCTAGCTGTTCACGCTCATCGCTCTTGAGAAGGCTCATATTTTCCCGGGTGATTGGGTCCTCAAGGTTGCTCAGGATAGTGCTGGTCCAGTCTTTGAGCAGGGTGTCGGGCCGGATCTCCATCTGATCGATAACCTGAGAAACTGCAATCTCGACTTTTTCTACTGAGGGACGGAAGTTGCAATGCGAGCATACGGGGTTAGAGTCAAGCTTCTTCTCGGTTAAATAAGAACATTCCTTCAGATCACCAAGTATATTCTGGAAATCAGTAAGTTGTTTCCTGGGCATCAATTCGACCCCGGCCAGTTTAAGCAGTGTCTTAAAACGCGGGTCATGTAAGAGTGCCACTTTCCTTTTTTCTTCATTGACTCCCAGACGAGCCCTAGTATGCAGAGCAATGTAGGCGGTAGTATAGTCTTTCTTAAGCTGCTGCAGTTTTGCTGAAATATCCTTGGATTGGACTGGTAGCCTTGATAGATCCGCCTGTTTTAAGCTGTCAAGGATATCCTGCCGGGTGGTCTTTATACGGTCCACCCACTCATGGTCTGCAGGCAGTATCGATTCGGCTGTGGTGATCCAGGCAGCGGTTGGGCCATAGTCCATCACGAACTCACGCAGGGAATTCAGTTCGTCCAGCGCTTTGACTGCTTTTTCATGGGACATGACTTCCTGGGCACTGTAACGGAAATTCTTGAGTTTTCCAGGTGTTGAATAGGCCTGCAGGGATTCGAAGAAATTCTTTGCTTCGTCCAGCCCACCTGCCTTAGAAGACAGGTCAGTTCCTACAAGCAAATCCATGCCCCAAAAAGAGAGGCCGTCACGAAGGGTCTGCTGGGTCATGACGATGCGTTTGACCATTTTTCCCACCTCCTGCTGGAGGTCCTGCACAGGTTCATCCTTACCCTGGGCGATGAGCTGGGCCTTTCCCGGAGTCATCCCGAGCAACTCGAACAGCGCTTTGAGCGCCGGAAGGTTCCATTCCTTTGGCTGTTCCAGATGTTTGAATCGGATAAGCTCATCCATTGAAGTTGCTGCCAGTTTCTGGAGTTTTGTAGCGTCAAATTTGTCCCCGGGGATAGCAAGCACTATGTCCCCGGAATAAACGAGCGCAGTCAGGATTACCACTGCCCATTCCGGTTCCAACCGAGCCGCTTCGGGGTTCATGTATTCCAGCCCATGGTCGTCCAGAATTATCTCACTGTGGTTTACCACTTGCCCGGGGCCCTTGGTCTTGAATGCGTCGAGAATGTAACTGGCGTATCTGGACCTATGAGGATCGATCCTCTCTCCATCCAGCAGTTCCAGGGCATCCAGCACAGATGTTGCCTGTTTGGTGCGGTTTTGCCTGGCAATGACTCGCAAAGCATCCTGAGCTGCCTGCTGCCGGTTGCTGCCTGTGATCAGCACTGAGAAAAACGGATAATCGGGTGCCTGGTCTGTAAAATGTGGAGCCAGACAAAAACCTGCAATGGAATTCACCATGTCTCGGAAGTTGATGGATTCGTGAGGGGACTGGCTTCGAATAGAAGTTCCTTTTGCCCACTCAACCATAGTCCTGCTACGTCCCTGATAAGTTACTTCGAAAGCATTATTCATGTGCTTCTGCAGCCATTGAACCAGCTTCTTCAGGAACCCATTCGCTTTGGACTCATAGGTGGCTTTGGCATGGCCGGAGGAAGTGCCTGCAAGGTCCAAGGCAGCTGCATAGCTCTTGAGTGCTATATGGAATTCTTCATCAGTTGTCTTCAATTGGAAAAATACTTCATCACTCTTTTTTTTATCCTTGAACCGAGGTGGATCATTCGGCTGGATGAAATAGAGGTAGAAATCTCTCTGTGGAACAGCAGTAGAGCGCTCGTTAGGTGCACCAAAGAACAGGTAACCAGTGCGTGCTGCCCTGTGTTCCTGCCACTCCAGTTCATGCTGCCAGATCTTATAGCCATTGGTATAAGTTGCGTCCTGACATTCCATCACTCTCTTGAGTGCTTCATAGTAAAAGCTGTCTAATTTGGAGTCATCCAGGCTCTCGGCTCTTTTATCAATCAGAGCATCAAAGTCGTCTGTTTTTTTAAGGTCCAGGTAAACTTGGCCGTTTTCTGAATTAAAAGAGATGAACTGCCCACTGACCGTCTTGTGGATTTCGCGCAGGACAGTTTCCACATGAGTTTGAAGGTCTTTTTCGGGTTCTTCACTGCCCATCTCGGCAATCATAGGTTCAAAAAGGCAGAGACTGTCTCGTAGTTCTTCCGCTGTTGCGCCAAGAGGGGAATAAATGTCTCCGGTGGTGAGGCGATGCACCGAAAGAGCGTGGATTAAGCGCAGGGCCATTGGCTGATAGAGAGGTCGTGTAAAAGCCTGCTGGATACGGGATTCTAGGACTTGGCTGCAGTCTATCACAGCCCGGATCTCGGGAACTGAACGGAAAGAGGAATTTTGATTCAGGGTGTTCCAGTAACGATCATAGGCAATCAGCCCGGGTTGATCTATCGGTACTTCTTTGGCCATGATGTTTTTCATTTCCAAAGAGAGGGTCTTTAACACCTCGCGTTTTTCAACCGCAGTTACCCTTTCAAAGGTGTCGATGTAATCAGGATGTACTGGGAAAAGGCGAACAAACTCATCCATCCGTTCATTGAGATTTCCATAATACTTCGCGAAAGGTGTCAGATAGTCCCTAATCTTCGCCTGTTGTTCGGCATTTTTCTTGAGCAGACGTTCAGCTACAACGAATTTAACATCACTGCGGACAATCAGGATCTGCTCGAAACGGTCTTTGACCCGGCGAATGCTATCGGCAACAAAAGCAAAACGAGGGCTGTCAAAAATAGCTTCCTGAACACCAGCCACAAAGCGGAGGCGGAGGTCTTTGCAGACTTCTCCAATCTCTCGAAGGAAATTCAGGTCAAGAATTAGTTCCTGATCTTTACGGGAACGCAGATAATCAAGAAGTTCGTCAACAATTAGTAGAAGACCCCTGTCAGGGTAAACCTGATGAAAAGCAGACATCATCTCCTCAAAAGCTCGCTTGTGGCTACTGATAGTGTCCATATCAGGGAAGATGTAATCCACACCAAATTTGTCAAGATTTTCTTCCAGTTCGGCAACCAGAATGTCGCGCAAAGACATAGTTGTCGCACCAATTTCGGTACGAATCACTTTGAACCGACCGGCAATCTGCCTTGAAGCATCGGATACTCCTTCATGGTGCAGGGCTTCCAGCAGAGAAGCATCTTCAGCAATACTGGATACTACTGACATCAAATGTGATTTACCGGTACCGTAATTGCCGACAACAAGTATCCCCTTATTGTCTACAGGCCGATCGAACTGCAGCTGTGGAATGACAAGTTCGATTAGCCTTTCCGCCATTTCTTCTGAAATGACATAAGTATTGACTAAATGGCGTGCAGCACTTGATTTGTCTGCATCACGCAGTTGAACCACTGATTCAATAGGGTCAAACTGGATAAGATCTCCATATTTCATGCTTTCTTTGCCTCTCTGGTTTATTCTGCCAAATCGACTGTTGCCGTGCCGTCCATACTCACGATCAATGTGTCTACATGGTCGTAATTCAGATATTCAGGGTGGCCTGCTTCGGCATATCTAAGTTTTTTTCCCTCTGCTGACCCGTTCCAGGAAGCAACCACGGTATTATTTCTGGATATCCCCTCAAGGAGACGCAGAGGATCCTGTTTCATTTCTTTATCAAAAAGTATCTCGAGGTTATCAAGGATTAAGATAGAGTTGTCTGTTTTGGTAATTTCATAGAGAATTTTTGGGAGGCTAATAGCGCGCTGTTTTTCTGTCAAGTCAAGTAACTTCGATGAAAGTTCCAGATTTACATTAATAATTGGGATATCAAATAGAGATGCAACATCACGAAGAACGGTGGTTTTACCCGATCCAGGCTTCCCAACCACTAAAATGAGCCTATGATACAAGTCTTCTGCGGACTCAAGAGATTGTTTTACTTTATCTAGGATTGACTTTGACATCTCCGCCCCTTAATGCCATTATTCAAGTTTCTGATAAATGGGAAAGACCACTAATCATTTACTTTCTTTTGAGTATCTGAAGATGCAAAAACTATGTTAGGTTTCACCTTTTTTAAGATGTCTATTCTCTAAACTATATTGTATTTTTAATAATTAATGTACTAAATGTTATTATATGTGATGACAAAACCAAATTGTTTCTTTTATAAGTTTTTTCGCCTAAAGAGATTTAATATTGTTATAACTTTTCATTCTATAAAGGTTCAGTGATTTAAAGAAAAAATTTAGCAATCTTTTTATATAAAATTATATGATTTGAAACGACTAGATAATTACAAAAAATGAGTTATTTAATTTCTAAAAGGTTAAAAGTACGACCTAGTGCATCGATTCCAAAATAAGTCCCTTACTTAACGGAAAATTCATTGATCCATAGATCTATTCAAAAGCCAGGATTGGGAATATACTTTAGAATCGCAGTACTAGTATGTGAACAGGAAAATAAAAAGTTACATGAAAAGTAGATAACCACATAAATTCTATTAAACAATGAGTAACTTGGTAAATACCCATTTTCCTTATTCCATTTACCTGTTTATTTTCTTTTTTGCTCTTCAATTTTTTCAAAGTCAACAATAAACTTTCCAGTTTTTAAATCAATATCCCATACAACTTTAGTTTTTCCTTTTGTGACGTCGATTCCCCTAAGAAACAATAAGTTCCTTGGGACAGTTGTAATGAAGGAATTTGAGTTACCTCTTTTAGACAGTGAGGTTTTTATTTTCATTTTATTTCCACCAAACTTAGACCTTCGAATTTGTCTTGTTTTTTATCTTGTATCATGTCTTGTTTTTATATAGTCTGACCTGTTATCTTTTAGTTTGATTAGTACCCACTAATCATACCGTTTTCATAGAAAATTCTCAGGTACATAAGGAAAAAACTAAAAAAATTTGCCCTAAATGGCTTGAAAAACTAAATTTTTAAACGTTTCCTTAGGGGCAGATCTCTTTGCTCTGATCTCTGCGCATGTTTTTCCGGGTGAATACATTCATTATATTCTTGTATTGATCAGGATGGATGCAAATTACCAAAACAGACAACTCTAATATCACTCCCTTTGATTCGCTCTTCTTGGTCACAAATTTGATTTTTTTGAAAGTTTTCAAAATTTGTGGAGGAATCGTACGTGTTTTGCACGATTCCAAGAACATTGATTCAAGAGGAAAATTAGGGATATTACCCGACATCTTTCCAACCTCCTGAATATTATGAAGACATAGGCTTCGTGAAATCAATACTATATTCTGTTGGTCTAATGACTAGAGAAATGTGCTCATTTACTAACTCACTGGCATATTCTATCTGATATGAGCTATTTTCGTTCAGTTTTGCAACGAATAAAACGTACCTTCTGAACGCTACACCGTTGAAAAAGAAGTCTTCCGGTTCGCAATCTTCCAGTTCACCTTCATCTTCTAAATCAGTATTATCTTCAAAATGCTGATACATTCCAAGTTCAAATTCACTCTCAAACTCGTCATCAAAACCGTTTACTGGGTCAGGGCCGTCTTCTGGATCAGGGGAACCTTCTAAATCAATTCTGGTTATTTCTACGACTTCGGGTAAAATTTCAATCCCATAAAGGATTTTAAAGGATTCGATTGTCTCAGGTTGAATCAATAGTGCATGAAGTAGTTTTTTTGTGGCCTCCTGTTTTCGTATTAACTCTTCAAAGTACTCAGGGGGCTCTTCGTGATAGATTCGATAAGTTGTTTCCATTTTCATCCCCTCTTAAATGTTTCCAGAAAAAATCACAGAGCCATCTTTGAGGGTCGCAGATAGAGAATTAACGGAGGCGACTTTCCCGTTTTCAATTATGGAACAGAAAAATTCAAAGACCTGCCTTGGGACCACTATACAATTGTCTTCATGGTCTGCAGGTACAGACTTATCTGAAACGATGCGGAGGAACGTAGACGTTTTTTCCAGAGTGTTAAAAGATGTTGAACTGCTGCTCGAAAAACGCATTTCAATCATTTCGTAATTTAAATTTTTCATTTTTTCCTCACTCCATTAATTGCGTATTATTTGCATATTATAGTATGCACTTTTGTATACAGCTCAAAAGTATATATATGTTTGCTTACTATAGTAAGCATATGAGCAACAAGGACAGAATTACAGTCACTATTAGCCCTTATTTAAAAAACAAATTGGCTAAGTATGTAGGGAAGGGGAAGCTGTTTTCATCAGCGAGTGATGCGGCCGGCATTGCTTTAACTGAGCTGTTTGTGAAAATAGAGCAGGAAGAGAAGAAAGAAAAAGAGGAGAACGAGAATGAACACTCCTGAATTATCTAAAAGAGGTTACATAGCTTCTACTCCTGCAGCTATTTATTTCAAAAGCAGGCGAGGAGGGCACTATCAGCAATCTGTACTCTGTAAAGCCAAAGCGTATTTAGGATTCGATAGTAGAGGGCGGCTCCAGATGTCTTTCGTGGGGAATACTCACAGTGAAAGTGTGAAAATAGTTGTGAGTAAGTATAATTTACTTCAACTGATACTATTTCATCTCACATTGAGACCGATCCAGAAAAGCTCAAAACAAACAGGTCTCTGGGAAGGGGAAGAAGTACTGAAAAGAAAAGGAATTATCCCTGTGGACTTGGAAGAAGGAAAAAGCCTGGATGCTATCAAAGAGGAGTATTACAGGGTAAAAACTCTTTTAGAAGAGTTTCTGCCCACTGCAAACGAAAAAGATCAGAAACTAGCCTATGCACAATTTCTCAAACTTTTGGAAGCACAGCACAAGATCTCTGTACTCACTGAAATCGAAAGGACCAGACAGCTCCTAGAATCATTCAACGTGCAAACTAAAACAAGTAAAAAAAGATATGCTGATCAGAGTCCGACTCTCCCAGAAGTGTCTGAAAATTACAAAAATCTGTATTACATGTCAGGAAAATGGAAGCAGCGGCAAAAGGAAAAATGAGTTTACCGGACTTGATCCGGTTACATTTGGTTTTTTGAGGTCCTTGTTGAGACTGATCTGAGAGAATGCGAATTTATTTTTTTTAGGTTCTGTTTCATGCTTTGATCCCATTCCCTCCAGCGTTTCTCCTGACTGGTTTCTGGTTTTAGTTCTTCTGTTTTCATTCTGAGAGGACCTTGGTGTTCTCCGGGCCTGGTTTTTTTAGGAGTAGAGGAAAGAGAAGTTTCTTTCATTCCCTTTGAGAGTTCGTCCAATCTTGACTTTTGGATTTCCAACATTTGTTCAAATTTTAATAATCTGGCTTCATGCCTCCGGATCATCAAAATCATTTCCTCTATGCTTCCTCTGATCTGGAGAGCATCAATACTCCCTGAGACAGCAGAATATTCAATGATCCGGCGTGAACCACATTTTCCGCATAATGGCTTAACAGCACCGGATAAAAAAACCCTTTTGCATTTGAAACACATGACCGCTCGTTTCGCTACCTTATTTTCTGGTTTTGGAGCACTCCCGTATCTTTTTCGCATACTAGGCGTATAGGTAATATAAGTATATATATTTTTTTGCAATATTTGTGTATAAATAGATATAAATGCATATAAAAATCAATAATATGCAAAATAAGCATTTGATACATAGAATAAAAATCAATAAATGGAAACAAAATTAGTAAATTCGGTGAAACAAACACAAATAATTGTAAATAAAAATTGGTTAAAATTGACGCTATATATATTCATATATGGGTTGATCAGAAGCCAAGAAAACGCGCCCGCCCGAACAGCCAAAAAAACGGACTAGGCGGGTTTAGCACATTTTAAGGTTTTTACATATTTTCCCAAGTAATTTTAAAGCGATTTAAGCCATTTTTTTGGCTTGGTAGATAGGACTACTAGGCAATCGTTCTGAAAAGTCAATTATGGGCAGGAAAAAACGTTTCATTCTTTGAATTTCCTATTCGTGTGCTCAAAACATGCAGTTTCCCTGTCCAGAAAAACATTGGACCTGAAAAAAGGAAAAATGAGTCAAAAAAGAAGTATCCTGTATGTCCTCAAGAAGCTTACAAAATGAAAAGCATATTTTTCTTTTTCCCCGGAGAAGATTGCACAGAAAAGAGATTATAGCCAGGCTAAACTGCATTTTGACTTTGCGGATAAGCCAGATAAAGTAAAAAAATACCACTTTATCCATGAATCAAAAAAATGAAAAACGTAAAAGAAAACAATAACAGGAGAATAAATAACAATGATAATAATAATAATAATCTATCTTTATCTTCTATCTCCTGATATTGTTTTTCTCCCTGGACAAGGTGGATAAAGTATAACTTTTCCACCTTATCCGGTAAAATCAATAACAGTGTACATCCTGGATAAGGTGGATAAGGTGGATAAGGTGAATTTGATATTTTATTTTCCACCGAAAAGAATAGAAAAATCTGAAAAATTTTAGAAAACTAATTATTTTCTTCTTTAATTATAAAAAAAATATACTGTGTTTCAGGAATTTTTCTCACAAAAATTTTGTCTCTTTTTTACACTTATCCACCTTATCCACCTTATCCACAAAGTCTCTATTCATTGTTTTTGCTGGATAAAGTAAAAATTGAATACCTTATCTGGATAAGGTAAAATACAGAGAAAATAGAAAAATCCTCAAAATAATATGAAAAATCTGCAAGAAAAAAACAACACAATATAAAAAATAATAAATTTATGGGCTTCAATCCTTTTCCCAGACATCTCCTATCGTGGTTTCTGCAACACATTGAAGGTCAATCAAGAACAAAGCTCCGGCTTTTTCCATTCAGTTTTAACTACATTTTTTACTTCTTCCACCTATCACATACATTAGGGTCAGCCTTACAGGGAACATCTGTCAGGAAGATTTTTGCAGCCTTAATCATCTCTTCCTCAACAATTGTTTTGACTTCTTCTGCAATCTCTTCCGGAGCTTCTACTATAATCTCATCATGGACAGTATTGCAAAACTTTATACCTCTTGGTTCAAGTAACAGGAAAATGGTTCCCATTGCAATCTTGGTAATATCAGCACTCAAGGATTGAATAACAGCATTTTTTGCTTGGTTTATGATCTTCCATTCTTCATCCGTTCTTACTGGAAGGAACTTCCTGACCCTTCCACAAGCATTCCGAACCATGAGATCCTTAACAGCATTCTTTCCAATGTGATATAGGAAATTTGAGACTACCGGGTATGATTCTTTGAATTTCCTTATGTATTGACTTGTTTCTGCTTTTGTGATATCAATATTTGAGTCAGTTTTCAGCTTCTTGATGAGGCCAGGCACACCAAGACCGTAACACAGCCCAAGCGTTATTTGCTTGGCAATTTCCCTTTCTTTGCTATCCTTCGTGATCTGATCATAGGGTATTCCGAAGATAGCCTCTGCCGTCAGTATATATAGGTCCTTACCTTCTTTGTAAGCAGCAATCATCTTAGGGTCGCCACTCACCTGAGCCATGATCCTAGGTTCAATCTGTGAATAGTCGGACACAACGAGCTTATGCCCTTTTTCAGCACAGAAAACGTCTCTCCAATTGTAGGAACTAACCTCTTTTCCGTCTGAATCCTTTACTATGCAAAACTTTCTCCTAGGCTGGTTTTGTAGGTTAAGGCTTTTAATAGGAAGCTTCTTAATGTTCTCCTGCCCGCTTGAGAGCCTGCCGGTTTCAGTTCCATACTGGTTAAAGGTTGCATAAGTCCTTTCATCAGGATGGATATAGCCTCTGATTAGGTTGCCCTTTTCGTCAGTAGAGTCATAGGCAGTCAGTATGTAGGTGTTCAGGAACTTGTTTAAGCCTCGGTATTCAAGAATATTCTTGATTAAGGGGTCTCCGTTGTACTTTGCAAGTGAGTCCTCATCTGTTCCCTCAAGCTCAAAGCCTCTAGCCTGCAATACTGGCAGGAGTTGAGTAGTGCTATTAAGGTTCAAAGGCTTGTCACAGCAGGGCTGCAGCTCCCGAAGGATATACTGCTCTGTTTCCTTAACTGACTGAGTGGCTTCTATTTCAGCAAGTTTTATAAGGTCTGCATCCACTTTAAAACCCGAAAGCTCAAGCCAAACCATAGCAGGAAGACATTTCATCTCAATGTCTATTGTTCTCTCAATCCCTATTTGCTTAGCTTTTGCAATCTGCTGTTTATGAATAACTGGAAGGTATTTGAGATCACAGGCAGCATACTTAATTTGCTCAGTGGTAAGGTCAACTCCATACCTGAACCCCGTCTGTTCTTCCTTTTCCAAATGCTCCCCACAATAGCGGAGCACAAGATCTTTGAGACCAAGACCAATTTTAAGGATCTTCCTTTGCTTGACAGAAGCGTATACTCCACCCGATAAGGCTATCTCAGCAATATAAGTATCATAGACGTATCTGAGAGTAATTCCGAATTGTTGCTTGAGGAATTTGCAGTCAAACTTCAGGTTGTGTCCTACTATGAGGCTGCTCTCAAGAGCAGGCTTTATTTTATCCATATCGATTTGAGTAGGGTCTTTTATGATGTAGGTCTTACCATTGGGGAGGAGGAGTTGTATAGTAACAATTCTGCCATTGAAGACATCAAGGCCGTTATAGCCTGGGGAGTTGTCAGTCTCAATATCTAAGTAGAGAGTGGTCATCCCTGATCACCCTCCAAAAGACCGAGATCATTCATGAGCTCATAGATTCCGGTACCGTCTCCACTCGTGTGGATTATAATATTTTCATCTAATCCGGCTGTAACACTAGAGACTTGGTTAAATCCTGTTCCGGAAGATGGATGAGCATTTACGTTTATCTGAGGAGCCTCAGTCACCTTGTCTACTCCATTATCAGAATCATTGCCAAATTCAATATCCTCTGTAGGCTCTGCCTTCTCATCCTCCTTCTCAAGCCTCAAATACTCCTCAAACCTTGCTAAAGGTACCTTAATTACTTGCTTTTTTCCACCGTTAGCACTAATTTGGTTTTTCTTTATTTTTACAACATTGCCTGTTTTGCTGTCGGTCTGCTCTTTAGGGATAAGAATGTCTAGAGTTTTCCATTCGTCTGTTACGGCCTCAAAAGTGTTCGGTCCTATTTCCGTGTTTAGATATTTGCTTAGTTTGTCAGGGATAAAACAAATGCAAGTACCATATTTTTTATCCTCCCTGATCCATCCATACCGTTCATGGTTAAGCGGATGCTCAGGGTCCTCATCCTGGAAATATACCTCATTTGCATTAAACCATGAGTATGTAGCACTGAGAGCTCTAATATGATCTGGGATGAAGCAGTTTGATATTACGTTTTCATTGAAATAGTGTTTGCAAATTGTCATAGAATTTTCAGTTGCAACACCCATTTTTTCAAAAACCCTTTCTAACAAATATCCAGCAAGAGCTATGGCCGCATAATACTCTTTGGCTCGATCACTTGTAATATCCTCAACGACTGGAAAGCTACTAAAAAAAGAATTAAATAAAGAAGTCAAATTTTCTTTTTCTTTAAATAGCTCCTGTAAATAAAGGATCCCAACATGTCCATAATTTGTTGTTATGGCGTTTTGAATTTGTTTAACCTCTAAAGCGGGCAATTTTTCTGAAACTCCATCCCTTAAAGGTACAACCCGCACCTGCTGACCAGTTAACGCACTTTCAGGAAGAATGGGTTTTTCCCCAGTGGATAACAAAACAGTAGACCAAGTGGAAGGCATTACAAGGCCGCCTTCGGAATTACTTTTGCTTCTACCTACACCATTTGCAATTAAGTAAACTAAATCCTTAATTCTATCCGTGATAGACGTTTCATCCACAAACAAAGGCAGGTCCGTACAGTATTCAACGGTTTTCTGTATCCCTGCAGGTGTTGACTCAGCATTTAATTGAAGTTTTTCAGGATTTCCCCATACAGAAGCTGCAAGCAAGCCCATAGTTGTTTTAAGTCGTCCTGATGGCGTTTGCTGTGTTTGGACAAACGATTTAATGTTTAGCCATTTGAGAAGCGGGGGAACACATGCACTATATAGTTTAAAACGAACAGCAGGATATTTAATTAATTGGTTCACTGCCTGTACCCACAGGTCAAGTTCTCCGTTCTGTGTATACAGTTCAGCAGTGGGATTATTATGCGACAATACCTCAGTTTCCCCATCTGCTGTAATTCCCCTGTTGCCAACAACGAACAATGAAAAATCATTTTTCCAACCACTAACAGAGGCTGCAAAACACGAAGGAAGTTCGTGACGGTTACGGGTTATGACTATGTCAAAATATTCTATGATATTGTTAACATCAGCTTCCTTAAAATGCATCCCTTCCTTAAGAAGTTTTGTAACATCAGCCCGTTTCATCAGATCACTTGTCGTTTTCCAAAGGGTCCTTTCACGGTTTCGGATATCCTTGATTTTAAGCTTGTAGAGGATTTCCCCATTGTCTACATTTTCACCTATCGCTGTAATGATGCAAGGAGTGGAAGAAATACGGATTTCACCCACATAAGATTTAGTAGAAACCTCTTGATAGATTCCATATGTATTCACAGTGAATTCCCTTACCTTAATAGGAAGATTTGAAAATTCGTCATTCGTTGATTCACCGGCTTCTTCCTCAAGTAATCTTGTAGCTTCTGTACTTGTAGTAATGATTTGTTCCTGTTCATCCTCACTCCATTGTTCCCAAGTCTCCCCGCCAACATATACAGATATTATTTTTTTGATTTCTGTAGGTTCAAAGGCAGCTTGAGCTAATTTAAATGCTATTTTTCTATATGCATTCCCGGGATCAATTACAGTATCTGGATCAACGTTTAAGGCATATTCTAGATCGGTGTTTACTCTGATAGCCTCAATAATTTCCTCATCTAGACTGAGAGCATTAGGATTAGTCCCATCTCCAACTTTCTCAGGCAGTAAATTGAATCGTTCCCGAAGCTTATCATCAATATCAGAAGGCATTTTTATGCCCCCTATCTGAGCATTACCCAGGCTGAAAACAGTATCTGATTAATCTGGTCCAGCCTCTCACGAATTTCTGGATCAGTGGTCAGCTCCTGTTGTCGCTCAAGGGCCTGCCAGCTAGAAAATAATGTATCCCGATGATAAACCAGGACAGCCACCGGAATTGTCAAACTCACCTCAACCGCCTCCGATTTGGACAGTGGCTAGGAATAGGACAATCAGAACATTCGATATCCCCCCATGTGTACCCACACGTTGAGATCTCCTCATACAGTAAATAGGATTTTCTATTCCTGTAAGGGTGAGCCGAAAAGTTTAAATTCTCTGCAAATCTACCTATAGATGAAGAGAGTTGCGTTTTTGGATTCCAGTCTGGAACCTGGGAGCCCATTTTTCTGATTTTTAATCTCGTTTAAATCAGCCCCCGTTGCCGTTTCACTGCGTCAAGTGTTGTTTTGCCGTCTGCAATGTCCTTTAATATTCGCGTCAGCCGTTCCTGGGCCAGAGCCTCAATCCTCAGCATTAACTCAAACGTTTTTGGAATATAATCGCTTGACTCTGCATTTATTTGTCCAGAGTTTACACTATCTACTGAATTTTGCATTATTATTCCTCCAAGCAGGAGGAGAAAAAAGAGAGCGTATACTGTGTCCAGAAAGCTTTATAAGCAGTCGGAGCCATTAATTGTTGGTAATAGTTGTTTATAACGAATTATAGACAACTATGAAACGCTAAAATTATGGAAACAGTATACCCTCTGAACTGGTTGGCAGACCAGTTCAGAGAGACTCAAGCTCTTTTTCTCCGGAAAATTTTTTCTTAAGTATTTCTCCTACAAAATTTGCTCTGGGTATGTACCCTCGGGATTTTTCAATTTTATCAAACAGCTCACCGTCTACGGAAACACAAAACTGAACTCGTTTTCCGTGCAGCCTAGATCGCATTTCGTTGTATGTTATATCCATTTGTTGTCACATCCGATACCCGGCAGTGTCAGGCACTGCACACAGTAAATATAGGTTGACGAAATATAAAAGTATTTCCTCTAAATAAACCCTATTAGGGTTTAGTTTGGACATTCCACGCTATATATTGTATATTTTTGCATAAAATGATAATAAAATGGATTATCTTGACGAAATATGGATAAATAATATATTTTTTTGCATAATAATATCAAAAATTGCATATTTGGATATAAGAGTCAAAAAGTAAAAGGCAAATAAATGATAAAGTGATTGCTCACTTTACTCCTTTCAATAAATCATTAAGCCTGGATTCCACAAGTTCTTCAAGTTTGGATTCCATAAGTTTTTGAATTTGGTCATCCACGGTTTGAGGAACTGCCTCCATCTTTTTCCTGAGGTCCTGCAGCTCAGCTCTTTCTACAGTTGCTTTTGCAGTTTCCCTTGCAAGAATTTCATTCTCAGATATCACCTTTTTGTACTCTGGAGACTCAGACACGTTCAGTTCCTTTTTAATCGTTAACCACGGAATGTATTTTTCATATTTGTTTTTAAGTGCAACTGGATCTGCCCGATAGTATGCATCGCGTGTGCCGTCAATTTGATGGCCCATCAAGAAGTCCACAAAGAAAATTTCAGCCCCGTTCGCTAACATTGTACTGTTAAAAAACTTCCTTATACCGTGAGACCTCACCAAGTTCCGTTTCCCGAACGGACTCGACTTCCTTGCTTTTTCATTAAGTTCTCTATATGTTTTTTGTATGCTCTTCGGTGTTAACTTTCTTAATTCTTCGGCTTCTCTTTCGTTTTTGATTTCCAGATATTCGTTAGGTATAGCACGATTAATAAACAAGTACCCTGTAGGATTTCCTCTTCTATCGTATCTTACCCTTTGTTTCAGTAGCTGGTTCTGCCTTACCTTGTCTTTGCTATCAGATGTCCTGCCCCGATATTCCAGGTAAGCCCAAACCGCCCTGGAAGCTTCAGGAGTTAAGAAAGTGTAAAATTCATACCCCACTTTTTCCCGTATCAGATGTAGAGTTGTTATTTCGGTTTCTTTATCATAACCGTCCATGAATCTTTTTACAGTTAGGTTTGAAATTTCGTTCACTGCAAGACCACTTGAAACCCCCATCAATACCAATGCTTTCTCTAAAGTATCAGCTACCTCAAGTACTTCTTGAATGTCTTCCTTTTCTGGTATGGCTCTGTTCTCCATCAAAGGTCTTGCACTTGTAGCGGATCTTGGTAAAACTGGCAACGTGATATTGTAAAAGTTGAAAAAACTTCTGACGCCTGTTAACCTGGCTTTAATAGACATCGGAGCAGTACCAGATGATTCAAGGTCTTCTCTGAAATCCCTCAATTCATTGAATATCCTCCTTTCTCTCATCAGCTTGCCGGACCTGATATCTTCTTCCGATTCTAGAATAATTTGTTCAGGGGTTTTGTCCAGAAATTCGGTAAAAGCCCTCATACTATCCGTATATCCTTCTCTCGTTGTCTTCTTTGCACCGATACCGGAAAGCCAATCTTTAATATATTTGTCGTCTTTAAGTTCCTTATAATTCAAACTATTACCAACTCCCTAACTTTATAATAATGGATAGGGTTATGGATAAGAACTTATACTTATTGATATGGTTTAAGATGATGTCGGCAATCGAATGGGCTGAAAAATACCGGCCCCGGACTCTTGGAGATGTCGTGGGGAACAAGAAGGCAGTGCAGGATTTCAGGGCATGGGCTGAGGAATGGCAGTCCGGGGTTCCTGAGCAGAAGGCAGTGATCCTTTACGGGCCTGCAGGGATAGGAAAGACATCAAGCGCTCATGCTCTGGCCAGGGACATGGAATGGGATGTTATCGAACTCAATGCAAGCGACCAGAGGACTGCAGGGGTTATTGAGAAGGTTGCTGGCTCTGCAGCATCAATGAACACTCTTTTTGGAGGCAAGCGACTTATCATCCTTGATGAGGCGGATAATATCCATGGGACTGCAGACAGGGGTGGGATGAGGGCTATTGCCGGGATCATAAAAGTCACACTTCAGCCGATTGTGCTTATTGCAAATGACATTTACGGGTTAACACCAACGATCCGGAACCTCTGCCTGGAAATAAAGTTCGGGTCCGTGCAGAGCCGTTCCATGCTCCCTGCTTTGAAGAAGGTCTGTGAGGCTGAGGGAGTTTATTGCAGCCAGGAAGCTATCCTGCAGATTGCGGAAAATGCCGGAGGGGACTTCAGGAGTGCCATGAATGACCTCCAGGCTGCAGCAAGCGGGAAAGAGAAGCTCGAAGTTGAAGATATCGGGACTGCAGGCAGGGATGTAAAGGAGAACATCTTTAAGGCGATGCAGAAGATCTTTAAAAGCACTGACTGTAAAAAGGCGCTTGAATCGGCATACGGGCTTGATGAAAGTCCTGAAGACCTCGTGCACTGGATCGATGAAAATTTGCCTATCCAGTATGCCCGTAAGGACGGGAATCTCGAAGATATAAGGACAGGGTTTGACTACCTTTCAAAAGCTGACATGTATCTGGGACGCGTAAAAAAGCGCCAGAATTACAGGATGTGGAGGTATGCCAGCATGCTTATGGTCTGCGGGGCCGCCCTTTCGAAGACAAAGCCGTACCCGGGCTTCATCAAATACCAGCAGCCTTCACTCTGGAGAAGGTTAGGGCAGACACGTTCGAAGCGGGATATGCGGGACAATGTTGCATCAAAAATCGGGGAACACAGCTTTGAGTCTATGCATTATTCCAGGAACAACCTTCTCGGGCTTTATTCACGCATGCTGAAGGACGAAGAATCTGCAGTTGAAGTTACTGCAAATCTCGGGCTTGAGCTTGAAGAGCTGATGTACCTCACAGGAAGTGCAAAGGCAAGCAAAAAGTTGCAGAAAATTTACGACGAGGCACAGAAGCTTCTCGATGAAAGTAAGGATAAAACTGAAGAGCCTGACTTTTTTAAGACACCTGCCCCTGCAGTGGACAACAAGCAGGGAACCCTCAGCTGCCCCATTATGATTCAGGAGGAAGAAGAACCTCAAAAGGAGTCCATTGCCGGCAAATCTGATCCTCCGGATCTCCGGCCTTCGGAAAGAAAGCAGAAAACCCTTAACATGGGATTTGACACCTCATCTGGGGTCCCCGAAAAAAAAGAAAATTTAGAGAAAAAAGAAAATTTAGAGAAAAAAGAAAATTTAGAGAAAAAAGAAAATTTAGAGAAAAAAGAAAATTCAGGGAATCTACCGGTTGACGATCCAAAACTTGCAGAAAAAAACTTATTTTCTTTTTCCGCCCCTCTGCCGGAAAAGGAACCCTTTTCCGAATCTTTAGAACAGAGAACTTTCTCTGCGCCTTTGAAAATGGAAAATTCGACTAACAATGAACCTTCAAAACAAAAGATATCTGATAAAGATCCACCCTCCGAAGGAGTGCAGGATAGTGCAGGAAATGTGGCTAGGAAAGCCGAGCCTAAAAACCAGAAAACACTTTTCGACTTTTGAATTATTATAAGGTACTAATCGCAAGTTTTCTTTTCCGGGTCAGAGAATCCGGAAAAGTTCTTCTTTGTTTGCCCACACTTTCCTTAAAACTTCCTATTTTGGGAGAGCTCAGGTACGTTTAGATTTTTTATTTTGCCCTCCTTGAGTTTTAAAAGGATACAGAACCCCGGATTTTTTGCTGGCTTACAGCCAGGCAGACTATTCGGAAGCTTATAAGTATGCTTAACTGCTGCGAAAGAGAAACTGAAGTTTTATGTGAGCGGAACTGATAGGTTGGCTTGAATGAAAGAAGAAGTTGTTGGTGTGCTTGGGAAGTTTGGACTGGAGTCCGCTCACAAATATTAGTATGTAACTTTAGATATAAATACTTTTTTAATATATTTATAATATCTTACTTACTTCCCTATTTCATGCTTCATACAGGCAAATTTCTCTTTTTTTATTCGTTCTATTTACAGTTAATCTACAGTTAATCTACAGCTAATTTACAGCTAATTTATGGCTAATTTACAGCTAATTTAAAGTGATTTTACAGACTTCCTGATATTTCCCGTTCATTGAACCTGGTACCTATATGAGAACATGCAGAATAAGTTAAGATAAGTTGAGATAATGCAAGGCAAGGTTGAGAAAAGTCTAACAAAATTAAGAAATGTTATGGTGATAATGCTACTTTTGAACAAAGCCTGGAAAAGAGCCGAGAGAAAAGTTCGTGAGCGGGCTTGGGGAGTTGGGGGAATAGTTGGGGGAATAGTTGGGGAATATGGGTTTGGGGTTATACTATGGAAAAGAGACCCGCTCACTTAGCATGAGTAGTCATTACATACTATAAATAGCTTTCGATTTTATTCATAACATATTATAATTACAGACAAATTGTTGCTAAGTCTTTAAACTGTTCTCCAATATCGTTTTCTTCTGGAAAACAGGCACAATCCTGCAAAGAATATCAGGGCTCTCGGTGATACTGGAAGAAACACAGGTAAGAAATAATAGTACTGATCTTAAATTTGCTAAAATCTGAGCCATCCGAATCCTGATTAGGGGTTACAGGAAATCGGAGATTTTCTGGGAGTTGCACTGCAAGTGCAACAGTCCGCGGTCTGTTTCGGCAGAGTTGCGGCTCTGCAGCCCGAATTGCGCCTCGGGAGTCCGCAGTCTGTTTCGGCAGAGTTGCGGCTCTGCAGTACGCTGCCCTTTTCGCTTCGCTCAAGAGGGCCAATTTTGGGATATAGTAGTGAGCTGCGCTCAAGCAGACTATTAATGGGTTAAGAAGTGAACTGAGCTCAAGCGGACTGATTGACAGGTTGTAACAGTTAGCTTCGTTCAAATACTGATTTTTGGGCCATAGCAGTGAAATTCGTTCAGGAAGGCAGTATATAGACCAGGATAGCGATTTTCTCTCAAGGGAACTAATTTTAGGTCAATTGATAATGGAGTATTACCTGATATCACCCTGACGTCCTCCTGAATCCGGCAAAACTGAATGATTAAACTGAATGGTTTTATAGATCGGTTTTTACGGTTCCACCGAATAACAGTATCCTGAGAATAGTAACTTCTGGATAGTATCATGAATAACACAATATAAGAAAAAAATATAAGGAGACAAAATAAGTAGTAATGTTAAAACAAGTATGAGCGGGTTGGGGAGTATGAATTGGGGTGTTGGGGGGTTGGGGTTATCTTACAAAAGAGAGACCCGCTCACATACTACATCATGCTAATCTTGTATAAATATATTTTGCTTGTAAGAATTCTGTTCTAAAAAGTACAGAAAGAATGCCTGCAAAAGTAGAACATTTTATATTCTTAAAATGTCGCTTAAGATCATACTTCAACTCAGTCTCCCAAACGCCAGCTTTTGATCTGGAGTAAGAAAGGATAACTGGGGGAAATATAATGATTTTTCATTGCTAGTAATGTTCTGAAGTCTTCCTTCGAACAAAAGACATATATATAACTAGTGACATGTTGGAGTTGCTTTTCAAGCAACTGTTTGTGAGGCAATCATTAAAAAATGTCACTAATAGCAAACTGGGCTCGTGGTCTAGTCGGTCATGACATCGCCTTTACACGGCGGGGATCCTGAGTTCGAATCTCAGCGGGCCCACTAATCTTTTTTTAGTAAAATTATTTTTCATCACTGATCAGTTTTTTTTATATAGAAGTAGCTCATATTTGTATTATTGAATAGTAACCGCAGGTTAAACTTTCCATTTTAGAACTTAATACTTTATATAATACTGATATTGTTATATAGAAAGGGAAACGATAAAGATTAGAATCTTTGTTACCTACAAAAAGATACGCTTTAATATATTTTGAAAGCGTTGACTCTTACAAAGATTGTTTTGAATCTACAGTGGGGGAGGAGTTAGTATTGAAGAGAAGAAGCAGGACAGATATTGCAGTAGACATTTTAAGAGTTGCGATGAACGGGGCAAAGAAAACACATATCGTGTATGAGGTAAATCTGAACTTTAACATTGCTCAGAAGTACCTTGAAATGTTAAAGGAAAAAGAACTCATCAGACATGAGAACGGTGTTTTCATTACAACAGATAAAGGAAAAGTTTTCCAGGAAATGGCTAAAGAACTTAAACTTTAAGGACTTTCCTTTTTCTCATTCAGGTTTTTTCTTTTTAATCTGTTTTTCTTATAATCTGTTTTCTTTTTAATCTGTTTTCTTTTTAATCTGTTTTCTTTTTAATCCCTATTTTTCGAGCTTTCCGGTTTTCGACTTGGCTTATCTATGAGTCGCCGTCTTCCATTATTCTCCCATGTGTTCCTTAATAAATTGGAAGCTGCCAAACCTATAGGGGCTGGTAAAAGCCGAACCATGGCTTCAAAAGGTGAAGCATGACATTAGAAGGAGAAATTGTGGCTTGAGAAAGAATTCGGCAGTCCACCAGTAGTCCCGCAGGGATTAGTTAAGGAATAAAACTGCTGAACATTTATGCGCCCCCGTATATATAACGGCATTTGGAAACATATCTACTATGGCGATGAGGGCACTTTTTTTGAACTGCACACTGAAAAGATCACCTCAGGTCTCGAACACCCGCGCGCTTGTGGACAAGGCTGTGACCATTTTTAAAGAACTTGGGGTTGAGAGTGAGGTCATAAGGATTGTTGACCACAAAGTAGCCTTCGGAATTTCTTCAGATGAAGGAAACGGAGATGAATGGCCCTTTATCCTTGAAAAAATCAAAGCCTGCGATATCTTTGTTATAGCGACTCCCATCTGGTTTGGGGTGCTCTCTTCTGTATCCAAGCTGGTAATTGAGAGGCTGGATGGGACATATATGGAAGGAGATCCCGAAACAGGGCAGTACCCTCTTTACGGAAAGGTTGCAGGAGTGATCGTTACGGGAAACGAGGACGGAGCACACGATGTATGCTCAACCATACTCTTCAGCCTTACGCACCTCGGATGTACCGTGCCTCCCAATGTGGACTGCTACTGGGTGGGGGATGCCGGTCCCGGGCCCAGTTATATAGAGGCAGGGGGAGACAAGCACCTTTATACGAATCGGACAGTAAGATATATGGCACATAATCTTGTGTACTTCGCAAAACTTCTTAAAGAGAATCCTATCCCTACCAATTTGAGAAAACTTGACGAAGAGGCTAAGAAAGTAAGCAAATGAAGCCGACCAGCCTGAAAAACCATAAACCAGGATTGTTTTTTAGAAAATACCGTATACTTTTGATGAGGGGAATACTTTACTGAGGAGATGGAGGGTGTTATTTGACTGGAGAGGATAAATCGATTATAAATCTTAAGGTTGCAGAAGCCGATCAGCGGGATGTCGGAAAAGGGATTGTTCGAATCGACGAAAGATTCAGGGAGAAACTTGGCCTGAAGCCCTTTGACGTTGTGGAGATCAAAGGCGGGAAATCAACTTCTGCCCTTATAGGCCGTCCCTATCCCAGTGATGCAGGGCTTGACATCGTCCGCATGGACGGACTCATCCGCACCAATGCAAAAACCAGTATAGGGGAATATGTAGATATTCGGAAAGCAGACTGGAAAGAGGCAAAGAATGTAACCCTAGCGCCTGTGGCCAAGGGTATGCAGATCTATGCCCCGAGTGAAACCCTCAAAGCCGTATTTATGAACCGCACGGTTTCAAAAGGAGATTTCATTTCCACTACAAGCCTCAGGAGGTCCAGAGAGAGGGAAAATTTTGGGAAAGGGGTCATGTTTGAAGATTTCTTCCAGGACTTTTTCGGGCAGGGCTTCGGATCATCTTTCGGGCTTGGAGAGATAAAACTGCAGGTGGTATCTACCGTTCCTGCGGGGATCGTTAAGATTACGGATATGACACAGGTAGAGCTCCTGCCGGAGGCTATGGAAATAATCCCTGAACAAAATATCCCTACTGTCATGTATGAAGACCTCGGTGGGCTCAAGGACGCCATCAGCAAGGTAAGGGAAATGATAGAACTGCCCCTGAAGCACCCTGAGCTCTTTGACAGGCTTGGAATCGATGCTCCGAAGGGGATACTGCTGCAAGGCCCTCCCGGAACGGGTAAGACGCTACTTGCAAAAGCAGTTGCTAACGAGTCAGATGCTTATTTCATTTCCATCAACGGCCCGGAGATAATGTCCAAATACTACGGGGAATCCGAGAGAGCGATTCGGGAGATCTTTGAGGATGCGGAAAAAAATGCTCCGGCAATTATCTTTCTGGATGAGATTGACTCGATTGCCCCTAAAAGGGCTGAAGTAACCGGAGAAGTCGAAAGGAGGGTTGTTGCCCAACTTCTTTCCCTGATGGACGGACTTAAAACCCGCAAGAACGTGATTGTCATAGGAGCAACCAATCGTCCTGAAGCCCTTGATATCGCACTCCGCCGCCCGGGCAGGTTTGATAGGGAGATCGAACTGAGGGTTCCGGATACGGAGGGCAGGCTTGAGATTTTCCAGATCCACACAAGGGGCATGCCTCTTGCCGAAAACGTAGATCTGATGGATTTTGCCCAGATAACATACGGGTTTGTGGGGGCCGACATCGCTGCACTCTGCAGGGAAGCAGCCATGAGTGCGCTGAGGCGGATTTTGCCAGAAATCAACCTTAACGAACCCGAAATTCCAAAGAAGGTTCTTGATGACCTTCAGGTCACAAGAGAAGACTTTGAAAATGCCCTGAAAGATGTCCAGCCGTCCGCCATAAGAGAAATCCTGATAGAGGTCCCCAATGTAAGCTGGGAGGATGTGGGCGGCCTTGACAGAGTAAAAGAGCTTCTGAAAGAGGTTGTGGAGTGGCCCCTTAAAAATCCGGAATCGTACAGGGATATAGGAGTTGAAGCTCCTAAAGGCGTGCTTCTGTATGGACCGCCCGGTACTGGAAAGACTCTGCTTGCTAAAGCCATTGCCCATGAGTCCGATGCTAACTTTATAACTGCCAAAGGCAGTGACCTTCTCTCCAAATGGTACGGGGAGTCCGAAAAGAGGATTGCCGAGGTCTTTACGCGGGCAAGACAGGTTGCTCCATCCATTATTTTCCTTGATGAACTTGATTCGCTCGCCCCCATCCGGGGGACTTCCATAGGCGAGCCTCAGGTTACAGCCAGGATCCTTAACCAGCTACTCTCCGAGATGGACGGGCTTGAAGAGCTCAGGGCTGTTGTGGTGATAGGGGCAACCAACCGTCCTGACATAATAGACCCTGCTCTCCTCAGACCCGGGCGTTTTGATGAGCTGATCCTTGTCCCGGTTCCGGATGAAGGAGCCCGCAGGGAAATTTTCAGGGTCCATACAAAAAATATGTCGCTTGCAGAGGATGTTGATATTGAAAAACTCGTATCTCTTACGAACCAGTATACAGGTGCCGACATTGCAGCTGTGTGTAAAAAAGCAGGACGGCACGCGCTGCGGGAAGACCTTCACGCAAAAAATGTCAGGCAGAAACATTTCCTGCTGGCGATTGAAGAAACTGGACCTTCAGTCACTCCTGACACTATGAAATACTATGAAGCGATAAAAGGGGAGCTGAGAAAAAGGAAATCCAAGGAAATAGAAAACCCCTATTATGTATGAATATGAGAAGAAAAGCTCTATCATGTATGATGCCAATGAGAACGAAGCCCGTTTTCTATTTTCTTTTTCAGGTTCTACTTTTTTAAATTCCGCTTCCTTTTGGTAATCCCGAATTTCGTTGCCCGAGTTTCGCTGCCCGAGTTTCGCTTCGGGAGCACGAGGTCTGTTTCGGCAGAGTTGCGGCTCTGCAGTACGCTGCCCTTTTCGCTTCGCTCAAGAGGGCCAATTTTGGGATATAATAGTGAGCCGCGCTCAAGCAGACTAAGTTATGAATTTGAGCAATAAGCTTCGCTCAAGCAGACTAATTCGAAGATTACAGGGTAATCTTTGCTTCACTCAAGAAGACTGAATTACAAATCCTTCTAAACCGGGTAACGTCATTCGCCATACGGAACCGTTTTTGTCCTGCTCGACGCAGGAGAGCGGGCTTTCTGACGAATAAGAAAAAACAGGAGTAAAAACCCGAAGAAGCCGAAACTGCAAAATAGAGTCTGACAGAGCCTGTTACCTGACAGATCTGTCAGAGTCTGAACAACATCTGAAAAGGTCCTGAAAAGGTCCTGAAAAGAAAAAGTTGGTCGGCAAAAAGGCGGTTGAAGACTTATTTAATGGACTTATTTCCCCTTTCAATGCTTTTTTAATTTTTTTTCTTAAAAACTCCCACCATACCCTTTATCCGGGTTGCAAGGCTCAAGTCGCTTTCTTTTCTCTGGCTTTCGGTTTTTGGGAGCTCTACTCTCTGCCTTTTGCGTGGCCCGTTTTTTGTACAGCCTTTTCCACTCAAAACTTCAGGGCACTGGTCGCAGTACATTTTATTACCTCAGACTTTTTTCGGTATCATTGGCGCTTATCATGATTCCTATCATTGACGCTCATCATCGATTCGTCTTATCGATTCTTTTGTTTTTTTCCTGGATTCATTTTTAAGGAAACTAAGGTATCCTTTTGATACCGATATACTTTAGATACTCTTCCTATGCTGTGCTTTTCATATATAGCAAATAGTTTCAAAGCCGATACCTTAATGTTAACTTATTGTCAACGAAAACATTTATCATGGAGTAAACATTTTTCTCCGCTATCAGTTTGAGTTCATTTCATGGTTGACAATAAGGCTGATAAGACGATTGACCCGCTTGCCAACGAGAAGAAAAAATAAAATTTAAAAATTTGCCCTGTAAAACAGTGAGGGTTCAATTTCATGAGCAAAAAATCAACTTATCCGAAAGTCATGTGCACGCAGCACCCGGACTCTGCGTCAAGGTATATTTCCACGCAGGAAGAGCCGGGGGAAGCCATTGAAGCTGCGGTGGTATTCGGCTGTGACGAGTATATGCCGGATTATGAGGGAAAGGCAACTCCCTATCATCAGAATGTCCAGATCGTATCCAGATTAATAGAAGAAACAGACCTTGTGCCGGGAAAAGATGTTTTTATCACTCCGAGGGCCCCAAGCGCAGTCCAGGAAAACCGATTCAGGCAGCTTATGGTCATGATGTCCATTGCCGAAGCCAACCACGGGGCGCTTGAATACTCGGACGTCCAGGCAATCAATGAATTCGTGCATCCCATGACAGGTACGGTCAGGGAAATCCTTGATGCCCAGCAGCATATGGTGGACGTAAGCGAGCTTGCAAAAAAAGAGTTCGGGTTTGCAATGGAGGTCCCACGCATAATTCCCCTCATAGAAGACGCTCCCGCGCTTCTGCATGCAAGGGAACTTGCCGAAAACACGCTTCTTGCCTGGAAAGAACGTTTTGGGGCAGCCCCCGAAAAATTCAGGGTCTTCCTGGGAAAGTCCGACTCTGCCCTCTCTTTCGGGCATGTGGCAAGCACCCTCTCCTGCAAATACGCCATAAATGGAATTTCCGAACTGAACTCCGAACTCGACACCGAAACAGGCATCATCTTCGGAGCCGGGACTCTGCCCTTCAGGGGGCACCTTGACCTGAAAAATGCGGAAAATTTCTTCAGGCAATACAGGGGTGTAGGGACAATCACCCTGCAGTCAGCTGTCAGGTACAGCCATGAAAAAGGAGATGCTGAAGCCCTGGTAAAACTTGCAAAAGAGAAGCTGCCCGAGACTCCTGATCTCTTTTCCACCGAAGAAAAAGAAGAACTCGTAAACCTTATCGGAATTTTCGGGGCAAGGTACAGCCGCATCGTCCGCGAACTGTCCTCCACCATAAACCGGCTTTCCGACCTCCTCCCTCAGCAGCGGGATCGCCTTATGCACAGGGGAAGCGGCGGTTACTCACGGAGCGCTCCCGATATTTCAGGTATAGTAAGCCTCTGCCGCAACGACATCGGAAAAGAACTACAAACAAGCATGCCTGTAGAAGACCTGCGCCTTCCTAGGGCTATCAAATTTACCGGAGCCCTTTACTCCATAGGCCTTCCTCCAGAATTCATAGGTACAGGGACAGCTCTCAAAGAAGCCCGGGAAAAACTTGGTGAAGAGGCCTGTGAAAGGCTGCTTGCAAAATATTTCCCCTCCCTTACCAGCGACCTGAGTTTTGCAACCGGATACCTTGACCTCAACGTAGCCTCCCGCTTCCTTTCCGGAGCATGCTTCAAGGAGGTTAGCAAAGATATAGAGGTCCTGCGCGAAACCCTGGGCCTTGAAACCCACCCCGAACCTTCATACCGCATCTTGCTTGAGATGATGCAGCCCGAACTCCTGCAGGCAGGGACCGCAGGAAGCTGTATGGATGAGGAGGTATCACAGCTCGTATGCTCGACCCTCACGAAAATGGGAAAAATAAGAAAGGCTCTGGGTTGAGATAAAACTTCCCTTAACCTTTTTGAAGCCGGTTTTGAATCCATGCATTACAGGAAGTCTCCGCCAGCCTGTCTGGCGGCCCTGCAAAAAAAAGTAAAAAAGAGCTTTAAGACGGGCGTACTTCAAGTAGAATTTATTCTTTCTTTACCTTTGGCCGCACGCAATTTGATTTTTTTGCTCTTTTTCTTCTTTTTTCTCTTCTTGTTTATGGGAAGAACGCTCTCCTGCGTCGAGCGGGACAGGAGCGACATGATAAAGCGAACGACGTGGTACCCGGTCAGAGTAAAGATTTCCTTAACTCAGACTCCCTTGAAGTAATGCCCTGTCGTATATTCGACGCCTCTTACAGGCTTCAGCTTTGCCTCTTTCCCTGCAAGTGCTTCTTTATATGCTTCTGTGATCTCCCTTACCTCGGAATCGGTGTTGAAAGAAAGGTCAAGCCTGAGAACGTCCACACCGTACCCTTTCATGTTCTTGACGTACTTCAGCATATCAAGCACCTTTGAATTATAGATCAGGGTCCGGGTTCCAAGGCGCCGGACGGGGAATTCGGAGCCGCTCTGGTCAACAAGGAGCACTTCGCTCTCTTTTCTTACGATTTTCCGGTCAACGAGGGGCTTTAAGAGGTCATTTTCCGTGATAAGCATCAGTTCCCTGCCATAAACTAGGATTTCGGTCTGGCTTGAGTTCCCGCAGGCCTGAAGGGTTTCACAGACATTTTTTATTTCGCTCAGGTTCAGTTCGCTTGAAAGGGTTGCCCTGTAAGCGCCTGCCTTGTAGAAGGTGCTGGCAGTAAAGGCGTTGAAGATATTGAGGTCCTTCTGGGCGACAAAAGGTATGGAAAGCTCTTTTGCAAGCCGGGAGGCTCCAAGGCTGGAACATGCCACAGTGAAGCCGGCGTCCCTTATTTTTTCGATGAGGGGTTTCAGTTCGGCCAGTTCGCTGTCATGTGTAATCCTGGGAATCCTGAAAACAAGTTCGATTCTTTCTGCTTTCAGGTCTTCAAGTTTCTCCTCGTTTTTAGGTGACATCAGCTCTTCGAACAGCGAGACCGGGATATAAGCAATATCTGCTCCGGCTTCGGCTGCCTGTATGAGAGAGGAGATTTTCTGCACTTCAACACTCAGGAGGAGTTTTTTTGAAGCCTGGCCTCTTGACTCTGCCCCTGTCCTTTTCATACCTGCTTCAATTTTACTCCCCGAATCACTTTCTAAAGAGCACAGGTAATTAAAACCTTCCAGGTCGGGGTATTTTTGCTTTCTTTTCTTTGCCTTCAGGGTTTCTTCCAACAGGAGCTCTGCAGCCTTTCGCCTCGTATTCTTCAGCACGCCGACGGGGATAAAGATGTTTTCGTCAGCTTCGATCTCAATGGAGGCGGCTTCGAAAGGAGTATCTCCAAGGCTTTCCATTGCTTTTTTTATCTGTTCTACTGTTGTTGGGGCTTTCTCGGCGTCCTGGACGATATAGTCATCCGTAAATTCCGCATACGCAGGTTCTTCTGCTCTGCTGGCTTTTCCGTTTTCTGTCCTGATTTCAACCGTAAACAGTTCCCCCTTTCCGGCCCTTGCCTTCAGGCTTACGGGGAGAGCTTTCAGTTTTGTTTTCTGAAGAGTATCAAGAAGCTGCGTATCGGTTGTGAGGTAGAGTTCGTCCCCTCGCTGGACGGCTCTGCCTGTCTTTGAGCTGATCTCGAGTCCGACTTTTTCGCCTTTTCCGGCACTTTTTGCGTGCTCCCCCGAAATCGTGATAATGCCCGTTACTGCAGATCCGAGCATCCTTTCCCGCGTGAAGATACTTATGCCGTCTTTTACCTGGATGTCTTCTTCAAGCCGGACTGTGAGTTTTGTATTTCCTTTTGAGCGGGAGAGGTCCAGGACTTTTCCGAGAAAGGCGCCGTAGTTTGAGCTGTATTTGGGGTGGGAAACGCCTTTTTCCCCGAGGATGAAGCCCCGCGTAAAGCCTCTGTAAAAGAGTTTTGCAAGCTCGGCTTCTTTTGCTTTAAGTTCTTCTTTTGTCGGGATAGCTCCGGGGCCGCAGATTCCTTCGACCGCAGCTTTGTAGGCTGCGGCACTTGCGGTTACATACTCGGGTTTTTTCATCCTGCCTTCGATTTTCAGGCTTATGACCCCGGTCTTTACTATCTCCTCAAGCCCTGTGAGCGTGGAGAGTTCGGCACAGCTTATGGGGTAACTGCCTCCGATGTGTCTTTCGTCAATTTCCCTGCCGTTTACAAGGAAACTGTATCTGCGCCGGCAGGGCTGGGCACAGGCTCCGCGGTTTGCACTCCGGTCGTGCAGGAAACTGCTGAAGAGGCACTTGCCTGAGTAGGAATAGCAGAGGGCTCCATGTACGAAGACCTCGATCCCCACTTTTGAGTGTTCCACAATATCCTTTACTTCGGCAGTGGTCAGTTCCCTGGAAACGATCACTCTGTTTGCTCCAAGGTCCGTTGCAAAGTCCACTCCCTCTTTGTTGTGGATGGTCATCTGCGTGCTTGCATGAAGGGAAAGGTCAGGGTAGATCTCTTTTAAAAGCCTGAGAAGCCCCAGGTCCTGCAGGATAATTGCATCGGTTCCGGCTGCGTATGCCCGGTCCACTATCTCAAGGGCATGCTGCAGCTCTTTTTGTTTGATCGGGATGTTCAGGGCAAGGTAAACAAGGACTCCGTGGGAGTGGGCCAGGTCAACGGCTGCTTCCAGGCCTTCAATGGTGAAGTTTTTGGCACCCTGGCGGGCATTAAATTCGCCAACCCCGAGATAAACAGCATCTGCTCCTCCCTTGATTGCACCGAGAAGGGCTTCGTTGTCGCCTACCGGGGAAAGGATTTCCGGGGGATTGCAGGAAAAATTATTGTCAGACATATTGGATCAGAGGGTATTTTCTTCGGATAACTGTAGTTTCTGGTGAATGGAAAATATCGGTAGCTGAAAAGTACGGTAACTGTAAAGAAAAAGGGCTTACGCAAATCAGTTCGAAGCCGGTTTAAAACGTAAAGGTGCTTCTCGCATAAAAAATGGATGGTAAAATCCGGAATGTCAACAGGGAGGGACAGCAATTGTTATCCCATTTATATTGTTTCCAAGCCTGTTCTATTGTTCTTCAGCCTGTTTTAGTGTTCCTTTGCTCCCCTTTTTATCGAGGTTATTCTGCTCTTATAAAGTTTAATCAACTCTTATTAATTATATTCTGCTTTTATTGAAGTTCATTCTGGAGTTTTTCAGTTTTGGTGAAACCTTAATACTTTATTAATTTATCTATTCTGGAATATACTGAAACTTATTTAAATAAATAAGTTAAATATACTGACAAATATTACTTTTATTAAGAGAGTTCTTTATTTTTGGAAAATGCTTTTTCCAGTAAATGAGGCTATGCACGTAAGGTTAAGAACGTAATTGAAATAGAACTGTTTAGCGGTTGTTGCCTATGAAAAGTGTACTCGTCGTGGAGGACAATCCTTTAATTATGGAACTTGTCAGGACTCTACTGGTTTCATTCGGATATGAACCCTTAGAGGCGGTGGATGGATCTATGGCTATAGAACTTAGTAAAAAAAATAAATTAAACATTATCTTATTAGATATACAGTTACCCGGAATAGATGGGACTGAAGTACTTAAATTTCTAAAAGAAGATCCTGCCACAAGGGAGATTCCGGTTATTGCCCTTACAGCTCATGCCATGCGAGGGGACGAAGAAAAGTTTCTGAGAGCAGGATTCAGCGGTTACATTTCCAAGCCCATTGATATCCAGAGGTTCAAATCGGTTATAGAGCAGTTAGTCGCATGAAATGGAACCGAAAGTGGGAGTATTTTTTTGTTTTATGGGGACTGTAAAATGTCAGATTTTTTCAGAGGTACGTTTGGGAAAAAATCGGATGAGTTGTTAATCATTTTAGCTGTGGGTCTATTCTTCACTTTCTTCGCCTCTTACTTTGGTCTTTTTGAGTCTATCGTTTTTTTTGTTGAAGAATACAATCACCGTGAACTCGGGGTGATGCTCACTCTTTCGGTCTATCTCACCTTCGCTCTCGGGATTTTCTCCCTGCGGCGCTGGCTGGAACTTGAAAATGCCCTGGTGTTTCAGGAACAGGCAGAAGAGACCCTCAGGGAGAAAGATAAAAGATACAGGGCTCTGTTTGAACAATCAAATGATGCAATTGCGATTCTGAGCAGAGAAAAGGTCCTGGACCTTAATGAAAAAGGACGTTCAGCCTTCGGCCTGGGAGACGGAGAGCTTGAAGATGTCTCACTGAACTCCCTGGTATCCGAAGAATATCTGCCTGCAGTTCGGGAAGCCCTGAAAACAACGCTCGAAACCGGAACTGCACGTTTTGAAATGAAAGTTCAGAAACATGACGGTGCTGTTGTTGATGTGGAGGTCAGTTCTTCTCCCCTTAGCCTTGAAAGTAGGGAAGTCCAGTTTGTTATTCGAGACATCACCTCACGTAAAAAAGCTGAAAAAATGGAGCAGGAAAGCCAGGAAAGGTTGAAAAAAATAATTGACAATGCCCTTTGCGGGATATTGCTGGTAGACGTTACAACACACGAAATCGTGGAAGTAAACTCGGCAGCTGAAGATGCAATAGGCCTTTCAAGAAGTGAACTGATAGGACATGTCTGCCATAAATTTGTCTGTCCTGCTGAGAAAAATAGGTGTCCTATAACCGATTTGGGGCAGACGGTCGATAGGTCTGAAAGGGTACTTATCAGCAGGGGAAAAGGAGAAAAGTTACCTGTCCTGAAAAGTGTGGTCCCTGTAAAAATAGGAGAGAAAGAGTACCTTATAGAGAGCTTTATCGACCTCTCCGAGCGCAAAAAAGCCGAAGAGGAGCTGTTGCATGCAAAGCTTGCTGCCGAAAGTGCCAACCGTGCCAAGAGCGAGTTCCTGACAAACATGAGCCATGAACTGCGGACTCCTCTCACTGCAATCATCGGGTTTTCGGATGTGATGCTCGGCGGGATGAGCGGAGAATTCAATGAGCAGAATAGAAAGTTCCTCAACAATATAGCTAACAGCGGAAAGCACCTCCTCACCCTCATAAATAATATTCTTGACCTCTCCAAGATTGAAGCCGGCAAAATGGAACTGGAACCGGAGATGTTTTCCGTTTCCGAGGTATTTAGCGACACCTGGGCCGTAAGCTCGGCTCTTGCCCTGAAAAAGGACATCTCAATGAAGCATGAAGTGGACCCCGGGCTTTCGGTCTATGCGGATAGAGTCCGTTTTAAACAGATTATCTACAACCTTCTGAGCAATGCCATAAAATTCACCCCAAAAGGCGGGTCGGTAAAGTTTAAGGCCGTAAGAGCGGGAGATTTTGTCAGGGTCAGTATTTCGGATACGGGGATAGGCATCTCCGAAGAAGACCGGCACCTCCTTTTCCAGCCCTTCAAACAGGTAGATTCCAGCATCAGTCGCCAGTATGAAGGGACCGGGCTGGGGCTTGCCCTTGTCAGGAAGTTCGTAGAACTCCACGGAGGCCTGGTCTGGGTCGAGAGCGAGCTCGGAAAAGGTTCGACTTTTACTTTTGAACTGCCTTTGAAGTACAGGAAAAACCTCGAAATATGTGTGAATGGTTCTAGCATTTCCGAAAAAACGGCCCCGCCAACCGCCAGGACAGAAGTAAAGAAAGAAACCTTTATGTCGGAAACACCTGAAGAAATCAAGACTCCGGTAATTGTAGAGCCTGCGGAAGCCGCGGGAGACGAGCCCCTGGTGCTTGTTGTTGAAGACGATGAAATGGCAAGGGAGCTTCTAATTATTACGCTTTCCAAGGCAGGATACCGGGTTGCTTCGGCTTCCAGCGGAAAAGAGGCCCTTTTGCTTGCCCGTAAACTGAAGCCTTCTGTAATTACTCTTGACATAATGCTGCCAGGGGTCAGCGGCTGGGATATCCTGAAGAACTTGAAAGAGGACTCTGCAACCTCCGGCATTCCTATCCTGGTCATTTCTATGAATGACGACAAAAATTGCAGCATTCTCTGGGGTGCTTTTGACCACCTGATCAAGCCTGTGGAAAAAGATCACCTCCTTTCCAGCCTGCAGAAGGTAAAAGTAACAGGAAATTCAAACTCTTCCCCTCAAATTTTGATTGTAGACGATGAGCCGGCTATGGTAGAGCTCATCAGTTCTTTTATTGAGCAGGAAGGATACGAACCCGTCTGCGCATACGGGGGCAGAGAAGCAATCGATAAAATCGTAATCCGACATCCTGATGCTGTTCTCCTTGACCTGATGATGCCGAAATTTTCGGGATTTGATGTCATCAAGGCTCTTAAAGAAAATCCGGAGACCGTAGATATTCCTATCATCATATGTACCGCAAAAGACCTGAGCTTTGACGAGAAGGAGCTGCTTAACAGGAATGTCTCTTATGTTATACAGAAGGGAAACGTCAGCAGGGAAGCCCTTCTGGGTGTGCTTCACGGGATATAGGATAGAAAATTCAGAGGCGAGCTGTCTCCCCGTTAATCTTTCCGGAAGCAGGAGCAGATTTCAATTTTCTGCCGCTTCTTCTTTTTCAAGGAAGTCCAGGGCTGCCTTTGAATATTTCTCCGGGAAATAGCGTTCTCCTGAGTGCTTAGCCCCCTCAAACACAATAACCTCTGCCTCCGGAATCTGCTCTGCCATTGCAAGTGAAATTCCGGGGGGAGTGTACTCATCTTCCGTGCCGACAAGAAGCAGGGTTTTATTTTTTATTTCCGGCAGGCGTTCGTAGGTTCCGTTCCATCTCAGGTTTGCATCTGCCTGTTCCCGGATTGGGGGGCTCATTGCCGAATTGCCGGCAAAGGACTCAAGCATATTTTTGAGAAGCTCGGCTCCGGGAGCATTAACGCTGTAGACTGCCGAAGAAAAAATAAGCTTATCAACTTTTTCCGGATAATTGAGGGCCAGTTCCTGGGCAATCGATGCCCCCATTGAGGTCCCGAAGACATTTGCCTTCGGAATTTCAAGCGCTTCAAGCAGACCTGCAGCATCACTTGCAAACAGTTCAAGGGAATAATTTTCCCCCGAATCCAAAGAGTATCCCACTCCTCTGTTATCGAATGTAATTACCCTGTAATCCTGAGCCAGCTCCCATACAAAAGTTTCATTCCAGGTATCCATTTTTCCCCCAAAACCCATAATCAACAGAAGAGGTTCTCCTGACCCGAACTCCCTATATCCGAGCTCAACTCCGTTAACGGAAACATACTTTACAGGGGAGGAGTCAAGGGAAAATTCGGTGAATTCTTTAGAGGTTTTTTCCCCGTAAAAATCGGTACAGCCAGAGAAAAGAACTGTGAAGATAAGGATAAGGGGCAGGACCGTTTTAGGATTCATGAAATGTATTATAAGGTTGCTTTAAGTATAAGTTTTCTATCTATTCGGGGTTTTGTCTTTTTAGCTGGTTTTATCTTTTTAGTTGGTTCTGTCTTTTTCAGGTTGTTATTCTTCGCCTTATAAGCTGGTTTTCGAATCCCGAGTTTCGCTTCGGGAGCACGAGGTCTGTTTCGCTGCGCTCAAGCAGACTAATTTTATGAATTTGAGCAATAAGCTTAGCTCAAGCAGACTAACTTAAAAACAACGGTAAAATAAAGAGACGCAGGAGAGCGGTCTTTCCCGTGAAAAAGAAGAGAAAAAGAAGAAAATAAAGAAAAAAAGCCGAAAAGTAAAACTGTTGAGGTTGCTTGCGAGTAAAAACGAGAACCTAAAACATCAAATCTGTATATTTGGGAAGGGCCACCAGACAAACTGACGGAGGCGTTTATATTTATTTGTGAATTGAAGAGTCGTTTCCGGGCTTAAGGAAAGTATTCTTTCAGTCCTGAGTCCATTTCCTTTGAGGAGTCCATTTCCTTCGAGATTTCTCTCAATTGCGCTGCCGTTTTTTGAGCCGCTTTTATCTGGCTGACAACTTGTCCAGGCCCATTGCGGCGCAGGGAGTTCAGAACTGAAAGATCTCCTCTCGGGGTTCTGGAATAGATCAACCAGTTAACGAGGAGTCATTCAACCTCGCTTGAAGGTAGAAATATCCTCTTGTCTCTTATTCGGGCAAACTTTAACAAAATGTTTAAATACATCTAGGATAATTTTATGTATATAGAAGTTATATATAATTTGTAGTTTTTTAAAAAAATACGCATATTGTTTACGACATATCACAAACATTGAAAGTGGAGCAGTACCCCGGATGCTACTGACCTATAAAATCAAGCACAATCGGGATTTTTCGGAAGAACTCCGAAAGGCGCGAAAAGTTGCTGAGTTCTGTATTGAACACCGGACTCAAAATCGAACCCGTAACCCGCCTCCGATACAAAGACCCTGTTTTTCTGACCCTAAACTTCCCCCTTCTCCTTCTTCTCTTCCTCTTTCTGCTTCTTTTCCTGTTTCTCCTCTTTCCTCTCCTCTTTCTCCTTCTTCGGTTTCTGCCTCCTCTCATCCTCCCTCTATTTCCTCTTCTGAGCCTCCCAATGGCCCCTCAGTTCTTTCTTCTGCTCCTTATTTTTCTGATTCTCTACATGGGGAGGATTCATTTTCGGGTAAAGATTCACTTTTCCCCGTGGATGTCAGGCACATAGGCCTGAAGTCAACGATTTCCGGCCAGATTCTAAGGAAATATTCCAGAAACCGGGATCTCAAATCCGCAAAAAATGTGAAACTTATTGTCCCTTCGAAGGCGGTCAGCGTTGACAGGGAGGAAAAAATTCTGGAGATCCCCTGCCTCAAACTCCTGCTGAACTATCATTTTTCCAGTAACTTCAAGAAAATCTCCCAGATAGAAATAGATAACGTCTATGCCTATGTAGCAGTTGTCTTCCCGGACGAAAAACCCGAAAGTACCGGGCGATATATAGGAGTTGACCGCAATACCAAGGGGCATATTGCAGTTGTGGCAGATCCCGAGTCCGGAAAGGTCTGGAAGTTCGGAAAAATGCGCTACCACACGCATAAGAAATACGAGAACATAAAAAAGCGGCTCTACAATAATAAGGGCAAACACAAACGCCTGAAAGCTGTGAAAAACAGGGAAAAGAACATTGTAAAGGACCTGAACCATAAAATCAGCCGAAAGATTGTGGACCTTGCCCTGTATTCCGGGTGCGGGATTAAACTCGAAAACCTGAAAGGGGTCAGGAAACTCAAAAACAAGGCCGCAAGTGCGGAAAAAGGCAGGAAAAATAAAAGCGAGGACAAAAAGAAAAGTCAATACGAAGGCAGAAACCGAAGCAAGGAAATGAACAAGAAGTTCCTCAAAAACGAAATCAAAACCAAAAGCGAAATCAGGATCAAGAGAGAGATTAAAACCGAGAGAGAAAGCAAAGCCAAAAGCGAAAGTAAAGCCAAAAGTGAAAGCAAAGCTAAAAAACACATCTGGTCAAGTGAATACTCCCTGAACAGCTGGTCTTTTCATCAGCTTCAACAATTTATTGAATACAAAGCCAGGCTGCAGGGAGTAGAGGTAGTCTATATTGATCCACATGCGACAAGCAAGAAGTGCAGCCGCTGCGGACATATAGGTAACCGACGCAGCAAGCAGTTTGAATGCCCCAACTGCGGGCATGTTGACCATGCCGATGTCAACGCTGCCTTTAATATTGCGTTGACGCCTAAAGGCAACGGTCAATTCTCTGCAGAAAGAGATGCAGGGAAAGGGAGCCCTGATACCCCTCAAAAAATCCTGGCTCGTGCTCTCCTGAGTAAACGTACGGCCAGCGAAAAAACTTCTCCATATTTTGCCTGGGAAGTATGTCAGTTTTTGGCTTAAGCCTTTGTTCATATTTGCTAATTTTCATGCTTTCTCTAATTTCGTGCGTTGCATTTTTCTCAGAATTTCCCAGTGTGTTTTTTCCGGTGTGTTTGGAGTTTTCGTGTTATCCGAAGACGATCTGTTCGCAGTGTTTTTAATTACTTCTTTTTATTGGATGGGGGAAGAGCTGCATATGCCCTTTGCTCACCCGAAATAATATAAACCGATTAATAACGGACTGCCGGTTCTAAAAGCTCAGCAAGGTCTGGAGAACAATTTTGATTTTTTATGATAAGGTATCTGAGAAGAAGCTATTAACTCCGTTTTTTCGGGCTGAAACCGGCGACCCACTAAAACAAAAAAGGCTGTAAATTTATAAATATCATCTAAATATTGTATAATATATAAAATTAGCTGACCACACTGACTATCTAATTATTGAATCTACTTTGTTGATTCTGCTTGCTTTGTTGCATAATTCTACAGGATTCTCGATTCAATTGAATCCTATTTTACAATTAAAATGATGAAGCTTCGTAAAACGGGTTGATACTGCATCTCTGCAGCACAAAACCAGCCTCAGAATATGTGTAAATAGCATTCGGCTTGAGCGACATTTCGTATGTCGGTTATTCTGAATGTTTGTCATTCGGCATTTTTGTCATTCTGTAACATTCTGATTAATACTGCAACATAGAAGCTATCTCGTGAATTTGCATGTTCCTGAAGCTTCGTCAGGATGAAAGATGACTTTGTCTAAATTATTTGTAATAGCTGAAGATTCTTACCCCGGGCTTTTAAGGGTTTACAACCCCTTGAAGGGATACAGAGCTTCAAAAAAGTATGAAATTCCCGATTTCCTATTGGGTGGATTTTTCGACCTGAAAACAGTAAAAATAGCTCAGGAAATTGAAAAAAAGATCTTCAATTTCTTCAATAAAACAATTCAGGCTTTACTTTACCGCAAAGAACTGGCAGCCTTTCCGAAAGCTCCTGAAAAAATGGCTTTGCATTCTGAGGGGTTCAGGGTATGGTAAGCGATGAAGAAATAAGGTCCGGGAATATTTTCAATCTTTTCTGGAAATTTACTTTTCCGGCAGTTGTGGGCGTCATCATTGTCGGAATCCAGGAGATAATTGACGGCTTCTTTATAGGAAATGCGGTTGGAAGCCAGGGGCTTGCGGGGATTACCCTTGCCTATCCTCCTTATCTGGTCATAATCGGGGCAGGTATAATTATCGGAATCGGCTCGTCCAGTCTTACAGCTTTGAAACTTGGAAAAGGAAATAAGAAGGAAGCTCTCGAGATTGTGCATAACGCTTTTCCCTTAAGCCTCCTTGCAGGAGCTATTTTTACTGTGGGTGGGTTGATTTTTTGTGAAACGTCCCTAGGTTTACTCGGAACCGACGGGCCTGCCCTCTCCTTTGCCCGGGAATATCTCCGGGTCATCTTTGCAGGTTCGGTCTTTATGGTCCTTGCAATCGCCCTCGACCCCCTGGTGAGGAATGACGGGAAACCCAGGCTCTGCATGCATATCATGGTTGCAGGGGTGGTCATAAATATCGTACTTGATTACCTTTTTGTCATGCGCATGGGAATGGGTATGCCTGGTGCAGCTGCTGCGACAATACTTTCCTTTGTCCTGCCTGCAGTCCTGCTTATGCGCTACCTTTTCGGAAACGAGACAAAGCTTAAGCTCCGGTTGAGGTCCATGAGCTTCAAAACCGGGACAGTCCTGCAGATCTTTAAAGCCGGGGTTCCCTCATTTGCCATGCAGATTTCGTTTGCTCTCGTACTCTTTGCACACAATTACATGCTGCTCAGATACGGTTCCGAGCTTGCGGTCTCAGCCTACGGCATCATAGGGTATGTATTTTCAATTTTCTACATGCTCTTTGAAGGAATAGCCCTTGGAGTGCAGCCGATAATAGGTTTCAACTACGGGGCAGGGGGTTACGAAAGGGTTTCAAAGACCCTGAAACTGACAATGCTTTCGTGTATCCTCGTAGGAGCTTTCGGCTTTATGCTGATCTACCTCTTCCCTGAGACTCTTGTGCAGCTCTTCAGCCAGGACGACTCCGAACTTCTGGAAATCACGCTGCGAGGAATGAATATTGGCATGTTTTCTTTGCTTGTTGAGGGAATCGTACTGCTCAGCTCCATCTATTACCAGTCAATAAACAGGGTCAGGGCAGCTCTTTTCATCAATCTTGGAAAGATCTTCGTTTTCCTCTTCCCCCTCCTGTTCGTCCTTCCCCTTTTCTTCGGGCTCGATGGCGTCTGGTCTGCCTCTCCGGCTGCGGAATATCTTATGGTGGTACTGGTCATGATCATGCTTTCAAAGGAGTTCGGGCTCCTCAGAAAAAGTGAAAAAGCAGAAAGCAAGCAGCCAGCAGATACAAAACATGTAACACCAGTTACATCAGTTTCCAGAAGCAGTGCAAAAGCGGGGGAAGAGGGTAAAGGATTCATTCCTTTCAAGCATGCTGATAGAGAAGCCTCTTAAATCAACCGTTTATGGCACTTAATATGTCTGCAGTTTTGATTTTGAAAAAGGAGCATTTCTGCTCCTTACTCTTCAGTGAAGTAAAACTGTAAGCTAAACTTTAAACAGGGGTTTCGCGATTTTTATCTGGAGTTGTTTTTTCTCAGCTACAAAGTTATTTTTCAGATTCTATCCAATAATGGTGGATTTAAATTTTTATCACTCAAGACAAAAATTTATATAGTCGGACGCTTTATATATAGCTTGAACCATATTCTTTCATGAGCAAGATCTCTCAAGAGAAGGACCTGTTCCAAATATGGCTCCGGAAATGAATTAAGGGTTATTTATGCCTGATAATGAGCAGAATTATTCCAGGGCTACAACAGAATATTCCAGAGTAATTCCGGTATGGAAATTTGCGCTGTTTTCTATAGCATCTTTAGGGCTTTATCAACTATACTGGAACTACAAAAGCTGGGAGTTTCTTAAAGAAAAAGACAATCTTGAAGTTTCTCCTTTCTGGAGAACATTTTTTATGCCAATTTTTCTGTCTTCCCTATTTGACAGGTTTTCTGATATGCTTAAAGCAGACGGCCACCAGACGAGTTATCCAACACCGCTTTTAATAATTATATGGGTCATTCTGAATACATATTGCCCATATGCAGAAGGTCCTATATGGCTGGCTTACTACCTATCTTTCTTGGCGCTCACCCCTATTTTAAGCGATCTGAATGTATACTGGAAAGACGTATCTCCCGAACTTCCTGAAAAACTCCTTACAGCCTGGCAGATAGTTCTACTAATGGCAGGAATATTTTTCTTTTTCATAATCTTATTGGGCACACTAATTCTTGAATAAAAATCGGGTTAAGGGTTATTATGAATGAGAACAAGCAGAATTATTCCAGAGTACTTTCTGTCTGGAAATTTGCACTTTTTTCTATAGCATCAATGGGATTTTATGAGTTTTACTGGAATTATAAAAGCTGGAAATTTTTTAAAGAAAAAGATAATCTTGATGTCTCGCCTTTCTGGAGAACGCTCTTAATGCCTCTTTTCATGTCTTCCTTATTCGACAGGTTTTCCGATATGCTTAAAAAAGAAGGTCATCGTGTCAATTATCCAACAGCAATTCTCATAATTTTCTGGATATGGATAAATACTACTAGCATATGGAAAGAACCAATCTGGCTACTTGCCCATCTCTCTTTTCTGTCATTCATTCCGATTTTAAATTCCCTTAACGTTTACTGGAAAGAAAAATCACCTGAACTTTCAGAAAAATCCCTTACAATAAAAGAGATAATTTTCCTTTCAGTGGGAATACTCGTTTTCCTCATCGCCCTTACGAGTTCTTTCAGTCTGGATTAAAATTCCACGCAGGGACAGGCATCCATTCAGATATTCATCCCCTGGAAAAGTTTTCAATTTCAGGACAAATAGTATGCCTCCGCCAGCCTGTCTGGTAGCCATTCCCAAAAAAGAAAGAAAAACAGAATTGAAAGAGAGATTAGACTGAAGTTTGTGCCGACGATCTTTTGAATTCTCGTTCGGACTCAAAAGTACAATCAGCAACTCTCACTTCCTATCTTTTGTCTTCTCTATTTTTTCTCTTTTTTTTTATCGGGCCAGGCTGATTTCCTGTGATTCCGAAACACAACTCTGCCGGAGCGACTCTGCCTAAGCAACTATAGGCGTGAGCAGGCAGCTACTGACAAAAAATATATTAACTTTAAAAGAATAGTTCAACATTAGAAATTTTAATCCTGAGCTCTGTCTTGAACTGAAATACTGAACTCTGATCTCTAACGTAAAAGGATGCTCGATCCTGATGAAAGAAAACGGCAGTATACAGGAAAAAGCCCTTAAAGTAGTCAGTTATCTTTTACCGGGAATCATCTTTGCCCTGGCTTTATGGACTCTGGACCAGCAGCTGAACCATCTGCGTTCGAGTTATATTCTGAAAAGTATTGCCAGCGTTCCCCTGAGCCATATAGGAATTGCCGTTTTTTTCACTATTTTGAGCTATACGGTTTTAACGGGATACGATTACCTTGCAACCCGCCATATCAACCATCCCCTTTCTTATAAACAGGCTGCCAGTTCTTCTTTTATCAGCACGTCCATCAGTTACAGTACGGGGTTTAATTTCCTGACCGGAAGCTCTCTCCGCTACAGGCTGTATTCGATATACGGGCTGACTTTCCTTGAGATATGGGAAATTATAGTTTTTTGTGTCTCCACTTTCTGGGTCGGGTTTTGTTTCATTGCAGGCCTGCTTTTCACATTTTATTCTGTAAAGCTTCCGGCTTACTCCTCTGAGATCCCGGTCCAGCTGAATCTCATCGGGATTCTTTTACTGCTGCTTCTTGCTGCATATTTCTTTTTTTCATTCCGGAAACGGGATTTTGAGATAAAAGGCTACAGGATCAGGTTCCCTGAACCGAAAATTGCTTTCCTGCAGCTTGCTTTATCCTCAGCTGACTACCTGCTCTCAGGAAGCATAATCTACTTCCTCCTGCCCTCAAATTCTCAGCTCACCCTGCTTCACGTACTTGTATTCTTTGCACTGGCCCAGCTGGCAGGGCTGATAAGCATGGTCCCCGGAGGGCTTGTCGTATTCGAGACCGTGATGCTCTTTATGCTGAAACCTTATTTCGGCACGGTTGATGTGATAAGGCCTCTTTTGATCTTCAGGGCCGTTTATTATTTCCTTCCTTTCCTGCTCGGGTTCCTGGCTCTTATCTTCTGCGAATTTGAAGCTAGAAAAGAGTTCCTGAAAAAAGCCGGAAAGGTTACTTATTCCAGCTTCTCGGAGGTAACTCCCCAGATCTTTTCGGTCCTGATCTTTCTTGGAGGAATTTCTCTCCTCTTTTCCGGAGCTCTCCCTTCAAACCCCGAATACCTGCGTGAACTCCCATACATTGTCCCTCTTCCTCTCATCGAAGCTTCAAGGTTTTTCGGAAGCATAATCGGTTTTTTGCTCCTGCTTCTGGCAAACGGGCTCTGGAAGAGGATCGACGGGGCTTATGTGCTCTCCCTTATAGTCCTTTTACTGGGCGGGATCTTTGCCCTCCTGAAAGATTTTAATTACCAGGAGGCTGCGGTGCTTTTGGTTTTGTCTGCCTTTTTGCTCCCCTCAAGGAAACACTTCTACAGGAAGTCCTCACTTCTGCACCAGTCCTTCAGCAGGGAAAATATAATTGCCATAATTCTGGTGCTTGTAAGCTTCATCTGGCTCGGGCTGTTTTCCTATAGAAACGTTGAGTACTCAAACGAACTCTGGTGGCAGTTCGGGGTAAATTCCCAGGCTTCGAGCTTTTTAAGGGCTGTCGTGGGAATCTTTTTCATGCTTCTGGTCTTCGGAGTCATGAAAATGCTGAGCCCTTTTTCCAAAGACATCCACCTTCCCGGGCCTGAAGAGCTTGAGCTTGCAAAAGCTATCCTCAAAGCCAGTCCGGAAACCTGGGGAAACCTTGCCCTTACAGGAGACAAATACCTGCTTTTTGATGCCCGGAAAAAGGCATTTTTGATGTACGGAGTCTCGGGAAAGAGCTGGATTGCTATGGGAGATCCGGTCGGGGAGAGCGACCAGATAAAAGAGCTGATCTGGGACTTCTATGAAATGAGCAAACTGCACCAGGGAAGAGCCGTCTTTTACGAGATAAGCGAAAAATACATCCCCATCTATCTCGACCTTGGCCTGACCCTGATCAAAATCGGGGAAGAAGCAAAAGTCCCCCTGGACTCCTTTACTCTGGAAGGAAAATCCGGCAAGGACTTCCGCTATGCCGTGAAAAATGTAGAAAAAAAGGGGTACTGGTTTGAAATTATCCCGCCCGAAAAGGTAATCATCCTCATCCCAGAACTTAAAAAAGTCTCTGATGCCTGGCTGGAAATGAAAACCGGAAAAGAAAAGGGGTTCTCAGTCGGGTTTTTTGATGAGAAATATCTCAGCAATTTTCCGCTTGGCATTGTCAGGAACGAAGACGAGATCGTGGCTTTTGCAAACGTCTGGACAGGAGCGGATACGGAAGAGTTCAGCATCGACCTTATGCGCTACAATTCCAGTGCCCCGGCAATGGACTACCTTTTTGTCAAACTCATCCTCTGGGGAAAAGAGAACGGATACAAACACTTTTCTCTCGGAATGGCTCCCCTTTCAGGCCTTGAAAAGAGACAGTTTGCCCCACTCTGGCACAAAGTCGGGGCTTTGATCTTTGCCAACGGGGACTATCTTTATAACTACAAAGGTCTGCGGGCTTATAAAGAAAAATTCAATCCGGCCTGGAACCCGAAATATATCGCTCTCCCCACAGGATTCAAGAAAAGCCTTGCCCTGAAAGATATTGCAGCCCTGATCTCAGGGATGAAGGATCTTTTCTAAGTGTTCAAGAACGTAATTCTTTATCCCGTTTTATTCCAGTTTTCCCTTCCCGGCTATTTTTTCAAACTTATCCAGCACCGCAAACATGAATTTTTTTGTCTCAGCCAGATATGTCTCCTGTCCGAGCATCTCTTCCTTTCTCTGGATAAACGGCCCGTTTACAATTTCTTCCCCGAACCGCCGGATCATGGATTCAACCCTTTCTTCATTCATTTCCGGGTGAAACTGGAGCGCTACAACCCTGCCCTTATAAATAAACCCCTGATTTTTACACCCTTCACTCCGGAAAAGATGTACAGCCCCCTCAGGGAGGTCAAAGGTCCGGGAGTGCCAGTGAAAAACAGTGATCTCTTCCGGCAGCCCTTTGAGAAATTCTGGTTTATTTTCTTCTGTCCGGACCGCCTTTAAAAGAAACCAGCCCATTTCCCGGTTCCCGTTTTCATAGACGCGGGCGCCGAGGACGTCAGCAAGCAACTGCGCCCCCAGGCAGATCCCGAGCACGGGCTTTTCTGCTTCGATTGCCTGTTTTATGAAGGCTTTTTCGTCTCTTAACCAGGGGTTTTCGTCGTAGTCGTAGATTCCCATGGGTCCGCCCATGATTATGAGAAGGTCAAAAGTGTCGAGAGCTGGTGGGTTTTTGGTTTTGTAAAAGCGGGTCGACTCAAGGGGATTGCCTCTGGTTCTGGCGTATTCTTCAACTGTGCCGAGGGTGTTGAGGGCGGAGTGCTGGAGGACGTGGATTATCATGGAAGATCAGCTTCGAATTTTTGAATTGTAACTTGCTTTATTGAATTATGATTTAAGGTTCTTGTAAAAGTTTATTCACTCTTTCGTATGTAATTCTTGTGCAAAACTTCCAAAATTTATAAATAAATAAGTTTTTCCCGGTATTCCTGTCGCTTCTACTTGAATAATGTCAGGGGACTTACTATTGGTTCTTACCTTAATATATACGATAAAAGTGAAATCATGATTATTATAAAAATGCCAAATTAAAACCTATCTCATCTTTTTTATCGGATCGGGCCAGTAATTAGGGTTGGCCTGCAGTAAAATTGTCAAATCAAAACATTTTCAAATTGAAATAAGGGATAAGAGGGGGAATGACTATATCCAAGGAATCTGAAATCCCGATCTCTTCGAAAGAGTATCTGGGAGATATTGAAGAAGGGTTTAAGGGGATTTCCGAAGAGAAAGAAATGCTGGACCTGGAAACCGGTCCGGAAACAACAGCCTATTACGAGATTGAAGAAGAAACCGAGGAACTCGAAGACCATATGGAAGTTTCAAGCGGGAAACCTGAAGAGTATCAAGGTGAAATGGAAGCTCCGGAATATGGGCTTGAAGGCATGCCTCCAATCACGGAAAGTGAGCTTGAATTCGGGCTGAAGGAAGGCTATGACGAAAAAATTCTGGAAATGGACCGGGAGGATGTGGAGGCTCTGGAAGACGAAACCTATTTGCTGGACGCCTGGTACGCAGAGTTTGCCGATCCCGCTACCGTGGCAATGGTGAGGCAGCAGCCCAATCTCAGCAGGACCACTGCGGAAGTCGTGATTGGACAAGATGACCGTGTGCAGATCACAAACACCACTGCTTTCCCATGGAGAGCCGTCTGTTCCTTGAAAATTACAGCTAAAGATGGGAGCCGGTGGATCGGTACGGGATGGCTTGTCGGTCCGCGCACTGTTATTACCGCAGGGCATGTTGTGTACATGCACAGCCGTGGGGGATGGGCAAGGAGTATAGAGGTAATCCCCGGCAGGAACGGTTCTGTACGTCCCTACGAGTCCTGCACTTCTTCGTATTTCCATAGTGTGAAAGGCTGGACCAAGAAAAAGAAACGCTCGCATGACTATGGAGCAATCATCCTGCCAAGCAGTTGCCAGTACGGTACCCGGCTTGGATACTTCGGGTATGCAAATTTAAACCGGTCTTCACTTAAAGGACTTAAGGTAAACCTTTCGGGTTATCCGGGAGATAAACCCTCGGGAACTCAATGGTGGCACGCACGCAGAATTAAATGGGTCACAGTGAGAACAATTGTCTACAATATCGATACTGCCGGCGGTCAAAGCGGATCCCCGGTTTGGTGGCTGACAAACGGCAAGCGCTATGCTGTCGGCATCCATACCAATGGTTCCCCTTCGGGCAACTCGGCTACGCGCATAACCAAGCCGGTGTTTGATAACATAAAGCAGTGGAAAAATAACCCCTGAGATAAATTCGGTATCTTGCAAGATTTGAAGCTAAAGGACTGCAAGTATCGAAATATAGATGGGAATATCAGAGACGAGGTAACGAGAGGAGAAATGCTGGATGGAAAGAGGATCCATAGCCGGTCGGGTAACAAATGCAAATAATGAACCTGTAGTCGATGCCATGGTTATGGTCACAGGCCGCAGTCCGTCTCATAGAGATATCGCCTCTGTCACGGATGAACGGGGTGAATATATACTTGACGAACTCATCCCCGGAGATTACGAAATTCTGGTCAATTCCGAAAGCCATGGTATACAGACAAGACAAACACATGTTGAAGCAGGTATTGTTACCCGACTCAATTTTTCTTTTATTCGCTGATCAGGCTCTGGATACCTTTTTGAGAACTGGTCCATCTCCTTATACTCTTTTTCAAAAATCCAGCGGTAAATACGTTTGCTAGTACATCGATTCCAAATTGTTCAACCTCTTCATCAAAAGACTATGGATGTTTTGGTTCCATTCAACTTGATGAACGGCTTTGCGACTATCAATCAGGGGTTTTTGGCGTAGTCGTAGATTCCCACGGGACCGCCCATGATTATAAGGAGGTCAAAAGAATCCAGAGCAGGCTGCTTTTCGGTTTCTTAAAAGCGGGTTGATTCAAGGAAGTAGCCTCTGGTTTTAGCGTATTCCTCGATTGTGCCGAGGGTGTTAAGGGCGGAGTGCTGGAGGACGTGGATTTTTATGTGTAATCAGTTTAATTTTGGTGGGTGAACTTTTAGAGTTTTCCATTCCCCTATGATTAAGGAGACACCAACTTTTAGTCAGTCAATTAAATATTAACGCCTCCGCCGGCTTGTCTGGCGGCCCTGCAAAAAAGAGAGAAAATTGAGGCTAAGGGAAAATATTGAAAAGAAGTGTTTCTTAGATAGTTTTAGCTTTTTATCTGCCCCTTGACAGGGTTTTGGTTTTTTTCACTTTTTAGCTTTTTCAGCATTTTTCAAGTTATTTGTATCATCTTTTTCTTCTTATTTGTCTTTTGGAAAAGGCCGCTCTCCTTCGTCGAGCGGGACAAGAACGACGTGATAAGGCAAATAACGTTGTACAGGTCAATATTCAGCTCTATAATTTTAAGCCCGTTTTTGTTCGCAATAAAAAAAATTCACAGGGTATTCGACTGAAATAAATTTATTTATATCTGAGAATGCAGTTGTAAAAGATGATAGACAATGAGACTTGACACTATAATCCGCAGTTTTATGATAGCATTTTTAATCTCGCTTATAGCATTACTTCTGGAATCGGCTTACTATGGGCTGCGTACCGCGAATTATTCGATTGCCAGTCCTTTTGCCAGTACATTTATAAATAACCCTTTAAATTCCGGAATAATCGCTCTGATATTTATTTCCAGCTTCGTGATGGCCTTAAACACGATATCTAAAAAAGAAAGAGCATAAAAAGACAGCTCACATATGGCTGAAGGGTATATTATCCCTGGGAGGTTATTGAAAGGTTTGATTGAGGTCGCCTTTGCTTTTCATATCAAGTATTTATAAAAGCTACAGCGGCTTACAATCTTCCATACTTCTTGTGCGCCTGTTCAGCTGTGAGAATATCGAAAACATAAACTTTCTTTTCTTCTTTATCTGCGTTGTAAATATCCCCCTTTAGTTAACCAAACCTTCCAATTATCACTTGTCCAGGGTCTTCTGATTTTATACTCCGTTCTATAACGAAAGAAGGCTTTTTCTTAAGTTTCAAGCTGAAAGATTATACAAATAGATGTTTCTGTCTTCCCGGTATTCCGGATCACTGCGTGAGTCAATGTATACAATTTTATCGTCGTAAATTGCGGGCTCTCTTGCATAAGTGTTGTTAGTAATGCGGGTTGTCTCATTAGTTGAGATATTGTACATGTAAATATCACTATGGAAGTTATCACCTTTTCCAGAGCCACTCATCCACACAATTCTATCCCCATATATACTTAGACAATATCCTGTCCAATTGGTATAAATTTGAGAAGTCTTATTTTTGTCAATATCCCGAATATAAACATTCGTTGAGCCGTTTTGGTCTTCTGTCCACATGACAATGTTTCCATAAATGTCAGGACTTCTTACTTTACCACCTATGCAATTTGAATAAATCTTGAGAGTCTTGTGTTTGGCAATATCCCTCATATAGACGTTCGTTGATCCGTTTTGATATTCTGTCCACACGACAACGTTTCCGTAAATATCAGGACTTCCTGATCTACCATCTATGCTGATGTCACTTACTCTCTTTGTGGGTATGTCGTATATAGAAATATTTCCAAGCCGCGTGTTTTTATTTTTCTGTACCCATACAATCCTGTCTTCATAAATGGAAAAAACATAGGTAGCATGTTCATAATCAGTTAATTGAACTTCTTTGTTGGTGATGAGATTGTATAAATATAAACTATTATACGGAGCAGTTTGATAATCGGCAGGCTGACCGTTCTCATATTTTGACCTTACATATACGATGTTATCACCATAGATCGCTGGTGTACTTGCATTAACGATTTTAATTTCTTTGCCAGTGGAAATGTTATACACTATCACGCTTCCATCGTCCCGCCATGTAATTTTATCTCCTTGAATAGATGGGCTACTTTCCGCATGTCCTAGTCCGGTTATGTTTCCAGTAGTCAAGTTATACATGGCAGCTCCGTTAACAAAAGTATCAGCTCATGTAACAATGTTGCCATAGATTGATGGACTCAATGTTAGCCTCGAACCTACGATCATAGTCTCTTTGCCAGCATTTGCTATTGATGTAAAGCTTATTAGAAAAATCAAAGCCAGTGCTAGATTTATTATTTTATTCCCCACATTAATCCCCATAAAGGATGTAATACTGGAAAACTACATCAACATTGCTGATCATTAACAATATGGGGGAAAAGAGAGAAAAACAATTGAAGGAAAGTACTTACTTTTTCAGCATCCAGTTATTGCTTTCCGGATAGAATCTACATTAGGCAGGCGTTATTTGCAATTATTTTGTTTTAACTACAATTACTGATTGTGTTTTTCATTTTTATTTGAATTAGCCGTTGTGTTTTTGACAACTCTAAATTGTCGTCATATTTAGAGTATTCAGTCAATCACAGATTGAAATTCAAAGGAAATAGTAAAAATTATTGAAAAACGGTAAGTAATAATATTTTTTTAATGAGGGGCGGTGAGGGTAAATAAATGGCAAATAAGGAAAAGTTACATTCAATACCTTTAGTGTTAATAGCATTATTTTTCGTATTTTTGGTTTCAAACTCAGCTGTAACGTTAGCTGCCCAGGAAATTAAGCTCTCAGAGGATATTGGAGTAAATGGAGAGACTTCTATTTACGGTGATAAAGTGGTGTGGTCATATTGGGACAAAATTCATCTTTATGACCTAAAAACCGGAAATGATACTATAATTACCATGCCTGAACATTATTATTACGTAGCACGTCCTGCTATCTATGATAATAAAATTGTATACTGTCTTTATAATGGAAATGAGAATCCAGTTAGGGTCAGACTTTACGTGTATGATATACTTAATTCTACAAGTTCACTAATCACAGAGAATTTGTCCCATTGTGTTCCTGATATTTACGGTGATAGAATTGTGTGGGCTGCGGAGCGCAACTACAAGACTGACATCTATATGTACGATATTCCCACTCATACACAAACTCAGATAACCACAAGAGGATCTGCAAGTAACCCTTCGATATATGGTAACAAAATAGTTTGGGAGGATTCTCGATGCAATGGAACTATTATGGATAAAAATAACAATTCCATTAGCAGAGATAGTATTTGCATTTATGACCTTTCCACTAAGAAGGAAACCAGGATCAACACTATCGGAAGAGCATATGATCCCGTGATCTACAGTGATAGGATAGTATGGCAGGATAGTCGCAATTCAGACTTTACTAAGGGGAGAGGAGATGTCTACATGTATAACCTCTCAACCGAGAAAGAAAGCAGGATCTCTTACAGTGGGCAGTCCTCGTTAGGTTCGTCTCCAGCTATCTATGGTGACAGGATAGTGTGGCAGGACCACAGCAACGGAAAATACAATATTTACATGTACAATCTTTCAACTCAGAAGGAGACTCAGATTACCACCAGTGGAAGTGCAATGGGACCTGATATCTACGGAGATAGGATAGTGTATAGGGATAATCGTCAAAGATTGCCCCCTGGTGATGGTTATTTTAGTGATGTCTATGTTTATGATCTCACTGCTGGACCCATAGAACCACAAGCTGGGTTTGTATCCAATGTGACTTCCGGGATAGCACCTCTAACGGTATTATTCACCGATACTAGCACTGGCGGAGTTCCAACTTCCTGGCATTGGGACACTGGTGACGGTATTTGCTCAACACATGCCATGAATGCAACACATACGTTTACAAAGACAGGGGTGTATAACGTTACTTTAACAGTTGAAAATGAAGCAGGCAATAGTGCGGTAACGAAACCGAATTATATTACTGTAACTCCCCCACAGCCACCAGTGGCAGATTTTTATGCTAATGTAACCTCTGGAAAAGCACCTCTAATGGTGTCTTTCTATGGTAGAATTATTGGCAAAGCTACAAGTAAAGGCGAAGAACCTATTTCCTGGTATTGGGATTTTGGCGATGGCATTTATTCAAAACACACCACGAATGCAATCCACACATCTCACACCACGAATGCAATCCACACATTTACAAAACCAGGGATTTACACAGTAAATCTTACCGTAGGAAATTTTGTGGGTAATAGTACAGCGACAATGCCAAATTACATAGTTGTTATCGATCCAAAAGCCCCCGATGCAAATTTTAGTAGTAACATTATCGAGGGTTATGCTCCCCTGACGGTACAGTTTAATGACACTTCTCAAAATGCAACGTCAAGGGTATGGGACTTCGACAGTAATGGAAAAGCAGACTCAACCGATGTAAATCCTGTTTATACATTTACAACGCCAGGAATCCATACTGTTAACCTGACAGTAAGAAATGCTTATGGCACTACCTCAAAAAGTGATACAATAATTGTACTTACAGAAAATGAGATCCGGATTACAACCAGCGAATTAGCATCCCATCCTGATATCTATGGTAACAGAATAGTATGGCAAGACCTTCGCAACGGAAACTACGATATCTACATGTACGATCTCTCCACTTCCAGGGAAACCAGGATTACTGCTAATGAATCAAATCAGACATATCCTTCACTCTACTGTGATAGAATAGTATGGCAAGATGATCGTAATGGACAGTATGATATCTATATGTACAATATATCTACTTCCAAAGAAACTCAAATAAGCACTAGCGGGCGCGCTCAGAGACCTAAAATATATGGTGACAGGATAATGTGGATGGATTATCGAACTAGAAATAAAGGTATTTACGTGCACGACCTATCCACTTCTAAGGAAATTCGGATAATTTCAAAAGGAATACCTCAATATATTAATATGCAAGGTAACTTGATAGTCTGGCATGATCTTCGATACATAAGTCCGGATATTTACATGTACGATCTCTCCACTTCCAAGGAAACTCAAATAACCTCCAATGGAGAAGCAACATTCCCTAACGTCTATGGTAACAGGATAGTGTGGCAAGAATGGCACAGAGAAGATGTCACCACCGATATCTACATGTACGATTTATCCACTTCCAAGAAGACTCAGATTACTACCAATAAATCAAGTCAATACTATCCTGCTATTTATGGTAATAAGATAGTATGGGGAGATTTCCGCAACGAAAACATAAATATTTACATGTACGATCTCTCCACTCAGAAGGAGACTCAGATTACCACTAGCGGAGGTGCACAAGATCCTGATATCTATGGAGACAGGATTGTGTATAAGAAGGATAGTCGCCAAAGATTACCCCTTGATGGTGTTTTTTTTAGTGATATCTATATGTATGATCTCACTGCTAGACCCATAGAACCATAAGCTGGATTTACATCCAATGTAACTCTGAAACAACACCTCTAACGGTGTTATTCGCTGCCACAAGTAAAGACAGAGCTACAATTAAAGGCGAAGCACCTACTCCCGGTATTGGGATTTCGGCGATTCTACCAAGTCAAAACATGCCATGAATGCAACCCATACGTTTACAACGCCAGGAAATTATACAGTCGGTCTAACTATGTTTTATCCCAAAATTATTTCGCTTTTTTAATTTCTTTTATTGCAGTTATATGTCGTATACAGATGACTCACTTTTTACTTCAACTTCAAATTTGTTTCATTTTACATGATCATTCCACAGTACCAAAATGGAATTGGAATTTACCCAACATTTAACCTTTTAAGTCGCCTGCTGTTGCATTGCGTATTGAACTTTAGAATGGTTTTGAATTCTGCTCTGAAGTTCACCTTGATCCTTTCAAAATGGAAAGCCGGTCTTGAATTGATTTTTGATGTTCCTCTTCACTCCATGAAGGGTCCTTTAAAGAAATCCAGAGTTCACAGGGGATTTGAGAACAGTCACCGCAATTTTGATAACCTTTTTCCTCGGCGCATTTGTAAACAGGGCAAATATCAGCGCCAATATACTGAGTCCAGTAAACCTTGCCTTCAAGTGCATCGCAACCGGCACATTCGTCATTCAGATGAGGACATCCGTCACAATTTGCTCCACATACACAAATCATCTTATACCTCCTTAATAAACTTCAGTAAATTATAAGCAAATTTCTACAGTTAAGGTGAGTAAATGATTATGTTATTCAAAATGTTGAGCACATTTAAAAAACCCTTTGAATACCATTACTGTTTTATTCACCTTTACTTCCAAAAGTTTTCAAGCTCATTATGCTTTGCCAAGCAAACTGAAAATATTCTACTATTACAAAAATTACATTTTTTCAGATCAAGATCTCGGAAATATTATCGAAAAAGCAACGAATCAAATTTTTGTACTAGAAACGACACGAGGTAGAGAGTGGAGTTATAAGGAGCAGATTTGAACACCAGGAAAGGAGCAGATTTGAACACCAGGATTTCAAGCCGCGATATCTTATTTAAAAATAAACAGTAGACGCGATCTGTTATTTAATTTTCATTACTCTAAGCCGGTGAGCCTCATTTACATCCTGTATGGCAAGGAAAGCGGAAGATATCATTCCGTCATCCCGGAACAAAATCTCCCTTCAGTTAACCGAACCTGCCGATAAGGGCACTTATGCTTTCGCTTGTAACAATGCCTATTATGCGGTGCTCTGAATCAATGACCGGGAGTGCGGAAATTGAGTAATCCTCCATTATTGAGGACGCTTTTTCAATCCTTTCGTCTTCTGATACGTACCTGACATCCCGTGTTATGATTTCGTCCAGTTCATTGATTTTGCATGCCACTGCTTTTGTGATGTCCCAGGATGTGACTATGCCTTCGAGTTTGCCGTCTTCTGAGATAACCGGCAGGTGGCTTACGCATTCTTTTACCATGAGCTTTGAGGCGTGTTCGATGGTTTCGTCTCTCGAGACCGTATAGAAGTTCCGGTTCATGACATCGCTGACAAGGATATGTGAGAGAAAACTCCTTATCAGGTAGTTCAGCTGTCCTTCTTCAAGCAGGAAGGCGTCATGCCCGTACTGGGACCTGATTTCTTCGTACCTGGCATCAACTCCGTTTGCGGTAAGGGCTGAAACGATCTCCTGAGACTGATAAGGAGGGTAGAGCCAGTCCGAAGAGATGGAAATTACAAGGTATTTTGCAGTAACTCCGGAAAAGCCCTCTATAAGGGAGCCATTTTTTGCAAGGTCAAAGTAGTCCACGGCTTTCGTAATGTACAGGTAGGAATTGGCATCAAAGCGCTTTGTGAAATTATCTCCCTGGTAGTTCAGGTAGCTTTCAACCTGGAAATTAGGGATAAAGTCGTGGGAGAGCTCGGAGGGGATTTCAGGGGAGAGCTCAGATAAATTTGTATCCGCTATGCCCGTCGTGCCTTTAGTACCTGCTTTCGTACCTGATTTATCGGTATCCCGCTGGAGCCTTCCGAACTTCTTCTGCATCGAAGCGTCGCTCAGGTATGTGATATGCCCTATCATACGGGCAAGGGAAAGCCCCCCGGCAGGTATCTTTTTTCCGTAATAGTCTCCGCCGTTCCATTTTGGGTCATCGGTTATGGCTTTCCTGCCGATTGCTCCGAATGCGATTTGCTGCGGAGTTGTGGAGGCTGTGGTCGCTATTGCAATTGCTTTTCTTACCATTTCGGGGTAGCTGACCGTCCACTGGAGTACCTGCATCCCCCCCATGGAACCGCCCGCAACTGCAAAAAGTTGTTTTACTCCGAGCTTCTCTATCAGTTTTTTCTGGGCATCTACCATGTCCTTGACCGTAATTACGGGAAAGGAGATGCCGTAGTGTTTTCCGGTTTCGGGGTCTATGGAGGAAGGGCCTGTAGAGCCTTTACAGCCGCCCAGGATATTTGAGCAGATGACGCAGTATTTTTCAGTGTCAAATGCTTTATTGGAGCCGATTACGATCTCCCACCAGCCCGGTTTTTTGTCACCTTCATGAAACCCGGCAGCGTGGGCATCACCTGTAAGGGCGTGGCAGATCAGGATAACGTTGCTCTTATCGGCATTCATCTTCCCGTACATTTCATACTCTATACTGACGCCGGAAAGAGTTTTTCCGCTCTCAAGGCCGAAGGTCCCCGGGATTTTATAGTTCATCGAGCGGACTATCCCGATGCTCTGACCTTTTTTTTCCGGAAAAAGTTTTTTAGAAGAGTTCACGGAAGAATTCCCGGAAGAAACCGCCATGCTATCTCATACCTCAGAAAGTGCCTGTTCAAGATCGAAAATCAGGTCTTTTTCGTCCTCGATCCCTATGGAAAGCCTGATAAAGTCCTCGGTCACTCCGCATGCTCTCTGCTCTTCTGCCGAAAGCTGTTCATGGGTTGTTGAAGCTGGATGAATTACGAGGCTTTTTGCATCTCCTATGTTTGCAAGGTGGGAAAAGAGCTCAAGGCTTTCGATAAACTTATTTGCCGCCTCTGTCCCGCCTTTGATCCCGAACCCGATTATTGCCCCGTAGCCGGATTTCAGGTATTTCTTTGCAAGCTCATGGCTCCTGTGGGATTCAAGGCCGGGGTAGGAGACCCAGGCAACTTTCGGGTGGGCCTGCAGGAACCTGGCGACTGCAAGTGCATTGTCGCAGTGTTTTTTCATTCTCAGGGGAAGAGTCTCAAGCCCAAGCGTGAACAGGAATGCGTTAAAAGGAGAAAGGCAGGCTCCGATATCCCTCATGAACTGCACCCTTGCTTTTGCAATAAAAGCAGCCTTTCCGAAAGCTTCCTTATATTTCAGCCCGTGGTAGCCGGGGTCGGGGTCGCAGATTTCAGGGAATTTCTCAGGGCTCCAGTCGAAGTTTCCGGAATCGATGATTACTCCCCCTATCGAAGTCCCGTGCCCTCCTATGTATTTCGTTGCCGAGTGTACCACGATGTCTGCCCCGTGTTCTATAGGTCTCAGGATCACCGGAGCTACCGTATTATCCACGACAAGGGGAATTCCTGCCTTATGGGCAATCTCTGCAAGTTTTTCAAAATCGGGGACGTCAAGCTTGGGATTTCCGATTGACTCCACGTACAGGACTTTTGTTTTTGAGGATATAGCCCTTTTGAATTCTTCGGGACTGCCGGAATCTACGAATTTTACGGTCCTTCCGAGTTTGGGAAATGTGTAATTGAAAAGCTCGTAGGTCCCCCCATAGATTTTATCGCCTGAAACGATTTCATCCCCCGGGCCTGTAAAGGTGAGCAGGGCTGTTGTAATTGCAGCCATCCCAGAAGAGGTCGCAAGGGCACCTATCCCTCCCTCAAGGGCGGCGATCCTTTTCTCAAAGACATCGGTTGTGGGGTTCATCAGGCGCGTATAAATATTGCCTTCTTTCCTGAGCCCGAAAAGGTCGGCTGCATGTTCCGTATCATCGAATACATAAGCTGCAGTCTGATAAATCGGAACTGACCTTGCTCCCGTGGCAGGGTCAGGTTTTGCTCCGGCATGTACCGCGAGAGTTGAGATGCCCGGGTTTTCAAGGGCTCTTCTCTTCAACCCCTTTTCTCCAGTTTGGTTTTCATTTTTGTTACCCATTTTATCTTACCTCAAGACCTTATTTTTCAAGTCAGAAGTGAGAATCGAACTCACGTAATTCCGGGTTGCAGCCGGAAGCATAGCCACTCTGCCATTCTGACAAATCCGCTTTTTACATAGATTCACAATTGTGAATCTCTCATCACAATTGTGATTCTTATATAAATAAATATCTGTTTACAGGAAAAAAGATAGCAGGACTGAAAAATAAGAGAGGAGGCTCCTTTCTTCTCTTTAACTTCCTCTCTTTAACTTCCCTCTCTCTTGTTAAGTTCCGCTGACCGCAAGCATCCGGTCAAGAGCCTTTTTTGCTTTCGTCCTCACATGTTCCGGGACTTTGACTTCATATTCCATACTCTGGAAGCTGTTCAGGATGGACTCTAGGGTGACCTTTTTCATATTATAGCAAACAGCCTTTTTTGATACGGGATAGAATTTTTTGTCCGGGTATTTTCGTTTCAGGTTCTGAACAATTTCCTTTTCGGTCCCGATTATAAACTCTGTGGCCTCTGACCTTCCTGCTTCCTTTACAATTCCGGAAGTACTGAGGATATGGGCTGCAAAATTCAGGACTTCAGGTCTGCACTCGGGATGTGCAAGAAATTCCGCTCCAGGATGGAGGTTTTTTAATTCTTCGATGTCCTCTTTCCCTATGTTCTCATGGACATGGCAGAACCCGGGCCAGAGGTGTATTTTTTTGTCGGTATGAAGGGATACAAAGGCTCCAAGGTTTTTGTCCGGGACAAAAATAATCTCCCTGTTCTCAACCGAATTTACCACATTTACTGCATTTGAAGAGGTGCAGCAGATATCCGACTCCGCTTTTACGGCGGCTGAACTGTTCACATAACAGACGACGGCTGCATCCGGGTGCTTTTCTTTTTCTTTCCTGAGAGCCTCCACGGTAACCATGTCCGCCATCGGGCAGCCCGCATCCGGAACCGGCAAAAGGACTAACTTTTTGGGAGAAATAATCGATGCCGACTCTGCCATAAAATGGACGCCTGCAAAAACTATGACATCAGCTTTTGAGTTCACTGCTTCCCTGCAGAGGGAAAGGGAATCCCCAACGAAATCCGCAACTTCCCGTACTTCCCTGCGGGTGTAAAAATGAGCAAGGATTATTGCGTTTCTTTCTTCTTTGAGCTTTTTTATTTCTTCTGCAATTAACCGGTCTTCCATAACAACTCCGTTTTCCATAATAATTCCGTTTTCAAAGTGATTTCATTTTTAAAATAACTTAATTCCCAGAGCGACTTCGTTTTTTAAAGTGATTTCAGCTTAAAAGTAATTTTTTTCTGCAATAATTTCGTTTTTTAAAGTGGCTTCCTTTTCTAAAGTGATCTGATTTTCAAAATGAATCCATTTCTCAAATCAGCCGAGACTCATTCAGTCCCAGGGTTCAAGCCCTTTTTTCTGCAGATAGTCGTTGATCGCCTCATGGATTGCCTCTTCCGCAAGCATTGAACAGTGCATTTTTATCGGAGGGAGCCCGTCAAGTGCCTCTGCAACTGCTTTATTCGAAAGTTCCCAGGCTTCTTTCAGGGTTTTTCCTTTGATAAGTTCGGTTGCCATGCTGCTTGACGCAATTGCAGCCCCGCACCCGAAGGTCTGGAACTTCACGTCCACAATCCTGTCTCCCTCAACCTTTAGAAAGATCTTCATTATGTCTCCGCACTTTGCGTTCCCTACTTCTCCTACTCCATCACAGTCCTCAATATTTCCCATGTTCCTCGGGTTTGAAAAATGGTCCATCACTTTAGCGCTGTAATCCATGAATTTTCCTCTTGTACTGTTTTTGATTTTCAGATTTCCAAAACTGTTTACTTATCGGATTCCTTTTTGCTTATATATCCCTTAATTTTTGTTTAAATATTCCCGAATTTTCGTTTAAATAACCCTTAATTTTCATTCCAATATTCCTTAATTTTTTTGTTCAAGCATTCCGGTTATTCAAACATCCCTGTATTCCTGAGGGGTCAATGGCGACATATTCCTGAGCTTCTGGACAATCTCGGGGACGACCTCAAGTACCCTATCCACATCTTCCAGGGTATTCATCCTTCCGAGGCTCAACCTCAGGGAACCGTGTACGATTTCATGCGGGACTCCGCAGGCTGTAAGCACGTGCGAGGGTTCAAGAGAAGTGGAGTTACATGCGCTTCCCGTTGATGCAAAAATTCCCTTTGCGTTCAGGAGCAGCAGGAGCGACTCTCCCTCGATGTATTCGAAAGTGACATTTACGTTGTTTGCAAGCCTTTCTGTTGGGTGCCCGTTCAGGTGGGTTTTCGGGATCTGCAGGAGGCCTTTAATCAGGCGTTCTCTCTTTTCCAGCAGGGACTTATTCGTTTCTTCCATTTCGCCTGTTGCGAGCTCTATAGCTTTTCCGAGGCCCACGATGGAGGGCACGTTTTCGGTGCCTGCCCTGCGTTTCCTTTCCTGAGCCCCTCCATGGAGAAGAGCTTCGATTTTTGTCCCTTTCCTTATATAAAGTGCTCCGCAGCCCTTTGGCCCTTCGAACTTATGGCCTGAAAGGGACAGGAGGTCGATATTCATTTTCCTGACGTCTACAGGGATGTGCCCGATCGCCTGCACGGCGTCCGTATGGAAATATATCCTGTTCTCCCTTGCGATTTTTCCGATTTCTTCGACGGGCTGAATTGTCCCGATTTCATTGTTTGCAAGCATTATGGAAATGAGAATCGTATCGTCCCTGACTGCATTCTTCAGATCTTCCGGTGAAACCATTCCGTATCGGTCAACCGGAAGATATGTTACCTCAAACCCCTGCCCTTCGAGCCAGGCACAGGCATGCAGGACTGCATGGTGTTCTATCGAGCTTGTGATTATGTGTTTTCCTCTGTTTTTGTTTGCAAAGGCTACCCCCTTTACTGCCCAGTTATCGGACTCGGTGCCTCCGGATGTGAAATAGATTTCATTATCTTCAGCCCCTATGGCATCTGCGACCCTTTTTCTTGCTTTTTCTACCGCATGTTTTGAGGTTTTCCCGAGCTCATAGATGGAAGAAGGGTTTCCGAAGTTTTCGGTCAGGTAGGGGAGCATTTCCTCAACCGCTTCTTTCCTTACGGGAGTCGTAGCAGAGTTGTCCATGTAAATGGTTCTGTTTTCAATTATCACATCTACACCTTCACAATTGTGATTCATATTAACAATTGTGACTATTTAAGTTTTATCCTGAAAAATATCCTGCCAGAAAAAGCCAAACCTCTTAAATTTAGCAGTTGCCCTGAAATTATTGCTTCGCGGGGAGATCTTATTATTATTTTTGATAATGATAATAAATATATATGTACATGGGTTATATTTGTTCTCAATTGTAAAACCTCAATAAGTGATGATAATATGGAAACTCCGTGTCAGAAGATTGTGTGGGATCTGGTCCCCGCAATAAGGGCCAGTCTTGCAATCGAACTTGTAAAAAAAGGACAGTCGCAGGCAGCTTCCGCAAAGCTGCTGGGGATTGCCCCGTCGGCAGTTTCCCAGTATATTTCGGGGAAAAGGGGATACAGGATCGAGTTCCAGGGTGAGACGAAAGAATTGATCGAAAAACTTGCCCAGGACTTAATCGACAACAAAGTTGACGACTTTGTCCCAAGGATCTGCAAGATCTGTACAAGTGCAAGAGGAATTGGAGGCAGCTGCAGTAGCACCTGTGTTTCCGAAGAACCGACAGTTGAAGAGAAGAAAACTAAAAAGTGAACTGAAAAAGAAGAATGGACTGAAAAAAAGTGAATTGAAAAAGAGAAGTGAACTGAAAAAGAGAAGTGAACTGAAAAAGAGAAGTAAACTGAAAAAGAAAAGTAAACTGAAAAAGAAAAGTAAACTGAAAGAAATGAGTATCCTGTTTTTGAATAAGTTCACTTTAATTAGTCTGTTTTGTAAGTCTATTCATGAGTCTATTTAATCAATCCATTTTATCAGTCTATTTAATCAATCTATTTAATCAGTCTATTTAATCAGTCTATTTAATCAGTCTATTTTTAAACTTTCATCTCGGTCCGGCACCCATTGTACTGACTTCGGGCGCCTTTTTTATTTCTGCTTTTTCCTTTGCAGTTCATTGAAGTATACTGCCTGCTCGATAACTTTATATCTGAGGTCATATATAATTCACAATTGTGAATTTTCCTGCACACTCCTTTTATCAGTTTATGATTGAAGGATTAATTCAGGCAGGCATGGACTGCGGAGAACGGCAAATTTCAGGAAAATGGTAAATGAAACGGTGAAAAAGATGGGGCAAATCTACTCAAACATAACCTGGACAATCGGAAACACCCCCCTTGTCCGCTTAAACCGCATCACAAAGGATCTGCATGCGGATGTGCTGGTTAAACTGGAATCCTTTAACCCGATGGGGAGCGTGAAGGACAGGATCGGACTGGCAATGCTCGAAGAAGCCGAACGTGCGGGAAAAATCAAAGAGGGCACCACTATTATCGAACCCACAAGCGGGAACACCGGCATTGCTCTTGCAGGAGTGTGTGCTGCCCGTGGCTACAAGCTCATCCTTGTAATGCCCGAGACAATGACTGTAGAACGAAGAAAACTGCTGAAAGCTCTGGGAGCAGAACTCATCCTGACCCCCGGATCCGAAGGGATGAAAGGTGCAGTCAACAAAGCAGAGCAGATGGCAGCAGCAGATCCTGCTCTCTACTATTTACCCCAGCAATTCCAGAACCCTGCAAATCCTGAAATTCACCGGAGGACAACTGCTGAAGAAATATGGAAAGATACGGACGGCAAGGCGGATGTGATTGTAGCAGGCGTGGGAACGGGAGGGACAATTACAGGTGTTGCCGGTGTTCTCAAAAAAAGGAAACCCAATTTCAAGGCAATTGCAGTAGAGCCCGCAGAATCCCCGGTTCTCAGCGGTGGAAAACCGGGCCCGCACAGGATTCAGGGAATCGGGGCAGGCTTCATTCCTTATGTGCTTCAGCTCGACCTTGTTGATGAAATTATCAAAGTAAACGCAGAAGATGCCATTGCCACGGCCAGGAGGCTGGCAAGGGAAGAAGGCATCCTTGCAGGCATATCATCAGGAGCGGCTGCATACGCAGCCTTGCAGGTAGCATCCCGAGAAGAGATGAGCGGAAAGATGATTATTGTCATCCTTCCTGACACGGGAGAGCGTTATCTGAGCACCGACCTGTTTGACTGATCTGTTTGACTGATCTGTTTGGCTTAGATATTGACTGAGCTACTTGACTGAGATATTGTCTGATTTACTTGACTGAACTATTTGACCGATCTACTTACAACCATACTGGAAGATTCAAATGGGAATCAGGGAAGATATAAAAACAGTTTTCGAAAAAGACCCTGCAGCAAGGTCAACACTCGAGGTGCTTTGCTGCTATCCGGGCCTGCATGCTATCTGGATGCACCGAGTAGCGCACTCGCTCTGGAACAAAGACCTCTTGTTTCTTGCCCGTTTGACATCTCATATCTCAAGGGCGCTCACTGGCGTTGAAATTCATCCGGGAGCAAAGCTGGGGAAGCGAGTATTTATTGACCACGGATCAGGAGTGGTAATCGGAGAAACTGCCGAAGTAGGGGATGACGTCCTCATATACATGGGAGTCGTACTCGGAGGGACAGCCCTTGAGAAGAAAAAGCGACACCCCACTGTTGAAAATGACGCGGTTCTCGGCTCAGGGGCAATCGTACTCGGACCGATTACGATAGGAAGAGGGGCAAAAGTAGGTGCCGGTTCGGTTGTGGTTCGGTCAGTTCCACCCGAAGCCACCGTAGTCGGAGTCCCTGCCAGGATTGCAGGAACGCCACAGCCTTCCGCACCTTCAGAGCAGCTGGATCACAATAAGCTACCGGACCCCGTGCTTACCGTAATAAGTCAGGTGCTTGACCGCATGAGCAGGTTAGAGGAACGGTTACAGGCTCATGAAATAGCAGCAACCGCTCCCGTGCCAGTAGCCGTTATGACCTCAGAAAAAACCCCGCTCAAAAAAGACGAGCAGATTTATTCCCTGCTAAAGGACGTGATCGATCCTGCAGTTGGAGTAGATATCGTCAACCTGGGCTTTGTCAAGGAAGTCATCGTGAACGGGACAGATGTGGATGTAAACCTTGTATTGACAACAAGTGCCTGTCCTATGATCGAATACTTTAAAAATCAGGTAAAGAGAAAGGTCCTGAGCATTAACGGGATAGAAAACGTTACTGTCAATATCCTTGACGAGCCCTGGAAATGGGATAGGACCAGCAGGCAGGCGTCCATCAAGCCTGCCATAAAATAAGTTTGAGTAACCTTAGTCGGGCTACCGAGTCGGGCTACCCTGGTTTAGCTCCCCGAGTTGCGCTTCCCGAATTTCGCTTCGGGAGGTACGCAGTCTTTTTCGCTGCGCTCAAGCAGACCAACTTAAAAACAATGGTAAAGTAAATAGAGGCAGGAGAGCGGGCTTTTCCAAAAAGACAAAAAAAGAGAAGGAATGAGTAGAAAATTTTATAAAGCGAAAACTATCGATGAAGTCGGTAAGACACTAACAGAAACGAACAAATTAAATTCTACTGGAAAATACTTTTTTGAGCCTCTTTTTCTGCTTTTTGGGTAGGGCCGCCAGACAAGCTGGCGGAGGCGTTCTATATTATGGGAATTTGAAACATGAGGCTTCTTCGGGTCAAAAAAGGTATTTTATCTGCTGACAGGCGGGATCCAGTAGTCCTGCACGGCGTTGAAGAGAAAAATTGAAGATTCAAGTTCCAGAAGACCCGGGAATATATCAACCGGCTGATTATTGTCGGCTTGAGTTTTTTACTTCCCGAATAATATCAATAAACTCTCTTGTTTCCCTTTTTACATCGTCACTGCAAACAACTGCAGAAATTGCAACAAGGCTATCAGCCCCATTTTCAACCACGGATATGCAGTTTTCCTTGTTTATTCCGCCAATGGCGACTACCGGGATTTTTATTGCATTTTTAACTTCCCTTATGCTGGCAGGGCCTATCCCCTTGCCTGCATCTTTTTTTGTTGAGGTATCAAAGATGGAGCCCAGACCTACATAGTCTGCACCGCTTTTCTCGGCTTCGATTGCTTCTCCGACATTGTGGACGGTGATGCCGATTATCTTTTCCGGGCCCAGGAGTTTTTTTGCGATTTCAATAGGCATGTCGTCCTGGCCTATGTGAACTCCGTCCGCATCAACTGCCAGAGCAACGTCAATTCGGTCATTTACAAGAAATATTGCTCTATCACCGCAAATACTCTTGATTTCAGATGCTTCGTCGACCATTTCTTTCGTGCTCTTGTTTTTTTCCCGGTACTGAACAATCTTGCAGCCTGCTTCAACTGCTTCTTTTACGTCGGGTAAAGTCCCTTTCTTTGAGAGTCCGGAGTCGGTTACAAGGTAATAGTCGATCTCTTTTAAAAGCGAAATTTTCCGGGGGAGATTTCTCGGATTGGAATTTTTCGGATTGGAATTTCTCGGATTGGAATTTCTCGGATCGAAATTTTTCGGATTGGGGTTTTTCTGGTCCATAATGCTTCAGCCCGTTTAGCGTGCGTGTTTCAAAAGTAATTCGAAGCCGGCTGGTAAAAGTAATTGGGAGCCAACCGGTAAATTGTTATGTTGCGATCAAACCCTGTGGAAGTCCCATTTTTCAATTTCATCTTTCTTCGACAGTCTCCCTACTCCTTACTTTCTCATCTGACAGGTTGAACACTTCGTCATAGAGGTGGACCTTAAAACTTCCGGGCCCGTTGGATTTTGCAGCTGCAAGTTCTCCTGCAACTCCGAAGTAACATAAAGCATCTCTTGCAGCATCACAGTAATCCCGATTAACAGCAGCAAATAAACCGATTATGGAGGCAGCCATGCAGCCGGTCCCTACAATTGACCCCATCAGCTCATGCCCGTTTTTTACGATAAAGGTCCTGTTTCCGTCACTTATGATGTCTTCTTTTCCTGTCATTACCACGATGTAAGGTCCGGATTTTGCGAATGCTTTTGCAACTTTTGCGGGGTCGGCATTAATTGAGGTTGCTTCAACTCCTTTTGTTTCGGCATTTTCGCCTGCAAGTTTTGCAATTTCGGAGTAATTGCCTTTGATGATGTCAATATGGACCGAAGCAAGGATTTTTGCAGCCATTTCATCCCTGAATTTCGTAGCCCCGACGCCGACCGCATCAAGCACCACCGGGATATTTTTTTCGTTTGCAGCGGTAGCGGAAAACAGCATGGAATCTATGATTTCGGATGTCAGGGTTCCGATATTGAGTACAAGAGCCGACGAGATCTTTGTCATGTCAGCACATTCTTCAGGGGCATGTGCCATTACAGGAAGTGCACCGAAAGCTCTTGTCATATTGGCGCAGTCGTAAATAGTTACCCAGTTGGTGATATGATGAATCAGGGGTTTTGTTTCCCTTATTGTTTTTAGTGGCTCGTTCATCAGTATTCCTCAATAGACGTTTTAAATTGTACGCGGTTTATATGCATCAGAAAGCCCTGCGTTTGGAGAATTAGCAGGACTCTTAGTTAAGCGTTAGGCTTCATAATAAGCATTAGGATTCGTAATAAGATTAGGATTCGTAATAAGCATTAGGATTCGTAATAAGCATTGGTAATATAAGCACCAGGAGAACTGAGATTTACAGTTAAGCACGCAGGACCCTTACTAAAGCATTAAGGACTCATGGTTAAAAACGCTCCTCATTTTTGATCCTTTCCGTGCCTGTGTAGATGTTCATTTTCCGGCTCCGGACAAAACCAATAATGGTAAGCTCTGACTGCTCCCCCATACTTATGGCAAGCGTGGTGGTCGCACCTCGGGATGCGATAACAGGGATATTGGCCATAAGACATTTCCTTACCATCTCCGAAGAAAGTCTTCCCGAACAGGTCACGATTGTTCTGGAGAAGTCAACACCGTGTTTCAGTCCATAACCTATTACCTTGTCAAAGGCGTTGTGCCTGCCGATATCTTCTATTATGCAGATCTTCCCATCCAGCCCGAAAAGTCCTACGATATGTATGCCGCCTGTTCTGGTATGAAGGTCCGAGACCAGCGTTTCTTTCATGATATCCTTTATTGTTGAGACATCAGTGACCAGATCCGACTGGATTTTCGGAAGCCTGTCAGCGTCCACGTATGAGGTATCTCCGCCGCATCCCGAAAGAACGGTTTTGCCCGAAAGCATAATCGAAAACGGATCTTTTGTCAGTACACTGGCACTCAATGTATCTGTACCTTTTTCTTTTCGGTTTTCTTCTATACGCAATGATTCGATATCTTCCGGTTTTTTGATGATCCTTTCTGTGTATAAAAACCCTGTTACAAATTCTTCAAGCATTGTAGGACTCACCATTGCGGTCAGAGCATGGCGCCCGTTAACAAAAACCGCAAGAGGCACTTCCATTACGACATCATGCGATGACGGGACCATTGACCCGTTATCATATTTTATACAGGAAACCGTGCTGTACATCCTTATACCCAACTCCTTACACCATACGAGCGATTTCCTCGACTGTTTCAATAAGCAGGTCGACTTCTTCCAGAGTATTATATAAATAAAGGCTTGCCCTCACAGTACCGTTTTCAAGCCCCAGATGCCTCATTAATGGGATGCAGCAGTGGTCTCCCGAACGGACCAGAATCGCTGCCCTTTCGTCAAGCAGGTAAGCTATCTCATGAGGATGGATCTTGCCTATGTTAAAAGAGATAACTCCGATCCTGTTTTTCAGGTCCTCTGGCCCGTAAACAGTGACATTATCTATCCCTGAAAGCCCTGCGAGAAAACGTTCGGTTAGCTTCTGTTCGTGCCTGAATATAGCATCCATTCCCAGGCTTTCAAGATATTTCACTGCCTGTCCCAGCCCGATCGCTCCGGATATATTCGGTGTGCCAGCTTCATAGCGCTTATAACCAGCTGCAAGGGAATATCCTTCGACAGTGTCACCTTCAGCATCTATATCATCAATCATGCCTCCTCCTACCATAAACGGAGAAATAACCGCATCCTTCATCCACAGCACACCTGTACCGGTCGGTCCCAGCATCTTATGCCCTGAAAAACACAGAAAGTCACATCCCATGTCCTGAGCATTCACTGAAAAATGAGGTACGGACTGTGCCCCGTCAACCAGAAAGTGCGCTCCGCGCTCTTTGCAGATAGCAGCGATCTCCCTGACAGGCTGAACGGTCCCGAGTACATTTGAAACATGGCTGACCGCAACCAGTTTTGTATCAACAGTAACTGCCTCATCGAAAGACCTTGCAGCAAAGATGCCCCCCGGACCCGGCTGGAGAATTACGACCTCAACACCTTTCTGGCGCAACCTGAGCCAGGGAAGCAGGTTGGAGTGATGCTCTGCTATTGTTGTAACTACCCGGTCTCCGGGCTGCCAGTCCAGTCCGGCTGCAACCATGTTGATGGCTTCCGTAGTGTTCCTGGTAAAGACTGTTGTGCCCTCTTTTCCGCCAACGAAACTGCTGACCGAATCATGTGCGTCCTGATACCTCTGAGTTGCAACCCTTGTGAGCCTGTGCATCCCCCTGCCCACGTTAGCGCGGTAATGCCGGTCGTACTCGTTCATGGAAGCTATGACAGGCTCGGGGATAAGGCTGGTCGCAGCACTGTCCATGTAATGGAGGTACCGGGGTATCTGGAAATCTTCCATGCAATCTTCAATTTTCATAACATTTCATCCATGCTGCCGCTTCTGTATCCTTTAAGGTTGGAGCAGTTTGGGAAAAAACCACGAAGTAGGTCTCCCATCCATGAAAATCGCTTGATCATGCATTATGTAAATGTTCTTTTTGCATGGATATATACCGACCGTTTATACTGACCATTTATACCGATCGTCTACGATGACAGTTGATTATTCTGTTTGCCAGCCCCAGAGACTTCGAATATTCAACCGATTTCACAATTGTGAATACGCTGAGGAGAGCACTTATCGGTAAAATACTTTTTGTCCCAAAAACGAATTCACTCCGGTTCGTACGACAAAGATCGAGAGAATAAACGGGTTTAGTGGCCCAGGTCCGAAAGCACCGCTGAAAGATTAGAGAAAGCGGTTGATTTTCCTATTCCACCTTTTCCGTAGAAACACTGGCAGAAGGATAGAAAAAAGGACAGATATTAAAAATGAATTAATGGGTGGATCTGCCTATCTGTCAGGAACTCCGGCACCGCCACTATGCTACCGTAACTGCTTCTTCCACTACTTTTATGCTGGAATTCTTTTTTCATTGAACTTATATTACACCTATTGTAGCTAACTTTGAATCCATACCATTTACATTGCTTACTGTCAGACAGACTGTATAGTTTCCAGCTGATAAATAAGTATGAATCGGGTTCTGTCCGTCTGAAATATCTCCATCCCCGAAGTCCCAGTACCATGAATTCGGTGTCCCTTCACTGGTATCAGTGAAGCAATCCCCACATGTACCATTGAAAAAAGTCTGACAGATTTCTGATTTAGTTTTGCAACATATATTATTTATTTGGTATTATAAAATATATGTATATGTGCATAATTTTTGGTTGATAAGTAATCTGTCTTAAAAGCTAGAAAAGGGAAAATAATCAGTAGCAGAAGAGAAAGAGTTGAGAGTCAGCAAAGATAGTAACCTGCTGACCCCCCGGTGAAAGAAACCGAACCGTACTGCTGGTGATAGAATACTGAAACCGCTGGTAACAGTTAGAGCTTATCCAGTACCGGTGTCATTCCTCCTTAGCTGGTAAAAGTGGTACTCATATGGTTCCCAGGTATCTTTGATGGTCCCATCGGTAACGGTCACGGTCCTGTTCTCCCACAGGACATCATACGTTCCACCCGGCACGCCGGTAATTGTAGCATTATTTTCCGTACAATCTGCTTCAGTAAAATCAAGCATGCTCGATGATGCAACCAATTTTCTACCGTCCGCATCAGTAAATATGTAAGCCGTAACCGCATCGATTCTCCCTCCCGGGTCCGAAGTTATACCTGTTCTGCCGCTGGTTACGTTTGTTGCCAGAAGTGTCCGGTTTCCTTCCATAATCCAGGGCCAGATCTGTTCATATTTTGGCTTAAAGCTAGCCCAGCCTGTATAGCTCGGAGTATTTTCTGCGTATTTGTAAGCGTATGAGAAAACACCCTGCGCTCCGCCCAAAATTCCCATCACAATCTGACTTTCATGACGGTCAGCCACCTTTTTCGCAGTGCTCAAATCCGGGTCGGAAGCATTCACCTCGATAGCCTGACCAAAGGCTTCTGCTGTTACGTATACTGTTTTTCCTGCATTTTTCCAGTCAGGGGCATTGGCAATAAGATTCCCGTATACCCAGGCGTGCGGGCGTTCAGGATGAAATTTCGTGTAGGTAGTGAAATAACTAACATCCAGGCCCGGAATAAATTCTTCGTCATCAAGTCCGGTCTCCATATCCCCTAAATAATCTCCGGCAACAGCATTGGGGAAATATTGCTTCATAGCTGTGTACATTGCGATAAGCGTTGCAGGATTTCCTTCCTCGTCAGGGAAATAGACCCCAGAGAAATCATCATCAGTAACACCCATATCCCTGACATCTTTCCAGAAACTTTCCGAAGCCATTTGCGGGCCGCTAGTGGCTGCCAGATATTTCGAAATTCCCAGTTCTTTGCCTCTATTAATGTTATCAACAAACTGCTGTGGCGTTATGGAAGTCCTCCATCCGAGGTGGACAAGCGTAGCGTTATCCGTTAAAAATTGGGTGCCTGTCTCCCATCCCATCATCCCGTATGCCGGAGCTGTACCACGCGGATACGGAAATTCATTACTGGCCGATGAGCCGTTATCCGAAGCGTTTTGTTCACCGGATGCCAGTGCAGCAAATGAACCGATGATTAAAAAACAAAGCAGGACTGTTGAAGTCAAAAATGTTAAGGATAAGTTATCCTTAGTTTTCATCTATTACCATCCCCCATTTCCCCTTCTGGTTGTGAATATGAAGTTATCCCGTGATTATTATAAAATCAGAGGATATTTATAATTACAGGTGCGTGCTCTAGAGATTAGAGTTTTTTTAGAAAAGTTAAAAATGGAAAGTTAGAAAAACCGTCCATTCCTTAATTTTCGGTTAATATTGTTTACAAAATGAGTATTGTTTACAAAATGAGTTTAGTACTTCCCGGTGTTTTTAGGTTCTCAGCTAAGTGTATTCACCGGAGCAGATTCGCTTTAAATTATGAAAACGTAAACATCCGGTACATTAAACACTAAAACTCCGGCAGAGATATTGTTTTATGTGTGTACGGATAATTCAAATTATTATATTAGAGGTGTTTCGAATGTATTGTTCTTATCTCATAACAGTGAATCCAAATTCCGATAACGAATCCTACACATGCAAAGTTGCCCCGAAAAAGGGTAAGTTACCTGCCGAAGTGATATCAAAGTACTGCAAAGGTGATTACCAAGAATGCCAAAGATTTTCATATCGTTCACGTTTGATGGGTAATAAAAGGATTTAGGTTCCTATCGCCTTTAACCTGACTGTTTTTCTGTTTTTGTATCTTTTCTTCTTTGTTTTTTGTGGATTTGTCTGGAAAAAATATCAAAAGTTATGGGGATGGTATCCCTCAAAAAGCAGATTAAGTATTTCATTCAATATGCGAAGATTGTCGAGACATATCAAAGGCTATGAGCTAAGATACTTTTACAAAGGGGTTCGTGGGTTCGAATCCCACCCCTCACACTAATTTTTTGGGATATGGTAACTTGAATTTTTTGTACGCTAATGCAGAGATAATGCACAACATTTTAAAAATTAAAGTATTCAACAGATCACAGAATTTATAACTATAGATGAAATATTGTCATAGATATGACATGTGTTACACGGAGATAATCAAGAAACTGTCCTCACAGGGTGTATCGTTTTCAAAAGGCCTGGATGAACAGGAATTCAATAATATCGAACAGTTTTATGACATACGTTTTCCACCGGACCTTAAGGATTTTTTGAGAACGGCTCTCCCTGTCTCTAAAGGATTCTATAATTGGAGAAACTTCAGTGAAGATAACGTCAATTCAATTAAAAAGATGTTGAGCTGGCCTCTTGAAGGCATGATCTTTGACATTGAACACAATAATTTTTGGTATGAAGGGTGGGGGCTAAAACCTAACAATCAGTTGGAAGCCATTGCACTTTGTAGAAAAGAGATGGAAAAGGTACCTAAGCTCATTCCCATATTTATGCACAGATATATCTCCTCAGAACCAGAAGAGAAGGGTAATCCTGTATTTTCAGTTTACCAAACAGACAATATTTATTATGGCGAAGACCTGCTTACTTACCTAAAAATTGAGTTCAGCATGAAAAGGCATGAGGAAATAGACTATACAAAAGTTAAACATATTCGGTTTTGGAGTGAAATCACAGGATGACAGTTGATGGTCACTTAGTGCTTCAAGAAACTGAAAATCGGGGCTATTTTCCTAAAATTCTAAGGACGTTAAAAATCGATAACAAAATCATAAAGCAAAAAAGCGACAAAAATATTTCAAGCGACAGAAATTTTTCCACAATAAGAAAGCAGAAATCAAATGGTAAAGTGTGGCTGTAATATGAGAAGCATTTATTTTCACGAAGATGATTACTGTCAATTAGAAATACTGCCTGTTCAGAACTATAATTATTGCAAAAAAGAAATAAATAATATTCTTAATTTTAGTGAAGAGCACAAAGCTGATAACGGTATTGGTTGGACAGATATGTATGTTAGAGATGAAAATCCAACTACCTTAACCGAACTCCGCATATCTGTTAGCAAACTTTGTTCTTCTCTACAAAACATTTCTTGCAAGTTTGATATTGTTTATACAGGATACGGCAGTCATAGAGAAGTATGTCAGAATACTCTGGCATATGGTGATAGTGATGATGTAGTTATATTTTTTGACTCTGACAAAGAAAAGAGCATTATAAAAAATATGTGGTTGACATTAGATGTACATGATGAACACCATAAGGAATCCGCACAAAAGATATTCTGTACATTATCAAAATTTAGTGATTTTATATTAGTTGATTGGAGCTGGGGATTTATATCGGAATTGAGTAGCACAATTCGTTTAGAGAATTATCTTAACGAAAGAATCAAATGTTTCAGTTCTTATTGACACAATTTAAAGTGTTACTTTTCTGTAAAGTTATGAATAATCTTACAACTCCTATTGATTCCGTTTTACGATTTTACTGTAAAATTTACATTTTTTACAATTTTACCATTTTTACAGTAAAAACATACACATTTTTACTTTTGGCCCGAAACCGATACTTCCCATTTATTCACTCTTTTCAGAACATGAGCATTAAGAGTAAAAGGCTTCTCAGCCTTTGCATTCTGTTTCATGTCGTGCAGTGTACCTTTTGAGAATCCCATTTCCTTCCATTCCGTATAAGCAATTGGAAGATTCTTCCTGGTCACAGTAAGTATTAATTTCAGAGTTTAATGTGCTTTCTCTCACATACTTGAAATGTTATTAATAAAAATAAATTATTTAGGTCGTTAAAACGTTTGATAACATATGACAGAAAATTTACAGAAAGAATTGAAAGAAATCATAGTAGCAATCTCTGTAATAGTAGGAACAATGGTAATATATCATGTTCTTGCAATTCAGACAAACATACTGTCCAGTTTCTTCAAATATCTCCCTTATGTACTGAGACCGCCTTTTGTCCTGTTTTCTTCAGGAATTCTTGCAGCAATAATGTATAGATTATTCACCAAAAACACTGCAAAAATATTACTTATCAGCATGATCACAATTGTATTATGGATCTACTGGTTCTCTGCTATCTACCCTGCATTAATCTATGATTAACAACAAAGAGCATGTGTACCAGGCCAAACATAATTTCTTTTAACTGTATATATTTTTAACCAGCACGTTCCATGTCTTCATCAACCTTCCCACATTTCTAACCTTTCCAGAACATGAGCGTTAAGGGTAAACGGTTTATCTGATTTGGCATTCTGTTTCATATAATACAAAATGCCTTTAAAAAACCCCAGTTTCTTCCAATTAACATAAGAAATGTTAAGGATTTTTTGCCTTATTTCTTGAGAATTAATTCTCTCAGTTTCATACTCAGGCCTAACGAAATCCAGTTCATTTCATGTTTTAACTTCATATATATTTTTAATTCTCTTGGAAATTTCTTTCAACTTCTTTTCTTTCCTTTCCGGCAGCGATAGTATCCATGATCCAGGCCACAACAAAAGCAACGAATCCATTTGACAAAAGTGCAACTGCCAAATAGAAATAATATGATTTCCTCGAATCGCATCTCCTGTTCAAATAATCAAGTCCCAGTGCAAAGAAAAATGTCCATGATGGTATTAAGAATAGATGTATCACTGAGTCCTGATGGTGCTTAATGTAGTCTAGAAATATAAATGCCATGTAGTATAGAGGTACGATTGTGTTTCTCTGAATTTCAATTCCCAAATTATGTCTCTTATTTAGATAATTAAGTCCCCATTCAAAGAAAAATACCCATAATGCTGATAAGACAATAAAAATCCATGTGTATCGGGGGTATTCAGTGACAATGTAGTTTCCGATTAAAAACCCCATGTAATGTAGAGCCAAGATCATGTTTCTCTGGATTTGCATTACGACCACAGATAAAATTAATTACTTTCTAACTCATAAAATATATAAAAAAAGACAAATCTATAAAAACAGGATTTATAATTTATTTAGTCTCTTTAACCCAGACTTTTTACTCCCTACTGTTACCTATAATGGGAATTCAGCAAGGAGCCAGGAAAATCACGAAATTGACACCTTGTTTACAGGCTTGCTGTTTATCACGTGGTTGGCAAACTCAGGGTCGGCTAACATGCCCCTGCCAATAGCAGCAAAATCCACATAATCATTTTCAATTAAAAAGGCGTACCTGTTCTTCCGTGCGGATTTCATCGACTGCTATAAAGGGAATATTTACTTCTTTTTGATCTTACATCCACTATAGGTTGCAGGACTGCCCATGAAACCTTCCGGAACCAGGCGTGATGAAGATTTCATGCAAAATAAAATGTGCATTAAAGATGGAAATTCGTGACTCTCTGTTTAGACTCTCTGTTTAGACTCTCTGTTTATTCCCCGATAGAGAGATTACTTAAAGCTTCATCAATCAAATATGGAGCTTCTATTGGTTCGATCCCTTTTTTCCTTAATTCTTCCTGCGGTCGGCTTCCTATTCTGGCGCAAAGTAAAGCCTTGCAGTCCGAAATCACAGAAATTGTTTTATTCAAAACCTCCTCCGGATTCCCGTAATCCGCCGAGCCGCATAGAGGTGTGCACTCTCTTACTTCCAGGAATTGGATTTTGCCCCCGCCGATCTCAAATATAAAAAAGCGGGATGCTTTTCCAAAATGCTGATTGATAACCTTTCCGTCAGTTGAAATAACAGCGACTTTCACTTCTTTCATCTCCATTTTAGCCTGTTTACGGCTACATAAAAATTGATTTTTTTGTAATCGCACGCGGCTTTATTATTTATTATATACATTAGTAAAATATGTGTGCAGAGAATAGTCAGAATTCGTAGTCAGAACTTGTAGTCAGGCATTAAGCACTCATAATTAAAAATAACCTTAATATAATTAAAAATGCCCCTTATATAATTTGAACTTACGCAGTTGCCCGCTTTGCAGGTAACTTTTGAATTTTCTCAATTTTTAAACCAGGGTATGGATCGGATTTCTTAGAAATTGATTAACAGCATTTCTTGTAATGCTCCGCTTTGTTCAAACCATGCAATAACGGTTTCTATTCTTTGCATTTCAAATCTGGGAATGCCCTTGTTGTCATCACAATATGTGCTCTCCGGACACTATTTCTCCTCGCCTTACGGCGTTCCATTCCACAATACACTTCCTGTAAAAAATAGAATTTCCTTCCGAGGTACCAGCTGCTTAAATCGAACTCAAGTGCTGACATTGTAAATTGGCTCACTGAAGGTTAGACTGCTTATAGAGAGATTTCCGCAATCGAAAAGAGAAATAAGAATATATTAAAAATAGGCATATATAGATCTATAGATTATATAGAGTACTCTAAAATATATGGAAAGCATAAAATATAATGAAATTGTCTGGAATACCATAAGAGACATTGATGAGACATGGATTTAGGAGAACACGTTGAGACTCCGTAAATCAAGCATGAAGTGGAATAAATCAAAAAATCGTCACAATTATAACAGTTTTGGAGTTTAAAATCTCGGAGTAAGGAAAAATGGATTTACTTGTCATAGCAATCATCCTTGCAGGCTTATATATGGCCTGGAACATAGGGGCAAACGACCTCGCAAATGCTATGGGGACTTCGGTAGGGACGGGAGCCCTGACAATCAGGCAGGTCATCGTCATTGCCGCTGTGTTCGAATTCCTGGGTGCCGTGTTCTTCGGAAAACGGGTAACCTCAACAATTGCGAAGGGAATCGTTCCTATTGATATGATCAGCAGCATTCACCCGGATATCGTGGTGCTGGGGATGCTGGCTGCAATTCTTGCCGCAAGTTTCTGGGTAACTCTCGCAACTTTTTATAACCTCCCGGTTTCAACCAGCCATTCTATTGTTGGTTCGGTACTCGGCTTCGGGCTGGTTGCAGCTTATAATGGTACCATCTCTTTTTCTGACATCCACTGGGGAGAACTCACGAGAATTATTGCCAGCTGGTTTATATCTCCAGCTCTTGGAGCTGTTCTTGCGTTTCTGATCTTTACTATAATAAGGAGCCTTTACCTGCACAGAGCATCGGATCTGCCTGGCGTCGAGAAAAAATTCATATTCTTACAGCTCATAACTGCCTGTTATATCGCATTTGCGCATGGGTCAAATGATGTCGCAAACGCTGTAGGGCCTCTCTCTGCCGCACTTAACGTGATGGGGGTAACAGGAACCGAAATCCCGATCTGGGTGCTTGTAATGGGCGGTCTCGGCATGGTAATAGGTATGGCAACCTGGGGCTATAAAGTGGTTGAAACCATAGGGTCAAAGATCACGGAACTCACCCCGACGCGCGGCTTTTCCGCACAGTTTGCAACCGCGTCGGTTGTCCTGCTCCACAGTTACAGTTCCCTTCCGATATCAACCACACACACCCTTGTAGGTTCGGTAATCGGCGTGGGGCTTGCAGGAGGTATTGCAGCCGTTGACCTTGGCGTAATCTGGAGGATTATTTCTTCCTGGATAGCAACAGTCCCCATAGCTGCCCTGACATCGGCAATAATCTTTGTGGGGCTCGAGGTGATCTTTTTATGAAAGACTACATCCGTTCCGTGCTCGACGTGGTCGCAGAATCTCCCTTCGTCCCCCTTGAAATGCACGCCAGAAAAGGGGTGCTTGCCGTCGAGAAACTCGCTGAAGCAATGGAAGCTTACTGCAACGGAGATCAGGCGCTTCTTGATGAGCGTACTGAAGAAATCGATATTCTGGAACATGACGCTGATAAAATCAAACAGAAAATCAGGGCCAGTATACCCTCCTCCGTCAGGCTGCCGGTGAACAAGAAAGACCTCCTTTCTTTCCTCAAGCAGCAGGACTCTATCGCTGACTTTGCCCAGGCTTCAGCCTACTGGATGACCCTGCGTCCCTGCAAAAACCTCCCTGATGAAATCAAGGAAGGTTTTCTGGAACTCATGGCAACCTCCCTGAAAACTGCCAGGGTATATGACCAGCTTGTGGGCGAGCTTTACAAGCTTCTTGCCACTTCTTTCAGCAAAGAAGAAATCAAAGAGACCATGCAGATCGTCCCTGAGGTCGAAAAGCTGGAACACGATGTGGACGTACTTGAGACAGCCCTCTTAAAAAAGATCTTCGAACACGAAGACGAGATCGGAGGGGCAGGCGTCTGCCACCTTATGGGGCTTGTTGAAAGGGTAGGAGGCATTGCCGATAAGTCCGCAAGCGCAGCCGATCGCCTGCGTTCCATGATCCTCAGAAGGTAAACCTTCATTTTTATTTCATCTTACTTTTTTATTCTATCTTCTTTTTTATTTCGTCACTTCTTCCGAACGCTACAGGTCTGTTATCATTGATTGGTATAGCAATTCCGGGTCCCGTGCTGGAAGCTTTAAGTTTTCGTTCCCTGAGCCTCACCAAACCCCGGCCGGCCAGTCGTCTGGAGAATAATCGCCCGACAAAGGTGCACTGCAATTAAGAGAATACTTTCCTTAACTCCGGAAACTGGTTTTCAATTCAAGTAATTATCAGCGCCTCCGCCAGCTTTTCTGGAGTCCCTGAAAAAATAAACAAAAAAAGCAAAAAAGAAACAGAAGTTATCGATTCCTTGATCACTTTTCAATGTCAGTTTCTTACAGGCTCAATTAGTCGTTTTTGTTTTCTCTACTTTTTTCTTTTTTTCCTTCTTCTTGGGAAAGGCCGCTCTCCTGCGTCGAGCGGGACAGGAGCGACATAATACAGCGAATGACGTGGTACGGGTCAGAATATCTGTGAGTTAGTCTTTTTTAGTCCTCTTGAGCGAAGCGAAAAGGACCTCGTGCTCCCGAAGCGAAACTCGGGTGACGAAGCGAAACTCGGGTGGCGAAACGAACAGGATTGCGGGCTCCCGAATCACAATTCTGGCGGCTGACAAGTACAGCTGCGGCAAGCACAAGAATACATCCGGCAAGTGTACCTGATGAAAGAGCGATTCCAAGGAATACCAGATCGAAAAAAACTCCTGCAACCGGTTCTATTAAAGCAAGTAGGCTCCCGGTCTGAGATTTAAGGTTTGCAAATCCGATGGTCGTTAAAACTCCCCCTATCCCCACGGAAACGGTCCCAAAAATTATTAGAGCAGGGAAATTCGGGGTGAGTAAAGATAATGGGGTCTCGACAGCATAGGGTGCCATCAGAAGGCAGCTGATCGCAGTTCCCCAGAAAGCGATGGCAAACTCGGAATGATCTTTTTTCAGGATCCGCACGTTCATAATGATAACTGCAAGGAGCATTCCAGCAAAAAGCCCGGATGCGATCCCTATGAAACGGTTGCCGGAAAACTCGAGGTTTCCAAGTCCCTCTTCCGGGTGGATCACCAGATAAACGCCTGTAATTGCAAGGAATAGGGCTGCAATGATCTCCTTTCCGACCTTTTCTTTCAGAACAAAAGGCGAGGCCAGCATTACGTAAATCGGGGCAGTGTATTCGAGCAGAATGGCTATGGAAAAACAGGTTTCTTTTACGCACAGGAAATAAAAGAACATGTTAACAAGGACAAAGCTGTCCTGCAAGAGAAGTCTCCCTTTCTTTTTTCCGGGTTTCAGTTCTCCAAGCCTTTTCGTTGTCAGAAGATAGGTGAAAATAAAGGCAAGCCCAAAGAGCAGGCGATAAAAGATTATTGAAGTTATGGGCAGGTTGTGAATCCGGGAAAGGAATAAGCCGGTCATCCCGTAAAGAATGCAGCCAAGCAACACTGCCAGATGGGCACCTTTCTTCACCGAAACATAAGACAGGTAAACCCCCTGATTTGCTTAAATAACTTGCTGGGAAAGGCTCTATAAGTTTTCGGAGGCTTACTGTTTTAAGATATATTCAGGAACATAAAGTGATATTTATAATAGTTACGAAAGTAAGAAACTGGAAGATTTTTAAAAACAAATAGTTTCAATTTATCAAGTAAGAAAGCAGATAAAAAGGAATTAAAGTAATAAGAAGGTAAAAATTGGACATCCTGAAAAAGGATGACTCAGCTCTTGCCACAGATGGGTTAAATCGCGTTTCTTCAAAAGATAGGTGTAAAAAACAAACAGATGGGGACTTATAGTGAATCTCAAGGAATTTTTAATGGATCGTAAAATTGTAACCTTTGCAGTCTTATTGCTTGTGACCGTAACTGTCCCGGGCTGTCTCTCACAATCCGAGAATTCACAGCAGGATAACATATCTGGAGGGGAAATCGGAAACATCGAAGACGTTGAAGGCCTCTGGATGGGAAGTCTGGAGGTTCAGGGAGGACTCGAATTAAGACTTTTGTTTAATATTTCCAGCATGCCTGATGGTTCTGTTAATGCTACTATGGACAGCCTTGACCAGGGAGTTAGTGGCATCCCTGTAGAGACAGTTACTTATAAGGATGGAAATCTGCGCTTGGGAGCGAAATCTGTTGGGGGAGTTTTTGAAGGGACACTTAAAGAGGACGGAAAAACTCTCGAAGGAGAATGGAAGCAGGCCGGATTAACCCTTCCTCTTGTGCTTGACCGTATTGAGGAAAAACCTGAAACTCGCAGAGAACAGGACCCTGTTAAACCCTATCCATACGATGAGGAAGAAGTCGTTTATGAAAATACAGCGGCAGGAGTAACGCTGGCAGGGACTTTAACTCTTCCCAGGTCGGAGGGACCGTTTCCGGCAGTAATTCTCATAACGGGTTCAGGTGCCCAGAACCGGGACGAAGAGATTATGGGACACCGCCCGTTCCTTGTGCTTTCGGATTATCTGACCCGCCGGGGCATTGCCGTCCTCCGGGTTGATGACCGGGGTGTTGGAGGGTCAACCGGAAGCTTCTCGCGGGCCACTACCGAAGATTTTGCAGGGGATGTGCTTGCAGGGATTGATTACCTGAAAAGCCGCGAAGAAATAGACCCTTCCCGGATCGGGCTTATAGGGCACAGTGAAGGAGGCTTGATTGCCCCTATAGTGGCTGTGGAGTCACCTGATGTTGCATTCATAGTGCTTATGGCAGGTACGGGCATTCCCGGAGAAGAGATTCTGTACCTCCAGAATGACCTTATTTCCAGGGCAGAAGGGGTAGACAATGAAACAATAACCCTGAATATTGCTCTTATGAAAAGCATGTACTCTGTGGTAAAAGAGGAACAGGATGATACCATTGCCGCAGAAAAACTTCGGAAGCTTATAATGGATGAAGCGGCAAACATGAGTGAAGAAGAAAAACAGAATTCCGGCTACTCTGAGGCTTCTTCTGACACCTGGGTTAACGCTTCGGTCCAGACCCTGATCTCTCCCTGGATGCGCTTTTTCCTGACATATGACCCAGGCCCGACCTTAATGCAGGTGACATGTCCGGTACTTGCAATAAACGGCGAAAAAGACCTCCAGGTACCGCCTGAAGAAAACCTGCAGGCAATCGAGGAAGCTCTTAAAGCAGGAGGCAATAAAGATTACACGGTAAAGGAGTTGCCAGGGCTCAATCATTTATTCCAGACCGCTCAGACCGGGTCTCCTTCCGAGTACGCGGATATTGAAGAAACAATCTCCCCGACTGCTTTAGAAGTGATAGGGGACTGGATTTCGGAGCACACACAGGAAAAGTGACCCCAAAAGTGACCCAAAGGTGACCTCGAAAGTGACCTCGAAAGTGACCCCAAAAGTGACCCCAAAAATGACCCAAAGGTGATCTCACCGGAAAAGGAGTTTTAAAGGAATATTAGTGCACGGGAGGAAATGAAGGCATTGTACTGCCATGAAGGGGCATTTTTTCCTTCAAAATTTTTCTCCCGTATCCTTACTTCTCCTTTCCTTGATCCTTATTTTTTCCTCTATCCTTATGTTTAGCAATGGAAGGCAAATCTTTAGATTGAAAGCAATGGGGAATTTAAATGAAAGTCTACTGTGCATCTGATCTTCACATCGGTTACGAAGATGCAAACTACTCGAAAATAAAGGAGTTTTTTGAGCTGGTGAAAGCAAACGCAGACGAACTTATCCTCTGCGGGGATGTCCTGGATTTGTGGCGCTGTCCCATTGAAACTATCGAAAGCACGGAACCTATGAAAAGCACTTATGAAGCGTTACTTTCGGTAGCAGAGTTTGTTCCCACCACGATCGTCTGGGGAAACCATGATTATAAGTTGTGGAAAAAAGTAAAAATCCCCGTACGGGTTACTGATAGTTTTGTTTCAAACAACATCTATTATTGTCATGGCTGGCGATTTGATTTACAGCAGATGTTCGGGCACTGGCTGTACGGCTGGTTGGTGGACCGGTTCCCTTACCTGTATCAAAAATTAATTAAATCTCCTTTTGAATTGAAAATTGAGGACAAAAATTATCGCCAGCGCATTGAGAAGATCCATGAGAAAGCAAGAGAATTCATCAACAAAGAAAGGCTGGATTATCTGATTATGGGGCATACCCATGAGCCTGTAGGAGATGATGGTAAACTCTTTGACTGCGGGGACATGATTGACAGCCTTACCTACGTAGTGATTGAAGATGGCAGACCCAGACTTGAACAGATGCCCTGAGGAGACTAAAAACGACTCAAGATCGTTAATTCTGGTTTTCGGAAGCAGATTTGGGATTTCTAGCCAGATCAATGCTTTTTATTCAAAAATAGCAGCTCTGCAATGGTAGATGACACCCCTATCGGATCTGGAGAATATATAACACGATCTACGTTAATTTTGAATTTAGAGTGTTATAACGTTTTATGGCAGAAATTAAAGTATGATCAAGCTTTAAACTTTTTTTACTCACCTTTTTTTGGATCTTTATTATAAGAATCTTTATATTTTTACACACTCTATACTTTTTTGATTACGAGTATTCTCGTATCAAAGTAAAAAATGAGGAGGAAAATATATGGATCTTAAGAGAAAGCCAACTAAAAAGATTGTAGCATCCGGTTTTATTTTCTTGATGCTGTTAGCTCTGCTCGCAACAGGAGCCTCTGCAGCGGATCAGCTCAGGGACAGGGACCAGATCAAGGACCCGGACCAGAATCAAAACCAGGATCGCCTTAGAGACGGATCCTGTCAATCCAACGTGGTTTCCAGCTGCACTGGCGACTGTGACCAGACCAGGGACCGCCTTAGAGACGGATCCTGTCAATCCAGCGCGGTTTCCAGCTGTATCGGCGACTGTGACCGGGACCAGGATCAAAACCAGGATCGCCTTAGAGACGGATCCTGTCTTGATTAAATCTAATAAAAATAGAATTGGAAATTTCGAAAATCCCGTAGATCGGTCCATGTAAATAGCATGTAACCGATCAATAAAAATTCGGGGTTTTTCGGAATCTTCTTCAATTTCACTCTTTTTTCCTGGCATCGACTTAATGAAATTTTGAACTAAAGTTGAATCTTCTTAGTTCTTCTAAAGAGTGAACATCCTTATGAAGCAGGGGGTATGTGTACTGAACAGAGGAATAACTTGAGAGACGAGCAAAGATCAAATGGCCCCAGGAAGATTGAAACTCTTGCTGCTGAAAATAGAAAATGGTCCGGAAGTTTAACAGAAGCAGTAAAAGTGCTTATAGCACTAGTTTTCGCACTTGTGATGGCAACCATTATCCTGCTCATACTGGTGCCGGAAGTTGGCCTTCTGATGGGGAATGTTTTTGTTACGGTCTTTCCTGCAATGATAATGGCTATCAGTGTGCTAGCACTCATTTTTCTTGTAATATATCTTTATGAGGCCAGGCTGAAGGTGAGGTATGGGGGAAAGTTTAAGGAAATTAATGCCAGCCTCCAGCAGCCTTCATCGCCTCTAAGAGGCTGTCTTAAAATTAAATAATCCTTTTCTCTTGGTTTTTCTTCGATGTCAAAACGATCTATAAGGCTTCCTTATCCCAGTGATTTATCCAACAGAGAATGGAAAATAATTAATCCTTATTTTCCTGATCTCAAAACAAATCGAGGTAGAAAACGTGTTCATTCTTATCGAGAAATATTGAATGCTATCTTCTATTTGTTACGTTCTGGTTGTGCTTGGCGAATGCTACCTCACGAATTTCCACCCTGGAAAACTGTTTACCATTACTTTCGTCTTTGGCGTATTTATGGAATTTGGGAACATATCAATACTGTTCTGAGAATAGAACTGAGAATTGCATATGGTAGAGAACCAGAGCCAAGTGCTGCAATTTTAGATAGCCAATCTGTTAAAACCACAGAAACTCCAGGAGTCCGTGGGTATGATGCTGGCAAGAAAGTGAAAGGGAGAAAGCGTCACATTCTGGTAGATACAATAGGGTTACTGTTGATGGTTGTGGTTCATACAGCAGATATCCAGGATCGAGATGGTGCTAGACTTGTTCTGGAACAAGTTAATGGAGCATTCCCTCGATTACAGCTTATTTGGGCTGACGCTGGTTATTCAGGTAAACTGATTGAGTGGGTCAAGATAACATGTGGATGGGTACTAGAAATAGTTAAGCGTAGAGATAATATCAAAGAATTTCAAGTACTTCCACATAGATGGATAGTAGAGCGGACGTTTGGATGGCTAGGTAGATATCGAAGGTTAAGTAAAGACTACGAAGGATTAACAGAATCAAGTCAAGCATTGATATATGCGGCTATGATCAGAATAATGATTAAAAGAATCGCTAATATCAAGAATTAAAGAGAAGGAGAATAATTTTAAGACACGCTCTAAGAGTTGCGATCATCATTGGCATGAACCTGATATTTTTAGTTCTGGTAAATTTATTCTGGACAAGTGTGCGTGTGGTTGTAAATATCTCAGGAGATAAGCCCTCTGAAATCGTGCCATTGCTTTCACCGGAATTTGCTGAAATTCTTCCATACCTTAACCTGCTTATCATTTTGACAATTATCGCGAACCTGCTCTATCTAGTAATTAAGATCAAATGGATACCCTTTGGCATAGAAACAGCACTCGGTATTGCTTCAGCTGTCCTGTTATATGCTGTTCTAATGGTTTTTCCTTTCAATCCCGCCTTAAATTCCGGTACACTGCTTGCTATAAAATCAGGTCTTGGATTTGTACTGGTGATGACGCTGATCGGAGCCGCAAAGAATCTCCTGAAAACGATAACTCTGTTGTTGCAAAAGTAAAATCGGGAAATAGAACCGGAAGCTGTGAGCAGGATCTCCATAAACACAAGCTCCGATAAATTTCGAATTTTTTGTGTTTCTCATAACTTCTATTCCTCCTAATAACCTGATATTTGCCCTGTTCCCCTAAAAATAGCGGCAATATACCCTGAATTTCAGATGATGTCTTTCTTGCAATATCCAATAAAATACATTTTCCTCATAAAACCAAACTTTACCCCGGGGAAAAGTGAGGCAGTTTATCTAATTTCAGGGCAATTAACTGGTTGAGCAAGATGTCAGTCGATCAGATCCCAATTGGTAAATTTTCCTTCATGACCCGCCTCTCCCGGAAAGCGCTCAGGCTCTATGATAGGAAAGGGCTGCTCGTTCCGGAAATAAAAGATTCCTTTACAGGTTACCGTTACTATACAGTTTCCCAGATCGAGCAGGGAATGAAGATCAAGACCTTTACTTTCCTGGGATTCTCCCTTGAGGAAATTTCCATGCTTCTGGACGCAGAAAGCAAAGAAGATCCTGAGTTTATTGAGACCTGTTTCAGGAAAAGGCTTGATGAGGTCCGGCTGAAAGTCGAGCAGCTGCAGAAAATCGAGGGCATTTTGCAGGGCGCCTGCAAACATAGTGGAAAAGTTACGGAGATATTCAAAATGTCAGTTACAGAACCCGTTATCAAAGAGATTCCCGAACTACGAGTGTTAAGCAAGCGTGAAAAAGGGGACTTTGTGGCAACTATAGGAAAGCTAATCGGTGAAATCTGTGCATGCGTCAGCAGCCCTGAAAACCAGAGGAACCGTGTAAAAACTACAGGCCCGATAATGTTCATCTGTCACGATGAGGAATACAAAGAAACAGGCGCAGATATCGAGATTGCCCTTCCGGTTTCAGGCAGGGTCCTGGTGGAAGATCCGAAAATGGAAATAAAGACATTGCTGGCTATGAGAGCTGTTTCCGTTGTCTATCGGGGCCCGTACCCTGGAGTTGAACTAGCATACAACAGGATCTTCTCCTATACGGAGGAAAATAATCTGGAAACAATTCTACCAAGCAGGGAATTATACTTTAATGACCCTGCCGAAGTCCCGGAAGAAGAGCTGATGACAGAGGTCCAAATTCCAATCAAAGAAAAAAAGAATTCTTCTGTAGTATAATTCCTGTTTCCATAATTCATTTGAAGCTCCAGATTTCTGGAGCAGTTCTTTTTGTCTAATTCAAAAAATGCATTGTAAGTATCAATGTTAATGGAAATAAGTATCAAAGTTAAGGAAAAGATAAGATTCCCGGTGAGAAAAAGCCCGGTTTCCATGAAATATATGCAGTTGTAGAATACATTTGTTGATTTGTCGAATATGTTTTACTAAAGTCGATGTGAACTTTCAACCTCCTGTTTGATTGAATCGATATGTAATATTTAGTTTCCTTTTGCGTAAAGCAGGAGAATCTGTGAAGTATACTTTTACTTCAGATATATCTACAGGAGTCTGGCTATATAATTCAAGACTTTTTTTATTATAGAATTCGTATTTATATTTCTACAAATATTATATTTGTTCAAATAATAATATTTTACTGATACAATTTGAAATCACTTTCGCTGACCATACAAAATGAATACAAAATTTTGCCAATAATATCTTTTTTAGAAATTATTCAGATGATTGATTGGTAAAATAATATTTACGCAGCGACTCTGTCGAAGGGATGGATCAAGAACCAGATCTGAATTGTATCAAATTGATCAAGAGTCTGGGGGTATACAATGGGAGAACAAACATCTGGCATAACACAAAAGATACTTTGTGTTTTCACATTAATTTTTGTAATCTCAGCAACAACCGTAGCAGTAAGCGCAGTTAACGGGGAAACACCAGGTGAAAACGCAACAGAATCGGAAGATAACTTAACAGGACCCGAAACAACGGAACCTGAAATTAACGTAACAGAACCCGAAACGACGGAACCAGAAATTAACATAACGGAACCAGAAATTAACGTAACGGAACCAGAAACAACGGAACCTGAAATTAACGTAACAGAACCAGAAATTAACATAACGGAACCAGAAATTAACGTAACGGAACCAGAAACAACGGAACCTGAAATTAACGTAACAGAACCAGAAATTAACTTGACGGAACCAGAAACAACGGAGCCTGAAATTAACGTAACGGAACCAGAAACAACGGAACCTGAAACTAACATGACAGAACTCGAAGCTAACTTGACAGAACTCGAAGCTAATTTAACCCTACCGGAAATTAACATAACAGAACCAGAAACTAACGAGACTATACCAATTACCCTTGTACCGGGAACAATCGGAACCAGCAACGAGGTCTCTATACTTAATGAATCCACAAACACTACAACTAGGGTGAATGTAGGTCCCGATGCTGGAGGAGTTGCGGTAAATCCTGCAGGAACAAACGTGTATGTGACGAATGTAAACAACAACACGGTCTCTGTAATTGATGCAACTACAAACGATGTTAAAGCCACAGTCGATGTTGGCGAGTATCCTTCCGGAATTGCAGTGAACCCGGCTGGGACTTACGTGTATGTGACAAATATTAACAGCAACACTGTTTCTGTGATTAATGCAGCTACGAACACTGTTGCAGCCACAGTTGATGTTGGTCAGTATCCTGCTGGAATTGCAGTGCACCCGGCTGGAACATACGTGTATGTGACAAATATTAACAGTAACACTGTCTCTGTGATTAATGCAGCTACGAACACTGTTGCAGCCACAGTTGGTGTTGGAAAGTATCCTTCCGGAATTGCAGTGAACCCGGCTGGAACATACGTGTATGTGACAAATATTAACAGCAACACTGTTTCTGTGATTAATGCAGCTACGAACACTGTTGCAGCCACAGTTGATGTTGGTCAGTATCCTGCTGGAATTGCAGTGCACCCTGATGGAACACATGTGTATGTGACGAACGTTATCAGCAATACTGTCTCCGTAATTAACGTAGCTACAAACACTGTTGTAGCCACAGTTGATGTTGGCAAATACCCTGCTGGAATTGAAGTCGTGGGAACATACGTGTATGTGACGAATGTTATCAGCAATACTGTCACAATAATTAACACAATTACAAACATTGTAATAGCCACGGTGCCTGTGGGAAGCACTCCTGTTCCTGTTGGGAAATGCATGTGTCCTCTCCCGGTAATAAAACCACGTCCTGTTGCAAACTTCAACAGCAAGGTAATCTACACGGTGCAATTCACAGACCGTTCGAAATATGCAACTAAATGGTACTGGGACTTTGGAGATGGAACATATTCAACAAAGCAGAACCCACTGCACGTATACAAAAAAGCAGGAAATTACACCGTTAAACTAAGAGCAGCCAATAAATACGGTATAAACTCAAAAACTTATATAGTCAGGGTCTGCACCGGAAAGTAATGGAACAATACAAGGCAACATAAAAATAATCTAGCACCTTCAATCTTCGGATTTCAGAAGAGAAATCCAGGAATATTTCAGGTGCAGGCAAAAAAAGAAATAAGTAGAACACAGGAAAGCTGGAAGGGTAAAATTTCCGTCCAGCACTTTTTTTCCATCAAACAGAATCCCAAAAAACAGAATCCCAAAAAACAGAATCCCAAAAAACAGAATCCCAAAAAAACAGAATCCCAAAAAACAGAATCCCAAAAAACAGAATCCCAAAAAACAGAATCCCAAAAAACAGAATCCCAAAAAACAGAATCCCAAAAAACAGAATCCCAAAAAACAGAATCCCAAAAAACAGAATCCCAAAAAACAGAATCCCAAAAAACAGAATCCCAAAAAAATTAAGTGCATGCATTATGATAAGCACGCACAAGATTCGGGTTATTCAGGGATGTAGTAGCCGTCCGAGAGAGTTTTCAGGAAAGCTACAATTGCCTTCTCTTCCGACTCGTTCAGGCCCAGGTCGCCCATTTCGTCAGTATTTACATTTTCTGGAACTTCAGGCTCTGGCCAGTTCTCCACATCCCTCGTATTATAGAAGTGGACAATGTCTTCCAGGCTCTTGAAGTATCCGTTATGCCCGTATGCTTTGGGGAAAGCATTCCCAGGCTGCTGGTTTACATTCCTCAGTGTTGGGACTTTATGTTTGCCCTTATTCTCATCGGCAAGGTCCGCCCAACCTGTTGTTGCCAGGAAACCTCCGAGCCCCGGGTCAACCCAGTTCTCTCCATCAGGGTTGATCGGAGAGCCGTCATCAAGGTAGACCGTATCCATATCGTAGAAAGGATTATCCGGGTTCTTGGGAATACCCAGGTTATCGTAGGTGAAATCCGTGAATAACGGGTGATCACTATAGGGACCGGATTCACTTGGATGACACGCACTACACATGGCTTTACCGTTAAACAGCTCAAGGCCCCATTCTTCTTCCTCCGTTAACTCGACGATACCATCCTGATAGGCGTCATATTTGGAGGAAAACTGGTTTACCTCACTTGAATTCTCATAAGCTGCAATAGCCAGAGCAGTCCTATTATAATTCATATCTATCTCTTCTGGGGTCGCATAGCTTATAGGTTCACTCCAGACACTTTCCCAGAGCCCGGCATATTTCGATGTGGCTATCTGTTTCAGGACAGCTTCCTTATTTGGATTGTTCTGTTCCACCGGATTCAGAAACGGACCCATAGCCTGGTCTGCGGCGGGATTTCCAAGCATTTCACCTGTGGCTCTTCCGTCCCAGAAATTCCCTCCTACGAATAGTCCTTCATCCTCATCATAATGGAAAATCGGGCTCAAAGTGGCATACGCAGCACTTGGCGGTTTACGGTTTCCAAAACGCTGAGGCACAGCACCGCGATATACGGAACCTTTGATGTTAATACCGGCGATAGGTCCGGTAAATCCGTATTGCGGAGAATGACAGTCGGCACAGGACATGCTGTCAGGATCCGAAATCCTGTCAAAAAATATTTTTTTCCCAAGCTGTTCCTCGCCATTTAATTCTGCAGAAGCTGACCCAACAAGAACTGTCAGGAGCAGAACCAGTAAAAGTGTCCATAGCTTTATTTTTGTCAAACAAATCCCCCTTGTTATTCTGGTTTATCCCGGAAAAATCAGATGACGCAAACCGTTGAGTAAAGACGCCACCAACCATCATCCCCGGCAAAAAATTCCACAAGATACTTTTGCGAAATTTGTGCATTATATATGGACTGTATTAATAAAAACATTCCTGTAGTATGATTTAAAATATATAATCGGAGATATTAGCTAAAGAAAAAAACAAACGTTATTGCCTTCAGAATATTATTGAAAAACGAGCGGATAAAAATAAAAATCAGGTTTTATTTTTGGTACATGTTTTGCTATAAAAGTTCAGAAAATAATACAAAGAAAACTTGAATGTGTAAAAAGCGAAGGCTGTAAAGCTTTTATCTTTTTTTCTCAAGTAGCACGACGGTATTGTAGACCGGAGGTTCGGGGTATACTCTTGCCTTCTCCTCAAAACCCTCAGGAAGGTCAAAAAGGCAGTTCCCGTTTAGCAACTTACGGAGCCCTTTTTCGTAGATCCTGCAGGAGATTCTGCTTCCTGCAGGCATGACCTCCAGAAGATGCTCGAAAATCTCTTTCTTGGGTTCGGCCTGGGCGGCTATCATCAGGGCTTTTATCTCCATCTCCTGACTTAAGCTCAAATCTTTTCCATTCAGCGAGAAATGATTTCCGTTAATTATTGTGATAGCTTCGGAAAGCCCAAGTTTTTCGAGTACTTTTCTTGACAGGTCTGCTCGGGTGGGGTCCTGTTCGATCCCAACGCTTTTTATCCCGTACCGCCTGAAAAAGACGATCAGGGTCAGAGGAAGCGGGCCGCTTCCGAGAAAGAAAACCCTGTCTCCCGGGGAAAGCCCGAGGCCCTCATATTCCGTGCGGACCAGTTTGAGATAATTCCCATAAAAGGGAAAGTTTCCCAGGGCAGCCCCGGGTGAGTTACTCACAAGGATTTCGTTTGCGTGCTCGGTTTCAAGTTTCACGGTGTAGAGGTTCCTGAACCTGTTAATCTCAGTAAATGCCGGCTCCAGTTCTTTTTTCTTCAGGATTTCCCATGCAACACTGTCTTCAATTTCCAGGTTAATCAGAGACTCCAGTTTCCGAAAAAGTTCGGTGTTTCGGTTCGAGGTCCCGTAAAGGATTTCTTCATCAGGCAGATTTCTTATATCTCGATACAAACCGAGAATTTCTTCAACAATGTACTCTGGCGAAACCACGAATTTCTCACCAACTCCACTAGCCATAATAACCCCAGTAATATCTGGACATCCTGTGATATATGCCTGTTTAAAAATTATTTAAATATAGAGATTTGAAGGCTTCAGGGATCTGGGCTGTTAAATAAAATGAGGTTCGAAAGAGAGAAAATGCAGACTTTAAAGGGTTATTCAGTCACAGTATAGGCTTGAATAAAATAGATTCGCTACCTCATGAATATCAACCGATTAATGAGGAGCGCTTAAATTTATGCCTGGGCACATTTTATCCTTTTTCTAAGAGACACTAAGAAGTTACGGACAGGCAGCTCCAGAAGGCTACTTTTTTGAATTCCTCAAAATACGCAGCTAAACCGTTTAACTTAACTTTTATATATTAAAAAAGTTAAACTGTTTGACTATTAAACTGTTTAACCATTAGTGATTCCAGTTATTAGAAAGGTGTATCAATGAAGCTGTTAAAAAGACAAATTTTAGTTCTTTTTTTACTTGCCTGTATACTGGTATCTGCAGGATGTATTTCAGAGAAACCCGTAGCAGATGAAGAGAGCAGCTCGCTGGCTGACGAGGTAATCGGGACAGCTGCCGGAGAACAGGCAGGAAACCTCCGGGATGCCCCGAGTGAAGTCCTGATCCAGAAAGAGTATATTGCTTCGAAGGTCAGGGATGCTGCTGCTATTATCGAAGAAAAAGGAGAAGAATCATTTTCCGAGTTCAGGCAGCCTGAGAGTGAATGGTTCATGGATGACTTTTATATTTTTGTTTGGAAAACCGATGGTACCCGTCTCGTATATCCCCCCGACACGAGCGGGGAAGGGGAAAACATGAGTGGGCTTCAGGACTCCATGGGAAAACCTGTTGGTAGGCTCTTCATTGAAACAGCTCTCAACGACGGGGGAGAAGGCTGGGTTTCATACTACTGGCCAAAACCCGGAGAAACCGAACCGTCCCTTAAATACGCCTTCATCAGGGGAGTTTCGCCTGACGGCGAGGACTGCCTTGTAGGCTCAGGGTTCTATGCCGATGACTACATCCTGACAAAAAACCTTGACGAGTGCGAGCACTTCAGCCGGGAAGGAAACATTTACATTACCAATCTCTTTCACCCGGACCTGTATGATAGGGATGTGCACCTCAATTACAGCATCGCTCACACCATCCTCGCGTCTGGAGAGGCTCTTGCGCCTCACAGAATGAAAAACCCTGAAATCCACTACGTCCTCGAAGGGGAAGGGGTAATCTACATCGAAGACCTGCCGGTTGACCTCAGGCCCGGGGAGATGGTCTACATCCCTGCAAATGCAACTCAGTCAACCCATAACACCGGTAGCGTGAACTTTACCTTCCTTGCAATAAACGAACCTGCCTGGAGAGTGGAAAATGAGGAAATCCTCGAGTGACCCATTTGAGTTCAAATCTCGGAAAATGAAACACCAGGGATGAAGATGAGGTATCCGGTCAGGTAAAAACTACCTGCCTGGTCAAAAGTCCGATCCAGGTAACACTGGTCAAAAACCTGATTCGGGAAACTTAATTATCCAAAAATCTTTTCCAGGTCTTCCATGCCAAGAGAGACCTCAAACTCTTTTAACCGGTAAAATTTCTTGGCCCGCATGTCATCATCTTCGAGCCGCAGGTCACTTTCAACAAATCCGGCTTTTTCAAGGCGTTTCAAATGCAGGTTCACCACCTGCCTTGAGAGGTCCAGATCCTTGGCAAGCTCATACACATACCTCTCCCTTTCGGCCAGCAGGTAGAGAAGCTTTAATCGGATCGGATGGGAGAGGGCCTCGCCTATGTCCACAATCTGTTGAAGTGATTTTGTCACCTGGTGCACCCTCATATGTTCATCGATTTCCTGGCTGGAATACTCCCGAAACTCGTTTCAAGCATATTAAACTTTAGATTTCTTCCAGTTTGGATTTTATCTCTTCGACGGTCTTTTTAATTTCTTCAATGTCTTTTTCGATTTTAACAAGTCGTTCGTTATCCCTGGGAGCCGTGTAACCTGATTTATTAAGCATCACCATAACCACGCCTACAATGAGAAGGATAATAAGAAGGTTCAGGAAAAAGCCCCAGAAAGAGCCATACATGCCGTACCCCATACCGTTCAAAACTTTCACCTCGTAAAAGACCAGATTTTCTGTTTTATCCGTTTTTCCTTGTTCAATCGATTTTTTTTCTCAAATACTGATTTCAACCATAAATATAAAAAATACCCGGTAAAGGGAAGGGAATTTGTTATAAAATTAAAAACATGAAGAATCAACCTGGGGAGTTAAAACAAATAAAAAAGGATGGGTTATAGTCGGAATTTAGTTGCCATACCCCATGCAGTATCCGAAGCCACGGGCGTATCCGGACCCTCGGCCAAACCTGCCGCCTGTCTGATACCCTGCCGGAACGTCGTATCCTGTATATACTTCACCGGTGACTGCGTCGATTCTCGCCTGCTCGTAGACACCGTCCTCGTCTTCATAGGAGACTATCCACCAGCGGTTCATCTGATATATGTCGTCTTCGGTGATATCTTCATCAATTTTGGCCTGTGCGATTTCAAGAGCCTCATCTATGGTTTCAACTTCAAGCTCTACGGTTCCGTCTGCGCTGTAGTAAGGGCAAGAAGCGTAATTGCCTGCACCATACCCTGAGTCCGTATATCTGGCAGCCCATCTGTGCATTAACCCGGGTCCGTAGGTCGTTCCCGTATCATCCGAAACAACTGCACTGGCAACTGCTGCCCCGAAAGCACCTATCAGCAGTATGGCCAGGAGAATTGCGGTTATACCTTTCTTCATTTTTTCACCTTCGATTTTTGCTTTTTGTTCATGTTTTTGTTTACATTTACCCTGTAGGTAGATACTCACACCATATGTAGTGGTTATACTACATATGTGGTAGTAATGCGATATATAGCTTGTGCTCACTACTGCTGTTTTTGCTTGAAATTCAGCGGTACTTCTCGTTCAACCACCCAACAAGGGGCGGGACCCAGCAGAGATTTGCAGCAATGGTCTCAAGGGCTGTGAAGGTCTGGGTTGTCGGGCTGAACCCCATGATTCTTGCTCCAAGCAGCCCGAGAGGGACAATTATGATTATAAAAAGACTTGCAAGCATTACCGGATGGCGGACATATCTGGAAAAGCCCGCTTTCCATGACCCTTCGGTACGTTTGAGAAAGAGAATGCCTGAAATATTGGCTCCGATCTGGTCACTGAGGGCATAGAAATACGGAATATAAAAGCCTTCAACCCCATAAACATCGATCCCGGCAAGCCTGCTCCCGAAGTCAATTATCCAGGGAATGGCAATCCCGAACAACTTCCCCCAGCCATAAGCTTCTGCCATGCTCCCTTCAGCCTTTCGGAGTCGCTGGCGGATGGAAAAGATTCCTTCAAAAATGCTTTCCCCTTCTCCGGCAAGAGTCCTTACAAGCCATTGCCCTGCAGCGCTCCGCTGATATCCCTGAAAATCCAGAAAAACTCCTGCAAGAAGCCCTAAAATGTAGCCAGGAACTGTATATTTTATAAGCTCGGAAAATTCTTCCCCCGGCAATTCCTCTTCAGTAGACCCTTCATCAGGAAGTATTTCCTCGGTAGATTCTTCAAAAAACTCTTTCACTGTTGCGCCCATTTTATTCCCATCTCAAACTCATTTTTCTTCAACCGGAATATTGTGATATTCCCTTGTTATCGGTTGATGTTGTTTCCGAATGTCTGAAAAATGCTTCATCTGTCCCGAAAACCGTTTTTCAACCCAGGTATCAGGAAAGTGTCACCACCAGCTTATCTGGCTTTTTTATCTTAATCCATACAGATTTAATAACAGCTTCTATTTTTGGCTTTTCTCATCTTCTTTTCTTTTTTGTCTTTTTAGAAAGCCCTCTCTCCTGCGTTGAGCGGGACAAAAACGACACGATGCAGCTATTGACTTGAATAGGTTAGAGAGATCTATGAATTGGTTTTTTTGAGCTAGGCTACCGTTACAACCCATCGATTAGTCCGCTTGAGCTCGGTTCACTTCTTAACCCATAAATAGTCTGCTTAAGCGCAGCTCACTACTCTATCCCAAAATTGGCCCTCTTGAGTGAAGCTTCCGATTTTAACCTGCAAATTAGTCTGCTTGGGCGCAGTTCACTACTTTATCCCAAAATTGGCCCTCTTGAGCGAAGCGAAAAGGGCAGCGTACTGCAGAGCCGCAACTCTGCCGAAACAGACTGCGGACTCCCGAGGCGCAATTCGGGAAGTAGTTCAGAAAATGAATATAAATGTCATGCCATATCATATAGGGAAGATACATGAAAGTTCTGGAATGCAGTACCATTGACATTGCCCCTACAATCTCGAGATTGTTGAAAGTTCCTATGGTTCCGCCTTCGGGAAGACCGATTCCTGAGGTCGAAGAATACGTAAGTGAGAAAGACTGCAAGAGAGCAGTAATTATAGTAGTTGACAGCCTTGGATATTCTCTTTACCGGCATCTATCTCCGGTGATGAAAAACCTGCATGAATTTGCCGAAAAAGGGCTCCTGTTTAAGTGCAGGTCTCCGGCAAACATCACGTCTCCTGCAATCGCTTCAATCTTTACGGGATACCTTCCTGAGGAGCATCACATCTACTCGACAGCGGATATCTATGCTGAGACTGCAAAAAACTCTGATAATCCGAAGCTCAGAAGCATCATGGAGTGGGCTTACAGGGCAGGGATGAAGGTTGCGGCTGTGATTGAGACCGAAGGAGCCGAGAGTTTCAGGGGCAGAATAAAGGACTTTTACGGGGTCCCTAACTCTGAGGATATCCTTGATTATGACAGCCAGATAACAGAGTATGCTTTACAATCCCTCAGGGAAAAGCCCGCCATTCTGGCAGTGCATCTCAGGACCCTTGACCGTTACTCCCACAGGGCAGAGACCTGGGAGGAAATGAAAAAAGCTGCAAAAGCCATCGATGAAAACCTTGAAGCGATCTTTCGGAATGTCGAAAAAGGGACCATTTTCTTCATTTGCGGGGATCACGCCGTTCACGGGGGGAAAAAGTGGTTAAAAAATGCCACGCACGAAGAAATCAAAAACCACGAAGACAACTATGTTGCCCTGATTGTGGGCTGTTGTTGAGAATGCTCTTCCTTTGTCAGGGATCACTTTCGTTTTCTTCTGCCTCTTTTCATTAAAGAAACAATGAAAACGATTCCGGCAAGTCCGAGGAAAGAGGGTATCCAGGGGGCAATTCTTTGTTCCATTTCGGGCAAGGAGTCCCCTACGGACTCTGGTAAGGAATCATCTACAAAATCTTCGATGTTTTTCTGAACCTTGAGCGTTTCGTTTTCCAGAGCCAGTCCAGTTTCCGTGAGAATCTTTGAGCCGCTGGTGGAGATAACGGAATCTTTTATAGCTTCAAGTTCCTCTTTTTGGATAATCCTGGCATTTCCGGTCCCCTCGCCTCCGCCATTTGACTCTGATTCGGAGTTTTCAGTTACCTCTGAATTTATAAGATTCTCAGCATCGGCGATTTTATCCGCAGTACCGCTGGCATATTCTACAATAGAATTTTCCAGACTATCTGTATTCTTCTGGCTGGCGGTAAGTTCCGTGTCCACTGCTTTTTCTGATGCACCTTCATATGTTTCATTAACGATATTGCATGCATCATTTTTATCAGAGCCGCTACCTGTGTTTGCAGAGTTTTCCATACCATCCGAACTTTCAACGCTGTCGGCAGGCAGGACATTTACGACTACAGATGCCGAAGAGGTTCCATTTTCATTTGTAGCTGCAAGGGAGACCGTATAACTCCCGGGACAGCAGAAAGTATGCTCGGGCTCCGAGCAGCAGGACGTCTTGCCATCCCCGAAGTACCAGACAATGCAATCTGCATTCTCGGAAATATCAACAAATTTTATGACAAGAGGGACATGTCCGCTTGTGATGTTATATATGAATTGGGCTTTCGGGAGCATGGGGCCGGTCAGTTCGGAAGCATCCCGAACATATATCGTTACCGATGCCGAGTCACTTCCGTTTTCGTTGCTGGCGTTCAGGGAGACAACATAAGTGCCTTCACTAGAATAAGTATGCTGCGGATTCGGATAATTTGAGGAATTCCCGTCCCCGAAGTTCCAGAACCTCGAGGTGGCATCTTCGGAAAAATCCTTGAACCTTACTGCGAGGGGAGCATAACCTTCTGTAGAATCTGAAGTGAAACGGGCTTTGGGCAGTACCGGAGGTGCCTGGATATACTCCATTAAAGGCCTGTAGTCCATACTCCCGGTTTCTGAGTTGACGGTATATGGGGTATCTCCTATCCCGTCTCCGCTTTTGTCCGTCCCTTCATAATCATTCCAGTAATTGCCTTTGCTCTTATTCCAGACATTGAATTTATTATCCCTGGCATTTTCTATGTTCTCAAAGTAATTGCCGTAAATTACGTTCTCCGAAGAAGCCAGCAGTTTGAGCCCGCAGTCCTGATTTGAATATACCATGTTATTGATTAACAGGTTGTTTCTGGAGTTGAACAGGTAGATCCCTGCTTCCTGATTTGAAATTTTGTTACCCTTTATTACACAGTTTTCAACGTTGTTAAGAAAAATTCCACATCGGCCATCAGTTATCGAAAAATAGTTTATTTTTACATTGTCGGCAACAACTTCAAAAACGTAACTTGCGGGAGTATCTCCCACAATAAAGGTATCGTCAGGATTTCCGGAAGCTGACTCAATAGTTAAATTTTCCTTGTTAACGTGGACACTTTCGTTAAATTCTCCGGACTCTACAAGGATGATATCTCCAGGAGATGCTGCATCTACCGCATCCTGGATGGATTCTCCCGGCCAAACACGAAATTCTGACGCCGTTCCAGTCTCTGAAACTGAAATCAAAATAAAAATTGCCAGTAAAAAGCAGGTTCGCCTGAAAGTTTGTGTTTGTGCCATTTTAGCCCCCATGAATATCCGGGAATTTACTTAACAAGTTTTTATAAGGAAAGCATATAAAATTGTTGGTTTAAAGAAATATTAGAAAAAAGAGATTTAAATTAAAATGAATAAAAAATTAAAATGAATAAAAAATCAAAGAGGATAAAAAATAGCAATAAATATGATGTGGAAAGAAAAGCCTATTTTTTTCAGGCATATGCTTGTATAGGTTACAGGATTGGACAGGTTATGGCTTGAGCAGACTATAGAGTGTATAAACTATGGGGTTATTGGGCTGAGGAATTATATATGGTAGAGAGTTGGACGGGTTACCGGGTTATCAGGCTACAGGTTGTATAAGCCACAGATCGTATAAGCCACAGATTGTATAAGCCACAGATTGTATAAGCCACAGATTGTATAAGCCACAGTTTTGTCAGGCTATTTTGTTGTTAGGCTACTGTGTTGTTAGGTTATTTTGTTGTTAGCCTGTTGTGTTGTTGAGCTACTGCGTTATAAGCTACGAACTGGATGGACGACGTGGTTGTGCAGACTATTTGGGTTGTATGGGTTGATCGCCCCCGGATCAACGATTCCTTCATGGTTAACGGTTTCACAATCATTTACTGGGTAAAAAATTAATCACCAAGCAGTTCACCATCCACTAAACGACCCGTTGTCCACTAAACAGTCCACTATCCACTAAACAGTCCATTATCCACCAAAAGGCCCACTAGCATTATTCTCTGTTCTCTTTTTTCCTTCTGTTCTCCAGTTCTTTTTACGCATTCTGTCTCGATTATAAACTATTTTCCGTGATTATCAAACACAATTCAAAGTCTGTAAACCGTAACAACAAATGGTAATGTATATTAATGATAATTTTCAATGGTTCTGGAAGAATTTTTTTTTCCCACATGTTCAGGAAAACCTGGGCAGAGCGCAAAGGTTTTTAAGTAAATATTCAAGTTAGGTTTCTTAAATAAATTCAGTCGGAGAAGATTTCATTATGCAGGAAAAAATAAAGGAAATTGCAGCCCGTGTCCGGGAATTGCGGGAACTGTCTGAAATTTCTGTCGAAAAAATGGCAGATTATCTTCAGGTCTCGCCTGAGACCTACGAGAAATACGAAAGCGGAACAGAGGACATTTCGGCAAGCATACTTTTTGAAATTGCACACAGGCTGCAGGTAGACATGGCTACTCTTCTGACAGGAGAAGAGCCTCGCATGAATATTTTTACCGTCACAAGGGATGGAAAAGGTGTAAGTGTTGAGAGGAGAAAACAGTACAGGTATCAGAACCTGGCTGAAAAATTCATCCACAAGAAAGCGGAGTTCTTCATTGTTACGGTCGATCCCAAACCCCGGGGAACAAAACCTGAAACCAACTCCCATCCGGGACAGGAGTTCAATTATGTGCTCGAGGGAAGCCTGAAGGTCTACATCCACCATAATGAGATCATTCTTAATGAAGGGGACTCTATTTATTTCGATTCCAACTATGAACACGCTATGGAAGCCCTGGGAGGAGAACCCGCCAGGTTCCTTGCAGTCATAATGTAACTGTATTTACAACGCAACCACATTTGCGATGAGTGTGACTGTATTACATTGGGTGTAACTGCATTCTCAATGTTAACCATATTTGCAATGTAACCATATTTGCAATGTAACCATATTTGCAATGTAACCATATTGCACAGACCTGAATAATTTGTCAAATCCGAAGAAACTCAATACGAAGGGAAAAATCCTGAAAGTTTCTGAACATTAAATGCAGCCTCCTGAAGCCTGAAGACTATAGAAATGTGAAAATCAATTAAAACGGGTGTCCAGAATGACTTCCTTGCTGAGCCAATTTGTTTCCAGAACCGATTTCGAATCCTATGAGGATTTCCAGGAAAACTTCAGAATCCTGGTTCCTGAAAATTTCAACTTTGCCTATGACGTGGTTGATGCCTATGCAAGAGCTTCTCCTGAGAAGCTTGCCATGATCTGGTGTGACGATTACGGGAATGAGAAAACCTTTACTTTCAAAGACCTGAAGTACTACAGTGACAAAGCTGCAAATTTCTTTGTAAAGCACGGCATAGGTAAAGGCGACTATGTGATGCTTACCTTAAAGAGCCGCTACGAGTTCTGGTACTGTATCCTGGGATTGCACAAGCTCGGAGCAATAGCCGTGCCTGCAACCCACATGCTGAAAACCCGGGATATCGTGTACAGAATCGAAAAAGCCGGACTGAAGATGATCGTCTGCATCTCCGAAGATGACGTCCCGGAACAGGTAGATGAAGCCCATGCCGAATGTGTGGATATCCCTCTCAAAAAAGCCATGGTAGGAGGAGTTGCCCGGGAGGGCTGGATTGATTTCAGAAAGGAACTTGAGGAAGTTTCCCCGATCTTCGAACGTCCAACAGGTGAGGGTGCGACAAAGAACGAAGATATCTGCCTGGTCTACTTCTCCTCCGGGACTGCCGGGTTCCCGAAAATGGTAGAACATGACAACACTTACCCCCTCGGCCATATCCTTACCGCAAAATACTGGCAGAATGTGGAGGATGACGGACTGCATTACACCGTTGCAGACAGCGGTTGGGGTAAATGCGTCTGGGGCAAGCTCTACGGGCAGTGGATAGCCGGCTGTGCGGTCTTTGTCTATGACTATGACCGGTTTGAAGCCAAAAACATGCTTGAAAAAGCCTCAAAATATGGGGTTACGACCTTCTGCGCTCCACCCACGATCTACCGTTTCCTGATTAAAGAAGATCTCTCCCATTATAATTTCAGTACGCTACAGTATGCAGTCGTTGCAGGCGAACCCCTCAACCCTGAAGTTTTCAACCGCTTCCTCGAATTCACCGGCATTAAACTCATGGAAGGTTTCGGGCAGACCGAGACCGTTGTAACGATTGCGACCTTCCCCTGGATGGAACCCAAACCCGGGTCTATCGGAAAGCCCACCCCCGGATATAAGATTGAGCTCATGGACAGGGACGGCAGGCTCTGCGAGGTTGGGGAAGAAGGAGAAATCGTCATCAACACTAAGGACGGAAAACCGGTAGGGCTCTTTGTACACTATGGAAAGGACCCTGAAAGGACAGAGGAAACCTGGCACGACGGCTACTACCACACCGGAGATATGGCCTGGATGGATGAGGACGGATACCTGTGGTTTGTGGGAAGGGCTGACGATATAATCAAAACCTCAGGATATAAAGTCGGACCCTTTGAGGTGGAAAGTGCCCTTATCCAGCACCCGGCTGTGCTCGAGTGTGCAATCACTGGAGTTCCGGATCCTGTCAGAGGTCAGGTCATCAAAGCGACCATCGTACTTACAAAAGACTACACGCCGAGCGACGCCCTTAAGAAAGAGCTGCAGGAGCATGTAAAAAATGTCACGGCTCCTTACAAGTATCCCAGGATTGTGGAATTCGTTCCCGAACTCCCGAAGACGATCAGCGGAAAAATCCGCAGGGTCGAGATCAGGGATAAAGACCAGACCCAGTAACAGGAGTTGTAGAGTAATACACCGATCAAATCAGAAAAAGGAAAAAGAAGGAAAGAAATAAGTACCTTAAACTTTTTCTGAAAAGTTTGCTCAAGGAAGATATAGTTAGGATTTGCTCTCAAAAAGCTGCTGCAATTCAAGAGGATATTATAATTAAAGAACAGAAAAGAATTCAAGAACCTATAAGAATTCAGAAAGCCCCTTAAAAATGATAGGCTCTCCTGTCTGCCATACAATACCGGCTGGAGAAAAACAGGGACTGGAAGAATAGCGTGAGGATTCTATATGGCAAAAAATGATCAAAAAGAACCGTACCCTGTTATCAACATTCTGGAATGCAAGGCCTGTGGGCGCTGCCTTCTTGCCTGCCCTAAGGACGTGCTTTTCATGAGTGAGGAACTGAACGCCCGGGGGTACCACTACGTAAAGTATAAGGGAGAGGGTTGCTCAGGCTGTGCAAGCTGTTATTATACCTGCCCCGAGCCCCTGGCACTGGAAATCCATATACCCCTGAAAAAGGAGGAAGCCGAATAAGGCAGGATAAGGAGAGAAAAAGATGGCAACACAACTCGTAAAAGGTAACTCCGCAATAGTCGTCGGCGCACTTTACGCCGGGTGCGACTGTTTCTTCGGATACCCCATTACTCCGGCAAGTGAAATTCTGCACGATGCGTCCAAATACTTCCCTATGATTGGAAGGAAATTCGTGCAGGCCGAGTCCGAGGAGGCTGCAATTAATATGGTCTACGGAGGAGCATCAGCCGGGCACAGGGTAATGACGTCTTCTTCAGGCCCCGGAATCAGTCTGATGCAGGAAGGGATTTCCTACATTGCAGGCGCAGAGCTTCCCTGTGTGCTTGTAGATATTATGAGGGCAGGCCCGGGACTCGGGAACATCGGACCCGAGCAGGCGGACTACAACCAGGTCGTGAAAGGCGGAGGGCACGGGAACTATAAAAATATCGTACTCGCCCCCAACTCCGTGCAGGAGATGTGCGACTTTACCATGAAAGCCTTTGAGCTGGCTTTCAAGTACAGGAATCCTGCAGTCGTGCTTGCTGACGGGGTACTCGGACAGATGATCGAATCCCTTGAGTTCCCGAAAAAAGCCCTTAACCCAAAAATCGATACAAGCTGGGCAGTCAACGGTACGGCTGAAACCAGACCTAACCTGATAACCTCGATCTTCCTGGACTTCAATGAACTCGGGCAATTCAATGAGAAGCTGCAGGCAAAGTACGAGCTGATTAAACAGAACGAGGTTGACTACGAAGAATACATGACCGAAGATGCCTCAATCGTGCTCGTTTCTTACGGCATAAGCAGCAGGATCTGCAGGTCAGCCGTAGACCTTGCCAGGCAGGAAGGTATAAAAGTGGGACTTTTCAGACCAAAAACTCTCTTCCCGTTCCCGGAGGCGCAGTTGAAAGCCCTTGCAGATAAGGGAGCTTCTTTCATCTCCGTGGAGATGAGCAACGGACAGATGATAGACGATATCAGGCTCGCAATCGGCTGTTCGCAGCCCGTGGAACTGGTAAACCGCATGGGAGGAAACCTGATCACCCTCGACCAGATTATGGACAAAATCAGAAAGATAGCAGGGGAGGCATGAAAATGGCAGCAGAAATCATTGACGGAGAAAAGGTTCTCAGAAAGCCAAAAGCCCTGTACGCGGAATACCCCCGCAAAGGAGGGGCAGCTCCAACAGCCACCCACTATTGCCCTGGCTGCGGACATGGGGTTTTGCATAAACTCATCGCCGAGGCAATTGACGATCTCGGAATCCAGGACAGGACGGTTATGATCAGCCCTGTGGGCTGTGCAGTCTTTGCTTACTATTACTTTGACGCAGGCAATATCCAGGTAGCCCACGGTAGGGCTCCTGCTGTTGGGACAGGCGTCTCAAGGGCTGAAGAAAACGCTGTAGTTATCTCTTACCAGGGCGACGGGGACCTTGCCTCGATCGGTCTTAACGAGACGCTGCAGGCAGCAAACAGAGGAGAAAAGCTTGCTGTCTTCTTCGTAAACAATACCGTGTACGGCATGACAGGCGGACAGATGGCTCCGACTACCCTTATCGGGGAAAAGACAACCACAACCCCTGAAGGCCGTGACCCCCGCTTTGCAGGCTATCCGCTCCATATGTGTGAGCTCCTGGACAACCTGCAGGCTCCGGTTTTTATCGAAAGAGTCTCGGTCTCCGATATTTCCCATATTCGAAAAGCCCGAAAAGCTGTTAGAAAGGCGCTCGAGATCCAGCGTGACGGCAAAGGCTATGCTTTTGTGGAAGTTCTTGCAGCCTGCCCGACCAACCTGAGGATGGATGCAGAGCAGGCTATCCAGTTCATTAACGAGCAAATGGAAAAGGAATTCCCGCTCAGGAACTTCAGGGACAATTCCGAATCTGCCGAACCCCTTCACCGCGGAGTCAGCGATTTCACAACCGGTTCCCTTGAAAAGCTTTACGGGATTGAAGCCGAATTCGGAGAAAAACCCTCCAGGACCGACTTTGCCCCGATCCAGACCAAGATTGCAGGTTTCGGAGGGCAGGGTGTCCTTAGCATGGGCCTTATCCTTGCACAGGCAGGAGTCAAAGCAAACCTCAACGCTTCCTGGTTCCCCTCTTACGGCCCGGAACAGCGCGGAGGAACCTCAAACTGCTCGGTCGTGATTTCAGGCCAGGCTATAGGCTCACCTACGGTCTACACCCCTGATATCCTTATAGCCATGAACCGTCCCTCTCTCGAGAGATTCGAAGGGGCAGTAAAAGAAGGAGGCTTCATCCTCTACGACTCTACAATCGGCGAAGCCGAGACCCCCGCAGGCGTAAAATCAATTGCAGTCCCTGCAACCGAAAAAGCCAAGGAAGCAGGCGATGAGAGAGCCGCAAACTCTTTTATGCTCGGAGTCCTTCTGGGCCTGAACGCAACCGGCCTTGAAGAAGAAGCCTTCAAAGAAGCCCTTGCCGAAAACTTCGCAGGCAAACCAAAGGTTATCGAGTTCAACAAGCAGATGCTCGAAGCCGGTGCAGAATGGGCAAAAGAGCACTTTAAGGTATAAGGTAAAAGGAAAATGGGTATAAAAAGGTGAAATAAGGTTTAGACGAAGGAAAAAAAATCTTCGGCAAAAGTAAAATATTTCACCAATAAGCAGGCGGAGAAAGAAACAAAATTCGCCTGTATACACTCTTTTTTAAGATTAAAGCTCTTTTTTAGACCATTGTCTTTTATCTCATCCCTTAAAGGGCAGTGCTAAAGAATATCACTTTTTAACAGGAAATTATTGTGATTTAAATATCTATTTGAGTACTTTGATTTTGGGAAAAGGCTGCGAATAGGAAAAAATCCCCGGGATTTGAGAAACATTAACATTTAATTTTGTTTGTTATCCCCCGAATTTCCTGTTTGTTCTTATAAAGGAAGTGGGTCGTTAAAATAGAAAATCGGTATTTTTTTCTTTTACTCTTAATCTTCCTGCTGGCAATAAGGCTAAAGGAAACATTAAAATAGTTGTGAAAAGTCGTAGTTATTGTAGAACGGCAAAACCAAATTCATCACCTCTCCAGCTTTATTTTGCCGTTCTTTAATTCCTTTCTATAGCATACTTTTTTTCAAGCTTTTTTTCCGGGCAGAGGCTCAACGGAAAGTAGCTGAAGAAACGGAACATTCACAGCCTGCCGGTTTACTAATTAAAGAATATCAGAAATTTAGGAACGGTCATAAGGTTTATTAAAAATAAGGACATTATAAAAAAGAGCAAGTCTTAATGAAAATTACTTTAAGAGTAGTGGATTTTGGCTAAAAACGAAAGACTTAGCTGAAAATTAGCTATCGTAAAATTAATCTTAGTTTAGAAGTAGATGGTAGGGGTCGAGTCCCTATTCTCGAGATCCCTACCTGCGATCCAACCCTGGATTGAGAGGAAACCCTTTCTCTCAATCTCCTATCTTTTATAACGATCCGGTAATATATATCATAACCGATCTAAAAAACCTTTTTTAATTCAAATTTTTAAATTGGATACATTTTTGTGTTGCAATCTAACTTTCAATGCCATTAAAAATTTCAACACAAATATAAAAAACAAATAATTATTATGTAAACTTCAAAAATGTTTTATTTTTATGTTAAAGTCTGCGAGCTTAACTTCTCCTAGAATTTTCGATATTATTAAATAATGTAGACATGCTATTTATTACAGGTTTCTTATGGTTTGATAACCTTATGAAATCTGTCCTGGAGAATAAAAAAGCTTGAGGGTTGTCGATATCTCTTTAATTTTAGATACGTCATAGAGTTTGGTGCAGTCTGGAGTCGGCGAGCATAAAAAAGTGATATGCCCATTTCCAGAGAACACTTCTATAAAACTTCTATTATTATCAGATATAGTAAATCCCATTTTAGAACATGTTCTTCAGGAAATTTCTGAGAAATTTATCAAGGGGGATTTTTTACTGATTAAGATTATGCGAATTGGGACAACAACACTAATTTCAATTTTATTTTTAACAGCATTAGCTGTAACTGCCTCAGCAGAAGAAGTTCAGCTGAGTCAGAAAGAGGAACTAGGGAAGCTTCTATTCTTTGATGAAAGCTTATCAATGCCCAGAGGGCAGTCCTGTGCAAGTTGTCACGATCCTGATTTTGGTTTTACTGACCCTGATCAAGACATTCCTGTTTCACAGGGTGTAATACCAATACTGTTCGGGAACAGAAACGCACCAAGTGCTGCATATGCAACGTATAGTCCAAATTTCAGCTATACTTATGATGACAGCGGCCAGATAATCTATTATGGAGGCCAGTTCTGGGATGGCAGGGCGGACAACCTGACAGAGCAGGCGAAAGGCCCGCTCCTGAACCCTCTGGAAATGCACAACCCGAATAAAAGGACCGTGGTTATGAGTATCCGAAGATCGGACTATGCAGGTCTCTTTGAAGAAGTCTACGGACCATGTTCCCTGAATAATGTAGATGAAGCTTTCGATTATGCAGCTGATGCGATCGCGGTTTATGAAAATTCTGCAGAAGTAAATAAATTCAGTTCCAGGTATGACGAGTATCTTGCAGGAGAGTATACCCTATCAGATGAAGAGCAACTGGGACTCGAATTATTTAATGGAAAAGCCCTGTGTTCAGGATGCCATATAAGTAGTGGAAGTGAACCGATATTTACGGACTTCACTTATGACAATCTGGGTGTACCCAAAAACCCTGATAACCCATTTTATAGCATACCAAGAGTATATAACCCTCTAAGGAGTGCATATGTAGACCTTGGACTGGGAGGAAGCGGTCGTACCGAGATAACCGATCCAGAGGGTGAAGAGGGAAAAATGAAAGTCCCCACTCTCCGAAACATCGGAAAGACAGCTCCTTACACACATAATGGATACTTTACCAATCTCGAAGACCTTGTACACTTCTATAACACAAGGGATGTAGAATCAGAGGGATGGCCCGCTCCTGAAGTTGCCGCGAACGTCAATACTGATGAACTGGGCAATCTCGGGCTTAATGATACTGAAGAAAGAGCAATTGTTGCTTTCCTGATGACGCTTGATGATGAATAACAGGAAAAAGGGATGCATATAGCATGGTGCAGCGGTACGATTCTTACAGGGCATAAAATGATGCCCTGTTTAAAATCCGGCTATATGCACTTCCATCACATACTTCCTGTATTCATTAAGTACTGGCAAAATAAAGGAAAATGATTCGGCTCGAGTAGTTTCATGACGAGGCAATTGTTTCATGACGAGGCAATTGTTTTGTCTCAAGCCAGGAATGGCACGATCGAGCCGGTCATAATTATCTTTTTTATCTTTACCTCTAAAAAGCCATATAAAGGCAAATAAGCCATATAAAAGGTAAATGAAACATTAGAGAGACCAAGCAGGTTGTTATATCAACCAGGTTTGACTATATATCTCGACCGTGCTCATTCGAAAACATCAATAACTAATGAACAGGTTACCCGGTATTTTTGCTGTCCGGTACGTGTCCTCCTACTAATTAAATAAAAATAGGATCAATCATAAGGCTTATTTATGCTGAAGACATTATGAAAAAGAAAGAGCGAATATAAAAAATAATTAAAGAGTGTTGGCATAGTCCTGGATGGTTAATAGTAATAAATCGGTTTCAGTAAAAGACGATCATTAGTTCAGAAGTAGTTGGTAGGGGCCGAGTCCCTATTCTCGGAATCCCTACCTGCGATCCAACCCTAGATTGAGAGGAAACCCTTTAACCCTCAATCTACATCTATTTTATAATCATGTGGACATATATATCATAACCGCTCCAAAAAACCTTCAGGGATTTTTTTTTTTGAGACTATTGAAAATTACGATGGAAAACAAATTTTCAATATCATTAAATCAGGGTAAGAATATCCTGCTCAAAACACCATATTCTATCTTACCGGTATATCATTCCATAGAATTGATTCGTCCTCTATTCTAACAATAACTGAAATAACTATGTAGAAATTTATCTTGTTATTCTCAAATCCGGTGAATAGTCACTGATTTTTCAATTTTAACAGATGAAAGTGGATATTGTAGACATCAAAGTAGTGATTTTAAAAGTTTGCAAAAAATTCTTCACATGTATTCTCACCTGTATCGGCCGAATTCAAAATATGTAATAAATTTAGAAATTTGGGAGCGTTACAGGGTTTATTAAAAAATAGATATGTCATAAAAAAGAGTAAGTCATTTTAAAAGTTAATTTGGAAGTCTATTTGTAAATTTTGCTTAAAAAATTACTGGATTAATTAAATGATTTTAGTTTAGAGACGGTAGAGTTCGAGTCCCTATCCTCGAGGTCTCTACCGCGATCCAACCCTGGATTGAGAGGAAACCCTATTACTCTCAATCTACGATCTTTTATAACGATCGGTAGTATATTATAATCAACTTAATAAACCTTTTGCAACCACAGGGCTGAAAGGATTTTTCTGAAGATACTGGGGCTTTCTTAAGAATATTTTTTTAAGAATTGATTAAAAATATATTTTAAAAATAGATCATATAATTATCCGTTTTCGGTCCGGCTATCGATTCGGTTCGCAAAACTAAGAGCTCCTGACTTACAATTTGCATTGCTTTACCAGGAGCGCATCGGTTGCTTAAAAAGAGAATGGGCAACTGCCCTTTAGATAATAAAGGCTTTGAGAGGGGGAAAGCCGTTAAAATTCACAGAACAGTAACTCTGGGTGTAGGCTCCGGCTGTGAAGACATAGAGGCGGTTACCTTCTCTCATAGTATGGGGGAAGGAGTATTTATGGTGCTCATAGAGGATGTCCATGCTGTCGCAGGTAGGACCTGCAAGGATGACCTCTTCTGCACAGCCTTTTTTGTCACAGAAAATGGGGTATTTGATGCATTCGTCAAGGGTTTCAATAAGGCCGCCGAACTTTCCTATATCAAGATAAACCCACTTGTACTGGTTGAATCTGGCCTTCTTGGAGACCATGACTACTTCACTTACGATAATGCCGGCATCGGCAACCAGAGACCGTCCGGGCTCGATAAGGATTTCGGGAAGTTCTTCTCCGAAGTCGTCGTGTAAAAAGCGGCGAATTTCTCTGGCATAGGTCTCAAGGTCGTTGGCTTGAGCCTGGTATTTTGCGGGGAAACCTCCTCCGAGATTGATCATTTTCAGCTGAATTCCTTTTTCGGCCACTGCTTCAAAAAGGTATTTGCACTTGGAGATTGCATTGTCCCATTGCCCGATATCTCTTTGCTGGGAACCGACATGGAAAGAAAGCCCGTATGGTTCAAGCCCGAGTTTCTCAGCTTTCAGAATCAGTTTGTATATGAGGTCAGGGTGGGAGCCGAATTTTCTGGAAAGGGGCCAGTCTGCACCGTCACTTTCGGTAAGGATCCTGAAAAAAACCCTTGAGCCGGGAGCTTTTCTGGCTAACTTTTTCAAATCACTTTCTGAATCCGTAACAAAGAGCCTTACTCCTTTCTCATAGGCATAAGCTATGTCCTTTTCTTTTTTGATAGTGTTTCCGTAGCTTATCCTCTCAGGCCCTACCCCGAGCCTCAGCACCTGATCAAGTTCGTAAACCGTTGCCACATCAAAATTGGAACCTTTGTCCTTCAGAGCAAGCACTACCTTGTCCATGGGATTGGCCTTTACGGCATAGTGAATTTTTGCAAAAGGCATGTGCTCTACAAGTTCATCATAACTTCTTTCTATTCTCTGAAGATCGATGATCAGGAATGGTGTTTCTTTATCCCGGGAGAATTTCTTGATCTTGTTAAAGTCTTCTCTTGGAATGAAATCCTCCAGCGGGAATTCATAAGGCTCTTTTCTCATATCTACTCCCTTTTTAACCTCAAATTCTTTGTAAGCAGGTTTGAAACTTTATTACGAATAGAGTAATAATTCCGGTGAGTTATATTTAGACAGTTCTGTTTATAAATTTTTAGTAGATTCCGGACTTATTTCAGTTTTCAGATTTACAATTAATAATATAGATAATCCCTGAAATAAAACGAACCAAATAGGATTTTATGTATATAAAACTAATTCTTGTTGAATATTCAGACCCAAAAAGAGCTAAAATCAAAAAATATTCACTATAAATAGTCAAATTTTTAAAAAAAGCTTTATTAGGCTTTTTTAGGTAATTAAATCTCTCTATATTCTTTTTTCGCTTATTAAAAGCATTAGAATCCCACTTATACGTTGAGATTTTCCACAAAAGTCCGTATGTTTCGGAAATATATGCTTGCTGTTCAAGCGTAAAATAAGAACTTAAACGAATAAATGAGACAAAAAATCCATTTTTAAGGAAATAATTGGATATTAAAGCACATATAAACTTTTATTTGGTTAAATAGTCCTCTATATCTCTTTTTCTTACCTGGCCAAAACGCCTTTATTGCACTCAACTGTAGAATAATGTTTATTTTCATGAGAAATTAACGTGAAGAACTGCGATGAGAAAAACTGCAATGAGAAAACTGCGATTAAAAACTGCAATCAGATAAATCAGACAGTCAAAAGCTCCTCTTTCCTTTTTCTGGTTTTAAGCAACACTAATAGTGCACTTATTCCTGCAAGGAAAAACCCGTAAAGCATGACTTCTTTACTGATCTGGGAAAAAAGAAAAAACGCGGACAGAGCCCCAAGAGCCGGAAACAGGGGAAAACGGCCTATGCTGACAGGGATTCTGAAAGGGCGCCTTCTCTCCGGGTCGGTATATCGGAGTTTTATGAGGGAGATGTTGACTATAAAAAAGACAATAAAAATCATAAAATTCGCAATATTTGCTACCGTTGCTATATCTCCGAAGAAGACAAACAGGCTTGAAAAGCATGCAATTCCGAAAATTGCAGTCCAGGGGGTCTTGAGTTTAGGGTGTACCCGTGCGAGGACTTTCGGGAGCGAACCCGAATCTGCCATACCGTAGATAATTCTTGACCCTCCAAGCATAACCACAAGTACGGTATTCATCGTGGAAAAAAGCGCGATCCAGGAAAGAAGGACAAAAGCCTTTTTCCCAAAAGCGACAGCTGCAACTTCAGCAAGCGGGATATCCGAAATTCCGAGAACCCGAAAATCAAGTACACTTACGGCAGCTATTGACACACAAATATAGAGGAGAACGGTGAAGAAGATGGCAATAAGCAAAGCTTTCGGAGTTGTTTTCTCCGCATCTTTTGTCTCCTGGGATAACCTCACAATATCTTCAAACCCCAGAAATGCAAAAATAATCAGGGCAGAAGCCTCAAAAATTCCCGAGAGGTTCGGAGCCTCAAAATAATTTACCGTACCAAGATAGGGAATCCCCACGTAAATAATTATCAGGAGGCCTGAAAGTTCTATAAAGGTCATGAGAATCGCCAGCCGGGCGGATTCCTTGATTCCGTAAACCATGACAAGGCTCAGGACAATAAACAAACTTATTGCCCCTATCAGAATCCCACTTCCAAAAATATTACTGAAGTACCTCCCAAAGCCGAGAGCAACCGCAGAAGCGGTAATTGCTACATAATAGATGACCAGCAACCCTACAAATAGACCTGTACGCTCTCCAAAAGCTCTCCTTGCAAACTCATACTCTGCCCCTGCCCGAGGATACATGGAAGAAAGTTCCATATAGCTGAGCGCGGAAAGCGAAGCAGTAAATCCTGCAAACAGAAAGGAAGCCCAGACCATGTTGCCTGCAAGCCCTGCAGCTTTTCCCATGAGTACATAGATCCCGGCTCCGAGAATATTTCCAATTCCTACCAGAGTAATTTCGGATAAACTCAGGTTCCTTTTTAGCTCCGCTTCTCTTCCCATAATATTCCAGAATTATATTTAACTTCAAACATTATATACTAGATGAAATTATATTTCTAAATTCGGATAAAGTATGCAAAAATTAATCAAAATTGTACTTCTGAATTCGGACAAAATACGCAAAAATTAAGCGTTTTCAGCTTGCGGAGCAGGAATGACAGTTGAAAGGCCAGGTTCACTTACCCGTTCGATAGACTTTAATTATCCCACAAACAGGGCAATTGTGATAATTACGCTGCTGTTCTTTTCGGGGATCTCAGGCTTTCAATTTTTCCTGGAAAGAGATCTTTTTGCAGCTTTTTACTCCGGCTTAAGGGCAGGAGCCTCGGTATTTTTTGCCTGGGCCTTTGCAAGGGAACTGGACCCGGATAACGAGCTTTCTGCTTGTTTTGCAGCTTTTCTGGGCTGCACAGGCTTTCTGCTTTTTCCTTCACCCATCCTGCTTGCCCTCATCCTGGAACTCCTGCTCCTTCGTATTGTTAACAGAAGTACGGGGCTGCCTTCAAGAGCTTCCGATTCTTTTGCAGTATTTCTGCTTTCAGGCTGGCTTTCCCTGCAGGAAAACTGGACTTTCGGTTTGTTTGCTGCACTGGCATTTTTTCTGGACGCTTTATTCCCCGCACCCCGTCGTCAAAACCACATTTTCGGAATGGCAGCCTTAGTAGTTTCAATATTTGCTTTCTTACGGGCTGCAGGACAGGAAGGCACTTTTCCGGATGTACAATCTGTTTTATTCATTCTGATAGCTGCTCTCCTTTTTGTTCCCACAGTCCTTGGCTCCCGAAGTATAAAATCAACAGGAGACAGGACAGGAATTCCTTTGGATCCTTATCGGGTGCAGGCAGCTCAGCTGACAGCTCTGCTGAGTGCGGGTTTGTTGACAGCTCTAAAAGGATGGGCAGGGGCCGAAAGCCTTATGCCTTTATGGGGAGCAATTCTGGGCGTTTCCCTTTATGGATATTTAAACGTGCTATTGAAAAGATTCGGCAAGGCTTCGGAGCCGGATTGCCCGGGAGAAGCCTGACAAATTCAGTAAAATAGGACCCTCCAGCCAGAAAACTTAAACCACTAACTTTTGCATTTATGTCTTCATTTTTCGAGCCAGTTCTCGGCCTATTTCCTCAACTTTTTTTAAGTCTTCTTTGCTGGCTCTACCCTGCACCTGAAGAGTCCCCACAACCTCCATTTTAGAAGGGGCCAGAATTTCGCCTGCCTGCTTCAGTGCGCCTCCTCCCCAGCCAAAGGACCCGAGTATAACCCCGTACTTTGCAGGGGGGTTGAGGGCTTTTACCAGGTAAGTGCCGTACAGGGCAAGAGGGTGCATACCTCCGAGAACTGTCGGCGCTCCAAGGACCAGAGCTCGGGAATCAACCAGTTCCCTTCCAACATCTCCTATGTCCGAGGCTGCAAGGTCATACATCCTGACATCCACTCCTTCTTTTAGCAGGGTTTCTGCAATTGTCCGGATCATCTCCTGGGTAGAGCCCCACATACTCACATAAACAATAAGGGCTTTATTCGCGGTCTTTCCCCTAGTCCATTTCTCATACGGGCCCATGATTCGCTTCGGGTTTTTGTAAACAGGCCCGTGGCTTGGGGCAATTATTCCGATTTCGAGGTCTTTTATTTTTTCAAGGGCTCTTGCCCCCATTTTCCCAAAGGGCATCATGATTTCCCCGTAATAGCGTTTTGCAAGAGAAACAAGCTCCTCGATATCTTCATCGTATACCCCCTGAGCTGTATGAGCCCCGAAAAAGTCGCATGAGAAAAGGACCTTATCTTCAGGCAGGTATGTGAACATGGTTTCGGGCCAGTGGAGCCATGGGGCTTCTATGAAACGAAGGGTCTTTCCTCCCAGCTCGAGGCTATCTCCTTCAGCAACGACTTTGATACGGGACTCAGGCAGTTCATGGTAGAGCCTGGCCATCTTTACTCCTTTTTCGGTCGTGACAAACAGGGCATCAGGAGCTTTTTCAAGGATAAACCGAATTGCATTGGCATGATCGGGCTCGGCATGGTTCATTATCAGGTAATCAAGTTTTTCCAGGTTCGAAACCATATTGATTTTTGCTTCCAATTCCTCTTCAAAACCCGGATTCACGGTATCTATGAGGGCTGTCTTTTTCTCACCTATCACGAGATAAGAATTGTAGCTTGTCCCCTCTGGCAGCGGGATTAAAGAATCGAAGATCCTGCGGTTCCAGTCTTTTGACCCGACAGCGAAAACATTCCTTGCAATTTCCGGAATATTATAAGTTTCCATACTTTTCCTCCATCTCCCTTTTGGAATCACTTTCTCTAGAAATAAAATACACCAAAAATAAAATACACAAAAATTTCTGGCTGTTCCTCACGAGCTCAAAACAATATTTGTTGTAGCTATGTTAATCCAATATATTTATTGTATTAATTAAATATATTTGGTGGAAAACCCCTCCATTTTTACCCGTTCATTCTTTCGGCAAAAAGAGTTCGACAGCACAAGCCCATTCTGATTTTCGACACGCAGTATTTTTTTTAAAAAATAAAAAAATGAAAAACTTTATATAGACAGCAGTAAGTTATCACTTTCCTATTCAGGCAAAATTCACATGATCATGCTTGATACGGCAACCATTAAGCCTGATAAATATTCGGTATTGAAATGAGGCTTTGAATACTCGAATACTCCAATCAGACATTTTTAATCAAAAGAAGGGATATTTATGAAAACATCAAATGTAGAACTGAATCCGAACAAACTGGTACAGTACCTCAATAAGCCAGCAAGCGAGTTCACTAAGGATGACATTATAAGGTTCATCAAGGAAAACGGAATTAAGATGCTGAATTTCCGCTATGTTGGTGGCGATGGGAGACTTAAAGCCCTTACCTTCGTGATCAGAGATGAAGAGCACCTTGACAACTTACTTTCTGCCGGTGAGAGGGTAGACGGGTCAAGTCTTTTTTCATACATCGAGGCAGACACAAGCGACCTTTATGTGCTCCCTAAATACAGGACTGCTTTCGTGAATCCTTTTGAGGAAATCCCCACTGTGGACATCCTCTGTTCTTACTTCGATAAGGACGGAACCCCCCTCAAAAGCGCTTCGGAAACCGTCATGAAGAAGGCTTCCCAGGTCCTGACCGAGAAGACAGGCTACGAACTCCAGGCAATGGGTGAACTCGAATACTACATCATCGCCAACAGGGGTGAAGTCAACATGGGTTTCCCGGCTGTTGACCAGAGAGGGTACCACGAGTCCAATCCCTTTACCAAATACGACCAGCTCAGGAAGGAAGCAATGATGTACATCTCCGAAGCTGGCGGAAAAATCAAGTACGGCCACTCTGAAGTAGGGAACTTCATTGATGACAACTACTATTATGAGCAGAACGAAATCGAATTCGAAACCGACACCCTTGAAAACAGTGCTGACCGCCTGCTTATTGCAAAGTGGATGCTCAGGATGCTTGCTGACCAGTACGGTGTGATCATCAGCTTTGCCCCGAAGATCACTGTCGGAAAAGCAGGAAGCGGACTGCACGTCCACATGAAACTCCTGAAAGACGGAAAGAGTGTCATGGTCGAGAACGGCGATGTCAGTGACGTCTCAAAGCGTGCAATGGCCGGCCTTCTTGACGTTGCAGCAGGAATCACCGCCTTTGGAAACAGGATCCCAACATCCTACCTGCGCCTTGTCCCTCACCAGGAAGCCCCAACCAACATCTGCTGGGGAGACAGGAACCGCTCTGCTCTGATCCGTGTGCCTCTTGGCTGGTTCTCTGACGACTGCAGCAAGATGATTGCTCATGTCAACCCCAACTATTGCGAGGATTTCAGGAGCCACAGCTACAAGTCTACCTTTGAATTCCGTGCTGCAGACCCCTCTGCTGACCTTTACCTCCTCTTTGCAGCCTTTGCTGTAGGTATCCGCCACGGATTTGAAATGGACAACGCTCTTGAGATTGCAAAGAACCTTTACATCGACGTGAACATCTTCAAGGAAGAACACAAAGACAGACTTGCTCAGCTTGAACACCTCCCAGCTTCCTGCTATGAGTCTGCCCAGGCCCTGAAGAAATACAAGGACATCTTCACCCAGTACGATGTCTTCACTGAAGGTATGATCAATGACACCGTAAAATATCTTGAAAGTCTTGACGACTACCAGCTCAGTGAGAGACTCTACGGCAAGAATGAAGAAATCAAGAAACTTGTGGACTCTTACATCCATATTGCCTGAGTCCGGTAGAATTAATTTAAAACAAACCGGTAACTTTATCTCCATAAAATGCAGGGCTCATGCTTGCCACGGCAGAGCCCTGTAAAAATCCACATTTCTCCCTGTTTTTTGTGATTTTATCCGGCACGCTGATTGAATTTGAACTTCTTTCATTTGAACTTCTTTCATTTGAGCTGATTGTATTTGAGCTGATTGTATTTGAGCTTCTTTCATTTGAGTTTCTTCCCGGAACACCTTAAGAGATCAGGGCTTTTTTACTTACAGAAAACGATCGTCAGGTTGAAAATTAAAAGAGAGATAATTTAAAAGAGAGATAATTTAAAAGAGATAATTTAAAAGAGATAATTTAAAAGAGATAAATTGAAAGAGATAAATTGAAAGAGAAAGACAAACCTCGATGGTACTGTTAAAATAGATTATAAGGTTTTACATCTGAGGAAAAATGATCGTTCCTCATCCCTTTCTTTTATTCCCTGTCCATTATCTTAACAGCTGTCCCGTACGCAAGTATCTCGGCTGCCCCTGCCATTACCATGGAAGTCATGAACCTGACATTTACCACGGCATCGGCTCCCATCCTTTCAGCATCTTCCACCATACGGTTGATTGCCTTCTCCCTTGCCTCTTCAAGCATCTCGGAGTATTCTGTCAGTTCACCCCCTACGACGCTGCGCAGCCCTGACATGATATCCTTGCCGATATGCTTGGCCTGAATGGTACTACCGCGAGCCATTCCAAGGGTTTGTGTGATCTCCTTTCCTGCTATCGTATCCGTGGTTGCGATTATCATGTGCTCACCTAGTATTTTCTTTCAGTTTCCTTATCCTTGACACTCGTTTTTTCCTTTATCAGGGTCAATAAAACCAGTACTATACCTGCTACAATTGCTCCGATTGACACTTTAAGTACCAGGCTGGAGTCTGTGGTTAAAAAGCTATAAAAGCCACATCCAAGAAGCAAGACAAAGCCTATGACTGCCAGCCCTGAGCCAAGATTTTTCACTGTTGTACTGCTATTCATAAGAACATCTCTTCAAACAAAGCTGGAAATCTTCACAGAAACCAGCCTGCTTGAGATATTATATAAGTACAGAATACATATCACTTTCTTTATATTTATAGACATGTTTAATCGAGATAACTTTCCTTTTAAGGGCGTAACCTCACAGGAAAAACCTTCGAAAAAAATAAGGGAATAAAGCTGAGAAAAGAAAGGGCTTTTTCATTGCAACCACATGTACCTGCCATGGGTTTTTGAATCTCTTTTACCTTACCTGGTGAGACAGATAAGGTTTCTAAATGACTTTTTCAGAAGGTCTTAGTATTTTTTCAGAGATCTAAGAGCCTATCCGAAGAGCAGGATAACTGCAATTTATGGCAATTTGTATTAAAGACAAAAAGTAAAATCGTTCATGATTTCGAGATCGACTGAGGAATCCTTAAACTAAGTAAAACCTTTACTCTCCTTCTCAAGCCTGGAAAGGGATCTGGAAGACCCGGAATAGATGATAAGAAAATAGATAGTTGGTATTCGAAAATGAGCTAAAAAAGGTGAGAATCAAATGAACGAGAACCAGGTTAGCAATACTTCACTATGGACAGCTTACATGCGTGCCTATCACTGCATACATGCTACCGACAAGATATTTGATGACTTTTTAGCCTATGATTTAGTTCCCGAAGATGTGCGAGAACAGATTGAACAACAGATTATCCCCGAGGTTTTTTTACCAGCAACAAATAATATTGTCACCCGTGCACGATACACCGAAGATATCCTGGAAGAAACTATCAGACAGGGAGTTAATCAATATGTAATTCTTGGTGCAGGGATGGATACATTTGCACTTCGACGACAAGATTTAATGGAAAATTTGAAAGTTTTTGAAATTGACCAGCCTACAACACAAGATTTTAAGCTTCAAAGATATGCAGAGTTGGGGTGGAAAATTCCAGAAAATTTATATTTTGTTCCAATTGATTTCACTAAGCAAAATTTAGAAACTGAACTTACTCACTTACCATCTTATGATCCTGAAGCTAAAACCTTCTTTAGCTGGCTTGGTGTCACTAATTACTTAACTCGGGAAGAAGTGGAAACAACACTGCGTTCTATTGCTAACATTACTTCTTCTGGCAGCATCCTTGTTTTCGATTATATAGATATTAATGAGCTTAACCTCAATAAGCAGTCTGAACAACTACAAAAATCAACGGAATATCTGGAAAAGGTAGGTGAACCAAGAAAAACAGGAGGTTTCAACTCATTGAGATTAGCCGAAGATCTTGCAAGTTTAGGATTTAATCTTGTGGAAAACTTAAGCCCATCAGACATCGAAAGACGTTACTTAAAAAGATGCACAGATATACAACATTCGCTTAGGTATATGAACTTTGCATGTGCAGTTATTAAATAATTCTCATGAAATTCCTCTTTAAGAACAGTAGCCTTTGAATGATTCATTTGTGAATATGAGTGCCGGTAATGTGAATGGAATAAAAGGAAAAATCTTTTTTTGACGTGAAGAAGTCACTTTGCTTGCACGAATGTGCCGGTTCAACTTTGATTGAGGCCATTTAGGCCTCAACTAAAAAGTTACTCCATGTCATCAGACTTGTTACCGGTTTGCTTCAAAAAAGCTGTTTTATTTCAGAAAAGCTGTTTTATTTCAGAAAAGCTGTTTTATTTCAGAAAAGCTGTTTTATTTCAGAAAAGCTGTTTTATTTCAGAAAAGCTGTTTTATTTCAGAAAAGCTGTTTTACTTCAGTTTCCTGGGCTGTTTGTTTTCAGGCAGTGCAGGCAGAGGCATGGTATTGATCAAAAGCGGGCTTGTTATCTCCTTTGCCCTTTCGATAACAAGTTCTTTTCCTTTCTGCGTAAGGGCAAAAAGCGGCACTGCTGTTCCTACCTGGGCAAGAGGCTTTACAAGATCTCTCATATATTTTGAAGCGCAGCTGGTTGTGATGTCTGCATTTTCAACAAGGGTCTGGACATCCTCTTTGCTTAAACCTGTAACATGAACCCCAATTACTATCAGATCAAGCCCCAGTTCGGCTTCGAGCTTCCTTAACTCTTTAGCGGTTTCACCGAAAGGTGCGGTTACTGCGATTTTTTTGTACCCTAGTTCGGCTGCTTTTTTCACGCCTGCAATAGAGTCCAGTTTTGCAGTTGAAGGGTCAAGCACAATTCCGCCGCGTTCCGTGATCCCTCTTATGATGCCTTCTATAGGTTCGGTTTCGACAAGGCCGGACATCCTTTCGCCCATACCCTGGACAAGGGTAGGATTGTTGGAAATAATGGTTCCTGCACCTTCACAGGCTGTTACTGTTGTGTTAAGTAAACCCCTGCGAAGACCAGTCATCATAATTTCGCTGGCTCCAAACCCTACAAAGTCCTCGAGTTCCAGCTTGCGTTTGTCGGTAAACATCCCGAAATCGCTGATCCTGAATTCCATGTTCTTCCTGACTTCTTCCGAAGTTATCTTCTGAATTCCACGCAACTTGGCAAAGATAGGACACCATTCAACTTCAGGTTCGCTGACTTCGACGACTTTTCCGTCCTTCACCACTACTCTTGCTTTTCCGACTAATTCCATTATGTGGGGCATGATTACACCTTTTTTAATTAAGCAAAATCATTTTTTGGAAAGCGATTCTCAGTTTTTGATCAACACATTAAAACATAATTTTAGACTTCATTGAATTCTATACTGATGCTGCCTGCTTTTTTTACCAGGGATTTTGCAAGGAAACCGCTCTCCATTCTGCAGAGATTGAGTACTGCACAGGGTACAAGGCAATTTGACGAACAATCTGCTTCATGTGCCCTATCAATAACATAATTGTTTTTGATATCCAGAATTTCCATCATGGGAACTTCCATGTGAGAAATTTTCTTTACCTTTGCACATGGAGTATCTATGTCAACAATAATTTTGTTTCCTTTTTTGCTTCCACGTATTTTGTGAACAAAGCCACAGACTGCGGAATTTACAGTAAATTCAGCCAACTTGCCACCTTTTGTTTCAATCATTGAATATTCGATCATTTGATGGATATCTACTAATATTTCAAATACTTACTTACATATAAGTAAGTACCGGTTTAAACATAAAAATCAAAAATAATAATTTCAAGGAAATATTCAAAATGTCAAAAAATTCTATTTTTTATGCAACATCTGAGCGGACCCTTTGAAAAAACCACCGTTAATAGCACTTGAATTTATGCATAGAATCCATTAACCGACGCCAAAAGATATTATATAGATGAGCACTATCAATTTACTTATTAACAGATACATGCGTTGTTATGAAAAATATGAACCAGACCAATCAACAGATACTCTATTATGCAAGGCTTTTTCTTCAATCCAGGGGTTATAACGGATTTAGTTATAGAGATATTTCTCAGAAGCTGGGAATAAAAAATGCCGCAATTCATAATTACTATCCCAGAAAAGAAGATCTGGTTGCGGCTTTGCTTGAAGACAGCAGAAAGGAAATAGCTGCAAATTTTTCCCAGGTAGTGGAATCCGGAGGCTCAGCCCGTGAGCAGCTTCAATCCTATTTTGATTACACATTGAGGGACTTCGATGAAGGCAGATGTATCTGCCCTCCGGGCTCGGTAATCATCTATCATGAAGAACTTCCGGAGAAGGTTCAAAAGCAAAGCCTGTTACTACTGGATGAAATACTATACTGGTTCTCCAGAGTTCTTAAAACCGGTCTGGAACAGGGGGAGTTTAACTTCTCCGGTCCTGTAGATGCACGTGCAGAACTGATCGTTGGAACCCTGATAGGTAGCAGGCAATTGGCCACCATTAAAGGAAGAAAGACGCTTGCAAAGTCAATTTCTCTAATTAAGGCCGATCTTGGGTGGAAAGATTGATTTCTTCCAAAACTATTGATTACTTATCTGTAAGTAATCATACTATTTTTACATAGTAATTTATTGCTCGAGAATCAAAAATGTCAGTGTAACGATAAAATGACCGATCTTGAAAAAACAATTACCTTAAAGAGAGGTATAGGGCTTGCAGTCTGCATGCTCATAGGTACGGGAATCCTCGCATTGCCCGGCCTGGCTCTCAGCGTGGGAAACGTCCATGAAGCAATCCTTGGATGGCTGCTTATTACCTTCGTTACTATTCCGAGGATTCAGATCTGCTCAAGGCTTGGTCTTAAATTTCCCTCGATAGCCGGGCTTGCCGGCTACGCAGAAAAAGCAGTCGGGCCCTGGGGCAGGTATTCGGTCTCTTATCTTGTAAGCGGTTCTTACCTTTTCGGACTTCCTGCTATTGCTTTTATTGGCAGTGAATATGCGCGGCAGTTTTTTAATCTCTCGGAACTGGGAGGGACCTTTTGTGCGATCCTTCTTGTAAGCCTGATGTTTATTTCAAACCTCTTTGGAATAAGAGCTATTACCCTGGTCAACTATCTGGCCCTCACAGCACTTTTCCTGCTTATAGGGCTGATTATTGTTTTTAACTTCGATTTTTTCAGTTCCGGGCTGAGGATTGCTGGAGAAACTCTTAGCGGCAATGGAAACGTGGCGCCAAACATAGTGTGGAATGTTACAGCCTTGCTTTTCTGGGCTTATCTGGGCTGGGAAAATCTTTCTTTTTCCCTTGGAGAGATAAAGGATCCCGAAAGAAACGTTCCCCGTTTGTACTGGATAAGCTTTGTTCTGGTTGCTGCAGTCTATGTTTTACTTGCCCTGATAAGCGTAGGGGCCAGTTCTACGGGATTTTCCCTTAAAGGGGCTGCCGGGCTCTCCAGTCTTGTGCTTTTTATTCCAGGCGGAAATTTTCTGATGTGGCTTATATTAGTAGTGCTTGCAGCAAATGCATGTTCTTGGAACTTTACTGCAAGCCGTCTGATCTATGCGGCTGGAAGGACTGGGGTTTTTCCTGCAGTATTCGGAAAGCTCTCAAAAAGGAACGTGCCTCTTCCCAGCCTCGGGGCTCTATACGCCCTGTCCGTTTCCATAATTACAGGATGTTATTTCTTCAAGATTCCTATTACGGCTATGATGATGCTCGTAAACCAGAACTTTATTTTCCTCTGCGGCTTCGTCATAATTGCTTACTGGAAAACAGAAACAGGCTGGCAGAAATGGGGCTTTTCGGTTCTTTCACTTCTGTCTTTGAGTTTTCTGGCTTCGGGATTTACCTGGAAGATCATATATCCGGTCTTTCTAATAGGGCTTGGTTATTTCAGGTTTATCGCAAACAGGGAAGAGACATTATCCCCCGGGGCAGTAAATTCACACCCCAGGCAGGGGCTCGTGCTCCTTGAAGACCAGGAATTCTCCCGGCCTGCAGAAAAATAAGACCAGTCTTCGGCAGTAATCTAGCCTGATTAAAGAGCCTTGCCGTGGGCATGGAAAATTCCCCCTGTAACCGTTAATGGTACTATAATTATCAATTCCATTTTTGGTTGTTAACTCCTGCTCAAACTAAATTGTTCAGGGCTATTGTCTCATTTAACGGACATACCAGTAGGTAACAATGGAGGTATGGTTGTCAAGCACAACTTTAATTGCTTACTAGCAAATAAGATCCAGATATGATCCTCAAAACAGAAAAAACAATTAATGCTTTTTTATCGGAATTTTTTCCTTTTAATTCAAGAAAGGCAGCGGGGGAAAAATAGTGATCCAGATTGCCCTCTACGGGAAGGGAGGCATAGGCAAGTCCACGGTTTCTGCCAACCTCTCGGCTGCCCTTGCTAATTCGAAAAAGCGGGTCCTGCAGGTCGGCTGCGACCCGAAACACGACTCCACCCGTCTGCTCCTTGGCGGGGCAGGCATCCCCACGGTGCTGGACTATGTACGTGCAACTCCCATGGAAGTGCAGCATCTCGAAGCCCTGGTCTTTGAAGGCTACGGAGGTACTGCCTGCGTGGAAGCCGGAGGCCCGAAACCCGGGATCGGGTGTGCAGGGCGTGGTATCCTGAGCAGTTTTGAGGTCTTAAAACGCCTGGGACTCAGGGCTTCTTTCTTTGATGTCGTTCTTTATGACGTACTCGGGGATGTGGTCTGCGGCGGGTTTGCAGTCCCACTGAGGAAAGAATATGCCGATGCGGTTTTTCTGGTGACTTCCGGGGAATATATGGCCCTGTACGCAGCCAACAACATCCTCCGGGGGATCCGGAATTTCGAGGATGCAGCCCCCAGGGTTGCAGGCATTATCTTCAACGGGCGGGGGCTTTTCGCAGAAGAGGAAAGGGTCTTTGCCTTTGCTAGGGCGGTAGGGCTGCCCGTGCTGGCTTCAATTCCCAGGGACGAAGTCTTTTCTCAGGCTGAAAAAGTCGGAAAAACCCTGGCCGAAGCTTTCCCTGCCTCTGCTCCTGCGGGTATTTTCAGGGAGCTGGCAGGATATATTGAAACCCTGGAAAAGGACCGGAGCCTGCTCCACCCTGCCAACCCCCTCGGTGACCTTGAGCTTGAAGCTCTAGTGCTGGGAAGTCGGGAACGGGCTAACAGAAAACCGTTTTCCACAGATTCTGCACTCGATGAAAAAACCGGTACCGAGCCTGGTTCTCTCAACCGGGAAAACGGGCCTTCCGCAGAAATCCCTTCCGGAATTCCCGAAACAAAGTCCTCAGGAACTCCCGAAGAAGTATCTGCACCACTCCCTGAACCCCCTGCACCACCTCCCTCCAGGCTACCCCTTTACGGCTGTGCTTTTTCAGGGGCTGCGACTGCGACTTTTCAGGTTAACGATGCCGCCACGGTCCTGCACGGGCCGAGAAGTTGCACCCATATCACAGCCGATGCCCTTGCCTGCTCATTTTTAAAAGGAGGTGGAATAAATGTCCCTGCAGGTGAGGAAAAGCAGGTCCCGGGCCTCCTACCAACAGATATGGGGGAAGAGGATGTCATCTTCGGAGGGCTTGAAATGCTGGAGAGGAAAATAGAAGAAGCCCTTTCAGCCGGCTGGCAAACGGTCTTTGTAGTGAGCACCTGCCCCGGAGGAATCATAGGAGATGATATCGGAAGGGCAAGTGCAAGAGCTGAATCCCGTTTTTCCGGAGCAAGGGTAATCCCAGTCCCTGTGGAAGGGGTCCTTACAGGAGACTTTTCGACCGGGCTGCTTGAGGGTTACAAACGGGTTGCTGACCTGATTGACCCTTCCTTAAAGCCCGAAAAAGGCCTGGTCAATATTATCGGAGAAAGGAGCTTTTCCCTGCGGGAAGAGGAATACTTCCGTACGATCGCAGGGCTGCTCAAAAAGCTGGGGTACAGGGTAAACTGCCGGTTTTTAAAAGGGACAGACACCCTTTCCCTTCGTTCTTTTAAAAAAGCGGAAATAAACCTGCTGGCCTGCGATGATCCCGAAACCCGGGCCATACAGGCGTATCTTTCCGAGCGTTTCGGACTTGAGTTTTTTGAGCTTCCCTTCCCTGTGGGTTTCCGGAAAAGTTCCCTCTGGATAAAAGCCCTGGCAGCATGTCTGCTTCCCGGAGAGGACCCTTCTTTCCTGCTGAAGGAACAGGAAACGGTTTACAAAGCAGGGATTGAAAAATATGCTCCCCGTCTCATGGGAAAGCGCGTGCTTCTGGTGAGCTACACCGAGGATATCGGCTGGATACTGGATACGATCCGGGATCTGGGGATGGAAATCGTCAAAATTGGGATTTCGGTCTCATTTTTCGGAAGGGGAAGCCCAGGTTTCCTATCCTGCGAAGCCTTCCCTGTGGAGAGAAATTATACGGATGAAAAGAGGGCAAAGGATGTCAGGACTCTTATGCCGGACCTGGTCCTTTCGAATTATGCCCCTTCGGTCCCTGAAGACGGAGTGCATTACGATACTATCCCCTTCTCTCCGCAGGTAGGATTCCTGAGCGGGCTTGAACTTGCAAAACGCTGGAGTACTCTTCTGCGGCTGCCGGTTACGGAAGGGTGGAAGTACGACGGAGGTGATGAAAATTGATTTTTTCCCCGGACGCTTTTACGGGTTCAATCCTGGCGGTAGAAGGAATCAGGGATGCGGCTGTGATCCTCAACGGGCCTACAGGGTGCAAGTTATACCACAGTTTTCTCTCGGACAGGCAGTTCCCCAGGGAAAGTTCCCATGACCCCCTGGCTTTCCAGGACGAGTTCTATTTCGGGCAGCCCAGGGTCCCCTGCACCTGCCTGGACGGGGAAGACTACATCCGGGGTTCCCTTGAAAAGTTTGAAAGGGCGCTTACAGTAATAGCAGCAAAAGAAAAAGGCCTGCTTATGGTGATTAATTCCCCTGGGGCAAGCCTTGTGGGAGACGACCTGGAGAGTGTAATTAAAAAAGCAGGGCTGCAGGACCGCTGTTTTGTGGTGGAAAATCCGGGTTTTTCTCTTCCCGCAGCCCGGGGGTTTGAAAATACTGCCCTTGCCCTGCTCAAACACCTGAAAATCAGGTCTCCCTCAAGCCCCCTCCATCTCCCGGAATCAAAGAAAAAAGTGAACCTCATAGGGCTTTCCCTGCTCCACAAACACTGGGAAGGATCGGTTGCGGAAATGAAGCGGCTCCTGGCTTTTCTGGGCCTGGAAGTGGGGACCGTTTTCCTTGCCGGAACTTCCCTTGACGAAATTAGGGAATCAGGCGATGCAGCCTGCAATATCGTCCTTTTCCCCGAATATGGCAGAAGGATTGCAGAATGGTACCGGGAGCACTTCGGGACCCCTGCCATTTTCTCTCCTCTCGGGGCTCCCCTGGGGTTTGATGCGAATGAAAGCCTGTTGAGGGAAGTTGCAACTGTCCTGGATATCGACCCTGCACCTGCCCTTGCGGAAGTCCGGAGAGCCCGACAGGCCAGTTACCGACAGATTTCACGCTTCCATTCTTACTCAGGACTTCCCAAAGGAGCCAGTTTTTCAATCAGGGCAGAAAGCTCGCTTGCCTTCCCTCTTACACACTGGCTTTACTCCTACCTGGGCATGGCTCCCCTTGCAGTAAAACTGCTTCCCGGAAGCGACCCTGAAACAGCAGAATCTCTCAGGATGTTTCTGGAGGAAAAGGGCTTTTGCGAAGCCTGGGAGAGGGACCCTTCCCTTGAATCGGCTGACATTGCCTTAGCTGACGGCCCTACCCTTAAGCTTTTAAAAGCAAAGGGATGCTGTAAAGCCGGCATCGAAATCGCCTTCCCGGAAGAAGGCTACATCCACATAATCCCGAAAACATATATGGGAGTTTCGGGCGCCCTCCTCCTCCTGGAAGAAATCATTAACGGACTGCGCTCCAAATGAACATTTCATTTTGAAGGGCAGGAAAGAGGAGAAAGGAAAGAGAGAAAAGAAAGCGATTGAAATTACCAGAAAACCCCATTTAAACCCGTAGCTAACATCAGCGCCTCCGCCAGCTTGACTGGCGGCCCTTCACAAAAGGAATAAGAAGAAATGAATGAGAAATTATACTGAAATTTCTACCGTTTTAACCTTTTTTGCTTCTTTCTAACTCACAAACGTCCTCAGCAGTTCTTACTTGCGGACATGTTTTTCATGCTTCGTAGGGCTTCTAAAGGGCTGATAGACATGTGCTATTTTCGACCCTCAGTCTTTTGAGTTAGTAGTATTAGGCGCACCAATTATGATAATATTTATATTTGTTCCTTATATTATTATACACTCATTAAAATATATTTTAGTAACTTTAGGATTTTATGATGATATAATTGAAATGAAAGTTGCATAATGTCCGGAAAATACTGAAATAATAAAGACAGAGAATGATGTGACTGATAATATTAAAGATAAAATTATGTTGATTCTTGGTGATTTAATTTTTATATTGATGATAATTCTTTTTGCAGAAATGATATACTATGATATACCTGTAGCAGGTCCGGTTGGACCATAATTGCATTTGAATATTCATAATCAAGGTATATTACCCAATAGCAGAGAAAATCGCCAGGTATATTGACCAAGCTTTTCATATCTGTTTTCGCTACGATTTACAAGAATGCGCTGCTTTAAGGTATCTTATTTTTTAGAAGAATATAAATTTTAAAATAAGGTAGGATAATAAAAAATTGAAAAAATAGAGAAAAAGGAAGAAAGGAGGAAATTAATGGAGGTTAAACCCCCAACTCCCTATTCAGAGAGTTAAAATGGCAAATTACTCTCCGAATTTTAGGTCCCAAGGAAGAACGGTTGGCAAATCAAGTAAAATTGATTTACCAATAGATAAAACTACATTAAGATAGATAAATATTTCGGAATCATTTGAATACATTGCAATAATCAATAATATGAAAAAACAAGTAAAAAGGACAAACAAGAGCATTTGAAAACTGCGAGTTTGAAATTTTTAAATAATAACACATTTGATTATCAATTCGCAACCTGGACTTTTCTCAAGAATAACCTGTGGACGATAATGTTTTGTATAGTCACTTAATTTTTGAGTTTTGCCTTTTTAGTCACACCTTTTTTGATGCTCAAATTCCGGACCTGCAACGCTTCCGCTTCCTTCCCGGATGTTCACGTTTTTATAAATCTCTCCGATTTCCTGTGATCCCGGAGCGAAACCAGGGGTATCGCCCATGTAAAGGTGGACGACCTGAAAGGAGCACCGGAAACTTCAAATCTTCCCAAATTATGAGATCATGTCAAAGACCAGATTATTTACCTGTAACATTAGCTACTGCAAGAAAATACTTATTGATTTTTGAAACATAGGTTAACATGACTTTTTTGCAGGGTGCTGCATCATAAGCACATCTTCGGAAATTCGGATTACGTATCAACCTCTTCTGTGAGGGTGGATGTTAACAATGTCGGATCCCATGATAGACAAAACGCAAAATAAGCCACCTGAGAATAACTGGCGAAATAAGTTATATATAATAATATTTGAAGCCGATACCCCTGCAGGCAAGCTTTTTGATGAAGTCCTGATCTTCACAATCCTGCTGAGTGTTATTGTTGTTATTCCCACTTATAATTAAGCATTATAAACCACTATTTATAAGAGAAAGATAGACAATAGCTATTTTTTAATGAATGTCAGGCTGAATGTTTGTAAAGCTGAATGTTGTATTCCCCCTAAAAGTACTGTATCATACCTCTTAAAAAAAGAAAAAATAATTGATATTATTCTTTAACGATTGCAATAAAACTGTTTCTTCATTTCCTCATTGCGGAGGAGAAGAACAGACATAGTACAGACGCCTGTGATCCGGGAAATACATTCCCATCTCAATTTTCAACCAGGTTGCCATAGAATTAGCTAACATCTCTAAATAAATAAGTCATTTTGAAGACTGAAGGTAACATTACCAATAAATTGTATAATCTGTTACAATGCCCATCGAGTCAAAATACTCTCCAGTCGTTATGGATTTCGGCTTGTATTGTTTCCCTTTTTCGACTTTAACAATCGAATCATAAGAAGAATCTTCTACTACTGTACTCCATTCAAGATTGTCGTAATTATAATGAATTATAGTTGTACCGTGTGTACAATCAATAAAGATCAATCCATAATCCGTAGTATTAAACACATTACAAACATGATCGATTCCATCTAACAACACATATCCACAGCGGATTCCGCTTTTTTCTGCATTATTGTGTACATCTTCAGCAAAATCACCACATTTATACTGAGAAGTGTATGGATGCTGATCAGTTTTATCGCTTGTTATAAAGCTTAGAACTTCGTCTTTTGTTACGTCAGTTGCATTCTTGTAGTTGAGAAGTGTTATTCTATGACCATCTGCGCCAATTAACCGAGCGCCATGATCATATGGATAAACAGTTGAAGTATCACTAAGAATATAATTCTCATCCATCCAATCTTTAACACCTCCAAGAATAACAAATACTAATACTACCATTATCCCCGTATTTCTATTCATTTCCATAAGACTCCTGCACTCAACTTACTCATTTTTACATAAGAGATATAATTCTATATTTATGTAAGTATAGTTTGACATCAAATCTGATTAAGGAGCATAAATTTCTAATTATAAAGAATGGAGTGCATAAAATCAACATAAGAAATTAATTTATATGTTGATTGTCGATGTCAGATGTAAAATCTCTTTTTTTCCTCACTGCGAGGGTAGGATATACATAGTACAGATGCCTGCGATCCGGGCAGTACATTCCCATCTCAATTTTTAACCTGGATACCAGAGAATTAGTTAACCTTCCAAAATAAATTAGTGAGGGTGTAAAAAAATTAAACTCATTCTGAAATTTAAGTAAGTTTCTTATATGAGGAGGAACATTACAAAAAATAGATTCTGCTTAGTTTGAAAAAGTAGAATTGTGAATAAATCCCAAAGGATTAGAACGCAATGGCGATTGAGAGTGATACTCCCTAAAACTCTCAAATGCACTTCCCAAAGGATTTGAACGCAACGGTGATTGAGAGAAACACACCCCTAAAACTCTCAATCACACTCTTTTCTCTTGTTTTTATACATATATCTTTTTGAAAAACAGGTATATTTTTCATTCCGATTTATATAGAGGAAGCCTAACCAGCTTCAATATTTTGCCAGGAGGGAATCGCTAATTTTGAAGCTGGTCATCAGATAAAAAGTTATACATTATAAAAAGTTTTTCATAACGATTCTTTGATTGCAAGATAACTTTAGATAAAAACGCTGTTATTCCAACTCTTATAGTATTCAACTTTGTAACATATATAAATAAACGTGTTAAAATTTTTTACTTTATTATAAATTTGAGATACTTATAAATACATAGAAATGGTTAGACAGGGTTGGGTATTATTGAGCATATGGACACACTTTGTGGAAAAGTAGGACTTGAATACACCAAGGCAATAAGCATAGAAACATCCAATAGTAGAAAAACACGCCCCGTGATTGAATGGAGTTATCCCAAATATAATATCATACCCCTCCATCCCCCGGATTTGGGAATAGGAAACCCCCTCCATTCAATCACATATTTTGCTTGTATGAAAAGCATCTTTTTTCCGTCTCAATTTTCGACCTGGTCACCAGGTTACAGGAGTATGCAGCTGCATCCACAAGAACATCTACAAAATGCCCTGTAGGATCAGTATACTTCACCGGATTATTCAACGCATAAGCATACCTGTTCAACGCCTGCGGATTATACGGATCAGGAAGCATCGTATCCGGCTGAAAGAAAACCCTGTACTCAGGCGAATAATACCTCGCACCGTAGTACATCAGCCCTGTATCGGCATCATTTTCCTGCCCGGTAAAACCGTATTTCTCCAGCCCGCCTGACCGAACCTGGCCGTATGGGAAGTAATCGGTGCGTTCGACCTCAAGCCCGGTTTCATCAACCATCAAAGAAGTGCTGCCTATATGGTCTGAAAGGTACCACTCCATGCTTTCGGATGTTTCTTTGGCTACGCGTTCGTCATCGCGGAAGAAGTAGCTGGTAGAGATACCGTTATCGATTTCGCAGTATTTGTTGATGTAATAGGTGAATTCTCCACCAAAGTTCTGTTTCTTGATTCTCTTGTCATTTGTATCGTACCAGTACTTTTCCACAAGGGAATTGTTAGCGGAGTAACGGACCTTACTTAACTGGTTGGCATCGTTGTAGACGTGCTTCTGCATGGACAATGTCTGCCAGCCCGTCTCCATTCAAATCTGCAAACTGTACTCCCTGGTTGGTAGTATAGCTTGCTATCAGTGCAGGTGGATTCCACGAATTATCCTGTTCCCAGCCATCACCCGTGTTTATCCAGGCATCGTGAACGTATCCTGAACTGCCAAAATAACCCTTAAGAATGTCTACCAGACCGTCTCCGGTAATATCCATCAAACGTGTACCGGTACGTAACGACCTGAGTGATAAAGGTGATCCCCATGAATCACCCTGTTACCATCCACTGCCGGTATTTAACCAGGCAGAGCCTTACTTAATGAGATCGACCGGTCCATCCCCCTTGAGGTCAGCAATTAACAGTTCCTGATCATATTCGGTATCTACAAAGTAAGTTGGAGGGTTCCATGAATTATCCTGTATCCAGCCCTCACCGGTATTGAGATAAGCATCATATCGTTCCGTTCCGGCACTTCTGCAACCCCTGATTATGTAAGCCAATCCGTCTCCGTTAGCATCTGCAAGGCGAGCACCCCCGTCATGAGTATTATACGTGAAATATGTCGGTGTTGTCCAGGGACTGTTCAGTTCCCGGCCATCTCCGGTATTTATCCAGGTCGAGCAAAAAACATCACCGTCATCATCCACATAACCCCTGAGAAGATCTTCTAATTCGTCGCCATTGACATCCGCAAACCTTATTCCCCTGTCTCTTCCTCCCATATAGACCGGTGATATCCAGGAACTACTTTCCTGCCCCCGTAAGGGAGCCGTATTCAAAAACAGATGGCGGGAACTCCGAGCTTGAGGCGGGAAGGAATCTCTGGAATCAAGTGTCATATCTGGGACAAACTCTTAAGTTCGGTATCAAGGAAGGAACGGTTGAGACATTCCTTACACAGCGCGGATTTACACAGGTATGAAATATAACGGGAGAAGATTGGAAAAAAGCCTATTTTCAGGGGGTAAATAAAGACAGAACAGTTGATATCCTGAAGTCATTTGTCCACGCTGTCGTTCAATAAATTTGTTGTGTCGGCAAATCTATAGAGGACATACATTTCGACGAACTCAATGATTCGATTTATTCGAGAGCAAGACCCGCGAAAACAAGAATCAAAACTAAAAGAGCTACGGCGTCACAGCTGCACTGCTTTTCTCGTTATAACCTCAAACTCAAGATCAATTTCTGGGCACCAAAGTGTATATCATCGCTCTGGCCGCTAGCCTTTTGGCCCTTTTCTTGTTTCCCGCCTGTCCGGTGCTGGTCGAAGAGCCAAAGGTGCAGGTACAGGTAAAGGTCGGCTTGTTGATTGGCCCTTCTGTCTCAAACGAATAAGCTGGCAGGGTGAGTCTCTTTGCCTGACAATACTCCTGCAGGGCAAAAATCGGGTCTTTCGACGTGTTAATCGTCACCTCTTCCTTACTTGCCGACGGGTCCGCTATTGTGGTCTTCAGGGCAGGAGCGGGTAAGCCCAGGATGGCCGCGAGCAGGTCTACGGATGCCCGCTGCACGGCGCCTTTCTTTGTCAGGTCCTCGTATACGGCGGACCGGTATTCTCTATTGCCGACTTTTGTGGTGCTCCGGGCAGTGAATACGGGCAGGTTGCCCCGTGAAGTTTCGGTCACTTCGTATACGGGCACCTGCCAGCCGGGGATATGTTGCGCGATATCGAAGATCGAGGTTGCGCGGTGAGGCGCGGTTACCATCTCCTCTAGCAGGGCTTTTTTAAGCCCTGTCCATCTTTCGCCATCAGGGGCTTGCAGGAGTACCAGCTCTGCGCAGATGATAGGCAGCTTTCCAAGGCGTTTTCGGAAAGCATCACAGTAGGCCTCGGGGCAGTCTTCCCCCTTGCGGATCAGGAATTTGGTGATGTGCTCGAATTCTTTATCACTCGTATCCTCGATCCGGGCCTCCAGGATGAACGACTCGGCTTTCCTGTACGCTTTTTCCTTCAAGTACTCACTTCTGGCCCTGTCGTTTTCGAAGTGCACCATGTTGACGTGCGATGCGATTGACCGAATCTCCTCTTTAGAATAAGGAAGGGGTTCGTTCCGGATGTACGCCCGGATCTGCCGGTGGTTTACAAGATCAGCATACCTCCGGATTGGCGAGGTGAAGTGGGTATAAGCTCCCAGGTTCAATCCGAAATGACCCAGGATGACGGGGTCGTATTCAGCTCTGTTGAGCATCATGTGCGTGGTATGCCTGAGGGTAGCTATGTTTATCTCGGGGATGACAGCCATGCTTTCGAGCAGCTTCAGCAAGTCCACCCTCTCGGGGGTAGCGCTCCGGGCCGTATGGTTGCGGAAAAGGATAGGAATGTCATTTTTGACCGCATACTCTGCTACGACCATGTTAGCGAGAATCATCAGCTCCTGGATGATGACGTAGCCGATAGTATCCTCCCTGCGTCTTAGTTGCCGAAGCGATCCTTCCTCATTCGTCACAAACCCCCGCCACAGGTCGTAGAATGCCAGCGCTCCACGGTTGCGGCGCTGAGTCAAAAGATCGTTTGCGAGCTGGCTTGCGAGCTTGATGAGAGCGTGCTGCGGGTGCTCCCGCTCAGAGAGAATGCGGGGGATATCAGAGAAGGCGAGCTTGGCTTCGCTGGTCATCGCAGTCCGTGAAAGCCTTGCTTCGAGGATCGACAGGTCCGCGTCGAGGATGATATCCACGGCAAGGACATATTTCGACTTCCCCGGCCACAGGGATAGCTCCTCGTCTGCTAGCCGCCGGGGCAGCATCGGGCTGTTACCGCTTGCATAATACCTGGTCTCGACCCTGGACATCGCAATTCGGTCAAGCTCTGAATGCGTGTGAACTACCTTTGAAACATCCGCAATCATGACCACGACGTGCCAGCCGCCGTTTTCCGTGCTTTCCACCCGGATTGCATCATCCATGTCCCGGGTTGTCACGTCATCGATCGTGATACCTCTGAGCATATCCAGCATAATACCACTTCGGGGAAAAAATTTGGTATGCTTTCTTTATATGTATATTGGTCATTAAAAGAATGGTAAGAGATGTCCATTTTTTATAAGTCGTTGTTTCTACCGTGCCGCTGTGCCGCCGTGGTGAAAAAAAGATACGCTGTGCAGTCGTGGGAAACCATTCCAGATTCGTGGGCAAGATTCATTAAAGCAGGAATCGAAATATTTTCGAAGATCTTCAACGGGCTACCTATTCGGGAGTTATCCTGATTGAGGGAAAGGCTCGTCTTTCAAGGCAAATACTCATAAAAATTTATTTAACATAGGTACATACATAAAGCGACATTAACAAGTTTGAGGCGACAAGAATGATAGCATTCTATGACGGAACAGATATAGACATATGGACATATGTTATATTTGCAGGCATTGTACTAAAAATAATAACGGACGTTGCAAAAAGATATATATAAAAACCCGTGATGATGGAATATCCGATTAAGAGAAATTAATCCGATTTTATATATTTCTCTACTGGCAAATATAAATATAAGCGCTGAAGAAACAAAAGTTAAAATCGGACCCGAATATTTAAAACCAGACCTGAATATTTAAAATATGGCCCTTAGGGGTTAAAACACTGAGCTTTGGCATGGTGATTAATCAAAAATACTATTTCAGGCAAATATTTCAATCGCCGAATTTTATGAATTTTTTAGGCTCCAAATTGGTTGTCATTGTCCAGAAATATGCTTCACCTTTGGAGATGCGGAAAATTATAAGCTCCGGACTGTCAAATGTCATACCAAGGTCTTTAAGAAACGGCCTGTCCTCCAGAACCTTCTTTTTTAGTTCCGGTTCATCTACAAACTCTATTTTACCTGCGACCCTCATCATTGCCCCTGCTGCTTCTCCCGGTTGCCAGAAACATACTTCTACTTTCGGGTTTGTCCGAAGCTGTCCGTACATGTCTTTCATAGCTCCGGTCTGGAAGTAAAATCCGCTTTCATCAGCGAACCAGAACCCCAGAGCCCGAACTCTAGGCTGGTCTCCTTCTACTGTTGCAAGATAACAAACAGGCGTTTCATTTGCAAATTTTGTGCAATCATTAAAATCCATATTTAACTTCCTCCATAATATCACTAACTTTTGACTTGATTATATTTCAAGCTAATTCTTTCAAAGCGTTAACGTTTCTTTAATGTCCGATTCTAAAATTGTTCCGGGATCCCGGAATTTTCAACACGTCTATCTTTGATACAACAGCAGGTAATTCAAGGGTTAAATTTTTCAGATATTGAAAACTCCTTACGGTTCTACGGGGTAAGCGTAAATAATGAAAACGGTTCAAAATTGCATTTGTGATATCTGGATTTTTATCAAGAGAAATATATGCATCCGCCGTCTTATCCAGCAGCTTGAACAAATCCCCAACGTTATCCGTATGAGTAACTGTTTCCTCCAGAGCCTGAACTCCAAGCCTTCCGCCTGTAACACCCGGAAGAGCAGCACATGCGATATCAGTAGCAAGACCAATGTATGTCCATTTATCAGCATTAACCGGCACGAATATCGTTAATGTCCATTGCAAGGAACGCTACATCAATGGCAGTCTCAATATAATGTCCGCTTGGATCAGTATACTTCACCGGATTATTCAACGCATAAGAATACCTGTTCAATGCCTGCGGATTATACGGATCAGAAAGCATCGTATCCGCTGGATTAAGAAGAGGTCATCAAAAAAGAAGACTAATCTTTTCCTTTGATAAAATTTATGATGGTTCTGGAGAGGTGGTTATTACCCTCTACATCAATACGAGGAATAAGAGATCAAAGGCGTAGAAAATGTTATTTGAATATGACTATATCAGGATTCGGACTGAGTATACAACTTAACAATTTTTTAAGAAGTCAAATATTATCTGTGGTCTCTATCATATCAAGCTCTTTTTCTTTTTCCTTTATTGTATTAAGTATTTCAGAGTAAGCCCTTTCTGCTTCCTTTGAGTAATCTACACCTTTTATTCCTTTAATCCCTCGAATAGTTTCAAAAGCCATCCATATTATAGGAATCGGCAGCATGAATATTACAAGGGCGAAAAAACCCGACTTGGCAATCATCGGAATATAAGATTGAACAACAAATGAAGCTATGTATGCAATTATAACATATACAGCGTAAAATCTATGATAATATCTAAAAAATTCCAATGAGAATTTATTTTCAGTAGCAAATTTAGTCGTGACTATCTTCATTGCAAAATTATTTCTGAGCATTATTCTTTTCTTTTTTTCATCATAGTTACATTCGGGAGCATATCCTTTTATAGTATCTAAAAGTTGATGAAGTGATAAATGAGTATGGACTTCATCAGAAGTCCAGATATCGGCAAATACGAATTCTTTAGGTATGAATCTAAGCTCATCCATCTTCATTGTCATATTCACCTTCGTTTTTCATTATTGTTCAGATTCTCTATTTCTCTATTGTTGTAGATCCAGTTTGGATACCTTTCCATACAAGAACATCAACTGAGTAAGAATTTGTTTCAATCAGGACTTTTCCATTTTTGAAAATTGATTCTAATGTCAGAGTACGTCCATTATGTTCAAAGCATGCATGAAAGGAGTCTAATTACCAAAGGCTGCGAGTTGATAAATAACTGTATTAAAATTAATTTAAAATACAGAACTTAAAGTTTCAATAATCATCAGGAAACAGTTCCCTTTCTTTTTTCCTGATTAGTTCCTCAAATTCTTTTTTGCATTTTTTAACACTCGGATGTTTTTCAATTCTTTTGATCCTAAAAGAAATAGCTAGGTAAAGAGGAATCAGCAACAACAAAAACATTGCCATTAATCCCGTTGTATGTTGTTTTCCGGCAAAGTCCAATCCAATGAAAAATGCAATGATTATATATATGGTATTCCAAGTTTTAAAACCAAAACTAGTTTCCCAGAGTATTTTGGTTTTATTTGATTTATCTTCTTCAAAATGAATTATGACGGAATCAAATTTTTGCTTATTTTCTTTTTTCTTGTATGTTGCAACTGAAATCTTTCTTATTTCATCTAGTTTTTCAAACTTTTTATCTGGACTGTAATCTATATATGTCTCTAAATCACTTGGGTTTCTAATGATTTTAATTGATTTATGCCCTATATCCCAATAAAAATTACATATAATATTCACAAGTTTATCTATTGGAATTTTGGTTATAATCTCCATGTCAAAAGGAGAGAAGTCAACGAAAAATTTACTCAGTTTATGGCTCATGTATTTCTCCCATATCATGGTGCAATCGACTGCTCACTATCGAGTTCTAACTGCTATAATCAATTCCCCATATTGAATATAATTTAGAAAAAGCAGTATAAAATATTTCTTCAGTTATGATGCTATATTCATGAACCGAATTCATTTGAATGTTATTATTGTCTGCTTGCTATTCACTTTTCCCATATTCATATATGCCTCCTGCTAGTTCAATTTGCGAATCATAAAGAAGCATGCCTACATCTTCTGCATTGTTACTCAAATCAAAAATGAGTATTTTTGACTTTCCTACAAATTAACATACTCATTTTTCATCAAGTGTTTTATAGAGAATCTTGCCATTATTATACAAGCTTTCAGCAACACCACAGCTTCATCACCAACTTTTGCAATTACATTTGGATTTTTAACTACATTACGTACAAACTTTGAATTTTTCACGGCTATTCCTATCAACCATCAGGGAAGTGCTGCCTATATGATCGGAGAGGTGCCGCTTCAGACCTTCGGATGTTTCTTTGGCCACGCGTTCGTCGTCGCGGATGAGTAGCTGATACAGTGACGTTGCCTATCTAATTACTTTTAAAAATGAATATAAAGTATTAAAGTAAAAATGAAAGAAGAGTTAAACATCCAAAAGTTCTGGATGTTTTTCAAGTGCTTTTGTTACCTTATAGGCTACTGAACCGTAACTTCCTACTGCATAAATCCCTATTATTGAAGGTTTATGATTTAATTCGTCTCCTTCTTCACTGCGATAGCATTCAGTTGCCATACGAGTATCTTTAAATCCATAATCAAGGTTTATTTCTTCGTTTGTTAATTCCAAATTTCCTACTGTAAAGAAAAAACCTTTTGTCCATCCTCCAAAATCCACGATTTGTGGAGGAATCAAAAGCGTATTCACGTTTAAATTATCAGGCACCTTTAACTCAGATGTAACCTTCTTGTAGATCAAGACTGTGTTTTTTCCTTTTAGAAATGGATTTATGGCTTGAATATCTGTTTTGATAACCTTGCCATAAAAGTATAGAGATTTTCTGGGTTGGATTACAAATACATCTCCTACTTTTGGTTTTTTTCTTGAACTTTTTATAGGAAGAAGTTCATCAGTCATTTGTTTTTTATTATCCATTACGCATCATCTCTCATAGGCCATGATCTTTTAACCAATTTTGTCCCCATTCCACAGCTTCATCATAAAAATCTCTACTAGAGCTGATACTATTAATTTTGTTTTCAAACGCAGGATTATTCACTATTTCAGCTTGCTCAACAGCTCTTGCTTGTTTTCTTGTCAATGGTTTATCGTTTAAAGCAATTAATTCTTCGAATCTTGCTTGATGTTGTATTTTTCTTATTTCAAGGTTATTTGTAATTCCTACATAGACATTGTCGCCGTCTCGAACACCATAATATACATATGTGTTTGCTTCTCCCGCCATTAAAGACTCTGGAACATTATCAGAAGCTTTTAGCGTATCTACGACGTTACTAACTACTTTTTCAGCTTCAACAGTAGCTTCTGCAACCTCAATGCCTTCATCTGCAAATTTCAAGGAATTTTTTACTATGTTTGGTGCATATTTCAAGACCGGTTTTACATATCGTCCAGGCACGTATGGTAATGCAGTCGACGCTGCACTCCATTCTAAATTTCTCAAATTTTCTTCGGATGGATCAAGTGAATACTTTATTCCATCGTATGCAAGAAAAGCCCCATCAAGAAGTGTATCTACAGGTATATGCCCACTCGGATCAGTATACTTCACCGGGTTGTTCAGCACATAAGAATACCTGTTCAACGCCTGCGGATTATACGGATCAGGAAGCATCGTATCCGGCTGAACGAAAACCCTGTACTCAGGTGAATAATATCTTGCACCGTAGTACATCAGCCCTGTATCGGCATCATTTTCCTGTCCTGTAAACCCGTATTTCTCCAGACCGCCTGACCGAACCTGTCCGTATGGGAAGTAATCGGTGCGTTCGATCTCAAGGCCGTTTTCGTCCACCATCAGGGAAGTGCTGCCTATGTGGTCGGAGAGGTACCACTCCATGCTTTCGGATGTTTGTTTGGCTACGCGTTCGTCGTCGCGGAAGAAGTAGCTTGTGGATGTACCGTTATCAATTTCGTAGAACTTGTTGATGTAGTAAGTGAATTCTCCACCTGAGTTCTGTTTCTTGATTCTCTGGCCGCTTGCATCGTACCAGTACTTTTCCACAAGGGAATTGTTAGCGGAGTAACGGACCTCGCTTAACTGGTTGGCATCGTTGTAGACGTAGATGAAATCCTCATCGTCGACCAGGTTTCCGTTTGCATCATAGTCGAGGGTGTTTCCGTTGTAGGTAGCAGGTGCGTGGGACGGGGTCGCAGAGTAGCCATAAGAGGATATTGTGACGCCGTTATTATCCACCTGCCTGATACTGCCATACCGGTCGTAGGTGAAATCTCTCTGGTAGGTCGGGACGCTGTTGACCGACATATCTGCGCTGACCAGCCTGTCAAGGTCGTCGTATCCGTAGGTTTTTACGGAATTTTGGGTGTTGTCCGCGATCTCGAGGACATTGCCGACGTTATCGAAATCGTAGTTGAGGTCCTGGAGGCCTGCGGAATAGATTCTGTCCAGCAGCAGTTTTTGACTGTCGTAGGTGTAGGTTGTGATTACGCCGTTGGAATATTCCTTTCTTGTGATCTGGTTCCTTGCGTTGTATTCAAGGTCGTCAATCACGCCGTCAACGCTTTCAAGAAGGGTCTGCGCATTGTATGTCAGGCTGACGGCTTCGCCGTTCGGGTAGGTGATTCCCGTAACCCTGTCCATGCTGTCATAATCATAGGACGTGGTGTAGGGTGTACCGTCAATGGTTAAGGTTTCGCTTTCTACCCTGTAGCGCAGGTCGTAGTCGTAACTTGATGATGCGGATCCTTTTGTTACCCGGGAAAGCGTACCGTTAAATTCAAGGTCGTAGGTGAAACTGACGTCCTCATCATTCGGGTAATCTATTGCAGTAACCCTGTCCAGGTCATCATAACTGAGGGTTGTCGAAACTCCCCGTGAATCGGTCTGGTTTATCAGGTTGCCGTTAAGGTCGTATTCATAGGTCCAGCTGCCCATGTCAGGGTCGTCCATTACCACTTTCCTGCCGAGGGAATCGTAGGTGAAATAAACACTGGGCGGAGCCTGAGGGTCATTAAAGCCCGGCGTAATCTCGATGAGATTATTCAGGGCATCGTAACTGTAGGATGTAACGTAAGTTTCGCCTTCGTTGAACTCATGGACCCTTACAATATTCCCGAAAACATCACTTGTTAGTGTTTTATCTACTCCGTTCTGGTTGGTAATCGTGGTGTCGTCAAGTTCGTAATCGTATGTCAGGGTAGTGCCGTCAGTATTGGTGATAACCGTTGGCCGTCCGGTTGCATCGTACTCGTAGGTTACGGATAAGCCGGATTGCTCTGAGTAATGCGGGACTTCAACACTTTCTACAAGACCCAGCTCATTGTATGCGGTATTCTGGATAATCCAGCCGTCTTCCCCTTCATACTTTTTCTGGATCAGTTGACCAAAGCCGTCGTATGAGTCGGTGGAGTCGAAAGTAGAGACATAGTTTTTTTCTTCAAGTACAACAGTGGGCTCAGATGATGCGAATTTACGAATATATAAATATGAAAATCTAATGTCATTGCCACTGTCCCATGTACATATGTTTATTGAACCGGAAAGGTTGTTTGCGTATGTACCAGACATGACAAAGTCGTTGACTGTCAATCCCTGTTCACCATTCGTTGAAGTAAACGAGAGTCTATTCCATACTCCAGTAGACCATGATGGCCGGGCTTGTGCAACTGTAACTAAACTTCCTGACTCCGGATAATATGATATTGATGTACCTGACCATCCAGTACCATCTGCATATGACTCTATAGTGTACAGGAAATGTGCTGCCTGATAGTTCAACCGCCTGACATCAAATGCCATACGTGGTCCATAGTTGCCAAATGACGAAAACTTCATCAACCCTTCAACAATGTATTCTGTACCGGAAAACTTGTTAATTGTATTTACACCGTTGTTTGGTGTCACCTTCAATACCTTGTCTCCTCCATCGTCAACAATTGTCGGCGAGCCAACTTCATTCCATTTATCACTGTCTATTACACCGCTTTCGAAATCATCAAAGAATTCAAAAACATCATTTCCATTCTCTGCTGATGAAACATATGAGTTACCATAATACATTTTGATAGTAGCACCATCAATTCCATCGATTACGGGAACCTTTACCCATACTTTTGCATAACTGGAATCAACCTTTTCTTCGATCCAATATGGAAGTAGAATGCCATTTTCATCAACAAAACGAAGATCATCAAAATCGGATTGCATCTCGGATTCATAGTTAATATCCAGCTTCACCTGGTAATCAGTCAGGGTTCCGTCTGATGATGGTGAAATTGTAATGGTTTTATAATTATTGAAGCTGGGATCGTTATCTTCAACCACAACAGCGGGTTCAGATGATGCGAATTTACGGACGTATAAATATGAAAATCTAACGTCATTACCGCTGTCCCATGTAGTTATATATATCGAACCTGAAAGGTTGTTTGCATACGTACCAGAAAGGTTGAGTTTGTCACTAGTCAATTTCTGTACACTATTCGTTGAAGAAAATGAGAATCTATTCCATACTCCGGTAGACCATGATGGCCGGGCTTGTGCAACTGTAATTAAACTTCCTGAGCCCGGATTATGCAATATTGCTGTACCTGACCATCCAGTGCCATCTGCATATGATTCTATAAAGTATGAGAAATGCTTGACATCAAGTGACATACGTGGGCCATAGTCGCCAAATGACGAAAACTTCATCAACCCTCCGACGACGTACTCCGTACCGGAAAACTTATTAAATGTATTTACGTGGTTGTTTGGCGTCAGCTTTAATACCCTATCTCCGTCATCGTCAACAATTGTCGGTGAGCCAACTTCATTCCATTTATCACTGTCTATTACACCGCTTTCGAAATCATCAAAGAATTCAAAAACATCATCGCCATTCTCTGCTGATGAAACATATGAGTTACCATAATACATTTTGATAGTAGCACCATCAATTCCATCGATTACGGGAACCTTTACCCATACTTTTGCATAACTGGAATCAACCTTTTCTTCGATCCAATATGGAAGCAGAATGCTATTTTCATCAACAAAACGAAGATCATCAAAATCGGATTGCATCTCGGATTCATAGTTAATATTTAGCTTCACCTGGTAATCAGTCAGGGTTCCGTCTGATGATGGTGAAATTGTGATACGTTTATAATTGCTGAATATAGAACCATTAATGACGTAATTGTTCGCTTCGCTACCATAATCTTTTGTTTTGGTTAATATTTTTTCAGGTGCTACGCCGTCCTGATAGTATGTATATTCTGTAGACGGAGAATCAGTCGTGTCGTTTACCTTCAGCACCTTTGTTATCCTGTGCAGATCATCATAGGCGTATTCAGTAGAAACACTATTACTGTCTGTTATTTTTGTTATCCTGCCAAGATCGTTGAATTCATAACGCTCTTTTTGACCCAGGGAGTTTTCAATGGAAACAGGGTATAAATGGTTTGCATCATATCCTATGTTCTTTGAAATCCCTTCCGGATTTGTAATCCGGATTATGTTTCCATAGGCATCATAATCGTACAGAACATTGGGATTATCTCCCATATTGTTCCATGATACTGTTTTAGTGAGCTGCCCTTTGCTGATGGCACTGTTGTCATTTGTTTCGTCATAATAGTACCATGATTCGCTCTTCTTTACATGATCGGAGTCTTCCACCCATTCATGCGTTTTTTTCCCGAGGATCCACGGATTTACTGCATTGACATATTCAAAATGGTAGTATTTTCCATCTCCGGTAGTGTTCACGTCCCCATAATCTGTTATGGAAAGCGGGTTCCCGTAATCGTCATATTCGTCATATTCGATGAAAGATGACCAGCCGGCTGAACTTGTCGGATTCTGTACAAGCCCGTCAAACTGTGTTTTGGACTCCGAGTCCAGCAAAATCAGGTTGACATCAGGGTATATTTCCTGAGCAGTATATTCCGTGTCCGAGGAACTGTAAAGGTTTCCGTTTTTGTCCCGGACTTCAGTATGATGTTCGATGCCCTTTAGCACATCGTCCTGATGGAAAAAGTGTTTTACTATCGAATATTCGTTTTCAACGGTGACCTCGCCAAATCCTCTGAATTCGATTTCTTCCGGTGGGTCGAAGTACTGCATTCCGTTTTTATAGGTGTAATCGGTTGTTGAAACTACGCTTCCCGTGCCTGTAATACCATTATCTCTTGTCACACTGCTTGTGACCCATACACTAAAAGGTAAATCTGGAGTATTATCGTTACCGGTATTGTCAAATATTGTTGAAGGTACATATTTTATAGTTGTATTTGCACCACTTGAATGGTGAATTTCTTTCAATAAATAAGGTGTTTTATATTCTAAAGTCGGTGAATCTTTGTTAGTGTTAATCCACGCGGCATAAGTGTAACCACTGGAAGAACCGTATCCTGTGATTATATCTACGAGTCCGTCTCCATTGACATCTGCCAAATAAGTTCCTCTGTCCGTTCCTTGATATGAAAAAATAGTAGGCGGATTCCATGTACTGGTACTCGCCCATCCACTTCCAGTATTAATCCATGCGGCATAAGTGTAACCACTGGAAGAACCGTATCCTGTGATTATATCTACGAGTCCGTCTCCATTGACATCTGCCAAAAGAACTCCTCTGTCCGTTCCTTGATATGAAAAAATAGTAGGCGGATTCCATGTACTGGTACTTGCCCATCCGCTTCCAGTATTAATCCACGCGGCGTATGTGCTACCACTGGAAGAACCATATCCTGTGATTATATCTATGAGTCCATCTCCATTGACATCTGTCAAGCGAACTCCTCTATCCATTCCCTGATATGAAAAAACAGTAGGCGGATTCCATGTACTGGTACTTGCCCATCCGCTTCCAGTATTAATCCACGCGGCATATGTGCTACCACTGGAAGAACCGTATCCCTTGATTATATCCACTAACCCGTCTCCGTTGACATCTGCCAAACGAACCCCTCTGTCCGTTCCCTGATATGAAAAAACAGTAGGCGGATTCCATGTGCCGGTACTTGCCCATCCGCTTCCAGTATTAATCCACGCGGCATATGTGCTACTACTGGAAGAACCGTACCCCTTGATTATATCCACTAATCCGTCTCCGTTGACATCTGCCAAACGGACTCCTCTGTCTGTTCCCTGATATGAAAAAATAGTAGGCGGATTCCATGTACTGGTACTTGCCCATCCGCTTCCAGTATTAATCCACGCGGCATATGTGCTACCACTGGAAGAACCGTATCCCTTGATTATATCCACTAACCCGTCTCCGTTGACGTCTGCCAAACGGACTCCTCTGTCTGTTCCGTCATATGAAAAAACAGTAGGCGGATTCCATGTGCCGGTACTTTCCCATCCACTTATTGTACTATATTCAAAATTAACGGATGGAAGAGATTGACCATTTAATCCATGCTTTGAAATACTTGTTAAAAATGACTTTGAGTTTGTATTTTGGTATTCTAGGTTATAAATCCACAAAGTACTACCATCATTGGTGACTGTAATACTGGAAATCAAACTCTTTTCTAATATTTTATTGCCATTCTCGTATAAATTAAAGGTTTGTGGTTTTTCCGTGAACTCAAAATCGATAACTGCATGATTGTCGTTGTAGGTTATGCTGTCAAGATATGTGCTTCCGACCTCACCACTTACAGGATTTTCAAGATATGTATATTTAATCTGGTTGCCATTGACGTCCTCGATAAGATCGAGCCACCATTTACTGACGTAATTTCTTGATTCGACGGAGTTTCTTTGTTCGGAATCACTATTATAACCAAAACGATATTTTGTTCCATCCGGCATTTTAAGGATCCAGTAGTCTCCAAAAGAATTGCTGCTGGTCGTACTTTTTTCAATTTTTATAAAACTTTCAGTTTCGGTGTGATATGAGTTGTCACTTTCCACATAGACGAGTTTATATGTTGAGCCGTCCAAAACAAGAATAAATCTGTCGTCATTTGTGTTTTCAGGGGTATATCTGGTATCCCTGATGATGCAGTTCTCATTCAATGACCAGCCCATTCCAAGTGAACCGTATGTTCCTTTAGAACCCATAGCACTGGAATAGGTTAGAGAAACCTCCGGCTCTAATCCAGCTCTTCCTTTTAAAGTTTCAATCGGATAAGAATAAACAAAAGAGCCGGTGAACAGGCTCGTATCAAAGTAATCGTTTTCATTTTCCAGGGTCGGACTGAGATATGCTTTTGTGTCCTCAAAAATATCGACATAATCTCCGGAAGCTGTAGTTGCAATTAACATAGTATCTTCAGAAACAGTTTCCGTATCATCATCCGCGTTTTCACTATCAAGATCGGAAATTGTTTCACTCGTTTCTTCCTCAGATTCTACTATGTTTTCATTATTTTCCTCGTATGACTCGGAATCAACTTGTGAACCCTCGGAACTTACGTCCTGGCTTGCCTCTGTGTTTTCAAGACAATATACATTCGGTGTGAGCAATACAAGAATCATGAAAATTGAAAGCAGCCTTTTGATGTGGATTGGAATGCGTTGTACCATGGAAAACATCTCTTAATTTATTTTTTAATACGCATACATTTTTTCGAGGCAACTAGATATATTTTCAACATAAAAATAAAACAAATGTAAAACATTTCTTTTCGGGAAGAAACCCCTTCGATAAAAAGGGAGATACTTATATAAAAAATTAATGTATATTAAAATATACTATTTAAAAAAATAAATATTTTGTAGTTAGTTAATACTTTGTTTTTAACCTTAAAATCTAAAAATAAGCCATATTTTATGCATAATATTAATTAATATAAATTATTTATTTAATATGTAATAAATAGATTTTTCAATATGTGTGTTTTTTGTTAAATTGAGGTTATCTGAAACTGAAAACTTTAGCCCTTTCAAGACGGCACCTGCTTTCAAAAATATTGGCCTCAGTGATCTTTTAGATTTTTATTAATTACTTTTAGCTAGCTACTGTGCATAAATATTTTTGATGTTTTAGGCCCCTCAAAATATGGAAATTGAAGAGTATTTGTAAAATTATTTATTCAGTTTTTGGTGCTGATGTTTACCATAGTATGAGTTTGTACGTTCTGTAGCATCGGCAATTTGAAGATAAGAAGCAGGCTTACAGTTTGTAATTTGGTCTATATCATGCAAAGATCAACATTCAGTACACGAGTTGAGACGTCCATAAAACGAGTGGTTCTTTTCATTATGCTTCGTCGGACTGCTCAGTGCGTAAGTATACCTGTTCGGGCCCTGCGGATGTATGAATCAGGGAGCAGTGCATCAGTTTTGAATAAACCATGCAGTCAAAAAACAAAACAGCAATTTTAGTCAGAGCCGGAATTTTGGGGTTGGTTTTATCTATCTTTACGAATTCTAAAGGCAATTGTTATTGAACGAAATTGTTTCTGAACGAAAGTCCAGAATAGATTCAGGATAAATTCAGAAGAAAACCGGACTGATCCGACAATGACAGATATAAATCCAGAAAAAAATCCAGAAAATGCGAATAACTCAAAAATCACCATCATCTGTTCTGCTCCCGACCTTGCCAGCCAGAACATCAAAACTCATCTTTTGGACCTGAGAGAATGGAAAAACCTGCGTCTCCCTCCGGAATCCGGATTTTCGGCAGCCAGAGAATCTGCGGATGGAAAATTCAGGCTTGTAGATATTGACGAAATGCATGTCTTTCAGGATGGACTTGATAAGAAACTGGAAGCTGCGGGGTTGCCGGCTTCCCTGATAATTTTCGCCTCCAAACACAGGAGCAAAGAGGAAATCAATTCCCTGACCGTGCACTGTACCGGAAACTCCTCGGACGAAGCTAGGCTCGGAGGCAGGCCCAGATCCCTTGCCGTTGCTTCCCCGGCTGCTATGAAATCGATCCTGGGCGAGATGAAAAGGCTTGCAGGGGAAAAAGGGCTGAAGTACGATGTAACCCTTGAAGTGACCCATCACGGCCCGACCGAACTCTCGGTCCCTTCCATCTATGCCGAGATCGGCAGCACCGAAGTCCAGTGGGTAGACCCCGAAGCCGGGGAGGTTGCTGCAAAAGCCATCCTTGCGGTTTCCCTGAAAAAAGTGCCGACAGCAGTAGGTTTCGGAGGCGGGCACTATGCCATGCGCCAGACGGGGCTTTTGCTTGAAACCGGGATCTCCTTCGGGCACAATTTCCCGAAGTACCAGCTGGAATTCGTGGACGAGTCTCTTATCCGGCAGGCGGTTGAGAAATCAAATGCCGAATTTGCTTATTTTGACCGGAAATCCATGAAAAGCGAGGACAGAAACCGGATCTCCGAAATTCTGGACAAATTGGGGCTAGAAGTCTTGAAAGAGTCTGAGATCAGGGAAAAGTACGGCAGGGAAGAATAAAGTTCATCGCATGGGTATCCCGGTATCCATTGGTATCCTGATATCCGTAAAAGCCGTCAGTCAGTTCATTCAGCTCTCCGGGACAGAATCATCATGTTTGGCATCGATCCTTTTTCTTTATTCCTCCGCTTCCTGTTCGGGGGAAGCGCGGTTTTAGCTTCCACCCTGATCGCCCGGACTTTCGGGGGCAAGTTAGGGGGAATCTTTGCTGCCTTTCCGGCAGTGTACCTGGCAGCGGTCGTGGGCCTGAGCCTTGAATATAATGGCAGTGAACTGCTGTCTGTGACCGAGCAGCTTTCGAAAGGGGCACTGGTGGGAATGGCAGCAGACATCTGCTGTGCACTTGCCGCCAGCTATTTTATTCTCAGGTACGGGTGGAAAAGAGGGCTTGCTTATGCCCTGTTCCTCTGGGCGGTGCTCGCTCCCCTGATTTACCTCGCCTGGTTCGGGTTTTAAAAAAGGGATAAATCAGTCAAGAAAAATATCTTCAAAGAAGAAAATCAACAGAGGATTAACCAATGAAAATCAAAAGAAGTCCTGAAGCACGGGGCCGATCATGAAAGTCGATATCCGAGACCTGGGTTTGAGGTTCGTCTTCGGGGGTCTGGCTGTCGCTGCCTGTTATGTTGTGCTCCAGCTCGTGCCCTCGAAATCCTTTGCAGGTATTTTTGCCGCTTTTCCGGCAGTGATGGCTGCAGCTGTGATTATGGCAGGGCACTTCGAGAACTCGGAGCAGGCAGCTGATATCGCCCTCGGAGCCAGTGCAGGGATGCTGGGCTGTACCGTCTGCGTGTTCACAGCCACCTTTTGCATGCAACATCTCGGAAAATGGGGGCTGTCTCTCGGAATCGCCCTTGTAGTCTGGTTTTTCAGCTCGTATGCAGCAATTATGCTGATGCAGGGCTTGCTGGAAAAAAGAAAAAAGAAAAAAGACAGCAGGGAAAAAGCACTTTAACAATACGGCTTCGAAAGAAAAACTCAGATACTTTTCTTCTTCCGCTCTCTTTTACAATTCTTTTTTTATTTACTGTATGTCCTGCTCTCTGCTTATTGTTTTAATTTCATAGGTCCTCCGCAGCACGTTATGTCGCCTGTACAGCAAGCTTCGGTCGTGCAGCAGGCTTCTCCACACGCTTTTATTACCTTAAGTTCGAACCCGCATTCTTCACATACAAGAACCTGACCCTCTTTCAATTCACTGCAGTTCATTTCGTGTCACCTCGATTTGCTTGATAGAAAAACTATGCAATTTGGGTTCAAACTGGTTTTGAAACAATGGTTCTGAAGATTGATCTGTAAAATGAAAAGTTCCTATGGCAGGCTAAAAGGAAAAAGGAGAAAAGAAAAGGGAAAAGGGAAGGTCTTTGCTTAGTTCAGCGTGTCAGACTTCATTCGAGCCCGCCGGAAACCGCCATTTCTTTACCTGTACCGATCCCCGAATGGGCTGCATGTTTTTTAAAAGTCCTGTATACTCTGAAAAGCAGAAATGCCGAGAGCACAAATGACAGGAGGTCCGAGGTGGGATAAGCTGCCCAGACTCCATCCAGACCGTAATACTTCGGCAAAATCAGCACAAGCGGGATCAGGAAAAGGAGCTGCCGGCTGAGGGAGAGAAGGAAAGAAGGTTTTGCCTGCCCGAGAGCCTGGAAAAGAGTTGTTGCGACCACATTAAGACCTATCAAAGGCATCCCCATGAGCATAATCATTACAGCATGTTTCCCGACAGCAAGGTATTCGGGGTCAGCGCTGAAAAGCACGAGAAGCTGCTCTGTAAAGAGATAGATGATAAGCAGGCCAAGGAGCCCGAAGGACGTTGTCGCAATAAGAGCCAGTTTTACGGCTTCTACTATCCTTTCGAACTTCCTTGCCCCGTAATTGAACCCGACAATCGGCTGCAGCCCAAAAGACATGCCCAGGAGAGGCAGGAAGATAAAGGAATTAATCTTTATTACAATGCCAAAAACAGCAATTGCAACATCTCCTCCATTGCTTGCAAGGGCATTGTACACAAAGATCATCATAAGGCTCATCGAAGCCTGCATAACAAAAGACCCGAGTCCTATAGCACCTATTTCTGTTATAACACCAGGGTCCGGTCTCAGGTTTTCGGCTTTAAAGTGCACGGCTCCCTTGCCTTTAAGGCAGTAATGCAGCAGCCAGCCGGAACTCACAGCCTGGGAGATAACGGTTGCAATTGCCGCTCCCTTCACTCCCATTCCGAAGCCGAAGATAAAAAGCGGGTCAAGGAGGATATTGATACCAGCTCCTATCAGCATCGCATTCATTGCAAGGCGTGCGTTCCCTTCGGCCCTTACAATGTGCTGGACCGAGACTCCGAAGACGAAGAAAAGCCCTCCTGCAATTATGTATTCGAGATATTCCCGCGCATAGGGGAGGATTCCGGGAGTTGCCCCAAAAATTTCCAGAATCGCATCCAGATAAAGGAAAAAGGGGATGGCAATAAGTATACTGAGGATCAGACTCAGGGAAAAAACATTTCCAAGCGTTCTCTCGGCTTTTTTGGCCTCTTTTGCTCCAAGGGCGCGCGAGATAATGGAGGAGCCCCCTGTCCCAAGGACAATCCCAAAAGCCATGATTATCATCTGGATTGGAAAAGCTATCGAAAGCCCGCCTATGGCCTGGACGCTTTCTACTCCATATGCCCTCCCTACGAATAGAGTGTCTACAACATTATAAAGAGCCTGCACTACCATCCCGATGATCACCGGAGTTGAAAGTTTAAACAGGAGTTTTCCGATACTCTCTTTTCCCAGAAATTCACTCTTCTCTTCCATATTTTATGCTTCCGTTTCGTTTTTTATTTCGCGTCTTCCGGCTTTTCCTGGCATGGAGGTTCGAACCCCGGTTCAAGGAGTTTAAATGCAGCCTTCTGGACAAGCTGCCTGAAAATTTCTTTTTCTTCCGGGGTGAAATCCGAAAGGAGAGTATCCACAAAAGAGATCAGCTTTTCAAGGACCACTTCTCTTATTTCCTTTCCTTTTTCGGTCAGGTAAACCTTGTAAGCCCTAAGGTCGTCTCTATCCCTCTGCCTGTACACATACCCCTCTTTTTCCAGGCTCTGGATTGCCCTTGTGCTTGTTGCTTTGCTGACTTTCAGGATCCTTGCAAGGGTTTCCTGAGAGATACCGTCCCTCCGGTATAGCACCATTAAAAAATCAAATTGTCCGCTTCCGATCCGGTAAGCCTCGAGTTCCTTTGCCATGTATGCCAGGTGGCTCCGGTAAATGTGGGCGATCGGGCCGCAGATTTCTCTTGGATCTTCCATAATTTTATCCTCTATTTTTCGATACTGAGGGGTCTTTTTTGAGTTAAAAGCGATTAGGAATATAGTTTCATATGCAACTAATCTAATGCCCTCAAGGTTTCAAATACATATAAGAGTTACGGAGAAAATAAGTGGGAACTGGAATCCGGATAAGAACTGGAATCCGGATAAGAACTGGAATCCGGATAAGAACTGGAATCCGGATAAGAACAAGAATCCATGTGAGAACCGTAATTTGATAGAAAAGGAGTCTGGACAAAAACAGGATTCGGCATATTTTCAAGCGCGATGGGAAGTATGGACAGGAAGTAAGGGCTGAAAGTAAGGGCTGAAAGTAAAGCAGAAAATATGGACAGGAAGCAAGAACCGGAATTTCGGGTTTAAGTGCCTGAAAAAAAGTATATAGAACCTGTTAATATTATTTACATATGTTCGATGAAGACCTTATCCTGAAATGGCTGGATGAAGGCACCATTGATCATGCTCAGGCAGAAAAGATGAAGGAAGACCTTGCAGAGTATAAGAGGGAGCGCAGGTCAAAAAAACAAATCGTTGCCTTTTCGACTATAGGAGCTATTTTAATCGGAATCGGTGCCATCCTGTTTGTGGCTTCCAACTGGGAGAAAATCGGGGATACGGTTAAGGTTTTGCTGCTTGTTGGAAGTACAGTGGGCATACATTATGCGGGTTATCGTTTAAAATACGAGCAGCGGAAATATCCCCGGCTGGGTTCTGCCCTTATTTTACTCTCAGCCCTGCTCTTCGGAGCCAGCTTCTTTTTAATTGCCCAGATCTACAATATCAATGCCAACAACAGTACCCTCGTCCTTATCTGGATCCTTGGAGTTTTTCCCCTGATCTACGGCTACCGGTCCGCTTCAATTGCCGGGCTCTGTTCCCTGCTCTTTTATCTCTGGGTCAGCCTGCTGTACTTCGAGAGAACTGACTTTAGTAAATTAATCAGTATCTGGGACCTCTACCTTATCTCAGGCATTTCCATCTATTTCCTTGGGGTTTTGCACGGGCTGGCAGAAAAAGTAAAACATGCCGAAGCTTCGTTTAAGTTTATGGGGCTCCAGGTTGCACTCTTTGCCTTATTCGCGCACACTTTCGAGCTTGGAGAATACCGGGTTGACAAAATCGTTCCTGTAATTTACACAATCCTTGGAATCCTTTTCCTTGCAGTCCTGCTCCCAAAACCACTTCGAGAAAGGCTTAAAGGTTTTCAGGCGGATGCAAGCATATCCGTAGTTCCTCTGTTAATGGCAGGAATCACGCTCACAACCATATACAGCCCTGCATCGGAAAAAACTTACATGATCCTTTTCAATATTATTTTCCTCGGGCTTTTGACCCTGCTCCTGTATGCCGGGTACAGCACCGAAAATATGGGGATTATCAATACCACGATGTTCTGGTTCGTCCTCCTTATTTTTGCGAGATATTTTGACTTCTTCTGGGAACTGCTTCCAAGGTCACTCTTTTTCATGCTGGGGGGGCTTGTCCTGCTGGTCATAAGTGTTGTACTGGAAAGAAAAAGAAGGGAATTTAAAGTCCAGTTTTCAGGAGGGGAACAATGAAGGGAATGATGAAAAGCAGCTGTTTGAGCTTTAAGGGTTGTGAAGCTGCAGCTCTTTCAGGAACCGGGAGGGTCCAGGGATGAAACAAAAGCAGATCTTTTATCTCACGATAATCTTCTGGCTCCTGATCTTTTCGGGTTTCATCCTTTTCAAAGAATATACCCTGAGGACCGGGACGGAGATTCTGCTTAAAACCGAGCCTGTAGACCCAAGAGACCTTTTCAGGGGAGACTACGTGACCCTTAATTACGAGATCAGTACCCTGGACCTGGACAGGGTCCCGGCTGAAGATCCTTATTTTAATTATAATGACCGGATATATCTTGCACTGGCACTGGAAGAGGGGTACGGGGTACCCAAAAAGATATACAGGAATCCTCCCGATGATGAACTTTATATCAGAGGTACGGTAAAACAGCTGATCTATGACTGGGAAGAAAACGAAGATGAGCTTATAACTGAAGAGCCCCGCATTAAAGAACTCAGGGTTGAATACGGTATTGAGAGCTATTTTGTTCCCGAAGGCAGGGGGATGGAGATCGAACGTCAACAGTGGTCAGGGGAAGAAGGAGTCGATGTAAAGGTTGTTGTTGACAAATACGGAAATGCCGTGATTAAGAGCTTATTAATCGACGGTCAGGAGGTTGAGATTTGAGCTCTTGCAAAAGAAGGGGTCGCTCACCTCTACTCGATTGATATTCTCGGTTGTACCACCGGGTTTTGCTCCGGTACCCGAGTTTCATTTCAGCAGAGTTGCGGCTCTGCAGCCCGAATTTCGCTTCGGGAGTACGCTGTCTGTTTCGGCAGAGTTGCGGCTCTGCAGTACGCAGTCTGTTTCGCTTCGCTCAAGCAGACTAAGTTATGGATTTGAGCAATAAGCTTTGATCAAGAGGGCCAATTTTGTGTTATTAGTGAGCTGCGCTCAAGCAGACTACTTGATGGGTTTTTACAGTTATCTTTGCCCAAGAGGACTGATTCATAGATTTCTCTAAGTTATTCAACGTCACTAGCTGCACTATGTCATTCTTGTCCTGCTTGATGCAGGAGAGCGGTCTTCTTAATATACAAAAAATCGAAAGGAAAGAAGAACAAAAACAAAAGCTATAAAGTTACAGCTGCCTGGGACGCCTGTTAGAAAGGACAAGAACCAAACAGGTCAAAGTGCCTGATATTTCATTCTTTATTTTTCTTTCACTTTTCAGTTTTTATTTCTCTTCCGAATCTGTATTTCCTTCTTTTTGTGCAGGGCCGCCAGACAGGCTGGCGGAGGCGCTTATATTTATTGTGAATTTAAATGAGGTTCACAAGGTCAATATAAATCAATTAATCCCGAACAACCTGAAAAACAGAAAAATTGTAAAACAGGGGACCTGAATATGTTCGGAGCCAGTTGTTTTTTTAGTCTGTGAACATCTCCGGTTCAGGAGTGCCAGAAGTCACTTGTAAAGAGTACCAGTACGGTGTATAATTCCAGCCTGCCAATCCACATATTGTTGATCAGGATAATTTTTCCCAGTGGGAGAAGAGACTCAAAGTTTCCCATAGGGCCAAAGAGATTAAAGCCCGGTCCGATGTTTCCAAGGGTCGTGATCGAAGCTGTAACCGAGCTGATCAGCTCGACCCCGAGCAGGGTCAGGAGCATTGAGCTGAAGACAAAGACGGAGATGTAGATCACAACAAAAGAGAGTATCGACTGCAAAACGTCATCAGAAACTGCTCTTCCATTGAAGCGGACGGGCCTTACAACCTTTGGGTGAATAAATTTAAAGAGTTCTCGTCTTGCGTATTTCAACATCAGCAGGAAACGCACAACCTTCATGCCACCTCCGGTAGAACCTGCACAACCTCCTATAAACATGACTGCAAGGATCAGGACCTTTGCGGAGTCTTTCCACCGATTAAAGTCAACAGAGGCAAAACCCGTAGCAGTCATAACCGATGTGATCTGAAAAGCTGCGTAGCGGAAGGAGTTGAAAAAGGAAACTCCCATATCTTTGTACAGGACAAGGGCAAGCAAACCTGTAAAACCCAGAAGAAAGGAAGCATAGGCCCTGAATTCCTCATCCCTGTACAGGAGGTTCTTATCAATGCGGACTGCCCGGTAATAGAGGGCAAAGTTCGCTCCGGCTACAAACATGAAAAAGGTAAGGATAAACTCGATAAGGGGGCTGTCAAAAGCTTCTATCCCGGCTCCGTAAGGGGAAAAACCACCGCAGGCCATACAGGCAAAGGTATGGGTTAGGGCATCATAAAGGGACATCTCTGCCAGCATCAGGGCTACAACCTCAAGAGCGGAAATAAGGACATAAAGAGCCCACAGGATCTTTGCCGTATCTTTTATTCTCGGTTTTAGCTTATCCTCGGTGGGACCCGGGGCTTCAGCCCGGAAAAGCTGGCGCCCGGCAACACCGAGTTTTGGCAGGATGGCAATGAAAAGCACAATAATCCCCATGCCTCCAAGCCACTGCGTAAAAGACCGCCAGAAAAGGAGACTCCTTGAATAGCTATCTATATCGACAAGAATTGTCGAACCCGTGGAAGTAAAACCCGACATCGTTTCAAAGACAGCATCAAGAAAAGAGACTCCCTCGAAAAGGAAGGGTATCCCTCCGAAAATAGCTGCCGCAAGCCAGCTCAGAGCCACAATTGCAAGCGCTTCCTTCTGCTGCCAATCGGCATTCTCACTTACGCGCGTCAGGAGCAAACCTGCAAGAAATGTTATCAATGTAGATATCAGAAAAGGCTCCGGGGGTTCCCTGTAATAAAAAGCCACAAAAAGGGGAAAAAGCATGGTAAGGGCCAGAAGTACCAGAATTTTCCCCAGGGCGTTAAAAATAGCTTTATCATTCATGGAAAAACTCCTTATCCGGAAAACTTATCTGAAAAATTTTTCCACTTCGGAAACCGCAGAAGCCATCGAGAAAATAACTACACGGTCTCCGTTGTTGATAATGAAATCCCCCCTCGGAATTATAGTCTCTTTTCCGCGTACGACCATGTTGATAAGAGCTCCTTTGGGGAACTTTACTTTGTTTAAGGGTTTGCCGACAATCTTTGACTTCTCGGAAGCCGTGTATTCTATGATTTCGGCTTTTTCGCCTTCGATAGTCGTGAGCGTCTGTATGCCTTTGCCCATGGTAAGTTTGAGAACCTCGTTTACGGTTGCTTCCCTGGGGCTTACTGCCATGTCGATTCCGACCATTTCGAAAAGAGGCAGGTAGTCCGAGCGGTCAGCTCTGGCAATTACCTTTTTTGCCCCAAGCTGCTTTGCAAGCAGGGCGCAGAGCAGGTTCTTTTCATCACTGTCCGTAACCGCAACAACAACGTCCATGTCCTCAATATTCTCTTCCCTGAGAAGGCTGACATCAGTCCCGTCCCCGTTGAGCACAAGGGCATTTTCCAGCATTTCGGCAACTTCTATGCAGCGGCCCTTTCTGTACTCGATAATCCTCAAATCGGCGTTCTCTTCTTTGTCGATCAGTTTTGCCAGATAGAAGCCCACGGTTCCGCAGCCGATAAGGAGAATTCTGTTTCTGTGGGGTACTTCGCTCCCGAAAACGTTTTCAAGGTTTTCCATAGCTTCGGGCTTGCCCACAACTACCATGTGGTCGTTTTCCCTGATTAAGTCGTCTCCGTGAGGAATTATGATCTGGTCTTCACGGAAAACCGCACTGACAATGCAGCAGTCCGCAAGCCGAAGGTCCTGCATCTGCTTTCCCACGAGTCTGCTTCCAGGGTTTATTGCAAACTCAGTCATCTTTACTTTTCCCTCGGCAAACATTTCCGCATCTATGGCAGATGGGCTTGAGAGCACATCAGCAACTTCCGATGCGAGTGCAAGTTCAGGACAGATCATAAGGTCAACGCCAATCTGGGCCCTTGACGTAACCGGGGAATCTATGTAGTCAGGATTGCTGACCCTTGCTATGGTCTTTGTGTCCTTCCAGCCGGGCTTGTTTCTTGTAATGAGTTTGGTGGTCATACAGGTAACAATGTTGACCTCATCAACACCCGTGACAGCCACAAGTAGGTCAGTACTCTGCAGGACTTTTGAAAGAATGTCCGCATTCGCGCCGTTCCCCTCAATCACGAGCACGTCAAGCTCATCTGCTCTTTTTGCTGCTTCCTCATCTTTTTCTATAATTACCACATCATTTTTAGAGGAGAGGGCTTTTGCAATATGATAGCCTACTTCCCCTGCACCAATAATTACAGCCTTCATGGAACACCTTCAAAAAAACTGTTTTTAATGAATCTATCACTGCATAAATTATTGAACCAGAAGCAATGAGCATAGGACAGATTAAAACGAATGGAACGAAAAGAATAGAAATAAAAATAACCGGAGTGAAAGTAGTCAAATTAAACAAAGTAAACAAAGGTAAAATAAACAAAAAGAAGATCTCAGGCATAATCCTGAAGTGTAAAATGCAGCCTGATACATGATCTGTTGTAATAAAATTGATCCGCGTGTTTATCATCTCTGGATATTAAACGTTTTGCAAACCAGAATTTTTCAAACCTATGCTTTTGCGAATTAAATATGATTCTTAGCATAGAATTAAACAGGTATATATAAATCTTTTCAAGCTTCCGGTGTAGAAAATAATCTTGATAGAAGGGAATTTTACAAAGAAAAAAGGAATTCTATAACGAGAATTCTTCATAGAAATAGAGAGTAAAAGAGAAAAGGAAAACAGAAAGTAAACGGGAAAAGAAAAATAGAAAAATAGAAAAGAAAAATAGAAGAATGGAAAATAAAAATAGAAAAATGGAAAAGAAAAATAGAAAATTATAAAATACCTGAAAAATTGAAATTTAGACGGAAGCTTTTTTCAACTTTCAAAGGCGTCTTTTACTTTTTCAAAAATCCCTTTGCTTTTTTTGTGCTTTTCAGCTTTACTCTTATCCTCGCCGTCCGGCTTTTTTCCTTTGCTCAGGGACTCGAACTGGTGGAGCAGGTCTTTCTGTTCCTGAGTAAGCTTTGTGGGAGTCTTGATTATTACTCTTACGAGCTGGTCTCCTTTGCCGTGCCCGTGAAGGCGCTGTATACCCTTGTCCCTGAGCCTGAAGACGGAATGAGTCTGTGTCCCTGCGGGGATGTTCATTTTGACCTTGCCGTAAAGGGTATCAACCATAACATCCGCTCCGAGTGCTGCCTGGGTGAATGAAATTGGCAGCTCGGAGATTACATCGTAATCGACCCGCTTGAAATGCCTGTGTTCCATCACGTGGATGATAATGTAAAGGTCTCCGGAAGGGGCACCCGGTTCTCCTGCATCGCCTTCTCCGCTGAGCCTGAGGCTCATGCCCGAGTCCGCTCCGGCAGGTACGTTGACTGTTATTGTTCTCTTGCTCCGGACTCTGCCTGCTCCGCTGCAGGTCGGGCATGGGGACTCAATTATCTGGCCTCTGCCGTGACAGGTGCTGCAGGTGGTGGTGCTTATGAACTGCATTCCCAAAGTTGAACGGGTGGTGCGGACCTGTCCTGTACCGCCGCAGGTAGGGCAACGCTTCGGGCTTGTACCTTCTTTTGCCCCTGTGCCCGAGCAGGTAGGACACCTTTCCGTCCTTGGAATGTCGATATCTTTACGAACTCCGAAGGCAGCTTCCTCAAAGGTTATATAAAGGTCGTACTGGAGGTCCGAACCTCTCCTCGGGCCCATAGGCCCTCCTCTTCTGCCGCCTCCGAAAAACATTTCAAAAATGTCTCCGAACCCGCCGAAGTCCGCGCCCCGGAAGATGTCCTCTGCACTGTATTGGTTATCAATGCCGGCGTGCCCGAAACGGTCGTACTGAGCCCGTTTTTCCGTGTCTGAAAGAACGGCGTAAGCCTCGGATATTTCCTTGAATTTTTCCTCAGCCCCGGGATCCTTGTTTCTGTCAGGGTGGTACTGCAGTGCAAGCTTCCGGTATGTTTTCTTTATATCTTCGACTGAGGCATCTTTAGGTAATCCGAGAATTTCGTAATAATCACGTGTGGTAGCCATCAGGATTCCCTGTAGTTTTAAAAAAAATAAAGGAGACGGAACCTGTTCCCAGGTTTCCGGTCAGGCCTGTGAATTCTCAGGCATCTTCTGTTACTGTTAATTCTTCTTTATTTACTTACGCTTTTCGTCGTCAACTACTTCGTAGTCGGCGTCAACGACGGTCTCATCAGGACCCCTTGCATCAGCGCTTCCCTCTTCGCCTGCAGCCTGTTGAGCTTGCTGCTGGGCTTTCTGGTACATGGCTGTTGAAATCGGGTATACGGCTTCCTGAAGAGCCTCGGTCTTTGCCTTTATATCTTCTGCGTCCTTGCCTTCAAGGGCTTTCTTCAGGTCTTCGATTGCGGCATTGACTTTTGACTTCTGGTCTTCAGTAGCTACATCGCCGGCTTCCTTGATAGTCTTTTCTGCGGCATTGATAAGGGCTTCGGCGTTGTTCCTGTTCTCGACTTCTTCCTTGCGCTTTCTATCTTCTTCGGCGTGGAGTTCCGCGTCCTTGACCATGCGCTCGATTTCGGCATCGGAAAGTCCGCCAGGCTTCTTGATGGAAATTGACTGTTCTTTGCCTGTGCCCAGGTCCTTTGCATTCACATGCAGAATTCCGTTTGCATCAATGTCAAAGGCGACCTCGATCTGCGGGATGCCCCTCGGAGCCGGGGGTATGCCGTCAAGGGTAAACCTGCCAAGGGTCTTGTTTTCGGAAGCAATTCCGCGCTCCCCCTGCAGGACATGGATCTCGACAGAGGGCTGGTTGTCAGCAGCAGTTGAGAAGATCTGGCTCTTTTTGGTCGGAATGGTCGTGTTCCTCTGGATGAGCGGGGTTGCAATGCCTCCGAGGGTCTCGATGCCAAGGGTAAGGGGGGTAACGTCGAGCAGAAGGACGTCTTTTACCTCTCCGCCCAGGACTCCTGCCTGGATGGCTGCACCGATTGCAACTGCCTCGTCCGGGTTGATGTTCTTGTAGGGCTTCTTGCCTGTGAAGTTCTCCACAAGTTCGACAACAGCCGGCATCCTTGTTGCACCTCCGACGAGGATCACTTTATCAAGGTCATTTGGTGTAAGTTTTGCATCGCTAAGGGCGCGGCGCATGGATACGAGGGTCTTTTCCAGGAGGTCCTCAGTCATCTTCTGGAACTGGGCCCTGGTCAGGTCAACGTCCATGTGCTTTGGTTCCCCATCAGGCCCGACTGTCAGGAAGGGGAGGTTGATATTGGTGCTGGCGACCCCCGAAAGCTCGATCTTTGCTTTTTCGGCAGCGTCTTTCAGGCGCTGGAGGATAGCTTTATCTTTGGAAAGGTCGATTCCTTCGGTTTTCTTAAATTCTGCGAGCAGGTAATCGATAATGCGCTGATCGAAGTCATCGCCTCCGAGGTGTGTGTCTCCGCTTGTGGATTTTACCTCAAAGACTCCGCCTCCGAGTTCAAGGATTGATACGTCAAAGGTCCCGCCCCCAAGGTCGTAGACAAGGATTTTCTGGTCCACATCTCCCTTGTCAAGCCCGTAAGCCAGGGATGCGGCTGTGGGCTCGTTTATGATTCTCAGGACTTCAAGCCCTGCAATCGAACCTGCGTCCTTTGTAGCCTGTCTCTGCGCATCGTTGAAATAAGCAGGAACTGTAATAACAGCCTGTTTTATTGTCTCCCCGAGGTAAGCTTCTGCTTCCGTTTTGAGCTTCTGGAGGATCATTGCGGAAATTTCCTGCGGGGTGTATTCTTTTCCATGAAGTGTGACTTTGTAGCTGGCTTCTCCCATGTGCCTTTTAATGGAATAAACAGTGTTTTCGGGGTTTGAAATTGCCTGCCGCTTTGCGACCTGACCCACAAGTTTCTCCCCTTTCTTGGAAAATCCAACGACTGAAGGAGTCGTTCTGCTGCCTTCGGCATTCGGGAGCACGACAGCGTCCCCGCCTTCCATCACTGCCATACACGAGTTAGTAGTACCAAGGTCAATACCCAGTATCTTTGCCATATTATATCCTCATAGTAAATTATCAATCAAATTATTTAGTTAGGTTACCTTGTCAGGTTGTTTTTCAGATTAATCAGTTAAATTTCCGGTCAAGGAGCCCGGAAAAAACTTAATAAACTTATTTTACTTGATCGGCAGTTTCTATTTATTAGATTAGCTGCCCAGAAGGATTATTGAATTTAGTATGGGTTTGAATGCAGATTTCAAATGTAAGTTCGGTTTAAACCGCGCAAATGCAAATTCGGTTTACACATACACCGGTTTTGAATTAACCAGTTTTATTTTTCCGGCTCTTCAGGGTTTCTTGCAACTGAAACCAGAGCAGGTCTGACAACCTTCTCGTTCAGGGAATAGCCCTGTTTGTAAACCTCGACTATGGTATTATCCGGAACCTCACAGGTCTCTATGTGCTGGACAGCCTCATGTTTGTGAGGGTCAAACTCGCCTTCCTTTTCACATTTTATTCTCTCGAGCCCGTATTTTTCCAGGATAGAGAAAAACTGCTTTGAAAGCTGCTCTATTCCGCTTACAATCGAACCCATGTCTTCTGCAGTCCGTGCAGATTTAAGGGCACGGTCGAAGTTATCCGTCACTTCGACAAAGTCAAGAAGTACCTGTTCGAGCACTGCTTTTTGGTTTTCTTCCATCTGACGGGCGGTCCGTTTTCTGAAGTTCTCAAAATCCGCTGCAAGCCGGAAAAGCTGATCCTTGAGAAGTTCGTTTTCCTCTCTGCAGGCTGCCTCCTGACTCTTTTCAGCGCCGGAACCCGAAGGCTCTTTTTCAGGTTCCGTCGTTTTTTCATCGGCTTTTTCAGTAGAAGGTCCAGAGTTCCGGGCTTTGGAATTTTCAGCCTGTGTCTGGCTATCTTCTTTAGAATGCGTACTTTCCTTTTTAGTGGACTTCTTCATTTATCGATCCCCATGAAATTATTGTAACGGTTCGCTCGCCTTGATCTGTGATTGTTTGTAATTCTATAAATATTTTTCGGACAATCGAACAGTCGATCTCCCTGAGTAAGTAAAAAAAAGAAAAATCAGTAAAAGTGGTTCTGAAGTTTATAAGATAGTACTTTAAGCATTACGACGCCTGCAATCATGCAGCCTGCAACTGCCGAAATTACCTGTTCCCATCCAATTGCGGAAATTCCTCCTCCCAGAGCAAACTGCACACCTCCAACGAGGGAGACAAACACGAAGGAAAGGCCAAAACCTGCAAGTGCCCCGCCTATAATGGAACTCAGGGTGTCCAATCCCTGCCTCTCATAAAAGACCATCCCTCCTATAAACATAACAGCAAAGATCATGAGTACAAATGCCGACGGCAGGGGGCTTGATTTGGTAGAAAATATGTCAAATACCCCTAAACCCATATCAACCAGGAATATGCCCATAAGAACCGCAATAGCAAGAGTTTTGACAAAAGGATTTTCAAACAAAGACTGAGAATTCGGGTTTCTGCTGTTGATTTTACCAGCCACCATCAAGATTATTTATTTACCTTTTATGCTATAAACTATATAAATTATATAAACCTTTACTTACGTAACAGGATTAGTTACCTCTTTCCCATTTTTCCTTCAACTCCCTCCATCAGTTTACTTAGCTAATTTTTCCGTAGCCCGCTTCTTTAAACCTTTTTAATCTGTAATTTCTATAATGCCTCCTCCCGCATGTGTTGGGCTTTCTCCCGATAAGAAGAAAGAAATATAAAGGAGAAAGAAAAGTCCTGAGATCGCAGCGATAATCAATAAAATCAGACGCTTAAAGGGTAATTTTCAGGTCGATATTGAATTTTGTTCTGACTGCATTTCCACTGCGCCCTTATTTGACTATTACTTTCCAGCTTTTAATTCTTGCAATTTTTTTTGGAATGAAAGTACTGTGATTTAAAAAGTACTTTATTCCTTTGTGCCTGTTATTTGAAGAATTTCATGCTTGTTTTTTCTCTTCTTTTTGTCTTTTGGGAAAGACCGCTCTCCTGCATCAAGCGGGACAAAAACGACTCAGTATAGTGAATAGGGTTGTACTGGTTAAATAGATCCATAATTTAGTCCACTTGAGCGAAACTAACTGTAAAAACCCATCAAGTAGTCCGCTTGAGCGCAGCTCACTACCATAACCCAAAATTGGCCCTCTTGAGCAAAGCTTATTGCTCAAATCCATAACTTAGTCTGCTTGAGCGCAGCTCACTACTTTATCCCAAAATTGGCCCTCTTGAGCGAAGCGAAAAGGGCAGCGTACTGCAGAGCCGCAACTCTGCCGAAACAGACCGCGCATTGCAGAGCCGCAATTCTGCCGAAACAGACCTCGTGCTGTTGCGATTACATCGCAACTCCCAGAAAATCTACGATTTCCTGCGATCCCGAGGCGAAACTCGGGACGCGAAACTCGGAAAAGGAAGTTATGAATCTACTCCAAAAGTAAGTCCTCTTGAGCGAAACGAAGTGGAGCGAAAAGGACCTCGTGCTCCCGAAGCGAAACTCGGGACGCGAAACTCGGGAAGCGAAACTCGGGAGACAAAAAGTATTATAAAATAACCGGGTTTTTCTTCTCCGATGAAAATCCTGATTGCAGAATTCGCTGTCGGTACGGATATCGAAAAGTCCCTTATCCCGGAAGGGGCAGCTATGTTAAAAACACTTGCAGAAAGCTTTGTCCGGGTGGGGCATAAGGTGTACTATCCGTCTGCAGGTACGGAGATAGGTGCAGGCACTTCCTTGAAATCCACGGCTGAAAACTTCAGGCAGGTAGTTGAAAGGGAGGCAAGGAAATGTGATGCCGGACTGCTTATTGCCCCCGACGGAATGCTTCCCGAGCTGAACCGGATCCTTGAAGAAAACACCGTAAACCTGGGGTGTTCACCTGAATCGGCAGCCTGCTGTGCGGATAAAGTCCTGTGCACAGGAGCCCTGAAAAAGGCCGAAATTAAAGCTCCCGGGATTGCGGAAAAAGCTGAAAAGGGCAAAAAGTACGTCATAAAGCCAAGGTTCGGGTGCGGGGCAGAGGCAACATCTCTTGTTAAGGAATTCGAAAAGACAGAAGCTTTCATTGCAAATGATTGCATCGCAAGCGAATATATTGAAGGAAAACACCTGAGTGTAAGCCTCATTGCAGGAAAAAAGCCGCTTCCACTTACTGTAAACCGCCAGTTCATCGAGTTTGGGGAGAAAAAGGACCGGGAAGGCGAAAATTCTGAGATAATCGGAGTCTCGGGCATAAAATACAATGGCAGCCTGACTCCGTACCAGACCTCCAGAAAAGAGGAACTCTACGAAACTGCTATCTCTGCGGTAAAATGTCTGGGTTGTTTTGGGTATGTGGGTGTGGATATCGTACTTTCGGATCTTCCGTACATCGTTGATGTGAACCCAAGACCTACGGCTTCATTATTCGGGATTAGCAGGGTCATGAAGGAAGAAATCGGCGATCTTCTTCTCAAGAATAGATTCGGTGAACTCCCAGATTCCGTGCGGATCGAAGGGGAATATCATTTTTCAAAAGATATGCTTGGAGAGCTTTTCGTAAGGAATCGATAACAGAAGAATTATGGTTAGTTATAACAGGGGAAGTGTATTGAGTTATAACAGGAAACTTGTGGAGAATTAAAACACGGAAAAGTGTGGAGAATTATAAGTGTAATATTTACGGAACTATAAATACGGGGAAAGGAATTAAAATGAATTCAAAAATCATAGGGCTTGACATTGGAGGGGCTAACACAAAGCTTGCTTCTGCGGACGGGACTCTTGTGGAACTTCACTACCTGCCTCTCTGGAAAAACACCAGGCTTCCTGAGGTCTTAAAAGAGATTGCACAAAGGCTGAAGCCTGAAGGGGTAGCTGTTGTGATGACAGGAGAGCTTGCGGACTGTTTTGAAGACAAGGAGCAGGGCATCCGTTTCATAAAAGAAACCGTTGATTCGGCTTTCGGTTCTGAGAATATTTTGTATATAAACAGTCAGGGAAGGTTCCAGAATGAAGCCGATTCCCTGAGAGAGCTTGCTGCTGCAAACTGGGCAGCTTCTGCGAGGTTGATCGGAGAAGAGATCGGAGACTGTATTTTTGTTGATGTTGGCAGTACCACAAGCGATATCATCCCTATCGTATCTGGGGCACACAGGGCAGGGCTTACGGACTTTGAACGCCTGCTCAGGAGCGAACTTGTATACGCAGGCACCCTCAGGACAAACCTCGCCGCCCTTCTTGAAAAGGTAAAGCTTGAGAAAGGCGTGTGCAGGACCTCCTCGGAGCTCTTTGCAACGACAGCAGATGCTTACCTCATCCTCGGAAGAATCGAGGAAGCTGCATACACCTGTGAGACGGCTGACGGAGCAGGCAGGGGCAGAACGGATGCCATGCGCAGAATTGCAAGGGTGGTCTGTGCAGACCTTTCAGAGATAGGGGACAGGGAAATCTACGAGATTGCAGAGCAGGTAAAAGAAAAACAGGTCTCTACCCTGGCTGAAGCGATCTTCGAAGTTGCGGAAAGAAACGGGCTTAACAGGATTGTATCTGCGGGCCTGGGAGAATTCCTTATAAAGGAAGCTGCAGAAAGGCTCGGATTTGAATGCATTTCGGTTTCCGGGCGCTGGGGAGAAGAAATCTCAAAGGTTTTCCCGGCATACGCTGCCGCTCGCTTGATGGCAGCCGAAAAGTCCGAAAAGTAAAATTCAGAGAACCAGTTCCCATTAAGAAATCAAATCTGTTTCCCTTAAAAATTCGAGTCAATTTTCCCTAATGAATTAGCCGTAACTGAAAACTATTCTCCGAAAACCTTAACTGAAAAATTTAACCAAAAAGCCTGAACGAAAGAGAAATCTCCATGAAAGCCATGCGGGTAGTTATTAAAGTGGGAGGAAGCCTGATCAGTGAAGCCCCGGAGCTTCTTGACAGGCTCGTAAAAGAATTTGGCTCCGGATCTTCGGAAGCTGCTGCTGAGGAACAGGTTTCCGCAAGCCCTCTTTTTTCCATCCTTATCGTACCGGGAGGCGGGGTATTTGCAGACGCCGTAAGGAGCGCTGACAGGAGGTTCGGGCTTGGAGACGATGCAGCTCACTGGATGGCTGTGCTTGGCATGGAGCAATACGCCTGCTACCTGCAGGACAAAAGCCGGGCTCGGGTTACGGATGCAATTAAAGAACTACATTACGGAGTTTCGATTCTTTTTCCCTACAGGCTGCTGAAGTCTGAAGATCCTCTGCCTCACTCCTGGGAAGTAACTTCGGACACAATTGCTGCCTGGGTTGCGAAGCAGACCGGAGCCCTCTTCATCAAGGTTACGGATGTTGACGGAATTTTCAGAGAAGGAAAACTGGTCAGGGAGATTTTTGCCTACGATTTTTCAGAAAATTATGAAAGCTGCATCGACCCTTTCCTGCCCGGGTTCCTTCTGAAAAACAGAATGGAGTGCAGAATTATTAACGGGAAATTTCCTGAGAGGGTGATTCAGGCGGTATACGGGAAGCCTGTACTCTGTACTGCGGTAAAGGGGAATATTTAAATTGTATATCGTATATGACTAGGGAGAGAAGCAAACCGTGTCCAAAAAGCATCATTACATTCAGTTAATCAGACTTGTTGATGTTAACACAGGTGCCGAAAAAAGCAGGACATGAAGCTTAAGGGAGGTACCTGATTTACCGGTTAATTCATTGCAGTTCACTATAGAAATAATTCAGGAGAATAAAAATGTCATCACAGAAAGTTGAATACTGTACCTCATGCGGAACCCGTCTTGTGGAGAAAGGCTACGTGAAGTTCCCCTGCCCCCAGTGCGGAGCAGAGATCGGAAGATGTACAAGCTGCAGGCAGCAGGGTAACGTATATACCTGCCCGAAGTGCGGATTTAAAGCTCCGTGATTTTGGCAAGCGTGTCAGAAGCTCCAGAAGCTCATATTGAAAGCAGTTTGAATTTGTTCATGGAACCATAATAGATAACAAGAGGGATTGAAATGGGTGATGTTGCAGCAAAAATTAAGATTATGCCAGAAGGCGTTGACACCGACCTTGTAGAGCTGAAAGAGAAAATAAAAGCCGTAATTCCTGCAGGGGCAGACCTTCACGGAGATATTGTTGAGGAACCTATCGCTTTTGGCTTGAAGGCTCTGATTGTAACATTAATCGTTAACGACGAAGAAGGCGGAACCGAACCTGCGGAAGAAGCCTTTGCAAAAGTTTCCGGCGTCGAGACTGTTCAGGTTCAGGAAGCCTACCGCATCTGAGAAGGGAAAAAAGAACCGGACAATGTGTCCGACTTTTTTCATCATTCTCTTTTCAAAATAAGGGCTCGTAGATCAGGGGTAGATCGTTACGTTCGCAACGTAAAGGCCGCGGGTTCAAATCCCGCCGAGTCCACTTAAAAACTTTTAATAGTGATTATCAATACTACTTTTCTATACTATATCTTTTATGCATATGGACTGATTTAAAAATGGATTTCAGAGTCATGACCATCTGATCATGGAATGTCGGATAATACATTTCCCTGCCCCGTGAAACATCTTAGTGATTTTAATATACCATGCTCAATATTTTTTCCAGGCAAGTTATTTATTTAGCTCCAAAATAAATATGATTATCTTGCATAGTGCTGGTGTTATTTGAAAAGGAGAGCTTATGAAACATTTCATTACATAGGACACGCCTGTTACGGAAGAGGCGCTTAATGTCATTGCATATTTACCCACGAAAAGTCTCCCTACGATAGTTGAAGATAAATTCTTCGTTAAATGAGTGACCACAATATTATGCGTATTGAAGTTTTACTTGCGTAAAAAAGCTATGATGAAGGCGGCTGTCCCATCGGTGGCGTAATCATTGATAACAAAACGCGCCGGATCGTCGGAAAAGGGCATAATACGCTTGTGCAGGATAACGCCCCTTACAACCACGGTGAAACTTCGGCATACGCGATGAGGGACGGCAGGACTTTAGCTATACCACGATTTTCACAACGCTCGGCCAGTCGGAAAAGGGCATAATACGCTTGTGCAGGATAACGCCCCTTACAACCACGGTGAAACTTCGGCATACGCGATGAGGGACGGCAGGACTTTAGCTATACCACGATTTTCACAACGCTCGGCCAATGTGATATTTGCGCTACGTTGACATATATGCGCCAATTCGACTGCGTGGTTGTCGGCGATGTTACAAACGCCTCGGGAAACGAACAGATGCTGCGCAAGAGGGGCGTCAAGGTTGATATCCTTGAAGACCCTGTGGGAATAGCACTGTATGCGAAATATCGGGCCGAAAAGCCGGAGCTCGACATGGAAGATTGGAAGGGTTTGGCTGCCGTTCGCAAGGCCTGACCGACCCACTTAAAAAGTTCTAATATTTCTAAAAGTAAAGAAGAGTTTTTAGCTTTCAGCCCGGACATTCATGCAGGCAGGACAGCGGATATTTTTCTTTACGGGAATCTTCAGGACCCTGGAGAAAGCCAGGTCGTAAATGATCCTCTCCCCGATTGCTGGGTCTCCCAATTGCGTCAGGTTGAGGATAGCAGCCGCTGCCATAGCGGTTCCGACCAGGCCAGTAGTCACTCCCATAACAGGCGTGATATCGAGCTCGGGAAAGTTTTCGTCCAGTGCACATGCCAAACATGCACTTTTGCCAGGAATCACCGTTAATATTTCGCCGCTGAAGTCCTGTGCAAAGCCGTGGGCTGCAGGAATTCCCAGCCTCAGGCAAACCCGGTTGACCGCCAGACGATCAGCATTCCGATCGAAGCAGTCAAGAACGAACTGACAACCTTTCAGCAGGGTAAGCATATCACTTTCTGTCAGGTCTTTGGCTACGACCTTAGCCTTCATGTCGGGATTCAGAGATAGCAGTCGTTTACCGGCTGCCTCTGCCTTGAGACTACCCAGGTCTCCTACGCAGAAGAGTATCTGGCGGTTAAGGTTGCTGATCTCCACAACATCCCGATCGACTAAAATCAGGCTCCCTACACCCGCAGCCGCCAGGTAGAGGGCAGCAGGGCCACCCACACCACCCAGACCCAGAACAGCCACCTGGCTTTCTGAAAGACTACGCTGCCCCTCATTCCCGAAACCTGGTATTAAGATCTGCCGGGACCATCTATCCTGGCTCATGCAGCTCCTCCCATCACACCAAAAGAGACCGTGTCCCCTTCTTTAAGGGCAGTCTCCAATCCTCGGGGAAACTTCTGGATATTATTCAGGTCCAGGACATTAAGACAGACATTCGCATACTCCTTATCGCTGTAAAGGGGTCGGATGAAGCAAAGTTGCGAGAATTTGTAGCCGTATCTCCCGGATAGGATTTCTATAAGATCCTTAACCTTTTGTCCTTCTTTTACTTCCAGGGTCTCATACAGCTTCTTCGTCACTGTAGAGAAAAAGCCATAGTATCGAACAGTCACCTGCATTTTTTCCTAACCCCATGAGTTCAGGCTGCCTCTAAGTGTTTTACAGTTTTTCTGCCATCTGCACTTTTTTCCGGTATTCTTCCCGGCAAGACTCCAGGTCTCCGGTAACATCCTCCAGACCATACTCCGTAAGGACTTCAGGAAGAGGAAAACCTGTCTTTCTATCCCAACCACGCACATCATAGTAGCGAGGAATCAGATCCGCCTCCGGGAAGACCGTGCCTTTATTCGGGCCGTCAGGCATGGGTTCCTGGGTGAACCTCTTTGGACACCGGTCTTCCATACACCCTACGAGGAGGCGGTTCCAGTAGGCTCTCTCCAGGTGTACTATCCTTCCGCCGATCTTGAGCAGGTCATCCGTAGAGATGTTCATGCCCGTAGCCGCAGATAGTAGCCGCACCATGTCTTCGGGCTGAACGGCAAAAGACCAGCTGTGTGTGAAGGTGCACTGCGTAAGGCTATCACCTACTGCTTTGAGGTCCTCGGAATATTTCTCCATTTCCGGCTTTTTAACTGGAGACAAACTGTCCTCCGCTTCCCTTGTTCCCAGGATCTTCTCTACCAGGCCGGGATAAAAGGCACCGGTCAGCTCCAGGCAGGGCAGGCCCTGGAGATGGTCACCGCCCCTGCGGCCAGTGGCAAACCCTATTCCAAAGGCGAAGCCAAGCCCGCGAGGATCGTCCTGGGACATGTCGTGGCCCTTTACAGAGATAGAAAAATCTTTACCTCTGCTCATAAGCTCTGCTGCCCGACTGGATCCTTCAGCCAGGATATTGCCAAAGCCCTCTCGGAAAGCGATCATTCTGATAAGTCGGTCGATTAAAGTCTGATCTCCCCAATCAAGTATAAGGCCGTTCGTGTCTTCCTGGGTCAGCAAGCCCTTTTCCCAGCACTCCATAGCCCAGGCGATAGCTCCCCCACAGGAACACGAATCCAGGCCCAGCTCATTGACCAGCTTACTATTATGCACTACCTTGTCCATGTCAAGGAGGCCGATGCGCGGCCCTACGGCTGTCAGAGTCTCGTACTCCGGTCCTCCGGTGATTTCGCCTGCATACTTGCCCTCCCTTATTTTACTGAACCTGCCGCATGATATAGGGCAGGCAAAGCAGCCTTCCCGGTGAGAAAGGAAATTATCCCTATGGTTTTCGCCACTGAGCTTACTGGCATCCGGATGGAAGCCTTTCTGAAAGTTGTGCCAGCAGAACCAGCCCTGTTCATAATTAGCGGGCATTGTTAGAAGCCAGGTGCCCTGATCATAGAGCATCTGAACCATCAAATCTCGCTTCAGTCTTTCGCGGATATCAGCACAGACCTGGTAAAACTCTTCCGGGCGGGAAAATGTTACAGGTCTTGTGCCTCGAACGGCTACTGCCTTCAAATTCTTGGAGCCCATTACAGCGCCAATTCCTGCCCTTGCGGCTGCTCTATGTATGTCATTCAGGATGCAAGCATATCTGACCAGGTTCTCTCCGGCCGGACCAATCAAAGCGACGTGGATCTCCTTTGATCCCAGCTCCTCCTTAATAATCGCGTCCGCCTCCGGGATAGTCTTGCCCCAGAGGTGCCCGGCGTCCCTTATCTCCACATGCTCATCATCTATCCAGAGGTAAACAGGTCTGGTTGCTTTTCCTTCTACTACCAGCTGGTCGTAGCCTGCAAACTTTAGCTCAGGACCCCAGTGGCCGCCCATATTCGCGTCCCCAAAGCCCCCACCTAATGGTGATTTGGCGGTTACTGTAGTCCGGCCGCTCGAAGGTGCGAAGGTTCCAGTTAATGGTCCAACGCCAAAGATCAGCTTGTTCTCCGGGCTTATAGGGTCCGCATCCGGTCCCACTTCACGGTATAGAAGTTCGGAGTTAAAACCGCGACCTCCAAGCCATTTTTCCCTATAAGATTTCTCGATCTCCTCAACCTTAACCGCACCCTTGCTCAGGTCTATTCTTAGCCTTCTGCCCGTCCAACCATCGACCATCTTTATCTCTCCTCGGTGGTTAGAATTACTTTATTTGCTATTTCTCGACGCTTTTCCATGAGGAATTCGTCCACACTCCGGAAAGTGAGGGCTCCGGATGGGCAGAATCTGGCGCACTGAGGATCTCCGTCACATAGATCGCACTTGAAGGCCACCTTTTTCACAGGATGGAAGCCCATGGAAGGACAGGCCATTAAACAGGAACGACATCCTATGCAAAGGGATTCCTCAACAAAAACTGCTCCAGTGTTCTCGTTCAGTCTGATGGCCCCCTGGTCACAGGCTGCCAAACACTGGGGCTTATTGCACTGGGAACACACCGATGGAAAGTTCCTCCCCAGGGCCTCGTATTTTACTACCCTCATGCGTGATAGCACTGGATTGCACTCACCCTCGTGATATAAGGAGCAAGCCATCTCACATGTCCTGCAGCCCGTACACCTAGAAGGGTCTGTCAGCAACGACCTTAAACCCATAAAAATCACCAACCTTGTTCTATAATGCCTTATTCTGTACATTGTCTATTTCTCTGTACATCTTATATAACACTTTGCAAATTAATGGGTGATATCACAAAAATGAGAAAGGTGTTCCTCACGGTCTGGTCTTGGTGTGGTTGTTGAAATAAACCCTGAACTTTCTTAAACTATCTCCTGTGGAAAACCCATATTCTCATGCCTCAAAGGAGAACCCTCTACCTGGTCAGTATTTGTTCCTGATTATGGCGTTCCTTCCGGGAACATTCCAGAACGGTTCTTCACGCGATCCGCATTTTAAGGAAAACAGGAAAGGGATGAAAATAATTTATACACGTATTAAAATAAATATTAAAGTGTGGGTAAAATATATAACTTTTAAAAGTTATATTCTTTAAATGTGAAATATAATTAAAATGTAGTGTAAGGGAGGCAAAACAACGGATTATATGCCATCAAGGTGTGGAGAATGCAAAAGATATAACAGATCCTATGCATTTTGCCAGAGGCTAATGGAATACGTTTCTCCGGATGAAACGGAATTCAGATGCCTGAAAAAAGAAAATGGAACAGGATTGGAAATTTTTTCATAAAAGCTTCGAAATGACTACTTCTTCATGCTCTTCAGAATAATTCCTCTGGCAGGGAGGCCCGCTGTAACAGTCCCGATACTCAACAGAGAATTCCTGTTCCCACTTGCCTCAGGTTCTTCAGTTTCATTCCCTTTCTGGATATCTACCTCCGCCGTGTCAAAATCGATTCCTTTTGTGATAGTCAACCTTTCAACCCTGGATCGCATCAGGATAGTAAACCCTCCGATGGAAGGATATCCGGAAGCTCTTTTATCATCCAGACGCATTTACCGGAATTCGTTCATCGTTCGGATATGTCCCTGGCTGCACTATTATAGTGTTACCAATAATGTCACCACCAACGACATCGTTTAAAGCTGCCTGGATAGTTGCGTAATTCCCGGGCCGTCATCATCAACCGTAAAGGTTGTGGCGGCGGCACACCCAGCAAAGGCATGGAGAGCAAGAGCTGCAGCAAAAAGAATTGACAATATCTTTTTTTCCAGAATAACACCCTTAAATCTTTTTTCTGGTATTGAGCACATCATAGGGGGTGGATTTTTTTTGTGCTTATTTTGAGGGAACTTAAGATTAGCTTGGTAGTAGCAACTTATTATAAATGGATTTAAAACCTGCTTTCAGTGGATGGAGTATAATTATTTTTTTATATCTGTTTCATTGATTAAAATTTATGTAAGTAATAATTAATTTTGTCTACATACATTGGAGTTTTTTTTGCAATTTTTGTAAATATTTTTATATTGTTTATGAGGTTTTAAGCTCTTCTGGCATCTTTTATTGCATAAATTTCTTACTAACTGTCAAAAGAATGAAAACAATTAAATACAAATAACTCTTTTTAAATATTAGTGTGGTTATCCCACGCTAGAATAACCCCCTCAGATGGCCAGGGAAAGTTGAAGCTCCCCCTGGCCACCTATAATACATTATTTTAAAGGAGAGCTTTCAATTGAACTTCTCTATTTGGTATTTTTGCCGTACAGATCCGAACATTTCAAAATCCTGTATTACATCATATCCTTTTTAAATAATGGATACATAACAGAGCAACAAATATTTTTTTTGCAATAAAATCCCGAGATGCCGGATTGAAGGGAGTAAATAGCGGAAAAATGGGAAAATCCGCAAGGCTATTTTTACCCTTTTTTAAGCTAAAACGTGGTTCTCACTCTGTGATCCAGAAGACTAAGGCAAAAGTGAAAAATGGGGGACTGGAAGATTAAATGTAACGGCTTGCCCGAGAAAAAGGAAGAGACTGGGCAATTGGATAGGGTAACCTCAATAGAGCTGCAAGAAAAAACAGTAGAGCCTTTACCTCCGGAGAACCCTAACCCCGTCCTCAGAGTAGAAAAGGACGGCAAGGTTATTTATGCCAACGGGGCAGCCTGCTTTCTTCTTGAGCACTGGGGTATAAAAGAAGGAAACGAGCTTCCTCAAGCACTGAGGCACGATATAAGAAGGATTTTTTCCCGGGAAAAGCCTGAAAATCTTGAAATCAGCACAGAGAAAGCTACGTATACTCTGATGCTTTATCCTCGTCCGGAAGACGAGTGCATAGACATCTACGGGTTTGACATAAGTTCCAGGGTGCGGGCTGAAGAGGAACTCAGGTCCCGACATGAGAAGCTGGAAAAACTTGTTGAACTGAGAACCCTTGAGTGCGCAGAAGCAAAAGATAAACTTGCACGGGAAGTAATCGAGAAAACGAAAGTTGAAAAAACCCTCCGGAATAATCTCCAGTTTCTGGAGTCCCTTCTGGACAACATTCCAAGCCCTGTATTCCAGAGGGATAGAAATGAAACTTATGTAAATTGTAATGAGAGTTTTGCCAGGCAAATCATGGGGCTTCCAAAGGAGCTGGTCATAGGAGGGTCGTTCTCCGAGTTTCAGAAGAGAGTTCCAAAAGAGCTTGCTGAGATCTACCATAAACATGACAGGGAACTTCTTGATCGTGGGGGGGATCATTACTGCGAGACCAGGGTTATCTGCGCTGACGGCGTAAACAGAGATTTCCTGTTCCACAAGGCCACTTATGATGATAGTTCCGGAGAGATTGCCGGAGTTGTGGGCGTAATTCTGGATATTACTCAGCGCAAAGAAGCTGAAAAAACTTACAGGAATAGCGAGGAGAGATACAGGATTGCTGCCGAGCAAACAGGACAGCTCGTTTATGATTATGAGGCCGAATCAAATAAAATTGACTGGGCTGGAGCAATCTCGCAGCTTACAGGCTACAGCCCTGGTGAGTTCAGTCGGGTAGATCTGAAAGGGTGGATAGACAACGTTCATCCGGAAGACCGCGAAAATGCATGGAAATCGCATGAAAAGTGTATGAAAAACGGGGGAAAATATCTCGAAGAATACAGGTTCAGAAGAAAAGACGGAAGCTACTTCCATGTAGAAGATAGCGGCGTGTATCTTCAGGATGACCTTTCCCAGGTTTACCGAATCGTGGGGGTAATAAAAGATATTACGGAAAGAAAACTTGCCAGGGAAACACTTGAAAGAAGTGAAGAGAGATTCCGCATTAGCACGGAACAGACCGGGCAGCTTGTTTATGATTATAATGCGGAGAACAATCAAATTTCCTGGGCCGGAGCAATAGAAGAACTTACAGGTTACAGTTTTGAAGAGTTTCAGAGTTTTACTCCCAAAGTATGGGCTCAGCACATCCATTTTGATGACCGGGAAAAAATAGTAAAAGCCCATACAAGGTGCATTAAAAATGGAGGGAAATTCTTTGAAGAGTACAGGTTCAGAAGAAAAGATGGAAGCTACATCTGTTTTGAAGACGGCGGCGTTTTCCTGAAAGCCGGGGGTAGAGGCGTATACAGGGTTCTTGGGGTAATAAAAGATATCACTGATCGAAAACTTGCCCATGAGAAACTGGCAAAGAGCGAGAACCGCTACCGTTTGATTGCAGAAAAAACTAAAATGCTTTTATATCATGATAATTACGCGGAAGACAAAACTGACTGGGCAGGAGCAATTCCCCAGATTACAGGGTATAGCAGGGAAGAGTTCCAGAAAGTTAGGGTCGATGGGTGGTTGAACCTGGTCCACCCGGAAGACTTCCCAAAGATTAGGGACGTTCACGAATATTGTCTGCAGCATGGGGGGGATTTCCACCAGAACTACAGGTTCAGGAGGAAGGATGGAACTTACTTCTATGTAGAGGACGAAGGAGTTTACCTGAAAGATGAAAAAGGCTGTGTGTATATGGCAGCCGGAGTGATAAAAGACATCACAGAGAAGAGATCTGTTCAGGAAAAACTTCAGGAAAGTGAAGAGAGGTTCAGAATAGCTGCCGAACAGACCGGGCAGATAGTGTTTGAACATGATCACGGGGAGAAAATGATCAAGTGGGCAGGAGCTATTCTGGATGTCACAGGATATACAGTAGATGAGTTTAGTAAATTCGACTACGTTTCATGGGAAAACCATATCCATCCTGAAGACCGGGAAAGAACCCTTGGTGAAATAAGGAGATTTCAGAAAACCGACGATAAATTCCGTATTGAGTACAGGTTCAGGAAGAAGGATGGAACCTATATCCATGTGGAAGACAGCGGGGTTTACCAGAGGAACGAAGACGGAAATATTCTAAGGTCTTTAGGTGTAATAAAAGATATCACAGGCATAAAACTGGCTTCTGAAAAACTGAAAGAAAGCGAAGCTCGCTATCGATCCTTCATGAAAAACTTCCGAGGAATTGCCTTCCAGCTGGGACTTGACTTCGCTCTGATTCTCATAGACGGCAATACAGAAGAAACTACGGGTTACCGAAGAGAAGACTTCCTCTCCGGAAAAACCAGCTGGTACCAGCTTGTTCATCCCGTAGATGTAGGCAGGCTTTTTGAGAATAGAGAGAGATTGGTAAACGACCCCTGGCTCTTAATAGAGCATGAGTACCGGATAAGGCACAGGGGTGGAAAACTAAGGTGGGTTCGTGAGGTTATCCAGAATGTTTCCGATCCATCTGGAAAAAAAAGAATTCTCCAGGGGATAATCTATGATATTAACAAGCAAAAAGAAGCTGAAGAATCTCTTACAAAATCGGAAGAAATCCGTAAAAAAGAAATACACCACAGGATAAAAAACAACCTTCAGGTAATCTCAAGTCTCCTCGAACTTCAGGCAGAGAAGTTTAACGATATCGACGTTCTTGAAGCCTTCCGGGAGAGCCAGAACCGGGTTGCTACGATGGCGATAATTCATGAGGAACTGTACAGGTCCCGAGATAACGAGACTCTGGATTTTTCAGCTTACCTTAAGAAACTGACTGCAGACCTGTTCCACTCATACACTGTCCGAAAAGGGGACGTCAATATGCAGCTCAACATCGAAGAGATTTTCCTTGGAATGGATACTGCGGTTCCTCTCGGGATAATCATCAATGAGCTTGTATCCAATTCTCTGAAACACGCGTTTCCATCAGGCAGGAAAGGTGAGGTTTGCATCAGTCTCTGCAGAACAGAAGAAAATAATGAAAATAAAAGTATAAGTAATATCATCAATAATATGGATTCTAAGAGTCCAGTAGATAAAAATACACAGTACATACTGGTAGTTTCGGATAATGGGTTGGGTTTTCCGGAAAATGCTGATTTCAGGAACACGAGCTCTCTGGGTCTCCAGCTGGTAAATATACTTGTTGAGCAACTGGAGGGTACGATTGAACTTGAAAATGGTTCTGGAACTAAGTTCAAGATCTGGTTTAAAGAGCCCTGCCAGTCATCTGAAAGAGTATCCAGTGTTAAAGGGGAGATAAAATGAAAAAAGCAAAAATTCTGGTTGTTGAAGACCAGAACATTGTTGCTCTGAATATCAGAAATAAACTCAAAAATCTGGGTTATACCGTACCCGGTACTGCATCCACAGGAGAGGAAGCAATAAGAAAAGCAGAGTTAACAAATGCGGATCTTGTTTTGATGGATATCATGTTGAAAGGGGATATGGATGGAATTGAAGCTGCTCGTGAAATAAAAGCCCGCCTTAAAATTCCTGTCCTGTATCTGACAGCTTACACTGATGATGAAACCCTTGAAAGGGCTAAAATGACGGAACCGGCAGGATACATTTCCAAGCCTTTCAAAGAAGAAGACCTGCACAGTAATATCGAGATGGCACTCCATAAACACAGAGCCGAAAAAAAAGAGATTGAGAGCTCTGGCGGCGACGAATAAAACACTCCCATGTTGACGAATATAACTCTTCGGCGTCGATGAATAAAAACCCCTCCGTATATCACAAAAGCCCGTACCCGCCTAAAACCAATCTAAGGCGGATACATATTTCCTAAAAAATTCTAAAATTTAATAGCCTTTCTCAAGAATTCCGCTTTTCATTTTTACCTCTTTTGTTTTCCATCGTTTTTTAAAAAATGAAAATGTTACATGAGTATTTCTTCGGGCAGTACGGGTCGTATCTGTTTTTCAGGCAAGAAAAAGAATAGACCCGAGCTTATTTGCGACAGGGTTAAATATTTAATCCGATAAAACATTGTTTAACTGATTTATAAATTTAAGTACGTTTTCCGGAGACGGGATGATAAAAAACGGAGTGAAAGAATGGACAAAGCAAAGATTCTGGTCGTTGAAGATCAGAATATCGTAGCTCTTAACCTTAGAAACAGATTAAAAAAAATAGGGTATATCGTTCCCACAATTGCCAGTTCGGGAGAAGAGGCTATAAGAAAAGCAGAGCTTACAAACCCTGATCTTGTTTTGATGGATATTATGTTAAAAGGGGGTATGGATGGGATTGAGGCAGCCAGGGTTATCAATTCGCGCTTTTCGGTACCCGTTATTTACCTTACTTCCTGCATTGATACCGGAACTCTGGAGAGGGCAAAACTAACAGAACCTGCAGGGTATATTTCAAAACCCTTCAAAGAAGAGGACCTTATCAGCAATATAGAAATGGCTCTTTATAAAAACAGGTCGGAAAAGGCAAAAGAAAAAAGCGAAAGGAACCAGTAGAAACCGATTTTTACCTTGAGGAGAGTTTTCGGCTTTCTACGTTATACCTGCGGGTCGTAGTCTGTTTTACGGTTGGGTGAGTAAAAACAACGTCCGAACCCGCAACACTATATGGAGAGCCTGAATATTGTAGATAAATCCGCACCTCTTCAGTAATTTTTTCCCTGCTCAGGAAGCTTCTTTTCAATTGCATTATCGGTTCTAAGAATGCGTCAAGCTTCTTTTTAACTCACATTATCAGTTATTCATGCCAGCTTTTCCGGGATGTCTGCCTGAGAAATTCCAGCAGGGATTCTCTAGCGCCTGGAGTTCAGGAAAGTGACTAAATTAAAAAGGAGCCACAGACCGCAGAAAAACCAGAATACCGGACCTGCCGTGCTTATAAGAAACTCGCCTTTTTCCGGATTATCAGGGAACATATCGATATACAGCGAGCCGGCAGTCATCAACAGGAAACTTATAATCGTAAATAAAAGCAAAATCGTTCTTGTTCTGGAAACTTTTGTATCTGAGCTGGAAAAACTATTCATAGAATAGATTAGCAGGAGTAAAAATAAATAATTTTTTAAATTAGTTCGTTTTGGAGAAAGTTCCGCCTCACCATGAAAAATATAGTAAAGTATGGTATGATTAGTTCCTTGGAATGTTTCGGGTCAATTTCTGATAAGTAGAAGGGCGTTAACTATAAAATAAAAACTGTGATTGTGGATTGAACCTGTGGATTGAACTGGAGGTTGGATTTGAACTCCATTGGAAGTATAACGCCCAGAATATTAAAAGTAAGAAATCTTATATAAACCATTTCAATTTTATATACTTTTCAAAGTATATTACTAAACAGGATATTATTTGCAAGTCAACTGGCCTAAAAATAAGCTGGAGAATTCTGGCCTTATCCGATACCAAAATTCTCTTTTCAAGAGCCGGGGCGCCAATCAGAGCTTGAGGATTTTTACAGCCTTCAGAGCATCGCTAACCATGGTCTCAATCCCAAGCTTTTTTTCTTCAAGAACAATAAGGTCAAAGTTCGCCTTAACTTCAGGTCGCTCCGGAACTGCGGTACAGGTTCCGGCTGGCCTTGTAGAGATCTCATAGGTTCCGATTTTGCGGGCGATATCCACGATCTCGCTTTTGTCAAAGGCGATTAATGGGTGATAAATCGGGATAGCGAGCTGGTAGATTTCGGCATGCATGTTGGCAGCAGTCTGGGAGGCTACCTGTCCGAGGGACGAGCCTGTAATAATCCCGCTTGCCCCTTCTTTTTTCATCACTTCGTAAGCTTCCCTGTACATCATGCGTTTGCAGAGGAGACAGGTATTTTTTCGGTCGCATGTCCCGATAAAAGCCCTGAGATTCGGACCGTGAGGGATCTCATAAGTTGTGAACTGGTATCCCGGAGCCCAGGCCTGGAGCTGGAGGATGCAGTCAAAAGCCCGTTTCCTTGCCGCGTCCTCTGCATAAGGAGAGTTATTGCAGTAGACAGGGGTGATCATTACTCCACGCTTCATCATCAGCCATGCAGCAACAGGGGAATCGAGGCCGCCGGACATAAGCACTACCATACTGCCCTGTGTGCCAAGGGGTAGCCCTCCTACTCCTCTAACCGTCTCCAGGTAAACGTAAGCCAGATTCTGGCGCATCTCTACAAAAATTTCCTTATCTGGAGAACTGAGATTCACTCTGGGCTGTTTTCCTTCCTGTTCAAGTGCATTCCAGACAGCATCTCCGCAGTTTCTCCCTATATCAGCTGACGAAAAAGAATGGTTTCCACTTCTTCTCGCTCTGATAGCAAAAGATTCCCCTTCCCGAATGAGGCCTGTTCCGAGAAGAGCACAGGTCCTGGCTGCACTCTCAAGGTCTGGTTCCGTTACCAGTGCGGGGGAAGTTGAAACAACCCCAAAAACATCTGCTGCCGCTACAGCCGCTCTCGGATCTGTCGTCTCAATAAATATCCTGCCCCATTCTCTCCGCAGCAGGGAGTATGGAATGTTCCTTGAGTCCAGCATTGCGGCAATGTTCTTCATGAGAATTTTCTCATACCAGTTCCGAACGCCTGTGCTTTTAAGAGCAAGTTCCCCGTATCTAACTATAACAACGTTTGCCTGGTTTTCGAAATCCTGGCGAGAAGGGCCTGAGCCCCGGTTATCCGTAGTGTCAGTAAAAGTATCTGGCATGTTCTTGCTGTCTCTTTTTGTCTTTTTCTTAACATCAGGTTCATTTTTTGATTTTATCTCATCGGAATTGCCTGCCATGAATACTTAACGGTTAGGGCAACAAAGCGTTTAAAGGTTTCAGGAAAAAGAATTTTTCCGGAAAAAAAGACACATTGCGGCAACCTGGGGGAGTTATGGGGAAGCATTTAAATACATGGATGTTTTGGAGATTGTGGGAATTGCCGGGACATATATGAAAGAATATTAAAAAACATGAAAAATTGTCTTTTTAGTCTATCATCGTTAATCAGTATAAAATATATACAGACCGTAATATTATTTTTGGAAAATCTATATAAGTTAGGACTTGCATAGAATTGTATGCTATTGTGTACTACGCACAATATCGAAGACATTGGGTAAGACTGGGTAAAAATTGCCCAACTATCGAAACGACGCAAGCAAAAAAAAAGACAACCACGCCAGGGGTGGAGTACCAATGGATGCTCTGAAGAAGCTTGCAGGAAAATCGATTGTAACAGCAATTGCTGCATATAGCCTTCTGCTGATACTGTTTCCTGTTGGCTGGATCGTTTTGCTCGGGACGACTATCGGAAAGCCGAGTCCAGAAAAAGGATCTATCGAAGCGAGAATCCTTGGGGCAGACCTTTAAGTCTGGAACCCCGAGAGAAAAGGCATGGGTGTCAGAAACCAACAAGGAAGCCCGAAAGGTGTTTCTGGCCAACATTCTTGCCGCCCAGCACCGGTGTCGAAACAAACAAGGGAGCCCACAAGGCTTCTGGCCAACATTCGCACCACCCTCTTGCAATCTGAGAACTGGTTTCAAGCGGGTGTCGGAAACTAACAAGGGAACAGCGGTTTCAGGAAAGCAATCCGGCTACCTGCCAAATCAAGAGGCGGATCTGGGAGGGCTCGGATGAAAAAGATGGAAACAGCCGTTTCTGGCAACATTCAGGCAACCCACTTTTTTTTATTCCGACATTATTTTGTTCTTTTCTTTTTGATTAGTTTTTATTATTTCTTCCATAATTTCTTTTCTTTACGAACCCGTATTACTAAATCCGTATTTCTCTCAGTCCCTTATTTCCATCAGGAGAGGTTCTGCAATTTTTAAGATTTTCAGGTAAGATTTTCAGGTAAGATTTTCAGGTAAGATTTTCAGGTAAGATTTTCAGGGGTAAACGAAGGGAAGGGGTAGAATGTTATTTCTTATGCTTGTACCCCGAACTCAAGTGTCCTTCCCGCCCCATCAATGATCGTCTTTTTTCCGTCCGCGTAGATGTATCTTATTGATATATTTCCATCTTCGCCGTACTTTGTCCAGACTGTGGTGTTTTTGTCCTGTGACCACATGTACTCGTATCCGGTGTTGTTCTCTTCGGTTCCGGTTTTTATCATAGCTTTGCAAAGGGTTTCGTTTTCGAACTCTTCGGTGCCGGTAACTGTCATATTGAGGGCTTTTCCGGTGGTGGGATTTTTAATCTGGACCTGAGAACCTGCGGGGCACCAGCTGCCCTCGGCTTGCTCGGAGATGCTTACATTAATTTCGGTATCGTTGCCTGAAATTGAGAGTTTCGTTCCGCTGTCTCCCATACAGCCTGAAGCAAGAAGCGATGCTGTGAGAAGCAAGATAATAATTCCCTGTTTTTTTGACAAGTTATATCACCTGGTTTTCATTTCCAAGTAAAGATAAGAATCAGTCCATAAAAATTATTCCATTATGCCATCCACAATCGGGATATTTACGGGGAAATGAAAATTTATTAGTATCCGGCATGGTTTTTCCATTAAGAGATTAATATTCTTTTCCCATTTTTCGGGCACTGGAATTTTCATTTTATTTATAAAAATCTCTTATCTGAAATCTTTTTATTCAGATTAATCAATACCTATGCATAATAACATGTAAATTTGTAGCAAACGGAGAGTTTGTAATGGGAATTACTACAGTAAAAAGCGGAGAAAGTGGGTCACAATTGGTGATTAATCTCTTTTCTACAAGCCCTTATCCCGCAATGAGGGCTGGAAATGATGGAATTGTACTTTATGCAAATGAAGCCTCAGTTCCTTAACTTGAAATCTGGAGAACAGGAATTGGCCGGAAACTTCCTTTACAATTTCTTCCTTTTGTCCGAAAAGCGATCTGGAAGAAAGAAGTTTTAAACATTGAAGTAAAAATGAATAAAAAAGAATACTTATTCACTTTTAATCCTGTGGAAAATGGATATGTGCATATTTACGGAGTGGACCTTGCCTCTATGACAGCAAGAAAGAAAAAACTATTTAAGCAGGAAAAGCAGCAAGAGACCTTTCCCGAAACCCTGATGGACCGGACTGCGGAGATGGTAGCTTCCGCTCTCAAAGCCGAATTCTGCAGAATTTTCAAGCTTCCTAACTACTGCATCCATCTCCCGGAAAATCCGCCTTCTATTCAGGAAATCGGATGTACCGGACAGCCTTCCAGGTTAGGTGAGCTTGCCGGCGGGATCAGTGTTTTTATCAGAAGCCGGGGAAAACCCCTCATGGTCATAACGCTTTACAGAACCAGGCAGGATGAGTTTGCCCCTGAAGAAGTACGTTTTTTGAGATATGTCCTCTCTCTGATTCGAAAAGTCCAGAAATGTAAAGAGATTGACACCGAAATTCAGGGCCGGATACATTTTTTGGAATCTCTGCTCGAGGATGTTCCAAACCCTGCTTATTTCAGAGATGTCAGCCAGAGTTTTCAGGACTGCAGTGAACTTTTTACCGGGAAAAATGCCCGCTTTCCTGATCGAAAAACCTGGGGTTATTCGATGCATGAGCTGGAAGAAGTAATTCCAAAGGAGCTTACAGCTATCTACAAAAGGAAAAAAGGAGAGGTTTCGGGGTGTTCGGAGGATTTGGGGATGATTCCGGGTATCTGCAGCATGTTCAGGGAAAGTGAAGAGGCATTGAAAATTGCCCTTGAAGTGCAGAAAGTGCTCTGGATAGTCATCAATAACAGTCCTGCTGTCGTTTTCTTATGGAGGAACGAGGATAAATGGCCTGCGGATTTCGTGTCTGAAAATGTCTCCCTGTTCGGGTATGAGGTTGAAGACTTCACCTCCGGAAGGATCCCTTACGGCGATATTGTCCATAAGGAGGATCTAAAAAACGTTCAGGAAAAGCTTGACCGCTGCATTGAAGGCGAATGCGACGCTTTCAGGATGGAATACCGGATCTGCACAAAAACGGGGGAACTTCGCTGGGTCGATGAGAGGACTTACATCCAGAGGGACGCTGAGGGTCATGCCACTTATTTCCAGGGAGTGGTCATTGACATTACCGAAAGGAAAGCTGCAGAAGAAGCCCTTGCAAAAGCCGAGCAGCTCCGGAAAAAAGAGATCAACCACAGGATCAAAAATAACCTGCAAATAGTTTCTTCTCTGCTTGACCTGCAGGCTGAACAGTTCAGCGACTCAAAAGTTATCGAAGCTTTCAAGGAAAGCGAAAGCCGGATTGTTTCAATGTCGCTTATACACGAAGAACTTTATGAATCCGGAAACCTTGACGTACTTGATTTCTCCTCCTATATCCGCAAGCTAATAGGCGACCTCTGCAATTCGTACAGTACCGGGAGTTCCGCTATCCGGGTAAACCTTAATGTGGAAAATGTTTTCCTCGGAGTTGATCTGGCAGTATCCCTCGGCATTATAATCAACGAACTTTTTACCAACTCCCTGAAGTACGCCTTCTCTCCGGGGAAAGGAGGAGAGATCAACATTTCCATGTTAAGGGAGGGAGCCCGGGGACAGATGCCTGAAATAATACGTGAAAAGGCATTTGAAACGCCCGGTGAAAAGGTATATGAGACGACAGGTGAAAATGCATATGAGACGGCCGGTGAGAGCATAAATGAAGCAATAAATGAGAGGGTGGGCAGCGAAAAAATAAATGTGACTCAAAGCTCAGATCGAATTTCTGCCGTCAAAAACACGGGTGCTAAAAACCTCCTTAAAGCATCTGGAAGCAGTGAAAATCTCATTCTTATCTTCGCAGACAACGGGAAGGGCTTCCCCGAAGATCTTGATTTCAGGAACACGGAATCCCTTGGACTGCAGCTTGTAAATGCTCTTGTGGACCAGATTGAGGGAAGTATAGACCTTGAAAGAGGTAACGGCACAAAATTTACGCTTAAATTCAGGAAAAAAATTGGGGAAACAACCTGAAATAAGACTCATGTGGCTGTATCCAAGCTCACGGAACTGAACCCTGTGGACTGTTGCATTTGCAGTGCAACTCCCATAGAACTCCCGCCCTACCAGGGAGACTGCCACATTTGGGACAATATGTATTCAATAGTTCCGTATACCCGGGCAAATAGCAACTTGGGCGAATAACAACTCAACGGATAGCAACTCAACGGACAGCAATTCGGGCAAGTCGATCATTATTTTTTCTTTAAATTTCCTTATTACTGACGTTTCGTTCAGGATGAAATTTTAATAGTAATACCTGCATATTTTAAATTATAAAAATAAAGGGGGTAGTTAAATGAGTGCAAATATTTTCAAAAAAATTCTGATTGCAACGGATGGTTCAGAAAACGCTCAAAAAGCAGCTGCTTATGGAATCGATATTGCGAGGGCAACAGGGGCTGAAGTATCTGCCCTGTATGTTGTTTCTACCGAACACGCTGGAACTGCCCGGTCAGTTATGGGCTGGACTGAGGCATTTGAAGAATATCTTGCAAATAAAGGAGGAGTTGCAACCGGTTATGTAGAAAAACTTGGAAAAGAAGCCGGAGTTAAAGTGGAACCTGTGTACCTGAAAGGTGTCCCGGCTGAAAAAATTCTTGAATATGCAGAGGAGAGTGATATTGACCTGATAGTAATGGGCACACAGGGCCTGACCGGAGTCCAGAGGTTTCTGATCGGCAGTGTGGCAGAAAACGTTCTCAGGCACTCAAAAGTCCCTGTAATGATTGTCAGGTAATGCAGATATTCAAATTACCAGTTCTTTTTTGCCGATAGGATTACAAATTCGCCGGAACAGTTTCCAGATTATCTGGAGTACCCGGATTATCCGGAAACTGTTCATGGTATTCGGTCAACTATTTTTTTGAAGGGTCCGGGATAGGAGGATGCTCAGGTTAAGGTAGTTTCTTCCGGTTAGAAGAACAGCCCTGCTGGTTAGAGGAACGGTTCTTCAGATAAAGAACAGCCCCTCCTGGTTAGAGGAATGGTTCTTCAGATAAAGACCGGCGTCCGGTTAAGGAAAGTTGCCTGCTGAAAATCAGGTGACTGGCTAAACAGAGATTCCTGATCTTATATTTCTGGAAATCGCAGCTTTTTAAAGCTCTCAGTCCTCAAAAATCCCTGAACCCGTAAATATGGCTTTTGCTTCCTCAAGGCTCAGGTCTTCCGGAGGGACAATGATATCGGATTCCAGGATTTCTTCCGCGCCAATTGCTTCTCCTTTTTCCTTAATCTCGGAGATCAGTTTTGCGAGTTCTGTTCTGAATTCCTGGGTTTTTCCTTCCGAAACAAGAACTACAATCCTGTTATCTATCTTGTTTAATTCATCGCAGAGGGCTTCGGGTGCCCGGTACTGTCCCTCTCCCATGATCCTGATTATCATCTTCAGACCTCCTTCTTTTCTTCCCCTGTTTTTTCTTTTTCGGAGCCCTTCCCGGCTTCGGCTTTAAGCTTTGCAAGTTCGGATTCGACACTGGTCTGGGCACTGATTTTTGCGAGTTCGCGTTCGATGTCGTCCCTGTTGCCTGTGAGATCTTCGAGGGTGCCGGCTTCCATAAGTTCGTCGATTGCCTCGGCGCGAGCCTTCATTTCTTCGGTTTTATTCTCGGCCCTCTCAAGGGCAAGCCCCACGTCTGCCATCTCCTCGCTGATCCCGGTGACCGACTCGTTAATCTTCACCTGGGCTTCGGCTGCCGAGTACTGGGCTTTGATGGATTCTTTCTTTGTCCTGAAGATCTCTACCTTTGTAGAAAGCCGCTTTTCCGAGGCAACGAGCTTTTCTTCCTGTTTTTCGAGCTCTGCAATTTCTCTGTCAATCCCCTCGACCTGCTGCTGAAGGGCTGCTTTTCTCTCAAGAGCCATCCTTGCAAGGTCTTCCCGGTCAGCGGCAACCGCATCCCTTGCCTGCCTCTCAAGTTTTTCATTGCTCTGAATCAGTTTTGCCCGCTGAAGCTGGAGGCGTTTTTTAGAAGTTGTCACTTCTGCAACACCCCTCTTTACGTTCTGCAGCAGTTCCAGCTGCTTTTCATAGGAATAATCAAGTGTTTCCCGAGGGTCTTCCATTTTGTTAAGCACTTTGTTCATCTTTGACTTGAATACGGTTTCCATCCGTGTTAATAGTCCCATGTGTTTTCCCCATTGCTTTTTCAAAAATTGGTCTGTAAACAGACCGGTATATTTTTTCTTTTTTCTGACATTTTTTTCTTTTTTCTGACATGAAAGCACTGTGATTTGAGAGATACTTCCATTTCTTTGTGCATGTTATTTGAAGAATTTCATGCTTCTTTTCTGGAGTACGTTTTTTGAAAAATCCTGAAATTTTTTTGCAGTACTCTTTTCTTCATGTAAGAGTACTCTTTTCTTCATGTAAGAGTACTCTTTTCTTCCTGTATCTTTTAGCTGGAGTCCTATTTTTAGTTTATCGGTACTTAACTCTGTTTCGCTTTAATTTGTTCCTTTGCTTCATCGCTTTACTTCGTCCCTTTACTCTATTTGATTCTACTTACCTTCCCATCTCACTTTATTTGTAATCTTATATGCCTGTATTATTATATTTTAAACATGATTATTCGTAGTCACGCGAACGTTTTATATATTCAAAACACAACTTATCTAAAGATATTATGGCAAAACCTGAGACCAAAACTGAATTCTTTTATACCGAAAGAGGGCTCATAGCCATAGACAGCCCCGTTAAACTCCAGATCCTGAATTTGCTCAGGGAAGAGCCAAAATCGTTTGACGAAATCGTAAAATATACGGCAAAAGCCAAATCAACCATTTCCGTTCATCTTAATAATCTCAGAGCAAGCGAGCTTGTTGAAGAAAATTCGGACCCTGAAGACCGTCGCAAGAAGATTTATTCCCTGACTTCCCAGTATATGGGCTGCTCTCGGGAGCCATTTCTGGAGCATTACAGAAGCCTGCTGGAAAAAGTTGCTGAAAATGGGAATGATAGGTTCTGTTTTATGGAAGCCCTCTTTCACGTGCTTCGGTTTGGTTTTGAAGCATACGGGATTGATAATGCCCCTGTTGTCAGGATGATCGGGAGGGACATTGGAAAGTGCCTCTCTGCTAATTTTGAATCCGGCACCCCTGAAGCTCTGTTCAATGAAATTGCAGTCTTTATGGAATTCCACGGAGAGTGCCGGGTCTCGGTGCTAATAGGCGATTCTCCTGCTCTTCAGGTCGAAGATGACTTCAAGGCCAGGTATATGCCAGCAATAGGAAAACCCTTCTGTGCCCTCAGAGAAGGCATCCTTGAAGGCATCCTTAAAGAAAAAATGGGAAACGAATGTGGAGTTCTGGAAACCGAGTGTTATGGAACCGGGCACAAGCGCTGTCTTTTTGAAATCACAATATAAATTATTTTTTTATATTTCAATTTTTACATAATTATTTTTATTATAAACTCCATCTTTTAAGAAATGATTCTCTTTACGTAAACTGTATCATAAAAATTGAACCTGGGTACATGGTTAACGGGAATCTCCGATTACGACTCCCATTTCGGATTTCAGCCGGGGTCCTATTGCTGCCACGATTCCGGGCCCATCGGTTTTTTCGCGGCACACGACTGCATGCTCAAGCAGGCCAAGGCGCTCGATTTCGTAAATATCCCTGCCGTGCCCTGTCTTTTTTACTGCATTTTTTATTTCCGAACGGGTGGCGGCATTAATGATAACCCTGTCAGTGCTTGCTTTTTTCCAGCTCCACCAGAGGTCAAGCTGTTTCTTAGTGAAGCGGGTTTTTATTTTTTTGTTCGCCTCAGATACCTCAACCTCAATCGGCAGGTGAGGGATAAGGCCAAACCTTGCTGCAAGCTGTTTTGGCTTTCCGCTGCCCAGGGCTTTGAGTTCCTCCGCTTCAACGCGCAAAGGGACGCCTATGTTGACCATAAAAGCGTCTTCCGTAAAGGCCTGAAGAAAACCCAGGTATACTTTCCCTGGTTCGGCTTTTTTTGCAGGACTTCCGTACCTTGATGTCAGGAGATTTGCCGATACCTCTTCATCTTCCCCCTCAAGAATGAACTCTGCCCAGTTTTCCGGGGTAATGGAGACTTCAACTTTTACCTCGAGGTCTTTTAATTCGTTCTCAACCAGGTTTTTCAGGAGCTCAGCCATTCTATCCCGGTTTTTTCCATAAAGATGCTGAAGGGTTACTACTTTTTTCATTTTCTTCCTGCCGCTTTTCTCTCTACCTGTGTCTGCCGTTTACGCATTTTCCGGTTTTGGGCTCTTCAGATAAGACTCAAGGAGCCTTTCAGTCTCTTCCAGAGCCAGAACTACTGCTTCGTCAACAGGGCTTTCAGCTTTTTCAATCTGGCTCTGCAGTTTTTTAACATCCCGGCTGTAAGGGCCAAGTTTTCTGGAAACCATCTCCTTACTCTGCCCTTTCTCAACTGCTTCCCTGTGGAGGCTTTCTATCTTATTTCTGAGATTCCGGACCTTTTCAAGGACCTCAACACTTAAAGGGTCAAGCTCTTTTGCTTTCTCAATTTCGGTTACTTCTTCCTGTTCTTCAGGTTCTTTGCCTTCCTCTGCTCCGCCTTTTCCTGCCGGTTCCTCGTCTCCTGTTTCTGGACTTTCTTTGCTTGCAGGAGCTTCTGCTGCAATTATGTCCCGGAACTCTTTAAGGGCGGTTTCCACTTCCTTTCCGTATTCCGTAAGTTCGACAAACTTTATCCGTCCTTCAAATGTGAATCTTATAAGTCCGGACTGTTCCATCTTCGAAAGGATTCTCGTAGTGTGGGCAAAGGTCGAGTCTATCTCCTTTGAAATAACCGAGGCATAGGTTTTTCCCATCGAACCTACAAATAGCAATGCAAGCGTGGGTTTTTCCTGCAAAAACAGCTTTTCTGCATCATCGTCGGACATGATATCACATTGAGTTTTTTAACGGTTTATTTGCGGATCTGAGTTCAGGCGTTTATTATTCTTTTATAGTTTATATAATATTTGAACAGGTTTCGACCTCAGGGCTTCAAAGGGATACTCGCTTCAGCCGGAGAGTTCCTGGATTATTTTCTTTATTTCAGCAATGGGAGCATCTGTTCTGAACGAAGTCCCGCTGAAATGAGTCCTTGAAGCCTCAAATCCACCGGCTTTAAGCGCCTCGATCAGAGTCTCGATCCCTGTTGCAGAAGCCCCGAGTTCCTTACAGATCACATGCTGGTCATAGAACATGGGAATATCGAGTTCATCCCTGCAGAATGTAATTATTTTTTTTGCTTTATCTTTCGTGTTCAGAGGGTGCGTCTCAAGCTCGGCAAGCACTTCATTGCAGAACTCAGGTTCCCTGAAGGGCCCGAGCCACAGAGGACCTGCAATTTTTGTCAGGGCCCCGCAGGCAGGACATTCCTTCTCGATATGTACGGCAAGCCCGTAGACAGGGCCCCTAAACCCGCATTTTGGGCAGTGGATGCTGAATCCCATAGATTTCAGGGTCCTGTCAACCTGTTTTGTCCCCGGGAGCACTTCAAGGTAGCTGCGGACATAATGCCGCGTTACATGGGAAAGCAGGGGCATCATCCCTTTTTCGTGTTTTGCAAGTTCTCTTGCACAGGCTCCGAGCAGGACCCTTAAACCCATCTCGCTGTGGTATTCCGTGTTCAGAGGTACGGCTGCATACTTTCTTATCCCTGAGTTCAGGTGAGCTCCACAGAGGGGAGCGGTATCCGTCGCAGTAACCGAGAGCATACTCTGCGCCGAAGTTGCGGCTGCATCAAGGTAAGGCGAGGGGGTCCCGAACGGATCGACATCCACGATATGGAATTTCTGCTCATGGAGCAGGACATTTGCGTTCTTGCGTGTAGCCTGGGCTTTTTCCTCAAGCCCGTTAATTCTTATATTTTCTTTTATCAGTTCAAAGGCTTCAGGGCTCCAGTCATTCATGGTCGCATGTATTCCTACTTCCCCTGCAATCCTGAGCCCCCGGATTCCTGACGCTGAGAAGGCATCTACGTAGCGGACCTCCTCTCTCTTCAAGTCTTTTCTCGAAAGAAGCCTCCCCACGAATGCTGCAGTTGCTGCAACATTAATATCCCTGTTCAGCTCCATCTCCGGGTTATAGAACACCGGTGCTGCTGAGGGAGGGAAATTTGCATCAGGAGGCGGGATCGGAACCGAAATCTTTGTTGTCCCTTCCACTATAGTTCTACAGATCATCTAAAGTTGCTATACTTTGTGCTATTATTTTACAGTGATGGTCATCTGCATGTTCGGATACCCGTTTGCACTGAAACTATAGCTTCCGTTTTCGGTGAATGTGTAGTTCAGGGTATTTCCGTATCCGAGCTGTTGATCCTCAAAAAGCCCTTCCTTGCTGCGCAGGGTAAAAACGCCGGATTCATCGAAATTTCTCCATACAACCGTGTCCCCTGAATTTACCTCCAGTTCGGAGGGAATAAAGAGATAATTCTTGAGCCTTACGAGATATATTTCTGGCTCGGTTTCCGCAGGCTGCACTATTCCGGGTTCTTCCTCTTCACCAGTCACGTTTTCTGTTTGTTCCTCTTCAATTCCTTCCTCGATACCCGGAGTTAGCGTTTCTTCAGGCGTTCCTCCCTCTTCAGCCGTTTCTGCTTCTTGCGGCGTCTCCTCTTCCTCGAATGTTTCCGTTTCGGCAGGTGTTTCCATCTCTTCTGACGTTATTGCTTCTTCAGGTGTCTGCACCACTGTAGGCGGCTGTGTTCCTCCTGAAGTGCCGCCTGAATCGCCTGAACCTCCCGGTGCCTCTTCTCCCTGCTCCTGATTTCCTCCCCACCAGTTCAGATAGCCAAACACTAACACTGCCAGGATTACGAGGAGCAGAATGAGCTTTTTTATCACCATTACTTCCCCCTGTGTAAGTTTTCCTTTTTTACTCCCATTCCAATATAATCCTCATTAAATAATAATACTTTCTTATATTAAGCCTTATTTTAAAAAATAGTTTGTTTGTAGGCGATTTTGCCATTTCTGACCTGAAATAACTACTTTCCGGAAAAATGACTAACTCACTTATTGGCTGACCTATTTGCTGCTTATTGGCTGGCATATTGGCCGCTTGTTGGTTGGCCGTGCCTCAAGATCCTGTTTCTTCAGGAGGGGAGGTAGAGAAGTCTCAGAAATATAAATGAGGAGCAAAGTTTAGGAGCTAAAAAAAGTAAATTTACTGGAAAGTTTTGCTGCCTTCCCAGATAAAGCCGTAAATACCTTTTGAGTTATTCTATCCGTCAGTCCATCCAGAAGACTTCTTCAGGAGGTTACCTCAGGATTAACTCACAGTTATGCCGACATTCATTTTGGGCTGCCCGATAACGGTGAAGTTGTAGGCCCCGGTTTCATTGAAGGTATAGGCAAAGGAACGCCTGTACACCAAACTCTCGTTTTCAAAGAGGCCCTGTTCGCTGACAAGGGTAAAGACTCTTCTCGGACTGTCCTGATAATTCAGCCAGGCAACAGTTTCTCCCTGTTTAATATCCAGGCTTGTGGGATATGCTCTGTAGTTGTCCAGCCTTATAGTATAGGGAGTTTTCCTTATATTGGACGTGTTAATAGTCGGCCCTTCTTCTGTTTCATTTTCTACCGGAGTTACTTCTTCTGTTTCATTTTCCTCCGGGGTTTCAATTTCTTCCTCGGTTTCCGTTACTGCCGGTGTTTCAGTTTCTTCTGGAGTTGATATTTCCTCCGGGGTTACGTTTTCTTCAGGTGTCACGTTTTCTTCCGGGGAGGTTTGTTCATTTCCAGCGCATCCCGAGAACAAAACTGCGCTTAAAACTAGAAGCAGAACAATGATTTTTGTTTTCATTTTATTCCCCACGATCTCTTTTGGTTATGGATTTAGAAATCTGTAAAATGATTCTAAGTTCCAAAATAGTTTTTTGATGTTTAATTTTAAAATCTCTAAATCTTTCGAATATTAATTCTTTATTCTTGTTTATTTAATAGCTAATGTTATTTAACTTTAAGTTCCTGCTTTAATGGACTTTTCAAGCTTTCAGCCTTTCATGTACGTTCAGGTACATATAAATATATTTTTGTACCTTTCTTTTTATTTATCCGTTTTCAAGGCAAAATTCTTAATGAACTTAAGTGCCTTGCTTGCATATATAGATATTTTAAACTTCTTCGGTTACAATTCCGGGTGGAATAAAACAGTTTTCACCTTACAAAATTCTTTATTACTCAAACAACCCGCACAATACCGTAAGATATATTTTTCCAGGTTGATATGAAAAAGTAAAATTTTCTAAAAATGGTTCCCCTCTGGAAAAGCAGATCCCCATTCTTTCCTGAACTAACTTCAGTTTAGCAGATATTTTACTACTATCGTGAGTTCGGTATTAGGAATCTCCTCCAGCTTAAAAGTGTAGTCTCCGGCTTTGTCAAAGGTATATGAGAAGCTTCTTCCATAACCCATGATCTGGTCCTCGAAAAGTCCCTCTTCACTTACCAGCGCGAATGTTTGTTTAGGCCTGTTAAGGTTTTTCAAGACCAGAGTTTCTCCTTTGTTAAACTTAAGAGTCTCCGGGTAAAAGACAGATCCGCGTATCAATACCGAGTTTTCGGCACTCTATGTTTGTTCTGTTCTCGGCGTGGGAGTCATTTCCTCGGTCGGGGCGGGAGTTACCTCTTCTTTCTCTTCTGGTTCAGTTCCCCCCCCCTCATGTATCTGACGAGTTTCCTTTTCCGGGAGTGAAGCTCCTGCAGTTTCCCTGGATTCCCCAACCACAACTGTGCCTTTCAGGTCTTTTTCCCCTTTAATGCTGAAGGCAAAGGTTCCGGTTTATTTAAATATATACTCAAAAGTTCGGCCATAACCAAGGGAAAAATCTTCCCAGAGCTTGTCTTCGCTTACAAGGACAAAAGTTCTTTCTGGCTTGTTCAGGTTGCGCCATATAACTGTATCACTGGTCTATTTCTGTTGTTTCAGGACTGAAAGCGTTATTGATCAGGATAATATTATGCATCTGAGATTCATATTTATTTTCTTCAGTGACTCTGCTCTGGTCCGTCTCTTTGGTTTCGGTAGTCTTCCCTTGAGATAGGGCCACAGTTGTCAAGCCCACAAGCAGGACAATAACAAAAACTGCCAGTATCCTGAGTTTAAAACTTTTATTAGCTGCCATCTATCCTTCAAATTTATTATGCTGACGGATCGATGTCCGTTCCCATTATATATTCCGCACTTTATATTCTATTACTCAATATCCTTTATTTTGAAAAGAGGTAAAAATCTGCCCGATACTGATTCGCCTGAATATCCATTACTCTCTCTTTTGCTTCATTTTACCGGATGTTCCATAAAAGCAGAGCAATGATTCCGGTTAATGCAATAATTCCGAATGCTTTTCTGGTAAGGAGAAAAAGGCTTTCAGAACCTGAAATCCTTGAAAGCAAAATTTTATTTACGGTACTTACAAGGCTTGCGAGCACTGCAGTGTTTGCTGCGACTTCGTAGGAGATATTTCCGCCAACGGCGAGGAGAGTTACGGAGACTATCACTCCTGAGCTGCTGACAAGAGCTCCGAGAGCGGTTATGTATATCCCTGGAGTCCCTGCAAAGTCATAGGCATAGTTTCCTATGATAAGAATAAGGGTAAAAGCAATACCGAATTTAAATGCCTGACCGAGTGAGAAGGGAGACTGGATCTTAAGCTCGCCTCCGTCTGTCGGGCAGAATTTCTTACTGTGCCTGAAGACTATTGCTATGGAAACAGCGATAAGTACAAGCTGGGGGGGGAGCATGAGCAGGGTTGTCTTTCCAGTCGGGTCAACTATAAAGGCCAGTATAAGGTTCCGAATGAGCATGGAAATATTGCAGAGCAGAATGCCTGTAAGGACCGGATCGGCCATCGCTTCTGCCCTTTTTGAAAGCCCTGCGAGGGCTCCTGTGGTAGCTTCACTGTTTATAAAGCCCCCGAGAAAGCCCGAATAGCATAGGCCGCGTTTTGCCCCGAATTTTCTCAGGAGGATATAACTTAAAAAACTGATAAGGGAAACAAGAATTACAATCAGAATTGCAGACCTGAGGTTTACAAGTCCGAAAAATTGTTTTTCCGGCATTACCGGATAAAGTATGAAAGCGACAGCCAGAAACTGTACGGCATTATACAGTTCTTCTTTTGTCAGGCTTCCTGCAAACTGGTGGAGAGGCTGCTTCTGGATCAGGAGGAAAGCTACGACTATTGAAGAGACAATAGCAAACATGCCGTAGTCATAGCCAACAAGGACTCCCATCACGAAAATAAAGAAGAGGGTAATAGGACTTGTAACCCCTATCCGCCTGTAGAGAAATATTTTGGAATAGGTAATTATCGAACAGATGACTGCAAAGAAAAGCGTGGCTACGTAAACGAAACCGGGACCTGCCGATTCGCTTGCAAGAGCAACCAGCATGCCTGTTATGCAGGTTATGCTGTAACTCCTGACCCCTGCAAAAATCTCGTGTTCGAGGCCTCTGTGTTCCCTTTCCACACCTACCATGATTCCTATCAAAAAGGCAATGGCAAGTTTTGTCAGGAATTCCACGAAAACCGGATCGAAACCGAACTCGCTAATTACGTCCGTAGCTCAACCTCTTGTCTTTTTTTAGCTGCACATTCCATACGCGATAAAATAATGTCGTTAAAGTGAGTTCTATAATTTTCCCGTTTGATATCCTGTTTGATATCCTGTTTGATATCCGTTGACTCTATTTATACTGGAGATCTGATCTGAAATGATGTAAAACAAAATATAATTATATAGTAAGGATGTTCTTGCTAATGAATATACTCCTCAAAGAGAAAAAGGTTCAGAGCACATGGAAATATCTAATAACTTATCCCGATGCCTCTGAAAACCTGACCGGACATGCTTGATTGAGATACTATTGATTTAAGTCTGCCTAACTTATATCTGGCTCCTTTAAGCCTGATTATTTGCGATCTTGCAGATTAAAATCTGGTAAGAATCTGTTTCAGACTTCCACGAATTCAACCTCAATGGGTTTGTTTCCTGCCTCTTCAATACTTATAAGGGCACAGGACCCTTTGCAGGCTTCCCCAGGATTTACAACAATGGTTTTCCCGACTTTTTCACTGCCTTTTGCTTCATGGATGTGCCCGCAGACGATCAGGTCAACCCTGCCCAGAAATTTCTGGATGGCTTTACTGCCCACATGCCCGAAAGGCAGTTCGTCCCTTGCTCCGTGAGGAGGAGCATGGGTCAGGAGTACTATTGTCCCGCATTCTCCTGAGTTTTCGGCAGAGCAGACCATCCCTTCAAGGGCTTTTTCGATTTCTTCTTCGGAAAGCTCAAAGGGGGTGTTAAAAGGAGTGGGGTTTGAACCTCCAAGCCCGATAAACCGGATTTTACCAATCTGTTCGGCTTTTCCATGAAGGTTTACGGCTTTCGAATTTTCAAGGGCTTTGAGGATGGTCCTCTGGTCGCAGTTCCCGGGAATTGCAAGCACGGGCTTGTCAAACATCTCAGCCAGCTCGTCTACCTTCTCATCGGGCCCGAAATTGGTAATGTCTCCGACGACCACGGCAAGGTCGAAGTCTCCGGCTTTTTCTATGATCTTTTTCATCTTCGAGTAGTCCCCATGTGGGTCGGAAATCGCGAGTATCTTCATTCGTATCCCATCCTTAATGATTTTTGATTCTCTTGTCGGTCATTTATGATTTTTAATTCTCTTGTCGGCTAATTATGAATTTTTAATTCTGGTTTGAATTCTTATATACAATCTCTTTTACACTTTACGTTATGTGTTTTTCTGTGAACATGCATACATCTTTTATATCCCTTACGTAATATACTGCCGCATGCGTGATATCGTTATCATAGGGCATAAAGCAAAGACGAGCGGCGATTTTTCTTTAAACGACCTTCCGGGGTCTGCAGGAAGAATGGATATACTCTGCCGCTGCGTAAGTTCTGCCCTTTTTCTCTCTTTCGGAATGCGCAGGGATGTAAACGTGCACCTGCTCCTTCTGGGAGAGCCTGAGCCCGGAAAAATTATCCGGTTTGAAGGCCTCCACCTGAGGTATCTGAACCCGGACGAAAGAAGCAGCGGGTCGTTGATCCAGAAAGCCCTTCAGAAAACCGTAACCGAAAAAGACATCCGGTCTACTCCGGGAGTCTGGATCCGGAATGGAGACTTAAATACCCTGCTGGCTTCCTTTGAAGGCAGAACCCTCCTCTACCTCCGAGAAGACGGCGAGGATATCCGGGAGCTTGCCAGGGAAATCCGGGACCCTGTCTTTATCCTGGGCGACCATACAGGCGTTACGGAAGAAGAGGAAAAACAACTCCTTGAAGCCGGAGCAAAAATTATCTCGGTCGGGCCCATTTCCCTTCACTCCAACCACTGCATAACCCTTATTCATAATGAACTTGACAGAGCCGAAGCGGAAAGAGGGGAAATTCCGGGAGGGGAAAAATTAAGGGCTGAAGAATGAGCTGCGTTTTTTCCAGATTTTAATCCAAAAAGTTATATCCCACTTCCCTGTATCAGGATAAGAAACTTGTCAGGATTAAAAACTTATCCGGATTAGAAACTTCTCTGGATGCTCCTTTTTGGGCACACTCCTTCAATTTGCGCATCCTCCTCAATGTAATCTTTCAGTCTTGTCCGCCCATACTACTTAATCTGTCAATATCATCCAAATCCGATCTACCAATCTATCTAATCTGTCAACATAATATATCTACGCCATCTCTCAATATCAGCTTTCAACTTATCTTTCAATCTCAACCCTCAATTACTCTTAATTAATCTCAATTATCCACTCCCAGGTCTATTCCCCGAACAAAGAGCTTAGAGAAAGTGAAACCAAATGGATGTACTTGAAATTTCAAAAAAGATTCTGCATGAAGGCCCTGTCTGTGACCACTGCCTGGGCCGTCAGTTTGCAAAATTATCTACAGGTCTCAGCAATAGAGAGCGCGGGAAGGCAATGAAACTCGCCCTTGCCCTTGAAGGGGACCGCATTTACAAAAGTGAAAATGATGACTCCCTCTTAAAGGAACTTGTCCCCTGCAGTGCCCTTGCAAGGAAAACCCTCAGGATCGAGGGCGAAGACGAGCAGTGTTGGGTCTGTCTGGACCAGTTCAAAAAACTGGACGACTGGGCATCTGAGGCTGCAAAGGCTCTCGAAGGGCTTGAGTACTCCACCTTCCTTGTGGGTACGAAGGTCAGCGGGCTTTTGAGTGAAAACGAAGAGATGCTCTGGGCTGAGGCAGGGACTGCCTATGCCGAGCAGTTGAAAACCGAGCTTAACCGGGAAGTAGGCAAACGGATTGCAGAAAAGGTTGAAAAGGAAGTGGACTTTGAAAACCCGGATATCGTGATCACCCTCGACCTTGCAACAAACAAATTCGAGCTCCAGGTCCGTTCGGTTTATGTTTACGGGCGCTACCTCAAAAAAGTCCGCGGGATCCCTCAGACACGCTGGCCCTGCAGGAAATGTAAGGGCAGAGGCTGTGAAAGCTGTGGGTTTACCGGCAAACAGTATCAGGAGTCCGTAGACGAGCTTATCAAAGGGCCTGTGGTCGAAGTATTCGAGGCTATCGATACGGCTTTTCACGGCTCGGGCAGGGAGGATATAGATGCCCTGATGCTCGGAAGCGGCAGACCTTTTGTGGTGGAAGCAAAGTCTCCTGTAAGGCGCAGCGCTGACCTTGAAGCCCTTGCTGTCCGAATTAACGAAAATGCCGCAGGAAAAGTTGAGGTAAAGGACCTTCGTTTTGTCGAAAAAGGCATGATTGAGACCCTCAAAAGCTCCAAGGCGGATAAAACTTATAAGCTTAAAGTTACATTTAAAGAGCCTGTTTCAGAGGAAAAGCTTAAATCCTGCCTCGAGGCTTTGAACGGCAAGGAGATTGCCCAGCAGACTCCAAAGCGTGTGGTCCACAGGCGGGCAGATCTTGTCCGGAAAAGGTACGTGCACAGCATCACGCTTGACAGGCTGACAGATGACGGGTATGCCTGCATAACTGTAAACTGTGAAGGCGGGCTTTATGTCAAGGAACTGATTTCCGGGGACGAAGGCAGGACAAATCCGAGCCTTACAGGGCTTTTAGGAGTTCAGGCGCTTGTGGAAGATCTCGATGTGGTTAACGTCGAAATTTAAGCCTCAAATATCTGAATCTACTTTGAATAAACCAAATCGATCCAATCTAAATCAATCTGGATTTCAATCTGAATCAGTTTCATTAGCCGATCGAGCCACAGGGAATGAGTGGCTTAATGAACGGTTCATTTAAATAATATCCATCTTATTTAGAGGAAAATCAATTATTGAAGAGAAACTTTATTAGAGAGAAACTAATCGAGCATTCTAACGGAGGAACATGCGATGACAAATTCCCACGGTGAAAAACGCTGTACAAGGTATAAATTACAGAAGACGGTTCGTGAAAGAGGAATTTCCCCTGTAAGCAGGGCAATTCAGGAATTCGAAGAAGGACAGAGGGTCCACATTGACATTGACCCGAGCGTCCAGAAAGGTATGCCAAATCCAAAGTTCCAGGGCTCTACCGGAAAGGTTATCGGGCAGCGCGGTCGCTCATATGTGCTGGAAGTCCGCAGCGGAAACGCAATGAAGGAAGTCTTTTCCCTTCCGCAGCACCTGAAGCCGCAGAAGTACTGATTCTGGGCAGTTAGGTTTTACAACCTAATCTCCCTTTTCTTCCGAAATTTAAGGTATTCAGGCTTCCGACCGGAGGTTTGAAACCCTGCCGGAAATTCCGGCAAATAGCAACCTGTGTAACGCCGTTTAAGGTTTGATGCAACCGAAATAAAGTCCCTTAAAAACCTGCTAAAAGGGCACGCTTATGGGGGATCTGGAATAACTGCTTTTTAAAAATTAGTCTCTTAATCAGTCTCTATCCCGGTAAAGGAACATCTATAATTATATATCATTTGTAAAACATATAGCTGAGATAGCTCAGGATAGCGTTATTCAAAACAGTTCCGGCTTATCGGGCGCATGCCGGGTACTGAAAGGCAGAAACTGCTTGCAGCAGAAATTAGGGGTTCACAAATAAATATCAAGTACAGGTTGTTCTAGAGGAAGCAAAACTACCTGAAATTTTTAAGTTAAAAGAGTGTATTCCAATGATAGTTAAGGAAGTCCTCAACGAAGAGTTATTGACATTGGCCGAGGTCAAGGATATACTTTCCAGGATCGCAGAAGAGCGCAGAGAGCAGGGGCTTGAGGTAGCATACAGCTTTAGAAAGGCCCTGCATCATGCAGACCAGTTCTCTAAAATCAGTGGAGAAAAGTCAAGAGAACTCGTGAATAAGTTACTTGAACTTGAAAAAATGAAACCTATTATTGCTATCCGGATAGCTGATATTTTGCCTCAATCCAGAGACGAACTCAGGTCTATTTATGCGAAGGAAAAGTATACTCTGAGCAATGAAGAGCTGGATCAAATTCTTGACTATGTATTTGCAGCTATGGAATAATTAAAAAGTAACTGTGTATTTGCATCTATGGAATAATTAAAAAGTAAAGAGGATAAGCTATATAGTAGTTTATCTTGTTATTTATGAGGGAAGTACCCTAAATATGGTTAGAGTACTTTAAAGTATCAAGGAAAACCCTGACCTGAAGAATTTAGTGCAGAGGATTCTATGGTTCTCCAAATTCCGAACCTGAGAATACTGATATACAGGTCGACCTTTAGTTCATGGAAACTGGTGTTCGGGGAATAGTTCAAAAGGTCCGGTAGTAGGGAAAGAGCCTGAACCGGGTCAGAGTGAAAGAAGCTGTGTATATCAAGGCTGACAATACTCGGATATGGCATACCCTGGACAATGCCAGATCTCAATGGGGTTTCATAATTATCTAAGGATGGGTGCTGATGAAAGTAGATAAGTCGCAATCAGGTAGACCGTACACTGGCAGATCATCTGCCGAAAGACCTTCTTCTGGCGGCAGGCGGCCGACAGGCAAATCACAATCTGAAAGGCAGTCAGAAAGAGCTCCGCGCTCATCCGGAAAAGGCATGGAGGGTTCACAGGACAGGGAGGAATATGTATGGGTGCTCGATTATCTTCCCTATGGAAAATCCGTTGATGGCACGTCAGCGTACCAGAAAAAGCCTCTCGTGCAGGCTGTAGGGGATAAAAAGTTCACTCTTATGGAACTGGTCCCAAAAGCCGGCGTAATTCCTGATATCCAGTCAAGAGTCTATATCGGGCCCGGAGACAGGGATAAAATAGACCATGTAAAGCAGAGGATAGGGTATACCGACCTGACTACCGGAGCAAACCTCGAATTGCCCTTCATCCTTGAAGCCGTCGTGAGGCACAAAGAAGAGCGGTTCGTAAAGTTTTTCAACGATGCCCATTCCATCACAACCCGGCTGCATATGCTTGAACTTCTTCCCGGTATCGGGAAAAAACTCATGTGGTCTATCATTGATGAACGCAAGAAAGGGGACTTCAAGAGCTTTCAGGATATCCGCGAGAGAATCCCGAGCCTTCATGACCCTGCGAAAGTCATTGCCCACAGGATCGAAGAAGAACTCAAGGACGATTTCATCAAGTACAGGCTGTTCACCACTCCCCCTCGCCGCCAGGCCCCGAGCGATCGGTGAACCTTTTCCTTTCTTTTTTTCAATCCTATTTCCGGCTATCTGACTTCTGAAGGTTTAGCTTTTGAGAATTTATCCAAGTATTCTGGGGGGCTATTGAAGTATTTTGGGAATTCATCTAAGCATTTTGAGAAATTTATCAAGATTTTGGGAATTTATCAAGATTTTGGGAATTTATCAAGATTTTGGGAATTTATCAAGTATTTTAAGAATTTATCCAAATGTTATCTATTAAAAGCACTTAATCCACTCAGGAGGTTTCAGCCCTGGTTCGTTCTATTCTTAAAAAGTACAATATAAAAGGAGGCACCTTTGACCAGCACTTCCTTATTGATATCGGTTATCTGGACCGGATAGTTGCTGCTGCTGAGCTGAGTCCGCAGGATACGGTTCTTGAAATCGGTGCAGGAATTGGAAACCTTACCGAAAGACTTGCAAGGCGGGCAAAAAAGGTAATTGCAGTCGAGCTCGATCCTGCCCTTGTTTCAGTCCTCCACGACCGTTTCGGTAAAGTCGAAAATGTGGAGATTATCGCAGGTGACGCCCTGAAAGTCAAGTTTCCCGAGTTTGACAAGGTTGTTTCAAACCTCCCCTATTCCATCTCCTCGGAAATCACCTTCAAGCTCCTGCACCACAAATTCAAGCTCGGAATCCTTATGTACCAGTACGAATTTGCAGCCCGCATGGTCTCTCCTCCGGGGCGTAAGGACTACTCCCGCCTGACGGTTGATACCTACTACTTTGCCGATGCTTCCATCCTCATGAAAGTCCCCAAAGGCGCTTTTCAGCCAGCCCCTGAAGTTGACTCTGCAGTGGTCAAGCTGGTTCCCCGCCCTGCTCCATTCGAGGTCCGGGACGAAGCCTTCTTCCTTGAATTTGTGGCTGCAGTTTTCAGCCAGCGCCGAAAAAAGCTGAGAAATTCGATCCTGAACACAAACAGCATGCTCAAAATTCCGGACATCAAAGAGGTCGTAAACCAGCTCCCGGATGACTTCATGAACAAAAGGGCTGAAAACCTTACTCCTGAAGAGCTTGCCAGTGTTGCAAACCTGATTTTTGACCTCAAATCCCGATAAGCCATGGTTGAAATAGAGTACAAAAACACCCGGGTAAAACTCGGAGCCTCAGACCTTGTCTACGAGCCTGCAGAAGACTCCTTCCTGCTTGCCGACGCCGCCCTTGAAGAGGCAAAACCAGGCATGAACGTCCTTGAAATCGGGGCAGGCTCGGGTTTTGTATCAGCCGTGCTCAGGACAAATGTTAAGGGCATTCGCGTGCTTGCAACCGAGATCAACCCGCATGCCGCCAGCTGTGCAAAAGCAAACGGGGTTGAGGTAATCCGCACCGACCTTTTCAGGGGCCTGAAACCGGGAAGCCGGGAAGCCTCTTTTGACCTGATCCTCTTCAACCCGCCCTACCTACCCACATCCGAAGAAGAGAAAGTCCCTGGCTGGCTGAATTATGCTTTTGATGGCGGGGTCAGCGGGCGGGAAACCCTTGACCGGTTTTTGGACGAGGTCAGAAACTACTTGAAACCCGGAGGAAAAATTCTGGTGCTGATTTCTTCAATTACCGGACTGGAAGCGGTGAAGGAAAAGATGGAGAAACCGGGATTTGAGGTCGATGTTGTTCTAACGAAAAAGATTTCATTTGAGGAATTGATGGTGGTCAGAGGAAAACTTAAGTAACCTTCCTTTGATCCGGTAAGCTATTTTTATCCTTAAATTTCGGAATGCCCCCCGCGGACTTGCTGGCACCCTGCTAAAAGAAATTATATGAATGAGGGAAGAACGATCCTGTATAGTGAATATATTTTTTAACCAGGGAAATTCAGACCGTACGCTACTCTAATCATATATAGAACAAAATCCAATAGTATGAGCATTATGAGCCTCACAAACAGGGAAAATCCCAATCACCCGAAATTCATCGTAGGCATAGAACCGCCAGCCGGGAGGACCGAAAAGGCTCTCTGGTTCATTTTCCGGGGGCGTGATATTCTTATCAAAGTCAGGAAAAATCCCTGCGCTATTCCAAAGCTTCTGGACTTCGGGGAACTCGGGTTTCCTGCTGTAAGGGAACAATACCTAGGCACTCTTGAGGGGATACACTGCTACTCTGTGGAGCTGCCTGCAGATACGCAAGCTCCGGAGGGAATGGAGTTCCTCGACCTCAGAAAAGCACATTCGGAGATCAGTGAAGAGTGCTTTGAGCTTGTAAATAAGGCAGTGCAGGTAATGGAGTGGGACAGGACAAATCAGTTCTGCAGCAGGTGCGGAACAAAGACCCTGCAGAAGCCCGGAGAGAGGGGAAAAGAATGCCCCGAATGCGGAGAACTTTTCTATCCCCGGATCTCGCCTGCTATAATCGTGCTTATCAGGAAGGGGCATGAAGTTTTGCTTGCAAGGTCCCCGAATTTCCCACCCTGCGTGTACAGCCTGATAGCCGGCTTTGTAGAGCCCGGAGAAACGGCTGAGGAAGCTGTTGCCAGAGAAGTCTGGGAAGAAGTCGGGCTCAAAGTAAAAAACATAACTTACTTCGGAACGCAGGCATGGCCTTTTCCGAATTCCCTCATGATCGGCTTTACCGCAGAATATGATTCCGGGGACATTCGGCCTGACGGGTTTGAAATTGAGGATGCAAAATGGTTTTCGGTAGAAGAGCTGCCTGCTCTGCCCGGAAAGATCAGCATTTCGAGGAAACTGATTGACCATTACCTCAAAGAAGAAGGGATGGAAGTTTAAGACGGATTCGTATTTGATTCAGAGTTTTATTCATCCTTCTATGACCTTCTTCTATTCTTCTTTCTTTTTTGTTTCGGAGGCATTTGCAGAGAGAACCGCTACACCTCCGGATAATTTTATTGGTATACTTTTATGATCTCGGGCTGAACTCGCCTGTCTCGTATGGAGCAGGCGGGAAGCAAGAATGTAAAATGCAACAGAGGTGAGAAAATTCAACCTCAAAACTCTAAAAAATTTAAGATTTTTTTCTCTTTTTCTTCTCAGGTGCCACAGGCTCGGTTAAAAAGAATCCAAATGATGCGAAATCTTTGACATCCATTTTGTGCGATTTCTCATCGGAAGAGATAGCAGGAGTGATGAACCGGAAAAACTCACTGGCAAACCGCTCGTAGCTGAATCCCTCCGCCTCGATCACCAGTTTCCATTTATTTTCTATTGATAGAATACCCATGAAGGAAATCATAAGGTACATCGAGGTCAGGAACGGATCGAGATCGGCCCGGATTGTACCGTCATCGATACCTTCCTGAATCGCATCCCGCAGCATCAGACGGCAGGTACCGTATCCCTTTCCGATCTCTGCGGTACACGGGTTTTCTCTGGAAAAACGCTCAGAACCGTAAAAATGGATCATTCGAAGATAATCGGGGTATTCCTGTGAAAACTGGTAATAAGCCTGGCCCATCAGGGCTACCTTGACAATACCCGGCAACTCTTTTTCCATGCATTCCATGTATTTTTCTTTAAGGATACGGACACCACGAAGTACAATGGCTGCGAAAAGTGTCTCCTTATTTTTAAAATACAGATAAATAGTAGCCTTATTCAGTTCGACCTCGCAGGCGATGTCTTCCATGGAAACATCTTCATAACTTCGAGAAAAAAAGAGACGTTCGGCTGCCTCGATGATCTCGGTCTTTCGCTGTTCCTTTTCTCGTTGTCTTCTATCGGCGATTCCCATAGTTCCACTCCACCTGATCAATATTTATAAACTAATATTTATATTATGACTGTTAGTTATAAGATTCAAGGACTGAATGTATTCCAATTTTCCGCTTTTACCAACCGGGGCATATTCGGGATATATTCATCAGATAAAACATTCAGGCTCCTTTCGCTGGCTGTAGAGCGTATGGAGACGCACTGATGCGTCTTTAACCATCCCGGGTTTCATCGATCTGGCACTTTGCGGACAGTTTTTGATACACGCACAGCAGGTAATGCATTTTTCGATATCAATCAAACGGGAATTTTCTGCATCAACAGCACCAACAGGACACACCTCTGCACAGGTTCCGCATTGTGAACACTCATCACTGACTGCGATAAAATCAACAATCCACAATTTTGTAACTCCTCCATAAGGATAAGTGCCAGGCACATGCACATCAGAAACCTGAGAGATTGATAAAACGGATTGCAGTTTTTCACGTATTTTCTGTCCAAATGCTTCTGCATGGCGCAAATCATCTTCATCGGGACGTCCCTGTGCTGTTGGTGTCTCGGAATTTGAGAATGAGTGTTCCCCGATATATGCTGCACAGGCAATTGGAATACACCCACATTCCTTTACAATATTTCTTAGTTCGAGTAATGCATCTTCATATGCCCTATTGCCATAAACCGCAACACAAACCGTCGGTGTATTATGAGCTTGAATTGCATTCAGCCATTCAATTAATAATGCCGGCACTCTCCCCATATAAACGGGAACTCCAACTACAAGCAATTCATTTTCCGATGTCTGCAATGGTTGTTTTCTTGCATCCGGTCCGGTAATATCAATTAACTCCATAGTGCCTGGATTAATACCGTGCGCAATGCCCTGAACAACCGCTTTTGTTGTTCCGGTAGGTGAAAAATAAACTAATTTCACAGATTCCATTTTCATTTCATTTACTCCAGCAATTGTGTAACTCTAAGGTATATCATTACTATTGGTGATTAAATAACTATTGGTTAGTAAATAACTATTGGTTAGTAAATAACTATGAGCTAGTTTAAAATTATTTTCCAGGGAAAAATCTCAGATACTGACGAAGGCTCATAGAGAGTTTTTCTTTTTCTTTCGGTATCTTCGGCTAAGGCTCCGATCTCTTACAGGTCATCCAGAGAGTTCCCAAGAAAAACTGGTTAAGGAAACGGTAAGTGGATAACATTTACGCATATCTCACACACGGATTTCGGAAATAGGGAAAAAGCGCAGCTCATATTTGATTGGGGAAAATATCACGAAAAAGAAGGCAAATTTATGATGCCGCTTGCAGTCCAGGTTCATCATGCATTTGTTGATGGCATTCATATTGGCAAACTTGCGGATAAGCTGCAGAGATACCTGGATGAAGTGTAATTATATGCACGGGGGAATTTATAATTAAAATATTCAGCTTAAATTAATGGAGAAAATGTCTCTATCATAGCAATTGATGCAACTAGATTTACAGCAACCAGATTTACAAGTTCTTATGCGGGTCATTATTATTTTCGAAGAACAGGGAAGCTCCGAAGGAGCTTCCTGAAAACTTCAACAGCAGTAGATACAGATAAGAAAATTATATTAGGATAGGAAATCAGTCAAAAAACAGATCATAATGTCAAACATGCAAAAGTTCTGATAAGACCATCAATTAGTTAAGAAAATCTGAATGTTATGTAATGGATAAGGGTGCAATTCTGGAAAAACTCATGCTTTTATTAAAGAAGAAGTAAAGGCAGAATCGATTGTACCTTTAAGAGTAAGAAAAAGAAAGAAAATTATCCAGGAATAAAAATATAATATATGGGTTGAATATCTTTCACTCATGGGATCTGAGAATAGCTTCAAGAACTGTCCGGAATGTGGTGGAACGGACCAAATCTCCCGGACTGAGTATAAATGGGTAAAGGAACCTGATCGGTTCGTGTATAAAACAGTATATACGGGCTTACACGGAGGTCCAAGCAGAGAACCTAAATTTATTCCAGGCCGCTCGTATCGTACAAAACAAACTGTATCGGTTCGTTGCCCATCTTGTAATGGGACTGGGAAAACACGATGAAATGTTTGGCACGTGGCGATTTGTAAAAAGCGGTGTTAGTTTTAAAGGTTAACTAGGGTTCCACACAGCCACTTTTACAGAACCGAAAATGATAGGTATCCTTTCAGCATTACTTGCCTGACTTGGTTGAAAACATTCATTGTTGGATTCCAAATTTGAGCTAAAATAACCCGAAACACTAGAGCAAAAGCTAATAAAAATATTCTAAATCCGATTAAAAATGGACCTTATTTGTCATAACTGCTTATTCTCAATATTAAATCACCAAATAATTTAGAACTCATACATATTCTTACTCCAGATTTTCTTACTTTTTCCTATCAATTGCATAGTTTATTTATAAAACTCTTTTAGCTTTTTCAGATTTATCAAACGTTGTAACTGCTCCCATCCTAGCTCATATCCCCGCGATTCATAACTCTCAGGGGCTTGCTTGATATCTTGAGGAGCTATCCAAAACTGAATGCTATATATCCAATATTACATGAAAGTGAAACCGGCTGTTCTGCTGGAATTATAAGAATAATTTAGAATGAGCGAGAGGTCTTTTAAGAAGTTTCCAATATTTATCTTATTACTTGGCATGAATGTATGGTACTATTTGTTTTTCGCGTACTCTATACCTCATTTTTTCCCAAAAGCTGCTCCCAAAGCCATTCCAAGAGCAGGTCCGAGAGCAACTCCCAGAGCTATATTGTTCGTCATAATGCCAATTATTAAACCCAATGACATGCCAAGGGCAAGTCCTGATCCCATTGCATCCTCTTTTCCGTTTTCATTACCATTTTTATTTCCATTCTCGTTCACGTAGCTCTTTGTATATTTTCCAGTCTGATTTACTTTTTTTCCCAGCCGGTAGGAGATGAAGAAAAGAGCTCCTGCTGTGACAGCCAAAATTATAAGTATTGGGATAATTGCTGGATTGTCCATCAATCTAAACTTACTATTTTAATATAAAAAGAGTTTGAAACATTGACAAATGTCCGGACGAAGAAAATTTGCAGCTGGTGAAGAAAAAAGTTTCAGTTGAAACCGGTCGGAATCGACCGATAACCGATAAAGTATCAAAAGAAAAAGACTTAACCATGTAAAACTGATAGTCAATTTATGAACGACCATTGCGAAGCAGAAAGTCCAGATCATAGCTCAGATATCAATTCTGAAAACAGTTCAGGTAATGACCGTATAAAGGCTATTCCAGGCTGGGACGAAGATCTCGAATCGGCATTTTCTGTCTACCAGGGCTCCTATCTTGCCGGAAGAGTCGTATCCCGGCATAAAACAATCTGTGAGGTCCTTGTACCGGGAGCTGTCGTACAGGCGGGAATTTCCGGAGCCCTCCAGCGAATCGGGAAGCAGCCGGTTGTAGGAGATTTTATCGTTTTGCTTGACCAGCCGGAAATGGGCTCGCGCATGGTTGTGAATATCCTGTCCAGGAGGACCTGCCTTTCAAGAGGCGCAGCAGGGGATGGGGGCGGAGAGCAGGTAATTGCTGCAAATCTTGATACTATTTTCATCGTAACTGCCACGGGGAAGGATCTCAACCTTCGAAGGCTTGAAAGATATCTCGCCATTGTATATTCTTCCGGAGCAAGCCCGGTGATTTTGCTTAACAAGATTGACCTTGCGGATGATCCTGCCCGATTGGTTGAAAAAATCCGGACTGTTGCGGGGGACGTGCCGGTTATTCCCTTAAGTGCCCTTTCGAAAACAGGGCTTGACGCGCTCAGCCCTTACCTCAACCCGGGAGAAACAGTTGCACTTATAGGTTCTTCAGGTGTAGGAAAATCCACTCTTATTAACTCTCTTCTTGGTGAAACCGTCCAGAGAACCGGGGGTATCAGGGAAGATGATGAAAAAGGCAGGCATACAACTACAGTCCGCCAGATGTTCCTGCTTCCAAACGGAGCAGTTCTTATAGACAACCCGGGGATCAGGGAAATCCAGCTTGGGGATTCTGCCGAAGGGCTTGAAAAAGTTTTTTCAGAGATCGTTGATGCAGCCCGCAACTGCCGGTTCAAGGACTGCACTCATCGTGACGAGCCGGGCTGCGCTGTCCTTCAGGCGGTAAAGGACGGGCTTATTCCGGAGGAGAGGCTTGCCAGCTATCACAGGTTAACTGAAGAACTCATATTCCAGTCAAAAAAAGCTGAAATCGGGCTGAAAAGACTTGAAAAGGAGAAGTTCAAGCAGATTGCAGTGGATATAAAAAAGTATAGGAAATTTACGGGCAAGCAATAGAATCAAGGGTCTTTACTATTTTTTCTTTTTTCTCCTAACAGCGCAACACCTAAAAATGAAAAAGGCTTTCTTGATTACACAGGACGGGTAAAGAGTAATAATTCGACTTATTTTAGGGAGGTACTTTAATGGCAAGTAAAGTATATTTTGCAGACCTGAGGGCAAAAAACCCCGGTGAGAACAAGATAAGCAAGATTCAGAGACTTTTTGACGAAGCAGGGTTTGTCGAACTGCTTGGAGCAGAAGATCTGACTGCAATCAAGGTCCATTTTGGGGAATACGGGAACGACGGTTACATCAATCCGGTCTTTGTCCGTCAGGTCGTGGATAAAATAAGGGCAGCCGGAGCAAAACCGTTTGTTACGGATACAAATACTCTCTACTCCGGAAGCAGGCATAACGCAGTTGACCACCTGACAACAGCCATTGAGCACGGTTTTGATTATTCCGTGGTTCGGGCTCCGCTTATTATTTCGGATGGGCTCAGGAGCCAGAACATAGCAGAGGTCGAGATCCGGCAGGAGCATTTCAAAGCCGTGAAAATCGGGTCCGATATCGTTTCAGCCGACTCCATGATCGTGATGTCACACTTCAAGGGGCATATCATGGCAGGCTTTGGGGGCGCGATCAAGAACCTGGCAATGGGTTGTGCACCTGCTGCCGGGAAGAAGGACCAGCATTTCCCTACAAGCCCGCAGGTGAACGAAGAACTGTGCATAGGCTGCGGGAAATGTGTCGAAGTCTGCCCAACAGGAGCAGCCGCTCTTGAAGGTGAACTCTCAAGGATTGAAGTTGAAGCCTGCATAAGCTGCGGGCAGTGCATGGAAGTATGTCCTGCAGGCGCAATTGATATAGACTGGGAAAACGAGATCCCTAAGTTCCTCGAGTACCTGACGGAATATGCATATGGGGCGGTAAAAGGAAAGGAAAACAGAGTGGGCTACTTCAATATCCTGCTCAGGATTACCCCGGACTGCGACTGTGTGCCCTGGAGCGATGCACCTATTGTTCCTGATATAGGAATTCTTGCCTCAAAAGACCCTGTTGCCCTCGACCAGGCAAGCTACGATCTTGTGAACAGGCAAAAAGGTCTTGCAGACTCTGCTCTTCAGTGTAACCATGAGGCAGGAGCTGATAAGTTCAAAGGGACCTGGCCCAGAGTTGACGGCACCCACCAGCTTGAATATGCCGAAAAAATCGGGATGGGAAGCAGGGACTACGAGTTGATTGAGATCTGAGTTAAACCTTTTTTTATTTTTTGATTAACTCCGAAGTAAGCGCGGATCAACTTCTCCCGTATGCTGCGAGGTTTTTCCAGGGTACGGATGGGTTTTTTTCGCATACTTCATGTGGTTATTCTTTTTGCTTCTCCAACGATTTTCAGAGCTCCGATTACCGCAAACCTGACTTCCTGATTTCCACCCCGTAAAGGTTGTGGAACTTCTGGAACCCCGTTCCAGACCTCCGGTATTTTGAATTTCATCCGGGAAATATTATTTCGTCGAATTACCCTGCATTGCTGGACAGGTTAAACCCGACGATTACAGGATCATGGTCTGAGGACCGGTATTTATCAGTACTATTCCATTTGCCCCCGTAACCGAATGCAGGGGATTCGTCGGAATTAATATGCCATACTGTTGCACCTGTGACTTGCTGAGTCATGTTTGTATTTGAAAGAGCATAATCGAGGGTTCCCCACTGATCATCAAAGGCATATGTATAGGCATCAGGGCCAACGAAAGCTGCAACCAGGTTGGTGTAGCCCGCGTTTTTCATGGCGGTAATCGGGTCTTCAAGGGCATAAGAGTTCATGTCGCCCATGACCAGATAATCATTATCGCCACTTTGTGTCGGGTCACTGGCAAGCCAGGTTACCAGGTCATTTGCAGCTTCTGTCCTGACGCCATTAAAGTAACCCTGTCCGTCTCCCTTATCTTTGTCATCGCTATCTATCACATGCCCCCGTCCGGGTGGGTTCTTTGATTTGAGATGGTTGATCACCAGTGTAAACCTCTCTCCAGTAGCTATCTCCTCGAAGGTCTGGGCCAGAGGCTGGCGGTTTCTTGACGAAAATGCCCCTGTGGATATCGTTGCTGCTGTGCCGACCGGTCTTACTTTCTGGGAATTGTAGATGATCCCGACTGAAATGGCATCCAAACCTAGCTTCTGTAATCCCGGATCAATGAATGAGTAAGTTACATTATCAGGTTTGCCTTCACAGGCATTCAGGCCGTTTACCAGATCCTGGATGGCACTGAATTCTCCGTAACCATCGTTTTCAATCTCCATCAGCCCGATTACATCGGCATCCATATCTGTTATGGCATCGAAAATCTTGGCTCGCTGGCGTTCGAATTCTGCTTGCGATTCAGCCCCTCTCGAAGTCTGGAATCCTCCTCCCTGGCCATCACCGTTGAAGTAGTTTTCCACGTTAAAACTGGCTATCTTTACGGTACCTCCTGCGGGTTCAGGCTTATCAGGGCGCGGGTTTGATACTGAAATATTCTGTATGCTCAGGGGATAGACCCTGTATTCCCCGAAACCAAAGCTCAGGATCCCAGTAATACCCTGAACGGAATCCCCGCTACGCAACGTCCGGGGGAAAGGTCCGGGGTCGGGGTATTTCTTTTTGCTTCCATCGTCGAGGATAATTTTACTGCGCTGATTTAAGGCATGGAGGGTAATGGCCGGTAGTCCGGGTTCGGATAAACTCGTAGGGTTTGGTAACCGTGAGGAGGGAGATAGAGTTTTTTCGCCATTAAGAGCAAAGTGATCATTGGAAGTGATGACGAATTCCTGTGGCAATTCAACCAGCATGCCCTCGAATCTCTCAAGGTATTTTGTATCTGCCACGGGCAGCGTAACTGGCAGAATAGTAACCTGATGCGAGCTTGCAGTCTCATTTAACTTCGTAATTTCGGATAATTTGATCTGCGTCAGACAAGATGTTTCTTCGACCACTCCCGTAACCTGCACCGTATCTCCTGCGGATATGTTTTCTGTTTTTCCCAGCTCTCCGGGATCATAGACGAAGATTCCTTCTGAGGTCTCCGGAAGGTTATCTGCATCGCTGTCTTCTTCCTGCAAATAGAATCCGTTGAGCTTATCTTTGCCCTGGAAATCGCCGACTACGATTGCTTCTACGGAAACATTCTCCCCGATCAATGGACTTGCCAGCCCTTCTCCCTGGATAACATTAATCGCTGTAAGTTCTCCCCGGGCCAGGCTGCCATTCATAGTGAAAATTAACGCCATCCCGGCCAGAAAAAGGAAACTCATTACTCCCCTTAAACCCATTTCAATACCCCTATATTGATTCTTCCAGATCTGTTTCCGAAAATCCCTGCACATATCAAAAAATTATATGCTCAAAAAACAAACGATACATCTTACTGTAATAAACTTTCATACAGCTTTCAGACATATCTGTATAGAGTTCGGAAGTCCCCACTTAATTTAGTAATAATTATAATTATCTGCATTTATAAATATCATTAATAAAACTTGTCAGTAGAATTTTTAACTCATTACTAATTTTCATTTACTTTGTGCATCTTTTATTTGAGCTCAGGTTTAAATTTACCAGTTTCAACTTTCATACCCATGTTTTACTCTGATTCCCGGTAACCTCTCCATATGTATGTACGTTAATCTCTTTTGAAGGGTACTACGGAAGTCCACAAGAGTTAAGAAAAGAAAACTAAAAAACTCGTGATTTTTGCAAATTCAGAAGGGCATATTAAAGGGTTGCCTTAGATTAAAAATAATTTTTTTAATTTCGGGCCTTTCATAATAATAAGTTGGTATTTATCCCAGAGCCCGACAAACTTGGGCCCTGCAACAAAAATATGCTCAAGGTAAAGCTACTGCATCAGTTGAAACAGACGCGGAGTTATAGTAGCCAACTGTAACCAATAATAGCCAATTAGGAAATATTTTTGCTTACACAGAATCCGATTGTTTTTAGGCCGGCTTTAACTGGTCAGGCAGGACAGTTTGATAAAGAAGTTAGTCCAAAGGCTTGAAACACAGAACTATGTAGCTGTTTTTAATGCTGGGACTTTTTTAATTTTTCGAGCGTCCTTTTAACTCCCACCTTCGGATTAAGTTTCAATGCGTTTTCAAAATGTTTTATTGCCTCGGCATCATTTCCCTGTAAATGGAGGATTTCCCCCAAAACCCTATGAATTTTTGATCTTGTATCTTTGTCAGAAAATCTTTTCAATCCTTTTTCTAGAGGAGTTATAAGTGCATCATATTCCTTGAGATCGGTATTTTCAGAAAGCTCTACTTTCAATTCTTTAACGGCTTCGAGAAACTCAATATCGCTTCCAGCATTGATGCAGTCATGTCTATACTGTTTGGAATCAATGAAAGTCCCTTCGAAAGTGTAACGGTAAGCTCTATTCTTATCGTGTATCAAATACAGGACTTTTCTTTTAGTGTCAAAGCGGTAGCTTTTTGCCCAGTTAAGCTCAGTTCCGACCGTCTCAGGCAATTTTTTCCATAACAGTTTTCTGTTCTTTATATCAAAGAAAAATAGTTTACAGCTATCCGACTTACTGGTGCTTTCTAAAGCCTGGCAAACAGCAAAGCGTCCGTCATCCGAAATGCCGGTAGGACCCAGATTTGCCTTACATCTTTGCTTGATCAGAGTTTCTCCGTCTGCATTTATTATATGGAATATCCCGTACATGCCCTTGGAGGTCAAATCGCTTAGAATAAACACTCCGGAGTTTGAAACCATTCCACTACCGGGGTGTCTCATCTTAGCCTGAAGTTTTATCTTCCCGCGTTCCAATAAAATATATTTTCCGTTTTCGTTTTGATCTTTCCACGCTAAAATGAATTTGCCTTTTGGTGATTGGTGATATTCTCCCGTAAAATCATCGATTGATAGAACGTTGTCAGTTATCGAATAACTCAATCCGGAGGAATTTTGAGAGCGTTTTGCTTTGTTTTTAAAAACGTCAAATAAACCCATGTTGTGAACACCAAAAACATGCATATCTTAATCGAGGACTACTTCATTGTGTATAAGCACCTGATTCTTTATAATGTTTTTGAATCTGATGGGCTTTTATCGCTTTCCGTGTTTGATTTCAGTCAAATACAGTTTTATTGCGGTGAAGTGAGACACCGGAACTTTGATTGTGAGGTTGTATGCATTAAAATAAACACAATTGATTGTGAGGATATGTGCATGAAAGTAGACATAAACTATTTATCGAAACTGATAAAACAGGACGAATGTGCCCTTTCTGTCAGATTTGATCAACAGCTCCTCACCGGACTGCAGCTTATTCTATTTCATCTTCTTCTGTATCGGAACACTCCAAAGATGCAGGCTAATTCATAAATCATTTCAAAGCCAGGCGTGCTATCGTTTTGAGAATTCATAACAAACTCAAAAATTTCCATGCAAAGTCTCGTGAAAGTCTGAAGCTGACAGAAACCAATCAATAAAATAATTAAGCTAAACTTTAGAAGCAATTATAACAGAGTAAAGAATAAAAATTGAAGCAGAAATAGAAAAAATAACTCGTAAAAATCTTTTTTATTTTGTTTTTGGCTTAATTAAATCAATTAAATAACTATAATATAACCTGTATATCTGGAATACTAACTAAATAATATTAGCTTAATAAGAAAAATATTTATAATAAGTAAGCGTAATTTATATTATAGTAAAATTAAAAAAATTTACAGAGGGGGACAAAATGAAAATTAGAGTAGTTAGTTCCAGAGAAGAAATCCCTACACTTAATCCGAATGAGCGTATCGTACACCTGACATTCCGACCTTCAAACAGGGATATCTTTGAATTGGTAGAGAGCTGCCCGAGAATTGAGGTAATTCAACTGCCTAAATCTTATATGGCAACTGTCTCAAAATCTATAGGAATGTTCCTTCAGATGCAGAGAATCCAGCTTCTCGAAGGAGATATCTGGGGGCACAGGAAAGATATAAACGAATATTACATAATTCCGTCCTCGCTGATTGACAATATTAAGGAAATGAAAATTGAAGGCAAATCAGCTGAGGAGATTGAGAAAAAGGTTTCAAGTGAGAGCAAGCTGAACTCTGAAATGGTCGCTTATATCCTGGCGAAAGAAGTCCCCGTTTGATTTTAATGGAATACGATTCAAAAATAATATAATGCATTAGCAGCTGTTTTGCTGGAGATTAGAGCGGATAGAGATAGGTATTTTTCTTTCGTTTTATAATCTCCAACATCTCCAACTTCAATCTCAAAATTTTTCGTCTTTTGAGGGGAAACCGCAAATAATAAAAAGTCTCTTTATTAAATCATATGATCAGTTTCCTGCTTTCTCTTGTCGCACTTGTGCTGGGATATTTTTCTTATGGTTTTTTTGTCGAAAATATATTCGGAGCTGATCCCTCACGAAGAACACCCGCACACACATAGGAAGATGGTGTTGATTTTGTCCCTCTAAGCTGGCGCAGCATGTTCCTTATCCGGTTTCTGCTGGCTTGGGGCTATATATGGCGCTATTCTGGGAGCTTTATGCGGTCCCGCTGCCTTCCTGTGGATCGTCCTGGGCAGTATTTTCGCGGGCGGAGTTCTGGCAGGTCTGGGGTTCACAGGGCTGCTGGCCCGATCGAATTTCTGGCTGGTTATCATCCTTCTGTATTACTTCGTAGCTACTGTCGTTCCGATTGACAGGATCATAAGCCGTATCTACCCCTTATTCGGAGCTGTCCTGTTGATAATGGCGTTAAGCATCGGGTCCATGCTCCTCATCAAAGGATATGAGATCCCTGAAATAGCTTTAAGGAGTTTTCACCCTGATTGGCCTTCCTTTGTGGCCTATGCTTTTCATAACCATCGCCTGCGGAGCTGTTAGCGGGTTCCATTCGACCCAGTCCCCGATAATGGCTCGCTGTCTACCCGATGAGAAATATGGCAGACGTATTAGCTACTTTTACGGCTCTATTCTGTCTATCTGATCAATCTTTTATCCCATAAAGCGAGGATACCCCTTCCTGAAAACCCTGAGCTTTGCGAAGAGTTCAGGGAGAGGTAGTTGACTCGCTTATTCCTCCAGAAGAACAACAGGTTTGATCAGATCTCTTGGTTTTTCTTTCATGAGCATGAGAGCCTCTTCCATTTTGTCGAATCCTTCGAATAGGTGGGTAACCATTTTTTCCGGTTTTATCCTTCCGTAGGTACATAGGGCAGCCATTCTTTCCATTCTCAGACGACCTCCGGTTGTCAGGCCGCCACGTATGTCTTTGTGAGACATACCCGACCCCCATTCAATACGCGGAATAGGAAGTACGTCTCCGGTTCCGTAGTAGTTGACGTTTGATACCGTGCCTCCGGGCTTTACTATTTTGACTGCATCTGAAATTGTGTTTTCATTTCCTCCTGCTATGATTACAGAGTCCACACCTTTTCCACTCGTCTTTTCAAGAATCTGTTCAACAAGTCCGCCTCCTCTGTAATCAACAATTTCGGATGCTCCGTATTCCAGAGCAAGATCAACACTGACTTTCCGGCTTCCTACCGCAATGAGCCTGCCTGCACCAAGAATAGAGGCGCCTGCCACTGCCATCAAACCGACAGGACCTATTCCTATGACTGCAACTGTAGAACCCGTTTTAATATTTGCCATTTCTGCGCCCTGTATTCCAGTAGTTGCCATATCCGATAGCATGACAGCCTGTTCGAGGGGCATTCCTTCTGGAAGTAGAGCTAAATTCATGTCTGCATCATTTACATGGAAATATTCTGCAAAGACTCCACTTTTGAAGTTTGAAAACTTCCATCCGGAAAGCATTCCATTTGAGTGCATAGGCATTCCATCCTGTGCCTCCATGGATCGCCAGTCAGGTGTAATTGCAGGAACAATTACTTTATCGCCTGGTTTGAAGTCTTTGACCTCTGAGCCGATTTCTTCTATAACACCTACAGCTTCGTGTCCTAAAATCATGTTTTTGCGGTCTCCAAGCGCACCTTCCCAGACAGTATGAATGTCTGATGTACACGGCGCGACCGCAAGAGGCCTCACGATTGCATCATATGGTCCTGCTGAAGGTCTTTCAGCATCAATCCAGCCTACTTTTCCAATTTCAAGCATTGCAAATCCTTTCATATTATTCACACCAACTTTTTCAAAATAATTATTTTTCAATGTTTTTTGTAGTAACCCACATCTGCAGCAACTACATTTTAACATATAGAAATTTTATTATTAGAGGATTCCTATCTACCTCTGATTTTGTTAAGATAAAGTTAAGAAAAGCGAAATTGAAAAACCCATGATTTTTTAGCTTTAAATGGGGCACTTTGCAGGGTACCTTTAGATTAAACGATTTTTTTCCTCTTAGGGAGTTTTTCTGATTAAAGTTAAGACTTCCAACTAAATTCTACGCATAAAATTCGTTAGCTGAGTTCGGTGAAGATTATTTATAGCATTTTTAAGCAAAGAAATAGGGGGTTATTTTCTGGATATACCTAAATTTAAAAGACTACCAGGACACATAGCTATAATACCGGATGGAAACAGGAGATGGGCTTTAGACAGAGGTTTAGAAAAGCATGAAGGATATAAACATGGAATAGCTCCAGGCCTGGAGCTATATGATATATGCGTAAAAATAGGAATAGACGAAGTTACTTTTTTTGGATTCACTCAGGATAACACAAAAAGACCTCAAATTCAAAGAAAAGCGTTTGTGGATGCCTGTATAAAGTCAGTTAAAGAACTTTCCAAACATGATGCCGAACTGCTTGTAGTAGGGAATACCAATTCGGACATGTTTCCAAAAGAGTTACTTGCATATACAAAGAGGACTAAATTTGGGAAAGGTAAAGTAAGGATAAATTTTTTGGTAAATTATGGTTGGTACTGGGATTTAACGTATGCATTTGAGAACTCTTCGGATAGTAAAAAAATGATAGAAAATATTGCATCAGCAGAGATTCCAAGAATAGATTTACTTATCCGTTGGGGAGGAAGACACAGACTCAGTGGAATGCTTCCGGTTCAAACGGTATATTCGGATATATATGTGGTTAACGAAATGTGGCCAGATTTTAAGCCGGAACATTTATTCAATGCACTGGAATTTTATCAAGATCAAGATATCACACTGGGTGGATAATTGACTTTCTTGCCTTTTACCGATTCATTAAATTGATTTTTTTCTTTTTTGGGCTGTTTCCAAGTTAATTTTAAAACCTGTTAACCGAGTTTTGTTTTCATAGGGGCCATCTGAAACTGGACTCCCGGATAGGGAATGAAATCCTTTCAATCATTCCAGTTCAATTAAAATATATTTTTCCTGCCGGCGGTCTGCTCAATCTATCCCGAATACGTTTGTGAAGATAAAGTTAAGAAAAGTGAAATAGAAAGACCCTGATTTTTCAGCTTTAAAAGGAACAATTTGCAGGGCCGATAAGTTTTGTGATCTTTTAATAGAGATTCTTTTTAGATTATTTTTCTGCAAGTATTGATATGGTGTAATTTCTCAAATAAATCTTTATGTTATGATGTAATTTATGATTTGATTTAGTATTTTTTTCAATGAAGTTTTTTAATTTTATAAGATCCGACAAATTTGATTTGTAAGACTGAAGCTTGAAGGATTGCTATTTAATAAAACATCAGACTGTTCTTTGATAAGAGTAGTCGAGGTATGCTGGAGGAACAACATATGAAAGTTCTGGCAATAAATTCCAGTCCTAGAATGGATAAAGGCAATACGGCTATGATATTGAACCCTTTTCTTGAAGGGATGAAAGAAGCAGGGGCAGAAGTAGAACTCTTCTATACAAGTAAACTAAATATTCATCCGTGCACAGGAGAATTCAACTGCTGGCTAAAAACGCCAGGAAAATGTTTGCATAATGACGATATGAATTTATTATATCCAAGGATCGATGCGGCTGATGTTATAGTATTCGCTACTCCGGTTTATGTAGACGGAATCACAGGTCCGATGAAGAATCTGATCGATCGTATTATTCCTCTCGCACAACCATTCTTCGAATTACAAGATGAACACTGCCGCCATCCTGCGCGTGGAGAAACAAAGGCTCGTAAATTTGTTCTGGTCTCCAACTGCGGCTTCTGGGAAAAGGACAATTTTGATCCCCTTCTTGTACATATGAAAGCCCTTTGCAAAAATCTATCTGCTGAATTTTCAGGGGCACTTTTGCGCCCTCACGGTGGAGCAATGTCTGGCATGCTGGAGATGGGTGCACCAATAGGTGATATTTTCGAAGCAGCAAAGGAAGCAGGCCGCCAGCTTGTAAAGGAACATAGAATGTCACCGGAGACCCTTGATATTGTAAGCCGTGAACTCCTGCCAAGAGAAATATATATTCAGATCATAAATCAGCATTTCCAGCAAACTTTAGAAGCCCTGAAGAACTGATCAAGACAAATCACCCCGTCTACTTATTTTATTTTTTGAAAATTATAAACTGAAAATATTTTTTTCATGTTTTTTCATCTATGCTTTTCTGGTGTATGCCCGATAATTTGAAATATATTTTATCCTGTTGGTGGGCTGCTGGATTCTTCTCCAAATACGTTTTTTATGAAAAGTGAAATTGAAAAATCCGTGATTTCTGCAGCTTTATATGGGGCACTTTGCAGGGCTTCTTTAGATTAAGCGATTCTTTTCCTCTGGAGGAGATTTTTCTGATTCAAGTGACCAATTTCAAGTGAATTATGGATCAGGTAACGATGCAGTCGTAAAATTGATTTTGGATAACTAAATTAGAAAACAAGGCATTTATATAGCAGCTTCAATAAATAATACCATATATAATTGCCAATCTATATATGGTAAGAAATTGGCAATTATATATGGAAATTGGGGGTACATAAATGATAGAAATAACAGACAGAGCTGCTGCAGAGCTTAAATCATTATTCGAGAAAGAAGGGATCGAACAGCCAGCGATACGGATCTATGTAACTGAGTCGGGTGCAGATATTCACTATGGATTAGCACTTGCTGATGACATAACTGAAAATGATGCAATCATGGAGAATAATGGTATCAAGATCGTCATGTCATCATTTGTGGAGGCTGGCTTTACTGATGGTAGCATTGATTTCAGAGCTGACAGCAAAGGTAAAAATTTCATAATACAAAATGCTAACTCCGGCATCTGTAGCAGCTACGAAGCAGGTTACATATGCGCTGCAGAGTAAAATTTTGGACAAGCTTAATAACGCAATAACCATATTCTTCTGGCTCGATACAATGTCTGTCTGGAGGAATATACATTGGTTATTTCAATCGAATACCCCGCAGCTTGCTGCGGGGTGGATAAAAATTGATTTTAGATAAGTTCTAAATGTATTTTTCCTGCTGGCGGTCTGCCTAAATCTCTTCTTAATGGATTTGCTAAGAACACGGAAGTCAAACATCTTTTTTCCCATGCTCGAATAGATATTTCTCAATCGCACGTTTTGAACTGTGCCATGTTTTTCCTATTTTTACAGCATCCAGAAGCCCCTGTCTGGCCCGCAGGCTGAGATATTCCTGAGAATAAGGAGTTTCTATAGAAAGTTATTTTGAAGGTATCACTTCGTCCTTTCCTCCTGAGATGGAGAGATATAAGGTCAGATTTCCATCCACCGCTTTTGCAATGAAATTGACAAACGGTCCCAGGTTTCCAGTATCTGCGGCTCTAAGGAATTTGTAATATTTTCCTCTGTCCTCTTTTTTGAGCACGACAGGATAACCCTCGCAATCAAATACAGGTTTGTGAGAAGCCTAGGCTACCCGTCCGTTTCCACCGCTGAATGGGTGAAATTTGCAGCAACAAGTTACGCAATTACATCAAACGTATGAAGTTTCTTTGCTGTTGTTTTTCAGTAGCACTAATATTACGACTCCCCACCATGCAACTGAAAGGATTAACCACCATTTGCTTCTTCCCTTTATCTCCAGTGCCCAAGCAGAAATTGGAATCATTGCTAAACACCAAATAATTAATTCAAATATCGTTAGAGAAATATTGCCGGGCATTACCATCATTCCAGCTCCTGCAAGAATTCCGATGATAATACCTGTAAACAGCAAAAAGCTCATTACAGAACCAAATGATAAGAGCAATAAATAATTTGGATTTTGATGAGCCCACGCCTTGAATCTTTCATATTTTTCCATATTTTGCTCTCCATTCAACATAGTTGTGTAAAGTCCCTCCCCTTACATATCAATAATAGTTTAACAGTTATGTATAAAAAGCTTCACCATTTTTTAAATTAATTTAAATATTTGTCTTCATTTGATTCGATTAAGGAGCAAAACGTCAAAAATTTTTGTAATTAGTTTTGTAGATGTGTATTTCTTAAATCTCCCTTGAATACATTTGTTAAAGGAAAAGTTAAGAAAAGTGAAATTGAAAAACCCGTGATTTTTACATTTTATAAAGGGCACTTTGCCGGGCTTCTTTAGATTAAGCGATTCTTTTTCCTCGTGGGGGATTTTTCTGATTCAAGCGACGTTTTTCAAGTGAATATGGTTTAAAAAAATCATCAGAAAACCGGGTCGTTGAATACGAAACAAAAATCTTCCCTCAAAAAAATTCACTTAAAATATATTTTTTCTGCCGGCGGTCTGCTTAAAACTCTCCCAAACGCACCCGGATGATTAAGAAATCGAAAACACGGCAACGTACGGTTGAAGAAGTAGCAGTTTCCAACCGCTCATTTTTTTCTTTATCTGTTTGGAATGAAAGTAATGTGACTTGAAAAGTACTTTCGTTTCTTTTTGCCTGTAGTTTGAATAATTTTATGTTTGTTTTTTAAAAGTATCACTATGTTCTTCTGCTTTACTTGAAGTTTTTAACTATAATCTATCCCGAACCTAATATTGTGTTGAAATTATAAATATGGACTTATGTCCTTCCGTGAAATCGATGATGTTCTATGGAATCCATAGAACCTTATTTCCCCCCAAACCACATCCCTGAAGACCTCATGCCGGTCTGAGGAAGCTAATGAACGGAATTTTGCAGGCCGGGTAGTGAGTTCCTCAACAGATTTTGAATCATAACTTTGTAGCTATGAGTGAAATCAGATTAAAGTAATTCCCACCTTCAGCTTCCATCATTCCAATATCTCTACGGGCATAGTCGTTATCACACGAAAGCCAATCCTGCCAGGATTCTTTTAAGCAATTTAATTCTTTGCATTCTTTAATACTTACCAAATCAGAGTTTTTCCATAAATTATACCACCAATCACATGAGTGTAGAGTTAAAGTCATATCATCAAACCAGTATGGCACTAATTCTGCTGGAACTCCATTTGTAAATTCCTGCTTCAAGCCCGGAACTGCAACTGCTATTTGCCCTCCTTTTTTTACGAGTGGAGCAAAATACTTTGTCAAATAATCTTTTTCAACCCCGAAATAATGATAGGCATCTACACTGATAGCAGCATCAAAAAACTCATTTGCAAACGGTAGATCATGAGCTTCTGCGTGTATTGGTATTATTTTATCTTCCAGTCCCATTGACTTGATTCTCTCATAGTTATCTGTTGCACTTATCCAGAGATCAGTTGCAAAAACCGTAACATCATATTCTTTTGCCAGGAATATTGAGGTCAGCCCTCTCCCACATCCAAGATCAAGTATTCTCATGCCTTTTTCAAGCTTCAAAGATTCGGACACTTCCTCCAGAATCTTTATTGCATTTGGTCCCATCATGTTTTCTTTAACAAAATCAAAATCATATTTGTTACTTTTTGTAAACATCATCTTGACCACTTTTAGTTAATCTATCCCATATTATTTCATGGAGTTTATTACTTGTTATTTAGTTTGTAACTTATTATTGGAGTTTGTTATTTGTTATTCTTCTATAGATTTCGAGGCAACCTTTGTCACATATCGTTCTTTTATTTTGAACGGATATATTCGGTCGGTCAGCATAGCCTTTAACTTAATAACTTCGCTTTCATATGCTTGAACAGTAGTCTTAATATCGTTCGGAAAGATAACCGTTTTACTCTACAATAAACTGAAAAGTAGTGAAAAAATGAATGAAAAATTACTTGCAAAAATTGGATTGAACAAGTATGAGAGTTCGGTTTACCTGACTCTTCTTAAACAAGATTCTATGGAAGCAAGCAAATTATCACATGCATCGAAGGTCCCTATAGGAAAGATCTACGAGGTTCTCAAAGCCCTCAAAAACTATGAGCTTGTTGAAATCCAACCGTCACGGCCACAGAGATACCGGGCGGTCGATCCTAAAAGTGCGTTTAAACTCATGTACAAAAGAAAAGAGGAAGAAACACTCAATGAGCTCAAAATGCTCAAAGAAACATTTGATGAAATCGAAAGGGAACTTTGCAACGACAATTCACCACAAAATGTTGAAACCGTCTTCTGGCCTGACAGGTTTCGTAATAATGAACTGAATGAAATGGTAGATTCGTCTTTTGAGAAAATCGAGCATGAAATATGTGTTGTAATCCATCTTAAGTACAAGCCTGGAAGATCAGAGCTATATGATGCCTCAATATCCACCTTTAGCAAAGCCTATTTGAGTTTGGTACAGCGCGGCATAAAAGTTAAAATTTTAGATCCGGGATCAAAATTCCTGCCATCTTTAAAAGAGTTTATTAATTCGATAGAAGACCTGTCATTTAAACGCAATATTAAGGACCTGATGGAAGTAAGAATTTTAGAGACCGAATACAATTTTGTAATCATTGATTCCAGGATAACCCTTCTTGATATTGAAGACCAGTTCAATACGGGTAGAAACCTCGGCATGACAAGAATATATGATGAAGCATATGCAAAGCGATTCAAGACAAAATTTGATGAACTCTGGACAAAGGGTGAAGTGTTTCTCTGACTTGACTTGCAAAGATATCCGTAAATTTCAATTTTTCCATTAGTTTTCGCCTCTCTTCCCTGAAGATGAAAGTAAGTTGCTTAAAATTGAATGAAAGTTCTTCTTCTCCATTCAGTTCACTTTAAATATATTTTTCCTGCCGGCGGTCTGCTTAAATCTTCCCAAATACGTTTGTTAAGATAAAGGTAAGAAAAGCGAAATCGAAAAACTCCATGATTTGTGCAGATTTAGAAGGGGCACTTATCATGGATGATAAATTTAGCGGTATTTTTTATTTTTCATAGATATATTTATATATTTTAAGTGCCAGGTATATGTGTTGAAAAATAAAGAGCAGTATAATGACCTGTTATTAAAAACCATTTTTTGTTTTTAATCAAAGAGTTATATACAATCTTATTTTCAAACAATTAACCAACAACTAAAACCAAGGTGAAACATAAATGGCTTTTAATGACAGAAACTTCAGAGGAAATTCTAATTTTGGCGCTCCCAGAGAAATGCACAAGACAACCTGTTCCGATTGTGGTGTTGAAACCGAAGTACCTTTCAAACCTGATCCAGAAAGACCGGTTTATTGCAGAGAGTGTCTTCCTAACCACAGGAAACCCAGAGAAAACCGCAGATACTAAATGTTGTTTGTCTAACTGAGTTACATCAACACTTATTTCTTTTCCATTTTTTTAAATATATTTAGATTCGGAATATACTTTTTTCTTAATCCAGAGTCTTTACAGATTGGGAATTATCTTTTACAGGTCAGTAAGTTTTATTCTTATCGAGATGTTCTCTTCCAGACTATTTCCAGGAGTTATCAATATCTTTTTGATTATACTGGTTGTTTTCGAATTCGATAAAAGCCTGTTAACCGAATCTTGTTTTCATTGGATCTATCCAAAACTGAACGGCTGAATACGAAATGAAAATTTTCTCCATAGCAATTCAATTGAAACACATTTTCCCTGCTGGTGGTTTGCCTAAATCTCTTTCTAATAGATTTGTTAAGAACACGGAAATCAAATATCTTTATTCCCGTGCTCGGATAGATATTGTTCGATCGCACGTTTTGAACTGTGCCATGTTTTGCCTATTTTTACAGCATCCAGAAGCCCCTGTCTGGCTCTCAGACTGAGGTATTCCTGAGAATAAGGAGTTTCCGTGGCAAGTTCTTTCAGAGGCATCAGTTCATCCTTTCCTCCTGATATGGAGAGATAGAGGGTCAGGTTTTCATCTACAGCTTTTGCAATGAAATTGGCAAACGGCCCCAGGTTTCCAGAATCTGCGGCTCTAAGGGACCTGTAATATTTTTTCCTGTCCTCTTTTTTAAGCACGACAGGAGGATAATCCCTTGCAATCAAATACAGGTTTGTGAGAAGCCGGGCTACCCGTCCGTTTCCATCGCTGAATGGATGAATTTCTACAAACCTGTGATGCAGGAAGGAAGCTGTTTCAATGGGATGAGCTTTGCTTTCAGCTACTTTTTCGATAAGTTCATCCATCAGTTTCACTATCTTCGACCAATCGAGCGGAGATTTTACTGCGCCGGTTATCCTCACATTTCTGGTGCGGTATCTACCTGCATCTTCAAGTATACTTCTGGTTACAATTTCATGGATTTCCTGAATTACGATATGGTCTATTGAACGTTTTTTCTTTGCTAACTCTTCCATCCGATCAAAAGCTTTTGCGTTATTGCTCACCTCAAGGTGCTCCCGGAGAGATTTTCCGCCAATAGTCAGCCCTTCTTCCAGGATAAGTTTTGTTTCCTGGAGTGTTAGCGTATTCCCTTCTATTGCGTTCGAGTGGTAGGTGTGCACTAACCTCATCTCTTCATGGAGCCTGCCTAAAGTATCTGCCGGAATGGGCCGCATGGAGTTTAGCTGCTTCATTTTTTCATTTATTCGTACAAGAAGTTCTTCTTGAATCAGAAAAGTATCGGTATTGGCCATAATTCTATATATCCGATATGTGTCCATAGCATATATCGGTATCGGCAAATATTTTAGTTATCCGATATTACAAATTTTTTTAAAATTAAATTCATTTGAAATATTTTTTTCCTGCCGGCGGTCTGCTCAAATCTACCCCGAATACGTTTGTTGAGATAACGTTAAGAAAAACGAAATTGAAATTCCGTGATTTTCGCAGCTTTATAAGGGGCACTTTGCCGGGCTTCTTTAGCTTAATCGATTCTTTTTCCTCGTGGGGGATTTTTCGATTCAAGCGACGTTTTTTAAGAGGAATTATGGATTAAGGAAGTCGTCAGAAAATGGATCATTTCAATCATCTGGTTCCAAGAACCCATTTCCAGAGAGGAACATAGATAATATCATTTTCCTCTTTTTCGAGATTCTTCGTAAGCAAGATTAACCTGGAAACTTTCTCCCCAAAATGTTCCTTGAATTCCAGAAGAGCATTGATTTCTCCCTGTTTTATGTGATCCGTATAAGTGCAGTTTATACCTGTGAGCGCTCCATCTATACCTTTTATTACAAAATCCACTTCTCTTTTTTCTTTCCAGTAAAAGAATTCTACTTTTCTCCGCTTCAACTCTACAAAGACCAAGTTCTCTGCCAGCCTTCCTTCATCGGCAGAAAAGGTGAATGCTGCGGAATTTCGAAGCCCATTATCAATGCAGTATATTTTTTTGGGCATTTTGATTGAGATCGAATCTTTAACTGAGTATGAAAAGAAGTTTAACTGGTATATCAGGTAGGCCTGTTCCAGGTAAAGCAGGTATTCTTTAAGGCTGTTAACCGATAGCCCTGTTGCGTTTGAAATTTTTGAATAGCTTAGGAGGGTAGAGATGTTTGATAAGGAATAATTGGCAAGTTCGATAAGTTTTGCACTTTCCCGGATATTCCGGCCCACCACTATGTCCCGAAGGAGAATACTGTTGAAGTATTCGGTTAGCCGGAGGTGATTGATATCCATATCCTCTTCAAGGACAACTTCGGGAAAGCCTCCTTTGAAGAGATATTTGTTGAAATAGTGCAGAACTTCGTTTCTCTGAATGTCAGGATCTTTTGGTTCAAAGCCTTCAAAATCCAGATACTCTTTAAATGAAAGAGGAAACACATGTTTTGTGATCATCCTCCCGGTCAAAAGGGTGGAGAGCTGGTCAGAGAGCATACTGCTGTTTGAACCCGTAAGCACAAATTTGATATCTTCCTCATAAAGATCATAGAACTTTTTGATCCACTGTTCCCAATCCTTTATATTCTGGATTTCATCAAGGAAGATATATTTTCTTCCTTTCGGCACATGAAGCTCTATATATTCCCCAAATATTCTGTCGAGCAACCCTATGCTTTTGTCTTCAAAAGGTTCATCGAGGTTGAAGTAAAGGATATTTTCAGGTTCCACTCCCTTTCCTATAAGATGGTCTATTGCTTGGTACATCACAGTCGACTTCCCACATCGCCTGACCCCGGTAATGCAGATCACCTCTCTGATATCCAGAAGCTTCAGGATTGTTTGAAGAGTTTCGGGGCGTGAGATCCTCTTTTTGGAAGCGGGGACCTTTCTTTCTGTCCACCAGGGGTTCCACATTTTCATGAGCTGCTTCATAAGGGAATATTTGTGTGTAGAGTATTTATATCTTTCATTACAATGACGATATTTGGAGCTAAAATCATCATTATAATGATGATTATTTAAATGGAAGTGGATTTGAGGTTTATAATTTAGGGATGTCGAACAAGAAAGGAGATTTCTTATTTTGTCCTTCAATTCAGTTAAAATATCTTTTTCCTGCCGGTGATCTGCTTAAATCTACCCCGAGTACGTTTGTTGAGATTAAGTTAGAAAAACGAAATTGAAAAACCCGTGATTTTTGCAGTTTTATAAGGGGCACTTTGCCGGGCTTCTTTAGATTAAACAATTCTTTTTCTTCTGGAGAGAAATTTATCTCATTCAAGTGATGCTTTTTCAAGTGAGTTATGGATCAGGTAAAAAAATAAAAACTGGACCGTAAAATACAAAATGAAACTTTTGGCAGACTCCAAAGTATTTTATATAAGGACACGCTATATTATTATCCAGCAAACAGTGCAAAAAAGTTGGAGGAATTCATACATGTTTGTTGCAAAGGTTTCTTTTGAATAACAATTCTAGAAAGTAAATTGGGTTTGTAACAGGGCCATTTGTAACAGAGCCATTTAGCTCTGTATTTCAGAATTATTTAATTTTGATTTGTATCAAGGCTTACGTTAAGGTTCCGCTATAGCCACTCTAAATAGTGCTACGCTATTTTGCATGTTTACGATTTATGTCTCAATGTTAGCGACAATGACTGAAATTCAATAATTAAGAGATTAGTTGAGGACTGATAAATGAAAACAAGAAACAGACTATATCCAATATTTGTAGCTTTATTCATTTTGCCTTTTATATGCGCAACTGCATCCGCTGAGATGGCACAGGGAACGGAAACTCAGATCACTACCAATCAAGCGGATCAATATGATCCCAGTATCTACGGCGACAGAATTGTGTGGGCGGATTATAACAACGGATACAAAAATGTGTTTATGTACAATCTTTCTACCTCTACGGAAACTCAGATCACAAACAATGAATCATATCAGGAATATCCAGACATATATACGACAGAGCCTGTTATTTACGGTGACAGGATTGTTTGGGTGGATTATCGGAATGGAAATGTGGATCCAGGGAACACGGACATCTACATGTATAACGTTTCCACTTCAATGGAATATCAGATTACCACCGATGAATCGTCCCAATTCGCCCCCGCCATCTATGGGGACAACATTGTTTGGGAGGACCGTCGAAGTGGATCAGATATCTACATGTACAATGTCTCCACCTTAACAGAAACGAAGATCACTGGCGATGGATACCAGTATTCCCCTGCTATCTACGATGACAAAATAGTATGGTTGGATAGCCGCAGTGGAAACATGGATATTTACCTGTATAATATTTCCACTCAACAAGAAACCCAGATTACCAGTGACGAGTACGACCAATATGATGTTTCCATCTACGGTGACACGATAGTATGGGCAGATCCTAGCAGTGGAAACTGGGATATCTATATGTACAATATCGCAACGTCTACAAAAACTCAGATTACTACCGATCCAGCATCTCAGCGGAATCCTGTAATTTTTGAGAATAGGATCGTGTGGGATGATAGTCGTAACCTGAACGGAGACATCTACATGTATGACATTTCCAGTTCCACCGAATACCAGATAACTAACACAGAGCAATCCTATGGACATCCTGCTATTTATGGGGACAGGATATTGTGGGGAGATATCCGCAATGAAAACTGGGATATCTGCATGTTTTCCATTGATTCTGCTGAGTTAACGCCTCTTGATAGAACGAACGATCTCAAAGACTATGCGAAAAATACCCTCTCAAAAAACGCGGGAACAAAAAAAGCTCTCATTAGACCTCTTGATGAAACAATACATTTCCTTGAGTTAGGCAAGGACGCAAAAGCTGTTTCCACACTTAAACCCTTCATTAATCTCGTTGAAAAAATGAGCAAATGCAACAGGATTTCAGTTGATGATGCAAATTATATGATTACTGAGGCAAGGGGAATTATAGATCAGATAAAAACTCAGTCAAATATTTAAGATTTAGAATTGAGGAGATATTCTGTTTTCAGGGTCATTTCCTCTAATTTTTTAACATTCTCCCAGTGTTAATCTCTGAACTATCCGAAATTAAACCTCTGAATATTGAGTGAAAGCTCTTCTTCTACTTTCAATTTAACTTAAATATATTTTACCTGTCGGCGGTCTGCTTAAATCTACCCCGAACACGTTTGTTGAGATAATAGTAAGAAAAGTGAAATTACAAACCCGCGATTTTTCAGTTTTATAAGGGGCACTTTGCAGGGCTTCTTTAGATTAAGCGATTCTTTTCCCTTTGGGAAATTTTCAGATTTGAGCGACGTTTTTCAGGTAAGTTATGGATTAGGAAAAATCGTCATGATTTAGAAAGAGGCATTTTCTTCATCGGTCAGCAGTAGTAAACCAAAACTTAATCATCCGATCCACAGAATCTATATAAGATTTAAACAGCATAAAACTAGATATACCACATTCGGAAAGGTGTAATCATGCTTATCCGGTACATCCACGCAGCTTTTGAAAGGGCACAATATAAAATAATCGATGACGAAGAACCCTATTATGGAGAAGTTCCCGAACTTGAGGGTTTATGGGCTACAGGCAAAACCCTGGAAGAATGCCGTAGAAATCTGGAAGAAGTTATTGATGAATGGATCGTTATCAGATTAAGAAATGGACTCCACCTACCCGGATTCTGCAAGTTTTCGAATTACATTTAAATAGCCATGAAGACAGATTGAAATGAAAGTACGTGAGGTCATAAAACATCTTGAAGCCGATGGCTGGTATCTGGTTGCAACAAAAGGCAGCCACCGGCAATACAAACATCCTGCTAAACCAGGTAGGGTGACAATTGCAGGTCATAGTGGAGATGATCTTGCTCCGGGAACATTGAACAGCATATTAAAACAAGCTCAATTAAAAATAGAGGACTAAATCATGCACCGTTTCCTCGTTGTAATCGAAAAAGCAAATAACAATTATTCAGCATATTCTCCTGACCTTCCGGGCTGTGTAGCTACCGGCTCTACCCGAGAAGAAGCAGAGAAAAATATCTACGAAGCCATTGAAATGCACGTTCAGGGATTACTGGAAGACAATTTACCTATTCCGGAATCAGAATCCTTTGCCGAGTACGTGGCTATTGCTGAAAAATCCTCTACCAGTTCTGAAGTTGTATAATTTTATTTCTTACTTGAAAACTCTTTTTAATCCACTTTAAATATATTTTTCCTGCCGGCGGTCTGCTTAAATCTACCCCTAATACGTTTGTTAAGAAAAGGGTTAAGAAAAGTGAAATTGAAAAATCCGGAATTTTTTCAGCTTTAGAAATAGTAATTTTAAGAGCTGATCTATTTCACAATTTACCGGTTTTTTAGAAAATACTTTCTTGCTCTAATTAACTTTTTGTAGCCGACAAAAGGTAGGCTTGCCTGCGACCAGGGTTAAGCAGCGAATCGAAAATCACGTCTTTTATATAAATTATATTAAATAGAGGCGAAAAAGTACTCTCTATTTCAGCTTTTGAAGCTCTTCTTGGCAGCTCGTATTCGCCCGGCTCCTTATCAGAGAAACACAACATGAAGTATTTGCCACCTTCCTTGAGCACTCTGTGCACATGTCGAGTAAAGAGTAGCCTCTCTTCGTCCGTTATCACATGAAACAAGCCGGAGTCAATAACAATATCAAACTCATCCTCCGTGAAAAGCTGGTCCATCTCCAGTACATTTCCTACAATAAAATTTACCTTAACATGGCGCTCTATGGCCTTTGCCTTTGCATCGGAGATAGCGTCTTTAGCAAGGTCTACTCCTGTAACGTCACAATCATTCTTAGCCAGCATTATTGCATTCTCACCCCGGCCACATCCTATGTCCAGAGCTCGACCAGGCCTGATTTCTCCACTTTCTATCAGAGCCTGAAAAGCAGGCTGAGGATGATCAATATCCCACGGTGGCGTGCCCTTATATACTTCATCCCAGAACAAATTTCTCCTCCTCGAAGCTAAAAGCGTTAAGTTACAATTTGATATCTGCTTATCAATAACATTAATCTTAATAACTATTCTGATGAACTTTCTTTTGAATTTCTGGATAGTTTTGATAACAGATGTAGAACACTTTCGGGTTTTTTAAACAAAATCAGGTTACTGATGTGAAAAAGCTATTTTTTTCTTTGATTTTCGAGTCTTTGTAAATTTGGAAAGAGCACCTCGAGAGTTTATCTTTTGAAACAAAGAGAATCTTTTATTGAGTAATGTTTTAGAATATGATAAATTGTCAAAACTAGACCAATAAACAGATAATGAAACCTTCCATATACCAATTTCAGTTAAAATATATTTTTCCTGCCGGCGGTCCGCTTAAATCTACCCCGAACACGTTTGTGAAGATAATGTTAAGAAAAGTGAAATTGAAAAAACCATGATTTTTACAGTTTTATAAGGGGCACTTTGCCGGGCTTCTTTAGATTAATCGATTTTTTCCTCGTGGGGAAATTTCTGATTCAATCGAAAACTGGTCGTGGGTGTGAGTTACTGAAAACCAAGAGCCTTCGGATCTCTCCCTATTTTTTTTTAAAACATGGAGTGCGTGTTCTTTTTTTCATATCTGATCAATGGCTCGCACCCACGACCCGAAAACTTAGTAACCTGATTCAATTTTCGTTGGATCTCTCCGAAACTGGATCTCCAAATACGAAATGAAAATCTTCACCGTAACTAGCTCAGTTGAAATATATTTTTCCTGCTGGTGATCTACTGTCTTACTGTTCTCCACAATGTTTGTTTATACATTTAGATTATTGATCAAGATAATAGGAGCTATCTTTATAAATCACTAGGACATGAATGAATAACTTCTCTAAGTTTTTCATCCACGCTATCGGGGTGTTTTTTGTAAAGTATTTTTGCCTCTTTCAGGCAATTATTTACATCTTGAAACCGTCCTGCACTGTTATAGTAGTAGATTGCATTGTACAAACATTTAGAAAATTTTTCTGCCAAATGATCTGGGTATTCTTTACAAATTTCTTTCATTTTGTTTAAGTATTCATGTACATAGTCAAATTGACCAGAACTGCCATAATAATTAGTTGCATTAATAAAGCCATATGCAAGTTTTTCAGCCACATTATCTGGGTATTTTTTATATAGATCATCCATTTCCTTTAGGCAGTTGTGCATATCGTCAAATCTTTTGGTGCTGCCATAATAGTGAGTTGCATTAGCTAAACTTTTTGCAAGCTCTTCTACAACATACCCCGGATATTCGTTATAAAGTTCTCTCGTTTCATCCAAAAAATAGCTCATGTCGTTAAACTGTTCATTACTGCCAGAATAGCAAATTGCAATATGCAAACATTTTGCAAGTTTATCTACGACTTCATTTGGATGCTCTTTGTAAAGATCTCTTACTTCACTCAAGAAATCACATATATTATCAAATCGTCTGGCGCGATTATAATGATTCATTGCATCATGCAATCCTTTTGCAAATATTTCTGCCACGTGGTCTGGATATAGTCTAGAAAGTTCTCTCATTTCCTTTATGCAATTATTTACATCTTCGAATCTTTGGGCAATTCCATAGCTATTAATCGCATTACACAATCCTTTTGCAAATATTTCTGCCATATTATCTGAGTCTTTTTTGCAAATGTCTCTCATTTCCTTTAGGCAATTATTAACATAGTCAAATCGTTTGACTAATCCACAGGGAATAATTAAATTTGCAAGAGTACTTGAATAATAAAAGCTAACTTCATGTTTAAATGATGATGAAGATACGGACTTGTATGAATCTATTAAATTGTCAAGATTGAGATCTTCGATTGATTTCAGATTGAATGGTAAAAAATCGCTTGTAAGAAAAACAAAAGCTTCAAAGTATTCAAGGTTATTACCCTTTGAACTATTAATGCCCATCCAGATCTCAGAAATAATTTGAGATACCCTTTGAGAATGATTCGGAGCATATCTTTGGATCAAAAAAAGATTACATGTCATTCTATAAGGAAAATATGAAATATGTTTCTGGATCCAACTTACCGATTCGTCTTTTTTAATATATTCTGCCCTTAGAAAATCAGCAACAGGGTCATATCTGAAATCATACTTAACATTAGTATTTTTAGTAAAAGAACTCTGCCTATAGAAAAGAAGATCTAAATTCCTACTATCGGAAAGCCGAATTATTTCTTCCACAACATCAAGATCTTTTTTGTACATTTTCAAAAATTCTTTGTCTTCTGCCCATGACACAGGTGTTATTAAAGAGATTCTTGAAAGAGCTAGTCTTACTTCTTCTATTCTGTATGAAGACCTATTGCAAATATCATTGGCATACTTTTCGACTCTATGAGCTAAAATATTTTTTGATTCGTTAATTTTACCTTTTTCTTTGAAATACTCATTGTAAAATATAGCATTCAAAAAACTGTTATCAGCTAATTTTTCAATTTTGAGTGCAATATTTTCTTTTACATCTAAATTATGTTGTAGAAATTCAGCTATATTTCCTTTTTCCAGATGAAGATCAGTGAAACTTGCATACCTTTCCCTTAAATCACTTTCAATTGAATCTTTGAAAATTGGTCTCGAAATAAGTATGAGTTTCATATAGCTAGATTCTTTGGGAGGATGCAAGACAAAATCAATAAGTTTGCTTCTTTCAATTTCTGGATACCTTGATGCCTCATCCAAAATTAGTAATGTATATTTTCTTGCACGGAATTTATTAAAATTGTTCTCACGGTGGATAAAATAAACATCCCAATCTTCTATTTCACGTCTCATAAGTCTAGCAAACTCTATACTTAACCTCGTTTTTCCTATTGCTCCAGGCCCGGTGAGTATCAGTATTTTATCGGAAGATATTGTAACAAAATCTTTTAATGAATTTAAATCATCTTGTCTTCCTACAAATTTTGAATATTCTTTACTACAAACATCTCTGTTCTCTGTCCTGGATTCAAATTCATCGAGAGTAAGTAAAGGGCTTTCTTTGATATTCTTTGTAACACTTTCTAATATAGACTTTACTGTTTCAATTTTCGTTTTTTCTAGTTCTTTTTTCAGTTGTGAACAATATTCCTCCAAAGACATATCTAATATATTTTGAAGGTACTCGTTGATTTTGGTTTTAGTCTCTGGACTCCAGTTTTCAGGATCTATCGCTTCTAATTCAACAGCATCTTTTGGCTCAATTTCTAATAGTTCAAATGAAAGTATTCCAAAAAGAGTTATAGAAGGTTTGATGGAAACCTTAGGTTCTAGATTCACTTTATAATTTTGACAAAAATTTCTAATTTTATCTAATACCATAGGTTTTCCTCATAAACATAACTTTTTTGGCTAAGACTACATTTTTCAGACTAGGGATTTTAGAATTTTAGTAATGAAATCATATTATTTTGACCAAATCTCTAAGCAGTAACTTTCTTTCATATGGAAAAAATAAAACACTTTCTATTTAGTTTAGGAAAAGCCGGTCTCCTCCGTCGACCGGTGAGAACCCGGGGTATAAAATGTGATCTCAAAAAAGTTATCTGTTTTTTAGAAAATATAGAAATTTGCTTCCAAGCAAACAATTATCAAAACAGAAAAAAGAGCTAGAGAATAACGAAGTTAAATTAAAAAGTAGAAGTCTGCTCCCTCTAAAAGGAGGAACAGACAAAACCTTCAATTTTATTTTTCCATCACTTTCCTGTACATCCTCGCCTGGAACCCGTGATACTTCGCAAATCCTTCCGCATCCTTCTGGTCAATGGTCTGGCTGTCAAACGAAACGAGATCCTCAGAATAAAGTGCATTTGGCGAGCTGCGGGCAAGGATAGTAAGTGCGCCTTTGTAGAGCTTCACTTTCACTGTACCCGTGACCCTTTCCTGGGACTTGTCGATAAAGGCGTTGAGGTCGGCAAACAGGGGGTCGTCCACAAGGCCTGCGTATGCCATTTCGGACCACTGCTCTTCAACGATCTTCTTGAACTTCAGTTCCCCACGGGTCAGGACGAGTTTCTCGAGATCGGCGTGGGCTGCGAGGAGCACGGTTGCAGCCGGGTGCTCGTAGTTCTCACGGGCTTTTAAGCCGAGCACACGGTCTTCGATCATATCGGTCCTGCCGACGCCGTTCTCGCCTGCAATCTCGTTCATCTTCTTGACAAGGGCGTAGCCGCCAAGCTTTTCGCCATCAAGGGCAACAGGGACTCCGGCTTCAAAGTCGATATCAACGATCCTGGGCTCGTTCGGGGCATCTTCTGCGGATTTGGTCCACTCGAAGATCTCTTCCGGCGGGACAAAGGACGGGTCTTCAAGCCTGCCGCCTTCGATGCTGCGGCTCCAGATGTTTTCGTCAACGCTCCAGGGCTTGGACTTTGTGGCTTCGACAGGGATTCCGTGCTCTTTTGCGTAATTGATTTCCCACTCACGGGTCAGGTTCATCTCCCGCATCGGGGCGATAACGTCCATGTCAGTCTGGCGGAAGACGGCTTCAAAACGGAGCTGGTCGTTGCCTTTTCCCGTACAGCCGTGGGCAAGGGCAACTGCACCTTCTTTAATGGCTGCTTCTACCACTTTTTTGGCGATCAGCGGGCGGGCTACCGATGTGCCCATGACGTAGCCTTCGTAGTTTCCGTTGGCTTTGATCAGGGGGAAGATGTAATCCTTTACAAATTCTTCCTTTGCATCGATCGTGTAGTGCTTGTTGCTGATCTTCTGGGCTTTTACATCAGCTTTTTTGATCTCTTCTTCGGGCTGGCCGACGTCTACTGAAATTGTAATTACTTCATCGTACCCGTACTTTTCCTTGAGGATGGGGATGCACACTGAGGTGTCAAGCCCACCGGAATATGCAAGTGCAACTTTCTTTACCATGCTTTTACTACCCCTTTCTGGTAATTTATGATAAGGACGATAATGAATCTGGTGAGTTTAACCATTTAATTCTTTAAAAAGCAGTTGGTTCATGATTTAGCAGATTAATGGATTAATGATTAATGGGTTACGGATTAATGGATTAACGGATTATTGGATTAATGGGTTATGGATTAACGGATTAATGGACTGATAGGCTATGAATTAATGGACTAATGGGTTATGGATTAATGGACTAATAAGTTTAATAAGTTTAATAATTTTGGTAGCAGTATGCTTTAGCCGTAAATCCTGAAGATTTGACAGCTAAAGGGCTGCCGGGCTCAAAAACTGGTATTTTTTGCCGGAGGATGGAAAGCCACCCTGTCGGCTGTGGTTCTCATTAATTCTTCCGTTTTCCGCTGGCACAGCGATTTTTTAAGCAGTACTTTCTTACGGGCTTTTTTCTTTCACCTTACTGACCTTACAGCCCCATCTCTTTGTGGTACTCGTTGATGGATTTGATCGTAAGGTCCTGCCCTTTCTTCATGGTCTCGATTGCATCGGCTGCAGCAATTGCTGCCTGGATCGTGGTGATGTAGGGGACCTTGAAGTCAACGGCTGCCCGCCTGATCCTTGAGCCGTCTCTGCGGGACTGCTTGCTTGTCGGGGTGTTGATAATCAGGTCGACTTCGTCCCTGCGCATCATATCGATTACGTTCGGGCTTCCGTCGTGGACTTTCTTTACAGTATCAAGGAAGACTCCGTGCTGGGCAAGGTAGTTCACTGTCCCGCGGGTGCCCATGAGTTCGAGGCCTGCTGCCTGCAGTTTCCTTGCAACTTCCACGAGTTCGGGCTTGTCTGCTTCCCTGATCGAGAGGAAGACCTTTCCCGTAAGGGGCAGGAGGTTGTCGGCTGCAAGCTCTGCCTTATAGTAGGCCCTTCCGAAGTCGTAGTCCACACCCATGACTTCTCCCGTGCTCTTCATTTCGGGGCCGAGGACAGGGTCTGCTCCGGGCAGTTTGTCGAAGGGCAGGAGGACTTCTTTGATCGAGACGTGTTTGGGCTTTGGCTCATCGGTGTATCCCATCTCCTTTAAGCTGTGTCCGGCAATTACTTTGGCTGCAATCTTTGCAAGCGGGAGGCCGACAGCTTTTGAGACGAAGGGGATGGTCCTGCTTGAACGCGGGTTGGCTTCGAGCACAAAGACCTTTCCGCCTTTTTCTGCCATCTGGATGTTGATCAGGCCCTTGACCCTCAGGCCGAGCGCAATCTTCCGGGTATAGTCCCTCACCTGGGCAAGTACGTCTTCCGAAAGCGACTGGGGCGGGATTACACAGGCAGAGTCTCCGGAGTGGACTCCGGCTTCTTCGATGTGCTCCATGATTGCCCCGATAAGGACGTCTTTCCGGTCGCAGACGGCATCAACGTCGATTTCGCAGGCGCCTTCCAGGAAGTCGTCAATAAGGATGGGGTGTTCGGGAGAGACCCTGACTGCCTCTTTCATGTAGCGTTCAAGGTCGATTTCATCATAAACGATCTCCATTGCCCTGCCGCCGAGCACATAGGAGGGGCGCACCAGGACCGGGAACCCTATCCTCTGGGCAACCTCGATTGCTTCCTGCTGGGAGGTCGCATACCCGCCTTCCGGCTGGAGGATTCCGAATTTCTGCATGAGGACGTAGAACTTTTCCCTGTCTTCGGCAAGGTCCATGTCTTCGGGGTCGGTGCCCATGATCACGGTGTCAAGGTCGGTCCTGCGCTTTAATTCCTTTTTCAGGGGGAGCGCGAGGTTGACCGAGGTCTGCCCTCCGAACTGCACAAGGACCCCGTCAGGCCTCTCACGTTCGATTACGTTCATTACGTATTCCATGGTGAGGGGCTCGAAAAAGAGCTTGTCCGAGGTGTCAAAGTCCGTTGAGACGGTCTCAGGGTTGTTGTTAATGATATGGGTCTCTATGCCCTCTTCCCTGAGCGCGGTTACTGCGTGGACGGTACAGTAGTCAAACTCGATTCCCTGTCCGATCCTGATGGGCCCTGCACCGAGAATGAGGATTTTCTTCCTGTCTGTGGAGTTTGTCTCACAGGTATCTTCGTAAGTGGAATAGTAATAGGGGGTTGCTGCCTGGAACTCAGCTGCACAGGTGTCGACCATCTTGAAGGTGGCTAAAATTCCTGCGTCGTGCCTGAGGTCGCTGATCTGCTCCCTTGTTTTACCGGTCAGTTCCGCAAGGCGGGTGTCCGGGAAGCCCATCTTCTTTACTTCGCGCAGGAGTTCAGGGGTCAGTTCTTCTGTCCGGATGCGTTTTTCCATTTCAGCAATTTTCTTCATTTTTGAGATGAAGAAGGGATTGATGCTCGTGAGTTCGGCAATTTCCTTTACCGACATTCCCCGCTCAAGCGCATGGAAGATCACGAAAAGGCGTTCGCTTGTGGGAGTCTTGAGAAGAGTTTTGATCTCGTGCTCGTCCCAGCGCTTATTTCCGAGCTGGGAGTCAATATCAAGAGACTTGAAAGCCTTAAGGAGGGACTCTTCCATTGTCCTGCCGATTGCCATGATTTCTCCCGTACTCTTCATGGCTGTGGTCAGGGTCTTGTCCGCAGTTACGAATTTGTCAAAAGGCCACCTTGGGATCTTTGTAATCACATAGTCCAGAGCCGGCTCAAAAGAAGCAGGGGTATTTTTGGTGACGCTGTTAATGATCTCATCGAGCGCCATTCCGATTGCAATCTTTGCGGTTACGCGGGCAATCGGGTAGCCCGTGGCTTTGGACGCAAGGGCTGAAGACCTTGAGACCCTCGGGTTTACCTCGACAATGCGGTAGTCGCCTTCCTTTAAGGCATACTGGATATTGCACCCTCCTTCGATTTTGAGGGCACGGATGATCTTAATAGAGGCGCTCCTGAGCATCTGGTGCTCTGCATCGGTCAGGGTCTGGGAGGGGGCAACGACCGCCGATTCTCCTGTGTGGACGCCCATGGGGTCGATATTTTCCATGTTACAGATTACGATACAGGTATCTTTTGCGTCCCTCATGACCTCATACTCGACTTCTGCCCAGCCGAGCACGCTTTCTTCGATAAGGACCTGGCTGATGCGGCTGCGCCTGAGCCCGCGTTCGGTAATCTCAAGGAGCTCTTCTTTTGTGCGGGCAATTCCGCCGCCGGCACCTCCGAGGGTGTAAGCCGGGCGGACGATCAGAGGCAGGCCGAGTTCCTCGACAACCTCTTCGGCTTCCTTTAAAGTATGGACTGCACGGCTCTGGGGGACCTTTTCCCCGATCCTCAACATGGTCTCTTTGAAAAGTTCCCTGTCTTCCGTGTTTTTAATAGCTTCGACAGGGGTTCCCAGGATCTGGACCCCGTACTTTTCAAAGACGCCCATTTCCGCAAGTTCGCTCGTGATATTCAGGCCGGTCTGTCCGCCAATGCCTGCAATGATCCCGTCCGGGCGTTCTTTTTCAATGATTTTTTCCACAATTCTGGCATCAAGGGGCTCGATGTAGACCGAATCCGCCATTTCGGGGTCGGTCATGATGGTTGCAGGGTTTGAGTTTACGAGCACTACCTGCACACCTTCTTCTTTTAAGGACCTGCACGCCTGGCTCCCCGAAAAGTCAAACTCTGCAGCCTGCCCGATCGTAATCGGTCCCGAACCTATAAGCAAAACTTTCTTTATGTCCTCACGTTTTGGCATCAGAGATCCCCTCCGAGGACCTTTACGACCTTGCCGAAGAACGTCTCCTCGGTATCCATGGGTCCGGCCTGGGCTTCGGGGTGGAACTGCACACTGAAAATGTTCAGGTCTTTGTGGGATACCCCTTCAACGGTTTTGTCGTTTGCGTTCAGGTACTTCACATAAAGGCCGGTCCCTTCAAGGGAATCCGCATCAACGGCATACCCGTGGTTCTGGGAGCTTATGAAAATCTTATTTTCGATCAGGTCCTTTACAGGCTGGTTTCCTCCCCTGTGCCCGAACTTAAGCTTGTAAGTCCTGGCTCCCATTGCAAGGGAGATGATCTGGTGCCCGAAACAAATTCCGGCTACCGGAATCGTGCCTGCAAAAGCCTTTACCGCATTAATCGCATCGGTTGCTTTTTCCGGGTCTCCGGGCCCGTTTGAGATAAAGAGCATGTCAGGTTCGTACCCTGCGATTTCCTTCGGTTTTGCGGTCGCAGGGACCAGGGTGAGGTCAATTCCCCTTTTATGCAGGTTGTTTATGATGTTCCTCTTTATGCCGAGGTCGACCACAACCGCATGTTTGGGTTTGCCACTGCCCTTCCAGGCGCCCTCCGCTCCGGGGATGAAGCGGGGTTCCTTGCATGTTACGCGGGCGATAAGTTCCTCATCCGTTATCTGTGGGAAATTCCTTGCCACATCCACGGCCTCTTCCCCATCATCACTGCCGGTAATCAGGGCAGCACGCATGGTCCCGCGCTCCCTTGCCCCTATGGTGAGCATACGGGTGTCCACGCCTTCTATCCCCGGTTTTCCTTCGTCCTCCAAAAACTGGTGAATAGAACGGGTGGATTTGTAGTGATAGGGTTTTTTGCAGGCTTCCCGGACAACAAGCCCCTCCGCATGGATGTTGTCGGATTGGAAACGCTCCCCACTGACACCGTAATTCCCTATCAGAGGGTAGGTGAACATTAAAATCTGGCCCTTGTAGGAAGGGTCAGTCAGAGCCTCCTCATATCCCGTGAATTGAGTGGTAAAAACAAGTTCGCCGCAAGCTGTGCCTTCGGCACCGAAACCGGTGCCCCTAATAATTGTTCCGTCTTCTAATCCTAGTACTGCTTTCATCATCTGAACCTGCGAGTAAATGTCATAAGACATGTATAAGTGTTGCGATGACTTTCCCGATTCCCTGATTTCTCTGTTTTTTTCAGTCTTTTAATATATAAACTTTTCAATTAAATCATTCTTTTGGAAACTCGGCCTTCAAACTGCATAAAAATTTCTTATTCAACAACTCCCCTGTACAGTAAAATATGTTCATTTAAGCTCGATGATAAGTTCATTTGAGCCGGATCATCATGAAACCGCGTCAATGTCTTTATAAAAGTTTTACAGTTCATATAATCTATAGATGTTTCTCCATGGGGGAAATTCATTTTTATATAATACCGCGCATAACCCGAAACCCAAATATGCTAAAGTAAAGTCAAATTTCATACTTTTAGATCCTGACTTTATATATGGTTTATGCCATTTTTGTTTCTCCCAATATTTGTAATATATTAATTTTCCGCAATAATATTATATAGCATTGTGAAAAAGTAACAGGCAGGAAAATAAACCATTTAAGCTGCAAAAAATAGAAAGTTTTCTTTGATCTATATTTTCAGTTGCCTTAAATTAATTGTACAGACACAACTAATTTGACTAAAATTCAGTTTTTATTTCCCGGATTTTTGTGGCAACTCCCTTTATTTCCTTACGAATATCGATAGTTCTTAAAAAACTTCGGTCAAACCGGGGTGTCATAATGGACAAAAATGTAAAACTCGAAGTACGAAACATCACTAAGGTTTTTGGAAAAGACCCCCAGAAAGTAATTTCCCTTCTAAACAAAGGTTTATCCAAAAGTGAAATTTTTGAAAAAACAAAACATACTGTCGGGCTTAACAAGGTGAATTTTGAGGTCTACGACGGAGAGATTTTCGTAATAATGGGGCTTTCGGGCTCCGGAAAATCCACCCTCCTGCGCTGCCTGAATCGCCTGATCGAACCAACGGCAGGAGAGATCCTGATCGACGGGCAGAATATTACCCTTATGAGCCCTGAGGAACTGAGAACGACTCGCAGAGGTAAGCTTGGCATGGTTTTCCAGAGTTTTGCCCTGCTCCCTCACAGGTCAGTTCTGGACAACGTGGCTTACGGGCTTGAGATCCAGGGAATCCCTAAAGAGGAACGCTATTCTAAGGCTTTCGAAGCCATCGAAACAGTGGGGCTCAAAGGTTATGAACACAGTAAGATAACACAGCTCAGCGGGGGTATGAAGCAGAGGGTAGGGCTTGCAAGGGCTCTTGCCAATGACCCTGACATCCTGCTCATGGACGAGGCTTTCAGCGCCCTTGATCCCCTTATCAGGAGTGACATGCAGGACGAGCTGCTTGCCCTTGAGGACAGGGTACAGAAGACAATTATCTTTGTCTCCCACGACCTGGACGAAGCCCTCAAGCTCGGGGACCGTATAGCTCTAATGAAAGACGGGGAAGTTGTCCAGATAGGGACTCCCGAAGAGATCCTGACCGAACCCGCCGACTCCTATGTTTCAAGGTTCGTTGCAGGAGTCGACAGGTCAAAGATCCTGACAGCCGAATCGGTAATGAAACGGCCCGAACCGCTCGTATCTCTCAATTCCGGGCCCAGGGTTGCCATCCAGTTGATGAAAGATCACGGGATCTCCTCAATCTACGTAGTTGAAGGAAAGAACAGGCGCTTAAAAGGCATACTCATGATAGGGGACGCCCTTGAAGCCCTGAAGACCGGAAAGAGCCTTGAAGCAGCGATGATTCCCGAGGCTCCCCATGTGGCTCCTGACCTTCCCCTTAGCGAAGTAATTCCCTTGATTGCGGAAAGCCCATACCCCCTTTCAGTGGTCAATGATTCCGGAAAACTTCTCGGAATTATAGTTCGGGGTACTGTACTTGGCGCCCTTGCAATGTCCGGAGAAAACGGACAGGCTGAGGCTTCCGAAGAACAGGCTTCCGAAGAACAGGCTTCTGAAGGAAGCGATTCAGAAGGAAAGAACCCGGAAGAAAGAAACTCTGCAGGAAACCCTTCCGAAGAGAAAACCCCAGAAAAAACTATCTTCAGTGGCAAAAATGAAGGGGAAGCCGGTCCTCCTTCCGAAGGCTCCGGAATTCCGGGCAGTATAACAAATGACCGTATAATTAATGATGGGATTATTAATGACGGAACTGGCAGTGCCCCTTTCCCTGCGGAGGCAGAAGCAAAGGACGGAACACCTGCCGAGACTCCTGCCGAAGCTCCTTCCAGGCCTGATGCCATTCCGGGCACGGAGGTGAAAACATGCTGATCCCCCGCCTCCCCATCGGGGACACGGTTGAATTTGCCGTGGACTGGATCGAAGCCAATTTCGGCCCGCTTCTTGACTTCACAAGTGATAAGCTCGACTTCCTGATCTCGAATTTAAAGGATGCCCTGCTTTTCCTGCCTCCCGAACTCTTTGTCCTCGGAATATCCTTGCTCGTCTACTTTGCTGGAAAGCGCAATCTCAAGCTTGCAATCGGGACTGCATTCGGTTTTTTCCTTATCGACAATATGGGGCTCTGGACACTCTCGATGGAAACGCTCGCCCTTGTGCTTTCTTCCGCTTTCTTTGCCTTGCTTATAGGGGTTCCCGTGGGGATCGTCTCTGCAAAAAACGACATTCTTGGCCACATTGTAAAACCCTTACTCGATTTCATGCAGACAATGCCGTCTTTTGTGTACCTGATCCCTGCAATTATTTTTTTCAAACTTGGGAATGTTCCGGGTATGATCGCAACTGTTGTTTTTGCAATGCCTCCCGCAATCAGGCTCACAAACCTCGGGATCAGACAGGTTCCAAAAGAGCTTACCGAGGTTGCAGATGCCTTTGGCTCCACGGGCTGGCAGAAACTTTCCAAAGTTGAACTGCCTGTGGCACTCCCGACTATTATGGCCGGGATCAATCAGTGCATTATGCTCTCCCTTTCCATGGTCGTCATTGCAGCCATGATAGGAGCCCGTGGACTCGGGTACCAGGTCCTTTACGGAATCCAGAGACTGGATATCGGCATGGGCTTTGAAGCAGGGCTCGCGATTGTTATAATTGCGATTTTCCTTGACCGGATTACTCAGAACCTGAGTCCCAAATAAAATTCCGTGAATCCTGAAAACACTCGGTTCTGAAAAAAAACCTGACCCTGAAAGCACCCGCTCCTGATTTCGTCCCGAAACAGGTATTCAGGGTTCTCAGGAATCAGGACTTTTCACTTTAACAGGGGCACCCTCTATCCCCCAGAAGACGGTGCATCTTTCATTTCAATCCCCTGGTTAAAAACCAAAAATAAAAAAAACTCAAAAAAAGGTTGTAGATATTTTGACAAATCTAAAATTAAATCCTGAAGGAAAAAAACTCGGATCGGTTCTGGCAATCGTTCTGATAATAGGGCTTTCCCTTTTCGCAGCAGGCTGCGCAGAACAGGGAGACGAAACCGGAGAAGGCGCAGAAGCCGCTCCTCCCGATGAGGCTTCGGAATTCAGTGAACCTGTAACGATAGGCTATGTCTTGTGGGACGGGGAGATTGCAAGCACCAATGTGATGCAGCAGGTCCTCGAACAGGCAGGGTATGAAGACGTGGAAATCGTTGCGGTAGATGCAGGCCCCCTCTACCAGGGACTTGCTGACGGGCAGTTCGATTTCACCACTTCTGCCTGGCTCCCCTACACTCACCAGAGCTACTGGGAAGCTTACGGAGACCAGATCGACTCCGTCCAGACTAACCTCGAAGACTGTAAGATCGGGCTTGTAGTGCCTTCTTACGTAACCATAGACTCCATTGAGGAGCTCAATTCCGAAAAGGATAAGTTCAACGGCCAGATTATCGGGATCGACCCCGGAGCAGGCATCATGCAGGCATCCGAAACCGCAATCTCCGACTATGACCTTGATATGGAGCTCGTTTCAGGCAGCAGTGCCGCAATGACCGCTTCCCTGAAAAAATCAATCGACTCCGAAGAGTGGACAGTCGTAACCCTCTGGTCCCCTCACTGGGCTTTCAACCGCTGGGACCTCAAATACCTCGATGACCCGAAAGGTGCGTACGGCGATGCCGACCATGTTGAAACCCTGGCAAAGCTCGGCCTCGAAGAAGAAAAGCCCAACCTTTACGGCATCCTGACCCGCTTCCAGTGGACCCATGATGATATTCAGGCTGTCATGATGGACATCGAAAACGGAACCGCTCCTGAAGAAGCCGCAGCAAACTGGGTTTCAAACAACCCGGAAAAAGTTAACGAATGGATAGGAGAAGAGTCAGAAGAGTAAAAAAGTAAATTTCTCTTCCTTCCATTTCTTTTTTACCTGATTTTTTGTTCGTCCATCTTTACATGGTTGATATTTTTGAAAAAATAACTTGGACTCAAACTCCTGGGTTCTGACCCCATACAACCATATTTGCTATATTGTGTCGTTCTTGTCCCGCTCGACGCAGGAGAGCGGTCTTTCCCAAAAAGACAAAAAAGATATAGAAGGATGAAAACAACAGGTTAGCAATTAAAAGCTGCTGAAGGCGTTTGTGAGTTTAAAAGAAGGACAAAAGGCTAAAACGATATCAATTTCAGTATCACTTCTCATTCATTTCTTCTTTTTCCTTTTGTGCAGGGCCGCCAGACAAGCTGGCGGAGGCGTTTATATTTACCTGTGAGTTTTATGAGGTCCCCCAAATCAAGATATAAATTCGCCTCAAGATATAAAATCGCCTGTTCATTTTTTGAGTTGGAGAAGAGAAAAGTTCAGTCCTGAAAAGAGTAGAATCAAAAAACAAAAGATCTTAGTTTCAGATATCTGAATAAAAACAAAAGATCTTAGTTTCAGATATCTGAATAAAAACAAAAGATCTTAGTCTCAGATATCTGAATAATATCAACTGATTAATACAGAACCACCGATTTTTTATTTCGCCGTTCTTTTGCAATGCCGGTTATCGTCGTCGGTATCCCCCTCAACCACCGTTACTGTAGCTTCCTCCACTGGAATCGCTATCATTACCGAAACTACTTTCCAGCACGGTTACTGTAGTAAACCTTGAATCTGTGCCATCTGGGTTGTTTACTATCAGACAAGCTGTATAGTTTCCTGCTGATAAATAAGTGTGAGCTGGATTCTGTTCGTTTGAAACAGCTCCATCTCCAAAGTCCCAGTTCCACCCTGTTGCGTTTTCTGAACTGTCGGTAAACTGCACTGAGAGAGGTGCAAAACCTTCACTGACATTGCTGCTGAAATTAGCTACCGGAAATACTGATTCCGGATCCGGGATAATTGCAAGTCCCCCGGGAGAAACATCGAGATTTACTGTTGCTGAAACAGTATCGCTTGAGGTGTCAATTACAGAGATATTTTTGCTATAATTGTTTTCATAATCACCCCTGGTTACCACATATACCTTTTCTCCATTAGGTGTGACTGCAATTTCTTCAGGATACTTTCCTACATTCAATCTGGTTATAACTTTTCTTGTAACTGTATCAATTACAGAGACAAAGCCATCTCCGCCAGCCACATATACTTTTGTTCCTGTTGGATTGACTATAACTTTAGTAGGTCTTTTTCTTACATCCACCGTAGCTGTAACGGTATTTGTAGCTGTATCAATTACAGAGACATAGTAGTAGGTTGTCACATACACCTTTGTTCCATCAGGTGTGACTGCAACTCCCCAAGGACGTTCGCCTGCATGTACCGTAGATGTAACCATGTTAGTTGCTGTATCAATTACAGAAACGGTATATTCGGGGGTGTTAGTATTACCATAGTTCGTTACATATACCTTAGTTCCATCTGGACTTACTGCAATTCCCATAGGAGTGTTTCCTACAGGTACTGTGGCTGTAACAGTATTTGTTGCGGTGTCAATTACAGAGGTAGTGTTGCTGTCTTCGTTCACCACATATACCTTTTTTCCATCAAGACTGACTGCAACTTCAGAAGGATTATATCCTACTTTCACAGTGTCTGTAACGGTGTTTGTTGAAGTATCAATTACAGAGACATTATTGCTTCCAGAGTTCGCTACATATGCCGTTTTTCCATTAGGTACGACTGCAACTCCTTTAGGCCCACGTCCCACTTTCACAGATGTTATAACTGTTCCTGTGGTTGTGTCAATTACAGAGAATGCACCGCTCGTAATATATACAAATGGCCACGTGGATGAAACCCTTTTTCCAACAGTTATGTTAACAAATTTGGAATTAGTATTAAGTCCATTGCTAGCCGTCAAATTAACTGTATAGTTTCCTTGAGTTCTGTACGCATATACAGGATTTTGTTCTGTAGAATCTGCTATACCATCATTATCAAAGTCCCAGTTCCACAGGATTGCGTTTTTCGAAAGATCTGTAAACTTGACAACAAGGGGCGCAGGCCCATTAGTGACACTGGCTGTAAAGTTAGCAGTTGGAGTAACTGAATTTTGCAGACTGGACATAGATACAAGAGGTAAATAGTCAAATTCACCTTCATAGACGTTATAGGGATCCTCATAGATTTTATAAGGCAGGTCTCCAATCCCATTCTTATCCAGATCCACGCAGATCTGGGAGAATCCGGTCCCATCTGGCTTTGCCCAGAAGTTGCCTCCAATGTAAGGGCCACCGGCAATGCTACTGCCTGAAGCAAGTGAACTGTTCCAGATATTTCCCCCGTCGCCAGGTCCAAACTTTACGTTTAGACTATTGTTAAAATAATTATTGTAGATTCTTCTACGGTCATCATTTCCCTTATTAAAAATCCCGCATTCTGTACAGGATGTTATGGTATTGTTGATTATGTCAACAGTACAAGCGTCACTTAAAATAATCCCTACATCACAGTTTAATATTGTATTATTGTCAATTCCTGAACTTGACATCGAAAGCCAAATCCCACAATCGCAGTCAGTAATCCTGTTATTACGAATATCTGCTCCCTGATCCCATTCGGAGATGCCAGTGGAACAATTTGAGATCGTATTACCTGATACTGTATTATTTCCTCCACAGCAGAAAATAGATACACCCTCTTCGCCGTTAGAAATTTTATTTTCGGCTATTAAATTGCCTGATATCTGGGATCCCAGAATAATAGAACCGTTTTCAATAGTATTACCTGTCACATTATTCATATTGCCATAAAAGAAGATTTTTAAATTTTCTGGCACGTAGAACCCCAGAAAAACAGAACCGTTTTCAATGGTATTACCTGTTATATTATTCATCTTGCCATAAGCAAAGATTGCATTTTTATGATCCATCTTACCGGCTCCTGTTATACTTAAACCACTGATCGTTGTGTTATTAGCTGCTATCAGAAAGGTACTTTTGCTTTCGTTCAGCGGTTTTACCTGCGCATTGCTATTATTTGATTCTGATCTGATAATTAGCCCTGTTACATCAACACGAACGTTTTCAGTATAAATTCCAGGCCTCACGATTATCATGTCCCCAGGAACAGAATTATTCACAGCTTCCTGAATTGATTTGAAATCAGCTCCAGAATCATCATCTACTGTAATTTCCCCTGCTGATGCAGTAGCTGAAATAGATATTATAAAAATGAAAAGCAAAATTCTTAAAAAAATTGTTCTATTCCTTATTTCTTTCCCCCCTTTAGTTCTAATATAATCTTCTATGAATATTAATATTAATATTATTGGTAATTATTAAAAGTTTTAACTTTCATTAGTTCTTTTTGATTAATTATTTTCAGAAAAAAGGTTGAATTGAAACGAGCCACATAGAAATATGAAGGTTTTTCAAAGGAAAACATAACAGTGGAGTTATGATGGTTCTGGCTATAATGAGAGATGTTGAAAATCAAAGCAATAGAAAAGAAGAAGGTCAATAAGGGTAGAATGAAGTAAGTTCAGTAAAATTTCAAACCTGATTCCTCCTTATCGTAAAAAAATGGCTATATGATCTACCGATTGGATATGTTCGTGAAGTCAAACTTTACAATTTTTCCATTTGTAATAAAGACCTGGGAAAGTTCTTTTACTTCAACATTTCTGCAGGCTAGGAGATCCCCACTCCCTCTGCCTCAACAGCTAGTGTGGCTGCTTCCTCCACTTGAGCATTGATCTTCGTCAGAGTTGCTCTCCAGTACGATTATCGGGGCATTTTTGAAGGCAAAATTGTTCTCATAACTTACTTTCAGGTTAACAGCATAGTTTCCTGCTGATAAATAAGTGTGAGCTGGATTCTGTTCGTTTGAAGCAGCTCCATCTCCAAAGTCCCAGTTCCACCCTGCTGCGTTTTCTGAACTGTCGGTAAACTGCACTGAGAGAGGTGCAAAACCTTCACTGACATTGCTGCTGAAATTAGCTACCGGAAATACTGATTCTGGATCCGGGATAATTGTAAGTCCCCCAGGAGAAACCTCGATATTCACTGTTGCTGAAATGGTATCGCTTGAAGTATCAATTACAGAGATATTGTTGCTATAATTGTTTCCATAAATGCCCTTGGTTACCACATATACCTTCTTCCCATTAGGTGTGATTGCAATCTCTTCAGGACTGCCTTCTACATTCATTGTAGTTACAACTTTTCTTGTAGATGTATCGATTACAGAGACAAAGCCGTTTCCGCCAGCCACGTATACCTTTGTTCCTGTTGGATTGACTACAAGTTCATGAGGAGAATTATCTACATCCACCGTAGCTGTAACGGTATTTGTAGCTGTATCAATTACAGAGACAGTTCTGTTATAGCTATTTGCCACGTATACATTTTTTCCATCCAGAGTGACTGCAATTCCACGAGGATGAGTTCCTACAGGTACAGTGGCTGTAACGATATTTGCAGCTGTGTCAATTACAGAAACAGTAGTATTGCCAGGACTAAAAAAACTGCCATAGTTCGTCACATATACTTTTTTTCCATCAGGTGTGACTGCAATTCCCATAGGAGTATTTCCTACAGGCACTGTGGCTGTAACAGTATTTGTTGCGGTGTCAATTACAGAGGTAGTGTTGCTGTCTTCGTTCACCACATATACCTTTTTTCCATCAGGACTGACTGCAACTTCAGAAGGATTATATCCTACTTTCACAGTGTCTGTAACGGTGTTTGTTGAAGTATCAATTACAGAGACATTATTGCTTCCAGAGTTCGCTACATATGCCGTTTTTCCATTAGGTACGACCGCAACTCCTTTAGGCCCACGTCCCACTTTCACAGATGTTATAACTGTTCCTGTGGTTGTGTCAATTACAGAGAATGCACCGCTCGTAATGTATACAAATGGCCACGTGGATGAAACCCTTTTTCCAACAGTTATGTTAACAAGTTTGGAACTGGTATTGATTCCATTGCTAGCTGTCAAATTAACTGTATAGTTTCCTTGAGTTCTGTACGCATATACAGGATTTTGTTTTCTGGAATCTGAGATCCCATCATTATCAAAGTCCCAGTTCCACACAACTGCATTTTTCGAGAGGTCTATAAACTTGACAACAAGGGGTGCAGGCCCATTAGTGACGCTAACTGTAAAGTTAGCAGTTGGAGTAACCGAATTTTGCAGACTGGACATAGATACAAGAGGTAAATAGTCAAATTCGTCTTCATGGACGTTATAAGGATCCTCATAGATTTTATAAGGCAGGTCTCCGATCCCATTCTTATCCAAATCCACGCAGATCTGGGAAAATCCGGTCTCATCTGGCTTTGCCCAGAAGTTGCCTCCAATGTAAGGGCCACCGGCAATATTAGTACCTCGAGTAAGTGAATTATTCCAGGTATTCTCTCTGCCAGCTCCAAACCTTACGTTTACAGTATTATTAAAATAATTATTGTAGATCCGTTTACCGCCTTCGTTGTACTGATCAACAATCCCGCATTCTGCACTGGACATTATCGTGTTGTTAATTATTTCAGCGCCAAGACAGCCATCACCTAAATGAATCCCTACATCACAGTTTAATATTGTATTATTGTCAATTCCTGAACTTACAAGCGAAAGCCTAATCCCATAATTGCAGTTAGCAATCCTGTTATTACGAATCTCTACTGCTTGATCATATGCATAGATGCCAGTGGAACAATTTGAGATCGTATTACCTGATACTGTATTATTTCTTCCACAGCAGGAAATATGTATACCTTCGCCGTTAGAAATTTTATTTTCGGCTATTAAATTGCCTGAAAGCTCGGATCCCAGAAAAATAGAACCGTTTTCAATGGTATTACCTGTCACATTATTCACATCACCATGAAAGATGATTGTTAAATTGTCTGGCACATGGGATCCCAGAACGATAGAACCGTTTTCAATGGTATTACCTGTCACATCATTCATATCGCTATAAACAAAGATCGCATTTTTACCATGATTCTTACTGGCTCCTGTTATATTTAAACCCATGATCGTTATAGTATCAGCTGTTATCAGAAAGGTACTTACACTTTCATTCAGCGGTTTTACCTGCACATCGCTATTATTTGATTCTGACCTGATAGTTAGACCTTTTACATTAACAAGAACGTTTTCAGTATAAGTTCCAGGCTTGACGATTATTATATCCCCTGTTAGAGAATTATTCACAGCTTCCTGAATTGATCTGAAATCAGCTTCAGAATCATCATCTACTGTAATTTCCCTTGCTGATGCAGTAGCTGAAATAGATATTATTAAAACTAAAATTATTAAAAAAATTGTTCTATTTCTCATTTTTCCCCCTTTTATTATAATATAATCGGTTGTGAATATTAATATTAACTTCCTTTAATAAAATTTAAAATATTTTCACTTTCATTAGTTCTCTTTGATGAATTATTTTCAGAAATAAAGGTTGGATCGAAACGAGCCACGTAGAAATATGAAGGTTTTTCAAAGGAAAACATTGGAGACCCCGTGGAGGATATGTGGGTTCAGCGGGTGTCTCTACAGGTTGCTCAGGTGTAGGGATTAAAGCCTATGATATATACGGGACTTCGGAACTCAGCGGGCTCCTTTTTACAGAATGAGATGATGTATTATTTGCGGGAGTTTCCACAGGTTGCTCTGGTTAAGTATCAGGTACAGGAGTTGTAACCTGATTACCGGATGCATCTGTAAATAGGTATAACCACTTAATATGATACAGTAGTACAGTAGTGCAGTATAATAGTAGTACAGCTAATAGCTCAAGCAAAAGCAGAAAAAATTAGGGGTCAATTTTATGGAAAAACCGAACTTCAGGACAGAAATCCTCAGAACCCTCGAAGGAAAAGCTCCCGCTCAGATACCGGTCGGTACTTTCACAACCGCGCCGGTACTCGAACTTATGGACCTGTGCGGAGCAGCCAGACCCGAAGCTGACAGCCAGCCTGAAAAAATGGCACTGCTTGCTTTTTCCCAGTATGTAAATGCCTCTTTTGAAACCCTCAGGTACCCCTTTGACATGGTGGTGCTCGGAGAAGCCCTCGGTTGTGCTGTTGATCCGGGCACGAAAGCAAGGACTCCGGCTGTGCTCAGCGGTCCTCTTGAAAGTTCCTCCGTAATTCCGGAACTGCCCGAGGATCTTCTTGAAAGAGGCCGGGTCCCTGCTGTCCTGAAAGCCACGGAAATTCTCAGGGAAAAAGCCGGCTCGAATCTCCCTCTCATTGTTGGCATGGAAGGCCCGGCTGACCTTGCGACCTATCTCTGCGGAGCTACCCGCTTCCTCAAATGGACGATCAAAAGACCGCACATTGTAACAAGGTTGATCGATCTCTGTACCGATGCCTGCATAATGTATGCTAAGGAATGCCTGAAAAGTGGGGCTGACATTATTGTTATTGCAGATGCGGTCTCTTCCCCGGACATGATTTCTCCGGAAGCCTTCAGGGCTCTGATAAAACCCGGCATGACAAGGATTCCGAAATCCCTCGGGGGAGGTGGAGGCAAAAGCGTGCTCCACATCTGCGGGGCTGCCGATCCGATTATTGCGGACATGGCAGAATGCGGGTTTGACGGGCTCAGTCTGGAAGAAGGTGTAAAGAACCTGAAAACCGCAGTCGAAACAGCTCACGAATCCGGGGTTGCTGTAATCGGAAGTGTTTCTACATCCAGGACCCTTTTCAGGGGCAGCCCTGCAGATGTGAAAAAGGAGGCTTTCACCTGCCTCGAAAGCGGAGTGGATATTCTTGCTCCAGGCTGCGGTATTGCGCCTGAAACCCCACTCAGGAATTTGAAAGCCCTTGTGGAGGCGAGGAACGAGTTTTGCGGACGAAGATGAATTCTCCTTTCTGGCTCAACGAAGAATTTCCGCCATTTTTTTGCCTGCCTCAAATGTTTTTCTTAGAAGTTCTTCATCTCCGGAAACCGCTCCCCTATCAAAATACCCTGTCACCGGGAACTTTTCCACTACCTCATAACCCAGGGCTTCGAGAGGCATCCCGAGCGCTCCGAGTGTAAAACCCATTTCTTCGATTTCCAGCTGCTTGCAGACCGAAAAAACAATCGCTTTTCTCCCCTGCCCGGCAAGTCTGCTCGAATACCGCCTGGGGCGGTCGTTTGTGAAATTGTAGTAAGGGTAGAGCCGGTCTATGAAGGCCTTCATCGGGGCAGTTACATTGTAGTTGTAGGTGGGAGAACCGAGGATAAGCCCTTTTGCAGCCTCGATCTCGGGATAAAGCAGGCTCATTCCATCATGGAACCTGGCGCAGGTCCCGGTTTTCCGACACCTTTCGCAGCCGATACAGGGCTCGATCGAATAATTCCTTAAAAGGACTTTTCCGGTTTTAGCTCCTGCCGATTCCGCCCCTTTCAAAAAGCTCTCAAGCAGCACGTCAGTATTCCCATTTTTCCGGGGGGTTCCGCTCACTCCTAGAATTTTAACCTCATTCATCTTATTACCCTTTTTGTATCGGGAATCGGGGGTTAAATAAGTTCGGGAAACGGGCTATATAGAAGTCCTCAACCAATTCAAGATATTTCGAAAATATAAAAATTAGAGATAAAGTCGGGAATTAAATGTAAAAATCGGGAATTAAATGTAAAGTCAAAATATTGATGTGAAGTGTTCGAATAAAAGTAAAAACTGACAATGGCAATTCATTCTGCAAGCTCTCTTTTTCAGCAATTTCGGAAAAGGCCACCCGCTTTGCGGACGGTGAGGACCCCCCTGTTATCTATACGAGGAAGAAACTACCAGATTTGAATCAGCATTAAACCCTTTCACAAAAACCAGGACCGTTTCAAATAATATTTCAAGCAATATGGCAGTATTCCTCCTGAGCCTGAAAATGAGCTCCATATTTTGTAGAACCAGGGCTGGAAATTAAAGTCAGGACCAATGAACCTTATTAGATCGCAGAACACTATATATTATAAAACTCCAGATTTTTATCTGGATAATTAACAGGTTTACTAAACTGGTTTTAAATCCGGATACAAATTCTGATAGTTACATTGATTCCGGTAATACCGTTAATTCCGGCAATATGGCAATACCGACAATTCCGGTAACACCGGCAATATCTATATTCGTGGATATGAGGCAAAAAAATGGCAAAAATGGCAAAAATGGCAAGAACGCTCAAAACCCTTGAAAAAGCCGCAGAGGAGAGTACCGGCAAAGGCAGGGTCTTTTTCGAGATGGGAAAATATGAGGAAGCCCTGCAGGCTTACGGGGAAGCCGCCGAGACCTGGAAAGAAATGGCAGACCTCCTTTTAGAAAATGGGAAAGAGGAGAGTGGAAACATCTTCCTGGGAAAGGTCTTTGAAGCAGAGTCCTGCTGCGGGATGGCTCTTTTCAAGCTCGGAAAGTACGAAGAAGCCCTGGAAGTCGTTGACAAAGCCCTGGAGCTGAACCCCGAAAGCCCCACAGAGTGGTCCAACCGGGGTTTTGTGCTTTCGGCAATGGGCAGGAATGGAGAGGCACTCGAAGCCTTTGATAAAGCCCTTTCCCTGGACCCCGAATCTCCCAAAATCATGACCAACAAAGGGGTTGTCTATTTCAGGATGGGGCTTCCGGAAAAAGCCCTGGAAACCTTTGACAAAGCCCTTGAAGCCGAACCCAAACAGGCTTCGGACTGGGCATGCAAACTTCCCAGGTTCAGCTTTTTCTCCCGAAACAAAGCTCCCATCATGAGACCTGATAATGCTGAGACCTGGCACTGGAAAGGCAATGTGTTTATGGAACTGGGAGAAAAAGAAAAAGCCCTGAGTTCCTACAAAATGGCTCTGGAAAGCGACCCTGACCACCTGAACTCCCTCCTGTGCGGAGGAGCCCTGCTCTGTGAATTTTCAGAATATAAAGAGGCTTTCAAGTGCTATGTGAGAGCCCTTAAACTAAGCCCCGGAATCGAAGCTGCAAAACAGGGAAAAGAGCTCTGCGAAGAAAAGATTAACCAATGAATGTGTATCAATTTAACAGAAGGAAGAAGGAAGAAGGAAGAAGGAAGAAGGAAGAAGGAAGAAACTTAAAATGTTTATAGTTGCAGAGGCTGTTCGGATACAAAAGGTTAAAAGACTTTAAGCATAAGTTTGCGTCAGGGGTTAAAAATGGAAGATACACTTCTCACTATTTTTCGGTTAAGTCTATTCGAAACCCTCTGCGTTACAGGCGCTCTGATCCTTACGGGCATGATCCTCGGAGTACTTGAACATCAGGCTAATTTTTATGTCCAGAGCGTCTTCGGCACTAAAGGGATCATGGCGACAGCCTGGATAGGCACCCCGGTCCACGAAGCCGGCCACCTGCTCATGTGTTATCTCTTCAAGCACAAAGTAAACGAATTCAAACTCTTTACTCTCAGGCCTCGGGACGGAGTCCTTGGCTACGTCAATCACAGCTGGAACCAGAAAAGCCTCTACCAGAACATAGGGAACTTTTTCATAGGCATGGGCCCCATATTCAGCGGAACGCTTTTCCTGATCCTTGGGATGTCCCTCTTCCTGCCTGATTCTTTTTCCACCTTTTCAAACTACCTGGCTCTTGATGCCGGCCAGCCCGACTCTCAGACACTGGTGAGTATCTTTTCACTGACAGCTCAGCTTTTTAAAAGCCTTTTCTCGGCAGAAAACCTGGCTTCAACCGGTTTCTGGGTCTATTTGGCCCTTGCAATCGCGATTTCTTCCCACATAGCCCTGAGTAAAGAAGACCTCAAAGGAACAGCAAGGGGACTTATTACAATTTTCTCCTTCATTTTGTTGGTCAATGCATTTGCCCTGCTTCTAAATGCTGATCTTTCCGGTTTTTTTAACGGAATTCTTACCTTAAACGTTTACCTGCTGGCGTTTGCGATGGTTTCGGTTGTGTTTTCTTCGATCAGGCTGGTTTTAAGTGGTTTTGCTTATGCGCTTGTGTCCAGAATCGGGTGATGTGCAGCAGATTTCCGCCAATGATTCTCCTATAATCCTTACTTTCCTCTACTATCTCCAGTTATTCTCCTACTATCCTCCCTACTGTCCTCTCATGTTCAATGTAGAAATGATGAAATGTAAAATTATGGCCCAAGTGTACCAGAAAATAGAAATACAAAAAAAAATAAAAAAGAAAGTGAAAATAAAAAGAAGATTTTTCTGAAAGCAAGGGGGAATATTGTGACAGGTCGAAAAACGCACATAACCGCAGGAGTTTTAATTTCCTTTGTCCTGATCTGGTATCTGGTTCCGAAAGGACTTGTTCTCAGCCCAGCGCTTCTTCCAATAGCTTTAGTGTCCTCAGCCCTTGGAGCCGTGTTGCCTGACCTGATCGAGCCTCCCAGAAATCGACGCCATCGAAAGTTTTTCCATTCACTGCTTTGCCTGGCACTTTTGCTGCTATATCTTAACCAGACCTATTTAAGTCTTCTAACCGCAGTTCCGGCAGATGAAGTTACTATCGTGCTCTTTTTTTCAGGGACTGGGTATGCTTCCCATCTGGTGCTCGATGCGCTTACGCCTGCGGGGTTGCCGGTCGTGGGGTTGTGATTCTGGAATTATTGTAGGCTGGTCTACTTTCTCATCACAGTTCTCCACAATTCCAGCCGCTCTAAATTCATCTGACCACTTCATACTTCGTCTGTGAACTTGACCCTATTCTTCTGATAAGTTCCAGTTGTTCGAGTTTCTTAAGGTGCTGGAGAACTGTAGGTTTGGAAATGCCTGTAATTTCGGCAATTTCACTGCTTTTAAGGGGAGATACGGCGGATTGCAGGATCTTTTTATCATAATCATCAAGGATCATTGAGAGAGTCTTCTTGAAGATCACTGTAAAGCGGTTGGGATCGGTTTTGAAAGTTACGGAGCAGAGGGGATTCTTTTCTGTTTCCTTTTTGATAAGCTGGATCCCGTAGCCGTACCTTTCTATAAAACCGGTATCATAGAGGAGATTATAGATTGCAGGGTTTCGAGGGACATGATCGGGATCTTCGAGATCTACACCGGGGAGCAAACCGCCGGGATTTTTAATCTCAATTCGATCGGGATAGAGAAAAATTCGAACATCTGCATTGATAACGTAATTCCGGTGAGAAACAGCGTTTATGATCGCTTCCCGAAGAGCCCTTGGTGGATATTCTTCCATTTTAACTCTTCTTGTCCCCATTAGGAATTCGATTTTTTTAACCTCACGCAAAAGGTCTTCGTAAGCGGATTCGATACATTTCCACATAGGACCTTCGTATTCCTTACTCCATATCGGCTGGTCTTTTTCCATGCCTATCATTCTTATTCTTGCATGAGGGATAAACTCTTTAACATCTGTGAAAAATAGTGTGCCTGCATTTGTCAGCATGCTATTTTTTAAGGCTCCTGCACTTCTCAGGTATCGGTTCCGATCTTCATCAGCTATACTTTTACCCCTGCTTTTAGTGATTTCCGTAAAAAACCAGTCCAGAAATTCGCTTTTTGCAATCTCAAAGGGGAGTAATGGCACTTCATCCCAGTTAAGGGTTCCAAGTTCACTGGAAAGCATCACTATTTCCTGAATAGAAAGAGGTCTCGAACTGCATCCTATACGGATATATACTATGCCTCCCACGGAAGAAAGCGTATCTCCTTTCTTAACTTCTACAGCAAGAATGTCTCTACCGTCAATTGAAAACTTTTGTGTTTTCAACTTCAATGGAGGGATTATGTTTTGAGCAGCAGCAGATACGGCTTCCTGGGCCGTTTTTATATCTGTACCCACAATTTTTCCATTATCGTCAACTCCTATGAATAGATACCCGCCGCTGGCATTTGCAAAGGCGGTAAGCTCTTTACTAAGTGTATTTGTGGGTTTCTGCTTAAACTCTACCTTTTCAGACTCTCCTTCTTGAATCAGGGAAAGGAGTTTTTCAATATCCATATTTACTGTAAAGTACTGTAAAGGTAAATATTTAACGGTAATTTCAGTAATTGAGCTTACTGTAAAATTATAGCGTTTACAGTACTTTACAGTAAATAGCTAGCTCCCGTTTTTTTAATCTTATAATTAACGATATAGATCAAAATCCGCTTTCTTTCCCGGTCATTTTCTCTATTTCAATCCTAATCACACACAGCCTGTTAACCTTCCACTCCTCAAACTCAAATAGCCCCTTTTTCCGTAATGCTCGGAAAGAACGGCAAGCCCCTCGACTTTTCCATTGTAATCCTACAGAAACTTTGCCTTACCGTATCCGATAACGCTCCGGTAACGGACGTTATAATTGCAGGGATCGTCAGCGGTGATAAGTTCGGTTTCGATGGCAGCTTCGAAACAGACCATGGGGTTCTTTTTAAGGATCTCGATTTTCCTCCCATTTTTGGGAGCTGCGGAGATAGATAGCGCTTTCTTTATAGCCGAAGGACATGGGGACGATGTACGGGGTTTCGGCATTGGAAGGGGCAAGGAGGAGGAATTTTGCAGTTGAAGGAATTTCTTTGATTTTCTGCGGGTCCTGAATGAGTTTCCGGCTTCCTATTGTTTCACCTAAAAAAGAGGGTTTTGCTGAAAATGCCTGTGAAATGATAAAAACAATAACTTTTTGACAATGTCAAGTTAGGTTTATAACCTCATTTAGATTATTTCAACCCTGGAGATTTTAGGGAAATTCGGAATTCCCAATTTAATTTATTTTTATTTACAGGTAAGAAATTACATCTGACCATCGCTTCTTTAAACTGCTTATTTGTGATAAAGAAACCATCTGGTGCTTGTTCAAAAAGAATTTTAAGTGCATAACTAGTGTAATTTTTATTTGGTGTTTTTTGCGGGAGTATATTTAACATTATCCAATTATCCAGGTCTTTTTTTTCAATGTCGGTTAATTCGTAATCACTCATTTTACTCACTCCTATCTTTCATAATTTGTCAATAAAGTACTACTGAGCTGTGCCTTGATTTCCTTTACTTGTGACCCATAAATTTGTTAAAAGACCTGAACTAATTCCTGCAATGATACCACCAATAAAAACAATAAGATCTCCATCTGAAACATCTATTTGAGATACACTTACACCAAATGTGCTTTTAGTTTTTCTTCATGAAATAGGTTTAGGTTTCTTGCCGGCATGTACACTTTTGTATATTTTTATTATCTTCCTTTATTGTGGGGTTCAGGTCGTTGAGTTTACACAGAGATCATAGATAAAGCCAACCCAGGAGCACATAGGTACGAGCCAATATATAGCCTGATGGTGACAAGAACAGGGGGAGAGTGGGGTGATTCTACCCCTCAAATATTGTCTTATTCCACAGGTATCAATTCAATATATTCCTCACCCTTCCCACATCTCCAACCTCTCCTTTATAGTGTCGTTCTTGCCACGCTCGACGCAGGAGAGCGGCTTTCAAAGTAAAAAGAAAGAAGCAAGGCCAAAAAGTGAATACGCAAAGCCAAAAAGTGAAAAAGCCAAATACCCTGTCAGGATGCGAATTGAATTAAAACTCTCTGAAAAACACTTATTTTCAAGTTTCTTCTTTAGTCTAATTTTCTTTCTTTTTTCGCAGGGCCGCCAGACAAGCTGGCAGAGGCGCTGACTGTTACTTTGTAAATTAAAAATCGGTTTTTGGGTAAAGGAATTAGCAGATTAAAAACCGCTTTCTTTCCCGGTCATCTTCTCAATCTCAATTTTGATCACACACAACCTGTCAACCTTCCATTCCTCAAACTCAAATGGTCCCTTTTTTCCGTAATGCTCGGATAGCACGGTAAGCCCCTCGACCTTTTCATTGTAAGCTTCCAGAAACTTTGCCTGCCCGAACCCGATAACGCTCCTGTAGCGGACGTTATAATTGCAGGGGTCGTCAGCAGTGATAAGTTCGGTTTCGGCGGCGGCTTCAAAACAGACCCTGGGGTTCTTTTTAAGGATCTCGATTTTCCTGCCTTTTTGGGAGCTGTGGAGATAGATGGCGTTTTCCTTATAGCCGAAGGACATGGGGACGATGTACGGGGTTTCGGCATCGGAAAGGGCGAGTCGGAGGAATCTGGCGGTCGAAAGGATGGCTTCGATTTGCTGGGGGTCCTGGATGAGTTTCTGGCTTCCCATACTATTCACCTGAAAGAGATAGTTTGTGAATAATTCTATAATATTTACTAAAAAATTACAGTATTAAATTGTTAACTGCCTATAAAGCGGATTTAAATCATGATGTCTAATGGGTTTGATTTTGTGAATTAAACTCACAGCTCTATAGGATAAAGTGATATCCTAAAAGTTAACGTCAAAGTACTTATCATCCATTTGTAGAAATGATTTGAATTTTAAGACCGCGTCTTAGAGTCTGTCCCTTATAGTAGTTGTCAGGGTAGGTTTGATTTATACGAGTAAAAAACTCTCAAAACCAACTAAAAAATTAACTCTCATTTAACTCAAGATTAAAAGGATGAACTTTTTGTTTCTTTGACGGGTTTTATCGCTTTTTTATTGCCTTGTGCATCTAATCAGCTACTTTGTTTCTAAATCTTGTTTCTCACAATTATAATTATAATATTATAATATTGTATCTTATCTCAGTCGAATACCCCGCTAGCTTGCTGCGGGGATGGAAAACTCCCCCAGTAACCGTTAATGATAATATGATGTATCAATTCCATTTTTGGGCTGTTAATTTCTGCTCAAACTGAATTATTCAGGGTTATTGTCTACTATAACGAAATTTGGAGCGGAGGCGAGAACACACCCTGCAGCTTGCAGAAGGGTGCGCCAGCGCAACTTTGATTCAAAACGCAAATAGTCGCTTAAGCTATTTAGCTACGACTCTTTAATTGAAGAGGCCTGCTTTATACTCTCTAACAAAAACCTGGTCTCTTCTCCTAATTTGAATTTTGTGGGGATACGTCTATGAAAATAGATAATAAGAGTTTGAATATAAGAAAAGCAGCATTTTTTCTAAGCGTTGCTGGTTTGGCAATATTAATAGCTATAGGAATGCCTGCAGGCGCCAGTGAGATCAAAGTTAAATGTGTAGTTCCTGAGAATGGCACAACTATGTTGTTGCAGGTGCCTGATGTGCGCCAATCCACCAACTACTCGTGTGGAGCTTCATGCTTTCAGGCTGTGGTAAGCTATTGGGGCGGTAAAGATATGGGAGAAGGCCAGTTTATTGAGCTCGTCAATACTACTCTCGGAGAGACCGACCGCAAGGGCACCACCCCCAGCGGCATCGTAGAAGGGGCAGAAAAAATGGGGTTCAGAGCCGAGATTAGGGAGAACCTGACACTGGACGATTTGAGAGACTCCATTAATAAGGGCGTTCCAGTAATAGTTAGACTTCAGGCCTGGAAGAATGCGGATCAATCCTGGGAAATGAATGCGAGCAGTCACTACATGGTAGTCATAGGCATAGACAGCAAAAATGTGTACTTTGAAGACCCATGGATACTTGGCAACAGAGGGTATATTCCACATGATGAGTTCATAGAACGCTGGCATACTTTCAGTTATGCATCTCCTACAGCTGATAAAAAAACAAATATGATTCATATGGGAATCTTTATCAGTGGAGACAAGCCTGCACAAAATCCTGGTTTCATACATGTGGACTGATCCAGGTACCAGTATGCTTGAAATGTCCAGAATTGAGAAATCTAAGAGCATGTCATAAAATTAAATATGATTCTGCATTTGGGACGGGACTTACACACTTGAACTGAAAAATAGCATCATTAAGCCGTTAAACCTAGATTCTGCAGATGTACATAAATGTATAATTTATTTGCCTATTTGCCCAATATTATTCGTTAAAAGCAAGATGAGCTTTTAAATTACTGTCCTATTGAGAAAATAGGTGGCATTTTTGTGTACATCTGTGGAAAGTGGTTTTTACCCGTACAATTCGAAGAGGATACATGAAACTGAAGAAGATACATGAAACTGAAGAGAATACATGAAACTTGAAAAAAAGACACATTCGGCTTGTATGGGTATGTTTATTAATAGTTCTTCTGCAACTGTTTTTTTGATTGTATGCCTCACGATCCGGGGTTGAATTGGCAGAAAAACCCACGACAACCCTTAAGTATAATATTCTCCCTTTTCTCCTGTAATGTTAAGTTCTACCACAAACCACACGGAGTTCAATTTACCTGTATCCGTAGTAGTTGTAGTAGTGGTAGTACTCGCTTGAGCAAGAAAAAGAAAACATTCTGGCTCAAGTGTGCTGTTTTTGCTTATTATACTGAATAGTGCGTCCTGTGCCAGTTTTGTTTCTTTCCGGGAGTTTTAAGATGAAAGAAATGAATGGAGCGGAAGTCCTGATTAAGTGTCTGGAGGACCTTGGTGTCAAACACATCTTTGGCTATACGGGGGCAGCAATACTTCCGGTATTCCATGCCCTCAGGCATAGTGATATTGAGATTATAGTTAATTCCAACGAGCAATCGGCAGCATTCAGCGCAGCAGGTTATTCACGGTCAAGCAACAGGGTAGGTGTGGCCATAGTCACATCCGGACCTGCCATAACCAACACGCTCACCAGCGTTGCCGATGCTTATGGGGACAGCATTCCTCTGCTTGTATTTGCAGGACAGGTCCCTGAGCATAAGATAGGCACCGATTCCTTCCAGCATATTAACGTCAAAGGTATTTTCAGAGATGCAGCCAAAAAGGTCATACAGCTCTCCAATGCTGATGACATGGAAACCATAATCAAGGATGCCTATTACTTTGCAAAGTCAGGAAAACCAGGGCCTGTAGTCATAGATTTCCCCCTTGACAAACAGCTGAAAAACCATAAGTATCATGGTATGAAGATCACAAGGTTCGAGGGAAGTTATCACGATGATAAACACCTGTCTGAAGAACAATGCAAAGCCTTTTTTGGACTGTTGCTCAACTCCAGAAGACCCCTGCTCTATCTCGGAGGCGGTCTGAACTCGGAGTCAGGAAGCCAGGCCGTCAGAGAATTCAATGAACTTTTCGGAATACCTTCTGTCAATACACTCATGGCAAAAGGTGTCGTTGACGAAAGGGATGACCTGAACCTGGGAATGCTGGGAATGTTCGGTACACCGTATGCTAACATGCTCATACAGGAGAACGACTTCTTCTTCGCTATCGGGGTACGATGGGATGACCGGGTTGCGGAAAAGGTTGGGTTTGCAATAGGTACTGACATAGCTTACATTGATATCAATCCCGAGAAAATGCATCAGATAAAAATCGAGCGCAGCCCGAAATTTACATTCCTGGGGGACGCCGCTACAGCGCTCCGCGACCTGCTGAACTATGCCAGGAAGCATAACATCCGTCTGGATATTCGGGAATGGCAGATGCGTGCAAGAGACCTGAAAAGGTCGTGGCCTCTGGATTACAACAGAACATCCGAACACATACAGGCTGCCGAGGTCATTTCAATGCTTGCAAGCTACGTTGACGAAAGCACAAAGATAACTACCGGTGTAGGCAACCACCAGATGCTCGCAGCACAGTACCTGCCAATGCACCGCCCAAAATCTTTCATGACTTCCGGCTCCTTCGGCACAATGGGCTTTTCCATGCCCACCGCAATCGGCGTCCATTATGCAAACCCGCGTTCAGGAGTCATAGCAATCGATGGTGACGGCAGTCTGAGGATGAATCTGGGAGAACTGCATACCATCGCATCGCTGGACCTTCCGATCAAGATACTCATGCTGAACAACAGAAGCGATGGTATGGTCCAGAACCTGCAGGATGCAGCTTATGAAGGAATACGCATAGGAACACAAAGGCCAAAAGATGTGAATTTTGCAGAGATTGCAGGGTCATTTGGCTTCGGTTATGCAGAGAGGGTAAGTAGCAGAAACGATTTGAAAGAGAAAATGGAAGCATTTATGAATGCAGACGGACCCTGCTTCCTGGAAGCCTGCACGGACAGGGAAGAGGTCCTGTATCCGAAGGTTCCGGCAGGGGGCTCTTATAAAGATATGATTCTGGGCCCTTACATAAAATCGACTTCACTATCTTAAGAAACATGTTCCGGAACCGTAGGGGAAGCCGAAAGCAGAGTTTCAATCCCGTAGATTCAGGAAATGCGGGCAACGGAACTCCACGCTTTCCGAATCTTAAATGACCTTTCTTCGTTTCATTTTAACTCACATGCAAAACGTTTTCATATAAAACGCATATGAAATTCTTCGAATAACATGCACAAAGAAATGAAAGTAGTTTTTTTCCTTCCCTTTTTATCGATCAACCTCATCATTCTCTTTGGCAGTAAGGTTGTACTTATTTTGGTTCTTCGAAGCCGTGATAAAACTAACCAGTGAATTGCCATCGAAGGCTCAACTGTGACTTTGATCACGGATGCTAAATTGGCCTTTGAGGCAATTCTACTGCCCAAATTAATTTGGTGATCTAATTTGGTGATCTAAATTGGTTGAGGTTATAAACAAAGTTTGTGGTTTAGACATTCACAAACTCTTTTTCATTGCTACAATCCTCAGTAGATCTGGTGAAAAACAGCAACAACATTTCTATAGAACCCCTGACGAAATTTTAGCTTTTAAAAACTGGGTTATCTCAGAGAACTGTGACGTTGTTGCCTGTGAATCAACGAGTGACTTTTGGGTTCCGATTTATGATGCGTTGATAAAACATCTACCTGTTATAGTTGGAAATGCCCGAGATATGAAGGCTTTTACACACAAAAAAACAGATAAGATCGATTCCGAATTCATCGCACAACTTGCATTGAATAATATGGTTCAACCATCAAGAGTTTTCCCAAAAAACCATAGAACATTTCGTTCATGTATTCGGCTTCGCCATAACCTTGTACAAAAAAGAACAGATATAAAAAATGAAGCTCACGCCATACTCGCACCTGAAATGTTTAGTCTGAAGAATGTGCTAACAGATATTTTTGGTAAGAGTGGTAGAGCAATTCTATCAGGAATTTGTTCAGGTAAAAGCGTTGACCAGATTATTGCAAACCTTTCTCCAAATGTTCGTAAGAAAAGTAAGCAGATAAGGGAAATTCTGGACAGAGAAATCTCTCAAGATACTGTATTCAGGCTTCAAATCTGTCTGGATATCATAAAGCATCTTGACAATGAAATCAAAATTTTGGAAAAAGAAATTTTCAATTATGCTTATAGAAATCATAAGCAAGAAATGGAAATTTTAATGTCTGTTCCAGGAATAGGAGAACTTGGAGCAGCAACTCTTATTGCTGAAATAGGTGATTTCAAAGATTTTTCTTCAGGAGATAAGCTTGCTTCATGGCTTGGCCTAGTTCCGAAGGTGTACCAATCAGCGGATAAATACCATAACGGTAGAATCACTAAGAGAGGATCTAAGGAAGCAAGGTGGATCCTAACACAGATTGCCCAGGCAGCAGCAAGAACGAAAAATAGCAGGTTAAAAGAGTTTTTCAACAGAAAAAAGAAGTCGATTGGACATTCAAAGGCGATTATTGCCCTAGCAAGAAAAATTGCAACAATTATCTGGCATCTTATTACAAAAGAGGAGATGTATGAAGATGAAACTGGATATAAAAAGGGAGAAATTCAAAAGAGAAAGATAGTTGAGACTGAGATGTTCTCAGTTGATGAAAGGATCAAAATAATGAGTGAAATATACGTAATTGCGAGAAATGACGAAAAAGAGAGTACGTGAGGAAGATCTCCTCATATACTTTCATGCTAAATGAAACGTTTTTTATAGGTTACAGCCCTTAAAATCTCAGTGGAGCAGTAAAATGGACATCAAGAAAATTATCTGTGCGGCTATATCTATTCTCATTTCTTTATTGATTTTGGTCATTATTTTTAAGTATACTCCAAACCCGTTCACGTAAAAAAAGCAGGTCCGGCTCTTTTCGTTTTCTATTTTTTATTCATTATCCGTGCGGGAAAATCACCGTATTTCTACTCAGCTTCCCTTGTCTCACATTTCATCGTTCTCAGTTTCCCTGGCCTCAAGTTTTGTTAGTCTCAGCTTCCCTGGTCTCACGTTTTGTTAGTCTCAGCTTCCCTGGTCTCACACTTTATCAGTTTTACTCTTCCGCCCGAGCCCTCATGGTCCTGCTCCATCTCCACAATATATGTATAATCCGAGATCTGCGAAAGTCCACCTGCTCCACTACCTCCTACGATCAGCGAGTAGACCTTTGCATTGTATTTCTTTTTTGCTTCTTCCCAGCGGGCAAGGACGAGCTCGTCAGAGATTTCGGACTTTCCGTCGGTAATGAAAAGCAGGTCTGCACCCTGAAAGTCCTTTTCCTTAAGGGATTTGAGGCCTGAAGCAAGCGCGGTGTTGAAATCCGTCCCGCCGCCGAAGGTATAGAGCAGGAAGTTCAGGAACCTCTCAGACATCTTTTTCCTGCTGCTGAGTTCGATTTCCAGGTGCTGGCTGGTGGAGGCAAAAAGGATGACCTTCATGTCCCGCTGCTGGGCAAGTATAAGCTTTGCCATGGCAAGCACGGCAGACTTGGCAAGGGTCTGGGGAGTCCCGTGCATGGAACCCGAGGTATCAACGAGAGTGATCATGGGTCCTCTTGGTTTTATCCTGGGGGGGCCTGTATAATGTTTCCCGAGCAACTGGTAGCTCAGGAGTTTTCCTTCAAGCATATCAGCATAGAATTTCCGCTTCAGAGCCGGGTTGAGGAGCTTTGCGGCTTCCATGGGCAGGAGGTTATTTATCGAGTCTGAAAAGCGAACAGTCTGGATCCTGTTTTTCCCGAAAGGAGAATAGCGGATACGGTCAGATGGGGGGTCAAACTCCCGCCTGCCTATAAAGTTTACGATTCTTCTCAGGTCAGGGTTTTTTTCAAAAAAAGCTGAGTAATTTTTCAGCATCTTAAGCTGGACGTAAAAAGGCTCTTTTTTAAGCTCCTTTACGGAATAACTCCAGCTTCTTCCCGGGAAAAGAAGGGCAAGAGTATCGAAAAGATCCAGGTTTTCTTCCATTTCGGAGATAAACTCCCGCATTCTGGAGTAGAGACCTTCCAGCATCCCGTCAAGAAAATTCTGGCATCCATCCTTCTGCATGAAATTGAGGACAGCTTCGTAAATGTCGGAATTTCCGGAAACCGGCTCAGGTCGCTGAACATTCCGGGCTACCAGGTTCTCGGGATTCCCACCTGCCCAGAGGAGGAGGGTTTGTTTAAGGATTTGTTCAAACTCCCTGAGGATGGCTTCGGTTTCGGCATCAAGCCTCGTAAACAGGTCTTTTTCCGAGCCTCTTTCCCTGGCTGCTGAAATATGCTCCATAAGATTGTAGATCAGAGGCAGAAGCAGTTTCAGGCATGCAATTCCAGCTCCGTGGCTTCTTTTTGCTATCCTCTGAAGCCCGGGCCATGGCCTTGAGTTTCTCAGGGTAAGAAAGATCGGGTAAAATGCCCCGAAAATTCCTATGAACCTTTCAGCATCTTTTATCTCATACGGCTGCTCAAAGAGGATTTCAAGGGCAATCACTTCGGCTATTTTCTCGCGCAGAGGGCGGGGAATCGTGCGGGGGTAAGCAATGGTGCTTCTCAGTTCCCCTTCCAGCAGGGAAGCTGCCTGTCTCTGGACGGAAAGGGCCTCTTGCCAGAGCCTGTTTCTGGAAAAAAAAGAGTATGACTCAGAAGAGGCTCTGTCAGGGCTGGTCAGAAAACCGGTCGAATCTTCCGTATCAACACCTCATTTGGTCATCTGAGCTTGAATCTGGATCCGAGCCCTTTCATAAAGCCACTGGCATTGTTACCTGAATCCGGGACCTGTACTTTTGCTTCCATTTTTGCGGCATGGGTGTCGGAAGAGTCAAAATCTCCTGATTTTGCAGACTTGAACTCTCCGGACCTTAATTCTTTATGCTGCAAACCCAGCAGCTCTTCGATTTCGCCTATCAGGGCTTCTGTTCCGGAAAGCTGTGCACTTCCTGTGTCATGCAGGAGCAGGGCTTCGTTTCTGTCAGGGGTTGAAAGCCAGATGTTTGCATCCATAAGATTTCTGAGCAGTTCCTTTTCTTCCTCAAGCCTCTGTTTTACTCGATTTACTCTACCGGCCAGGTTTTCGAATTCCTTTTCAAAAATCTCTCTCTGGCTTTTGGACAGGGTATTTTTCTTCCCTGAACGTTCGTGGAGAGAATCAATTTCTCTCACCAGGTTCTCATAAGGATAAATCCTCGAATTTCCTTCCTGTTTCAGAGTATAGCTGTGGTTCGGGCAGGCAGTATGGTGGAGCTCCAGCTTTTCCCGAAGCTGGAATTCTTCTCCGCAACTGTCGCAGATGATTCCAACGGGAAGTTCGTTTTTCAGGGCGATATTAAGGGCTGTTTTCAGGTCCTCAGCATCCAGGCGGAGTTTTTCGGTATTTGTCCCGCCGGAAACAACGAGTTTGAAAACTGTTTTTCGGATGGTTTCCCGCTCTTCGGGCAGGTTCCAGAGCATGTGCTGGAGCAAAAGGACCATTGTCCTGTCAACAGCCGGACAGCCGCTGCTGCAGGCTGCAACCTTCAGGACCTGCACGATTCTTTTCCAGCGCCTGTCCGAAATCTCGATTTCCTGCAGCTGGAGGTTTTTCCGGAGTTCCGTGATTATAACTTCAACATCAGGATCAACAGGCAGGGAGTTTGAGCTTTTGCGGAGCTTTTCAATTTCTGAAACCTGCATACTCGCAGCAGGTTTAAAGTCCTCAGGTGCTCTGAAAAGGAGATTTTTAAAGTTTTCATCGTCCTGGATATATGAGAGCCTGTACCTGAACAGGAAACGGTCATAAAGCGCTTCCAGGCTTTCGTCCTCTTCCGGAAGTTCGTTCGAAGCCCCGAAGACCGAGAGCAGGGGGACATCGACTATTTCCCTTCCGTTATGGTATTTTCTTTCGTTCAGGATGGTCAGGAGGCTGTTAAGGATTGCGCTGCTCGCCTTAAAGATCTCGTCCAGCAAAGCAATATGGGCTGTCGGGAGGCAACCGTTTATGTTTCTCCTGAACTCGTCTTCTTCAAGGGCTTTTAAGGAGAGAGGCCCGAAGATCTCTTCAGGGGTTGAAAAGCTTGTTAAAAGGTAATTAAAGAAGTTCCCGCCTTCAATCGTCTGGCAGATGCTTCGGGCAAGCTGGGTTTTGGCTGTGCCGGGGGGGCCCAGAAAGAGCAGATTTTCGCCTGAAAGGACAGCAAGGAGGGAGCCACTTATTTCGGCTTCACGTTCTTTGAAGTAGTCTGCAAATTCTGACTTTATCTCAATAAGAGTTTCTTTCAGATTAAGGCCTCCCGCTTTTGTAATAGTTACGAGATATTTCCAGTTATGCGATAATTTAAGTTACAAGATGGTTTAAGTTATGAGATAGTTCCGGGATAAAAGAGTTTTTCGAATGCTGTTTTCGGTCTGTTTTCTAAGTTTTTAGCCTGATTCTATTTTAAGGCTTGCAATTATGTTCTTCTCTTGATTTTTTTCTATCGAATTTCGCTTTGAGAGAGCTAAGTATAACTGAATTATAGATCTTCTTACCCATCCAACCTTATTCACGTACTGCTTCCTGCTTTCTGCACTCGATGAAGATCTGCCTATGGGCTCTCAGAGAAAATTCAAAATTTCAAAAACAAGTCTAATTTATGTCTAACTCGATTATATTAAAAAAAGTTTAAGTATCATTCTCTATATCTTCTATATTGAATAGTAAAAAAATTAATACTGTGCATCTTAAAATTTGCCCTTAATAGGTAAACTATTCATCGGCAGTTATTTTCATAAAAGCAAAAGGGGTTGATATTATGGGGATATTCCGGAAAATTATTCGGGCGGTGGCTGCTTTATCCTTCATTGCACTGGCATGCGGGACTGCTGCTGCCGATACTCTGACTGTGGACGCTAATGGAGGAGCGGATTTTACTTCGATACAGGAAGCAGTGGACTTTGCAAAAGAAGGGGATAAGATTCTTGTTATGCCCGGCAAATATATTGAAAATGTGAACATCGGGAAACATCTTACTGTTATTTCAGGAACAGGGGTTCCGGAAGAAACGGTTGTTGAGGCTGCAGACACAGAAGATCACGTTTTTCATATCAGTGCAGATAACGTCAATGTTAGCGGCTTTACTCTTCGGGGAGCAAAATATGAAGAAAACCTTATTGCCGGGATTTACCTCGACAATGTCCAGAACTGCATAGTCCAGGGAAATATTCTGTCGGGCAACTACTATGGAATTTACCTTAAAAAGTCACGTAAAAATGTACTGAGAGAAAATACTGCTTCCGATAACAAGTACGGCCTTATTCTCTGCGTATCCAGCGGCGAAAACGTACTCAGAAAGAACAGGGTTTCGGACAACTACTATGGGGTGTACCTTGAAAACGCTTGCAATAACAATACCCTCACAGGAAATATTGTTTACTCAAGCCGGGAAAACGGAGTTATGGTAGCCTCTTCCAGCTGTACCTATATAAGTGACAATAATATTTCAGCAAACCAGAAGGCAGGCATCAAACTGGATAGTTCCAGGGGTAACTGTCTGTCCAATAATTCGGTATCAAATTGTGAAAGGGGAATTTTTATTGTCATTTCAGGCGATAACCGGATAACTGGAAATTCGGTTAAGTCAAACAGCGTGTGCGGCCTGCAGCTTGGAGGCAGTGCGGAGCGCAATATCGTCGAAGAGAACAGTTTTTACGGAAACAAGGACGGTATATTCGTAGCTTATTCTGCCCGCTATAATACGGTTGCCGGTAACTCCGTATTGAATAACAGCAAGGGAATTTACCTCCTTGGGCACAGTGACTACAATGAAATACTGGAAAATAACGTATGTTCGAATTCCTTTGGTTTCTATGTGGAGAACTGTAAAGAAAACGTGCTGAGCAGCAACGTGGTGACCGATAACACCGAAAGTGGTATCCTGCTCACCGAGAGTTTTGACAACTCTATTTACAATAATTATTTCAATAACACAGAGAACGCAGTTGAAGATAAAACCAATATCTGGAACGGCACGAAAACAGCAGGTACAAACATAGCAGGGGGTTCATATATGGGAGGTAACTGCTGGGCAACACCTGATGGAGATGGTTTTTCCAGAATCTGTGAGGATACTGATGGCGATGGAATATGCGATTCTTCTTATTTGATCGGGGATTCTGATTCCGATGAGCTTGCACTTATTTACAGCCCGGCCGTCGAGTCGCTCTACCAGAAAAAAGTGATTACTCCAAAAACTGTTGAAAATGTTAACAAATCAAGAAGAGCCAGTTTGGAAGAGGAAGATACGGAGAAATCCCCGTTGGGATTTGCTTATCCTGCCGGTATTTTGCTGATCGCCTTCTTGATCTCAGGCAGAAAAAGAAAAAAATGAAAGATATGACTTTAATGCAATAAAGGAAAAACATAAAGGAAAAACATTATACTTTTTCAGGTTCATGTCCTCTCTTTTTCCCTTATTTTTTATCCCGTAAGTATCATTTTAATTTTTGTAGAGCTTTATTGAATTTCCTTAACTGGTTAATTGATTCCAGGACACGGCAGGAAATATCTCCTTTTTCTCCTCCTGTACCGTACCAGGTCTGGGCCGGTCGGTCAGTCTGGTAAAACAATCTGCAAACCAATACCGCAATTAAGAGAAACAATATGTTGAATAAATGTTCCCGAAGACCAGAGGATGCTTTTCTTAACACCGAAAACCAATTATTAATTTCATGTATATATCAGCGCCTCCGCCAGCTTCTGGCGGCCCTTCTCAAAAGTAAAAATAAAGCAAAACGATTTGAAAGAGAGACGAGATCGAAATTTCTGCTGATCTGATCTTTTAGGACCTTTTTCTTACTCATAAATGTTTCCAGCATCTTTCACTTTCTGACTTTTATTTGCTTTCTTTTCTTCTTTTTTACGGGAAAGCCCGCTCTCCTGCGTCTATTTATTTTACCATTCTTTTAAGTTGGTCCGCTTGAGCTCAGCTTACTTCTGGACTCATAAATAGTCTGCTTGAGCGCAGCTCATTACTATATCCCCAAATTTGCCCTCTTGAGCGAAGCGAAAAGGGCGGCGTACTGCAGAGCCGCAACTCTGCCGAAACAGACCGCGTACTTCCGAGTCTCAATTCGGGAACCGAAGCGAGTGAAAAGAATCGCAGTCGAATTTTCGGGAAATTGTTATATTTTAGGGCAAATTCTTGAAAACGCAAGCAAATTTTGTTGATGGATATTTTTAAATAGTATTGTGTCATCTCGATTATCACAGCTTTGTTGATTTTGCATCAATCTGTATTCAAACTATCCACATATTAACCATTGAAATTTCATCAATTGAAATCTCAACTATTGCTGTTTTGTAGCTCCCTGGAGGAAACATGGACCCTGAATGCACTAGAAAAGTAAGGTTGATAAACCTCGAATTTCGGGCACTTTATAATAAAATATTTGAAGATCGGTTTTTCCACAAAATAGCCGCCTCTCAAAACGCCGAACTCAAGGAACTTAACAAAAACCAGCCTCTCGTTATCATGTTGATAGGAATGGAAAAGGAAATCATGCCCTCTACAATCGGGACTTATATGGGTATGGACCGGAGCAGCCTTTCGAGAATGGTGGATTCCCTGGAAGAAAAAGGGTTTGTCCGGAGAAAAAACGATCCTGAAGACCGGAGAAAAGTCCTTGTTTCCCTAACCGAAAAAGGTGAGAGGTGCTACGAGTTCCTGAATAAAATCTCTGAGGAGATGGCTGCCGAGATCCTTGGACTGGGTGAAGAGCAGGATTTCAGGGATTTTGAAAAGAGCCTTGAAACAATGTTGAGAGTCCTGAGAAAAATCGATTCTGCAATGGAAAGCAAAAAATGAGCCCGGGACCGGAAGCTTCGAAATCGGGGCCCTAAATGGAGCATCAATACTAACATGAGATTATACCGAAACAATGCAAAACTTTCGTTTTTAACTTCTTTTCATGAGGAGAAAGCATGACTCTGAAACTTATTACTAATCTGCAGAAACTTGGCTTTACTGAAAATGAAGCCAAGATTTATGCTACCCTTGTTTGTATGAAAATGGCAACTGCAAGGGAAATCTATGAGACGAGCGGGGTCCCCAGACCCAAGGTGTACAAAGTCCTGAGGGGGATGGAAGAGAAAGGATACGTACGGATAACCGAAGGGGAGCCAATCCGTTTCAGCTGCATACGTCCTGAGGAACTGATCTCAAAGATCAGGACCGACTTTTTGCTCTCCCTGAACGAAATCTTCTGTGGGCTCCATGCCCTGAGCCCTGAAGGGAAAGCCCTCAGTTCCGGAGAATCTGCGGAACTCGGGATGGGGTGTTAAAACGATTTCAGGGCAGTTTTCCGATTCTGCTCAGACTATTTCTGCATCAAAATCAATCCTGCAAGCCGTTATTATGCTACATTTGTCACGGGATTGTATTCAAAAAACTGGATGAAAAATTAACTGAAAACTGATAGGTTGGAAATGAAGTGGCTGGAAAACAAACCTTACTTAAAAACAAACCTTACTTAAAAGCAAACTCTACTGAAAAACGGACCTGACTGAAAAACAAGCCTCCTAAGGGGGATTCCTTATAAAAAACGTCTTTGAAAAACTGGGAATTTTTATTCTGAACAACCGTCCCTTCATAATGGCTGTCGTGCTTTTGCTGGTTCTGCTATCTTTTCAGGGTGCCCAATATATTGAAATGGCATCCGGAACCGAGACCCAGGTATCAAAAGATTCGCAGCTGTACAAGGACTATGACCACCTCTTTCTAAACACTTTCAGTACAGAGAGCGTCATTGTGATGGTTGAAGGAAACGATGTGAAAACCGAGGACGTCGTGAAAGCTGCCGACAGGCTGGGGCAGCAGGCTCTGCTGGTTCCGGGAGTCACCAAGGTTTCAAGTGCTGCATCCATAATGAAGCAAATTAACTATGCTGAGTCCGGCAGGTCAAAAATCCCGGATTCGGATAGGGAAGTCCGGGATTTGATTGAGAGCTACCCGGAATATTTTGAGAGTCTTGTACTTGATGAAACCCACACGCTTATAATTATCCAGATCGAAGGGAGCAGTACTAACCAGCAGAAGGAAGACATTATTAATAATATTGAAATAACGCTAGGAGAAGTTGATTTTCCTCCCGGCTACAAACTGACTGTTACAGGCAGCCCTTCTCTGAGGCTTGACATTGAGAGCGAAATGGGAGCCAGTATGGGCGTGCTGCTAGGAATTGCAGGTATCCTGATGGTAGTCGTTCTTCTCCTGGTGTTTAAGCATGTCAGGTGGGGGCTGCTTCCACTTCCTGTTGTGCTTCTTGGAGTCCTTTTTACTTTCGGGGCAATGGGATATCTCGGCGTGCCCATGACAATGGTTTCCATGGCGGCTTTTCCGGTACTTATCGGGATAGGGATTGATTATTCAATTCAGTTCCACAACCGTATGGAAGAGGAAATTCACTGTGGCAAAACTTCTTCGCAGGCCCTTGTCTCTACGGTCAAGAATACCGCACCTGCCGTACTGATCGCGCTTGCAATGACAGCTCTAGGTTTTGTCTCGCTTTTTACTTCCGTTGTCCCCATGATCCAGGACTTTGGCAAACTCCTGCTCATCGGGGTAATCATGTGCTATCTTTCCTCGCTCTTTTTCGGGCTGGTAACTCTCTATAGTTTTGACTGGATTGCCCAGAAAAACCCGTATGGGCTGTTCAGAAAAAAAGGGGACGAAGAGGGTAAAGCAGGTGAAAATGGTAAAAACGGGCCGAAAAGCGACCTGGAAAATTCACTATGTGCAGGAAATATCCCGACTCATGAGCCCGGAGCAATTGAAAAAACCCTGAAAAAAGTTACCGGTTTTACCATCAAACACTCTTCCGTTATCCTTGTAGTTGCCTTTTTGACCTGCTGTGCAGGGCTTTATGCCGACCAGTCAATCCCCATCCAGACTGATACCAATTCCTTCATTCCTCAAGACATGCCTTCCCTGATCAACTACAAAAACATGCAGAGTCTCCTTTCGGGATCTGGAGATCACCTTAATATCATCCTGAAAGTAGACGACGCAAGTGACCCGGAACTTCTTGAGTGGATGGATGAGTTCTCCCAGCACGAAGTTACAAACAGAGGGCATGTTTACAGTGCCACAAGCATAGTGGATCTTGTAAAAGAACGAAACGGAGGAACAATTCCCGAGACTTCCGATGAAATACAGGCGATATACGACGAAATCCCCGCCAGCGAGAAAGGGGAATATATCGAAGGGGGTCAGCTGCTTCATATTGACCTGGATATAGGAACCGCCATGGCAGACCTTGAAATTACAGGCATAGAAGAGCTTCGGGACATTGTCCTAAAAGACATCCAGTGGATGCAGCCGCCCCCAGGTGTCACGGTTACAATAACTGGCAACTCTGTAGTTATCATTGATATGGTTGCCGGGCTTACAACAGGCCGAAGTATGATGACTCTGCTCGGGGTCTTCCTGGTTCTTATAGGACTCCTGGTAGTTTACCGGGACATTGTGAAGGCTCTTTCTCCAATTATCCCGATGCTGGTCGTTATCGGCTGGTCAGGCCTGGTGATGACTGCCATGGATATCGCGTATAACCCTATGACTGCAGTTATGGGCGCTCTGATACTCGGGGTCGGGTCTGAGTATTCGATTTTGATGATGGAGCGTTACTTCGAGGAAAGGGATGCAGGAATGAGTCCTGTGGATGCCATCTATCAGGCCTCATCTACTACAGGTACAGCCCTTATTGCTTCGGGTGCCACAACCGTATTTGGTTTCTCTGCCCTGATCGCCTCGCCGTTCCCGATGATTAGCAGTTTCGGGCTGGTAACGGTCATAGATGTCCTCCTGGCAATGATTGTCACCTTCGTTATTTTCCCGCCCCTGATAGTCCTGATGGACAGCCACAGGGGAAAGAAACTGGACATTTTAGAGAAATTACAGGGGCTCAGGAAAAAATGTCAGTCAGAACTTATCAATACCTGAGCAGGCAGGAGTCCTGTAAAAAATACGGCATGGAGAGGGAACTAAGACATGGAGAGAGAAATTCTCTTTTTTAATCCTCTCTCCAACCTCTCTCCAACCTCTCTTCCAGAGTGAAACAGACTTAAATAAATAAAAAAATATTACTGGCTTTTATGTATGAGCTTGTCTCTCCAGTAAACCCCCTTGCTGTCCTCAGGTACACCGGGCATCTTTTGCTGGTCTTTTCAGCAGTCCTGCTAGTCCCTGTACTTGCTGCTTTTGTTCTCGGGGAAACCGATGCAGCCATAATCTATGGGAGCAGTGCCCTTGTAACTGCAGGGACGGGTTTTTTACTCCAGAAAGTACTTCCTGACTTCGAACTTGAAATAAAAGAAGCCTTAATCCTTGCGGCTCTTACGTTCCCCCTTTGCTCGTTAGTTAGCGCAGTTCCAATGGCGCTCTCAAGCGGGATGCCCTTTCTGGACGCTTACTTTGAGTGTGTCTCGGGCCTGACAACAACCGGTCTGAGCCTTGCCCCGCCTTCTCCCACCCGGCTCTTTTTCTTTACCCGCTCCTGGCTGCAGTGGATAGGGGGAATAGGCATAATCGTGCTTGTGCTTGGAATCCTTATCCGCCCCGGGACTACGGCTTTCAGGCTTTACAGGGTAAACTTCGGGGAAAGCCGGATCCGCCCCAGTGTAATTACAACTGCCAGGACCCTTGGTACGGTTTACCTTGTCCTGACCCTCCTCTCACTGCTGCTCCTGCTCTTCAGCGGCATGCCTTTTTATGAAGCTGTCTGCCACACCTTGAGTTCTATTTCCACAGGCGGATTTTCAACGCAGGCTGCAAGCATCGGAGCGTATAAGGGCTTCATGATCCCGTTCCTGATCACGGTTTCCTGCATAATGGGTGCAATCAGTTTTTCGCTTTATCCGGAAGTCCTGAAGGAACCCGGAACGCTTGTTAGAGACCCGCAGGTAAGGTACCTGCTCGGGCTTTCCACACTAGGGACAGTCCTTTTTGCTCTAACCCTTTCGGGAGGAACGGGCGGGCTTGAAATGTTCCATATGCTACCGAATGCTGCTTTTCAAGTCATTTCAGCCCTTACAGGAGCCGGTTTTTCCACTATAGACATGGCTCCCCTTTCCGATGCTTCAAAAGGTTTTCTCAGTGCAATTATGTGCATAGGAGGTAGTATAGGTTCAACCACAGGCGGAATCAAGCTCTTCCGGCTGATTGTAATCGTGCAGCTCATAAGACTGGTCTTTTACCGCTTTTTCCTCCCAAGGGAAGCAATTACCCCTCTTAAAGTAAAATCCCAGGTGGTTGATCCTGACGATTTCTACCGAATCATGACCTATGTGCTGCTTTATTCGGCTGTGCTCGTGCTCTCGGCTTTCATTTTCATGCTTTACGGAATAAATTCGGCTGATGCTATTTTTGAGACCTCGAGCGCCCTGGCTACCGCAGGCCTGTCAACAGGTGTGACAACTCCAGGCATGCCGTCTCTGCTCAAGCTTGTGCTCTGTGCGGATATGCTGCTCGGGAGAGTGGAGATAGTTCCACTCTTAATCCTGCTCCTGCCCAGGACATGGCTTGAGAGAAACAGGAAAAACGGAGAAAAAAAGAGTCCTAAGGAACAGCCCGAATAAGATTCGGATACATAGAGGGTAAAAGAGAGAAATAAGATAAACAAATTAAGAAAAGAATAGAAAAACATAGAGATAGTCAAATAGAGAAAAAAGCTACAGGAAAGAAGTCACAGGAAAGGAAAGAAAAAATGAGAGTAATCATTATTGGAGCGAGTTCCCTTGGAATGCACCTGACCCGCACGATGATCCGGCAGGGAAATGAGGTTGTTCTTATAGAAAAGGACGAGGAAGTTGCAAGGGAGCTAGCTGAAGAGCTTGACTGCACCGTAATCAATGCCGAAGGCACCCACCCGGATATCCTTGAAAAAGCAGGAATGGACTCTACGGATGCGGTTGTAGCCTGCACCAACCATGACCAGGACAATATCCTGATAGGGCTGATCGCACAGGAAGCAGGAGTGGAAAGGGTTATTGTCAAAACCGATGATATGAAGTTTATGGAAATTGCAAAGAAGCTGGGGATCAGCTCTCCGATTAACCCGCCCCGCATCTCCTCAACAATTATTTCCGATGCCCTGCGCGGAATTGATACTATCGAGCTGAGCAACCTTATCAGGGCTGATGTTCGCGTAATCAGCTTCAGAACAGGGGAACAGCATGCTGGCAAAAGGATTTTTGAAGTCCAGTTCCCGGAAAATACCGAATGTATCGGGCTTTACAGAAACAATGACTTTATCCTTGCGCGGGAAAACCCAAGGCTTGAAGAAGGGGACGAACTTCTCATAATCACGCGTTCCGGACATATTGACAGGATTTACGAGAAACTTCGAGAAACTTAAGTCTGCAAGTCTGCATGCAGTCCTTTTCACTCTCTCCGCTCGCTCAGGAGGACTAACTTATGGTTGGAGAGCAAGCTTCACTCAAGTGGGCTCTTTGCGATTTCTCTAACCCGTACAACATTATTCGCTACATTGAACTGTTTTTGTCCGCTCGACGCAGGAGAGCGGTCTTCCCCAAAAAGACAGAAACGGAACAAATAAGATTTAAATGATAAAAGCGGTGGAAAAATAGATAAATGCAAACAAAGCTGAGTTAAATCCTACTTGACAACTAATTATTCCCACGTCTTCTTGTGTTGTTTTTCAAGTTTGTTTTTTCGTCTTCTATTTCTTTTTCCCTTTGAGAAGCCTTGCCAGAGGGTTGATGAAGGGATATTTATAAAGTGTAAATATTCCGGGAATTTTTTTCCATTTTTATGCTTTAATATGGAAATGTCGGAATATTTATATACAATCATACAGTAGTTGATTTATCAATGGTTGATATATCAATAATTATTTTTAGTATAATTGAAAACTCAACTTATTGCATGATAAATCATTATATTCTGGAAATTAAAAGCCAGTTTTTCGGGAAAGGGTTCGACGGAATCCGGTAAAAAGGGATGATAAAGGAAATGGATGAGGCAACACTTAGTAAGATAATTCTCCTGTCAATGGAAAGGGATGCTCTCGATAACCTGGTTTTTGAGCAAACTTTTCAGAAAAAAATTGCAGGCAAGTTCAGGGAACTGAGCAAGAACCAGCCTTTGGTAATTAAAATCATAGGGATCGAAGGAGAAATCATGCCTTCCACGCTTGGAAAATATACTGGTCTGGAAAAGAGCAGCCTGACGAGGATGGTTGATGATCTCGAAAAGAAAGGGATTGTTTTCAGGAAAACCGATCCCGGAGACCGGAGAAAGGTGCTTGTTTCCCTTACTGAAAAAGGGCTTGAATATTACAATTGCCTGAGCCAGATTACCACTGAAATGGCTGATGAAATCCTTCAGTTTGTTGATGATAAGGACGTTGAGGATTTTCTCCGAAGCCTTGAGACCATGGTAAAAATCCTGCGGAAAGTAGACGCCAGCCTGTCTGCAGGAGTAAGGTGAATGCTATTGGTTCTGGGAATTCTAGCTATATGAAACTATTGAGTACCCGGAGCTTTCAGATGATGGAGAGTGTCGTTTGGATCAGATCTCAGCACATGATAGAAGGAGGAAACCGGAATGACTCTTAAGCTTATTGAAAACCTGCAGAAACTGGGGTTTACCGGCAACGAAGCCAAAGTTTATGCTTCCCTCGTCTGCCTGAAGCAGGCAAAAGCAAGCGATATTGCCGAAAATTCGGGAGTTCCGAGACCCAAGATCTATGGGACTCTGAGAGGGATGGAGAAAAAAGGCTACATCTGGATAATTGAAGGCGAACCGACTCTTTTTTGCTGTGTGCAGCCAGATGTGCTCATTTTAAGGATAAGGGCGGATTTCATGCTTTCTTTAAGTGAAACCGCCAGTGAACTGAATTCCCTGTCTCCGGGAAGCAACAGCTTTGCTTCAGAAAGTTTCTATGGAGAACAGATAAGGGTCTGAAAAGAAGAGAAGGAGAAAAAATTTTTTAACCTATGTAAATTTTTTCAAGTCTGTTGTGTTTCTCAATATCTTATATTCTCAATATCTTATGTTTCTCGGTTTCATATGTTTCGGTTCCTTGTGTTTCTTAATATCTTATGTTTTCAACTTCTAATTGCTGGACTTCAACGGACTGAAAGGAACTATTATTTATATTTTTTAAGAACTATTTGGACGCTAAAAACTTTATCCTAAAATTTATCCCACATTCCGCAGTATTTTTTCGAAAATCAATATTTTTTCTGATAGCGTTTTTGAAAAAATCAAATTAATTTGGACTTTTAATGGAACTTGGTGAAAATTGAATGATATCGTTTTTTGGTCTCTATAATACACCGTATAGCTTCTTTACCTCCTGCATAAAATTCCAATAAATCCAGTTTTATTGAAAATCGATAGCAGGAAAAATTGTGAATTTGCAAAAATTTACTGCGGAAAGTGGGTTATATCTTCCTATTTTGAAGTTTTCAATGTTTTCAATTGTACTCAGAACCGTTGCATCATCACTTTTTGAATCAATGATTGTATAGAACCAATTACCAAGGGGGCCTCTCATTTTATTTTGAGATTGATAGACTAGATAATCATCTTGTTAGTGTTGTTTTAACACCACTAATTTTTGCATGATGGTTTTTATGAAGTTGGTGAATATTCCATCAGAATAAGACACTCACTTTTGAGCCTTGAATGAGTATTTATTGCTGCTCATCATCATATTTTCCCCCTATGGGATAGAGTAGTGAGAAATTGAAAGTAGAAAAAATCAAATGCAAAAACAATTCGTCTCCGCCATTGGAATCTCTTCTCTTTAGGCAGAAAAGATCAATCATCAAAAACAGAAATTATTCCATTTTCTGTCTTTTTAAACATTCCTCGTATAGATTAATCATAAAAATCTTGAAACTTACTCTTTCCTTATATAGGGTAACCCATATTAATTGTAATGCCTGTTCGTAAGCAAAGTAAAAAAAACGAATATTTACGTCAGTAGATTTGGACTTTATACATGTTTCATCCTTAATTCTAAAACCTTCTTCCAACTTCCACCTTCTTCTGTATGAATTAATTATATGGTCAAAGTCAATTTCAGGTTGATTAGTAACGAATGCCCAGTCATAAGATTTTTCGTTTTGTTCATTGAATATTTGCTGCAACAATGATAGTGTATTTTCATTTTTTAATGTTGTTTTATCTATATCAAATTTAAACTTGGAATGTATTTTTTCTTTTTCTTTTTCTTCCATTCGAGCCAATTCATTCCTATATTTGGAAATATTGGGAACAAAAATCAAATACGGGTACTTTGAGTCGGAAAGTGTTAACATTAATTCCTTACTATAGAATCCTTTATTTAACAAAATTAAGGAAATCGATTTCAGCATTGGTTCAATAACTGTAAGACACCAAGTTATAGCATGGGCTATATTTTGTCCCATCCAGACAGGAATGGATACAAGAGGAATGTTCTGCGGAATATCTGAACTCACAATTGAACATGTTACAAACTTGAACTTTTTAGTTCCTCCATCCCTTCCTTTCCATCGAGGTATCAAAAACCCCTGAGAATTTCCATAAAAATCTTCGTCAGTATAATTAAAGGCAAGCACAACATCCTTTTCTTGAAGTTCAAACTTTGCCCCTAAAGTCTTGACAATTTCGAGGTATTCCCAGTATATATTAGAAGTCGGTACATTCTTTATTGCAAGGTGCAATGAATCTGCTTTGTTTCCAATTGTCTCAACATATGTATTAGCAATAGAAGCTTTGAGAAGGTCTTGGTTGTAATGGAAACCTGATAAAAACTTGTCGTCAGGCTTCAGTCCAAGTGAATGATCAATGAAAGCATCCAAGTTATTTAATATTAGTAAACACTGGTTTGAATCCATCGTCATAATATCACCAAATTAATTGAAGGAATATGGTGCTCCTTGAATCGATCAACTTTTGAAATATTCTCAAGCTTGCGTATTTTGCAAATATCTATCCATTATGAGGTTTCTTTCCTTAGTCTTGCTTTTTTGAGACTGGAATCCAGATTTCACTTTTCACCATTGGAATAGTTAGATCTTTATCACCTATCCATAAGATCTCAGGTCCTTCGCTTACTTGATAGTCCGAAGAGGGAAACCATTCAGAGTAAATGCGCCCCCACATGTCTTGCACGGCATCAGGAAATAACCCAGTTGTGTCAAACACAGCCCACGATGAAGCAGGGACTTCAAGTTGTGACAGGTTATCTGGTCCTTCTTTGGTTGTTGCTACACCAATATAGTGATCCAGTTCTCCCTTTTCTTCCATTCTGCCCTCTGAGAAATTTGCAGATGCATTGATAATCCCAGATGGTTCTATATTAGAGAGGGACAATAGTTCTTTTAATAATTCTTCATTCATTTGCTGCCACATTGCCTCAATTTCGGGATTTGCCCCCTGGAAGACTATACCAACTCTTTCCTTTAAACCAACTATACGAAATGCACCTTTTTCTACAATTCTAACCTTCATTTTAATCACTTCAACAAACTCAAAGATTGTATAATATATACTGGTTTCTTTTTTCAGCATCTCCGAAAAACTCTATGATAATTTATTTAAAGAAGTACAATTTCATATATATCAGGCTTTCATTAAGAATCATGGCAAGATTGCATTCTTATCTCACATCTCCGAACAACTTTGAAATAATTTGATTAAATGTACTGAATACACGAAAACTCACACCAAATATGTGGGTTACATTGGAGGCAAACCTATACTATAGGACGTCGTCTCAAGACCTATGGAAGACTGTACACACCTAATTCAGCATAACAGAGATACAATAAGTTGGGAGTGTCTATTGGAACTTTAAAAAATCACCTGAATGAAATAATTACTAAAGCGAATGCGGATTCTACAGCACCTTTATTGAGTAGAGTTCTTATTGATTATAATATGTTAGGAAATCCAATAAGCTGGCTTAATGAGAATTATAATGTTTGTTATGATAAGAAAGCCAACAAAATCTTTATTTGATTTTTAATTATACGTTTTAAGAACTGAGATAGTTGAAGACCCATCGGGATCTTCATATCTTTTTTTGAGTTGGTAGAATAATTTATAGCAGCGTACACTTTTTTTTGAGATCCCTATTACCCCATGATTAGTGCGGGGATATAGGTAACTCAAAAAAAGTGTACGCTACTGAAAAATCCCAACAGCACTGTATTTTTAGAAGTTGCCTTAGCTAAAAAAAGTTATATTTTTTGTGAAGTTCATCTAACTAGTATTAATTTGTATTTTATAACAAATAATTAAATAAATAAACTTGGGGTTTAAACACTTGTTTTTTCTTTTTTATAATTCTCATTAAAATCATAATCATACGCGTTAATTAAAAGCTCTTCAAGTTTTGATGAAATGCTTATTGACAGAAACCCTAATACAAAAACAGAGAAAAAAATAGACTGTATCGTCTGTATACTTTCAGGAGGGGCAATATTTCCATGATCCTTAGATAGTTGATAAACCCCTCTCATAAAAATGTCAATTAGACATGCATCTACGATTGAGTAATGAATTGATGAATACTTGACAAATGTATGCCAAACGTCTCTTTTTATAAAATAACTTAATGGATATTTATAATGTTTTTCAGCTTGTCCATGAATAGCTCCAAATACAGGCATAAAAAAGATATATGCTCCGAATACATACTGATATTTATTTACAGTAATACTAAATGCTCCAGTATTAAACCTTACATCATTTACTAATAAATACATTATAACCAATGAACAAAGAAAGGGAATACCAATGCAATAGATAAAGAAAAATAGGCTAAAGTATCTCACAAATATTTCGTTTTTGAATTGCTTCGAGAATCGTTTTTCGATCACATCTGATATTGGGTTTTTAGAACTAGCAGATTCATTATCGTAGTTAAGTACAATTTTCTTGATTCTTTCCAGAACCTCCAATATATGCTTTTTAGATGTTTGGACGAAAAACACAATATATGCTAGTACTGCAGAAATTATTGCAAAAATCAAGTAATCTATAAACGTACTTATAGCGATAAAAAATGGATCTTCAAGAGGGGGCTTTCCTGCTGGCGTTATCACATTTGATAAATACAACATAGTAACAGGGTCATTGCCTTCAATTGGATAATAAAACATAGCTATTGCTAAATACTTTGTAAAGTAAATCGCATTGATAAAAATGAAAAAACTCCATAATAATATGTAAATGTGGCTTTTAATATCAATATCATGTTCCCACTTAAAGTGTTTAAATACCATATTGTTTAAAGAAGTTATAAAATATGTGAAGAAAAGTAGAGTAATAACAAGGTTAAAAAAGAATATATCAAAATTAAAGGAAGCTGAATTCAAGAAATAATCGTCAATTTGATCAGATCCGAGCTTTGCAAAAAATATAGAAGCAATTAAAACTCCAATCAGTACTATTTTTGAGTTTGTAACCTGAAATGTTGCTGAATCGGCAGATACTAATTGATTATTACTCGATTCATCGAAGTCAGCGCTGTTAGTTTTTGAGACATTTTTAAAAAATCGAGAAATAAATTTTTCCCATAATAAAAACGCCATAAAAAAACCCTCAAATAGAAATAGAATACTCAATGCTGTGATTGTTATTGTGAAGTTCGCTATTAGAGGATTAGTCCAAAAATGAGGGCTATTAACAGCCATCTTAAAATTATTATATGTTAATATATAAATACCGATACTACTGTACAGAGTGAAATTTAGCAAAAAAGCTTTCTTTTTTAATAATATATACTTCCAAGATAAAGCATGTTGATACTTAAAAAGTAGTGTCTTCCAATTAGATCTTAGGGATATGATTTTTGCAGATAGTATTAAGTTTACAATAAATAAAAAAAATACGCTTATAATTTGTAGATAATTTATGTTTCCCTTTAACACTCTACCTACTATTAAAAAAGCGATAATTGAAAAGACCAAAATTAAACAAAAGTATAGGATACGATTTAGCACATTTTTAATAATTGAATTACAATAAATTGAAGAGAGTTTATTATGTCTAATAAGGTGTCCCTTTTTAGTATCACTTTTTTTTCTAATTTTATGTGTGCGTGAACTCATTTATTGTTGGAACTGTTAAGATAATATTAATTCTTTTCGAAATTAATTTGTTTGTTTTATTATTTAATCAGAAGCAAAATAGGACTCAAAATAAAATTGACACTTCTCACCAGAATATCCACTAGGTTTAGTCTCTACAACTTAGGGTAAAAGATAACTGAATTTTGCCATTAGATGTAAAATTAATTTGATTCAATCCTTTTATTCCCTCTACTTAAGCTGTTTTACTATTTTACTGTAAATTTACACTTCCTCATGATACCGTTTTACTATTTTACTGTAAATTTTACATTTTTACATTTTACATGTAAAAACATACATATTTTTACTTTTGACGTGAAACCAATGCTTCCCACTTATTTACTCTATCCAGAACATGAGAGTTAAGAGTAAACGGTTTATCTGACATAGCATTTTGCTTCATATAATGCAATGTGCCTTTAGAAAACCCTAACTTCTTCCAATCAACATAAGAAATATTAAGAATCTTTTGCCTTATGTCGTAAGAATCAATTCTCTCAATTTCATATTCAGGCTTAATAAAATCCAGTTTTTCCTTTTTACTTGTAAGGTAATGGGCTAATTCTCTTACTTTCAGAAAAATAACATAGCTCCATGTGCTTTCTTTTCCCTGGTAACTTACTTTTTTATTCAGCATAATGGAGAACTCATTAACAACCTTTCTGGCTCCTGTAGGCTTTAATCTCAGATTGTAGTTTTCTGTCCTGATAAAGTCTTTACTTTCCATAGCTCCACTTTCAACCAGGCTGATAATTGCCAGATCCACAAGGAACCTGAAAGGCTCCTGAAGGTCATAGGCTAAACTGTTTTTGCTTGGAGTCATTTCATGCAAAAACCCCACATGAGGATCTAGCCCCACAGTATTTATGGCTCTCAAACACTCAGCCTCAAGCAGAGAATAGCCATAGTTCAGCATGGTATTTACCATATCTCCTGAACCCATAGCTCTTCTGAACTGGTCTATCCTGTTACAGAAATCATACTCCTTTGGAACAGCCTTTGAAAACTCAATCCAGTATTTACCGGCTAAGGTTCCCTCTACTCCCAAAATTTCCCTGGTGCTCTTCACATCTTTTAGTTTTGTGAGTCCATCTAAAATATCAAAATTAATTTCAGGATACCTTTGGCTCAGGAAATCAAGAACAACCTTAGACTTATCAAATTTAGCTTCAATAAACTTCTTTGCGATCTCAAGCCTTTTTTCCTGATCCTCAAAAGCATGATACTGAGCAAATTTTGTTTTTACATTGGTACTTTCAGGAGGAAGCATAGTTGTTAGAAGCTTGCCATTCCAATCTAAGATAGAAACTTGGACATTGTGTTTAATGAGCCATCTAATAGCCTCTAAGGTGAAGTTCCCACTCTTGCCATATATGATAATGCCGTCAATATCAATCCTTTTCGGAGAAAATACATATTCTTGAGGCTCTTCAGTAGTTGAAAATCTTCCATCTTTAATTTGGAGCTTGGCTCCATCAACATGCATATTTATGCCGTGACCATTCAAAAGAAGAAGTTTCACCAAGAATCATCCTCCTTTTTAGTAAAAGGGTTTTTACGCAAGCCCAAGGAAATTAGAACATCACTTCTTATATTGGAAACAAACTGAGAAGCGTTCTCTTTTCCTTCTATTGCTAATTCTTCTTGCAGTTTGTAAAGTTCTTCTCTATTTTCTTCAATAAGATTAGCTGTGTATTCGGTGTTGTAAACGTTTTCTATGAGAGAAAAATCTTGTAGGGTTCTTGCATCTTTTATAAACCTTTCAATTACAGCCTTATGTCCATAATGCCCAAGAAGATAAATGATGTGTGTTCTAAGATTTACTTGCCTTGAAACAGGAGCCGGATACTTGTCTAGCAGTTTTACTAAAAGGTCGATTGTTTTTGTTTTATTCGTTGGTTCAATACCTTTTTTCAAAATATATGTGTTTAATAAAAGTAATAGCGTATTAGCAAGGTCATCATCTATAATTCCTTTATCAATACCCTTGTCAAATTGCTTTACCACTAAATCCAATTGTTCAGGAGTTAAAACATATACTTGCTCATAAAGGGCAATCTCTTTTAAAGCCATTTTTTGCTTCATTGGCTCTTCTGAAGCAAGCCTTTCTAAAATCTTATCCATATGATCCTTTATTTTGGATATATTTTTCAAGGTAAGGTAACTGGCTCTTTTATCAACATCTTCTATTCCTAATTTTCCAAAATCAGAGTGTTTAAGACTTATAATAATTCCTTGATTAATCAAATTGTCTAATTTACGGTTTATACTCTTGAGGCTATATCCTCTTTCATTTTTATGTGCTTTCATCAGGTCTTCTATGAGTTGCCGCCTTCTTGCATACCCTTTTTGGATAAGATAATTCTTTACTTCAGTGTCAAAATCATACTCTTTATTCTTCATATCAATCCCAAATATATACAAAATATACATCAAACTTATACTTAAAGTTATACTCAATTATGTTCATAAGTAAGAGCTCTACATGTTGTTTATTGTGAGCTACATGACCACAAAAGAAAAAGTTTTGATAACATTGTCTCCTTACCTCAAGGAGAAATTAGAACAGAAAGCAAAAGAATACGGATGCTCTCAGGCTGAAGTTATGAGAACAGCCTTTATCAGAATGATGGAGGCTGACAGATGAGCAGACCAAGGTTTTCCAAAGACCATAGGACTTATGGAGAATGGCTCAAGGCTCAGCCCAGGAATACAAAATATGCTAAGGAAATCATCAGGAAACACAAATTTTTCCCTGATAAAAGCCTCAGCCAGCTCAGAAATCTGAAGATAAGCGCTTTTGATCTAAGCCAGACAGCCTGGAAAACTCTTTCAGCCCAGGATAAGAGAGACAGAAATCTATCTCTCCAAATTTTAAGGGAAATGAGAAAAGGTGAAAATCTTTCTTCTGTACTTGAAAAGATAGGCAAAAGGACAGAATTTGCAGTCAAGCATCTTGGAAAGAACCTGTACAAGTCAGGAGGAACCTGGAAGGTTACAAAAGCCGATACTATCCAGGTTAATATGCTGATCTACTCCACAGAAGGGCAAAAAACGATTATTACAGCCAGTTCTAAGGACAGATCTTTGATTGGAGAATATTTCGCCAACGTTCAGAAGGCAATAACAAACAAAGATCCTTCAGTTCTTGCCAAGTTCAAAGATGTTCAAATAGTGGATGCTAAAGGCAAAGTCCACCACTTTGAAACCGACCTTAATAAGCTCTATGAAATCTTGGAAGCCCAGGAAGAGCCAGAGTTTTTGGAAATCTATCAGCACTGAGGAGTTGAAACTATGGACAAAGAAACCTATCAAAAAACTTTGAACAAACAGAAAAGAAAAGAAAAACCTTCTCTTTGCTGTGTTGCCTGTGGAGAAGATGACCCAGAAGTTATTGAAATGCATCATATCTTTGGTAGGAACAACTCAGACCAGGTTCAACCTCTCTGTAAAAACTGCCATTCCAAGATAACAAAGGAACAGAATAAATTAAGTCCAAAAGCCAGATCTGGAAATGCCTCTCCTGAACAAAAGAGAGCTTTTCAGTTAGTTTCTATGGGCGCTTGGCTAACGTTAGTAGGAACTCAGTTAATTGATGTTGGAAATGAGATGGTGCAAAATGTCTAAGGTTGCAGTCAGGGGATATACTCAAAGACTTGAGAAAAAAGGTGAGTATGGGAGCTTTAGACGTTATGATACTCCTCTTAGACATAACAGGGTACTGGTCTTTGATACTGAAACCACAATCGACCAGTATCAAAATTTTAAGATAGGATACTTCCAGATCTACCAGGACGGAGTTATTCAGCATGATGGTTTATTCTATGATCCATCTACCCTGAATGAAAGGGAAATCAAGACTCTGGAAGCTTATTCAAGAAAACATAACATAAACCTGTACCTCCTAGATGAGTTCATAGACAATGTGTTTTATCCTGAAGTCTTTGAGCTTAAAACCCTCTGCAATGGGTATAACCTGGCTTTTGATATAAGCAGGATATCAAAAAGATCAGGAGATTCAAGGGGAAGGAACAGAGGAGGCTTTACCCTTACCCTCTCAGATGATCCTTTCAACCCTCCTATAATCATCAGAAAACTTGGATACTCTAACAGCTTTAAGTTTACCACTACCAAGCAAAACAAAGGAGAGAGCTACTTCTCAGGCTATTTCCTGGATACTCAAAGATTAGCTGAAGTTCTCCTTCAGTCAAACCATATTTCCCTTGAGAAAGCCGGAGAGAAGCTTAACACGCCTGTTCAGAAGATGAAAGGGATTGAGCATGGCAAGGTTACTGAAAAGTATATTGAGTATCTGGTAAAGGACGTTGAAACTACCCAGGCTGTTTACGAAAAGCTTGTTAAGGAGCTTGACGTTTATCAGATTCACATACCTATAACAAAGATTTTTAGCTCAGCTTCCATTGGGAAACATGCTCTTGAGCAAATAGGGGTTAAACCGTTCCTGGAAATGAACCCAGAGTTCCCAGATTCAATTATTGGAAACATGATGACTTCTTATTTTGGGGGAAGAACAGAGTGCAAAATCAGGAAAACGCCAACAAAGGTTACAGTTCTTGACTTTACAAGCATGTACCCTACAGTTACAATGTTAATGAACCTCTGGAAATACATCATAGCCGAAAGCTTGGAAATTCAGGACATTACAGAGGAAGTCAAGAGGTTTATTTCAAATCTGAAACTTTCAGACATTCAGAAACAGGAGACATGGAAAAAGCTTGTAGTTATGGTCAAGATTCAGCCTGATAATGATATTTTTCCTGTAAGGATGGATTATAAGGGGAATAATACAGGGTTTAACGTAGGAATCAATTATCTGAGTTCTGGTTCTGAGATGTGGTATTCTTTACCGGATGTTATAGGCTCATATCTCCTTACTGGCAAGGCTCCAAAGATCAAAGAGGCTGTAAAATTTGTTCCTGAAGGAGTACAGAAGGGCTTAAGGAAATCCAGGGTTCTTGGAATTGATATTAATCCGTCAAAGGATAACATTGTTCAGGTTCTTGTAGAAGAGAGGCAGAAGATTAAGCAAAAACTGAAGGAGACAAATAAGAATGATCCTGAACATCAGCATCTATCAAGCAGAGCCCAGGCTATCAAGATCCTTGTAAATGCTCTCAGTTATGGGATCTTCATCGAACTTAACCCAGAAGATAAGAAAAGTGAGTTTCAGGTCTATGGGCTTGAGAAATTCGTTACAAAGGAAAACAGGTTTGAGAAGTCAGGTAAGTATTTTCACCCTCTCCTGGCTGTTATGATTACTTCAGGAGCCAGACTTTTCTTAACAATGGCTGAAGCCAGGTTAAAAGAGCTTGGTGCAATTCACGCTTACATGGATACTGATTCAGTGTTTGTGCCACCTGAAAAGGCTAAGGAGCTTGCAGAATTCTTTCAGCCCCTTAACCCCTATAATATGGATATTCCATTGCTCAAACCTGAGAAAAAGGATCTCTGGTTTTATGGAATCGCTTCTAAAAGGTATGCCCTGTACTATTATGAGAATGGAAAAATCAGATTCATGGAAGATGAAAGGTCTTATAAGCTTCATGGACTTGGGCATTTAACAAACCCCTTCCCTAACTCGGTTGAAGATTGGCAGGCTGAAATATGGCAAGATATTCTTAAACTTCATTATGAGCAGATTACTGAAAGGGATATTGAAGAGAAGTATTCTAACCTTTATTCAATTTCTCAGCTTACTGTTAGCACTTCCAATGTATTGAACAGATTTAAAAAATTGAATGAGGGGAAACCCTGGAAAGAGCAGATTAAACCTTTTAACTTCTTTCTTGTAGGATTCCAAGTAATTGAAGAAAATGATAAGGCTGTTAAGCCTCTGGCTCCATTTACTAAGGATTATCAGAAGATAGTCTATGAACCGTTTATTGATTATGAATCAGGAGAAGTTAAAGAAGGATCTCAATATTTTAAACCATTAAGCAGGACAATTTTACAGTATGTTGAACATCTTGAAAACAAGTTTGATGGAGATATAGGGGTTTTAGAGAGAAAACATATTCAGGCTGATGGGTTGGTTTACATTGGGAAAGAAGCCAACAACATTGAGGATCAGCCTTTAGATATTACTAGTGCTCAGGCTTTCATTAATGAGGGAGAGATTAAACAGAAAATTTTAAACATAAGTCCAAAAGAAGCTAAGGAACTTGGAATAAAGTACAGGAGTACTTTAAAAAAGATGAAGGATAGAGTCTTAAAAGATGGTGATTTTAATATGAATACGAAAGTTATGAGGATGATAATTGATTACTACTATATGAATAAAGCAAGACCATCACTAGAAACTAATTTAATATGATGGTAATTAAGAACAAAGAAGGACACTAAATAAATATTGAAGGTAAATAATCAAAGATCGAAGATATTTAGGAAGATTTTCTATAAGTATTAGCATATTTGTTGTAATAATAAGTAAAAAACTCCAACATTAAAATTGGGTTTTTTCAGAATGTTTATTTATGGTAAGCAATATTTAGGATGTATATTTTTTAGAGGTAGTTAAATAATGGTTCAACTAAATGCATCCTCTCTCCTTTGGGCAAAGAATTCACTAATAAAACAAGGAGATTCTGATCTTTTTCCTAGACCTTTTGAAATTGAAGCGATAAACAATAAATGGAATTTAGTCAGAGAAGAATTGTTAAATAAGGATATGATTCTAAAAGGACATCTACTTGATAAAGAAAAGAAATATGAATGGGTAGGTGGTAGACGTGCAATCATTCCAAAAGGGAGACTCTCTTTTAGAGTCGCTACGCAATTGGATCCAATTGACAGTTTAGTATTAACATCTCTAATTCATCAATACGGTCAAAGAATAGAAAACAGAAGAATACCAACCTCTAAAAACAGAGTGTTTAGTTATCGTTTTAAACCTGATAGCGATGGTCATCTTTACGATGAGAACATAAATTGGATTAATTTTTGGGAGAAGTCATTAGAATATGCACAACAAATACCAGAAGGATATGTCCTAATCAGTGATATATCTGATTTTTACAATCAAGTATATCACCATACAGTTGAACAGGAATTAGACTTAGCCAATGTTGACACTGAAATAAGAGTTTTCATAGTTGATTTACTCAAAAAGTTAACAGATAAAGTATCGAGGGGCGTACCTGTAGGACCACATGCCTCACATCTCATCGCAGAAATTTCATTGAATTCAATTGATCATTTGCTTGAAGATTCATATCATTTTTGTCGATATGCAGATGATATGCATATTTTTTGTGAAACTGAACAAGATGCCCAAATTGCATTGTTTGATTTAGTTTATTATTTGGATCAGAATGGTAGATTGGTTTTGCAGAAAAACAAAACTAAAATCATGCCCTCAAATGAATTTTGTGAGCTTGCAAGGCAAAAGATAGAAGATGTGATAAAAGGCGAATTAGAAAGAAAAATATTAGATGTAATTAAAAGAAATTCTTCTGGAAATCCTTACGTTAAAATTGGATATAATTCACTTACACCTGCAGAAAAAGAATTATTTACATTAGAGAAAATGCAAGTGTTACTGTCCAACTATATCGATGAAGAAGAGCCTGATTATATACGCTTTAGATGGCTGTTAAGAAGATTAGCACAGGTAGGTACTCCAAATGCTACTCCATTTTTGATGTCAAATCTTGAAAATTTAATGCCCGCTATAGAAGACATATGCACCTATTTAATATCAACAGAAAATACATACACAGGTCAGTGGATACATTTAGGTGATGATCTAATTAAATCTCTGGACTTACCAATTGTTAATCATTGTGAATACTTACAAATGACTATACTACATTTATTTAGCAAAATTAGAGATTTAAATCATATCGATAAATTAAAGAATATTTATGGTTCAACTCCTTCTCCAATGGTAAAAAGAAAAATATTAAATGCAGCCACTCAAGCTGGGGATAATTACTGGTTATATACAAATAAAACTGATCTAGATAGTTCCGAACCTTGGGTAAAGAGAGCAATTATCTTAGGAGCTTCAACATATACAGCTGAGCAAAAAAAATTTTGGTTGCGTACAATCATTCATGATTCAAATTCTACATTTTTAGAGAAAATTATTGCAGAATGGGTTTTAAGTGGTTGTAATTAATCTTCCATCCACTTTTTTATATAATTAATACTAAATATTTTAAAAATCAAGCGTACACTGTTTTGTCATTTATTCAGAATAAACTGTAATTTAATGAATATTTTTTAGATAAGGCAATTTTAGAGAAAACATAGTGCTGCAAGTATTTCTCAGTAGCGTACACTTTTTTTGAGTTACCTATATCCCCCATGATTAGTGCGAGGGGTTGAATTCGAACCCGTAGAATCTACTGAGCAAGGACAACAAGTAAACCAACGAAATTAAAGATACGTTTGCAAGTTTAAGCCAGGCTTGTAGAATTGGGCAATGTCTTTATGTTGGCATCTCCGAAAGTCCAAGCCCTATTCACAATCACTTCTGAATTTCTTTAGCACCTATGATGGTTATCCATAGCACCCAAATAAGCTCACCTATTGTGAAGGCTTCAACGTAGGCTGGCACAAATCCTATAAGGAAAAATGAGATTGTTCCTCCTAAGTATCCTAAAGATCCCAGATATAAAAAATATCCCACCCATTTTGGGAACATTCCTGATCTGATAACTAGCGTACCAATGGGTATAAGCCACAGTCCCCAGAACACCTCTGCTAAGTGTGATGCTTCAGGAATGAGTATTCCCATCAATGCAAGAGGTACTCCTAAGAGACCGAATATAACAATCATCGATGCCTGTACCTTATCAGTCTTCTCGAAAAATTCATACAGCAATAATGCAACCGCTATCTGGAACAGTTGTACAATTATCTGACCTAATTGACCAAGTTTGAAAAACATAGATTCGCTAGTGAGTGTAGGTGCGTATAGCAATGAGAATATGCTTATAACAGTCCACAGTGGATAAAGAATCCTAAGCTTGGTTATGGTCTTCATAATAATATTTCCGCTGATTGAATATATCTGACTTTCCGCAGAAACTCCGCAAATTAAACCACAGCTTCAAAGCTTCAGCAGGAAAATCGACAAACTAAATTTATTCAACAACTTCTAATGTTATAATTTTATAGGAACCTTTAAATATCACTTATCACCACTTTTTAAAAATCCTCTTTTATGTGGTGTATTATGGAAAATATATCAATGAATAACTACTATAATATCGACAAACTAAATTTATTCAACAACTTCTCATGTTATAATTTTATAGGAACCTTTAAATATCACTTATCACCACTTTTTAAAAATCCTCTTTTATGTGGTGTATTATGGAAAATATATCAATGAATAACTACTATAATATTATGAAGTTTCTGGCATTAACAACCGTACTTTTCGTATTGTTTTTTGCTATACTCTTCTATTTTGAGGACATTTTCATAGTCCTTATTGTGGGTGCAATCCTGATTTTGATTGCGGAAAAAACGATACAGTTATTCAACAGGTGCATGGACAGGTTTCCGAACTGCAATCGAAAAGCGGTGGGTTTGGTGCTTCTCACATTTGCAGGGCTTGTTTTTCTGCTTTTTGTGAGCAGTAGGGTACAGGCCCTTGGGGTTCTTATAGGAGATTTCAGTAACATCCAGCAGGACTACGCAAGCGGAGCTTCCGCCCTCTTTTCCGAACACGAGTCCGAGCTCTCAAAGCTTGCGGATTCCGGCCTCATTAAGCCCCAGGACCTGCAAAAAATAGGAAACACCATCTTTTCCGGGATTACCGATCTGGTTTCGAAGGTCTCTTATTATCTTTTTACCGGTATACTGGTAATTCCTCTCATGTTTGGCGTGTACTTCAAACACCATAATAAAATAGGTAACTACATACAGGCTTACGCTCCGCCCGAACATGCAGAAGGGATCGTCAGGGCTTTAAAGAGTATAGGCCGCGAGCTTGAGGATTTCTTCAGTGCCAAAATGCTTGAGTCGGTTATTGTCGGTTTGATTTGCTGTATAGGATTTTATCTGGGAGGTCTTGAAGGGTGGCTTTTCCTCGGAATTCTGGCAGGTTTTTTAAATATTATTCCCTATCTCGGGCCTCTTCTGGGGGCAATTCCTCCGGTTATTGTGGGATACATCGATAGTCCCATGACAGCTCTCTTTGCAGTGATGACGGTCATAGTTGCTCAGCTTATTGACAACCTTTACCTCATTCCGTTCATGATCTCGGAAAAAGTGGATATTAACCCGCTCTTGAGTGTGGTCCTAACTCTTGCCGCTTCCAAGCTACTGGGCCCTCTCGGGATGGTACTTGCAATCCCTATCTACATCATCTACAAAATAATTATTAAAGAGTCGTATCGGGAACTGATTAATATATATAATGAAGATTGATGCCCTTTTGTGCCTCTGGAGTCCAGCCGTCCTCATAAAAAACGTCCTCATAAAGCAAGATTTTTGGTGCGAGAAGAAACTCCAGAAGTCCTTTTTTCCAGCAATTTTGAGACCTTTCTACACCTTTTTCTCAAAAACTCCGGGATCCTTCTTCTTAGCAATTTCGGAATACTTCTCATTTTCTCTGTAAAATAGAAAGGTTTAAAAATATATTAAGAGTATTTAAGAAGAGTTATTTGACTGTTAGAGCGATACTGCTCTGAAGGAGCCTGAAATATGATTGAGGTAAAGGGTCTTTCCAAATCTTACGGACAAACAAAAGCAGTAGACTGCGTGGACCTTTCTATAGGGAAAGGAGAACTTTTCGGCCTCCTGGGCCCCAACGGCTCCGGAAAAACAACTATGATCAAAATGCTTACCGGCCAGATAAAGCCAGACTCCGGCACCCTTAAGGTACACGGGATAAATGTGCTGGAAGATCCCCTTAGGGTCAGGGAACTCGTAGGCATAATTCCGGAACAGGAGACTCCCCCGAGTTTCCTGACTGCGGAAGAGTACCTGCACTTCGTTGCAAAAGTGCGAAAAATGGAACACTATGAAGAAGTCTGTGAGAAATGGTTTGAGTTCTTTGATTTTGGGGACCAGAGAAACTCCCTCTGCAAAGACCTCTCAAGAGGCACAAGGCAGAAACTGATGTTTGCCCAGGCTTTTCTGCATGAGCCGGAACTTGCCATTATCGATGAGCCGCTCATCAATCTTGATCCCGTGATGCAGAAGAAAGTCAAGGATTTCTTGCGGGGGTACGTAAAGAGTGGGAGAACCATTTTCATTTCCACGCACATCCTGGAAATCGCAAAAGAAATCTGCACAAGTATCGGAATTATTTACAGAGGAAAACTGATTCACACCGGTCGCTTTGACGACCATGTTCTTCAGGGAAGAAACTTTGAAGAATTTTTCCTGGAACTTGTTGGCAGGTGGAAAGGATTTCCAGAGGATATTTTGGGAGAACCTTCAAATGGGGTTTCTGCGCTGGTGTGAGGGTGCTCTGCAAATTACTGTGAAGGTCTTCTTCCCTAGCCTCTTCACACCATTAAGCCCTTCACGTGCCGTATTGGAGTCTTTCCGGACCTGTGGGGGCGGAACATGGGAGAGTACCGTTCTTTCGCATATGATAAGCAGCACGAGAGATAGCAAGCACAGGGAAGGGCAGCACATGTTAGAGGACAGCCTCATGTGCATAGAGGACGCTCCTTCCGTACATGGATTTCAGTTTCTCCTGTGCACAAAAACAGGTGCGAGAAAGCAAGCATAAAAATACGTGTGAAAAATAGCAAGTACGATGAATGTAAGTACCAAAAACAAAAAGCTGCAGGGATTATATGTTTGACATTTTTAAAAACATGATTAAAGAAGAGTGGAGGATGCACTCAAGTCTTTTCGGGCACAGCGGTTTTACCCTCTTTCCGGTCTTTATTTTTTTGTTTACATTTTTTGTAAGTCTGGTTCTGCCCGTGTTCAGAGAGATCGTTACCGATGCTCAGATAGCTCTCGGGATGCATTATCTTTTCTTGCTCGTAGGGGGGATGGTGGGGGCATTCGGGCTTATGGGCCGCGAATTTATGAATCGCCGCTTCGGGCAGGCAAGCCTGATTGCATATTCTTCGAGAGTGCTTCCTGTTTCCGAAAGGTTTATCTTTGCCAACTTCCTGGGAAAAGATGTCGTATACTATTTTATCCTCTACATCCTGCCCTTCGTTGCAGGCTTTGCTCTGGCTGTAAAATTTGTTCCGGCGGGCAATTTCGGTGCTCTTTCAACCCTTCTGACTCTCCTCCTGACCCTTTCCCTTTCCTTTATGATCGGGATTTCTGCAATATTCTTCCTGTCGACCGTTTATGCCCACTCAGGAAAGATCTCGCTTTTCTACCTGTTCGCTGCCTCCCTTTTTCTGCTTCATATCTCAGGAAACCTTAACCCGGAGGCACTTTACAGCCTGCCAAGCCTTTCCTTTTTCCTTGGTCCGTCCGATAACCAGCTCCTGCTTTCCGGGGTTCTGATCCTTCTCCCTTCCGCGCTCTCGCTTATTTTCCTGAAAATTGAATTCCCACAGGCGAAGAAGAGTTTTCCCAACTCCTTTTCAAAGCTCTGCGGGTATCTGGGTTCGTACAGGTATGCAGCCTTTATTGCAAAAGATTCCCTTGACCTTAAAAGGAGTGAAGGAGGGCTTGGGAAAGTCATCTTCTCTTTCATGCTGCCGCTTTTGCTTGTCTGGACCCTGCTTTCCGCGCTCGGGAAGGTCATGCCGGCTTTGAGCACACTTACACTTTTTGCCCTGGTGCTCGGCGTGCTTTCGTCTTCGATGTATAACTGGCTTACCGAGTACGATATTTTTTCTTCCTATTCTTTTCTCCCCCTGAGGGTCTCGGACATGATAAAGAGCAAGCTGAACAGCTATCTTCTCCTTAACCTGATCCCCCTTGTAATTCTGATAACGCTTGCCCTTAAAAATGATCCCTCATCTCTGCTCCCCTCCCTCCTGCTCTTCCTGACGATCTCCCTGTACATGGTTTCGGTACTTGTTTACCTGACCGGGCTTTCCCCTTCCATTAACCTCTACAACGGAAAGACCTTTGCCCTTTATACGTTTTCAGTAATGCCTCTCTTGCTGCTTAACATAATCCTGTCCATGTTCGGGCCGTACTATGCACTTGTGGACCTCCTGCTTGTGCCTGTTGCCCTGTACCTCCTTCAGAAAGGTTTCAGAAAATGGGATGGCAATGAGTGCCGGTGTTTTTGAAAGCAAGCAGTTTCGGTATCGGGATTTGACCGGTAGTTTCGAATATTGAGATTAATCGATTAAAAAAATCTAAAATCAGGAATTTAGCCGGATAGATGTCTTTTTAACCCTTGATTGGAAATATATAATTGGGGAGAGGTTACAAGCCAATTTTTTGCCAACTGAGTTAATTCTGAAGAGTTCAGGGTTTTACTCACTCAGGTGAATCTGAAATTGGATAAAGTGATTTTTCAGGGGGAAAAGACTACGATTCCATTTCTCATAACCTTACTGGCATTTTTGAGAGTGCTCAGAAGAATGCTCAAAGACGAGAAGTTCCGATCCCTCCTGTATATTGCGGCGCTGACGCTTGCTATAGGTACTTTTTTCTATCATTCTGTTGAAGGCTGGGGCTGGCTTGATTCTCTCTATTTCTCGGTTATCACCCTAACAACTGTGGGGTATGGGGATTTTACCCCCAAAACAAACATCGGAAAATTTTTTACAATAATTTATATCTTTGTAGGGCTGGGTATCCTGGTCGGTTTTGTCACTCCTATCGGCGAATACATAGTGGATAGAAGACTGGAAAAAGTACGGCAGAAAGAGCAGGAAAAAGAAACATCTGAAAACGAGTTTGATTTTTCCGGTGTGGTTGGAAAGTTGAGGGGAAAGAAATGAGGTTCGCTTTTCTCCAAACTTCTTACATCAGATTAATAAAATATGTCATTAATAATATGTACTGTTGCACCATTTGATGAGTGCGTCATTGCATAGCTGGTTATCGGGCATATGTACGACAGTTTTTAAAAGTAAGCAATTGGGGTGAGGAGCATTAAGAGATTCGTTTTCTTTGTAACGGTAGTGCTTATTGCGGCAATGTTATTTGCTTCCGGTTGTTCTCAAAACACACCTGAAGAAGGTACAATGGAAGAAACAGAAGGTGGAGTAACCGAAGAAACAACTGAAGGAGCAACTGAAGGAGCAACAGAAGAACCAACGGAAGGAGTGACTGAAGGAGCAACGGAAAAAATAACCGAAGGGGTAATGGAAACAGAAGGGGAAGATGGATACAGCCCTGTCATAAATCCTGATGATTTTGTTGAGGTTATAGACAATCCTTATTTCCCCCTGACTCCAGGCACAACTTTTGTCTATGAAGGGGAGTCTGAAGGCGAACCGATAAGAGATGAGGTTTATGTAACCAATGAAACAAGGATGGTAATGGGAGTGACGACAATTGTTGTCCGGGACCGGGAATTTGAAGACGGGGAGCTGGCTGAAGAGACTTTTGACTGGTATGCTCAGGACAAAGACGGCAATGTCTGGTACTTCGGGGAAGATTCCAGAGAATATGATGAGGGTGAGGTTGTAAGTACGGAAGGCTCCTGGGAAGCCGGGGTTAACGGAGCTCAACCCGGAATCATAATGAAAGGCAATCCTCAGGTCGGCGATACCTATCGGCAGGAGTACCTGGTCGGCGAAGCGGAAGATATGGCTGAGGTCATCTCTCTGAATGAATCGGTTTCCGTTCTCTACGGTTCTTTTGAGGACTGCCTGAAAACAAAAGAATGGACCCCGCTTGAACCCGGCATCGAGGAAAACAAATATTATGCTCATGGGACCGGGCTGCTTCTGGAGATGACGGTGAAAGGCGAAGCAGAGAAATTGGAACTTGTAGACATCATCACTGAATGAACAGGATAACGGGAGTTCTGGACGATTGTAAGCTTAGGACGAGTAAGCTCAGGACGATTTTATAGTCTCAGCGTGAATATTTGATCCGGCTCAGTCGAGCCTTTATGCCTACCAGCATTATTTCCACCGACTTTACGGAATTAAGGATTGATGCAGCTAAACTACAAATGCAGTTAAGCTACAGATGCAGTTAAGCTACAAATGCAGCTAAACTACAGGTGCATTTTTTCTTATTTTTCGTAGTCCGGTATTTCATCTTTTTTCCGGTGTTTCTTTTTAACAGCATGTTTTTTTGGATTAAGGAATCAGAGGGTATGTTCTCTCTTAATATACTGATTCTGGATTGGTGAGTTCAATTATAGTTTGGTAATTCAATTCTATAATAATTTCTTGAATAAGTTAACATTTTCGCTGAAAACTAATATATATATTTAAAAGAGTATAATTCTTACTTGTATAATAAATTAAACGTGAGGTGTTTTCATAGCAAAAAATGCTGCAACTGAAAAAGCTCCAAAGGCAGGAGCTGCATGTGGTAAAACAAAAGCTCCAGCACCGGAAAAGGCCGCAAAAAAGGACGCAAAAGCTGACAGCAAACCGTCCAAGGGCGCAAAGAAGTAATAATCAACCAATCTCTACCTGAAACCAACCCTCCAAGCAGCAGTTTATCTATAACAGGATTTCCTACGACTGAAAATACAGTAAAATTAGTAACGTTGAGAGCTCTAGACTAAAAAACAGATTAAGAATTAAAAAACAGATTAAGAATTAAAAAACAGATTAAGAATTAAAAAACGGATTAAGATTTAAAAAACGGATTAAGATTTAAAAAACGGATTAGGAATTAAAAAACGGATTAGGAATTAAAATTGATAGGCTGCTGCTTTTCAATCAAATCTCCGGGATCCGGGCTGCAAGAGTAAGCAGTCCGGACAACCCGATAACTTAAGCTATAAATGGATTTTTTCGGTTTTGCACTTTCAATAGATTCTTTTACTTACTCTGCAAGTGGGGCGAGATTTTAGACCGTTACCGCTCTTAAATCAATTCCTTTGGTTGCTTATGCTCTGGCAAAACCGGCAGAGGCATGGTATTTATCAAAATCGGGCTCTCAATGTCCTTTGCCCTTTCAATCACCAGCTCTTTCCCTTTCTGCGTTAGGGCAAAAAGAGGGATTGCAGCTGCCACCTGCACAAGGGGCTTTGCAAGCTTCCTTATATGTTTGGAAGCACAGCTGATTACAATATCCGAGTTATCCAGCAGCCCCTGAGCTTCTTCCCGGCTGACGCCTGTTACGTGTACTGCAATAACCAGCAGTTCAAGCTTCAGTTCTTTTTCAATTTCCCTTACTTTTCTGGCGGTTTCTGCGTCCGCAACCGTAACGGCAATCTTTTTGTGCCCAAGCTCGGCAGCTTTTCTTACCCCGCCTGCCGGGTCGATGGCTGCGGTTGAGGGGGAAAGTACGGTTCCGCCTCGTTCTTCTATCCCTTTGATAACCGCATTGATAGGCTCGGTTTCTACCAGGCCGGACATCCTTCCTCCGATTCCCTGAACCAGTGCCGGATTGCTGGATATCACGGTTCCTGCGCCGTCACAGGCGGTTACGGTCGTGTCAAGGAAGCTGTTTTTAAGGCCGCTCATCATGACTTCGGAGGCTCCAAAGGCAACAACGGTAGACTCAAATTCGAGTTTGCGGCTTTCCGTAAACATTCCCAACTCGCTTATGCGGGCCTCCATGTTTTTTCGGATTTCTTCCGGAGTCATCTTCTGGACTCCCCGCAGCTTGACAAAGAGAGGACACCATTCCACTTCAGGAGTCCCTACTTCCACGACCTTCCCGTCTTTTACGACTACTCTGGCTTTCCCCATCATTTCCATTATATGAGGCATATAGACACACCCTCTAAATGCTGGATAAAGTTATTAAATCCGTTCAAAATAAGTTTTTCTTAACTTAATGCTCCTCAACTTAATGATTCTTTTTCTGGCTATTCTTGCCTTAATAAGCAATATTTGGAAAAAAGCGTCAATTGTGCAGGTAAGGGATTTTAGTTAAAATTAAGAGTTGGCAGCGAACACATGAAAGAACAATAAGCAGCTGTGATTGAACAATAAGCAACTATGATTGAACAATAAGCTACTATGAGCGAATAATGAGTAACGATGAATAAAGAAGGAGGGCAGGACTTAAAGCCCTGCTCTGTCAACGATTGTGTCTGCCACCTGTTTTGCATCTTTAAACGGAAAATCGGCTGCTGTTAGCAATTTGCCAGCTTCCCCTGCAGTAACTGCAAGGTCGCCTGATCTGCATGTGGTGTCTGCGCCGGCAGGGAATGCAGCGAGTAATTCTTCGGGTGTGTTTATGGGAAACTTTGCGCCCTTAAGGCCTGCAACAATCTGTCCGTGAATATCATCTCTTACAGTCATTTCTTATCCCTCTGATCTGGTATTTTTTCCTAAAATATTTCTTCTTCCCGGGTTTCAGGTTTTTCTTCATCTGGACTTTTTACTTCTTTGCAGTTTGATTTCCTCCGGAGAATTCTTCCTGCAATAATCTATTAGCAGGTTATTGATATATACTTAATCGGCATTGGAATGTAGTTGAGGCATTTCAGTATACTACAACAACTATTAAGTTTATCATGATGACTCTATGTATTGTTGAATTAGCCTCTTGATAACGAAAATTTTTCATTGCTGAAAAAAGGAAGTGAAAATAAAAAGAACGGATAAAAAGCTGGTTAAAGAAAAAAACGTGTTGAAGAAGGTTTTTTCCGGAAGATTAGGAATTCAGATTGCGACGTCTGTAAAGACGGGGAGGCCGTCCTGAGAAATGTTGAGAGTAATAGAAGGATAAGAGGCAAGTTTCCGGTTTGACCAGATCTTTGATGCGGTGACTGTCGTTTCTCCGATAATCACCTGTGAAGGAATAGCTTTGAAAACTTCTCTTTTCTGTAGATCGCTAATGAATCGAGACAAACGTGAGGGTCTTCCTCTGGTGTCTGAGAATGTGGGTGCTCCACGGAGGAGGGTTTTGAAGTCGAGTATTTAAAGGAAAGTAGACTTTTATGAGGAATGCCTATGCAAAGGCGACTATTGATGGAAAAATAACATATGTGAAGATCGTATTGATTTGTAAATGTGGGAAGTTCATTCCGGATGAAGAAGGACTCACAAAACTACCGGACTGATATAGACATATATGAGAAGGAATAACATCAAAATCAACTTATGTTGTTGTAATAACAGCGTTGCAAAAAATGTAGGGTGGTTATTCTGAAAAAAAGGATATTATCAATTCTATTCGCTGTAGCCTTGACTTTCCAAGTCCTCGCTGGAAGTGCTGCAGCTACAACCTTTACGGTTGATGACGATGGGCCTGGAAATTATACGACTATCCAGAGTGCCGTAAAAGATGCTGTTTATGGTGATACCATCGTAGTAAAACAGGGAACTTACCCTGAAATTGTTAATATGTCTGAATCTGGTCTGACGTTTAAGGGAGAAGGTTATCCAGAAGTCTATGGATTCGTAAATACTCCAGTAATAGTTGAGAACGAAGTTAGCGATTTCGGGAATGAGAATGAATACATTAACGGCTTCACAATAACAAAAGTTGGAGTTGTAATGGGAGGAAAATATAGCGATCATAACACTATCAGAAACAACCGTTTTAACAATTGCGGCGTTTCCCTAGGCGCCCAAGAGTATGGTATGAGTGACCTGATCGCGAATAATGAGTTTCACGGTGGAGGTATACGACTTGAGTACGGCTATGGCGGGAGTAATATTAATATAACCGGGAATGGGATCTATGATTCAGAATATGGAATTCAACTAGGATACCAGACTGGATGCGTGGAGATCTCAGGAAACAAAATATCAGGCTGTGACGTAGGACTTGATATGAGGCAATATGCCTTGATAGACAGCGTTTTTAATAACAAATTCGAAAACGACGTGAACGTAAGAATGGGCGTTGGTGCTGAAGTCGACTCTTGGAACAAGAGCTCTCTAGTGAAAGGCACTAGTATTATAGGAGGCCCATACATTGGCGGGAACTACTGGGCTACTCCGGCAGGAGATGGCTTTTCACAGACTCATCATGACAATAACAGTGACGGGATAGCTGAAGAAGCGTATAATATTAAATTCTGGATACCTAATGAGAACGGAGGTAACGCGGCTGAAGCAAGTTCCGACATCGTTGTTGACTATTTCCCTCTGGTAACTCCTGCAAAAGCTTCAACTCCGGAACCCGAACCTACTCCAACAGAGGATGAAACTAACGAGACTGTCACTCCAACACCAGAACCGACACCTACTCCAGAGCCGACTCCAACTCCTGAAGAAACTCCCACTGAGGACAGTGGAAGCAGCTCCGGAAGCAGCAGCCACAAGAGTTCCGGAAGTTCGTCCAACGGTGGTGGAGGTGGTGGAGGATCCCCAGAGCCGGCAAAGAACGTTGAAGTGAAAGAACTTGCCCAGGTTTTTATCACAAACGGCAAGGCTGTTGAGTTTGACTTCACAAAGAATGCTACCTGTGTTGTGTCAGTGAGCTTTGATGCGATCAAAAACGTAGGCAAGGCCACTACTATTGTCGAGCAGTTGAAGAACAAATCCGCTCTTGTCCCCGATTTGCCTGCAGGTGAGACGTACAAATCCTTCAATGTCTGGGTTGGAAATTCCGGATACGCGACCTCCAAGAATATCGAAAATCCGAGCCTGACTTTCAAGGTCGAAAAGGCCTGGGTCCAGGATGAAAGTATAGATAAGGACTCAATCACTCTAAGCAGATATGTGGATGAGGATGAGCACGACGACGAGGACGGTACCTGGACAGAACTTAACCTAATCCAAACAGGAGAAGACGATAAGTTCCTGTACTTCTCAGGAGAAACTCTCGGATATGGTTCGTTTGCTATCTCCGGAGCTCTTACCCCACAGGTCCAGGAAGAGGAGAAAATCACTGCCGAGAGCAGAGCCGCTGGGGATATACAGGAAACAAATGAGACTGAAGAACCCGAGTCAAGCAAGAACAAGAATACCGTGCTGAGCTTGGGGATTGTTACCTGTGCTCTGGTAGTCGTTGGAGTAGTAATGAAGGGTATGAAGGGGTAATCACTTCGCGGCCTGTGCGAAGATCTTCTTCAACACCCTCCCATTTTCTTCAAATGCTGACCTCATGAACGACTTTTCCGGAATGCCTGCTGCAGGAGCTCCGGACTCATGAACAAGGCTAGGAATGCTCTCTTTTCCGGGACGTCAAAAACCGAACTTCGATCAGTCTTTCCAGGCCGTCAAAACAGGAATCAAGATACTCTTTCAAACTGATATAAGGAGGGATCGGAGGAAACATGAGATAGTTATTCAAGCGGTCAGTTCCTCCATCAGTAATTTCACGTCAGGAGATCCTGTCAGGTGTTCTTTACCTGGGTAATCACAGTTTCTGCTTCGTCTGGGTCGAGCTTGCCATCTTCAAGATTCGAAATATAAAGGAAATTTTTGACTCCAAACCTGGAAATATTTTTTTTAAGCAACAAAATGTGATAATTCCATTTTGGAAGGATTTTGACTCTTCTGCAAAAATAAAAATGTTAATAATCCGTGAACAACACTTGAGACTAAAACATTTGAAAAATTTCACAACGATTTTGTTTGTTTTTCATGAAGAAAAGATTATTAATGTGTAAGTATGTATATTTAATTCTATATATATTCTATTTATATACTGAACTGGAAGCAAAGTTTCAAATTCATTAAATCAAGGGCAAGGGAGTGGATTAATTGAAAATATCTGGCTACGATTCCGCCGTTGTTCCGGTAATTGGTGTCGTACTTCTTGTACTTATGACGATTCTTATGGCCTCCGGTGTGCTTTATAGTACCAGCTTGAAGGAGCCTGAACCTTTGCAGGTATATATTGATGCAAAGGGAGTTATAACTCCAGCTAGCGTTGGAAGTGAAAGTTTTGCTATTGAATCTTCTTCAGGTATCGGAGGACACATTTCTCGAGAGGGAACAATTTATGCCCTCGAGGGAGGATCTGAAACTTTTGAGATCATACCTGATGACGGGAACAAGATAATTGATGTATTGATAGACGGAGAAACGGTAGGAGCAATCACAAGCTACGAATTCCGGAATATATCCTCAGCCCACACAATATATGCAAACTTCGGGGTGGGATTCGATATTGAAGATAAAGAAGTGATACCTAAGGGTGAATTTACAGGAAGTGCTACCGTGATAGGAGCTGCAATAACAAACGGAGCTGGAGGCGATCCTATCGAGGTAACTGCTCGTATTCTTATCGGAGGCAACTCAACCGATCCTTGGGGAAGCTATGATAATCCGATGAGTGGAAACGTAAACGATGGTAATAACCCTCGTACCTGGAGGTTTCAGGAAACCTATCAAGGCGATACACCTGTGACGGTAAAAGCCTGCTCCTGGAGGAAATACGGTTCAAGCCGGTCTAAATTACTTGAAGTCAGTTCCTCGGGCAATTCACCTAACATGAAAGTACTCAAAAATGGGGATTCGGTTCCTCCCATACAGGGATTCGCAGATCAGGCTTCTATGGAAGAATTTGTCAGTTCCTACATTGAAGACGGGAAGATGAAGCTAGGCGAAAATGAAGCCATATACTTCTTTGAACTGGGAACCACTGATTTAAGCTCCTCTGGCGCTGATTTCCAGGATCTTGTAGTACTCGTATCCCTGGAATTCGCAAATGAGACAGAAGAAACAAACGTACAGCAGTATTCTCCGATCTTGATTCCTAAAATAGTTATCGAGCACCTTGGGGGGGATACGCTAAACTTTAGTTCTCCTTACGTAGAAGTTATGCTTGAAACTGATTCCGGCACATACCGGATTGATGCAGAAGGACTCGGCCTTCTGTATGTAGGGTGTCAGAAGAGCCTTGCTCTAAAAGAATATGAAACCAATAATTGGATTGACATAAAGCCCAGAGACAAATGCGATTTGAAAATAGTAGATACCCGGAGCAAGACCGTAATAATAAATAAGGAAATTGAATTCTGAAGAAGTGTGGTAAAGTATTGAAAGGATTAGAGAGATCTATACCCTCTAATCTTCTATGTATCCAGTCCCAGCGTCCAGATTCCCAGGCAAAAAGGAAATGCTTCAAGGCATATAAACTCACGCCGGCTTACAGGTTAGCTGCGGAACTGAGATCTTAATACAAAAAAGAAAATGAGAAGATAGATATAGAACCCTCATGGATTACACACTTCGCACGGCCGATATCCGGCTGCTATAGCTTCCTCTCTACTATAAAATATGACTAGACTTTCCGGACTGATTTTTGGTGCATAACGGCATCCAGCTTCATGGAAAACCTTACTGTCCGGGTTACCCTGATATTCTGCGTTAGCTGAGTTCGGTGTCGGAGTTGGTTCAGAAGATGGCGTTACTTGAGACGCTGCCGTGAAAACGGATGCAGGTTCAACTCTGTAATAGGCGTGACTTTTCATTGAAATAAGATCCATCGGCATTAAGATTCCCTATCAAGATAATGTCTGTTTATCCTGGACATTTGTCCTCAACGTATTTGATGACATCACTCAGAGAGTTAATTTACTCAGTGGCCTCATTTGGATCTGTTCTGGATAAAAAATATCTATTTTTCAGGCTTAAAGGTCTTGTTAAAAATAAGTTGTAGAGAGAGTCAGATTGAGAGGAAAGGGGTTTTTCCTCTCTATTTTAGTGTGGTGGCGTGGTATGGGGATTGAATCTAACCCGCTCTTATTGTTCATTCCGTTTTTTGAGCTATGAAAATTTATTATAAACTATTATAATCCCAAAATATATATAATTTGTGGGGAAGTGTAGTAATATTCCGAAAACTTAACAGTTTACGTTAAAAAATATCAAATAAGTTCCAATTGAGAGGAAAGGGATTTTCCTCTTAATTTTAGATATTTGTGGCAAGAATTGAAGATGAATCCATTCTGAATCTCGTTTTTTATGGATTTTCCAAGCTATGCAAACTTGGCACAGGTCAAATACTGTTACAAGACATAAATTTTGTGAATGTGAATATGGTGCAAATCAGACTTTTTTAGAAAAAAATTTGATATAAAAAAGTATATGTGCATAAAAAGCTAACGATTACATAGAGAAAACTGGAAATGTAACTGGAATCTTAAACCCTTGTTTCTCCTATTTTAAGCTGAAAACTGGCCCAAGTCCAGTTCTCTGCCTGCTCCCTAAGATTGAATAAATAATTATGAACGTAATTTTCATTTCTTCCGAAAAGTTTTTTAATATACACTATTCTATTATGTAGACCAGTTTCAAAACTAAATATTCTCTGCATTCGATAAATAAGCTTGCTTTATTTTTATACTTAAAATGGTCTTTTACTGGATATTTCTCGCTTACTTTCAGAGAGCTTGACTGTTTCTTACATATTTAAGATGTGTTTAATCTTCAAAAGAGGCGATTAAAAGAATATTTAATGAGTAGGCGACAATAAATAGTTGCCAGCTTTAAGACTATATGCCTCCCATAATTCCATGCACGATGCCTTCATTTTCTCCTTGAAGCTGGTCACTGTTTTTGATACTTAGGGATCATTTCCATTTATAGTATCATACGGAATGCAAGGAGAATTCAGGAAAGCTGTCGAAGCTAAATTATAAATTTGATTTATATTACTACAAAAAACTCAGTTCAATTTTGGCTTATATATTTTTCCCTTTAGATTTGATTTTTTTGTGAATTTACATCTTAAAATATTTCTTCATTCAAGCACTAGTGAGTCTCTTTATCATGATGTTTCATGAGGATCAAATCACAATCTTTTTTAATTATGTTATGTTTCTATGTAATTATAACAAAAATATTAAATATGTAGGACTTTTTCATAGCCTCCTGCTAAAGGTTTTTATATGGGGAATAAAATGACTAGAGCAGCTTCGAGTTCGGCTAAATTTGGAAATAATGGAAGGCAGAAGCCCTGTGAATATCTTAACAAGAGAGCTTTATGCAGTGCGCTTGAATTGATAAAAGAACTGGTTTCATTAATCAATGAATCTCCGGCTATTATTTTTTTATGGCGTCTAGAGAAATACTGGCCTGTAGATTTTGTTTCTGAGAACATAAAGCAGTTTGAGTATACGGTAGAAGAATTTATGTCAGGAAAGATTCTTTATGGGAATATCGTGCATCCGGATGACCTTGAAAAGCTCGAAAGGGATCTTTCAATAAGGATTGAGAAAAATCATGTTGATTTTTCTCAGGAATACCGAATACTGACAAAATAGGGAGAAGTACGCTGGGTTGAAGAAAGGACCTGTATCGAAGCCGATGATAATGGGGCCATAAAATATCTTAAAGGCATAGTTCTGGATATTACCGAAAGAAAACGAAATGAGAAACTGCTCTATATCCAGAGAGACCTGGGAATTAAGTTAATTACTTCGAATTACCTGGATGAAACCCTCGATCGGCTGCTTGGCTCGTGCCTTCAGATAGATGAAATCGATGCCGGTGGTATCTACCTGGTTGATGAAGAAACCGGAGATATGACTCTGGCTATTCATTGCGGTTTCTCTCCTACATTTGTCGAGAATGCCTCTTTTTATAGTGCAAATTCCCTAAATGTCAGGCTCGTTATGATAGGGCAACCTGTCTACAAGCAGCATATAGATCTCCTTCTTACCTCCAGAGACGATGCACTCAGAAAGGAAAATCTTAGAACTATGGCAATAATCCCTGTAAAATACGGAAAAAGGGTTATTGCTGCTTTTTTCCTTGCCTCACGAGTAGAGTATGAGCTATCGGATAGCGTGTGTACAGTTCTCGAGACTATTGCAACTCAGTCTGGTTTTTTCATTTCCCGAAACAGACTGGAAGAAAAACTAAAAGAATGTAGGAAGAAACATTCACGAATCTATCAATCAAGGACATGAAAGTCACAGATACGGTTACGGTGAAGAACTTGCCCGTGGGGCACTTCACGGACTGAAAACATATGTATATGATGGGATAGATGTCAGGGAACTTTGTAGAATTCTGAAAAAATATTATAGTGTTGTAGCTGCATACTGCTGTGATCTGGGGGCCAGGTTGAAAATTTAGATGAGGATGTATTGTCCGGATCACAGGCATCTGTACTATGCCTATCCTTCTCCTCCACAGTGAAGGGGAAAGAGCAAAACAAAAAAGTGTTTGGAAACACTTTTCGATGAAGGGGAATCAGATAAAAAGGTACTTTTTCTCTCTTTCAGATGCTGACCTGGGAAAACAAGCGAAATTTCTGAATACTTATTAATTTAGTTTAGTGATTTTTTGGGAACTGTGATTTTACAGAACTTTTAGAATAGCTGCATTACAGAACTTTTAGAATATCTACAGATTTTACACTAGAGGTTGATTTAGGAAAATATTTTATTATTATTTTTATTATTTTTATATGCCTTGAATATATATGGGTAAAGTAGAATTTTTGTTATGAGGTTGGTTTATTTCAGATTTATTATATATTAGTTCTAAATAATATTTCTCTATATTAAATATACACCAATAATAATCAAATATAATTGGATATCACTAACAACGATATCCATTCTGAAATAACTTTGGGGTGTGGACTAATGGAAACACAAATTAATAGAATAAAAAAGACGCTGAGTATTTTGCTTGTGGTTTGTTTTTTACTGTCAGTGGCAGCGATTGCAGTAAGTGCTAGAGAGCAAGAAAATGTATGTGGAACAATGGAAGATAATAAAAAGAAAGGATTTTCTATTAATATTGAAAAAGCCACTTTGGAAAATAACGATTTCCGCAAAGTGCTCTATACTGCAAAGCACAGCCAAGTGGTACTTATGAGCCTCAAGCCCGGGGAAGAGGTCGGAATGGAAGTGCATGAGAATGACGACCAGTTTTTCCGCTTTGAAGAAGGACAGGGGAAGTGCATAGTTAACGGTAACGAATACGAGGTAGGTAACGGGTCTGCGGTTGTGGTGCCGGCAGGTGCCCGGCACAATATCATCAATACTTTGAAAACAGGTCCTCTAAAATTCTATACAATCTATTCGCCGCCTGTTGACAAGGACGGAATCGTGCGTGCCACAAAGGAAGAAGATGAAGCCAATCCAGCGAAATTTGATGGCGTAACTACGGAATAAGAACCCAAAAAGCAAAAGTAACGCTTTATTTTCATAAAGCGTTTTTCTTTTTTATTATTATGGGGTTAAAAGTTTAATCCTATTAATTTACAGACTTTCTGAAATGTGCTTTCTTGCCCTTTAAATTCTCAGACGAGCCTTTCTTTTCCAGTATAAAGGGGAAATTTATTACTAAAGTAAGAGACTAATTTCTTTAGACTGGTGGCATTTGGGATTGAATCTATTTAACTATTTTTGAAGACTTTTGCTCAAATCGTTTTTGTAAAGCTTCAACCTGCCATTACAATATAGAATCTATAGATAAATAATGTAATATTAGACTGAGCATATCGAGACATAATTCTGAAAAATTATTATAGTGTTGCAGTTGCATACTACTGTGATCTGATGGTCAGGTTGGAAATTGAGATGGGAGAAAAAAACGCTTTTCATATAAGCAAAATATCATGATTGAAAGGAGAGGGTTTTTTCTTCCCAAATTCGAGGGGAGGGTCATATACCGCATTTGGGATATCCCCATTCAATCACGATGCGTGCTTGTCTACTATTGGGCATGTTTCTGTACTATTGCCTTGTTTTCATTCAATTGCCATTTTTCTCAATTAATATATTCGTCGGTTTAATTATGCCCAACTCTGCCTAACTATGTCTATGTATATATAAGTATCTCAAATTTATTAGCAAGTAAAACATTTTTACATGTTGATTTATATATGTTACAAAGTTAGAAATTAGAGGAGTTGGAACAATAACGCTAGCATCCCAAATTATACTTACAATCAAAGAACTGTCATAAAAAATTTTTATAATGTATGACTGTTTATCTGATGACCAGCTTCAAAATTGGCAATTCCCTCCTGACAAAATATTGAAGCTGGTCAAGGCTTCTTCTATATCAGTTCGGAATGAAAAATATCTGTTTTAAATCTTTGATATACGTATAAAATATAATAGAAAAGAGTGTGATTGAGAGTTTTAGGGGTGTGGCTCTCTCAATCACTGATGCGTTCAAATCCTTTGGGATTCTTTCATAATTCTGCTTTTTCAAACCAAGCAGAATCTATATTTCATAATGTTCCTTCTCATATATGTAACTTTCTCAAATTTATGAATAGGTTAAATTTCTTTTCACCTTTTTTAATTTATTTTGGAAGGTTAGCTAATTCTCTGATGACCAGGTTGAAAATTGAGATGAGTATGTACGGCCCGGATCACAGGCATCTGTACTACGTCTATCCTTCCCCTCCACAGTGAGGGGAGTAAAAAATAGTTTTATACTCAAATAAACATTTTTTTTCTGTTGGTAATTCTGACTCAGTTTCGAAATTCAGATTACAAATCCTGAGGTATCTTCAACCATACCCAATCCGCTGCCCGTCCCTTCAAGGGTTATGACCCTATCTTCTAGTTCAACCTGGAAATCGACGACGTCGACAAGGTTCTCTATGTATCTGAAATTGAAATTTTTGGTGAAACTGAAAGTCTCCTTACAATAGCTCTTCGTGACCATGAACACTCGGCCCTCTTCAGCTGTAACGATCCATCGTTTGTTCCCTTTTTCCGAAGGGTATTCGTACACTTTTGCTTTCCTGAAGCGGTGCAGCTTTCTGGTCTCTGAATCGTAAAATTCCATGGAGTTGTGTATATTGTATTCTACCCCAATAATCTCGATATTCGGAATATAGTAAGTCAGGACAGACCCGTTTTTGAAAATGATTCTCGACCACTTCCAGGGAATAAACGGCCCGATGACAATTACTTTTTGAGCATAGCATTTTCCGGAGAAATCCTTCCCAAACAGCTCACCCTTGAAATCGAAGTAGAGGTTTGCGAACCTGTACCCGAATAAGCCTCTGAAAAATTCAGACAGCTCAGAGTTGTAATTAACATCAGCCGGCTCTTTGATATCCAAACAGCAGACCTTTTCGTCATTTTTTGAAATATCAAGCATATATTTCGGGAAAGCTCCATAGAAATCCGCTGTCATATCTTTGCTGGAACAGGTCACTCTATCATTTTCCACTTCGATGGCCCCAGGGTCATCCGTGAGGTTTATCTTCATCCCGTCATATGCCCAGGCAACGCAATATCCATCTGTTCTATCGTTAACCACCCTGCTGTTTTCCACATACCTGCCGTTGACTTCGATATCCCCTGCGCTCCTGCCGAATGTGAGAAAAAACTGGCGTCTGGAACCGTCATCGGCTGTGAATTTCATAAACCAGTATTCTTTCCCGAAAAGAGGAAGGTCTTCAAAAGAGAAAAGGAGGTCATCAATGCCTTTTTTGACTTCTTTCTTCAACAACAACTTTTCTATTTTGTTTTTACTTTCCTTTAAGTCCTGTATTGATGCGATAAATGCTTTCTTTTCAGTTTCAGGCAGATTTCTGATGTAATCGTTTCTTTCCCTTATAAAGCGCAAAAGCTTGTTTTTTTCGATTATAATTCGCTCTTCAAGAGTTCTGTTTTTGTTCTCTTTTTCATTTCCTACGGCAGGCTTGTCATTCATTATGACATGTTCATTATTCACTATGATAGATTTGTCATTCATTATGGCAGATTTGTCATCCATTATGGCAGGCTTGTCATTTGATATGGTGTTCATCTAATCTTCCCTGGAACTTAAAACAATACCTTTTCAGAGTTATAACATTCATAAGTTCTAAAAAATATAATCTTATCGTAGAAAATACTGCAGACTGATTGTTTGAAGGCAAAAAGAGGAGCAAGAACTGAAAAAGGAAATGAAAAAGGAAATGAAAAAGGCTTTGACGCCGTTTTTATTTCGTTTTAGATCAGATCCCTTGGCTGTTTGTGCTCAGGCAGTACAGGCAGGGCCATGGTATTGATCAGAATCGGGCTTTTGATGTCCTTTGCCCTTTCGATAACAAGTTCTTTTCCTTTCTGGGTAAGGGCAAAAAGCGGTACTGCAGTCCCGACCTGTGCGATGGGCTTTACAAGGTCCCTGATGGGCTTTGAAGCGCAGCTGGTCACGATATCCGAATTTTCCACAAGGACCTGGGCTTCTTCCCTGTTTAAACCTGTAACATGTACCCCAATTACTATAAGATCAAGCCCGAGTTCGGCTTCAAGCTTCCGTAACTCTTTTGCGGTTTCACCGAAAGCTGCGGTTACAGCAATCTTTTCGTACCCGAGTTCGGCTGCCTTTTTCACGCCTGCAACAGGGTCCATTTTTGCAGTTGAGGGGTCAAGCACGATTCCGCCGCGTTCTTCTATTCCGTTTATGATGCCATCGATAGGTTCGGTTTCGACCAGGCCGGACATCCGTCCTCCCATGCCCTGAACAAGGGTAGGGTTGTTGGAAATGACTGTCCCCGCTCCGTCACAGGCGGTTACTGTTGTGTCAAGCAAACCCCTGCTCAGGCCCGTCATCATGACTTCCGATGCTCCGAACCCTACAAAGTCTTCGAGTTCCAGCCTGCGCTTTTCCGTAAACATCCCGAAGTCGCTGATCCTGAATTCCATATTCTTTTTAACTTCTTCAGGGGTGATCTTCTGGATCCCATGGATCTTGGCAAAAAGGGGACACCAATCAACTTCAGGCTCTCCGACTTCGATGACCTTTCCATCTTTTACGACAACTCTTGTCTTTCCAAGCAATTCCATTATATGAGGCATAGTTCCACCTTTAAAGCTGAGCAAAAATACGATTGTTAAGAAACTTAAATTAGGAAAAAACTGCAGGTAAGGTTTGTGGTTGTTTACTTAATAGTTTATTGGTTTTAGGGTTTTGATTCTACTTCTGGGTTTTTATAGGGATTTTTATTGCTTGGCTTGTGGCTTTAAAAATCATCGTCTCGTTTTTTGGGTTTGAAGTGTAAATTTTATTGATTATCGTAGCCTGAGTTGAAAGTTACTGTTCATTTACTTCCCAATTTATGTCAGGATTTCAAATTTGCATCTTCCCAGGCAGCAGTCCCGTTTGCGAAGCAAACGGCTTTTCCCATGAAAATAAAAAAAGAAAACAAAAATCAATCTTCAGACCCTTCAAGTTCCTTCAATTTCTGCTCGCAAAAACAAATTATCCTCGGGTCTTCAATTGCTTTTCCTATAGCCAGGGATTGTTTCAAAAACTCAATTGCTTTTCTGGGTTCGCCCAGATCACTGTATGCCAACCCCAGATTTACGAGATGATTTCCCTCTCCGCATACTTTTCAGCTTCTTCGTATTTTTTTAGCTTCTTTGCAGCCCCCACGGGAAATGCCACTCTCCGGCGTCGAGAGGGAACTTGCTCGGGATCTTTGAAAGCGGCATCTACAATCGGTTTTTGTAATATAACATGAAAAATGAGCTTTAAAGTTTAGTTATACGTTTTGGGTATTTCTGTGGTATTATTTTTACAAAATAGGGATAAGTCAAAACAGAATGGGAGTAAGGAATCATTTGAACAATCAACAGATCAACTCTCCTAGTTTAATTAACGCTCCACCAAAGTTTCTAATATATTTAATGAAAAATTAAGCTGGGGGTTATATATGAAAAAATATATAATGGCTATAATACTTGGCATTGCTTTTATACTGTTAACAGGAACCAGCTTCGCAGCGAATGAAACGTATGACGCGGGAGCTTTTCAACAGGCTTTAGAACAGAATGGATTTACCGTACAGGAAGGCGAAGTGGGTTACTTTGATTTTCTCAAGCTATTTGAGGAAGGAGTACTGCCTTCTGCATACGGAAACAATCCCACCACAAAATATCTGATATATTTTGTTCCACCGGCACCTGGTTATGAAGTAGATGAACAAATTAAGCAAATAACCAGTACGCTTGGAGTAAAAGAGAATACAACTCCTTTCTGGAACCTTGGTCCTGATGAAGCTGTTGTTTTCGTGGGAAGAACGGCGCCGGAATGCAGGTACTTCAGCTACGACAGTTTCATTATGCACAGGACAATTGGGGACGAGAGGAGATGGCTCTTCGCTAACATAGCAGATACGATTAATAACCTTGTTATCAAAACCGAAGGAACTCCAAACGGGTCTTCCGGGAATCCTTTCAATCAAACCACAATAATAATCCTTACTGCTGACAGAGGCATTGATCAACGCATCCGGGCCGCTGCCCAGTCTGCAGGATATTCGGACAATATAATTAATACCCAGGTGATGCCCTCAGTCATGCTGAACATGGGCCTGGAGAATGATTCCGATACATTTGCCTTATTTTTCCGCCCAGCTCTATTTAATGACACGCAGGCTGGCGACGATTACATAAATAATCCACCTGCAACTGTTTTCAGGATTACTCCCAACGAAACTGTGGAACCTGACCCATATGATTATCCGGAACTGAGGGTCCGTGGAACCGGGCAAACAGAATTTAACCTTATGGATGATCTCGAAGAGCTTAGGATTGCCATTCTCAACAAATATAATGAGTCAAATGCCACAGAGCTTCCGACCAGTCAAGGAGTTCCTATAGGGAGTGATGCTATTCAGAGAGGAATCAATGGTGTAGGTCCTACCAACGATGCAGTTTATCTATGGTCAGCAAACCAGACAGCCTCTTCGCCTACACCTCCTTTCTTTGACACCTCGCAGTACTATCCATTCTTGCAAGAGCCAGAAATTACACTGGGCAACGACTCCAGTGAATTCATAATTGTCTATGGGGTCAATCATGCAGCCACAGGAAAGGCGACGTACTCGAACTTCTGCATATACGGAGCTGATGGGTGGAACGGTGTTAGAGCAATCACAGACGCAGATTTCAGCGGGTCTGCTGAGGAATATCTTCCTGACAATCCCAATGCTAAATACCTGTATGTTTACAAGCTAGCCAGGAACTGCAGCGAAGACGATCAATACTGCTACGAGGTTCCTTATGGTCGTGGAGCTTATGGTATCGAACTGGATCAACCGCTTTTCATTGCATGGAGAGCCTACCTGGAAAACACAACAAAAACCGGGCCAGCCTACTCAGAGATCGTGTACGATAGGGCTATAAAATTCGACCCAAAGAATTGAGATAAATAAAGAAATGGGATATTAAGGTAGTTTCAAGCTCTGGTTGATATGTGTTACCTGAAAACACATATCTTCATTTTTTATATCTACAAAGCCAGAGTCTTATTTTTACATGAGCCTTATTTTTACATGAGCCTTATTTTTACATGAGTCTTATTTTTACATGAGTCTTATTTTTACATGAGCCTTCATTTATATAACTTTCAGACCTCGTATCCAACTATGCGATATTTGAACAACATTTCATAAGAATTCAGATAATTTGAGCTGGAGCAGGTATCGATTTTAGGTAAATAATTAAACTCAAGACATATTATGGTACAGAATCGATGGCTTTAAGGCAAGAAAATTCCTTAACTGGGAGAGATGGAACTACTTTTTTGATTTTTTTGAGATCAAATTCAAACTCTATATTTCTCCTTTTGGCCGGATAACTTTCAAACTAAGCATTTATTTTCGACCCGCACAAAATAGCTTAGAGCCGTTTTTTTCTTTCAGCTCTTTTGAAACCTCTGCTTTCTGTCTCGAATAACGCTCTGCTCTCTTTGTTTCTTGCAGACACCCTAATTTTTCTATAATAATTTCTTCCTGTCTCCGGTTTCCGAATTCTCTGGAAATCACGAGTGCCTGTTCATAACATTCAATTGCTTTTTCTTTTTCTCCCAGAAAGCTATATGCCAAACCTAACCTTTCAAGAGTTTGTCCTTCTTTACATCTTTCCCCCATCTCCATCAGGATTTCAAGTTCCTGTTCGCTATATTCTGCTACTTCTTTCATTTCTCCCAGGCGATTATGTGCTAATACCAGGTTCTGAAGAAGATCTCCTTCCCCTCGCTTATCTCCAATTTCCCTGGAGATTTTAAGGGCCTGACCGTAGTATCCAATTGCTGCCCCTACCTCCCCCAGCTGATAGCATAAGTTTCCCAGGTTTCCCATGTTATTTCGTTCTCCCGTCAAATTACCGGTTTCTCTGGCGATTTTAAGTGCATACTCGTAGAATTCAATTGCTTTTCCGTTTTCTCCCAGAAAAGCGTATGTCATCCCTAAATTCCCGATAACGGTTCCTTCACTTTCTATATCCCCTGTTTCCCTGCAGATTTCCAGGGCCCGTTCATAATATTCAATAGCTTTCTCTATCTCTCCAAGGCGAGTATGGGCTAATCCCATATTTTCGAGAGCCAGTTCTTCTCCCTGCCTGTAGCCTATTTCTTTAAAAATCTCCGCTGCCTGCTGGAAATATTCAATAGCCTTTCTTATTTCTCCTAAATGGCTGTAAGCCAAACCCAATTTTCCAAGATTATTTCCCTCTTCCCTTCTATTTCCACTTGCCCTGGAATTTTTAAGATCCAGCTCACAAATTTCAATTGCTTTTTTGCTTTCTTCTGCATTATTGTGTGTCAATCCAAATTTTATAGATCTGTTTTTTGCTTCTCGCATACTTGTTCCCCCCCTTTACGGAAATTATATTTTCTTTAATAGTTGATGAAGCCGCTCACTTTTCTTTCCGATTTCTCTGTGTTCTCCCTGATAACTGTTTTTAAGAACATCTGAATTACACTTTCTTTTTTTTAACAACGTTTTAAAACAAGATAAATTTTTTCGTTTTAAAGACGAAGATCATATCGCGAAATTTTAAATACAGGTTTTTAATTTCCATTCATTTTTGCAATAGAAGGAATTTTGCAAAAAAACAGCTTCGAGCTTTATTAGATAGCTTCGACATTCTAAGAAGAAATATTTTTAGTCTTGCTGCCTGGTAAAAAAAGTCTGAATTTAGTTTAAGGAAAGTAAAAAAGCTAATAAACTTAGTTAAAAAGTTAGTAAATTCAGAGAATTAGAATTCCCTGATTTTTTGAGTTACTGAACAGTAATTCAAAGTTTCTCGAAGGCTCAGAGCTGAGGTCTTCTGTCAATGATCCTCTTTGCCTTTCCTGCAGTCCTCTCGATGCTGCCCTTCTCAAGCAATTCGACGTTTGTGCGGATGTTGAGGACGGCTTTGAGTTCACGCTGAACATGATCCTGGACGGCTTTGAGGTCTTTCAGGTCGCCGGTGAAGGCGTTTTCTTCGAGTTCGACTTCGATTGTGAGTTCATCGAGCATGTGTTTATTGCGGTCGAGGATGAGCTGGAAGTGTTCGCCAACCTCCGGGATTCTTGAGATAACGTCCTGGATCTGCGAGGGGAAGACGTTGATTCCGCGGACGATCATCATGTCGTCGGCCCTGCCGAGAAGGCGGGAGATCCTTGTGGTTGTCCTGCCGCAGTCGCACTCGGACTCGAGAAGTTTTGTCATGTCGCCTGTGCGGTATCTTATGTTGCAGAAACCTTCTTTATTGAGGGAGGTCAGGACAAGTTCGCCTTTTTCGCCTTCAGCGACCTGCTCGCCGTTCTCGTCAAGGACTTCTACAAGGAAGTTATCGCTCCAGATGTGAAGGCCGTTCTGTTCCTGGCATTCGAAACCGACTCCCGGGCCGAACATTTCGGATAAGCCGTAGCAGTCGTAGGCTTTGAGGTTGAGCCTTTTTTCAAGCTGCTTTCTTGTGTTTTCCGACCAGGGTTCGCCGCCGAAGATCGCTGCTTTTAAGGAGAGCTTGTCTATGAGGCCGAGCTCTTCTGCGGTTTCTGCGAGGTAGAAAGCATAGGAAGGAGTGCAGTGAACTGCGGTTACCCCGAAGTCGATCATCATTTCGAGCTGGCGGGCGGTATTGCCTGTGGCTGCGGGAACGATCATGGCTCCCATTCTTTCAACGCCGTAGTGGAAGCCGAGTCCGCCTGTAAAGAGGCCGTAGTTCATGGCATTCTGGACAATGTCGCCTTTTGAAAGCCCTATCATTGTAAGGCTCCGGGCAATTAAGTCCGACCAGGTCTCGATGTCCTTTGCAGTATAGCCGACAACCGTGGGCTTTCCGCTGGTCCCGGAGGAAGCGTGGATGCGTACGATGTCCTCCTTCTTTGCAGCAAAGAGCCCGAATGGATAGTTGTCCCGAAGGTCTGTTTTGCGTGTGAAAGGCAGTTTCCGGACGTCCTCGAGGGTTTTGATGTCCTCGGGAGTGACTCCTGCCTCTTTGAATTTCTGCCTGTAGAAAGGAACGTTATCATAGACCAGCTTTGTACTGTTTTGCAGGCGTTTAAGCTGAAGTCTCTTCAGTTCTTCGGGATTCATTGTTTCGTATTTCGGCTGCCAGTATTTCATTAAAAGGACCTTCTTCTAATTTGTAAATCCGTTCTCCAGTTGTAAATTTTAATGCACGAATGCCATGCCTCTGCATGTCATGATATATCAAGTAATCCTATGAGTAATATAAAATGTTTGGAAAAATCCTTCTGTACTGTAACCCTTCCCACATATAAATATTGTTGAGGTGAGGTGTTTTGAGTTAGTGAGGTTAGTAAATTTAGCGGATTCGAATTCTATCTCCCAGCACCAAATTAAGGGATATAGGTAACTCAAAAAAGTGTACACTACTGAAAAACTCCAACAGCACTATTTTTTTAGGAATTTGCCCCAGGTAAAAGATATTTTTATAATGCCAACTATATAATGTCAAAAAAATGCCACGCTGTTTTACATGAATAATGCACAAACATGTTTTTAGAAAGTTGTTCTGGCCAAAAAATTTCCTCTCCTTTTATGGCGGCTTCATGACAAACTTCTGCACCCCTGACTACATAGGAATAGGAAAATCAGCTGCTATGGACAAAGATACCGTCCAGGAGATTCGTGTATGCCGGGATAGTTGAGATTACCCCCTTATCTTTTTTCAAATTGCGTCACATCTATCAAAGACAACTTAAATTAAAATTAGAATCAGTTAAAGAAAAAGAAGGTTCAGGTGGAATTTAACCTTCAATTCCGGTTCCCTGATCATTCGGCTTGAATTCAAATAAAAACAGTCAGTTTTTTTCTGCTGATCTACCCTGAGATCTTAAAGAAATTAACTTTAATATACAACTACATACATTAGAAAAATATAATATCAACGTCAGTCAGTTCATTTTCGAAATATTTATATGTAGCTGCTATTTATATATCCCAGTGTAATAGTGAAATCAGCGGAAAATGTCAAAAAATATCTGCTTATAAATTGCTCTATTTTGAAAACAAAAGCAAAATAGGGCTTTTTGAAACCCTATTGCAAAACAGCTTTCAGCAAACAAGGATTGAAACAATAAAAAACAAAGGAGGAAAATATATTAAAAGAAATGAAGATGATTGGGATAAGGAACTTAAACCAGACATGAAATACTATCGAGGCTGGCCTTTGATAGTTCTGATCACCCTTGTGCTTGCCAACGTATATATAGAAATTAAATGGCTTTTCTTTAGCTAAAAATTGCAAAACAGCTATCAGCAAAACAAGGATTTAAACAGAACGTGTACGAACTCGTCAATGAACTTTTGTTATTATCGCAAAACAGCTTTTTTGCGGGATGATCTTGTTCAAACTCCAAATCTAAAATATTTTTATATGTAAAACACTTTGCCTCTATCATTTTTTCGACAGCAACCTTCCTACTTATCACGTTGTTATTTTAGCTATTTTTAGTATTCATTTTCGTGGTTTTGCGGCATGATTTATGTGAAAAAACCAACTTTTTTATAACTATGCATTTGTTCTTTCAGGCGGCCACCCTAAAGGATGGGGTATGCTTCGGGACGCCTGCCCGGTTTCTGGGTAATAGCTTAGTATCCGTTTAACAAGGTTTCCCTATTTAAGTGACTAAAGCTCTGCTTTCGGTTTTCTATTCCAATCCTTATTATTTTACAAAGAAGCTACAATTTAGAGATTTAATGAAAACCAATATGAGGCGAGGTTCCGCTTCATCCCCTGCTTAAAGGACGGAGCATGCGTGACCCTTCACACTTCCGTAGTGATAAAAGGATCTTCTTAAGATATAGTACTATATAGCTTTCTCCTTAACCTTCTCACAATCCTCATTTTTTAGATTGTGACAATTGAGAACTTTATTAAATGAATTTGTAATGTTATAATGTTTTATGTAATAAAATAAAGCATCATAAAGCTTTAAACTCTCCTCTTGTTTTTTATTTAATTTCCTGAAAATAAGTATGTTTATATATTATTTTATCCTGTAGTCTTTGAGTAAATTTACTCTGTTATTTTTGATTACGGATGTTCCCGGATCAAACGAAGTAAAAAAACAAGAGGAAGTATAATGAAAAATAATAGAAAGTTTATGTGGAAAATAACATTATCTGTTTTCACCATATTGATGATGTTGACTTTATTGTCTTCAGCAGCCTCTGCATCACTTACTATATACGCGACCCCCCTTGGTGCAGGAACTCCTCCAGCGACAGCCCGTCTAACCGGTGGAGGTAATTCCATTGATTATACGGCGGTAGCCGCTTCAACTACCGATCCGCGATTAGTACAATTCAAGGACCTGTCAAAAGGTACAGAGACATATATCAGATGGGACTTCGGAGATGGACAATATCTCGAAGGAACAAAAATTACTCCACAACTAAAAAATCCGGTACACAAGTATGCAAAGACCGGTTATTATATTAGTTGCCTGACTATCAGGTGCACTGGTTATAATGGAAGGTTGTGGGTTCATAAGACACTTATTATTAAAGCATAAGATTATTATTAAATAAATTTTAAAAAGTCAAAAATCTACTTACCATTCCAATTTTTGTACATCGTGTTTGTATGTAATCTCTGTAATTATTACCTCCCAACAAATATCCTCCAAAAAAACTCCTCACCTTTAGCCTCCCAACTTTATACACCAATTTTTTGAGGAGTCTAACACCGAAAACTGCATAGGACCTGAAAAATTTTCCAAAAATATACATCACGATGTATATTATTTTTTTAATGCAAAATAAATATTCTTGAGCCGGTAATCCTATTTTTGCCATTCATTGACAGTAAAAGTCGGATTTACGTTAAGGTCGGTGTGCACTCAAACTTTATGAGCATTACTATCTAAATAGATACACGTAGTATAAAAGGAGTAAGATCCAGGAAGGAGTAAGATCCAGGAAGGAGTAAGATCCAGGAGTATGATATTGTTGAACGAAGCTCTACTCATTGCTCCCTGCGGAATGAATTGTTGCATTTGCACGGCTTACTTAAGAAAGAAAAACAAATGTCCCGGCTGTAGAATTGACGCTAAAAAACCTGTTACTCGAGTTGTATGCAAAATAAAAACATGTGAAGCTTTAACAGAAAACAAATTAACATTTTGTTTTGAATGTGAAAATTTTCCTTGCAAAAATTTGAAGCATCTGGATAAAAGGTATCGTACCAGATACGATATGAGTATGATTGAAAACCTTGAAAACATTAAAAAAATTGGTATAGAGGAATTTCTAAAAAATGAAAAAATAAGATGGACGTGCACCGAATGCGGAAGCATAATCTGTGTTCATAAAGGCAGTTGTTATAACTGCGGGAGAAAAATTTGAATTGAAAACTTTATTTTTAATTTCATCCTGAGGGTTTGACCAACTCTAGTTTATCAAATATTCTCGTTCACATCAATTCTCTTTCACATCAATTGCCTGCAATTCCCTGCACTTCTAATATTTTTAAGTCACTATAAGTAAACTTTTCATACTGGCGTGGAAATATAAGCTATATTAATAAAATAAGGGGGACTGCTGGAATTGGTTTCTTCCAAAATTACTGCTGTTTTTTCTCTGGTTGCATTTGCAGTTATTCACAGCCTGACTGCGAGCCTGCCCTTCAAACGCCTGGTCATGAGAGTTGCCGGTCCCAGAGCAGAAACGCTCTATCTGCCGGCATACAGCCTCATTGCGGTGCTGACGATATTGCCGCTTGTCTATCAGCTCTACAAAAATCCGGGGCGGGTCCTCTACAAAATACCCTCTCCCTGGCGCTGGCTAATGGTCGGAGGGCAGTTAATTGCCGGAATGCTTGCCCCCATGGCTTTTCGGGATGCTCCGCATCGGTTCAAAATACGCTCTCAGCTGTCCAGCCCGCGGGCTTCCGAAGCAGATTCCCTGAAGATCCGGGGCGTTTACCGGTGGGTAAGGGATCCATTCCTGCTCTCGGGGCTGGTCATGATCTGGCTCACTCCCTTTATGACCGTCAATCTGTTCCTCATATACGTTTTGACTACCATATACTTTTATCTGGGGTCTCTTCACTGGGAGACAAGGCTGGTGGCGCAGTTCGGTGACGAATACAGAGAGTATCGGAAACGGGTTCACAGGATAATCCCCGGATTAAGGGGAAGCGTTAAAGAATCTTCTCAACCCCCGGTTAATATATGAAGCTAAGTGTGAAATATAAATGAAACCCGGCTAAACATAAACCCCAAAAATAACATAAACCACACCCGGGAGAAACTGGCAGGTTGGTTAAAGCTCATGATAAAAGCAGGCAGTTCTTTTTTTCACAATGGAAAACGCGGTACTATCGGCGCTGTAATCTCGCTCAAAGGGATACTTTACATGGTCACGGTTTCCCATATATTCAGGGGGGAAGGTGACCATCTGACAGTTAATGGAATGAAACTTGTTGTCACCAGAACGTTGAAAGACCATAACTTAGCCCTGATAGAGCTCCCCCCTGACAGCGAGGTTGAAATTACCGAATTTGGCAGCCCGGACGAGCTGGGGCTGGCTGAGCTTATTAACGATACACGTGTCATACGTTACTGCAGGGTGGTTAATTCGGGAGCTTCACTGCTTTTCCTGGGCTTCCAGTGCCATGATATGCCGGAGCCGGAGGATAGCGGCTCTCCTATCGTGCAGGGAGGGAAAGTGATAGGGCTGATGTCCTCGACAACACTGGACACCTGCATGGGAATGGCAGTTTCCTCCAAAATTCTCCGCAGCCTGGAAGTATAACGATGCTACGATGCTGAAAATTAATTTTACATTCTATTTTACTTCATATTCTATCTTAACTTCATGTCCTCTGCAGATAAAAAGCGATAGGAAAACCGACCAGCGTAGGAATCCAGAAAGAAAACACCCTGTAGCCGAGTACGACAACGACAGCTAACGACCCCGGCACTCCAAGCCCGGTATAAAGGGCAATCATCGTGCTCTCGACAACTCCGACTCCTCCGGGAATTACAAAAGCCATTTTTCCGAAGAGCAGGGGAAGCCCGTATCCTATAAGCAGAACTTCGAGCCCTACCGGATGCCCTGCGGCTATAAAAAACAAGTAAAGGGTCAGCGCATCAAAACCGATTGAAAAGGCTGCCAGCAGTGCCGGGAACTGCCAGCCTCCTTCATGGAGTATATCAAGGGCTGCAAAGAGCCTGTTTACCGAATTCTCGGTTGATGTCGGGATGTAAGGCTTGTGTCGAAGTCCTGCAAATGAGGCCGAGATTCTTAGAGCTACGGCTGTAAATCTGGATCTGTGGCTTTTTCCCCAGCTTACTGCTGCAACTCCCAGACTCAATATGCCAAGAATCAGGAGAAAGGCATAAAACTGTATGGTGGAGAGTTCGTGAACTAAGAGCAGGTGGACTATTCCGGCGGCTGCCAGTAACGTTAAAATTGCGTTATTGAATATGGTGGGCAGCGTACCTGCAAGCCCTGAACCCTCAGCGCTTACTCCGGATTTTCGTACCCAGCTGTAAGTAGCTGCTGCATTTCCTAAAGTACCTCCTGCAAGCATCCCCATGCTGGCTGCAGCGAGAGTTATGCCAGCTCCCTTTAAGACGGAGAGTTGCTGGTCAACTATTGCCAGAACCGAATTTATGAGGTACCCATATCCTATGTAACTTATAATCTCGGCAACAGCAGCGAGCAGTACGGCCCATAAAGCCATCGTCCGGATAACCTGAAGGGACGATTCAACCGAAGCAAGCTGTGGAAGGATCAGGTGAACAGCCAGCCCCAGAAAAATAAGGGTTGGAAGGTAACGGCCTGCCTTCAGGACAAAGGGTGGAGACGAAACCAGGATTTTATAGTTTTTATCCTTATTTTCCGGCATCTGTAAACCTTCCTGTCCGTTTATCTCCATTTACAATCCCCTGAACACGAATATCCGTTTTCATCTTATTTTGCATTTTCTAACAGAGCTTTTGACATAAATGTTTCTAACAGAGCTTCTGACATAAATATGAGATGATAGCTTTAATATATCTGAGATAAATGCAATGAATTAAGGACGAAACTGTTTCATGCGATGAAGCAATGTGATGAAGCAAGATGAGATGAAGCAATGCGATGAGGCAGGATAAGATGAAGTGAGTATGAAACTGTTTCCTGTAAATCCTCGCATCCCTTAATTACTCAGCCCTTGAATCACAGTCTCTAATTAATCACAGCCTTTAATTATTATTACGGAGAATTCTTTCCCATGGTAGAGACTGTATATATTATTTTTCTCTTTATTTACGCTGCGCTTAATGCAGTTTCATTTGCCCTGTACGGGCTGGATAAATCTAAAGCAAGAAAGAAAATTTGGCGGGTTCCTGAAAAGACCCTTCTGACTATTTCCCTTTTCGGACCGATCGGTGCCTGGCTCGGAATGATGCAGTTCAGACATAAGACCCAGAAACCCATTTTTAGATATCTTGTGCCGGGGTTTGTTGGAGTTCATCTCCTGCTGGTGCTCTGGCTAAACCTGTAAACCTGTATAAAGGCTTGACGACCTCATAGAATCGGTGAAAGCTGGCTGGAAAGCTGGAGATACAGTGTTACATTAATTTATTTTTTTGTAAAATGTTTTTTATACTATTTTCTGCATAAGATAAGAGGCATCACAGTTTTCATTCCTTCTCCTGGATAGGGGGTACACTCCGGCGATTGGCTTTGGGAACTGCGGATAAATGGGAGACTGAGGAATTAAGAGATCCTCGGAATTAAGAGATCCTGGAAATTGGGTAATCGGGAAATGAAAGTAACCGGAATAAAGATAACTGGGGAGTAAAGACAACTGAGAAAGAAGGATAACCGGGGAATAAAGATAGACTGATAAATATGAATGGGTAAAACTATCCGATACTATTTTGAATTTATTTGGGGGGTTTCAATGGCAGGTAAAGACAGGATCAAAATTGCCATTGCAGGGGTTGGAAACTGTGCAAGTTCACTTCTGCAGGGGATTGAGTATTACAGAAAAAATGAGGATGCAGATGCAATCGGCCTGATGCATCAGGATATAGGAGGCTACTTTCCGTATGACATTGCCGTGGCAGCAGCTTTTGATATTGACCGGAGGAAGATTGGAAAGGACGTATCCGAAGCAATTTTCTCTCCTCCAAACTGCACAACTGCTTTCTGTCCCGATTTACCGAGGACAGGTATTGAGGTAAGCGTGGGCAGAGTTCTGGACGGCTGTTCCGAGCATCTTTTCAATTATCCCGAGGAGTGCAGGTTTCTGCCTGTGGAAGGAGGAGGGGCGACAAAAGAGGACATAGTGAGCATCCTGAAGAATTCAGGAGCCGAGATTCTTGTAAATTACATGCCTGTAGGTTCCGAAGAGGCTGCCCGGTTCTATGCAGAATGTGCCCTTGAAGCCGGCTGTGCCTTCATCAACAATATGCCTGTTTTTATCGCGAGCAACCCTGAATGGGCAAAACGCTTTGAAGAAAAGCAGCTTCCGATCATCGGCGATGACATCAAGTCCCAGCTCGGAGCGACCATAGTCCACAGGACTCTTGCCGACCTTTTCAGGAAAAGGGGAGTAAAGCTGGAAAGGACATACCAGCTTAACACCGGTGGAAATACCGATTTCCTTAATATGCTGAACCGGGAACGGCTTGCATCCAAAAAAATCTCGAAGACCGAAGCCGTACAGTCCGTGCTTGCCGAGAGGCTTGAAAACGGAAATATTCATGTTGGTCCGAGTGACTATGTTTCCTGGCAGAAAGACAACAAAGTCTGCTTCCTCCGGATGGAAGGAAAAATTTTCGGGGATGTGCCCATGAACCTTGAATTGAGGCTTTCGGTAGAAGACTCTCCAAATTCTGCCGGGGTCGTAATTGATGCTATCAGATGCTGCAAACTTGCACTTGATAGGGGAAAAGGCGGAATTCTTTATCAGCCATCCGCATATTTCATGAAACACCCTCCAAAGCAGTATCCGGACGATGAGGCATACCGCATGATTGAGGAGTTCATTGCAGGAAAACAGTAGTTAAGGAAACACCAAGCATAAATGCAATACAAGTGGTCCTGTAATAGGTTGGTCCTGTAATAGGTTGGTCCTGTAATAGGTTGGTCCTGTAATAGGTTGGTCCTGTAATCGGCTGATCCTGTAATACAGCTGGTTCTGTAATCGGCTGATCCAGTAATACAGCTGGTCCCGTAATCGGCCGATCCTGTAATAGAGTTGGTTCTGTAATCTTTTTCGATAAATTTCTTTTTATCCTTCTCTTTTTCCTTGTCCTTATCTTCCGAATTCTTCTCTTGTCGATTTTTTCCTGTTAATCCTTTTTTCTTAATCTTTTTCGTCATCTTCGATTTTTATCCCGGTTATTCGTTTTTCTGTCCTCTTTTTGATTTTTTAAAAATTCAGCTCCTCCAGCTCCTCTCCATTTTTTCGTACAGCCCCAGCAAGTTATTTCGCGTGATCTTGAAATATGGATGATCGGGCCCGTATTCCTTCTCGATTATGTCCAGGGCTTTTTCGTAGAGGTCGATTGCGGTTTCATATTCTTCCATGCTTTCATGGAGGCCTGCGAGGTTGTTCAGGGTTGTGCCTACATCGGGGTGGGTAGGGCCGAGTGTGTTTTCATAGATCTTGAGGGCGCGGGAGTACAGAGGAAGGGCTTTTTTGTGCTGGCCGAGGATTCTGTGCAGTTCGCCGAGGTTGTTTAAGGTCTTGGCAACTTCGGGATTGTCCGGGCCGAGGACTCGCTCCCGGATTTCAAGGGCTCGAGTGTAAAGTTCAAGGGCTTTTTCAGGGCGGTTTTTCTGGACATAGACTCCTGCTAGGTTGTTGAGGGTCGTGGCAAAGCCGGCATGTTCGGTTTTTCCCAGTTTTTCCATGATTTCAAGAGAGCGCGTATAGAGAATCATGGCTTTTTCATACCTTGTTGTCTGGAAATAAAGCAGGGCAAGGTTGTTCAGGGTCTGGGCTATCTGCGGGTGTTCATTTCCGTATATCTTTTCCTGGAGTTTCAGGGCCTGCCCGTATCTTTCCTCGGCTTCCTCAAGTTTGCCCATTTCCGAAAGAAGCACGCCAAGATTGTTCAGGGTGCCGGCAGTATAAGCCGGGATCTTTCTGTTCTCAGGCTCCTTTTCCGCAAGTTTTTCGAGTATCCCGAGGGCGCGGTTGAAAAGTTCTTCCGCTTTTTCCGGTTTTTCCGTCCCTTTATAAAAAAGAGCCATCCTGTTAAGCGTCCTGACAGCTCCCGGATTCTCAGGACTCAGAAACTTTTCTTGAATTTCAAGAGCCCGGTTATAACACTGAAGGGCTTCTTCCGGCCTATCCATGACATAGTAGAGAATCCCAAGTTCACCGAATGTGTCTCCGATCTCAGGCCGGTCAGAGCTCAAAGTTTTTTCCCGGATGGTAAGGGCTCGTGAGTATAACTTCAGGGCTTCTTCGAGTTTTCCGGTATACCGATAAAGCCCTGCAAGCCCGTTCAATACAGCCGCAGTCCCGGGGGCTTCCGGGCCGAGTTCCCTTTCCGCACTACCAAGCAGCTCTTCGTACATGGGTAAAAGCACTTCCCAGGTTGCAGACCTGTAGAATGGCTCGGCTGCGCCTATAAACCAGCTTATCAGTTCCTCAGGTTCCAGCACCTCCTTTGCGTGCCTGAAGGCTTCTTTTAAGATGATTTCATCTTCCTGTGTGAGCAGTTCAGGATCCAGATTCTTTAGCCTCTTATCATATCCTTCAAGCAGAATCCTGTGGTTTTCTTCTTTCTTTTTCTCTTTGCTTTCTTCTTTCTCAATAAAGCCGCTTTCAGTAAAAATCTCCTCTTTTGCCGAACCTTTCCTGGAATTAGCCGTAACTTACCCCTCCTGAATGAAAAGTGGAATAATTAAGATTTTTAACGGAGCTTCGAACCGGAAATATTCCTGATTGATCCTATATAGGATACTCCAAGATATATTAGGATATCATAGACATCAGGCATCATAGACATTAGCATCACAACATGCATAAAAGTGTAGTACAATTGCTTCTGGTTGTGCCAGCAGAGTTGCGGCTCTGCAGCCCGAATTGCGCCTCTGGAGCACGAGGTCTGTTTCGGCAGAGTTGCGGCTCTGCAGTGCGCGGTCTGTTTCGGCAGAGTTGCGGCTCTGCAGTGCGCGGTCTGTTTCGCTGCGCTCAAGCAGACTAATTTGCAGCTTAAAATCGGAAACTTCACTCAAGAGGGCCAATTTTGGGTTATAATAGTGAGTTGCGCTCGAGCAGATAATTTGCGGATTTTAACAATAAGCTTCGCTCAAGGGGATTTCTGTCTTTTGCAGAGCTGCCAGACAGGCTGGCCGAAGAGCTAGTATATGGCGGAGGCGTTTGTTTTTAACTGAGTTCAAAAACGGTTTTTGGGTTAAGAACGTATTCTCCCCAACTGGGGGAATTTCTTGGTTATAGTCCTCTTAATCGCAGTGTCGTTTTCTCAAGGGCTTTTCATTTTTTGGGCAGGCTGGCTCCGATCCTGTGCGGTGTGGATAGGAGAACTGAAAGTTTCCCTTCTGGATGCCGGGACAACCAAAAATGATCCGAGCTATCCAGATTTAGCAAGGTTATATATTCTTATCTGTCATATTATACATTTGATTAATATAGAAATATTTTGTATTCAAATGTCCAAATCTAAAAAATAATTTTAAAATTTTAATATTCTTATCGAAAACTTAAATTCTTTTTGCCCAACTTTGTCCGGAACCTGTAAGGCATTTCCCATATGTGCCTGGAGACCTTCCATAATCCTCATGGAACTACCTCCGTAATCCGCATGGAAGCTTTCCCTTCACTTCTGAAAAACTGCAGGCTCTCCGGTCGGGAAAGAGGTAGACCATGGCTTTAAAGACTTCTTTGAAAATAATATCCTATCTTGTATATCCTGCAATAATTTTTGTTCTTTTTTCAGTTTGTCTCTCCCCTGAGGAAGACGTTCAGAATGGCTATGAAGAAATCTCAGCTGGTGAGCCAGATTCTTCTTTCCTATCTTATATGGAGGGCACTGGCAGTGCCTCTGCAGCAGCTTCAGGAAACATTTCCGGCGAACCTTTACGGATCGGAGCTTTCAATATCCAGGTCTTTGGAACTAAAAAAGCTTCGAACCCCGAGGTAATGAATATCCTTGCCAAAATTATTTGCACTTATGATGTTGTTGCCGTACAGGAAATCAGGGACAGTTCACAAACTGCCCTTCCCGCTCTGGTCGCGGCTGTAAACAGTGAAGGAAAATGCTATTCTTTTGTTGTCAGCGAAAGGCTTGGAAGGACTTCGAGTAAGGAGCAGTATGCTTATCTGTATGACACTGCAAAAATGAAACCGGTAGGGGAGCCTCTGACCTACTCCGAACCTGAAGGTACGGACCCTTTCCAAAGAGAGCCTTACATTGCATCTTTTGAGGACCTGAACGGGACTTTTAGCTTCACATTAATCGTTGTTCATACCGACCCGGACGAAGCTACCGAAGAAATCAATTCCCTGCCCTCAGTCCTTGACTATGCCAGGGATGCCTTTCCGGATGAGGATGACTTCATAATAATGGGTGACTTGAATGCTGACGGCTCTTACTTCGATGAAGATACGGCAAGTTCCATGAGTGGGGAAGAATACCACTGGCTCATAGGCAACAGCATGGATACAACAACCGGAAAGACGACTTACACCTATGACAGGATTATAGTTACGGACAATACCGAGTCCCATTTTGCAGGAGATGCAGGGGTATTCAGGTACGACATGGCGTATAACCTGACACCTGAAGAAACGGACGCCGTTTCGGACCATTATCCTGTGTATGCAGAATTTTGCGCAGGTCACGGAGAGGATAGCAGAAAAGTATAAGGGAAATGTCAGAGGAACAAAACTTCCGAGGGCCAAATATTGCTTCAAATTCCTTTTCTTTTCCTTTTTTCTTCTTTTTTTCTTCCTTTTCTCATTTCTCTTTCATTTTTTTCTCTTTTTTTAATTTCTCTTTTATTTTTACTTTATTTTTACTTTATTTTTTAAATTTCTCTTTCATTTTTCCTCCATTGTTCCCTCTCTTTTTTCCTTCATTTTCTCTTTTACTTCTTAATTTTTATTTATATATTCTTCAGATTATTTTCATATCTTATAATGGGTTTAACAGTTCAACCGCTCTCCACATCTTCATTCTTCAGATCAGGCAGAGGATTTTTTCCTCTGATTATTCTCCAATTATTCTCCAGCTATTCTCCAGTTATTCTCCAGTTATTCTCCGATTATTCTCCTGCTTTCTGGGAAACATCATTTCTTTTTTAACAAAACCAGTTCCATTTACCTGCTGATCCGGCTTTTTCTTGGCAACAAACAAAGTTTTTATATGCATTGAATTCAATTACTGTTTAACTTTTAAACTTTATTAAATTCTATATTATCTGGGGAAAACGAGTAAAATAGTTAACTTACCATCCGGTAGGTTTTTCGAATTGGGGAAGACGACGGGGTACTTTATGCGGTCGTCTTAAAGAGTCTGCCTAAGATACTCTTTGCTAGCTCTGGCGCGTTAAGGAGTACGCAGTCCATTTTATGGACATGTAGATGCTCATGGAGCTGTAGAAGCCTGCTATATATTATTCCAGGGTTCGGAAAAAACATCAATTTGCCAGGGGCATTTGTATTTTGCCAGGTCTCTTGATATATGCAGATTGAGAGGTCATGGAAATGAAAAGCATACTTGTAGTTGAGGATAGTCCTGTAATTATGGAACTTATCAGGTTCCTTCTTACTACTCTTGGCTATGAGAGCAGAGAAGCCAGTGACGGGTTTGAAGCTCTCAAAATTGCTAAGGAAAACAGGTTCGATCTCATACTTCTTGACATACAGCTGCAGGGATTTGACGGGCTTGAGGTCCTGAAAAAAATCAAAAAGATTCCTGAAATCCATGAGACGCCTGTAATTGCCATTACAGATTATGTCATGCAGGGAGATGAGGAAAGGTTCTTAAGAGCAGGATGCAGCGGTTATATCTCAAAGCCCATTGATATCGGCAAATTCAAATCAATTTTATGTACATGCACGGGTGGATGCCAGGTATTGTGAGGAGTTTACACAGGTTCTGGTCCTTTAAGGGGGATAAGGGATGGAAAATATTTCAAAGTCGCCGTTCGTGAAAAAATCTAATGAACTCATGCTACTTCTACTCCTGGGCTTTATATTTACACTGGTAGCTTCTAATTATAATCTTTTTGAATCTATCGTATTGTTTGTCGAAGATTACAATCGTGAGGGGCTGGGACTCATGCTTGTTCTTTCGATATATACCTCTTTTGGAATGGGAATATTTTCGCTCAGGAGATGGATGGAACTTGAAAATACCCTTACACTTTACAGGGAAACAGAAGAAGATCTCAGGGAAAAAAATAAGATGTACAGAGCTTTATTTGAGAAGTCCAGTGATGCTGTTATTATTTCGGATGGAAAAAAGGTCCTGGACATAAATAAAAAAGGCTGCGAAATTTTCGGTTTCACGGAGAGGCGGCCACTTAACATTTCTCTAATCTCCTTTATTCCTCCTGAGTATCTTTCTGAGCTTCGGCAGGCAATTAAGGAAACCTTCAAACAGGCTTCTTCTCGTTTTGAAATGAGGTACCAGAAAGCTGAAGGGGAAATTGTTGATATTGAGGTTAGCCTGTCCCTTATCGACAAGAATGATAATATTATTCAGATTGTAGCTCAGGACATTACAGGCTTGAAAAATGCAGAAAGGTTGGAGCAGGAAAATCGGGAAAGGCTCAAAACCATCCTTGATAACACCCTTTGCGGTATCCTGTTGATCGAAGCTTCCTCCAGAAAAATTGTGGATGCAAATCCGGTTGCCCTGAAAACTACGGATTATTCCGAAAAGGAACTTATAGGAATGATCTGCAGCCGGTTAATCTGCCAGACAGGGGAAGAAAGTTGTACTGCGCCTTCACTGGACTCGGCCGGAGAACTCTCTGAGAGTTTGCTTTTCAAAGCCAGAGGGGAACCCATACCGATCCTCAGAAACGTTGTGCCTGTTTCAATTGGAGGAAAAGGGTATTTTGTTGAAAGTTTCATCGACCTCTCCGAACGTAAAAAGGCTGAGGAAGAACTTTTGCAGGCAAAGCTCGCAGCTGAAGGGGCAAACCGTGCAATGAGTGAATTCCTTGCGACTATGAGTCATGAATTACGTACCCCTCTTACTTCCATAATTGGTTTTTCGGAGTTAATGCTTGGAGGGAAAACGGGCGAATTTAACGAACTTAATAAAAAATTTCTTGGAAATATCTATAATAGCGGAAAACACTTGCTTTTGCTCATAAACAGTGTCCTTGACCTTTCCAAGATAGAAGCCGGGAAAATGGATCTTGAACTTGACTTTTTCTCTCTTCACGATATTTTTGCCGATACCATGAGTATAAGCTCCCCTCTTGCTTTAAAGAAAAATATTTCAATGAATTTCAATGTGGAATCAGGTTTCTTTATCTATGCGGACAGAACCCGCTTCAAGCAGATAATGTACAATCTTGTGAGCAATGCAATAAAGTTCACTCCCGCAGGCGGCTCGGTTGAGGTCGCAGGGGCAAGATCCGAAAATGGGATCAGGGTTACCGTATCTGATACGGGCATAGGGATTTCAAAGGATGAGATAAAACATCTTTTCAAGCCCTTCAAACAGATTGATTCGGTCATGAGCCGCAAATACGAAGGTACGGGCCTTGGCCTTGTTCTATCCAAAAAATTCGTAGAGATGCACGGGGGCAGGATCTGGGTTGAGAGCGAACCCGGGAAGGGGTCAACCTTTGCTTTCGAAGTGCCTGTAGAAATCCTGAACGCCGGGGAAAAGGTGGAAAGCCCCAAAATCTATGCGATAAATGGAGCAAATGTTCCAGAAATCCCTTCCAGAACAGGGGAAGCAGATAAACCCGAAACCGGAGGCCAGAAAGAAAATCACGAAGAAAAGAAGCTCATCGAGATTTTTGAACCCGAAGGTTCGGACGGTTCCGAGCCTCTTGTGATAGTTGTCGAAGATGATAAGCTGTCGCGGGAACTACTCATCTTCACGTTAAAGGAAGCCGGCTACAGAGTAGTTCAGGCTTCAAGCGGAAAGCAGGCCCTGTTCCTTGCTCAGAAATTAAAGCCTTTTGTAATAACTCTTGACCTCATGCTACCTGAGATGAATGGATGGGATGTGCTTAAAAATCTGAAAAAAAACAGTCAGACTGCCGGAATTCCTGTACTTGTCCTCTCAATAGACGACCTGAGTGAGTGTAACATGCTCTGGGGCGCATTCGACCATCTTGTCAAGCCTGTTGAAAAATCAGTCCTGCTTTCAACTCTGGAACGTTTAAACGAAAAAATGAAAAAAGAGGCGCCAAAAATTCTGATTGTGGATGACCAGGAGGCTATGGTTGAACTCATGGTCTCCCAGGTTAAAGAAGAAGATTACATTATCATCCGGGCATATGGAGGAAGGGAAGCAATTGAAAGGGCTTCGACCGAGCTTCCGGATGCAATAATTCTGGACCTGATGATGCCGGAAACATCGGGTTTTGAGGTTATAAGGACCCTAAAGAAAGACCCTGAGACCGTGGACATCCCCATCATCGTCTGCACTGCAAAAGACCTGAGTGCCGAAGAAATGGAGTTGTTGAACAGCAATGTTTCGGTTGTGATACAAAAAGAGGACTTAAATAAACAAATACTTATGCAGCTAATCAGGAGCCTTGAATCAAGGGAAAAGGGTTGCAGGACATGTATCCTTCCGGCGCCTCGGGAAGACCAAAGTTCCTGCAAAACTAAAGAATAATCCTGAAAGAAATAAATGGCTGAATTGACCCTGATAGTTGAATCTATCCAAATAGTTGAATTGGCCCGGATGGCTGAATCTATCCAAATAGCTGAATTGTTCCGGTGGCTGAATCTATCCAAATAGCTGAATTGTTCCGGGTGGCTGAATCTATCCAAACGGCTGAAATGACCCGAATAGATGAAGGGATCTGAAAGAGTATTTTTCGGATAAAAGCTGCTGGAAGAAAAACCTGCTGGAAATGATTGCTTGAGGAAAAATTGTTTGAAAAAGAAAAGGAATAAAAACAAAATCCTTTAAGTTAAGAACCGGAAAAAAGGCCTTATCTCTTTCTACCAGACGCCGTTATTTTTCAGGGTAGCCAGAATGTTGGTGAATTCATTGTTGAACCTGCACTTACGGAAATCCGCAGAGCCCAGGATATTTTGCTTTATTGCCTGCAGTCCTATCAAAAGATTTATGTCGTTACTGTATTCAAATTCCTCTCTGGGTGCTGTGATATTTTCCGCAAGGATTGCAAGGAGTTTCGGATCAAGGTCATCTGTGATATAGGTATCCAGAATCAGAAGATCTGAAATTCTTTTGTAAAAATCAATCAGGTTCTGGTACTCAGATATCGGATAAGCCTTTGATGCCTGTTTTTGCCTGTTGAGATAAATCAGATACCTGCAGATTGTGCTTATAAGAGTCTCAGTGATTTCTTTTTTGGGGAACTCAATCGGGAATCTTTTTAGCATTCTTGCGTTCAGATGGTTATTTTTCTGCATTTTTTCACGGTGCCATATCTCAGGTAGAGCCCTTGCTATAGCAGAGTTAAGGACAGCTGTGACATAATGGTAGAGTGTTATATCCCCAAGCACAACTCCTATGCCATCTGCAAAAACATGGCTTCCGGTCGCATCGTATGAAGCATGAAGCTGGTCGTGGTTGGTAATAATTATTTTGGGCGTTTTAATATACTGCAGAAAACTTTCGTTTTCCAGCCGGTAACATTCTACAGAGTCCAGTTCCTGCTTTCCGGTTCCTGTTTTTTGTTTTACTTCCATTAGCTGTTCATAAGCTGCAGGAAACTTTGTTTTCAATTCTTCCGGTTGAAAGATTCTGTATTCCTTTCTTATTTCATAGCCCAGGATCTCATATGGCAGTATAAATCGGTGCTGCGAGGGATGAACGGCAAATTCATTCAAAGAAGAACCATCCACGTAAGGATACATGAGTTCTTTTTCAATACTTACCTGTGCTACGCTTATATTTGTTTGCGGGTTTCCACAACTGTTGGACGCATCGGTGCAAAATTCTCTCGAAAGGCTTGTTTCGCATAAAAAATCGTTTGCCGGGGGTACACCTTCAAAAACTTCTATTGAAATGTCTTCAAGGGTTCTAGGTATTTTGCTCAACCTTTCGACAATATCATCTTTACTCCAGAACATATATTCCACTTTGTTTTTCAACTTTGGTTTTATATATAGGGAGTTCCAGGTAATTCTCTTTTTGCCATCAGCTTCAATCTCAGAAAGAGCTAATATTTTATTTTGAGACCTTTAACTTTTGACTGTATGGGATATCTGGATCAAAACTTTAAATACATCTCGTTATATAATAATTTATTCATGAAGCCGGTTAACAATTAGGGTCCATTTTTTTCCCTTCCTGGCACGGAAATCAAAACTGTAGCCATCAAGCTGTGAATTTCCGGCCCTCAAAACGAGTAATTTTTGAAAATTGGAGGCAGAATTGCCGGGTTTACATTTCGGAAAAGACTTCTAACGCCTTTCTTGCGTTTTCAAGCATGTTATGATTGTTATTAAAATAAATGTAGACTTTTTCAGGCTCAAATACATTGATTTTCCGGGCAATTTCTTTAATTTCTTCCTTTGTGTAATTGTAACTGTACCAGCCTTCTCTTCCGTGCATTCTCATATAAATGATTTTTCCTGGAAATATCCGGTTCCTGTAATCCGGCGAGTCTACGGATACCAGGGTCACCTTTTCCAGAAGTTCCGCACACAGCTCATTGTTTCCGAGCAATTCTTTATTTCTTATTTCCAGAGCAAACCTTTCCCCAAGTCCTGTTTCTTCCGCAAACCCGAGCACTTTTTCAGCATCATCGAACTTCGGTGGCGCCTGAAAAAGGTAGAAATCAATAAGGTGGTCCAGAGGTTCAAAAAGTTCCCTGAAATTTCCCCAGGTCCCAAGAGCACTTTCCCCGAACCGGCGCCAGTGGGTTACGGACCTGTGAACTTTTACGCTCCACCTGAGTCCTGCCCCCTTCGTGCTCCAGTTCAGTATGTTGTTTGGAGAAGGAAACCTGTAAAAACTTGCGTTGAGCTCTACGGAATTAAGCCCTGAGTTTTCCACAAACCAGTCCAGATTTTTCTTTTTGTTCCACTCATAGTACCAGCCGCTTGTGCCCACAAATGCATCCATTTAATCCCCCTACAGGTATCGGGCATGCTGATAGATGTAGCTTTTGTTTCTGAAAAACCCGGATTATGAAGGAGTGAGACGGTTCGGAAAAGTAAACTCAGGTAACGTAGAAGATGTTCAAAACCCCATGGCACGTGCAGGTAGTGGCTATGAAAAAAGCTCTTTCTTCGGATTTTTCAGGTTTTTTAATTCTGCCTTCCTGAAACATGTTTACGAATTCCAGGACTTCCAGTATATTCCGTTTGAACTCCACTCCCTTAAGCCCGCCTATTCCCGGCTTCATCTGGTGGCTTTCAAAGACCCAGCCAGGTATGGTATTATTGAGTTCCCTCGCATATTCGGTGATGGTTTTCGTTTTATCTCTACCGAAGGTCAGGCATCGATCTCGCGGCCCGGGACAGTTATCCGGACAGATTTCCCCTTCCCTTGCATATGAGAAAAACAACATTCCGTATTCAGGGTAACTTCCTGCGATTACATCTTCGGGAAAAACTGCTTCAAGGGTTTTGAAAAAGGACATGAGCCCTGAATCTTCAGGCAGGATAAGGAGTTCATTTACAGGTCTGTTCTCCCCTGAACTATTTTTTTCAGGGATCTCTATTTCAGGAAGACCTGCCTGGCTACCTCTATTCTTCGCTTCCCGCACCGGGAACTGAAGGATGTCTGCAAGCATATAAGCAATTGCATGACATGGCACGGCAGGGATGATATTTTCAGGGATACCTAGGCCTAGGAGAAAAGGGATGCTGTGCATGTCCATTGCGTAAAAGTAGGCTTCAGACTCCTTATTTTCTCTTTTATCTTCTTTTTTACTTTCTCTTTTATCTTCTTTTATACTTTCGTATTCTATTTCGGGAAGTTGTTCGGTCACTTTTTCCCGAAGGGGAATTTTAGCTTTTTCCCTCAGGAGATTTACAAGTTCGCTCCTGGTTTTAAGAACCCGTGCTTCTCTTGATGCAGGTGCGTTTTTGTCCCTGTCGATAATAAGCACGAAGGGAAACCTGTTTTTCAGGGCGTATCTAAGAAAATCGGTGCCGATTTTTCCACCGCCCAGGACGAGGTAATAGTCTTTGATTACTTGAAGATTTTTGAATGCCTCCATTTTTATATGAATCGGTGCAGTTTTATCGGCTTGAGCTACCATTCGAACCCCTCAAAAATATTCTTCAGACATCAAATTCGTTTATCGAGTAAATTCGATGAGACATTAAGTGTAGTTACGTCTCAGAGGATTATTTTAAATCCCCATTCTTTCTTCGGACTGCTTCTTCGGTCTCTCTTCATCATGCCTGCTGCCAGTTATAAATAGGCCTGCGGCGCTTGCTCCATCCTTCAAAACCATTTTCCCTGATTTCTTTAAGATTATGCATTACCGAAGCTTCACAGCGAGGTTTTAAGGAATCGAATTTATCACAGGTTTCAAAAGTCCCGCATTCCCAGCATCCCTCGTAGCTTTTTTCCATGCAGCACTGAATTATCTTGCAGGGAGTCGCACTGCACCCTCCTGAGGTTCTGCAGCCTTCGGAACAGGAGTGGCTCATGAGGGCTTCAAGCACGGCAAGAAACGCATCATACTGCTGAAACTCCGAACCAAAAGGACTTTTTACGCTGGCATAGCTCTGAAAGTCTATATTCTCAAGTTCCTCTTTAAGTTGCCTCGCGATTTTACTGTGTTTATTCTGAAAATGGATACAGTCAGGGCAATAAAGCCCGCAATAAGCTGTAAGTTCTTTTTCCTCTTCTCCATGCATACGGAAAAATCTGCCTTTCTTTTATATAAAAGGGGCAGCAATGAATCTCCATACCAGGTTTGATTTTTTGTTACAATGTTCAAATCCTGATTATAAACTAATATATTTCTTACTGTGCATTTATTATGTCAATTTTTATTTGAGGTATTCTTTAATATAGTTATATTTTTATTATGTTACTATGTTTATTTATTAATTTTTGCAGCGATTTTGCATAGACTTTTATGTTATAAATGGTCTAAAACACATAGCACAACATTGAAAAAATATTAATTAAACTTCCTAATTAAAGTCAGACTTGATTATTTATCTTTAAGTTAAATGCCTTTCTTCCGGGAACTTATTATCCTCTTAAGCTTCGTTCCTGACCTTATAACGAAAACAGCATAACCCGTCACAAAAATCCGTAGCAGAAACCGTGAACTTCAGGCAGGGTGCTTCATTCAGTCCCTTATTGATGTCAGATATTCCGCAGGGTCTATGAGGTTTTCTGGCTTTTCTTCTGAAAACCAGTTTCCTCCGAGATAGTCTTTATGTGAGGTAATGGGTTTATCCTTCCAGAGTTCAAAATGCAGCATACTGGGGTTTTTGTTCTTTAATTTCCGGATATAGGACGGAGAGTATTCATCTATTTTCGCGCAGTTGAGGACCATTCCCACAAATCCTATCAGCTGTCCTGAGCCGGTTTGATCTCCTTTTTGCACGGTGCACTCTGCAAGTTCCCCATATTTGCAGAATTTCCCTGAGGTGTTTTTGATTATCACGTAATAAGTGGGGTTCCAGTAAGGCAGAACCTCGGGAGAAGTCATAAGGCCGGTTTCCGAAACGATCCCTTCTTCAATCGAAAGGACTCCCGTATTTACGGGGGCATAAAGGTCGACTCCGCAGTGGTATCTGTCTCCTCTGTCCTCCCAGAAAGAGCCGGCTTCTCCCTTTTGCGGGATACTTTCAAGGGCTGCCATTACATCGGCTCTTTTTTCAGAGTCTGTTTTCTCAGGGTTTCTCAGGGATAATGGCCATTTTTTCATTGATCTTCTGTACACTGTAAGATTGAAAAGCTTTTCTTTACCAAAATTTAAGTTTTTAACTTTCTTTTTTTCATTTTCAATTTGATATATTTATATAATATTACATCAATCTTTTTGTGTTTATTTATGTATAAATCAGGAACAAGGGAACCATTTTTGTACTGAACAATGCACGTGATTTCAGTCACGGGTAGATCTCCAGTACAATACCTGATTTAGTGGGATACTGAATTTAGTGGGGGTAAATGTATGAGCGAAAAGGAATGTAACCTTTCTTTAGACGAACTTCTGAAGTTTGATGGAGTAATGGCAGCCGGGATTTTCAGCCCGGATGGAAAGCTTGTGGAGTACAAATCAAAGACTGAGATGCCAAAAGTGATGGCTGTGATGACTGCAAAGTTCTGCGGAGCCGTGAACATGATGTTCGATGCTCTGGCCAGTGCTTACACGGAGCTCTACAAAATGAACTGGGTACCCCAGAACAACTGGATGTACAGCGGCGGCGATTGGGTAGTTATGATTTCGGGTACAAGGGGAGTTTTTGTAGAGAAATCAAAGGCAGATATAGAGAAGATCCTTAAGGGTCTTGGGATGTGTTAACACCGCAAAAAGCCTGGCTAGCCTCTTCAGGTTAGCCAATCCTTTTCAGGTGAAATCGTACAACCCAGGATAATCATTTATCCTGAATTCTCACTTGTTAAAGAAAGAAATATTTTATCGCTGTCCTTTTATACCTTTAACAACATAATATATATTGATCCATAAGGTCAGTCCCAGATCTATGAAGAAGACGTACGAAGAAAGTATGTAACTTAAATAGGTAATGACTTGACTAAGTAGTAACTTAACTGAGTAATGACTTAAATAAGCATAACTTAAATAGGCATAACTTAACTGAGTAAAGAACTACATTAAATTGTGGATCAGACCTTATGGGTCACATCAAGACCCTTTTGATATCTCTACTTCTGTTTCCTCCTGTTTTAATTCCGTTTTTCAGTTTAATTACGCATTCTCCAGTGCTTCTTTAATTTGCATCCTCTCGAAAACAAGGCTATCTGCTACATTTTCATGTGATAATTCATCTGTCATTTACTTAGCCCGGTAGCTTGGTACCCTTCGGAAAAAAACAGCTCTTTGTCCAGTGCAATGATAGCAACGGCAACAACAGCGAGAACCAGAGTCTCGATACACTTCGTCGTCTGAGATATATTCAGTATCTCCTGGGAGATATTGACAATAAAGTGAAAGAGGATCGCCGCGATAACACTTTTCCCATTTTTTATGCATATCCAGCTGATAATCACTCCCAGGGGGATGATGCTTACAAAAAAATTCACCCCATACAAGATGTTTTCGTGGAAAATCTCATACTGGTAAGAGTTATTGACAAAGATCAGCGGGAAGTGCCAGAGCGACCAGAGTATACTGAAAATAAGAGATGCCGTAAAGTAGGTGTATCGGCTCTGAAGGCTGTCAAAGGCATATCCTCTCCACCCAAGTTCTTCAAAACCTGCGGCAAGCATAAGAAGAAACAGTACGGGGACAAAGCCTGTTGAAAAAGAGAAAGCTTCGGCAAGCTGGAACTGCGAGACCGAACCCCCGAAAGGAAGCGAAAGCAGGATGGAAGCCAGGACAGAGAACGGCATTATTAAGAAAAATGCCGGCAGTATTTTTGGTTGAATCAGCCTGAGGTTGGTGAGCCGGTTAATAAAATCCTTTTTTAAATCTGGATTTTTTGATGTAAAGATCATAATAAGTGAGATCAGAAAAGGTGCCATCAGTCCGGGAAGCATAAGTAGCATATACAGCCCGCTTTCATCATCCTGAAAACTTAAATACGCCCCTGCAAACCAGAGAACATAGGTCGCTATAAAGGTCGCAGCAAAATAGACCCCGGGTTTGTACTTATAATTAAGAATCATTTTTCCTCCAGATTTCAACTGCCACGGCCCTATTCCTGTTTTTTAATTGAAACCAGTTTTGACAGCCAAAGCTAATAAGATTGCTCCAAATGTTTTTTGATTTTACTGTCTGTGACAGAAAATGCAAGCAATCATAAAAATCTGTTTAATCATTTTTAATACATATGCTTTCTTATCCAAAATATCCGTGTTCTTATGAACGATGACGACTTTTTCATAAACGGAGATAAAGAGTTGTTAAGCTGTGTTTTACTGAATATAATCCCGTCCGAAGGATCAGTTGACCATGAGAAAGTGAAAATTAGCGAACTATTGAACTCAGTTTTCCTGTTGCTTTTTGTCGAGGAGGAGTCCTGAAACTTTATATCGGTACTTGCCATAGTTTTCTATGCTGCAAATCTATCTTTTACGGTCCCTTAAAGACAACCTGCAATTCTTGCAAAGCAAAGCCTGTGATATCAATATACCCGAAGTGAACCGGAAATGGAACCTGTTGAATACGTTAAATGTAAAGCCTTTCCCTGTCCCGATATCAATACAGGTGGCTATCTTGTACCTGCTGTAGAAGTCGACCCCGAAAAAGTTAAAGTGGTTATGATTTCCGAAGCCCCCCCGGAGAATCCCCTGGACTATTTTTATGCTTCAGGAGAGCCATTTTATCTAAAAACGACTCTTCAGGCATTCAACGACGCAGGAATTCCCGTAAACAGCATTCAGGAAATCCTGGATCGCGGGTTCTACCTGACAACAGCAGTCAAATGTGCAAAGACCCGGTACGGGATTTCGGCAGAAACGGTAAAAAACTGCTCTCTGATGCTCGAAAAAGAACTTTCTCTGTTCCCCAATGTTGAGGTGTATATGCTGATGGGAGATGTTGCAATAAAGGCTTTTAACTACATCAGTAAGAGGCTCACCGGAAAAAACACGATTCCTTCGGGTTCTACGTATAAGATCAGGAAGGAAGAGTTCTTTTACAATGGGAAAAGGGTTTTTCCTTCTTATGTGCAGACCGGGCAGAATTACCTGATTGAGAAATCGAAAAGAATGATGATAGCCGAAGATCTTGCAGAGGCTGCGAAGTTAATTAAGTAAGCGGTTTCGTACGGGTAAGCGGTTTCGGATCAAGCTTCCCAAATTGGGTTCTGTGGAGTTTCGGAAAAGCTTCGGGTGTTGCGCCCATTAACCGATTCAGAGCCAATTCAAATCAAAAGTTAAAGGGATCAAAGACAAACTGCTCCTCTTTAAAAAGATATGTTATTTTCGTTTTTCCTCTTCAGGCTTTTCGCTTTTTATAGCCCTTGTAGCCTCGGGGCTGACATCTCAAACAAAGAAACAGGAAGTCCCTGAAAACAGCAGTTGACTAAACAGAAATATTCTTTTTAGAAACCAGCTGGTAATAATCAATGTGAAGAAATTAATATTTTTTTAATGATTTAGTTATTCTTAATTTAGTCGTCTCTCTGACCGGGTGTTTCTAAATTCTTCTTGTTACATATATATTTTTACAATTATATTATGGTCCCTGGCAGGATTAACGTTTACGATCCTTCTTCAAGAACTGCCTTTTCCTTCATAAAAATATTTTTACTAAGTTATCCCTTAAGTTGTCCCCGTATTCCGTGACCGGCATAACAGGTAAACCGGAGGTGGCATATACGAAGTTTAAGCTGGAAAAAGCCTTTAGAATCCGGGAGTAAGCTTTTAGAATCCGGGAGTAAGAAAGAAAAGCCGAAATCATATAAATGGGAAAAACTTCATAAGAAAAATTATGTATTATGAGTTTCTATCTTAGTTTATGGGACGGTTGGTGGAAGCTGCGGCCAATATATTCTTACTGATTTTTGCAATATTGTTCGTCAAAATATGTCTCAGCATAATGCCTGAGATTACAATATTTCCATAAGTTTTGTTGCTGTTTGCGACTTCTGATGCTTTAAAGGGCTTTTTTGTTTAAATTTACTTCTTGATCCTTACCAGCGTCGTTTTTCATTTACTTTTTCTCTTGAAACATTTTTCTTCCCTGAATTTTATCCTGAATTCTGTCCCTTTCCCCCTTTCAAGTTCGATGCTGCCTTCAATCTGTTCTACAAGGATATTTACAAGTTGAAGACCGAGAGAAGAGGTTTGTTTTAAATCGATATCTTCAGGAAAGCCGATTCCATTATCCGAAACTGTCAGCAAGAACTCCGAGATTTCACAGCTGCCGGGGTGCCTGTTACAGCCCTTCCTCTGACTGCTGCCTGTGCGGTGGAGCTTAATCTGGATTTCTCCACTTCTTCCTTCGGGAAAAGCATGTTTTAAAGAGTTGGATACAAGTTCATTAACAATGATTCCCAGGGGGATTCCGGTATCCATTCCGAGAAACACGTTTTCCAGGTCCAGTTTTAAGTGAATATCCTCACTTCCTACCAGGTATGATCTGAAAAGTTCATTCGCCAGTTTCTGGATATATGCTTTAAAATCAAAGGTTTCAACATCCGCCATTTCTCTGGTTCTATAAAGTTCCTCATGAATAAGGGACATTGAGATGACCCGGTTCTGGCTGTCACGGAAGGATTCTTTTACTTTTTTATCACTGAAGTACTCGGCCTGCAGGCTGAGCAGGGAGGAGATTACCTGAAGATTGTTTTTAATTCTATGATGGATTTCTTTTTTCCTGACTTCCTCAGTTTTTAAAAGGGCCTCCTCTGCCTTTTTCCGTTCCGAGATATCAAGCATTACGCCTACGATTCCGATTATTTCCCCGGATATATTGCTGTAAGTAGCTTTGTGAGAAAGGAAATCCCGTACTTTTCCGTCTGCGCACTTAATTTTCAATTCATGAGACAGGCTTTTGCCTTCCCTCAGGAGTATCCCGTCATAATAAATGGAGTCCCTGAGCGTTTCTTCTGAATATCGATCCCTAAACTCATAAATGGAGTGCCCTATCACTTTTTCTTTAGGGAGGCCAAGGACATACCCTGCAAACATTTCGTTGCAGCCCTGGTAGACGCCTTCAAGGTTTCTATAGAAAACAGGAGAGGGTATGGTGTCAAGGAAAGTCTCAAGGAAGTATATGTTGTTTTGAAGGTCTTTTTCCACCTGTTTGCGGACCGAGATTTCACTGAACAGCTGTTCATTTGTTTTTGTAAGCTCAGAAGTCCTTTCTTTAACGAGCTCCTCCAGGTGTTCCCTGTAATTATTTAATTCTTCTACAGCTTGCCTGCGCTCGATAACCTCTGCAATCACATAAGCAACCGAGTTCAGGAAATAGGTCTCAGCTACAGTAAACTTCCTTTTCTTTGTGGAATGGGCTCCCAGTACTCCGAAGGGTTTTTCCACATCTCCTATAATGACGCTCATCCCGCTTGTAATGTTGTGGTCTCTCAGGATTTCCGGGGGTTCAAAGCGGCTTTCTTCTGCAAAGTCCCTTACGATTACAGGCATCCTTGAAAAAATAGTGTATCCTGCCTGAGAGTATTTTCCTCCTTCCAAAACGGCTTTTCCCACAAGTCCGGGTTTCCAGCCGATGCCCGCTTTGAGCAGGAAATTTCCATCGGGGGTGAGCTCGAGGATTTTGCAGAACTCAAGGTCCAGGGTTCTTGCAATCAGTTTTACACTTTTATCCATGAAAGCCTGGAGGTTTTCGCATTTAAGAGCCATTTTCCCAAGGGTATAGAGGGCATCATATTGCTTTTCCTTGATACTGAGTTTTTTTCCCAGCTTTTTCTGTTCGCTTATGTCAAACCCGTAAATGTTTACATATTCCTTACCTGAAACTGGCTGGAAGTCTATAAGATACAATTTTTTGCCCACTTTAACTTCTATTTTTTCCGGATCGTTCCTGGAAACAACTCTTTTAATAAGGGTTTCCACAGAATGAGGTAATTTTCCTTCTCCTCCAATATCCCAGATATGTAACAAAGGCTCAGCTGCCTTATTTGAGTAAAAAACTCTCCCGTCAGTCCCTACTCGAAGCACGGGATTCGGGTTCTTAGATATTAACGGATCCATTTTTTCTCCTCTTACCTTCAGGTCTCCCCCCTCTTACCTTAGCCCGAAAGTCAGCCCCTGCAATCCGGAAAATTCATTGCCACCAGATTAACTGAAAGTTATATTTCTCCAGCCCGGCATATTCGCTTTCGTAAGAATCAGTGCACAAAAGTTAGAATAGTATTGTTCGTTTCTTGTCCCCATTGCGTTGTATATCCTTCTACTCTAATAATTGTTTCCTCCGTGTTCTCCCATGTTTTTTTCTCCAATTTACACAAAAGTTATATCTGTTTACTGAGTAAATATTCAACGTGGGTAATTTTATATTCGTAAAAATATACTTCGATCAAGGCATGGAAATATATAGATTACTATGACATATATTTACTACTTGGAAAATCTATTTATACGTGTCAGGCAACTATACTGTGTCGAAGAGGAGCCAGAAACTAGACGTAACTAAGAAAAATATGCATTAAAAACAAAAAAGGTGATATCAAAATGGAAAAACTCAGGAACTTAATTATCGAGAACGTGGCAATGTTCAATAAGGCATTCCCTGACAGGTTCTGCCATAGCCCTGATGTAATCTCCGCGATCTCATACGACTACAAGTTCACTTACGGACAGGTAGAAAATGAGATCGAGAAGATGGTTCATGAAGGGGTTCTTGACGTTGAAATTTCCGACTGGTACGGAATAAAGCTCTTATAAGAACAAACTGCCCACGTGAAAAAAGAAAGGAAAACACAGATCAACGCGTAACGAAACTCTGGATTAGATCAAGTATTCAAACAGGCTTTAAACTGCCTTCTCAGAATCTGGTCATTTAAACCAGTATTTAAGCAGGGTTAAGAAACATAATACAGCGGAAACTTCAACCGAAGTTTTGCCAGTAGCCAGTTCTTCCCCTTAAAAATCTTTTAAGTAAATCTTTTAAGCTATAGATTTTCAGTCCGAAATGAGCCTTAGAAGCGGACACTGAGAATAATTAATCTTCTTTTGATAATACCTCTTTGCATGTTCCACAAGAAGGGCATGATATTCCTGATAGATGGCCAGGTCTTCCGGCAAATTTTCTTCAAACAGGGCCTTGATTTCAGAGTATTTTGCTTTCTCCTCAGTCAGGCCAAGGTTGCTTAGCACTCTTCTGGTGTATGCATCAACCACAAATGAGGGCCGATTAAAGGCATAAAGCAGGATCGAATCGGCAGTCTCGGGCCCAATACCTTTTAAAGAGAGCAGTTCTTCCCTTTCGGGCTTTCGGCTTTTCAAATCCAGAAACCACTCTGTAAGGATTTTGAGACGTGCTGCTTTCTGGTTATAATAACCTGCAGGCTTTATGGCTACCTTTAAGGTTTCCGGATCAAGAGAAAGGATTCCTTCCGGAGAAAGGGAGTCCATTTGCCTGAGGTTAATGAGGGCTTTTTCAACCTGCTGCCAGTTCGTATTCTGTGTAAGCAGAGCTCCGCAGATAATCTCAAACTGCTGATTCCCGGTATGCGGGTAGGTGTAGTCTCCGGGATGATACCCCCGTATGGACCCTGTTTTTGTAGGATTTGTCCCGTTACTGTCGTGCAGTTCTATCAGGGGCCACCAGCCCTGAGGGCCGTATGAATCAAGGAGGAAGTTGTAGATTGTCCGGATAACAGGTTCATTAAAAGTTCTTTCGGAACTGCTGTTCTGAATACTCTTCTTCATTTCAACACATCCGTATCAGAGAATTCCATTTCAATCCTTTCATATCCAGATTTTTTATTTCAATCCTGCTATTGTCATTCTTGTCCCGCTCGACGCAGGAGAGCGGTCTTTCCACGAAAAAAAGAAGAAAAGAAAAAGGAAAAGAAAATAAAAGCCAGAATGTAAAGTCTCTGTAGACGCTTGCAAGTAAGAACGACAACAAAAAGACCAAACAAGATGAAACTTCGGTCTTTATTTCTCTTTCGTTTATTCTTCTTTTTCTGCTTTTTGTGAAGGGCCGCCAGACAAGCTGGCGGATGCGCACTATATTTATCTGTGAATTTTAATAAGGTTTCCGAGGTCAAGCCAAATATTCTTTTGGCGGGGAAGATCGAATCCGAAAAAAGGAAAGGTTTCTCGGCTTGCCTGTCTGGAGGCAGGTGAGAACATGTTGAGGTGAAAAAATATTGAACCGCATGCGGTAAAAGATTAATTGCGTTCAGGCTCGGGAGTACACCGGTCAAGAAGGGCACTCAGGCCTGTTTTTGAAGGCTGCGCTTCTTCTTTTACAGGGGCAGAAGGCACCTGGATTTTTGCCGGGGAATATTTGACCGCAAGCACTCTTATTATGCCCAGTACAAGCAACAGTACGGCCAGGCTCAAAACGAATTCGTACCCGAACTTCTGGGAATAAAGACCTACAGCGATCTCCCGCAGGACTATCAGAATTGTAGCATCCGTTATATCCGTAAGCTTGATCCTGTCATGTTCGTGGTAATCAACAAAAGCTTTGAAAAGGTCTATAACAATGAAAACTGTCAGCACACTTGTTACCATGTGGTTGAAACCGCTTTCAAGTGACTCAAAGATAATGAAGCGAACCTCAAGTAAGGTTTTTGCCATCCCCACAATTAAAGCCAGTAGCAGGATGTAAAGGATGATTGTGGTAATAACATCCGTAACCTGCTTAAATAATTTTATACTATCCATTTTATCCTCCCTGATAAATTGAGACCTTCATACTTTTCAGTGTATATGTATTTTTTCACAATAAAAAACATAGAAATAATAAAAATATATAGAAAGATACACGGAATGATAAACACACGAATATCTTTTGAACCAATAAAAATTTCTCAAGTAAGTTACTTCATGGTAGAATCATTAATTCTAAAATTGGGAACTTAAATCGGATAACAAAGAGAAGATGAAACTCAAAATAAAGAAATTCCCGGGGGCAGCAGTTGCCTTAAAAATAGCTTGAAAAAATAATGGCATCTTATGAAAAGACGATTTATGAAAGACAACTTATGAAAAGACGATTTATGAAAGACAACTTATGAAAAGACAACTTCTGAAAAGCCAACTTCTAAAATGGAATTCACCGATCTAAATATAAAAGCTAACTCTGAAATAGTATTATGACTCTGATCACACCGAAGAATGTCACAATCGCCGTTATCGGACTTTTCCTGGTCTTTGTCGTCGCACTGGTTTTGGTAGACGGTTTTTTTCTTCCAAAAGACTACCTTGAACCCTGGTCTGAAACGTACTACAAACAGTTTGAAGACCCAAGGGTTCAGGTCCTGGCGCATGGAGTGCTTGCTCCTAATTCTCACAACCTGCAGTCCTGGAGAGTGGTACTTGAAGGAGAGGATAGCTTCCTCCTTTATGTTGACCATAGCAGACTCAGCCCCAAAGCTGACCCTCCGGGCCGGCAGGTTACAATCAGCCAGGGGACTTTCCTGGAATATGTCAGAGTTGCAGCGGGAAATCTGGGGTACGAAGCCGAAATGGAGCTTTTCCCGGAAGGGGAGTACGGGCCGGAGGGCACTGCCACAAACCTGGGAAGCAAACCGGTTGCAAGAGTGATTCTTAAGGAAACTACCGGGTAAAACAAGCCTGAGTCTTCTCCTCTCTATAAATCAATGTTTGTGTCTGATACATACAGGGTTCCTTACAGAGAAACGCAGCTTTCCGCAGAAGATATTGAGACACTTGAAGCCCTGAGCACAGAAAATGTCACCATCCTTATTTTCCAGGACCCTGAAAGCCTTGAATCGCTCGGAAACGTTGTTTTGAGGGCAGCAGAAGTCGAAGCTGGAAACGACGGGATACAGCAGGAAGGCTTTGAGCTATTCAGGCCCAATGAATGGAAAAAAAATGAGTATAGATTCGGCTTCAGCCTGGACGGGCAGGGACTCCGCACTTTTAATGTTCATTTAATGCAGGGCCTGATCAGTCTCTTTCCTTTTTTGAATTCTCCAGAAGTATCAGGGCAATCCTTTCTCAGCCAGACAGAATCTGCAGTTGAAAATACGCCGGCATATGCTTTGATAATTACGAAGGGTAATAGCCGCACAGAGCAGGTTGAGTCCGGAATCCTATACAGCCGTTTCCTGCTCACAGCTACGGATATGGGGTATGCAATGCAGCCAATGAGCCAGGCTCTTGAGGAGTACCCTGAAATGGCTGAAATATATACGGAAGTCCACGAGACATATGCAGGGGAAAACGAAACCATCCAGATGCTCATAAGGGTGGGAGTACCGGAAAAAGAGGTCCCTCCGACGATGCGGCTTGATGTGATGAACATCATCGAAGTATAAAGAGCTACAGAAAATAGCTCCTTAAAGCTTTGAAGTGCTCCTTAATTTTCCGGTGGCTCTGCAGGGTCCGGTGGCTCTGCAGGGATCACTACAGAGCCATTTTCCACTTTTGTTTTATTGAAATTCAACGATTTTTAGTCCGTATGAAGTTCTTTTAAATTTCCTCACTCATACCTCAGGGCATCAACAGGTTTCAGTTCGGATGCATTCTTTGCCGGCACAAGGCCTGCTATAAGCCCAACGATTACGGAGACAAAGGTTGCAACAACTGTGCCTTTCAGGCTGAGGGCAAACTCGAAGGGCACGTTCATTTTAACGGAAATCAGGAGCAAAACCAGCTGCACTGCAACCGTACCCAGGAGGATGCCTATTATTCCTCCCACAAGGCTGATCATTGCGGCGTTGAAGAGGAAAATCAGCATGATATCGCTATTCCTTGCCCCTATTGCCTTCATTATTCCGATTTCTTTTGTTTTCTCAAGGACCGAGGTGAACATCGTGTTTGCGATCCCTGTGGAGCCTACAAGAAGAGAAATGCCTGCGATGAAGGCTAGAAATGATGTGAGGCCGTTAATCAGTTTTTGAGTACTTTCAATAGCCTCTTTTGAGGAGCTCACATAGAAGTCCTGCGTATCTTCGGTAACCATTCTCGAAAGCCTCAATTTGCGTTCGATCTCCTCAAGAGCGGAATCATAGTCTGCCCCGCTATAGAGCTTTATTTCTATGCTGTCATAGGCATCCCTTTCCCTTTCAGGCATATCCTCATCGCTGTATGGAAGTGAGTAGACCTCCTGATAGGGCATGTAAATGCTGCTTCCGAAAAGCGCTCCCATTCCCCCTAGAAGCCCGCCGCCATTCTCCAGAATTCCGATTACCCGGTAAGATCTGCCGTTGAGGAGGATCATCTGGTTGAGCCGGATCTCCCTCTCGAAGGTATTTTTTGCGAGTTCGTTTGAAATAACCACAACTGCCCGGTCTCCAGGCTTCAGCATTCTGCCTTCTCCCACATTCTTATTAGTGATCTCAGGCCAGACCCCGGGGTCCACACCTTTAACCCAGACATAGGTCGTCTCGCTTCCTAATTTCAATTCCGCCCCGTCTTCAACATTGACATTCACATACTCTATATCCGGAATGCTCCGGAGGACAAATACATCCATTCTTGTGAGTTCGGCTTCTTCTATGGGTTCGTATACCGGAGACCCGGAGTTTTCATTTTCAGTTTCCTCTCCGCCTTCTGCAGTTATCCCCGAACTCTCTTCCGAGGCTTCTCCGGTATCTTCTTCATATGCCACAGTTTCTTCAGACGAGATTATAAAAGGAGTCGAGGCCACGATTGTAATGGTATCGCCTCCGAACTCTTCCAGGGTTTCGGTCACCTGTTCCTGGAAATATTCCCCGGTAGTAACGATTGCCACCACCGAGGCAATGCCTATGATAACCCCTATAATGGTCAGCCAGCTTCTCAGCTTATTGGCTCTGACCATGTTCAGGGCAATTTTCAAAATCTTTGCCAATTTCATGGAAACCACAGGCTCAGGCTTCTAATTTATTCGTCCGTCTTCTTTTCTTCCATAGGGTTTTCGCCTTGCCAGTTTTCTTCAGCATCCTTTTCTTTCAGCTTCTTCTGGTGCTTTTTATAAATAAAAAAGCCTACAGCGCCGAGAAGGATGAGTAACCCGAGCTTATATGAGAATAAACTCGATTCATTACTTTCCTCTGGCATGTTGGAGCTTATCGGAAGGGTAGCCGGAGAAGCATAAAGAGAGAGCACGTTTTCCTCAACCTGCCTCATCCCGTCGCTGGAAGTATAACTGATTTCAAATTTTATCGGAAGGTCCTGGCCGATGTTTTTTGGTTCCAGGTTGAAGTCCGCAATCGTGTAGTCCCCTTTTTGCAGGTTTCCGAGGATTACCGAATTACCGCCGTCCGTTATGGTCCAGTTTTCCTGCAGGGGGATGGAGATCTTGACCGAGTTTGCGCCGTTGTTTCCTATATTGGAAACCGAAAACGTGTAAGCTCCCGTTGGGCTCCTTTCCATGAAAGCAATATCGAAGTCCGTGGTACCTCCGATGTATATCCCTGCTTTGCTTTCAATTGTCTTTCGCTTCTGGTTTTCTACGGTGCCTGCTTCCGTAATTGTCTGGAGCTCTTCGATATCGTCATATGTAAGCACCATATCCAGCTTGTAAAGGCCCGGTTTTGTGTTTACGTTGGTCAGGACATCGAAACTGACATTGGCAGTTTCTCCGACATCAATCAGGTTTATATGCTTTACATTGCTGGAACCGACAGGCAGGATCAGGTCGTTTGTGCATTCCCAGGAAAACATCGAGTTTTTCAGGGGTGAGTTCCCTACATTTTTTATGCCGAAAACAAGGCTGGTTTTCTCTCCAGGGATCAGTTTTTCGACACTGATATATTCGATTTCGGCATTTGATTCGCTGTCAATATCGATTGTAAGTTCCCTGTTGAGGGAGACTTTATTTTTGCGATCTGTTGAGTAGAAGTAGACTTTGAGGGGATATTTTCCTTCATTGACGTCGTTTTCAACTCCTATTTTAAACTTGACGACCTTTCTGCGGTCATCTTCGGAACGTTTCCCCAGCGTGCCGATATTCTCTGAAAGTTCCTCTCCCGAAAGAGCCCGGAAAGGATACTCGGGCTCGATTTTCAGATAACAGTCCTCTATGTCATTATATCCCGTATTCTCGATTGCGATCCTTACCTCAAGCACATCTCCGGGCTTTACAGGGTCAGGATCCTGATTGAGCAGGTCAACACTTATACCCTTGTCAAGACTCCTGTTTAAATCAAGAGTGCTTGCAGAAAGGGCAGTTCCGCTGCATAAAGACAGACATATCAGAGTCAAACAAATAAAACTTATAAAGTATTTATGTCCCATTTTTGGATACCTCAATTTACTTATTCATCCGTTTATTCCTGAGTTTGCCACCTATTTTTTCCAGAAAAATTTTATCAGAAACCTATTTAGAAAATAAGCCTGAAATTTGTTCATTTTTGACTGAAAACCCCTATTTTTCTCCTTAAGGTCACCCGGATCCCCGGATCAGGTTTCAGGACTCATCTGCGCTTCATTCGGGCCGTCACTTATCATTTCCCCGTCCTTGAGCTGGATATGCCGGCTGGCAAAGCCTGCAAGGTGCATGTCATGGGTGACCATAACTACCGTTTTGCCTTTTTCCTTCCAGAGCCTGTAAAGAATTGAAATAACTTCTTTTCCGGTGATGCTGTCAAGAGCTCCGGTCGGCTCGTCCGCAAGGATGATTTCCGGGTCACAGGCAAGAGATCTTGCAATCGAGACTCTCTGCTGCTGGCCTCCCGAGAGCTGGGAAGGTTTGTTCTGTATCTTATCGGAAAGCCCTACCAGGTCAAGCAGTTCCTTTGCCTTTTTTTCTGCAATCCTGTCCTCAATCTCCTGGATTTCCAGGGGTAAGAGTACATTCTCAAGAGCCGTCATCCCGGGGATCAGATTGTACTGCTGGAAAACGAACCCGATTGTCCTGCCTCTGAGGGCTGCAAGGTCCGATTCCTGAAGTCGGGCTATATCCCGGCCTTTAAGGAAAATTTTACCCTTCGAGGGTATGTCAAGACAGCCCACCAGGTTCATCATTGTGGACTTCCCGCTTCCTGAGGGCCCGATTATAGCGGTAAATTCTCCTTTTCCAAGTTTCACACTCACATTTTTCAAAGCATTGACCTGGACTTCGCCCATCTGATAGGTTTTCCAGACGTTCTGAAAGGCGATCAGTGTATTCTCCATGTTTTCTCCTTAATGACTTACTTAGGAAATATAATGTAATATTTAAAAAGTTTGTTCAATTCTTTATTGTTTTTCATGAACTGAGTTTCACTCATAATACAAAATTTCGAAATATCGGGACAATCTCGTGTTACGACACCCCCGAAATCAAATGAATTTCCCAGGGTAAATTCAAATACAGTAAACTACTTTTTATCAACCTTTTATGTTTCTTTCTAACCCTTTTCTCAAACTGGCTAATTCCACGCTCTTTTCGAGTCTGTCCTTCTTCCCGACCTTTGATTGTTTGAGGCTCTGGTCAGAAATTATAAATATAACAAAGCCTGCTACAGTTTTTGAGGAATTTATTCTCTTATTCGAGATCGGAGTCCTCAAAAATAAACAGTTCGTCAAGCGTGGTGTCCAGGGCTCTGGCTATCCTGTAGGCAAGCTTGAGAGAAGGGTTGTATTTTCCTTTTTCAAGGAAAACGACGGTTTCTCTCCTGATCCCTACCATATTTGCAAGAGCCTCCTGGGTCAGGTCGTGCCTTGCCCGAAACTCTTTGATCCTTGTTTTCATGCTACATCCTCCGGGTGTCCTTACTCAACATCACCCTTTTGCATGAAATACCACCTGAAAACATTTGCCGAGATGATCATAAAAAAAAGCAATATGCCAAGAACTGTTTCAGCTGACAGTTCAGCCACCTCGAAGAATTCGACCCAGTAGAGTACCGTAATCAGCACAAGTGTCAGGAGCCAGGAATAGGTAATTCCGTATGATGCAAGCTTCTTTGTCCTTTCGTCCCTGTCAGGGAGGTCCCCACGCCTGAAGAGCCTGAAAGCTGTTATAACAAAAATAACCAGTCCCATGCTGATCAGAATAATTGAAACCGATGCCTCAACTTCAAGAAAAGCTGCCGAAATTATCCCGGCAAGCATAATGATTATTCCAAGGATCAGTTTGTACCTGTATACTTTTTCCACACTTTTGCCCTCCTTCTTCGATAATTTTTCAATGGTTTTTTGCGGATTACCGAAATTTGTCCATTATATATGTTCTTTATTTATAACCTATTGTTAGATATTTTCAATATTAAGTTAGAAATTAATAACATATTCTATTATATCTAGTTTTTGCCTGGAACAGAGGTTCAAGTTAGAAATCAATAACATAATGAGAGATAAATGCAACAAAATGTGCTTTAAATATAACCAATATCACCTGAATAGCAAAACTCATCGAACTCAAAACTCATCAGAACTCAAAACTCATCAGAACTCAAAACTCATTAGAACTCAAAACTCATCAGGATTCCTGCTCGAGGCAGGTTTTCTCTATCCATATTCAGGATAAAAAGAAAAGACAACTTAAGAAAAAGAAGTGAAAGTTTCAGGAGAAAGAAGTGAAGGTTTCAGGAAAAAGAAGAGACAGCTTAAAGAAAAAAATAAGGAGAAATATTCCAGTGTTTACCGGTAAATGCCTGGAACCTGCTGTTTTATGGATGCTTGATAAATGTACCTTTTCTGTACTCTTCAAAAGCTGTTTTTAATTCTTCTTGTGTGTTCATAACAATTGGCCCATACCAGGCAACAGGCTCTCCAATGGGCTTTCCTGCTACAAGCAGGAACCTTACCCCTCGCTCTCCTGCAGTCACTTCGATGGAATCTCCGTCCCCGTAGAGAACCAGGGTCTCCTTCCCTATCACGCAGTCCACTGCCGGGTCAAGATATCTTTCTCCTTCGACCTCAAAGGTGCACGGATCTTTTTCCCTGTCGAAATGTCCGTTGCCCTCTATCACATACGCAAAGACGGTATATCCGGGAATTGTCAGATGGAAGAACTTCTCCCCCGGCGGGACCGTCACGTCCAGATACTCGGGGTTGGTTACTATTTCCCGCACAGGCCCTTCAATCCCGTTTACTTCCCCGCAAATAACCCTGACCTTCAACCCTTTTTCCATGAAAAGCTCAGGCACCCGGTTATTTTTTATCTCCTGATAGCGCGGATTCATCATTTTATGGGAAGCCGGAAGGTTTGCCCAGAGCTGAAAACCCCAGAGGGTTCCGTTTTTATCCCCTTCTGGCATTTCCTGATGGATAATCCCGCTCCCCGCAGTCATCCACTGCAGCTCTCCAGGCCAGATTACACCTTTATTTCCTAGGCTGTCCTCATGCCGAACCTCCCCCTGCAAGACATAAGTGATAGTCTCAATTCCCCTGTGCGGATGCCAGGGAAATCCCATAATGTACTCCTCCGGTTTTCCCGAATGAAAGTCATCAAGCAACAAAAAAGGGTCAAGCTCAGGCACATGCCGGAAGCCAAAAGCCCTCTTCAGATGTACCCCTGCCCCTTCGATTGTCGGCATACTCTTCATTACTTTTCTTACCTGTCTAAGATTTGCCATTGTACTACCTCCCCCATAAAATAACGCCTAAAGTCGATATATCTGGTTTTTCTGGAAAAATGCGGTTTAAGTCCGTAATATTTAGTATGAACTTTTATATAAAGCAATTTATATTTTGATCTGGCGTTTTTTCCATTTGAATCTGGAAGTTTTCTCATTTGAATTCTGATTCTTTTTTCTGTTTACTTGCTTCTGTTTACTTGCTTCTGTTTACTTGCTTCTGTTTACTTGCTTCTGTTTACTTGCTTCTGTTTACTTGCTTCTGTGTGCCTGCAAAAAAAGATTCTGCAATATTTTGATAAGAGATGTTTAATAAAAGAGTCATATATTATGAATTAAGGGGAAAATATGAGTCTGGAATATATAGGAAAGCTGATTACCGGGACAATAAAGGAGTGGATGGAAGACAATGCAAAAACTTACAGTGCTGCACTGGCATATTATTTTGTGTTAAGCCTTCCTGCCCTTCTGCTGTTTTCGGTATCCGTAGGAAGTCTTTTTTTGAGGTCAAAACAGATTCAGGATACCATAATCAGTAATCTGCAGGGTTTCGTTGATCAAAATGTGATTAATATGATTAGTTCTCTCTTTGAATATATCCCGGAAGTAAATTCCCTCTCAATAGGCGCATTGATCGGTTTTGTGATCCTTCTCTGGAGTGCAAGCAATGTTTTCAGGCAAATGAAGAAATTCCTTGAGGTGGCCTGGGATATCGAACCTGCCGAGTCCAACACGGTTAAAGACTTTATCAGAGATTCAATCGTCTCATTTTTCGTGGTCATCGTTTTTGGAGGGCTTCTTGCGCTCAGTATAATTGTTGAAGGGGTCCTTTATGCAACTTCAAAGGTATTCCAGGAGATTTTTCCTTTCCCTCCGATTCTTGCCCGATACGCTGGTTCCATAGCCAGTTTCCTGATCCTTGTCCTGTTTTTCATGCTTGTCTACAGGGTACTGCCCAATACAAAGCTGGATCTTAAACCTGTTTTTGTAGGGTCGCTGGTAACGGTAATTCTCATAAACATAGGCAAGTATGCCATCGGGTTTTATTTTGCATATAGCAACCCTGTTAGCGTCTACGGAGCAATCGGGTCAGTCATTGGGGTGTTTCTTCTGATCTATTATATCTCGATTATGATTACAGTTGGTGCGGAATTCACCAAAGTCTATTCAGAATCACGGACTGTCACTGAATCTAAAGATTTTTCCGGGCTGTAAAACCTTCTCCGAACAACACCGGGAACCTTCTTATACTATTAAAATACAGAAAGATCGTTATGTTTTTTCAAACACAACTCTTTATCACAAAAAACTCTTTATCACAAAATTGTGTCAAATAGTTAAGAGGAAACAAATATACCAGTACTTATGCACTTGAGGTACAAAATCGATCATTGTGAGCACTGGCATCTAAGAATAATTTATATCCTCTGCATTCGTTGCTCTCGATTTTCAGTTCAACCGCGTAAGTACATAATTATAATAAAATTACAACAAAAATATTTGAGCAGGTGTAATCATGAGAAAAGAACTGATAGTTCTGTTGGTGTTATTAGGCGTATTCCTTGCAATAGGATGTGCTGAAAACGGAAGCGAAGCTGTAAACGAAACAGGTACTCCCATAGCGGAAACTCCGGTATCTGAGCAGGAGTCTGAAACTATTTTAGTTTCTGCAGCTGCAAGCCTTACCGAAGCTTTTACGGATATGGAATCCCAGTTTGAAGCCGAAAACCCTGGCGTAGATGTTAATTTCAACTTTGCAGGGTCCGGAAGCCTGCGTACTCAAATAGAAGGAGGAGCTCCGGTTGATGTTTTTGCTTCGGCTGACCAGAACCAGATGAATATACTTGCCGGAGAGGAGTTAATTGAGAACAGCTCAAGGAAAGACTTTGCTCAGAATTCACTTGTGCTCATAGTTCCATCAAGCAGTACCCTCAACATAACCGGAATAGAAGACCTGACTTCCCCCGAAGTTGAGAGAATCGCAATTGGAAATCCTGAAACAGCTCCCGTAGGCAAATATACAACTCAGTCTCTGACCGAAGCAGGCATCTGGGATCAGCTAGAGGATAAGACAGTACTTGCCGAAGACGTCAAACAGGTCCTTGTATATGTTGAAAGAGGAGAGGTGGATGCTGGGTTTGTGTATATGACCGACGCAAAGACTGCAGAGCCCGGAAAGATCAAAGTCGTTGCAACAGTACCTGTAACTACCCCTGTTAGCTACCCGATAGCTGTGGTTTCGGCTTCTGAGAACAAAGAAGAAGCACAGGAATTCATCGATTTCGTAACCGGACAGGAAGGGCAGGAAATACTGGAAGAATACGGGTTTACCCCCGAATCCGAATAAAAGCATAAGTTAAAAGCGTATGTTAAAGCATAAGTTAAAAGCGGTAGATAAAAACATAAGAAATGATCCCTATGCTTGACAAGATATGGTTTCCAATATTCATCACTTTCTGGATAGCTGCCATATCGTCTTTTTTCGTATTGTGCAGTGGTGTAATCCTGGCTTATGTGTTTGCAAGGCGTGATTTTCGGGGAAAAGGACTTGCGGAGTTATTAGTGACTCTGCCCCTTGTCCTTCCTCCTACCGTAATTGGTTATCTTCTTGTCGTCCTGGTGGGAAAAAACGGATTTCTCGGACAATTGATTTTCAATATTCTGGGGACCGGGATCATGTTTACTTGGCAGGCGGGAGTTATTGCGGCTTATACGGTTTCCCTTCCTCTCATGGTAAGAACCGCAAAAGCATCCATAGAAGCGGTGGACAGAGAGATAGAATATGCTGCCTATATCCTTGGAAGAAGCGAACTGGAGACTGCTCTGTTAATAACCCTCCCCCTTGCAAAGAAAGGGATAGTGGCAGGGCTTGTGCTGAGTTTTGCAAGGGCGGTTGGAGAATTTGGAGCGACTCTCATGCTGGCAGGAAATATCCCCGGTAAAACAAACACAATGTCGATTTCAATTTACAGCGCATTTCAGGCAGGAAATAACGAACTTGCCCAGGTGTTGGTCCTGATTCTGGTGATTTTGTCCCTGCTGTCCATTTCTCTGACCGGGAAATTCATCGATCGAGAAAAATTTGAGGCATAAGTTAGAGGTATAGGCTTGAATATCAAAGTAGAGCTCAAAAAACGCTATTATGAAGCTGAAAGTGGTGAAACGAAAGGAAAAAGAAACGTTTTTTCTCTTGATGTCAATTTTGAAATGGAAAACGAACTTGTGGTGCTTTTCGGACCTTCGGGGTCAGGAAAGACCACGCTTTTGAAATGCATTTCAGGAATCACGCAGCCTGATACTGGAAATATCGCTGTGGACGAAAGAATCTACTTTGACAGTAACCGGAAAATTAACCTGACTATCCAGAAGCGCAAACTCGGATATGTTTTTCAGAACTATACCCTCTTTCCCCACATGAGTGTCAGGAAAAACATAGAGTGCGGGCTTAAAGGATGGGAAAAAGGTGAGAAGGAAAAAAGAGTCCGGGAAATGCTTGACCTCCTGCATATCGAAGAGCTGGAAACCCGCTATCCCTCTCAGCTTTCAGGCGGGCAGAAGCAGAGAGTAGCTCTCGCAAGGGCTCTTGCTCCCAAACCCGAACTGCTGCTGCTCGACGAGCCTTTTTCTGCACTTGATAGGGTAATAAGGACCGAACTTGCAGAAAAAATAAAAAATTTGCAAAAAAAAATCGGAATACCCCTGCTGTTTATCACGCACAGCCTGGACGAAGCTTTCCTTTTGGCTGACAGGATTATCATTTTATATAGAGGGGAAGTCCAGCAGTTCGGGCCCCCTGAAGAGATCTTCTATCATCCCAAAAACCTGCATGTTGCAGAACTCACGGGTTTGTCAAATATTTTTGATGATTCACGGGTTGAGGAGCTGGTTGAGGGGAATAATGCGAGCCCAAAACGCACAATTTTAAAGAGCGGGGGCATGCAGATTGCGGTAAATCCCCTGAACCTGAAAGAAGGGGATAAAGTTTCCTGGGGGATCCATCCTGAGAACATAACACTTCTCCAGCCGAACTCCGGCTCCGAGGATAAGGACGAAAATACTTATTCCGCATATGTACAAAGCATCGCAACCAAGGGTCCAAAGAAAAGAATTGTGCTTAAACTTGCCAGGCACGAAAAATTCCTGACTGCGGAACTGCCTGCACAATTTGCCGATGCCCTGAACCTGAATACAGGGGATTTATGCCTGGTCAAAATGGATATGAGTAAAGTGGTGGCATTTTAAGTATAATCAGGACAGCGACATTCTGTATAAGCAGTCTATATAAATAACTATAGTGACATATCAGGATCTCAAATTCATATCGCATAAGCGATATGAACTACTGAGCAATAAACTTCAGGATGATCGGCTGAATGTTTTTCTGGTTCTGCTGTTAAGCTCGCATCCGTTTGTTTGAAACATAATTCTTAATCTTAATGACAACCAGTCCCATAAACGCCGTAAGCGTGCCAAAAAAGGTAACCATTATTATAGAAGAATCAAAAGCTGACTTCGCAACTATATCCATATTCACAAGGTGCGACATAATGCCTTCTCCGCCATTAATAGGGATAGCATATGCAACCACGAAAGCAGCTGGCAGTCCGGTGATCAACCCTGCAATACTCAGTTTTTTATTTTTTAAGATCGCGTATAAAATAACAAACGAGATGCTGATAGATATCAGTAGTAAAAATAGTACAACTATTAGACCAAATAATAATTCCTCATCCAATCAATTTACCTCCCCGATGCTTATCTCATAATAAGCTAAGCCCCGGCTATGCTGTGTTGGCTCATTGTTTTACTGTTATCTTCTTGCCTACATTTAATAAATACTGGTACTCATACATTTTACTTATTTTTATCAGAGAGATGTTTGTTAACTAACTCAACCGACTCGTCTGCAACTTTCTGTTTTTTTTGGACCTATTACAAAGTCAAGTATTAGCCCGCAGCCCGATACAAAAGCTGCCCATATCCACGCACACCATCTTCATAATCTTTCATTCTTGGGATTCTTATATAAGTTCCATTTCTGACAACATTCCCTTGACCAGTAAGCCCATAGAGCCCGCAGGCTTTGTTCGGGCAGGCAACGATAACTTATCAAGCGATTACAAATTGACTATCTACGAGTCACTCCTTACCCCCTATTTTACCGAATATCTTCCGGGAATTATTTCTTTTCAACTTTTTCTTCCTTCAGCACCTTTTTTGCAACGATAAAAACTGCAAATGCAATTATAATGAAGTTTACCAGTTCCCCGAGAAAAGCTCCCCAGCTTATTACTATCGGCCCCAGTTCAACCGTTGCCGTCTCCCAGCCCCCTCCGGGAACAAAAGGTGTGATAATCGGCATGACGATGTTGTCCACAAATGACTTTATTAAAGCTGTGGATGCGATACCCATGATAAAGGCAATTGCCAGGGGAATCACCTTGTATTCGTAAAGGAATTCCTTGAATTCACTAAAAAGGCCCATATTTTCCCTCCTTATAAATGAAATAAAATAAATTGTCAGGATAGGTTCTTAACAAAATATGAAACATTGATCAGAACAAAAAGTTGAAGATCAGTAGCAGATTTAGAAACCAGAAATAAAGCTAACATCACGGTTAAAATCAGAACAAAAGGTTAGAAAAATCTGCCTGGTTTTCAGGGAAAAAAAGTATTTCCTGAGATTCTTTAAGAAAACATTATCTCAGAATAAGATATATTGTGAAACCGAATTTACTGCCTTCTTTTCGGTTAATTATTAAGAGAGAAGGGAGAAAAAGAAGAGAGACGAGAAAAATAAAAATTGTGATTTTTGATGGCAGAGACAAAATCAATGGGTTTATGGGCTGCAGCTTCCATAGGAGTTGGGGCAATGGTTGGAGCCGGGATCTTTTCAATCTTCGGAACGGCTGTCCAGATTTCCGGAAACGCGGTCTACGTTTCTTTTATTATTGCAGGGTTGATCGCACTTTTAAATACATATTCCTATGCAAAGATGGGGGTCAGGTACCCTTCGGCAGGCGGACCTGTAGAGTTCCTGCTGAAAGGATTCGGAGACGGAATTTTAAGCGGAGGACTGAACCTCCTGCTCTGGGTGGGTTATGTTTTCGGGCTTGCCCTTTATGCAAAAGGTTTTTCGTACTATGCGGTAACCTTCCTCCCGGCAGGTTCGGCTCCTGTGTGGACCAGTTTCTTTGCCACGGCTATTATCCTTGCCTTTACAGCTATCAATTTCAGAGGGGCAAAAACCGTGGGTAAATCGGAGCTCTTTATTGTTTCCATAAAAGTTGGGATCCTCCTGCTTTTTGCTGCTGCCGGGATTTTTTATATTACTCCAGGAAACCTTTCAATTTCAGCCTGGCCGGCTCCCAAAAATCTCTTTTTCGGGGCTGGAATGGTTTTCCTCGCATACCAGGGCTTCGGGCTGATAACCAATGCTGCAGAAGACATGAAAGATCCGGAAAAAAACCTTCCAGAAGCCCTTTATCTGAGTGTCGTACTCGTCATTATCATCTATGTATCCGTCAGCCTTGCTGTGATAGGAAACCTTTCCATACCTGAGATCCAAAATGCACAGGATTACGCCCTTGCAGCTGCTGCAAAGCCTTTCCTCGGAGATATAGGCTTTAAAATAATGGCTTTTGCTGCCCTTTTTTCGACCTCTTCCGCAATCAATGCCTCCCTTTACGGAGGCGCAAATGTAAGCTACATTCTGGCAAAAGACGGAGAATTGCCCGAAATTTTTGAGAGGAAAGTCTGGCACCGAAGCCCCGAAGGGCTCTTTATCACCTCAGGCCTGGTTATCCTCTGCGCAAACTTTCTTCAGCTTGAAGGAATAGGTATGCTTGCCAGTACTTCCATTCTCATGGTTTATGTGGCAGTTAACGTTTCCCACCTCCGCCTGTTAAAGGAAACCGGAGCAAAATCCTACCTGATATGGGCTTCACTGTTAAGCAGCCTGACATTCTTTGGCGTGCTTGTGTACTACGAATTCATGCATTCGAGGACGACACTCGGACTTCTCGGATTTACGATTTTTTGTTGCTTTGCTGCCGAATGGTCATACAGAAAATACTCCGGCAGGCTGATAAAGGAAAGGACAGATTAAACCTGTAAATTGAAAACCAAATCTGTATAAAGGATTTTGATATCAGAGGTGGAAGTAAATTCCGGAATTAACCGAAAGAAAAAATCGATCATGGAGATATCCTGAATTTAATCCGGATTAAATCTCCATTCGAATCAAGATTAAATCACAGTCGAATCAAGATTAAATTACCGATCGAATCCGGATTATTTCTGCAACCTGTTTGTTTATGCTGCACACTGTCAGTTTCAATTCACTTCTTAATTTGATTATAGGACTTCCGTATTTTAAGAGTCTCTCTTCACTTTATCTCTCTTATTATCGAAAATACGGCATGTTTACCCCTGTACTCGATGAGCCGCATACTTAGCTCTACAGGCAAAAGAGTCCCAGCTTTACAGGCAACCGTAGTCTGTGCTGCAGCCTGCCCATTCCTGTATAACTCCCGGATCTGCCAGGCAAAAAGTTTTGAAGCCTCAGAAGTAACAAATTCGCTTGCAGTTTTTTCCAGCAGCTCCTCTTTGCTGTATCCCACCTTTTCACAGACTATCCGATTTACTTCCAGAAATTTCCCTACCTGCTCACTGATAGTTATACCGTCACCTGTGTTTTCAAAAACCGAATCAAAATCTCTTCCGGAGGCTGCGAAAGAATTCTCTTCCGGAGGCTGCGAAAGAATTCTCAGCCTCTTTTTGCCTGTTTATATCCTCAATATAGAAAACGATATAAATAGGCCTGTTTTCAGGATCTATCCTGAAAAAGGTTGAGATTCTAACCCTTATTTCACTCCCGTCTTTTTTGAAGCAGCACTTCTCTTCATCCTGGATTCTCAAATTTTCCAGAGAATTTTTATTCCGGAACCGGGGATCTGCCCAGGTTCCTCCAGGCCAAATCAATTTCCTAAACCCGGTACCAAGTAATTCTGGTCCGGAATAACCCAGCATCTCACGCAGCTTTGAATTCACTTGAAGGCAGTTTCCGTCATTATCTACAATTGCTACGCCAACAAGCATATTTTCGCATAAACGGTTGAAAGAAAGATTGTTCTTTTCAGAAAGCCCTCCCCCTCCAGTGGAACAATCCGAATCATTTTTCAGGGAATCCATCAACCCACCTTCTAAAAAGCAGTTGGATATTAAAAGATAATTCTAATTAATCTTAATTTATATGGGTGTAAATACTTCAACTGTGAATAAATATTATTATTTATATATGTTGCGAAGTTAGATACACTTTTGTTTACTTAGTTATGTTTATCTTTTAACTGTAACTATCCGAATTCGATACGTTTTAGTTCATATAACTAAAAAAATGTTAAAAGATACAGAAAAACGTTCCCGATGCATTAAAATTAATTTTAAAAGTTGTAGCCCTCCTGAGCGAAGCTTCCGATTTTAACCTCCAAATTAGTCTGCTTGATCGAAGCAAAACAGACCTCGTGCTGTTGCGATTACATCACAATTCCCGGGAAATCTCCGATTTCCTGCGATCCCGAAGCGAAATTAGGGCTGCTGAATCGCAACTCTGGTGGCTTGATTCAGACGCATAGTTTATAATAGAAAACCTGGGTTTGCCCAAAGTTTTTACTCTTCAGGGTGCCAGCGTTCCATATGCTTCGAATGGGTTTTCAAGTAGGCTCCTTTTTCGTAAAAATGGTCATAGAACTCGAGGTCCAGGTGATGGGCCTGAAGATAAGGCATGACAAAAATGCTAGGGACTGTACCGGGAAACTTCCCAAAACTGTCATAAATATACTGCGCCTGCAGGGCGACACATTCCCTGAACTCCTCGTTATGGGGTACGGCGCTGCTCCGGACTGCCCTCGTATCCTTATAATAACCCGGGGTATCAGGATTAAAAGGTCCTCCTTTTCCGAACTTTCTTTCAGTGAGGGCATCAACTGCCTGGCGCATATCCCTGTAGTGGGGCGGGGTATGGCCTTCGAGCACTCCCGGAAGCCCGGTTGGGTTGGGAAGAGCCCAGCGAGCGTCCGTATCGTACCGGAAGCCAAGCCCGGGAACATCAGGATTTCCGCTTGCCCCCAGGATTGAAAAAGGGTCAATCCCGTTGAACATCCAGCCGCCAAGCCCCATTGCCTGCAACATGAGCATCCCGGCATAGCAGGCAATAGACAGCTCTGCGGTCACTTCGGATAAAGACCACATCTCCAGAAAACTTATGGGCAAAGGATTTTCCGTATCAACGAGCCTGCTGAACTTCCCAAGCCCTTCTATCTTTTTCCCGTGTACGTCGTCATAAAAACAGACCCCGTTCTGTGTATAGTAGCAGATCCCGGCAAGCACATGCTGGGCAAGGTCTGCTACGGGAATAATCAGGGTTGTTCCGGGATGGTTGACCACCCAGGTATTGTGGGCTTCGACGTAAGGCGTCTCAGAAGGAAGTTTCAGCCTGCCCTCTGAGATTTTACGGACTCTTGCCCTGTGGGCTTTAATCAGTTCCTCGGGATCAAAAGTTCCGCTTTCCGAACGGGCTGAGAGTTCCGGCGCGTCCCGGGTCTCGAAAAAGTAAACTCCCGTATCATCGGTAAAAAAGAGCTCACTTGTATGGAAACCAGCTGCCGAGGGAAAAGTGCGTCCTCCTGCACTGCAAGCATAGTTGGACAGGTCAGGCGCGTACCTTTCCCCGCGCATTATCAGGTTGTGCCAGCCAGTGTTTCCGGCAGCTGCCGAAAGGACTGCCATCTGCTCCCATTCTGTAAGAGGCAGGGGAGCATGCTTTGATGTGTACTTGAAATAACCATCCGGAATAGAAGCCCCCAGGAAGAAGCGGCGGGCTCTTCTTCCGAAAAGTGCATCCGTGAATTTAAAACCAAGAACATCTTCAAAACCTGGTGGAAGATTTTCTTTACCTGTATCCCTGCTCATACAATCTATACCCCATAACAGAGATTACAGGAAAAGGGCATAAAACTGACGCTTAGGCTTGAAGGTAATTTCATGCAAAAACGAGGTTTAGAATTCTATGTTTGGGACCGGTTCAGAGGCATGGTAAAAAAGTACAACCGGTTATGTTAAATTCCCTGCTTACATGCCTCCGAAAAATTCCATTCTGTAGACCCACAGGCAGGCAAGAGTCCATTGAGGGAGGGAAGGTGGCTGTACAGGGGCTGGTTGATCATCCTGTCAGGCCGGTTGAAAAATCAATTCCGCTATTAACTCTGGAACGTTTAATTGAGAAAATGAAAAAAAAGATTTGGAGTTATGAAATGTATTCTTCTCTTCTCGGGGAAAATACCTCAACTGCCACGGAATCTAACACGGCTTCCGCACTATGGGAAACCCCATCAGGAATATTCCAGGAATCTCCCGGGTTTACTTCAAGCTTTTCTCCTTCTATTGTCAGAAAGATTTTCCCTGAAACCAGATACCCGGTCTGCTCGTGGATATGGTCGTGTGCAGGAAGGAAGCTTCCTTCTTCCAGAAGGAACTCGGTCATGAGAGTCTTTTCCCCGTAAACAACGCTCTTCATCCTGATGCCCGGAAGGAGCTCCCTGTAGCCTTCTTGATCATGCTTGCAAAACATAAAGATCCTCTTTGAAATATTTACAATCTATAAGATAATGTGTTTTTCAGTTTTTGAATATTATGCCCCTGTCAGGCTGGAAAGTATTATGAAGTTTCACCTGAACTGAGGATTCCTGAGGAAGATTCACAGTACTTATAAAGAGTTTAAGGAAAATACTGAGAGCTTAAGGAAAAATCAATACACATATAATTCTTAATTGTGGGATTAATGTGTGTTCAGAGCGTCCGAAAAAACTCTTTTCATACACCCACAGTTTTTACACTCTCCAATTCCCAGACCACTCCAAACTCTCAGATGCCGTCCTTCATCTTTTTCTTACTTGCATACCCTGCAGGTAACTTACCAGAAAGATTATCTCCAAAAAAACACAAATATCCCTTACATGCCCCTGATTCTTTTTCCTATTAATACCGATAGGATGGTCCTGGTTCCTGCGACTCTGAAACTATATCTTCTGGAGCTGCATGACCGCCCGGGCTTTGCCTCCGCCCTCAAGGCGTATGTCCCGCAGGAATGGCCTCCTGACCAGATCACTCCTGAAGTCATCGAAGAGTTTATAGGGCGGATGCAGTCAAAAGACCGAAAAATCTGGACCTTCTATTGGGTCCTGCGTCAGAAGGGGTCAGAACTGCCGGTCCTGATAGGAAGCGGGGGATTTCTTGTTCATGAGAACGGAAACCTTGAGCTGGGTTACTCCCTGCTTTCCGATTACCAGAACCGGGGATATGCAACCGAAGCTGTCCGGTCAATATTGAAGTGGGCTTTTTCCAACCTCAAACAGGACTGCATCATTGCCCATACGTATCCTCATTTGCAGGCTTCGATCCGTGTGCTGGAAAAGAATGGGTTTCTTTTAAAAGGGACGGGGCCCGAAGAAGGGACAATAACTTATGAACTTCGAAGAGAAAGCGAAATTCTCCGATTCATGTTTGAGGTTAAGTCATCAAAGTAATTTGAGTACTTCCAGAAAAGGCTGAAAAATAGCAGTACCAACTAAATTTTATATATTTAAAAGTATTATATACATATTGGGCATCTGAATACTTTTTTCAAACCTCCCACTTTCCTATCCCCCCATTCCCACCTCACCGAAAAAACAGATGCCCTACCCCTTCAAATGCTTACTTAAACTTCCCATTTGTGGAAAATCAAAGGCTTGTTCTACTCCGGTTCCATCTGAGAATGAATTCTGATCGAATAAGAAATTAATTCCGGAAATTATTGTTATTCCATCGCTTACCGTATCTGAATTTCGAAACTTAATGTAATTCTGCTTCTATCGTATTTGAATTTCGAAACTTAATGTAATTCTACCGCTTATTGTTTTGTATTCGGTTTGTATTCGGTTAATTCTTGCAGGATTTCACTGCTAATTAGCGTGTATAAAATACACTTTTTGTAGGTCTGTCTTTGAACGAAGGGTAACATATGGCGCAAACTTTACCTCTTCATCTTTAACCGAATACAAACATAGACAACTGTTCTTATTTACTCTTACTGTACGTCCTGATTGAACCGATCAAAGCCCAATCATAATAAGTATTGAGTTTTTGTCCTTCCTCTTCTTCTGTTATACGTACGAATTCTTCCCCCATGAAAAGCACAGCCTTTTTGTAGATCTTTCCTTCGTTGATCTGAATACTGACTCCTTCTCTCAGCTTCCTCGACATCGTTCCTTCCAGAGGGGACGAGGCATATTCAAAAACTTTTTCCCATGTTTTGTTCATTTCTATTCACCTTTCAGATGTCTTACCGGAGATGTATTACCGTAATTTCCTGCTCTAGTTTGAACATAAGTTTCTAATAAACTCAGTAATACACAGGAATCCTATGTACTAGCTAATGATAAATAAAGATTCTCATAGGCAGTAATATAAATTAATGTGAATAAAAAAAGAGATACGGCATCAGATAAGTCCAAAACAAGAGGCTTTCCGGCTTCAATGTTGAATGTTTTAAAATTAATCAGTACCAAAACAAAATAAGCATCACAGTAAGATCTAACAGGTAATGCCCTTAATCAGAATCTCTTAATCAGAATCTCTTAATCAGAATCTCTTAATCAGAATCTTTTAATCAGGATCACCTCATGAAGATCCCTTATGTGAGTTTTTATAAGTGAGACCTTTTAAGTGTAAAAGTCCTGTTAAGTTAAGTCCTGTTAAGTTAAGCCCTGTTAAGTTAAGCCCTGTTAAGTTAAGTTCTGTTAAATTATTGAAATAATTTGAGTACTTCCAGAAAAGGCTGGAAAACAGCAATATAAATAGAATTTTATCTATTTGAAAGTATTAAATTCATATTGGGCATCTGAAACTTTTTTAAAACTCCCCATTTTCCTATCCCCAATTCCCACCTCATCGAAAAACAGATGCCCTTATCCCTTCAACTGTTACCTCAAGCTTTCCATCTACGGAAAGTCACAGGCTTATTCTTTTTTTATTCCTATAAGCGGATAAGTTTTGATTGAATAAAATGTTAATTTCGGAACTTATTCCAATTATATTGCTTATTGTATCTTAATTCTGGAACTTATTCGGATTCCGGATTAAATTATATCGTAGAAATGATGTTGAAAATAGGTAAAATCAAAAGATTGCCAGTTGAAGTTGCTTGGAGAGACAAGAGAACAGTGGGCATTATGGGTAAATAACTACAGAAAAGATACTACTCAAATTTCTAAGCTTGCATTAAATGATGTATTACTCTAATCTTTTTCTTGCATATTTTCAAAGTCTTCTGTATATAGACACAGCACTTGATAGCTTGTCAAGAATATCGTCTCGGACACGGTCGCAAAATTCACAGAATTAACATACGGTGACTGCCTCCCTCGGCTTCGCCTTGGTCACCTATCACGATATGAATTTTGTGCCCTGTTTGAAAACCTGTTAGATTTGAAGTTAAATTGATATAAAGTTAAATACTTGCCAAAAGCCCTAAATGACTCGAAATGTCTTAAGGTGACCTCGTTTAGTTCCTTGTGACAATGTCCGGAATATCCCTCCCCACTTGCATGAGTCAGTATAAAGAGAAGAATATTGATTCTTAAAACATGTACAAAAGTTAAGAAAAATATTTTAGGAATTTGGATCAATGGTTGTACTGATTTACAACCTGCCAGATTTGTTTTGATAACTCTAAATACTGGGTTTTCGGGTCACTAGTTTTGAGAATGAAAGAATTTGCACCGTTTTGTATTGCTTGGTGCATAAGTTCTTCTCCGACTCCCGTAAATAGAATGAAAGGAATGTTGATTCTCTTATCACGGATAGTCCTTAGGAACGTAATACCATTCATAACAGGCATATCATAGTCCGAGACTATCACATCATAGGAAACTTTCTCTAATATCTTGAGAGCTTCTCTTGCAGAATCCACAGTATCGGAGGGTATATTGTGAAAGACTTCTAAGAATGTCTTTGATAGTTCTAAAAATAAGGGATCGTCATCTACAATCAATACTTTCATGGGGGTATTCTCCTTGCGGTTAAAAATCGATACTCAATGTTTACCAGCATCAATTCGGAAATTGAATTCATAAGTATGTAGCTGATACTGAAATTTAATATTTTTTCTAACTATATTAAATTACTTAAATGAAAAATTGTCTCAAATCAAAAAGTATGCACAGATTAAAAATTTCAAAATTAGCAAAGAGTTATGTTTTTATTCAGTTTGCCAGAGCAATATTTAAAACGCTATTGAGAGGATCTATCCAACACTTTTTGACGTTATTTTTTTGACTCTTTATAGGAATTAATTGTAAATATTTGAGACCAATACTATAAGAACGCCAGATCAAAAAACAAACATATTTAACCAATCTATCTGCTTGTTTTCCAGGGTTGTCCGTAGATGTCCTCAGCCATCCTGACAAAACCTGCCATCCTGACAAAACCTACCGTAGCCCTACTACAGCCTCTATAGAACGAGACTGGAAAAATCTGATACAAAGGGACTGCAACCTTGAAACAAAACAGTACTTAGGCTTCTAATAAATGTGCTGGAAAAATTATTTTGTATGAAAGCAACCCAACTTTGAAGAAAATTAGCTCCAAATTTTCAAAAAATCATAAACTTCGAGTGACAACATTGTAATTTCTAAAGGACGTAAAAAAATACTTATGACCGAAAATGCATCTTTGGAATATACAAATTTATAAAATTAAAAATAGCTTATGACATCATTGTAAATTTTAGGGCTCGTAGTTAGAACCAGTTATGATGAAAATCGGGGTCAAGAGAGATCACTCGCACCCGTTTTCCCTTCCTGGCTATTGGTCAATAAAAGGAGCAAAAGAGATTGTGGAATTTTCATTGAGGTACTTCAGGTCTTAATCCAGTGGTTGCTTAAGTTGGGGTACAGGAGGTTTTCTGGCTTCAACGTCGAATGTTTTAAAATTTATCAGTACCAAAACAAAATAAGCATCAAATAAGGTTTTACAGGTAACATACCTTTATCAGGATCTCCTCAGGAAGGTCTCTTAAGTAAGTTTTTATAAGTGAGACTTCTTAAATGTAAAAGTCCTGTTAAGTTCAAATTCCTGTAAACATAAAGTGAAATGGAGATTACAACATGCCAGAACACCCTCTTAAAGTTATAATGGATAAGGACCCTGAATTATTTTCCCTGCTTGAAGACATGCGAGAACTTTCTTTTTCAGCAGGAGGAATTCCTCTTAAATACAAATTCCTTATTGCAATGGCTCTTGATGCAGCTAACGGTGCAGTCGACGGAGTGAAAGTCCTTGCGATCCAGGCAATGGAAGCCGGGGCTACAAAAGAAGAGGTTATGGAAGCAGTAAGGATAGCCCAGTATATTTTCGGAGTTGGAAGCGTTTACACGGCTGCAAGAGCCCTGAATGACGTCTTATAATATCCTATTTTCAGGCAGATCTCAGGTAGAGAATACTCCCTGAGCTTATGCTTTTCGATTGGTAAACCCTATCGGTAACAGTTATTCTGGGGGAAGATATCCATTCACTACTATCGATTTTTGATGGTCGAATTCTCTCTAAAGGGCGCAATCTCAAGATATTCATCAGAATTGAAACAATTTCTTAACTTTTCCAGAGTATCGAACTCGATCAGGATTATTCTCTCGGGGTCCCAGTCCTCAAACATAGGTATCACTTCTCCTCCTCTAATCAGATACCTGCCGCCATGCTTTTTTACGATCTCGGGAATTTTATCGACATAACTGGCGTAAAGCTCATGATTCATAACTTAGATTACAATTATCGAGCCAATCCCGAAAGCAATAATTCTATTTAGTTCTATTGACCCTGTTTTCTCTACTCAAAAATATTGATCCAGACGGAGTGTAGTTAGTTTTAAAACAAGCTCGTGATTAAAACTGGGTTTTGGGACAGGCTCATCATATAAACAGGCATTTTTCCTTTCTTCAAGCTCCGCTAGCTGAGTTAAGTAACTGATTTTCATGAAGTATCCTGTTATAATATTAACATAATCCGGTTAAATTACTGCATAAGCTGATTATATAAATATCATTATTAACGTCATTCTCCGGCCGTATTCCTGTCATAAAAATGTGTATACCTGTTTATTCACAGTACTGCAAGAGTTAACAGAAATTCTTCGAGAGTAACATAATTTTATATGTTATAAAGTATTATTATTACATAGGGCATCTGGATAATTTCTTCCTCTATGTTTCTCCAGAAAATCTACTCCATCCATCCCCAACCTGAAAAACCAGATGCCCTATTCTCCCTAAGACTTCTTCTTTTTACATAAAGTCGACAGCACTACCTCAAGCTTTCATTTAATTTTCTATTAAGTAAAGTCTCCGGAAATTTTAAGCTTCAGCGGTAACTCTAAATATCGAAACATCTTATTGACTGATTAGTCAATCTTGTGGGCTTAAACACGGAAAAGCAGGTCAGTGATAAAGAGAGCAGCCATAAAAGAGAGTAGCAATAATGAAAATAGCCCTGAAGCTCTTTACGGAAAGAGGCTTCCACGGTACTTCCACAGCTCAGATCTTAAAAGATGTCGGTGTGGCTACAGGTCCCCTTCTTAACTACTTCCCAACCAAGGGGGCCCTTATAAACGACCTTTATTTTGAGGTCAAGGGCAGGTTTAGCTGCAGTATAAAAAGCAGACATTGATGAGGAAGTTTCCATCCGGGACAAAATCAGAAGGATGTGGTCAAACTTCATTTTCTGGGGTGTGCATAATCCCGAAGAATACCTTTTTGTCGAGCAATTCTGTTCTTCCCCTTACATTAAAAAGGTCACCCGGGAAGAAGTGATGAAGGAGTACATTTTTCCTTTATGAGCTCGTTCGGGAAGGAGTCATAGCGGGGTTTTGAGGGATTACTCCCCGGAATTGGCCATGAAGGTGTTTTTTTCAGGGCACGAAAGCTGTTTTGAGTCTGATTCCGGACATAAATGTGGTTCTGTATATGGACGACTTCATCGAACAGGGGATTCCGGATTCTCCGGAACGGGCTAACTAAAAAATGATATAATGTATTTTCACCTTCCATCGGGTGATTAAGCATGAGTGATTAACCGGTTAATATACTGATAATAGACAATATCTCGAAAAAAAGAGTGATCAGTCAATCCGACAAAGGCAGGACTTTACTGGAAACTCAAAGGATAAAAATATAGAAGAAATTAGCGGGAGAAAAAGGAATGATGTACAGAAAAATGCCTAAAAATGGAGACGAACTTTCAATACTGGGATTTGGGTGCATGCGCCTCCCGGTGACAGATAGCGGCGCAATAGATGAGAAAAGGGCAATGAGCCTGGTCAGGTACGCAATCGACCACGGTGTAAACTATGTTGACACAGCCTGGCCTTATCATATGGGAGAGAGTGAGCCGTTTTTAGGACGCACACTTGCCGACGGGTACCGGGAAAAAGTTAAACTTGCTACAAAACTCCCATCCTGGCTTGTTGAAAGCCGGGAGGATATGGACAAATTCCTGAATGCCCAGCTGGAGAAGCTTAAAACGGATCACATTGATTATTATCTGGTTCACGGCCTTGCAGGAAAAATATGGGACAAACTGGAAGCTCTCGGTGTGGTCGATTTCCTCAACAAAGCAAAGGCTGATGGCCGTATTGTAAATGCAGGTTTCTCCTTCCACGGGTCAATTGAGGATTTCAAACGGATTGTGGACGCTTATCCCTGGATTTTCTGCCAGATCCAGTACAATTTCATGGACGAGCAGCACCAGGCAGGAACCGAAGGGCTGAAATATGCCGCATCAAAGGGGCTGGGGATTATTGTCATGGAACCTCTCCTCGGAGGGAATCTGGCCGGTCCTGTGCCTGATGAAGTAAAAGAGATCTGGGATGAATCACCGGTAGAAAGGACTCCTCCAGAATGGGCCCTCCGCTGGGTGTGGAATCATCCCGAAGTCACGGTTGCACTCTCAGGCATGAACGAAGAGTCACAGGTCGAAGAGAACCTGAAAATTGCCGGGGAAGCTTATCCGAATTCCCTTTCTGAAACCGAGCTTCAGCTTGTCAGCAGAGTTGAGAAAAAATACCGTGAACTCATGAAGGTCGGCTGTACCGGCTGTGAGTACTGCATGCCCTGTCCGTCAGGAGTTGACATCCCGGAATGCTTTAGCATTTACAATGATCTGCATATGTTCAGGAATGTGGAGGGGGCCAGATTCAAGTATGCGGTTAATATGAGCGGGGTATTCACAAACACCGAGCCCGGCGGGTTTGCTTCCCAATGTATTGAATGCGGTCAATGTATGGAAAAGTGCCCTCAGGGTTTGAAAATACCTGAGCTGCTCAAAGACGTGGCAGAGGAGCTGGAAGGGCCTGATCTGGAGCAGAGGATAGCTATGGCTAAAAAACTCTTCAAGAAAGGTTAATGGAAGAAATAATCCGGTGGCTGGAAAGGCAGGGATTTTGCATCTTGCTGCTGCGGAATCCCAGCCCTTAAAAGAGGTTCTTTGAATTTCCGGAGATATGTGTTGGCAATTACGCTGCTCATGGAAAGTTTGACCAATATTGCAAAGAATAAATCAAAGACCAGATAGAATATGGATGACTCATTGCTAGTGAGTTTAAATAAGCTCTCTATTTTAGTACTCCGCCTATCTATTGGTGATAGGCTTTGAAGGGCTTCGCAAGTAGCCCTAGAAAAAAGAGAATTGGGTTTTGATTAAATAAGAGGATTAAAGAGCTGTGTTTAAAAAATAAAGCTCTATAAGTTTATTTAAATCACACCTTCTGGATTCTGTTTTCCACTTCCATAATCGCTAACTACGCCTTTAGATTTTTCAGTGTTGTCATAGTTGCTTATTGTACATTTTAGCTTCTCCGCATAACTATAGATATCATTTAGGCTTTGTATGGGAACTTTTTCTTCATTTTTACCTTCAGTGAATAACCCCAGATATTTCTGTTTGGTATTGAAATACATGCGGCAAATTGGCTTTCTGTTATTGTTATCTAAGAGAATACCACAGTAAGATTTTTTGTCCCTCATAACAACTCTTGTCAGGTCAACATTTTCTCGAAGAATTGCCTTTACGATATGGTATCCTTCGATTTCCTCTTCTGTTGTTATTATTTCCTCAGAATTGTTATTACCGATGTCTGAGGATGAATTTTCATTACTCTCATTTGTGTTTGAAGTAGCAGGGATTGTATCCTCAGTCATGGCAAATTTCAATCTTTCATTGATTTTATCATTTATGAACTGGTTGAGGGCGTTTTTTGTAATCACGGTAAACTTTTCACGGACACTTTGGGTAAATGGTGCATCGTTAACTCTTTTAGCGAAAAATTTCACAAATTCTTCAGAAGGAGAATTTATTTCGTTAGCGAGAATTAACTTTATTTCTTTAGTGTATTTTAACTCACATGCCACATTCGCCAGATCATCGATGTTGAAAGATTCTTTCTTGAATCGTTTTAATTCGTTTATCAAAGGCTCTTTAATATCCAGTAAATTAATTTCCAAGAAAGATTTCTCATCCATTTTATTTGGAGCATCGATATCTGTATAAAAACGATATATAATTCCATTTGTCAGGATTCCAATTTTTGCTGCACTAACACTGAAGTATCGAAATAGCTGAGATGCTTGCTCTTTATCCAAATCAGCATCAATATTTTTGCACTCGATTAATATGATCGGTTTGCCGTCTTGCATTATAGCATAATCGACCTTCTCACCCTTTTTCGTGCCATAATCAGTTGTAAACTCAGGAACAACCTCAGTAGGATCAAAAACATTGTATCCCAATATGTTTAAAAGAGGCATAACAAGAGCATTTTTTGTTGCCTCCTCAGTTTTTATACTTTCAGACAACTTTGGAATTTTAGTGGCTAACACTTTTATTTGGTCTATGAAATCCATATCTAAACACCCCTTTGCAAAAAAATCACTCAAAAGTCTAAAAATATCACAACATTCTTACAGATATACTTGCCGTTTTTGTTGTAATAGATCAGGTGGGGGATACGTTAGCATATCTGTTTCATTCCAAAATCGTTTAACTTTTTAAATTTATTTTATTACAGTTATATATCGTATACAAGTGACCCACTATTTTGCTTCAACTTCTAATTTGTTTCATTTTACATATAATTCTACAGTCTCAAAATATAGCTGGAATTTACTCAACGTTTAACTTTTTGACTCTCCTGCTTCTGTATTGTGTATTAAACTTTCAAATATTTTTGAATCCACGAAATCTTTTTCCGGAATTCAGGGTGGAAACCCTTAAAAATAATCAAAGGAAACAACTTAAGACAGAAGGTTATGGAAATGCTGTACAGAAAAATACCAGGGAACGGAGATCAGCTTTCGATACTCGGGTTCGGATGCATGCGCCTTCCTCTTAAAGAAGGAAAGATAGACGAAGAAAGGGCCAGAGAACAGCTGCGCTATGCAATCGATCACGGTGTGAATTATGTCGACACGGCCTGGCCGTACCACCTGGGAGAAAGTGAGCCTTTCGTGGGGAGAGCTCTTGCTGACGGGTACAGGGAAAAGGTCAAGCTCGCAACAAAGCTTCCTTCCTGGACCGTGAAAAGCCCTGAAGATATGGACAGGATTCTGAATACCCAGCTTGAGAGGCTCAGGACGGACCATATGGATTATTACCTTGTGCACGGGCTTGTGGGGGCTTTGTGGGACAAAATGGAAAAGCTCGATGTTTTGGGTTTTCTTGATAAAGCCAAAGCTGACGGCCGAATTGTAAATGCAGGTTTTTCTTTCCACGGGTCAGTTGACGATTTTAAGCGAATCGTGGATGCCTATCCCTGGGTTTTCTGCCAGATCCAGTACAATTTTCTGGATGAAAAGAACCAGGCAGGAACCGAAGGGCTGAAATACGCAGTTTCAAAGGGGCTGGGTGTGATCATAATGGAACCCCTGCGCGGGGGGAAGCTAACGCATCCAATCCCGTCTGCAGTCCGGGAAATCTGGGATGAAGCCCCGGTAAAAAGAACGCCTGCAGAATGGGCGCTTCGCTGGATCTGGAACCATCCCGAGGTTACGGTTGTGCTTTCAGGCATGAACGAGGAGTCCCATATCGAAGAGAACCTGAAAATTGCCGGGGAAGCTTATCCGAATTCCCTGACCGAAGCTGAACTGCAGCTAGTGACGAAAGTGGAACAGAAGTACAGGGAACTAATGAAAACAGGCTGCACAGGCTGCAGGTACTGCACCCCCTGCCCGTCAGGAGTTGACATCCCGAGTTGTTTTGAAATCTACGATAACTTTTACCTCTCAGGAAATGAAAAAGAAGCAAAACTCATGTATGCGGCAAAACCCGGAGGGATAATAAGAGGAGATGTTCCGGGTTATGCCTCCCAGTGCGTGCAGTGTGGAGAATGCGTTGAAAAATGCCCGCAGCATCTGGATATACCCGCGCTGCTTGAAGCCGTTGAAAAAGAATTTGAGGGAAAAGACTTCAAAGGCTGGCGAGTTATGGCGAAAAAGGCTTTTGGGAAAGAGTAAAGGTCGGGGATCATAACCCTGATCTTCCTGGTCTGCCAACTTTTCTTCGCCGACGACTTCTCCTCTGCCAACTTTTCTTCGCCGACGACTTCTCCGTTGACGACCTTTTTCCACCTGAATCACCTGAATTGGGTGCTAAAATTCAAAGATTTTATTTTGTTCAAGCTGCTTTGCCACCTGGTTATCTCCGGTTTTTAAATTCCGTTTTGTGCTAATATATCAGTTTTAAATTTAAATAACAGTTTCAGCTGATGATGATAAAAAAATATAGAAAATGTATCTATAGATAAAATTTTATCCTTTAAATTTCATATATTATATCTGGAAGTTGGAGAAGGTTCACAAAACAAACTTGTATGCAAAGAGGATTCGGGAAGCACATAATCTGAATTTTACCAATTTTTAAAAAAGGAGATATAAACCTTACTTCTGAGTACGGGATGCTAAAAAAGTCCGGGAACATCCGCTGGATCAAAAAGGGAATTCCGATACTGCCTGAAAATAAGGGGGCTATTATGAGCTATTCAGGTGCAGTTTTTGATATTAATAGAAGAATAAATTCAAAGGACGCAATAAGGCGCAAACTGGAAATCGAAGAGGTATTGCTCGAAATTTCCAACATGTTTATAGCTCCTGCCAGCCTTGAGAGGGATATCAACGTTGCCCTCGAAAAGATTGGTATGCTCTGCGGGGCTGGCAGGAGTTACATTTTCCTGTTTCGAGAAAACGGAACCATCTTCGACAACACGCATGAATGGTGTGCTGAAGGGGTGGAGCCTCAGAAAAACAACCTTCAAAATGTTTCCTGCGACGAATGCCCCTGGTGGATGGAAAAACTTGCCAATGATGAAGTCATCCACATCCCAAATGTTCTTGCCCTGCCTCCGGAAGCAGCAGTAGAGAAAGAAGTGCTCGGAAAACAGGGGATCAAATCCCTGATTGTGTTACCTCTGTATGTAAGTGGAAAGCTTGCAGGCTTCATGGGACTGGACAATGTGGTCAATACCGGGAGCTGGGGAAAAGACGACGTTTCCATACTTCGAATAGCTGTTAATCTGATGGGGATGGGAATACAGCGCAAAAGGGCTGAAAAAGCAATACACGAAGGGGAAGAAATCTACAGGTCCATGTTTAAGAATGCTGCCAACCTGATTCTGCTGGTTGACAAAAAAGGGACTATCGTTGACTGCAATTCCCGCGTAGGAGAGCTCCTCGGCTACAGGCGGGTCGAACTCTTAGGGCAACCCATAAAAAACCTCATTTTCTCAGATTACCTTAAAAAAATTAATGAGTCTTCCGAAGAGGTCGGGTACAGGGGTTTTTCCTTCAACAAAGAGTACAGGATGGTTCGAAAAGACGGGAGACCTGTAGATGTCAATGTCAATTCTTCGGGTTTAATGGACGAAAATGGGTACCATGTCCAGACAATTTACATAGTAGAAGACATTACCGAACGCAAAAAAGCAGAAAAGCTGATAAAAGAGAGTGAAGGCAGGTACCGCTCTCTGTTTCAAAATAACAGCGCGGTAATAATGCTGCTTGATCCGGATACCGGAAGTATACTTGATGCGAATTCGGCTGCTTGTGATTACTATGGGTACTCCAGAGAGAAAATGCTCAGCCTGAACATTGCCGATATCAATATCCTTCCAAAAGAACAGATCATGGAAGAACTGGAACAGGAAAAGTCCAGGGACATAAACCATTTCTATTTTACTCACCGCTTATCAAACGGAGTGCTGAGGGATGTTGAGAGATACAGCTATCCCATTTTGATGGGTGGAAGAAAACTCCTGTATGCGATTGTTTCGGATATAACGGATAATCGAAAAATGCAGAGTGAGCTTGTCAGGGCGAAAATGGAAGCTGAAATTGCCAATAAAGCAAAAAGCGAGTTTCTGGCAAGCATGAGCCATGAACTGAGGACACCCCTTAATTCGATCATAGGTTTTTCGGATATGCTGCTTACCCAGAATTTTGGTACGCTTAATGATAAGCAACTGAGGTATATCAGCAATATTTCCGTAAGCGGAAATCATCTCCTGAAGCTGATAAATGATATTCTTGACATATCCAAAGTCGAAGCCGGGAAGATGGAACTTAAGGCAGAGGAGTTTTCCGTATCCGATTCGATCTCTGAAGTTAAGGCTTTACTGACCCCCCTGGCATCAAAGAAAGATATCCAGGTCCTGAGCATGGTTGATAAGGAACTGACGACCATAAGGGCGGATAGAACGAAATTCAAGCAGATCTTATACAATCTGGTGGATAACGCTATTAAATTCACCCCGGAAGACGGATACGTTATTGTTGATGCCGGGGTCGAGGGAGATCGAGCAAAAATTATGGTCAAAGATACGGGGATCGGAATCTCCGAAGCCGAAACCCGGAAAATCTTTCAACCTTTTACTCAGCTTGAGAACTCCGAATACGGAAAGCAGAAAGGGACAGGCCTTGGCCTTTCTCTTGTCAAGAAATTTGTGGAGATGCATGCAGGCAAAATCTGGGTTGAAAGCGAATTTGGAGAAGGCAGCAAATTCATTTTCACCATACCCCTCAACCAGGCAAATTAAGCACAGGATGGATTTTCTCAGGTCTGCTTTCCTATCGAAAAGGCTTTTCCAAGTCTACACCCGATGCCGTAGTAGCTTCTATTTCCCGTCCCGTATACAACAGGTCGGATTTTCTCAATATCGGGATTTCCGTTTTCATCGAGCACGGCTTCTTCGGCCTTGATGTCCATGATCTCTCCTACAAACAGGGTATGAAGCCCTATCTCAAGGCTGTGGAGAAGTTTGCACTCAAGGACAATCGGAAATTCCGCTATATAAGGAGCAGGCACAAGTTCGCTTCTAACCGGGGTAAGGCAGGCTGCCTCAAACTTATCTTCGTCCTTTCCGCTTGCTATGCCGAAATAGTCGGTTTCTTTCACATAAGCTTCAGAAGGGATATTTACAGTAAATGCCTTATTCTCCATGATCCCGGCATAGCTGTAAGTAGCCTTTCTTAAGGATACGCTGACACATGGCGGGTTCGAACAGCAGATCCCGGCCCAGGCTACAGTCATCGCATTTGGTTTTCCGTTCATGTCGTAGGTGCCGACAACCCAGGCAGGTGTCGGAAACGAGAGAGGTTTTGCTCCGATCGATTGTTTCATGGCTTAATCTTCTTTTCGATAATACAAAAAGGTTTTTCGAGCCGGACTGGCAGGCTTCCTATTTGCTTTTCTCCCGTAGCATTTTTCGATCTTTTTTGTTATCCATAAAAGCCAAAAGTAACAGCCAGTTAATTTTAACTGTTTATTTGGCGATTATTATATATATTGTTGATAATATAATCTGAGGTACATAGCTGAAAGAACAGGCTATTTACTGAATCAATAAAACTATTTGAGGGGGTACGAAACTGACAACAAAGCATCTATTTGGCGGTCTTTTGGTGGGGTCGGCCAGTGGAGTTCTTGCGGGTCTGATTGCCGGAATTACACTGAAGTATGCTTATGATAAACTTATTCACGAGAAACAAATGCACAAAAAACTCAAGTCAATTTCTACGAAGTCAATTTCCATGAAGACTTTTAAAAGACATAAGTGCCTCATAATATGACCGAAGGCATACGCCTGAAGAGGACGCGCTAAGAAAAACAGATGTTTAAATTTGAAATCAATCGGGAATTTCCTGTCCTTCCAGGAGTTGGTAACACCGATTCTTCAATAAACATTGATTTTTCATCCAGGAAATACAGTTATAAATAGTTCTCTAAATAGTATGAAATTAGGTTAATCCGATTGAGGTTAAATCTGAAAATATAGGGGGTATAGAACTGACAAAGAAACATATACTTGGTGGACTGTTAATGGGGACAGCCGCAGGGACAGCCGTTGGAATTGCAGGTGGTCTTGTTGCCGGAGTTACGCTGAAGTACACTTATGATAAATATATTCAGGAACAGCAGATGCACAAAAAACTTAAATCCATTCCCAGGAGGGTGCTTAGACGTGGTCCGGCCCCTGCTACAGTGAAGGCCGTTTATCCGGATCGCCAAACTTTTTCCCATAACCTGAAATCCCCTATCTGGGTCGAATTCGATGCACCTATAGACAGTTCTACTGTCACTAAAGATACTGTCATAGTCAAAAGCTCGGTATCTGATGAGCCTCTGGATGGTTTTCTTGATGCAGGCAGCAGAATTCTGATGTTCCGACCTCATGGAAAATATCCTGCAGAAAATGGCAGAGCGAAAGTTTCCATTACTTTGATAGGAACCGATACCGGTTCGGGAGCTATCACGGACGTAAAAGGTGCTCCTCTTGACGGGGACATGGATGGAAAAGCCGGTGGTGATTTTGAATACAAGTTCAGTATTATGAAGTGACGGAACTTTCTCTGAAAAATTCTTTCTCTGAAAAATTCTTTTAAATTTTTTCTTACATTCTTCGAAATTCTTTTAGTTCCTCTCTTCATTTCCTTTTCATTTCTCTTCTCATTTCTCTTCTCATTTCTCTTCTCATTTCCTTTTTGAGTTTCCTTTTCATTTCTTTTTTGAGTTTTCTTTCCAGTTCACTTTTCATTCTTCGGCTTATACCTGATCTTTTCTACATAGCACCGGGAAAATAAATCGCTATAAATTCCCACTCAGTATAAAAATTTTAATATATCACATAGTTGGCGTTATATATTAGGTGCGATATAGGATAAATATAGGAGTATTAAACTCAATTTCTCTCCTTTCCGGATGGTATTAAAATAAGAGGCTTTCCGGCAAGGAAAAAAATCAAGGGGGTGCAAGATTGTTAAATATGAAAAGATATGGTAAGCTATTGCTCAGCGCATATATCATGAAGAAAATTAAGCCGGGGGGGTCTCAAAAGAGTAAGGGAATAAATAAATATGGAAAATTACTTCTTGGGGCATATCTGCTTGAAAAACTTAAGTCAGAAAAATCTGAAAAAGAAGAAATTCCTAAAATGGAACTGAAAGAAGTACAATTAAAAGAAACAGGTGGGGGATCTTCAACGATGAAAATTGGTAAAGTAATCATGGGTGTTATTGTCGGAGCTACAGCTATTTACGCTCTTAAAAAATACACTGCTAAAAAGAGTGGTCATAAAATAGAAGTCCAATGAAATGAATGGAGGGGAACGATATTGCATAAAATGAATGGCTGGAGTAAATTTCTGCTGGGGGTAATTGCAGGAGCTGCAATTGTATATACCGTAAAAAAGTATATGTGTAACAGGTCCCTTCCAGAGGCTTTCAAATCTCTGCCTTTTCACTTCAAACAGGAACAGGTCCCTCCAAAGGTAAAATCAATTTATCCTGACAGGCAGACATTTGCGTTCAGGCATGATTCCCCGATCTGGATCGAATTCGACATGCCCATGAATACTGCAAGCATCACGAAAGAGACCGTAATAGTCAAAAGTTCCGCATCAGACGAGCCTGTAGAGGGTTTGCTGGATTCGGGGTCCAGAATTCTGATGTTCCGTCCGTATGGCGACTATCCTATGGACGAGGCAGGGGCTGAAATAACAATTACCTTACTTGGAAACGAAACCGGATCCGGATTCATAATAGATGAAAGGGGAATTGCTCTGGATGGAGATAACGACGGAAAAGCCGGGGGAGACTTTGTCCATACCTACAGGCTTATAAGATGAAATTTCTACGTCCGAAATGATTCCTTTTTTATCTATTTTTTTCAATTTATTCAGGATTTATGGAATTCAGGTTGGTCGAGTCAATTCCCCACAGTTGCTATTTTTGAGTAAAAGTTAAAAAGCTGACCGCTCAAGCGTGCAAATTTACGGGTTAGCAGTGAAGTTTACTCAAGTGGATTAAATTACAACTTTTCTGATCCGTGCAATCTTATTCACTATACCGGGTCGTTCCTATCCCGGCAAAGTTGAGGTTCTGCAGCCCGAATTGCACCTCGGGATTGCAGGAAATCGGAGATTTCATGGGAGTTGCGATGTAATCTCATCAGTACGAGGTCCGTTTCGGCAGAGTTGCGGCTCTGCAGCCCGAATTGCGCCTCGGGAGTACGCGGTCTGTTTCGGCAGAGTTGCGGCTCTGCAGTACGCTGCCCTTTTCGCTTCGCTCAAGAAGGCAAATTTATAATTGTAGTAGTGAGGTCCGCTCAAGAGGACTGACTTAAAAACAATGATAAAGTAGAGAGACGCAGAAGAGCGGTCTTTCCCACTAAAAGAAATAAAAGAAAAAGAGAGAATAAAGAGAATAAAAGCCGGAAAGTAAAAACGACTGACGACACATTCAAGAAACCAACCTGTAATAGTTACCGGGTAAAAAGCTGACTTGCCGCTTCTTTTACTTCCTTTCTGTTTCTTTACAGGGGCGCAGCTTCTTTTACTTCCTTTCTGCCCCTTTACAGGGGCACAAGACGATCTGGCGAAAACGTCCCACAATGAATGGATTCGAAGCCGATTATCGGGGACAAAGGGCAGTATTTTTCGGGAAAACAGGTTATTTCAGTCATATTTTACCTTCCTGGGGTCGGTACAGCCCTGTACAGCAAAGGAAAAAAATCAGAAAAAAATTTCCGAAGTGCTGGATGAGAGCATCTGATTAATAGATGATCACTCGAACACAGATTTGCGGAAAAAACAAATTTACATCACTTGAAGCCCCTCTATACCTGAACAATAAGAAATAGGTACTTTAAAGACAGATGATTTCTTTAAAACGTGTTCTGGAGCAAGCAAAATGACCTTGGTTATAGCTTTTATCGGAAAAAACGGTGCAGTAATGGTCGGAGACATGAGGGAAATCACTTTTGAAGGGGAGAAGTCCGACAGGGAAAAACTCGAAAAAGAGCTTTACAGCGGCGCAATAGTTACGGACGAGGAACTGGAAAAAAAAGCAAGAGAGGCAGGGGTCAAAATAACGGTCACGGACTGCAAGAACAAAGTCTCGGAGAGAAACGGTATTCTGGTAGGGGAAGTCTCCTCAGTTGAAGGAGGGGTCGTAAAGAAAAGAAGGCTGTACGCTTCAGCAGGCGCCTATGCAATTGCCGAACTCAGGGACTCGGAACTTACCCTCACCTCACAGGGAAAGGGCAGCAATTTCATAGCTTTCGGGAACGAGTTTACAAAACAGGTAGCTAACAAATGTTTTAAGGACAACTGGACAAAAAAGAGCAAACTTCAGGATGCAGTAAAAATCCTCATGCTCTGTATGGAAACCGTAGCAAGGAAAACAGCTTCCGTGAGCAAGCAGTTTGTTATCGTACAAACCGCATCGAATTTTGATGTTTTGAAACTCGTAGAAAAGGATAGATGAGGCTGAAAAAGATAGCAAGAATGAAAAGGATAGACAAGACTGAAAAAGATAGACAAGACTGAAAAAGATAGAAAAAAAGAGGAAAGAAAATCGTGTTTCTGATGTTTTTGGTTTCTGTTGTTCTATAACTTAGAGTTATCCGAAAAATATTGTGACCGAATGCAGTCTTTACAATAGACATGTGCACAAGGAATAAATAATTGTAGTCTTACAGCATGTCATTATTGACTTCTCGGATAAGTTCTTAATGCATAGAACATAGTGATAAAACTAAAATCATAGATCAAATGCATTATGAACCATACCCAGGCTTATGGAAATGGCTGGACAGAAATAAATTCGATTTAATATTTGACCGGATTGGAACCATATCTTGAACCAGTTCTTTCTTCTCCTTCTCCTCGTTCTTCTTTTTCTTCGACTTTTATTTTGTGCCAACCAGAACGCTGTATCTTTTTCTCCCTGATCTGTTTCACAGCATAAGCAAGTCCTGCTATTGCTAAGAGTAAACCCGCTACTTTAATGCTTTTAGACATAATAATTCACTCCAATTTATTATTGCACCTCATCATTTATTAATATAATCAAACAGTCAATAGAAAAATCAGTTTAATATTAAAACGATGATTAGATAAAAATCAAAAAAGTGCAGAGGAAATCTCTACTGACTGTTTTTTTGTCTTATTCCTCTGCAAAAAGCTCGACAAATTCGAATTTTGTCACATCAAACAGGCCTTTGTCTCCAAGTTTAAGCTCGGGAATTACAAGAAGCGACATAAATGCAAGGGTCATAAAAGGCGACTCAAGCAAGGTTCCGAGTTTCCGGGCTTCTTCGTTCAGCAGCCGGTACCGGGAAGCTACCTCTGCTCCATCGAGGGTGCTCATAAGGCCCGCAACCTCAAGCGGGAGATCAAGAAGGTTTTCTACGGTGCCCACAACGATTCCTCCTTTATTTTCCACTAGCCGGTTGACAGCTTCAACTATATCTTTATCAGTGGCTCCAACTGCAATAATGTTGTGGCTGTCGTGGGCAATGCTGCTTGCAATAGCTCCTTTCTTCAGGCCTATGTTCTTTATGAAACCGATCCGGACAGGGTCATCTGCGTACCTGCTCAGGACAACCATTTTCAGGATATCCCTCTCCGGGTCCGAAACCAGGCCGCCGTTTTCGACTTTTGGAAAAGCCAGTTCCTGGCCTGTAACCAGTTCTCCGTCCCGGGCAACAATCACCCTGATTTTTCGCATTCCTTCCTTTCTGTCCCCGGTTTCCCCTGCCGGCACAGCCAGTTTTATATCATCGATTGAAATTTTATTTCGGTTGAACACGTTTTTTGCAGGAACCTTTTCCATCGGGAAAAGAACCTTTCCGTTCTCGTAAACACATTCTCCGTCGATGAAAGTGCTTATCACGTTGAAGGATTTCAGGTTATCCACGATAATGAAATCCGCAGGGTCACCTTCACGGAGCAACCCGACATTGAGCCCGTAATGCTCTACCGGGTTGATCACCGCTGCCCTGATAAGGTTAAAGATATCAAGTCCCTTTTCCTGCCCGCGCCTGATAAGCTTATCGATATGCCCTTCATAGATCAGGGTATCGGGGTGAGAGTCGTCGGTACAGAGCATGACCGCTTCGGGATATTCATCTATCAGGCTGTACAGGGTTTCGAAATTTCGGGCTGAACTCCCTTCCCGGATAAGGATTTTCATCCCTAGTTTTATTTTTTCGACTGCTTCTTCGTAAGTAAAAGATTCATGGTCTGTGGAAATCCCTACCCCGATGTATGTCTCGAGGTCGGCTCCCCTCAGGCCAGGCGCGTGTCCATCGATCACTTTGCCACACTTTTTTGCGGACTCCAATTTTGCCATTACATCGGGGAATCCCAGAACCACACCAGGGAAATTCATCATCTCGGAAAGGTAATGCAGATCCTCTCTTGCCAGCAGGCGGTCAACAGCCTCCGCATCAAGGACTGCTCCTGCGGATTCGAATGGAGTTGCCGGCACACAGGAGGGTACCCCAAAAAAGACTTTCAGAGGAGATCTTTTCGAATCCTCAACCATGAAATCAATGCCCTCTTCCCCCATAACGTTTGCAATCTCATGAGGATCGCTGACCACTGCAACCGTCCCTTTTGCAACAACCATCCGAGCAAAAATCGAAGGTACGGTCATGGAACTTTCCATATGCACATGGGAGTCTACAAGTCCTGGCAGAATGTACTGTTCCTTATCGTGCTCTTTCTCTTCAATAAGAATGATCTTCCCGTTTTCAACGGTAACCTCGCCTTTTAACTGCCGCCTGGAAACGGCATCGACAATAATCCCCAGATACTTTTTCATGCGGACTTATTTCACTCTCCAATGTATAAATATTTCCAAAAAGCCAGAATATTGCTCAGAAACAAAGGCGTTATCTCTTGATTTTGCTTCACATCAAATACTTTGCTGTACGTAAAATTTAGACAGATTTATAAGATACCTTCGAGTATTTTACATAGAAGCGCGAGATGGAGAATTTATGCCTGAACAGAATGTTCCCCGAGTAAGGCTTTTTGGAGTTCATGAGCTAAAAATCAGCGATATTTTTGACGAGAAAAAAGACATTTATTATGTTCCAATTTTTCAGGGAAACGGTGATGCGAATAAACTCCATCAGTCAGTTTATGCAGGTAAAAACACAAAATGTGCTATCCTGGACAGTGGGGTTCTCACTGACCACCCATATTTAAAAGACCGGATGGATGCAATTGAAGATTTTACAGGTCACGGGTTTCAGGACAGAGAAGGACATGGCACTGCGGTTGCTTTGAATCTTGCAATGACTGCTCCTGATGCATCAATTTTGATTGGTAAGGTCTATGAAAATGATGATGTGCCTTTATCCGAATATATAAATCGAATTGCACGGGGCGTAAACTGGGCAATAGACAGCGGGGCAAGAATAATTAATCTCTCGGTTGGTATGGAAAAAAGAAAGGAAGACATCAGCAACTACCCTGGATGTTCGGAAGCCGTAAAAAATGTATGCAAAGCTATCAATCGGGCGATTGAAAATAGAATCTCAGTCCTTGTTGCAGCCGGAGCAAATTTTCCGGCAGATTGTCATGAATCAATAATAGTAATCGAACTGCCCGGAAATCCAGTATATCCAAAAGATGTTCATCCTACTGTTTATTCTCCTTTTAGCCCGATTCTTGTTCCAACTTTTTTGTTTGAAGGTTATGCTCATCTTAAAATAGGTATGTATGAGCAGGCTCTGGCTTTATTTAAACAGGCAATTGACCTGCACCCTGAGGATCACCAGCTCTGGAAATATCAAGCTCTCTGCCTGTACGGCTTAAAAAAATATAACGATGCTGTCCAGTCTTTTGATAAAGCCCTGGCAATCAAACAATCTGATATAGAGACGTGGTACTTGAAGGGAATTACCCTATTGGCCCTTACTCAAAATGATAAAGCGATCGAGTGTTTTGATGAAGTCCTGAAGCTTGTGAATAATGCTGGTTTGACAGGAATGAAACTAACCGATTTTTCAAATTCAATGTCTGATGACTGGTATAACATGGGTGTCTACTACGAGCAGGCCAGTAGATATGACGAAGCTGCAAACTGCTATGATAAAGCCATCAGGATTGACCCTCTTAACGCCAAAGCCCGGAACAACCGAGGCGTAATTTCTGCAATAGAGGAAAAATATGAAGATTCGATAAAATATTTTGAGGTAGCAACAGAACTCAACCCCTCAATGGTTGATGCCTGGTTTAATAAAGGGCTGGCACTTTCCAGGCTGGGTAAACATGAAGAATCAATAGAATTTCTCGATAAAGCAATAGAAATCGATCCTACCTGCAGCAAGGCGTCAAAGGAAAGAATCCGGGTGTCAGGAAAACTGAAGAGTAGAAAAGAGCAAAGAAGAGAAGAGTAGAGTAAAGTAGAGTAGAGTAAAGTAGAGTAGAGTAAAGTAGAGTAGAGTAAAGTAGAGTAGAGTAAAGTAGAGGTGTGATAGTGTCTGAAAATGTGGGGATTCAAATCGACAAAATAATATCTAAAGTGAAAAAAGCAATCCGTGAAGTGGAACAGCAATCTTATAGATCTGAGCTGGGAGTTAAAGTTGAAAAGCTGGATTTGAAACTAAAAACTTTTAATAGTAAAGAAGGCGGCCTGGAGCTGAAAGTACCGGTTGTGGATCTGGATCTCGGGCTTGGGGGCAGCATCTCAAAAGAAGAAACCCATACGATAGAACTTACCCTGATTCCTGTTGATGATACCCGGCTTTTCGGTGAGGAAGATATCGAAGATAATTTAGTAGAATTAATTATGGGAATAGAACAGGGGATAAAAAACGCACTTGTAGATGCTCCCAGGTTTAAGCTTCAGAAAGCTTCCGTTGAACTTAATTTTGTAGTTAACGCTGGCGGTGAAATCTCAATAGTTGCTAAAGGAGAGAAAGAAATTGAGACGACCAACAATTTGAAGCTATATCTAACCAGCGCTGAATCTGTTCAGGTTGATTCACCCACAAACTATGGAGCAAGTTTGAGATAACAAAAGTAAAGATGAAAAATCAAACAATAGTAGAATTCAAATTGGTTTTGATACAGCTTGCTGATTTGAATTTAGGATCAGCTCCAACCCAAGCGTCCATGGAAGCAGTTTTTTCGGGTAAATACTGTCAATAAGGTTTTCTCCTTTATCAGGAGTTAGGAAATGTCTTTTTATTGTTTTCATCATAAAAGATCAGGTTTAAATGGAAAAAATAAATGAAGGGGTCCGGAAACCCTTTCATTCCCTGTTCCCCTTCAGCTTTTTTTCAACAGGCAGAACCCAACGCTTTTTCCGCTGTAATGTCCGATGGAGCCGCTGTCGACGATGGTCCTGTCAGACCCGTGTAACCTCATGATGTAACCGCAGGGGTCCATCTCTTCGGTCTTCAGTGACCATACGCCTTCTTCTCCGGTGGTGGAGACGACCGGGGACGGATAAGCCCGGGTTACCGAGGGAGGTGTGCTCCAGCCCGAGCTTGCCGTGCAGGGGGTAGTGCCTGGCTGGACACACAACTCACCACCATCCGCCGGGCCCAAAGGTTCGGCCCTGAGGTAGAAGCTGCGGATATAGTTGTTTTTCATACTGTAGGTGCCGTGGATGATATCTCCCTGTCTGAACGCTCCGCATCCCTCTGCCGGGTTTGTAACTCCGTCCCGGGTGTACCCGGTAATGTTCAGGTCAGGTGTCGGCCATGTGTTATCGATCATAACCCTTATGATCTGGTCGGTCCCATCCGCATTCAGGGCCGGATATGTTGTCAATGTCATGGGGTCGAAGGCTTCCATACAAATTTCCCACAACCCGTCCATGGGGGCGCTCGTAATCCACTTTGCCAGTACAAAGCCTTCCACAAAACGCCTTTCGTTCCCTTCCAGGTCCTCAAGATATGTGTAATACCCGTCGGAATCAAGCTTCTGTGTGTGGTTATAGGGGCCGGTGAAACTGGAACCCAGCTGGTCTACGAGTTTGACGTTGAAGGAATTGGTCAGCTGTTGCCAGGGTTCGCCCGGAAGGCTGCGGCGTACGAACACCCTGTATTTGAGGGGTATTGCACTCATCCCGCTTCCCGTGAAGGTATTTGGCGGGAATGCAATATGTCCGCAGATCGTCACCACCCCGCCGAACGGGCTTTCGTTTGCGGTGAAAGCAGCCATTACCCCGTTACCGGTAGCAAGCCCTGTTGAGCTGTCGATGTCATCGATCCCCATGTTGCCGATAACCGAGATGTAAGGCGTGTGGTCCCCTTCCTCGACGGTCGGACCCGGGGGTATATGTATAAGTGTATCCCTGCGGTTGCCCCATCTGGGGATATAGTTCGGGTCCCATGCCGGTGGTGCCACTTCCCAGGAAAGGATCGCCCGGACCTTAACTATTTTTGCTCCCTCACTGCAGGGCTTGTGGCGGCCTGTGAGGTTCACGGGCAAAAATACGGAGTACTGCAGTCCCCCCGAAGGGATGTTTTTGATGTCGTGCACGTTCACCACTGAGGTTCCCACATATGTCCAGCCGGTTCCGTCTCCCCAGTCTGCCCAGAACGCCACATACTCCTCACTTCCGGCGGTGCACAGGCCTCCGGAATAGCCGCTTGACTTCTTGAGTTCGATTACACTGGCCAGCTCGTCCAGGTTCGTGTTCAGGCCGATGCATTTCAGCTCCTCGTATGTCGTGTCTCCTGAGGATATCGGAACGAGTCCCTCAATTATGCCAGGTACTATAGAGAGCTCAAACCCTGCATCGATCAGGGTATTGTGCAGGGATACGGTACTGGAAGCAATGATATTTTTGCCGGATTTTTCCGCAACCGTTTGCCCGAGGGAAAACGTATCCTTGCCAAGCAGGTTCTTGATCTGTGAAAATCCGAACCTGTGCCCGGGTACTTCTTTATCTTTGTATAGCTGGAGAAGTTTTGGCAGGCTAAGCTTTTCAGGTTCCTTGAGGGTAATTTCTTTCTCAAGGTCCACAAGCTCCAGGATATTCTCCGGAATGCTGACCGCTTCCAGTTCAAGAATATCTTTTATGAGAACAAACCTGAGGGCATCTATCTGGATATATGCATCAAGCGAATTTCCCCATACAGGTACAAAATCCGGGGTGTCAGCGGGAGGAGCGGTGTTCCAGGACAGGATTGCCCGTACCTTAGGAAGGTTTTCTTTTATGCACCACTTCTTCTTCGCATCAAGAGGGATGCTTACAGCATATTCCAGGGGTTTGTCGCCGGGTATATTGTAAGCCTTGAAGCTGACCACCCCGAGGTCTTCCCATGTGTCCGTATCGTTCCAGTCCACATAGAAGCGGATATATTCGGGGGTTCCGCCGGAGCAGAGATTTCCGCCGTAACCGGAAGATTTTTTGATATGTATTACAGCCTCCACCCTTTCGAACCTGGGGTTAAAACCCACACATTTCAGTTCTTCATAGGTGGTCTTATTTATCATCACCTTTACAGCTTCAAAAGAACTTTCTTTCAGGTTCCCGAAATAATTGGGGTTTATCGCGGTCAGGTACTTAAAGAAAGTCCTCTCCGTCTCAGCGACCTCATATTTGCCTGAAACGGCGGATACCAGCTCGGTGAACCTCCTGGGACCCACCCCTTTAACATCCATAACTTCTTTGAGATTACTGAAACTTCCGATCTTATTTTTTTTTGCAAGTATTTTTTCAGCAACTTTTATCCCGATATCGGGTTCATCGGGAAATTCTACGGTCTTTGCAATCTCTCCTGCGTTCTCAACGGTATTCAAAAACTCAAGGATCTTTTTTTCGTCCGCAGGATCCACGTCTTCAAGTGCGATTAAGGGCTTTTCTATTGATACTGTTCTTTTAGCTGTCAAAGAATCACTTCCGACACTACTAACTATTCATATGTACTGCTTTTTTTGCGGCCCTGCCTACTAAATCGATATTTACAGCCGCCAATGCCTGGTAAACGTTTTTTGGTGAAATCCCCAAAAAAATAAGGTTATCACTGAGAAAATCATTTCATACCGTTTTGCTTTCTTTTCCCACTTTCCGGACTTCACACAATCATTATTTTTATATATAGTATTCCAAATTATTAAAGTTTTTCAGCAGGTATTTTTGAAATATTCGGGCAAAAAAGAATTAAATCCTGCGCGATATGCTTAAGAAATTTTAGTGTGAACAACGGCAAAAATGACTCCGGGTCCGGAAGGGATTAAACTTCTGTTTCTTTCAATTCCTTTCGAATTTTTCTTCTCAGTAACCGTTCGGATATCAAGTCAAGCTTCGGCGGTAGTGAGAAGAAGGGCTTTTTTATCGGAAAAACGAGGCCTTTGGAAGATGTAAGATAATTGGGTTAAAAATTCAGACAATTATTTTCCAAGAAATAAGTCTGGAACCTGAGGCTTTGCAAGCCATTGGGCAAATTTGTTATAGGTTCTGCCAAGCTTTTGTGTATATTCTATGCCTTTTTGAGTCCCTTTAATAATCTTGCTAAAATTAAAATTAGGATCATCCAATTCTTTAAGGAAACGGCCTAACTTATTTAGAGGTTTATTCAGTTTTTCTTTTTCACTATTTGAACTCACCTCATCCAAATTGTCCTGAATCTTAACCATTTCTTCTTTAAGTTTTGGATCTAAGTCTTCAATTTCCCTTCTTAAATCATCAAATTCGACCTGTATTTTAGGGTTTAGAGAATTTTTAACCAGAGGATTGAAATCAGTCAAAAATGAGTTTAATTTAGTGTGTACTGCAGTTAACCCAAAGAAAATATGGATTTGCTTAAATAAAAACGAGATCATTGGATAGGAAAATGGAAATAAATGGAACTTTTCACTTTAAGATTTGAGTAATAGGGAATAGAAAATAAATCTCATAAAAAAGTTCCAATCTACAAGAGATGATTTTATTTCATTACTAACAGTAATTGTCGGACAGCCTGTGAAGGGCGGGGTATTCGTGACCCTCCGCGCTCCCATTGTAATAAATAAAAGGTACGCTGTTAAGTCTTCGGGGATGGCTATAATTACATGTTTGCCTGTAACTGGAAAACTTCTTCTTCCCCGAAAACATAACTGTACCAAAAAGGAAAAGATAAAATGAAACCAACACGAGTTCCTAATAATCCTTGTTTTTCTTCTGGGCCTTGTGCCAAACATCCAGGTTATTCTGTTGAACAGCTAAAGGATACACCTTTTGGCCGGTCACACCGGAGCAAACCTGGCAAGGAAAAATTAGCTGAAGCAATTAAAAGAACAAGAGATATGCTTGGACTTCCTGATGATTATCTCGTAGGTATTGTACCGGCTTCCGATACAGGCGCTTTTGAAATGTGCATGTGGTCTATGCTGGGGTGCCGCGGGGTTGATGTTCTGGTTTGGGAATCTTTCAGTAAAGAATGGGCAACCGACATCACTAAACAGTTAAAATTAAAAGATACCCGAGTTTTTGAGGCAGAATACGGGAAATTACCAGATTTAAAGAAGGTCGATTTCAAGAATGATGTCGTCTTTGTCTGGAATGGGACTACTAGCGGAGTCAAAGTACCCAACGGCGACTGGATTCCTGATAACCGTGAAGGGCTCACGCTTTGCGATGCCACCTCTGCTATATTTGCTATGGATATACCCTACCATAAATTGGATGTAATTACCTTCTCATGGCAGAAGGTTTTAGGTGGGGAAGGTGCACATGGGATGCTGATTTTATCTCCGCGGGCTGTTCAGCGATTAGAAAGCTATACTCCTGCCTGGCCATTGCCCAAGATTTTCCGACTGACCAAAGGGGGCAAACTAAATAAGGAGATTTTTGCAGGCTCCACTATTAATACCCCCTCCATGCTGGCTAATGAAGATTGGCTGGCAACACTAAAATGGGCAGAGTCTGTCGGAGGGCTTAAACAACTTATCCAGAGGACAAATGATAATCTGGCGGTCTTTGAGGCATTTGTTGCTAAAAACAACTGGATCCATTTCTTAGCGGAAACAAAAGAGATAAGGTCCAGTACCAGTGTCTGCTTTAAAGTTGATTTATCCGACGAAAAGCTTAAAGCACTGATTAAAACGCTTGAGAATGAAAAAGTTGCTTATGACATCGGTTCTTACCGGGATGCCCCTTCGGGCTTGCGCATCTGGTGCGGTGCTACCGTCGAGAAAGAGGATTTAGAATGCCTCTGTGAATGGATCGAATGGGCTTACAATTTGGTTAAATAATAAATTCTTTTTGTTATCAGCAAAGAAGGGTTCGTGAGAGATCGTTAATATCTTTTTTGCTGATAGCAAAAAGATGTTTTATCCCAAAATTTGTCTCACGCGGACAGATTTTAAATATCCCTTCAAAATCCTTTTTGCACACCTGATTTATCAGAGAAATTTTCAATTCTCTCACTTTTTCATCACACTTTAACTCCAAAAGCTTTTTCTTTTTATTCGAGTCCCTGTATAAGGCTATAATTATCTCGAAATAATTTTGAAAAAATGAGCCTGTTACTTTCTGAAAATCAACCTCAACCTCAAATTTCCGATTAATAATTAATACCACCTCTACAATTATTCCCTACATGTCCCCCAAAACCCGCTGGCAGTTCTGGATAGACCGCGGAGGCACGTTTACTGATATCGTAGCCCGCAGCCCTGATGGAAAACTGATTACACACAAGCTGCTTTCCGAAGACCCTACTCATTATAAAGATGCAGCCATTCACGGGATCCGCCAGATCCTTGGTCTTCCAAAAGATGCACCCCTGCCTGCGGAACTGATCGAAGCCGTAAAAATGGGCACGACTGTTGGCACAAATGCCCTCCTTGAACGGAAAGGGGAGAGGACTGTTCTTGCCATAACGCGGGGGTTTGGAGATGCTTTGAGGATAGGGTACCAGAACCGTCCGGATATTTTTGCTCAGAAAATCGAACTTCCTGACCAGCTCTATGAAAGGGTAATCGAGGTCTCCGGAAGGTTCGGAGCAGATGGAAAAGAGCTTGTAGCTCTTGACCTCGAAAGTGCAAAAAAAGAGTTTGAAGAGGCTTACAAATCCGGGATTCGCTCAATTGCCATTATTTTCATGCATTCCTACAGGTATCCCGAACATGAACTAAAACTCGGCAGGCTTGCACGGGAAATAGGTTTTACGCAGGTCTCCCTGTCCCATCAGACGAGCCCGCTAATAAAACTAGTGAGCCGGGGGGAAACGACTGTCGTGGATGCCTATCTTTCCCCGGTCCTCCGCAGGTACGTTGATATGGTCCAGAAAACTCTGGAAGAAAGAGGGGCAGAAATAGAAGAAAAAGAAGACGAAAAGAAAGGGAACCCGGAAGAAGAAAGTCCTGAAGAGGAAAACAGGGGAAAAAATAGTCCCAGACTCATGTTTATGCAGTCCAGCGGCGGGCTTATAGATGCAGACGCTTTTCAGGGCAAGGACTGCATCCTCTCCGGGCCTGCAGGTGGAATTGTAGGTGCAGTTGCTACTTCTCTCATGGCAGGTGCAAAAAAGGTCGTCACTTTCGATATGGGAGGGACTTCTACGGATGTGGCTCAGTACAGCGGGGAATACGAGCGCAGCCTTGAAACCGAAATTGCAGGTGTCCGCCTGCGTTCTCCTATGATGCGCATCCATACCGTAGCTGCAGGCGGGGGTTCTATCCTTCACTACGAAGGAGGCAGGTTCAGGGTAGGCCCGGATTCAGCAGGGTCGGACCCGGGACCGGCTTCGTACCGAAAAGGTGGGCCTCTTACGGTTACCGACTGCAATGTCATGCTCGGAAAATTGCAGCCTGAGTTTTTCCCTAACCTTTTTGGGCCCGATGGAGACCAGCCCCTTGACTCCGAACTAGTGCGCAGGAAATTTGCAGAGATTGCAAAAGAGGTTTCTGAAAAGGAAGTATCTGACAAGGAAGTCTCTAAAAATAAAGTTCCTGGAAAGGAGATCCCTGAAAAAGAAGTCGCTGAAAAAGAAATTTCAAGCGGAGGCAGTGTCCGGACCCCTGAACAGGTAGCAGAAGGTTTTCTTTCAGTCGCAGTCGAGAATATGGCAAATGCCATAAAGAAAATCTCGGTCCAGCGGGGGTACAACATAAAAGAATATACCCTCTGCTGCTTCGGAGGAGCCGGCGCCCAGCATGCCTGCAGGGTTGCAGACAGCCTCGGAATTAAAAGGATCTTCATTCACCCTTATGCAGGCGTGCTCTCGGCATACGGGATGGGGCTTGCAGACCAGAGGCTGATAAAAGAGAATTATGTAGGAACCGAACTTTCTGACGAGCTGATAGATGAATTAAAGACAGTATTTGCCAGGCTTGAAAAAGAAGGCCTCCTTATGATGCTGGGACAGGGAGTGCGGCAGGAGTGCATTACTGCCCTCTTTAAGGCCCATATGCGTTATGCGGGATCGGATACTCAGTTAGTTGTGGATTTTGCGGATAAGGACGCACTCAGGAGCGGGTTTGAAGAAGCGCATAAAAAGCGCTTCGGGTTTGTGATAGAGGGCAAAGCCATGGTTATTGAAGCCGTTTCCGTGGAAATCATAGGGATTACTGAAAGAGCTTTCGGCCCTGTGCTGGAAACCGAAACAAACCCTGCTTTTTCTCCCGTATCGGCGGTTCAAATGTATAGCTATGGGGAATTTCATGAGACTCCCGTTTTCCAGAGGGAAGAACTCAAACCCGGTGCCTGTGTAAGCGGGCCTGCGATTTTAATTGAGAAGAATACGACTATTATTATCGAACCCGGCTGGGAAGGAGAGATTACGGAACACGATCATCTCCTCCTGCACCGCAAAATTCCTCTCCCGACCCATACCGCCATCGGGACAGAAGTTGACCCTGTAATGCTTGAGATTTTCAATAACAGGTTCATGTCCGTTGCCGAGCAGATGGGCTACACTTTGCAGAACACAGCCTACTCTGTAAACATAAAAGAAAGGCTGGACTTCTCCTGCGCGATTTTCGACAGGCACGGCAACCTTATAGCAAATGCCCCTCACATCCCCGTGCATCTGGGTTCCATGGGGGAGTGCGTAAAAGCCCTTATCAGGACACAATTTCATGAGATGCGGGCAGGAGACGTCTACCTGATTAACTCCCCGTATAACGGAGGTACCCATCTCCCGGATATCACGGTTGTTACTCCGATGTTTGGCAGCTCCGGAGAGATTCTGTTTTATCTGGCTTCCCGGGGCCACCATGCCGATGTGGGAGGGATAAGTCCTGGTTCTGTTCCTCCGGGCAGCAGAACCATTGAGGAAGAAGGGGTGCTGAGCGAAGGCATGAAAATCGTCAAACAGGGCCGTTTCTGTGAAGAAAAGCTGAAGGTCTGGCTGAACTCGGGAAAATACCCTGCAAGAAACCCGGACCAGAATATGGCTGACCTCAGAGCCCAGGTGGCTGCAAATGAAAAAGGGCTCCAGGAACTGCGCAGGATGGTTGACGAATTCTCCCTTGAAACCGTTGAAGCTTACATGAACCATGTGCAGGATAACGCCGAGGAAGCTGTAAGAAGAGTCATTGACAGGCTTGCAGACGGGGAATTCATTTACATGCTCGATGACGGAAGTGCCATTAAAGTGAAGGTTACAATCGACCGCAAGAACCGCGGTGCAAAAATTGACTTTACCGGAACATCATCCCAGCTTTCAAATAATTTCAATGCCCCTGCCTCGGTCTGCCTGGCTGCCGTTCTCTATGCTTTCAGGACCCTTGTAAAAAGTGACATCCCCCTTAATGCGGGCTGTCTAAAGCCGCTTGAAATTATCATCCCCGAAGGTTCCATGCTCAGACCGGAATATCCTGCAGCAGTTGTTGCAGGCAATGTTGAGACCTCACAGTACATTGTTGATGCCCTGTTCGGAGCTCTTGGCACGCTGGCGGCTTCCCAGGGTACCATGAACAATTTCACCTTCGGAAATTCGGACTTCCAGTACTATGAAACCATCTGCGGGGGAGCAGGAGCAGGCCCCGGATTTTCAGGGACGGATGCTGTCCATACCCATATGACCAATTCAAGGATCACTGACCCCGAGATCCTTGAAACGAGGTTTCCGGTTTTGCTTGAGGAGTTTTCCATCCGGCAGGGGAGTGGAGGAGCGGGCAAATTCAGAGGCGGAAATGGGGTTATCCGAAAAATCAGGTTCCTTAAGGACATGCATGCTGCCATTCTCTCAAGCCACAGGAAACTCCCGCCCTTCGGCTTAAATGGCGGCATGCCCGGTGAGTGCGGAAAGAACACGCTGATCCGCAGGGACGGCAATGTTATCACTGTAGAGGGACAGGCAGAAATTAAGCTAAAAAAAGGAGATGTTTTTGCTATCGAGACACCGGGTGGTGGAGGATACGGTGGGAAAGACAAACAAGAAACAAGAGCGGAACTGAACAAAATAAATCAAATAGAATGGAATGGAAAAAAGACTTAAATAAGGAATCTTCAGCATAATTAATGTAGAAAAAGCCCGGAGGCGCTGCATTTACTGTATCCCCCAATACGGTCTCTTCGAATATTATGCTCCCCCAATGTGTAGTAATTCGAAGAAGGATCAGCGCCTCCAGGGTGTCTTTTATTTTGATGATACACTAACTCATTCTCTGACTCAAGCACATACTAATAAGATAAATTATTTTGAATTCTGTATAAAATAATTGTTTTTAAGCGAAAAATAGTTTTATTTAGAGTCAACTCATGAATTAATTACACTTTTAATTTGTTCCTCAAATAATTTCATCCAATTGTTAGCAAAAGATTTTGATTTAGCTAATTTCATACTCATTTTTAATCAATTTTCTTAGTTGCGTAACTGATTCAATAAATTCTTTTAAAATTTTTTTCCTTACACTCTTCCATATAAACTCAATTGGGTTTAAGTCTGGTGAATATTGTGGCAGAAACACTAGTACTATATCCAGTTGTTTTGCTTTTTTAACTGTGATGTCTGCATGGTGTGTTTTGGAGTTATCGAGTACAACTATTGGATCATACTCATGTATTCCATCGATTTTGCCAATAATGACCGGTTATTTTAGCGACTCCTAATCTCGATGTTGCCTCCTCAATAGGACCGACAAATATCTAAACCGAATAAAATATAACTGGCTCTTCGCTGTTTTATGTGGGTGACTTACATTCATCTCCTGAATGTCAAAGTAGCATATCTAAAATTAAGAAACAATTCTGGTTGAAAATCACATTCAGGCGTGATGTTTCTCTTTTGGCCTAGCTACTTTCTAACTGAGCAATTATTTTCAACCCACATAAAACAGCGAAGAGCATATAACTTCTATTGAACTTTAGTGTTTCTTTCAATCTTTATGAGTCAACCAAGCTTCTCAAGAGAAATCTTTTGGTTAGTATGATAGATTTCATCTTAAATATAAAGATGATTTTGTAAATGAAAATAGTTTATGTGAAGACTATATTTTATTTTGAAGATAGTAAAATAATTGATTGTCGTTAATTCCCAGGGACTATAATTGGCGACCCGGAAGATAGTAATGAGTTTCAAAATTTATAGTCATCTTTTCAAGACAGTTTATCAGGAATTCCCCCAAAATGTCTTGAAAAGATGACCGTTATGCAGGTTTAAGTTAACCTTGCTATTTTAGGCTTAGTTGCTGATTTTAGGCTTAGTTGCTGATTTTAGGCTTAGTTGCTGATTTTAGGCTCAGTTGTTGCCTGGTTATCAATATTAGCAACAGCCGCCGCCGCCCCAGCCACCGCAGCCGCCCCAGCCACCGCAGCGGCCCCAGCCGCCAAAGCGACCCCAGCGACCCCAGCCACCGCAGCCTCCCCAGCCACAGCCTCCGAATCCAAACATATCATTTACCTCCGTGGGTTTATGTTTCTTTTTCTCTTTTGATAGAAAAGGTGAACGTTTCAGGATTAGAGCATATAATTCTCCAATCAAGCTCTTCATCCACCTAAATTATACTCTCCCGGCAACTCTTTTTAGAAATTATTCTTGTTACCTATTTTTCATTTGGAGAGGAACAGATTTGATTGCCAGAAAGTACGAACAAAAATATAATTGCAGATTATATAAAAATACCAGAATAACTGTTTCTTAATATAAATAGTCTATTAAATATTGAATAAATCCTCTCTCAACAAAACACATTTACTTTTACATTTAATCTACAAGTTCTGATTCCTCTAAAGCTCCCGATAAATCCGAAATTATAATCTGCAATCCAAGATTAAAGCGAATATATAATCTCAATAGTTGTATAAGCTCGATTTTCTCAACTAAATTCAATTTAAACCCTTTAAAGGCGTTCATTTTGTTGGAAAAGTTGCATAACTTTTTTTATTTATAAATAACATCACTTTAGTTTTTTTCTTTTTAAGAAAAACATGTTAAAGGGAGTTTATTCAATAGGGGAAAAGTTTTTTAACTCAGTTAGTAAGTAATAATTTGAAAATTCGTCAACTAACTGTAATGTGATTTTATTTAATCGGAGAGTTTCCCGTTTAAAATTCAGAAATCTCTCTCAATTTCTTTACTAATATCAACTTCTTTCTCTTGATAAGGTTCACATCTGGATTTTCAAAATCAAATACCACCAACCTGATTTTTAGCTACGAGTTCCCGGCTGCAAAAATGCACCTACCTCCGGCGCTAAAATCTCCAAAATTGTACACATTCTTTAAGGTTCTGGACTGAGCAGTTGCAACGAAGCGCTCGAAACGGGGTAAGTATTTTTCAAGCTTGTCACTATTATCCCCACATACATGGGTTAAGACTTTGAGCCACGTTCACAGGTGAAAATATCTTGTTAAATATCAGCCTCAGAATTGCCTTAAGGTCAGTACAGATTACTTCAGGCACACGGCTAATGTCCATAGGGTAGCAGATGACAATCCGCAGTTTTTGGCTCTATCGTGCTCGAAAAGTATTTGAAGCTCTGAAAGCCCGGTAGAACCGTAACCAGAACAAGTGAATTGTTGAATAGTGCCTTTTGACATTTACTTCTATAGGAAATCAATGGGGTTGGGATAAGCCATAGACATAACAGAATCCATAGAAACCTTATTTTTCTGAATTTAAAGCATATAGGACTTACGCAGTTGAACTGAAAACATGAGTTGAAAAGACTTGACTGTATAAATTAGAACATTCTGTAACGAATTCGGATGTGTACCTGATTTTACTCTTCAACTGCATAAAAATAGGAAAATAGATAAAATGCCATGAAGTTTCAATTTTAACTTTTTTCTCTTCATGGTATATGTTAGGGTTTTTCCTTCAATCAATAGGTGACTTCAATAGAGTTTCCCTCTCTATCGGTAGCCTTTATTCTTATTAATTGAGGTGAATAAAAGTTTACAGTTTGGCGCACTACAGTATCATAATTTTCACTTTGACATAGCCCGGTTTCTGGTATGTCATTTTCAGCAAAGGTTGGCTTTTTTCTATCCAGATATGGTTTTTTCGGGCTCATTTCCGGCGAAGAACGTTTTCTTGAGACATGTACTATCCCTGTAGAAGCTGTATGCTTCACTTTTTTTCTTCGATTTCTGTGAAAATTGTTTCCTATCATGAGTCCCCACTCCTCTTTTACTCTCTCATTTTTCTGCCCAATTATTTTGTAAATTTTTTGATATTGATATATACTCTTTCACCACATATAACTCTTTTGATTTTTCGACAGATTTGACTCTAAAAACAACTGTTTAATTATTTTACTCTTGATTTTTTATCCGGGTTGCTATACGGTTTACCGAAGTTTTTTATCCGGGATGAAGAGCGGAGGAAAGTCTATATAAAAGCAAAAATGCTCCGGAAAAAAATAAATAACCATTACCTGAAAATTTATCCAAAAACAGTTCGGTGGGCCGAATGTCAATAAATTCAACCCATGAGAATTTTTAGCCCTTCATATATTTTAATCATTATCTGGTTATGGCTTTATCTTCCATATTATCTTCCATATTATCTTCCATATTATCTTCCATATTATCTTCCATATTATCTTCCATATTATCTTCCATATTATCTTCCATATTATCTTCCATATTATCTTCCATAGCATGTTTCAAGGTGCTCTTTTGAAGGAGGACGGGTTGCAAGGCTCACAACAACAGCTGTAAGCATGGCAAGCGGGGTTGCAACAAGTATGGGGTCGATAATGGTCCAGGTCCCCGTCAGAAGGGTTGCTTTTCCGAAGAGGGCCTGGCTGATGCCGAGGAGGGCAGCTTCTTTTGCGTGTACGAAAATAAGCCAGAAAAGGCTGGCAAATGTCCCTACAATGAGGCTTGCTATAGCTCCTTCCTTTGTCATGCGCTTCCAGAAAAGGGCGCCTGTGTACATTGGAAGGAAGGCTGCTGCACACAGCCCGAAGAAAATCGCCGTAGCGCTTGCAATAATGCTTATTGGAAGGAGATAGGCAAGAACCATACTTGCAAGGATTGTTACTGCAATTCCCAGTTTTGTTATGGTGACGGTTTTGCCGGATTTTCCTTTCATCAGGTACTCCCGGTAAAAATCGTGACCTATAGCCGTGCCCATTGTGTGGAACTGCGAGCTCAACGTGGACATTGCGGCAGCAAGCAGGGTGAGCATGAAAAGAATTACAAAAATGTCAGGCATTGAACTGTTGATGTACTCCGGGATTATAAGGTCGGTATTTCCCTTTGCCACGGCTATTGAGATGAGGTTCTGTGTCTTATAGAAGTACGCATTTGAAAGTGCCCCTACGGTAAATGCAACCCCTGTCATCATGAAAATGAAAGGTCCACCCACGAGGACTGCCCTGTTAAGGGCTCTGTCGTCTTTTACCGTCATGAACCTGACTGCAAGCTGGGGCTGGGCAAGGACTCCTATTCCTACTCCCAGGACAAGGGTTGAGATAAGATTCCACCATATGGTTGACCCGAATGCGGGCATTGCAGTCCACCCGAGGTGTCCTCCCTGCACAAGGGATTCCGGGACCAGAGGAGCCATATCCGTGAGCATTCTGTGTGCTTCCGTAATGCCGCCGAGCTTTGAGTAGGTAAGAACCATTAAAATTCCCATGCCCAGAAACATGAGGGACCCCTGAAGCGCATCGGTGTACATAACCGCAATCAAGCCACCTGTTATCACATAGGCTGCAATTATAATTGTGAAGATCAAAACAGCAACATCATAGTTTATTCCAAGTGTAGTCTCAAGGAACCTTGCCGCGCCGATCAGGACTATTCCCGAATAAAGCGGCATGAAGATACCTATCAGAATCCCGGAAAAGCCCTGTATGAACCTTGATTCGAAGCGTTTTCCCATTAATTCCGGAAAGGTTACCGCCTTGAGGTTTAAGCCTATACGCCTGGTTTTTGACCCGAATAAAACAAATGCAATGAATATCCCTACAAAAACGTTCATAAATGTGAGCCATAAAAGCCCCATTCCGAGGACTCCGGCTGCCCCGCCGAATCCCACTATTGCCGAGGTGCTGATAAAAGTGGCTCCGTATGACAGAGCAAGTACGTATGAATGAATCTTCCGCCCTGCAATCATATAGTCGTCTATGTCTTTCGTTTTTTTGTATCCCACCCATCCCAGGTAGAATATCACCATCAAATAGATCAGAACAGCCATTCCGAGAACAGGAGTACTTACAACCATTATTTCAGGCCTCCTCTTCAGCCCCGACGTTCCATTTCAATATGCCATAGGCAATGCATCCGAAAGCGCTAACAAAACACAGGATATACGCAATCCAGATCTGGGGATCACTAATTCCGAGCATTTTTTATCTCCAGCGGATCAACGAATCAGTTCGTAATCCGTGATAATATGTAGTATGTTAACAAATAACACAAATTAAGCTTTCGTGATAAAAAAAATTGATGAGTTAGAATTCAAAGATCGAGAGCCGGCTTAACGGAAATAAAAGGACTGAAGAATAAACTCAGAAGAAATATAAAGGAAAGTTAAGTTGAAAATGTTCGGATAGCTTTGAAGGTTTTACCATCCCTGGTGTACGAGACTTCACTTAAAAGTTGTAAAAACAAATTCCCGGCATCCCTCAAAAAACAGAGGAAAGTTGTCGCTTTTCTTTAGATGCCGGGAAAGGCTTTTTTTACAGTTTGAGACCGGGAGCCTTGAAGGCCTGTGAGAGAAGGATACTCATATTCTGCACAATTGTTTTCTTGATGCCGTTTAACATATCCATTTCCATCTCATCAAGAACCTTTGCATACCGGATGGCGGCGAAGTACACAACCATAAAGGCTGCATATTCCCAGCTTGCCCCTGACAGCGGAAGCATTTCTCTTGCTGTGAGCATCCCCGCAACCAGAATAGCCCCTATAAGGGTTAACCTTCTGTACATCGGAGTAAACGGATGCATTTGCTGTGACCTCCAGGCTCTCAGGGTCATTAGGACCTCTATGGATGCAAAGGACACGGCAGAAGCTGCTGCAGCACCTATCATTCCGTACGGGGGTATGAGTATGAAGTTAAGTACGGCGTTGATCCCTGCACTTGCAACCGAGCACTTCATCAGGAAATCAGAGTCTCCGGATGCCATTATTGTGTGGTAGTTAAACCCGAAGTACGAGTTTGTTACGAACCCCAGGGCAAGGATGCGCAGAACCGTAGCCCCGCCTGCATAGTCTGCTCCGTAGATTTTTGTGAGGATGATATCCGGATATGCGAACATCAGGGCAAAGACCGGGAAAGTGAGCAGGAAGCACCACTTCGTCATTATCGCGTAAATTGAACCAAGGGATTCAGTCCGGTTTTCTCCCCAGAGTTTTGAGGTTACGGGAATGTATACGAACCCCATAGAGCTGATTATCAGGGACAGAAACCCGACAAGAGGGTATACTGCACTGTAAACCCCGACAACTTCGGCGGATTTGAAATAACCGAGCATTATGGTATCGGTCCAGGTCATAAGGTTGAGCAGGGTCGCACTTATTAACAGCGGGAATGAGTACCGGATCAGCTTTTTTGTGGGATCGCTGAATTTGAGTTTCCATTCCGGCTTGATCGGAGGCTTTCTTATAAAGTAAACTGACATCACGCCGAATGTAAAGACCATTGAAAGCAGGTCTGCAAATACGACTCCTTTCAGAGATACCCCGAAGAACACGGCAGCTGAAGCAAACACGAGCAGGGATACCGGCCTTACGATGTTATAGAAGTACATGTTGACACTTGTACGGTCAAAACCTCTGTAGATCGCTACTGACAGGTTCAGGAGTATGGTGAACGGAATGGCAAAGATCATTATCCTGACAACGGATAGGATTTTGCCCTGGATATCAAACCCTTCTCCAGCCAGCCGTTCGAACAGCAGGGGTGAGACCAGCATGGCAAGCATCCCCGCAATAAGACCCATTAATATAGCCGAGATGATCAACTCGGGAATGTTGTGCTCCTCGTGCCTGCCTCTGAAGTAGGCAATGTACCTTGGCACCCCTTCATGGAGTCCAAGCGTTGCCACGGCGCCCGTAATGGAGATTACCGTAAGGGCAAGGGAGTAGGTGCCGAAATCAGCTGGTGAGAGATAAGAGGTTAGTACGCCTTTAATTACGATGTCAAGCAGCATTCCAATAAGCGTACCCGCAAGGATCACACCGGAACCTGCCACTATCCGATTGACCGATTCATTAACTGACATGAGAATCCCAGTGCCCTTAATTTCTGTATTCCGGGGCTTGTGGGCAAGAACAGAGTTCCTTTGCCCTGCCAGCTACGGCTAAATGACTTTCGGTCAGCTGGTCAAAGAAGTTTGAAAGGCTTCCTTCTGCAGGCTGCAGGAGTTTTAAGCCTGGTTCTTTAACCTTACGGATCTTACCAGATAGGGGACTGGTATTTGACGGGGTGAAATAAGTATCGTGTTGAATGGAAAATTTCATTTCAGGATTCTGGGTTTCAAAGTCTGCGGTTTCAAATTCCTTGAAACAGCTGTAAGTCTTAAATACGTCGTCGTGTCTGTCTTTTTGCTCGATATTTTGTCCGATTGCTCCATGGTGAGCTTTTAAGACAAAGTCTAACTGGGTTTTCTTTTTTACAACCGACATGGCTATTAACGACCTTCTGGGTTGGATTGATTTAGGTCTTCGATTGTACTTGGGGCTGAAGTCCGGGCAATGTGCGATCGAATCGGGCGCTTTGGGTTCTCCGCCGGATTCTACGTAACACCGGGGTTTGGGCACTCAAGAGTTGCTGAGCACTCAAGAATAACCGGACTTTCTGGCAGTACCCGAGAAATTGTGAACTGGTTTTTTTCTCGGGTGGCGCCCCGTGGGTTGGACTGCGGTAGGGTTTCGATTGGTTGGAATGAATCGGTTTTAGTTTTGATCGAAACCGAATTCGAAACCGGATTCTGGCAGGGTCCTGTCAGATCTCTGCCGATCCTTATTGGATTTGGGGTTAAATTCCGGGTTTTTCAGGGAGCAGTGGGTTAAGCTCGCCAGCATCCTGAACAGACAGTTTATTCTTCCGTTTCAGATGTTTATTAAGCCCGGTTTAAAGGCTGCTGCTCTTTTTCGCACGATGACTGTCCGGTAGGGAACTTCGAGCCATTAACCAATGCCTCAGTAACTGGTTCGGATACCGAACAGATGCTGAGAGGCAGCAAGCACGCTTGTAAGTTTGATATTGTTTTTCTTAAAACCGGAGAAAACTCAACTTATTAAATTTATTTGAAAGTTCCTCCAAATTTTATTAGGAGTACCTGCTTGACTTAGTATATAAACGTGTTGGGATGGAAATTTAATTATCATTATCGGGTCAAACTGCTGCCTGAGAAAAAACTCATTTACAATGTCTTTCCCAAAAGATCTGGATAAGAACCGATTCCAGAGGTATAAATCCGGGATTTTAAGATCGACTTTGGAGCCCTATCATGGTTCCTTTTCCGGAAATAAGCTACAAAAGCTCGACTTCAAAACCAGAAAGTCGGATTAGCCTTTTTCGGACACCTCTAAACTTATTCGTTATGTAAGGAATTTCGTGAACAAGCGAGCATTTTTTTCTTACTTTTTCGGTTTACATACAGGACAAAAGAGATCTCTCTTCTTAAAGTAAATTTACGCAATAAAAGAATAAAAACATCATGAATTATCATTATAATTATTCTTTTGATCTGAATCAAAAATTTATCATACAGTATACCCTTCCTCTGATTGTTATAATCCAATCCATATATAGAATCCCTATATAGGAATGCATTCGTCATAAATCGATTACTTTTAAAGGAGAATAACCTCAAAAAAAGAAGAAAAAAGCCGGGTGAAAGGGTTAACCATTCTTCCAGGCTAATATAGACTTAATCCATTCACCAAGCAGGTTGGCCACTTCAGAGAGAATTGTAAAGACGTTCCCGACTGTATTTTTTCCCTGCTCGGTCACCTGTTCGGCCGTCAGGTCTGTGCCTTCCTCACCCTGCAGATTCGCCGAACGGGTTTTCGGTCCTTCCAGTTCAGTTACATTTTCGGCAGAGGCATTCACATTGCCGGTTATTGCAAAGAAGGAGAAACCCGAGGTTTCGGCTGTAAAATAAGTAAACTCATCGTCTTCTCCCGAAAGGCTGACCGGTAACTGTTCCCAGGCTTTATCGCTGTACCTGCTCAGGGCTATGGAAGAACTGTCTATCCCTTTTTCCTGCATCCAGGCCTTTTCGACCTTGAAGCCGATTACAGGGGTTTCAATGTTCTTTTCGGTTGCATACCCACTGTTGCCGACCCATATGTTGGTGAACTTATAAACCTCCCCGGAAGGAAGTCCGGAAACAAGCGTTGATTTATTTTTCAGTTCCTCAACAATGGTTGTGGTCTTGCCAGCAGTCTTTTTGGCGTCAAAGCCTACATACACAATGCAGGTTGCATTCTTTGTGAAATCAAACTCTACTTCTTTCCCGTTTGTAATAAAGACCTGGGAAAGTTCCTTGACCTCAACGTTTTTTGCAGGTTCGGGAGAACCCCCAAAACTGCCGCCTGCGCTTCTGTGGCTTTTTCCTCCACTGCTTCCTCCACCGCTTCCTACACTGTCTTCTTCGTCGCCTGACCCGGCATCTGCACTTTCACTTTCTCCGGTCCCGCTGTCTGCTGAACTTTCTTCTTTCGCTTCCGTAACTGTAATTGTAGCAGTTTCCGAATCCGTGCCGTTTGCATTGGTTACGGTAAGTGTGACGGTGTAAGTCCCTGGGGTTGTGTATTCATAAACCGGGTTCTGTTCGATAGAGTCGATTTGTCCGTCACCGTTAAAGTCCCATTCCCTTCCTTCGGTGTTCTCCGAGAGATCGGTAAAGAGGATGGAAAGGGGAGCAGGGCCGCCTGTAGTATTGATTTCGAAGTTTGCAACCGGAAGTACAGCTGAGGTTTCTTCGGTTGATTTTCCAGCAATGGATACGAGAGGGAGGGAATCTGCATAGATGCTGTTTTCGAAACTGTATGCAGCATCGGCAATGCCGTCTCCATCCGCATCGGTTGCAGTATCGGAAAAGCCTGTTCCGTCAGGTTTTCCCCAGAAGTTTCCGCCTGTATAGGGACCGCCTGCAATGTTCGTGCCCGCGGTTTTTGCAGTACTGTATGTATTTCCTGTTCCGTTCTTAATTTCTCCATTTACGGTGTTAACAAAGTAGTTATCAAAAACCAGGTTGTTATCACTCCTCGGACACACATAAAGTCCGCTAACGCCGTTTGAGGTAACGGTGTTTCCCGAGATTGTGTTCCCATCCGAAGTGCCCAGGTGAATGCCCCGTCCGTTATTGTCAGAAGCCCTGTTGTCTGAGATCGTATTATCGTTTGAGGTTCCGAGCACAATCCCGTAATCGCCATTGTTTGTAACCTCGTTGTTTGAGACGGTGCTCCCTTTGGAACTCAGAAGATAAATCCCGTATCCGTTGTTCGAAATTACATTGTTCTCAACAACACAGTTACTGCATCCGGATAACTGAATTCCTGCATAGCTGGATTTTGTCCCCGTTATCTTAAGCCCACTAACTTTCACGGAATCTGCCTTCACGGAAAGTGCATGGGAACTTGAACTTCTGGCTTTGAGGATTGTGTTCTCAGGATTTCCGGATTCGGACCTGATTACCAGATTGTCTGTACTGATAACGATGTTTTCGGTATAGGTTCCTGGTTGAATAACAATTTCATCGCCTGAAGTTGCGTTGTCCACTGCTGTCTGTATCGAATCTCCTGGCTGGACTAAAATTTCAGTTGCAGTTACGAGACCCGAACCTGAAATCAGGATAAAAAGAGCTGCCAATAACGTTATTAACCTGTTTATTCGGATTCCCCCGTAAATTCAGGGAAGTATGGATCGATACTTCTGTTAATTAAACGGGGATTTATAAACTTAAATATAAGTATATTGGTATAAATAAATATTAATATAAAGATATTTTATAATCTAACACAATTACTAAAAACATTATCATAATTTTTTCATTAACTTGCCCTGAAAAATAGTATAATTTTTGCGCAGATTAATCATTATATATCTTTTATTTCGGTTCCATGCGGCGGTTTCTTCGCAGTTTTATCGATTAATTTATTCATACAGTATTTATATGCCTGTGAAGGCCTATATTCTTCTAATTTTTAGTAATCGGGAATCACTCCATTTGGATTTTTGCAAACTTAATAATAATACAAAAGATTTTAGATAAGTTTTCAAGCTATTAAGTTAAATATATAATAAAAGTTGAGCTTACAAATTTATTTCTTTATTTTCGATTCTGAAGATAAAAAAGAAGCATGGACACAAAACTGTTTTATGCCCATCTCTTATCTTTTAACCCTGTTACGATATGGGGTGCCGTCACAAAAATAGCGAAATTATCGCAAGTATAATGAAGATTATGACAAGCCACTTTGCGATATTCATGGATAAACCGGCAATTCCCCTTGCACCCAAAATATATGCAACCAGCGCCAAGATTAAAAATACTATTGCAAGACCAATCAAATCTGGTATATTTTATTCCCCCTCTGGTTGTTTAACCGCTAAATTCATTATTAGATTAGAGGTATTTATAATTTGACTGTCAAATTAAATGACTTTTAAATAAGCTGGAGTATTTTTTTCATTCAAAATCCCTTTTTGAAACAAATTTGCGGTATTTATATAAAATAAATAATTAATCCCGGCTCAATCTCAGTAAAAAATCTCTTTATTCTGATAAACTGAACTCTGACATACTTGACTCTTGCAGTATCGGAATCTGATAGAACCTACTCTAACTGCTTCTAATGTCAATAATCTTACAATTGTCTATGGGTTTTAATATAAAAAAATTTGAGGAACTCGGCGCCTTTGTAAGACCGGAGCCGGGTAAATTAGATAAAACGAAAGAAAAAAATAGAAAAAAGGGTCAAACTTGCATAGACCCATTTTTTATTTAAAGAATGTTCTTCGAATTAAAGACATTAGTTTAACTTTGTTCCGCTTTCCCCGCAGAACCTGGTGCCAATGGATACTTTGTTCCCGCAGTTCGGGCATTTTGTGAGAGCAATGGATGCACCGCAGTTGTTACAAAACTTTCCTCCCCCTGGAGGTTTTCCGCATTCGGGGCATATGGTCTGCTTTCTCTCGATCTCGCCTTTGAATACGTTTGCACTGGAAGCTTTCTCCCTCATTTCATCAACCATGCGTTCTGCCCTTATTGTGGTTAGCTCCACGTTTTCCCTGGGTGCACATTCCACGCAGAGGTTGTCCTGTTCACTCTTCTCCATTCTGGAGACATTCCTTCCTTGCGGTCATTGAGGATGTCCATACCCCTTTTAATCACATTTCCAACGCGATACTGGCCTACAAGATCAGAACCTGCCGAAAGAGCTCTCCCGACCATGCTTTGCTTATTTTGGAGAAAAATCATTTAATGTCTTTTAATAAGAAACTAACTTTCTAGAAAAGCCCTTTTATCTTCAACATATATTTTTCAGGCAATAGACTCTATGAGTAAAAATAACATACTTTGGAGGCCCAAAAAATTTTATTAAATCTTTTTAACCTGACTTTGACAGTTCCCACCAACTTTAATGAAAACTTTCTTCTTTTTTCCGATTATATCAGAAAATAACATTTGACAGTTAAAAAATTCGTTAAATTTTCTAAGAATTTCGCTGTTATGAATCCTGTGATTATTTTGGTAAACTATGAAAAAACTTGACGTAATTTGAGGTTTGTGGCTATATGAAAATACAAATCCTGACCGGCGATTGATCTTTTCACTCCGGAGCCGTGGGACTTTCACAAAGATCTTCTTGCATGAATCCATGTCGTGCTATTCTCTTTATTATATAATTGCTTGAATGCGAATGGATGGATGCTTAAATATATAGTTTCTGATCACGGTCTTTAACAATCAACGTTCGGGGGAAAATTTCAGACTCAAAATGAGTATGAAAGGTAGATTGTTAGATGGTATGGTCAGAAAACTTATAAGGAGTTGGATAAGAGGAATTTATGGAGTTAGAAGGTAGTTTTCCTCAGTCACCCCCTAACTCCACAAAGTGTGCCTATGAGGCAGTGATTCTGTTAGCTGTGCTTTTATTTAAACTTGCTTGATCCTGCCTCATAGAGAGAAATAATAGGAGTTAGACTAATGAGTAAGAACAAAATTGAGATAAGTGTACTTCTTTTGGTGATACTACTGGTGAGCACCGCGTTTGTATTAGCGGGAAGTGCAGCAGAAGCGCAGCAGAATAGTACGGAAAAAGAGAAAGAAGATATTATATTTATCAGCGATCCTTGGTTCGAAAAAGGTGACGAGTTAAATCGACTTAGTGGCGATGAACTTCGTGCCCTTGCTGAACAAAATGAAACAGTAAGAAAAATGATCGAGGAAGATTTAAAAATTGAACCTGTACAAATTGAAAGTCTCAAAGATCTGGAAAATCTTCCTAAGAATTATCCTGAAGATATAAAAAAGGCAGTAATAGAAAATTTTACATCAAGAAATATTAGTCAACAACCCTCAACCAAAGCAACAACGACGATAAATACGGTTAATGTTTGGGTAGTTGCAGATGAAGAATACTGGAGTACTTTCGGAAGTAACTGGCCTACTCAAGCATACAATACTATCGAAAACGCTGATAACGCATTCTACAGCGATCATAACATAGATTTTGTAATCGGCAAATACTCAACGTGGGATAGTGACGACAGTACGAGTAATTGTACTTTACTTCTCCAAGAAGTACAGAGTGAAACTGGATGGAATTCTGATCATCAAGGTATGGATATGCTTGCCGTTTTCAGTAATCAGGGGATGGATAACAGAGGTATGTCTGAACGTCGAGGTGATGCGTGGATAATGAAACATCAAATAACTTCAGGTTGGGATTGGCATCTTGCGCAGCATGAAGCATCACATAACTATGATTGTCCAGATCATGATTATCTTGGTCCGGAATGCATAATGACATACACGTTTATGATGTCATTAGATAACTGGTGCAGTAGTTGCGATAGTGTGATTGAAACTAATAGAAATCATTTTTAAATTATTTTGTGCAGGATTAAACCCTGCATTTTATTTTATAATGTGCTTGGAGATTTATTAATGAAAGCAAGGACAAAAATTTTAGCAGCTATTTCTTTTGCGGTTCTATCAATATGCCTTATTTTCTTTTTGATGATTTATCAGCCTGGAGCAGGCACGTATGTTCGCGCGGATAAACTTCAAGATACGCCAGAAAAATACGTGGAGTTCAGTTTAGCAGATATCGAGAAATACCCTGATGTCAAGGAAGCAGTAAATAATCCAGGAAAAGATATTAAGCTCCCTTCTGATTATAATGAAAATATGACGGAGTTTGCTACCATCATGTGGGATAACAGGACTGAGTATATAAAACTGAATAATGAGTATTATCATATAAGTTATTACTCTGTTGATTAATTAAGTGATAAGAAACAGTTGAGCACAATAAAATGATACTTGTGATTTTTGATTCCCTTCTTCTCTTTTTTGAACAATTACAGGCTCTACAAGGTTTTAGGCACACAAACATGCCAACCTTCGAGTGATCGTTCAACATTGGTGCTCAAATAACTCCAAAAGTCCATGTCAGAGATATATTACAATCTCTGGCTTAGAACTGACCGGCTAGTCAATCAGCTATATATGGTAGATGAGGTATCGGGCAAATTCTGACAAGACTCCAGCAAAACTCAAATAACGGAAACTATTGGCTCATTATTCCAAAATCGATCGTGGAAGCCAAAGGATGGGCGAAGGGCGACGAATTCCTAATTTCTTATGAGCCGAACGGTGTGAAATTCACTCGCGGGGAAGTTCGAGTATGAGAAGCGGTATCTATCATAAGCCCACTTTCCGCAGTAAATTTTTCACATATTCACATTTTTTCTGCTGTCGATTTTCAATAAAACGTGGATTTATTGGACTTTTATTCAGGAGGTAAAGCAGCTATATGGTGTATCATAAAGACAAAAAACGATATCATTCAATTTTCACCAAGTTCCATTAAAAGTCCAAATTAATTTGATTTGTTTCAAAAACGCTATCAGAGGAAATATTGATTTTTGAAAAAATACTGCGGAATGTGGGACAAGGTTAACTTCCTTAGAATATTGTGACTATTAAGATGTGTGTATATATAGGATGAGACTGCACTCACGTACCGTGAAATTGCAGCCAAAACTGGAATAAAATATCATACCGTCGCTCGTGCAATGAGTTATTACCACCATCAGGGCTATCCTTATTTCCAGCGTCTGCTCAAGAAACAAGGGAGCTCATATAGGTACAACTTCCTTTCGGCAGGTCGACATTAGAGATTAGAATATTTTTCTCGGCACCGCTTTATAACATTAGCTAACTTTATATTGATTTAAAATTGGTTAACATGCAGCAACTCCTACGACATATAAGTACTGAACCATTTTTTCATTACAGATTGGTATGAGAGATCAATAATCAGTCATATGTAAACCAAGAAACTACACACAATTTGAAAGCATTGATTCAAAATCGTCAGCATTACAATTAATCAAAAATCAAATGTAGACCTGCCGAAAGGAAGGTACAAGATTACAAAAACCGGGCTGGTATCTGATATCTTCGCCGCATTAAGTTGGGCTTTGATTTGCGCTGTAAGACGAATAGGAGAAAAGTATACCGCATGAAGCATTTCCGAAGCTTGCGGAAAATAAACATGCGAGAAGCAGTCATGATACCGCTTGCGCCTGAAGAGCTTGAGGACTATCTTGGGATCACAAAAACTGGTGCTGTCGAGATGGGCTATACTGAAGACCGGAAACTTGAACTGGCATGGCTAATTTCTGATACTTAGGTGCTTTGTACAGTTCCCTGAAAATCCCCTATAATTATACTTAGCCCACGACCCCGTTTTTTCGAATCCGAGACTCTCGAAGCGTCCCTATTTTTCGCGCATTTTGCGTGTTTTTGATCTATGCTATGGCAGCGTGTGCCGTACTTTTCCGAGGATCTTGGTTGGCTTCGTATGGCGTAGCCCTTGCAGCCTGAATCTCGATCATCATGTCCTGCAAGTCCTACGGAGAAATAAAGTGACTGAAAAAAGAGAAAAATGGATGAAAAAGCTGCCGGAAGAATTACTGCGTAATCCTTCTGGCTTCAATATAGTACCTTTTCTCGTTTTCCTTTCCAAGGGAAAAGGATTTTCTCGGGAGAATTCCCTTCTTTTTTATGAGAGCAAAGAATTCGCTTCTCTTTAAGGCCGGGAGGAAAAAGCCAACACTTTCAGGCTCTTTACCGAGTTTCTCAACTACCTCTGGGTCGTGTTCATATTCGACCGGATAAGCGTCAATAACCTCGTCAAGAGTCTCGACCTCCAGGTCGTGTTTCGGGTTATCAAATATCAGAAAGCCCCGCCTATCTTTTGTTATAAAGCCAATTGAGTGGTTAGTATCTGAAGGCCAGGTTGAATCCCGGGCTGAAGATTCTACAATCCTTGCATCGAACTTTTGTAGCAGTTCCTCAGGGTCAACTCCTCGTACAAGCCTGTGAATAGGCTCAAAGGTAAGTCCCGGGTCATGGAGGTTTACAAGCTCGACAAGGGCGTATCTGGCCGGGTGGTTGTCCGGGACTGTTCCTTTAATCTTCTCCCAGAAACTCTTTGCTGCGGCAAGGCTGTGGTTTCCGTCCCCAACGAGGAGGGTCCCAAGTGCCTGAATTTTTTCCGAAATTTCCTCAATTGCTTTTTCATCTTTTATCTTAAAGCCTCTGATATGACCGCCGTCTTCCATAAGGTCAAAATCATAAACCTTATTTTCTTCATAAACCGGATCAGCTGTGTTTCTGGGCAAAACGGAAAAACCCGGGTCATCATATAAAACAAGGACATGAGTAAGTTCAAGTTCGGCATTTTCTCTTATTTTCACTCGTGCAGGAAGCCTTTCTTTGATTGTTTTTTCAGTCGGCCTGATAAAGGATTCGGATCCGTCATAATCGTACCCTTCCAGGTCAACCGCAACGACCAGACCTGTCCTTTCATTCCCTGAGACCTCACGCTTTACAAGAATAAAGCAGGGACCGTGATCAACAAGAATAGCTCTGTAATTGTGCATCGCTTCATGAATCTTATTTACTCTATTTTCATCTAAAGGAAGATAGATTTCGGGGTAAATTAAATTAAGAGTGGAAGGGGTATCTCCAACAAATTTTTCTACTCTTTTCCAGTACTCCATATCCTGGGTATGCTGGTCACAGGCAATTACTGCCCATTCTTTCCAGTTAGCCTCCGGGAGAATAATGTGAGGAACGTGTAATATCATGGATAATAAAAAAATAGAGAGGAGATATAAAGATTTCTAAACTCTTTATCCGAAAACTTCTCCGGGCATATGCTGGAAACAGAGGATCCTGACTCGGACCCCGGGCACAGCTAGTGTTTTTGTTGTTATCTCCCGTAACAGGCGGGTTCAGGCGGGTTCAGGCGGGTTCAGGCGGGTTCAGGCGGGCTCAGGTGGCTTGCGGGGCTGTGAAGAATAAAGGGTTTTCTCCACGCAAATTCCCCCGGAAAAAACAACAGCTCCCATAACTCCCAAAATCAAAATAAGAATGGGGCTAAAATCACACTACCTTATTTTACGACTTCATACCCTGCGTTCTTCCACGCAGCCATGCTTCCAAGGACATTGTATATTTTTCTGTAACCGTGCTTTTTCAAAATCGAAGCTGCTATATTGGAACGCCTGGCACTGCCGCAGTAGACAACTATCGGACACTCTTTTGGAATTTTGTCCAGATTCTCTTCCACATGTCCGACATATATGTGCCTGGCCCCTTCGATGTGTCCGGCTTCCCACTCCTCATTGCTCCTGACATCCAGGATCACAATTTCCTCGTCATTTTCGATTCTGGCCTTCAGGTCGTGGACGGATATGAGATTAAAACTGTCAATTTGCAGGGCTTCCATATACCAGGCTGCAATTCCGCCGTTCAGAAAACCTCTTATATTGTCATACCCCAGCCTGACCAGGTACCTGACAGCAGTTTCCAGCTGCTCTTTTTCTTCGAGTACCAGAAGTATGGGCTTGTCGTAGGGGAGCATCCAGCCGGCAAAGGAAGGCAGACCTCCCAGCCAGATGCTGTACGAACCCTTTATATGGGCTCCACCAAACGAGTGGGGCATGCGGGTATCTACAACCACGGCTCCTTTCTCTATCTCTGTTTTGAATTCTTCCGGAGAAAGCAGTTTCGGAACCGGCAGTCCCTGCAGTAGGGGAGGACCCTGCAGATTATACTTCTCCATTTTCTTAAAGTAAGGCGGAAATTCGAGGCTCTCCTCAAGCTTGAACTTTACAAACTCTTCTTTTTCAGTCTTCTGTAGAACAGGGTTCTGGATTCTTTCCAGGCCCAGGGTACTGTATTCCCTATCAGAGATCATGCCTCCGCAAAGCGAACCTCCACCGTGTGCAGGACAGAGTATTACTCCGTCTCCAAGCGGAAGTATTTTGTTAAAAATGCTGTCGTAAAGGTTTGCTGCCAGCCTGGGAGCTTCTCCCGGGCCATAAAGATCGGTTCTGCCCGCATCCCCCACGAACAGGGCGTCACCTGTGAAAACCATTATCGGTTCCTTGCCGGCATCAGGATCTGCGAGAACATAGGACATGCTTTCGTCGGTGTGTCCCGGAGTATGCAGAGCAGTCAGCTTTAATGCCCCAAAACTGAATTCCTGGCCATCCCTTTTTAGAATGCTTCCGTATTTGAAATCCACTCCCGAACCGTGATAAATTTCTGCATCCGTGAGTTTCTCCAGTTCCAGAGAGCCTATTACATAGTCTTCGTTCCGGTGGGTTTCAAAGATGTATTTTATTTTCATCCCCTCACTTCTGGCAAGATCGAAATAGACCTGACAGTCCCTTCGAGGATCGATAACAACAGCTTCATTTCCCGAACCGATGAAATAAGAAAGATGAGCCAGCCCCTCAGATTTAATCCGCTCAAATATCATGTTTAACCCCCTGAAAAATTCTAAATCTTATACTGCTTACCTGTAATGTAACTCAGGTATTGTTAAAGTAACTCTGTTTTTGATAAAGTAATTCCGTACCCGCTACAGTACGTATCGGGCATCTTTTTTCGGCATGTTTTAAGAGTTTAGTTTTTCCTATCAATGTATAACTGCATGTTTCATATGGCTTTCTCAGTAAAGGAATCGGAAAACAAAAAAACTTTAAAAATCGGAGGAATCCTTGAAACAAAGAGAAAGATTCTTCGGATATACTTATCAATATGATTTGAAAAAGGGGTATTAACACAAAAACGCCGGATTCTGCAAGCCGATATGTACATGTGGGTGATGTGTACGGGTAGGGAAGAAAATGATGCATACAGGCAGACGATGCGTACGGTTCCTTCCAGGAACAGTTTGCAGGACAGTGTGTGGGATAATTTGAAAGCTGTCATGATCCCGGTTGTGCAGGAGACCATGGATTTTTGTAAACGGATACTGAGTGACTTGCTTTCCTCTGCTCTCTGGACAGGTAGGGTTCTCGCAAAAATTCTTGACATCTGCTTTTTTCCGAAGGTTATGGATCTTTTCTGGCAGATCATAAAGCCCGGTACAAGAAAGCTAACGTCACTTGAGGAGCAGGAGGCTCGAACCGTGTTCGGAGACAGCATCAATTACCGGCAGGTACGTATTGATGAACATTCGCTGATTGCCCGGATAGGGGCAAAGATAAAAAATAGCTCGGGTATGGGGATTGCCATTTTTCATACAATCAATTTCAATAAAAAGATTAAAACTTCTTCAGGCAATTCGGACATGAAGTGGCTTATTCATGAATTAGCCCACGTTTCACAGATGGAACACATCGGTTCGAAATATCTGGTCGAAGCATTTCATGCCCAGGCAACAGAGGGATATGGATACGATCTTGGCACAAAACCGCATTTCTGTGACTATAACCGCGAACAACAGGCTTCAATTGCTGCGGATTATTATATCGCGTGTATTTCAGGCCGTTCCACAGCCCTTTATGATATGTATATTCGAGAACTGCAAGCAGGGGAGTTCTAAATATGAGCCCTTCCTGACATTGGCATTATCCTCATCCTGTCCTCTTCTCAATCACAAAATGTCTTTTTCGACCATTACGTAATTTTCGGTCCCGGGATATTTCTTTCAATATTTGGCTCTCTTACTTGCGGTGCCGTTTTGTCGAGGTTTTTTTCTCCTGCGGGCATGCCGCCCCAGGCCCTTTGCGGTACAGGGTAAGAAAAAAGGAAGATTCTCTCCGGGCTTCCGAAACGGGTCGAGCAATTAATCAGAAATCTCCAAAAATAATGAGATTAAAAAATTAAGGAATGTGGATAACAGAACCCTGGAAAATGATCCGGGCCTGCTACTTATTCCCTGTTATACGCCCTGTTATTCACCCTTTTTTGCATTTCGGCCAGAACTTCTTTTTTATTCGGAATCCCCGATAGTTATCGAATATTCAAAATTGTCCGCATTTTTCGGGAGAATTGAAAGCTCCCATTCTCCGATTGCTCCGGGTATCGTGTACGTTTCAACATAGTATTTGTTATGATTTTGGTAGATCGACCTATCTTCAGTTGACCATACCGGGAAATCATACCCGCCAATATTTACATTGTCTCTCCGGGTTGTTTTCACAAGGCGCATGTCAACGGGGCTGGAATCGTATTTCAGGCTCAGTTCAAAGGATGGTTCTTCATCTTTCGGGGAGGAACGCAACCATGCCTCCGAGCTATACGTATAAGTTGAAATTTCAATTGTTATAGGATCGGAAGTCCTGATGTTAAAGGTTTTAACGTAAGGAACTGTTGGCTGCTGCCTAACTGTTAAGTACAGGTCTATTTGCGGATCAGACCCGTCATCCTCTCCCCCGTCTACGTTCATTTTGATGAACCCGTTGTAAGTTCCTGCGGCGTTTTCCGGAACCGGGATCCGGATGACCATGTCAGCGATTTCACCCGGAATTAAAACGGAAGGTGCCGAGACTTCTATTGCGTCATCGTCAAGCCCGAATTCGTCAAATGAATACTCATACCTATATCTGCTCAGTTCCGGGTCGATTGTGATCTCCCTGGCTGCCACGTTTTTGATTTTTATCGTGTATACATATTCCTCACCGGCCTCAACGGAGTCGGAGATGTAATATGTCTGAAGCTCAAGTTTCTGATAAATCGGGACTGTTACGGAAAGGTACATTACATTGATATATTCGGCATAGAAGTCTTCCCCGGAGTCTGGTGTTATATCGTCCGTAAAGGCAATGTAGGTTTCATAGGTTCCACCGTCCGCATCCTCGGGGACATTTACCTCAACGGTAAATTCCTGTTCTTCATCAGGATCTACTGTTATGCTTGCCGGGGATATGGTTATCCAGCTTTCGTCAAAATCATCAAAATAGCTGTAAGGTACAGTTATAAGTTTCGGTTCTACTTCAAGTGCTTTTTTGTCGTTGTTTCTGAAACTCACATTGAAGCTACTGCTTTCCCCCTGCTGCAAATACAGGTCCTGATAACCGGGATTAATATCATGTAGTACGGTTTTATTCGAAAGGGGACCTGAAACTCCTTCACCCTCAATTTGAGCAAATGCAGCCTGTATCAATGCCAGGCAAAGCAGTATGCCTGAAAGTAAAGACATTGCCCTCAATAGCGTACTTTTACTCATATATCTTACTCCTTTATCTGTGTATTACTCTCAGAGATTGCTTATTTTGATCTATTTTATTCCATTTCACAAAGGCTGGATTCCAGAATTTCACGAACTCCGAGCCAGTCATGAATACCTCCGGTGTAACCAACGCACTCAAGGTTCCTTTTGTATCTGCAAAGTGCCAGATCACAGGGAAACCATAGGGCCGGGTTGAAAAAATCAGCATTATAAGTCGTTAACCCTTGCAAGAGATTCTCTATATCCGGCCTTCAGGCATTTTATAGTTTTTCAAAGTGCGTGGGTTTTATAATTGAAGTATGTCCGCGTATAAAATACTTACTACTTCAACAAATCTTTTCGGTTTAATTAGATAAATTTTAAAAAGAAAAATTTTGTAATGGAATCTTTAGCTAATTATAACAGAATCTCTAGCTAATTATAACAGAATTTTTAGCTAATTATAACAGAATCTCTAGCTAATTATAACAGAATTTTTAGCTGGATTAAATTATGCAAACTTTTTATTAAGACCAAAAAAGAGATCTCGAAAAAGTAAGTATCGGACTCTTAACAAACTTTCAGCCCTGTAAGTATGCTAAATTTTTGTTATCGCGTAAAATACTCGTTTTTATAATATTGACCTCGAGCCTCGATCTTTGAATTATTGATGCCTGAACTATTGATTCCTGGATTTTTCACTTCATTGTTTTCATTATATTAATAGTGTTTTTTGTAAGAGTATCTACCTTAGGCTAAACTGCCACACATTAGTATTCACAGAGAGTACTTAGGGATGTCGGTGAAGAGAAAGCGTTAAAGTTCACTTAGAGGTACCTGTCACTCGCTTTGAGGTGACTTTCGGGAAGCATTTCTCTTCTTTTCTAGAAGCACCCATAACTTTTCACATTCAGCATGGGTTAGTCCTATCTTTTTGATCAGATATTCTTCTGTTTTTTCATTTTTGACCGTGCCTTTTAGCAGATTGCTTACGGTATCCCTGTGGTGCCCTGTTATCCGTTCAATACTTCGTATCCCATTTTTTTCAAGGAAAAGTCGGTATATCAAACCGATTTTATCATTGGGAAGATGTTTGCGGTAAACGGCTGTACCAACCGTATCCATGAAAAATTTCCCGCAGTGTTTGCAATAGTATCTCTGGTGGCCGGTCCTGTATTTTCCACGTTTTATTATGGCTTTTCCTTCTTCCTTGAGATAATATTCACATTCCGGGTTTGGACAGACAACTTCATCTGTTTTTCTTGTCATATGATTTCCCTCCCTGAGTCTCAATTTTATCAACTGATCCATTGCATATTTCCACATATATACAAATCTGTACAAATAATTCAGTGTGATTTAACTCGGTGTGATTTTACAAACTGAAATAAATTAATTAATAAGTTATGGATTTATTGATATATTTATTTTACTTATTGCGATGTCTACCAGAAATAGATTTCTGCAAAATGGAACCCCTTTACATCTCAAAAAAAAGTAAACATCTATAAAAAATATTTCTACTGAAATCTATAGTAGGTTACTTAATTGCGATTTTACAGTTCTTTTGAAAAAATTTAAAGTCCCGGCGATACTGCCTGGAATGCAGAATGAGTAAGATCTTCTCTATCTCACATATGGGTAACGATAAATAGATCAGAACTTCCGTTCTATTAGATCCTGCAATTTGAAGCAGACATGAAAATCATTTTAGGTATCAGTTGAATGTTGATTCAAGTTTTTGCATTTAACCTGTCGGCAAACAGATCTGCATGCAACAGACCTGCATAAACCACTAGCCTAAAAAGCATAAGTTTGGAAATGGCAGATATTGCGGCAGGTTAAATTGAAGTAATCATGGAGTTTTTTAATAATATAAGCAAGGGCAGGGTTTTTAGTACAGTGTATAGTACGACTTATAGCGCGGTGCTTACAACACAGTGCACAGCAGAATTTATGGCACAATTTATAGTGCAATGTGTTTTAGATCATTAATATACAATTAAATTTATTAATATGAAGCATTGCTTTCAGTATACGAATTAAAGCAAAGAGATGGACTCAGTTTTATTCAGGGAGACAAAAAATGTTAACTGTAGAAACAAGCGGAATCAAAGGGATAACGAGCTTTACCACATATGATAGTGGAGAACTGCATGAGTGCAAACTTAATGATTCCAATTTGATCCGCACAAAATACGGCGACTTTGTTCCGCAGTATGGAGACCCCGGAATCAGGAGGAAACAGCTAAAAGCCCTGTCTTTCTACAAAAGTGGGAAAATTAAAAGCATTTCTCTGGAACAGCAGACCGAAATAAGCACGTCAGTAGGCACATTCCCGGCTGAACTGGTCACTTTTTTTGAAGACGGCTCGCTCAATAGTTTGTTCCCCTTAAACGGACAAATCAGCGGTTTCTGGTCGGAAGAAGACGAAGGAGCCCTGGCTCAAAAGTATGATTTTACATTCCCTTTCGGGAGCTTCAGTGCAAAGATAATCGGGCTTCGCTTTTACCCCAGCGGAAAAGTCAAAAGCCTGATCCTTTGGCCTACCGAAAGAATCACAATTGAAACCCCGGCAGGAAAAATTCCTATTCGCACAGGGTTCAAGCTTTTTGAAGACGGGAACATAGAATCCGTAGAACCGGCAAAACCGGTCCCTGTTGAAACCCCCATCGGTCCGGTCAACGCATATGATGCGAATGCACTGGGTATCGAAGCGGATAAAAACTCCCTCGGGTTTGACCGAAACGGCAGGTTAACCTCTCTTGCCACCTTTGATATCATTTCGGTCAAAAAAAGCAACGGCGAAAAGAAAATCACCTTCCCAAAGCTGAAACCGGGCCTGATGGATGACTATGAAAAGGTGCCGATAAAACTGCGCTTCGGAGAAGATTCCGTAACCGTTGATGACGGCAAGCAAGCAAATGAATACAGGATCTCTGATAGTACTTTCAAAATCACGGGTGGAGACTATACGGAAACAACAAGCTGCGGCGATTGTTCGCAATGTAAGATTTGTTTTTAACTTCATTTTGCTGCGTTTTTGAATTGGTGTAGTTTTGACAAACTACTCAAATTCATTTCTACTTTTTCTTTAGCGTCTGATTTTAATCTGTTTTTGGGAATGCAAAAAGACAAGCGGAGCAGACAGATTCTCTAGCCGGATAGAATCATGAAAAAAAGGTGTTTTCAGGACATGAAATCAAAGAAATATCATACCTGAGAGTTGTAATTTTAGTAGCAATACCGAGGTTAAATCAAGTTTTGGGATGAGCTTACATTATAGCTTTTTTCCTTTCGAGCAGTCTCCTCATCCAGAGTTCAATGTCGGCTTTGAAATTTTTGATCCAAAGAGATGTTTTGATACAATACAATTTTTTGTAGAATTAATTTTAAGTAACCATAATACTACTATAATTTGAACTGGAAGAAATGGAGAAATAATCTCAGTTCAACTGCGTAAATCTTATCACAACTGAAAATGGGGGTATAAAATGGAACACGAACTAGAAGAAGTTGAGAGAGATTTCATAGAATTTAGAAAAGAAATGGATGAGTACTAAAGATTGAGCAATCGTTAATGATGCGAATAAGAACTGCCTGGAAGATATTAGTTCCCTGTCGGGGGACAGGGAAAGAAACACAATTCTTTTGGGCTTTTCTCCAATCTTTTTTAATGTGTTCTTATACATAAACTTCGATCGAATTGAAAAGGTAAGAAAAATCGTGATGCAGATTATCGGGAGACTGATTTCCGGGGATTTTTTTCTTACCATTCCAGGCTACGGATAGTTGGACGAAATTGCAATTCCCATGCAGGTATTTTTCAGACAACGCTGATTTTCGGATTATCTCATGGCTTTCTTGAGAGTTGCCGGTCCATACGCTGGTCTATATGCTGGTACATATGCTAGTCTATAGGTACTACTTTTCAGGGCTTGCAAGAATATATTAATCTGGCCTGTTAATATCGTTTTATGCCTGTAGAAACAAGAGAAATTTCAGTCACCGGTAAAGAAGACTGCGGAATTGTTGATGTTACTGAAATGGTATCCAAAGAAGTCAAAAAATCAAAAATAAGAAGCGGGACGGTTACGGTTTTTTGCATCGGGTCAACCGGAGCAATAACCACAATGGAATTTGAGTCAAACCTTTCAAAGGACGTTTCAGAGACTCTTGATAAGCTGATCCCTCTAAATGAGGACTATCACCACCATAAAACCTGGGGCGATTTTAACGGAGGCTCTCACTTAAGGGCACTGCTTGTCGGCCCTAGCCTTACAGTTCCTTTTGTTGAAAAAAGTTTGACACTCGGAACCTGGCAGCAGATTGTATACATAAATTTTGATAGGATTGAGAAGGTAAGAAGAATTGTGCTTCAGATTATCGGGGAATTTTAAAAGAGCTTTGTTTTAAAAGAGCTTCACTTCATTCTTGCTTCATTATCTTCACTTTTTATCTTCACTTTTTATTTTCACCTTTTCTCTCTTTTTCTACTTGTTAAGGTTCTGGCAGAAAAATGTTTAGTCCTGATACTCACCGGAGCGATAAAGACAAAGCCAATATCAATGTCATCGGTATCTGTTCTAGTTCTGGAGCGGACATCGCCGCGCTGGCTGAGCTTATTGTAGCAGGCCTGACCGCAATCGCTGAAAAGCCGGTGAAACCGCTATCTGAGAAGCGACAACTGGTGGCAGGAGTTTTCGCCAGCAAGGCAGCTGCAGACGCTGCTATGGAGAAGATTAAGAGTCTCAGCTCCCAGCTTCGGATGGTAAACTCCAGCAATATCCTGGTCCTCGCTAAGGATGATAAGGGCAAAGTCGACATCAACATCATTGATATCGGTTCGACGTCCAGAGTGAATATTGCTGCTCTGGCTGAACGTATCGCAGAGGACATAATCACCGTTGCTAGCAAGCCGGTAGGCAGCCCAACTGAGCTGAACGTACGGGCTACACATCTGGGTTATGCTCTAAACCCGGGCACTGTGGCTATTGGTCTGTTTGTGGACCCGCAGTATGCTGGAAAGGTCGAGGATGGCATAAGGAAAGCCGGCGCCCAGGTTCTTACTGTCGATGATTTGAAGCGGATAGGAGCAGGTTTGGGCGCGGCTGAGGGTACGAATGACCTGGCAGTTAAGGCAGCCGAAGTGTCACAGGCAACTCCACAGACAGCACCACAGGCAGCTCCCCTGGTCCTTGACTGGCAGGAGGAATACGCATACTCACCGGGATTGCAGGCGCTTATCTATGGTTTCCCGTATGTCTATAACGCTATCACACGCTATAAGTGGACAAACATTCCCCAGGACCCAAAGCACGTTCCTTATGCGCCTGTTAACCATTTCTGGCACGCTACCGAGCTTATAGACGCTACTTATCGTGACGGTGGCTGCCCGAACAACGACACACTGTACTCGGTCGCCTGGGTAGATCTCAGCAAAGAGCCAGTTATTCTCACCGTGCCTGAGATCCCGGATGACAGGTACAGGACATTTGAACTAATCTCTTTTACCTTGGACAACTTTGCCTACGTTGGCAAGAGGGTTGGCTCAAAGGTAGGCAGCTATATCTTATCAGTCATGATTGGCATGGCGAGCTCCCCGAAGGGGTAACCGCCGTGATGCCGTCCTTCCCGACACCCTGGATATTGATCCCTGACCGCACTCTGGCGGATAGCGTCGATGACCTGCCAGCTGTGCATGCTCTTCAGGCACAGTACAGGCTGACGCCCCTGAGTTTCTGGGGCAAATCCGGGGTACAACTTCCCGAAAGCTGCGACGTCTACAAGCCTGCCGTTGCTCTTGCCGGATCCAAGTGACGAGTCGGGCGTTTACAATACTAACCGGGGTTTTTCCCTGCTGCTATTGAGATTGTCCACATCAGGGCACGATACAGTTAGAGTATATAATAAATTGCCTTATAAATCATATAATCTCAGAATTCTGTTTTTTTCAGAATGCGGGGATGATATGACCAATATTCAGCTTCTAATAAATGTTTGAGTTGAATTCTTTTTTATAATAATAATTATATAATGACCAATGGTGGGTGACAACTTAATTGGGAAAGGCAACTGATATCTGAATCCAGGAGATGGACTCCTCAAGAAAAATTCAAACAGGAGAGGGGTTTATATACGAGAGATCATGGGAGCTCTTAAGGTTCTTCTGGACAGAAATAAGGCAACACCTGATGTTAGAAAGAATTCTACATCAAATAAAACCAAAACATGGGGGATAAAATAAATGCAAGCAAGTTCTGCTGCTGAAGTTCAGAGTTCTATGCAGGAAGCTATACAGGCTTTCCGTGAGATAAGATATCCTGTAACAAAGAACCAACTTATCGAGAAAGCTAAAAGTATGAATGCTCGCAGCGAAGTGATCCAGGCTATTGAGGGCATTCCAGATAGGCAATACAATAACGCTGCCGATGTCCTTAAGCAATTCGAAGGCATTCAAAGGGCTGTAGAGGCCCTCAGGGAGCTGAAATATCCTTCAACGAAGAGTCAACTTATCGAAAATGCTAAAAAGCACAATGCTCGTAGTGAAGTTATTAGAGCTCTTGAGAAGTTTCCAGATCGGGAATACAATAATACTGCCGATGTTCTCATGGAATTCAGAGGTAAATTCCAGAGCCAATAACTGCATTTCGGAGTAACCAGCTAGAAACGCAAAGCAAGAAAAAGAAGAAACATCAGCTAAAAACTCAAGTTTTTGAGGGCCAAATTTTCCCTTAAAAAGGTTGGTCATCCACTATTTATGTATTATACGATTAAGGAGAGGAGAGAAGAGGAAGGCTTAAATCAAGCCTTCTTTTTTGATTTTCCGACAAACTGCTTTTAAAAGTCAGGCTTGTTTTAAAAGAACTTGTTTCTTTAATCACTGTTTCATCTTTCATCCCTTATCTTTCATCCTTATCTATTATCCCTTATCTTTCATCCTTATCTATTATCCCTTATCTTCCATCCTTTATACTTCATCCTTCACTTCTTTATCCTCCAGGCTGCGTATAACATTGGATGAAATTGCAATTCCCATGCAGGTGTCCAGCGTTATCGAGGAAATGATCCCTATTACCTTTCCCGCCTGCAGGATAGGAGAACCGCTGTCTCCCGGTTCCGGCATATTATAGCATCGGAAGCCAAGAAAAAGCAATGAAGCTCCGGCATTAACCACCCTGCATTTAATAGCATGGATATCATTTACAAGTACAGCCTGCTCCAGTTCAGCTGCACTGCCAAACTCGGTGATTTCAAAAGTACAGACGGGAGGAAGCTCTATCAGAGCTAAATCAAAGGCTTTCAAAATGCTTGTCACAGTGAGTTTTCTTCCGTCAACTGTTAAATGGTCTCCCTCCCCATGCCGAAATATATGAGAAACCGTAACCATGTAAGGCAGGCCCTTGAGCAAGATGACGGCCCCGATAGTACAGCGTTCTCCCTTATAGAGAAAAGGACCACCCGATTTTATCATAAGCTCCATCAACCTGCTGATTAGCTCAAGCCTGGTTTATTGTATTTTTGATGTTTAATGCTATTTCGGTTTTTACGTTAAATTTTTTTTTATTTATATTTAGCACGGAACATTAAATATAATGATTAACTCGTTACATGAAGAGAAAGCAAAAAACTGAATTTTACTACCCTGAAGAAATGATGAAAAATATCCTGTTGACTGATTTTATCCCTTTGTCTCTTCACCGGGTTTTGTCGCAATTGCAAACAGCGTAACATTCCCAAAACCGGCACCGTCTGGACCCTGGACCTTTCTGAATTCTTCAGCGATCTCCTGTCTGATCTTATTTCTGATCTCGTCGGGGATGTCTTTCAATACTCCTCCCGGGCTGTCCTTCTCTTCGAGGTGCCTCAAAAACTCTTCCGGAGAACCATATTTCCGCGGGACGGCTCTTGGCTCGATTGAGATACTGGTGAAGCCGGCTCCTGAGAGCAGATCGCGGAGTTCCGGTGAAGTTACTTTTTTCATACCCCTGTGCCATTCATGGCGCCTTGCGATGCCATATTTTGCGAGAATGGGGTCTACAAGTGCCCCCATCGCGTTAGGGCTGTTTCTGTCAAGTGTTGTCATGCCAGCCATGCCCCCTGGCCGAAGCACCCGATATATTTCATAAAGGGCGGTTTTCTTATCATCAACCCAGTGGAATGAGGAGCAGAAATATGCATGGTTTATCGAGTTATCCGGTATGTCTCTGAGAGCCTCAGCCTGTCCTACCAGAAAATGGACATTGCCGGAAGGATCTCCGTCAAACTTTTTTCGTGCAAGCTCAATGCGATATGAAGAAGGATCGATCCCCGTGAGCTGGCCAGCCGGCCCAATAATTCCAGCGACGTTCAGGGCCTGCCGTCCGGTCCCGCAGCCGACATCAAGCACCGAATCCCCTTTCTTTATTCCCATCATTTCCACAAGTACCTGTCCTTTCTGGAACTGGTGATCGCAATTCTGGTCGTACCTTTCGGCACTTTCGGGAGAGTCCCAGTCAATTTCACTCATTTTCAGTCACCTTCTTAAATTTTACATACATTAAGGAGGAAATAAATCATGATTCGTATGAAGTGAGGTTCCTCTGACTTTTAGAGATAAGGAGGTTAATTCCTGCTTTCAGGAAGAAACAAAGAACCTGATTTTTCAAGTTGAGATATGAAATTAAGATTATTGATTCTTACTAATGGAGATAAAAAATATAAATATTTCTTACTATGGCGTTTACGGATACGCCAACCCGGCTCCCAGGCTTCAATTGCCCTGAACAGGTACAGCGACAGGAAATGGCATGAACTTCCGGGCACTTGCTCACGGAAGATGACAAATATCTGTATTTCACAGCAGAAACTCCGGGATTCTCGCCCTTTGCAATAACAGACAAGCTTGCAGCAGAAGAAACTGTGATCGAAATCCTGCCTGAACCTCAGGTCCCTGAACAAAATGAAAGTATAGAATCAGAAATAACAAAAAGTTCGTAGGGTTATGTTATCTTTTTAAAGATAAAGAAGTTAGCCAATCACTTTGCTAGCAAAAAGGAGAAACTGGTTTTGTTAGGCTTGGCTCTGAAATAATGAGCACGATCTCTTTTTTCGGTTCTGTACTTTTTTTATCAGATGCAAGAAAAATACTGCCCGGATGGTATCTGGCAGTCCCGTTTTGTATTTCACTATTTTTACTGGTTATCGTAAGTTTTTGGGAAGTTAGTGGTAAAGAACTTCTTAGCGACTTTAGATACCTCGTAACACCCCTCGTGGTAACACTTCTGGCGTTATTATCCCCTTTTTCGTCACTGGTCTTTTTATCTTTGCATAGACATCCAGACTCGGTGAAAGCATATATTGCAGTTTCATCTATGGCGAGCATTATTTCCATATTTTCCCTTTTGTTTGCAGTCTGGGAACTTTCATCAAGACACTCACACGAAGCGTCTTTCAGTGACGGTCTCATAGCAATTTATTTACTTTACTGGCTAGTTGTGATGCCAATTACAGGATTAAGTTTTTTGCACTACGCAATTAAGTGAAGGAATACCAAGGTTATATGAAGCAGAATGCCAGGTCGGAGAAAACGTTTACTCCTAATGCTCATGTTCTGGAAAAGGTAAATATGCGGAAAGCATTGGTTTCAGGTTAAAAGTAAAAGGGTGTATATTTACTGCAAAAATGTTAAATGTTAATTCTAGAGGTACTTCCATATATGGTAATAGTAAAACTGCGTATGGAAATGCGAAAAGGTTGTAAAACATAAATAGAATTGTTTTTTACGTCTCTTTATGAGCTCATCCCAAAACTTGATTTAATTTCATTATTGCTGATAACATTACCTCAGTTTGTAATGTGAGTTTATAATGTTAATATGATATTAGTTTTTGAGCTAGCTCCTTTATTAAGCCTGGTCAGATCGGGCCTTGCTAACGGCAGGCAGCCAAACCTTTCCAATCTTCCGTATCAAGCTCCGGTTTTTCAGCCCGATATTTTGCATACAATGCTATCCCCACAGGGTCTTCAAGGATATCGACTTTGACACCCTTCTCGCGCAGCATCTGTTCATTACCACAGGCATTCGTAACATCCCCGACTACCACGCGGGAGAACTGACGCATATATATTAACGTGGCACAAACATCACAGGGGCTGAGCGTCGTGAATATCGTGGTTTCGCTGAAGTCCTGTCTCCCTGCATCGCGTATTGCTGAAGTTTCACCGTGGTTGTAAGGGTCGTTATCCTGCACAAGCGTATTATGCCCTTTGCCGACAATCCGACGCGTCTTGTTATCGATGATGACTCCACCGATGGGACAGCCACCTTCATCATAGCTTTTTTGTGCAAGTAAAACAGCTATACGCATAAAATTGCGGTCGCTCAGTTTAACGAAGAATTCATCTTCAACTATCGCAGGAAGACTTTTCGTGGGCAAATGGGCAATGACATTAAGTGTCTCGTCCGTAACAGGCGTGTCTTTTGTAATGAAGTGTTTCATAGGCTCTCCTGTTCAAATACATTTAAAGTAAATTCTTGTCGATAATTATAAACTTTTTTGTTTAGTCCTATGAATAACAAACACAGAAACCTTTACTCATCCCCAAAGCGGTGAAGAATTGAATCGATAGGTTCGATTTCAAACTTCTCCGCGCCAACAAGACAGGACCCCTCAAAATCACACGTCCAGATAGGGTATGCTGAATATTTGTCCACAGTTTCTTTGTGGAACTCCCTGACCGGAAGTGCTCGAAGATTAACATATTTGTCCAGTTTTAGATCCAGGGTATCGTAAAGAATTTCAGTTAATTCGTTCAGTAAATTTAACAGTACTATGGTTCGCTGGAATTCCGGATTCCACAACTCGATTCTTTCTACAATCTCTTTAACCTTTATATACTGTTCATACTCCCACACTTCAAGTATATCATTATTGAAATGCCTGGATACCATATTATAAACGCCTGGAATATTAACTATTGATTGAGGGGTTTCCTCGTTAAGAAGTGTATCATTATTGAAATGTTTGGATACTGTTTCAGAAACACCCGGAATATTAACTATCGATTGAAGAGTTTCCTCATTAAGACGTGTGTAAAGAATTCTGTTAAAATCGTCCTTTGTCATTTTGCTATAGTTCATGTACATCGCCATTGTTTATTGCGTAAAATTCCCAAAGAAAAGAAGGAGGTTGATTTCTAATGAAGCTTCCTCTTTTGAACGGTCACGACATAACGTAACAGTTTAGCCTTATGACCTCCAGGAGTCTTTCAGGTCCCTTGTGGATCTGGAATTTATCAACGCTTTTAGTGAAAGGCGAACTGAGTTCTAAATTATTTCATCTAATAATAGATAAGCTTGAACGATGCCTCCCAAACAAAGAAAGTGTGATAATTCCTGGTGCTCCATATTTAATTCATAATGTAACCCACAACGTTTAACAAGACTGTGCTTGCATTCATTGCAAAACATTGACTGATTAAAAAAAGTTGGATTTTGTCGGGAATGTATATTTCAATGATAAAAAACATGAAGTATTACTTAAAAACCTGAAATCAATAAACGATCCACACTAAAAAATGTTGGAGAAAACATTTATGCTTTGGTATCACACTGATTGAAATAGATTTGAATATCCGCTTTATTAATATCATTACTATTTTGTGGGAAATTAGTAATTACAAATTCCCTTGCGCTGTATATTTTTTCTTTTTCTCTATCAGACGATTCATTATTAATATTCTTTCGTGCAATTCTAAATTGATGAGTAAAAGTTAACATATCATCGGATGAATTAAAACCTGATGAATCTAAGAATTCAAAATATTGTTCCAGATCAGCTTGTTTCCACTTTAAACCAGTAATTACATCCATGTCTTCAACGTTCTCAATTACGAATGTTCTATTTTCATCTGAATTATTTATAGGTACATTAGCATACACAAGACTATCCTTGAATTTACTCCATGTATCTATCGTTTTAAAATACTCGTTCAGCGTATTTTTTCCGGCTTCTGTTGAACAATGTTTTAATAGAATATTTCTGGAAAATATTATACAATTAGTTTGTTCATCATCAAGATTATACATCGGCGTAAATGCATCATATACAATTGAATTTATATGAGTATTAGTATAATTCGATGTCCCAAATTCTTCTATCTTATTAAGATTTTCTAAGTTAATTGATTGCCTCTTAAGTGTTATCGTTGCTCTTTCGTATTCAAGTTTAGCTAATTCACTTTCATTCATATAAAAGACTTCTTCATCAAACATATATAATATTCTAGGTCGATTATAATAATCTATCAATTTCATGTTATTTATATAAGATGCCATTTCTCCGGCTTTATCAAGTTCTTTATAGTAATCTTCAACAAGATTTATTGCAACTTCATTGGTCGAATTATTATTTTCAATATTTTCCGCAATTACTCTTTGCCCGTTTTCTATACATCCCACGCAAAATATTAACAGAATTATACATATAGTATATCCAAACATTTTGCACACACTTCACACCGCCCTGTTAGTTATAATCTTTATCTGAACATCACACTAAATAGTAGAAATATAGAACACTTAAATTTTTTGTACGTTATTGTAAGAATTATACCGAATTTTTTTTAAAAGAAACCCTGCCCAAAAATTGTTTTCATTTTTTAATCACTTATGCAATTGAGCACCAAAATAAAGTACAATAGGCATTGTTTTTTGAATTTACATGTTATACAGTTTGAGTTCCAAAGCTTATTGATTTCTCAGTCCTATTACATAAGTCCTGCTTAATATTAAGTTCATGATAAGCTCAATAATAAATTTTGACGATCCTACGAAATATAGCAATGTCTCTAATTTCAGGATTCCTATCCGGTCCTTTTAATGTGTGGGTTGGGCGCGGAGGAGTTGCAACTTCAAAAAATATAGGAAATCCAGTTGTTTGTTTTAAGGCTAAAAAAGTTTGGATAAAGGACAAAAAGATCGATAAGGATTCCATTGCTCTGAACAGATAAAGTGATAAAAAATGAGAGCAATCCCCAGCAAATCGTTCAGGAGAAGATTACAAATTCGTGTATTTCACAGCTAAAACTTCAGGACTCTCTTCATTTGCAATAACTGGTACAGCGAAACTATCTAAAGGACCTGTAACGAAAATAGAGATGTCTATATTCCAAGAATTAGGTGCGAGGGGTGGGATTCGAACCCACGAAATCCTTCGATATCGGATCTTAAGTCCGACGCCTTTGGCCTGGCTGGGCAACCCTCGCGCCTGGAGAAAAGCTGGCTGGTTTTGAGCCGCAAAAAATTTATTACGCGGACATGCTTTAAATAAAGTTAAATTATTTAAAGTTTATTCTTTACCTTATGGAGATTACATTTCTTGGCACTGGAGTTGCGATCCCTCAGAAGGGTCGGGTACAGTCCGGAGTACTTGTAAGACTTGAGGAAAAACCTCTTCTTATTGATTGCGGAAGCGGCGTACTGAGCCGTTTTCCCGATGCCGGAATCTCACATACGGAAGTTGATACCGTACTTCTCTCACACCTTCACCTTGACCACGTAGCTGACCTTGTCCCCCTCGTGAAAGCAAACTGGCTTCGAGGAAAAACCGACATGCGGGTATATGGGCCTGAGGGGACTGACGACTGGTTCTCACAGGTGCTCGGGGCTTATGAGTATTTTCAGGACGACGTGGACGTGGACGTTATAGAGCTCTCTCCCGGAAAAGAATTTACCCCTGAGGGTTTTGACTGCGAAATAACCTGTGCAGCCGCTGTCCACAGCGTCCCGACTCTGGGGTACCGTATAACCGGAGAAACCGGAGAAATCGTTTACTCCGGGGATACCGAGCCTTGCAGAGATATAATGGACCTCGCAGTTGAAACCGACCTCCTCATCCACGAATGCTCCTTTCCTGCCGGCACGAAAGTAACAAACCACACAACCCCAGGCACGCTTGCTGAAATGTTTGAGGACTATAACAGCGAGATCGGAAGTGTCTGCCTTACCCACTTCTACCCCGAAATGAAAGGGCATGAAAAAGAAGCAGTCCACCGCCTCAGGGATTATATCGAAGGAGAGGTGATCCTTGCAGAAGACCTGATGAGGCTTGAACTGTAACGCCCGAGTTGAGCCTCGGGATCGCAGGAAATCGGAGATTTTCTGGGAGTTGCGATGTAATCGCAACAGTACGCGGTCCTTTTCGCCACGCTATGCTTCGCTCAAGAGGACTAATTTTACACTAAAAATTGTTAATACCCCATTTTGCCCAACAAAATCTTATTCACTATCTCACCCTGTTCTTTTTGGGAGGCAACTCCTGGAAAGCTAGCGGGGATATTTTTTAAATTTCAAATTATAAATCGATCTCTGGATCAAGGATATTCTTACCGGTCCTGGCAGAGTTTCTTTCCATAGCATCCGGTTCAATAAGATAGTAACACAGGATTGCAGCCCCATCTCTTAAATAGCAGAAACATAGAATCATCTTTTGTTCGGGAATTACACTTAATTAGATTTTGCTTTATTTGGTGATCATTATGGCAAGAATACTTTCAGAAACAGATATTGGGATCTTAAAGACGCTTGCTCCTGAGTGTGAAGGGCTTCTTTGCTCGGGTTCGGGAGTGCCCTATCGTTCCATTCTTCCGCCCCTGGCAAACCACTACTCAAAGGATGCAGCCGATTTCCTGAGGAGGATTAAGATGCTGTCCATGTATGAACTTGAATACCTCATCAGGCTCATTTTGTCAGGAGAAGAAAGCCTGGGCTGCGTGCCATTTGATTACATGACCCTCTTTGTGGAGAATGTATCCGAAAGGATGGGGGAAGAGGTTGCAGCTAAGGTCAAAAAAACATATGAAAACTCCGAATGCCCGGCCTGAAATGTTTACTTAAAGGCTCCGGTACTCTGGGTCTGAGTTTCTCACACAGGTACCTTTGTTGAACAATAAAAATCCGGATAAGCCTGTTCAGGCTCTTCCGTATTTATCTTCTAGCCTTTCTATGTCGTCCTCTCCAAGGTAATCGCCCTGTGATACCTCGATGAATACCAGGTTCTGAATGCCTGTGTTTTTTATGCGGTGTACTTCGTTTAAGGGAATGTCGACCGTACCTCCTACAAGAACCCTCAGGTGCTCACTGTTTTTAGTTACAAGACCTTCGCCGCTGACCACATACCAGTGTTCGTTTCTGTGAGCATGGCGCTGGAGTGAGATTTGTTCCTGTGGCAGGACCGTAATGCGTTTGACCTTATATCCCGGTTTTTGGGCGAGGATCTCGTAGAAGCCCCAGGGCCTTTTTTCTTCACGTTTTCGTTTTTCTAGAATTGTCTCGTAAACCCTGATATAGTCCTCTACCATCCGGTCAACAGAGAAGCGTTTTTCCACGCTTTCCCGGCATCTCCTGCGGGAGATGAAGTTAACCTTCTCGACAGCCTCTGCAGCTTCGTCTATGTTATTTACAAGGAATCCGGTCTCTCCGTCCATTATCAGTTCAGGCATTGCACCCCTGTTTATTGCAATTACGGGCGTCCCGCAGGCAAGGGCTTCGACCACCCCGAGTCCGAAGGCTTCTTCGTAATTGATCATGTGCAGGAGAGCATGGGCATTTGAAAGCAGCTCTTTTTTGCGCTCCTGGGTTACATGCCCTTCGTAAACGATCTGGTCGTTATCGATGTGGGGCTCAACTTCATTTTTAAAATATTCAGGGTCTGCAATAAAACCGGCCATTCTCAATTTCCTGCCTGTTTTTTTTGCAACTTTTATTGCTTCTTTTGCACCTTTGTCCCTGTGGATGCGCGAGATAAAAAGAAGATAATCCTCAGGCCTGTCATTAAAAGGAAAAGTCTCGATGTCTATCCCGTGCCTGACTGTTGCTATATAATCCAGCTCATTGCACCTGTAGGCATCACTTATGGAGACATAAAAAGTGCTGTTGTTATATTTTTTATAGATCGGTAGAATTTTCCTCGAAGAAAAGCCATGTATGGTTGTTACAACTGGCGTGTCTACAAGCCCGCTGTAAGTGAGCGGCAGGTAATCAAAGTGATTGTGGATTATATCAAATTCATTTGCTCTTTCAAAAACCTCTGAGATATGCAGGCCCTCGTATACCTTTCTTATCATATCTTTATCTTCTTCATAAGGTCTTGGGCACACTGCATGAAGTTTGCCAGCAGTGTGCGAGTCTGCTGTTGCAAACAGTGTAACGTCAATCCCTCGTTTTACCAGGCCTTCGGTTAATAAGGAGACCATGTATTCCCATGGTCCGTACTTTTTAGGTGGCGTGCTCCAGGCAATCGGAGATAACATTGCAATTCTGATAAAGCTCCCCCCGGTATTTTGGTAAGATCCTTTTCCCCTGATTTTTATTCGAAAAAGGTATGCTTGTGCCCTTCAAAAGACCTGCAGAACTCTGCTGGACACTGCTCCTCAGGGCACTCATGGATATACTCCAGAACATCGCGAAGTTTTGCGCTTGCAAGGGATACCGATGTATCCGCACTCCCGTAATAAAGACGGATCTGGTCATCATTCAGGACCCAGCCGCAGGGGAAAACAACATCATTAACATCTCCACTGCGTTCATACAGTTCCCGGGGCCCGAAAACCCATCCTTCGGACCTGTGGAGGACCTTCCTCGGGTCTTCAAGGTCAAGGAGAGCCAGCCCAAGCCTGTAACTTAGTTTTGATGTTGTCGGGCGCACTCCGTGGTACATGATTAACCATCCGTCGTATGTACGAATTGGCTGGGGAGATAAGCCTATCTTCCGGGCGTCCCACCACCCTCCTTCTCTGGCGTACAGCAGAACCTGATGGTCTCCCCAGTGCCGCATATCCGGGGAAAAGGAAATCCATATGTTTGCCTTTGCCCCGCTTATTGAAGAGACCGGCCTATGCAACATTGCCCACTTCCCGTTAAACCTTACAGGAAAGAGAGCCGAATCCTTATTTTCAGGAGGCAGGGTAGCTCCTATCCGCTTATAATTGCGGAAATCTTCCGTAAGGGCCAGGGATGTAAGAGGTCCGGAATCCGAAAAAGCAGTGTATGCTACAGCCCATTTTCCCATTTCATCTAAGTAAGTTATACGCGGGTCTTCAATACCGTAGATCTCTTCAGGGTAGTTAATAGCATCCGGAGTTAAGGTTGGTTCGGGATCAACTTCCCAGCCGTCGATTCCGTTATTACTCCTGGCTGCCGTAAGGTGAGAAAAGCCCCTGTGGTCTTCAACCCGCACCAGTAAGAGAGTTTTGCCGTCAACCATAGCGGCTGCAGGGTTAAACACCGAATTAGCCTGGTACGGCCAGTCTTCGACAGTTAGTATGGGATTTTTTTTATGTCTAATAAACAATTCTCCTTGGTCCTTCCAGATCATGTTCTCACTTCTCAGTCGGCTCTATTTGCTGCTAACATCTTTTTATCCGGCAGATCTTCACCCCTTACCACGGGTTGGAATATGGCACTGTAAGCTTCCTCTGCATGTTTATTCAAAGAGTTTAAACCCAGGAGGAAGCAGATCACGGATTCTGCTCCCTGGTTGCAGTTAATCCCGTCACAGTTGATCCCATCACAGACCGCACCTGTCGAAGAGTCATACATAGGAGTTTGCAGGCGGTTTCTGCCCAGGAAATATTCAAAAGAATACCTTGCAAGTTCCAGATATTTTCTATCCCGGACAGCCTCGTAGGCTGAAACATAAGCCTGGGTCAGGTAGCCTGCCTCGATGGGCTGCTGGTCAAAAATAGGTTTATCTCCATCCAGGGAATACCAACCCTTATTTCCAACGATATCGAAAAAATCACCTTTCCACTGGATCTCGGTAAGGAAGTCCAGAGTGGCAAGTCCGGTTCTTCTGTAAGTGCGGTCTTTGGTATATTTATACGCAAGGATAAGGGATTCGCTCAGCTTTGCATTGCTGTAGGTCACTGTGGGTTCAAACCAGTCCCAGCTTTCTTTTCTGTTAGCTTCATACAGGTCGACCAGAGAATCGGCATGGCTGAAAAATATGGATTCAAATGTATCTCTGTCTATGAGGGAATCTACTGTCCTGACCGCATCCCTGCGGGAATTGAATATTGATTCAAAGGAGTCGGCATCCACGCCTGCCCTGAGCATTTCATACAACCCGCACATTGTATAGGCTTTTGCTCGCGGGTAACTCAGTTTTTCCATTTGCTTTCCGGCTTTACTGATGAGCGTGTGTGCCAGTGTACGCATGTTTTTTGAGAGATAAGGACAGCTTATCACATGCCCAAGCCCATAAACAGCACGTCCGAGGGTGTCTTCACTGCCTTCTTTGTCCAGAAATTCCCTTTTATAATTCATGAAGTTATGGAAGTGCCCTGTACCGGTCTGGGCATGTTCGAGAAAGCTCATACAGGTGGTAATCAATTTCCAGAGCTCTTCGGCTTTTTCCTGGCTGTCGATAAGCTGGGTCAGTGCAACAAGCCCTCTGCCCACATCATCGGTACTGTATCCGTAATGCCGGGCCGGCACCCCCAGATTGGTATGCTGGATAATTCCTACGTCATCGGTCAGCAGTTTGAGGTGGTCGAGTTTTACTTCGGGAAGCTGGTCCGGAAGGAAATCAAACCTGTTTTGGATTCCGGGGTAAGGTCTGTATTGCTTCAGTGCCTTAGTAAAAATCGTGTTGTATTCTTTCCCTATGTTTTTCCATGTCATTTTCCGCCCGAAATCGTAGGCTTTTCTACGCATTTTGTCACACTCTTCAGGATTTTTGATTAAGTATAAAAGCGAGTTTTTAAAGCCCTCGGTATCCCCGAAATCGACAAGCAAACCCCGGTTTTCGGAAAGCATTTCCTGAGCATACCAGTAAGGGGTGGATACTATTGCTTTTCCCATGCCAATCGCATAGGTCAGAGCCCCGCTTACTATCTGTTCCCTGGAAAGATATGGAGATACATAGATGTCACTGGCAAGGATATAATTGCAGAGCTCTTCTTTTTCGACGAATTTATCATGAAACAGTACGTTCTTCTCAAGCCCCAGTTCGGAAACCCTCTTCATGAGATACTGCCTGTAGGTTTCTCCATATTGTTTCTTGACCACAGGGTGGGTAGCACCCAGTATAAGGTAAACAAGATCAGGATACTGGCTTACAAGCTCCGGGAGAGCTTCGAGCATACTTTCGATGCCTTTATTTTGACTCAGCAGGCCAAAAGTAAGGAGAAGAGGAGAACCCTTCAGCTCCAGTTTCTGTTTATATTTGTTGCAGCTATCAAACGGATAATCAGGTAAACCGTGAAAAATAGTCTCGATTTTTTCCTCCGGAACTTTATAGACATCTTTTAACATCTCAACTGCAGTCTGGCTCATCACAACCAGCTTTTCCGAGTATCTGATGAGCTTTTCCGTTGATATGCGGTACTCCGGTTCCGGTTCCCTAATCACCGTATGCATCGTGGTAATAACGGGCCTGTTTATTCCTGAAAGCAGAGCAAAAATGTAGTCGCCTGCGTTTCCCCAGAAAAGCCCGAATTCATGTTGAAGGCAGACAATATCCGCATCGGACTGGTTTATAAAATCTGCAGCCCTGTAGTAATCTTCAAGTTTGTTCCTCTGTATTTGAAAAACGACCTCTTCAGGATAGTTGTAAGTTTCGGTAGGGTCACTAAGGGCTATGATTTCACAATGTATATCATCATGCACCCCGGCTACCGAATTTAAAAGATCAAAAGTAAATGTAGCAATCCCACATTCTTTCGGAACATAGGTTCCTATAAACAAAACTTTCAGTTGCTTTTTCAACTATTTCCCCCCACTTAAAATGATCAGTGCCGTAATGCCCGCTTCCGGAGCCTAAAACGCTTAATTAAGCATTTTCCCCCTTTAATAGCACTTAATTAAGCATTTTCCCCATTTAATGGCACTTAATTAAACATGTTCCCAACTTAATAGCATTTAATTAAACTCATACCCCCCTGCTTACAAATTACATTTCATTGGCCGTATATCGTCATCAGAAAACATGCTACTGTTTAAAAACTACCAAGTCAAAAACATATTGTTCTTTTCGAAAACTCCGATTATTAACCGTTTAATTTACTGCTAAAAAGCGAGAAATACGATCCCCAACCGACACTCACTTCGCCAAAATTCAGTTAAATTAGTAACAAAATATTGATTAGATATAACAGATGTATTCACTTATATTTAATATTATTTATAAATATTATTCCATCAGTTAACGGGAATGAGTCACCGTACTTTATAAAGATATTCTGATTTTGAAAGCCCTATAAATTTCTATCAAGAAAAATAATAAGAAGTAAATAAGGCAGCTTAGAAACCTTGAATTATATTTTTGCTTCCGGCTGTTAATGTATACAGTAGAATTATTTTTGCTGAATTTCAGTTTACAAATCTTAAATATGAGTCCCTTATTTTTCACATTGATTTTTGCCTGAATTGATCATGCTGCGACCCTTTCGACAAAATTTGGCAAAAACTTTTATGCGGTTTATTTATCGTTTACTCATCGGGTCTCTGACGCTTCTCTCCGCAGCCTGGCTTTATACTTCACCGGCACAGTTAAAATTCGTAATTATACGAATGAGTTTAAAGTTGTCAGGGCACAACTGCAAAAAATATTTTTAAATAAAAAGTTAAAGGATTTTTAATATTAAATCTTATCTTTGATTTTAAGTTAAAATTCGTTCATGAATATCGATTTTTGTTTTCCTATTTTCTTATTCTGCTTTTTTTCCAAATACAGTCTAAAATTATTATTCCAGTTCTACAAATATTTTTATAATATAACACATAAAGTACGATACAACTTACTAAATTAATTAAATATATTGAATGTAATTTGCTTGTACTGTTAATTCCTGTAAGCCTGTTCAGGCGAGAGATCAAATCCTGAAAAAGAAAGGGCCTGTGCTATCTCAATGTTCATAACCCCGATGAAATAGCCCCTGATCCGGACACATTTTAAGGATTAATCCTTGAACTCAAAACTGCGATAGTGGATACTGTCTGCCAGATCCGATCATATACCCCAAAAAGTGTGAATCACAGTCAAAATAGACCCCAGTCCAGAATTTGAACTATGAACAAGTCAGTATTTGAACTATGAACAAAACTCGAATAAAAAGAATTAATTTTTAGTTAAAGTTAACCGAAACTTTATTTGATAGAATCAAGGTGATAGCTGTTGAATCGGAAGTTAGTAAGAAAGTTAGTAATACTTTTTATGGTAAACTGCCTTGTCCTGTCGGGCATTCCTGCAGCTTTATGCATAAGTTCCGCACCGGTCGTTTATGTAGCAGGCGACGGAAGCGGAGATTTCAATTGTGACGGAACAGATGACCAAGTTCAGATAAATCAGGCCCTTAAATTCGTTGCCGAAAACTCTGCCTATACAACTGTCCACCTTAAGGGCCCTTTTACCTATGTTATTGACGATACGCTTCTGATCGGCAGCAATACTATCCTCGAGGGAGACTCCGGTGCGACTATCAAGCTTGTCAGCAATGCTAACTGGGACGCCTGGAAGCCAATGATTAAAGAAAGAAGTACCGGCAGCAGTGGAATTACCATTCGCAGTTTTACAATCGACGGAAACCGGGAAGGAAATACAAATGTGGTCAGCGGAAAAGGATATTATAACCTTATCCACCTCAGTAGCTGTCAGAACATAAAAGTACATAATATGTATCTGACCAACAACCACGGAGACGGTCTGAAAACCGATAAATGCACAAATGTGGAACTTTACGATAACGAAATTTACCTGATCGGGCACGACGGGCTCTATGCCAGCAGTTGTTCGGACGTGGAGGCCTACAACAACATAATAACCTGCAGAACAAACAGTGCGCTCAGGCTTTATAACACCAACAAAGCCAGCTTCCATGACAACGTTATTACCTCGGAAGGTTCCGGGGGAGCAGGCATCGAAATCCAGAAGTATAACACCCCTACAATGGACGATATTGAAGTTTACAATAATGTGATCTACAAAACCGCTCTTGCAGGAATCTGGATTTTCGGATCAGGATCCTATTCTGCTTCTACGGCAAATGTCCACATCCACCATAACCAGATATACGATACCGGAACCAAGACCAGTAACAGCATAATAGGAGGAATCGTATCCAACGGGTTCGGCGGGCTTATCGAAAACAACGTGATCGATGGTGCCTATGGAGCCGGAATTATCCAGAAGACCGTATATTCCCCGGCCCCGTCAGGTTCGGGTTTTGCTCTGACCGTAAGAAATAACATAATTTCAAACTCCAGGTCCTCTTCAGGCGGAGGAAGCGGATATGGAATAAACAATGAGCTTTCAGGCACTCACTCTTTTGTCCTGCAGAACAACTGCCTCTATGGGAATGCAGGAGGGGATTCCAAAAATGTTCAGCTCTCATCCTCTGATCTAAAGTTAGACCCGCAATTTTCCAATAGGAGCAACCACGACTACCACCTGAAATCAAAGGCAGGAAGATGGAACGGAAAAAGCTGGGTTACTGACGGCACAAGTTCCCCCTGCATCGATGCAGGATACAGCTCATCGGACTATTCTGCAGAACCCCAAGACAATGGAGGCAGGATTAACATCGGAGTATACGGAAATACAAAGTATGCTTCCAAATCCGGAACAACGGCAGTAATTATCAATCAGGCTCCTGTGTTTAATTCCATCCCGGACACTACTATTGAGGCCGGAAAAAGCCTGACCTTTACGGTAAGCGCTTCGGATGCAGATGGGGACAGCCTCAGCTACTCGGCTTCAGGCCTTCCCACCGGTGCAGTTTTTGACATCAATTCAGGGGTTTTTAGCTGGACTTCGGCTGCCGGGCAGGAGGGAACATATAGTATAACCTTTGTGGTAAGCGATGGGAAACTAACGGATTCGGATACAATAACCATAAATGTTCTCAAACAGGAAGACCCCTCAACTACGACAGAAGAGGTCTACGATAACCGCCTGCGTGAGGCATCCCCTGATACTGTCTACCAGAGTTCGTCCTTTATTGATGTCGGTGCAATGAGCATTGGCAGGTACAGGGATGTAATGTGGTTTGATCTGAGCGAGTATGCAGATTCCGAAGAAGTCAGTGATGCAGCCCTTTCTCTCTACTGGTATTACCCTTCGGGGAAATCAAGACCCGAGGACACTGTAATTGAGGTCTACAGGCCTGCCGATTCCTGGAATCCGAACTACGTGAGCTGGAATAAAAAAGAAAAGGGCGTTGCCTGGAGTAATGCGGGGGGAGACTGGTACGATAAGAACGGAGTCCTGCAGGGTAGCACTCCATATGCCACAATAACCCTTAAAAGCAGCAACCTTCCGGATAACAGCTACCATGAGATCGATGTAACCGACCTAGTAAATGAATATGTCAGCGGCAAATACGAAAACACGGGATTCCTCATAAAAGCCCGCACGGAAAACAACAATTACATTGCTTTCTACAGTTCAGAAGCCGGGAACGAAAACCGGAAGCCTGAGCTTACGGTAACTGCAACCGAGGAGGAGCCTGTAAGCCCGGTTATTGATGTCCAGCCTATTGATGTAACCGTAACCGGGGCGAAGGACAACCGCCTGCGTGAAGCCTCCGCTGATACCGTCTACCAGAGTTCAGCCTATGTCGATGTCGGTGCACTAGGTGGAGTTGGCAGGTATAGAGATCTGATGCAGTTTGACCTGAGCGAGTATGCTGATTACAGTGAAGCGAACAGTGCGACCCTTTCTCTCTACTGGTATTACCCTTCAGGAAAAACAAGACCCGAAAATACTGTAATTGAAGTTTACAGGCCTGCCGGTTCCTGGAATCCGAAATACGTGAGCTGGAATAAAATAGACAAGGGTGTTTCCTGGAATAATGCCGGAGGAGACTGGTACGATAAGAACGGGGTCCTGCAGGGTAGCACCCCATATGCCACAATAACCCTTAAAGGCAGCAGCCTTCCGGATAACAGCTATCATGAGATCGACGTAACAGACCTAGTAAATGAATATGTCAGCGGCAAATACGAAAACACGGGATTCCTCATAAAAGCCCGCACGGAAAGCAACGATTACATAGCTTTCTACAGTTCAGAAGCAGGCAGTGAGAATCAACGTCCCAAACTGAATTTGCAATTGAGACAGTAGTCAATAAGCAAATAATTACTAAGCAAACAATCAATAAGCAAATTCAGATTCAGGAAGGCATTTCTGCAGGAAGCGGGTTGAGCATAGACAATAATGTTTAACCTCATCCCTGTATATTTTTTCAGATTTTCTCCCTATTCTCATCAGATTTCATTCCGTTTTTGTTTCGATTTTGTTCCTATTTTGTTCCTATTTTATTCCTATTTTATTCCTATTTTATTCCTATTTTATTCCTATTTTATTCCTATTTTATTCCTATTTTATTCCTATTTTATTCCTATTTTATTCCTATTTTATTCCTATTTTATTCCTATTTTATTCCTATTTTATTCCTATTTTATTCCTATTTTATTCCTATTTTTATTCCTATTTTATTCCTATTTTGTTCAGACAATTTTTTTAAAAAACCGGGTATCGGATTTTTTCAGATTGGCCCCTTTCCTGCTAAGTCCTCTTGAGTACCTGCAATTGACGGCATAAAAATAACACTGAACTTATATGTCGTGCTTAGGGAGCCTGCACTTCTTGCCGGCATGTCTTATCCGGAATGCGGATCTCCTGGAAAAATATAAGGGATGCCGGTTTTTCAGGTGCTGTCTGCCTCTGCGATTCCAGGGTTTCTTATAATCCCTCTTCCCTTGAAGCGCTGTTTTCTGCAGAGTTAGAAGATCTCCACTACGGTTTTCCGCCGATTAACCGTCAAACGGAAGAGGAACTTGTAAGGGATACCGCCGAAGTAATAAGTAGTTAGATGGAGGCAGGGGTGGGAATTATTGTCCACGGTATGGGCGGGATTGGCAGTACTGGCACTGTGTTCGGATGTGTGCTTCGGGACCTTGGTTTTCGTGCCGGCGATGTGGTAAAATACCTGGACAGAGTTAATAGGCTCAGGGGGCAAAGGGGTGGTCGGAGGTAAAATGGCAGGAAGAAATGGTACGAAGGTACTGATGCCCTGGTGAAAATTAACGTTCGGTTAATGGATGCCCCTGGTTGATCAGGCCTTCGACTCCGGAATACTCGTTTTTTGCAGAGCTTTCGCAAAAAAGCCTTTTTTTCCACATAATGTCTTGCTACTTCTCTTAACGTCTGGTTGTTACCCTTAACGTCTTGCTATTTTTCTTAATGGCTTCATATTTTTCTTTAGCGTCTTTTTGTTTCTTTTTTATTCATTGTTTTCGATATCATCCTCACCTTCATACCCACTGACAAAAAAACTTAAGAATATGAATTTCATATTATTAGACTGTTGAATTTAAATTTAAATGATGGCGATAGCTATGGTAACAAGTCAGGAAAGACAGAGAGCAAATTTAGCCAGAATGAAAGAAATAATGAAAGAAATTGAAAGCACGACAAATGACTCTTATCTAATAGCCGAATTAAATGAACTTCTAAAAAAACAATATCCGCTATCCCTAAAATGGCATATGATTATCTTTAAAAGTGAAGTCGAAAGGAGTTTGAGGTATCTGGATGATATTAGAAAAGAAGAGGCTAAGGTAGCCGGAGGAAGGCAGAGAAAGGAGCCAAAAGGAGGACTAAAGCAGGTTTATTATAAATCCTCGGACGTACCCCGCGCCTTTAAACTTGACTATTGCCTGGTATTCGACTCTGAGAAAAACCAGTATAAATGGTTAAGGTGCAGCACCCCAAGGAATTCAAGAGCAAAAGTCTTTACAATTCCCATATCTATGATTGGAGAGTATAAGCTCTACTGGAGTGAAGAAGCAAAACAGAAATGGGGAGAAGACAGCATAGGACAGAGAGAATTAGCTGAAAGGGCGATTAATAATTAGAAAACACAGAGTACCTCAAAAATCCTCAAATTTCCCACCTATTTACCCCTTGAAGAATAGGCAGGATTTTCCTGAAAAATTGACCTGAATTACATGTTTGATTTTTCATACAACTCAAAAGAGGATTAAAATTAAAGGAATTAAAATTAAAGGAATTAAAATTAAAGGAATTAAAATTAAAGGAATTAAAATTAAAGGGATTAAAACTAAAGGAATTAAAACTGAAGATTAGATAACGAATGTTGATGTATGTGGAATCGATCTCTGTACAATCTAATCTCCAGCAAAATGTCATACCTGCCTGTGTAGGTTCAGGCTGGCATTTCCTTACTCAGGATATAAGTAACCATTTCGGGGTTCAGTTTACTCTCCCTTGAAACTCTTTTCTCAATCTCCTCTAAGGATTTGCCTTCTATTTTCATTTCTTTAATCTTTTCGATCACTGAGGATGGAATGTTGTAATATTCATTAATATCTTTCCTGTGACCCCAGACATCTCCTTCAAGAAGCTGCACTCTCTGCATTTGCAGGAACATCTCTATAGATCTTGAGACTGTACGCCTGTATGATTTAGGTAACTGAATTACCTCAACTTTCGGGCAGGTTTCAACCAATCCAAAAATGTCCTTGTTTGAGGGCCTGAAAGCCAGGTGGACAAGGCGCTCATTCGGATTAAGTGTAAAAATTTCTTCTCTTGAACTGACCACTCTTATTCTCATGTTTTTCCCCCACTGTAAGTTATTTTATGTTCTAAGGTTCTAAGCTGGTTAAGTTTTAAATTATTTTATGTTTTTACTACAGTACTTTTACTACAGTACTTTTACTACAGTACATACTACACTCACTTATTATAAATAGTTATCTCATTGATCTAATGTTATTTCAATAGTATATCGAATAGTTCGCTCATATTAGTCGCTTAAAAAAAGGCTTAAAATACCTTAAAATGAATAAAAACCAGAATTTAGACTTTATCATCTAATCTTATAATAATTTTTACCTATTTTTCATATAAAAAAATATTAGCTATACTGCTTTAAATATTCAGATCATTGAATCCGGGATTACTTATTTCAAGTTTGAAATTAAACCGGGTCTTTTCTAAACCGAGATTCTTTAATTGATGGCTTGTTGCAATTTAGAGTTTGAAACGAGTTTGAAACCTGACAAAAGCGAATAAAGGGCGGATGAAGGAGTCACTCGAATCAGCAGAAGTCACTCGATTCCATTGCATCAGAAATAAATAGTCAAAACCATTTACTTTACTTTCCGCAGAAGTACACAAAAAACCTCTTTTTTTACCTGGTAATTGCTTAAAAAAGTAAATCAGGCAGCTGTGCACATCTGCGGAATACGGAACAGCCTTGCCCCAGATCTTTTCTATCAGAAGTTTTGTTCCCCCAACATAAGAATTTTTTACACAAAAGTTTTATTCGCTTTACCATATTTAGGAGCCAACTTCCATAATACCGGATGTTTCTCAACAAAACCTTCCCTGTTTTCTCACTCAATCCGACTTTTTCTTGGAAAGTTTTTTTTGGCTAAAGTCCGGGCCGGTTGCTCACCGGCAAAATATATCTGAAGAAAAAGAATGTAAAAAATATTTTCTGCAATAGGTCAAAAACCGGTTTATTAAGAGTACTTTAAGCTGGGTGGATGATAAAAACGGTTTAATAAAATAGTAAGTATAGCCCGGCACGGGCTATTATCAAAAGGTTCATAATCCTATTGCTCCTATTTTAACAGTGATGGTCAACGTCGATGATATTCATGGATTTGACTTAAGATATATTCAGGCTCTGCGAAAGCTTAGAGAGCTTGAAACAGATCCATACAATAAAGAATTGATAGAAAATTTTGTTGCGGCATGTAGAAGGGAAGGTATAGCCAAAAGTACGATTATAGGCTATGTGGAGCATGCTAAAAGAATGATTGAAAGGCTATCTGAAATAGGGATAACTAAAACTCTGGATAAAGTGGATTCTAACGACTTTGATAAATTACTGCTTTACCTGGAAGATGAATACCCGGGCAGGTACAAAGGCCAAAAAGGATTATCTAAAAACTCTCTGCGGAATTATAAAAAATTCATGAAAAAGTTTCACCGATGGTTAGGAGACGGAACCCAACCGGATTGGGTACAAAAGTTGCAGTTAGAAGCCATTGAAACACCTGTTCAGCCTTCAGACCTTCTTACAAAAGAAGAGTTTAACAAACTTCTGGATACATGCAGACACCCAAGAGATAAGGCCTTAATTGCTGCAATTGCTGATAGTGGTATGAGAGTTGGCGCTTTAACGTCATGTAGAATTAAAGATTTAGTCTTTAATCAGTACGGAGCAACGATTTACATATCAAAGACAAGCAAAAGCCGAAAGACAACGAAACCTAAAGGGATTCCGCTTACTTGGTCTACAGGGTTTTTAAATCAGTGGTTATCCGTTCACCCCGATAAAGAAAACCCTGAGGCTCCTTTGTGGGTTCAAAAGAACAAGTCTGAAGCTATAAGCTACCCAGCTGTAAGAAATATGCTTGTAAGGCTTGGAGATAGAGCCGGAATAAAGAAGCCAGTAAACCCTCACTCATTCCGGCACTTAGCTATTACAAATTGGATTTTGGACGGATATAACGAGCAGGAGGTTAAACATAGGGCTGGATGGTCTAAAGGTTCCCAACAGATGTTAAGGATTTATGCTAACTTTACAGACGAAGAAATGAACGATAGGATTTATGAAAAGTGCGGATTGAAGACAGAAGATAAAAGACAGGTGACTTTAAAGAAATGCCCCCGGTGCGGAAATGTATTAAGGCCTGAGGATCGGTTTTGTTCTCAATGCTCTTTAGTCCTGGATCGGGAAGCAGCCGATAAAATACAGGCGATTAAAGAAGGCTTTTCGGATAAGTTACAGATAGATCCCACACAGATGTTTACCTTTATGGAAGAGGTAAAAAGATTCATGGATAATGGAAGGAGTACTAATGTCACATGATATGGTTTTTTCCAGTTGTGGATTCTTACCTTTTGTTAGTTAGTAACATACATACTTTATCCAAGATTCATATGACTAATATGATTATTGTCATAATAGTCATAATTGCATTTAGTATTAAATATAAAAAAATGTATTGAATAATTTAAAGAAACTGTATGAATTAAAAAGCATTCATGGATATAGAAAAGGGATATCAACGCTTGATAATATTATCTTGCTTCTTTCGATATCGATTTTCCCCCCGGAAAATATTTTCCCCTTGTTAGTTAGTAACATACATACTTTATTCCGGATTCATAGGTCTAATTGACCTAATAGTCCCAATTGACCTAATAGTCCCAATTGCGTCCAGATTTAAATATAAAAAAATGGATTGAATAATTTATAGAAACTGTATGAATTAAAAAACATTCATGGATATAGAAAGGGGATATCAACGCTTGATAATAATATCTTGCTTCTTTCGATATCGATTTCCCTTCCGGAAAATATTTTCCCCTTGTTAGTTAGTACATACAAATTAAATCAACAAAAGAACTAATTTTTAGTTAAAAAAGTTAAAAAACATAGATATTGCTACCGTTTATATACCAAAATATCAATATGAAAATCAAACAAAGCAATTAATTTGAGATGATATAATGACAGATTCAGAAAAAAACTATCATGGAAAGAAAAACCAGTGTATTGTTTACCTGGACAATGAAACTTTTGAAAATATAGAAAACTCAAGAGGTCTTGTAAAAAGAAGCACTTACTTAGAAGACATAATCAAAAGCAGCATAAGAAAGGAAGTAGCCTGTTAAGCAGTAATCAAGTACAAGAAAACGGCTCAAAAGACTACTTATCCCACAAATAAGATAATCACATCTTTGTTTATAAAGATTATCTTTGAGCCGTTTTCTTGTTCTTTGCTGTTTTTCAGGCCTCAATATGAGGTAAAACCATGTTCAAAAATAACCCCAATACCGGTAGGTCTTTTTCAGAGTGGGCAAAGGAAGTTTACAGGCAGGAAAAAGACATCATTGAAATAATGTATAAAAGTTCCGACCTTTACGAAAAAGCAATGGCTTCAATGATAATGAAAGCTGCGGGATGTGGTTCTAATGGAAAGAATTAAAATCAAAAAACGTGTTGTGGTTGCCACCCCGCAAACACAAAAAAGAAAGGTAACAAAATCAAGTTACAAACTGTTAGCGGTTAATTCTACTTTTGTCTTTAAATACCTTTCTGTAAAGCTCCTTAACAAAAAATCTACGGGGGCTTAAAAATGGCTACGTTAAAGGATCAGTTGCTGAGTTGGTATAACAAAATACCATATGATTCTGACATAGATTCTTCGAATTTGAATTATGAATTGGTAGACATCATGCTCTTATCTGAAGAGTTAAGAGAATTGATGTCATGGGCTGGGAATTGGGGAGTTAAAGAGTTTGAAGAAGTAGCAAATATACTAAGGAGCTTTGGTTTAGAGGGCTGGGAAGCTTGCAAAGTTTTTGAAACATATTCGCCTGAGATCTGGAATTCCAATGAGAAGGGATTGAAAGAGAGAATAATTCAGATAATGGAATCTTCAGTAGATCCTGCAATTGATATTTTTCAGGTCGATTATGATTTATACCCTTATCGAGTCTCAAAAAACGGAATTGAAATAATTGATAAATCTTCGGATCAAGAGCAGTACAATACAATTACCGAAACTCCCATCATAATTACAGCTACCGGAACCAACCTGGACGATGATTCTTTTCTTTATCAGTGTACTTATAAAAATGTTATAGGTACCCACTATACAAAATGGGTAACTCCTAACCAGTTGCTTACAACTGATTTAAAAGAACTAATCAACATGGGATTGCATTTAACCGATTTAGATTCCAAGCATATGAGGAGTTACTTCAAAAAGATGGTAAGGCATGTTTCAAAAATGCCCCGGGAATATACAGCTAAGAAAACAGGCTGGAAAAAAGATGATTCCCTCTTTATAATTGGGGGAAACTTGTATTCTGCTAAAGGGAAAACGCCCATTATTTCTTTAGATGATTCTGTTACCAATGCATATGAAGTAAGAGGAGATCTGGATTATTGGATTAAAACCATGATTCCTATGTTAGAGTACGATCTAACCAGAATCAAGTGTTATGCGGTAGTTTGCGCAATGATCCTAAAACTTATTGACGCGCCTTCTTTTATTATTCATAATTATTATGAAAGTTCAGGTTCAAAAACAATTACAATGGATATTGCAATATCATTAATAGGAAATCCGGGGCATCTACGAAGGGATGCAGCTATTTCAGAGGTGGGGCTTGAAAAAGCTGCGGCACTTAATACAGATACTGCCTTGTTTGTTGATGAAACAACAAAGACCCCTGAGTTCAGTAAAATGGTATATTCATTAGTAAACGGAAGGGGTAAAACGAGAGGGACTGTATCCAATAATGAGGTAGGCCTGGCAAAAATGGATACATGGAGAAATGTAACCTTAACAACCGGGGAATATACTTTAACGCAGTATTTGAGCACAGCAACCGGGATCAGTACAAGAGTAATAGAGATTTATGAAGGTATCCAGAAAATAGACGAGCTATACATTAGAGAGGTTGAGGAAGCCGTCATTAACCATCATGGATTCTTTTTAGACGACGTAATGGATACAATATTCAAATCAAAATCGATCTTAAAAACCCGCTATCAAAAAATTAGAGGTTCATTTGAGAAATCCTCTACTACATTTGCAGCCAGGAAGAAAAACTATTTTGCTGCACTTGCATTGGCAGGACAGATATTAGAAAGCGTATTTAAAAAACATAATATTCCAAATAAAAACCCTTTAGAGATATGTGAAAAATACTATATTTCAACCTCAGTAAACGATTCTACGACACCATACTATGAAAAAGCCTTGGAGACTGTGTATAGCTGGCATCTGAGGAATAGGAGATCTTTTGAATATAGCTCAGATATGGATCCTGAAGACACTTATTCCCCTAAAGGGAACGTAGAAATTAAAGGGTGGGTCACGCCATCAGGAATAATATATGATCCGGATATGCTTCGAAAATATCTGGAAAGCAAGGGGCTCAATTTTGATAGGGCTATTAAAGATTGGTCAGACAAAGATATCCTAACAAGAAGAAAAGACGGAAAAAGCTGGAAGTTTGACTCAACTATAAAAGGCAAGAAAATACGAGGGGTCTATATAACATTTGAGAAGTTCCAGGAAGTTTTGAATATCAGGGATTCTGAAGTTAGATCGGCCATTCAAACTACTTCCGACGAGAGAACAAAAGATGGATTAGAAACCATTCAGAATTCAGGAAATCAGACCCGGGTAGAGTTACGGAAAAAATGTGAGGAATATTTAAGAGAATTTCCTGAGATGAAAACTATTGAATTCACTGCAGAAGAAGCTGCAAAAGAGTTTGTGAAAACAAAAGAAGGAAGCGAGATTTTATTAAGTCATGGATTTCCAGATATTGAAGTAATGTTTAAAAAGCTGAAACAAAGAGCATAAAAAAATAATTGATCTTTTTTCTTATTAAAAACACTTTTATTACATTTTTTTTCTTAAATTAGGAGCTATTATTTCTAGTTTAAAATTATATCTGTTAAAAGATACAAAATAATTGATAAAAGATAGGTTGTAGATATTTTTTAAGAAAATATGAGGAAAGATATGAGATAATTACCCGATAACGATTTTGGTGGGGTTAAGGTGGGATTAAGGTGGGGTTAAAGTGGGGTTAAAGTGGGATTAGGTGGGGTTAACTACTAAGTAAAAAATAAGAAAATATATAGATATACTATAAAATATACTTTAATCTCTTCTTTATCACTTTTTTCAATCCCACCTAACCCCACCTTAATCCCACTTATGATTCGCCATCGGTTGCCACTAATCCCACTAATCCCACCAAAATGAAAAAGAGTCTGGAGGAATAACTCAAAAAATAAGAAACTACCTAAAATTGAATTAATAGTTAGTGTTAAATATTAACTTTTTAATTCATCTACCATACGCACTGCTGTATTCTGGGTACCAGCTGATAAAATCATCAACAAAGATTATTAGGTAGGGAACTGTTCTGTTATATTCTTCCAAAGCTGAAAGCTTTACCAAAGCTCTCTTCCATATCCATTCGTAAGCCTGTGACACCCCTATCCGCCTGCGCTGTTAGCAGGAATAACCCTACAAGATAGGAGAGTTTTCGTGTGAATTACCCCATTTAGGTTTAAGATTGGTTACTACCAGTTTTTCTACTTTGAGATCCTATATTGTGTTTGATTATAATAAGAGGGGTTTTTCATGGCGACTGGAACTGAATTTATTATAATTGGAGTTTTTTTTCTTGCGATTAGTCTTGTAACGAGATACTATTATCAAAAAAAAATGGAGGGATCCTGCGATCATGAGGTACATGATTTAAAAAAGCCTGTTTTTTTAGGTTTGTCATTTCCTGAATTAGTTTCTTTATTATCAGGTCTTTGTAGTATAATTTTATTTATCATTGGCGTATATAAGAGCATTTTTTAACATTAAATGAAAGACCTAATATAGCATTACAGAAGTTTGTTTCTTTTGACATACATTTAGAATTAACTTGTTTTAGATAGGTCTTTTTCCCAAAAATATTTTTTTTCTTTGTTTTTTGTTCATTTTTTTACTGATACTGGTTTTGGTATGATTAAGGTATGTTTAAGGTATGTTTAAGGTATGATAATGGTATGTTTAAGGTATGTTCAACCATAATCATACCTAAATCATACCAAAATCATACCTATAAAACGATATCAAGAGACTTAATCATACCTAATCATACCAAAATGAGAAGATACACAAATATTTTTTTGGGAAAAGAAGTAGTATATAAATATAACTGATTTTGGTTTATATCTTGAATGAATTCTATCAAAACAAGTTAATTAAAACAAACTTTGGATTATTTTTAGACAAACGTGGGTTTATTTTTCATGAACTTCTTTGAAGATCTTCTTGATTCTAAATTACCTATAGGCTTAACTCTCCTTTGTGTCGATTAAGGTATTAATGTAAAGAACTCATAAAACCTATAGAGGGTATAAACATGTCAAAGTCTATGGAAACGATACTTAACATATTAGCCATTATATTATTTTTAATATTCATAATATATGTATTAGCTACAGGTGCTCGAATAGAGGCGATATGAGAATCAGATTTAAATTCATCGAATTGGAACAATAAGTGACAAATATGTTTTTATAAAATAATATTCTCAAGCTCCGCCCTCTTTTTTGTATTTATGTCCTGTTCCTCGAATACACAGGTTTTGTAATAAAACCTGTGCAATCTCATGTATTTTTTGCTCTTTCGGGTTTATTCCTCTCTTAAATCTTCCAAAATACACATGTTTTAACATGAACTATTTATTTTATCAGGTAGGTGATACTTTGAAAAAAACAGAAATTGAGATAAATGGGAAATTTTGCCTAGGATTCTTGAATAAAGTATGTATGTTACTAACTAACAAAAGGCAAGAAAAAGATTCATTTTATTTTTGCTGCTACCGCTTTCTTTTTTGTTGGGGTGCGGTTTATGTATGTAATATATAGAATTCCAGTTTTTAGTATCTAACTTTCTATGGTCTTCTTATACGCTTGTGTTTTAGACAATATTTCAAAACTTGCAGGAACACAACTTTTCAACAAATATTTATATTTTCTTAGTAAATGAATGTAGAAATTGATAGTTTTGTAATCCAAACTATAAATTAATTTCCAGTTTAATATATATAATTAATAAAATAAAACAAAAGAGAGGCTAATTTCTTTGTTAGGTGATGTGTCGAAATACCTAAGTAACGATCTCGCAACAGGTAAAGATCGGCTCGGATTCCAACACTATGTTGAAGCTATTGCAGAATTTCTTACTGACGAAGATACTACATCTCCGATTACGCTTTCGATTGAAGGACAATGGGGATGTGGAAAATCTTCTTTTATGAGACAACTAAAAGACGAAATAGAAAAGGGAAATATATGCAATATATCTATTAGGGAATTTTTGAAGTATCTATTATTAAATAAAAAAAAAGCAGAGCTTCCTGAATTGAAATCTCTTATTTCTAAACTAAAACCCCTTTTCTTTTCCATTAATGGATATCTAATTCAAAATAAGGGGGATAAATCAAGTAAGCAAAATCAAACTTTTGATATATATTCCATTAAGAGTAAAATAAAATCAATTCTTATATATATCTCCTAAAAAACAAAACGAAAAAAGTATTTTACAGTATGGTTTAACTGCTGGAGATACGAAAAAGAAGATGAATTATGGGCTGCTTTTGCCCTTAGTTTAATGGAACAGTTGTCAGAACAACTTTCTTGGCGGTTACGTCAGAAGGCAAAACTGAAATTGGTATGGTTGAGACTAAAATTTAAGTGGAAGAATACCATTTCAATTATTTTCCATGTTTTCGCGAAAATTTGTCATGTCTTGTTTATTTCAGCACTCTTGATCGCAATTATATTATATAGCTGGAATTTGATTGAATGGGTATTCACAAATTCTAACGATGAAAACTTTGTCAAAACGATCACAAATGTTTTACTTATAGCAACTGCTGCTGTAGGGCTAATACGCTGTTTTCTTTCTTCTTGGAAAAATTTATCAAATTTTGTCGGGAACCCTTTTGATTTAAATAAAATTGTATCCAGTCCAAATTACACAGAGCATATCTCATTTATAGAGCACTTTCATTCTGATTTTGACAAAATAATTGAATCCTATGTCGGAAAATCAAGGGTTTATGTATTCATAGATGACCTTGACCGCTGCGAAGTCCCCAAAGCTGCGGAACTCATGCAAGCGTTAAATCTAATGATATCTGATGGAGCAAATGTTTATTTTTCCATAGGTATGGATAGAAAAATTATTTCTGCGGGGATTGCTGCAAAACAAGAAAAAATCTATCATTATCTAACTAATGATGAAATTGGATATAATAATGAAATAGAATATGGTTATAATTTCATTGAAAAATTTATTCAGCTCCCTTTTAGAGTACCAACTCCAAAAAATGGGGATTTTAAAGAATTGTTGAAATCTCTATTACATGAAAAGGAAAATCCCTCGGAATTTACCAAGTACTCTAAACCAATAAATAAATCTCTAATAAATAAAAATTATCCATTTGAAAGTAACAATGCCAGAAAAGAGAGGGAATATCAAAAGTTTACGGCAACTAATTATGATTATGTAGAAAATCCAAAGGAATTTAATGACATTCTTAATATGGCCGCTATTGCTTTGGATAATGATCCTCGTCAAACAAAACAATTTATTGAAGTGCTTCGTACCAATTACAAAATTGGGTACGAAATGGATCTTTTTTTTAATTATAAAGACGCAAGTCCAGAAAATACTTGGAACTATAAAAAACTCGCAAAATTTTTATTGATAAGCATTAAATGGCCCTCCTTGGTTTTGGGTAAAAATTTAAACGAAAATATTCTTAAAAACTTACAGGAATACGCACTGAACTTGGAAAACAATAATGAAAAACTACAGGATTGGATTAATGATACTAAATTGATTGAATTATTGAGATATGGATGTATAGATGAGAACTCAAAAAATGTAGCTGAATATAGTCTTTCAGGACTGGATTTCAGTAAGGTACCAGTCAGTTATTCCCCCGATTGTGAGGAAAAACTTAACAACTTTGGAAATATTGTGGAAATGGTTGCTCCTGCTTTGGATAAAAATCCTCGTAAAATAAAGCAATTTATTAATATGTTCCGTTTTCAGAAAACGATTGGATATAGGACTGGTCTATTCCTTTATGATCCTAAAAATCCTAATGTTTGGAACTGCAAAAAACTCGCAAAATTTGTGGCGATAAGTATAAAGTGGCCTTCCTTAATTTCTTCTCTTAATCTAAATAGAGAACTCCTTGACCACTTACAGATCTATGCAATAAGCAGCCCGATGGTAAAAGACCCTAAGGTTACTTATGATACAGAAATAAAAAAATGGATAAAATATGACAAGTTAATTGAACTGTTAAGATATGGGTGTATAGGTGGAAAAGAGGTCTCAAAAAATGTAGCTGAATATAGCCTTTTAGGTTTAGATCTCAGTAAACTATTACAGATTTCACCGATAGTCCCACATTTTGAAGGATTTAGTCTTGATGAAAGACTTGATTCTTATTATGAAGATAATTCTAATAGAGAAAGTTACTCTCACGTTCCATATGTAAAGAAATCTATGATAAATGATTTGACTCCTGTCAATTTTGAAATGTTTAATGATAAAACTGAAGTAGAGGACATCCAAAAGAGACTTGAGAAATTCTACATACCTGCACAACACATTATAAAAATTGTTGATGGGTTTACTACCAATCCAACTGATAGAGCTAAATCTCTTGAAATTAACAAGCACAAAAGAGGTTATGAGTATCTTGGTATGGATCCATTTGAAAGAGCTACTACATATGCAGTTGAAGAACTCAAAAAAATCGCGCAGTATAAATACCTTGCAAAAGACGATACACGCGCATCTTATGAGAAGTATATATATGAAGAAGAAAGCAAAGAAAATTACTTGAAATTCTCAAAACTAATAGAAAGTGATATTAAGTTATATCAAAAAATATTGGACAGTATTTAAGTTAGCAAGTTAGTCATAGAAGATTGGATTGAAAGATAAAGTTCTTTTTCTAAAAGAATTACATATTTTTGACTGGCAACTAAAAAATTTAATGTGATAAAAAATAGTATGTAATTTATTCTTCAAGCGGTTCCAAAAGTAAAATTTTTACCTTCTTTCCAACCCATTCTTTAGGGACATAAACCCGACCTGAGTTCCCAGCAGATTTTACCGTTTTTTCAATCACTTGATAGGCTTCTAATTTTACTTCCATATTTCAGCCACTATGTGGCGATATAATATATATTTAGTGGTTATTCCTATTCAAAAAATAACTCAAATTCATCAAAAACTCTATATATATGTAGCTACATTGTAGCTATGACTCTAAAAAAGCTGATTATAATTTCAAAAGTGAATTAATGAAATACCCCGGAGGATCAAACTCCAGGACATTCCAAATAGATACTAGCAATATACTGTTGGGCTGTTCTGATTTTTAATACTTTGCCTTCGGGGAAAAGGAGGCAAGAAAAATGTATATCAAGACCGTTAGTCCTGACTCTGGACAAGTCCTGTATCTGAACGTAGAAATAGAGATAGAAGATTATATGCGTTTCAATGGAAGATCTGAAGTCCACAGGTATGTTGTAAAAAACATAAAAGTTACAGAAACCTTAACTTTAAAGGCATTCGCTAAGGACATAAAAAGAATATTGTTATCTGCGGGCAGGTTGCCAGAAAATCTCGAACAGGTCTTAATGGATTCTTTTGGGATCTCGAAGGATGCGATACCCGAATTAGTTGAATATATGTTCCCTTCGAATAATGCCTTAATCTGATAGATTTTATGAAACATGCCGCAACATTGGAATTACACAATCAGTATTAATTCAAGTTAGGGAAATGCATAATTTTTATTCGAAAAAAGAATAATTTGTATTAAATCAGTATTGAACTCAACAAAAACAGAAAGTAGCATTACTTCACATTCTAAATGGAAGTGATAGGATTACATACAAAGAAAGTATAGCCCGGCACGGATTCGAACCGAGGTTGCAGGATCCAGAGTCCCGCATGATTGACCACTACACTACCGGGCTTCAATGATTTTTCGCTGTGGGGCGTGATTCTTGCGCCCTGAAGCGTATCTTCTAAAGGAAGATTTTATATATATAGCTTTCGGATGAGCGCCCTTTTATCCGCCAAAAATTCAATAAATTGAGTTAAAAATCAGAATCTTTAAAAATTTAATTTGAAAAAATGAAACAGTATTCTAAAATAAAGTATTATTCCAAAATGAAACAATATTCTAAAATGAAGTATTATTCCAAAATTAAGTATTATCCGGTTCGAAGATCATTTGCGTCAAAAGGACCGATTACTCAAGTATTCGATCACAGACTTTCTTCGGACTGGTTGAGGACAGCGGTCCACCACCAGCGGGCCATGTCCATGAGGTCTTTTGAGAACTGACCGGAAAGCCGGTATTCTTTATTTTTTATAGAGATAAGCCCGGCTCCGAGGAGTTTATTGCGCATTGCATAAAAAGAGGCACGACCTATCTGGAGCTCTTCCAGAATGACCTGCCATTCATCAGTTCGGATGGCATTGCCTGCTGCCTGTCGTTCTTCAACCATTGACAGGAATTTCTGACCCCGTACCGCAGTTGCGTCTTCCTGGAAAATGCGCCTCATTAGATTATAGTACGGGTCTCTTGAGTGACCTATACGGGTATTCGAATCCGACCGTACCACAATAGTGGTTGCTGTTCTTGGTGCGTTTTTCACAAGCGACATTGTCTATCAGGCAATTGGATTGAAATTATAAATTTTCAGGCTGTAGAATCAGTAGATGGTTTCGTGGATGAAGCAACTATCTTCATTAGCAGGTCTATGTACTCTTCTCTTAAAAGGTAAACCATAGGGGTCTTGTAGGACTCTTTATGTGCCCTTAAGATTCCGAGTTTCGAATGGATATATCCTACCATGGACGCTACTGTATTTCTTGATACATTATATCTGCTTGAAAGCATTTCATGTAGCTCATCAATAGTTGCTTTCTTTACCTTTATGAAGATACACAGTATAGCCCTTCGATATCCATTGGAATCTACTTCAAGAAATTTCTCTAATCTGGATTTAACTTTAGCTCGGATGGATACCATAATTACCACCTCTACTGATGTAGTAAACAATGTCAGTTATAGCTCTATATATAGGTTTGTAAATTTATTCGTTCTGATGGGAATGGATATTAAAGCTCCTGTTCTTCAGGCAATTTTATTTTGCTTCAAGTTCAGTTTTGTGTATTGGTATGTTCCTTCTCCAATATATTGCTTTTTATCATCCATTCCTACTATCTGTACATCGGGAGTTTTCCTAAAATCCCCCTGCCAGAAGGCAGGACTTTTATATTTTTGCGTTTAACTATTTTTTTGATAAAGCTTTTCATCCGTTTTAACGTTAAAAAAGCCTTTTAAGTTTCTTTGATGAATTTGAATACTTAGATAATATATTTACTTATCAACATTATTATTTTCTTACGAACATATATATTAAGTTTGTGTTTAAATTGCTAAAATGAGCAGAGTTTATTTGATTGATATAACAAAAGTCCATATTTTTCTGTTCATTTAAGATAAGTTTAATATCCTCCATGATACTAGAAAATATAGAAAAAACTGAGGCTGCTTTTGTTTCTCGAACACATTCCTTCCTGATCCAGTATAGAATTTATTTTTTTAAAATAAATTGATTACATACAAAAAAGAGATTTAAACGTCTATTGCCTGAGAAATATGCGGCAACTTTAATTGAAGCCCTGAAAGCTGAGATCATGTAAAGGCAAGGAAGAACAGGTGGCTTCAGGGAAAAAAAGTGTTTGTTTAAATAACAACTTTCTTGAAAAAGAGGGATTAATATTAATAGGGTTATTACCTTAGACAGAAATCAAAAAGGAAATTAAATAATAAACCTGGGACAAAAAATTTACTTTCCAGGATTCAGGCCTCATTCAGGAGCGGATAATGTGGAATATAGGTATGACCTTAATGAAAAAACTCTTTATATCGATGAAAACCGGATACCTGCGCATAGCCTGGAAAATAATGAGATCGGCAACTGTACCAATTGTGACTCCATTCTTATGAGCCTTAGCTATCATGCTACAGGAGAGTATATGGCAGTCATAACAAGATGCACTTCGTGCGGGGCCTTTTATGCAAATATATATGATTCCGACTGGAACTGGGTGGACGAGATCCAGGTGATGCTCCTCCCCATCCCCATACCTATAAGCAACCCTGTAATTGACAGCTGGGAAGATCTTAAAAACGTTCCCATAAAAAAGCTTGAAGCCGTTTTTTCAAAGGGGGAGATCGAAGCCCTCTTTGACAGGGCAAAAGACCGGACTCCGGTCCGCCAGTACCTCTACAGGGCTCGCAAAAAGTACGAACTTTTTGAAGAAATCTTCGATTTAAGGCTGGAGTTATAATTTTATTACATCAAAGTCCTGGTTTTGAGCAAGAAATAGGCAGAATTGAGTGAAAAACGTGTATTAAATTTAAGTAATAATATAGAAGTACAATAAATCAAAATGTCGAAGTGGGTTTTATTTCAGGTAACGTTAACTTCATTTTAATAAGTACCCACAACTCTGCTTCGAACTTAAACAAATTACCTGAAAAATCAGTTGGAAAATGAAGCTTGAATAGAGAATGCTTGAATAGAGAAAAACAGACATAAATAATTTAAATATGACTTAAATGTAATAACTTCAATTTAATTTGACATTTAGAAGGTATTACTTAGCTTTGACAGGATTTAGTCCTAAAAGAAAATTTAAACTCAACGTTGACTATTTGTCAATGCATATAACTATATTTTTGCATATGCGTTTTACACACTTTTTAAAGTACAGAGTGTAGAGTATTTGGCTTAAAAAATAATATATAAAAATAGATCAATAAAATAATTTTATAGGTATTTATTTATATTAGTTGCCCTAAAAATAAGCATCACATTTAAGAAAATTCTCGTTCCAAAAACATTTTATTTTTTCTTCGTCCTCCTGTTAGTACTCATTAGGTCAACAAAATAATAAAAAATTATTTTTCAAATGTTAAAAGCACCTTTCATTGGACAAAAGGGCAATTTCGTAATATATTACATTAATAATTATTATTTGATTGCATAATGCATTATTTTAGTTTCCTGCAGTCTCCTTCGCCCAGGATCCAGTACTCATGCAGGCGTCATCTCAAAATTCATTCCTATAGTATATGAGAGCATCTTTTTTCCCGGGCTTAATTTCCGGATTAACCCCCAATTTTGTCAAGTCATGTATTCCAAAGACTATGGGAATAAGGCATATTTTGCCGATCACCGCATGATTAACTATGAACTAATATTGCTAAAAAATAATTCTGAAAATTAGAGTATCTATACATATATACTATATGAATAAAAGAAACTCTCTTCAATCTTGTCGCCGGAACAAGCTTTTTCCAAAAATATGTTATACTACACAATAGATGAGAATAATTTAATAAAATATCATCTAAAAAGGCTATTTTTTACTTATGTGTTTTGAAGTATTTTTGAGCTATGCAGTATACCCTATTTCATCTAAAAGTTATTTTATAAATATAGAGTTAAGTTAAAGAGACTGCCGAAAAAACTGGACACCTCGAAAAAAATAAATTGAATAGTATATTTACAGGTAAAAAATACCTCTCTTTTTTAGAAAAAAGATGTATTCTGGTGTATATTTGATTCTCAAAGTAATTGTTGTAAAAATATTGTATAAAATATAATTTATCTTGATGTAACTATATTAACAGGTACGTTGATACTTTTTAAACGATACTTTTTTTAAAAAGATATAATGAAAAATGTTTATTCTAGTATATATCTTTAAGAAGCTACCCAGGAGAAAAGAATGAATAAGAGAGTCCACTATATAATATATTATTTTTTAGTTATTTTTTTAGTGATGTATGTTATTTAAAGTATCTATTTTTAAATATGTTGTATGAAGTACAGTTATATGAAACAAAAATATGCACACATTATATAATGTATATTTTTAATAAATCATAATTTTGCAAACAGCATCTTCGATACTATCATATTTGAATGTATATATATAGAGTAACATATTTAAGCAAAAATTTACAAACATACTTAGTAAAAAGTATATAAAAAGATGAATATTTTCATTTGTCATTGATTACATGTATATCAATTTTCAGAATGTCTTAAAAAGAAACTCCTGAAAAACATATAAGCTGATATCTTTATTTAGAAATATTCAATTAATACTATATACAAATACTGAGTACAATATTTGTCAAAATAATAACAACTAATTAATATATATTATATTACCTGGCACGAACAATTATAGTTTTAATATAAATACAGCGTCAAATCGTATCATAAAACATGTTGTAAAACATATATTTTTTTTAAAGAAATCCCTGTTTATTAACTTTTTTCATTAGTATTATTGACATATATTTATATAATAATTTTTGATCTCGTTCGTATAGACTAGTTGAAATGAATTATGCACGAAAAACATACCTTTAATTTTAATATCTTTTTTTTAAATATTTGCCTATTTTTCATCATTTTCTGGCAAAATCTTTGATTTTCTCAATTTGTGCCGAAAACAAAACATAAATTATTTTTCATTATTTTTTAATCGAAAAAACATAAATTATTTTTCATTATTTTTTAATCGAAAAAACATGAATTATTTTTCATTATTTTTTAATCGAAAAAACATGAATTATTTTTTAATCGAATATTCTAAAGAAAACATGCGCTTTACTTTCTTTACTCTTATTTTCCATGAGGACAAAACTTATACCTGCACAGTCAATATTACTTAAAAGTATATTAAGAAAAATTCATTTAAAGAAGAAACAGGGCTTCCGCATGCTTGAAAAATTAGACTTATCCCAGACGATAAATAACGAAGAATATAAAACGAGTATGAAAACACTTGAAGTTAAACTAGGGGAGCTTCAACGCAGGGCATGGGAGCTGAAAATCCCTATTATACTTGTTTTTGAAGGCTGGCACGCCTCAGGAATGGGAGAGGACATCAACCGTTTTATCCTGCCCCTGGACCCGAGAGGATTTGATTTCCATACCATGACCAGGCCCTGTTACGAAGAACTTCTTAAACCTTTTCTCCTACGGTTCTGGACACGGGTTCCTGTAAAAGGAAGGATCGGAATCTTTGACCGGAGCTGGTACAGTCGGGCAGTAATAGAGCTATTTGGAAAAGAAAAAGATGAAGAAGCCCTGGAAAATGCCCTGGAAGAAATTACCTATTTTGAGCGACAGCTTGCGGATGACGGGTATCTGATACTCAAGTTTTTCCTCCACATAAGCGAAAAAGAACAGAAAGAACGTTTCAAGGAAATCAAAAAAAGGGATATCCCCCTTATCCTCGATGAATATAAGGGAAAAAACGGAATAGAGCAGGATTTTATTGAGCAATATGATGAATATATTCCTGTTGTTGAAAAAATACTTGAGCGAACAGATGCTCCCAATGCCCCCTGGACAATTGTCGAGGCGAATGACAGGAACTTTGCAGTCCTGAAAATCATGGTGACAGTAGCCCATACGATCGAGATCTGCATTGAAAAGGTAACAAGGACTCCGGGGCAGCAGACTATCAAGTATCTTGACACTGCAACTGTAAATCTCCCGGTACTCAACGGTTCGGCCCTGGAAAAGACTGACCTCTCCAAAAGCCTTTCCGTGGAAGAATACAGGGAGGCTAAAAAACTTTACCAGCACAGACTTGAAAACCTCCAGTATGAGCTTTACAAAAAGAAGCGATCAGTTGTCATAGTCTTTGAAGGCTGGGATGCTGCAGGGAAAGGAGGAGACATCCGCCGTCTTGTCGAAGAGCTCAATCCCAGGCTTTACAGGGTTGTGCCTGTAGGTTCCCCGAATGATTCCGAAAAAGCCCACCATTATCTCTGGCGCTTCTGTGAAGCAGTCCCGATGGCAGGACACATGACTATTTTAGACAGGAGCTGGTACGGCCGCGTCCTTGTAGAAAGAGTGGAAGAGCTCAGTACGGAAGAAGAATGGAGAAGAGCTTACAGGGAAATCAATGAATTTGAAAAAATCCTTACCGATGCAGGAGCAATTATTCTCAAGTTCTGGCTTCACATAGATAAAGAAACCCAGCTAGAACGTTTCGAAAGCCGGACGAAAGACCCTGAAAAACGCTGGAAAATTACAGAGGAAGACTGGCGAAATCGGAACAGATGGGAAGACTATAAAGTTGCAGCCGATGAGATGCTCCAGAAAACGAGTACCACAGGTTCCCCCTGGATAGTTATCGAATCCAGAGACAAGCGTTATTCAAGGATAAAAGTCCTGAAAACCGTAGCTGAAACACTTGAAGAAGAATTAAAGAAGGCTTAAAAAATCAATTTGAATTGAAAAAATTGAGATAAACAGATTTAGAGATAAACAAATTAGAGATAAACAAATTGGAGATAAACAAATTAGAGAAAACAAATTAGAGAAAACAAATTAGAGAAAACAAATTAGAGAAAACAAATTAGAGAAAACAAATTAGAGATAAACAAATTAGAAACAGTTTAAATCTTGAAAGGATTTAGAAAAGAATAGATGAAGAATTGAATATCTGATCAAAAAATCAGAGGATTATTTTAAATTCTGAAAACTTTCAGTGCACTCGACAGGTTCAGTGCATTCAACAGAATCAAAAAGTTTTCTGGAGTTTTTTCCACACTTTTCGGAACTTTTCTCAGTTTTTTCAGAGCCCTTTTCAAGCTCATTTTTTTCCATCCTGTGCCTGCGCAGAGCCACATCAATACTTTTTTGCAGATCCTTTTCGTCAAAGGGTTTCACAATATACCCCAGAGGTCCTGTCTTCCAGGCACGTTCCACTATTTTGCTTTCGGAACAGGCGGTCAGGTAAACCACAGGCAAATCAAAGCGTGCTTTGATCTCTTTTGCAGCTTCTATCCCGTTCATATCCCCTTTCAACATTATGTCCATCAGCACAAGGTCAGGAAAAGTGCTTTCGGTTTTGCTTATAGCATCCTCTCCGGATGAAGCAACGCCTGCTAGTGTATAACCCAAACTCTTTAACATCCTTTTTATTCCCATTGCGACAATATGTTCGTCTTCGACTATCAGAATTCTTACTTCTGCCATGAATTGAACCCTCGTTTTTTACTTCAGCTCCTGAATTGTTTTTATTCCCCTATTTACCCTGCTGAAGCTGTAGATTTCACTACCAACATCATTATCAATCTTTCTATCAATTGGATTCAAATCTTACCGCCCCCTTTCAGAAAAGACATGTTTAAGGGTTTTGACACAGGTTTGTTGATGATGATCTCGAAGGGAACTGTAGTATCCAGTAAGGGAACTACTGTCGATATCAAACTTCAAACTTACATTCCTTTCTATCACCGCAAAGACAAGAGGCAATCACTGTAAGAGGCAATCAACTGATGGTCTTGAATAACTTGCAAATTCCACGTTATCCCCTGAACACCTCTCTGGACTGCCATCAGTTCACCTATCCAGCGGACTTTATAGCCAGAGAAACTATGTGGTCAAACAAAGACTCAATCCGAGAGTTTTTCTTATACGGAATTTCTATATAAATGAAGCTATATAGCCTCCTCCATACGGTACTGACATAAGAGAAGAGATAATTTCAAGGCTTTATCCTGTGCAGGACAGAAAGGTTATTGCAAGGGATACGTGATAATTTGATGCCATTCAAAATTTTGGTGGTCCTGTATTAATCAGTTGATATTATTCCTATATCTGAAACTAAGATCTTTTGTTTTTTGATTCTACTTTTTGCAGGGCTGAACTTTTCTCTTCTGCAACGCAAAAAAATGAACAAGTGAATTTATATCTTGATCCGGGGGACCTCATTAAAACTCACAGTTAAATATAAACGCCTCCGCCAGCTTGCCTGGCGGCCCTGCACAAAAGGAAGAAGAAATGAATGAGAAATGAGACTGAAATTGGTACCGTTTTAGCCTTTTGTCCTTCTTTTAAACTCACAAACGCCTTCAGCAGCTTTTACTTGTTAACCTGTTGTTTTCATTCTTCTATCTCTTTTTTGTCTTTTTGGGAAAGACCACTCTCCCGCGTCGAGCGGGACAAGAACGACACAATAAAGCGAATGACATTGGAATGACATTGTAAGGGGCAGAATTCAGGAATTTGAGTCAGACTTGTTTTTTTCAAAAAGATCAACCATGTAAAGAGGGACGACCAAAATTTTAACCTTAAGAAATTACCCTCTCTCGGGACAGCCATTGCCTCCAGGACATTAATCGTCTTCTTCTGCCTTTTACAGCAGTTTTACAACAGGATAGTTTAGAAAACAAGAAAAGGAGAAATCAAATTTGGAAGGAGGCTCGTGAGGAAAAAAATTCCAGCAGAACAAATCCCACGGAGAAAATATAAATAAAACCGATATTTCCCTTTCATAGTCTTATTTTTCCTCTTCAATCGCTTCCTGATTTTCTTTTTCTTTCCTGTACCTGTGCAGAGATATTTCTATATTGCTGTGCAGGTCTTTTTCGTCAAAGGGTTTTACGATGTAGCCAAAGGGGGCGGTCTTTTTAACCCGTTCGACAATATTGCTGTCGGAATAAGCAGTCAGATAAACCACAGGCACATCAAAGCGTTCTTTGATCTCCTTTGCAGCTTCCACGCCGTCAAGTTCTCCTTTAAGCATTATGTCCATCAGCACGAGGTCAGGAAAGGTGCTCTCAGCTTTGCTTATGGCGTCCTCTCCGGATGAAGCGACACCTGTAACCGTATATCCCAGGCCTTTCAACATGCGCTTTATTCCTATCGCAACGATATGTTCATCTTCAACAATCAGAATTCGTCCTTCTGCCATTCCTTACACCCTTTGTTTGTACTTCAGCTCCTGAAAGACAATTATAAACGCGGTTCCCCTGCTGGTATCAAGTTCTATGCACCCGTTAATCTGGTCCACAAGTGCGGTCACCAGCTGGAGCCCGAGGGAATCCGTGTTTCTGAAATCAAGGCCTTCAGGGAATCCTTTGCCGTTGTCCCTCACTATCAGGGTCAGCCTATCCTCTACTTTTTTATCCCCCTGTATGCTGCTGCCAGGACCGTTAGAATAAACTTTCTCACTCTTAGCCACTTGATCTTCTGTATTTTTATAATTTTCTCTTTTCCTGGGCAGATTTCCCCCTTCCCTATGCAGGTGGATGCAGATTTCCCCGTCTTCGCCGTTGGAAAAAGCATGTTTGAGGGCGTTTGAAACAAGTTCGTTGATGATGATACCAAGGGGAACTGCCGTGTCCATGCCCAGGAAAATGTTTTCAACATCAAGCTTCAGGCTGACTTTTCCGCTGCCCGTAGAGTAAGCCTGGAAGAGGTAATCAGCGAGGTTTTTAATGTAGTCCGCAAAGTCCACACTTACCATATCTTCGGACTGGTAGAGTTTTTCGTGGACAAGAGCCATTGACTTAACCCTGTGCTGGCTGTCTTTGAAAGCTTCCATTACCTTTCGGTCTGAAAAATTCCCGGACTCCAGGTAGAGCAGGGTTGAGATTACCTGCAGGTTGTTCTTGATCCTGTGATGGATTTCTTTTTTGTGGATTTCTTCCATCTGCAGCAGAGCTTCTTCGGCTTTTTTGTGCTCGGTGATGTCCAGGATAATGCCCTGGAGGTGGATTCCTCCTTTTCCGTCTCTCTGGATGAAAGTCCTCTCGTCCACCCAGCGAACTTCCCCGAATTTGGTAAAGACCCGGTATTCTGAGGTATAGACGTCACAGCCCTCTTCCACATTTCTGGTAAGTTCTTTTTGCATCTTTTCCAGGTCCTCGGGATAAACGATTTCTCCGTAAAGCATCTTCTTTGAGGTAAAATCCTCTACTTCATAGCCAAGCCTTGTAATGTTTTCCGAGACGAATTCCGCAGGCCATCCTTCTTCATATTTCCATAAAAAGACAATTACCGGACTATTATTGATGACTCGTTCCATTTCTTCTTTAAGCTTGTTGGAACGTTCCAGCTCCATTGCGTAGTCAAGCAGTGCTTTTTCTGCTTCTCTGCGCTGCGCGGTAACAAGATCAAGAGCCCTGCGGGTCTCTTCGATTCCGTCCGTAAGGAGCTTAAAGTCCCCATGCCCATGCACAAGGATCTCTCGCTTGAAATCATTATTCTGAAAAGCCGTCAGAACAGCATTTGAATCATCAATGATCCTGTTGAGGGTTTCGGAAAAATTATCAAGGGTATCCCCGAGCTCTCTGAACTCCCCCTGTACATCTACGTTGACCCGTTCCTTTAACTCCCCTTTTGCAAGGGCATTGGTTACCCTTATTGTCTCCCGGATAGGGATAATTACAGCTTTAAGGATTTCATTCAGGCCAGTTGGGATTTCCCGGAAATCGATTTCCACATCGTTTTTTGCCCTTACATCAAGCTTTCCTTTAACCGCATCCTGGGCAATGCTCTTGAAGTCCTCAACGATTTCATCAATAGGTCTTGTGATGGAGCGGGCAATCATGTAAGCCAGGGCAGCCATGAACAGGATCGAAATTGCAGAGATGATTAGCAGCCTGTTCCGCAGGGCAGTAACTCCGGCAAGCATTTCCTCTTTTGGGACAACCAGAACGAAGGCAAAGTCTCCGGTTTCAACCGGTTCATAAAACATAATAACGGTCTTGCCAGTGGTAGGGTCATCGATCTCGATGTTTCCTCCGATCCCCTTCCGGATATCACTGGCTGCCCTTCTAATTTCCTCCACGTCAAAATCAGAAAGGCTCTTCTTTCCGATCCAGTCCTTCTGTGTGGGATGTGAGAGAAAGATCCCGGTATTGCTCACCATAAAAGCATACCCGGTATCAAACGTTTTGATCTCGCTTGCGACCTCGTCGACATATTCAAGGGGGACGTCAACGCCAGCTATTCCTTTGAACTCCCCGTCTTTAAAAATGGGAGAGTCGTAGCTCACCATGAATACTCCTTCATAAAAGTAAGGTTCGGTCAGGACGTCTTTACCTGTGGTTTCTGGCAGCTGGTAGTAGTCCGAGGAATCATAATTAACAAGGGGATCGATAGTCATCTGACCATTAATCATATTGCAGTAAGGAACGAACCTGCCTGTTTCATCATGCCCCGGAGCATTCACATATTCGGAATCCCTGCCATCAAAAGCATCCGGCTCATACCCTACATAGACCCCTATAAGATTGGGGTTCTCTCTGAGGATATTTTTCAGGATATCCATTGCCTCTTCCCGGTCGGAAGCTTCGTACTCGGCCATAGTAAGCGCAAGGGTTCTTGCAACGGCCCTGTTGGCTTTCATGTCCGCATCAAACTGGTTTGCGTAGTTGGAAGCCATTTCGACGGATTTCTGGTAGGCCAGCATTTCTTCCTGAGCCGTAACCGTGTTTATAATGACTGCCGTGGATACCGCCAGCACCAGAAAAACCCCCACAACAATAAAGATAACCAGTTTTGATTTTAAGGGGATGTCTTTGAACCTCATCGTACTAAACTCCCGCAATTGGTGTTTTTGAGAAAGAACTCCGGATGGAACGGTTATTGTTTAGTATTAAAAAACCACGGGCATTAAATGTCTGTTACTTCCCTGGCGGATTTCCTGTAATGCATGAAAAGCTCCCTGCCCCAGCGAAGTGCACTTGCATCGAAGCTCATAACCTTTCTGTGGTCGTATTTTCCCTGCCTGTCAAAGAGGCAAAGGTACATGAAACGGTCTGTAACTGCAATGGTGGGAATATTAAAGCTTTCTTCGCAAACCACCACAACCGTGTTTTCGGAATCTAGAAGAGAACCAAGTTCATCAGGAAACTCATTTTTCAGCCTCTCAAACACGGATTCTGTCAGCACGAGTTCCACTTCAGCCTCACTCTTTGCAAGCTTCGAATATAAAGAAGGATACAGGGGATGATAATAAGAAAGAGAGCTCAGGATGCACCTGGATTTTGCAAGATTTTCAGTAAACTCCCTGGGGAGGTCAAAAAGGTGGTTCAGGTCAGGCTCGATAACCATGCATTCACCAAGTTCACCAAGGCGCATGAACATCTCCTTCGGTATCACGCTCGTATCCCGGCTTGCCCAGTATTCCTTGTTTTCCTCGATAACCTCAAGTGTATTGAGCAGGGGCAGCATGTTCCCTACCACCAGTTTTCCAATCTCCGAAAGTTCATAAGTGTCCCCTTCCTGGAGGATCAACTCCTGCTTTTTCAGGATCTTGATCTGAGGCATCATCGCTTTAGCAGTCACATTGAGAGAGGTTTTAATCTGCTCGATGTCCCGGGGCCCTTCCATCAACAAGAGGAGAAGGTTTTTCCTTTTTTCAGAAAGCCAGATAGTATCGCATAAAGATGAGCTCATTGCTACTTTTATAATATTGGAAACCTTTTATTAATATGTTATGTTATGAAAAATAAATTAGTATCAGGAAATAAATTTGGATGGGAAGCCTGATCTTTCATTGAAAGAATAAAAAGAGTATCTCTTGTCCTTTTTTGCAATTTCCGACTTTTTATCTATCCTGACTTTTTATCTTTCCTTGTTTTGCAATTCCTAACTTTTTACCTCTCTCTATTTTGCAATCCCTAACTTTTTACCTTTCTCTATTTTGCAATTTCCTGAGTTTTTGCCTATTCCTGACTTTTACCTATCCCGATATTACAGGAGAACTTAGGTTAAACCCGAGAATTATACTTTTTCTCGGGAGGAGGCTTTTAAGGCTCTCAAAAATTTTAACAGCATCAAAAAATCTCTTCACAATGGCATTTTCCCACTACTCACTCCTTAACCTGAAAGTTTTGAAAAAACCCCCTAGGTTGGGCTATATATTATTGGAGTTATAGTATAAATCACAAACTGGGAACATTATCAAACCTTCTGGGATAGACAAATTGTCTTGAGTAAATCCCTGGTGCCATAAAAGAGAAGGTTTAAAAGCAGATTAAAAATGGCAAAAAAAATGGATTAAGTATAGTATAGATAAATTATTGCATCCTCGAAAAGAAATTAAAAGAAATCTCAGGGAACAACGAAAGCTTTCCGGGCTGCATGTGGGAATGCAATCTGGAACTTCCGGGACAAACTGAGAACAGAGAGAAAAAGAATATCTGAGTGCCATCAGAGATTTGAAGGCAGTTTCCTTAGCTGCTCGTGAACCCAGCAACTGCATTACAACATTTACCTGAAGTCTGTGGCCGTGGGGTTCAGGGTCATATTCTTCAGGTACCTCCAAATAATACCTGCTCTTTTTAAATGATTTACCTGCTTTAAATACCTGCTCTTTTTAAGGATTTACCTGCTTTATTTTAAGTAATTGAAAGTTTTAATGGAATCAAAAAATCACATGAAATAAGTAATGTCCTGAGATCCTTTCCCTAACCCATGGCAGTTGAAGGAACTTCATAGGTTGGGCTATATATCATAAATCATATAATAAAAGCTGTCAGGAACAGCAAAAAGAGGTTCTTCCTGGCATGATTTGAGGCTCAAAAGAAGGGATAATTTTGAGAAGCAAACATAAGATGTAAAACCAGATACATCAAAAAGAACCTCAAAGTGATATGAGTTTGGAACTCATCAAAAAGAACAAAACACCACCTTATGAAAAAAACGGGATTTCAGAAAAAACGGGAGATGAGTTTGGGAACTCATCGAAGAAAAGAAAATCTGTTAGGATAGGAGAGAAAAACGAGAGAATGCCAGTTAAAATAACTTCTCATAAGAACCCCCGAACTGAGAGAGAAACCCGAATTAATAGATATGAGAGGGAAAGCCCCAATTAGTAAACAGCTAATGGTCGAAAAGACCCTCAAGATCTCAAGTCAGGGTTTTGTGATGTTGTGGACATTATCCTGAATGGCGACTTGAGATTATGGCAACTTGAGGGTCATCAGGAAACAAGATCGGGATAATGTATGGCCTGATACATAAGCTGTTGAACATTTCTTTACTCTACCTGGGAACAAAGTAAAAACAGTGAAATGAACTGGCATATAAATCACTGTAAATCACTGTAATAATCTCATTCCCTGCAGATTTCACCTTTTACTTCCTTCTAATTTTACTTCCTTCATCCTGATATACTTCAACAATCCTGCTTATTTTGAGAGCAGTTTCTGCCAGATTAGCCGCTGGATCTTGAGGGTGAGTTACTGAAAAACGTAAGCAAAGAATCTCTTTACATTTTTCCCAAACACAAAGGATGTGCTCGTTTTTTCAGATTTGATCATTGACTCACCCCACAACTCAAGTTTTTTATTTTCTTCTATGACTTTTTACTTTCTTCTATACATAAATGCTGCAAGCAAGCCGGCCACGCCGAAAATCACTTCAAAACCAGGCGTTCTCAGGCTTTCATTCTGTTCATTTTCCTGTCCGGCTTCCGATCCCTCCCCTGAGACTCCGGCTTCCGATCCATCTTCTGAAATAGTGCACATGTATATATCGGGGTTTTGTTCACCATTGCGATAATCTGTCCACACAATCCTGTCCCCGTAGATAGCAAGCATTTCCGGCTGTGCATTGGTGGTGATCTGGGTTTCCGTGGAAGTGGAGATGTCGTACATGTAGATATCGTATTTATCTAGCGGGATAGTGGCAGGTATCTCATCAAAGGTACCGTTGCTTTCATAAGGATTGCGAGAATCCGTCCACACTATCCTGTCCCCGTAGATAACAGGACCTTCTACCACTGATTCATTGGTAGTAATTCGAGTTTCTTTTGATGTGGATAGATCGTACATGTATATATTCCGATTATCAAGCCACACTATCCTGTCCCCGTAGATAGCAGGATAAGCCCTGTCGGATTCATTGGTAGTAATCCGAGTTTCTTTTGATGTGGATAGATTGTACATGTATATATTCCGATTATCAAGCCACACTATCCTGTCCCCGTAGATAGCAGGATAAGCCCGATCGGATCCATTGGTAGTAATCCGAGTTTCTTTTGACGTGGAGAGGTTATACATGTAGATATCAGGGTTTCCATTGCGCGAATCACCCCAAACTATTTTGTCCCTGTAGATAACAGGGTAAGCCCGGTCGGATTTATTGGTAGTGATCTGCGTTTCCTTGGAAGTGGAGAGGTCATACATATAGATATCAGCGATATCCCAGTTTCCATTACGCATATCCGTCCATACTATCCTATCTCCATAGATAGAAGGACACCATTGAATTGATTCATTTGTGGTGATCTGAGTTTCCTTGGAAGTGGAAAGGTTGTACATGTAGATATCGAAGTTTCCATTGCGGTTATCCTGCCACACGATCCTGTCACCATAGATAGAAGGATCTACCTGAATTGATTCATTTGTGATCTGAGTTTCCGTGAGGGTAAGTTGACCATCTACGCGCTGTGTAGAAGCTGCCGACTCTGCAGATGTAAAGGAAATTAAGAATACAAAAGCAAAGGCTATTGTAAACAGTTTTTCTTTATTTATCATTTATTCCTCCTTCTTTGTTTTTTCATATATAGTCACGCCAGGAAATATTTACACATATAAACAAGAACAATAACCATAAATAACTCTAGAAAGTGCAGTTGATTGTTGAGATGACTATAATATCAACACTCATATCTTCTGCCTGTATTTCAATTCCCGGAACCTGATCCTGAATTCGGTTCCCCTGCTCGTGTCAAGTTCAATGCTGCCCTCAACCTGGTCCACAAGGGAAACAACAAGCTGCAGGCCAAGGGAGTCGGTCTCTCTGAAGTCAATATCTTCAGGGAAGCCTTTGCCATTATCCCTGACAATAAGCGAAAAACACTTCCCAGGGACTCCTGCCTTGCTTCCTTTTCCGGTTTCAAGTCTTCCGGTCTCCTTGCCATCCTTTCCGTTTTCTTCCTTTTTGAGGCAGATGCAGATTTCCCCGCTTTCCTTTTCCGAAAAAGCATGTTTAAGGGAATTTGAGACAAGTTCGTTGATGATTATCCCTACGGGAACTGCCGTGTCCATGCCCAGGAAAACGTTGTCAACATCGAGCTTCAACTTGATGTCTCTGTCCCCCACCGAATAGGCCCCAAAAAGATAGTTTGCAAGGTTCTGGATGTAGTCCGAAAAGTCAACGCTGATCATTTCATCGGACTGATAGAGTTTTTCGTGGACAAGAGCCATAGACTTTACCCTGTGCTGGCTGTCCCTGAAAGCCTCGATTACCTTTTCGTCGGTGAAGTTTCCGGACTCAAGGTAGAGCAGGGTAGAGATTACCTGAAGGTTATTTTTGATTCTGTGGTGAATCTCTTTTTTGCGGATTTCTTCCATCTGCAAAAGGGCTTCTTCGGCTTTTTTATGTTCGGTTATGTCAAGAACGACGCCCTGAAGGTGAATCTCGCCTTTCTCATTTCTCTGAATAAAAGTCCGTTCGTCCACCCAGCGGACTTCCCCTGACCTGGTAAGGATCCTGTATTCGAAACTGTAGTCTTCACAGCCAGATCCCACATTCCTTGCAAGTTCGACCTCAACTTTTTCCAGATCTTCCGGATAGACTATGTCCCCGTAAAGGATTCTTCTTGAAGTAAAGTCCTCTACTTCATACCCGAGTCTTGTAACGTTTTCCGAGACAAACTCTATTGGCCAGCCTTCCTCATATTTCCACAAAAAGACAATAACGGGGCTGCTGTTAATTATGCGTTCCAGCTCTTCTTTTAACTTGTTAGAGTGCTCAAGCTTCCGCGCATAATCGATAAGGGCTTTTTCTGCTTCCCTGCGCTGGCTCGTAATCCTGTCAAGAACTAGGCGAGTCTCTTCAATCCCATCGGTAAGAAGCTTGAAATCACCCTGGCCCTGGACCCTGATGGATCTTTTGAAGTTATTGTGCTGGAAGGCTGTAAGGACATAATTTGAGTCATCAATAATCATATTGAGAGTCTCGGAGAACTTATCAAGGGTATCCTCAAGTTCCCGAAACTCCCCCTGTACATCAACATTGACTCTTTCCTTTAGCTCTCCTTTTGCAAGAGCGTTGGTCACCCTCATCGTCTCCCTGATGGGGACTACTACCGCGTTGAGAATTTCATTCAGACCTCTGGGAATTTCCCGGAAATCAACTCCCACATCCGTATCAGCCCGTACCCCCAGTTCTCCTTTAACCACTTCATGGGCAATGCTCTCAAAATCCTCAACAATTCGGTCAATTGGTTTTGTTACGGACCTTGCAATCATATAAGCAAGAGCAGCCATGAACAGAATTGAGATTGCAGAAATGATTAGCAGTCGGTTTCTCAGGTCCGTTACTCCGGCAAGCATTTCTTCTTTTGGGACGACCAGTACGAAAGCAAAGTCTCCGGTTTTAACAGGTTCATAGAAAAGAATAACGTTCTTGCCTGTTGTAGGGTCTGTTGTTTCAAGGTGCCCACCAACACCATTTTTTATATCGACGGAGGCTTTTCCGAGCTCATCTCCTCCAAAATCAGGAAGGTTATTTTTTCCTATCCAGTCCTTACGTGTGGGATGGGAGAGAAGAACTCCGGTGTTGCTTACCATAAAAGCGTATCCGGTATCAAAAGTCCTGACTTCGCTTACCTCCTCGTCCACATAGTCAAGAGAAACATCCACCCCTCCGATCCCTGCAAATCTTCCATCTCTGATGATTGGAGAAACGTAACTCACCATGAAGACCCCTTCATAAAAGTAGGGTTCGGTGAGCAAATCTTTTTTAGTTTTCTTTGGGAGCTGGTAATAATCCGAAGTATCATAATGAAGGAGAGGAGCAACTGAAACAGTCCCGTTCATTTTATTCCAGTAAGGGACAAACCTGCCAGTCTCATCATGAGCAGGTGTATTTATGTATTCGGCATCTTTCCCGTCAAAAGCATCAGGTTCAAAAGCAACATAGGTCCCGAGAAGGTGAGGGTTGTCACGAAGCAGGTTTTCAAGAATAAGGAGGACTTCGGCCCTGTCTGAGGTTTCGTAGCTTTCCATGGTTGTGGAAATTGTCCTTGCAATGACAAGGTTGGCTTTCATATCAGTGTCGAACTGGTTTGCATAATTGGAAGCCATTTCAACCGACTGCTGATACGCCAGCTTTTCTTCCTGTGTTGTAACCGTGGAAATAATCACGGCTGTGGAAGCCGTAAGGATTAGAAAAACCCCGAGTACGATATAGAGAATCATCTTTGTTTTCAACGGGGTATCACTGAGCATTATTGACCCTCATTTTTTGTTTCACCCTTTTTAGCTGCCTAACAGGGGAAAATTACTTTTGTGCCCCGAAAAAAGACCCGCTCTTAAATTTCATTATTCTACCGGAGAATCCGTGCTGTATGAGACTTTCAGTTTTTGCATGTTAAATCCTGAAATATTTTTTAGTCAGAAGGATTTCCCGACCTCAGGAAAAATCAGGTGCAACCTTTAATAGACAATTTCTATGAGCAATTAAAATATTTAAAAACTACTAAAAAACATCTTAAAGCATATGTGAAAATGTGAAAAATTAGATACGGTAAAAAGAAGGAATGCAGGATAGTTTCTGCATCCTTAAAACTCATGTTGCGGTTTCACCCAGTACGGAGGTTTCTTTTTCCACCTCTATCGGGTTTTCATTCTGCGAATAGAACCAGAGAGGGATATAGAGGGCAAGTACCACGAAACCGACTATTGTAGAGGTCCAGCCCACCTCAAGGCTATTGAGATAAATAATCCCGATCAGACAGAGAGGCAGGTTAAAGAACCCAAAGAAGGCGGCAACATACTGCCAGCCCCCCGGGGCTTTGAAAGGTCTTTCAAGCGTTGAGAAACGGGGGTCGAATTTTGCTTTCACATATGCGAAAAGGCTGATCCCGTTTGCACAGACATACCCTATTGCAGAGGCTGCCAGGATAGCTGCAGGCGTCCCCAGGAAGATGAAACCCATGTTAAAAAGTGCAATAACAATCATTGCATTAACAGGAGTCCCGTGGGGGTTCATCTTCCCGAAGAACTTCGGCAGATTTCCTTCTTCAGCCATGGAATACATAGCCCTTGAAGCGCCCAGGAAAGCAGTCTGGATGATAAGGATCATTGCTGCAATCAGCATGAGAATGGTAAGGGCCCCTCCTATCGAACCCAGGGTCATCTGAGCCATAGGAAGCATTGGCGAAAATGGTTCGGCCAGGATTCCTTCGACACCCAGAGTCCCGGTACAGGCTGCCTGAACAAGGATAAAGGTCACAAGGCAGATAGCCCCGCAAATAAAGAGGGCTTTGGGCACATCAGACTTCGGCTGCTTATATTCAGGCCCGTATATAGCTGCAGTTTCCCAGGCACAGGCACTCCACTGGGCCATTGCCATAAGCCCTAGCAGGATAAGGATGTGATCCAGATCCCAGCTCCAGTCAGTCGGAAGCCAGGCGCCTGTAATATTGCTCAGCTCAAAGTGCCCTGTTACGAAAGGTGCAAGAGAGATAATTATAAGCGGGGCAAGCGAAAGCACTGCAAGGATATACCCGAGTGTCGCTCCGCCTGAAAGTCCGCGGTAATTGACAAGGATCAGGAACAAAAATACAACTGCACCGGATGCGAGATAGAGAGCAAGGTCAGGCACCCCGGCAAATGCAGGGACAAGCCCTTTGAGGTAACTTCCTATAAGGATTGAAAAGATAGCAAGCACGGGGTTCCAGGCGAACCAGTAACTCCAGGCACTGAAACCTCCGAGTAATTTACTCCTGTCATACTGTTTGTTCTCATCCTTTGCCCCGAATACGCTCTGGGCATACCCTGGCAATCCGGAAGCTTTAGGGAACATTGTTGCAAGCTCCCCATAAGCAAAGTTCTGCATGAAGCCCTGGAAGACAGAAAGCGCCCACACAATAATAGCAAAAGCCCAGACATAACTTGCAAAGTAGCCGATAGAAGGAAGAATCAGCACAGGAACACCAAGGGCGATTGCAAGCCCCTGCTTCCAGTCAATTGTTCGCTGAAGCCCTCCGGTTTCAATTTTTTCGTCGCTCATTTCAACACACACTCCGTTGGTTATTTGCTGGCATAACCTGACGATTCGCACAGCTATTGCAGCATGAATAAGCCTGCAGTACCTGCAAGCAGAAGAAGTGGGAGGAAGTCAGGACCGGGATCAGGAAGCTGCATCTTTATTCCCAGCAGCAAGATCCGGAAAAGTTTCACACCCAAATCCCGAAGGTTCAGGGGGAAAGGAAGGTCCTGATATCCATCCTTACTTTTTTGGCAATTTTTTGTGCAAATACGGTTATGTTTCGGTTTGTTTCTTGCCTGTGTTTATCTTGTCTGCCTTCTGAAAAGTTCGCAGGAGTTTATCCTGATATCGAGCAGCTTCTCGATATTCATCTTTGCGGCAATACCCTTTGCAGCACCCGGAACTGAGGTGATCACGCCAATGTCGAGCTCCTCACGGAGTTCACGCATGACATGTTCATCCGAGAGATCCATGGTGTCAACGTTGAGTTTCTTTGCCACGTACTCTTTTGCCTCTCCGATGCGCATATTCTTTGAGAACTGCATCCTTGCAACAAGGTCGCCTGCGGCCCTGATCCCGGTCATACCGGAAGCCATTATGTGGGAAATCGGCATACCCAGAGGGTCGCCGACCCCGATCTATATGCCGTCGACTCCGGCAACTTCGACCATTGCCTTGCTAGCCCTTGTAACAGCATCCACAGGTGGAGTTTCAAGCATTGGGATTCCGCCCACACCCATGCCCATGTCAACATGGCAGGGCAGGGAAGATACCTTTACGGCCTCTTTTATGAAGGTGACAGCTCTTGCAAGATTCCAGGGAGAAGTTTTGCTGGTATTCGTGTTCACAACAGGCCCGAAAACGTTTGCTCCTGCCTTTGCGACAAGGGGAGCCTGCTGGTGAGGCCAGAGCCCTGCAAGGGTTACGCCGTCGTACTGCAGGTTCCCGTGCATCCCGAGTACCATCTCGCCTGCCATTCCGGCTTCGATGTACATGTCAGGAAACTCTTTTCTCAGGGCTTCGATTGCATGCAGGGTTCCGTAGAAGTCCCCGTCGCCTGCGGCTGCAGTCGTGTCGAAGTTAACTCCATCTGCGCCGGAAGCAAAGAGTTTCTGCATGATCCAGACTGTGTCCCTTGTAAGGTGTTCGGCTGCGTGTTCCATTGAGTCCCAGGCTTCCGGTATCTTGAAAGCTTTCATGAGGTCGCCGGGGTTTTCGAAGGGCCCGTCAGGGGTATAGTAAAGTCCCATGTTCGGCATTGCGCCGTAGAAAAGGGGAATAATCATATTCTGCTGGCAGACTTCCATTGCCTGGCACTCGTTTGAGACCACGGGTTTAACCGGCTTGAAACTGTAGTCGATATGCCCGAGTTCCATTGTGTCGGCACCAAAAGCCCTCTCATGCGTCATGCAGCCGACAAGCCGGCTGGAAGGAATTCCAACGCCGCTGTTCCCCTGATCCCCGTCAAGCCTGATGGTACCTATATCGTGAGTAACAGGGACTTCCATCCCCTGTTCTACACTGACAGCCTTTCCGGGCATCATAAGGATTTCTGCAAGCTTATCAATTTCGTCAGCGCTGAGATCAGGGATTTCTCCAAGGTCTGAGGCATTAGCCATTCCTGCCTCAAGTTCCTCTATGATCTTTTCTTTTGTGAGGAAGACGCGTTTCCCGTCCCCCATCCTTAAAGCATATTCAGTTGCCATTTTTGATCCTCCATCGAGAGTTCAGAGCAGCAGTTCTTTTGCCTTTGCCACTGCTTCGCTCGCATTTTCTGCATAGCAGTCCGCACCGATTTTTTCAGCCCATGCCTGAGTTGCAGGGGCACCGCCTACCATGACTTTTATTTTTCCCCTCAATCCTTCTTCTTTCAGGAGCTCGATAACCTCTCTCTGCCCCTGGAGAGTCGTGGTCATAAGTGCAGAAAGCCCTATCATGTTTGCATTGACTTCTTTTGCTTTCTCGACAAAGTTTTTGATAGGGACATCCCTGCCGATGTCATAGACTTCAAAACCAGCTGACTGAAGCATGGTTGAGACAATAGACTTACCTATATCGTGCACATCTCCCTCGACTGTGCCGTTTACGATAACTCCGAGTTTCTTTGTTTCAGCCCCTGCAGGAAGATCAGCTTCAAGGACCTTGACTCCTGCTGTCATTGCATCGGCTGCGATCATCACGTGGGGCAGGAAGAGTTTTCCCCTCTCAAACAAAACTCCTACCTGGTTCATGCCAGCAGAAAGCCCTTTTTCAATAATTTCTGAAGGCTCCATAACCTGCTTTGCTTTCTCAACTGCAGCGAGTACTGCATCTTTTTTACAGGAGATTACAGCGTCCGAAAGCTCCTGAATAAGTTCTTCTTTAGTTGCCATTTTTAAACCTCCGATTTCCTCAGAAACTCTCTTCAGCATCCGAAGCACCGTGACTGAAGTTTGATTCCTGATTGTAGATATTATATGTGTAGAATTATATAGCCCAGCCTATAGTGTTTTTTCTTAATGGTGCGGATTTGGAACCTCCCGGAAGCATCGTGAAGGAACGGAGGCAAAGGACAGGCTCTTTGGTTGAGGCTCAAGCAATAAGTTTTTTTAATTGCATTGAAATTTTCAATACAAATAAAAATCGAGACAAAAAAAGGAATGGGTTCAGAAATCAGGAAGTGAATCCGCGTTCTCAGGAATCGATTCTTAAAGATTCTCAGAAATCGATTCCTAAAGAATCTCTGCGTTATTCATTCGTTACTTTGAATGCATATTCCGGTCATCCAGCACGCAGACCCTGATCGTCCCGGCACTCGTGTGGAAATTTGTGCAGATATTAGGAGAGATCCGGGGACCTTTAAAAGCTTCCACGCTCTCTCTGGGCTGACAGAAATACTCTCCTTCAAGCCGGAACTTTTTAAAAAGCTCACATGTTTTGCAGAGACAGCCCTCTTTTTTGCTCCTCTCTTCGCTGTTGCCTCTAGCACAGAACATACCTGTGCCCCCCGGATAAGAGGGACAGGTTTTGCAGACGCAGGCTTTCAGGTGGTGGTAGGAACTGCAGATCCCGAAATACCTTCCGTATATTTCCCTGGCTTTCAGGGAAATGTCGGGCATATCCCATGAGAACTCTTCTTCTGCTTCGGTGTTTTCGTCGTCTTCTACCGGGACTTCAAAATCCAGAACATTCCCCCTGAGCAAAAAGGACATTAATTTATAAGATGTCAAAATATATTGTATATTGCTTGAGGGTTTTATAAATACATTTTTACCTTTGCCGTTGAGGGCTCTGGATTTAAAAGGCTTTGGAGGAAAAGGGATAATATGGGATTCAATCAGGTAGCTGAAAGCGACGAACTTATTCTTGACGAAGCACTCGAAAGGCAGCGAATTCTGGAAACCGTAATCGATAACAGCCCTGTAATGGCTTTTCTCTGGACCCCGGAAGATGACTGGCCTGCCAGCTACGTCTCGGAAAACGTGACCCAGCTCGGGTACAGTGCAGAGGACTTCCTTACGGGCAGGATTATGTATGCAAACATAGTCCATTCCGAGGATATAGACCGGGTAAGAAAGGAACTCACCAGATGCTGTGAAATCGGAAAAGATGATTTTGTCAATAGATATAGGGTCCTTACAGGTAAAGGAGAGATCCGCTGGGTGGAAGAAAAGACCTTTATCCAGCGCGACGAAAGAGGAAACGTGGTCAATTTCCAGGGCATAGTAAGGGACGTTACCTCTGAACTCAAAAACGAAAAAGCACTACGAGACGCCCTTGAAAGCCAGAAAGGTCTCATGGAAAAGCAAAAAGCCCTGCTTGAGCGGCAGAGAGCCCTTGAGACAGTGATAAACAATAGCTCGGTGGTGGTTTTTCTTTGGAAAGCTGAAAAGTACTGGCCCACGCTCTATGTATCCGAAAATGTCCGGCAGTTCGGGTATACGCCTGAAGATTTCATTTCAGGAAGAGTTCTCTACGGAAAAATCATTCATCCTGAAGACCTCCTTCTTGTGGAACTCGAACTTGAGGAAAACTGTGAAGAGGGAGGGAAAGAGTTCAACCGCCAGTACCGCATCCTGACAAAGAGCGGGGAAGTCCGCTGGGTGGAAGAAAAAACCTTTATCCAGCGCAACCAGGAAGGGCAGGTGACCAGTTTCCAGGGCCTTATCGAAGACATAACTGAAAAGCTCAAAAAACCTGAAAATAACCGGGATGTAACCTGATTATGGATTTTAGCAATGAGTTTAGCTCAAGAGGACTAAATTTTGAGTAGATTATTCAATACTGTCCTGCCAGGTATAATACTGTCCCGCCAGGCGCAGGAGAATGGTCTTGCAGACAAATAAGAAGAAGATGAAGAAAACCCGAAAGTAAAAACACTCGAAGAAGCCGTAAAAACAAAAAACGAACAAATCAAACTCTACCTGAAAAATAATTTTTTGAGTCTCTTTTTCATTCAAACTTCTTTTTTGCTTTTTGTGCTTTTTTTGCAGGGGCGTCAACCAAGCTGGAAAAGGCTCCCTATATCTATCTGCGGATAGGAAGGCAGTTTTTGAGGTCAAAAGAACTCGTTTCTCTGTTTAATCTTGAAAAACTTACTTGAAGAAAAACCGGTTGTAAGAAAAAAGCACCTATAACGAACGATATTTATAAGAGAGGAGGAAATATACATTATAATTAATAAAATATATCATATAAAATGTATAAATGTGTGCTTTATAATAAGCATAATATGATTGGGTGCAGTACGATTGAATAAAGTACTACAAATCTTACAGACCTTATCATCGATTTGATGCCTGATGATACTATAGACCTGATTATCATGCTTTAAGCTTGGATATGCTGTAAAAGTACAGGCTAAAGACTTCATTTGTCCGGTTCAGGTGCATAATATGGAAGACTCTTTAATTAACCTTATTTTCCTCTCAGAAAAAAGAAAAAATGTGCTTCTCCTGCTGCTCGAGGGACCGAAGGATATCAATACGATTAAGAAAAAACTTAAAGCAAGTGCAACTTCAGTCCAGCCCCAGATAAAAATGCTCAGGGAAAAACACCTTGTAGTTCAGGAAAAGGACCTTTACAGGCTCAGCGATATAGGAAAAATCATCACCGAAAAAATGAAACCCCTTCTGGATACCCTTTCTGTGCTGGAAGAAAGTGTAGATTACTGGACTGACAGGGATCTGAGCAAAATCCCACCTTTTCTCCTGCACCGTATAGGCGAACTCGGGCACTGCATTACAATTGAACCCCAGATAGAACATATGTTCGAAATGATTCCCGAATATGTAAAAAATGCTGAAGAAGCTAAGAAGTTCGAAGCGCTTATTTCTTATTTCCACCCTCTTTTTCCTTCATTTTATCTCGGACTTGCCAAAAAAGGTACCTCGGTATCCCTGATCCTTCCCAAATCAATCCTTAGAAGGTGGATCGAGGAGGATTACAGGGAGCAAACAAGGCAGTTTCTTGAGATGGAGAATACTAAAATCCGGGTTTGCAAAGACTGTGAAATGCATCCTAATATTGTGGCGGCAGACAATTTCATGGGACTGGCCCTTTTCCCTAAGGACGCCGCCTTTGATCGAAAATACCTGATAAGTTTTGAACCCGGAGCTCTTGCCTGGGGCAAAGAACTCTTTAACTACTACGAAAAAAACTCGGAAGGAGTTCAGAATATAGACAGCTACGCCAGCAGTATGCCCTGAAAAAAACAAAAAAATTCCTCGTATGGTAAATTAGATATGTATCCTTAAGTCCTGCGATGTGTAGAGGTATTTGTCAATTCCGTTTCTTCAATTCCTGCAAGATATATTAGAGATGTTTGTCGATTCCTGCAAGACATATTAGAGATGTTTATCGATTCCTGCAAGATATATTAAAGATAGTCCCGAGGTTCTGATCAGAGATACTCCTCAAGTCCCCCCTCTCCTTTTGCATAAGCTTCATGCCAGCCCCGGGGCACAGGCAATTTTTCATAGAGCATTTTTCTCCTTGCTTCAAGCAGTTCCGGCTCCTTTCCCATGAACTCTGCCGCACAAAGGACAGTGTTTTCAACCTTTCCTGCAAGCTTTTTTAACCACATATAGCCTTCAAGAGACCTCAGGAGGTGGTGGTCAAGGATCAGGGTTTCAACATTTCTGGCAAGCAGAAGTGCGTTTTCAAACGCCTCTTCCGAAGCTTCAGGGACGTGGTGGGAGAGGTAGAGCGGGGGACCTGAAGAGAAAACTACTGTCGGTTTCCAGGCAAGTACCTCAAGCACAGTTTCCCTGTCCAGAAGCTGGATATCTGAGCTGTGGACAAACACGTCATCCCCTTCACAGACCCGGGTCATCATTACCGTGCCAAACCCCTTATCTCTTGTCCCGTGCGGGACAGGGTACGAAAAACTTATGCAATCGAAACTGCTGCCTTCGGACGAAGGGAGGGAGGAATCCAGAAAATGAGAAAACTCTTTTCTCCTGCGGGCCGACAGACCTGAAATCTTTTCCGGACCTTTGCTCCAGAACCGGATATCTTTCAGAGGAGGTAGAGCTTCTACTGGCAGTTGGTAAGGGTCTTCGGCTTTCATGGGCATGTGGTCCCCGTGGTAGTGGCTGATTACTACATCAGTTGCACCCTCAAAGGCATAAAGGATTTTTTTTCTGATTTTGAGGGCAGCTGCAATCTCTACAGGGTGAGGAGGCAAACCATACCGCAGGCGAGCCAGGGCAACTCCCGGATCGATCAGAATTTTTTTCTTCCCGGTTATTACAGTGCAGGCAAGAGACCTTGCTCCGAAGGACTCGCACCCGAGGATTTCGATTTTCATGCGTTCTTATTGGTATTAAGAATAAAACTGTTTTTCTGAGGCTTTAACAAGAAAAAAATTGTTAATTTAAACGTAATATGGCCTTTACCTACAAAATAAATATTAAAACCTATGTTAAAGATTATATAGGAGGAAGTTTCTAAAACAATATAGATAGTGATAATTATAACTATAACAAAGTGTCTCTAAGGTAAAATAAGCTGATATATGACACATGTGGAAAATCTCTAGCTGATATCTAATTTAAAGAATATAAAGCATATCTCTGATAATATTAAATAAATTCTCTGAAAAATCCTAAATAAAATTTCTTTAAAAACTAAAAAAATAGTTTTCGAAAAAATCTATTTTTTTGAAGCCACCATATAAAACGGAGTCAAAGACATGAACCCCGAGAACTCCCCTAAAAAGCGTCCTGCCCGCTTAAAAGCGGGTTCTTTTCCCGGAGCTATGATAGCTCTTCTGATTGTAGTTATTGCGGCATTTGCAGCTATTGGGATGGTTGAAGACCCTTTTTCCCTTTTTCAGCCAGTTGAAAAAACAGATTTTACGGAGGCCCCTGAAACTGAACTTTCTCCCCATTCCGAACTTACTATTTCAGGTAGTACCACAGTAAAGCCTGTATCGGATCTCCTGGCCGAAGCTTTTACGGAGACTCATGAAAACTGCATTGTAACCGTAATCGGAGGAGGATCAGGTGCGGGGATTTCATCGGCTGGCACGGGAATAGTAAACATAGGTTCGGCTTCGAGAGCTGTAACAGATGAAGAACTCCTGAAATATCCAGATCTCCAGACCCATACAATAGGACAGAGTGCTGTTGTGGTGATCCTGAACGGAATAGAGGGCAATTTTACAGACAAAAATGAGCTTATTAAGGTTTTTAGCGATTCCGATGGGAAAGCGGATCTTGTTCTCGACGAAAAAAGCGGGGAAATTCGCGTAAATAAGGATGGCAACAGTTTTCAGGTCTTCCAGAGATCGGATGAAAGCGGTACTGAAGAAATCTTTGCAAGCTACCTCGGGATAGGAAAGAACCTCGACAGCTACGGGGCTGAAGGAAGGCTGGGAAATGAGGGAGTGCTTGCAGCCACTGAAAATACATCCAGTTCCATTGCTTTTGTTGATTTCGGTTTTGCGGAAAGAAGTCAGAAGGTTTCCATTGCCGGGATAGAATCTTACGGGAGTACGGAAATAACGGATAAAAACATAAGAGCCGCTCTTGCGGGAACCGAAAAGCCGTTTCCATCCGAAAACTTAACCCTCACCAGACCCCTGAACTATCTTACCAAAGGAAAACCCGACCCCCTGGAACAGGCATTTATCGATTTTGCCAGGTCTCAGGATGCAGTCTTCATTTTCAAGGAATGCGGGTACTTTTCAATCAGGGAAATTAACTGAGAGGTGGGCTTTATGCGACATTTTCTGAAAAACCATCTTTATGGACTGAGATTTTGTCCAGAGCGAAGATTCTTCTCTGAGAAAGAGCAGCTTCACCGCAAGAAAAAAGTTATGATTGAATTAAGCCCTACATTGGAATTTTTGAGCGGTAAGTATGAATGTTAGTGATAAAACGCTGATCATAATTTGCCTTATTTTTGCATTCCTGATTGCTGTTTCCGGAGCCGCCTCCAGAACCATCCTGTTATCAGGCTATCTGGACCTTGAAGAGCAGGACATAGGGGAAAAGCTCGAGCTTGTAGAAAGCAATTTCCAGGGTGAGGTTTCAAGGATATCCTCCCTTAACCATGAGTGGGCTTCCTGGGACAAAACCTCCGAGTTTATTGAAAACGGAAACCCGGCATATGTAAATTCTTACCTTACGGATGAGATCTTTTCAAAAGCCGGGATCAACCTCGTTCTTTACGTGAACAATTCAGGGGGAATTGTTTATGAGAAAGTCATAGATCCGGAAACCGGAGAAAAACTTCAAATGCCTTCTGACCTCCAGAAGATAGTCCCCGAGAGAGAGAACCTGCTTGCCCGGCACCCAGGGGATCAGAAAAGCGGGCTGATCCGGACTGAAAACGGCCCCCTTATTATCAGCTCCAGGCCTGTACTTACAAGTACGGATTCCGGGCCCGTCAGGGGAACCCTTATCATGGGCAGGTATGTCGATGAAGCCCTTTTGAATAAGATTTCCGGGATTCAGGGAGTTCAGGTCACACTGGAGAAGATTGTGGATTTTGAACCTGAACCCGCTTCTTACTTTGAAGACCGCTTTCCTTTTCAGAACCCGGAAATAGAGATACACGAACAGCACAGCATAGAGGTAATCGACGAAAAATGGATTTCAGGTTACATCAGCATAAAAGACCTTGAAGAGGAGCCCGGGATTCTCATAAAAGTAAATTCTCCAAGAACTCTTTATACCCAGGGAAAACATAACCTAGTTTTCTTCATAATTATTTTCAGCCTGGCATGCGTAATCGTGGCAATTGCAACAAATTACCTGCTCAAGCGCCTCATTATCTCCAACCTGACAGAAATTGAAAGTTTCGTTACTGACATAGGGGAAGAAAATAATCTTTCAAGGAGGCTTGAAATCAAGGGAGGAGACGAGTTTATCCGGCTTTCCAGGGGAATAAACGGTATGCTTCACGACCTGGAGTTATCCCAGAAGGAGGTTATGCACAGGGAAAGTGAGAAACATGCTCTGCTGAATTCCCTTAGAGAAGTGATAATTTACCTTGACTCCGAGCTCAGAATTGTCTGGACAAACAGCAAGATAAACGAATATTTCGGAGAGGGGGCTGAAGCGATCACAGGCCAAACGCACCACGAACTCTGGGGCGATAAAAGCCCTTTTCTAGCCCCATTTGTTAGAAAAGCTCTGAAAAACGGAAAAACCCAATCTTTTGAGATCAATATAAAAGATAATGACAGATGGAAAGGGGAGACATGGTCCGTGACCATCGGCTCGGTTAGGGACAAAGAAGGAAAGCTCATCGGAGCCATAGAATCGATCCTGGACATTACGGAAGTCAAGAAATCCGAAGAAAAAATGCTCCAGGCAAAAATTCTGGCCGAAAATTCAAACCGAAGCAAAAGCGAGTTCCTGTCTAACATGAGCCATGAGCTCAGGACGCCTCTTAATTCGGTAATAGGTTTTGCCGACCTCCTGAGAGAGGAAAGTTTTGGTCCTCTTAATGAAAAGCAAAAGAAGTTCATAGGCAACATTTCTACAAGCGGAAAACATCTCCTCAGGCTGATAAACGAAATCCTCGATCTCTCGAAAATCGAAGCCGGAAAAATGGAATTCAAATGCACGGAGTTCTCTGTTAAGGAAAAATTTGACGAAATCAGAAACATCCTCTTCCCGGTTTTTTCAAAGAAAAAAATAAGGATTGAGTTTGAAATCGAAGATGGGATCACGACCGTCTATTCCGATGAGGGGAAATTTTTACAGATCCTCTATAACCTGATAAGTAATGCAATCAAATTTACAGAAGAAGGCGGCCTTGTAAAGGTAAATGCCAGAAAGACCGGAGACATGCTCCAGCTCTCCGTTAAAGATACAGGAATCGGAATTGCTGAAGAAGATATTAGAAAAATTTTTCATCCTTTTGTACAGGTGGACTCTTCCTCCACCAGAAAATACGAAGGGACGGGCCTTGGGCTTACTCTGGTGGACCAGATGGTGAAACTCCTGGGAGGGGAGATCCTTGTCTTCAGCCATCCCGGAATAGGCAGCGAATTTATCTGCAGGATTCCCCTGATAAGTTATGACAGGGAATGAATTTCCATGATAAACCAGTTAGAAGTTTAAAGTATTCTGCTCATTCTCTGTCCGAAAGGTATTCTTCCGAAAACATTTTTACGGTAAGGTAAAAATAAGCCAGGAGGAGGGGACCTATGATGATTCCCACAAGTCCGAAAAGGGAGACTCCTATAACGATCCCGAGCAAAGACTGGAAAGGATGAAGTTCTCCTACTTTTTTCTGGATTACAGGCCTGAAGAGGCTGTTGTCTGTCACGGTTATGAAAATTCCTGTCATAAGAATGCCTATTGCTGCTGCATAGTCCTGCTGGAACAGCTGAATGATTATTGCAGGAACCCAGATCATGGGAGTCCCGACCACGGGCAGGAAAGAAAGAATTGCTGCGATAGATCCCCAGAGAAAGGCTCCCTGTACTCCAAAAATAAAAAAAGAGATAGCCAGAATCCCGCCTTCTATCAGAGCAATAGCCCCGCTGGCTATCAGAGTTGTCCAGACAACATTTCTGAACTCCTCCAGGAGAGTAATTGTATTCCGTTTACTGAAAGGGACCGCCACAAAGATTTTTTGCATGAAATCCGAATCTTCCTCCGTTAAAAGATAATAAAATAGGAAATACATTATCAGGAGACCAATGACCTGCTTACTTATGTTCTGTATCGAGCCCAGAATAAGGATACTAAGGTAATTGATGGCCTCAGATGCCAGGTCCACTATCTTTTCCTCCACCTTTTCCTGGAAAACATGATCTGGGAGATCGATTCTTGAGAAAAAACGGTTAACAAACTGGTTCCCGGACTGGATGGAGGCAATAATAGCTTCCCGGTCAAGTAAAAGCTGCTGGATTTCGCTTATAATCAGGTTCAGGAGAAGATAAAAAGGAATCAGGATCAGGAAGATGGAAATTACTATTACCAGGACTGCCACAATTTGTCTGTTAATCCGGGTTCTTTTCAGGAAGAAATAGTAGAGAGGCTTGAAGATTGCATGAAGAATAAAACCTCCAAAAAAATAGTTTATATACGGAAGAACTGCGTAGAGGATAACGGCACTCAGAACAATAATAAGAAGCAAAGCCAGTGCCGTTCGAACGTACCTTTCCATCAGATATTATCTGGTTTTGTATTATAAAATTATATAAGCATAAGAGTTCTTCTCAAGCATAGGCGAATTTTATACTTTCATTAAAAGATGCTGAATTCGGAACTGTTTCCCCTATCCAAAGAATACTTTTCATGACCTGGGGAACCCCATTTAAAATCACAAATAAATATAAGCGCCCCCGCCAGCTTATCTGGCGGTACTTCGCAAAAAGATGAATAAGTGAAAGAGAAATGAAGACCGAAATTCCTTCTTTTCTTTTTTTGCATTTTTGAGAAGACCGTTCTCCCACGTCGAGCGAGACAAAAACGACTCAGTATAGAGAATATGGCTATATGGGTTAATGGCTGTATGGGTTTATGGCTGTGTGGATTTATGGCTGTATGGGTTTATGGCTGTGTGGGTTTATGGCTGTATGGGCTAGAGAAATTGGAATGATTCCACTCGAGTGAACATTACTACTCTAACCTTTAAATTGGTCCTCCTGAGCGAGCGAAGAGAAACTAGGGTGCCGAATCGCAATTCGGGAGGGAAGTCAACCATGTAAAGTTAGACGCCTGAAAGTAGGCCGCTTAAGGAAAATCCGTAATCAGAGTCTGCCTTTCATCCCTTTCTCTGAATTTTGTGACCCCTATCCCCACAAGCCTGAATTTTCGCCTGCCAATAAATTCCGATAAAAGCTGCATGGCTGTCCTTTTTATCACGAAGATATCAGAAGTCCAGATCGGGAGCGTCCTTGAGCGCGTATACGTGGAAAAGTCCTCAAAACGCACTGTAAGGGTTACGGTTTTGAACAGGAAATGGTGTTTCAGGAGAGCTCCGTGTACGCTCTCTATGAGAATATCCAGGGACCCGGAGATTTTCACGGGGTCATTCGTATCCTCTGCAAAGGTTCCATGCCTGCTGATTGATTTTACACCTTCCTTTTCAACGACCTCTTCAAAATCGAGCCCGTTTGCCAGCTGTTTCATCCTGAGCCCCATTTTTCCAAACCTTTCCGAAAGCAGCTGGATATCGCAGTTTGCAAGCTCTTCCACCCTGCTGATTCCCATCTCATTCAGGGTTTCGGTTGTCTTTTCTCCTATTCCCGGGATTTTAGAAACCGCCAGAGGAAAGAGAAACTCCCGGACATCTTCAGGCCTGACAACTGTAAGCCCGTCAGGCTTTTGAAAACCCGAAGCAATTTTTGAAATTAGCTTGTTCGGCCCGACCCCCACAGAGCAGGTGATACCCTGCCGCCTCTGCATCTCATCTTTTATTCTGAGAGCATAGAGGGCAGCTTCTTCAAAATTCCTGATCTCAGGTCCGGGTATGAGATAGGCTTCATCCACACTGACCTGCTGGAACTTATCTGAAAAACCCCGCAAAAGTTCCATCACCTTTGCCGAAACCCCTGCATAGAGTTTCATGTTTACAGGTAAAAATACAGCCCCCGGACAGAGCCTGTAAGCCTGGGAAATAGGCATTGCCGAGTGGATTCCATACTTTCTTGCCTCATAAGAACAGGTGCTTACAACTCCCCTTCCGGACCCTCCTTTAGGGTCAGAACCCACAACTACGGGCAGCCCTTTCAGTTCGGGCTTCTCTCTTACCTCTACAGACGCAAAAAAGCTGTCCATATCGACATGAAAGGTGATTCGCCTTTCGGATGCGTTCGTTTTGGAATTGGGGGCAGGCATCACATAGGAATAAGAATAAAACATGTAAAAAAGGCTTGAGGGAGTAGGGTGAAAGTATTAATACATCCGGTTTAAAAAGTAATCTCAGTAGAATATTCATTGCTCTTTTTCCTATTCAGGATTCCTTCTATTCAACGCTCCTGTTCATGTTCAACGCTCCTGTTCATGTTCAGGATTCCTTTCTCTGTTCAGAGTCCTTTTTTAGTCAGGACTCCTGTTCATCATTGTTAGTCCTGTGCATTGTCGCTTTCGATAAGAAGCAAACTCCTATAGCTGGCATGCAGATATCCCAGTAAAAAATCAGAGGCAACAGCACCCCATCAATGCTTGACCATTTTGAAATCTCTCGGAGGGCGAGAAAAAGGAAAAAAATAGAAAAAATACTGACTGCAAATGAAACTGCAACATATACGTACATGGAACCGTCATGTCCATTTGAGGATAAAAAAAAGAATACGGAGCTAGGGGACAGTAATGCCAGTATAACCAGCCAGAGCGTCTCCACTGTACTTACCGGGGCACCAAGAAAGGATTTTTCATCGGAATAGACCAGAAAATTCGTTATAATGAATAAAAATATGGAAACACATAGGGGAATTGTCAGATACCATCGGGAGAGAGTTTTTCTGGCTTCCAGCAAGAAAAGCAGGGAACCGAAAAGAGAGATAAGGCTCAGTAATTCGATGATGGCAATGAAAAATAAATCGGATGTTATGACCTCCGCTGTTGTGACAGACATGGAGCGGGATATAACGGATACAAAACCCGTGACCCATGTCATCATAAAAACAACTGATGTCAACGCCAGCGCAATTTTCATCCTCATTAACTCATCACCACAAAATGTAAAGTCAGGTGAATATGAACCTTCGGGTAAGTATGAATCGGGCTGTCACAAAGCGATAAATAAAACACTGACAGCCTTCCCTGCTGGCTCCAATGCGACAGCCCCTTCATACAGAGTGCTGCGGCTCCCTTTCCGTCGTATGAAATGGACATCCTTACCTTAGATGGGAATATTAAATATAACTTCCTATCAGCCCCTTTTGAAAAAGCATTTCTGTATTAATAGTGAATTATAATATGGGATAATATGGGTGTTAAGCTGAATCTTTTATTTTTAACCTGAATAAGGGGGGATTTTATTCAAGCAGAACAGGACAGTCAAATAGCCGGAAACGAGATCATAGGACAGCATTTTCCTGAAATTACATCCAGGTCACTTGCAGGTAGGGTTGTTACCCTTCCGGATGCCGTGAAAGGAAAAGTAGCACTTGTCTGTATCGCTTTTATTCGAAGTGCGCAGAGCATGGTTGATTCCTGGGCTCACCCTTTTGAGCAGGAGTTCGGAAAAGACAGCAGGTTCGTAGTCTACGAAGTCCCTATGATAAATACCGGCTGGAAAGTCCTCTCCTGGATGATTGATGCCGGGATGAGAGGAGGGATACCTGTGGAGAAACACGATAGTGTAGTCACCCTTTATGGGGACTATTCCGGTTACCAGGAAGCCCTGGGAATGGAAAATACGAACCTTGCCCACGTTTTTTTACTGGACCCCGAGGGTGTCGTTCGCTGGAAAGGGGAAGGATACGCCAGCCCGGAGACTGAAAAAGAACTTCTCAACGCTGCAATGAATCTTAAATGATATGAATCCCAAATGATACGAATCTCAAATGGTATGGATCTCAAATATTATGAATCCCAAATATTATAAATCCCAAATATTATAAATCCCAAATATTATGAATCAATATGAATCCCGGATGATAACGGATTTCAGGTAAAATGGGAGGAAAAATGAAGGGAATAAAGATAATACTAGGTTTTTTTGCTCTTGTTGTCCTTATTTTTGCAGCTTATGCCGTCCTGAGAACCGTGCCGCTCGATAACTGCGGGGAAAACGAGGTAGGGATTGGCTGTATCGAGCTTCCGCCCGGTTTTTCCATTGATTATTATGCCGAAAATGTTGAAGACGCAAGGTCCATGGCCCTCAGCCCGAACGGAACCCTTTTTGTGGGAAGCCGGAGCGCCGGAAAGGTCTATGCCCTTCCTGACCGGAACGGGGACAATAAAGCCGATGAAGTAATCGTGCTTGCCGAGGGCCTGAATATGCCAAACGGGGTGGCGTTCAGGAGCGGCTCCCTGTATGTGGCTGAAGTTTCCAGGGTGATCCGCTATGATGACATCGAAGCGAGGCTTGAAAATCCTCCCGAGCCGGTTGTGGTCAATGCTGATTTCCCTTCCAACCGCGCACACGGCTGGAAATATATCAAATTCGGGCCCGATGGAAAGCTGTACGTGCCTGTGGGGATGCCGTGCAATATTTGCGAACAGGAAGACGAACGCTACGGGACGATCATGCGGATGGAACCTGACGGGAGCCAGCTCGAAATCTTTGCAAGCGGCATAAGGAATTCTGTCGGCTTTGCCTGGAACCCCGAAACCGAAGAATTGTGGTTTACCGACAACGGCAGGGACTGGCTCGGGGACGACCTTCCCCCTGACGAACTCAACAGGGCGCCCGAGCCCGGAATGAACTTCGGCTTCCCCTACTGCCACGCAGGCGACATCCCTGACCCGGAATTCGGTGACCTCCGGAACTGCTCCGAGTTTACCCCGCCTGAACAGAAACTGGGCCCGCACGTGGCTGCCCTCGGGATGACCTTTTACACAGGTACGATGTTCCCCGAAGAATACAGAAATCAGATCTTTATTGCCGAACACGGCTCCTGGAACAGGAAAATTCCTATCGGTTACCGGGTTACCCTCGTCAGGCTGGAAAACGGAACTCCTGTAAGCTATGAACCCTTTGCCGACGGCTGGCTCCAGGGCCTTGCAGCCTGGGGGAGGCCTGTGGACGTCCTTGTAATGCCTGACGGAGCTCTGCTCGTGTCGGATGATAAAAATAATGCAATCTACAGGATCAGTTACGGCTGATCCTGATACCCTGCAAATACACCGAAGAAGTAAAGACGGAGTTAAGGTAAATTAATAAGACAGTTGATAAATAAAAAGGTTGATGAGGAAGTTAAAAAATTTATTGAGTTGGTAAAAATATTTATAATTAGATCTCCATATATAGTAAGCAGGGGTGAATAAATTGTTATCAAAAATTCCTATAGACCTTGCAAGTATATCTGAAGACGATATCGATAAGGAAATTCTCAGAGCCGGGATTATTGCCGAGCTTGATGCCGTAAACCTTTACGAGCAGATGGCTGCTCTTACCAAAAATAAGGATATAAGGACAATCCTCCTAGACATTGCAAAGGAAGAAAAAACCCATATCGGGGAGTTTCAGACGCTTTTACTCCGCTTCGATACCCAGCAAAAAGAGGAACTCGAAGCAGGAGCCGAAGAAGTAGAGGAAGAGCTGTCCAAATAAACAGCCCGGACAAATCTTCTGATTTATAATTTTTGAACTTTTCCGGATGAATTTTGGGATTCCGGGAAATTTTTTGCTTTAATTTTTGTTAGTAAAGTGTTTGCTTTTATTGTCGGGTTTGATCAGTCTTTTTTAATAATTCCCCGTCATCTTTGCAATCGTCCTGTGCACCCCGTGTATACTCAACCCGCTTCCGAGGTACATCATCGGGCAGCGGCCTGCCAGGTATTCGAGTTCTTCGTCCATGCAGGCGCCGAGGGCTTTTTCGGTTTCGGTTTTCCAGTGGATCCAGACTTTTTTGGCACCTTTTTCTTTCAGGACGGGGATCAGGTCTCCGGGTTCGGATTTTGTTATGCCGATGATGGCACGGTCGAGGCCGGTCGGGAGTTCGGAAACATTTTTCAGGGAGCTGGAGTCGGGTTTATCGGAGAGGTCAACGACATAGACTTTTTTGCCCTGCTTTTTGAGTTCCGAGGCGGTCCATTTCATGGCTGGCTTTGTATTGTCGGTAATCACTGCAAAAGTGTTTGCGTCCCAGAAGTTAATCCAATCTGAGGCTGTTGGTTCCATACAAAATTCCCCCTTGAATCATAATTTAAGATTGATAGTTTCAAAATTTATAGTTTTATAATTTTATTTATATTTTATATATCGTCCAGGCAATAAATGTGTTGTAAATTCAGCTTATCCGGCAGGCTTATATGGCAGATTTGTTTTGGAAACGGTTTAAAGGATACAGGACAGCATAAAAAATAGCAACGAAACCCGTAAAAACTCTAATTATAACGTTTCAAAGCTGAAAAATAAAACATAAAGGAGAAAATGAAGGAACAGCAGAACTCTGGTAGGAATCCTGCTTACTCATTCATTTACTGGCCCTGAAGCTTCTGCCCGGCAGCCATAAGGGCACCACCGAGAGACTTTGCGATCTCGCAGTTCTGGTTGCACTTACAGGCGCAGGTGCAGTACTTGGGGCTGTTTTCCATCAGCCACTGGCCAAGGAAGCCGAAGGCTTTGAGCTGTTCTTCATTTGCAGTCTGTACGAAGTTGTTAAGGTCTTCTAACTCCACGAATTATCACCATACAGTGAATAAGAGTACAGATTTATATACCTGAGCGTCATAATTATGTACATACCCTTTTTTTGTATAGAAATATGACCTTAAAAATTTAAAAAAGAGGACATTTGTGATATATTTACCTATGTTTTAACCTTATTTTCCAGACTTTTTTTCCAGACTTTTTTCCGGATTTTTTTTTATTTCTTTCAAACCCTTTTCAAGGAATTTTTCACGACATTCCTGAATATTTTGGGGGATATGCGAAAGATAAGGTGAACAAATTCAGAGGCTGAGAAAGGTTTCTGGGAGCAGGAAAGGACCTTTCCAGGAATTCTGGGGCCGAAAAAATCTGAGTCAGATTGCAGGACGTATTGAAAATATGGGCGTAATATATAAATAGTAAAAATAATAATTTTTATTATAAAAAAGCGGGTCAATATAGAAAAATATTGATAAGTGGGCAAACCTAAAAATATTAGGACTTGATGCCTGAAGGGTAAATGGCAGTTTATCCACCAGGCTGCACAAGCCCTATGCGAATAAAGTAGGTATACACTTGCCGTATGTTGTGGTGTGTAGGAATTAAAAACGGCTAAAAATCAGTCTCACTACAGCAGATTTGGGGGTTGTGTATCTACTTAATCCGTACCAAGACGCTGGCTCGCAAACCGTAAGGCTCCGTAGAAAGCTTCTGTGTGTTCGCACTCGCAGGAATCGGAGTTGCAGAACCGGATACCGTAGTGTTGCATCCACTGATCGAGGTAGCTGAAGGCTTCAAGCTGTTCATCACTCGCGTTCAAAACAAAAGCGGTAATGGGGTGCGTGTAGTCGTCAGTGTCGACAAAACTTGGCATTACGCATTCTTCTTCCTGTGTAGACTGTACTTTTTCGTATACCGAGGGGCGACAAAACCGCCTCCATGCGGCGTGATATTCATCTATATTCATATATCGATGCCTCCATATATTATAAAATATATAGTTTTCATATTTTAAAAATGTGCAGAATACATATATATTTAAGCGTCATGATTATGTACAAATAGCGCGCAGTACAGAAAAATGACCCTTGAATGAGAAAGTACAAAATAAAAAAGAAGAAGTTTACGAAAAAGTTAAAACATTTTCAATGCAAAATATAGCACAGGAAGTACCTGACATGAACTCCGAACCCCTTACAGAAAGCAAGAACCTGGGCGGAAAAAATAGCCAGTCAACAAGCAGGGAACCCATAGGTCCACTTGAAAGTGTCCCTGACTATTTTTTGAAATATGATGTTGAGAGTAATTACTTCGAAGAACTGCATTCCATAAAAGAAGAAGTTACCTCCCTCCGGAACGAATTTTCCCGATTCCTCCAGCGGGCAAACCAGCAGCATATCGAGGGCATGCTTGAGGAGATGCGGAAAAGTTTCATGAAACCCATGGTTGATTACCTCTGCGAGGACGCAAATGATCGGATGAGCAACCAGATGACGCGGGACTGCGGGATGAGGGAATTCTGTGAAACTGCGTTTAAAGATATATTACAGGAAACAGCAGGACTTGTTGGAAAAGGGAGGGTCAATGCCGAGACTGTAAAAATGTACAGGGACAGGATTGAGGAATTCAAGAAAGAAGCAAAAAAACCTCAATGCAGCAGGTGCTTCTCAGAAGCCAGCAACCTTTTTGAAAAACAGGTAAACCTTATGCGCTCCCTTCAGATCTATGAAGACAGAGAAGAAGAGGACGAAAAAGGTGATATCAGTGCAATCGAGCCTGACAGGATAGTCTCTGAGGTCTGCGAGCCTGTAGCAAATAAACAGAGGCTTTTGATGCTGAAAGCCCTTTCAGGGGAAAGTAAGACCTTCTCCGAACTTTCGAAACTCACCGGGCTTCGCGGCGGAAACCTGCTCTTCCACCTGCAGAAACTGCTCGACACAGGCATGGTTTTACAGCGAAACGAGCGCGGGGACTACATCATCACAAGAAAAGGGTATTCCACCCTCCAGGGGCTCTCCAGAATCTATTCCGAAATCGGACTGATCGAATAAAGAAAGGTAAAAGATAGGACAAAAAAATAGGACAAAAGATGCGTAAAACCTGTGCATAAGAATTGTGGAAAAACTGCGGGTAACCAGAGAAACTGCTTAAACTAAAACCGGCAAATTGAAAAAATTAATTAAGTAGGCCAAAATAAAAAAAGCCATTTTAGCCGTCATTGCCGATTGCATCAACCGGACATGCTTCCAGTGCCTCTTCACAGGCTTCCTTTTCCGCATCATTCTCAGGCTGCTTATATACATAAGCATTAGAGTCATCATCATTCATTTTGAAGTTCTCTGGTGACGTATCCACACACAGGTGGCACGCGATACATTCATAGTCACAATAATAAGGTCCTGGAACATTTTCAGAAACTTTATCTGCTTTATCAGCCATACTTCACTCCCCTATTGTGTTTAGTTCACAATAAGAGTAATTAAGATGATTTTTATATATAATTTCACATTCAAAACCTCCGTTCAAAATCCCGTTTTGTCCCTCATTCAATCATTTTCTGGAGGTCAATAAATTGCTCTTCCGGTTGAATTGGCCTTAAATATCATTTCCCTGTGACAAAAAAGAACAGTTTTATTTAATAGGCATCATTATTATAAAAAGTAAATAGAAAATATAACTTCCAGCCGGTATAATTCTCAGCCAGTATTAATTTCAACAGGGGATCAACATTACGGAAAAAAGCCTTCAGAACAAATTCACGGGTAAGGGGCTTCCTGAAAAGGAGCTGCCTGACTTTTTTGAGTCAAAAGACGAGCTGAAAATGTTCCTGGGGAGCATTCCGCAGGTTATTTTCATAAGGAAAGCCGAGGCTGGCTTTCCGGTAGAGTTTACTTCTGCAAACGTTTCCGGGTTCGGATATGAACCTGCCGACTTCAGGGCAGGAAAAATACTGTATGCTGATATCATCCATCCCGAGGATCTCGAAGCTTTCAATTTCGGGGTTATAAGCAACTCCGAGCGAGGGATTACTGACTATACCCTGGAATACAGGATTCTTACAAAAAATGGAGAGGTTCGCCGGGTTGAGGACAGGACGCTCATCCAGTACGGGAAAAACGGCAGGATAAGCCGCTACATCGGGATTGTTTCGGACATTAACATCCGCAGAGAGCTTGCAGAAAAGCTTGAGCAGGAGAAGCAGAAGTTCAGCTCTCTGCTTAACGCAAGCCGCAGTCTTATAATTATCATGGACAGGCAGGGAAAATTCCTGGAAACAAACGAAAAGGCATGTGAAAGCCTCGGGTACGGCAAGGAAGAACTTCTCAAGCTTTCTCCCGGAAACATTGATACCAGGTATGGAAATCAGTTTTCCAGGCAGGTCAAAAAGATATACCAGAAAGGGAAGATCGTCTTTGAGACCAGCTACCTGAAAAAAGATGGCACTCTTATCCCGGTGGAAGTTGAAGCTCAAGTAATGGATTATGAGGGCAGAAGCACGGTCCTTACGGTTGCAAGCGATATCAGCGAGCAGAAACAAATTAAAAGGGATCTTTTAAGCTCCCTCAAAGTGAATAAAGTCCTGGAATTAATCGTAAGCAGCAGCCCTATAGTTGTTTTTTTGAGCAGTCCCAGGGAAAAGAGACCTGTGGAATTCATAACTGAAAACGTAATCCTTTTCGGATATCCTGCAGGGACTTTCACCTCAGGGGAACTGGCATATGAGGATATTATTCATCCCCTTGATATTGAAAAAGTCAGGGATAACCTGTTCAGGAACTATAAAGAAGGCAAAAACAACTTTTTCCAGGAGTACAGGATTCTCACAGCTTCCGGAGAAGTCCGCTGGGTGAACGAGCAGACGTTTATCCATTCCGATGAAAAAGGGGATGTCGAATATCTGTACGGGACCGTTATCGACGTTACTGAAAAAAAGCAGAGTTCGGACTTCCTGCGCATCCGCCGCGATACGGGCACTGCCCTGGCATCCACCGATGAGCTGCAGGAAATCTTGAGGCGGCTCCTTGACCTGGCGCTTGAGGCCGGACCCCTGGACTCAGGCTGCATCTATCTAATGGACGAGGCAAGCGGCGAGCTGAAATTAAAGACCTGCAGAGGGCTGTCCCCTGCTTTTGTAAAAGCGGCTTCAGGTTTTGGAAAAGCCCAGGGGCTTACAAACCTGTTCAGGATAGGAAAACCTGTCTACAGGCAGTTTTTTGAGCTTAAAAATATGGCTTCTCTTGAGATACCCCCTGAAGAAAAACTCAGGGCAGCGGCTTTCATTCCCGTATTCTCAGGGGGAAGTTTAGTGGCAGTCATGCAGCTCAGTTCCCACAAAGCGGATGAGATTTCCGAAAGCTCCAGAAAACAGCTTGAAACCATTGCCCTTGAACTCGGAAACGAGATATCCAGAATAAGAGAAAAAGCAGAACTCCAGCAGATCAGCAGTGATTTTCAGGGGCTATTTAAAAGCATAAAGGACTTCCTTTTCATAGTGGATCAGGAAGGCTGCATCGTCCACTCCAATCCTGCCTTCCGCAAATGCCTCTCTTATACCGAAAAGGAACTCATGGGAAAGAATATCCTTTCCTTCCATCCCCAGAACCGGGTCCTTGAAGCCGCAAAAAACTTTTCTGAAATTCTTGACGGAAAAACATCCCTGTACAGCGTGCCCTTTGTTACCAGGAAAGGAACCGAGATTTTTGCTGAAACCAGATTCAGCAAAGGTTCGTGGAGAGGACAGGAAATCCTGATCGCGCTCTCACGGCCCAGGCTTGAGGAATAAGAAGGGACGAAAAGAAACTAAAGAAACTAAAGAAATTATTCGATAAGAATAGACAGCAATTTTGAATCTTCTTTTCCGATCAGATCACAAAAGAGAGAAAAATCCGCCAAATCCTTTTTCAAGCAGATGTCAACAGATAGAAGTAATTTCAATTTAAAAAAACTAATATATAGGTTTATCCCCTGCAACAATCAGACCACATTCTGGGGATACAGCCAGAAGATTACGAAAATTTGGATAAACTCAAAAAAAGATTTAAGTTAATAAGTAGTTCGGCTGAGAGGATTTGGAGCTTCCTTATTTTCCTGATATATAAGTCTGCCGAAATTATTCTGTTCGGAGAGGGTTAAAACCACGAGAAATATATTATAAGCTGGTGAGCTACAGATCAAAAGACAGCTCACACCAGTACTTTGGTTCCAACAATGTGAACCCTGATAGGGCACATATCAGCACTCACGCGAATAGACCCAAACAGACCGAAAAAAAGTACCGCAACGTCTGGAACCAGAAACTGCACATGACAGGGCCGGGATAAAAGCCCAAAAATACTATCTACCACCATATCTACCACATCTACAATATCTACAATATCTACCATATCTACCACACCAAATCCGGCCCTGGTGTGCAGCTGAGATAATTCGAAAACTCCTTTTTTAACATCCCGGTTTCCGAGAAAGCCTGCTTTTCAATGAACCCTTCATCGGGAAGTCCTCTTTTGAACAATTTCATTGCTGGAAGTATACGTTGAAACCGGAAAATAACCCATTCAGAAGTTTTCGGGAAATATATTTAATTTTGTCCACCATTTTATTTAGTAAGGAACATAAAATTGCTGCAGATCTACGCTTTGAGGGGGATGGTACTATCGTTACTAAAGAAGAAGTTATTGAGGTTCTGAAGAGCTGCTACGACCCCGAAATTCCGATCAATATTATTGATCTCGGACTTGTTTACGGTATAGAGATAAAAGAAGATCGGGTACACATAAAAATGACACTGACCTCACGTGGCTGTCCCATGGGAGAGCTTATTGCTGAAAACGTAAAGCGAAAGGTCGAAGCGATCAAAGGGGTAAAAGAAGCCGAAGTAGAGCTTGTCTGGGACCCTCCCTGGACCCCGGACAGAATTTCGGAAGATATAATGAAGAAGATAACAAAATAAAATGTCAGGAACTGAAACATGGCGAAGTAAAATATTAAAAACTGAAACTTCACAAAATAAAAAATTAGGAACAAAGTAATAAGAACCTGAAATGCCAGGAACAAAAATAATAAGAACCGAAGCACCAGAAACAAAAGCTATAAGAAATAAAAATTTTGCATCAAAATTTGGGGGGACAAATATGGGAAATCAGAATCTTAGTGACCTGCCAATGAAGGTAAAACTGCCCGAGCCGGATGCCGGAAGTAGAAGCCACATAGAGGAACTTATTGCAAAACGGAGATCCGTACGGGAATACGCTGACAGAGAACTTTCCGAATCACTCATTTCTCGTTTCCTCTGGGCAACCCAGGGGACCAGTTCAAAAGAAGGGTTAAGAACGGCACCTTCAGCAGGCGCACTTTACCCGCTTGAGGTTCATATCGTAATCGGAGAGGGTAGCGGGCTTGAACCCGGTATCTACAGATACGTTACGGAAGAACATTCCCTTATCCAGGAAATCCCTGGCGATATGAGGAAAAAGCTCTCGGAAGCCGCTCTTTCTCAGAGCATGATCATAAACGCCCCTGTTTCGCTTGTTATCTCTGTAATCTACCCGCGCATAACAAGCAAATACGGAAAAAGGGGCCTAAGATACGCACATATGGAAGCCGGGCATGCAGCCCAGAACGTGTATCTGCTCGGGGTCGAACTGGGAATAGGGACCTGTACAGTGGGGGCTTTTGAAGATGAGGAGGTAAAAAAAGTCCTCAAAATGCCCGCAAATGAAGACCCTCTTTATATCATGCCCATGGGCTACATCTAACCCGTCCTCCATGCTTTTTTGGCCGGAGGCAACAGCAACAGTAAACCAGATAGCAGCAAATTAGCAAAGACAATCAGCAAAGGCAAATCAGCAAAAGTGAACGAGCAGAGGTAAACTGATTAGAGGCAAATCCGGACGGGCCCGAGAAAAGAACTCAGAGATTCCTTTTCACTGACAGGTCCATTTCCGCATTTTCCCGGACCAGCATGCCCCTGGAAAACGTGTAGATCACGGGCCTTGCATTGGCCAGCCTGATTTTGCGGATGCCTTCATTGGAAATCCCTTCAATATGTTTTATCAGCGCCCGCAAACTATTCTGGTGAGCGCAGACAATTACATTTTTTCCGGCCTGAATGACAGGAAGGATCTCCTTTTCAAAATAGGGGACCGCACGTCCGTAGATGTCCTTGAGGCTTTCCCCTCCGGGAGGCCCTTCGTCATAGCTCCGGCACCAGTGAAGGATCTGTTCTTCCCCGTATTTCTCTTTCATTCTGTCCTTTTTCTTGCCCTGCAGTATCCCGTAATAGCGTTCATTTAAGGCGTCGCTGGAATAGATAGGGATCAGGTTCTTTTCGGTTTTGGTGGGATATGAATACCGATTTTCTTTTTTATCCGATCCGGCTTCATCTCCGCTTTCGGTCCTGTCCTCTCCTGTACCGGCTTCTTCATGGACAAAGACCCCTATCTTCTTCTGTTTCGAAAGGATAAGAAAGAGAGTTTCCTGTGCCCGAATCAGTTTTGAAGTGAAAGCAAGGTCCAGATTAATTTCCTCAAGTTCGGCAGCACAGAGCAGGGCTTCTCCTATCCCTTTTCCGGTCAGCGGGACATCCACCCAGCCTCCGAACCTGCCGTCAACGTTCCAGCCGGATTCCCCGTGTCGTACAAGTATCAGGTAACTCATTCAGATCTTCCGATTCCAAGACTTAATGCTTGTTTTTTAAAAGGTGGCTTTAAAGTACGTTTTGAATATGGTCTATTCGGTGAGTAAACATGATTCGGTGAGTAAAGTATGTTTTGAACAGGTTTTTCAGTGAGGATTTAAAGTATAGCTTCAAGGTATGGATTATAAAGTATAGTTTAAAGTAGAAACCTTAAGGTATTGCTTTAAAGCAGGACTTAAAAATAAAGTTTTTCTGATTTAAATCTTCGTGATTTAAACCTTCATGATTTTTTCGATCGCGGCTTGAACTCAAGTTCCGTATCATAGAGCAGAGACCAGAGGTCCCCCTTTTTGTACATCCTTTCCGCATCTATTTCGGCCCCCTGCCCTATTATTTCGAACCTGACCTTACGACCTTTAAATGTAGCTTTCCCTATCCTGCTTTCCATCCGGCTGTAGTCAAGGGCATCGGCAAGCCGGATAAGGGCAGTTACTTTCAGGGTGAGATCCTGAAGATCTTCAGGCATTTTCCCGAAAGCTTTTCCCTTAAGTTTCTCAACCTTCTCTTTTCCAGCTCTCTTTTTATGCAGGAAAGCCGTCCAGGCAACAACCGGCCACAGCCTTTCAGGCAATTCGGCAGGAGGGTGCCGAAGCAGGATATCCCTTCCTGCCCTGTGATGGTTCTCAAAGTCAGTAACCACCCCGGTATCATGCACAAGGGCAGCCGTTTCCACAAGTGTCCGGAACTCGGGGCCCAGCCCGTGGACAGGAGCGAGGGTTTCAAAAAGTTCGAGTGCGTTCCGGGCTACGTTATCGGCATGGCTGCGTTCAATTCCGTATTTATGGAAAAGGTCTTCAAGTGGCATGGGTTCGGGCAGGGAATCATCCCCGGAACCGCTATTCCTCACAGGTCTGATATTAGAGCTCATCCAAAAATTCCCTTCTTATTATTTCTTTCCTACTATTGAAAATCGACCTGAACTTATTTCTCAGTTTCCCGAATTGCGCCTCGGGACAGAAAAATCTATGATTTTTCTTGTAGTTGCGATGTAATCGCAACAGTACGCTGTCCTTTTCACTCGCTTCGCTCGCTCAAGAGGACTACTTGATGGATTTTATAATTGGTTTCGTTCGAGCAGACTATTTTATGTATTAGAATAAGGGGCTTCGCTCAAGAGAATTAATTCATAGATCTCTCTGCCCCATACAACCATATTCACCATACAACCATATTCACTATACTGTGTCGTTTTTACCACGCTCAACGCAGGTGAACGGTCTGTCCCGAAAATAGAAGAAGAAAAAAGAGAAACGACAATTGTGACACTGGTTTGCAGATTATTTATTCTTACCTGAAGGACCGGTCCAGCGCGGCGCAGAGAGTGAATACCGAAAAATTTTCACCTCTATTGGAGACAATAAAAAATTACACAGGTAACAAACTCCAGCCTGAGCCTGCTGATAACTGAATTGTTATATATCATGTCCGGGCTCTTAGTAAACAATGATCAAAATCAGCTTCAAGCAGGGAACTATTCTCATAGAGGGCAATGTAAGGGTCCCGAACTCCGTATGGGATGAAAGGAGCGGAATTTTCAGGGCTCCTGCATTGTATTACAGGGATACTGTCAACTATCTGAAAAAGTCCGGGGTCGATTTTGAAGATGCTGTACTTGACCTGCTTCCCTGTCCGGACCTTGCAGCAGCTTATGAGGCTTCGGGAAAGAAATTGAAATTGCGGGATTATCAGGCAGAAGCTCTTATCTCATGGGGAGAAAATGAGAAATGGGGAGTCCTTGTCCTGCCGACAGGCAGCGGAAAAACCCTTGTTGGAATCAGGGCAATTGCCGGGTGCAATACCCCTGCCCTTGTGGTTGTTCCGACCCTTGACCTGCTTGAACAATGGAAAAAACAGCTTGAAGAAGCCTTTACCATGGAAATAGGAAAACTTGGGGGAGGTGAGAAGAAAATTCTTCCCATAACCGTTTCCACATATGACTCTGCCTATATCCACGCCGAAACCCTGGGAAACAGGTTCGGCCTCCTTATTTTTGACGAAGTACATCACCTGCCTGCAGCCGGGTACAGGAGCATTGCCGAGTTCTCCGCAGCTCCCTGCAGGCTAGGGCTTACAGCCACATATGAAAGGGAAGACGGGCTGCATACGGAACTGAACCGGCTCCTGGGGGGAAAGGTCTACGAGAAAAAGGTCTCGGAACTTGCAGGCAGGCACCTTGCCCCTTATACGATAAAACGGATTACTGTGGCGCTCACGGCCGAAGAACAAAAAGAATACGACAGGCACTATTCCATGTTCCTCGATTATCTCCGAAAAACCGGGATGGTGATGAGAGGTTCGCAGGACTTCCGGAAACTGGTTATGAAAAGCGGAAGAGACCCTGAAGCCAGAAAAGCCCTCCTTGCAAGAAACGCAGCAAGAGACCTTGCCTTCAACAGCGATTCAAAAATAGAGAAACTGAGGGAGATCCTGAAACAGCACAGAGAAGACAGAGTGTTTATATTTACGGAACACAACCGGCTTGTGCACCGGATTTCTCATACATTCCTCATTCCTGCTATCACCTACAGAACCCCGGCAAAAGAAAGGAACTCCGTTCTTGAGAAGTTCAGGACAGGCAGCTACAGGGCTGTAGTCACCTCAAAAGTGCTTGACGAGGGAATTGACGTCCCTGAAGCAAACGTTGGAATCATCGTAAGCGGAACCGGAAGCAAAAGGGCTTACGTCCAGCGCCTAGGCAGGATCCTGAGGAAAAAAGAAGGAAAAGAAGCCGTGCTCTACGAGATCATAGCTGAGGAAACGACCGAAACCGGAACTGCAAGAAGGAGAAAAGAAGCTCTCTCCTCCGGAAAAAGCCCTGGAAAAAAGATAGAAAAGGAAAAGCAGGGGATCGAAAAAAGAAATCCGGAAGGTAAAGAAAAGACCGAAATTTCGAGAAAGAAAAGCCCGGGAAGTGATTATTCTGCTCACCTCTGACCTGCTTGTAACCCGCATTTCAAGGGGAAAAATAAAGCCGGAATATGCAGCCTTTGATTCCGAAAACCTGGAATTTGCAGAGCTCCTTATAGAGACTTTCGAGCAGCATGTGGGAAAAACATACGGAGACCTGCTGGCCGAACTTGAAGGGTATGAAGAGATGAATTACCGCTTTATACGGGGGCTTTCCCAGCTCCTCGGCAGACGGGCTGTGATCGAGACCTCTTCGGCTGTTGATCCTTCAGTAGCCAGGGAAGCAGTTTATGAAGCCTGCGGCGGGATGGCGCTTTCTCCTGCCGAGAGAAAAGAGGCGCTTCAAAAAGCCGCGAAAAATCTCTTGATTTCAGTCCCTGAACTGGAAAAATCTCTCTGGGCTGACCTTGAAGAAAACCAGGTCCTTAAAGAGTTCAACCCCCTTTCCCCTGCAGAACTCATCAGGCAGTATAACATTTCCCTGACCCAGACCCTCCTTTTCCGCGCTGTTGACCTGGATATCTGGATAACGGGAGATTTCCAGAAAGTTCTCTGGAAGATCCTCAGGTCAGGGCTTATGTATTCCCTGGAAGACGCTGAAGAGGAAACAGGCAAAAAAGAAGAAACTGAGGAGCTAAAGGCTGTCCACCTCCGGCTCGAAGGGCCAGCTTCCCTTTTCCGGATGTCGGAAAGGTACGGGAATTCCTTTGCAAAACTTTTTCCAACTCTCCTGCGAACAAAAGGCTGGAGCCTGAAAGCAGGCATTCTCCACAAAGGTTACCAGGGGAAGCGAATCCTTGAGTTTACCCTTGACAGCTCGGAAGAAGCTTTTAAACCTTCATCCGAAGCAAGCCGATATTCGGAAGCCCTTTATTCGGGACTCCAACTTGAGGAAGCACGGGAAAGATATAAAGCAGGGGAAAAAGGCGGAATCGGAGGAGAAGGTGGAATCGGAGAAGAAGGTGAAATCGGATTTGCGGAAGAGGAAGCCGAGATTCAGGAAATAGCCGCCGAAGAAGCAACCTATGACAGCACACTTGAACGGGTATTCGGTGGCCTCAGTTTAGGAAACTGGAAGGCAAAAAGGGAACCCACAATTCTCAAAGCCGGAAAACATGCTTTTGTCCCGGACTTCTCTCTGCAAAGGAATAGTTTGAAGGTATATCTGGAAATTGTAGGCTTCTGGACTCCGGAATACCTTGAAAAGAAAGTTGAGAAACTCAAAGAAGTGAAGGAACCCCTTATTCTCCTGATTGACAGAAAACTGAAATGTTCCGAAAAAGATTTCCCCGCCCAGGAAGTAATTTTTTTTGACAAAAAAATCCCGGCAAACGAAGTCATGAAAGTACTTCGAAAATACGAGGAAAAGAAACTTCGTGAAGAGAAATCAGTACTGCAGGAGATGGAAATTCCGCTTTCCGGGGAACTGATAAGCCTCGATGAAATCGCATCTGAAAAAGGAGTCCTGCTCGATGCTTTAAAAGAAGTGATTGCGGCCAGGCTTAAAATGCCTGGAGAAGTGGAAGGAACCGGAATATTCGAGGAAGTCGGAGAACTGGACAAGTACAGGGATTATGTACTCCTCGAAAACTTTGTAATCCTCAAACAACTGCTTGAGAAAATAGATAAGGAGCTTGAAAAACCCGGGGTTGTGGAGACATATGCGGATGCGGTAAAAGTCTTTGAAGGCTTCGGGCTTGACAGCAGCCTCTATTATCCCGTGCTGGAAGAACTCGGGTATAGGGTTAGCTGGGCAGGGTTGAGTGAAGAGGACGCTAAAGTCAAGAAAGTTAAGCAATGACTGGACTCTAAATCACAGATATCGCTGGATCGTACAACCTTACTCTCTTTATCGCGTCGTTTTCCCGCTCAATGCAGGAGAGCAGTCTTTACCAAAAAGACGGGAAAGAAGGAGAAACGAGAGAAAAAGAAAGAGAAAAAGAGAAGAAAAAGTGTAAAAGCCAAAAAATAAAAGCTTGTGAGGATGCTTGCGGGTAAGAACGAGAATCAAGAAGATTAAACCGGTAGAAATTCCGGTCTTATTTCTCTTTCATTTCTTCTGCTTTTTCTTTTGTGGAGGGCTGCCAGACAAGCCGGCGAAGGCTCTAGTATTTCCCTGTGAATTGAAAAGTATTTTCGGAGTAAATGAAAGTATTCTCTCGGCCCCGGGAACATTTTCTTCAATCTGTTGTTCTTTTAATTGCTATCCGGCTTTTGGATCACTTTTTATCTGGCTAATGGCTGACCCAGCCTTATTCCGGCGCAGGGAGAGATGAAACGAAGATTCCTTCCCGATTCCGGAATAGAGCAGACAGTTAATCAAAGACCACCTAAAATAAAATTTAGATAAAATAAAATTTAGATAAAATAAAATTTAGATAAAATAAAATTAAAATTAAAATTCAAGCCCTGAGTTTTACTGAAGTCCGTAGTATTCTATATTCCAGTCCGCCATGGCCTGGATCTTCTTAATTTCTTCTTCGCCGCCTTCCATGGTAAAAAGGTGTCTGAATCTTTTTTGAGCTCTCAGGTACTCTTCAACAGGTCTTGGATTTTTGATCTTTCTGACCTGCGTTATTTGCCCGTTTTCTATCTCATACAAAGGCCAGAGGCAGGTTTCGACGGCAAGCCTGGCAACTTCCAGAGTTTTGGAGGTATCAAAACCCCAGCCTGTAGTACAGGGGGCATGGGCATGGACGTAAGTAGGGCCCACGATTTCGGTGGCTTTTTTGACTTTACGTATCATATCTCTCGGGTAGCCGATTGTGGTCGTAGCTACGTAAGGAGAACCGTGAGCTACCATGATGGCAGGCATGTTCTTTTTTGGAAGCGGGTTCCCGAAGGAGAATTTTCCGGGAGGGCTTGTTGTGGTAGAAGCATCAAAAGGAGTTCCGCTACTGCGCTGGACTCCGGTGTTCATGTAGGCTTCGTTGTCCATACAAATATAAGTAAAGTCATGACCCCGTTCAAAAGCACCCGAGATAGACCGAATCCCTATATCCATTGTAGCGCCATCGCCTGCGATAGCTATGACCTTGATATCATTCTTTTTGCCAAGGGCTTTTAAACCGGCTTCAACCCCTGAAGCCACTGCACCTCCGTTTTCAAAAAGGGAATGGATCCAGGGGACCTGCCAGGCAGATTTCGGGTAAGGCGTGGACGTGACTTCCAGACAACCGGTCGGGTTAACGATAATACAGTTAGGACCCGCTCCCATAAGTGCAAATTTTGCGGCAAAAATATCACAGCAACCCGGGCAGGCACTGTGCCCGGATGTAATATAGGTTTTCGGTGCGGTTTTACTCATAGCAATTCCTCCTCTAAATCCAGGTAGCTGTTAACCATGATTCAGGACGCTGCAGCTTTCTTGTTTCCTATTAGCCATTCAACCTGTTTTCTCAGCAACCATTCAATGGTCTATAAAACGGTCAACAAAACGGTCAATAAAGCGGTCAATAAAGTGGTCGCCAGCATCAATCAATTAATCGATCATCAGGAAAACTGCTGTTGATCGAACTGATTTGAGTTATTCGACCCTGCAATCCTGTCAGATTTACAATTCTATCAGATCTCCCGGATGCCATCTCCAGGTACCTGACATTTTTCCCCACCATGTATATCATTTCCATTCTTATATAATATTGACTGGATACTATGGAAACCTCAGAAGCATCGGGAACAACACAAAAAGATAAACTGATTCGTGTACAAAACATCGACATGATACGAGAAAGTGAAAAATAATCCGGCCATCTTCATGGTTAAGACCATGCAATCTCTGTGGTTAAGACCATGCAATTCCAGCTCTAATTCCAGCTTTTACCATATCCAGACTGCAGGTGAAAGGCATCAACCGTAGTGATGGTGATAAAAACGATCAACAGTTAGAAAAAAGCAATTCTTTCGCAGATTAAAGGAACAGGAAGAAAAGCCGGCTTGGATCCACTTAATTCATTATGCCGTTCATGCCCTTAAGATAAAGGCATTTTTGACCCCGGACATCGAGATAACTAAAATTATTTGAAAGTATTCCGACTCTCTTCATGAAAACTCTACTCATTTGTCTACTGTAATTAAATAAGCTTCAGACTAAATAAGCTTCAGACCTCAATTCCGTCCATTTTTACGATGAAGTTTACCTCAACTTTGGAAACGTTAAGGTTGGATTCAAGGTCCGCCTCGTATTCGGCAAGTAAGCTCTTAATGACAGTTTCCAAAGAATGTTTTAAATCGGTGACGGTTTCATCCATCAAGATTGTTTTTTCAGCTTCAGTCAGGTTCGAAAGAGCCATCAAACACCACTCCCTAAAATTTATTTTTGTATTGATTTCAACTTTTTCTTAATCCCGCATTTTTCTTAATCCCACTACAATTTTGTAATCCCGACACTTTTTCTTTAATCTTAACACTGTTTTTCAATTTTAACACTGTTTTTTAATTACTCAGGTCTTAATTCAAACCCTGTTTCTTCGTGGATTCGCTCGGAAATGCAAAGATTTCTTCAATTCACGAAGAAACAGGGATTAAGTGACCTGTATCCTCTTACCCTTCCCACATTATCCAGTGCTTGCCGTGAAAACTGCATTATCAATTGAAATTTTCTTTCTAATTAAAATGACATTGCCCCCAGCAACCGCGGGTTTGCTGCTATCCAATGGTATTATGTTTTACCAATAGTATAATCGTTATAATTGTATAAATACTTATTCTGTATAAAAAAGAGATCAAAAGACTTAATTTAAGATAAAATGAGCAAAATAGTTAAATACAATTAATTTTCTGAAATTTAAATTCTAGTAAAAAATATGAGTTAGTAGACAGTTTTACTATTTTAAAAAAATGTTAATAAAAAGTGGAAAAAAGTTGCGAGAAAACTTAACAAATTTTCACATTTAAAGCAAAAAAGTTTACAATGAAAAGACTACAGATGTAAATTTAAAAAAGATATAAATTTAAGAAATAAATATCCGAATTTCAGAATATTGCTCGGTGAGTTTTCAGGTCAATATTTCCAGATACTCTCTCCGCCCAGCTATTTAAACAGGTCAGTTTTTCATGTTTCCGCATACAACAATTTCGACTGGCAGCCCCCAGCTGCTAATCTCGGCTGCATCCAGGATACGAAAACCGGCTTCTCCCAGCATTTCCCTGACAAAAATGGGCCTGCAGTCAACATAGTTCGGAAATTTTCTGTAAGCCCATTCGTAGAGTTTCAGCACTGGAATGGGGTCATGTTTCTGTTTCATGGCTACAACACAGAGCCGGCCGTTTTTTTAAGCACCCGCTGACATTCCTTCAAAACCATAGATACTTCGGGAGTATCAAAAAGCTCAAGTGTGAAACTCATAAAAATCGCGTTAAAGGAAGAACCTTGAAAAGGGAGATTAAGAGCGTCTCCATTTACCAGCTGCACACTTTTTGAAAATCCCGCTTTTTCTACTTTCGCTCGGGTGATTTCACACATTTTTTCAGAGAGGTCAATTCCGTAGACTCTTCCGGAATTTCCAACCGCATGGGCGAGTTCGAGGATAGCCTGACCTGTCCCGAATCCGATCTCAAGTATTATTTCTCCGGGGGCAGCCTGCAGCTTCTGCAGTCCGGAATCTATGAACTTTCCCTCAAAAGGGCTGGCAAACAAATCATACCATTTGCTCAACCGGTCATAACTGCTTTTAGCCACCTTCTTTGAGCGGGTAACTCTGCTTACATCCATTTAAGAAGACCTTCCAGTCCCTGTCCTTTTTACAGTCCCTGTCCTCTTACAGTTTCTGTCTTTCTTACAGTTTCTGTCTTTCTTACAGTTCCTTCCCTTACTTGCCTTGGATAAAAGTTTATTCCACGGGAGGGGATTTTATTCCACGTATTCCACGTTCCTTTTCACAGGCCGGAAGAGTTTCATGAACTCGTGCACATCTGCGGGAAAATCCGTGTTTACGGAAAGTCCAAGTTCTTTAGCTTCTCCGGCTGAGAGGGGGGTACTATGGATCATTTCTCCACTGACCAGCTTTTCAACAACATCATCGAGCCTGCTTTCCCCGCCTGGACCAGGTACGATTTTGCCTTCCAGGAGCTCCTCTGCAATGTGTCTGATAAGCTTAAGGGCTTTTCTTGAGATGTCACTCATAACAAGAGTGGTATCATCCGCATTCTCTTTTTTCATTTCCGCGGCATAGATCCAGGAAGGAGCGGGGTAAATACCGCGAAGGAAATCTCCTATTTGCGGCTCGATGGGCCCAATAATCGCATCCTTATCCATCACGATTTCGTCGGCTGCAAGAGCAATTATTGTGCCGCCTGACATCGAGTAGTGAGGAATGATAACCCTTGTCTTTTTGGGGTGCTTCCTGAGAGCGCGGGCAATCTGAATGCTGGCATGGAGCTGGCCTCCGGGGGTGTGCAGAATGAGTTCAAGAGGGTAGTCTTCGTACCGCCTTATCCAGCGCAAAATCTGCTCGGCATCCTCTTCGTCTATATACTGGTAAACAGGCATTCCGAAAAGAGAGATCGCTTCTCGCCTGTGAATCATCGTGAGCACTTTATAGGCGTGGTTTTTTTCCATAGCTTTTATTTTTGCCAGACGCTGCATCCGAATTCTTTTGAGTTGCGACTGCGGGTAGACTACAACGTACAGGAAGAAAAGTATGAAAAAAAGAGACATTAAATCCCAGAAACTGATTGTTGAAACATCAACGGCAACCAGAAAAACTCCCCCTTAAACCTTCCGCGGGCACCGCTAAAGCTAATCAGAATATGCGATTTAACCCCACGAGCTTAATTATTAACATTGTCCTACAATCTATTAATTATTAGCCCATTTGAAAGTTAGAAGTAAAAGTTAGAAGTAAAGATTAGAAGTAAAAGTTAGAAGTAAAAACCGGAACAGTTACCATAAACCTATAACCAATGCAGACGAATATTTCCATATGGCAGCCCCGAAGTACCTGAAACGCTATCTTATGGTGCAGGGAAATGAAATGCCTGCCCTCTCAAGGATTACAGAGAGGATTGGAGTAGAATTCGACCCGCAGACGAAACTTGAAGAACTCCTGAATATCCATAAGGCAGGCATCGAAGAATACAGGAAATTGCGGGCAGGTCTTGATCTTGAAGGTGTGGAAGCCCTTGCCTATCCGGATGTTTCGGACAGGTTGAAGCTGTATACCGAAAGCTTCCTTGAGATCCCGAAAGCCAGCCCATCCCTTCTCGACCTTAAGGTTGCAATCGTGGACCGTATGCTTGAAAACTGCACCTGCTGCGAACGCCGCTGCGAGATAAACAGGAAAAAGGGCGAGAAAGGCTTCTGCCGGCTGACTGATGTTTCCCGTTATGCCTCGGAGTTCCTGCACATGGGAGAAGAGCCCGAACTTGTTCCCTCCCACACGATCTTTTTTACCGGCTGCGTCTTTGCCTGCATCTACTGCCAGAACTGGGACATCTCCGCCTGCCCGGAATGCGGGACAGAAGTCGATCCCCGAAAACTCGCAAAGCTTGTTGACATAAGGAGGCTGCACGGGGCAAAGAACGTAAACTTCGTAACCCCGGCCCCGCACCCGCATACCGTCCTGAGAATCGTGCGGGAAATGTCTTCAAACACCCCGGTTATCTGGAACTCGAATATGTACCACTCAAAAGAAATCGCCGAAATCCTTGAAGGGGTGGTCGATGTCTACCTCGGGGACTTCAAATACGGCAACAACGCCTGTGCCCTGAAATTTTCAAAGGTGAAAAACTATCTGGAAGTCGTTCAGCCCAACTTCGAGTTCGCCTACGAAACAGCCGAAATCCTCCTCCGCCACCTCGTCCTCCCCGGCCACCTCGAGTGCTGCACAAGGCCGATTGCCGAATGGGTCGCAGAACACACCCCGCAGATCAGGTTCAACCTGATGTTCCAGTACAGGCCCTGCTACCGGGCGATGGAATATCCGGACCTCGGAAGGCACCTGACCCTGGAAGAACAGACGGATGCGATTGATATCGTGAGAGGGGCAGGGATTGAGGATTTGCTGATCTGAGTGCTAAATGAAGTAGGTTGAATTACTCCTTGAATCTGATACGATATATTTTCTTACTACATTATATAAAATTAAGTATATATAAGTGGATATGCAAATAACTGTCTATGGGAAGGGGAGGCGGAGCCTGTAAGTTTTTAGGAGTAGTCTTCATTTTTAGTCTGCTGTTTCAGGGGAGTTGTATAGCAGAAGTAAACAATGAAACAAATATGGGTTTAAATGGAGCAATAAATGGCGTAACAAATGGCGTAACAAATGGCGTAACAAATGGCGTAACAAATGGCGTAACAAATGGCGTAACAAATGGCGTAACAAATGGCTTAACAAATAGCCCAACAAATAGTCCAACAAATAGTCCAACAAATAGTCCAACAAATGGGCTAACGATATTTCAGTTAATACTTCTATTACCAATTTTTTATGGAAATCTTCTTTTTCTAAGTTGGGTAAGCAGATTTTTCGACAAGATGGACTTTTGCTTTGTTGTTTTTATCCTTTCAGCACTATTAATATGGCTTTTATCATTCCATTTCAGCTTGGAACAAATTATTTCCTATTTCGTTCTTCCACTAGTCATAATTATAATTCTTTTGGTATTGGTTGCCGTTTTATATGAGACTTACTCGCAACGAAGAAATGGAGAAGAAATCAGTATAGAAGACGGAGCTTGTGTCATAGTAAGCCTTCATGACATAGTAAGAAATTTTCTTATAATATTTACAGGTCTCATGTGGCCTATGATACTATTTTATTATTACACGAATGGTCAGAGTAATTTTACATTTTTTGGAATAGAGAAGTTAGAGTTCCCTATCTATATAATAGCTGCATCATCTATTGGTGTTCTCTCATACCTTTTTTTAAGTGTTGAGGACACCTTTTCCCAGCTCATCCCGGAATACAAAAAAATGAGCATTGCCTGGTCATTCCTCAGAAGAATCACTATCGCACCTTTCATAGCGTTAATAGGCTTTTATCTGCTAAGTGATCTCCAAATCAGAGACGAGTCCAGCGAAATAAATGATTATTTTGTATTCATATTTTCTTTTTTTGCTGGAGTATTCACCAAAACGATAGAAGAATGGATTTATACGTGGGTTCAAAAACTTCTCCCCGGACATAAAAAGAACGAGTTAAGCGCCAGAGTCGAATACGAGGTCAAAGAGTCGGACTTTGTCAAGAAAATGAGGTTTGACGAAGATCTGGCATATGCCCTATACAGTACAAAAATCAGGACAATTGAAGAACTTGCAACCTGTGATGTTAGGGAACTACTCAAGAAATTGAACTTTGATTCCCGAAACCTGGGGGAGGAGGCAGCATTCATACTCAAAGAGCGTAAAGAAAGATTTGGCAGCTATTCGGAACGACAGGTTAAAATGTACATAGATAGGGCACAAACCTACATGAATATTGACAAATCGGACTTTGTCACAAAACTCAAAATGGACAGAGACCTGGCATTCATGCTTTACTACTTCGCCAATATAAAGAAGCTTGAAGATCTGAAAAACTGCGACCCACATGAGATTTATGACAAATTATATGACTGCGAAAAAGAAGCAGAAGAATTTGCGAAACATGAGGGAATTGATATTGAAAAAGCTCGTGAAATAGTGTGTACGTGTCCTGAAGAAAAGATCAGAAGGTTAAAAGAAAAAGCGAAGGAAGAATTAGAAAAGGAAGAATCAAATCAAAAAAATAATGCGGTTAGTCACCCGGAATTAGCAAATACGGCAGAGAGTAACACAGAATCAAGAAACGTAGTAGTGAATCACGCAGATTAAGAAAACGAAGATCCTGAGGAAGACAAATAACACTTATTGCCCCAAGTCTGGACATGAGATTGATAAGGTCCTTATTCTTAGTCTAATCATCCCAGATCCGTTTTTACTATCCAATTTCTTATTTCAGCGTCCGATTTTACTTTTTTGCTTCATAAGACACTCAGCTCTCACCGGGCGCAAAACGTCCGGCCTTTACGTAAAAATGCATAAGCAGAAGCATTAATGACCTGCACCTTCTGGCTTTAGGTTTTGACAAATTCGAAGCTTACCTAAACCCTCATTATAAAACCAACCATGTTTCAGTTTGCTGAAGAAGGAAATTATGAATAGGGGAAAAAAGATAGTAAGTTGCCGGGAAAACTGTATGGAGAAATGGATAATGAGCCGTAAGGACAAACGGGAACCTGGACCGGCTTCAAATAATCCTATGCTGCTGGAAGATATTCGCCATATAATCGAATCGACCCGCTCGGCGGTGGCTACTGCCGTTAACGCCGGTCTGACGATGCTCTACTGGAATATCGGCAAACGTATCCATGAGGAGATCCTCAAAGGTGAGCGGGCAGAATACGGGCAGGAAATTGTCGCCTCACTGGGGCGAGAATTAGTAGCTGAGTATGGTAACGGATTCTCTGAAAAAAACCTGCGCCGGATGATCCAGTTTGCTGAGGTATTTCCGGAAGAAAAAATTGTCGTGACACTGTTACGACAATTGAGCTGGTCACATTTCCTGGCTTTAGTTCCGTTAAAAGATCCGCTTCAACGCGAATTCTATGCTGAGATGTGCCGTATGGAGCGCTGGAGTGTGCGCACTCTGCGAAAGCAGATCGATTCCATGCTGTATGAACGCACAGCCATTTCTCGCAAGCCTGAAGAAGTGATTCGTCACGAACTTGCTAACCTGAGAGATCAGGATCAATTGACTCCTGAACTTGTTTTCCGAGACTCCTATGTTCTCGATTTCCTCGGCCTGAAAGACCGTTATCTGGAAAAGGACCTGGAGGATGCCATCCTGCGTGAACTTGAAGCTTTTTTACTGGAACTCGGTGTCGGATTCGCCTTTGTAGCCAGACAGCGGCGAATTCAAATTGACGATGACGATTTTTACATCGACCCCCTTTTCTACCACCGCCCCCTACACAGGCTTATTGTTATTGACCTGAAGCTCGGAAATTTCAAAGCCGAATACAAAGGCCAGATGGAACTCTACCTCCGCTGGCTGGATAAATATGAAAAGCAACCAGGAGAAGAGTCCCCACTTGGGATCATCCTCTGCGCCGGAAAGAAAGAGGAGCAAATCGAACTACTGGAGCTAAACCGTTCCGGAATCCACGTGGCTGAATACCTGACCGAACTGCCGCCCCGTGAACTGCTGGCTGAAAGGCTGCAGCGTGCTGTTAAGACTGCAAAAGCAAGGTTGGAAGCTTACGAGTAATAGAGAAAAGCCCTGAGGGCTTTTCGATTAATCTGTTTCGTCAGAATTCTGCAGTCCTTTCACGTTCTGAACTGGGATGTAGAAGTGTACATTCTTTTCTGACCTGATAAAAATCTCAGCTTCCCGGAGTCTATGCAGGTAAAGGTCATCCATTATTCTGAACACCGGGCTCTCACCGGTTGGCGGAGATGACTGACCTTTCCAAGATGAAAATGAAAAAGAAGTAGACTAAAAAGCGAAAACCCTGTTTTTTCTAGCTTACTTGACCTGCTGCGGATGAAGAAACTGAAAGAAAAGGAATAGTTCAAAGGCCTCCTTGAGACCTATTTATAGAATATATGGATCAGAACGAAGATATCTTTGTGCGTTTCATGAATGATATTCCGTTCCAAAGGATTGTAACCTCCCGGCTTGCTTCGGAGACGTATGAGAGGCTGCGAGGAAGCCTTATTGATCCGATAGGAGGAAAATTGTCGTGTCACTGATACGACAATTCAATGAGCAAATTATCTTCGCAATGTGTATACGATTAAGACTGATACACTTATAGTTACCTCTACATTTAATGCAATATTATTATACTAATATCAATATATTAGTTACCTATGAGCTTGGAGATGTTTACCACTTCTGATATTTCTACTGCTATATATCGCTCCTGCAATAAAACTGAGCAGATTAGACTTCAAGCGTTATTATTGGTTAAAAATGGTTTAAGTCCCGCTAAAATTGCCGAAGAGTTTTCAGTCCATCGTTCAACAGTACATCGTTGGATAAAGAGAGCTGAAAAAGAAGGTTTGTCTAGCCTTAAATGTAAACCCGGTCGAGGAGTAAAGTCTTTTTTAACGGCAGAACAAGTATCTGAGCTAAAAAAAGCATTATCCGAGCCAATACCAACAGATGACGGTTATTATCGTGGTTGGCAAACAAAGGATGCAGTTCAATTTGTCAGAGAGAAATTCAACATATCTTATTCAAAATCAAGAATGAGACAAATCATTAAAAATTTAGGGTTTAGCAAAATAACATGTCGACCTCAATCAAAAAGGCGAAATGAGACTCTCACAAACGAATTTCTAGCCGAAGTTCAAAAAAAGATTCCTAAATCCTAACCACTTATTCGTAACTCAAGATGAGAGCAGTTTTTGTGTGGATTCAAACAGATCAAAATGTTGGGCTATCAAAGGTTCGAAGCCTATTAAGTTTACAAGTGGTTCAAAAGCCAAAGTCAATATTGGAGGGTTCTACACTGAAAACGAAGAGTTTTATGGGTATGATTTAGGAGTTACACAGAATACAGACTCTTACTTAAAGTCATTAATCGATTTTAAGAGAGAGATAGGGGTAAAGATATTTCTCATACTAGACAAAGCTACATGGCATAGATCAGCAAAGGCAAAGGAATTTTATCAAAATAATAAACAGTGGCTGCAAATTCTGTTTTTTCCTCCAGCTACTCCAGATAGGAATCCAACAGAATATTGTTGGAAAACGACAAGAGAAGAGTTAACGTCAATAAAATCATTCAAAAATATTAACGTATTAAGAAAAGAACTGGATGAATTTTGGGAGAAACACAAATTTACACACAAAATGTCGCATTATTTAAAATGGTGACTATAGTTTGCCCATTTATGAGGAGAGGACAGGGATGAGGTCATCCACTCCAATAAATACGGCGGGGATTCCGGGGAAAAGACAGAGTTCTCTGTTTTCGAAAAGGAGGGGATCAAGCTCCTTTTGCCGACTACCTATTACTATTATTCGGAGAGAGAGCCGGAAAAGGAGCTCACAAGAGAAGATATCTTCCGGCATGCGCTTTATGTTGCAGAAAAAGAGCCTTCGGTCAGGTATTTCATATTTCTTGCACTGTTCTACTGCAAATTTGAAGAAGAATTAAAGGAAGTGAAACACGATATAGTTGAAAAACTGAAGCTTGTCCTGCAGGGGGGAGGATCAGAGGGTATCCTTCTTTTGAAGAAATAAAGGAGAAGGTGGACCTGTATTGGATTGAGATAAAGGAAAGGAAGTAATATTACAATACATTTTTAATGAAATTGATGACTTCCTGCCCAAAACTCCTGAGACTGAAAAACTTGAAATTTTTATTATCGGCGGGACCGTACTTCCGGAACAGGGTCTTAAACCTGCGACAAAGAAAATAGTAGTGAGTTTACCCTATATCAGAGATTTTAAGGGCTAATTTGAGGTCCTGGAGCATAAAGGAAGTTATATAATAACACTTTTATATTATCTGCCCGTTTATTTGTCCGGGAGTATGTCTGGAATGGGGAGACGGAACATTCTACACCAGTTAGAGGATGGGAGATCGTTATTCATCTCATCCGCGATTTAACAGGCAGACTTCTTTTACATAAAAATTGTCACTTTAAAGGGGGAATAAGCTGACGAAAACTGGACTGATATTATTGATGATAATCTCAACAGTACTGATGTTTGCAGCCGTGGGCTCTGCCCAGGATAACTCCACAGACAGTGCTGCAGCTGTCATTAAGGACGCAAATAACAGTACTGTGGGGTTTGCTACCTTTACCAAGGACGACTTTGGCATGGTTCGGATTCAGGTCTTTGCTAGCAACCTGACGCCTGGCCTGCACGGCATCCACATCCACGAGAAAGTGAACTGCACCGGGCCGTCTTTCACTTCTGCAGGAGGACACTATAACCCTCTGGGCAAAGAACATGGGTTCGACAACCTGAAAGGTCCCCATGCCGGAGATCTGCCCAATCTCGTAGTGGGACAGGACGGTACGGGGTATATGGATGTCACCACTAACCTTGTGACGCTGTCACCCGGGTCGACCACGCTATTTCCAGCCAACGGCACTTCACTGGTCATCCATGCCGACCCTGACGACCAGCTAACCGATCCTTCCGGCAACAGTGGTGCGCGGATTGCCTGCGGGGCCATCGAGAAAAGATAATTTTTTCTTAATTCCTTATATTTTTTAAGCTTCGTTAGAATGCTGACCTGAGTATTGACCTTGCCAGCAGCAGAGAAGCAATAGAGAAAAAACTACGCACCGGACCATTAACTCCATGCTGTTCGGCTTCATGAAGTGACAGGATCATTTGTCGTGAGCGAACAGGCTGCCAAACGAGTCTACAAGCGCTGTGGGGATCTCCTTCAACAAGCCCATTAATCTATAGATTTCATTAAAGTGTTTACCCTATTTCTTTAGATTAAAATACTGGAAGTCTGCCGGCAATTTCCAAGCTTACCAATATTAATACCATATGTCATAATTAAAATCAGTGATCCTGCTAACACTCAGGAAAAGAAGCCTGCTTTACCATATACTTTGCTGATGAGATCTTATCTGCTTGAAGAGAATCCTGTTCTAAAAACAGACTTTAGAACTAAGTAAGAAAACCAGGCTATCACAAAATAGGCAACTTTTTATAGAAATTACTCTTTTTCATAAGTAAATAATTAATGAGGTATATATGTGAAATTAAGCTTAAAATTATTCATCATGGCGATTATAATAATTCTTTTTTCTATAAATGCTCAGGCAGAAACAAGCAAGTATCAGGCGGGGAAGCTTGTTGAAGAATATCTGCTCGAAAACGAAATATCTACCACTTCTGGACCTTATGAATATGAAGGGAACGAATATTTTGTAGTTAAAGTAATACCTCTAGCTCAAATAGATCTGGTCAAAGCTCAATTCGTGGTAGATAGAGAGAAAGGAGAGATCGTTCAGGATGAGGATATCTTTTACGGTGTATCAAAAATTGACCTGTACGTTAACAAAATTGTTGCAAATGACCACCTGACAATGTACAGAGATAACATGATTGTAATACGCAAAGATATTGGTTATTGGGATGATTCTGAAGTGTTTTGGAATGAAACTGCAGACATTGCCACAACAACTGCTGAAAAAAATGCGGCAAAGAAGGCAGCCTCCATTTGCGGAGAATTGATAGTAAAATTTGAAGATGAATTGGAGGTTTCTCAAAATCTGACCGCTGCTATTGCTGAGATTCTTGATGGCAGCCCCAGTGATGTGGAGGTAAATAATTACATAGATTTAAAAAACCAGTTAAATAGTAAGTATGAAGAAAGTCAAAAAACCGTAGTCGAAGCCCGAGAGAATCTCCCCGGAATTTATGATGAATTTACAGACAGCAATTATGCCTATGATTTGAAAAAATCAGAATGGGAGAGTTATGAAAATACTGATTTGAACGAACTGGGTAAATTAGATGATAACTACAGAGTGTTAAATATCGCTGGTCAGACAGACTCATGGGTTCAGGAAGATCTCGATTGGGCATGGGAATCAATGAACGACAGAGTAACTTCTGAGAATGAAACTTCTGAGAATGAAACTTCTGAGAATAATACTTTGACAGCTTTGCCCGGATTTGAAATTACAGGACCTATTGCAGCTCTTTTAATTTTAACACTTCTGTTCAGACGGGAGTGAGTTTAGTTCTAAGTTTTCGGGACATAATTAGCGGCGTTTCATTGGGCGCCGTGAAAATGTCCAATATACAGGCAAACCTTTTTCCCTGATAATAATTTGTCTTCCTGATAAGAGTAGATAGATTTACTTCTAATTATTTTTCAAGCACAAACTGGCGTGAATAATAATATTTATAACATCATTAAGTGTATCCACAGAATTGATGGTAGACAAACTGGCTGCAGATAGAAACAACGTGCCTGTTGAACTTATTTTCCGGATTCATGAATCTCCCTGCAAAGCCGTTCTTGTAATAACCGGGGGCGGGGCAGAAATTATTGGGGAACTGCTCCGCCACGGCAGCGGCTCTGCAACAGTACTCGAGGCGGTTGTTCCGTACGGCACGGATGCAATGGATAGGTTCCTCGGAAGAAAAACGGAGAAGTACTGCTCGGAAAAAACTGCGAGATTGATGGCGATGGTCGCCTACCAGCGAGCTCTGGACCTGTCAAAAGACAGGGCTGCAGACCGGGAAGTGATAGGAATAGGAGCGACCTGCAAGCTCAGGGCAGCAAACGAGAGGGAAGGGAGAAAACACGAGGTCCACGTTGCCATACAGTCAGCCTGTGAAACCGGAGTGAATACACTTGAACTGACAGCGGACAGGACAAGGGAAGAGGAAGAAAAGATTGCCTCGCTCCTGATCTTCAATGTACTTGCCCGCTACTGCGGTGTTCCTGAAATCGATTTACTGGATAGGGTTGAGCCCGGAAAAGGGAGAGGAGAGGAAGTTATTGAAGAATATGAGTCCGTTTCCGGACCTGTAGGGGATCTCCTGAAACCGAAAATATGCAGCCAAGAGGGTCCTCATGAAACCCCGGGTATCGCAAGAATCGATTTAAATGAGGCAAAAACAAAAGAAGCAAGAACTCACGGAGAAAACGGAGAAAACGAAGAATCTGGTAAGATCAGGCTTGTGTTTCCCGGTTCTTTTGACCCCTGCCACAGGAATCATGTTTTTATGGCAAAACTGGCTTCGGAGAAACTTGGTGAGCCCGTTCACTTTGAAATATCCTTGACTAATGTCGACAAGCCGCCTATAGATTTTATCTCGCTGAATCAGAGGCTTGACTCGTTAAGGGAATACAAAGACGAAAGCTTCATGGGTGGGGTTTGCCTGACCAATGCTCCTCTTTTCCTGCAAAAAGCTGCGCTTTTCCCTGACAGCACCTTTATCGTTGGTGCCGATACAATCAACAGGATTTTTGACGCAAAATATTATAATGCTACAACAGATACGCCTGCCATTTTAAAACATTTTAAGGAAAAGAACATACGCTTCATGGTGTTTCAGAGGAAATCCGTTAAACTTTGCCTGAACCCTGAAGTCCTTGAGTTTTGCGAGATTGTCCCGATGGACGAATACGAAGACGATGGAATATCTTCTACAGAAATCAGAAGGAAGAATGAAAAATAACAAGGTAAATCCGGAACTTTTTTAAGGAAATTTATGATTGCACGCCTAACCATGGACCTGGTATACCGGCAGTCAAAGACGGCATATCCCGGTATCTGAACAGAGAGAAATCTTTACCGTATTTCACTTTTTAAGTTGAATTTCTTTTTTTTTGGGAGAAAGAAACACTGCCTTTTTTTTTTTGAACACTGACTACATCATAATATTTTTATTTCATATTGAGAAAAGTATATCTATTAAGAGTAGGAAAAAACTTACCGGTTTCCGATTATGGAATCCCATTCACAGCTATTTTGAGATGAAAAAAAGGACGAAAAAAATGGCAGATATTGAAGGATTACTCCACGAGGTTGCCGATGCGGTAATCTCCTGTAAAAAGGAAAAGGTACTCGAGGCGGTTCTAAAAGCCAGGGCTGAGATCCCGCCTGAAGAGATTATTGAAAAAGGGCTTTCTGCTGGCATGAACCAGGTGGGGGTTCTCTTTGAGAGAGGAAAACTCTTCCTGCCCCACGTGATGATGGCAGCAGATGCAATGACAGCAGGCGTCAAGCTCCTTGAAGCTGACCTCCCGGCAGGGGCTCAGGAAAAGAAGCTCGGAGTCATCGTTAACGGGACTGTGGAAGGCGACGTCCACGACATTGGCAAGTCGATCGTCTCAACCATGCTTCAGTCCTCTGGTTTTGAAGTTCACGATATAGGCAGGGACGTTCCTATCAGGAATTTTATTGAAAAGGCAAAGGAAACCGATGCCGATATGATAGGGATCTCCGCCCTTATGACCACAACCCTTCAGGGGCAGAGGGACGTTATCGAGCTCCTGAAAGAAGAAGGGCTGCGCAGCCGGGTTAAGGTCATGGTCGGAGGGGCTCCTGCAACCCAGGCCTGGGCAGACAAAATAGGTGCGGACTGCTATGCCGAAAATGCAAGCGAAGCAGTGGCAAAGGCAAAAGAACTGCTGCTCTGAACCCCGATTCCAGTCTAAACTTGGTAATTCTGAAGTTAATCGTTCCAGGTTTGGTCAATCAAAATTAGTCGTTCCGGGTCTGGTTAATTCAACTTAACCATTCCGGGTTTGACCAATCCGATTTTAATCAGTTTAATTTGAGCAATGGAGGATAAAAAATGGCAACTGAATATGCTTTGAGGATGGGCGACGGTAAAAGGATCTACCTCACAAAAGAAAAAATCCTCAGTGAGATAGAAGCAGGCTCTGCAAATGCCGCCGACCTTGGAGAAATCCCTGATCTCAGTGCAGATGAAATGGAAAAGCTTGCTGAAATCCTTATGATGCCAGGGAAAGCCGTGAGCGTCGAACAGGGTATGGAAGTCCCGGTTACTCATGATATTGGTACAATCCGGCTTGACGGGGACCAGGGGAACAGCGGCGTTGGAATTCCTTCCAGCCGGCTTGTCGGCTGCATGACGCATGAGCGAGCTTTTGGCGCCGACACTATGGAGCTCGGACACATCGACTACAGTTTCAAGCCGGTAAAACCCGTGGTCTCAAACGAGTGCCAGGCGATGGAAGTCTGCCAGCAGAACATGATCATTCCCCTCTTTTACGGTGCAATGCCCAACATGGGGCTTTACTACACCCCCGACGGACCTTTCGAGAACCCTGGCGACCTCATGAAGATGTTCAAGATCGATAAGGCAAGAGAATCCATGGAACATGCCGCAGACCACCTGACAAGGGATACGGTCTGGGTTATGCAGAAACTCTTTGCCTCAGGAGCTGACGGGGTTAACTTTGATACAACCGCTGCAGCCGGAGATGCGGATATGTACGGTACCCTCCGGGCTGTCGAAATCCTCAGGGCTCAGTTTCCGGAGATGTACATTGAGGTGGGCATGGCAGGCGAGATGGTGCTCGGGATGCACGGGGAACTGGAGTACGATGAAGTCCGGCTTGCCGGGCTCTGGCCGCATGAACAGGCTCCCCTGGTTGCAAAAGCCGGAGCAAATGTCTTTGGCCCCGTGGTCAACACCAACACCAGCAAGACCTCAGCCTGGAACCTGGCAAGGGCTGTCACCTTCATAAAGGCGGCAGTGGAAGCTTCCTCAATCCCCTGTCATGTGAACATGGGCATGGGGGTAGGGGGAATCCCCATGCTTGAAACCCCACCCGTGGATGCAGTTACGCGGGCAAGTAAGGCAATGGTTGAGATTGCCGGCGTCGACGGCATATAGATCGGGGTCGGCGACCCGATGGGTATGCCGATTTCCCACATTATGGCTTCCGGAATGACCGGGATCAGAGCTGCAGGCGACCTCGTCGCAAGGATGGAGTTTTCAAAGAACATGCGTATCGGAGAGGCAAAAGAGTACGTGGCAAAGAAGCTTAATGTCGACCCCATGGACCTCTCGGACGAACATGTCATGCGAGAACTGCGCGAAGAGCTTGATATTGGAGTCATCACCTCAGTGCCCGGAGCTGCAAAGGGCATTGCTGCGAAGATGAATATCGAGAAACTGCTCGGGATCAAGATCAATTCCTGTGAAACGTTCAGGGCACAGCTTGCCTGAATCAGGGGCTTAAACTAACCTTTTAAAAAATGGTGATATTCATGGACGACAACACCCATTCTTCTCAAATCGACTGGCAGTATGCCGAGGAATGCAGCAGAGCAAGCTGTGACTTAAAAGAACTCGAAAGATCCATTGACTGGAAACAGGGTCTTGCAATTGCTCTCGGAGTACCCTTACTGATCCTCCCCTCTATCGGTTACTTTACAGGTTACGTCTGGGCTTTTTCAATAATTATCTGGGGCCTGACCATTTTCCTGGGCTTCTTCCAGAACCTTGCCTTCGGAGAACTTGCAACCGTCTTCCCGAAAGCCTCAGGCCTGCCGGGATACACCCAGACCGTTTTTGGCTCGAGTTCGAACAAAAACAATAAGGGCAAATTCAAGTTTGGAAAATTCATAGGCGGATTCAGTGCCTGGAGTTACTGGTTCGGCTGGAGCCCGGTACTTGCAATCTATGCGATCCTCATCGGAAGCTACCTCAAAGGGCTTGTGCCCGCCTTTTCAGGAATTCCCGATACCCTGCTCTCTCTGATGGTCGGAGCCCTGATTTTCGGGTCCCTTGCAATCATAAATTCAAAGGGGCTCAGGAACGGAGCGATGGCAGGATACATCCTGGCTGTTGTTTCCCTGATTCCCCTCATTGTTATTACCGTTGCCCCGTTCCTGACGGGAGACTTCCATCTTACCAACATCACAGGCTCCTGGTTCCCAACGGACTGGACCTGGGACATGAAACACATCCTTATCCTCTTCGGGATCTTTGCAATGGCTGAATGGAGCGCCTGTGCCTGGGAAACTGCAGCAATTTACGGGCCCGAATATAAGAACCCGAATACTGACACCCCAAAAGCCCTGCTGGTCTGCGGAGGAATCTGCCTTGTGCTTTACGTGCTGGTCCAGACCTCGGTTATAGGCACCTTGGGAGTTGAAGGCGTACTTTCCGAACCCATATCTCCTATGCTCCCCATAGCCAACCTTACCCTGGGTACGCTTGGAGCTTCAGTTGCAATTGTCATGCTTGTAGGGGCAATGCTCCTTATCATCCAGACTGCCTTCCTCTCTTCGGCAAGGTCGATCTACTCGATGTCAGTCGAAGGCAACCTGCCGGCTTTCCTGAGCAAATTAAACTCTCACGGGCACCCGATGAACGCAATGATTGCCGATGCCCTGTTCAACATGGGCCTTATCCTGCTCGGAACCCCGACCGCAATCCTTGCGGCTTCTGCTATCGGATATATCTTTGCAAACGGGATCAGCCTCTATACCTATGTTAAGGTTAGAAACGACCCCAAACTCTCAAAACTGGACAGGCCCTTTAAAGCCCCCAACGGCTGGAAGACCGTGGCAATGGTAACTGCCATCTTAAACATCCCCTTCTTCCTTGTGGGAATCATATACCTTAACAGTCTCGAACTCGGCTGGGCTACCACGGGAGTTGGCTTCTTCGTACTCTGTCTCTATGTCCCGCTCTGGTTCTACTCTCAGAGAGAGACAAAAAAGACCGAAGAAAAAATAGCTGCAGAAAAAGAAGCGGTTTTAGCCTGAATTTCGGCATGAAAACTTGCTTTAACTAAAAACCGAAGCTTCTGAAAAAGATACCCTCCCGTCCTCAGGAGTTTTCCCGAGCATGAGGAAGGTGACTGGAGCAGTTTCGAAATGCAAATTAAGCCGGAACATTTCTGTTCCGGGATCTTTTTTTCAGTTCCTGCTTTTATTCTGGGTTCTCTCCTCTCCGTATGGTCCCTGATTAACGGGTTGATCTGTTCCGGAACCCGGGAGGTAAACTTTTCTCTTCCTGCGCTGCATAGGGCTCGGACCGGCCTGTAAGGGAGAAAAATAATCTGCAAATCAGTTTGAGATAACGAATAAGCTGGAAGCGGAAAAGCCAGGATAGAAAGAGATAGATAGAAGGATGGAAGGAGATAGAAGGATTATTCCAGCATCCATTTCCATACGGAGTTAACAATTATTCTTTTCTTTTCCCCGTCTCCGCCCGGGACCTCCATGACTCCTTCATCATCCATGGTAAGGATGAGTCCCTCATTAAGCCCGTATTCTTCCATAGCTGCCAGAAGCCCGAGAACCTCCCGTTCTCTTACTGCCGGGTTTCCGAAGTAGACCGAGACCTGAACCGCAGCCTTAACAGCCGTGCTGTCTTTTTCGGTAATAAGGAAATCACATTCTCGACTGTCCCGGAAGTATGACACCTGCTTGCCCTGCCTGAGCAGTTCGAGAAATACAAGGTTTTCAAACCGCAATCCCAGGCTGTCAGGATAATTGGGGTATACTGTCTTGAAGAAACCCGTATCTCCGGCGTAAACTTTACATGGGACTTTTCTTTCTTGTTTGTTTTCGTTTTCAGATAAGTGGTTAAAGAGAGGAACCCGGTATAGCAAAAATGCGTCTTCCAGATAGTCAAGGGCGGTGCGGACTGTATCCTCGTTCTCTATCCCACTTGCTCGCTTCAAGGTATCGAGGGAGTACTCCGATGCCATATTAGAAATCAGGAAAACAGCAAGTTTTTTCAGCCCTTCTGCGTCCTGAATATTGTGTTTTGAAATAACCTCTTTATGCAAAATTTCTTCGAAATACGCCCGGGAAAGCATGGAATTTCCGTCTTTAATTACGCCGGGAAAGCCTCCGTTTTCAAAATATTTCAGGAACAGGCAAAGCATCTCATCGCATCGGGAAGGGGTGAGAAAATTAGGCCTTGGGACCCTTAGCCCTTTCAGAGTAAGGTATTCTTTAAAGGAAAAAGGCAAAAGTTTGAGGATCCTTGCCCTATCTGCAAAAAGCGAGGAAACCTCCTGGCTCAGGCAACTTGCAGAAGAAGAGGTTACAAAAACTCCTGCTCCTTCCCTGTTAAGCCTGTCAACCCAGATATCCCACCCAGGGACATTATGAATCTCATCAAGGAAATAGTAGACATGTCCGGCTTCATTTTCATTTCCTTTTAAGTAAACTTCAGCCACAATTTCCTCAATTTTCTGAAAACATTCAGGTTCCAATTCTTTAAATCTGCTATCTTCAAAATTAATATAAATCTTCACACCCTGCACAAGACCTGCGACATACTTTAAGAAGGACGTCTTGCCTGCATGGAGCGGACCATAGATCAAATTGATCTCACGCCCATCCAGGCAGGGAGAAACCGGAATGTTGCGCGGGATTAGAGTAGAGGGGCTTTGGAAAAAGGTTTGGTGGTCAAGAACCAGTGGAAGGAGTTTAAGTCTTTGCATATGATCAGAATAATTTTGGAGATAAAACTATATAGTTATTCTGGCACAGCACTTATACAGTGAAAAAAGTTTAACACTTCGGATGATTAAAAAGGAGAACATGCAGTTGAATTTCGAATAGAAAGGACACAGTCCTGTAACTTGAAAGGACACAGTCCTGTAACTTCACTGTGCCTGAACCGAAAAAATACGCTTTTGGATGCAAATAAGCTTAAATTTCGCCATATAATACAATATTATTTTAGATTAGAGTTTATTTTAGAATTTTCAGTAATATAAATGTCCTACTGGAAAATAACTCTTAATCTCAGGCTTTAAATCCAGAGAAAAGAACTGCTATCGTAAAAATAACAATGTAGAAACAGTGTAGAAACAATGTAGAAATATCGAACAAAAATAAATTTTTTGAATAGACCGAAAAGAAGTACAGGGTCGATTGAAAGTGATTTTACTTGGAGAAAATCTGCGATATGTTGCCACGGAAAAAATATATAGTTTCATTAATTTTCAGAAACCTTTCCCGAACTTTCAATCCTTTTTAGGTTCATATATCGTTTTCTGCTTCCCACATCTCGCACACACAAAATACTTTTCCCTCACATTTGAAGCGTAGATGTTCAAACCTCCGCTTCTTTTCCACTTATGGAGCCCTATGAGGCACAAAATGTTTCTCCTTGGAGGTTTTCCGGAAACTTTGGATGGAGCCCTGTAAGCCAGGTAATCACCCTCGTATCAATGAATTCTTGTAACCTGAAGTTTCAAGCTGGTGTACTGGAATTATTGTATTATCAATAATATTATTTAGCTGTTATTCTAATCCGTGTAGTTTGGAGTTTCTCGAGAGCATACACACTCACAAGCCTCTGCTTCAGGTTGAAGTCAAGAGCCATTTCTCTCAGGACGGGCAGAGTAAGCTTGATAAAACAAATATAGTAAAGCAGGCCCGGCAGACAATATACCTGGATAATCGACCATCCGACTGCTCTAAAGAGTATTGAAGTAGGGAATTCTCTGAAAAGATTCCGAACTTTATTTAACCTGCATTTGCTAATTAGTCAATTTTTAAGAACTTTTATCTTCCGTTATCCGATTTTCTTTCCCTGATCGGAAATTTAAGAGTAATTATCACGGGAAAATTTTGTTTAAATTTGTTTGTTCTGTAAACTAATATATACGATAAGTAGGAATGGTACGGTAGTATCCCTACATATAAAGGGATATGATGAGATGCTCTTCACCTCAGTGTTACAATCCTTATCCACCCCTGGTTATCGGGAAGTCGTTAAGGTGACGGGCGACGGAAAGAATCGAAACCCCGGATTTCAGGCAGAATAGATGTGGTAGATAAATAGCGGTAGAAAAAGTGTGCGGCAGACAATCGGAAATGCCTCAAGGGTCTGCGAGCCTGTTCCTTCCGGCGGAAAGGCAAAAAGGATGAAGAAAGCAGAAACGTTTTTTACACGCCTCAAAGCTGTACATACCAGGCCTCAGTTATGTACGGCACCTTAAAAACTGCTGCCCGCCTCTCCTGAAATCCATACTTCAGCCTTTCCTCTTTTCTTTCCATTTTTCAAGCCGACAAGAATTTTAGGGCTTGAAAAGTTTTTGATTTCTGTTGCATAAGTAGTCCGGGCTACCCTGTCAAAACAAGAAAATTTTACATAATGATTCTTCGTTTTTGCTTTACTTCATTTTCCAGATTAAGAATAGTTGAGTTTCCATAAAAGTTGTCCGGAAAATTATATATAACAATAAAAGCCAATCATACTTTGTATTTCTGTGGTGCAGAAATACATGAAGAAGTTCTTCGCTACCATTACGATCATCACTCCACCCTGGCGTTAAATGAGTGGGTCGTTTCATAGATGGGCGAAGGACTGGAAGAAAATTGGGCAATAGATGATAAGAAAGTGGTAGAGTAAGGCTAAAAAGCCTTATATTAGATGCGGTGGAAGGGCAAGGCAGGTTTGATGAAGTCGTATCCATCCAGACTGATGCCTCATCATGTATCGTATGAAACGCCTCAACCCTTATACGATACAGGGATACATACATCTGCCTGATAACTGTTTTTAGCCTTTCCACCATTTCTGCCGAATCCTGAACTGTTTTCCAGCTTAACAAAAGAGGATATCACCTTTTTTATTCCATGAATAAGCACCGTATGGATCAATTTTCAATACTTTCTCATAAAATTTAATACTTCACTATATCTGTCACTTATGCGGACCCACAACATCTATTTACACTTTAGATTCAACTTTCAACTTTTTTTCGATTTACTACATCCACATAAAATTCAGCATATCCGCAATCTAAACAAACATGCACTTTAAATTCGCGCATGGGCCCGGTAAAATAGCATTCGCTATCAGACTCATAACCTATACGTTCTCCGATTATATGGCCTATATCAAGATTTTCGCTCCCGCATTTTGGACATTTGCCCTTCTTCATTCTGCAACACCCCACGTCATCAATGAAATTTGGTTCTGTAGAAATCCTCAAAAGTATTTTCTTACGAAAAAATAGTAAATCTGATTGTAAAATTACCTCTCTTTTTTTGCCCCCACAAAAAAGAATGAGCATTTCATATTCGCATCGAATAATTATATTTGTCAGCGAGTAATTATAGTTGTCATCTAATAATTAGATTTGTCTTCAATTAAATATATTAAATTTGTTGAGGTCCCATTCTTTTAGCATTCCCATGCGAGTTTGGGAGCTAAAATGGCTTTTCTCAACCTTTTTTGCCATAGTTCATTTCTCAAGTCATCTTCTCGACCCTTGAAGAGCTGTTTTTTCCTCCAATGGTTCGGCCAGAACAATAAACGGTTCAAATAAATCTGCAGATTAAAAAAAGCATAAATAAGATATAATTTGGAATAAAAGGACTAATGAAGAAAAAACATGGGAAATTAAAAATGAAGTTGAACCAAAAACAGGAGAAATTAAAAACGAAGTTGAACCGAAAACAGGAGAAACTAAAAACGAAGTTGAACCAAAAACAGGAGAAATAAATCCGGAATTTAAAATAGGAGAATTCAATGAAACTGATGAATTCGTCTCAGATACCGCTTGCAATGATCCTGCTGCTTTATGCCACATGCCCGGCTGCAGCCCTGCTGGTCCCAGAACTGCCGAAATCCCCTACCAGATTAATGCCTCAGACAGAATAGCGATCGGTACGGTAAGTGATATCCAGGAACACTATGACCATACAATCTTTTCGATTACGGTTGAAGAATGGCTCTATAACCCTCTGCCTGCCAGAACCATAGACGTGAGGACCGAAACTGGCAAGTATCTCCGGACTGAAGACCAGGCAGAGTTTACCCTGAACGAATCAGTGCTCCTCATGCTGAGGGACGAAGCCCCTGAGAAACAGCTTTTCAGCATCTCTGTGGGCTTTCCCGGAAAACACCCTGTATCAGACAGGGATGCAGTAATTGAGGAGCTGAAGGCTCAGGGAAAATGGCAGGCAGAAAATCAGACCGGAACTGCGGGAACAGCAGATGAACAGCCAGCGGATCCAGATGCCCCCCCGGATACGAAAAGCATTCCTTTCGCAGGCATCCTATGGACAGCTGCAGTATTGATAGGGGCATTTGAATATACGAAGAAGAAAAAGCAGTGTAAGAGAAAGTAAAATTATCTACTTCGCTCAGATGATCCGGAGAAAGCCCGGTCATACGTAAATCAAGAGAAAAAGAATATCCTAGGAAAATCTACGGTGATCGTTAAAAAACGTAGCTATTACGACCGTTTCAAAACACATCCGGCCGATCATTATTCAAATATAAGCAAAAGCCTTACAGAGACTACATTAAAGCTGAAAGCATAGAACACTTCAGAATTAAACAAGGACAGAAAGTAGTTACGAAGCTCAAAATGGAGTAAGCCATCTTATCTGGAATTCCTGAAAATGAGATGTACAACTGCCAAATTTAGATGAATAAATATACATAGCCATCAATCCAAAAAACGATTTCCTGGAAATCGTCTCCTGTACCTGGAGATGGCTATGATTCTATTTGTTAAGTAGTTTGTTTCGGGCTCGGTAACGACTCAGTAGTGTTAATTAACACCAGCCGCCGCCCCAGCCGCCACAGCCGCCCCAGCCGCCGCAGCCACAGCCACGACCCCAGAAGCGATGTCTGAAGCCCCAGCCCCATCTGTTAAATCCAAATCCGAACATATTACTTGCCTCCAAGTATATTTGTCTTACATTTCTTGTCTTATATTTCTGAAAACGAAATATACAACTACCAAATTTAGACGAATAGATATGCATAGCCATCAATCCAGAAAAAGATTTCCTGGAAATCGTCTCCTGTACCTGGAGATGGCTACGATTCTATTTGTTAAGTAGTTTGTTTCGGGCTCGGTAACGACTCAGTAGTGTTAATTAACACCAGCCGCCGCCCCAGCCGCCACAGCCGCCCCAGCCGCCGCAGCCACAGCCACGACCCCAGAAGCGATGTCTGAAGCCCCAGCCCCATCTGTTAAATCCAAATCCGAACATATTACTTACCTCCGTTTATTTACCTTATTCTTTTCACACTCATTATTGCACATTGAAAAATGAATTCTTTGAAATTAAGTGCGTATTCTTCTAATGGTGTGTCCCTTCCCAGTTGAACCCTTATCAACCCCCATAAGTGTTATACTCCGGCAATTTTTGAAACTATTCTTCGTACTGGTTTTTGTTTGGAGAGGAGCAGATTTGGTTTTGATTGCCAGAGAGTATAAACCTATATAATAATAATAAATTATATAAAAAGAGTGGAATAAATTTTTCTAAACATTAAATAGTCTTCGAAAATCCGGGCAAACATCCGCCTGAGCTTGAAGGTTCTCTTCTATTCTTAATTTAGAAAATATAATCCTTAAAAGCGCTCAATAAAACCGGAGATTTAGTCTTTATTTCACTATTTAACCAAGAGAAAAAAGTTTTTCTTAATAAATAAGCTCCATTTTTGAATTAAACTAATATAAAATCCCTTAACGGGACTGATTTTGCTGGAAAAATAATAGTAACATTTTCCAATAATAAACAGAAAAACTTCAGAATTTTTCTTCAGAGAATTAATCCTTTTAAAAGAGGATCAGGAGAAAGGCGAATTTGCTATTTGTTCCATTTTGTTTCCGTCTCTGTTTTTTCGTCTATAATTGGATTTATTTCGGTTATTCCAGATTTTTCTTCAGAGAATTAATCCTTTTAAAAGAGAATCAGGGGAAAGGCGAATTTGCTATCTGCTCCATTTTATCCGGCTCTGTTTTTCGTTTATGATTGGATTTATTCCGGCTATTCCAGATAAAGACCAGTAAATGTAAAAAAGAGAGGAATATAACAATTAAATATCATGATTTCATAATAAATCTCAAAAGAGTAGAGAAAAGACAGGAGAAAAAGAAAAAAAGGAACGTGAAAAATACGATTTTAACCGGAATAATTACCCTGGTAAAAAGTTATTGACCGTGACAGAAGAATGTGTAGTGAACAGCTTATAAAAAAGTAAGAAACAATAGCCATCAATTCAAGATAAAACGAATCCATGATTTTGTCATTATATCTTAAAAAGATGGCTAAGGAAGCGATTACTTTTCAGTTTGGGTGGCTGAATTAATTTACGTCAATTGCCAGTTATTACAACCAGGCGTAAATGTTGAGCTTGGTGCACTCATAATAGCGGACGATTTTGCTGTACTCTAAAATAAAGAATCCCATCGTATTTCCCTCCAAATTTTAATGTGTTCTTCCTGTTTAATGTGTTCTTCTGAAAAGATAGCCAAAGAAGCGATTACTTTTCAGTTTGGGTGGCTGAATTAATTTACGTCAATTGCCAGTTATTACAACCAGGCGTAAATGTTGAGCTTGGTGCACTCATAATAGCGGACGATTTTGCTGTATTCTAAAATAAAGAATCCCATTGTATTTCCCTCCAAATTTTAATGTGTTCTTCCTGTTTAATGTGTTCTTCTGAAAAGATAGCCAAAGAAGCGATTACTTTTCAGTTTGGGTGGCTGAATTAATCTACGTCAATTGCCAGTTATTACCACCAGGCGTAAATGTTGAGCTTGGTGCACTCATAATAGCGGACGATTTTGCTGTATTCTAAAGTAAAGAATCCCATTGTATTTCCCTCCAAATTTTAATGTGTTCTTCCTGTTTAACGTGTTCTTCTGAAAAGATAGCCAAAGAAGCGATTACTTTTCTAGTTTGGGTGGCTGAATTAATCTACGTCAATTGCCAGTTATTACCACCAGGCGTAAATGTTGAGCTTGGTGCACTCATAATAGCGGACGATTTTGCTGTATTCTAAAGTAAAGAATCCCATTGTATTTCCCTCCAAATTTTAATATGTTCTTCCTGTTTAATGTGTTCTTCTTGTCTTGTATATCCTGTCTGTCTTGTATATTCTTTTTTATATATTCTGTTTTATATATTCTGCCTTGTATATTCCTGTACATTAGTTGAAAAGAATGGAGTTCTGTGAAATTAGAATAATCTCCCAATGGCATATATTTTCCAGATCAAACTCTTCATCAACCCCCCCAACACCAAGATTATACTCATGGCAATTATTTTTAGAAATTAGTCTGGCCGCTAATCTTTATTTGCAGGCTCACCGACTAAATTTTAATTGCTTCAGAGTATAAATAAAAGTATATACGTAACATATATAAAATCAACAGAATTAACAATACTTACCATTAAATAGTGCTTGAAAAACTGGAAGAATACCGTGGGAATAAAGAAGTCAACTTATAAATTTAAATTACATGTTATAAATTTGTGAGTGTATCGATCAAATAAAGCTTTTATCCTTCTTTTCTGTAAATAAAGGCAAAGTAAGACAGTTCGGAAAAAATGGAGGGTAAAAAGCATAATTAAATTTGATCTAAAGCTTTAAGGTCTGCAAATTTAACTGAAAAAACGAGTAACCTTTTCTATTTATAAACTATATAAATTAGCTTTTTTTCTTTAGAAGTATGCTTTATTCCGGGGAAAAAAATTTTTGAGATTTATATTAATATAAATATTTTAATTTGTGAGTCATCCGGCTCCAACCATCCTCGGAACCTTTGGTTCTTCAAATCTCCAGAATCACGATTAATTCTTTCGCCCAATTAAGCTTTTTTTCTCAATAGGATTTACTTCGGGGTCTTCAAATTAAATACAGATAGCCTGATGCTTTTAACTTCGAAATACAGGGCTATGAAAACTCAGCAATCCCCATAACTGAACCCATCAGAATTTTCTACTCGATTAAAGGACCTTGATCGAATAATTCTATAAAACACTTGAATCAGGGTATTTATTTCTCCAATCTTTCCCTATTATCCCCATAGGCGCAGATAAGGATTATTAAGCCTCCGGAACAGGCTAAGATCCCTTTTTCAATTTCAGTTTCAGGATTACCGTCAAGATTCTTGCGGATAACTTCAGGCAGGCACATAAAAACCCTCTTTCAAATCAGCTCAATGGCTCTTTCGGCTGCAACTATCGTAAAAGCAGAGAGATTGAGCTTCGAAAGCTCGTTTCTGAGTCCTGAAGCATTCTCGCTGACTGGAACAGGCTTTTCCAGGACCCTTTTTTGAGTCCGGTCAAACCCGAAGTCTTCAAGAATTCGTTCGGAGATAGACTTCCAGGCAGCAAAATCCGTGTATATCACTCCTTTTCTGTTTTTCGTTTCTGAACTTAGATTTTATTCTCGAGTTTCGTTTTTAAGATTAATTACAGAGTTATTCCTTTTAAATTCCCGTTTTCATGGCAGTGCCTTTAACATTCCGGTCCTTCACAGGAGCCCCGGAAAACCTCATTACTGCTGCCAGGGTCAGAGACACGTCTCTGGCATCTTCTGCAATCAGGTCCTTCAGGGTTTCAACAGGCTCGTGAAAGCAAACTGTCGACTTTCTACAGGGCAGGAAATGCGGTAATTGAGATGAAAGTTCAGGGGAAGTGATAGGAAGGGAATCATACCGAAAATACAGAGGCTTCAAATGAGCAGCCGGTAGATTCAAGCTCGACTTCGGCCTGAACTGCACCCTTCCCAGACTCTTCGTCTTACCGGATCATGTTTTTGAGGAACTGACTTCCTTCGGGTTTTCATCGAATTTTTGTTACCTCTTTACCTCCAGGTTCTGTCTTGCAGATCAAAAATCCGATGAAGTGGGAACGGAAACCCCTGTTCTGCGTAGAACGGTTTTTTTAGGCAGTTTATGCTAAAATCCTTTGTCCGGTCAGACTTTTTACTTTCCACTTTTTTGCAGGTTTCATGGAGCCTGAGCCATCTTCGGCTCCTATTCCTGGTGTGTTCTCTCCTTGACATGATTAGATTGAGGAAGGATATTTCCTGTTCTGGATCAAAAATGAGTATTTCTCAGGTAGTGTTTAATTCTGTTGTGAGAAGATTGGTCAGATACTGAGGGATCAGAGTTCAGAATTCGGAGTCGTGTACTACTATTTTCATTCGGAATGTTGACCGTGTAAAAGCTCACAGCTGTCTGTTGTGATATAGTGAAAAAAGACAATTAATAATCATTTATGGATGAATAAAAATAAATTCCTGCAATAATCGTTTAAAACGCAGCCATCATGACCATTTCAAAACATGGTCATAACGGCCTTAAATGGGAATGGCCATCTCCGAAAGAGATGCACTTCATTTGAGATCAGAGGTAGGCCCGAGATTTAGCAGCCCCACCAGAATCCCCAGCGGAAGAACCTGCAGCAACACCTGAAAAAGAACCAACAACAAAACATTATAGCTCCCTCCATCTTAATGATCTATCTTTGTTCATCTTCTCTTTATACTTCAGTCATCTGTATTTGAGATCAGAAGTAGGCCCGGAATTTAGCAGCCCCACCAGAATCCCCAGCGGAAGAACCTGCAGCAGCACCTGAAAAAGAACCAACAACAAAACATTATAGCTCCCTCCATCTTAATGATCTATCTTTGTTCATCTTCTCGTTATGCTTCAGTCATCTGTAGTCGAAACCATACATCCCCTATTAGTAAAATCCTACAGAGACCACTTTTAAGCCGAAAGCATTACGTACTTTCAAACTGAAAACTTATGAGTAAAATTTTCTTGAATGTAAGTATGTATCCTTCTAATAGCGTATTACTCCTGCAATCAAACTCCCTATCAACCCCCCAGCATCAATTAATACTCATGGCAATTATTTTTAGAAACTAGTCTGGCCGCTAATTTTTCATTCAAGAGAGAACAGACCGAATTTTAATTGCCTGAGAGTATAAATAAATATATATTCGTAACATATATAAAATCGGCAGAATAAACTCTACTTACCATTAAATAGTCCTTGAAAATCTGAACAAATTCCACGGAAACAAAAGGATTGACTTATAAATTAAATTAATATGTCATAAATTTGTTAGTAAGATACTAGAATAAAGCTTTTGTCCCTCTTTTCCCTAAATCCGGGAAAAGTAAAGCAGTTCAGGAAAAATAAAGGGTAAAAGGCGTGATCAAATTTTATCTAAAGCCTTAGAGACTTCGAACTTACCTCTAAAAGCGAATAACCCTTTCTATTTATAAACTATGTAAATTGCTTATTTTTCCTTAAAAGTGTCTTCTTCCCAGGGAGAAACATTACCGGCCAACCTCGAATGAAAAAGATTTGGACCAGTAGGTCCCTGAAACCCGGCTGTCCATATGACCTTTAAGTCTTCAAATCCCTGCCATCCCGATTAATTCTTTTGCCCAATTCAGCTTCTTTTTCTTAATCGGACTCACTTCCGGGTCTTCAAAATCAAATCCAGCCAGCTTGACACTTTTAGCTCCGAAATGAAGGGCTACAAAAACGCAGCGATCCCCATCACTGAACCCGCCAAAGTTGTATACCCGATCGAAGGGTTTTGACTGGGTAGTTGCGATAAAGCGCTTGAATCGAGGTACGTATTTTTCCAGCCTGTCCTGATTATCCCCGTGAGCATGAATAAGAACCATTGAGCCCTTTTCGCAGGCAAGGATCTCTTTTTCAATATCAGCATCAGAAGCGCCATCAAGGTCTGTGCAGATAACTTCAGGCACGCGGCCGATATCCATAAGGACAGCGGAGGCTCCGTCGGCTGCAATTATTACAAAAGCAGAGAGGTCGATCTCTAAAAGCTCGTTTTTAAGTCCCGGAGCGTTCCCGCAGACCAGAACAGGCTTTTCCGAGATCCTATCCCTGAGTTCGGAGATACTGGCAGTGTTTTTCCCGGTCAGCATGAGAGAAAGGAATCGGGCTGCCTCTTCGTCCCCTTTACGATCGAACCCGAAGTCTTCAAGAATTCGTTCGTAGATAGGTTCCCAGGCAGCAAAATCCGTATAAATCACTCCTTTCCTGTTTTTCGTTTCTGAACTTAGATTTTATTATCGAGTTTCGTTTTTAAACTTAATTACAGAGTTAATTACAGAGTTATTTCTTTGCAATTCCCATTTTCATGGCAATGCCTTCAACGTCCCAGTCCTTCACAAGGGCTCCGGAAACCTCAGTACTGCTGCCGAGGTCAAGGACATCGGCTCTGACCTCTTCGGCAATCAGGTCTTTCAGGGTTTCAACGAGCGTTAAGATCCTTTCGTCCTCTATCCGGACAGAGGCACGGATATTTTCGTCTACAACGAGGTCGAGTTCCTTCCGCATATCCTGCAACCTGCGGATGACTTCCCTTGCATATCCTTCAGCTTCGAGTTCAGGGGTAAGGTTTGCATCCACATACACAGGGCCCGCATCGGACTCTGCACTGGCTGTGCCTTCGGGCAGGGTTTCTTTGAAGTTTGCCATGCCTGAGGTGACCGTAACAGTGGTCCCGTCAGCCAGGGTGAGTTCGAATTCCCCGGTTTCGGCAAATGCTTTGTTCAAAGCAAAACCATCGACTTTCTGCAGGGCAGGGATAACCTTGCCGGCATCCTTCTTGAAAACAGGCCCGATCTTGCCCGGGTCAGGGATAACCTCAAGCCCGAGTTCGTCCCAGCTCTGGCCAACCCCGGTAAGTACGATGGCTTTGGAATTGGTCTGGTCCATAAGTACGGAACGCAGCCTTTCAACTGCTTTTGCTGCATCTTCGCTTTCAGGAGAGACAACAATCCTTGATACGGGCCACCTGAGTTTTCTTCCGGCTTTCTGTCGGGCGTTTGAGGCGGCTTCCACAATGGAGCGGGCAGTGTCCATGGCCGCTTCAAGTTCGGGGTCAAGATAGGTATCGTTGACCTCAGGCCAATCGCACATGTGAACGGATTCGGGGGCATTCGGGTCCGCGTTCCGGATCAGGTTCTGGTACATCTCCTCAGCAAGGTAAGGCATGAAAGGAGAGATCAGTTTTGTGATGGTTACATAGACCTCGTACAGCACACAGTAAGCTGCAAGCTTGTCCGGGTCATCAGCTTCGGTCCAGGTCCTCGGGCGGATAAGCTGGATATACCAGCGTGAGAGGTCTTCCAGAGCAAACTCCAGGATCTCGCGGACAGCCTTATGCAGCAGGTACCCGCTCATGGCTTCGTCTACTGCTTTTATCACAGACTGTGCCCTTGATAGAATCCACCTGTCTTCTTCCCGCAGGGCATCTTTTACGGAATCCAGGCTGACCTGCATCGGGTCAAAGTTGTCAAGCGCCATATACGGAAGGGGGAACCTGAAAACGTTCCAGAGGATATTGATAGAACGGTGGACGGTTTCTACCTCTTCCAAATTGTACTTCAGGTCTTCCCAGGGCGCGCTTGAGGAAAGTACGTAGGCACGCAGTGTGTCTGCCCCCAACTTATCGATAATGTCCAGGGGAGATACCACGTTTCCAAGGCTTTTGGACATCTTCTTTCCGCCTGCATCCAGGGTAAAGCCGTGCATGAGCACACTCTTATAAGGTGCCCGACCAAAGCCAACCATACTTGCCCCGAGCTGGGAGTAGAACCAGCCGCGAGTCTGGTCATGTCCTTCGGTTACGAAATCAGCAGGCCACCACTCATCAAACTGATCATGCGTCTGTGGGAACTTCAGGGTTGCCCAGGAAGCAACAGCCGAGTCAAACCATACATCGAAAACGTCTTCGACTCGCTTTTTCTCTCCTCCGCACTCACAGGGAACGGTTACCCTGTCCACATAGGGACGGTGCAGTTCGATGTCCCCGCTTAACCCTGCCTTTTCGAGCAGTTCGGCCTTTGTCCCTATTACCTCAAGTTTTCCGCATTTCTTACATTTCCAGACAGGGATCGGAATTCCCCAGTAGCGCTGCCTGGAGATACACCAGTCTCTTGCCCCTTCGACCCAGGTCCTGAAACGGGCTGAACCCGCCCAGTCAGGGTACCAGTCAACGGCATCGATTTCCTCGAGCATCTTTTCCTTGATCTCGGTAACCTTAAGGAACCACTGTTCGGTTGCAAGATAGATGATAGGAGTCTTGCAGCGCCAGCAGTGCCCGTACCTGTGCGTGACCGTCCCTTCGGCAAGGAGCCTGTTGCGGGCTTTGAGGTCTTCGATAACAATGGGGTTTGCTTCCCTGACGTTCTTGCCTGCGTATTCCCCGGCCTCCTCGGTATAGGAGCCGTTTGAGCCCACAGGACAGAGGATCGGAAGCTTGTGCTTAATCCCGAGGTTAAAGTCGTCCATACCGTGCCCCGGAGCTATATGTACACAGCCGGTGTTTTCCACGGTTACGAAATCGGCAAGGTAAACCCCGTGCTTTATCTCGTTCTGGATGGGTACCAGGTCTCCGACGGGGCTTTCGTACTCGAGCTTTGTGAGCTCTTCTCCGAGCATTGTCTCAAGCACTTCAAAGTCCGTATACCTTCCCTGCTTGAGGACATTTTTGATCAGTTCCGTGGCTGCGATCAGGATCTCTTCCGAGCCGTCCTGCCGGATTGCCCTGAATTTTGAGTATTCGTAAGCCGGGTGAACGGCTACGGCTACGTTTGCAGGTATTGTCCAGGGCGTGGTTGTCCAGATAACTATGAAAGTGTTTTCTTCGCCCTTGACCTTGAACTTAACATAGATCGAAGGGTCAGTCCGCTCGGAATATTCGACTTCGGAATCGGCAATTGCAGTTTCACAGCGCGGGCACCAGTTTACCGACCGCTTGCCCATATCAAGGAGGTCTTTTTCATGGGCCTGCTTGAGAGTCCACCAGGCAGCCTCGATGTAGTCGTCTTTTAAGGTCATGTAGGGTTCCGGCCACTGCATCCAGACCCCAAGCCTCTGGAACTGCTCAGTCATTGCCTGTTTCTGTGTGATTGCAAATTCCTTGCATTTCTCGATGAAATTCTCTACTCCGAAGCTCTCGATATCCTTCTTGGACTTAAAACCAAGCACACCTTCGACCCTTACCTCAATAGGGAGCCCGTGCATATCCCAGCCGGGGCGCTCAAGGATGTGGCGGTTGTTCATGGAGTAATAGCGGAGAATGGAATCTTTAATGATCTTATTCCAGGCAGTCCCCAGATGGATGTGTCCTGTAGTGTACGGGGGGCCGTCAACAAAAAAAAGTTTTTTTCCGGTCTTGCGTCTCTCCCGGGTCTTCCGGTAGGCATCGCTGTCTTCCCAGAACTGCGTTACTTTTTTTTCTATTTGTTCTGCATCGTATTTGGCAGTGATTTCTTTTATCATATGGGGGTCTCCCTGATGAAAGATAAACTGAAATAAACGTCGCCTTTGCAGGGCTTATCCTGCGGCTGGCAGACAACTCTTGATAAACTGATAACCAGTAAATGGTGACAATACTTGGTGACAACACTAATACTGATTTTAATATTTACAAACTGCTACTGAAACTGGTAACCTGTAAACTCAAACCAGTAAGTTCTAACCAGCAAGCTCTGACTTCAGGGCAAATTTCAGGGTAAATTACTGGTCAGCATACTATAAATACCTCTGACAGGTAAGTACCGAATCTGCAGTAAAGTATATTTAATGTTTTTTTAATGTCCTTTACCGACCGCTTATATACTGCACTTCAGACAAATATCTGACGTACAAATAACCTTATCCGGAAAAGCGATTTTGCACCTTCCGAAGGATAAAGGGGGTCCAATGCACGCCAATCAGTTTATTCAGTATTACTGTACTTAATTTAAGCTTTATTGTAACAGCAGAAAAACCGGTCTGGTGTTCGCTCCTGGGCACACTGGTTGCACTTCCCGAGTTGCACCGCCCGAGTTGCACCGCCCGAGTTGCACCGCCCTAATTGTGCCTCGCCCGAATTGCGCCTCGCCCGAATTGCGCCTCGGGAGTACGCAGTCTGTTTCGCTTTGCTCAAGCAGACTACTTGATGGTTTTTATAGTTAGTTTCGCTCAAGCGGACTAAATTAAGATTTTCTTTTCCTCACAAAATGTTATTCGCTGTGTCATGCCATTTTTATCCCGCTCGACGCAGGAGAGCGGTCTTTCACGCAAAAAAGAAGAGAAAAATAAGTTAACAAAAAACAAACATGAAACCCATCAAATACGAGGCATAAAGAAATGAAAGTACTTTTTCAATCATGGTACTTTCATGCCAAAGAAAAAGAAGAAAAAAAGAAAGAAAAAAAGAAAGAAAAAAATCGAAACGACAGAGGAATGTAGAAATTAATTAATATCTTCTAATTTTTATTTAAGGGTTCTCCACATTGCAGCAATTCTCGATATATCAATATGGGTGTAACCTTCCTCTTTTATAGTCCACTTAAGGCTAAGGACTCCGTCATTAAATTCTGCAGCAACTCCCCTGTATGTCGTATTTCCCCCAATGTCAATTTCTACTTCTTTGCCCAGATAATACTTTTCAATGAATTCCTGTTTCATGCTTATCAACTCCCAGGTTTTTACCCCTCCGGATACAGAGAGACCCGTTTGGTGCCTTCCAGATTATAGTTAGAATCAGGAATCTATATTATTACTTGAAAAACAGGGATTCTGAACACAGATCAGGATAATAGGAAAAAGGAAAGGAATTGCCAGAATACGTCCGGCGTCCTTATTAAAGTAATCTACATTAAAGTAATCTACATTAAAGTAATCTACATTAAAGTAATCTACATTAAAGTAATCTACATATTAAAAGCTCATTCAGGCTCCCATAGATTCAAATTTCTGCTCCTTCAGCCTTTTCCGATCCCACGGGCGCCGATTCATCGGCTTCAGATTCGCCTGGTTTCAGTTCACCGGATTTTGATTCCCCTGACTCCAATCCACCGGACTCAGATCCTCCTGGCGTCGATTCAACGAGTTCAGACCCGGATGATATCGATTCGCTTAATTCTGTCCCGATTCCTGTTTCAGACCCTCCTGGAAGTTCATCGAAAAAGGGAATATTTGCGTCGGCAAACCAGGCTTCAAGGAAACTCAGCAAATGATATTTCATGAAAACTGCAAGCGGTACGCTCAGCAACATCAGAGTTGCGAAGATCAGCAGCAGTTCTACAATGACAAAGGGGATAAGGAGTATCCAGTTCAGGGGCTCTGATATGAAAGTCGAGAAAAGGAAGTAAACGATCCCGTCAATAATAAGGAAAGCAATAATCAGCGCCAGAACCAGCAACCCGAACAGGACTACCGCAAGGATGGTTACCCCGATTCCCAGAAGGAATCTGATAAACCAGTAGACCAGGATCTGTTGCCAGCTTTTTCTGAAATTCCCGTAGACCATCCGGAAAGCCGAAAGGATTCCGGTTTCCCTGTAAATGACGAGGGGAATTGCAAGGCTCAGGAAAGAGTTTACGACTGCCCCGAGCAGGGCAAGCAGAATGACTGCAGCAAAAAACCAGAATAATCCGCCTATCAAAAGAGGAAAAGAAAAGTCGGAGGACTCCTTGAGGATAATCGGGATAAAAGGTAATAGAGCCAGTGCAAAGAGTACGAGAAAAATAAGCGCAATGGCTAAACGTACGAGTAAAAGATTGAATCCTTTCCCCATGAATTTTTTTGAATAAGCCCAGAAAAATACCTCATTTTTTACCAGGGACTCTACAAAAACAAACTCCATGACGCTGGAAATGTACGAGAAAATCAAAGCTAAAATAAGAAGGAAAACTATTACTGCAGCTATAATTGCCAGGGGGGATATGGACTGGACATAGTTAAGACCAAAGCCGGATGTACCGGAAGGAAGGTCGGAGATCCTGCCCGGTTCGATGTTCGGGAAATTATTTCCGAGATCTTCGGATCCCGTTCGATAGTTGGTGCCCGAGCCTTCGTAATTATATCCGATCCCGCCAACGAAAAAGATGATGATTGCAAGCTTTACCCATTTCCAGAAATCAAAAGGTTCGAAAAGAGCTTTTCTTGTCCTTGAGAAAGCTCTATCCACTGCATCTATTCCGTACCAACTCATACTATAGAGTTTATTTCGGAAAATAAATAATTATCCGGAGAGTAAAATATGCATAAATCTCAGATTAATCCCGGATAGGCATCAAAATATCGGTTTCAAGCTCCCTGAGTGGAAGGATTTGCAGCAATTACAATTACAGCAAATTTCTTCCGGTACTTTCCTTTTCGAAAACGGACATAACATTTTCAGGCAAACTCTGAAGGGATTGCTATTTCTCACCTTCTGCACGGATCAGATTATGATGCTTGTAAATCTTCTCTTCAGCCAGGGCTGTGAGGCCTGGACAGTGCCTCAAAACCGGCGATGACTTCAAACAGTTCTTCGTCAATTCCGCTCTGGCGCAGGCGATAAAATGACCCGCTGAAATCTTCCAGCAATCCCTCGATATTTTTGTCAGCACGCTGCATCGCTGCCAGACGGCTTGCATTTTCACTCGCAAGGGATTCGGCACATGCCCTGAAAAGCGAAACGAAAAGATATTCCCGGATGAGTGCCCTCAATGTCTCTGTGCTATCGCCCATTACCTCGGGCAGGTTCCTGGTTGGCCAGGGACGTTTTGCCAGGTCACGCTGCCAGGTTTCGTCCAGTGGCAACAGTCGCTGGCTGACGGGCTCATAGGTGGCTCTGGTCTTGTGGCGGTTGTAAAATAGGTAAAGTTCAACGTCCTCATTCTGGTTACGGAGCTTTTCGCTTTCCACAAGAATCTGCCCTATAAGCGGAGTAATGGCCTTTACGGAATTCGGCACCGTAAAGAGTCCGATCAGCGGCAGATCCGCATCTTCCAGGCGCGAATAAACACGCTCACCGACAGCCCAGACCATGGGTTTGCCTGGCATAGCTGCCAGTTTCTTGACTGCGTATTCGGCTACAATATCATTGAACTGACCCACAAGCCCCTGATCCGAACCGAACACGACCGCACCGATAGGACCGGCACTCTTCTGCCCTATCCGCTCTGCGGGTGCGGAGAGTGCAATTTCCCGAAAGCATACTTCCAATCCCATTTCCACCGTGCGGTAGTAATCAGACAGCGAATTCACCGATTTCTCATATTGTCCTATGCTTGAAGCCGCCAGAGCTTTCATCGTACGGACAACGGATTGAAGATCTTTTGCTCTGTCGATCTTTTTGCGCAGACTTTCCGTGGTTTCGCTCATAACTTCTCCTCATTTTCCTGCCTTGATTTGACCTCGGTTTCGGACTCCAGCCGGAAGCTTTCCAGCGCTCTGCGTGCGATTTCGAGAATTGTTTCACGGTCCTCATCACTCAATTCTTCATCGGCATTGAACCGTTCGCGTATTTCCGCCGGGATATCCGCTACTGCCTCACGCAGGTAATGTTCAGCATCTACTATCCGGTCAAGCGGCACACTGTCGAAGAGTTTTGAGTCCAGCGCAAACAGGATGACTATTTGTTCAGGCACGGATACGGGAGAGAATTCCGGCTGTTTGAGAAGGGTGCGGATCCGTCGCCCATGCTCGATAATCTTGCGAGTGTTCTCATCCAGCCTGGCACCAAACCGGGTAAATGCTTCGAGTTCTTCAAACTGTGAATAGGCGAGCTTCAGGTTACCGGCCACCCCGCGGTAAGCAGCAAGTTGTGCTTTGCCGCCTACGCGAGAAACGGATTTGCCGACATCAACTGCAGGCAGCACCCCCAGCTCGAAAAGCGAGGGTGAAAGATAGATCTGCCCGTCAGTGATAGAAATAAGGTTAGTTGGAATATAGGCGGAAATGTTCTGGGCTTCGGTTTCGATAATAGGAAGGGCAGTAAGCGAACCGCCTCCTAGTTCGTCGAGCAGGTGGGTTGCACGTTCCAGTAACCGTGAGTGGATATAAAAGATATCCCCGGGATATGCTTCGCGCCCCGGAGGACGGCGAAGCAGGAGGGAGAGTTCGCGATAGGCGCGTGCGTGATTGGTTAAATCGTCGTAAACGATCAGCACGTCCCGGCCTGCTTCCATAAAATACTCCGCAATGCTGGTTGCAGCGTAAGGAGCGATATAGGTCAGACCGGACGGATCGTTACCTTCGGTCACGACGACAACGGTATAATCCATTGCACCCTTTTCGCGCAGGGTTGCTACTGCCCTGGCAACTGCCGATGCGCGCTGACCTATGGCACAATAAACGCACAGGACATTATAGTCACGCTGGTTAAGGATGGTATCAATCGCAATAGCAGTCTTGCCGGTCTGGCGGTCGCCCAGAATCAACTCTCGCTGACCGCGTCCGATCGGAATCAATGCATCGATAACTTTGATGCCGGTCTGGAGAGGTACCGTGACCGGAGCGCGATCCATGATTGGTGCACTCGGGCGTTCGATAGGCAGGCGCTTGCTGGAGATTACCAGTCCTTTACCATCAAGTGGCCGACCCAGTGGGTCGATAACGCGGCCGATCAATCCTTCACCTACTGCCACATCCATAACCCGACCGGTGCGTTCGACTTCATCTCCCGCATGCAGATGTGAATATTCGCCCAGTAGAACAACGCCGATTTCTTTTTCATCTACATTAAACGCGATCCCAAACACCTCGCCGGGAAACTTCACCAGCTCTTCATAGCCCACACTGGGAAGCCCGGAGACATTGACGATGTCCGTGGAAACTGTCAGGATAGTGCCCACTTCCCGCGGAATGAGCTTCGGAGTTGATGATTCACGCACCCGGCTTATTTCATTAAAAGCGTTATCAAAAACATCCTTTAAACTTTCAGGTTTCATGTTCATCGACTCTTTATTTGGGCTCCAGTTCAGGATTGACAATTTTAGTCTCAGATTCCCGTTCAGTCTCGGATATACCAGATGTTGATTCAGGCCCGGCTCTGGTTTCAGGGTCGGTTTTCGATTCAGGTTCGGTTTTCAACTCAGGTTTAAGCTCGGGTTCAGTTCGGGCTTCACTTTTGGGCTGCTCTTTCAGGAGCTCATCGATGCTTTTTTCCAGCGATGAGAGATAATCTGCGATGCTCCACGCCACTTTTTGCCCGTTTGCGGTTAACTCAATACCACTGATAAGGTCCGGCACGGTCTCGAACCTGGTTTGAATCCCGATGCCAAGAGTATCTTTAATCGTCTTTTCGACCAGGTCACGCTGCGCCTGCGGAAGATCGAATGCAGTGCGAACAAGCACCGGGCCCGAAAGCGTGCCAAGTGCAGAGACCAGTTGCTCTTTCTCTTCGCCCTCCAGTTTGCGCAGCCTTTGAGCAAACGCATCAACCATACGCTCTTCCAGATTTGTTCCAGCCAGGTCCTGCAGCGCTTTCCGTGCAATTTCAAAGACTTCCTGTTGAGTCCGGCGGCTAATTGCCCGATTTAAATTCTGTTTGTCATTCCTTAATGCCTCCTGTTGCTTTGCTTTCAAATCAGAGGCTTCCTTCCGGGCTTCTTCGAAAAGCCGCTGACGTTCAGCTTTTGCTTCATCCTTTGCCCTACCCAGGAGCGCAGCACGTTGCCGGTCGAACTCTTCGTTCTTACGTTTGAACTCTTCTTTCTCTTTTTGCGCTTCCGCCTCTTTCGCATCGGCATCCGCAAGTTCGTCTTCGACCTTTTTCTCACGTGCATCGATGGCGTTGAGAATAGGTTTGTAAAGGAAGTGCTTCAGCAGCCATACCAGTATAAGGAAGTTGAGCACCTGTGCAATGACAGTGAACCAATCGATAAGCATAGGCTATTTTCCTCTGTAGTTCAGACAATTGCCTGGTTCCAGAACGGATTGGCGAAGATCAAAATCATTGAAACCACGAAGCAATAGATCGACAGGGACTCGATCATAGCCAGGCCCACGAAAAGGGTCCGGGTAATGGTCGAGGAAGCATCGGGTTGCTGTGCCAGTGAGGTCAGCGCCGTCGCGACAGCCCTTCCTTCCCCAATTGCAGGGCCGAGAACCCCTACGCCTATCGTGATGCCAGAGGTGACAATTGATGCCACAGCGATTGTAGTCGAATAAGTATCCATAGTGTTTCCTTCTGTTGTCAGAGTTGTTGTTTCAATTCTTTATTCACTCCTGCTCAGACTTTTTTCATCCTGTTCGGGCCTTAACCTGCTGGTTCGTGTGGCAGCAGTAATGTAAACCGTAGCCAGGACGCTGAAGATATAAGCCTGCACCATGCCGATGAGCAGGCCGAGAGCAGTCATAATTAGCGGAAAAATGAATGGAGCTATTGTCAGCAGTATGGCGATAATCATAGAACCGCTCATAATATTGCCGAACAGACGGATTGCCAGAGCCAGCGTACGGGATAATTCGCTGATAATGTTAAACGGCAGCATGAGGATCGTCGGCTCCGTGTACGACTTGAGATAGCTGCCAAGTCCCTGCTCTTCTATGCCGAAAATTGGCACGGCCACAAATACGCATAATGCGAGCGCAGCTGTGGTTGAGAGAGAGCCGGTTGGGGGTTCATAGCCCGGAATGATGATGCACAGGTTCGCTACAGCAATGAAAAGAAAGAGTGTCCCTAGAAAACCCAGGTACTTCTGTGGCCGATCCAACCCAACATCTTCAATTTGTTTTAAAATACCCGTGACAATAATTTCCAGAATATTCTGCCAGCGGGAACGTTTCAGATCAGGGGAAAGTTTGCTTGTAACGATTTTTGAGCCGACTACCATTACCAGCATTAGCCCCCACGTGTACACAATCGTAGCGTTGAGTTTGATAAAACCGTACTGCCAGAAAATCAGCTCATCAGGACTAAGTCGCATGACCGGCCTCCTTTGTCGATTGATTCGAGTCTCCTTCCGAGAGTCCGGTTAGTCTGAGAACGATACGACGCATAATGAAAAATCCAAGTAAGCATACAAGCAGCCTCTCCCAATGGCCTCCCGAGGCGAAGTAAAATCCGGACACTGCAATGCCAGTCCTCAACAGCAGGCTGCCGAAGAACCAGAATGCAGGTCGCCCGGATGAAAGTCCCTTCTGAACCGTCCACCAGAGGCCACCGAAGAAAAAAGCCCCGAGAAAAAGGCCAGCTAACATAGCCAAGATCAGATTCAAAACTTCATTCATTGTTGTCCTCCTGTTCCTCCTGCATTTCCTTACGTTCCCTGGCTACCCAGTGCCATGCGTTCAAACAGCCGATAAAGAGGCCGGTAATCATCATTGTAAGCGTCCAGGAAAAGCTCACCGGATAGTGGTTGTCCAGCCAGAGCCCAAGGGCCGCACCAAGCACTGTCGGAATTGCCACTGACCAGCCGATAAGCCCCATCATGCCTAAACCAAGCCAGACAGTCCGGCTCTCATTACGTTGCGCTCTGAGTTTGCGCTCAGCTTTTGACCCGACCTGACGGGCCAGGGGCGGCTCGCCCTCCGAAGATTTTTCCTTAGATCTGTCATTCATTCTGAAACTCCGCCAGGCGGCGCACAAGCCCGATTTCCAATTTTGTCATCACCGAACGTATTTTTTGCTCACTCTCGTCCAGAGTTAAAAACTCTCTTTCCACCGCTTCCCGTAACTGACCAAGGTCGGTCCCGGAAATGGCGCTGCGCACTGAGACCAGCACGTCCTTACCGGCCTTGACCAGTACCCCTTCATCGACAGCCACATAAACCTCACCTTCTGCTTCGGCTTCATAGATTAAAATTCCGGGTTCCAGAGCTGCAACACAATCGAGCCGGTGCGGCAGGAGTCCAAACGAACCCTCGCGGGTCTCTGCGACTATGCGTGACACGCCTTTCTTTTCGGCAAAGATCTGGAACGGTAGAAGAATCTTAAGATTCATGAGTGGTGAATTCATGTTTGGTCCCTGCTTGATTTTTTGGCTATTGCTTCGTCAATTGTCCCTATCATATAGAGATCACTTTCCGGGTAGTCCTTGAATTCATCGTGCAGAATACGCTCACAGCCGTCAAGAGCATCCGAGAGAGAGACGAATTTGCCTTTAAAACCGGTGAACTGCTCGGTAGTGAAAAATGGCTGAGTGAGAAAGCGCTCCAGGCGGCGAGCGCGGGCGACCACGTTGCGGTCTTCCTTCGAAAGCTGTTCCAGACCAAGCATAGAGATTATGTCTTTGAGCTCTGCATATTGCGCGAGCGTCTGCCGGATTTCCTGAGCCAGACGATAATGTCTTTCGCCAATGATGCCGGGTGTGGACATTTTTGAATTTGACTGTAAGGGGTCAATAGCCGGATAAAGTCCCTCACTTGCCCTTTTGCGCGAGAGAACAATAGATGCCGAAAGGTGCGAAAACGTATGCACAGCTGCAGGGTCCGTGAAATCATCAGCCGGTACATATACCGCCTGAATAGACATGATGGCTCCGGCATCGGTATTGGATATACGCTCTTCCAGTTCCGATAACTCGGTACCCATTGTCGGCTGATAGCCAAGGCGCGAGGGCATCTGCCCCATCATACCGGACACTTCGGAGCCAGCCTGGATGAACCGGAAAATATTGTCGATAAGCAGCAGCACGTCGCGGTGCTCATCGTCCCGGAAATATTCCGCCATTGTAAGCGCTACATGCCCAACTCGAAAACGGGCGCCTGGAGGTTCGTTCATCTGGCCGAAAACCATGACCGTATTCGGGAGCACACCTGCCTCTTTCATGTCGCGGTAAAGCTCTTCCCCTTCACGGCAACGCTCACCTATTCCGCAAAATATGCTCACTCCCCTTTGCTGCCTGACCACATTGTGAATCATCTCGGTTAACAACACCGTTTTACCAACACCAGCCCCTCCGAACAGGCCCGCTTTGCCTCCGCGTTCAAGGGGCACCAGCACATCTATGGCTTTGATACCGGTCTCGAAGATTTCAGATCTGGTAGACCGCCGTATCAGAGGTGGGGGAGGTTGGTGGATTGTGCGCCACTGGACATTTGACGGCGGCGCCCTGTGATCGATGGGATTACCAAAAACGTCGAACATTCGTGAGAGAATTTCCCTGCCTACGGGCGCCTTCAACGGCCCACCCGTATCTTCCACCACCGTGCCCCGGGAAAGCCCTTCGGTAGGGGTCAGTGCAATCCCACGGACACGATACGAATCAAGCTGGGTCAGGACTTCAATGGCAATTCTTCCATCTTTTCCTGCGCGTAGCAATGAATATATGGGAGGCAAATATTTCTCAAACCTTATATCAACGATACTGCCACGCACCGAGACAACCGAGCCCAGGTTCGAAGAATTATTATTTTCCATATGCCCCTTGACAACTCCTCTCATGGTTGCATCGCACCTTTTCACTTCTGAAGTGTCCACTTCTTTTTATATGGGGTGTTCCTCGTGAAGTCTGAAAGTACATCGTGAAATCTGAACGTATAACCTGAAACGTATATTGTGAGAATTCACATTCAATTTACAGTTCCACAAAAACTACAATAAGCGCTAAACGCTGGAGAGAAAACAGAATGAAATTGTTTTTTAATTAATACTTCTGGTAAAGGAACTTCTATACTGCCCTGTAGCACTACTTTTCTTCTAACTGCCCTGCAACATTACTTTCCTTCTAATATCATTTTTCTAAAGAATTGCTTATTGCTTCGTTTTCTCTTCCCCACAAAGAAATGTATCATCAAATTATATTAATTTGACTTTACCATATTTTTCGTTTTACAGCTACAGCAAAGTATAATTTCTGTCTTTATAAGAAGTGAGAAAATGATTATAAGAAGTGAAAAAATGATTATAAGAAGTGAAAAAAATAATGAAAATTTTACTAAGCTCTTAAAATGTAAAAACAGTAAGATAAAAAAGTCCATATCTCAGATCTTTTTTACCATTGAAATGTGTTTTATATCGGCTTCAAGAAAAGGTTCCCCATAGGCGAGAAACCCAAACTTTTCATAAAAGCTTACTGCATGTGTTTGCGCGTGAATATGGATATCTCCTGCCTCCAGTTCGGCAGCTTTTTCCAGAAGCTTTTCCACAATGAGTTTTCCGATCTGTTTTCCCCTGCATTCCTTCAGGACGGAAATCCTTCCAATAAGACAGGTTTTTCCATTATTAAAAAGCCTGCCTGTTGCAACAGGCCGGTCAGCTGCATACACAACTACATGATGGGAGCTAAGGTCAGCTTCGTCAATTTCCTCTGCTTCGGGGACATTTTGTTCTTTTATAAAAACTTCCCTGCGGACATAAAAGGCGTCCTCCAGTTCTTCAGGGTTTTTCACATCAATCCATTTTATCCTCAGTGAAAGTTCGGGTTTCTTTTCCATCAGGAGCCTCTTTTGCAGTCTTGCGATCTTTTTCAGTAAAAATCCGGGAAATGAATACTTTTTCGCATGTAGTGACAGGATAAACTGACAATATACGCCTTACAATAAGCACCTTAAATGCATACCTTACAATAAGCACCTTAAATGCATACCTTACAATAAGCACCTTAAATGCATACCTTACAATAAGCACCTTAAATGCATACCTTACAATAAGCACCTTAAATGCATACCTTGAAATACGCCTCAGATACCTGTTCTGAATTTACCTACGGTTGAAGAAAAGCCCCCTACGGAAGATAACTGGTTTTACAACAGGTAGGCAGGATCAAAAACAGATTAACGGGCCCGCCGCGATTCGAACACGAGTCAATGGGTATCTTCGTAAGAATCTTACTTCGAAGCCCATTAGGATATCCTGGCTACCCCACGAGCCCGCGGTGCCGCAGTATTGATTGTAACTATCCATATTAAAGGTTTCTCTCAGAATTAAGAAGAGAGGACAGAAAAGGACAGCAAGCTCAAAAGTATCTCTCTGGAGAAAATATTTACGAAGTCAAACCGAGTAAATAAAAAGAATTAGATTCAATAAAAAAAATAGGAAATTCAGAGCTCAAAGTAGCCAAAGTTAATATAAATATTCCTGAAAAAAAAGAAATACACCGCATACATAACTTTTATATTACAAAAGTTCTTTTAATATGTAAAAGTGATTTTCAGTATCATATTGTTATCAGTACTGGAACACCAAAACAGGACATGCCGTTATCTAAATCAATAAAATTGAATAGATACTCACTTTATTTCGTGATATAAACAAGTAGCGAATATGCGTGTTAAGTTAGGAAACTGCTGAGATAATCTGAAGATTTTTTATAAATTACAACATATAGTACAACCAATACAATGCCTTCTGATAGCGTGGGAAGGAAACAGGGCAAAATACATAGAAGAATGAGGGTCTACAAAAATGGAGAGGGTTTCAACAGGCATAGAAGAGCTTGACAGGAAATTGATCGGGGGTTATCCTGTAAACAAAGCAACCCTGATAACAGGGGTAGCCGGGAGTGGAAAAACGATCTTTGGAATCCATTTCATTTACAGGAGCTGTGTTGAGGGAAGGAAGTGCCTGATGATCGCAACCGAAGAAACTCCTGAAGATATCCTCTACCAGGCGCAAATACTGGGACATGACCTTAAACCGTACTATGAAAGCGGACAGCTCACCATAGAAAACATATTCGAGAGCCGTTCGGAAATCATAGGACAGACAAGGTACGGGTTTAAGCCCGAAAGCCTTGACATCGAACTTCCTAACCTTATGGAATTCATACGTGAAGGAACAGAATGCCTTGTAATAGATAACCTGGGCACCTTTGCCCTGAGAGTTTCCAAAAAAAAGTTAAGAGACCAGTTTGACGGACTAGCCTATCTCGTGAGAAAGAAAGGCTGCACTACGCTCTTAATCATGGATGAGTCAGCATATAACCTGACTCACCAGCTTGCCGAGTACTCGGTCTACGGTTCTATTCGCCTCCTGGTAAAAGAGAACGCATACCTTGGAAAAATGGAGCGTTATCTATGCATACCCAAGATGCGCAGCACTCCTATTTCGCCAGACATGTCAATCTTTGAGATAACATCCGAAGGGATCAAGATTCATGAACCAAAGGGAGGAAACTTTATTGAATGAGAAAAACAAACCCAAAGTCCTGATCGTAGATGACATGAAGGAAAATGTAGAACTCATGGAAGCCTACCTTGCCGTTGAACCGTATGATGTTATCACTGCCTACGGCGGAAAAGAGGCACTCCAGAAAGTAAGGGACGAAAAGCCGGATATTGTCCTCCTGGACATCATGATGCCCGAAATCAACGGCTACGAGGTCTGCAAAATTCTCAAAGAAGATCCCGAAACCCAGTTCATTCCGATCCTGATGCTTACAGCCCTTTCGGAACTTGAAGACAGGATAAGGGGGATTGAGGTAGGAGCCGATGATTTTCTTACAAAACCCATTAATAGACTCGAACTCAAGACCAGAGTAAAATCCCTCCTCAGAGTAAAATGCCTCCACGACAGACTGGTTGCCGACCGCGACAGCCTGGAAGTAAAGAACCGGGTACAGAGCATCCTTACAGCCGTAATTCCGACTTTGCTCCAGTTTGTCTCCAATGAAGAAAAGAAGGTCATAATAAATCAGATGACAGGCATGGTCGAAAAAACACTTCTTGAAATGTACAACTTTAACGATAAGGAAATGGACCTTGCTTATGCAGGGAATGTCTGTGCCGAGATAATGAACCAGCTGGGAGGGACCTTTTCCGCGACCATGGGTGAAAATGAAAAGCGATGGATAGTCAAAGGAACAAAGTGCCCCTGGAAAGGAGAAGAAGCCCGCAAAAACCCCATCCTATGCACACTTACCAGGAAGATTTTTTCAAACATAACCTTAAAAGTAGATTCAGGCTACAGTCTCGAAGCTCTAAAAACCATAGGAAACAAGAATGACTGCTGCGAATTTATCATAAAAGCAGCATAATTATCATAAAAGCAGCATAATATTCTCATTCAATTCCTTTCCACCTGAACTCAGATCCTCGATTCCATTTTTATACATGAATTCCATTTTTATACATGAATTCCATTTTTATACATGAATTCCATTTTTATACATGAATTCCATTTTTATAGAGGTCTTAAACTTCTTTTTCCAGAACGTCCTTATATTTCGATTTATTATATTTCGACCTATTAAAGTCAAAAAGTCAATTTTTGACCCGATATATCCATCAACATTCAATTAATAAAATTACAGTTAAGAGGACAGTTTGAAATTTACTGAGAAAATTAATTTCAAAATATCTTGTTAATTTTTCTTTAACTATAAACATTGCACGGATCAATTCAGACTCTAAGAAACGGAGAGAAAAGGAAGAAACTCCTGCCTCATATATCCTTATTTCCGCTGCCTTATGGCTCCCTCTTCTGTTATAAAGAGTTCGTCAAAGAGTTTACCGGATCATTTGAGGGAAGGTTTCATACCTGAGATGACTCGGATTCCCTGAGGGGTAATGTCAAAGAGGGAATACTTGACCGGAACCGGAGTATTTCTCATTTTTTCAATGTAGAGATATTGCTTCGTTTTTCCCGAACTGTAATTTTCCTGTGTTGTGAGCCTCATCAACCCGAAAACCATGTAACCTGTAAGCCTGTGAGTCAGGTTGTAAGAGTCCTCGTCCATGACGAAGAGACTTGTGCATCCGTTTTTCAGGAGGATAATGCTTATCGAGCTGAACTCGTCGGCAAACTCCCTTATATCGTGATGTATCGCCATTACTCCTATATTGTCAAGAACAACAACGTCAACCTCCGATGACATGGAACTCAGATATTCAATTATATCCGTATCCACGGCGCAGAGCCCTTTTCCGAATTTTGATACGCTTTTGATCTTGTTCATCTTGTCTTCAAAGATATTCCTGATTTTGAGCTGGCCGTTCTCAACGAAAGGATCCAGGTTGAGCTTGAGGCTGCGAGCCTGGGTGAGGATATCTTCGGTAAGTTCTCTGGTAAGAACAAGTATGCATCTTTTCCCATCCTGGCAGCTCCTGTGGAGAAAATGAAGCCCAAGGATGGTTTTTCCCGAACCAGGAGGCCCGGTAACCAGAATACTCTTTCCTTCAGGATACCCTCCCTCCATCAGCAAATCCAGCCCTTCTACTCCGGTAGACAAACTCTCCATACAATCACATCTTTAAGCGCGATAAGTTTTTTAAAATGAAAATAATTTCTCATTAATTTAATTGAGTAAATAGTTCACTTACTATAAAAAGTAAGCATCTTTTTTAATATATTATGTTTTCCCCAACATATTTATTTCTGAAAAACTAAATTAAGTTATCTGAAAAAAAATGCCTCGAAAAAACGCTTCAAAAAATTGCAGAAAAAGTACTTACAGTAACAAATAGAGTTACAGGATAATGAATAATAGGAACCAGTTCAAACTACAGGAACTGAAAGTACAGAAAATCAAAACAAAGGGCTGAAAAAAAGTAGCCGAAAATTTACCGGCACTTAATCAAGATACTTCTCCTTAAACTCCGTTATCTGCTTACTGCTCCCAATGACTGCAACTATGTCTCCCGCTCTGAGTACGGTCTGTTTGTGAACAGCCGTGCTAACAAGCCCTCCGCGCTCAATACCTATTACGGTGCACCCGATCTTTCTTTCTAAGTCCAGTTCTTCTATTGATTTTTTGTCAAGGTATGAGCCTTTCTCGATATGGAGCTTTTCGATTTCTATGCCTTCGTACAGCATTATATCTTCATCGATCCTGCAGACTTTCCCAATACAGTTTGCACTCATTTTGGCCAGCATCTGTCCTGCAACTATGGAAAGAGACCCGACATAGTCCGCTCCAGCCTTATAAATTTTATCAATGGATTTTACGGAGTTTGCCCTTGCCACAATAGTCGCTTCAGGGTTCAGCCCCCTGCAAATGAGAGTTGAAAATATAACATTGGTATCATCATTCAGAGCCACAAACACAAAGGATGCGGTCTTTACTCCGGCTGCAACTATGACATCCTCGTCCGCCCCATTACCAACAAGATGTTCAAATTCCACATTCTCAAAAACTTTTTCATTGGAGTCCACAACTACGAACCGGAAAGGTCCCTCGGAGAGTTCGTTCACAATGCTCTTTCCAACATCTCCGTATCCAAGTACAACCAGATGCCCTTTTGACTCCATTATTAATCCCTTAGATTTTTAATAAGTTTTTGAAGAATGTAGCGTAATACTCAATGTGTAAGTTTCTTCAGTTTTGCAAGCTCTTCCGGCGTTCCTACAGCCAGCAGGACAGAATTACCCCGGATGACGTCATCGTCTTCAGGGTTAAAAGAGAGAGACCCGCTTTTCCAGATTCCAACAATTCTTGCGCCCGTCAGCCGCTGGCTGGATACTTCCTTAAGGGTCTTGCCTATCAGCGGGCTTTTTATGTAAACCGGAAATTCCGTTACGTGAACCCCTTTGAAGATCTCAGTAGTCCCTGTCACCCGGCTTACAAGCCTATCCATAGCCTTTCTGCCTATAAACTGCCCGAACATCGATTTGGGGGATACAACCGTGTCCGCACCTGCGTATTTCAGGTATTTTGAGTTTGACCTGTCCTCAACGATGGCAACAATATTGAGGTGCTGGAACTCCCTGGCAGTCAGTACGATGTTTGCGTTTCTTTCATCGGACTTGTTAGCAATAAGGATCCTGGATTTTTCGATACCCCCGTTCAGAAGGGTCTGCTTATCACTCGGAGTCCCGAAAATGCAGGGGATATCCCTATAAACAAGCTCTTTAATTACGTCTTCCTCGTCCTCGATTATTATGAAAGTTATCTCCTGCTCTGCCAGTTCATCAATCAGGGTCTCTACAAGCTGGTTGTACCCGCAGATAATGATATGATCTTTCATGCTGGAAGGGACTTTTCTGGGTAGTCTGAATTTGATAATTCTGTCCATCCAGGGAGTGATAACATAAGTTGCAAGAAAACCTGAAATCAGAATAATTCCCGTGACCTGGACGGCTATGGAAAAGACTCTTCCCAGCAGCGAGGTAAAGACCACATCACCGTACCCTACCGTTGCAATGGTAGTTGTAGCCCAGTAAATAGCTGTGACAGCGTTTGCATTTTCCGGCTGGTTTTCAAAAATCATAATATATTTAAAAAGCAGGACATAGACGAGGAGCAGGAGCAAAGCTGCAAGCTTGTATGCCAGATTGGGCCTTTTGCGCATAATTTTTCTAAACTTTGATCTGCGACTCGGATTTTTTCGCTCAAAAGGAAACATTTTTTCGCGCCCTGCTTTGGTTTTGTTGCGAACAGGCCAAAATACCTTATACTCTTTATTGATCTCTATACTCTTTATTAATATCTCTATACTCTTTATTAATATCTTATGTATTCATAGAATTATGCTTTAAAATTGCCTGAGAATTTCCGCCCGAATTGTGCCACCCGGGTTTCTACAGATATTCTGATCCGTAAAACTTATTCTTCTTATCATTTCGTTCCTGCCACGCTCAATACAGGAGAGCGACCTGTCCCAAAAACAGGAAAGAAGAAGAGAAAAGGCAAATATAATCTACGTCTGTTTTTAGTGCATTTTCAAGTTTTCTCTTTTTTCCTTCTATTTTTTTCTTTTTTTTGGGGAAGGGGCGCCAGAAAGGCTGACGGTAGCGCTTATATCTACCCTGGATTCAAAAACCCTTTTCAGGGTTAAGGAATAAATTCTTTCGGCCCGTGGGGAGTTTCTCCAAATGTATTGCCTCTCTTGATTGCGGTGTCGTTTTTATCAATCGCTTTTTATCCTGCGGGCAGGTCGACCCGGACCCCGTATGGCACAGGGAAAGAAAAACAAAAAATTCAATCTCCGGGTATTCTGAATAATAGCAACTGATTAATCGGAGACCACCGGAGTTAAAAAAGAATCAGAACAACCGGAAAAGAATTTCTAACTTCCCGGTTTTCCAGCAGATTTCTGAATCAGTCGGATTAACCTGTTGCGATTCTCGTTTAAGTTTTTTCCATTTCTCGAGCTGTCCCGTTTGGTTTGTCTCAGTTCTTGCTGTTCAGATCCACTGCCCAACGAATGGTCCGAATATCATGAAGAGGAACGAGAACAGGATCAGCATGGAGAAGCTTGCTGTGATGGAATTTGAGACCCTTTCCGAAACTGCTTCATTCCGTGTAAACCTGTAGATCAGGGAGTAAGTATAGTCTCTGAACACATGACCACCATCAAGAGGCACCGCAGGCAGGCAGTTGAACAGGCCCACGTAAAAGTTCAGCCAGCCAATCCAGAGCAGGGAGTTTGCAATCCAGAAAATCCCAACTCCGAGAGGTTCAGCCCAGCCTACAGGTTGATAGAACTGAGCGATAGTGCCTGAAAAGCCGCGGAATCCTTCTCCTGCAAATCCGTAGATTGGGAGCCCGAAAAGAATAATCCAGCCTACAGGCTGGTCAAGGAGAGAAGGGATCTGCTTCAGTGCTTCGAGATAGTACCCGGATTGGGGCATCCAGATGGAAATCCCAAGCATCTGGCACTCAAGTACTCCACTGCTTCCGTAAATCACTCCAAGGAAACCTTTTTCACCTCCCGAGGGATTAGCAATCAGCTGGATCTCAAAGACAGCAGTGCCGTTTTCGGTAAGTTCACCTGTATAATTTGCAGAGGGGAGCACCTCTACCTCTATGGTCTGGTTTGCCTCTGTCCCTTCCATGAAGTCAATGAAACTTGCAATGCTTCGCATTCTTGTATCGTTAATCCGGAGCATTGTCATTCCGGGCTCTATTCCTGCAGCTTTTGCAGGGCTTCCTTCCACAACCCCTCCTACAGGCACTCCACTGAAACATTCCTCCGATGAGGAAGGCACCTTCAGGTCATAAACTGAAGCGTCCCCGTCTTTTGAGGCATGGATGCGCAGGGAGTCGCCGGGTTCGACGGTCTCGAGATAGGAGAGAAAATCCATGCCTGTAGAAACGGACGTGTCATCGACCTGCGTAATTACCATACCTTCCTGAAGTCCTGCAAGCTGAGCTGGAGAACTTTCGTTTATACCCACGACCATGGCATCACTGAGAGGAGCAATTGCCCCCAGCACAGGTCCGAAAAAGAGCAGAAGAGCTATGAAAGCAACGCAGAAATTAGCCATAACTCCGGCAGCAAGGATACGGGCTCTCTGGGTCCTTGTGGCAGTTACTGCTGGCTCAGACTTTACTGTTATAGGGGAAGCATTGGTATTCCCATTTTTCATTTCTTTTAGTTGTTTTTCTTTTTCTTCTTTTTGCTGCTGTTCCCACTCTTCGATTTCCTCAATTGTTGCCGTTAGCGACAGCTCTTTTTTTACTTCCTCTTTTTTTCCAAAGAGCTGTTCATCATCAGGCTCGGCAAAACCCCCTATAGGGACAAGGGCAAACAGGATTCCCATGGATTTGACCCTGATGTTTTCAACCCGGCAGAGGATTGCATGAGAAAACTCATGCACTACTAGCGTAACTATGAGGGCGATAACTCCCCAGGTAAAGGGAATAAACTCGTTTACCCCGGGGATCAAAAGGATATTCCTGGGGGCATTGTATTTTCCCGGCTCTGGCACGCTGTCATTAAGAAATGAGGTATAGAGTGCAAGGTCCGAAATAGCAATAACCAGGAACATGGCAATCATGCCGACAAACATCATCAGGATCCCGATGTTTGCAAAAACCCTCCAGTAACGTTTCGGGCTGGCAAGCACGTCCAGTAGCTTAAGACCCTTTGTTGTCCTGATCATTAGAATAGGAAGAGGCCCGAAAGTGCTTATGTTATACTTTTCCAGAATTCCTTTTCTGTCAAGAGCAGAAATAAGGAACCAGTACATTAAAAAAATACCCAGTACAATGCTTGTGCCACTCAAGGAAATTCTCCGAAACAATTAAGCTGAACCAATTATAGGGTTTGGATTGCAAATGATAATCTTTTGACGATTGATGATTGAAGTTAGTATTGACAAAACTGTTTATTGATAATTAACTGTTTATTGTCATTAACTGTCTATGACCATTGAATGTTATTCACGATCAACTGTTTGTTGACTATTGAATGTTTATTCGCAATTAATTGTAACTATTGAATGTATATTGACTTTTGACTGCAGTGAGATTGGCTGCAATGAGATTAAATGTAAGAGGTAATGCAAAGAAATTGAATCTGAGATATTAAATGTAGATAAATGCGGGGATTTTTACGTCGGCAAATTAACTGTTGATCAATTGGTCGATTAAACTGTCGAACAATCACAACTGTATATAGAACATACCTTCCATAAAGAATTTAGCGCCAGCGGCCTTTGAACGCCGTTTACAAGCTTCAAACTGTCTTTTTAAGCAGCAGCTGGGGAAAGCAAGCGTACATTCAATTAATTAATGCTGTTAAACCCGGTAGTCGATCTTATTATAAAAACATTTTAGTTCTTCTTTAAATAACATGAGATCAGGTTTTGAATTACTTCTTTTTCGAAAACGTCTGTTCCGGAAAAGGCACTATATAATACATCATAATTATATAAAAATCCATATGGAATTCCGGCTTTCATTTAACATGGAAAGCCCGGTTTAAAGATATTTTTAAGAATCAAAGGCAATAGATAATAATCATGCGAATAATAATATTCAGTATATTGTGGTATATTGCGGTTATAATAACTTTGTGTGAGGTGCCTGTTTCATGCTTGGAATCGTCTACATTACAGCCGGAGATATGAAAAACGCATCCGAGATCGCAAGAGAGCTTGTTTCAAGAAGGCTTGCAGCCTGCGTGAACATGTTTCCGATTTCTTCAATCTTCCGATGGAACGACCAGATCGAGGAGCAGAATGAGATAGCCCTGCTTGTTAAAACCGACTCTTTCCGCCTTGACGAAATAATCAAAGTCGTAAAATCGATTCATACTTACGACCTGCCTGCAATCGAATTCTGGAAAATCGAAGGAGAACAGGAGTACTTGGATTGGGTCCATGTAAACAGCTCGTAAAGAAAACTGAAGAGCCCCCGGCCTGAGCCCGGAACCGGAGAGTCTGAAACCGGAAAAAGGAGATAAAAATCCCGGCGCCTATCCCCTGACTCAAAAATTAGCAGGATGAGCTTATTCTCAGGATTAGCTTTATATGTTAGTTATAACTTTACCTAATTGGATTTCAAAAAGCGCGGGAGTAACCAAGCGGTCAACGGTGTGCGACTCAAGATCGTATCGCGCAGGCGTTCAGGGGTTCGAATCCCTTCTCCCGCACTAACTGTTAATTATTTCTTATTCTTTTAATCCGGATTTCTGTTAATATTTTCTCAGACTAATTGTTTTTCTATCGGAGTCGTGGCACTTGAAGAGGCAGGTCATAAGGGAGAATTTACCGATTGAGATCAGTTTGACTGGTATTTAGTATCACATACATCTACAATGGTAAAATGTTCGCATGAGCCAAAATGGGCAAATACATCAGACTCAAGTCAAGTATCACTCCTCGATGGTATAGACATCATTGTCGCTTTTTTTGCTTCCTTCACCAGTATTCCTGCTGCTTTCCCTTTCTTTAGGGCAACAGTAATTGTTCTCGATAAACCTCTTTCCTCTTCCATCGCCACCGAGTCGGAAAATTAGACTGGAACCACAATTCGGACAGCTTGTGGGACGAGACTGGTTGAACTTTGGTTCCCACACATGATCGCATTCCTTGCAGAGAAAGTTGACCTTGCATTCACCAGTATTAACGTATTCTCCTCCAGAGATCTCTATCGCTTTTCCGTTGACAAGAGCATCAGCCACCTTCTGCCGTGCCCTTTGGAGGTCGCTCCATAAAGTTTTCCGGGATACTCCCATTCTGTCAGCAGCCTCGTTCTGCTCCATCTGGAGAAGGTCGCAAAGACGAATAGCCTCAAGCTCTTCTATGGACAGATTGGCGATTTCCAGACAGCAAAGAGGGATTTCTCTGGGCTTGTAATAGGTGGCCTTTGGAAAGCAAGATACCCTGCGCTTAACTCTATTGACCATCAGATTACACTATACGACACGTAATAAATATCTCTATCGATCTATATATCTTCCGAATATCAGTAAATACCTTCCGGATATCAGTATATATCAGATAGCTTGCGGGAAGACACTGGTTGCACTTTGGTTCTCACACATGAGCTACTTCTGTCGTACCTTTTGGAAGGCATTCCAGAAAGTTTTCCGGAATATCTCCAATTCTGTCAGCAACCTCATTCTGCTCTACCGGGGAAGGTCGCAAAGACGAATAGCCTCAAGCTTTTCTAAGGACACGTTAATAATTACGAGAACACGTTAATAATTACGAGAACACTTAGCGGAATTTCACCGATTTTGTAATAAATGTAGTTTCTGGAATTTTTGATACTCCGTTTAACTAATCGACAGTCAAAATACTCAAATGAGATATACTATAAATAAATAACGCTACAACAATTTAACTATTGGTAAAATTAATAAGCTCTGAACCTATTTTTAGGATTTTGTATTTTAAGTGCAAAACCAATAGCAATAAACTCACAACTGCATAAAATACAATTATAACTATGACGTTTACTTAACAGGTTTGTATCAAATATTCTTTAGTCCTGTGGATATTTTCTGCCTTATACACCTGATTTATCGTAAAATTTCTGCTAATCACTGGTACTTTCATTTTGCATCTTATTCGAATAATTCCAGGTTCTTTTCTTATCAAAAATGATCGTAAGATGTCGTTTTTTATGTTTCGGTACGAGTCAAAACTCGTAAGGGTTTGGATAGGATTTATATAACGGATTTCTTTTATTTTTATAATTAAACCGAACAAAAATGTAAATTATTTATAACAAGTCGCTTATGTGTAATTTGAGAGTCTATTCGAAAAGTGCTGTGACCTACTGTAACTTCTACAATCATCGATCATAAATGAACGGATTCCGGATAATAAACACTAATTGTCCAATTGTAAATTTTACAACATGCATGGAACTTTTCGGATAGCTCCGGGATCTTTTTTATTTTTTTGAGATCACAAAGTTTACTAATATGGGACTTACCCACTTGAAGTCTAAAAGAAAGGAGTAAACTCCCAAATCCCTAAAAATTCAAGTTTTAACTGCTTAATTTACTGTACTTGGTTTTGTATTGTAAGTGTGTAAAGTCCATAAGAAGTTGAAACCGATCTCTAAAAATGTTATTTTAATGGCTGGAACTTTCAAGCAGACGTCAATATAAATTGCACAGTGAGTATCGGTATGCTAAAAATCGTAGATACAATCTTCTGATAAAGTGACTTTAAGCGTATTTGGGAGGTAAAGCTAAAATAAGCAAATTAACTACCGGGAGTTTTTCTATAGAAGACCTTGAATCCATTCGGATCACTATCACTAATATTGTAGGAGCGGCAAAGGAAGCGGCTGAAGAAAAAGTAAAGTAGTTCGTCAAAGCAGACCCCACACTTTTCCCAGGACTTTTGTAGGTAGTTCCAGAAAGTTTTCCGGAATACTCCCTATCCTTTCAGCAGCCTCATTCTGCTCTACCTGGAGAAGGTCACAAAGACGAATGCCTCAAGCTTTTCTTAGGACACATTATATAATTACGAGAACACCTAGCGGAATTTCACTGAGTTTGTAATAAGTAGCTTTTGGGACCCTTTATACTCGGCTTTCTCAACTGACAGTCAAAATACACAAAAGAGATTAAGTATAAATAACTAATGCTACGACAATTTAACAATTGATAAAAATTAATAAGCTCTATAACTATTTTTAGGGCTTTGTACTTTAAGTGCAAAACCAACAGCAATAAACTCACCACTATATAAAATACAATTGTAACTAACGTTTACTTAACAGTTTTGTATCAAATATCTTTTAGTCCTGCGGATATTTTCTGGCTTATACATCTGATTTATCGCAAAAGTTCTGTCAATCACTGGTACTTTCATTTTGCCTCTTATTCGAATAATTCCAGGTTCTTTTTTATGAAAAATAAGTATATGATGCCGGCTTTCGTGCTTCATCACGAGTCAAAACTCGTAAGGGTTTGGATAGGATTTATACAACGGATTTTTTTATTTTTATATTTAAACCGAACAAAAATGTAAATTATTTATAACAAGTCGCTTATGTGTAATTTGAGAGTCTATTCGAAAAGTGCTGTGACCTACTGTAACTTCTACAATCATCGATCATAAATGAACGGATTCCGGATAATAAACACTAATTGTCCAATTGTAAATTTTACAACATGCATGGAACTTTTCGGATAGCTCTGAGATCTCTTTTATTTTTTTGAGATCACTAAGTTTACTAATATAGGACTTACCCACTTGAAGTCTAAAATAAAAGCAGTGAACTCCCAACTCTCTAAAAATTCAAGTTTTAACTGCTTAATTTACTGTACTTAATTTTGTATTGTAAGTGTGTAAATTCTATAAGAAGTTAAAAACGATCTCTAAAAATGTCATTTAAATAGCTGGAACTTTCAAGAATCGTCTGATAAAGCGACTTTAAGCGTATTTAGGAGGTAAAGCTAAAATGAGTAAATTAACTACTGGGAGTTTTTCTATAGAAGATCTTGAATCCGTTCAGATCACTATCAATAATATTGTAGGGGCAGCAAAGGAGGCTGCTGAAGAAAAAGCAAAGGAGTTAGGCCCGATGGGTCCCACTGCTCTGGCAAGCATAGCATCCTACAGAAGCTGGAACTTGCAACTTCTTGACCGTTACGAGCCTGTCCTGACCCCCATGTGTGACCAGTGCTGTTACTGTACTTATGGACCCTGTGACCTTTCCGGAAACAAGAGGGGTGCCTGCGGAATTGACATGGCCGGACATACAGGAAGGGAATTCTTCCTCCGTGTAATTACAGGTACCGCCTGCCACGCTGCACACGGACGCCACCTGCTTGACCATGTAATAGAAGTCTTTGGCGAAGATCTCCCCCTCAACCTTGGAGAATCAAACGTCCTGACCCCCAACGTTACAATCTGCACAGGGATGAGCCCAAAGACCCTCGGAGAATGCAGAGCCCCGATGGAATATGTTGAAGAACAGCTAACACAGCTCCTTGCAACCATCCACGCAGGGCAGGAAAGCGCTGAAATTGACTATGACTCAAAGTCCCTCTTCAGCGGCAGCCTGGACCACGTCGGTATGGAAATTTCTGATATTGCCCAGATCTCAGCATATGACTTCCCGAAAGCTGACCCTGAAGCCCCGCTCATTGAAATCGGGATGGGAACCCTTGACAAGTCCAAGCCACTCATTGTTGTAATCGGGCATAATGTAGCCGGTGTAACCTACATCATGGACTACATGGAAGACAACAACCTGACCGATAAGATGGAGATTGCCGGGCTTTGCTGTACTGCATTCGACATGACCAGGTACAAGGAAGCTGACAGGAGAGCTCCATACGCAAAGATCGTAGGATCCCTGGCAAAGGAATTGAAAGTTATCCGCTCCGGAATGCCTGATGTCATTGTTACCGACGAACAGTGCGTCCGTGGTGATGTCCTGTCAGAGTCTATGAAACTCAAGATCCCTGTGATCGCATCAAACGAAAAGATCATGATGGGTCTGCCTGACCGCACCTATGCTGACGTTGATTCAATAGTCGAGGAACTCAAGACCGGCGCAATTCCGGGTTGTGTGATGCTGGACTATGACAAACTTGGAGAACTTGTCCCGAAGATTGCCGAAGTAATGGCTCCGATCCGCGATGCAGAGGGCATAACGGCAATTCCGACTGACGAGGAATTCAAGGCATACATAGACAAGTGTGCCAAGTGCGGAGAATGCCTGCTGGCATGTCCGGAAGAACTCGATATCCCGGAAGCATTGGAATATGCAGCCAAGGGAAGCTACGAATACCTTGAAGCCCTCCACGATGTCTGTATCGGCTGCCGCCGCTGTGAGCAGGTCTGTAAGAAGGAAATCCCAATCCTGAACGTAATTGAGAAGGCTGCACAGAAGGCTATTGGTGAGGAGAAAGGATGGGTCAGAGCTGGCAGAGGACAGGTAAGTGATGCGGAAATCAGGAAAGAAGGCCTGAATCTCGTTATGGGAACTACCCCGGGTATCATTGCAATCATAGGATGTCCGAACTATCCGGCCGGTACCAAAGATGTCTACCTCATTGCCGAAGAGTTCCTGAGGAGAAACTATCTCGTGGCCGTGACCGGATGTTCCGCAATGGACATCGGTATGTTCAAGGATGAGGACGACAAGACCCTTTATGAAAAGTACCCGGGTACATTCTCAGGCGGCGGACTGCTTAACAGCGGTTCCTGTGTATCCAATGCAAACATCACTGGAGCTGCTGAGAAAGTTGCCGGAATCTTTGCCCAGAGGACCCTTGCAGGAAACCTGGCAGAAGTTGCAGACTACACTCTCAACCGTGTAGGTGCATGCGGACTTGCATGGGGTGCCTTCTCCCAGAAGGCTTCTTCAATCGGTACCGGATGTAACATCTACGGTATCCCCGCAGTGCTCGGCCCGCACAGTTCAAAGTACAGGAGAGCCCTGATTGCCAAGAACTATGACGAGTCCAAGTGGAAAGTCTTTGACGCCAGGGACGGCTCGGAGATGAACATCCCACCAGCACCGGAATTCCTCCTGACAACAGCAGAGACCTGGCAGGAAGCAATCCCGATGATGGCAAAAGCCTGCATCCGCCCGTCTGACAACAACATGGGCAGGTCCATAAAGCTGACCCACTGGATGGAGCTTTCAAAGAAATACCTTGGTGTAGAGCCAGAAGACTGGTGGAAGTTCGTCAGGAATGAGGCTGACCTCCCGCTTGCAAAGCGTGAAGAGCTCCTCAAGAGGCTCGAGGCAGAACACGGCTGGGAAATTGACTGGAAGAGGAAGAAGATCATTTCCGGTCCGAAGATTAAGTTCGATGTCTCCGCACAGCCAACTAACCTCAAGAGACTTTGCAAGGAGGCCTGAAAATGGTAGACACTACCAAGAACACCAAACTCTTTACCAGCTACGGAGTAACAACTTCCAAGGCAACTACTCCCGAAGTAGCAGCTAAGCTGATTTCAAAGGCAAAAAGGCCGCTTCTTGTGGTAGGAACCAAAATCCTTGATCCGGAACTTCTGGACAGAGTGATAAAGATTGCACAGAAGACAAACATTCCGATTGCAGCTACAGGAAGTTCTATGCCCGGCTTTGTGGGAAAGGATGTGGATGCAAAGTACATCAACCTTCACCAGCTTGGCTTTTATGTAACAGACCCGAACTGGCCCGGCCTTGATGGGAATGGGACATATGACACCCTCATCGTCCTTGGACACATAAAATACTACATCAACCAGGTACTGTCCGGAACAAAGAACTTCAGCAGCGTAAAAGCAATCGCAATTGACAGAAACTACATCCAGAATGCAACAATGTCATTCGGAAACCTGAGCAAAGCAGACCACTATGCTGCTCTGGATGAACTTATCAATGCATTATAATTTTGATTTAGGAGGCGAAATATAATGGCAGAATTCCCATTTGAGATTTCCCCAATGTTTGAAGGAGAAAGAGTAAGAAAAGAAGGAATGTTCGTAGAGCTTGGAGGCCCGAAGTCTCTTGGTCTTGAACTTGTCCGTGCAGCAGCCATGGATGACATTGTGGACGACAAAGTAACAATTGTCGGTCCCGATCTCAAAGAAATGGAAGAAGGCAAGACCTACCCCTGGGCAATGATCTTCAACATTGGTGGAGAACTTGTAGAGCCTGACCTCGAATCAGTCGTAGAAAGGCGTGTCCACGACTTCATCAACTACTGCCAGGGCATTATGCACCTGAACCAGAGGTACGATGTCTGGATGAGAGTTTCCAAGGACACCGCTGCAAAGATGGACTCTTTCGAGCCATTCGGACAGGCCGTCATGATGCTCTTCAAGACAGAACTTCCCTTTATTGAGAAGATGCAGGTGACCTTCTACACCGACCAGGCTGAAGTAGAGAAGCAGCTCGAAGCCGCAAAGGAAATCTTCAAGGCAAGAGACGCCAGGACAAAGGACCTTCACGACGAAGATGTAGATGTCTTCTACGGATGTACCCTCTGTCAGTCCTTTGCTCCGACCAACGTCTGTGTTGTCTCCCCTGACAGGGTTTCACTCTGTGGTGCAATCAACTGGTTCGACGGCCGTGCAGCAGCTAAAGTAGACCCCGAAGGCCCGCAGTTCGCAATTGAGAAGGGTGACCTCCTCGATGCCGAGAAGGGTGAATACACCGGAGTCAATGATATTGCCAAGAAACTCTCTGCCGGTGAATTCGACAAGATTAAACTCCACTCCTTCTTCGATGCTCCCCACACCTCCTGTGGCTGCTTCGAAGTAGTCGGGTTCTATATCCCTGAAGTCGACGGTATCGGCTGGGTTAACAGGGAATACCAGGGAATGGCACCGAACGGTATCGGCTTCTCAACAATGGCAGGTCAGACCGGTGGCGGTAAGCAGATCGTAGGGTTCCTCGGTATCGGTATCAACTATTTCTACTCCCCCAAGTTCATCCAGGCTGACGGCGGATGGAACAGAGTTGTCTGGCTCCCCTCAATGCTGAAGGACAAGATTGCCGAAACCATTCCTGCGGACCTCAAAGACAAGATCGCAACCGAAAACGACGCCACTGACATCGAATCCCTGAAAGCCTTCCTCCAGGAGAAAGGACACCCCGTAGTTGCTACCTGGGCAGCAGCTGAGGAAGAAGAAGAGGAAGAAGAAGAGGAAGAAGAGGAAGTAGCTGTTGCAGCAGCTCCAATGATGATGCCTGCAGCCGGCTTCCAGATGCCTGCAATGCCCATGATGTCCGGCGGTTCTGGCGGCGGAATAAAGCTGACCTTCAAGAACGCAAAGATCACCATTGACAGGATGATCATCAGCGAGAAGAAGGAAAAGAAATAACTGAGTGACGACAGGCGATTGCCTAAAACCGAAAAACAAGACAAAGGGGTATGCTGTGACTAAAGTAATTGCAATAACGGGAAAAGGCGGGACTGGTAAAACGGCGGTAGCGGCTCTTCTGATCCGCTACCTTTCCAAAAAAGGGAAGTTTCTACTGGCAGTTGATGCGGACGCAGATACTAACCTTCCTGAAACCCTTGGCTGTGAGAACGTAAAAACAATCGGGGACGCAAAAGAGTTTCTACAGGCGGAGATCACCAAACCAAGGCCTGATAACCCCGATATGAACAAAGAGTCAGTGCTTAAAAGCAAGGTCTATGAGATCATTGAAGAGATGCCGGGATACGACCTGCTTGTAATGGGCAGACCCGAAGGTTCAGGATGTTACTGTTATGTAAACAACCTTCTCCGCGGGATAATGGACAAACTGATCATGAACTATGATGTGGTTGTAATTGACGCGGAAGCAGGGCTTGAGCATTTCAGCCGGAAGATTATCCGGGACATAGATGACCTTATTGTAGTGACTGACGCTTCACGAAGGGGATTTCGGACTGCCGAAAGGATTAGGGAACTTGTGAGTGAACTTGATTCAAATGTCGGGAGAATTCACGTTATTGCAAACAAAGTTACAGATGCTAACCGTGAAGAGCTCGCTAAACTGGCAGGGGATTTGCAACTCAGCCTGATAGGTATGATACCATTAGATCCAAAGATAGAGGAAATGGACATAAAAGGAATACCTCTCTATGAAATCCCGGACGACTCGGTTGCTGCAATAGAGATAGAAAAAATCGTACAAAAATTGGGGTACTGATCCCCTTTCATTTGAACCTGTGGATTATGCAGAAAAACCGTGCCGGAATCAAAGAACAGGAATCCGTAGCCCGTTTAAGAGCTTGAAACGGAATTTAAAGTCATCAGAGTAACGGAGCAGGATTAATTAATTCCTGCCCCGATCCCTGTTAATATACAAGGGAAAAATTGGAAACAAATTCTGTATTACATCCTTTATTATACAGTCACTCGTAAAAACGGATAAATTACGGAAACGGTGAGGTTTACATGGCAAAGAAAATGAAGTTATCTGATATAACAAACATGTTCGCGGGGATGGATGTAGAAGCCCTCGAAGGTGTGACTATTGAAGGGGACATTGAGATTGATCTCGGTGGACTCGGAGGCGGCTTTGACCCCATGCTTGCCGCAGCTCTTGGGCAGGAGAGCGCAGTACTTGCCCAGCACTTTGCAAGACTTGCAGGCATGTTTGGATACCCTGTTGGCATTGGCGCCCCGGCAGCTGCTCCGGCAATTTCCCCGGCTCTGGCAGCCCCGAAACTCAAGGACCTTATCCCTGCAAAGTTCGATGTTGCTAACATTGCAGAATGGGCAACTCAGATCCAGGAAGTACCCATAGGAAACACCTCTGCAGACGGCGGAAGCCGTGGCAAGAGAGTAGTAGTGGGTGGAGAGAAAGCCCTGCCGTTCTACTTCGACGCCCCGATGCCGAACAGGAACCAGGTCACAATTGATGTGTTCGACATGAGGATCGGGCTTGCAAAAGCTGTAAAGGAGAACTACGATGAGGTCATGGACAGCCCGGGAGAATGGGCAAAGAAGAACGTTGAGAAATTCAACGCTGACATGATTACCATCCACCTGATCTCAACTGACCCGCTCATCAAAGACACTCCCGCAAAGGAAGCAGCAAAGACGGTAGAAGAAGTCCTCCAGGCTGTTGACGTGCCAATTGCGATCGGCGGTTCCGGGAACCCACAGAAGGACCCCGAAGTCCTCGCAAGAGCTGCAGAAGTTGCAGAAGGCGAGCGCTGTCTGCTTGCATCTGCCAGCCTGAACCTGGACTATGCAGCAATTGCGGAAGCCGCAATAAAGTACGACCACGACGTGCTTTCCTGGACTCAGCTGGACATGAACGCCCAGAAGGAACTCAACAGGAAACTCATGAAGCAGTGCAACGTCCCAAGAGACAGAATCATCATGGACCCGACCACTGCTGCCCTCGGATACGGTCTAGACTACGCTTACACCAACATGGAGCGTATCAGACTTGCAGCCCTCATGGGTGACGATGAACTTACCTTCCCGATGTCTTCTGGTACCACAAACGCATGGGGTGCCCGTGAGTCCTGGATGGTCAGCTCACCACTCAAGGAAGACTCTGACTGGGGCCCGAGAGAGTACAGAGGTCCTATCTGGGAAATCGTTACAGGTCTGTCCCTTGCAATTGCAGGTAACGACCTCTTCATGATGATGCACCCAACATCGGTTGCTGTCCTGAAGCAGATCACCCAGACCCTCTTCGGAATGATAGACACCGAACAGGTTGACATTGCCAGCTGGATCGGAGCGGAGGTGTAAAACATGAAAATAAACAGCCCATTAGAAGCTTACAAGTACCTGCCCCAGACAAACTGTGGAGAATGTGGTGAAGCTACCTGTATGGCATTTGCCTCCAAGCTGATTGACAGATCAGGAAAGACATCAGACTGTCCACCCCTGATTAAGGAAAAGAAGTTCGCAAAGAAACTGGCAGAACTTGACAGGCTACTTGCCCCTGAAATCCGCCAGGTAACCATAGGAGCAGGCGAGAAAGCAGTCAACATTGGTGGAGACGATGTCCTGTACCGCCACAAGCTCACTTTCTTCAACAAGACAAAGATGTTCTTCGATGTGGCAGACAATATGGAAGAAGCTGCCCTTGTTGCAAGAGTTAAGCAGATAGCTGACTACAAGAAGTTCTATGTCGGACGAAACCTGCTCCTCGATGGTGTAGCAATCAGAGCCGTGTCCAATGACCCGGCAAAGTTTGCAGCAGCTGTCAAGAAGGTTGCAGAAGTCGGTATGCCCATGATCTTCTGTTCCTTCAACCCGGCAGTCCTGAAGGCAGGCCTGGAAGCAGCAAAGGACAAGAACCCACTGCTCTATGCCGCAAACAAGGACAACTGGAAAGAGGTAGGAGAACTCGCCCTCGAGTACAAGGTGCCTGTGGTTGTTTCAGCCTTCAACGACCTCGATGCCCTCAAGACCCTCGCAAAGACCTTTGCAGAGGCAGGAATTAAGGACATTGTCCTTGACCCAGGAACATACCCGACAGGCAAGGGCCTGAAGGACACTTTCACCAACTTCCTGAAGATCAGGAGAGCAGGCATTATGGGCGACACCGAGATCGCATACCCGATCATGGCACTCCCGTTCACTGCCTGGATGGCAGGTATTGCAGACCCTGTCAGTGCCTCATACTGGGAAACCGTTATGGCTTCGGTCTTTACCATCAGGTACGGAGACATTATGATCCTCCACAGCATGGAGCCATATGCCACAATGCCTGAAGTGCACCTGGCAGAGACAATCTACACTGACCCAAGGTCTCCTGTTGCTGTGGACTCAAAGATGTACAAGGTAGGAAACCCAACTGCGGACTCCCCGGTACTCTTTACCACAAACTTCGCCCTCACATACTACACAGTAGAGAGCGACCTGGCCTCAAACGGAATAGACTGCTGGCTGCTTGCAGTTAACACCGACGGGATCGGTGTGGAAGCTGCAGTGGCAGGCGGACAGCTGACCGCTGACAAGGTAAAGGATGCATTTGACAAGGCAGGGTTCGACCTCAAGACGGCCGTAAACCACAATACCGTTGTCACTCCGGGTCTTGCAGCTCGTCTGCAGGGTGACCTCGAGGACAAGCTCGGTGCAAATGTCAAAGTAGGCCCAATGGACTCAGGAAGACTCCCAGGCTGGATGGAAAAGAACTGGCCCCCAAAATAAAGAGAAAACAATTTGAATATTAATATTCCGTGTCTTTTAGACACGGAATAAAGTTTATTGCAACTTTTACAAAACGCAGTTGTCGACTTTCCGGATAGATTCCGAATTGAATAAAATTCTGAATTGAATAAAAAAGTGGCATAAGCCCGCTTTGTAATAGTTTGGTGCTCCCTCATTAATTAGTTGATAGTTTAGGAAGACCGTAATTTAACAAATCTGTTAAAGTCCATTTGTTATTAAAAATTCTACATTTTTCTACAAGTGTTTTCTTTCCCAAATACCGTTTTCTTTTTCTTTTGTTAATCCTATGGTCCCTGCAAAAGTCAAAATGAGTGCAGTAAAGCCTTATTTGATTATACAATCAATTAATTTTTTTGAAAACCCTGTTGTCTTCCTTGAGACTCTATTGTTATCCTGTCTAAAAGTTAGATTCTGTCTTTCAAGTAAACTGTTAATATATCACTTATCTATATTTTGAAGATCTATATTTTGAAGATCTGTATTTTGACCAAAGATGACTCTTTTCAACTTTCTGGAGCTTCCTTTCTTGTTTTTGATTACCTGAGCATAGATTACCTGAGCATATTTCAGGTTTTTGTCAGGTATTATTACCTGTTTTTTTCAAAAAAAGCCGAATAAGGATCTCTATTCGTGTAAAATCCGTGAAAAAATTTAGTGAATAGATTAAGGAAGATGTTATGGACACACATGGTGTCACTGTCGAACCACTTTTATTGTGGCCTCGCACACGCGAACGCACACGGGAAGTCAGTGACAAAACTGTAACTCAAACAAATTCCTTGTAATAATCACATCTCATACAATCAGCACAATGTTCTAAACTCCTGTTTCTGCGGAGCTCAGCTGCAGCCTGGACCATTTCTGCCCGAGTTTTGTCGTGAAGGTCTTCCAGTACTTTAAACCGCCTCGCCTTAAGCTCGTAGCAGTTAGGGTTTTTTGCAATTTCAAGATCGAGATTGCGTAGTTTCAAAGCGACATCTACAATGTACTTACTCTGGTCAATAATATGCTCATCTATAACACTCATATAACTCATCCCTTCCTAAAACAACTCCTCGAAAAAAGGGCTCAGAGCCTGACAGTTCTATCCTCTTTTCTGTCGCTGCTCCCGGGGGTCCCAAGCTCATTTACCTTTACCTATATTTTCACCGTGTTATTTCTCCCATAGATAATAAATTATTCTATGTATAAAATATATAATAGTTTCTGATCCGGGTAAATAGAGACGTTTGACGACCTTTAGCCAGGAGAAAGAGTAAACAAACACTCCCGGATTGTTTGCAAGCAAGGCCAGATCTAATCAAAAAGGACCTGATCAAAGATTAGATCTAATCAAAAAAGACCTGATCAAAGATCAGATCTAATCAAAAAAGACCTGATCAAAGATCAGATCTAATCAAAAAAGACCTGATCAAAGATCAGATCTAATCAAAAAAGACCTGATCAAAGATCAGATCTAATCATTTACATGCTCCTTATCCAGATTTTTCCTGCCTTTCGCGGAGAAGGGAGAGATCCAGAACTTTTTCAAGTACTCCCTTATCCATTATTCCGACTAACCTGGCCTGATCTATGTCCTTGCTGACGTTCCCGTCCGCTTTCATATAAACATATTCTCCGTTTTCTATGTCCACAATTACGGAGAAATCAGGAATATGGAGCACTCCGAAATAGGTTCTGAATTCAGGGCTCCGGTCCGCATCTACTAACATGATTGCTGCTTTTCCCCCGTATTCTTCTGCCAGGTCCTGAATGGTTGGGTTCATAGCTTTGCACAGCGGACACCATTCAGCTCCTATTCTCAAAAAAACCGGACCTTCCTGAAGGGATGAGTTTATCTGTTCCAGCCGAGTTGTTTCTATGACAGTACCTTTTTCCCGGGCATTCCCCGAGCTCATGGAGTAACCTTTATTTAAGAGAGCTATTAAGGCACTCATTTTCTCGGCAGCGTTTTCAGAATTGTTGCTTGATAAAGTCTCGTTTACCTGAGGCATGTAATCCATGCTTCCGGCTGTCTGATTGATCGGATACGGAGTATCTGCTACGCCATTTCCGTCAACGTCTCTTCCGGTATGATCATTCCAGAAATTACCCTCCGAACTGCTGTTCCAGGTGTTATTTCCCCTGTCAACTGCATTGAAAAGGTTAATAAATTCATTCCTGTAGATTGCGTTGTCGGATGATTCGTTAAGATATACTCCGACACCGTTCAGATACATGCCGTTATCAATCAGAGTATTGTGTTCTGCCGCCTGGCCAAAAATCCCATATTCGTTTTTCAAAATGTGGTTATAGGCAAGCTTATTCCCGTGGGACATTCCCAGGAAAACTCCTATTGTGTTTGAGTCTGCGGTGTTATTAACAAGGATGTTATTAACGGAATTATCCAGCAAAATTCCCTGCCTATTTGTCACCACCATGTTATTAGACAGCACATTTTCTTCAGAGCTGTCAAGAGCTATTCCTTCCTCCCCAAGGCTTATAAAATTGCTGTCAAGATGATTGCCTTGAGAATTGTTGAGTACAATACCTGGACCGTTGAGTATCAGTATATTGTTACTTAACGAACAGCCCTGCACTCCTTCAAGGTAGATCCCGGCTTCGGGCCGATCCGTTCCCGACTGGCACCCTAAAATATAGAAACCGTCTATTGTCACATTGTTAGAGTTAATATAAAAAACGTCATTATTCGGGATAGCACCTATGACACGGATACAGTTTGCCTGATCTCCCGAGAGAATGGAATGTGAAATAATTGTTAGCTCTTTATCCACTTTTATATTTTCTTGATATACTCCGGGGCTTACAAGTATCGTATCCCCATTTTGTGCGTTATCGACAGCTTTTTGAATCGAACTATAATTTCCTCCTCCACTATCGTCTACGATAATAACTGTAGCGCCTGCTTGGGTAACGGCTGCCCCAAGTATAAAAACGAAAAACATGGAAATAATTTGAATCGAATTTCCTTTCATGAACCAATGCTCCCCCTAATTAATATGTCAGTAAAAAAGAAGCCTGTTATTATAATTCATAAGAATAATAATTCGAGACAATAAAATGATTTTGAAATAAATGTTCTGAAAATAAATCTGAACTTCTGTCTCTCTTTAATGTTTTTATTCTTAACCACGGAGTTTTTTATTGAGTTTTCAGATTGCTTTCATAATCCTAAACTCGATTGTTAATCCCATCCGGTCCTTCGATAAATATCTCACTCCAGAACCTGTACAAAGCCCCTTATCCCATCAACACGGACATACTGGCCGTCTTTTAATATTTTGGTTACGTTTTCTATGCCTACAACGGCAGGAATACCATACTCCCGCGCGATGACCGAGCCGTGTGTCATCATACCGCCGATCTCCACCACCAGGGCTTGAGCGGAATAAAACAGGGGAGTCCAGCCCGGATCGGTAAACGGCGCCACTAAAATATCGCCTTTGTTCAACTTCGCTTCTTCTGGCTTGAGGACAACCTTTACGTATCCTTCCGCAACGCCGGCGGAGACCGGAGTACCGATTAAAGCACCTTTCGGGGCTTCAACATCACTCCTCATTCCCGTAATAACTTCCCCCTCACTGGTCATAACCCGGGGAGGAGCCATCTTCTGATATTGTTCGTGGGCTCTTTTACGAAAATCTATAAGGCGGCTCACATCTTCACCAAAACGGTTTTCCAGCAAGTCAATCAGCTCATCCAGATACAGATAAAACACATCTTCATCTCTCTCCAGAATCCCTCTTTCATGCAAAGGCCGCGCCTCTGCCAGGATAGCCTGCCGATAAATGTCAAAAAATCGAACAATGACATACTTGGGAAACTCGCGTAAGCCTATGGAATTTCGGTAAATGGAAAGGAGTCTTGACATAAGCCCTGTTTTGAGCTTCCCGGCGGGGGTATTGCGAATGCGTTCCAGAAGTCTGTGCACATATTCCTGAGCTTCTTTCTGGCCCTGGATGAACCGTTCCCGGTGTTCACTTGGAGCATTGCTTTTCATATGGTTTATAATGGAGGGAACAAGCAGGGCAGGGGCTTCTCGCCATCTAGTGTTTGAGATATCGATTTCGCCCGGGCAGCGCATGCCGTACAGTTCCATGAACCTGTTCAGTTCGGTCCCGAATGCATCTCCTCCTTCTACTTTACTTAGTCCCTGATAGAAAGTGCTGTCCTCCGCTCTTTCCAGATAATCTGCCACTTCAGGATATCTCCGTGCCATATCGGCCAGATCCCCGATCATTAACCCCATCTCACCGGTTACGTTGCCAGGCTGAGATTTACTCAGCGTATCAACGTCCAGATCCTCCCCCAACCACTTACTGGTCAGGTGGCTGGCTATAGGCAGGACAATAAATGGCATGGGTACGTACATCATGCTGTCATTCAGTTCTTGCAGTAAGTTTCCCATACTTTCCCGGACCCTTTTAATCCGTTCCGCCCCTGACGCCTGCATAATGCCTTTCCTGTACTTATTAATAGTCTGTTCCGGAGGAGCTTGGGCCCGCTCAATAATGCCTGAGGGATCCAGAAAAAATAAATTGTTAATAATGATCGGGATACCCTTCAGATAAAGCGGAAGCATTGGTTTGAATAATTTAAACAGCTGCTTTGTTGTGCCTTTTTTTGCTTTGGCTTCCTGTTGAAATGTCTCACTTGCCACTATTTTTGCCAGGGCATTTCCCATTAATTCGTCCAGAATGGTAATTTTCCAGGTAAAATACCGCCGAAGAAACTTACTGTATAAAAGAAGGGTGACATCGAAAAAAAGCCTGTCTCCGGCTTCCACTATCACTGAATCGGGAAAGGCTGTGGTATCCTTCCCGAAGGGAAATACTCCCTGAAAAACAGAAATCCCCATGGGTTTCATGGCATCCATCATCATCTGCAGGTGGGCAAAAGAAAAAAAGATGTGAAGTTTATCGTCGTAGACCCCGGGAACGGGATAAAGGGAAGTAATAGGGCGGCTTTGCAAAATATAGAACGTGTCGCCTGCCAGACACCATTCGATATCCTGTTCCAGACACTGTTCGGTGCCCCATCCCGGACACCTTTCAATACCACGTTCAGGAAGCTGTTCAATACCACGTTCAGGACAGTAGTGTTTTTCTATCCTTTGGCCGAGTCGAGCCAGCTCCAGAATTCTGTCATCAGAGAGGGCCTGTTTATTTTGCAGTTCGGGAGCAAGTTCCTTGATCACCGTCCCCCCTTCTACTGCCGGATAAATAGCTTTCTTCTTTTCCGCAATTTGCTTTTTAACAATCCGACCCTTGAGGACCTGGTAAGAGTCGGCGGAAACAATCCCTGAAACCAGCGCTTCACCCAACCCGAAGCTGGCATCAATGGAAATAATATTCCTGTGCCCTGTGACAGGGTCCGCGGTAAACATAAGCCCGGAAACATCCGGAAATACCATTTGCTGCACTACTACGGACAAATACACCGAACGGTGATCAAACCCGTTTTTGATGCGATAGATGATTGCCCTGTCGGTAAACAACGAAATCCAGCACTTCCGCACAGCCTGCAGCAGTTGATCCGCTCCCCTTACGTTCAAATAGGTTTCCTGCTGGCCGGCAAAAGAGACGGTCGGCAAATCTTCGGCTGTGGCGCTTGACCGAACGGCATACGCCTGTTCTTCTCCCACCATTTTCCATGCATCAATGATAGACGATTTAATTGTCCGGGGTATGGGTACGGTTAGTAAGTGGTCCCTGATTCGCTTTCCCAGTCTGCTAATTTCATCCGGTTGGTCCGGTTTTAACCGGTCAAGCAAGTCCAGCAATTCGTCCATCTCACCGCTTTCTGCGATAAAGTCACGGTAGCCCGATGTTGTAACGCAAAATCCCGGAGGAACAGGAAAACCCGCCCTGGTCATTTCTCCCAGATTAGCGCCTTTTCCCCCTACTTCAGGCAAATTAGTTCTATCGACTTCATTAAAGTGCATCACATAAACGTTCATGTTAAATACACCTTTGAAAAATATGGAATCTCAATTTATGTATTATATAATTATATTTTATATATGATATAATGTTTGACCGGTTTATCAGAGGAAACATCGAATTTGACTCTGCTATTGATTTGGAGGTTCCGGACCGATCTGAAGGTTCTGGACCCGGAGCCCGAATCCCTGAGGAACTGAATGAAAACTCTGCAGTTCTTAAAATAAGCTGCGTGAAGTTTCTTTCCTGCTATGGGGGGCAGGGCTGGAAACCGAAGAAAGCTTACGGATGCAGATGTGATCTTAACTTCAAGATTCTCAAAGTCAGGCACCATGCCAGCCGGTCAAACAGCGGAGAAAGAGTTATTTCATGCAGATCCTGAGATAAGCGTTATCGAAGTTGGGCAGATAATGAATATGGGCGTCCCCGTACAGAAGCCCTTAAACGATCACGAAAAGTTCCCTTAACTCTGTTACGTAATATTTATTCTTCAAAGAATATATAATTTCAACACATATATCTGGCCGCGAATATGAGAGTTTATAATCTGAGAAATATCAGGAAGCGAGCAATAGGGCGATGAAAACTTCCTTAATAGTCTAATCTATCTTTTTTGAACTGAAAATTCAAAGTTCTAATTTCGGATTGAAATTCTGATTTTTAGTGTTTCTTCGGCTCTGTAGAAAAACTCTAACCTGAATTTTTCCCGTTAATTTGAACTGAACAGCCTGATATATTTTTGCTTATCTGATTTCAGGCTTTTGCAGTTGATTAAAATAGGTTTTCTCAAAGCAGACAATAATTGATGGAGGCTTAAGGAGGTAGATATAATCAAAACAGTAGCGGTACCAGATTCCATAAACACTTCGAATTATTTGCAAGAGTTGATTGATTCGACGGGAAATACACCCGCTAAATACATTTTTTCAAAAGATCATAATATAGTGATCAGTTCACTCTTACGTATTTATAATAACACTGAATGGAGCGGGAATGGTTGCAAATTTACTTTGATGGAAAATGCACCAGTTGAGATATTCGGAGAGCAGGTGCCGTTAATAGCTCCTAAATATCCTACAGCTGCGGAAAATCTCATTTTCCATGACATTGCTTTTGAGGGGAATAAGGATTCTCAGAAAGAAGTTGAAGCCCTATATCCCAAACCCTGGGGACATGGATACCATAATTTTTTCACATTGGGTGACCTGCACAAAGTGTCATATTCAAACTCCCTTAACTGTGAGTTTTACAACCTGTCTTTTGAGGACAATCTGGGAGATGGAATAAGAGTCGAAGGCGGAACTAACATATCGGTCCACGACATTACGGGAAAACATGGGGGACACGACATCATTTGCTACAATGCAGTTCTTGGTGGTGAGGTGTGCAACCTCAAGGCCGACCTGGCCGTCAATGCTGGAGTCAGGACAAGGTCCGCGAAAAACATCAAAATTCACGACTGTGTTTTGAATGGCGGTACAGGAATAGCATATTCTCCGGGTATGCAGATCCAATCGACTGCCGCTAACTGGGTGTCATCCGGGATTGAAATATACAACAACTATATCCATGATACATGGGGTCCGGGAATCCAGGTGGTAGGCAACGTGCCGGATAACGGGCTTGTCTCGATTCACAACAATTTATTTGTGGGCTGCGGTGCTATGCCTGCAGTGAACAAGCTTCCCAACGTGGGAGCTATTGTTTATGACGGGTCCTCGGTTGACATTGAATACAATACTGCTGCAGGATGCTATGGTTTCGGTTTTGCCGCAGGAGATTACGACGTAGCATCCACATATCCGGCAACAGCAACCATTAAACGGAATATTGTCGTCGGGACCAAGAAAGCTAAGTATCCCGAGACTGGCTCAGGTGCAGCTATAGCAAATCTGCTTGGTTCAAGATACATGGTTGCATGTCTGGAAAATGCTACATGCGGCAATACATCCGATTTTTACAATGTACCTCATTCCAAATGTCTGTCTGTAGATCCTCTTTTCGTGGGTTCCGGTGACTATCGTCTGCAAAGTTCAAGCCCGTGCAGATTTAATGGATATCAGCTTGGAAGATATAATGGAGTAGACGATTCAAAGTGCCTCGATGATATTCGGTAGACCTTGAAAAAAGTACTGTAAAACTTCCTACTCAATCACAATATTGAACTTACAATAAATACCACATTAGTATCCAGGTAGATGATGGAAAAGAAATTCCAGAAGAGTAAAAGTTTTTGAAATCGACCACCGCTGGTGTAGATGTAGAAATCAAAAATTTTGCAGTACTCTACAGGAGAAAAGGTCGAGAATCCAAAATATCTGAAAAAATTCCCTAAAGGCTTAAAGTACTGCAGAAAAGAGTATCCAGGAGCAAAGAGGCTCTAAAAACAGGGAAAACGCGAAAAAGACTTGCCAAACTCCATGGGAAAATAAGCAATAGAAGAAACGATTTCCAGCACAGACTTTCTTTATGCTTGTCAGCGAAAACCAAGCACATGAGAGCTTGCCAGGAATATTATGCTTTAGAAGGTCTGATGCTTTACGCTACTGTCATTTTGGGGCCAATTCCGATTATCTGGTCCTTAAGTACTCCATCTTTAACAACCCAATAAGTATTGACTTTTCCTTTAACACCATATTTATCAGTTGCCGGGCTTGTTGTAAGATTGTTAATAGATGAACCCGAATTAACGGCAGTTATACAATCCAAAATTATATTGTTGGACGAAACGGAAGTAGGTGGAGTACATTTAACACCAAAATTACAGTTTATTATTAAATTATTATAATATTTGTGTCCCTTTCCATTAGGTTCCTGCCCGGGGTAGCCAATCGCACCGTATAAACCTTTAATATCGTGGAAATAATTGTGATGAATTAATATGTTTTCAGCGTCGTTCTGTAATTCGATAGCAGATGCACCACCACTGCCTGTAGTAAATTCATTGCAATAAACTTCACCACAGTGAGATCCCGTATCGAACCTGATCCCACAATTAGTTCTCATTGCTACGTAATTATGGTGGAACCTAATGTTTGGTGATTTGTAGTTTTGCATTCCGTCATGTCCGACCATATTAAATGTACAACAGGAAACTTCAACGCCGTCACACTCGTAGCAACCTATACCATCATTAGCTCCGCGTGTAAATACGACATGATCAATTTTAATGTTAGATGATTTATATATGTTCAATTGTGTAAATTCCGATTTCCCGCGTGCTTCACCACCTGAAACAATCTTTCCATCTCCATTGCACATCTTCCCGTCATAAAGGTCATCATAACTCCCGTCAATAGTACAATTACTAATTGTAACATCCTCTACTTCCCAAATATTGAACATTGCCGATTGTTCATGTCCGGTTGCCCTGTGATAACCCCAGTGGGCGTATGGTTCTTTCGGATTACACATATGATCTTTGCCATACATGCATGCACATTTCAGGTCGGGTGCAAGCTTAAATACAACATTAGCCTCCCCCTGCAGGTAAACGTATGATTTCGGAGAGACATGATCCTTGATCCAGTATCTACCTGACTCAACATTTATGGTTACCGGATTACTTACCGTTGCTGTTTCAGCTGCCTTAGCATATGCTTGTTGAAGCACAGCATTTGCATCATAATTTTCAGGATTATAATAAAAATATCCGCCTGTACCTTTTTTACTTTCATCTTGACCTATTGTCAGCTCCATAGTCATCACCAGTTGATCTTTACCAGTTGTAGATAGCATTAGAATTGTCTTCGATCATTTCTTTACCAGGAAAGTTTGGTACTGGCAAAGTAAGATTCAGAGCAACCCGATTTTTATAACAAAATTTTTATATTTATTTACTTTAAACATTTCAAAAGCATAACTTTATCGCAAAAAAACGTAATTTATAGCCATTTATCTTCATGTATTTCATATTAAGTTCAATGTTATCTCTATTTGTGAACTCACCCCCAAAAACGGATATCTTGATGAAATATAAATTCGAGTAGAATTTTTATTTCAGAAAAACAGCTAATTGATATCGATTTTAATAAAATAGGTACGTCTTTGATATTATCTCCTGTGTAGAAGGAGTTGTCAGCAACATAGTATACTTTATTCCCATTAGTTAAACTTGATTTAAGGGATTTGATTGTTTCCAAGATAGTGATTTTGTCCGAAGCGTCCCTAGAATGAGTATTCATGAAGAAGGATATCCTTGCTGAATCACAATTAAACTCAACACGAGTTGCTTGAGATCCCATTTACCGTTTTTAGGTACCCCAAAAGTGATGTATATCACCTTTTCTTTGGGGAAACCAAATTCCATTGATGAGAAAATATAAAAATAAGCAAATAGAAGATGATGTGTATTAATCTATAAGTTTACCTGCCGAATCCGGGCTCTATTTGTAGTTGAATTTTAAGACTATTGAGAATTGACTACATATCTAAGATTAAATCAGCAGTGTAGCGAAAGTTCTGTTAAATGCCAGAAGTGCTAATCTTATGTGTTTGCCTTCCAGTCTCTTAATCTCTCCTCTTCAGTTCTATGACCCCGAAAAACCCCACGTGGTCTGGGTACAGCGGCCAGTGTGGTTGGAGATCTCCAGCCGTAATATTTAACATCTCTACGAAAGGGGGTTCTTAATAAGAAATTTCTTTCTTCTAATTCATCAACACAATCACCGCAAATATCTTTTGATACCCATATTTCCGCATTAGTTACATCAATATCATTAGCGACAGCATAGCTTAAAAATCTCATTTCTGCATGAAAACCACCAAAACGCTCTTGACATATATATGTAATACCAATTCTTTCACATTCTTCTCTTACTCTAGTAGTAGTTTGTTGCTCAATTGCATAATGGGTATCGCCTGTAGTTCTTATTAAGGCAAGAGTATTTTGAGAAGTACCTCCGTTTAAAATGTAAAACTCATTTAAATTTTCTTGTGATTTTAAAGCATCAATTTCAGCTCTAGTACATTGTACTACCTCATTACAACCAGTCTTTCCAATTACCTGAGAAGCGAGAATAATATCGCTTTCATTTTTTTTTGCGACATAAGTTGGCCTATATCCTGAGAATATTTGTCCGAAATATTTTGCACTACCCACCTCCCCCATCACATCCGCTTCCCTCTCTAATTCAACTTCATCATTCACCATCATACCCTTTAACTGCACTGTCGGCCTTACCCTTCCCTGCTTCTGCTGTACAACATGCCATGCTTCATGAGGCAAATGTCTTTCCTGCCCCGGAGCCACATGAATATCTGTCCCCTGAGTATACGCCAGTGCTCCCAAATGAGCAGGTTTCGACGAATTATAATGTACCTTCACATCGCTCATATCAATCCCAGACAAGTATTCCATGCCATTCTTGAGGTTATCCGGCATTCCAGTATTATTCTCCCACTCCATCTGAAGCGACTCTTCTTCCTCTGGGATTTCCTGTCTCTGCCCGCATGAAGGACATGTTTTTTCTTCGTCCAGCTTTTGCCGCTGAACTGATTCATGTTGAACCTTTGAAGAGCTTCTGATATCTGATAGCAGCCTGCCAACAGCCCTGTTTCCGATGGTTCGCTGGAGCTGCAAAATGTCAGTAGATGTTAGAGATTTAGGATCTATTCTGGCACGCTGGATGATAGCTGCAGGACTAGATACATGGATCTGCCTTGCAGGGATAATTTGTTTTTGAGAAGAAGACTGTGTTCCTCCGGATTGTTTAATATTCTGGTGTTCTGGCATGATCAAACTCCCCATCAAGTAGCTGACTGTACAAGAATTTAAAAAAGTTGAGAACATTCATGAAAAAGACCGAACTTCATTTATGTTTCATCTTTCTGCTTTGTAGATGGGCTATCAGGAGATTCGGAGTCCGAATTATTCTCTTGCTGCTTTGGAGAAACTGGTGGAATCCGTAAAAGTCTCTTTATATCACGTTTAACATCTTCTTTTTCTTCTTTGGAGGCTGCAGGATTTAGAAGGGTTTTTATGGACTCTATAATTTCCTCTTCTTCAAATATCCCCTTTCCAAAATCCACAGCAGCACGGCGCCTTGTTCCCAGATAGCCAATTAGAAAGCCATCTATTGAATAACATATGAGTATAAAAGTTCCATATATACCTCCGGAAGTAGAAGTACCCCCTCCGGCAGTAGTAGCATTTAATGCTGGTCCGATGTATCCGGAGAATTGCTGCAGTGCTTCTGGCACCTGTTTCAAATTTACCAGTGCAATCGTAACTATGCCTGTGGTCAGCCAATCGGAAATTCGCTCAAGATTGGAATTCTCCATATACAGTCTATTCTTGTTTTCGAGATACATCGGTACTTCATTCGGTTTCTCAGGTGGTTTTCCGGGTTCTACATTTTGCGTTTCAGTGGTACGCGGGATTCCAAAAATGAAGCCGAGAAACAATCCGGACAGGAAAGTAGCTATGGCAATAAAGATGGATACCCCGAATATTGAAGCCTTATCGTACCAGCGATGAGGCAGGACAAGTGCGTACACGAAAATGATCACCAGACCAAAAAGAGATATTCCAGCTAAAAACATCATGAAACTCTCTAATTTCAGAAGATCTGATAAAGATTTCACACCTAGTTTCATATTTTAAATCATCCTTTTATCAGTCATTTAAGGAATTTTCCCGGTTGTGAACTGCGACCGAATCCGATTAGCTAGCCACTATAACTTTATTCTTGTTTCATATCCCAATTTCTTAAAAGGAATTTTGAGAATTTTGAGAATGGCCCGGAATTAAGATATTAAGAACCCATTATATTCGACAGACTGAATTAAATTAAAAAAATATTTTAAAATGCCTGAAATTCCCTTAATTCGCCGGCAGATTACGGTTTCAGACAAAAAAGCAAACAACTGAAAGCGTGATAAACAGGGAAGAAAAGATTAAAGCCATCGTTTTTTTCCGTTATCTCCGTGTTTATATCTATTAAACAGAGTTTTTTCTGACATGTAGATATTTATCATGATCACGGAGTTAAATTAGAGAAAGAATTCTGAAATATAGGAGTTGTCACACACGATACTTGTACAAACAAGACTTACACCTAATAAATCTGGCTATAAAGACATGAATTCAAAGATATGCTTAACTCGTGCGTTGACTGCAATTTGCTTAAGAACTGATCCGACCTTAACCGTTCTTATTCCACAGTAACCATTTCCATCTCTGTTTTTTGGTCATCAGGTTTTTCTGTAGTTTGGCCTGCTTCTCCTTGTGATTCCCCTATACTATCCGCAGTTGTACTCAATTCCTCAAGCACTTGGATAGCGCCGCTAATTCGCAGCATAGTATCTCTAAGGTTTGCCTGCTTACTTTCAAGATCTGCAAGCATTTTCTGGCCGGATTCGAATTCGGCTCTGAGTTCCTGTAAACGTTGTTCCAATTGCTGTTTCATAATAAGCCCTCTTTTTAAAAACTGACAGGCTTTTCATTAAACATTTGAGTTAACTTGGATTTTTGCCGGTTCTACTTCCAGTATCTCCACATCAGATCTTATCGCTTTAACTTCCCAATAAAATTTTTGAGAGGAATTATTGTTATCTATCATTTTAACAGTGAACTTGCCATTCTTAACCTCTGAGGCAGCCAGCATAGAGATTTCAAAATCCTCTTCAAATTTAGGAGTGAGTAGAACAGTTCGATTTTCCTTTCGTGTTAAAGCTTCAAAATAGTCAGGAAGTAAAATCGTCTTCTCACCGTCCGAAAGCTGTGCTTCCCCGCGGTAGAATACTGCAGTTTCAGGCCCTTCCAGCGTGGAATGAACTAAATTATGAGTATCGGGGTACAGGGGATGGTTTATTGAAAATTTCTTGTTTGTTGCTTTAATATCCCCGTTCACTTCTAACTTGACTGATGGATTTGCGGTCCCGATGCCGACATTGCCTTCAGAATTCCACTGAAGGGCTATTTTTTGTTTATCTATGGTTGTTCCTAAAGCGCCTCCGTTATAACCGAATACTACAGGACCATCAATACTCTTATTTTCTGCAAAAAGCTTGCTTCCTCCATACCATCCGATTCCATGATAACAATCTGTACCTCCTCTCATCCAGATGTCTTTGTCGTTAATTCTTATGTCCCCTTGAATATCTAACCTGGCTGATGGATTTGTTGTTCCGATGCCGATGTTGCCCTCTACAAGTAGGTTCCCCACCCCCGGTTCTTCATCCCACCATTCGCCCGTCGTTATTCCCCCGTAAAAATTTGCGCGATACGCAAAATGAGTACCGCTTGGGAAATTGTTATCCGGGTTAATCCGTAGGAATGGGTCACTTCCTCTAAATGCATTTTGTCCAAAGAGCCTGATCTGTCCGTATACATCAAGCGTATCTTTCGGGTCCGTCGTCCCGATGCCGACGTTACCGTTATCATTAATATGCATCCGCACTTGAGGAGCATCTTCTTCAGCTGTGGAAGGGTTTGTCAAAAACTGCAGATAAGTATCCCAGCTCCCGCCCCTGAACGCCCGGACCTTTGCACTACCTGCACCTGAGAATTCGTAAGACAGGTCTTGGAAACTTGTAAATGGTGGTGAATTCGGTCCTCTAATGACTACTTTATGGTTTTGACTATCTTCGCCGGTTCCAAAATATGCGTTACCGCATACATCAAGCGTATCTTTTGGATCTGTAGTTCCGATGCCAACTTTGCCCGAATCCTGGACTGTCATCAGAACTCCAGTTGTTCCTGTATTAAAGTCTCCACCCGCCTTTTCTCTTGAGCGACCAATATGGAACTTCCACCCGGTACCGTCTCCAAAGCGAATATATCCTGCATTAGGTGAAGCTTCACTTTTATCCATTCTAAAATTTGGTATACTGAGGATACCTACTGGGTCTGCTCCACCAATGCCGATATTGCCGTCTATTACCAAGTTAGCTTTGACCTTAATATCGCCATTCACTTCTAAGCTGGCTGATGAATTTGTCGTCCCGATGATAACTTTGCCATTAATAAGTGTACTTTCTGCATTTAGATTCAATACTGGAACATTATTGCTATTATCTCCTGAAAGCACCAGCGCGGAGGCACTACCCTTCCCATTTGAGCCAAAAGCCTCAAGATAAATCATATTATCATTTGGGTTATTTTTAAGGATTAATTGCCCTCCCCCATTCTTTTCCAATCCCAATTTGATCGATTTTGCACTGACATCCAGGTCCCGTCGTGGATCTGCAGTCCCTATACCGACATTGGCATTAATTCCTAAACTTTTAAAATCTCCCCCGTCCTCTCTGGCAAATAAAATGCTATCCTGGGCATCAGGTACGGTAATCTTGAGTCCGCCTCTCTCGCTTGGGCCTGCTTTGCCTGAGAGAATATCCTGAACAGTACCTCCAACACTAACGGATCGTTGGATTCGAAGTTCTTCTACGGACTCACCAATTAAACGTCTGTGATATTTAGGAAGTTTAGCCCCAGTTTTCAAGTCAGCTGGATTTCCTGCTAATTCAGCTAATTTTCCTTCGTTGTCGATTACAGCAATCGCTAAAACAATTGATTTTTCAACAATCTCAATATTCACGGGAACATCTGTATTTTCCATTGCGTAGGTATTGACAAGTCCTTGAATCAATGTGATGAAGTTGTTCTCATGGTCTACAGACTGTACGATCCTCAACTCTGCAATATTGTTCTGTATGATATTGATATATGTGCCAGGTTCTATGGAGGTTGTATTTGCCAGACGAATATCTCTCTGTTGAGGAATGAGGTCTGCAATTCGTATGGTGCCTCCTGTGTACTCGTTTGTCAGGTTTTTTGTAAATGTGATTTCTTTTTCTGAAATACTGGAAATTACTGCCCTTTCTCTCATTGAATCCTGTACAAGAGAGATTATGTCGCCGGGCTTGAACTTCGCGGCATAGTCAGCTGGAGTTACAGTTGCTTTATTTCCAGACGCGTCAGACAATGCTGCTTGATAACGTACAGCAGCCACCGGATCTTCCTCATAATCATCCACGCATTGTAATCGCACCCAGGGTACCTGCTCCATCCGGCTGGGGTTAAGGCTGAGATTAGGATAGCCAGTCTCCGCACTCATATCAGAATTATTTATGGTGTTTTGTACCTGCTCCATCCGGCTTAGATTACGAAAGCCAGCCTGGCAAATCTCTGAGAATTGTATTGTGACGTATGCTGTCTTTCCTGCATAGCTCTCTGTGTTAAGGGAAACTGGCACCGGTACTGCTTTTATTGGGTCAGTCGGATTTTCCGGATCATTAGCACCATGGCCACTACTTGAGAGTGAGACAAGCTGACCACTAATATCGATTGCAACCCCGGGGTTAATTACTACCTGAGTCTCGCCTATGCTACCTCTTACCTCCAGACCGCGAGCTACTCCCCAATCATGCAGGTTAGAGTTATGCATGCGTTCCATGGGACTAACAAAATTTTGAAAGTCGATATAATGGTCTTTTGCGTTGTGAGTGTATACTTGTGATGATTCAGGGTTAGGATACTCGGTTCTTAAAACTGTTTCGTATGCCATTTCTGTACCTCCAATCCTTTCAAAATTTCTTCCACCACGTGGTATTTGCCGGTTTTTGTTCGTCAACGGCATTCTCAATCCAACGACGAATTTGGTTTCTATCTTCGAATGACACGGGACGCTGCTGAGAAAAGATAACCACGACACCAAATTCGTTCGCTTTTGCCCTCCAATTCCCTGGATGAATGGTTTGAAGAGATTCTCCCCGGTCGGTAATAATGAGCTTCCCTTTACGGTCAATCATCATTTTAGTTGGATTTACTAACTTACTCTCATATGTTACCCGGGTTATGCTCGGTGGAGTTTGTGATAGGTCAACTCGATATATTGCTGCAGGATTAGCCATTTTTACGTAGGCCTGATCATTATCATCTCCTCCCAATCGGATCCCTGCATCACATACATAAAGCAACTCAGGGTTTTCAAAGTCAAAGGCGAGGCCTGCAGGACAAATCAGTGGATTCTGTTCAGGCGGGACTTTCTCCAAAAGCGGGGATACCGACCAGTTTTCAGGGTCAACTCTTATAAGGTCTGCTGGAACTGAAGTGAATTGATCCTTTGCGTCAGAAACGATAAAACGTCCATTAGAATCCATCACAATACAGGTAGGTTCTATGACTTTTTCCAAAGGATGCGAAGTGACAGTCGAAGTTTTTTCACTGACAACTATAATCTGTGGTTTTGCATCTTCTCTCCCCGGGAGAGTACCGCGATCTAAAACAACAAACTCTTTATCACGACCTAGAATCATATCCACGGGATAAACGGCTGGAAAAGACTCATCAGTAATGACTTCAGGTGACGAGTCCGACGGATCAAAACGATAGATGGCAGGTTTGTAGTTGCCGATAAGACCTGTGTCCACAACACTGTACCTGTTCTGGTCATCAACGACTACTGCAGTGGGATTCTTCAGGCGACCACCTGCATAGATAGGTTTCGGCTTTGGTATTGAAGAGATCTGATCGTTAACTTCCCATTCAAGATCTCCTGTGCTGGACAATTTCCACAGCGAAGCTGGCTGTTTCATAGACAAAGAGCTATCACCTTTATCGACAACGATATAGTTGTTTTCATTGTCTGCTGCGATAGCGGATGGATGAAGTAAAAAAGTCATTAATTTGTCTTCATTTGAATTTTCTTCATGCGTATTAGTTCCGTTTTGGAGTGAAATTGAATTGCTGTAGGCAACTGTATGAAGTACAGCAGTACCGTTCTCTAAAAATGCAGCGCGAAGTATGGCAGTACCATCATCTATGGCTATCCGTGGTTTTGAGTCTGTCGCGTAAAAGTCGAGATAGGCCTGCATACCCCTTTTTAATCCACTTTCCTGATATATGGAAACAATTTCGGAGATGAGTTTTCTCTGCTGGTATTCACTCCAGTGCTTCTGCAGTGGGAGCGCAACCCATGATGCCAACCAAGGTAGAAAATTCGTGTGCCAGGGATTAAATATCAGGTGGATTTCATCGATGGTTTTTTCAAAGTCATTAAGTTCGTTAGCTTCCCGGATGGTTGAACTTCCACTTTGAATTCTCACATGGTCTGCCGTGATTTTCATCGAATACGTGCTTACCAGGCCGGCGTTCAATGTAATAAAATTGTCAGCGAGCTTTTGTATTGTATTTTCTTCGCTTTTTGTCCCCTGGCTTATTTTTATGAGATCCCCCTGTTCCAATCCGTTTGTGTTATTAACACGAAAAGTAGTTTGACCAGGTATAAGGTCATTAATACGTATATTCCCATTAATATACTGATCCTTGAGGTCTGCATTTAAGAAGATTTCTGCTCCCTCAATTCGATCTATTGTTGCCCTTTCTGCTGTCCCTTCAATACCAATGATATCTCCGGCTCGAAATTTGGCTGCATCAGTGCTATCGGTTACCCGAATCTTATCGTTCTCAGCTTCGACAAAAGTACCTCTGGGTCTTATAGCCTGAGCGTCAGTAGCAGTAGCAGTACCTTGAATTCTAATAGAGATGTCTGTAATTTCCGTTGAGTACGTATTTACCAGTCCGGCGTTCAATATGATAAAATTGTCAGCGAGCCTTTGTATCGTCCTCTCTTCGCTTTTTATTCCCTGGCTTATTTTTATGATACTCCCCTGTTCCAGTCCGGTTGTGTCATTAACACGAAAAGTAGTTTGACCGGGTATAAGGTCGTTAATGCGTATATTCCCATTAGTATATGAGCCCTTAAGACTTGTATTTAAGAAGATTTCTGCTCCCTTAATATGATCTATTGTTACTCTTTCCGCCGTCCTTTCAATGCCAATGATGTCTCCGACCCGAAATTTGTCTTTGTCACTGATATCGGTTAGCTGAATCTTATTGTTGACAGCGCTATCAATAGCAGCACTGGCTCTTACGACCTGAACATTTATAGCAATCCCTGTAAGGATTCTCTCAAAAATGCACAGCATACGGCCCAGAAACTGTGATGGGTCTTTCTCCTCCGACCATAAGACAGAGGGAAGGTAATCAACGTAACTGCTGATATTTGTCATGGCAATTTTAGCTCCGTCATTGAAAACAGTTTTACTTCGACATCGTGATCCTGGTCACTGCAAATTATCTCATAATCTGCTGACTTCACCCAAACATTCGATGTTGTATCTGGACCAAAAGTTGGTCGAGTTGAAGGTATATAGAGAGGGGTTTGAGCATTAATAGATAAATCAGAAATGAAACCGATATCCGAATCTGGTTCGATGTAGTCGAATAAAGTAGATATTGTGATATCCTGTCCAACTTCCCATCCGTTCCCCTCAGGCCCTCCCAGGACAGGGTGAAGAAATTTCTTTATTTTTTCTTTGATTTCATCCTTAAGCTGATCTGATTTACGTGGATCTGGAGTTAATCCGGTGTCTACTGCTTTTTGCCAAACATTGATTGTAACTTTTACACGGATCGGCAAATATCGAGGATAAGTGACAAGCAACCTGCAAGTCAAAACACGCCGTTCATCAAGATAATCGGAAACTTGCTGAATCAATTCTTCAGAAGGCATGGGCGTTGGGTCAAGAGAATCCGGTATAATAATCACATTTATATTACCCGTACCTCTATAAAGACCGCCGAAGGTCCATGGTTCGTCTACTGTTACTCCTGATGGAAGAGTGTCATAATTTGAAAATAGCCTTGGTGGAAGACATCTAACCTTTTTGACAGCCGGTGCAGCTTCTTTTGCCAGATACTCATAGTCTTCTACCGTGATAGCACGATAGCGGTTACGTAATATCTCAGGTCCGCGCCGTTTAGTCTCTTCGATATCTTCTTCATCAAAACCACCCTCTGCAGCCCCCGGATTCATCACCGAAATGACGCCTGCAACGTATGTCCGCATGGAATTTACTGCATTTGAAGGGACATTGCCTTTAACGCCTCCTACCACATAACGATATGTCTGAGCACGGATTTCACTATCTACGGGAGGAATTGTTCCGTAACCCTCCGGGGAGGCAGTAAGGTCGTAATCGCCAAAGTCAATCGCGCCAGTCACCGGGTCCAATCGGAAATAATTACCCGACCCTTTATTGAAATCATCGCAGAGCGTCCAGGTCTCCCACTCCCCGAACCCACCGCCTACCTGAGGTTTTCGAACCTGAATTACTAAATGGTCGTATGGATTCTTTGCTTCAGGCCTTTTAAAAAGAGGACGATTTTTAAGTTCGAAAGATTGAAAACGTTTACCGCTGCTGACACCTAAAAGCTCCGGCTGGGTTATGGTGATCGCATTGGTTGCAGATACACTGTTAAAGAGAATGTGCTGAAGATTTAAAGTAAGGTCTTTTGTAAAATCTTCTGTAGCGTCTTCTTGTTGACGGTTCCTGACCCTGATACCTATCCAGAATAAGGATTGGTTTATTTCATCAACTTTATTATAGTAACCAATGGATTTCCAGGAGCCTGGGTTCTGGCTAGTCCAATCCGCCGGAACATTGAGAGAAACGCTTCCGTTTTTCTGAAACATGTTTGTTCCGTTGCTAACTGCTTCAATTTTGGGCCAGGATGTTTCTGTGAGTTCTGGTTCGACATCCTCCTCCGGTTTTGCCTCATTTCCCAGTTTTGCCTCATCTCCCAGTTTGGCCTCATCCCCTGGTTCGGCATCATCTTTTGAATACAGCCAGGTAATTTCAATGGGAGCTCCCTCTGTACCCTTTTTCACCGGTGTATCAAAACCAAAGAGCAGCGAGATGTCCTGAGTGGTTTTTGAATCAAAACCAAGAACAATTATGATCGATTCGGATCCAGAAATTTTTGCACTCATTTTGGAAAGAGGAGAGCTTACAAGATTGGCAGTTACATTTTGATACAGATATTTATATTCTGTATCCCCGGCTGCCTCCCGGATAAAAAGAGCAACTTTAAGATTAATTGGTAAAGCTTTTAACTCTCTATCCGTTTCAAAAACAATGCCTTCTTCTGTTTCGGTCTGCTGCGTAGCAGCCAGACTTCCCTCAGGTACTATTATTGATGCTGTTTCCGGATCTGTTCCGGGAGCCAAACCGTAAGTTAAAAATGTTGATGCCGGGATTGCCGGGTCCCTGGTTATACCCAGCAGATTCAAAAACTCGATATAGTTTTTTTCAGGTACTCTATTCAGCCGGTAAATCATCCCTTCAACAATCCAGGCAAATAGCTCAATCAGAGTAATACCGAGATCGCTGGGGTTGTGGTCCGTCCACTCAGGTGCGTATTTGGGGATGAGAGCCCGGGCTTCATTGACAATATCCTGCCATGTTCGGTCGTCTAAATTTGGCGATTCCAGCTTACCATTTGACATATTTTCCTCCCTTCTCAGTAGAACATCCGGAATAGCCAGAATAGCAAGCTATCTGGATGAAAATTTCTTCAAAAACCGTTGTTAACTAAATGATCGGCATTTTTAGCTGCCCCTATACTGTAAACGGAACTGAGGCATGCAAACCGTCATGTCTGTAAAATAAGACGCTACAAGATTCTTCTTATGAAAATAACCTTAAAGCTGTGGATTCTGGAGTAACGGGAACTGCATTTGAACGAAGGCGACGGAACAACCCTCTGGATAATTAAAGTCTGCGTTGAGAAGCACAACTCTGATTATTACCCTAAATCTATCGCTCCAAATAAAAAGGGTAGACAAGATTTCCCGGCTCGTTGGTGGACTTTATTCGATAATAAATCTGGATTATTAGCCTCTCTTCGGAGTTATCGTTTTCTACAATCACTTCATCCAGAGCGATGCGGGGTTCCCATCTTGTCAGGCCTTCTTCAACATAATGCCGTGCCAGATTAGCAGTCGCAGCATTGTTCGGCGCAAAAACCAGGCTTTTTAAATTACAGCCGAAGTCTGGCCTCATTACACGCTCATTATACTGAGTCCCTAAAATAGTCAGTATGGACTCCCGGATTTTCTGTTTCTGTTTCGATACATTAATCCCGCCTATTTGATTGGTTTGCAGCGGGAATGCGAAACCTTTGCCAAGAAAATCGGTGCTCATCTTAGTCACCGATTTTCACTTTGTTACTTCCCTGTATAATTTTCCCTGATAATTCTGATGGAGCATTTGCCAAAAACGGAGTTAGTGCAAGTTTGAGAGCAGCACCGCCATCATTGGGTACCGGTGTCCATGTATTAATTGCCTTGATAAATCCTTCCAACCAATTCCAAAATATTTCATCTTCGGCAGATGTTGATTTTATATTATCTCCATTTCTTGCGGCTCCATTCACTCCTTTATTTATTATTAAGTTATTTTTTGCCTCAATAGTTATGTCACCTTTTGAAGAGTCCATAATTATTTTCGAACCGATCTTATCCTGTAAGAGAAGATTTTTGCTTCCTGTTGTCTCATCAAACATAACTTGCATTCCTGATTTCACTTCTTGTTCTGCCATATAAATCAAAGTCCTTAAAATCTTCTTAAGTTACAATAAGGTAAAGTTTTAATTGGAGTAACTATTCAACCTATTCAAAAAAGAAGAAGAGCAATCAACATTGTTTTACCTGAATTGAATAGTTACAATATGAAATTATAACTATTTTTTAAATAATATTCAAATACCGTATTGAATTAACCGTCATTTTTTGGATTTAGATCTATCTGGACCCCCTTTTACTGAGATCTATCTGGACCCCCTTTTACTGAGATCTATCTGGACCCCCTTTTACTGAGATCTATCTAGACCCCTTTTACTGAGATCTATCTAGACCCCTTTTACTGAGATCTATCTAGACCCCCTTTACTATAATGTTACCTTTTGCCTCAATAATTATATCTCCCGTTGCAGAATCCATTTTTATCATTGACCCTGCTTTGTCCTGTAAAAGAAGATTTTCGCTTCCCTCCTTTGAGTCCATTTTTATTATTGACCCTGCTTTATCCTGTAAAAGAAGATTTTCGCTTCCCGGTGTCTCGTCAAACACTATTTGCATTCCTGATTTCATTTTGATAATTTTCTTTTCGTTTAAGCCCTTATTCACTTCCGGTGGCCTTTTCTCCCCATTCCAGAGGCTACCAAGAACGACAGGTTTGTTGACATCTCCCTGTTCAAATGCTACCAGTACTTCGTCACCGATATCCGGCAAGAAATAGGTTCCCCATGAAGTAGTTTTCTTATTACCCCCTGCCATAGAGGCAGCAATACGAGCCCAATTGCTCAAATTGACGTCTGAAAGGTGCGGGAATGATAATTGAACTCTTCCCAATCCTTCAGGGTCGATATTATTTTCTACTTTACCTATGACAACACCCTGAATTTTTTTCTGCCCGTTTGGAGGAGGCATTTCGGAAATCTTGTTTCTCAGGCTCTGGAGCAGTGTGCTGGTGTATTTCTGGGATACCTCAAACTGTGTTATATAGCCGCTCTCGTTGATTGTGTGTGTTACTCTGCTGAGTGTATATTTTCCACTGAAACGTTTGCCAATTCCCCTTATTTCAACCATATTCCCTGCTCTGAGCCCGGGGTTACCGATAGTACTCCCGGAACCTTCAAACAACCCTCGAAGGAGCTGCATGAGGACTGACCTGGCGAGCACTTTTGCATCAAGGTAATTATCCACTGGTTTATCACGAACAACATTTCTTCCCAGTTTTACCAGTTGATCGACAAAATCACTGCCGAGCCGTTCAATAAGATCGTCCAGGTCAGACCCTAGAGAAATTGCCGGCAATATGGCAACAATGTTTTGGGCAAGTTTATAATCATACCCGCGAATTTCCTGAATTCCGAACTGTCCGGAAGTGGATAGGCGGGGGCTAAAGCTGCTCAGGTTTTTACCCCATTCCAGCACTACCATTTCCGTTTGGGGGCGTGGAAGTCTGAAATAGAGCTTATCCCAGCGAACATACACATGAAAAGCATTCCTCTCAGCAAGCTCTTTCAAAAGTGCCCAATCACTCCCGGTTTGCTGAACAGAACCCCGGGGAGGAGTCAGCGCCGGGTCAACTACCGGCATAAGCAGGTTTTCAGCTGCGATCTGGGCAGCAATAAGGCTGTCGTTCACGCACTTGAAGGTGAACCTCGACGGACTATTATGCCGCATACGATGAGATTTATCGTACCCTGTGATCGTAATTGTCGGAGCCCCGCCTTGAGGGAAAGAAGGATTTATTGCCGTGATCTCACCCAGCATCATTGGTTGCAGGTCTCCGGCATAACCCATGTAAATCTCAACATCCTTGCCCGCATTGAACAAGCCCGAGTCGGTAAAACGCAGATCAGCGTTATTGAGCCGCAATGTAAACATATCCGCGGTATCGAGGTTATTATCGTACGTCAGTTCCATAATAGCGCTTGTGACATCAGCAGCCATCGTCAAACCTGCGATTTTTACCTCAAAGTCAGGTGCATAATATTGATCCATCGGAACCTCTCTATCTTAACCGCTTTTTTTTGGCTGTATAATTAACGTCATTCCCGGCTTGAGCTTGCGCGGATTATCAATGTTATTTAATTCTGCGATTTCCCTCCATGCACCCGGGTCACCCAGAACCTCACCGGCAATATCACTCAATTTTTCACCTTCTATGATATTGTGTACGGTTGGAGGGCCTATAAAAAGCCCGCGTTTGATTTCGAGATCAACCGTTTCATACTCTTTAAAACTAACAGATAATTTTGCCCTGACAGGCGTTCCGTCTTGCAGGAACATGATAAAACGCTGTCCTGCACTCTCCAACACGCATTTAAAATTGAATTTCCCCCAGGAAAAGAGGAGGATTGGGGGAGCTTGAGTTTTTACATCTTTATCAAGCAGGGCCGTAATCTTGCGTATTTCGCCTCTTACATCGCTTTTCTTTTCAAATGTATCAAAAAAAAGCTCCATTTTCAGATTCCTAATGTTACCTCGTACATATTGAATAGGAGGGGTTTTGAGACCGGGTATTGAGATTTCAGCAAAGTTATTGCCCAGGTCAAGTGAATATTCTTCAGGATTGAACATCACAGAAACTCTCTCTCCTGTTTGCAAATTCGTTATGGCCGCTTTTTCAAGTCCCATACTATCACCCCCCTCTTTCAAACTCGATTCGAATTCTGTTCATAATATCTCGATATACATCTTCTTTAATTAATTTGAATTGCTGATCTGAGAACTGAAAGGCTAAATTCAAGTCCGCATCCGGTTCGGAGGGTAAATTTAAGTCTCGAGAAGCCAGTGCAGTTCTCGGAGTCCGGACCTGAGTATGATATTTATCGGAGCTGGGGGAGCTAGCTGAAAAAGGGTCCGGACTTATCGAGTTCTCATGACTCCCGTATGTTTCAGAACCGAACCTATACCCATTAAAAGAGTTGCCAAAAAAACCCTGACCCGGTACTATTTTATTCATACTGTACGGTTCTGCGGATGGAAGATATCGAAGCACTTTTTTTTCGTTATCTATTGCTTCTTGCTCTTCATACCCGTAACCTATCGGCCCGGGCCCAGGGAAATTATGATCTTCAATTTCAATTTGTGCAACGTGGGTTAATTCATGGCCGAGAAGAGCAATGCCCTTTCTGTCCCGAGAGTTATATTTTCCTGTTTTGAAAAAGACCCTGTTTTTGAATGTTAATGCATCAGCATTAAATTGCTTCGTTAGCCCATCAGACAGCCTGTTTGCATATATCTTTACAGCTGGAATCTGAATGTTCAGGATACCAGCCAGAAAATCCTTCAAACTGGAATCCAGGTAAAAATAGCTGCTTTTTTCAGCTTTTTTCTCAAAATTCTCAAAGCTATCCTTTTTCCTGCTAATTTCAGAGTCCGACTTTGAATGATGAATAACTTTACTCTCCGTTAAGCAGCTTTTTTTTAGCTTTTGAGCTTGTATGCGGTTTTTAATGAGGTCAAATTCGGATCGTGCTTTTAAGTTATTGATCATACCTGAAAATGTTTTGATATTTACTTCATTTGCCCGAATTTGAGAATTACCTTTCTTTTTGTGGGAGTCAGTTACTGGTTCCCATAACCCGGATTTAAAAAGGTCCTGATTAAACCGCTTTTCTGTTGACTTCCCTGTAAGCTGCTTACCAGATAACGGGGATAAGGACATTCTAAAAATCTTATTTAGATATGCATATTTTCCCAGGAGTTTCTCCGAAAACTGAATATATTTCGGAATTATTCTTATCCCCGGAACAATTAAAGAAGTAGTTTGTCTCTCTAAATCCGGGAAGACAAATCCCCCAATCTCTTGTTCTTTTTTTGCTTTATTTATTGGTTCCATGTTATAATCCCCCATTTATATAACCTGGAATTTTTGAGCCAACAAAATAAGGTTCCAGTTGTATACTGTAATAATTACAGAGTTGACTTTTTCATGACTGGACTTCCAATACAACGACAGATTACTTTTTGTGCGTTGCGAAAGGTCCGAACCGGCCCGACTGAAATATGAATAAATCCGTCTTGCTCAGTATGTAGAGGCTTGATTTCCGGGAAGGCTTAACTTATTCTCTCCGCGTGTTAATCTTACTATTTCCTGTACCCACTCATACCGCTCCCGATGCTCCATATACATAATTTCTTCATAAGACCAGTGAAAGTGAAATGCGATCAGGGCTACCTCCCGATGGAGCTGGTCCGGGGGGTAGCCTAACATTCCCCCTGCGGCCCGGGTTCCACCTCGAAACCTTTCTGGCAGTGAGGGCATACGACCTTCAGGGCTGATGTACCGTTCCCGTTGATGCGGTTGTAAAAATCCTGCAGATATGTAAAGTCGGCCGAATACAGGCCTTCAATAACCTTCGGATTAATCTGCGGAAGATTTCCCAGCCTGGTAACCACCCGCGATAGAAGAATGACAACCAGGTACGCTGAATTTGACTGTACCCTCGGGTCTTTAAGAGGCAGTATTTCATCTGCTGCAGTTGATAGTCGCATCATGCCTTTGCGATGCAGGTCTCCTTCAGAGTCTACATAACCCAGAGGCAAAGTAAATTCAAATTCCGTTTGGAACATGAGACCCCTCAAGAAAGCGCTCTTTCCAATCTTTCACAGCTTATAGTAAGAGATTCTATTGCTACATCTTTGCCGGTGGAGTTCAAGTCAGGTCCATGCCACTTACTGGGCCAGGCGTTAAAGAAATTCCATCGTATTTTTTCCGTCCCGGTATCATCCAGTATGATAATGGAACCATTTTTGCGTTGAATTTGCCCCGAAACTGCAGCCAGGTGCCAGTCATAAAGTTCATGAGAATCAGTTATACCCCGTTTAAGCGTTATATCAGGGTAACTCACTTTTCCAGGTAGTTTACGCATAGCAGCAGAATCGCCTCCTTCACGGAACTCAACAACCTCGATATCGGAGCCATACCCGCTGGCTTCGGAAAAACTTGCCTGTACTATCCCATCAAACTCAACTAAGAACCTAAAATTCTTGTACGGATCAACTCCCACTATAAATCCTCCTTTACATTCCCCTTGTAAAAATTAATCATTCGCCGGTCGTTTGCTGGATGCGGAATATGACAAACTCGGCTGGCTTGACGATTGCTACACCAATCTCGGTCACGACCTGCCCGGCCTCGCGTACTTCAGGCGGATTAGTGTCCGTATCACATTTTACAAAGAACGCCTGCTTAGGTGTGTCACCAAATAATGCGCCATCTCTCCACTGCCGCAAAAGGAAGTCGCTGACGGTACGGGTTATGCGCTGCCACAGCGCAGGGCTGTTTGGCTCAAAGACCACAAATTGAGTTCCTTGCTCTATAGACTTACGTAAGAAATTGAAATAACGGCGCGTACTGATGTACCTGAACTCACCATTAGCATCACCTCCCAGGGTACGTGCTCCCCAAATATTTAAATTGCCATCAAAAGCCCTGATAACGTTGATGCCTTTTGGGTTTAAACCTGCCTGATCATTGGGACTTAGCTTGTAATCCAGATCTACCGCACCACGGACAATCTCATTGGCAGGGGCTTTGAACACTCCCCTCTCTGCATCCACCCTTGCATAAACACCAGCCAGATGTCCACTCGGGGGCTGTGATATATTTGTCTGACTAATCGGATCGAGTACTTTAATCCAGGGAAAATAAAGAGCAGCATATTTACTGTTAGGAGTACCACCTGTGATTAGATCTGCAGTGAAGGCGCTTGGGCTTTGTATACCATCAAGAATTGCCACCCGATCCTTCATATTCTCGCAGTGAACAATAATCGCGTTTTGCTGTTCTTTTTTTATTGCACCGGGCACAGCAACGATTGCGATATCATCAATCGGCTCGAACTTCTTCAGCGAATCTGCCAGCTTTGTTAAATCATCTACTTTTCCAATCCGGATAACCCAGCAGCGTGTGCCGCCATTATTGAAGAAGCCGTAGACTGTGTGTTGCAGTTGCAGATAGGCTTTGTAATCGTCATCACTCCATCCTGCTGGTTCTTCCTTTACCTGTCCCTTTTCTGGTTCTTTTACTACCTCCGGCGATCCTTGTGTTTTCTTGGGCTGAAAGTCGCCGAAGTTATTTTTGAACTGTTCCCAACCAGTAATGAGTTGAGGTTCGCCAGCTTTACATACCTCGAACTTGCCTGTGCCATCAGGTTTGGGTGGCATTTCCACATTATCCATGGCAACACCTATAAACCCGGCTGTGCTTGTTCCAACTCCAGCAATCGGGCGCGCAAGTGGCGTTACTTCTTCGACATATACTCCAGGATATAGATACTGTGTCATACTTTTCCTCTTGTTTCGTATTTTACATGCCTATTTTTGTTTTATATATAACAAAAAATGTATAGCAGACTTCAAAACATGGTCAATGGCCAACAATTTGAGAAAAATTGGTTTACTGAAATTTGCTGATCGAGTCTCAACAAAAATGAGTACCGATCTTGTTTGGCTAACCGAATAGTTACGTGAATTTTCAGGATGGAAGTAAGATATTTTTTGAAGACATTTTCAGAAAAATGGGTTAATAATCGATGTCATGATTTCTGTTAGCCGCTGCCGGAACAGTAATAGACTTATTTAGCACTTTATCGTCCGCCGACACGCGCAAATTATAGGTGCCTGAGTTCATAGGGCCCAGAGTGTAACGCCCATCAGCTCCGGTCTTCGTTTTGATGTCAAGTTCGACGAGCGTCACAGTTACGTTCTCTACTGGTGCATTATTTGAAGTAACACGTCCACCTATACTGAATGATTCTTCTCTGGTTGCAGGAGATATTTTTGTTTCTTCAGGCGAGATCCGCTGTCCCAGCGCAATCATATCAGTTATGACTAGGGGTGGTGCCTCCTCAGGTGGTAATATCTCCAGGGAAACTGTTACCGTCACGGTAAGCGACGGGCGCATTTTATTACCAACCGCTGTCCAGAATTCTGCCGGGTTCTTGAAGCATTCTGTCTGCGCTGTTATCATTGGCAGAGGAGGCTCTTGCCCTTTGAGGCTTCCCTGTAGAAACTTCTCCGGGATCGTCGGGTACTTTGAAAGGACATTTAGTATTTGGCCGAGCAACTGATGCTCTGTTAAAGGCAAATCCGTTCCACCAGCAGGCCACGCAGTGATAAGATACGAACACGCAACGCGCAGTGATGGATGATGTATTATCGCCTGTCCATTTTTGCGTTCAAACCAAGGCTCATTGTTGCGCAGTTCGACATTTTCACGAATATCATACAGGAACAAATCTACCGTATTCTTCTGAGGACCAAACTTATCGTCCGGCCGATCGAACACTATTTCTACCGATTTCAAAGGATCGGCCAGTGTAGGATCCTCAAGAATTGTTCTTAGGGTCTTGCTCAAGTCCTCGATCATGCAGGAGAAACCTCCCTGTCATATTGAAATACATTCCATGTTCGCCCTAATTTCTCATACTCCCGCTTCACTGCCTGTACGATATGAATCATTCGAATAGCACCTCCTTCTTCGGCTGCGTACAATGCTGCTGTAAGAGCTATGTTTTTGATGTGACCTCCTGAAAGTTTTACCTCACGTGCAATGACACTAAAATCCACATCACTTCCAATCGGAGCTTCTTTCGGGAAGACCGTTTTCCATATGTTTAGCCTGGATTCCTCATCCGGAAAAGGAAAATCTACAATAATATGCAATCGTCTTACGAAAGCTTCATCCATATTCTGACGCAGGTTGGTGGCAAGTATAGAAACCCCTTCATACTCCTCCATCTTTTGCAGCAGATAGTTTATTTCGATATTCGCATAGCGATCATGGGAATCCCGGACTTCGGACCTCTTCCCGAAAAGCGCATCTGCCTCGTCGAAGAATAGGATAGCGTTACTCGATTCGGCTTCTTTAAAGATATTGCTTAGATTTTTTTCAGTTTCCCCGATGTACTTGCTGATCACACAGGATAAATCAATTTTGTAAAGGTCTAATTCCGTATGCCTGGCAATAATCTCTGCCGCCATAGTTTTTCCTGTGCCAGACGGGCCGGAGAAAAGCACGTTCAGTCCTTTTCCCAGTGATAATTTTTTATCAAATCCCCAATCCGAGTAAACAATTTCCTTATGTTTAATGAATCCAGACACTTCTTTCAGATGTTCCTTTATATCTTTAGGCAGGACGATGTCATCCCAGGCATAATTGGGTTCGATTTTTCTGGCGAAGGCAGAGAGATTCCTGTTAGACTGAGCCTTACAGCCTTTGTAGAGACTTTCCGTAGATAATACCGGACTTGCGGGATTTTCTCCCCCTGAGTAACTACACGCTGCACGGACAGCATCCCTTATTTGACCTCCACTGAACCTGAATTTGCTCGCAAGAGATTCCAGGTCTGCTTCCCCACCCAGCTCGTAACCTTTCAGGCAGGATTCCCATAACTGTTTGCGGATTACGTACGAAGGCAAAGGAAAAGAAAATGGAATAAAACCGTTATTTATTAAACCTCCACAACATTCAATGAGCTCCTTTCCTGCCAGAAATATCCATCCCGGAAAGGACTTTAAGGCCGGGGTCAGGAATTCCTGAACATTCTTTGGTTCTCTGTTTGCGAGAAATAAATCAAAGGCTTGAAGATATAATGCAGAATTTTGCAGGAGCGCTTCTCGCATTATGAGATATGCAGTATCAAGGGACCGGTCCTCAAGAAGAACCTCCGAATCCACTAAAAGAAGTTTTATTCCTGCCTCCCTGCAAATAGCTTCGGCGGCGATTTTCCTCCCGGTCCCGGGAGGGCCGCTGAATATAAATTTCAGTGGGAACTTATTTTCTCTGTACCAGCCTGCGATAGTCATTAAACTGTTTTTGAAATCTGCAGGTAGAATAAGGCCTTCAAAAGACCTTTTGGGTTTTAGTACGTGAGAAAAATTCCGAATTTTCAGATCTATCTCGTCAAACCCAAGCAAAAAATTGATTATTCTTTCATCGATTTTGATGAAACTGGATATGATAGGCAGACCCGATTCTACCTGCCCTTCCACTAAATGAACCAGGTGGTTATTTAATAGAGTGGCAGCAGGTGAGAAATACGCTCTTGCCTTGATTTTCGCTTCAATTGTCGGACAGAGCAGGTTGAGAACCAGATCAATTCCCGGCCGTTTTTTGGTTACATCGTTTTGGAGATAAGCATAGATTTTTTCGTATTTCAGATCGATTTCCGGAGCGAGTCCGATTAGAAGAACATCGATCTCAAATTCATCCAGACTGAAAAGTTCGGAGAGAATATGAAGCCTCAGTTTTCTGCAGTTTTTTAAGCTTTCAAGTTTTTTGTTATTGATTTGTCTGCGCATCACTTCAATTTCTTCAAGCCCGGTATCCGGAAGAACTTTTGGTCCTTTCCCAAAACCTGAGGATTTTTGAAGCTTTTGTATTTCGTCTTCCGAGACATAAAGCCCCATGAATTCATTCGTATATTCCGGCAAATCTGCCCGAACTCTTTCAAGGTAAATGTGGATCAGCCGGTTAATTCTGGAAAGTTCGTCCAGAAGATATTCGAGGTTATCGGCGTAAGGTGTCATGGAAGTTAGGCTTTATCTTTGTCTCACATTAAGACCTCAGGCTTTCTTCCGAACTGGACTTTCAGAATTTAGTCCCAGAACTTCTCGGTAGGCACGAACCAGAATTTCATAATCCTGAAGTCTACCTTTCGATTTTAACCGGTCCACTGCAAGCATAAACAGTGAGGCATATTCAGAAGGCAAATTTTTTTCCGCAAACTTCCCGGCCAGAATTTTCAGTTCTTTTCTGGAAGAATACTTCTTCGGATTCTTTTCGTCTATGAAGTTGAAGAGCAATCCGCAGCTTCTATGACCTATAGTCCTTGTCGAGGGATTTGCAGTTGTTTTAATATAGTCTTTGAATACATCCCCTCTAAGAAGTTCACCACATTCGCATATTATTATTTGACCACCCCCAGGTTAATAGCATTAGAAAAATAGCTCTATAGAAAACCTATTTAACTAACTTTGACAAATTCCAATAAACTATACCGCAAAAAGTTACAAAAAACGCTTTCTTTAGACGCAATATATTCATAAAAAAGTGAAGGAATAATTGATGTGAAAATCTTTATCGCATCTTGAGTTTCGTTCTCAATTTCGTTTGTATCCACCAATTCTCAGAGAATAATTCCCTTAATTTTGGGTCAAAATGAATTTGACAAGTCTTATTAACATCCAAAAAATATTGTAATTTTTATGAAACTTCACTCATTCCTGTTACAATCAAGCTGCTGGTCTCATAAAAATTAACAAAAATATTCTTTTTGATCCTATTTTTCAAGAAATTGACTGGAAGTGTCAAATTCTTCAAGTTTTTTGATGAATTTTGCAGAATCTATGTTTTATTTCCTTAAACTCGTATCCCATAAGCGATATGAATAATTGAGAAATTGCAAAACATCTGCTGGAGTCAGAGATTTTGGATCTATTCTGGCACGCTGGATGATGGCTTCTGAGCTTGATATGTGCATCTGGTTTGTGAGTATCGATCTTCTTTGAGGAGAAAGCCCTGGATTTTTGGATGTTGAATTTGCGAGTGTTCGGGTGCGGATAACATTCCTTTGAGGGTTAACACCAACAGTTAAAGATTCAAAAAAAATAAAGAAGTATAACTCTTTTACAGTATACGAACATTTCATATTAGGTAAATTGTTTTCAATAAAATCTTGCAAGAATTCAGAATCAAGCCAGTAAAGCTCCAGTTAGCCTTAAAATATACAACTTTCTTATTCTTCACGAAGTCTTTCTGTATGTGGTTTCTGTGGAAGCGGAGAAGGTTCTATGATTTTCATAGAATGTCTTCGATTTCGTGGAATGACATATTGTCAAATTTACTTTCAATGTTATATTATTTTTAGGAGAAGCCCGTTATCAAAAAATGATGTTAAGCAAATTGTCAAAAAATGATGTTAAGCAAATTCTTTATAATAAAATGTCATGTTTACGCTCAAATAACTTACGTCTCCTTTTGAAAGAATTTCTTTTCGGAATTTTTCATCTCCCGGTACGTTAAAAGGCCCTGCAGCGCCCGTTACATCATAATTATTGTTTTCAAAAGTGATACTAACCTCTTCATGTGTCGGTTGTTCCCCATTTGTATGGACGGCTCCTTCTACGATTTTATTTAATTGAGAAGAGCCTGGATAATCAGGATTATCTCTGACAGGGTTGATTTCGACTTCCTCATATCCATCTGAGGTGCGTATGATTATTGGTAAACTTTCAATCGGTACTTTTCCTTTCAGGTATCTTGTCTCAATTGTAGTGTTCTTTACAAATCCTTCTTCTTCACCCTTATAGTAGACGAATTTTCCCTCTTCAGAAAAATTGGTATTATTGAATTGCTCTTGTGTTACTTCTTCTGCAGTGAAAACAGTTACGTTTTGAACAGGAGGTGTAGAAGGAGTTGTGTTGTTATCATTTTCCGGTGTTATGCACCCTGCTCCCGAAACAATGATAAGAAACAAGATTAGGAAAATTGGATATTTACTCATTTATTTTTCCTCATTATTGGTTTTTGATTTCTTTTGCCGACGGTCGGGCATGAGTTAACTCTCCGTGGAGATAAGAAGAATAGTATAAATTATCCCTATATGTGCGAAAGGATATGCATAGAATTAATACGAACTCGAAAAAGTTCTGAAGAGAATCTATTCAAATCAACTGCAGGAGGCCAAAATTAGAGAAGTAAAAATATGTCAGGCTGTTCGGTTCGAATTAATGGAAGAAAAATTCAAATTAGAGTTATTCTACAGAGCCTAAAAAACACAAGAAGTCCGAACTTCAATCCGAAACCAGAACTTTGAATTTTCAGTTCAAATCGGATAGATTAAACTGTCAAGGAAGTTTTCATCGCCCCATTGCTCGCTTCCTGATATTTCTCAGATCATAAACTATCTTATTAGCGGCCAGATATATGTATTGAAATTATATATTCGTTAAAGAATAAACGTTACGTAGCAGAGTTAAAGAACATTTCACACCATTCATTGAGAGAAATGTTAATTCCTTGCCGTAATTCTACAAATCCGAAAAATCTAGACTGAAGAAGACATTTATTTGGAAATCTACCTGAGCAGACTGTCTCAAAACTAAACTCAATTCTACAATTGGGCAAAATTTTTTCGAGGACAATATTTCCTTGATTTTTCGTTCCATAATCAGGACAATCTTTATTCAAGCAACAAAACTGTGAAAAATCTATTTCTGAAGTGATTTCAGTCCCTCATATCAATAATAGAATTCACATGTATGTAAAAATAAGTCAAAAATACACGGACACGCCCGATAATTTCGTCTTCCTTTAATTCGGATGCTTTCATATCGTTGCACTTCCAAAAAATAAATACATCATTAATTAGCTAAATATCCCTACCACAATAACGGAATCAGTCTGTAACGGACTTTTTGACAGTATTCTTTATAACCCGGCAGATTTTCGGATAGAAACTTTTCTTCGTCAAGGAGTCTCCAGATGATAACCAGCGTAATGGGTACGAGTATAAGCAGTCCCCACCAGGAACCAAGCGCAAGAGGAATACCTGAAAACATAATGAGACTAGCTGCATACATAGGATGGCGGACTATGCTATAAGGCCCTGTGGTTATTACTTTCTGGTCTGCTGATATTTGAATGGTCGCAGCGGCAAAGGGGTTTTCTCTGAAAACCAGAAAAATGAGAAAATATCCCAGGGCTACAAGCACATCTCCTGCAATAACAATATAAACCGGAACATCCGACCACCCGAAACGGTGGTCAAATGAGGGAATAATGAGAATAACACAAAACAAAATTAAAAGAAATAGTTGTATAATCTTCTGAGTCATTTCTTTCTCTGCGCCCGGTCCCGTTTCAACCCGGCGTTCCAGAAGTTTCGGGTCTTTTTTCCACAAATAAATAGTTATTATCGCTACTGACCCATAGAAAACAATCAAATAAACCCATGCCTGCCAGAAATTTAATGTCCGGGCGGGGCCAAAAAGGCATAGTCCTGATATGACAATAATCCGCACGAAGCCAAAAAGAGTTTTCATTTTCAGAGAGGAAGTGCTTTTGTTAGCAGTATTCATGAAATTGCTCCTTATGAAATTACTCCTCTATTTACCATGATGTGAATAAAATATATCAGAAAAGGCATGTCTCTGACATAACAACAGCCGCACTAAACCAAATAGAATTTTTAATGTAATCCGTATTTATGTGGCAGGAGCGGGATTGTAGGAGGGCATGGATTGATCTCCGGTTTTGCCAACCCTTGCCGATGCAATGGCAATGCCCGTGGAAATAGGCCGCCGGGCATTCGGGCCGATAAAATAGAGCCTTTTTAGCTCCCCGGTCGTTGCGTTGTGGATATCACGAAAGCCACGCCGGGTAAGGAATGGCTCAATCTGACCTTCATCAATCCCGAAAATCAACCTCTCGCCGATCGCCCGCGTTATCCACCGCACAGCCTTCATATCGCGAAGAGTTTCACTGTAGAAATAGTCAAAGATCACCGCGCTGCCCAGTCTGGAATGGTTGGTGATAAAAACCAGCGTGCTGTCAACGCCTTCCGAAGTAAGGTACATGGTCACGCCCTGCCAGATAAACAGCGTTTTGCCCTGTTCGTCATAGCCGCTGGCGGGCAGGCGCTCACCGAGCGTCTGCGTATTGAAATCCATCGGGACGAAGGTGACATGATCGGGCAGGGGGTCGATTACCTTCCTCAACCGCTTCAGCTTGACTTCCTGCGTTGCCGGGTGATCGACTTCGAATACCCGCGTCTTCTCGATTCCCTCTATGCGGTATGCGCGCGTATCAAACCCGGCACCCAGGATGACTACCTGATCAAGACCTTCGCTCAGGCAAGCCTTGAGAAAATCGTCGATGTACCGCTCCCTGGCTGTGATAAATTCTATCACCCCCCTGAACATCAGGCCGTAAATACCGGAATCAATCACCAGTTTGCTTAGGGTAAACCTGATACGGTTTACCAGCGAACGGGCAATAGGATCGTAGCAAATCCGCACGCCTTCCGGTCTCTGCGCCTCGATCGCACGCACAAGGGCCATGCCCTCGGCTGTTTTGATGGGTTGCTGTTTACCTCTCATACGAAAGCTCCTTCGTTGGAGTAAGTTTTCTCGTTCAGGTAATGAATAGATTTCCTAAAACCGATAGCCAATCATCTGTTCTCGATCAGTATTTTCTGGCTCTAAGGGAGATGGAATTTGTAAGAACCAGTGACAATTTTACGTTGTTTCAATGGTGTTGAGACGCCGTGAGCTTTTCCCTGCTCAAGCCATCCAGAAGCGATTCTGCAGCAAAAAGATGAATGAGAAGAGACTCCCTTTATTCATCTTCAAAATCAGGGTACTGAGGGGGGCTTTTTCCCACTTTCTTTGTAATCTTGGGATACTTTCCTTTTCCCGAATAATCATCAATGCCTGTGACGTCTATCTGGTGCAGCCAGTCATCCCCGAAATCAAATCGGTAGCCGAAAGCAATGCCCACTTCAAGACCCAATGAATCGATAGTTGTGGCTCGGACATCTCCTGCCATTTCCTCTTCCAGGCCCGGGAACTCCACGTCTGCTGGCAGGGAGTAGACAGCAGACCTATCATTCGGACCCACGCCAAGTAAAAACTCATAGAGATGTTCGTCGAAGCGGTTGAATGCCCTGAAAATGGCTTCGTGGAGGTCTTCTAAAGTCTGCTCCCCCCGAATCTGGATGGTGCGGGAAATGGTCTGACCATCAAACTCGTCACCTATTGGCCCTCCAATCAGGTAAACGACCAGAGTATATAATTTGGGAGACGGCTTGCCTCTGGCACTTTCGTCCAGGACCTGATTTTTTTTCTTTCCTGAAGGCATATTCATTGATATTGGCGGCGCGCTAGATATGTTTTTACTAAAAGACCAATTTTTAATGGTAAATTCTCAAATCGTTTCCAGAAAGAAGCTCTATCTTGAAATTGCTGCAATTTGTAATTTCCCAAACCAGAGAGTACAATAAAGTTTTAATTAAATACAATACTGTTATTTTTGCAAAAGAATTGTAAAATTCAGAGAGGGAAACCATGAAAATAGTCGGGATATCATCAAGCCCAAGAGGCAAGAACAGCAATACCTTAAAACTACTGGATGCAGCCCTGGGAGGAGCCGCAGAAACAGGAGCCGAAGTTGAGTCGATAGACGTTGCGAAACTGAAGATCAAATACTGCACAGCATGTAATAAGTGCCAGGAAACAGGCGTCTGCTCAATAAAAGATGACTATAACGGTGTGCTGGAAAAGCTGCTGGATGCTGATGGTATAATCTGGAGCAGCCCTAACTACATAACAAACGTAACATCCCAGCTCAAGACAGTCTTTGACAGAAGCCCTCTTGTTATTCACGAACAGCTCTTTGACGGAAAATATAGCCTTTCCCTAACAACAGCAGGCAGTGATGAACTCGATTTTGTCCTTGGCATTATGGATAATTTTATGCTACACTGCGGAGGCAACTCTATCGGAGGAGTAGGCTGTTCAATGGCACGGGGCCCTGAAGTAATAGAAGTATCAATTGAGAAATCGCGTGAAATGGGAAAAGACCTTGTTGAAGCGATAAAAGAGAAAAGGCAATACCCTGAGCAGGAAACCAGGCATCAGGCATGGAGAGAACACTTCAAGTATGTTATCCTTGCCAACAAAGAACAATGGACACACAATTGCGATTACTGGATGGAAAAGGGCTGGATTAAAGGATAAGAATAAAAACAAGAATAAGATCAGGCTCCCAAGCAAGAAATGAAGATAAGAATAAACTAAGGCTTTCAAGCAGGGCTTCAAGCTAAGATTTTTAAGGTGATTCCATGGGGAAAACTGCAATGTTAAGCGTTAAAGAGTTGGGAGAAAAACTTACCGAAGCCGGCAGGCTGAAGCTGCGCCCTCCGTGCGTCTACCTGTAGCGCTCGCACGGCAGATGGCAGCCGACCTCAAGGAGTCTTTTATATGCAAAAGGAGCAGGATAGCGTATCCTGAGAAGCGTACAGTCATAAAACCGTAGAAAAAAGAAGTACAGCAATGAAAGGGCACTGAAAGCATTCTCAACTAAAAACAGCCTCATCTGAGCGTCCTCAGCTAAGAACAGTTAGGCTAAGAGTAGTTTCAAAAGATGATCTAAGGCCTGGCTAATTTAATTATTTTAGAGCTCATCCTAAAACCAATTTTATCTTCACATCATTAGTCGTAAAAGTTTATCATTATAGTCGCGTTGTTCACAGTACTGCATAAAATCACCGACCACAGCTATAAAAACTGCTTCCTAAATTAACAAAGTAAGTTCTATTTGACTTCCTGGTTCCAGCGACTTTCCTATGATTTTACTTATAGAATGGTGATTATAGAATATGCTACTCGATGAAAAAATGTTAGTGACATTACAAAAGTTAGGGTTGACATATTACGGGGCAAGGGTTTATGCAACGCTTGTTTCGCTAGGTCCTAGCGATGCAACCGAACTTGCTGCTGAATCGGAAGTTCCACGGACGAAGATATATGATGTCCTGAGAAAGCTCGAAACCGAGAAATGGATAACTGTCGAACGCACAAGACCCATCACATATACTGCTAAATATCCTAAAGATATACTCGAAGAACGAAAAGCCGTTTTTAATTCGGAAATTGATGACGTATCAAATCAGTTGTCAATGTTGTACGACAAACTAATGGATAAGGAAATTCCTAAGGTATGGCTTTTAAGAGGAATGGATAATATAACGGCAAAAACGCTCGATATGATCAGGAGAGCTAAAAAAGATATAATGCTGCTGGGAGCCCTTTACTCTGCAAATGAAATTGAACAGCTCAAAACAGAATTATTATATGCTAAGAAAAAAGGGCTAAACATTCGTGCTATATCCAGACAGAGTATAAAATTAAAAGACGGTGAACTGGATATTATTAAAAAATTGTCTTCGATTATATTCGAGATTAAAATATCCGGGCCTGCGTTTTCAAAATTTGTAATAATAGATGACAAAGAATTATTGATCATGTTTTCAAAGGTGGAAGATGAGGTTCTGGATATAGACAATACAATAGCCATATGGATTCCAAATGTGTCGATTGCTTCTTACCAGGCAAGCATATTTAATGGCATATGGAATGAGTGAACCAGTAGGGGTCTGACACGAACCTCTTTCTTATTCCTTATTTTTAATGGCTCTTCTTTTCACTGTATTAATTATTGATAAGTGCTAATATTGTACAGTAAATTGATTTTAGTCACTAATACCCCTCAAAAAGTTACAAAATGAATATAAAGTCTTAATTAAGTAATTCATTGTCAGTTCGTAAAAATAGAGGAGTATAAATATGAAAGTAGTCGGGATACACTCAAGTCCAAGGCGTAAAAATAGTAATACATTAAAATTATTAGATTCTGCTCTGGCTGGAGCCAAAGAATCGGGGGCCGACATTGAATTAATTGATATTGCAAAATTGAAAATTAAGTACTGTACTGCATGCGATTCCTGTCATGATAAAGGTGTATGCTCAATAAAAGACGACTATCAATTAGTACTTGAAAAGTTATTGGGCGCAGATGGCATAATCTGGAGCAGTCCTAATTATATGACGAATGTGACAGCTCAGCTCAAGACGCTGTTTGATAGAAGCCCGCTTATTGTTCATGAACAGCTATTTGACGGGAAATATGGTCTTTCCTTAACAACTGCAGGTTCGGGCATTGATGAGGTAGATTTTGTTCTTAATATTATGAACACATTTATGATCAGCTGCGGAGGCAATGCTATCGGTGGAGTGGGCTATGCAATGGCACAGGGTCCTTCAGCAATAGACGCAGCTATCGTAAAATCACAAGAGATGGGCAAAGAACTTATTGAAGCGATAAAAGAAAAGAGACATTATCCTGAACAAGAAGCAAGACAGGAAGCCTGGAGATCAAGGTTCAAGTATGTTGTCCTTGCAAATAGAGATCATTGGACGCATAACTGCGATTACTGGATGGAAAAAGGCTGGCTGAAAGAGTAATAATTATTACAATTATTCAGAGGGATTGTTTGTGAGTTTACATGTAGATTTACCGGTGGATTTATTATGTTGAGCGTTGAAGAGCTGGGAAAAAAGCTTACCGAAGCCGGCAGGCTGCAACTGCGTCCTCTCTGTGTCTATGCCACTAATGAAGTTCCGCAGGGAGCAGTACCATCACATACCGTAGATCGCTGTATTGCAAAAGCGGTTTATACTTCCGCTCTCTTTAAGGAGACTCCTCCTCTTTATGTTGAGGCAGGCCACGAAAAATGCTGTGCCGGCGGGATGGTATGGATGGGGCTTGCTGAGCCGCACCCCAAGCTGAAGTACTTCGTGACTGTGGGCACTCCGGACTTCCATGGCGGAGCTGCCGAACATTTAAAGGCAACCCCTGAGCTTTTTGAGGAACAGAAAGAACGTGCAGGGAAAATCAATCCTCACGGCAAATATATAGTCATTGCACCCTGTACCGATGAGGTTGAACCCGAAGCTGCCAGGGCTTTTATCCTGTTTGCAGGCTGTGAGCAGGTCAGGAACCTCTGCGGGCTGGCTCAATTCAACAACTCCGACCCTTTCTTCAGGACAATGATACCCGGAGGACCTACCTGTTCTATGATGATTGCTTACCCGGCGGGCATGGCAGAAAATGCACCAAAGGACTCGGCTTATGTAGGCCCTGTTGACCCGACAGGGAATCCCTGGCTTCCACCCGATCTGATGATTATGGGCATCCCTTCGGGGCTTGCACGGCAGATGGCTGCTTGCCTGGAGGAGTCTTTTATCTGCAAAAGGAGCAGGATAGCGTATCCTGAGAAGCGTATCAGCATAAAGCTTCCTGTTACGGATCTGCCAAAATGAGAATAAAGCCTGTCTCGAAATAAAGTATCCTAGCATATGCGGAGGAGAAGAAATTATTTAATTAAAGAACCCAATTCTCAGAAAGCCAGGGATCTATTCGTCAGGCGTTTGGAATTAAAATTCCTTCTCCTGCAATTATTTTCCGTTTATCTTACATCCATCTTCTAACTATCATCAATCCATTTTAGCCATTATGGTGGTCTTTTGTCTTCAAAACTAAACCGTGAAACCTTCATCCGGTCTATTGCAGACCTTCTCAGAAAAGCGGAAATAGAGCTTCCCGCCGATGTGGTTGACGCCCTCAGGCAAGCCGAAGCCCGGGAAGAGAGCCCGGTTGCAAAGTCCCAGCTCCAGGCAATCCTGAAGAATATCGAGCTTGCAAAAAATCATGGGGTTCCCATGTGCCAGGATACGGGCATAATGATCTTTTTTGTCGAGCTCGGGACGGCGTTTCAGCTGGACTTTGACCTTGAAGCCGCAATCCGGGATGCTGCCGTCCTTGCAACACGGGAAATCCCGCTCCGCCCCAATGCCGTGGACCCCCTGACCCGAAAAAACAGTGGGGATAATACCGGCGCAGGAATCCCTGATATTCACTGGAAACTCGTGCCCGGAAAAGAGCTCAGGATCACGGTTGCCCCGAAAGGCGCAGGCTCGGAAAACATGAGCGCTCTCCGGATGCTGAACCCGACCGAAGTGGGCAGCATTAAAAACTTCGTGCTCGAAACGGTGATTAATGCAGGAGGAATGCCCTGTCCTCCCCTGACGCTTGGCGTGGGGATCGGGGGTTCCTTTGACAAAGCCGCCAGGCTTGCAAAAGAAGCCCTGCTGGAACCCCTTGACACCCCCATGAACGAGTTTGAAAAGGAAATCCTTGATGCAGTAAATGCCCTTGGGATCGGCTGTATGGGGCTCGGGGGCAGCACAACAGCCCTTGCCGTGAATGTGAAAACCGCACACTGCCATACGGCTTCCCTGCCTGTTGCCGTAAACATCCAGTGCTGGGCAAACAGGCATGCTTCAGTCGTGTTCGGAGGTGAAGAATAATGGAATATCACTTACAGACCCCACTGAAGATCAAGGACATAGAGAAACTCAATGCAGGAGACATAGTTTATATCTCAGGAGAGATCCTGACAGCCCGGGACGAAGCCCACGCCAGAATTCTTGAGATGAAAGAAAAAGGAGAAGGACTTCCGTTCTCCCTTGAAGGAGCAGTTATCTACCACTGCGGTCCCCTTATGCAGCAGACAGAATCCGGCTGGAAAGTCGTCTCCGCAGGCCCCACAACCAGCGGCAGGATGTCAAAAATGACTCCTCTTCTCCTGAAAGCCCATGAAATCCGGGCAATTATCGGAAAAGGTGGGATGAAAGGCGTTGCAAATGCACTGAAAGGCAGATGCGTATACCTTGCGTACACAGGAGGTTGTGCAGCCCTTGCCGCCGAACTGATAAAAGAGGTAAAAACCGTACACTGGCTTGATCTTGGTATGCCTGAAGCTGTCTGGGTCCTGAGAGTGCAGGATTTCGGGCCGCTCATTGTAGGAATAGATGCAAAAGGAAAAGATATCTTTGCAGAGGTAAGGGAAAAAGCTGAGAAAGTGCTTGAAAGGACGCAGAAATAAAATCAACGTTAAGGTTGTGCGTTCCCAGCTAGGCTCTAAGAAATACTTTCTCTGTCCCCTTAAACCATTTTTTTAACCACAGGTAATATCGGACGTATCCGCCAGCTTGTCTGGCGGCCCTGCAAAAAAAGCAGAAAAACGGATTTGAAAGAGAAATCAACTGAAATTTATGCCATTCTGATCTGTCATTTCCATTTCCACTCAGAAGCATCCTTAGAAGCTTTTAATTTTCCTTTGTCACTTTCTTTTCTTCTTTTCAGTTTTTTTGGACAAAACCGCTCTCCTGCGTCGAGCGGGACAAGAACGACACGGTATAGCGAATAACATTATATGGGGAAGAAAATCTTAATTTAGTCCGCTTAAGCGAAACATCACTGCTAGAAATCATCAAGTAGTCTGCTTGAGCGAAGCGAAACAGACCGCGTACTCCCGAGGCGCAATTCGGGGAGCGAAGCGAAAAGGACAGCGCATTGCAGAGCCGCAACTCTGCCGGGTCAGAATTTTCTTTTGACTCTACTGAGGTAGGTGCGGTTAGGAAGACCATTGTCTTCCGAACTTTCGCCCCTGCTGGCTTCAAGATATAACTGCTTTGACGGCACCGGTGCCAGAGGTTCGGCCAGTACCCTGAAATGCTCAAAAAGTTCTTTTCCCCACTGCACGGCTTTTTCCCCGAAAATGACCATACTGTTATCCTCACAGTCATCAGCTCTTCCGGATGAAAAGTATGCAAGGACCATTGTATCGGTTATGGCAACGGTCGGAGGAGTAAAATCATCACCCAGCATATACATCTCGGAGTTTTCTAACAGGAGAAGGGTATCAAGTTCCTCTTTAAACTCTTCTGCGAGTTTGTCAAAGATCACCTGAGTTATTATGACTGAGACCTTCAGCCCTTTTCTTGCGTGTTCGGCACAGATGCCCGGGTAACTCAGGTCAGGGTATGAGATAATAAGGAGAAGCTGTTTCGAACTGCAAAAAGCTTCGGTCACTTCCCTGTACATTGAAGAAGCATCATCACCGTGATAACGAGCCGGGAAATATGCCATAAGTTCTTCCATCAGCCTGAAAAAGACAGGAGGGATTCCTCCGGGTTTAACGCCCGGACAGTAATCGAAGTCGTCCTCAAGCAGCCTGAAAGCTTTAACAAGCGAGTCCATTCTTCGGGCAAGGATTTTTCCTGGAAGGGAAAGGCTGTATACGCTGCCGTCCTGAACAATAAGCCCGTTTTCTTCCAGCCTTTTGAGCCGGGAAAGGATTGCATCCGGACTGATTCCAAGTTCGGAGTTTATTTCTTCGACTGTCCCGGGCCTTTCCTTTAAAAACAAGAACAGATCTGTCCTCTTGGAAGACAGAAAGACTGTGACCAGAGAAAAACTCATCAATTTTACTGCAAAAGCTACGGATATATATCTTTTCTTCAGTAATATTATAGCTCCGGTATAAATTGGTTTATTGAGTAATCGACTCATTGCAGACGGACAAGGATTTCAAGCGGCAGAAATATCGAGACGAAAATGCTGAACATTCGATAACAGTTACGCCAAAACTCTCATAAACTTACAGCTTCGCCATAGCAGGAGCTATCGATAGACAATGTTAGAAGCCATGCATAGCAGCTGTAGCAAGCTTTTAGCGTGATAATGAGGTGTGTTAGTACAGGTTCTTAGTATTCGGGCGCTAAAAGAGTGCCTTATTGGAAAGGGCAACTGTTAACGATCTGATTATTTATTCAACTTACATGCCCTGCTTTACGTCATAGGATTTGAAGGATAACTGGCTGTCCATTCTGTAGGGTCAAATACAATTGGACACCCTGCATTTACCCATGAATTGATACCACCCTGAATGTTATACACATTTTTGTAACCCGCATCTGCTATCAACTGGCTTGCAGCAGCGCCTCTGTTTCCTGCTTTACAATAAACGAGTACTTTCATATCTTTATTTTTTGGTAATTCATCCATTCTATTCGGCAATAGCTGGCTATCGGATAAATTAACAGGATCGTATGCTGGCACATTTTTTAACGGGATCAGTTTTGCTCCTCCAATATGCCCGTATTTGTATTCAGCAGGGGTACGAACGTCCAGAATGAACACACATTTTTGTTCGAGTATCTCACTGGCAACACAGGGTGTAACATTTTGGTACCCAACTGAAATAGTACAATCGGTCTCAGGTACTGCTCCTGCAATACCCTGGGCAATTATGAGAAGTGCAATAAGAATTGTAAAACCTGACAAGTATTGTTTATTCAACTAATTCCCCCACTTGAATTGATTCGTTCTCACACTCCAACTACATCCCGGAGATTCACCCCGGTAATTACGGACGTATCATGATGGTTTCAGATGTTTCCGCCGGGTGTTTCCGCTTGTGTCCGGGCTGGTGCTGCAGTGGCAGGAGTTGCCGTATCATGCCTGCGACGGCTACGCAGGAAGACCTTAATGACCTCATCAACGAGCAGCAAGCCAACGGCAGCAGCGATGCATATCCTCCACTGGTCTCCGCTCAGCGAGGTCAAGCCAAGGAGGCGCTGCAGGAAGCCGAGCTCGGTCGCCAGGATGGTTATCAACAACGCCAGGCCATAGAGGCGCAGCTGGTTCCGATCATGAATAACGTCCCTGTCAAAGGCAGTGCCGGTCTCACTGCGAACGCTGAGTCCCCTGGAAATGCTGAGTAAGGCGAAGGCCACAAAACCCATAGTAGCCGCCGTGGCTGTGCCTGCCGCCTCGTAGATAGCCTCCAGATAGACTGTGACGATAGCCATCAGGATACCGAGGAAGGCGATACGCACCCATTGTGAAGTTGACAGGAGGGGTTGTTTCAGCGGCCGTGGTTTCCTCTCCATCAGGCCTGTGGTTGGCTTGTCGAACCCAAGCGCCATAGCCACCGGGACCGAGATCAGGAAGTTCAGAAACAGGACGACAAGCGCTGCAAACGGGGTTCCTCCGAGTACAAAGAAGAACGCAGCCAGCAGGTAGCATGTGATGTACGCCACAAGCTGTCCCATCTGGAAGCGGACAAAGTTGAACAGGTTGTTATAGATATGTCGGCCATACTCCACCGCCTTGACGATTGTGGCGAAGTTGTCGTCGGTCAGGATCATCACCGCTGCGTCCTTAGAGACTTCGGTGCCGGTAACGCCCATTGCCACGCCGATGTCGGCTTTCTTCAGCGCAGGGGCATCGTTAACGCCATCGCCGGTCATTGCCACGATGTTGTCCTTCTGCTGGAGCAGGGTCACCAGCCGGATTTTGTCCTCCGGGGTCACGCGGGCCACCACACCGATCTGATCCAGCTGTGGCTTCAACTGTTCGTCAGGAAAGGCGGCAAATTCCGCCCCTGTCAAAGTCTGGCCTTCGATGCCCAGTTCGTGGCCTATGGAGGCGGCAGTCACCGCATGGTCGCCGGTAATCATACGCACCTGGATGCCGGCACTGTGGCAGCTGGTAATTGCGTCCTTTGCCTCGGCTCGCGGTGGATCGACTATGCCCACCATCGCCAGGAGGGTCAGATCCTGCACCAGGTCGAGCAGCTTGCCTTTAGGATCGAAGGCTGCCGGATCGAAATCGCGACGCGCCACGACCATGACCCGCTTGCCAGCAGCCGCCATACGGTCGTTTTCGGCCAGTGCCAGCTTACGATTTTCATCGGTTACTGCCAATGGCTCTCCACCCGGAATCCAGTAGTATCCACCACGAGAGATCAACACGTCAGGCGCTCCTTTGACGCAGCAACGCACAACCGGCTTTCCCTGCTCGTCGGTCATGTTATGGAAGGTCGCCATGAACTTATATTCGGCATCGAAAGGCACCTCGGCCACACGCGGGAACATCTCTCTCGCACTGTCCACATGGATCCCCCCCTTCTCAGCCAGCACGATCAGAGCGCCCTCTGTGGGGTCGCCAATCAGTGTTTCTCCGTCCAATCTGGCGTCGGCGCACAGGGCCATGGGCAGCAAGACCTGATCGAGGTCGATTCTCGTCCCGCCTGCGCTTTGTATTTTTCCCTCAGTGTTGTAAGGCGTCGTATTTTTCTGCCACGGCTGGCCGGGCAGGATTCCCCTGGTCAGTTTCAACTCTCCCGTGATACCGTAGCCTTCGCCCGTCACATGGTAGCGGTTCTGGCCGGGGACAGTGAACTCGACCGCCGTCATCTTGTTAAGCGTCAGCGTGCCGGTCTTGTCTGTGCATATGGCTGAGACCGAGCCAAGCGTCTCCACCGATGGCAGCCGTTTGACGATGGCGTTCTGGGCCGCCAGCTCCCGTGTGCCCATGGAATACATGGTAATGACCACAGCCGGAAGGCCGGTGGGGATGGCTGCGACAGCCAGAGCCACGCCGGCGATGAAGATAGAGTCCAGGGGCTGCCCGTTGTTGATCCCCATTATGACCATCAGGACGAAGGCGAGACCTGCAAGCGCTGCAATGATCATCGTCAGCCGGTCGAGCTGCTTCTGCAAAGGCGTCTTATCCGCCTTGGTCTTGTTGAGCAGGTCGGCTATGTGGCCCATCTCGGTGCCCATGCCGGTGGTGGTGACGATCATCTCTCCGCGACCACGGGTGACTGAAGTATTCATGTAGGCCATGTTGTGGCGGTCACCCAGGGGTACCTCGGACTTGTCGATGACCTCGCGGTTCTTGGACGAAGCAACGCTTTCGCCAGTCAGAGCCGCTTCCTCGATTTCCAGCGTTGCTGTCACAAACAGGCGTCCGTCGGCAGGGACGACATCACCGGCCTCCATCAACACGACATCGCCTGGCACCACCTGCGCAATATCTACTTCCTGCGTCACGCCATCCCGGCGCACATGAGTGATGCTTTTCATCGTCCCGGCTAGCGCCGCCAGGCTGGCTGCGGCCTTGGATTCGCCGCGAAGGCCCAGCATCGCGTTGAAGACGGTCAGACTCACCAGAACCAGCGTGGTCCCCCACTTACCTGTGAATATCTGGTTGATAAGCGCCGCCGCCAGCAGGACGATCTGCATCAGGTCTTTGTACTGCCGCAGGAACGCCTGCCATCCCGGCTCTTTATTCATCTCCACCAGGTGATTCGGGCCATACTTCTGCAAGCGCTGCTGCACCTCAGCCGCACTCAGGCCCCTGTCCGGATCGACCTGAAGCCGGCTGGCGATTTCTGCGGGCGTAAGTGCGTACCATTTAACATCTGACGCCATATGGGTCGGATCAGACGATGTGGCTTGATTGGATGACATGCTTCTTCTCCTGAAAAGTGTGGAGGTTTTGATACTCCCCGGTTTTGAGTTGCCCTGCTTTCTGGCGTGGTCTTACCTATTCTTCTTGCCTTTCTTTTTGGATTCGTTCCTGGTTACCTCACTGCTTGAAGCCGGAGCTTTTTGATTTGCGGCAGCCTTTGCTTCGGCCTTTAGGACAGCTTTATCCTTCCGACCACCGTCCTCGTTCTCGAGCTCTTCCTTAGCCACAAGCAAAGCCTGTTTCTGCTGCTCGCTGACTGTTGGATAGGCCAGGTTGAGTTTCTCCATCGTATGATAGAGTACGGCTGCAACGGCCAGCCGCGTGAACCACTTATGATCGGCAGGTACGATGTACCAGGGTGCCCATTCGGTGCTTGTATGGTTGAACATGTCTTCGTAGGCATCGATATAGTCATCCCAATGGGCTCGCTCTTTTATGTCAGATGCAGAGAACTTCCAGTTCTTCTCAGGCATCATGGTCCGCTTCAGGAAACGCTCTTTCTGGGCCTCCTTGGACACATAAAGGAAAAACTTGACGACAATGATGCCGTTGTCGACCAGGTACTTCTCGAAGTTGTTGATCTCTTCGAAGCGCCTCTTCCAGATACCCTTGTCCTTCAGTGCGGGAGGGAGCTGCTGTCCGGCGAGGATCTCAGGATGCACGCGCACGACCAGGACTTCTTCATAGTAGGAACGGTTGAAAATTCCTATGTTACCGCGAGCAGGCAGGGACTTGAAGTTCCGCCAAATATAATCGTGGTCCCGTTCTTCGCCGGAAGGCGCCTTGAAACTGTAGACATCGACCCCCTGCGGGTTGACTCCCGACATGACGTGCTTGATTGTTCCGTCCTTACCGGCTGCATCGAGTGCCTGAAGGATCATGAGCAGAGCATACTGGTTCTGGGCCCAGAGCTTGTCCTGCATCTCGGCCAGCATCTGGATACCTCTGGCCAGGATCTCTTTTGCCTCTGCCTTCTTCATCCAGTCCCCGGTGAAGCCGGGGTCGTAGTCTTTCCTCAGGTTGATCTTCTTGCCTGGCGGGACTCTCATGAAGTCCATCAATGCTTCAATTCTGGTTTCTGCATCTTCAGTTCTGTTTGCCATAGTTTGATTCCCTGTATTATTCCTTAATCGGATGTTCAGGACCTGTCGAACTTCCGGGGTCATCCGGATGTGTTTGAAGCTTCATTCATTTTTAGAGACCAGGATTTCAGGCGGCAGGAAGAGCGAAACGATTATACCGCCTATTGTAATGATCACCAGCCCCAGCAAGGAAGTTCTTATCCCCTTAATGCGGGCGATTTCGTTGATCCTCAGGATTTCCTCTGCAAGGTCAGGGGGGACACCCCCCAGGGCGGCCTGTAGTTCCTCGTTGCTCAAAAATTGCACATTCTCTTCTACCGCAGATACCAGGTCGGGTTTGAGATCCTCAGGAATGGCAGTACTGTCATCGATTAAGGTAATGGCTCCTACTGCCAGGCCTGCAACCAGGAGAGAGCCCATAAGCGCAGTCCCGATGGCCATGCCAAGGTTCTGGGAAGTACCCATCAGGGCAGCCGTCTCGCTCGTCCTTTCGGGAGTTACCTGGGAAAGCACGAGGTTCATCACCTGGGATGCTATAAGCCCCCCACCTATACCTATCAGGGCGAAGCCCATCATTAAGCCAAGCCCCCTTACCTCTACGTCAATGGTTGCAATAGCCAGGAAAAGACCTGCGAGAAGTATGACCAGTCCGGCCTGGATGATGCGCTTCGGGGCGATGAAGATGGAGAGCCGGGATGCCGTTAGCGAGGCGATCAAAAGCGGTATGGAAAGAGGCAGGTAGACAAAGCCGGTTTGCATCGCGTTTAAGCCCAGGACGATCTGAAGGAAGAGGGCCATGCTGAACAGGAAACCTCCGAAAAGGAGGGTCTGGACCATCTGGGTGAGAATTCCAGCTGTGATCCTGCGGTCCCTGAGCACATCGAGCCGTACGAGCGGCATTCCCCCGCTGCCAATGATATGGCGTTCCCAAGCGGCAAAGCTAAGAAGGATAATGACTCCTGCTGCAATGAATACGGGAGTCGGGGAAAGGCCGAACGGGGAAATTTCAACCCCTGCTATTGAAAAAGTCTGGCGTGCCTTCCACCAGCCGTAGGTCCCTGCCATCAATATACCAAAAACGATAAGCCCCATTCCCAGCGCGGAGAGAATAGACCCGATTACATCCAGTTTCGGTTCTTCTCCGGCTTTAAGAGGCGCATCCAGGATAGCGCGGCTTAACGCCATAACAATGATCACTATCACCACCTCCCCGGCAAAGGCGAGCCTCCAGGTGTATACAGTCGTAAGCCAGCCTCCTATGATAGGGCCAAGAGCAATTCCGCTTGCAACGATTCCCCCAATTATCCCATAAGCAATGGCACGATCTTCCCCTTCGTAGTTTGAGGTCACTAGAGTCTGGATGGCAGGCATGACAAGGGTTGCCCCAAGTCCTTCAAGGATCGACCAGCCCACAAACAGTACACCTATTGTCGGGCTGATCGCCGTCAGGAGTGACCCCACCCCGTATATCACCAGTCCGAGCCTGAATGCTCGTTTTCTCCCAATGATATCTCCGATCTTTCCCCCTGTTATCATAAAGGATGCCATAACAAGTGCATACAGAGTAATAGCGCCCTGGACGGTAGTTACGTCCGTATTGAAGTCACTGATAAGTGCTGAAATCGAAACGTTCATGATTGTGGTATCAATAACAAGCACGAACATTGCAAGCACGAGTGCAACAAGTACGGTCTTCCTCTCGATGTTATCACCTCTGATAAATGGGAATAAAAGGGCACAGTTGCGGCAAATAAGCTCCACAAAAGCTGGAAAATAACCCTTTTCAGCCGGAGCTCCTCACAGCAATTAAGCAGGAACAGGAGGCCAGAACAGAAGGCCAGGAATCCTTTTTGATCTCCACAAAAAGAATTATCTTCTGCCAGCATCTCACCCCTTAATCTCTTCCGAATGCTTCCCTCACCCCGGGTAGCATTATGTAGATAAGAACAAGGGCGTTAACGATAACTGAAAGGTTAATGTCATACCATGAGCCTCCGGTAACCAGCACTACAAAAGCCAGGCACAGATTAAAGACTGAAATGACGGCCAGGAAGAGCCATGCTTGCGGGTCTACCTGCCAGAGCATCTGAGCCACCCAGGCCCATATGTAGGCGAGCAGGCCGTACAGAAGGGCATACCAGAGGTTAAAAATACGAATGTTCACAGGCCCGAGAAAGGGAAGAAATCCAAGAAAACGAAGCATTGCAATACCGTTTAAAAATGCAAGTAGTACAGCCAGAAAGGTCAGAATAGTAACACCAACAGGTCTTTCCATATTTTTGTCTCCTTATTTTTTTCTCGAAAAACTCCTTCATCAGGTTCGCATATTTAGCCCTCCGATGGCTACCCCGATTCCCGAGAATAAGTAACAGCACCGATACCAGCGGAAGAAAAAGGTTCCTGCCGGAGAGTTGCCTGGCAGGAGTAAACAGGGTATGGGGGCCCCAGGGATTCCCAACCCACTTACTGGTCAAAGGTGTTTAATCTGTCCCGAATGCCTCTCTCACCCCGGGCAGCATAACATAGATGAGGATAAGGGCGCTAACAATTACTGAAAGGCTAACGTCATACCATGAACCGCCTGTAATCAGCACCACAAAATCCACGCACAGACTAAATACCGCGATAACAGCCATAAACATCCAACCCTGCGGATTTACCTCCCAGAGCATCTTGGCCACCCACGCCCAGATATATGTCAGCAGGCCGTACAGGAGGGCATACCAGAGGTTGAAAATACGGATGTCCAGAGGCCCGATAAAGGGAAAAAAGCCAAGAAAACGAAGCGTTGCAATACCGTTTAAAATTGCCAGCAATATAGCCAGAAGAGCCAGAATGGTAACGCCAATAGGTCTTTCCATAGTCTTATCTCCTTATTTTTGTCTCCTTATTTTTGTCTCCTTATTTTTGTTTCCTTATTGTTGTCTCGAAAAAACCCCTTCTTCAGGTTCGCATTTTCAGTCCTCCGATAACTCCTCCGATCCCCCCGATAATGAGGAAAAACCCGAATACCCACGGTAGAACCAGGGCTCCTACCAGAGAGTTGTTTAGAAGGAGCAGCCCGAGGATTATGGTAAGGACACCAAGGATTCCGGTCCCCCATCCTCCTCCCTTAAGTCCCAGAAAAAGTTTTACAGCCCCGGTGATTATTGCCCATACCCCTATGAAAATAATGAAGAGTGTGAGTACTACGAAAGGGCTGTAAATAGGGTACATCAATACAAGAATTCCTGCAATAATGCCCAGTATACCTGCAAGCAGTTTCCATAATCGGTTCCCCGAGAATACGAATGCCCCTAAAACGGAAAGGATCCCACTTGCCAGCCAGAAAATGCCCAGGACCTGTATGAGAAAGATAGTGGTTACTGCAGGGCTATATATAAGGAATAAACCAACAATAATTGCAATAATCCCTTCCAGAAGAACCACCCACCATGGTGTTCCCAGTAATTCAGACCCTACCTCACTGCCTGGTTGTTCTTTAACTTCAACTGGTTGTTCCATATAATCCATCTCCCCAATTTTTTAGCGCCCCAGCTAGTTTTCCACTATTGGAATACAGGCATGAGCACAGCTAAAGAGACATCATAACCCTGAGCAGAAGTATCCCGTTTCCGGAAAATTTCCGGCACACTCAGGAATCAGCCAGAATCAAAGAGAAGATAGTCTTCCCCCTCCACAAAGAAGAGCATCCCTTCTTTCCAGGAAGTTCATTGATGGAATTCACATCTGGAATTCACATCTGGAATTCACATCTGGAATTCACATCTGGAATTCACATCTGGAATTCACATCTGGAATTCACATCTGGAACTCACATCTGGAACTCACATCTGGAACTCACATCTGGAATTCACATCTGGAATTCACATCTGGAACTCACATCTGTAAAGTTAGCCCTTGAATGATCCAGGGTAACCTCATTGTGAAAAGTTCTGATCAAGTTCATCTTGATCAGGTGCATCTTGATCAAATGCAGCTTTTCCATCATTGAAAGCCCCGAAATGACGCAGGCTGAATAAACTATTCATCATCACTGCAGCATATGAAGGTAGGATTCTTTTGGAATTTCAATTTAAGGGTTAATTTCAAGACCGATTTCAGTACCAAGGTTAATTCCCACTCCACATTCGCCTGACGACGAAGCAGTGATATAACTAAATATATACAAATCATTAGATATAAAATAACTTATTATTAATTCTCAAAAAAGATTCTTTTATACGAAACTCCGTCAGCTTGCGGGGAGTTCCTTTAAAAAAAGGAAAAAGATTGAAGAGAAGGAAGGAAAAGAAGTTCTTATTGAGAGAATTCGATAAAAAGGGAATAGAATCAAATTGAAAATAAAAGAGTTTGAGGTTTAAGGTTTTCTTCAACCTTAACCTCTACTCGTGAACTCCGTATCGGAATTCTTTTTTTCCATAGCTTTCAGGGTCATTTTCGTTCCCGTAACTGCATGCCGGGAGAATTCCGAGTTTCAGCCTCGAAGAAGTAGTATTTCTCATCTTCCTCTGTCATCGTCGTTTCAAAGGAATTCCAGTTCAGGAAAGTCCCGGCTGAGGGAAAAGTCAAAAATAAGGGAATATAGGGCAATATTAGAATGAGGAAAACGGGAAAACTGGGGAGATGGCGGAGCTCATGAAACGGCCTGGAATTGGCCCTGCAGGTTTGCAGGTAAAAACGTGCAAAAAGACGTAAAACATATAAGTCCCACATCCCAGAGGATCAATGATGAATCCGACAAAGAGCCGGGAAGTTCCCCTATATATCTATCACGCCGGGCAGTGCGACCCGAAGAAGTGCACAGGAAGAAAAATGGCGCGCTTTGAGCTTGCCCGCCTTTACGATAAGATCTCAAGGCTGCCCAGATCAGCGATTTTACTTGACCCTATGGCAGAAAAGGCTCTCTCACCAGCCGATGACCCTAAAAAAGGAATTATAGTGCTTGACTGCTCCTGGGAAGAAGTGGAAAGGGTTTTTCCGGAACTGGAAAAGCTGAACCTGGAACACAGGGCCCTTCCTTACATGCTTGCAGGCAATCCGGTGAACTTCGGAAGGCCCTTCAAACTCAACTCTGCAGAGGCTTTTGCAGCAGCCCTGTACATCTTAGGTTACAAAGAGCAGGCCGAAAAAGTTATGTCAAAGTTTAACTGGGGGCACAGTTTCCTTGAGTTAAATAAGGAGCCCCTTGACGAATACGCAACAGCAAAAAACAGCGCTGAGATTGTGGAAATCCAGAGCCACTATATCTGAAAGCAGTTTCGTTTGGAGAAAAGAGAAAGTTCAGTAAAAACAAGAGGGAACACAGTGAAACAGGCAATAAGGACTCAAATAGGGGTTATAGGAGCCAGCATCTGCAGCAGGGAAACCGAAGCTCTTGCAGAAGCTGTGGGAAGAGAGATTGCAAAAAAAGGAGCTGTCCTGCTCTGCGGAGGTCTGGGGGGAGTAATGGAAGCGGCAGCGCGGGGAGCAAAACTTGAGGGAGGAATGACCACAGGAATCCTGCCCGGAACCCTGCGAGAGGAGGCAAACCCCTGGATAGATGTAGCCGTGCTCAGCGGGATGGGGCATGCCAGAAATGCCCTTATAGCCCAGTCCTCGGATGCTCTGATTGCGGTCGATGGGGAATATGGGACCCTTTCGGAAATAGCTCTCGGCCTGAAGATGGGAAAACCTGTGGTATTGCTGGAGTCAAAATGGAAAATCAAAGGTGCAGAGAGTGCAAAAGGCCCGCTGGAGGCTGTGGAACTCGCTTTCAGGCTATTGAAGGAAGGAAAAAATTGAGAGAGAATTGAAAACATTACAAGGAATTATGAGAGGATATGAGTGAAGCGGAGCCGGTAAAAAAGGAATATTATCACATTTACATTATAAACACAGTCTGTTTTGATAGCATAATATTAGTTCTCTCATATATTTTTAATACATAGAACATAAGTTTATACTAAATTAATTATTTTTATCAGTCATGCGAATTCGAGTTCATGAGCTATAACCTTTTTTCAGGAAGCCATGAACAGTTTATTAAGTATCGAACAAAGAATTTTTCTAAATTTCATATAAACGAAGCGACATTAAAACTTTTAATATGTTCTTTTTTGGTATCTCTGTCAGGAGCAGTGCGAATTTATATCGCCTCTTTATTACTCAAAACCACTCCTAATGTGGTTACCTGCATTGCCGGGGGTCTTATTATTTACAGTGTATACACCCTTGACAGAGCACTTGATTCAGAGGAGGATTCCATAAACAGAAAGGAACTGAACAGTTCTAACAAAAAAATTGGACTTGATGTTTCATTTGTGACTTTTGTAATAGGAACCCTCATACTGGCAAAGGACGGGATGCTTGTACTTGCTTTTATACCCATCATAACAGGATATCTTTACAGTAAAGGCATTCAAATCGGCAATTTCTCTTTGAAACTCAAAGGAGGACTTGGAGTAAAAAACGTTGTCGTTGGTCTTTCATGGGGAATTTTCATCACAGGACTTGCAAGCAGCGGTTATGAAAACATTGGTCCTATTGTTCTGGTTTTTCTATTGTTTGGTGTCAAAGTCTTTATTAACTCTGCTATTGATGATTTCAAAGACGTGAAAGGTGATACTCTTGCAGGTATCAAAACACTTCCCATAATCCTGGAGGCAAGGAAAACTCGCAATCTCCTCACTGCTATGCACATATTCTCCCACATGATAGTAATAGCAGCCCTTATTGACGGAGTCCTTGCGTTCGAACCTGTGATTGTCCTTTGTAGTTTTGTTTACGGGCTAATCTGCATATTAAATTATACAAATGAAGATAGGTCGCTATCCAGAAAACTTGGACTAGCCTTTTTTAAGGATGGAGAATCAACAGTAATACTCATATTACGAGCTGTGACCGGCTCGTTTCTTGTTTAACTGCCCCATTCATATGGGGCACAACTTCTACAGACTTCTCTTTTGAGGACGTACCCGTAGATGGCAGTCAGAGCGACTATTACTCTTCTGTAAGGCTCGGGACTTCTTGCCATAACAATGGCAACTCTGATCGGGGTTGCTGGCCTCACAATTAAGAACCGCACTTTCCAGAATGGTTGCAACGATGCCATATTATTGAACAAGAGCAAGAGCGTTTTAAGAGCAAGAGCTTTTTGATTGATGGGGTCGCTGTCAATAAATGCGGGCATGATGGGATCTATACCTATTATGTTGATGACATCACTTTTTATTTTGCAGGATAGGCCCCCTACCCGAAATCCTCCATCAGCCGTGAGCGCATAGCTGCCTTACCATGTGGATGCGTAACGGATTCTAAAATGTTATCAAATTTCTTTCTATCCGGGATGTCTGCAGCCTAGATATGAGTGCTTACTTTAGGTACTTTAAGCTCTCTAATCCATTTTTGAGGGTCTTCTAAAGCCCATTTTGTGAACTGTTTCAAGAAAACTATATATAGTTTGATACCTCCCTTTTTTATGCTTCGTGCATATTCCATGTGAATGCGAAATATATCAAAATCATCCAGAGTGAGTTCAGTGAGTAGCTTATCGATCCCTAACTCTGAAAGTCTCTGACAAAGGCGATTTCCAAGACTGAGATTGTTCAAAATGGTAGCCCTCCGCGGATTCTCCCGGCGCATGAAAATAATAAACCTCTTGAGAAGCTGTTTATCAACTGAGATTTCAGATTCATCAAGGCGGGCATGTGCGCGCTTAAGGTTGTCTGTAGTTCCGTGAATGTCTTCGAGCTACCATGAAGGAGAAAAAGAGAGTTAGTGATGAGTTAGTGATAATAGATTGTGTAATTGTTTCAAAAGGAAACTTCAAGAATTAGGAGGCAGGCTTCGACTCAGACTGGCAGGAGTTAAGGGGTACGCCAGTATTCCTCCATAAAATGTAAGAAAAGTTATACCGGAGTTTTAAATGCACCTTATCGTAACGGAAAAAAATATAGCAGCAAGGAGGATAGCTGCGATTCTGGCTCCAAAAAGTCCCAAGAAGGAAAGAGTCAGCGGAGTAGACGTATACCGGTACGAGCTTGGAAAAGGCGAAGGCAGACAGGAGACTGCAGTAGTAGGGCTTTCCGGGCACATTGTCGGGATAGATTTTCCAAAAGAGTACAACAACTGGCAGAAGGTTGATGCCAGAGCCCTGATCGAGGCTGAAATTACAACAACTCCTATCAACCGGAAGATAGTAACTGCTTTAAAGAGCCTTGGAAAAGAAGCAGACAGGGTCACGATTGCAACTGACTACGACCGGGAAGGAGAACTGATAGGAGTCGAAGCTCTGAACATAATAAAGAAGGTTAACCCGAATATCCCTTTTGACAGGGTCCGCTACAGTGCAATCACCCCAAAAGCAATTGATGCAGCATTTGCAAATCCTACAAGTGTTGATTTTAACCTTGCCGATGCGGGCCACTCCAGGCAGGTTATTGACCTGGTCTGGGGAGCTGCTCTTACCCGATACATTTCCCTTGCAGCAGGAAGGCTCGGGAAAATGTTCCTTTCCGTGGGAAGGGTGCAGTCCCCAACATTATCGCTTATAGTTGACAGGGAAAAAGAGAGGAATATCTTTGTCCCGACTCCCTACTGGGAGATCCATGTTGAACTTGAAACAAAAGCAGGCGAGACTTTTTCAGCCCAGCACTCAACCCGCCGTTTTCTTGACAAGCAGGAAGCTTCAGCGGTCTTTAAGAAACTGGGGAAAAAAGCCGAATTAAAAGAGATCGAAAAGGGCACAAAGAGTGACCAGCCCCCCACCCCTTTTAATACTACAAGCTTTATCAGCGCGGCAAACTCAATAGGGCTCAGCCCTGCAAATGCCATGCGCATAGCCGAATCCCTCTACACTAACGGGTACATTTCCTATCCCAGGACCGACAATACGGTCTACCCCGAAACCCTTGACCTCAGGGCTCAAATTGAGATTTTTAAGGAAGGACCTTTTAAGAAGTATGCAGAAACCCTGCTTGAGAAAGCCGAACTTGTCCCCACCCGCGGGAAGAAAGAAACAACAGATCACCCCCCTATCTATCCGGCGTCTCTTGCAAAGGAATCCGAGTTAAAAGAAGATGAATGGAAGGTCTACGAGCTTGTGGTCAGGCGCTTTTTTGCAACCTTTGCGGGCCCGAGCACCTGGGAGACCATGCGCCTGAGACTCGAAATCAATGCCGAAGAGTTCAGGGCAAACGGGGCAAGACTGCTGGAACCCGGCTGGCGCTGGTATTACCCTTACAATGCCCCTGAAGACAGGCTGTTTCCGGAACTCAGCGAAGGAGAAATCCTTAAAGTCATAAAAAAAGAGATGCTGGATAAGGAAACCCAGCCCCCTGGGCGCTACGGACAGGGCAGGCTGATCAACATAATGGAAGAGCTGGGCTTAGGTACGAAAGCCACCCGCCACGAGATTATCAGCAAGCTCTATTCCAGGGCATATATCCACGGAAACCCGGTGCAGCCCACAAATACCTCTTTTGCCGTAGTGGAAACTCTTGAGGAATACTCGCCCACGATTACAAAACCGGACATGACAAAGCTGCTTGAAGAAAATATGGACCTTATTGCAGAGGGCAAAATCAAGGAGGAAGCCGTCCTTGAAGAATCCAGGGAAATGCTCAAGCAGGTCTTTTCGGAACTTGACAAAAACCGGGACAAGATCATAGAGTCCCTGCAGGCAGGCCTCAGGGAAGACAAGATCATAGGCGACTGCTCCCTATGCGGAAACGAACTGATGATCCGGCGATCAAAAAGGGGAAGCCGTTTCATAGGCTGCAGCAATTACCCCAACTGCACTTTCTCCCTCCCCCTGCCAAAGAGCGGCCAGATCGTGGTTACCGACAAGCAATGTGAGATCCACGGCCTGCACCACATCCGCATAATTAATGCCGGAAAACGCCCCTGGGACCTCGGCTGCCCCCAGTGCAACTTCATCGAATGGCAGAAAACCCAGCAGGAAGAGCAGGCCCAGCAGCCCAAAAAAGAAAAGCCCAAATCCATTAAAGACATCGAAGGTGTGGGAAAAGCCACTGCAGGAAAACTGGAAGAAGCAGGGATCACAAGCGTGGAAGCCCTGGCAGAAGCCGACCCCATAGAACTTGCAAAAACGATAAAGACCAGCGTAAAAAAGGTCAAAACCTGGCAGACATCATGTAACGGAAGCACTGTTGAGGACGTATGAAAACAGTCCTCACTCAGACTTTTCAGACTTTTTTCTTTCTTTTTTCTTTCTTTTTTAGAGTTTATCTTAAGAATTCATAAACTTCTTTCAGGCAGACTTGCAAATTTTTGGTTTTGATCCTCAAATGTATAAGTTAAAAAATTATTAAGTTATATGTATTCACATCGGATTCCAAAAAATTATTCATTTTTCAAGAGTTATTGAACCGTATCCAGGAAATTAAGTGTTGAATCAGCTATTTCCTAATAAAAACTACCTTGTAATGAAGTTATTTGCTCTTAAAAGAAAGAAAAATTCTTTATTAAACATCAAAAAGATTTTTGATCCTTATTTTGGAGATTCAATTTAGAAAAACTAATAACAAAACCGAATGCCATAGTTAGAAATAAATATAACTTGTTCATACATTAAGCTTTTATTAAACTTTATTATTACTTTCAGTGAAGAATAAGAGTTATTCTTTCATATATATGATTTTAACATCTCATTTTGGCGTAAAAAGCTCAATAAATGTATAAATAATCAAAAATAAGCGGCTGAAATCCTTTATTTCACACTAATTCTGGAGATGTAGATTATTATATTCATATATATATTTATACACACTGATTTTTCTTTGGTAATCTAAACAATATTAATATTAATTTAAGCCATGCATAGCTATTTATGATCATACTTCATGATAGTATCTAAAGATAAGGGATTTAAAATTAAGTTAGATTATTAATTGTAAAATGTAGCAGTTATATGAAAAGAATGCTTAATAAATATATGTTGAGAGTAAAAAGATCGTTAAAATTGGATCCAATTTAAGAAAACTGGAGAGTGGGGATAAATGCGGAAACAAATATTTGGCAGAGTGAAAAAGATGGTATGTCTTTTCATCATTGTCTTTTTCTCGATATTAGTGCCAACTGCAGTAGCAGAAAACAACAGTAGCACAGGGGACAGCGGTAGCTCGGAGCAGAACACAGAAATTCCCGGATATACGGATACGGGCTCAGGGAACGTATTTAACAATGTCACATTTAACAATGTCACAATTATCAATGGGCCTAATTCATGTAACACATTTAACAACGTCGTATTTAACAATGTTACATTTACCTATGATCAGACCCCAAGAATCATCGTTCACAATAGCCGGAGTCCGGGGGACACCGTTCAAAATGATTTGCGCACTGAGAACGCCGCTGGGGAATCTGGTGCAGAAGAATCTAGCAAAGAAACCACTAACGAGAATGAAACTGGGGGAGCCACATATAATAATGGGCCGTACGCAGGAGCAACCATTAATAATGGGCTATACGCAGGAAGCTACATTTACCTGGGAGAATACGCAGGAGGCGAATTTAACGAATCAGAAAGTATCATAAATAATGGGCAGTACTCAGGGAGTGTCATCAACAATGGACAGAACGCAGGAAGCTTCATTTATTCTGGGTCGGAAGCGGGAAGCTCCATATATAATGGAGAAGCTTCGGGAAGTACCATAAATAATGGAGAAGCTTCGGGAAGTACCATCAACAATGGAGAAGCTTCGGGAAGTACCATCAACGATGGAGAAAATTCGGGAAGCACCATAAATAATGGACAGGGTTCGGGAAGTACCATTAACGATGAAGAAGAGGCAGGAAGCACAGTAAGTTATGGACCTAATTCGGGAAGCACAATCAACAATGGAAAATATTCAGGAAGCACAGAAAATAGTGGAGAAGATTCAGGAAACACAGTAAATTATGGACCGGATTCGGGCGACGAGAACTATATTGGAACGGGAGCAGGGAGCACCATTAACAATGGAGATTGTTCGGGCGCTGAGAATTATATTGGACCAGAAGCAGGGAGCACCATTAACAATGGAGATTGTTCGGGCGCCGAGAATTATATTGGAACGGGAGCAGGGAGCACCATTAACAATGGACCGGATTCGGGAAACATTATTACTGAAGGGCCGGGAGCAGGGAGCACCATTAACAATGGACCGGATTCGGGAAGCATTATTATTGCAGGACCGGGAGCCGGAAGCACTATTAACAATGGACCGGATTCTGGAAGTACCATAAATTGTGGACCGGATTCGGGAAGCACAGAAAATAATGGACCGGATTCAGGAAGCACCGTGAATAATGGACCATATTCAGGAAGCACTATAAACAACGGACAGGATTCAGGAAGCACTATAAATAATGAAGAAGAAGAGAAAGAAAACACAGTAAATAATGAAGAAGAAAAGGAAGAAAACACAATAAATAATGAAGATGAGGCAGGAAGCACAGCAAATAATGGACAGGAAACAGAGAGTAACGGTAACGAGGGAGAGAACTAAACATAAAAAACGTTGAATTGGCAAAATACTTTCGATAGAACTTATGCAGTCGAACAGAGAAGACTCAGTTCCAAAATATAGGAATTTTTAAATTTACATTCATCACTGGATTTTGGAACTGAGTCGCTGAAAAACTAGACATCTGAATCCTTAATTCTAACCCGTACAATCTTATTTGCCATATTGGGTCGTTCTTGCCACGCTCGACGCAGGAGAGCGGTCTTTCCCATAAACAAGAACAAGAAGAAAAGTAAAAGCAAATAATAATCTGCATCGGCTTTTTACTGTTTCATACTTGTATTTTCAAGCTTGTTTCTTCTACTTTCTTTCTACTTCTACCTCTTTCTTCTTTTTGTAAAGGACCGACAGACAGGTTGACGGAGGCGTTTATGTTTACTGTGAATTTAAATGAGGCTCCGCTGGTCAAAGAAAGTATTCTTCAGACAGAGAAGACAGGAAGGTGAAGAGTTTTACTGTCTCGGGTTAACATTCCATTATTGCAGCGGAGGCCCATCGCGGGTGTATTCTGTAGAATCAAGGACTGCCAGCCAGTCGAAATCAGTGAAACTTTGAGCAGTTAATGGGAAATAGGTAGGGTTCTTCATGCTTCCCGAGCGAGTCTGAAGAGCTTCGATTTCCGAGGTTGGGAGTCCACGGCCTTTGTGAGTTGGAATGAACAGTATCGGCCCCGGCAAGGCAGTCAGCCTCTCTTCAAGAGTACCGGCTTCGGGCTGGCTGATTCCATTTGCATCAGAAACACCCACTGCCGAACCAATGGCAGCATAACGCGGGCCAAACATTTCATTTAGGTGAGATCCCACCGGCCACCATGTTAATAGGTTATTGCCTAATTGCCATTCTGCCTTTCCTCGCTTCAGGTGGCTGTTATGAGCAAAGACCAGCACTTTTCCCCGGTCACATTCACGGGATACGATATACTCCAGATTATCAGCCATCATCGCATCACGAAGCCCGAGACCGCTGACAAGCCGATCGCCCGGTTTGCCTGTGGTTCGGGCCATCAAGGCATGGTAGTTCAGCAACTGCCGTGCAGCCTTTGCATAGTGCACGGCTTCCAGGTACCGGCTTTTGTTGCTTTTTGCCACCAGTTCGGGACGGCGTACATCCAGTTCCGAAATGAGATCCTCTGTCTCAATCCGGAGCGCCGTTGCGGCTGGGGACAGGCCTACTGACTTCGCTGGGTCCATCATTGCAGCAGGATTCTCCCAATCGGAGTCCTTCCCAAGAAGGGGGTCTATACATTCGCGATGAGCCTGGCTACTGGCACTATCAATAGAGGCAAGGTAATCGAGAACAAAATGGAGGAACTGGCGTGGACTATCGGTACCGGTCATTTCGGTCGGGCTATCGAAGCCGTAGAACCGGAGTTTAATGCGATGAGAAGGATCGGTATTATACTCTCGTATCCATTCTACGAGTTCTCTATTTGCGTCGAGCCTGCCAAATCCGTGGCTAAATCCGGTCTCCTGCACAGCCTCATACGATTCCGGACCGCAACCGGCTATGTATTCATTCACTACGTGCGCCCTTGGGAAACTGCTCTCGATGGCAATGGCGCTGTAGCCATGCTTTTCCACCAGGCGCTGGAAGAGCCGGTTGCGGAGTATAAGAATGTCCTCGCCGCCATGGAGTGCTTCTCCAAAGCCGAGCAACTCCACCGAGTCGCCAAGTGAGGCGATTACCCTGTCGACAGAGGCGTTGAAGGTTTCGGATGAATCAAGGGAGAACGGAATCGCTTCGTGCAGAATCCAATCGCCGAGGGTGGTATACACCGGGTCGGAACTTCTCTGAAGAAATGAATTTTTTTTCATATCCCCAAGACCTCCTGATGATTTAGACTAATCCATTTAGTAACTGCAAAACAGCATATCACATGATAAAAGGTGCTATCCTATGCGGAGTGAGCTCGTTTTTGGAGCAGTAAGCTTGTCGGCAAACTCTTACTGAGCTTATAGAAACAAAATGCCATGTGAAAAACTACAGGAAAACATTTAACTTTTGCATTCTTTAAGGAAGTATGCCTACTTTTACTGATGCTGCTACAAGCTCTGCTACTCAAATAATGCCAGGAGAATTATCCCTTGCAATTCTCTTTATTTTGACTATCTGTTTTTTATACTTATACTACAGAAAATACTACGGAAAAAAGAGAAAGTGATCTTGCTGAAATTTTATTTTTGAAAATTCGGTGAAAAGTTTGAATTCTGATCCGTACAACATAATTCACCATACTGGGTCGTTCTTATACGCTCGACGCAGGAGAGTGGCCTTTCCAAAAATGAGATAAAAAAGAGAAATAGACCCGCAGGTAAAGTCGACCTGTACCACTTTTGGGAACTAACAATTAAAATGATAGGAGAAACTGATTGCCTTCTGCTTCTTTTTCTTTTTGTGCAGGGCCGCCAGACAAGCTGGCGGAGGCGCTTATATTTATCTATGAATTTTAATGAGGTCCCCCGGGTCAAGATTTAAATTCGCCTGTTCCTTTTTTGCACTGCAGAAGAGAAAAGTTCAGCCCTGCAAAGAGTAGAATCAAAAAACAAAAGGTCCCAGTTTCAGATATAGGAATAATATCAACTGATTAATACAGGACCACAAAACAAATGAAAAACAATTAAATACAATTGTAGAATGTATTGGAAGATATTGATAGATTGATCAGTACCATTTGTTTATTTTGTAATAGTAGTATAGGAAACCGTGAGTAATTTCTTCATATTCAGGATGTTGAATGTAAGGCAAAATCTGTAATGGGGAACAATACATGTCCAGTGATTTGTACCGGAATATAGTGATTGCAACTGACGGATCAGAAAATTCCCGGAGGGCTATCTCTCGCGGTATTGAGATTGCAAAGCTCAGCGGAGCTACCATCCACGTCCTTTATGTGGTGGATACATGCTCTACGATTTCTGAAAAATGGACTGCTTGTAAAGAAATGATCCGGGAAGTGATGATGAACGATGGAAAAAAAGTAATGTCTAAAGTTAAGAAGATCATGGAGGACGCAGGGGTGGAGGTAAGAGAGGTTCTTTTAGAGGGGCGTCCGAGTGATGAAATCATCAATTTTGCAGAAAATAAGGACATGGACCTGATAGTGATGGGTACACTCGGAAAAACAGGATTCGAGAGATTTCTGATGGGAAGTGTTGCGGAAGAAGTAGTAAGATATTCAAAAGTCCCGGTCCTGGTCGTCCGGAATGGGGATTAAGAGAAATCAAAGGTTTAAATTTCATGTCAGAAATGGCTCTAAGAAATTTTCTAAACAGATTTACATCCAGTGGGTTTTATAAATTTATGTTGTAAAACACGCGGCTTATGATTTAAGGGAAATCCTTTCAAGAGTCAGAGGGTGTTTCAATTGTATTCGGTTTCTTTTTAGTCTGGTGGGGGTCCAGCTATTGTTTGTTTCTCAGCTCTCGGAGGGGGGGTTAAAACCTTGCGCGGCACGGAGGCAAAAAACAAAAGATACCATTTTCGGGTTGCTGGAAAGTATCAACAGATTGCTCAGGGACCACCCGATTATTATTAAGGATATTTAATATATCTTAAGTCTCTGCAAGAAGTCACTGTATTTTTGAGCTTTAAAATGTCGGATCATAACTTTTAAGGGCTGTAAAGCCAGATTTATTTCAAAAGGTTTATCGAAAAGTTTATTTGAGAATTTAAAGTGTATAAATATTCAAGGAGTGTTTGTTCTGGAGCTTAGCTTTAAAGGCGGATGCAGGGAAGTAGGACGTTCTGGTTTGCTTGTCAATGGGGAAATTCTGCTCGATTACGGCATAAAGGCAGGAGAAATTCCCGAATATCCCGGGAACGGCATGGAACCGAAAGCCGTGCTTGTATCCCACGGGCATCTGGACCACTGCGGGGCTGTCCCTAACCTGATGTACATGAATCCCGAAGTTTTCATGACGCCGCCAACGGCAGAGTTTACCAACCTTCTTGGGAGAGATACCCTCAAGCTTGCAGAAACAACCCTTTCGGGGGTGGCTCCCTTTGACCCAAATGACCTTCAAAGGCTTAACCAGCTGACTCGAAAAAAAGACTACGGGGAAACTTTCAAAACGCACGGGTACAGTGTCTGCTTCTACGACGCAGGCCATATCCCGGGAGCTTCCGGAATTCACCTTGAATCCGAAACGGGAAAAAGTCTCCTTTATACGGGAGACTTCAGCATGAAGGAAACAAGGCTTGTGCCGGGAGCGGAAGAGTTTCCCGAGGCAGATACGCTTGTGCTTGAAAGTACATATTTCGGCGAGGAACATATCCCGCGAAAAGAGACCGAAGAAAGGTTTATCGACTCTGTCCTTGAAACTCTGGAAAGAGGAGGGACTGCCCTTATCCCTGCCTTTGCAATAGGCAGGACCCAGGAAATCCTTATGCTGCTCGACGCTCACGGGATCACGGCTTATGTGGACGGTATGGGCAGGGATGTGTACAAACTCCTCCGGAAATATCCCGAGTATCTGAGAAATCCGGAACTTCTGGACAGGGCTTTCGACCGGGCTATTTCCGTAAAAGATAAGCAGCGGGAGTCTGTCCTGAAAGAGCCTTCGGTTATTGTCACTACAGCCGGAATGCTGAACGGGGGGCCTGTACTCTATTACCTGAGCCGGCTTTACAAAGACCCTAACTCAAAAGTCCTGCTCACGGGTTACCAGGTTGAAGGCACAAATGGCAGGCTGGCGCTGAAACACGGCGTCATCGAGACCGGAGGGGATGTCCTTGCCCTCAAGCCCGGGATAGAGCAATATGACTTCTCCGCACACAGCGGGGACAGTGAGCTCAAAAAGCTTGTGAAAGATTTCTGCAAAAAAGGTACGGAAAGGGTTTTTGTAATGCACGGGGACAAAACTGAGACTTTTGCACAGTGGATCTCAGAAGAAATCGGCGTGGAAGCTTATGCACCCGCAAACGGGGAATCTTTTACCTTTTAAAGATAAAAGGAGAGAATAAACAGTATTAAAAAAGATTCTTAAACATCTTTTTCTATTTGTGGTTTTATTGCACTCGTTGGACAGAATTTCGGGCACTTAAATCATCCAGATATATCCGTTATCAACAAGGGCTTGATCACCGCCCATTTTAGAAAACACCAATTGAGCACTGATGGATCATCGCGAGGTAGAACTACTCCTTAAAGAAAGTTGGATGTCCGCCGGGTGCTATCAGCAGGGTTGCCGTCCGGTGGTGAGCCGGACAGCCCTTGATCCAGTCATAATAAGGCCCTCGGTCGGGTAATCAAGTCCTGCCACTGGAGATTTCCAGTTATTCAAGTCTCCCATACCACGGACGGACCGAAGCCTCCCCAGTCGATTTAGCGTCGCCGACATTCCACATCGGCGACGCAGTTGCCTGTCCAGGTCCCACACGAGAGGTTCAGTTCTGTTTCTTCACGCTGTGGTTCAGACCGCCGTCGAAACGGATGTATCCCGGAGCAGTAGCTTCGGGAAGCCCGCGGGCGATTGGCGCTCCAAGTGGAGGTAGCTGCGCCAGTTCACAGAACCCTTCTGCTACCACCGGTCCGTCAATCGAGCCACTATGGAGCTCCAAAGCTCCCTCTATAAATGGACCCGCAGCGCCAGCGCTCTCCTGAGAGGGAGTGGCTGACGGGGATACGTAGAAAGTCCCTTTAGGCGTCTTTAGTTCGCCCCACCACGGGTACGACATATTCGTTATAGGTGATGTCCACCACTTGATCGGCGTGTACGCGATGGACGGTCCGAACGCGAACTGCGGTGGCTGGCCCGTGGGTACAAAAGCGAACCGGTTTTGTTGAATCTGCGGAGAGTCCCAACCCATCATGCCAGCTGTTATGTTGTAAGGTATGGTAGTAGGTACAACTCCCGCAGGACTGCCGTAATACTGCCGCCAGGTGAACGAATCCCCATTGGGGAAACGGGCATAACCCCAGAAGTATCGGAGCTGTTCAGGTGACTGGAAGTTGCCCCACTGGTGTTCGAACCAGGCTGTGCCTTCAATCTCATGGACAACGCCGTCATCCAGGGTTACCGTGCCGTTCATTTCCATCTCCGGGGCTACGTAGTAGTATGAAAGACCGTACATAGTCGAAGGGTTCTGGTCGTACTGGTCATTGAATCCGATGTTTTCCAGCCCCCAGTAGGCCATTGGAATGTAGCCTGGGACCTTTACGACCCCGGTGACATCAACGTTGTACGGAGTGCCGGCGGTCATATTACTCTCGTTTGTCGCCCACCCTTTGAAATTCCACCGTTCCTGGGAATAGCTGTAGTTCGTGGCCAAACCCTGCTCCTTACCTACCTCACCGATCGTATAATTAAAATCCCCATTGGATCCCGTGGTCACAAACTTGCCCGTCGGGTCAATGGTATGACCGTAAAACTTGGCTTCATCTTTGTCGAGGTAGGCCACGATAGCCCTAGTGTGGGGCCTTTGTATGTCATTGCGCCAACCCTGTTGTAAATTGCATACAAACAAAGATATGTTGTGGCCTGTCGTCAGGTCCTTGCCCAGGAATGTGAAGTAGTGCCACTCATCGAAATCGTTGAAGTGGTAGGTCGGTCCGCTATGCCATTGGTGGTCCCTGGGAAAGTGGTAGAGTCCCTGTTCTTCCGTGTTCAGCCCTGGGCTCGTGAGCCACGGTGCGGATCCTTGGGCCGAAGTTGTTGTGTTCATTGAAGTTTCATTATCTGCATTGACTGTGTAGGTTCCTGCAGGTTCTGATGCTTGCGCGGCGCTAAGAGGAATAGCTAAGCATAGCAATAGTAGAGAAACTATCAATCCAATTTTCATTCTTTACTCCCCGTATGCGAATAGACCATTGGTCTGCTTTATGAATTCGTTAAGCAGATTCTGCTTTATCAATAAATCATCCAGATTCATTTTTTTAGAAGATCAGTATTGGATAAATTCTATCCCCATATTATATGCCGAAGAAGTGGGTCTAAATTATGACAATATTATTATCTAAAGAATATAATACAATGAGAATTATAAATAAGGAAATCAATATTGAAAACATGAATCGATATTAATGAAAACCCGACGTTATCTAGTCGAGGTTTCAGAATATCCTCTACAGTTGTATGGAGCAGAAAACAATCATGATCTCACCGGGTACTTGGACCACTGCGAGACCGTCCCTAACCTTATGTACCTGAATCCTGAAGTCTTCATAAAAGATTATGGGAAAACTTTCAAAATCCACAGCTCAGGGCTTGCTTCCACAACGCAGGCCATATACCGGGAGTTTAGGGAATCTATCTCAAATCCGAATCTGGAGAAAGTCTTTTTTTATACAGGAGATTCAACCTGGAGGAGACCAGGCTTGTACCGGAGGCAGCCAGATGTCTCGAAGCAGACACTCTTATCCTTGAAAGCACATATTTCGGGGAAGCCCATGTACCTCGAAAAGAAACTGAAAAGAGGTTTATCGAATCCATTCGGGATACTCTGGAAATAGAGGGTACTGCCCTTCTTCCTGCGTTTGTAATAGGCAGAACCCAGGAGATCCTGATGCTGCTCAATGCCCACGAAATCAGAACTTACGTGGACGGCATGAGCAGCTTACGTGGACGGCATGAGCAGCTTACGTGGACGGCATGAGCAGAGATGTGTACAAAATCCTCAAAAAGTATCCTGAGTACCTGAAAAACCCGGACCTCCTGGACAAGGCTTTCGAACATGTTATTTCCGTAAACGACAGGTGGAGGGAGTCCGTCCTCAAAGAACCGTCAGTTATTGTCACTACAGCCGGAACGCTGAATGGAGAGCTCGCAATGTATTATCTCAGCCGGCTTTACAGAGACCCTGATTCAAGAATCCTGCTCACCGGTTACCAGGTTGAAACCACAAACGGCAGGCTAGCTCTGGAACATCGGATGATAGAAACCAACGGAGAATTTTCTATATTTCATGAGCTCATCCCAAAACCCAGTTTTAATCTCAATTATCAGAATAATTCAAGATTGCTTTCGTAATCAGGAACCTGGTTGGTTACTTAAATTAAGAGATCTAAAAAAGCAAATTTTGAGTTTTGGGATGGACTCCATGTTTCATTTTCGGACCTTGCACTTAAAGTCTGTTCTGCACCTGAGATCGAGCTGAAAAGAAGATTTAATTGCAAAGCCTTAAGCCCCGAAAATTCTAATAATCCATGCATGATCCTCAATCCTGAATCCGAAGTCCTTGAGACGCTTGCAAAGAGCATCCTTCTGGCTGCACGGACTGCCCCGAAAGCCAAAGGAGTGGATGACATAGTAACCGCCCTTGTTGAAAAGGAAGATGTTGAAGGCCTTGCCTCGGCCATGGAAAGACTGGCAGATGAAAAAGGCGAAGGCTTTACCTTCCTGAAAAGAGATGCAGGAAACCTCAGAAATGCGGGGGCTGCTATCCTTATAGGAGTAAAAGCCAGCGGGGCTGCAGGCCTGAACTGCGGTGCCTGCGGGTTTAAGACCTGTGCAGAAATGCTGGACCAGCAGAAGGTAGAAGCAGAATTTAAAGGTCCAAACTGCATGCTCAAGTATGCGGACCTGGGAATTGCCGTCGGAGCAGCTACTTCAAAAGCCAAAGACTTCTGCATTGACAACAGGGTCATGTATTCGATCGGTGCAGCGGCAAGGGTCTCCGGTTTTCTGGATGCAGATGTTGTTTTTGGAATTCCGCTGAGCGTTACCGGGAAGAATATCTTTTTTGACAGAAAATAAGTCCTTATTCTTTTTTTGAATTTTTTAATTACTTCTTTTAATTCTTGTTTTAATTTTCCTGCAATTTTTGATATAATAACCAACTGTCTAAAAATCAAAACCGGGCTTTTTTCTTTACTATTAAGATTAATCATCTCTCTAATGAGAGCTATTTGCATAAAATTGCATTAAATTAAGTTTAAGTGGGTTTAACTAAATTTATTTACAAAAACAGATATTCCTAGAAAATATTATTGGAAATAAAGGGATTATATGGAAAATGGGAAAACTTCAAGTAGATAAGTTTTTCTGCTCTCAAATCTAATGGTTTGGTGGAAATTCAAAAAAACGGGGGATAAAGGCGTAATAGTAGATTTGGGGGAAGAAAGAAATGCCATATGTTGATATCAAAATCATTGAAGGTACATTCTCCGAGGACGAGATCAAGAAGCTTATCAAGGACATGACAGATGTTGTAGTCTCGTTCATGGGAGAAAATCTCCGTAGCTATACATTGGTAACAGTCCAGGAAGTAAAGAGCGGAAGCTGGGGAGTAGGCGGACAGGCTATTGGATTAGGAGAAGTAAGGGCCATGCAAGCGATTTCTACGGAAAAAGCAGAGTAGTATTAAAAAGAAATCTTAAAGAAATCTTAAAGAAATCTTAAAGAAATCTTAAAAAAATCTTAAAAATCTTAGATAGGGGTAGGTGTAGAGGCTTTAAACCAGGCCCCTCCTCCTCTCACTCCTGTATTCTTCAAAGAGGCTCTGAAGTTCATCCTCCTTGGCTTTGTGGCGCTTTATTTCGGCTTCTTTTTCCCAGGCGGCAATTGCGGTTTTCAGGACTTCTGGCTCTGCCATTGCAAAGTCGTCAGCTCTCTCAAGCTGGATATCCCTTAAAACCGGCACGTCACCTTTAAAGAAAGTCTCCTCTGCTGCATGCGAAATATCCTCAGGGATAATTACAGCCCGCACCCTGGATTCTACAAGGATCTGTGCGGTTGCTGCCCCGCCGCCGCTCGGTTTTTCCAGGAAAACGACGTCTCCTTCCTTTAGCCCGTACTTTTCTTTAGTTTCGGCAATGGACTCCTTTGTAAAGGCGGAGATAACCTTTACGGGAGTACCTTCGCCGCGGATTTCCATTTTCTGGATTTTACGCAGTTTGTTGCTCCTGCGCCTGAGTTCCTTTACGGTTTTGTTTTTATTGCTGAGTTCTTTTTTCAGGCTCTCTATGGTGCTGTCCTTGATCTGGATTTCCTTTGATTTCCGGACTTCGCCATAAACTTCCCTTTTGAAGCCCTTCAACCTGGACTCTAGTTTTGAGATTTTCCGATCCTTTGCAAAAAGGGCCTGTTTCAATTCTTCCACGTAATCCTGGAGGTTCTGAATCTGTTCTCCCTGCCTCTGGACAGTCTCTCGCATTTTCAGGAGCGATTCATCAACTGCCCTTTCTTCCGGCTTTTCAGGAGCGGCCCTTGCCCCCGGCTTTTCGTGTGCTCTCGATGCAGCCTGGACTTTTTCGATCGCAGCTTCGATCGAGGCTCCACGGATTACATGTAGCTTAATCAGCTCAAGGTCAGCATTTTCCGGAGCTTTCTTTTCAATTCGAGTAAAGATGTTCTTGTAGCTTCTGTAGGTGAGAAGAGCAGCAGTTAAGGCGTCTCTTTCGTGGTCATTGGAATAGCCGAAGGTTTTTCCAAGCGCTATTTTTTCCTCGGCAGAAACCTCAATCCCGGGACTTGCAGGGACTGCATTGAAGCTCCTCCGAATTTTTTCAACCGAACCTGGCATTGGGGTTACATCGCTTGCGATCACTGCAGGTTTTCCGTATTCGGCAATGAGCTTGACAACTTCATCAGGAGCTATTCCCCTGAAGCTTTTCAAATAGAGGAGTTCTCCATCTAGAGAAAGGATGGCTATACCCACGGTTGTTCCAGGATCGAGTCCTACGATTGTGAATTTACGCCGGAGGTTCTTCGGCCTGAGGGGGACATAACGGATTTTATCACGTTCGACACTTCTCACACTTACCTGCGCATCGTTGCTTGCCATAGGGTGTATTGGAATCTCTCCGCGCTTTGCATAGACTGTAAATTCTGACCTCACATAGCCCCCGAACCCTTTCACGTTTACGGCTTCGAACCTGATGCCTTTTTCCCGTGAAAGGTCCTTGAGGACATTTTCAATCTCCCGACTCCTCTGAAGCACTGCTCCGTGTACTTTTCTTCTGTACCGGTTCTGGCTCCAGCCCCCCCGCCCGAGTGAACGGGCTCGGCTGACCTTTATTTTCGTAATGTCTTCAAAAAGAGAGACTTCGTGCCCTACTCCAAGGTCTGCAAGCCGGGCACAGGCTTCAGCTTCATCATTGGGGTTTTCAGGGTTAAAGGAAAAACCATGTTTTTTCGCAATCCTGACCAGAGGTTCCGGGTGAAGCCCTCCGGTAACCTGGACAAGTTTAACCCCATCAGGCAGGCGCTCCATTATCGAGAGAAGCTCGTTTCTGTCAGCAGCCAGCTCAAAAATATTGTCCACAGCTATGATATCCGGCCTGTCCCTCTGGATCATGTTCAGGACCTTCTGGCGGCGGAGCATGCTGTAATGGGTGACTTCCCCGTCCATCAGGATAGCCAGAGCATAGCGAGGAAGTTCTTTTGCCCTCGGGGAACCCCGGGCAATATCAATTCCGTAAATTATCCTGTTTTGCATGAACACCTATATTTTATTTCTTGTTGAATATATATTTAACTGATTTCTACCTTTATTTTACAACATCAACATAATCAATAAGGTCCTGCCCTTTTGTCTCAACTTACTTCGACTCGCCTCGTCTAACTTCAATTTGCTTTAGCTGACTCAATTTGTCTTAGCTTGCTTCAGTTTACCTCAGCTAACTTCAGTTTACTTCAGATAACTTCAGTTTACCTCAGCTAACTTAAAGAGATGATCCCAAAACTCAAAATTGATTCTCTTGATTACGTATTAAAAATAATCAATCGAGTTCCTGATCATGAAAATGGTTCTGAAACTCTTATTGATGTGAAAGTAAAATTAGTTTTGGGATGAGCGCAAAATTTAATTTTAGTCCGATTTTGAATTTTTCCGGAAGAAGATATGCCTTTCAATAAACGTCTTTTCCTACGATTAACCTTTCCATCGAGGCAGGCAAAAAATAAAAAACTGGAATGAGTCAAATCAAGAAATAGAGATCAAAAAAGTAAATTTTCCAAAAGAATTGTAGAATAGATTAAGAAAGGAAAATAAATATCGGAACATTATACTGAAGATCATGGTACATTAGTGCTCGCTTCTATTTAGCTTCTATTTAATTTGTTATAGGAGAATTAATCTTTGTCTGGGATCTCTTTTTTAGAAGTGACTTTTTTTAAATCCTCTGAGTTAAGGTTTTCTGCTTCAAATTCTTCCGCTTCAAATTCTTCTGCTTCAAATTTTTCTGCTTCAAATTCTTTCGTTTCAGATACTTCCGCTTCAGCGTTCTCTTCTTCAAATCTTTCTGAATCTATCTCATCATTTTCAGAACTTATACCTGCTCCACTTCTGATCTCTCCAAGGACTTCATCAAGCTCCCTTTTAATGTCATATTTTCGGGAGAAATGAGTAAGGATATTTGAGACATCCCTTTCGAGAATTTCGTCAGCGTGAGGATGATCCAGAGTGACATACTGAGGCCAGTCAATGAACTGGACACTGTCTTCGGATACAAATATGTTATATTCGCTTAAATCGGCATGGATGACACCCAGCGAATAGATAATCCTTACCTGCCTCAGAATCTCATCAAGATACCATTCAGGGTCCAGAAGCTTTGTTTTTGAGAGCAGGCTGCCTTTTGCAAGCTCCATAACAATTGCATGCCTGTTCTGGTCAAGGGGTTTTGGGATAGCCACCTGCGGGTACAACCTGGTCATAATCTCATACTCCCTCTGAGCCGCAAGCCGGGAAGCATAAATCCAGGAGAAGTGCTCTCTTTCCCCGAGGTGTTCACGTACTCTTTTTATCTGCTTGAAGCTGGTTCTGCCTTCCCTGTGGAATTTGATTATGACCGGATAGGGTTCCCCTATTGCAAGCTCAGGCTGCCGGATCGCTTCAAAAATGACGGACTCCTTGCCTACCCCTATTTCATCCCCGATAGCGCTGATGCTTTTCCTTTTCACAAAGGCATTGAGAGCAAGGGCATCATAACCCTCAAAATAAATCTGAAACCCCTCATAAGGCTGGGTGGTTCTGACCACAAGCTTATCCCGGACAAGCCTCTTCAGCCTGTATTCCAGTTTATCGAAAGGCAACTTGGTGTATTTATTCAGTTCCTCTACTGGCACCCACTCAAAATGTTTCATCCCTGTCTCGATGCCTGTAAGTATCCTGAAGTCCTTTGCATCGAGTTTCTTGAAAACCTTTAGCACTTCGTCGATCATCCTATCCTGTTATACATATAATCTTCAATATTTAAATGATCGCCCGAATCTCGATACGCTGGCATACTGCGGTCTTGAATCCTTACCAGGACTTAACTTTTCTTCTGGCGTTGACCGGTGTCGTTATCCTGTCTTTTAAATATTCCGGATCCAGGGTACTCCCTCATTAATTATTTGTCATTTTGAGAAAAACCTTAATTTAACAAACCTGTTAATGTCCATTTATTTTTAGTAATTCCGCGTTTTTTTGAAGATGTGTTAACATTGGTGAACTTTGGTTTTGCTCTTCTCTTTCCCATCAGTAGATAATTATAGTAGTTCCAGGATAGGACATCAACTAAATATAAATGGGGTGTCATACTTAAAATATTTAACAAAAGTGAAGAATTTCCTGAGCTCAATTTATTGATAGTGTAAGTTTTCAGAAAAAGCAATTTCAAAGTAAATGATATCAGGAGATTAATTATGCGATTCCCTAATATGCTACTCTCTAATAGAATTTCTGGGATCAAATTTACAGGATTGTTAGCCATTATTATTTTAGTTACTTCTACTCTGGGATGTACGAGTTCGGGCTCGGATAAGAACAATTCAAGTGCCGGTCCAGATGAAAAGGTGATACCTCCGGAACCTGAGGCAAATATTACGTTTGTTACTGCCGGTTCATCATTTTCACCAATTATTACAGTTACAGGTAATCCTGAAATTCAATGGGTATTTGGTGACGGTTCAACATCTGATTCTACGTCCCCTAATGTAAATTTTGGTTCAGAAGGAACGAGAGAAAACACTTTGGTAGTAATACCGTGGAGTGCAGTGACCAAGATCAATATAGGTTATGATGGTTCAGATGGTGGAGTAACTCCAGGTCCAGGTACAATAGAAAATTTAAAACAACAGAATGTAATAGCTGTTACTGGTTTAGAAAATGTTGCACCGTACCTCCAGGTATGGGCATCGAGTTATAATCCAATAACTTCGCTGGATTTCAGTAACTTCACGGCACTGCATACGGTTGAGTGTTTTCGTTGCGCATCACTGGATACCATCAGACTCTGCAACGTTCCTTCTCTGACCAGGCTTTGCCTCGAAAATTGCAACATTTCCTATCTTGATCTGTCGGAAGCTCCTTCTCTGGCTGATCTTCGCGGAGCATCTCAAAGAAGTCATACATATACAATAAATTGGGGCACTACCGGGGCTCATCTATGGCATATATGCATTCGAGATAACGCGCAGATGACCAGCACACTCCCGGTCAGTCAGTTTCCACTCCTTAAAGACTTTTATGTATGGAACGGTAATCAGAGCGGTACTCTGCACCTAATTTCAACAAATTTGAAAAACGTTCTACTATCCGATAATCATTATACTGAGGCTAATTTTTCGGGGTGTTTTCCTGCTGGTAGAAGATGTACTTTGAATATTTATGATAATGACCTCACAAGTTTAAATATTTCCAATGACCCTGGTTTATTTTATTTAAATTCCAGTCGTAATTCGCTGAATCAAACAGCAGTAGACGGGGTATTCCAAACACTGGATTCTTACAATACTACTGGCGGGTACGTAGATTTAACCGGAAATGCCGCACCGTCAAGAACAGGAATAGCACATGCAAATAATTTAACTGCCAGGGGATGGAAAGTTCAAAGTTGAAAAAATACACCAGTTGCAAATTTAACAATTATTATAGAGACATAAAAAATCTCCTGGAACAACAAATCGCATAAATGCTTTGTATTTAGGGAGCAAGGAAGTTACAAATACCCCATTCTAAAAAGCTGTCCGACAATTTGATTTCAGGACAAAAGGGAGACGAAAAGAAGTAGTTAAGAGCCTCAAATCGAAAAGACAGAAATGTCGATATGCTTGAAATGACAGACAATTGAGCTAGCTTTTTACTCCAGTACAGAGTGTACTCTTAGAGGCTGTCTTAAAATTAAATAATCCTTTTCTCTTGGTTTTTCTTCGATGTCAAAACGATCTATAAGGCTTCCTTATCCCAGTGATTTATCCAACAGAGAATGGAAAATAATTAATCCTTATTTTCCTGATCTCAAAACAAATCGAGGTAGAAAACGTGTTCATTCTTATCGAGAAATATTGAATGCTATCTTCTATTTGTTACGTTCTGGTTGTGCTTGGCGAATGCTACCTCACGAATTTCCACCCTGGAAAACTGTTTACCATTACTTTCGTCTTTGGCGTATTTATGGAATTTGGGAACATATCAATACTGTTCTGAGAATAGAACTGAGAATTGCATATGGTAGAGAACCAGAGCCAAGTGCTGCAATTTTAGATAGCCAATCTGTTAAAACCACAGAAACTCCAGGAGTCCGTGGGTATGATGCTGGCAAGAAAGTGAAAGGGAGAAAGCGTCACATTCTGGTAGATACAATAGGGTTACTGTTGATGGTTGTGGTTCATACAGCAGATATCCAGGATCGAGATGGTGCTAGACTTGTTCTGGAACAAGTTAATGGAGCATTCCCTCGATTACAGCTTATTTGGGCTGACGCTGGTTATTCAGGTAAACTGATTGAGTGGGTCAAGATAACATGTGGATGGGTACTAGAAATAGTTAAGCGTAGAGATAATATCAAAGAATTTCAAGTACTTCCACATAGATGGATAGTAGAGCGGACGTTTGGATGGCTAGGTAGATATCGAAGGTTAAGTAAAGACTACGAAGGATTAACAGAATCAAGTCAAGCATTGATATATGCGGCTATGATCAGAATAATGATTAAAAGAATCGCTAATATCAAGAATTAAAGAGAAGGAGAATAATTTTAAGACACGCTCTTATGTTATGTGCAAACCTGAAAAAACAGAACTCTAATTGAGATCATTCCTTTTTTTGAGAATAAGAAGCCATTATATCGCATGATCCTTTCCATGCACATATACACGGAGGCTAATCTAAAGGGCCAGGGCTATCGTTTGGGATAAGGATAGATTTTGGACAGCCGGCGTGAAGAATTTGCCTTAGTTTCATCTATAGGATGACAAACTCTTCAGGCACAGGCTGACCTGCTGAGGGTCCAAAGCGAAATAACTCAGGTCCATTTTCACGCTTTGCTTAACTATTTTTGCAAGCGTTCAATCGATTTTGTTCTAAGATGATTATGTGTTGCCTAAGTTGTTTCGTAACAAGCCCCAGGTCTTTTTCAGTCCAAACGTGCAATTTTTACAAGAGACTGAATCGGAACATTATATATTGTATCTACACCTTTTTTGTCGACCAGTACCGCTATAACTCTTGGTTTTGCGTCCATTTCTCTCAGCTGCTCAATAACTTCCATACTGGTTGAACCGGTGGTAATAACATCATCCACGATAATGCAGTTTTTACCGGCAACGGATCCAAAATTTCTGCTTATGGTCCCCCTGTGACCTGTATGAACGACACCCTGCCCTTTACGATGGTAAATCGCTAAATCTGCATCCAGTTCATATGCCATCATGCTTGCCAGGGGAATACCGTTGGCAGCAATGCCAACAACCACGTCTACCTCGGCGTTTGCCTTTTCCATGGTCTCAAACACCATGTCGCAGAGCGCAAGAGAGATGTTATGGAGACGTTTAGCACTTTTCCCTATACTGCTCCAGTTTACGGAAATATCTTTCGGAGCGGGGGTTTTTTCTTCTTTTTTTGAACGGGTTAAGAGCCAGGTAACCGTTTCTCTTGAAACGTTGAGTTCATCGGCAATCTGGGCAGTAATAAGCCCGTTACTCTGCAGTTCTACAGCTTTCTCGATTAAATCTTCTATATCCTTCATGCTTCTATTCCCACCTGAAATTTTTATCCGGCTATATTTCCGGGATCTCTAAATTAAGACAGAATTATAATATCAAGCGTTATATCTTTTTTTTCAGCTTAAGATTGACTCTTTTATAATTACCTCTTTTTTTAAGAGGAAAGCTGCATATGGGGGCAGACTTCCCCTTTATCAAAAGTTTTCTCGTAGTCCATACATTGCTTTTGCCAGATAATGATGTCCCTAATCTTTTTTATTTGGATTCGGTTAAGATACAAAACTTCTAAAGGTGATAATTTTATGCCAACATCTAACGTATAAATCTGAGAATTGATAAAACGGTATTCGAACTTGTGCATAAAATCCGTTAACCGATGACAGAAGATGCATAAACTCGAGACCAGGGGTATATTCCAGCCGGTTCACTATGGCTGAAGACACTTATTATTGAAGCCGGAGCTTATACGAGGTTAAGATGGAATCAAACATAGTTTCTTTTTGTAACCCTAGACATACCTGACCACGCATATATACTTATAAGCTAGTCTAAAAGGCCAGAGATCTCGATTGGGAAAGGATAGGTTTCAGGACTGTAGGCTTGTAGGCCTTGCCTTCTGGAGGACAAGTTGCACATTAAGGATGAGCAGATAGCTCTATAGGGGAACTGTATGGGCTGCAAATAGATAACTTTTAAATGTTTCTTTCTTATAGAAACCATCTTTTCTGCTATCTCGTCGATAAGTTTCGTTTTTGTAGTCACGCATAACTCATTTGCTGTATATTTGCTAAATGGCAGCTTTCTGCCTGTTTGCTTATCTTCATAAACGATAAGGTACAATAATAACTAGGAGTGAATAATTGTGCATAAATTAATAAAAATAGTGGGTTATATCTTAGCGATAATAGGTTTTGCTCATGTTGTAAAACACATCATGCATTGCAAAGAACGTTGCTGTTTGTGTGGCTGGCATAAAATAAAAGTAGAAGAAGAAAAACCAGCTGGTGAAACTGTATCGTATAAAATAAAAGTAGAGGATGAAGAACAAAAAGGTTCGAGGTATGGTTCTAATCCTGTCCGTTATTAAACTCAAAACCATACATGAAAGGATTACGCCAGGTTAAGGATAGGCATGTTGGAAATCCGGCATAAAGGCCTTGCCTATTGAAGGACCAGCTGCACATTAAGGATGAGCAGATAGAAAAGCTAAACAAAGTTACCCAAAAGCAAATGGTCCATGTTAAATGTTTTTTCCATAATAGCGAATTCCCAAAAAGGATTGTCAGCCATTATGGAGCTAATCCTGTTTGAAATCCTTCACTTTGAGGGAGGGAGAAACACCTGTTTGCTCATCACTTTCAGCTTCTTGATTGCTGAGATGGTTGCCTGAGATTCTTTGTAAATTTTGTCCTCATAATAACTTATGATCTCATCAACCGGAGCCGTAAGAGAATAAATCTTCATCGGCCGTCCTTTTCCAGGCTTTTTTTCTGAACGCACACTGATCCAGGATTGATTGTGCATTAACCTCATTGCAAGACTAACTTCGGGTTGCCTTAATCCGGTACTTATTTCAATTTCCTGGGATGAAGCTTCGTCTACATTCATAAGATATGCCATGGTTGTAGCGGCATTTCTTGACATTCCAAGATCGCTTAATGCTTTAATAAAAGTATGGTCATTTTCGTCCAACATTTTTACTTCAGAATCCTTTATGATAACCCCTCGATATTTTTAGTTTTATGGATAGTGTGTCAACTTAAAGAATGCTTTTTTAATTACTCAATAAAGTTGATTATACCTTATAAACATTTTCAAAATATATACATTTGCCTGATAAAAGATGCCGTTTTGACATTTTGAAGATAATAAAAACGCTTTTTCTTTATTCGCTGGTTAACCACGTAATATCCCGGAGAAACATTTAAGTGTTTCAAAAACATCTGTAACGGGCATGATTTATTGAACTCCCCTTATTCCTTCAGTCGATGATCTCAAGTTCAGAGACCGTTCCTTTGTTCATCCGCATAAGCACTCGTACGCGTTGACCGGACCGAAGTTCACCCGGATCAACAGGTATCCCCCATGCGTAATACGCACGTTCTCAGTTTTTCAGTTCTTGCTTTGTATGTAGAAAGCGGAATTCCCACGAACAAATAGATATTCTGCTGTTTATATAAATACATTAGAATATATACTTATTATATAAAAATAGGATTCTCTTAACTTCACAATAGAATTGAGATTATTCTTCCTTTTTTATCCCAATTAAACTGAATATTATTATATCTAAAATAAATAACTCCTATTTATTAATTCAAAATCAAATTAAAGTCTTAAAAGGTCTCAAATTTTATTGAAATGAACTTAAAAATTCCCTTTGATGACAAAAATACAAATGAGGTCACTCAACATGCGGAAAACTCTTAATTGGCATGAAACTGACTTTAGCACTTGAATATCAAACATTGAAACTTTAGCATTTCTGATGAATGAAGCAAATGTACCAGAACCAAAATTTATCCTGAAATACTTAAAAAACTCAAAAGAAGGAGAATAATAATAGCAGAAGACGTCATCTATGCTGCTAGAGGATACTATTCCTACGAAAACTACGTTATATCTGTGAGAGAGTTCATGGTGATATCTTTAATTTCCCCAAGGAAAAACTGTAATTTAAAGAACATTTCAAATATGCTGAGATATCATCTGAAAGTATTTGGTTAAGACCAGATACTAAAAACGAAATCAAAATCTACAAAGAAATATTTGCAAAATTTAAAGAGCTAATAAGCAAATGGAAAGAGTTTGGATCTGTCAGATAAATCGAAGATGTATTCAAATTGGCGAAGAAAGTATACTCTATGAAGAATTTTCATAGAGATACGAGGATTTCTGTCCTAAATTACTGTTCCTTAACTGTACTTTTAGTGCAGATGGCGTAAACTAAGGGATTAACGAAAGAAAGGAGTCACAAGCCTTTTCTGAATAAAGAAATAAAGAGGGGCTATTGACATTAGGAATTAAAATTTATTGTAATGGTCTTTTGCCTACCACTCCAAGTAACGAAAGCCATAAATGTTCAGATTACCGCTAGAAATATGCACTGTGGCACTGCAATGAATATATGTATATGTACCATATTCTCTGTTTCGAACTTACAAATTCCCAATTGATCAGACAGGGAAATACACCACATGTCCGCTGCAGCCGTATTAGGTACATAATGATATACTTCTTGGTATCCTCCGGTATCGCCGATAAACTGGATATTGCTGGCATAAATACAATTGCCCTTTCTCTGTCGAGCAAGAAGGCGAAATCCAATGGTTATTATCGATAGTTGGAATCCACCGGATTTAACCAGCTCAACCGCTCTCTAACAACACCGATTTGCGAGGTTGGCTCTGTTAGACCAACGCTGGTGAAAATTCACCCATAAGTTGAAATCCGCCAGACCTTACCAGCTTTAACTGCTCCCTGACAACTTCGATTTCCGAGGTCAGCTCTGTTAGACCGAAGCTGGTGAGAATATTCTGCATCCGGTCAATGTAGGGACTCAGCACGTTATTATAGTTGTCTCGGTCAAAAATAGTATTGGCGTAATTTCTGATTTCCATCTTGAGTTTAGCAAGACTGCCGGCATCTTCAAAGACAAGCTTCCCGAGAACGGAGGCGTCATACAACTGGAACTTTTTGGTTTCTTGCAGTATCCGATCCACCCCCCATGGGATAAACTTAAAGTTTACATCGTTGACATTGGGAGTCTTCACAGCCACAACATCATTATATATATACGTGTTGTTTAATTTGTTCGTATATCCGTCCCAGTGTTTCAAAAGAACTTCCATCGCAAAGAATCGGAGGAACTGATTGGTGTCTATGACCCTCGCCATTCCTGACAAACCATTGTCGGAGATTTCCCTGGTTGCAAGCTCCAGGTCTTTCATGTTGGAGTACTTAGACATACTTTCACAGCTGATTCGGTCGGAGTCAATGATAGACCGGGTGAAGTCTTCACCTTCGTCAATCTCATAAAGATTTCCTTCGTCGTTGCCATTGAAGTTGTTTTGTATGTGGCGTTTTTTGATTGGCTCGATGTTCAGGTAAACCCCGTAGTCCGTACCATTAACATAAACTTTGGCAAAATTGCATCGCGAATACGGAAGACCGGCCTGTTTGAACAGGAAATATCCAAGCGGTTGCCTGATGTACGAAGGATCCTGTACACAGTTGTTAAGAGTAACGTACTGTGTACCGATCAGACCCTCAATCGCTTTTTCATTGGAGGAAACATATTTCGAAAAATTCAGTTTCAAAGCTGGCTTTGATGTGCTAAAAGATCCGCAATAGGACTTTTTCCCGATTGCTACAGATTCAAAACTGTGAACTCCTCCTGAAGGAAATGCGGAACCTGCAATCTCTACCGATGTAGTTTTAAACCAATCATACCGGTCGTCGGTGTAAGCATAGTTACATATTCCACCGTATGGCTCCGCGTTTCTCAACTCTTCCCAGTCACTTTGTGGCATGGTGATTCGGACAGTTACCATATTGTTCATATCATAGAAACTGTTGCATAATTCTTGCTTGTTCATCCCTTTTCCCCTTCCCACTTTGAATTTGACAATCATAGGGCTTACTCGAGGTGAAAAAAGTACAATAAACACTTCGCAGTAAACCTCTAGGTTCTAATTTTATATTTAACGGCTTTCAGCTATTGATTTTTAGTTCAATCGCATAAGCTCCACTGATTCCTATGAACGCAAGATATTAAAAAATAAGAGAATATATATTTAGAATTATAAAAAATTCGGTATTAGAAAATTCATCAGCGGTATACCTCTCTGTTACAGAAATTAACAAGAATCATACAGTCTGTACTCTATCATATCAACTGTTTACCGAGTATTCACCAATCTCCTATTCGGTTTATACAGACTATACAGTCTGGTCTACCACCCCAAAAACCCCATACTCCTACAAAAAGTTTATTTCAGCAATTTGATCATTTCCCTTCCGAAAGCATGCAGATCTCCGGGATTTCTGGATGATACAAGGTTTCCGTCCACGACAACTTCGCTGTCCTCGTATTGTGCTCCTGCAGCTATGATGTCATCCCTGATTCCTATCCAGCAGGTAGCTTTCCTGCCCTTTATCACACCTGCCGAGACAAGAACCTGCGGGCCGTGGCAGATTGCAGCAACAGGCTTGTTTTCTTTGAAGAAGTATTTTGTAATCTCAAGTGCGTCTTTGTCAAGCCTCATTTTTTCCGGTCCTTTTCCTCCGGATATCACAAGGATGTCATAATCTGCAGGGTTTATATCCTTAAAGGCGATATCAGCATTGATTTCATAGCCGTGCTTTCCTGTTATCGGTCCTTTTTTCATAGAAGCTACATGTGTGGTTATACCTTCTTCTTTCAGACGATGGTAAGGATAGAAAAGTTCAAGGTCTTCAAAACCGTCGGCTCCGAATACAAGTGCTTTCATATGAGACTCCCCCTGTTAAGTCATTATTTTAGCTTAAGTTTCACGCTTTTCTGTTTCGCTTTGGTTCATGTTTTTCCGTTGGGCCTGCAATTATCTGGTCTTACATTTCTGGTTTTATGTTCTTTATGTTGAAATAAAGATTATTCCCGCGGCAAATATACCTTGTCTGATTCTGAAAATAAAACAGGTGAAATTCACTTACACGGGTCGAATCCGTTTCCTCTCCGGCATTAAACTTTTGAAAGGCCCTGTTCGAGGTCTGCGATTATATCTTCAGGGTCTTCAATTCCAACAGACAGCCTGACAAGTCCGTCTTTAATTCCGACCTTGTTTCTTATATGCCCGGGAATGCAGGCATGGGTCATGGAAGCGGGGTGCTGGATAAGGGTATCAGTTGCCCCCAGGCTTACTGCAAGGGAGCAGAGCTTGACGCTGTCCATAAGCCTGCGCCCGGCTTCAATTCCTCCCCTGATCTCAAAAGAGAGCATCCCACCAAAGCCGCTCATCTGTTTTTTTGCGACCTCGTACTGGGGGTGACCTGGAAGCCCCGGATACCTTACCCATTCCACTACGGGATGTGCCTCGAGGAAGCTTGCAACTTTCATGGCATTTTCGGCATGTCTTTCCATCCGGATGTGCAGGGTCTTAAGTCCCCTGATGCAGAGCCAGGCTTCGTGCAGGCCCATGATTCCACCTGTGTATCCGACAACTTTTCCCAGGCTTTTCATAAAATCTCTGCTCCCTACAACGATTCCGCCAAGCAGGTCAGCATGCCCGCCTATGTATTTTGTGCAGCTGCTGAGGGATATGTCCGCCCCGAGTTCAAGGGGTTTCTGGAAATACGGCGTTGCAAAGGTATTGTCCACGATGCAAATGGCCCCCTGTGCCTTTGCAAGCCCGGAAATCTCTCTGATGTCACAGACCGTTATTGTGGGATTGGCGGGTGTTTCCAGAAAGACCATTCTGGTTTGCGGCTTAAAGGCTTTCCTAACCTTTTCTATATCGGATGTGTCAACAAAACTGACATCTATCCCAAGCCCTGGCAGTACTTCTGAAAAGAGGCTGTAGGTGCAGCCGTAAACCACATCCGTTGAGATCAGGTGGTCTCCCTGTTTCAGGACCGTGAGCACGACTGCGGTTATTGCAGCCATCCCTGAAGCAAAGGTCTGTCCTGCCTCCCCGCCCTCAAGCACAGCAACTTTTTCAGCAAGGACCGCATGTGTTGGTGTGTTCGGAGGGATTCTTGTGTATACGTACCCGGCTTCCTCTCCTGCAAACCTGGCAGCCCCCTGTTCGACATTCTCAAAAATAAAAGTTGAAGTCTGGAATATCGGAGTCGTATGCGCCCCGAAGACAGGGTCCGGCCGTTCTCCTGCATGCACGCATTTTGTCGCGAACTTAAGTTCTCTTTCCATATCCCAAAAACCCCTGTTAAAATTAATGTCCAGAATAATTATCTGTCTTTCCGGTAATTATTTGTTTGGAAGGAGAAAGAGGAAAGGAGTTTGATGCCTTCCCGAACTTAATAAAGAAAACTTATTTTTAAGCAGGTACATCAGAAATTTTAAAAATATAACAGGCTATATACGTGAAGCAAAAAGCCGCAATATTACTGAGAAGTTACGGATGTTGCGCCAGAAGTAAACTAAAACGTTAAAGGAAGGCCTTCCGTGATAAAATCCATACTTGATAACGACCTTTATAAGTTCACCATGCAGATGGCTGTACTGGAATTATTTCCAAAAGCAGAAGCAGAATACCGTTTTACCAACCGGGGATCCCAGCTCTTTTCCGAAGAGTTTGTAGAAGAACTCCAGAGAGTCATAGACGAAGAGATTTCCGCCCTGATGCTGACAGAAGACGAATACCAGTGGCTTGGTGAAAACTGCTCTTTTTTAAAACCCATGTACCTTGAATATCTCAAAAATTTCCGCTTCAAACCCGGGGAAGTAAAAGTCTGCCTCACCGAGGAAAAAGAACTGGACATCCGGATAAAAGGACCCTGGCACAGCACGATTCTCTGGGAAATTGTCCTTATGGCTGCGGTCTCCGAGCTCTACTTTACGACTATAGAGAAGGAATGGAACGGGAGCACAAAAAAACCCTTAACCTCCGAATCAGTCCTTGCAGCCTACGGAGAAAAAATTCTGGAAATCGGAAAGGCCCTTGAGGAAAACGGCTGCCTTTTTGCCGAGTTCGGGACCCGCAGGCGGAGAAGCTTTGAACTCCATGACCAGGTGATGAAAACCCTTCTGCAGATAAAAACCCTCACAGGGACTAGCAATGTCTTTTTCGCAAAAAAATACGGCTTAAAGCCTATCGGGACCGTAGGCCACGAGTGGATCATGGGTACTTCGGCGCTTATAGGGCTCAGGTATGCTAACCGCTTCGCTTTTGAAAACTGGGTGGAGGTCTACAAAGGAGACCTTGGAATTGCCCTTACGGATACCTTCGGCTCTGAAGCTTTTTTTAAGGATATGGACCTGAAGCTGTCGAAAACCTACGATGGTTTCAGGCACGACAGCGGAGATCCTTTCATCTTTGTGGACAGGGTGATAGATCATTACAGGAAAATGGGTATCGACCCCATGAAAAAGGTAATAGTCTTCAGTGATGCCCTCAATGCCGAAGCCGCAGTCCGACTCAAAAAATACTGCCAGGGCAAAATCAACTGCAGTTTCGGGATCGGCACAAGCCTTACCAATAATTCGGAATTCTTCCGGGAAAGCCCTCCCCTGAATATGGTGATTAAACTCCACAGTGTTAACGGCATCCCGGTAGTGAAATTAAGCGACTCTCCCGAAAAAGAGACCGGAGAAAGGGACGCCCTGAGGGTTGCAAACTATATCGTTGGAAGAAAAGGGCTGGATGAATGACTTAAAGAAGAAAGAAAGTCAGAAAAAAGAAAAGGAAAAGAAGAAGGAAAAGAAGAGGGAAAAAAGTAAGAGAAAAAAGAAAAGAAGAAGGGAAAGAAGAGGGGAAAAAGCAAGGGAAGGAAAAGAAGGAGAAGAATCCTGACTTAGCGACCGAATATTCTGCTTCAGGAAGAAATGTTTCACTCCTCAGACCCTCAGATATATTCATTGAATACTCTGTAGAATTTCTGTTGAATACCTGTATACAGCATATCCCTGCTGGTCCCGGTCTGCAGAAAGTGAAGGATCTCTTATGTAAGTGCCATTGCTGCCGTCTTTCAGCCAGGATCTTACGAAAAACACAATTTCCTCGGTTCGATTGTTCGGTATCACTGTCACGTTGAGCGTTTCTTCTTTCCCCGCACCCCAATCATGCTCCGCAAGTTCAACAAGTGTATACTGAGCGGTTATCTCTCCGGTATTTCCCTGGATAGAATTTCCTTTTGAATAAACATCGACGCTGCTGCCTGTTCCCTCTGCATCTTCTATCGTCTCATTTTCAGGGAAGGAGACCGAAATATAGCCTTCAGATGCGTTTCCTCCTTCATTGAGTACTGTTACGGAAATTGTGACATTTCCCTCCGGAGAAACTCCTTCGGGAGGAATGGCTTTGACACCGGTGATTTTTGGATCGGGGGAGATATAAGATGATGAGACGAGCTTTATAACAACAATGTCAGAACCACTAACTGTAGCTGTATCTGAACCGTCAAATATAGTTGCATCGGAAGCATTTATTGCATCAATATCCGAACCATTTACAGCATCAATATCCGAACCATTTATTGCATCAATATCCGAACCATTTATTGCATCAATATCCGAACCATTAATGTTGGGACTGTTTATCATATCAGTGTTTGTCGAATTAATTTCAGAATTATTCTCCGGGTTGTATCCCGCAAAAACGATTTTTGACCCGTCAGGGCTCCACTTTGGAACAGAATCAGGGTTTCCAGTGTTGTTTGTAAGTCTGGCTCTATAGTTTCCTTCGATATCCCTGAGCCAGATATCAGGGCTTCCTCCTTCGTCTGAGACATACGCTATCCATTTTCCGTTTGGACTGAAAGAGGGATTCCATTCGTTAGAGGAGGTATTCGTTAATCGGATCTGGTTTGTACCATAAAAGTCTATTACCCACAGATCTGAGGTCTCTTTTGAGTCTTTTGCGCTGTATATAACTCTCAGTCCGAGAGGACACCAGTCCTTCCCAGTCCCCACATTTTCAGAGGTTCCGAGCCTGAATTTGTTGCTTCCGTCCCGGTCAACTATCCATAACTGAGAAGGTGTCCCTGCCGCCTTCTGCGTATAAGTTATTTTTTTCCCGAGGCGGCACCACACACCCCCGTATTCGGAGACCTGCGGGTCATCGGCAACAGGGAATACTGTGCCGTTCTCAAGATTTGCCAGATACAGATCAGGCTGAGAATCAATTGATTTTGTTAAAATCAGTTCTGTTCCATTAGGACTTATATCATTGAAACCGGTAAGGTTTCCTTCCCCAATTCCGATTCGTTCAACCTCGCTTCCGTTTGCTCTCATCTGATACGATTCTAGATTACTGGAGTCACTTCTTTCAACAATGTACAGGATATGCGCTCCATCTGCGGCCCAGACAGGAAACTGTTCCGATTCGGGGCTGTCAGTAAGAAAAGTGATTTCTTCCACAAACTCATCGGCAGAAACAATTTCTCCAGAGTCTACAGTTTTTCCTGCAGCAACACAGATCAAACCGGAATCGGAATTAAAATAGTATCTCGAAGCATTTGATGCTTTGTTTAATCCAGATTCTCCTGTAAAGTTATCGTATTCGGACAGTTCATTGGGCACTGCCTCCACAGGCAAGACGAGAATTGCAATGAACAACAAAGAACAAAAATCCTTGAGTATTTCTCTCATGAGTCCTCACTGTTAACTTAAAAAAATCAGATACATAATTATAAACTATTAATTATATAATGTGTCGAAACTTTAGTCCATATTATACCTCATTAACTGAATTAAGGAAACAAAACTCGCAGCCTTTTTTAATTCACATGTTAGCTGATGCCCAAAAATTTTTCTATTGGTTCGTATTGCTTCCCTGGTGACTTTTACTCCTGGCACTTTTTCCTGATCCTGTTTTTGTGGGAAAAGCCCCTCTCCAGCATCGCGTGGAAAAAGAAAGACACTATATGGCGAATATGTTTGTACGGGTCAGAGAAATCATAATTTAGTCCGCTTGAGCGAAGCTCCCGATTTTTACCTGCAAATTAGTCTGCTTGAGCGAAGCGAAACAGACCTCGTGCTCCCGAAGCGAAACTCGGGAAGCGAAACTCGGGAAGCGAAACTCAGACTGAAAAGAGAAATAGAGGGCTTGCCCGAAAGCAGGAAAAGAAGGCAGTTTCGGGCAAAGAAAAAAGATTCGGTACAGGTTTTTTTAGTTAAAAGTCCCTTGCATCTTTTGAAGTTTTATCTCCCGTATATTTCCTTGTTCCATCTACTCTGTATATCTCCTATTCCATGTACCCTGTATATCTCCTATTCCATGTACCCTGTATATCTCCCTATTCCATGTACCCTGTATAGTACTACTCTGTTTATTTCTACTTTAAAGGGAGTGTTGTTATGCGTTGTATCCCGCAGCCAGGTTAACATTTACGTAGACTACTGCTTCATTAGTGTGCTTGTAGCCATAGTCATCAGTGACTTCGGGCAGCTTGTCCGCTTCTGCCTGAGAGGTTACCACAGTACCTGCGGGGATGTATCTGCCGTCAGGAATGGTAACACCAATTGCTCCTGATTTCGGTTCAAGTACACAGTTGTCTCCAACGTTAGCCTTGAAAACGAGGGCCTGCATACCAATGAAGGTATCATTTCCGACATGGGCCGGGCCGTGGATCTGAGACTGGTGGGCAAGAGATACCCTTTCTCCGACGTAAACTGCATATTTTTTACCATCAACCTCAACCAGATTACTTTCCACAGGTTCGCCTTCCTCATTAACCGTTTCAAGGGCATGGAGTACGACTCCGTCCTGGATATTTGTCTCGTCTCCAACAAAAATCGGCATACCCTCGTCGCTCCGGACCGAAGCCATGGGGGAAACCATTACACTTGCGCCTATTGTTACGTCACCTATTACTGCTGCCTGGGGGTGGATGTAGGCAGTAGAGTCGATTACCGGTTCGGTCGGTTCGGGATTCCAGGGGGTCACGGGGTTTGCCCGTATGTTCGAAACCTCGCTCTCAACCTCTGTGTCCGCACTTTCATCGTCTTCTGCTCCCTCACCCTGCGAGACACACCCGCTTCCGGCAAGGGTAAGTGCCAGGGATAAGAGAAGAGCCAAAAAGATCCTGTTAATTTTCATAGAAATCCTCCAGTAACAGTGTCAACATTATAAGTTATATAGGCGTTTCCATTTTTATTTGAAAAAAGATAAAAAATAAATGTAGAAATATTTTGATCGGAAATCGGAAGTGGAAACTTATATTATATTACAAATAAGTTCAGGAATGCCATTACCCACAAACCCGGTTCATTAAAAATAGTTTACAAAAACCCACGAGCACACAGCCCTTTGAGAAATTGAGGATGATTGACCTGATTTCAGCAAATCCAAAGAGCCATATATCTGAAATATATAGGAAATGTCATGGAGTCTGTGCTTCAAATTCCCTGAGAGTTAATCGAGGCTGATCTGCCGGCCTTTGCAGGGCTTGCAGTCTGGAATTTATTTGTTCTCTTCATCATCTCAAGTCTCATTGTCTGGCCTGAATATGCGGACGCAATCAGAAAGAAATACAAGTGCTTCGAGGTCCGCAATTACCCAGCACCTGAGAAATATATAGGTCAGAAAATCGGGATCTACGCAAGCAAGCGGACACCAAAGCAGGAAAACATAGACCGTATAAACTCTATCTTATCCTGCTTGCGGGCTGATCCGGAGGCTGCATTTTATCAGGGGCCTGATGTATCCGGGGATATCCGGGGGGTTCTGGTAGCTACTGCAGTTCTGAAAAGCTGTCATAAGATTTCAGCATATCAGGTCTTTGCTTATTGCGAAAAATACCATTTTGCCCCTACATCTTTTTTTGAATCAGGAGATTGTTTTTCTGGCACCTGGAAAATGTCAGGCCCTTAAAAACCCATCTAAAGCTGAATCTAAAAGGGCCGGTTACCTGATCCTCTATTCCTGCGGAAACTCTCAGGGCTCAGGGGGTGGACCTGTGAACACTCCCCTTTATACTCGCTGCCTTCGGTGCGGGCGGGATCTCCGGGATCACAAGAGCAAAAGCCGGGGATATGGTTCGGAGTGCTGGCAAAAGGTAAAACACGCAATACCCCCACAGGGAACACCATTAACCGAAACCCGGAGTATTGAAAACATATTCACGGTCAACACGGTTTATGATTCTCTCCGGGTCCGTGTCTCTTCTCATTCCTGCCCTTCCTGCGGGTCCCTCCCGGATTCTGCGGAGGTTCACAGCTACGACCATGAAGACGGGCTGAACCTTCGCGTGTTCCTGCGGCCTCAGTGGGTATATATGTCCTGTCCTCGCTGCGGGGTAGATATCGCCCTGCACAAACTCATGCGGGACAGATGCGGAGATCTCTACAAACATTACTGCCAGGTCTCGATAACTGAGGCTCTCGGGGTATAAACCCCCTTATTTTTTTTCAATTTTTTCGAAAACCGAACCATACCTTACTCTACCGGGGGGAAGATTATGCTAGGGCTCACTGAAAGGCAACAATCTGAGATATGGGACATGATCCAAAAACAGCCAATGACAGTAAAACAAATAGCTGATAAATTGGGCATGATAACAAAAAAGCATACCTAAAGGTCTATCGTGTATTTACATCTCTAAAATATTCTTTGAATTTCTTGACAAAAAAAGAGGACGGTTTATTATGGGTTCAGGCAAGTCCCCAAAATCCTTTAATTTTTTCTGATAATTCCCTAGACTTGATCTGTGATAAGCAAAAGTCCGAAAAAACCGAACCGGATTAAAAAATAGAAAGCGAAAGGCATTGTTGACCCTTAAAAAATCTTAAACATGCTGGTCCTGAACGTCTCGAAGCTATGCCTGAACTCAATAGAATACAAAGTTTTGGACATTTCGAAGGTCAGGAATGGATTAAACACAACAAAGTTGAGGATGAACTCAAAACCTTATATATGGGATATCGTAACCGCGCAAAGTATGAACGCCTTGAGATGTCCTATCCTCCCTCTGGAAGTCCTGTATTCCGTGAAGATTACACCATGAAATACAGGACTCGTTTTACTGATGAAGACCGCCAGCAGGACAATATAAACGGTTTTAGATATGCCTGGAACAGAGCCAGCAGCCGGCACTGCGTAGCTTCTGAACTCACTTTAACCGCCCGTCCCTATGGTTATAAGTCCCTTGTAGAATGTAACCAGAAAACCCTTGAAGCTCTTGAAAAATTTCTTGATTTCATGCGTTACCATCTCCCGGACCATATTGAATATATATCCGTCCGGGAATTCCAGAAAAACGGCAGAATTCACTTTCATATAACCTTTTTCGGTATCAATTGGCTCATGTATAAATCTGCCATTCAATATGCATGGAGAGGCTACGGAGGCGGGGAAATCCTTGACATTCATACTAGCAGGCGTAAGGGTTCACCCTGGCACTGGTCCCGCAGTAGACCAGAAGAAGCAACAGGGGTTGCGCCTTATGATCATCTCAGAAAATATCTTGAAAAAAGCATGAGTCCCGAAGAAGGTTTCATGTTTTGGGCTATGGGTTGCCGGAATTGGACCTGCTCTTTATCCCTCTTGCCAGAAAAAGAAACTCACGTTAAAAAGGACCGCCCTAAAAATCATTTCCTAATAGGCATCAAAAGCAAAGTAACTTGATATCGACATTCAACAGGTCAGACACTATAGCCTTTTTTGCAGGGGCTTTCTTCAAGGCTAAGAAAGTTTTGCACCCTAAGTCGAAGGATAAGCCACGTGAAAAAGAAAAGTCTTTGCTGGGCTTTAGACGGGCTTGCGAACTTATATATAATCCTTAACTTAATAGGTGAAACCATGGAAAAATTGAACTAAACTTCGATGAATTTTAACCGGAAATGTTTCAAATGGCTGCCGACATGTACACAAACGGGAATCTCGAGGACATGATGAAATCTCTAATAATTGCCGGGTAGGACAATTTAGAATCAATAGATAATTACCTCCCTGAAAAATACCGTGACAAAAAGAGATCATCAAGTATTTTTTACCATGGAGGTGGCCGCATAGGTGAGCAGGAAATTAAAAAACGCAAAAGGCGGTAAACTATGAAACTATCTATGGAACATATCCGGGGGTAAAGGAATGGATCATTCTGAAAAAATGTTTTATTTAATTCTTCTCTTATTTATTTTAGTTGTGTTATTTCCTTTAATTATCTTACTCTATGCTCCTTAATTTTGGGTCGTCCATCTTTACATGGTTGATATTTTTGAAAAAATAACTTGGACTCAAACTCCTGGGTTCTGACCCATACAACCATATTTGCTATATTGTGTCGTTCTTGTCCCGCTCGACGCAGGAGAGCGGTCTTTCCCAAAAAGACAAAAAAGATATAGAAGGATGAAAACAACAGGTTAGCAATTAAAAGCTGCTGAAGGCGTTTGTGAATTTAAAAGAAGGACAAAAGGCTAAAACGATATTCAATTTCAGTCTCATTTTTCATTCATTTCTTCTTTTTCCTTTTGTGCAGGGCCGCCAGACAAGCTGGCGGAGGCGTTTATATTTAACTGTGAGTTTTATGAGGTTCCCCAGATCAAGATATAAATTCGCTTGTTAATTTTTTTGCGTCGCAGAAGAGAAAAGTTCAGCCCTGAAAAGAGTAGAATCAAAAAACAAAAGATCTTAGTTTCAGATATGGGAATAATATCAACTGATTAATACAGGACCACCTAATTTTGAGGAGCTCATATAAAGACATACTTCTTACGAATTGCATAAGGTTCTTACATATAGGTATGTAATAGCCGTTAGGGTTTTTAGATAGTGACGATAATAAAAATAGTAAAAGCATTTTTTTCGTTCGCTCTCCTGCAGGCTCGCAAGAGATCAAGCCTAGCCGAAGGAAAAAGAAAAGGTCTCTATGAGCTTTAGACAGGCTTCTGAGCTATTTATGCAGGGGTAAATTATTTGAAATAATTGAAAACTCTGATAGCATGCGAATTCTCTGAACCTCCTGATGCACCTTAGTTTGAAGAATTCAATTAATTCTGGACACAATATGCTTGGGCTTCGCCTAAAAGAGGCGGCACCTGTAGAATAGAGTGCTCATGATAAGTCAATCATTTCTCAAGTCAATCGGTATTGTAAATGTGAATGTGCTTCCCTTGCCAACTTCACTTTCAACATGTATTTCCCCTAAATGCATTTCTACGTAATGTTTGGTAATTGCAAGGCCTAATCCAGTTCCATCATGAGCACGGGTTGAAAATGAGCTGACCTGTTTAAATGGGTCAAATATAGCTTTTTGATATTGCAGAGGAATGCCTATACCATTATCAGATACAGAAATCTGAACATTGCTATTTATTATTTTAGAATCTAACCACGCTTTACCGTTTTTAGGTGTGAATTTGATTGCGTTACTAAGAAGATTATAAATTATCTGTTTGATCTTTAATTTATCAGCTTTTATTTCCAGCTTTTCGAATTCCACGTTGACTTCCAGATTAAGATTTTTCTCTTTGATCAGGGGACCCATTAATACTATGATTTCATCTATTACTTCTTGGAGATCTATTGTTTCAGGTGCATATTCCATGTTGCCTGATTCTATTTTTGAAAGATCGAGTATATCATTGATCAAGTCCAACAGATGATTACCACTTTTCAGGATATTGGAGACATAATACATTTGTTTTTCATTTAAATCTCCAAACATTTTCTCATTCAAGATCTGGGAAAAACCAATAACCGAATTGAGTGGTGTGCGAAGCTCATGGCTCATGTTTGCAATGAACTCCGATTTTATTTTATTTGATTCTTCAGCCAAGGCTTTAGCCTCAAGAAGAGCAAACTCAGCCTGTTTACGTTCAGTTATGTCTGTTAAGAACAGCGTAAGCCCAATAACATTTCCTTCGTCATCCTCAAGAAGACTGTACACATTCTCCTGCCATCGTCTTTCGGGTAAGAAATCACCGTATTCTTCAACAATAGTGAAGGCTTCGCCTGCAAGCACTTTGTCAAAATTAGCTTTTGCCTTTTCCACATCTACAGGATTATTGATGTAATTAAGCATGCTGACACCAATCTCTATCTTTGCACCCCATATATTTTTCATCGTCATCTGATGATTTTTATTAAAGGCGATGTACCGGTAGTCTTTGTCAAGAGCGAATATGACAACATCCTTGGGACTTTCAATAACTCCCTGCAGGAGCTTGTATGCCTTCCTGTATTTCTGTTTCGCTTTTTTCAGATTTTCTTCAGCCCTCTTTCTTTCAGTAATGTCCCTGCACACGCAAAAAGATAGTTTCTGACCATCTAAAATAGCTCCGTTTGAGCTAACTTCGATATCGAGTAAAGTTCCATCCTGACGACGGTGGCATGTCTCGAATTTAAGGCCAGACTCATCAGTACTATTTATAATTTCAATTAATTCTTCAGGTGTCCATTGGTTGTCCCAATCCCATATGTGTAACTGGAGAACTTCATCCATGGAATAGCCCAGCATATCAGCATATTTCTGGTTAGCCTCAACAACCTCACCTTTATCGTTAACAACAACTATGCCATCATTGGATTGTTCTACAAGAATGCGCCTTCTGAGAAGTTCCTCTGCAAACCTGTCTCCAGCCCTCTTTCTTTCGGAAATGTCTCTGCCAACACCCAACACTCCTATGAGTTTTCCACTGGAATCATACATAGGACATTTAATGGTTTCCAGATATTCTTTGTGCCCATCATCAGCATAGGTAATTAATTCCTCATTCATTAAAGGCTTGCCAGCTTCTAATACCTCGATATCCTTTAGTCTGAAAAAATCTGCAAGTTCCTTATCAACAAAATCATAATCGGTTCTTCCAATAATCTCCGCCTCTTTTGCACCAAATAAACTCTCAAATTTGGTATTGCACCTGAGGTATACTCCCTCGACATTCTTTAGCCAGACCATGTCAGGAATAGTATTCAGCAATGTACGCAGCTGGCCCTCTCTATTCATTAGTGCAATTTCTGCATTTTTACGTTCAGTTATGTCAATTGTTGTTGCCATAACCCTTTCTACACCGTTGATGGTCACATGGCTCAATCTAACATGTTGCCAGAAATATTCATTTTTTGCATTCATACTAAGCCATTCGAATTCTTGTGTCCCTTCAATGGCAGCTTTATGAATCAAATTGAGTACATCATTAAAGGAATAAGGTGGGTTCAGGCAGAGATTTTTTGCTTTTAACTGCTCGAGCGAAGAATAACCATACATTTCGCAGGTTTTAGGATTGGCATCGATAATCTCACCGCTTTCCTTGTCAAATATGATTATCGAAATAGGTGCTTGTGTAAAAAGCATCCTATATTGCTCCTCTCTATCAAGAATCGTTTTTTCTGCTTGCTTGCGTTCAGTTATGTCTTGAAATATAGCAACAAAACAATCGTTGTCTATCTTATACGAACTGACACTATAATATTTATTTAATTGTTTGACGAATGTTTCAAAATTAACAGGGACGCCAGTTAGCACAACATTTCCATATGTTTCTATTAAGCATGTTTCTTCAATACCCGGAAGAATTTCAGTAATACGTTTTCCAATGACATCGGTTACTTTCAGTCCAGTATTTTTCTCAAACGCCTCATTTGCTTCTAGAAAGACATAGTCTATCGGATTGCCAACCTCGTCAAGAATCATTCTGTGGACAGCTATCCCACTGATTGCGTTTTCAAAGAGGCCATGATATTTTTTCTCTCTACATACTAAATCTTTTTCAGTAGATTCATATATAAGAAGGGATTCCTCTTCCACTTTTTTTGTTTCAGTTATGTCACGGACTATGAAGCAAAGCAGTGTTTTTTCTTCGGTGTTGATCGGAATAGCACAAATTTCAACATCGTGGATCTCATGGTTCCGCAGTTGATGTTTAAAAGTAAAGTGATTTTTAATCCCTTTTTTAGCTTTAGAGAGCTCTGCTTTCATTTTTTTTCCAGACAATATATCTATTTGACTTATTTTCTTTTGTCTAAGTTCTTCACATGACCAACCATAATAATTAGAAGCAGCATTGTTAGCGTTAATGATATACAGGCTCTCAGGATCAATAAGCAACATAACAGCATGATCGTTATTGAATAGTTGCGCATAGTCTACCATTTTATCATCCAGAATGCATTTGGAAGACCTAGGATTCTCTTTCATTATATCCTAGTTTTTGCCATTTTTCATAGCCAACTATTGTTGGTTTACTTGAATTCTAGAACCTGACCTTTAGATATTTTGTGCCAGTTTTCTGTTAGTTAAAATTTTACATAATAATACTATTATATTAATTCAGTATATAATAATATACAATTGATCCATTATAAATTATTTTGCTGGTATTACTAATATTATTTTTTACCTGATATATTGACAGGACTTTCTGGCTCGGAGTGATCCCGGTGCTTTTTATGGCATATGGGGACGTGATTAGCGGAATAATAAGGAACCTGAAGTATAATAAGAGGACAAAGGCCTGGGAAGGCACTGCCGGTATGTTCGTGCTTTGCATAATTATGGACGCAAAAATGGGAGTTGCAGGAATTCTTGCAGGAATTGCATGCTCCTTTGTGGAAAGAATCGAAAATATGGATGACAATATCACAGTGCCTGCAGTTAGTTTATCTGTCCTGCTTGGAGCTTACTATTACTTTCCTTCGTTTACAGGTTCCCTTTATTGAGCTTTTCGGATTCTTTTCTTAAATCCCTTTGATTCTTTTCTTCATCCCTTTGATTCTTTTGTTACAGCCCTTCGATTCTTTTGTTACAGTCCTTTATACTTATTTTTTCTGAGTAGCCCTTAAACCTGCCTTGAAAGCCTGTAAATTTGAATAGCCCATCCCCCACATTTTAAAATCTCATATATATATGGGGGAATACATTGAGAAATAATTTATATCATAAGAAGAGATATATAGGATGTTAAGAGGGGAATTTACAGAGTTTCAGGTATTGGATTGACTGTTCGGAATATGGGGTTTCAACTCACTAAACCATATCTAAACAATCGAAATAAAAAGACGATAACAACTTTGTGCAGATGATTTTTTTTAAAAGTTGATATTATCCCGACTAACACACCGATTAATATGCAGATAAACATGCATCTTCTTAAAATTATCTAAAACTTTTTAATACAGAACTTCCTAATATTTATCGCTCTTTACATTTATGGGGATAGAAAGAAATGGATGAGAAAACAAAGAGTTTGAAAAAGAAGGTAGAACGCTCTGTTTTCGCAGGGAACAGGGCCGCCGCTGCAAAAGAACTGGGTAGTACCCGGGACCCTGAGGCTGTTCCTATTCTGATTAAGGCGCTTGAAGATTCCAGCCCAAAGGTAAAAATTGCGGCTTCGGATGCGCTGGGAACGCTTAACGACCCTGCTGCAGTCCCGTATCTGATTAAAATGCTTGACGGCCCTGAAAGTACTGTCAAGAAGACTGCAATAATTGCTCTGGGAAAGATAGGCACACCGGAGGCAGTTTCCGGAATTGTTAACGGGTTCAGAGATCCGGACAAGTTCGTACAGAAAGAATCGGTAAAAGCGCTGATGAGAATCAGGTCTCCTGAAGCTGTTTCAGGGCTTACGAAAGCTTTTGCGGGTTCGGATAGCCCTCTGAAAAGAATTTCAATAATTGCCCTTGGAAAAATAAATACTTATGAAGCAGGCTGCGGGCTTATAAAAGCTCTCGAAGACCCGGACAACCGGGTAAGGCAGCAAGCTGTGGAAACCCTTGGAAAAAGGGGCAACCCGGATGTCCTTGCAGATCTGATGGAGGCGCTGAAGGATTCAAGACAGCCGGTGCAGGAAGCGGCATCTGAAGCCCTGCGTAAAATAATAGCTTCATCAGGCTCGGTCCCTGTTCTTATAAAGGCACTGGATGCCACTGACAGACACGTAAGGAAGGCTGCAATAGAAGCTCTCTGGAAAACAGGCACCCCTGAAGCTGTTTCCGCTCTTTTGAGGGAGCTTGATGACGCTGACTGGTATTTGAGAAGTCGGGCTGCCGATGCACTTGCAGACATCGCTTCCCCTGAAGCCGCCCAGGGGCTTGTTAAAGCTCTTGATACCCATGAAAATCCTGTAAGGAAAATAATAGTGAACGCCCTTGGAAAAATCGGGACGATTGAAGCAGTTGAAGGTCTGGTTAAAGCCCTTGAAGACTTTGACAGCTCAATCCGGGAAGCTGCAGCCCTTGGGCTTGGAAAGACAGGAAAAACAGAAGCTGTGCCAGGGCTTTTGAAGGCTCTCCATGATCCCAAAAATGCCGTACAGGAGGCTGCTGCGGTCTCGCTTGGAGACTTGAAGGCAAAGGAAGCTGTTCCTGAACTGCTAAAAGTCCTCGAAGACCCTGAGGCTATGACACATAAAGCCGTGATCTACGCACTTGAAAAAATAGGTACACCCGAGGCGGTTTCAGGCCTTGCGAGAGCCCTTGAGAATCACGAAGCTTCCATAAGAAAAGCTGCATCAAAGGCTCTCGAAAAAGTTGAGAAATCCGGCATTACCCTGGAAAAGGTGAAAAGCCTTGGAACTTCAGGTTTCGAGGTTTCAGAATAAGGCATCTGAACAATTACTCCTCCCGGCGTTACATCGAACCTGTGAAGGGGGTAAGTTTGCCCCCACCGTTCATGGTATATGTTCCGCCCTTAAGCCAGCTATTTTTACTGTCCTCTGAGTCATAATAGATGGTGTAACCGTTGTCTTTAATATTGGCAAGGGTGGAGTTCTCATCAGTCAGGCTCGTCAGGTAGGAGGTTCCGGTCACATCCCAGATGCTGGTCGAGTTCAGGGTAAGGGCCATTGAGCCGGCTGTATTGTCCGTATTTATAGCCCCTGTCAGGGTAGTGCCATTTTCCAGTATGACTGTAACCGAGCTGATGTTGTCGCAGGTAATGTCCCCGTTAAGAACTTCCTCTTCTGCCTTAAGGGTCACAACACCACCATTTGAGCCCTTATTGCCCCACCTGTCGGCGCTGGCTGTCAGAATAACGCCTGATGTGGCAGTTAAATCCGCACCTTTTAACTCGATTACTGAGTCCGTATTTGTAATATAGAACAGGGGGCCGACTGCAGCCGTAAGGGACCCCCCTTTCATCGTAAAGATGCTGGTGCCCACCTCGGCATCCCCGGAAAAGCTCTGATAAAGCATCGCCCCGCATTTTTTCGCGCCCGAGAGGGTAACGTTCGTAATGATGATGGAATTCTTTCCCTCTATTACGGCAGCTTCGGATCCGGTCGCAGTAATTACGGCGTTAGAAACCTTAATAGCACCTGTTGAATAAATTCCCGGAGAGCCTTCTCCTGCCGTATTCATGATCCCGCCCGTAACGGTCACAGTTCCGCTGCCCCTGTCCGTTGCAATGGCTGCGCAGTGCTGCCCTTCAGTGCTGATATCCACATCGGTGCAGGTTACGTTCCCGGTTAAGGTTGCATCCACACCTCTTGAACTGTCACCTGTGGTCTTGATCTCTACATCAGACAGGACAATTGAAGCCCCTGTGCCCGTCGCAAAGACAGCGTTGGCACCATTGCCACTTGTGTTCACCGTACAGTTGGTGAGCTTTATTTTACTGCCTGACTCTGCCAGTACTGCGGCATTGAGGCCGTAAAAGTCGCTGTTTTCATTCGAAGAAGTGTTGCAGGTCTTTGTTATTGTTGAATCGGATAGAGTAAAAGTTCCGCCATCAGTAACTTTTATACTGCTTTCATCAGGATTGGATGCAGTAATTGCCTGGTCTGCCTGGGCTGAAGTCCCGCCACTCTGCGCATATGCTTTAGCTGTTACCGACTCGGTTGTAGTGCTCGACTTGGAGCTCCCTGAGCTTTCAGAGTCGGATAAGCATCCGCAACCAGCGAGTGTAACAAGCGTAATAATACTGGTGGCCAGCAGTAGCACGACTATATTTCGGGATAAAAGATGTTTGTCCATTTTCCAATTTCCCCTATCAGGGTTGATTTCTTCGTGATATTCCCAAATGTGTAAAGGGATCTATAAATACAATTTCCCAATGGTTAAAAAAATAATTTTTAAGTTCAAAATAAGCAACAAAAAATGATTGCAAAAAAGGAAGGATTAATCCTTCTATTTTTGCCCCTGAAGTCTTAAAAGAATCTGTACTTCAGGTTGTTTTCCGGCTCAGCTGGAAAAACTCAGCTGAAAAGGCTTAGCTGAAAAGGCTTAGCTGAAAAGGGATTTCAGACTGTTAAGAAGACTTGCAAAGAAGCCGGTTTCAGTGGTGCTTCCTGTATCGCTACTTTCGTCGCTCTCCGCGTCTTCCTGCTCGCCGGGAGCCTGCCCGGGCATTCCCTGTTTTTCCATACTTGCATTTTCACCCATTGCGTCAACCCCTTCTGGCATCTCGGGGCGGTCTTCAGACATGTTACCAGCACCCTGTTGAGGGACCTGGCCTCCGTTCTGACTTCCGTTCTGACTTCCGTTCTGAACCTGTTCAGGGCCAGGGCCCATCATTCCAAATCCGGAAATGTTCTTCAATTCTTCAGGAGTCTCTTCAAGCAGGGCATCAAGCTCTTCCCGGATCGCCTGGAGGTCGGATTCAGATTCGGCTTCGGAAATTTCTTCTTTGATTGAGGTCAGCCCGCTTATCAACTCTTCGGCGGATGCAAGGGTCTCATCATCAAGTTCTTCGGTGGAGTTTTCAAGAGCTTCGATCATCCTGTCAACGGATTCGGTCATCCGGCTCTGCATAGTATCAAAATCTTCCTCCAGGAAGGAGGGCTGTGTTGTTTCCTCCTCAGCAAGTGCGCAACTGGGAACCACGCTGAACATTATCAGCAAAACGGAAAAAATGGAAATTTTTTTCAGGTTAAAGAATTTAGTCAAATCAAAAAGTTTCATGTATATAACCTCTAATGAATCTTGCATTCGGATCGTATTCTGGAATCTGTAATTATTCTGAAATATGTGATTTCGGAAAATGTAATCGGAACAGATTAAGAATAAAAACCCGCCCAGGTATCCTGAAGGTAACCGATGCCAGAAAAAGAACGGGAAAATAGAATGTGCTCTATCTCCCAATCCATTCCCTTTATCTTGGACTCTGACATCATATATAGTGCAGTTATGATTTGCTTCCTTCAGGAAGCCTTTTTGATTTTTTTTGGGACTTCTATTCCCCTGGTATGGATTTTAGCGGATCTTCTGACTTAGATTTTCGGTTTGGGTTTCTTATACTGGATCTTTAAAGGAGGGATTTTTATGATTATCTCAGAGGATCATTCCCCGCTGCTGTTATCCGTATCGTTCTCCGGCATGTTTTCAGGGCGAATGGGCACGTTTCTGCGACCGCCCTGCATTTTACCTTCATTCTGCATTGGGCCACCCTGCTGCATCGGACCTTTACCGTCCTTCATTTCAGAGGACATGATTTCTCTGAGCTCATCAAGGGATTCAGCCCCTTCGACATCCGCGATCAGGGCAGTGAGTTCCTCAATCCTGCCTTCGAGCTGCTCATCGGTTGCATTTTCATCTTCCGTAAGCCTGGCATTCAGGATTTCAATTTCCTTTTCAAGGGAATCAACGGCCTGTGCCTGCAGGTAATCGAATATAACTCCCTCAAGTTCAGTGGCCGTTGAAGCGTCACTCACATCAGCATATAAGTTTTGAAGCTCAGCAATTCTTTCATCAAGCTCTTCAGCCCTGTCGTCTTCGCCTGCTTCTGTGAGCTCAGTATGCATTTCTTCGAGCTTTTCGGTCATGTTCTGAAGGGAATCAAGCATCCTGGTCTGGACTTCAGTAAAGTTATCATCGGTTAAGTTTTCGACTTCAAAGAGACACGGTCCGTACATTTCACACGGGAATCCGTTCTTTTCTCCAGGGCCCGCACCGTCAGCATTTGCCGGCCTGTCTGCGAGCAAAACCTCCTGCAGTTCTTCTGCACTTGAAGCCTCACTTACATTGTCATACTTGCTTTGAAGTTCAGCGATCTTTTCGGTAATTGAGTTAAGAATTTCAGCCTGAATATCTGAGAAGTTTTCTTCAGTAATATTTACAGCAGGACCGAAACCCATACCACGTATTCCATCGGGCCCTGCGCCCCCATGCCTCATACCTCCCGGCATCATTTTCCCAAATTCGTTTTCATTTGTCGAATTTGATTGATTTGTACCGGTCCCGTTTTCTAAAGCAAAAGCGCCAGAAGGGATGATGCTTAAGACCATCAGCACCACCGCAAAACCGGCAGCTGATTTTACTGCTTGTTTTTTCATAGTATACCTCCGTCAATTACTTGTTCAATTTACTTTGTCTAACTTAGTACATCATTTTGAATTATCTTATACTGTTGGACTTATGTCCTGTTGAACTCAAGCAACTTTTCGCTACTTGACATTCCTGTAATAAGCTGGCTTAAATATAAGCATACTTTCAGAAATAGAGATGATAAATGATTTGAATTTAGAAAATAAGCTTTTAAATAAACTTTTTCATGAAATTAAGCTTAAAATACAGGTTTAATGCTTATTTAAGTTTTAAAAACTCGTATTTCAAAACTGAAGAAATGTATCCAATATATTAGATACCCGAACAGTTAGGAGTAACCTGCTGACCAGATAGAGTGATTATAGGGTCAGCGATTAATTATGCAGTACAACGATCTGCCGGAACCGGATATGAAAACCTGTTCCGAATTATTGAAATCCGGAACTTACCCGATTATCCTTATTCTTCTCCCATAGATCTGCATCTGCTTCAGATTTGTGTGAGAAAAATGAACAGAAAGGAGGTGTTTGTCAGGAGACTGTCCCTGTTGTTAGTTATACTCACTACTAATACTCATTACTAATTGTACGCGTTGATTGTACTCGTTGTTAATAACACTCAGATTCATTTGCCTGGTAGAGAAATTAAGAGGTTAAATCAAAGGAAGAAAAGGCGGATGAAAAAAATAGAAGAATAAGCGGAAGAAAAAGGAGAGAAAAAATATAGAGTTATTTTGATAGCTTCGTTGAGACATAAGCCAGAAATCAGGGTGTCCTTTTCAAATGTGAGAACGGCTTAGGCTTATAACTGGAGTATAATCCTGCTCAAAAGCTTTCAGGAAATTCAGGTTCTCAAAACGTGGAATTTAAGGATTATAAAGCATTAAACGGAAAAATAAGCTTTCTTAAAGGATATTTACTAAACCCAATCCTGCGATAGAACTGGAAAAGTAAGTATGCTTTTATCTTTAAATTCAGATACAGCATCATCAGTCAGGAATATACCGAATAACACATCCAATCCACTACAATCCTCACCCAACAAACCCTTAAAACCAACAAACTCTCAAAACAACAAACCCTTAAAACCAACAAAATCTCAAAACAACAAACCCTTAAAACCAACAAAATCTCAAAACAACAAACCCTTAAAGCCAAAAAACTCTCAAAGCAACAAAAACATGCTTCAAATCGTACAGTTTCATGTTGTGTTGAAAGGTTCGGTTGAAGCAAAAAATCGAGACCATATGTTGAATTACATACCTGCAAAGTGACAGCTTCGGGTGTTCCTGACTGCTCATAAACCCTTAAAGAAGATATCATAAAAGATATTGTTATCATGTTATCCAACATACAGAGATAGAAAAATGCCTGAAAACCCGGAGGAAAAATTGTTGGTCCTGCAGCTTTCCGAAGATTCCAGGAAAATTGCCCGGCTCCTTTCTAATGAGACTTCGATCAGGATCCTCAAGCTGCTTGACAGAAGATCGATGTCCGCAGCTGATATTGCCGATGAGCTTGAAGTGCGCCTGAATACCCTCAAGTACAACCTGGATTCGCTCCTTGAAGCCGGGTTGATCAGAGTAAGGCAGGTAAAATGGAGTAGAAAAGGAAGAGAAATAAAGGTGTATGAATCAGTAGAGAAAGTAATTATCCTTCTGCCAGGGAAAAGAAGTCCGGATATGTCCCACATATTGGCGATGCTCCGGCAGCACAATCTGAAAAGCCCGGAAGGATCGGATGTTTCGGGGATTTATTGTGAGCCCGGGATCTGAGATTGCCTCAGGCGTGCTTTCGAGAAAAATTTCCGAACTTCAACCATATTTTAATATATAAAAACAATAAATGGAATGTAGTGTCCAGTGATTATTTACTAGAAGGCGTAGACAAGCATGAAAATTAAACTCTTGTCCTTGATTCTTATAATAATTGGAGTTCTAGCAACTTCAGGTTGTGTTGATTCACAGGCACAGCCTTATACAAAAGTTCCAGGCGACCTTTACATGAGCATTTTCTACCCTTATGCTGGACTCCTGACGCCGCATCCTCCTCACCATCCAGATATGGACGGATCACCCTCCCTCCGGGATGCAACTCTCCTGCTTGATGGGAATATTGAAAAGGCAGAATTTATAGCTGAAAGGATAGAACCGGGAGTCCAGTACCTCAAGGAGCAGGGAAAAGATGTGAACCGGCTTGAGGCCCTGCTTGAAGAATACAAAGGGCTCATAGAAGAAGCAAAGTATTATCGAGCCCTCGCAGCATCCGTATCCGGCGAAGAGTACGATATCTCCGGGATAAATCAAGCTTCAGAAGACGAACCAGCAGAGGAAAGCTCAGAAAAAGAGTACCTGATCCAGTCCCAGAAGAGTATGATTCGGGCCAACCTGGTCCTTAAAGATATATTTGATGAAGTTAAGCGTCTGATGCCCGGAAGTGCAGAACTGAACGAGACTGCCAGACTAAGTGCGGAAGGGGAGGGAAGAGTTACTCTAATGGGAGGTTTTGACCTCAACCTGCACCTGCAGAAAGGTGAAATAGCCATAATGGATCTTTCCCCTGATTCAGTAATACAGATCGAAGGGGACTACACACTTGAAATTAAAGATGGGCGGCAGGAAAACATGCTCATCTACCATATACGGTCTGCGGATATGGAGATATCAGGTTCCCAAAAAACACTGCTGCTCATCGGTGAAAATATCACTATCGAGGCAGACGGAGAAGGCTATGCGGTTTTCTTTGGGAACGGAACTTACACTGTTGAAGACCTTGACGGAATAAAAACTACGGAAGAAAAATGGGCAACTGATTCATTTTTTGAAGAAGAAATGGGCCCAGGAGAACCAGAAAGGACAGAAAATAGACATGCTCCGGTGGGCATACATGTTCAGGAAAACGGGAGAAAAGAACTTTATTGAAGGGTATCAGCTTTATTGAAGAGAATCTATAAAGTTATGAAAAAGATATAAGTATAAAGTCCGAAAAGGTAATTGAGAATTCAACCGTAACCCGGGTTTCCTGATAAAAATGAATCTGAAAGTTTACATAATCTGCGTTGCTGCTGCAGTACTTTTTGCAGTACCTGTCCTGGCAGACGGCACAGCCACAATTCACGGAGAGGTATATAGCTGGGATACCTTCGAACCTCTGGAAAATGCCGTGGTTGAGGTAAACTCCACTCCCGCGCAGTCCATGGTGGCTAAATACGGCGTATACTATTTTGAGCTTGATCCTGGAGATTACCTTATTAAAGCCAGTTATTATGAAAACAGTACGCTCATTTATTCAGCCGAAGAAGTGGTTACAATTAAAGGAGAAGGAAGCTATGTACGCGACCTCCTGCTCCTCCCTGTTTATTCCACAATATTGATGGAAGGAGAGAATAATTCCAGCACCTCCATACCTGTGAATAATAATTCAGATTCTGATATCGGCTCAAATGACGAAAACTCGAGCGATATTAACGTAAGTGTCCCTGAAAGCAACGGAATAAATGGCTCTACCTTTTCAACCTATTATCTGCTTGCTGCCCTTGTATTGTCTCTCCTTTTAGCTGGCGGCTATAGTTTCCAGAAACATAGAAACGTAGAGAAAAAGAAGCCAGAAAACGAAAAATCGGAAAAAAATCAACTGGAAGCAAATAAACTGGAGAAAAACCGGCTTCAGGAAGGAAAAGCCGTACATGAAACAGCAGTATATGAAGCAGAAAAACTCTCTGCACCCGTAAACATACCCAATCTTTCGGCAGAGCTTCCTGATGAAAGAGTTGCGCCGACAATAGAAAAGGAAATCCAGGCGAAGCCCGCAGAAACCCTACTTTCAGAAGAATCAGACTATGAATTAAGGAATAAGGAAATAGAGGCAGGAAGAAAGGCAGAGCAGACAATGCCTGAAATGGAACCTGCAGGACTTGAACTGGAAGCAGAAGAATATAGGGAAAAGGCTCCGGAAGGACCATCTCCTGAAGGATCTGTGCAGGTGCCTGAGCCTACAAAGCTACCCGAGCCGGAAGCTCCTGCTGTTAAAAAGAATCTTCCTCTCCCTGCGGACCTCCAGGAAATCATGGACATAATCAGGGGCCAGGGAGGCAGGATTACGCAGAAAGATCTCCGCAGCAAGTTGAGATATTCCGAAGGAAAAGTCAGTCTCATGCTTGCAGACCTTGAAAGAAGAGAGCTGATAGAAAAGTTCAAGCGGGGACGTGGGAATGTTGTGATCATTAGGGACGAGGAGAGATAAAGTTCCCGGATCTCACATTCCCTTGCTTATTTTATGTTTGAATCTCGTGCTTATTCAAATAACTTACCTGTGTATCATGGTTATCCGAATTCCGAAACTAGTTCCATTTTCGGATGAGATCTTTGTATAATTATTTTTCATACATTCCGGATTCTTATTTTTGAGTAAGCGCCGCTCCACATTTTGAATAAACTTTTGATTTCCTGATAATCTTGTTCTCCCTTCTTTTTGCTGGACTTAATCGACACTAGTATATTTTGCCTCAATGATCTCATCAGCTTTCGTTTCTTTTCTGCTGAAACATTTCTTTGTGTTTAACACTAGCCAGCCCCAGTGCAATACAAAGTGGACAATAAAGAAGACCAGCATCAGGATCCCAATCTTCTCATGGATTAACTTCCAGAAATGGGACGTCCCATGCCCGTCGATAAGCAATAAAAGACCTGAATAGCCAACCAGTACAAATTGAGCGAGTAAGGCAAGGTCCACGACGTAGTTAATTTTTGTTCGACTCATACTTTTACTCCATTGTAACTTTTACATCTTGGTGCAATTTTTATATCTTTTTCACACTATCAATTGCGGCCACACTGTTAATTCAGCTTACCGCCGTACATCCCTCTAATTGTCAGACAAAGAGATAAAGATACTTGCAAAAAAAGAATTGAAAAAGAACTTTATTTTAGTTTTTGAGGTTTATTCAGGCAATAAATCAAACTAAAATCTTTATTTTTGCTCCTAATACTTAAATTTGTAATTTTAAACTGTATTTCATTGATCCAAGCAAAAAAATGAGTTTGCATAATTGTATAGCCCTTATCAATACACGGAGATTGGTTGATCGATACGTAGTCCATGAGGAAAATTTCTGTATTCTCACCCTTCACCGCACTGTGTCCTGTTGGGCAGCCAGTCGGGTAAAAAACAGTCTGCAAATAAGCGCCTCAATCAGGAAAGATAAACTGAAGAAATATTCCTCTGGTTGAAAGAATACCTGCCAATCCCGAAGCCTTTCCGTTCAGCCAAACATCAGCATCCCCTCCAGCTTGTCTGACAGCCATACAGAAAAAGCAGAAAAAATAGATTTGAAAGAGAAATAAGACCAAAATTTATGCCATTTTGACCTGTTTTTTGTCCTTTCCACTCATAATCATCCTTAGAGTTTCTGATTTTACTTCTTTTCTTTCTTTTCTTCTATTTTGCGGGAAAGCCCGCTTTCCTGCGTCGAAAGCATCAGGAACGACACAATATGGCCAATGACGTTGTACGGGTCTGAGATATATTTAATAAATTCCACTTGACCGAAGAGAAAAAGTACGTCCTTGTCCATAAGTTAGTCTGCTTGAGCGAGCGAAGCCCACTACTGGAACCTATAAATTAGCCCTCTTGAGCGTAGCTTATTGCTAAAATACATAAAATTGGTCTGCTTGAGCGCAGCGAAACAGACCGCGCACTGCAGAGCCGCAACTCTGCCGAAACAGACAGCGTGCTGTTGCACTTGCAGTGCAACTCCCAGAAAATCTCCGATTTCCTGCGATCCCGAAGCGAAACTCGGGAGGAGAAGAAACAAAGTTCTGATCACGTCAGATAATTCCAGGATCTTATCAGCTTTGGAGGATTTCAGAGGTTTGTCAGAGGATTTTTTTGCTGTGGCTCCCCTTAGTATGCAAATAGTAAGAGATTAGTTGATATTAGGGGCTTCAGAGAAGGCCAGTATCTTCTTCTAAATTTCTTCAAATGACCCCTGACTCTAATATGTTTCTTTTTTTATTTTTGTGGAAAAGGCTATTTTCTTCCGGCTTACGGGCACTCAGGTCGAGGGATGGGACCACGGCAATATCTGAACCAGGGGTTCCATCCGTGGAAAACAGCTCTCTGCGAAGGCTGGCGTTGGGTTGCGAATGATGATGACAGATAATAATACTTTATAGGGATTATAATTACTGATTAAAGGCTGATTAAAGAATAAATAAGCCAGAAACCTCACAGTAAAGCTTCATTGCTAAATTCATTCCTTAAATTCCCTTTTTTCGGTTAAGTATGCTTTTATTATTAAATGCCAATGATGGGGTTGACTGCCTCAAGTCCCTCCTGAGCAGTCATCTGACCAGGCACCGGTCTAAAGGTGCTTCCGTCAGAGAGGAGTAAACGGGAACTACACCAGGAAAGGATACCTCGCCACCAGAAAACTGGAAACCCTTCACAACGCCTAGGTGTTACCTGTTTAAGAACAAGAGGAAAGGAGCAGTCAAACAGAAACCCTACACCCCAGAAGAATGAGGCACCATGCATTCCGCAGGTGCCTCAAAACCATCAAGACCTCATTAAACCACATCTGGTTCAATTGGGTCATCCGGGTCCAACTGGACCACATAAATTACGCCAGATTACACCATAACAGATATAATAAGTATAGTAAGTTGTGAGTTGTGCATACTATCATTCTGATGTTCTGGCGAAGAACACCATACCTGATTACGAGATAATCAGACTCGATCACGAAATAGGTCGTGAGAAAATAAAAACCAGACGAACAAAAGAAAATCGAACCAAAGCTACTCTGAAAAGCTTCAGCTCAGCCTGAAAGCTTCAGCTCAGATATGACTAGCTTTTTAGAGGTAATTTATGACACTTACTGAAATGATAGAGGACTTTAAAACGAAGTTAAATCCCTCAAAAATCATGGACTCGCTCGAAAAAACCGCGAGTTTCTACGACGAATCCGGGAATGGTTCCGAGGAAAGTGGTTCATGGGAGGATCTGAATAACCCGGAAAGCAGTTCAGCTCCCGGGCCTTTAAAAAGCTCTGAAAAGAGCAGGATCACCAGAGACGAAAGAGAACCACTTATCAAACTATCTGATGTCTGGAAAATTTACCAGATGGGGGAGGTTGAGTTTGCAGCCTTAAAGGGGATAGATCTGGAGATCTACGAAGGGGAATTTCTTGTAGTGCTTGGTCCCAGCGGAAGTGGAAAAAGCACACTTATGAACTTGCTTGGCTGCCTTGACATACCATCAAAAGGCACGGTTTTCCTTAATTCAAATGATATCTCAGAACTTGATGAATCCGAGCTTGCCCGCATCAGGGGGCAGATGATCGGCTTTATTTTCCAGAGTTTCAACCTGATTCCCACGCTGAGTACGGAAGAAAACGTACTCCTGCCTCTGGAATTTCAGGAAGAAGACGCACAGTTAGCCCGAAAGAAGGCTGCATACCTGCTTGACATAGTCGGGCTTTCGAACAAGAAAAAAAACCTGCCTTCCCAGCTCTCGGGCGGACAGAGGCAAAGGGTAGCTATAGCACGCTCCCTGGCTGTGAACCCGCCTATAATTCTGGCAGATGAACCAACAGGAAACCTGGACAGTAAGACCGGAGATTATATTCTGGAATTTCTGGACGGGCTGCACGAACAGGAAGGCAAGACGATTATCATTGTTACCCATGACCTGGACCTGGTAAGATATGCGACAAGAGTTGTGTACATCAGAGACGGTGAAATCGAAAAAATAGAAAAACGCAAGAAAAATGAATCCGAGGAATTAAAATGAAAAAGTTTTCTTTGCTAACAATTTTACTGCTGTTTTCAGCATTCATATGCCTGGGAGCTGGAACGGCACTTGGATCAAACGGGGACATAACATCCTCATCCCTGCAGGTAAATTTAACCAATCAGAACCCTGACACTGCTCGCCCTGGAGAAACTGTTGAGCTTACTGTCAGCGTGCAGAATGTGGGAACAAAGGATGTGAAAGATATTACCGTCACCGTCGATCCAGAATATCCTTTCTCCAAGATTTCCGGAGAAGATCTTGAAAAAGAGATTTCCTATCTGAATGCACGGCAGGATGACGACGAGGGAGGTGTCCTTAAATTCAAGCTCATGACAGATTCCAATGCGTCTGCCGGTACGTATTCCCTTGACGTCACAACTACATATAAAACCGGGTCAGGATCTTCGGCAACTACATACACCACTACAAAAACCATCTACCTCGATGTAAGAGGGAAAGAATACGCTCAGATTGTGACCATAGACAAGGCGAATATCGACATCGCAAAAGAAGAAACTCTTGAGTTCATAGTAACGAATACCGGAACTTCTCCTCTGAAGAACATGGTCGTTTCCTGGACAGACCCTGACGGTGTAATCCTTCCAGTATACTCGGACAACACCAAGTACATCAAGTATCTGGATGCAGGAGAATCCGTAACCATTACTTATTCCGTAATGGCAGATGTAAACGCGGACCCGGGACTTTATACTCTTGACATAAACCTTACCCTTGAAGACTACGAATCCAACGAACAAACCATCCAGACTACGGCAGGAGTTTTCGTAGGCGGTGAAACAGACTTTGATGTTTCCTTTTCGGAAAGCGATGAGGGAGAGATTTCTCTTTCGGTTGCAAACGTAGGCAATAACATTGCATATTCAGTGAAAGTCTCGATTCCGGACCAGGACAATTACAGGGTATCGGGAAGTTCCTCAACGATTGTGGGAAATCTTGAGAAAGGAGACTATACAATCGCTTCCTTTGACGTAACCAGCACACAGGGTGCCGCAGGGACCGAAGCTGGTTCAGGTGGACCCGGTACCGCAAAAGCAAGTGCTGAAGGCGGAAATTTGACTGCTGCCTCCGTTGAAGACAATCCCCTGATAGTCCAGATTGAATATACGGATGCAAAAGGAGAAAGAATAACGGTGGATAAGGAAGTAGAACTCGAGATCACCGGTGGAACCATGACTCCACAAACAGGAGGACCCGGCAACAGCGGTGGCATCAGTTCATACCTGCCCTATATTGCAGTAATAGTGCTTGTGGGCGGAGCATTCGTGTACCGCAAGAAAATACAGGAAAAGATACGGGAAAGGAAAGAGAAAAAATCCGGTAACAAAAAGCCTGAGGATAACAGAATAACTGCAGGTAGCAAAAGGCCTGAAGAACAGAAATACGTCCATGAGACGTCAAAAGACTGAAAAATCAACATCCGCAGAGAACGGAAGGATGCAAGATGAGAAATTCAACCTACCTGAAAATGGGCCTGAACATGCTCCTGCACAGTAAGCTCCGGAGCTGGCTAACCATTATAGGGATAGTTATAGGGATCGGGTCTGTTGTTGGCATCCTCTCCCTCGGGGATGCTATGGAAGAGCAGGTGCAGAGCAGACTTTCCGAGATGGATCTGACCCTGATAACCATTTCCCCCGGATATACCAGAGCATCGTCAAACATGCCCGGTCCCGGAGGAGGTGGTCCCGGAGGTACGACAACAGATGTTGAATTAACCGATGATGACATTGACGCCCTTCAGGGCCTGGACGGAATAGAGTATATTGCCGGGCAGATTTCCGGCAGCGAACCGGTGATTTATGCAGGGGAAAACGCAACTATGACAATCACTGGTGTAGACACCCAGGTCTGGCAGTACATGACCACCCTGGAAACACAATCAGGAAGGCTGCTCGAGCCCTCTGATAAGTATGTAGCAGTCATAGGAAGCGGCGTTGCCAGTGATACTTATGACCAGGAAATCGGAGTCAATCAGGTAATAACAATCAACGGTAAATCAGTGCGAGTTGTCGGCATCCTTACAGAAGAGGGGCAAGGCGACAGAAGCATTTACATGCCAATCGATGCGGCAGTAAACCTGATTGACGATGCAGAAGAAGATGTCTTCGATACTATCACGGTAAAAGCCAAGAGTGAAGACCTGGTAGACGAGCTGATGGAAGACATTGAAGACAAGCTCATGGTCTCAAGGCACATTATTCGGGAAGATGATCAGGACTTCTCCGTAAGCGCTTCAAAGTCCATGGCTGAGTCCGTTACCGAGATGACGAGTTCGATGACCCTCTTCCTCGGGGCAATTGCAGCTGTTTCCCTTCTTGTAGGAGCCGTAGGTATTGCCAACACCATGTTTACCTCAGTTCTGGAAAAGACAAAGGAGATAGGGACCATGAAAGCCATAGGAGCAAAAAACAGGGATATCCTCATGATTTTCCTCTTTAACTCCGCAATGGTAGGGCTTGTCGGAGGCGTCCTTGGGGTTATTCTGGGAGCTTTTGTTTCAACTCTCTTCCCACTGCTCGGCATGACCATGATGGGGGGAGGAGGGGATTCAGGTTTATATCTCGCCCCTGACCTGATGGCTTTCGGGCTTATCCTTGCAATCGTAATAGGTGTGGCTTCAGGAGTAGTCCCGGCTTACAGGGCATCCAAACTAAAGCCAGTAGACGCATTGAGATACGAATAACCGGAAAGAGAGAACTTTAGAGAGAAGGGGGCAAACCCTTCTTAATTTTTTTCAGGGTTAAGTTCCATCTAAAAAAGCTGTTAAACTCCAGGCTCCATGAGGAAGAAAGGGGGAATACAGGTTGTCGGAATAGCAATGCCGATAATCGGGAATATGAAAGAATTTCCCGATTTTTTGGCTTTATTTGAAGAAAATATGAGTTACTGGAAGAAACACGACCTGACAGAGGTAACTGAAGTCCTGAAACCTGTAAAAATCTGGAACTCACAGAAGAAAATTCATAGAAAAGAAAAATGAATCTTGTTTGAAGAAAATAGAAACTTGTTTGAAGAAAATAGAAACTTGTTTGAAGAAAATAGAAACAAATCGAGATCAGGAGATTGAAAAGAGAGAAAGCAGGATGGTAGGTAACAGAATGAAAAAAATTATTATAATTTTACTGGCTGCCTTCGCACTGGCAGGGTCGGTCTGTGCCTGCGAAAGCCTGGATGCAGGAAATTTCGGAATTAATCGGGAAACCGTTGACGGTTTCTATGAGGCTACTTCCAGCAATGTTCCTCCAAGTAAGGCCGCTGCAAGTGATATTACTTCTTACTGTTCATCCGTTACGAGCCGGATTTCGGGAAGCCGGTATTTCAACCTGATGGATATTATTGAAAGTACGGGTAATACTGTCGGAAGCTGGAACTGGAAATTTGACCTGCCTGCCAGGGGAGCAGATATGATGCAAAATAGACAGGCTATGGTGCGAAATAATCAGCCGGCATTCAATAGGGACAGATCGGAGCAGTTGCCTCCTGCCATGACCAGAGAAGATCCTGTAAGAAGGGGAATCCCTGACAGAGAGGAATTGAATAACTTCATGCAAGAACAGCAACTACAAAGTGCGAATGTAACCTCGAACTACCAGATGTATGTCACTCCGGACGCTGAAGCTGTAGTATCTTACCTCGAAGAAAACGACCTTGATGACAAATATGAGATTTATGAAGCAGCTCTCTCCTGGACCTGGGTCTCGGACGAAACTCTGAATGATGAAGAGGAACAGTGGCTCACTCCGACCGAGTTCCTGGAAGAGACGCCCGCTTATTCAAGCAATCCCGTGTATGGGGAGCCTGCCAGCGACTGTGAGGAACAGGCAAATACCCTGGCTTCCCTTCTGATAGCTTCAGGAGAATACAATGAGAGCACAGTGCGGGTTGCCATAGGAAAAGTCGATTTCGGAGATGTCAGCGGCGGGCACGCCTGGGTAGAGGTTTATGAGGATGGAGAATGGTTCCCTCTGGACCCGACCGACGGCCCCTACTATGATGATGATAGTTCAGAACTGATACCTGCGGACTCCTCGGATGTCGACTACGACCAGTACAGTGATTGCGCATACCCGGCTGTGGAAATCTGGTATTACTACAATAATGAGTATTTCATAGATTTGGGCACACAGATTGAAAATGCGCCGGTGTCCTGGAACAACATCCCAAAAAGCTATCAAAAAATACAGTCGAGTCGGTACTGACATTTCCGACTCAATCTTATTTTTGTCTCCGGGAGTTATTCGCTCCTGCCCGGAAGTGGGATCGAAAAGCCGAAGATGCTCCCTTTTCCGGCTTCACTTTCAAACCAGACAGTGCCCCCATGGAGCTGCACAATTTCTTTTACAAGAGCAAGCCCGAGTCCGGTTCCCTGATACTTTTTAGAAGAGAAAGAGTCTATTTGGCTGAAAGGCTTGAAAAGCTTTTCATGGTCGGCAGCTGCAATGCCTATTCCATCATCAGCTACGGTTATTTTCAAAAAACCGTCCACCTTCACTGCTTTAACCCTTATGCACCCGTTTTCATTTGAAAATTTGACTGCATTTGTCACCAGGTTACTGAGAACCTGCAGGATTCTTTCCTTATCGGCATAAACCCTGGGCAGATTGCTTTCAATCTCAAGCTCTATTTTCAGTCCTTTGCTGGCGGCAAATGGAAACAGCATGTCCCGAACTTCAGCAAAAACTTCAGCTAGCCAGAAAGTGCTGTAATGCAGTTCAAAGCTCCCGGCTTCTACTTTGGAAAGGTCAAGGATTTCGTTAATAAGGTTCAGCAGGTGTTTTCCACTATTGGAAATATTTCCTACAGCCTTGAGCTGTTTTTCGTTGAGATTCCCATAAATTTTTTCATATAAAAGGTCGGAGAAACCTATGATTGAGTTGAGCGGGGTCCTCAGTTCATGGCTCATGTTTGCCAGGAATTCGCTCTTCGTGCGGTTTGCGACTTCAGCTTCCTGTTTTGCGCAGAAGAGTTCGATTTCATAATTCTTCCGTTCCGTGATTTCCACCCCGGTTTCCAGGACTGCAATGGTATTTCCGATTTCGTCACGTACGGGTTTTGACCTGAGAAGCCAGGTCTTTCCTTCAGAAGAGGTGAACTCCTGGTCCGTACAGTCGGGAGCTAGAGGATGCCGGGGTTTTGGGATAATGTTCGTTTCCGGAGCCTGAGGACTCTCAGCTGCCCGGGTTTTAGCCTCAACCATTAAGAGATCTTTGTTGTTGAGGGCAGCCCTGTTTGCCCAGCGAATATTAAAGTTCGGGTCCCTGAGCACCACTATTTCTTCAAGGGAATCAAGAATAAACTTTTTTTCGTACTCCCTGGCCTTAAGCTCCTGCTCAGCAAGCCTGATGCTGGAAAGCATTTCGTTGATACCTTTTGAAAGCCTGTGGATTTCATCTTCTCCCTCCACTTCAAGGCGTTTCGAGATATCTTTTTCTCTTTTTACATTTTCAAAAAAACTATCAATAGCAATCAGCCTTGATACCAGGAGTCTATCCAGGCTGAATTTGGTCGCAGTCCCTATAACCAGCCCGCTAAGCAGCAGGAAACCGTAAATGTAAATCAGGGTCTTTTTACCCTGTGCATAGAGGTCACGGGGGTAATCAGCCCTCATGAGGGCTACGGGCTCCCCGGTAGTATTTCGAAGTATGAAATACCCGGCTACCCTATCATCTCCAAGAATTTTAACAGCACTCCCCTCTTCACTGGCAGCCTCATCAAATGCGTCCTGAAAGTCAGAGGGCATTTCCTCATTTAGAGTATAGATCGATAGGGAAGTCTGCGTACGTTCTTCAAGAGAAGATATGTAGGAGCTGTCAATATACTTTCCAAGAATTAGAGTTCCAGCAGAAGGACCTTCTCCGAAACTTGACAGAATCGGGCGGCCAACAATAAGCATCGGGCCCTCGTTAAGCAGAATGACTCCCTGTATGCAATCCGTATTTCCCCGGATAGTGAGAATTCCACTGTCAATTTGTTCCAGAAGCCCTTCAGGAACAGGAACATTTGTCATGTTTACCAGGTCTACGGACATCGGATAGACCAGGACCCCGGATTCGTTTACAAAAAGCATAACGTTAAGATCCAGATCGTAAAGCGTGCTGTCGTCCAGGTTTGACTCTATGTATTCAGGGCTTAATGTATTTACGAATTTATACGTATCATCCCAGAAAGCCCAATCCCTTGCGGTTCTGTCGATAGACAAAGCTTCCCATGCAATTGCCTGTTCGATTTTTCCGGTATTTTTGATAGTGTCCCGGGTTTCAAGGTCGGAGAAACTCGATAACAGGATGGTATGGGCTGCAACTATTAAAAGCATAGTTAATAAAGCAAACATTGTGAACGTAACTATCAACAGTTTTTTACTTACATCCATACACATCACCAACAGGCTGCCGGAAGTGAAACCACATACCTGCAACTGGATAGCGCAAAATTATATCCCTTATTAAGCTAAAGTGCAGGTATCTATGTAAAAAATAAAGTGAAAAAATATATAAAGGTTGCTAAGTAGAACAAAAATTCCTGTACAATTTCAGGTCGATACTCGGTACCGGGCAAGTTCTGGAGTGAGCTTAGAACTTAAAATCTATTCACCTGATTTTAGACTTTGAGAACCTAATTGGGTTTCTGATCCTGAAAACGGATTCTGAGATCTCACGTATTAAGAATAAAATTGCTTTTGGGATGAGTTTATTAGTATCACTTTTATGTTTAAGGAAGAAGAACTGTATTTTAACATTCTGCAGATCTGATTAATAAATATCTTTATTTTTAAACTAAATTATAAATGAGGATTACCCTCTGCCCTGACTTCAGGATTTCCTGAAAAATAGACAAATATCAAAATTAATCCATAAAATTTTGAGAAAAATTAGTATTCAGGGCAGGATCCGGAAACATATTGTTTTTCGGAGCCTGCAAAGAAGATAAAAACCCTACGCTTATGCGTGAAAAGTCAGAAAAACAAACGCAATAGACCCGTTGGAACCGTCGATAATAAAAGATAGATTTCTCTGATCCGCAACCTAAAATACCCTGCTTGGACACCACTTTCTGCTCAAATCAGATAAAATTTCGATTAGACTGATAAATATTTTATATCCAATTTCTCGTTCGGAAACAATAAATGAATTAATACTTTTCTTTGCAAGTCGAACTTGTTATTTTATTTTAAAACCTGACAAAAAAAGCCTTCTGAAGCATACATGTAAATATGACTTAAAAAAAATATAACCAATAACCCAGTTTTACATATTTGAGGTTTTTAGATTGATATTTGAAAAAATACCCATGCATATGTACGAGAACTTCCATAAGATGTTTAGTGGTAGTAACCCAAATACTTTTAATATCTGTAAGAACTGCGGAGGAGCTTGCGAGCACAATAAAATAGGAACTCTGCTCCCTGGTGAAAAAGAATATATGGCAAAAAAGATGGGTATGAGCGTTTCAGAATTCGAGCTCAGGTATCTGGATATTTTGAAAATGGACGATGGAACTCTTGTCCACGTATTAAAGCTTGGAGAATTGTGTCCTTTTTTGAACAAAGAAACCGAAGCATGCGAATGCGGTGATTTCAAACCCATAACCTGTAAAATCTACCCTGTTATTTTTATGGTTGAAGCCGGAAAAGTACATTTCACGATAGACGACTGGTGCCAGTTATCAAGAAAGAAAGCTTGCAGAAACTATTTTGAATCTGCAATCCCCCTTTTGTCCCGACTTCCTATCCCGACTGAATGGTTCAGTCATGTTGTGCGCTACGATGACCTTTATTTTGATTATAAACAGTTAAAAAAATGTAGACAGGGAAAAAGTCCGTACGCCGTTTTCACTCTGGCAGAACTTTTAAGCCTCCAGAGAGATTGCGTTGAAACGTATCAGGTAGAAATGGATAAAATAGAAGCATTTGATATAGAAGGAAAGTTGGAAATGTATAAGATAAAAACAACAGGTTCCGGTATTGATTACACTCAGGAAATCGAGGAACCCACCATTTAGCCGGAGACTGAAAATTTACGGCTTAAAGACAAAACAGTATTCGAAGAGTTTTCAATCAGTTGACCTTAATTTCACCTGTTTTTTAGTTTTCTTCAAAACTCAGGATTCAGCCTTTCCCGCACCGTTGGATTATTCTACTTCACCGTCGCTTTCGGTTCTTTTATCTCCTTTTATCGGAATTGTGAAGGCAAAGGTACTTCCTTCTCCGATCTCACTCTTGAACCAGATATAGCCCCCATGGAGATTAACAATCTGTTTTACCAGAGCGAGTCCAAGCCCTGTTCCCTGAACCTTTTTTGAGGAAAAAGAAGCTACCTGGCTGAACGGTTTGAAAAGTTTGCTCTGATCCTCAACTTTGATTCCGATCCCACTGTCTTTGACCGTTATTTCTACCATATCACCTTTCTTTCTTGCCTCTATTTTCACAATTCCGCTTTCGTATGAGAACTTAATAGCATTATCCAGCAGGTTGTACAGGATCTGAGCAAAACGAGCCTCATCAGCCCAGATTGTGCCGAGGCTTTCATCCACCCGGATTTTAACCTCAATCATCTTCCTGTCTGCAATAGGAGACAGAAGGTTTTTTATAGAGTTGAGTTTACTTCCAAGCTCAAACTCTTTATATTCGAGTTCAAGCTTCCCAGCTTCAACTTTAGAAAGGTCAAGAATATCGTTAATCAGGTTCAGAAGGTGTTTTCCACTTCTTGAAATATTCCCTACAGCCTTGAGCTGCTTTTCGTTGAGATCTCCATAAATTTTTTCATATAAAAGGTCAGAGAAGCCTATGATTGAATTAAGCGGAGTTCTCAGTTCATGGCTCATATTTGCCAGAAACTCGCTCTTGGTACGATTTGCAACCTCAGCAACCTGTTTTTCCTGGAGCAGTTTCTCGGCTTCTTTCCTTTCAGTAACATCCCTGCAGGTTTGAAGCACGCCTATGATCTTTCCCTGATCATCCGTCACAGGAGTTGCCTGGACAAACCAGACTTTTCCGTCCTTTGCAATAAATTCGCCTGATTTCTTCTCCCCGGTTGTAAAGATATACTCAAGATGCAGAAACTCAACTAAGGGACCGCTGATCCCGGGAGTGGCTTTCAGGCAGACTCCCATTGCCGACTCCAGATCCATGTTCATATATTCGAGAGCAGCCTTGTTTGCCCAGATGATTTTTAAATCGGGACCCACAAAGAGGACCAGTTCATTGAGCGAGTCGAGCAGAACTTTCTTTTCGCGGGCCTGAGCTTTTAACTCCTGTTCTGCAAGATAGATCTCGTTTAACATCCCGTTTATTTCTCTTGAAAGGCGATAGAGTTCATCATTGTCTTTTAGATCCAATCTTTTGGAAAGATCTTTTTCGGACCTTACCTTTGTGACAAAATCGTCAATCTCTATTAATCTCGAAATAAATAATTTGTCAAGCGCAAATTTGACGCCGACCCCTGTCATAAGCCCGGTCAGAAGCAGGAACCAGTACATGTAATTAAGGGTTCTTTCGCCATGCAGATAAAGTTCCCTCGGGAAGTCCGCCCTGATAAGCAGAGCAAGGTTGCCGTTTATATCCTTTAACCCGAAATAACCTGCAATTTGCTCTTCATTCAGGGGTTCAACCATAATCCTGTCAGGATTTTCCGAAGCGTTTTTGACTTTTGTCTGAAAATCCGTAGGCATATTTTCGTCTGCCCTGTACATCAGAAGGGAAGAGCGAGTAACTTTTTTAAAAGAGTCGAGGAGTTCGTCGTCAAAATATCTCCCGAAAATGAGAGTGCCCTTTGAAGGCCCTTCATACGTTGTTGTAAGAATCGGGTGGCATGCAATAAACATGGGGTTTTCGTTAAGCAAAACAAAACCGCTTATCGAGTCGTCCTCTCCACTTGTAAGAAGACTTCCGTCTTCTATCATTGCAAGCAGATCCTCAGACACGGGCATTTCTTCTGCAGTATGAGTATCTACGGACTTAACGTAAACTACTTCCCCGGAACTATTAACGAAAATCATGACATTAACATTAATCCCGGCAAGTGTCTGATTCTGCAGGTCAACATTTATGTATTCTTGATTTTTGTCATCAATAAACTGATAGGTGTCATCCCAGCAAGCCCAGTCCTGGACAATATAATCCAGATACCCCTGTTCTGTGGCAACAGCGTTTTGCACTCGTTCTACATTCTCTAATGTATCTGCCTGTTCAAGCTCCAAAAAGTTGGACAGCTGCATGTTATGTGTAAATGTAAATGAGGTTGTAAGCACTGCAAAAATTAAGAGGGTGATAATAAGAACTTTTTTGCTAATATTTATTTCACATACCCCCACACTTAGAAGTAAAGAGGAGCTTGAGGTTAATATATTATTTAATATTAAAAGAAGAGAAACTATATAAGAGTTAGGAGACATATTGAACAATTTTGTAATATAAATATAACTAATGTATTCTATTAAACTCAATAATTTCAGAGAAAAAGTGAGGATGAACTTAAATAAGCACTATCAAAAACTTAGAATTTTATCTCTTGACGATTTTTAGGCAAACAACCTGAATTTTTGACTACTGCTCTTCTGGCATAGAAATATCCCTGCTCTGCAATTTCAAAACTTCCTTTCAGGGCTGCAGTTTTCATACCGAAGGTATGGGCAAACTCTTGAACATTTTTATGGAATTCTGGCTCATATGAAATTCCTGTTTCTATTTTTACAGCCAGGCAGTACCGTGAATTTTTCAGATACCTATTATTTAAGTCTCGACTTCCAGACTTTTTTCCAAAATTTTTCCAGTTTGAAGCCCACATAGGAGTCAGGTAAATCGTGCCTTTGCCTCTGCAGGCAAGCATGGCTCTGGCATAGGCTTCATTCCCGCCAAGCGCCGTGCTGATACAATCTTCAACTATCTCTCCAGCTTTATCCTTCAGAAAAAAAAGTGGACATCCAAGGTCTACGAAATCCTTTTCCAGTTCCCCGAGAACGTGCCCGCAGGTACCGTAGAAAATAAGTATCCCATCTGAAAATGCAGCCATTTCCCGGATATTTCGGTAAACTTCGGACTTCAGTAGCTCAAGGTCAGCATGCAATCCAAGCTTTAGCAGGTTTACAACCACACTTATCCGCTGTCCCGCCTTCTCATTCATTTTCTCACATGCTTTTCCAAGGAACGGAAAGGGGGAAAGGAACTTTGCAAGGGCTTTAAAATCAGGGTTGAACCCGGCCTTAAAAAACATCTGGACTCTTTCCAGAGGAATTGTCCTCGGTACGCAGTTTCCGGCCCTGAGTTTCCGAAGAAACCCCGAATTATTCCCGTTCTCCACAACGATTAGCTGCTTTAGTTCACAGTCTTTTGAAAGTACATGTACAAGCTCGTCTTCGAGCATACCACAGGCGATAATACTTAACACAGGCATGTTTCACTTACAACCCTGTATTTCAGGTCTGCACCTTATCAGGTTTGCAGCTCAGTTTTAATGATAGTTTCAGGCTTAAAGCTATAGTTCGGATTTTACAAACCATTTCAACTTTATAGCTAGATTTCAGCTTTTGTAGATCATTCAAGGATAATTTAATATAAAAGTTATGTGATCAAAAGCAACAGCTAGACAGGAGAAATAGAGGAGTCGAATTAAAAAGAGACGAGGATAGTAAAAATAAAAAGTGATTGGCACCTCTCCTCACATCACTCCATTATTCTCCATTATTCAGATACCTGCTCCTTTCAATAGATATTAAATTGGCAAGTTAACTGCTTATTTGTCGGTATTTGTTAGTCTTATTTGCTTATGGTTTCTCTTCTTATAAGTTCAGAGCCTGGATTTTACATAATTTATTTTTTTGATTTTTCGGGAATTTTCTTATCAGGAGTAACTCCGTAATACTTTGTCCTTGCAGCTCCCCAGATACAACCATTTTTCCCGAAGATCTTCAGCTCAAGGTTCTGAATAGATTTACAGATACTATTGCCTGCTCTTGCACCTTTACAGACTATGCAGAGCTTTTCGCAAAAAACAGGGGGTTTTCCTTTATCTTCAACCATATCCTCACTCCTGATTCTTTGTATTTTTCAATAGGTATCCCAGAGGTACAATTCGGATTTGTCATTAATGCACTTTTTTGAGAGGATATCTGACAAATGGTTAATCTGTACGAATGACTATTTTGACTAGCGACCTTTTAAGGTGTATCTTCCGTTTAGAGAAGTTTCTTTCCGGCTGCAGGACCGGGAGCGCACTGGAAAACGTCGCTTATCATAACCTCGATGAGGGTTTTTGCAGGAAGACCTGGTTTTGCAGTATTTACGATTGCTTTCATCTTATCGAATTTTTCGCCTGACCTGATAATTGTAGCTTTCCCTTTTATCTGATAGCAGCCGCCTGTTTCCGGCCCCCACACATAGACCGCAACGATTGGATTTTCTTCCAGATTTGCCAGGGACTTAACCATGAAATTGTCGGCAATCCAGATAGTCTCGTCATCCACGAGCTGGCAGAAACCTATGGGCACTACGTTAGGAACTCCCTCTTTTGAAGCCGTTGCAACAGGGAAGATCTTTACTTTCGAAAAAGCAGTTTTCATTTCTTCGCTTAACTTTACCATAATATGTTCACCATTAGGGTGATTTGCAGTATAAATTTATATATTTAAGCGTTAGAATTCTGTACCTGAAAAGATATTTGTGTACTTTAATAACCTTTCCGGACTAAATAAGTACTATTAAATGCCAGTTAATCTGAAAAAGTGATTATATCGTTTTTTAAGAAGATCAAAGATCTGAGGAAGGAAATCCTGGAGAAAATTGGGCATAAAATCGATCCCAAAAACGATAACGTTATTAACTGGAAAACTGGCTGCAATTGTACAAATTTAGTTCGGAGTGTACAGGTGACCCTTATACCTGGCTTTACAAATGTGCTTACACCGAGATCCGTAACTTAGGGAAATTATGAGGTTGGGAGCATAATTGTCAATACAGAAGGGGAAATTATTGCACTCGGCATAACCTTCTGTACTCTCCTTTTTTAAGGGTGAACTGCACGAGGAAATGGTGACATTAAATTATTTTGAAGAAAAGAACCCGCAGACAACAACGCTGCAAGGCTATATACTTTATGTCTCCTGAATCCTGCCTGCATGCCTGATCAGGCTAATTTCTGCAGGCATTGGAAGGGTATTTTATGTTTTCTCTGACCCCATACGGAAGACCTCATACGGAAAAACCACTTATTTCGGCCTATGCTGAGGGTTACCTGGAATTCATGAAAATGGTGTCTTTTCTCTCCGGGTCAGGCAGTTCAGGTTAGTTCCGGCAAAAGGTTTCTGATTAAGCGAAAAGTACTGTTCCTTCAAAAGCCGAAGGGTTCCTCGTGTAATTACCAGTAAGTAGGTCGGAACCATAAAGATGCTCTGGAGGATAAAGCGGTCCACATGAGCGGATCTGTAGATACTATCTGAAAATGAGCAGGCCCTTATTTATCGGAAAAAGTCTCCTGGTTACCTTCGATGGTTAAGGAAACGTGATCGACTCAAAATCATCAATACAATACACCAGGCAGATTTTTTCAAATGTACTTATTTTTTAACAGATGTTTTTTTAAAAAGACTCTTTTTTCCAAAAATAGGCAAGATTATATAAAAAGAACATATAATGTTTTATGTAATATACATCATAAAGTATATCTTTTAATTGTATAAAGGGGGAAGAAGTATTAAGAAACTTGGAATTATTATAGTGTTAATTTTAGCAGGAATAATTTTTATTTCCGGCTGTGCAGAAGATACTCAGGAAGAGGAAACGGGAGCTGAAGAAGGAACTCCTGTAGAAGAAGCCACTGTAACAGAAGGAGCAGGAGAAACTGCAGGGGAAGAGGTCGGTGAGGGGCTGGTGCCCGGGGAGGACGAAGGAATGACTCCGGGTGAGGAAGAGCCAGGCCTCGATGACAACGTGACTGCTGAAGAAGGTAACCAGACAATCGTTGATGCTGCAGAAGCTGCAGGATACACTACATTTGTCTCATTAGTGAAAGAAGCAGGACTTGAAGGCACCCTGAACGAAGGGACATACACCGTCTTTGCACCTACCAATGAAGCCTTTGATAGCCTACCGGAAGGGACGCTTGATGACCTCCAGGCAAACGAGGAAGCCCTGAAAAATGTTCTTCTCTACCACGTAGCTGAAGGAAAACTTGATGTCGCTGAAATGGAATCCGTTGAAACCCTTCAGGGAGGAATACTTATAGTAGATGCCACCAGCGACCCTATGAAGATAGGAGACGCAAATGTTGTATGGGACAGAATCGAGGTCAGCAACGGATACATCTACCCGATAGATGCTGTACTGATCCCGCCGAAGTGAAAGGTAAAAAAGAAAAAACATTCATTTTCAACATGAAAGTACTGCAACTCGAAAGTACTTTCATCTTTTTGCACCCTCTGCTCAAAGAATATCGTGTTCGTTTTACTTTTTTCTTTATTCCGTTTTTAGTTATCCCTGACCTCTGACTTTTTAGAATGAAAGAAAAGAAAGGCAGCTCAAAATCCCGGGTTTCACTTCCCAAGTTTCGCTTCGGGATCACATGAAATCGGAGATTTCCGGGGAGTTGCGATGCAATCGCAACAGTACGAGGTCCTTTTCGCTCCACTCCGTTTCGCTCAAGAAGACTACTTGATGGGTTTTAGTAGTAAGTTTCACTCAAGCAGACTAATTTATAGTTATAGTCATAAGCTTCACTGTTCTCGAGAGGACTACATTACATTATTTTTTAACGATACAACCTTATTCGCCGTATCGTGTCGTCCCTATTCCGCTCGATGCAGAAAAGCAATCTATCCTGGGGAAGTAAAAAAGAAAAGTCAAAAGTCAAAAAGTCAAAAAGTCAGATATCCTGACAAGCTGGTGGAAGCACCTGTATTTACCTGTGAATTGAAAAACGGTTTTTGGGTAAGAAAAGCATTATCTGGATGGCAGGCCTGTTCAGGGTCAGTGCGGCTCATGGGGAGAAAACTGAAGGATTCCATCCGAAATTTCGCCATAAATAGAGTAATTAAGCAGGAACCGCTATTTTTTCAAAAAACGCACATGAAATTCTTCGAATAAAAGACACGGAGGAATGAAAGTACTTTTCAAATCACAGTACTTTCATGCCAAAAGAAAACTGGAAAGCCGGAGTATTTCACCCGGATTGCCAATGGCTTTTTAAAAAGTGACCATTTCCCTGTGCCCGAATTCTATACTGTAATCCAGATAATAGACGACTTCAGGTTCGATTTTTATCATGATAGTATCCGGATCAGGAGGCATATCTGCAGTAACAGGGAATTTGGCTGTCATGATCTCACCTACTTCCCGCATTTCAGTCTCATCGTTAACTATCGATGCCCTGCCCTCAACCTGAAGTGCCTGCATATCAAACCAGTCAGGATCGTCCTCGTCAACCGTAAATGCTACATGCGGATTTTGCATGATATTCTGGACCTTTCGAGTGTTTTTATTGGTTGCCAGGTACACGATTTCATTTTCGGAAACATACGCCATCGTATGAGCCATTGGCTTGCCCTGCGGGCTCAGGGTTGCGAGGTTAAGGTAATAGTGAGTTGCGAGGTATTCACAAATCTTAGCTTTGAGCTCTTCTGTCATATTCCCCTCCAGATGTTGTAACTTTCAGTCAGGCTCCTACAAGAAGATTTTTTACATCGAGCCTTTCCAGATACTATATTCCGGGATATTCTTCAATGCTATGAAAGGAAAAAAATCTACTGATGACCCCTGATATTTGCAGTCCTTTTCCCATATAGTTTATAGGGACAAAATTTATAAATTTTTCTTATAATCATGGAACCTGCAACTAAAATACGGTCGGAATAAAAAAACAGGGCAAGGGGTTCAGGTAAAAGAAGCATTGACCTTTCCAGAAGAGGGAAAAGAAGTCGAAATGAAAGAAGCGAAATGAAAGAAGCGAAATGAAAGAAGCGAAATGAAAGAAGCGAAATGAAATGAAAGAAATGAAAGAAGCAATCAGGACTTCCGCTTCTTCACACACTCTTTTAGCCTTTCTTCAAGCCGGATCCGGGAGATAAAAACTCCAAACTGGGTTGCGATGGTCTCGATAACCGTGCGCACGCTATCCGACAGCTCATACTCCATACTTGAGGCAAGATAAAAGGCGGCAATAACATCATTTTCAGACTTTACTGGAATTATTGCCGTAGCTCTCAGATTTTCCTGCCTGAGTGCATCGTCTCTGGAGGTAAGAAGGAGATCTATATGCTGCTTGTAGACAGGTTGCCCTATCATAACGAGCTTGGCATTTGGGGAATTTGTACTATAAAAAGAGGCGTTTTCGACAAAGGTAGGAGAGAAACCGCGATGGATAGCCAGAGTCATATCCCCGGTATCTTCGTCAACCAGATAGATACCTCCGGCATCGATTTCATCTATCTGAAGGCACGAATCGAGCAATATATTAAGCGTTTCATCCAGGTGTTGCGAAGTGCTAAGAGCAATTCCAAGGTCCCGCTGGATATAAAGCAGCTTCTCTTTTCGTTTCCTTTCGGTAATATCGAGAATTATACCTTTAAGGTACTTTACGACCCCGTTCTCATCGGCTTCTATAAAGGTTCGTTCATCAACCCAGCGTACTTCCCCGGACTTTGTCAGTATTCTGTATTCCTGAGAGAAGTCAACGTAGTCTTCCTCAATCCTTCTTGAGAGCTCTCTTTCGACCCTTTCGAGGTCATCAGGGTGCACAATGTTCCCATACAGAAGTTTTCCGGAGGTGAATTCTTCTACCGTATACCCGAACTGCTTTATGTTCTCAGAAACAAACTCTGCAGGCCAGTACTTTTCGGGCCGCCACAGGAAAACAGTTACAGGAACTTTATTTATTACCGAGATCAGCTCTTTCGCCATCTCAAGTGCACTGCATAAAGCTATCTCATTGAGATATTTGCAGGCTTTTTGTTTGCTGGTACTTCCGTTTTTAGCCGAATTTGAAGTCGCTTTAGCCATCGTATTCTCCGTTCAGGAACCTTTTACAGGAAGCTATGAGAAAATTTCACATATTTAGTCTTTTTGCTACAATTACATAGAAAGACGCAATAAATTAAATAGATTGTGATTATGGTTTCTAGAAGGATCATGATGCAGAGGCTTATTGCTGTTTGGCCGAGGTGAGGTCCAGACCCAAAATTTAGCAGGAAAAAATAAAAGCCAGGGGAAAAATATATAAGCAAAATTTCAACAAGGCCTAGTTTGAGAGAAGGGGTTCAGGCAAATAAAATGACAATAAAAAGGAGAATAAATAAAGCAAATTTCCCAGTCAGGCAAATTTCTTTATGAACTTTTTTACATCCTCATCCTGCCAGCCGTCTATTAATTCCCGGACAGCCGCATCTCTTACAAATTCGTCTTTTTCTTTAAGGGCTATCCCCTTAATCAAGGGAAGAGTGCACGGGTCCGCATGCCAGATTTTTGCAAGCTCCTGAACTGCAGTGATCCGTACAAAATTATCGCTATCATTCAGTAACCTGTCCCTTACGAGACGAAGCGTTTCCGGCTTTTCATGCCAGATTTTTGCAAGTTCTTCCATGGCATTTTTCCTGACCGAATAATGTTCATCAGAAACGGCTTTATCCATGATCAGTTCAAAAGTTCCAGGCGCTTCAGGCCATAAGGAGGCAAGCAGGCTGAGCGCGGTTCCCCTGACCATGTTATCCTCATCATGAATGCACCTGTCCCTGATAAAGTCCAGAATTTCAGGTTCGTTCCGCCAGCCGTTTGCAAGTTCCTTGATTGCAACTCCCCTTACAGAATAATGGTCGTCTTTAACTGCCCTTTCCCTGATAAAGAAAATAATATCTTCTCTGGAAGACCATTTCTCTGTCAGTTTCTGCAAAGCTACACTTCTTACGGCATAGTGCTCGTCGTTGAGGGCTTTATCCATGACCAGCTGAAGGACCGCAGGCTCCGTACTCCAGTATTTTGCAACACTCTGTACTGCGATAGCCCTGACAAAACCATCTTTTTCCTTTACAACCCTATCGGTAATAAAATTCAGACTGCAACAGCCTTTACCCCAGCACCTTGAAAGCTCCTGGAGAGCCGTACTCCGGACGAATTTGTCTCCCGCATTCTCAGCCCAGTCCCTTAGAAGCTCAGGAATTTCAGGTAGATGCTTCCAGTTCTCCGCAAGTTCTTTTACAGCAGCCCTCCTGACCTCATAATTACAGTCTTTGGTAGCCCGTTCCCGGATAAGGGATAGGGTTTCGGGGCTTCCTTTCCAGAACCTAACCAGCTCCTGAAGAGCAGTCTTCCGGACTGAGTAATGGCTATCCTCAACAGCACGTTCTTTAATAAATTCAAAACTATCTTCACTATCACTATGATTTTTGGCAAGGGTACAAAGAGCTTCACGTCTAACCGCAGGATCTTTTTCTCTTATTACCCGAGCTTTAAGTATCTCCAGAGACCTAAAAGAAATTGCCTCTTCATCATCAGTATCTCCGGGGGGATGAGATATAACACGTTCAGGCATTTCTTTCCACCTACTTCTTTTCTACCACTGATTCGATATCTATCGGAATATGATAAACCTGATTAATATATTCACACTTGTTATTTAAATTATACATAAAGACATTCCGAAATTAAAAGATTCAAGTAAAGAAATTAAATCCAGCAGTAAAGCATATTCATCAGCTTGCTCTGCGATTATTTTCGATTTAGAAGCAGCTGAAGATAAACCTTTTGGAATCTTCAATGTCCTGAACCTAAAAAATGAATTCAAAGAGATTCAATGTTTTCAGGCTGTTTTAGTTTCCGCATATTTTGGGATCACATTTTACCGGTCCAAATTTACTAAAAGCCTGATCTGACCTATTTGAAGACTGATCTGGCTCACTTAAGGCTTGATTTAACTTATTTGAAGCCTGACCTGACTTACCTGAATCTTGATTTGGCTTCCTCAGGCAATTTGAAGATCAATTTAATGAGAGATCAATTTAATATATCACCGGAGACATCATTATAAATATAATTTGTAGAGAGAAACAGAAAGAGAATTCTGAAAGACAGTTACTGAAAGCATTTATATCTTTTTTTAATGTACCCGTGCTAAAGTAAAACAGGGGGATTTAAAGATATGGAAAATGGTTTTCAAGGAGTATTGAAAGGTCAGAAAATAGCTTATTTTTCTATGGAAGTAGGGCTTCGCAATGAAATCCCTACATATGCAGGCGGGCTTGGAGTGCTCGCAGGTGATACAATCCGCTCGGCTTCGGACCTCAGAGTTCCGCTTGTTGCAGTATCTCTGGTTAGCAATAAGGGATATTTCAGGCAGAGTCTTGATCTCATGGGGAACCAGACCGAACAAATTGAAGAATGGTCCCCTTCAAGTTTTATGACCAGAATGCCGCAGGAAGTGAGCGTTAAAATTCAGGATAGAGAGGTTAAAATCCAGGCATGGCAATATAACTGCAAGAGCCTTACAGGGGGCTGCGTACCCATTATTTTTCTCGATACCAATGTAGAGGGGAACTTATGGGAAGACCGCGGGATCACAGATTTTCTTTATGGGGGTGACCATTCCTACAGGCTCAAGCAGGAAATCGTACTCGGGATAGGGGGGGTGCGGATGCTTGAGGCCCTGGGCTTTAAGATCCGGAAATACCATATGAATGAAGGGCACTCAAGCCTGCTCGCCCTTGAACTCTTAAAGTGCAATAGCAGGGACGCTACGAAAGTAAGGGACCTCTGTATTTTTACCACTCATACTCCCGTAGAAGCCGGGCATGACAAGTTCGATTACGGGCTTGTGGACGACATGATCAGGGATAAAAACGATGTGGAAATCCTCAGAAGGTTCGGAGGGGCAGACCGTTTCAATACAAGCCTTTTTGCGCTCAACCTGTCCAACTATGTCAATGGCGTTACAAAACTACACAGTCGGGTCTCAAGCGAACTCTTTCCCGGATATTCGATTCAGGCAATAACAAACGGCGTCCATTCCTATACCTGGACCTCTCCTTTTTTCAGGCAGCTATTTGACCGCTATCTGCCGGGCTGGGCAAATGAACCCGAACTCCTCGTAAGGATCGGAGGAATCCCGGATGATGAGATCTGGGAAGCTCGCAGGAGTGCGAAAAAAGCACTCATAGACGAGGTCAACAAAAGAACAGGGGTAGGCATGGACTATGAGACCCTCACAATAGGTTTTGCACGGCGTATGGCTGAATATAAGCGTGCAACCCTGATCCTCTCCGACCTTGAAAGGCTTAGCAAGATTAATAAAAGGGGAAGGATTCAGCTTATCTTCGCAGGTAAAGCCCATCCTCATGACGAGGCTGGAAAACAGCTTATAAGAGAAATTTTTAGAAGTATCGAAGCCCTCAGAAATGAAATCAAGATCGTCTTTCTGGAAAATTACGATATGAGCCTTGCCGCAAAAATGGTTTCCGGAGTTGATGTCTGGCTGAACACTCCGACCCGTCCTTACGAGGCCTCGGGCACAAGCGGCATGAAAGCTGCCCATAACGGGGTCGTAAATTTCAGCGTACTTGACGGCTGGTGGATTGAAGGGTGGATCGAAGGGGTGACCGGCTGGTCCATAGGGCCCAGGCCCGAAGAACACCTCTCAGGAGAGGAAGCAAGGCTCGCTGAACTTGATGACCTTTACAACAAACTCTACTATATTATCGTCCCCACCTATTACGAACGCAGAGACGAATGGTTTAGACTGATTAATAACTCGATAGGCATGGTTGCATATTATTTCAACAGCCACAGGATGATGCGACGTTATGTTACACATGCTTATCTGTAAATTTTAGAAATCAGGCTGTTCGGACCTGTTGAAGGAAAAAGGAAGTTAAAGGAAGGCAATTGAAAAAAAAGCAAGTTAAAGGAAAGGATCAGCTAAAAGAAAAAGCAAATTAAGGGAAAAAGGTCAGCTAAAGGAAAAGTCCGGAAAAGTTATGCTTTCCCGGAACCCAATCTGCGAATACTTTCACGGGCACTTTCCGCTTTTGTTTTATGCCCTTTACTCTCCCAGAGGTCAGATGCAATCTTAAAAGCATTTTCTGCAGCTCTCAAATTTCCGAGTTTCAGGAAAACCTTTCCCTTTTCATACCAGGCTTCGGGATAATCGGGCCCAAGTCGGGTTGCCTTCTCAAAGGCGTGGAGAGCCTCTTTTTCCGAACCGGCTTTAAAGAGGATTTCTCCCCGGAGCTGCCAGGCTTCGGCATTTTCAGGTTTCACCTCAAGGGCTTTTTTAAAAGCCTGCATGGCTTTTTCCTGCTCGCCAAGCCTGAGCCGGAGTTTTCCGGTTTCAAACAGGACATCGGGGTCTCCGGGATTTATTTCCAGGGATTTTTCAGATTCACCGAGCTTCTCTTCACACAGGCGTATGAGGGCAAGAACGGCATCCTTGCTTTCCCAGGCGTTTTTCTGCACAGGATTCAGGGAAATAGATTTTTCGAAAGCCTCAAGCGCATCCCGGAAACGTTCAAGCTTTTTTAGAGCAAGACCCATATTAGTCCAGAGCCCTGCATTCTCAGGCTTGATTTCTGCAGCTCTTTCGAAGATCTCAAGAGCTTCTTCATAGCGTTTGAGTTTCAGGAGGGAATTTCCCTTATGGTACAGGGCTGCAAAATCCAGAGGGTTTACTTCAAGCACACGGTCAAAAGCTTTGAGCGCAAGCCTCAGCCTCCCCTGCCTGTAAAGAGCCACTCCTTCATCGTAGAGGTCTCCTACTCCTCTGCTTTCCGGGCCTCCGGCTTCCCCCTCGCCTTCTTCCCTGTCTCTTTTAAGCCCTGTTTCCGAGAGATACCTGAACCCTGCCGAGTCTTCCCGATCAGGCATGGTATCAAGATATATGAATTCCTCTCTTGGCACGAAGGACTTGCAGATCCATCCGGGTTCAGCTCTTCGGTTAGTGATTATACAGTACCCGTTTATGTACTTCGAGCAGACCCTGCAGCAGTAGATGTGCCTCTCCAGACGGTACCGTATCTGGTCAAGCTCGGTAGTAACCAGTCCCTGGTTCAGCCTTGTTTTAAAGGTCTCATAAGGAATATTTTTGATCTTAATATAGACTGTTGAAGGAGCAGGCGGGTCCCATTCAAAGGGCTTTTCGGTTTTCTTTTTGTGGATCATAACATTCTTTGAGCGTTTTGGTCTGAGTTACCGGTGTTTTCGAGTTCCGAGAATATAAGCTTTTTTTGGCGCTTTTTTCGGCGTTTTTTTCAAAGCTTTTTTTCAAAGCTTTTTTTGAAGCTTGAAGTCATTCATATTACTAAGAACTTATTGATCCATATTTTAATAATTAAACAAAATTAATTAAAGTAACGAATATTTTTAGTAATCAGCACTTAGTCAGCATACTTTCTAAAATAAGGGAAGGAAAACTTATGAGCTATAAGAAAACACATGGAGTCCCCGCATTATTCTCTTTTTTCATCCCCGGCCTGGGACAGCTTTTAAAGGGGCACGTATCCAAGGCATTTGGCGTCTGGGCAGCCCTGCTGATCAGCGCATTCATGAGCATTATCGGAATCGGGATTTTAATGGGAATGGTTATTTGGGTCGCACAGATCTATGATGCCTACAATGCCTGAATGGAAAATAGGTAAGCAACCGTTACATGATTGATATCCCACCTGATTTCTTTTCGAAGCACGAGGTCTTTTTCACTCACTTCGCTCAAGTGGACTCGTTATGATTTCTCTAACCTGTGAAACCATATTCACTGTATTTTGTCGTTTTTGTCCCGCTCGACACAGGAGAGCGGTCTTTCCCACGAAAAAGAAGAGAAAAGAGAATGAAGAAGAATAAAAACAACATGCCAGCAGGTAAAAGCTTCTGAGACGCTGTGAGTGAAAAAGAGAAGCAAAAAGGTCAAAAGAGCATAAATTTTGGTTTTATTTCTCTTTAAACTCTGTTTTTTCTTCTTTCTGGTAAGGGCCGCCAGACAAGCTGGCGGAGGCGCTTATATTCACCTGAGAATTTGAATGAGGTTCAACAGGTTAAGGAAAATATTCCCTGGATAGGTAAGAAAGTTCTGAATTCAGTTTTTTCCGGTGAATCACCAAAAAATAGGTTAAGAGAAAAAAGTTTAAGAGAAATTCAGGTTCATCATCCGTTTTCCAGTTCATTCAATTCCTGAATTCTCAACTCCACGATGTCCATTGCATCTTCAAAGAGTTGCCTGTTGATTTCGATCCCGAAATATTTCTTGAGTTTTTCTTCAGGCGGCATTATCGAACCTGCTGAGAGGTAGTCAATGTAGTTTTTGTTGAAGGCTTCCGGAGCTTCGCGGTACTGCTTGAAGAGGGCGAGAGTTATTGCCTTTGAAATAGCGTAGTTGAAAGTGTAGTAGTTATTTGTCAGGTAGATGTGGTTAATGTAGGTCCATTCCGCAGAATCTTCCTCGTAATATTCTACTGAGTCACTCCTGTATTCTTTAGAGAGGGCGGTCCAGAGGACATTAAGTTCTGCTCCGCTGACAGTTCCGTTTTCACTACTTTTTTCAGCGCATAAGCTGTGTGCCTTATATTCGAATTCCGTAATCATGGGCTGGCGAGTAAAATAGTTCTGGTATTCCCCGATATGCTGGGCAAGCACGGCAACTGCAGTTTCTTTATCAGAATTTTCGACCATGTAATCGACAAAGAGTTCTTCATTGAAAGTGGACGGGACCTCCATTTCATAGATCTGACCCGTGCAATAAAGATAATCCACGGAATTGCCCATCAGATAGAAATTGATCCCGTGCCCGAGCTCATGAGTAAGGGTCTTCTGGTCACTTATAATTCCGTTGTAGTTCATAAAAATCAGGGCAGGAGCCTTCAGGGCACAGAGCCCGTAACAGTAACCTCCGGGCTGTTTTCCGTGCTCGGGGTCCGGGTACACGTCTATGAACTTCCCTGTAGCCATCTCCAGAAAAATCTCGTTGAAACGGGAATCCATCCCGGAATAGGATTTCTGGACCTCCTGCAGAGCATCTGAGTAAGTATAATTTTTGCCCGGTTGATCAGTCAACTGCAACATAAGGTCGTATGGCCTGAGCATTTCAAGCCCGAGCTTTTTCCTCCTGAACTCGTTATAATCCTCAAATACATGTTTTCTCTTCTTGAAAACCGTACTCATGTCATCAACCTGATCCTCTGTGAGATAAAGGTCATACAGGCTGGATTCATAAGAGTCCCTGTAGTTCAGTTCTCTTGCTATAAGGTCGTCAAGTCGGGCTTTTTTAGAATAAAGAGAAGCCATCGAATCGGATTCGTTTACCAGGTGGTAAAACCTCTTATCATAACACCTTTTCCTGTTTTCCCGGCTCTGGTCTGTTGAAAGCAAAGTGTTATAGGACTGAGAATTTACCTGAAACTCCTCTCCGCTCTCAAGAGTTATATTTCCTGCCATCGTGACTTTATTGGTTATTTTCGAAATAGCCTCAGTCTCCAGTTTCATGCGCTGGTTTTCCAGATCTGCAAGATATATAGCATGGGCTTCATTCATAGGCCTGTGCTCTACAAACCTCATATATGTTGCTTCAAGATAAGACCGATATACCTCAAGTCCGGGCTCTTCGGAAAAGAGCCTGTCCCACTCCTCTTTTTTAAGTGAGGTCAGTTTCACGGTTGCAAATGCGCTGGCCATTTTATGTTCTGTAATCAGGTTCTGAGACCCCTCAAGAAGAGAAATAAAAAACTGGTCATTCACATTTTTGCTGAACTGGGTATATGCGTAAATATAAAGAACATCAGTGGACCTTGAGAAGTCCTTTTCAGTTTCCAGATAATCCAGTAGAACTGACCCGGACAATCTCTCAAACTCCGGACGGAAAGTTTCGTTTATTTCTTCCGAGCTCTTTTTTAATGCCTCAAGTTTTTCCAGAGCATCTTCTCTGCTGTTGAAAAGATAAGAATCATTCCACTCCGTAGTAACCTCATCGGGATTAAGTTCTTTAAACATGTGATTCTCTCCTGTACTTATGGAAGATTTCTCTACTTTTTCGGAAGTCCCACACCCTGAAAAGACTACAAAAACCTTTACCTAACTTTCGTCTCAAAACCCGCTACCCTCCGACTACCATTCTGTTATCCTATTACCGAAAACATATACATCTGACTGAGAATATATCGGGACTAACTCATATGAACCTGCTGTTCAAAAAGAATCCAGAAATGCAATCTAAAACCTCAAATTTATAATTGTGGATCTGCAGAGTACGATTGAGAGACTAATTTAAGGAAAAAGACTCATCCAGATCGAATTATTTATATCCGTCCTCTCATTAAGTGTTTACAAAAGACGAGTTCTTAAGACGAGTTCTTAGAAAGATAAATTCTTAAAAAAGGTAAGTTCTATGGAATGCAGGAGAACACACGGAGTTCCCGCCCTATTTTCTTTTTTCGTACCCGGTCTGGGCCAGCTTGTAAAGGGAGATTTTCTTAAAGCAATCGGCATCTGGTTAGCCTTCATGGTTACCGGAGCCATGCATATTATCGGAACCGGGTTTTTAATATGGGTGATCATATGGGTCTGGCAGCTCTATGATGCTTACAATGCCTGAAAAATAAGTCGCGGAAATCTGGAAAGGGCAGAATAGGTATATAGTAAATTAACTTACCTACTATACAGTATTCGCTATATACTGAACTCTTTTTGAAATTGGAGAGGTAGCATTTTTTTTGAATCACATCTCTGAATTACCTCATTTATAATCGTTTTTATTAGCTGATGTCGAGCTGTCAATCCTTAATTTTACTATCAATATCTATCAATATTCATCAAATTGATAGGAAAAAGAGAGAGAATTGATTGAAAACATTATCAATCGATAGTGCAGATATGGAGAAGTATAATTTGGAACTATCAACATCTATCAAAATCAATCAAATTGATAGAAAAGAATATAGGAAATAAACTATCAATATCTGTCAAAATCAATCAAATTGATAGAAATGGTAATATGAAACTCCCGAAAGTCCCTGAATTTTCAAAAGAAGCCCTTGAAGAAGCTGAAAAATTTCGTCATGACGATCAAATTGCAGATTTAGTTAATGAATATAACGAAAGATATCTGCACTGGGAAGAGTTAAAACACAGAAAACTCCCTCTTGACCCGGGAATCGTATGGAGTTTAATGAAAATGTTGAGGGAGTTAAAAGCAAAATCCTTAAAACTTGGGGACTGGGTTTTCAAGTATAACTTAATAGATGAATTTCATGAAAAACTTCACATCCTTGATAAATCTGCGGCAGGAAATCTTCTAAGCAGCCTTGATGCCTTACAGGACAATAGAAGGAAATACATTATCAGCTCCCTGATGGAAGAGGCAATCGCTTCAAGCCAGATAGAAGGAGCAGCAACTACAAGGGAAGTTGCAAAAAGGATGCTGCAGGAGAAAAGAAAGCCCAAAAATAAAGACGAAAAAATGATTGTAAACAATTACGATACAGTAAAGTATATCGTGGATTTAAAAAACGAAGCCTTCACCCCTGAGCGAATTCTAGAAATTCACAGGATGATTACAGGCGGAACACTTGAACAAACCCAATACGAAGGCAATTTCAGGGAAAACAACGAGATTGCCGTTTATTCCCATGACGGGGCACTGCTTCATAAACCTGTGGAATACACCGAAGTCCCGAAGCTGGTTGATGAATTATGTGATTTTGCCAACAGCAAGGATGGAGATTTCATTCATCCCGTGATAAAGGGGATAATCATCCACTTCCTGCTAGGATACATCCACCCCTTCAACGACGGAAACGGCAGGACCGCAAGGGCTCTTTTCTACTGGTATCTTCTCAAGAATGATTACTGGCTTTTCGAGTACATGGCAGTCTCAAGAGTAATAAATAATTCGAAAAAAAGGTATCAAAATGCCTACCACCATACCGAGTCCGACCGTACCCCCGAGGATTCCGGCGACCTCACGTACTTCATCAAATACAACCTCGACTGCATACAAAAAGCCCTTGATGACACCCTAGAGTATCTGGAAAGAAAACAAAAAGAGCAGGCTCAAGCCCTGAAAATCATTACCGAATCCGGAAATCTTACTTTAAGGCAGGCAGAAATCCTAAAGCAGTTCTTGAAGCAGCCTGAAAAACCCGTCACAATCAAAGAAATAGTGACCATTTACAGTGTGGCGTATGCTACAGCCAGAAGTGACCTTTTCCGGCTTGCAGAACTGGGATATGTTGAAAAAAGGAAGGCTGGGAAGGAGTTTATTTTCGTATACATGAGGGCTTATTGAATATATCTTCTCTGAGTGGTTTGTTATCAGAAGCTGTCAGAATCTGTCAAAATCTATCAAGATCTATCAATATTTATCAAATTGATAGAAAAGACCTGATTTTAAAAGGCTGAAAGAGTAAGCGCAAACTCATCAACGAAATTCGGAGTGCTCACTATCAAAAGCTATCAAAAAAAACACTTATATCAATTTCAATCAGAATTCAACAAAAAGTCATCAAACAAATCTAAAAATTTTGTTAGTATTTTCGTATCATTTCTTCCTGCCATTCAGCTTCAGGCCACCCTCCAAAGCCTCGATGCATAGTTAGTTCATCAAGATAGTTCAGCACCTCACCCACCAAAAAACCAAGGTCTTTGAGCACACATCCGAGAACCGTGCCTGTCCTACCTATGCCCCCCAGACAGTGGACAACAATCCCTTCTCCTTCATCCATTTTTGATCTTATGACAGCAGCAGCCTGCCTGATAAACCGCTCCTCTCTTTCAGGGTCCTCCGGCCCATAACCAAAATAAAGGTCTTCTAATTCTGCAGAGAACAGCACTTTGAGAGGATAGGGGTCGTAATAAACCTCCGAACTGCTGAGGCAGACTACATTTGAAAAACCGGCTTCACCAATTTTCTCCCAGGGTGTAGACTCCCGTGGACGAGACATGCCAGCAAGAAGAACAGGCTCTTTAAGCACGACATAGAAATTCAGTGGAATTCGGACACCTTCTATTGAAGGCATCTCCCTTGGACTCAACAACGAGGGCATAATGCTAAGAGTATGAGAAGCAGGAGATATAAATTTTCATTAATTGATTTGTGGGGGCTGGAAGGTTGCAGAATAAATTAGAAGGTCAAAAAATCCCGCAAAAAGAAGGCAAAAGGGGTCTAAAAAATTAGAGTTCGATTACTTTCTTCTCAATATGCGGAACAGGTCTTATATCTTCAGCGGGGTTTGCCGGAGTTGGTGCATGGCAGAAATCCTTAGCAGTTCTTGAAGCAGCCTGAGAATCCCTTCACTGTCAAGGAAATAGTGAACACTTACAGCGTAGGATACGCTACAGCCAGAAGTGACCTTTTCCGGCTGGAAGAACTTGGATATGTTGAAAAAAAGAAGGCAGGGAAAGAGTTCATTTTCATGTTCAAGGGAGTTGATTGGGGTTCTCCATTCTGAACGGTTTGTTATCAAAGTCTATCAAAATGAGTCAAACTGATAGAAATGAAACCGATCTTCCCTCACCTAACCAAAAAGTATTTAATTAGGTAATGCCTAACTAACAACCCAGATCCAGCATGACAGAGAAAAAAGAGCATTTGTTATTAGTCTTCGAAAACCTGATCAAAATCAAAAGCGAATGCTCCTGTGAAATCCTCTCGGGATGTGGGTTATCGGAAATCACTATTAAACAGATCGGATATCTGAAGATTATCGATGAACATGGGGACGTGACTTTTAGCAGGCTTGCTAAGATCACCCGAAACTCAAAGCCAACCATCACAGAGATGGTCAACAAATTCGTGAAAATGGACTGCGTGTACAAAGAAAAGTCCTCGGAAGACGGGAGAATTTTTTACATTCGCCTGACTGAAAAAGGACGGAGAATTGCTCGTGCCGAAGAAAACGCATTGTTAAAGGTCATTGAAAAAATGGCAGGTTCTCTGGACGAGAAGGAAATTGACGCGCTTATCAACCTCCTGGAAAAGGTATGGTAATTTTTTTTGTCCGGCGAAAAAGTTAGGTTAATTCAAACTAAATAACCGGGATAACCGGGACAGCACTTTTGATAATAATTGAGACGATTAACAATGTACACAGAACAAGCCGAGAATAACAGAGAAAGCCTTGTAATGCCGCTCTTTGAGATAGTGGTTTACCCGAAAAGCCGGGCGAAATTCCTGGCGGACAAAGTTACGGGAGAAATACTGTTAGCTGAGATGAAAACTGCCGAGGCTGTATATGCCGTCGGGCTGACAGTGAAAAGCGGCACGAAACCTTCGGAGATATCGGAAGATAGTCTGTACAAAACCGGAAACCTGCTTAAAATTGGCTATGTGCAGCCTGCTGATGACGGCTATCTGGTTATTGCGAAGGCTGTCCAGAGGGTAGAGGCAGTCTCTGTGTACCGGAAAAATGGATTGTTCTATGCCATGTTCAAGCCTGTTTCTGATATACCTGACCTTGATGAAGACATCCAGGCAGAAATGATGGCGAACATTAAAAAAGCAATCCGGGAGATAAGCAGCCGCTTCCAGGGCTCTGAACAGTTTACCAAGCCAATTGAGAAGATGGACTCCATTGACCAGCTCATCGGATATGTTATGCCGTACATGCCGATAAAACTGGAAGAAAAACAGGACCTTCTGGAGATAGTTTCTGTTCGTGAAAGGTATTTTGCATTTTTTGAAATCCTGATGAAGCAGAAAGAAAACATCAATTTCCAGATGGAAATGGCAAAAAAAGTTACCGACAAGATAAGCAAGTCGAACCGCGAAGCCATGCTGCGGGAGCAGCTGAAGATGATTCAGGAAGAGCTTAACGGAGGCGACGATGCCGCTTCAGGTGAAGGTGGATACAGGGAAAGGATTGAAAACTCAAAGATGCCTGAAGAGATCAAAAAGAAGGCATTGTCAGAGTTGAAGAAACTCGAAACCGGAGGCCCCCACAATCCTGAGGGCGCTGTTATCAGAAACTACCTGGACCTCATGCTCGACCTTCCCTGGGTGACGGAAGAGAAAAAGAGCATCGATATTGACGAAGCTCGCCGTGTCCTTGAAAGCAACCATAACGGGCTTGAAAAGGTCAAGGAAAGAATAATCCAGCACCTGGCGGTAATGAAACTGAAAAAGGAAAAACAGGGTTCGATTCTGCTCCTTACGGGCCCGCCCGGAACCGGGAAAACGAGCCTCGGAAAAAGCATTGCAGATGCCCTTGGCAGGGAGTATGTCAGGATTAGCCTCGGAGGCGTCAGGGACGAAGCCGAGATAAGAGGCCACAGAAGAACGTATATAGGAGCCCTACCCGGAAGAATTATTCAGGGCATGAGAAAAGCAGGTACGAAAAACCCGGTCTTCATCCTCGACGAGGTCGATAAGCTTTCAACTTCCTACGCAGGAGACCCGGCAAGTGCCCTTCTGGAAGTCCTTGACCCCGAGCAGAACAGCACATTCTCGGACCATTATCTGGAAGTCCCGTATGACCTGTCCGAAGTATTCTTCATAGCCACTGCCAATTCTCTGGCAAGTATCCCCTGGCCTCTGCTTGACAGAATGGAGACAATCGAGATCTCGGGCTACACGAAAAATGAAAAACTTGCAATTGCAAAAGATCATCTGCTGCCCTGCATACTGGAAGAACACGGCCTTGATGCGGACAAACTCAAAATTGAAGATGAAGCCCTGAAGGGAATAATCGACAAATACACCCGCGAAGCCGGGGTCCGTGGACTTAAAAAGCAGCTTGCAAAAACTGCAAGGTTTGTGTCCGAAAAGATCGTGTCAGGAAAAACCGATCTTCCTTACGTGGTCAGAGCGGACATGCTCAAAGAGGTTCTCGGAAAAGAGATAATCAGGCAGGAAGAAGCCAGAAAAGAAAATGTTCCCGGAGTGGTAACCGGCCTTGCCTGGACCCCTGTAGGAGGAGACATCCTTTTCATTGAAGGCACATTCATGCCCGGAAACGGTAAGCTTACCCTCACAGGCCAGCTCGGGGACGTAATGAAAGAGTCGGCACAGATCTCTTTGAGCCTTGTCAGGTCCAGACTTGCCAGCACCGAAAACAGCTTCAACTTTACAACAAGTGATGTCCATATCCACGTGCCATCGGGTGCAACCCCAAAGGATGGCCCGTCAGCTGGTGTGACCCTCTTTACCGCCCTTACCTCCCTGATAACCGGCAAAGCAGTTGATCCCAAACTTGCCATGACAGGGGAAATAACGCTGAGTGGTGCAGTACTGCCCGTCGGAGGCATAAAAGAAAAAGTCCTAGCAGCCCATAGGGCAGGCATAAAGAAAGTAATCCTGCCAAAAGAAAACGAAAGAGACCTGGAGGACGTGCCCGAAGACGTCAGAAACGAACTGCATTTCGTGCCTGTAGAGACCATTGAAGAGGTCCTGAAAGAGGCTCTGGACATTGATCTCCCCGGACATGTGCTGTCGTCGTCATTTGCAGGAAACAGCTTCGCAGCTACCCAGAATGTTTAAATTTGGAAGTGCAGGAGGGGGTACGGTTTTCCGGAACCGTTATATACCCTTCCTGAGGATTTATCTTAAATAGTTTAGAAATTGAATTTTTAGATTGTCCAGTTTTTCAGCACTCCAGTTTTTCAGCACTTTTCTTTTATGGTCCTGCTTTTTCCTGTTTTATAAAGTATCACTCTGATTTTATAGTTTATATACTTTAAAAATCGTCATTATTGTTGAGTTGATACAGATTATTTAGCTAATCAAGTTATTAATACTCCTGGAAAGAACGATAATAGAGAAAATTAGAGGAACTTGCAGTACTGTAGTTTTATAAAAGCCTGAGAATCTGGAAGTCCCGGGAAATCGAAAATACGAGGTAAGATCATGAAAGTAATAGCCATAAACGGAAGCCCAAGAAAGAAATGGAATACGGCAACCCTGCTGGAAAAAGCTCTTGAAGGTGCAGCTTCGGAAGGTGCGGAAACAGAAATAATCCACCTCTACGACCTCGATTTTAAAGGCTGCACAAGTTGTTTTGCCTGTAAATTGAAGGGCGGGAAAAGCTATGGGAAATGCGCAATGAAGGATGAACTGACACCTGTACTTGAGAGGTTGGATGATGCTGATGCTGTGATCCTGGGATCTCCAATCTATCTCGGAAATTTGACAGGCGAGATGAGGTCATTCATGGAACGCTATGTGTTTCCATATCTCGTTTACTCGAATGACTTACCCTCGCTCTATCCGAAAAATATCCCTATTGGTTTTATTTATACAATGAATGTTACAGAGGAACTTTTTGAAGTATTTGGTATTGATAAGCTTATAGAATTGAATAAAAGAGTTGCAACAAGAATCTTCGGATATTCCGAATCACTATGCAGCACCGACACCTACCAGTTCGATGATTATTCAAAGTATGTTGCCGATAGGTTTAATCCCGAGGAGAAGGCAAAGAGGCGAAAAGAAGTATTCCCGAAAGACTGTGAAAAAGCCTTTGAGATGGGGGCAAGGTTCGTAAAACGGCAAAAAGCTCTTGAAGTCCGGAAATAAAAGCAATAAAATTAAAATTACAGGATAAACTCCTTAATATTGCTTTTTTCACTTCTTTCACGTTTTACTTCTGCTTTTTAAACATCTTTTCCTTCTTTTTCGTGGGAAAAACCACTCTCCTGCATCGAACAACCAACAATTGTTAAATTAGTCCTCTTGAGCGAAGCGAAAAGGACTGCGTACTCCCGAGGCGCAATTCGGGAAGCGAAACACGTGGCAATCAATAGATTAATATTATTCCGGAACAAGAAGTTGAATGGCATCTTTCATCTATCCTGTTCTTCGGCACCCTCCGCTCGAGCCTTCAGGCTTCGATCAAATTGAAGCGTAAGCTTCATCCACACTTGAAAAATAGAGGTATCAAAATCTCATCCCACCAGGGACGATCAGAATTCAGGATACGAATAAAACAAAACGGAGCTGAAAAATGGACATCTCTCGCCTGCTGAATGAAATAAAAGCTTCCAGCCGCTACGAAAACCAGATAGTCCACGTCGAGGAAATCCCGGCAAAGGATGCCCTTTATGCTCCTATTGAACTGGAAGCAAAGCTGAAAGCTGCTCTTGCAGATATCGGAATTGAATCCTTATATTCTCATCAGGCTGAAGCAATCGAAAGGGTAAGGGAAGGAAAAGACCTGGTGCTCTCCACAAGCACTGCAAGCGGAAAGTCCCTTACTTACATGATCCCGATTTTTGAAGCTGTCCTGAAAGACCCCGAGGCTACCGCCCTCTATATTTCTCCTCTGAACGCCCTTGTAAACGACCAGCTAAAGGCTTTCCTGGAATTTGAGGGGGCACTTAAGTCAGGAGCAGGCATAGCCCGTTATACCGGCGCCCTGACCGCAGCCCAGAAGAGGGAAATCAGGGAAGGGCATACTAATATTGTTTTCACAAATCCTGAGATGGTGCACATGAGTTTCCTGGCATGGCACCACCTCTGGAGACGCTTTTTTTCAAACCTCAAATTCATTGTTGTTGACGAGAGCCATTACTACAGGGGAGTTATAGGAAGCAATATGGCAAACGTGCTCAGAAGGCTCCTGCGGGTTGCGGAGTATTATGGGGCATCACCTCAGTTTATCTGCTGTTCGGCAACTATAGGGAACCCGAAAGAACATACTGAAACCCTTCTGGGCAGGGAAGTCGGGGTAGTTGAAAATAACGGATCTTCACATGGTTCCCAGAAATTTGTGTTCTGGAACCCCCCTCTTTACCTGAACGGAAAGGGGTGCACACTCCGAAGAAGCAGCTTTTCCGAGACCTCAACTCTTTTTACTCGGGCAGTCCAAGCAGGGCTTCAGACCCTTGCCTTTACACGGTCCAGGCAGGGGGTGGAGCGCATGTATAAGAGTTGCAGGGAACTTTTGAGGGAACGCGGGCTCTCTTCTGCGGTCTGCTCTTACAGGAGCGGTTATTTTGACCGGGAGAGAGAAGATATCGAAAAGAAAATGAATTCCGGAGAGCTCAGAGGCGTCATTTCCACAAATGCCCTTGAACTCGGGATAGATATAGGTGGGCTGGATGCCTGTATTCTTGACGGCTATCCCGGCACGGTCATGAGTGCAAGGCAGCAGGCGGGGAGGGCAGGCAGGAGCGGGAACGAGAGTCTTGTCCTTATGGTAGCCGGCACAAATGCCCTTGACCAGTACTATATGAGAAACCCTGATGACTTTTTTGCAAGAAGCAGTGAAAATGCCGTGCTCAACCCTAAAAACCCCTATATCCTGGCAGGGCACCTGCTCTGTGCAGCAAAGGAAATCCCTCTCAGGGCATCCGATGAAAAGTATTTCGGCAGCGGGTATCCAAGAGTCGTTGAGCTCCTGGAAGCCGAAGGGCTGCTTGCGGGCAGCGACCTGAAGTATTCCACGGACTCTTTCCCTTACAAACATGTCTCCCTCAGGGGAATTGATAATAATACTTATTCTCTGCTTGCCTTTGAAGGGGAAAGGAGCTTTCCTCTCGAAAAAGACATAGAGGAGACCCTGGCTTTCCGGGAATGCCATCCAGGTGCTGTTTATATGCACAGGGGAGAGCCCTTTTACATAAACAGGATCGACCATGAGAAAAAGGAAATCCATACCGTAAAGACGCACGACAGTTACTACACAAAACCCATGATAGATTCCTCGGTCCAGATGAGGGAAACCTATGCGGTAAAGCCTCTCCTGCATGCTCCCGAGGTGGAGGTAGGCCTTGGGGATGTGGAGGTAACGGACACGATCATAGGGTACAGGAAAATCCAGACCCACAGTGACGAGACTATGAGTGCCCATGACCTTGTAATGCCTCCGATAACCCTTCAGACAGTTGCCCTCTGGCTTAAGCTCCCAAACAGGCTGCAGGAACTGATCGAAGAGCATAAGCTTGACTTTGCGGGCGGGATCCATGCTGTTGAGCATGCGATGATTTCCATGTACCCTCTGCACCTGCTTGTGGACAGGAGCGATGTAGGCGGGGTATCAACTCCTTCCCATCCCGACCTCGGTGGTAAAAGCGGGATTTTCATCTACGACGGGCACAGGGGCGGAGTCGGGTATGCCGAAAAAGGCTACGACCTGATCGAAGAGGTCCTCGAAGGCACCTTAAAAGCCATTGAGAGCTGCCCCTGCGAAAGCGGCTGCCCTGGCTGCATCCAGTCCCCCAAGTGCGGGAACAATAACGAACCCCTCGACAAACACGCGGCAATCATGCTCCTGCACGAGCTTCTGGGAAAAGCTCCCTACACCCCGCCCGAGAAAAAAGAAAAGCACCTTTCCGAAGCCAGAGCCCTGAGGCAGAGCCCGCAAAAACAGGATTCAGGAGATGCCCTTGACAGGGTCAGGAGGCAGCTCAGGCGGGAAACCATAAAAAAGGAAGCTCCGGCAGGGCAGGAGAAAAAAGAAAAAACCTTCATTGCCACGGACAAAAACGGAGGAATGATCGGAGTCTTCTCGGCCCCTTCCCCGGAAAAAGCTGCAGCAAAAACCTTTCACCAGAAATTCGCAGGAAAAAAGGAAGCTACAAGAGAAAAGCCCGTTGAGATCCGGATCCGGGACCTTGGGGCAGGCAGCGACTATAACTTTGGGGTCTGGATTGAAATCTCCGAAAATAAAGAAAACGAGACCGATAACGAAGTGGATGGAAAAAAGGTTGTGAAGAAGCTGATTATCAGGAAAATGAACTGAAAGACCAAAGGTCTGATAATGGTTCTCAAATCTGCCTGGCAAGGCTAAAGGTTTTGTTTTATCAAAAGGGTTTACTTCGTCAGATTTGTTGATTGTCCCAATTTGCCCCTTAGCCTTGACTCTTTTACTGATTTTCGATTTTTCACCGGTTTTTCAACTTAAGATATTCATTTCCTTTCGGAGACTGTGATATATCCAGGCCTGACCCAGGTATTGCTACCGTTTTCATTCGTTACTGTAAGACTTACATCGTACTTTCCCGGTTCAGCAAATGTGTGAGTTGCATTCAAAGCATGTTTTGAATTAATGCCGTCTCCGAAATCCCATAACCAGTAAATCGGTGCGCCTGTACTGTTGTCAGTAAATAATACTTTCAAGGGCGCATTCCCTGATGTTACATTTGCAGAGAAGTCGGCAACAGGTGTTTTCAGTGATGGCTCCACTTCAGAGAGAGTACACATATAGATATCCTGAAATGTGTAAGGATAATAATTTACTACGTATTCATTTCGATTATCTTCCTTTCGGACACCTTCCCATACCATCCTGTCACCATAGATTGCAGGACTGTAATCGTCTCTTGCATGGGTTGTGATCTGAGTTTCTTCAAAAGTTGAGAGGTTGTACATGTAAATATCGTAGTTACCATCTCTATTGTCATTCCATACTATCCGATCTTCATAGATAGTAAGACCGGAGGCCCACGATCCCTCGTTAGTAATTTGAGTTTCTTTGGAAGTGGAGATATCATACACATAGATATCACAGGCACCATTGCGACTATCTTGCCACACTATTTTGTCGCCATAAATAACAGGATGGTATTGAAATGAATCGTCAACAGTAATCCGGGTCTCAATACAGGTGGAGATATCGTACATGTAGATATCGGGGTTCCCATTGCGAGAATCCTCCCAAACTATTCTGTCACCATAGATTTTAGGAGTTATCTGCCATGATTCATTGGTAGTGATCCTGGTTTCCTTGGATGTAGAGAAGTTGTACATGTAAATATCGGAGTTTCCATTGCGTCCATCCGCCCATACTATCCTGTCCCCATAGATGGCTGGGTCATTCGGGACTGATTTGTTGTCGGTTATCTGAGTTTCCTTTTGAGTGGAGAGGTCGTACATGTAGATATCATAGTTCGAACAGCCGGAAACATTGCGCCAATCCTCCCATACTATTTTATCTCCATAGATGGCAGGTTTCTTCTTAACCGACGTATTTGCTGTTATATTTGTTTCCTTCCGGGTGGAGAGATCGTACATATAGAAATCATACTCTCCATTGCGATCGTCTAACCACACTATTCTATCCCCATAAATAGCAGGCTGCGTTTGATTTGATTTATTAGTAGTAATTTGAGTTTCCGTGAGGGTATATTGGGGCCGAGTAGATGCAATTACGGCAGATAATCTTGAGACAGTGCCATTTTCATTACTTACAGTCAAATTGATAGTATAGATTCCCGGAGCGGTGTACACAAAAACAGCGTTCGCGTCAGTAGAATCACAAATTCCATCACCGTTGAAGTCCCATGACCTTGCTGTTGCATTTTGCGAAAGGTCTGTAAACTGGATAGAAAAAGGAACATAACCACTTGTTACATTAGCACTGAAGTCTACGGCAGGAAATACTGATTGCTCCTGTTTGGATGCAGACACAAGAGGAAGATAGTCAATAATGTTCAAACTAATCATGTAGATCGAGTCACCAATTCCATCTCCATCCCAATCATTACAGGTTTGCGAAAATCCGGTTCCATCAGGCTTTGCCCAGTAATTACCGCCGATGTATGATTCGCCGATAATGTTAGTGCCTGCTGTTTTTGTGGTATTACAAGCAACAGGAATTATTCCAGCACCCCCGCTTATTGCTTTTTTTGTATAATAGCTGCTTCTGTGGTTATAGAGATTGATTGTATTGTTGAATATATTGTTGTAGAACCGATTCGTTCTATTGTATGGTGCCTCAGTGACCTGATTGAGATATACTCCATATATCCTGTTTTGCTCTACATTGTTATTAGTCACAAGATTACCCGAAGAATCACTGCAAAACCATATCCCAACATCGTTGTTTGAAATTGTGTTATTTGAAATTGAATTTCCTCCTTGCCCTCCAATCAAAATTCCTCGATCATTAGAAGCCAGGATGTTATTGTTAACTGTGTTATCCGATGAGAGCCAGGATATAAGGACCCCTTCACTACAATTTACAACAGTATTATTCTCTATCTGATTAAAAGAAGATTCAGAAAGGAAAATTCCAGAACCTTTTTCATTTGAAATATAATTACTGTGAATTTTGTTGCCATGGCAACCAATTAATTCTATGCGACCCTTCAAAAGTGTGTTATTAAGCAAAATAATGCCACCCGGTCCTGGAGATACACTGCCAACATCTCCACCAAAAATTATATTGTCAGAAATTTTGGAGCAATAACCGTTGATGTTTAAACTTTCATGTATACTGAATCCGTTTACAGTAACATTATTCGCACTTACATTAAAAGCCCGAACAGTAGTATCCTCAGGATTTTCAGACTTGGAAAGGACGCTTATGTTCTGTATCCCTATATCCACACTTTCGTTATAGAAACCCGGAGAAACAAGAATGATATCTCCCGAAGACGAATTATTTACTGCTTTTTGAATAGATTTGAAATCTTCACCTGAACCATTGCCATCTACGATAATCCGCCTGGCGGATGCAGGGTTATAAACCGCAATCATAAGAAATATAGCAACCGCTAAAAGGACAGTTAATTTATTTACCCACATATCCGTTACTCCCCCCTTTAATCCAGAAATATGATGCCATCAGGATACTCAAAAAGGATAGTTTATTTAAGGGATAATGAACCTTATTCTTTGTATTATATATTCCTAATCATTTTTTCGGGAAAAATAGAGCATGTTAGATGTTTTTCTAAAATTTAAAGGTGTAAAAATATTTATATATCATTTCTAAGGCATTCAGCTCCTCATTTTCTGTATTATTTCATACTTAATAAACTGAAGGGGAAGAACTATTTGTGGAGATTACCTCCGTCGCAGGTTTTTGCTCGTCTTTTATCAGGTCATGATACAACTTCCCTGTTTCCAGATTTCTTAACTCCCTGACCAAACCCTGCAAAATTTTCCTGAAACATTCAACACCTGACTTTGAATTCTCAATCCGAATGCACTCCCCGATCTGTTTCCTATTCTCATTAACAGGGCAAGCTTTATGTGAATTCTTGGTCACATCGATGCCAAGACTCAGATGATGTCAGTTAGATATTATCTCCTCCCCCAATAACCTATTTCCCCAATAACCTATTTCCCCAATAACCTATTTCCCCAATAACCTATTTCCCCAATAACCTATTTCCCCAATAATCTACTCGCCCAAAATCTCCACTCCCAATACCTTTTATAGGCAGGAAACCGAATATCCCTCTGCCCTCAACGGCCAATAAGCACGTGAAAATCGCCAGACTCTGTCCTGAACAGAGCTGTAAATGTCAAATTGCCGGGGAGCCGCAGGAGTGAGGGTTGGTGGTCTGATCAAGCCGGACATTGTCGTGAGCTAAACAAACTGCTCTCCAGCAAATCTTCGATTTCCCGTGATCTCTAAACAAAACTCGGGAGGATCAGAATTCAAGATTTCAAGACTTCCGGATTGTTACAACAGGTCGTAACTGAAAACGTCGTAACGGAAAAGATGTGCCCCGTAACTATGGCTAACAGTTCGTTGCTTCCATTCCTGTAAGTGTCACAGGTGCTGTAAGGAAATCCTTAATGAACTTTCAAACCAATGAATCTTTAGCTGGATAGAGTGGGGTAAGAAAGTATTTCCGCGTATGAAATCAAAGAAAAGTCGTACCCTGGAGTTTGATGTTAGCAGCAATAACAAAGCTAAATCAAGATAAATCAAGCTAAATCAAGTTTTGGAATGAATTCAATAAACAGGAAGTGTTGATATGACTGAAAGACAGGTCGAAAGTGTGATCATCGAAATTCCAAAGGGAAGTCGGAACAAATATGAATATGATAAGGAAAAGAAAGTTGTTAAATTCGACAGAATGCTTTTTTCTTCAATGGTATATCCCTGTGAATATGGTTTTTTTCCCGACACTCTAGCTCTTGACGGGGACCCTCTGGATGCCCTTGTTTTAACCTGGGAGCCTACGTTTCCAGGCTGTGTAATAGATGTGCATCCTGTTGCATTGCTTGATATGAAAGACGATAAAGGGAGAGACGAAAAGATACTCTGTGTTCCGGAGACCGACCCATTGTGGAATTATATAGAAACAATTGAACAGGTCCCTCCTCACCTGTTAAAGGAAATCATTCACTTCTTTGAAACTTATAAAAACTTGGAGGGCAAACATGTAATAGTTATTGGGTGGGAAGGTCTCGAAGCAGCAGTTGATATGCTCAAGGCAGCCAAATCTCGATATCTCGAGCAAAATAAATGATTCAGTCAGTGATGAGCTTTATTTTGTTTTTGTGGTAAGTAAGACATTCTTCTGAAATTTCGAGGAATGTGGGGGATAGCTGCCAGGAGATTTCATAGAATATTTATCTACTTTTTATGTATATTTTTATTTATTGGTGGAAGTTGTTTATACTGTGAGTTACATATAGTAAGGTAGTGGGAAAGATTATTAAAATAGTGGGAAAGGAGGAGGATTATTTGCAAAAGTTGCTTTTGTTCATGGCGTTCGCCTGCCTGTTTATGGCCTTCATGCTTGCACTTACTTTTATCCAGTGATTGGACTATGCCTGCCCTGTACACGGGCAAACTGAAAGCTGTGTCTGAAGATGAAGCCTGCCGAGAGAGGCCTCAGTGCAGATTCCATCCCGAATCGAGGGAACTGCTTGAAGAAATAACCTTTGGGAACTTACGAGCCCACGGGCACAGTTTCTACGTTATGGATATTTGCATTTGCCGAAGAGACCAGATTCCATTGAGGCAGGGTTAGTATTGGGGTGGGTGTAAATACAAGCAGGGAATATAATAATAGGTTAAGAATTGTGGGAATTTACCTAAGGGTATCAAGAAGTTCATACTGGCGGGCATAGAGAAATTCACAGGTTATTCCGGTTATAGCGTCAGAAATTTCAAGGGAGTTGCCTATGGGTAACGAAAACCAGGCTGTTGAAGAAGAAAAGATAGACTCCGCATATGATGTCGTGATTATAGGGGCAGGACCTGCGGGGATGTTTGCAGCTTACGAGCTTGCAGCCGGGAAGCTGAAAATTCTTGTTATTGATATGGGCAGGGACATCGACAAACGCCTCTGCCCGATGAAAAACCAGAGCTACTGCATGCACTGCGCCCCCTGTGAGATTATGTGCGGGGTTGGGGGCTGCGGGACTTTTTCGGACGGAACCCTGAACCTGCGGCCTGACATAGGAGGGGACCTGGCAGCCCTGACCGGAGACCAGACTGAAGCCTGGGAACTGGTTGATAGGGTTGATAAAGTTTTTCTTAAGTTCGGTGCGCCTCAAGGGGCGCTCCTGACCGAAGGTCCGGAAATAGAGGAGTTAAAACGCAGGGCAGCTTCGGTCGGAGCCCGCTTTATCGAAATCAAGCAGCGGCATATAGGTTCGGACAATGCTCCTGCGGTCATTGGGCTTTTCAAACAGAACCTTGTTGATAAAGGCGTGGACTTCCTGATCGAGACCGAAGTCCGGGACCTGCTGATCGAGAGTGAAACGTGCAAGGGTGCCATACTCTCGAACGGCAAGGTCATCCGGGCACGTTATGTGGTCCTGTCTCCGGGAAGAAGGGGTTGCAACTGGGTTTCGGAAATGATTGAAAAGCATGGCATAGAAGCCCGTTACGGAGGAATTGATATAGGAGTCAGGGTGGAAGTCCCTGCAATTATTATGGACCCTGTAACGAAAATCAACCGCGATCCCAAGTTCCATATCCAGAGCCGCCGCTACGATGACTTTGTCAGAACTTTCTGTACTAACAGGCGTGGCTTTGTCGTAAAGGAAGAATATGAGGACTTTATTGCAACCAACGGGCATTCAATGACGAATAAGGAGTCAGAAAACACCAATTTCGCTTTTCTTGTCCATATCGAACTGACCGAGCCCATGGAAAACACAACCAAATACGCCCGCTCAATAGCAAAACTTGCAACAACAATCGGCGGAGGAAAGCCTGTCCTCCAGCGCATGGGCGACCTCAGGCGTGGGCGCCGTTCTACAAAAGAGCGCCTTGCCAAAAACCTGGTTATAAACACCTTAAAAGACGTCACACCCGGCGATATCTCAATGGCTCTCCCGCACAGGATTGTTATGGATATAATCGAAGGCCTTGAGACCTTAAACGAGATTATTCCAGGTGTTGCCTCGGACTCAACCCTGCTTTACGCCCCTGAAGTCAAATTCTACGCCATGCACCTGAAAGTCGACCGCCGGATGGAGACCAGCATCAAAAACCTCTTTGCAGCAGGAGATGGAGCAGGGCTTTCAAGGGATATAGTCAATGCCGCTGCAACCGGAATCATGGCCGCAGAAGGGATTCTGAAAAAGGTTGAAGCAGATAAAAAATGATTGAAGAAGATTGAAAAGATAAAAAGTAATCAATAAGAAGATTGAATTTTTGTTTTTAAATTTTGTATTTAAAAAAGGTGCGTTCCCATCTCAAAAACCTGGAAGTTCCGAAAGGCGTTTAAAAGATTTAACTTTAGAATTTTTTAGTTTGGGAAGAGGTTTGAGGTATTTGACTTGTGGGGTGAGAATTTTCGTTTTTTAATCTCTTTAGTGTGGGGTAGATCTTTTTGGAGTAGGTGTTTATTTGCTAGTGGGGTGTTCATTTGATGAGAACGCAATTCATACTATGCATTGGTAGTATATATTATTTTTAACGAATAATCGCAACGCGGAGATATAATCGTTAGTGTATTATAATAATAGTTAGTTCGATAATCCAATGTTACACTTGTCATATGATAAAATATAAAAATTATAAAAATAATATAAAAATACATGTAAAAAATGATATAAAAGATGCCGAATCACGCTGAGGAGTAGTTATTTCTGCAAGAGTTAAAAAGTGCAGAAAATAGCAGTTAAATTAGCGACTACACTTAAAATTTACCGTGCTAAAAATTTACATTTTAATATGGGATAAATACTAATAGACTAAAAACTATTTGAAATTGTTTAGGACAACTATTTAATTTTTTATTTGTTTTGAAAAGAGTTTGCGTTCCCATCTAAAAAACCTGGAAGTTCCGAAAGAGTTCTAAAATCTTTAACTTTTAATTTTCTAGTTTGGGAAGAGGTTTGAGTTATTTGACTTGTGGGTTGTGGGTTGTGAATCTTCCGTTTTTTAATCTTTTAGTGTGGGGTAGATCTTTTTGGAGTAGGTGTTTGTTTGTTAGTGGGTGTTCATTTGATGAGAACGCAATTCATACTATGCATTGGTAGTATATATTATTTTTAACGAATAATCGCAATGCAGAGATATACTCGTTAGTGAGTTCTAATAACTTTTGGTTTAATGAGCTAATGTTATACTGATTGTATAATTAAATCTGAAAATTATAAAAATACTGTAAAAAATGCCTAAGATTGCTGAAAAGCAATTATCCCTGCAGAATTTAAAAAACACAAGAAATTTAATAGTTAAAGTAGTGAATAACAGTGAAAATTACTTACCGTCTAAAGTGATAGTGAATTCTGCCGGATGACTGCAAATGGAAAAAATCGATAAAAAAGAACTGAGTGAAAGGAATATTTGCTCAAAGTTTATCACACCTGCTATCAAGCAGGCTAACTGGGACGAACGCCAGATCCGGGAAGAAGTGAATCTTACAAAAGGCAGGATCATTGTCAAAGGCTCTTCCGCAAGCAGGGGACAACCAAAGAGAGCCGATTACATCCTTTCCTATAAACCCAACCTTCCTCTTGCAGTGGTGGAAGCTAAACGGAATATCTATACTGTGGGGGAAGGCATGCAGCAGGCGCTTGTATATGCTGAGATGCTGGACATTCCTTTTGCTTTCAGCTCGAACGGAGACTCCTTTTTACTTCACGACCGGACAGGGACGCTGGGAAAGGTAGAGGAAGAACTATCTCTCGACAAATTTCCTTCCCCTGATTTTCTCTGGCAGAAATACTGTGAATGGAAAGGGCTCGACGATGGAAGGCAGAAAATCGTTACTCAGGACTATTTTGCTGATCAACGGAAATCTCTGAGATACTACCAGCGAATAGCAATTAACCGTACAGTAGAGGCAATTGCGAAGGGGCAGGACCGTATCCTGCTGGTTATGGCAACAGGTACGGGAAAAACACTTACGGCTTTTCAGATCATCTGGCGCCTCTGGAAGGCAGGGGTAAAGAAAAGGATTCTTTTTCTGGCAGACCGAAACATTCTCGTTGACCAGACGAAGATCAACGATTTCAAGCATTTCGGCAAGGCAATGACAAAAATAAAGAACCGGGAAGCTGAGAAGTCCTATGAAATTTACCTGTCCCTCTATCAGGCGGTTTCCGGCACAGAAGAAGAAAAAAACATTTACAAGCAGTTTTCTCCAGATTTTTTCGACCTTGTGATCGTAGACGAGTGTCACAGGGGAAGCGCAGCTGAAGATTCGGCCTGGCGAGAGATCCTTGAGTATTTCTCCTCGGCAACCCAGATCGGGTTGACTGCAACCCCGAAGGAAACAAAAGATGTATCCAACACCCATTACTTCGGAGAACCAATTTACACCTATTCCCTGAAACAGGGAATTGAAGACGGATTCCTTGCGCCTTACAGAGTTGTCCGCATTGACCTTGACAAAGATCTTGCAGGCTGGAGGCCGGAAAAAGGTAAGATGGATAAATACAGCCCCAAAGGAAAGAAAAAAGCTATCGATCTGATCAACAGTCTTGGAGCAGAAGAAATTCAAAAGAGAGCCCGATTATTGCCCAAACTCCTCATTATCTTTATAGTATTATTTTCATTTCTGGTGTTTTTTCCCAGGAAATCCAATGACTTCCTATTTGCCTGAAAAATTCTTACAGCTATGATAGGAACTGCCTTTTTTTATCTGAGCACTAATTACGATTTTGCAATGGAGTATTACATGGATTCTTACTGCAAAAATTGTGGGCAACATTTAGTTCTGGAGGAATTCCAGGCCCACTTAATGAAAGAAGAAAGCCGAACCGATACCTGTGTGAAAACCCTGACAAGGTACTGGTGTTGCAAAAACTGTGGATATAAAGATATAAAAATCGAGCCTCAATACATGAGCCACCATTACGGGAAAAAACTAAAAAAATCAAAAGGCTACACATGCAAACAGTGTGGAAGAGCTGGTGCAATAGAAGAATACCAGGATTGCTGACATAATAAGAGATCCTTACAGCGAGAGTAAAAGAAGATACCATAAATGCAAATACTGCGGCTATCACGAAATCAAAATATAAGTGGAAACTTATACTGATTAAAGGGATTTCGGGCTTTTTTTCGGAGTTGACTGTAACAGCCCCAGAGCACCTGACAAAACAGCTCCAGAAACTGAAGAAAATCTTTCCAAAACGGAACTCCACAGAACCGAATGAGACCGAATATGGAAAAACCTTACGAAACGGATAAGATTGGAATCAAAGAAGAAGATGGTAGAATTACTTACTACAGCCCTGGTACAAAAACTCATTTTTGTGAATACTCTATGAGTCCTCCATTGGGCGAATCTTTTAAAAATGAAATAAATTATTTGATCAAAATAACCCGGGGAAACAGTCAGCTCATAGAACTAATTTGCCAGGATTTTTCAATCGTTCTTTATATCCTTGCAAATTTGTTTTTTCTTATAGGATTTGCTTATTATTTTTTAGACAAAATATTGCTTACCTGCCTACTTTTTATTGGAATGTTTGCCTGTGGCTATCTGGCTTTACATCTTCCTAAGGTATTTGAGTGTTACCAGAATACAAGATGTGGGAAATGCGGAAAATATCTTGCGTGTGAAGAATATAAAAAGCGTGATATAAGAGAAATAAGCACACCTGACAGAAACAAGGTATTATATGTGCAGGCTATGCAACCGCGAAACTCTTCGGACATATGAGCTTTATCCTGCCGAAAAGGGAAGAATTAGCCATCAAAAAACTTATTGTAAGCAGTGCAAAAGAATAGAAGCGATAGAATACAAAAAGCCGGATATAATTTACAAAGGGAACACAATAATTACAAAACATTACTACAAATGTGAGTGTTGCGGTTACTATGAAATTAGAGAGAATAGAGAGGAAAAAAGAGAACCAATTAGTACCTTGGATAAGGTCTAAGAGAGGAAAACATCATTGCAAAAATTAAAAACCATTTATATAATGAACAGAGGCAAAACTCAGAAGGTCGCAGGAAGATAGCGGGAAACTTTTAGAGGCGGTTGTCAGGAATTTGTTAAAAGGGACTGCCGTCGAAATATAAAAATAAAGTTATGAAAATCTTCCCGAAAAAATATATTCACTATACTGAACCTGTCTTTTCATTGAGCGTTAGCTCGGGCCGGTCCTAAAATGAAAAAAACAAAAATAAAAGGCTTCACAAAGACAGGGCTCAGTAAATATTTTCGCTTTTTAAAAACAGAACAAGAAAACTAATTTTTACTACTAAAATAGTCAGCTAACCGGCCAGAAAAAAATTAGCAAATTACACCCGTTCACGGAACATATGCGGATATTGCATTCTTTGTTTCCACATCTTCATGCCCACAATACTTGCACCTGTAGTATCTAATGATCTTTATTATTTGGGACCAGTCATCAGCTATCATCGGTTTTTTGGTTTTTAGATAAGCAAATTCCCTGCCGCATTTTTTACATATTCTTGAGAGGTAGTAAGCTCTCGCTTCATAGAAAATAGATGCAAATAACAGGAAAGGAATTCCAAGAAAGAAGATAAATCGTGATTGCAACTCGCTGCCTATAAGAAATAATGCGATGCCGACTCCAAAAGATATTATTAAGAAAAAAAGAAGATTCGGTTCACCATAGCGTGAAATTAAATATGGAGAGATTTTTTCCGCAAAAGATAATTTTTCGAGATACGGTTTGAAATCTTCTGAGAGTGTTTCTTTAGCGGCACTGTCTTTTGAAGAGACAGATTTACTCCCCAACAAACAGCCTCCTTTTCCTTAGAATTTATATCTTTTGAGCTTACCTTTCCATATATCATTGGAGAACATAATTCTATCTTCCTGCCTAGTGCGAGCTCGGGCCACCAAAAAGTGCAAAAGAGGAAATAAAAGACTTTTTAGAAAAGGCTTTGATGATAGAATTCAGTAAATTTTCCTATATAAAAAACAGAACAAGAAGCTAATTTTTCTTTATTGCTTTTTGGGACTGGCCGCTCTCCTTCGTCGAGCGAGACAAGCTCCGTTAAAAAAAGCAAATTATGTTGTTTCGGCTTCCTATCACATAACCAAAATTTGTCAAAATAAGCTTGGTAATTGTATATTTTAGTAAAATACACCACGGTGATATTATGTATTTTATAAAATATATTTTAATATTAAAGTATATCATAGTAAAATATAGAGTGCCCAATACCAAATTAAAGATAAGCAAACTTACGTAAATTTCACTCTGTTTTCTCAATCGACTGTACTTCGTCCTTTTGGGGGATAAGCCCTACACAGATTTCTCGGACACTTTTTATTTTTATAGTAGTCGTCCCCATATCAAGTTCTCCAGTAACTTCAACAAATTTACGGCAGAAAAACTCAAGATAGTAGTCCAGTTCCCATAGATACCTTTCTGCGTATTTCAGTAGATATTCCTTATCCCTTGTCTGAAGATAATAATCCGGGCCCTCACTTTTGCTCCCGACTCTTCCATATTTTACATAAACAAGTCCCTTAAAAGTTTCCATAAAAGATTTCCTCCTTCTGACTGCAGTTCCAGCTTAAAAAAATGAATTTATTCAAAAGACAAAACTGCATAAGTTAATTGTATACTCTGGATATAACTATCTTTTGGAGGAAATTTAACATTTATTAATACTATGCTACTAATCAATATGGGTTTTTTAATTATACTTGTTTATAAGGAGCATCTTAAATTGAAAAGTTGACTAATTTTCAAAAGAAGGGGACCGGATAAATTAAGTTTATAAATAACAAACGAGACACAAGAGCTTTTTCTATAGAATTACACGGATGTATCTATTATTATTTTCTTCAATTTACGCTTTTAAAATGCATCCACGAAAATTTCTTCATAATGAAAGCCTGGACATTTTCGAGGAAGAATACAAGATAAAGATTTTTGCATTAAAAGTTCAGTGAATTCTTTAACTTTTTAAGAACGAAACGCTGGAAAACGCTCTTTTTACTTATCTGATATTTTACGGAAAAAACACAACGTTAGGTAATAAAAGGTAAAAGCTGGTTATCAGTTTTAGTTTAAAAATATATATGAAATGATAAATTAGCAAAGTTATATACGAGCCCAGGTTTCTCTTTAAATTATCAGATCCGTATTCACGCCATTTCTATGAAATTAATTGGAGTAGATCAGATGAATAAGAATAAAAGATCAAGGCTTATTGTTGTGGTTTTGATGGTTCTGTTTTTTGGGATAGTGCTTGTCCCGGCTGCAGGCGCCACTTCGGAAAAATCTGCCAGCGAGAAGGAAGGAAATGAAGCGAAATCTGTTGATGATTCACGATGGAGTGAATGGAAACAGGCCCATACGGTGGAAGTTGAGGTGACAACAATCTATGATTACAAAAAAGACGGAAAGCTCAAAATCACTGAGACTTATTCCGGAGAGAAGCTTAAGGGCAAGTATAAGGTAGATAACCTTACAAGGTCACAGACTTTCTCAGTCGAGGACGGAGAAGAGATTACTGTTAGTGCCGAAAGCGGGAGCCTGAAACTGAAGCCAGGAGATCAGACAGAAATCGTGACCCGGGAATCTATAGTGCTTACCCCCGAAGGTGAACCATATCAGTGGTGGACTACTGCTTCTTTAACTACCCCTTCAACCGCTTCTTCAATTACCTCTTTAACTACCTCTTCAACTTCTTTAGTTTATCCCCAATGGACTTACTCAAAGTTTACTTACCTCTTCAAGACTTATTACAAAGTGGAGGACCCCATAAACCTCGTCTGGGAAGATAACAGTTTGAAGGCTGTTAAAAATGTAGTCCTTTCTCAAAAATGGGTTGATTACCCCGTAGAATACACCCATTATCTTCCGTATCCCGATGGAAGCTGGGTTGCCGGAGACGGTGTAGCCGACAGCAAATACAGGATTTACGGAGGATACCATACGCGGTTCTGGGAGCTTCCATGTGGGGACGTTGTTTCAAGTGCCCACCATGATGATAATTTCTTCATTATTCCGGGACATCAGGTAGATGGGTATGAAAATGCAGAATCCAGAGTTGCCGGATTTTTCGGAACCGCACCTGGGGTATACTGGCTGGACAATGTATGCTACAGCGATGACTATAATGCCTGCAACAACGGATACGCGGCAATTTTTTAAAAGTTTAAAAAGTAATGAACTTTAAGTAATATGCCTTAAGTATGCTTTAAGTAATACACTTTAAATTATGCGAGGACGAAAACCTTTGAATAATCGAAAAATTGTTATTTTCAGGTTGTTCTACAATCGTTTTGGATTCTCAATTGAAGAATTCCATCCAAATTTATTTTCAAATGGAACGAAAGGGACGCATACTGCAGAGCCGTAACTCTGCCTGAACGGAAATCATACTGTTTCGATTACATCCCTTCATAGAAAAGCTCCGATTTCCTTTACCCTGATTCTAAACTCCGGTTGTGAGAAAAAGGAGAACGGTTCCCTGATTTAATTCAGGAAGCCGAACAATTCGTAAAGCTTTGCTATGTCCCAAAATAAATTCAAAAACCAACAGGGACCAGGCTTAATTCGCAAGAAGCATTACGATAGGAGCCATCACCACATAAGTGCCGTCCAGAAGGGTATACTGTAAAAGCAAATGACCTTTCCTGTAAGGTTCATGAACGAGGTATTCAATGAGAAATGCAAAATAAGGCAATGAAACAAGCAATCCCAGACAGGCGGGAGGAAAAGCCCCAAGGAAAAAACCGGCAAGTGTGAGAATTGCTACTACCCCATTTATGAAATGGAGGAAATATTTCGTTTTCCGGATGCCCAGAACAAGAGGGAAGGTATTAACACCATTGATGCGATCGGCTTCAAGATCCTTCATATCATAGATAATCGAATTCATCGCTTCATTGAGGACGGTGCGGAAACAGAGAAGGGTCAGAGCTATGAAGTTGCCTGTCTGGAAATATATTCCCGTATAAAGGACAACAAAACTCAACCCGATTCCGACCATCAGGCTTTTTACACCAAGATAATCCTTTGCACGCCTTCCCCTTTTTTGAATACGGTTTTCTTAATGTCGGTTGTATAAAGGGCAAAATAAAAGATTGTCAAAACAATTAAGAGCCCCAGTTCAATCTTTTCGTGAAAAGCAAGAAATATCCCGAGTAAGGTCATGCTAACGGAAAAGACCAGCAAAAACGGTTTGCAGGCAGTTACCGTAGAAGAAATGATATTGTCAACCGCTGCATCTTTATCGCCTTCGATTAACCTGTTCGCCGTATACAGGCCTGATGTGATTGAAAACCAGACCAGTATCGGATTTAACGAAACCGGTTCAGACAGCAAAATATTCGTAATCAGTGCCAATCCAGCCATAGAAAGGCCTACAATTGTTCCCGAAGAAAAGACTAAAGCCAAAAATCTATTCATCATTTTCACCTTTCAAAATTTTGTTCCTGTATTCTGTGCATCCGGAAAAAATTCGGATGCAAATTCGGTTCTTTTTTACTATACGATCCTTTTCGAGCTGATCCCACAACTCAAAATTACTTCTTCGAATCTCGGATTCAAAATTCTCAACCGGGTCTTTGATCGCGGAAAATAGTTCTGAAACTTCATTGATCTGAGAATAAAGTTTGTTTTGGGATCAGTTTTATAATTATACGAAAAGTAGATCAAAACCGGAGAATCAAAGATTAGTAACAATTATCTCTAAGCATATAACATCAATGACCGCCTTTATCAGGATTCGAAATGCAAATTTGTGGAAATCGATTTTAACTGATTGTTGGTTATTGCTTGCATTTTTTACATTTAACCGCTTAGTAAGCCAAGACACTGGTTTCTCAGAAAAAGATATATTTGTCTTATAGAAATCAATCCCAGCCAACTCAGTTGATCACGATCAGCTCATTCTGGCAGGCTTAATCATTAAAGAAATTCTACTGTTCAAAAAAGTCAAGATTCCTTGAAGAAGCCAAAAAAGCTCAAAGGATGTTGACGTGTTGGCATGCAGAGCTTTTAAAGAGGAAGAATTGTAAAAAAGTTGACACCGGATGTGAAAATCAGACAGAAAACCCGGAAAGACATAGTTAAAATAATTCCGGAAAAGGTGCTTGAAAAATTCCTGACCTTAGGTTAAATTATCGGGGTTGAAGCTGATAAATAACTCTGCTATCTACTGCATAAGGTCCTGATCTGCATCTCTTTCGTGTTTCTTGAGCCTGAATCTTTTTCAGGTTTCTTAATTCTGAATCTCTTTCAGGTTTCTTAATTCTGAATCTCTTTCAGGTTTCTTAATTCTGAATCTTTTTCAGGTTTCTTAATTCTGAATCTCTTTCAGGTTAATAGTGCAGATTGGTCAAACTCATGTTCTTTTCCCGTTTTTTCCCTGATCCTCTCCCTGAGCAGGTCAAGCACTTCTTCATCCGAAACATCATACCAGTTTTCATAAGCCTGAGCAACAGCCCTGAAATTGATAGGCATATCGAGTACAATGAGTTCATCGGCTTCTTTTTCAATCGCATCTGCTGCCTCTCTCCCTGTTACAGGCACAGCAACTATAACTTTTCCTGCTTTCCGAGCTCTGCAGAGTTCAATAGCTGCCCGCATGGTAGAGCCCATGGCAATCCCATCATCGACAAGAATCACGGTTCTTCCTGCGAGTTCAGGCAGAGGATTTCCCCCTCTTAAAGCATTTACGCGTCTTTTGACCTCAGCAATCTGTTCCTGCTTGATCTTTTCAATGGTTTCCCTGGCAAGCCAGTAAACGGCATTTTCAAAAATAAAGGTGCTCCCATCCTCGGCTATAGCTCCGAATCCGGCTTCCGGGTTGTCAGGAAAAGGCAATTTCCTTACAATAATAAGAGAGAAATCAGCACCTAGCTTCCTTGAAACCTGCAGCCCCACTTCCACTCCCCCGCGTGGGATAGCAAGGACAAGAGGATTTTTAGTCCTGTACCTTTCAAGTGCCTGAGCCAGTTTCTCTCCCGCATCTTTACGGTTTTTGAACATGCTTCCACCTTGTATCAGATTTGTCCTCTTCAGAACTTGTCCAGTTTTGTCTTTTTTGTCTAGTTTTGTCTTTTTTGTATCTCTTTCAAACAAGCAAAACCTGAATTAAACCACTCTTACAGGAGGTCTGTAAATCTCAATTGAAGAGCCGGAAGGAAGAGTCGTTTCTGGCAAACAGAGCTCAAGGACCTTCCTTGCAACGTCTTCGGATTTCAGGATAGGTTTATCCAGGTGCAGCGAGCGGTACATATCCGTATCTACACTGGCAGGGCAGACAGCATACACCTGAAGGCCTCCTCCGATTTCATAAGCGACAGACTCGGTAAAACCTATTACTGCAAATTTTGAGGCACAGTATATCGAGAGTTTTGGCATCCCGTGCTTTCCTGCACCTGAGGATATATTTATGATCCTGCCTTCTCCCCTCTTAAGCAGATGGGGAAGGGCGTACTTTGTGCAAAAAAACATGCCTTTTACATTCGTATCCATAGTAATTTCGTATTCTTCTGTTGAGGTATCTACAAGATACTTCCTGTATGCTACCCCTGCGTTGTTTATGAGAATATCAATCCTCCCAAAGGCTTTTACGGCCTCTGAAATCATTTTTTTGACCTCTTCTTCCTTTCGGATATCCATCCTTACAGCAAGCGCTTTTCCACCTGCTCTTTCTACCATCCGGGCAGTTTCCCGAATCTCTTTTTCTGTCCTTGCAGCAATTACAATGTCTGCTCCTTCTTCTGCGAGTGCAAGGCATATCGCCCTTCCAATCCCTCTTCCCCCACCGGTTACAACAGCTATCTGACCTCTCAATCTCATAAAAATCACTTTATTTAATTAATCAGAATAAAGGATATGTTTTTGGAAGCAGTATTTCTGAAATCAAGTTCTGATTAAGCGAATCAAATCCGCATCTCAGTCAGCCCTTTTTCTTAATTCTATATAATCGATAAAATAGAGAATTGAAAAAAATTTTAAAAAACTCTCTTTAACACCCCCCTAAAAAGGAAAAGGGAAATTTCAGTAGATAAGATATTTGAAGAGTAATTTGAAGAGTAATTTGAAGAGTAATTTGAAGAGTAATTTACAGAGTCCGGTAAGTTCAACCGAACTTCGATTTTTTGCCTGCTACTGATTTCATTTTCAAAGTTGAGGGATAGGCAGAGCACTTATTTTAATTACCTTCCCGGATACAACTTCCGAATAAGGTGAAGTGAGTTCCTGAACCTGTTACGCAAGATGTGCAGGTTTGAGGTCGGGCCTGTCGGCATAGATTGACGTTACATATCCAATCCGCAGCTCCAGAGCAGATCGAATGAACTTTTCCCCCTTCCAGTTCGGAAACGATTGCTTCGGTTATGCCGCTTACAGTAAATTTCGAGCCGCAATATAAGGAGAACTCCGGAAGCCCGTGCAGCTCTCCTGCAGAGGAAATATTGATGGTTTTTCTATTGTTGCTTCCTTTTATGTAGGGGACAGCATTTTATTCCCATGCTCTTCAATTTATCCAGAGTTTCCCTGGATTCACTTTCTTGCCTTGCAGCAATGACGATGTCTGCTCCTTCTTTTGCCAGAGCGAAACAGGTATCTCTTTCTATACCTTTATTCCTTCCTGTTACAAGGACTACCACCTGACCTGCTAAACTCATTACATCCATTTTATTGAACTATTTTTAGCTAATTGTTTTTTACTAAAGTAAGGCAAAAGAGGGATAATTAAGCTATATTTATCTAATTGTTTTTTATTAAAATATGGCTAAAAAGAGGGATATATTTTTGGAAATTAAGTTTCTGAAAAAAGGTTTGTTTTCTATGAAAACAAGGACTTTCAGCTGTTTTTCTTGTTTTGGGTTTTCGAATTCTTGCTGCAGGTAATTTTCATTTCAACCCTTTCACTGCAGGGTTCGTGGGTTATAAGAGAATATTTTGGCTCTTCGCTGTTTTATGTGGGTTGAAAATAATTGCTCAGTCAGAAAGTAGCTAGGCCAAAAGAGAAACATCACACTTGAATGTGCTTTTCAACCAGAAGTGCTTCTAACTTTTAGATATGCTACTTTGACATTTATGAGATGAATGTAAGTTACCCACATAAAACAGCGAAGAGCCAGTATTTTTTTATTTCTACTCCTTCATTCCAGGTACTCGCGGTCGATATAACAATACTTCCAGTTCTCACCAGGCTGGTAAGATTGAATTACAGGATGCCCGGTTTCTTCAAAATGCTTTGTTGCATGTTTATTTTTTGACTGGTTACAGCAGCCTACATGCCCGCAGGTCAGGCATATCCTCAGGTGTACCCAGCTATCCCCACTTTTCAGGCATTCTTCACATCCCTTTTCCCCAGGTTTGAAATCCTCTACTTTTATTGTGTCCCTGTGTGTGCATACCATAGAATTCCCCCTTTCCCTCCTCTGAATACTTCGTTCTCCTTTCCGATATTTTCTCTTTTCCGATATTTTCTCTTTTCCGAACATTTTTTCTGTTCTGATATGTGGATCATGTAGCAGTTATGTAACTGTGACCTTGCTGAATCTCCACCTTGCAATCAAAAACATTATTCCTGCAAAAGCAAGTAGGGCGAGATAGGAAATAAAGACTTCTCCCGGCGCGTAAATATAACGGATCCCGATTGCAGAAAAGTCGTTCCCTATTGCAAAATACCTGATCCCGCTGACAAGATGTGTGAGCGGATTAATTATGGAAAGGGCACGGAGTACAGGCGGGAAAGAGTTTACAGGATAAAGGGCATTGCTTGTGAAAAAGAAAGGCATGGTGAGCAGGGTTATTACTGCCTGCATCCCTTCGGGGCTTTCCATGGTTATTGCGATTGCGGCCGAAAGGAAAAGAAACCCGAGAGAAAACGTACCCACAAAAACCATGATTCCTATCAGGGAATATACGATCTGCATCGGAGTATATCCCTCAAAAAACTGGACTCCGAGTAAAAGCCCGAACCCCATGATCACGGCTGCCTGGATGAAAGATTTTGTCATGCCGGAGAGCCCTATCCCTATGATCACATGGATTCTCGGAATCGGACTTGAAAGCGTTTCGCGCATAAGCCCCCAGTTCTTGTCAAAAAGCAGCACGGTCCCTCCGAACAGGCTCGTAAAGAGTGTGGTCATTGCAATAACGCCTGCCCCTATGAAGGTCAGGTAGCCAACAGTCCTGGCATTGGGATCGACAGGCAGGGTCGAGGTCAGCCTTTCAAAGTTGTTTGACATTGCAATCCCGAAAAAGGCAAGCCAGAGAGCAGGCTGGACAAGGGAGGCAAACAGGAGGGTCCTGAACCGGACAAACCTCAGCATGTCCCGCCAGTAGATGGTAAGAAATCCTGTGCGCATCTCTTAGCGCCTCCCTGCTCTCACGACTGCAACCGAACTCTTTTCTGCTCCGCTATCCCTTAACTCCCGTCCTGTATAGTGGACAAAAACATCATCCATTGAAGGCTTTTTGAGGTTTACTGCCCTGATCCTTATCCCCCCGTTTCGAAGCCTGTCCATGATCTCGGGCAGCAGGTATGTCCCATCCGTATTGACCATGATAACTATTCCTTTTTCTTTTTCCCTGATTCCTTTCACACTGTCGAGCTGCCTGAGAGACTCTGTAGCTTCCAGGTTATCGCTGGTCTCCAGGTAAATAAGGTCCTCCCCAAGGGCATTTTTTAGCTCCCATGACCTGCCTGTGACAATTATCTTCCCGTGGTCTATGATGCTTATCCTGTCGCTGAGCTGGTCGGCTTCGTCCATATAATGGGTTGTCAGGAAAATGGTTGTGCCCTGCCGATTTATATCCTTTACATATTCCCAGATCCTTATCCTCGTCTGAGGGTCAAGCCCGATTGTAGGCTCGTCCATGAAAAGCACTTTCGGACGGGTCATAAGCCCTCTCGCAATCTCAAGCCTGCGCTTCATCCCGCCGCTGAGGCGCCTTGTGAGAGTGTCCCGCTTTCCTTCAAGCTCTACCAGTTTGATCAGCTCCTCAATCCTTTCCTGCCTTGCAGCCTTCGGCATGGAATAGAGCCTCCCGTGGTACTCCAGAATCTCCCTCACCGTCATATCCCTATCAAGGGTAAGTTCCTGAAAAACAATCCCTATGGATTCCCTTACCTTTTGAGGCTCTGTTTTCAAATCAAAGCCTGCAACCCTTGCTCTCCCTTTCTGAACAGGCAGGAGGGTGGTAAGGACATTGATTACGGTACTTTTTCCCGCCCCGTTTGGCCCTAGAAATGAGAAGATCTCCCCTTTTTTGACTGTAAAACTGATGTTATCGACTGCCTTTACCTCGCCGAAAAAATATTCAAGGTTATTTACCTCTATGATGTCTTCTTCCAGAACAGGTACCTCATTTTCCTTTATCTTAAAAGGATTGAACCTTCAGTGATAAATAGGTATTTTGCCTCCGGATCGAAAACAGAATAATGAGAGTCCAAAAATTTTGTCGTCTAACTTTATATGGTTGACGTTTTTGAAAAGACAATTTATGGCTCAAACTCCTGAATTCTCCAATTGCAACTCTCGAGCCCGTAGTCTATTTCACTCTGCTCAGGCAAACTAATTTGTAGATTATACGTTGATCTTCGCTTAAGTGGCCAAGTAGTAGATCTATCTGATCGTAAAGCATTATTTACCATATCGAACCGTTCCTATCCCGGCAGAGTTGCGGCTCTGCAGCCCGAATTGCGCCTCGGGGTCCGTGGTCTGTTTCAGCAGAGTTGCGGCTCTGCAGTACGCTGCCCTTTTCGCTTCGCTCAAGAGGGCCGATTTTAAGTTGTAGTAGTGAGCTGCGCTCAAGCAGACTATTTTTATGGATGTTAGCAATAAGCTTAGTTCAAGCGGACTAACTTAAAAACAGTGGTAAAGTAAAGAGACGCAGGAGAGCGGTCTTCCCAAAAAGACAGAACAGAAGAAGAAAGAAGAGATGCAAGAATACAAGAACAGGAAAGGAAAAGCTGCTGTAGACGCCTGTGAGTTAAAAAGAGAACTAAACAGTCTAAAAAGCAAAAATTTCTTCCTGGTCTCTCTTTCAAATCTGTATTTCTTTCTTTTTTGGGAAGGGCCGCCAGACAGGCTGGCGGGTGTGTACTATATTTATCTGTGAATTTAATGAGGTTACCGGAGTCTCATGATTAGCTCTCAGTTAATATTTAAAAATCAAAATTTTAGAGGAGATTTCTAGGTCTTTAGGTAATCCTTTATGCATCATTTTTCTTTTGGAAATGAAATTTCGAGTGGTATAAATGGAGCATAGTGTACGGGCATGATACATGGCAAATATGTCTGAAAAAAATGTCTACTTGTAATCAGGTAGAACAGCAATAAAGCATCTTCTGTTGAAATCACAATTAAATCTGAACCTTCTTCTGGTAATGATTCAAATTTTGATATTTTGGGCAACCAATTTGTTATAAGTCCTTCATTCAGAACGCATATAGTATCAACTCTTAAATGTACAGGTAGATCTTTTTCTTTGACTTTCTCCAAAAGATAATCACGAAGTACCTGTAAATTATCTGCCTCATAAGCAAAAACGTAATAGTTAACAGGGCAAATGTCCCATTCTTTTCCATATTGTAAAATGTTTATTCTTATACTTCGAGGTGGTAGTACATATGCTTTTTTTTCAAGTTTTTTTACGCTTTCCATATTTACTATACAGCTATCAATTTCTTGCTTAGTAAGTTTGGTTTTAACTTCAATAATTGCATAAACACATTCAACTGGTATCACACGGATTTTTTTATTACTTTTTCCATTCTCAAAAAAAATGGGCGTCTTTGCAGCGTCTGATATTATAATATCTAATTGTCTACTTATACCACCATTCGTATCTATAACAAAACCCGTTGATATGTCTAACGACTTTGGTAAATATTTACTCAAGAAATTTCTGAAAACCTCTTCATTAATTTGACCCTTTTCTCCAGAGTGCGGAATAGCAGAACGTGTTATTTCTAACTCTGCTCTCATCGAATTGGAAATATTTTTAAAAATTTCCCGCATGTTCACAGAAAAATCCTGACTAGCCATAGAAAATCCTCGGTTATAATAATTGTTCTGGCTACTATAGTTTTTTCTTTTTTGTGATCCAGCCAACATCTTAACAAAAATATAAGCTAAGATTTTTAGTGCATAGTATTGACGCTACCACGGCCCATATTTTAAAACTAATTGCTCACTTTGTACCATGGAATCTAATCAAAAAGAACAAAAGGAAAATAATAGTATTTATACTTGATAATTCAAAAGCACATAAATCAGACAAAACAAAAATGGAAGCAAGAGAATTGAGGATTATATTTGTATTTCTTCCACAATATTCACCAGATCTAAATCCTGTATAATTTATATGAAAGAATTAAAAGAGAAGCATCGGTTAGATTCATTCAGTCAAAAGAACATTTGAGAAAGATAATCAAAAAGAATTTATCAGGATACAAGGGTCATTATCAATTTCAGAACTTCAGGCATACTGCAAGGAATCAAAAAATAACCTCGGGAGAACTATAATACGGATTACGAACAGATTTTGAAGACGCGCAGTTATAAAATTGAAAAAGGATACCCACACCCTCCTGGAGCGATGTGTGATGAAGAAGGAGTTAATTTTTCAATTTATTCTGAACATGCCGATTATGTTGAACTCCTGCTTTTCGACAAACACGATGATCTGGAGCCTGTGCTTGTCCTTTCCACTAACAGAGTCGAAGAACTTACACGCCCCGGAAAAGTTGAGAGTTTAGTGGAAACTCTGCAGGAAATTGAAACCTCACAGGAAGTTGAAATCGTTGAGGCTGCAGGTATTGCCCTTAACAAAACTTTTCACTTCTGGCACGTATATGTACGAGGCCTGAAGCCCGGAGTTCACTATGCCTACAGGATAGGCGGTCCTTTTGATCCCTCCGGAGGGTACCGTTTTGATGGGGGGAAAGTCCTGATAGATCCTTACTCAAGGGGAAATAACAAGACCCTCTGGGACAGAGAAAAAGCCAGCGTGCCAGGAGACAACCTTGCGACATCCATGCGGAGCGTAGTGATAGATTCCTCCCGGTACAGGTGGGAACATAACAGTCACATCAAGGCAGAAAAAGTATATGAGATGCCCGGAATGGGGGAGAAGCTCTCCGGCAAAAGCAGGCTGCAAGAACTGAACGAAACCGTCATCTATGAGCTACATGTGGGAGGATTTACCAGATCTCCGACCTCCGGGGTTAGGGCTCCCGGCACCTTTTCAGGGATCATAGAAAAAATTCCGTATCTCAAAGATCTTGGTATCACTGCGGTAGAGCTGATGCCTGTCTTTGATTTTGATGATACCATAAGCCCTGAGGGGAAAAGGCACTACTGGGGATATGACCCCATATGTTTTTTTGCTCCTCACAGCGGCTATTGCGAAAACCCTGAACGCGGAGACCATACGAAAGAATTCCGGGATATGGTCAAAGCCCTGCACAAAGCCGGAATTGAGGTAATCCTTGATGTGGTCTTCAACCACACTTCTGAAGGAAACCACCTGGGCCCGGTCTTTTCTTTCAAAGGCATAGATAACAGCATTTACTATCACCTGGAACCTGACAGGCAATATTACAGCAATTATTCGGGCTGCGGAAACACTGTAAACTGCAACCATCCGATTTCCCAGAAGCTGATAGTAGATTGTTTAAAATATTGGACAGAAGAAATGCACGTTGATGGTTTTCGTTTTGACCAGGGCTCTATTCTTTCACTGGATACCAATGGAAAAGTTATGAAGTATCCCCCTGTGATATGGCAGATCGAACTGGACGATGCCCTGGGGTATATAAAGGTGATTGCAGAAGCCTGGGACGCGGCCGCACTCAATCAGGTAGGATACTTCCCAGGGCCCAGGTGGGCAGAATGGAACGGTTACTACAGGGATGAGATCCGCCGCTTTGTCAGGGGAGACCCGGGGCTTGTAGGGAGGGTTGCAAGCCGGATTGCCGGAAGTCCCGATCTCTACCAGTCCGAATCAAGGCTTCCGATCAATAGTGTTAATTTCGTGACCTGCCATGATGGGTTTACACTTAACGACCTTGTTTCTTACAACTATAAGCACAACGAGGCTAACGGGGAAAATAACAGAGATGGGACTGACAGTAACCTGAGCTGGAACTGCGGGGCTGAAGGAGAGACGGATGTTCTGGAGATCGAAGCCCTGCGGGAAAGGCAGATAAAAAATTTCGCCACTATACTGCTGCTTTCCGTAGGAGTTCCGATGATTTCCATGGGGGATGAAGTCAGGCGTACCCAAAAAGGCAACAACAACGCCTACTGCCAGGATAACGAGACCGGCTGGTTTGACTGGAACCTTGTGGAAAGAAATCGGAATATGTTCCGCTTCTGGAAACTGATGATCGATTTTCGGAAACGCCATACTACTATCCTTCGTCCCCGTTACTTTACAGGTAAGGAAAATGAACGTGGGCTGAAAGATATTTCCTGGCACGGTTGCAAGCTCTACAGTCCTGGCTGGGATGACCCTTATGCAAGAGCCCTTTCTTTTACCATGGGAGAACCCGGAGACGAGGAAGATATCCATGTTATGATGAATATGTACTGGGAACCTCTGGAGTTCGAGATTCCAGAACTTAAAGGCACAGGCAGAAGCTGGTACAGGGCAATCGACACTTTCCTGTCTTCTCCTCTGGATATTGCCGGAGCCGGAGAAGAAATCCGGACAAATGGGAACAACTACCTTGTCCAGGGAAGAAGCGTAGTTGTGCTGATTTCAAAGTGGGCATCCGAAAAAGCAGGTTCAGTGTGAAAATTAGGGATATTAGAAAAAAATGGGATCGAAAAAAATGGGATCGAAAAAAATGGAATCGAAAAAGTGAATCCTTTAGAATAAGTGAATCCTTTGGAATAAGTGAATCCTTTGGAATAAGTGAATCCTTTAGAATTAGTGTAAGCTGTCTGTTGATCTCTTAATCTGTTCCTCCCTTATACGCCTCTATAACATCCTGAACCGACTCAAAGATATGGTCCCTGCCAACCATTGTGGTTATGCCGTCTCTATCAAGTTCATTCATAACAGGTTGCACCACGTCGCTTAACACGAGAGTGATATTCATCTGTTGCAGCCGGAAGTATACATTTTTGAGTGTCTCTATGGCGGTGAAATCGATATCTCCGATGTTCGTTGCGGAAATGCAAAACCATTTAAGTGAGCCATCTTTTTTGGCGAGTGCAATTATTTCTTTCGTGAAGCGGTTTTCGTTGGCAAAGTAGAGATTTGATCCGAAACGATAGATCAACAAGCCTTCAACAGCTTGCTGCCCTTTTTCGAGTGGAACTGTCCTCATGGCTCCACCTGGTTTTGGAACAAGCAGCAAATTAAGTGGTCGGTAACTGTGGCGCAGGTGAGCAATGACCGAGAGTACGATAGCTATTCCGATTCCCTGCTCGACGCCTATAACTACGACCGTTATGGCTGTTATCAGGGCAACATTGAATTCTACAGGACGTAGTCTGTGAAGAGCGTTCATCCCTTCGATGTCGATAAGTCTCAAACCGATAAGGAATACCATCGATGAAAGTACAGCAGCGGGCAAATAGGCGAATGGCCTGGTAAAGAACATCAGGACTATCAGGACAATAAAGACCGTTGTAAGCTGGGTAAGCTGGGTACGCCCCCCGGCACTTCTGACCATTTCGGTTTTGGTCGGGCTGCCGTTGACTACGAAAGTGCCTGATATCCCTGCTGCTGCATTAGCAAGGCTCAATCCGATTAGATCTGCATTCTCATTGAAAGTGTCGGAAAACTTCATAGCATAAGCCCTGGATGTTGCAGCACTCTGGGCAAGAATGATAATAAAACAGGCTACTGAGGTGTTAAGGAGCTTGGGGATATCGGAAAGTGGGACTTGAGGAAAAGAAAGATGAGGTAAACCTCCGGGTACCGTATCAAGGATAGTAATCCCGTAAGAAGAAAGATCGAACATCCAGCTTGCAGTAATTGCCCCGATGATCGCTATTAGTGCACCTGGGACTTTGCTTCCGATTCTTTCGCTAAGAACAATAATCCCGATTACGGATAACGAGACTATGAGTGTCGGAACGTTTGTAAGATTCAGGTCTCTCGCTAAAGATGCAGGCTGCATAAACGTTCCGTATGACCCTGCGGATATCCCTAACATTCCTCCAAGCTGTGAGATCGAGATACGGATGCCGACACCGGTGAGAAATCCTATCAGGACTGTGTGTGAGAGGAAATCAGCCAGAAAACCGAGTTGTAGCAGGCCTGCAAGAAGAAGAAAGATTGCTGCAAGTAGAGCGATCATCCCGGCATATGCAATGTATTGAGGAGATTCTGGTACGGCTATTGTTATCAGTCCGCTCGCTATAATCGCCGCAGTTGCAGAATCGGCTCCAACTACGAGATGGCGGGATGAACCGAAAATAGCAAAAGCCAGCATTGGAAGCAGGATTGTATAGATCCCGGTAATCAATGGCATACCTGCAATCCTGGTATACCCCATAACCTCAGGAATGGCAAATGCTGCGAACGCAATCCCTGCAGTGATTTCCAGGGGAATTTGTTTAGGGCTGGAGGGTAAGGCTCCCTGGAAAAGGGAGAAGTTAAGGAATCTTTTAGGATTTTGTACAGGCGTCATATTCACTTTAATCTCCATAAAAAAATAATTCTGGATTTGAATTCATAAATGACCTGTAGACCGAATTTATCTGAATTCGAGTTAAAGAGTTAAACTTATCAAAAGTTATCTTCCAATTAACAATAAATTGTTCCTTTTCTCCATAAGAGAGTATGAAAATTAGTTCGTCTAATAGATCAGGTCATTAGTTGTAACCGCCTTGAGTCAAAACTTATATTCAGCAGGAATAATATATTAGATTGATTTTGTAGCGTTATCCAATGAAATAGAACAGGCTTGACATAAGCAATTAATGTTCAACAGAAAATGCCTTTATCAGAGCCTTTCCGGAGAAGTTTAGTTCGGTATATAAGCCGCATGGGGTCTATGAGGTTTTTTAATGGGGATTTGGGACAATACTTTCTCTATGCTGTTGGTGCCGTTTGTTTAAAGCATTTTCCAATACTGGACAGCATTGATCTTCAGGAATGAAAATTTGTCTACTATCTAAATTACAGGAATAAAAGGGGGTAAATTCGTAGCCGCTTTACGGAGCATAGTCAGCCGGAAAACAAATCAACAAATGGCTTAAGAAGGCTCAAAATTTCGTATGGCACAATGCCAGGAAAGTTCTATTGAATTGCTGATCAGGCAGCAACTTATGAAAAAGATCGGTTAAACGTCCTGTGAAACGCTGCAGTTGTCTTATATTAAAAGGGGGAATGAAATGCTAGAAATTATACAAGATCTGCCGGGAAACATTGTGGCAGTTAGTGCAAGCGGAATGGTAACAAAGGAAGATTATGAAAAGGTGTTTATTCCGGCCATTGATGATAAAATACAAAAGTACGGAAAGATTCGTATACTTTATCTTCTGGGCAAGGAATTTAAAGATTTTACCAGCGAAGCTATGCTGGAAGATGCCGCGGTTGGCTTACGACACATCACAGCATTTGAGAAAATTGCGGTCGTCTCTGACGTGGACTGGATAATTAATGCCGTCAAAATGTTTAAGTTTGCCATTCCGTGTCCGGTGGGAATCTTTAAAAATGAAGAGTTTTCTGAAGCAAAGACCTGGATAAGTGAATGAAAACCCATGACAGGAAAAGCCTCTTTTTTCCGGCTAATCGTAGATCGCCCTGCCGCTCATATTATTTAGTATCTGAGCCCCGGCACTATAATTGAAAAGACAAATAAGTTAAAAAAGAAAAATAAAACAATTAAAAAGTAACGAAAGCTTCTTTGCGACTTTTGAATCGACCCCTTTATTTTTTTCTTCATTGAATCGGGATTACGCCTTATTAATTTGACCAATAGCTCATTATTCGATTTTACCTTGTTGGTTTTCCTTTTTCTATTTGTTACTTTTATGTTTAAACTCTTCTTTACTTTCGTCAAGTTCTATTAGTCAAATTCTCCCCTATTTTTTCGGTTCTGTTAGTCAAATTCTTCTCTATTTCTTCCGTTCTATTAGTCAAATTTTCTTTTTTCTCAGTTAAATTCTCTTTTATTTCTGTTAAGTTCTCTTTTTTCTCAGTTAAGTTCTCTTTTCTCTCAGTTAAATTTTCTTTTATTTCTGTCAAATTCTCTTTTTTCTCAGTTAAATTTTCCCCCATATTTTCTAGTCTATTCTCGTCTTCCGATGTTTTTTGAGAACAGCCGGAAGCGAAAAGTATTAGCGAGACAAGCAGTGCTGTAATAAGCACAGTACCAAAAAATCTTATTTTACTAATAATCTCTCCCCCTTTCAGTCTAAAACATAAATAGAAAAATCCGTTCCCCTATGCATAATATATATACATTTATATAATTATTTCCTTCATAGATTTAACTTTTTTACCAGTTCTCGAAAACTTACTCAGTTGCTATTGTTCCAGAGAAACATCAGCAGCGTCGCCCATTGTTATTGTGGACTACCAGATTTATGAGAAGCAGAAAAGAAGAAGCAGAAAAGAAGAAGCAGAAAAGAAGAAGCAGAAAAGAAGAAGCAGGAAAGAAGAAGCAGGAAAGAAGAAGCAGGAAAGAAAATTAAAGCAATGAAAAGGAATATGAAAGCTTCTCTCATGACTCCAGAGTGAGTCTCTCTGTTTGCAGTCAGTTTCTCATGGAGAAGCCTGTAATTTACACTTCACTGCGGAGGGGTTAACACCTTATCTATCTGATGAATCACCCCGTTGCTGGCTACGATGTCCGCTTCCGTTATGTTTGCACCGCCAACCTGAACACCATTTGCTGTCACAGTGATGGGGAGTTCTTCTCCTTCAAGTGTCTTGACACTCGTCATGTTTTCAAGATTATTTTCCATCAGTATTTTACCGGAAACAACATGGTAAGTTAAGACTTTTTCCAGCGCCCGGGTATTGTTCTCAAGCGCAGGCAACTCGTTTTCAGGAAGTTCGGCGAAGGCTTCGTTAGTTGGAGCAAAGACAGTATAAATTCCCTCCTCGGCAAGGAGCGGCTCAAGTCCTGCAACGTTGAGAAGCTCAACAAAAGTTGTGAAGTTTCTGTCAGCTAACGTTTGCATGACATTTCTGTCGCTTTTCTCCACAACATTTAATATTTCTTGAGGTACACCTTCAACTTCCTCTTCTAAATTCTCACGTTCAGTTTCCCTATACTCAGTTCTATTTGTTGGAGTCTCAGTTTCATTTTCGATATGCCTTGTTTCGTTTTCTATATACCCAGTCTCGTTTTCTATACGTCCAGTCTCATTTTCCGTACCTTGCTGAGAACATCCTGAAGTGAGTAGCATTAGTGAGATAAGCGTTACTGTAATAAGCCCAGTACCAAAAAGTTTTATTTTCCTGATAATTTCATCTCCCCTTTTATTCATAAAAAATCCAGTGGAAAAATATCCCCCATGAATAATATATACACATCTTTATATAAGTTTTCATTGATATAATGCAACTTCACTTCAGACAGTATTAAAAAGTTGCTTGATTGAAAGATGTGAAGGCCTGAAGTGAAGCGTTCGGTAAAAGCAGTGTTTTGTGCAGATTCTCGCTTTTGATGTCTCTTTTAGAATCAAATAACTTTTTGAATCAACCGTAATTTCCAAGAAATAGGATTAAAAAAGGTAATATTTTGTTTGAGAACTTATCTGAGTTTCTCCTCATTTATCTGAACATGCTATTATCCGAAGCTACTGTTTGAGGCTCAGATGATCCGGTACAGAGCTCTAGCTCTATAAGTACCTGGTTCGGAATTCCAGAGCTATAAGTGGAGGAGCAGATCACCCGGGAGAAAAGTCACCTGGGAGAAAAGTCACCTGAAAGTGATGTACTCCTTCAAATCCGATTTCAGGATTCTTTCAATTTCTTCCCAGTTGCTGTCTCCGGTTTCCGTGAACATGTACCCGAAGAAACCGTATTTCTCAGGGTCTGATTTTCTGAGTTCCAGGGGTTTTTCAAAGTCTGAAAGCAGTTTTTCGTAGTCAAAAGTTCGTACCGCTTTTGAATCTATCTCAGCAGGCTTATTCAATACCACGAGGCAAAAGTTCTTTCCTTCCCTGCTCGCAAGGATCTTATCCCAGTCCGGTTCAAGCTGTTCCTGGAAATACCTGAAAGTATTAATTCCGTAGGCGAAATGTGCGATATCCGTTGTGCACCAGCCGGCAAAACGCATGGGGTTCAGTTCTATCAGCTGGATTCTCCTGTCTTCCCCTATCCGCAGCTCGATATGGAGGGGGAAATTCTTAAGCCCGGCAAGCCTTCCTATTTCTTTCAAAAGGTCTTCTACGGTTTCCCTGTAAGTTTCCATAACGGTTTTTGAAGTAAAGTAAACCCGGTCACTGACATCGTTTTCAGAAGAAAAAATATGCTTTAGAATGTCAAGGACCACAGGCTTTCCCGCGCTGTTGAAGTAAGCGTCAACTGCAAATTCTTCGCCTTCGATATTTTCCTCGATAATGAAGTTCCCGACATCAAGCACCTGAACCGGATAGCGTTCCTTAATTTCCTCTGCTTCGGCTTTTATACGCCTGATGACTGATGGCCATTCCTCATCAGTTGAAACCTTGTACACGCCAAGGCTGAAAAAGCCGACAGCAGGTTTTATGATAAAGGGTTTTTTTATCTCCTCAACCCGGATTTCGCCTAGTTTTTCGAACTCAACTCCTCGGAAATAGAAGTCAGGGTAGATTCTTTCCAGCAGTTTTCTGAATTTGATTTTGTTCTTGAAAAGCTCTATTTTCTCAGGCAAGCCTGTAAAACCTAAATTTTCCGAAATCCAGCCAAGGGAATTTTCGGAATTGGAGTAAAGGGAATATTCACCCTTTTCTTTCATTAATTCGATAAATTCGGCTTCCTCAAGAAGCCTCATTCCCTTTTCGGCACTTATTTCGGCTGCCATTTCATTATTTAAAACAGGAATCTGCATTGTTGCAGCAGTGTCTTTCAAAAGTTCAGAGACATAGGGGTGGTCGAGGATTAACATTTTTCTAACCTTTCTTATGGTCTTTAGTCTGGAAACCCGAGGCAGATAGGAATCTGATTCCGGATAGGAACCTGAAGTCAGATAGGAACCTGAAGTCAGATAATAAGATAAGTTAGTAATATTTATTTTGGCGTTATTTGTATCAGGATGTGTTGCGGGAAATAAGTTTTAAAAGAATATTTTTGTCATCGGAGTCTATCCAGCCTGTAATATAAAGGACTGCAGCGAAAACCGGGACTGAGGCAGCACTGAGGACGAAGATATCCGTATATGCCCTGAAAAGGAAAATGAGCAGAGAAATCACGCCTGCGCCTATAAGGGGAGACAGGGCTCCCTTGAGCGGATTTTCGTGTAAAAGGTTTTCGTGAATCCAGAAAAGCCCGAAAATCATGGACCCTGATACTGAAAGCACGGTAGCGACAGCAGCTCCCACGTAGCCGGCCGAAGGGATCAGGATCAGGTTCAGGATTACGTTCAGGAACGCGGCTAAAATGGATGTTTTTGAGATTATCTGCTGGTTCCCGCTCGAAACGCATGTGGAACTGATAAGGACGCTTATGAACGTGATGGCTGTTGCCCAGATAAGGATTTGCAGCGCAATTACTGAGTTCTGATATTCGAGGCCGTAAAAGGTCAGAATGATTTTCTCCGCAGCAAAGGTTACCAGGACTGCAATCAGCAGCCCTGCGGCAAAAAGGTACTTGAAAGTCCTGGCATATGTAAAACTGAATGAATCAAAAGAATCCTTAAAATATTTTGACATTAAAGGGAACGTGGAGGTTGTAAACGCTGCCGGAAGAAAGACAAGCGCATCTGTGAGGCGGTAGGCTGCGGAATAAAATCCGACTTCGACATCTCCCCGTAAAAAGGAGAGCATAAGGACATCAACCTTGAAATATACAACCGTAAAGACTGAGGCAATTGCTATCGGGATTGCTTCCTTTAATAGTTGCTTTATCAACGAGAGATCAACATCGAAGGATACTTTAACTAATTTTTTTGAGAAGAGGATCATCAACAAGTTGTGTATGAGGGTGGCTGAAACCGAGGCGAGTACAAAAACATTTAGTTCCGAATGGTTGGAAGCAGCCAGAAAAATAAATGCAAGGAGAAAGATCCTGCTGACAAGGTTAAAGAACAGGGAGTATTCCATTCTCAATTTTGCTTCGTATATAATTCCGTAAGCTCCGGTGCCGCTTATAAGCAGCCCGAGGGACGCTATATACAGGGCATTTTTTGTGGAGGGAGGAAAATTTATGAGATTTATCAGAATAAAAGCCAGGAGCAGGGCAACTAACGCAAGGAAGAATTTCATTATCGTCCCGTTGCCGATCAGTTTCCCTGCTTTTTCGGGGTCTTTTGCAGCCTCTCTTACAAGAATTTGGTGGACTCCCATGTCAGGAACAAAACTGAAAAAATAGATAAAAGCAAAAGCAAAACAATATATTCCGTAGTCTTCCGGGCCCAGGTACCGGGCAATATATAACATTGCGAGGAAACTGAGGATATTCGTTGTTATGCCATTAAGAAATAAAAACCCGCTATTTCTTGCAAGGTATTTGACCGTCTGCATAAAAATATCCATACTGACAATGCGACAAAAGAATATAACTTTATTGCTGCTTCTCCTGAAACCCTTCTTTAATTACGGACAAAAAATATTTCCTCTCAAAAAAAATTAGTTGGAGACCCGGAAAGCTGCTTAATTCGGTAACTATATATCCTCAAAAATTTCTTTACTTATTGGGGGAGAGTGAATTATTTGTGTATGTTTTGATTACGCCTGTTAAAGACGAGGAAAAGAACCTTCCTGAGGTAATCGAGTCCGTAATCTCTCAGACTGTAAGACCTGTACTCTGGTTGATTGTTGATGACGGGAGTACTGATAATTCTCCAAAAATAATACACCATTTTGTGTCCAGACATGCCTGGATCAAAACCATTCGTTTGCCTCCCCAGCCAAGGGACATAATTTTTCATGTATCTTATGTCTATAAATCAGGATTTGATTTCATATTAAAATATTGCGACAGATATAAAATATCTTATAATTTCATTGCTTCGATGGACGCGGACACGGTACTGGAAAAAGAGTACTTTGAAAATATATTGAATAAATTTGAGCTCAATAATAAGCTAGGTATTGCAAGTGGGGGCCTGTACCATGAAATTGACGGAAAGTTAAAGCTTTCCGGCCAGACTGAAAATTTCCCTTCAGGCACAGGCAGGGTCTGGTCAAAAGAATGCTTTTTTGATACGGGGGGCTTTTTACTGGAACCCTCCGCCGACTCGATCTCAAATATAAAGGCCATAATGAGGGGCTGGCAAATTTACAGGTTTAACGAAATCCGGATGGTAGAAAAAAGATTAACAGGCAGTGCGGAAGGTTTGTGGAAGGGGTACAAATACAACGGATACATGGCTTACTATTTAAATAAAAATCCAATCCTGATCTTACTGAACGTGTTTGATTATACCCTCAAGAAACCGCACTATACCGGAATAGCTTTTTTACTGGGATACATAAGGCCTTTTATTAAAAACGAAGAAAGAATAAAAGACAGGGAAATCCGGGAATATTACTGGACTTACAGGTTAGTCGAATACAAGAATCTGGTAATTAGCCGGCTCAAGTCCCTGGTTTCCACAATTTAAGAATACTTTTGTCCGGAGGAATTCCGGGTAAAACCGAAATTTGCAGTCTTTTCTTCAATATTCAGTCCGTGAGATTTTCAATATTTATAACTTCATTTTCCTCAAAAACAACTATTCTAATAAATATTGATTTTTAAAACAACTATTCTAATAAATATTGATTCTTAACTCATCCGGGATAGCCGAATAATTACAAATATTTAACAAAAAAGAAAATGAGGAAAAACCTCATTTCTAATTAAACCAGCTTCCCATACTCAGGCATCTTATATTTATAACTCAAGAGTAAACAATTTTGTAAACTGATCTGTTGCTTTCGCTGCTGAATGTAAGGTATTTTCTTTTTTCGTTTTCATAATAAGTAGTTTTGAGAGGAATATCCGCGTCCATATAAGCTCTTTTGTTTTCGGGAACCGGGAAGTTAAATCTTATTTCTCCTGGGTAATTAGTCTCATAATCGAATAGTATCGTATTGTTCTGATACGCAGTATAATTGTATGAGAGCCAGGTATCTGATGCGGGTTCGTACAGAGATATGGAGCCGTTATCTGTCCCGAGCCCTGGCGTAATTACCAGACTCCTGGCCGATAGATCGATACCGAAGTACCCTTCGATCACACACTGCCCTAGCACACCTGCACTTCCCAAATACAATGGACTGCCTCTGCCTGTACCGTTCAGGGTATACCATTCGTAAAGACCTCCGAGATTATTATCCTGATTTGCAATTTCTCGTAAGTGAGCAACTGCATCTTCGTGCCGACCATTAGTAAATTCTTCAAGAACCAATCTTCCCGCAAACCAATCCCACTGCCCGCCATTTTGATACTCGTATTCCTCATCCATAACGGGATTTGCAAAGAAGCCTGCCGGATAAGCAGGGATAAGCACAGAGCCAATCGTGCTGGCATTGACCTGCTCTTTTCTTTCCTGGGCAGTTTCAAAGATTTGCTCCGCCTGAGTGTGGTTTGCAAGGCCAGCTTGTATAGCAATCACGTTTCCGCCCATCGGGAACATCTCGTCCTCATTAAAACCCTGATTAACCGGTGAGACCCGGACATGCATCCTGTAGTATCCTTTCTCCTGCTGCCAGAGATGTTTATTTGTGTTTTCTTTAACCGAAACTGCAGTATCAGCCCAGAATATTGCTCTCTCATTTTCTTCAAGGTCCGAATACATCAGGGAAAGTTCGTTACATGCCTGAAAAAAGAACGAATTATCATAAATATCACAGGTCCAGTGTGTTTTTTCTGAAACGTGGGTTCCGGGAGTGTCTTCAAACTGGACATCTCCCCAGTCTGCGGTGTAAGCTCCGGTTATCAGCCCGTAGCTACTATCATATCGGTTAGTCAGGACCCACACCAGAGAACCATCCAGCCTGTCAATAATTCTTTTTCCCTGTATCGGTTTTTCAAGCCAGGAAGTGTTTCCGGTCATTTTATAGTATAAATATGCAGAGTGGACAAGACTTGCTTCCTGATCGGTTTCAACCGTGTTCTTATCACTGCCGTATGGGGAAATATAATCAGGAATCGAACCGTTTTCCAGCTGGTTTTCACAAAATGCTTCTATCCAGGAACTGAAGAACGTCTCCGGGAAGAGATATCTTCCTGTTTGGATAACAGTTGCACTGTCCCGAACCCAGATTTGCGGATAACCCGAACCCGCATAAAACCCGAAAACCTGGTTTCCGTCATCTACAAAAACAGTTGCAGAAGAATTTGTCGTATTTAAGATGAGAGCTTGTAGTTTATTGATTTCCGGATAATCTGTCCGGTACTCGAGTTTTCCCTGTTGTTCCGGAATTCTTTTTGAGATTTCAATTTCTTTTTCAAAGGGTTTGGCACCCTGCAGCTCAAACCAGGTCACTCCTTCCTTAACCAGGTCTATGACAAGCGTATAGTTTCCTTCCTGGTCAGGGGTTTTTATCATGACTCTGGAGTTTACCGTATCACCAGAACTTACATTATACGGAAGAAATGTCCTGAGCCCGTCATAAATCACGGTTTCATTTGCGTATTTCCAGTGATAAGATATACGAACCGGCTCTCCGCCATCTTTGACCCAGGTCTCAGTACCCGTATTTTTTACGGTGAGATTTACAGAATATGTCGAGCTCGAAGTAAGTTCAGACGGGATTTCAATGTCCGAGTACTCTGCACCATAAAAAGGTTCCACTTTGATTTCAGTGTTTGGAGTATTCAGGTCTTTTGAGCCTTTACTCACCAGTGATGCAGATAATACAAGGATTAAAAAGAAAACCAGAACTGTTAAAGCTAAGACTACCGAAGACGATTTTTTCCTGTTTTTCATTATTTTTTTCCTTTTATCCGTTATTTAAAAAGAAGAATATAAATAATTAAATACTGTTTTCAGGTCTTAAAATTTTCGTCCACTTTTACGAAGAATTCTACGAAGAACTTCAGGAATATCCGCAGCCATGCGTTTTGAAATCCCGCAAATCGGCACGGAACTGGTGCAGATAAGAGAAATTCTGCCAATTTTCGGTTTGGATGAAGCTCTGAAACCATTTCGAAACACGCAAGCTACATTTCCTGTTGATTCTCTCGATGATTTCAGGGCTTATCCGGAAGAAAAAGGAGCAGGAATTATCCGGAAGCCAAATAAGGTTCCGACCGGCAGGAATATGACAGTAAAGCATCCGGACGGGTCGGTGATAAAATACGTGGGACACACAAAAGTGCCTGAAAGCCAAACGTGAGCATTAAGCTTCAAAGATCCTGTTTTAAAACCAATATCTTAATTTTTTTATCCGGGCGGGAAATGTTTTAATCTTATAAATTGACCTGTTACACAAATAAACCATCTGACTCTAACAGGGTTATCGGTAAACCTTACCGGAATGAATTTGGGGAATTTTCTTGAGGGGGATAATCATGGTAAACAGCAGTATACGGGACGAACAGTTTCCGCCTTTGCCGATTGAAGAATGGGAAGATACGAAGAATACGCTGCACCTGTTTCTGCAGGTCGTGGGAAAGGTCAGGCTTGCGCTGTATCCGAAAATGAACCACTGGTGGCATGTGCCTTTTTATATCTCGGTTCGCGGGCTTACAACAGGGCCAATTCCTTACGAGGGCATGATTTTTGAAATGGAGTTTAATTTACGGGATGAAGGGCACGCTTTAAAGATCGAGACAGGTGCTGGGGACTCAAGAACCGTGCCTTTGAAGGGACTTTCTGTTGCCGGATTTTATGAAAAAGTTTTTTCAAGTCTGAATGAACTCGGGGTTGTAGAAGGGATCCAGCCTCTTCCTTATGATCTCCCCTGGACGACCGAGCCGTTTGCATCGGATTATCAGCATTCGGCTTATGATGAAGCATATGTGAACAGGTTCTGGAGAATCCTTGTACAGGTCAATTCGATCTTCCAGGTTTTTCGGGGCTGGTTTATAGGAAAAAGTTCTCCCGTGCATTTTTTCTGGCACCACACTGACCTTGCTCTGACGCGGTTTTCAGGCAGACCTGCTCCTGTCAGGGAAGGGGCAAATACCGTAGAGCGTGAAGCCTCATCGCACGAAATTATCAGTTTCGGGTTCTGGGCAGGGGACCAGAATGTTCGGGGACCGGCTTTTTACGCTTATATGCACCCGCAGCCGGCGGGTTTCATGGACGAGCCGCTGAGCCCGAAAGAGGCTTTCTGGAGCCCTGAAGCCGGAGAGGCGTTTCTCATGTATGAAGATGTCCGAAAAGCAGATTCGTCGGAAAAAGCGGTGCTTGATTTCCTCGAAAGCGTATATCAGGCAGGGGCAAAAAGAGCAAACTGGGACATTGAGGCTTTCAGGCTTCCTTCATATGAAAAGTAGTTTGAAGGGCCGACCAAAAAACCTGTAGCTTTGAAAACAGCTGAAAATGCTGGAAAACTGATATACTGGAAAGTCTGAAGAACAGCTGAAAATACTGGAAATGCTGGAAAAACTGAAAATACTGGAGAAAACGGAAAGGCCTGGTGCTTGGTTTCGAGGTAAAAAATCACATAAATATTATATATGTCTTCTTAAATATTAGTGTTGAAAAATTATCAGGCAAATTGATCCTCTGTTTTCCCTTGAACACGAAATTATGGAATATACTATCAATGCGAAAGAGATTTCAGAAAGTTTCTGGATATAATAAGTATATCACTCAAGAGGAATTACATGCCTCAAACAAATACTTTTTAATTTTTTTGGTAATTGGGGAGAGACGGAATGGAAGAAAAACTGCGAAATTCTGGCATTGATAATATTGGAGATGTGCCCTGGGGAACACACTTCTGCCAGTTCTACCAGACAAAAAAAGATTTGATGGACTTACTGGTTCCTTACTTTAAGGCAGGACTGAAAAATAACGAATTTTGCATCTGGATAATATCTCAACCCTCGGAAGAAAAAGAGACAAAAGAAGCCCTTCGAAGAGCTGTTCCCGACCTTGATATTTACCTTGAGAAAGGGCAGATCGAGATTATTCCCTACACTCACTGGTATGTACAAGGGGATTCTTTCGATTCGGAAAGAGTATTGAACGGGTGGATCGAAAAACTCGATAAAGCCCTGGCCAATGGTTATGACGGTTTGAGGTTGGCAGGGAATACTTTCTGGCTGGAAAAAAAAGATTGGAATAGTTTTGCTGATTATGAAGAAGAACTGGATAGGGTTATCGGTAACTCCCGGATTATATCTCTCTGCACCTATTCTCTTGACAGGTACAACGCAACCGAGATCGTTGATGTGGTCAGCAACCACCAGTTTGCTTTGATCAAAAGGAAAGGAAAATGGGAACAGATAGAAAATTCCAGGCGTATGAAGAGGGCAGAAGATAAAATTCAGACACTCGCTAATATTGTGGAATCTTCAGACGATGCCATTATAACCGAGTCCCTTAACGGCATTATAACCAGCTGGAACAGAGGCGCAGAGCAAATTTATGGCTATTCGGCTAAAGAAATTCTGGGAAAGCCCATATCCGTCCTTGAGCCACCCATGCTGGTCGAAGAAACAAAAGAATTGAACGAATTGATTAGACAGGAAGATAAAATTCACCATTATGAGACTTTACGGGTAAGAAAGGACGGTAAGATCATAAATGTCTCAATGGCGATTTCTCCGATTTTTGATGCCTCCGAAAAACTGATCGCAACCCTGGTTATCGCCAGGGATATAACCAGAAATAAAAAAGCCGAAGAAGAACTCCAGAAAAGCGAAGAAAGATACAGGATTGTCACGGAACAGACAGGGCAGGTGATATACGACTATGATATGAGAACGGATAAGTGCACCTGGACGGGTGCCATAGAAGAAGTCACAGGATATGGTTTTGAAGAATTTCAGAAACTTGGCAAGGATGTCTGGATTGAGAATATCAAACCCTTAAATACAAATTGTGAGGACGAAAATTCCCGGAGTATGAGAAGGACTGGAAACAAATTTAAAGAAGAATTAATGTTTAGAAGAAAAGACGGGACCTGCATTTACATAGAAAACAGAGGGGTCTGCCTTACGAACCCTGAAGGTCATCCTTACGAGGCTATCGGAGTAATGAAAGACATTACAGGTGCCAGGCTTGCAAAAACTCAGCTTCAGAAAAGCGAAGAAAGATATCGTATAGCAACCGAAAGGACAGGGCAGATTGTATTCGATTTTAATCTCAAAACATTTGAACTGAGGCTGGCAGGAGCCATCCGGGAAGTAACAGGGTACGATCCGGAAGAGCTGGAGAATTCGGATAAATCAGTCCTGATAGAATATGTGCATCCTGAAGACAGGAGCGGACTGCTTAACGCGCTCAGAAAGTCTTTTGAAGAAAATAAAAACAATCAGGCAGAACAAAAATTTCAGGTAGAATTCGGGCTCAGAAAAAGAGATGGAAACTACATTTATGCCGAAGGTCGTGGGATCTGGCTGACAGATAGCAAAGGGGAGATATACAGAGCCATCGGAGTAATTAAAAATATTACGGATCGGATACTTGCGATTAGAAAAGTTGAAGAGAGTGAGAAAAAATACCGCTCTTTCATACAGAATTTCCACGGCATTATTTACCAGGCGGACGAAAACTTTGTTCCCGTATTTCTGCACGGTGCTGTTGAAGAGCTCACAGGATATAAAACAGAGGAGTTTAAATCCCGGATTAAATGGGAAAACCTGATTTATCCGGATGACCTGCCTCTCGTTCTCAAAGAAGAGGAAAAGATAAAAAACTCTCCGTCTGCCGATTATGGAGAACTCGAATATCGTATAAAACACAGGGACGGAAGGATCAGATGGGTTAATGAAATTTACCAGAAAACTCAGGGAAATGATGAAAAGCCGGGATTTTACCAGAGTACGATTTATGATGTTACCGAGAAAAAAGAGGCAGAAAAGTTCGTTACAAATATCGAAATTGCCCGCAAAAAGGAAATCCACCACAGGATCAAGAACAATTTGCAGGTTATCTCCTCCCTGCTGGACCTCCAGGCAGAAAAGTTCCGGGATAAAGAGGTACTTGAAGCTTTCAGAGAAAGTCAGGACCGGGTAGTCTCAATGTCTCTTATCCACGAAGAACTCTATAAAGGAGGAGGGGCCGATACGCTGAATTTCCCCGAATACATTCGAAAATTAACTGAAAACCTCTTCCGAACCTACAGCCTTAGGAGTAAAAACGTCCGCCTGTGTATGGAGCTGGAAGAAAATGCCTTCTTTAATATGGATACTGCCGTCCCGCTAGGAATAATTGTTAACGAACTCGTCTCCAATTCCCTCAAATATGCATTTACCGATAAGCAGGACGGAGAAATTCGAATCCGCCTTTGCAGGGGAGAAAAGAATGATGAAATGAACAGGTCCCTTTTCAGCCTCGTAATTTCGGATAATGGAAAAGGAATGCCTGAAAACATTGAATTGGAAAGTGTTGAGTCGCTCGGACTGCAGTTAGTAAACATCCTTGTCGACCAGTTGGAGGGAGAAATCGAGCTTAAACGAGATCATGGGACAGAATTCGGAATTACTTTCGAGGCAGCGGAAGAAATATAAGTTCCATTAATTAATGAACAGCGGGTGTTTTTGCAACAAAAAAATCAGGAAAAACATGATCAAGAACCCCTGGAATAAAAAACATCAGGTAAAAATTGGAGGAAAGCCCGGAAGATTTTTTATGTTCCTTTGATTTTTTATGTTCCTTTTACTGTAGACCCCGATATAGTAGCTCCGAAGATATTTCCCCAAAATATCTATTCGGAGCAGAACAAATGTCTTCCGGACGATTCTTTTCTGACATACCTTACCGGTTATTCCTCACATTTTTCGACCTATATCTGCTCCCGTTATAATATACAACGTCTCGTTGTTATTTTAAATTAATTATCAGAAAAATTGTTTCTTAGCAAAAGTTAGTTCTGCATAAAATGTTTTAAAACCAAACAACAATTTAATATTAATTATGTATTTTATAGTTCCCAGAGGCATTCAGAAAATTCAACGCTGAGTTTTTTCTTGAAAGGCAATGCAAGATAATTTTATTCAAAATCCTGGATTTAAGGGTCCAGTAAGAATTCTTATAAATACTTTACAAAAAATTGAAAGCGTTTATATTTTGGCTTCGCACAAATTTATCAAAATCAACTTCAAGAAGCCGAAAATAAAATCAATAAAAAGACATCAGGCCATTCAGCTAAAATTAATTGTAATTCCTTATTTAGAGAATTTCCACAGACCCTGAACTATGTAATCAGGTGGGGATTTTGGGAATTTTCCTCGTGTCTGTACCCCGCAAGCATAGCTTTTGCATCTTCAGCCCTCTCCGATGCGCCCGGCCTGTGGAGTAAACGCACGTTGTCTTCAACACGAAAACGATTCCGGTTTTTCCGTCACCCGGAAGTTTTTTATCCGCCAATCCCTCAACCTTTTTTTCCGAAAGTTAGCCAGCTATCTGAGCATGCCTCTTTTTAGTCGTTTTTTGCCTTCGGTTTGCTTGTTGATTTGATTTCCCGCTCTGTAGTTGAAACAGCATACACCTCCCCGGCTTCGTTCACCAGTGGGGAGACGGTCAGCCATATGTCCACTACCCTGCCGTCCTTACTAAGCCGCTGGGTGCGGTAAGGTTCCAGAACTTCATCCCGGCTAAGCTTCTTCACCGTTTCCAGCTCTTCTTCTTTCAGGTTCTCAGGAACCATGCTACTAACATTCATCTTCAGGGCCTCATCTTCACTCCAGCCGTACATCTTCTCAGCCCTTGGGTTCCAGGCCAGGATGTGGCCCTCCGTATCCTGTACCGTTATAGCGTCTTTCGAGTCGCGCACAACTACAGCCACGCGGTGAACCATGGAATCGGACTCCTTCAGCAGTTCCCTCGTCTGCTTCAATTCGGTAATCTCGATAAAGGTTATCACCGCTCCTTTAATGACATTTTCAAGGGTGCGGTAGGGCCGGATGCGCATCAGGTACCACGTGCCGTCCCGGGTCTGGACTTCAATTTCTTTAGGAATCAGGTTGTCAAGTACCTCCCTCACATCTTCTGTCAGGCGGTCATATCCCAGCATGTTTGAGACAATGTCCCCGACAGGCCTCCCCACATCGGTCGGGATCAGTTTGATCACCCGTGTGACCGCAGGAGTGAAGCGCATAATTCGCATATGGTAGTCTACGAAGATGGTGCCGATGTCAGTGCCTGCCAGCAGGTTGTTCATATCGTTATTGGCCTGAGACAGGTCAGCAACCCTGTTCTGCAGTTCGGCATTGACCGTGGCCAGTTCCTCGTTTACCGACTGCAGTTCCTCCTTTGAGCTCTCCAGCTCCTCATTGGCGGATTGTAGTTCCTCGTTTATTGACTGCATTTCTTCGTTTGAGGATTTGAGTTCTTCATTGGAGGTCTCCAGCTCTTCATTGGCAGCCCTGAGGTCTTCTTCCTTGGTCTGCAGTTCCTTCATCAGCGCCGAAACGCGCTCATCAACTTCCCCTTTGCTCTCGGAAATTTCTTTCTTTAAATCCTCGGAAACCACCCTTCCGAGTATATTCTGTTCGGCTTTCGAAGGTTCTTCGAAAGTGATCAGGAACAGGTCCGGCCCTTCTGCATCAGGACCTGTAATCACAGGTAACAAAGAAAGATTGACGGTAGTGAAGTCACCGTTGGTTTTGACCCTCAGCCCGGAGTAAAATAATGATCTTTTATCGATTGCTGCTCTGTGCAGAGCTGTAGCCAGCCTGTTGGCCAGGCCCTCGCGTGCCATCTTCAGAATGTTCATACCAGCTTCGCCCGGAGCAGGTTCCAGGTACATGCCTGTACGACCGTGTATATAAAGGATATCGCCTTTTTCGTTTACGAGCGCACTTACAGGGGCATAATGTTGAAGCAGGATACGCTCGGTCAGTTCACGAAACTTAGGCCTCCCTCCGGCAGTGGTCTCTTCGAGAATTTTTTGAGTCACTCGGGGTTCAATTCTCGGTGGGATTAAAGTCACTATGGAACGGAGTTGTTCATTTCCAACATTCGGTTTACTCTGGTAGAGCTTCGCTTTGCGGTCCAGCGCGTCAAAAAGGTTCGTGAACCCGTTCACGGTCTCGGAGGAGCCAAGGAAGAGAAATTTGCCGGGGCTCAATGCGTAGTAGAAGAGAGGGATGAGTCTCTTCTGCAGTTCCCCGTCCATATAAATCAGCACGTTGCGGCAGCTGAGCAGGTCGAGTTTGGAGAACGGCGGGTCTTTGACAAGGTCGTGCTCTGAGAAGATTACCATGTCACGGATGTTTTTCCGGATGCGGTAGTTGCCTTCCGGGCTCTGGGTAAAGAAGCGCTCCAGCCTTTCCTCCGAGACATCGACCGAGATGCTGGGAGGATAGGTGCCGATGCGGGCCTCTTCGATTGCCCGGCTGTCGATGTCTGTTGCAAAAATTTGTACATTGAAGGTTTGCTTCAGTTCCTCCATATGTTCCTGGAGCAGGATGCCGATCGAATAAGCTTCCTCGCCTGTGGAACAGCCAGGCACCCAGATACGTATCGATTCGCCTGCGTACTTGCCGACAAAGAGATTGGGTATGATTTTTTTCTCAAACGCATCAAATGCCTTGGGATTACGGAAAAAATTGGTGACGCTGATCAGGAAGTCGCGAAAGAGCGCTTCTACCTCAGCAGGTTTTTGCTCTAAATAATCCACATATTCATCTATTTTCTTGATATTGTGGACTGCCATGCGCCGCTCGACGCGTCGGACGATGGTGCCCTTCTTGTAATGGGAAAAATCGTGACTGGTATGGGAGAACACCATGTTGAATATTTTTTTCATCGCGTCTTCAGCTCTGGAGACCGGTTGGGTTATTTCCCCGAAGGCTTGAGTAACATAGGCAATTAGCTGGGCAGGCATTTCTTCCGGCGACAGGACATAGTCTGCCAGACCGGTATCGATGACGCTGCGCGGCATGCTGTCGTACTCGCTGGATTCGGGAGATTGTGCCATCCCCATCCCGCCTTCAGCCTTGATTGCCCGTACTCCCAGTGTGCCGTCGCTGCCTGTGCCTGAAAGCACGACTCCGATGGCCTGCTCTTTCTTTTCCTCGGCAAGGGAGCGGAAGAAGAAATCAATCGGCGTACGATGGCCGTGCGGCTCGGCCGGTTCCAGCAAATGCAGTTCGCTCCCACGATAAACCATGTCTCTGTTAGGCGGGATAACATAGACACAGTTAGGCCTGACGCCCATCCCGTCCTCAACCTCATAAACCGGCATGTTTGTGTAGCGCCCTATCAGGGTAGTGAGGATGCTCTTATGTTTCGGGTCAAGGTGCTGTACCAGGACAAAGGCCATACCTGGCCCGGGACTATCGGGCATGGACGAAAAGAAAGCTTCGAACGCAGCCAGCCCCCCAGCCGACGCGCCAATACCCACAACGGGAAAAGCTTCTTTTGTGAATCTAGCCGAATCCGTATCCGAAGCGGGAGGTTCACTAGTAGAGGTTTCTTCTGTTGTTTGTTCTTCTTTCGGAGGCTTTTCCTCTTCCGATGCCTGTCCTTCTTTTGACGCCTGTGTTTTCTCTTTGCTCTCGGTTTTGCCTGGAACCATGTAGTCGCATCCTTTCATGCCTGAACCGCTGTAATACCCTTAATATCCTTAATGAAATCCGGGAGTTTTCCCTCGACAACTTTTTGCTATATATTTAAATCTCGTTAATGCAATATTTTATAGGCCAATATCATCAACAGCTTAATTGTGAAAAATACACATACTCAATAACAGTATAAAGGATTAATCGATATAAGTATTAATAGATTAAGTATTGACAGATATATTTCAACCGGATAGTTAACATTGTCGCTACAAAGAGTTTGGAAAACCGCATTTAGGGCGGCTTTACCTATCTGGTTCAGTTACTTTCAACCGGAAAGTTATTTTCAGCCCTCATAACAATGCAAAAAGCTATTATTAAGGGCAATTAACGGTAAATACGATTTTTAAAGGGCTTGATAAGCATTAAATAGATTATTTGCGGTTATATTTTGAATTAAAAGTTTAGAAATACTTATTTTTTAATTAAATCTTATCTACTTCTTTTTCAGTAAGTATATTTATATTTAAATCGGTTAATGTTAAAACTACCAACAGAACGATAACCGGCAAGAAAACTAAAATGAAGTTTTCCGGGGCTGAAAAGTCGAGGGGAAATAGATCCATACAGGAATCATCGGTGTGATCGAGCTCCGTTTCAGTCAATATTGTTGGCAGTCAATGTTGTAGAAGCATTGCGGTACCAAGTCAACAGGGTACCTGATCAACATTTCAGAGATTTCATCTCTATGTGTGTGAACATGGAGAGATCGAAGGAGAGGTTGGGGAAGAAGCCTGGGGGAGCAGTTTCAAAGGTTGAATTCTTGCCTGTAAATCCAGGGTCCCGGATTTCGGGAATCATGGACTTCAGAAAAAGGTCTTTTCGCCGGTGTATGAATCGTTTTCATGCAATTGAACACAATCGGGGTATAATTTATGGAACGTAACAAATTTGATAGAACAAAAAAGACTCTTGCTGTTTTGCTGATACTTTGTTTTGTATTGTCAGTGACAGCTGCATCGGCAAGCGCAGCCGACAATAGTAAGTACGGCAAGAGCGAAGAAGGTTACAAAGCTGGCTACAAAAAAGGCGACAAAGAAGGCAAAAAACAGGGTCAGAAAGACTGCGGGAAATATGGCAGCAAAGAGATTCTCAATAAAATACCCACTCCTTTCAACAAACCCAGCTGGACCAAGGATTACACAGAAAGCTACAACAAAGGCTATAAAGACGGATATATAGATGGTTACAGTAAAAGCAGGTACGAATGCTTGAAATAAGAAATAGCCCTTGAAAATTAAAATTAGAGGATTTTAAATCCCGAGACGACGCCCGGAACAGAGGATTTTCTGCAAAAATTTCTATTTTTGAATTCCTGTTTGAGAATCCTTTTCCGGATCTTAATGGATCGGATGCTACTATAACCCCGGGTCAAATTACCTGTGCTCTGAAATCAAATGACCGAAGCCTGGGGTTTAGATTTCCCCTCCACGCATCAAATTTCTATTTTCCATCTTTTTCACACAGGGTTTTGCCGGCTTTTTTTGCGTATTTATTTCAATGACTTAAATACTTTAATACTTCATATGTATAATAGCTCGATTTTTATATCATCTACTTATTTAAATCTGAATTAATAATAAATGAAATATTTATCTACCATATATCCTTACTTAATTGTGATCAGTTACCCTGATCAATTAGATTTTATTTCATAAAGTAAAAATGTTAGTTGATGCGCAGATTAATGAAGTTCGCTCATAAAGTCAACTCCTGGATTGGTACCGAATCAGTCAGGTCATATAGTTTGAATAATCGCTTTTGCTTGTGATTCCAGAAGGGATTATATAATAATTAATATTCAGGACAGGAATGGATTTCTATAGACTCAATAATATAACGATATAATCAAATGGGGATTGGGAGAGGCTGTAAAATAAAATGAAAGGATCGATATGCATCAAAAAAGATCTCAATGAGCAGACTTCAAAATTTTGTATTATTTGAATTTCTCAGGGGCGATTTTGAGACCTGCTCGTAAATAAGAAAATTCAAATCGTACTATGGGGGGCAACGGAATCCAAACTGGATTACGGAAATAAAGGAGTCCAAACTGGATTACGGAAATAAAGGAGTCCAAACTGGATTACGGAAATAAAGGAGTCCAAACTGGATTATGGGAGCGAGTTACTGACCAAACCTGAAACACGAATATATCTCCCATATTAGAGAAAAAATATCTCCCATATTCAAATTTGGAGAGATTTTTTGCTCCCGATTTTAGCAGCTAATTCCCGTGCTCAAACCTGCAATAATGGATTAACTGGTGGAAATGAATCTGAGGTTCTACATTATTTGCACTGCCGCTTTAATCACTTTACTGGCATCTGCCTCACTTACTTTAGGGGTACCTTTCTTAGAAGACAAAAATGTCACTGCAACAGTACACGGGGTCGCCTATGCCCGGGATACTCTTGAGCCCCTGAAAGATACTGTGGTTGGCATAAATTCCACTCCCCCCCAATCCATGGTAGCAAAAGACGGTATGTATTCCTTTGAACTGGTGCCAGGAGATTATACTATCACAGCCAGATATTACCAAAACAATACCATCGTCTATTCAAAAGAAGCAACTTTCAGGATAGAAAGTGAGGGGAATTACGTGTTCGATCTCTTGCTTTATCCCGTCTCCGAATATCCTGTAACGGAACCGATTTCAGCTAAAATAAAGAATCCGGAAAGCCCGGACCCCCCAGAACAAACCTCCCCTTCAATTATAAGTCATCTGCTAATAAGCTACCTGTCAGTAGCCTTTGCGCTCCTTCTACTGCTCGGCGGAGGCTACAAATTTTCCAGCAAACATAAAAACACGAATAAAAATGGATTTCAGGAAGGAAAGTTCGGTATACCCGGGATTCGGTTAAAACTCTTCGGTAAAAGCACCAGTTCGGGATTGAGACCCGAAAACCCCAGGGAAACGGTTTCCGTACCAGAGCCAATAATAGAACCTGCAGGTAATCCCGATATTGAAACTGCTGCTCTAAAGACAATTCCCCTTTCTACAGAACTGCGTGAAGTCCTTGACATAATCCGAGGCCACAAAGGGAGGATTACCCAGAAAGATCTGCGCAGCAGGCTGGAATATTCCGAAGTAAAAGTCAGCCTCATGCTTTCAGAACTGGAAAAAAGGGGCATGATTCAGAAGCTCAGGAACGGACGTGAGAATATTGTGGTTTTAGTAGATGAGGAACGTTAACACTCACGTGCTAATACTCACGAATTGAAACTCGCTTTCGGTTTCCTCTGTAATTCTTCATCCCTTCGTATAATGCCTGGTTACGTAAGCAGTCACACTTCCAATAGCTCCTATGGAATAGACAAAACTGAGGAATAGACAAAACTGAGGAATAGACAAAACTAAGGAATAGACAGAACTGAGGAATAGACAGAACTGAGGAATAGACAGAACTAAGGAACAGACAGAACTAAGGAACAAAAAAGGAACAAAAAGAAAAGTCGGTGAGGGTTCACTTCATCCCGCTTCATCCTCTGACGCAAGGTATGCGTAACCCTCTACATTCTACCTCAGCGATGATATCTATAATAGCCGGAGTACCAGTTATTGTAGTTTTTGTGCCAGAAATTATATTTCAGGTACCATTTCATATAAAGCTGGAACCATCTGTTGTAATTTTGGTTCCATCTGTTGTAATTGTTGCCATATTTCCTACCATCCCATCCTCTCTTTTCATTGTCCCATCTTCTCTTCTCATTGTCCCACTTACTCTTCTCGCCGTCAAATTTTCTCTTCTCGTTGTCAAATCTGTATTTCTCACTGCCCCATTGCTTCTCACTTTTTGGAGGTGCTGCGCTTGCCGATGCAATTGTCACTGACAGTACGAAACAAACTGCCAGCAAAATCCCCAGTATCTTTTTCATTTTCAACATTCAATCCACTCCCAATATTTATTTTATTTAATTTAATTTATCTGACTCCTCTCTTTTTAATACTAAAAATACCGATAACTTCCAGAGTTGATCCAGAGGATCCAGAGTTGATCCAGAGTTGATCCAGAGTTGAAAGCATCGATTTCATCGATTTTGTTTTTCGTCTTACCAGCGGTTGCTGAAACTAACTTTTATTCTTTGTCTCACCGACTACTCGCGGCTTGACAATTTTAAAATTGGGTCAATTAAATATAAACATACTTATAATAAATCCCAGTTAAAAATGGTTTAATTAATGAAATAAGAGTTTTAAAGTATTTAATTAAAAAAATAAAAGTTTTTAAGTTTTTAAATCGATTTATATTCCTTAATAGGAGATTTAATCCCTGCAAAGTTCCTTAAACCTCAAATTTTGGGAGTGGCTTACTGAAAATCTCAGGTATAAACATCTTTCTTCATTTTCTCCATAATACAGGGGGAGTGTTTGTTTTTTTCAAACCGGATCAATAATCCATCCTTGCTATCATTTCTTCCGAATATTCTCCATCAACCAGCAGTTAAGGAATTTTCCTCCAAGGACCACAAGTTTGTTTCTGAGCAAAAAGACCTTAAAAGAAGTTATCGGAGAAAATAATTTTTTCTAAACTTTTTATCATGTATATAAGTGCAAATAACGTGTTAAATATATATATAGCTCTTTAAATACCTCATATTATCAAAAAAAGCAATATTATCACTTATTCATATGTCCCAGGGAACAGGCATAAAAGAAGCTATCGTAATCTTTGAAAGTACAGGGCTTGCGCAGTTTAACCGGAAACCAGCAGCATGAGGCATATTAGTAGCATGACACTTTGAACTATCCAAATCATTTTTGTTGGGTCACCGGGTGCGGCAAGTTTCCGGCGCCCGATTGCGCCTTGCCCGAATTTTGCCTCAGGATTGCAGTAAATCGAAGATTTCATGGACAACAAAAGATTCAAACTCAACAAAAAAGCCAGATTTCAGTGAGATTTGCATATTGACATCGAAGATAGTTCTGTCTTAAAAACCGGATACCAGAAGATATATACCGGCTGAAATCCCTGCGCCTGCAAAGGTTGCAGCAAAGTTTACCCCGCTGTTTGAGAGCAGACCTCTTTTCTGAAGGGTAGCCCCGAGCAGGCTGTCCACATTTGTTCCGAAAAAGCCTCCTGCGGTTGTAATAAGGACCGAAAGCAAAAGGTTGTCAGATATCCCGAGAACATAACCAAGCACGCCTATGATTGCAGAACCGAAAATCGCGGCAAGTTCGCCGAGTGAGGAAACAGCTCCGTCAGCTCCGGGTTCCGAAAGTTTGAGAGTTGTGATCATTCGGGGTCTTCCTTTTGCCGTGGTCCCGATCTCACTTGCCAGAGTGTCGCCTGTCGCGGTTGCAACAGTACCCATGTAGGCATATATTATCGGGAGGCTATGTTCCGGGAAGACTCCGTATGCTACTGCAAGGGCAAGAGCCGCGGTACTGTTTGAGAATACATTTTCATAACTTCTGATCCCGTCTTTTGCCTGAGCAATGCCGATTGATTCCTTGTATGCGTACTTGTACCTGGTAAACCCACCGCCCAGGATGAAAAAGGTGAGCAGGAGCAAAAACCACGGAAGCCCGCTAAAAACGATTATCAGGACTCCGAGAAGGGCAGCGCTGAGGAGGGCGGAAACGTCGGCAATTTTCGCCCTGTAAGCCATAGCCCCGAGGAAAAGGGAGAAAGCAAGAGCTACAAGCATCTTCTCAGGAGGCACCCAGTACCTGAATTCCTCAAAAATCCACATCGTCATCCCTGCCCCCAGAGGTACCGGGATATTACTGTCTATCCTGGAAGGAATGGACTCAAAAAGAGAGCCTGTAACTGCTCCGATCACGGATATGAAAAAGATAAAACTATACAGGACCGGAAGTCCCTGCCAGTAGACGACCCAGCTTGCTGCAAGAAAAGCCGCAATAATCCTGAGAGAGAGAAAAATGGAACTCCAGAGTAATGAGAACCTTCTCTGCTTTATCCTGTTCTTTCCGGACTCGATATCAGCCATGAAACCTCTTTCGGTAAAAAAAGAGATGTGATTCCCGACTGCTGCAATGGCAAAGGCGGCGAGGACTATATAAAACGGGTATGTGTACGTAAAATCCTGGGAAACTGCAGAAACAAGCAGCATCAACGTAAGGGAAAAAGAAAGGCTGGTTGCATCCCTTCTGCAGGGCAGAAACTTTCCGGAAAACCTCAGTCCCAGGAAAAGGACAAAAGAAAGAAGGAAGAGGAGATCTACCCCTGCAAAAGGAGCTATCAGAATAAGCAGGAAATATAAGACATGCATCACGGGAATTCCATGATAAGAACTCCCATTTTCTAGAGGGGGGGCAGCTCTGTTCATTCTAAAACATCTTTTGTTTTTTATTCTTCCTGAGAAGCTAAATAGAATAGGCTTTTCTTTATAAATAGATAGTTGTTTTTCCTTCAGAAAATCGCTTAAAAATGAAACAAGATTAGAAAATATTTATGTGTTTTATTACTTGCGCTCAGAGAGATTTTCACGCCAGCTCTGGCGGTTATTCAAAGAACGAAGGAACTTTTTTGTCCGCCACTTCACTCCATAGACACCTGATACTAATTTTTTATCTCAGAAAGTTCCGCTCACCTGTAATCCGGGAGATTTTCTTTCTGATATTTTTTGAATAGGTTTCGGACCACTTTTGATTTATTTTTACGATCTATTTTTACGATCTGTTTTTACGATCTGTTTTTACGATCTGTTTTTACGATCTGTTTTTACGATCTGTTTTTACGATCTGTTTTTACGATCTATTTTTACGATCTTTTTTTGCTATCCTTGTTCTATTTTCAGTCTTCTTCTGCTGTAAGATCATTTATTTAAGGATAAGGGTAATTAGCAAACAGACAGATAATTATTGCAGTTAACAAATCCAGTAACTGGCTGAAATCTTATTTCATGTTTACTGTGAGGGGAAAAGAATGAAAAATTATGACCTTATTGTGATAGGCACGGGTTCCGGGATGAACTATGTGAACTCGATCATCGATTCGAAACCGGAGATGAAAATAGCCGTTATAGATAAAGACGAACCCGGGGGGATCTGCTTGACCAGAGGGTGTATTCCTTCAAAGCTCCTGCTTTATCCTGCGGAGCTTGTCAGGGAACTTGAGACAGCTCCACTTTTCGGCATTAAACTTGAGATAAAAGATATTGATTTCCGCATGATAATGGAACGAATGCGCAGAAAAATAGGGAAAGACATCGATATGATCAGGGACGGATTGACCGAAAACCCCTACCTTGACTATTATCCCGAAGTTGCCGAATTCATATCCCCTTATACCCTCAGGGTTGGAGAAGAAACCCTTCACTCCGAGATGATCTTTCTGTGCACGGGCTCAAGACCTGCAATCCCGCCTGTTAAAGGGCTTGAAGAAACCGGCTACCTTACAAGCGACACTGTACTTGACCTTGAGGAATGTCCGAAAAGCCTTGCCATTCTTGGGGGGAGTTACATAGGAGCCGAGTACGGGCACTTTTTTTCAGCCATGGGAGCTGAAGTCACGGTCATAGGGAGAAACTCACATTTTCTCCCTCAGGAAGAACCCGAAATCTCCGAACTTGCCAGGATAAAGATGCTTGAATACATGAGAATCATTACAAACCACGAAGCCATAGAGGTCAGAAAAGAAAATAACGGGCAGAAAACCGTTATTGCAAAGGACAGGAACTCAGGAGAAGAGACAAAAATTACCGCAGACGAAATCCTGGTTGCAACAGGTCGAACTCCGAATACTGATATTCTCCACCCCGAAAAGGCAGGAATCAAGACCGACCGCCAGGGCTGGATTTTAGTTGACAGGTATCTTGAAACCTCCCAGCCTAATATCTGGGCTTTCGGGGACGCAAACGGAAAATACTTGCTCAAGCATGTAGCAAACTATGAGTCCGGGATAGTTTACCTCAACGCGATAATGAAGGAAAAAGTAAAGGCAGACTACCATGCCGTACCACACGCCGTTTTCTCCCATCCTGAAATTGCAGGAGTCGGGATGTCAGAAAAGGAAGCTCTTGAGGAGTACGGGGAAAACAGGGTGGTTATCGGCTTTAAACTCTTTGAGGATACGGCAAAGGGATCTGCTATGGAAGCCAGGGATTACTTCGTAAAAGTGATCCTGGACAACCTGGAAGAGAAAATCCTGGGTGCCCATATCATTGGACCCCATGCCTCGATCCTGATCCACCAGATAATTCCTCTCATGTACGCGTCCTCAAGAAGTGAAAAGCCAATTCTCCGCAGTATGGATATCCACCCGTCCCTCAGCGAAGTTGTCACCCGAGCCTTTCACTCCAGGTTTTCTCCTGAACACTACCACCATATCATGAAGCACCTCGGGCTTGAGGACTGAAAAGTCCGGTTTAAAGGTTGAATTTTGAGAAAACTATCAGTGAGCTGAGTTCAAGAAAATTGATTAAAACTGTGACCCGTACAACCGTATTCAGCTATACGAGTCATTTTTGTCCCGCTCGGCGCGGGAGAGCGGTAGTCCTGAAAAAGACGGAGAAGAAATGAAGATTAGATAAAAGTCTTAGATATAAACGACTGGTGACACCTGTAAGGAACTGACATGTAAAAGCGACCCGGGAAAACGATATTCTGCTTCTCTTTCCTTTTCTGCTTTTTTACAGGGCTGCCAGACAAACTGGCAGAGATACCCCAGAAAAATGGAACTAAAAAACAGTTTTCCGGATTAAGGGGATCACTTTTCCTATCATAACGGCAGGCTACATTCTTACGCAGCTATTTTTTAAGCAGGTCAAAAACCCACCTGCTGACACCCGGAGCAACGTTTCCGCAACGCCTGTAAAATTCAACCTCTAAACCCATTTTTTCGTACTCTTCAATCAAACCCGGGATCTGCAAATCCGTTTTGAAAGTGTAGAAATGGATGCGTCCTCCTTTTCTAACATGTCCTGATACCACCCCGAGGAAATGGTCCATGTCGTAAGGGGTTGGCACAATTGCTCTGTCGAAACCGTTTTCCGGAACCTCAAATCCTTCATTTTTTAAAGAATCCGGGTGGCTAAGAATGAAATCGGCATCTCCCCGGATTACGGTCACCCGCCCTTCAAGCCTGTTCAGCCGGACATTTTCTTTCAGGCAGGCACAGGCATCGGGATTTATTTCGATTGCACAGACCACTGCCCCTTTTCCTGCAGATGGGAGCACAAAGGGGCCCACGCCTGCAAAAGGGATCAGAACGGACTCGCCGGGAAGAACTTTTGAGGCTACGCGTGCCCTTTCCCAGTAGAGCCTGGGATTGAAAAAGACCTTTCTTACATCCATTCTGTATGTGTAGCCGTTTTCCCTGTGAAGGGTTTCTGCGGATTTTCCGGAGAGAAGTTCAAATCGGGCTACCCTGTGTTCGCCTTCAAGCTTGCTGACCTTATTAAGGACAGCCCGGGTATTGCCTCGCATCGAAAGGATCTTTGAAACAATAGAGTCCCTGTAAGCCTCAAGTTCCTCTGGAATGGAAATTACTGCAATGTCCCCTACATAATCAAAGCGTTTTGGGACCAGGGGAAGCAGGGGGGCTTCAACTATTCCTCTCATTGCATCTCGCAGGGTCACCCTGTCTCGAAAACTCATATCAGCATACCTCTGCTTACGATATATAAGCCTTTCATACTTGCCTGAAAGTCTTTCATAGCTGATTATAAACAGCTCATATCAGCTTTTAAGCCCTTCAAGCTGATTATGAACAGCTCATATCAGTCTTCAAGCCTTTCATATTTGCCTATTAAAATTTCATAATCAATTTTTCAGGTACTATTTTCAAATTTTGCATTTCCTGTAAAAAATCCGGGGTAAAAAAGCAGGAATTTGTATAAGAATTTTAATAATGATCGAGAATATCCATAGAAGTATTTTGATAGCGTATATTGTATCAAAGGTAACCATAGAACCATTGATTCTCAAAAAAAGAAATATTCTGTCTATAAAATAATAAAAACATATCATAAATCTAAAGTATAAACTCTGCATAGAATATTCACTTTTGCTGATTTAAATAAAAATACATTATAAAAAATATTTTTTATTATTTAATTTTTGATAACTTGTCATGATTTACTTAAAAAGTTAAAGAGTTTATTATAAAAAACATAAAAAAGGAGTTATCAATGGACGCACAAACAACTTATGGGGCTCTTGCCCTGCTGCCTCCACTTGTTGCTATTGTACTTTCAATCTGGAAGCGCCAGGTCATTGTTGCCCTGGTATTGGGTATCTGGATCGGTGCAACCATCATCAACGGGTATAACCCCCTCATAGGGTTGCTGGAGACTTTTTCCACTTACATTGTGGGAAGTGCCATTGCCGACGTCTGGAATGCCGGACTTCTTGTTTTCTGTCTTGCCATAGGCGGGATGATAGGAGTCATATCCAAGATGGGAGGCACAAAAGCTATTGCTACCTCTCTGGTGAAAAAAGCAAAGGACAACAGGTCCACGCAGCTTGCAGCCGCATTCATGGGAATTGCAATTTTCTTTGACGACTACGCCAATTCCATGATAGTAGGCAATGCCATGAGGCCCATCACGGATGCACAGAAGATCTCTCGGGAAAAGCTTGCATATATCGTGGACACAACTGCTGCTGCGGTTTCTTCCATGGCTCCGGTTTCTACCTGGATTGCAATGGAAATAGGCCTTATAGGAGGTGCCCTCAGTTCCATCAATATAGAGGCAAACCCGATAATTGTCTTTTTCCAGTCCCTGCCTTTCCGCTTCTACTCAATTTTCACCATTCTCCTTATGTTCACCCTTATTACCCAGAAAAGGGACTTTAGCAAAATGCTGGAAGCCGAAATCCGTTCACACAAAACCGGACAGGTCTATGCCGAAGGTTCTACCCCCCTCTTTGTAGAAGACCAGAATCTGCTTCCTCCCGACGGGCTGGAGGCTTCGATCTGGGATGCAGCAATTCCGATTCTTAGCTTCGTGATCGTTGCAACCGCAGGGCTCTGGTACAACGGATACGAACCCGGGATGAGCATAAGGGACGCTTTCGGAAATGCGGATGCTTCAGTTGCCCTTACCTGGGCTGCTTTTCTCAGTTCCATAGTCGCCCTCTCGATAGGCCTGGCAAAGAAGCGGTTTTACCTGGACGAAGGAGTCAGAGCCTGGGTTGACGGGCTCAGGTCCATGATCATTGCGGTGATTATCCTTGCCCTGGCCTTTGCCCTCAAATCCGTTATTTCCGAGATGCAGCTGGCAGAGTGGCTGGTCATGGTTACAGAAGGAGTACTCTCAGGCACTGTTCTTCCCACCCTGACCTTCGTCATCGCCCTGTTCATAGCCTTTGCGACAGGAACCTCCTGGGGGACGAACTCCATCGTCATGCCCATCGTAGTCCCGATCGCAGCTTCGATTTCCGGGGCAACGGATGCTGTAACCCCCCTCATGATCACAACCATAGGGGCCGTCCTGACAGGCGCGGTGCTGGGGGACCACTGCTCTCCTATTTCGGACACCACCATCCTGTCCTCAATGGCATCCGGCTCTGACCACATTGACCACGTAAATACTCAGCTCCCCTACGTGGCAATAGCCGGGACTCTTGCAATCGTCTTTGGCTTTATCCCTGCGGGGCTCGGGATTTCTCCCTGGATCTCTCTGCTCGCAGGCCTTGTGTCCATCACGGTACTGGTGAGGTTTGCAGGCAAACGCATCGACGACAACGGAAATATCATCTCCTGACCAGCATGTAAACAGTCAGCTGAACCGTGAGGTTGGAGCTTAAAAATCAGAAAAACAGGATAAAAATCAGAAAAACAGTAGTCTAAAACCTATAAAAAGGATAAAAAGGGAATTGGAAAAAAATGTGAATCAGAATACTTCCGGAAAAATAGATAATCCCGGTAAGTAGAGACTCTGCAAATAGATTACTTCCCAGGAGAGACGAATAATCTCTTCTACTCCTTTTTTTCACCATATTTCCTGCCATTTTTTCTGTAATCCAATATAAGATTCATCCTGCCATTTTCTCTGTAATCCAATATAAGATTCCTTTCTTCGTGGCGTATTCGCCGTAACTTAAAAATTATTTTAAATTCAGGTCTGATACCAGGGACTACAGCAGGGATCAAAAGAAATATTAGCAGGAGGATTAAAGCAAATAAGACAAAAACAAATAAGACAAAAACAAATAAGACAAAATAAATAAGACAAAACAAATAAGACAAAACAAATGAAAAGCAAACCTGACAAAAAAAGATAAAGCTAAGGAAAAACTCGAAAAAGGCTGAGAAGAAAACCCGACGAAGCCAGTTCCGTGAAGCACAGGCAGGACCTTTCCCGATGAAAATTATTATAGAAACTCCCAAATACAGTTTTTCGAAATACCGGAAAACAGAAAATGGATATGAAAGAGCCTTCTTTTCTCCCCTGCCTACTATCTTTAATTATGGTTTCATAGAGGGTACAACGAGTCCTGACGGCATGGAAGAAGATGTGGTCGTGCTCGGCCCCCGCCTGCCCAGAGGAAGCACGCTTGAAAGAGGGAGCTTTGACGGCGTGGTAAGGTTCCTTGATGATTCTATCAGGGATGATAAAAAACTGGTATATATCAGTGGCTTTTGCTCTCCAACCTTACTGGCTTTCTATTTCAGGCTTTATGCCCTTTTCAAAGTCTTTCTCTACGCTTTTCGGGATGGAAAAATTACAAAATGCCGCTTTGAAGGAATTAAATTCGAGAAATTGAACTGACTCCCGGAAATTAAACTGATGCTTGAGTCGCCCTTCTTGTGTCTGGTATTTATTCAAGTACAACGATTCGTGCATTCGGTGCGTTTTCTTTTACAGATTGGATCCCTTTAATGCAACCTTCCTCGCTTTTGTAACCCTGGCTTACAGCTATAATCTGCCCATTTCTTGCTCTTAACCTGAAACGGTATTTTCCGCCTTCATCAATGTAAACTTCAAACTTGGACATTCTATTTCCCCCAACTGATCCTCCCGACCCGGAGGTTCAGTCTTTTAATGATCTGCAACCAGTCTCAAATGAGGCATGCATTTTCGGAACATATTTCAGGATATCTATTATGAATCTGAAACTTAAGATTCAATGATTAAGGAAATTTTCGGGGTGGTTTGAAAAACCCCTTTAAGAGATTCGATTCCATTAACTAAAGAATGATCTATCTAAAAAAGGGTAGGAAACTAAAATTAGAACTAAAATTGAGATTTTATCAAATTTACCTGTTGTATCAAGTTTACCTGTTGTATCAAGTTTATCTGTTGTATCAAATGTGTTCATCTGTTAGTAGAGAGAAACATCAAAAATTAGGAAATAAAGCTGGAAGCAAAAATCCTTCTACAGGAAAGGATACTTTTAGAAAGCTACTAATAATTTAAAGAAGCTTAAAAAATAAGGAGCCTTAGATATGCCTTTTCATGTGATGCTGATCCCTACCCTGGGCTGTCCCGCCAACTGTAATTATTGCTGGAGTTCTGAGGAAAAATCCCCGATAATGAGCATCGAAACCATTAAAGAAGTGGTTGAATGGCTTAAAGTTTTCAGGCAGGACCCGGTTACTTTTACCTTCCACGGGGGAGAACCTCTCCTTGCAGGGGTTGATTTTTACCGGGAAGCCTTACCTTTGCTGGCTGAGGGTCTGAGCCCCAGAAATATCGCTTTTGCCATACAGACAAACCTCTGGAAGCTTACCCCGGAAATAGCCGAAATTTTTGCCAGATACGATGTCCCCATTGGTTCCAGTTTGGACGGTCCCCAGGAGCTTAACGACCTGCAGAGGGGAAAGGGCTATTACGAAAAAACCATGAAAGGCTATGAAATTGCGAAGGCTCATGGACTTACTGTGAGATTTATCACTACTTTTACCTCTCACTCCGTAAAGTTCAGGGAGGATATTTTCAATTTCTACCTGGAAAAAGGTTTAACCCTTAAGCTGCATCCCTGCCTGCCTTCTTTGAAAGGGGACAACCCCGAAAAGTGGGCACTTGACCCTGAAAAATATGGAGAACTCTTAATTTACCTTCTGGACAAGTACCTTGAAAACCTGGGCAAAATCGAGGTTATGAATATTGACCAACTGTGCAAATGCGTGTTCACAGGCAGGGGTACTGTCTGCACCTATGTAGACTGCATGGGAGATACTTTTGCAGTTGGCCCTGACGGAGGCATATATCCCTGTTATCGCTTCGTGGGCATGCCGGAATACGTAATGGGAAATGTCTATGACCGTCCGACCATGGCAGACCTTGCCCAATCCGATGCCTGGAAGCTCATGCACAAATATAAGGAATTTGTGGACAGCGCATGCGGTAAATGCCCTCATATCAAGTACTGCAGGGGTGGATGTCCTTACAATGCCATAGTTCCCACCGACGGGGAAATAAAAGCTGTCGACCCGCACTGTGTTGCCTATAAGATGATATTCGATGAAATTACCGATCGCGTAAACCAGGAAATGTTCGGGTCTGGCGGCATGGATATGTTTTTGCCTCAGACAATGAAACCTTCCAGACCGGGTATAATGTCCCTAATGCTCAAGAAAATTTGAAAATAAACCAGAGAAAATGAGAAGGTAGTAGGATAGAGTAAAAGCCCCGGCAAATTAACCATAATCTTTTTTATAGTTTTCTAAGAGCTTTAATATTGAATTTTCTTCTTTTGAGTTTAAAAGCAGGAGATTTAAAAGCAGGAGATTTAAAAGCAGGAGATTTAAAAAAAGGAGATTTAAAAAAAGGAGATTAAGGAAAAAAGAGATTAAAGAAAAATATCGTTATTCCTCATGCAGACTCGTCACGCATAAATCATTATTGAATCGAGTCTTACGGTGCCTACTTTTGTCCAGTATCTGCAAACATCACAGTACTGAGTCTCGCCATCGGGGCGCAATTTCAGGTCAGAGTTACATTTTGGACATATTTTTAGATGTTTCATAATAAACCCCTGGATTTTCTATTTTTCAACTGAATAAATAATTCTAAGACAGTACAAGAAGAAGCCCAGAGGCGCTGTATTTGCTGTATTCCCCAATATAGTTTCTTCGAATATCGTGCTCCCCAAGCAAATTGATTCGAAGAAAGGATCAGCGACCCCAGGAGATTATTTCACGGCTCTTGGCTCTTATTTGAAGTTCTTTGAAGTTCTCAGTTTCCTCCTTATCTGTTCCCCAACCCCAGTATATAGTAATAACATAAGTTATATTAAATAAATTATATGAAAAATTGTTCTCAAGCAAAAAATAGTTTGATGTAAAAAATTTCAAGCCCATCATCTCTTTTCTTAAGCAGGACTTGGAGATTATATAAAATAAGCAACATAAGCAACGTTCATAAAATTAAAATCTGACATTTATTTTGAAACATTTTGAAACCTTCATTTTGAGAATTGAGATAATTTATATAGATCCACTTTCTAAACTAAACATATGGAAGAGGGTAAGATTAAGAATACGATAACAAGAAGTTTCGAACTTCAGGACTACAGGATAAAAGGAACAGAACTTTCTGGCTTCTGGGCAGACCTGCTCAGCAAAGAAGAACTGACGGTTGAGGTAAACTACAGGCCTGAAAACGAAAAAGTCTTCAGCCCGGCAGAAACAGAAGTTCTTATACGTGAAGTCTGCGGGAAATGCAACAGCTTTGAGGCACAGCTTCCCGAAAATATAAAATGTGAAGTTACCTTCAAAGACTTCGGGGAAAAAGTCTATAAAACCGCCCAGCCTGATTTTGAACTGAAGCCAGAGGAAATGGACGAAGTTAAGGTTGCTTACCGCTTCTATGTAGCGTATTACGTTTAACTTTTATGTTTAATTTATTCGTTTAACTCATTACGTTTAACTTGTTACGTTTAACTTGTTACGTTTAACTTGTTACGTTTAACTTATATGTTTGACTTATTATATTTAATATTGAACCAGGTAAAGATTTCCTGTCAAAGAATTAGCCAAAAACCAAGCAAAAACAGGTAAAGGAGCGTGAAAAATGCCTCAACCACGTAAAAACCCGGGCTTCGCTGCAGTACTTTCGTTCTTTATCCCGGGTCTCGGGCAGATCTATAACGGGCAGATTATGAAAGGAATTATCTTTATCATCCTTGCCTCAATTTTCGGCTTCCTGACAGTAGTTTTAATCGGTTACATCCTCTACCCTCTGTTCTGGATATATAACCTCTATGATGCCTACAATACTGCCAGGGAAATCAATGAGAGGTATGGCGGGTACTACTAAATAAGATTTCAGGGATAAACTTGCAGCAATAAACTTTCGTAAAGAAATTTTTCTTCCACTTTTTAGAAACAGACAAATAGAACTCTCACCAAGTTATTAATGGTGATCGGGAATGAACATCGAACCCACACTGAACATGGTAATCATTTTTTTGCTGGTTTCATTTGTTTTCTTACTGTTAATGTTTATTTATACAAAGAAAGTCACAAAAAAAATGCGTGAAGAAAGAGAAAAAGCCGAAGCCGAAAGAATTGCCCGGCAGATCGCTGAGAAGAAAAGGCTTAAGGAGCTGATGGAGGAAAAAGATTAAAACTTGCCGGTTTTTTAAAAAATGGAGAAAAAGAGTAAAGCCATTTCTTCTCTGGAAGGGTATTCGGTGCGAACAATTAAAAGCAATTTGTTAATCAGGTTCTAATTTATTAATTAAGTTCTAATTTATTAATTAAGTTCTAATTCATTAATTAAGTTCTAATTCATTAATTAAGTTCTAATTCATTAATTAAGTTCTAATTCATTAATTAAGTTACAATTTATCGGTCTTCCACCTTCACATGGTTGATATTTTTTAAAAAACAACACCCGACTCAAACTGCCGAATCCCCTGAATTCTACCCTGCGCAATCCTATTCATTATGCGAGTTCGTTCCTGTCCCTGCAGAGTTGCAGCTCTGCAGCCCGAATTTCGCTTCGGGAGCACGAGAAAGCCATAAAGTTACAGCTGCTGGATACACCTGTGAGAAAGGACAAGAACCAAACAGATCAAAGTGACAGATATTTCGTTCTTTATTTTTCTTTCACTTTTCAGTTTTTATTTCTCTTCCTAATCTGTTTTTTCTTCTTTTTGGGAAGGGCCGCCAGACAGGCTGGAGGATGTGCGTATATTTATCTGTGAATTTAAATGAGGTTCCTCGGGTCAAGGAAGTATTCTTCGGACAGGGAAACGGTTCTGAATTCGTTTCTCCCGGTGACAGTAGGAGTTTGCCTGTTATTTTTTTTCGTTACAGGCAAGACAGGTTCAACCCTCCGTGGAGTAAAACAGAAAAACATAAGATTCCAGCTTCGGATATTCTGAATAGCCTCCAACCCGTGTGCTGCCAATTATATCTCTTTTTCTCATCAAATGAGGAAATATGTAATCTGTAAAAACACCAACCGCAGCAACATATAAAAGTTTCGTCCATTCAAATAGAGTTCAAAAATACAAAAATTTTTTAATATTCATATTGATGGATAAACTTATTTAGTTAAATAAACTTTAAACAGTAGGATTACAAAAAATAAGCAATCAAAAGCCACAGAAATGGAGTATTAAAAACAGGGGAGGAACTTTATCTGCCTTTTGATCCTGAAACTTCATCTATTGCTTATAGCCCCATACTCAATATGATCCTCGTTTTTTTGCTTGCCTCACTTATAGTACTGATAGCTATGTTTGCCTATGCAAAATACAGCGCAAAAAAATCACTAAGTACGGAAAAGGCATCTGAAGTCGAAAGAGAGTTTATCAAAGCAGAAAAGGAAGAAATAAGAAAGACCGAGGAAACAGGATATTCGGAAAAAGATGAGAGAGAAGAGTACGAAGATGACGGCTCTGATGATTACGGAGAATGAAGATCAGGATCGTTCTCTACTCAGAAATAATGTTCCGGGGTGTTTGAAAGTAGTTTTGAATGAACCCAAATAAAATTTCGGTACTATTTTAACCTTCCCAACTTCACCCGATTTCCACTTTTTTATGAGCCACCTGAGCTGGGTTTGGTGCAGGAAGTTCCAGCCTGCCGGTAACTTCCCTGATCACCGCGTCCATTTCAAGGATATATCTGAGATAGCTTTTCGGTGAAGACTTTGTGCTGTCTGCGAGCATACATATTTTTGTTATTTATTTGAGAGGATACAGACTCCCGACACAGGTATTTTGACTCCATAATCCAGTAGGTCAGGACATGAAGCATTCTTTTCCGATTCACATTTATCCATTCATAAAATCATAGTGATTAATAACATAAAATATTAAATAGATGAAAAATAATAGCATTGTAAGTTTGAAAGTTTCGAGGTGAAAGAATGAAATTAAAACCGAGTAAAAGAGAACAAATTTTCCCCCTGCCTGTTGCCCTCATTTCCACGATCTCAAACGAAGGGATACGAAATGCTGCTCCCTGGTCCAATATAACACCAATCCTCCGTCCCCTTGAGGAAGTAGTGCTTGCTTCCTGGCTCAAGCGCGACACTCTCGCAAACATCCGGGAAACAGGAGAATTTGTCATCAATATCCCTTCCATCGAAATGACAGAAGCCGTCATGGTCTGCTCCCGAAATTATCCTCCGGAAGTGGATGAATTCGAAATGGCCGGGCTAAAGTCCCATCTTTCTGAGGAAATCAGGGCTCCAGGGATTGAAGGATGCCTTGCCTGGGCGGAATGTACCCTTGTGGAGGAGATCCTGAGAGAGAAATTCTCCCTTATTGTAGGAAAAGTCGTAAACCTGGAAGTTGATGAGGACTTTTTTGATGAAGAAGGCAGAATGGATTTTGAAAAAGCAAAACCCCTGTCCTGCATTCTGGGACCGAAAGGCCTCACTTTCACCTGTCCCAGAGATACCGGCAAATCGGCAGACTACTCAGAAATGTTTCTGGGTGGAAAAGAGACCACTTTAAGCCAGATGCCTTGAAGTCCGGCCTTTATTCCGGCCTTTCTGGCCAAATATTCTACTAAGATATTCGAAGATGACCATTCAAAGGTAAATAAAAAATCATTTCATTGTGAGGAGGGGAGAGAGCCAGCTTTATTAAGGGCTCAGCTATCTCACAGACGAATTCGGTCTCAAGACGAGTTCACGCCGTTTTTACCTCCTTTTCCAGTTTCTTTATGAGCTCCCTGAGCTGGATTGCACGCTCGAAGTCCAGCCTGTCGGCAGCTTCCCTCATCTCCGTATCCAGTTCGATAATTACGTTGGGGATATCGGTCTTCGGGATGTGTTTGGTATCTGTGATGTCCACTACTTTTTCCCTGATGGGCTTTCGGATGGTTGTAGGGACTATGCCATGTTCTTCGTTGTAGCCGATCTGCATGGAACGACGGCGTTCAGTCTCACTCACTGCTTTTTTGATGGAATCGGTCATGTTGTCGGCGTAGAGGACGACCTTCGAACTGGAGTTACGGGCTGCGCGGCCTATGATCTGGATGAGGCTTTTTGAGTCCCGGAGAAAACCTTCCTTATCCGCATCGAGGATTCCGATGAATCCGACTTCGGGAATATCAAGCCCTTCCCTGAGCAGGTTGATCCCTACAAGGACATCGAACTTGCCAAGGCGCAGTTCGCGTATGATTTCCGTCCTTTCGATCGTCTTGATATCGGAGTGCAAGTAGCGGGCTTTGATCTCGTTTCTGGCAAGGAACTCGGTCAATTCTTCTGCGAGCTTTTTGGTGAGGGTGGTCACGAGGGCGCGATCTCCCCTATCAACAATTTTCCGGACCTCCTGCATAACATCCCTGACCTGGCCTTCGAGGGGACGTACTTCGACCTCAGGGTCAACAAGGCCGGTCGGGCGGATAATCTGTTCCACGACCCGGGCGGAGTGCTCCCGTTCATAGTCTGCAGGAGTTGCCGAGACGAAGATCACGTTTTTCATGTATATTTCAAATTCGTCAAACTTCAGGGGCCTGTTGTCAAAGGCACTGGGGAGCCTGAAGCCGTAATCCACAAGGCTCTTTTTCCGTGAGCGGTCTCCATTATACATCCCGTGTAGCTGGGGAATGGTCTGGTGGCTCTCGTCGATGACCAAGAGGAAATCTTCAGGGAAATAATCAAGCAGGCAAAAAGGCTGCTCTCCGGGCTGCCTGTGGTCAAAGTGCCTTGAATAGTTCTCAATGCCCTTACAGCTGCCTGTCTCCTGAATCATTTCCATATCATAGAGCGTGCGCTGTTTTAGCCGGTGGGACTCGAGCAGCCCGAGTTCGGGCAGGCGTTCCTCAAGCTCTTCAAGAATTGACTGGATTGCGCTTTTTTGTTCCTCTTCAGGGATAACATAATGCCTGGCAGGGTAGACGAAGAAGTAATCCATGTCTTCCTTTCGCTGCCCGGTCTGCTTGTCCACTTCGGAAATCCGGTCCACTTCATCCCCGAAAAGCTCGACCCGGATGATGTCATCAAAGTACCCGGGAATGATATCGATAGTGTCCCCTTTTACTCGAAAACGTCCTGGCATGAGTTCGATGTCGTTTCTTTCAAACTGGATATCAATGAGTTTCTCAAGGATTTCCTTTCTCCGGACCTTATCCCCTACCTTCAGTTCAAATCCCATTTTCTGGAAGTTCTCAGGGTTGCCAAGCCCGTAGATGCAGGATACGGAAGCTACCACAATCACGTCCTGGCGCGACATCAGGGAGGCTGTGGCTGCAAGCCGCATCTGTTCAATCTTCGGGTTTATCTGAGCATCCTTTTCAATGTACTGGTCCTTGGCAGGAAGATAGGACTCAGGCTGGTAATAATCATAATATGAGACAAAGTATTCAACACGATTTTCAGGGAAAAATTCCCGGAACTCATTATATAGCTGGGCAGCCAGGGTCTTGTTATGGGCGATAACAAGGGTCGGCTTTCGTACCTGATTTATGACGTTTGCAACCGTATAGGTCTTTCCGGACCCGGTAACCCCCAGCAGGGTCTGGAACTGTTCCCCCTTAGTCAGCCCCTTCACAAGTTTTTCGATTGCTTGCGGCTGGGATCCTTTAGGTTCAAAATCGGAAACCAGTTTAAACTGAGGGCTGTCCCAGTACCGTGAATCGTGCAGTAGTTCGAACTTTTTTTTGGATAACTCCCCGGATGTCTGGCTGGAAACTTTCATGGAATCAAGACCTTCTTAAGTAAATGAAAATTGATTACCGTACATGATTCGCCGTACCTGAACCGTATTACTGTATCAGTGACTTCTGCCTTAGCAGGCGGTTGTAGGTGATTGCAAACCTGTGAGCTTCGTCCCGGATTTCCTGGACAAAGAGAGAAGCTTTTTCATCTTTTTTGATGGGAAGAGGGGACTTAATCCCCGGAACGTAAATCTCCTCTTCGCGTTTGGCTATGGAGATAATCGGAATTCTGAGCCTTAGCTTTCGTAGTTCCTGGAAAGCTGAAGAGAGTTGCCCTTTCCCCCCGTCAATTATTATCAGGTCCGGCATCTCGTGTTTGTCTTCAAGCAGACGAGAATAGCGTCTACGCACAACCTCGGCAATGGAAGCGAAGTCGTCAATCCCTTCCACGCCTTCTATTTTGAAGCGGCGGTAATTATGTTTGTCAGGCCTGCCCCCCCTGAACTGGACCATTGAACCGACCGTAGCCGTGCCCGAGAGATGGGAGATATCAAAGCACTCGATGACATTCGGGAGTTTGGGGAGGGAGAGTTTGCCCTGCAGGGCTTCAAGCTTTTTTCTGTCCCCGAAAAATCCGATCTCAACATTTTTCAGGGCCAGGTCGAGAAGTTCTTTTTTCTCCCCCTGCTTCGGAACCGTAACCTTAACTTTCTTTCCTTTCACATGCGCCAGGAATTCGACAAGGGACTCTTCAAGAGGTTCGGGAACGATCAGTTCTTCAGGAGGGTCATTTTCGGAATAGTACTGAACCAGAAACTCTTCCAGAAACTCCGGGCCAAAGGCAAAGACATAATCCTGTTTGCCTTCCAGGGTCCCCTTATAGACTTTGAAGAGCATCAGATAGACGGTATTGTCCCTGACAATGTAGTTCAGGATATCCTCATCATGCTTCTTCTGCCTCTCCATATTTTGTTTTTCCTGAAGGTACTCGAGGGCTGCAATCTCATCCCTGAGCGCCATGGCCTGCTCAAACATTTGCTTTGCAGCCATCTCTTTCATCTCTTTTTCCATGGACTCGATGAGTTCCTTTATGTTGCCTTTCAGGACAGAAGCAGCCCTTTTTACTTTCTCTCCGTACTCCTCCGCAGAAATGCTGCCTATACAGGGCCCGCTGCATGCTCCGATATGATAGCGGAGGCAGGCACGTGATGGCATTTTTTTGCAGGTTCGGAGCTGGAAGGTTTTTCTCACCACCTCGAAGATGTAGTCCCTTTCCTTTGCAGAAACGAAAGGTCCGAAGAATTCTCCTTCTCCGGTGTTTTTCCGGGCAATCCTGATCCTGGGAAATTTTTCTCCGGTTAGATTGATACATGCATACCGCTTTGAGTCCTTCAGGAGGATATTGTACCTGGGCCAGTGCTTCTTGATCAAGGTGTTTTCAAGGAGTAAAGCTTCTACCTCGGTATTTGTGACAATGAAGTCAAGGCTCCGGACGACCTGCACAAGGCTCGCTGTTTTGGGGTCATGGTCCCTTTTCTGGAAATAACTGCTCACCCTTTTTTTAAGGTCCTTTGCCTTCCCCACATAGAGCACGATCCCGTCCTCATCTTTGAAAAGGTAGCAACCGGGCAGGTGCGGAAGAGCTTCCAGATCAATCATTTTTGAGCCTCATTGCGTTCAAATTTAGTTTACTCAAATCCGGTTTTCATGTTTTGATTTTTCAGTAATCCTTTTTCAGGAATTCTTCTTCAGGAATCCTTATCAGGAGTCCTTTTCCAGTAATCCTTCTTCAGGAATCCCTTAAAGTGCATGTCCCTCAAATACCTCATCCGATCCTTCTTCGAAGTCTTCAGGCTCTTCTTCAAATTCTTCCTCGGAGTCCTCTTCAAATTCCCCGTAATCGGCCTCGAAATCTTCCCCTTCCTCAAAAACCGCCTCAACGGGCTGTGCTCCCGAGTTCAAATAGGAATTCAACCGTACTGAAAGTCTGGGAGCGAGGAAACGTCCGGTATAGCTTTCCTGGACCAAGGAAATTTCTTCCGGCGTGCCTGTGGCAACAATCTCCCCGCCTGCATTTCCACCTTCGGGGCCGAGATCGATTATATGGTCTGCGGACTTGATGACGTCCAGGTTGTGTTCGATAACGACCACGGTGTTTCCTTTTGCAACAAGACCGTTCAGGACCGAAATCAATTTTTTGACGTCATGGAAATGCAGTCCTGTTGTGGGCTCGTCAAGCAGATAAATGGTCTTTCCCGTACCTTTTTTAGAAAGTTCGCGGGTCAGCTTTATTCTCTGGGCTTCTCCCCCGGAAAGGGTCGTCGAACTCTGCCCGAGTTTGATGTACCCGAGTCCTACGCGCGTGAGGGTGTCGAGCTTGCCTTTGATCGAAGGGACGTTTTCAAAATGCTCGGCTGCCTCTTCCACCGTCATGTCCAGGACTTCGGCGATTGACTTCCCCCTGTACTTGACCTCAAGGGTTTCCCGGTTATAGCGTGTGCCCTTGCATTCCTCGCACTCAATATAAACATCGGGCAGGAAGTTCATCTCGATCTTGATCAGCCCGTCTCCCTGGCAGGCCTCACAGCGCCCTCCTTTTACGTTAAAAGAGAAGCGCCCGTTTTTGTAACCCCGGATTTTTGCTTCCTTCGTTTCGGCAAAAGCCTGCCGGATCGCATCAAAGACCTTGGTATAGGTCGCAGGGTTCGAACGCGGAGTCCTGCCGATAGGGCTCTGGTCGATAACAATTACCTTATCAAGCTCGGAGTCAAAGACCAGCTCTTCATATTCCCCGGGCGTTACATTCGATTTGTAGATCTTTTTCGTCAGGGCTTTGTAGAGAGTATCATAGATAAGGGTGGATTTTCCGGAACCCGAAACTCCGGTAACTACGGTGAGGAGCCCTATGGGGATGTTTACATCTATATCCTTCAGGTTATTTGCCCGGCAGCCTTTCAACCGGATGAAGGCTTCGCTCTGTCGGCGGAGAGTCGGGGGCTTTATCTGCTTTTCTCCTGAGAGGTACTTGCCTGTAAGAGACTCCGGATTTCTCTCGATTTCTGCAGGTGTTCCTTCGGCAACCACAAATCCTCCGTGGATCCCGGCTCTAGGCCCTATATCGAGCACGTAGTCCGCAGCCCGGATAGTATCCTCGTCATGCTCCACCACGATGAGGGTGTTCCCCAAATCCCGCAGGGTCTGGAGAGTCTGGATAAGCCGCTCGTTGTCCCTCTGGTGCAGCCCTATCGAAGGCTCGTCAAGTACGTAGAGTACGCCCATCAGGTTTGAGCCGATCTGCGTTGCCAGCCTGATCCTCTGGGCTTCTCCACCCGAGAGGGTTCCTGCACTGCGGGAAAGGGTCAGGTATCCGAGTCCCACATGCTCAAGGAATCCAAGCCGGGAACGGATTTCCTTTAAGACCTGTTTCGCTATCTCTTTTTCCTTTTCCGAAAGTATGAGGTTCTCGAAAAAAAGTATGGCTTCTATAATTGAGAGGTCCGTTGCATCAACAATGGATTTGTCACCGAGCTTTACTGCTAGCACTTTTTCCTTCAGGCGTTTGCCTTCGCACTTAGGGCAGGGCCGGACCTGCATGAATTTTTCGAGTTCCTTTCGCCTGTACTCGGACTTGGTCTGACCGTACAGCCGCTCAGACTGCGGGAGAAGCCCTTCCCATGTTCCTTTATGGGACCACTGAGCATCGCCGTTCTTCATGCTCATGCTGAACTGGATGCGTTCTTCCGAACCGTACATGAGAGCGTTGTACTGTTCTTCCGAGAGGGCTTCGATAGGGGTGAATATATCAAAACCGAAATGTTTCGCCACAGCTGCCAGGTGCTGGCTCCGGTAACCGTCAAGGTAATTTCTGTACAGGGCTACAGCCCCGTCTGCGAGGCAGAGGGTTTTATCCGGAATAATCAGGTCAGGGTCAAACTCCATCTTGATCCCGAGCCCGTTACAGGCTTCACAGGCCCCGAAGGGACTATTAAAGGAAAACATCCTGGGCTGGAGTTCCTCAAAAGCCATGCCGCAGACCGGGCAGGCCATATTTGAGGAGTAAAGGTGATCTTTTCCTTCCGAATCGACAGCGATCAGGAGACCTTCTGCTTTTCTAAGGGCGTTTTCGCAGGCTTCGACAAGCCTTGAACGGTCTTCTGCAGGGTCAAGCCGGTCAACCACTACCTCTATATCGTGTTTTTTGTAACGGTCAAGGGTAATCTCGTCATCTGTCCTGTGGATTTCCCCATTTACGCGGACCCTGGTAAATCCTTCGCTGTTCAGATCCCTGAAAAGCTGTTGATAGGTTCCTTTCTTCTGGCGGATTACAGGTGCAAGGATGGTAACCGTACCTTCAAATTCCCTGGTGATGCTGTCTGCAATCCTTTCGGGGGACTGAGACTCGATTTTGATATTGTGGACCGGACAGTAAGGCGTCCCGACTCTGGCAAAAAGCAGCCTCAGGTAATCGTAAATTTCGGTGACCGTACCAACGGTACTCCGGGGATTTTTGGATGTTGTTTTCTGCTCAATGGAAATTGCCGGGGATAAGCCCTCAATGCTGTCCACATCCGGCTTGTTCATAAGCCCCAGGAACTGCCGCGCATAAGCTGAGAGGGATTCTACATAACGCCTCTGTCCTTCGGCATAAACAGTATCAAAAGCCAGGGTAGATTTCCCAGAGCCTGAGACGCCTGTAATTACAATGAACCTGTCCCGCGGGAGTTCAACTGTGATATTTTTCAGGTTGTGTTCCCGCGCCCCTTTGATAATAATATTTTTCATTTTCCTTCTCTCAGGTTTTTCTTGTCTCGGTAAATCGGTTAGTGAGAATTTTAAGGTGAAAATTTAGTGTGTGGATGTTTAAGATGAGAATTTAGTGTGTGGATGTTTAAAGTGAAAGTTTAATGTATGGGAGTCTGTTCTTCGGGTCTGAATGTGTGAAAATTCAGCATATATAACAAAAAGAGAGCCCTTTTATTAATAAAGTGATATAGCGGATTGAAAGTATTAGTCAGCAAAATAGATAATTTTCTAATGAAGAGATATTGAACCGGATCTGCCGTAAACGAATCTTTCATTGCTCTCATTTTTAATTTTTATCCTGTTCTCATTCAATACTTTCAGCTTGGAAAAACCGTTCCTCCTGCAAAGTAGGTTAATAAACCTGTGAAACCGGAGCATCGCCCCAAAAAAATGAAGAGGAAATCAATCGGGAAAATGCAAGAAGAGTAAAGTTTGTGGCTTCAACCATATGATGAGTGGGTAAATTATGTTTATTGTATAAATATTTATCTACTTTGGAATATTTTAATGATTACATATTAAATTAGATTACATATCAAGTTAGTGCAAAAGTAGAGAGGAGTAGAGAGGGGGTCAGAGTTTCCTTATTTCCGCTAAAAGTATGTTCGCTAAATTATGTTCTTTTGAGAGTCGGCCCCAAAACTTAAAATTGTTTATTTGAATCTGGCATTTTCAAATCCATAAGAGTCACCCATAAGAGTCACCCATAAGAGTCACAGGATTATTTTTAATTTTTTGCCTGAAATACAGGCTCAGGGCATTCGTGGACCACAATGATAAGTTCTCTTCCCGAACCTGCAGTAAGAGCAATAGTTTAGAAATTATTTTCCTTTGTTATATTTTAAAAACCAAACCCTGAAGAACAGAAAATATTTTTCTGGCATAGTAATGCTTATTTTAGTTAAAGACCGATTAATTGTAAATGGATATTCCAGAGAAAAAAGATTTTCGAGGAGCTAACCTGCAGGGGGCTAACTTTGAAAAGGCTGACCTCCAGGGAGCTGACCTTTATGAAGCTAATCTTCGTTTAGCTAACCTCCAGGGAGCTAACCTTCATTCGGCTAACCTATATGGAGCTAACCTTCATCTGGCTAACCTTCAAGGAGCTAAACTTGGAGGAACTAACCTCCAGGGAGCTAATTTTCATCTGGCTAATCTCCAGGGAGCTAACCTTCATCTGGCTAACCTTCATCTGGCTAACCTTCATCTGGCTAACCTTCAAGGGGCTGACCTTTATGGAGTTAACCTTCAAGGGGCTGACCTTCAAGGGGCTGACCTTCAGGGGGCTAATCTTCAAGAGGCTAACCTTGAAAAGACTAACTTTCAAGGAGCTAAACTCGGAGGAGCAAAACTTGAAGGGGCTTACCTTATAGGAATTCGCTTTCAAGGGGCTAACCTTCAAGGAGTTGATTTTCATGAAGCTAACCTTCAGGAAGCTAATCTTCAGGAGGCTAACCTTCAAAAGGCTAAATTTGAAAGGGCTGACCTTATAGAAGCTAATCTTGAAAATGCTAATCTTCAAGGAGCCAATCTTCAAGGGGCTGACCTTCAAAGGGCTGATCTTTATGGAGCCAATCTTCAAGGGGCTAACCTCCAGGGGGTTGATCTTGAAAAGGCTCACCTTAAGATGACCGACCTCGGAAAGGTTGACTTTCAGGGAGCTAACCTTAAGGGAGCTCACCATTTAACAATTGATCAGCTTTCTAAAGTGAAAACACTTTATGATGCAAAATTAGACGAAGAACTCCTCATGTCTCTAAAAGAGAAGTATCCTGCCCTTTTTGAAGTACCGGAACCGCAGGACCTGAAAGATCAGGAATGACAGCAACCTTTCCTGATAAAACATTGCTATTTTTCAGATTTTATATTCGTTTTTACGGATTTCCTGTCCTTCGAGTGGTTTAGGTAGCTTCGAGTAGTGAAGATAACTTCGAGTAGTGAAGATAACTTCGAGTAGTGAAGATGGCAATGATCTGGCTTTTTCGTTGCTGCACTGGTTTATACAGTGCGGTAGGAAATATCAGAAAAAATAAAAAAGGCTTTGAACTCGATATTTTCGAGACTGATCCTTTTTAAACGAATTTTGCTTTAGAATTCATGGTTTTAGTATACGGGCTCAGGTAAGGTTTTTGTCCTGGTATTTATGAGTTGGTCTCGGTTATTCTGAAATATGGCAACTCCTTGATGGCCAGACGAGCCATAGATTCCTCGACATCCGGAGTGGGTTCCTTAATCCTCTCCGGGCATGCTATAACGTTGAGCAGCTCCTCAAGAGCTGGACTGCTCGATCTCCATGTGTAGTCGCTCCGTGTCTCAGCTGTAAAGATTTGCCATTCGATTTTTACTGACATAACAATCACCTATTTAAAAAGTGCCCTATGATTGTACAGTTAAACTTTTGATGTGATTGATTTTTTTAACTCGATTGATTTTTCAGTTCAATTGCATAAGCGCTATTTAGATAACATCAATTTTTTAACTGTAAGCACTCGATATCACAACGCATCCTCAAAAGAGATAAGATCAAAACGATAGAGCCCTTAAGAGCCATACGAACGGATATGCTCCGTATGTGATAATGTATCACAATACCAGGACTTCTGCAGTTGGACTTAAAATCAACAGCATCAAACCTTTAACTCTCTAAAATGAAAATTTAAGCTGCAGTGCTTGTTGCAATTGTTTTTATACCCCTTGATTTTATGCCCCAGGTGCGTAAGTCCCGACTGCATTAAGTGATTAAGAAGAAAACCCGGAAGAGCTTTGATCATTTTACTGTAACCCCAATACAGTTACTCAAAGATATTCTTTTTTAAGTTCATTTCTTTGGAGTTGGATCAATTCTTCCTGGCAGTTCTTATTCACATACTCTATCAGTTGTTCCTCTCTTTTGACCTATTTACCCACGTTACATACAATGTTCCTGTATTATTTTAAAATAATTATGCGAAAAATTGTTTCTGAACAAAAGATAGTTCCATATAAAATATTTCAAAGTCGGACAACGATTTAATATTAATAGAACTTACGCATTTGCCTGCTTTGCAGGCAACTTTTTAATTTTCTCAATTTTTAGGCTAAGGTATATATTGGATTTCTTACAAATTGATTAAACTCATTTCTTGTAATGTTGGTGGTCCTGTATTAATCAGTTGATATTATTCCTATATCTGAAACTAAGATCTTTTGTTTTTTGATTCTACTTTTTGCAGGGCTGAACTTTTCTCTTCTGCAACGCAAAAAATGAACAAGCGAATTTATATCTTGATCTGGGGGATCTCTCTAAAACTCACAGTTAAATATAAACGCCTCCGCCAGCTTGCCTGGCGGCCCTTCACAAAAGGAAGAATAAATGAATGAGAAATGATACTGAAATTGGTACCGTTTTAGCCTTTTGTCCTTCTCTTAAACTCACAAACGCCTACAGCAGCTTTTACTTGATAATCTGTTGTTTTCATCCTTCTATATCTTTTTTGTCTTTTTGGGAAAGACCGCTCTCCTGCGTCGAGCGGGACAAGAACGACACAATAAAGCGAATGACATTGTACGGGGCAGAATTCAGGAATTTGAGTCAGACTTGTTTTTTTCAAAAATATCAACCATGGAAAGAAGGACGACCGTAATGTTCCGTTCCGTTTAAAACCATGTAATACCTTCTTTTATTCTTTGGATTTCAAATCTTAGAAATGCTCTTATTACCGTCATGATATGTGCCCTCTACACACTATTTCTCCCTGCCTGCCAACGTTCTACTCCACAAAACTGTTTTATTCCTCTATGATACTCTTCAATTTTCCAAGCTTTCTTTGCTAGTTCTTTCCTTTTTTCGTCCTGCATATCCAGTATATCTGTAGCTCAGTATTGCATGTCTCCATCTTTGGAAACTATCCGAAATACCTTAATAAAACCGTATTCTTTCAGATGAACCGTCATTCCTTCTGGTTAAATACAATTCGATTGCTGCATTACCAGTCTTATCAGGGTTAACTAACCGGTTTTTCTTCAACCTTGTTAATCAGTGCCATCCTTTTTTCCTGATTGCTTTGAGATACTTTATGCTGGAATACCAGGATCAAACAGGACGAATTCGGGTTTAAACCACGTTCTTCTGCCCTGTTCAACGTGTCAAGGAAGTGATCATTTTTTGTTTTTCCGTCGGTATCTATATCGTAAGTTCTAAAGTCAACAGAGATTATAGCATCATTAGATGTCCGGACAACGGTTTCAAGATCGATGCCATTTACAATCTGATGATGTTTGCCACTCCATTGATAAGATATGAAGCTACAGTCATCGGGCTTGCCAGCAAAATGAAGTGAAGCCGACATGTAAAAAAAAATGTCGGCTTGAGTCCTTTAAGCTCACCGGCAAGACTGTGCTTCATTACTAATCCGAGGCAACAACCATCAAGTGATCGTATCAGAGCATTATGTCCGAAGCAGAGCGAATCCTCCGGATATTGCCTCTCTGGCTTTTCAGACCCTTTCCGGCTACTGCCCGGACCATTGGATCGGCATCTGCAGGCAAGCCGAATGATAGGCCGGTCAGCGTCTCAACCTGCGCTACCGGCACTTGCCATGTCTTGAACTCGTCGTCGAAGAACTCCAAGTTCTCCAGATAATTCTTCTGTGTGCGCAGGTAGGCTGTGGCGCTGAGCTTCCCGTTCTTATTGACGAATGCCACCACCTTCCAGAAATCGGCAGGCAGGAGGTACTCATCACGGTAAATCATATCGTCTTCACGGAAGACGGGACCTGTGAATACCGATATCTGCACATTGGCATTATCTGCGGTCTTCAGTATGTAGTCTTCCACTTCGAGCCAATCATGCTGGTTTAAGCGCGCGTGCTGAGGCGAACAGTTCGTAAAATGGAACGTGTCCTCTCCCGCATCCCTGGCATTTGGCCCCCAGCAGGGATCCAGCCGGCGAACCAGATGTCCGCGGTCAAGTGGATTGCCTACATACAATTTGGGTCCGGCCTGATACTTCTGGTCGAGGCGTGGATCAAAGTACCATTTGTCGCGGGTACGTTTGATTTTCTTCAGCTTCTTGCCGTCAATATTGGCCGCGGTATAGAAGGCCAGCCTTCGATCGGCATTCATCACAATCGAGAAGTGCAGGTAGGTGAGAATCTCGCTCCCGTCCTTGAGCTTTGCGACTTTGGACTGGAGATCATCGGCCAGCCTGGGAAGCGGCAGCTGGTGCAGAGAGCCCAGGAAATCGGGGTTGTAGCCATCCGCCAGGCGGTAATGTTCCGCGGGAAGTTCTCCCAGCTCCATTGCTGCGCCTGGAATAGTTTCTGGGGCGGTTAAGATCGCAGGTCCGACCGGGCCAGTGTCATGGCTGCGAAGCCTGCGCAGAGCTTCGGCCACCATCGGCTCGTTCTCGCTTCGCAACTCCAGTGCCTGGAAGATGTGGCTGATGCGCACGCCCTCATTGGCCACCCAGGCTATGGTGCTGGGATCGTCGATGCCTTCTTGGTAGGACTGACCGTCTGTCTTGAGGATGTTGCCCCGGGCATCCTTCATCGGTACTCCTGAGTGGTGCAGACCCACAACAAGCCATTGATCATTGAATACGGGCGAGCCTGATGCCCCGGGCTGAGTGTCGGTCAGATAGTGTAACCAGCTGTCGAAGAGATCCACAACTTTGTTCTCCCGCAGGCAGCATTGCTTGAGCCCGCCCTCAGGATGCTGAATGATGGAAACGTATTCGCCGGTCCGGACCTTGCCGGTGTCTTCAACGAGACGCAGTAATCCGTAATCGGTAAGTTCTGTCCCTTCTGTGGCAACGGGGGCCACGGATACCAGTGTGAAGTCTATGTCCGGATCGGTGACGAAGACCTCGTCGGGTCGCAGGTCGAAGGATTTGGATGTCTTTCGCTGACCGTTTATATCTTGCTCAAATTCAAACTCCGCAAAACTCTTCCTTGCCAGCTCTGCTGTATCGAGGACATGGTTATTCGTCAGTAACAGATTTGGGCTGACAAGAAAGCCCGTGCCGTAACCCTCTGGCCTGCCGAAGGGGTTCACGACCTGGATCCTGCAGACGGGTCTGGACGCGAGCAGTCCAAGTTCCAGATATGAGATGTCGACAAGATCGCTCTTTCCCATGATTCTCTCCAGAGCCAGCCCGTCACCGGGTTCAAGAAAGATCAGGCGCTTCTCTATAGGTTGTGCCTCCGTCAAGGACCTGATGATTTCATGTCTGAATCCCTCGCCTGGCCGCTCTGCTTCAGCAGCTTTCTGCCGGCTATAATATCTTTCAGAGGCTTTTCTCTGTTGCTCTTCTTTTCGGGCATTTTCAAGCATATCTTTTCCCCCATATAACCCAACAGTTCGAAATAATTTAAATTAAAGAACTATAATCTATGATAAGAAACCAGATTAATCGTTCAAAATTCGAGATTAAGGGAACCGATTTTTAGTTTTGGGATGAGATCATTAATTTGACTCAGATATTTTTTATCCATCAAGTAACATAACGCTCAGATTATAATATTTTTATATTTATTACAAGATAATATTAGACAAAATGATATAACTATTTGGAATTTTAGATCAGTACTAAAGGTTTGGTTTTTTCCACTATCAGTGGACACAATATGTATTAATAGGATTATTCAGGCATGATTCTCCCTTAGACTCTCCTTGTCAGTCTATCGTAAAGTTCAGGAATCATCAAAGCCGGAACGAAAGTCTAGCTCTGGCCTTTGACATTGCTTCGAGGTATGCGCCTTCAGATAGATGTACTGCACCACCCTTCCACAATTATCTCATAAACTTCTCTATATTCCGGATCTGGAACTTCGAGGAAAAACTAGTCAACGGCTATAAGAGAAGTAAAGGCTATAGTCTTAGCACAGGAACACCTGGAAATCTAAATTATGTCGGGGAAAAGGGCCATCTGGCTAAAAGCAATAGCCTGGGTCTTACAGAGCAGTGATGTAACCGGCCTGCCAGATAGGTAAAAAACAACAAAAAATCCGCTTATGCTATTTTGGAAGTAAAGACATAATTATGAAAAAAAGTACAAGGACGAGATAAAAACGCTCTTTCATCCCGGAAAACCCATTTTAATGTCGGGATAAATAGGAAACCTCCGCCAGCTCGTCTGGCGGCCCTGCCCAAAAAGCAGAAAAAGAAACAGAATTATTGGCTTTCAGGTCGCCTTTACATTTAGTTTCTGGACCTCATCAATCTTCTTCATTTACTGGCTTTTGTCTCTCATTTCTTCTTCTCAGTCTTTGACATGAAAGTACTTTCAATTACTTTCAGTATTTGCGCCTGTTATTCGAAAGAGTATCATGTGTGTTTTTGGAAAAGACCGCTCTCCTCCATCTCTTTATTTTACCATTGTTTTTAAGTTAGTCTTCTTGAGCGCAGCTCACTACTATAACCCGAAATTGACCCTCTTGAGCTAAGCTTATTGCTAAAATTCATAAAATTAGTCTTCTTGAGCGCAGCTCACTACTATATCCCAAAATTGGCCCTCTTGAGCGAAGCTTTCAATTTTAACCTGCAAATTAGTCTGCTTGAGCGCAGCGAAACAGACCGCGTACTCCCGAGGCGCAATTCGGGCTGCAGAGCCGCAACTCTGCCGAAACAGACCGCGTTTTGGCTCCAACCCTGTCTTTCTACCTCATAGTGAAACTCTTTCAGGTTTCACCCCACCCCACCCTCTTAAGACAGGTTGTGCCAGATGCTGAAGACGCCACCCGGAAACGCTGTGGCAATTATGAAATGTTTTACTGCAAGATCAACGCTCAGACCGGAGTGAAAAGACTTCACGAAGGTCACTCTACCAGATAACCGGCCTTTCACTCTCCGGCCTGTAGAGTTTATCAGCTGGCTTTACGCTTGGGAACGCCCTGTAAAACTCAGGCATGTTGAAGACCGCACCGTTTACCCTGAACCTGGCGGGGGAGTGGGTATCGGTCAGCGCTCGCGTCCTAAGGGAGTCGTTTGTGTCCGATTCCCTCCATATCTGGGCGAAGCTTAAGAAGAACCTCTGATCTCCGGTGAAACCGTCGACCACCTCCGGCTCCTCTTTCGATGAAAGCTTATAGGCGTGGTAGGCCACGGTCAGGCCGCCGAAATCTGCTATGTTTTCCTGCAGGGTCAGGTTGCCGTTAACGTGCAGGCCGGGCAGCACCTCGAATTTGTCGTACTCATCCACCAGGACCTCCGTGCTCCTGTTAAAGTTATCGGCGTCCTCTGGCGTCCACCAGTCCGTCAGATTTCCGCTGGCATCGAACTTCCTGCCCTGGCTGTCGAAGTGGTGCGTCATCTCGTGTCCTATGATGGCGCCTATGGCACCGTAGTTGACTGCGTCATCGGCTTCCTCGTTGAAGAAGGGAGGCTGAAGAATGCCTGCAGGGAAGACTATGATGACCTTATTACAATCTGCATAGGCGTTAGTCTCCTGGGGGTTCATCTCCCAGAGCTTGCGGTCTACGGGCTTGCCTATCCTGTCCAGGCCGTAGGGACCGTGGTGGAACCGGAATTTGGAGGCCCGGAGAACATTCATGACATACGAATCGTTTTTCACTTCGAGTTCCGAATAATTCAGCCATTCGTCGGGGTAGCCTACCTGGACATCCAGGGACTCAAGCTTCATCAGGGCTTCCTTCTTTGTTTCAGGCTCCATCCATGTAAGGCTTTGAATTCTTTCCCTGAAGGCCTTCTTCAGGTTAGATACCATTTCCTGCATCCTGGCCCTGGAGCCCGGGTCGAAATACCTGTCCACATAGATACGGCCTATGGCTTCGCCTATGGCTCTGTTTTCCGCATCGAGGACCCTCTTCCAGCGGGGCTCCATCTCCTGCTGGCCGTTAAGTTTTCTCTCATAGAAGTCAAAGTGCTCCTTCTCAAGGTCGGAGCTGAGATAGGGAGACGTAGCTGAGATCAGCTTCCAGCGCAGGAAGGTCTTCAAGTCAGCTGTGCTCTCTTCCTGAAGGGCGACACTCAGTTCCTTGAAGTAAGACGGATTTCTGACATTGACCTCGGCTATGTCAGGGCGGCCCAGGACGCCGAAGAGACAGGACCAGTTCATGCCCGGAGCAAAGGCCTGAAACTCCTCAAGGCTCATCCTGTTATACGTTTTGACTTCATCGTTGTCGTCCACATTGTTAAAGGATGCATTGGCAAGCCTGGTCTCTAGTCTCATCACGGTTCTGGCATTATTTTCAGCGGTTTCCGGGTTATCACCCAGGAAGACGAACATCCTGGTAACGTGGGTCAGGTATTGCTCTCTGATCCTGACAGATTCGCTGTCCTGCCTGAGATAGAAATCTCTATCCGGGAGGCCCAGACCCCCCTGAGTTAGGGTGGCAATCATGACCTTGCTGTTCTTCTTGTCGGGTGCGGCGTACATGGAGAAGAAAGGGTCCATGCCATAATCCATCATTTGAGTCGATACGGCCTGGACATCGGAGGTGCTGGAGATATCGTCTATCATCCTCAGCTCGGCTTTGATGGGGTCCAGACGCTGCTTTTCCAGGGTGGAGTTATCCATTCCCACGCTGTAGAACTCGCCGATCTTCTGCTCAAGGCTTCCCTCAGGGGCAGAAGTGTTGCTGGCTGCGTCCTCCACTATTCTTTTGACGCGGTCGGATGTCCTGTCCTTTACGATATCGAACTCTCCGTATCGGGATTTGTCCGCAGGCACAGGGTGGCTTTTTATCCAGGTTCCCTCAGCATACTCATAGAAATCATCTCCGGGTTTTACTGAAAGGTTCATGCTCCCAGGGTCGAAGGCCTTCTCATACCCCGAGGTGCGCGTGTTACACTTCGAGGTTTCGGAAGAACCAGAAGATACAGGGGTTAAAGCGTTGATAAGTGAAATGCAAAAAACGAATAGATATAATAGATATATTACTCCCTTCCTTTCCATGCCCTCTCAACTCCTATGGATCCTGAGAAACCTCTTACACTGCAGCATGTAGAGGCTGCTCATATGGGTTATGTAGAAATCTTTAATTTAATGCAACTGATTTTCCAGTTCAATTGCATAAGTCCCGTTCCTTTACTGCAGCTCCAGATACGGCTGCTCCGAAAATACCCTTCCAGGTGCGTTTATCCGGAACAGGATCAATCTTTCATCAATTCCATATTCCCGTATCCTGCTGATTATTCCTCATTCGTTTGTCCCGTTTGCTCCCGTTATAGAATATACAATTATCTCAGTAATTATTTTAAATTAATCATGATAAAATAAAAGTAAATTCAGTTTCTAAATCAGTGATTTTTGCATTTCTTGATTGAAACCATCAAGTGAAAAAGATGATCAACCAAAAATTCACAAAATAGAGTGCGGTAAGGCTTATAGTGAATTGCAAAAATATCTTTTTATGGGATTACCTATTAATCCTGAGGGGGGAGTATACATATTAAAGCATTTTTTTGAGAACATCAGAGTTTTACCGACGCTGCTGACGACCGGCATGGTAACCGTTTCGGATGCCGAAAGCAGCACGAGTACAACCGGGGCCGTATTTCCGGATCCGGAGTTCAACTTCCAATTTCTTCGCACAATCGGTTATGCTGCCAGTGGAGGAGCGGATATTAACGAATGCTTGGACACAGCCTACCGCGTAAAGAATGGCGACATCGAAAGCTGGTATCTGGAGTGGAACAGGACTGCCGACCGGCTGGAGAAAACCGGAGATGAATTCCTGGCCCGGGGCAATAATGTAAGCGCCAGAGAGACTTATCTCCGGGCGTCCAATTACTACAGAACAGCAGGTTTCTATCTAACTAAAAACCCGGACGACCCGCGCATTGTTCCCACCTGGGAAAGGAGCAAAGGCTGCTTCCTCAAGGCTGCCGACCTGTCGAATAACCTCATCAGGCCTGTCAGGATTCCGTTCGAGAACACTACTTTACCTGGCTACCTTTGTCTTGCAGACGCCGACGGAGAGAAAAAACCTCTGCTTATCGTTCAAACAGGCTATGACGGTACAGGTGAGGAGCTTTATTTTCAGGTTGCGAAGTTTGCAGTCGACAGAGGCTACAATGTCCTGATATTCGAGGGGCCGGGACAGGGAGAAGTTATCCGTATCCAGAAGATTCCATTCAGGTATAACTGGGAATCAGTTGTCACTCCTGTCACGAACTATGCCCTGAGCCGGAGCATAGTTGATCCGGAAAGGATCGCCCTCATGGGCATCAGCTTCGGAGGCTACCTGGTCCCGAGAGCCGTGGCCTTCGAGCATCGCATAAAAGCCTGCATTGCCAATGGAGGAGTTTATGACTTCGGGGGCAGTATTCTGCAAAGAGTTTCTCCGGACATCGAGGACATCCTGAGCGATGAGAACAAATCAAAGGTCCTTGACCGGGAGATTTTGAAGGCCATGGACCAGAGCGTTGAAATAGGCTGGGCTATAGGCAATGGGATGTATATTTTCGGAGCCAGGACGCCCAGCGATTACTTCCGGATGCTACCCCCTTATACTCTGAAGGATGTGGCTCCTCGGATCAGGTGCAACATGCTTGTAATCGAAACGGATAATGATACACTCATTCCAGGTCAGGCAAGGCCGCTCTATGATGCGCTGACATCTCCCAAGGAGTTCATGCTCTTTACGTCAGAAGAGGGTGCAGGACTTCATTGTCAGACGGGTGCTGTGATGATATCCAGCGAGAGGATATTCAACTGGCTGGATTCCGTGCTACGGCAAAATTAGAAAGCGGTAAAGATAGAGAAATGAAAAATTAGAAAGCGGTAAAGATAGAGAAAAGAAAAATTAGAAAGTGGTAAAGATAGAGAAATGAAAAATTAGGAAGCGTAAAGATAGAGAAATAGATGAATACAGGAAAAACCGGGAAATCTGTTGTTGTATTCCCGGATTTTTCCTGCTTCCCAACCTCTGTTTTATTCTTGCTTCCTGTAAAACCCTTCAGGTCTTACCCAACCTCTTAGTTTATATGCCCAATTGTTTTGGGTCTCTCACTTTTATCGGGATCGGGCACTGTTTCTTTTGACCAGTGCCCTGCAAGGAAAGCTCCGGACAGGTTATGCCAGATGCTGAAGATGGCACCCGGAAGCGCTGCCCCAGCAGTGAAATGTTTTATCGCAAGAGCAACACTGAGGCCCGAGTTCTGCATCCCTACCTCGATTGCCAGAGTTCTTGCTTCTTTTTCGCTAAGTTTCAAAGCTTTTGCAACCCCGTAGCCGCCTGCAAGCCCTAGCCCGTTGTGAAGAACAACTGCAAGCAGGACAAGGAACCCGCTTTGTTCGAGGTTTTCACTGTTCGTCCCTATAATTATGGCAATTATGACGACTATGGCCGCGGCTGAAATTGCCGGAAAGACGTCCCTGACCGCCCTTATCCGTGCTTCAAAGAAATAATTGATCGCAAGCCCGAGCACTACAGGCACGATCACTATCCTTACAACACTTACAAGCATGCCTGTAACGTCAACGTTCACAGTCTGCCCTATAAAGAGCCAGGTAAGGAACGGGGTGGCAAGAAAGGCAAGCATGGTGGAGACAGAGGTTAGCACTATCGAGAGGGCAACGTCTCCTTTTGCAAGGTAACAGATCACGTTTGAAGCCGTACCTCCGGGACAACAGCCAAGCAGGATCATCCCCGCCATAAGGTCGGCAGGAAGCTTTAAAGCCAGGCTTACCGCCCATGCTGCCAGGGGCATAAGGGTGTACTGCATCAGAGTGCCCAGGAGAACCACATGGGGCCGTTTCAGGACAGTAAGGAAACTGCTCACTGAGAGTGTAACGCCCATCCCGAGCATAATCAGGCTTAAAAAGGGTACGATAAGCCCCTGATGAGGAGCAAAATACTCGGGACGCAGATATGCTACCACAGATAAGAGTATTGCCCAGAGGGGAAATAATGAAGTGAACTTTTTAAGCATTTTTAGTACACCATCACATCAAATTGACAACTGAGTCAGTAAATAAACTGAGATTGTCATTTAAATATATATCTATTTATTTCCGATAAATAATAAAGCTGTAATTAATTTAGAAATCGTAACAACGAAAAAGAAGGTCTATTATTTGGCAGAACTGGAGAATAAAATTGTTATTGATTTCAACTTCAAATTTAATTGCCATCCTGTTAAATGCTACCGATTAACTCTACATGTTAAGCGCGGTCAATTAACTGTAATCCTGTTAAATGATACCGATTGATTTTAATCCCGTTAACAGCTCAGGATACTCGAAATATCTCAAACATCCTATTGCTATCTCTAACGTCCAGTTGCTACCTATATATACAGGCTCTGCCGATACAATGCCCCATGAGACTGGATGCATACCTTGTAGAGATGGGACATTTCAAGTCCAGGGGACGAGCAAAAACTGCCATCCTTGACGGAAACGTAAAAGTCAACGGCATTACAGTAACAAAAGTCTCCAGGGACGTCTCGATTGATGATATAATAGAAGTTGCCGAAGGCCTGGACCAGCCGCAGGGCTACTTTAAACTCAGGTTTATTCAGGAAGAGAGCGGGGTCCTTAAACCCGGGGATAGAGTGCTTGACCTGGGATCAAGTGCAGGCGGTTTTCTCCTTTTTGCGTCAGAAATTGCAGCTCACGTAAAAGGCATAGAGTTCAGCCGGGATTTCAGGAGTGAGCTTGGAAAAATTGCATTTGAGCGGGAAAATGTAGAAGTAATATTCGGGGATGTATTTACCATACCTCTTAAAGAGCTTTCTGAAGAACCCGTGGACGTAATTCTCTCGGACATGACTCTTGAGCCTGAAGACTCAATCAAAGCCCTCGCCAGAGTGCTTCCTCTCCTGAAGGAAGGGGGAAAGCTGCTTCAGGTAATAAAAATCCCAAAGAAGAAAAACCCGAAGCCTATCCTGAGCAGGATCGAGAATCTGGGGCTTGAAATCCAGCAGGTCGTCAGTTCCGAAAAACAGGAAATTTACGTGGTTGCAAAAAAACCGCTACCTGAAGAAGGATCTGCCTGAAAAAAAACAGAAGCAGCTTGAAAAAAACGAAGCGAAATCCGAAAACGAAGCAATCTGAAGAAAAAGAACCTGAGGAACTCAAACGGATGAAAGTTGATGAAAAAGCTGGCTCCTTTCCAAACGACCCCGGTTGTACGGACACTTACACCACGCATAAGCACGCTAAAGAGATCGGGCTGAAGGTCCATGGGCAGGGAAAACCGGTCCGCCTCTTTGTTGCAGGGCTACATGGGGATGAGTGGAAGGACACAACGGAAATCCTGCAAAAAATAGAGCCACCTGAAAAAGGTACACTTGCAGTAATCCCTCTTGTCAGCAGGGGAGAATATATTTCAACTCTGGACCCGGCTTACTATCCGGTAATGGGGGCAGATATACTCAAAGCCGTTGAAACCCTGAACCCCGAAGTTTACATCGAACTCCATTCCTATTCCGGAGAAAACCTCGAAAAACTCGCAGGAAGGGACAGGCTGGAAAGGATCGGAGTGCCGGCCTACAGCGTCCTGAAAGCAGGGGTATTGCTGGGTTCGGTTTCTCCCTGGATTCGAAGGGGGTATTTTCCAAAAGAAGCCCTTTGCCTCTCTTTTGAGATCCAGAAAGGAAATCCCCTGTCAAGGGAATTTGTTGCCGGCATGCTTGAAGTCCTCAAGAAAACAGGATCAAGGGATGAGTTCATAGAATACCTGAGAAAAGAATTTCCCGAACAGGCAAAAAAAGCTATCGAGGATTACCGCCGCTTTTACGGGGAAATCTGAGAGCTTGCCTTCTACTTCTCAATAAATACAATATTGAAAAAGTACAATATCGAAATTATCAATATTGAAAAAGTACGATATCGAAATAGTCAATATCGAAATCGTAATTTCTTAAAAAATTAATATTTATCCGTACTTAAGTAAAGCGTTCAGTTCAGAGTCTGTTTTAAGGAATGCTTTCTCTTTTTCGTAAAGGATACGCTGGGCGATTTCAATCCCGCTCCTCATAGCGACCTGTTCGGAGTAACTTGCATTATTGTACGGTTTTACGAGTTCATCATAATACGACTTCTCAGTCTCATAGTCAAGAGCCTTTATTTTCCAGTCCCGGTACAGGGAAAGGAAACTTCTATAGTTTTTAGGGTTGCTGAAGGTCAGTCCCTGGTAGTACTTCTCATTTTCATCACTATAAACAACATACCCACCGGTGCATTCTATGGCTAACCAGGAACCCGGAGAAACTTCGGCAAGGACCCAGGCATGATTGAAACTGTCAATGGCTTTCGAATTTGACACATTCATACTTTTGTAAGTGCGGCTGGGAACTTCAATTTCACCAAGATGCCCGGCATCAGAGCTTTTCTGGGCACCGGTCCCGTTTGCAATTCTCCCACCTTCTGCGGATTCAAAATTTCCCACTGCAATTCTTGAGTTAATACCTTTTGCCTTTAACATGTTCCAGACATCCTGGGCCATGTTATCACAGTCGTAAACATCGTCTTTTGCGTAGGTATGCTCACTGGTGTACTCGGTTGCTATTTGCTCGCATAGCCGGATATTCTTATCGGTCTGAACCCGTTCCTGCGACATCGACTGTAATATGGGACTTCTTGTATCAGGATATTCGCTGGAGCCAAGGGCAAAAGTTGAGTATGCGGTGAATAGGGTTCCTAAAAAACAAATTAAAGCCAAAATCCAGATACCCTTAAGAATAATTCTGCTAATAGAGGTTTTCCGATTATAAAATGAGAATAGTTTGGAGGAGGATAATTCCTTCGTATTACCTGGTCTCCGGGTAACAGAAGTTTCAAGCGCGAAAGCCTTCATCTCAAGCTCGGAGCTCGTGATATCGGATTTTTTTTTGATTCGATTCCCACAACCAGAACAAAAGGAGTCTCCTGAATCTGCTTTCAATCCGCAGTTATTGCAGTACACCTTCATATACCTCTTCAAGGGGGGTTCTTTTATACTCTTCGGGGTAATTCATGCTTTAAAATGAATTTAAAGTCTCTGAACCTGTCAAGTGAAAAGCAAAGCTCAACCCAGTCCAAAATCCTTTTCCCCGGAATCCTTTCGATGTAATTTATTCGGACTCAGGAGGCTGAGGTTCAGAGAACTAAAGTTCAGATGAAAAGCTTCAATTGACCGGTTCCGGTTCACTGGAGTTCAGATATAAGGTTCAATTGATCAGGATTCAGTTCACTGAGGCTCAGCTTGAGAATCAAATTTATGCGCCTATTATTTTCCGAGCCGGATACCTGCAGTTTGAAAAGTATCCTGTGAATCGAGTTTCGGATCAAACATAAGCCGGACTTTGAATTATTTCAAGTATTTAGATTTTAATATAATAATTACACACATATATTATTGAGCCAGTTTAACGTTAATTTGATGATAAAATAATAAAGTAATCATAAAATAGAAGACAAAAAGAATGGAAAAAAGAGGGTAAAAGAGAATGTGAAAAAAATCTAAATGTCTGATAACACCTTTAATAAACGAATGGACTGCCAGTAAAGCAGGAAAGAAAGCAACAAAAACCGGAAGTGATATTCGGTTATGAAAAAAGTCTTTGATGTCGATAACACTGGAGGGCAGGAATCCTGAAATGGAAAAAATAAACCAGAAGAGAGGACACTTCTTCCAAAAAAAGAAGCTGCAGAAAAGAATCTGCAACTCTTCCGGGAATGAACCAGGCTACTTTATTTTAATTGTTATCCTTTTCAATTTTCAGACTGAAAAGGTTCCGGTTTTATCTGCGCATGTTAAGGGCAGGGGCTGACATGCCGTCATAGGTGCTTGCCATATGTTCGGGTTTGACTTCCTGCATATCGGCACGCTGGGCGCGGAGCATACTGTCCACACGGAGCACCATTGCTGCGGCTTCGGACCCTGCTTTGATAGTGTTAACCTTTACCCTGAGAGGGTCAACAACACCTTTTTCAAGCATATCCTCAGCAGTACCGGTCTGTATGTTCAAACCGGCGTTTTTATTTTCTGCATGCTTTGCGCGGAGGTTCAGGATGGAGTCAATAGCATCCAGGCCTGCGTTTCTTGCAATTGTCCTTGGGATTTCTTCAAGAGCTTCGGCAAAAGCTGTGATTGCCATCTGTTCACGCCCACCTATGCTGGAAGCATAGGAACGGATGGAGAGGGCAACTTCCGTTTCCGAAGCCCCGCCTCCGGCAACGACCTTGCCGTCTTCGACCACACATTTCGCAACCCTGAGGGCATCATCAATTGCACGCTCCAGGTTGTCCACCACATGCTCGGTCCCGCCGCGAAGAACGATTGATACGGATTTTGCACCCTTGCAGTCCCTGAGATAGGTCTTACCCTGATCGTCGTCCCTGTCCTGCTCAAGGAGCCCTGCATGCCCGAGTTCTTTTTCCGTAAGTTCCTTGATGTTCCGGACAGGTCTGCCTCCCGTAGCATCTGCAAGATGTTGCATATCGTCGTTTTTAACCCTGCGGGTTGCGTAGATTCCCCTGCTCTGGAGATAGGCTGCGATCTTGTCGTCCATGCCTTTTGAGCAGAAGACAGCATTTGCACCTGCCCTGATAATATAATCCGCCATTTCAAAGAGAGCTGCATCTTCCTGTTTTACAAAGTTTTCGATCTCACTTACGGTACTGATCTGCAGCTTTGCCTTGTTTGCGGTCTTTGCGGTTTCCATAGGAGTATCGATAAGTGCGATATTGGGATTTACAATTTTGAGAGGGAAATTTTTATCGAGTGCAACCTTGTCGATTACAACTCCTTCTACGAATTCCGTATCCTCAACACGCCTGCCTACATCTTTTGTGAGGATGATGTGTTTAAGGTCGGCTTTTCCTTTCTCGTGAATCGCGAGCACTGCACTAACGCAGAGGTCTGCAATCAGGTGGTTGTATTTTTCGGAAGCTTTGCCGGTGATAGAGGTTCTTGCAGTTTTTACAAGCAGATCTCTGTCTTCCTCACCTGCGGAAACTGCCAGGTTCTCAAACAGCTCAACAGCTTTCTCGGCCGCAAGCCTGTACCCTCTGACAACAACTGCAGGGTGGACTCCCTTTTCAATAAGGGCCTCAGCTTTTTCCAGCAGGGCACCCGTAAACACAACAGCGCTTGTAGTTCCATCGCCTGCAGAACTCTCAAGGGACTGAGCAACCTCCACAATCATCTTGGCTGTCGGATGCTCAATGGACATATCGTGTAAAATAGTAGCACCGTCATTTGTGATGGTGATGTCCCCTATAGGGTTCACAAGCATCTTGTCCATGCCCCGGGGTCCAAGCGTACTCTTAACTATGTTTGCAACTGCTTTTGCAGCTGCAATATTCATGCTGAGCGCGTCTCTTCCCTTTGTTTGTTCTTTTCTCGGATCTATTATGAAGACTGGCTGGCCACCTTTATCCATCTGAACAAAACCTCCTGAAAATACATAGTACGAATTAAAGGATAAACGATCGATAATTTGAAGTTATTTTCCGGCTTGCGGTTGCTTGATCCCGGGTATCGAACCCGAGAACCCTGTTTTGCGCAATTTGTTAATCTTGCAGATTGTAATTGATCAGGAAATTACTGATAATACTTCTATAAAAATATGCCGGTAAGACATATGATTTTACAAAAAGAGCACTGTTTCCGCTTCCTGTTATGCAATAAGATGAAAAAGGCAGAATCAGATCCTGCTTACCACAGAGACCTGAAGGGAAGTGTTTATGGAAAACAAGTGTTTATGGAAAACAAGTGTTTATGGAAAACAAGTGTTTATGGAAAACAAGTGTTTATGAAAAACACTTCTATGAAACACTTCTGCCTTTAATTTGTTTGGAATAATATGCTTGGAGTCCGGTTTATTTCTGCCTGGTTATAATTCTCACAGACCCGTCTTTATTTCCTATGTAAAGCTCATCCACATTGCAAAAAATCCCGTGCTCAACCACACCTGGAATTGCAGACAGTTGAAGGGCAAGCGCTCCCGGGTCTTTTATAACACCAAATTCTACATCAAGGACAAAGTTCCCGTTATCCGTTATTACGGGCCCGTCTTTTTTTACGGCAGACCTGATCGTTGGTTTTCCGCCCATTTCCCGGATCTTTTTTGTCACAAGCTCTTTTGCAAAAGGCAGTACTTCCACAGGCACGAGTTTATCAAGCTGCATGCTCGTTTTCGACTCGTCGGCTACGACCACAAACCGCCTTGCAGAAACAGAAACGATCTTTTCCCTTGTATGAGCCGCCCCTCCTCCTTTAATAGCACGGAGCTCGGAATCGATCTGGTCAGCCCCGTCAATGGCAAGATCCAGTTCGGGGTACTGGGCAAGAGTGATCAGCCTGATTCCGGCATCTATTGCAAGCATCTCGGACTGGTAAGAGGTAACAACCCCAAGGATATCGAGCCCTTCCTCCCGTACCCTGCGTCCGAGTTCCTTTATTGTGTAAGCAACGGTTGAACCTGTCCCGAGTCCTACAACCATCCCTGAGCCGACAAGCCCTGCTGCAGCAATTCCTGCTGCCCGTTTTTCTGGAGAGTCAGTAGAAATATTTCTTTCTGTCATGTTATGTTCCGCCTTTCAGCTTTAAAAAAGATAGCAAACGTTTTTCAAAAGCAGGAAGTCCTTTCAAGCTTAAAAGAAAAAATTGGAGGGGATCAGGGAGAAAGTCTTCTCCTGTCCCTCGGGAATAGTACCGTATCTCTTATGTTTTCAGTCCCGAGCATGGTCATGACAAAACGCTCACAGCCCATTCCCCAGCCTGCATGCGGGGGCATCCCGTATTCGAAGGCTTTCAGGTAAAACTCAAAACCGTCAGGGTTCAAGCCCTGGGATTCGATCCGGCTCTTGAGAAGGTCAGGAATATGAATCCGCTGGGCTCCTGAGGAAAGTTCCATTGTGCGGTGCATCATGTCAAAGGACTTGCTGAACTCAGGCCTGTCCTCATAAGGCATGGCATAGAACGGTTTGATCTCCGTGGGCCAGTCGATGATGAAATAGTGGGATTCACCTGTCGTTTCGTAGACATAGTTTCCGACCGTGTGCTCGCCGAGGGTGCCAAGGTCATCTCCCCAGTGCATTTTCTCTTCAGAGCGACTGTTTATGATCTCGATTACCTCGTCATAGGTAAGTTTCAGGAAAGGAGTCTTCGGAACCTTTAACTCAACCCCAAGTACTTCAAGGGAAGCTTTGCAGTTCTCAATTACCCGGCTATAGATGTAAGCAACCAGATTTTCCAGAATTTCCATTACATCAAAATGGTCGGCAAAACTGACTTCCACATCGATGGAAGTGGCTTCGTTTAAGTGCCTGCGGGTGTCGTGTTCCTCTGCCCTGAAGATTGGCCCGATTTCAAAGACCCTGTCAAACCCGCCGCTCATGAGGATTTGCTTGAAGAGCTGTGGGCTCTGGTTGAGGAAGGCTTCCCTGTCAAAATAGGTGATAGGGAAAAGGGCAGTTCCTCCTTCCGTTGCAGTCGCAACGACCTTGGGGGTTGCTGTTTCAATAAAGTTATTCTTTACGAAATATTCCCTGATAGCCCGGAGGGACTCATGCCTTATCTTAAAAACCGCAGTTGTCTCTGCTCTTCTCAGGTCAATGAAGCGGGAATCAAGCCTGGTGTCCAGTTCGGCTTCAACCTTTCCGGTAGTGTCCATGGGAAGAGGGGAGCCTGCAACGTTCAGGACATTGATCTCATCAGGGAGCAGTTCATAACCGTTCGGAGCTTTTTCTTCGAACTTGACAGAGCCGGTTACGGAAATTACGGACTCGCGGACCAGCCTTCTTGCTGCATCGAAAAGTTCTTTGTCAATTTTTTTCTTTACAAGTGTGACCTGAGCCTTTCCTTCCCTGTCCCTGAGAACAACGAAACAGATCCCTCCGAGGTCTCTGACCTCATGGACCCAGCCTGCTAGAGTAATTTTCTGACCGTTATCAACTTTTTCAGGTTTGACGTCAGCCGTATAATGTGTTCTGAGATTTGCTAAAGACATAAATTCACCTTAATTCGGGGGTAAATTAAACGTAAATATAAGAATGAAGCTGAAACGTAGGTGAATAGTCATAACTCATTATTAATGTATTTGTTGCACCGCCCGAATTTCGCTTCGGCACCCGAGTTTCGCTTCGGCACCCGAGTTTCGCTTCGGGAGCACGAAGTCCTTTTCGCTCGCTTCGCTCGCTCAAGAGGACTAATTTTTAGATTAGAATCGTAAGCCTCACTCGGAAGGACTAATTTTTAGGACAGGGTTATAAGCTTCGCTCAAGAGGACTGATAATGGATTTTAGCTGTAACTTTGCTCAGAAAGCCAATTTCAGTACTTCGCTAAACATCTCTCCTCCATGTCTCCTGTCCATTCATTTACCTCAAACACTCCACCATTAACCTGACCCTTAACTTTCTTCTCAGCCATTCTTCAATGAGAAGTATAAACATACTAAATCTGAACTTATCCTCATCTATTACTTTAGGGCCTCTTTTGACGATCGTAAAATGTTTTTTCTGAAGGTATAGCCATATGTTTTTTAACAGGAAAGATATCAGTGCATAAAAGTACCTTATAGTTGCGTTTTTCGATGATGTCTTTGGTTTAACCACATTCCTCATCCTGTATGACGATTCAATAGCAAATCTTCTTCTGTAAACCGTACTGATCTTTCTTGGAGACCATTTGACTCCAAAAACAACAAAACCGAGGTTTTCACATCCCTTTTTATCTCTTTTTCCTTTCAGATATTTGACACCAATGATAATGTCCAGAAGAATCTTTTTCGTAGAATTCTTCATGACATATTGTGCACTCCGAGCCTTATTTCCCCTAATAATCTGCTTCATCTTCTCTCCCTTCTTAACAACGGGAACTATGTGAGGAATACCATTATTTTGCAGGAACTCAAACACGTCTATGGAATAAAACTCTCTATCAAGGCAGAGAACCTTGATTTTAAAATTCAGTCTCTTGATGAGATCAACAAAATAGGAGAGGTATTCAACCATTGTTTTGTCTTTTTCTACAGGAAGAACAGACATAGTAAACCGTTCATTCTTGCCAGTGATGTAAAGGGAAATGTATGAGTAAAAAGAGTTTGTTGATTTTTTTGCCTGGCTACGGATTACATATTTCTCGTTAGACATATCTGTTTTTCCATAATAAGGATCATTGGTAAGATCAACAGCGAATTCGTAGTACTTACCGGCTTTTAGCGTTTTTAGAGGATTTTGAAGGAGAATTTTTTCATTGGATAAGATCAATTCATCCATGTTTAGTTTTTTAAGATGGTGGCGGAGAGATGTTTCACAGGCAACAGCAGAATACTGTTTTGTGACAGAATGGACGGAATTCTTATCGACTGCCAAACTCACAACAGTACGAATTATGTCTGCACTTGTAAGTGAACCATTGATCTTGATAGTTACATGAGATGTGAGAGGTTCTAACACAGCATCAATACAGTGTTTTGACTTCAATTCAATTTTAGAGCTAAATACACATTTATGGGACAAAAGAGATATAGGGAGGCATTTTTATCACAGATAAAGGTGTCGAAAATCCTCCTTAATGAAGAAATGAAAATTAGCTAAGTACTGAATTTGTGAATTATAGTAGTGACTCTATGAACGGATAAAGGAAGAAGAAATATGGTAAAAACTTATTTACTGAACTGGGATTCTAAATAGTTTCTACGAGGAAAGTAAAGCCTTGATAAAGAAGTTAAAGGATAGAAGCGGAATATAAATTATGGAAAACTGAGGTTTAAAGGAGAAAATAGAGTGAGAAAGGAAATAATAATTTTTACGGTAATGCTTGGTGTGCTTTTTGTTGCGGGTTGTGCTGAAAATGGGGGTTCGGAAGAACCTGTCCCTCCCACGCCTGTTGAAGTACCTGTCGAAGAAGTGGATAACGGGGAAGTTGCAGGGGAAGAAGAAAATGTAACTGTACCTGAGGCTGAGCAGAATGAGACCGGCGCGGAAGCTGAGATTGTTGATGTAGAAATTAGGGACTTTAAGTACATACCCGAGAGTCTTACGGTTAATGTCGGGCAGACTGTCAGGTGGACAAACTACGATACCGCGCTCCACGATGTTGTAGGGTCGGGTATCGAATCCGAATACCTTAAGCAGGGAGAGACTTTTACTTACACCTTCGAGCAGGAAGGGACGTATGATTATATCTGCACACTACACCCCTGGATGGAAGGAAAAGTAATTGTTGGAGCCTGAATAGCGAAGGAGCTACTCAAATAGGCCCGGTAAAATCAAAATTAGGGAACTTTTATTCCCATTCATCTTCTTTTGTTTATCCTTTCTGCAGCCGCGAAAATATCCTCTGGACCTGGCAGTGGATTACGCTCTAAACTTGTTTGGCGGCTCTCAGAAGCTTATATATGGATGGGTGTAGAGTTTTTATAGGGTCATAAATAACCCTACGATAAAGGAGTGTGACTGACAATGGGCGAAATAGATATTAGTGAGATCGATCCAGCGTGTAGAAGTGCACCGACTAAGACGATGAAAGAGGATGGAGTAACAAAAATACTCCATAGTATTGATTCCTTTGTAGCAACCGGGATAGTGCCAAAGGAATGGAAGCCAAATCTCACTTTTGAAGATGAAATAGTCTGGAAAGGGTGGCTCTATACCCTCCAGTACGAGGAAAACAAAAATGGTAAGACAACTAAACACTATGTTTGTCTGTATCCTAATGACTGAGGCTCTTTAGAGCCTCTAAAAAATCCGGTGTAAAGGAAATGAACATGCCAAAAGTACAGTCAAATCCAGAAACATTCCGGGTTGAGTTCCATTTTGGTTGAGTTCCATTTTATTACTTTTCGGAAAACAGTTTGATATTTCTCCGTTTATCCAATCCATACTCTTGCTATCGAATCATGCATTATGAGAATCCTCTCTATGGGAGGACAACGTTCCCCTTTAAGGCGAATTTGATGAATAAATCCTCAATCTTCGGCATTCTGGAAACAGGGTTTTGATATGTCGGAAAGGGTGAGCTGAAAGGTCAGGTGAATGCAAGCTTTTTATAGACATTTTACTTACGGACTCTTTTTTATAAACTCCAGAGCCTGAAAAAAGGAATTAAATTTGACTTTATTCGAAGTCCAGAAATATCTTTTTTGAAAAAATCTCTTTCTCAAGCCTTTATACGCGCGCGCCAGGGAACTACACAAAAAGCAGGACTGAATATGCACGGAAATCTGATTCTCTGTATTTTTGGAAGAATATTCTACACGAATTAAAATTAAGTAAATACTTATAGAGCTAGAAAAATGATCAAGATTAAACTCCAGCTTTCTTAATGATTTATAATTAGATTCTTAAAAGTATGTATTTTTCACAGATAACTATATATAATGGAACGAAAGTCCATTGGTTTGAACACAAATAAAATTATAAAAATTTCAGAGAAAAGAGGGAGTAAAAAATTATACAGATTGTACACCTTTCAGATATTCATTTTTCAGAGGCATACTTTGTCCCGGAAATTGCAGAATCCATGCTGCAGAACATAAACCAGCTGGACCCTGACATAGTGGTAATTACCGGCGACCTGACAGAAAACGGGTTTTCAGCCGAATATGACGGGGTAAAGAAGTTTATCGACAAGATCGAATGTAAAGACAAGGTCCTTGTTCCCGGAAACCACGACTCCAAAAACGCAGGCTACCTGCACTTTGAGGATCTTTTCGAAAACAGGTTCCCCACCCGGAACCTGGGGGACGTAACTATTGTAGGGGCCGATTCCTCACAGCCTGACCTTGATGAAGGACACCTGGGAAGGGAAAACTACGGCTGGATCAAAGAAGCCTTTTCCGGGGAGAATTTCAAGATCTTTGCCCTGCACCACCACCTTGTCCCGATCCCACTTGCGGGGAGAGAAAACACCGTCCTTGTCGATGCCGGGGATGTCCTTGACCTCCTGAACCGCTGCAAGGTAAACCTTGTACTTTGCGGGCACTGCCACATTCCCCATGTCTGGAACCTGAACAACATGCTTGTGGTAAACGCAGGCACCTTTTGTTCTTCCAAGACCAGAGGCAAAACCACGCAGTGCTTTAACCTGATTCAGGCTGAAAATGGAGAGAATAACAACTGGAATGTCCGGGTTTCCAGAGTTTTCCCGCAGGGGAACCTGGAACTTGTCACGGAAACCGTAATGTGAGGGTGCATCAGAAATTTTGCATTTCCTTTTCGTCTTTTTCCTTCCTTTTTTATTTCTTCTTACCCTTGTCAGGCTGCAAAAACGCCACTGAAAATCCGGGAATGGAGGAGAAAGGGAGGAGAAAATTACTGAGATACTTACAAAAAGCCACATTCCATAAAAATAGAGTTTAATTATTTTCCCACTTACTTCTCCTTAACTCTCCATCCGACCACATTGTCCGTTTCAACCCTCTCGATCTCGTTTCTCTCAGCAAGATCGTACAGGATTTCAAGAAGCTCTTTCTCCCCTACCTCAAGCTCGTACCTATCTTTAAACTCGGCGATGATCCGGGAGATATCGAGGGTTCTATCCCCGAGAGTCTTTTCCGCAAAGCCCGCCAGATCTTCATAGCGAGCCCAGGGGTAAATGATCCAGCGCCACTTGACAACCTTTTGACCATAAAAATTCGGAACGAAAGAAGAAGAGGTCTTGTGCTGGAGGACTGCAGTCCTGACCTCAACAGGTCCAAGGCTCTGCATGTATTCAACCGAAAGCTGCAGGGTCTCTCCCGTATCGGTGATGTCGTCTACAATAAGTACTTTCTTCCCGCTAATGTCGACAGAAAGCGGGAATCTTATTCTGGCTTCTGCTTTCATTTCCGCTCCCCGCATATAGTGTTCGATTTTTATTGAGGTAAGATCATTGAAAAGCAAAAAGTCCGAAACCAGCCTTCCGGGAACATAGCCTCCTCTTCCTATAGCGATGATCAGGTCGGGATGGTAACCCGAAGCTTTGATTTTCCAGGCAAGAAGCCTGGAGAGGCGAGCAACCTCTCCAAAGCTTATCAACTCACACTTGAAAGCTTCTTTTTCCGTCGGATAGTCCCCGGACTGCAGAGCCGCTTTTACTTCGCCTGTGTTCAGATATATCGCCTTCCGCCTGTATTATCTCCACCAATGAAGCTGTAAATTAGATGAGAGCCTTATCCTTCCCGCAGTTGACATCAGTCCGGATAAAAAAAATGAATACTTTTTCCGGGCTCCGGCAGAAAAAAGAAATAGAAAGCATATTCGAAAAACATCTCCCGATTTTGATCCCAAAGTATAATTTTACTGGAAAATATATAAGATTACTTTTGCAAAAGAAGAAAGGATTTTCTCCTGATTATTAATTCGAATCAACCTCTGGATTGGCTATTTCAAGGTTCTGAAAACCTTAAAAATCAGAATAGACAGCCGGATAAAAAATAAAAACATAAATAGACTGAAAAAAACAGGAATGGAACCCAAAAACGATACAAAACGGCATTTTTATATACCTGCGCCTCACTACTAATTTTACGCACAAAACGGATTTTTCCTGATAGTTTTAAAAGGAGGATAGCAATTATGGACTTCAAAGCAATTCTTGCAATACTTGTATTCTGTACTCTTTACTTTATCTACCACTTTTCAGCCGGCGCCATAGCCTGAGAAAAATAGCTACAAATAAGGAGTCGAACCATGGATTTCAAAGCAATTCTTGCAATACTGGTATTCTGTACTCTTTACTATATCTATCACTTTTCCGGTGGAGCTATAGCCTGAGAAGACCAAAGAAAAGCAACCGCGAGAAAAAAACATTTGCTTTGTCTATTCAAATCGGGGTTTCCATAAAATCAAATTACGTGCGGTACCCCGCCCAGCGGACGGGATATGCTTCAGGCTGTCTGCCCGGTCATTCCGGTACTTAGAACTCGTTAATTTCCCGTTGCTTGGACTTCAACACTACGTGATTTAAAACCTGTTTTCGTTTTTCTCTGCGACTCCTTAACGCAGTGCTTGATTTGTCAGCAGTTACATTCCCAACGGATCGATAGAATTTTCCACCCGACCACAGACTTCCACCCTAAAATCGTTTTCTCAGTTAAGGATGAAACTTGAACAGTCTGCAAGAACTGCTTCCTTTCTTGTAGAATAGAACTTGCCAGTACGATGTAGCAGGTGATTTGACCATAGCCATGGCCAAAAATGTGCAATTCCAAAGCGTATCACATCCAGGCTATGGGTAGCTGGAACCACCTGTGGCTATGCTGTCAAAAAAACTCCTTTTACAAAGAAACGATGATTAATACGGATAAGCGAATACAAAACAGCCAGCGAGTGTTCACTTCATCCCCGATCCGAAGGTCAGGGTATTCATGACCCTCTGCGCTTCCGCAGTATAATCTCAATTAAATCTCAGGGTTTGAGAGAAAAGATAAGAGAGTAGTTGCTCACGAGCCAACGTTAGGAACGGACAGGAAGAAGGGATGAAACCTATCCTTCTAGAGTAATCGTTTCGATTCTCGTGTGTGTGTGAAATGAGGCTTTGATGATCTCGCAAGCAACCGGTATCTTACTACCGTACAATTCTATTTATAGTTTTTGGTATTGCTGCAAGCCTTTTCACTTCGAAGGCATCCGAAACCTATCCGGTATTTGTTTAAAAATTTTCTAATCTCTAAAGAAACAGGGAGAATTCTTCGGATCACTTTTCTTATCTTTTTCATAACAAAGCTAATATCCTCACATATCCATACTTAATCAAGAGAGAATCTGGAGGCGTGAAGGATTCTACCTCTTGATGAAGACGAGGCGTTAGAGATGGGGCTGGCTTCAGTAGAGGAGAAAGACGAAGCCAGTATATTGGAGGTACTTTACTACCTTTCTGAGCTTGCGGTAAAATACGCAAAGGAAGGACTGGAAAGTGATGCTAAAAGACTAATCGAACGTATAAAGGAGATAGGAATAGCTTCAGCACTTGCTGGATTGGAATTGGTTGTTACAAATGCTCTTCTTCTTTACTCCCCTGTTGCAAAAGAGGCTTGCAAGCGGGGGTTAGAAAATGCCGTTGTCAGTATCGCCCTTGCTATTGGAGAAATTGGAAAGGCGGCAGGAGGGCAGAAAATGGAAGTTCCCGCAAAGATTGCAGCTTCCTGTCTTGGTGAAATGAGCAATACTGCAGCCTTTACAAGAACCAGAAAAGAAACAATAGCAGTCATTTTTGCTCTTGGGGAGATTGGAAAAAGCGTAACGAATCAAAGTTTGGGGGATGCCGCAAACCGCACGGTGACTTTACTCGGGGAAACGGGGAAAATTGCGGCAAACCAGAACTTCGAAGACGCAGCTTTAAACGTTGAACTTCTGTTGCAGGAAATAGGAACAGAGGCCATTGAAAAGAACCTGAAAGAAACTGCTGACTCCAGCGTGCGTTTACTTGGGGATATAGGGAGGACTGCCGATATGCAGGGGCTTGAAAGGGTACTGCTCCAGGCAGCTTATTCTCTTGAAACCATCAAGTTTGATGCTCAGGACCGATATCTTGTGAGTGCATCGCTCATAGCTGAGGTGGCTCTCATGGATTTTGAGGATTCAGGTCTAGAAAAACTGGAAGAAAAACTGAACAAAAATTTGAGGGGAAAGAGAAAGTTTCCTGACATTGATTTATAAGTTTTTCGAGCCTTATAAAGGAACATTCTAGGCAAAAACTCATGCGAATGCCTGAACTGTGCAGTACCTGCTTCTAATATGGAAGAGGCCTGAATGCCGGTGAGACTGATATACAGATGTTTTTTCCGGGGATAAGAAAATTGGGGTGTTTAAATGTCTATTTTGAACGAAAATGGGGCAATAGACCTTGGATTGAGCTCGGTTAAGGAAAATGATGAACTTGGTGTACTGAGGTCCATAGATTTTTTAACAGAGCAGGGGACGAAGTATATAAATAAAGGGCTTGAGCTCGATGCAAAAAGAGCTATAATCAGCATAAGAGATATTGGAAATGCAGCTGCCCTTCAAAAAATGGAGATCGGGGTTTTAATTTCCCTCATTTCGCTTGGGAGGATGGCTGAAGCTGCAAGAGAACAGAAAATGTCCGATACAGGGTTAAGTATCATCTACTCTCTCTATGCAGTCGGAAAGTCCGCTGTTGGACAGGAAATGGAAGCAGCAGTCAGGATCGCAGTTGCTTACCTCGGGGAGATTGCAAGTTCTGCGTCCCTTCACAGGATGAAAAGGGAATCTCTCGTATCTTCTCTTGCGATAGGAGCAATAGGAAAAGAGACATCAAGGCAAAAGAACGCAAAGGTTCCGGAAAATGGCGGTCTTCTTTCTCCTGCATCAGGCACGCTTCCGCCTCTCCCCCAGGGAAATGATGAGCAATTAATATCTGATGAGCTTCAGGGTACTCTGGGTTTCCTTATGGAACACAGGGGAGAAATCCATCCTCTCCAGTATATGCCTTTTTATATTGAAAACCAGTTTACAAACGCTGATTTCAGAAATTTCGAAAATGTCATTATAAAGGCTGCTGATGCTCTTGGGACAATAATGCTTGAGCCAAAAGAAAAGTTCCTGGTAAGTTATATGCTTGTATCAAAACTTTCCATTGAGACCTTTAATGGTTCCGAGTACATACATGAAGCCGAATCTTTTGAATGAATTATTTTGACTGGATAGATCCGGTTCTTACTTTAATTTTTTTTTCATTTTTTACTCGAAAGATCTGTTTTTCCGAAAGGATTTGTTTTTCTGAAAGGATCTGTTTTTCCAAAAGGATCTGTTTTTCCGAAAGGATTTGTTTTTCCGAAAGGATTTGTTTTTCCGAAAGGATTTGTTTTTCCGAAAGGATTTGTTTTTCTGAAAAGTTCTGTTTTTCCGAAAAGTTCTGTTTTCCTAAAAAGCTCTGTTTTCCTGAAAAGTTCGTTCTCTTGGAGTTTTGAAGAAAGCTTTTTATTCTCCATAAAAAGACGCTTTCCAGGTTCGTTGCTCTTCAGGTTCACCGACAGCTTCAAACCTCAGGCTTCTCATAGAAGCATCTCCATTACAAAATAGCAACACTAATAATCTCCTAATTTCATAGAGTAAGCCAGGTAATATTATCCCGTATATCAATCGTATCAGCGGAATTATTTTATGCTGTGCAACATTCTTAAATGGCATATAAAGGATAACAATTATTGTACGAATATGCAGAAAAACGGGCTTGAAGCTTGATTACTATAGAAGCTTTTACTATAGACTGATAAAGAGGGGCAAAAAGAATGATCACATTAAACGAGGCAGAGGCAGTCGACACAGGTTTATCTTCAGTTGCGGAAAATAATGAGAGCAAAGTTTTCCAGGCCCTGGATTCCCTTACAGGAATTGCAGAAGATTTTCTCTCTGAAAATGAAGAGGCAGATGTCTGGAGGGTAATTCTCTCAATCTCGGATATCGCACAGGCAGCTGCAAAGGAAGGAATGGAACTGGTTGCTATCAACTCGGTTCTTGCCCTCGGAAAACTGGCAAAAATTGCCGGGAAAAAAGGATATGGGTACATTCTGAAAAGGACTATGATAGAGGCAGGGAAGCTCGGGAGAACGTCCGCTTCAGGTTCGCAGGAAGCAGGCTCAAAGGTAGCCGCTACTACCATGATGGAAATCTGGAATCTCTCCCCTCCTGAGAAGAAAGATCAGGAAGAAATTGTTGCTTTTTCCATGCTCCTAAGAGATATAGGAGTTGCTGCTGCATTACAGGGTATGGAAGAAGCTTTGCTTAATGCAATAACCTGCCTTGGAGAGGTGGGAAAAAAAGTAGCTGCACAGAGCCTTGAGGCCGAAACTATCAGCACCCTTCTGCTGCTTGAGGAAATAGGTGCGCTTGCTGCAGAAAAATACTATGATGAGGCCCTGAGTTCAGTAGCTCTCTCAATTGAGGATGCAGGCAAACTTTCATTGAAGAACAAGCTTCGTGAGGCTGTACTCCAGAGCCAGTGGGCACTTGAAACCCTGAAAGTACAGGCTGAAGAAAAAGACCTGACCAATTCTCCTATTGTTGCGGAAATGGCTCTCGACAGCTTTAAATTCCCTGGAGTCACGGAAACAGTTGAAAAAACTGAAAAACTTCAGGAGATAAAGGAGCTACAGGAAAAGGTTTATTCAAACCTCTAATTCGAGAAGAGCCCCTTAAATGCTGCTTTTTTCTTCCTTTTTCACTTATTTTTTCCTTTGTTGAGTTCTATTTTTTAACCAGCTTTCTTTTTAACTATCTTTCTTTTTAACCAGCTTTCTTTTTAACCAACTTTCTTTTTAACCAACTTTCTTTTTAACCAGCTTTCTTTTTAATCAATTATCTTCTCAAGCCAATTTTTATGCCCATTTTTAAGCCAAGTTTTGAATCAATTTTTAAGCCAATTTTTGAATCAATTTCTAAACCGGATTTTTCTCCCGACTCCTGTTTTTTTAGTCCGGCTTTTGAAATTGACAAAGACATATCGGTAAAATACGAAAAAGTAATAACCTGCGGGTTCATAAATTGTAATAACGGCTGTGGAACTGGAGGCTAAATGTGCTTTTAACAGAAGAAATCCTCCTGCGTGAGCCCGGACTTGAAGCTGTCAGGGTTCGAGAAGAGGCTCGGCTTCTCCGGATAATAGATGAGCTGGGTGAGCTTGGCATAAGATTTTTTTCCGATAGCCCCCCGCAGGAGGTAACAGGCGGGACAATCGAGTGTATTAAATCCCTGGGGCTGGCGGCAGCTGAGGAAAATATGACAGCTTGTGTTCTTAACTCTGCAGCTTCCCTCGGGCTGGTTGGACAGGAAGCTGCAAGAAATGGCGTTAGTGAAGCGGTGCTTGAGACTGTTCTTGCTCTTAAAGCTCTGGGGAAAAAAACAGCTGACATGGAAACTCTTTTTTCTCTCAGACTGATCGCCATCTCCCTTAAAGAAGTAGGAAAAGAAGCTGTCAGACAGGGAATGGAAAAGGAAGCTATTGCAAGCCAGTTTTGTTTAAAAGAACTCCATGATTTTTGTATAGATTCGGAAAATGAATTTAAAACCTTCAATGAAGATTTTTTTTCTTTAATCAGGGACATCGGAAGGTGCGCTGCAGATGCAGGGCTTGAAAAAGCTGCAATAAATGCCGCAGCCCTGATGGAAGATTTCTGATTTTTCGAATTTACTCCGAGGAGCCCTGTAGGGATGCCGTAAAACAATTCTTTAAAACAGCTCTTTATCTTTTTAAGTCAAGAATGAATTCGGAGGGTACTCCTTCGTTTTTTATGGTTGTCCCGTTCCTTCTTCTTTATACTTAAGTCTTAAGAATAGTTTATTCTGGAAGGGGAAAGGTAAGGAGTGGAACCCTTTCCCCTGCCCTGGAGGTTGTGTTGTTGGTACTCACACGGGTAAATATGCCAGAACCCCGGTTGAGTTTTTTACTCATATAATATATATTATGTAGGAAATGCATTTAACTCTTTTCCTTTTATGTGAATGTTTGGCGGATTTGATCAATTAGTCCGGTACCTTTTCAGGTGACCGAATAAGTAACCAATATATAAAAACCCATGACTCTATAAAATCATTTATATAAAAAATAAAGTTGTCGTTTTACTTTTTAAATTAATTTTTAGTTATTACTAAATCGGCAAATATTATTAGGGATCTCTGGAAATCGCCCCATATTATTTCTCTGCCTCTTGTAGGGCTGAAGCCAGCCTTTTGTTCGGATAATACCTCTCGTGAACCCCGGAAATCAGATTTTTATTTCTGATTTTAGGATGTAGCCGCCAGCTTGCCCGGCTGCCCGTCAAATGAAAAGAGATAAAATAGGTGAAAAAAACTGGAAAAAGAACTCTTCTCCGGCCATTTCTATTCGATAGTTTCTTATAGGTGCCTTCAGTCGTTTTTTGCTGTTGTTTTTTCTCTTCATGTTTCTTTTTGGGAAAATCGCTCTCCTGTATCGAAAAAATTATAATTGCCAAATTAGTCCTCTTATTCGGCTATCAACCATCTCACAATAAGCAACCCGAACATGGTTTATGTTCTATTGAGGTTCCAAAATGTTTTTTATTTGATTTTCGGAGTTGTGTACGTCTCTTTTTAACATAAAAACCTGAAAACTCTCTAAAAATTCCCAAAAATATAGGAAGACTAATATCAGAGTATTCCTATATAAATAATTTAATTCTCAAAACCAGAATTTTTTACAGTATTTGACTGCAAAGGGGTTTAAACATGTTCTCATTAAACGAACAGAAAGCTATTGAACTCGGAGAATCTGGAGAAAAGGCAGTAAGGGAACAAAACGAATATGATGCACTTCAATATATCGGATATCTCCGAGAACTCGGGGAAGAATTGCTCAACACAAATCTTGAGAACGATTTAAAAAGGGTTGCGATTTCACTCCGGAATATCGGCAACAAAGCTGTTCAGAAAAGGATTGAAAATGTTGCATCCAATGCAATAGAGGCTATTGGTACTCTTGCAGACTCTTCCGTAGAAAAAGACTTCTCCAACGCTCTCTGGTCTTTCTCAAAGGCCGCACAGGAAATCGGAAAAGGAGCCTCACAGGCGGATATGCTGGAGCCTGCAGGGAGTGCTGTTAAGGTTCTTGAAATGATCGGAAGAGGGGCCGTTGAAAAAAGAATGGAAGTTGTAACCCTCTGGACAACCATGGCACTGGAAGAAATTGCTTACCTCGCGAGCAAAAAACAACTTGAAGACCTGAGCAACGCAGCAAAAACTGCAAGGGAAGGAATTATAGAAGCTTCCGAAGAGACAGGGTTCGTTACCAGGGAACAGATTGTAAAATACCCTCAACTCATTTCCCAGACGGTAAGTGAATTCTCAGATATGCAGAATCTTCAGCCTGCAGGATATGGAGGTAGCAGACCCAATGAGGAATTCACGGAAGAGGAATTCTTCGAAGAAGAGGCTGAGGAAGAAGGTGAAGGTAAGGAAGAATAATCTGAAACCTGAACTACTGGAAAGGAAAAATTAAAGGTCAGGCAGAAAAAAGTTCCTGGCTGTTTTAAACAGCCGGCTGCCTTTTATTAAAGTTTTTTGAAATTTCAAGGAATCTTTCTATTATTTTTAACCCTTCGGGGGTCAGCACGGATTCCGGATGGAACTGCAGACCATAGATAGGATACTTTTCATGTTCAACTGCCATGATGGTCCCGTCTTCTGCCCGTGCGGTAATCTTTATTCCGGGAGCCGGTTCTCCTATCTCCAGGGAGTGGTAACGTCCGGCTTCAAACTGCTCTTTAAGTGTTGTAAAGAGCGGAGATTCCGTATGCTGGATCCTGGAACTCTTTCCGTGCACAGGTCCCACCTTACATCGCCTGACAGGGCCTCCGAAAGCTACGTTGATAGCCTGGTGCCCCAGACATACCCCAAGGAGAGGAGTTACCCTGCCCATTTCACGGATGATCTCCAGGCAGTTTCCAATGTCTTTCGGGTCAGACGGGTTTCCGGGCCCGGGTGAAATCACCAGCGCATCGGGCTTTATATCCCTTAACTCTTCCAGGGTAACCGTGTTGGGAAGGACCATGGTATCTTTTTCAAAGTATGAAATGTAGTCGACAAGGTTCCATACAAAGGAATCTTTGTTATTTATGAAAACGATTTTCATCTGAAAATACCTCCTTCAGCCTTTTCGTCCTGATTTATCTCTTTACTTCCTTTTTCTTCGGAAAGCTTTTTCATTAAATCCATTTTTCCTGAATTGTCCCTTTGTAAATTTTTGTCCACAGATTTCAACCCCATAATTATCTTCATTTACTCACTGTTTCCCGGATTCGCCATTTCCTCACTCCGGGTTCATTTTTCAACCCGGATTTCCCCGCCGATAGCCACAAGCATTGCTGCCATTTTCCGGTCGGTTTCCCTGAACTCATATGCAGGATCGGAATCCGCTACAATCCCTGCCCCTGCCTGCACCGAAGCCTTTTTTCCCTGTATAAGCAGGGTCCTGATTACGATTGCAAAATCAGCGTCCCCGTTCCAGCTATAATACCCGACCCCGCCACCGTAGATCCCTCTCGGAACGGCTTCAAGTTCGGAAATAATCTCCATTGCTCGAATTTTCGGGGCCCCCGAAAGTGTTCCTGCAGGAAATACCGCCCTGAAGGCATCGAACTGGTCGCACTCGGGCCTGAGGGTTCCAGAAACCGTGCTTTCGATGTGCTGGACATGGGAATACTTCAGGACTTTCATAAAGCCTGAGACCTTAACCGAGCCGCTTTCCGAGACCATCCGGACATCATTTCGCCCGAGGTCAACGAGCATTACATGCTCTGCTTTTTCCTTTTCATCATTGAGCATGTGTGAAGCCAGGGCTTCGTCTTCAGCTTCGGACTTTCCCCTCGGACAGGTGCCTGCGATAGGGTTTATGATAACAATGCGTTTGTGTACGGTCAACAGGGTTTCAGGGCTTGCCCCCACAATTGCAAGGTCCCCAAACTCGAAAATATACATGTAAGGGCTCGGGTTTATTGCCCGGAGCTGCATGTAAAGTTCGAAAGGAGACTGCTCCATTTTGAACTCACATTTTCTGGAAAGGACTACCTGGAAAATATCCCCTGCAAAAATATGCTCCTTTGCCTGGAGTACGGACTCCTCAAACCCCGACCTGTCAACGCTGCAGACCTGCATACGTGAACCTGATGCTGCAGACGGGTCAGAAACTGCTCCTGGGTCAGAAACTGCTCCAGATACAATTGCCCCCTCTACCGATGCCTTTGATATATCTTCCGGCAGGGCAACTTTCTTAATTACGGAGTAAAGCCTTTCTGCTTCCATGAGCGCTTCTTCATACACTTTTCCTGCATTCGAACCCGGGCTTACGAAGGGGGTGACAACTATGTAGGCTTCTTCAGTCAGGTGGTCGAGGACAAAACTTTTCGAAACAAGGAGGTACTGTAGTTCGGGGATATCGGATTCAAAACCTTTCCTGACCCCTAACCAGCTGTCATAGATTGCATCGTACGCTGTATAGCCAATAGCCCCTCCCAGAAAGGTCTGTCTCTCAAAACGCCTGGAATTGAAAAGTTCTATCCCGTTTGCAGGAGGAAAAGCCAGGCGAAGGGCATCAAAAACATCTTTTCCCTCCGGAATTGCAACCGTAAACTTTTCCGGACCTGTATTTTTCTTTGATTCCTTTTCTGCGGTTCCCGGGCCGCAAACTTCCGCCATCTTTGCGCAGATAGCTTCAAAGAGAGGAGAAGCTTTTGGGTTCAGGAGTTCAAGGGAAATTTTTCGGTCACTTATTTTCAGCACGGCATCAGGGTCGTTTCCGACAAAAGAGTACCTCGCCCTGCTTTCCTGCTTTTCTACGGATTCAAGCAGGTAAGAGTAGCCCGTTATCCCCGAATCCCTCAGGGATCCGTAAAGCTCGAGGGGAGAGCAGGCAGGGGAGCAGCCGTTAACTTTTGCAAAGAGCTGGACAAGGCCCGGCTTTTCGAGCCCGGAGACAAGCTCCAGAAATTCTTCTTTTCCAAGATCAAAGGAAAGCATCGGTACACCTCACTTCTTCAATAAATTTCCTGACTTTCACAGCATCTTTTTTCCCCAGGGTCTCTACCCCTGAAGCCGTGTCCACAGCATAGGGAGAAACGGCCCTGATAGCTTCCTGCACATTCTCGGGTTTGAGCCCGCCGGCAAGGATAAGGGGAAGTTTTGTTTCTTCCGCGATTCTCCGACTCAGGTTCCAGTCATGTACACAGCCTGTACCGCCGGTTTTTCCTGCAATCCCTGAGTCCAGAAGCACACCGTCCACAGTGCCGCTTTCTTCCAGCTCGCGGACCTCCTCAAGAAGGCGTGTTACAAGGTTCTGGAGTTTGGAAGCTCCCCCTCCGGCAGGCACAAAAAGGGTCTTAATGATTGGGATGTCGGTCTTTTCCCTGACGGTTTTTAGTTCGCTTAGAAGCAGACCTGAGTGGATCTGCACTATGTCCGGCTTTACTTTCTCGATAAGTTCCAGGGCGCAGGCAGAGGTTTCAGGCATTATGACCATTACCGAATCAAGGCATTTCGGGACTTTTGCAATGAGGGCAGCAGCGGTATCCGAATCGAGTTTCCGAGGGCTTTCCACAGGGACTTCCGTGATAAAGCCCACGGCATCGGCACCGTAAAGAGCTGCAAGTTCTATATCTTCCTGACTGCGGATCCCGCAGATTTTTACCCTTGTTTTTGGCCCTGTTTTCATGCCTTTTCCCCGGAAGCCGGGCTTAACATGGACGTATCGGAAGAGGCAAGAAAAGCTTCTTCCGAGCAAGAGCCCTTTTCTTTGCCCTGGCTGGAAAGTTCGGCAGTGAAATTCCGGAACTGGTTGAACTTAACCATTACTTTCCCGCTGTCAATCGCATCTTCGGCGATGGGGATCGCTTGCCGGATTGAGCCTACGATTCCGCTTACATACAGGGCTGCAGCTGCATTCAGGACAACAAGGTCTCTCTTGGGTCCTTTCTGTCCCTTAAAGATGCAGAGGAGGTCACGGGCATTTTCTTTCGGTGTGCCGCCCTTGATGTCTTCGGGCTTTGCCCGCAGCATCCCCATAGACTCCGGAGTAATGGTGCATGTGGAAACTTTTCCATCCTTTAATTCCGCAATAAAGGTTTCCCCGGTGTTTGAGATTTCGTCCATCCCATCCCCGTGCACCACAAGGGCATGTTCGGTCCCGAGCTCGGCAAGGGCATAAGCTATCGGTTCACAGAGGCTTTTATCAAAAACTCCCACAACCTGCCCTTTTGCTCCTGCCGGGTTGGTCAGGGGCCCAAGGATGTTGAAAACCGTCCTTACCCCGAGCTTTTTCCTGATCCCTGCAACCCGCTTCATTGCAGGGTGGAAAACCGGGGCAAACATAAACCCTATCCCTATCTTTTCGATGGTCTTCCTGACCTGTTCCGGGGCAAGATCCACTTTGATTCCGAGAGCTTCAAGCACATCCGAACTTCCGGACATTGAAGTTGCAGCCCGGTTTCCATGCTTGGCTACAGGAACCCCGGCTGCCGCAGTCACGATTGCAGCTGCGGTTGAGACATTGATTGTATTGAGCCCGTCTCCCCCTGTCCCGCAGGTATCCACGACCCTGAAAGGGGTTCCCGGTTTGATGGTATTTCCGGCTTTCTTCATGCCCCGCACAAAACCTGCAATTTCCTGAGATTTTTCTCCTTTTGCCCTCAGGGCTAACAGGAATGCCCCGATTTCTTCGTCTTCAGCTGTGCTGAGAATTTCCCCTATTGCGGCTTCGGCTTCTTCCGAACTCAGATCAGAGCCTTCTTCCAGTTTCTTAATGTATTCTTTCATTCCCTTCATCAGTCTGCCTCCTTTTTAATTTCCTGTTTCAATTTGCTTCAAGTATGCCGGATTTGAGCTCCCTTGCAAGGGCTTCCAGCTTTTCGTTTACATCATTTCCCTCTTCGATGATCCTGACAAAAGCCGAACCGACAATTACAGCGTCCGCTCCGGCTTTTCTGACTTCTGCAGCCTGCTTTCCGGTTGAGATCCCGAACCCCACGGCTTTCGGAATGTCGGTTTTTACCCTGGCGAGCAGTTCTTTTGTGGAACCTGAAACATTTTCTCTGGCCCCCGTAACCCCGAGCCTTGATACCAAGTAGATGAAGCCCGAGCCTCTATCCACGATCTTCCGGATCCTTGTGTCGGTTGTCGTGGGTGCGACCAGAAAGATCAGATCAAGCCCGTATTTCTCACAGCTGCTCTTCAGGTCAGCTGCTTCTTCCACCGGGATATCGGGGATAATGAGCCCGCTTATTCCGGCTTCTGCGGCATGTGCTACGAATTTTTCCACGCCGTACCTGAACACCGGATTGTAATAGGTCATGCACACAAGAGGGACATCAACCTCAAGGGCTCTGACAAGCTCAAAGTAGCGTTCAATGTCCATGCCGGCTGCAAGTGCCCTCTGTCCTGCTGCCTGGATGGTAGGTCCGTCAGCCACGGGGTCTGAAAACGGGAATCCGAGCTCGATTATATCCGCGCCCCCGTTTGCCAGGGCTTTTACAATCCCGAAGGTTGCCTTTGCCGAAGGGTCCCCTGCCATCACATAGCCGATGAGGGCTCCTTCTTTTTTCTGCTTCAGTTCACCGAATTTTTCTGAAATTTTTTGTTTTCTAGGTTCAGTTGCCCTAAGTTCAGCTACCATTTCAGACCCCCTTTCTCAGGCTCAGGACGGTTTCCAGGTCTTTATCTCCTCTTCCTGAGAGGTTCACTACCACAAACTCTCCAAGTTCCCCTGACTCAGCGGCTTTTTTCAGGTAGGCAAGGGCATGGGAGGACTCAAGAGCCGGAATAATCCCTTCGAGCCGGCTCAGTTCGTTAAAAGCATCAAGCGCTTCATCGTCTGTGACATAGCGGGCTGTAACCCTGCCGCTTTCCGAAAGGTAAGCAAGTTCCGGGCCTACCCCCGAGTAATCAAGCCCTGCTGATACGGATTCGGATTCAAGGATCTGCCCGTTTTTGTCCTGCAGGACCTTTGTCCGGGCCCCGTGCAGGATACCTTCTTCTCCGGCGCAGAGGGAAGCTGAGTGAAGGGCAGCTTTTTCCGTGCACTTCAGGGCTTTTCCCCCGGCTTCTACGGCAATGAGTTTGACTTCTCTGTCTTCGATAAAGGGATGGAAAATCCCCATTGCATTGCTCCCACCGCCCGCACAGGCAATAATAGAATCCGGCAGCCTGCCTTCTTTTTCCATCGCCTGTTCCTTTACCTCCCGCCCGATCACGCTCTGGAAGTCCCTGACTATTACAGGATAGGGATGAGGACCCACAACCGAACCTATCAGGTAGTGAGTATTTCCTATGTTCGTGACCCAGTCCCTGAAAGCCTCATTGATCGCGTCCTTGAGGGTTTTTGAGCCGGTCTCCACGGCTTTTACCTCGGTCCCCATGAGTTCCATTCTGTAAGCATTCATCTGCTGGCGTTTGACGTCTTTTGCTCCCATGTAGACAATGGTCTCAAACCCGAGGGTTGCTCCAACCATTGCTGTTGCAGTCCCGTGCTGTCCTGCCCCGGTTTCGGCGATAAGCCTGGTCTTTCCCATGAATTTTGCAAGAAGGGCCTGCCCGAGAGCGTTGTTTAGCTTGTGGGCACCCCCATGCACCAGATCTTCCCGCTTGAGGTAGACCTTTGTCCCGTATTTCTTGCTCAGGTTCCGGGCAAAGTAAAGGGGCGTTTCCCTGCCTGCAAAGTCCCTGAGGTAATGGTCAAGCTCTGCAAGGAATTCGGGGTCGTTTTTGTACTCTTCATACCCTGCTTCCAGTTCTTCCAGGGCCGGCATGAGGACTTCGGGTACGTACTGTCCCCCGTATTTTCCGTATTTCCCTTTTAGCTGAGATTCTGAAGTTTTAGTTCCTGTCAATTCGATTACTCCGTTGTACCTGATTTTTGGTTCCTGATTTTTGATTCCTGATTTTTGATTCCTGATTTTGTGAGCCTTAATTTTTGAATTTTGAATTTTTGATTCCCGAGCTTTTTCGTTGTGATATTATGAACAGAATTTAGTGTTGAAATGAAAACGGATTTTTCAACCTCATTTCCGCAGGCTGAAAGCTCCGATAAGCCAAAGAAAAGCAGTTATTCACGCCAGCAAAAACTCTGGACGAATTCTTTAGTTTTTTCAAAAACAGAGTTACTTTCCATAAGTGCAGACCCTATCAATACAGCATCAGCCCCTGCCTCCACCACACGCCTGACATCCCCGGGACCATTCATCCCGCTTTCGCTTATGATGATATGGCTTGTCCCATGGTCCAGGTCGTACTCCCGGATAAGGGGTGCAAGTGCTTCTGTGGTAGCCAGGTCAATTTTAAGGGTCTCAAAGTTCCGGTTGTTAATCCCTATGAGCTTTGTATCGGTTTCCAGCGCAATTTCGAGCTCTTCCCTGTTGTGGACTTCTACCAGTGGCTCAAAGCCTTTTTCAAGAGCAAGGTCAACAAAAGCGTCGAGTTCCTGCCCCAGGATGCCTGCAATCAGGAGTATGAGATCACTTCCCGCTTCCTCAAGCTGCAGCCTGTCAATAATGAAGTCCTTTCTGAGTACGGGCAAACATACGGTTTTTCTGACCTCTTTCAGGTTTTCGAGTGAGCCCCGAAACACCCCAGGCTCTGTGAGAACTGAAATTGCAACAGCTCCGGCTTCCTCCATCTCCCATGCAAGCTCGGCAGCCGCTGCCGGCGGTATGTCCCTGAAGTTCTTCCCCGGGGATGCCGGCTTGACTTCCGCAATTACAGGCACCCGCCCATCTGCCCTTACAGCTGCCACGGCGGCAATAAAGTCTCTTTTCTGGAACTGCGGTTGCGTTTCTTCCTTATGAACGTCGGCCCCAAAAGTCTGGATCCGGGTCTTTGTTGTGTTGAGGATGTGGAGGATTGAATCGTGCATAAATTATCACTAATGTATATTTGTGTACTACAATGTCTAATACGGTACTTGCTATAAAAAGCTTTTGGATGAGGATAAACTGTTGCCGATTTTTATAAAATACCGACAATTGTATAATTTTAGATTTATTTATATTTTTGTCTGGACAAGTATTATATAAAAAAAGTTCTTAAGTATTCATACTTAATTGATTTAGAAAGTGTTTTAACGTAATTGAAATAACTGGGGGAAAAAGATGGCTGAGTTTTTAGACACTGAAGGAACTACCCATCATTTAACAAAAATAATCAAAAACGCGAGGCAAGAAGTTTTTATAATTAGTCCATATTTGAAAATAAATCATAAGCTTAAAGATTTAATTGAAGATAAAGACAGAATGAAAATTAACATAACAATAGTCTATGGAAAAAATGAACTGCAGCCTGATGAAAATAATTGGCTTAAGCAACTTAATTCCGTTCGTACAGGGTTTTGCAAGGACTTACATGCAAAATGTTATTTAAATGAAAGTGAGGCAATTGTCACCTCAATGAATTTGTACGAGTATTCACAGGTCAATAACTATGAAATGGGTATATATGTGGCAAAGGACGAAGACCCAAAACTATACTCAGATATTTATGATGAAGCGAGAAGGTTATTCAGGATCAGTGAAGAAATTAAAGTGACAGTTGAAAAAATAGTGCCAAGGGATAGTGAGATCGATGATCGGGTTTCAAGATCAATCGAGCCCTCAAAAGTAAACGAACAATGGAAAACAGAAGAGAAAATTGAAAGTGAAAAAGAAATAGCAAGTTATGATAGTAGCTCAAGCGATCTGAATCTTTTCGAGAGATTGAGAATACTTCGAAGTAAAGTTGCAGAACAGGAAAATGTACCAGCGTACTATATATTCACGGATAAAACTCTTGAAGAAATATGCTCTAAGGTTCCAAAGAACTCTAACGAGTTTTTAAGTATTACAGGAGTAGGGCAAAAGAAACTTGAAAGATACGGGTCTGTTTTCCTCCGGGAAATTGCAAACTACTCTAAACAGGACCTAATTAATGATTCTGGATCTTGCATTCGTTGTGGGGAAAAAATAAGGTATAACCCAGATGAACCGTTTTGTATCGACTGTTATAATTCATGGGCCAGATTTGGAAATCCAAAGTATAAGGAAAAGTTTTGTCATAAATGCGGCAAACCAGTAGACACTTCCAAAGAGAAACCTGTATGCTATCAATGCTTTAAAAATGGTCTGTGACAAATGGCTTTCAGCTTTGATAAATAGATTGACTAAAGGGGGAGTTTTAACTACAAGTTATGAAGTCATATTTTCAACAAATCCCTTTACACCTTTAACCATTCTTTCCTTTCTTCATGTCTGCAGACTTAGTTGATATTCTCGGATTCAATTGCCACAGTTCAGCTTATGTCTTCATTATTTTGCTAAAACCGCCGGGCTCAAACCCCATCGGATCGGGTGATCTAAAACACGGAAGCACTCAATTAAGGTTCACGCTAATAATTTCTCCAATTAAAAGAACTGCCCGAAACCTTAAAAGTAGAAAAGATAAGCTGGGACCCGAGCACAAAAAACCTTAAAGTCTCACGGATCCCGTCCTCTCCGTTAAGTCTTAAATATGGTCATAAATCGTGACCATCGCCTTTGTTATTTTGTACATGTCTTCAAGTATCGGGGTTGTGGCTTCCGGTTGTCCGAGGGTTGCATTTGCAGCATCGAGCATGTCCTGCGGATATACGAGGCTTGCGTTCAGGTCTGAAATAGCACCGTCGAAGCTGTTCATGGCTGAATTTGCTTTACTCATGTTCGTGGGATCCTCCACGAAGACAATCGAAGAGTCCACGGCTTCTATGCCTGTAGACGTTCCCTCTATTGTAGGCTGCAGGAAAGGATATTCCGCAGAATGGTCACTGAGGGTCTGGTTTATGAGGTTCAGGTTGAGGCTGAGCAGCCGAAGCATCGATTCAAGAAAACGGAGCCCCAGCCCCAGTTCCTCTTCAACAACTTCGGTTTCGTTGTACGAAGCCGTTGAGTATTCTGTTAAATTTATGTCATCGTTTTCATCAAGAATTTTCCCGGCATCATAGGTCGTTTCTGCCGAAACCGGGATCACAGATAGAATAATGAGGAGTCCTGCGGCTATCCACAGGCAAAAAACCTGAAATCTGTCCATAATAATTTCCCCCACTGTCGTTTGTCGGAACTATTTTTTTTCGGAACCTATCAGAACCTATCGGAACCCGTAGGAACTTAAAGGAACTTAAAGGAACTTCTATCTAATTTTAACAATATTTGACGTAACTTAACGGAACTTTTCGTAATTTCTTCCCAATAAAAAATAAACTAAGCTGCCTATAAAAACGTGAGGATTTGTATGAAATAATTAAATAAGTGAGGTGCCTTTAAACGGACAATATTATGCAAAGTTTGTGCAATTTTTTTCATTTCCCTTAAAATTTAAACAACTGTTTTTTGAAAGTGTAGAAAAAAAAGTCTCAATTTGTGCCTCCAGAAAAGAGAAGCTTCAAATCTCACTCAAAAACTTTATATATTTGAATTAATTATAAATATATTTTAACGTTTAAATAAATAGATTCTGGAGAGTTCTATCAGGTTTCAAATCTTTCTTTTCAATAGCCTTCCTCAAATACGATATCAATAGAACACTCGGGCATCTAAAATCCATAACAATAACGAATAATTAAGAGACTTAATTTCTCTCCCTTTTGCCTCATGAAATGCCCGAAGTCCAGACCTTTTTCCCATCCTGTAAAAGTAAAAAATAACAGAGAATGTTGAACGCACAGTGCAATTAGAAGAAAATGAAGGCTGTTACCTTTCAAATCAACCTTCTTGAATGAGCTCACTATTATTAACCTGTAGTCCCGAATGAGACGCACTACTACAACCTATAAATTCGTTCTCTTGAGCGAAACTAACTGTAAAAACCCTCAAGTAGTCCTCTTGAACGAGCGAAGCGAGTGAAAAGGACCTCGTGCTGTTGCGATTACATCGCAACTCCCAGAAAATCTTCGATTTCCTGCGATCCCGAAGCGAAACTCGGGAGGCGAAGCTCGGGAAGCGCAGGATTTACATGCAAGGCGAACATACAATGCACAAAAAGCCGGCAAAAAGCCAGGCACGCTTAATAATCAGATTAAAAGACCTTTAGAGGAAAATAAATGGCTGTATGGAAGGGAAAGAAAGTGGTTTTACACACCACTATGGGCGATATCACTATTGAACTGTTTGAGGACATGCCGATTACTGCGGGAAACTTTGCAAAACTTGTGGACCAGGGCTTCTATGATGGCGTCATCTTCCACAGGATAATCGATAAATTCATGATCCAGGGTGGAGACCCGACAGGAACAGGTATGGGAGGACCTGGTTATGAGATCCCTGATGAGTTCACAAAGCACAACAGGAACGACAAGGGCACTATCTCCATGGCAAATGCAGGCCCGAACACAGGCGGAAGCCAGTTCTTCATTAACCTCGTAAACAACAATTACCTTGACAAAATGCACCCTGTTTTCGGAAAGGTTGTAGAAGGCATGGACGTTGTCGATGCCATGGGAAAGGTAAAAACCGACCGTCAGGACCGCCCGAAAACCGAAGTAAAAATCGTGAAGGCCGAACTGGTCTGAGGAAAACTAAAGTAAGGAACCATTTCGGGGATTCGGGAAAGAATATCGGTCTCGGTTTCAGAATGGTATAAGTTCGTATAAATTCAGCCAGGGGCAGTCTGAAACAGAGGTAGTCTGAAACAGAGGTAGTCTGAAACAGAGGTAGTCTGAAACAGAGGTAGTCTGAAACAGAGGTAGTCTGAAACAGAGGTAGTCTGAAACAGAGGTAGTCTGAGACTTGTTCAGGCTGCTCGAGACGTGAGCGTTTTCCAAAAAATCCTGGCCTTTTTTTAATTTTCTTAATTTATTTTTCCGAAATTTCTTATATTCAGGTCCTTTATTGGTTCTGAAATTTTATAGTCCAGGCAATTTTCAGTACAAGTTGACGTTTCTCATGACCTCTCTGTTTAACCTGGCTTTTCCATTTTTACCTTACCATTAATTTTCAAGTCGTTATGTTTGCTTAAACATAACGTTATATATAGTATGTGTGCATTAATGGCAAATTGAGGATCACAGGAGTGGAAAACGGTGTTCGAAAAAAAGCTGTCAATCCCCGAAAAGGATAAAATGCATATGCCTCTCAGCAACGGTAAAACAATGTGGTACTCTTTCCTTGAACCACCCAGCTTTATCAATATAGGGGAACATGGCGAGAGAAAATTAACTCTTCTTTCCGAAGTCCTATCTCTTTTCAGGATAAAGAAATTCTTTAATTTTGAGATCCTTGCTCCAGGAACAATAAAAGAGAATACCAGAGATTGCTATTTCCTGAAGGATATTATCTGGGCAGAAGAGAAAGTTGAACTCTGCTACAAAGAAGACAGGACGTTGATTCGACACCGCCTTTTCTACTTTAATCCACAGGGATGGTACACAGGATAATGACCCTTTCCCTTTTCGGAAGCGGAGATTCCGCAGGTGGTCATCGACAAACCCGGACACTCTAATTAGAAAGGGAGAGAAGGACCACACTGGAAGCGAGTATACGGAAGTCTGCAAATATCTGATTTGCCAGATTGTCCGAAAAACTTGCTTTTTCCTGTGATCCTCAAATAAGGATAGAAAAGATTGGATTTAAGAGTGGAAAAAAACAGATCTGCCCTGATTAGCTTTAATGAAAACGAAATTTCTCAAATTGTGGTTTTATGGTTGATTCTATTCACGAGATGATCAGAACAAGCTTCAGATGTGAAGATATGGTAAAATGTGTGCTCGGCTTGAAGGCTCTTGACATCGAAGCATACAAGGTCCTGCTCATGCACGGGCCTCTAACAACCGACAGGCTTGGGGGAATTCTTAACAGGGAAAGAAGTACTGCGTACCGTTCTCTGCAGAACCTCATAACGTGTGGGGTTGTTTACAGGGAAACAAAATCTCTGGAAAGCGGAGGATACTATCATGAATATGTAGCTATCGAACCCTGGGAAATGAAGCGGGTGGTAAAAAAGAATGTTGACGAATGGTACTGCCAGATGAACGGGCTGATCGAAAAAATGGATAATAAAGTAAGTCCTCTCATCCTGGGAATGGACAAAGAGGAAACCCGGATATAGGAATAAGTTGGTGGACAGTATTAAGCCCGTATATTCCGATTGTCCTTTTCGATTCTATTTCTTCTATCTCTTCTCTTCGGATTCTATTTCTTCTGATTGTTCTTTTTTGATTTAGTTTGTTTTTCCCAAATACGGTGGTTCCTGATTAATCGGTCGATCTGTTCCGGAATCCTGAAGGAAATCTTTCAGTTCTCTCCCCTGCCTCACAGGAAGTTCAGATCAGCTATTTCCAGATCAAAAACAACTGCAGACAAGTGCGCAATTTAGAGAAACAATAATTTGGAGAAATGTGCTCCATGCTGGAAAAATAATTTTCCTTAACCACAAAAACCTTTTTAAATTCAAGTAAATAGATTCTAATCATGGATTCTGATCATAATTTCTGAACGCTTATTCGGATACAATGATAAAAAATCCTGCCCAATATTGAATATAACTTCTTTATAACTTCTTTTATCGAGGACCGAAGTCTGCTGACTATCTGGGGAATGATTTCTGTGTGGGAAACAACCGAAGGATGGGATGTTCTTGTTGCCGAAGCCCTCAAAGCCAGGTACTTGCGCGAAGGGGAAAAAGGCTGGGAGGACGTCTGTGAGAGGGTGGCAAGGGCAATTGCAACAGGCGAAGACGAATATCTGGAATTTAAAGACCTTATGGTCCGTAAAATATTTCTCCCGAGCTCTCCCACGCTTATGAATGCAGGCACGGAACTCGGCCAGCTTGCCGCCTGTTTCGTAGTACCTGTGGAGGATAGTGTCGAGGAAATTTTCGATGCCCTCAAAACCGCAGCCCTCATCCAGAAAACAGGGGGAGGGAGCGGGTTCAACTTCTCTAAGGTACGCCCAAAAGGGTCTCAGGCCCTCTGCGTTGACGGGGTTGCAAGCGGCCCTCTTTCTTTCATGAGGCTCTTTAACGAGGCAACCGAAGTCATCAAACAGTTCGGCAGGCGCAGAGGCGCAAATATAGGAATACTTGATGTCTCACATGATGATATTATCCCTTTCATCAGGGCAAAGCATGTTGAAGGGAGCTTTAGAAATTTTAACCTCTCCGTAATGGTCCCTGATGCTTTTATCAGGCTTGTTGAAGCAGGCAGCACTGAAGAGGTCTGGAACCCCAGGACAGGTAAAACAGTTGGGGATATCTTCTCCGAGATCGTTGACGGGATCTGGAAAAACGGGGAACCGGGAGTTCTTTTCTACGACCGTATTAACAGGGATAACTTCACCCCGGTGCTGGGGGATATCACTGCCACAAACCCCTGCGGAGAAGAGCCTCTCCTTCCTTACGAATCCTGCAATCTGGGCAGCCTTAACCTTTCCCTTTTCGTTGAGGACGGAAAAATCAACTGGGATTCTCTAAGGGAAACAGCCGGAAAAGCCGTCCGTTTCCTGGATAATGAAATCGATATCAATGTGTACCCTGTCCCGGAGATTGAGGAGGCGACCCGAAAGACGAGGAAAATCGGACTTGGAGTTATGGGATTCCACGATATGCTTTTGAAACTGGGGCTGTCCTATGACTCAACAGAAGCTGTCGAACTTGCAGAAAAGCTTATGGAACAGATTAACTGGGCTGCGGTCCGGGAATCAAGAAAACTTGCGGCAGAAAAGGGGGCTTTTCCGGAACATGAAAACTCCACCTGGGAACTCCCAATAAGAAACGCCACACTGACAGCAATAGCGCCGACTGGCACTATCAGCATTCTTGCCGGCTGCTCTGCAGGGATTGAACCTGTTTTCAGCTGGGTCTACAGGCGGACCCGGACAGTGGGAAAAGAATTCCTGCTCGTACACCCGCTCTTTGAAGCATATTTCAAGCCAAGACTCCCGGAATCTGATTACAATGGACTCCTTGAGCATGTCTACACGCATGGAACCCTGCAGGACATAAATGACCCTGAGATAGTGTCCGAGAATGAAAAAAAGCTCTTCATGTCAGCTCTTGATATTGGGTGGAAAACTCATATTGACATACAGGCAGCCTTTCAACGCCACTGCCATGCAGGAATCTCAAAGACCATAAACATGCCTGCAGATGCCGGGAAGGAAGATATTGAGCAGGCTCTGATATACGCCTGGGAGCAGGGATTGAAGGGGCTTACAATCTACAGGACAGGAAGCAGGCAGTACGTGGTTCTTAACCTTAAAAAGTCTGAAAGTTGAATTTTTACCTTAAAATATAATTTAACATTAAGGACCTGTCCCGGCTGTGGGAAATATTTTGTGTTAAATTATCCAATTTTTTTACGAAGTATTATACCACTGGAATTGCCGTTATCTTACTAAAAATATATATACATTCATACCCCCTGAATATATATGACTGTTGCTTTGACTGCTGCCCCCAAACATCATCTTGAACTACTCACTGCATGCATTATTTACGGTACCGTCGGAATTTTCATGGAATTGCTTAAGGATATGTCTGTAGGATCTATTATTTTCTATAGGGTTCTTTTCGGGCTATCAGCCATATTATGCTATCTTGCAATTACCGGAAATCTAGGACAACTCTCGTTGAAACGAAAGAAAAAATACCTGCTTCTTCTAGGGATTTTATATGTTTTACAGATGTTTTCCTACTATTCTGCAATCAGGTACCTTGGAGCTTCTTCTGCTGTCCTGCTCCTGTATACCGACCCTATATACCTGACTTTACTTGCCCCCGTTCTTCTCGGAGAAAAGAATACTGAAAAGACTATTCTTGCTCTGTTCCTGGGCCTTATAGGCGTCTTCTACGTGACAAGACCTGAAGGCGGTTTTGAGCAGCTTGAATTTGGAAGCAACTATCTGAAAGGCGTAATTTTCGGGCTCGTAGGAGGCCTCTTCAGCAGTGGAGTCATAATATCCGTCCGTTTCCTGAGGGATGAGTATAACGGCCTTACCCAGCTTGTCTGGCAGAGTGCGATCAGCCTGGTCTTCCTGTCTCCTTTCGCAGTTACTCTTCCAGGTCAGGTTCTCGCTGCAAACCTTCCCGTCCTCATGCTCTTCGGAGTCCTCATCACCGGCATAGGTGCAGTCTTCTATATCAGAGGAGTTGCGGGTGTAAGCGCCATCACAGGCAGTATCCTCACTCTTCTTGAACCGGTTTCCTGTATCTTCTTTGATTACACGGTTCTTGGAAGTCCAATTCACAGCGGAATGCTTATAGGCTCCTTCTTTATCCTTGCAGCAGCAATCGTAATAAGCCTGGAAAACTCCGATTTCCTGAAGAAGTTGATCTTTGGGGAAAAGATAATATCAAGCAAAAAGTTTCCCTCCTGGAAAAAAGAACTTTTAAGGGTACAGGGTAAATAAATACCCCACTTTCTTTTTTTATTTTATTTCCCTGCAAGAGTCCTGTTTTTGATCTCCTATTTTTGATAAATTCAATTCCTGAAAATTATACTTTAGATAAATCCGGCAGTCCCTGATTGATTTTTGACATTATTTGCAATCTCTAAAGTGCAATCTTTTGTTTTTTCCTCCGCGCCCTAATGGATTGAAAACGGCCGCAAGTCAGGTAAAAATCAACAGGCAAAACGATACTGATCGCGACTATAGAGATCAAAATATAAGGGAAAAAATACCCCCGATGAGAATACTTCCCTTAATTCCGGAGATTGGTTTCGAATCCATTCATTTTAGTCTGCCTCCGACAGCCTGTCTGACAGCCCTGAAAAAACAGACAAAAACATATTTGAAAGAGAAAATAAGACCGAAACAAACCGCTCTCTTGCATCTCTTTATTTACCGTCGATATCAAGCTCGTCCTCTCGAGCGCAGCTTATTGATAAAATCCATAATATAGTCTGCTTGAGCGAGCGAAGCGAGTGAAACAGACCGCGTACTCCCGAGGCGCAATTCGGGCGAATCCCAAATCGGGAAGTGCAAATAGGTTTTGAATTTAATTCGAGCTTTTTCAACTCTTACTTTTTTGTCCATTCCCAAAAAATATATATCTGCAGTCTTCTATTTCCGGAATATGCCCACACAGGAAAACTCTTTCAGACCTTACTCCGAGGTCATAACGGGGAGCATTATCTATGGCACCATAGGAGTTTTTCTTGACAGGGTTCAGGACATGTCCGTGGGGTCCGTTCTATTCTGCAGGCTCTTTTTCGGTTTATGCATGATTTTCTTTTACCTGCTGCTGAGCGGAAGTCTTGAGCAGCTCAGGCCCGGCAGGAATCGAAAATATCTGCTGCTGCTGGGTTTTCTGAATGCGGTAACAGGCATATGCTATTTCTCGGCTATAAGGTACAGCGGGATTTCCGTTGCTGTCCTGCTCCTTTATACGGCTCCTGTATATGTCAACCTGCTCGCTCCTTCGATCCTTGGAGAAAGAAGTAACAGTAAAAGCTTTCTGCCTCTTTTCCTTTCACTTGCAGGGGTGTTGCTCATTGCTCGCCCCGGAGAGATTATGGGAAACCTGAGTTCAGGGTCCGATTTTATGAAAGGTTTACTGTTCGGGCTGCTTTCAGGCCTCTCTTTTGGCACCACCATAGTCACGATTCGCTACCTGAGGCACGACTATACAGGGATATCCCAGACTTTCTGGCTGACCGGGATAAGCCTTCTTTTTATGCTGCCATCTGCCCTTTCGACTCCGGTTCCCGTCTACTTTAGAAACTTCAATACCCTGCTTCTCTTCGGTTTGACCATTACATTCGCTGCTATCCTCTACCTCAAAGGAATTTCGGGTATCAGGGCACAGACAGGCAGTATTCTTGCCCTTCTCGAGCCTGTATCAGGAATCTTCTTTGACACCGCAGTCCTGAAAAACCCACTCTATGCCTCTACCTTGCTGGGTTGTGTGCTCATCCTTACAGCAGCTTATCTTGTGAGCCGGGCAAGACCCACAGATGAGGCCCAGGCAGATTCACCTTCTTCCTCGCTTGCCTGATTTTCATGCTCTTTTTCTTTGTGCTCTTTTTCTTCGTGCTCTTTTTCTCGAAAGAAAGTTTCCACAGGCGAGACCTTCGGAAGGGAGATATCCTCACCTGCCCTGTACCCATAGAGTTCCTGAAGCTCCACAGCAAGGGAATGCATGAAAAGCGCATTAGGGATGTCCATGGGACAGAGTTCCTCACACTGCCCGCAGTCGATGCAGGAATCCGCAACAAGGGAATAGCGAAGTATGTGGAACGCAAAAGCAGGAGGCACTTTTTCGGAAGTGTCCACTGTAAAATCTGAGGGTTTTGCATGGGGAATGGCAGGGCAGACCTCAACGCATGTGTAACACCTGATGCAGCGGGAAGTCTCCTCCACCATCTGCCGCAGGCGAGTTTTTCCTTTCCCGAGGGCCAGGAAGTCTTTCTTCCTCCAGTCCTCAGCCAGGTTCAGCATCGACTGCTCCGTTTTCTCCCGGATCTTCAGCCCTTTCGGGACCGGTAGAATGATTTCAACCGCACCTGCAGTTTTTGCCTGTTCAAGCAGTTCTGCACCCTTCTTCCCAGCCCACCTCCACAAACTGCCCGTTTTTCCTGACCAGCGGCTTTACAAGCCGGTCCTTGTTGTGGATGAACTCGTGTGCGTACCTGCCTTTCTAGCAAAGCTTCCCTGAATTGACAGGAGCCCGGTGCCATGGCTCGATGCCTGCAGCCCTTCCATCCTTTACTACAAGGTTAAAGCCACATCCTGTTCCGCAATAGGGACAGGGTGTGGGCACGTATTCTAATTCCATGTTCAGAACTCTTATATAATTTAATTATAGTTTTTAACTCAGTGAATCATACTTTTAATCAAAGATTCAAGTTCTTCAGAAGGCGTCCTCTTATTAACACTAATTCATCTAGCTCATTTCATAGTAAATATAATTAATTTGATATAAAAATATTGGGTTTGGAACTATAGTTTTGTAGTCCTCACGGTGGCATACCTCGTTAGCACTAACGGAAAGAAAAAGAGGCAGAATGACTTCAATCTCCTTTTGTCTGGAGACAGGCTTGCAGTCGCCTCAGAAGAAGGAGTCCTGCTTTTTAAGACAGAAGACCCCTATAACTCGGTAGAGCTCGGGTTTATAGGAGAAAGAGGCACCAGGTCCCTCGAAAAAAGGTGGGTGGAGCTCTGGCCCTTTACGGAGCCCGGGAGGCTGTCACTTTGTATGGGGCAGGTGAAAGAGGAGAAATCAAAAGCCTGAGCACTTACAGGGTAAGACACCGGTTTACAGGTCTGCACTTCGGAAGAGACTTAGCTTTTGCCCTGTCTCCTGAGGGCACAGGAGTCCAGATTTACGTGGTAACGGAAAATCTGGAAAAAGGAACTGTGGAGGTATCTGAGAGCTGAGGTTTCGTGAAACCTGATTTTTATTTTTACCTGCTCTCAAAAGCCCGCAGGTATAATGGCAGATAATTTAATAGCAGGCGACTCAACAGGGGGTATTTCCTGCGTCCAGCCTGATAACTCATCCCAATTCTTTAGAACTAAAGGGAATTTTTTAAGGAAATGTAGAGCTCGAAAAGGGTTTTTTGTCTTTCTTCCCAAAAGCTCTTTACTTAAGAACCCCTTTATTTTAAATATTAAAGTTTTGAAAACACAGGAAAAGCATGACAGACGAAAGCCCGATTATAGAGCTTAGGAACCTGACCAAAGTTTACAAAGATGGCGTGGAATTTCGCGCGCTCAACAATGCAAACCTGAATATTAAAAAAGGAGAGTTTGTTGCAATTGTAGGTCCTTCTGGCTCAGGTAAAAGCACACTTATGCATCTCATAGGTCTTCTCGACACGCCCAGTTCGGGAACCATCCTGATAGACGGAAATGACGTTACAAAAATGTCGGATAAGGATCGTTCCGGGATGAGAAACAGGATGCTCGGCTTTGTCTTCCAGTATCACCACCTGCTGCCGGATTTCACTGCTCTGGAAAACGTGATGATGCCGCTCCTGATTGCGGGAAAGAGCAGGGACGAAGCAAAGGGTATTGCCGAAAAACTTTTAAAAGATGTGGGGCTTGAAGACAGAATGGATCACAGACCGGGCGAACTCTCTGGAGGGCAGAACCAGAGGGTTGCGGTCGCCCGGGCTCTTAGCTGTTCGCCGGCAATTGTACTTGGGGATGAGCCTACAGGCAACCTGGATACCAAATCCGGAGATTTGATCTATGAACTGCTCCGCAGGCTGAATAAAGAATATAACCAGACCTTTATTGTGGTAACCCACAACGAGGATCTGGCCGGAAAAGCCGATAGGATTGTCAGAATTGTGGACGGAAAAATAACGGATCAGTAGAGGGAAAAAATGGAATACGCAAAAGGAAGGATCGGCAGGGTCTTCACCGTCAGGGTTGACCACGGGGATGACCTTATTCTGGAACTTATTAAACTTGCAGAACTGGAAAAGATTGATTCGGCTGTGTTTATGCTGCTCGGCGCACTGAGGGAAGGAAAGCTTGTTACAGGTCCTAAAGAAAATAGAAGGCCTCCTGAACCCGTCTGGGCTGGCTTCAATGACGCCCATGAGATTCTCGGAATAGGCAATATTTTCCAGGAAAACGGGAAACCCAAAATTCACCTTCATGCCGGAACAGCCAGGGAAAAAAGCGTTAAACTGGGATGCCTGAGAGGGGAAAGTGAAGTCTTTATGGTTGTTGAGGTATTTATTTTCGAGCTTGAAGGAATTTCTGCCAGAAGGGTAATGGATCCGGAGCAGGGCTTTTCTCCTGTGAACTTTATGCATGCCCCGGATGAAGAATAATATTTCGGAAGGACCAAGAATTACAAAACGGTCAGGAAATTTGTAGTAATCAAAACTGATAAAGATTTATGGAAGAATCAGATCTGGCAGATTTCCTTACATTTATTTTTGAGATACGTTTTATCGCGAACTTCCTTTAAACTGAATTGCAGTAAACTTAATTTTGCAGTAAACTTAATTTTGCAGTAAACTTAATTTTGCAGTAAACTTAATTTTGCAGTAAACTTAATTTTGCAGTAAACTTAATTTTGCGGTAAACTTAATTTTGCAGTAAACTTAATTTTGCGGTAAACTTAATTTTGCATTATAATTTCCAGTTCCCTCAACCTTTTAAGAGCGATTATTTTCTCGTTATTATCTTTTAAGAACTCTTCTTCAAGGATCTGGACTATCTGCGGGAACGGTACTGTTAATTGGTAGTATTTCACTGGTCTGCCTTTTCCTTTGTTCTTCTTTTCGGACCTTTCATCCACCCAGCCCCTATCCTTAAGAGGGCGCATAGCTACACTCACTTCCGGTTGTCTGAGCCCGGAAACAAGTTCGATATGAAGGGATCTGAGTTCCCTGCAGTCCTTTAAGCAAACGATTGCGGTAGCCTCTGTCCTCGGGAGTCCCAGGCTCTGGAGCATATCAATAATTGAATACTCTTTTTCGGTTAAATTAACTGGAGAATCGTCGGTCATTGTGAATGAATAATACTTTCAGGTTTATATATTTTATGTAGATAAAATTATTTTTTTAAATAAATTGAGCATTGTTACTAGGTAAAAAAGGCATCTAACCCTAGTAAGACTTTCTTTGATGAGTTTATGTATAAAAGAGTAAGGGGATCGATCTCCAGAAAAAAATAGCCTTTGTAGTGTTCTAACCAAAACCTTTAAAATAGGCGTTTGCAGGAATTAAACATCTCTTAAGTAGAAAAAAGGCTTTCCAGAAACAGGGAGATAGGTTTTGCCATATAGAATATGGTTATTCCCGATGGTTTGAAATAAGCATTCCTGAGAAATGGAATAACCAGTTTTAAGCGCACTAATATCTCCAATTCTTTAAATGGGAAGGATTTGCTCTAAGGAAGATTGGAAAATACTCAAACTCGGGACTTCTTAAATACCGCTGCCCTGAGATTGAAAGGGTGCTGGAAATGTGAAATAGAGGAATCTCTTTTATCAGAAACACAGATATAACTTAGGCAAATTTATTCGTTCGAACCGGATAAAGAATTAAATACGATTCGGACATGTAACGGTTAGGTTAAGGAAAAGTCAAGTTCAAATAACAGAATATATGTATACATAGATCAGAGATTAGAAAGGGTGAAATGATGTCGTATATCGGTTTACAGCAGGATTCTGGAGAATATAAGATCCAAAAGATACATGCTCGGGAGATCCTGGACTCAAGGGGAAATCCCACAATTGAAGTTGATGTGTTTACGCCAAAGGGATTTGGCAGAGCAAGTGTCCCTTCAGGAGCTTCCACGGGTACAAATGAAGCCCTTGAACTGCGCGATGCAGACCCCAACAGATACGGGGGAAAAGGGGTTCTGACCGCAGTCAAGAACGTAAATACCATCATCCAGAAGGAATTGCTTGGACTTGATGTGCGAAACCAGCGGGAAATCGATGAGCTGATGATTGAGCTTGACGAAACCGAAAATAAATCAAACCTTGGAGCCAATTCAATCCTTGGCGTTTCCATGGCTGTTGCAAAAGCCGCATCTGATTCCCTTAACATGCCCCTTTACCGCTACTTCGGCGGATCTAACGCTTTTACACTTCCGGTACCCACAATGAATGTCCTGAACGGAGGCAAGCATGCAGGAAATGAGCTTGCAATCCAGGAGTTCATGATTCAGCCCAAAGGTGCTGAAACTTTCTACGAAGCCCTTCAGATCGGGGCTGAGATCTACCATGTCCTCGGGAAGTATCTGGAGAAAAAATACGGGCGTTCTTCTACAAATGTAGGCTACGAAGGCGGCTATGCTCCCAAAATGAGTGAGTCCGCAGAAGCTCTTGACGCCCTCGTACAGGCAATTGAAGAAGCAGGATACACCGAATCCGAGGTTACAATAGGGCTTGACGCCGCAGCAACCGAGTTCTATGAAGAAGAATTCTATAACATTGACGGAAAGAAACTGTCTGCTCCGGAACTGCTTGACTACTATGTGGAGCTTGTAAACTCCTACCCCATCCTTTCTATCGAGGATCCCTTCTACGAGGAAGCCTTCGAGGACTTTGAAGCCCTCACCAATGAACTCTGGGACACGATCATTGTAGGGGACGATCTCTTTGTCACAAACATCGAAAGACTCTCAAAAGGTGTGGACATGGGAGCTGCAAACGCCCTTCTCCTCAAAGTCAACCAGATCGGCTCAATCTCCGAAGCCTTCGATGCCGCCAGCATGGCTTCCAGAAACGGCTACACCGTAATCGTAAGCCACCGTTCCGCCGAAACCGAAGACACCACCATCTCAGATCTCTCAGTTGCCATCGGTGCAGAAATGATCAAGACCGGAGCTCCGGCCCGTGGCGAGAGGACTGCAAAATATAACCAGCTCCTCAGAATTGAAGAAGATCTCGGTGAAGTTGCACATTATGTGCAGCTCTAACCTTTTTGATTTACTTTTTAACTCTTTCATTTCCTTTTTTGGTTTACTTTTTAACTCTTTCATTTCCTTTTTAAGCCTCTGTTCTTTGTTTTCTTACTCCTTATTTCTTAGTCCTGGTCTTTTAGTTTCACTTCTCGTTGACCTCATTTTCATTGCCCCCTGACTTTCGAGCCTGTTTATGTTTTCTGAATTCGGCCAGGTAGTAGGAAGCCAGTTGTTACTGCTCCGGGGCTACCGGATGGTATTAACTGCCCTGTCTGTCCCGCGTGAAACCCGGGTGCCGAGTCGCAATTAGGGCGGCTCATCCGGAACTTTACATATTTTTTTCCGTTTATCTTTCTTCCTGTATCAGAAACAGCTTTATAATCAGCCCTCCAAGAATGAATAAGAGTCTGAAAATCTAAACTGTCAGGATGGTTCGGATGAACTTAAAAGTCTTGAAAGTTTGAACACACTTGAAAATTTGAAATTCTCAAAGATTTGAAATGCTATGCAGATAGAATTTCCCTGAAAATTTTAAGGTTTTAGGCTGCCTGAAAATTTTTAAAGTCTGGGCGGGTCCAGGAGTTTATCCAGATGTATGAACTGAAAATTGCTTTAAGGCAGGTATTATCCAGAAAAAAGCAGACCCTTTTTGCCATACTTGCCGTTGCTCTGGCAGTTGCTGTGATAACGGTAATGATGGCAATGCTATCGGGTTTTCAGGATGAGCTTGTAACTTCAAGCATAGAAAATAATCCCCATATAGTCATCAGTCCCCAGGACGAAAAAGAGGAGTTCATACATCTCTACAGGCATACATCTGCCCGGATTGCCGAAAAAGATGGAGTTATAGCCGTATCCCCCAAATACCTGGGTCAGGTGGCGCTGGAATACAGGGACAATGCTGAGGGGGTTTCCCTTCAGGGAGTTGACCCTGTGGCTGAAGAGAATGTGATGAAAGTTAGTGAGGATGTTGTTGAAGGGGATCTTATGGCCCTTGTCCATACAAGGTACGGGATTCTGCTCGGGGATCAGCTTGCTGAAAACCTTGAAGTCAACGTGGGAGACAGGGTGGACGCTGTTTTTCCGGGTTCAAAAACAACTTCTTTTAAGGTCATAGGGCTGATCCATACCGGTACTTCTGCAGACGAGGTAACAGCCTATGCAAGGCTCGATTCGGTTCAGGACTTCTTTAACGAGCCCGGCGTTGTGAGCACCATCGGAGTCAGGGTTGCAGACCCCTATCAGGCCGAGGCCATTGCGGCTTCGATTGAAGAAGAAACCGGGCTTGATGCCGTAAGCTGGAGCGAAGCAAATGCTGAAATCCTCGGCCTCCTTGATACCCAGATGATCTTTGTAAATATCTTCTATCTCCTGATCTACGGGATTGCGGGTTTCGGGATTGCAAATACCCTTATCACTATCGTTGCCCAGAGGACAAAGGAAATCGGCATTCTGAAAGCAATGGGAGCTTCTCAAAAAAGCATAATGGTTGTCTTTCTTTTCCAGTCCCTGGTCCTCGGAGCCATAGGTCTGGTGCTTGGCACCGTTCTCGGTTATATTGTGACCATTGCCCTGCAGAATTATGAAATCGAAGTCCCTCAGGAAATGTATTTCGGGCTTCAGACCCTTCCTCTTGAGGTAAAGCCCCTTAACTTTGTATATGCTGCTTTCTTTGCTTTCATAGTCAATGCTATCTCAGGTATCTACCCTGCAAGGAAAGCTGCAAAACTCGACCCCGTAAAAGCTATTGAAAGCACCTGAATGGGGCTGGATTCTTATGTTTAATCGGCAGAGTTGCGGCTCTGCAGTACGCTGCCCTTTTCGCTTCGCTCAAGAGGGCCAATTTTGGGATAAAGTAGTGAACTGCGCTCAAGCAGACTAACTTTATGGATTTTAGCAATAAGCTTAGCTCAAGCGGACTAACTTAAAAACAGTGGTAAAGTAAAGAGACGCAGGAAAGCGGTTTGCCCCAAAAAAAGAGAGAAAAAAACAGAAAGTAAAAACTGTCAATGAGCCACGAAACAGACAGAAAACTAATGAATAAAATTCTACTTGAAAGAAATTTCGGTTTTTATCTCTTCCAAATCTTTTTTCTTTCTTTTTTTTTGACCGGCCGCCAGACAAGCTGGCAGGGCGTTTATATTAACCTTTGGATTTTTATGAAGTCGGGGGCAGGAAATATTGTTTTTCAAACCAGGGGGCATTTTTTTATGGCACTCGATTTTTTAACAAAATCATGAATCCGCCTGTTATTCATTCTTGTGCGGCAGGCGAGACAGCTTCCAGCCTTGCAAGGGGTAAAAGAAGTAACAAAAAGCTTCCAGGTTTGGATGATACTGCATATCTTCCGATTAAGCAGGGTGTAGATGACTGTTTTTTATTATTTTTATAAAAATTCGATAAACTTAAATATGATACTGTTAATTTGTTGTAAATGTTAATTATTGATAATTGCACCAATCTGATTTGTCAAACAGTAAGTTTTCATCGTATGAAACTAAAGTAAATCCTCAGGCGCTTACAGACCAACAATGTAATCTGGCTCTGTCATCCCTCAATCTATACCCGCAGTTACATGCGCAGCGTCCTGGAGGAAGCATGTTAGATAACAACAAAATAAGAGAACTCCGGCTACTGATGCTGGAAAGGACAATACTTTTCAACAAATTGTTTGAAAGAGAAGTCTCTCAAAAAATATCCAGAGCCAGATTCGATGAACTCGAAAAACTCGGCAAACAACAGCCTACGGTCATTCTGATAATCGGCACGATGGAGGAAATCATTCCTTCATACCTCGGCCTGTGCATGAACCTGGATAGGAGTAGCCTTTCAAGAATGATAGACTCCCTGGAAAAAAAGGGAATCGTTAAGAGAAGAACGGACCCGGAAGACCGAAGAAAAGTCCTGGTGTCCCTAACTAAAAAAGGGGAAAGGTACTATGAAGTTCTTCTCGGAATAATGGAAGAAGTTCATGCTTCTATCATGGTTTATCTTGACGAACAGGATCTCAGCGAGTATGAAGCCTGCCTGAAAACGGAGGTACGGATCATGAAGAAAATCGATTCCAAACTGGGTGGAGAGGAATGATCCCCGGGGAAAAATGCCTGAAAAAAATAGGAGGGATGTTTGACAGAGGGTCTACAGAACAGAGAACCCGCAGAAATGTAGAAGAAGTGCCTGCAGGAGCAGTGGGGTATTAAGAACCCGGGCATCAAAAAGCATTAAGGATAACATTGAGAATACATTAAAACAGTACTGCAAACCCGAAAGAGCCGGAAGAAAGTTGATCCAGAACTCGGTCCCGGCTGAATCTATACACCCCTAAAACTCTGGTGCCTTCTCTCCTTTGAGCCATGGCCTGCAGGCACTTTTAGGGGTCCTGTGAAAAATAATCTGACCTGATTTTTAGAGCACATAAAGCAAATCCAGACCTAATATCCTGAGTACAAAGCAAGGTACTGGAAAATTATTCGAATAATTTTCATGGAGAAATTTGTTTTGAACAGCCGTGGCTATGGATTTTTTCCTGAAAAATGAAGAACGTTCCAAAAAAGAGTAAATGCAGTCATTAAGGGGGTACCGCCATAAAAAACACATTCGAAAAATTAGGGGTTTTTATTGAGAGTAATCGCCCAACTATAATTGCCATGATGTTGCTTTTTATTATTATTTCCATTCAGGGAGCCCAGTTGATCGAGATGGCTTCCGGAACGGAAACTTTTGTTTCTAAAGGTACGCAACTGTACAAAGACTATGACCACCTTTTCAAGAAAAACTTCGAGACCGACAGCATTGTAGTGATGGTTCAGGGAAACGAGGTTGCATCTGAAGCTGTAATGAAAGCTGCGGACAGGCTGGAGCAGCAGATGCTGATTGTCCCGGGAGTTCAGTCTGTCACAAGCCCTGCTACCCTGGTAAAGCAACTCAATTACAAAATTTCCGGAAGGGGAATCATCCCGGATTCGGACCTGGAAGTTAAGGATCTGCTTAACAGCCAGTCGACGCTGTTCGAGTCCCTCATGCCTGACGAGACCCATATGATGATAGTAATAAAGGTCGCAGGCAGCGCAACTGACCAGCAGAAAGAAGATATCCTTAATGCTCTGGACACCTCACTTACAGAAGCTACTTTTCCTCCAGGGTACAGCCTCATTGTTACCGGTTCTCCCGCCCTGAGGGTGGATATCAATAAAGAGATGACCCAGAGTTTAGGTCTGCTGCTTGGAATTTCTTCCCTTCTGATGGTCGTCGTGCTTCTCCTGGTCTTCAGGCATGTGAGGTGGGGACTTTTGCCCCTGCCGATTGTTCTGCTGGGAGTTCTTTTTACATTCGGGTTCATGGGATATGTCGGAGTACCCATGACAATGGTCTCCATGGCAGCTTTTCCCATCCTGATCGGGCTTGGGATTGACTATGCTATCCAGTTCCACAACAGGATGGAAGAAGAGATTCGGGGGGGAAACAGTTCCGGAAAAGCCCTCGTCCTCACCGTAAAGCACACAGGCCCTGCCGTTCTGATCGCCCTGACAATGACTGCTCTTGGTTTTATTCCCCTTTTTACCTCCACAGTACCCATGATCCGGGATTTTGGAAAATTGCTCCTCATAGGGGTTGTCATGTGTTACCTCTCTGCACTCTTTTTCGGACTGGTAATCCTGTACAGTTTCGACTGGATATCCAGAAAGAATCCATTAAAGTTATTTAATAATAGAAAAGGAGATGTCGAAATCGAAGCTTTTTCTTCAAAGACTCAATCTGTAAAAGTTCAGAAAGCCAAGGCTCTTGAAAACGCCCTGATAAAAGTCGCTGACTTTACCATAGGGCATTCAAAGATCATCCTTGTAATTGCACTGCTTACATGTTTTGCGGGGCTTTATGCAGATCAGTCAGTGCCTATCCAGACCGATACAAATTCCTTCATCCCTCAAGATATGCCTTCCCTTATAAATTATAAGCAAATGATGGACCTGCTTCCGGGGAGTGGAGACCATCTCAACATTATACTCAGGGTTAAGGATAACAGTGACCCGGAAGTGCTGAAATGGATTGATGAGTTTGGTCAGCATGAAGTTACAAACCGGGGCCACATATACGCGGCTACGAGTATTGTGGACCTTGTAAAGGAGAAAAACGGTGGGACGATTCCTGAAAGTTCGGAAGAAATACAGGCAATATACGATGAAATCCCCGCCAGCCAGAAACAGGAATACATACTGGGGAGCCAGCTGCTCACAATTGACCTCGATATCGGGCAGGCCATGGATAACATTGAAATTACAGGCATTAAAGAACTTAGGGACATTGTCCAGAAAGACATACAGTGGATGCAGCCACTTCCTGAAACCAATGTCATTATTACCGGTCAACAGGTAGCGATGATCGACATAATCAACGCCCTTACGAGCGGGAGAGTCCTTATGACTATGCTCGGCGTTGGGCTTGTGCTGATAGGTTTGGTTGTGGTTTACAGGGACTTCACGAAAGCTCTCTCCCCGATAATCCCAATGTTTATAGTTATCGGCTGGTCGGGACTTGTCATGGCAGGGCTGAACATCGCCTATACCCCCATGACTGCGGTGCTCGGGGCTTTGATCCTTGGTGTGGGATCCGAATATTCCATCCTGATGATGGAACGTTACTTTGAGGAAAAAGATAACGGCCTGGACCCTGTGAGCGCAATTAACCAGGCAGTGACCACCACGGGCTCAGCTCTTATAGCTTCGGGAGCTACAACGGTCTTCGGGTTTTCGGCTCTTATATTTTCTCCCTTCCCCATTCTGAGCAATTTTGGACTTGTGACGGTCATTGACGTTTGTCTGGCAATCTTCGTTACCTTCGTGGTCTTCCCACCCCTCATCGTGATGATGGATACTCGCCGGGAGAAGAGAAGAGCGGCAAGTTTGGCAGCAGCAGTTGCAGCAGCAGTTTGAGTAAAAAAACTGAAGCATGATCACTTTGGCAACCAGCAACTGCAGGCTGCAGGAAGTGGATTGAAATGCTGTGAAATTTTGAACCGGAGAACTGAAAAATCATGGATAAATGCCGAGAATCGTGAATTCTCGGCATTTGATCCCTTCAGGAGAAATAAATATGAGTTCGAAATTAATTAAAAATCTCCAGAAGCTAGGTTTTACCGAAAATGAAGCAAAGATTTATGCCGTGCTTGTCTGCCCGGGCAGGGCAAGGGCAGGCGAAATTTCCAGAGCGGCCGGGGTTCCGAGAACCAAGGTTTACGGTATCCTCAGGAGAATGGAGAAGAAAGGTTACGTTCAGATACTTGGAGGTGATCCGATTCTGTTTTGCTGCACCCGGCCCGAGGAAATGATCGCAAAAATCAGGGCTGATTTCTTGCATTCCCTGAAAGAGACCTCCTGTGGGCTTAGTGCCCTAAGCCCTGATAGTAAAGTGGCAACTTCCTGTGAATCTATTGAGGTAATAGGTTTCGCATGAAGGAAACGGATGTACTATCAACTTTGTTCAGTGTCCAGGAAGTAAAATGCCTGTAGATGTCCTGCTTACCGAAAACCTCTTTTCAATAGTGCTGTGTGGAACAGACGGATATTGACGAACAGGGAGTTCTGTTCTTTCGAGTCTTGAACTCTAAAATGGGGAGCGGCTTTTCATGTACTATGAAAACAACTCGTGACAGCCCGGGTTTTGGAAATTCAAATAAAAAAAGGAAGTAGTTAAAAAAACTCCAATTCCCCTTCACTTCTCCATAAATTCCTTAACTTCCTTTAACATCTCTCTTATCTTAATATTCTGCGGGCAGACATCCTCACACTCCCCGCATTCAACGCAGTTCCCTGCCTTTTCCTCCGGGGACAGGAGAACTCCATACTGGAATCTGGCATTTTCCACATCATCAAGCACAAAAACGTCATTCAAATAACTGAGGTTCCGCGGAATATTCACTCCCGAGGGGCAGGGCATGCAGTACTTGCAGCCTGTACAGCTGACCTTTATCCGGGATCTGTAGATCTCCCTAACTTCTCTGATCAGGCTTTTTTCTTCGGTTAAAAGAGAGTTTGGATACCCTTCTTTCGCAATTCTCAGGTTTTCTGTCAGGTGCTCCGGTTCCGACATCCCGCTCAGGACAACACTGATTTCGGGATAGTCCCAGAGGTAGCGGAAAGCCCATTCTGCCGGGGTTCTTTTGATTCTGGCACGATCCCAGACCTTTTTTGCCTCTCCCGGAACGTTTGATGCAAGGTTTCCGCCACGCAGGGGTTCCATGATGACAACAGCAAGGCCCTTTTCAGCCGCGTATTTCAGACCCTCGATCCCGGCCTGGAAGTCTTCGTCCAGGTAATTGAACTGGATCTGGCAGAGGTCCCAGGGGTAGGCGTCCGCCACTTCCTTAAAAACCTCCAGCTCGTCGTGGAAGGAAAAGCCGGTGTATTTGATTTTGCCAGCTGCGCGGGCCCTTTCCAGGAACTCCATAACCCCAAATCTCTTCATTTTTTCCCAGTAGCTTTTCTTCACGGCGTGCAGGAGGTAGAAGTCTATGCAGTCCGTCTGGAGTTTTTCAAGCTGCTCGTTTAAGAAGCGGTCCATATCCTCCTTGCAGTTTACGCGCTTGCAGGAGAGCTTGGTTGCAAGGAGGACTTTTTCCCGATACCCGTCGGCAAGAGCTTTTCCCAGGAACGCTTCCCCTATTCCGCCATGATAGGAATAGGCAGCATCAACGTAGTTGACCCCATGGTCAATGGCGCAGCGGAGGAGTTCAGTCGCCTTCTTTTCGTCTATTTTTTCGGGCGCCCCGTCGAGAACCGGAAGCCTCATGCAGCCGTAGCCGAGAATAGAAACCTTTTCACCCGTTTTTCCTAATTTGCGGTACAGCATTTTTTACCTCAGTAATCGTGTCTACCCGGCAATATGGGAGTAATGGGTCTAAACCTTTGCTGCCCGAATTGCGCCTCACCCGAATTGCATCTCGGGATCACATAAAATCAGAGATTTTCTGGAAATTGCGATGTAATCACAGCAGTACGCGGTTTGTTTCAGCAGAGTTGCGGCTCTGCAGTACGCTGTCCTTCCCGAATTGCGCCTCGGGAGTACGCGGTCTGTTTCGGCAGAGTTGCGGCTCTGCAGTACGCTGTCCTTCCTGAATTGCGCCTCGGGAGTACGCGGTCTGTTTCGGCAGAGTTGCGGCTCTGCAGTACGCTGCCCTTTTCGCTTCGCTCAAGAGGGCCAATTTTGGGATATAGTAATGAGCTACGCTCAAGCAGACTATTTACGGGTCAAGAAGTGAACTGCTCCAAGAGGACTAATTTGTGGACGATTACCATTGCTTTTACTTTTCGCAGGAGGGCTGATTGAAATGCTGCTAAGAGATACTGTTATATCTGATCCTTGCCTATCACATATCGATTATTATGGGGAAGAATATCCAGGAAATCAAGGAAGTAAAGGGCTTTATGCCCAGGTCTGTTGTTTACGCTGAGAAGATAAGCGAGGATTTTGGCGAAGGGCTTGCCGGCTTTTATCAGGCTATCTGGGCTGAGAGGGAAGACGGGCTTTCCATGAAGCAGAAGCACCTTATGGTCTTTGCTATCGCCTGTTCCAATAACAACATAGAAAGCGCAGTCAAAATCCTTGAAAGGCTTAAGAAATTCGAAGCCACAAGAGCCGAAATTTCAGACGCTATGATGATTGCTGCCTGGACCGGTGGAATTCAGAATTTCACGGATTTCAGTGTAGCTGTGCTGAAGGAAATGGAGAGACTCGGGTTCTAAACACCATATCTCTCTATTTTTTAATCTTTTTTTAAAATTTCGTTTTTAGTCCCATGTTATTCGCTTATTCCGGTTCACTCTTACTGGACGATCTGGATCTTACCGGGCAGTCTAACTCTTAATGGATAGTCTAGCCCTTAATTGATAGTATAACTCTACTGGACAGTCTAGCTCTTACCGGATAGTCTAACTCTTACTGAATTCTCACTGATGATCTAACTCTTACTGAATTCTCACTGATGATCTAACTCTTACTAAATTCCTACTGGATGATCTGGATCCTACTGGATTTATACCAATATATTCCCAAAAACTTTTACATAAACTTCTATGTTTTATTATAATGTTTTCGGAAAAATCCCCTCAATTTATATAAAATGATAATAAAATATTAAATAAATATTCGGAGACGGCAATATGTACTGTGCAACCGAAGGAATGAGCAGGATATGTAATCCAGTTCTCTTTAGAGAAGTCCAGAAGATGGATCAGGTGTGGGTCAGGCTTGTTGTTGGGATTCCGGTAATTTTGTCCTGGTATGGGGCTTATCAACAACTATTTCTTGGGAAACCTTTCGGGAACAATCCTGCTCCTGACTGGATGATGCTTGGCTTACTGCTGGTCTTCGGGGTTCTTTTCCCTCTTTTTTTCTATTCCCTCAAAATGATTACCGAGGTCAGGAAAGATGGTCTCTATGTCCGCTTTTTTCCGCTGCATTTTTCCTTCAGATTTTTTCCTTTAGCGACTATCCAGAGTTACAAAGTCGTGACCTACAGACCGATCAGGGATTACGGAGGTTGGGGCATACGCTACGGGCTAAAAGGGACTGCATACAATGCAAAAGGCAACAGGGGCGTATTTTTCGAATTTGGGGAAGGAAGCAAAGTAAAAAAACTGATGATTGGCTCCCAGATTCCGGAAAAACTTTCCGAAGCAGTCAGCAAAGCAATGAAAAGACAGGCATCAGGATAATTCTTCAAGCTTATTTAAGTTTTCATGTGTTTGTCTTTTATTTCCAATACTTTCTTTAATTCAAGTTTTTTAATTCAAGTTTTTTAATTCAAGTTTTTTAATTCAAGTTTTTTAATTCAAGTTTTTTAATTCAAGTTTTTTAATTCAAGTTTTTTAATTCGAGTTTTTTAATTCAAAACTTCCTATATTAAACACTCCATTTTATCGAATTGTTTGAATTTTAAAAATCCTATGAGTCCTGAAAAAATCCGGTTGAGTTTATAGTTTATAAATTTTTCTACACTGTGATTGACTTTGTAATCTGTACATATAATTTCATTAAGTAATTTATTACTGCAGTTAATTTTTAATCATTTCCTGGATTTTTAAATAAAAAATAATATAGAATTCCTATTTTTTTTCGGAAGATTTATTTACCCCGCTTTGATAGAGAAAAATAGAAAGATTATCAATTAAAGACCTTTCCAGTCAAAACGTTTCCAATTGCGGGTACTTACTTATTAAACCAGTTTCCTTAGAAGGCACGGCTTTAACTGGGGTAATACATGTGTTTGCCTGGAAGTTGCTAAGGACGTGTAAGTTGCCTGTTTCGTATAATAAGGGTATCCGTATGGTAAATAATGTAAGGAATATGCTGCTCAGGGCATGTGTCTGGTCAGGTCATGGCTATGGGAGGGGTTGTTATGGAGCATTCGGAAACAGGCTTAATTTTTCGAGAAGTACAGGATCTGCACAATAACGTTTTTATGGTTTCTGTTCTCTATCCTGCCCTTCTGCTCTGGTACGTCGAGGTCTACAGCCTAGTCTTCGGAAAACCTGCCGGAGTTCAGAATATTCCTGACATCTACCTATTTGCGCTCTGGCTTGTTTTCGGCGTATTCTTTCCTCTTCTGTTCTACTGTACAAAACATATCACGGAGGTCAGAAAGGACGGAATCTATATCCGTTTAATACCTCTGAATCCCTCATTTAAGAAAATCCCAATTTATGTGGTCGAAGATTGCAGGATTCAGGCATATGACCCATTTACCGGAAAGGACTACAAAGATGCTCCCCTTTCCAAGAGAGCAAATTTCGTTGTAACCCTGAAGCTCATCACCGGGAAAAGAGTAATGATCAGCTCTAAGAATCCAAAAGAGCTCCATCAGGCGATCATGTCTGTCGTGGCCAGTTTTTGATCAAAGCCCAAAGAGTTGCGGGATCGGAATGAGCTCGTTTCCAGAAGGAGAAAGGCCTTTTTTAGCGATGTGACTTGGAGAAGTCCGCATACTGGTCGCCAAACCGGACGTTTTCCCTGTCACACTGCCTTTCTCGTTGTTTTTTCAATTGATATTTTGAGCATAATAAAAACATCGACAGCTCAAAATCCCGACTTGAACCACCCGAACTGCGCCTCGGGATCGAAGGAAAATCGGACATTTCCTGGAAGTTGTAATGTAATCTCAACAGGGCAAAGAGACTTAAATTGGATCTTATTTTCTCTTTCAAATCTGTATTTCTTTTTTTCAGACATTTCAGAAATTCTCAGAAATTCTCAGAAATTCTCAGAAATTCTACAATGGTTCAGAATTTATACACAGCTTGTTACTTTCCGGATTCTGAAAAAGCTCGATTAAAACAGTTTTCTGGAATATTTCCTGGTTTGTGGACGATCTCAGGTTTTATATCTTGCCAGCCAATATTAATCAGGGATTTCGGATAGATTCCAGGACAGGAGGCATGACAGGGAAGAGGTTACGATATTTTTCATTGCAGATACATGCCTCATTAAACCGGTAAGGGGGAAGATATATTAGAAATGGCACCGGCACAGATAGGGAGAAAAGGTTTTCAGGTGAAGGGACGGAGGCTCTTTACAGGGAGCATGCAGGAATACCTGTGATCGAACTCGAACTCAAAAGCTTTCTTCAACTCTTTGATTCTTTTGATCCTGCCCCGTTTCATGAAAAAGAGCTTAATCAGGATGCAGAAGAATATCTCTATAACGCTGTAGACGAGTTTCCCCTGCAAAAGCCCCTTGAAATCATGATATATCTACCGTCTGCCGAGGTCAGCGCGGAACTGGAAACAGACCTTAAGGAAGCTATAAAGAATCATTTCTCTTACAAAAGACTCCTTGCGGAAATCGAACTGAAAAGGTTGCTTTATCAGGGGAGAAAAAACTTTATAATAGCCCTTACCTTCCTTTTTCTCTGCCTGCTCGTGATTCGGCTGCTTTCGGCTTTTGAAGAAAGCCTTGTGAATACTCTTTTCTCTGAAGGGCTCCTTATTATCGGCTGGGTTGCGATGTGGGAGCCGGTGCATATTTTCCTTTACGGCTGGTGGCCGATTATCCACAAGCGGAACATTTACGAAAAAATTGTACATATGGATGTCTATGTAGGGAAAAGGTCTCTGGCAGGGGAAAGATCCCAAAGATATCGTTTTACGCCAAAACAAGCTCCCTGAACGGCTTAATATCCAAACCGGAAGAGTAAAGCTTTATATAGAACATAACAACAGTTTAAAGGATGTTCATGTGAATCGAAAAAAATGTTTTATATAAGGTAGATAAATAAAATGGTCGGAAGGGTGGATTTTTCTCATAAGGGGACAGAAGCCCTTTACAGAAAGCGTGAGGGAAAGCTCTTAATCGAGCTTGAGCTTCACAGCATGATGCAGATATTTAATTCATTTGATCCAGCTCCGTTTCACGAAAAAGAGCTTGATGAAGACGCAGAAGTGTATATTTATAACATAGTTGGGGAATTCCCTCTAAAAAAGCCCCTTGAAATTATGATATATGTTCCTCCTTCCGAATTTAATCAGGAAACGGAGCGTACCCTTAAGGAAGCAATCAGGAATCATTTCCTCTACAAAAAAGTTCTGACTGAAATCGACCTGAGACGACTCCTTCAGCGAGGGAGGAGAAACATGACCATTGCAGTCATCTTCCTTTTTCTCTGCCTGCTTCTGATAAGGCTGCTTTCAACCCTGGAAGGAGGACTTCTTATATCCATGTTTTCCGAAGGCTTGACAATCATCGGCTGGGTTGCCATGTGGGAACCCATTTACGTTTTCCTCTATGGGTGGTGGCCTATCGTACAAAAAAGAAATATTTACGGGAAGATTCTTGCAATGGATGTAACTGTCTCACAAGGCTCCCCGTATAAGGAAGGATGAGAATCCGGATGAGAATCCGGATGAGTGTCTGGATGAGAATCTGGGTGAGAATCGATTTCTTTAGTTATCAGGCTAAAATCCTTCATTCAAAGATCCGCGCATCCACAACCACATGCAAAACACCCGGAGAATACTTTTTTATCCTTCGGGTTGCCAGGACCTCAACTTTTTTCCCCAGGCATCCGGCAGCTTTTTTTATCCTTTCTTCAGGCCTTGTCAAGGCGAGATTTTCAGGCACGGTTTCATGATAATGCAGGATTCCTCCACTTTTTTTCAGGGCGTTTATACCCGGTTCCAGATAGTGGTGGGTTGTTCCCACATAACCCATAATAACCCTGTCAGCTTTCCCCTCGGGAGCAGCCTGTGAGCAGTCTCCAAGAATCGGGGTGATAATGTCCTCCACATGGTTCAGCTTAATATTTTCTTTCAGGTAGGCAAAGGATTCAGGGTTTATCTCTATCGAAATTATTTTTTCCGGACGCGCGTGGAAAGCCATGGGAATTGAAAAATACCCTATCCCTGCAAACATGTCCACAACAATTTCTCCCTGCCCAAGTTTGCTCATCTTTTTCCTTTCTTCAAGGTTCCCTTTGGAATACATCACCTTTGTTACGTCCTGTTTGAAAAAGCAGCCGTGTTCTTTGTGGACGGTTTCGGTCCCACTGCCGAGAAGCAGTTCTCTTTTTGGCTGGCGGAACTGACCTTCGATCCCGAAGTCCCTGACCACGCTCCGACATTTCGGGTACATGGAAAGCAGAGCTTTAGCTATCAAGAGCTTTTTTTCATCGAGGGTTTCGGGGATGCTGACAATGATGATGTCTCCTAAAATGTGCCAGCTTGAAGGGACATGTTCCAGTTCTGCTTCGGTTAAGGTGTCTGAAAGGTATTCTTTCAGGGAACAGGTTTTTTCCAGAAATTCGGGTTTTTCCTGATTGATGACGGGGAAGTCTCCAATCCGGTTGCCTGCGGCTTTCGTTACCGGGATCTCCAGGAAAGTTCCTTTTTCTGTCCGGACTTTACGAATTTTTCGGGTTTGGTCAAGAAGCCCTGAAGCTAAAACATTCAGGCGGGCTTCTTCCCCTTTTTCGGCCGGAACACGGATGGCTATGTACATAGGAATGAATAGGATATCAGGCATCTGATTAATGTTTTTTGTTAGCATATTATTCTTTAAATTGATTGTATAAAAACGCATATATATTTGTGTAACTATATATTCATGGGTTTCCAGAAAACTTCTAGCTGAGGAAATATTTGGGAGTGAGTGATGGGGCGATGATAGCTCCCACAGTCAGTGGGAACTCTCGATTTCAGGTTGAATTTCTTTATTTTTTTTTCTTTTTCTATTCACCAGGGGGGTTTGATCAAATGATCATATGCGAATGTGGTGAACTGGTAGGGAGGGTAACATTTAAAGATTATATAAAAATTTCTGCGAATCCCTCAACAAGGATCATAGGGCACGGGAATTGTGGAGTTATATTCAACTTCTTTGATGAAAAAAACCAAACAAGTGTTTTTCCCGAAAAGAGCTGAAAATTCTGGCGGCAAAGTTTGCGGAAAAAAATCTGCCTCCTAAAAATGTAGCGAAGTTTCTGCTTGAGGTGGATCGGCTCAAGTCGAGAGGTAAACACTTGGATTCTGAAATCCTGATAAGGGCTTACCGGGAAGTTCTGGAAAAAATTCTGGAAGCTCAGCTAGTAAATAAGAATGTAGGGGTTTCTGATGCGGGACAAAAGTAAAAGCTGAATTTCTATGGAACCCTGTGCTGATAATCTGGAACATCTTCTGGATGAGCATTCCGGAATCTGCCCGTTTTTCGCTTTACCATCAGGGTAAAGGGAATATGCTGGACCATTTGCTGGTATGTAGGGATATGCTGGCGTACTATAAGGGTTCCGAGGTGCACAATGAGCTGCTGCATGACGAATCTATCGCATTTGCTACAGACATCAAATTTCCGGAATCGGACCATTCACCGGTGATTGCGGAATTCGAACTGCCTGATGAAGGCTTGTAAATCTGGCATTATTGTAACTCTCTGAGTGTCAGTTACATCACCTGGAGTGCATCTTTCAGGCAGAATGGCAGGAGTTAAGAACCATTGGCTTTTTCAGTAATTTTTCCCACAGTCTGCTTGGAATTTACGCCCAACACCAGCCTTTTTCCTGCTTCATGGTAACCAAGGCTTCTACAATCAAAATCCGATTAGGTTGGAGTATATTGACAGAGTTTTTTGAACCATCGAATCCGACTTCCATCCAAGATACATTATCAAATAAAAATGACTCCGAATCCGACCCAGAACTCTTTTTTTCCTACAGAGAAAGGAGATGGAAAGTAAAAGATAGCTATGAAGGTTGGGGGTATAAGAAATCCAGGTTTTTTTGGACCGGAGAAGTTGAGATATGGGACTATCGCGCATGCAATATCAGTCTGGCAAGAGCTTTAGATGACAAGTTAAAGATTATTATTCGAAGGAAAAAGAGGCAATTCAGTACTTTTATGGAGAAAGTAGTCGAAATTAGATTGATGATTGGTTTCGACCTTGAGAAAATTTATAGACCATGGAAGGATGTTTATACTTTCAGAGAGAGCGGCGAGGAAGGAAAAATTTGTGAGGAGGGCCCAAAGGAGAGATTTGTTTTTCAGTTTAATGACAACTGCTGGATCTGGGAATGGGTAAAAGAAGGAGAAACGCTCGAGTGCTCCAACGTATATAAACTCTACGAGTTAATATTTAAAGAGATTTCCAATCCTTCAAAAAAAAGTGACAGTATATTTGATGTAAAAGATGTAAAGGACACGACATCTAAGAAAGAGAAAGAATGTTCCTTAAAATATATTCCTGTCATTTATCAACCCGCTGTAGATAGCCTGAAAAATTTCGTCAGGGTAGTGAACTGTGCACATTGCAAAACTGTTGAAGGATATCTTGAAATTGAGGTTTCAATAATTTTCAATAATGAACAACTTCGCAAACACTCTTTTTTAAATAATGTCTATCAAGCATTCCGATACCATCGTTACGGTCGGATTCTTGACATAGAAACCTTCAGGATCAAGTTAGAAGACGACGTTAAAGGCAATAAATTCATATTTCATAATATATACAGCGAAAAATATGACCTGAAATACGATTCGATTCATGGAGACTCAGGATATCCGGTCCCTGAACATAATATAAAGTACTATTTTAACACAGAAAAACATCCAGTGCTTTTTATAAATACTTCCAATCATGCGATGGCTGAATACGATTCAAATCATAATCTCTGGAAATGGGAGTATGTTCCCTGGTTAGATGATACTCCCGTAGAGTTAGGAGACAAAAATCGGAACCTTATTGAGGACGAAATAGAAGAAAAGATAACAAAAGAACTCAAAAGCAAATCTTTATTGTTTCGACTTATTCTTAAAATAGAGCAAAAATATAGAAAAGTAAAAAATCTGGTTACGTAAAAAATTATATTTCAAAGTCTTTTTTCCGTGAACGGCATTTTTTACTATTCTCAAGTTTTATCTTACTTTTTTAAGGCATTGAAATTACTTTGGATAAACCTCAGAAAAGGTTTATGTAACTTCCGCAAGCACCTATTTTGTTTAAATTCCATCCCTTCGGCAACTGGAGTATCTGGCTGAAGATGATGAGAAAAACTTGACAAAAAGTAAAACTACTTTTTCATGCTAAAACTTTTAAAATATATTATAATTTCTTTAAAATGCCTCATCAGCATCAAATATTCTTTATAAAAACAACCCTGTGCTCTCCTGGTCCACTGTAATCGAAAACAACAGGCAGTCCGCCAACAACACCGTTTCCGGTCAGTTCCATCCCTATTTTCCTATGAAAAGCTATTGATTCAAGGTTTGTTGGTTTCGTTATGGCTTTTACCTTTAAACAATGCTTTTTCCTGGCACACTTAATAAAATGCTCATAGAGTTTTCGGCCGAGGCCAAGCCTTCTGCAATTATTCCTGACGGCAATCAAATGCACATAAGCTACGGGCTCGGTCTGGGAGTGAAAAACGAACATATAAGCGCATACAGTGCCCCTCTCTTTGAAAACAAAAGCCGCGTTCCCGAATTCATTGACCAGAATGGGATGATGCAGGTGTAAGGTTCTGTCACTACCCCAGAACTCCCTGATGTTTGTGATTATCTGATCAAAATCACCTTTGCTACAGTTCCTCAATTCCATTCGCAATCTCTATGTGCCGAATATTTATAAAATATATGAAGTGAAGGGCTCAAACCTATAAAATCCTCCTATATTTTCACTTTTCTCCCCTGGAGATAGTTTTTTTGCTTTTTTACAGTTTTATCTCGCCTTTTTCCTGTATATTCATTCCTCTAATCTACCTCCCGGCTACTCTTTTTTACTCAGTTTTGCCGGAGCCCTTGAGTTTCGGTCCAGGTTCTCCTACGGCTATTGGTGGGCCGCCCACTCCGCCTGAGCTTAGGCAGAGTCGGGAAAACAAATTTTCTTTTTTCAGGCTGAAACCTTTCTTTTGATTGACAGAAGAAGACTGCAATAAGTGGTTGGATAGTTTACACTATGCTCGTTTTTCAGACTGAGCCTGGTACGAAGAGACCTGCGTCTTGACTGATAAATTGTTTATGCATACCTGCACAAAAAAGCCAAACAGTCTTAAATAAGTTAAAATATTATCTATGACCATGAAGAAAGATGAAATTCTTAATAAGGCTTGTTTTGAGGAAATAAGAGGGGTCAAAGTCCTTCACCTTGAAGGTAAAGCGTACGAAATGGGTTATCAGCATGGGTATTTGCTGGCAGATAAAATAGACTTGATGGTTAACAGGACCCTTTTAGCCACCGCTGCTTATGTTGCCGCACAGACAGGCTCGAATATTGATACGGCAGAGGAACTCTTATGGATGGGGCAAAGGGCGGCTGAACCTTTTTTACCGCAGGAATTCAAAGAAGAAATGATCGGAATTGCCGATGGGGTCAAAGATGCCGGAATAAACGTAAGCCTCGAACAGATCCTGCTCTGGAACACCAATTATGATCAGTGGTGTATTTACTGCCATCCTGATTACTGGAAAGGCGATGAGCAGGAAGATAATAAGGATAAAAATCAGGGCGATAATCAGGACGATAATCAGGGTGAGAACCCTGTTGTCGGGAAAAACGGGAATAATGGAGCTTCCCAGCAGAATATAAGTAAACCTGCTGGTGGGGGTTGCAGCAGTTTTTCTGCCTGGGGAGAATGGGCTGGAGGCGATGGAAAACTGATATTCGGGAAAAATGAAGACAATTTCAATATGCCGGAACAGTTATCAAACCGAATGCTGGTTGTAGCAAGTCCTGATGATGGGATTGGACATGCTTTTTTAACCTATCCGGGAATGATCGGGCTGGACGGGGGTATAAATGCGGATGGGCTTGCGATGATGACCCAGTTAAATTCCATGCAGCATGAAAGTATGAAAGGCTGCGGGATAGCCATATTTACTCGTTTGCTCCTGACTCATGCGCAGACGGTCGAGGATGCGATCAGGATTTTCCAGGAGTACCCTCGCTGTGCCGGGATTGCCTATCATGTAGCTGATGCCAGGGCTAAAAAGGCAGTCGTGGTCGAAACGTCTTCCAGAAAAGTCTGCTGCCGTTATCCTATGCCGGGTGTTGAAGCCCTGTGGCAGACGAACCATTCCAACTGTTATCCGGGCTGGATGGGTTATTCCGGGTACAACATGGTAACTGATCAGGTTCCGGTAAACCAGCTAAAAGATATCTCAACGATCGAAAACTGGCAGAACAGCCTGAAAGAGCCTTATAATTTTTATGTCCAGGCCCCCAGCCGTTTTGAACGCTACCAGCAGTTAATTCACGAGTATTATAGCAATATTACGGTTGAAAATGCAATAAAAATCTTGAGCGACTGCTATGACCCTTATACCCGCCAGACCCGCGACGTATTTTTCCCTTCCTGGACAAATAATATCCTCTGTACTATTTGTGCATTGTATCCTGACTTTGCCTATAAAGCAAAAGAACCGGTGGGGCAGTTTAAAGCACATATAGCAAATATGTGGAGTCTGGTGGCATATCCGGAAACCGGAGATTTCTGGCTCGCAATCAATGATTTTCCGGCACAGTACGGAGGATATGAACAGTTCAATTTGAAGGAATTATTAGAACGCAGTTCAGTCTAAATTTCTCTCACTTTTTTCAATTTTTGTATAACTTCGGTTTGTTTTTCGTATATCGTATAAACAATTTTTTAAACAATTTTTTCGAAACTTTCATAATCATCTTATAAATAACTTCAGGATGAATATGGAATCTACTGAGAAGGAAAATTAAGATCTGGGGCAAATATGAGAGGACTGAGCAAAAAACAGGCAAAAGATGCCGAGAAACTTAAGAAAATAGATCCTGAATCCGAAATTTTCTGGGACTCCCGGATGAAGGTTCCTAAATTCATCAAAGGCACCCTTTCAAAGCCTTCAGCCGAAAATCCTGAAACAATAGCAAGGAAGTTTCTGGAAGAGCACAGGGCGCTTACGGACATGCAGCCCGGGCTTGATGAGAGCCTGGAACTTTTCACCGCCGAGACTGATTTTTCCGGGTTTCACCATGTTATTTTCCTCCAGTACATAAAAAGCATCCCGGTTTTTGAGGGGTCGGCCCAGGTCCACATAAACCCTGCCGGCGAGGTTATCGCATACAAGGACTTTCGCCTGGCAGAGGTGCCGATCGCCCTTGAGCCGAAAATCAAGAGAGAAGAAGCCATTGAAATTGTCCGTCAGGATATCGGCTCGGGACAAGCTGTAGCGGTTCCCCGTTCAAGGTTGATGCTTTTTCGGGATGGTGAAACACGGTTTCCCACAAACGATTTCCAGTTGAATAAGCTTCATCTGAAAAAACCTCGTCTGAAGAAGCTTCATCTGGTCTGGCAGGTTGAGTCCATCTTTGCCGAAGGGTTTGCAGGGAAGTTCCATTTCATTGACGCCCATACCGGAGAGCAGCTTTACGCACTTTCCCAGATCCGATCTGCCCTTTTTCGAAAGACCTACACTGCGAAGAATGAGTCCATCCTGCCTGGAGAACTGCTGTCTGAAGATCGGTTGGCTACGGATGAGGTCGCCAGGGCAGCTCATGAAAATATGGGCATAGTGTACGATTACTACAAAAACACTTTCGGAAGGGACAGTTATGATAATAAGGGTTCTCCTCTCGTTTCTTCGGTTCACTTTCTACTGAACTACAACAATTCTTTCTGGAGCGACTACCACAAACAGCTTGTTTTCGGAGACGGGGATGGTTTTCGCTGGAGACCTATGGCGTTTGCACTCGATATTGTGGCTCACGAGCTGACACATGCCGTTGCCGCCCAGACAGCCCGATTTGTATACAGCGGAGAGGCAGGAGCTCTTGATGAGTCCTTTGCAGACGTTTTTGCAATTTTTATCTCAAATGAAGAAAAGATAAAAAACTGGGAAATAGGGGAAGGAGTCTATACCCCTTTTCATCCCGGAGACGCCCTGCGAGACCTTTCCGATCCCCCAAGGTTCGGACAGCCTGACCACCTTGACAATTACGTGCGGCTTGCTCCCGGCGAGGTACCTGACCTGCATAAGAACCAGGCAGGATATATTCACCTGAACAGTGGAATCCTCAATAAAGCTGCTTACCTTACCATTGAAGGCGGAACCCACCACGGGATAAAGGTAAAAGGGATTTCAAGAGCAAAAGCCGAAAAGATCTATTATCTTGCCCTTACCGCGTACCTGTGCAGTGCAACCCTGAGCAGGTGGACGTTTCGGGAAGCAAGGCATGCCCTGTTGAACGCCTGCCGCCAGCTATACGGGGAGAAAGGGTCCGAATATGCAGCTATAAAAAATGCCTGGGCTGCTGTCGGCCTCGGAAAGCCGAAAGACCTTGGTGACCGGTTTCAGGTCGAAAAAGAGGTTTTTCCCGGAGTCCCTATCCCGGATGTGAGCCCCGATGGAATCCTGAGTTCCATTTATGTTCCGGAGGAAGGGCTTGTAAAAGATATCAGGGTCAGAGTAAACATTGAGCACCCATATCTCAGGGACCTGAGGCTCACACTGTTTACGCCTGTCGAAAAAAGCATAATTCTGCATGACCGGCTCGCCCGAAGGGACATGAGCCTTGTAAGGACGTATAATTCGGGCTCGGTTCCGGCCTTGAAGGCTTGCATAGGTGAGAGGGTCTGGGGAAACTGGGCTTTAAGGGTTGAGGATCTTGCAAAGGAACATACAGGCTCTTTCCACAGCTGGGGAATTAAATTTCTGATACAGAAGGTCGAAAAGGAAGAACTTAAGAGGGAGATTTTTCCTTTCCTCAACGTGCCTGATAATGACCCGGAAGGCATCGAGAGCCTTATTGAGATAGAAAGAAGGGGAAAAATTGTAAGCCTCAGCGTGTCCCTGGAAATTACTCACCCTTCGATAGGGGATCTGAAAGCCATACTGGTCATGCCGTCGGGGGAAGAACTGATATTGCATAACAGGATCGGATATGGACGAAGGGATCTCAAAAAAACGTTCGGTACCGAATCCGATGAGGTCCTGCTGCCTGCCGTAAACAAAGAGATGAAGGGGGTCTGGACCCTGAAGGTTTCGGACCAGGCAGCAGGAAATGAAGGCAGCCTTGACAGCTGGGGGCTGTGCGTTACATACGAAAGTGACCTGGAGTTTCTTTAAGGGCTGTTCCGATGGATACTTTGTTTAAATATTTCATTTTTTACTTAGACATTTTAGTTTCTACTCAAAATTTTTAGCTACTACTCAAAATTTTTAGTTTTTATTCGATTACTTTAATTATTATTCAAAGACTTTAGTATTTTTCTCTGACCAGCCGGGCTGGTTTATGGCCAGGAATTTGAGGGTAGTATTTCCGGTATTGTATGTGGTTTGAATAGCTCCTGCGGGGATGTATATGAGCTGGTCCGGCTGCAGTTCTACCGGAATTCCGTCAATATAGAGGATGCCTTCTCCTTCAAGGATATAGTGAACTTCCGGATTTTTCATCATGTGGGGAGCTATATTTTCTCCGGGTTCGATAAACGAATGAGCTACGCTGTAGTTCAGGTCAAGGTTTCTATCAACGTTTCCGGGGTTCAGCAGTTCCGCAACATGGATATTTCCGGGCTCTTCGAGATAGGTGCATTCGGTCAGGTTCTTGCAGAGGATATAATCATCCGCATAAAAGCTTGAACCGACTATGTAAGCCCGCCCTTCAAAGGTAGCCTTTTTCACGAAGGTAAACCTGTGGGCAGGCTCGGAACTTTCGGATTCCTTCCAGCTGTAATCGATCCAGCCTTCGCCATTTCCATTCCGGGCTGCCTCTATGAAGAGCTTCCCTATGGGCTTTCCTTCCGCGTCCAGGAGCCCGCTCATGTTTTCTCCTTCGCGTTCCCTGTCCGGAGGGCAGACTACCTGAGTTCCGTTCATCGCCCAGACAAAAATATAGAAGTCACCGTTGTACCAGGGGGACTTTGCCTCCCGGAATGAGGGGAAGAGCTTTTCTCCCTGTGCCTCAACAAGTCTGGCTGTAGCCCTGACTTTGTATTCGATGTTTCTCCTCTCGGTTGCCATTTTACTCTCCCCTTTTGCAAGAATAAGAGAGTTTGGTGGGGCAGGTCCCTGGCTAGCCTGTTCTACGGTTGTGTTTTCTCCTGCAGCCAGGGATTCCCCGGTCACCTCTGAGGCGGGTTCGCCTAAAGTTTCATTTTTGAATTCTTCTGCAACTGCTGCCCGGTCGTCATGACTACCACAGGTAAGAACACCCAGAAAAAGAGCAACTGCAAGCATTCCGCATATAATTTTTATTAAATCCATGTGATTTCCCTATTTTTTAACTTAATATTCGGCTCTACTGAAGCTGTCTTCAGAATTTTCTTAAATATGTATATATCTAATAATTATCGGAAGTATTATTTTATTTTTTTCACTCTGTTTACGCCATAAACTGTTTAAAGAAGCATTTATTTACTGAAACTCCGGATAATTTCATAGTAAATCAGATGATTCTATACAATGTGACAGATGATCATATCCTATGCGACTTATGAATCTATGACTTCTTTATGGCCCTATGACCCTATGTTCAATCCTGAATAACTTTATATCGATATTACCCGAAAATTCAGGCTTCCAGATAGCCGAAAAAAAGCCGGAAAAAGAGCTGATAAAAGCCAAAAAAGAGCTGATAAAGAGCCGAAAGAAGAGCTGAATAGAAGAGTCAAATAAAAATCCAAATAAAGGATGAATAAAAGACCCGAAAAAGAATAACAGAGGTAAAAAATGCCGGAACAATACAACCTTATTTCCTGGAATGTAAACGGCCTCCGGGCTGCAATGAAAAAAGGCTTTCTGAATTTGCTGCTGGAGCAGAAATTCGATGTCATCTGCATCCAGGAAACAAAAGCCTCCCCGGAGAAGCTCCCGAGGGAAGTAAAGAACATTCCCGGCTACCACAACTATTTCGTCTCTGCGGAAAGAAGCGGGTACAGCGGGGTGGGGACATTTTCAAAGCAAAAGCCCTTCAAAGTCGAAACAGGGATGGGAATCGAGGAATTTGACAGGGAAGGCCGTTTTCTCCGGGTCGATTACGATAATTTCACCCTGATGAACATCTATTTCCCAAACGGCAAAGCCTCCCAGGAACGCCTGGAATACAAAATGGCTTTTTACGATGCCTTTTTGGATTATGCAAACACCCTTGAAGCCGAGGGCAAAAAGCTTGTCATCTGCGGGGATGTGAATACCGCCCACAGAGAAATCGACCTCGCAAGACCAAAGGAAAACGAAACAACCTCCGGTTTCCTCCCCGAAGAACGTGAATGGATGGATAAATTCCTTGCTGCCGGATACCTTGATACCTTCCGCATGTTCAACAGCGAAGGCGGAAACTATTCCTGGTGGTCATTAAGAACCCGGGCTCGTGAAAGAAACGTAGGCTGGCGCCTGGATTATTTCTTCGTTAGCGAAAACCTTCGGGAAAATGTAAAAGATGCCCCGATTTACCCCGAAATCACAGGTTCGGATCACTGTCCTGTGGGGCTTAAACTCGAATTTCAGGCTTGACTTTTTCAGTCGAACACTTTATTCAATCTTCTTTTTTCTGATTCTTTTTCAAATTCTTTTATCGAATCTTCTTTCTAATTTTTTAGTGTGCCAGAGCAGGCTGAAACTGTGCGGCCAGTTTGTCCGCCCAGTCGCGGATTGCCTCCCGATCCCGAATATCGGTTGCTGGCATATCGTGTAAGGGGTTCCCGGCAGCCTTGCAATTATGTTATCAGGGAAGCGGAGCTTTTCCGGGTCGAACTTGCCGCCAAATATTTCAGTAGCGATAAGTGTAAGCCAGGGAAACTTCTCAAGCTCTTTATCGAGCTGGGCACGTACTTCTTTCCATTCCTCTTCCTAATCATGGAAAGGGCCCAGTGCAAAAACTGCAACTGGCAGCTTCATTAGGGCTTCACGATGCCGTTCGTGATCCACGCGGTTTTGCCGTGAAGTTCTATACCGAGGAAGGTAATTATGACCTGACCGGAAACAACACTCCCGTGTTTTTCATCCGCGACCCTCTGAAGTTTCCTGATTTTATCCACACGCAGAAGCGTCATCCGGCTACAAATTGCAAAGACCCGGACATGTTCTGGGATTTTCTTTCCCTGACCCCTGAATCGATTCACCAGGTCACTATCCTTTTCTCTGATAGGGGTACTCCTGCTACCTTCAGGAACATGAATGGCTACTCAAGCCATACCTATAAGTGGTACAATGAAAAGTGTGAATATTTCTGGGTACAGTACCGTTTCAAGACCGACCAGGGTATAAAAAACCTTACCCGGGAAGAACAGAGAAATTGAGCGGGACGGACCCGGACCATGCAACAAGGGACCTGTATGAGGCTATCAAGAGAGGCGACTATCCTTCCAGGACCCTTGAAATGCAGATAATGACCCCGGAACAGGCTGAAGATTACAGGTTTGATATCAGGGACATCACCAAGGTCTGGCCCCACGGCGATTTCCCGACCATGAAGATAGGAAAACTTGTATTGAACGGGAACCCGACAAATTACTTTGCCGAAGTTGAGTAGGCAGCCTTCAGTCCTGCAAACCTGGTGCCAGGCATTGGCATTTCCCCGGACAAGATGCTGCAGGCCAGGGTCTTTTCCGATCATGATACCCACGTCCACCGACTTGGGCCCAACTACCACCTGATCCCGGTGAATGCGCCAAAATACTCTCCTGGGACCAGCTACCAGCGGGACGGGGTCATGCGCGTTGACGGAAATGGAGGCCACGGACCGAATTACTGGCCTAACAGTTTTGGCGGGCCTGCCCCGAACCCTGCTTTCCTGGAGCCGCCTTTAGAGGTCTCGGGACTGTCAGCCCGTACGCCTTACAACTACCCCAACGATGACTTTGTACAACCCGGAAACCTCTACCGGGATGTCATGACCGAAAAGACAGAGAACACCTGGTAGGCAACATTGTATCCCATCTCTCGGCTGCCCAGAAACGCATCCAGCTCAGACAGACAGCTCTCTTTTTCAAAGCCGACCCCGACTATGGTACCCGGGTGGCAAAAGGCCTCGGGCTTGAAGTGAAGGAAGTTGAGCGTCTTGCCGGCATGACCAGAGAAGAACGTGCAAAGGCAACTGAAAAATAAAATGGTTGCAGGAAAAAGTTTTAGGAAAAATCAGTAACGTGAGAAGAAACCCGGAGTCGCTGCATCCGTACTGTATCCCCCGATACAGTCTCTTCGAATCTCCTGCTCCCCCAAGCAGATTGATCCGAAAAAGGATCAGCGACTCTTCAGGTGATTCCTTATGTGGTAGATTTCATTCTATCTTACTTTTTATGTGATAGATTTTATTCCTCTCACTTCCCAACTCCAGAATATACTGGTAACGTAAATTACTTTAAATTAATTATGCAAAAAATTGTTTTCAAGCAAAAATTAATTTGATGTAAAATATTTCAAGCCTCTTATCGTTCCTCTCTTATGACAATTTTTCTTACTTTCAATGCCATTAAAACTTTCAATATAATATAATATTTGCATAATATTGAAACTTGTAGTGAGGGCTAATTTTTCGTATCAATCATGATATATATAACCAGACCATTATAAATGTACAGATTAAGGGTAATAGGGTTTCCTCTTAATCTATGGGTTGGATCGCAGGTAGGGACCTCGAGAATAGGGACTCGAACCCTACCATCTACTTCTAAACTAAACTTCAGAAACTCTTCTCTAACAACTTTTAAGGCGATTGATTTTACTTGGTTATCCTGCAAGCGCAAATGTCGTGTTTTACTTCCTCTGCTCAAGCACATCCAGATCCCAAGCCTCTTCATGAAAATGAGATATGAAATCTTTCGGGTGGGGGATCTCGCATATTAGGAGTTTCATGTAATCACTTATTTTCGGCTTGTTTTTTACCTTTTTTGAGCGCTAGTTTTAGGCCTTTGATTTTGAACTTTGTACTATGTTAAGAAAACGATAGTTATTATCCCAGAGTTACCGGTAGAAACTATAGAGATCCGAAAAATTGCCGACTAAGGATGCAACTTAAACAATCAGAAATCATGCGGCCTGGTAAGATGCCAAAACCTTCGGGGAATTTAATGGCAAAACTTACATGCTTGATGAGTTAAGCTATTTCGGACTTGATAAATCCGATGCCGAGAAAAGAAAAGCCACGGTAAAGAAGAGCAGGCTCGGAACCAGATGCATGAAAAAGCAAATGGCAAATATGTAGTATCCCGTGAATATTCCGGCAGTATTAATGAAGAAGACGGCTTTTCACTGCTTCGAGTCGATTGGAAACAGTTGTCTGTTCAGGATATTCCCAAGCCAAAAAGAGGTAGCCTCGCAAATCTGCTGCAAATTCAAAGTCAAAATTTCAATACCATCCCTAATCTGCTATCCATAATTTGACCCTCTATGGTGTGGATTTTCTACTTGATACCCGCCGGGATGTGCGATCTTTCCGTTACATTGAAGGTAATTCTGAATTCCGTTCCGTGTGCTCGTATAATCTCGATTTTTCCATCCAGCTGGTCGACAAGAGTGTTTACTAATTTCATACCGAGAGATTCGAAACTTGCTAATTTCACGTCTTCAGGAATTCCTATTCCGTTATCTGAAATTATCAGGCTGAAAAGGGATCTGTTTACTTCATTGTACTTTTTTTCTTTTCGAAGCTGGATTCGAATTTCCCCTTCTTTTTCGGGAAATGCATGTTTGAAAGCATTGGAAACAAGCTCGTTAACGATTATACCCAGCGGGACTGCAATATCCATGTCAAATGACGTACTGTCTTCCAGATTCATGTACAGGCGGATATTTTTACCACTCAGGCTATAAGTCTGGTAAAGTTTTTCAGATAGCTTTCGAAGGTATGCCGAAAAGTCCAGTGCATCAGTTCCTTCCCCTTTATAGAGTTCTTCGTGAATAAGGGACATCGAGATTACACGGTTCTGACTTTCCCCGAAAGCTTCAAGTACTTCTTTATCCCTGAACTTTTCAGCCTGAAGGTCCAGCAGGGAAGAGATTACCTGAAGGTTATTTTTTATCCTGTGATGAATTTCTTTTATTCGGATTCTCTCCATTTTTTCCAGGGCTTCTTCAGCCTTCTTACGCTCAGTAATATCCTGAACTGTTCCTTTCATTAGAACAGGGTTATTTTCCTCATCGAATACTACTTCGCCCTGTGCATGAACTACTCGCTCTTCACCATCATCTGAAATAATCCGATAATCACTGTCATAAGACCCTCCATTTAAGGCTCTCTTAACGGAATTTTCAAAGTAATCCCGATCGTCGGGATGAATATAATTAAAAATTTTATCATAAGTTAAGCCGAATTCTTGAGGTTCAAGTCCAAAAATACGATACATTTCATCAGACCAGTACGACCTACCGGTTACAAGATCCCAATCCCAATTCCCTATATGAGCCATTTTTTGAGCTTCGGAGAGCCTTCTTTCATTTTCTTTTAATGCTTTATAAGCCTCTTCAAGCTCAACGGTACGTGCTTTGACTTTTTCTTCCAAACATTCATGTGCTTTTTTTAGAGCTTCCTCCGCTCTTTTACGTTCCGTGATGTCACGAGCGACATGAACGCATCCCGTAATTTTTCCATCCGGATCATATAATGGCGAAACACTTAATACGAAATCACCACCCAGAAGTTCTTCGTGAACTTCTGTTATGCGCTCAAGTCCATCTTTAAGTAGTTGTTTATGCGGACAAAAAGAAGGAGGTTCATCCGTCCCATGCATAACATGATAACACGTCAATCCTGCATATTCTTCTTGTGTCACTCCCAGCCTTGCTGCCATGGCTTTGTTCGCACGAACAATCCTGCATTCATTGTCAATTATGGCTATAAGGTCTGGTACGGCATCAAATGTTTGTTCCCAGTCTTTTGTAGCCTGAAAAACTGCTTTTTCTGCCCTTTTTCTCCCGAAATTTTCTATCCGATCCCATTTTCCTTCTCTTTTGATCAAAGAGAACTGGTGATTAAAGGCGATGTCGAGAATTTCGGTTGCATTGCACATCTCAAGATGATACGGGCACAGAGATATCATTTGATGTTTTTCAATGACAGAATCTATCTTATTCTCATAATTAACGAAATCGGTCCAGCCTTCTTTTTCCAGCCAGCAGGTATCCCCCGTTGCCCTGAGCCCTTCATAACCGCTTTCCAGAGCCAGGTTTAGTTTTTCATTCCACCCACTTATAACGATTTCCGAATCGAAAACACCCTCGTTTATGTAACCGTGAGTGTAAGGAAAAATTTCTATCTGCCCCCTCTCCAGATAAAGCTCAAAATCAGGAACAGCTCTCCTAAGAGCTTCTTTTGCCTCCTCTACTTCCAGAGGTTGTGACGTAATCCAGATGCAAAATTCATTATTTTCCAGCCCGGCTTTGAAATAAGGGACAAGTATATCCATCATGTCTTCTTTTGTCTGGTAGAATTGGCAAAAGTGCGTCCCCCAGGGCACATTTCCAATTATCTCAATACCAGAATTTCTCAGTTTTTCTTCCATTTTTCCCTTCTCCACCTGACAAAAGCAATTTTGAAACCTTAAGTTCGTTTTTAATCTATATAGTAGATATAAAATTAACTATATAATAGCTGGGTCTGATCTAATTGTAATATGAAAGCAACCCTGAAAATCAAGTTAAGTAGTTGTAAAAGGATTTCAGCTATCTTTGATCCCTGTTTTAACAGAAAAAAACTAAAAGAATCACTTTATCCACATCTATGTTTTACCTATGCTGCTGTTCTGAAAGGTGGTTCAAGGAACGAAGCATTAATGAATGAAGCAGGAACTTCATTCCTCAGCCTGTTCGTTTACCGGAACCGGCATTGAATATTATTCGCTGGAAGATAAAGCTGAAGTCTAAAATTATTTTTCTTTAAAATACTTAAAAAAGATAAAGAAGCAAAAAAAGGCTACGTATCCTGCCATTCCGTAGTTTTCGGTTGCTATACCCGTTACTCCTTGAAATCCTAAGAACCCTAAAAATCCGAGATAACCTAAATTCCTTTTGTTTTGCATAATGAAAATAATATTAATTAATATTTGAAATTTCCTGAAAATGAAAATATGTGATTCGTTAATATACGAATATTCTTTCTCTTTGTTCGCTTCAAAAACATCTTTATTTTCCAGATCTCACCGTATTATTTTCAAGATCTCACCGCATTATTTTCAAGATCTCGCCGTATAAAGATCTTCACCACAAAACCTCCGTTTTTATTTTTATTTTTTGCCTGTGTAATTAAGAGAGCACAAAAAGTTGTTTGAGAAAAGATGAAACAAAATATTGTTAGATATAATATGAAAACAAAATAATGTATGGTTTCGCAAACTACTCCTCTTCAACAGTAGAATATCTTCTGAGGTGTAAAATGACTGGAGGCATGGTATATATGTATACTGGGGAAGGGGAAGGAAAGACCACGAATGCCCTTGGGTTAGCTCTCAGAGCTATAGGTCACGGGTACAGGGTCATAATTATCCAGTTTATGAAAGGTAGAAAATACATCGGAGAGTACAGGGTAAAGGATAGGCTGGCACCGGAATATGAGATCCATCAGTTCGGAAGGGAAGAATTTATAGACTTCAAGAATCCCACGCCTCTGGATTACGAACTGGCAGCAAGGGGGCTCGAATTTGCAAAAAATGCCCTCAAGAGGAAACCAAGGCTTTTGATACTGGACGAGATAAATCTTGCAGCCCATTTCGGAATTGTGAAGACCGAAGATATACTGAAATTGCTGGATGACATCCCGGAAGAGACAACAGTCGTCCTGACAGGGAGAAGGGCTCCCGGAGAACTGATCGAAAGGGCGGACCTTGTTACCGAAATGAAGTTCGTGAAGCATCCCTTTGAAAAAAACTTCCCTGCAAGAGAAGGGATTGAATATTAATTTCCAGATTAATTTCTAAAAAAATTTAAAATTCATTGCCTATATGTTTTCCGTTTGTGTATATTTTCTGTATATATTCAAAAATGATGTGAGAAGATGGCTGTACAGGAGAACTTATCGTTAGGAGCTAAGGCTTCAAAAAATGCTACTCTTACTCTGGTTTTTCTTTCAATATTAAAAGGCATCGTCGGCTTTTATTCCGGAAGCGCAGCTCTGATCGCAGATGCTATCCATACGTCTCTGGATATTTTCACATCACTTGCCGTCTGGATAGGGCTCAAGCTCAGCATGAGGGGCAGTGAAGAAAAATTCCCCTATGGCTACTACAAAGCAGACAACCTTGTTTCACTCTTTGTTTCTATTATAATCCTCTTTTCCGGAGTCGAACTTGTACGTGAGGCGCTGCTGAACATCACAAATCCCGTAGAGATCAAACTGCAGGGAATCGCACTTGGCACAGCTGTATTTTCTGTAATGGCAATGTATGCATTATCTCAATACAAATTCAAAGTCGGTAAACAGATAGATTCTCAGGCTTTGATTGCCGATGCCATGCACTCCTATACAGACGTTTTCAGTTCCCTGATAGTTGCTATTACGATTATCGGTTCACTCTCAGGCGTGTTATGGCTCGATAGTGCCGGAGTGCTGGTCATCTCTTTAATGATATTCAAGCTTGGAATCGGTATGGCAAAGGACTCCATACTGACACTGATGGACGCATGGCTGGATAAAGATTCGATTGAAAGAATCAGGCAGAATGTGAGCAGTATTCGGGGCGTGAAAACTGTTGATGATATCAGACTTCGAAAGTCCGGTCTTGTAGTATTCGGGGAGATCGAGATCGAAATAGAGGGCGATGCCAGTCTTAAAAGAGTGGAAATGCTTTCCGGGGAAATCGAAAAGACTGTGAAAAACGAAGTAAAGAACCTGGAACATCTGGTTATCAATGTAAAGCCCGAAAAGGTATCGGTAATGAAGCTTGCAGTTCCTGTCCTGATGCGGGAAGGGTTGCATTCAAAGGTCTCCCGGCATTTTAGCAAAGCTCCGTATTTTATTTTTATCGAGCTTGAAAATAATGATATAATAAGCTGGGATATCAGCGAAAACCCTGCCGCAGGCCTGGAAAAGAAAAAAGGCCTTAAAGCGGCAGAACTTCTGAAGGATCAGGGTGTCAATGTTTTGATCGCGGGTGGAATCGGAGAAGCCCCGTTCCACACTCTCCGCGATAATTTTGTGAAGCTGCTCCAGATGCCGGAAGAGGTAGAAGATGTTGAAAAAGTTGTGGAGAAGATTTCGGAATTGAATACGCTTACAGCCCCTACGGAATAAACTGGTCCTGAGATCGGCATATTTCTGAAAGAGACACTTCATTCTAATACTTAAGTTCCAAATTACATGTGTGTCCAGACGGTTAGTAGATTTACCGGTCAGGGAATTGAGGAATAAAAATGATATTTTAAAAACCACGTAGACCTTTGATGTTATGCACAAAACCTTCCGAGAATTTAACGGCAAAACCTACATGCTCGACGAACTGAGTTATTTCGGGCTTGAGAAATCCGATGCCGAGAAAAGAAAAGCCATGATAAAAAAGAGCGGGCTTGGGGCCAGATGCATAAAGAAAGCAAACGGAAAATACGTAGTATACCGCGAGTATACCGGCGATATAAATGAAGAAGACGGCTCTTCGCTGTTTCGGGTAGGGTGAAAATACTTCCTCAGTTACAGGTTTCCAGTTCAAAAAAATAAATATGTAGCCTGGATATGATTTTCAGCAACAAATTTAAGCAGTTTACTTTTAAATGTTGTACCTTCATAATGCTGAGGGCACGGAAACACTCACTCAAAACCAGTCATATCCCTTTTCTCGCGGAATGATTTCAAGAACAAAAATTGTATCGTCTTCCACTGCATAAATAACTCTATAATCACCTACTCGTAAACGATAGAGATCTTCTCTTTTTTTCGTTCCTTTCAGCTTTTTTATGTCGGCATGGGGTCGACTCTTGAAAGGATCTGTTTCCAGGTGTTTTATTCCTGCTTTAAGCCTTTCTCTCATCTCCGTTTTCAAATCGAGCAGAAACTTCACTGCGTCAGGATGCAGCCTTACTCTGAAACTCATCAGACTTCATCCAGGCTCACAAACTTATCTTTTTCTTCAAGTTTTTTGTACTGGCGCTCCATGAATGCCTCATAATCAACTTCATCCATCAGGCGCTTGAGAATTTCGTTGTAGGTTTCCCCTTTCATGCCATACTTCTTTAGCCTGTCTCTTACGTCTTTTGTGACCGGAATTGTGGTAGCTTCACTCATAATGCTCTGTTAAATTATTAGAGTTATAGGAACTTATAAGTTACTATTAATTACTTTTAATTAGCAGTTCCTGAAAAATCTAATAAAAATTTATTCCTATCTCTCCTGTCTTTTGGAAAAGATCGCTTTCCTTTATCGAACGTGGCAGAAACTATTTTGTATTATAATACGGCTTCACATGTCCGAAAAAGTATTCTCTTATCCTCGAAAAGGGCTTTTAAATTCACATGGTATCGGAAATTCCCGCCAGCTTGTCTGGCGGCCCTTCCCCATAAGAAGAAAGAAGTTGAAGGAAGAAGAAGTAAAAAGGTGAAAAACAGGATAAAAGAAGATTAAAAAAGCAGCAAAGAGAGGTAAAAGCAAAATTGCTGTTATTTGTCAATTTTCTTCTTATACAGGGTTGTTATTTTGCTGATTTTCTTCTCTTTTGTCTTTTCATGGGAAAAGCCGCTCTCCCTCGTCGAGCGGAACAAGAACAGTTCGGTAAACCTGCTAAGGTTGTACGGGTTAGAGTTCGCGATTCAATTTTTTACATGTCAACTTCAAGAATAACATTCGTCCTGCCACAACGTTCCATCTCTCTTCTTTAAGCAAAAATACACAACGGTTTGGAATTTATCCTGACCTTTGCTGCTCTGTATTCAGATGTTTGGATTATTTTTGCATTGTTTCCGAAAATACAAAAAACACAAGCCAATCGAATAATCAAAAAATATAAAAGAACAGAAGAACTACTAATAAAAGTTAGAAGAGATTCATCTCCCAAATGCAGATGAAATTTAACCATCTTTGAATCAGGAGTCTTGAAGCTCCCTCCTGATATGTCGGGTTTTTAATAAGGGACATCCTTGCTGTCCGGGACGAAATTAGGGTCTGGGAAATCAGAGGTTTGTAACCGTGAGGTTGGGAATATGGATAAAACCTTGAAAATTTTACTATATATAGTACTGATCCCTGTGGGCTTAATCGTACTTTTTTATGGGGGGTTTGCTGCACTCCTTATCGGTATGGACCAGGCTTCTTATGACGGAAATGAAATTTACGTAGGACCTATTGATTTTGATTCGGTGCTTGCAAGGGCAGAGGAATCGGGATATGATATTAGCGGTGATGCCAGGCTCAACGAATCAACTTTAATAGAACCCGGGAATGTCGAAGCCCTTGAAGAGAGGTTTGAGAACGATTACATGGTGTACAGGGTTGTGTTTTACTACAACGAAAATACGTTCGATGACACTTACCTTGAATTTTGTAAATATGAAGGTTCGGAAGTGATAATTACACTCTGGAACTCCGATCATCCTGATGTATCCGACTTTCCGGATGATTCGTGGATGCTTGAAATGCTGGGGCTGAGTTTAGGGCTGAACGAAACCGGCTCGCAGGAGTTACTTGAGAGACTGAAGCTTGAAGGCTCAAAGCGAGAGTGGGGTGCAGAAGTGAGTACAAACGAAAGTGTAGATTTTCCGGCAGTCTATGCCTACCTGAATCAAAGCAGTACGAGCACTGTTGTCGAATCCGGTATGTGGAATGATGAAGAATTCTACAGGGACGGAACGCAAATAGGATACATAGCTTACGTAATCCCTGAAATTACTGTCAGCACCAGCCACAAATTTAACAAATATACACTTCATGTGAGCAGTTCCGGATTTGTATGTGCAGACATTCTAATGCATAGAGCCAGCGCCGGAAGAAAAATTCCTGAAGATGAATATCAGGCAGTGTTTAAGGAGATGTTTGAAAAACTGGGACTTCCTGAAGAAAAGGTTGATGAGTTCGAGTTTAGATATACGTCAAGTGTGTGGTGAAACCTTTCTCCTTTCTTCTTTTTACTGTTCATTTCCCTTTTTTCTATTTCTCTCCCTTCTTTCCAAGCTTAAATTAGAAACGAGCAAAGGTGAAAAATTCAAAGGTAAAGGCTTCAAAAGGGAAGACTTCAAATTACGTTCAACGAATCCAGGCCCACTTTAATAAAAGTCAATCCGAAGACGATCTGTGCAATTCCAAGAGTCCGGATGACGGAAAAGTAATACTTGCTGTTGATAAAAGATTTTGACTTCTCTACAATCAGTGCGACTCCCACTTTTGACCCTACAAGCAGCATATAGAACCCGGCTATAAATAAGATTGTAGCCCAGACGTGGGTGCTAAAGCTCTTATAAATTATTGGCCCGCCTATAGAGAGCCAGAAGACGTATGGGTGAGGGTTTCCGAAGTTGACAATAACTCCTTTTTTAAGGGCATCTTTTTTTCCTGCATTTAATTCAAAGCTGTCCTTTTTGATTTTCAGGGATTCCATTCCCGAATATATCAGATAGGAGGCCCCGAAAAACGCAATAATTCCGATAACAAAATCGGAACCTGTCAGATGTGACAGGACAAACAGTACAGCTAAAATTATTGGCAGGTCTGTAATTAAGGGAGATACTGCGACCTTTATCCCTTCCCGCTTGCCGTGCTGCAGGGTTTCAGAAATAGTTACAGCCAGCAGCGGTCCCGGAGACACTCCTGCAGCAAGACCGAGAAATGATCCCATAGCTAAAAACTCAATAAGATCCAGCATCTGTACTGCCTCATCTTTTCATAAGGGCATATAACCATACAACAATGACGTAGAATATACGTTAATGCTATATATAATCCCTCAATTTTAGTTGGGGTTCCGGACCTTAGACCGTATTTTCCGGAAGGAAGGAGGCGCTTAAGCCTCAACCTTCGAAAACAGGAGAGCTCCGATCATGCAGACAAGGATCGAGAGTGTGCCTATTGTTGCAAGGTCGCTGTATATTCCAAATGTGCTAATCCCCGAAAGGACTCCCCGGAGCCCGTCCACTCCGTAAGTCAGGGGGTCGATTCTGCTTATGAAGTAGATTGCCGGGGGGAGATTTTCGAGGGGGAAGAGGGCGCCTGAAAGGAAGAAGATAGGCATGATAAGGAAGTTCATGATCAGCTGAAAACCTTGCATATCTTCCATCGTTGAGGCGATGGTAAGGCCAAGGCCCGTAAAAAAGATGGCTATCAGGGACATGAAAATCAGCCCCAGCCCAAGGCTTGCAAAGCTGGAAATCCTGAAACCCAGCACATAAGTCAGGCTGAGTACGATCAAGCCCTGGATCATGGCTATCGTTGCGCCTCCTAGAGTTTTTCCAACCATTATTTCCGTCCGGGAGATCGGGGCTACGAAGGTTTCCTTCAGGAAGCCGAACTGCCTGTCCCAGATTACCTCAAGTCCGGAAAAGACGGCTGTAAAAAGAATCGACATGGAAATTATTCCCGGAGCCAGGAAGTCCATGTAGTTTCCACCTCCGCTAGCTCTAGTGTACATGGGTCCGAAGCCGAACCCGAAGGCGATCATGAAGAGGAGGGGCTGTCCGAGGGAGCCTAGCAGCCGGGCTTTTGAGCGCCAGTAGTGCTTGAGCTGACGTAGCCACAGGATGTAGATTACCTCGATCAATGCCCGTGCCTCCTGCCAATGCCCCGCATAAACCGCATTTTATCCCCTCCGTTTCCGTTTTCGTCCCGGATGTCCCTTCCGGTCAGTTTCAGGAAGGATTCTTCTAAGGATTCGGTTTCCGTCCTTTCCATTATCTCTGCCAGGGTCCCGGATTCGATTATTTTCCCGTGGTCGATGATCGCTATTTTGTCTGCCATCGCTTCGGCTTCGTCCATGTAGTGAGTGGTCAGGAAAATCGTCATTTTCCTTTCTTCATTCAACCTTTTTATGTGGTTCCAGATGGACATCCGCGTCTGGGGGTCAAGCCCTACCGTGGGCTCGTCCAGGAAAAGGACCTTCGGGTAGTGGACAAGCGCCCGCGCAATCTCAAGCCTCCTTTTCATCCCGCCTGAGTACTTTTTCACTAAATCGTTCCGCCGGTCCCAGAGCCCGACGATCTCAAGGGCAGTTTTGATCCTCTCTTCCCTTTCGGCTTTGGGAACTTTGTAGATAACGGAATGGTATTCCATGTTTTCGTAAGCAGTAAGCTCACTGTCCAGGCTGTAGTCCTGAAAGACTATGCCAAAAGAAGAGCGGGCTTTGTCCTGTTCCTTAAGGGCGTTATATCCGTTGATCAGGATTTCTCCTGATGTGGGCTTCAGGACTGTTGTGAGCATCTTGATAGTTGTGGACTTGCCTGCTCCGTTTGGGCCGAGGAAAGCAAAGATCGAACCTGTTTCGACATCAAAACTGATGCCCTTCACTGCGGTAAGATCATCAAATTTTTTTGTCAGGGACTTGACTGAGAGTATGTTTTGCATGACTGAACCTGAAATTCTTTTTTCAATAAGGAAAGGATTAAGTTACATTCAAATCAAAGGAGTTATATTTTCAGATTAAAGGCATCCTGCTCCTGAAAGTTTGAGCAGTTTAAGCTGGAGTTTATATAGAAAATATTTTCTGTTACTGGAAATGAAGACATTACTTATAAATTCTATTATTGAAATCCCCTTTCAATTCCGGAAATTCCATTTCAATTCCAACCTATCATTATCAAGTGGAGTTGTTTCCTGGTATCCGTTCTATTCAAACCTGTTCATTGCTTTGTTTTTATTTTTCAGAAGGGAAAGGCTTTAAATCTTTGAAGAAATGTGTTATTGAAGATAACAGGAGTTGATTTTCAGGTTTTTGACAGGATATCGGTCACACTTTAGTACTGCTGATATCTGGATTTTTGCTTTTCGAAGCTGTTTGTTTGATTTGCAGCTTTATTTACCTTATTGGAAATTTATCAGATACTTATTGTTTTGTATCTGGCTATAAGCCTATCATATAGGCAGGAGCAATTACATATGAAAAGAAAATGGGAACAGGACCTGGGACTTCAGGGACGGATGCTCTTCACTATGTTCCTTCTGGCAGCAGTTTACCTCTTCTTCCTCGCTTTTCTCTCGTACAGCGGGACTCCGCCTGTGTTTATGCTGCTTTTTGTAGGTGCGTTCATGGGCATTCAGTACTTTTATTCGGACAAAATGGTGCTCTGGACAACAGGAGCACACATTGTCTCCGAAAGCGAAGCCCCGCAGCTGCATGATATGGTCACCAGGCTGTGTGCAATAGCCGACCTTCCAAAGCCGCAGATAGCAATTGTCCAGACCAGGGTCCCGAATGCCTTTGCCACGGGCAGGAGCCCGAGTAAAGCCGTTGTTGCGGTCACAACAGGGATTATGGACAAACTCACGCCGTCCGAACTTGAGGCAGTGCTTGCCCATGAACTGAGTCACGTAAAGAACAGGGACATGGCTGTCCTTACGATTGCAAGTTTCATCTCAACCGTAGCCTTCTACATTGTCCGCTACAGCCTCTATTTCGGAGGCATGGGAGGAGATAGGCGGCGGGACGGCGGGGGAATTTTGCTGGTCTGGCTGGTTTCAATCGCAGTCTGGGTTGTCAGTTTCCTGCTGATCCGTGCCCTTTCCCGCTACAGGGAATTTGCCGCAGACAGGGGGTCTGCAATCATTACCGGACAGCCTTCAAATCTCGCTTCTGCCCTGATGAAGATAAGCGGGCTCATGGAAAGGGTACCGAGTGAGGACCTCAGGAAAGTCGAGGGCATGAATGCCTTCTTCATTATCCCCGCAATCTCGGGCTCTTCGTTCATGGACATCTTTTCCACTCACCCCTCTGTTGAAAAAAGGTTAGCCCAGCTTGAAAAGATGCAGAAGGAAATGAGTTAAATAAACATAAAGCAGAATGTGTGAAACTTAAAATATGTTCACAATTGACAGGTCAGAAGGTAATTAGTAAGTTAAAAGAGCAATAAGTTAAAAGAGTTTTTCAGAGGAGATAGGTTAAAATGGGTTTGCGGGATTTTATGGATGCGGTTATGGGAAGAAGCAGGCTTCCGAAAGCGAAAAGCGATAAGCTCTTTGCAATCTCCACAGCCAGCATTACTCTTGAAAGCAGTCTGGGCTTAAAACCCTCAGGGTACGCAGGGATCTGTTTCAAGCCGATAGGAGCTACATCCTATGAATCCGCCAGAAATGAGATCGAAGAGCTTCTGGAGAACAGCTCAAAGGAAACACAAACCGAGTTCAGGCTGGAAAAAGACGAGTTCGATTTCCTCTGGGCTATTTTCAGGGACCCTGATTTCGAAGACCTGGTTGCAAATATCTACCTCGTAAGCCAGACCCTCGAAGACCGCGGCTTTGGTGAGCAGATCCTCTGTGCCATTTACAGGTTTGACAGTGAGCCTGAAGCCGGGACAGCCGGGCACGGGACAAAAACAGGAGCCGGAAAAACGGTTTACTGGATCTATAACTTTAAACAGGGGACTTACTATCCCTTTATTCCGCTTTCCAACAGGCAGAGGGACAGCCCGTTTGAGTTCAGGCTCAGGGCCGCAATGGAAAGGGAAATGCCTGTCGAAAAAAGCGTGGAAAAATGGTACCCCCTCTGGGGAATCCCCTTTTAAGTACGACCAGATATTTATAATTTGCAAGCATGTAGGATTTGAGTTCAAATTTTCTCTTACTTTTTAAAGCTCTAAATTTAGCTTCTATTAGATGAAAGTTTATATAGAAACAGGAAATATTTAAATAAAAAGGTCAGTCTGGTTTCCGATGCTTCTCTTTGGACACCTGGGCGTAACGCTCGGGATATTTTTCGGGCTTGGAATTTTTATACCTCGTTTGAGGACTATCATAGATCCGCGCTATCTGGCAATCGGAGCTATCCTCCCCGATTTAATAGACAAGCCTATAGGCGAAGTAATCTTTGCTTCAACTTTTTATAGCGGACGCATTATAGGTCATACTCTGCTGTTTTCCCTTCTCCTTTTTATGATTAGTCTATATATGTACGAAAGGGGCAGGGACATCAGGGGCCTCTCTCTCGCTTCAGGCTCCTTTTTACATCTCTTTGAAGACCAGATGGGTGCCGATCCCCAAACATTTCTCTGGCCCCTTTTCGGGTGGAGTTTTCCCAGCGATTCCAGGGATTACATTGGAGTGGAACACATACTGGAAATGTTTGAGGCATCTTTTCACCTTGAGTTCCTGCAAAGTCATATAACGGAAATTCTGGGACTGGTAATAGGGTTCGTTCTGGCTTATTATCTGTCGAAAAAATTAATCGGAAATGAAGAATTCTGAAGATGTGAAAGTGAAGAACTCTGATGAGATCGGAAGAGAAGAACTCTGTTAATATTGGAGTGGAAAATCCTGAAGATATTGGAAGAGAAAAACTCTGATGAGATCGTAAAAAAGCAGTTTATAAGGTCAGAATGAATTTTATGATGAAATAACCGCATATTATGAAGCCTGTTATGTAAAATCCTGCTGTCAATGTATCTGGTTTTTCATATCTTTTTTTCATTCTTTTTTCCATTCTTTTCCCTCAGTTTTTCTCTGTATGATTTATTCTCCTCTTCAGACTTCCTTCAGGATATTACATTTATCCTGTGTCTCACTCTGTTATACAACTTTTGTACGAGGTTCTATTTATACTTTTGAAACGGCCTTTTTGTTTAAGAGCACAAGGAGAACACCCAGCCAGGCAACACCAATACTATCGATAACGATTATTTTTCGCAGAACACTTCCGTTAAATGTCTTTTTCCATACGGAAACATATTCGCCGGAAATGTAATTTTCAGCAGGATACTCTTGAAAGAGCTTATCTAACACCGACTTTTCCGAGCCGTCCGCTGTAAAGATAAAGATTTCATTCGCATATTCCGGATGGAAATAATCATTCGTTTTCTTATAGTCGAGATTTCTTGTTACAAATTCATCAAAAGTGTCCGCATCATACTGATATAGCCCATAATTTCTTTTTGCGTCAAAGGAGATGTAACAGATATCATAGCCGTTTATGCCCACGATGGTATAGGTTTCATTGTCATAATCGATCTTGCTGCCGATTGCCCGGGTCAGCATTTCATCGGTGTATGCAAAGTGCTTTTCCAGCAATTTATTTGAGATTGTAATTTCATGGGCGCCGTCCCGAGGAAGTCTGCCTTCTTCCAGATATTCTGTCCCGTAGGGGATAACAGTCTGATTAAGGTAATCCTGTGCTATGGCTTCAGGCACTGCAATGAGATTCAATTTATCCGGTAATCTGTCTTCGCTTGCAGCTGTATAAATAATGGAATCTAAATAACTGGTGTCATAAAGAATTACATTTTCAACCCCGTCCATTGAAGCAATATCAGGTATGTCTTCGTAGGCTATCATCCGATCATAGTAATCGGGATCGATATCCAATCCGGCACCTCTGACATAAACTGCATTAAGGTCCCCGTATGTGTGATCTGCTTGATAGATAGCAATGATATTGCCTGGGGGTATGGTGTCCGTACAATAATCAGAGGTAATTTGAGAATATGTGAACAGGGATAAGGCTGTGATAATAAGTACTGTTAGTAAAACTGATAGAATTTTGATTTTTTTATTTTTGGGGATAATTTTTAGCCAACTCCGTGCTGCTAAAAGAGGACTTTATCATAATATTCGGTAGATTCCACTCTATAGATATTAATCTTGTTTTTTGTTTACTGGTCCGTTACTATATACTTGTTTCCTGTGATCCGATCGCGAGTTTTTTAGCAGGATGAATCACGGTGTGGGTTATGGAGATAAACAGACTTCTTGGGCCTACCCTGCTCTTTAAGGTCAGGGGGGTTAGCCCATTATATGGCAGGGAAAAAAGAAGAAATTGATATTTCACTTCTCTTCATCTTCACCGTTAATTGTAGCCATTATTTCTTTGAAACTCGCAAGTGAAGCCTCCATATTCTCAATTATCTCGTTTGCAAGAATATCGGGGTCCGGAAGGTTATCGAGGTCAGCGAGGCTTTTGTCCTTGAGCCAGAAGATATCCAGATTCGTTTTATCCCTTGCTACAATTTCATCGTAGCTGAATTTCCGGAACCTGCCTTCGGGAGATTCCTCGCTCCATGTTTCTTTGCGGCTGTAGCGGTTTTCAGGGTTGTAACATTTAATAAAGTCTTCCAGATCGGAATATTTCATAGGGTTTTTCTTCAAGGTGTGATGCACATTTGTGCGGTAGTCGTAGATCCAGACTTCTTTTGTCCAGGGGTCTTTTGATGCTGGTTTTGCTTCAAAGAAAAGCACGTTCGCCTTTACACCATTTGCATAGAAAATGCCTGTCGGCAGGCGCAGGATTGTGTGCAGGTCGGTAGTTTCAAGAAGTTTTTTGCGGATGGTCTCTCCTGCTCCGCCTTCAAAGAGGACGTTGTCCGGAAGTACGACTGCTGCCTGCCCGCCGGTTTTGAGGATCGTATGGATATGCTGCAAAAAGTTGAGCTGCTTGTTGCTTGTGGTCGTCCAGAAGTCCTGGCGGTTGTAGGTGAGGTCTTCTTTTTCCTGCTCCCCTTCTTCGTTTGTGAAGGTCATGCTGCTCTTCTTTCCGAAAGGCGGGTTTGTGAGGATGTAATCGTAACGGTAGCCCGGATCAGCTATGAGGGCATCAGAATTGGAAATCATTGGCTCCCCGTCTATTTCCCCGATGTTGTGCAGGAACATGTTCATTAAAGCAAGCCGTCTGGTTCCTGCAACTATTTCGTTTCCACCGAAAGTTTTGTTTTTCAGGAAGCGGCTCTGCTCCCGATCCAGCTGGTAATGCGAGGTAAGGAAGTCATAAGCTGCCAAAAAGAACCCGCCTGTGCCACAGCAGGGGTCTCCGATTGTTTTCATGGGCTCGGGCCGGAGGCACTGTACCATTGCCTTGATGAGCGGCCTCGGGGTGAAGTACTGTCCGGCTCCGCTTTTTGTATCTTCTGCATTCTTTTGCAGGAGCCCTTCGTAGATCTCTCCTTTTGTGTCCACACCCATCATGACCCAGCTTTCCTTGTCGATCATATCAATGATCTTGTAGAGCATGGCAGGGTCACTGACCTTGTTCTGGGCTTTGAGGAAGATCTGCCCGAGCATCCCCGGCTTTTGCCCGAGCTCTTCTAACAGCTCTTTGTAGCGGGTATCGAGTTCTGCTCCACGCTGCTGTTTCAGATTATCCCAGGTATATTTATCCGGGATGCCGATATCCCTGTTGTACGGCGGCTTCCTGTACTCTTCCGCCATCTTCAGGAATATGAGATAGGTCAACTGTTCCAGATAATCTCCGTAGCTCACGCCCCCGTCCCTCAGGACGTTGCAGAAGCTCCAGACTTTGGAAACGATGGATGAGGTGTTTTCAGACATGGTTTGGACTCTTGGGTTTGGAATAATATTTTTGTTTTTGCTTCCTTACGAAACTTGATTTTCAATATCCATTGCCGGCTTGCGCGGTAGCTTACGCGGTAACTTGCGCGGTAACTTGGGGGGTAGCTTGAGGGGTAGCTTGAGGGGTAGCTTGAGGGGTAGCTTGCAGGGTAGCTTGAGGGGTAGCTTGAGGGGTAGCTTGAGGGGTAGCTTGAGGGGTAGCTTGCGGGGGTAATCTATGGTATCATTTACGGTATCATTTACGGTATCACTTACAGTATCATTAATCAACAGGCGATATCCTTTGACTCTGTAGTTTGCATTTTTGTTTCCTGCTCCCTCAATTGCTCCTTCAATTGCACCCTCAATTGCACCCTCAGTTTTCTGGCCAGCAACAGGAGTAATCATTTTACAAATCAAAGTTCAGAACTCATCAGATAATATACTTCTTAATTCAGCTTTTAGCTTTTTTTCAACAGATAAGTGACCATCAAGTGACCAGAAAGGAACATCTACAGCTTTGATTTTGATAGTTTCATCCTTAGTTCCTTTATTAATCAAAAACACAGAATCATCTGCCGGCTTATCAGAGGTATTCGGATAGATAAGCAGTACTTTATCTGTTCCCCGCCTGTAGGCATAGCTAATCATTTGATACATATCAGTTTGAGCTATTCCTTTCTTTGAATCGCATTTTTCCAGGTTCCACCTCGGCTTGTATTTGGTGTCAATAATTATCTGCTCCTCTGTTTTTTTATTTGTGAGCAGGATGTCGTGTTGAAGATTAAACGTATTCGGGCTGGTATGCAGGTAAAGGTCTGACTTCTGAGGCTCCACTTTGAATGTATTACTGAAGTGTTTCCGGATGTAGCCCGAGATAAAATCTTCAAAAATATATTCCATCGGAAATAGCAAGCTCCAGTTTTTGAACTCATACTCCTGATAAGAATACACCTGATTTTTCAGTATCATGCAGCAGATCTGAATTACGTCTTCGTAATCGCTGTATAGCGAAGGTATCCGGATGACCTGGAGCTGCTGTACAGAACAAACCTGGTCGTCCACTTCGTCCAGCATAAAGATGATTTCATTCAGGATTCTCTGTGTTTCGATGACCCTGGTTTTAGAGTGAAGTAACCGGGTACAGTATTTGATAGTACGATTTAACAGATTATCAAATACGAAAGGCTCATAGTCGCAGTCAATCATGTGATAATTTCCGCAAGACATTCTGGCCGCGTACCGATCAAAGTTTATCCTCCCTCTGGGCGTGAACAGAGCTTCCTGTACTTCTTCATAAGCAGAATAAGGTCGAATACTAATTACTTCATGTATCTGTTTTGCGAACAAATACAGAATCAGCTCAGGCAGTTCAAAATCGAAACGGTCAAGAGATGTCTGATTAAACGGGAACTTTACTTTTCTACAGTAACTGAACCAGTAAAATAAATGGCGGTGCATCAGCTCTTTGATTTTGCTTGTTTCAGGCTCTTTAAGTTCGTTTTGAAAAACCTTAGGATATATTTCAATATTAGAGTTTTCAAAGTGAATGAACCCGATGTAATTCCTTGCTCTGGCCCTTTTACCATCAAAACTCAGAAAAGGCTGATATTTTGAACTTGGATTTGAATCCAGACCTGATTCGGAGCCTGAATCGGAATTTTCATCTTCAAGCTGGGCTGGCCAGATTTCTTTATACTCTTTCCATAAGGAGCATAAATACGATTCAAGCCCTTCACGGTTATCAACGTCAAATTGTTTACCGTATTCGAATGTAGTAATCATGATTACCGTTTAACTTACTGCTTGATTTCCCAGCAATACTTTTCAGTATCGTATTTAACGGACCATTTGCTTCCATTGAATATTTCTTCAACAACTTCGGTCTTGCCAGAAAAATATTCCATAAGCAAGGGGATCACCTTGTTCTCAAGCACTTTGGAGGTTTCCGGAGGTTCGTCCCCATTCATGAAATACCCGTGACCAATTAAGTAATCTGCAGACTTCTTTCGTTTATATATCTCATTATTGATGTGTCTCAGAATATCCCCGCTGAACCTGTCTACTTTACTGTAATCAGGGAAATAGCCCTGGAATTCAAAGCGCCTTCGCAATGCGATATCAATCATTGCTATCGATTTGTCAGCGGTATTCATTGTCCCTATTACATAAATGTTGGGCGGGATTCCAAAATCAGTGTCTTCACCAGGGATACTGAGCCTGAGTTCGTTTTTAGCTCCAAGACGTTTATCTTCTTCCAGCAGCGTTATAAGCTCTCCAAATACTTTTGAGATATTGGCTCTGTTGATTTCATCAATGATGAGAACATACCTTTTCAAGGTAATCTCTTTTTGATTCTGCGACTGAAGATAATTATGTTCTGCCCTTTTGCAAATCCTGTAGAATATGCCTTCTTTACGCTGGAATTTCAAAGTTGAAGCTTCATTAAGGTCAGGACGAATCCCAATCATAAAATCTTCATAGCTGTAGTTTTGATGAAAAGTAATAAATTCAATCTGTCCATCTTTCCTGAGAGCATCGAATACTTCTTTGTTCTCCTCATGACTGACATTATTTCCGGTTATAATTTCAACCGCCAAATCAATTGTATAGTATGTCTTTCCAGTTCCAGGAGGTCCATATAATATGATGTTGCAAGGAAACTTGTCCAGAACATTTACCTCATTTTCATTTTCTCTTGTAGGCTCTGTTTCATCTGAAACAAATTCAACGCTAAAATGAGGCTTAAATATTCTATTATTTGCGTCATCTAATTTTTGTGGGGAAATTTCAGTTAGAGTACTATTTCCACTAGGATATATGTACTCTTTATAGTTTTTAAGATCAGATGGATCTGGTTTTGTCGCAGATCTGATGTATTCCACTTCTCTGTAGAGCCAACCGCTTTCATTAATAATATCTTCTGGAACATATTCCCAGGAGCCTGAACTGACTTTTGCTACTTCAAAGAGTTCATCGCCGCCTACAGTGATATATAAGTAGTCACCAACATGTAATTTATTTTTGAATTTTTCGGCCTGACCTTTTGCAGTACTTTCGTGAAGGACAATCCAGTGTTTTTGTTTAAAGATATCAAGAACATTTGCATATTTATTAGTCTTAAATTCCCCATGAGACATTTTATACAGTTTGCTACCTGCTAATGGAATAGTTAATATGTCTTCTTGAGGCTCATCCTTAAGGATCGATTCCTTATTTTCTTCAAAAAGAGATATTAATGCTTCAAAGTCAAAATTGGAAGAATTTTTTTCTTCGGGTCCTTTTACATACACTTCTGGGTAACGATAAACACCATATTTAATCTTACCATTTTGAAAATCGACAAAAAGCTGTAATGCTGTAGTTTGAGACTTATGCTTGCTATTATAAATCGCCAACCACGATCTATCGGTTCCTAAATACCTAGCACCTTGAAAGTCAACAAACTTGTGTTTAACTTTTCCTTTTAATTGTAATCTTTCAATTATCTCATCTATGAATTGCTCCACAAATCCCCTAAACGGTTTGTGTCCGTAAGAAGTGACGAATGGATGAAATATAGAAAATGGCTTTTGAAATGCTATAAATTTATCTTCTTGTCCGGTGCGGCGTTTAAGAATAAATTCATCAAACGTTCGTTCATCCAGCTTATTTCCATCTAGCAAATATTTCAAAACATCTTTACGTAAATCTGTAACCGGCCCTGATTTCGATCTATACTCATAATTTAGTGGAGCCAGATCCTCATTAGATAGACTATTGAGTTTTTCGACTAAGGCATTTTTGTCCTCATAAAGTTTGGATATCTCTTTAGATGTATCACATACTAACTGGATACCTTTTTTGATCTCATCTTCTCTCATAAGAACTACTTCCGGTTTAGATCACTCAGAATTATTTTCTTGCTCTTTCCGACTTTACTCTTTCCAGCAAAACCTCAGCTGGCTCCCAATCTTCTGCCCCGAAAACCTCTGCTAGTTCCCTTTCATTAAGCAACTTCCCCTCAAACGCTTTTTTCAAAATACTCTGCCTCAGTGCTTTGGCTGTTTCCAGATTCGTTTCAATGTCCTGTTCGATCTTATCGCAGACTGAAAGGCGGGTTTCGATTTCCTGAACGATGGTTTGTTGTTCGGGAAGAGAACAATAAGGTATAGTTAAATTATTCACATCTGCTAAACTCAGGTTTGCCCTTGCAACGTCTACAACTTTACTAAGGTAATCCTGCTTTGCTATTTCTGCATTCAAGAAATAAGTTAGATATGAATTATTCAAATCATCAGTTAATCTAATAATTGCAACTGCTTGGTTAATATTGGATAAAACCTCTTGATTGAAAATGGCAGCTCTCCCAATTGAAGCTCCTACAAGATTAAACAAAACATCTCCTTTTTTGAGAGTTGATCTTTTTTGCTTTTCATTAAATCCTAAGGGTAAAAATTTCTTTTTCGTTAAGTCGATAAAGCCCTTTCGAACATTTTCGCTAGTAATGAACAAAAGTTGAGATTCGTCATTCACGTAATTGAACCCTTGCCATTTTGGAGAAGCTCCTTTTGTTATTAATTCAGCAAAGTCGCCTATTCTTTTTTGAGTCATCATTATGCTATCTCTTGTCAGCATTCCCTCAAATGCTTTCTTCAGCACCGCCTGCCGGTAAACCTTGAGCTGTTCCTGTGCCAGTTTGAGGTTGGCAATGCCGTTGTCCAGTTCGCTGAAGAGTTGTTCGATTTTGAAGACTATGGCGCGTTGTTCCTCTAATGAACATAATCCAATAACATGATCAAGAATATGATTTTTTGACAAGCCAGGTATATCACCCTGAGCTTTCATTATCAACACATCAATTTGATGTTTTATAGCGTGAAGTGTATATTTGAAATCAACTTTAGAAGATGGCAAAAAGGCATAAATATCACGGCCAATTGCACAAGAAACACCTGGAAATATTTTTCCAACGCCAGCTCCTTTGACAGTAATAAAAATGCAACCCTCTGGTACTAAACGTTTAGGAAATTCAGTCCACTTTGTTTCTTTAATTTTACTCCCATCCCATTGCTCAGGACCAGTAACATAGGGAACACCGCGCTTTTCTTGATTCACTTCTGCAATTGAAGGGGATTGACCACAGAATAGCTCTCCGACGGAATCAAGTCTAATCCATACCCATCCCTCGGGAAGCTTTGGTAATTCAGAAATTTCGGCTTCAGTTAAAGATTTAATCGTTTTCATCTTAATCAGTCAAAGCCTCTTTTACTTGTTAATAACATCGTTCACGAGCCGGAGTATTTTCACCCAACTTTTCACCCAACTTTTCACCCAACTTTTCACCCAACTTTTCACCCAATTTACTCTCAGGAGTTAAGTTCTCTGTTTTCCAGATTAACTTCCCAATAGCCACCTTTATCTGGACCTATCCTTTTTAAAAGTCCTTTGTCTTTGAGATTTGCAATCTGTTTTTCAACTGCACGCGAACTAATCCCTAATAGTGTGGCTAGTTCCTGAGCAGAAATGTATTTATTTTCTGAGATAAAGTGGAGTATTTTCTCCGAACTTTTCTCCGAACTTTTCTCCGAACTTTTCTCCGAACCTTCACTTAACTCAATTTCAGAAATTGCTTTCAACCTTCGGAAAATGACGGAAAAACCACTATCAAAAGAGAACTCCACCGAGGACCTTTCATTTTCAGCCACAGCCTGTTTAATCCGGTTTATTCCGGTGCCGACCTTTTCGATGTAATTTATGCGGTTTAAGAGGGATGCAATAAGCGGATTGCGGGCAACGCTCTTGCGTCCGAAATCAGAGGGTTTCAGGCCGCTCGGCAGTCCGCCGGGATTGGAGATCTCGACTCTGTCGTCAAAAACCTCGATAAGTACGTTTCCGCTTTTGTCAAAATAGTCACGGTGACAGATGGCGTTAATAATGGCTTCCCTGAGGGCTACATCCGGAATATCGGGGATCTCTTCCCGCTGCAATTTCTCAATCTTATACTGCACATTTGTGTGCCTTTTGACGAAAAGAATTGCATTGTTAATGTTTTCAACAATATTTCCCTTGAAATCCTTCTTGTCAAGAATATTCACTTTTTCCGTTCCCTTATACAAAACACAGACAACAATTGCATGATTTAACAGAAAATCGATGTCTCTGGCAAAGAACAAAACTCCGGCATTGGTAAATTTTCCATCATCAGTTATGCAATCCAGATTTCTCATCAAAGACATTCTGTCAATTGAATGGGTAATTCCCGCCAGATTAAGGAAGTTTTCAAATGCCTTCTCATCAAAATCGGATTCAAAAACCGCTTTATCGTTTTTCAGCTCATCGAAATGAACCCTGCCCTCTTTCTGGAAAAACTCGATAATCTCATTGCGGGTAAGTTTCTGGGAATTTGCTCCGTTTCGAATAAAGAACCCTCTGGAACAGGCGTAAGGTTTGTCGTTTCCGTCCGGTACATCAACTATGATAAGGTTATCTTTGATTTCTATGCCAACATTAAGATTGGGCTGCAATTGTCTAAGGGAATCCTGAATTCTCGATCTGAAATTATTATCGGTATTTATTCCCTTTATAATTCCTTTATCGGAAACTCCGAGGATAACCTTACCTCCACTGGAATTGGCAAAAGCACAAACCTCCTCGATAAACGATTTATCAAGAGATTCTTTAAACTCGATGTGATACCCTTCTCCAGCTTCAATAATCTCCTCTATCCAATTATTCATACTCATGCCGCCAGTGACTCACTTAATTTTGTATTCAAACTTTTTCCGAATTCCTCTATCCAATTATTCATACTCATGCCGCCAGTGACTCACTTAATTTTGTATTCAAACTTTTTCCGAATATATCTCCGAACTTTTCTCCGAACCTTTCATTATCAATTTTGGAGTACTTTTAAGATGTCAGTTGATTAAATAACTGTCTACTTGTGCCTTTCAGCAATTTAATAAGAAATTTGAACTGATAACGGCATATCTGCCTGTATTAGAGTCACAAACGAAGAAAAATTCTGTTCATTTTGCCTCAAAACAGTTTCATGATGTCGTTTGTCAAACATCTAAAACGAAATGGGGAAAAGTAGTAAAGGAAGAGAAATGAGGTATGTACGCTTTAACTTTGATCAAAAGAGTGAGTAAAGGGTTCACAAGGTCTGGTCTGCAACAATGAAGTTTTTGCGGGACTGAGATTTACTCTGTCCTGAATTTGCTTCATTCTAAGCTTACACGTCAATGAAGTAGATTTCGGGATCGGTTTTCAAGCCGTCTTTAATTTGCTTCATTTTAAGTTTACGTGCCAATGAAGTTATTACTGGATCAGCTTTCAGACTGTCCTTGATTTGCTTCATCTCGCAGTTTACGCCATAAATGAAGTATAATTACGGGATAGGTTTTCAAACCTTCCTGAATTTGCTCCAACTTATGCTTACGCGTCAATGAAGTATGTTACTGGATCAGATTTTACTCTGTCCTGAATTTGCTCCACCTCGCAGTAAAAGCATCAATGAAGTCAATTTGTGGATAGGTTTTCAAGCCGCCTTAATTTACTCCACCTTATAGCTTACGCGTCAACGAAGTAGATTTCGGGTCAGTTTTCAGGCTGTCCTTAATTTGCTCCATTTTAAGCTTACGTGTCAATGAAGTTTATTACGGGATCAGCTTCAGACTGTCCTTAATTTGCTTCATCTCGCAGTTTACGCCATAAATGAAGTCTATTTCGGAATCGGTTTTCGTGCCGTCCTTAATTTGCTCCACCTTATAGCTACGCATTAATGAAGTATATAATGGATCAGTTTTCAGGCTATCCTGAATTTGCCTCATTTTAAGCTTACACGTCAATGAAGTAGATTTCTAGATCGGTTTTCAAGCCGTCTTGAATTTGCTCCATTTTACAGCTTACGCATCAATGAAGTTCATTGCGGGACCAGGATTTACTCTGTCCTTAATTTGCTTCATTTTACAGCTTTGTTCCTTGTGAACAATATATAATATGTAAGTTCCTGTATATAACACTGGCGGTATAATTACTAAGAGTAATATTTCTAACTCATTTTTTTTCAAAGTCTACCTGTAAATCATCTGTCATATGCTCTGCCGATCAGTGCGTTACATCAAATGCTTTACTAATTTTTATGTATTATTTAAAAATCAGAGAGGAGCTTGATGGCAAATTCGAAAAGTTTGCACAAAAGAATCAAAAAGAACTTTAAAATATTTTTAATAAAACAGAAGAAATCATCCAGGATCCGCTTAGATTCAAAAATTTAAGAGCCACGATGAACCATCTCAAAAGAGTGCACATTGACAAACATTTTGTTCTGGTTTTTTCTGTTGACGAGGAAGCAAAGACCATAACACTTGAAGATTACGATCATCACGACAATATTTACTAATTTCCGATTTTTGCTTACGCCGCCAGTGCCTCATTCAATTCACTGATAATCATATTCATCTCATCGCCAAAGAGCTGGTACATTCTGCCGCTTCCGCCATGAACGTCAAAAGGATAGTAAGCAAGATCGTCTATTTCCAGATGGAAGCTGTTAGCCACATAATCTTTTATCATGCGGAGCCAGTTCATCTGGTCTTCACTGAACTTGAGGGTTCCAGCCTGTTTTTTGAATACCCAGTCCTGGAAGTTGCGGTTCACGGTCTGGTCGTAGGAGGTCAGCACAGGGTCGATTTCAGTTATCCTGCGGATTAAGGAAACCAGGGCTGTGAGTTCGTTTTTCGGGGAGTTTCCGTTCACCTTTTCCAGCTGCTCGTAAGCCTGCCAGATCCTGAAGGGGGCGAAGTGGGGCTTTTCCAGTTTCAGTTTATCCATCACTTCTTTTATCATCGCATATGTAACTTCCCTGCGCTGGTAGGGCTGGTTATAGAAAATCCTCAGGGCTGTGAGCTCTTCTTTATTAGCTTCCATATATGCCTTAAAATCGTTAATCAGCTCGTCCGCCCTTACCACAGCGTCTTTGTCCCACTCGGCCCTGTGGACGGTGTCGGTGTTCACGGTATCGATTATCTGCTCATGGACTCTGCGGACGTTTTCGACGTACTCGTTCAGCTCGCCGGAAAAAGTGGATCTGGCAAGGTCAATCAGTGTCTCATGTGCCCTTTTCTTTGCCTCAGCGTCCTGAATTTCAGGCTGGAGCTGTTTAATTTCGGAGGCATGTAGCTCGATAATATCAGGGTTATACGCATAGAGCAGGTCCCTGACGGTCTGGTTGATGGTCTTTCCGTTCGATTTTTCCGCAAAAGTGGCTCTTTCGTCACCGCTTAGCTGCCGGTCCAGCCTTGCCAGCCTGTTAGCCAGGGAAACATAAAGGTCTTCGTCCTGTGCGCCAAAGGTTACTGCTGCAAGCAGGTCTTTCAGAGATGTGCTTTTCTTGCGTTCCAGAGGCCGGCTGTCGGTTTTCATCGTTTTTGTAACGCCAACTGCGTCCACAACCACAAAATGCGTCTTGTCCGAAACTGCCGAAGGAGTCACTTTTTTCAGGTCATCGTAGCCCAGGGTCCGCGTGCCTCTTCCCTTCATCTGCTCGAAATAGTTTCGGCTTTTGACATCCCTCATGAAGAGCAGGCATTCCAGCGGCTTGACATCCGTGCCCGTGGCGATCATATCCACTGTAACTGCTATTCTGGGGTCGTATTCATTGCGGAAAGCTGATAATATTGATTTTGGGTCTTCTTCGGCTTTATAGGTCACTTTCTTGCAAAAAGCATTGCCTTCCGCAAACTCTTCCCGGACTACATTGATAATATCATCGGCATGGCTATCGCTCTTGGCAAAAATCAGGGTTTTCGGGACTTCATTTCTACCGGGGAAGATCTCAGGCAGCTTTTCCTTAAAAGTCCGTATCACATGCCGGATCTGGCTGGGGTTGACCACGTCCCTGTCCAGTTTCCGTGCATCATAGTTGAACTCTTCATCAAGCTGCTCCCAGCGCTTTTTGCGGGTAAGCTTCTCCCGTTTGTCCACAAATTCCTTTGCAGCAATCTTTGCCCCGTTTTTGCTGATTTCAGTCTCAATGGTATACACATCATAACCCACATTCACGCCATCTGCAACAGCATCTTCATGGCTGTACTCGCTAACAACATTCTCATTAAAAAACGCGAAAGTGCGTTTATCCGGCGTTGCTGTTAAACCTATCAAAAAAGCATCGAAATAGTCCAGAACCTGCTGCCACAGGTTGTAGATGGAGCGGTGGCACTCGTCTATAACGATAAAATCAAATTCTTCAACGGGAACCTTTTCATTATATACTACAGGAAGTGGTTCCTTTGGCTGCCATCTCCTCTCGGCAGGGTTTTCTTCTTCAATTTTCTCATCCAGCTCTTCGCCCTTCAGGATGGAGTAAATCCGCTGGATTGTGGAAATGCACACCTGACTGTCCGAAGAGATATAACTGGAACGCAGGCGCTGCACATTATACAGCTCGGTAAATTTGCGGTTATCGTCATTGGGTACATAGGCCATGAATTCCTGTTCTGCCTGTTCACCAAGGTTTTTGGTATCAACAAGGAAGAGCACCTTTTTTGCATCCGCAAATTTCAGTAATCGGTAGATGAAGGTTATGGCAGTATAGGTCTTTCCGGAACCTGTAGCCATCTGGACAAGAGCTCTCGGGCGGTTGTCCTTAAAGGACTTTTCAAGCTTTGAGATCGCTGTAACCTGGCAGTCCCGCAGCCCGTCGGTGAGGAGTTCAGGAATGTCAAGCAGCCTTTCCCGCAGGGGTTTCTTTTTTAAGTATTCATCAAAAGTCTCCGGGCTGAAAAAAGAAAAAACAGGTCTTGACCTCGGTTTAGGGTCGCGAAAATCCGTGAACCGTGTAATTTCCCCTGTACTTTCATATACAAAAGGAAGGGGGTCATTGTTAAGGTACCTTAGCTTACTTGAAGCATACTCGGATGATTGTTCTTCTACGACAGTTAATCGGTGGCCTTCCTCGTCTCTTTTTGCCTCAATTATCCCGACTGGCCTTTTATCAACAAACAGCACATAATCAGCAGGCCCTACATCAGTCAAATATTCCTTAACTGCAATACCCCTTGAAGCACTCCACTCTATCTTGCTTTTTTTCTGCACAATCCAGCCAGCATTATTTAGTTTTTTATCAATTTCATTTCTGGCTTTCTGCTCAGGGGTCTGGTTGTCACTCATATGTATTTACCACCGAAACTTGTTTCCATTCTCCTTTTCCAGATAGGGGTGCCAGTTTCGGCACTCTCTCATTATAACTTAGAGTAGGGGTTCACAATTAATGATAATATCACTCATGGTTACTAAACTCGAATCTAATTTTATCTATTAATGATATTTTACGATAGAATTTATAATTTTGTTTTTACAGATACTTAATGTATAATTAACTCTTTCGATCTTGTATTGGACGAAAATAATTTAACATTTATACAAATTTACATCTTAAAAACCGGATTACTGTTGTTCTACAGTCGCGTACGAAAATCCCAATCATACTGGCAACTGAAGCAGCTTTTGAGACTCCGCACCCTGAAAGAAATGCATACAAGAATCCGGCAGAAAAAGCATCTCCTGCTCCGACAGTATCTGCAACTTCTACGGGTGTGGTTTTTATTTCCTCATAAACTCCATCCTGCGAGGTGAGCTGCAAGGTTAAGGGGATCACCTCCAGGATCGGAAGGGACTGTTGTGATGTAATGAGAGTTTTGAGAATATATTTACAATTAAAAAAATATGTCTTATTTTTTGTTGGCGTGCAGATCTCAACAACATGCCAGGCATAACAAAATGTACTTACGCATTTAGTATTATAATATTAGAACACGTGGAATAAAGAAAAACTTAATCGAAAATTAAAATAATAGAGGTGTATCTATGAATGGGGTTAAAAGAATGTGTAAAAAAGTCGCAAAAATAGCTTTTTGTGTTGTTATGGGCGCTGGTTTAATTGGTTTCGTTAAAGGCGTATGTGTAGGCTATTTAATTTGTCATCACAAAAATAAATGTGTTGACACGAAATAAAAAGTACTGATAAAGATGTCTAGGTTAAGGGTAATAGGGTTTCCTCTTAATCGAGTGGTTGGACCGCAGGTAGGGACTTGAGAATAGAGACTCAAAACCTTACTATCTACTTTTTAACTAATTTTCTGAATATCGATGTTAGATGTGCAATTTGATCTTCTTGATTTATATTCCCCTTTTCCCTTCCTTAAATAAGAAAATATAAAGAATGGGTAAAATACCTGCCGTATTCAAAATGAGTATGGCGATAAACCAGTATCTCTGAGATTCTCGTGCTGCCTTCCATAGAGCTATACCCTTCCAGAAAAGCTCCCACAGCACCAGAATTAAAATCAGGGCTGAAAATTGTGGACTTGTTTGAAGCAATGAGAAAGAAGTGTCTACCATTTTCCTCTCCGGAATACATGTTTTTTTAAAATTAAATAACTTCGCACATCTGTATTGTTTACACTGCTGTCTTCAAATTTCAGGACAAAAAGAATCCTCATTAAGTTTTTGGAAATTGTGTGGCAATTCAATTCATAATTGTTACAATTCATACAGTGCTCAAATATTTATAAAAATACAGAGATGCTAGAGTTACTAAGAGACTATCCGAAAGCCCTGTTCTGTACAAAAAAAATCATTTTTTATGCAGGGATATCAGGGATATATAGAGCCAAAAAAGAAGCGGTAATATCTGGATATGTACTGGCTTATTTATGCGTTCCGGGCCCGTTCTGTGGGCGCTATCCACACACATCGATAAGTACCTGGTGGAACGCTATTTCAAACAGGGAAGCGTGGCGGTGCTGATGGTCTTTACTGCGATCATCGCCTCTAATGTAGTGCAATGGATGGAATTTGAACCCACGAAATTCTTCTTTCTCAGATCATAGGGCTTGCAGGAAAGAAGCTCGCCGAATCTTCCAGTCTCTCAAGTCTATTGCAGCAAACTCACAGGAACAAAAAGAACGAGTTCGTGTTATCAGTTTATTTAGTATTGTTATTACCAATATTGTGTAACTGTAACTATCTATTTTCGTACCATATTTCTCCCAGTTCTTTCCTAAGCTCTTCCGAATACTCCGGCACCGACCCCGGTTTTGATGCAACATAAGTCCCAAGCATGATGGCAACTGAAGCGGCTTTTGAAACTCCGTACCCTGAAAGAAAGGTATACAGGAATCCAGCCGAAAAAGCATCTCCTGCTCCGACTGTATCTGCAACTTCGATGGGTGTGGCTTTTATCTCCTCATAGACTCCATCCTGATAGACAGCTGCTCCCTCAGGCCCTTTTGTTATGCAGATTACTGATATTTTCGGGTACCTGTCCGTAAGCAGGCGGCAGAGAGTTCTACAGGCATACGTGGTGCCGAAAAGCATACCTGAAATTTTTGCTGCCTCTTCTTCATTCATTTTAAGGATTGTGCAGTGTTCAAGGGAAGATAAGATCCATTCCTTTCTGTAGAATCCGGCTCTCAGGTTTACATCGTAGAAAAAGTGTTTTGCTTTTATTTCCGAAAGCAGCCTTTTCAGCGTCTTCCTGTTTTCTTCCGACCTCTGGGCAAGGGTCCCAAAGCAGAAAACGTCCCATTCTTCAGCTGCAAGGGCTTCAAATTCTCTTTCATCCGGGGTAATCGCGTCCCAGGCTACGCCTTCATTAATTGTGAAAATAGGGATTCCTTCGGCTTGTAATTCTACGGTTACGGTCCCTGTAGGTCTCTTTTCATCAAGCAGGATATACGAAGTGTCAACTCCCATCTCTTCAGCCCTGGAAAGGAGAGTTTTGCCAAGCTCATCCTTTCCGACTGCGGTGAGCACAGCCGGTTTTGCTCCCAGTTTTGCGAGGTGGGCTGCAAGGTTAAGGGGGGCACCTCCGAGATGGGCGGTGCCTTTGATGATATCAAAAAGGGCTTCTCCGAAGGTGAGAGCTTTCATATCATTAACTGGTTTTACAGCTTTATTTCTGTTTTGCACTTTTCTGTTTTGCACTTTTCTGTTTTGCATTTTCGGATGCGGGTTCTTTTGCTTCAGGCATTTTTTCGCTTTAAGGTGAACAATCCTGCAAGCATCGCCAGAAGAGCAAATAAAGTTCCTGGGCCCGGACTTTCAGGATTCCGGGTATCGGCTTCTCCTTTCAGGCCGGCGGTGTCCTGTCCGTCCTGCGGGAATTGCTGGGCTTTGTCTTGATTTGCCTGCTGGTTCTGCCCGGTTTGCACCGTACCCTGCTTTGAGATTGGGATGAAGCCTGTGTCAGGTGCCCTATCGTAAATCGTCCTTCCGAATTTGTCGGGGTCAATGTGAACCTGGCCGATTCCGGTCTTTACTTCGTCTCCTGCAAGCCATTCCCTGCTCTGGTCGGTAAGGGGGATATCGGCTTTGCTTGGCACAAGGGCTGTTTCAACGTAGATGTCCATATTGCCTTCATCTTGCAGGAACTCAAGGGGAATGCTCAGGTACATACGGTTTCCTTTCATGCTGATCAGATGTCCGGCATCCCTTACGCCGTAGGTCCCGGCCACGTCCCCGAAAATATCCGCATCCAGTTTTCCGTTGTAAAGGGAGTATACGAGCATATATTCGGGGAGGGGGGTTGTCCCCTGGTCGGTGTCGAAAAATATGGTAGTAATCGCCCCGTCGTCAAGTTCGAGTTCGGAGTATTCAATTGTCAGCAGCATGATATTGTCTGAGTATCCGGCTTCGACCAGGGTGAGGTCATCTCCGTCATAGCCAAAGCCTGTAGAGTCCCCGGCAGGATCGTTGATCTCTACGGGATTTTCGGTATATGTCAGCAGGGGGCTTAAGCTCCCGGTCCCGGTATCCAGCGCTCCTTTCCCAAAGTCAGGGACCTGTTCCATTTCTTCGGAGAGGGAGCTATCGACCGTAAAGGAGTCAACAACGAGGTTGACTTTTCCGTCATCAGAACCTAGAAGCCCTAACGGAAGCCTCAGAAATACCTGGTTTCCGGAGGGTATGAGCATTGCGTCGTTGTAGGGTACGCCCAGGGAAATACCTCCTGTTTCCGTATATCCCGTCCGGGTCAGATCTGATTCTTCATTTTTAATCTTCAGGCTCGCATCCGTTCCGAGCATGGGCCCGATCGTATAATCAATGCGGTAATCTATTCCAAAAGAGGGAGGTGCCTGTTCCGTATTCGTAAAGCCTGTTGCTATATTCTGATCCGAATCGATGAAAATCCAGCCGTTTATGTCTTCTCCATAAAAGCCGCTTCCGGACTCAACATCATTCTCATAAGTTAACAGCAGGTCAAGGACTCCATCATGTGCCATGATGTCAACTCCTGTGATGTCCGCACCTTCCGAATCTCCCGTTTGATCCTGAAAACTTCCATCCGGACTCCCGGTTGGGCCCGGAATGCTGAGTTCTCCTGTTTTTGTGTTCAGGACTCCATAATCAGGGGCCCGGTCAAAAAAGAGGGCCTTTATGAGTTCGGAATGGCTGGCAACAAAAAGATCCATGTCCCCATCGTCGTTGCCAAGCATACTGAGGGGGAGCGTAATAAACAATTTGTTTCCGGAAATAGAAAGTGTGGTTTCGCTTACAGGATCGTCATTTAATGCAGCAGAGATAATAGGGTCGGAATAGATTATGCTCATAACACTGAAGGTGTAAACGTAGTCTGCCCCTATCCCTTTATTGTAACCTGTCCCGGAATTCCTATCGGTATCAATAAAGACTGCTCCTGCACAGTCTTCTCCCTCGAGGCTTTCTGCAAAGCTAATTTCGACATAAAGATACCCGTCTCTGACCTCACAGGCAAGCTCCGTAATGTCAGGATAGGAAAAATCTCCCATCGGGTCCGTTACACCTGCGGCCTGAACCGAAGCTGAGCCCTGAATTAAAAACAGAAGTAATGCAAAAAGTACATAATTTTTTGTCCGGTAAACCCTCATTTTCAACCCTCATTATCCCTTACTTCAGATATCCCGATTTACTGCTGTTATTGATGTTTGTAAAAATTTAGCTCTGATTAAAATTTACTTTTCCTTACAATCTTTCATTACGTGTGCTTCGTTTAGTATACTTCAGTTCGTATAATTTTTCAGCTTATATTTCTTCAAGAAACTTTAAAAAAGTACCTCTGTTATTACAAGCAGAAAGTTTCTTTAACCCTGGAAAAACAGAGCAACCCTCCAGGAAACTTTTTCCGAAATCCATTCTTACTGCGGGGAAACCGTGAGGCATCATATGTGAGAGCTCATATACATCATCCAAACACGCTACCTTAATTTTTATTAGAAACTGCTTTATACCTTTCAGACCTGGAAGAACCTGCAAATTTCCTTCGAAATTTCTCTCGATATTTCCCCGAAATTACCCTGAAAAAAACACCGTTAAAGCTCACCCTGTAAAAACTGCAGATAGGAGAGGACCGGGATACGCGAACACAGCAGCTTTCTGGGCACTGAAAAAGTGGGTAAACTTCTTTTCAAGCTCTCAGCCCCTTCCATAATCGGGATGCTTGTTTATGCTTTTTACAACGTAGTCGATACTATCTTCGTTGGCAGGGCTCTCGGGGAAGAAAGCGTTTCCGGAATCGGAGGGCTTGTGATAGCTTTTCCGATCCACATGCTGGCAATGGGAATCGCAATTGGGCTCGGGGTAGGAGGGTCTTCGATCGTTTCAAGGGCTCTCGGGTCTAAAGAACTGCATAGGGCTGAAAAAGCCCTTGGGACCGTGTTTTTCCTGGGAGTTCTTCTTGGGCTTGCTTACTCCCTTATAGGGCTTTCCTTCATAGAGCCGCTGCTGAAACTTTTCGGAGCAACTCCCGGAATCCTGCCCTATGCACGGAGTTACCTTGAAATAATAATGGCAGGTTCGGTTGTTTTTACTCTCGGGATCGCAGCCGAAGACCTTGTAAGAGCCGAGGGCAACGCCCGCTATGCAATGTTCGGAATGCTCCTGGGGGCCGGCCTGAATATGGTGCTCGACCCTGTTTTCATTTTCGGGCTTGACATGGGAGTCAGGGGAGCTGCTATTGCAACGGTTCTTGCCCAGCTCGCGTCCACCGTATTTTTATTGCGTTACTTCCTTGCCGGAAAAGGCTCGGTTGCCTTCAAGCCTGAATTTCTGGTCCCGGACTCCGCCATCTCAAAAGAAGTGGTGGCAATAGGCATCGGTCCCTTTATTGTTGAAGCTTCAAACAGTGTCATGATGATTTTTGTAAACAACGCCCTTGCAACTTACGGAGGGGACGTCTCAATTGCAGCCTTCGGGATCATCCACCGCCTGCTCCTGCTAATCTTCCTGCCGATGCTCGGGATTTCCTTCGGCCTCCAGCCCATAGTGGGCTATAACTACGGCGCAAAACAGTTCTCAAGAGTGGTCGAATCGGTTAAGGTCGCCCTGAAAGTCAGCACTCTCTTTTTCCTTCCGGGTTTTCTGGTCATGTTCCTCTTTCCGGCTCCAATCATCCATATCTTCAGCCCTGATCCCGAACTAACAGCCACAGGAACCCGGGCCATGCGGATTGTGGTGCTTATCCTGCCCTTTATAGGTTTCCAGCTCGTAGGCACAACCGTGTTTCAGGCCCTTGGAAAACCAAAACCCGCTTTTTTCCTGTCTCTCGCAAGGCAGCTCCTGTTCCTGCTGCCTCTGGTGCTGGTCCTGCCGAGATTTTACGGACTGGACGGAGTCTGGGCTGCGTTTCCCATTTCGGATTTTCTGGCCTGCGTGCTGGCTGCGGGATTGCTGGAGAGGGAATATCAAAAGTTTAAGAAGAAGGAAAAGAAAGAGAAAAGCTGCAAATTGGGCCTGGAAATTGAGGCCTGATCTGCTAAGAGGTTTTGACAAATAAATTAATAAATAAATACATAAATGAAGAAAAGGTTATCTGGCACTCATATCAGGCTGCATTATCCCGAATATATTTTTTTCCGTGTCGAGACAATATGCAAGCCAGCCTACACCGGGTATGGATCTCTTTTCCCTGGTCACTTTGCCTCCGTGCTTCTGTATCTGATTCAGGTATGTATCGATGTCCGGGACGTCTATTGTGCAGATATAGGTGCTTATCGGAGTGTCCAATCCCGGTTCTCCTGCCTGTCTTCTCATCAAACCGCCATTTATTCCTGGCTCTTCCTGTTTACCGGTTGTTATGCTCCAGTATTCCATGGGACCTTCCCACTTCTCTATCTTCCAGCCGAACACATCCTCGTAGAACCTTCTTGCCCTTTCAATATCTTCTGCACGTATCTCGAAATGAATAACTCTTGGCGTTATAAATACCCCCTGTTATAATCAGATGGGCTGGATGGTATTTATATATTAATTTAGGCTTTGCTTTTTCAGACATTTATTTTCTCAACTTGAGAGAGTAGAAAGAAAAAAGATAAATATTCCGATAGTTATGACCAAAATGCGAACTAAGGATAGTTTAGAGACAGCCTGCAAAAAGCAATATTTTTCAGACTGTTCTGAAAGGGTCTGCCTACGTCCGGGGACAAAAACGACGTAAAATGATAATCTTTTTGGGATATTCAAATCTTTTGGGATATTTAAATAAGTTTTTTGGTCTGCAGGATGACCGTTACAGTCATTTCATGGGACTTTCACAGTCACCCGTATACTCTTCTTGCTTATACCGGGTTCGTTATTCTGTTTCCGTGAAACTGATCCTGAATGTAGTTCCACCGTTCTTCTCCATTTCGATTGTACCTTCCAGCTGTTCTACAAGGGTATTTACCAGCTGCAGGCCCAGCGAATCGGTATCCTTGAAGTCGATGTTTTCAGGAAAACCAGACCCGTTGTCCGAAACAACCAGTGAATAAAGGTAACTGTTGCTAATTAAACTTCCTCTATAATTATTACTTGTGATCCTGCCTATGTTTTTATTTTCACTGATCTCCTTCCGGCAGAGTTTTATCCGGATTTCCCCTTTTCTTCCTGCGGGGAAGGCGTGTTTCAGAGCATTGGAGACAAGTTCGTTGATAATGATTCCCAGAGGGATTGCCGTGTCCATTCCCATGAATGTATCCTCTGCCTCCAGTTTCAGCTTTACGTCCTCTTTCCTGACCGTATACGAGCTGAGAAGGTCCGAAGTCAGCTTCCGGAGATAGGCTGAAAAATCAAGGGTCTCGGTATCCCCTGCCCTGTACAGCTCTTCGTGGATAATGGCCATGGACGCCACGCGGTTCTGGCTTTCCCTGAATGCCTCAATAACTTCCCTGTCTTTAAACTTATCAGCCTGAAGTTCAAGAAGGCTGGATATTACCTGGAGGTTGTTCTTGATCCTGTGGTGGATCTCTTTCTTGCGGATCTCCTCGGTCCTTGCAAGGGCTTCTTCTGCTTCCTTTCTTTCGGTGATGTCGTAGATTGAGCCCTGCACAAGCACGGGTTTTCCCGATTTGTCGGAAATGTTCTGGACTATTTCGCGGACCCAGCAAATGTTCCCGTCCTTTTTCCTTATCCTATATTCCCTCTCGGTACTGGCCCCTGGAACCATTCTCAATTTTTCTGCGTCTTCAAGAACAGATGGCAGATCTTCGGGATCGATTATGTGGTCCCACCTCAACCCCCCCGGATAGAAGTCCTCTTCCCTGTACCCTGTTATTTCCTCAAGAGACCCGTGCATGAAAATAGCAGTGAAGTCCATATTCCCCTGGAAGGCGATTCCTTTGAAGTTCTGTATAAATGAGCGGTATTTCTCTTCGCTCTCCCGTACTTTTTCAAGGGAATGCTTGATCTGCGTAATGTCTTTATTTGCCCCGAGCATCCTGTATATGCGCCCGTTTTCATCCTTCAGGAATACTCCCCTGTTTTCCACATAAAGATAGGTGCCGTCCTTCCTTTTTAACCTGTATTCCTCACAGTACTTTTCTCCCTTTTTTAGGCACCTGTTATACGAAGCGACCGCTCTTCTGCGATCTTCCGGGTGCAGGAGTTCTTTCCAGTCCCGCAGGCTGCTTAATTTATTGAATTCTTCTTGGTCGTAATCCATGAGCTCTTCAATGGATCCTCTCCAGCCCATTTTATCTTCCGGGATGTCATAATCGTATACCAGCTGCCCGGTCTGCTCGGCAACGATGCGGAATTTTTCTTCGCTTTTCCGCAGTTCTTCCGTTGCAAGTTTCCTCTCGGTGATGTTTTTTATCACCCCGATCATCCGGTATACTCTGCCCTCTTTGTCTCTCAAATAAGTTCCGCAGTCTTCCACATAAATATAGTCCCCGGACTTTCGTTTGAACCTGTATTCCTGAGAGTAACTCCCTCCGATCTTGAAAAAATTTCTAAAATACGTGACTGCTTTTTCATAGTCTTCAGGGTGGATATGCTCTTTCAAGAGCTCACCTGCCGTAAGCTTGTGCATTTCCTCACTTGTATAACCGCTGATGTCCTCAACGGCTCCTGCCCATTTAATGCGGTCTGAAGCTACATCGTAATCGTATACGAGCTGTCCTGTCTTTTCTGCTGCTATGCGGAACCTTTCTTCGCTTTCCTGAAGTTTTTCTGCGGCAAGCTTTATGGGAGTGATATCTTTTATTACCCCGATAGCCTTTCGGATCTGCCCCTTTTCGTTTCGCAGGTAGACTCCGCTGTCTTCTACGTGGAAGTAGTTCCCGTCTTTCCTCCTGAACCTGTATTCCACCCGGAAGTGACTGTCTTTTTCCCGGAATTTTTTGAGTTCTGCAAGGATCCTTTTCCGGTCTTCGGGGTGGACATGCTCTGCCCACATCTTCCCAACGGATTCCCGGAATTCCTCTATGCTGTAACCGGTAATTTCCGTGATAGCGCCTACCCAGATAAGCACGTCATTTATGTGGTCGTGTTCAAAGACGATCTGACCTGTCTGTTCGGCAGCTACCCTGAAGCGTTCTTCGCTTTCTGATAGTTTCTTCTGGGCAAGCTTCTTCTCCTCGATATCTTTGATGACCCCGATTGCCTTACAAATGTCCCCGTTCCCGTCTTTCAGGTAGGCTCCCTCGTCCCCAACGGTAACATAGCTTCCATCTGCCTTTTTGAGCCTGTACTCTTCAAAGAAATCCCCTCCGTTTTTTCTGCACCGTTCATGTGCCTCCGTCACCTTTTCCCGGTCTTCGGGATGGATCAGCCCAAGCCAGCCGCTGGCGGTGATTTTCTGGAATTCTTCAAAGCCGAATCCTGTTATTTCGGGGATTGCTCCAGCCCATTCAATTATCCCTTTCCTGTAATCATCATGGTACAGGACCTGTCCGGTATGTTCTGCAATAAGGCGGTACCTTTCTTCACTTCTTACCAGTTTTTCCAGGGCATGTTTCTGTTCCGTTATGTCCTTTATGACCCCAAGCATCCTGTATATGCGGTCCCGGTCATCTTTGATGAGAATCCCTCTGTCTTCCACATGGAAATAAGTCCCGTCCTTTCTCCTGAACCTGTACTCCTCACGGTACTTTTTCTCTTCTTCCAGGGCTCTGTAGTGGGCCTCTACCGCTCTCTTCCTGTCCTCAGGATGGATGTGTTCGGTCCAGCATTCAAAATCGAAGTCCTCGAATTCTTCCTTAGTGTAACCGGTAAGTTCCTCTATGGCTCCTGCCCAGTCATTTTTACCGGTTTCGATATCGTAATCGTATACCATCTGCCCTGTTTGTTCTGTGGCGATACTGTACCTTTCTTCGCTTTTCTCAATTTTTTCCTGGGCAAGCTTTTTTTCGCTTATATCTTTTATTATCCCGGCAGCCCTGTAGACCTTCCCATCCTTATCTTTTATGTAAAAGCCGTTGTCCTCTGCGTAGAAGTAGCTGCCATCTTTTCTCCTGATCCTGTACTCTTTACAGAAATCTTCCCCTGTCGCCAGGCATTTTTTGTAGGTCTCAACAGCCCTCTGGCGATCTTCCGGATGGAGGTGTTCGGCCCAGACCTCAGGGACAAATTTCTGGAACTCCTCATAACTGTATCCCGTCAGTTCTTCGATAGCCCCTTCCCAGGTACTCCGGTTTGTCCTCAAATCATAATCATAAACAAGCTGTCCTGTCCTTTCTGCAACTGCCCGGAACCTTTCTTCACTTTTCTCAAGGGTTTCCCGGGTTGTTTTCTTTTCACTTATATCTTTTATTACACCAATAATCCGGTTCATCTGACCTTTTTCATTTCTAAGGTACACGCTGCTGTCTTCCACATGGAAATAGCTCCCATCCTTTCTCCTGAACCGGTACTCTGCGAGATATTTCTCTCCTGTTCTCATGCATTTTTCATGGATTTCCCAGGCACTTTCCACATCTTCTGGATGGATATGGTCCCTCCAGCCTTCCAGGTCTACCTGCCTGAACTCTTCAGGGCTGTATCCGGTAAGCTCTTTGATTGCCCCCTCCCAGTCAATTTCCCCTGTGCTGAGATCATAATCATATACAAGCTGCCCGGTCTGCTCGGCAACGATGCGATACCTTTCCTCGTTTTTCCGGAATATTTCTTTCTCAGTACTCCTCAGTTCGGTTATGTCCAGCATTACGGCAACCATGTTGTTTGTTTTTCCTTCCTCATCGAGAAAAGTCGCCCTGTTCACCAGATAATCCTTTTTTATCCCGTCGGCACAAACCAGCTCTTTTTCACAGGTATCGTTTCCCCCTTTTCTGAGCAGTTTCAGGTCCTGCTCATGGATCTCTCGGGGGACTTCGGAAGAATTTGTCCTGCAGATATCGGAGAGTCTCTTGCCTATGATTTTCTCTTTTGGCAGTCCCATGACCTTTCTGGCAAAGACCTCATTGCATCCCATGTACCTGCCCTCACCGTCCTTGTAGAAGACCGGGGCCGGGATTGTATTCAAAAGGATCTCAAGAAATTGTAAATTGTTTCGAAGAACCTCGCCAATTTTTTTACTCTCTTCAATTTCTTCGGTAAGTTCTCCGTTTGCATTTGTGTATTCCCGGGTTCTCTTTTCAACGAGCTTATTAAGTTTCACTTGATCGCGCCTCAGTTTTTCTTCCGCTTCCACCTGCCTGCTTATGTCAAACCCGTAAATGTTTACGCAGCCCTCTTCGGGGTGGGGGGAGAATCTCGCGGAGTAAATCTTTTTTCCTGCAGTAAGCTCAAGGTATTCCGGACTTTTTAGAGTAAGCACTCTCAGGACGCTGTGCCTGAGAGCTTGAGGGAGTTTTTCCTTTTCCCGGACTCCCCAGTATTGCAGCAAAGGAAAAGCAGCCCTATTGGCATAGACTATTGAACCGTCTTTTTCCACTCTCAGGAAAGGATTCGGGTCATCGGAAAGAAACTGTCCAATTAATTGTTCATCTCCTTCCCTTTCGAGCTTTCTGCTGTCTTCGAAGCTTTTAGAGTCCCCCATTTTCCTCACTTTTCTGCTCTTGTTTCCTTTCTTTATGGAATTAGCCCTTTTGCCCTTTGCTCAAAATCTCCGGCTAAAATTAGTTTATACAGGATTACTCTATTTCCACTGTTAAGCTTATTTGTTTATTTTTAGTTTGATACTCCGGAAGCCTTTCATTTAAAAATGCATACATTTGCGCGTTATGCATCCATTATTTAAAAAAGTATATGATGCGTGTCGAATATTTATAGAATTACGGGGTATTCCCGTTCAAACCAGAAGAGTGACTCATTAACTCTCCATTCATTTTATCGTGATTTAATTTAAAAATTGAGTGTTCTTTTTTGAATTTTAAGTTCTTCTAAAAAGAACACGAGCTAATTATGCGAGATTAAGCCTCATTTTTTCCAATGACACAGGCAATTGAAGCGGCTTTTGAAACTCCGTACCCTGAAAGATAGGTATAAAGGAAGCCTGCAGAAAAAGTGTCTCCGGCTCCGACTGTGTCTGAAACTTCTACAGGTGTGGTCTCGATTTCTTCGTAAACTCCTCCATGGTAAACAGCAGCCCCCCTGGGCCCTTTTGTTATGCAGTTAACTGAAATTCTTGGGTAGCTTTCCGTAAGCAGACGGCAGAGAGTCCTGCAGCTGTGAGCGATGCCAGAAAACATGCTGAAAATTGCTGCAGCTTTTTCTTCATTCAGCCAGAGGATCGTGCAGTTCTCAAGGGAAGAGAAGATCCGTTCCTTCTGTAGAACCCGGCCCTCAGGTTTACATCTTAGAAAAAATTTCCTGCCTTTATTTCCGAAAACAGCCTTTGCGGTGTCTTCCTGTTTTCTTCCAACCTCCGGGCAAGGGTTCCGAAATAGAAAACATCCCATTCCTCAGCTGCAAGGGCTTCAAATTTCCTTTCATCCGGGGTAATTGCGTCCCAGGCATCGCCTTCATTTATCGTAAAAACAGGGACTTCCTTCGGCCTTCAGCTCATAAACGGCATCCCAATTCGGGAAGCGAAACTCGGAAACCAGAGTACAATTCGGGATATAAACCAGGCAGTAGCAGATGACCAACAGGAAGCCTGAACGCAAAAAAATAGTTAAGGAAAAGTTATCTGGCACTCATATCAGGCTGAATTATCCCGAAAATGTTTTTTTCCGTATCGAAGCAGTATGCAAGCCAGCCTATGCCGGGTACGGTGCTCTTTTCCATAGCCACTTTGCCTCCGTGCTGTTTTACCTTATTCAGGTATTCATCTACATCCGGAACATCTATTGTGCAAACATAGCTACTTATTATAGTTTCTTCTCCCGGTTCTTTTCCCTGCCTTTTCATTAAACCGCCGTCGATTCCGGGCTTCCCTTGCTCACCGGTTGTTATAATCCAGTAATCCATGGGACCTCCCCACTTCTCTAACTTCCAGCCGAAAACATCCTCGTAGAATTTCCTTGCCCTTTTGACATCTTCTGCGTGTATCTCGAAATGAATAACTCTTGGCGTGATAAAACCCCCTTAAAGTTAGACGGCCCGGATGATATTTATAAATAAATCCAGGCTCTGGTTTTTTTGGACATGTGCCAGTTCTGTTTCAGATATTCGGGCTTTTGTACTGGATTCGCTTTCACCTTCGGCTTTTACCAGTACTCCCTCTTTCGTTTCATTATCATATACAGGAACAGTGGAGCGCCCATGAAGGCAGTTATTGCTCCGACAGGAAGAATTATTGGAGCCAGAACTCTTCTTGCTACAAGGTCCGCGCTGATCAGCAGTAATGCACCGAAAAGGCCGGATACCGGAAGAACGAACCTGTTATCGCCTCCTATGACAATGCGCGTGAGGTGCGGGGCAACCAGGCCTATGAATCCTATCGTTCCCGTAAAACACACAATACATGCGACCAGCAGGGTTGTGACCGCCATCAGCATGATCCGGGTACTTTTGACATTCACACCCAGACTTGCTGCGGTTTCGTCTCCTGCAGCCATAATATTTAGGTCAAGAGACTTTATCATAAGCAGGAAGAAGCAGCATGCAAGGGTGGCAGTAATAATGGTAACCTTGACCCAGGAAGACCTGTCAAGGTCTCCGACTGCCCAGAAAATTGCTTCTTTTACGGCTTCCGCTTCGCCGAAGTATTGAAGGATAGTTGTCATTGCACTAAAAAGATACATCATCGCAATGCCTGCCAGAATCATGGTTTCAGGTGTTGCACCTTTTCGGTTTGATAAGCCCAGGATTATAAAAGAACACAACAGGGCGAATAAGAAAGCATTGCCTATAACAAGATAATCTCCCCCGATGATGCCCGAACCCGTAAGGATTGCAAGGGACGCCCCGAAGCCGGCTCCCGAGGATATACCAAGCGTATAGGGACTTGCAAGCGGGTTTTTGAGGATTGCCTGCGTTACACAGCCTGCAACCCCAAGCCCGAAACCTGCAACAATTCCCATGAATATGCGGGGAAGCCTGAGGTTCCATATGCATACGTCTGCAAGCGAACTGGACGCAAAGTAAGCCGGAAAGAACCTGTGCAGTACTGCGGAATAAGTTTCCCAGAGGGAAAGATTTGCAGACCCTAAAGAGGCTGATATGCCTGCTACGAGGATTATCGAGGCTAAAAGGAAGAAAGTAAAGAATATTTTTCTTCCGATGAACTTCTTATATTGTATTTTAACTTCTTTTCTAGTCAAAGTATGCTGTTTTGTTTCCAAGGATACACATCCGGTGCAGTAGACAATTTATTACCTTTTTTAATGGACAACTTATTGTATTTTTTAATAGACAATTTATTGAATTTTTAATAAGCAGGTTTTGGAAGCGGCCTGATGTCAGGGAGAAGTCCGAAATCAGGAAGCAGTCTAATATCAGGAAGCAATCTAATATCAGGAAGCAGTCTAATATCAGGAAGCAGTCTAATATCAGGAAGCAGTCTAATATCAGAGGCTGCCTGGCAGAAAGAAGTAGTCTGAAATCAGGAGGAGGCCTGGTGACAGGAAGGAGCCTGACGGCAGAACAGTCTGTCATAAAGCCAGCCCCAGAGCAAGAATCATTAAACCGGTCAGTCCAAGGCGCAGCCCTGCACTTACCGAGATTATTTTCAGGCTCAGCACGGGCCCGAAAATTCCGGAATAATACGGGAGCCTGTGTGTAAGGATATACCGGGTACTGACCAGCAGGTTCCCTGCAAGTAAGGTTAACAAAGCTAACTTAAAATCCAGAACCTCAGTATCCATTAAATCCGCAACCGTGACGTATGCTGCAGTGGGATTGGCAACTACCAGCGGAATAACTGCCAGAGCTTCCGGAGGCAGCGGTATCCGGCCGGGATATTGAAGGGCATCAAATGCTCCCAGATCGATAAGCACAAAGACAAGAATGCTCACAGGAAACGCAACAAGCACAATTCGTTTTAAAATTTTCACCGAATTGAGCACACTCTGTTTGAGAGCGGTCCTTATGGCCAGTTTCCGGTCTTCGGTTTTCCGGTCTCCGTTTTTCCCGTATTCGGTATTCCTGCTTTCGGTTTCAGCCTCAAATTCGCAGATATTTCGGGTCAAAAACGTTCTCCCGGCAAGAAATACGATAAGAGCTACTATTGTGCCGTTCAATACGAATAAAGAGAGATAGGCAATGCCCACCGCCCCGAGGACCGGTACGATCGTCGGGGAGATATAAACAAGGCTTTCGTAGATAGTCTGAGGAAACCAGGTTGCAACGGTCGCCAGCATAGTTTCTTTCTGGTCGATCTTCCCCTCGCTGTAAAATTCCGAGATCATTGCTACGGCTGCGATTGGCGAACCAAAAGCGGTCATAAATGCGATTCCCGAATGGGGAGTGAAATGTGCTCCGTACAGTACCGGTTTCATCACCGGGAACAACCGATCAAAGATCCCGAACTCGACTGCAATGCTCTCTAGCAGTACACCGGTTACCGTGAAAGGGAAGACCGATATCCAGAGCTCAACTGCGCGGACTACCGAAACGAATAGGGCTTCCGAAACAATTAGCATGGCTTCCAGAACAATTGAATGGTTATGCTTTCTCTCCTTCCACCAGCATCATTTTATTGAACACTCTGACCGACACATTCACAAGCCCTGCCGCTTCAAACATACCGATAACCTCTCCAGGGTCAGCCCCGTTGTAAAAGGGCAATTCTTTTCCGATCTCCTTCCCGAAGTGATGGTCTCCGGGATGGGAATGTCTGGAAGGGATATCGGTCAGGACTTTACCTCCGGGTTTTGTCACTCTGGCCCATTCTTTAAATGCCGAGCCCGGATTTGCCAGAGTCCAGATCAGGTGTCGGCTGACAACCGCGTCGAACTGCTCGGATTCAAAGGAGAGATTTTCTGCGTCTTCCACCACAAAATCTACGAAATTTCCGGTCCTTTCCATCTTCGTTCTTGCCTTTTCCAGTTTGCTGGCTGCCCAATCCGCTCCTGTCACCTCGTATCCCAGCTCCGCCAGCAGTAACGCTAAAAATCCGGTGCCGGTTCCCATGTCCAGAATCTTCAGTTGCTGGTCGGTTCCCAGGAGCTGGGTAATCACCTCGGTCCAGAGTTCCCTTTCTTCTTCGGAATGTACTCCATGGGCTGCAATGGCATCATAATCGTGTTCTGCAGCGTCCCACCACTCTCTTATTTGCGGTTTTACTTCCATGTCTTCTCACCTACGTCCATAATTGTAAAAGTTGCAGTCATTACCTTTTTGTCATACAGTCCCTTCGCACATTTTTCAGGGTCCCTGTACCCTACTTTGAACATCCATTTCCCGCCTTTTTCGAGTTCGATGTCAACAATGCCTTTCTGATCGGTTTTCCCTTCTATAGGGTTTTCCCGATTGCCGGTGTGTATCCCATAAACGGTTGCATCAGGCAGTCCATGCCCGTCATACAATACTTTCAGCAGAATGTGTTCTCCGACCTTATACTGCCTGTATCCCAGCGGAATTATCTCCAGTTCGTGCCCGATTATCAGATCAGACTCTGTCTGATAAATCCCTTTTACCTGACAGTCTCCGACCTGACAACCCCCTGTCTGAGAATTCCCCTGACATACCGGAAGGATGGTCTTCGTATACTGCTGGTAATACTTCGGACCTTCCAGGCCGGGATGTGACAAATTGAGGATTCCGCCATCGTATTCCACTCCAATGGTATGGTACCCTGCAAAAGCCGGTATGAATTGCATCAATAAATGATCCGATGCAGCGCTGACCTCCACGGCACGATTTTCTCCCCAGGCACTGAAGACTGCAGGAGTCACCTTTTCGACCTGAACCGCTTTGTCGCTTTTCATATTGTGGCCGAAACAAAGGTCACACGCCACAGGATCTCCGGGAGAAATATGCTGCATGCCGTGCTCAACCCATATCTCATGCCCGCGTACGATATCGGGAATATCCTCAAGAAGGAGGGAAGAAAAAGTTTCTTTCCGGGAAGCTTTTTGCACCATAGTTCCTCACTCCGGAAGAGGATAAGCCCAGGTTCCGACGACCTCGAGGTTATGGAATTTTTTGAGGTATTCTTTGTGGATTTCTGCCGGGTCGATGTCTTCAAAAAGCTCAGGATGCATGCATTTGGCAAAGTAGATGCGCCCTATTACCCACCTGGGCCCGCCGATTACGTCCCTGTCAATCAGGTAGACATGATTATTTTTCACAGCATTAACCTTCTCGAAGCCCGGCCTGTCTGATAGGACTTTTGCCAGCAAGTTTTTCATATCCTCTTCCGTTTTTCCAGGCCCGCTGTCATAGCCGTTCATCAGGTCCGCAAACATGAAGTCAGGGTTTTGATCTATCACCCATTCGGGGTCTACTTCAACGGAGGTTCCGTCCAATCCTGCAGCGATATTGAGCCCTCCAGCTCTTTCAGCCGCTCGACCTGCACTGGGATCATCCGGAGTTATCACCCACCATTTTTCAGTTCTCTCAGACATATACTCATAATAGAAAGTTGGCATGTCGTCGGATTTCAGGTCTTCGGTGCGTTCTTTTACGAGATCCTCATACTCCTGCATCCAGCTGAGGAGTTCGTCTGTCTCATTTTTCTTTCCCAACACATAACCCACGGTTGTCAAGTCCGAATTTATGTTTTTTTGAGAGGAGATACCCATCACAACAACAGCCGTATTCGGAAGATTTTCAGCTACAGTGTCGGCATTTTCTGCTTGCCATAAGGGCAGAAGGACTATATCGGGTTTGAGGGTCAACACCATTTCGTAATCGACCGATTGACCGTGCATTCCAACCTCAGGAAGATCTAAAAGTCCAAACTCTGACATACGTTCATGAAAAGCTCTGTCCACCCCTACAATCGTATCTCCTGTTCCGAGAGCAAGAAGGGTTTCCGTAGTACGGTAATCAGTGGGAATGATGTTTTCTACCGGCAGTGCCACGTTTACCTGCCTGCCAACCCCGTCAACAAGCGTTAGTTCTTCCGCTTTTCCAAGGTTGATAAGCTCAATTCGGGTTACATCAAGCATATCGATGCTGTTATCCCCTGTGGCATCCGCAAACAGTGTCCGATTGCCTGAGCCCAGAATGATGCTTTCGGTGTACTCCACATCCTCCATATCTATGGTTCCGTCTTCGTTCGCGTTTCCTAAAATGCTGAGCGTGATATCCGATGCGGACGCAGTTGATGTCAGAAGAAGCAAACCGATGATTACTCCGATAGGGATTTTTGTTTTCATGCTGTTCACCTCTGTCCGCTCCTGACAAGATAGATAGCCGTGGTCAAACCTGCAAGAGTGAGCACTATCTCAAACCCGGGTGCGGCTGTCTGTGTGTCTTCAGCTTCGGCATCTCTCAGGTCCGCATTGATACCGCTGGTTTCAGAAACTCCCCAGTCCGTATCGATACTCTTAGCTTCGGTATCTCCGAGCAGGCCGTCGGAAATATGGAGTCCGCCTTCTCCGTCGCCAATAACCTCAAACTTGATGCTGGCAAACTGTCCCGAATCGCTTACTCCGTTGACCCCTTCCAGGTTAAAGATCACCCTGACTGTTTCGCTGTCAACAGAGCGCCATTGCACAGGTATTTCTGTTTCTCCTATGCTCCCGTTTTCGACGCCGACAACTTTCAGGACATCCGGGTTGAATATGAGGTCAAATTGCCCCGCATCAAGGTTTTCAACATTTTCGACGTTTACGGTTGCATAAACCGTATTTCCGTTCACCAGCTCAGGCGTGCTTAAACTGACAGTTGCCTGCTGCGCCTGGCCCGGAATTGCCGCAAATACCAGAACCAGCACGGCAAAGCAGGTCCCAAGCAGGAAACTTCTCTTCAATTCCTTCCATGAGTTTTTTTTCATCCGATCACCCTTTGAACCCTTCAAATACAGCTATCTCCAGACAGATAGTGAAATACCGGTCAGGACTCTGCAGCTGAATACCAGACGTCACTATTTTGCGTGCCAGATAGGCGAATTCACAGACGTGCCGCTGTATCCAGAAAGAGTACAGCGCCCGGTATAAGTGATGAATTCTATTCCATCCCGGCACGCAGGGATACAGGCAGAGAAAACTGCACTTTTCCCGTTTTTCTCTCAAATGGCAAAGATTTTTGATTTCTTTGATATTACTAATTTTGAAAAAAGTATTAATAATGTGAGATATTAAGCTTCCGATTTAATCTCATATTTACACTAAATTAGCTTTAAGTAATACTAATTCGTTATTTAATTTCACAGATTATTATCGGATTTTGTTGAATCGGAGGCGTCATGTAAAAATGAGATTCAATGCTTTTTATGTGAAGAAAAATTTAGAGAATCAGATGAATGCTAATAAAAAAGTAAGAAAGCAGAGAAAACTCCGGAAGACAAGGAATTAATGGGAGTTTTTTGTGAAAATAATGTGTTAAAAGCTTTTGAAGAAGCATTGGAAACTTTTGTATCATAATGCCTGATATGCTATACTTTTACCTCAGGTTGTGCACCAAGTTGTTCTTCTTCTAAAAAAGTTTTCAGTAACTTTTATACAGGTTTGTGTCTTGTTGGTTATAAATACTCTCAGATAATTTTGGGTTTAAAATGTCGATAATATTGAAACAGGAGGAGAGCTTAAAAGCCCAGTATTCTTCAAGAATATTATTTGTGTTAATAGCTGTTGTTTTTGGCTTTAACCCACTTAACAGGTTACCGATAAAACTCGATCACATTAGTTAAGAAGATTTTGATCTATTCGAAGGCAAAGAACTAAAAAAACTCAATCCTTTTTCTCAGCTAGGAATCGGGCAACGTATTCGATGAAAACTTCCATATCTTTAACGCCGTTTTGCAAGTTTTCGTAAAGCTTATCCACTTCTACTTTTGCATACATGTGCACGAGTATATTCCGAAACCCGGCGGCGGGCTCAATTTTTCTGGCAAAAGATTCGGGAAGAATTCCATTTTCTCCCAGGGTACGGAATACTTCCTTATAACTTTGAGGACGCTTAATTTTCTCCATTGAAATAATGATCTCACCAATATCCAGCATACATTCCAGTGAGATTTGCAAATATCTTTCTACAGCTCCCCTGAGTACGTAATTCTTTTCAATTTCTTCAAAGCTGTATTGCTGAAGATCCTTCAAGACAGCAATATATCCTTCAAGCAGTTCAAGCTTGTCAATTACTTCCTGTCTCATCCCAACCTGCCTTTAGCCAATCTTTCAATAGCTCTTTTCATATGCCTTTTGATATAATACTGCTCATCATAGTACCTGGACATTATCCCCGTTTCAAAATGTACTCTTATCCTCTCGTCAGATTTCAAAATGACTCCGTCACGTATGATATTGAATGCCAGGAGCAGAGGAGAATCGTTGAGCACGACAAGATCCACATTCTTTGTTTTAAGAACGTCACCAAGATCAACTATCAGCTTCAGCTGAAGGTCAAAAGTTTCCTTTTTTGTCAGGGTGCTGTCAAAAAGGATGGCAATATCTATATCACTCAGGCAGTTAGCTTCCCCCCGGACCGTCGAACCGAAAAGGTAAGCAAGTGTAACACTATCTATATTTAAGAAAAATTCGCTCAGCTTTCTTTCAAGCTGTTCCAGATCTGATTGTGTGTCGTCGGCCTGCATATGATCAAACAATAGTGTTAATTGCTTAGATTCGATCGTTTAGATTTGATTACTTTGAGTCAATTGCATAGATCCAATCGCGTATAATAATATAGTGCTCATGACTTATGTTTTACTTTCTGTTTATAATTTGTGCAGCCTTTCTATTTCCCTTGTCTGTTAAGATTTTTGGGTAGTTTTAGACTTCAATTGAATTTGGTCGTCTGTCCACAAGATTGATTTTTGGTTTCAATGAAGGGGGCAGGCACTATATGGTCTCATTTTTGTTTCGAAAGGACTTTCTGATTTAACCAAGTTAAAATGAGGCTTGAAAAAAAATCCCGATTTATATCCCATCTTCCGCAAAAAATTCTCCCGTAATTCAAAATCGATACGGATATATAGGGTGCCCAACACATATGAAATATATTAATACAAATTTGAAAGGGATGAAAAACGTGCTTTTGCTGGACATAACAACATTTGAACTTGAAAATAGTGTTAAGTTATTTAAGCGATGGGAACAGGTTCAAAATAAGGGTATCCCAAAAGGGGTGAAAATTATTAACCAGTGGTTTGACGCCGGGGGCGGGCGTATGATCACTGTCTATGATGTAGAGTCCATCAAAGATTATGCAGCTTACAATATACTGTTTACCGATTTATGCCATATCGAAGTCTTCCCTGTTGTAGGAGCTGAAGAATTCAAAAAATTTATCTCAAAATACATGAGCAAATTAATTCCGGAAATTAAAGTACGCAGTCCCGTATAATTCCCACCATTTTACCTGTTATCTTACCTGTATTTTACCTGTTATCTTACCTTACCTGTATTACCTATTATCTTACCTTACCTGTATTTTACCTGTTATCTGCTCCGATAAGCAAATAGCAGGCTCTTCAACATATCAGAACTTCAGCAGTTTTACTCGGCTCTATAGCTATATTTAACTGTGAAGTTTCCGAAAATAGGGATTACTTAGCCCTTTTCAATTCCAGAGTCTCCCTTTTTCCGTCCATCATCAACACAACTTTCACCGTATCGTTTTCGCCAAACACAGTCTCTCCACCGCCTTCACGGCAAATATAAACCGTTTTGTATGGAGTGCAAATGGAAGTTATAGTGTGTCCGAACAGGGATTTTCGATCCTTTAGCGTATATGTTTCAGAACGGGACCTGGCCACAGTAAAATCCTTACGGTCTAAAGGAACATTTCCTGAGCCGCCCCTCGGGCCTCCTTCATAAGAATATATTAATTCTTTTGGATTTCCTTCCCGGGAAAGGTTGCCTCTGTAAGTCAGAATAAGCTTGCTTTCGTCCTTCCCGTCGTAATGGGTTTTGCGGCCCGTGGTTATGAAACATGAGTTTCGTTTAACACATATTTTGCTTTCCAGTTCTCGCTTTCGCCTTCAAATGTGTTATTACATACGATTACTTTTTTCTCCGTAATCAGAGAACTTGCGGAGCTGCTGGCAGGCAATATAAACATTAGTATCAGGATAGATAACAAGAAGCTGGAGACTTGCTTGCTTATTTTTATTTCAATGCCTACTGTCGAGCCGGAGTATTTCGGACTTTAAACTTATTCTTAACCTGTATATTCCGGATTTTTCTGGACCTGCTAAAGAATAACTTCAAACTTCACCAGTTTAACTTTTAATGACTTAAATCATTAATTTAACTGGGAATCGTGGATATTCAATTTATTTGCTTTGACTACTATTTTTGTACTTTCTTTTATTGACATTCATCTCTGACGATTTCGTTTAGATAATTATGGTGCCTGTAGAGTTATGTAAAGTTTGTTCTTTTTACTCAGAGAAAGTTTGGGATTCAGAACATTCATAAAAAGCCTGCACCTGTAAAGGGGAAATAATCGTTAAATTCAAATATATTCATTTATAACTAATAGATACATAGTCATTTCCAAATATATTTGCTTTCAACTATACCCATAACAGATATTGCCTCTGGTAAAGGGTCTTGCAGCGGGAGGAAAATTATTGATGCCTGAATCTTTATTCGTGGTGGGAGGAGAAGTCGAGCCTCCTTATTTCATAGGAAGGGAACATGAAATTGAAAAAATGAAGATGGACATAAAGACCCTGGCACAGAACAATGTTATCATAGGACCGCGCAGAATCGGGAAGACTTCACTGCTCAGGAACCTTAAAACAAGTGTTGAAGACGAGGTTCTCTTCGTTACCATAAATTGCAGAGAAATGACAGGTCTGAGTGATTTCTTCAGGGTTGTTACGCGAGCTTTGCTTGCAGCATATGAAGAAAAACACAGGCTTAAAGGGCTTGTGCAGAAATATTCCCAGGTATTTAGAGGAAAAATCACGGCTGCGTATAAATCACTTTCTGAGATTGGAGGCAGCATCGAACACATAGGGAATGTTTATCTCAGGTTTCGGGAAAAAGACGTTAATGAACAGGAACTGGTTGCCGAGACTTTTGATTTCATAAAGGGATTTTCAAGAGAAAAGAAAGAACCGATAATTCTTGCTTTTGACGAGTTTCAGGAATTAAGAAGGTTTAACGGGTATATTTTCAATATATTAAAGAGCCAGATGGACAGCCAGCCTTCTGTCAGATACATCTTCTCGGGGTCTTCGGTATCCCTGCTGCATGAAGTATTTCTAAAACCGGATTCTCCGCTGTACCTCATGGCTGCAAGAATTCAACTTGAGCCTATAGAAGAGGAACATGTTGCAAAATATATACGAGACCGCCTCCTGACCCAAAATATACGGATTACCGACGGGGCACTGGAAAGAATATATGTATGTACCGGAGGCTTTCCTTTCTATTTCCAGAAAATAGGATTTATCCTTTATCAGAACTCAGTTCTGAAAAACAAAAACACTATTGATGAGGATGATGTCGAAAGTGCATTCAATTCCATGCTAAATGAGTTCGATAGCGAATTTGAGTCACGGTACGAATGGAAATTCAGCGATCAGCAAAAAACCATCCTGAAATTTCTGTCAAGAGAAAAATACCGCAGATTAAGCGAAATTTCATCCGAGATGCAAACACCTGCTTCCTCGCTGACAACGTCGATGAGAGATCTTCACAACACGATGACAATTGAAAAACCGGAAGAGGGAATGTATGGTATCCTGGACAATGTATTCAGAATCTGGATCAAGCGGAATATACTTAATACGTTCAGTGAGTAAAAGCAGACAAGCCTTTTACGCTTAATGCATATTTTTGCGCTTAATGCACATGTTAGAAAAATGCCTGGATAAATGGGAAAGGAGTTGATGATATAATATTAAAGAATTTATTTCGTAACTATTCAGGTAGCCTTAGCAAGGCTACACAATTTTTCCTCGTTCCGAGGAAAAATTGGATATAAAATGATTCCTTTTTGGCTTTATGAAACGCGATGAGATTCTTGTTTTGTGTGCTTCAAATCCTGAAGTATTGTAGCTTACATTGAGAGTTTAGAATCTCAAATTAAAGAACTCACTGAAAGACTTGTAGCCTTAGAATCTCGTTTAAACCAAAACAGTCGTGACAGCAGTCGGCCTCCTTCTACTGATTTTGTTCAAAAGAAACCTACTCCCAAGAGTCTTCGTAAAAAGAGCGGGAAGAAACCTGAAGGTCAAGACGGTCATCTAGGAACGACTCTTGATATGGTTGATCATCCTGAGTAGGTAATAGAACATTCTTTGACTTGCTGCAAAGAATGTGGATATACTCTTGAGAATGTTGAAGTTGAAGCTTATGAGAGAAGACAGGTCTTTGACATTCCTCCTGTAAATCTAATTGTTACAGAACATCAAAGTCAGATAAAGACCTGTCCTTGTTGTGGAAAGCTAAATAAAGCTATTTTTCCCGAATCTCTCTGACGAGTTCATCGATCACTGTAATGGTGTTCTCCGTGTTACAATGAACGTACTCTCCTCCTGCAATTACCATTCTTGATGAATCATCAAGAATGGCACAGACTTGCAGCCCTAACAGAGGGTTTTCATGCCAATCGATATGTGCAGCAGACATGCTGTGTTCACGTTCGTATCTACACCATTTTCTTCTCTGTTTCTTTTTTCGGTTTTCCTTGGCAAGGTTCATGCTAAGTAGGTAGTTATGGATTCTGTTATGAGATATCTTACGATTATGTTCGCCTTCGATGAGAATCTCGAGGTAACAGGCTCCAAACTTATAAGCGGAGTAAGCTTGGTCAATCAATTCCTTATCGTCGGATGATAATGGTTTCTTTGGCCGTCCAAGATTAGTACCAACTTGAGGAAGCTGACCAGTTTCAACATATTCTTTATAGATCTGCTGAACTCGACGGGCTGAGATCCCCTGGATCTCAGCTATAGTCGAGGTAGATTCACCTTTCGACTTTTGGGCAATGATCCAACGTATCTTTTTCCCATTAAGTTTCACAAAAGATAAGGGATTACAACTAACATATCTAGCGCGAAATAATTTCGGGATAAAACAGAATTTAGTGGGATTTGAAAACGTTAGGCGCTCCATTTATATCCAGTTGATATTATATATTATTGCCGACTAATATTTGGTAATGGGAAAAAGAGGAGCAAAACCAAAGTTCACTAATGTTTTCTGTCCTAATCAAGATTGTAAATTTTATGGTATTTCTGGAAAAGAAAATATCATAGGTAATGGCACCTATCAAATCAAGAACAAGAGAGTTCGAAAATACATCTGCCGCGAGTGCGGCAGAGTGTTCAATGATCGAACCATACCTTCTTCTTCGCAAAGACGAATTCATTATCCAGTTAGCCTTAAAAATGGCTATTAAAGGAATGTCAATACAAGCCATTGCAGAAGTACTGGAGGTTCAACCAGCTACAGTTAGTAACTGGTTGTTTCGCGCAGCGAAACAATGTGATATAATAAATGAAAATTTAATGAAAAACCTCAATCTCTCCAAAGTTGAGATGGATGAACTATGGGTAATAGTTGAAAAAAAGTTGCACCAAGAACAGAAATTGAAGACGATGGAACGTGGTTGTGGGTAAGTTTTGCACCTGAATCCAGGTTAATAATTGACTTTACATTAGGACCCAGAAAACAGTATGTAGCGGATGAATTTGTAGAGGTTACAGATAAACATCTTTCAGATTCAAAACCCTTTTTCGTTACAGATGGATTAAAATTCTATGCTGAAGCTCTTTTGAAAAAATACGGAAAACTGGTGGGGTTCCCTAAAACGGGAAAGAGAGGAAGACCCAGGAAACCAGCAATTGTACCTGACAAAAACCTGAACTATGCTCAGGTAATCAAAAACAAGAAAGGTCAGAAGCTTAAGAAAGTTGAAAAAAGAGTTATCTTTGGTCAAAAAATGGATCAAAGAAACATATCAACGAGTTTACTTGAAAGGCAGAATCTAACTTTTAGACAGGATAATAACAGAGTTTCAAGGAAGACAATAGGATTTTCAAAGAAACTTAAATGGTTGTATTATCAAATGAGGCTTTACTGCACTTATTTTAGCTTTTGCAGAGATCATAGAGGATTAACAAAAGAAAAAGAAAATGGTGTATTGGGAAAGAAAACACCTGCAGAAGAATCTGGAATTACTAAAAAGAAATGGACTTTAATAGATTTGTTAAATTATGGTTTCCCCTCAAAAAATCAACTAATTAATGAGGGAGCACCAAACGTTATTAGAGAGAAGTTATTAGAATCTCGTGTAGTCAATTTTGATGAGACTGGGATGAAGATTGAAGGAAAAAGACACTGGCTTCATGTAGCTTCTAATGACAAATACACCTGCTATTTTGCTCATCCAAAAAGAGGAGCAGAAGCAATAGACGCTATGGAAATTCTTCCCGAGTTTAAGGGAGTAGCAGTTCACGATGGATGGAAACCTTACAACGTTTATGATTGTGATCATGCTCTCTGTAACGCTCATTTACAGAGAGAACTTACTGGAATTGAAGAGAATTATAAACAGCAGTGGCCGAAAGAAATGAATGAACTGCTCACTGAGATGAAAAAATACACTGATGAGTGTAAAGAGCAAGTCAAAGAACTGGATTTTGAGCAAATTAAAGCATTGGAAGAAAGGTTTGATGCTGCAGTCATGAAAGGAATCGAAGAAAATCCACATTCTCTAAACCCTTAAAAGCAAGGAAAACGCGGTAAAAGTCCAAAAACAAAAGCAAGGAATCTGCTGGATAGGTTTATGGAACACAAAGAAGAGATTCTGAGATTCCTGACAGATTTGAAAGTTCCGTTTGAGAATAATCAGGCAGAGAGAGATATCAGGATGATGAAACTACAGCAGAAAATATCGGGAACTTTCAGAAAAGCAATGGGAGCGCAAGCTTTCTGCAGAATTAGGGCGTATATTTCTACAGGAAAAAAGAATGATTTGCCTGTTTTAGAGGGTATTCGTGCGGCGCTCATAGGAGCGCCGTTAACTATACTCTGAACAGTTACAAAACAATATGATTTACATATTTAGGTATAAAATTAGCAGCCATAAGTAACAACAACTAAAAATTAAAATATATCGTGGTGTTCAAACCTAGCAGATATTATTTAATATTAAGCAAAAAGTTCTGTAAATAACGATTGACCCAATAAACGAGCTAATCCCAAAACTCAAATTCGCGTCTCTGTATTTCAAATTTGGAATTATTAATTGGTCTACTGATCAGGATAATAGTTATGAGATTTTCATTAATGCCAGAATAAAGTAGGTTTTGGGATGAGCTCAACAAGAATAGGTGAAAAACTTGAATAGGATATACCTGGATAATAGTGCAACTACTAAATTAAATGAAGAAGTTTTAGAAGAGATGTTACCTTTTTTTTCTGAAAACTATGGGAACCCATCTAGCTTACACACAATAGGACTAGTGGCTAATGCCGCCATTCAGAAAGCACGTGATCAAATAGCCGGTCTAATCGGCGCAGAATCTGATGAAATTATTTTTACATCTGGAGGCACTGAGTCAGATAATCTTGCACTTTATGGTATCGCCTATGCCAATAAGAAAAGAGGCAATCACATAATCACATCTAGTATTGAGCACCCTGCTATTCGGCAGATGTGTAATTTTTTAGATGAAAATGGATTTGAAGTAACATACATACCAGTTGACCAAGATGGAATCATCAACCCAGCACACATAGAAGAAGCAATCAAAGAGGAAACAATACTCATAAGCATAATGACAATAAATAATGAAATAGGAACGATACAACCAATAAAAGAAATTAGTCATATTGCAAAAGATCATAATGTTTATTTCCATACAGATGCTGTTGGAGCCATTGGGCAAATGCCTATAGATGTAAAAAAATTGGATCTTGATATACTCTCAATGGATAGCCATAAGATACATGGACCTAAAGGCATAGGCGCAATATATTTGAAAAAAAATACTAGAATACAACCTCAAATTCTTGGTGGTAATCAAGAGTACAATCTAAGAGCTGGCACAGAAAATGTACCTGGAATAGTTGGTATGGGTAAAGCTTTTGAAATTGCAGCAAGGGATTTTGATAAAAACAAGGATCATATGATGAATCTTAGGGATAGGCTCATAGATGGAATACTTAAAATAGAAGATGTACGCCTTAATGGCCACCCAAAACTGCGTGCGCCAAATAATGTAAATGTGAGCTTCAATTTCATCAACGGTAAATCTTTGGTGTCATCCTTGAACTTAGCCGGAATCGAAGTATCAACTGGTTGTGCTTGCACATCTAAGAGTGCTGAAGCTTCAGAGGTGCTACGAGCATGCGGATTGTCAACCGAAGAGGCAAACGGAGCCATCAGATTGACTAATTCCAAGTATAATACTAAAGAAGAAATAAACTATGTACTCGAAATCCTCCCAAGCATTGTAAATAAGCTTAGACAAAAATCTCTCATATAAATAAACGCTGTAACATCTGCGTTGTTAACACGATTTCAATCTTTTGGAAAAGTCAACTGTTACGTTACTTTTATTTGTGTAATCTTACCGAATGTAGATTTTAAAAAAGTCTTTACTAGTGTTTCAACCATTTAATTTTCGACCATATTTACAAGCTTTAAATCCCTTTATAGGTTTATGTTACAGATCAAATTTGAAGATACTGAGACTGTCTTAAATTGCGTTTTTCCCATAGAGCCTATCCTAAAACTTTAGATCTAAACTCTGGCTTTTATGCTTGCTGAAAATATCAAGAAAATTAAGTTTCTCAAAAAAGTATTGAACAGCAAATATAGACCCGATAGAAAAACATATATTCTTGTAAGGTAAAGAAGGAAATGCTTTTTTTGTTTTCATCAAACTATTTACGAAAAACAATATTACTTATTTTTATATTAATGATAAATTAAGGTTACATCTGCTTGTGGAGGATCAAAGGGATAAATTAATAAAGGAGTCTTGCTTTTTTGTTTTGTGAGCTATTGAATAACTTCATAGATTTGTCAAATATTTTGATTTTCTTCTATAATTACTAATAAAGGAATGAGTGTATAATCATATGGAACAGAGTGATATTGAACATCTCATTCAAGAGGGTCAAAAAAAAATAACCCAATTTGACCAAGTACTTGATCTATCTTTCAAAGGATTGTATTCAATACCTCCAAGTGTTTTGGAATTAAAAGAAATTACACAGCTCAATATATCTAAAAATCAACTACGTTCTCTTCCTCCTGAAATCTCTGAGTTAATAAACCTTATTCAACTCGATATATCTGAGAATCAATTGAGTTTTCTCCCCTCTAAAATATCCGAGTTAAAAAATCTTACACAGCTTAATATATCTGGTAATCAACTGAGTTCTCTTCCCCCTGAGATCTTTGAGTTAAAAAACCTTACACAGCTCAACATGGCTGAGAATCTACTGAGTTCATTCCCCACTGAAGTCTTTGAGTTGAAAAACCTTTCTCTACTTGATATATCTGGAAATCAACTGCGTTCAATTCCGTCTAAAATCTCTGAGTTAAAAAATCTAACTCAACTTTCTATATCCAATAATCAACTACGTTCAATTCCCTTAGAAATCTCTGAGTTAAAAAACCTTACACAACTTGACATACGTTGGAATCAATTGAGTTCACTTTCCTCTGAAATCTTTAAGTTGAAAAACCTTACACAGCTTAACGTCTGTGGGAATCACTTGATATCTCTTCCCCCTGAGATCTTTGAGTTGAAAAACCTTTCTCTACTTGATATATCTGGAAATCAACTAAATTCTCTCCCTTCCGAAATATTGGGATTGAAAAGCCTTACTGTACTCAACATAGCCGGAAATCAACTGAGTTCTCTTCCCCCTGAGATCTTTGAGTTAAAAAATCTTACACAGCTTAATATATCTGGTAATCAACTGAGTTCTCTTCCCCCTGAGATCTTTGAGTTAAAAAACCTTACACAACTTAATATATCTGGTAATCAACTGAGTTCTCTTCCCTCTGAGATCTTTGAGTTGAAAAACCTTACTTTACTTGATATATCCAGTAATCAACTGAATTTCCTTCCTTCTGATATTGTGAAACTTGATCTTCCAATTAAATGGGAAAAATTTAATAATTTTTGGGAAAGAAGTTCTTCGTGGGAAAAAAATAATCTAAGTGGAATTTACTTTGAAGGGAATCCTATTGAAAATCTTCCGCTGGAGATCGCAAAAAAAGGTAGGGAAGCAATTCTTTACTATTTGAGTTTGGAAGGTGAAAAAAAGCCGTTAAATGAAGTTAAAGTTCTTCTTGTTGGAGACGGTGGTGCAGGTAAAACTTCTTTGGTAAAAAAGATTTGTGGGAAAAATATAGATGGAGATGAACCACAAACCCAGGGTATCAAAATCAAGAAATGGGTAATAAACAACGGTAGAAGCGAAATAAACGCTAATTTTTGGGATTTTGGTGGGCAGGAGATTATGCACGCCACTCATCAGTTTTTTTTGTCAAGGAGGAGTCTTTATATCTTAGTACTTGATGGAAGAAAGAATGAAAACTCCGAATACTGGCTAAAGCTAATAGAAAACTTCAGTGACAATTCTCCGGTACTAATTGTAATGAATAAAATTGATGAGAATCCAGCGTTTGATATAAATAGAAAATTCCTTATGAAAAAATATCCCTCCATCAGGGGTTTTTATCGATTGTCTTGTAAATCAGGTGAAGGGATTGATGAGTTTTTAAGCACTTTAAATGAAGAACTGTGTAAACTAAACAGTCCAGAGATAAAGTGGCCTAAAAGTTGGTTCAATGTAAAGAAAAGACTTGAATGTATTCATCTTAATTGTCAATCGAATACTGATAACAAAAATAATTTTAAAGTTCGCTCTTTTATTGAATACAAAGACTATACAAATATATGTGATGAAGAAGGGATAACTGAAGAATCTGAGCGAAATACTCTTGTTGATTTTCTTCATGATTTAGGTGTAATACTTCATTTTAGAGACATAAATCTCTTGAATACATATGTTCTAGAGCCAGAATGGATTACCAATGCCGTAAATAAGATTGTTAACTCAAAGGAAATTGCTGAATCAAGAGGTATTTTGAAACTTGATATGTTGCCTAATATTTTAAGACAAAGTAAAGGAAGTAACTTTTATTATCCACTAGATCAATATGTTTTTATTATTGGTTTAATGAAGAAATTTGAACTTTCCTATGACCTTGATGATCATACTTTGCTTCTTCCTAGTTTGCTAGAAGTTCAGGAGCCTGATTATGAATTTGAGTATGAAGGGGCTTTGAAATTTTTAATTGATTACGATTTTCTTCCGCTTTCAGTGATGCCACGTTTCATTGTTAAAATGCATGAAGACATAAAAGATAATCTGCAGTGGAGAACAGGCGTAGTTCTGGAAAACAAAGATTTTAATTCTTATTCTGTAGTTAAAGTGGATCATAATGAAAAACTAATTTATGTTTATGTAAATGGTGTTCAGAAACGTGATTATCTTTCAAGTATACTCTTTAATATAAGGGAAATTAATCGAAGTTTTAAAAATTTAAAAGCCATCGAAAAAATATGTCTGCCAGATGAGCCAGAAGTATCTATAGAATATAATCATTTAGTTTCTTTGGAAAGAAGAGGAATCCAAAGAGTTGTTCCCGAAGGAGCACAAAAAGAGTATTATGTTAAAAGTTTGTTAGGATTTGGAAAAGCCAACATCTCAAATGAACTTGAAGAAGAAAAAATACTACAAATTTTAAAAAAGGTATTTACAAAAAAGACACTTAAATTTAGTGAACGTCTATGTTAAAGAAAATAATTCTTAAGAATTTCAAAGCTTTCAGAAATGCAGAAATTGAACTGAAACCGATAACAATACTAGTTGGACCAAATAGTGGTGGTAAGACTAGTATTTTGAACTCAATTAGACTTATGAAGCAAACATTTGGGTGTGGTACTTCTGATGTTCTTAATTTTAAAGGAACATTAGATTTTGGCAGCTTCGATTCTATTGTTAACCAAAATTTTGAAAATGGGGAAGTTGGATTTAATATTGAATTTGGGGATAATACTTATTTTGATGTAAGAATCGCAAAATGTCCTTTTAGTGGTAAGATATATATAAAATATTTTTCGAGTAGCAATGGCGAATTTGAGTACATAGCAGATGGCATAAAGAAAGCACTATCGAAAAAAGAACATGATGTATATATATCAAATGACTTTAGATTCACTAGTGTGAATGAGAATAATTTGTTTGAAGGAATAAATCCACGGCTATATAGAAAAAACTTTTTTTATATAATTGAGAATTTCTTCGACAATGAAGAGAAAGAGTCTTTGTTTTCAGAAGTTTGCGATCAATATTACAGGAACGATAATTCTCCAAAACTGAGTCAAGAAGAAGTTAGATATTATTTTAATAAAATATTAAATTTGTATTCCAAAATTAACGAGGATTCAGTTAGATTTTATGAAAATGTAAGATTGGAATTTGAAAATATAAAATTTATTGGGCCTATACGTCCTACAGCCTTTCGAGCCTATGATTTCAAGCAAACGGATGAAATAAGCTGCATAGATGAAAATGAAATTCAAACAATCGCAAATAATTCGACCTTACAAAATGAGGTTCTGAATATTTTAGAAAACTTGGAATTAGCTTACAAGATAAAAGTTACAAATAATGCTATTACAGGTACTTTCATTTTTGAACTGATCACTCACAAAAAAGAATTAGAAGTAAATTTTGCAGATGTGGGTTTCGGTATTTCACAAATTTTACCCATCATTGTTCAAAGTTTATTGGCTGACAAAGATACGATGATAGCTGTAGAGCAGCCAGAGGTACATCTTCATCCTAGGGTTCAAGCTTATTTGGGGAATTTTTTCGTACAATCGGTTAAAAATGGTAATGGTAAATATCTTATTGAAACTCATTCTGATTATTTAATTGAAAGAATAAGATATTGTGTTGCAGATAAAAAAATATCTTCAGATGACATTATTATTTATTATATTGAATATGAGGAGACTCAACATGCCTCATTAGCTTCTAAAATTGAAATAAATTCAGATGGTCAATATCTAAACTTACCAGATAATTATATAACTAATTTTAGATTGGAAGAATCAAGAGACATGGCAGGTAAAATACTGGAAAATCTATCTGGAATAAAATAAGTCTTAAGAAGTAAAAGGGATAAAATGCCAAATAAATTTGTTCTTGACGCCTCACTATTTGAGAAATACAGTTCAGATAAACAGCCATGTTCTATTACCGTGGTATTTCAGCGAGTGATTGAAGAGAATGGGATTAATTCCTGTTGGATTATTAGTAATGAGATACACTCTTTATTTGAAATACTTGAAGCTGTAATAAGAAAAGAAATTGTAATTTGCCGAAATCGAAATATTGCTGATGAATATCAACATTTTATACGTAGATTTCCAGATGAAATTCTAGAATATTTTACAAAAATTGTCTCAGAGGCTGCATGTTTAAAAGAAATAGAAGAAGGAGGATTTGATGAAGACGATTTCGATGAAATTAAAAATACGATGCTTGAAAGTAAAAAAATATACTTAGATGTAGCAAAAAGTCTTGATAATAAAATAATCGTTTCAACAGTGGAAGACAAAAGATGTATTTACTTAGATACATTAAATAAAGAAATAACAATTAAACACGGAATCGCTTGTAAGTGTACATGGGAACTTTGGGAAGAGATCAAAAGGCGTCGTCAAAATGTTAAATGAAACTGAAACAATAGATGCCGTTTCTAAAATAGTTGTGCCTTCCATGCCTATTTTTATAACTGGTATTATTACTATCTTTGTTACTTATTTATCTTTAAAATACAATGCTCGAAATATATATATAATGGCAAATCAGGCGAAAATTGGCGAATCAATTGAAAAACTAGCCGAAATTGCAAGAAGAGGACAAAAAGAAGAGATTCAGAATTTTTTGGATTCCACAAAAAGTATCTATATTCCTAATAAATTGAAAAAAAAAATCAGAAAAGAAATTAAACGAACAGATCAGAACTTTATTCAACATCATTATTGGGAAATTAAAAGTGAATTATTCAAAAACAAAAAAAAGAAAGAATTACCTAAATTGCATGAAAGAATTTTGGATGTAATTAACGAATATATTAGTCCCTAAAATTAGATAATTAATACACAATAAAAGATGTTCTAAATTGCGACTGCAAAATACTGTTTTCTGCATGATGAAAGATATCCTTATCAAACGAAGGGTAGGATACATGTGGATATAATGAAAAAAGGCAACTTTGCTGAGAATTCCACAAAGCCGAAGAGTTAATTGGGTGCAATAGTAGAAATGGTGGCACAATTGTGATGTTTTACTTATAATTATTTTAAAGGAGGTTTTCTAATGCGTATTGGTCTAATATTTGGTGGCCCCTCAACGGAACGCGGCGTTTCCTTGAATTCAGCTCGTTCGGCAATGGATCATCTAACGTCGCTAGGATGGGATGTTGTTCCTTTTTACTGCGATTTAAATCGTAATTTCTATCGCGTCTCACTCGCGCAGCTTTATTCCAACACGCCGTCAGATTTTGATTTCAAATTAGCAAATATAGCGCAACCCTTATCGTTAGGCAAGTTTATTGATGCTTGCCACTTATTGGACATTGTTTTTCCACTTATTCATGGCGAATTTGGCGAAGATGGAGCATTGCAAGAACTGCTAGAAAACAATAATATTCCCTTTGTAGGGTCTTCCTCTAAATCATGTCGTCGTATGTTCAATAAGGTAAAAGCTAATATTGAAATGGCAGATATGACAGAACGAGGATTTTCCACTCTCCCAAATTGTATCGTAGAGGAAAGTGATGCACCCGATGTTCGTCTGCAAAAAGTTGAAGAATTTTTCGAGTACCTACATATCCAAAAAGTTGTGGTAAAGCCCTCTGTTGGTGGATCGAGCATTGGAGTAGCGACAGCTCAGACTCCGGAAGAAGCAGTAAAGTGCGCAAACAATATTTTCACCAATAAACAAGGCAGTCAAGCTATGATTGAGCCTTACTGCAAGGGTCACGAATTCACGGTCATTGTTTTGCAAAATCAGGAGGATAAGCCAGTTGCGCTTATTCCGACTGAGATCGATTTGTTAGGAGGCGAAATATTTACTTACCGTAATAAATATCTGCCTTCTCATCAAGTAGAATATCATTGCCCCCCTCGTTTTAATGACGAGTATGTTAAGCAAATCCAAAAATCTGCTGAATGTCTGTTCTCACATTTCGAGATGCGCGATTTTTCGCGACTTGATGGCCGTATTTTGGATGACAGACAGCTGATTTTCTCTGATTTTAATCCTGTTTCTGGCATGGAACAGGTCAGTAACATGTTCATCCAAAGTAGCCGCATTGGCTTTGGCCATAGTGACATGCTACGATATATAGTAACGCATGCAGCGAAGCGTTATGGAATCAATTGTGATGTCGATCAGGCGATGAAAAATCCAGATGCGCAAAAAATTCGCATTCTTTTCGGTGGTGAGTCAACAGAACGGCAAGTATCTGTTATGTCGGGCACAAATGTATGGCTCAAGACTCTTTATGCGGTGGATTTTCTGTCCTCACCTTATATCCTAGCACCGAAAAATGAAGTTTGGCAGTTGCCCTATAGCTTTGTGCTTAATTATACGGTTGAAGAAATTCTGGCACATTGCGCCGAAGCAGAAGAAATTGTCTCAAGACTCAAAGTCCTCGTGCCGCCTTTATGTGAACGCTTGGGTATGGAACCCTTAACTAAAAACGTATTGATCCTGCCACGTCGCATAAGTTTTGATCAGTTCTGTCAGGAAGCTGCCGAAGAGAATGCATTTGTTTTTATTGCTCTTCATGGAGGTGAAGGCGAAGATGGTAGAGTGCAAGCCAAACTTAATCAATATAATCTAGCCTATAACGGCTCCGATGTTGAAGCTTCCCATCTATGTATCGATAAGCATGAAACAGGAAAAGTTTTATCCAATCTCAAAGATCCTTTTTTGATATCGGCACCGAAAATACTCATCCCTGCAAAGAAAGCTGAAAAATCGGAAAAAATCTGGAAGGATGCCACTCAGAAGCTTAAAACCAATGATATCCTCATCAAGCCACAAGCTGATGGATGCTCAATGGGTGTAGCGCGTTTGAAGTCGGCAAATGATCTTAAAATTTATTTGCAGGCAATAGAACATGGTCAAAAGATACTTGATGAGGAAATGCTTGAACAGCAGTCTTCACTGATAGAATTGCCAATGTATGTAGACAATCTAATGCTTGAACCATATATCGTGACGGATGAGATTTATGTTGATGGTTTTGATTTGGTTCACAAATCCAAAACATGTTGGATTGAACTGACCATAAGCGTTTTGGAAGACAATGGCATTTATCACGCTTTGTCGCCTAGCGTTACGCTGGTAAAGTTAGGAAGTATATTATCACTTGAAGATAAATTTCAAGGTGGAACTGGCATTAATCTAACTCCACCGCCAGATTCGATGATCACGAACAAGCAACTCGTTTTCATAAAGACAAAGATCGAAAAGGCCGCCAAATCTTTGGGTATCCAAGGCTATGCGCGTATTGATATATTCTTCAACACGAAAAGTGACCAAATAATGGTAATAGAAGCAAACAGCCTTCCCAGCTTGACTCCTTCTACTGTTATATATCATCAAGCATTGGCTGAAGTACCTCCTTTGACCCCACAAGCCTTTTTGTTTAAATTAATCAAACTTGGTATCAAACGCCGCATGGAGCGTAATCTCGTTGAAAATATACAAAAGTAATAATTTTAAGACGCGCTTGCACAAAATCAACAGAAGTAAAGCAACAATTTTTTAAATCCAAATTTTCAGATAAGATGTTTGATGTTATTGATTTTTACCTCACAAGTATGTAAGTCCGAAAATAAATCGATTGCTAAAATAGCTTAGCGTAAGTTGTAGCTACATGCACACAGAAGGCTTGAGTGTTGCAAGTGCTAAACAAGCCGAATAAAGAGGATAGAGTAAAAGTTTAAGATTTAACTATTTTAAGCGGAATGTTATTCACCTTTGCAAGTTCTTCAATTATATCCATTAGAATGAATCTATGACAATGTTGTTCTTGAGCTTTATCGTTACAAAGAAGATATACCTCTTCATTTACTGCCTGTTTGGCTATATCCAACAGAAACGCTTCTATTGTTGGTGTATTCATTTCTTCTTTGAATCTTTTGTATACTCGTCCCATGTGATCTTATCGTTTCTGTAATCCGACATTAGCTCTGGACTTGGACTTAATGGTGAGTTGCTAGGTGGTGCCACATCAATGAATTTTGCGGAAGGGAATTTATCTCGTACTTTTGGTATATTTCTTTTGTATGTTTCTTTAAGCATAATCGTTCACCAGCAAAATATGTAATATGATAAGAATTATTAATAAAATTAGCTTCTCGGCGTTAGAAGTGATTACCTGTCCTTTCCATCCAGCTTCGGGTGCTTTTCCTGGACTACAGGTTGTAAGACTTCTACCTCTCCATTTCTTCTAAGTTGCCGTGATTGGTCTCGGACCAATCAAGTTGTTAGAAGCCACGTAAAAAAGCAGCCAATCGGAAAAGTAAAGCTAGGTAAATTATATGGTCTATACTTTACAGGACTTTAGAATTACAAGTATGATTTTTATTGACAAAGTCAAGTTTAAGATAAAACCTTAAATAATTGCTAAAATCTTAAGCGTTCTTAAGGGTTTAAAGAGTTCAAATCAATAATTTGCGACCGTCCATTAACATACATTTAAGAATTTAAGGTTTTAAGGAGGAATATTATTATAGAAAATTTTTTGTTTATGATATTGAGGACACTATAACTTACATCATAATGACAACATTATAACATAATAAAAAATCAAATTGCGGACGGCCACCCTACCTTAAAAGGTAGGGTATGCTTCGGGCCGTCCGCCTATTTCTGGGGAAGTTAGAAATCGGTTAGTTTCAATTGTCCAGATTTCTTTATTCTATTAGATCTAATCTCTTTTTTTGGTTTTCCTTGGGATTTGTTAATATAATGCCTGATTGTGTCAGCAGTTACATTCCCAATTGATCTATAGAACTTGCCACTTGACCATAAACTTCCACCCCAGTATTTTTCCCTTAATTCAGGATGAAGCTTAAATAATCTGTAAGAACTTCCTCCTTTTAGGTGTTGAATTACCTTGGATAGTGAGGTGCTTGGATGGAATTCCACAAACAAGTGCACATGATCTTCTACTACTTCCATGGCATGTATTCTATATCCTTTCTCAGTACAAATGTTTTTGAGGATTGATTCGCAATCCTTTTTAACTTTCTTGTTGTAGAATATTTTGAATCTGTACTTAGGCGCCAATACGATGTGGTAGGTGATCTGACCATAGCCATGGCTAAAACTACGCAATTCCAATGCTTATCACATCCTAGCCATAGGTGGCTGCAACCCCCCTGTGGCTATGGTGTCAAAAAACATTATATTGAAAAAAGTGACGATTTTAGATTTTTAAGGTGTATATCCAAAAACCTGCGAGGGTTCACTTCATCCCAGACTTGAAAGTCTGGGCATTCGTGACCCTCCGCGCTCCCATAGCAGTAAAATCTTTTTGACAGCTGATTATTTACTCTAATAGTAAGCTCGCCTTCTTTTTTGTAGACATTCTTTGAAGTACGGAAAGTATGCATAACTATAGTTCTAACAGGACAGTCCCCACAATTAGGATTCTTTCCACACCCCTCATCTTCAAAGGAATTTACACAGGAAAAAAGTTCTCCACCTAATAGCCCCAATGAATGTTTTTTTTGTATACCAAGAACTTCAGAAGTTGTATGATTTATGTTTTCAATCTTTCCTTCCCGGTTTACAACCATCATTACGAGAGGTGCATTTTCGAAAATAGAGTAAAAAAGCTTCATATCTTCTGACAGGTTCTTTTGTCTTGAAGTTTCATATTCAGTAGAGTTTTGACTGAGTTGTTCTGTTTTTTCCATTCAAACACCCTAACATCTGTAAGACTCAACTGCGCTGTAGAAATGATATTCTTGCTTATTACATAGACAATTATAGTAATTCATTCTTTTTGTCATATATAATATAATAAAATAAAAAACAATACACAAAATATCATATATTTTGTATTATATTTATACTGTCATTTATCTGTTAATTTGAATAATTTTTTTAAATCTTAAAGACAGCGAAAATCTTACCTAATTAAGGCGGCAGGGAAAAAATAAAACTTTGATTGGAAGCTGGCTAGTGCTCCCTCTTCCCCCCAATTTTGTTTTCCGGAAGAATTGTTCTCCGAAAGCCTTATTCGCCAGGGACTTTTTTGCAGTCAATTTTTCATAACATTTATTTATCTGCGGATTGACCTATTGGCCTTATTATTTATCTGCAGACTGACCTGTTGACCTTGATTTATTAATCAATTTACGGATTCATTTATGAGACAGCGCAAGTTTTACCCCGATTACGGTAAAAATACCTGCTTTTCCCCAGCTAATATACTTCCCAATGCCCGGCCTCTGTACGATCTTATCTCCGATGGTCCCGGCAAAGACCGAGATTGCGGAAAAGATCAGCCAGGCCTGTACCAGAAATACTATTCCCAGAAATATCATCTGCAGCGGGACACTTCCTGATTCCAGGTTTACAAACTGGGGAAGGAACGCGAGGAAGAAGAGAGCAACTTTAGGGTTCAGGACATTCATGAAAATCCCGCGCCTGTAAAGGGCAAAAGCATTTGTTTCTTTTACGGGGGCAGAAGATACCAGTTCCCCGCTTTCCCTCAAAGCCTGCCAGGCAAGGTAAAGCAAATAAGCTGCACCGGCATATTTTACGATTTCAAAGGCAAGGGCAGATTTGTACAGAAGAGCGGAAATCCCCAAGGCAGCTGCGCTGGTGTGGACGAGTATACCCGTACACAGACCTGTTGCGGTTGCAATTCCTGCCATTTTGCCCTGTGAAATGCTCTGGGTAAGCACGAATAAAATGTCGGGGCCCGGAAGGAATGTAAGAGCTGCAGAGGCTGCAATGAAATAGATTAACTGTGACTGTTCTATCAAATTTCTCACTTTTCCTTCTAACCATTTTCCCTTCTGACTATATTCGGAAGATGGGTTTAAATGTGAATTAATATATTATTTTAAAGGCGTTGTTTATGGATTTCTTTCTCCAGCAGTTCATAAAACTTTTCCTTTGCTTCTCTTTCAATCCAGGGTCTGTGGCCGCATTTTTCCAGCAAAATAAATCTGAAATTATTTAAAATCCTTGATAAGGGTTCTTTAACCCCATCGAATGGGTGGGGATCATAGTCTCCGTGAATTGCAACTACAGGACACCTGACTTTTGTTCCCAGTTTCAGAAGTTTACCGCTGCTTCTTAATTCATGCGCTTCTCCCCATACGCTTTTGAATACATCATAGTTATATTTGACCAATTCTGCATCATGGGGCAGAGGGTCATAGGTATCAGCTTTCGAGAGCAGCTTTCCCAGGCTGTAAAAAGCTTCATTCTTGTTTTTAGCGGTAGAATTATTAAGAACTTCGTCCAGAGAACGGTAGTCTTCCCAATCTTCCCTTCCTAACCTGCTTATCCGGGTACTCGTTACGTTTATAGCATATCTCTGTTCGTACGGACTACTTCCGACAAGAATCAGTTTTCTCACTAATCGAGGGTAAAGAGCTGAAAAGATAAAACTGAGTGTTGCACCCCAGGAAAACCCTATAAGGTTTACCGGCAGAGCCCCATGCTCTTTCAAAATAGATTTCAGTTCCTGTATCTGGCCTTCAATGCTTGCTTTAGTCTGGAGTGGTTCAAGGATTCCGGTAAAGGAGGAAAGTTCTCTGGCGACAGAGGCCATTTCTCCAGGAGCACCAGGTCCGCCGTGGATAACGGCTGTAGTAAACGGTGAATTTCCGTATTTCCTCAGATACGTCATACGTCTATCACGTTAAGCCTGTTTAGCTTAAAAACAATTGGTTTTAGAATTCAATTGGTTCTTACCTTTGCTTCGTAACTATTATACACAGCTCAACTCTTTCGAATCCTGCGATTGATAGTCAATTTATTACGACCGTTTAACAATTAAAAGCTAAAAAAGACCCTGCTATCATTCTCATCAAAAAACAAATAAATCTAATGAAAAATTAAAAAGAAATTTGAAAGGGACTCTGCCATTGCTTGCCCTTTTAACCGTGTTTGAATGGAGAATTTTATCTCTCGTGATCAGCTATACTTAATAAAAAGGTTTATTTCTTAGTTTATTTCTTAGTTTATTTCTTAGTTTATTTCTTAGTTTATTTCTTAGTTTACTTTCAAATTTCATCTTTCAGCAGGTCATAAAACCTCGCTTTTGCCTGCTTTTCCACCCAGGGTTTATGTCCGCATTTTTCCAGCAAAACAAACCTGAAATCCTTTAAAACTCTGGAAAGGGGTTCTTTTACTCCTTCAAAAGGGTGAGGATCGTAGTCGCCATGAATTGCAACTACAGGACACTTTATTTTATTTCCCATTTGCAGGAGTTTACCACTGATCCTCAATCCGCTGGCTTCTTCCCATACGCATTTGAAGATATCATAGCTGCATTCGAGCAGTTCTTCCTCATAGGGGATCGGATCATAAGCATCCACTTTAGACATCAACTTTCCAAAGCTGCATAGCGCTTTATCCCTTTTTTTAGCTGAAGGATCGTTCAGAGCTTCATTCAGGGAGAAGAAATTTTCCCAATCTTCTTTTCCTAACCGGCTTATCCGGGTCTTCATCACGTTTACAGCATATTTTTCTTCGAAGGGCCCACTTCCGATTAGAATCAGTTTTTTTACGAACTGAGAGGAACGGGCCGTGAAGATAAAACTGAGCATTGCCCCCCAGGAAAAACCTATCAGGGTCACCGGCAGAGCTCCATTTTCTTCCAAAACATCTCTGAGCTCCCTCACCTGACCTTCAAGAGTTGTTTTTGTCTGGAGGGGTTCAAGGACTCCTCGAATGGAGGAGAGTTCCCTCGCAACAGGGGCCATTTCTCCTGGGGCGCCTGGTCCGCCGTGAATGACGGCTACAGTAAAGGGAGGGTTTCCGTATTTTCTCAGATTTTCCATACCTGTACCAGATTTAAGCTTCTTTGGTTTAAAGTAGATTGGTTTTCAAATTTATTGATACTGAACTTTACTTTCGCAACTGTTATATACAACTCGATTCCTTCGATAATCATCCGGGTTAGTTACACATGTAACCATCTTCCCGATTGATAACAGCTACGATAACCACTTAAAGACTGATAATCACTCGAATATTAATAACCAATTAAAGATTGATACAACTTGAAAATTAATAACTGCTTAAAGGTTGATACAACTTAAAGATTAATAACCGCTTAAAGATTGATACCACTTTAAAGGTTGATACCACTTTAAAGATTAATAACCAATTAAAATTCCCTTAATGATAAAAATGAAAAAAGGATCCTATTATGGCTTCTCAGCAAGAAAGAAATGATAAAGTAGATACTAAAACTACTAAGGTAAATAGTTCCGGAGGTAATTTGAAGCGAAATCTGAAAGGAACCGTGCCGCTTCTGGCACTTCTGACGGCATTTCCTCCTCTTTCCACGGACATGATCTTACCGGCCATCCCCTCCCTTGCCGAAACCTGGGGCGTTTCCCTGTCGGTGATTAACCTGATCCTTGTCTGTTTCTTTGTGACCTACGGGTTTTTCCTGCTCTTTTACGGCCCGATTTCCGATAGGTTTGGCCGCCGCAGACCCCTCCTTTTCGGGCTTGCGGTGTATATAGCGGCAAGCCTGCTCTGTGCCTTTGCGTCCAGTGCCTCCATGCTGATAGGTTTGCGAATACTGCAGGCTGCAGGAGCTGCTGCCAGTTCCTCCATCTCTATGGCCATGACCAAAGACATTTTCTCCGGGCAGGAGAGGGAAAGGATTCTGGCTTACATCGCGGTTATAATGGCGCTTGCCCCGATGCTCGCTCCGGTCATTGGCGGCTGGGTCCTTGCAGATTTCTCCTGGCCCTGGATCTTCTTCATTCAGGCAGTTATGGGCTTAATCGGGTTGATCGGAGTCCTCCGCTTTCCTGAAACACTTCCAAAGATATCCGATACTCCGCTTTCGCGGGTAATGCATACCTACAGCCGGCTGCTGCTCAACCCTTCCTACATAGTCATGGTCCTTGTCATGTCGGCAAGCCTTTTTCCCCTGTACAGTTACATCGCAGGCTCTTCTGACATCTACATTAACGGGTTTGGCATGACCGAGCAGAAATACAGTTACTTCTTTGCCTTCAATGCCATGGCTCTGATGGTCGGTTCCTTCTCCTGCCTCCGGCTAACAAGAAGTATCAGGTCAAAACATCTGATGACGGCCGGGTTTGCAGGAATTTTCCTGGGCGGGGTTTTCCTTCTTTTCACCGGACAGCACGGTCCCTGGAGTTTTGCCCTCCCGATGTTCCTGATCACATTTTCCCTGGGCCTGAGCCGTCCTCCGAGCAACAACCTTGTACTCGAACAGGTTGACAGGGATGCCGGTTCGGCTTCTTCCCTGCTGATCTTCAGTTACTTTACTCTCGGAGCTGTTGGCATGTGGTTTATCTCCCTGGAATGGGCGGATAAGATCCCTGTGCTCGGAGCTATCGCTCTCGGTTGCGGAGCTGTGGTGCTTGCTACGTGGATTGTTTTACAGAAGAGAGGGATCAGGGGAACTGCCTGAACACAGGGCAAACAAAGGACCTTTGTTTGCCCTGTGTATGCATCCACATATACACGGCTACAAAGGCAATCTCAACCCTGGATGAGGCATACTCCTCTGAAAAATGCAAAACGGAAGGGAGAAAGTTTTAGTGACTTTATTGACCTCCTGCTGGTGAAAGAAAAAGAAAACCTGTCTGTTTATTTTGGGGCGTTGAAAGACGGGGAGGTTCTGGAAAGGCTGGGAGAAGATTCCAGAAAAATAAGAGAGCTTCCGATTTTTTGATTAAGAACTTACAAAATAAGCCTAAAATATTTATTATTTTAGCATGTTGAAGGTAGTGTTACGGGTAACTAAGAGATATTCTTCCCAATATTTTTAAAATTCGACACATAATTCGTAATACTGGCAGCATCTTTAATTTACTGACATTTTCCCGGAGTTGAGAGTTTCATGAATAAGCAAAACGCCATACTGATATTATTGTTGCTACTTCCTCTTCTTTTTGTGCTGTATTTGTTCGGTCCTTTCGTACTCATGTCTTTTATTGACAGTTCCTGGTACTATTCCGAGGAGGTTGACATCGGGCCTCTTGATTACAGTTCCGTACTTACGAAAGCGGAGAAAGCCGGCTATGAGGTGGAAGGATCCTGGCCCTGGCCCGGAAACTTTTCGGGCTTTGAGTCGGGGGATGTCCCTGAGGTCCGGGAAAGATTCGGAAGTGCTGCTCTTGTGGAGAATATAAGGCTTAACTATGACGAGGACTCCGAACTTATGGTCTTCGTATGTGAAGATGAATCGGAAGCCAGATCCGGAACCTGTGTTGCGGTCTCGAACTTCAGCCACTCCGACCCCAAGTCTCCCTTAGAGTTGTCAGAATTTCCGGATGACTCCTGGATGCTTGATAAATTCGGGCTCCTCTTCGGCCGGGATGAAAAAGCTTCGGAAAAGCATCTTGAGTCTCTGAAAAAAGCGGCAGAAAACCAGAGCTGGAATGCTGAAATACAGGTGAACGAATCTCCGGATTTCCCGGCCGTATATGCCTATCTTATGGAAAACAGTGACAATTCCAGCTACGAGTCCGGCCTGGGTCTTAATGCATACCCAACTGAAGTTTTTTTAAAGGACGGGAAACGGTCAGGTTCCGTAAAATACTCCATCCCACAGGCAAAGGTAGCGACTTATGATAATGGAAACAGGTACATAGTTGAACTTGATTCCTCAGGAAAGGTCAAACTCGAAATCGTAATGCCTGTAGGAAGCAGCGGGGAATCGATACCTAAAGAGGAATACCAGGTGTTTTTCAGGGGGATGTTTGAAGAAATGGGGCTTTCTCCTGAAGCGGTGGACAGCTTTGAGTTTTTCCACAGCTCTTCACGGATATGGTGAAATTGCCTGAAGCTTAAGCAATTTCTTTCCATTATCTCTCATGAACCGGAAAATGCCCGAAATGCACTGGAAAATGAGGCCTGATTCATTATAATTTCTCGCAAAATCTTCTCATGGGCCAGATACGGAAAAACCCGGAAAGAAGAACAGTTCCTCAGAAGGTTCTTTTCCGCAAAAAAGAGAAAAGAAGAGAAAAAGCCAGAAAGCAAAAATGATCGATGAATCGCCAGGGGTTCAATAAGTGAACTGTCCCTACCTGCTACTTCGTAGCAATCAAGGGACTTCCCACTTCAACGGCTACCTTCGGAATTTTTTCCGTATCAGAACTCAACTTTCGGGACTTCCCTTTCTACCTGAGCGGCTTCAAATAACTCTTTTTTCTGGAAGCCCATCAAGGATGCAACAAAATTTTTAGGGATTGTCTGGATGCTGATGTTGTATTTCATGACGGTATCGTTATAAAACTGCCTTGAGTAGGCAATTTTGTTTTCGGTCTCCAGGAGGTCTTTCTGGAGCTGCATAAAGTTCTGGTTGGCTTTCAGGTCGGGATAATTTTCTGCAACTGCGAGAAGGGATTTCAATGTAGAGGAGAGGTAATTGGATGCTTCTGCCGTTTCATTGACACTATCTGCAGACATTACTGCAGCCCTGGCTTTCGTAATGTTTTCGAAAAGGGTTTTTTCGTGTTTCGCATACCCTTTCACGGTTTCTATCAGGTTGGGGATAAGGTCATAACGCCTTTTCAGCTGGACTTCGATCTGAGCCCAGGCATTTTCTACCCTATTTCTCTGCTTTATAAGGCTATTGTAAATTATAACAATGAGCAAATTCAGAACCATTATTGCAACTATTACGATTTCGAATAACAGGTTAATCACCACCGTCCGTTTATTGAAATACTTTATCGGGCGCCTCCTCCACCTCCGCCTAAACCTCCGCCTACGCCTCCGATACCCCCTCTTCCGACACCACCACTAGATGAAGGCGCAGATGCCGCATAGGCTCTCCCGAAACCGGCGCCGAACCGGGAGTAGCTGTGGTGCACATAGTAGAAGTGGCTGGATTTCAGCTGTTCGTCGGGAACCACTAAAGCCATGTTCTTGAGGACTTCTTCTGCTACCCCAAGAGCGGTTGCGTACACAAGGTACGAGTCCCAGATCTTTATTGATTCCGGGGGGTGCTCTTTGAGTGCAGAAAAGTCTGTTAGATATTTTTTGAAGTTGTTCCAGCGTTTATAGTAGACTCTTCCCTCGGGAGTCCAGCGGCCCAGGGCCTTTTCGAACGTACCTGAAAATATGAGCATAATTATTCCGAAGGCTACGAAAAAAATCGCAAGCCATCTAACTTTCGATGCCATGGGAAATACATCGGAAGGGAAAGTTAGGAATGCTCCATATAAAAAAACAACTGCCGCGATTATAGTTGCCACACTGAAAATAACTACATATTTGTTCCCTGTGGAGCGAAAAAGTTTCTCAACTACAATATGCCGTTCAACCTTTTTATTCCAGTCAAGCACAAAATGATAGAACTCGGTCCCTTTTCCAAGTTCTTTTTTGAGCTGCTCCCAGGAGATCGTATCATCAGTAGAGTGCTTTTTTAATAAATCAAAGACCTCTTTTTCAAAATCTGCAAGCTCCGGGAGCATTCCATCCTTTGCCTCATGTGGATCTGCAAATTTAATAAAAATATCTTCAGACTCGTTTTTGAAGAGGCCGAATACCCTGCTCTCTTCTTCTTTTATGGAATGAAGAGAGATATAACCAAGGTTAGCGAGGTTCATAACCGTGGCCGTAAACCCGTCCATTGTAGGGGTTCCAATTCGCCCCTGCATAATGGCATTGACCACAGCCGGTTTTGAATCGGTAGGCGGCTCTCTTTCGTAGATTGCCTCATAATCTATTTTCGGCTCTCTTCCGTACCTGAGATAAATAATGAAGGGGAATGCAAGGAGAAAAACAGCAAATACAATTTCCAGATTATAGAGACCCTTTAAGATCCGGCCTTTCATTTCATATTCGTTTTCAATTGACTTTATTTGTTCCAACCCCTCCTCGTTGTCTATCTGGACAATGCTGGAATTGCGAGATTCGATTCTCGGGAAAACAACCCTGACTTCATACCACTGATTAGCGGGTATTTCGGTTGTTTTTAAATTGAGTACGTTTTGTTCCACACTTGCTGTCTGTGTATACCCGGTCGGATGAATCCAGTACTGGACTTCACTTTCGTTTTCCACAGGTAGCGTGATGCTCCCTTTCAGACTTCCTAGAGGTTTTTCCCATTCCTCTCCCCAGAGCTTGTAATGAAATTCGGAAACATCGCTATGGACCTTGACTGCACCATAATGGTCATATGAAATAAAAAAAGTCACTTCTTCCGGAGTCGGGGTTGGAAGCCCGCCTACCACTTCATACCCTCTGCCGGTAGGTCTTACACTGAAAGTACAGGCTTCGTCCGAACAATATCCCTGGATATTCTGTATGGATTCTCCTGAATCCACTTCGAGGTCCCTGAAAACCTCAAAGTAAGTGCCTTCGAATGTATAGGATATCGATTCTTCAACATGGACCAGGCCGCTGGGGCTGATAGTTATATTCGTTGTAGCCTCTTCCAGCGTGTAGTCTCGAGCACTGGCTAAAGGCACCAGGAGGAAAAGGACCAGCAGAATAACAGCTATTATAGCTGTTTTCAGGAGCACAGAATTAGTACATGCTTTTCTTGCTGGTTTATCAAAACTCTCTGAAAACCTCAGCCAGTTTCCTCCAGCTCTGTTCCCTTCATATCCACTATCATCCTAACTCTGTATTAATCTAAATATACTAATATTTTCCGAAGGTCGTTATGAGAAGGTTCTGCAAAGCTTTCGGAATCCAGCAGCTTTCGGGATTCAACGGAATTCGCCGTAAATTTCCCTCTTTTCCGAACTGACTCAGGAAACCTGTGAAGACCTGTCCTTTTTTGAAGCTCTCGAAGATCTTTTTTTTCCCAAGATGAAGGGGAAATAATTATTGATGATGAAGATCACAGGCACCAGGCAAATAAGATTCAGTACGGTTAAGCTCAGTGCAAAAGCCAGGTTGTAATAGAAATACTCGAGCTCGACCCCGAAACTCAGAATTGCCAGTTTTGTCAGGACATCCTTCAGAGGAAAATGGAGCGCAAGCACAACCAGGCTGTTTCTCCCGTAGTATTCCAGGATTTTTGAACTTCCGACATTTTTGGAAAGATAAACATAGGTAAAAATCCCTGAGAAAGCCAAGAGGTAAAAGGAAAAGAAGCCTCCGTATTTCAGCACGTTCATATTGAGCTTATCGGTAGTGGGGAATGCCAGCAGGTATCCAAGATACAGCAGGTTAAGAAGGATAAAGGCCCAAAGGAAAAATTTCTCTGCCCGAAAGACCTTTTCCCTGAACCCGGAATCCGAATTAGTACTCAGACTTACATTCAGACCTGAACCTGTATTTAGACCCGAATCTGCACTCAGACCTGAACCTGAATTGAGGCTCGAGCCGGACCCGGGCTCGGTCTCCCGTTCGACGAATTTTCGAAACAGATTCCCGGCCCCATAAAAGACAACTGCTGCGAGAGCCACATCCGCGTTCCAGGGCAGCCTGAAAGGCACATAAACCGAATAAAGATACCCGACAACCCCGGCTGCAGTAAGCCATAGTACAAGTTTTCCCGGTTCCCCGTAATACTTCTTTGCAAAACCGTAAAAGAGAAGTTCGGTTACGAACAGGCAGCTCAGGAACCAGAGAGGCGGATTGTAAGAGACAAGGGGACCAAGGGCGTACAGGATGGAATAGATGCCGTAAAGCGCACTATTTTCGAGAAACTCAATGTTCGTGACTCCCGGCTGGAAGCCCGTATCCAGTAAAAAGTAAAACAGGAAGGTAAGCAGTGCAAAACAGAAGTAAGGCACGATAAGAGACCTGAACCTCCCTTTCACAAAACCTGCAGCCGATTCTGCATATTTCCCGAAGTCAAACAGAAATCCGGAAATGAAAAAGAAGAGCGGCATGTGAAAAGAAAATATGTAAGTATCAAGTGCTATCGGTAAGCTGTGATGAGCAAACACGACAAGTACAATCCCGATCCCTTTTAAAGCGTCAATCCAGTGAAGTCGCATAATAACCCGGAATGTAAACAGTGTTTACAATATAATAATATTTTGCCAAATTATATATAAAAATATTGAATCAGTAGCTATTAAGTAAGTAGCTATTAAATAAGTAGCTATTAAATGAGTAGCTATTAAATATATTGTTTCAGAGCTTACAATAATTTTTTTAATGTTCCCTTTAATCACACGATAAAAAAGAACTTCCAGGTATTAGAAAAATATAATTTGTACAATTTTTATGAGCAAATCATTATAAATAATTATATACGTAGAATAAATATATACATAGATTAATTATTCCCTTGGGGCTTCTTGTGATATAGACTGATTTTTATAAAATACTATTATTCAGGCTGAAGCCGCAATTTCATCTCATTCAATAAAGATTAGGTCAGGTCCGGATTGAAATAATAAGGAACCCTGGTATAGACCGGCTCCCTATGACCAGCGCATTTTTGACTTTATTTTTAAAGTCGGAGAGAAATAGATGAAAAATGATATTCGAGATTCTGGAATTGATATTATTGGAGATATGCCCTGGGGAACACATTTCTGCCAATTTTACCAGACAAAAGAAGATTTGATAGATATATCTATTCCCTTCTTAAAAGCAGGGCTGGAAAATAACGAGCTTTGCTTGTGGCTCATATCAGAACCTTTAGACATGGAAGAGGCAGAAGAAGCTCTCAGAAGGACCATTCCCGATTTTGATGTTTATCTGGAAAGAGGGCAAATTGAGCTTACTGCCTGTACTGACTGGCATATAAGAGATGGGACTTTCAATTTGGAAAGAGCTTTAAATAGCCTGATTGAAAGAGTAAATAGGGCATTGACCAGGGGTTATAATGGTCTGCGGATAATCGAAAACACTTGCCGGCTGAAAAAAGAAAGCCGGAATGATTTCATAAATTATGAGAGAAGAAAAGATTCTATCACAGGCAAATACCCGATACTAGCTCTGTGCACCTGTTTCCTGGATATTTGCAGTGCAACCGATATAATGGAAATTGTCGCAAACCACCAATTCACTCTGGCAAGGAAAGAGGGAAAATGGGAACGGATAGAAAACTCCGGAAGGAAAAATATTACCGAATCAGGGCGAACCGAGCAGGAGTTCCGGGAGAACGAGGAATGCTACCGGATGCTTTTCACAAACATGACTGAGGGGTTCGGGCTTGTAGAAGTCATCTATAATGGTGACAATAAACCGCATGACTACCGTTATCTTGAGGTTAATCCTGCTTTTGAGCTCTACCTGGGCGCAAAAAAGGAACGGATGTTGGGAAAAACCATGCTTGAAACATTTCCCAACGTGCACCCAAAAGCTGTCGAAAAGTACAGCGAAGCTGCACTCTCGGGCCGGCCGATTCACTTTGAGATCTTCAGCCGCGTGGCAAACAAGTACCTTGACATTTATGTATTCAGTCCTGAGAAAGGTAAGTTAGCGTTGATTCTCAGAGACATTACTGAGCGCAAAGAAACCGAAACTAAGTTAAAAGAAACCCTTGACAACCTGGGAAATTTGGTGAAAGAACGAACAGCAAAGCTTGAAAAGGCTTACGGATCATTGAAAGAAAGTGAGAGAAGTCTTGCTGAAGCTCAAAAAATGGCTCATGTCGGACACTGGCAATGGACCATAAAAACTGACGAATCATACTGGTCTCAGGAACTGTATCGTATTTTCGGACGTAACTTTCAGGAATCCTCCCCAACTTATCAAGAATTTTTGAGTTATGTTCATCCCGATGATCTGGATTATGTCAATAATGCCGCTAAGAAAGCTATGAACGGAGAGCCTTACAGTATAGATTACAGGATCGTGCTGGCCAATGGGGAAGAACGTACAGTCCATATGCAATCCCAGGTTATTTTTGATGAGCAGAATATCCCTGTTCGAATACAGGGAATAGTTCAGGACATCACCGAGCGAAAAAAGGCTGAAGAAGCCCTGCAAAAGATAGAAAAAATCCGCATAAAAGAAATTCATCACAGGATTAAGAATAACCTGCAGGTGATTTCATCCTTACTTGACCTTCAGGCTGAAACTTTCTCAAAAAATAAAGTTTGCAAGACCCCTGAGGTTGTGGAGGCTTTTATGGAAAGCCAGAGCCGCGTAATTTCCATGGCCCTAATTCATGAAGAGTTATATAAAGGGGATAAAATCGACAGCCTCGATTTTGCAGCATATCTCAGGAAGCTGACTGCAGACCTTTTCAGATCACACAAACCTGAAAATAAAGATATCAGTTTAGAGCTGGATCTTGAGCAGGTTTTTCTTGGCATGGATACCGCAATACCCCTTGGCATCATAGTAAACGAGCTGGTCTCAAACTCTTTTAAGCATGCTTTTCCTCATGGGAAGGAAAGCAAAATCCAGATGAAACTTCAAAGAAACGGGACTTCTGCCGCCAGGAAGGATATTTCCTGCCAAAATAGAACTTATATAGAAAAAAAAGGTTTTCATTACACACTCGAAGTATCGGATAACGGAAAAGGAATACCGGAAGAAATAGATATAGAGAACTCGAATTCCCTGGGACTCCAGCTAGTAAATATTCTCGTTGAACAGATAGACGGCTGTATAAAGCTTGAAAGAGGGCAGGAAACTAAATTCACTATATTGTTTAACGATGTCGGGGTATGAAATTGTTTCTGTTAAATTGAATCCGTACCAGATGTATGTCGGATACTTATAAGGTTGTTTGATGCGGGGGGAACTTCAGGAGAGAAAAACATGTTGAGTCTTCCTTCACTCGATTTTTCAGAGAAAAGAACGGATTCCCTAAGTTTAAATCAAAAAAGAATCCTATACAGTCTTTCCCCGTACCTCAGCACTACTTTGTGAACTTTGAAAACAATACTGTAAAACTTCCCAAGACTGGTGAGATTAAAGCAGTTCTTCACCGGAAGTTTGAAGGTGAACTAAAAACAGCCACAGTGTCAAGGTCCTGTAAAGGGAATTACTACATCGGTATCCTTGTAGAAAACGGTAGAGAACTTCCAGCAAAGCAATCTTTTTCAGAATCAACTACGGTAGGTATAGATGTAGGTATCAAAGATTTTGCTGTCCTTTCCACAGGTGAAAAGATTGAGAATCCTAAATCCTGAAAAATTCACTTCAAAGACTTAAAGTTCTTCAAAAAAGAGTATCAAGGAAACAAAAAGGTTCTAAGAACAGGGCAAAAGCCGAACAAAGGCTTGCTGTACTCCATGACAAAATAACGAATCAGAGGAGTGACTTCCGGAACAAACTCTCTTTTAGACTTGTTAGCGAAAACCAAGCTGTAGCTCTGGAAACTCTGAATGTTAAAGGTATGGTTAAGAATCATCATTTAGCCCAGGCTATAGGTGATTCTGCATGGAGTAGCTTCGTAACAAAGTTAGAATACAAAGCTGAATGGTTTGGAAAAACTATCCTGAGAATAGGGCAGTTTGAGCCTTCTTCTAAGCTCTGTAGCGTATGTGGATACCGCAATAAAAAGCTTCAGTTAAAAGACAGAGAATGGACTTGCCCTGATTGTAAAACAAAAAATGATAGAGACATAAATGCCGCTATCAATATCAAGAAATTCGCTCTCATAGATCAAAATCTAATTGGATTGTAACACCTGCGGAACGTGGGGAAGAGCCTGGGGACTTGCCCTCAATAGAGGGGGGATGAACCAAGAAGCCACTCAGTCTTTAACTGAGTGGCAGTTCACACCCCAATATCAAAACCTACCATTTCCCTGCTCACGTTTATTTCTTCTTTACTCTTATTTAACGAATCAAATAACTGATCAAGATTCGAACCCGTTGGTTCCTGATCGGAATTGATGACTTCAAGAGTAGAGTTTACAGCCTCAATCTCAAAACCTATCATTTGCTTGCTCATGTTTATTTCTTCTTTACTCTGGTTTATCGAATCAAATACATAGCCCAGATTCCCGCTTGAGTTTGCCAATTCCGTGTTTGAATCAACAACCCCGAGGGCCTGTTCTAGAGATTCCAGCATGGAACTCGCAAGATCCAGTAATCCGACTGCCCACTGTAAAAAATTGTTAAAAGAACCAAGAACCACATTTATTACTTCGAAAAGAGAGTTTATACTATCTGCAAGTGATTCCGGCATGTCCGATATGGATAGGTTTTCTTCTGTTTCCCATCCAGCGTTCGTTTCAGCCATCGCGGGTTGGGCGGTCAGGACGGCTGAGATAAAGAGAAAAATTATGACCCGATGTAAAATTCCTTTTTTCATAAACATCCTCACTGAAACCAGAATTACCGATGTGAAAATTGCATACAGTGTATGAAAAATCAAATACAGTCTATAGAATACAGTCTATAGTAATCATATACGGCATACGAAGATCACATACAGCATATGAAAATTACATAACCGTAATAGTGCCAATTATTTCCGAAATGAAGTTTGCTGCAACCCCCGATAAATATTACAACAAACAGTTTAATTTAAATCACTAATATATATAAAGATTTTCACACTGAAGGTCCTCCAGATTTCAGGTAATTTGCTCTTCAGGCAAAGCTTTAAATCAAATGATTCAGTTGTATCGCATGTTTCATTTTCGGGATTAGGTCCCGTTGGAATGTGGTCCTGCAGGCAGGGCTGAACCGTGAAACAAAAGTGAAACTTGGTGTTTAAATTGGTAAAATCTTTTTACGGATACGTACGTGATGCATGGAAAAACCCTGATGAGACTTACGTGAACGAGCTCCGCTGGGAGCGTCTTCAGGTCTGGAGAAAGCAGGGTTCCGTGACCAGAATTGAAAGGCCCACTAGAATCGACAGAGCACGCTCCCTTGGATACAAAGCCAAGCAGGGTATTGTTGTCGTCAGGGTAAATGTACGCCGCGGAGGGCTTGGTCATGTAAGGCCCAACCGTGGAAGAAGAACCCAGAAGATGGGAAAGAACAAGGTCTCAGGTGGAATGAGCATCCAGAGAATCGCTGAAGCCCGTGCTGACCGCAGATACCCGAACCTTGAGGTCCTTAACTCCTACTGGGTAGGGGAAGATGGAAAACACAAGTGGTTTGAAGTCATCCTTGTAGACCCGCACCACCCTGTTATAAAGAGCGACAAGAACCTGAACTGGATCTGTGACCCGTCCAGCAGGGGCAGAGCCACCAGGGGCAAGACCAGTGCAGGTCGGAAAGGCAGAGGCATGGCCACACGCGGCAAGGGAACTGAAAAGACCAGGCCGAGCATCCGTGCACATCAGAGTCGAGGCAAGTGATTCATCACATAACAATGCGTGTGATCGCCCACGCAACCGAAGACGTATCCAGAGTCCGCGAGGCTCTGGACTTTTTTTTATCCGGTGCCGGCGTAAAGGAAGCCGGTAAGCTCGTAGAAGAACTTCAGGCCGAAGGGCACCATGGAAATCCGATTACTATCCTTAGCGTGCAGCTTAAAAAAAAGGCGGAATGCCTGAACTTTGCCCACTTTGTCCGGGAAAACTTTTCGGAAGAAGACGTGGATATGCTCAGGGAAGAGATGCCTGAAAGGCTGGACGATGATATGGTTTTTCACCTCCGCTTTGACAAGCAGGCTGCATACCTGCAGCAGGTAAAACTGACTAACTCTTCTGACGCCATTATTGCAAAGGTCAAGATCGAGACCTATCCGAAAAACAGGGAGAAAGCCGGAGCTATAGTGGAGGAGTTGTTTGGGTAAACCTAAATTTTACGATTTTTGCGTTCATGCAGTCCCTGACGGAGACAGTACTGCCCAGGAACTGGTCTCCCTTGCCCGGCATTTCGGGTACAGCGGGATTGCCCTTGCCAACCATTCCGATAAACTCCCTGAAAGGAAACCGGTATCGCCTTCAGTTGAGGGTTTTGAAGTCTTCAGAGGAATCGAGCTGGTGGAAGAAAACCCCTCGAAACTGCACAGTTTGGTAGGAAAATTCAGGAGTTCAATCGACGTCCTGATCGTGCACGGAGGGTCCGAAGCCGTCAACAGGGCTGCGCTCGAAAACCCCAGGGTAGACATTCTGAACCACCCTGCTTTTGACAGGAGCAGCGGATTAAACCAGGTGCTGGCAAAAGCAGCTTCTGAAAACGAAGTTGCAATAGGCATCACCCTGAGACCTCTGCTCCATTCCCGAGGTTCAAGGCGCATCCGCCTGCTGTCAGACCTCAAGGCAAACCTTGATCTCGCAAGGAAATACGACGTCTCCCTTGTCCTTTGCAGTGATGCAATGTCCTGCTTTGACCTGCGCTCCCCGATGGAGACGCTTGCCCTTGCGGAAGTCTGCGGGCTTGAAGAGGATGAGGCTCTTGAGGCCATAAGCACGGTTCCGGAAAAAATCATTGCAAGGAACCGACCGGGGCCGGGCTATGTAAGGGAAGGAATTGAAGTGTTTGAAGGAGAGGGTCTCTTTTGAAACGCCTGCTGCCTTCACTCCGTGCTAAAAAGCGCTATCTTGCCTTTGAGCTGATTTCGGAAGAGCCTGTAGGCAGGAGCGATATTGTAAGGGAAGTTATTTCCTCGGCTTCCTCGCTGCTCGGAGATGTCATAACCAGCGACTGTGATATCAGGGTGCTGGGATTCGAAGCCGGGAAAGGAATTATCCAGTGCTCCCATACCAGAGTAAAGGAGACAAGAGCCGCCCTGGCAACTCTGACCCGGATAAACGGGAAAAGGGCAACACTGCATGTGCTGGGAGCTTCAGGCACAGTAAAAAGAGCCACAGAAAAGTTTCTGCAGGACTACAGACTCTTTGAGCCTGAAGCACAGGAAAAAAGAATTCAAGACCGTCCCCATGCAAAGTAAAATAAGCTCTTCAAGCCCCTGGTCAGATCCCTAAAAAGCCCATTATCTGTTTCGCTTCGCTCAAGCGGACTAATTTATGGATTTTAGCAATAAGCTTTGCTCAAGAGGGCCAATTTTGGGTTATGGTAGTGAGCTTCGCTCAAGCGGACCAGATAAGATTTTCTTCCTCATACAATGTTATTCGCTGTATTGTGTCGTTCTTGTTCCGCTCGACGAAGGAGAGCGGCCTTTCCCGCAAAAAAGAAGAAAAGAAAGAGATAAAGAAAATATTAAAAGCTTCTAAGGATGCTTATGAATGGGAAAGAAAAAAACAGGTCAAAATGGCATAAATTTCAGTATACTTTATCTTTCAAATCTATTTTTTCTTCTTTTCTTTGAAAGGCCGCCAGACAGGCTGGCGGATACATACTATACTTATCTATGAATTTTGATGAGGTTCCCGAGGTCAAGGGAAGTATTCTCTTTAAGGGAAAGAGAGTTCTGAATTCAGTCTCTCCAGGTAACAGTATGAATTCGCCTGTTGCCTCTTTCTTGTGGGGCAAAAGAGACAAGTTCAGCCCTGCATGGAGTAGAACAAAAACAAAAGATTCCAGCTTCGGATATTCCGAACAATGCCAGCCGATTAATCCGGAACCACCCATTAAACGCAAATCTCATTAAACATATCTATCTTTTATACATACAACAGACATACAATGGGTCAGAGGGTTTATATGTGGTCTCGTTAATATCCGGTCTTATTTATATGAAGTAAAAACTGGATATCAGTTTGAACTTTCAGGCTGAAACCTGCCGTTGCGAATTTCAGTAACTGCTTATGAACCGTCGGATAAGTAATCAAATAAGCTGCCTGATTGTCTAATAAGCTGTCTAATATATACTATAATGAATGAGTATTAGTGTAACAAAGTATAATATTGATGAACAGAGCTGATTGACATATGAACAGCTTTGCCGGAACTCCTGGCAATTTACGCATGAGTTATCCGGGGGTCTGATTGAAGATTTACCTGAGTTTCGGATGCAGAAGGGCTTTAGGAAGCAAATTTTTCCTTACAGGTCCCAAATCTGGCTTTAAGCGCCGGAAAAACCCGGGCTCTCACAAGCATTATAACTGAGTAAATACACTTTATTAACGAGCATAGTTAACATTGAAATGGACCTCCAGACCCTGTTAAAAAGATTATTAAGTACAGTGGTCCGGGTTAGGCCAGGAAAACGTACTTCGCAGGGTAAAAGTGCCTTTAACTTCCCTGTAACCGGGATATTTTCCGCTGGTTTCATCAGGAAAAACTCTGTCAGGATTGGAAGTCTCGCGTAAATGGCTAAAAACTCTAATAAGGAAGAAATACGTTATAGGGAATCAAAAATCGATTTCCTTACCTGAACGCTGGGTCGGGGACTTTAAACTCCTGAGCTTTCGGGGTATCCGCACCGGTTTAATAATGCGTACTGACCAAAGCCTTTTTTGGGCATGCGGTAGTTTAGCTGAAGATTCTGCGGATTTGAAATCCCTAAGGAAAAAATAACCGGTTTCTCGCCGGGAAAAAAATTGAAACAATATGGAACATAAACTAAGGCAAGGAGATACGGAATATGCAGATGGCACCACAGATGGGTTATGACAGGGCAATTACGGTTTTCAGCCCTGACGGAAGACTTTTCCAGGTAGAATATGCCCGCGAAGCGGTCAAAAGGGGAACAACAGCTGTAGGAATCAAGGCAGCCGACGGGGTAGTGCTGCTGGTTGACAAGCGAATTACAAGCAGGCTCGTTGAAGCCGAATCAATCGAAAAAATATTCCAGATTGACGATCACATAGGAGCCGCAACCTCAGGGCTCGTAGCCGACGCTCGCTCCCTTGTTGACAGGGCTCGTGTAGAAGCCCAGGTAAACAGGGTTTCTTATGACGAACCCATAGGCGTGGAGGTAATTTCCAAGAAAATCTGCGACCACAAGCAGACCTACACCCAGTACGGAGGAGTTCGTCCATACGGAACTGCCCTCCTGATTGCAGGCGTTGACGACAACAAGCCAAGGCTCTTTGAGACTGACCCGAGCGGCGCTCTCCTCGAGTACAAAGCAACAGCCATAGGCGCAGGCAGAAATGCAGTTGTTGAGGTCTTTGAGGCAGACTACAGGGAAGATATGAATATTGATGCTGCTATCCTCCTCGGAATGGATGCACTTTATAAAGCAGCTGAAGGCAAGTTCGACGCCGGGACCCTTGAAGTAGGCGTTGTATCCCTTGAGGACAAGAAGTTCAGAAAACTGGGTCCTGAGGAAGTTGAGAACTACGTTCAGCAGATCCTTGAAAAACACAAGGGATCTGAAAACAAAGAATAAAACCTATAAATATTTAAAGAATGAGTAATCAGAGAGTCTCTGATTCTCAAACTCACGTTTTAGAGAAGGTATTCGAAAATGGTGTCCCTGGACGAGGCAGTGACTGCCCGGCTTAAAAGAGGCAGCAAACATTTCGAAGTCCTGGTCGAGCCCGAAGGGGCTCTGGCCTATAAGCGAGGAGAGGAAGTAAACCTCGAAGACATTCTGGCAGTTGAAACTATCTTCGAAGATGCAAACAGAGGGGACCGGGCAGCAGAGTCCGATATTCTCAACTCTTTTGAGACAACCGACCCCTTTGAGATTGCTGCCATGATCCTGAAAAGCGGAGAGCTTCAACTCACCGCTGAGCAGAGAAAACGAATGCTTGAAGAGAAAAAGAAAAAGGTTATCTATACCATTTCCAGAAATGCTATAAACCCTCAAACTAGAGCACCGCACCCTCCCGCACGGATAGAAAGAGCGATGGAAGAGGCAAAAGTGCACATAGACCCTTTAAAAAGCGTGGATCAGCTGGTATCCATAACAATGAAAGCCATTCGCCCGCTTATTCCCATACGCTTTGAAGAAATAAATATTGCTGTGAAAATCCCTCCCGAATATGCCCCCAAGGCATATGGAGATATTTCCAAAGCCGGAACCATTACGAAGGAAGAATGGCAGCGTGACGGCTCATGGATTGCAGTAGTGCGGATTCCTGCGGGAGTCCAGACTGATTTTTACGCTCTTATAAATCATCTCACAAAGGGAGAGGCTCAGACTAAACTTTTATAAGAGGATGTTGGATGGATAAAAAAATAGTGATCCCTGGTGACCTGTTATCCGAGAACCAGAAAAAAGCCGGATACGGGACGTATGTCAAGAACGACAAGATCTATTCTTCGCTTTGCGGTATTGAAAACCTCAAAGAGGATAAAGTTGGAGTGATCCCACTTGCGGGAGCGTATATCCCCTCAGCAAATGATGTGGTGATAGGGATCGTTATTGTGGTTACTCCATCCAACTGGATACTGAATATTGCAGCTCCTTATGACGGTCTGCTACATGTATCCGAGTATCCGAGAAGAGTCGAATCCCGGGAAATGCCTGAAATTCTGGACGTAGGCGACTCTGTGATCCTCAGGGTTAAAGACGTAGACAGCTCCATGAAAGTCGAGCTTGCCCTGAGGGACCCGAGCCTTCATAAACTCAAAACAGGCCAGATCGTTGAAGTTGAGCCTGTAAAAGTCCCCCGTGTAATAGGACACGGCGGTTCCATGATCTCGATGCTGAAGAAAGAGACAAACTGCAGCATTTTCGTAGGCCAGAACGGCAGAATATGGATCGATGGCAAGGACGATGATGTAGAGCTTTTGAGTAAGGCTCTCCGGAAAATCGAAGTTGAAGCCCAGCGTTCCGGATTGACAGACCGGATCTACAATTTTTTGAAAAATGAACGGATTAGACAGAAAGAGTCCAAGCCTATTAAATTTTTTAAAAATGAGGCGAAAGATGCGACTGTAACAAAGGAAGATCATTCCGAAGAGATATACAGGAAGATCGATGTACTGCTGGACCCGAAGAATTGAATTCCGGATAGAGTCAAGAGAATTTTAGGTAAGCTTCTCTAGAGTATTTTGGTTTAGGAGTTGTTTGGAGATTAAAGTATGAGTAATAAACCTGAAAACTTAATATTAATCACCGACGATGGGCTGCGCCTTGATGGGAGACGTGCGGATGAGATAAGGCCCATGAAAATTGAGATCGGCGTACTTTCACGAGCCGACGGTTCATGTTATCTTGAATGGGGCAAGAATAAGATCCTGGTAGGCGTTTTCGGTCCCAGGGAAGCCCATCCCCGCCGCAGCCAGCGTGCAGATTCGGCAGTTATCCGTTACAGATACAATATGGCATCATTCTCCGTGGAGGACCGCGCTCGTCCGGGCCCCAGCAGGCGGAGCATTGAAATCTCAAAGGTTTCCAGAGAAGCTTTCGAACCTGTGATCCTGGCCGAGCTGTACCCGAAGACAGCAATTGATATTTTCGTAGAAGTGCTTCAGGCCGATGCAGGGACAAGGACAGCAGCGATTAACGCTTCCAGTATTGCCCTTGCAGATGCCGGAATCCCAATGAAAGGCCTTATTACCTCCTGTGCTTTCGGAAAGGTCGACGGGCAGATTGTGCTTGACCTGAATAAGGAAGAGGACAACTATGGAGAAGCTGATTTCCCTGTAGCAATGACCCAGGACGGAGAAATTACTCTTGTCCAGATGGATGGGCACCTTACACCTGAAGAAATCAAGAAAGGGCTTGAGCTTGTAAAGAAGGGTTGCAAAGAGATCCTCGCACTTCAGCAGGCAGTTCTTAGAAAGAAGTTTGAGACTCCTGTAGAAGAGCCTGCGGCAGAAGCTGCAGAACCCGAAGCTGAAGGCGAAAAAGAGCCCGTACCTGCCCTCGAGTTCGCTCCCGAAGCAGCAGCTGTTGAAGAGGCTTTTGAGGAAGCTGAGGAACTCGAAGCAGAAGAACTGGAAGAAACATCCGAACCTGATGTCCTTTTTTCCAGCGAGGTAATTCCTGACTTCGAAGAAGAGGAAGAGATTGGCGAAGAGTTCGAAGCTGAAGAAGAAGAGGAGTTCGAAGAAGCTGAAGAAGAGGAGTTCGAAGAAGCTGAAGAAGAGGAGTTCGAAGAAGCTGAAGAAGAGGAATTTGAAACTGAAGCCGAAGCCGAAGAAGACCTGGAGGAAGATTTAGAAGAAGACCTGGAAGAATTCGAAGAAGAGGAGTTTGAAGAAGAAGCTCTTGAAGAAGAAGCTAAATTTGAAGCCTCTTTCGAGGGCACTCCTGAACTCAAAGAGTTTGAAGAGATTGAAGCCAGGCTTGAGAAAGAAACCGAGTCCGAAGAAGCCGAAGAAGAAATGGAGCTTGAGGCCGAAACTGAGGAATTTGAAGAGGAAGCTCTTGAAGAGGAAGCCGAAGTTGAGGAGAGCCCTGTTCCGGAAGAAACTATTGAGCCTGAAACAGAGGCAAAGGTCGAGGAAGCTCCCGAAGCAGTAGAGGAAGAAGAGCCTGAAGAGGAAAAATCCGAAGGTCCCTGGAAGGTAGTAAAAGACCCCTCTGAAGCCGAAAACAGGGGTGAAAAAGATGAGTGAAATCATAGCCACGCTTAAGAAGGACTATATTTACAGCCTGATGATCAAAGGTAAGCGCCAGGACGGACGCGGGTTTAAGGATTTCAGGGATATCAAGCTCGAAACAAACGTTATCATCAAGGCCGAAGGTTCTGCAAAAGTTACCCTCGGGAACACCCAGGTCATTGTAGGTGTAAAGCTTCAGACCGGAACTCCGTTCCCTGACTCTCAGGATGAAGGCGTTATTATTACCAACCTTGAGCTTAACCCGATAGCTTCTCCCGAATTCGAGCCAGGGCCACCCAGAGAAGAAGCAATCGAAATGGCAAGGGTCGTTGACAGAGGAATCAGGGAATCAGGCGCAATTGATATAAAGAAGCTTTGCATAACGGTTGGAGAATCCGTCTGGATTGTATTCATAGACGTCCACGTCCTGAACGATGATGGAAATGTCATCGATGCATCCTGTCTTGCTGCAATTGCAGCCTTGATGACCACCATGGTCCCGAACGAACAGCAGGGACTGGGCGAGAATGTGCCCCTTGCAATGAAAGAGATGCCTGTCGGAATAACTCTTGCAAAGATCGGCTCAAAGCTGATGGTTGACTCTTCCCTTGACGAAGAAGCTGTTTGCGAAACGAAACTGACCATAGTTTCAAGTTCGGACGGGTCCGTTGCAGGTATGCAGAAAATGGGCCCTGCTCCTCTTACCGAGGCAGAGCTGTTCGAGGCAATAGACCTGGCCCTCGAAAAGGCCGCCGAAATCAGGGGACTCTACCTTGAAGGGCTTACAAAAACTGAATAAATCAGGCAGGATTAATTAAATATAAATATTAAATGCCTGTATTACGGTCTAAGTGCGCGTCTTAAGGTGAGGTGAGAACCCGGGACTTTCCGACAGACTCGGGATTCTATCCCTTCAGACTTAACATTCATATTTAAGGAGTTACAACGATGGCAAAAAAATTCACTAAGAAAGGAAGAATTTCCAGATCTGCGGGCAGGTTTGGTCCCAGGTACGGGAGAAAAGACAGAAAACTTGTCGCAGACCTGGAAGAACGCATGCGAGCCCCGCATGTATGCACCAAATGTGCCCGCCCGACAGTGGGAAGGATTGGAACAGGGATCTGGAAATGCAGCAAGTGCGGACACACCTTCGCTGGCGGGACCTATATCCCCTACACAAGTGTCGGTCAGACCCTGCTGCGCACCATGAAGAACATTGCTGAGGCAAAGTAAACAAACACTTTTCAGGTATGTGAGGTTGTATGGGATATAAGTGCACTCGCTGCAAACAAAAAGTGGAAATTGACTACGAGTACACAGGTATAAGGTGTCCGTACTGCGGACACAGGATCCTGGTAAAAGAGCGTCCTACAACCATCAAACGCATCAAGGCCGAGTAAGGAGTATGTTAGTTACTCCTCTTGGCGAGTGAGAAGTAGTTAAAAATAATGGTTGTCTGGATAAAGCCATTTCAAGTACTTGGACGGACAAAAACTGAAGTTTTACTGTCCGGACAGTACATACCCAATTCTATTTTGATTCCTTAGTTTCTGATCCATTATTTTGTCAATTTGTCAAATTGTTAATTAGTTACTCCATACCGTAACAGCAAGCTGTTTCTATCAACAATAGATTTTAATGAGCTTATGCAGTTGCCTTTTTTGTCTCTTGTATTGTCTCTTGTATTGTCTCTTGTATTGTCTCTTGTATTGTCTCTTGTATTGTCTCTTGTATTGTCTCTTGTATTGTCTCTTTGTATCGTCTCTTTGCAAAATGATTAGGAATTGGGCGGAAAACCGAAAGCAAATTTTGAGATTAACTTAATTTATCCATTTCAATACGACATCGGTATTACGGGCAGGTGCCTTCTGATTCTCCTTCGCCGGGTATCCAAAGATCAGCGGTGCGATAAGCTTATGTCCCCCCGGCACTCCCACTTCCTTCAGGAATTCCGTATCATTCCCCAGACCTGCCGCCAGACCAATCCAGCAGCTGCCGATCCCTAAAGAGCGAGCTGCGAGCATCATGTTCTCCGCTGCCAGGGCACAGTCACGCTCGTCGATAACGTCGGGAGACGCAAATACCAGGATGAAAACAGGTGCACCATAGAGAATCCGGGTTGTCGGTGTCCCCGTATGCAGCGAGGAAAGCCTTCCTGGCGCGTTCGTCATATTTATCGATAAGCTGCCTACTTTTCACGACTACAAACCGCCATGGCTGTTTATTCACGGCGGTCGGTGCATATGTTCCCGCCCGTATAATTTCCCTGATTATTTCATCTGGAACTTCCTTATCGGAATAATTGCGCACGGATCGACGCTGGTAAATGTTATCCAGGACAGCGTTGGAAATTTGTTCAGTAGCTTTGATATTATCCATCAGAACCTCACCACTAACAGATAAACGAATAATCTATTAATCTCTTTTCTGCTGCTCAACGTTATCTTTCTGAAGGTAAGGGAGTTAGCCCATTACCTTACAAGCAAAAAGGAAAAAACTGGATTTTGTTAAGCCTGAATATGAGATTAAGAGAATTGATTCTCATGAAATAAGGCAGGAGATTCTCAATATTTCTTATGTTGACCGGAAAAGATTGGGCTTTTCTAAGGGTACATTGCATTACATGAAGAAAAATGCGAAAGGGAATAAACCGTTCACTATGAATAAGCGTGTGAGGGAATGGTTTAAAATGTGGGGGAGGATGTTGAAGAATGATATAAGTCCAGATTCCTAATTTTGGAACACTAAATTATCAAAACAGTTGTCTGTTTAGACACGATCTATAACTCTGCACCATTTTTTATGATATTTGCTTAATATTAAAAATAGCATCAGTTTTATATAACTGATGCGAATGATCAATAATTAAAGAAGCTTATAAATTATTATCTTTTGTGATCAGCTCTCCTAGCTTCCATAACTTCTTGTGCTGTTTTCTCACGGCTGTAGTCAGCAGAGCGCAGTTGCTCACCAAGCTTTTTGCCCGCCTGCTCAGCTGCAAGCATCACTTTTTCATCCTTTGTAACATCAGGAATCGTATTCGCATTAATTGGAGAGTTTGGTCCATTTTTAGCATAGTGTCCACCTACCTTGCAGTCTTCACCATATCCGCAATAACAGCAACCAAAAGCACCTATTCCTTGAACATTATCTATAACTTTAATTAAGTTAACTAAACAGAATGTGTTCAGAAGTTCAGTAGGCGGAGAAGGGGTAAAACCTCCAAGACTCACAGTAACTGCAAGTTTTCCCCAGAGAATATCAGCTTCACGGTGCCTGAATTGATACCATCTTTCAAGGAAAGAATGCATTACTGCGTTTAATGTGTTGAAATAATTGACACCACTCAAAACATAAGCATCAGCTTCAACAATCTTATCACGTATGGTTTTTAGGTCATCATTCAATTTGCATACATTGTCATCAGCGCATGCCATACATCCGATGCAGCCACCTATGTTTTTACCATGCAGTGAAATAAGCTCATATTCACATCCTGTGTTCTCCAGAATTTTCTGTACAACTTTAATAGAACCTGAACGTGATTCTGCCCTCGGACTTCCCGATATTCCAAGTACTTTCATATTTAGAACTCCTTCATATTCTTTATGGTTGAGTGCCAGCCAAAGACATTGACTCACGATAGAAGAGTTGTTGGTTATTAATATATACTTAACCGGCATTCAAATGTACTAATCTGCTGATGTGTATTCCAGTAACCTTTTGCACATATTTCATTCCGGAACAAATTTTCAAGAAAAAAGGTAGATACCCTTCGTAGAAGAGACTTTGGATAGGGAGAAAAAACCTACATTCTCCCTGCATTTTACAAGATCAATTTTCTCTATGAACAAAAATAGAATACATCTCACTGGCAGTTTCCATTAGCCTGAAATCTTTACCCGTAATCATGTAGTCTCCCTCTCATGTCGCTGTATGATCATTTTACTATCCAGAAGTTTCTGCGGGTGGAAAAAGAGATTACCTCCACAAGGTCCTGTAAGTTTGTAAAGAGCTGTGAAGCCCATTAGCTGGGTGGAAACGGCTTTTACGTCAACTTTCCCATTGCTTCTTCGCGAGTCTTTAGATGTACTGAAGCTTCTAAATGCGGTTTTTTTGACTCCAATAGTCCAGCTCATGGCTCTTTTACTCGCCTTCTTCTAAGGCAGCCTCCTGACACGTAGGCTTTACGGGAAGAAGTCAAGGACCTTATCACTCCGGAAGTTGGTTTTTTTATTATCGATGATACCACTCTCGATAAACCTTATTCCAAACAAATCCGCCAGAAGGAATGACGGTTCATCCGAAAGAATACGTCTTTATTAAGGTATTTCGGGTAGTTTCCAAAGACGGAGATTCTAACCGTTATCTACTTATATGAAAGTACCTACCTACATGTAGGTAGACACTTGCGTGCAGGTAGATTTGTTGTCCGGGAAATAACAAGAATGTTAAAAATTTTGTATAAATTCGGAGGGACAAAGAATTGAGCAGTATCAACCTGTCATCACGTATCAAAGAAAAAGCCCTGGAAATAGGTTACGATTTATGTGGAATAACACCTGTGAATTCGGTTGAGGAATACTCATCACATCTTGATGAAAGGATTAGAAATTTCCCTGAGTCTCGCGCATTATATGAAAACCTGTATCCTCTAGCCTTTCCTCAAAAAAATGTAGAGTGGGCCAAATCAATTATTGTTTGTGTGAGAAGATATGGGAAATATAAAATTCCAGAGGAACTCGATAGTTACATGGGAAAGGTATACCTGGTTGATGGAAGACTAAAACACTCAAAGGAATATTCCTGGAGACTCGAGTTTGGAGCTTATTTAGGCGAGCTGGGGATTAAATATGCTTCTGGAATAGTTCCCGCTCGTCTGGCAGCAGTGAATGCCGGCTTAGGACGTATAGGCAAGAACAACTTTTTCTACACGAAAGAACATGGTTCCTGGGTCTTCATTGAAACGTGGGTAATTGACAGTGAAATGGAATATGATATGCCTACGCGTTCATTAAATTGTCCGGATGGCTGTAACAAATGCATAGATTCATGTCCGACCGGGGCTCTGAACATGCCTTTATCAATGAACAGGGAAAAGTGCATCGCTCAACTCACAAATGGGTTAAATTCGCAGACAGAGGGCTTGCGAGCCGAGATGGGGACCTGGGTATACGGGTGTGACATCTGTCAGAATGTGTGTCCAAGGAATAAAAACAAATGGGAAGAAATGGAAAACTTTATTGATCTATCGGATATAGCACCATATCTTTCACTTGAAAGTATATGGAACATGGATGAAGAAACCTTCCTTAATGTAATTCAGCCCAGGTTCTGGTATATAGGGCAGGATGGCCTGTGGATATGGAAATGCAATGCTTTGAGAGCTATGGCCAACAGCGGAGATCAGAAATATCATGGGTATATCAAAGAAGCCGTGGAAAATCCTGATCGGAATATTTGCAATACTGCGCTGTGGGCCTGTCAGCAACTTGGTATATAATGCACACGAAATGCAAAATGTTTTTCATCCGGAACCGGGCCAGAAACTAAGCTTAATATGAATGAGTGTTATTCAAGTACTTATAAGAAACATGTGTATTTATATGACAGACATAAGCCAGACAAATCAACAAATACGCCATTATGCAAGGCACTTTTTGCAATGCCAGGGTTATAACGGATTCAGTTATAAGGATATTTCCCGGAAACTGGGGATAAAAAACTCTTCAATACATCATTACTATCCTAAAAAAGAAGATCTGGTCGCTGCCTTGCTTGAAGAGAGCAGAAAGAACTTAGTCGAGCATATTGCCCGAATTGTGGAGTCTGGAGGGTCTGCTCGTGAGCAGCTTCAATACTATTTCGATTATGCATTGAAGGAGTTTGATGAAGGTAAAAGTATCTGCCCTCCTGGCTCTGTGATCCTTGATTTTGAAGAACTTCCGGAGGAAGTTAGAAAGCAAAATCTGCTGCTACTGCATTGTATATTAGATTGGATTTCCAAAGTTCTCAAAACCGGCCTGGAAAAAGGGGAATTCAGTTTTTCAGACCCCGTTGAAGCACGCGCGGAATTGGTGGTCGAAACGTTGATGGGTGCCCGACTGTTATCCAGCATCCAGGGTAGAAAAACACTTGTCAGGTCTATTTCCTTAATCAAATCTGATCTTGGATGGAAGGACTGATTTTTTTCTCACCCTTAACCTACCTATATATAGGTAGACAGAGCTAATTATCAAATCAATTTTTTGCTCTAAAGAATTGAAACCAGCAGGATATATAAATTTGGAGGAGATTTGTAATGCCCGTTATGAGTATATTAGGCTGTAAAATACTTCAAGATGAAATAATTTGGCTTATTGCAAACGATTAGCAAATAAAGAGAATTTTAATTGTAGCAAATGGAAATATCTCCGAATTTACAGAAAAACTAGATGAACAGCACATCTGTTATGATATTATTCCGTTCGAAAAGCTACCAAAGGTGCTTAATAATATCGACAGGAATGAACTCACTGTTGTAGTCAACCTTATGAAACTCGGGCTTCATGCAGTACCAAAAATATTGAAATCTGAAGTCTATCAAAATATCAGGGAAATGGTACCATTCTCCAATGGGATACTCATTTTTTACGGTCTTTGTGGTAACGTCCTAGGCAATGTGGAAGAAGATTTCTGCCTGGAAAAAGATGGTTGCACGGTGCGGATACTAAGGGATGACGAAAGAGTTGTAGATGACTGCATCGGAGCGACGGTAGGCGGTGGTGCAAACTACCTCAAATTGCTTAAAACCCATAGTAAAGAGCCTGCTTTCTTCTTTACACCTATGTATGCCAGTTCATGGAAAGAACTTTTGAACATAGATAAACTTCATTCTGATCCTGAAAAGGCGTTGAAAATGGCAAAAATGATCAATGACCTGGCAGGATATTCAAGAGTTGCAAAAGTCAATACAGGCCTTGCATATGTAAAGGATATCGATGCAAAGATCGAAGAATATGCTAAATTGTTCGGATACAGTACTTTTGAGATCAGCGGTAATCAGGAAATATTCAAGAAATGTTACCTTTCGATAAAGGATGAAATCTGTGATAACTGTTAAGAAAAGATAATTATGCCGGTCTTAAGCATAGTGGCTTGTGAAATGCTTGAAGATGAACTTGTCTATGTTCTCTCTAAAGACCCTGAAATTAAAAGGCTGTTTATAGTAGAGAACAGAAACAGCTTCAGACTTGTAAAAAAACTCAAGTCTGAAAATCTCAAACCTTTTATGTTTCCGTCTGACAGGTTGTATCCGGTTGTATCGGAAATCAATAGAAAACCACCCAGCGACTCACTCAGAGACTCACTCAGAGACTCACTCAGAGACTCACCCAGAGACTCACCCGGTAATTTTTCGAGAAAGTTCTCGAATATTCCTTTCTGTAAGAAAATATGTGATTCTATACTCCGTAAAAAAAAGGAACAGGGATTAACTGTTGTTGTGAATCTTCTTAGAAAAGATTTACACTCCGATACTGATCTTTTGCAAGCCGAAGTGTATCTGAACGCCAGAGAAATGTCAAAAATCTCGAATGGTATTCTTCTATTCTATGGAAAATGTGGCTTTAGTTCTGAAAAAGTACAAGCAGAATTGCAGCAACTTGGTTGTCCTATCTATTTTCTGAGGGATGATGGAAGAAACATTGTTGATGACTGTATAAGCGTAGCACTTGGAGGAAACGAGATATACACGAAAACGATGTTATCGGGAAATGGAAAAGGAGCTATATATGCAACACCAATGGTGCTTTCCGACCTGAATGAAACTAATTACAAATCTTCTGAATCTTATAAAAAAATCAGGAAATATCTAACTTCTCCTATGTACAGTCTTCTTTTTAAGATAAATAATCAAGACTATAAAGATGTTAATTTTCATAGAAATGCTTCTGAATTTGCAAAAATATTTAACATGAAGATTATCAATGTTAATGGAACAATGGAGATAGCAATTAACTCTTACGTGGAAGCTAAAACCTATATTTGCAAAAATATAGAATAATCCTTTAAAAACTATAATGAATTTGATAGTGTACTTAACTCATACAATTCGATACCAAAAATATAAATTTTTTATTATGCAGGTATTATAGAAATCGAGCCGTTTTTAGACAGGGCGACTTTTTGAAAACTAACGGTTGCTCATAGTTCTTACATACATGCGTTGCTTTTTTTCTCATCACTTATACCCAAAAAAAATGTAAGGTGTCTAACTCGATCCTGCGCATTGTTTTGATACATTTTGATTATTTATTTCTAGTCTTCAAATTTTAATCATTTCCTCACTCAAGTATATACTCACGTGATAATCTTCTTCAAAAAACGTCTCATTCTCCGACTTCGGATTTTTGGGATCAGGGCTAAACTTGCTTTCCTTCCTCTCAGGATCCCAAGTATAAGCTTTTGAAGCATGAAAAGAAGTGCGATAAGTATTTAACTGTATGTAATAATATTTACAGTTAGACATCATCTATTACAGGATATCCGGAGAAAAAACGAAGAAATTTAATAATAATGATGTGAAATGTGTCTCTAAGAATTTGACAATTTGGAACACCCAGTTGAAGATTCTCACAGCGATTTAAAAAAATTATGATTTAAAGTAATGTAAGGAGGCGAAATAACGGACAAGACGCCATCAACGTGTGGAGAATGCGAAATATATAACAGATCATATGGATTTTGTCAGAAAATAATGGAATATGTCTCTCCGTACGAAACTGAATTTAGATGCCTGAAAAAAAGTAACAGAATATCTATTTAATTGTTATTTACTTTACATATTCCTTTTTTATATGCTTCCTATAGCACGTGCTTTTGACCTTCATGATGAGTCCCCCTATTTGTCCGGAAGCTGTTCATGAATTGGAATCTCTCAGGAACATTCCAGAAAGTACTGAATGAAAGGCTTCTCTGGAAAACCGGGTCGGATCAGGAACTTGCATCTTATCCGGCAGTCACGCTAAATGAATTCAACTGACGGTTTTATGCTTATTTCCGATGCAAGCAGAAAACAAAAATGATTTTCAGATGTATCTGGCTTAGAGTAATCAAGAAATCCCCAGAATAAGACCAGCTTCACCAAAAAAGAAGGTAGAGGATATTTTGAGAAGGTAGAGAGTATTCAGTTATGAAACTGGTCTATTTAATAATACAATTTACTTGCTAAAAAACTTTTCGGATGAAAGGAAGACCATCTTTGTAAATATATATACAAACTTAGTTTCCCGACCTCTCTCTTCTTTTCTTTCCAGTCATATATTTCAATATCCTGAGAGGTTTCAAACCCTCGGCAAAAAGTTAATTTTCAAAGTTCAGAATCGAATTCTTATTTTTCGCAGAATATTCTGCAGTCCGTATCTTCTCTTCTATTCACGGCAGGCCTACATTAACTTGATAATCATGTATTCCCATATACTCACCTCTACTGTAAGCAGAAATAAAAATGATTTCCAGGTGGAGCGAAAGTGAAAAATACTCAAATCTCGTCAGAGGAATTATGTTAATTACTACTTCTCGCAAACCTTCTGCAAAAACCAGAACATTTTGCAAACTTCTATCGCGCTTCATTGCAGGTAGATGCATTTCCCGCGGCAAGATGGGTATGCAGGAACTTCTGGAGTTTGCGGAGGGCGGGCCTCTCATAGTCGTGGGAGAATACCACGGAAACCCCGGAGAACTCGGTTTTTACGACGATGAAGGAAAGCTTCTTTTTTCCCTCAGGTTTTCGGACTGGTATTCCAAGGAAATCGATTCTTACTGGTTTCCGGATGTTGAACCGGTGCTTGCAGGCCAGGGAGAGATTGCGGACGCATTTGAGTCCTTTTTCCATTTTAACAGGGTCGAAAGTGAAAAGGTCGATCAGCTCCCTCCCAGTTCCACACTGCTCGTGGCAGGAGAAAAAGAGCTTGATTTCACGGGAAGCGGGAAGCCCCTCTTTAAGCTGACCGTCAAAGGCTTCAAAAAGTACTGACCGAATATCCTATTTCAACCCTTTTTTCTGAAGGTTCTGGAATTTCAGGTTATTCTGGAATTTCAGGCAATTCAGGAATTTCAAACTATTTTCAGAACTGGATTCTAAAAGGAGGATTTCTTTGAAACTTTCCGCAGAATTTACATTTGAAACCGAAACTGCCGAAAAAATCTACCAGGCTGTCCTACCGGAACTTAACGAGAACTTCTCTGAAAGGTCAAAAATAGGGCTGACCCTTGAAGGTGCTGATTGCCTTATACTTACGATTAAAGCCGAGGATGCGGTTTCCCTGCGTTCTGCCCTGAATACCTGGTTCAGGCTCATCCAGATCGCTCAGGAAGTCCTTGAAGTCACAGCTAAAGCCTGAAAGCCGGAGTGCGCAGAACTTAAGAACTGCGCCTCCAGAAGGCATATTCCCGTACTTCCGGGATCACATGTACGGTGCACCTGTTATTGCTTTTAATGCCCGGGATCTCGGAATAAAAGTGTAAATCCGGGATCCAAAACCTATGATTTCGGACTCATGGAGATTTTACCTGCAATATAATCAAATTTTCATTAATGAAAATTTAAATTCATTAGAATTTTTTATATATAATTGCAGAGTGGATTTGCGGGAATAAGTGTTACTCAATAGCAAATTTTTTCACAATGTTAAACTAGGCTTATATACTTATTTCACCTTTTTAATTTAAATTTTATCTTGCTTTTCAGCTTTTCTTTATCCAGGGTTTATGGGGTGTTGGTATCGATATTAGTAAAAAAATTTTTATAATAACAATTTTAATTTTTGCCGTTCTTACGGCAACATTTGCATTTACCTACAATATTCAGCTTTCCAACTTTTTGGGGCTTGAACAGGCAGATACATTGAAGAATGTTGAAAGGGTACAGAACGTTGTTTACACTGAACAGAGTTATCTTAATAACATGGTTAAGGATTGGTCCTGCTGGGACGATACTTACCATTTTATTGAGGATGTAAACCAGGATTATGTAAGTGTAAACCTTCAGAACCAGACTCTTGCCGGACTCAAAGTAAATGTTATGCTTTTTGTGAATGAGACAGGCTCACTTGTCTACTCAAAATCGATAAATATCAATACCGGGGAGGAGAAACCGATTCCGGCAGATCTCCTTAAACTGGTCGAAAGCGGAGCATTTTCAGCAAAATCAGAAGATGACGTTATCCGCGGTTATGTTCTGGTCGATGAAGTCCCCATGTATATTTCCGGACACCCTATCCTTACGACAAGATACGAAGGGCCCATGAAAGGCACGCTAATTTTCGGGAGGTACTTTGACGGTGATCTTCTTGATTATTTCAGAGAAAATACCCGCTCTTCGATTTTGATGTACAGGGCCGATGAAGATATGCCACCCGAATTTCAAGCAAAATTTCAAAATATTTCCAACTTCCATGAAGGAGTTATTGTCGAACCCCTTAGCGAAGCGAGAATAGCAGGGTACTTTGAGCTGATGGACGTTTCAGGCCAGCCTGCCCTTATTATACGAACTGATTTCCCAAGAGACCTCTACTTGAACAGCAAAAGAACTCTGAATTCTATGTATTTTTTCCTTTTGCTAACCGGGCTCGTAACAGGGGTCGGAGTCAAATTTGCCCTTGACAATTTCTTTGTTTCAAGACTGGTCGAGATTGACAATTTCGTTACAAGAGTCAGGTCGGAAAAAGATCTTTCCAGAAGGTTGGACCTGAAAGACAACGATGAACTCTATCGCCTTGCAAGAGAAATTAACGGGATGATGAACGAAATCGAACTGGCAGAGCAGGAATTAAAGACACAGGCGAGGGAAAAGAAAGTTTTACTTGATTCTTTAAACGAGATGGTTATTTTCGTAAACCCTCAGCTTAATATTGTCTGGGCAAACAAAGCTGCGCTTGAATATATGCATATGAACCTTGAAAAAGCAAAGGGAATCCACCTCAAAGATACTCCGGGTATGAGCGGCCCGCTGGTTGAATACCTCCCGCTTGGAGAGATCTTTGCATCAGGGAATAAGGAGTCGGGGGAGTTTACTGCAGGGGACGGAAACTCCTGGTTTATCCAGGCAACCCCGGTGACCGATGAGGATGGCAGGATCATAGGCGTGCTGGAAACCTTCAGAGACATTACCGGAAAGAAAGCAGTGGAAAAACTTCTTCAGGAAAAACAAATAGCAGAAATTGCAAACCGTACCAAGAGTGAGTTTCTGGCAAATATTAGCCATGAACTTAGAACTCCTCTTAACTCAATCATAGGCTTTTCAGACCTGCTGTGCGAACAGATTTTCGGCGAGTTGAACGAAAAACAGCTAAAGTACGCAGGCAATATTTCAAAGAGTGGAAAGCATCTCCTGAATCTGATCAATGACATTCTGGATCTTTCTAAAGTAGAAGCCGGAAAAATGGAGCTTGATTATACGGAGTTTGAACTTGCCGGTAAACTCAACATAATAAAGAATCTCCTGTCCCCAATCGCAGACCGGAAAAAGATCCAGATTGAAATCGACGTTGACAGCAGGCTTACAAACGTCTATGCAGATGAAGCCAGGTTCGCCCAGATAATGTACAACCTGGTTGATAACGCTATTAAGTTCGCCAGTGAAAACAGTCCTGTAAAGGTCGGGGCAAGAATGAAAGGAGACAAGGTAGAAATAACTGTTACAGATATCGGAGCCGGGATCAAAACCGAGGACCAGCACAAACTTTTCAAACCTTTCAGCCAGGTCGATTCCTTTGCCTCAAAACAACATCAAGGAACAGGGCTTGGTCTTTATTTGGTTAAACAGATAGTACAAATGCACGGAGGATATGTCTGGTTCAGGAGCATCCCAGGCGAGGGAAGCACCTTTGCATTTGCAATTCCTATAAACGGCAGGAAAAACGATAGTAACGATACTGTGCCCCAGACAAAAGAGCAAAACAGCTGAAAAACGGTAGTAACTCAAGGTTCATTCCTGAATATATCATAGTCTCCGGGGATGAAAGACAGGTTAATTAAAAAACAGAGAAATCAGCATAAAGATATAAGGAAAGCTACTGAGCATACCTGATAAAAGAGGTGCATTTGTTCTGCTCTTTCAGGCGTGGGGTCTGCCTTTAATTCATTATTTTTTGTAACTGATATAACCCGGTATGTTTGAATAAAATAGCAAAAGTTAGCATAGAAAAAAACGTAAAGGTAAAAAAGGAGATATAAAAAGGAAAGATGGAATGAGACTTAACTTAGAATTCATTTGAGTCCGGCAAGCAGAAGAAAAGTTTTTTGCGCTTTCCGGCATTTTGTCCAGCTGGAGGCTCGATCAATATGCTTTTACACTTTCTACCTCATTTAACCGAGCTTTCTTCATCCCCGATTCACTATTCATTTTAGTACCTTGCCGCTCCCGCTTTCTTCGATTTGGAACCTTTATTTGGCCTGAAAGCCCGCTCCGGGCACTTCTTGGAATCGGTTTTCCCGCGTACTTCAAATCCCAGGCTGAAACATTCGCCCTTTATCTCATCAATAGCCGTATAAAATCTGCAGTCTTGGCATGTAGGCATTAGGATTACTACCTCCAGATACGTGAAGGCCATCTGGTTCTTGAGTTTCAGATGTGTTTCCGGGACACAATCTTTGAAGCGTAAGTTGCTCCCCCTTAAATAAGGGCACAGAGTGTATCCTTTAAATAATGTGTATATGTAAATAAAATGTTTTTGGTAGGCAATAAGCAGGCAGCTGGCAGGTCAGGAGGAAAATGCTGAATTTTCAGACGTGATCAGGAAAAAACAATGAAAGTTACTCCGAAATTTTCAGACGTGATCAGGAAAAAACAATGAAAGTTACTCCGAAATTTTCAGACGTGATCAGGAAAAAACAATGAAGGTTACTCCGAAAAACGTAATCGGAATATTAGCATGGATATTAGCCGGATGATTTGCAGGGATACGCAAGGATATCGACCTTAATGATTGTGAGATATTAACCTGAACACTGGAAGCTTTACTGGCATGATAACTGCATTTACAGAACTTTACAAACCTGCGGGGTATGCAGTTACAGGATACATCCTGCAAGGACATACGACCCTATCAGGCATATATTTGTTCGGATTTTCTATTTGTTCAAATTTCTTCGTCCTCTTCGAATTCTACGTCAAGGACAGGCAGGTCCCTGATATTTCCTTCCCTGTCATAACATGTCCAGCTCTCCCTGTTGTACGGGCGGCCCGCTATAATATGGAAGTTTCCGGTTTTTGAGAACAGGCGCAGGTCAGCTTTTGAAGGTCTTCGGTTTGCTCCCGGATGGCTGTGGACCGAGCCTACGGCTTTTACATTCGGCATCATGTAAAGTCTGAGGACCGCGTTTGTATCACTGGATTCGGTCCCAGGAAGGATAAGCACCTCGGTAATTATTCCGTCATTCTCCTGCAAAAGCCCGGCAAACTCTTCCGGAGCCATCGATTTGCTCGCTTCGAGGATAAAATCAAGAGTATCACGGGCAATCCCTTTAATCTGCATACAGAGTAATTCTCCTGAAATGGTATATGTCTTTCTGGAAAGTGGGATATGGAAAAAGAGGAATCACCTAGAGGAAAAAAGAAATAATTCGCCCTTGAGTTTTGGAATTCCCTCTGAATTTTAGAATTCCCTTTGAGTTTTGGAATTCCCTCCGAATTTTAGAATTCAGAACTGCAGCCGAACCTGAGTTCTTAATTCCGGATTCATTTTATCCCCAAATTTAGCTCTTATTTTTACAAATCATTATATTTCTATAAATCATAATGTATCATTATATTTCGTACAGGTAGTTTTACCGGAGCTTTCCCACTCCAGACCCAAAGTTTACCATACACAACAGGGGGTTTTCGGAATAAAAGACATTTATCTGGTTTCAGATTCGGAAAGAGAGCTGGAAGAAAACATGGAGAAAAACTTAGAAGGAGATTCTCAAAAGGACTCCGGGAAGGACATTAAAAAAGATAGCGAAACGCACGCGTCCCTATATCAGGAATCGCTTGCCATGCACAGGAGACTTGGGGGAGTACTTGAAGTTGAAAGCAAGGTCCGTCTCCGCACAATCCATGACCTCAGCGTTGCCTATACGCCGGGAGTTGCTGAGCCGTGCCGGAAAATAAGGGAGAATCCCAGCCTTGTCTACCTTTACACCATCAAGAAAAATACTGTAGCTGTCGTAACGGATGGATCAGCAGTGCTCGGGCTTGGAAACATGGGCCCGTGTGCAGCTCTGCCGGTAATGGAGGGAAAGGCGATCATCTTCAAGGAATTTGCCGGCATAGATGCTTTTCCGATCTGTCTCGACACTCAGGATACCGAAGAAGTGATAAAAGCAGTGAAATACCTGGCTCCGGCTTTCGGGGGCATCAACCTCGAAGATATCAGTGCCCCCCGCTGTTTCGAAATCGAGAGTCGCCTGCGTAAAGAGCTTGACATTCCTGTAATCCATGACGACCAGCACGGAGCAGCTATTGTCGTGTTTGCCGGGCTCCTGAATGCTCTTAAAATCGTCAAAAAGGAGCTTGGGGAGTTGAAAATACTTATTGTAGGCCTTGGAGCTGCAGGGGTTGCTATTTTCAGGTTCCTGGTCCGGGCAGGTGCAGACCCTGCAAAAATCCTTACCTGCGATAGCCAGGGAATTGTTTATGAGGGACGGGAAAAGGGCATGAACCCCATAAAAGAGGAAATCGCCAGGCTTACGAACCCCGGAAAGCTGAAAGGCGGGCTCAAAGAAGCCTTCCCCGGCACTGACCTATTTATAGGAGTTTCGGTCGGAGGGATCGTAACCGAGGAGATGGTCAGCTCGATGGCCAATGACGCCATTGTAATGGCAATGGCAAACCCCACCCCTGAAATCATGCCCGATGCTGCAAAAAGGGCGGGAGCGAGAATTGTTGCTACTGGCAGGTCGGACTTTCCAAACCAGCTCAATAACTGCCTGAGTTTCCCCGGGGTCTTCAAAGGGGCTCTCGGGACCTGTGCCAGGAAGATAACCCCTGAAATGGAAATGGCAGCAGCCCATGCCCTTGCAAATGTTGTGTCTGTCGGTGAGCTCTCGGAAGACTACATAATCCCGGAACCCCTTGATAAGCATGTGGTGCCTGCGGTTGCAAAAGCCGTTGCCAGTGCGTCACTGGAAAGCTGTGCTGCAAGGAGAAAACTTGAAGAAAGTCTCTGAAAGACTCGAATTTCGGCTGAAAAAAGCTCGGTTTACGGATAGAATATTAACTATGTGAGGATAACAAAAGTGAAGTATAAATACAACTTTATCATTATATTTTTTGGGTAGTGGGGAACAGTCGTATGTAAGGATCTCTCTAAAACAAATAAAACCTCTTAAATACCCCACTCCCAAAAATAAATTCTTGAAAATTTACTTTTGTACGACTCTGTAAACCTGTTATGACCCTGAAACCTGTTATGGTCATGAAAGCTATTTTTGTCTAAATCATCAAGGTTTCATAAAACAAAAATTGAAAATCAGAAGCCGTCCTTAAAGTGAAAAAAGAAAGCGTGAACTGAAGCTTATTCATGCCTGTTCTTCTTAATCTCTTCCAATATTTTCTTTTGCGTCTCTGCAATCTCTTTTAATGTTGCTTTGATCTCGGTCAGGATCTCTATCGTGTTTTCTGTGACTATGGTTTCCTGGATTTCCACCAGGCACTTCTCAGTTTCCTCCATTTCTTCCATTTGCAGTTCCCGCAGAACATCTCCAAGGACACCAAATTCACGGCTATTTTCGTCGTTTACTGTCTTTTGATCTTTGAGATACATGCTTCTAACAATATCGCGAAATATAAATAGATTATTTTTTGAGCTTTATGGAGAATCCACCAAAATTAGCTTTGAGGAGATTGGAAATAAATATCGTCTAAGGGAAACGTGTAATAATGAATTAAGTATATGCAGAACAAAGGAATATGCTGCAAAAAAGAAAAATGCAGTGAGAAAGAAAAGTGCGCAAGAAGAAAAAGCGCTGTAAGAAGAGCCCGTCCTCGATACTGAAACCTGGAGGAAAAATGAGCGAGATCCAACAAAAGTTTGATGCTATTTCAAAAAAATACGATGAACAGAGAAGGAAGTTTATACCCTGCTTCGATGACTTTTACGGAGCAACAGTATCCGTGGCGTCAGTAGAAGCGGAAAATCCGGCTATACTGGACATCGGTGCCGGAACAGGCCTTCTAGCGGCATTCATGATGGAAAGATATCCGGAGGCATCGTTTACGCTTATTGATATTTCGGAAAAGATGCTGGATATGGCAAAAGGCAGGTTCGGAAATAACTCAAATGTAAAATACATTGCAGCAGACTATTCAAAGTACGATTTCGTGGACAAATATGACATTGTAATTTCAGCCTTATCCATTCATCACCTGGAGGATGAAGAAAAGAAGGAGCTTTACAAAAAGAGTTACTCAATACTTAAAGAGAACGGGATTTTCATTAACGCCGATCAGGTACATGGAGAAACCCCTTTCATAGAAAATCTGAACAAAACGACCTGGAGACGGTATGTAGAAACAAGCGGCTTGCCTGAAGAAGAAATTCTGGCGGGTTACGAAAGAGTTAAGCTTGACAGGGATACAAGCCTGGACCGGCAATTGGATTGGCTTAAAGAAACGGGTTTCTGTGATGTTAGCTGCATATATAAGTACTATCAGTTTGCGGTGATGTTCGGGAGAAAAATTGTATAAATGACGAGGATTACTACGGAGGGCAGGGGAAAAAACGTGGCATGCCCTGACTCATGTTAAATACCCGGCTGCTTGGAATAAGCCACAAACGAAATATGGGTTTCTCAGTACATCCCTTGCCATACTTTCCTTTTCAGATTCCGCTTTTAATTATTATTGGATTCTAATTTATATTTCTGTAGTTATTATATGTCAGTAATAATAATCTCTCTGTGATACCCAGAGACTTTTTAGTGGTTTCCGGTTTTGAAAGATAACGCAGATGTTAGTGAAATCAATACAAGAGAAACGGGGGTAATTTAACATGGGAGAAGAAATGGAAGGAAGAGCCCAGATGCATCACGGCCCGATGTCCGAGATCTGGGAGCTCCTGAACGAAGAACAGAAAAAAGAAGTCGCGTTAATGAAAATGGATATGAAAATACAGTGGATGGAAATAAAAATAGATAAAATGGAAAAAATGATTGAACTGAAGAAAAAATCCATAGATGACATTAAAAAAGTCCAGGAAATGATCAAAACATAAGAGTGATTGAAAAATAGAAGTGGTCAAAAAAAGAAGCAAGGAACCGAGAGCTGTAAATCATGAAAAGCACGGATAATCTCCGGGTTCTGCGAGCTCTCGATTCCCGGTCCTTACTCCGATCAAGATTCCATTCTTGTTTTCGATTCAGAACGGCAGGCGTTCGACAGCTTTATTGCCGGATTACAGGCAAAATTTTACAATGATGATTAATAATATAACCGATTTTGCAGTTTTCTTAGCAATTCCGGAGAAGATACTCCGGTTAAACAGATCGTGTTTCGGTTAATAGATCGTGTTTCGGTTAACAGATCGTGAATTGGAAGAAAAAGAATTCTGTTTTTTATTTACTTAAACCTGCTATGTCAAAGTTTTTGCTGGTTAAAATATACCTTTACCTGTAAAAGCCTGCATCAGGTCTACTTTGCTTTTCCCGCTATCCACAGCAAACTGGTTAATAGAAATTTAACCAAAATCTATTTTTATGCTGATCGGGTGCTTTTGTTTTTTGATATACGCCAGCTTGAGAGTAAGAAACACTGCCGGTAATGATACCGGAAGAATGAAGGGGTGCATTATGGTCCGAAATGAAATCAAAAAGAGGGCAAAGCTAAAAGGGTCTCGAAACCTGAAAGACTTGAAGCTACTGCCGGAAAGGCTAACGGAGCCGGTAACAGTGCCAGCAACAGAGTTAAACGGCCAGTAACAGGGTTAAATGAAGCCACTTGAAGAAACCAGCACTGCAAAGACAATAATCAGCAAAATGGACAGAAACATAGCCAGGGCAGACCTTTCCAGGCTTACCTTGTGTACAAACCTGCCACCCACAACGTAGAGATATAGCTGGTAAACCCCAAAAATTCCGCCTGCAAGAGGAATCCAGAGGAGGGAGGACGCAGCAGAGGCATAGAGTACGAACCTTACGGTACCCTCGTAAGTTCCTTTTCCCCCAAGTACCTTTTGAATAATGTGGAGTAGTGTAGCATCGAGAAAAAGAGCAATAACACCTACTACAGGTGCTATAAGTGCAACTGCAAATCCAATTGAAGGACCAAAGCCCCCGACATCGTACGCTCCGGGGCTAAAAAGCAGGTAAAAAAGCGAGTATACGGCAACGTTGATTGCTGCAAAAATGATAGGGTCGCTGTATCCTCCGGTCTTTGGCATTTCGCTGTAAAAATGAGACGGGCTTTTCATAACCTCTTTCCAGGTTCCGATGTAATCAAAACTCCTCATGACAAATAATATTACGAAGTTCTATTTATATTTGATCTGCCAAAGTGCAAACATACGCAGCGAAGAAAATGAAAGCTTCCGGCTAAAAATCAAAGAATCCCTTTTCCTGTGAAGTCGGATTCAGCAGGTCAGGGTATTATTTCCGGATATCTGCAATTTTGAAAGATGAACAGGTAGTTTTATCTGATTATATGCTCATCTTCTTTTAAGATTTCTTTAAGCACTTCCACTTTCTTTTTAAGCACATCGAGTTCTTTTACCAGCGCGGTGGTAATTGCATCTATTTCCTTGATTTCTTCCACTGCTAACTCTCTCTTCGATAACAAGTTCATGGCCTCTCTAGTGTTGTTTTAAAGATATTAAAATTGGATTAAGAGTTCAAGCTTATATGGTTTATAAGGTTAAAGCTCTGATCTTGCTATATAATATTGCTTTCACATATATAAAATAAGAATACAGTTTAAACATTGCGGTCCGGGCAAATTATATGAATAAATTGTAAAAGTTCAGCGCTTTATTCGCCTGTAACCGCTCTCGAACAATCAGGGAAATTGGGAAATCGGATCCATCAATTTCCTGACGATTATCAAATAATTATTGGCGGACAAAACTCATTCATTTGCGATGATGCGTGCCAGCTAATTTTGATTTCAGTCGAATATCCTGCAACCTGTCGCAGGGGGTTAGAACTTCCCCCGAAAACTATTATTATACAGATTGATTTATATTTTTAGCTGCCCTGATACTATAAATGAAAACGTGAAAATGAAATAAACGCAAAAATGAAACGTGGAGAAAGTCGATACTTCAGCTTTAACTCGGGGGGAAATAAGTGAAAAGTAGACTCTTTTTGATACCTTTAGCTTTTGTTTCTTTGATTCTGATTTCGATAACTGCATTAGCCGGGCAGGAAACCCGACTTGGAGCCGGACATGAGCCTGATATTTATGGCGACAGAGTAGTGTGGTCGTCGAATGGCAGTATTCATCTTTTTGACATAAACAGCAGAACTGACACTGAACTCAACTCATCTTCAGCAAGCCATCCTGCTGTCCATGGGGACAAAGTAGTGTGGCTTGATAACAGCACTGAAAACCCCAATCTTTGTATTTATAACATATCAACCGGTGAAAAGTTTCTGATTACTGAGAATGTAACAGGTGATAGTAACTACAGGACGGGGAGTAAACCAGCTATTTACGGTAACATAATAGTGTGGCAGAATTTTGTCGACAATGAAAATCAAGATCAGAGAGCCTACAATGTCTATATGTATAATCTGTCTTCACTCATCCAGACTAAAATCAGTAACTATGGATGCCTTTATGGAAGACCTGATATCTATGAGGATAGAATAGTGTGGGTCAACGATAGCGGAGTTTCCGGAGATGGCGGACCTATCTGGATGTATAACATTTCCACAGGTAATAAGACCGAGATCGAAGCAGATTATTCGTATGACTGTGCGATATATGGAGATAGATTAGTATCTAATAAGTACACTTTTGGTTATTTTGTTTCCGTATATAACCTCTCCACTAACGAAGTAAGTGGTGCTAAGTTCCCGTCAGAGGAGTTTGATCCTGATATCTATATGGATAGGGTTGTGTGGAGGGGTGAAAGCAATTGCACGAGTAATATCTACATGTACGATATGTCCACTGCCAATGCAACTCGTATCTCCGCAAACGGATCAGCATACGATCCTTCTATTTACGGGGACAGGATAGTGTGGGAGGATATGCGTACCAATCAGAGTGATATTTATATGTACGACCTCTCAGCCAAACCCATAAAACCAAAAGCCTCCTTCACTGCAAACGTTACTTCCGGTAAATCCCCATTGACGGTACTTTTCACCGACACCAGTACCGGGGGTACACCCACATACTGGCACTGGGACTTCGGAGACGGCATTCACTCGAAACACGCTCAAACTGCAACCCACACGTTCCGGAAGACAGGGGAATACACAGTCAGCCTGACGGTAACAAACGCTGCCGAGAGTGATACCCTAACTGTGAAAGGGTGTATTGGAGTGTCGGAGTGAAATAAAAAAAAGGGAAAAGATGAAGGGATTTCAAAACCTGAAGATTCGGAACTACTATAAAAAATATAGTTAGTAACCGGGTCAGTAACAACGTTAGTAGTATAGTTAGACAAGACCGCTGAAGGACGCTAGCACTACAAAAACCAGAACCAGTATTCCGGACATAATAAAGGCAAATACAGATCTGACCATGCTCATACCATGTACAAACTTACCCCCCACAATATAGAGATACGTCTGATAAAGCCCGAAAATCCCGCCGATAAGAGGTATCCAGGCAAGTACAAGTGCAGCAGTTGCATAATATACGAATCCTACAGTACCTTCATAACTTCCCTTTCCCCCAAGAATTTTATAAGTAATATTGAGTATGGCAGCGTTCATAAGGAGGCCAAGAATAAACACCACAAAAAGAAATATTACTATCAGAGATATCTCCATATAAGTTAATTTTGTAGTGCCCATTTCAGGGAAAATAAGAGGATAAATAAGCAATGCACAGGATAGCATTATGGCTAAACTGGCTGTTGCAAAAACAATAGGATGAAAGTATCCTCCTGTCTTCGGCATTTCTCTGTAAAAATCAGACGGGCTTTTCATAACCTCTTTCCAGGTTTCGATGTAATCCACGTTCATCATAATAAATAATGTTACAAAGTTCCATAAATATTTGATCTGCCAAAGTGTAAACATAGATAACCCAGAGAATGAAAATTTCAGGCAAAAAATCGAAATACTCTTTTTTTCAATCGTTGCCCATCAGGACGAAGAATATTTTCGCATGTTTTCTTCCCGGATTCGGATAAAGAAGGAAAGAACAGGAAATATTGACTAAAAAAGCGTAAATTATAGGATTTTAAAAACCATTAAATGTTTTACATACAGTCTTTATCAATACTCAATTAAATCTACAGGAAGAATCCAAATAGCAAAGAATACCGGTGAAGGTAGAAGAGTTGGAGCTGTTAAAGGACGGTCACAGGCATATAACCCAAAAACCGATAAATGGGTTCAATTTGATGAGAATCACAAAATAATGACCAGCACCAACAACCCGCGAAAAGGAGTGAAAGAAAAAGGGAAAAAGCAATCTGATTTAAAAATATGAAAATGTTAAAGCAGATAGTAATTTAAAACGGTATCTATTTCTCTTTTTAGATTAGATTGGATTTCTGGTGTCATCGTAGACTGAAAATACAAACACGTTTGCCTTCTCATTAAATATATATACTGCTGAAGATTTTTCTGTTTTTGAATGTGTAATTGCAGATCCAGTTTTTTATTCCAACTAAACAAACCAGATATCTTTACATATAAATCAATACCCACACACCCCCCAAAAACAAAAACTTTATATTCAAATTTTACGTTCTTCTTCCGGGCAACATTGTACATAGATGTGCGTCGCATATCAATAACGTAAAAAGGCGGCGAAATATCCTGATGTATTTTCTCTGATTCTCAATAACTTTGAAAGATTATTTGGGAACTCAGGTTTATTTTCAACCTCATTTTATTTCCTTTGAGGCTTGTTAAAGTTTATCCAGTTCATTAATGAATTACCCGCTATCCGAGATGAGTTTATTTGACTGAGAAAAGACTGTTAATGGGTAATGAAGCCATTGCGCTTGGGGCGATAGAAGCCGGCGTACAGGTGGTTACGGGGTATCCGGGGACGCCCTCGACCGAAGCTCTGGAGACGGTTGTCCGGTATGCGGACAGGTGCGGGATCTATACCGAGTGGTCGAGCAACGAAAAGGTTGCGCTTGAAACGGCTGTGGGAGCGGCTTATTCCGGGGCAAAGGCACTTGTGACCATGAAGCAGGTGGGGTTAAACGTTGCATCCGACCCCCTGATGAGCCTGAGCTACATCGGGGTAAAGGGGGCTCTTGTCCTGCTTGTTGCAGACGATCCGGGGCCTCATTCCTCGCAGACCGAGCAGGACACGAGGGTTTTCGGGCATTTTGCAAACATCCCTGTCCTTGACCCTGCAAACCCGCAGGAAGCTTACGAGCTTACAAAGCTGGCTTTTGAGCTTTCGCATGAATTCGAAGTTCCTGTCATCCTCAGGACTACCACAAGGGTCTCGCACAGCTGCGGAGATGTCGAGCTCGCGGTTCCAGAACCCGGAGCTGCAGAAGCTGCAGAACCTGCTCCGGTTGGAGCTTCCTGCGAGGGCTTTGTAAAGGACAGGCGCTGGACGATTTTCCCGAGGCTTACTGCGGAGAGGCACCCCTGGCTTGAAAACGTGCAGGTGCAGCTTTCCGAGCGCTTTTCGGAGCTTCCGTACAATTCGGTTTCCGGAAGCGGAAAAATCGGGATTATGGCTTCGGGAGTCTCAGCCTTCTATGTAAAAGAGGCCGTAAAGGGCTTTGAAGGGCTTTTCACCCTCTTCAGGGTCGGGACAGTACACCCGTTCCCGGAACAGGCAGCTCTTTCTTTCTTAAAGGGGATTGAAAAACTGATCGTGGTCGAAGAACTTGACCCCTATCTTGAAGAACAGGTTCTCCAGCTTATAGGAAAGGCTCACCTGCCGGTTGACGTTTACGGGAAAAAGAACGGGTTTTTCCCGGTGAGCGGGGAATACAATGTGGATATTGTTATCGATGGTGTCAACAAAGTGCTTGCAGAACTTGGAGAGCCTTCCCGACTTTCCCATGCTTCTCCTGCCGTTTTAAGGGAAGAGCTTCCGCCCCTGCCGGTCCGGGCTCCGACCCTCTGTGCAGGCTGCATGCACAGGACTGTTTTTTACGCTTTTAAGCAGGCTGCAAAACAGCTTAAAAAGGACTCTCATGTCGAGACTATTTTTTCCGGGGATATTGGCTGTTATACCCTTGGAAATGCTTTTCCTCTCAACATGGTTGAGACCTGCCTCTGCATGGGAGCAGGGATGAGCATTGCCGGAGGGCTTTCCCGCACGAATCCTGAGGTAAAGCAGGTGGCTTTCATCGGGGACTCGACTTTCTTCCATTCAGGCATCCCGGCTGTGGTAAACGCGGTCTACAACGGAGCCGATGTTACCCTTGCCGTCCTTGATAACCGCACAACCGCAATGACAGGGCACCAGCCCCATCCGGGGATCGGGGTTACTGTCCTTGGAAATCCCTCAAAAGCCATCGATATCGCCGGGGTGATCCGGAGCTGTGGGGTTGATTTTGTAAGGACCATGGAAACAGTCAGCCTTGAAGGCTGCATTGAAGCAGCAAAAGAAGCCATGGAATTCAAAGGGCCTTCTGCAATCGTGTTCAAAGGAAAATGTGTAGGGATTACAAAACCCGGGATAAGACTTACAATTGATACTGAAAGCTGCACAGGCTGCGGGTTATGCATAAAGCAGCTGGGCTGCCCTGCAATATTCCTCCCTCCGGGAGAAGACAAACCAGTCATCCAGGACAGCTGCAGCGGCTGCGGGCTTTGTGCACAGATCTGTCCTTCAGGAGCCATAAGCGAAGGTGGGGTGAAGAAATGAAGGGAGAAGGAATGAAATCCGAAGGAGCGAAACCTGAAGGATCAAAGCCTGAAGGATCAAAGCCTGAAGGAACAAAACTTCAGGGGATGAAATATGATATTCTGATTGCAGGCGTCGGAGGGCAGGGTGTTGTGCTTGCTTCCCGCATGCTCGCACTTGCAGCAATGGAAGCCGGATTCCGGGTGAGCACTGCCGAAACCATAGGCATGTCCCAGAGGGAAGGTTCGGTAAGCAGCCATATAAGGATAGGAGATGAGATCTCGGGTTCTCTCATCCCTGCCGGGCAGGCCGACCTGCTCATAGGGCTCGAACCTGCAGAAACCGTAAGAAACCTGCCTTTCCTGAAAAAAGACGGAAAAATCCTGGTAAACTCTCACGCCATAGCTCCTGCATCAAAGCCTCCGGGAAGTCCCGAATATGCCCCCGAAGCTTTGCTGGTATTTCTGGAAGTTCGCTTTCCGGACATGCTCTGCCTGGATTTTACCCAGCTTGCAGAAGAGGCAGGCACATACAGGGCTGCCAACGTTGCTATGCTGGGAGCGGCTGCAGGTGCAGATATGCTGCCTTTTTCAAAAGAAACCATTCTCTCGGTACTTGAAACCGAAATTCCTAAAAAACACAGGGCTGTAAACAGAGCGGCGTTTGAAGGTGCGCTCGAAAAAATTAAGCCGGGTACCCGGACAGGGAACAGAAGGTGAAATCAAATGTATGAAGCATCTTTGGAGTCTGAGCTCGACCCGGAAGTCCAGCTCTACCACCCCAAAATCTCGGAAGAAGATACCCTTGCAAAACTGAAAGACCTGCTTAGACGTGTGGTTGAAGGCAGCCCCTTTTACCAGAAGAAGTTTAAGGAATCAAAAGTGGATATCGAGAAAATCGGGTCCCTTGATGACCTGAAACTCCTGCCTTTCACACATAAAGAGGAACTAAGAGACGCCTATCCTCTCGGGTTGCAGGCAGTGCCTGAGTCTGCAGTGGTACGAATCCATTCGTCCTCAGGGACAACCGGAAAGCCTGTCATTATCCCCTATACCCGGAAAGATGTTGATGTCTGGGCCGAGCAGATGATGCGCTGCTACATGCTGGCAGGTCTTACCAACCAGGATAGGATCCAGATAACCCCAGGATACGGGCTCTGGACCGCAGGAATAGGATTCCAGCTCGGAGCCGAACGCCTGGGGGCAATGGCAATCCCTACAGGCCCCGGAAATACCGAAAAACAGCTTGAAATGCTTGTCGACCTCAAGTCCACAGCCCTGGCGAGCACCTCTTCATACGCGCTTTTGCTTGCCGAAGAGATTGAACAAAGAGGCTTGAAGGACCGGATCCACCTCAAGGTAGGGGTTATCGGCTCGGAGCGCTGGAGCGAAAAGATGCGCAACCGGATCGAAACCGAACTCGGGATCGAGACCTTTGACATCTACGGGCTGACCGAAATCTACGGGCCCGGAATTGCCCTTGACTGTTCCTATCACGAAGGGATGCATTACTGGTCCGACCACCTGCTTTTTGAGATCATCGACCCCATAACCGGCGAGCAGCTGCCGGACGGCACCCTCGGAGAGCTTGTAATTACCACCCTCACAAAAGAAGGGGCTCCCCTGATCCGCTACAGGACAAGAGACCTGACCCGAATAATTCCCGGGCTCTGCAAATGCGGCTGCCCCTTCCCGAGAATTGACCGGATCCTCGGAAGGTCTGATGACCGCATAAAGTTCAAAGCCGTAAATATCTACCCCGGCCAGATAGAAGACATCATCCACAGGGTCCCCGGTGTCAGCAGTGAGTACCAGATTCTCCTTACCCGCAAAGACGGCAGGGACAGTATGCTCTTCAAAGTAGAGATCGAAGAAGCCGAAGCCCCTGCAATGAAAGCAAAAACCGAAAAAGCTCTGGGAAAAGCCTTCAAGGACTTTATCGGGGTAACCGTGGATATTGTGGGTGTAAAAATCGGGGAACTTCCAAGAAGCATGAAAAAGACAAAAAGAGTGATCGATGAAAGGGAACTTTAAAGTCCTTTCATCACTTAATTTCCTTAAATCAACCTTTGATCGGCTTTTAACCGACCGCTTTTTTCCCCTGCTGCTGCCTTTTTTAACCTTCCCTGTATAACTAGCTCCGGCCATGTTTCAGTTTTATTGGACCGGTTAAGTCTTATCGGGTTCAGTCTTATTGCCCATTTTCATCCTCTACTTTATCACCAAGATCAGTTAACCTGCTCCTTTTAGCATATTCCATTTTACTCACTTCCGCGGAGGATTTTCCCGAAGCCTTTTCTTTCTCGATATCGGTCTTGTACACGATAGTTCTGTAGGGGAATGGAATTTCGATGCCTTCGCTGTCAAAGCGTTTCTTTATTGCTTCTCTGATCTCGCACCCTGAACTGTAGGCATCACTCCTGTCCTTAAACCAGACATAGAGGCGGAGATTTACGGCAAAATCTCCAAACTCTGTGAGTTGTACCTTAACCTCTCCTCTTTCCTTGAAATCCGGATCTACGGTATGAAGCACGGACAGATCCATAAGCCCGGTTGCAATAGTCTCGGGTTTCAGGAAACTCGGCTTTACGATGCTGTACTCGAGGGTCTGCGGAGGCATTACCAGGGGATGCTTTCGGGCCTCTTCAATCATGATTTTTCTTGCCAGGTTGATATCGGAATCATAGCTTATTCCGATATCTATAGGCCAGATAACTGCGGGGTCTTCTATGGTCCAGTTGATAATCGCCTCATTGCTGATTATCGAGTTGGGGATAATAAGACGCCTGTTATCCCAGGTTATGATTACCGTATGCCTGAGGTTGAGGTCCGTAACCTTTCCGTATTCGTTCATAATATTCAGCCTGTCTCCAACCCTGAAAGGTTGGAAAATGGCAAGGGAAATGCCTGCAATAATATTGCTCAGCGTGCTCTGGGCTGCAAAACCGATGACGATACCGGCAAGCCCTGCCCCGGTAAAGAGGGCTACGGAGAGACTGCGCAGGTCAGGAATGCTGAATATTATAACAATCAACCCGATAAAGTAGATCGCTGCAACCGTAACATGCCTGAACATCCGGAAAGCCGTAGTGTCCATCCGCAGCTTGCTGCTTGCTTTTTTGAAGTAACTTTCCATAAGGTGGTTTACAGTCCTTGCAACAAGGATGGTACCCATGCCTATGAAAATAATGAATAACAGCGTACCGTAGTTATTCGAGAACCAGGTGAATGCCTGCTCCAGAATTCTGTCGAAATAGGATATATTTGCTGCAAAAGAACTGGGAGTTTCTATAATACCAAGGGTAGTATTATTGGAAGTATTATTAAGAGTATCCAGGGTTTCCATGCACCCAACCTTTAGCGAGAAGCTTTATATAAATATTGATTTTAATAACTAAGGAACTAAAAAAGTGTGAATAAAATTCTGCAAAAGGACACTGAAGCAGCCGGGATGGATAACAGGTCAGTTGAACAAGGGAAAAATAATTAAAACAAGAAGTAAATTAAAGTGAAAAAGAGATTCGAGTAAAGAAGACTTGAGGAAAAAAGATTGGAGGAAAAAAGAAGATCCTCCATATGAAAGGCCCCTTTCTTCCTCATTAAAAACTGTTTTTCCTGATTTTTCCAGTCTCTTATTGTTCCCTTATTTTCTTACGTTATCTTTCAGGTGACCTCTTCAGGCATACAGATTTTCATTTCTGACAAAGACCCAGTAACCCTTATAGGGTTCGACTTCAAATTCGTCCGTCCCAAACTGGTTCTCGCCTAATGTTTCGTTAAGGCCGTTGTAACCGACATACCGGTAATAACCCGTAGTGTTATTACCCGGCACCCAGGGCCCCACAATTTTTGCATACGAGTTGTTAAGGGATGTAAACGCAGTTTCTGCAGAAACGGTCTCGTTTACAGGTGAACCCAGCGCGTTCCAGCCAGGATAGGTCTGAAGGCTCGGTGGAACATTAACCTGCTTCTTCTCAACCGAAGCAAACTGTTCCGAAGCATTGAATTCGGTTCCGTTGGGGACATTGATCCAGTATCCTTTCAGAGGCTCAATATTTGAGACATCTTCGAAGAGTTTGTTTGAAGCGTTGTAGTAAATCAGTGAGGTATAGTTCACATCCGAAAGCAGATAATCAACGCTTGTGTTGTTAGCTTCGAAAGGAATTGAGAAGAAGTGCCAGTCTCCTGCCTTGTCTTCAGTCTGGTTTCCGTCGGTCTGGTTTGCAGTCTGGTTTCCGTCGGTCTGGTTTCCGTCGGTCTGGTTTCCATCGATCTGATTTCCAGTCTGATTTTCATCGATCTGATTTCCAGTCTGGTTTTCATCGGAAGGAAGTCCACTGTCCGGAGGGATGAGCACTTTATCGATTATACAGATAACTCCATTGCTTACAATGATTATCTGTGTAACCGTTGCGTTTTGTATTGTGAGATTGTCACCTTCCATCTTTATTTGAAGCGCTCTGCCCTGAACGGTATTAACGGTATTCATACCGGCAAGCTGCTCGCGAGCATACTTCCCCCTGATCATGTGATAGGACAGAACTTCCCGGAGCAAGGTGGTATTGTTCATGAGCTGATCACGGGTTTGTGCCGGCAGCTGCTCGAAGGCTTCGTTACTCGGAATACAGACAGTAAAAGGTCCGGTTTCGTTCAGGGCCTGCGTCAGGTTTGCGGCCTGCGTTGCGTTCACAAAAGCGGTCAATCTCGTCTGGTTCTGTGCCACCTGGATGATGGTTTCTCTTGCCATCATTTTACTGACCGTGATGTTAACCACATAGGTCGCATTCTCGATTAAGGCTTCTCCACCTTCTTCTGTTGTGTACCAGAAGCTGAGGTTGTCCCCGTCATTTACCGGGTTCATTCCGAAGTCTGCTTCAGCCGGCTCTCCGTTGATGTAGGGGAACCACTTCTCTCCGGTAGTATTATTGTTCTCTACTCCCTCTATACCCTCAAGCACAAATGACACATTTGTCATGTTGTCGGTCATATCTTCGGTTTCGTTCCCGTTCATATCTTCGGTTTCGTTCCCGTTCATATCTTCGGTTTCGTTCCCGTTCATATCTTCGGTTTCGTTCCTGTTCATATCTTCGGTTTCGTTCCCGTTCATATCTTCGGTTTCATTCGCAGCCATGTCTCCGTCAGTCATGTTCTGCATTACGGACACGTTTAATTCGAGTCCTGTTGCATATAAAGCTCCGAAATCCGTGAGGTTGTCTATTGTGTAGTTCTGGGTGTCGTTTGCCGGCATGAAGGTGAAATTTCCTTCGGTCAGGTTTACAGTATCATTATAGAGTATTGTCAGATTTTGTTCCGGCTCAGGTTCCATCCTTTCTTCTACAGCAATGGTAATGTTGGCTGCATAGGTTGCATTCTCGATTAAGGCTTTTCCGTCTTCTTCTTTTGTATACCAGAAGCTGAGGTTGTCCCCGTCACTTATCGGGTTCATTCCTAAGTTTTCTTTGGCTGGTTCACCGTTGATGTAGATAAACCATTTCTTTCCGGTAATGTTATTATTTTCGACCCCTTCCAGGCTCTCAAGCACAAATGACACATTGGTCATGTTAGTCACATATCCGGTCATGTTCTGCGCCAGGGTAGCGTTAAAGTCGAGTCCTGTTGCATATAGAGCTCCGAAGTCTGTGAGATTGTCTATTGTGTAATACCGGGTAGTATTCGGCCTGAATATGACGTTTCCTTCAGTCAGGTTTACGGTATCGTTGTAGAGTACTGTCAGATTTTGTTCCTCTTTTTCAGGCGGAATAAGGACTGCATCTATTGCATGAATTACTCCGTTGCTGGCATTGATATCCTGGACTATGACCTTTGCGTCCCCTACGAATATTCCTTCTTCAGTGACATTGACAGGCAGCTCACTACCCTGAAGGGTTGTGACATTGCTCACGTTAGCCAGGTCTTCGGACATCAGAGTTTCGTTTGTGACATGGTATAGGAGCACCTGTTCAAGGGCAGCAGGATCTTCCTTCAGAGCCTCAAGAGCGTCTTCCGACACATTATTAAAAGCAGCGTCCGTCGGAGCAAACACAGTATACGGTTCTTCTCCGGCCAGGGTGGTATTGAGGCTGCTGTTATTGAAGAAACCTGATAAGAGGGTAAAATTTCCATTTTTCCCTATCAGGTCCAGTGTGGTCGTTGTTCCGTCATCCTGCGCCGAGCAGGTACAGGTAGCTGCACTCAATAACAACAAACTGATTAAAGCACAGGTTAAACTGGTAAATCTCGATCTAATCCAAATTCCCCCCTATTTTTCCCTTCAGCAGACCCCAAACCTATTCTAGTCCAAACCTATTCCTGTTATATCTGAACCCCATTTTTGTCTGGCTGAAGTTTTGTTTCGTGTGAATATGTGTGATTTCCAATTTGATATATCATACAAAGAGTATTTGTATTTTCTTATTAATATTATATTAGAATGAAAGACAGCGTTTTTATAAAAATTCGTTTAAATCTTATAATAATCAAAGTCTTCCAACCCGCTATCTGAACATTCAGTTTTTTATCTGACTTTTCCCCGGAGAAAAACCTTCTTTAAGCCACATCGGGGTTTAAAGCCCCTATTTCTTCTCCTCAGCTCTTTTTGAAAAACAGACACAGACCTTCTCTCAATAAAAAATCTCAATTACAGGAAAAGCCGAAAAAGGATAGAATAATTATTATTTTTAATTTGTCTCTAAGAAATAGCCTTCTAAAGTTGGAAAAAGCCTGTATAATATAGATTCAAAACTTATTTTATATATAAATTTATTGAGAAAATCAGGAATGACACTTTATGAAAAATGAAAGGAAGAGATTACTTCCTTTCTCTGGCGTAAGCAACGATTGCGTCTTTGACTCCGTATTTGAATGCCACCACGAATGCAATTCCCCATGCCAGCGGTCCGAAGAACAGGTAGAGGATACTGGTATCAATTAGCATTGTATCCAGGGCAACCAGAACCAGAATAAGAAGCAGGAAGCCCCTGAGGAGAGGAAGAATGATATCTGCCCCTTCTATCTCCATTCCTCTGACAGTACTACTCAGGTAGTCCATTACTATGTCTATAGAAAGAATTCCTATCACCAGGATCAGGATAGCTATGATGACACGTGGCAGATATTGAGTAATATCTATCAACAGAACGCTAATCATAGTTAATTGCAGGATATCAGATGCAGCCGTCAGGAAAATCAGATACCCAAATATTCTGACGATTCCAGCCACGATGCCTGAAGCTGTCAGTCCCCCGGATTTAATTGAAGCTCCAAAAGTAGTCTGTTCAAGTTTCTCATCTATACCGGTTGAAATAAGCACTTTCTGGAGCAGGTCGCTAATGAAGTCCACAATCAGCAAACCTATAAGCAGGACAACGAGAGCAGAGATCACAAGCGGGATGTAGAATATTACGAGATCGACGAAATTATTCACTACCCCGATGTTCAGAATGTCCAGAATGATTAAGGCGAAGATGATGTAAACGAACCAGCGGATGACTGCATCAAAAAAGCCGACCGTACTCATCTGTCCTCGTTTTATCATTCCGCCTATCACGGTTTTGTCAACCAGATCATCAAGTCCTATTTTGTCCAGTATTTTCGCACCGATCTTTCCAAGAAACTTTCCCAATATTATTCCTACAATAATAAGAATAATTATGGCTACTAATGTAGGAATAAATGCTATGAACTGATCAAACATACCGTAAAGACTATCCGTAATTTCAGTCCCAACCATATTACTCACCCCTATATTTTAGCTTTAAACCGATGACCTTTCCATTTTCCCCTAATTTTGGAAAAATCAATTACATATTTAACGTATTATATTGGAATATATATAATTATACTTAACTACAAACACTTAAATAACTCATTTTCAAGCTGAGAGCCGGCTTACACTGAAAATCATCCAATTTGCTTCAAAAGCCGAATACTCGTATTCGACAAAAAATCAGGCATAGAGCTTAAATTGATGAAGCTTCCATTAACTAAAGTGTTTATTTTTATTCGAAAGTGAGGGAGAGCCTTGAGACTTACAAAGTTAGGGAAAAAACAATCGAAGGTCGGGCTTGCCCCTGGCACTCTCGTGCATGTGGGGGAAAAAAAGTCAGAAAAGGTCGTAATTCGGGTTTGGAGCTATAACAGTGAGGAACTGATAGAAAAAGAACTGCAGACTGTAGAGGAATGCCTGGCCTTCAAAGACAAGCCCGGAATGAATTTATGGGTAAATGTCGATGGGCTTGACCAGATTGAGGTTATAGAAAAGCTCGGGAGCTATTTTAAGATCCACCCTCTAACTCTCGAAGATGTGCTAAACACAGGGCAACGCCCCAAAATGGAAGATTACGATTCTTATATTTATACTGTGCTGAAAATGATACTTCTCGATGAAGAAAGAGAAGAGATAATTATAGACCAGGTTAGCATCATCCTCGGCTCAAATTATATCCTCTCTTTTCAGGAACGGGAAGGAGACGTTTTTGATCCTCTAAGGGAGAGGTTAAAAAATCCTGCCTCACGCCTCCGAAAGAACGGGGCAGATCATCTTGCATACAGCCTGATTGATGCTATAGTTGATAACTATTTTTTGATTCTTGAGCACTTCGGGGAAGAGATCGAGGACCTTGAAGAAAAACTGATAGTGGATCCCACACCTGGAACTATGAGGATGATTCAGAAACACAAGAGAGATATGATCATCCTTCGTCGATCAGTCTGGCCTCTCAGGGAGTTGATAAGCAGTCTTCAGAGAGCCGAGTCAGGACTCATAAAAGAAAGTACACAGATTTACCTGAGAGATATCTATGACCATACCATTCAGATTATTGATTCCATAGAAGCCTTCAGGGATATCCTCTCTTCAATGGTAGATGTATACCTCTCAAGCTTAAGCAACAGAATGAACGACATTATGAAAGTTCTGACAATTATAGCCACTATCTTCATCCCCTTAACCTTCATTGCAGGAGTATACGGCATGAATTTTGACTATATGCCGGAACTCAGATGGCGCTTGGGTTACCCTGTAGTCATGCTTAGCATGGCGTTACTGGGAATAGGCATGTTTTTTTATTTTAAAAAGAGAAGGTGGGTCTAACCTCCTTATTCCCCCGAATTCCCTGAGTTTCGCTTCCAGAGGTTCGCGTCGGGATCGCAGAAAATCGAAGATTTTCTGGGCACTGCAAGTGCAACAGCACGAGGTTCGTTTTGCTCAAGCGGACTACTTGATAGGTTTTTTACTGTTAGTTTCGCTCAAGAGGATTAAATTATGAATTCTGCGACCTGTACAACCTTATTCGCTATACCGGGTCTTTTTTGTCCCGCTCGACGCAGGAGAGCGGTCTGTCCCAAAAAGACAAGAAAGAAGAAGAAAGAAGAGACGAAAGAATGTATAAGTGGAAAGTAAAAGCTACTGCGGACGCCTGTAGGTAAAAAAGAGAACCAAAAAGATCAAACCGGCATAAGTTTCTGTCTGATCTCTCTTTCAAATCTGTATTCCTTTCATTTTTGGAAAGCGCCACCAGACAAACTGGCGGAGGCGCTTAGATTTACCTGTAATATTGAATGCAGCTTCAGTGCACAAGAAACATATTCTTTCAGCCCTGGTAGCACTTCTTCGATATATTGTATTTTTTCATTGTGGCACTGGTTTTTCAAGTTGTTATTTATCTGTCTGGCAGGCTGGTCAAGGCTCTACGCGGCAAAGGAAGAGAAAAACTGAAGGAACTCCTCCGAGATTCCGAAACAGGTAAACCAGTTAATCAATCGGGCAAACAATCAACTAATCAGAGACCATCAATTTCTACAATCCTATAAAATTTATTTAAAGTAATTTTTTTATAATGGTTAGGATGTAATATTAAGAAATTTAGAAATTAATTGAAATGTGTTAACTGCTGGAATACTATGTACGGCTACTATGACCCCCCATTTTCAGTAGAACAGGAAGGAATCTCTATCTCCGTAGAAAAAACAGGGGACAGATGGACATACCGAAGGACCCTGGGAAAAGATGAAGTGGAAAAACTTATCCTCGGAGACAGAAAACGCATTATCATAAACCCGGTGGAACCTCTGAATACTCCGAAAGAAATTACTCCGAATCTACTGATAGAATTTGAAAAAACCCTGCTCCTTGCAGAAGGGGAAAAAAAACAGATTTTTTTGACTTTTCCGGTAGAAATAGGCGTTTTTATCTCGGATAATGGGAATAAGAACCTCCAGCTTCTGGATGTTTTTACCCTGGTGAGGCAGAAATTTACCCTTTACGGAGAGGTTTCGAATGGGGTTGTCTGCAAGCACTGGAAAAGCAGGTTATATTCGGTTTCTCCTTTACTCAATCCCCTGGAGGAAGGAGTCATGGAGCTTACTCTGCGCAATACCTCCTCGGAATGGGCCTCAATATCAAAAGCTGTTTTCAGTGCCTACGGGATGAAGCTGTACTATGACGGGGACGTCTTCATGAGAGCCAAGATGGATATCCTCAACCGGAATACGGCTGAAACGGGTTTTGAGCCGCAGCCCATTAACGGGGAGCTGAAGGGTGCTCTTGTCAAGGACCGAAAAATCAGGAAAGAGGCTTTCGGTGTTTACGGGCTCCAGAAGCTTGGCTTCGTACCTCTTAAATTTTATATGGGGTGGGGCTTTTGATCCTTCCTGATATTAATTTTCTTGACAATCAAATATATTCGACCTCAGAGGGTCCGGTTACCCCGGCGGATCTGATAAAGTTTGTTCTCATAATTTCCTTTTCAGTCCTCCTCTTCAGAGTGCTCACAATTTACCTGCGAAGGTCTCTTAAAGACCGGGTCAGTAAAGATGTGGGGGAACCTATCCTCAAACTCCTTTATTATGGCTCATTGATTATCGTTTTCATTGCAGCGCTTCCCTTAATAGGACTTGACCCCTCAGGGCTCCTGCTTGCAGGAGGAATCACAGGTATTATCCTCGGTTTTGCAAGCCAGAATATTGTCGGAAACCTGGTTTCGGGCTTTTTCCTGATGGTTGAAAGGCCCATAAAAATAGGGGACCAGGTGGAAATCAACGGGACTGCCGGCTATGTCACCGATATCCGCATAATCTCCACCCTTATCCGCACCTACGACGGGCTTCTCGTCCGCCTGCCAAACCAGCAGGTCTTCACCACAAACATCACAAACATTGTAGGACACCCGGTAAGAAGGTTCGAATACACAATTGGGATCCGCTACAGTGACGACGCTAATGCCGCAATCTGGCTTATCAAGGACCTTATAGATAAGGAGCCTTTCGCCCTCCTGAGCCCACCACCTTCTGTTTTCGTAAGCGACCTGGGAGACAGTGCGGTGAAAATAGTTGTCAGGATCTGGGCTCCTGTGAGTGAATGGTTCGGGCTGAAAACCAGACTCCTCTGGGCCATAAAATGTACCCTCGAAGAAAACGGCATAGAAGTTCCCTTCCCGCAGCGGGTGCTCCATATTAAAGCCGATTCTGGAAAAAAGCTTCCGGAGCTTGAAAATCTGAAGGAAAACCAGCTTGAAGAAAACGAAGGTGTGTTGAATTTTGGAGAACGAGTATCGAACCGAATCTGAGCCCGAATTGAAGGGCTAAAAGATAAGGAAAGCGGGAATTTGAAGAGGGCAGGCGTTTAAAAAGCAGGAATTTGAAGAGGGCAGATGTTTAAAGAAAGCAGGAATTTGAAGAGAACAGATGTTTAAAGAAAGCAGACTTTTCAAGGTAAAGGTTTCGGATTCCCCTTTACCCCTGCTTCTACATTCCTTTCTCTCCGGTATTAAATTACTGTGAAAAGTACTGTGATTTAAAAAGAACTTACATTTTTTGTACCTTTTATTGAAGAATTTTATCTTTGTTTTTAATTTCCGTTATTTTATCTTTGTTTTTAATTTCCGTTATTTTATCCTGGTTTTTAATTTCTGCTCTCAAGCGCCTCCCTGACAGGCTTTACTGTAAGGGCACCGGGCGCTCCTTTCATATTGTGAGGTGGCCAGCTGCCTGACTTTATTTCTTCCGAGCTTTCGTCATGTTCGTCTTCGATAAGCAGGATAAGCTCTACATCCTCAGAAACATTGTCTACCAACTTTACTCCGGAGGCTTTAATCTCTTCCAGGGCTTTTTTTCCTTCTTCCTCTTCAAAGGGGGCTGTGCAACCCTTTACAACGTTTGTTCGAAAACCCCTCTCCAGAAAAACGAGAACATTATGGTAGATACAGACCTCATCAACCAACTTGTCATGAATACCTCATCAATACCCAGCTCCGCAAGCTCCAGTTCGAGTCTCGAGTTTGTGAAAGCATTGTAGTGGTCTTTCGGGAGCCTGAGTACAGCAGCATTTCCCCTGCTGAGGATTATTTTCACAAGCTCCGCCATAGGGTCAATGATGTTTTTCCCGAGGGGGCAACGAAATTGCCTTCATACGTCCTTTCTTCGTGCTCGTATTGTTCAAACACGGAATCGTTTGTCATGTCTATAATAATCAGTGCTTTCAAGCTTTCACTCTGAACTTTATCCGTTAACCGCCTTCACCTTTTATCTTCGACTTTAAGCTATTTGCGCTATTTCTGTTCCTTAAACCCTTTATTTGATACAATTTCCCCGGACAGGCATGTAAGTACCAAAACGTTTAAAACGGAATATATATTAAAAATATTATATTGTTAGATCTTTTACAGATTCTGAAAATTTATATTTATTTGAGAAATTTACCGATTATTTTGTATTTATTTCTATCATGGAGCTTGATGCTCTCTAACATGAAAATATCAAAAGAAAATAACAACAAGACGCAAAAACAGGGACGTGTAGTATGTTAAAAAAACAATTGTATTTTTTTACTCTTGCTGCAATCTGCCTCCTGCTCGGGCAGGCAGCGGCAATCTCAGAGAATCTTACTTCTATAGAAAATGTATCGATAACATCAGAAAATAATAAATTAATTTCTTCTGAAAACAATGGTTCAATTCCAGATGGAAATAGTTCTTCAGGACTTTTTTCCCTTGCTCCTTTGAATCCCGATTTTGAGGAGTATCTGGAAAATGAGGAGTCAAATGAGGAACGGATGCTTCTTACCTCGGGTGAGCCTGCTGACGGGGAGACCGAATATCCGGCTACGGGCCTCACTCCGGCCCCTGTTGACCTCTCACACCTGAAAACTGTTGAAAGTCTGACAGGTGCGGGGAGTTATCCCGTTTCTTACGACCTCAGGACACTCGGGCGTGTGAGCCCTGTCCGGGACCAGATGGATGCAGGAAGCTGCTGGACGTTTGGAGCCTGCGCAGCCCTGGAATCTTACATTCTCGGAACAGAGGGAAAAAGTATGGACTTTTCCGAGAACAACATAAAAAACCTGCTTTCTGAGGATTATCCCGAAGGTTTTGACCGCACTTATGACGACGGTGGAAATGCTTTTATGACCACGGCTTACTTTACCCGCTGGAGCGGCCCGGTAAGTGAAACCGATGACCCCTATGATTCTCACTCGGGAGTCTCTCCTGCAGACCTTCCTTCCTTAAAACGCATACAGGAAGTAATCTCTCTCCCGGAGAGGAGCGGCCCCGAAGATAATGACCTTGTCAAATGGGCTCTGATGAATTACGGAGTTGTCGACTCTATGATTTACATTAGTTCCGACACTTATGATGCTGTCAACTTTACTTATTATTACACGGGCTCGAACAGTGCAGACCATATAATCGGCATCGTAGGCTGGGATGATTCTTTTGACCGAAATAAATTCACTCCAGCAGCTCCCGGAGACGGGGCGTTTATTGTCAAGAATTCCTGGGGTACCGCCTGGGGAGAGGAAGGTTTCTTCTATGTTTCGTATTACGACACTGTTATCGGGAGCGGAGGCACTGTTCATACAGCCGAAGACCTCAGTTCCTATTCCCATGTGTACCAGTACGACCCTCTGGGCTGGGTTGAAAGTATCGGGTCCTCGGGAAGCAGCACAGCCTGGGCGGCCAACGTTTTCACAGCCGAAAAAGCCGAAACCCTTGAAGCTGTGAGTTTCTATACTCCTGCCACAGGTACGGAGTATGAAATCTATATCTACACCGATCCGGTTTCAGGGCCCATAAATCCTGCAGGGGCAGAAAGTTCTGCTAACGGGACGATCACCTTTGCAGGTTACCACACTGTTTCCCTGAACTCTGAAGTTCCGCTTGAATCAGGACAGAACTTCTCAGTAGTTGTAAAATTTACTACCCCCGGGTATTCCTTCCCTGTGGCTGTTGAATACCCGCAGGAAGAGTACAGCAGCAAAGCCAAGGCAAATCCCGGAGAGAGTTTCTTCAGTCCGGACGGAGAAAGCTGGGTGGACACCGCTCTTGCTGTGGAAAACATGAACGTCTGTATTAAAGCCTTCACAAACCGGATCGAAGCGGCAGAAGCTGCTTTCACATCCAGCGTTACCTCGGGTCCGGCCCCCCTTATAGTCGATTTTATTGATGCAAGCACGCTCTCTCCCACGGCCTGGCACTGGGACTTCGGGGACGGAAATACTTCCACCGACCGCTTCCCGACTCATGAATATACTGAAGCCGGGAGGTACAATGTCACACTCCATGTAGAAAACGGATATGGAAACAGCACACTGGAAAAAACGGAATGTATCAGCGTAACCGGCTCTTCCCTGCTCTATGTGGACGATGACGGGCCTGCGGACTTCACTTCTATCCAAGCTGCAGTTGATGCCGCTTCCCCGGGTGCTACAATCATTGTCCGCAACGGCACATACAATGAAAATGTGGACGTGGACAGGGCGGTTTCAATCCTTTCCGAATCCGGGCCAGAATACACGGAAGTCAGCGCAGTAAATCCGAAAGATTCAGTGTTCTACGTAACGGCAGATGCAGTAAACATTTCAGGTTTTTCCGTAAGCGGAGGATCCGAACTTGTGTCTTCTGTCTCCTACGGAACCGCAGGGATCTGGCTCTATGGTGTAAAAGACTGTAATATCAGCGGAAACAAACTTTCGGATAATTTTATCGGGCTTTACGTAATTGATACAGAGAACTGTACCCTTGATAATAATAGTGCAGAATCCAATGATTATGGAATATATCTGAATAGGGAGAAAGGAGCTATCCTGAGAAATAACAGGATGGAAAACAACTCTTACAATTTTGCATTTAAAGGAGCTGCGACCGAACAGGACATTGATGAAAGCAATACCGTTGAAGGCAAGCCTGTCTACTATCTTGTAAATGAAAGCAACCTTGTCATTGATTCCGGTTCGAATGCCGGGACAGTATATTGTATTGATTGTCAGAATGTGACAGTCCGGGACCTTAATCTCTCCGGAAATTACTACGGACTTTACCTTTACAATACAATGGATTCCCATGTTGAGAACATCAGCTCTTCGGGAAACAGATACGGATTCTATATTAGCGATTCCTCAACCCTGAATTTCACAGGCAACTCCGCAGGTTCGAATTACTACGGGCTTTACATTGCAGGATCGAAATGGGAATCGCTCTCCGGGAATAGGATGGACGGGAACAGGTATAACTTCGGAATTGAAGGAAACTGTGCTGCGCAAAATGTACCCGAGATAGAAACAGGCAACCTGCTTGATGGAAAAACTCTGTATATCCTTTCCGGAGTCTCCGACCATATTCTGGACGCAGAGTCCGATGCAGGGTCGGGTCCGTGTTCCGTTTATTTACTCAACTGCCTGAACGTAACGGTCCGGGACCTGGTATTTCAGGACGAATTATTTGGAATCTACCTTTACGGGACGGAAGAAGTAGTAATCGAGAACAATACGCTCTCAGGCAACCACTATGGAGTGTATCTCGAAGACTCCGGAAACAGTACGGTAGAGGACAACGAAATTTCGGGCAATTCATACGGAATTTACCTGACAGCCGCTTCAGGAAATTCCCTGGCAAACAACACCCTTCCAGGAAATTCCGGATACGGCATCTATATTTCCGAGTCCGGGAGTAACAACATAAGCGGCAATAACGCCTCCGGAGGCCATATCGGAATTCATGCGGCTTACTCCAATAATAACAATTTTGTGGAAAACACTGCCTCCAGCAACGCTCTCGGGATCTATCTGCTTAATTCGAACTACAATATCCTGACAGCAAACACTGCAAATTCAAACAGTGAAAGCGGATTTGACCTGACCATAAGCCAGCACAACACCCTCTCAGGAAACATTGCTACGGAAAATGCCCGCGGTCTTACCCTTCAGGGCTGGACCGGGGAAATTTCGACTGCGGATAATGTCCTGTTTTCCAACACGGTTTCAAATAACTCGGAGCTCGGGATCTGGCTTACCGCCGCTGAAAATAATACCATATACGGAAACTCGTTCGACAACCTGAAGAACGTTAAGGACACGGGCCATAACATCTGGAACACGACCGCAGGGAACTACTGGAGCGATTATACAGGCTCTGATGCTGACGGTAACGGGATAGGGGACACTCCTTATGTTATCAATTCTATCACCGGAAGTAAAGACTACCTGCCAGTCTGCAGGGAACCGGGTGTCCCGCTTACCCTTACAGTTGGTTCCGTGCCCGGGACTTTTCCCTCTATCCAGGCGGCGGTAGACGCTGCGTGGGAAGGGGATACGCTTCTTGTAAGCCCTGGTACTTATACGGAGAACGTGCAGGTGAACAAATCCGTCAGCATCATTTCTTCCTCGGGAAACCCTGAAGACACAATTGTCCGTGCAACTATTTCTGATGAAAACGTTTTCAGCGTGAATGCCGATTCCGTAAACATCAGTGGGTTTACGGTTTCCGGAGCTTCTGAAGGAAATGTTGCAGGAATTTACATGAAAGGGGTATCCAATTGCGTTTTAAGCGGGAATGTCCTTTCTGACAGTTATTTCGGGGCCTGGGTAAATGTGTCCGAAAACTGTACCCTATCCGGAAATACCGTGACAGGAGGAAGATTAGGGATTTACCTTGAGAGTTCCGGGAACAGCACTGTAGTCAATAATAGTATTAGTTCGGTTTCTACCTGCGGACTCTGGCTTGATGGAGCCTCGGGAAACGAACTCTCAGGAAACGAGCTGCAGGACAACGGATACGGGATCGCTGTTCTAAGCATGAGTAATGAAAACGAGCTGCAGAACAACACCATAAGCGGAAGTGACGAATTGGGGATCTGGCTTTCGGGTTCCGAAGCAAATGTCCTGAGAAACAATTCAATGCAGGCCAGCACTTTCAACTTCATGGACGAATATATCGGGTCCGGATATCTTCTTCCGAACGATATCGATACCAGCAACCTGGTGGATGGAAGGCCGATATATTACCTTGTGGAAGAGTCGGACCTTGTCCTCGATTCGGCTTCAAATGCCGGTACGGTTTACCTGATAGGTTGTGAAAACGTAACAGTCAGGGACCTGGGACTCGAAAAGAACGGGGTCGGGGTTTTCCTTGCGGAGTCTTCGAATTCCACCCTGTATAACCTCACAGTATCGGAGAACGGGTATGGGATTCTGGGCCTGATTGCTGACAACAGCAGCTGTTCAGGCAACACTGTGGAGAATAACAGTTACGGAATCTATTTTATTGCCGGAGGAGACAATAACCTGAGAGGCAACAGCATCTCGGAAAACATGTTTGGATTAATGCTGGCTTCCGATTCTGCTGTCCTTAGAAATAATCATCTTTCAGGTAACGAGTACAACTTCGGGGCTTCTCCCCTTATTGAACAGGGAACATGTGATATAGATACCGGTAACCTGGTGGACGGAAAGCCCATTTATTACCTTAGAGGGGAATCCGACAAGGTTCTCGATGCCTCTTCAAATGCCGGTACGGTTTACCTGATAGGCTGTGAAAACATGACAGTCCGGGACCAGGTGCTTGAGCATAACATGTACGGCCTTTTCCTTTACAACACGACAAACTCGAGCTTTGAGAACAATACCGTAAACCTCAATTCAGGAGGCATATACCTGTATGATTCCGGAAACAACAGCATATACAATAACCTTTTCAGGAACCCGAGTAATGTCCTTTTAAGGGGAAGGAATGAAGGAAATATCTGGAACGTCAGCAGGACCGAAGGGCCAAACATCCTCGGAGACCCGTATATCGGAGGCAACTGCTGGGCAGACCCTGAAGGGACAGGTTTTTCCGAAACCACGCCGGATGCCGATGGAGACGGCTTTTGTGACGTGCCTTACGAGATTCCGTACTCCCAAAACGAGTTTGATAACCTCCCACTGTATAATCCACCCGAAGCAGGAGATGACGGAGAAGAAGAGGAAGAAGAAGCGTCCAGCGGAAGTAGCGGAAGCAGCGGGAGCCGATCAGCCCTTTTTGGGGGGATTTCGGGAACGTCTTCTGTCAACGTCCTGACGGCAAGCGTTTCCAGGCAGCAAGTAATTGCAGGCCAGCAGGCAGAGTTTACCTTCAGCGAATCCGGGTGCAGTGTTAAGGGCATCAGCTTTGTTGCAGGGGCCAGTGCAGGAACCGTGACCGGGAAAGTTGAGGTCCTGAAAGACCTGCCGAAAACGGTTCTGGAAAGCCCGGAAGGGGAGATCTACCAGTATATGAACATCGTCATCGGAAGCCAGTCTTTCGGGGAATCAGGTACTTTTGAGAGTGCCGTGATCGACTTTAGGGTCCCCCGCAGCTGGGTGGAAGAAAACAATATAGATGAAGCAAGCCTCACCCTGAACCGTTACCATAATAATGCTTGGGCCCGGCTCTCAACTGAAAAAACCGGGGAAGACGATGAATTCCTCTACTTCAGGGCCGAAACTCCGGGATTCTCCTGCTATTCGATTACAGGGGAAAAAAGAGGTACCATTACGATAACACCGGCAGCAACCGGGGCTGAAACCGATACAAAGCAAATGACTGGGAACGAAGTTCCGGATACGACATCCGAAGAAGCAAAGAAAAGCCCGGGCTTCGGGCCCGTCTTTACAGCGACTGGAATTCTTTCCGCACTGTGCCTGTTGAAAAAGAGGAAAGGAGGACAAAAAGCCTGAAATGTTAATACATAGAGGAGAATAGAGGAGAGAAAATCATTTCCCTCCTATTTTCTTTTTTGGAGTTCTTTTTTATAAGTTTGATTAATTTTACCCATTTCTAATTAATTTTTTCATGTTTATTTTATCGGCAACTCGCACTACACGTTTGATATTTTTAGAGACTAATAGAAAAACTCTAAATCCTGATCCCCTGTAATTGATTTATGTATGGTTTCGAAAAGTCTTTATTTTCGAAAAAGAAAAAAGAATAAATAAATCATGCCGAACACGGATATGGATATTAATACGATGTAGCCTCGGTATACCCCTATGACATATTTATCGTATGCTCTTTTAAGATATTTTCCGTAGTCTATATTATTTTCGGAAATTTCATTATCGTTGCTGTCATCCGAATAATAAATATCCTCGTTATTATTTAATGTGTTTTTGGAAATTGTGTTGTTATTGCTATATGTTTGCAGTTCAATACCCATAAAGTTGTCAAATATTGTATTATCAGTTAATTTATTGAAACTGGAATGCTCCCGTAAAAATATGCCGGTACTGGATGTGGATATGGAATTTCGGCTAAGCTCATTCTTGTCGGATCCGATGAGGGTAATGCCTATCCCCCCAAGATTTATTGTATTATCGACTATTTTGTTAGTGTCCGATTGAAGCAATATTATACCAGGCCGCAATAGATTATTATTATAAACTTCATTGCCATCGGATTCTTTCAAACTGATTCCGTACTTATCCATCCTATATTTTTCATCCGCACTTATGTTATTATTCCTGACAATGTTGAAATTGCTGAAATCCCAGATTGAAATTGCACCGTCATTATTAATTGCAGTATTATTCTCCAGTAAATTATTACTTGATGAATTAAGCAAAATACCTCGATTGTTCCCCAAAAAAATATTGTTGTTGATTATGTTGTTATCAGTATTATCAACATAAATTCCTGCCCAGTTTTTAGGTATGAGGGCCCATTGCCCTTCGGATGAATAGACAACTTCGTCTTTGCCTGTTGTTTCGTTGAAAGTACTGACAGCGATGCCTGCATCTGGGAAATAACGTTTCTCTGGTTCTTCAAAAGCACCTGTTATGGTAAAGCCCTGGATAGCAACATTGCTTGCAGTTATATGAAATATATGATTGCCCGGATTTGCAGCTCTGATAATCGTGTCATTGGGATTTCCGGATTTTGATTTTATAGTGACTGGTTTGTTAACGTCTATGTTCTCTGCATAGGTTCCCGGAGACACGATAATTGTGTCACCGGAATAAGCATTTTTGACAGCATCCTGAATTGAATCTTCCGGATAAACATAGATATCAGTAGCTGATACAATGCCTGCAGTCATAATCGAAAATAAAATGGATATACTAATGCAAATTAGTATGTTATGTTTACTTCTCATTCCATTTCCCCATTCTCAACAGCAAAGAATATCAAAAATTTGGACCCAGTATACACTTATTTCTTTTGAAATCTGCGTGTTATGTGATATGCACGTTATGTAATATGCGTGCTATGTGATTAGCTTATTCTCTCAATTCAAGGAAAACTTATTGAATATATTTGTTTTCATAATTTACGTGAAAACTGTAAGGAAATGTTGATATAGTGATAAAAAAATACTAACACATAATCAAATACAACCTTTCAAAGTCATATTTATGATTGGGGATACTGAATGGACGAAAAGTTAAGGAATTCTGAAACTCATACAATTGAAAATAAGCAAGCAGAGGAAAACTCCCCGGATGTGGAATACCGGCGGAACCTTCAGACCGATAGCGTTGATTTCATGAGCCCGGCGATAGAGAAGATTGCAGGTTACTCTGCCCGAGAGATGATCGAAATGGGCAGCATCAGTAAGTCTTCGGATCTTGTTCATCCCGATGACCTCTCCCTCGTTACTACAGGGTTCGTCCATGCGATTGATATCGGCTTCGGAACCCTGGAATACCGGTTCAAACATAAGGACGGGAAATACCGCTGGTTTGCCGACCACTTTACGATCATCAAGGATCAGGATGGCAAGCCCCTCTTCAGCGAAGGTATCATGCGTGATATTACGGGATCAAAAAAGAAGAATAAGTTCTAAAAAAGCACATAAAAAAACACATAAAAATTTAGAATTTTTCTTTTTCTATTTTTTGTGGAGGGCCGCCGGACAAGCTGGCGGAGGCGCTGATATTTACATGTGAATTGAAAAACGGTTTTTGAGGCAAAGTACAGATTCTCCTGGACAGGTGGAATTTTTCCAATATTTATTTCTCTTTATGCGGTGCCTTTTTGTGGGAACTTTTTATCTTGCCGGTTGGCGGCTCAGACCCGGTGCGGCTCAGGGAAAGAAAAACGGAGAAATTCCTTCAGGACCCGGATAGTTCAACCGGTAAATCAGGACTCCCTCCTGGCTTTCATTGAATTCCGTTTTTCATCGAATCCCATTTCTTTCTGTTCCGTTTCAATTCCCGGAAGTCAGCCCGGAAAAGCATCTCTTTTTTAAGCAATAAATTCCAAGTGAATCAGCATGCCAGAACCCACGAGAGAACCCGTTAAAGAAGCTGCCGGAAACCCGATCAAAGAGCATTTCCAGCTAAGGGAAACCATCGTCACGATTGCAGCTGACGATCCTGCCCATATCGAAGCCGCAAAAGAAGCTATCAGAGTCCACAGGGCAGCTCTTGAGACCTACATCCTTTCAGACCCTTATTTTCAGCTTACCCTTGAACCCTACGAATGTCCGAAAAACGCCCCTGAAGTGGTTCGGAGGATGGTAAAAGCCGGAAACACTATGGGGATCGGACCCATGAGTGCGGTTGCAGGCACTATTTCTGCCCTTGCCGTGGAAGCGATGGTGAAAGCCGGAGCAAAATATGCTATTGTCGATAACGGGGGAGATATTGCACTCATCAATGACCGTCAGGTTGTAGTCGGGATTTATGCGGGGCAATCTCCAATAAAAAACCTGGGCTTAATTTTCGAGCCCCGGGACTCGATCACAGGAGTCTGTACCTCGGCAGGGACGGTTGGTCCTTCGATCAGTTTCGGGATGGCGGACGCAGCGGCAATTTTCTCGGACGACGTATCCCTTGCAGATGCGGCGGCAACGGCGCTGGGGAATGAGGTTGGGATAGGAAAGGAAACTGTTGAGGCTTCATTCAAGGTTGTTAAAGCCGTGCCGGGAATAAAAGGGGCACTTGTGATTCAGGGGGAGTACATAGGAATGTGGGGAAAAGTTCCGAAAATCACACGAGCCGAGGTCAGGCATGAGTATATCACAAAAGCGTGATGTTGGGGCGGCTAGAACAGTTTTATTAAGGAACTTCGACATATATAAGAGGGTATATATTCAAATGTATCCGGCTATGTTTAAAGGATATAGTTAACGAAGCTTCGGCCATCTATACGAGATTTTTTCTGAATAGCTGAAATACATGGTCGAACAGGAAGCTTTTGACAAAGCAGGCCGGACAAGTGGACGGATGAATGAGACGGATAAAGTGAGCCGGAAAGGCTGCTTATCTTTATGCTAAATTTACCAGACCGGAGGAATTACATGCCTGGGGGCTATAACGGAAAAATTCTTGATGTTAATCTTGACAGCGGCGAGCTCAAAGACCTGCCGCTTGACGAAGAAATGGCAAAGATGTATCTCGGAGGCAAGGGGCTCGGCCTGAAACTCGTATACGATGAGTTCAGAGCGGATATGCAGCCCTTTGACCCCGATAACCTCCTTATTTTTGCAACAGGGCCGGCTACCGGGGAAAAGGTCCCCACGAGCGGGCGCTACCATGTTGTCTGCAGCAAATCCCCCCAGACAGGGACCGTCGGAAGCGGAAATTCCGGCGGAAAATGGGGCCCCTACCTGAAGTTTGCAGGATATGATGCGGTCATTGTGCGTGGAATTTCTAAGGAGCCTGTCTACCTGAGTATTGTGAACGGAAAAGCCGAGCTTGTGCCGGCTCCGGAACTCTGGGGCATGACAGTCCATGCGGTCACGGATGAGCTGACCGAAAGGACAGGCGACCCCAGGAAGACCTCGGTTGCATGCATTGGGCCCGGGGGAGAAAACCTTGTTCCCTTCTCGGGTATCATGAATGACAAGTACCGGACTGCAGGGAGGACCGGGCTCGGGGCTGTTATGGGAAGCAAGAAGTTAAAAGCAATCGTGGTTTCCGGGAGCCAGAGGGTTGAACCTGCAAACCCCGAACTCCTGAAAGAGAGAGTTGCGGAAGCCATGAAAAAGATAAAGGAGAACCCGGTTACAGCTCCCGATGGAGGGCTTCACACCTACGGGACTGCGGTCCTTGTGAATCTCATCAATGAGAGTGGGGCCTACCCGACTCGGAACTTCCAGAAAGCTTATTTCCCTGAAGCTGACGAACAGAGTGGAGAGACCCTTGTAAAAAAATACCTTACAGGGAGATACGGCTGCTGGGGCTGTCCTATTGTCTGCGGGCGGAAGTCCGATGTGCCGGACGGACCCTTTAGTATCCGGAATACCGAGGGACCGGAGTATGAGACTATCTTTGCCTTTGGTTCCAATTGCGGCATAACAGAGCTGGACGCTCTTATTAAGGCAAACCACCTCTGCGACGAGCTGGGGCTTGACACCATTTCCATGGGCGATACAATTGCCTGCGCCATGGAACTCGTGGAGAGAGGAAGGATCCCGGAAGAGAAGCTCCAGGGCATGAACCTGCGCTTCGGAGATCCCAGCTCAATGATTGAAGCCATCTGGAGGACTGCCTACCGCGCAGGGATAGGGGCTGACCTTGCCCTGGGTTCGAAAAAGCTTGCAGAAAAATACGGAGCTCCGGAACTCTCAATTGCCGTCAAGGGTATGGAGCTTCCGGCCTACGACCCCAGAGCCATCCAGGGAATAGGCCTGAACTACGCAACTGCAAACCGCGGTGGAGACCACGTCTACGGTTACATGATCTCTCCCGAAATCCTGGGGTTGCCCGAAAAACTTGACCCCTACGCAGTCGAGGACAAGCCCGGGTGGACCATTATCCTGCAGGACCTGACATCAGCTATCAACTCCTCTGTTGTCTGCCTCTTTACCTCGTTTGCTCTCGGCCTGCCCGAGTATGCGGGGATGCTGGCAGCAATTACGGGTTTTGACCTTGACGCCGACAAGCTCCTGAAACTCGGGGAAAGGATCACAAACCTCGAACGCTTGATGAACAACATGTACGGGTTTGACCGGAAAGAGGATATCCTTCCAAAGCGCCTCACCGAAGAGCCGGTCCCGGCAGGCCCCTCCAAAGGCCAGATCTCCCACGTCCCGGAAATGATCAATGAGTATTATACAATCCGGGGCTGGGTCGACGGAAAGCCCACAAAAGAGAAGCTGAAGGAACTTGGGATTGCCTGAGCCCTTCCTTCTCACTTTTTTATTATTTCCTTTCAAATCGTTTCATTCTTTTTTCCGGAGAGATAGGCTTGAAAATCCTTGTAAAGTTCCTTGCAACTATCCGTGAAATTACCGACAAATCCGAAATCGAACTGGAAATCCGTCCCGGCTACACCGTTGGAACTGCCCTGCAAACCCTTCAAGCCAGCTACGGAACAGAGTTCAAAGAAGCCACAACAGGCACAACCGCAGGCGGGATTCCGAAAGTAAGGTTCCTGGTCAACGGGAGGAACGCCGACTTTCTCGAAGGGCTCGAGACCGAATTAAAAGCAGGGGACGTACTGGTCCTGGTACCTCCGGTTGCAGGGGGATGAAAAAGGATAGGGAAAGAAAAAAAGAGATAAGAAACAGTATAAAGAAACAGTATAAAGAAACAGTATAAAGAAACAGTATAAAGAAACAGTATAAAGAAACAGTATAATCAGAAACTCTGACAGAAACTCCGATAGAAATTCGGATCTAAAAAGAGATTTTTGGCGGCTTTTCCAAACATGCCGCCTGTTTTGACTGTTTTGAGTTACTTTGAATCCGGTTACAGGAATTTTCCGGATAGCTTAGAACTGCAGTTTCTTCATCCTTTCTACAGCTTCTTTGATCCTCTCGACCGGCTTTGTGAGGGCAAACCTGATGTAGCCTTCGCCAGCATCTCCGAAGCCGACTCCGGGGGTTGCGACAATTCCGGCTTCTTCGAGCAGGAGTTTTGCAAATCCTATTGAGGTAAAGCCTTTCGGGACAGGGGCCCAGATATAGAAGGTTGCTTTCGGCGGTTTTACTTCAAGACCCATGGCTGTGAGCCCCTCGATCAGGGCGTTGCGCCTTTCTTCGTAGATTTTGTTGGTATCGTCAACGCAGACCTGGGAAGAGGAAAGGGCTGCAATGCCTGCGATCTGGATTGCATCAAAGACGCCGGAATCCACGTTGGACTTAACCTTTCCTAACCCCTTTATGAGGGCTTTGTTTCCTACGGCAAACCCGAGTCTCCAGCCGGTCATGTTGTAGGTCTTTGAGTGGGAGTAAAGCTCCATCCCTATGTCCATTGCCCCTTTTGCGGAAAGGAAAGAAGGAGCCTCGTACCCGTCGTAAACCATCTGGCAGTAGGCATTGTCGTGCACTGCCATGATGTCGTTTTTCTTGCAGAACTCAACAACCTTTTCAAAGAACTTCATGTCCGCGGTTGCTGAGGTCGGGTTGTTGGGGTAGTTGAAAAAGAAGAGCTTCGCCCTTTTCAGGATATCTGCCGGAATCGAGTCCAGGTCAGGCAGGAAGTTGTTTTCAGCCTTCAGCGGCAGAGGATACGGTTCTCCCCCTGCAAAAAGAGTACCTATTTTGTAAACCGGATACCCGGGCTCGGTATAGAGCACGACATCTCCGGGGTTGACAAAGGCGAGCGGGATATGAGCAACAGCTTCCTTTGACCCGATCAGGGAAAGGACTTCGGTTGCAGGGTCAAGTTCGAGTCCCTTATATTTTTTACACCATTCAGCCGCAGCCTTCCGAAATTCCGGCATGCCGGCATAAGAAGGATACTGGTGCGTCCTGGGGTCGCAAACAGCCTCGCGCATGGCCTCCACAATGTGCGGGTGGGTCGGAAGGTCAGGGTCTCCCACTCCAAGGTCGATCACGTCCACTCCCTTTGCAATCATTTCGTCCTTCGCTTCATCAATCGCTGCAAAAAGATATGGTGGTAATGCGTTTATGCGGTCAGAATACATTGGAAAAGTCACCTGCATATGAATTTACAGTATGTAATTCTGCATAATTACGGCAGTGGGGCTATTAAAAGGTATGGGATGGGAAGAGAAGTCTTAAAAATGAACTCACAGTACTATTTTTCCTTGTAAAGACCTAAACACTGGAAACTTTTATACCTTATGATGTAAATATTTTTTATGTGTATAGAACTAAACTTGCTATTTTGAGTTTCATTGCATCGGAATTATTTATTTTAATAATTGAATTGACATTTGGAGTTCCGCTTAACGTTTATTATTATCTTGACCCTTCTCTTGCAAACACAACCGATGCTATGATTTCCCTTTGGCCAGCTACCGGGGGGTGGGCTGAATCCGCTGGAAATCTAAAAATGTTGATAAATTTTTTAAGCATGTTTTTACGGTTCATGTCATCTCCTGCCCTTTTGATTGGAGGAGCAGTTTATCTCTTAGCACCTGATGACGAAAGTAGAACAGAGTTTGATTAATATGGCCAACTTTGGTAAAAAAGAATGAAAAAAGAATTTGTTGACAAACTGTTTAGAGCAGTTTACTTTCCTGCTTTAAGCAGTATGATTATTGCTTTTCCTGCATCCTGTAGCTTTAAGTTTCAGGTTTGAAGCACTTCAACAGCCAGGTCGGCATTAATGATATAGTCGAAGCTGATGACCTCATCCCATTTCTGCTGCATAAACATTGACTGGAAACAGACTCCGATAATTTTTATTTTAGCCGAACCTTCCAGGACCTTTCCTGCAATGTCTTTAGCTTTCTCAGGGCTGACGCCGATCTTTGGCATCGCAAGCCCGCCGAGCAGGACAACAGCTTCAGCATGGGCGTCTATGGGTTCGCCAAGCTGCATTCCCTCGGAGGTCATGGAGATTGACCTGGCTTTTTCAAAGTCCAGATTGGGTATGAATGCAAGTTTTTTGTCTCTTACCACAAAACCCAGAAGTTCGGCAAAGGGGGTGCAGAACCCCGGAGTTCCAACAAATGTAATCTTTTCTACTCCTTCCATGAGACCCTTGAAACTATTCAGGATGCCTCCTACTCCCTGAGAGGTATTTATTATCGGCATGAAAATCTTCTCCTAACTCTTCTCTTTTTTCTTCTGGCTCTTTTTCTTATCGATCTTTCATAAAAGCCTGCTTTTTGAGCACTTTCTTGCGGTTTTATCGATTTCTACAATAAGATTGGGGACATTCCTTTAAATAAGTTGAGTTAAGAACCGCAAGCATCTTAAGATGGGACAAAAACAGGAGAAAAGACAGGAGAAAGAGCAGAAAAATAGGGAAAAGAGCAGAAAAAGCAGAAAAATAGGGAAAAGCAAAAAAAGAAAAATAGGGAAAAGCAAAAAATAGAAAAGAGAGGAAAAAACGGAGAAAAAAACGGAAAGAAATAGAAAAAAGCAGAGAAAAAAGAAAAGTAAAAAGAGCAAATGCCCTTTAAACGTTCCTGATTCCGAAGGACTCAAGCAGGATTTCGGGATAGAGCCCGCCGCTTGAGATAGTCTTTGTGCTCTTGAGGTCGTTTACGGTGACCCTGGCAGGAGCGAACATGCCTGCGTCAACTTTAAAGAAGTCAAAGTTTGCGGCTTTGAAGGTCTGGTAGAATGGCTTTCCGAAATCGCTGGAAGTGGTTGAGGGGACTTTCTTTACAAAGTCTTCAAGTTCGGCCAGCTCGCCTTCGAACCGGACCGTATAGTTGGTCTCGCCGCAGTAGATCACACAATCATTGGTCGAACCCATGCACTGGACATCGTTTCCGACAATCGGGGCTATGGGGGCAATTCCGTACCCGCTCTTGATGCAGTTGATATCAAAACCGATGGATTCGAACTTGTGGATCCCGGTTTCCACGACACGGGCTGAGATCTGGACAGAACCTGCAATGGAAGAGGTAGGGGCAACGGCGATCATGACGTTTTCCGGCTCCACGCTGCAGTGTTTTGCAATGTACTCGACCACTTTCTCATCAGGAAGCCTGTCGGACTCCATTACGAGGACCGCAACTTCGAAATCATCCTCGTACCCGATTTCTGCGTAGAGCTCTTTTGGTTTCAGACCGAGGGCACGGGCAGGGCCGGACCCCATTCCGAAGTAATTTCCTACAGAGATCCTCCAGCCTGCGTACTGGGAAGCCATGCAGGCAATTACCGGGTTGTCGGTTGCCACCTGGATGGCAGGCCATTTGATACCGTTGAGGTCAAAGGTGCTGTATTTAAGGTCAGCAAGGTCACCAAGGCAGAGTCTTGCAAGGTACATTCCGGCTTCGTATCCGCCTTCGGCTTTAACTCCGCAGTCAATGATTGTGGCCCCGCTGTCAAGCTTGGTTACTTCCGTTTTCAGGTCTTCACTCCAGTCGAGCATCTCTTCGATGACGTATGATCCCATTTCGTTGACGCTTATCAAAATATCACCTAACTTATCGGTCAGAGAATTGTTTATCGAAGTTGTTTATCGAAGTTGTTTATCGAGGTTGTTTATCGAGGTTGTTTATCGAAGTTGTCTACAGACCAGCTCTGGCACAGGTAATGACCTGGCCGGAAACCGTTTATTGATCAGATGGCGGGCTACCAATCGAGGCAATTTGCCAGGCTGGAAGTTGGTCCTGCCAGATGAGCATTATACTGGATATTGAGCCTACACCGAATAAACGAGTTACACTGAATAGCCAAGTTTTTGAATAAATAGCTATACTGAATAACTAAGTTCCTGAACAACTGAGCTATATTGAAAGACTGACCCCTATATGAGTAACTGAGCCAACTCTTATCAGTCGTTTTCGTAAGCTGTAATCCGTATAAGGAAGAATCCAATATATAGATACTGTTATAATATTTTAATTGAATAATACTAATTTACTCAGATAATACAATTGATCAGATTATAAAGATTCGGTCGTTTTTTCTGACCACCCCGTCGACGGCAAGCCCGACTTCGTCCCCTTTTTTAGCACTTTGCAGGCTCATGTCTTCTTTCATAAGCGAGCGAACCAGCTGTTTCAGATAGGTGGTACTGCCCTCGATCAGGATCTCATCTCCTATTGCAAGCCCTTCTTCAAGGAGTCTTATTGCTGCAGCCTGCTGTCTGGGATAATAATTCTCTACAATTCCTGCAGCCCTGCGCTTCTTTTCCGAGGCGTTTATACCTTTTTCGGGAGAAAAGCCTTCGAGACCCGGAACTCCGAAGTAAAACCCGGTAGAAAAGCCCCTGTTATACACCGAAGCCAGTTCAGCTCTCCATGCCTCTACTTTTTCAGGAGTGTAGCTTCCTGCTTTGCACGCATCAATTGCTTCCCTGTAGCAGCGAGAAACCACTTCCAGATACCCCGGGTCGCGCAGCCTGCCCTCTATCTTAAACGCATCTATTCCGGCTTCAATAAGTTCCGGCACATGCCCAATCATACATAAATCTTTTGCACTGAGGAGATATTTCCCCCTGCTTTCCGTAACAAGCCCGTTCTCCCCGTGAAGTTCCCATTCCCAGCGGCAGGGCTGGGTGCATTCCCCGCAGTTTCCGGATTTTCCCAGGACATATACCGAAAGGTGGCACCTTCCTGAAACTGCCATGCACATCGCCCCGTGGACAAAAGCTTCGATTTCTACCTCGGTATGCTGTCTGATTTGCCGGATTTCCTCCAGGGAAAGCTCCCTTGAAAGAACGATCCTTTCAGCCCCAAGGCTCCTGTAAAACTCAGCTGTTTCGTGGTTCGTAACATTTGCCTGAGTGGATATATGGACCCTGAGCCCGGCTTTACGTGCCCTGAGAATGACAGCCGGGTCCCAGGCGATAACTGCGTCTACTCCGGTTTTTACAGCTGCAGCTACTACAGCTCCGACTTCATCAAGCCTGGCCTCATTCACGGTTGAGTTTACGGCCAGATAAGCTTTCAGCCCCTTTGCCCTGACCTCCGAGACAAAATCCTCCAGAGTTTCAAGGGAAATCTCTTTTGCCTTTGCCCTCAGGCTGAGCCTGTCCGTTGAAAAATAGACGGCATCGGCATACCTGGAACATGCCTCAAGTCCTGCAAGGTTTCTGACCCCGAGGATGAGTTCCGGTTCCGAACTTTTATGCATGAGAGAGGGAAATGCTCCAACTTTCATTTAAGAATATCCTTGCTGCTTTCAGCAGGCCCGCAAAAAATAGTAAAAAACGCGGACTTATTAGATTCAGTAAAAGAGTAAATTAATCATATTTCAGTAAAAAAACGTAAACTCGTCAGATTTGGCGATAAGCGGAATAGGTCAACGGAAAGGTTTATGTAAAAACGCCGTGTTCTTCAAAATAATAACGAAGTTGAATTCCAAATGAAAGAATTCAGCTCGCAGACAAACAAATAGAGACTTCTGAAGTCTCAAATATGGGGGTATATGAAATGGGATACGAACTCGAAGATATCGAACTTAAAGACTTAAAACTTGAAGAAGTAGAAAGAGATTACGTGGAATTCAGAAGGGAAATGGGAGAAGAACAAACGGAAAACTAATAGGAGCAAATTAAAAGAAGGAGCAAATTAAAAGAGTGAGAACACGGATCAAAATTCAATCAATACGGTGTTCTATTTTTTAATTTTTTTATTCACATTTTTTATTCATATTTTTATTCATATTTTTGAACCTCTGACGTTAAGGAAGAAATTATTTTTAAATTATCTAATCGCTTTTAAGGGATCCAGTTCATTAAAAATATTAACAGGTTTAAAACGGTAGATATTACAAGTTAAGAGATTACAGAAAAGAATAGTAACATGCGTAAACTTTTGGAAATAAAGTAACGTTTCGTAATTGCTATATATTTAAGTTCTGTTTTTATGCTAAAAGAAAGTTTGAAACCGTCAACCGGCTAAAATTAGCTAAATTAATTCATAAAATAGTCTTCTGGGTCTATTAAAAAACGTCACTAACCAGTTTGGAATGAGCTTAATTAGATTTTATAATAAGTTTTTAATAAACTTCTGGGTCTGTTTAAAAAACACATGTAGGGTACGATATGAATGAATAAAAAAATAATTGCCTTTGACTTCTTAAGAGCCTTGGCTATAATTATGATTATTCCAGCTCACCTGAGCAGCTATTTGTTTTCTATTTATGGGAAGTTAGCACTCTATGCTTTTGATCCTTATTTTGCAAATATGGGGCTGGGTCTTTTTATATTTATGAGCGGATACCTGCTGTATTACAATAACCATTCGATAAACTCACTGAAAAATGTTTTTGATTTTTATAAAAAAAGGCTTCTGAGAATCTATCCCCTTTACTGGGCTGCACTCGCCACATTTGTACTGGTATTTTCGATATTTGCCCCGCGGTTAAATTCTGGCTTTGTTTATCCTAATTCGGAGAATGTATTTGGTTTTTTTAATGTATTGGTACATGCCCTTGGGCTGCAAATCCTGCTTGCTCCGACTTATGCTTCTCCGATGCTAACGCTATATTTTGTGGGTTTGATTATCAGTTACTATGCCATTTATCCGCTTCTGATTATGTTCTCAAAGACTACCAGCCGCCTTTTGTTTTCTTCACTTATCGTATATATCGGATTATTTTTAATCTCAAAAACTTTCAATATTATTGACCACCGTTTTTTCATGTTTTTCCTTATATTCGTTTTTGGAGTCCTTACCTGCAAGGAAAGCCAGTTTGGAAAAACCGTAAATTTACCCGTGAAAACCCCCCTTGCCCAGGTCCTGCTGGCAGTTCTCCCGGTGATCTTCGTCCTGACAATCGTTGTAGGATTGAGGGAGTCTCTGTTTCTGGACCCAAGGGTTTCCGTAACCATTGACACCGGTAGCGGCACAATAGACTCTTCCATGATAAGATCCTTGCTGGACAGTATGGCAGGTTTACTGAGCACTAGACCGCCTTTCTTACAGTTCCTCACCGACACGCTGCTTCTAAATATTTTTGCAATATTATTCTGTGTATTTGAGTACTCTTTTGCGATGAAGTTTATCAACGATAAATTCTCACACTCTTTGAGCTCGGTCTTTACTTACATCGCTACATCTTCATACTGTGTTTACCTGTTCCACAGACCGTTTTTTACCCTGTGGAACTCGGGAACAAACTTTATAGGTTCCCCAATTTTACGCGATGTTATTATGACGGTTATAGCCATTCCCCTGTTATTTTTCATTTCGTACCAGATCCAGACAATGGAACTGAACTTAAAGAGCAATATCTCACATAAGAAATTCCCGAAAAAAAATGCGCTTTTTACACGATTTTTTACAAGATTTATTACAGGTTTTAGTAAATGAAAATAAGAAATAAGATGAAAAACGATGGAAAATGAAATGAGTAAGGACAGGGAATAAGAGGATAACAGAAGTCATAAGAAGAAAGCATTTCTCTTGTGTAATAAAAACATTTATAATTGTATAAGTATGATATAATAACAAAGGTGAACAATTTGTTATCCACAATACCGATAGACCTCAAGAACATAACAGAAGAAGATATAGATAAGGAAATCCTCAGGGCCGGAATTATTGCCGAGCTTGATGCCATAAATCTCTATGAACAGATGGCAAATCTGGCCAAAAATGAGGATATAAAAAAGATTCTTCTGGACATTGCAAAGGAAGAAAAAACCCACATAGGAGAGTTTCAGACACTCCTCCTCAGGTTTGACCCTCAGCAAAAGGAGGAGCTGGAAGCCGGAGCCGAAGAAGTAGAAGAAGAATTATCCAAATAAATTAAGTTAGTTTTGGGCTTTCCTGAACGCTTATGGAAAACTCAATATTCACCATTTTATCAATCTGACTTTTTTTACACCGACCTTTAGGGACGTCAACATGAAGCCTTTTTCTGTTCGGACAATACTTTCAAAGAAACTCGAGTTTCCACTTTATTAGAAAATTTTAAGTAATATAAAAATATTTAAGAAATAACAAGTTTTATAAAAACTTGGAAAAACGGAAAAACGGAAAAACGGAAAAACGGAAAAACGGACTTCCAGATAATAAAATATCCGGAGATTGGGAAAGAACCTGAACTCTTGATTTCTATTCTTTTTCTATTCCGCCTTATTCCAAACCAAAACGGATTTTAGAACTGGTTAAAACCGGTTCAGAGGACACACTTTTATACAGAGTCCACACCGAAGTCCACCGAGAACATTGAACATGTACTCAGCGCACTTCTCCCTGTGAATAACACCTTCTGCGGTAAGGGCACCGGCAGGGCACACTTTGATGCACTTCATGCAGGTGCTGCACGCATCATTGATAAAGGGCAGTTTAGTATTTTTTTCTCCATCCAATGGGGCGTCTGTCAGGATGGCAGTCATACGGACTTTAGGTCCGAAATCTTTTGTGATGAGAAGATGGTTCATGCCGAAGTTTCCCAGGCCTGCATGATATGCAGCATATTTGAATGAGAAATCCGCTTTAAGGGTTTCACGGCTGGCATACCAATAGCCGAATTCGCTCCCCTCACTCGGAGCAATCGTTGCCTTATATCCCTTCTTTTCAACAAATTTGGCTATCTGAAAGGCAATTACTCTCAATGTGGCTGTACCTGCCATAAGCGTATTTGTATACTCGGCTCTGCCTTTGGGTAGCGTATCAAAAGCCCCACATGGTATGGAAACACCCAGAATTATCACGGACCGGAGATTTGTCATCACATCCTGAGGCTTATTTCCTGTGTACTCAGGACTTTCAAAGCAGGAGGGATCGATTATGCCGACAAAATCAGCGCCCGATCTAAAGGCCATATTCTTCAAAGCTTCCGTAATGCTGGTCTCTACCATCTTTTATCTCCTTTTTTACAGGTCTTTAGAAAAAGTGATTATGGACAAGGGAGATTGAGAACGTAAAGTTTTTATCTCAATTTTAAGGCAGCTCAACCTGAAATTCCGCTTTTTCATACTCTGTGTTTCCAGGTTAGATACCCGTTGTTTTCTGATAACTTTTATAATATGTAATACTTTCCACGAACGGGCATTTTTAACCGAGGGTTATAAAACAGCTATAACCCGAATTTACCGGTTTGCGGTACTTATTGTTACCAGCTCCGGGAGTAAGTTAAAAAAGTTAGAGAAAGAACCGGAATTGAGAGGGAAGATTCTCATGTTAAATTTTGGGATTGTTGGAGGGACTGGATCGAATTCAATCCGTCCCTCATGTTCTCATCGTTGTCAAGCTATGCACACTTGTCAAATACTTCTACACTTTCATAGTATATAAAATTTATGAGAAAGTTTGGAAGTTTCTACATTTAACGTGCGTCCCTTTCCCATCAGATGAAAAATCTTTATGTTCAGGACAAAGGATACCTTTTTTCCGGATCCGACGAGTAGTTTTAATAAATATTATGGAAAACTCAGGATACATATTCACTTGTTTTTCGTTCAAAACACAGGAAAGTGATAACCCACATCGAAATTTTTTGTAGAATGCTTTTTCTCATTAATAGAAAATTATTTATAGTTTTAAGTAGGTAATAGGTTACCGTATTCCTATTAAATAAATAAAAGACATCCCTATAAACCTGTAATAGGAGAAGAAGATCCCGGAGGTGGAAGAAACAGTAAAGAAAAAAATACCAGAAGCAGATTAACATGATTTTTTTCGGCAAGGGTATGTTTACCCCTTGATGAAATAAGATCATGGAAAAGCTTAGAGTCTTCTGTGCAAAGAACCAGACCACTAAAAGGTCAAAAAACTTGTTTATACCCAACCATTGGTGAACCTCCAAAAAATTTACCATATAGGACTTACGCACTAAAAAACAAATAGGATTCAAAAGCCAGGATTCTGTGTTGCCATCCTCGACTTGACTGCGCGAGTCCTATAAAAAGAAATTCAATTACTGTTAAACTCTAAAGTGGGGATTATAAAAAATGGCATACCTAAAAACGAATCCGTAGCCCTGTGAAAAATGGCATACCTAAAAACGAATCGAGGGCTTGGATAAAAATGGCAAACTTACAACGAATCCTTAGCCCTGTGAAAAATGGCATACCTAAAAACGAATCGAGGGCTTGGATAAAAATGGCAAACTTATAACGAAGCCCGGTCCTGGTTAAAAATGGCAAATTGAAAAACAAATCCAGGACCCGGTGCAAAGAATCATTACTAACAATATTTTTGGTGTAAAGATAATTGAGGTAGAAGACCTGCCGGAATTCTGAAGAAAAATTGCAGTCACTTTCCGCACAATTTTTTATGCGTAGTATTTCTCATGTTTTTCCCATCAGTCCAGGACTTTAATGTTTTCCTTATCCGGATTCGAGACCTTCCCGATCTTATTTCCATCAATTTCAATCACTAATCCTGATGAAAAGCTGTCAATCAATTCTGAAATGTCAAGCCTGTCAAATATACCAGCAATAAAACCATGGTGATAAGATGAATTATGGATTCGGAGCTGGGAGAAACCGGGAAAAGAGTCAAAAAAATAAAAAGTATTCTTTTTCGTGTAACACCCCGGTTCTCCCGGATCAGCGAAATAGAGCCTTTTTCTATCCGGACAATACATACCAAGCTCAAGCTGGATCTTCTCAATAAGCCCCATGCAGCAGCTCCCTGTAACTCCGTAATTTTCCTCCAGAATCCGAATCAGGGTTTCTACCTCAATTCCATCATGGATAACTTTTTGCAGGCTCTGCAGGATACTTCTGACAAGCTCTTCTTCAGTTAGAGAATCCTGTACCTCGATATTTTCAACCACATACCTGCAAGCCTGCCTCTCTCCCTCGAAATGCAGATGTTCCAGGGCAGATAACCTGACGTCATGGTACATCTCACTACCACAAACCGGACAATGTATTTTTATAAACATTATTAAACTCCCATCCGGGAATTAAATTACCTCTAAAGATATAAGAAATAATCAAGCGTGCTGAAAGTAATCAAAAACTTGAGCGTGGGATAAGTTTCGTTATTGAGAACTAAAAAGGGCATCATTCTCAAACTTGCAGGTATTCAGGTAGAGAAAAACTATGCTTCTTTAACAGGGCTCGCAGGTGTGGCCCTCAATTTTATTGAAGCGATCAGACTTTATTCAAAAAAAACTTTTCTAAGTTTCTCCTCTTTAGTTCCTTTCTCTTTTCCCGATTCCGCAATATTTTTACTCAAATTTCCCAGTTCTTTATATAAAAGTACACCGAGAGTGTCTTCAAGACTGAGATTCAATTTTTCAGATATCCTGGAAAGGACTTGAACATTTTTTTTAGATAAAAAAACCGGCTCTACTTCTTCTTTACCCCAGTGTAAAAGCACAACCTTTTCGATATCCATTTTTTTGATTTGCCTGACGCAAAATTCAATACCGTGACTTCTACTGCTGAATATTTTTTCATCACACAATCCATCAAGCCATGATGCAAGATCATTATCCATTGAGATAGTGAACCGTTCTTTCATCACTAAATCATATCACTGATTATAATATAAACAATTGTATGAAAAAAGAACCAATAAAAAGTTATTTATGAGAATAATTAATAATATAGTATGATAAATACACCAATAAGAAAGGAAAAAAATGTGAAAAGGAAGGGAGAATTCTGGACAAAAAGAGAGACGTAATAGCAGAGTCCTGCGACGCAATGTTTCGTACAGTTGCGAGATATGTGGTAAGTATAATCCTCCTGTTAACTCCTTTGCTTTTGACGGATCAAGGGGTAGAGAAAACGGAAGCAAGACTCGCACCCTGGGAAAAAACAGTGTTTTTATGGAGAGAAGAAAACGAAAAAGAAGAAAACGAAAATGAACTTTCGGGAAGGAATCTGCTGACTGATGAAAATGACTGCCGTTTACTCGTACAGAATATTAAAGGCTTTATAGGGTTCAGGACAGATGAGAACTTTGAACCGGTATTTATTGATGGAGATGTAAAAGGTGTAACCGGTTACAACAAAGAGGATTTTCTATCCGGCAGGGCAAGATGGTTGGAAATAATCGTATCCGAAGACTTGCCTCTGATTTTTAAGAATGTAAAAACAGCTTTGTCTAACCCGGTTGCCTCTACCGAAATTGAGTATCGGATACGGAACAGGGATGGTGACATAAAATGGGTCAGGCAGGTTATTCAGAAAACTCCGTCAGGTTACGGAAAGCGCGGAGAAGTACAGGGATTTGTTCTTGATATCACCGGAAGCAAACTGGCAGCAATTTCCCTGGAAAAAATTGAGAGCGCACGCAAAAAAGAAATTAACCACAGGATAAAAAATAACCTTCAGGTGATCTCATCCCTGCTCAGTCTCGAAGCTGAAAAATTCACCGATCCGGAAACCCTTGAAGCCTTTCGGGAAAGCCAGAACCGTATAGCTTCAATGTCTCTGATTCATCAGGAACTTTGCATAGGAGAAACATGCACAATTGACCTTGCCGACTATCTTCGGAAACTCACTGCAGGAATTTTCAGCTCCTACCGGGTAGGAAATGAAAGGATCAATCTGAGACTCGACCTCGAACAGGTTTATATGGAAACAGATATCGCAGTACCTCTTGGTATTATTGTCAACGAACTGGTTTCTAATGCCCTGAAGCACGCCTTTCTACCTGGAAAAGAGGGAGAAATTCGAGTAAATCTTTCCCGGATGAAGAATTGCGAAAAAGAATTTAAAAACTCCAGGAGCTCAGGAGTTGTACCGGGCTACTCAAATGGAAAGGATTTGCAGTTCATCCTGACCGTAGAAGACAACGGCTGGAGAATTCCGGAATTGGTGAACCTTCAGAATAAGGATTCTCTTGGATTGCAGCTCGTAAACATTTTTGTTGAACAGATAGGAGGTTCTATCGAACTTAAAAGAGACAAAGGGACAAAGTTCAATATCCGCTTCAGTAAGCTGGGAATTGAGAAATGAAGCTTTCCGGGGCATTAATTTTCAATCGCCCAATGTAAAAGTATGCTCTCACTGTTTCGAATGTACAGATGTATGGAATGCGGTAAGTATAAGAGAAAGCTGTGTTACAAAATAAAGATACGAAATAAAAAGATGTTTCATAATCCTGAAGTCCGGCTTAGTGAAAAATTCACGCCTCAATGTTTCAGACATTGGTTTCACGACAAAACCTGTGCATTAAAAAAGTAATAATCCTTTATTTGTGTTGGAGACGAAGGATACAAACCAGGCCGTTCAGAATTTACTGACCAGAACTTTCGGTCTTCTACCAAACTCTAGCAGAATTTCTGGTGATGAAACGGTGTTAATTGTGAATCATAGTCACACCAAAACTATGTGGTCCTGAAGTGAGGTAATATACGACAGCAGTTATAGCAATCAGTATTACAATAAGAAATATCAACAAAATACTTTTGTTAGAAATTTTCATAGTAAATTCGCTCCGTCCTAAAAATAAAATATATAACTGGTTACAAAATTACATAAATTTTGTATTTAGTTGCATCAATCACATTCTTTCATTTAGATCCCGGGTTACCCGTTTTTTGTTATTACCTAGTCATAACACGAGAAAGCATTTTAGTTTCATAAACTCCTCTTAGTTAATTCCTTATAACTTTTCTGACCAAAGTCTCTAACAATTGTTGTTCCGCACACTTTTGCATTCATTCCTGTTTCATTGATGCACAGGTTTTAGCCTGAAACTCACATTTTTTTACTTACTCAGGATTCTTGAACATGTGTATTCGATAACTCATGCGTAAAAAAAGAACTTTGGAATGTTTTGCCATAACCACGAATATAAATAAAAAGAGAGTGATTCTTGACCTTTGCTGTTCCTGTCTGCTTCTGCCAGCCCCTGGTGGAGGGTTTGCTCATTTCTACGCTACTTTACAGCAGATTTTCACCTGCCCATTGATCAAACACCTGCAGTTGTTCTTCCGTATGGAAGTAATGCTCCCCATGCTCGAGAACTCTAACTTTTGCTTGATACCTTGCTACAAATGCTGAAATTTCCTCCCATTCAGATAGATTATCGTCCGAACCGTACAAAATGGCAGTAGGTACTTTCCATTCAAAACAAACAGGATTTTCTCTCGCATAGCAATAATAGTTCCATTCCAATTTCTGTCCAATCGACAACCGGATTTCATGCTCTGCTTTTAGTCTCTCTTCACTTACCTTGAAACCTTCCATCATATTGCATATAATGCGTTCCATATTGACGACGGGCGAGAGAAACAAACTTTGCTTTATGTCAAAGTCATGATAGGCAAGCAGACTGAAATAGGCTCCCATACTACATGCAAACAAAAAAATATCAGATACAAGCGACTGTGCATACTCGTAAACAGCAGCCAGATCACTTACGCAATTTTCGGGAATACAAGCATAGTCTTCATCTGCACGCTCACCGTGCATAGGCAAGTCAAAGCTTAACGCCTGGTAACCTTTTGCAACGGCCTTTTGTGCCATCATGGAAATTACGGTGTCCTCTTTATTAGAAAGGTTGCCGTGAACTTCAATTAACAGCTTTTCACCTCGCTTTCCCCACAGGATGGCAGGAATACGAGTTTTATTATTTGAGATCTGAAAATGCCTTTTTTCCATTTTCTCACTTATCTCCTATGGGCAAAAAACCCACAACGTAGTTCATATAATTTCAAAGTTGAATATAGAACCTCAGATCTGACTGAATGTCGGAGCCCTGAGCATATACAGGCATGCATATAATCGGCTGGCGATGCGTCGATTATACAGATATCTGAAAACATAACTTTAAGAAAAGCAAAAATTAGTGAACTATTAGTCCTCCCATTACACTTAACCCATTACACTTAATCTACATTTCATCCAGGTATCTCTGCAGCTTATCCGCAAGTTTGCCAATATGAATACCGTCAACAAATGCATGATGAACCTGAACTGCAAACGGCATCATTAATTTGCCTTCTCTTTCATGATATTTTCCCCAATCAAATATGGGTTGCGCTTTTTCCCTGTTTCCGAAATCCGTGTGGGAAATATGCGTAAATGTTATCCACGGCAGGGCAGAGAATTGATATACATCGTTTTCTACAGGTCCCGTAAAATGTTCTTTTTGCTTTTCTGCCGTCACGATTGCCAATTGTACAAACTTCTCAATCGTATCCTGCATGGGTACGTTTACTACCTTAAATAATTCTGTTTCGTTCTCCAAATATGTAAATGCGGTGTCAACGGATTCATATAACACAACTTCACCATCAAGAAAACGATACCGAAACTCCTCGATTTCATTTGCGCATCTCGTAACAGCAAATATAAAAGCCATCGTAAATGGCCAATTATTTTCTTTAACGTGCTTTTTAAAATTAGTCACATCAAGCTCAAAACTCACACAATATTGAGGCTGCACCGCACTCCTGTATATTTGACAATACTCTTTTCTTTTCCATGTTTCAAAATCTATTATTTGGTATCCGTTTCCCAAATTTACACCTTCTTTCAATACAATCTACATTACTGTATATTTCCTTTTTAGTTTCACTACCCATTTTCGCTATAGATCTCAGACATTACCGTTTCAGTAAACGGTTTTTCTGGATATTATGGCAATCAGGACTCAAAAAGCCCGTGGTGTAATAACCTAAGATAAGTAATGCAGCTGGCTCAATGTATAATGGGATGTTAAATTCTTTTCTTACAATATGAGGGTCGAACAGTCCAACCATTATGCTTCCGATGTTCAATTCCCTTGCGGTCAGCGTCATGTGGTCACAAATTATACCGTTCTTTGGTCTGCTTTCTCAGGTGTTATCTTTTTAGTAATTGTTTTTTTGAGACACGTTGGCAGTGAGTCAAAATTTTTGTAAATTTTAATTTATGAAGGAGACAAAAAGAAGACCACAGGAAAAGAAAATAAAAACAAAATATGGTTATCCGGTTCTGAAATAATTGATATAGCAAGCAGAGCGAAGAATTCAGAGAGATTCAAAAGTCTATATAAGGGGAGCAGATCAGGGTACGGATCACAGAACGAAGCAGACCAAACACTATGCTCTTTGCTTGCGTTTTACATTCAGGACCCGGGACAGATAGACAGCGCTTTCCGAATAGACAGCACTTTCCGAAGTATGCCATGGTTGGATCTTTTGTTCAAACTGAATGTATTTGTATCCTTTTGTATCGTAGCAATTGGAATCAGATCGATATTTATCAAACGGGTTTAATTTTGATTCTCAGGATGGATTGGATAAAAAATGCTTATAGTTGAATCTGGATTTTGCAGTTTTCTGGTACCCTGGTTATAGGGATAAACAATTGTAAGGACATCCGGCCGCAGTCCTAATTTTGTAGAGTCATGCGTATAGTCTTCACCATTTATTTCAGAAATATTTGTTATCTGGAGTGTAGCACTGTTTAGTCCTATCTTCTGTATCTTTGTTTCCGGAAATTCGGAAAAGATCTCCTTAATTTTGGGCTCTATATTCTTGCTGCCAAAAAAGAATACATATGCCTGGGCGAAAGGAGCGAGATGATATTCGACATCAACAGTCGCGTTTGTTTCATCAAACTCCATTACTATGTTGTCAACGTGGATATATTTTCCTTCTCTGAACTGCTCAATATATCCGGGAATGAACAATCTTGTAATTACAATAACTGAGATGATGAAGGCAACCGCAATTATCGGTTTTGGATTCATAGTCCTTATTTACACTCCAGTTTTCCTTTGCATTTATGAGTGCTTAATTCTGAAATTAATTTTGCTTACTCCATGATGTTTTCTGTTACACTATTTGAGGGATTCATAAAACATTTCAAGCTTACCTGATGAAATTATCAAATTAAAAAAATAGTGAGGATGGAAATCAATGATTTCTTTTTACAAAATATTTGTAAATTCTTGTTTAAAAACACTTCTATTTTTTGCTTAGAGTTCTTGAATCTGTGTATTCAAGAACTCTAAGGATTTTTAGGCAAGGATAGTAATAATAATTTCCTATATGCACGTGTTTTACTACAAAACCTGCGTATTCTGAGAAGGAGATTTTTCCTCTTCTTTCCTCCTTTTTCCATTTTTCTTTTAACGGCCATGTGGGCTATTTTGCGAATCAGGCCGGGAAATCTTCGATTTTCTCTACTAAATAGTTGAGTTCCAGTTCGCCAATATTCCCTCCTCGTTTCATTGCCTTTTTAAGATCCTCGGATTCCATTAATTTCTTCGCGTTCTCTTTTGTATCCCATTCAAAAAGAATAAACAGGTCATTCGGGTAATCCAAACTACGGAAAAGCTGCCCGCCTTTGCATCCTGCTTTCCCCCTTGTAATTCCAAATTCGTCAAAAATAGGTTTCCATCTAGAGTAGTCCTCTACCTTGTGCTTCACTACAAGATATACTATAACAATTCCCCCTCTCTTGTTATATGGGCATTTCTATAAAAATGCTTGCTTGAACTCTCCGTCGGACACCGTCATAAATTAATGAGCAGGATTCTGCTTTATTTTATATTCTATAATAGTCATAATTTTCATATCAAACTTCTATCTCCTGTTTTGATTCGTAAAGGTGACCAAAGTCATTTTGAGAATTTTTTTCCACAGTTTCATATATTCAGTTAAGGGTTATATATAAACTCGCAAGCCCGTCTAAGGCCCACCGAAGGCTTTTCTTTTTCTTTCGGCTTATCCTTTGACTTCCATTTTCAATTATTTGCTTAAAGACTTCCGGCAGGCCCGTAAACCTCCCTTAGAAAGTACCTGGAATAAGAACTTTCAAAGATGGGCTCTATCTGCAGGCATGAACCCTTATGGACTCTCGGTAAAGTCAAGTAGAAAAACACTGGAATCCTGGTTAATTGCTTCCGGGTTTGTCGAATCAACTGTATGTTTGCGTCAGGGTCACGATTCTTTAACCTCTATGCGTCATTATCAGGGTCTCGCCTTTTCAGATGATGAATTAAGGGATATTAAAAAACAGTTAATAGCATGGGGTTTTTCTTTATAACGTAAAAAAGGCCAATTCTCCTGATCTGTAACTTTCCTGTTTCTGTATCATAAAGGTAAATACATTTCGATGGCTCGTAAAGCACTATGAAAAAAAGAAGAGAAGTTTTCCTTTACCTGTCTGGAAGCGGAAACTACAGTAAAATAATGTACAATAATTTAAATAACATAAATTATTATATGAGTAAGTCTCAATTGTGTGAACAACCCTTCCCGCTTGAGAATGTGACTCAGGCGGGGCAGTAATTCTTTTTCAGTTTTTAGCATTTATTAATAATTTATGCACAAATATTAAATCTTATTATGATTTTATATTAAATGTCAAATGTATAATTTGACAGTGATGAAAGCGCAAGGGTTGGAAGAACTAGTGGATGAACAACCTCCATTATGAATAGCCATCCAGGAAAGGAAATCCCTTTCTCTTAATTCCAACCCATCCCTATCCTTTTTTAAAACAAATATTTTGAACCAGAAAGAAGGGGGTAATGGTATAGATTTCGCTAAATAGATCCAGGGGAATGTGACAAAATCAAGACAGTCCGCTTATGGAAAAACTTCTTAAAACCGGAACAAAATGTCAAAAAATTATTGCAAATGGTGGTTCAGTTTTAGGAATTATTACCTACCTTATACGTGACAATCCTTCAATCTCGTTATATGGTTCGATATTTTGTTTAATTGCATATTTTGTATACAATGACCAAAAAACTGACAGCTCATTAGATTTATATCTCAATGATGATGATATATATTTAAGTCTGTTTAATTAAGCGTACTATTAAATGATATGGAGCTTTCAATAATGGGTCTACGATTAACGGTTGCCATGTTATTTTTAATGAGCATTCTAACATGGCGCTTTTTTAGTGTGGCTGGATATATCTGGCTTGGGTTTGTACTTGGTCAAATATCATATGCTGAGCATTGGGTATTTTCGTCCAACACCACGAAAAGGTAAAATAAGGGTATCGTCCCGATTTTAACGTAGGTGTACGCTAAGAAATGATCAAAAATCTTGGGTAAAAAAATCGATGAGATGAGCCATATTTGAGAAGTTTTTTTCCTTCTTTTAATGCTAAAAAAGGCCACACTACCAAAACATTCATTAACTGTAAGTACTTTTTTCTTGCTTTACCTGCCAAGTAGTAGTATAAAAATAACAAGAATCACAAAGCACGATAGTATGAAGCCTATAACAGCTTTAACTAATTTTTCCGTAATCAACTAATCCTTTTAGTACTTATTTGGCTTTGATTCTTGCAGCTCTAATAATTTCATGGAAGCCTTGAAAGCATTTCCTGAGTACAAATATCTCAATACGACGAACCCAAATAGGGACATTCTTGAGTTTTCCACGGCAACTGTACCACTTTCCACCAGGACTTATTCTCCAGGAGAAGATCTCCCTGTCCCGGGGAGAAATTCTTCCTTGCAGCTGCAGGACAGGACCAGGAATTCTATTACTTACAGTTATTTTCTATACCCTAAAATCTTAAAAATTTCTTTTTTTTTGTAACATTTAGTAAGCATTTGGAACATTAATTCTTTAGAAATTGGGTACTAAAATAAGTGAGTCATGTTTTTTGCCTATGTGTCAGAAAACACGATCGTTCTATATCATATAAGAATGGACTTGTTTCTGTCTGCAGGTAAAAGGTAAATGCAAAAAAAGTATAAGAAAAATATAGGCACGTTTTAAGAGTGCTGATTGATCGTGTTTTTTAAGGAAATTTTTAAAAGGCTATTTTCCGGAAAATGATGTTCCAGGATCTGCAGGACCCTAGCGTCCAGGAAAATTCTGGTCCTGACCTGAAATCTTGACCTTAAGTTTTCCTACAGAGAACTGCCAGAAATGCAAAATAAAGTTGGAAATAAGAATTCATTTGGGAGATACTTTTAAAAAAGGAGTGTCAAATTAGATCACGGATATTTAGAGCTAATTTGAGAGCCTATTCTTTATTCAAAAGATCACGGCCAACATTTAATTACTAGAAAATAAATAACCTTCCATTTAATAATAAGTAAAAGGATCATTTGCAATGACTTCTTCAAAAATTACAAAAAGGTATACATTTCATCCCCCTGAGGATTACGATGACCACATATATGAAATGCTTCCTTTTTACTTATCTTTTCATCAGGAAACTATCAACCTTGTCAAATCATTTCCATCCAGCCCGAAAGTATGGATGGACAGTGGATGTGGAACAGCATCTCTGGTAAATAAGGCTATTAAGGAATTTCCGGATACTAAATTCCTTTTAGTTGACCCTTCGGAAGGAATGCTGGATCAAGCAAGGAAGAAATTATCTTCATACCCTGAAGAAAGGCTGGAATTTTTGGGAGCCTGCACTACACAGGAATGTTCTCAGAAATTAAAGGAAAAACCAGATGTTATCACTGCTATTCAGTGCCATCACTATCTTAGTCATGAGGACAGGAATAAAGCCACTAGCGTTTGCTATAACCTGTTAAAAGAGGGTGGAATTTACATCACATTCGAGAACATTAAGCCTCTAACTGAAGAGGGTTTTATCATAGGAAAGCGATACTGGAGCAACTTTCAGTTGAGTCATGGCAGGAATGAAGATGAAATAAAGAAGCTTCTGGAACGTTTTAATACTGATATTTTTCCTATAACTGTAGATGAACATCTAAAGCTGATGAAAGAAACTGGATTCAAGATAGTAGAATTATTTTGGTACTCATACATGCAGGCTGGTTTTTACGGCGTTAAATAATGATGTTGCAAGTTGTCCCTTTTTTTGTGTCTTTTTTTGAGGCTCTCAAATTAGAATTTTGACTTAAAAACTTATCTCTTTTTTCACTATCTGTAATGACATACCTGTTGATAGCAGTACTTATCTACATAGCTCTTTGCTTTGTATCTCCAGGTGTTGCTCACGCCATATTGAATGACGTATCAGCCTTGGCAGTTGCCATTAAAGGATAATTTACTTAAAAACATATCTTTTTTTATTTTTTTATTTTTAAATTAATTGATTAAAGTCACTCTTTTGGATACCCCTTTAACTTGGAAATGAATTTATAATAAAATGTGATCAATAAATCCGTTTTTTTACCAATTCTATTTTTCCGGGAAATAATGTTTCAGGACCTGCATGACCCTGACGCCTGGGAAAGTCCTTGTCCGAGTCCTTGTCCGAAAAGTCCTGGTCTTGACCTCCAGCTGCAAGGAAAGTGGAAGGCAAAGGAAGACCTTCCTCCAGACCCAGACCTCGAGGTTTTGCCGACAAGGAAAGGCAAAGGAAGTGAAGCTTCCAGGGAAGGCAAAGGAAGTTTTTTTGGCAGACTATTTTCCGGGAAATAATTTTCCAAGACCTACAGGATCCTGGCGCCCAGGAAAAGTCCTGGTCCTGGCCTTGTTTTATTATAAAACGTCATTACCAGAGTTTTGGCTTATTCGTACATATGGTTGCATGTTTAGGTACATCGGAACAAAATCAGTTTTCTTATTCTTCTCTGCAACTTTAAATTCGAATTTTTCATAGAAGCCGATTGACTCTAATTTAGAATCCACCAGGAGATATCTACAGCCTATATTATCACAAATAGATACCACTTGAGCCAGAATAATTTTCATTAAAAAGGTTCCTATTCCGCATTTTTTGAACCTGGAATCGACCGCTAGTCTTGCGATTTTAATCGCTGGATATTTTCGATATTGGTAAGATTCTATTCCATCGATTACACTTTTGGTTTCAATGGTGTCTGCTGCCAGAGAATAGAATCCGACCAGAGAACCATTGCAAAAACATAATCGTGTCCTATTGACTAAATTATTCTGATCTACCCAGGCATTAGTCTTTAAAAAATCGTTTAACTCTTCACTTTCGCAGTTAAAAGAAGAAAGGTCGTCAGTTTCATCGAGAGGCAGTATAACAAGTTCATCGTCGAGATTTTCGTGCTTTAAGTTCTCTGATTTTTCGCTCGTTTTTCTCATATAATTCCCTGCCTTCGGCGATCATAGCTAAGACTACAGGTGATGCTTTTGGGTTGTCATCATATTCGATGAATCGCTTTGCATCCTCTCCTTCAAGGACTAAACCTAACTCAACTGGTTTTGCCATTAATTTCACCTTATTTCACTATTCAGTATTCAGCTTTATTTATAACTAACTACTTGAAAGCACTTTCATGCCAAAAGCAAATAGAATAAAAATAGGCAAAATTACATAGGTTTTACTGTAAAACCTGTGTATTTTATATGATTTAGGCCAATTAGGCTCAAAATATCCAATGTGTTTCTAAATAATCGGGCTATGTGAACTATTATCGTTGGACATAGAACATAATAAAAACACCTACAAGAGCAATTAATGATCCTATAATTTCATACTTATCGGGATTTTTCTTATCAACAATTGCCCCCCAGATCAAGGATGAGAAAATAAAAATACCCCCATACGCAGCATAGACTCTTCCGAAATGTGCATCCTGCAACGTTGGAATAATCCCATAAATTGCCAGTGTTATCGCTCCTAAGAGTCCAAACAACGCCCCTTTGTTTTCTCTTAGCCACAACCAAACCAGATATCCACCTCCAATTTCAAAAAGTGCAGCAAGGAAAAAAAGAGCAAGTGAAATTCCCATATCTATCATATGGATTCCTCTTTTCTTGGCCAATAATAGATGATTGAAACACCGATAAGAATGATCAAGGCGCCTATAAGATCATAGGAATCTGGAGGTGTTTTATCGAATATCCAACCCCATAACAAAGACATAACAACAAAAATGCCTCCATAAGTTGCATAGATTCTATGAAAGTAAGAAGGCTGGAAGGTTGGCACAACCCCATATAAAAATAAGACAATTGCTCCCAAAAATGCAAACATTAAGTTTCCACCTTCACGAAGCCATAACCAGATAAGATATCCTCCTCCTATCTCAAAAATCCCTGCGAGAATAAACAATAAAATTGTATACAGAAAACATTTTTTTCGAGATATACAGCTGGAGTCAATATTAACCTTCATATAAATTAGTACGGATCTTGTTATATATATTTGGTTTCACATTAATGAAGAAGATTGATCAAAATGGACATAAGGGTTCAAGAAATGGAATAAATGATTGCATAGTTTATATTAAAGAATCCTAAGCAAAAAATAGGTGTAGGTTTTTCATGAATCACTGACTTTCTGAAAGAGATTCGATAATTTCAGAGAAACAACTATCACAAATCCAAAATGTATTTCCTTTAATAAAAAGCGTGTCAAAATCAGTTTTTTGACCACAGAAAAAACATTTTTTGTCAAAAATAATATAGACCTATGGATTATAGTTCCTTCATCTATCATTTGTTGAGATATGCATAATATCCGCATTGAGCCAGTACATAGAACCTGCAACTGTTGAGTACTGACCTTTCAGCAAATATTTTTTCAAGTATTCCATAGGCTGGCGCCCGAGAAAGTCCTTGTCCGAGTCCTTATCCTGGCAGTTTAAGTGCCGTCGGAAATGGAAACTCCATCGGAAATTCCTAGCTTGCAACTGCAAGGAAGATTTTCTCCCCGGACCAGGAAGATTTTCCTCAGGATCCAGATACTTCCGGGGAAGAGAAATAAAGTCCATTCCAGCAGACTATTTTCCGGGAAATAATGTTCCAGGACCTGCGGGATCCTGACGCCCAGGAAAGTCCTAGTCCGGCCTGCAGCTGCAGAGGTCCTGGATATCCTCTTAGAAAAACAATATCAATATACATCGTCATGATGTCCGTAATATTCCAGGATAACAATTTTTTCCTTTTCATCCACAGAAAAAATCAAGACAAAGTGAGAATCAATATGCACTCTTTTCCAGTGATTGAGAGGAGACCTTAAATTTTTGTATCTATGAGGGTCCTGAAGGATCTCATTTACCTTGCTGAATATGATTTCAACTTGCTTTTTGTCTTTTTTTGCCAGCTTCTCAACAACTTTTTGAACTTCTGGCCTTACTTGTAGCCGATATATGTAAGATCAACAGTCAAGCATCTTTTTCCAATTCTCAACCGTTCCCACATCTATAGGCTTCTGTTTCATGATCTCCTGAGCCTTTTCAATAAACTCAGGCCTGAGCTCAGGCTCCATAATTTCTTTTTCATATTCTGCTGCCATATGCATAATTGCAGCGCTTTTGTCTTTCAAGCCGTACTTAGCTTTTATAATATTAAGGACCCGGTTTGTTCTTTCATCAATATTGATCATTGCTTGAACCATTGAGTATACCTCATATATACATGGAGTCTACACAATATATATATATTGATTCCAGGAGTAGATTAAAGGAGGGAGTAATAAAGATTTTCTCCCGGGTCAGGAAGATTTTATTTTAGGGAGCTGGAGAGCTGTGGCTAAGCCGTACAAAAAATAGAAGCATGAACAACCCTACCAAGATATCCTTGGGAGGTCTTTTTCCGGGTGCAGACCCGGGACCCTACCATCAAGGAAAGTTCTGGAAGCTTTGAAGATCCTGGGAGGGCAGCCTCAGGCTGCATAAAGGATCCGGGGGGTATGCGAGCACAAACCTGTTCATTACAATAGGTATAATCCTGGTTTCTGCCTGCAGGTAGAAGAGTAAATGCAAAAAAGTGCTAAGAAAAAAAACAGAGATATCTTTTTAGTAGGTTTACTGATATTGATAATAAATGTAACAAATCTTTATGTTTTTTGTTGAGACATTCTCAAATTAGGAGTCAGTATTGAGACTCGCAGCCTCAATACTCATTGATATAAATGAGGATTAGATCACTGGAAATAAGTATATAGTAATGGAACAGTAATCAGAAAAGAAGACTTTGGGATGGAGAGCAAATTTTACAGAACTTTCGGTACACTACCAATTTCAATCAAGGATCTTGTCTTTTTTTGTATTTAACTAAAGATCAAAATCTTCTATTATTTTTAATATTACTTTGTATTTATTGATATATTCAAAACCCCTCTTCGTAAGTCTATAATATTTTTTTGAATCCACAACTGAAAACTCAATAAATTTTTTTTCAAGAAGTTCTTGAATATATTTATCGAATTGGCTTGAAGAAAGATTGGATTTTCTAAGTAATGGAGTATATTTCATTTGATTATGATTATTGTTTATTAGAACCAATATATCATATATTATCTCCAGTCTTTCTCGTTTTTTAATCAATTCTTAACCTCATTCAAGATTTTCAAATAAATAAAAATTTGAAAGATATACATTATAATATTAATAAAAACAAGTTTTCCCTTTATGATCGGAAAGCACTCCTCGACTAAATGTATTGTATAAATTAACTGGATTAAATCTATTGTATAAAACAGTAATAGCAGATTATATATGAGAAAGTAATTTAAGCTTTTTTGGCTTTTTTTCATTTTCCTATAAACAAGATAAAAAGCAAAGCATGGGAATAATAAAAATGAAGCTCTGATTAAAGGAGTAAAAACTATCCCTAATATAATTACAAATAAGAAAATTAACTTTTCATTGTTTAATACAAAATAGAATATCTTGTTTTTTTCATTTATATCATAAAAATAGAAGGACATATAATAGTAATACCAGAATAAAAAAATAGAGATTGTGAGTAAACTATGTAATAATAACTCACCATTAATCATATTGTGGATATTAAAGAATGAATCAAAATTATTCGAAATTTCAATTGTTTTCCAGACATAAATAGTAAGGAAAGAAAATAGCAGGGTTATGAATGAGTTTTTAAAATATTTCAAGCCCTCATAGGCTGTTAGCTCATAATAATTATTGAGTTTTGAATAAATTAAAAAAGAAATTACAAATATAACCAACGTATATGCGGAATCAATCAAGAATAAAGGTTCTAAGAGAATGGGATGCATACCAACACTTCATAAAATTTTAATATATATATATATATTTGATAAGTACTAGTTGAAGAACTGATTCGACAAATGTCATAAGATACAGAACTGTAGTAGCTGTCTACATGAACAGCAATTAGAAGTTGTAACGAAACAACCTAATTAATGCATATAATTATGGAAGCAAATTGATTGAATCACTAGGTCATGAAAACTTAATTGTGGATTATCAATTTAAGATCAAAACAATATCAACTGATGAAAGCCACCAAAATAATATGTTCCATATTTGAATTTTCACTATACTAGTGAAAATGTAAGTACAGTGTAAAAATGTACTTAAGTTATTTCGCTGCAGGTACTTTGGTATAATTTCATGTTTTCTCTCCAAACTATTTCTATATTCTCCAAAGTTCATTCAAAAATTACTTTAAATATTTTTTTCTAATCCCGTATCTTTAAGGAACTTAGAACTAGCAAATACTCCGATTATTCGTACCTCAAAGCATCTACAGGCTTCAATTTTGAAGCCCTGTAAGCAGGGACAACTCCAGAGGTCACTCCTGTCAAAACTGCAAGGATAAGTCCTCCAACTATCAGGTAAGAGCTTACTCCACCTCCTAATGTTGTATTTCCCATCATCGACTGAAGACCACTTGAAAGAATCGATCCCAGAATAACTCCAAGGAGACCGCCAACAAGACCTACCATTGCAGAGTTAAAAAGGAAAATCATGAGGATATCTCTATTTTTCGCCCCAATAGCTTTCATAGTCCCTATCTCCTTTGTCTTTTCCAGAACAGAGGTAAACATAGTGTTTGCAATGCCAACTGCTCCTACAAGCAGCGATACGGCTGCAATGGCTCCCAGGAAAAGGGTCATCGAACTTAACATTTCGTCGATAGAATCAGCCATAGACTTTGAAGATGTTAAGGAAAAATCCCTGTCATCTTCCCGAATGATGTGTCTTGATATCATGAGCTTATCTATGATATCTTCCATCAGTCCGTCCACCTGATCTTCACTCCTGGCTTTTACCGTGATAGTATCATAAACATCTTCTTGTGCATCTTTGATCAGGTTTACTGCTCCGTCTATTGGCATGTAGATATTTGAGTCGTCCCCCATACCTCCTTCTTTCAGGATTCCGACAACCCGGACAGATTTATTGTTTATAGTTATTACCTGGTTAACTCCAATATCATGGTCAAAAGTTTCACTGGCAATGTTGCTTCCTATGACTGCGACATACTTATCAGCTGGTTCGAGCAATCTTCCTGATTGTGTTTTCAGGGTAGTCATATATTTCCAGACCTGGGGGTCTACACCTGTAATCGAAAGGGTTGCAGATTTTCCTATATATTTCACCTTTTCACTGCCAGAAATTTCACCAGAAATGTACTGTATACTATCTAAGCCTTGAAGAGCGTCAATGTCACCGTCTGTCAATTCAGCATCCGTTGTTGAAGCGCTCGCTCCACTTGTTCCAGGACCGTTTGTAGGATCTCCATCCATCATCGTATTAGATGAAGCCTTGGTATACCCCAGACTTATGGTTATTTTTGTAAGATCAAGATCGGCTAGATTGCTCTGGACATTTGCCTTCATGGCATCCCCTAAAGAGACGATGCCAATTACGGATCCGACTCCTATTACTATCCCGATAATGGTCAGCCAGCTTCTGAGCTTACTGTGAACAAGCATGTTCATGCCCATTTTCAGATAGGTTGAATTTCTCATATTGCATCCTTCCGCTTTACACTTGTGCTGTTTTCAGTCCTTCTTATCTTCAGGCTTCGGAACACCGGATTTTTCCGCTTTAATTACCTGTATTTTTTCATGAATTTTTTTGCGGAACACGAATACCCCTCCAGCAAGTGCTATTATTGCAATGTATAACAGGTATGAACTAACTCCGCTGCTTCTTGATCCTCCGGCTTCTCCCTGAGCAGTCATATTTCCAGAGTTTACATCTATTTTTACTTCTTTATCTACTGTTATCCTCTCTCCTTTCGCATCTGTATACTCAATCTGAACTTTTAACGGATCAGAAGTAGAAGCGCCTTCTCTTTCGGCCTCTGTTCCTTCGGTGTTCTTTGTGTTTGCAATGTTAAAGGAAGCAATTGTATAGTCTCCTTTCTCGAGATTTCCTACAATTGTGGACGAGCTCCCTGATACTTTGTATCCGTCTTGATCTGGAATTGATACTTTTACTGAGTATGCAATGTTGTTTCCAACATTTGCAACTGAAAGGGATATTTCTCCTGCATCACTTTCTGAAAATGAAACGTCAAAGTCTGTTTCTCCACCTACAAAAATTCCTGCTGTAGTATTGATACTTTGCTCGTTAGATTCATAGTTTTCATAGCTGAGGTCCACATCTAGCGTATATAGCCCGGGATCTGCGTTTACATCTGCCATAACTAAGTAAGAAACTGTTACTGATTGGCCAGCATCCAGGTATTTGATGTACTTCGTATTATCAGAGTATATAGGAAGAATTACTCCTTTTGGATCTTTCCAGGAGATTACCATGTTCTTGATAGGTGCCGTCCCGGTGTTTGTTATAATGAGCTCGAGAGGTTCTTCTTTTGCAATGTCAATATTTGCTTTACTTACAGTTACTACCTGGGCATATTCTTTGCCTTTTACTTCAAGCTGGATCGTTTTTGTAGTGGTAATTGTATTTGATGAAGATCCACTTTCCTTTGCAGTTGTTGTAATGTCTATATCATATGTCCCTGCGGATGCATTGGCATCTGTCATGAGCCTGAATTTAAGGACAGCTGCATCATCATCATCCTGCCTTGCATTTAGATAAGAAACCTCTTTTACAAGATTTTCTCCGGAAATCTTGCTGAAAGGATATTCAGGGTTGACTGTAACAGAAATATCTTTCAAATCAGCGTTTCCCACATTCTGTACACTGACTGTAAGTTCAACAGACTCTCCAGGACGAGCATAATCAGGATTCTGATTGGTTAAATTTACATCCAAAGATGCAGACTGGATATTTCCATTTGACCCAAGTGCTGTGCCAATCCCCAAGCACATAAATGCAGAGAGTAATAGAGCTAATATAATTAAAGAAAACTTTCTCATTTCGAATTCCTCTATTCGACGTTTTGTGAGTTTCGTATTATTTATCGGTTAATTTTCATTTTTTGATTCAATTTTCAAGTCGGATTCATTTTTCATTTTCGTTTCTATTTTTTCAATCTCCCCATCTCTAATGTACACAACTCTTGTTGCATATTTTACAAGTTCGAGGTCATGGGTTACAATGATGATTGTTTTATTTTCCTTTGCATGCAATCCCTCAAGAAATTCCAGAATATAGTCTCCGGTTTTGGTGTCCAGGTTTCCTGTGGGCTCGTCTGCCAGAATTATAGGAGGGTTAACAGCCAGAGAACGGGCTATGGCAACTCTCTGCCTCTGTCCTCCAGAGAGCTGAGAAGGAAGGTTTTTCTTCTTGTTCGTAAGTCCGACAATATCCAGCAAGTATGCTGCTTTTTGTCTGGCTATTTGCCTGTCCTCTTCCTGAAATTCCATGGGTAAGAGTACGTTTTCTTCTGTACTGAGGGTGGGAATGAGGTTGAAACTCTGGAATATGAAACCGATCATCTGCCCTCTTATGAGAGCAAGCTCAGATTCGTCAAGTTTTGAGATATCCTTTGAATTCAGGTAGACACTGCCTTTTGATGGTATATCCAGGCAACCCAGCAGGTTCATAAGAGTACTTTTTCCACTTCCACTGGGTCCAAGAACAATTAGAAATTCCCCCTCGTAAATCTCCAGATTTATTCTTTTAAGAGCTGCAAATTCAACCTCTCCCATCTGGTAAATTTTCCAGACATTGGTTAATTTGATAAGTGGATTTTCTCCGTTTTGATAAATCTTTACTGCACCAGAACTTTTATCAGAATAATCGACTAAATTGCAGTGTGGATTATTTTTTAGATCTTCCCCTAGATTGTCAAGGCCGGTGAATAATTCCTCATTTTGGCCGGATTAAAATTCCCCAATTTCTAATCCTTGAGAAAAACTCGAGGATTAGAAATAATGTTAAAAATGGAGGAATGGCTATTGATACGAGATTTGTATTCACAAGGCTTTTGCATCAGTGAAATCGCCAAGCAAACAGGTTTTGACAGGAAAACTGTGAGTAAATATCTTCGGCTGAAAACCTTGCCTGAACCCCAGAAACGTTCAGGAAGAAAGAGCAAGCTTGATCCTTTCAAACCTTACATTCTTGAGAAACTCACAGAAGGTCCCTATACTGCTGCTCGCCTCTATCGGGAAATCAAAGAAATGGGTTTTGATGGAGGAAAAACCATAGTCAAGGACTTTGTACAAAAAGTCCGACCTCAGCAAGGAGTCCCTGCTGTACTCCGCTACGAAACAAAACCTGGTGTTCAGGCTCAGGTAGACTGGGGAGAATTAGGAACAGTTGAGGTTGATGGAAAGGTAAAGAAACTCTTTTGCTTCAACATGATTCTTGGATATTCCAGGATGAGATATGTTGAATTTACACTGAGTATAGACACACTTACTCTTATCCAGTGTCATCTGAACGCTTTTGAGTACTTCGGAGGATTTACACAGGAAATTCTATACGATAATATGAAACAGGTTGTTATCAAAAGAGCCTTAAAATCATCTGATTCTGAATGGAACTCACAGTTTGAGGATTTCTTCAAATGCTTTGGTTTTATTCCCCGATTATGCAGGCCTTACAGACCTCAGACAAAAGGCAAAATTGAAAATACAGTCGGTTACGTCAAGAGGGATTTCTTCCTTGGAAGAAGGTTTACCTCTCTCGAAGACCTGAACGGCCAAGTTCACAGGTGGTTAGGAAGGGTAAACTCAACTGTCCACGGAACAACCTACCAAATCCCTTTTGAACGCTTTAAGGAGGAGAAACTTAGCCCTATGAATCATGTTCCTCCTTACAAAGTTGTCCATAAGGAGACCAGAAAGGTCTCCAGAGACTGTTATATTTCTTTCCTTGGAAATAAGTATTCTGTTCCTTACAGGTTTGCAGGAAGAACTGCAGAACTTCATATTTTTGAAGGAAAATTCGATGTATACATTGACTATGAAAAAGTCTGTGAACATGAAATTCTCCCAGGTAACTGTAGGGTTGCCAGGAAAAAGGAACATTTTCAGGGTCTCCTGAGTGAGATCCTTAAAGAGAACTCAAAATGCAAAAAAGGTTCACAGATTCCGTTGAAATTCTCAGGTCCTGAAGTTGAAAAAAGGTCTCTTGATGTCTATGAAACATTTAGCCAGGGGAGTTTTGAATGAACAACTTCAGTTATGAGAGACTTCACACTAACCTGCAGTATCTGAAACTGAATACTATTGAAGAGCTTCTGGACAACTATCTTGAAATTGCTGCAAGAGATAGCAAGACAACAATGGAAGTACTTGATTATCTGTTAGAACAGGAAAAGAAGCACAGAGAAGCTATTGCAATTGAGAGAAGGATGAAAAGTGCAGTTTTTCCCGTTAAAAAGACTCTTGAGGAATTCGATTTTGAATTTCAAAAATCCATTGATAAAAAAGTAATCGAAGACCTTGCAACCTTGAGATTTGTTCATAACTCAGAGAATGTTGTTTTCCTTGGTCCTCCCGGAGTTGGAAAGTCGCACCTTGCAATAGCTCTTGGAATTGAAGCAGTAAAAGCAGGGTTTTCGGTTTACTTTACCAATACAGGAAACCTTATTGAAAGATTGAAAACAGCAAATCGAGAAGGAATACTTGAAAAGAAACTCAGGGACTTGATGAAGTATAAAGTGCTGATAATTGATGAAATAGGATATCTACCATTTGATGAAGAAGGAGCTCACTGTCTATTTCAGCTAATCTCAAGACGTTATGAAAAGAGTTCAACAATTTTGACATCAAATAAATCATATGGAGAATGGGGAGAGATATTCAAGGATCAGGTAATAGCAGCTGCTTTACTTGACAGGATACTCCACCATTCTACCACGATCAACATCAAAGGGGAAAGTTACAGGCTGAAAGAAAGGAAGAAACATGGTATAAAATCAGGAAATATGTACCAGTAATTTCTAACAAGTTTATGAAATATTGAGTAACCTTTAAATCAAAAAGTGGGGAAAAGTAATCCGGCCAAAATGGGGAAAATTAAACCGGCATTGACAAGATCACTTTCCTCGAAATTATCATCTAATTCGTTATAGAAACTGACAGTTCTATCAAGCGAATTAATAACTTTTAAGGAACCAAATTTCATTTTAAATTTATCTAGGATTTCAGTAAATGTCATACATAACCTCTAATCTTACCTACCACAATAATTATGGTTTACATCCATTTAGTAGAACCAATATATACCAAAAGTGGAGAAGAAATCCACATTTTCGTTTTTTGATTAATGATTAGCCCTTTTAAGCTCTGGAATAGATTCACATTATTGCTTCAATTTCACAAAAGAAGAAAACAAATCGTATTTTCACTTCTTTTTATGGTTCCGTTGCAAAGAGTCTTTTCTAATCAGGCTGTCTCAAAACTCAACCCATTTCTACAATTGGATAATGGACATTGCTGACATTAAATGCCTGTAGTAAGTTATTCCAAAATTCAGGTATAACTTAACCTTATTGTGAAAATTACCCCAATTGTAGAATTAAATGTAGTTTTGAGACAGCCTGTATAACTTACTGAGCTTATCCCAAAACCAATTTTTATTTCCCAATTCGTAAGAGTTTCAGAACTATTTCCAAATCTGTATCCTAGCTAATTATTTCAAGATCGAGATATAAAGAAGTAATTTTTGAGTTTTGGGACCAGCTCTATGAAAAACTGAAATTATGACCGCTTACCGGAAAAAAGAAATGTGAAAAGATTTTACTGTTTTATTTAAGTTGCACTGTAGAACTGAAGATTAATTTTTAGTTAAAGGCGATTTTTGAAAATGAGTGGTTGTGCGTTATTCGTACAAAATCCCGTGGCATTTTTCGAAGATACCTATATCCATGATAATTAGTGCGGGGATATAGGTAACTCAAATTTTTTGTACGCTAGTGCAAAGATAATGCACAACCTGTTCTTTTGAAGAATTTCCTGACAAAAAACCGCTTTTCTCTTTTCACGATGTTTGCTTTGAAAAATAAGTCTAATTTTTTGTACGCTACATATTTTAGAAAGACGTGTTACATTCTCTTAAAATTGGGGGTTAAAGATGTTACCAAATAAATTTAAATAGTTTAAGGACAATTTGAAGTTTCTATGACATCCACTATACAATCCTCTATTTATACAAACTGTGAAGTGTGTGATAAAAGCTACTTAGTTGATTTAAAGTGGCCTTATGTCATTTGCAAAAATTGTGCAGAAGGATTGGATGGAAATTATAAAAGTGTAAAGATAGATGTTGAGGCAGCAACGAAAATACAATCACATGCGGACAAAACAAATACAAACCAAGATTTTAAATCAAGGGTTCAAAGTGCAGCTGCAAAAAATGAGAATGAATTATTCGTAAAAAAATGTGAATACTGTGGTGATTCTTATACAGTTCATCGTATTGAAAATAAAAAATATATAAATTGTTGCATTAAGTGTAAATTAGGATTTTTAAAGGATATAGACGAAAATAAAAGAAGATGTGATGAATGCAAAGAACAGTACAATAGAACGGGAAATCTGATGTATGGTTGTTGGGACTGTATAATTAGATTAAATGGAGCTGAGTAGCGTCAACAAAACTACGACTGCTATGATGATTAAACCCCTCACTTTTTTATTTAAACTCAAAGCTTTCATTGCCCTTCTCACATTCCTAGCCTTAAAGTTCAACCCCCTTCCCTAGCTTTCTTCTTCAAATAAGCCAAAGCACTCCTATGCTTGAATCCTAGCTCTCTTGCTATTTCTGGATGGTAAACAGCGAAAAATACTATGAAACACATAGTTGATTTTTTTCACCGTCTAATGATAACGAAAAGGAAGTGGAAGTGAAGTGGCAAGGAAAGGAAAACGGCCGCTCTGGTTGGAGTCGCTAGAAACAGACAGGTCCCTTATTATAACGTAATTTTATCCTCTCCTTGCCCTTCTCTTATGCCCTCCAATATATCCGGCTTTACTCTTCTTCATCCGTTCTTTTTCGTCATTACAAGGGTTTTCTTGAGTTCCAGGGACGTTTATTTTTTTCCAGTTTATTGCCATTTTCTATCCCCGTCATATGTAATAATAAAAATATGCACTCATAAACAGCATGCCTAAAAAAAAACTGAACCCTATAGACCATATCTGAAAAGTACTGATGCCTGCAATATAATAAGGCCAGGTCTTTTGTTTTGGAGCTGTTAATTTCCGGATCCTGGTATCCAGGCTAGAAATTAATCTATCCTTTTCCTCAATCCAGCTTGAGAGCTCTGAGATCTGCCTTTCCTTGGTTTCGGTCTTGCTCTCAGCTGCTAGTATTCTATTTTCCATTTCATTTTGTATCTGCTCACAGTCTGGTTCTTTTTCCCCCTCCAGCAGTTTTTCAAAACCCTTAACTATCGCCTCAGTTGTCTTGTATCCTGCAGCTTCAATTTTCTGATACAAATTCATTGAAATTTCTGCATTAATTCGCTTTTTTTCATCGATAACGGCTGACATCTCTGTACCCATGTAATCTTTTTGTATATTTGGTCTGTATGGTTGATTGATATTGATTTTTCTATGTGTAATAGGTTAAACTTTGCAATTGATATGCAGAGTCAACCGATTCCGTTTTAAGGTTATTCCTAAAACCGCTTTTCTTGATATCGATTTCCTCATATATCTTGTAAATATTGCCAAAATTAAAGACAATTTGGTATTCTCAAATCGTTGTCGGCTTCTTTCTCGTCCTCGGTTGATTAAGAGTAGGGGTTTTTGCCGTCGCGGGCGATTTCTTCTTAGTTGCTTTTGTTATCTTAGCTTTCATTGATTGTTTGACTGCCTCCGCATCTACCTGTTTTGGTTTGAAAATATTCCAGCTGCTCGCAGTCTGTCTCTTGATACCCATTAATCCGCCAATGTCATCTTGAGAAAGTCCTTGATCCTGCAGGCTTCTTGCAAGTGCCGCAAGAGCTTCTTCCTTTTTCTTTAGCATCGTGACTTCCTTCTCATCAATTTTCTTTTCCTTGCCTTCGAGGTTTTTAAAGAATTCAGTTTTACGTTTCTTATATTGCTGGATGAATGAGTTTTTAATTCCATACTTTTCATGGAGGGTGTTAATCTGTGGCACCGGGATTTCCCCTATAACATCGTATCCCATATCACCAGGCACTTTATATTTTACAATCAGTGGGTCATTGATTCCGTTGTTTAGGACCTTGAAGGGAAACACGGTTTTTCGAGTAAAGGTATTTCCTTGCGGATCTGTGCCATAATAGGACTTGCATCTTAACAGCACATCAAGTTGCATCCTGACCTGGTAGTCAAGCAGATTGATATGCTGGAAGTTTGCAATGATCGCCAGGTTCCGGAATCCGAAAACCTGAAAATATTTATTAAGTAGGATGTTAACCTCGTCCATAAATTCCCTGTTGTATGCCGTTACCGAAGCTTCTTCCCATACTACCGGTTGCTTCCTTACCGTGTCATCGGTTAATAATGCTTTAAGCTCATCGAAACTAAAACAAATGTTATCAATTGGAAAGTCTGGATCTATTGCAAAAGCGGTAGCAAGTGATAGTTCGCTCTTTCCGGTTCGGCGAGGACCAATCAGCGCCAGAAAAGCTGAGTCGTCGATTCTAGGAGAAATTTTCATTTTTGCAGTATTTATAAAAATATTGTATTGGTTGAATTTCCTGGAAACCTCATCCGGGTCAATAATTTGGGTTTTTTCGAACTCTCCGAAAGCTTCAATGTCGTCTGGAGCTTCACCAATTGCTACCAATTAAATCCCTACCTGGTACAATCTCATGAAGTCCTCAAGTTCTGCCTTTGCATCCGCAACAGCATCTACATTTTCAAAAAACAGCTTGCTTTCGAAATCCTTGTCAACTGATACCATTTTCAAAGGACCGCGCTTAAATGCATACGCACAGATTCTGATAATGTAACGCTCGATTATTTTTGAAACTTCATATTTTACGAAGTCCCGCTCCTGCAACTTTCTTGTATTAAAATCTATATTTTCTATTTTTTCGGACCTCAACAAATTCTCATAATGCCGGAATACTCTCAACTGTGCAGATATTTTTTCTTTTTTCAGGACTCGAATGGCTTCGCCTTCTTCTTTTTTCAATACAAGGGTTCCTAACGTATACCCAATTTCGGAAAGGTTCCCTATCGCTATTGCATCGTTTGCAGTCTCCGCATCGGTTACCGCATCCAAAAAAGCAACAAAAGGCCTGACAACAAAAGGTTCTTGGTGTTCATGTGGTGTATTGGATCTCATTTTACCACTTTTATGTTACATTTTTTATAAAGTAGTTTTTATATTTAGACGTGTTTTTCTACAGATTTACATAAATATATATAGTTATTTTTAGATATATGTTTTGTGAAAAGAAAAACGGAGTTATAACATGTATACCATATATGTTATACTTAGTATATAGAACATATAACAAAATTTTCAATGAGGTGAGACTATAAGGTCTTCAAGCTCCAAGAATTTCCATGAAAAACATAGAGGTGTAAACCGGGAACAGGAGACACAGAAAAAGAATAACATTCTCTGTCTGTTAATAGCTTTAGTTTGTTTCCTGGTTCCTCGCACACTTTCCGAAAACGAAAAGGCGGCTATGGGAATCATCTCTCTTATCATCGGTGTTGTTATGATTATCATGATTGAGATGTACATCCCAAGTATGATTGCCCCTGTGGATAGTGCCAGCTTCGAAGCTGTCAACGCAACAGGTGATGCTGACTGGATTGCTCTCCAGGCAGATCAGTCTGACCAGGCTATTGCTACCACAAAATCTATAGGAATCGTTCCTCAGGTTCTTGGTGTAGTGGCAGTATTGTCGGTTTTGACAATGTTAGGATAAGTTTCTAAAGGAGTATCCGACATGGATATTACTTTTTTTATTTTTCTATCGTTAATCGCATTCTTCCTGATGTTTTATGGCTGGCATCAGGATGGGGTTAATTTTGTTTTTCTTATATTAAGTTCAGCAATTTTTATAGTTCTTGCTTTTAGCAGTTCCGAAATTACATGGACATATGCTATCATTTCGAACAGTACAGCTATCGATTATACAGTTACACAGCGGTCTATTGTATTCGCGAGACTTTACGGTTTACTCTCAGGATTATGTTTCCTTATGGCCTTCGCAAAACTTGCAATTTTAGCAGAGGAAAATACCAGGGTCGATTTTTCCAAAATCTGGGAAAAAATCACAAAAGGAAAAGTTTGAACAGGTGTGAAAAATGCAGCAGCCGAATGCCCCTCCAATTAACCTGAATACTTTCAATCCTGCGCAATACCCTTACATGGGATATGGTGGAGGCTCAGGAGTTGAAATTCTAAAATTCGTTTCGCAATTCAATGCTCCAAAGGAAGTCTCGGAAGAGCATTGGGGACCGACTTCTAAAATTATAAGTCTTGGAAATTTCGTTCCTGGAGACCTTGCAGATCTAGATTTCTATTTTGATAGCATCCGGGCAAAGTCGTTTTCAAAATTGTCACGGAAGGAGCTCTCAAACTTCGATGAAAGGACCTTCGACAACCTCGCTATGGTATACATCGGAGAAAAGAGTCTGTCCCAGGGTGGGTTCCTCATGACCCGATCCAGCGAGAGCAGAATAATCCAGCAGTCTGAAACCCAAAACAACCGAACAAGTCTGAAAGAAATGCTATTCGGAAGAAAAGAAAACAGCAACGAGGGAATGATGTAAAATGACCGTGATGAACGTACCTGATTTTTTAATTGTAATTGTGGAGCTACTTGCATTGTTCCCTGTTGCTATGGTCCTGTTCTTCGTAAAGTTCCCGGATGCATTTCCGATTTTCTGGACCATAGTAAAACGGCGTAATTTTGTGTGTATGCTCCGTGATGATATCGTACTTGATATCCGTCCGGCAAAAATGGAGTCGAATCTCTGGAAAGTCTTTGATGGGATCGGAAAAAAAGCAATGGTAACGCACGAATTCGAATCGGACCCAAAAGACGTTTTCATTATGTTTGGCAGGCCCTCGATTATGGTGAACGAAGACAATACAAGGGCAGTAAGACCGGAGATTAATGAACTTATCAGCTATATGAAAACCGAGATGGGATTGAAAACAAAAAGAGAATTCGAAAACGCTATTCTTCGAGCAAATTATCTTATTGAACTATTGAAAAATGTAACCAATGATGGGGGATATTGGAAGAAAAACGAACAGACTGGAGAGAATGAATTTATTAAAATTTCTTTTGATGAGTTCTGGGATAAGCAGATTGACCAGGAAACCCGGGAATTCCTCACAAAGTACAGAGACATTAAAGACGGTGGCCTGGTTCTCAATGGTTTTAAGGTCATACGGATTCATGACGTAGAAGACTACATAGACCGCCATAACCCCGAGACCTACGCTGCAAATGAAATTTACATAAAACGCAAAGCAGAAGCAAGCGCGAATCAGGATCTGAAAAAACTAATCTTTATCGTGATTATAATATCAGCTGCGACCCTTCTGGCTTTACTTTACCTGAATAGCGGGGATGCAACCGGAGCAGCTGCAGCGGGTACGCAGTTTGTGCCCAGATAAGGTGGTCAAATGGTCGGAGCACTCGGAGCTGCAGTAAAATTCCTTGCTACAATTTTTGGTATAGGGCTTATTTTCCTCTATACCCAGCCTGCTTTTGATTATCAGGAATCTGTATCTCAGGGTATGGGCGGTTATGCGGAAGAGAATTATGCTTTTGCAGTGGGGAATAGACAGTTTGTACTTTTTACTTTTGTGATCCTTGCGGTTATTTCTGGAATCCTGGAAGTCTTCGGAGTTGAAGATAATTCAACCTACCGGATGTCAAGGGGGTTTAACGGAAGTAGGCGGGGGAGGAGATGAATCTATTTCGAAAAATAGGATTATTATTGTTTTTTGTATGTTTTATTAGTACTGTGAGCATAGACCATGCAGCCGGGAGGGTTTTGTCCGGTAATATGGTAGCTAACGGCGATTTCGAAACCGGTGACCTTACCGGGTGGTTGGTAAATTCAGGTAGTGCGGGAGACATAGTTTCTATTGTATCCGGTGCACCAAATTCATCCAGTACGTATGTGGTGAGGATGTATTCTACGGATGACCCCTTTGCATCCATAGCCCAGACAGTTGACTTAACCGGGGTTGACTATATAAATTTGAGCATGAAGTACACCACGTCCGGAAGTGGCGGCGATTTTGCTGTTTATATTACAAATAGCACCAGCACGTACGCGGCTCATACAGAGGTTCTTCCGACTACCTCTTCAGCGGATTGGTCGCCCAGGTCAATTGATGTAAGTGCTTATACCGGTGCAAGTTTCATCAGTATAAGAGCATATGAAGCAACAACATATACTGAAATGTGGGTGGATGACATAACGATTAATTCAACGGGTGCCGGGGTTGACGCTACACCGAACGGCGTTGTTTTGGATTATGCCGGTCACTGTTTCCACACTTATGATATGCACACTGGAACCCATATTAACGTGGTCCCGTCTCCTAATCCCGCTTGGGCTGGTGCACCAAGTGACGGATATCCTTACTCAGTTTACACAGTTGGAAGAAAAGCGTATGTTCTTTTCGTATCAGATACCCCTTATATCGGCGTATTCGACATTGACGAGTTCGAATATACTGACATGTTCCCTATTCCGGATGGATCATATAACGGATGGAATCCGATGTGTATATCCAGCGACGGCACGAAGGCTTTAGTCACAGAAACAATCACTGACAACGTATACGTTCTTGATTTACTGGATTCAGGGGCAGTTTTGCATACATTCGATTCCCTTAATTATAACTGGGGGATTTATGATGGGACTGACGATTATATTTATGCTTTTGCCAATAACATAGTGTACAAATATGATGCAAGTAATTATTCGGAACTCGCAAACCGTAACATAGGCAATACAGTATACGGCGTAACGGTAAACGATAACACATTGCTTACAGCTGGTGGTGCGGTTTTCGATACGATCAACCTGACGGATTTTACTTCAACTGGTTACGGCTCCACATATAATTATCCATACATGATGGCCGACCAGCAAAACGAATACATCTATCTTGGTTCGGACAGTCAGACGGACATAAGAATATTCAATGACGAAACAAAAGCACTTGAGACCGCACATATTTATCCATCCGGCACAACTAGAGGGATTGATGTAAGCGGCGACGGCAGGGAAATGTATGCAGTTATATATAGTCCCGCTGGTGTGCAGACATTCAATACGTCAACTCAGGCACTCATAACATCATTTCCGGATGATTTCATAAGTACCACATTCGGGAATTCTAAGCCTGTACGTTTCGCATTTTATGACGAAGCTGCTGGGTTGAACGCGAATTTCATAGCTGATCCTTTATACGGTAATTCCCCGTTATCTGTTGATTTTACCGATTTAAGTACCGGAAGTGTAACTAACTGGTATTGGGATTTCGGAGACGGGACAAACTCGACGTCCGAAAACCCTTCCCATACCTATACTTCATCTGGAATCTACACGGTAAAACTGCGGGTTTCAAATGCGGTAGATTCCAATTGGGAAAATAAATCGAATTACATTTATGTGGCAGGAACCGGCGGAAGCAGTGTAACAGCGGATTTCCATGCCAACGTAACATCAACCGGAGTAGGAAACCAGATACAGTTTTTTGATGACTCTGCAGGCTCTCCGGATTCCTGGGAATGGGACTTTACCAATGACGGTATTGTCGATTCAACTGCTGAAAACCCGATAGTTACTTACGGCACAATAGGAACATTTTCGGTTGCATTAACTGTTTATAACGGTACCGATGCAGATAGCAAGACAAAATATAATTACATCACAATTACTTCGGGTGGTCCGGGCTGTCTCGGCTGTGATTTCTCGGCAAACAAAACCACAGGCCAGTATCCTCTTACTGTGCAGTTTGCGGACCTGTCAACCGGCTCCCCGGACGAATGGAGCTGGAACTTTGGGGACGGTGGGACAAGCACCGAACAGAACCCGGTTCATACTTACATGGGGGCGGGATCGTATACGGTAACATTTACAGCAAGTGCGCTAAACGGGACAGTATCAAAAACCAAGGTCAAGACAAATTATATTACAGTTACCGAGCCGACAATTGCAGGCGTGGATTTCACGGCAAATGTGACATATGGCACTGCCCCATTAACGGTCCTGTTTACAGATCAGTCGGATGAATCCGCTACTTCATGGACATGGGAGATTGACGGGGTATACCAGACCAACACACAGGACATGATTGTTACGTTCAATGATGCTGGGATATACTCCATAACACATACTGCTACAAATGCCGAAGGGATCGGTACTGAAACAAAAACAAATTACATCCAGGTCTACCCGGCTAATTATGGTGGTATCTATGGGTATATCTATGACGCAGATACGAGCCAACCTATTTCTAGTGTAAATTGTCAGTTTTCCAATTCCTCCGCTACAGCGACCACTTTAAGCGACTCTGACGGGTATTATTATTTTTGGCCGGTTTACAACGGTGTTTATGAGTTAACGGTTTCAAAAAGTGGTTATACTACCGGAACACTGCCAAATACCATTATCAACGGAACAACTCTCCGGCAGGACATTTTTCTAACTCAATCCGGGGACCTGGTACAGGATGAAAATATTACTAATTATTCCTCAGACTGGCTGAATTTCAATTTATATACTGATGAAAACACAAAATCGATAACGTTAGACTATGAGGTTACACAGGGGAATACAAATTATGCTAACTGCACTATTTATGACGATTCAGGACCCGTCTATAGTTCCAACGTTTCCACTCAGTCCGGAACCTTCAGTTATACCGGATCTGCTGGAAATAATTACCTGGTTAGTTTTGATGTAATGAACAGCGAAGGGAACAGGTATAGCGGTGCTTATCCTGTTCTATTCTTCCGGGGTTTTCCGTCAAGTAATCCTATCTTCCCTCCGGACATGCCACAGGGACTTATAAACGGAATTCTGGTATTCGCTGCAATTGTCTGCATGATGATGTTCGGAAAGGCGTACATTGAAATTGGAATGATTCTCGGAACTGCTGTTCTTGTTTCTTCTTATATCTGGGGATTTTTGAATCTCCCGGAAACAGTCCAAACACCTGTAATAATTTTCTTATCTGCCCTTGTTGCAGGTGGGGAGTATATCGCTAAGAAAAAAGTATTGGGGTGACATCGTGATAATAAAAACTTTCATAATTCTTTCACTGTATAAAATGTATAAAAATCGAAAAGAGATAATCGAAAAAATAAAAACTCGACTCAGAGGAAACAATGACCATGACAGCCTGGGGAGAATGGCCTCCGACAATAGACCCGAACATAGCGTTCAGGAGTTTGAATAATCTCAGTAATTCGACTATACCTGCTACGAATTATTCAAGCTATTCAAGCATAATGAATTTTACTCGCATTAGTTTTACAAATAGCTCACAGTCTGCACAAGCTGTAGCAGTCCCGGTTAACGAGATTCTTGTTCCAGTTTTTGGGTTCTGGTTGTACATTATAATAATATTTTATCTGTCCTTGTTGATGTACGCTAAAACAGAATCCCTGGGAGCTATGAGTATCACGATAATGCTGCTTTCCAGTCTTGCTGTGGGTCCGGATCTGGTTGGGATCTATACTATTCCAGCGAGTGTTTCGACTATCCTGTATGTCCTTGCCGGCCTGGGTCTTGCAGGGTCTTTCTTATCATGGCTAATTGAAAAATAATTAAAAGGTGGTTATGATGTCCGAAACTGTACAAGTGGGAAGTCAAAATCAGCCAAATGCTCCTCCTCCAAGAGTTACACAGCAAACAAGCTGGAATTCTCCTGGATATCCGCAGCCTCAGCAGTATGAAAATACAAATTATGATACTGAAAATTACGAAGAAGAAAACGAGGCAGGTTTTTTTGAGCAGGCAGGCTCGGCTATCAGCTCAGGTGCTTCTTATGTAGTCAATGGTGTTGAGCAATTTCTTAACCCAGAGAAAACGCAATCATTTAGCTTAAATGAACTCATCGCAAAAGGGAAAAACGTTACACCTGAAGAAAAAGCTATACTGGAAAGCCAAGGGTATACCCTGAAATCTGAATCTAAACAAATCGAAATAGGTAGGGTATACGGAACCAGGACAGTTTCCGGGAAATGGATAAAAAGTGAGTACGGATATCCCATTTATGACACTAAAACAAGCTACTGGTGGGAAAAAACCGGAGCAACTGCAACAAATAAGGGCATTGCTTCTGGACCTCTTACCGTATTTTCTGCAGCATATGACGCCGGGTATAATTTCGGGAAAAATACTCTGAAACCAACTTTGCAGGACTATGGCCTTTATGATCAATCAAGGGCAGCTGTTTACGATCTATATAATAAATCTCCTATAAAATACATCCCAGAGCCGGAACTTAATGCAACAATAGATGTATCTGCAGACACTCTCAGGATTGCTAAAGGTGAAGGGATTCCGGTAACTTATGCGGATGGAATTTTCACCATAAACGCCCAGGGGGCAAATTATGATAAATATGCAGCAAGATTAAACGAGATTCAGCTAAACCTGTTCAATGAGAAAAAAACAGCACTTGAGAATGAATTTAACATTCAAAAAACTAAAAGGGAAGCCTCTATTTTTGGAACAGGTCTGACCTGGGATGAAGGAATTAATAAAGCTGCTTCCGATTTCCTCCCGGATAAATGGACCGTAGACCCGAACATAAAAGCTTATGGGGAGTCTGGGAAGTTCGGCAGTGGAGCATTAAAAGGACTTACTGACGCTTACGGAGATTGGTATAACAAAAAGGTAGCTGTGGCCCCTGTTAATGTCCTTACTGAAATTGGTGGAGAAGTAGCTATCGGTGCAGTTACAGGAGCCGCTTTTAAGGTTGGTACTACAGCCGTTAGGGGCGGTTTGGTTGCTGGATCTGATGTCCTGGCAGCGGGAGCAGGAAAGGTAGGGGTAAATGCTGCAGGAAAGGTCCTTACAGTCGGGGCTAAAGGCCTTACAGTCGGTGCAAGAGCTGTTCAGCCTGTCGCGGATGCGGTCCTCGGGGCTCAGATCGTGCAGGATGTAGCAAGCTCAGAATCCTATGCTGAAGGATGGGGGAAAGTTGGTAGCCTAGCTGTTGGAGGGTTAGGGTTTGGAGCAGGCGCGAAAATGGCAGGGAAAAGTAAGAGCATAGCTGCAATAGATGCATACGCAGGTACCAAAGCCCCAAACTACACCATAAAGGATGCCGGGAACGCAGTAATGAAGGTATCAGACACTGCTGCAGACCTTCAGATAAGAGGTATCAAAAACCTAGCTACCGGCACTGAAAGAATGATGGTAGATGAAACTGCAGTGTCCAGTCTCGGAAAAAAAGCACTTGATAGATGGGACGCGCTCGAAAAGAGTAAAAAAGCTAAGGTATCCGGAGAACCGGCTTTCGAACTGGTTGAAACTGAACGTGGTTTTGAGCTAAGAGAAGTGAAGCAACCACAAAAAACAGTTGAAGTCAAAAAACCGGAAGAGAATGTATTACAGGAAGTAAAAAAACGTGAAGAGAAACCGTTACCAATAGATAAATTTACAGCCAGTCAAGCAAAAGGCAGGGAGATTATAAACAGGGCTACCATAAAGGAACCCGGAGTTGTTGAAACACAGGTTGGTAAACAGTCAATGTTACTAAGAACTGAAATGGCTAAACCGGAACAAAAAGAAGTCCCTGTGTTTGATCTATCCAAGATAATCGACCCAGCAAAAGAATCCAGTCAGTTATTTGAGTTTTCAAATCAATTCAAAGAGGTTTCACCAGGAACAGCAAAGACAGTCGAAAAACCAAAAGCTTCACCTGGTGCATACATGGTTGATCAGCAGAATTATGGATTAGCTGACTTTATAGGCCAAAAAAACAAACCAGCCTTATTTGAAAAATCGGAGAGTGTACTCAGTGTAATGGATAAAACCGCACTGGACAAAAAACTCAAAATTGAACAGCGTGGTAAAACGATTACAGAAGACGTTTTAGCTCAAAAACAAAGAGCTGAAAAATTTAGAGAAAGAGCAGCAATCTTAAAAGAAAAAAATTTGTTAAAAGAAACCGGGACAATGAAAGAACTTGAAGACGTAAAATTATCAGAAAAACTCGAAGCACCACAGACCACAAAAGAACTTACAGAAGCCAAAGAATTAGAAAAAGTTAAAACTATTCAAAAAGAAAAAACGAGTGAATTGGAGAGAATTAAAGCTGTTAACATACTGACATTAAAAACCGACGCTTTCCCGAGACTCCGAGAAGAGCACCAGGCAATTATAAACCCGAGGACCTCACAAGAAGCAACACGGCCTGGTATATTAATTTCCGTTCTCGGGGAGGTTCAAAGCTCTGATAAAATTTTAAATGTTAGAGATGCCCCGAAATCAATTAGGCCTTCGATAAGCAGTCCAGTCCAGGATATGCCGAATCCGGCAAAAGAGATAACAATAGATTCGATAATCTCAAAACCAAAGACAAAACCAACAGATGATAATAAACGTCCTGTTTTGATTCCAACAAACATAATTGACGTTTCATCGAGTATAACACCTTCAAAACCCGTAATAAAACCAACAGATGATAATAAACGCCCTGTTTTGATTCCAACAAACATAGTTGACGTTTCATCGAGTATAACACCTTCAAAACCCGTAATTACTCCTGGAAAAATAACCCCTGTTCCGGAACAACCAACCCCGGATATTATTGAGAAAACCGATATTACCGACAGCATAAAACCAGTACCAATCCCAATAAGGTCTCACAGCCATGTAACCCTGCCTGGTCCAGATATTATATTCAGGTCTGACAGATTCGGAAAAGGCAGCCTGAAAGACGAATATAAACCAAAAAAATTTGTCACTCCTGGTATTTCCGGTACAATGAAAAAAGGATATCTGAGAAATCAGTTCGGCTCCCTGGAAGGATTCGCTAAAAAAGTTTCAGGGAATAAAGTTGGATTCAAGAAAATAAAAATAAGGTAAGGTGGTCTCCATGCCTCTTCCTTCTGTTCGGTCATATGCGTTGACTATGTTAGTGATCCAGGTTAGCCTGGCGTTTGTTGGAATGACCGGGATATATCCTTTTCAGATTTCAATAGCAGGAATCTCCACCCAGGATTTTTTAGAGGACATGACTACAAACCTTTCTGATCTAGTTTATAATATTACCCACCCTGGAGTGATAGAGTACATATCAGCGTTTTATCTTGTAATATACATGGCTGTAAAAATAGTTCTTGCTTTTCTTGTTTTTGTTTTTGCAGGCTTTGGTATGGTCTTTGCAGCTATAGGGTTTCCGAGCTATATCTATATGCCTTTGCAAATAATTATAGATGCAGTAGTTTTGTATGACTTTGCACAATGGAAAATGTAAAGTATATATATCACACCTAATACATATATGAAATATGTCAAGTTGCTATCTTGATAAAGAATCGATTAAACTGCTTGAATCTGTAACTGGACCGTTCAAACAGTTTACAAGTACTTCTGCAGCAATAAGATATGCTATTAAGGAAACATTTGGGGATGCCAAGAATGAAACCAATTGATAAAACAATGCTTTTGTTTACAGCCTTCGCATTTTTGGGTTTGATACTGATGAATCTATTAGCCGGATCAAATGAAGGAGTTTATGCTGGGCTTGCGCTTACAATTCTATCCGCTGGAGGAGCGGCAGTTTATTACAGGACGAAAAATAAAAAAGTGAAAACTGAAATTTCACAAAGTGATACAAAACCAGTGAAAATTAGCTAATTTTATTGGTATGCCATGATGAAATGAGGGACGATACACATGAAACTCAATCACTTCAAACTAAGCCAATCTGCTTTCTCGTGGAGTACTTGTTTTATATACTTCTTTGCTGGTTTTGCGGTACAATATATTGATCCGACGTTTTGTGATAGAGCTATGTGGCCGGTATTCGGTTTGATTTATGTACTATTTGTTGTTGGGATTTCGTATCCTATTTATGAATATTTCAATAAGTCAGACAGCTCAGCATAATTACTTTACTATTTCTTTTTTTAAAAACAAATCCTGAGAGCAATATTTAGAGACTCTCTAATCTTTTGGATTTTCTGTATATATATTTTGTATTTATGAGTATATATTTTCAAATAACTTTAGAATTTAGTTTATTATATATTAATTTTATTTTTATATATACAACTCGGTTAAAATATAATGAATATAAGTAAATGGAAAAACATCCATTTTTTAGATTGAGATGCAGGATATTTTAGTACTTGAGACTACAAAAAATGAAATAGATCTCCTTGATTCATTCCTTTGTGACTGCGCTGTCAGGAATTTTTCACCCCGGACAATTGCAGCCTATAAAAGTCACTTAAATTATTTCTTAAAATTTTATTCTGTTGGTATCACTACGAACGATTTAAAAGATTTTCTTATATTGTTAAGAGATGAAAGAGGCCTTTCTGCTTCTACGGTTGAGAATTATTTTTGCACCCTTTCCACATTCTATGATTTTCTTGTATGGGAAAATATCGTGAAGGAAAATATTATCCTACCTTTCCGAAAAAGATACATCAGGTATTACAAAGAACCTAGGCCAGAGGAGCGCCAATTAATCAGCCTTGAGCAAATGCGGGACCTAATAAATTCAGCAGAGGACCTGCAAACTAAAACAATGTTCCTAATCTTTGCAAAGACTGGTATACGGCGCCAGGAGCTCATAGATCTGGACCGCTCAGATGTCTATCCAAAAAAGAATATGATAATCTTAAAAAATCATCACTTCAAAAGGAGCAACAGGACTGTTTTTTATGACGATGAGTGCGGCTATTATCTTGAAAAATGGATAAAATGGAGATATAACCATAAAACAAAAACCCCTGCGCTTTTCACCGGTCTACAGGATGCTAGGATCAGCAGAGACAGAGTATACGACCTGACAACCGGACACGCTCAGCAATTAGGTTTTCATGATCCTGAAGGCCAGCTTAGTGAAAAATTCACGCCTCACTGCTTCAGACATTGGTTCACAACCTGGATGAGAAGGTCCGGATGTCCCAGAGCTGCAATCCAGGAGCTCAGAGGAGATTCCAGGAAGGAAGCTATAGACATTTATGATCATTGGACTCCAGAAGAGCTCCTTGAAACATACTTAAAATATATTCCTCAATTAGAGATTTTAGAAAATATTTAGAGAAACATATTTCATTGTGGCAAATTTTAAAAATCACACGAAAATTGTATTAAATATGACCGAATGCAGCTTTTGTGGCATTGTTATAACTCATCTCTCTTTTAAATGTAAATACTGCGGAGAACGGTATTGTGCTAATTGCAGCTTGCCTGAAGAGCATGATTGTGTAGGTATCATGATTCTTAACATTAAAAATGAAAACAAGTTTTATGAAAATGCTATGTTTATTGCAACCAATTATGAAAAAGTAGACGACAGAGGTTATGAAATTATTGAAAAAAAGTTAGATGATAATCAATGACGGAAAAGCTTATGGTTCATAGTAATTCAACAAATCACTAATAGCAATTGCCATTTGTTTTCCTTTTTCTGTAATTTCCAATATGTTTTTAGGTTTCATTTGATCCTGACCTATAGGATCTTGATCTTTGACTACGATGAGTCCAAAATTCTGAAGTTGATACGCAAGGGCTTTGCAGGTTGATACTGACGTCCTTAATTCTATTGATAATTGTTGAATTGTTATTGATTTATGAGATTCTATAATCAATAATCCTTCAATTCTTAGTTCTTTAAAAAAGTATTGTAAAAACTTGTACCTTTCTGAAATCATATATGTTCAAAACATCTTTGTATTTATGAAATTACCTCTCTAGAAAAGTGCCGCGACTCAGAAAAAAATTGTTCAAAGGAAACGAACAAACTAGACAAGTTTTTGAGGCCAAAAAGAGGTTTACGCTGAGGGGGAGATTCGAACTCCCGTAGCGCGTAGCGCTACCGGTTTTCAAGACCGGCGCCGTGGTCCGCTGGGCTACCTCAGCATGTTGGATAATACATTTAATACTTTTTTCTGGCTTTTCGGATGAAGGCTGGCAAATCGCCCTGATATGTCAGGAAGCGTATACAGAGAACCTGATTATTATATATAAAATTTGCGAAGAGAAAGATCTCCTCGCTTTTCTGTAAATTCAGTGAAATTATTCCTGTGACTCTGAAGACTCTTCTTTAACTTCAGCTTCAGTTTCGGCTTCGGCTTCAGTTTCGGCTTCAGTTTCGGCTTCGACTTCAGCTCCCGCCTCGACCTCAGGTTCTGCAGGGACAGGGACTTCAGCTTCGGCTGTGAGTTTCTCGATGAGCTGGACTTCTTTAAGCCCGGCGTACTTGAAGAGTTCGGATGCGACCCTGTTCTTTGCCATGAGCCAGCGCTGGTTGAAGGTCAGGCCTGTAGGTATGTTGATCTTTGCAACACCGTCGGCGATCTCGACTTCCATGTCACGCATGCCGGTGTAGAGGGCAAGAAGACCCTGAATTTTTTCAACATCGTCCTCAAGGAGCTTTTCAATGGTGTACTCGTAGCTGACGGTCTTGCCTGCAAGTGGGCTGTTAAAGTCTACAGTGACCCTGCGGCCGATAACCCTGCTGACAACTCCCCTTCTGCCGTCCAGTTCAACAGGCAGGCCGGGGTGAACATTTCTGTCCTGGAATTTGGTTATGGAAACGGTCTCAACGAGCTTGGGGTTGCTCGGACCGAATGCTTTCTCCGGAGAGATGGTAACTGTGCTGGAGTAACCGGCTTCTTTTCCTTCAAGGTCCTCATCAAGGCCCTCAATGGTGTGCCCTGCCCCGACAATAACGACGTCTCCGCCGTAAAGGCCGCGGGGGTTAAAAATCTCCTCCTTTTTTGCAAGCTCTTCGTCTGTTGTATCGAAAATCCTGCCGTCCTCAAACCTACCTGTGTAGTTTAACTTTATGAAATCGCCTTTCTGAATTGCCATAATTCTCAACTCTTCTATTAAAATAATTGAACTTGATAAGCAAGGAAATTATCCTTTACCAGTTAAATTTCTGATCTTTCAGAGTAAACGCGTTTCACGCTATAGAACTCTGGCTTTAATAAGCTTTTTGGGAATAAACAGGATTGTCTGAAAGCTCGCCGGTCATTGTAAAAATTTGAATTTGAGAGAAATTCCTTCTGAAACAGCACCTGCCGCCATTTAGAGAAATTTATGGAAAAGATTCAACCCGGAAAAAGGAAAAAAATCCCTTTCATTTTCGGCTTGGAAACTGTCCTCTGAGGCAAAAATGACTCTCTTCTCAGCTTTGTAAGGAGGGGTTCCGGCAGGAAGACGCCTGTCCGTAGATGTCCGGTCATGCCGTCCTTTCTTCAGTTGAGTTCCTTTTTAGCCCTAGCCCTGTTTCATCAGTCTCGGGGAGGCACTTCTGGGCTGATATAGCCATATAGAAAAGTCCGTTAGACTTTTTAAGATAAGGTCTCTGGAGTGATTTCGATTACTCCATCTATAAACCTTCTTTGAATCAAATAACCCAAATTATTAATTATATTTACTCTGTGATACTGTAGATAGCTCTGAATACGATAAAATATTAAATATAACCTTGGGTATACTATTTAATGGGGATAAGGAGGTATAGTGGATTTTATCGTTTTGTCAAGCCTGTTTGATTTTTCATTCCTTCAAACGACTTAAACCGGATAAATCTGACAGAAAGGACTCTGTTTTCAGGAGGGATGCATGGAAAAAAAACTTATGAGAATAGGAATTTCCCTTCCCGGGGAACTTCTGGATAAATTTGATGAAGCCCTTATGAAGAGAGGATACTCCTCACGTTCTGAAGGCATAAGGGACGCCATAAGAACATATAACCAGCACTATGAATGGATGCAGCAGATAAAAGGTACAAGGGCTGCAACCATCTCTATGGTATATGATTGCTCAAAAAAAGGCATAACAAGTGCCCTGGCAGAGATTCAGCATGAATATTTGGATCTGATAACTTCTTCGGTCCATTTCCATATGGAGGAAAATTTCTGCTTTGAAGTGATAATCCTCGAAGGGGACGGGGAAAAAATAGTGGAGCTGGCTGAGAAAATTCTCAGTTTAAAAGGAGTCAAGCACTCCAGATTAACAACCATGCCCGGAGAGAGGACAGAATAAATAGAGAAGACTGAAAAAACCTATCTAATTTCGCAGATGGCTTAAAACTCGCCTATTGACCCTTTCTGTGAGAGATTTTTTGAAATAATATGTAACCCCTGAATCAAAAAAATCCTGAGATCTAACAGCCTGGAATTTAGAAAAAAAATAGTTGCTTTATTTTTTTAGTTCCAACACCCGAGGGATATATATGTATCTTGGAAAAATCCACGCAAAGCCAGACCTCTATTTAAGAGGGCTTAAAAAGACCCTGTGGGATACGGCAGGATTTTTTCTTTTAAAAGGGTGGGAACAGACAGAAAAGGAAAATATTGAAACTGTTGACGATACCATGCTTCCGGAAATCCTTAGAATTCAGGTAGAAGGATTTAAAAATGAAAGACAGGGAGATATCATAAGGTATTCAAAAAAATTCAGAAATGTCTTTTACGTAATTAAGAACCAGGATCAGGTAATCGGCTACTGCATATATCACCTGAAACCGGCTTTTTCATCCCGGGGATTTGAGAAAAAAGCTGTTGTTTATTCAATTGCAATTGACAGTAAATTCAGAAATAAAGGATTTGGCAGGAAGCTTCTGGAAGAAAGCATCAGGGAAATGAAGCTGAATGGAGTGTTGTCCATTCTCCTGTATGTAAACGTAAACAATACTCCTGCCATAAAGTTGTACAGGAAAACGGGCTTCTTTATAGTCAAAGAAGTAGAAAACATATGTGGAGAGAATGAAAAATGCTACAAAATGGAACTGAAATTATTTTAATTCGATTTCTATGAACCTTCTTTACGAATCTTCTCCCCATGAACCCTCTACGTCTTCTCCCTATTAATTTTTCCCATCTACGAATCTTCTCCCTATGAACCCTCTACGAATCTTCTCCCTATGAATTTTCTCCTCTATGAATTTTCCCTGAAAAATGTTTTTTACAGCTATTTTTCGTACAGCCAATACTTAATGAGATTGTTTTTGGTGAAAATGTTTTATACGACAGTTCATTTATATAATAATGAGAATTTCGATAAACCACTGATTTCAATAGATTATTCTTATATTCCTTATATAGGCAACCGGTAAAATATTAGGGGTTTATCGAAATTCTCCGTAACTTTTAGACTATTGTAAGGCCTGCTTCCTTACAGCCGCTTTTCAGGAGAATTCAGGACTAGAAGAGTATACTTAAATAAATATGCGGTTTATAGTCCAGCGTACCTTAATTCATGATTTTGGATCTGCATAAAAGGAAAGACTTTCTGTTGGTAGCAACAGCGACAAAACTTACGGAGAATTATATCAGCAGCTTCTCGCTCAAAGGTGGTTTTATGTGTCCTACACAAGTTTATACAAGAATAGTTGCATATTTTACAATTTTAAAGAAATTGCTGCGGGACGCTGCCGGAGCCTACATTTTAAAGGAATGGAAAAGTATTGAGAAGGAAAATATTGTACTCGTAGATGAAAATATGCTCCCTGAGATTTTTAGAATTCAGGCTGAGAGCTTCGATAGTAAAAACCAGGAAGAGCTTCTAAAATACTCAACGAAATTAAGAAAAATCTTTTACGTAATTAAAAACCAGGATAAAATTGCAGGTTACTGCATATACTACCTGAAACCGGGACTTTCGTTCAAAGGGCTAAAAAAGAAATCTGTAATATACTCGATTGCAATTGACAGCAAATTCAGGGGAATGGGCTATGGCAGAAAGCTTCTGGAAGAAAGCATAAAGGAAATGAAGCTAAACGGAATTTCTTCGGTTCTCCTGTATGTAAATGTGGCCAATACTTCTGCTATAAAACTATATGAAAAAATGAATTTTCAAATAATCAAAGAAATCGAAGAAATATGTGGTAAGCAAGAGAAATGCTATTTAATGGAGTTAAAACTTACCTGAGTAGCTCTTTAAATGTTATTACGTCTGGTATTTTCCTGCAGGAATTCCCAATTTCAGGAATCGTTAACTGAGGAGAACTTTATTCTGTTCTTACAGTTTATCACTTATTATCCTTTTATAAGGTCAGGCAGATAAAGGATATGTTTAAATAAAACTCAAGTTCACAGTTTAATGTGTACCTGGTTGACGTTCTTATTTTTGTAGGCGGACTGCTGCTGCTTGTAAAAGGGGCGGACCTTTTTGTAATGTCCTCGTCCTGGATTGCAGAAAGGTTTGGAGTCTCAGAGTTTATAATCGGGCTAACCCTCGTATCGATCGGGACATCCGTACCTGAACTTGCCTCCTCCCTTACGGCGTCCTTCGAACACGCAAGTGGAATAGTCATAGGTAACGTACTCGGATCAAACATTGCAAATATAGGACTGATTGTTAGTACTGCTGCCCTTCTATCCAATGTGAAGACTGAGGAGCTGATGCTTCGAAGGGACGGTTACATAATGTTATTCTCTGCCCTTCTTTTTTTACTTTTTATTCTGGACTTCAGAATTTCAAGACTTGAAGCCTTAATTTTTCTTCTGTTATATTTTGTCTACCTTCTGTTCCTGCTTGATAAGGTGAAAAAACACGAAGAAGACATATACTTCGAGGATTTTATGAACTATTTTTTTAAGTTTGAGTACATCTTTGATTTGAAAGCAAGAATTGAAACCGGAATCCGAGGGCGAATAGAAGGAAAAAGAGCAGAAAAAACCGCAAAAGAGCTTTATGAAGAAACCGAAAGAAAAAATAGAACAAAAAAGGAAACAATAACAGAGAACAAAAAAGAAACAGAGATTGAAATAGAAAAAGAAACTGAGATTGAAATAGAAAAAGAAACTGAGATTGAAATAGAAAAAGAAACTGAGATTGAAATAGAAAAAGAAACTGAGATTGAAATAGAAAAAGAAATTGAAGATGAAATAAAAAATCCTGCTGAAAGCAGCCTTTTAATAGAGCTTATCAAACTGGTTGTAAGCGGAGTTGCTATAATAGTTGGGGCAAAGTATTTCATAGAGCAGTCAATATTTTTTGCCCTGCTTCTGGAAATCCCGGAAACCCTTATTGGAATAAGCCTTGTTGCAGTCGGGACCTCCCTCCCCGAACTGATGGTAACTATTTCTGCAGCCCGCAGCGGCTATGCCAGCATAGCTCTTGGAAACGTAATAGGGTCAAATATTACGAATACGCTTTTGATTCTGGGCTGCTCGGGGCTGGTCAATCCCCTCACAGTAACCAAAATCAGTATCTATTATATAACTCCCTTCATGCTTTTTATCAGTCTCCTGCTCCTTCTTTTTATCCGCACAGGCTGGAGGATAAAAAGGACTGAAGGAGTTATCCTTCTCCTGCTCTACTGCGGATTCATGCTTTCCATCTTCCGCCTCGGATAAGAGCCTACCCATATTTCTGGCTCACCCGAACTGCGATTCGCCCGAATTGCGACTCGGGAGTCCACCGTCCGTTTCACTCGCTATCGCTCGCTCAAGCAAACTAAACAGTATAGATCTATCTGAGCCTTACAACCTTATTAGCCATACAGGGTCGTTTTTGTCCCGGCAGAGTTGTGGCTCTGCAGTGCATTGTCCTTTTCGCTTCGTTCAAGAAGACAAACTTAAAAGCAATGGTAAAATAAAGAGACGCAGGAGAGTGGTCTTCCCAAGAAGAGAAAAAAGAAGAGGGAGAAAAAAGACAAAAGTAAAGGCAACAGAAGATAGATAAATTGTGAAATAAAATTGTAAACTAAAATTGTGAAGAAAAAAGATTTTCAGAGCAAGGGAGTATTTGTTAGCAGGATATTTCTCTGGTATTTGATTTCTTCGAATAGCAGTAACATCAGGTTGTTTTTATTTGCTTTTGACTGGAGGGCTGGATACAATTTTTTTGGGGCACAGCAGAAAAAAACTGATTAATTTCATTCGGATATTCAGGAAAAATATTAACTGCTTAGTAATATTCCACCATCCCGCCCGAGAAATAATACTCAAAAAACAGTTTTTCGAATCCGCTTAAGGATTTTTAATCATCTTTTCAACTCTCTTTTCTAGTCTCGTTTTGAATGTCTTTTCGAATCTCGTAACCTACCTCTTCAAGGGCTCTTATTGCACGTTTTAAATTTATTTCCCTGAGCAGGATGTAATCGGTATCATATGTAGAGACAGCAAATATACTGATACTGTTATTAGCGAGAACCCTGCTGATTCCTGCAAGAATTCCGGTGAGCCCGAAATCCAGAGGTCCTTCAACCTTCAGGCATCTCCAGCCTCTCTCAGTCCGGACTTTTTCCGGGATATTTGCAGGGATACTGCTTTCCGGGCAGACTAACGAGAGCTCTTCGGGAGTTCTGGTAATCGAAAAGAAACCGCCCTCATAAGCCCATGCGGGGATTTCAGACTCAGAATCCAGTCTACAAATCCCGAAAATGCTTTTCAGGACACTCAAAGTAAGTTTATTCTGCTTCATGCCAGGTGCCGGTTTCAATTTTTCCCCTCATTTTCCATCTGTTTCGTTATGATGTTGTATGAGTAATCCGGTTTAAGTAAGAATTTATATGTAAAGAAATTTTTCAGAAAATAAAGTATTTTTAGAAAGTTTTTGAAGACACATACAATCAATCACGGAATGCTATTTTCAAAGTGATAGATACCCCACAGGAACCTGTGAAATCAACTTATGTAAAAGCCTGGAAACCCTTAATATACGGAGGAACAAAAAAATAAAAACCGAAAAGAGAAAAAGATAACGCATTTCTTCTACCTCCAAGACCCGGTATTTATCAGGATTTTCAGACCAGGATTTTCAGACCTGAAATCCCTTTATTCAAGACTTTTAGTGCCTTTTAAAATTCGTAAAAACACTTCCCGGTGCCTGGCAAACCTGCAGCCAGAACTTTCTTAGGATTCGTTTTTTCTGGAGAAAAGGAGCCCTACAATGACGTGAGTCCCTTTTGGAAAATTTCCCGGTTGATATTTTTATTTGAAATTACCTGACTTATTCATTCAATATTACCGGGACTTATTCATTCAACAGGACAGACCATCTGTTAGACCCTCTGTTAAGGACAATCTTGTCTTCCCTGGCAAGCCAGCCAACGGCCATCAGAGCTATCTGAGAGTCAAAACCGTTTGAGCTTAGATAATTCTTTATCTGGTTCAGGCTGCATTCTCCTTCTTCCAGTCTGTGATATAGCGCTCCTGCGGCTTCCCCGATCTTGAAATTCATATACTCCTTCATGGTTATCACCTATTTTTATTTTTGATTATACCTTGCTATCTCTGGAGAAATTCCATCGCTTTTGAGGAAAGTTCGTGATTTCTGACATTAGCTCCGGCTGTATTTTAGAAATTTTCACTGGTTATCGAAATATGAGGATTATGAGAACACTGGGAGAATAAACTCAAGGAACTTTAACCTTGGTACATGCCGTAAACCCTGAGCCAGATTCCCTGCCAGCCAGAGTAAAACTCTTCTGTTCGTTATAAACAACCCTGAGTAATACAATCCTGAGTAATACAATCCTGAGTAATACAATCCTGAGTAATACAATCCTGAGTAATACAATCCTGAATAGTAGTGCTCACATCCCTTATTTTTTCCCAAAATGGGTAGACATTCCTCAGTGTTACAGGACAGTTATTCTTAAGCAATATGTTACTGATGTATAGTTATACTGGAATACTATAAAATCTTCGTGAAAAAAGACTGTTAAACAGGGTTAAACTGAATCAAAGTTGCGCTGGCGCACCCCGTTGCAAGCACGGGGTATGTTCGCGCCACCTCTCAAAATTATGTTAAAGAAAGCAATAACCCTAAATAATTTAGTTTTAGCAGAAGTTAACAACCAAAAAATGGGATTGATAAGCCACATATTATCATTAACGGCTTCCGAGGAAGTTTTCCATCCCCGTAGCAAGCTAGCGGGGTATTCAACTGAAATAAAAGATCCGGTCCCCCGGGTCCGAGTCTTTATTCATCTATTTTCATTTCCTTTGTTACCTGGGCGGTCCCTGATTAATTGTTTGACCCGTGCCGGAATCATGGAAAGAATCTTTTAGTTTTCTCTCCCTTTCCGGATTTTAAACTTTTTTAAGGGCCCGGCGTTCTATATGCAGGCAGGCAGGTTTTCCGTCTTCCCCAGACACCAGCACGAATTCCACAGGCTGCTGAGTAAGCGGGTGATATGTGACAAAACGCTGCTCTCCGACTTTCTCTACCGGGGCCTCAAGTCCGCCCAGTTTCAGGAAGAGCTGGCCGCCTTTTCCGACAAAACGGTGCTCAGGTACCATTAAGAACTGACAGGCAAACCCTTCCAATCCTCCAGAATGCCCTACTACCTTTACGCCGCGGTGCTCGTAAAGGTAAAGCCCATAGCCGTAACTTCCCTTATCATAGCCGCTGGGAATCGGAATGCGGGGGGTGGAAAGTTCCCGGATAAGCGAAGGTGAAAGCACTTTTTTTCCCTTCAAGTTCTCCTTCATTCATAAAAGCTATCGCAAATTTAGAAGTTATATTTTCATCATTCCTTAGCATTTTGAGTTATTAAAAGCTGGATTAAAACAGTTTCAGGGATTGTTTCCGGTCCTTTATAATTCGCAGGAACAAGTCAAGAATAACGAAAATATGAAATTCTCACTCCATCTCGTTTCTTTAGGCATCAACCTTTAAAACAACCTTTAACAAATACTGAGTGAGGAATTTTTTTCTTTATCGTTTAACCGGGGTTGACTCGAATGGAACTGCTGGGTGTGGACATACTTGAAGTTTTGACGGGGATAGACCAGCTTGTCTGGGGACCTCCTCTTCTGATTTTGCTTGTGGGGACCGGGATTTTCCTGACTTTGCGCCTTGGGCTGATCCAGGTTTTCAGGCTGCCCCTTGCTCTCAAATATGTCATGAATTCAAAGAAATACGAAGAAGGAGTCCTGGGCGACGTTTCGAGCTTTGCGGCACTCAGCACCGCGCTTTCTGCAACAATCGGAACAGGAAACATTATAGGGGTTGCAACGGCAGTCAAGACCGGGGGTCCGGGGGCTCTTTTCTGGATGCTCCTTGCCGCCTTTTTCGGGATGGCAACCATGTATTCCGAAGCCCTGCTGGCAGTCAAATACAGAACAGTTGACGCAAACGGACAGATGTCCGGCGGACCCATGTATTACATCAAAAACGGACTTGCTCATAAGAAGTACAGCAAGGTCCTTGCCCCCCTTTTTGCCATCTTCGGGGTAAATGTGGCACTCTTCGGGATAGGGACCTTTCCTCAGGTGAACGCTATCGTGGACTCGGCAAGGATTGCTTTTGACATCCCCGAAGTCCTGACTGCAGCCGTGTTGAGCCTGCTTGTGGCTTTTGTGACACTCGGAGGAATCAGGAGGATTGCGGCTGTTGCCCAGTTCATGGTACCTTTTATGGCAGTGGCTTATGTGCTGGGCTGCCTTGTGATTATCGGGATGAACCTTGAAAAGCTCCCGGAAACGTTTGCTCTGATCCTAAGGTCCGCCTTTTCCGAAACAGCAGCAAAGGGAGGATTCCTTGGAGCAGGCGTTATGCTTGCAATTCGGATGGGAGTTGCCAGGGGGATTTTCTCAAACGAAGCCGGGCTTGGAAGCTCCCCCATAGCAGCTGCAGCTGCAAGGGTTAGAGAGCCGGCAAAGCAAGGTCTGATCTCAATGACCGGGACCTTTTTCGATACCATTGTCGTCTGCCTGATGACAGGAACAGTGCTCATCATGACGGATTCCTGGACCGGAGACCTTGCAGGGGCTTACATGACAAGCTATGCCTTTTCCACCGTACTTGCAGAAGTCGGGAGTTATATCGTAACGGTCGGGCTCATATTCTTTGCCTTTACAACCATTCTTGGGTGGAACTATTACGGGGAGCGCTGCACGGAGTTCCTCTTCGGAGTTAAAGGAATCCTTCCCTACAAAATATTCTATATCCTCATCGTTGCCTCAGGCGCCTTCCTGACCCTTGATGTCATCTGGGTCCTGGCAGATATCGTGAATGGTCTTATGGCGATTCCGAACCTGATAGCCCTCCTTGCGCTGAGAAAGGTTATTGAAACCGAAACAGGGAAGTATTTTGTAGGGAAGAAGAGCTTTGAGAGCAATAAAAGCTTTGAGGAAAAATAAGAGCTGAAAAATTGAATTAGGAAAGAAATATAAGAATTTTGAGAGGAATAAGAGCTTTAAGAGCTTTTAGGAAAAATGAGAGCTGAAAATTGAATTAGGGAAGAAGTTTGAAAAACATAAAAAATACAACCTGATGCAGGTTGCAAACAAAGTGTAACGGTTATAAGTAAGGCTCAGAGATTGTTAATTAAAAGTTCACCAAACCAGACAGGGATTGTTACCCATGAAGTTTACTTTTTCAGGAAAAGCCCCGGAGGCTATGAAAAATGGAAATAGAGGATTGAGGTTTGTAGCTGCGGTACTGCTAATAGCCGCCCTTCTGACTTCTCCTGCACCCGCAGTTATCGTTTCAGGAGACACACACCTTCAGGTAGAGGTCTCCGAAATAACCCCTAACCCTGCAAGACCGGGAGAAGACCTGCTTATAACAGTCAACGTAGAAAATACCGGTGACGAACCGGCAGAGAATGTGAAAATAGGTATTGAAGAACTTGATCCTTTTATCTTTAAGTACAGCACCTCAGATGTGTACGGTTCCGGGACCAATACCGAACGTACTTTCCAAATCGAACAGATAAGGCAGCGTTCGAAGGTCGAACTGGACTTTCATTTCAGGGTCAGCTCCGAGGCAAAATCGGGAGATTACCAGCTTGAATTCACTATTAAAGATAACGGCGGAACAAGCTTTTCAAAAAGGATTCCTATTCGGGTGGAGGGAAACCCTGATCTTGTACTTACAGGCACCGAAATCTTTCCTGCAAATGAGGAGAATTACTCTTCCGGAGCCCTTGTCCCCGGAGAGGAATTCTACCTCAGGACCACAGTTAAAAATGCGGGGAACGGAAATGCAAAGAATGTCCGTGTCATACTTGACCTGAACGGCTCTTCCCCCGTGATCTCCCTGCAGGATAACGTTCGTTTCCTTGAAAACCTGAGTGCCGGAAGTTCCGAAAACCTGTCTTTCAAGCTCCTTTTAGGCAGCAATGCAGGCGTGCAGCCTTACAAGATTCCCCTCAGGATAACCGCCTCAAACGAAGCTGAAACCCTTCAGATCGACAAATCCCAGGAGATCGGGGTTAATGTCCTGAATCGGGCGAAAATAAATGTTGCAAGCCTTAAATTCGACCCCGAAATGCCTGAGAAAGGCCAGCAGGTTTCCATGATCTTGAGGCTGGAAAATGTGGGGGACGGAGAAGCCCGTTTTGTGAAAGCCAGGCTCGAAGGACTTGAAGGAGACGGCAGCACATACGCTTTTCTCGGAAGGCTGGACAAGGACGATGATGCCCCTGCAGTCTTTACCTTCATTCCAGAAAAGGCAGGGGAACAGGAAGTAACCCTGCTTGTGGAGTATGAGGATGATTTCGGAGTCCATCAGCTCAATGAAACCCTGACGTTCAATGTAATCAGAACGAACAATAGTATTGTCCCGGTTGTACTGGGAGCAGTCATTGTACTTGCAGCTGCAATCTTTTACCTGAAAAAGAAAGGCAAAATCTAAGCTGGAGAAAAGAAGAGAGGAACATTTCAAATAACCATAAAGGATGCCCTATTATGCTTGAAAAGGCTAAAGTCTCCTTTTTTCTTGCCAGCCGTTCAATTACTCGAGGCAACAAAGGGATCACGATCTTTACGGTCTTCGTGCTGACCCTGATATTTGTTCAGCTTGTGCTTTTCTCAAGTATTCTGGCAGGAGTTACGCTCAAATTCAATGAGCTGATGGTGGACTTCCAGACAGGGAACGTGGTGATCGAGCCAAAAGAAGAGGAACATTATATAGGGGATGCATCAGCCCTGCAGAAGAAGGTCGAAAGCCTCCCCCAGGTGGTAGGGACTTCGGCCCGCCTGAAGACCACCGGAAACTTCCGCTATAAGGAAAAAGAGATCGGAGGTACCGTTTACGGAATTGACCCTGCGGATGAAGCCTTTGTAACCGGGCTTGAGGGGGCCGTAATAAGCGGGGAGTTCCTCAGCAGGCCCGACAGGGGAGAGATTATTCTGGGCAGGGAGGTCTCGGGAGGTTACGGAGCCCTGATGGAGTCAAGGTCTCTCGGCGGGGTGGAGGTTGGCGACACCATAGAACTTACCATAAGTGGAAAGACCCGGGAGTTCAGGGTCAAGGGAATCTACTCCACCCTTTTTTTTCTTGCAGACGCCGGAGCCTACATTAACCGGGTTGACATGGAAGAGATGCTGGGAGTGGAAAACAAGGATTATGCTCAAGAGATAGCTGTCAAGACCACCCCGGGCACGGATGAATATGAGACCCGCACAGCTCTGCTGTCCCTTGGTGTAAGGGAAAATATCCGCACCTGGCATGAGTTTGCAGGTATTCTCCGCCTCATTGAAAACACCCTGGGCCTTGTCAGGAACATTATGAACGCAATAGGCCTTTTGATAGCGTTTGTGATTATCTTCGTGGTAATTTATGTTAATATAGTGAATAAGAAACGGCAGATCGGTGTCCAGAAAGCAATCGGGATAGAACAGAATGTGATCGTTGCTTCTTTCGTGCTTCAGGCAATGCTCTACGCCGGCACAGGAATCATACTCGGCTATGCTTTTATGCGTTTCGGACTTGTTCCTTACACGGTTTCTCACCCTCTCCAGGTCCCCCTTGGAGATTTGAGTCTCAAGCTTGACAATGCCGAAGCTATAGACCGGGCAGTCCTCCTTTTCCTTGCTTCCATAATAGGCTCTGTAATCCCTGCATATAAACTGGCCCAGAAAGATCTTCTTGACCTTATATGGGGGAAGTGAGAGGAGGTGAAAAAAATGGAAAATGAAGGGCAGACTGAAATTGAAATGGAAACAGCTCCCGAAAAGAATAGCGACATAATTATTAAAGGAATAGATATAGTCCGGACCTTCAAAATGGGAGAAGTACAGGTAAGGGCTCTTCGGGGAGTAAATGTAAAAATCCGGCGCGGAGAATTTGTTGCCATAATGGGCCCCAGCGGTTCCGGAAAAACTACTCTTTTAAATCAGCTGGGGCTCCTCGATACCCCCAACTCGGGAAAAGTAATTATAGACGAAACCGACACTTCCCGCATGTCCGATAGAGAAAAAGGCAAATTCCGCCTCCATAACCTGGGATATGTTTTTCAGGACTATGCCCTCCTGCCGGAACTCGATGCCTCCGAAAATGTCTATATTTCCCTCATGATGCAGGGCAAAACAAAAGAAGAATGCGAATCAGCAGCTGCTGAAATCCTCAAAGCCGTTGGTCTTGGCGACCGCCTCCACCAGCTCCCCTCAAAGATGAGCGGCGGCCAGCAGCAAAGGGTCTCTATTGCCCGTGCTCTTGCCCATTCCCCAAGAGTCCTTTTTGCCGACGAACCCTGCGCCAACCTGGACTCTCAAACCTCAAGAGAAGTGCTCGACCTTTTTAAGAAGTTCAATAAGGAAAAGGGCCAGACGATCGTAATGGTCACGCATGAAGACTGGCACGCTGAGTACGCTGACAGGGTGATAAGGTTAAAAGACGGGACCGTGGAAGAGCGAGCTCGAACTTAAACTACTCTTGAACTTAAACTACTCTTGAACTTAAACTACTCTTGAACTTAAACTACTCTTGAACTTAAACTGCTTATCCCGGGCTAGCCAGCATAGTTGAGCTACCCGAATTGCGATTCGGGATCGCAGGAAATCGGAGATTTTCTGGGAGTTGCGATGTGACAGCTATAGTCCGCAGTCCTTTTCACTTCGCTCAAGAGGACTAAAAAGGGACTAAGTTCTGAACCTTTCCTACTCAGATAACCATATTCGCCATACCATGTCGTTCCTGTCCCGCTCGACGCAGGAGAGCGGTCTTTCCTGCGAAAAGGAAAAAGGAGAGAAAAAACCAGAAAAAGCCAGAAAGTGAAAACTAACGAGGAAGCGAATAAGGAACAAACAAAAAATCAGCAAGAAGCAAATAGGTAAAAAACCGAAAAAACGACGTATTGCGAACAAAGAAAGTTAAATTCCAGCTCCTAAATACTCTTTTTTAAATTTAAAAATTTCCTTTTTCAGGACTTTTTCCTTTCTACTACCTCTTATTTCATATTTCGCCGGGCTACCAGACAGGCTGTCAGGGAATATTGTATTATCTTAAAAGTGTTTTCCAGGGGCGAGAGAAGAAATAAGAGGAAGTATTTCCCGGAAATTGCAGCACGGAAATCAGATATTATTTTCTTAATCAGAGATTATTTCCTGAAGATGTAATACAAAAGACGGCATAAAAAATATGCTTCTCATAGAATTATATAGTTTTTCGGTTATACAGGATATAGTAGTAAATTAAAAGGGGATTTGCCGGGGCATCACCCGAGATAGTTACCGTTGTATTAGCCGGGTAGTGGTTACTTTATTACGGGAAGATTCACCCAATTATACATAAAAATATTAGAAAAGTTTTATTAGTAACATTCACAATATAATTACTAAAAATTACAACTGTGGTTTGAGATTATATGCTTGTAGTGCCCCTTCTGGAAAAATATAAAAAATATCTGATGTGGTCATATCGTACCCTCGGTTTTTTTCAAACAGCCGGAAAATTTTCTATTTTGTTTTTATTGATGATCCTGTTTAACCTGTACGAGCTGGCTTATTATGTTCCCGAAGTGGAGAAACTGAGTAAGTTCCAGACATACCTGAATACTTACTGGTTTAACCTCGGGTTAATGGCTGCAGGGGCACTGGTGCTGACTCTTCTTTTCGGTTTAATTCGCAGGTTAGTTGATAGAAGAAATAAATTTAACCTGATAACTCTCCTTGAAACCGGCTTTCCAGAACTGAAGACAAGGCTGGCAACAGCATATGATAACAGCCAGAATATCAACATCGTTACAAAGAAACTGCTTGAGGATGTGCACATCCAGCTTAGCGGGATTAAAATAAGAAAAATAGTCCCGAAAAGCCAGATTTTCAGGTCTTTTGTAATATTTCTGCTGGCAGCTGGAGCTGTCACTTTCTGTATACATGAGGGCTTCAGTTTTGATGTATCCCCCAGCAAGCTAATCGATGACCTCATAGACAACATGTCTGACCTGAATGCCAGAGCAGCTTACGAGGAAAATAATGAAGTTGTCCCGGATTCCAGATACAAGATAGAAGCTGTCATCATAAAAAATGGTGATAAGGTTGAAATGAAAATCAACCCTAGCCTGGGTCTCGGGTTCACCAGCCAAATCGATGCTGATACTGAAAAAAATTTCAACGAGAGCGCAGACGACCTTGAAGATGAATTCAGGCAGAGTCAAACCTACTCGGAAAACCTGCCGGAAGAATATGAGCCTTTGATCAAACAATATTTTGAAGCACTTTCATCCTGAATCTGCCCCCAAATCTTCCCCTGAATGAATTATTTTCAATGAAGAAATTAAAGAGGTCAGAAGATTAGGTAAAGTAAAAGAAAGCCCGTAAAGCAACAAAAAGCCCGTAAAGCAGCAGAAACGCCCGAATTTGCAGCAAATGCCAGATCTATGTAAAAAACAACGGAGTTTCAATATGAGAGAGCTACAGGAAATCCAGCTTGATGATTCAGAACTTAACTTAAAGCCTACCTATGAAAAAGCCCCCAAGATTTTCGAGGTTATCTTTAGAGAAATCGGCAATGCTATCGTCGGCCAGAAAGAAATGGTCCGCCAGATCATAATAGCCATGCTGTGTGAAGGGCATGTCCTCGTCGAAAGCAATCCGGGGCTTGGCAAGACTCTTACGATCTCCACTATTTCCCAGATCATGAGTATGAAGTTCAGCAGGATACAGTGTACACCTGACCTTATGCCTGCGGATATCACAGGGACCGACATTATAGAAGAAGATGAAAGAGGCTCAAAACGTTTCAGGTTCAAGCAGGGCCCTGTTTTTGCAAACATCGTGCTTGCGGACGAAATCAACCGGGCTTCCCCAAAGACCCAGTCCGCCCTGCTCGAAGCCATGCAGGAAAAACAGGTGACAATTGCAAACACGACATATCCGCTGGACAGGCCTTTTTTTATCCTTGCGACCCAGAACCCCATAGAAATGGAAGGTACCTACACTCTTCCCGAAGCCCAGCTTGACAGGTTTTTGATGAAGATTCGCCTGGGTTACCCGGACTCAGAAGAAGAGTTTGAGATTGTAAACCGTTATGCTGAAGCTTTCAGACCCTCGGTACAAAGATGCATAGAAAAAAATACGTTTCTCGAACTGCAGCAGATAACCCGTAGAATCCCTATCTCAAACAAGCTCAAGAAGTATGCAATCGATATCGTGAACCAGACCCGGAATATGCCTGAAATGATCGAAGCAGGTGCATCCCCGAGGGCTTCAATTGCCCTGATCCTCTGCGCAAAGGCAAATGCGTTTCTCGATGGCAGGGGGTACGTTGATAAAGAAGACATTGACTCCATGGCCCTCCCGGTCCTCCGCCACAGGATAATTCTATCTTTTGATGCTGCAAGGAGCAACATCACGAGCGATAAAATCATAGAACAAATCCTGAAAGGCAGAAAAACAATTATATGACCCGGCCTGCGGAAAAAAGGCTGGAGGCAATGATCATAATGACTGGCGCAAAACACACAATCGATACCTCTTTCCTGACCCAGCTCGACAGGTATGCGATCCCCCTCAGCAGGAGAGTTTCTGCAATTCACACGGGCAGTCACCAGTCAACCAGGAAGGGGACAGGGCTTGACCTTACAGACCACAGGAAATACAATCCCGGTGATTCATTAAAAAAAATCGACTGGAACCTCTATGCCCGCACGGAAAAACTCTATATCCGCAGGTTTGAAGAAGACAAAAACCTCAACATGGTCATCCTGCTTGACGCCAGCAGCAGCATGCTCTTTCCTGAAAACACGCCGAATAAGTTCGAATATGCGTCAACGATAGTCGCAGGAGTTTCTTACATCGTAATGAAACATAATGATGTGTATACGGTTGCAACATTTGCAGATGACGTGGAATACACAAAGCCCCACAAAGGAAGGGACGATTTCCTGCGGACAATAGACTCTATGACCCGGATTTCGGTCAGTGGAGACACAAAGCTTGCAGATTGTGCCGACTCCATATACCCGAGGATAAAAACAAAATCGATGGTGCTTATAATTTCGGACTTCCTGGACAGCATCGAATCGGTACGAAATGCCGTTAACAGGCTGTCCAGGCATGAGCTTGTGCTTGTGCACGTTTATGATGAGACTGAAATGAACCTGCCTGAAACCGTGGACGGGGCAGTGAAATTTATTGACAGCGAGACAAACGAAGAAATCAGTTTTACGGTGGGCCCCAACTTCAAAAAAGAATACGCTGCCGAATACGTAAAGCATGTGGCTGAACTGGAAAAAATTGCCTACGATTTTAAAATCCCTTACTTCCGCATCAGCATAGAAAACAAGCCGTTTGATACTGTTCTAAGAATAATAGGTGAAGGGTGATCCTGCCCATGGACTTTGAATTTTCTCAGGGCCTGGCTGCACTTGCAGGCATAATTCCTCTTACGATAATATACCTGCTCAAGCCCCGCCCAAAAAACGTAATTCTGCCTTCCCTGATGTTCGTTAGGAGAATAAGCCAGAATGTGCTTGATTCGCGGCGCACCATCAGTAAAAAAATAACAGACCCCCTTTTTTTCATACAGCTACTGGCCCTAATTCTTCTATCGACAGCAATCGCAGGCCCCCTCCTGGAAGAGGTAAAAGCAGATTCTGAAAAGGTAGTAATTATTATAGACTCGTCTGCAAGCATGACCCCCCCGGATAGGGATGATGCCGCAAAAACAATTGCAATAGACAGCCTTGCCGAAGAAAATACGATTATCACAGCGGAAAGTATTCCTGTGGTGCTTGCAAAAGGGCTGGATGCGGATGATGCAAAGGGGGTCATTGACAGCCTTGAGATGAAAAATACTCCGGGCGACATCCCCAAAGCGATTTTGACCGTTATAAACGAGAAAGAGAACGAAAACGGAAAAATCGTAGTAATATCCGATTTTGAAAACTGGGCAGGAAGGACACCTGAAACCTACATCCGGATTGCAAACACTAGAAACATGGAGCTTGAGTTCAGGCAGGTTGGCGACAAAACTACCAATTACGCAATTGTGGACGGTTATTTGAAAGACAGAAACGACGGGACATACGAATATACCTGTACTGTCAAAAATTTCAACAATAAAAGTGCGGATCTTGACATTCAACTGAGGAGTGGAGCCGACTCCTCATCCGGCACAAAGGTGAGCAGCTCGGTACGGCTTGCAGGGTTCGGAGCGCAGCAGATAAAGTTTTCAAATATTCCCGAGGGCACATCAACTGTGGAAATCCTCAATGAGGACGCAATGCCTTGCGACAACATTGCTTATATTTCAATCCCTGAAGTTAAACCCAAAAAAATTCTGGTCTTGACAGATCCTGAAGAAACTGCCGGGAAGTCTCCCCTGATAACAGCGATATCCCTGCTGCCCGACATTCACCTCGATGTCCGGCAGGAGCTGCCAGATAATGTTACGGGATATGATACCATTATCGTAAACTCCAAAGAAAAATCACTCCCGGTCCTCGACGTCCTGAAAATCGTGGATTATGCAAAGAGCGGAAAAGACCTGATAGTCATAGGAAACGAGTGCCTGTACGATTCATTACAAATGCGAGGGCTTTATTCTATCCTGCCGGTAGACATAATTTCAGTAGAAGATGAAGGCAGCCATACCATTGAGACCGTGGGGAGTGGAAAAAATATTTTTGAAGACGTTACGTTCAGCGAGGTGTATCTGCGCAGGTTCCTGGTCACTACCCCGAAAGAAGGGGCTTCGGTTCTTGCAGAGGTAAAGGAAACAGGGCCTCTGGTCAGCATGCAGAACATAAAAAACGGAACCGTGACCTACGTAGGGTTCAGTGATACTACCGGAAAAGATGCATGGAACAATTTTGCCACTACTCCGACCTACCCCGTGTTCTGGGTAAAACTGCTCAGGTACATGTGGGGAGTCGGAGAGATCGGTGAAACAAATGTGAATACGGGCAGATACCAGGCATTTGACCAGAATGTCCTGATAAAAACTCCGACCGAGACCATCAGCAGCAATTTCGTTTATTATGACGAATGCGGACTATACAGTCTGAACCAGAAAATCGTTGCTGCTAACCTCTACGATTCTATGGAATCGAATACCTTTACGGAAAAAAGACTGAACCTGACAGGTGAAAACGGAGAAATCCGAAAGCTGGAACTCCGTACAAAGACCCCTGACAAACTCCGGAAGTACCTTATTTATACCTTACTGCTGCTCCTCATAATTGAAAACGCGGTTATGTTCAGGAGGAGGATCATATGACCTTCGATCTCCCTTTCAATTTTAATTTTTTACACAGCAGCGAATTGTTGCTCCTGATTCCTCTGACCCTTTTAGTGCTTATAGGGCGCTGGAAAAAGGTCGATAAAAAACACCTGTTTGTCCATTTCCTTGTGGTCTTCCTCCTTATCTTGGCTCTTGCAGCTCCCTACTCTACAGAAATGGGCACCCCAAAAACCAACCAGACTAGGATAACAATAATCTCCGATGAGACTGCTAGCATGGAACTGCTGCAGAAAGGGGTTGCCGGGGAAATTTCAGAAAAACTCGGGACCAGTGTTCCGGTAACAGTAACAACGGTTTCAGGGATACATACCTCTCTTGGAGACGCCATCATTCAGCAGGCTTCCCCGGAAACCTATGTGCTTGTGGTCTCGGACGGACAGAGTAATTTAGGGACTCCGGTTGAAGAAGCCCTGTCTTATTGCTACAAAAATAATTTTCCGGTAGCAGCCCTAATCCCCAAAACCGAAAAAGAGGACCTCAGCGTGGAGATTGAAGGAGATAATGAGGCTGTAATCGATAATGAGGCTTTTTATAAAGTTAATATTCGAAAGGCAACCGAAGAAAAAATGAGCTATCAGGTAAGGATTACCGTCGACAGCCGGAAGGTTCTGGATCGGGAAATTACCCAGGCAGGGAGAATAGAAAGCATAGAGTTCAACCATACCTTTGAAACACTTGGACCCCACACTGTAAAAGCAACCCTGCACCCGGCAAGCATCAGTGTTAAAAACCTGGATTATTTTGAGAACAATAACCAGTACATGAAAAGTATATACGTAACCCCCAAGCCGAAGATCCTGCTTATTTCAAATGAGCCCGACTCGCCTCTTGCAAACACGATGAAAGAGATCTACGATGTAAGAGTGGCAAAATCATTCGGCTCCCTTAACGGCACGGACGCCGTTATAATTGATAACCAGGCTGCATCAACGATTTCGGAGGAAGAAACCAGAACCCTCAGGAATTACATCACTAACGGCGGGGGCCTGGTGGTGGTTGGGGGAGACTCTTCTTTTGATTTCCCTGCAGAGAAAACATACCAGAATACCGGGTTTGAGGAACTCCTTCCCGTAACCTCAGAACCTTCAAACTGGAGAGGAGGCAGAAACATTGTCCTGATGCTTGATGTTTCGCCAAGTGCTATGGATGCAAATGGTATTGGTGGGCGTGTTTTAGATGATATTTTGTCCAATACGATCGTCCTTCTTGAAAGCGACCTCCTCAAAGATGCAAGAGTAGACGTGATCACCTTCGGAAGCAGGGGAATGGACATCACGGACGGATTCGTGGATATGTCAAAAGAATCGAACAGATTATGGCTTGAAGCCAAAATTCGTGAAATTCAACCTTCCGGACAAACAACGTCTCTTGAGAGGGGACTATTAACTGCACACAACCTGCTTAAAGCACAGAACAGCAGTGCCGAAGCTGAAATTATAATCGTGTCTGACGGCGGGATTGGGAATATGGCTGAAGGTGACCTAAGGTTTGAGCGGGCAGTCCAGTGTGCGGAAAACCTTCACGAAGGTAGCGGTATTGACATCCACTTTGTCCATATATACACTCCGAAAATTGACGAGCTCAAGGTTACCTCTAAAGGTCAGTATTATGCCGAGCTTTTCATGAATAAAATAGGCCTGTCCGAAAACTACAACAGGCTAAAACCCGGCGAGAGGGTCGAGGTAAGTTTCTCCGAAGACCCTGAAGATTCCGAAGACCGGGATGACGAATACTCGAGCGGATCAATCGTGGTTTACGACCCGAAGAATTTCATTACTCAAAACATTTCCGACATAGACCACGACATTTTAGGGTACAATGAGGTCACCCCGAAGCCTGAAGCAAACCGCCTGGTGATAACACGGCTCGGAAAACCGATAATCACAACATGGAGGCTTGGGCTCGGGCGTGTTGCTGCGATTACAACTGATAATGGAAAAGGAAATGGAGCTCCCTGGGCAGCGTCCCTTTATTCGGGAAATGACAGCCTGATAATTACAAGGACCCTGAACTGGGCAGTTGCGGATACCGAAATGTCTGAAGAGATCCAGCTCAAGGTACCTGACCTTAAAATGAGCCAGCCAGGCAGAATCCTGATCACAACCGGAAAAGAAGGTACTCCTGAACTTTATTTCGACAAAAAGCCAATGGAAATCACCTCCATCGGAAACAACATGTACGAATCGTACGTTACAACCGACACCTTCGGGCTCCACAGGATATCCGAAACCCCTGTTGAAGCAAATCTGACCGAGGAATTGCTGTCTGAAGCTTCGGGAACTAAGAACGCATCCTGGAGACCTGCTGCCGTAAACCGCCCGGATGAGTATACGTATATCGGCGAAAGTACTCTTTTCAGGACAGCTATACTTGAAAACGGAGGGAAAATCTACACCAAGGGAGACATCTACTCAAAGATACTGGAGGACGCTTCAACCAGCACCGAGAAAAAAATCCTGACAAAAGTCTTTTATACGAAATATTTCCTTGCCCTCGCTTTCCTGATATACCTGCTGTATACTCTGCATCACACATACAATACACGGATGAAATAACGTAGCCGACGAAGTAAATTGACCCATAAGAACCGGAAAATCCGGATTATGACAAACCTTAATGCGGCCAGAGAATGCAGTAAATTAAGAAATGTAATTAACCCGCAGTTCGAGACAAACTACAATGAGAGACAAACTGCAATGAAACAAACAGCAATAAGAGACACTGTGTATGTAAGATATTATGCCAAATAGAAGGAGAAAGTTAGTTCAATAATATAACACAAGACCAATTAACTAAAATTAAAAAGATGAGCTAAAAAATAGTGCAATAGAATAACATTAAGTGTTAAAAATATTATATATGAGGACCGCGTAGTATAAATTGCGTTCTCATCAAAACACCCCACAAACACATACTTCAAAACCTACTCCACAATAAAGAGACGAATACAAAACTCTCAACCCAAAACTCAAATACCTCAAACCTCTTCCCAAACAAAAAATCTCTCAGTACCGTTCGGAACTTCCAGATATTTTCTGATGGGAACGCAAACTCATTTTAAAAACAAAACTGATTTTTAAGATTTTTTCATATCCCTTTTCATATTCCATCTCAGGGTTTTATGTTAAAAATAAACCCAAAGAATTCTTTTCAATAAATCCGTATTAATAAAATCCGATGCATGCGTCAGTTTTTATTTTGCCGACATCCGATACTCATACCTTTTGTTTTCGTCAGGAATCCGGAAAGCTATTTTAGAAATTCGTTTAATCTCATCCATTTGCACCCCCTGTCGAAATTGAAAAAAATTGAGTGCAATTGAGTGCAACCTGGACCTATCCGTTTACAGACAACAGTTGCAACGGTTAGTTAGAAGTAGCATTTAAGGGAGTAGATAAAGCTATCAGGTTGAAAGAAGGAGACGTTGAACAGCAAAGGATGGCAAAACCGGGCTGCAGTATGTTCACGTTACGGCAATAATAAATAGAAAGGATACTGGAGGGACAGAGCCAGAGGCTGCCAGCATCCGGAATCCGGGATATAATATTCCCGCTGCTGTCAGCAAAACAAACGCATCCCTTTTCAAGATAGACTGTATTGGGAGAGTCGCATGATGTTTGTGTCTCGTTATCTTTTCCGTAATTTTCAAGGCCTAATAGAAGAGGATCTTCGGTGAGGTAATGTTTCGCAGGATACGTCAATATGCCGTCCTTTATTATAGTACCTTCTGGCACGGCATCAGCACAACTTGCTGTGACCAGTATCCAGACAATCAGCGCCAGAATGAAATTACATTTTATTATACCTCTTCCTCCTCAGGTTTCGAAAATGATATTAAAACTAAAAATTCATAAAAAATCCAGATCTTAGTTAAGAATTGGGTTAAGTAGTATATATTGTTTTTTAAAAATTTAAGTAAATATATTTCTAAAGATGGTTTCAGGTCAAGAAGGAACCCGAATACGATTTGAGAAAATTCACGATATTACACCAGTAGTATAAGTATATATCAATAAACTAACGAATATACGAATGAAACAAAATTAGTTGTTGAAAATATTATATACAGTGAGTGCATAGTATAATATGCGTTCTCACCATAACGCCAAACTAGCAAACACCTATTCCAAAATACCTACTTCAATATCCACTCCGAAAACTACCCCACAAGTAAAGAGATAATATAAAACTCACAGCCTATGAGTAAAGTACCTCAAACCTCTTCCCAAAATAAATAGCATCTCTTATAACATTCGGAACTTCCAGGATTTAGGTGGGAACGCAATCTTTTCTTCAAAATAGATAATTCGGAACTTTTTTGATTATTCAGACCTTTATTTACTCAAGATTTTTTTGACTATCCAGAAGTTCCTGGTTATTCAGCAGTTTCTGGTTATTCAGCAGTTTCTGGTTATTCAGCAGTTTTTCGATAACTCAAGGTTTTTGGTATTCGGGTTTGTTGAGAAATTCTTACATTCCATATGGATATCCGGAGCAAATTGCAGAAGAGGAAAAACGTTGAAAAGGTGACAAGCAATCTATTTTTATAAAATAAGACAGGTTGTTCTAAGAGCCCGGAATTTAGAATTTTACAGCAAATTGTGCGGGACAAAAAATTGAAGGATGAGAGATCTGAAAACCAACCTGTTTGAACCAACCTGTTTGAACCAACCTGTTTGCAGAACTCGATAGCAACAAAACATCAGAAGTTTTTGCAATCCACAACATTTTTCAGTTCCGGATTCAGTTCCATCGCCCTCTGCCTTGCTTCGATAGAATCATCGAGTCTGCCAATAGAAGCGAGAGCAGTACTTTTGTTATACCAGGCCTCGGCACAATCAGGTTTTAACTTTATCGCCTGCTCGTAGGCTTTTATTGTTTCATCTTTCTCTCCGATTTTATTGAGCACATTACCCTTATCGATCCATTCAGCAGAGCTTTTCGGCTGCAAAGCGATTAAATTATTTATCGCCCTTTTCTTCTGGGTCGAATTTCGAGTCACCATAAACCCGCCCAGGACAATAAGTCCAAGAGATGCGAGCGGCCATGAATTGCCAAAGATACTGACGATAATAAACTGATAGCCGAATAAAGGCAAGATAAAGGAAATAATTCCTATAACAATAAGTGTTTTACCTGTACTCCCTATTTATATCACTTTTTTTCGTAAACGATTATATTTATTAATAACCAATATATGTGAAAAATCGTTTTTTACATTTTTTTAATATAACAGGATTATTATTAGTCACGCATCTACATAAACTTTTAGACAGATAAAAAACACTTTTGTGCAAGTTCAAGTTTGAAAATATACACAACAGCTTGACGAAAGAATTTAACTTAAAATGATTACGAGAGGCTTAAAAGTTTACCTTGAAAATAACTGCCTGAAGCTTGCTTAGAAAGTGACATGTAATAAATGAGGAAAGTGATGATTGTTGAATTAAGTGTTAATGTTACTCAGTAACATGGATAACACTTAATAGCGGTTCTCTCCGGGAGGCCTGTGGTCAGGAAGGAAGTCCCTTCAGTCGACCTGTCTTTCGGGGTCAGATTTGAAAGGTACCTGAGTTCCGACGTTACAGTCAGAAATAAATGCAGTATGCGTTTCTCCGAACCCATTTTTACTGCGGAAACCTCCTGAATTTTCCCTGAAATTTCTGCTATTAAAAGCCACTTTGCTTCTCTTTACCCTGTTAGAGGTTAATTGCCTGACTTTGAACATTCCCCTGAAACCTGAACCGGCCTTTCAACGGATCTTCCGGCCTTGGACTCAACTGCTTTTTCTCTCGGGCTGCCGACTACCGAATCATCAGGTGAGCTTGCATCTGGACTCTCTGCTTTGATAGATGAAGTCCCGAGTATTTTCCTGGTCCTGAAGGCTGCAAGCAAAAACCCGTATGTAAGAGGGCCTATGATGACCCCTATCGGGCCAAGAACAAAGACCGGAGCTGCAAAGGCGATGAGAGTAATTGCAGGGTGGATCGCAGCCCTGTTTCTGGCAAGCTTCGGTCTCATGACAAAGTCAGGGATAATGCTCAGGAAGATAATTCCCAGGAAAATCAGGGCTCCTGCTGTGAAAAAATCCTCTATGAGGATATAGTAAAGGGCAAGGAGACCGTAGACCGTGCCTGCACCTACAACCGGCAGGAGAGCCATTATGAAGGTTACAATTCCCCAGATTAGAGGATAGGGCACTCCAAGAACCCAGTAAAGGACTCCCCCGATTATGCCGGTTATGAGACAGGTCAGGAAATAAACTATGAAGAGGTTCTGGTAAATGTAATTGAGCTCTCCGAGGAATATGACTCCCACTTTCCTGTCAGGAAAGAGATTCGGGAGTTCGGTTGCAATAGTTTCGCTTTCTACAAGCAGGTAATAGGTCAGGACGACTATTACAATCAGCTCTATAATCAGGATAGAAAGGCCGGTTGAGATCTGGAAGATATTACTCTGGATTTGGGGCACATAATCCGTGACCAGGGAATTTAAGTATGCACCGATGCTTTCAGTCAGTTTCCCTGGATGGGTCTGGATAAAAGGCTCAAAAAGCCCTAATATCCGTCTGAGATCCATATTTGCAAACCCGTTAAGATTATTGGGAATTTCCAAAATTCTTGAAATCTCATTCGTCAAAGCCTTCACTATCATAACACCGGAGGCCGCTGTAATAAGAAAGATTGTGCCAAGCGGGATCAGGGCACAAATCTGCTTGCTCTTTACGAACCTGATGCAAAAGAAGTACACAGGATGAATAATGTACGCAAAAAGAGCGCTGAGAATAAGAACATAAAAAAAAGCGGAGGTAATATATAAAGTATATAGAGAAACCATTGTAATTACAACTGCATAGGCAGCCTTAACAGGATCGTAACTTTTCATAGAATAAGATATTGAGGAAGTAGATAAATAACTTACCACCAATATAAATAAACTCATCCCTATGAAAACATTTAATTTGTTTGCCTGAGAGTATCGGAGTACATTTGAGAGAAACATTTGAGAGAAACATATGAGAGAAACATTTGAGAGAAATATTCGAGCAGATCAAATTTATGAAAGACTTGTGGTAAAAATAGAATTGAAAACAAAAAATAGAAAGTATTTAAAAATTGTTAAGAAACAGTTAAAAAAGGAATTTAGTTACAGAGATATGACCTCTGCCTTCTGCCGCTTGAAAATGGCAGTTACTGTTCCTTCATCATCAATGTCATCTTTAACCAGAATCAGCTCCCAGCCCTCGTTCCCGATTTTTTCAAGGTCACTCATCATTTGTGGCATATGCACACCATGAATCCTGCGAGAATCATATTCCCATAGATGTATCATTCAATACCCCTCCTAACGATAAAGAGAAATTTTGTGATGCAAATTATTGCAATGAAACTATAAATAACCAGAACAAAAGGAAAAAAACAATCGGGTTTCTGTATCAAATAAAGCTATATCTGAACCTTAAACAGACATATCGAACCTTTTTTAAGATCAATACTTTTCGAATTTATTTTCAGCTGTTGTTCCCCGAATCCCTGAGACCAGGGACTGCAGACCGAAAAAGTATCCCGTCCTCGTATTTTATCCTGCGGATCCTCTCACGCGCCATAAAATCCAAAACCAGTTCGACATCTTCAGGGTATGTGGCATTGGGATATAATGGAGTAAGAGGCTGGGAGTTTTGCCCTGAGACATAGAACATATTTTCCCCGAAATAGGCAATGTAGTCAAGTTGATACTTTTCAAATACGAGGCGAATGAATTTTTTTGAGAGAGGAGGTCTGGCAAATTCAAAGTCCTCATCTGTCACTTCGATGCCTGCTTCGTACATAATACAGGGATTGGCAGGATCGGATATAAATTCCTGGGAGAAAGAGCTTTCATTTAATTTCCAGGGAGAAGATCTTCATCTGCCTGAAGCTTTTGGCATCCTGACTCCGGGGATCAGACCTATTAGTCTGCCTACGCGCCTGTAGCGTTCGAGCAGGTCCTGTTCCTGCCGGACATCTTCAAGTTTTTCAAAAAAATACTGGTTCTCAGGCAGCTTTGGGACCTGGGCCCTGAGGATATTGAGCAGAGAATCAAGCTGCCTGTCCAGCTCTTTTCGGTCTTTATCAAGGTCCTGGAAACTCCATTCTCGGACCCTCTGGCTTACCGTGCATGTAATTTTTTCCGTAGGAGTGCCCTTTGCCTGCAGGCAGGCGGTCCTTGCCCGGTACCGGATTCCGGAAAGGGTTTCTTTTAGCTTCTGTTCCAGAACTACCTTTCCAATCCTGGGATACTCTTTTTTCACGGATTTCTGCGCAAGGATAAAATCTTCTTCCATAGCCTCCAGAAGCCCTGAAGCCCTATCAAAAGCCTCAACACAGTTTTCAAGCAGTTTCTTCTGGGCCGGCAGATCTCCGGGAGCCAGATTTCCTGCAGCTCGAAGAAGCCCTGCAAGCTCTTCCAGAATTTCCAGAAGCTTCTGATTCTCTTCCAGATCCCTGATCTCGTGGGTCACCTTTGAGAAATACCTCTCACTTTCGAACCTGGCAGCCCTTTCCGGACTTTCGCTGAAAAGTATCCGCAATAGGAGCTCATAAAATGGGGAATGGAACTCAGGTATGGAGGTGTCAACAAGGGTTTCGGCTGCTTCTTTAAAGTACTTGACAGCTTCCTTGAACCCGAAAAGATAAGCAGCTTCGTTTTCCGCCCTGAGCGACCTCCAGAGGGAAGCCTTTCCGAGGGAACGGAGGGCGTACCTTCGGACATAGACATAGGGGTTATCGATAAGAACCTGCAGGTCTCTCCATGCCTGGGTTTTATCAGGCACGTAGAAAAAGGCAGATCCAAGCGCTCTCGTTGCAGTCCGCTGCACAAAACTGTCGCTATGAGTTGAAAGCCTTATAAGGTCGCTCCAGGCTCTCCCTTTGTCCGGAACAGCTGCAAATCCGGAAGCAAGGGCAATTACTGCCCCTTTTCGGACTTCCCGGTCTTCAACGGAAGTCAGCCTCAACAGATCGTTCCACGCCCTCTGTTTATTATCGGCATACGCAAATGCAACGGTGAGAAGCTCTGCGGCTCTTTTCCGGAGCTGGACGTCCTGACCTTCAGCTAGTTTTACAAGGTCAAAAAAAACTCCGGATTTTTCTTCAACCGCCGGAAAGACATGGGAAAGCAACCCTGCAGCACCCTTTCTAACACCTGTGTCTCTGTCCCCTGACATCTTAAGAAGTTCGCCCCAGATATCCTGCGCCCTGCCTGCTTTCCGAGAATAAAGAGCAAGCAGAGATTCGATTGCTCCTCTGCGCATCTGCGGGTCCGGGTCCTGGATCAGGCTTAACAGCTCTTCTATTACTTCTTTTTTATCCGGCAGGTAAGGGTATGCTCTGGCAAAGGACTCAGCTGCATCTTTTCGTACATAGCTGTCTCTGTCCCCGGTCAGCTTCAGGAGATCAAAAGCAGGTTTTTTATTTTCTATTTCTTTTGCCTGCTCTTTTTCGATCGCACTCCTTTCTCTCATTCCGCTTTCATCCTTTGCTCTCTTTTCCTCCCCTTTTCCGGGAAAGACAGCTCCTAAAGAATGGGCCGCATCCCTTCGTACAAAGGCAGCTTTTTCTGAGGCCAGCTTATAAAAACCTGCAGGTTTACTTTTCTCTTCTTCTCTTTCTAACTCTACCGTCCTTTTTATTCCTTTTTCCCCTTTATCCTTCCATCCCTCTTTCTCTTCAATTTCTCCTTCTTCATTTCCCCTTTCTTCCACCTCATATATCCCATACTCATCAAAGAACTGAGGGCAGACAGAAGCAAGAGTCTTGATAACTCTCCTGAGCACATAACTATCCTTTTTTTCAGCCAGCTGCACAAGGTCCGAGTATGCCTGATTTTTGTCAGATACATATGGAAAAACCTTACTGAGGGTATCAGCTGCGGTCCTCCGGACATATTCGTCCTCATCCCCTGTGAGTTCGAGAATTTCTTTCCAGACGGAGTCTTTGTCTTCCAGCCCCGGAAATACAGCTGAAAGAGCATCTGCAGCAGTATCCCTGACGTATCCGTCCCTTGCCCTGGTAAGCCTCAGGAAATCAGCCCAGACCCTGATGCTGTCGGGCATCTCAGGGAATATAGAAACGAGGGCATCTGCTGCCTGTTTTCTTACAGGCCCGCTCTCATCTCCGGTAAGCCGGAAAAGGTCACTCCATGCTACTTTTTTATCCGGAACCGAGGAAAAGACCGAAGGTAGAGCAAGCAGAATTTCCTTTTGCACGGCCGGATCCGAGGTTTTTCCTGCCAGTTCCAGTACCTCTTCCCAGGCTTCATCTCTCTTTGCCTCAGGCAGGGACGGAAAAACTTCGCCAATAGATTTTGCAGCAAGTTCCCGGACTTTTGAATCCGTAGACTCGTCCGTCAGTTTCAGTAATTCATCCCATGAGTCGTTTTTCCTCCCCCCGGGCATTTCAGGAAAAACCATACTTAAAAAAGAAGCTGCCTTTTCCCGCACATAAGAGTCATCCGAAACAGTCATCTCAAGCAGGTCTTTCCAGGCCTGCTCCTGATTAGGAAGTTCCCGGATAACGTCAGGAAGCCGGCGGGCAATCCCCCTGCTTACGTCTTCCATGCTTGACTTTGAGTTTACCAGTCCGGCCAGGTCTTTCCACACCCTTGTTTTGTCAGGCATAAGTGGAAAAACGGTAATCAGGACATGCACCCCTCTTCTCATTACCCTCTCTGACGGATAAGCCGTGAGGTTTACAAACCTCTCCCAGGCAAGCTCCTTATCCGGCACATTGGGAAAAACCATCTCAAGGGAATTGATAGCCTCTTCCCTGACCTCACTATCCCTGTCGGAAGAAAGCCTCAAAAGGTCTTCAAATGCTTGCTTCCGTTCAGGAAAAACCTCAAAAAGAACCCCCAGCTGTCTTGCAGCCTTTTTCCTCTCGTCCGAAACCTGACTGAAAGTCTTATCATGTATACCTGGCTGATCACTCAAGAATTTCCACCAACTGCTGCTCTAATCCCTTTCTATTTGCTGTATTTGAGTTTAGCAGGTTTGTTTCTTATAGGTATTGATTTTTGATTTTATCCGGAAGAAAAAAGTATTGCAGGTGCGTATTCGGCAACCCGTGAAAAAAGAATCACACTTGGAGCTTCAAATACTGGATATCCGGATCAAAACATATAGCTTCTTATTCAATTCCAAATATCCTTTATATTAGAACTTAAATTATGTAGACAGGACTATAAAAAGCTGTAAAAAATTCAGAAGTTAAATCTTGAAAAAGGGGAGTCTGGATATGGAAAACTCCTATCTCGATCTGGTTTTATTTTCGGAAAAAAGAAAAAATATCCTTTTGTTATTGAAAGAGGGCCCAAAAAGCCTTGAAGAAATAAAAAATTCTCTCAATGCCAGCCCGACCTCGGTTCAGCCTCAGATAAAATTACTTAAAAACAGGGACCTCCTGTGCGGGAACAGGAAAAAGTACGAGTTAACCCTTCTGGGGGACATAATAGCTGAAAACATGCAGAATCTTGTCAATACTATGGAGACCCTTGAGGACAAATACGATTTCTGGGCCAGCCACAAGCTCGACGGCATCCCCCTTCCCCTCTTGAAGAGGATAGGTGAACTGAAAAACAGCACCTTCACCACACCTCTTGATGAAAGCAGTATGTTTTCTCCCCACAACGAATTTGTGGAAAATATCGCAAAATCAAAATTTGTAAAAGGTATCTCTCCTTTTATCCACCCTCTGTACCCGGAAATGTTCCTGAAATTTGCAGCAAGGGGCATTGATATATCTCTGATTGTGACTGATCCCGTTTTAGAAAGAATGAAAACCGAATTCAGGCCTGAAGTGGAAAAGTTCCTTGCACTTGAAAACACCCACATCTACGTCTACGATAAAGAACTGCTCCTCTCATCAGCAGTAACAGACAGCTTCCTCTCCCTTGGCTTCTTCTACACCAGCGGTGCCTACGACCATATAAATGACATCGTATGTTTTGATCCCGAAGCCCTCCGATGGGGAGAAGAACTCTATGCTTACTATGAAGAGCTGTCCAGAGAAGTAAAAGAAATTTGAAAGAATAGAAGTTTGAGGCTCAGAAACCTAAAAAATAGAAAATCAAAAAGAATAAAAATCTAAAAAGTAGGAAATCAAAAAAATATAAGTGTAGTAATCTCACTCCTCATATTCAGGGTATTCAACTTTTCCCATGAAAAGGATGCAGTTTGTCCTTCCATCCTCTATGAAAAACATGAACGGATGGTCGGCTGTGAATTCCTTTGGTTTGGCGTCCCATGAGATGCTCATGCCCATCCCCATCCCCACCATTGTTGCTGCGGCAGCTTCTGTACCTTCTTCCTTTACATCGAGAAACGTTTGATGAATCACTCTGGAAATTGCTAATGGACTGCCACTAATTTCTGAAAAATTCGCCCGGTCGAGGTTAAAGGCGTCCGTGACGCCCATTTCGATGAGGGAATCGGAAAGCTCGGTTTTAGCCTCAAACTTAAATTTAGGAATTGTGGTCTTTACTTCCTCCACGAATTCCATGTCATTTTTAAGTTCTGTGTAATCGTTTAGTGTGAATTCTGTTTCAAATTTTTCAATATTGTTGTTTTTCGGGAGCACGATGTACATGGATAAATCATTGCCTTTATAAGGCAATTCTATGATTTTTGCCTTTGAGTTTTCGCCATAATTAAAATTGTTACACATGTACATCATGTTAACAGAGACTTCTTCCCCTTTTGTCGGATAGAAAGGTTTTTTGTCTGTCAGTTCCTTATCAAATTCATACACCCATTTTCCGTTAAAGTAAACTGCATTTGTAATAATTACCCTTGTATTAGCCGTTATTGAATCTTCCGAAACAAGATCCTTAATTTTATCATTGGTTCTGGCTTCGACCCATTCATTGATTGTGTCTCTGGAAGCATCCGGTTTCCCTGCAAAGTCCAGATTAGTCACTTCTCCGTCATAGTATTTTTTTACATTATGGATATATGCTTCTTTTACAGGATACCATTCCTGCACCCAGAGTGCATTTGCAGTTTGAAGCTCATAATCGCTATTTACGGAATTTATCTTGTCGTTTATTCTCTCCATACGAGGCAGTGTGCCAATTTTTCTGTAAAATTCTCTCTATATCCTTTTAGTCTTCTTTTTTGATTACTGTTCCATTATTAAATACTTATTTCCTGTGATCCAATCTTCATTAATATCGATCAGTATTGAGACAATCAGTCTCAATACTGATTCCTGGTTAGGGAATGCCCCTACCACCTTGCTTCTTCTTTTTATCTCCTTGTTAGTTCTTTCCATGATATTTGTTGTCCTTATTCTTCTCCAATGACTCTTTGGAAACTGCATATAATTCATTACATCATACTGAAACCTTTCAAGGGTATCAGCTGCGCCTTTATATCCCATCTTATCCAGTTCCCTTATCAAATCGCTGTATTTCTGACGGTCTACCAATGCTTCTTTTATCTTCTCTGCTACTTCTTTTTGCTTTTTTTTTGGAACCTTTTTTAGAGCTTGTCTTGTCAGATGTACATGGCACATCTGCCAGCTTGATCCAATAAAGGATTCTCTAACTGCTTTTTGTATTCCTTTATGACCATCAGAAACAATTAACTTGACACCTCTTAAACCTCTTTCTTTCAGGTCTTCGAATAGATCTTGCCAGAGTAGGGAGTCTTCACTATCTGCCAATCTTGTTCCAAGAATCTCACGATAACCGTCATCCCTGATTCCAGCAACTATAAAGAGAGCTTTATTTTCATAATGAAGTCCGTCTCTTACTTTCAAATAGGTTGCATCGATAAACAGATAAGGAATTTCTTGTTCTATTGGCTTTGAGAGGAATTCAGAAACCTTTTCATCAAGCTCTTTTGTAATTCTGGAAACAGAAGAGGCTGAGATTCCCTTAATTCCTAAGGAAGTCATAACCTTATCCACCCTTCGGGTGGAAACACCTTGCAAGTAAGATTCGGCTACAGCGGATAAGATGGCCTGTTCAACTCGAGAATATTTCTCAAAAACCTCTGTTTCAAAGGGAAATTCACGGAATTGAGGCTTTAATAATTCAAGCTCTCCATACTTGGTAAGGAGAGTACGGGGTTTGTAACCGTTTCTACTGGCTTTGCGAGAATCAGTTCTCTCATAACGTTTTGCACCAGCCTGGAGGAGGGCTTCCTCCTCCATTACAAGGTTTAAAAACCAGGTAATTAACTGGCGAATTCCATCTTCCTGATCGAAAAGATAATCTTTTATGAGTGAGAAGAAATCTACCATTGACTCTGCATCCTGTTTTTTTGTGGTGAAGAAAAAGGATACAGAGTCAATCATATTTTACAGAACTTTCGGTACACTGCCCCATACGAACTTTCAAAACTGTTTTATTGTATGGGAAATAGAATACTTTTGAGATCTGTTCTTTTGTGGTATCCTCAGCTCCCTCATAACAGATCGCCATGGCGGCAGATATGCTGTGCGGCGAAAAAAAGATGTTTTCATATTCCCCGGTTTCCAGTTGCATCAGTTGTGAATACATGTCAAAAGCAAAAGCATTGTTTGCAGCTGCAATATCATAATCTTCAACTGAGCCTGCATTTATCGTACTTTCCGGAATTACAGTTGTATCCTCCTCAACCACATCCGTATTTTCCTCAACCACATCTGTATTTTCCTCAACCACATCCGTATTTTTCTCGATTGCAGTTGTATCTTCAACGCAGCCTGTGAATAGTAATGTTAGAATAAATACAAGAAAAAGAATTTTCATTTTGCCCATGCCTTAATATCAGAGAACTATATACAAAAGTTTATTTATATATTATCAGGAGATGCCTGTTTTTCGATTTGCTTTTTTATAAACGGATTTATAGACTGATTAATAGACGGCTTATATTGAGTTTTCTCTGAAGCTTCCGACAAAATATTTATCTGCCATTATATTTATTCCAGTACGGATGTTAAACTTGTTTTTACCATATATTCCGAAACTAAACCATAAAGAGAAGGACATAATATTTTGTTAAATAGAAGGACGAAACAATGCGGCAACAGGATGTAATAAAAAGTCAACTGGCACAGGAAGTAGCAGATCTTATTGAACCTGTAATTCCCTATCTGGTCATCGGGTCTAAAAAAGCGGCTGAAGAAGCCCGCAAAAAAGCAGGGCCTGAGGTCTGGGCGGTTAAGAAAAAGCTATGGGAAAAACTGTCTTCGAGAGAAAGTCCTGAGTTGAAACAAGCCGCAGAAGACATGGTCATTGCACCCTCCGATCCGGGAGTAAAACAGATTCTTTTTAAGGAGATCCTGAAATCGTTTGAAAAGTATCCGGATCTCGAAATAGAAATTTCATCTTTTATTGGAAAGGAGGCAATGAAGAAGCCAGCAGCTGAAGCAAGTTCGGGCAGGATTTCCGTAAAAAACTCAAATGATAAAGCCAGAGTGCTTAAAGAATTTAACGAGCTTCTTGAAAAATTGACAGCAAAAAACAGTTGTGTAAATAACATAAGTGATGGCGGGGGAGTCAGTACTAAAAGTACCATCAGTGCTGATAGTACCTGGAATTCAGAACCGTCAGAATGCAGGCAGGGGAAAGAAGAAATTCTGGAAAAAACCCTTGACTTCGCCTGCCAGATTCAATACGGAGACCTGAGATCCCAGGCTCTTTCCCTGGTTATTCCTTATCTGGAAGGCCAAAAAAAGGGAGGATACATAAAAAAAGCCCTTTACTCTGCCTCCAATATTCAGGACGAAGCCGAAAGAGCCAGGATCCTTGCTCCGCTTGCTTCTCACCTGGAGGGACCGGGAAAAGAGGAAATTATTGAAGATATCCTTGATTTCGCTCCCCATATTCAATATGATGATGCAAAATTCCAGATCCTTTCCTCGATTGTCCCGCACCTTGACGAAAACATGGATGCAATTCTTCTGGAAAAAGCCCTGGAAATGACGGCCGGAATTCAATCCGAGTTTCTGAAGGTTCAGGCTTTATCAATGCTTGTCCCCTGCCTGAAAGGGCAAAGAAAAGAGGAAATCATCGATGAAGCCCTCCAATTAGCTTCCAGCCTTAAGGATAAAGCCGTGAGGCCGCAGGCCCTTTTACTTGTTATCCCGCATCTGGGGGAAGAAAGAAAAAAAGAAATTTTAGAAAAAGCCCTCGAGATTGCGTCCGGAATTAAGTCTGAATATCGGAGGGAACAGGCTCTTTCTTCACTTGTGCCCTATCTTGAAGACCCGGAAAAAGAAGAAATCATGGAGAAAATCCTTAACTCAGGGTCTGTTGCAAAATGATTTTGCCAATTCTCAGGAAAAGGACCGGAAAAATACCTGGTAACATGTCTGAATTCGGTACAATAAGAAGATATTTTTCCAAACTTTCTGCTAATTCTGAAAACCAGATTAAATTTCATACTTCGGACTAAACCCCGTACTTGATAGAGATTATTTTTTAATTAAAGAATACTTTATTATATGAGGTTAAACTGTGGACATTTTAGACGACCCTAAGCTTAAATTATGGTTATCTAGGTATAAAGAGAAACCTGCAACTCAAAATAATTATAAGGTCGCAATGAAGCTGTACATTGAATTTTTAAAAAAATCCCCATCAGAAATTATTGCTGAAGCGAAAGCGGATATAAGAGACGGTAAATTTATGGATGAGCGGGCAATATTCACCGACCTGAATTTATATGCCGCGCATCTGCATGATAGAGAGATAGCCCCGAAATCTCGGGCTGCGTATTTAGCAGCATTGAGAAGTTTTTATAATTGTTTTTATATTGATGTACCTAAAGTTCGAGCAGGAGCGGTTAAGCCACTTGAAATAAATAAACCAATTCCTTCTAAAGAAGATTTACAAGTAGTATTAAGTGTTGCTGATCCACTAACTAAAGCAGTAATCCTCACAGGTGTTTCAAGCGGTTTATCAAAAAATGAAATTCAGAATCTACTAATTCGCGACTATAAGCAAGGATATGACCCTGAAACTGAAATATGCACATTACAATTAAGGAGAGAAAAGACCAATACGGATTTTATAACTTTTTTGACCCCGGAAGCGACCCGAGCAATTAATACATATTTGGAGTTTAGAGGGCGAGAAATAACTCATAAAGATGAAATAAGAGATGTACAGCTGAAGAAGCAGCGGGTAACGAATGACAAAGGATATTTATTTATAATGCAGAAAATCTCAGATGAATATTTATTTTCTAAAGATGAATCCTTGCGACGACTGTCTACTAATGCTTTTTTTAATTTATATCAATCTATTTCAGTAAAAATTGGTATGTGTGCAGGGGGAGGGAACATGAACTTAATAAGATCTCATAACATGAGGAAATATTTTAATTCCGCTCTTCTTAATGCAGGAGCAGATTCTTTTTTTGTGGAATATTGTATGGGGCACACCCTTGATGATACCAGGGCTGCATATTTCCGAGCCTCACCTGAAAAATTAAAGGAGATCTATAAAAAGTATATTCCTTATCTGACGATACAGAAGGAGCTAAACGTATCTGAAAGCCCGGAATATCAGAGATTGAAATCAGAGAATGAAATACTCGCAAGGGAAGCAGTCAGGGCAACTGTGGAAAATTCAGAGATTCGAGAGCTGAGAGAAGAAATTAGAAAAATCAAAAAAGTGAATGAAGATATATACGAACTCCGGCAGCTGATTGCAAAGAGCCCCGAAGCTCAGGAGATTATGAAAAAACTAAAGGAATGAAATTAACACATTTCAGTTAAAAGATTACCTTCAGAAATTGTTTTTTCAAGAATGGAGATTGAAGAAAGCGTTTTGATTGATTCCTCAGTAAGAAATCCTTTTTCTCGGAGATATTTTTCAAGCGCTACGTTCACTATATCAGAATAAGATAGTGAGTGCATATCCATTATTTGAAGGATAAATTTTTCTATTTGAAAAGTTTTAGCTTTCCTATCCTTATTTTCTAATCCAAGGTTGCGGGCAACTGTAATAAGTGATTCCAAAAAACATCACCAGAAAAAAAGAGATTAGGGAGTATATATAACTAAAGTTAAAAAAGTTATTTAATTTTGAATTTCTCCCTGTTGCTGAGAGAGTTGAGTGAGAGCTGATAAAAGGGCCTGTGTTGATATTTGCTGTTTGGGTTGCCTTTTTGCTTTTTTCATTTGCCCATGATAAAGGATGTACCCGAGGTCCGACCCTTTCCCCAACCAGGGGACTTTAAACGGATCTGAGAAAATGTCCTTTTCGAATATCATACAGCACTGACCTGTTTCAAGTTTTTCAAAGAGAATGTTAAACCGGGCAAGTTTGGGCTTTTCGCTGCTCGGGTAGTATGCGCCGGGTAAGGCTATATGAGTTTGGAAAGAGGAACGGACACCAGGGCGCAGTTTTCGCCAGCCGTGAGTTGTACCTATAAGCCGGATATTCTGGCTGCGCAACTGTTCAATATTCTGCTGAATCCAGGCTCCGGCGTTGGCCTCATCCTTGCTACCTGTACCCTGACCTTTCGAGGGAGCTATATTGTTGATTTCATCTATGATTAGAGTAATGCGGGGAAGGAGGATAGACGGGGCGCAGTTTTCCGGGTGAATCGAATAATTGAAGCTTTTCAGGATAAGGGACTTAAACAATTTTGCGACTACCGGAGGGAATGCCTCAGGGTCCATTAAGAAGCGTTGAAGGCAGATAATATTAATCCGGTCCCTGTCCAGTAAATCCCAGATTTCAGCCGGGTTGCTGAAATATTTTTTTTCATAGTCGCAGATAGTCGCATCATCAAAAAGCACTAATTCGATATCACATCCTTCAGGGATCAGAAAGCGGACCTGAGCAGTGCGGCAGAGTTTAAGGATTTCTGAGCTTTTACCCCTGTCGAACCAGACAAGGGTTTCCCAATCATGCGCCGGGAGTTCATCACGGAGATTGAGAAAGCCCGATACTATCCAATGAAGTAGATTTGTTTTTCCTCCCCCTGTGTGCCCCTGACCCAGGCAGTGAACCCCCGGCTTTTTAAGGACTTCCCCCAAAAAACGACGCTGCCAGTAAGGCATATCCTTTGTATCTCTCATTGTTAGCCCTCAGATGAGTTAAGTTTAAGCCTTTTACCATTGTGGTTTTTAAGATAGTTGAATAAGGAATTAACTATCATACCAAAAGCGAAAGAACCGCCCGCAAGGAGCTTGAGATTATACCATGATATGATTATACACCCCTCAGGAACCGAGGATACAGGGAAGGTTAATAGGTTTGGATCCATCATTCTTCATTCTCCCAGGATACTCCGCTAATATGTTTCAGCGTGGAAATATCACATAGTTTATGTTTTTCGACAAGGAAAAGCAAGTAATACCGGGTGAGATCTAAGAGCTTTTCACATTTTTTGCGCTTTGAGTCTGCGGTTTGTCGTGCTTCTGGATCGTCAATGAAAGGTTCGTAAGAGTCTCTGAGAGCGTCTATATTGTCTGAAATAATTTTGAGGTTAGCCCGGTCTTCTTCGCTTAATTTCTTATCCTGGTCTGCGTCCAGAATGGCCTTAATTTCATTGAAAATAAGGGCTATGTGGTTTATCCTAGCTATAAGAGGGGCTTCAAGTTGCCGGACCTGCTCGGATAGAGTGAGGGAAAGGATAAAGGCCATCCCCCCTTTACCTGCTGTGTTATTGCTGCGGTATACCATTATCTTCTTTCCTCCTAAGTTTAGACACCATTCGTTTAAGGACTCCTGGCCGTTCTCCATAATCCAAGCCTGGCAGGGCTCCGGCTGGTAGCTGTTGAGGGAAAAACAAGGGCCTTTCTATTAGTGTTTGTGCAAATTCCATACGCCCCTTTCTGTTGATTGACCGGCTAAGGGATAACTGAGAATTTATAAGGGCCATTGTTGCCGGAATAGGTATTTTTTCATTTATGGCCCGAAGGTAAGAAATGTAAGGGATCTGTTCAGGGTCCACGTCATAAAGGGCGTCAGATTGTTCATTTGCAAGGGCTAAAAGGGCCTGATGGCGCATTACTGCAGGACTATATTTTGTTGTGTCTGAGTCATCAAGATCTTTCCGGAGGGACATTATTTTTTTCTGTTCGGCTTCTTTTTCGGCTTTGATAGATTCCCTTAGCTGCTTGCTTTTATCTGTTTCTTCTGCCAGCTTGATCACCTCATTAAGTTTCTATTTTCTCATTTTTTTTTGCTGGAATGAGGAGGAAAAATTCGATTAATAGAGAGAGGAGAATAAATCCTGCTGCTGTAAAATACTGGTTTAGATGGGCGAATGTAGCCCCGGTCCCGCAGAAACCCCCCATAAAGAAAGAAAAGAATTCAGTTCTTGTAATTTTTATCAATTATACCACCTTAGAACATTAAGCCGAATACAAAGAAGAAAAGCCCCGAGAAGAGCCCGACACCTATAAGCTGTTTCCAATCCGGTTTTATATTTGTGGCACGGCTAATAAATGACTCATCGAAGACGTTATTAACCATACGAGGATCACAGAATAGTTGGGCCAATTCATCCCCTTTATAGAATTTCACGTCCACAGTAACCCCTTTTTCTGCATCACACAGGTAAATATAATATATTTTTTCTTTGTGCTGCACCCACAGGGCCGGGGGCTCTACAATGAGGAATGACTGATCCTCATTTTTATTTTTCAGAATGTTTTCCTCTTTGCGAAGGGTTGTCAGATGTCCGCCATTTTGACCTGGGGAGAATATCAGACCTGTAACCATATCCCCACGTCTAAACCTGCTTTTCTTTTTTTTAGCTGGTTTTAACTGGGGGTTATATTCTGGCTGCGCATCTGCTCTATATTTAGTAAGTTGTTCTGAAATTTTGGAAAACAATATATTGACCTCCTCAAATTGGTTTTAGTGCGTTCACTATCGTAGCTATGCCTTCAAAGATCCGGAATATAATTGATATCGAGCCTGATACTATTTTGAACCCAAAATCAATTATCTGAATATGGGTATTTGCTAATTTTTTGAGAAATCCAAATATCCCCCCGCGTTTAAATCCCGTTAGTGCGTAACTCCATACGAAAAACTCAACAGTACAGAAAGTAGTTTCTGCATACTCAATGAAAAACAAATTGAAGTAGAATGATATTGAGCTAAGAGTCATTGCTGCCATGGTGAGGGTTATAGAGAGGTATGGACCCACGCCTGGAATCAACTCCACGAAGGACAAAACTCCATCCCAAGCCCACGACAATACTTCATCAATTCCGTAGTTAATTAGCAAACTAATGTCTTCGGCTTCTTGTTGCTGGAATTCTTCTTCTGTTGATGCGTATACGGTAAGGTCAAAAAAGCAGTTAGAAGAACCTGCTATATTGGAGAACCGTAAACGGGTATATAAATAATCATCAGGGAGGATATCAGCCCATTCAGAAGATGCGCTTGCAAGATTTGTGAAGGATGCAGTAAGAGGGATCAGTCCGGTATATACGTCAACGTCAAAAGCTGTATCTGTTTCCATGAAAAAATATTGGACATGCAAGTCATAATTTGTTGATGTGGGGTGTAAAGTCCTCAGATGCTTCGTTTCTATGGAACCGTTAGGTGATTGTAGAGTAATGTCGAAATTCCACCAGCCCCAGGATTTAGAGCTATTGATGTCTAATTTATAGACATCTCCATATGCATTGAAAATGAAGGAACTGTTAGAGTTAGGGTCAAGGTTCCCGGCGTTTAGTCCTGATAATACTAACCCTTCGGGAGCATCAATACTAAATGATTGGATATGTTCCTGTGTAAATTCATCGGCTGCCGATCCCGGCATTGCCAGAGCTAATATGAAAAAAATTAGAGGAAAGTAATTTCTCATCATAGCCCCTCAATTATTTTTATGAATACTGCAAAGACTACGAAGCCTAAAAGACCAGGGACGACCTCCTCAAATTCTTCCATACTTTCACGGGCTGCCTGACGACCGGGTCTTTCTGTGCTGCTGTCGTCATCGTCTTCTGGTTGAGTGCTACCTCCGGAGGTCTGAGAAACTAAACGGATGAGATGAAATGTTGATCCATTAACTGTTATTGTTTTTTGGTAATTGTCATACCCTGTTTTTGAGGCGGATAGGGTCCATGTAGAACCGTTTGGGAGGCCCTCAAACATATATGCCCCTGTAGAGGACCTACCTAAAGCAGAATATGAAACTGAGCCGTTTGCGATCTGAATATATGCGGTTCCTATGGCTTCCCCTGTGTCATAATCCGCGCAGGCTCCGTATATTATCCCTGTTTCCCCTTCTGAGGCTGTGATAGGAACCAGATAGATATTTTTCAGAGTGCTTATAGAAAGAATGTCTATCGTTGTTGAAAGTGTGTTATAGCCGTCAGCCCCTACCACTAAGTTTTTAGTGCCTGCGCTAGTGGTCATATCATAACGGCCAGCATCATCAGTATATACAACCGAGCCGCCAACAGCTACCGAGGCTCCTTCTATGGCTGTAAGGGTGTTCGCATCGTAGACAGTACCGTATATTACATAGTCGTCTCCGCTTGCGACTGTTGCGCTGTCGGAATCGAGAAGTTCCCCATCATAGGCAGCAACAACATAGAGAGAGGAAATATCCTCTCCTGACAGCTGATAATAAAAGATTCCTGAACCGGTTTTAGTGTACGTTTCAGAAATTGTTTTCGCGCTACTGCCTGCTTTCGTGCCTGTTAGTTGCACCTGGCAGCCTGCAGGGAGATTTGAATAAGTGATAGATACTTTATCAGAATTTGTATATGCCGACTTATCAAAGCTTATTTCCGAATTTCCCCCGACTCCTCCGACAACTTCAAAGTATTCATACGCAACTTTTGCCCCTGATGGGTTTCTAAGTATTACTACTCCGGTTCCAGATACAGAATCTTCCGGAACTAAATAAGATATTAATTCCTCTGTGTCAGATATTGTATATGATTCTAAATCATCTGAGCTTGGGCCATCACATTGTAAAGTAAACCCTGATGCGTTGTAACAATATATATTAAGTAGTTCCCCCGGAGATACTTCCGGATTTTCGATTGTGAGGGAATACCCGGTTATTGCAGTTAAATCAAATGTGCGTGAATTTGAAAAATATGTGTTACCGTTATATGTATAAAATAGTTTTATAGAAAAATATTCAGATTCAGATAGAGATGATACTGGGATTGATAACTCATTCAGGTTACTTATCGGAGTGTCGGTTACTACCTGATTTAATTCACTGTCATACACTCTATAAAACCATGAATACCCAGATTTTAAATATGGACATCCGACTCTGAAATATTGATATGTGTCTGATTCGTCTGCTGATTCATCACAACTTACTACACTATTATGAGAAGATGTCGTGAAGTCGTCTAAATATAATCCACATGCATAAGGAGATGTTGTTACTGTTATTTCCATCCTTACGGCTGATTCCCCAGATATTGAATATGCTGTGGAATCGGACAGTACCCCGTTAGCATAACAATCTATACCATTACCGCTTACTGTTTCGATGAATTCTAATCTAGTCCATGCGGTATTATAGGAGATTGTTTTCATGTTCGGATCAGAAAAAATTACCTCATTGTCTGCATTATAAAGTTTGAATCCTATTGCTACTGGACCAATGTGCCCCTCATCTTTTCCCTTCACAGAAAATGAAAACTGGCCAGGGAATGAAGAATTAATTTGCATGGTTAGAGGAATATCCCCTTCATTCATTACCAGACAATACCCATGCTCATAAGATGATAATTCAAGAGTCGGGCAGTTAAAATAATTGTCATATCCCCCGTCATTTGGGTGGTTTTCAAATGATTCTTCCCAGGCCGAAGCAGGGAATGTTAGCAGGCAGAGAGCTAGCAGAGAGAGAATAATAATTTTCTTCTTCAATTTCCAAACCCCCCTATTATCTGAAAATTAGCTTGACTATTCCAACAAATACCAGGGCGCCACCGAAGAAAGATATTGTTTGTCCTGCGGCTGTGTCTATAAAATACGTTAAAGCGTTACGCGGATCGTCTATCCATGTAAATTCAGAGGGTTCAACTACTATCTGATATGAATAGTCCGGATTTAATGAGATGGAGGCATTTTCAGTGGACCCTGAATATATTACTGATACGCCTGTTTCTGAGACCTGATATACAGAAATATCACGCTCTACAATGTTCAGGTCATTGAAATTTATAGATACGTTAGAGGCTGCGGCTGGCAGGCAGAGCGAAGAGAGAAGCAAGAAAAAAGAAATTGTAATCTGGAAAAATGATATGGGGCGCATTTATGCCCCCCTTATACAAGCTTGTCAATCATGGCAAGTATTTTATCAAAGAATTTGAGAATGAACCCGACTACTGCTAGGGTCATGATTGTAGGAACGATTGCAACAACCAGATCCCCGAAGGATGGGAATATAAGGCCCATGTCTGAGAGGATACCAGTAATCTGAGATACGTTAATAACGCTTGCAGATGCCCCACCAGTGAGGATGGAGAGACTTAAACCTCCTGTGGTTGCTGCGATTGCAGCAGATATATTTCTCTGAGAACATTTGTTCTTAAGAGAAAGAGCTTTTTCTTTAATGGACTTGTTTGTGATCATAATATTTGGTAGAATTTATTCATATATAAAACACACAAAAATCTAAGGAAATTAATTTTTAATTAAAAAAATTAGAATTTTTGGAAATATGATTTGTATGTACTAACATACAAGATGAAATTTTTTCCCTCGGTAAAAAATCGATAGCGGTAAAAAATAAAATGCTTTATTGAGCTCTGGGAGCGCCTCCGGATCCGGACCTTCAGAACTTATCCATGATTGCAAATTTTTCTTTTTATTAGGACTTATGCGGTTGAACTATAGTTATTCTCGCAAAGAATTTCACTTAAAATTGAAACTGCCTATTTCATATAGTCTAAATCATTCTGTTTTGGATTCATTTTAGAAAATAAGTGTGAACGTTTGTGTCTGTGACCATAAGTTGACTATTTATAATGGTGTATTTTATTTATTTGCTATGACAAATGAACAAGCAGAAATTTATGATAAACTGTTTGAACAATGTGATAAGTACGAAAATAAATATATAAAGTTAATGGAATTTATATGTATAATAGTTGGTTTTTATATTGCAGTAGTATCTAAAATTGTAGAAACATCTACATGGAATGTTGATAAGTTCGCTATATGGAATGTTATTTTCAGTATTGTATGTATCACATTTGCTTTTTTTTTTATTATAATATATCTAATGAAAAAAGATGAATACAGTATGTTCGAAATACGTGAGGGAATGGTCCAACTTAAAAATGAGGAAGAGCTTTCAAAATTAAATGAAAAATTATACTTATTAGTAAGATATCAAGAGAAAAGGTACTTCAGTTCACTTCTTTTAATTACTTGCTCTCTTTTTTTTGCCTTAAATTATTTTGTATCAAGTACGATTATATTTATTTACTTTGTTATAATTCTCATTGCCTTTTATGGCCCACATAAAGGAAAAATATAATCCTTTACTTTTCCTTTAAAAGTGAAGGGATCCGAAGAAATCCTGAAATTATAAGAAAAATGAAGGCTGCCTGTGAGGCAGAGAGTAAAAAATAGAGAGAAAAGAATAGTTATAACTCTTGATTTCTATTTATCCTCTCTTCTTCTTCCCATTTACCTATCCATTTATAAAGAGTGGAATGAGGTATCTGCATTACCCTAGCAATCTGTGCAGGCTTTAAACCTGATCCCTTAAGTTTATTGTACTCTTTTTTATCCGGTTCGTTTTCTGGCCTGCCTATTTTTTTCCCTTCTTTCCTAGCTCTTTCTTGACCCAATTTAGTTCTCTCTGATAATGATTTTTTTTCAATGTCTGCGAACCAGGCAAACATACTTACAAAAATGTTTCTGATTCCTTTCATGTTTTCATCAACAAGTTGTGTCCATGCTTCATTAGGGCTTAAGGAGATAATTTGAACTCCCTTAAGCTCAATATCTATGAAAAGCTGTAAAGTTTCAGCTGAAGACCTCCCTATCCTTGAGAGTTCAAAAACGTAAAGTCTGTTTACTTCTCCATTTTGAATCATTTCATAAACTTTTTTAAATGCTTTCCTATTCTTAGCCAGCGTAAGACCTGAAACCCCTTTATCATAAAAAATGTTTTCAGGTAATACACCAGCTTCTTTTAAGGCTAGAATCTGATTGTCAATATCTTGTTTAGATGTTGATGTTCTGGCATAACCGAGGATTTTTCCCATAAATGTATTTAATGTAACTAAAACTATTTAAACTACACACATACGTTTAATGTAACTATAAACGCTCGTTTTATGGAAGAAAAAAGGAAAGAAGAGGAAGATAAGAGAAATAGATTTCATTAAATCTCGTATTCAAAAGGATCCAAGTCTTTTACTTCCTAATTGATCAATTGCTCGATTAAAACGTTCATGAATCTTACTTTCCTGACTAGCCGTATCTTGGTTTTTCTTGTCATGATCCTTTTTAGCATAATATACAGAGAAATAACTAGGAACACCAAAAACGATAGCTACTAAGATACCCATAATGGTTACTATGAGACTTATTATTGCTACTGTTAAACTCAAATCCATGTTTTATGTCTCTGAAGTTTGAAGGTATTCCGGAGAAAAAGAAAGATGGAATCCGTGCAAGAGATTCTAAATGAGTACAAAAATTAATATTCCATTTTTAACTTTTCGATGAGGTTAAAGTCTTAATATTCAGAGATGTTTAGTTACTTCAATAGTTATCAACATCTATCATTATTTTCTCTGCGTCTCTGATAATAGATCTACAAATAATAATAAATTCGCAATTCTCAGAAAAATCATCATCCATTGTAACAGAATAATCTCCGAGTTTATCTAACTCTAAACTTAATTTTTGTAAATCTTCACTGGTTTCATCTGATATATCATTTACAGTTTGACTTAAGATATTCGTTAACTGGTTTGAGAATATAAAACATTCATTTTTCATCTCTTTATACCTAATACGATCCGAAGATAAATAATTCTCAAATGTAAATTTTATTTCTTTTAGTTTATCTATAATTCTCTTTTGACCTTCTTTCTGTGAATCCTTTGCTTTTTCTTTTGTTTCAATTCTCCTTGTATAGTGAAAAGTTAAAATATTCACACATATTCCGCCAACGATTCCCCCCAAAAAACCATAGATCAGGTCATTATCCATAACTTACCTTTCAAAAACTTTTTTCAATTCTGTCTCAATTTTCTCCATTTCGCCTTCAATATCAATATTTACATGGGCGGATATTTTCTCATTGCAATTATGACAATATGCATATCCATCAACGTATGTACCTGTAAACTCATTTACATACACTGTTAGGTTTTTTCCTTTGCATAAAGTACATCCGTTTTCATATACAACTTTTTCTAATATGTTAGTGAGAATTTTTTCAAGGGTTTCTTCATCTATTTCACTTTTAAAATTTGGGTTTGGTTTAAACATGTGAATATAATTTATTCTATACATATAAAATATTTTCTTTATAAATGGAAGCTTCACATAATTTATTAAACAAATATTGATAAATATCGTTATAGATTATTCAATAAAAGTAAGAACTTAAACTGGTGAAGAGATGGTAATGTCCAAGAAATACTATGGTGAAAGATCAAATGTTACAGATCCAAAAATTAATTTTAACATACTCAAAGATTACTTTTTCGCGATTTATAAAGAATATGAAGAGCATATGACTCTTTATAATCATCATAATCCAGATATTTACATATATGGTTTGACTAAAATGATGAATATTTGGCCGATAGAAAATTGCATTTCATCATATGATGAGGTTAAGTTATTTACAGTTATAGAGTTACTTTACGATCATATTCGCGTATATATTCTTGGATCAACTTATCCTTTCGAAAAGATAAGCGTAGAGAAAGAAGAGACAAGAAAAAAGAAGAAAGAGTATATTACCGAAATAAATATTATCCTTAGACATTATAATGAAGGATATGAGCTTTCGGAAGAGGGACAAATCCAAAAGCTTTCACCACCTGGTTTCGAATCACTTATAGAAGAAAACATTGAAACAATCGACCCTAAGAATATTGATTTAAGGGTAAAGTACGCAATTTCAAAATTTTCTCGGTATAATTCTTCAGTTGAAGAGAAGAAAGAAGCCATAAGAATACTTGCTGATGTGCTAGAATATCTAGGGAAATTTGGTATAAAATTAAATAATAAAGATGACAGTGATCTTTTCAAAATAATAAACGGCTTTGATATTCGCCATCATAATCGAACACAACAAAGCGATTATAATAGAGATGTTTGGTATGATTGGATGTTTTATACTTTCCTTGCTTCCATTCACGTTCTTTTAAAATTGAATGATGAAAAGTTAGATTTAAAAGTGCAGCGTACAGCGTGAAAGAAGGCGTTAGAGTCTCATCTATGGGGAATTCTGTATCCGGTTATTTGTTGATTATACCTTTTAAAAAATGTTTTTCTGGCCTTTCTTATTGTTACCCTATTGAAAAATCCTAAAGGTTATTACATACCCATATATAATAACCTTAAGCAGTCCGTAAGGAGTAGGTTTTTACACAAAAAATCCAGGTCCGGAAGAAGTCTATAGACTTTATCCGGATTTATTTTTTAGATTTTTCTGGTTTTAATCTAAGTCCAGAAGAAGTCTATAGACTTTATCTGGATTTATTTTTTAGATTTTTCTGGTTTTACAAATTCAAAATATCCGCATATGTCACAAACGAACCCAACTGGAATATTTTTTATTTGTCCAGGGATACCGTAAGATGTTGTTATTCTTTTTTGAATGTAAGCAGTATGGAGATACCTTGATGAAGAACTATAACAACCATTTGGACATAATTTTCTTCTTTTAACCAATGATTCACCCCCATTTTTTTAAAAATTGTTTCCATGAAAGAGCAGGAGCGGACCTTAAGACCCGTTCTGCATCTCCGGAGAGGTCATTATAGGAGCTTTTGCGCTCCCTGCTCTGCAGGATTGCACTTTCGTATTTCTCTGCGTCCGGATGTTCCGGGTATTCAGGTTCGTTATCTTCTTCCGAATCTCGAATAAGTTCTATTGGTATTTTCATTGTTTATTTGCCTCCCGGGTCAAAATTAATTCTGCAATTACCTGAATGACGTTTACGGTTACGGCATTTCCGAGACATTTATAACGAGCAGTATCTGAAATTCCTACAGTCCAATTATCTGGGAAACCCTGAAGGCGTTCACATTCCAACGGGGTTAGACGTCGTATTTTCCCGTTTATATTGTATGTATCCCAATTTTGTTTACTCCCATAAGGAGAGGATAACCCTCCACTGCGAACTGTTTTTGACAATAATATTGTCATTCCGGAATGATTTCCACCGCTGTTTCCCCCTGCTGTAAGAGTTCTAACAATTGGGGTTTTTGATGGCTTTTTGACATAATCATTTTTTTGACTGAATCGTGAGAGAGGAAATATTTTTCTGACGGATTTGTCTCTAAGATATCCGATAATGAACACTCTTTCCCTGTTTTGTGGAACCCCGAAATCTTTTGAGTTAAGAGTATCCCATTCCACGTCGTACCCGAGGTTTTCCAGTTCAATGAGCACTCTGGCGAAGTCCCATCCTCTGTTTGCGCTAAGCAATCCTTTAACATTTTCAAGGAATACAATGTTAGGTTTTTTTTCTTGTAAGATCCTGATGATATCAAAAAAGAGTTTAGTTCTTTTTCCTTTAACTCCTTCTCGTTTTCCGGCAATAGAAACGTCCTGACAAGGGAATCCACCACAAAGGATGTCAATGTCTGGAATGTCACCTGCTTGTATTTTTGTGATGTCACCGTGTGGTCTTTCTTTGAAATTTTTTTCATATATATACCTCGCGTTCTTTTCTATTTCAGATGAAAATACACATTGTACTGGGATACCCAATTTGTCAGCCGCTAATTCAATACCGAGCCTGAACCCGCCTATGCCAGCAAAAAAATCAGCAAAAAGAACTTTTTTCAAAAAATCACCCCTGCATAAATAGCTCAGAAGCTCGCCTAAAGCTCACAGAACGCTTTTCTTTTTCCTTCGTGTCCTTAGACTGGGGCTCTGATCTCTTGCGAGTCCTCAGGAGAGAACCCGAGAAAAAGGCTTTAGCTTTATCATTGCCTTTCTGGAAAATTCGTTTTCCTTCTTTTGAGAGTACCCCGACTTTCGCCCAGATACCTTTCGATTCGTACCGCTCAGGAGCCTGCTTGATGTCCTGGCTGGCGGTCCAGAACTGAATATTGTATATCCAGTAATTCAAGCCGGATTTAGGGCTCATACTTTTTTCGAGATAATCTGAAAGGTACCCTGCAGGAGCTTTCCCGGCTGCATCCCTCGGGGATCTGCGGGCCCAGGTCCAGCCCTCCGGAGTCTGACGAATGGCGCAAATATCCATTACAGGGCCTCCCCCATAGCTTACCCAGATTTTTTTAAGGGCTTTAATTGGCAGGAGCCAGTTTGTCCCGAAAATGATAATATGAAAGTGGAGCCTGCCGTTCTGCTGGAATTCCCGGACGCAGATATATGTCAAGCCCCGGGCAAGGAAAGAATCAAGGAAACGGCGGAGCTTCCCCCAGGCTTTCAACATGTTAATGTTAGTGTCCCAGAGTGACCCGGCCCGAGGGGGAGCGGTAAGAGTCAGGAAAACGGCTTTCATATGGCGCTTGCTGGCTGCTGTCCAGGTTGCCCGGTATGCTTCCCGGATTTCGTTTTGACGGTCCACAGAAGTAAACCGGGTTTTGTAGGGAAGAGCCACCGAGCGAGCGAAGACAGGATCCCCGTCCATGCTATAAGCCATTTCTATATTTTCGGTCCTGATCCGGGTAATATAGTTTGAAAATTCCTGTATACATTCAAAATAAATATTATTAGTGTAAATAAAATCCCCTGTTTCGCGATCAGTATAACCGAACCCGTTACAGCGGCTCACTTTATGCGCTGCTTTCCAGCGTTCCGGGCTTGCGTTTTTAAGCCCCTCCAAATCATCAAAATTTTTTGAAGTTGTATCCGGTCGTCCGTTTTTGATTTTGGTCTCTGAACTAATTTGCTTATCAAAGATCAAGGTAAGTGGTTTTTGGGGATTGGCCCGGATCCATAAGATAGAATCTTCCTTTTTCATAAGGAAATGGAGTTTTCCCGCTTGCGTTTTAAAGAAATTATACACTTTCATATAAATTTTTTTAATAGGTTCTGTTAAAGAGTACTTTTCCTTTAGATATTCCGCTAATTGCCCCACATTACAAGGGCTTTCGCTAGTTATTTCATAGAAATCTGATACTTGCCTCTGAGTGAGCCCTAGCATAATCTCCCCCCGGTAGAATACGGTATAGTTTGGTCTCAAAAAAATTGAAAAAAAATAAGAGGAGTTATACCCCGAGAGCCTCAGCTATCGAAACCTGACGGTAATGCTTACAGAGATCTCCGCAGCTGTCCCGCGTGAGCTTATGCAGGGCAATGTCTACCCCGCAACGAGGACAGGACAGATATACCCATTGAGGCTGCAGGAACCCGCGAAGGTTCAGCCCGTCTTCATGGTCGTAACTGTGGACCCCTGCAGAGCCCAGGAGAGCACCGCAGGAAGGGCAGGAATGAGAAGAGACACGGACCCGGAGAGAGTCATAAACTGCGTTAGCATTGAAAATATTTTCAATACTCCGGGTTTCGGTTAATGGGGCTCCCTGTGGGGGTATTGCGTGTTTTACCTTTTGCCAGCACTCCGGACCATAGCCCCGGGTTTTGCTCTTGTGATCCCTGAGAGCCCGCCCGCAGCGCAGGCAGCGAGTATAAAGGGGAGTGTTCACAGGTCCACCCCCTGAGCCCTGAGAGTTTCTGCAGGAATAGAGGACCAGACCATAGAGCCCGAGAACTTAAATTTTATTAGATTGTCAAGGTGATAAAGGGGTCTTATATTGCAGAGTCCCCATAGATGCGACTTACCGAGCACATACCAAGAAAGAGGGTTCGCATGAGTGAGATAGCTAGAATTAAACTCCTCTCTGCTTACTCTACGGCTGTTTTTTAGGGTTGCAACTGCGACAATGTAACCGCGTGGTTTTAGCTGCAAGTCCCACCGTTCAGCTCGCCCTTCACTGTAATTTACATTAAAAAAATCTTTTATTGCCTGAATTTCTTCTTTTTTTGGTGCTGTCAGGCTGGCGTATATTGCAATATCCTTCCCGATATACTTAGTAGGAGCAGGATATAGGCGGTGTTCGTCAGTTTTGTAAGAAGTAGCTATTAAGTGTGCCCATTCCTGCCGGACTGCGAGAACAGGGATATTTAGAGGCATTATACCCGGCCCCCTGTTAAATTTTGACAGTGGCGTCTAGTACCTGGCCGCAGTGTGCGCCCACATGTGCAACCGCGAGCGAACCAGAGACGAGAGGCTTTATCATATCTGGAGTATTGCCGGTATAATTGCCCCTGCCGGTTTCGTTCTATTCGAGATATACTCATGCGAACCAGCCCCCTGCCCTGTAGACCTGCTGATAGAATTCTTCAACCTCATAGTAAGGGGTTGATGGATTACGCTTATTGTACGCAGCCATAGCAGCCCTTACTGCTGCCTGTTCAGTCTTGGAAAGGGACGCATATAATGAAGGATGGAACCCGGAACGCTGGCGAGATTTGGAGCGGGCCATTCAGACCGCCCCCCGAATAATCGTTTTCCAGCAAACGGCTTTTACTCCGGTCCATTTACCGAGTTTTAATTTTCTTGCAGGAATCCGAGCAAAAAAGATAGGCTTTGAATCTCTCTGAACGATAAAGGAATAGTCAGCGTTGTTTTCAACTAAGGTTTGGTGTTGTAAGGAATCAAAGCAGAATCTACCGGACCGTACACCGTTATGATTTCCACTTGCATTTATATATTCCTGGCATGATTTGTTTTCGACTTTGACCCCGTCAATTACAAAGTCTACTATTCCTTTGTAATGGAATTCAGCCCCTGGATAGAGGGCTTTAATTATGTTTTCCATTTCGCAACCGTTAGAGGATGCAAGGGCGTTTGATGATCCAGACATCAAAAGCCCCCCGGAATGTATTTAGTACATTTTTTGGAGCAGGTCCCGCAGTCCTGGCCATTAGAAGATTTTGAACAGCCAAAGCAGCCCACTCCATGATTTATAGAGTTATGAGCATATCCCCGGCAGGTTTTGCAGCAGTCCCGGACCATTAGAGCACCTCCGAAAAGATCCCAAAGGCAAGCACCGCAAGAAAGAGAGCCACATAAAAAAGAGTGAAAAATATCAGATCTCCCCGGCTCACGCTTCCACCCCCGCAATTATTGCCCCTATTGCAAAAATAGCCCCGAGAACGAGGAAACAAGCGAATCCTACGGCTGAGAATACTGATTTTACTATGTTCAAGCGTTCACCCCCCTTAAATGAATTCATCTGAAATTACTGCGCTGTACGTTGAAAGTGCGGTTTCATAGTCTGATTCTTTTGCGACCCAGACGCGGCCCGGAATCGTTGACGAGAACATGACTATATAGCGAGGTTCCGGCCTGTATGCGACCTGAATTAGTTTGAGTATCCCGCTCGAGAGTACATCCATGAACAGCACAATATAGCACATTTCAAACTGCAAGCTGGGAAAATAAGCAACAATTTTTTGAGGAATCAAACCCGCACCTCCCGAGAATATAGGGCGTTCAGGTCCGGAGTCTGAAACATACTTCGTACTGTTTTTTGATATGAGGGTTTGATATTTCCCCGAGTCTGAAAAATTAGTTCATCAAGGTGAGAATTCAGCTGAACTTTCCGGGTTGTGTGGACCGGAACCCGAGCGGACACTATGCCATTCACAGACCCACCCCCGCGAGGATCGAGAGGCAGAAGGTAAGCATAAGGACCCCTAAGAAGATTATACAGCACATCGAGGCTGTGACGATTGTTAGAGAAGAGAGGGCACGCACTTAAACCGCCTCCGCTGCATAGTTGCGATTAAATCGTATATTTGTGAGTTCTTTAGTGGCGCAGTTTGAACAGAGACGCTTCCCGTATACTTTAGGCCATGTGGCGGGAACAAATACTTGTTTGCACTCTTCGCAAAGTTCGTGCTTGTAGGGGCATTTTAATTTTGCTTTTCTCTGAGGCACAGAAAAATAAGGGCTGTTTGCCTGTAGATTACTCATACATGCACCCCCGAGAGGATCGAGAGGCAGAAAATACGGAACTCCTCACCCTCCGGAGCTAAAGCGACTGTTTCCGGAGAGAGGGAGGCAAATTTCTGGACAAGAGGGTTTTGTCTCAGGTCTTCGAGTGTGAGTGTTTCTGCGCTCACTGCAAAACCCCCATAGATTGATATATAAAGAAACCCTCTTCAAAAGAGGGTGAAAAACTCAGTCCAAAGCTTGGCCGCGCCGGAAAGAATTTTTCACACCCAACAATTCCTTTTTTCATATTACCGCCTCTCCTTTATCTGGAAATTTCACTAGGAATTCTGATAGAGCCATGCTCACTAGATCTGAATTGCTGCTAAATATCCGTTCATTAACAAGTTTATCCACTTTTTTTGCAAGGTATGGACTGACGGTTACATTTAGTGTATTTTTTTTCTTGATATTTTGTATTAAAATCACCTCTTATTGTCAAGTAATTACACCATAATTACCACATCAAATATAAAATTTTCGTTTGATGCCGTAATTATGATGTAATTAAAAAGTAATTACCACAAAAAGGTATAAAATGATACTCTGTTGTAATTATAATGTAATGGCAGGGGCACAAATAAAAAAGAAAAAAGTAACTCTGAATGTGACGGTCAGTCCTTATCTAAAACGGAAGATAGATGCTTTAGTCGAAACTGAGGAGTTCAGCAGTGCATCGGATTTAACAACTACTGCGTTAACTGAATTTCTTTTAAAGCATGATTTAGAACAAGAAGAAATAGGAGCCGTCGAAATTCTTATTGAGCTTCTTCAAACAGAAATAGGTAGAAAGGCGATCAACGCAGTACTTCAACAAAAGGGATCTTCTCCAAAAATCCCAGTCGTCGAAGAAGCTAAATCTAAAATTAAGAAAATTAAAAAAGAAGAAGATGACGTGGAAATATTAGAAGAATTTACTTTATAATAATTTTTCAAAAAATATTCATGAACAAAAGGCAGGAAACCCTTAACTAAGTTTTTAGCTCAGGGTAATTAATGATTAATATACATATAATGGTGCAAGTCTGAAGTAACAAAGACCTTTGGTTTTCAGAATAAACTTTTGATATTATCGGCTCTGCCTCTTTCGGGACTCAAAAACCTGCACTTACATATTCATCTGGACCATAACGACCATCAAAACTTGTGTTTATTTAGTAGTTTCATGGTTTGGGCATAAACGTCCTTGTCTAACGCCAATTTCCTCCCTAATGGCCGTCTTAAAAGAAAATCATATTCTCGCAATATCAGCTGATTTTTAATAAGAGTTGCTCGGACCACACTATGTCTGAATTTCAGTCCATCTTTTTTTACAATATATCTTTTTATTTCCTTAAATTTGTCATCAGTTAACTTCATTGCAATTGTTGAATGAAATTCAAATTTTCGTTCAAAGTCGAACGTATTGAGTTTACAGTATGGTTTTAGTGTTTGAGCAAGCTTCCATCTAAACTCCACTAAAGTTTGGCTTGGAGTTATGTCAAGGAATATTACTTTGGTATCTTCGAATGCGCCGAATCCATTTACTTTGAAATCCATTAGTGAGTAGTTTGAACATAAGAAATTGAAATCGCGAATTAATCTGGTTTCGTCATAAGTAGTAAATGGACCTGCCAATGTAATATGAGGAATCGCCCTTTTAGATTTCAGTCCAAATATCTGATTGATTTCGTTTATCCACTTTTTAATTTCATATTTTGCACTGCCGTGGAATCTAAATTCAATCAAATAATGTACCATGTAAAAACAGAATCATTAGAAGTATTTATTTATTATCATAATTTCTAGACAAAGCGATTCTTTATTACTTTCAGCCAGCTTGATTCTTTCTTATATATTTTAAGGACTTTTTTATTTTTCCATAGAAAATTGGGGGTCACAAAAATGTATGTAAAAGCGCGTTGTCCTGTTTGCGGCACAGATGTATATCATGATATATTTGTACATGTTCAGAAGTATCGCCGCTTTGGCTCACAGTCGCATAAATACCGGGTTGCCAAAATGAAAATACAAGATTCTCAATCAGAAGACGAATTAGTATATAACATTCTACAAAGCCTGGAAAATATAATCCACGATGGAATTGAAATAGAAATTCTGTCTGGAATCCTAAAAGAAAACTATGGAGTGACAGGGGATTGCTGTAGAGACCTCATAGAAAGAATTAAGATAGAGCTTGATATGTACTGCCCTGATATGAAAAGGCTTTATTTTGTGGAGTCCGATTGTTGCTAATAATGTCTTTTTTAAATTAACATAAATTATTTTTATTAATAATTCATTTCTATTATTAAATTAATGTCTTCTATGCATATGCAGAGACACCTTAAAAAAAGATAACTTTAAATATCTATTTTAACTATCTCTTAATAAATACTTTTTCAAATATACAGTGGGGGGATATATATAATCGAAAATATTCTAAACCCAATGATTACAGAGAAACAAAACAAAAAAGGAATGAGTTTAACAGTCCTTTTAGCGTTAAAAGATGGAAAACAAATTTCTTGCTATGATGTTGATGATTATCAAGTTACCTCTAACCAGTCAGGAAGTCCTCAATGGATAATAATAAGATCAGGTCAAATGAATGAGGTAAATGCTGTTATGTTGGAAGAAGTATGTAAAATACATGCTCACTTTAGTGAATCTAAAAAATAGAGTTGATTTGATAGGAGTCACAACCTACCAATACATGAAAACTTTGTATTTTGTGTGATTTTTATTTTTTTTTCATTTAGAGAAAGTATTAACTATTCTTTAGAAAATAGGAAATAGAGATTAACTATTTATAAACTGGCAGTAATATTATTCGAATAATATTAAATTAACATATATTTAATTTTATATGCTAATTTAAACTTCTTTATTAATTTAGTTTTTATTTAATTACTTCTGCAAATTCATTCGGATAGAATGAACAAATTCGCAGATGGGGGGTTGAAGAATGAAAGTGAAATTGATAGTTTCTCTGCTAGTAATATATCTGGTTTTTTCTCTAGGATTGGCTCAAGCACAGAATGAAGAGAACAGTTGTAAACCTCTAAAATTTGTAAATGTTACGCCGGAAGCGTTTGAGTGCATGAAGAAAAAGCTTCAGGACTACGGCATTGATGTCCCGCCGGGAAATGAAGGAGAACTTTCAGGAAAAGGGGTTACCGGGAGTTTCGAATGGGATGGAAAGTCCGTTCTTACCATCATAATTAAGGAAAAACCTTTTGGCGTCAGCTGTGAGACCGCAGACGGGAGGATAATACTATTCGTAGACGAATGTAAAGGTAAGTGAGGGAAAAACCTGGAATGTGACAGAGTTTTTTCCTGAAGGATAGCTGAATTCGCATATGATGAAGGGTGAAGAACGAACATGAAATTGATAGTTTCTCTACTAATGCTGTTAGTTTTTTTTGCGGGATCTGCTCATGCACAGAATGAAGAGAACAGCTGTGAAAACGTAAAGATTCCTGATGTTACACCCGGTATGTTTGAGTGCCTGAAGGAAAAGCTTCAGGGCTACGGCATTGACGTCCCGCCGGGAAACAAAGGAGAACTTTCGGACAGAGGGATTACCGGGAGTTTCGAATGGGATGGAGAGTCCAATCTCACTCTCACAATTACGAGAAAACCTTTTTTCATCAGCTGTCAGACGGTCGGTAAGGAAATTGTGAGATTTGCAGATGAATGCAAAAGTTTGTGAAAAAAACCAGAGTTTGGAAAAATATTAATCACTTTTTTTGTTTTAAGCACCGAGATCATGGTCAGCATTTCTTCTTCTATTTTTCGGATTGGAAAAAAACGTTAGATGCGTCAATCGGAAAATAAGTGCAAATGAACAAACCAGGAAATTATATTGCATCGACATAGGCATGATATTTGATGCAGAGCTTGTTGACGGGAAGAGGATAAGGGCATGTGCCACTATGGTATTAGTTGCTTGAAGGGGGTTAATTTTTTGTTTCAACCCTTTTAGGTGGACTTTTTCTTCAGTTTCCAGCATAGTGCAGTTTGAGGATACGAGAGGAAAAGAATACACCGCGGGGGTAATCGGGATGAGGGCGGGTTTGCGCCTCTTCTCCTCCTTTATCCTCTCAAGCAAAACCTCCGCCGTCTCATGATCTTTCAGCTACTTTTTCCACGGTAGGCTCCAGAACCCTCCAGTTTCCTCATACTCCGGATATTCAACTTTTCCCATGAAAATGATGCAGTTTGTCCTCCTGTCCTCTATGAAGAACATGAACGGGTGGTCGGCTTTGAACTCCCTTGATTTGGATTTTGGGGAACTGACAAAACCAATGAATACTGTTGTTGATACAGCAGCTTCAGTACCTTCTTCCTGCACATCTATGAAAGCCTGATGAATCATTCTGGAGATCAGTAACGGATCATCACTAATTCCTGAAAAATTTGCCAGTTTCAGATCAAAGGCATCCGCAACACCCATTTCAATAAGGGAATCGGAAAGCTCGGTTTTGGTCTCAAACTTAAATTTCGGAATCGAGGTCTCCACGTCCCCCACGGAGTCCATATTGTTTTTAAGTTCGACATAATCGTTAACCGTGAAATTGTTTTCAAATTCCGTAATGTTATTGTCTTTCGGAAGCACAATGTACATGGATAAATCATTGCCTTTGTAAGGCAATTCTATAATTTTTGCCTTTGAATTTTCACTATAATTAAAATTACTGGATATGTACATCATGTCAACAGAGACTTCTTCCCGTTTTGTCGGATAAAATGCTTTTTTGCTGGTCATTTCCTTATCAAATTCATGTTCCCATCTTCCATTGAAATAGATTGCATTTGTAAGAATCAGCCGCGTATCGTCCGTTATTGAACCTTTCGGGACAATGTCTTTTATTTTGCGATCGGTTTTGTCTTCGACCCATTCATTGATAGTATCTCTTGATTCGTCCGGTTTTCCCACAAAATCGAGATTTGTTACTTCGCTGCGGTAGTAGTTTTTGGCATTGAAAATATACTCTTCTTTTACAGGATACTCTTCCTGCACCCAGAGTGCGTTTGCAGTTTCAAGCTCGTAACCGTCACTTCCGGAATATACTTTGTCATTCGTTTCTTTCAAACGGACTTTAAAAACCGTGTTATTTGCAGGGAAATAAAACACGTTTGAGATCTGTTCTTTTGTAGTACCCTCAGCTCCCTCATAACAGATCGCCATGGCAGCAGATACGCTATACGGCGAAAAGAAAATGTTATTTTTCTCTCCGCTTTCAAGCTGCACCAGCTTTGAATACATATCAAAGGCAAAAGCATTGTTTGCAGCTGCTGTGTCGTAATATTCAACTGAGTCCGGATTAATCGTATTTACAGGAGTTACAGCTGTATCTTCAAGGCAGCCTGAGCATAGCAAAATAAGAGTGAATATAAGAAGAAGGATTTTCATTTTGCCCATGTATTAAGAATATTGGGGAACTGTACACAAAAGATTATTTATATATTATTGGGAAAACATTAGAAAGTTCCGGGAAAACCGTTCAAAGAGCATTTATTGCTTTACCCTGAGATTTTTATCGTCATCGGAACAGAGCCTGAGAATGTCCACCAGAGCCTTCTGCCTATCCGGAAAAGATTCAAAAATGTTATTAGATGCTGCGAATCGGCAGAGAGAAGTGATAAGGACGATTAATCCTGGAGATGGAAACAATTGAATAAAATGGAAAAAAGAATAATAAATGAAAGGAAATTCTAAAAATTGAGCACTTTACTTTCATTAAATGTTTATATTTTATATAGAGTTATCTATATTCTTTCCTGCAGTTGCCAGCTGGGGAATTCCATTGTGTTTAAGGCGGTTGTAGACGGGCTGAGTTGGAGCGAGCCATACCTGTCCGGTGCCTTCAAATGTCTGGAGCAGGCCTTCTCCACTTGTTATGGAACCGAATAACTGTTTGCTTGACCTTTGAACACTGTAGGCTACCGGGCCCGAACGGAGAAGGGCAAAATTCCCATCAACCTGGATTCTTTCGTTATCAAGTTTGTACTTAAGCACTTCTTCCATCGGAATGGGGATTTCAAGAACCACGGTGCCCGTACCGCTAATTTGTGTTTGGAACCAGCCTTCTCCTCCCAGTAATCCAGATGACAGATTTTTCTGCGATGCTACCCCGATTTCCATTCCCTCTTCACAGCAGTAAAAAATCCCTTTGTCTACGACTATGGACTCGTTTTCCAGATGCATGAGAACGTAGTGGCTAAAAGAAGGCTCAAGAAAGATTTCTCCTGTTCCTTTGTATACGGGTTTAAAGGTAGACTCGTTGGTGAGCTTGCTTTTGATAAGTTTTTTAGCAAGTCCGCCAACCCCTCCTATACCTGAAGCGCATTCAATATGCCCTTTGTGGAAATAGAGAGCTCCTGACTCGGTAATAAGGCCGCTATTTTCAAGGGTTACCTTGACCATCTTCAAGGACATCCCGGCATTTTTTATATAGAATAAATCTTCTGCGAGGGCTGCGTCTTTACTTCCTTTAAGGTGGTTACATTCAAGAATTTCGACTTTGAAGCCGCCTTTTTCAATGGAATCGAGAATATTTACGTTTGAGTAGAATTTTTCATCCATCAGTAAACCTCTTTAAGAATTTCATCATATAATCCATTTAATATACATATTAATCCCACTTATAAAATTATGGTAGGTTGTATAGTGGATGAAAGAAGGGACCATAACATCCGATATCTTTGACGAGGAGCTTGTTGACGGGAAGAGGATAAGGTATATGCCTTTGTGGTGCTGGTTACTTGAAGAAGATTAATTTTTTGTTTCAGCTCTTTTTAGTGGCTTTCTTCTTCAAGTTTCCAACGTATAGTGCAGTTTGAGGATACGAGAGGAAAAGGATACACCACACAGGGGTGACCGGGGAGGATAATGGGCTGGCGGCGGTTGTGTAACTGGTGAATTTGAGAAATTGGTGTTTTTATTTGGATTGCTTTCCAGGTACCGGGGCTCTCACCGGCCACAGAGCGCAGCGGAGTGGATGGCTTTTTCAGAATAGTAAAAAAGAGATTGGATTCAAAAACAGCCAACTCAATTATCGTTTCTTCCCACCCTTCCGTCTCTCCTCCTTTATCCTCTCAAGCAAAACCTCTGCCGTCTCATGGCCCCTGCCTTCTTTTCTTGTAATCCCAGCCTACGTCCCTACAATATTGAACTTTTAATAAATAACAGAACTTCTGATCCTGAAAATAGTGATGAAAACTTATGCTGCAGGCAACTTTGTAGTCCTAATGATTAAAAAAAGGGTTTTGGGATAGGCCCAATAAAGCAACTTTAGGACAGGTTGACTTTTCCACCGGTTTATTAGCGTCCTTTGCCTTCATTTTCACATATACGGCTCTACCAATAAATAAAGTATAAATGATGTAACCACGTACCAGAATAAACATAAGATTGCGACAATAGCTGCCTTTCCTGCGCTGAGTTTATGAACAAACTGCCCTCCTATGGTCAGCAGATATATGCCATATAAAATAAGTATTGGGCTGAGATCTGGAACAAGACCCGCCTGGGCTACTGCTATAGGGAGAGAGGTGAAAAATTGTGCTGTATATGAATATGCTAGAATTTGAAAAGTACTTTCATAAGTAGCTACTCCCCCAACTAATCTAAATAATCCATGTAGAACTGCGCTGTCAATGAAGAGGCGTATAATGAAAGAAAACAAAAACGCTATTAAAAAGGCGAGAATTGGTGAAACAATTGTCCCAGATATTAATTGGGGAAACAAAGCGCAGATACAGGCAAAAATCACAGGATCATAATAACCCTTTTCACCTGGCACTTTTTTGAAAAATTCCGAGGGGGTATTTACGATTTCGTTCGCAGTCGAGAAGAAATTCATAACAGTTCTTCTACTACAACCACTACATTGTATAAAAATTTTTATACTTTCCGTACAGATAAGAAGAGAGAAGAGATCTGATTTACTACCGGTCAAAAAATGGATTTATTCTTGTCAAACAGGAGAAATCTCTTTACCTCCCAGGAGAAAAAATGACAGATATTCACTATTTTATTCATCCAGGCTTTTAACCTGCCCGAACAAAACAATTCTCACCCCTCCAGGATGCAATTCAACAAATTCAACCCGGCTTGAAGAGCCTTAAGCCTCTCACCCTTCAAACCGGGCCTGCTTTTGATTATATCCGATACTTACAAAGCACCCTGAAAACCTACACTATATACAATATACAGGCTTGCAAAAAGCGCGATAATTGTTTGGGAAGCTGTAAATTTTCTCATTCTGTTCTTGCCGGTTGTCACTGTCCTGTATACGGGAAGTCCGGGAACCAGAGGCACCCTTTTTGTCGAAGATCCGAATAACATGATTCCAATGGCCATAAGTACTGCTGAAATAAGCATTGTTTTTAAATAGAGAGGTTGTTCGGAGGGATGTGCCATTCCTGAGACCAGCTTGACGCCCGTATTGAAATTTGCATTGCTTATTCTTATTCGATGCATTCCTGACGATTCTGGTACAAATACCGTAGAGAATTCTATATGCTCTCCGGGTTCATCATATCCTCCAAAACCTTTTTGCCAGGAGTATTCTTTGTTTTGCGGGTCAACAATAGTGATATCCAGAAGTTCTGTTTTGCCCTGTTCCAATGTTGAAATCATGAAAGTTACCGGTTTGTCTTCTGTCAACATGACACTTTCATCGATATCTCGAGACAGTCCCATTGAAGCACTTAAAACTTCTTCTCCTGTAATAAACCCTGCTACCGGGACAGAAGCTATCAAAAATACAAAATTGAATATGACAATCAGAAAAACAATATTAATTATTGAATTGATATATTTTCCAATCAAAAACATTTTACCTCGCCACCCGAATATTTAAACATAAATAAGAATTATCCTGGGAAAAGATAGATCATTAATATTAAAAAAATGTTTTATTGTTTTAAATATTTTACTCTCTGAAAACAGTTTTTCATGGATCTCAAGGTATGAATAACTGGATTCAAAATTGATGAAATAAATAACATAAGTATCTTTCCGCTTCATAAAATAGGCTAGTTTTTTTAATGAGTGCTGTTCCGGCTCGGAAGACTTCCATCGAAAAGACATGGTTTAAAATATTATATAGTTATATATGTAGTACACTAAAATTTTCTTAGTATGAAATATTGCATGTGCTATAACTATTGCTTTTTGTTTTGTTAACATATGCAACACTGTAGAAAAACAGGATGAAATTTGTAAATATGTTTCCGCAAAACTGCAACTCTCAAAGTACCGATAGACCGGTCTCCAGAAAAAGAGGACTCCGGAAAAAGAGGACTCCGGAAAAAGAGGACTCCAGAAGAAGTCCTGGAAAAATACCTTGAAGTGAAAGAAATTAAAGGGGAAAATAATCGTGACTGAAAACCAGATTGTGCTAGAAACTTTAGTCAGAAAGGATGCTCCTGAATACACGCTTTATTCCACCCAGGCAGACTATGATTTCGATTACAATAACGCTGCAAGAGTTGTCGTATCCACAGCGCTCGGAGAAATTCCGGGAGTGGGTTTTGCACTTAGTGCTCTTGTAGAGATTTTTTGGCCTGATTCGCAGGAGGATGTGTGGTCGGAGATAAAGGATCAGGTGGAAGCACTCATAGACGAGAAAATCAGTGATCTGGTGTACCAGCAAGTTCAGGAAGACCTTGAAGGCTTGAAGAATAATCTGGACGAATACCTTTGGGCTGTACAGAACTCCCAGACCCAGACTTACATATCTGAGAAATACAATGTTGCACTCGTGGACTTTCTCCAGCAGCTCCCACACTTCCAGTCCCAGGGTTACGAACTGCTCTTGCTGCCGCTTTTTACTCAATTTGCGAACATGCACCTGACCCTTCTTCGGGACGGGGCTTTATATGGCTCCAGCTGGGGGTGGACCGAGGAAATACAGCAGCATACCCGGGAGCAAATCGTAGACACGATCGGTTCTTACATAGAATACACTGAAAAGACTTACAGCGACGGCTTACAGGATACTCAGAAAAATGCTCCCAGCAATAAACATTACACTGAGCCCTTTAATACGGTAAACAGATACGTCCGGGAAATGACTCTCGATGTTCTGGATTTCAAGGACATGTGGCAGTATTTCGATCCTGTGAAATATCCCACGCCTGCCGCAGTATATCTCTCAAGAGAGATTTATTCGGATGCGGTGGGAACAGCTGACAACAGCGGTGCAATTAAACTCCCCTCAGCACCCAGAGAGCCGATCTCAAAAGTAGAAGTCTGGGCTTGGGACCGAATTGACGCCTGTCAGGTTACTTACCCGAACGGCGGAGGTCCCGGAGGAGTTACCCAGACAGCTCGCATGGGGGATAAGAGTGGAGGGAGTTCAAATCCTCCCCATGGCGGAGTTTTCAACCTCTCCGGAGAAAATCCGATAGTGAAGATTACAGCTCGAACCGGGGATATTCTGAACGCCTGGTGGTTTACCTTTAAGGACGGTTCTGTCAGTAACGAGCTTGGAGGTAACTATTCTGGGGGTAGTGACCACGTTTTTACTTATCCTGATGAGATTCTTTCAAGCATTAAAATTATGGGAGTCAGTAGTTATTACGGGAGTGCGGATTGTGCTGTTTCTGGCTTCAAGTTTGACGGGGAGTCAACGTTACTGGACCAGGCCGTTCTGCAAAAAATGTATATTGCCTCTCCTTCCGCACTAAAACCGGAAGAACTTGCAGGTTATGTCGGATTTAAAAATTCAGAAGAGGCGATTGAGAAGATTCGGATCTGGATAAAGGATTACAACTGGGATGAAATTCGGGAACGTCGGTGGACCAATATTAGCCAAAACATTATGGCAAGGAGAACTTGATATCAGGTTCGGATCACAGGCCCCCATCTGATTGGCACTTAACCGAGCCAATAAATACTTTTTTATTTTTTTCATGGGGGTTTGATTTTTTTTACATGGACCCTTAATTAGAGTTACGGGATGATTGAAAAGGGAATCAATTGGCTCATTTTACAGTACCTGAAGATTTACTTTTCCAGATAAGGAATATGCAGGCTACGAATTTATTACCAGCCTTAAAGGCTGATGTTCATAATCGTATCTGAAATCCGGAACGTGGCATTTTTATAAAATTCAGGCATAATCCTGTTATCTGATTATCCCGTTATTTGATTAATCCCGTTATTTGATTAATCCTGTTATCAGATTGATACCGAGCAATCCTGAAATCCATTCGCCCTCAAACGAGCCGGGAGATTACTAAAGGCACCGTAAACAGGTTTTAGCTAAAGGTAATTTTTAACCAATAGTATTTTTAATACATCATCACCTTTAATATATTATCAGTCTTTAGTAAAGTATCATCATTCAAGATTAGTTATTTCCAATTTAATAATCCAGGGTGAGTGTTTATAATGAGAGAATCCGTTCGAAAACTTGGGCTCATAGGGGCCGGCCTGTGGGCAATGACCGAAGAAAGAGTAAATGAGCTCGTAAAAGACCTGGTCGACAAAGGGGATATCAGCAAGGAAGAAGGCAAAAAAGTTGTTCAGGATGTGCTTGAGGAAAGCCGGAAACAAAGGGTTGACCTCGAAAAGAAAATATCTGACAAAATGCAGGAAGCCATCTCAAAGGCCGATGTCTTTACCAGAAAAGATATGCATGAACTCGAATCAAGGCTAGAGGTTCTTGAAGACGAAATCCAGAAAATAAAAAATAAAGAAAAGATGTTCTTCAAATGAGAGCATCTTTTTTAGAGCATTTTTTTAGAGCATTTTTTTAGAGCATTTTTTTAGAGCATTTTTTTCTTACTCTTACAACTCTTCAACAACTATTTCGTCCTCAAGGCTCGAATTTGAGAGCAGGTCTTCGAGTTCGGAAATGCTTTTTTCAAACTCCTGCATTTCTTCTTCGGTAAGAACCTGTTCCGCAGAGGTATTTTCATCTGTTCCGGAAATGCCCGGGACTATACCTGCCTCCTCAGTATTTGAAGTATCGTTCCCGACGCAACCGGACCCTGCAAGCCAGAAAAATAAAATTGACAGGACAAACAAATATCTGAATTTTACCATTTTTTTGCCCCCTTAACTGCTAATTTCCTCGGTGGAGTTAGTAGTCATGGCATCTTGAGCTTCTTCTTCAGTATCTTCTTCTTCAGTATCTTCTTCTCCAGTGTCTTCTTCAGTATCTTCTGCGCCTTCTATGTCTTCTTCGTCCTCTACTTCATCATCTGAGCTATCGTCTACTTCCTCGTCATTGGTTTGTGCAGTTTCCTGGTTTTGTTCTTCAAGCCTGTACTGTTCCCTGTAAAGTTCCAGTTCGCTAAAAATTTCTTTCAAAATCTCGTTTGCATCACGTATATCTTCGAGAGCATCTTGCAGGTATTCATTTGCTTCTTCCAGTTCTTCCTGAGTGGCATCTTCTTTATCGAAGATTTCTTCGGCTGCTTCCTTATTTTCTCTGGCTGAGTCCATAAGTTCATTATAATCGGCAAGTTTTGCCTCGAGTTCTACAGTCTCAGCGCCGGTTTCGTTCGCTGCATTTATTTCACTTTCAAGCCTTCCGGCGATATCTTCGGATTTGTCAAGGAATAGGTCTATCCTCTCACTGACAGTTTTTCCAGTTTCGGCAATTGTGCTGTTTTTTGCATTATTCCATGTTCCGCGTACCGAATTTGCCGCAATTGCGAGCTCTTCAAAGTCTGCTGCATTACCAATAGCTTCTTTTTCTTCCTCAAGCTGGCGTATCCTCTCATCTATAGCGGCAATTCTGGCTTCAGTACCGTTGCCATTTGACTGATCAAGGTTATACCGCACCTTTTCAAGATTGGCTATCATATAGTCAATGCTTGAGTTGAGATATGTCCTTGCAGTATCCAGGTCTTCTTCATCGTAATTTCCGGACCTTAGCTTGGCTCTGATCTGTAGGAAATTTTGCTTTGAGGTTTGATAATTATTTTTCTGAATCTTGAGCTGTTCTTTTAACTGTGTCCTTTCCTGAATTTCATCACGCAGCTGTTCACGTGCCAGAGTTCCATTTTCGGTTTGATTTCTTTCCTGGACTTTTTCCTTGATCTTTGTCTGAACAGTATCCAGAGACTGCACTTCATCAGCACCTTTACTTGCTCCATTCCCGCTCTTGGCAAGAGCTGCCGGAGACAGGATACTAAACATAATAAGTATGACAGTTAGATATGATCCATAGCGTATTACTTTTCCCAGTTTTTCCATATGAAAACCTCCATTTAAATTATTCAATTGTTATGTTATTAAGAAGGGGGAATATATAAGCATACTTTTAGTAAAAGAGAAAATTAATAGATAAATACATAATTTAAAGCTTGATAAAGGTTCAATTATCTATATAAGGCTTTAAAATCCTTCATATTTGACCAATAGTTGTAATTAATAGTAAATTTTTTATGCTAAAATCCAAACTCTGCATCAAATATAAATGAAAAAATTACGTAAGATTAAATATTTTTATCTTTTTTCCTTCATTCGGAAAATTAATTTATGTCAATTGCTCTTGAATTGGAAATTAGTATTAGATGAGTTCTTCAAGATCTTAGTAATATAAATTGCTAAGTTTTCGACAAATTTGCACAAAACATACAGTAAAATTTGGAAAAAGACAGCCAGTGAAGTATGGTCTTCACAATAAGAATCAAAACTAACAAAATCAAAACTAACAAAATCAAAACTAACAAAATCAAAACTAACAAAATCAAAACTAACAAAATCAAAACTAACAAAATCAAAACTAACAAAATCAAAACTCATAAAGGAAGAAGAATTCGCAGGGATCGGAATTCTGCCATAATCTTAAATCAAAGTTAGACCACGGAAAACACGGAGTAAAAGTGATGAGGGCACAGACCTTCCGCGCTTTCGGTGTTTACTTTGGATTCACAGTTCTTCAAGTTCTATTTCTTCTTCAAGGCTTGCATTTTCGAGCAGGTCCTGAAGTGCGGCCATATCAGTGTCAAGTTCCTGAATATCAGCCGGAGTTAGTCCCGAATCATCTGCATTCCCTGCCTCGGCAACATTTTGAGTAACTCCATCTTCCGCATCGGAGGAATCATTTCCGACGCAACCGGATCCTGCAATCCAGACAATTAAAATTGACATTACAAGCAGGTGAGCAAATTTGACCATTTTCTGCCTCCTTAATTCCCAATCTATCCTCAGAGAAGTTTTCGGTTCCGTTCCCTGAGTTACTGTTTGCTACTCCTTCTTTGTTCCGTTTACAGGAGTCCCATTTACAGGTAAATTATTATTAGTATTGTTTAAGTACTTATGGTATTATTAAATTCGGTTTCGGTGCTATTTTCGACTCCAATTTCGTTAACTTCTTCAAAATTATACTCCTTGAGGTCGTCGAAAATTACTCTGAGTATCTGGTTTGCCCTGTTGACATTATTGAGAGATTCGCGCAGATAGTTGTTTGCCACCCCCAGGTTTTCCCGGGTAGCGTTTTCATCATCATAAATAGCATCTGCAGCTTCTTTTTTCTCCTGAGCAGATTTCAGATATAACTTATAACTGGTAAGCCTTGTCTCAAGGTCAGCTGTGTTAACCCCTGTCGCGTTCAGGCTTTCAATGTCAGTTTCGAGTTTTTCAGAAAGGTCCCCGGACTTGTCGAGGAATTCCCCGATTCTCTCGCTAACTGTCTGCCCTGCACCTATCAGGCTGGCCTTCTGAGAATTATTCCATACTCCACGTACGGACCGGACCGTAACTACAAATTCTTGCTGGCTGGAAGCATTTTCAACTTCTGCCTGTTCAGCCTTAAGAAGCCTGATGTTCTCGTCTATGGCAGCAATTCTTTCTTCTGTTCCGTTGCCATTTGAGTGCTGAATATTTGTCTTAACGTTTTCCAGGTAGAGTATCATATAATTAATACTTGAGTTAAGGTAGAGTCTCGTGGCATTTACAGCCTCTTCAGAATCGGAGTCAAGCTTTCCTGCCCGGATTTGATTTCTTACCTCAAGAAAATCCTCTTTTGCTCCCCGGTATTCGTCCTTCTGCAGCTGAAGCTCTTCCTGTATCTGTTTTCTTTCAAGCTTATATGCAGAGATCCTGTCTTGAACCTCTGCTTGAACCTGAACCTCTGTTTGGACTTTATCCTGGCCCTGCACCTTTTCAGGATAGGAACTATCAGTACCGTTAACCTCCTCTATACTGTCTTTTTCATTATTTCCTGAACCTGTAACACTCTCACCATCATACTGGACCCCATTTCCATGCTCAGAGGAGTCTCTGGCAGCAAGTGATCCTCCAGGCAATATACAAAATAATATTAATATAAATGTAACATAAGCCAGATATCGAATAATTCTTGATTTTTTCATCTGACTGCCTCCTTTCGCAAGTTAAGATACTGTGTTAATGGGATAAGCACATATAAGTATACTTTTCGGAATAAGACTGATTAATGACAAGACATGAGCTTCCAAGCTTGATAGGGTCTTTATATTCTTGATAAAACTTTAATTTGCCTTCAGCATTTCTGAACTCATGGCCAGGAAAAGTAAAAGATTTATGCTAAAAAACCATTTAAAGCTTCGTGAATTTTAGAAAGCTCTGCAAGATTGCCTGTGTGTTCTTATTCCTAATGTGTGTTCAGGGAAACGCACTTGCGGCGACGATTCACGGGACCGTATACGAGTGGTACAGCTTCAAACCTCTCGAAAATACAGTTGTTGAGATCAATTCTACTCCTGAGCAGTATTTTGTTGCAACGAGTGCCGAATACGCTTTTAACCTTACTCCGGGAACTTATCTGATAACTGCCAATTATTTTGAAGAGAATACTGTAGTTTATACGGCTGAAGAAGAAGTTATAATTTCCGACGATGGGGAATACGTTCATGACCTTTTGCTTTTCCCCACCTATCAGGAAAATCTCCTTGATCAGGGGAACCTGGAAAATGTTGACCTGGATTTTGAGGAAGCAGAGCCCCAATCTCAAGCAAACTCACAGAATACGGTTTTAGCTCTTGCTCTACTTGCACTCTGTATCCTGATACTCGCGGGTTATTTCTTGAAAAAAGAAAAGAGAAAAACCCCTGAAAAGACAGCAAGTTTTCCTGAGAAAACGGGAAAGTTACATGCATCAGGACTAAATGCATCAGAATCCAAAAAGTTCACAGTACCGGCAGAGACAGCAGGATATTCAGAATCCGATAAAGCTGATATAGAAGTTTCTGAAACAGACTATGAGCCTCCTGCGGCTCTTAACACCGAAACACAATCCGGGAACATATCCGAAACGGAATTTTCTGTGCAACAAGATGCGAAGCTGCCGGAAACCTCAAAAGCACCTGTTACTTCCTCATCTATTTCCTCATCGGAAGAGAGATTTGATTCACTGAGCTCCGAGGATTCCGAAAGTCCTGAAACAAACCTCCCTGACGACCTGAAAGAAATTATGAACCTGATCCGGGCTAACGGTAATAGAATCACGCAGAGAGAACTCCGTAAGAAATCTCCATATTCGGAGTCAAAGGTAAGTCTTATGCTTTCGGACCTTGAAGAACGTGGGTTGGTTGAGAAGTTCAAAAGGGGAAGAGGGAACATTATCCGGATTCCCGATGGAGAAGCTGTCAAGCAGACTGGAACCCAGAACAGGAAGGAGCCAGGAGAAAACGGCGCTTCACAATAAGTCATAAAAAAGAAGATTATTATTTACATCTTTTGAAAAACTGTAAATCGCAAATGCCGCAAATAGCAAACTATTTAACTGAATTCATCTACTAAGCAGCAGGAAAGATTAACAAAAATTTGAAAGATCCGGCACATGATATTTCTCGATATCCGTTATTGTAACCGGTTTCATATGTTGATATGAGTCATATGTTGATAGTCATATGTTGATAGTCATATGCTGATGTCATATGTTGATAGTCATATGTTGATAGTCATATGCTGATGTCATATGTTGATAGTCATATGCTGATAGTCATATGTTGATGTATTCACCATAAGTTTGACAGCAAGCTGGTCGGATAAGACTGCTGGATATTGATTTGATACATTTATTAAATTGATACATTATTACTAGAGTTCAGATCTTACTTAGACTTCAAAGTTCAGATCTAACTTAGACTTCAAAGTTCAGATCTCACCTAGACTTCAAAACGGATTAAATTGCATGAGGGACAGTATGCGAGTTTCCATGGACATTGAATTAAAAGATGTGCCCGGGCAGATGCTTTTAGCCCTCCAGCCTCTTTCGGAATTCAAAGCTAACCTGATAACTGTTTTACACCACCACCAGAAGCGGACCCCCAGAAAAACAGTACCTGTACAGCTTGTACTTGAGACAAAGCCTGAGAGCATAGAAGCAATAAAAGCAAAGCTCGAGGAAAACGGGATAAGGGTTGTGAGAGTAGGAGAACACCGTTTCAGAGAGAGCATAAATGTGGTTCTCATAGGGCATGTGGTCCATACAGGGATCCAGGATACGATTGATGAGATTGACAAGACCGGGTTTGCGGAGGTAGTTGACCTCTCGTTATCCATGCCGGGAATTAACATGCTCTCTTCAGCCCTGATCAGAATTGATGCTGTGGGTAAAGAGGATCTGCAAAAGGCACTCGATATCCTGAAAACAGTCTCGGCAAGAAAAGACCTGCTTATGGTGCTTCCAATAGACATCCAGGCCTGAAAAAACAAGGAGAATTGAAAACATGAAAACAGTGCGCTGCTCTATTTTAGGATTTGGGGCAATTGGACAGGGTGTAGCCGAGGTACTCCTTATGAAAAAAGAGTATCTGAAAAGTATCGGGCTGGAAGTTCTTGTGGTTGCAGTTGTGGATTCTAGAGGGGCCACTGTTAACCCTGCAGGAGTGGATCTGGCCGACTGCCTTGCCCGCAAAAGGACAAAGGGCACGGTTGCCATAGAAAAGCTCACAGGGGTTGAGGTCATAAGGTCCGTACCCCATGAGCTGGTAATAGAAACCACTCCTACGAATATTGTCACCGGAGGCGCAGGGCTTCAGAATATGCTTGCAGCCTTCGAGACCGGAAAAGATGTTGTTACCTCCAATAAAGGTCCACTTACCCTGAAGTACAGGGAACTTACGGAAGCTGCAAAAGCAGCCGGGTCAAACTTCAGGTTCGAAGCTACGGTCGGCGGCTCCATGCCCGTTATTAACCTGGCAAATGAAGTCCTTGCCGGGAATAGACTTCGAAGCATCAAAGGAATTCTTAACGGGACCTGTAACTATATCCTCACCAGAATGCTCGAGGAAAGGGCAAGTTATAAGGATATTCTTGCCGAATCCATGGAACTCGGAATTGCCGAAACCGACCCTACATATGATGTCGAAGGCATTGATACGGCCTGCAAACTGGTAATTCTTGCCAATGCAATTTTCGGGCTTGATGCAACATATAAAGATGTTGAGGTCACAGGAATCACAAAAATCACACCCGAAGCCCTGGAAATGGCTTACGAAAGGGGGCATGTGATCAAGCTTATAGGAGAGGTCAACCGGGAAAGGATACAGGTTGCTCCAAGGCTTGTGCCTATCAACCATCCCCTTGCTGTAAGAGGTACCCTTAATGTAGCCTCCATAGACACCGAACTCGCAGGAGAAATCACGGTTACGGGCAAAGGTGCGGGCCCGATCGAAACCGCAAGCGCAATCCTCAGCGACCTGGTTGCAATTTACGGAGATCGGTAATCACTGTAAAATATCGGCATTCAGAAACCAGAATCCGAAAAAAATAAAACGAAAAAGCTGCGTGGACCATGACAAGCTTCAGGGAATTTGCAGAAACCTGCCAGGCGATTGAAAAGATATCGAGCACTATCGAAACTACAAATAAGGTTGCCGACCTTCTCAAAAAGGTAGACGTCGAAGAACTGCCTCTTGCAACTCATTTTATCATGAGTGAGGTTTTTCCTGCCTGGAGTGGAGAACAGCTTGGGATCGGAACAAGCCTGCTGTATATTTCTCTCTCCAAAGCCTCCGGAATGTCTGTAAAAAGTATAGAATCTCTTATCCGGACCACAGGAGACATCGGGGAAACCGCGCTTCTCATTTTAAAGGAGAAAAGGAAAAATCAGGTGACATTTTCTTCTTTCCTCGAGGAACAGCCAGAACTTTCAATAACTGAGGTTTATCAGCGGTTCAAAACAGCCTCGGAAGCCTCTGGAAAAGGTTCTCAGGAACTCAAAATCAAAAACCTTCAGTTCCTCTTTAATTCCTCAACTCCAAGGGAAGCAAAGTACATTTCCAGGCTTGCCCTTGAGGAACTTCGCATAGGGGTAGGAGAAGGAGTTGTCAGAGATGCGATTGCAAAAGCTTTTTCCGTCCCTGCAGAGATTGTGGAACATTCTTTTATGGTCACAAACGATCTCGGGATAGTGGCTGCAGCTGCCAAGAAAGGTGGAATAGAAGCCCTTAAGAGTCTGGGAATCGAAATAAACCGTCCCATAAAAATGATGCTTTCGCAGATCAGCCCTGATATAGATGCCGATATCAGGGAAATGAAGGAAGCTGCAATTGAATGGAAATTCGATGGGGCAAGGGTCCAGATCCACAAGAATGGAAATTCGGTTACTCTTTTTTCCCGAAAGCTTGAAAACGTCACAAACTCCCTCCCTGACCTTGTCGAAATAGTCCGGAAACATGTAAAGGCCGAGTCCGCAATCCTTGACGGGGAAGCCGTAGCTGTGGATGAAAACGGAAAACCCAGGGCTTTTCAGGAGATCCTTAAGCGCTTCAGGCGCAAGTACGATGTGGAAGAAAAAGCTCTCGGAATTCCTATTCAGCTTAACCTTTTTGACATTATGTACCTGAACGGCAGGACCCTGATCGATCTTCCTCTTGTCGAACGGCGAAAAGCTCTGGAGTCCTGTGTGGAAAGCTCGGTTGAAGACTCAAAGTCCATCTCTGTGGACGAGCAGGTGATAACCGGAGACCTCGAGCTTGTGGAAAAGATCTATAGAGAAGCTTTGAATGCCGGACATGAAGGTGTAATGGTTAAAAACCCGAACTCGGCATATTCCCCGGGTAAACGCGGCAAAAACTGGCTGAAGAAAAAACCCCTTATGGAAACTCTTGACCTTGTGGTTGTGGGGGCGGAATGGGGCTACGGGCGCAGGGCAAACCTGATCGGTTCATATTCGGTTGCCTGCTATGACCCCGAAACCTCACGCTTCCTGCAGGTGGGCAAGGTTGGAACCGGACTTACCGATGAGCAGCTGAAGGAACTCACGGAAATGCTCTCAGGCCTGATGGAAGGCGGAGAAGCCGGAGGGGTCTTTGCCATAAGACCGAAGGTTGTTCTGGAAATCGCCTTTGAGGAAATCCAGAAAAGCCCCAACTACGACTCGGGCTTTGCACTGCGTTTCCCCCGCTTTATCCGCATCCGGGACGATAAAGACCCAGAAGAAGCCGATACTATTCAGCGGATAGGGCGTGTCTACAGCCAGCAGCTGAAAAGGCTTTAACCTGTAATTTTTTGAAAGGAAGCGGCGAAAGCCAGGGATCAAATATACTTGAACAGGTCGTCCCTTTTCATTTCATGCAGCCTGTCCCGGAGGAGGCCCTTCAAGGCTTTCAAATCTCCTTTTTTGGCGCTTATCGGAGCAATGATATGCTTCCAGTTCTTCCAGGGAGGTTCAAGTCCCAGGCGAACCGCGACCTCGTCAAGGAGATCGTCACAGTCGTCTGCTTTTACTTTATCCATCTTGTTTGCAGCAACGATTGTGTCAATCCCGATTTCCCTCAGAAAATCAAACATTTCGACATCGATAGGGATCTGATCCCTTGAGTCCCAGCGGTCGACTATTTCAGGGAAAGATGGCCCGTCTATTACAAGAACCCCGATTTTGATCCTTTCGGCATTGTCCTCAATATAGCGGACGGTTTTATCTTTAACAATGTCCTGCTTCCGGTCCTTTACCCCGCTCATAAAGCCGAAACCTGGCATATCCGTAATGAGAAGGTCGGAGACCCGGGCGTGAGTTGGGCGTAATGTGACACCCGGACGTTTTCCTACCTTCACTTTTGCCCCGAAGAGCTCCCTGAGGAGAGAGGACTTCCCCACATTTGAGCGTCCTACAAAGGTAATTTCGAGATTTATCCCGCTTTCAGCTACAGTTTTACTTGTTTCCATTTTGTTTTACCTCATTTGCTTCCCCGAGCTTTTTATCAAAAGCCTTGAGGAAAGCCTCAAGGGAATTTTCAGGAATACGCGCTCCTGCTGCAACAGGGTGTCCCCCGCCGCTCCCTCCAAACTTAGGAGCAATTGAGCGAAGGAGATGGTTTATGTCAACCTTTCCCCGGGAACGAATGCTCAGGTCATAAACACCCTTTTTTTCCCGATATTCGGCTGCGATTCCCACTTCTCTCTGACCGTAGGACGCTGCATAGATCGCTGCCTTTGAGATGGAGTTATTTGTATTTACAATATACGCACTGTTTTTCAGGACTTCCACATTTTCTTTAACAAAAAGCCTGATTTTCTCTTCGTTAATTGCAGCTTCCCTGGCAAATTCGAGCAGATCAGGAATATTTGAAGGGATCACATCTTTTGAGAGGGGTTCAAGCAGGATTCTTTTAAAATCATAGTCTTTCCCTTTATGGAGTATTGCCTGAATCAGGGTCCCGGCCTGAAAAAAGAGGCTCCTCTTATCCCAGTCTCTTACCCAGCTCCTTACACAGGGTGTGTTGTCACAGAAGTCGCCTATAGCCCCGTAGATTGCCACTCTCCGCATTTCCTTGCTAAGGAGCTCTTCAAAGACCCTGTAGGTAAGTTCAGAGGCACATACACCCGTATCGTGAAAAAACCAGTCCTCTTTTCCGCACTCTTCCGGCAGCGGATGGTGATCAATATAATACAGGTTGCATTCTTCCGCGAATTTATTGAGTGCAGAGTAGAGTTCAGAACAGCGCCTTTCCTCGATTGCAATATCGCAGATAATAAGATTCTCAACATCTTCAATGAGATCCAACTTGTCGAGAAGACTGACAGGACTTGTGAAATAGACATATGCTTCCGGATAGGCGCTTTTTGCGATTGCTCCCGAACATATCCCGTCAGAGTCACCATGGGTCAGGATCAGGGTTTTCGCTTTAAGCTGGTTCTGGGGTTCTTTCATGTTTTGATTCCTTTTACTTCTTTTAGGAGGTATATTTTCACGATCTATTTGTAAGGCACCTGATTTTCTCATTTCATCCAATGGTTTTATGGAAGTTCTACTTTCTAATTGTTAATTTTATCTTTTTGTTCTAATGAGCTGGTAGTCCGATCACCGGTTGATCTATTCCGGATCCCTAAGGAAATATTCCAGTTCTCTTTCCCTGCACCGCACATGCCCTTGACCGGTCATCAGCCAATAAAAAATAACCGGCAAACCAAACATCATGGTTGAGAGAAACTATGGATTTGTTCATAGGGCATACACGGTTAGCCATCCAGAGAATAAGACAGGAAAGTAGACAGAGGGTTGCTCAGGAAAATTAATGATGGAAAATACTGGAATTTAGCAGCACGGAAGTGAAGTAGCCAGGGAGAAAAAAGATAGCCAGGAAGAAAACGGATGCCCGGAAATCCGGGAACATCCGGAATCTTATTCTACTTTTTCAAGTATTTCATTCACGTCTCTTTCTCAGGAGCCCTGTTCCCGCCAGAAACCCGGTTACAGCAAGCAGGGAACCGAATCCTGGTGTGTCTCCGTAATCTTCTTCAGTGTCCTCAGTACTCGCCTGACTAGAAGCCTCTTTCTCCTGATTGGAGGCGGTCGAACCTTCTGTTTGTTCACTGCTTCCTTCAAGGGTAATTGTTGTCCCTACATTAACTACGGAAGTTCCTGAGTAGACCTCTCCGGAATATTTGTCGAGATCGATGAAACTTGCTTTGCAGGCAGGAATCTCGATTTCCCCTTCTTCATTCATCTGCATAATGTAAGTAATGGTTTTTGAACCACCCCCACTTCCTAGAACCTGATGGAAACTCGTTTCTCCACTTATGAGTTTAGCTTCATCAGGCACGGTATCGGTCACTGTTACACTTGCATCAACGTTTCCACTGTTCTTTGCAGTAACCTTTACAGTCAGTTTGTCTCCAGGATTTAACTGCTCTTTATCAACAGTTTTCGTAATTTCAATATAGGGCCCGTAAATTTTTGTCTTCTCCGAGTTGTCGGATTCCGCTTTTTCGCTTTCTCCGTTTGAAAGGGTGAAAGTAGCTACTGTTTTCGGGAAGGTAAATTCTCCGGGTTTTTCCGGGATGAGAGTATACTTAAAAACATCCTCGGCTATTTCTCCGGCTTTCAGAGAAAGTGTCTTTTCGAGCGTTGTATCCTGCTGGAGATGCATGTTGGAAACGATCGAATCATTAAGGACGATATTATTTATATCACAGAGCCCCCCGTTACGAACAGTGACTGAAACATAAAAAGGTTCTCCCATATGACGCTCTTTTGCAAAATTCTTTGTAATAATGAGGTCCCACTTTTTTTCAATTGTTATAACTTTGAAACCTACATGTTTATGCTTGTTATCTTTAATATCAACACATGTGGTCGTTGCGGTTATATTGAAATCCGTATCTTCCCAGGGAGTGGGGGCTTTCAGTGTGAGATTAATGGTCTCAACTGTTTCATCTTCAAGGATTTTTGAGTACGTATATTTCGTTTTTCCGCTGAGCACTTCCAGCCCGGCGGTATCAACGGTCAACACGACGTCTTCAGCCTTTGCATCCCCGTCATTTTTAACTTTTATAGATACATCGATCCTGCTATCCCCTGTAGATTTGGAATCATACGTATCTTTTTTAGTTTCAACATCTATGTCGAAACTCGGTTTTCCTCTAATTAGGATATCCAGTTGAGCATAAGGGTCCCAGTTTCCGGTCTTGAATTCCTTTCCGTCTTTCTTGATGACTTCATAGTTCGGGTCAACGTTCTGGGCATAAACCTTTATCTCGTCCTCATAGTCAAATTCCATCCCTGCCGTTAAAGGAGCAGTCTTTAATTTTTCCCCGTCCTTTGAAATCGAAACGAAGACCATCTTGTCTTCGTTGAAATCCTCTGCTTTTATTTCATAACCGTCTACGGTTATCGTATCTCCCCAATAAAGTTTTGCATCATTCTTTTTCTCCACCCACTCCACTTCATCTGCCGCAAGAGCAACCATCGAGAACGTCGAGAGAACAAAAACGGCAAGTAATACAATCAAAGCAATCCTTTTAGCCATGGTTACCTTCCTTAACTTTGATGCTGATTACATCGGATCCGGACAACGGAAACGTACATTTTTCGCCTGTGTAGATTTACGGTTTAACCAACATTTTTAATTATTATAACCTATTTATTTTTAATATGTAATCGCCAAACAGCCATATTATATTTTTTATGTATTATGGGCTTTGCCCCCAGTAAATCCCATTTAAATTAACTACAATAGGACTCATGTTTTTTCCAATAATAACTAATAAAAGTGAATTTTATATCTCCATCTTTTTGAAATATCTTGTTTAAATCTATATAAAATATCTTCATATATTGTATTTTAATTTTTGGTAATAATCTGGCAAATTTTGTAGAAAGGGACCAGCTCCTTGAGAATGGAACCTTTGTTCTGTTGAAAAGCTTTAATTTATGAATGAAATTTTAATTCAGGGCTGGAATTAAATGTCATAAACACTTAATTTGAATCCTGACAAACTGAAATTTGATTCTGACAGCCTGAATTCTGACTGGCAAAAACCGGCGATTTCGAATTTTTCCGGTTTCCGGAGGTTTTTCAATGGAACTTAAAAAAATTGTGCAGATCCTTGAAGAAATAGCTCCACCCGAGCTTGCAGATGATTTTGATAAAGGTCGAATTGGTTTGATCCTTGGACTTGAGGGTGACGTGAAGAAGATAGCAGTTGCTCTGGATGCCAACTCTTACGTACTTAAAAAAGCCGCGGAAATGAAAGCAGACATGCTGATTACTCATCACACCCTCATCTTTCATCCTGTAAACATTATTTCGAAATCTCTGGCTGACTCCCTCAGGATTGCCCTCGAAAAAGGCATATCCCTTTACAGCATGCACACTAATTACGATAGAGCTGAAGGAGGAATTAACGATGTCCTTGCAGCCCGCCTCAGGCTCAAAAATATCAGGACCTCAGAAATTGGTAGGATAGGGGAAGTAGAACCCTGTTCCTCAGCTGAACTGGCAGCCCATGTTTCGGATTGTCTGCAGACCCCTGTTTTGTACGCCGGAGAAAAGGAAGAAATCCGTAAGGTAATGGTGATCGGAGGCAGCGGTTTTCGAAACGAATACCTCGAAATCGCCAGGGAGAACGGAGTTGATGCCTTTGTATCATCCGAACTTAAGCATGACATTCTCCGGGCATACGCAGATCTCTGCCTGATTGACGCAACCCATTATGCCACGGAAAATCCTGGCATGGAAGCCCTATGTTCCAGGCTGCGCAGGCTTCCTGGAATCGAAGTGGAGTTCATCGACCAGCCTTCCGGCCTCAGGGCGGTTAACTGCGTACCTGACAACAATAGGGTTGCATTCGATAATAAAGAAGAAAACGTGAACGAAGAAAAAGAGTCCTGCAACCAGGAAGAACCCGGAAAAGACTCCCTTGAGTTAATGCTAGAAGAACAGTCAAGAAGCCAGATACGTTCAGATTACCGGCGCAGCCTTGGCAATGAATATCGCAGAAGATACCTTGAGTAAGCTACTCGAACAGTGCTGCTCCAACCAATGTGTCCTGAAAATGATTCAATTCCGAGAAATGTTTAAATTCATGGATTTTTTAGATTTATGGATTTTTTAGATTTATGGATATGTTTCAAGAATAATTTCAACAGGGTATCGAGTATGAGCTCTCATCTGCGGGGCAACATATTTCAACCGATTTTTAAGGAAACTGTCTGTTTAAGCCTTAATAACCTTAGACGGCTATGAAATAAATTTTCTGCTTTAAGGCTTACTGTTGCCTTTTCTGCCTCCAGATTCCATTGTATTCAGATATTTTTCAAAATGTATTTTCAAAACCTCCGTTTCTTTTGATTCAGGCAGGGAGGACATGATCGTTTCCAGATATCCGTACTTTTTAAGGAGAGCAAAAGTTGCAGGAAAATTTATGTCAAAGATCCAGCTCAGGCGAAGAAGTTTGATGTCGTTCCTGTTTTTCATATCCCCGATTTTTGCCATTCGGTTATTCAGGATCTCTGATACTATAGGCTCCGAATACCCCCGGGCATCCGGCAGATATAGTTCAAGTGCCGGGTTCCGGCATTTTTCCTCTTCGGCATAACCTTCACTGGCAAGCTTCAGGATGTCAATCTTATCCGCATCCCTTATCAACCGGCAGAAAAAATGAAGTTTACCGGAGGGCTCCACATTTCCCGGAATCTCCATCAGGTTGTGATATTCCACAGCCTTCAGGATGAGATTTATCTCCTCTTCGGGAAGGCGGAAGAGAACTCCTTCTTTATTCAAAATTTTCACGCCCAGAATCGCATGATTTTCCGATTCGGAATCCCTGAACGTTTTGTATTTAGCGAACTGCTCAAAACGACCCAGGTCATGAAACAGGGCTATTGTTTCGGCAAGCATGCATTCTTTTTCACTTATTTTCTCAGATTTTGCAATTACAAGGGTATTTTCACAAACCCTGCGAGTGTGTTTGATTTTTAGCTCAATATTTTCCTGAGTGAAAGAATCGGGAGAAAAGAATCGGTTAACATACTCGAAAAACCATTCCCGAAAATAATCCAGATCTTCCTTCTGCATGCTTCTGCAATAAGAAAGATTTAGGTATATACTTTGTGCATATCTTGAATATTTTGTACTGAAAAGGTTTTTGCGTATTAAATAATAATAATATTTATTCTCCGGACAATAGTGAGGGAATTAAAATCCCCCTTTAAGATATACACCTTGCAATTTACCGGAACCTAACCACTATCTGTAAACACCATGACTATACACTGTAAATTCAACGTTTTCCTGTGAATTTAACAGTTGGCTGTGGATTTAACAGTTAGCTGTGAACTTAACATCATAAAAAAAATGTAAATCATATAGGGTTTAGCAGCCCTAAAAAATAGCAAAAACCTGATAATTCTCATATTAACCTGATATTTCCCTTTTTAAACTGCATAAATTATATATGGAAGGAACTCCTCAAATTAGATGAGTGTTTCTGGGAAATTATAGGGAAAAGATTAGGGAAAAGCTCCGGTTTGAACTGAACAAATTATTGTTGGGGGAAACAAAAAGAATTTATATAGTTACATTCATCTCTGGATGTTCTCGTTTACATTATTCAGGAAACTACAAGAGTGACCTTAAAGGATACTGATAGACTGCTTATGAAAATTTTACGCAGGAACTCATTAGAATAAATCGGGGTATTTAATGAGCTCAATTAAAAAAATTTACTTGATTGTTTGTTCTTTCATTCTTCTGGCCTTCATTTCATTCAACGCAGGTTTTCTACCTGTAGCAGGAGCCGCTGAAGACCAGAAGAATGCTGTAGAAGGTGACGGGCCTGCCTCTCCCCTCTCTCTTGAAGAGGTACTTGCGCAACGCCCGGTTTCGGTAGAAGGCCTGTTAAATAAAGGCAACGATCTCTATTCTCTTGAAAAATATGAGCTTTCCATAGAATGCTTTGAAGACGCACTTGCAATAGATCAGAACTCTTCAATGGCATGGTATGGAAAGGGTTGTGCTCTGACATCGCTTGAAAGATACGAAGAAGCTATTGACTGCTACGACCGAGCTCTTGAAAGCTTCCCGGCCTCTTCCGGGATCTGGTATGAAAAAGGTAATGAGTACCTTCAAACACAAAATTATGTGGAGGCTATCAACTGTTACGAGAAAAGTCTCGCTACGGATAGCTATCTCTCCAGAATCTGGTTCCAGAAAGCCCTTGCTTCTGAGAAGCTTGGCCTTGAACGGGAGGCATTAGCCTCTTATGAAAATTCAATTGAGCTCAGTTCCAACTCGTCCAAATCCCTGCAAATGCAGGGAAAAGCTTATGCCGGGCTTGAAAACTACGAAGAAGCAATGAGCTGTTTTGACGGGGCACTTAACATTACTCCTAACGATTTTGAACTCTGGACTCAGAAAGGAATAATGTATGATATGTCCGGGGATTATGAAGTTGCAATACAGTGTTACGACAAAGCGATCTCCCTCAATCCTGACCTTGTAGTGGCCTGGTACAATAAAGGCGTAAACCTTGAGAGGATGGAGATGTATCAGGATGCCCTGAACTGCTACGAATTTGTCCTCCTTTCAGAACCTGAAAACCTAAGCGCCCTGCAGAAGAAAGGGTTCTGTCTCGAGCAGCTTGGTAGAAATGAAGAGGCTCTGCAGTGTTATGAAGAGATCCTCATTTACAGCCCGGATAACGCTGATGCCTGGTACAGCAAAGGTTCCGTGCTTAATGCGATGGGAGATTACGACGCTGCAATAGCCTCCTATGATAGAGCTCTTAATCCAGATGCAGGAATTGAGGTGGAGGAAGCCGGAGATAGTCTTCTCGAAAAGCTGAATGCTTACGACTCTTCACTTCCCAGTTATTCTGAAGTGCCCGAGTTTAAATCTTCTACAGTTAAAATCTGGTACGATAAAGGGCTGGCTTTTGATAAACTTGAGAACTACGAGTCTGCACTTGAGTGTTATGACAGGGTCCTTGAGACCGAATCAGGACACGCAATAGTCTGGTATATGAAAGGCCAGGACCTTGACAGACTTAACAGGTATGAAGAAGCTGCTGAATGCTACGATAAAGCCCTTAAACTGGACTCCGGATACGCGAAAGTCTGGTACAGCAAAGGCTACGATTCTTCAGAACTTGGGCGGTACAAAGATGCCGCAAAAAGTTTTGATAAAGCTATTAATCTGGATGAAAACTACTCACTTGCATGGCACGGCAAAGCTTTTGCCCTGGCAAAAACAGGAGACTATGAAGAGGCTCTTGTATGTTATGAACAGGTTCTTGCCGTTGCTCCCGATAGTGCCGAAATCTGGTACAACAAGGGCCTTCTCCTTGATCAGCTTGGGAGATATCAGGAAGCTTCAGACTGCTACAGTCAGGCCCTGCAGATAAATTCGGGATATTCTATTGCCCGTTTCAGATTGAACAAGGATATGGAACTGTTGTCCGGGAACTCGACTTCCAATTATTCTGAAGGTAAAAATCCGGATGTCAGCCCGAAAAAGGCAATTTCAGGAGGTTTCTGGTCTTACCTTCTGGGCTACAAGTACACAGACCCTGAAAAGGGCTCGGACCTTTCAGAGAACTTTAACAACCTGAGTCCGGAGTTCAGTTACGATGCAGCATGGTACGGTAAAGCTTCAACATACGGCAAACTTGGGATGCACGAGGATGCCCTGTATTCTTACGACATGGCACTTTCAATTAACCCCTTGCGCACCGAAGCCTGGTATGAGAAAGGCTCGGCCCTTGACAAACTCGGAAGAAGTGAGGAAGCTCTGGAATGTTACAAAAAAGCTCTCGATCTTGACCCGCAGTCGAGCAATGCATGGTATGGGATGGCTTCTACCTCAAACACTCTTGGAAGATCGGAAGAAGCAGTTACTTACTATGATCAGCTACTTGCTGCCAACCCAAGTGATCCTGAAGCCCTTCAGGGGAAATCTCAGGCCCTTGCAAACCTTGGCAGGTATGAGGAAGCAGTTGCCTGTTTCGACCCTCTTCTCGAACTTGAGCCGGAAAACATAGAGGCTCTGGAGGGTCGAGCTTTTGCCCTGGCAAGGTCAGGAAGGCAGGAAGAAGCTCTGGAGGATTATGACAGAATCCTGCAGCTTGATCCTTCCGATTTAAAGGTACTGGCCGAGAAAGCCTCTTTATTCGAAGAACTTGGCAGGTATGAAGAAGCTGCTTCAACCTATGAAGAGATTCTCCTGATAACGCCTGAGAACAGAGAGATAATGTACCGGCAGGGCAAAGCTCTGGAAGCGATGGGAGATTTCGAAGCCGCAATCGCCTGTTATGACCAGATTCTTACGCTTGACCCGACAAACATTGATGCGATCAACAACAAGGGTTTTGCTTACGCTAAAATGGAGAGATATCAGGAAGCAATTGCCAGTTATGACAAAGCCCTCGAGTATGCTCCAGACAATGCTGCAGCCTGGTATTTCAAAGGGTGCGCTTATTTCGCAATAAGCAGCAACAATGCAGCCCTTGAATGCTTCGACAAAGTGGTGCAACTAAAACCAAACTGCATAACGGCATGGTACAATAAAGGGTATCTATACAATGTAATGGGAGAGGTTAATGAGTCGATCAATTCTTATGATAGTGCTCTTGCAATCAACCCCAATGCACCATCTGTCCTTTATAACAAGCGTTTTGCCCACTACCGCATAAAGGAATATGAGGATGCCTCGGCGTGTAAGACAAAACTTGATGCTATCGACCCTGGCTTTGTTGCAGCCCTCCAGAATAGGGGAACCCGCATCTTTATCCCCGAAACATATAGAGGCGACCTCGACTATCCGCTGCCTGCAAGATGGTACGGAGGAGAAGAAAACTATTCTGAAAATGCCAGCATAAACATAACTGAAGCTTCTCAACAGTTAACCAATACTTCCTCAGGGAAGGAATATGGGAACACTGACGAAACCCATAACACCGGGTACTGGTACATTCCTGAACCTGAAGACGATAAGGAGAAGAATGCTGATGTTGAAAACTGGTATGTTCCGGAGCCCGATGAAGTATAAAATAATTTAAAATAAAAATGAGCTGAAAAGAAAGAATTGTGCCGGTATGCATATTAGGGTGACAGGCATACCGGCAAATTTTTTTAATGAAAACGATAAAAGCTCTTCTGCATCCCGATGTTTCTTTACTGTTCTTTTTATCTTTACTGTTCTTTTTATCTTTTCCGTACACTTTATTCTTTTTGATCACGAATGAAGAGGCTTTGTATTTTTGAAAAATACTGGCAACGAAAATCTGAGTGAATTATTTAAAACAGATAGCCGTTGCCGATTAAAATCGCAATTTTTTTAACAATTGAGGGAGTATAGCAAAAATAGTACATCAAAATAGTACAAAAAAGTAACACTAAAGACGGGTAGAGGCGCTTTTGAATTGTACCATCAATCTGAGTTTGGGAACCTCGAGAATTATCTGTTAGAAAAGAAATACCTTAAAAATAGCAGCCGCGAACAATCCCTCAATGTTCATGTATTTTCCGGAACAGTTGAATTTAAGAAACACAGATTCAAAAGTGTTTCTCTTTTTTTAATAAACGCGTCTGATGAAAAAACCCTTGAAATAATGAGCAAAATTTTCGTCCTTCTCTGTATAACTATATCTCTGGGCACGACAATTAATTTCCTGGAAACCGAAAACTCAGACTGGTTTTATATCCTGGGCATAACAGCATCTCTGGTTCCGCTAATTCTCTCTTTATTCATACAGCATGTACTGGAATACCATCAGGACACTTTTTGCAGAAAGTGCGGAAATAAACTTGCCTGCGAAGAAATAGGCGAACCTGTTTTGAAGGAAACAAGCAATCATGGGGATTATACCCTAACGGTTACAAGACACTGGAAGTGCAGGTATTGCGGGAATGTGGATACAAGGGAAGGGCCTGAGAATATCTTTACGGAAAAAGGAGAAATGCTACCCACAATTCATCTGAGAAGTATTGAATGCAAAAAATGCAGTGGAATAGGCACGGTTAAGGAATTCAGGAAACCCGATATAAAAGAGATTGGAAATAAGCGAATAACCAGAAGATATTATAAATGTACCCTTTGCGGGCATGAGTGTATAAGTGAAAGTGAAGAAACAATTAATCGTAGTGTTCACGCCTGCGGATCATGAAGAACCAGTTTACAGCAGAAAAAGAGGCATTTTTTCCGTGGCTGTCGCTCATACATCCTCTGTATCAGGGCCTGAATCAAAACTGGAAAAAACAGAAAAAAATATCAAGTGTATGCTCTAATCCATGATCTACTTGAGTGCTTCTTGTTCAACTGCACTGATAATCAACTGCACTGATAATCTTCCCTGCAATTTTTACTTTTCATTCGTTTCTGACTCTCTTGCGCTGTCCAGGATAAGCCCGGAAATCAGAAAAATGAAACCCATAACAAACTGGAAAAGTTGCCTCACAAAAAGACCAAAAATGAACAGTAAAAATCCTGACATCATAAATAATATACTCAGGAGATAAATAGGTAACTCTTCCATCTCCGGATTTAGAAATCTGGAGAAGATACAATTGACCGAGCTCTTTGTATGTTCATTATCACCATTTGAAACACTGGTTTCAATATTGCTACTGTATAAATAAGTATGTTCACTCTCCAGTAGAATACCCCCTATCAAAAGCATTTTTTTGGTCTAATTCCTGCTGTTAGCTTTAATAAATAATATACTCTTTTGTAATTAAAAATTAATGTTAGAATGTTAGTTCGCAAAATTCAAAACTGCCGGTATGCTCAAAAAAGAATTTTTATATTAATCTTTAAATTCGAAAAAGTATTTTATAAAAAGGATTTTTACGAACTTTTTGCAAATTTTAGGCATATTAAGATTCAGATTCAACTTAAAGTACATATTTCCAGCCATCTTTTTTCAAACTCTTCCTTTGTGCCTCATAACCAGGCATGAGTCCCCCAACGAGCTTCCAGAACCTGGCAGAATGGTTTTTCTCCTTTACGTGGCAGAGTTCATGCACAACCACATATTCAAGCTGTTCAGAAGGAGCCATCATAAGCTGGAAATTAATCCTGAGTACATTGTCTGCAGAGCAGCTCCCCCAGCGTCTCTTCTGGTGCTTTACCTTAAAAGCAGGAGGGTCTACTTTCAATTTTTCCGAATAAGCTTTCAGGAGCCTATCAACATCATACTCGGTGCATTCCCGGTAGAAACTCCAGACCGCCTTTTTTACAAGTACCGGCCTCAATTCCTCAGGAACAGCTTCAGGAATAAGGACAGTAAGTTCAGTCCCGTTGAGGGAAGCAAGAGGTTTTTTAACTCCGGCCTCGGGCAGGATTTTCAGAGGATATTCTCTCCCCAGATAGAGATATTTTTCGCCGTCAGTATACCGCTTCTCCTGCCCTGGAAGCCGGTTTGCCTCAAACCAGTCAAGCTTTTCCTGGACCCAGCCAGCCTTCTTCTGTACCATGTCCCTGATAGCCCCACGGCTAAGCCCATGAGGAGCTCGAAACTCCACCTTGAGGTCAGGGCGGACTACGATTGCGGCTTTTTTCCTCCTTTTACTGTATACGATTTCGTAGTCTATTGTCCTGCCACAAACCCTGATACTATCGTTTTTTCTCATTACGGTTTCCTCGCCTGAGTCCTGAAATTCGTTCAATTCTACATCCAACTTTGCCTTAAATCTGCTTTTACCTGAGAATTTTACAACTTCAGGTAAAATAAATCATTTACCTTAAGTGATTGACCTTTTCTGTCCCGGCAGAGTTGCGGCCCTGAAACCCGAGTTGCGCCTCGGGACAGAAAAATCATAGATTTTTCCTGTAGTTGCGATGTAATCGCAACAGTATGCCGTCCGTTTCGGCAGAATTGCGGCTCTGCAGTACGCTGTCCTTCCCGAATTGCGCCTCGGGAGTACGCGGTCTGTTTCGCTGCGCTCAAGCAGACTAATTTGCAGGTTAAAATTGGAAGCTTCGCTCAAGAGGGCCAATTTTGGGATATAGTAATGAGCTGCGCTCAAGCAGACTATTTATGGGTTAAGAAGTGAGCTTCGCTCAAGCGGACTAAATTAAGTTTTTCTTCCCCTACAACGTCATTCACTGTTTCATGTCATTATTGTCCCGCTCGACGAAGGAGAGCGGTCTTCTCAAAAATACGAACAAGATGCGGTAAAGAAGAACGAAAGTAAAAGCCCTAAAGTAAAAACGGCTTCTGACGCCTATAAGGAACTACATGTAAAAGTGACCATGGAAAATGATACTTTCCGCTTTTTTGCGTGTTCTGCTTTTTTGCGGGGCCGCCAGCAGGCTGATGAAGGCGCTAATATTTACCGGAATTAGAAAGTTCTTTTCGTGTCTATAGAAGTTTTTTCCGATAATGTAAAGGCACCAAACCATCGAATCTGGTCATTACCTGGTCATTATTTATAACCGGAAAGAGAACGAACGGATCATTCCAGACTCGGTATCGGTTCAGGTATAAGCAGTATCCATATCATAAGCCCGCGTATAATGCTCAAAAGTAAGAAAGGTGAGGGTATTACCAGTTTTATCAAACGTGTAAATCAACACGAAGGGGCCTATATGAATCCTCCATTTTCCCTCGAACTCAGCTTCGAGCGGGTAACCGATTTCAGGCCTGTAAGCCAGGAGGCGGAGGCGTGCCTTCACATAATCATATGCCGGCCTGTCGAAGCTGTACAGTTTTTTCAGGTTTTTGCGGACTGAGGGGTGAACTGTTACTCTGTATGTCATTGTTCTACCTTTTCAAAAAATTCTTCGATTCCAAACTCAGGCAAATTATACTTTGAACAGTCCCTTTCTGCTTTTCGGATTTTAGAGGAAAAGGATGGCTGAAAAGTAGCTTCGGAAGGATATTTGATTTCATTGAATCTTTTTTCAAGTTCCTTTAGATGATAAAAAATTTCTGCAAATGTCATACCCATCAACTCATCCGTTTATAAGTGCTTCTAAGGCATTATTCAGGCTCAAAGTACCTTTTAAGGTTTTTCCGAACAGATGCTTAAAGGATAGATAAAATAAGACCAATTATATAAATCTTGGGCATTAAAGAAAGGGAAATCCGAATTGAAACATAAATTTGGAAAGCGATTATGTTAAAGTTCCGGGATTAGTTTCCAAAGCCAAGAACGCCATTATTTTTCGACCAACTATTATATAATTTTGGGCATTATTCATACTCGGCAAATTAAATCTCGTGAAATGCTTCATGAGCTCAATTAATGAACTATTTCATGAGCTCAATTAATGAACTATTTCATGAGCTCAATTAATGAACTATTTCATGAACCCCATTCGCGAAAAAAAGAAACAGGAGATCTTCAAATGCAGTACAGCATGGGAATTGACGCAGGAGGGACGTACACCGATTCGATCATCATCCGGGATTCCGATGGCAAGGTGATGGACTCGAACAAGGCACTTACGACCTATCCGGACCTTCTTGCAGGAATTAAAAACTCCATTGACGGGCTGGATGAAAAGTACTTAAAAGACGTAAAAATGGTATCAGTTTCGACAACTCTTGCTACAAACACGATTCTTGAAAAAAATGGCTATCCTGTAGGTTTGATTCTTGTCGGGGACTACGAAGTCCAGGAAAAAATGCATGCTGAGTGTTATGTCGTGGTAAAAGGAGGGCACGACCATCACGGAGCTGAACTGGTTCCCCTTGATATGGAAGCAGTTGAGGCTTTTGTCAGGAAGGTAAAAGACAGGGTCTCGGCTTTTGCAGTCTCTTCATACTTCAGCATCCGAAACCCTGTGCATGAGCTGGCAATCAAAACCCGAATTCAGGAACGTACGGGCCTTCCTGTCGTGTGCGGGCACGAGCTTTCCCTTGACCTGGGAGCGTATGAAAGAGGGGTTACAGCCTACTTAAATGCCCAGCTCATCCCTATCGCAAGCCAGTTTATCCTTTCGATCAGGGAAGAAATCAAACGCAGGGAAATGGACGCAAGACTGCTCATGCTCAAATGCGACGGGTCCGTGGTGGGCATCGACGAAGCCCTTGAAAAACCTATTGAGTCGATTTTTTCAGGCCCTGCTGCAAGCCTTGTAGGAGCTTCACACCTTTCAGGACTCGACACCTGTGCAGTCATAGATGTGGGCGGGACAAGTACGGATGTTTCCATGCTTGAAAACGGGCTTCCCGAACTCTGCCCTGAAGGAGCTGTGGTCGGGGGCTGGCAGACCAAGGTCAAGGCTATCCGCATGGAGACTTCGGCAATGGGAGGAGACAGCCACGTCTGGGTCAGGAACATGAAAATCAACATAGGGCCCCGCCGGGTTATTCCGCTCTGCGTTGCAGCTGTCAAATACCCCGGCTTTCTTGAAGCCCTGAGAAAGGGAAGGATCCCGGGAACCATGCACCTTGAAGAGAACGTGCAACCCACAAAGTTCTTCATAAGGACAGGGGTCGAGGCATCGAAACTCGGAAGTTACGAGCAGGAACTCTTTGACAGGATAGGAGATACCCCAACATCCCTCAATGATATCTTCTGGGAAACCCAGAAAACCCTATCTCCCGGACTGCTCGATGCCCTGATCAGAAAACGCCTTATCCAGGCAATTGGCTTTACCCCTACTGACGCCCTTCACGTGCTCGGAGAATACCGGGGCTGGGATGTGGAAGCCTCGGTTGCCGGGGCAAAACTTCTAGAACGCTATACGCAGACAGATTACATTGAACTCTGCAAGCGCATAAAAAGGGATGTGGCAAAGAATATGGCGGTAAACCTGATGTCCTTTGTCTTAAAAGACGTTCCCTCCTCCGAAATTGAAAAAATTATTCTCTCGGACAGGTTCACGCAGTTCAGAATGAAAATCCCTGTCGTGCTGATCGGAGGCCCCGTAGTTGCCTATACCGGAGAACTAAAAAGGATTCTTGATGCTGACATTATAGTCCCCGGATACTCGGAAGTAGGAAATGCTGTAGGTGCTGTTGTAGGAAAAGGCATAAAAAGGATTGAAATCCTTATCAAAAGCACCTATTCAAAAGACAGGAAAAGACTTGTCCTTCTCTTTTCTCCCCGCGGCAGGGAAACCTTCGGAAGCTATCCTGAAGCCCTGGCACATGCAGAAGCCCTCGGAAGGCAGCTTGTGATGGAATATATGACCGGGGCTGGCCTTGACAGGGGGCAGGTCCAGATCGAGATAAGCAGAAAAGATATTTCCCTGAGTGAGGCAGGTTCGGTACCCATAGAATCAAAACTCGTTTTTGTCGGAATCGGGATGCCGAAAGTTTGAGTTCCGGAACCTCCGGAACATTTATATTTTCCCTCAATAATGCAGATATTGCAATTCGGATTATAGAGATTCAAAAGTAAAGATTAAAAGTAAGCCGGATAGAAGCTTTGAACTGAAATTGCTCTTAAGCTCAGGGTTTACTTTTAAGCCATGAATTTGTTCTTTAACAATCCGTTCGCTCCAGAGTTCCAGATCTCCGATTTTAAAAAATGGACTTCATGGAAAATTGATTTCATGGAAAATCGATCTCATGGAAAATCGATCTCATAGAAAATCGATCTCATGGAAAATCGATCTCATAGAAAATCGATCTCATGGAAAATCGATCTCATGGGACTGGCTGGAATTAAGACGATTCTTCCTCCGGTTTTAGCAGGAAGTTCTTGGGAATTTCTGGGATGGAAAAGAAAGAAAAAATGAGAGAAAAACGAAAGAAAAACGAAAGAAAAACGAAAGAGAATTGCTTACGAATGATTTTAGAGACGAAAGCATAAACGGAATCACCAAATGGCACCTTACGGGTGATCCGTAAATCAAAAATGTATATGGAGTTAAAAAAATGGCATACAGTCTGGGCATCGATGCCGGCGGGACATATACCGATTCCATTTTGATCAGGAACTCGGATGGAAAAGTAGTATGTTCGAATAAGGCACTCACAACATATCCCGATCTTCTTGAAGGAATAACGAATTCTATTGACGGGCTTGACCAGGAAAATCTGAAACTTGTGACAATGGTTTCGGTTTCCACAACCCTTGCAACCAACACTATCCTGGAAAAGACAGGATACCCTGTAGGGCTCATTCTTGTAGGAGACTATGAAATCCCTGCGGATTCGGAGATTGAAAACTGCATGATGGTTCAGGGGGGACACGACAGCCGTGGAGAGGAGGTCGAAGCCCTCGACCTTTCCGCAGTTGAAAGCTTTGTATTGAGGCTGAAGGATAAGGTTTCGGCTTTTGCAGTCTCTTCATATTTCAGCGTCCGCAACCCTGAACACGAACTGCGCGTGAAAGCCCTGATCCAGGAACTCACCGGGCTTCCTGTTGTCTGCGGGCATGAACTTGCCCAGGCTCTGGGAGCCTATGAAAGAGGAGTTACGGCTTACCTGAATGCCCAGCTCCTGCCGGTAGCAGAGAGTTTCCTGAAGACCGTTGTAAACGAAATTGAAAGGAGGGGGCTTGAATCCAGAATTGCAATGCTTCGCTGTGACGGGTCGGTCGTGAGCATGCAAGAAGCCATGAGAAAGCCCATAGAATCGGTCTTTTCAGGCCCTGCTGCAAGCCTTCTTGGGGCATCTTACCTCTCAGGCCATGAAACCTGTACTGTTATCGATGTTGGGGGGACAAGCACGGATGTCTCGCTTATCCACAAAGGGCTGCCTTACCTCAGTGAAAACGGAGCTGTTGTAGGGGGCTGGCAGACAAAGGTAAGGGCACTCAGGATGGAAACCTCGGCAATGGGCGGGGACAGCCATATCTGGGTCCAGGGCAGCAGGACAAACATCGGACCCCGCCGGGTCGTTCCGCTCTGCAGGGCTGCTGTCCTCTACCCCTCGTTCATGGGCACCCTGAAAAAACGCTGGATTCCGGATAGGTTAAAATTGAACGAGCACATCCAGGCAACAAAATTCTTCGTGAGGACAAAACACAGGGCTTTAAACCTGAACAAAGAAGAAGAGGAACTCCTTTCCCATATAGGGAATGAACCGCTCTCCCTCAAAGATATCTACTGGGATAGAAATGTCCTTCCCTCAAAAAAAGTAATGGACTCCCTGATCCAGAGACGGCTTGTCCAGGTTATCGGCTTTACCCCAACCGACGCCCTGCATGTCCTGGGAGAATACAATGAGTGGGATTCCGAAGCCTCGGAAATAGGGGCTACATTGCTTGCAAACTTCATCGGGACCGACAGGAAGGAATTCTGTTTAAACGTAAAGCGGCTTTTTGCCCGGAACATGGCAAAAGACCTCCTTGCCTTCCTTATGGAAGGAGTTGACAGAAACGAAATAGAGAAAATGCTTGAAGGCAGCTTTTTCTCCCGCTTTAAGGTAGATATTCCTGTAGTCCTTCTGGGAGGACCGGTCAGAGCTTATGTGGATGACCTGAAAAAACTGATCGATGCCGAAATACTTGTCCCGGAATACTCCGAGGTAGGAAATGCGGTGGGAGCCCTTGTGGGAAAAGGGACAAAACGTGTCGAAATCACGGTCCGCACAATTTACAGTGAATCAAAGTATGACCTGAAGACAAAAGGAGTCTTTGTTTACACTCCCACAGGGAGGCGGCACTTTATAGTCCGGAGCGAAGCGCTCGAGTTCGCAGAGGCTTTCGGAAGAGAGCTCATCCTTAACTACATGTCCGAATCAGGGCTTTCTCCGGACCAGGTTACGATCAATGTGGAAAAAAAGGATATAAAGGTTCATACGGGCGATATTCCCCTTGAGACCAGGTTCATCTTCGAAGGGATCTCAAACTCGGACGTATACGAGAAAGCTGTTTCCGGGCATAAAAAACTTTCTAAAAGTTTTGAGGAAAACGGCGAACAGACGCAACCCCTTAACTGCAACCCTTCAGGCGAGACTTCCATAGCTGAAAATTGGGAGTGAAAAAGGATAAAGTTCATAACTCTCCTGTACATTTGGAACATGAAATACTGATAAGCAGCTCAGAGTTTGTTCGAAAAGTCCACTCGATACTGTAGAAAAGTTTTAAATTATTGTAAATGATCTATGTGTGTATTGGTTGCCCAAATAATGGAAAAATAGCACAGCAGACGTATCAATTACAAACATTAAAGGAGTTAACATGATCCCAAGAAAAGCATTTCTAACAAAAGGTACCGGGGTCCATAAGGACAGATTAGCATCCTTTGAACTTGCACTGAGGGATGCAAAAATAGAGAAATACAACCTTGTGAGTGTATCAAGCATTCTGCCTCCTAACTGCAAACTCGTACCTAGAGAAGAAGGCCTCTCCGAATTGAGGCCGGGCGCCATTGTCCACTGCGTTCTCGCAAGAAACGACACTAACGAGCCTCACCGCCTGATGGCGTCAGCCATAGGAACTGCTGTACCTGTGAACGAGGATAACTACGGCTATATTTCCGAACACCACTCTTTTGGAGAAGAAGAAATAATTGCCGGGGAATATGCCGAAGACCTGGCCGCAACAATGCTCGCAACAACCCTCGGGATCGAATTCAATGCTGAAATGGCCTGGCATGAGCGCGAACAGGTGTATAAGGCAAGCGGACACATTTTTGACACATTCCATATATGCCAGACCGCAGCAGGCGACAAGAACGGAAAGTGGACCACAGTTGTTGCTGCCATGGTCTTTGTTACGAGTAAATGTTGAGGGGCTAAACCCCCTTATCCACCTACTCCCTGCTTTCACAGCGGTTTTTTTCCTTTTCTCATTTTTTTGCTACCCACAAATAGTATAACCTTCTATTGAGTCAAAGTGTAACCTTCCATTGAGTCAACTTCTCCTCAGCCGGGGGCTCAGGGATTTTTCTACACTCAAGTGACCAGATACGGATGGATACTGGCCGATCAGATTCAAAAATAATCCAAAAAAAATAATTCAAAGAAAGAGTTCAAAAAGAAAATTCACGGAAGGTCCGGGATTAAAAGAGAATCAGTGAAGAATCTGAGGACATGGCTTTAATATATTGTTCCTTTGCTTCATTAAAGCGCTCGAGCTTGAAGAGGAACAGGCTGTAATTGTAACGGATGTTAATGTTTTCGGGATCCAGTTCCAGGGCTTCACGGTACATGGCTTCAGCCTGCCTGAACATCCCCAGCCGTTTCAACAGATTGCCGTAGTTGCAGAGCGTAGGGACGTGGCACGGGTCTATTTCAAGAGTCTTTTTATACTGGATTTCAGCTTCGTGATACCGCCCAAGCTCAAAAAGTAGCTGCCCGTAGTTAGCCCTGGTATCCGCATCTCCGGGTTTCAGCCTGAGGATAAGCCTTTAATGCATTGCCGCTTCCTCAGTCCGGCCGGATTCCGAGAGCAGGTTGCCGTAGTTGCAAAGAGCACTTATGTGGCCATGGCTTACTTTCAAAACCTCTTTATAATGAACTTCAGCTTCCTCAACCTTTCCTTCCTCCTTAAGAAAATTGGCATAATTATATAGTTACCTCTACATTTAATGCAACATTATTATACTAATATCAATATATTAGTTACCTATGAGCTTGGAGATGTTTACCACTTCTGATATTTCTACTGCTATATATCGCTCCTGCAATAAAACTGAGCAGATTAGACTTCAAGCGTTATTATTGGTTAAAAATGGTTTAAGTCCCGCTAAAATTGCCGAAGAGTTTTCAGTCCATCGTTCAACAGTACATCGTTGGATAAAGAGAGCTGAAAAAGAAGGTTTGTCTAGCCTTAAATGTAAACCCGGTCGAGGAGTAAAGTCTTTTTTAACGGCAGAACAAGTATCTGAGCTAAAAAAAGCATTATCCGAGCCAATACCAACAGATGACGGTTATTATCGTGGTTGGCAAACAAAGGATGCAGTTCAATTTGTCAGAGAGAAATTCAACATATCTTATTCAAAATCAAGAATGAGACAAATCATTAAAAATTTAGGGTTTAGCAAAATAACATGTCGACCTCAATCAAAAAGGCGAAATGAGACTCTCACAAACGAATTTCTAGCCGAAGTTCAAAAAAAGATTCCTAAATCCTAACCACTTATTCGTAACTCAAGATGAGAGCAGTTTTTGTGTGGATTCAAACAGATCAAAATGTTGGGCTATCAAAGGTTCGAAGCCTATTAAGTTTACAAGTGGTTCAAAAGCCAAAGTCAATATTGGAGGGTTCTACACTGAAAACGAAGAGTTTTATGGGTATGATTTAGGAGTTACACAGAATACAGACTCTTAGAGGCTGTCTTAAAATTAAATAATCCTTTTCTCTTGGTTTTTCTTCGATGTCAAAACGATCTATAAGGCTTCCTTATCCCAGTGATTTATCCAACAGAGAATGGAAAATAATTAATCCTTATTTTCCTGATCTCAAAACAAATCGAGGTAGAAAACGTGTTCATTCTTATCGAGAAATATTGAATGCTATCTTCTATTTGTTACGTTCTGGTTGTGCTTGGCGAATGCTACCTCACGAATTTCCACCCTGGAAAACTGTTTACCATTACTTTCGTCTTTGGCGTATTTATGGAATTTGGGAACATATCAATACTGTTCTGAGAATAGAACTGAGAATTGCATATGGTAGAGAACCAGAGCCAAGTGCTGCAATTTTAGATAGCCAATCTGTTAAAACCACAGAAACTCCAGGAGTCCGTGGGTATGATGCTGGCAAGAAAGTGAAAGGGAGAAAGCGTCACATTCTGGTAGATACAATAGGGTTACTGTTGATGGTTGTGGTTCATACAGCAGATATCCAGGATCGAGATGGTGCTAGACTTGTTCTGGAACAAGTTAATGGAGCATTCCCTCGATTACAGCTTATTTGGGCTGACGCTGGTTATTCAGGTAAACTGATTGAGTGGGTCAAGATAACATGTGGATGGGTACTAGAAATAGTTAAGCGTAGAGATAATATCAAAGAATTTCAAGTACTTCCACATAGATGGATAGTAGAGCGGACGTTTGGATGGCTAGGTAGATATCGAAGGTTAAGTAAAGACTACGAAGGATTAACAGAATCAAGTCAAGCATTGATATATGCGGCTATGATCAGAATAATGATTAAAAGAATCGCTAATATCAAGAATTAAAGAGAAGGAGAATAATTTTAAGACACGCTCTTACTTAAAGTCATTAATCGATTTTAAGAGAGAGATAGGGGTAAAGATATTTCTCATACTAGACAAAGCTACATGGCATAGATCAGCAAAGGCAAAGGAATTTTATCAAAATAATAAACAGTGGCTGCAAATTCTGTTTTTTCCTCCAGCTACTCCAGATAGGAATCCAACAGAATATTGTTGGAAAACGACAAGAGAAGAGTTAACGTCAATAAAATCATTCAAAAATATTAACGTATTAAGAAAAGAACTGGATGAATTTTGGGAGAAACACAAATTTACACACAAAATGTCGCATTATTTAAAATGGTGACTATAGTTGGCTGACACGTGCTCTGGAACCTGTTCAAGCACCAGTCTGAAATGTTCTTCAGCCTCCTCTTTCCGCCCAAGTTCGACAAGGAGGTTGGCATAGTTGCAGCGGTTGTTTGCATTCTCGGGATCCAGTTCAAGCACTGCCCTGAATTCGCGTTCAGCTTCCAGCAGTTTCCCAAGCTCAAAAAAGAGGTTTCCGTAGTTGCAGTGAGTGCTGATATGCCCCGGCTCAAGTTCAAGAGCCTGCCTGTACCGGCTTTCTGCTTCAACTTTCCTCCCAAGCTCGGCAAGGACAATTCCCTGGTTGCAGAGGGAGTTGACGTGTCCCGGATCAAGCTTCAGGGCTTCGTCGAATTCCCGAAGAGCGGTTTCCTTCCTCCCCATGAAATAAGCAAGAACTCCTGAAAGGAAATAAGCCTCGATCTGCTGTTCCCCTTCTCCCATGAGAGCACAGGCTTTCATAAACACGTATTCTTCCCTGAACATCTCCTTTGAGTCGCATATCTTTGCGATATTCAGGAGAAAGTCAGGAGAAATTCCGTTTTTTCTTGAAAACTGGATTGCAAATTCAATTCCTGCGCCTGTTTCGTCCTCATTTTCCCTGACTAACTCCACAACACCAAAAATAAGTTTATTGATCATGTCCAGGTCCATAAAAATCAATTCCCTCAAAACGATTCCCTGAGAAAAAGCCTCAGCTTCCTCCTTATTTATTCACTGTTTTCAGCCGATAAATATTTTATTATATAACTCGGACTCACGGAAAGAATTTTGAAAAAGTTCTCCTGAAATGGGTATATTTTTCTTATCTCCTAAAAATCAGGTCGTCCACTTTACATGGTTGATATTTTTGATAAAACAATGTCTGACTCAAACTCCTGGATTCTGACCCATACAACTTTATCTGCCATATCGGGTCGTTCCTGTCCTGGCAGAGTTGAGCCACCCAAATTTCGCTTTGGGAAAACGAGGTCTGTTTCGCTGCCCGAATTGCGCCTCGGGATCGCAGTAAATCGAAGATTTTCTGGGAGTTGCGATGTAATCGCAACAGTACGCTGTCTGTTTCGCTCCGCTCAAGCAGACTACTGTTATGATTAGACTAAGAGCTTCGCTCAAGCAGGCTAATTTACAGGTAAAAATCAGGAGCTGTGCTCAAGCGGACTAAATAATGGATCTATCTGAGCCTTACAACCGTACTCTCTATATTGAGTCGTCTTTGTCCCGCTCGACGCAGGAAAGCGGTCTTTCTCAAGATGACAAAAAAGAGAACTAAATATGAATAAAAACAACATGCCAGCAAGTAACAGCTTCTGAGATGCTGGTGAGTGAAAAAGAGAACAGTAGGTCAAAAGGCAGAAATTTTGGTCTTATTTCTCTTTAATTTCTGCTTCTTTTTCCTTTTTGTGAAGGGCCGCCAGACAAGCTGGCGGAGGCGCTTATATTTATTTGTGAATTTTAATAAGGTCCCCACTGTCAAGATATGAATTCGTTTGTTCCTTTTTTGCGTTGCAGATGAGATATGTTCAACCTGCAAGTGAAAAAAAGCATTCAATTTTTGGGTCGTGGGGGTAAGTCATTGAAAATCGCAAGCATAAGACCCTCCCCACGTTTTTACTCAAACATAGGTAGTGTGCTTGGTTTTTTCAGATTTATCAATAACTCACGGACAAGACCAATTTTTGTTTGCTAACAGTAATTCTTGCAATTCTTTTAGAGAAAGGACTGAATCTTTCCTTCTGTGAATCATACGATGGCAATTCGCACAAACGCATATTAAATCTGTTTCAGCATTTATTTGAACAGAACCTTCTCCTTCGCAGAGTGGTTTTACGTGATGAACTTCGATATAATCTCTCCCGATTTCACCATATGTCTTTTCAAAATCAAAACTGCATCCCTGGCATACAGTTCCATGTATTGTAATAGCGTTACGTCTATTTTGCGCGTTTCGTTCATATCGAGTAGTATAACATAAAATCTTTTTACCTTCCTGTGTGCTTTCTACAATGGAACTTGTAAGCTCATCTTCTTCAGATGGAAATGGTTGATCATTTACCATACCAAGCTCTTCTAATGCCTGGACTAACTCATCCCTCAATTTCCAAACAAAATGTCTAGACGGGTTGTAGTCTTGATGCCATCCTTCAAACGGTACAATGAATTTTGATTTATTGCCTTCAGTACCGATTACTTCAAATCGATTTAGATATTTTAGAATTCGATTAGTTAGACCAATAACGATTCCGTTATATGGAGTGCCTTTCAACTCAGGAGAATACTTTGCCATTATTGCTTTTGATGTTGCTTGATGGTCAATTTCTTTATACCATTTCAAAATCATATCTAAAGCTTCTTTGTAAAAAATATTTGGGTTTTGGAGCGTTGATTTCCATTCTTCCACAGTGATATCAATGTCTGCTTCATATCGACCATCAGAATACCTCAAGTATCGCTGTTCCATCAGTAACTCACCTTTAAATTTGAAAAATAAACCAAATGAAGATACAATCACTTTAGAAACAATCACTTTAGAAACGTTAAATTTTTTGATTAAAGAGCTTCTGACGCGCTCACACAAACTGTTTTAAAAAGAACAAAGGGAAAGACAGTCAGAGCTTCCCCGGCCTCAGGGGCATGTAAGGCTGAAAGAACCTTGCCCACATATCCCGGAAGTATTTTTCTGAAGCTCCTGGCCTGATGGGGGCAGTATACCCGATTAGTGCGGCACCTGCAAGGATGAAGATGCAGCCCTCGATAGTGTTTGGCTGCACGGGCTCTCCAAGGAGCAGGCAGCAGAAAAAGATGCTGCTCACCGGTTCAAGCAGGGAGAGTACAGCTGCGGTCTGTGCCTTCATCCGTGCTACTCCCCTCAGGTATAAAAGGGAAGCAAGAGCCGTAGCTATAACCCCTAAAGGTATTAACAGCTTCAGGTTTTCCAGCAGGACCGGGAAGGATACCGTAGTCCCGAAAGGCAAGAGCAGGACGAGGCTGACTGCTGTTGACCAGTACATCTGCTCGACAGCCGAATAAGTGCCTTTCAGGTAGTTCATGGTCATGATCGAACATCCGTAAGAAAGCCCGGAAAGCAGCCCAAAAAAGACTCCTGTGATATAGTTCCCATTTTCGGAGCCCTGGCTCCCGTAAATGTTTGAAGGATTGACAGCAAGCAGTATACCCGAGATCGACAGGATAAGTGCAAGCATATCCCGAAGTGTTACGTGCTCTTTGAGGAGCAAAGGAGAGAGCAGGGTGACATAAATCGGGGCTGTGTACAGGAGAAGCACAGCTACAGGAATGCCAGAATATTTGATTGAGGTAAAGTACGTAAACATCGTTATTGTGTTAAGAACTCCAAGCAAAAGCATATAGAATTTCTTCTGCTTCAGTTCAATTTTTTTGATCCCCCCGGATACGACAAGATAGCCAAAAATGATTGCAAATCCGAAAAACAGCCGGTAAAAGAGGATAGAACCAGCTTCCATATCTCTTATTCCTTTTACAAATATGCCTATCATCCCGAAGAGGATGCAGGACGTAATGACTGTGGTAAATGATGTGTTATTTTCTTTAACTGTCAGGGGCATAAGTGCAAGAGAGATATAGGAACCAGAATATATAACTATTTGAAAATAATTAACTATGACAAATTATTAAAAGTTGAATAGTTAAGAAGAGATTGGAGAAAATTAGAAGAGGGTACGCAAACAAAAATATAACCAAAGCGAGGAACAAAAGTTACAGGAAAAGAGTTTAATTAAATAAACTACGAACTAAAATCGAACAAAAATGAGCTTAAACCGAGAAGGAAAATAAGCAAAATTAAAAAGAAAAGAATATTTATAACAGACTGAATAAATTAATCCTTTCCACACTTTACTCTACAAAATAAATCATTTCGTTGGGAGTGCGGGTAAGTTCGTTACTTTCTATATCTGATAGAATAAGTTTCTCTATTCTGTCCCAGGTATTTTTACGGGTTGTTTTGATGCCCAGAACCCTTGAAGTCTGGATGATCAGGTCTTCCAGAGGGGTTGAATACTGGTTGTTAAGGACAAAACGGACGGCCTCTTTTATCTCCTCATCGCAGATCCATTCGATCTTTGCATATGCGTCAGCATCCCGCCTGCGCAGGAGATCTGCAGGTTCCGAAAGCGGCCAGTAGAATTCTCCTCTTGCCAGGATTTTTCCCGAACTTTCGGCCGCTGCCAGGGAGTCCGAGATTCTATGCTTGATTTTGCCTAACATGCGGGGAATTCCAGTATGGGACTTTATCCTCTGGATTATTTCCTCTGCGTGAACAGGCCCTTCGAATTCCACAATTGTTACAATGGCTTCCTCGAGCTGCTCATCGGAAATTTCGGAAAGGTCTGCTGACTCCGGAAGGCCTGAAGAGGGGCAGATTTTGTAGGAAGGCACAAGAGCCTCAAGAGAATTACCTTTCCCGGACAATTTTTCAGCTTCGGATTTCATAGTCTCAGGAGCAGGAACTTCGATACTTTCGAAATCTTCATTCTCAAGCCCTGAGCTGAGATCGGATTCGGCTTTTTCTTCGGGGTCAACGACGGAAATGGTTTCAGATTTAATTTCGGATTTGATGTCGGATTTGATGTCAGGTTTAATTTCGGATTTAAACTCAAGTTCAACTTCAGCCTCTACTTCAGGCTCAATAACGGGTTCCGACTCAAATTCACGTTCGATTTCACGCTCAACTTCAGGTTCGGAATCCCTTTCCAGGTCAGGATAACCATCTTCATCAGGGTCTTCAGGTTCAAAGAAGCCGCCTGAGCCATAGATGTAAGCAAACTCATTAATTTTTCTGCTTTTTCTCTTCTTTTCCGGACCTGCGCTGAAATCGATTTCAGGATAAGCCTGGAAGAAGTTTACCTTCTCAGGCTCGGGTTCGGGAATGAGATCGGTTTCTTCATCCGTATCCGGTTCTAAATCAGAACGCGGATCAACACTGAATTTGAGGAGGTTTGATTTCCTTGACCTTCTGACAGGCCTCTTTCTGGAGTTTTCGTTAGCCAGTGTAGCCAGAGACCGGGCTTTTGAAGTCATTTCAGGAATAAAATCCGGGCTTTGAGGGGGGAAAAGACCGTCTCCCAACGCGGAGAAAGCATCCGTAAAGGAGTCTTCAGCCTCGGCTTCATACTCCGGTTCATCTTCCGGTTCATCTTCCGGTTCATCTTCCGGTTCATCTTCCGGTTCATCTTCCGGTTCTTCTTCCGGTTCATCTTCCGGTTCGTCTTCCAGTTCATCGCCCAGTTTATTTTCGGATTCCGGTTCCCCTTCGTCAGTTATTTCTTCAGCTACTTTTTTTATTTTCTCTTCATATTCCGCGTCAGAGAAAATCGGCGCGGAAGATTTCCTTTCAGGATTATCTTTAGGAGTGTTTTCGAACAGTAAACCTTTTTCAGAGGAATTTTCCGAAAGGAACTCCACTTTACGGGGAGCTCTTGCAGAGGATGCCGTTTCAAAGGTTTTTAATTCAGGCTCTTTAAAGGTCCCGCCTTCCATAGGGGAGAGCAGGCTTGCAGCAGGAACGGGATTTGCCTCAGCAGTTAGGGCTATCTCATAGGATTTGGCGGATTTTGCCCAGGCCGAAGGTTCGTTTATTATCACAACTTCGGGCTTGGGTTCGGATTTTGCCTGCAATTTTGCCTGCCTGACAGCTGCATTCACGGTCTCAAGCAGTTTTTCTCTGCACTCTTTTGGATGGAGATACCAGTCCGTAGACCAGACCCTGTAGATTTTCCAGCCCAGCCCTTCGAGAATCTGCTGACGCAGGCGGTCGCGGTCCCTTGAAACCGGAGAAGAGTGGTAGCTTGCCCCATCGCATTCGATCCCGAGCACATACCTGCCCGGATGGAGGGGGTCAGGGACTGCAAGATCAAGCCTGTAGCCGGCACATCCGATCTGCCTGTGCACCTCACACCCGTTTTCAGTCAGGAACTCGGCGACTGCTTCTTCAAAAGGAGATTCAAGTTCTTGCCTCCCGCACGAAGGGGTAGGAAGAGTGCCGCTTTCGGCAAACTCAAGGAAGACTTTGAGGGCTTTAAGCCCGAAAGAGGTATTTTCATCAATGGACAGGTCTCTTGAAGTAAAGTTGGAAAAGACCACGCATTTTTCCCTTGCTCTTGTGATAAGCACATTCAGACGCCTTTCTCCTCCCTCCCGGTTAAGCGGCCCGAAGTTAAGGGAAAGTTTCCTATTGTGATCAAAGCCATAGCCAACACTCAGGAGAATGACATCCCTTTCGTCACCCTGAATGGTTTCGAGGTTCTTGACGAAGAAATGTTCTCCTCTATCGTTTCCGGAATTGAGGTCAACACTCGGGTTTGCTTTCTGGAGGACCTCGACCTCTTCCTGGATAGCTTCCTGCTGTTTAATATTAAAAGTACCGACCCCGAGGCTTTTTCCGGGGTACTTCTGGAAATGCTCGAAAACTGCCCTGGCAACAGCTCTTGCCTCTATCCTGTTGACTCCGCTCTTACCCCTGTCGTAAGCCGCATCAGGGAGGTGAACGAACTTCAGCCCCAGGCTTTCATCCTTCTGCATGGGGGAGGGATAAACGTAAAGGCGGTTGTCATAAAACTCCTGGTTTGAAATCGCAATCAGGGACTCATGCCTGCTCCTGTAGTGCCAGCGCAGGGTCTTTACCGGGAAGCTGCGCTTACAGACGTTCAGGATGCTTTCCATATCCCCTGCGGAGGTATAGTCGTCAGGCTCGCTTTCGGGGGAATCGACAACCGTATCGAAGAAGTCGGTTGGAGGAAGCTGTTTTGAGTCTCCCATTACCACTACCTGCTTTCCGCGCAGGAGGGCGCCTACAGCATCTTCGGGCCTGACCTGACTTGCCTCGTCAAAGATAATCACATCAAATCTTGTGCTCCGCGGGTCAAGGTACTGGGCAATGGAAAGCGGGCTCATCAGGAAGCAGGGCTTTATTTTCTGTACAAGGCTGCCTGCCTTTTTCATAAGGGTACGTATGGGCATGTGTCCGCGTTTGCGGTTGAATTCGTTGAGCAAAATTCCGGCTTCGGAAGCTCTTGAGGCTCCGGAGGTCAATTTTGGGGTTTCCTCATAAGCAGAACAGACAATCCTCTTCCTGTTCTCTAGCAGGACTTTCTTGTCAAGCTCGGTAAATTTGCTGATCTTGCCTTCATGGAGTTCCCGAATAAAAGCAGAGAGTTCCGGCCTTTCCCTGAAAGCTCGGTGTAACATACTTTCGGCATAATTGCCTTCAAAAGCCGGGATCATATCCTCTGGCTCTATTTTCCCGGCTTCAATGTCATCCATCATGGGAGAAGCAAGTGTTTCAAGACTGGCCTTCCGGTATCCCAGGTACTGGCTCCAGAATACGAGGGAAGAAGTATCATCTTTCCATCTGGTTATACGAGACTTCAACTGGCTGAGCTTTACGACTTCCAGATCATTTCCGAACATTTTCCCGAAATCTGCCCCTATAAGGGGTCCGAATTTTTCCAGGGAGGAAAGAAAAGCCTGTTTTGCTTCCAGGACTTCGTTTATGGCAGCTTCAACGGAGACTGCATCAATCCCGTTTCCTACAAGCCGTACGGATCTGTCAGTAAGGGTCCCTTCCCTGATAAGCCTGCGGAAGGGGACCAGCCACCTGCAGTGTTCTTCCAGCAGGGCAGGGTCGCTTTCAAAGCCCTTCCAGTAGTCCCCGAAGAACTTTTTGCCGGGTAACTCAGCATCCTCAAGCTCTAGCTTATGGGCTTTTAATTCGGAAACGCAGGCAAGATCGAGCAGAATTTTGCTGTCTTTTGAAGGGGTTCCCGAGAGATAGCAGGCTGAAATCTCCTTCTTCAGTTTCCGGTACCTTGAGTTTAAAACGCTGAACAGCCTACCTGAGACATCTTTAAACTCCGAGGTATCAAGGTCAAAAACCGCAGGGTGGAAAGTTTTGTCTACAAAGGTTTTCAATTCCCTGTACTGCCTGACTTTTGAGACCAGGGCTTCGGCTTCGGAGCTTGAAGTCTCGGAGTCCCAGGCAGGGTTCTGGAGCATTTTTTCAGGCAGGGGTTTTGATTTCCCTATAATTTTTGCAGCTTCGGTTATGCCAGAAATATCTTTAAGTGTCTGGGGCTTTGCGGTTGCAGAGAGATCATTGAGAGATTTTGTTGCCTTTTCAAGGTTTTCAAAAGCAAAAGCACATTCATCCGCAACAGCCCCGATATCCCCCAGGTCCGAAGGCAGTACAAGCCCTGGCTCGCAGCCGTACCAGGGGTTCTTCCTGACAGGTCCCAGGGCAGGAAGCACCTGCCCCATTTTTTCCAGAATAGACTCGGCTTCCATCCAGGTTTGGGGTTCCCAGGTATCAGGGTCCTGAAACTTAAAATGAGGCATTTTCATGCCTTTCGATTCAAAGTAAATCCGGCTCTTTTCCCTTACCCCATAAAGGGCATAGAGGCTCGGGTAGATCTTTCCTGCAGGTTCCCGGAGGGTTTCTGCATACCCGTTGAGTTCCTGTTTAAGTTTTTCAAGCTCATTAAGATCCCTCTCAGCACTGATAGCAGGTGGAGCAGGCCGATTGAGGGCTTTTTCCAGTTCTTCAAGCACGGCTTTTTTCCGGGTCTGGTGACTGTGCACCTCGAGGCAGAGCTCCCCCAGCCCAGCATTATCAAGCCTGCTCTTCACAACCTGCAGGGCAGCCATCTTTTCACTCACAAAGAGTACGCTTTTGCCCTGGGCAAGCAGTTCTGCAATCGTGTTTGCAATGGTCTGGGACTTTCCCGTACCCGGAGGTCCTTCCACAACAAGGTCTTTTCCGGCTTTTACATCCTCAACGACCGCAATCTGCGAGGAGTCTGCATCCATTATATGATAGGTATCTTTTGTCGAAAGCTTCAGGTCGACTTCTTCTTCCCGGAAGCCCTGAACCTCGCACTCAGGCTCTTCGGGGTTGAAGACCTTCTGGACCAGGGGATGCTCGGCAGGGGACATGTCTTCAGGCCAGGTTGCAGGGTCCAGATCCTTGTACATGACAAATTTCCTGAAGTTGAAGAGATCAAGGCAGACTTCCGGAATGATCTTCCATTCCGTTTTTTCACGGATTGCCCCGAGCACGGTCCTGAAATATTCCTGAATCCCGGAAGCGTCCTCAGGCATTTCAAACTCGGAAATCTCTATCCCGAACTCTTTCATCTTTGCCTGCAGGGTAATGGAGGTAAAAATCTCGTCTCCGGTCCACTGGATGCTGAAATTTCTGCCTTTTCCCATTCTCTTGAGTTCTACCGGGACCAGGACAAGGGGAGCCCTCGGGTTCTTTACTGAAGATTTAATCTCACTCCACTGGAGAAAACCCATTGCAAGATAGAGGACGGGATAACCCTGTTCTTCAAAAATAGAATTTGCCTGATTGTAGACGTAAAAAAGTTTCCTATCAAGGGTCTCGCTGTCATCCGAAGTGTCAAGGAACGGTTCGAAACGGGAGTGCTGGGGTTTAGTTCTCTCTTCCGAAGCAAGGATTCTTCCTATGGTTTTCAGAAGCCTGCTTTCATTTTCTGCAGCTTCGTCTTCCCCTTCCTCCCCGTTTTCACTTTTTCTTCCCCTTTTGGGCCTGGTCTTTGATGCCCGGAACTTCATTGATTTTTCCTGAAGAACAAAAAGGTCATAGACCTCCTCCGGGGTTCTGCCCGTAATTGAGATTGTCCGTCTCGGGGAAGGGCGGTAATTGAGAAGGTTATTTCGAAGGGATAGATCAAGCAAATTTTGTCTTAATGATTCCAGTTCCTTTACTATGTCTACCATAAAATACCAGGCCCTTTTCAAATAATCGATAAAATATATTTAAGATACAGATAAGAATACAGGATGATTGTTAATAAATTTTGTTGATGTCTTGCCGGAAAAACAAAACTCCAAACCGGGAATGAATTCTGCTGAAAGGAGAACGAACTCCTCTGAAAGTCCCACGATGTTCTGAAATAATTTGATTCCATAAATAGACAACTGTAGAATATTGGTGCAAGAGTATAAAATGTTTTACCAGATGTTTTACTGACATTTTACTGCGATTTACTGTTAATTTACTGTTGATTTACTGTTGATTTACTGTTAATTTACTGTTGATTTACTGTTGATTTACTGTTGATTTACTGTTGATTTACTGTTGATTTGCTGAATGTTGTACCGGAAAAACCTTATTTCGAGTTTGGTTCCTTAATTAAACTTCAAACCGATTCTACAAAATAGTTTGCAAGTAATTTTCAAAATATCTTTTGAAATAGTTTCCAACATATCTTTTGATATTGTTTGGCAAACTTCTTTTGTCCCTGAATTTACAAAGTTTATTCTATATTTACTTTCAGGCTTTACCTTTTTTAAGAAAGGATTGTGTAAGTGGTTGTATATTACCTCTTTGAAAAATACATGTATGCATACGGGAATACATCTGAAATTATTTACTTGATATTAGAATTTGTTGGTAGTTCCCAATTAATAGGTTCTATACATCCCGAATCCAAAGACAGAACCTTCAGGAGGTTATACTTGCTGCACGGGGTTAAGCGACCCGCCAGCCATTAATGAAAAAATAACAAACTAACCACTGCTGCTGTTTAGAATCAAAATATGACTGAGAAAATATTCTCTCCAGATTGAGAAATCCCTCCCCAACCTCGAAAAACGCTTTTTTGTTTTATTGAGAAAGCCGCTTTCCTGCGTCGAACAACTGATAACTGTTAAATTAGTCCTCTTGAGCACAGCGAAAAGGACAGCGCACTGCAGAGCCGCAACTCTGCCGGGACAGGATCTACACAGTACAGTAAATAAGGTCATAAAAACAAAGAAGAACTGTAATTTTAGCCCGTTTGAGCAAAGAGGAAATTAACGTTATTCATCCATAAATTAGTCGAGCACGGATAGCTGCTAAAACCTATCAAGTAGTCCTCTTGAGCGAAGAAGCGGAGCGAAAAGGACCTCATGCTGTTGCACTTACAGTGAAACTCCCGGAAAATCTCCGATTTCCTGTGATCCCGAAGCAAAACACGGGAAGCGAAAATCGGAAAGTGAAAATCGGGGAGCAGTCCTTTCAGGAGAACTTTACTTCATGTTTTGCTTTCACTTTCCAGGCCCATAAGGAGAGAGCTTGCAAGAATAAGGACACATCCGAACAGGGTGGCCCTGGAAACAGGGTCGTTTAAGATAAGGTAGGCAAAAAAGATGGCACTAACGGGCTCAAGCAGGGAGATTATACTTGCGTTCTGGGCTTTTACATGCTCAAGCCCTGTAAAATAGAGAATGGAGCCAAGGGAGGTTATCATTACCCCGAGGAAGAGCAGGACAGGCAGGTTATCAAGCAGGACTGCGGAGGACACCTGCAGCATAAAAGGCAGGAGAATCACAAGGGTCACGCCTGTTGAGAGAAAAAGCTGTTCCAGGCCTGAATATTCATCTCTGAGGTAGCGGGAGGTCATGATTATGCAGGCATAGAAAAAGCCTGAAAAAAGCCCCATCAGTATGCCGTAGAGATAGTCCGAGCCTGCCGCGCCGGAAACAAGGTTTGCCGGACCCACGACTACCACGACCCCTATAAGAGAGAGGGTGAGAGCAACAAGGTTTTTTGTGCTGATTTTCTCTTTAAGAATTACAGGAGCAATCAGCAGGACATAAAGAGGAGCAGTGTAAAGCAAAAGCACGGACATCGAGACGTTTGTAAAGTTCACAGCCGTGTAGTAGGAAAGCATCACTCCGGCTTGCCAGGCCCCGAGCAGCAACATGGCTTTTCTTTTTCCTCGAAGCCGGACCCCTGAGAGTTTTCCGGCAGCTGCGAGGTAGGCTGCAAGAACCAGAAAACCGAGGAGGAGCTGGCAAAAAACAACAGGTCCCGCAGCCATGTTTTTTATGTACAGGAAGAAGATTCCTGCAAACCCATAGATGACGGATGCGGCAATAACCTGAGCATTTGCTCTTATATACCTGGGCTCCATGACTTCCTCAAATAAGGGGTTGGTTTAAATAAGGCTTTCCAGTGCTTCCAGTGCTTCACTCACAGGAAAAACAAACAACTGGTTCCAGAACATAGATTCGACAACGTTAAATACTGTCAAAACAAAAATAATTATGGATAGGCGGGTGTGGAAACAGATTTGTAGAGGCGCGTCTGGGTTACTTTCTCAGTTATCATCACATCACCCCCCAGGCGCGCCTATCCTCTTCGATCCCACACCTCTTTCCGGCACAACACTATGATGGCTAGACTTCTACTTCTTTTGCTGTTTATCTTTCGTTGTTTACTTCTTTTCTTGCCTACTTCATCCCAGTCTGCTCCTCTTCCAATCTACTTCATTTCAGCCTACTTTATTTCAGTCTACTTATTTTCCTGATGCTTTTTTCTGATGTTTTTTCTGATGCTTTTTTCTGATGTTTTTTCTGATGCTTCTTTCTGATGCTTCTTTCTATCTTCACGTTTCTTTTTGTTTTTCCTGTCCACTGCTTAGCTTCTTTCGGAAGCTCTGGACACGGATGAAGGGTCAGGCTGAGACACCTTATGTTTCACACCAAGCACCCGCACAACAACCATGCTGATTTCAAAAAAGATGATCATCGGCACTGCAACCATGACCTGGCTGAACACGTCAGGGGGAGTTATTACAGCGCCTATGAAGAAAAAGACAACATAAATGTGCTTGCGGTAGGTCACAAGGGTTCTGTACTGGATAAATCCACTCCGGGTCAGGAAAGTAAGGACTATCGGAAGCTCAAAGATTAAACCAAAAAGAGCTGTACCTGCAGCTGCAAACGAGATGAACTTGAAAATCGAATAGGTTGCAGTTACCCCGGAATCTGCTGCGCTCAGGTAGAGGTATTCCAGAAAGAGGGGAAGCATTAAGAAATAAGCATAAGAAGCCCCGAGAACAAACATTACAAGAGCAGCAACGCCCAGGAGCAAAAAATGGCTCTTCCCGATTTTTATTGGGTTTTTGAAAGAAAAACGCCTCGATAGAGCCCGGTAGGCATAGAATGCAATCAAAGGCAGGGCTAAGAGGATACCAATAATAAATGAGAGCTTGAGCTTCAGCATCATTACTTCAAGAGGGGACACATAGACAAGCTTTGCACCCTCAGGTAAGAGGTCCTCTTTCATCCTCTCAATCAGCGGACCCGTAAACTGAAAAGAAAGAGCAACTCCTGCAACAAGGACCGCAGCAACCACGGCCAATTTCCTGCGCAGGGTCAGCAGGATTACACTTAAGTTTTCAATTGCTTCAGACATATGAAGTACCTATCCGGCAAATAAAGGAACTGGTTACCTTTCAGGGGCTACCAACCATCAGGAACTGATTGTTCTATTTTTTCAACAATATTTTTTGTTTTTTCAACAACATTTTTTGTTATACAAAATAATAACAAATACAAACCTGCAATCAAAGCATCATATTTCAAACTTTGTATCTTCAATCCCAATCATAGAGCCTAAACACGGAAGCCGATACTGTTGATATGAATACATACTGTAAATATTAAAGGCGGTAAATATATATCATGAATCTATAGTTTTAGAGCATCACGGCCTCAATATCCAGAGCATCCAGCATCCAGAGCATCTGGAATATTGAGATACCATTTACATCCGGAGTATTCGAGATATTGTCGAGACCTGAAAACTTGAGATGTTAATGTAATTGAAAGTTCCGATATTAATATATTTATTTAAATGCAGTATAAGACAGAGAAATAGATCAAAAATCAGTAGAACATCAGTAGAATATCAGATAAATCCAGAAATCCAGAAAAAACCATGAACCCACATAATATCGGAAACCAGTTCCAGGATACCGGAAACAAAATTGGAAACACTAACGTCTATTCTTCTGGGGTTCCTGGGGACGTTGAAGAACCCCTTATGGCTCACCTGTATGAGCTCAGGAACCGGCTTGCCGTAGTTCTGGTCTGGCTCTTTCTGGCTATGTTGGTTGCATATCCCTTCTCGGAAAAAGGGATGCTGCTTGTCTGGAAAGAGTTCATAAGCCCGGAACTGGATATGGCAGTCTATTCGCCGCTTGAGTGGATCTTTGCCCGTCTTAAGCTCTGTCTGGTCTTTGCCCTTGCAGTCTCAATCCCGCAGTTCTTCTATCAACTCTACAGGTTTGCAGGCAAAGGGCTTTATCCGCATGAAAAACGCTTTTTCCTGAAAGTTGTCCCTGCCTCATTCCTCCTCTTTATCCTGGGCGCCGCCCTGGGTTACTTCATTGTTTTGCCTGTGATGTTCAGGTACGTGATCTTCTATTCAGGGGATGTGGCTTCAGCCCAGCTGTCTGTTCAGAATACTCTCTCAGCAGTAACAACAATCCTTGCAGGCTTCGGAGTCGTGTTCCAGGCACCCCTTCTGGTGGTATTTGCCGTGAAAATGGGGCTTGTAAAGTACCAGACCCTCAAAAAACAGCGGTTACTTGTCTACAGCGCAATTGTAACGCTTTCACTGTTCCTTTCCCCGGACCCGACTTTCATTGCTCAGCTCCTGGTCGCGCTTCTGCTTGCAGTCCTCTTTGAGTTCAGTCTGCTACTGGTAAGGCTGTTTTAAAGGGAGTTTAGAACTCTAAATTCGTCTCCCCAATCAAAAAAGCAGACATTATACAATAGCTGGGAGACAGGTCAGGGAAAAAATCTATCTCCTTTCCCTGTTACAAGAACTTTTATATTTGATTGCTGATAATAGCCGACAATGATAAGTTCCGTAGAATTAAGTGTAGTCCTGATCGTTGCGCTTTTTCTCTTCGGACCCAAAAAGCTGCCCGAACTTGCACGATCTCTCGGGGGTGCGGTAGGAGAGTTCAAGAAAGCACAGAGAGCTGCTGAACTGGATCTTACGACTTTCGATTCCTATACCCGCAAAAACGGGTCTGGAGCTGTTGCCAGTGCAAGAGAGGAAGAAAAGGGAAAAGAAACTGAAGAGCTGAAAACTAAACCCACGGCAGGCCAGAGCTTTAAAAATTCACTGGAAGCCAGATCATCCATTCCAGAGGACGAAAATCCCGAGGCTATTGAGGCAGGTGAAAAAATCCCGGGAAACTAAGCTTACAGTACATGAGTTTAAAAATTCATGAGTCCAAAGCTTCACGAATTCAAGGCTTCACGAATTCAAGGCTTCAGTTACTGAATAAAAGTAAAAGAAGTATAAGTTTTTATAATTCCAAAAGTCTTAAAGCCTCTGTAAGAAGTAATAAGTCAACATAAAGAGAAATAAATAAAAAGCGGACAAATAATAAATAGAAAATAAAAGGTTTATATAGTAGAAGTAAATCCTCATTCTCTACTAAACAGTAGTTTATCAGAATAATTTTTGTTCTACTAAAAGTAGTATAATTTGCTGATAAGCCTGAAACACCAGAAAAAGTGAAAATTCGAGGTATAGACATGTTTGGCGGGTTAGGTCCCCAGGAACTGATTCTTATATTCATAATAGTTATGCTCCTGTTTGGGGCAAGTAAACTCCCGGAACTTGCACGGTCCATGGGAAGTTCGGTAGGAGAATTCAAAAAAGCCCAGAAGGAATCCGAACAAAACCTGAAGGATTTTGAGAAATCCTTAAAGGAACCCATAGCTCCAAAGACCAAGGTACAGGAGACCGCTGTAAAACTCGGGATTGAAATAAAAGGCAAGACCGATGACCAGTTGCTTGAAGAGATCCAGAAAGTCGCAGAGAAACCAAAAGAAGTCTCTGAGCCCTGAAAGCGTCTGAAAAGCTAGATTTTCATTTTTCATATTGTTTCATTTAATTTTATTTTTTGAATTTCATTTTTTGTTGTCCCGAAATGCATACCCGTGTTAAAGATCCAGAGCTAACCCGGAGGTTTCCTGTGACAGAGTTGATCAGTGAAGTTGACAGAGATGATAATTTTCTCGGCCTGCGCCCGAGGGAGGAATTTTATTCGGGAAATCACATCCACAGGGCTTCCCAACTAATCCTCCTTGACCCGGAAAACAGAATGCTTCTCCAGAAGCGGGCTCCCGGAAAATACTGGTATCCCAACCGCTATACCTATTCCGTAAGCGGCACTGTCGCAGACGAGTCCTATGAAACCTGTATTGCGAGGGAGATGCTCGAAGAAATAGGAATCTCAGTCCCCTTCAGGAAATTGTTCAAAATTCCCTGCATCCTGGAAAACAAAGGAGCTTACCATACGGTATTTTCAGGCAGATGCTCGGAAGAAACTGCCAGCCTTATCCGGTTTGATCCCGAAGAAGCTGTTTCCGTTGAGTGGGTGGAAATCGAAGAACTGTACAGGGCTGTTAAAATCGAGCCTGGCAACTATACGCCTTCCCTGAGGGCAGGGATAATAAAAATCTTTGAAGAAGGGTGCGAAAAATATCTTTTCTGACATTTAAGAGAACTAAAAAGGACTAAGATAACAATATTTCTGACCCGTACAACCTTATTCGCTATACAAACCTTTCTTGTCACGCTCGACGAAGGAGAGCGGCCTTTCCCACAAACAGAAATACAGAAAGAGGAAAGTAAAAACTACTGCCGAGGGTACTTGTGAGCCGGAACTACTTCGGCAGCTCAAATAGGATGAAATTTCGGTCTAAGTTCTCTTTCAAACCTTGTTTTTCTGCTAATTTTACAGGGCCGCCAGAAAGGCCGGCGGAGGCGCTAATGTTTGCCTGAATTGAAAATCAGCTTCCAAAGTTAAGGGCACAATATTCTCTCAGCCCGGAGGGGTGTTTCTTCAGTATATAACTCTCTTAATTGCGGTGCCTCTTGTAAGTTACTTTTTACCCGGATGGCGGCCCGCCCAGGCCTCTCGCTGCGCAGGGAGAGAAAAAAATGAAAAAAATTTCCGGAATTCCGGAATACACCCACCAGTTAATCGGGGACCACCTTCAGTCTTCCGGTTCATTAAACTCCCGTTTCACATACCCTCCGACGATAGGAATATTCTCCCCGCAAACCGGACATGTCTTTTCAGGTGTGATTTCGTACTTTTCTATATCGAAAAATCCCCGGGTGATCAATATTTTGCCGCAGTTGGGACAGAAGGTATTATTGCGGTCGCTTCCCGGAACATTGCCCATGTAGACGTACTTCATCCCTTCTTCAGTCGCGATTTTACAGGCTTCCTCCATGGTTTTTACCGGAGTTGGGTAGAGGTCCTGCATCTGGTACTGGGGGTGGAAGCGTGTAAAGTGGAGGGGAGTGTCAGGCCCGAGGTTTTTGTAGGCCCACTTCGAAAGTTCCCGGAGCTCATCAGGGGAGTCATTCTGGTTCGGGATTATGAGATTGGTGATCTCCACATGAATCCCGAGCTCTTTTGCAAGGGCAGAAGCCTCTAGTACCGGACCCAGCTTTGCGCTGGCAACGTCATGGTAAAACTTTTCAGTGAAGGCCTTGATATCGATATTGGCAGCATCCAGATAGGGTGCAATATGCCTGAGGGCTTCAGGAGTTATGTAACCGTTGGTCACATATACTGTGGCAAGCCCGGCTTCTTTTGCCAGTTTTGCACTTTCGTACGTATACTCGTGCCAGATCGTGGGCTCATTGTATGTCCAGGCAATGGACCTCGAGCCTGAGAAAAGCGCCCTTTCCACCAGCTCGTCCGGAAGAATATCCGTTGTGTAAGAGTCTTCAAGGCAGACCTGGGAAATCGACCAGTTCTGGCAGTGCTTGCACCGGAAGTTGCACCCGATAGTCCCCACAGAGTAGACATAAGATCCGGGATAGAAATGGTAGAGTGGCTTTTTCTCGATAGGGTCCACAGCTTCGCTGGAAACTGTCCCGTAAATAAGAGAATAAAGATCACCTCCACGGTTTTCCCTGACTCCGCAAAATCCCCTCTTTCCCGGGGCTATTTTACACCTGTGGGCGCAGAGCCCGCAATGTACCTTGTCAGCTTCGAGTTTCTCATAGAACATGGCTTTGCGAATCACAGCAATCCCCATAGAGTGATTGTTTTTTTGGGTAATAACGTTACTGTCGGAGATTTATTCGGTTCAATGAAAACATAGCATGAGAATCTTTTTTTTAAGAAATTCCCTGCTGCCGATAAGAAAGATACATTCGGATTAGATTGTTTTTGCAATATATAAGTACACAATTCGGATTTTTATAAATTTAATGATATAATTTTCGAAACTACTTTATACTAAGGTTAACAGATATATTTCCGAATGCATTGTGGGGAAAAAACATTTGATATACCCCTTAAGTCTTCTCTTATCAAGCTGGGGTTATTCCTGATAATAGCAGGTTTACTTTACATAATCAGTCTCCAGAACTACCTGCTCTTTCGTATTGTAGTAAATCAGTTTAATGTCATAATCGCTTACATGGTTTTCATAATAGTATGGAAATCGAAAGTTATTTCGGAAAACCGGTACCTTACATTTGTCGGGACAGCACTTTTTTTCATAGCATGCCTTGGCTTTTTGCGTTCATTTTCCTATGAAAGAATAGGCGTATTTCCAGGATACGGGGCAAACCTCCCTGCTCAGCTCTGGATTTCCATAAGGTATATGGGAGGTATATCCTTTTTTGTAGCCCCTTTGCTTTTAACCCGTACTGTATGGGACGGCAAAAGTAATCAAGAACCTTATGGAAATGACCTCTTTGCCCGAGGAGTCTTTCTTGTGTATGCTGTTATTACGGTAGCTCTCCTGCTCTCAATCTTTCATTACGGGAACTTTCCGGACTGTTACACGGAAAGTTATGGGCTTACTCCGTTTAAAATATACAGCGAGTATGTCATCTCTTTCTTATTCATAGGTTCGTTGGTACTCCTGTACCGAAAAAGAGACAGGTTCGAAAAACATGTTTTCAGAATTCTTACGGCAGCGATAGCGTTATCAATTCTGGCTGAACTGGCTCTTGCCTACCATACGTATACGGAGGAATTTCTCAACTATATCGGGCATATTTTTAATGTCTTATCTTTTTACCTGATCTATATAGCGATCGTAGAAACGGGGTTTGAGGAGCCCTGCAGCCTTTTTTTCAGAGACCTTAAATTCAGGGAGGAAGCTTTCAGGAGGGAAGCTACTTTCCTGAAGGACGACCAGGGACGAATTTACAGGATGCTCGGACTGGAAAAAAATATGCCTGTAGGTGAACCCGCACCCGAGGACCTGCAAACGAAAGCTGAACATTACAGTTCCCTGCTTCAGAACATACAGGGGATTACCGGCTTCTGGCTCGGTGAGAAAGGTGTGCCGACGTTTATGGAAGGGGCTGTGGAAGCAATTACGGGTTACGGAAAAAAAGATTTTATTTCCGGGAAGGTGAAGTGGACCGAAATAGTTGTACCTGAAGACCGACCGTTGCTCTTTGATAATATGAAAAGGGCAGAGTCAAGCCCGGACTCCCCGCATGAACTGGAGTACAGGGTCAGGAGAAAAGATGGGGAAATCAGGTGGGTCAGGGAAATTATGCAGCCCATTCCCGGGGATTCCGGAATGTCGGGGCAATTCCAGGGCTTTATTCGGGATATCACCCAGCGTAAAATGGCTGAAGAAACCCTTTCCAGGACAGAGGAAGCCCGCATAAAAGAAATCCACCACAGAATCAAGAATAACCTGCAGGTGATCTCCTCGCTGCTCAGCCTCCAGGCAGAAAAGTTCGGTGACGAAGAAACCCTTGAAGCCTTCAGGGAAAGCCAGAACCGTGTAACTTCCATGGCTCTGATCCACGAAGAGCTTTACGAAGGAAAGGATATGGAAACTCTCGATTTTGCGGTTTACCTCCGCAAGCTGACCGGAGACCTTCTCAGTTCATATACCGTAGGAAACAGGGAAATTAACCTGAAACTGGACCTTAAGCAGATTTATCTGGGAATGGATACCGCAGTTCCTCTCGGCATCGTCGTAAACGAACTGGTTTCGAATTCCTTAAAGCACGCTTTCTCCGCGGGAAAAGGAGGAGAAATCCGCATAAGCCTTTCAAGACCGGAAGATTACGAAAAGGAAAGTGAAAACGGCAATCCCGAAGTGGAAAGGAATATCAAAACAGACCCCTCAGGCATAGAAACGGGTGAAATGGGCATAGAGAAAAGTGAAGAGGGAATAATAAGGTGTTTCGAGAGCAAAAAGGGCATTGAAAAGAGTGAAAAAGAGACGGTGTTTATGCTGATCGTAGCTGATAACGGAAATGGATTTCCTCAAGATATCGATTTCAGAAATACGGATTCTTTGGGGCTCCAGCTTGTAAACATTCTTGTAGAACAGATAGACGGGAGTATCGAACTTAACAGGGATGCGGGAACGGAATTCAAAATCAGGTTCGGAAAGGTAGGAAATTGAAAGCAAAGACAAAGACATAATCAAAGTGGTGGTGGCACACCCCGCTACAAGCAACGGATATGTTCACACCCTTGCTCCGAAAATCTAAAAAATGGATCTTTTTAAAGCTCACAATTCAAAGAATTGTATCTTTGACCGGACTGCGGGAGGCGGAAAACACCTCGCTTTGAAGCTCTTTTTTACGTCCTTCGGAATCAAGTCCCCGTTCCCGCAGGATATACAAAAAAAGGACCAGACCAAGCCCGTTTACCAGAAGCATTGAGGGGAGACTGTTCCTGATTACGTTAAGGATATCCTCCAGCGGAGCCGGATAGACAAGCAGCGGGAAAATGACCAGGAGATGGAGGCATTCTACCAGAGCCCCTAAAAAAACAACTTTGAAGTAGCTAAGTTTCCGCTTCCAGAGAACCGAAAAGCCTCCTGCGACAAGCCCTGCAGCAATGGTAGCAACTGCACAGGGGACAGCAGTCCACCCTCCCTGGCTTAAACGATAGACACCGCCAATAAGCCCGGTAAGTCCTCCGAGAAGCGGTCCGCCCAGAATGCCTGCAAGCATGGGGCCCAGATCCCGGAAATTGACCAGGATCCCTTCTACAGGGACAGCCCGCATCGTGCCGTAGACAGAGAGCAGGCCGAAGCCCGTCACAAGCCAGATCCTGCTGTTTCCGGAAAGCTGACCTTCAACCGCTTCGCAGAGGGTTTCCGTACGGCTGAACAGGTAGAGAGAAAAAGTGACCACAAGTACTCTTTCAAGCAGGGGGACAGCAACATTGAGCAGATAGCGGTCATTGGCAATAGCAAGGAATAGAAGTACGGAGACTGCAAGCGGCTTTATAAGTGCCGAACTTTCCGGCTTTCCGGTATTGTTTTCACGGGCAGGCTTTAAGTTTTCGGTGCCCACAGAGTTGTCCACAGAATTAAGTTCCTGGTTCACATAGAGGAAAAGTAAAAGTCCAAGTACGTTTATCACGGTCATCGGCAGGTAGGAACTGCGGATCACTTCCAGAATATCGGGGAGAGGGGCCGGGTATGTAAGAAGCGGGAGCAGTACGAACAAGTGCAGGCTCTCTGCAGCGACACCAAGGAAAACAAGCCTGGAATAACTGAGTTTTTTTTGCCAGTGCTTTGAAAGTATTCCGGCCAGAAGACCTGCAGCTACACTTCCCACTGCACATGGAAGAGCTGTCCAGCCTCCCTGCATATAGCGAACCAAACCTCCCATAAACCCGGCAACTGCTCCTGTAAAGGGTCCGCAGAGCAGCCCTGCGAGCATGGGCCCGAGGTCCCGGAAATTTACCAGAATCTCTCCTACCGGGACCGCCTGCAGAGTCCCGTAGATCGAGAGAAAGCCAAAATCCAGCGCTATAAAGCTCTGTTCCTTCAGGTTCAGGCTGCTTTTGAACGAATTTTTTACCACGGCAGTCCCGGAGAGAATGTAGAGGAAAAAAGCCGCAACCACAAAGTGTTCAATTAGCTGGATGCCGGTTGCCATGAAGCTCCCCTCTAAAATTAAAAGTGCAAGCACGGATATCAGGACTATTAAAGCCTGCAATGAAACTTTCAGTCCCCCGGTTTCCTGTAAGCGTGAAACGAACCTGTTTTCAAGGAAAAAGCTCTGTTCCTTTATGATATACAGGAAAAGTGCCAGTCCGAAAACATTCGTAAAGGTCATTGGGAGCAGGAAACTCCGGATTAAGGCCAGGATGTCTTCCAGGGGTGCAGGATAGACCAGGAGAGGAAAAATCACCAGGAGATGAATAGCTTCCACGAAGACGCCAAGCCCGATAAGCCTGAGATAGTCCAGTTTGCCCTTCCAGCAAATTGCGGCATAGCCTGCCAGGACACCGGCAAGAATCGTTGCAACCGCACAGGGCAGGGAAGTCCAGCCTCCCAGGGAATAGCGATAGAGCCCTCCTATCAATCCTGCAAGGCCTCCGAGTACCGGGCCTCCCAGTAATCCGGCAATCATGGGTCCGAGGTCCCGGAAGTTGATAAGTGCCTCGTCAAAGAGAATAGCCTGAGTAGTCCCGTAAATGGAAAGTGTGCCGAAAACCATCACAATCAGAGCCCGGTCAGCCATTGAAAAACCTCGTTCCAGGGCTAACCTCATATTTTTTGAGCTACTGAACATATATATGACAAAAGCAACTACAGTAACCCTTTCCATCAAAGGAATCCCGAAAAGCAGGAACTGTTCTTCCTTTAAGAGCGCTACAAAGAGGAATAAAAAACTGCCTGCAACCATTAGCAAGCGCCACAATTTTGAACCTCTTGCATATTCCGGGAGCTTGAAGTCAAGATAGACTACCATAAACCCGATGAATGCAAACATTATTGATGCAAGGGCAGAGACCCATGTGAGGATGTTTCCCGGCTCTCCGAAGCTGATTATTAAGGCAAGGACAATTACAAGCCCTGAGATTATTCCCCTGTAAAGAGTTTTTTCGTCCTTAAAAATTATCCCCGTTCCGCTCAGGATCGAAGCAATTGCCCGAGCCCTCCCGTCAATTCCGGTAAGGATGAGGGCAACAAAAACAATGTATGAAGTTAGGATAAATACCGGGACTCCGTAAGGCAGTTTATTGAGTGAGATGTAGATCCCGTTGAAAAAATCGGTGCTTGAGCCCGAAGAAAGCCCTATAGTCATGAAGGCAAAAGAAAAGATCCCTGTCAGCCAGAAAGCAAGTCCCTGGCTGAACCTTACGTTTCGGAAATGCGTGGAAAAGTAAGCTTCTCCATGCAGAGCCCCGATCTTTTCCTTTAGCCAGGTAGAGTAAAACAGGAGAGAAAGGCTTGAGCCGGCTGCCCCAAGCAGCCCCATAACCGTAATAAGCTGTTCTTTTTCAAGGACAGGGGCAAGCTCCCGGGACGCATCCACTAAAGGAATTCCGGTCCCGAGTAAAGTGTAAAGAGTCCCTGTTATTATCAAGCCTGCAAAAAAGGATACAAGCCTCTCAAAAAAAGAAAAAGGACATTTGTAAAGAAAGAGGCCTGCCAGGATCAGAGAAAGGATTGCCACCAGCTTTACGGAAAAAAGTACCGGGAAAAGCTGCACAAGAAAAGTACCCGCAAAGAAGGCAATGCCTCCGAAGCCTATCAGTTCAAGGGAATAAATGCACATAATAAAGATTACTTCCCAGTTTTGAGGCCCGGGTATATGCCGAAAACCCCTGAAAATATCTTCCCCCCGTGCGAGCGTATAACGGGAGAGCCCTTCAATCAGGCAATATTTATAGACAAGAGCCACTCCGATAACCCAGAGCATCCTGTATCTGGATGCTGCCCCGGAAGCCAGCAGGTCAGGATAACTGTCAACACTCATGTGGACGGAAAGAATCAGAGAAGGGCCAAGGAAAAAAAGCAGATCTAAAAGAACAGGAACCAAACGCTGAGAGATACTTTGAAAATTAGATTGAACAGAAAATGCAGAACCTGAGGCATTTTTAAAAGCTTGGAGAAGGTTTGTTCCAGCCAAGATAGCACCTATAATTAAGCATAAATATATAATTAAAGATTGGAATAGTTTTATTATTTTAAAAGAGTTGTGCTTCTGATATGGGCATATTAATTCCCGAACGTAAAAATGAACCGGAATATGTCATAAAACGGTTAGAAAAGTTCAAAATAGTTTTTGTATAAATCACCCCTATTCACAAAAACAACGAATAATTGATTTCAAAAAGATTGTCTTTAAGCCTTCAACAAATGATCTACGGACTTCTTTTTCCCTTTACTCTGCAGAAATTCTTTTTTCAGGAAGCAGTTCTGCAAATGCCCTGTTGGGGGATGAGATCGGAATAAAAATCCCAACCGGCAGAGCAAGCTTTCTCCGAAAAATACTTTTTCACCGGGAATATTTCATGAAACAATAAAATATTCGCATATGCAAAAATATTATATACATAATATTACATTTCATATCTAAGCAAAAAATTCGTATATCCGAATATATTATGGTGTACAAAATGGTAGGAATAATGGATAAAACCCTTAACATGCTGGAAACAGGCCAAAAAGCCCGTGTTATCCAGGTAAGAGGAAGAGGGAGTTCCCGCAAACGGCTCCTTGATATGGGTATGGTCCCCGGGACAGTTCTGAGTGTCACCAAAAAAGCCCCATTGGGAGACCCTGTGGATTTCAAGTTGAAAGGATACAACCTCTCCCTCAGGAAGACTGAGGCAGAGGCAGTTGTTGTTGAAGTGCTGGAGGATTAATTTGACCGCACGGATGCCTCTTACCATGCTTTCGGAAGGGAAAGGCTGCAGGATCAAAGAAGTTCGGGCAGGTCTGGAGCTCAAGAGAAGGCTGACAGAAATGGGTTTTACGCCTTCGTCTTCTGTCCGGCTTATAGGATGCGAGAGAGGGAATCTGCTTGTTAATGTGAACGGAGCACGTTACGCCCTCGGAAGGGGTATGGCGATGAAAATTATGGTAGAACCGGATCCCTGTGAAGGTGTGGAACTTGGTTGAGAATAAAATCAGGGTTGCACTTGCAGGAAACCCCAATGTGGGCAAGACGACCGTTTTCAATGCTATTACCGGAGCCAGGCAAAAAGTTGGAAACTGGCCGGGAGTAACGGTTGAGAAAAAAGTAGGTACAAAAGAATATGCCGGGCATGTTCTTGAAATTGTAGACCTCCCCGGAACCTACAGCCTCACAGCCTATTCGGCAGACGAAGTCGTCGCCAGGGATTACATCCTTGAGGAAAAACCTGATGTTGTAGTCCAGATCCTTGACTCGACAAACCTGGAACGCAACCTGTACCTGAGCACCCAGCTACTGGAAATGGGAACGAAGCTTGTCTTTGCTCTGAATATGTCCGACCTTTCGGAAAGAAGAGGAGACGAGTTAGATATCCTCAGACTTGAAAAATTACTCGGAACCGCCTTGATAAAGACAACGGCAAACGAAGGCAGAGGTATCAACGCCCTCCTTGACGCAATAATCACAAAAGCCGATTCCGAAGCACACTTGCCTCATGAGATAGGGTACGGGAAAGATGTTGAAGAGAAGATACGTCATCTGGAAAATATTCTCGTTAAAGACATGGCCCTTCTGAACAGGTACCCTTCCAGATGGTTGAGCATAAAATTACTCGAAGGAGACGAAAATGCTCGCTCAAAACTTTCTCAGTCAAGTGTAAAGCCTGAAGTTGAAAAATTCCTTTCCGGCCTCGACCCGGAGGAATACGAAGCTGAAATGGCCGACAAGCGGTATGAGTTCATAAGCAGCATACTGTCTCAGGCATGTACGACCTGTGTTGAACAGATGTCACCGTCCGACATGGTCGATAAGGTACTTACAAACAGGTATCTTGGAATACCTATCTTCCTTACCCTGATGTGGGGCATGTTCGAACTTACCTTTACCTTCGCTTCTCCCTTCATGGAACTCATAGACATGTTTTTCGGTTCGCTTGCCGAAACGGTTGCTGCAAACATTGATTCTTCGTGGCTTGCATCCCTGCTCGGAGACGGGATAATTGCAGGAGTAGGATCGGTTGTACTTTTTGTACCCAATATTTTCATCCTGTTTTTCCTCCTGGCTTTGCTGGAGGACAGCGGATATCTTGCAAGAGCCGCCTTTATTATGGACAGGTTGATGTATTCGATGGGACTCCAGGGGAAATCTTTTATCCCTATGCTTATGGGCTTCGGATGTTCGGTCCCGGCCATTATGGCAACCCGCACCCTTGAGGACGAAAAAGACCGCCTTATTACGATGATGGTTACGCCTTTCATGTCCTGCGGGGCCAGGATGCCTGTTTACGTGCTGCTTGCAGGGACGTTTTTCGGGAAACAGGCAGGATCGGTTATCTTCGGGCTTTACGTGCTAGGCATAATTGTGGCAATCCTGTCTGCCAAGCTATTCCGGAGTGTCATTTTCAAGGGCAAACCTTCTTCCTTTATAATGGAACTGCCTCCTTACCACGTGCCTTCGGTCGGTAATTCCCTGAAACATATGTGGAACCAGGGCTCTCTTTACCTGAAACGGGTAGGTACCGTGATCACCGGAGGAGTGGTGGTCATATGGCTGCTTGCATACTTCCCGCAGGGAGTCGAATACGGAAGTGCGGAAAGTTACATAGGCAGCCTCGGGAAGCTGATCGAACCTCTCGTAGCTCCGATAGGGTTTGACTGGAAAATTGCAATTTCCCTTATCTTCGGGTTCCTTGCCAAAGAGGTTGTCCTCGGTTCTCTCGGTACCCTATACGGCACAGGGGAAGATGAAGGAATACTGTCTTCGACTCTTGGAGCAGACCCTACATTCACACCCGCGATTGCACTCGGGCTCATGGTGTTTACCCTGCTTTACGTACCCTGCATAGGAGCAGTTGCAGTAATCAAAAAAGAGTCGGGGTCCTGGAAATGGATGCTTTTTGCAGCAGCTTATTCGACAACAGTAGCGTGGATAATGGCCTTTGCAACGGTAAAAATAGGGACTATCATATTCGCATGACGAGGAGACATAAATGGAAAATAAGAATAAAACTCTGACCTATTTTACCCTCCTCGGGGGGATAACCTACCTGGTAACCGGGGGCCTGCAGGTCCTGAAAGGAGCCGGGTTTTTGCCTGAAAACTTCATAACTGCAAACCTGCTCCCTCCGGAACTTGCCGGAGGGCTGGTACTTGTAGTCATAGGGGCGGTTTATTTATACGGAACTGTTGAACTTTCAAAAGGTTCCTTAGAAGGAAGAGCCTACGCATATGTGGGGATCGTACTTTCCATGCTCTTCGGAGCTCTGTATTCCCTGAACTTTATTGCCGACCTTATTAATGCGTGGGTTTTGTTTGCGGAGGGATTTGAGGAGTGGACACCACTTGTTGATCTCAAGCCTGCACTGTACCTTGGCCTGATTTCTCTTGTAATATACATGGGCTGGGAAAATAAATTCAAACTTCAGGAAAGGAAGGAGCCAGGATAATGGTACTCGGATACGTATATGTACTGAAACAGATGGAAGAAGCGGAAAAGAAAGGCAGTATCTCTTTCAATGAGATTTCGAGACATTTGAAAATGAGTACGCAGCAGCTTAAAGGCTTACTCGAAATTATGGAAGGAATGGGACATGTTGAAAAAGTTACGGAAACAAATCCTGACTTATCCTCCTCCTGCTCCGGCTCCTGTAAAAATTGCGGGTGTTGCGAATGTTCAGGAAAAATCGCCGTATTAAGCGGTACAATTTACAGGTTGACCGAAAAAGGGCGAAGGGTCTGCAATAACCGGGCATGATGGATCTGAAAAACCTTTGTAAAAAATCTTGATGAACGGAAACCGAAGATTTCAAAAGTCTGAGGGCAGTCTTTCCTGAGCTTAAAGCTGCATAGACAGACCAGAAAGCGAACAAACATACGGGATCAGTAAAAAACCAGCAATAAAAACGGAAGTCGAAGACAGACTTTAAAGCTTTACGGCTTCAGGTTACAAGGCAGCCAGGGCTTTTGAAATTTTTCGGCTCAACGGAAAGGAAGACAGGACAGAGACGCCTCCCAACCTGGAAAAAAATTCCCGGAAAATTAGATCCTGTTTTCCTATCCACAAAAATATCCCGGTACTTACAAACTGAAAGAATAAATTTCAATTTTTGTGTCATAATTACATTACTCTTAGCTGGCGGTACAATAATGGAACACGAACTCGAAGAAGTCGAAAGGGATTACATAGAATTCAGAAAAGAAATGGGAGAGAATTAAACCGAAAATCAAAGTTGCTTAAACAGAAAACCAAAGTTGCGCTGGCGCACTCCGCTGCAAGCAACGGGGTATGTTCACGCTTCCGCTCAATATTCCGTTAAAGAAAGCAATAACCCTGAACAATTTAGTTTAAGCAGAAGTTAACAACTCGAAAATGAAATTGATAAAACATATTTATCATTAACGGTTGCCGGATAAGTTTTTCATCCCCGCAGCAAGCTGGCGGGGTATTCAACTGAAATAAAAAACGAGAACTGAGAACATTCTTTAAAACTTTAAGCCAACCGGTTGCAAAATGACCAGACTTTTACTCTCCCGAATCAATGGAAATATTGAATATAACCGATTAGGATCCAAGTATTCAGGAAGTCAAGCTATAGTCAAGGAGCTAAATAATGCAACATTAGGTGAACTGCAAAGTGTTTTCTTTGTTGCTGCAATTACGAGCGTGACTATAAATGCCAAAAGAGAAAAAAAAATTTATTTTAAAAAGGTTCACGCCTTATATGGGCAAGAAGAAAGTACTTTTGCCATTGTCATTGGTATTGTCAGGAATTTCCGCAGTTCTTAACATCTTGCCTTTTGTGCTTATATGGCACATAACACGTGATATATTATCAGCTCCCCAATCGATTGACATTTCAAATGTCAGTTTTTATGCGTGGCTAGCCTTTGCAAGTGCAATAGGAGGAATAATAGTATATTTTTGCGCACTTATGAGCTCGCATCTTGCGGCTTTTCACGTAGAGGTCGGGATACAAAAAGTTGGAATGAACAAAATAATGTCTATGCCGCTTGGTTTTTTTGATAAGCATTCAAGCGGGAAAATACGAAAGATTGTAAATGACGGAGCGGGAACAACTCATACATTTTTAGCACATCAGCTCCCGGATATGGCAGGCAGCGTCGTCTCCCCCATTATTCTTATAGCTCTGACTTTTATCGTAGACTGGAGAATGGGGCTTGCTTCTCTTGTTCCAATTATTTTGGGCTTCATAACAATGAGGTTCATGATGAGCTCCGAAGGTAAAAAATTTCAAAAAATGTATTATGATTCTTTGGAGGAAATGAGCTCCGAATCCGTGGAATATGTCCGCGGTATTCCGGTTGTAAAAACATTCGGTCAAACCGTATTTTCTTTTAAGCGGTTCTATGACAGCATAATCAAATATAAAGAGATGGTTCATGCGTATACCCTTCTTTGGCGAAAACCGATGTCATTTTACACCATAATTATGCAATCAGCCGCATTCTTTTTAATTCCAATGACTATATTTTTAATAGGTAGGGGAGAAAACCTTCCCCTTGTGCTTGCGGACTTTGTTTTTTACATTCTGATGTCGCCAATTTTTACTATGCTTTTGATGAAATCGATGTATTTTCAGCAAAATACTTTGATTGCAGAGCAAGCCATTGACAGGCTGGATAACCTATTAGATTATCCAAACATGAGCTATAGCAAAAACACAAAAAACATCCAAAATCACAGCCTGGAGTTTAAGGACGTAGTGTTTTCATATGAAGGAACCGACAAACGCGCCGTCAATAAAATCAGCTTTAAATTAAACGAAGGTGAAACGATCGCACTTGTCGGTGCCTCTGGAGGCGGAAAAACGACCATTTCCCGGCTGGCCGCTCGCTTTTGGGATGCAGACGAAGGCGCAGTATTAGTAGGAGGAATAAATGTCAAGGATATTCCTAAAAAAGAACTGATGGACAATATTTCCTTTGTTTTTCAAAACACAAGGCTGTTTAAAGGTTCACTAAGAGAAAATATAATTTTTGGAAAAGATAACGTCGGAGAAGAAGAACTAAATAAAGCAATTGATTTTTCGCAGTCAAGAGAAATTATCGAAAATCTTCCTGATGGACTTGATACGGTAATAGGCTCAAAAGGAACCTATCTTTCAGGAGGAGAACAGCAGAGAATTGCGCTTGCCAGAGCCATGGTCAAGAATGCTCCGATAGTGCTTTTAGATGAAGCCACTGCCTTTGTAGACCCTGAAAATGAACATTTAATCCAAAAAGCACTCAGTGAGCTTAGCCGTGGCAAAACAACTCTTATGATTGCACATCGTCTTACCAGTGTACGGGAGGTTAACAGAATCCTGGTTATCGAAAGCGGAAGGATTGCGGAGGAAGGAACACACGCAGAGCTGCTGAATAAAGGTGGTATCTACAAAACCATGTGGGATGAATACCAAAAATCTGTTGCCTGGAAAATTGCCGCAAAAGCCGGGTAAACTGAGGAGGTCAATATGGTAAGATATTTTCAAAATAAATATGCTATGTCTGAAAAAGGCGCAAAAGACCTTCTTCACTCGATAATCTGGACCGTAGTGATGGACATCAGCTTTCTGGCTCCGGTAATCCTCAGCTTTTACTTCCTCGATGAACACATAAGCTCCCTGATAAATTCTTCAACCAGCCAGAAAAGCAACTTTCTTTACTACTTTATTCTGTCTGCCGTGTCCTTCCTGATAATGTTCGTCATCGCCACTTTTCAGTACGACTCGGCCTATACGAAAATTTATGAAGAAAGTGCCCACAGACGGATCAGTCTGGCTGAAACGCTAAGAAAGCTTCCATTAGCTTTTTTTGGCAAAAAAGATATTGCCGATTTAAGCTCTACCATCATGGAGGATGTAACACAGATAGAGACGCTCTTTTCCCATACGGTTCCCCAGCTTTATGCAGCGGGATTGACTCTTCTGATCATGGGGATGATGATGTTTTTCTATAACTGGGAGCTGTCCCTTGCCGTATTCTGGGTAGTTCCGGTTGCCGCCCTGGTTTTTTATCTTTCGAGAAAGTTTCAAAATAGTACGCAGGTGAGAATATATAATATAAAAAGAGATATCTCGGATAATATTCAAGAGGGACTTGATTCAGTCCACGAAGTAAAGTCCTATAACAGAGAAGAGGCTTTTTCAAAGGCGTTAAACGCAAAGTTGGATAACTACGAAAAGTTTTTGATCAAAACAGAGCTTTTGATAGGCGCATTCATCAACCTTTCTTACGCTGTTTTAAAGCTTGGTCTTCCCAGTGTCATATTGGTCGGAGCATATCTTTTGTCAACCGGGACCATAAATATTTTTACTTACATTGTTTTTCTTGTCATCACTGCGCGCATTTATAATCCGATTACGGACGCTTTGAACAACTTTGCAGCGCTTATATATCTCAACGTGCGGATAAAACGCATGAAAGAGATGGATGGAATGCCAAGACAGGAAGGAAGAACCGAATTTCATCCGAAAAACTACGATATCGAATTTAAGAACGTGGACTTCTCCTATCAAGACGGTGTGCAAACATTGCAGAATGTAAACTTCACCGCAAAGCAAGGCGAAGTAACGGCGCTTGTAGGACCTTCCGGCGGCGGGAAAAGCACGGTTGCAAAGCTGTCTGCCCGTTTCTGGGATATCGACAAAGGGGTCATCACCCTGGGCGGAGAAGATATCTCCCGGGTTGATCCCGAAACCCTTCTGAATAATTTTTCAATCGTTTTTCAGGATGTTACGCTTTTCAATTCAAGCGTTATGGACAATATCCGTCTTGGGAAGGAAGACGCGCCGGATGAAGAAGTAATGAAGGCGGCACAACTGGCCCAATGCGATGAGTTCATAAAGAAGCTTCCGCAAGGATATGACACCTTAATAGGAGAAAACGGAGAAAAATTATCGGGAGGCGAAAGACAGCGTATATCAATAGCCAGAGCAATACTAAAAGACGCTCCAATTATCCTGCTTGACGAGGCTACAGCAGCTCTTGATGCGGAAAATGAGGGCAAGATCCAAAGAGCACTCAGTGAGCTTATAAAAAACAAAACCGTTTTGATTATTGCGCACCGTATGAGAACAGTTTCAGGGGCTGATAAGATTGTTGTTATTAAAGACGGGGTTATCGCAGAAACAGGCACACCTTTTGAATTAAAAGAAAAACAAGGAATTTTTTCCTCAATGTTAAAGGCGCAATATCAAAGTAATTAATACTTTTTGAGGATATGGATGAGGACTGCGTCCTGCTGTCCGGCAGGAATGTAAGAGGGTTCACACTGGAGAGTCTGCTCTCCACATCAACAAGGTATTCCAGATATAGTGAACGGTTTTAAGGTAAGAATTTGCCGTCCAAATAGCGGAGCATATCGAATTAGTCCTATGAAAAAATTAAAAATGTTTGGATCTTGAAGTATCTCTTTGAAGATTTGAAAAAATTTGACACTTAAGGCGGAGATAGAGGATAAAATTAACAAACTAATAAAAATAATTTTTGGAAAAGTCATATCCAGAGAAAAGAAAATAATGAAATCACTGGATTATGGAACTGAGTCTAAAACAGCGAAGAGCCAAATTTACTTTTGCCCATACAATTTGAAAAGGATACGATTTTCCTTCTTGAAGAACTCTTGTATCTCTGCCCGGACATTATTTATGGATAATTCTCAGGAGTTTATTGAGATCCCGGAAAGAGAAAATAGTTTTTTTCGCATACACAAATAAGATACTATTTTTCAAATCAGTTTTTTATAGCAAACAATATTTCATATCTTCGCATAATTTTCGTATATACGAAAATTATAAATAGTTACTACAACATTTCAAGTTTGAGGAAAATATTCGTATCCCAAAAATAAATTTGGAAAAATATGAGGAAATTCCGAAAAACTGGAAAATCCTTTCAGGTGCAAAAAACGGAATAAAACTCATATTAATAACAATTGAAGGAGGCTTTAAGAAGATTGGAGAAGCGAGGTTTGCCGGAAAACAGAAGGGTGAATTCGAGTCCAACGTGGGCGATAATCAGAAAAATCAAGGTTTGAGATGAAAACGCGTCAATCTTGATAATTAACCGGCGAAGAAGAGAGGAACATTTCAAACTTATCCGACCACGATGACCCATAATTGAAAGATGGGGGATTCTATGAGTAGGGCTGATAAGCCGTATTTACAGGGTATAAAACCGTATTTACAGGGTATAAAACCGAATTTACAGGGTATAAAACCGAATTTACAGGGTATAAAACCGAATTTACAGGGTATACCTGAGACCTTGCTTATCCCGTTATGGGCGCGGGCCGTTGAAGCAGAACAAACCTGCCCGATAATTAAAGATACCAAAGCAGCGGAGATAATGAACGGAATAGATTATGATTTCACGAAATTTACCAATGCATGGAAATCCCAGATTGGGGTTGTGGTGAGAACCAGACTTCTGGATCAAGCGGTGCGGAGTTTCATTCAAAAGTACCCCGATGCTGTAGTGGTTAACATAGGCTGTGGACTGGATACACGCTTTGTGCAGGTAGATAATGGCAAGATACACTGGTACGATTTGGATTTACCGGAAGTAATCCGTATCAGGCAGAATTTTTTTGTCGAAACTGACCGCTACAGGATGATTGCCAAATCGGTCTTTGATGATTCCTGGATGGACGAAATTAGTGTAACAGACGAACCGGTTTTGATCATTGCCGAAGGGCTACTGATGTATTTTACCGTGCAGGAAGTCAAAGCCCTGCTGAATAAACTGATTTCCGGATTCCCCGGAGCAGAAATGCTTCTGGAAGTTATGAGCCCGGACATCGTAAAGATGAGCAAGCAACATGATGCCATCGGCAGGATGGATGCTAAGTTTCGATGGGGGATAAAAGATAGCCAGGAATTGGAAACCTACAATAAGCAAATTAAAGTGGTCGACGAGTGGAATTACTTCGATTATCACAAAGACAGGTGGGGCTGGCTGGGCTGGCTGGCTGTAATTCCCGCTTTTAAGAATCATTTCAATAACAGGATAGTCCATTTGCAATTCACTTAAGACCGGAATTCCTTGCGTATGCTGCAATATCATCGTTGCTGCAATGCATAACTCTAGTATGGTGGCGCATCGCGCCAGAAACATCATTAGTATTATAGAGAAGAGGTGATAATAAGGGACGAATTTTCAGAAATCCAGAGGAATAAAGTACAGAGTACGATTATGATGCCGTTCGATTGATCGGATATCATCAAAGAAACGCGGATTTGAACAGATTAGCGTATGCTATCGACCAGAATATCAGCTATTTACACACTTTGACAAATGATTTCCAAAGAATGACATGAAGAGGGGTTTATTATGGAAAAACCACACATTACCTTAAGTAATCAGTGGCAATTGAGAAGAATTCTCGCCATGCTATTAACGATGACAGTTGTTCTTTCGTTACTTCCAGCCACTGTATATGCCTTCGATCCTGCTGCGGAAAACTGCACCAGCAATGCGACCATCAACTGTACGTCGGAAAACGCATCCCATGCGGATAAAGAAGAAACGGCAGTGCCTTTGTTCGCAGGAGGCTGCGGAACGGAGTCCGACCCGTACCAGATTGCAACAGCAGAGCAGCTTGACCGGGTACGATGCTATCCGGATAAGCACTTTATCCTGACCGCAGATATTGATCTCTCCGGCTACGAAAACTGGAAACCAATCGGTACTTTTAAGCCTTTGTCCGACGACCCTGAAGATGAAGAGACCCCGGATCCGGAACTAGCCTTTACCGGTACTTTTAACGGCAACGGATATACCATTTCCAACCTGACCATCAATCTGCCGGAGGGTATGGCGGTTGGTTTATTCGGGTGCGCCGTCGGCGATGAGAAAAATCCAAGCTCCATATCCAACCTGACAGTGAAAAATGCAGACGTGACCGGATACGCTTTCGTGGGGGGCGTGCTCGGCGTTCAGTATTTGAACGGAAACCTGGAAGGCCTAAGTTTGACCGGCGATCAAAATACGGTTAAGGGCAACACCAACGTAGGTGGAATTACAGGCGGCAGCCTGAGTGATATGAAAGACTGCAACGCTGCGGCGGACATCGTGCTCCGGGGCGATGGCGCGAACCACGCGGGTGTTTTGAGCGGCGGCCTGGAGGACGGTTCGTTGCTCAACTGCACGGCGACAGGAGGTACGGTGACGGCGAAAGGAGACAATCGTTATGGAGTGGGCGGACTTGCCGGCTGCGTAATTGAGGGAGCGGCGGTCACCAACTGCCATGTTGATGATGTTTCCATTACAGCCTGTGGTAAAAACAATGCCATGGTAGGGGGGTTATTAGGGCATACGGGAGCCTCGGACGCGGAGAATCTCACCCGGGTGATGGGCTGCTCGGCTGATGTCACCATTATCGTGTCAGACAGCACGAGCCGGGCAGGCGGACTGGTGGGAAGCGGGTTTTACCTGGAACAATACAAGGAGTATTACCCCACGCCGACTATGTATAGGCTCGTGAACTGCAACACTTCGGGCAGCATTACCGGCGGCTCTGAAGCCATAGGCACCATCGCAGGCCATGCCCACAATTCTATCATAGAAAACTGCACCAGCACCATGACTATCAACGGTGCGTCAGAGAATGTACCTCAGGTAGGAAAGGAAGAAACAGGAGTGTCGACCCCAACAACCGGGATACTGGTAGTAGCGCATGGTTCATCTGAAGATGAATGGAACCAGCCGGTGCGGGATGCCGTAGAAGGTATTGATTGTCCGTATCCGGTAGAATTGGGTTTCCTGGAGTTTGTTGAAGGGGAAGATATCGGGACGGCAGTTGCCAGTCTGGAAGAGCAGGGTGTTGAACACATTATCACCGTGCCGATATTTGTAGCTTCGGCTTCGGGTCATATTGAAGAAATCAAATACATACTGGGAATCTCCAGTTCCATTACGGAAGAGGACGCAATTGAGGAAGGGCTGGAAGTAGTTTCGTACAATGCCGAGATTGAAATAACATCGGCCCTGGATGACCATCCATTGGTAGCGGAAATTTTAGATGACCGTATTGCAACGGTTAGCCAGCAGGCAGATCAGGAAATAGTGATACTGGTCGCTCACGGGACCTCGGACGCGGAAGACCTGGCGGTCTGGAAAAATAACCTGGCATCTCTAGGGCAGCAGCTTAAAGATGACTATCAATTTTTGGATGTCGATTATGGCTTTGTGGCGTTAGGTGAACCGAATGTCAGGGATGTGGTAGAAGCACAGCAGGCGGAAAATCCCGGAGTTTCCATTATTGTTATGCCGGTGATGCTTTCCGAAGGCACATTCACAAGTACCAAGATTCCTGAAGTGCTGGACGGATTAACTTACATATATCCAGAGGAAGGACAGCGTTCTTTACTACCCCATGATAAAATTTCTCTGTTGATTGTTGCCCGTGCTTATGATGCCATGGGAGTTTTTGCGGGTGGAAATGGAACTGAAGAATCTCCTTATCAGATAGCAACGGCAGAACAGCTTGACCAGGTGCGTAATTACCTGGATAAAGACTTCGTTTTAACGGCGGACCTCGACCTCTCTGGCTATGAAAACTGGGAGCCCATAGGTACTTTCCAGCCTTTGTCCGACGACCCGGAAGATGAAGAGACCCCGGATCCGGAACTGGCCTTTACCGGCACTTTTAACGGCAGCGGATATACCATTTCCAACCTGACTATCAATCAGCCGGAGGGCATGGCGATTGGTTTATTTGGGTGTGTTGCCGGGGAACAGGAAGATCCCATTCACATATACGATCTAACTCTGGAAAATGCGGATGTGACCGGGAACTTTTGTGTCGGCGGAGTAGTTGGTTTTCAGTATGCGGACAGTATCCTGGAGAATATAAATCTTACTGGCGATAACAGAGTTCAGGGTAACATTTATGCGGGTGGCATTTTAGGAGGCAGCGATATAGGCGGAGGTTCTGCGGAGCTGAGAGACTGCAACGCTGCAGCGGATATCGCACTCCTGGGCGACGCCGCCAGTTCCGCGGGTGTTTTAGGCGGGGCTCTGAACGCTTGTTCAGTTATCGACTGCACTGCAACAGGCACTGTGACAGCGAAAGGAGAAAATTATTTTGCGCTGGGAGGGTTGATCGGCGGCGTATTTGAAGGAATCGAAGTCATAAACTGCCATGCCGATGATGTTTCCATTACAGCTTGCGGTAAAAATAATACCATGATCGGTGGGCTTCTTGGCTATGCTGGAACCTATGGTAAGCAACCCCCAACCCAGATAACAGAGTGCTCGGCGAATGTCACTATTGCAGTGTTGAACAGCACTGACCGTGTGGGTGGTCTTATAGGCGGCAGCTTCTATCATGAGTTGGCTGCAGAAGCTAGGCCGGTGCCTGCACGCTATGCCGTCAACAGCTGCAACACTTCGGGCAGCATCACTGGCGGTGGAAACGAAGTAGGAAGCATCGCGGGCTATGCCTACGATTCCACCGTGGAAAATTGTACCAGCACTATGACCATCAACAGAGTGTCGGAAAATGTATCTCAGGTAGGGTTGTATGAAAGTGCCTTTGGGGGTGGAAACGGAACTGAGGAATCTCCTTATCGGATCACAACGGCGGAGCAGCTTGACCGGGTGCGATACTATCTGGACAAGGACTTTATCCTGACAGCAGATATTGATCTCTCCGGCTACGAAAACTGGGAACCCATCGGAACCTTTGACGAAAATATTTTTGACAACGTCGGCCGTAGCGATATTGCGTTTTCCGGTACATTTGACGGCAACGGTCACACTGTTTCCAATCTGACCGCAACTCACCAGGATCTTGTCGGTGTCGGCCTGTTCGGTGTGGCATCCTCCGATGCCATGATTAAAAACCTGACCGTGGAAAATGCCTCGGTTACCGGCTACATGTCAACGGCAGGCATCGTTGGCCTTAACTGTGCCTCGGTGGAAAATCTGGCGCTTAAAGGTGAAAATGAGATCTCCGGCGTCAACTGCATCGGCGGTGTTCTCGGTGGACACGGATTTGGAAACGTTAAGAACTGCACGGTTGAAGATGTAACGATTAACGTGCTGGGCAACAACGACTTTTCAAGCGGACCTATCATCCAGTGCGATGTGGCCGAATGCGGCGGTCTGATCATAGGTGGCGCTTTTACCGGCAGCATTGAGAATTGCTCTGCCCAGGGCGAGATAATCGCCGAAGGCAACGAGCCCGTTGGCCTTGGCGGCATAGGCGGCTGCCTGGAATACATGGAGAATATCACGGGATGTACGGCGGACGTGACTATTACCGCGCCTAATTCGGCTCACGCAGTCGGCGGCTTATGCGGGTACGCGGGCACCGGGGACACGGAAAATCCGGCAGTCATCGAAAATTGCTCGGTCACATTTGTAATGAACACGGCCAACGCCACGCACATAGGCGGGCTGGTAGGCACGGGACTCTACTACATGGGAATGGAAACAGTCTTTTCCATCAACAATTGCAGCACCGAGGGTCAAATAAACGGAGCGGTCACTCCGGGTACGATTGCCGGACGCGCCGAGAATTGCACCATCAAGAACTGCACATTTGACGTCCTTATCGACGGTGTGCAGGGTACAGCCGAGATCGGAACGACCGAGCGGATGTACGAGAGTGCCGACCAGCCGGAAGGCTTTGAGGATCTTTCCGCCTGGGCAAATAGCGGTAGCGGTAGCTTTGAATCGCTTGTCAATTATGTAAACGACGATGCCCTGAGCGACGTGTGGAACACCGCAGCCTCCTCCGAGATGGCACAAATGATGGCAGGAATGTTTGGCGTGAATGTCACTGACGGCGCATCTCTAAAGGCCATGTTTGCAAACATGGCATTGACTCCGGCAAATAACGGTACGCAGATCTACCAGATCAAATTTAGTTCTGATTACAAGACCATCTATTTCTGTGACCAGGAAGGCAATGTCATTGAGTCTCACCCTTACACCTTTGTGGAGAGCAACAACAGTCTGGGAATGTTGGCCGGAGAGACAACCTATGTATTCAAGGCGGATGACGATGCGGGCGTACTGAACTATATTGCAATGCTCAAGCCCCACTTTGACGAGGGTATGGATGAGACCACCATACCCGCACACGTCCACTTCTACTATGCCGCAACGAAGGATACGCTGAGTACTTACAAACCGGATAGCGTAACGCTCAGCAGTTGGATGCCGACCATGCTCCAGATGGACGACGAATTCAGTACGACGGATAAGGTGCCTATGCTCGAATGCCTGTTTGGCATTGATAATGCTTGCACGGGTGGCAACGGCACGGAGCCAAATCCGTAACAGATCGCAACGGCAGATCGGCTCGACAAGGTGAGATACTGCCAGGGACTTCGTTTTGACGGCGGACATAGACCTCTCCGCCTGCGGGAACTGGAAACCCATTTGGTTTCCAGCCTTTCTCCGACAGACCTGAGGATGGGAAAACCAGACCCGGAAGTAGCTTTTACCGGTACCTTTGACGGCAACGGGCTTTACCGTTCATATTCGGGTTATAAAAAAGCTACGTCACGAATCAACAGAATCTTTTCAGATATACCTGGCAGAAAGTAAAAAATTATTTCAGTTGAATACCCCGCCAGCTTGTTACAGGGATGGAAAACTTATCCGGCAACCGTTAATGATAATATGTTTTATCAATTTCATTTTCTGGTTGTTAACTTCTGCTTAAACTAAACTGTTCAGGGTTATTGCTTTCTTTAACGGACTTTTGAGGGGGGGTGCGGGCATATCCTATTGTTTGCAACGAAATGCCAAAACAACTTTTATTTTGTGTGCGTAAAAAGATTAGTTGTTACCAATAATTTTCTTTCTTCAAATTATATTTCATATATTAGAACGATTTTCGGGTATCCGAAAATTATAAATAGTTCCCGGTACATTACAAGTATGTGGAAAAGATTAGTAAGCCGAAATAGATTATGCAACATAGTGAAAGGCTGAAAAAAAGGGGAAATCCGGAATGGGATTGGAATAGGGTTAGGAGATCTCCCCGGGCTTAACCAAAAAAAACACCATTTAAAGCCCTGGTGGAGTTCAAAACTGAATAGATATAACATTTTCAGGAAAAAGGAGGTGAAAACGAGAATTGGGGAAATAAGAATTGATGAACTATTAAACAGCAACTTAACTCATAAATTGCCTCTCACGAAATCTAAAAACTGATACTCCAAAATAAAAAATACGGGAATATGAACTTCAAAAGAAGGTTAACTGAAAAAGTCACAAAAGACACATCCTTGGCAACGTCCGGTTTAGATGTAAAGTCTCAAGTACCGTAAATTGTTTGGCCAAAAAGTTCCACACATTAAAAAATAAAAGGACAGACTTAAAAAATATGATATGGAATTTACAGCAAACTCACGACACTGCCATAGCTTATATTAAAAGAAGTTAACCAGGAGGTTTGAACTCTCGGGGTATATATGATAAAACTCGACACACAAAAAGCTGAGTTCAAAAGCAAGGAACATCTCTAAACTGAGTGCTGGCAAATCTACCACAGTTGACAACCATACGAGATCACAACTAAGAAAAAATGCAGGTATATAACACTTTAAGACAACAGGTTACAAATTCCGGGCTTTTGAACTCTCTCAGACCAACGGAAAGGAAGAGCAGGATAGGGACACCTCCTCCTAACTTTGAAAAACTCCCAAAGATTTCTGTCCTGTATTCCTTTTCCGTGAAAGGCGCAACGCTTGTATGTGAAAAGCAAACTGTGTCCAGAAATAGCCGTTTAATACGCAGATCACAGGAATTCTCTGCCACTGAATCCTATGCTATTGATTCCCATTCAACCGTATTAATTCCCGACTGTAAAATCTTTAGAAAGAACTGCAATCCTAATAATCCAAAATGGTGATGTAAAATGGAATACGAACTTGAAGAAGTCGAGCGAGATTACATCGAATTCAGAAAAGAAATCGGAGAGAATTGAAAAATATTTAATAAATGAGTGTTTGAATATAATTTCTTATCGTATAAATTTCTTTCTTAAAAGCAGGGACTAAGGCTTTTAAGAATATCACCATTTTGAGGAATTTTTAATATAATTTTAATGGGTTTACGTTTCAAGAGAGAGCTGATTAGCAGGCTTCTCTTTCGTTTTTCATTAATTTATTTCGTACTCAATTATTCAGTATCAATTTTACTTTTTTCAGTCATATTCCGACCTTTTTCATTTCAATTACATAGCCACCTTTCACATAACCATCACTTTCATACAGCTATCCTTATATGTCTTTCCCGCATAACTGAATGTAGTAATCGAAATATATTCGGTACTCAAAAAAGGGTTCGAGTTTTATGACAACGGAAAGAGATGAAGACTATCTGAAAATTATTTCATCAATAGTAGAAGAAAAAGGGTACGCTAAAGTTAAAGATGTAGCAAACGAGCTGGAACTCGGCCCTTCGACCGTGACCGGTATGTTCAAAAAACTGGATAAAGAAGGTTACATAAATTATGAAAAATATGGTGGAGTAACCCTTACCGAAAAAGGTATGGAAATCGCCAGAAAAACGAGGGAAAAATACAGTATGTTAAAAGATTTTCTCATGCATCTGGGGATTGATGAAAAGACCGCAGAAGAAGACGCGTGCAAAATTGAACATATCCTGAACCCAAAAACGGCGCAGGCATTAAAAAAATTCATAGAATTTACGGATAAAGAAGATGAATCAAGAATCTGGATCGAGCATTTCAGATATTTTGTCCAGACAGGGGAATATATAAGCTGCTCCCTTGAAAATAGGGATAAATGTCCAGTTCATGGTAAAGGAAACTGAGTGATTTCTGTCTGGAACTCAACTCATTTTAAAAAATAGTTAGACAGTTCCTACTAGAAGGAACTGCCATTTCTCTCTCTGGACCATTCCTGTGGATTATTCCTGTGGATTATATGTGCTTCTTACCTGTATGATTTAAAGAGTTTTTCTATTCCTGTATTCTATTCCGCTTATCTATTATTCTATTCTGCCTATTTATTCCGGCTTCTGTTCTGCTTTTATATTCAGGCTTTCTGCTCCCTTACCCTGTTCTCTGAAAAAAATAACTTACACTTTCCAGGCAAATACGATCCTTGACCCGTCTTTCATGTCAAGAGCCCGGAAGACTTCCAGCCCGTAACTGCCCAGCATCTCTATGTATTCGGAAAAGGGGACACTGTTTTCGAAACTGTATCCTGACCCTCCTTTTTTTACATCTTCAAAGGTCCAGAGGTTCCAGTCAAGGCTGAGAACTGGATTGGATTTCATTTTTTCATCAGGGACCTGCCGTGTTATAAAAACACCTCCAGGGTTAAGGGCTTCGGAAATCTTCGGGATGAGGGAAGGCACTTTTCCTCCGGGGTTAAAAGAAGAAAAGATAAGATCATACCCAATTCCGATTTCATCGGTAAAAAAGTCCCCGGGAATTATATCCACGTTTGAAGCTCCGTACTTCTCTATAAAATATTTAGTCTTTTGAGTAACCGGGGGAAGGTCGAAAACAAAAGCCTGAAGGCCTTCATTTAACTTTGAAAACACGATTGCATACAGCCCGTGCCCTCCTCCCAGGTCAAGCAGCCTTTTGACATTTGTAAAATCTACATTTTCCAGCACGACCCGGACCGTATCCTGAAGCAAACCGCATTGTGCGTTTTCGGCCATACAGTGGACGACCTCTCCGAAGAAATGCCCCTTTTCGACAATCTCAGGCCCCTTCTTCATAATCTCCGGAAGCCGGACCCAGAGTTCAGCATTCCTGAGCCTTTCGGCAAGATAATGTTGCTGGGAAAACGGGGAACTCCCCAGAAGATACGTTGCGCTCAATTCCGAGACCAGGTACACTGCCCCCTCTTTTTTTTCACCGGAATCGGGGTTCGAGGCCTTAGAGCCGGCTTCGGATTCGCCTTTTTCCTGCATCTGCGCTTTTTCGTCCTCATGTGCCCCTTCCTCAAACCTGTCAAGAAGCCCGAGGCTGTGCAGAGACTCGCAGAAGTGAGGCATAAGCACCGGATCACAGCCAAGCTTTTCAGCCAGGACCCCTGCTGGTAAAGGAACTTTAAGGGCTTCGAATACCCCAAGTTCAATCGCTGCCGCAATCAGCCTGAACTCCCTCAGACCCTGAATAGAAGAATCGACAAGCTTAAAAAATCGGTCTGGGTCTACATCAGGCTTTTCCAGTAAGTCGAAAAATGTTTCAGTTTCATTTTCGTTATTTTCCATACCATTTCTCCTATTTCCGGATATTTTTCCTATTCTCCTTATATTTCTCTATCATATTTTATACACATCTTTTTGATCCAACTTTATACACATCTTTCTGATCCGACAGGAAAAAATTTACTGTTTATAATGAAGTAAAAATAAGCCGGGTAAAATGAATTGAATGAAAATGGGAACTCAGGTGCAGGGTTACAAAATTCTCGTACCTGATCACTGCATGAAACCGACAATTTTTCCAGCCTCCATAATAGCAACTTCATCACTCATCCATTCAACTACCCGCAAATCGTGGGAAATGAAGAGAAAACTGATTTCGTACTCGGTTTGCAGTTTTTTTAGAAGAGAAAGGATCTGGGCCTGGACAAGCGGATCGAGCATGGAAGTGGGTTCATCCGCAACTATAAACTCGGGTTTCATGCCAAGGGCTCTGGCTATTGCAACCCTCTGGAGCTGGCCTCCGCTCAATTCCCCCGGATACCGAAAAAGCAGTTCCTCACTCAGGGAAACAGTCTCGATAAGCTCCTGCACTCTTCCCCTTTCTTCGTCCTTCTCGCAAAGCCTGTGAAGCCTCAGGGGTTCTGCAACGGCATCGTAGATCTTCATCCGCGGGTTCAGGCAGGATTCCGGGTTCTGGAAAATAATCTGCATTCTGGTCCCCAGACTTTTCAGGGCACTGCCTTTAAAGCCCGAGATATCCTGTCCTTCAAAAAGGACTCGCCCCGAAGTAGGTTCAAGCAGCCTTAAAACCGTTTTCCCGAGCGTAGATTTTCCGCAGCCGCTTTTTCCGACAAGCCCGAGAGTTTTCCCTCTTCCGATCTCAAAACTGACCCCGTCGACTGCCCTGTGAACCTCTTTTTTGAACAGCCCCGAATAATAGTACTTTCTCAGGCCCTCCACCTTCAACAATTCCATGCCCCCTCCTCCTCCACATACCCGGGAGCGGGGTGTACATTAAGGGTAGGCTGGGCCACAGTTTCCTTTCTCCTGCCCTTTTCGTAGAGAAAGCAGCGGGTAAAGTGCTCATCACAAAATCCCAGAAGTGCCGGATGGACCTGTGAACATGCCTTAAGTCGTAAATCGCAACGGGGATTGTACCTGCATCCCGAGGGAGGGGAAAGGGGACCAGGAGTTTGCCCCGAAACGGTTCTGAAACCCTTTCCGGGAAGCGAATGCAGCAGGTCAAAGGTATAAGGATGTTTAGGGTTAGAAATTACCTCGGCCGCCATTCCGGTTTCAACGATTTCCCCGGCATACATGACTGCAATTCTGTCCGCAAGCCTGCCGGCAAGTTCCAGGTCGTGGGTGATCAGGATCATGGAAGCATTTTCCCTGCGGACAAGCCCGGCAATCAGCTCCGCAATCTGTAACTTGGTATCCGTATCAAGCCCCTTTGTAGGTTCATCTGCTATCAGAAGCCCTGGCCTGAGGGCAAGCCCTATTGCAACCATGACCCTCTGCAGCATCCCGCCGCTGAACTGGTGAGGGTAATCATCCCCTCTCAAAGAGCTTATTCCCACAAGCTCAAGCATCTCTCCGGCTTTCTTTTCAGCTTCCTTTTTTCCCATGCTTTCATGGTAGCGGTAGATTTCTGCAATCTGCCTTCCCGTAGAAAGGACAGGGTTGAGACAGGCCGAAGGGTTCTGGAACATGATCCCGATTTCCTTCCCCCTGAAGAGCCTCATTTCTTTCTCGGGGAGAGAAAGGAGATCCGTACCCCTGTACACAATTTTTCCTTCTATTTTTGCGTTACCTGAGAGCAACCTCAAAATTGCCTTTCCAAGAGTGGTTTTTCCACAGCCTGTTTCCCCGATAAGCCCCAGAATTTCCCCTTCCCTTATCTCAAGGGAAATGCCCTCATTAACCATTACAGGGCCTTTTGAGGTTTTGAAAGTGACATTCAGGTCCTCTATAGAAAGAAGAGGAAAACTCACCTCGCCAGCACCTCCTGATCTGCAGGCTGCCCAAGGCTGTCCCTCAAACCGTCTCCTGCAAAATTGAATGCAAAGACCGTGAAGATGATCATCAGGCCCGGGAAAAACGTGAGATGTGGAGCTGTCTGGAGGTACGGTATCCCGGCTTTGAGCATGGAACCCCATTCCGGAACAGGAGGCTGGATTCCGAGTCCGAGAAAACTCAGGGCCGAAGCAAAGATAATAACATGCGCAATTTCAAGGGTTCCCAGCACGATTATGGATTCCATGCAGTTCGGGAGGATATGTTTTCGCATTATGTAGAAGCTTGAAGGCCTCAGAGCCCTTGCAGCCTCCACAAAAGCCCTTTTTCTGAGAGACAGCACCTGCCCGCGTACAAGCCTGGCGTAAGCAGGCCACTGGGTAAAAACAAGGGCAAGAACCACACTTGAAAAGCCAGGATCCAGCAAACCTGCAATCACGAGGGCAAGGATAATGTTGGGAAAAGCCATCACAATATCTACTCCTCTCATTATGGCTTCATCCAGAACGCCACCCGTGTACCCGGAAAGCAGCCCTATAGATGTGCCTGCAACGGATGTTACCGCAACTACAAGAAGTCCAATGCCCAGAGAAACGCGCGTGCCGTAGATAACCCTCGAAAAAATGCAGCGCCCCAATTCATCGGTTCCGAAAGGATATTCCAAAGTAGGAGAAAGAAGCCTGCTATCGAGCCTCTGGGTAAGGGGGTCGTGCGGAGCGAGTTTCGGGGCAAATAGTGCCAGCATACAGAGGACGGCGATAAGCAGGATACCTGAGACTGCAAGCCTGTTCTTCCTGAATTCCCCGAAACTCAACCTTTTTTCAGCCAGGTATGCCTTTTCAGTTCTCACGGTTCTTTCAATCAGGTCGGTCATATCTTATCCTCGGGTCAAGCACCGCATACAGAATATCGACTACAAGGCTGGAGAGGGAAAAGAGCACTGCAATAAAGAGGACACAACCCTGGACCATGGAAAAGTCCCTTGCAAAAATCGAGTCAACAAGAAGTTGTCCGATACCGGGCCAGGAAAAGATGCTTTCCACAATCACGGCTCCCCCCAGGAGGTAGCCAAACTGCATTCCTGCAAATGTAATAACCGGAAGTAAAGCGTTTTTCAGGGCGTGCCGGAAAAGGACGGTGCGCTCGTCAAAGCCCCTGGCCCGGGCAGCCACGATATATTCCTGCCCCAGTACTTCCAGAAGGCTTGCACGGGTGAGCCTTGCAGTAACCGCAGCCATTGAGCTGCCAAGGGTGAGAGCAGGAAGTACTAACTGTTTTGGGCTTCCATACCCGTAACTTGGGAAGAGGTGAAGGGTCAGGGCAAAAAGCCAGATCAGAAGAAGCCCGAGCCAGAAATTAGGGATAGAAACCCCTAGCAGAGAAACAAACATACAGCTGCTGTCAAGCAGGGTGTTTTTCCGGAGTGCACTTAGGATCCCCGCAGGCAGGGCTATAAGCAGGGAGATCAGCAGGCTGGCAATTGCAAGTTCCACAGTTACGGGCAGTTTCTGAAGGATTTCGGCAAGGACATCTTCGGAAGTCACAAGCGATTTTCCTAAGTCCAGCCGGAGCAGGTGGCCCATCCATACGAGGTATTGCATATACACGGGAGCATCAAGCCCTTCTGCCTCTCTCAGGGTTTCAATCTGGCTGGTGCTCAGGTCATCTCCGTACCTGGCAAGGGCTATAACCTCGGCAGGGTCGCCGGGGGCAAGGTACATCGCAGAAAAAGCTACAAGCGTAACTCCCGCGATTACGACGGAAACCATTGCCAGGCGTTTTGCTATGTACTTCCACATGGGCATCTTCCGGGCTTTGCACCTTACGTTCTTTCCAGGTAGACCCCTGAAAGGTTCAACCAGGGATCTTCAGAACTTATGACATACCCGTTTACCGCAGGGCCGGTTGCAACGACCTTTTCCTCATGTACAAGGTAAAAAGCCGGAACTTCTTCTATCACAAAGGCCTGCAGGGAATGATAGAGTTCTTCCTGCTCCTGCGGATCAAGGGTCATATCGGCTTCATCGACAAGCCGGTCGTAGGTCTCATTGTTGTAATGCGAATAGGGGCCTCCGGAATGGTGCACGAAGAAATGCCTCGGGTAGGGTCCCCAGACGAAATAACCGCTCCTGAGTATCATATCAAAGTCCCCTGCGCTTTCGAGTTTGCTTATGGCTCCGTCATCAAGCACCCGGATTTCCACATCCATTCCGACTTCCCGAAGAGCGCCCTGCACAACCTGAGCCATAGGGTTATGCCTGGATGCCCAGACCCCTTTACTTACAATAAGGGTCACATGCAGGGGTTCTCCGTCCTTTTCTGCAATCCCGTCTCCATCAGAATCTATCCATCCGGCTTCCTCAAGGAGAGCCTTTGCCTTATCAAGATCCGGGGAATATGTCTCAAGTTCAGGATCTGAGTACATCATTACAGGGGAATAGGGCCTTCCGCCTGCCGGTTCCCCGATGCCTTCGAGCACTTCGTTTACGAGAGTCTCGGTATCGATTGCATAGGCAACACTCTGGCGCACACTCGTATCATCGAAGGGGGACTTGTCGCAGTTGAACTGCAGGAAGTCCGTAAAGGTCGTAAGCTTCCTGTGGATCCGGATTCCCTCTTCGGCTTCGAGCCTTTCTACATCGTACTCGGGAACCTTGATGATCATGTCCACCTCCCCGGTCTCAAAGGCAATTACCCGCGTAGCTGCTTCAGGGATTACTTTGAAAGTAACCTTATCAAGCAGCGGCTTTTCTCCCCAATAAGCTTCGTTTTTTGTGAGCACTATTTCCTGGTCCTCTGCCTGCGATTCAAACTTGAACGGTCCGGTCCCGACGGGTTTGACAAAATTCCCTTCGGCATCAAGGCAGCCCGGACCCATTACAGGCCAGGCTATGTGGGTCAGATAAAAAGGCAGAGGCATGGGTTTTGCCAGGACGAATTGCACAGTATGGTCGTCAAGAGCTTCCACACTCTGGACCGGTCTTAAAACTGCCTGCCTTACATAGGACTGGTTGGAGTAAGAGAAAACAACCGAATCCGCATTAAAAGGAGTCCCGTCATGGAAAGTCACATTTTCACGCAGGTGGAAGATCCAGGTTTTGCCGCCATCTGGACTTTCCCAGGACTCTGAAAGCCCGGGGATAACGTTCAGATCCGAATCAAGCCGGACAAGGGTTTCATAGACCTGAGCCCAGACAAAACGTGCGTCTCCCGCTGCGAACATATCAAGGTACCAGCTGCTGACATCCGTACCTACGCCCACCACAAGATCCTGAGAACCTTCTCCGGACTCTGCACCTTCTGCAGTCCCTTCTGTTTCTTCATCTATACAGGCGCTTGCTCCGATTACAACAAGCAGCATAGAAATGATCAAAATAAATTTAAAACTCCGATTCATAGACAATCCTCAATTTTTGTGGGGAAAATCCAAAAAACCGGAGAAATTCGAGCCATTAAAAGGACTTCAGATGCCCCGGTTATCTGTGTTCAAGCCAAATGTTGCAGATCGTTTATTTCAACCCGCTAATTCCTATCATTTACCCTTCAATTAGTATTTTTCTAAAAAATTATAACATTTGATATGATAAAAAATTTATCATATAACAAGACCGGTAAACGCTGTTAACTGAAGGTGTTACACCAGGGAATATTGTGTTAATACAAGCTTCAATGGTCATCGGTAAAAAATTCTCATGCTTGAAGCTATCGATTTTTCATTAAAAGTTGCCTTAAATTTTGGCCTGTTTACATGAAATCGATGTCCTGTTCCATTTCACAGTTTATTAAAATATTTAAAAAACTGTTGTGAAAGATTGGGGCAACTTATCACGATTCCTCACTTAATCGAAGAAACATGGGAAAAAATTAAATTTGTATTTGGAAAGTAGCGCTGATAATAAGCAGCGCATTATATTCTTATTAAATAGTGTCAGGACATACCCTATTTTAGAAATTCGGTTAATTTATTGTTTATTCAGAAATTAGAGGAAAATTAGGACCATAATTTTCTAAAAAAGTTATACAACTACTTTTTTATCGGAACGGATAATAATTGTGAGCCAAAAAAAGAATTATATATTTTTTCATCTCAATTCTCATAAATATTGAATAGAGCTACATAGCCAGCTGCCCATGAATTTTTAGAAGTTATGAATTCGACTAAAAAAAATCAGAATCAAGAAAATCCAACTTTTGTAAAAAAATAGACAGTTGTTTCTTTGTAAGTTCTGAAAATCAGCAAAATATCAAACAAAATTGAGATGAGAGCCCAACATTCTGATTTTACATTCAGTCTGTTCCAGGGTTCGTTATATCAAGGAAGAATTTTCCGACTCGAGAAATATGTAATAATTTAATCATACAGTAATATCGTAGAACACGCCTCCTTAGGTTGTTTCTCATACTTTGCTAAATTTTTAAATTTTCAGCAAATACATGAAATTTACTTTTACCCGTACAATCAGAAGAGGATACAATTTTCAAATACATCTGCTAAAAAACATTTTGAAATAACCTATTAATTAATATCAATAGCAATATTTATATCATATTTGCTTACATTAAAAGTAATTAGTAATAAGAATTAATAATAAATATAATATTTTTAATAAATAATCCGCTCGTTATTTAATGGTGGTTAAAATATTGAGAAAATTGTTCGAAAAATTGAATAATAGTTAAATGAAAAAATTGAAGAATTTAGCCAAGTTGTCCGAAAATAGTAATCATATCCAGAATATCATGAAGTTAGTCAAACAAATGGTATACGTTAGAGGGACAGAAAAATGAATTTAAACACTCGCATTAAAAATTATTGGGAAGGCGAGGCACAAGGTTACAGCGAAGCAATTGAAGATGAGCTAAACGGATTTGAGAGAAAGGCATGGTCTGATTTGGTACTGGAATATGCCCCTTCCAGAGATTGTCTGGATATACTGGATATTGGTACAGGGCCGGGATTTTTTCCAATCGTCTTATCTCAGGACGGGCATAATGTTACCGGTATAGACTTAAGCGAAAATATGATCGAATTTGCACGTTTTAACCTTGCACGTGAAGGTGTTAATGCAAATTTGAGGACTATGGATTGTCAGAATTTGAAATTCCCGGATAATAGTTTTGATCTGTTAGTTTGCCGTAATCTCACGTGGACACTTGATGACCCCGCCGGAGCATATAAAGAATGGTACCGAGTCCTGAGACCGGGTGGGAGGATTCTTGTCTTCGACGCTTGCTGGTATCTGTACCGGTTTGATGAGAATCTGAAAATAGCCTATGAGAAAAAGGAAAAAGAAATTCTCATGAAATACGGGCACCCAATGCACCAGCACAAGAATCAAGCCGAAGATGATGCACTCAGCCGGAAGCTGTTTATGAGTGACAAAGCCAGACCGCAGTGGGATCTGGATATAATGCTTAACCTCGGATTTTCAAAGGTATTTGCGGATACCTCAGTAGGTGAACGGGTACTAAATGAAGAGCAGCAGGACAGAAACAGTATGCATCCTCCATTTTTGGTAGGAGGAGAAAAATAAAGGGATACCCCAGTTTGCTTTTCATGGCAAAACATTTACGACCTGTAAGGTTCCTGCGCGGATTCAAAAAAGATGTAGCAAGCAAAGTAACAGTTGGGCTTTTGCCAACAACGTGCGGTTTTTAAAAATGTCCGCATTGTATAAGTCGGCACCTCGACGAATAATAAAGCAGCTCGGCTTTTACAGGATCCTTATTGAACCACAGTTGTAAAAATAAGAGATGGTTCAAACGGTGAGTAACATCATAGGCCACTGGAGGGGAAGTAATGCTTAAAAACATAAGCGAACGGTTATTCACACTAATTCCTGTACTGCTGGTTGTTTCATTAATAACTTTTCTCCTTGGCAGCATGTCTTCCGGCGACACTGCACGTACGCTAGCTGAGAAGAAATATGACAGGCCAACATATGAGCAGATTGAGGAAGTACGAGTCGAAATGGGATTTGACAGGCCGGTGCTCGTCCGATACGTCAGCTGGCTTAAAGATGCGTTGAGGGGTGATTTGGGCTTTTCTTATTCAACTGACAGGCCGGTAGTAGAGGAGATCGTTCGATATTTTCCTAAAACATTACAGCTGGCACTTCTCGCACTATTGTTTTTAATTATAATTTCATTTACTCTCGGGATTTTATCAGCGGTGTTTTCCGGTTCGTGGATCGACAAGGTTTCCATGATATACTGTTTTTGGAGTGTATCGATGCCCGAATTCTGGTTGGGACTAATTTTACTGTATATTTTCGGCGCCCGGCTCGGACTAATATCGGTGCTTGGTGGAAGTTCGATGAAATTTCCAATAATACCTGCTCTTACAATGTCTATATGCAGTGGGGGGATTTATGTCCGACTTATTCGTACAAATATGGAGGAAGTACTGAACAAAAGATATATCCGTGCAGCCAGGGCAAAAGGCGTTAGCGAATATAAAATTATAACAAAACATGCTCTAAAAAACGCAACGCTACCTGTAATCAACAAGCTTGGAATCGGATTCGGCTCTTTGTTAGCCGGATCTGCCATTATTGAATCGATATTTTCATGGAACGGACTTGGAAACCTGGCACTCGAATCGGTCAAACTCAAAGACTACCCGGTAGTCCAGGGATATGTGCTGTTTATGGCTGTTTTGATGGTGCTAATTAACCTGGCGGTAGATATTGTATGCGGCATCATTGATCCGCGCCTTAGATATGAATGAGAGGAACAAAGGATGCAGGTCAAGACTCAAGCAATAAAGAGATCGAATGCATGGTTTCGTTCGTCCGATGGCATTAAAAATCTTATACTTACGCAAAAAGCAGCAGTTTTCGGTCTTTTAATAGTTGCTTTGATTATCTTCGTTGCCATAGCTGCATCCGTAATCGCGCCAAATGACCCTCTTAAGGTAAATATGTCAATGCGTTTCAAAGGTCCAGGCTCGTTATATTGGCTTGGCACCGACAATCTGGGGCGATGCATTGCATCCCGTCTGATTTGGGGCGCCCGGATGTCACTGATATATAGCCTGTGCGTGCTGGGCCTTATGATGGCAATTAGTACTCCGATAGGGCTCCTTTCCGGGTATGCAGGCGGTCGCATGGACACGGTTATTATGCGGGTTACCGACATATTTCTATCACTTCCGACTTTTCTGATAGCATTAGCCATCGCCGGTATGCTGGGACCCAGTGTGAAAAATATGATTATCGCCATGGCCAGTGTGTGGTGGGCACCTTATGCAAGAATAATACGTGGTATGGCGATGCAGATAAAGCAGCAGGATTTTATGCTTGCAGCAAAAGCAGCCGCCTGTACTCACAGCCAGATTATTTTTCGGCATATACTTCGCAATATCGCCTCCCCGATTATTGTGATGGCCACACTTGAAATCGGTTCGATTATACTGGCTATCGCGTCGTTTTCTTTTATTGGCCTGGGTGCACAGCCGCCTACGCCCGAGTGGGGTATTATGCTCAGCGACAGCAAAGAATTTATGCAGACACAGCCGCAGTTGATGATTTATCCGGGGATTGCAATTCTCTTTACAGTCATGGCATTTAATTTTCTGGGGGAAGGACTGAAAAATGCAATACAGGACTGAACAGGGAGCTCAGGGTGAAAACGCGGCATTAGATATCCGGGGCCTTTCTCTAGACTACGTTATGCCGGATCAAAACATCCACGCCGTGGTAGACTTGAACCTCGTTGCAAGAATGGGAAAAATCACCGCACTCGTTGGGGAAAGCGGCAGTGGAAAATCCACTGTCGCACTTGCGGTAATGGGTATTCAGGATAAAAATGCTGTCATTTCAAGTGGTGAGATTTACTTGGCAGGGACGGATGTGCTCTCTATACCTAGAAAAGATATGCGGTCTTACATATCGAACTATGCCGGCATTATTTTTCAGGATCCGATTGATTCACTGAATCCGTTATTAACTATTGGAGAGCAGCTGGTTGAGACGATCCTTATACATAAAAAAATAACAAAAAAGCAAGCTCGTGCCATTGCACTTAACCAACTTCTGGCGGTCAGCCTGCCGCAGCCGGAAGAATTGATGAAAAAATACCCTTTTATGCTGAGCGGAGGGATGTGTCAACGAGTTATGATTGCCATCGCCAGTGTTTTCCACCCACCGCTTCTCATTGCAGATGAACCAACGACCGCTCTTGATGTAACGGTTCAGGCTCAAATCCTGCATCAACTGGATTCGATGAAAAAGAGAGACGGAACTGCAATTCTACTTATCACGCACGACCTGGGAGTCGTCGCAGAAATAGCAGACGAGGTGTGTATCATGAAAGACGGACATATTGTGGAAAGAGGCACTGTAGACGACATATTCTATAATCCGCAAAATATGTATACACGCAAATTACTGGCGGCGGCGCTCTAAGAGGTTTGGCCATGGAAGTATTGGTGGAAACCCAAAACATACGAAAATGCTACGAAAAACAAAGTTTGTTTATGAAAAAGCGAGAGCAGGTGTCTGCCGTAAACGGTGTGTCTCTCAAAATACAGAGGGGATGTTCGGTAGGCCTTATCGGGGAAAGCGGAAGTGGAAAAAGCACACTTGGTAGGATGATGGCCGGACTGGAAACGCCGACGGAAGGACATGTACTTTTCCGGGGACGGTCAATATCAAATATTTCCCTTAGAAAAATGCGTCCACTACGACGTAATATCCAGATGATCTTTCAAAATAGCAACAGCGTTTTTGATACTTCCTATACCGTAGGCGAAAGTATTGCCGAGGTCATTAAAAACAGCGAGCGAGTATCAAAAACAGAATGCTTAGAAAAAATTGAGACAATATTGGAACAGGTGGGGCTGGACGCCTTATACGCGCAGCGAAATCCAAAGGAGTTGAGCGGAGGACAGCGCCAGCGTGCCAATATTGCACGCGCACTTGTTCTTCACCCGGAGTTTGTTGTTTGCGACGAACCCGTTTCCAGCCTTGATTATTCATTGCGCAAACAAATTCTGACTTTACTTAATGATTTACGAAATAAATTTGGTTTAACCTACCTGTTTATCACCCACGACCTTAACTGCGTGCCTTATGTCTGCGATATGATGGTCATTATGTATGCGGGTAAGATAATGGAGCAAATCGATTTAAAGAAAAAATCGATGCAAGATGCACTTCACCCGTACACCAGCCTGCTGCTTTCGTGTATACCGGCAAAGGTGCCTTCGGAAAGAAAAAAATGCACGATGGAGAGCATAATCGATACAACAGTTATACCGGATTCAAGACACTGTTGTCGGTTCTTTCCACGCTGTCCTTACTGTACGGAACGTTGCAGAAATGAAGAGCCATTGCTAAAAGAGGTCGCAAGCGGTCATTTTGTAGCATGTCACATCGTATAAACCATTATGAAAAAGGAGAAGGAAAAATGAAGAAAAAATATATCTGGGCAATTATCGTGTCAGCACTCTCACTGGTGCTGTTACTGAGCGGATGCATCTCAAATCAAGCGTCAAACAATGCGCCGAAAGACACGTCTGTTTCTTCAGCTACTCCTGCCACAGCTGTCAGTAATCAGACCGATTCCATTACAATTATGGTTTCCGGTAAGCTGAATCCGGAAGATGCCAGTCCGCTAGAATCCAGCACGGAAATGTGCCTTTATGAAATGGTATACGAACCACTGGTCAAATACGGAAATGGCGGTGTGATTGAGCCGGAGCTTGCAGAGAGCTGGAATATCAGCGATGATGGAACACAGTATACTTTCTACTTGCGTAAAGATGTCAAATTTTCCGATGGTACCGGTTTTAACGCAGACAGTGTGGTAAGCAGTGCAAAGCGCTGGGACCCCACAAGATTTTCCACACCGCTTACAAACGTGGAGAAATTAGACGACTACACTGTCAGGCTGACATTTAAGGAAAACAGCTACCCCGTATTAATCGAACTGACTTATCCCCGGCCTTTCCGCATCGCATCTGAGAATTCGTTTGATGCAAACGGCAACTTTATAAAAATGATCGGTACGGGAGAGTGGATGGTGGAGAGTTATGTCCCCGAAGAAGAAGTGGTCATGGTGCCCAACCCGTATTACTACGGAACGAAACCGGATATTAAAAAGATAACCATCAGAAAAGTTACTGACGGCGAATCAAGAATTATGGCACTTCAGGCCGGAGAAGCTGACCTTTCTCTTGCCGATTTGCCCGCAGAAAGCAAATCAATCATCGAGTCCTCAAAAAATCTTGCCGTTGAAACTGCTGAAGGGACCATGGGATTTTTCCTCATGCTAAATCAGGAAAATGAAGCTCTGCAGGATAAAAATGTTCGTCTTGCGTTAAATTACGCAATAGACAAAGACAGTATCGTGGAAAATATACTTGGAGGTGACGGAGTTGCCGCAAAAGGCATTTTACCTGAGACGGTACCGTATGTTACTGAAGAAAACAGCGAGGGTTACTCCTATAAGCCGGAAAAAGCCAGAGAACTGCTGGCCGAATCGGGATATACGGACAGTAATGGGGACGGCATTGTTGAAAAAGACGGGGTATCGCTGTCTCTCAAGCTTGTTTTCCAATCTGAGGAATATGCAAGCTGGAAATCTATGTGCGAATACCTGCAGGCAGCTGCCAGAGAGGTAGGAATTGATATCCAGCTTGAACAACGGGACACTTCGGCCTACTATGACGCGATCTGGAAAAACCGGGATTTTGACATGATTATTTACCGCACATATGAAGATTCATGGAATCCGCACGGCTTTTTGCGTTCCATGTTTTATCAGGCCGAGGGCAGCACTTCCGTGTGCTGGTATGACCCGCAGCTAAATAAATATCTTGGCGAGGTCATTAAAACACAGGATGAGACAACACGTCAGGCAAAGTATGATCAGATATTTAAGCTGATCAGCGACGAAGCGTTTGTTGTTCCTCTGTGCTATCCCGATAAACAGTATGCATATAATGCCCGCTTGCAAAACGTGACAGTTGCACCGACGAACTATGAAGGCATAGAGTGGCAGATGCTCACTATAGCAAAGTAAGAGGTCAAAGCATGCAGGAAACCTTGTTTGAACGTATCGAAACAGCCTGGTCTGCCGATGCCGGGGGTTATGACCGGGGGATTCAAAAACAGCTACGCAATAAAAAAGACATAAAGCATTGGCAGGACGAACTTCGGCAGGTGCTTGGTGAGAAACCGTTACATGTACTTGATGTCGGATGCGGACCGGGATTTTTTACAGTTATGCTTGCCAGGTTAAAACATAATGTGACAGCTGTTGATGGCGCTGAGGGAATGGTAAAGCGTGCCGGCACCCATATCAAAAACGAGGCTTTAAATGCAAAAGTGTATAAAGGTGACGCCGTGCTTTTGGATGAAGAGGAGGAAGACAGCCTTGACGCCATAGTATCGCGTGATGTTGTCTGGACCCTCTATGACCCTGAGGGCGCTTTCCTCAGGTGGAAAAATCTGTTGAAACCGGGTGGTAAAATCGTCATTTATGATGGCGATTACAGGCGGGATCAGTCGTCTTTGCGTTACTACGTATTGAAATTGGCCTCAGACCTGATTAATCTCTGTATGGAAGAGAAACACCGGAAAAAACAACATCACAGTTCCGCAGGCAACGGATTCGAGCAACTGCCGATGATTCGGTACAGGCGACCGCAATATGATCGGGAACTGTTGCTGAAGGCAGGTTTTTCAAAAGTTGAGGTGACAAAAGATTCTTTCCGCAACAGTCCATTCCGTCTCGAATTCTGGAGATACGGGTATCAGGGAAAAAAATTCCGTGTAATTGCCTACAAGTAAGTGAGCTAATAATTACGGAAATACAGATTCTACGGAAAATACAGACTAAGGCCGACTGCTTTGAGTATTTTGGAGGATTTATACAGGAGATTCTTAAGATACCACGAGTCAGGTCGTTATTAAAAGCCCCGTCATTGGTCATCGGTTAAGGAATTTTCTTGCCTGAAAGCTATCTACTTTGCATTAGAAGCCGGCCTTAAATTTTAGCCTGTTTGCATGAAAGCGATGCCCTGTTCCATTTTACAATTTTCTAAAAATATTTGATAACTGTTGCGGAAATAGAGGCAATTTGTCACAATTCATCAACTTAACCGAAGACAGATGTAGTAATTTTAGCTTTCAGCTTATATTTTTGGTTACTTATTCTTCTGGAAGAACCTCTTTCCCCCGCAAAGAACCGAGAATTGTTCATTGGTCCTCCTGAGCAAAACAAAGCAGGACAAAAAAAGACTCTGTGCTGTTGCACTTGCAGTTCACCTTCCAGGAAATTTTCAATTTCTTCGGATCCCAAAGCAAAACCAGGGCGGGCCAACTAGGGAGGATAAACAAGGGATATCAGCCATCTAATAGTGGACGACCGAAATTATTACAAAGAAGAAAACAAAAACAAGAGAGATAAATCAGAAAAAAAGGGTTTTAGAAAGCTGCATCAACGTAATCGACGGGTCTTTTGAAAACCGCTGTGATCATACCGTTTTCATCGATCTCGTTTGAAAACCTGATCAGCTCCCAACCTTCAATTCCCAGGCTGTTAAGATCTTCCTTTGCTTTTGACCACTCACTGAACCTAATCTCTTTAACATCGTATTCCCAGATGGTCATTTCGATTCATCTCCAGTAAAATTGGGTTAATATTATACTATATATTAACTGGTGGAATCTTCTATATGTATCTTTTTAAAAAATAGATTTGCGATTAAATCAACTTAAGTTGATTTCGAAACAAAACCAGCTATCGGTCATGTAGCAGTAACCGTATACTCCAGGAATAGCTTAAAAACGGGAAGGGGAGGAAATAAAATTGAAGGACTGAGTGTAAAGCTGACACTGAGCCTCAAGCATCAAAGCTCTCAATCTCAAACCTGAGTTTCCAGTCTGAAAAGGCTCCATCACAAGCCAGCTCACTCAGGCAATTTCAAGCTGCCTCAGAGGCACGACATAAGGGACTTCGGCATGTGTGCTTATGCGGGCTTCAACCCCATAGACCTCTGCTATGTTCTCTGAGGTAAGTACCGAACCAGGGGAACCCGCAGCAATGATTTTTCCCTGCTGCATCATGATTATGCTGTCCGAATATCTGGAAGCAAGGTTCAGGTCATGGACTGCCATGATTGCTGTTACCCGCTTTTCCCGTACAAGTTTCCTTACCGTTTCCATGACATCCAGCTGGTGCCAGATATCCAGGTTACTGGTAGGCTCATCCAGGAGAATTACTCCGGTCTCCTGAACAAGGGCTCTTGCAATCAGAGCCTTCTGCTGCTGCCCCCCCGACAGTTCATTGAAAATGGAGAGTGCCAGGTCTTCGATTCCCAGAAGTTCCAGGACTTCCCAGACCTTTTCTTCATCTTTTTTGCTATCGAACCAGCTGAGGTGAGGGCGTCTCCCCATCATCACGGTCTCAAAAACGGTAGTCGGGAATACCCTGTTCGAACTCTGGGGGACATAAGCCAGATTTTTTGCAACCTCCAGCCGGTCCATCTGCTTTATATCCTTTCCGTCAACGGCGATCTTCCCGGTTTTTACATTCAGGATCCTATCAATGCATTTCAAAAGTGTGGACTTCCCCGCCCCATTCGGCCCCACAACACTGACCAAACTCGAAGCCCGAATCTCAAGGCAAATGTCCTTCAGGATATGAGTACCCGTATACCCGAATACTACGTCTTTTACCTGCAACTTTACCATCTTGGCATCTCCTTTCTCCATTCCTTCTTTTCACACCCTCTTTCCGCTCTTTTCTTTCCGTTCCTTTCCATGCCTTCTCCCGTCTTCTGGATCACCAGAATTCACTTCTTTTCCTTTTCAGGATCGGATACATGAAAAAAGGGGCTCTCAGTAATGAACAGGCGATACCGGCAGGGACAATCATGGGCCTTATGATGTTTATACCCGGGACATCGGCAGAAATCAGGATTTCAGGCCCATTCCCCCGAAACCAGAAAATCAGCAATGGACTCTATTTCCGGGAGTTCTACTTTCAGCTCCTCTCCTGCAAACCCTGCCCGGAAAACGTCCATATCCGATGGCACTGAAGCCAGGACATGAGTTTTGTCCACGGTTTCCAGCATAAAATGAGTCCCGATTTTATCCGCACGATTGAGAATAAAATACAGGGGTTTTCCAGCTTTTTCTGCAAGCTGTCTTATTTTCTCGGAAAGCCGTATGGACTCATAAGACGGGTCAAGGACCATCAATACGAGGTCGCAGCCTTCCTCAACCCCTCTCCCGAAATGTTCGATACCCGCTTCGGTATCCACAAGCACCAGGTCTTCGGACGTGGTTTCAATGTTTTTCAGCAGGTGTTTAGCCAGCGCACCCATGGGACAGGCACAGCCCTCCCCGAAATCATGGATTTTTCCCACAGCCATCATTTTTATGTTTCCATTCGACACCGTGTACGCCTCAGGAATTTCATGTATCCCCCATTTCTCGTCAAAAATGCTTGCAGCTTCCCCACTCTGAAAAGCCTTCATCATTTTTTCTCCCAAGGCCTTTTTTCCTCCCAGGTAATTCATGAAATCTTCCGGCATTCCAACCCCAAGCTGCCTGTGCAGCCCGAAGTTCGACTCATCGCTGTCCACCACAAGCACATTATACCCCTTTCTTGCCATTTCCTTTGCAAGCAGGGCAGTAATCGTACTTTTACCGCTTCCACCTTTTCCGCATACAAGAACTTTCATTTTTTCACCTCTCTTCGAACATTGTTGTTTCAATAAAGAAAGCTTCCAATTTTGCATACACATCCAATTAATTTTGTCTACAACATCCAATTAATTAAACACCAATTAAAACTTAAGTTAAACTAATTAACATTTGTTATTAATATTTTTAAAATTTATATGCTCAAATAAGAAAAAAGATTCAAGATTGATAAAACTTTCGAAATATTCCCCCTCCTCAAAAATACGTGTCCTCTGATTAATCGGTTGATCATTTCCGGAATCCCGGAGGAAATCTCTTAGTTTTTCTCTCCTGCGCTGCACAGGTCTGACGGACGTCGGTCAGTCAGAGAGAAAGACAATCAATAAACCAACCCTGCAATTGAGAGAAACGGTATACTGAAGAATATTTCCTGCTCAAAGGAATAATTCTCTTAACCCGGGAAACCCATTTTCAATTTACTGGTAAATATAGAACTAAATATGGAACTCACCCGCCAGCCTATCTGGAGGCCCTTCAAAAAAGAAATGAGTAGCGGTCTTTCTAGCTCTTTTAATCTCTTATATGTCGCTCTTAATTCCTGGCTTTTCTCTTCTTTTTTACGGGAAAGACCATCCTCCTGCGTCGAACAATTGATAATTGTTAAACTAATCCTTTTGAGTGAAGCTTATTGCTAAAATCCATAAATTAGTCTGCTTGAGCGAAGCGAAATTCGGGAAGTAAAATTCGGGAAGTAAAATCCGGGAAGTAAAATCCGGGAAGTAAAATCCGGGAAGTAAAATCCGGGAAGTAAAATCCGGGAAGTAAAATCCGGGAAGTAAAATCCGGGAAGTAAAATCCGGGAAGTAAAATCCGGGAAGTAAAATCCGGGAAGTAAAATCCGGGAAGTAAAATCCGGGAAGTAAAATCCGGGAAGCGAAACGCTCTGACGGTCAGGTATGCCAGGATTACTCTTACCTGCAATTACTCGCCACCTGCATATTCCCCTACGATAAGAATGGTTTCTCCGCACTTCGGGCAGGTCTTTTGAGGGCTTATGTTGTACTCCTGGACCTCAAAAAACCCCCTTGCAATTAACAGGCTCCCGCATTCCGGACAGTAAGTATTTTCATGGAGGTGTCCGGGGACATTGCCCACATATACAAAACGCATCCCTTCCTCAATTGCAATCGAGCGTGCAAAGTCAAGGGTCTTTACAGGGGTCGGAGGAAGGTCCTTCATCTCGTAATGGGGGTGGAAGCGGTTGAAGTGAAGAGGAGTATCTTTCCCCAGATTTTTGTAGACCCACTTCGAAAGTTCCCGGAGTTCGTCGGGAGAGTCGTTGCGAGTATGAATTATCAGGTTTACGACCTCCACATGGATTCCAAGTTGTTTTGCAAGCAGGGTGGTTTCGAGTACATGAGCCAGTTTTGCACTGCAAACATCCCGGTAGAATTCTTCGGAAAATGCCTTTATATCCACACTGAAAGCATCCAGACAAGGGGCAATCTTTTCAAGAGCTTCGGGAGTGATGTAGCCGTTGGTCACATAACTTGTCCCGAGACCTGCTTCCTTTGCAAGTTTTGCCCCGTCGTAATTATACTCGTACCAGACGGTGGGCTCGTTATAAGTCCATGAAACCGACTGGCAGCCCGCCATTTTAGCCTGCAGGACCAGCTGGGCGGGGCTGAGAGTTTCCAGGAAAGCATCTTCAGGGACTGTCTGGGAAAGCATCCGGTTCTGGCAGTGCCTGCACCTGAAGTTGCAGCCTACGGTGCCCACGGAATAGGCAAGAGAGCCGGGATAATAGTGGTAAAGAGGCTTTATTTCGATATGCGCCACTGCCTCACTTGCAACAGCTCCGTAGACCAGGGAAAAGAGGGAACCCTCGCAGTTTTCCCGGACCCTGCAGATGCCCCTTTTGCCGGGATTGATTTTGCAGCGGTGGGCACAGAGGTTGCAGAGAACCCTGTTGTCCCCGAGTTTTTCATAAAACATGGCTTCATGAATCATTAACTGACCCCGATTTTGTAAAGAAATCCCATTGCCTATTAACTCATATTCAAATTGAAAGTAACAGAATCGAACTGAAAACAAGGAATCAATTGAAAGCAACGGAATCAAACTGAATTCTTATTATAAACCCTCCCGGCCTATATAAGAATTGAGTGGAATGATTAATGAAAATAGCGATGGAAAATGTATATAAAAAAATGAAAACAGACCGGGAAGAGTAAGCAAATACCTCCTGAAATGCAAAAAACCTGAAAGAGTGGTTAATTAACAGGGGTTATTTAAAAAAGGTTACTGAAAAAAAGGTTGCTGAAAAAAAGGTTACTGAAAAAAAGGTTACTGAAAATGAGTTCTGAAAGGTTGGGGGTACTGAAATGAAGGTTACTGAAAGGGAGAGGTCATCATGAAGCCAAAAATTAATTCCACAAATTTCGGTTCGATTACGGTTAAAAGAAAGATGTTCGAAAACGACATTCTCATCCGTCTGGGCGGACAGGTCGAAAAACGCAGGAAGAAGCTCTCGAAAAAACTCTACGGGACATCTCATAAAATCTCACTTGCCGAAGCGAAATATATCTATGAAAAAGGAGCAGAGAAGCTCATTATTGGAGCCGGGCAAACCGGCTATGTAGAGCTTTCGAAAAAAGCGAAGAAATATTTCAGGAAAAAAGACTGCAAGGTTAAACTCCTTCCAACCCCTGAAGCAATTAAACTCTGGAACAAAGACAAAGGCAGGGTCATTGCAATGTTCCATGTGACCTGCTAAATTATGTTTCCCAGAACTTAACGAATTTTGTAAATGTGAGTTATGGCTCCTCAATTCGTATCGCATCGGCTATATGAATGTTTTCTCCTGTCAAAGTCTTAGAAGGCAATTATGAGAGCAGGCTTACCTTCTCGAATATTAAAAAGCCTGCTTTTCTTGCATTTCGAACACCTATCTCCACCAGCTCAAACAAGAAAATCCCTATTTCATATTCCGGGTGAATTTTTTGAATCGATTACCAGACCCAATTTTTGAGAGTTCAAATCAAACTTTCGCCAGCTCACCCTCACAGCAAGCTACTGGATATATTCACTGCCGTAAACACTATATTCCTTCAATTGCAGAACTAATTCCACAGCATTTACAGAAATTGAGCAGATATTTCCGACGGCAATCAATTTTCCGACGGCAATCAATTGTTTTGATCACAGCCTGAAATCATTACGAATAGTAAATCTAAAGGAGGAAGCGCCTTGAAAATTGCAGTTGTGGAAAACGATAACCAGCAAACGAGTTCAATATTTGAACCGGGATTCATTGCGGTATACGAGGAAGACGGTGGGGAATGGAAGGTCCTGAACCGTTTCGAAAATAAAGTTTGCAACGCGAGAGGTATGGCCGCCGTGCGCATGGCTGTGGGGGATACCATAAAGCAGCTTGGTGATGTAAAAGTAGTGGTTGCAAGTGAAATCCCGGGGATTGCATCCGGCACTTTTCAGGCAGCAGGTTTTGATATATTCCTTGTGGACAGTAACGTGCTGGACGTCCTTGATTCGATCAAAGAAGACATGCTTGAGGCACTTGAAAAGCGACAGGAAGAACCCCGCAAATTCGATATTATGGAGTATCTGGAACCCGGTGAGAACAAAGGTGATTTTTCGATTAATATAGAAGATATCATGTTTAAAAATCCGGAGTTGACTTCAAAGAAAATTCTGATCCCCTATCTGAAAAACGGGGAATTCAACAGGCTGGATGTCGTTTGCGGTCATATGCCGAAGTGGTTTGTCACGGATTTGGGTGCCATGGGTTTCGATTACGAAACTGTGAACGAATCGAGGAATAGAAAGACTGTCAGGATAGTATGCAAGTAAACCCCATGAAAGGCGGGAACTGTCCTGAATGGCAGGTACTGAACATCGTATGATCACGGATTTGATTTAACTCGCCATCGAAGAGTCCAAAAGCATATCAATTCTTGAATCGAGATTTGGACCTGGTTTCCTGGCTTTACCTGTTCTTGTCGAGCAGATTTTCCCGTAACGAAGCTTGTCTGGTAAAATCGGAGAATTGGTAAATGAGAATGGGTAAATTATATTATTGATCAGGGAAAGTAATTACATAATGGCTATAATGGGTGGAAGGGAAACGGGAAGAGGACCTCTGCAGCTTGACATAGGTATAGTTGTATCAGGTCTTGGGGGTAACTCCAACGAGGAAAGGAACCAATTCAATGGTCTTTTTTCCTTTTCCGGCATAGATTTTGGACTTTATATCGGACCATCATATAATCCGTTTCAGACTATAGGGCCCAGTATCGGCATTGGTCTGGTCATAGGGTCCAATGGTTTTCTGGCTGCAAAATTGGGAATTCATTTCCGAAGAGCGTTCGGTCTGGGTATGCTGTTTCCTATAGTTCCGATTTATGGTGTTACCGGAACGAGTTTTTTAGCCGCTTTGCCCGTTTCGGAAGGAGCTAAAGCTGCAGCAACTATCCCATTACTGCTGGTGCCAGCAGCTGTTGTATATCAGGAAAATGTCAAAGAATTACGCAGACACGGAACGGAAATTTTAATGAAAATGAGATCGTATATTTCAGGAAAACGTATTTCATGATGAAAATTGGAATATCGAGATAACCTGTGAAACTTCTGAGATAACCTATGAAACTTCTGAAACAGCCTGGAAGTTTCCCTCCAGCGCTGTTATCTTCGAAATCCTTCTTATTAATTCTTTTTTTCTTCCACACTGAACCTTACGATAAATTCGGTTCCGTGCTCTCTTCTCAGCTCTATTTTACCGTCCAATTGATCCACCAGAATGTTTACAAGCTGCAGACCAAGGGTTTCCGGGCACTCAAAATCGATTTCTTCGGGAATACCGGCTCCATCATCTGAAATGACAAGAGTGTATCCAGTACTTTTTCCGGGAAGCTCCTTTTTAATATCCGGCTCATTTCCAGACTCTTCACTAAAGAGTTTGATTTGGATTTCTCCCGTTTTCTTATATGGAAACGCGTACTTTAAAGAATTGGAAACAAGCTCATTAACAACCATCCCTAACGGGACTGCAATATCCATATCAAAGAAAATATTCTCTTCAAGGTCCGTTTTCAGGCTGATATCGACATTTCCAAGTCTATAAATATGGAAAAGGTTTCCAAGGAGTTTTTCAAGATAAGGAGAAAAATCGAGAGTATCGGTTCCTTCAGCCTCGTGAAGCTCCTCATGGATAAGAGCGATCGATATTACTCTATCCTGGCTTTCCCTGAAGGCTTCAAGAATTTCCGAATCTTTCACATATTCTCTGTTGTTGAACTTTCCGGCCTGGAGATCAAGAAGGGACGAGATAACCTGAAGGTTATTTTTGATCCTGTGATGGATTTCTTTTTTGCGGGCTGTTTCGATTTTCAAAAGGGTATTTTCTGCTTTTTTCCTATCGGTAATATCCCGTACAATAGCTGAAATAGCTACAAGCTTTCTATACGTGTTGAAAATCGGAGAGAGAGTTATTGAAACATTTATAATTGTGCCGTCCTTTTTTAACCTTAAGGTTTCATGGTGCTGAATCTTATCTCCCTGCTGAACTTTCTCAATTAACTGTTTTATTTCTCCTTTAATATCATCCGGTTCAAGTATTGATACACTTTTTCCCAGAATTTCCTCGGCCGAATAACCGTAAATCTGCTCGGCAGCCTTATTCCAGCTTGTAATAATACCATCAAAGGATTCGGTTATAATAGCATCATCTGAAGATTCCACAGCATCCGCCAGTGTCTTAATTTTCTCTTCTGCTCTTTTACGCTCAGTAATGTCCTGAACTATTCCTCTTATTTGAACAGGAATACTCTTCTCATCAAAAATAACTTCGGCTTGTGAATGGACTATGCGTTCTTCCCCATTATCTAAAATAATCCGGTAGTCAATGTTGTAGGGCTTTCCGTTTAAAGCTTCTTTAATGGCATTAGCTAAACAGTCTTTATCGTCTGGATGTACAATACTTAAAGTATCATTGTGAGATAAAGACTTTAGAGGGGAAATTCCAAGAATACGATAAAACTCATCAGAACAGTATATTTTATCACTTACAATGTCCCAATTCCAGTTTCCAAGATGTGCCATTTTTTGAGCTTCAGCAAGGCTCCTTTCACTTTCCTTCAATGAATTATAAGCATTTTCAAGCTCTGCCGTACGTTCTTTGACCTTTGCTTCCAGGCTGTCACGTGCTCTTTTAAGGGCATCTTCCATTTGTTTTCGCTCTGTGATGTCCAGATTGAAGCCTACCCATTCAGCTATTTGCCCTTCTTCGTCCTTGATCGGTCTGCCTATGGCTAATACGTTTCGGTAGGTGCCGTCTTTTGCCCGGAAACGGTGCTCTCGCTCAAAGTCTTCACCGGTTTGAACACAATGGAGCCAGTGGTCTATAGTTGGCTGTACGTCCTCAGGCGGAAGCAGATGAAGCCAGCCAAACTTTTGAACTTGCTCCATCGACATGTTCACCAGTTCAAGGAACGAAGTACTTACAAAGGTACAGTAACCTGCGGCATCGGTCAGCCAGACGCCGTAGGGGATCGTGTCACCGAGAGTCCGGTACTGCTTTTCACTATGCTTTAACGCTTCCTCTGCCTGCTTGCGCTCGGTAATATCCTGGACGATGCCCGACATCCTGCGCACGTTTCCGGTGGCATCCATGCGGTGCCGCCCGGACGCCCAGATCCACCTAACCTCTCCGTCCGCGCGCCGTATGCGGCACTCAAAATTCCAGTCGCTGCACGCAGTCATCGCCTCGTGGAACTTCTCGTCTACCATTGCGCGATCCTCAGGCAGTACGTGCTCGAGAAACATCTCATAAGTCCACTGCGGGAGTAGTTGCTCGTAACCGAAGATGCGGTCATGCTCGAGAGACCGATTGGCGGTGTGATCCACCAGATCAAGATCCCACGCGCCGGTATGGCTGGTTTCAAGCGCAAAGTTCAACAGCTCCTCTCCTACACATAGCGCCTCCTCGGCTCGCCTGCGTTCAATAATGTCAGCAACCTGCCGAGCCAGGATGTCGATCAATATCAGTTCTTGTTTAGCTGGTGTGTGAATCCGGCTGAAATGAGTAGAGACGATGCCTAGCAACTGGCCTGATCGGCTGACCATAGGTGTGGATTGGACGGCTCTTACGTCTTCATTCAATAGCACGCCCAAGGCATCGTTCCCGAGGAAAATAGGACTAAGAGTGATATCCTCTACGATCACACGTTCCAATCGCTCCATTGCAATTCCGCACGCTGCTGCATCTCCTGCGTCCACAAACTCAAAAAATTCTAAAAAAGGAAGGTCAAAACCCCTCTGGGCTGCAATTTTCAGTTTTCCTGTTGACGGATCGAGGATCTGTATGTTTCCTTTGTCCGCTTTTGTTATTGCAATCGCAGCCTCAACGATATTCTGGAAAAGAGAATCGGAATCGCTGCCTTCGATATACTGTGTGCTCAATCCGTGAAGAATTTTTGTGTTTCTAACTTCAACTTCGAGTTTCTCCTTAAGTTTAATTAGCTCATTTTCCACACGCTTGCGTTCGAGAATCTCGGTGCGTAAAGCTCGATTGACTTTCTCCAGTTCGGCAGTCCGTTCCTGTACTCGAATTTCCAGTTCGTCGGCGCTCAGGCGTTCAGAAGTAGTCATAATCCCCTAAATCTGCTTTTAAGTAGAGCATTGGTACTTCCATTAAATTTCCTTTTATCTGATTTCCCGGCAATTATTAATTCTTTTTTCCTAATATTTTTATGGAGTTGATCATAAATCGATTTCTGAAACGATACTCTGAAGGTTATTTTAATATGTAGTATATATTTGTATCAGAAACAAGAATCTAAAAAACTCAGATAGAAGCAACAGAAACCAATATATGTTGGGAGAAACAGCCCAATAAATATAATGTTAAGAAAAATTTTACTTAACTTCCTTTATACTTGGCATCCTTTTCTTCCACACTGAACCTTACGATAAATTCGGTTCCGTGCTCTCTTTTCAGCTCTATTTTACCGTCCAATTGATCCACCAGAATATTTACAAGCTGCAGACCAAGGGTTTTCGGGCACTTAAAATCGATTTCTTCGGGAATGCCAGCCCCATCATCTGAAACGACAAGAGTGTATCCAGTACTTTTCCCGGTAGGCTCCTTTTTGGTAATTTTTTCTTTAATATTTTCTTTAATAAGTTCTTTTTTAGTAAGTTCTTCTTTGCCAAGCTTCTCCATACTAAATTTCTCTTTAGCAAGTTCCTCTTTCCTGTTCGGCTCATTTCCGGCTTCTTCACTAAAGAGCTTAATTTGAATTGTTCCCTTGTTCCTGCCTGAAAATGCATGTTTTAAGGAATTTGAAACGATTTCGTTAACAATTATCCCTAACGGAACCGCAGTATCCATATCAAAGAAGATGTTCTCTTTCAAGTCCAGGTTTAAACTGATATCGACGTTTCCAAGATTGTAGGTCCGGAAAAGATTTTCGACAAGTCTCTGCAGGTATAGTGGGAAATTCAGTGTATCGGTGGTTCTTCCACCCTCTTCGTGCAGTTCCTCGTGGATCAGGGCAATAGACGCCACCCTGTCCTGGCTCTCTCTGAAGGCTTTCAGGACTTCCGAATCCCCAATATCCTTTTTATTGTTGAATTTTTCAGCCTGAAGGTCAAGGAGGGAAGAAATCACCTGCAGGTTATTCTTGATCCTGTGATGAATTTCCTTCTGGCGGACAATCTCGATATTTTCGAGGGTTCTTTCAGCTTTTTTTCGCTTGGTGATGTCAGTGAGCATGCTCAGAGAACCCATAAACCTGCCATCCATATCAAAAAGCGATTTAGCATTTATGAGTACCCACAAGGGTAAGCCATCTTTACGTATTAATTTCAATTCGTAGCTCCCATTGATGCCCTGCTGCCTCCTTTCCAGGTTCAGTTTGGCGAGAGCTTTACTTTCTTCACTGATGAAGTCCCATATAGGTCTGCCAATACCCTCTTCCAGAATGTACCCAAGCATATCCGTTATTTTCTTATTTGCATAAGTGATTACGGCCTTATCATTGATTATGAGTATGCCTTCATTTGCTGTCTCTACGATGTTGCGATATTTTTCCTCACTTTCCCGAAGTTTTTCTTCTGCTCTTTTTCTTTCGGTTATATCTCTGTAAATAACCGAAATAGCAGTGAGTTTTCCATACATATCAAAAACCGGAGAAATAGTTATTGAAACATTTATTATCTCGCCGTCCTTTCTTAACCGTAAAGTTTCATATTGCTGGATCACTTCTCCCTGTTTAACCAGTTCAACTAACTCTTTTTTTTCTCCAGCTAATATGGACGGTTCAAGCGCAGAAATCGGCTTCCCAAGAATTTCCTCAGCCGAATAACCATAAATTCGCTCCGCCCCTTTGTTCCAGCTTGTAATAATACCATCAAGGGATTCGGTTATAATAGCATCATTTGAAGATTCCACTATTTTTGCCAGACTCTGAATCTTTTCTTCTGCTTTTTTACGTTCTGTAATGTCCTGAACCGTTCCCTTTGCTCGAACCGGGTTATTCCGCTCATCAAAAGTAACTTCGCCCTGTGAATGAACTATGCGCTCTAGCCCGTCAGCTGAAATTATTCTAAAATCAATACTGTACGGTTTTCCGTCCAGAGCTTTTTTAACAGTATTATCCACATAGTCCCGATCATCGGGGTGCACACAACTTAAAAATATTTTGTAAGTTATCTTGAATTCTTGAGGACTAAGACCATAAATACGATAAGCTTCATCAGACCAGTATATTTCATCAGCTGCAATATCTCGATCCCAGCTTCCAAGATGAGCCATTTTTTGAGCTTCAGAGAGCCTCCTTTCACTTTCCTTCAACGAATTATAGGATTTTTCAAGCTCTGCTGTGCGTTCTTTAATTTTTTCTTCAAGATCTTCATGCACTTTTTTAAGAGCTTCTTCGGCCCGTTTGCGTTCGGTGATGTCTGTTTGCACACCGTCCCAGATATTTCGGCCGTCGGGAAGCCGGCGAGGATGAGAGTGCAGTCTCATCCAGCGCATCTGGCCGTCGGGCCGCGACATAAGTATTTCCATATCGAAGTCCGACAGCTCGCGGGCGCTGCGCGCCTCGGCTTCGAAGAGCCGTTCTGAATACGTCTGCGGGATTTGCCTGCACAGCGTGTCGGGATCACGCAGTACATCCCGGGAACTTACGCCGTTGAGCCGCTCTATGCCTGCGCTACAGTACAGAAAGCGGACACTTCCGTCGGGCTCACGGGCATACTGATAAAGCGCGCTGTCCGGCAGGTTATCGCTCAGGAGGCGCAGCCTTTCTTCACTGGCTCGCAAAGCCTCTTCAGCCCGTTCTAGCTCTTGTTCCTCCTTTTTTCTATACAAAGCCTGTGCTACAGCAAGTGCGATTGCTTCCAGGTCCTCCTGTTGCTCGTAGCTATAACCGCCTCCACGATTTGCGACAGAAATCATGCCCACAGTTTTTCCATCCAGAATAAGAGGCACGCCAAGAAATGATGTGAGCGGTGGATTGCCTTGCGGGAGACCGATACTGTCAGGATGAGACAGCGGTTCGTTGGTAAAAAAACCTGTTTCACTGTCAACAATACGTCCATAAAGGTCGTGCAGTATGAAGTTTCCTGGAGAACAACGGTGTCCTGCCTTATCGTACATTTTGCACTGAGTCCATTCCGTATCGCCTATTGCAGTGCCATGTAATATCCCATCAGCACCCACTTCACCAATAAAACCGATCCGGCTACCGGTCAAGTCTACGGCTACAGATAAACACTCTTTTCCCAGCTCTTCTTCGGTCTTTGTCTGGATTACAATGCTGAAGATCCGGTTAATCCCTTCAAGAACACTATTGTACCTGCGTATTCTATGATCCCCTTGCTTGTACTCGGTATTGCAGATATTAATCACCATTTTTTTGGATAAACGTGGGTATTATAGACAAATTGTCACTTATCTAAAGATATAGCTCATTGATCTTAAGTATAGGATAATAATCTCGTTTATTTCGTATCTGAAAACTATATCAAATGGTGCACACAATGGTAATAAAATACGATGGTGATATAAAGAAAATTAGGTACCCGTAGAGAACGCAAGCACCGCTTTTAAAATTTGAATATGACAAAAAATGCCACTTTTAAAATTTGAATATGGCAAAAAAGAAGTGGTGAAGACCAGGTGTTCCTGAGTCGGCTCAGCACCTGGCTTAGGGGTAGCCGAGTGCTATTCAGACTTTATTCTGGCATATCAACGGAAAGGAACTTCATATTTGAGATACGAAAGCACGTATAATAGATATTATGTTTTTTTCTTCAGACTCAATAGATTCGGTGGTTTTTTCTTCAGACTCAATAGATTCGGTGGTTTTTTCTTCAGACTCAATAGATTCGGTGGTTTTTTCTTCAGATATTTCTAAAGAAATTGGTAAAGTATATCCGGCACCAGTGCAGGGAGAGTCCGGTTTCAGGCAGTAATCGTGTTCATTCTGGCTTACGAAGAGCGGATCTGCATAGATATCAGTGGTTGACGTGCAGTTCCGGTAGTTACCTGCAGAGTTATTGTAGAGACAGTTATTTTCCAGCACAAAAGTCTGTGTTTCAGGGAGATAATTGATTACTGCATACCCTGTTCCTTCAGGGTCTTTCTTACGTTCCCGGGTATTCACTATGATATTATTGCGAACAATTGTTGTATATCCTGTACCCGTAGGTGAAAGGTCGGGATGGTCATCATATGTAGGATATATGTGAGTACCCGTAGGATACATGTGAATAACTGCAGCATGATACACACCGTCAAAGACATTGTTTTCGATGAGGGTATCGTAAAATCCGCTTGTTATTATGCCTCCCACCCAGTCAATGTTCGGGTTTGTACCGGTACTGTAAAAAATATTGTGATAAATGTGGACGTTCTGTGCCTCTTTCCTGGAGTAGGACTTCGACCAGCCTATCAGCCAGAGTCCGGGTCCGTAAGTGTTGTGGATAGTATTATTATATATCTCCACATCATTGACAGTACCTTCTGTTTTCTCAATTAGAATCCCAGAGTTGCCTGCACTCCAGTGATAAAAGGAGTCGATTAAGTTATCATGGAATTTTATATGGTTTGAGTTCGTTGCTCTAAGGCCGCTGTCAGTCCTGCAGGTTATAGTGTTGTTCCAGGCCTCTACGTTCTGGCAGGAGACGGCAAAAAGACCAGTATGCCCCAATTTGTACACACTGTTATTGTAAAACTGGATGTTGTAACTGCGATCTGCTTTTAACCCTTCTCCATGCCCGTCATGCATGTACATATCATGAACCTGAATATCCCTGGAATTGAGGAAGTGGACCATATTATAGTATCCGAGTCCTTTCTTTTTATCCTCGTTATTGTCATGATTTCCGTCAATTTCAAATCCTTTTATAGTGACTCCATGGACTCCTCTCCAGTCCATCTGCGTTATCAGGGGTTTGGCCACTGGCCAGTCCGCTTTGTCTTTAAGCTCAATTACAGCTGTAGGATCTCCTGTCAGGGTCGTTTTACTTCCAATTAAAATGCTATCTGAGATGACGTATGTATTTGGGCCTCTCAAATAAACTGTTGTAATCTGAGGATTTTCTGCAACATACTCAAGAGCCTGATTTATCTCTACCTGGTCATCAATTCCATCACAGGTGAAGTTTTCACTTCCATAACCATCCACATATACCGTTTCATTTGACGGTATGAAATTTGACTGTGCGAGGTTTGGCTGCGTGAGGTTTGACTGTGTGAGATTTGAAGGTGTAAGGTTTGACTGTGTGAGATTTGAAGGTGTAAGGTTTGACTGTGTGAAGTTTGAAGGTGTAAGGTTTGACTGTGTGAAGTTTGACTGTGTGAAATTTGATTGTGTATAGTTTGACGGTATTAAGGAAGAGTATGACTGTATGGTGTAAAGAACGAACGTTCCCAGTAAAATCAAAAAAATGAGAATTAAAACGGAAAGTCCTATTTTTTCCATAATTTGTCGTACGGACCCAGGATGTTTTTCATTCATTTTATCCCCTGCTTTGAAATATGAACCTGATCTCCAAAAGATCTTTAAAGAATATTATAAATCAGCCCTGATCAAATAAAAACACTATTAATATTATAAATATATTAAATAATTATTATGCTTAAGCTTTTCATTTAATTACCTGAAGGCATATAATATTTACTTAATTATACTCTCAAATCGTTCACTTAACTCTTAATATTAAGAGGTTCCAAAGTATAGTTTAAAAATATGTGAGAAAAAAGAAATCCGGATTGGACTTGAAAGGACTTGAGAAGCCCTTAAAAGGATCCATAGTCGTAACAAAACAGGATAAATAATATTGAATAAAAGAGCCTACAGTTGTAAAAAAGAGGATATTAAAAAATGCTGAGCAACTAGTTATTGAAACGAGGTAGAGAAAGAAGACCGGTTTTTTGTTTCCAGGCATTTTAAAATTCAAGCAGCTTTTTTAGTCGATTTTTGGACTGGATTTATCCCTGATGGAATTACAATGCCCGTGTCAAAGAAAATGTCCTTTTCAAGATCCTTGTCATATGCTTTTACGGTTTCTTCCTCTTTCTTACGTTTAGTAATATGACATTGGACATCTAATTAATCTTTTAAGACATCTATTGCTTTGTTAATGACAGCGGGCGAGTAATTTCACCTTTGTTGCTATCGGAATTGCGAAAGCAAAGGTGCTCCCTTCTCCCTGCTCGCTCCTGAACCAGACATAACCCCCGTGCAGGTTAACAATCTGTTTGACCAGTGAGAGACCAAGCCCGGTGCCCTGGAATTTTTTTGAAGAGAAAGGGTTTACCTGGCTGAAAGGCTTGAAAAGTTTGTGCTGGTCTTCAGCTTTTATTCCTATTCCGGCATCCTTAACCGTTATTTCGACCAGGTCTCCCTTTTTTCTTGCTCCTATTTTTACAAGGCTGTTTTCATAAGAAAACTTTATGGCATTGTCTACAAGATTATACATTATCCGGGTAAACTTGTCCTCATCGGCACAGATTCTCGTAAGCCTGTCATCCATGTCGATTTCAATGTCGATATTTTTTTTATCTGCTACGGGATACAGAACGTTTCGTATCAGATCAAGCTTGGCAGCAAGCTCAAATTCTCTATAATTAAGCTCCATTTTGTTTGCTTCTATTTTAGAAAGATCCAGGATGCCATTGATCAGGTTCAGAAGATGCTTTCCACTGCTGGAAATATTTCCTACGGCTCTTCGTTGTTTTTGATTCAATTCTCCGTATGCCTGTTCATAAAGCATGTCAGAGAAACCTATTATAGAGTTAAGCGGAGTTCTAAGTTCGTGACTCACATTTGCCAGAAAATCGTTTTTGGTACGGTTTGCAACTTCAGCCATTTGTTTTTCATTAAGCAGATTCTCTGAGATTTTCTTTTCCGTAATATCCCCGGCAATATTACTGATAGCAACAAGCTTTCCGGATACATCAAAAACCGGAGAAAGAGTTACTGAGATATTTACTATTGCGCCGTCCTTTTTCATCCGTAAAGTTTCGTGGTGTTTAACCTTTTTTCCCTGTTTAATCTTGTCAGATAATTGCTTTATTTCCCCTTTCAGATTGTCTGGTTCAAGTATAGACATGTTTTTTCCCAGAACTTCTTCAGCCGTATATCCATAAACCTGCTCTGCCCCTCTATTCCAGCTGGTAATGATACCATCAAGAGATTCGGTTATAATAGCATCGTTTGATGATTCAACAACATTCGCAAGTGTCTGAATTTTTTCTTCTGCTTTTTTAAGTTCGGTAATATCACGGGCCGCAGCAAAAACCCCGATAACTTCCCCGGTTTCATCCCGGTAAATCGACGCATTATACAAAACAGGCGTTATGTGTCCATATTTGTGTCGAATTTCTAATGGGTAGTCTCGAACCATTCCTTTCTGGAACACATGTTGATATCCTTCTCTGGCTTTCTCAGACTCCGTAAAATAATCTGAAAAATCAGTCCCTATCAACTCCTTACGAGAATAACCGGTAATGGATTCCGTGGAATTATTTACATCATTTATTTTACCGTCCGGTCCAATAGTTACAAGGGGGTCTATGCTTGCCTCAATGAGACTGCGGTTATACGCATTAGCCAGTTTCAGTGCTTTTTCAGCCCTTTTATGCTCGGTGACATCACGAGCTGCAGCAAAAATCCCGATAACTTCGCCGTTTTCATTCCTATATACGGATGCATTATACAATACAGGTGTAATATGCCCGTCTCTGTGCTGAATTTCCAGAGCGTAATCCCGCACCAGTCCTTCCCTAAATATATGCTCATATCCTTCCCTGGCTTTTTCAGGTTCAGTAAAGTAATCCGAGAAATCAGTTCCAATCAATTCGCTTCTGTTATAACCTGTAACCAGCTCGGTAGCTCTATTTACATCGGTTACCTTCCCGTCAGAACCTATGGTAACCAGCGGATCAAGACTGGCTTCAATCAGGCTGCGGTTATACGCATTAGCTGACTCCAATGCTTTTTCAGCTTTTTTCCTCCCGGTGATGTCCTGAACTATTCCCATCATCCGGACAGGCACATTTCCTTCCCCAAAAATAACTTCACCCTGTTCGTGGACTATCCGTTCTTCTCCACCGGCCAGGATAATCCTGTGGTCAATGCTGTAAGGTTTTCCGTCCAGAGATCCTTTTACGGCATTTTCCACATTCTCTCTATCGTCCGGGTGCACGTAACTCAAAAATATATCGTAAGTTGCCACAAATTCCTGAGGAGTGCACCCGAAAACCCGATAGATTTCATCGGACCAGTATAATTCATTGGTCACAATATTCCAGTTCCAGTTTCCAAGATGAGCTATTTTTTGAGCTTCCGCAAGACCTTTTTCATTTTCTTTCAACGATTGGTAAGCTTTTCTAAGATGAGCTGTCCGGTCTTCAACCAGTTCTTCTAAATTGTCGAGTGTTTCTTTCAGCCTGATCTCTGCTTCTTTTATGTCTGTGATGTCACGGGAAATAGCAAGAACGGAAGCAACTTCCCCGTCAACAAACTCAGGCACTATTTGCGTATTAAAATAGTATTTTTTTCCTTGAGGTGACATATATTCGAATTCCATTGTTTCGGGCTTTCCTGTGGCAAAGACCTTTTCATGGTGTTCTTCCCAGAACATTATCTGCTCAGGATCTCTTCCCAGTCCACTGTGAGTTTTTCCAATTACTTTTTCATGAGGGTGGCCATAAATTTCCACAGACACCGGATTAACATACAGGTGGCGGTTCTGTCTGTCAAAACGAGCAATCAGGTCAGGAGAGTTTTCAGCCAACGTGCGGAATTCGTTCTCACTTCTCATCAGTGCTTCTTCAGCCTGCTTGCGTTCACTGATATCATGGGCAACATGAACGCTCCCAATGAGTTTTCCTTCGGAATCATGAAGAGGTGAGGCACTTACCAGGAAATAGCCTCCAAGGCAGTCCTCGCAGACTTCTGTTGTGTGTTCGAGCCCGTCTTTAAGCAGCTGCCTGTGTGGACAAAAAGAAGGGGGTTCGATCGTCCCATGGATGGCACGATAACAGGTTAACCCCACGCACTCTTCCGGTGTGACCCCCAATTTTGCCGCCATTGCCCTGTTTGCCCGGAGGATCCTGTATTCAGTGTCGATTATGGCTATCAGGTCCGGTACGGCATCAAAGGTATATTTCAAATCTTTCGCGGCTTGAAGAGCAGTTTCTTCTGCTCTCTTGCGTTTGGAGCTCTCGATCTGCTCCCATTTTCCTTCCCTTTTAACCAAAGCAAACTGGTGGTTGATAACCACGTCTACTATTTCGGTTGAGTTGCATTTATCGAGAGAATAAGTACACAGTGCTATCATCCGGTAGTTACCGATAACCCTGTCTATTTCTTCTTCATAATCAACAAAATCATTCCAGTCCTTTTTTTCCAGCCAGAAAGTGTTCCCTGTCAACCTCAAACCTTCGTAGCCATCGGCCAGGGCTTTATTGAGTTTTTCGATCCACCCGTTCAATACTCTTTCCGAATCGAAAACACCCTCTTCTACATACCAGTGTGTGTAAGGAATAATTTCGATCTGCCCTTTCTCAAGGTAAGTATCAAGATCAGGAACAGCTCTTCTAAGGGCTTCTTTTGCCTCTTCCACATCCAGAGGTCGGGATGTAACCCACATGCAAAATTCGTTATTTTCCAGCCCTGCCTTAAAGTAAGGAACCAGTACGTCCATTAAATCTTCTTTTGTCTGGTAGAACTGGCAGAAGTGTGTTCCCCAGGGAATATCCCCGATAATATCAATACCTGAATTTCTTATTTTTCCTTCCCCAAAAATAACTTCACCCTGTTCATGGACTATCCGTTCTTCTCCACCGGCCAGGATAATCCTGTGGTCAATGCTGTAAGGTTTTCCGTCCAGAGATCCTTTTACGGCATTGTCCGCATAATCTTGATCTCCCGGATACACGTGACTCAAAAACGCGTCGTAAGTTGCCCCAAATTCCTGGGGACTGCACCCGAAAATTCGATAAATCTCATCAGACCAGTACAACTCATTGGTCACAATATTCCAGTTCCAGTTTCCAAGATGAGCTATTTTATGAGTTTCTGTAAGGCCTTTTTCACTTTCTTTTAATGACCTGTAAGCCTTTTCAAGCTGAGCTGTCCTGTTTTCAACCAGTTCTTCTAAATTGTTGAGTGTTTCTTTCAGCCTGGCTTTTTCTTCTTTTATGTCTGTAATATCGCGGGAAATAGCAAGAGCAGAGGCAACTTCACCGGCAACAAACTCAGGTATTATTCGTGCATTAAAGTGGTATTCTTTTCCCTGGGATGATGTGTACTCGAATTTTTCTTCCGATTTGCTTATGGCTTCTTCGGAGTGGGTGTGTTTGAGAAGCCTGGCGCACAACTCTTGGTTTGATTTTTCCAGCTCAGCAATCCGTCGCTTCATCCGGATTTCCAATTCTTCGGCAGCTATGCTATTAGAAGTAATCATAAGTCCCCAACCCTGACCTTAAATAGGGCATATTGATGCTTCAATTAAGCCCCTTTTATCTGATTTTAAATTCTGCCTTCCTGGCATTCATTAAGTCACTTTAACCACATTTATGATACTTATCATATATTAATTTTTAACATGGTTGCTAAAAATATTATATATAATAAATAGTACATATTTAATCTATAATATATATATAAAAAAAATTAAAAACGTCAGATAAGAATTACATAATTCAGCAAAAGAGACGTAAAAGATTCCTTATAAAAAGGATGCGTTAAAGATTGCCTAAAGTAATTTATCTCCACAATAGATGGGGATTTTAAAATTTTGTCCTTTCTCTACATTTGACAGCCTTTTCTCCTGCCTGAAAACAAGTTTCCACCTAACATTGTCTTCAGAACTAACCATAGCTATATATCATTGTTCTCCAAAATAGCCATTTGTGACCACTGAAGAAACTGTGCGGGCAAAAATCCTTGTATCCGGAAGGGTACAGGGCGTTGGTTTTCGAAGGTTTGCAAGAAACGCTGCCGAACGTTTTGGAGTGGACTGCAACCCCATAAACCTCAGGAACGGAAGGGTTTTTGTTATCGCGGAAGGCAGACAGGGATCTCTTGAGCTTCTCATCAATGAGCTTCGGAAAGGGCCGACTTTTGCTCACGTAGAAGACGTCGATGTAACTTTTGAAAAAGCTATGGGGAACGTGTACAAGCTTTCTTGAGACAAAAATGATCTTTTTGAAGTTCATGATTTTTTGAAGCTAATGATTTTTTGAAGCTAATGATTTTTGAATAAAGTGACATTTTTAAATTTTTATAATCTGTTGTTTTTGCCCTGTTTTATCGATTGCTTTCGAAGGCAGATGTCATGTTTTTCAGAATGCACCGGATGTTCGGGAACTTCCCCTTCCTCGGGGTTTCCTGCGGGTTCGCGTTCATAGGGTTCGGCTTTCACAAGGACATAGGTATATGGCCCGAAGATTTTTTTCAGGTTATGTTCCACATGGATGGAAATCCGGTTTGCCTCCCCGATATCCAGGGCATTGTCAACTTTAATGCAGACATCCACAGCAATGTTATTTCCTATCCTCCGGGTCTTGAGGTTTGAGAGGGCTTTCACTCCTTCGGTATTTCGGATGATCTCCCTGATCTTCGCTTCGGTTTCTTCATCAAGGGACGCTTCTATGAGTTCGTTTATGCTGCTGCGGAATATCTTCAGGGCGACATTCAGGATGATAAAACTCAGAAAAACTGCCATCAAAGGGTCAAGTACAACCCATTTCCCTCCGATGAAGATTGCAGCCCCGATCCCTGCCAGGGTGCAGAGAGAGGAAAAGGCATCCGAACGGTGGTGCCAGGCATTAGCGGTTAGAGCCATACTGTTGATCTTCTTGGCTTGCAGGATTGTATAGTGGTACATGAGTTCTTTTGAAATTACGGAAAGCAGGGCTGCATATAGAGCAATAAGAGCAGGCTGTTCAAGGGTCCCTCCCTGTGCGAACAGCAGAGTCCTCCTGAGCCCGTAAAGTAAAATCTGCCCGGCAACCACAAGAAGCATGAGCCCGACAAGGCTTGCACTGAGAGTTTCGATTTTCCCGTGGCCGTAGTTGTGACTTTCATCTACCGGCTTTTTTGCGACCTTGAAGCCAAAGATCACCACGATGTCAGTCAGAAAATCCGAAAGAGAATGGACAGCGTCTGCGACCATTGCCGCACTGTTCCCAAGAATTCCTGCAAATAACTTGAAAAGAGTTAGCCCGAGGTTCACAAAGAGCCCGACACCTGTAACCTGGACAGCTTTTTCAAACCTTTCTTCATATTCCATTTTTGGTCACTTCCGCTGAAAGGAATCAATTTTTCGAGCTTCCGCCTTCTCTGCGGTTCTGCAAATCTTTCTATCTGAACCATAAATGGTGTACACAACCGGGTTTAATGTACAGCCCGGGTCTATTATCCACCCTGGCTCAGGAAGTCAACCTTTTATGGCTATTCAGGAAGCTGGGGACTTTCATCTTTCTCAAGCCAGTACGTTTCAGGCAATCTCAGACTGGCTCAATTGATACTCGCTCAATGATATTTGCTCTACGATATTCGCTCTACGATATTCGCTTAATAATTTTTGCTCAATTGAGATATAATAAATATTTATCTATAAACTATATTAAATATATCTTATATAGTAAAACTGTAAAATTTATATTATACACTTATTACCCATTCTGACCATTTTTTCAATTTCTCCAACGTCATAGTTTGTAAAAACGATAGCATCAGCTAAGCTATAACTTTTATTCGGAAATTTTAGCCGGGGATCCAGAAATCTTAGCCCGGGAACTGATATCCCAGTTTTTCAGAACAGCTTTTTAGGGTTTGAGGTTCTTTAAGAGTCCTGAGGTTCATTAAGAGTCCTGAGGCTTTTTAAAAGTTCCAGGTGGTTCTTCAGTATTTTTTCAGAATTTTCATAATGATAAAAAACCCTGCAAGGTTTATTGCTCCTATAAGAAAATATCCTATAAGGTAATTTGAGTTCCTGCCAAAAATTGAACCTGTTTTACCAGAAACACCTGCAGAGCTAATTCCTTCTTCGGAATCCGCCAATGAGTACTCGATTATCCCTTTCCCGGTCCCTTCTTCGCCGAAATCGATCACCGAGTCGGTTTCAAGAAAAACCTCCTTTTCCTTTGCTTCCAGGCTCTTTCCGGAATCAAGCTCAGCCCTGACTGTATAGGATTTATCCGGCTCAAGCCCTAGGAAAATGAACCGGTCATCATTTCCTGCGGACCCGAGAGTTTTTCCGTCTTTCCTGAGTTCTACGGTTCCTTTTTCCGGAAGTATGACTTTAAGGTTTACATGCCCTGTGAGCAGGATCTGTTCTCCTTCGGCAAACCTGGGCCTGTCCGGGATATCAAGAATGCCGAGCAGGGTTGATGCAAAGTCTTCCTGTCCATACTCTCCCCGGATAACCCCGCTCTCAACGTCCTGCGCATATACGATGAGCGGGACCAGCTGCGCTTCATCCGAGCCCGAGTATTTTTCGGATTGGTGACCCCCTTTGGAATCGTCTGCCGAAAAAGCCATCCCGTGGTCCGCGGTCAGGGCGAAAGCGAGGTTGTTTTCCTCACAGAGGGCGTAGAGGGGCAAAAGTTCGGAATCAAGGCTTTCGATGCAGTCGATATACCCGTAATTGTCCCTGTAGTGTCCGCTCATATCAACTGCCCCCACATTGACAGTCAGAAGGTATTTCTGCTCAGGCCTGTTTTCTGCCATGTACTCCACTACAGCACAGGCGGTTTCAATGCCCCACCTGTTATACCCATTATACCTTTCCCTTGTCTCCTTTGAGGTGACGTATCCCGGAGCCCTGTCAGCTTCTTCTTCCATCAGCTGCAAAAGCCCGGAAGGAAACGTATAATCCCCGGAATGTTCATTCTGTTCAGGCACAATCTTCATATTTTTTATAGAATTGTTTTCATCCCTGAGGATCGCATCCTGTTCGGCGCAGATCGACCAGGAATCCCCTTTTTCCATTACCGCAATGCAAAGGTAGCCCTCGCCGTGTAAAATATCGAAAATGTTCGCATCTTTAAAACTGACAAATTCGCTGTCTGCACCCGGGTTTCCGGTAACAAGAACTGAGTGCCCTCCTTCGGTGAAGGTCTGAGGAGCACGAAACTCCAGAATCCGTGCACTGTTCTTGTTTATCTCCGGAATATTCTCAAGCCTGGCTTTTTCAAGGGTTGTTCCGTCAAGTGCACACGGCGTAAGCTCGGGATAGATGAAAGAAGCACTCAAGCCGTCTACGATCAGCACGACTGCCCCGCCGGGGGTGTTGACAGGGGTTACCTCGACTTCGGTAAGTGCGGATGCAGGAACTGGAAAAACTGCATAAAAGATTAGCAGCATCGTGAGTAAAGCCAGAATCGAAAATGGTTTGAAGTTTCGTGGTCCGGACATCATTGTAAATTATTTTACACACATCCGCTATAAAGAATTTGCCTTAAAGAGCTTGCCTTTCGCCCGAAGAACTCGCCTTTTCGAAAAAATTTTGCTGGTCAGGTTCGCTTTCATCTCAATTTTGTGGGATCTATAGTCACCATTTTAAATAATGCGACATTTTGTGTGTAAATTTGTGTTTCTCCCAAAATTCATCCAGTTCTTTTCTTAATACGTTAATATTTTTGAATGATTTTATTGACGTTAACTCTTCTCTTGTCGTTTTCCAACAATATTCTGTTGGATTCCTATCTGGAGTAGCTGGAGGAAAAAACAGAATTTGCAGCCACTGTTTATTATTTTGATAAAATTCCTTTGCCTTTGCTGATCTATGCCATGTAGCTTTGTCTAGTATGAGAAATATCTTTACCCCTATCTCTCTCTTAAAATCGATTAATGACTTTAAGTAAGAGTCTGTATTCTGTGTAACTCCTAAATCATACCCATAAAACTCTTCGTTTTCAGTGTAGAACCCTCCAATATTGACTTTGGCTTTTGAACCACTTGTAAACTTAATAGGCTTCGAACCTTTGATAGCCCAACATTTTGATCTGTTTGAATCCACACAAAAACTGCTCTCATCTTGAGTTACGAATAAGTGGTTAGGATTTAGGAATCTTTTTTTGAACTTCGGCTAGAAATTCGTTTGTGAGAGTCTCATTTCGCCTTTTTGATTGAGGTCGACATGTTATTTTGCTAAACCCTAAATTTTTAATGATTTGTCTCATTCTTGATTTTGAATAAGATATGTTGAATTTCTCTCTGACAAATTGAACTGCATCCTTTGTTTGCCAACCACGATAATAACCGTCATCTGTTGGTATTGGCTCGGATAATGCTTTTTTTAGCTCAGATACTTGTTCTGCCGTTAAAAAAGACTTTACTCCTCGACCGGGTTTACATTTAAGGCTAGACAAACCTTCTTTTTCAGCTCTCTTTATCCAACGATGTACTGTTGAACGATGGACTGAAAACTCTTCGGCAATTTTAGCGGGACTTAAACCATTTTTAACCAATAATAACGCTTGAAGTCTAATCTGCTCAGTTTTATTGCAGGAGCGATATATAGCAGTAGAAATATCAGAAGTGGTAAACATCTCCAAGCTCATAGGTAACTAATATATTGATATTAGTATAATAATGTTGCATTAAATGTAGAGGTAACTATAGCTTGAGATCCCTGGCTTGAGATCCCTGACTGGCTTGCGTATCGGGGTGAAATTATACGGAGCTTCATTGAAATTTTTCATCTTATCTTCAATCAAGGCCCGGGTTTCAGGTTACCTATTTAAAGGTTTATTTTAGAGGTTTATTATATCTGAAGGAGTAAATGTATAACACTTGCAGCACATACCAGTAACATTCTGAAAACTCCTATCCCATAATCCAAAGTAAGGAAGAGTTCCCATGAAGATGAGCCCACGATGCACCTACTGTTTACTTTCAAGAGTACATTTCCAATCAAAGCTTTCAACGGATGATGAAGATCTTATCAGCAAGACTCTTCAGGAATGCCTTTGTGTCATGCACAAACACTATGACCCAGATGCGGTATCCGCATCCGTAGCTACTAAAATTCACAGGAAGTGCTATGAAGTCCTCGAAGACAGTGATCCGTATGAAGTCACGAAAAAGCTCATCAATCAGGCTGCGTTAAAAGTCCTGCCCGCAGCAAAAGAAAAAATTTATGAAAACTCTCCTGATGATGGGGAACTCTTCAGGCGGGCGGTGCTTTCGTCGGTTATTGCAAATTATTTTGATTTCGGGATTATGGGCTTTGATGCCAGCGAAGATAAATTTGAAGCGGCTTTTCTAAAACTTTTCGACCACGGACTTGATGTTGACGACACCCCTAAAATGCTCGGGCTTCTTAAGGACGTTGTCTACATAGCCGACAACTGCGGAGAGATCTTTTTTGATATGATTGTTTTCGACGTGATTAAAAAACTCGGCGGGAATATCACCCTCGTGGTCCGCGGAGGTCCCATTCTTACGGATGTTACCATGGAAGAAGTAAAAGAGTTTGAAATCGACAAAAAGGTCGACAGGGTGATGACCACAGGTTCAAACGCCGTAGGTATCCTTATCGAAGAAGCCCCGGCCGAATTGCTTGAGGTAATGAAAGACGCAACCCTTATCATCAGCAAGGGCATGGCCAACTACGAGACCCTCTCCGAGCACAACTTCGGGCCGATCGCCTATCTTCTCCTCACAAAATGCGAGTGTGTGGCTGAGGACATGGGGCTTGAACAGGGCCTTTCGGTTGCAAAACTGATGAACTACCCCTGAAGGTCGTGCCACAGGATATTTTTCGGTAACTTTTTATTGTGCATGGCTACAAATTAAATATAGTCAAGGAAAAATACTTCAAGGTCATATAGGTTTTTTTTGGAAAAATTATAACAGTTTCGAAATACAGGACAATCGGGTATTTATTGATTTATCATATCCCCGGGATATTTTATTGGTTTATAAACCAACCGGATATATATATATATATATTTTATAAACAGTATAGGAGAGATACAAGATGTGTGAACTCAATATAATTCTGCTTCGTGGAGAAGAACGAGAGAAAGTTATGGAGTCTGTAGCAAAGATTCAGGTAGAAGGAAACTCAATCCAGCTCACAGGAATCCTCGGAGATAAAATGACGGTTGAAGGCTCGATCAAGGAAATCAATTTCTCGCGTGGGGAAGCCCTTATTCTGTCAAATTGATTTTTTTAGTTTATTTTTCTTCCCGAGTTTTTCTGCTTATTGACCTCTTTTTCTTTTCAGACATTAAGATAAATCTGTATACATCCGATATACAGATAAAGGGTAAGTTAAATGATTCGGAATGAATAGATTAATTTTATATATGGGATTGAGTTGTTTATATCCCCTATCACAAATGACCGATTTTATAAAAACTAGATTTAAAATTATGCAGAAGGAGCTGCAAACTCTATTCTATTATAAAGTTATATTCTCATAAAGTCATATTTTCAGAAAGTTATATTCTTAACATGACTTTTAAAGTTATATTTTCAGCAATTTCCATAAAAGCAAACTTCACAATGCCGGAAACCATGTACTGCAATAACATCTTAAAAGTTACATCTCAAGAGATAATTTCAGGAAATCTAGATTTTAGAGGCTCAGGAGCAGATGAGTATGAGCGAGTCCTATAAGGGTCTGAAAAAATCAAAATGTGATAACATCAAAGGAACCTCAGGCGTATTACAGGCCCTGCCTACGGAAGTTTTCGAAAATCCGGGAGTCACATCAGTATCACATGAAAACGATTTTTTTGTAAAAAGTATGCTTAATGCAATGGTCAACCCTGTTTGCTATAAAGACAGGAACGGGGTCTATCTCGGAGTGAATGAAATTTTTGCCAGGCAGATCGCAGGACTTCCGGAAGAAGAGATTATCGGGTATACGCTTCTCGAAGGAGCCCGAAAGGTTGTTGAGAGGTTTCCTGAAAGGGCTTTTGTAAACGGACAGCCCCTGCTGGAGCATGTAAAGGAATGGAGCAGGGATGACATCGAACTCCTCAATAAAGGCGGAAAACGTACTTATGAGTATGAAGGGATCTGCGCAGACGGTGTGAGAAGGGTTTTTCTGGTAAATAAATCAACCTTCAGCAGCGAAAAAGGAGAAATCCGGGGGCTTATAACAGTACTGCAGGACATTACCGTACGCGATGAAGTCCAGAGAGCCCTTCAGGAGAAAGAAGAAAAATACCGCATTATCACGGAGCAGACAGAACAAATTGTATATGATTTTGACTTCCGGAGCAATACGGGAAACCTGGAAGGAGCGGTTGAAGAAGTAACGGGGCATCCGGTTAAGGATTTTCAGGGCATTCCCCCTCATGTCTGGATAGGGTATCTTCATCCCGAGGATCTGGACCATGTAAACGAAAATATCACAAAAATCCAGCGAGAAGGGGGAAAATACAGGCAGGAATTCAGGTTCAGGAAAAAAGACGGAACTTACTTCTATGCCGCAGATAGAGGAACCTGCCTGCTGGACGAAAGCGGGAAACCTTACAAACTTCTTGGAGTAATCAAGGATATAACCGAAAGAAAGCTTGCTCATGAAAGGGTGCAGAAAAGCGAAGAAAGGTACCGCTCATTCATTGAAAATTTCAAAGGTATTGCTTTTCAGGCCGATGAAAACTTTATTCCTAACTTTCTGCACGGAGCCCTGGAAGAAATCACCGGCTATACCGAAGAAGAGTTCGGGTCTAAAATCCGGTGGAAGGATATCATAGACCCTGAATACCTGCCTCTGATCATTGAGGAAGAGAATAAAATCCGGAAGGTACCCGAGGTCCGTACCGTAGAAGTGGAGTACAGGATAAGGGACAAAAAAGGGAAAACAAAATGGGTCCATGAGACCTGCCAGAAAATCCCTGGCAGGGAGGGCAAGCCTGAAATCTATCAGGGCGTAATCTACGATATCACCGAAAAGAAAAGGGCAGAGGAAACTCTTGCAAAGGTGGATGCTGCCCGCAAAAAGGAAATTCACCACAGAATAAAGAATAACCTGCAGGTAATTTCTTCCCTGCTTGACCTTCAGGCTGAAAAGTTCTGCAGCAGGGAATTTGTTAAGGCTCCCGAAGTCCTCGAAGCTTTCAGGGAAAGTCAGGACAGAATGATATCCATTGCCCTCATTCATGAAGGGCTGCACGAAAATGGGGAAACCGATACTCTGAACTTTTCACCTTACCTTGAAAGGCTCGTTGATACCCTTTTCCAGACTTACAGGCTTGGAAGTGCCAGGATAACCCTGAAAAAAGAGCTTGAAGAGAACATCTTTTTTGATATGGATGTTGCAGTCCCCTTAGGATTGATCGTCAACGAACTTGTTTCCAACTCCTTAAAGCACGCATTTTCAGGAAGGGGGAATGGAGAAATAGATATCAAACTTTGCAGGGAAAAAAATCTCAAGCACGTAGTGGACCTCTGTGCGGAAAACAGAACTCAAGCCCGTAGAGAAACCGGGTTTATTCTGACTGTCTCTGATAACGGAACTGGCATTTCAGACACCGTTGATATGGAAAATTCCGACTCTCTTGGCCTTCAGCTTGTAAACATACTTGTGGAACAGCTGGAAGGTGAGATGGAGGTGAAAAGGGAGAAAGGAACAGAATTTACTATAAGGATAAGTATTGCGGAGGAAGCTTAATGTTTCTATTGAAAGCTTTCTGTTGGGCTATACAGGTGGTCAGTGCCCCGATATTTCAAAAAAGTCTCTAAAAGCTCCTAATGTACTGGATTCCTCTTCTTGTTTCTTTGTTTTTAATGGCTTTTCGAGAAAAACATTTATTTATCCTGATCCATTATATCAATGTTATTTCAGATCTAATGATCAGATCTAATGATCAGATCTAATGATCAGATCTAATCTTCAGGGGTCAATTTGAAGTACTCAAGATATTTATCACTTTAATCCGTATTTCAGCTCGGATATCTGGCGATTTTCAGCATCTCTTAATTTCAGACGTACATTATAAATCCATGAAAAACTTTAATTTTATGTCTATACTTCAGATGTCTATACTTAGATTTGTATAATTCACTGCCTGAAATTCGCAAATTTAGGAAAACAATTTTAAGCTGTTCAGGCTATTGATTCACCTATAATTTACACTAATTTAGTCTGGTTTGCTACAAATCGGACTAAGCTACTTTAATTTAGACTATACTCTTTGGGTAGAAGAGGATAAACAGGAAAGGATAATAAATGGCTAAAGCAAAGATTGCAGTAAACGGTTACGGAACAATTGGAAAAAGAGTTGCAGACGCCGTACAGGCTCAGGACGACATGGAAATCATAGGCATTTCCAAGACTAAACCGAACTATGAGGCTGCAGTAGCCCACCAGCTCGGGTATGACATCTATGCCCCTGCTGCCAACCTGGAAGCTTTTGAAAAGGCAGGAATGCCTGCTGCCGGGAGCATTGAGGAGATGGTGGAAAAAGCCGATGTTGTAGTGGACTGCACTCCGGGGGGGATTGGGAAATCCAATAAAGCTCTGTACGAAGAAGCCGGAGTAAAGGCTATCTGGCAGGGAGGGGAGGATCATGAACTTGCCGGTTACTCTTTTAATGCGGTCTCAAACTATGAAGGGGCTCTCGGCCTTGACTTCGTAAGGGTCGTTTCCTGCAATACCACAGGGCTCTGCAGGGTCATCTATCCCATCGACAAGGCTTTCGGGGTAAAGAAAGTCAGGGTAACTCTTGCCCGGAGGGCAACAGATCCCAATGACATAAAGAAAGGGCCGATCAATGCAATCGTGCCGGACCCTATAAAGCTGCCTTCTCACCACGGGCCTGATGTGAAGACCGTTATTCCTCATATTAATATCACCTCCGCCGCCATGAAAATCCCTACGACTCTCATGCACCTGCACACCGTAAACATGGATCTCAAGAACGAGTGCACTGCCGAAGACGTAAGGAAAGTGCTTGGCTCCCAGTCCAGAGTCCGCTTCGTAGGGCAGGGCATATCTTCCACGGCTGAAATCATAGAAGTTGCCAGGGATATAAAGCGCCCCAGAAACGATATGTGGGAGAACTGCGTCTGGCAGGATTCCGTCACCATGCATGAAGGAGAACTTTACTTCTTCCAGGCTATCCACCAGGAATCCATTGTGGTCCCTGAAAATGTGGATGCCATCCGCGCAATGATGGAGCTTGAGAGTGACGGCGCAAAATCAATCCTGAAAACAAACAAAGCTATTGGGCTCTGAGCTTTTCAAGGGCTCTTGATTTCCAGGACTCGGGATATTACGTTGCTGACGGAATGCCTGAGTCCTGTTTTTTAGAACCCTCATTTCCAGGTACACAAAAACCGGTTTGTGGAACCCGGAAACCTGAGAAAAGAAGGATCCGATCCTTAATGACTTCAGATTCAAACTTTTTAAAATTGTGCCGGGAGGCTTTTAGGGCTGCATACGATGCAACCTCTGACCTTGTGGGCACCGATTCGGCGAGCAGCTTTGTATGCATGGGAGCTGACGGGACGCCGACTACAGGTATAGACCTTGCAGCAGAAGATGCCATCGTCGAGGTGCTGAAGGCTGACGGCAGGCCAATGAGGATACTCAGCGAAGAACTTGGTGAACTTGTAATTGGGGATTCTCCTGAGTTTTCTGTTGTGCTCGATCCCCTTGACGGGACGTATAATGCTTCTGCAGGAATTCCATTCTACAGTGTTTCAATAGCTTTTGCCTCTCACGACCTCTCAGACCTCAGGTTCGGGTATGTGAGCAACCTTGCCCTCAGGGAAGAATATTATGCAGAAGCCGGAAAGGGAGCATATCTGAACGGAAACAAAATCAAAACCTCCTTGAATTCGGACCTGAAGAGCCTCTGTGTCAGCGTATACGGCTACAGGCAGAATGTGGAAAGGACCCGAAGGATATACAGCAGCGTCCGCCGCGTGAGGCTTTTCGGAAGCGTTGCGCTTGAACTGTGTTATGTAGCTTCAGGCAGGCTTGATGCCTTTGTAGATGTCCGAAAAGCTCTTCGGGTAACCGATGTGGCAGCAGGCCAGCTTATCCTTGAAGAAGCCGGCGGGCTTGTTACGGACGGATACGGGAAGACTTTAAGACTTCCTGATAATGTTACCGCCAGGGTGGAGATGGTTGCATCCAACGGGCACGCTCATAAAAAACTTTTAAACTTACTATCAGAGGGATAATTTGGCAATTAAAAAAATAGGGATCGCATCACGCTGCGATAGGCCTGAAGTACTTCAGATGGTAAGGGATATTATCGCACACTTCCGGTCAAGGGTACGGATCTATGTCTCCACTGCCACAGCTGATGTGCTGGACATTGAGGGCATTCCTGTCGAAAAGATGAGGGACGAAGGAATCGAACTCATCGTAAGTGTAGGAGGCGACGGGACAGTCCTGCGAAATATTGCCAAAATGAAGGATCCCCTCCCCGTGCTGGGGATTAATATGGGCACTCTCGGTTTCCTTGTAGACGTGGAACCTGAGGATGCGATTGAGACCATAGAGGAAGTCCTCTACGGTTTTTCGTATCTTGAGAGGATGCGGGTAGATGTCTTTCTGAATGGAGAGATGCTTGAGACAGCCACCAACGAGATCGCTGTTATGTCTGCAAAACCCGCAAAGATAATCCAGTTTGAAGTTCACGTCAATGACTGCCTTCTTGATGAAATGCGTGCGGATGGTGTGGTTTTTGCGACCCCCACAGGCTCGACCGCCTATGCGATGAGTGCCGGGGGCCCTATCGTAAACCCCAGGGTAAATGCAATCGTGGTAGTCCCTGTTGCTCCTTTCAAGCTGTCGTCAAGGCCCTGGGTTATTCCTTCGGACAGTGAAGTCACGGTAAAATTGTCAGATTATAAAAAAGAAGCTGTAATTGCAATTGACGGGCAGAAGTCTTACAGGATCAGGCCAGCTGACGTTGTCAAACTGAAGAAATCAAAATATCCTGCACGTTTTGTAAGGATTTCCGATACCTGCTTTTATGAGAGGGTTCAGCGGAAACTTTCCTGAAAAAATTCTATGAAATTCGATTTTTCAATGACTTTAATTTTTCTTTTTTACCTGGTTTTTCAGAGCCCTTTTCCTTAAGACGCGAGATTTAATTCTGATCTCCCCGGAAATTTCTTTTTTGAAACTGTAACTCTCAGGTAAAAGCACTGAAAGCCAGTATTTTCCCCGGAAAATCCTAATATTGCTCCCGGAAACTCGTTTCCTCCAAGGAAAACATTTATACATATGTAGGTAAAGCTAATGCTTAATTTTGCTAAGTATAAGTTTTTTGGCTTTTAATAGCGTTTCAGCACCATATTTCTTATCCAGCCTTTGAATTCTTTTCGGGGGCAGTCAATACAAATATCATTAAAAATAATCAAAAATTCCTCAGAATGAGAAAAATCACGGGAAACAGTAACCATGTCAGAGAGCGAGCAGTACTCCAGAAATACACTTATGGACTTCATCGAATATCGCCCCCTTGATATCGAAATCTGTGACGTGACCCTGCGCGATGGGGAACAGACCCCTGGCGTAGTGTTCACGAAAGAACAGAAGCTGGCAGTAGCCAGTGAACTTGATTCCATGGGTATTGAGGTTATAGAAGCCGGCTTTCCGGTAGTTTCCGCATACGAAAAAGAAATTGTAAAGGAAATAGCAAACCAGGGCTTTAATTCCAGGATCTGCTGTCTCTCAAGAGCAGTAAAGGGGGATGTTGATGCTGCCCTTGATTGTGACGTCGATATCGTCAGCATTTTCATTGCAATGTCCGACATGCACCTCAAATACAAATACCACAGGACTCTTGAGGATATGCTCGGCTGCGCCAAGGAAGCCATTGAATATGCAACTGACCACGGTTTAAATGTACGTTTTGCAGCCGAGGACGCAAGCCGCACTCCGGTTGACCGCCTCAAACAGGCTTTCAAGGAAGTTGAAAACGAGTATAAAGTGCAGTATGTAAGCCTTGCGGATACAGTGGGTATCCTGAACCCGACCACAACCCACTACCTTGTAAGCGAGATCTTCAAGTCCGTAAACACTTCCATCTGCATCCACTGCCATGACGACCTCGGGATGGCTACAGCCAACACTCTTGCAGCCGCCGAAGCCGGGGCAAAGCAGCTTCACACGACAGTCAACGGGATCGGAGAAAGGGCAGGAAACGCTTCTCTTGAAGAAGTACTGGTAGCCCTAAGGGTACAGTACGGAATTGAGCGTTATGATACAACAAAGCTGACCGCGCTCTCCAAAATGATTTCGGAATACTCAAACATCACCCCTTCGGTAAACAAAGCCGTTGTAGGACAGAACACCTTTACCCACGAATCCGGAATCCATGTAGCTGCAATCCTGGAAGAGCCGCGCACTTATGAACTCTTCCTTCCCGAGATGGTCGGCGGGAAGCGCAACCTCGTAGTCGGAAAGCACACCGGAACAAAAGCCCTGAAAGGAATCATCAACAGCATCGGTTTCTGCCTTGAAAGGGAAGAACTCTGCGCCCTGATCGAAAAAGTCAAAGTCTGCACCGAAGAGAAGCATAAAAGCATCACCAGGGACCAGCTTGAAAGGCTGATTACTCAGGTCCGGCAGGAGCAGAAACCTGCCGGTAGCGAAAAAGAAAAGATTTCTATTTGAAATGAATAAGAAATGAGAATGTTTCCAATGATTCATTCTAACTTTCTTATTTCAAATCTTTATTTCACGTTCTTATTTCAATTTCTTACTCTACTTTCTTATTTTAACTTTTTAAACTATGTTACATGATGAGAAAAACATCAATAAACAAATCCTCATTTCTCTAAACTTTTTAATTTATTTCTTCTACAGGCTTTTTATGTTATAATTCTGGTATGAATGGCAGCAAAGTATTTTTTGTTACATGTTGGCACTTTTTGCTGCAAGTTAATGCTTTTTGTTATGTGGTTAATGTTTTCAAACGGGAAAATTAAGGACGGTAACTTGGGATTATGACTTTTAAACTCTCACCCGTACAACGTCATTCCTATCTTCAACCGTTCATGTCCCGCTCGCCGACGAGCGATTTTTCCGTAATAATAAAGAAAAAGCTGATGAAAAATTATTGAGAGAAACATGAGTTAAACAAATAAGAGATTTTCAAATGCAATAAGCCAAGTTATTCTACCTGCAAAACTATTTTCTTATTTTTTCATTAGTCCAGTTTTCTTTCTTCCTGGCGTGAAAGTATTTTCATTACTTTGCCCTTGTTATTCGAAGAATTTCATGTCCGTTTTTGGGAAGGGCCGCTGGACAAACTGATAGAGGCACTTATATTCACCACAATTAAATAAATGGTTCCCGGGGTTAAAGAAAAGCATCATTTTCAGACTATGGTAGATTTCTAAGTATAACTCATAGCCCTTAACTGCAACCGGTTTAAGCTTGCTTTTGTCTTACCTGATGGCCAATTTCATACCCCTGCAGCTCGGGGATGGAAACAAAAGAATTATATCCCGGACGCCGGGGCATACAAGGTGATAGCAGTATACAGGGCGATTAGCAGGGGCCACTTATAAGAAGTTACTCAGTTATTATGCAGTCATTTTCATTCAGAAATAATGGAATCAAGAATGATGGAATCAGAAATAATGGAATCGGAAATAATGGAATCGGAAATAATGGAATCAAGAATGATGGAATCAGAAATAATGGAATCAGAAATAATGGAATCAAGAATGATGGAATCAGAAATAATGGAATCAGAAATAATGGAATCAAGAATGATGGAATCAGAAATAATGGAATCAGAAATAATGGTGGTCCTGTATTAATCAGTTGATATTATTCCCATATCTGAAACTAAGATCTTTTGTTTTTTGATTCTACTCTTTTCAGGGCTGAACTTTTCTCTTCTGCGACGCAAAAAAATTAACAAGCGAATTTATATCTTGATCTGGGGAACCTCATAAAACTCACAGTTAAATATAAACGCCTCCGCCAGCTTGTCTGGCGGCCCTGCACAAAAGGAAAAAGAAGAAATGAATGAGAAATGAGACTGAAATTGAATATCGTTTTAGCCTTTTGTCCTTCTCTTAAACTCACAAACGCCTTCAGCAGCTTTTAATTGCTAACCTGTTGTTTTCATTCTTCTATCTCTTTTTTGTCTTTTTGGGAAAGACCGCTCTCCTGCGTCGAGCGGGACAAGAACGACACAATATAGCAAATATGGTTGTATAGGTCAGAACCTGGAAGTTTGAGTCCAAGTTATTTTTTCAAAAATATCAACCATATAAAGACGGACGACCGAAATAATGGAATCAGAAATAATAAAATAAGGGATAATAGAATTTAAGAGATGTGCAGGTCAAATATCAAAGTTAACCTTTAATACCTCACACTGTGGCATATTTTTAATCTGTACGCCCTCCGGCGTTCCTGTTAGCTCCAGACTATCAAATTCGTTTGAACCGCAGAGCACTTCCTGATTCGGGTGCGTGCCGGGTGTGATATTGCAGTTCAGCACAGTCTTTTTCCCAGCCGATACAACTATTGGAAGCCTTGCCGATGCAGGATGATTCTTTGGGAGGACTATTAATGGGGACCTGATTTCCCGGATCATGAAGAGAACGCATTTAAGCCCTTTTTCAGTTTTCTCGTCCACTGAAAATGCAGAAGCAACAATCAGATCGTGGGGTTCCAGTCCGAGTACAATCTCTTCGGTTTCAGTTTCCAGAAAGTACTGTCCATGTGGACCTGCTTTCACAATAGCCACTATTCCTGCTTTGCCGCGCAGGAGAAGCATTTCACTTTCCAGCAGTGAAATGTCTCTGGAGGAAGTCGATTTATTCATGCTAAAAATAAGTGTCTAAAAATCCAATAATTCCAGTTGCTTATCAGGTTTCTGCTACATTTGAAGACTGACAGGAAGGACACTTCACGTTCTTCCCGATACCTTTGAATTTATTCCCACATTCCTTGCATACATACCCTTTAACCGGCAATTTTCCTTCCATATTGAAATCAAACGGGTCTCCAACACTGCACATTCTTATTACCTCACGGTTTTGTCAAGGGCTTTCGTAATCATATTACCCTCATATTATTACTCATACTTATACAATTAATATCTTTCCATATATGGCCCCCGGAAATTTCTGATTGCGGTAATCGAATCCGAGTAACTCCTTCCCTGCTTAAAATTCGTCCCTGCTTATGCTCTCCAGTAACCTTTCAGTTTCTTCGATCTTGATCGATCTTCTTGACTTCGAGAACAAAAAATCAAAAAAATTTTGGGGCTTTAAGCCCCGTATGTTGAAGCCCACTCCGGCTTCTCCGGAGGGTTTGCCTCAAGCATTTCTCTCCATTTTTCATCGGTCAGGCGCTCGGACATTGGTTGCTTGAACTCGTAATGGCTCATAACCGGCCCAGCAGCTAAGAAGACCCTGCCGTCAGGAAGCTTGTAAGCTACGATTATCATATCCACATATCCTGTTCCTTCCTCAAGCACAAGTTCATTATTTGGCTCGGTATGGACATCTGCGACAAGGGTAGTTTTCCTGGTTTCTTCGTCGGCACTTACGCTCATTTTGATAATTTCTCCAAACTTGAAGATGTAATATTTATCTTCTTCTGTCAGTTCTTCATCTTCAAGTTCTTTTTCGGAAATCTCGATAAGCCTTTCCAGGACACTCTCGAGGCTTGCAAAGTTTCTTCCCGTCTCTTCATCAAGCGCATCCAGTTCTTCAAGCCCGTCTCCAGTCATCCGGGTAAGGGCCAGCAGCCGGTTATAAAATTCGGGTACAGGTTCAACGTATCCCACAGGTTTGTCCCCAAATATGGGAAGTGATTCCTCTATTGCATAGCTTTGCTTGGCATAAAGAATCGTATCATGCCTGAGCTCGGTCCACGAGGCAAGGGAGGTGGTCAATTCCTTATCCTGCCAGGCATCGGTCTGCATGAAGGTCGGGTAGCCTGATCCGTAGTCTTTCAGGAGGGGCTGGAGGGAATAAAGCCAGGACCAGTAGAGGTTCCTGTTCCAGTCGACTACGCTGAAGTTCGAAAACTCCGAGTCCAGTTCCCCGTATCTGAGACTGTAATTTTCGTAGTTTGAATCGTTAAGTTCGTCAAGCCAGTAAACAGCTCGTTCCGAACCCAGAAGAGCCATCGTATCAAGCCCGCGTGGAAAGCCCCGGTTGTTTCCGTAGTCGGAATCTCTATAGGTAAAAGGTAAATCTTCCTGATTTCCTGTATATTCGTTAGTATAAGGGCCGGTGAGCCTTGAGAACATATAAGAGTCCGGGATAAAACGTTGCCCCATAAACCTGAAACCTTTCGTATCCTCAAGGAGTTCATCAGCCTGCTCAGCCGTTAGAATGAGTTCATGGGTTCCGCTTCCTGTGCCCCCATAGATCTCCGGGCTCCGATACCCTGCAAGCTCCACTTTCAGCGCTCCGATCGTTGTTGCGTTAAAATTCCTTGATTCGTTTCCGAATACCGTCTCCATTGCTTCCATATATTCATAAGGCCCGAGATCGTCAGAGACACCGACATAAAAAGCAGTAATCGCGTAGATCCGATCCCATTTCTGAAGGAGATCTGGATTGTCTTCGAGCCGGGAAGTGATCAGGCCTGCCTGAATTGTCTGGATGCGGACTTCTTTGTCAGGATCTTCGGCCTCGATCAATTTTCCCTTAAGGAGCATACTCATTCTGCCGTGCCACATAAAAGCCCTGAAGTAGTTTTGCAGCTTTTCGGAATGGGTATAATGGCCTCTTGGTACATACTGGGAATAGTCTTCCTTATACAGGAAAATAGGGGATATCTCAAAACCTTCGTGGGCTTCGATAAGAGCCAGCTCGGCTTCGACATCATCTTTTACAAAAGCAGGAATCTCAAACTGATACTTAATTTGATCTCCATCTGGCTGAAGCAGGCTCAACGCAACCGCAAAGTAGGCTGCATTTCTTCTTGCAGCTTCCTTTTCTTCTCCTGATGCGCTTTTATATTCTTCGACCGAAGAGTCAAGCAGAGCTTCATCAAGTTCCCATAAAAGGTCAAATAATTCACTTTCCTCAACCTGGCTCATGCTGTCGTCAAACTGGACATGGTAAAGGTGCAGAAGGGTATCCGAACTTATGAAAATCAGCTGTCCTTCCCTTCCAAGTCTGTTATACATAGCGGTGATATCTTCTTCTTTTGGGTTGTAAGGGTTGGAAATCACCACAAACCCGTTTTCTTTCAGCTTCTCCAGGGCTGTCTCATCTGTCAAAAATTTCTGCGAAAATTCTTCGTAATTCGTAATCTCCGATTCCTGCAGGGGCAAGTCGTACTGGGGAGCTTTTAGTTCGGTATCAAGAGCGTCAAGCCTGTAGTTTACTGCAAGAGAAGAGTTTCCGGCCTCAAGCCCGGAAAGATTTACTGCTTCGGTTTTCAAATAACCTGTCGAAGAGCTTCCATTATTGTTTACTTCTTTTTCTTCTGTCCCATTCTCCCCACTTAACCCGGAACTTTGCTCCAGGCACCCCGCTGTTAAAATGGAGCCAAGAAGAATTAGGAATGATAAATAAGCAATAGCAGTCCTGGTTAGACACTTCATCATTTCATCTCGCCTACTTTGGTCTGGTATTCAGGGATGTTTCTTCCTGTAAGATCTGTTGCAGAGCAGTTGCCAGCAAAATCCGGCAAATGACTAAAAATGACTAATATAATGACTAAAAATGACTGAAAATTTTCTTGGTTATTTTCCGAAAAAAACACTAAATTATGTAACAGAAGATACAGCACTATTTTACTTATATTTGACTTTGACTGCGAATTATTTTGAAGTTATCTCGAAACTTCGAAAATAAGTCGAAAAATAAGTCGAATATCAGAGTTGCTTAGTTTCCAGACCCTCTTCCTGTAGGGTCCTTTTTATCCAGCATTTTCCCATGAGTATTGCAAATAAAGAGGTGGAGATAGAGTTTTTTATAGATCTCTTGACGAGAAACCTAATTCTTCAATTTACTAAAAAATCGAACTAAAATGAATAAAAACATCAAAAGAAAAGTTAATTTTTCTATCATATCCCGTTCTTCCGACATTTGCTACCTTCTTTTTTCCTCTAAATATCACTTTATACGATTCCATTCAACAGATCTACGTGGTTCTTTGCAAAGCTCAACAGAAAGACAGGACATAAAAAATTAAGAAATGTAGGCGGAAGTCCACTCCGGCTTTTCCGGCGGTTCTTCCTCCAGCATTTCTCTCCATTTTTCGTCGGTCAGGCGGTCGGACATGGGTTGTTTGAACTCATAATAGCTGAAGACCGGACCTGCACCGATAAGGATCCTGTCGTCCGGAAGCTTGTATGCTACCACGATCATATCCACGTATCCTACTCCTTCTTCGAGTACATCTCCAGTATTCCCGTCGGTATGGACATCAGCCACGATTGTAGTTTTTCTGGCTTTCTCATCAACATCGGCTATGACGCCTTCAAGCTGATCCCCGAAATTCTTGATGAATTCGTAATCTTCTTCTGTCAGTTCTTCATTTTCGAGTTCCTTTTCCGAGATTTCCTGGAGTCTGGAAAGTATATTTTCAAGGTTCGCAAGCCTTGCCTTTGATCTCGGGTCAAGCACATCCATTTCGTCCAGGCCCTGATTTGTCATTTTTGTTAAGGCAAGCAGTCTCGCGTAAAAGTCGGGGACCGGCTCTACATAACCTACTACCGGTTTTTCTTCCGGAAGGATCATTGCGGACTCGAGTACTGTATAACTTTGCTTTGCATACAGGATAGTGTCGTGTCTGAGTTCTGTCCACGAAGCCAGAGAGGTGCTCAGTTCCTTATCCTGCCAGGCATCGGTCTGCATGAAGGTCGGGTAACCTTCTCCATAGTTTTTCAGGAGAGGCTGGAGGGAATAAAGCCAGGACCAGTAGAGGTTCCTGTTCCAGTCGGCTGTGCTGAAATTCGAAAATTCCGTATCAAGTTCTCCGTATCGGACACTGTAATTTTCGTAGCTCGAATCGTTCAGCTCGTCGAGCCAGTAAACAGCTCTCTCCGAGCCCAGAAGAGCCATTGCATCGAGACCGCGCGGGAAGCCGCGGATAGGTCTTCCGGCTCCTGAGATTACCAGCGTAAACGGAGCTTCATCTTTCGTGTAGTCACCGGTATATTCACCTGTATAGGCTCCGACCAGGTTTGAGAACATGTAAGAGTCAGGGATGAAGCGCTGCCCCATAAAACGGAAACCTGTGGTGTTTTCAAGGCATTCATCAGCCTGCTCCGGCGTGAAGGGCGGTTGCAGGACACAGTTTCCTGTGCCGCCGTAGATTTGCGGACCCTGATTTTCGGCAAGGATGGATTTTAATTCCTCTACTGCGGTTTCGTTGAATTCCCTTTCTCCATTGCCAAAGACCCGGTCCATGGCTTCCATGTATTCGTAAGGGCCGAGGTCGTCGGAAAAGCCCACATAAAAAGCCGTAACCCCGTAGATCCTGTCCCAGTTTTCAAGGAGTTCTGGCGAGTTTTTTAGCTGAGAAGAAATCAGGCTTCCCTGGATGGTCTGGATGCGGGCATCTTTTGCAGGGTCTTCGGACTGTATCAGGCTGTCCTTCAGGAGCATGCTCATCCTGCCGTGCCACATGAAGGCCTTAAAGTAGTTTTGCAGCTTTTCGGAGCGGGTGTAGTGGCCTCTTGGCACGTACTGGGAATAATCTTCTTCATAGAGGAAAATCGGAGAGAGAGCAAAGCCTTCATGGGCTTCTATCAGGGCAAGTTCGGCATCAACATCTTCTTTTACAAATGAAGGGACCTCAAACTGATATTTTTCTGCCGAACCTGCAGGGAAGAGAGCCTCGTCAACAAAGCCGTAGGTTTCATCTACTGCCTGTATCTGTTCGGGCTTAGGCTGGAGCAGGCTTAAAGCAACCGCGAAGTAGGCTGTGTTTCTTCTTGCAGCTTCCTTTTCTTCTCCTGAAGCGCTGTTATATTCTTCAATTGAGCTGTTCAGCAGGGCAAGGTCGGTCTCCCAAAGAGTATCGTAAAACTCCTTTTCCTCGATCTGGCGCAGAGTCTCGTCAAACTGGATGTGATAGAGGTGCAGAAGGGAGTCCGTGGTGATAAAAACAGGAATTTCCTCTTCCTTGAGGGTCACATACATTGAAGTTATGTCTTCTTCTGAGGAGTCATAAGGGTTTTTTATTACCACAAAACCGTTCCTTTCCAGCGTTTCAAGCGCGGATTCGTCCAGAGGAATTTTTCCTGAAAAGGCTGCGTAGTTGGAGATTTTATCCTTTTCCAGGGGCAAGTCATAAGAAGGCGCTTTTAACTCGACATCGAGGGCTTCCAGGCTGTAATTTACCGGCAGGTAAGCCCCCTGCCCCAACATCCCTGAAAAAGTTACGGCTTCGGTTTTGAGCACATCTGCGGTGTAGCCGGGTGTGTTCTGTTCTGTTCCCTTTCCGGAGCAGCCAGCAAAAAAAACAAAAAACAGAAGCATAAGGTAAACTAATGCAAATTTAATTCTCGGATCCATTCTCGATACCTCGCAAAACCAGTAAAAAATAAGTTGGACGTAAAATAATTAATTATTTTGTACTTAAGAACGTAAATAGAGTATTTTGCACGTAAAAAAGATTAATCCTCTCTTTCCCTGTCATTCGTGAGGGCTTAGAGGATCAATTCTGAAAAGCAGGATCATAAATAACGTAGCCACAGCTCCCGAACTTAGGATAAGTGGATCTCTGGTGAAATTCAGAAGTGTTCCCGTGATTAGTAATAAAGCCCCTATTAGCAGCAGAATTCGGAGTATTCTGTTCAAAAATTTTCTCCCCTTTTATTTCCCATCTTGGGATCTTGAGTTTTCAAATTATTCATTTAAGACACTGAAATATGCCCTAATTCCCTATCATTAATTGTTTCTCTTTAGTTATTTATTTTTCCACAAAGCATTTAATTCTTTATTAAACTTCAAACCAATTTGAAGTTATATCCTGAGAAAAACAGTATAATGATGATGAAAATGATGACCCTCTTTGTTTCTTGAATTCTCTCAGAAAGACCAGCCCAAAAAAATAAGGGTGAATATTTTTTGATTCAGTGATAAAAAAAGTTGAGGTATTTCAAGAGAATGAAGTTGACTACTTTCTGCCAGATACGGAAAAATAATTGGCTAAAGATAAGAAAAAATTTGTTGAAGTTTGAGAGGGTTGAACCATATTATCTGAGATATAATAGTAGTGAGCTTCGTTCCGGAGGAATGAAGGAGGACTGATTCGAGACCTCGACCCTTACAATTTTATTCGCCCGAATTACGATTCGGGATCACATGAGATAGGAGATTTCATGGGAGTTGCACTGCAAGTGCAACAGCCTGCCTTTCGTTTCAGCAGAGTTGCGCCAGCAGAGTTGCGGCTCTGCAGTACGCTGTCCTTTTCGCTACGCTCCGCTTCGCTCAAGAGGACTAACTTATAGACAAGTATTACTTTTCTCTTCGCTCAAGATGACTTTATAGACTTCTTTGAGACGCATACAACGTCATTCACTGTTTTAGGTCGTTCTTGTTCCGTTCGACGAAGAAGAGCGGTATTTCCTGAAAATGGAAGAAGAAATAAAAAAGGAGAAACGAAAAAAACTCACATAACTTCTTTGAATTACAGGCACAAATAATGAAAGTAATTAAAAGTACTTTCATGTCGAAGAGCCAGATGGCTCAATATTTTGTGCACCGGCCTTTTATAAAAATAACCGAAATTCCCGGAAGAGCGAGTTTTTCCAGAATCAGGTCCGAAAGTTCTGAACCGGAGGTCGGCTTTTTTTCGTCTCCATCCAGATCAAAAAACGACACATCAGGCACTATTGCTTCGACCACTTTTCGCAGGTCAGGGACTTTCTGCCCTCCTGTCATAGCTGCGACTTCGTTCTGAAGTACGAGCACAAGTACTTCATAACCTTCGCTTGCAGCGTTCAAGAGCCCGAGGATTCCGGAATGTGCGAGGGCAAAGTCTCCTATTACGGCTATGCCTTTTTTCTCAAAGCCGCAGGCAACCGAGATTGCCGAACCCAGGGCAAAGCTGACATCAACTGCAGCAAGGGGTTCAGGAGCACTCCGGACCGAACAGCCCATGTCGCCGGCGATTTGAACGTCGGGTACGCGGAGAAAACGGTAAAGAGGAAGATAAGGACAGTCTTCACAGATTGGAGCCCGGTCTTTTTTCCCGGCTCCGGCACGGACAGAATCCAGAGGGATTGAGGGTGTTTCTTCTCCGATGTACTCAAGGGCAAAAGCTATATCTTCCGGCGTTATTTGCCCGTAGGGGAGGTGTCCTGTTTTTTTGCCACAGACATTGCCTGCAATCCTGATCTGCTCTTCTATGAAAGGTTCGGACTCTTCAGCTACCAGTACCCTGCGGTTATTTTTAAGGAAATTCCCGATTTTCTGCATGGGGAGGGGATTTACAAGGTTGAGCACAAGATGAGATACTTCGGGATAGCAGCCCGTTTTTTGCAATGTATCTTCCACAATTGAAGCCGCAAAACCTGAGGAGATAATTCCGATCCGTTCACCTTCTCCATGCCCTGAAACCTGTAAGTCGGCTTCTGTCTCTTCCGTTCCTTCTCTAATCTCATTCGGGCCGGTATTTTCGGCTTCTTCTTCAAGCGCCGGGTAGGCTTTTGAATGAAAACGCCGGTGTTTTTCTACCATCCGAAATTCCCAGATCGAACGGTCAAACCTGGGGTGGGGAGCTGAAGCCGGGGGAAGGCGCAGGATTTTTCCTTCAGTTTTCTCCAGGCCTGCGGTTACCCTCAGAATTACCGGTGCTCGGATTTCTTCCGAAAGTTCGTAAGCCCTTCGGAGAGTTCGGTACGCGGCGTCAGGGTCAACCGGGTCAAATACTGCAACTTCAGCTATTCTGCCGTACCAGCGGGAGTCCTGCTCATTCTGAGAGCCTTTCACGCCGGGGTCGTCCCCTGCGATGATTACCAGACCTGCACCTGTCGTATGCGTAACTGAGGTTATAAGGGGGTCGGAGAGAAGGTTCATCCCCACATGTTTTACAATCACAAGGGCCCTTCTGCCTGAAACCGACGCACCGAGTGCGATTTCGAGCGCAACTTTCTCGTTTGTAAGCCATCTGGCTTCATAAGCCGAACTGTGTGAGGAGGTTGAGGCGTTACCTGCTTTAGTTGAGACCTTATCCGTTTCAGTCGAGATGTTATCTGTTTTCAAAAAAAGCTCCATCAGGGAGGTGACAGGATATCCGGGGACTCCCGTTACAAGGGTGACGTCACTGTCAAGGGCTGCAAGATAGAGGGCTTCAAATCCGTTGCATTTTACTGCTTCTTTTTCTTCTGCGTTCAAGTTGACCCCCCCCTTTCGGGAATTACAGGATTTTCGGCAGTTTCCGGTATCTTTAGATAAATTCAAATACCATTATAATTGGTTTTAGGTATCATTTAATTAGTTTTTTCCATGATCATTGGTTTTATCTCTGTTCCGGGAATTATGGACTCTTCGGGCCTCCCGAACCAGGGCAGGGAGGCAAGAGCACCTATTACCCCGTTGCCGCCAAGCAGGACTTTCACATTGTTTTCTTCGGCACAGCGCAGGGCTTCTGCCTTTGAAACCCTTTCTGTCCGGCAGCGGTTGCTGTAGGAGTAAAGCCCTTTTGCATAAAAATCAGATAAGACTACAAGCCCTGTCTCTCCGGATGCGCTGTATTTTTGAAGGGCTCTTTTAAAAGAGGTTACAAGCCTTTCTTTTGCTTTTTCGTCCACACAGCCGAATTCCAGGACTGTTGACATGCAGTTCTGGGTCTTTTCCGGGACAGGAAAGAGCTGGACAAGGGCATGAGAGAGGTAGACGGCTTCCTGGCAGTCCAGTTCCTTTGCAATATTGTGGGTCAGGGTCCAGGTGGCTCCGACATCCTTTGAATCGGTGTCATCTATGCCTATAAGAACGCGGTCCCTGCGGGGAACCACAACTGTCCCCTTAGCACAGCGCTCTCCCCCGGACTCGGAAATCCTGTAGCGCAATACTCCGTCTGCAAGCGCTCTGCAGCGGGTTGCACCGACTCCTCCGCCTCCCAGCCCTGCATAGGTGATCTCAACTTCGTCCCCCTGTACGATCACGGATTCTATGCCTGCGGCTGCAACCGAGGGTTTGAGTTCGAGTTTTGAGGTTCCGATTTTCATAAAATAGCGGATCATATTTCCCGTTGAACGGGCTTTAAGGATAAGAGGAGCTTTTGCATAATGGTAAAGGGACCAGGACGCCCCGCTGTAGCAGTTGGAGTGCTCAATAATCTCCGCGTACTCGTTTTTCGCGTCACAGACCGCATAGATGCCCCGGTAAGGCACGGTATAGGGGTCGTTTAGAGTAATTTCCTCAGTCTGTCTGTTATCCAGTGCACAGGCGTTTATATGTTTTGTAATGCCAAAGACCTCCTTTTTACGGGGGATGGAAAGTGGGAGGATAATTTGTTTGATCGAAAAGCCCATTTCCTATAGCTATATATAGGTATCGTAGGTTTAGCAAGTTATATAGTAGGTGTATAAGGTATTGGTTTGTCAGATGTTTTGATTTGCCGGATGTATTTGCCGGATGTATTTGCCGGATGTATTGGTTTGTCGGGTAAATCGGGGGCGAGTATAAGCACCTAACAATACAAGTATCTAACTGTTTTACCTCAAACACAATGAATTTTACTTTAATTACAATGAATTTTTTTCAGGAGCCAGGCCATATTTTGCCCGAGGTTTTTCATATTCTCAATGCCTTCCTGATCCTGTTCGACTTCTCCTATGGCATTTCCGTAAACCATGTTCCAGTAACTTGAACCTGCCAGAAACATTTCTTTACTATAGAGAAAGTTGTTCAGGGTATCGAAGGCGCTGATAGCCCCTCCACGACGGGCAGCTACAACTGAGGCTCCCACTTTATGTTTCAAAAGCCCCCTGTTTCCTGCCAGCACCATACTTGCCCGGTCGATTAAGGCCTTCATCTGCGAAGTCACACCCGCGGAATATACGGGAGAACCAAGAATAATCCCATCCGAAGCCACCATTTTCGCCAGGCATTCATTAAAAAAGTCATCCTTATTGACACATCGTTTATTTTTGTTTTTATGGCAGGCCCGGCAAGCCTTACAGCCCAATATGTTCTTGTCTGAGAGTTGGACAAGTTCGGTTTCAATTCCCTCTTTCTTCAGTTCGTCAAACACAATTTGAATCAGGATTGAAGTATTCCCGTTTTTTCGCGGGCTTCCGTTAATGCCGATAACTTTCATAAGTTTCAACTCAGAATTTCTTTTTTCCGTTTTTTTCCGTTTTTTTCCGTATTTTCCGTTTTTTCTGTTTTTTCTGTTTTTCCGTAATGTGAACAGATGTAGAATTTATTCGCTTATTTGCCCAATTCCGTTATTAAAGGTGAGGAAGATTTCAATTACTGTATATTCAAGAAAAATAAGTGACTTTTATGGATTTCTGCTAAAAATGAGTTATATTGGAGATTTTCGGTACTTTGCAAGTTTGGTTCTTGAAAGTTTGGTTCTTGAAAGCTTGGTTTTTTGAGAATCATGCCAGATCAAATTCTTTTTACCTTACAAACCCTTCATCTTTGAGGCTCACGTACCGGCCGTCTCCTATGATTATGTGGTCAAGGATGTCGATTCCGAGGAGTTTGCCTCCTTCAACAAGTTTTTCGGTAACCATTATGTCTTCCCTGCTCGGGCTTGGGTCCCCTGAGGGGTGGTTGTGGACCATGATCACCGAGGCCGAAGATTCCAGAAGAGCCGACTTGAAAACCTCACGCGGGTGCACGATGCTGGCGTTCAGACTGCCTATGGACACCACTTCTTCTTTAAGAATCTGGTTTTTTGTATCAAGATAGAGTGTTATAAATTTTTCTTTTTTTTGTTCCCGCATTCTGGGATACATCAGGGCATAGACATCTTTTGGGGAACAGATTTTTCGTTTAGGTTCTTCCACAAAAGTCTCAAGCCGCCTGGCAAGTTCGAAAACAGCAGCTATCTGTGCAGCCTTTGCTTTTCCGACCCCATGGACCTGCATAAGCCTTGAAACGTTTGCAAGGCTCAGCTGCTTGATGTTATATTCCACGAGTATCCGGCTGCACAGACTGATAACATTCTCTTCCCTTGAGCCCGTCCTCAGGACTATCCCCAGCAGCTCGGCATTTGAAAGGGACTCAGGCCCATTTCGAATAAGCCTTTCTCTGGGGCGCTCTTCCTCGGGAAGGTCATGAATCCTTACCTTGTTTACTTCCATGCTCTACTCCCATTATTTTCTCTGAATATCTTTGAATTTTTCTGACTTCACTGAAAGGACAGATACTATAGATTATCGAAGTTTCAATATTTGAACTTTTACAAAAATTGTCATAAATGTCTATTTTTCTTAATTGCTGTTTTAATTTAGTCTGGCCTGCCCAAACCACACGAAAAAAGAAATGAAAAAGAAGAAAGATGCCGGCCCTTACTTATACCGGGAAGTCCATAAGGCTCTTTGATGAAGGTCATTTCTGTTGTTGGGTATAAAAAATCGGGCAAAACAGCCCTTGTTTCAGCTCTTGTCCGGCAGCTTTCCGGCTTCGGGACAGTTGGTACTGTGAAACACATGGGAGAACAGCGTCTCAACCCCGGAGAAACGGATACAGGCAGGCATTTTGATGCGGGAGCGGACATGGTAATAGGGATCACGGGCTCCGAACTTGTCAGCTTTGCCAGAGACGCCAGCCTCGAAAACGCCCTTGATATGCTCTGCGACCGGGGGCTTGATTTTGCAGTCGTGGAAGGGTTCAAAGAAAGCAATCTCCCTAAAATCGTGATTGGAGACCTAGAGGGAGTTTCCAATGTCGTTTTCAGGGTACCTGAGTATATCGACCCTCACGAAGAGCTCACAGCTTCCCTTGTAGGCATGACCCTTGCCCAGCCTGACCGCTACACCCTCGAAGCCCTTATCAAAAAAGCCCGGAAAAACCCGGCTATTCGGAAAGCAGGAGCAATCGGCACATTTACCGGCATTGTCCGCGAGCTTGCAGGGGAGGAAAAGACAGCCAGGCTCGAGTTTGAGAAATACGAACCCGAAGCCTCAAAGGTGCTGGACAAAATCCGGGAAGAGATAAAGCAAAAAGAAGGAATCCTCGAGGTCCTCCTTCACCACAAAACCGGCGTCATCGAAGCCGGAGAAGACATAGTCTACATCGTGATCGCCTCCGCCCACAGGGCTGAACTCTTCCCTGCCCTCAGCGAAGCCATCGAGCGGATAAAAGCCGAAGTTCCCATCTGGAAAAAGGAATTCACGGAAAAAGAAGAGTTCTGGGTCCACGACAGGGATCACGCCTGAAGACGGGGAACATGCCTGAATGCAAAAGTTGAGAGCAGCAAAAACCGGGACGGAAATTAATGAGCGGAAAAACAGAATTTAAGCCGGGGAGAACAAAAACCAGAAGTGCAATCGTGCTGGCAGGAGGCAGGGGCCGCCGGATGGGTATGATCGAGAAAGCTCTCCTCGAATTTGAAGAAAAAACCATCCTCGAACGTCTGCTTGAAAACCTCTTCCGGGTTGTGGGCGAAGTAATCCTTTCGGTCCGCGACATCCCCCAGAAAGAAAAACTCCTCCCTGTGCTCGAAAAATTCCCGGACCGGGAAATCCGTTTTTGTTTTGATTCCAGAGAGGATGCCGGGCCCCTTGAAGGCATCCGGGCAGGGCTGCTCGAATCAAAGTCAGAGTACTCTTTTGTCTGCGCAGGGGATATGCCTTTTGTAAATTCCGAAGTTGTTGACCTGTTGTTTGAAAAGGCAAATGGGCATGATGCTGCTCTCCCAAAGTGGGAGGAGGATAGAATGTATGAGCCTCTGCATGCGGTCTACTCAAGAAAAATGCTGCTGGAAATTGAAAAAGCCTTTGAGAGAGGAAAACATTCTGTGCTTACGCCGGTTTTTGAGATGAAAGATGTTGTTTTTGTTGAGGTATCGGAGATTCGGGGGATTGATCCTGAGTTGAGGACTTTTGCGAATATTAATACCGTTGAAGATCTTGAGAGTATGATTGGGTCTGCGGTGGAAAAAGCGGAATTGTGATAAAATTCCGGTTAACCGTGTTTGATATTTTTCACCTGTTTGAATGACCGGCTAACATCTTAGAACATTCATCTAAAAAGAGCTGAAAACTCAAGTTTTTAGAAAGTTTCAATTTGCGAGTTCCACTTTTGGTATTTGCTTATATTCAAGGTTCATCACTGATTTATGCTTAAGGCTTTATCATCTAAAAAAATAAGGTTGAAATCCTCATTTTTTTACTGTTCTGCTAGTATTTTTTGTGAGAAAGCCGGTAGCCTGCGACGACCGGTGAGAGCCAGGGGTTTTTAGAGCCTATGCACTAAGAAACCTTTTTTCAATAGCATGAGGCTTATCCTGGATATATAATGAATCAGTATCCTTAACGATTTTGTGTGTCGCGTGTGAAGTCACTGGCGGTCATACATTTGCCTGACATTTCTTGAATTAGTTTTTCCCTTTCTTCCCTTATCCTTTTCATGTCCTCATCAAATGATTCATGAAGTGGGACGCGTATACACCTTATGGGGCCTTTTCTCATGGTTTTTCCTTCTGTCTATATCCGTGATTTTCCATATTGATTTATTTTTTAAAACAAATATATAATTACACATCATTGGTCATCAGTTAAGTAGTTTGATACTTCTTCACAACTGTATGACGAAGAGCTGAAAATGACAAAGCAAGCTACAATACCAAGCTACAATGTTACGAATATATTTAGTTGAAGATTTGATAAGGTTCTCATGTTATGAGGTCCAGGAGACCTTCATTGTAAACGATATCAGTCGAAGCTTGTATCGAAGTTAGTATCGATTCAGAAATATATCAAAAACAAATAATTGAATTGATCAATAAGAGATTAGTTTGGATCAATCACAAAAACCATGGAAAGTTACATTGGTAAACTACAGTCATCACGACAATCCATTAATTGCAGCTTCCAGGTGGTTTTTCCTTTTACCTTCCCGCATCCTCTATCTCAAACTCAACCCCGCGCCCTTCAAGCTCCTTAATAATCTCTTCCATAAACACGCCCGGTCCCGGGGCATGACTGTGGTGGAACTCTTTTGACTTTCCGGGTTCGCCGCCTACGCTTGTTATATATACGCCGCAGGAGGGGCTTTTGGGGACTCCGATAATCCTGAGCTTTATGCCGTTTGCTGCGAGGTCTTCGAGCATGTCGGCAAGGGGGGTGAAGATTTTGCGGCAGAAGCGTCTGTAGGCGGGGTGGTCGAGCTGGTCTTTCGTGATTTCCCGGCGCCTCATTCCCAGGTACATGGATTCGGGGCAGGGGAGCTGGATTATGTTTGCGCCTTTCGGGTCGACGGGAGTGGCGGGTTTTGCTCCTTTGAGTCTTGCAAGGGGGTTGAGCAGGCAGTGGCCCAGGACGAGGATTTCTTTAGGGGAGTCGTCTGTTTCGGGGTTTTCGGAGTTTTCGGGGAGCATGTATTTTCTGGGAAATACGGGGTTTTCGGGGGTTCTGGGATTTTCCGGAGCTGCGGAATTGTCCGGGGATGTGGGGGATTTGTAGGTTTCCAGCTTTTTCATGGGATCACCTGTTGCGTCACCTGTCGTTTTTCTTTTTGAGGATTGCTGTTTTTACATGTACGGAGATGAGAGATTATATATTTATCTTCTGCATATGTATCCGAAAAATGGTATATGTGAGCCTGCAAACGAACCCTGCTTTTGCAGTCAGTCAGGACATGGCTGTTGAAGGGGATGCAGAGCCGCTGCCTTTATATTCGGAAGGTCGTGTCACATGCATGAAGATTTTGGAACAATACTGAATAGAGGGTTCAAGACCTGGGTTAGAAATCTAAATATTTGTATTCCATATGTCCTGAATTTTTTTGTCAATTTAATTCTTTATGTTTTTTTCTTCGCCATACTGGGCGTCCTGATCTTTACCTCAGGTTCGGGAAACGTTGTCGACCCTGCCACTCTTTCGAGTGAGGAACTTTACTCCATGCTCGTGGACGGGTTTATGGCCAACATCCCGGCCTCGGTGGCTGTAATTCTTGGATTTTTCCTGCTTGGCATGTTCCTGCAGGCCTTTTTCATGGCAGGAGCAATCGGGATGGCAAAAAAGGCTTCCGAAACCGGGGATACCGTAATACCCGACATGATAAGGTTCGGTTCGAAAAACACTGTCAGGTTTTTCCTTGCAAACCTGCTGGTGACCCTGATTATTCTTGCAGGCATCGTATTCGTAGTGCCTGGAGCCCTTACAATAGGAGACCTGAGCGGGCTGATCGAAAACCCTGCAGCAACTGTACAGGGCATGGGCACACTTGTCTTAGGAATCCTTGCCTGGGGAATCTATGCCCTGGTCATGAATATCGTCCTTTCCCTTACCCCTTATGCCCTCGTAATCGACGAACTTGACCCTCTTGACGCTATAAAAAAAGGTTACAGTTTTTTCAAGGAGAATAAACTCGATGTTTTCTTCATCTGGATAATTGTAGTCGGGCTGGCTTTCATCAATGGTCTGCTCGGGGAGCTTTTGGGCTCGGAAAGCGCTCTGGTCTCAGGTCTTACGTATTTCGTCCCGATCATCATACTTCAGCCGCTTGCCACTGTCCTTTGGACGCGCCTCTACCTGACCATGGAGGGAAGGGAGCTTTATAGCCCTTATGAACTGCTTTCCGATCCCGATGGGTTCTGAAAGGCTCCTGAAATCCGAAAATCTATTTCATATTTTCTTTCTTCTTGTTTTTTCTTGTTTTCTTTTTTTCTTATTTTTTAGTGCTCCATCATTAAGCCATTGGCCTATTCGGGGTTCCGGAAGAAATCTCTCAGTTTTTCTCTCTGCGTACAGGAGATTTTTAGCGGACTGCAGGCAGAAAAGATATATTTCAACTGAATTGAACTCACAGCTCAATAAAAGGATTTATTCCGGGGAGCATTCTGCCAATAAAGCTCTTCATCTGACCTGGATCCCTCTACAGAAACCGGGGCAGTTGGCAGTAAATCCTCCAACTTCCTCTTCTTAGAGGATAATTATGAACCTCATAATACCGATTATAAGGCTTGTTACTTAATGCATTTTGTCAAAACTGTCAAAAAATTTCGGAATGATAGGCAGCCCGGAGAAGTAATCAGGTCCAGACGTATCATTAATCACATTTATGTATTAATGTCAGTATATAAGTATGAATTATAATTTTGTGTAATGCTATTACACCTATCCTTGTTACCGGATTTTGGGACCGAGACGCACGATCCGGGATCAAATGACAACTCAGTACTTTAGCTTCGGGGGAACCAGTCTGTTCTGGGATGAAGCATATAAGGGCACGCCGCCGTGGGATGTCGGTCATCCCCAGTCTGCTTTTGAAGGCCTTATAAAGAGCAGAGAGATCAAGCCCGGGAGGACTCTGGATATCGGGTGCGGCCGGGGAGACAATGCTATAATGCTGGCTATGAGCGGCTGCGATGTCACAGGTATAGATATAGCTAAGAGTGCAATTTCCGACGCAAAGGAAAAAGCTATGGAAAAGCGCGTTAAGGTAAATTTTGTTGTGGGGGACATACTGCAGATGGACCGGCTTTTCAGGAAGGATGAATTCGATATTATCATCGATTCCGGCCTGTTTCACACAATGACGGATGAGGAAAGGCCAATTTTTGCGCAGCAGGTACACAGGGTACTCAAGAAAGACGGCAAATATTTCATGCTGTGTTTCTCCGATAAGGAGCCTGGCGGATATGGGCCCAGAAGGGTCTCAAAAGCCGAAATAGAGAATACTTTTACGCCTCTTTTCAATATAATGTATATAAAGGATGCGACTTTTGATTCGCATCGCGGTCCGGGAAACACAAAAGCTTACCTTTTATCGGCTGTCAGGAATTAATTAGGACAGAAAAGTATTTTTTAAATATTATAAAGTGAGAAATTGATCGCCCTATCAAAGAGCTCCTTCCAAGTCTGCAAAGGGTCAAGGGTTTTTCAATTTCACTTTTCCCGATAAACATTCTTGGGAAATAAAACAGACCGCTGACAGGAAAAATATATTTCAACTTAATCGAACAAGAAGGTAAAGTTTTCAATTTGTTTTTATCGGGCCAGTTTCGGACAGCTTTCCTGAAAAAACATTTGATCAAGATGTTTTCACTTTAATTAGAAGTGCAGCGTTATCAAATGATCATATTTCCACCTCCCACAGCCCAGGATATCGGCGAATGAATCCTATCCGGGTCACCTCGAGCATTGCAGCGTAGTTCAGGCCAGGTGCCTCGTACCAGTGTACCTTGTCACTGTTCATCGCTCATAACGCTGTGGCAAAACCTCAGAGGTACCTGCTGACACGTCAAGCCGCAAGGCAGGCATGTCTGCCGCTTGACATTATCCGGAACGAGCCTGCATAATGGCACCAGATTGGTGGCGGGAGTGAACCCAATGTCCAGACCGATTCAATCCTTAAGATCTGGAGCGGTCACACCATTGAGAGTACACGTGCCCCCTGCCTTCCGCAGGATACTGAGCTCGACAGACTGCACCTGATCCAGCCCTGCACGTATCCCCGCTCTGCGTGCCAGCTAAAATCGCATATGGCCCGATAAGCAAGACGCGCAGGAATCCTGTTCCGGCAGAAGACAGCCATACCGTCAAGAGTCCTGTCGGAATCGCTTATTTCCAGGCAGCAGGCATATGTCCCGGGGTATCGAGCCGCCCCCAGAGAATAAAGGCTGCCGTCATTTCTTTGATTCCTCCATCCGCCAGGTGCCTCTGCTCAACCGCTGCTTTCAGTCGACTGCAGTGAAATATCAGGTTCAGATTAAAGATTCACCAGTGTTTTGAAGCCACCGTAAGCCATACGCCTGTAATCAAATAGATCCGGTTCGCCTGACTCCATCATTTCTTTCATCCTGGGATCGTCCATAACTGCCGCATTCACCCGGTCTCTATGCTCTTTTGATTCAAAAACAATCCATGAAAATATTACGGTTTCTTCTTCAGAGGTGTTAGCTGCCTTTTTGAAAGAGACCAGTTCTTCAATATCCAGGTCATCCCCTACACATTCATAATACTCCAAAGCACCAAGCTCTTTCCAGATTTCACCTGCTTTTTGAGCAATTTCTCTGTATTTGCTTACTTTGCCTTTAGCGATAGGAATCAAGAATCCGTCTACATATCTTCCCATATTCTCACTCCTTTTCCTCTGAGCTATATCTTAACGAAGAGATCAGGGGCATTTTTGATCCCGACAAAAGGCTAAATGCAACCCCTTGCTGGATATTTACTCTTTTCCTTTTGATAGCTACGGTCTCTTTATTGCCACAGGTATTATTTTAATTCCTCCGTAACTATTTAGCGTATCTAATATCTGTCGACAGATGCTGATTAAGAATAATCTGAAACATTTAATTGCCAATCATGTAAAACTGAAAAAAATCAACAGCCATCAGTTAACGAAAACAGGAAGCAAAATTGAGCACACTTCTGGCAGGAAAACATATTTCAATATAGTAAGCAGCTGATGGGAAAGAGTATATTGGGAGTCAGGATTTATTAAGAAAGTGAAAAAAGAAAGAAGTGTTGAAACAAACTCGGTTGCACAAATAACACTTAGCATCTGCAAACACTTAGAATCTGCAGTTTTCTCCAGGCTTCCTGTGCTCGGGAAGACACTCCCTGCAGTAGACAGGTCTTTCCGAGTCCGGTTTGAAAGGTATTTCGGCTTTAATACCAATCAGCCCTCTCAAATCAGAGAATACTCCCCGGACCTTGCTTGAAGAGGAGATAATACTGCCGACCGGAATTCCACTCAACGCAACTCATAAATAACTTTAACCTTCAAAGGCTATAATTGCCATGGTTGACAGATCACACTCTCACATGCGGTACGAAAACATTGCCGGAGCACTCCTGTTCAGTGCAGGCGTGCTGGCTTTCCTCGGGATTATCACGGCTGAGACCCTCTATCCCGGATACAGCACATCGCAGAACATGATAAGTGACCTTGGTGCAACCGAACCGCCCAACAGTATTATCATACAACCGGCTTCAAGCATATTCAGTGCTTCAATGGCTGTTACCGGCATCTTAATCATCTTTTCTGCCTACTGCATCAATCAAGCATTTCGGAAGCGAACAGTTACTGCTCCCATGGCCTTATTCGGGATAGGAGTCCTGGGAGTTGGGATCTTCAACGGGAGCTATGGAGCCATACACGGAATTTTTGCCCTTATGGCTTTCGTTATGGGAGGCATATCCGCAATTGCAGGTTCCGGAATCGAGAAAACACCGCTTAATTATTTCTCAGTCATACTCGGAGGGATAGCCCTTCTTGACTTGCTTCTCTACTACATCATGGGAAATGCAAGTCCCTTTGCAGCCTTCGGCCTCGGAGGACTTGAGCGCTGGATTGCATACCCGATCCTGCTCTGGGTCACGGGTTTTGGAGGATACCTGATGGGATACTCGAAGGGATGAAATAAGGCAGGCAGTTATAATAAGAATTTATTATAGAAAAGCGCACACCTTTAAATAAGAATTTATTATAGAAAAGCGCACACCTTTAAGGTTCCAGGTCTCCTCAGAGGTTAAATTTTTTCTTTGTGTTCGCAATCAAGCTCAACTGAGGAGATTCAATATCATTTTCACTTTTTCCCGTATCTTTTTGATTGCTAGTTTATTGTTATAAGCTCATTTATAGCCCGTAATTTATGGACTTATCTACTTTTTGGTGGTCCCATATTAACCGGTTGATGTATCTGTATATCCGAAACTGGGATCTTTTGTTTTACTGCTACCTCTTACAGGGCTGAACCTGTCAAATCTGCGACTCTAAAAGAAACAGGTAAGTTATAACGCCTTCTGGAGAAACTGAATTCAGCACCGTATTTCCTGTCCTCAGAATACTTTCTCCTGACGCCGGGAGCCTTATTAAATCCCACAGATAAATATAAGCGCCTCCGCCAGCTTGTCTGGCGGCCCTTCACAAAAAAGAAGAAAAAGCAAAAAACAGGAATTATAGGGCCTTCAGGTCACTTTTACCGGTTAGTTTTTTTACGTTCCATTAATTTATTTTCGCTAGCTTTTATAGACCTTCTTTGTTCTTTTTAGTCTATTTGGGAAAGACCGCTCTCCTGCGTCGAGCGGGACAAGAACGACTCGATATAGAGAGTAACATTGTATGGGGAAGAAATCTTAATTTAGTTCGGCTGAGTGAAGCGCCTTCTCTAATCTATAAAGTAGTCTGCTTGAGCGCAGTTTACTACTTTATCCCAAAATTGGCTCTCTTGAGCGAAGCGAAAAGGGCAGCGTACTGCAGAGCCGCAACTCTGCTGGCGAAACTCGGGTGGGTCAGAATCCAGGAATTTAAGTTAGACATTGTTTTTTTCAAAAATATCAACCATGTAAAGGTGGCCCACCCACCTTTTAAACCATATGCATATTCTGAGTATATAGAATTCAGGTTTTTATGATAAGTCGAAAAGTACTGGCAATTGTGTTATGAATTTTGAAATATAGATAAATACATTTGATTTAGTAATACTTAGTTATATAATATTATCAGTTTGGTAATACAAAAACTCAAAAAAATAACATTTAAATACCTTAAAATTATAGATAGATTTGGGAGCATAATATTAGAAAATAGTAAAAAACGATCATGATAACCTGCACAGGTGGTGTTTATAAAACTGAAAGGACTGAAGTAAAAAAATTATAAAGTGTCCCACTCCAGGAATTAAGGCTACTATTTTTTGATGGAATGCAAAATTGCATAGCATATGTGAAGAAGAATTCAGGGTATTCCAGCATCTATTAATTCCTGGCAAAGTAGTCTACCTTGAAGTAGAGAACATTATCTGCAAAGAGAAAACCGGTTTTCGAGAAGACGAAAAGGGTAAATTTTTAATGACCACAGAATCAAGCGAATAAGTCTGTAATATACTGTCAAGTTTGGCAAATTCTTGCGTTACAGAACTATTTTGAGAGTGGTAAGGATTAATAATCAGAGAAATAGGAAAAAAGAGGTGCAAACATGCAAGTAAAAAGTATGGAGGATTTTAATAAACTGGAAAAGCCAAGGGTCCAAAACATTCCAGGTTTTTATGGAGCAAGGCTAATTGAAGGTATTGTTATAAAGGATACTAAATTGTTTAGCGATGAGAGAGGCTTTTTGACCGAGCTCATACGTTTAGACGATGAAGATATGAAAGCACAGGATATCAAACAGATAATTGCTTCCTATTCTTACCCTGGAATGATAAAAGGCTGGCATCTTCACTCTAAACAGGAAGATCACCTGTTTTGTGTAAGTGGAATGGTAAAAGTTGTCTTATATGATTACAGAGAAGACTCCCCTACATATAAAGTTTTGAATGAAATTTTTATGGGGGATAGGTACCCACGTACGGTTTATATCCCACCAGGGATCTTTCATGGTACAAAAAATGTAGGCAATGATGTATCTGTAGTAATAGGAATGCCTTCCCTACTCTATGACCCTGAAGATGTTGACGAAAGACGGGTCAATCCCATTTCCAATAATATTATTCCCTATAATTGGAACTGCAAAATGGAATGAAGCAGATCAGAAAACATCAACGATGATAAAAATTTTTATTTTTTTAGATATTTAAGAAACCATTCAAAATAGAATAGAGGACTGATAAGCAAGGTCTGATAAGCAATATCCATTAAAAATATCTTTATGGAAAGATAAAAACCAAACATTAAATTCTGCAAAAAACATGCACAAAGGAATGAAAGTGCTTTTCAAATCACAGTACTTTCATTCCAAATAAAATAAGGCTGAAGGGAATCCTCTTCGGGATAGATATTATGTTTCATTAATGAAGTATAGACATTTAAGTTTCATTAAAGGGATATGGATTTTTATCTAAATATGGTTTTAAGACATAGTTTTAGACATGGTTTATATCTTTTAGATAAACGACATCGTGGCAGATCCTTTTAATTAAATTTTTTTCATGACTTACAACCAGTACTCCGATATTCATTTTTTCAACCACGTCCAGAACGATATTCCAGATTTGAGCCTGGGTAATAGCGTCTACCATTGTTGTTATTTCATCAGCGATTAAAAATTTGGTTTCGGGGCTTAAAGCCCTTGCAAGGGCAAATCGCTGAAGTTCTCCTCCTGAAAGTTCATTGGGCCACCGGTTCAGCCAGTTCTTTTTTATCCCAAAGGAATCTAAAATATCCTGGGGAACAATGTGTCCCTCATTCAAAATATCTTTCATTTTCCATTTGGGGTTTACGGCTTTCTCCGGGTGCTGAAAGACAAGCTGGACCGGATTATAGCCTTTTGAGGGGATTTCTTTTCCGTCGAGACTTACCTTCCCCTGATAATTATTTTCGTACCCTGCCAAGATTTTACACAGGGTTGATTTGCCGCTTCCGCTGTCCCCTATGAGCCCCAGTACCTCTCCACGACCTAAAGATATATTCACATTATTTAAAATCAAATTTTCTCTTTTATACCCGAAACTGAGATTTTCACATTTAAGAGACATTATTGCACCTCACCCCGCCTCCGTTAACTATTTTAAATTGAGGAACCCCTTTAGAACAGAGCTCATTCTTTTTGGAGCACCTTTCATAGAAAATACATCCATCAATGACTTCATCCTGCATTGGCTGGTGCCCTTTAATTGCCTGGAATTTATTCTGGGGAAGGGCATTCCAGAGAGCCCGGGTGTAGGGGTGTCTTAAATTTTCCCCGTTATTTTTAAAATCCTCAACATTGGCTACTTCCAGAACCGTCCCTGCATAGAACACTGCAATTTTATCCGAGATTTTTAATGCAGCTTCGATATCATGAGTGATGAGTATAACTGCACATCCCCTGTTTGCCATGTCTTTGAAGTAACTCAGGGTCTCGTTCAGGGTTTTTTCATCCAGGCCCGGAGTCGGTTCGTCTGCAATTACGAGCCTGGCAGAACTCATTACGGCAGTAGAAACCAGAACTCTTCTGGTCATCCCTCCCGAGAGCTCATGGGGAAACATTCTCTCTACATCCGGTTTTAAATCGTATTTCCGGAAAATGTCCTGCTGGAGCTTCTTCATTAAACCTTCGTTTTCCTCATCAACAGAGCCTATTACCTGATTTGAGATCCTCATTAAAGGGTCCAGGTAGGTTGTGGATTGAGGGACCAGAGCTATTTCTTTTCCCCTGATTTCTTCTTTTACCTCCTGAGTGAGGTTTTTGCCATTATATTCCATTTTCCCGGCGAGTCTCGCATTTGAAGGCAAAATACCTAAAATTGCATGGGCGAGAAGACTTTTACCGGATCCGCTTGAGCCAACTACGGCTAAAATCTCGCCTCTGTAAGCCTCTATGCTCAAATTGGCGATTACTTTTAACTCAGTTTGCCTGAGTCCGGAAGTATATTGAATGAAAGAAAGAGAAATTTCTTCTACTTTTAATAGAGGTTCGGTCTCCTTCCTTCCTTCATTGTAGACTTCAGTTTTGTTTCCCATATTGACACCATTCAGATCTTATTTTATTTTCGTGAGCACTTATTCATGAGCACTTATTCATGAGCACTTGTTCATGAGCACTTATTCATGAGCACTTATTCATGAGCATTTATTCATGAGCATCTTTTGGATCCATCAATTTCCCCAAATTTTCTCCTATCAGGTCAAAGGCTAGGACTACAATTAGCAGGGACAGGCCCGGGAAGAATGCAAGCCACCAGTATCCTGCCGAGAGGTACCTCATGGACTCCGAAAGAATTATACCGATTGCCGGTTCGTGAGGAGAAAGTCCAAAACCCAGGAATGTGACTGAAGCTTCATGCAAAATAGCATGGGGAAACAGCAAAATCGTACCCAGCAATATCTGGGGAATCAAATGAGGCAGGATATGTTTTGTAGCTATCCACCACTTTGATTTTCCAAGATTTCTGGAGATATGGATATATTCCTGGGTTTTTAGCTGCTTGATTTCTGCCCTTACAACCCTGGTCAGGCTTGTCCAGTGCGTTAAGGCAACCCCCGCAATAACCCCTGCTGCTCCTCCCCCAAGACCTATGGAAATCAGGATTATTAAAAGGAGGTGCGGGATTGAAAGAAACAGGTCTACCAGCCAGGATACGAAAGAGTCCGCTGTTTTCCCCGCACTTGAAAGCAATCCTAAAATTACGGTCAATATAGCACTGATAAAGGATGCAAAAGCTCCAACCACTATACTTAAACCCAGCCCCTCCAGAGTTCTTGTCAACATATCCCTTCCCATCCAGTCCGTCCCAAAGGGATGTTCCAGGGAAGGAGCAAGGTTTTTGGAGCTAAAATCAGTAGGTAGCGAGTCCCCTTCTACAAACAGGCTGGAAACCACAATTGAAAGCAGCAAAAGGGACGTGAAGCCTATTATCAAAAGAGTCTTTTGCCTTAAATTCAGTCCTCTGAATACCCCTTTGTTCACTGTTACAACAGCGGTACTCATATCGTTTCCTCCTGCTGCTTTATCCTGGGGTCTATGAATTCATATATAATATCAGCAATCAGGTTTCCAAAAAATACAAACACGGCACTTATGAGCACTATCCCCAGAAGCAGCGGCACATCAGACCTTAATCCTGCCGCTACTGTTGCCTGCCCTATCCCGGGATATGAAAATACCTGTTCGACCAGAACTGCACCTCCAAACAATTCACTGAAGCTTAAAAACTGCAGGGTAATAGCCGGAAGGGCAACATTTCTAACCCCATGCCTTAAAACCAGGTCCAGGCCTTTTTCCCCTCTTGCCTTTGCAAATAAGACATAATCGCTGGACATAACTTCTGTTAATTTTTCTCTGGTAAACATTGCAATCTGGGCAACTCCAAGTAAACTCAAAGTCAGTGCCGGGAGAATCAAATGCTGTATCCGATCAAAGAATGTCACGTTTTCGGCCGTAACTCCTATGGGCACACTTAAACCTATAGGAAACCAGCCTAACTGCACTGAAAATATCATCAAAAAAATCAGAGCCAGCCAGAATGTCGGAGTGGCGGTTAAAATGTAACAGTAGGTTTTTATTGCTCTATCAAACAGGGTCCCTTTATGCATTCCGGCCGCAATTCCTAAAACGAAGCCCAGAACTCCCGAAATCAGCCACGAAGATGCCATCAGAACCAGAGACGCTGTAAATCTCTCTTTAATCACGTCCGTTACAGGTATCCTGTAAATCAACGAGACTCCAAAATCTCCTTTGAGCAGACTTCCGGCCCAATTCAGAAATTTCTCCTGCGGAGGTGTGTTAACTCCCCAGTATTCTTCAAGTTTAGCTTTGTGCTCCGCACTCACCGACATCTCCCCAAGATAAGCTCGAACAGGGTCTATAGGCGAGTATTGAATGAGCATGAAACTTACAAAAGAAACTACAAGCAAGAGGCTTATTAGCCGGAGAATTTTCTTCCCTATAAAGCCCGATATTTTTGTATTTTCTGACACGTTATTCCCTCAAACACAGATATAATATAACAACTAGATTTCACATCAAAGGCATATATTAGTAATAATTGACCAAATTTTCACACCCAGGAATTGAAAAATAGGCTTCTGCAAGCATTAACTTCCGTAAGCATTCTTTGATTATCTCCTGCTCATCCTGGCTTAAGGAAAAAATGTAAAATGAGTAATATACACCATATTTAATGCAATATATTACTCACCTGAAGTCGAACCGGATTCATCTATTCTTGTCCACTCATAGATATTTCCTAAAATATCTGACCCGGCATTCTGTTGTGGAGTCCCGACATCCAGGGTTTCGTCCACAGCGTACAGATAATCCATTGTGACCAGCCATAACCAGGTTGCATCTCCTGCTGGCCCGTAACCGGTGCTTCCATCGTATGCAGCCAATTGCCAGTATTTTGTGGCCTGCTTCTGATCTGGCGACCTTAGAGCCGATTCCAGATAACCGTCCACAGCAGGATTACTATAAAGTCCCGGATTCCTGTAAGTATCATCGGCTTCTTTACTGTGGTATTGCTGATATAAATTGAAGGTATCAATGCTACTGTAAGCATATAAAACGGCTGAACTGTACTGGTTTGCGTAGATTTCATCCCAGTTTGTGCCTACAAGGTTTATTTTTATACCCATTTTCCGGGCCTGTTCGCTTACAGCCACTGAAAGAGCCTGCCTTACCTGGTCCGATGAAGAATAGTATAGGTCAAACTCCGCTTCAGTCCCATCTTTTTCCCGGATCCCGTCACCATCAATATCTACCCATCCTGCGGCTTCAAGGATTTTTATGGCTTCTTCGAGATCTGAGTCGGGGACTCTGGCTTCAGGATTTCCGAATTCCCGCTGGTCCACTCCGGTATATTCCACATCTCCTTTTCCGTACAATACTCCCTCAAGTATGGCTTTTCTGTCGATCCCAGTGTTTAAGGCTTTTCGAACTGCTATATCGGCTGTTACGTTATTGCCTATCGGATCTCCCTGAAGGCTTCTATTGCCGGTATTATTCTGCATCGGGAAAGAGACTCCGAAGGCCCTTGAGGAGGGCAGAGGGACTAAACTGTATCCGGAGATGGTTTGATTTACGTTGCTGATTTCAATTTCAGCTATGTCTACTTCCCCGGACTTTGCAGCTGCAAATGCGGTATCTTTATCCAGGAATAACATAGTTATTTTTTTGAAGTATGGCTCCCGTCCGTAGTAATCTTCGTTGTATTCAAATATCGCCTGCTGTCCCCGGTCCCACTGGACCAGTTTATACGGGCCTGACCCTACCGGATTGCGCCCGTAGGTCTCTTTTTCATATGCACGTTCCGGCACGATTCCGATGTACCTGAGCCGCCATATGAAGCTGGATTGAGGCTCTTTTAATTTGAATTCGACTGTCGTATCGTTTATTGCCACAGAACTTTCAAGATTACTCATATCCAGTTCGGAATTACTTCCAACTGCAGTATTGAAGGTAAACGCTACGTCGCTTGCTGTTAATTTTTCCCCGTCTGTGAATTTGACATCATCTCTTATATTTACGGTCCAGGTCCTCCCATCGGAGCTTACAGAGTAACCTGTAGCAAGATCATTAATGATACTCCCGTCATCAGCTGATTTAAAAAGAGTACTCTGGACCAGCGGCTCAAAATTTACGTGCCCGCACCCCCATCCCAGAAGAGGATCAAAGCCTGCTTCCGGTTCACCTGTGTGCGAATATACGTTTACCACCAGTTCATCGGGAGCTCCGGAAGCCGAGCTAACAGGCTCCCCGGCTGACATAAAAACAAAAATAAGCGCCAGAATTACAACTACCATCCCTATCAGCAAATATTGCTGGTTTTTTTTAATTGAAATCCCTCCTCTTTTTTATGCACAATCAGGTCACAACCCGGTATTACTCATTAGCCCTGTACTATTCATTAGTCCGGCATTACTCGTGATCATATTCTTAAGTTCTCCAGCAAGAAATTCAAAAGAAAAAAAGGGAGTTTAAGTAAAGTTGAAACTTAACTCCCGGTTTAATTTTCCGTGCGGTTCCATTCCAGGATATTACCGAAGATGTTTGCACCATGAGGCTGTATTCTCGGAGTCCCGATATCCAGGTCCTCGTCCATAATGTAGACATAATTGATGGTCGCCATCCACAGCCAGGTAGCATCTCCTTTTTCGGAAAAGCCTGTTGTCCCGTCCCAGGCAGCCAGTTGCCAGTTCTTATTGGCAGTATCCTGGTCAAAACTGGTTATGGCCGCTCTTAAGTAACTGTCCACAACAGAATTGTTGTACATTATCAGGTTGTTGTAATTTGAAGGATCGTAGCTCTTGCTGTAATATCTCAGGTATATGTCAGTCGGGTCAAGCGAACCATAGCCGAAAACCACCGGAGTTGAATGGGCCAGGGTATCGATTTCATCCCAGCTTTTGCCCTCAACATTAATTTTGATACCCAGTTTCCTGGCTTCTTCGGAGATAGAAACAGCCAATGCCTGCCTTTCCTGGGCTGTTGAAGGATAGAGGAGGGTAAACTCGGCTTTTAAGCCGTCTTTCTCAAGGATGCCGTCTCCGTCAGTATCTTCCCAGCCGGCTTCAGTTAAAATTTCCTTTGCACCTTCGGGGTCTCCGTCTTCAAAAATAGCGTCTTTATTGCCCCAGGGTAATTTATCCACACCCGTAAATTCTTCTTTACCCTGCCCGTTTAACGCTCCATCGATTAATATCTGCCTTTCGATCCCGATGTTCAGAGCTTTTCTTATTGCAATATCAGAGGTCACATTGTTCCCGATTGCATAACCGTATTCGGTTTTTTTACCCGTACTCGGCAGGACCGGGAAGCTTATCCCTCGGGCATCAATGGAATCAAGGGACACTATTTTCATCCCGTCTACTTTTTGATAGGCATATGAAGCCGGAATTTCAGCAAGGTCGACCTGTCCTGCCTTCGCAGCGGCAAAAGCAGCATCCGATGCCATAAAGAGCATGGTTATCTTTTTAAAGTAAGGCTCCTGCCCATAATAATCCGGATTTGCTTCAAATATGACCTGCTGCCCTTTATCCCATTGCACGAACCTGTACGGGCCCGATCCGATCGGATTCTGCCCGTAAGATTCGTTGTAAGCATGTTCGGGAACAATCCCCAGTGATGCGAGTTTATTGATGAAAGTAGCCTGAGGGTCATTCAGGTTAAATTCAACCGTATAATCGTCGACTGCTACAGCGTTTTCCAGCATGGATAAATCCAAACTCCCGCTGCCGTCTGCTCCCGTATTAAATGTGAAGGCGACATCCTCAGCAGTTAAAGGCTCTCCATCATGGAATTTAACATCGTCCCTTATTGTGACAGTCCATTTTAGCCCGTCACTGCTAACAGTATAATTCGTAGCCAGATCGTTGATCAGATTTGCCTTGCTGTCCCTTTTGAAAAGCGTACTCTGGACCAGAGGTTCCCTGCTTTTGCCCCATCCGGCAATCGGGTCAAAACCCGCTTCCGGCTCTCCCCCGTGGGTCCCTACGGCTGCTACCAGTTCATCCGATCCAGGGGAATTCAGTTCTCCGGACCCCTCGGATACCGTTTCCCCGGCAACCCGGGAAGCCTGCTCAACGGACTTCGAATCCGCAGCAGGGCCGGACATCGAACTGACAACAACAAAAGCCGCTATAATTATGATTACTGAGCCTATGAGCAAATATTGCTGGTTTTTCCTTATCCTAACTCCTCCTCAACTTTTCCCTCAACTTATATTAAAGTCCACAATTATCCTTACGGAAATTCACGAATCCATATTGTAATAACTGAAAGACTTTTTCAAATAATACTTTTAAAGACAAAAATATCACTAGAGTATTACTTTCTTAACTAATTATCATACGGAATTTAATAAATCCATTATAAGTATATATACTTTCCGAAAAAAATGTATTACTAAGATATTTGTTTTCTAGTATTTTGTATTACTTGATGTGAAAAATTATCTTTTTCTACAAGCTTTTAGCTAGCAGTAGCCACCACATACTGAAAAACAGGGATGAAAACAGCAATCAGAACAGGGATGAAAACAGAAATTAAAACAGAAATTAAAACAGAAATTAAAACAGAAATTAAAACAGAAGGAGCAAATAAAAAAGTGCTTGTCCGTACTCAGTAACCGGAACAGCCTCATGTGCGAATAAAAAGCAGTTAAATGTGAAAATAAAACTTTATGGAGGCAAAAGCTCTCCATAAGCTCATTTTAACCTGAAAATTTCAGGATTTCCCCGTCATGATATATCTATTAGTCTCTTCTCGATCACTTCCTCCTAATTTTATCTTTATTAGCTTCTTCTCGATCACTTTCTCCTGATTCTCTCCTTTCTATTCTCTTCCGAGCCTGATTCGATTTCAGTTTATGCGTTTCCAATCGTAGATATTTCCATACGGGTCTCCTCCATGAGGCTGGGTTTTGGGAGTACCTATGTCCAGAGTGTCGTCAACAAGGAAAATGTAGTTCGGATCTATAATGTACAATTTCGCTGCATCTCCTCTTGCCGAAAAACCGGTGCTACCGTCCCATGCAGCCAATTTAACGTAGTTATACGCCTCTTCTAAAGTTGAACTGTTCTGGGATGCCATCAGGTAAGCATCAACTATCGGGTTATTGTAATACCCTGTATTGCTGTATTCGCCTCCGGCAAGTGAACTGAGGTAGGAGGTGTATACGGGGTCCAGGTCGTTGGTCCCATAGCCCGAGATTGAAGGGTTTGCATATTTTACAGTGATTAGTTCGTTCGAACTCTTCCCTTCAGGGATTAGCTCAATTCCGAATTTTGCAACCTGATCTGTAAGGGCAAGGGCGAGAGCCTGACGGTCAGGGTTATTTGAAGGATAATAAAGCATCAGGGACGCCTTCAGCCCATTTTTCTCAACTATCCCGTCTCCATCAGTATCGGTCCACCCGCCTTCTTCCAAAATTCTTATAGCTCCCTCCTTGTCGGCATCTTCAACCATAGCTTCCGGATTTGCCCAGGGAAGGTGATCTACCCCTGTAAGCTCCTTGTCCCCAAAACCGTTCAGTACGTCATCAATAAGCGACTGCCGGTCTATTCCCACATGCAGGGCTTTTCGGACAGCAAGATCCGATGTGATATTGTTTCCAATCGGATAGCCGTCTTTAGTTTTATTACCAGTATCCGGGGTCAGTGGCAGTGAGATGTAGATAGAGTCGTATGAAGCTACAGGCACTACTTTCATGCCCTCGACTTCTTCTCTTGCGGTTGTTGCAGTAATCTTTGCAAAGTCAACGTCCCCTTTCTTTGCAGCAGCAAAAGCAGCGTCATTTTCCAGATAGAGAATGGTAAACTTCTTAAAATAGGGTTTCTGCCCATAATAATCCTCATTTCTCTCAAATATCGTCTGCTGCCCCTTATCCCACTGAACAAATTTATAAGGCCCGGACCCTATCGGATTCTGCCCATAAGATTCATTATAAGCATGCTCCGGAACAATCCCCAGCCTCCCAAGCGTGTTGATAAAAGTTGCGCGAGGATTTTTCAGGGTGAACTGCACAGCAGTATCATTTAACGCCTCAGCCCTCTCAAGCGACGTCAGGTCCAGATACCCCGCCGACACTGCCGCCGTATTAAACGAAAAAACCACATCTTCCGCCGTCAATGCTACCCCATCAGTAAATTTGACATCATCCCTTATAGTAACAGTCCAGACCAAACTGTCCTCACTAACAGAATAACCCGTAGCTAAATCATTAACAAGGGACATGTTACTATCCCACTTGAAAAGAGTACTCTGAACCAAAGGCTCATGATAAGTCCCCCAGCCATACATCGGATCAAAGCCCGCCTCCGGTTCCCCTCCGTGAGCCGAAGCCGCCGAGATCAATTCATCCGGGCTCCGGGCAGAACTGCTTGACACTGAATTGTATGCCAGAGTGGCAATTGCTAAAACTACAAGTATTATTCCCATTACCAGGTACTGCTGATTTCTCTTAATAAGAATCCCTCCTCCTTTTTACAAAGAGCCCGTTATTTCGTGAGTATTTTCCAGCCGTAAACAAGTCCAGAAACCTCCGGATAACATTTATTGTTCTAAAAATAACATTTAAGCAATACATTTCCAAAGAAAATTATTACTCCCAGTTAAAACCAGATTTCTATAAATACGTTCCTAAATCTTTGTGTTACTAATACCGACCGTTAAAACTGAGAAGTAACATTAAATCATGATTTTAGCCAGTTTTTAAAGTTTTGGAGAACCTGCAATAAAAGGAATGATACCTGCATAAACTCACAAAAAAGAGTCAGTAAAAAAGAATTGAAATTCCCATACTTTTACAATTATAGAAGTAGCTGATTTTTGTCGAGAAGTAGCTTCCACTGCCACCCACTTTATCAAAACTGTTTTTGCAGAAATTCGAAAGCAATTTTCCATAGATAAATGTTTAAGGACCATAAGGAATTATCCCCACTTTATGCCAGAAAGGAAAGAAAATCCCCCGGTCTGCGGAAAAGAGTCTTTTTACCTGCATATTACCATAAATTTCCGGACAATAAACCCCAAAACTAAAATAGAGAGACTCAGATAATTATTTCTGGTGAATATTCTATGAAAGAGACTTTCGAGAAAGTTTACCAGCTAAAGCTTTCCATGAAAGACATTACCCCCCAGATCTGGCGGCGTATCCAGTTGCCGGAAAATTATACCTTTTTTGACCTCCACAATGCTATCCAGGCTGTAATGAACTGGGAAGATTACCACCTTCACGAATTCAAAATGCTAAACCCAGAAACCGAAGAACCTGAAACGATAGGGACGGAAGGCAACGATTTTGAAGCTTTCAGGGAGCCTTTTGTGCCGGAAAAAAAAGCTAAAATCTCTCATTATTTCACGCCGGAAAATAAGATTGCTCTGTACACCTACGACTTCGAGGACAACTGGCAGGTAAAAGTCCGGCTTGAAAAAATCTTCCCGAAAAAAGAAGGTGTGGAGTATCCCATTTGCACTGCAGGAAAAAGAGCCGCTGTCCCTGAAGACATCGGCGGGACACGGGGCTATGAAGATATGCTGGAGATCCTGAAAGACCCGGAACATGAGGAATACGAAGATACTGTGGAATGGTTGGGAGAAGATTTTGACCCCGAATACTTTGATCCGAAAGATGTTTCTTTCTGAAGGTGTGAACACTTCCGGGTTTGTTATTAGGCGTTGTTCAGGGACTTTTCATGCCTGTCCCATTCCAGGATTTTATAATTTTTGACAACGCTGCCGGGATTGAATTAAATGTATCATGGGTTCTTGCCTGACTGACAATTCCTGGCTATTTAAAGGCTCTAAAATTTTAATTAAACAGATGGTGGTTGAAATTAAAGACCAGAATAAATTAACTAATACCGTTTTTAAAATCATCTGGATGGTTTCTGTTTTTAATTTATTATTTTCAGGTCTTTTTCTTTACTCGGGAGAATATATTTTGGGTGAGGAGATTTTAAATGACTTTATCGGGCCGTCAAAAGACATCAATAATGATATCATGCTCACTGAAAACGAAATGGTGACCTTCGTATTCAAAACAGAGGAACCATATTCCAGCTCCGAACTATTAAGGATCGTTGTGGTTGATCCAGAAAACATAGAACATTCCTGGGTAAAAGATTTTTACGGATCCACAATCGGGGGGTCCCGTGGAACTGAAAGAGGGGCTAAAGATTACTTTTCGTTTACACCCGAAGTATCAGGGGTGTATCATATAGAGATAAGCGATGCCGATTTCCAGACAAATGTTAAGCTGGTTTCAGGGATGGTAAATCCAGGGGAGAAACCTTTGCTCTTGACAACATTATTTGCATCTTTCCTGGTCATGTTCACCGGTATTGTGTCGTTGAAGGAAGGGGCAATCAAAGAACTTATAAAATCAAGGAGCTTGTCGATTAACGGAGTACTCAACTTTTGTATAGCCCTGTCTATAAGCCTGATTATAGTGAACAATGTGATTGGTCTGTAATGTGATTGGTCTGTAATGTGATTGGTCTATAATGTGATTGGTCTGTGATGTAGTTTTAAGCCGGCATTATAAAACCGGAAATATAATCAAAGAAATCCAGGTGAATAAACATGAATACAACGCAAGCAACAGAACCGGTTTGTAGGAGCTGTAATACTGGTAGAGAAAAAATAATCGAATTTCTAAAAGATCATGTAATTGATAAAAAACTTGTCACAGATGAAGTGGTTTATCAGCTTGAAGAAGGAAAGCTTGAAGGAGTTTACTCCGATGAAATGTTTTTTTCGAATTTAGTGTTGTCGGAGTACGGTTTCCGATTTGATATGACCACCGTCACCCGTGAAAGAATATACGTTCTGAATTCGGATAAAAGAAGGGGTGCCATTAAAAAAGATTTTAATGGTGTGAGTGTGTTTCGATATGAGCTGGCAGAGCGCAAAAGTACCTCCGAAATAACCGGTATAATGAGGCTGGTCTCGTCCACTGTTCGCGAGCATACGATGGAAGGAATTGTCTACGGAGTATATGATTTGCAGCTTGAAAACAGTCAATTAAGCTGGAAAGAGCAGCAAATGCTGTACCGGGACATGCCAGCGGAAAAAGATAACTATCGGCCTGTTGCTTTTGATGCAAAAGTGAGGTTCTATCTGGAAAACGGAAAATTGCGGTTTGAATATATCCCTGAATATTATGACTTCGAGCCCGAAAAACTTACAAGAACATTATCTAAAGACCAGTATCCTGCTTTTGTAACTAAGGAGAGATGAACACGGAATTTTCTTAAATCATATGTCTAAACGATTTTTATAAAAATGATTTACAACAAAAATAAGTGTGTATGCCTGAGGTAATCATGCATAATTCTGTCAGACCTTGATTTTTCTTTATGCCAACCCATTCAGAGATAGCGTCTTGTAAACCGTGTACCTTCTTCTGTTTCTGTATTCGCGAGCAAGATCCACTAAAACAAGAACTGTAACTGAAAAGTAGACTAACTGACAGTATATGAAAATGTTTTTCGTGTCACAATGTAATTTATGAGTTATGGAACCCACAATCGTTGAAGCGCATGACAGGTCTGCTGTTGTTTATGATAGAATGAGCGTAATGGTAGAATACCATGGGCATGAAGTGCTTTTTGGGCTGGCTTATGAATATTTATCTCCGGGGAGTAATGTTCTTGATATCGGTATTGGTACCGGACTCAGCTCATACCTGTTTCATAAGGCTGGTCTCAGGGTATATGGAGTTGACAGATCGGAAAAAATGCTCGATATATGCAGGAAAAAAGGCTTCGCTACGGAACTCAGGTTGTTCGATCTGATAGCCGAGGGCTGGCCCTATGAGGACTCAAAATTCGATAATGCAATAGCATGTGGAATATTCCATTTTTTTGAGAAACTTGATATATTCTTTAAAGAAATAGGTCGAGTTATGAAAAAAGATGGGATCTTCAGCTTTACCGTTATGGTATCGGAAGAAGATCTTTCACATTATACAGATGCCGGATCAGGTCTCTCAATATATTTTCATAACGATTCCCGGGTGATTGAATTATTAAATAAATACGGCTTCAGTCTGTTGAAATGCATTACATTTTTTATATACAAAGAACCAGACAAAAAGGAAAGGTTAATGTTTAAGGGATATCTCACAAAAAAGGTTTGATCATTCTTTTTAATAATTCCTGCCATAAAAACAGGAAAAATCCCCCTGCAAGTGCTTAGAAGCTTTTTGCCTGCGTTTACTTCATTTTATATCATAATAATCAAAAGTAACTTTTGTAAAAAGACCAGAATCAAAACCCAAAGCCTAAAATAACCCAAAAAGTAATTATCTAACAGGGTGAAAATTTATGACCAGCGAACTAGAAACTCCGGAATGTTGTCCTCCGTTTGACCCTGCGCCCTGGGACGGCAAACTCTTTGAATGGAAGAATAAGAAGTTCATCAGGGATTCCGTTACCACTCAGAATTACATGCCCCTGAACTTCGGGGAAGTAATAATGAGGATGAACGAAAAAGTTGCCAGGGCTGGTGCGGAAATGCCTGACTGGCTCTGCCTGTCGGACCACACTTCTGAAAGCAACATGGACCTTTATCTGGCTGTTGACAGAGAGGTCGATGGGGCTGAAAACCTGACCCTGAGCGGGAAGTTTTTGAGCAAAGTCTACGAAGGAGATTTTGAAAAAACAGGGGAATGGTGTGCGGACTTTGAAGGTTATGCAAAAAGCCATGGACTTGAAATCAAAAAATGGTACATGTGGTATACTACCTGTCCCGCCTGTGCCGAAAAATACGGGAAGAATTATGTTGTGATTCTTGCAGAAGTTTAAAACAAAAATAGAGTCATAATACCGGTAGTTTTCATTTTTTCCAGTACGTTAGCCATCCTATTTATATATTGATTCTACAAGGCATACGCACAAAACTCAATCAAAACTCGATAAGCACGGGAAGCAAGGAAATTTCCGTGCCAGTAATTCCTTTCATACATTTTTTCCGTATTTCCCTGCTTACAGTAGCTTATTTTTTTCGAGCTTGATCAAAGAACTCTGGTTTTAATCTCTTCCACCTGTTGATTAAAAATTTTCAGAATTTGCAGGCTTTCAGGAGTTGCTCTTTTTATATCGAACCAAACCGGCTATCGAATGCAGCAGAACTCCGGTAAAAGCCATACAAATCCCGAAGAAAGTCAGCAGCAACAGAAGTAAAATAGTCAGCCCTAAACCCAGGCTTTCTCCGGGGTTAGGGGTCTTTAAAAAATTAAGGGTCATATGCAGCCCGCCTGCAACAAGAAGGAGACCCGGCAGGGTAAAGCAATAAAGAGGCTTCTTAAACTCCATCTCGTTGAAAACGTTCGACAAAACATCCCGGCAATACCTTGAATGATTTCCCGTTGAGCGGTACACATCATACACTTGAGTCACATATTGAAGCGTAAGATCACCTTTCTGGTCACAGATAAATTCTTGCAGGTTTATAATATTGGACGAATTTTCTGGTACGAAGCACCCTCAAAATATAAAAATCCATCCAGAGAAATTGCTGCGAATATAAGTGCATGAGCCGGAAAGGATAGGGAAAAATTAAGAAGATAGAAAACTCGCAGCACAGAAAAGAACGTAAATCCCTGTGCCGGCATTATAAATCAGAGTTCATTCCCGAAAGGGGAATTTACTTTTTAAGAATACTTACTTTTTAGCTCCGGAAAGCAGATTGATCACAGTATGAGCAGGGAGATTAAGCACCTGAGCAGCCGTATATAAAGAAGTGGTTAAGCGATTGACTAGCTATTTATAAAGAAGTGGTTAAGCATCTAACCAGCCATTTATAAGCAGAGGGTTAAGCGCCTGACAAGTCCGGGCAAAAAAGGAAAATCATTTCTTTTTCTCTCCTCTTTTCCCAATATTTTTCCTGATCACTTTGCTTCTTTGCTTTCTTTCCGGACCCCTGCTTTTATCAGTTCCTTCTCCTTTTTGTTCTTTCTTCGCCCATCCGGTCGTTTTAGTTCCCTCTTCTTTTGTTTCCTTCTTAACCCAACCGCTTTTCTTAGCTCCCTCTTCTTTTGGCTTTTTCCCTGCCCATTCTCCCCTTTTAGCTCCTTCTCCTCGCTGCTCTCTTCCCTGTTCCCGGCTTTTCTTCAGTATCTCGCTTGTTGGCTCTTTTCTTGTCCAGACGCTCCTCCTGACTTCCGGCTTTTCTTCCTCCATTTCCTCTTCGTCTTCCTCTTCATAGAGGTCGATTCCGAGTTTGGAGCTTATGGAATTTCTTGCATGTATGGCATCGGCATAGTCCGGCCTGATCCGGAGGGCTCTTTCAAGGGCTCCGAGAGCTTCTTCATCTTTTTCCAGGCCTGAGAGAACCATCCCTTTGCAGTACCATGCCTCGGCAAAATCGGGCTTTATTGAGATAGCTTTGTTGCAGGGCTCAAGCGCTTTTTTATATTTACCGAGCTTGAGGTGGACCATAGCTTTTCCGACCCAGGTCTTTGCATTATCCGGGTTTATCTTGAGGGCGGCATCGTAGGCTATTGTAGCTTCAACCGACCTGTCCAGGCTGTAGAGAGCGAAGGCTTTCCCTTCCCAGGCACGAGCAAGATCGGGGTTTATTTTTAGGGCAGTATCGTAGGCTGTTATGGCCTCCTCGTACCTGCCGAGGTCAGCGAGAACGATGCCTTTTGCATGCCATGCACCTGCCAGTTTGGGATCGGCTGCAAGGGCTTTTTCAGAGGCTGCAAGGGCTTTTTCGTGCTGTCCGAGCCTGCAGAGGACGGAGGTTTTCAGGTTCCAGGCCCTGTCGCTGTCAGGTTTTATTTCAAGCAGCCTGTCAAACACCTGCAGGGCATCTTCTTCCCTGTTGAGCTGAAGAAGCGCGAAACCTTTTTCGTAGAGGTAGCCAGGATTTTCAGGTTCGATCTCAAGGGCTTTTTCATAAGCTTTCAGGGAATCCTTATACATCCTGTGTCTCAGAAACACTGCAGCTTTGCCCGCCCAGGCGACTGCATCCTCAGGATTTTTCTCAAGGATTTTCTCATAAGGCTCAAGCGCTTTTTTCAGGCGGTCGTATGCTGTGTCACCGGCTTTATCGACCCTGCCAACTGCCTTTGGAGTTCTACCCGCCTTGCCTGCGCTTGCCCTGCCCGTGTTGCTTGCTCTGTCTGGCCTGCCTGTCTTACCTGGCCTGCCTGTACCTTTTTTAAAATCGTTTGCCATAGTATCGGTCCCGTATAATTCGGTTTAGAGTGATTTTTTGTAGAGTGATTTTTTGCCTGAGAATTCGGCATACACCCAACCTCCCCTGCCGGGCGGCAAATTCTCCGAGAAATCTTAGTTCAAACTCCGTTCTCTTATTTCAAACTGATCCTGTTAACATGTTATAGCTCCAGAGGCGAGAAATAACCTTCTCGAGGTTCCGGAAAAGCCAGAATAGTTAATGTGAAAATAGCTGATATCACAGGGCAAAACACAGGGCAAAAAACCTTATGAAAAGGTAAAAAATGCAAATATCCATTTTCCTATTAAAAAGAGTGGACGTTGGCGTATTTCTTTTTGAATTTATGATATATTCAGGTAAGTTGGACTGGAAATACTATATAACATTCTATTATATTCTAAATTTGATAATATATATTATATAATAAAATCCCATAATTATATTATGCGTCTGGTTCAGGTACTTATTCCGGTAGGGAAGCGGGAGCCGGTCCTGGCCGTGCTTGACGACGAGCAGATCGACTACGCAGTCTGGAATGAAACAGGTCGAAGGGGATTCGAAGCCATGGTACAGTTCCCCATTCCCCCTATCGGGATCGAGCCGGTGATGGCCAGGTTGCGGGAAGCAGGGATCGAAAATGCGTACACGATCGTCCTGTCCCCCGAGACGGTTGTTTCCACACGTTTAGAAGCATTGAAGAAACGTTATTCAGGACTTCGCATTTCCCGGGAAGAACTTATCGCACGTGCGGAGGAGCTCGCACCCGCGACTTCTACTTTTGTTGCTTTCCTTGTTCTGAGCACTATTATCGCTACGGGAGGGCTGCTGCTCGACTCGGCTGCAACAATCATAGGGGCGATGGTCGTAGCCCCACTCATGGGGCCGGCAATCTCCGCCAGCGTCGGGACAGTCATCAATGAGAGGAAACTTGCCTCACGTGGAGTAAAGCTACAGGTGGGAGGGCTCCTGCTTGCAATCGCGGTTGCTGCCGTGATAGGTGCAATCATGAAGGGAACGCTGCTTTTGCCGCCGGCACTCGATATCCGTGAAATAGGCCAGATTGCCGAACGTACCAGCCCGAACTTCCTGTCCCTCTTTCTTGCACTGGGCTCAGGACTTGCCGGCGCCATAAGCATTATGCGGGGCTCCGGGTCTACCCTTGTGGGAGTGGCAATTGCCGTGGCTCTTGTTCCCCCGGCCGCAACGTCGGGGCTCGGGCTTGCCTGGGGAAACTATGGTGTTGCGCTGACAGCGGCTGTACTGGTGCTCGTGAACCTGCTGACCATCAACGTATCTGCCCTCATCCTGTTCTGGCTTTCCGGCTTTCGTCCTGCTGAGGAAAAGGCTGTTGGTAGTGCCCGTGCTGCGGTGATCACACGCGCAACAGTCCTCGTCATTTTAATCGCCTTCCTCTCCGTGGTCCTCGCCCTTGTCACTTACACAACCTTCCAGGCCTCTTTGATTAAACAGCAGGTTGACCAGGAGCTGTGGGATATGTTCGAAGAACCCGAATACGTAGAAGCGGGGATTGTACGGGCTCAGAATATAATCGTTGCCTATACACCCTCGGACTTTCTGTTAGGTAACCCGGTAACGGTGTCTTTTTTCGTGGGGTATCAAGCCGGGGAAGAAATTCCCCCGGATATTGCCAGAGTAGCTGACGAACGATTGGAAGAGGCCACCGGCAAAAAAGTTGATGTCACTGTCGGCTTCGTCGTGGCCCAGCAGACATCAACGTAAGCTCCGGTGCACCCTCCTAAGAAATTTATTTTCTTACCCCGCACCATAAACAGCCGGCCTTCAAAAACCGAATATCCTGCCTGCCGAAAAAACAAATGAATGGAACTATACTGGCAAATTGAAAAATACCTGATCGCTTTAATATAATCCGATACCAATAAAAATAATTTTGAAAAACTTATAAATATCAACGCCCTTTAACCCAGTATAAACCTGTATAAAAGTGACTAAAAGGGCCAAGCTCCTAAAAACGGCTAGAAAGACAAAACTGCTGGGTGTATATATGAATGAACTGAATATTCGGGAAGCAGACCGACTGGAAATAACAGTCCTTATGGATAATTACACGGATATATTTCTAATAGAAAGCACCGACGTATGCAGACGACCTCAATTACCTTTTTTCCCGCAGATGCTTTTTGCTGAACACGGATTTTCGTGCCTGATCAAAGTATGGGCAGGAAACGAGGAGCACGTTGTGTTGATGGATGCAGCAGTTACTCCAGCCAACCTGTTTAATAACGCAGAACTTTTGAAGGCTGATCTTGGCAGAATAGAAGCTGTTGCCCTTAGTCATGGGCATCCGGACCATTTTCTCGGGCTTGTTGACCTTTTGAAATTTGTAAGTAAAGAGCAGGATAAAGAAGTCCCACTTGTTCTTCATCCCGATGCCTTTCTTGAACGCCGCTTTAATATTCCTGTAATCGGCTGTCCGGTCACAGTACCTGCACTCGAGGAGGAGGCTCTAAAAGAAGCAAGAGCGGATCTCTTAAAGTCCGAAAAAGCGTCTCCGATTGCAAACGGCCTTATCCACACAACCGGCGAGGTTGAGCGCAAAATCCCGTTCGAAAAAGGATTCCCCTGGGCTGAGGCGAAGATTAACGGGAACTGGGTAATCGACCCCTTCCTGGACGACCAGGGACTTGTGATAAAAGTGAAGGATAAAGGGCTTGTTGTTATTAGCGGTTGTGCCCATGCAGGGATTATCAATACCGTAGAATATGCGAAAAAAATAACTGGCACAGATAAGGTCCATGCAGTCCTTGGGGGGTTCCACCTGACCGGACGGCTCTTTGACCCTATTATCCAGCCCACAATCGATGAAATGAAAAGAATAGCTCCTGATTATGTCGTGCCCATGCACTGCACGGGCTGGAAAGCAATAAACCGGTTTGCCGAAGGGATGCCGGAACAATTCATACTCAATTCGGTCGGCACAACCTATGTGTTTGGCGGAAATCCCTGAGTTGGGATACCCGAGAAGAAAAAACTGGTATTCTGATCCACAAAACCTTATTCACCGTATCGAACCGTCCCTTTCCCGGCAGAGTTGCGCCAGCAGAGTTGCGGCTCCACAGCCCGAATTTCGCCTCAAGAGTACGCTGTCTGTTTCGGCAGAGTTGCGGCTCTGCAGTACGCAGTCTGTTTCGCTTCGCTCAAGCAGACTAAGTTATGGATTTGAGCAATAAGCTTTGCTCAAGAGGGCCAATTTTGGGTTATGGTAGTGAGCTGCGCTCAAGCGGACTACTTGATGGGCTTTTACAGTTAGTTTTGCTCAAGAGGAATAAAATTGCAGGTCTTCTGATCCGTACAACCATATTCGCCATACTATGTCGTTTCTGTCCCGCTCGACGCAGGAGAGCGGGCTTTCCCAAAAAGGCTGAAAAGAAAAAGGAGGAAAACAGGTAAATAAAAGCTTTAGAAGAAACCATAAGGCACCAACAAAAAAATTAAGAAATCACATTCTGCCTGAAAAATACTCTTTTTTCGAGTTTTTTCATTCAGGCTTCTTTTTTCTGTTTTTTGCGGGCCGCCAGACAAGCTGGCGGAGGCGTTTATATTTACCTGTGAATTGAAAAGTCGTTTCCGGGCTTAAGGAAGTATTCTTTCAGTCCTGAGTCTATTTCCTTTGAGGAGTCCATTTCCTTCGAGGAGTCCATTTCCTTCGAGGAGTCCATTTCCTTCGAGATTTATCTCTCAATTGCGCTGCCGGTTTTTGATCCACTTTTTATCCGGTTGACGGCTGGTCCAGGCCCGTTGCTGCCCAGGAGGAGAAAAAAGACATATTCCTTCCCGGACCCCGAAATAGGTCACCAGTTAATGAAAGACCAAAAAAGAATGAGAAAAAGCAGATAGGAAAAATTTTTGGCTCATCAAGGCTTTTAGATGACCTTCAACGACTTTCAGTACTCCATCAGAACAGCTGCAAAAAATGCCATTAGCAGAGATAAGAAAGTAAAGATGAGAGCGAAGATTGACTTTATCTCTTCATCTTTTGGTACCTGATGAGGCTTCCCGTTCACATACAGAAGATAGAGCACGGCTGTTGAGACCGGCACCATCCAGAAGAAGTACTTGATGTCATCATAAGATACCACTTCAACTGCAGTCATCAGGGTAAATGCGACCATCACCCAGCCTATGAGTAGATAAATTCTGATGATGGTTTTCTTTTTTACCGAAAGGAATTTGAAACTACTGCCGTAGTATTGATTTTGAATTTTCGGATCTGTCACCGGGATAACACCCTAATTTATTATAGGAACTTAAGTTTATAATTGTTTCTTTTTCCGGTTTCAGTCAATCAGCAAAATGGACATGGGTTCGGGCTGCCCTTTGATTGGGAATGTTAGTGGCATTTCAGCTTCTGCTGCAGTCTTTTTCATATTGATTCCAACGGCATGTTCCGGGATCCTTGCCATGTTTGAGTGGACGCAGAGCCCCTTTTCTACGTTGCACTTTTCACAGAGCCTGCATGAACCGTTGACAAATGCAACCGCAAAGGTAAAACCTTCGTTGAAAGCTGCCTTTTCAAGCTCAAGCATTGAAAGCAGCATTTTTTTGCTGTAGTCGAAATAATCGTTCCAGAATTTTCCTGCCTTTTCCCTCGTTTCTTCAGGTGCTTCCGGGTCAAGCCAGGTCTTATAAGGGGCTTTTGCAATCTCTTCATCAGCAACCGCAGGAGACCGGAACTTTACCAGCAGGGCGTACTTGTACTCTTTAAGTATCTCCCGAAACTCATCAACAGTAGGAACATGTGGCGGGCAGGTCAATTTTTTCCCGTACCCTATACACCCTCTGCATTTTAAGACTACCCTTTTCTCTACAAAGACCTGATAGGTGGGGATTATCTTTGCATCAACAGCCTCCAGCTCAAGGGCTTTTTTTACAAGGAACTCAAGTTCTTCCGGGGTTACATCTTGAAACGGCATAATCTTCCCTTCTCAAATCTATTTTTCACTCAAAAGCGGCACAGAAGTCATTTATCCCTTTGCCATTTTACCCCAGGACCGGATAATACTTAACTTTTTTTAAATGCGTTTGCTGCAAGTAACAGACCGTTATCTCTAAATCACTTGCTAAGGAAAACTGAATTATTGCTTTTTAGTGATGAACTTCATGCAAAAGGACTAAATTACGAATATCTCTGACCGGCACAACCATATTCTCTCTCTTGTGTCCTTCTTGTCCCGCTCGACGTAGGAGAGCGGCCCTTCCCGTAAAAAAGAAGAAAAATGAAGAGAGGAAGGGAAATTAAAAGCTGTTGACAACCCTTTGCTTATATTTACCAGAATTGAAAAGCAGCTTCAGGCTTCAAGGTAAGTATTTATCTGACTGCCAGGCCGACCCCATTATTGCGCGGCGCAGGGAGAGAAAAATATCTGTGCTTCTTGATTTCAGGATTGACTTTTAATATCTTACCAATCTTTAACGGCAAACTTTCAGGGAAAATAGTGCTCCTACATACGTAATATAAAGAATAATATAATTAGCATTGAGTAACAAAAAAGAAAACAAAAGTATTAAATATCAGTTAGTAGTATAGAGAAGTGTCTCTACCCGACAGACACAAACCTAAATCGCCTCCTAAATCGTCGAAAGCACCTGAACTCCTTTTTTGCCCCTGCCTGAGAAAAGGTGGGCAGGGGTCAAAGGTGCTAAATCATGTCTGTGATTACTATAAAATCTCTTCATAGAGTTATTGTTCAAAAATTACAAAATTATTATCGAAATAAAAAAGGATTATGGAAATTTTTCTCGGAAAATAAATTATTTCTCAAGATCAAAAACAATGCTACTTGCTCAATTGGATAACATCCAGGGGAAATTATCCGCGAAGAACTTCATAACAATTAAAAGCTGTTTTTCTGTCCTGAGTAAAGAAACAAAATGTTGGTTTCCTTGAAATTTATTTCTGAGTGGTCAATACAGCGTAAGGACTGATGAAATAAACGTTCAGGAGTAAGATGTACATGTCAGAATTAAAAAAATTAAACGATTTTTATTAAAATAAGGAGAGATAATTAATTAGAAACCTGAGCTCTCCTTCCAGCAGCTTCGCATTTTCTCATTTTTTCCAAAGTAGGCTGGGGAAGACAGAGTGTTTTGTAACTGTATCTGAGTGGGGTTAAAATATGATTTCGAGGAAAGTGAATCTGGAAAGTTTGGATGAGTCGAAAAAATATCGCATTGGTGCATACAGTGCCAGATATGTCCCAAAAACGAGAGGAAAAGGAGTTCCAAAATATGAGTTCCCTGAAGAGGGAATGAGTCCGAGAGCAGCTTATCAACTGGTACATGATGAGCAGAGCCTCGACGGCAATCCTTTCCTGAATCTGGCGAGTTTTGTCAACACATGGATGGAACCGGAAGCGGATAAGCTTATCATGGAGAACATCAACAAAAATATCATAGATATTTTCGAATATCCTCAAACTGACAAAGTTATTCACGATAATATTGTGAATATGCTTGGGCGCCTTTTTAATGGGCATAACACCGAATTCGTGGGCACGTCAACAGCTGGCTCTTCGGAAGCCATAATGCTGGGTTTGCTGGCTCATAAATGGAACTGGAAAAAATCAGGGCGGGGTACGGATAAACCAAACATAATTTTCGGAAACGATGCTCACGTTTGCTGGGATAAGTTTGCCAGATACTTTGATGTCGATGCCAGGAAAGTTCCCATAGACAAAGATAAGCGTACAATTACAGCCGAAGCTGTCGCAGAGAAGATTGATGAGAACACCATCTGTGTTGGCTGCGTACTGGGAACAACTTTTACGGGAGAAATAGATCCTATAAAAGAAATTAACGATTTGCTTGTGGAATATAAGAAGGAAAAAGGCTGGGACATACCCATCCACATAGATGGGGCAAGCGGTGGCTTCATATTGCCTTTTACCGAACCGGATTTTGAGTGGGATTTCAGACTGGAAAGAGTAAAATCCGTAAACGTTTCAGGGCATAAGTACGGATTGACTTATCCGGGCCTTGGCTGGCTGATCTTCCGTGATAAAAATGACCTCCCCGAAGACCTGATTTTTCATGTAAACTACCTTGGAGAAATGGAAGATTCGTATACCCTGAACTTTTCAGGGGGAAGTGCAATGGTTGCGGCCCAATATTATAATATTTTAAGGTTCGGAAGAGCTGGCTATACCGGAATAATGAAAAAAATCCTTGACGTTTCCCAGGATCTCGCCGAAAAAGTTGACAGGCTGGGCCGTTTCGAAATGTTGAACAAAGGAAAAAGGCTTCCTATAATTGCTTTCAGGCAAAAAAAAGAGGTTGGCTATTCCCTGTTGCAGCTCTCGCACAAATTGAGGGAAAGGGGCTGGATAGTTCCCGCCTACTGTCTCCCGGAAAATGCGGCGGATATCGAGATAATGCGCATCGTCGTAAGAGAAAACTTCACTCCGGACATGGCAGCAATTATAGTCGAAGACCTCGAAAAAGCCTGCCAATTCCTTGAAAATGAAACTGAATCCGGGACAGAAAAAACATGCCCGTCAAAAAAGGACATGGCTCATATTTGCTGAAAATTTGCATTTCAAGCAGCTTGTTATTTCAAGCAGCTTGTTTTTAAAAAATCGGCCCTCACACCAATAAAAGATTAACAGTAGACGAAGCGAGGTATGATCAATATTCCACACAAACTCCCTGCTTTGATATTTGCCAGTAAAAAATACGTGAATGAATCAATTTCCGACCAGGCAATGAAAGCTGTGAAGGAGGCCGAAAGCTGTGAAATGATATGATTTTCTATGGAGGATAAATGTATGCATGCAAAAGAAAAAGATTCAAAAGTAACTTTTGATTTCAATCCGGAAAGCATGAATGACTCTTTTGTGGAATTCAAGCAAAATTATCCGGAATTTGAAACAACGCGCATTCTAGATAGACTGAGGGAGCTCGAGTATGCACGCCTGGACCGGCAGGATCAAATCTATCTGGATTATACAGGTGGCGGGCTGTATGCCAGCAGTCAGCTCCTCAAACATATGGAATTACTCCAACACAATGTTTTTGGGAACCCTCATTCGGAAAATCCAACATCAATGGCTATGACAAAGCTTGTGGATCAGACCAGAGAAAAAATATTAAGCTTCTTTAATGCGTCTCCTGATGAGTATGTAGTTATCTTTGCGCCCAATGCAACAGGTGCCCTCAGACTGATAGGAGAAGCCTATCCGTTCGAAAGAGGAGGACAGTTTTTGCTGACCACGGATAATCATAACTCGATCAATGGCATCAGGATTTTTGCAGGGAGTAAAGGAGCTTTAGTAAACTATATTCCATCATCACCCTCTGAGCTAAGAGTGGATGAAGAAAAGCTCGATATTTATCTTGATCAGGCCATACCCGGAGGAAACAACCTCTTTGCCTATCCTGCCCAATCTAACTTTTCGGGAGTGCAGCATCCCATGGAATGGATAGAAAAAGCCCGAAAAAAAGGCTGGGATGTATTGCTGGACTCTGCTGCCTTCGTTCCTACCAATCGACTTGACCTTGGCCAGTGGAATCCTGATTTTGTCTCAATCTCATTTTACAAGATTTTTGGTTACCCTACAGGCCTGGGCTGTCTCCTTGCCCGAAAAATTGCTTTGAATAAACTAAAGAGACCCTGGTTTTCCGGAGGTACCGTCAGTATGGTTTCCGTCCGGAAAGAAAATTGGTATCGGCTGCATCAGGGAAATGAAGCCTTTGAGGCTTTTGAAGACGGCACAATTAATTATCTCAGTATACCTGCCCTGGAAATAGGATTGAATCACATAGAAGGGATTGGTGTGGATATCATTCACAAAAGAGTGATGTGTCTTACAGGCTGGCTGCTGGATAAGATGCAGGCTCTGAAATATCCCAATAACCAGGCTCTGGTGAAGATTCACGGCCCATCCTTGCCTGAAAAACGGGGAGCAACAATTGCTTTTAACCTTTACCATGCGGATGGAAGAGCTTTTGATTGCCATACGATACTGGATGCGGCAAATAAGGCAGGTATCTCTTTAAGAACAGGCTGCTTCTGCAATCCTGGAGACGGGGAGGTCAGCCATGAGATTAGCAGAAATGAGATGGCTGAATGCTTTGAGAATCTGGATTCTTCCAGCAGGTATCCTTATGGCTCGGATTGCAAAAACTGTGAAGCCTGCCTTACCGTAAAAACTAAAATGGAAAGCATACGCGTATCGCTTGGCCTTGTGACAAACTTCTCAGACGTCTATCGATTTATGCACTTTCTCTCCGGACTTATGCTCGAACCCGAGGCCCAAATTCTTGAATCAGAAAAGGTAAAGCAAAGAGTATTCCTGAGAAGAGGACCGTAAGCAGGAAAAACTCAATTATTTCAATCCAGAAGAAATTTACAACAATCTAGTTTTTAGTGAGAATAACCAACTTATTTTTCCATTTATGGTAGAAATTAAAGAAAAAATATACATTTCTCCAAATTTTATGAATTTAATGGAGCTTTATTATATAGGACTTACGCATTTGCCTGCTTTGCAGTCAACTTTTTTAATTTCCTTAATTTTTAGGCTAAGGCATATATTTGCTTTCTTATAAATTGATTAACAGCATTTCTTGTAATATTCCATTTCGTTTCAAACCAAGTAATGCCTGTTTTTATTCTTTGCATTTCAAATCTGAGAAATGCCCTTATTGCCATCATAATATGTGCTCTCTGCACACTATTTCTTCTTGCCTGACAGCGTTCTACTCCACAAAACTGTTTTTTTCCTCTATGATACTCTTCAATTTTCCATGCTTTCTTTGCCAGGTCTTTTCTTTTTTCTTCCTGCATATCCAGTACATCTGTAGCCCAGTATTGCGTGTCTCCGTCCTTGGAAACTATCCGAAACACTTTGATAAAGCCATATTCTTTCAGATGAACCGTCATTCCTTCTGGTGGAATAGCTAACAATTCAATTGCAATGTTATCAGTCTTATCAGGATTAACTAACCGGTTTTTCTTCAACCTTGTTAACCAGTGCCATCCTTTTTTCCTGATTGCTTTGAGATTCTTTATGCTGGAATACCACGTATCAAACAGGACAAAATCAGGTTTAAAACCGCGTTCTTCTGCCTTATTCAACATATCAAGGAAATGATCATTTTTTGTTTTTCCGTCGGTATCTATATCGTAAATTCTAAAGTCAACAGGGATTATAGCATCATTATATGTCCAGACAACGGTTTCAAGGTTGATCCCATTTACGATCTGATGATGTTTGCCACTCCATTGCCTGTAGACAAGTTCTATATGTTTGGAATAAGGTTTATCGAGAACAGTATCATCGATAATAAGAAAACCAACTTCTGGAGTGACAAGGTCCTTGACTTCTTCCCATAAAGCCTCCGTGTCCGGAGGCTGTCTTAGAAGAAGACGAGTAAAAGAGTCATGAGCTGGACTACTCGAGTCTATAAAACTACACTTAGAAGCTTCGGTACAGCTAAAGACTCGAGAAGAAGCGATGAGAAAATTGATGTAATCAAGATCAGTACATTTAGGGGGATTTATGTCATTCAACTCAAAGATTTTTTTTTTGATTATATTACATATATTATATTGAAAGAAGTATTTTAATATGATTTACAAAAAATGCTTCAACCGCGTAAGTCCTAACTATCATAGTTTTATATTCAAAGGGACTAGGAAGAATAAAAAATATTATTAAAAGTTATTGAAAAACAGGATTCCTGACGAGAGAACCCGAAGAAGAACTGTCGTGGAACAACTTTATGCTGTCTGTCTTTGACATACTTCTTTGTTTTTTCTTTGACTATCAAACGCATAAGTCTCATAGTTATTGATGTATTTCAAGGCATCAAAACTCTTTATCTCATAACTCTCTACGAATTCTTTCATAACTAATATGGTACTGTTTATCTGGTCGTTTATTATTTCGGGTAAAGATGACAGATTCTCTTCCATACTTTTTGCGTTAACCTCTTCGAAATCGCTGAATTTGACAAGTTTTCTTTCAAGAGCTAATGAAATTACCGGACTGCTGTAATCTCTTTCAATTATCTCCTTTTTCCACGTATTTACTGCATTATTCAGCATTGCCACAACGTCCGCCATTTTAAAAAGGGCTATCGCTTTTCCAAGTTCTGAGGCGTCAAAGCTTTCAGAAGCCATCAAATCAAGTATGGAAAGAACTTCAACCATTGTAGAAGGGCCCTTGTTCTGGACAACAAGGTAGTAAGGGTATGCAATCTTATTCCGGTTCACTAGATATGAAAACTCCATTGATCCGGCAACATTACGCATTGCCAGGAAAAACTCCCCTCTGAAATCGTTGTATCTTGGAAGGGATACTACATGAGTTTCAAGCAAATCTGAAAAAATATCGAGGGTTGTTTTTGCATAAATATTGTTACCAACTGCGGGCTGTAATGGCATATAATCTCCAGATGCAACTCTATCCGCATTGTAGAGCATGCTCAACATCTCATAGCTGAATTTATCCCCTCCATTCTCCTCTATTAGAGATGCGTTATCACATGTATCATCAACAGCGGTATCTACCAGAGCTAAACATGCCTTTAAATCAGCAAGCATGTAAATATCAGATGGACTCACGCAGGAAAGATACAGGCGTTTGTAACTATCATATAGCCATTTAAAAAGACTAGGCTTTCTATGAGGACTTGCAACCTTTATGTAGCTTGAAAAGTAGTTTTCCCACAAAGTATTATGTTCAGATATGTTCATAACTATCCCCACTTTTATAGTCAGATTGTAGACTAATCATCATATGTACAATAAGACAACAGGTCTCCAAATCTCAGACTGATATCTGATTCTTAGTATCGTAATTAACATCAGCTAGATTCACTTTCATCTAGTATCCAGACCCATAAACCGGATCTCAAATTTCGTTCCTGATCCTTTTTTAAGTGCTATATCACCTCCAATTTGATCAACAAGAGTATTTACCAGCTGTAAACCCAATGAACTAGTATTCTTAAAGTCAATAGAATCTGGAAAACCAATTCCGTTATCTTCAATAATTAGTGAAAAATACCTGCAGCAGAAGTTATTTTGCATATCGTTGTCAGCAATTTTACTGATTAAAACTTTATTTTGTTCATTAACTTCTTGGCGAATTTTTATGCTAATTTCACCATTCATTCCGTCGGGAAATGCATATTTTAAAGAATTAGAAACAAGTTCGTTGATGATAATACCTAACGGGATGGCAGTGTCCATTTCAAAAAAGAAATCACCTGCATCCAGGCGCAAGCTTATATCGGAGTTTCCCACCTTATATGAATTGAAAAGATCAGTTGTTAATTTCTGAAGATAAGAGGTAAAATTAATTGTTTCCACATCCTTGGAGTTATACAACTCTTCATGGATGATAGACATCGATATGATTCGATTACGACTTTCTTGGAATGCTTCAACAATTTTTTTATGATCAGGAGTATCAGACAGTAATTTATCGCATTCCAAGTCCAGAAGGCTCGAAATTATCTGCAGGTTATTTTTGATTCTATGGTGTATCTCCTTTTTTTGGATCTTTTCGGCTCTTTCAATAGTCTCCATTGCAATTTTTCTCTCGGTAATATCCTGAATGAAGCCCTGATAAATTTTTTTTTCCTGATTCACATTGTTTATGATCTGAATGGATTCAAAAAGCCAAAATATGTTCCCATTCCTGTTTTGTATCCTGTATTCCTGTTCAACTAGAGATGTAGACGTAGCTTTCAGTTTTATTCGATTTTCATGGAAAAGACTTTTATCTTCAGGCCTCACCAGCTGAAACAACCTGATCTTTCCGGAAAGAAATTCTTCGCTTCTGTAGCCTGTAATTTCCTCTGTGGCTCCATGCAATAACATCAAATCAAAATTGTTATCCAGCTGAAATCCAATTCCGCGAAAATTCTGTAAATATTTAATAATTTTTTCTTCATTTATTTTGAGTTGTTCTTCACTTATCTCAAGTTTTTCTTGAGTTTGCTTATTTTCCGTGACGTTTTTAAACAGGCCAATGCCTCTATATACGTGATTGTTCTCATCTTTCAGGAAAATCGAGGTGTCTTCCACATAAATATAACTTCCATCTTTTCTCATAAATCTGAATTTTTGCTCGAACTTTTCCCCAGTCTTTAAAGAATGTTTCAATTTACTCCACACTCTTTCTCGCTCTTCGGGGTGTATGAGTTCTTTGCACGCCTTCATACCATACTTATTGAATTCCTTGGGGGTGTAACCGGTAAACTCTTCAATAGCTCCTGACCACTCAATCTTACCTGTCATTACATCACCGTCAAAAATTAATTGCCCTGTTTGCTCGGCTATGAAAAAGAATCTTTCCGCAATTTTCTCAAAATTTTCCTTATACCAATTCTTTTCCATGTACTCTCTCCTTAATAAGATCAGATAAAGCCAAGTATGTAAATGATCTATTTCTCATCCAGATAGCTACATATACCGATCTAGTCTTTCTTTATTCAATAAACGTGTTACTATTTATAATAAAGCCGTCTTTTTTTTAAATACATTTGAATAATAAAAAATTATATATTTTTTATTCCAAGTGAACTATTATTCGGTTAAGATAAATCTACACTTGGTCAGTTGGTACATGTTCTGTAAATCATTAAAAAATATTCAAGTCAGAACGATATGGTATCGATTGATTTGACAGAACGCTTTATTCATTAGGAATAACGAGAAAAGGAAAAAAATGACCGAACTTCGCAGAATTGTGAAAAAGTTCGTTCAAACATCTATTATCTTTCCGTCATTAATTTCTCTGCTTAGCCGAAACTCTTGGCTGTGCTCAGAGAGAATATCTGCAATATGTTAAGGATTAGGCTAATAAACAGTTCGATTTAATATAGATTTTAACTAATTAGCAGTTATAGTTATAGTTATTTTTAATCTTTGGTGTTATTTCAAAAGAATGAACAATCATTTATAGGTATATGAAGGGAATATTAATATTCCCACTCGGCTTCTGTGGGGAGACGATAAACTGAGTCCTTTTCGCCAGTATTTTCAAGAATGTTAAGTTTTCGGATAAATACCTGCGCCTCTTCCCAGGAAACAGTTTCAACAGGGTGCTTTTCCCCTCTGAAATATGAGGGGTTGCTTCCCATAACTTTACTACACTGTTCCTGCGTAACCGGATACCTGCCCATGTAAAAGGGTTTTTCAATGGTTACTTTATGCACAGGACTTTCCCAGAGCTTTCTGCACTTCTCACGGGAGGGAGAACCCATATCAAATTCTCCCGCAGGGATCAGGACAAAATCCATTCTAATTGAGTTTCGGATCAGGTTGTCGATCCCGACTTGATTGCTACTGAAGTCTGCAACCGAATCTCCAGTTGAACCGTTAGTTCCGGTGCTGGCTGAGTTTTTAGTAAAATTCTCAGTCAAATCATCAGTCAAACCTTCAGCAAAATTCTTAGCTAAGTTCTCATTTAATTTTTCAGGTAAAGGTTCAGCTAAGTTCTCAGATGTGAACGCTGATTCTTTTGAGTGCGTACATTTTCTACAAAAGTATATATTTGGATCCAGTGGTCTCACAGCTCCGGAAAGAATAAAATATTCTTTACGTTGTTACCTTCTCCTGTTTTTTATTTCTTCCTGTTTGATATTAGATTCACATTTTATTTTTGTTTATTCTATTCTTCTTATTTCGTCTATTTTCAATTTTCGTTCATTTTATTTCAAATTTTATTTAAATTTTTTATATTTTTGATTAGGCTTTTCATATTTTTACTTTAACTTTTTCGAATGATGTCTACGATAGATCATAATTGACCTTTGAGTCCTAAAATTCGAAAAATATAAAATATAAGGAAGGTAATTATGCTCAAAAATGAAAACCTTTTTAGGGCTTAAAAACAAAAAAAATTTGAAGGAATTATACGGGATAACGGATAAAACACAGGTAGGCAAATGAAACCGTCACTGGTAAATCTCATCCTCTTTTCTGACAGGAGAAAAGATCTTTTACTTCTCCTGAAGGAAAAGCCGAGAGATATCGATACAATCAAGGAGTCGCTAAATGTAGACGCCAGCTCGATACAGCCCCATATTAAAAAAATGAAAGATGTTCACCTGATAATTGAAGAAGAGAAAGTCTACAGGTTGTCCGAAATCGGAAAAGTAATAGTTGAAAATATGGAGCCTCTTCTGAATTTGATCGAGGTCTTTGAAGTCGATGACGAATACTGGAAAAACCGGGACTTAACCCCGATTCCGGACTACCTTCTGGAAAGAATTGATGAACTCGTGCACTGCGAACTGCTTGAGCCTGACATAGAACACATGCTTGAAACTCCAAAAGTTTTCATGGATAATATCCGGAGTTCAAAAGAGATCTTTACCTTTGTTTCTTATTTCCATCCGGAAGCTCCTTCCCTCTACGCAGACCTTGCGGAAAATGGGACAGAACTCACACTCTGCATGACGAAAAATGTTATGGAACGTCTATTATCCAGTTATCCTGAAGAGGCTGAAAGGCTTTCCAGAAGCAAAAATTCAAAATTATTTGTCTGCCAGAAACCCGCACCAATTCCCTCAATCGTTGTAACTGACAAATTCCTTGCGCTAAAACTCTTCGAAAATGACGGAAAGTTGAGGGATCAGCTACTCATATCCACCGAGAAAAAAGCTTTAAGCTGGGGAAAAGAGCTTTTCTGGCACTGCATGCGGGTGGCCGAACCGACGGAAGAAAAGCCAGACATTTGAATTTTTTTACTCCAAACCTTCTCGAAGTTCACTCTGCTTTTTTATGACTTCGAACTCCTTCACACTCGCAGTAAACCATCTGGATTTTCAGTCTCTTGCCATCAGTTTCAGGTTTTGAAGGCACATACGTAAACCCATAAATGCTCCCCATTTTTGCAGTGAGTGCAGCTGCAAGGGAATCCAGGATATCGTCTTTTGCAAGGTCCTTTCGCCTGTACTTTGAAAGGGCATGTTCGAGAAGTTCATCGGCAAACGGGCAGACCTTATCCAGGGTTTCCTTTCTTTCAAGAAAACCTTCATCCTTCTTTTTGGAGTATTTCATGGGAAAGCCTGCAAAAGCCTGAAAACAGATTTCCGGCCCGACCTCCCGAACCTTTTCTCTGAAATTTCCGTTTTCGGCCAGGAAACCGTCCACTTCCCGTATTTTGGGCACTATGTTCCAGGCCTGTTTAGAGATGCGTTTTCCCGTGAGCCTTTCGTTAACCTCACAGGCTTTTTTATAGGTTTCCGCATAAATCGCTTCTCGGCAGGGTACAGGAAAAATGCTGGACTTCCGGGCTTTCAGAATACTTCGGGCTCCGAGGTCCGAAAGTCGCTCTCCACTGCCTCCGGTTTTCAGGCCTATGGGGATGTCTATAAGGATGAGGGGTTCTGCCTGTCCATAATTGCTATCCAAAAAATCAATAAGGCATGAGAACTCAGGAAAGATTTCAACCTTCCAGTTGCAGTCAGATTCATTTTCTCCTTCAAGGAACACTGAAAACCATCCTGCCCTGCAGCCGTCAACCCCGACAAAAACCTTTTTTCCCATACCTGTACCTGGGGCTGCAAACTTAAAAGAGTTTTTCCTGCGGAGATAAGGAACTGCGGGAAACCGTTAATAAGCAACAGGATATACGGACATGAGATACAAATCCGTAGAAATACCAAAAATCCTTAAAAGATCTGATGAAATCGGAGGCAGGTTATGAATTTCTGGCTGCTCAAAGCCGCAGGCACTATGGAAGATGAAGAGATAATCCTTGAGAACAGCGTGATTACCATAGGAGGGGCTGAGTTCCCGGATTTATCCGGTATTAAAGGCGAGGAGCAGGTAAAGCAGCTCATACTTGAGAGATACCCCGGCATGAAGGGAGAGCTTTCCGGGACCTGGGCAGGGGAGATCTGTTCCTTTATCACAAAAATAAAGAAAGGAGACCTTGTGGCAGTCCCTTTCAAGACCAGAAATGAGGTGCTGATCGGAAAGGTTACCGGAAACTATGAATACAGGCTGCTCAGCGATTTTATCAGCCACATCCGGTCGGTCAGGTGGCTCAAAACCGTTCCAAAAGGGGACTTTGAAGAAGAATACGACGTTGACCTGAACTCCCCCGAAGCTATCTCCCTGATAGATACCGACCCTGAAAAGCTTTCGACCCTTGTCGAAACAAAAAGCCTGGAAACCCTCGCCAGAGAACTCTCCTTTGCCCTTGAAGACCTGGACTTAATGAAGGAGAGGATGCTCGAACTTGTGTACAGGCTGGCTGAAACAGAAGAGATTTCGGAAGTAAAAAAAATCGCAGCGGAAATGGAAAAGGTGCTGAAAGAAAGTGATTGAATGGGGAAAAAGACCGAAAAGAAAAGTAATTGAATAGAGGAAAGGGAAAAAAGACCGATAAGAAAGACAATGTGATTGCATAGAAAATCCCATTGCTTTTCTTATTATCACCACATGTTAACTTAAGTTCTCACTCTTGTCGGGCTTTTATCTGATCAATAATTCCATTTGCTTCCCTTACCATGTAATCCGCTTCTTCAGCAGAAATCTGCTTGCACTCCTTCATTTTTTCGGCGAGGTGAATGAAAGACTTAAGCATGGAAATGGCTTTAGCATCCTCATCCTTTTCGTAAAAACATTTTGAGGTCTCAAGAAGAGTGGCAAGGCCTGTTTTTGTCTTCACATGGCACTTATAGGTGTCTTCCACATACTCTGTGAGGTTTTTCATTTCCTCAAGAGGCATCAACTCGGGAGAAGCAAGCGTAAACATATAGATATCCGGGTTTTCATTGCGGTCATCTTCCCACACTATCCTATCCCCGTAGATGGCCGGAGCCCAATGATGAACGTCTTCATTGCTGGTTATCGGAGTTCCTGTTGAACCGGAGAGGTCATACAGGTAGATGTCCGGGAATACCATTCCATACGTCAACACTATCCTGTCTCCGTAGGTAACCGGACCCCACGCATCGGCAGCAATGAAAGTTAGTTCTGAAGTAGAGAGGTTATACATCCAGACTAAATCGCCTGCTCCTTCACTCATATACACTACCCTATCCCCGTAGATAGCAGGACCGTATTCAAGAAAACCTCCATCCCCTGCGATCTGGGTTTCCGTGGAAGTAGAAAGGTTATACATGTAGATGTCGAGAGTGTAGGCATCCTCATCTCTATTCCGCTCATCTGTCCAGACTATCCTGTTCCCGTAAATAGCAGGCCCGCTCTGGTTCGATTCGTTGGTGGTTATCTGAGTTTCTGTGGAAGTGGAGATATTAAACATGTAGATATCCTTATTTCCATTCCTGTCATCCGTCCAGACAATCCTGTCCCCATAGATCGCAGGCTCGCTCTGGTTCGATTCGCTGGTGGTTATCTGAGTTTCTGTGGAAGTGGAGATATTGTACATGTAAATATCGTAGTTACCATTCCTGTCATCCGTCCAGACTATCCTGTCCCCGTAAATAGCAGGCCTGCTCTGGTTCGATTCGTTGGTGGTTATCTGAGTTTCAGTGGAACCGGAAAGGTCGTACAGGTAGATATCCCAGTTCGGGTCGTAAACATAGGGATCATAATATCCATTGCGGTCATCCTGCCACACAATCCGTTCGCCATAGATATCGGGATAACTCTGGCTTGAGTTATTGGTAGTGATCTGAGTTTCAATACCCTGTGCCGTATCTGCGGACGCTGTCGCACAGATGAAAGGCAAAAGGAATAAAGCTACAACTATTGAATACAGCCTGTTTCCAGTTTTCATTTTCTGCTCTCCCTTTTTCCCGGATAAATCTTCTTAAATTGTTGCTATCAGTTGTGTTTCTCTTTCCTTATTCAGTATTTAGCGATTACAATCGTCCGTTGCATCAAAATCAAAAACAATAGACCTACTTTCAAAAAGCTAAACCGTTACTATAAATGCAGGAATATAACCTGCAATACCATATCAATAAGCATATAATGTTTATGATATATAATAACTTCAGGTTATAAAAATGGGCAGCCCCTGCTCAATTTGTTGATACGATTCAAAAAATCCGAAGGATGAATATTTTGATTTTCTCTTCTGACTTTCAAGGGATAAAGCCATCTTACCAGCCACGTAAGAAAAATAATAACAGGTAAACATGCTGGTATTAAGAAAAAGCATGCGCTATGAAAAATAGCTTCCCTGCAAGAAGAATACTTTCCTTACTCACAGAAAACGTATTCCAATCAAACATTCATAAAGAGCCTGTGCCATCCTGGGAAGAAGTAGAGAAAAAGAGAAAAAAGAAGAAAGGAAAAGCTGGAAAATGCAATAAAACGGAATAGAAATAGATTTGGACTATTATTTTTTATTTCTTTTTCTGGGAATGGCCGCTTTCCTTCATCGAGCGGACAAAAATCCATCAAATAGTACGTTTGAGCGAAGCTAACTAACATAACCCAAAATTGGCCCTCTTGAGCGCAGCTTCCGATTTTAACCTGCAAATTAGTCTGCTTGAGCGCAGCTCATTACTATATCCCCAAATTTGCCCTCTTGAGCGAAGCGAAAAGGGCAGCGTACTGCAGAGCCGCAACTCTGCCGAAACAGATCTCGTGCTCCCGAGGCGCAATTCGGGAAGCGAAACTCGGGAAATCAATGGATAATCAATTCAAAAAAGGAATTTTAAAAGGTTAATTGAAAAAAAAGGAAAAATTAACCTTCTAAATTAAATGTTTTTACCTATAAGGTCGTTTAAGTCAAGCTCAAAACCTACAACGGCATATCCGAGCGCGAAGTTGTTTATTACTTCGGGGCGGAATTCTCCGAATACTCCGAGTTTTTTGCCGTTAACATAGACATCTGCCCGCCTTCCTTCGAGGAAAGCAGGGTCTTCGGACTCTTTTACCTCATAGGGGAGCATCATCTCCCTCATCAGGGCGTCCACGACCTCGTATACCTCGGTGAAATTTGCCTGCGGGTGGATTGAGGCTGCAGCTACGTGCTGACCGGTTGTCTCGTTGCTTACGACTTCTCCGAACTCGAAGATCTTCTGCGGGAGTTCCCTGTGCTGGTTTAAGGCAAGAATTTCAAGCAGGTTAGGGAGCACGGTTGTCCTGAGCATTGTCTGGTCTTCGCTGATCGGGTGCAGGACGTAGGTAACATCTTCGGTTTTTGGCCTGCACATGTTGTCAAAGTTGATCTTTTCGCTGGTAAGCGTGAAAGGCATAACCTCATAGTAGCCTAGCCCGACCATAATTTCATTTACCGAAGCCCGCATGAGAGAAATCGGGTGGGACTTGCCAGGGGTATAGGTCTCAGGGACCTTTACCTTGATATTCTCATAGCCGTAACCTTTGGCAATGTCCTCTACAAGGTCATAGTTGTGCAGGATATCTGCCCTGTAAGCCGGCACCCTTACCTCAACGGTTTCCTTATCAAGGGCGCATGCTCCGAAACGCATCCGCTCAAGCTGTTTCACGATCTCTTCAACCGGGAGTTCCATGCCTATCAGGGATTCTACCTCATGTGTGGTAAGCAGCCGGGTTCTGGGCTCGAGGTCAGGCAGGACAAGTTCTTCACCCCCCGGACGGACTACTCTTACAAACTCGATCTGCCCGCCTCTTTCGGCAAGAGCTGTGACCACGATGTTTAAGGCCGTGTACACGGCTTCCCCGAGGCCGGTGACATCGATAAAGAGGTCGGTTGTTTTTTCGGTCACGGTAGTAAGTGTCCCGTTGATGATTGGAGGGAAGGACAGCACGTTGTCATTTGCGTCCAGAATGATCGGGTATTTTTCAAAGTCCTTGACGAGATGGGCAAACCTTGTGCCTTTGGGGTGCTTTTCCAGGATTTCCGTCATGCTCATCTTTTCGGTGTAGTCAAGGGGCACGAACTCAAAGCCGGGGTCAACTGCCATGTACCTGAAGGGCGATTTCACGTTTTTAAGGTCGTGGACCCCGATGGAAACTTTTTTCCTGTTTCTCCCGAGACCCCAGTGCAGGTCTTCCTGCAGGTCCATGAGGGACTTGATGGAAGAGGACGTAAACTTTACTCCCCTCACAACCGCACACCCGAGGAAGGGCCTGATCTTCAGGATATCCTCACTCACAGATATGGATATTTCGTAAGGCTTTATCGCATATTCGGGAAGCCCGGTCTCAAGGTCCAGAAAACCCCGCATTGCCCTGGCTGCCCCTTCCACACTGTACAGGTCAGGCCTGTCAGGGAAGAACTCGATATCAACATATTCATCTTCAACTCTTTCAATATCGGCACCGATCATAGGCACCCTTTTTATGATGGTTTCCTTATCTGTTCCCGTGAGTGTCTCAAGGTCTTCATAATGCAAGGTGATTACTGGCATGGGGATTTCATCTCATCTATTACTGGCTAACTTAACCCCAAAAATAATCAACTTTAGATTTAATGCTTTTGTTTCCGGACATTATAAAAATAACAATATTTCAATTCTGAGCTTTTGCTTCGCCACTTCAATCCGTTCTATCTCAGGTGCCTTTCCCAAAAGCCTCAACAAAAGTTTCATCAGAAGTCATATCAGAAGCTGCGACAGAAGCTACATTGGAAGTCTTATCAGAAGTCTCATCAGAAGCTACATCGGAAGTCTCATCAGAGGGTATAATAGAAGTCTTATCAGAAGCCACAATAGAAGCCTCATCAAAAGATTCTGCTTTACTTAGCTCAGGGCTCACAGCCGAGATGGGCTCCCATTTTTCTTCATTTAGCCTTTCCATACTCTTTTTTTCTTCGTCACCGGTTTCAAAGGGAAGTTCAAAAATAAAAGAAGAACCTGCCCCGGGCACGCTCTCCACCATGATTTTTCCGCCGTGCATCTCAGCAAACCTTTTAACCAAGAAGAGCCCGAGCCCGGTTCCTTCGTACCTGCGTTTGAAGAAAGAGTCAAGCTGCTTGAAAGGCTGGAAAAGGGATTCCAGGTCTTCTCGGGAAATCCCTATTCCGGTATCTTTTACGCAAATCCGCACCTTATCTCCCGCTTTTATTGCCGAGACAGTTATGGTCCCCCCTTCCGGAGTAAACTTTACAGCATTGCTTATCAGGTTGTAAAGGATTTGCTTGAACCTCATTTTGTCCGCGCGGACGCTGCTTAGCCCGGGGTCGACCTCGAAATTAAGGGACAATCTTTTTCCGGCTGCCAGCGGACTGAATACTTTTTCGATATCTTTAAAGATCCTTGAGAGGTCAAGATTCTCAGGTTCCAGAACGGTCTTTCCGGCTTCGACTTTTGAAAGGTCAAGGATGTCATTTATAAGCTGGAGCAGGTGTTTACCACTATTTGAAATATTATGAGTGTATCTGGCCTGGCGCTCGTTAAGTTTTCCGGAAGCGCCTTCAAGAAGCAGGTCCGAAAACCCGATAATTGAATTCAGGGGAGTCCTCAGTTCGTGGCTCATGGTTGCGATAAACTCGCTTTTAGCCCGGTTGGCGTCTTCGGCAAGCCTGGCTTTCAGAAGGGCATCTTCGGCCTTTTGCCTTTCAGTGATGTCCCGGCTCACTCCCACAAGCCCGATAAAATTCCCGGTTTCGTCATAAAGGGGAGCTTTTACGGTCTGCAGCAGCACTTTCCTTCCGTCAGGGCGAGTTGCCCATCTCTCCCGGGTAATTGCTTTCCCGGTCCCGAATAGCCCCTTATCCTCGGCACTGAGAAAATCGGCCACCTCTTTCGAGTAAAAATCAGGATTCTTCTTCCCCACAACTTCTTCTGTCGGCCTTTTTACGAATTCGCAGAAGGCAGGGTTGCACCCCAGGTAAGTCCCTTCGGGGTCTTTAAAAAATACGGCATCAGGAATAGAGTTCAATAACCCGGAGAGCAGCGACCTCTCTTTGTTGAGCTTCTCCTGTGTCTCTTTTCTCTTCTCAACTTCATCCCTTAATTTTTCAACACTTGCCATTGTGGTGACCCATTTCATCAGCCCTGCAGCTATCAACACGTAACTTACCAGATTCCCCATAAAGTCTTTCAAGAAAATCTCATGCAAAGGGCTCACAGGGTTTTCTTCAACAAATCGGAAGACTTCATACAGATTTACAATATGTCCTGCAAATAAAAGAAAAAAACCGGCAATTATCAGGGACCAGCCGTTCCTGGAAATATTTGCACTCTTTCGACCAATACTCCATAAATAAAATATGATTATTAGCAGGATTAAGGAACTTATAACTTCCAGACTCGTATCGCCCATGGCAGATCACCTTAAAATACTGATTCAATCGGCTGTTTTCCGGAGAAATGTTCACGCATACTGCATATACATAATATTCATGATATTCAATAATATTTTATAAAAGTACCGGAAAAAAGATTCCTTTTTCTTTATATATATTATATAAATATTTTTATTAACTCAAAAAAAAGAATTCTTAAAAGTTTCTTCTGGCTTCCGGACGTATTCAGGGTGTGATCCAGGATGTAATAGAACTAGCTATCCGGATAAAGAGACAGCTATAAATAAGTAAAATCTGCTTTTTCCTTTAATTAAGGAATCCGCCAGAAAATGAAAATCGCAGGAATCCATGAAGCCGGAAAAGGTTCTATGATCGGGTCCATACGCATAGAAGGCATAAAAATTGAGAGCCTGAGTTGATCTCGCAGCTCCCACAGTGTAGAATGGATAGTAGCACCTCTTTCGACGAATGGCCGAGTTTTTTCCTCATTCCTTAACAGTCACTTTTTTGTCGATGCAGGGATCTAAATCAGATAGGCTGCGTCAACTGACCCAGCTTATCGGTGAGCCTGATATTCTCCGAATAGTCGACCGGACAGACGATCACTGAGACCACGTCTTCGGCAAGTGCCTTCTTGAGAGTTGGCAGAAGGTCAGCAGCCGCCTCTATGCGGTAGCCCCTTGCGCCGAAACTATCGGCGTACTTAACCAGGTCCGGGTTTCCAAAATCGACAAAGGAGTGATGCCCCAGTTCCAAGTCCATCTTCCACTTGATCAGACCGTAGGCGTTATCGACCCAGACAAGCACAACGAACGGGATACGCTCTCGTATCGCAGTCTCCAGCTCCTGGGAATTCATCAGGAAGCTGCCATCACCTGTCACGGCCAGTACCTTTCGGTCAGGATAAGCGAGCTTCGCGCCTATTGCCCCGGGCACGGCAAACGCCATCGTCGATAAGCCGTTCGAGGTCACACAGGTGTTCGGCTGATACGTCGGGTAGAGGCGGGCCATCCACATTTTCAGGGCACCGGTATCAACCAGCGCGATATCCGAATCCCCCATCGCCTCACGGATGTCTGATACCAGCCGCTGCGGTTTGACCGGATATGCATCGTCACGTGCTCCATACTCGAGCTCTTCCCTGAGCAGGTTCCGGATTTTTCGGTCCGCGGCGTCCAACCCCTCCTTCGGAGTTACTATTGCGGCTAGTCCGTCAAGCGCAGCCGAGAGGTTCCCCTCAACACTGACAGTAACTGGATAGTGAGCGTCGATTTCAGCCGGGTACCGATGAAGGTGCAGAATCTTCTTGTCGGCATTGGGGTTTATGCGGACGGGATCGAACTCCTGGAGGTCGTAGCCGACAGAGATGATCACGTCCGCCTCATCGAAGCCGAAGTTCACGTAGTCGTGTTGCATGAACCCCATGGTACCCAGGGAGTTGGGATGATCATCAGGGAAGATACCCTTCCCCATGAACGTGGTTGCGACCGGGATCCGAAGGCTTTCGGAGAACCGGACAAGCGCGTCCCCGGCGTGGTCTCTCACTGCGCCATGGCCTGCGAGGATAATCGGTTTTGTCGCCGCTTGCAGGACTTGAGCTGCGTGCGTAATCTGTGCGGATCCTGGCATGCTGTCCGCTTCATCGGACCGGGCAAGCGGGCGTAAGCCGGTGAGACCCGGGATCGCCTCTACGTCCTCAGGAACGCAAAGATAGACGGCACCCGGCCTCGAAGTTTGGGCTTTCTCAAACGCTTCCCGCACCATTTCGGGTATGGCAGCGGAGCCGACAATCATCTCGGCCCATTTTGTAACCGGCTTGAACATGTTCAGCAGATCGACAACCTGATGCGTCTCCTTGTAGATGCGGTTGAGGCCGACCTGGGCGCTGATCGCCACCAGGGGGGTGCTGTCGGTGAAGGCGTCGGCGGTTCCCAGTAGCAGATTAATGGCACCCGGTCCCAGCGTGGATATACAGACACCCGCCTTGCCCGTGACGCGGCCATAGATGTCAGCCATAAATGAAGCACCCTGTTCATGGCGCACCACAATGAAGCGGATCGTTGAATCTCTTAGAGCATCGACGAACCTGATGTTCTCTTCGCCTGGCAGCCCAAAAATGTACTCGACACCCTCATTCTCAAGGCACCGGACCATGAGCTGAGCTGTAGTGAGAGTGGTGTCCTCTGCCACAATCTTCTCCTTTACTTCCTGGCTCTTGTATGCCGAGCTGGTGTCCCTGTGGGCTGACACGGCTTCGTGCAGACATCCGTGAGGGTCCATCGATCATCCTCCTGTGCTCTCACTAACCACGTCATCCGCTTCGTGATGTGATCGGGTGCGTTGTGTCTTCCGGCTGTAATGCGGGCAGCCTCCGTAGTGGTTATTCCTGTGACTCTTCCTGTTGCCTTTCATTTCATTCCCCTTCCCCTTTATACTCATACATAATTATAATTATAATTGTATATAATGATTTTAGTTTTCAGGATTGATTTATTCCGTCACAGAACAGACTCTGAATGATTCCGTCACAGAACAGACCCCGGATGCAAAAGCCGCTGCCACTAACAGGAATGAGATAGTCGCTGCAGCTTTAGCTCCTTCCGGAATAGACATGCGGTTAAAAAGCTCGTCCCAGTAACTCCATAAACAGGAATTATAGGAACCAGCATGCCTGAACCAAAAGTTCTTTTAAAATGGATGCCTATTCTTGCAACCAGGGAACTATTATACCCTATGAGTGAACCAGCACCGACGCTGGGTCCTATAAATACGAAAAGGATTAATATGACGGTCCGACATAGAGTCCAAAATCAATACCAAACAGAGAAAAAAGGCCATTTAAGTGATTCCTTTCCTGATTGGAATTCCCTCCGGGGCTTGATACTACTATGCTTATGTCCAGTTGCAGAGGTTCTTTTTTCTACCCCCTTCCGTTCACTATATATTACCTTTCCTGATCCGTAAAATTTACAAAATCCCTCTTCTCTCAAATAAGGAGACAGCCAGAGAATGATAATCGCAGGAATTGATGAAGCCGGAAAAGGTCCTGTAATCGGGCCCATGTGCATAGGAGGTGTAAAAATCGAGGAGTCCAGAGCCCATATCCTCAAGGTGCTCGGAGTTGCCGATTCCAAGAAACTGACGCCGAAAAAAAGGGAACAACTTGCAGCCCAGATCAAAAAACATGCAGAAGGCTTTTTCATCCTTGAGGTCAGCCCCACCCAGATCGACGAACTCCGGAAGATAATGAGCATGAATGAGATCATGGTTGTCTGCTTTGCAAAAGTGCTTGAACAGCTGAAACCGGATATCGTATATGCCGATGCTGCGGACGTAAAAGCCGAACGCTTTGCCGAAAATCTCCGCAGGCAGTACGCAAAAACCAGCCCTTCCCACGCAAAGAAAATAGAGATCATCTCCATGCACCAGGCAGATGCAATCTATCCTGTAGTCTCGGCAGCCTCGATCATTGCAAAAGTACGCCGGGACGAACTCATCGAAGAGCTCAAAAAAGAATGGGGCGTAGACTTCGGAAGCGGCTACCCCTCAGACCCGAAGACAAAAGGTTTCCTGTTGAAATGGGGAAAAGAACACGGCGGAAAATTCCCCGAGATTGTCAGGCAGTCCTGGCAGACCGTGGAAAACATAAGAGAAGAACTGGAAAAAGCCGGAAAAAAGTAAAATCAAGGAAAAAGTAAAGTTCAGACTTGCGAAGTAGCCCCGCCAGCCTGTCTTGCCGCCCCTGCAAAAAAAGAAGAGAGAAAGAGAATATGAAATTCCTGACTTCTTCCCTATTTTTTAAATTTCATTATTTCTCTTCTTTTATGTCTGAAAAAAACCTTTTTTATTAATTCGTCACAAAGGTCTCGTTACCGTCATTTTCACTTTCGTTTTCGGAAACCTCGTACGAAGAAGTTTCATTCATCAGAGGCATGTAATCTTTACTCCCGGTTGTTTCATTGATAACGTATGGAATGTCACCTATACGGTCTCCGTTTGCATCTTCTCCTGCATATTTGTCCCAGTAGTTGCCTGTTGAACTGCTGTTCCAGAAGTTATTCCCTTCATCCATCGCATTGATGTAATTGAAGAATTCATTCATGTAGACTGTGTTATCAGAAGACTCATTAAAGTATACTCCTACACCGTTCAGGGAAAAGGAATTATTAAACAGGACATTGGACTCAGACATCCGGGTAAAGATCCCATAGTCATTCTTGGAAATCTTGTTGGACATCAAAGTATTCATATCAGACATTTCAAGAGAAACTCCTTTTGTATTTGAACCTGCTGTGTTGTTCATAAGGATGTTATCAGCAGAATTGTTCAGCAGGATTCCCATGTTATTTGTTAGTACCATGTTGTTTGCCAGTATGTTTTCTTCAGAATTCTCAAGGGCGATCCCCTGATATCCCAGGCTTACAAGGTTGCTACTCAGGTAGTTTCCCCTGGACCCTGCGAGGGCAATCCCTACATCATTCAGTATCAGGGCATTGTTGCTTAACGAGCAGTTTTCAGCTCCTTCAAGGGCAATTCCGACCTCAAGTGTTTCCCCTCCGGAAGACAAGCCGGAGATAAAAAAGCCGTCTATCGTGACGTTATCTGAGTTAACGTAAAAGACGTTCTCATCCGAAACCGCACCCAGTACATAAGCGAGTTCTCCCGGAGTCTCTGATGAGGAGTTTGCAAGAATCGAAACTTTCTTTTCTACCTTTACATTTTCCTTATATACCCCGGGGTTTACAAGAATTATGTCTCCTTCCTGTGCATTATCAACAGCTTCCTGGATAGAGTTGTAGTTTCCTTCTCCGTTCGAATCTACAGAAATAACTGCAGCCGTTGCCTGAATTGATACTAATCCGAGTATTAAAAGAAAAATTAAGAAAGCATTTAGAATTACTTTTCCTTTCATGAACCAGCACTCCCTTTAGTTGGTATAATTATACACCTAGAAAAATAAATAGTGTTTTATAACAACTCATAGGAATATAATCTAAGGTAATAAAAAGATTTTGAAATATGTGTTCTGAAGAATAAATCTGAACTTTTGTTTACATCTCTCTATACATATATCCCCCCGCAGCCGGAAAATCGGTTCGATAAGAAGTCAGAAGAGGATTAAATAAAATCGGTGAAGAGGATTAATAAAACCAGTAAAAAGTAGGAAACCTGGCAAAAGCAGTTTGTGTAAGCAGAAAAATGAACCCAATTCAAATAAATAAAAAGCGGATTAGAAGTTTTCAGTAATATAATCCGCCATGGACTCGAAAACCTTTCTTCCGTCATCAGAGCCAAGGATCGATTCGGAGGCTCTTTCCGGATGGGGCATGAGGCCGAGAATGTTTCTTGATGCGTTTACTATTCCTGCGATGTTTTCAAGAGAGCCGTTGGGGTTGGCTTCGTCCGTTACTCTTCCTTTTTCGTCTACGTAACGGAAAACAACCTGTTCGTTTTCATCAAGCTCTGCAAGGGTCGGTTCTTCAGCGTAGAACTTGCCTTCCATATGAGCTATGGGCATCCTTATAACCTCGCCTTTCCTGAACTTCGAGGTAAAAGGAGTATCAACTGTCTCGACCCTGAGATTGGTCCAGTGGCACCTGAATTTAGGATATTCGTTTGTGGTAAGAGCCCCTTCAAGAAGCCGGGCTTCGGTCAGCACCTGGAAACCATTGCAGATCCCGAGCACAGGCTTTCCTTCGGCTGCGATTTTTTTTACGGAATCCATAATCGGAGTTCGGGCTGCAATCGCCCCTGCCCTGAGGTAGTCTCCGTAGGAAAAGCCGCCCGGAACAACAACTCCGTCAAAGCCTTCCAGGTTTTCTTCTTTGTACCAGACAGTCTCGGCATCCACACCAACCACGTCTTTAAGGACATGTTGGACGTCCAGGTCGCAGTTTGTGCCTCCGAACTGAATAATGGCAATCTTCATCTTTTTCCCTCAATCTTCCTTCAGTATTTTCAAAACATTTAGCTTTCCGGATTTGCTTAATTTTCAATCCCTTTTCTTTCCGGGAAGCCCTCAGTTAAGTTCCTTGAGCTTTATAGTGTAGTTGTGGATGATTGGGTTTGCGATAAGCTTCTGGCACATCTCATCAACCTTCTGCTCCGCAACTTCTGCAGATTCGGCTTCGAGCACGATTTCATACAGTTTTGCGGTCTTTACGCTTTCAACTGCGTATCCAAGGTGCCCGAGAGCCCTTTTAGCTGTGGTGCCTTCAGGGTCAAGCATGCCTGCTTTCTGTTCAATAGTCACTGTTGCCTGGTACTGCATCTTTGTAAGCCTCAATTTTGAATTTTTAAATTAATCGGAATTTCACCTGCTTTTCGAGAGCCTGGATGCGGCATCAGGTGAAAGAGAAGGTGAATTTTAAGGTATGAACTTTAAGGTAATAATTTCCGGTCTGCACCATAATAAATATAAGGTATTTGATTATTCTAACCTATGTTTCTTATTTATTTTAGGATGTTGGCTGGTTTTTAACTTGCCTTACCAGCACCGATTTCAAGGGAAATAAGGATAAAACCTATTTAATCTTATGGGTCTTAGTTTGTTTTAGATACCAGTTGACTCTATGCTAAAAATAAAAAATTAAAATCTAAGGTAAATGCAGGGTAAGAGGTCGCTTGAGAATATCTGCCTGCCTTGGGCATAAAATAGTAAGGAAGCTACTTTCAATCCATTAGAAGCTGCTTTCAATCCATTGTAGAGGCACTGCATTATTGGAAGAACTGTAAGAGCGGTCTTACCTGTACAACTTGATCGAAGGATACAAGGTTTGAATTTAATCCCTCGACCAAAGGTTAGGGGATACGGGGAACTCGATTTTTAATTCGCCAGTGCAAAATATCAACAGTACAGGTTTTTAAAAAGATTTAAGTCAAAAATTAATTTTTAAAGTAATATAAAATCAAAAATGGTTTTATATTTTTATGATTTTATTCAAAAAAGATGGGAAACGATTCGGGGATGACACATCCATTAGCAGGGACGGAAAAGGTTTATTTGCGAAAACTTTTAATTAATATAATTATACTTTGTGGGATGTCATGGACGGATAAGAGATGACCGCTATATTTGGAGAATTACTGAGCTTTGGTCAAGAAAACGGTCCTGAGGTAAGACTGAGAGTCTTTGGAGATGAGTTCTACGCTCGCTACGAAACGGAAGAAGGATATACCGCGATCTACGATGAAATGTTAGGAAAATTCACATATGCCCGACTAAAAGATGGCCGCTTCGTCTCCAGCGGAGTTGATTTAAGCCTTAATCCACCACTCGGACTTGAAAAGCATCTAGAAGAATCAGACGAGGTGCGCATGCAAAAGGCCGAAAAAAGATTCTCCCGATATTAGCTTCCATATAGAAATCAATTAGCACCAGTCATTTCCATCAAACCTATTTAATTAATATTAAATTATCTGCTCTGCAGAAATGCTTAATTTGATGCAAATTATTTCTACAATTTGTTTGTTTATGTTGTACACTATCAGTTTAAATTTAATTTCCTTTCCTTGATTACAGAACTTCCTTGCCTTAATCGTTTTCTCAAACTTTCTTTTCACTACCGAGAATGTTGTCGCTGATACCCTTTGATTGTATTTAATTTTGTCAAAGATCAAATGCAATTGTTTTCTAGATTCCTTCCGACTTTCTTCCTTTTTCTTTGCCTTAAAGGTATAATTAAGTCTGCTTTGATTTCTTCTCTAATTAGAGCATGAATTTTTTTCGGAACCATACCTTTTATCCGTCACATAACATTGTGATTTTCTTGTTCTATTTGATTGTCTTATGAGAACAGTTGCATGTTTGATTTCATGATCTGTTTTCTGACTAATTTTCCATCCTAATATACCTTCCTTTTCGTGTCTACTAATATTGAAGTTTTCAGAAAGCTTTTTCGAAGCTTCCCTTTTCTGCGGGAATAATAACTTGCGTAATAATTTGTAAAACCTGTTGTGTCAATCGCCGTAGTAGAGATATTTTCTTCAAGCAAGTGAAAAGTCTTTAGAATCATTGACAAAATGAGGTTAAACAGAGAAGAAGGAATTCTTGATACAAATAATAGATTCTAAGTATAATTTCTTAGGTTATTTTATAAGATTATATTTATAAAAACGTGTGGTTTCTTAGATATATTTATGAGTTGAAAAAATTTCTTATTAGAAAGTAGCTAGACCAAAAAGAGAAACATCCAGCCTGAATGTGATTTTTAACAACAAATGGTTCTAAATTTTTTATATGCTACTTTAACATTCAGGAGATGAATGGAAGTTACCTATTCGAACCAGCGAGGAGACAATATTGGATTTATATTAACCAATGGAATAAAAACAGCTTATAGGGTATTTTCAAAAGACCTTAAAGCCAATGCCAAGTGGATGGTTGAAGATGAGTGCAATAAATGGGGAGATACTTACCTTCTCTCAGGAGAAGGGACCTGATGTAAAGCTTAGAGTATTTGGTGATGAATTCTATTCCCGTTATGAGAACCTTGACGGGTATACCGTGGTCTATGATATTGATTTAGGGCGATTCTGCTACGCACATCTGATCAAAGGCGAATTCGTCTCCAGCGGAGTGGACTTAAGCCGTGCTCCACCCGAGAAGATTTGGCGGCATCTCAAGGAATCCGAACAGGTAAGAAATTCCAAGTTCGAGACCAGATATGCCAGGATGAAGCCTCCGGCAGAGCCGTATCAGCCCATTGCCACCCTCAAGACATTCGGACCCAATAAGGGCCTTCTTGAAGGTCGCAGATTATCCAAGGGAGACATTAAAGGATTAACCATTCTGGTCCAGTTCAAAGATGTGAAAAGCACTGTCACACGGGAAGACGTGGATAATATGCTCAACGGGGAAAACTACACCGAAAACGGCAACTTCTGCTCCGTCCGAGAGTACTTCCAGCTCATGTCCGGAGGAAAGCTGAATTACACCAATGTAGTAGTCGGGCCGGTAACCTTGAGCAAGAACCGGCAATATTATACCCAACATCTCCTGGTTGAGGAGGCTCTGGATCTGGCAATAGCCAGCGGTGTGGATCTCAATATGTTCGACTCGCAGGACGAGGGAATAGTGGATGCTATCAACTTCCTCTATGCAGGCCAGACACAGTACATAGGAGAGCTATGGCCCCATAATTACTTCCTGAAGCTCAAGCGCGGCAACATGGAGACCCATTTCTATATGCTTTCCAGCCTTGGCCGAAGCAAAGAAGACATGAGCATAGGCACACTCTGCCATGAGAACGGCCATATGCTCTGCCGCTGGCCAGACCTCTATGACTACGGCGTTAGAGATGGTGATTTTGAAAAGAGCGCAGGTCTCGGCTATTACTGCCTCATGAGCGCGGGCAACCATAATGATAATGGAAGGACGCCGTCCCCGGTATGTGCTTATTTTCGCTATCTTGTGGACTGGTGCGACAACGTGGTGTTCCTGGACAAACCTGACGAGTACCAGGCAGTGCATGGAGATTACAACACGGTCCATATCTTTAAAAGCAGGAAATGCCATGATGAAGAATTCTGCAATGAATTCTTCTTGATTGAGAACCGGTCTCAGTTGGGCCTTGATAAATATGCACCTTCCAGCGGCCTTGCCGTATATCATTGTGATACGCTGGGTTCCAATGAGTGGCAGGGGGGGACTTCCACCAAACATTATCAGTGCGGGTTGCTTCAGGCCGACGGACATCTGGACCTTGAAACCAACCGGAATAGGGGAGACGAGATGGATCTCTTCAAAGAGAAAGCGTCTACTGCCATAAGCCATAACACTCTGCCCTCCTCCAACTTGTGGGACGGCTCGGAGTCCGGCCTGATCATCTCCAACATCTCAGCACCCGGCCAGATCGTAACATTCCAGGTGGGCACATCTGGAATTAGCCCCACCATACAAGCGGTAAAACCGAGTATCGAAGAGAAGGAAATTCCAAAGCCAGCAGAGCTTATAAAGATCATTGAAGAAGCTCAGGTTAAGATTGATGAAGGGTTAGAAAAGTTGAGGGCAATTGCCTGAAAATAATCTTTTTAAGGCAACTTTTTTTGCCTTTTATATCTCCTTTTTTTAGCATGAAAGTACTTGAAAGGACTTTCATATTTTTGTGCCTGCAATTCGAAGAGTTTCATGTTCGTTTTTTTGGCTTATGTTCGTTTTTTTGGCTTCAAACTAGGAAAAAGTTAAAGATATTATCCTAATTATTTTGCTCCAAGTTTATCGGGCTCTCCCTTATTTAGATGAGGGTACTCATGGAATGAGCGATGTTTTAATGAACTCACTTAGTTTTTCCAATCCGCCCGATATCCCTCTTTTTCCAGAAATCTATGTCCACCAATCGTTTCAGTTCTTGTAGAAAACGTTGCGTATATTTGAGGACACAGATAAAAAACTTCCTTCATAGCAGGCAAAGTCCTTCAAAACCAGAGCTTTCTTTTCCTTTCTACAGCTTCACCTTATTTATAAAATTTCCAAATATAAAAGAAAGGAACAGAATAGGAAAGTTTTAAATGTATATAAAACCCAATTATATATTGGGTGAAATACTGAACTTCAATGAACCGGATAGCCGGGATTGTAAACAGGGTAGTCTGGAATAGGAAATGCACCTGACCAGACAGCTTGTCCTCTGCAAATACGGAGTCCTTAGAGGCAGCAATTGCTGCAGAGCCTACATGCCGAGAAATAACCTGTACGCCACCCGCTGCTGCTGCCTTTACTGTGCACATTCCATCTGGATAGGGGACGAAAAAAGCGCAAGGAACCCCTTCGCTGCCCTGCAGGGAGACCCCATGTTCGCTGCAGAAGTGCTTCGGGAAGAATCACCCGGATAAAAACCGGATGACGGGAATATAAAAAAGAGAAAGGAATCGAAAAGAGAATAGTTACGAAAAAAGAAGAAAGAGAAAGGCAAGAAAAAGGCAAGGATAAATGAGAGAAAATGTTCTGATCCAATGCCAGAATAAGGGCAAAAAACGGACCTTTCTTTTTGAGCCTACTGTTTTAATACCGTACATATGAAACCCATTTGCCTGGGTTAAATGTTTCTGGAGTCATTTTGTTAAACGGACTAAATTTAAAATGTCACCCAAACAACCTTATTCGCTATACTAAACCCTTTTTGTCCCGCTCGACGAAGGAGAGCGGTCTGTCCCAAAAAGACAAAGAAGAAGAAAGAAAATAAAAGCTAGAAAGTAACAGCTGCCGTAGACACTGGTGAGTAAAACGATAACCAAAAAGGCAAAAGGGGATGAAACTTCGATCTTTATTTCTCTTTCAAATCTGTTTTTTCTTCTTTATGGTGAGGGCCGCCGGACAAGCTGGCGGAGGCGCTGGTATTTATCCGTAAATTGAAAAACGGTTCCCGGATTTAAGAAAAAGTATCCTCTAAACTCAGGGGACATTTATCATATTGTTCCTCTAAATTGCGGCACTGGCTTGAAACCTATTTTTTTCTGACCTGACCGGCCACCCGACACGTCCCAGCGCGGCGCAGGAGAGAAAGTTTGGAGATTCCCTGTCGGAAGATTGCAAAATAATAAATACAGGGTGACGCTCGTGTATACCGGACAGAAAGGACAGGAGAAAAGGTGTAATCATGTGCGGAATTGCAGGAGTTTTCGGAACCCCTGAAAGTAATATGGAAGTAAAGAAAATGCTTGCAGCCCTGGGACACAGGGGGCCTGATGCCTGCGGGATCTATACGGCAGGAGACCTGAGCATAGGAAATACCCTGCTGAAAATAACAGGAGATATGCCCCAGCCACTTACAGGAAAAGGGGCTCTCGTACTTAATGGGGAGATCTTTAATTTTCTCGAGCTTGCAGCTGAGATAGGAATGAAAACCGATTCCGATACAGAATTGCTTTTTTCACTTATAGAAAACAGGGTAAAGGAAGGAAGTACGCCAATAGACGCTGTCTGCTCTGTACTTTCTAAAGTAAACGGGGACTATGCTCTTGCATATGCCTGCGACAGAGAACTTGTACTCGCCAGGGACCCTTCAGGAATAAAGCCTCTCTTTTACTGCTCAGGAAAAGGAGACGAAAAGCCGGAAATAGCCTTTGCCTCCGAAAAAAAAGCTCTCGCTTTTATAGGCAGAAAAGCAAAACCCTTCCCGCAGGGAGGGATTCTGGGTTTCAATACCGAAAGCGGAGAAATCACAGAAAAAATCCCGGAAGGATATCTGAAGATAAAATCACCTGAAAAGAGGCTTTACGCAGAAAAAGAGGCTTTATCTCACCTGAGGTTAGCCCTTGAAAAAGCTTTGGAACTCAGGCTTACCCCGACCGCAGGAATTGCATTTTCAGGTGGTATTGACAGTACCTTTTTAGCAGCCCTTGCAAAGCGCATCGATCCTGAGATTTCTCTTTACGCGGTTGGGCTTCCGGATTCCCATGACATCGCCCAAGCCGAGAGTGCGGCTGAGGCTATCGGCATGAAGGAAAACCTGAAAGTCCATTTTCTTTCGCCCGAAGAAATAGAAGCTGTAGTCCCTGAGGTAATCTATGCAACCGAATCTACGGACCCGATGACGGTTGCAATAGGAATTCCCCTTTACATCGTTGCAAAAACCGCAAGAGAAGACGGAAAAAGAGTCCTTCTGACCGGGCAGGGGGCGGATGAACTCTTTGGTGGGTACAGGAGGCATGAGGAGTTTTTCGAAAAGGGGCCTGAGGTACTCGACAGGGAGATTTACTCGGACCTTGAAAAGATCTCAAAAATTAACCTTGAAAGGGACGATATGGTTACAATGGCCAGTTCTGTGGAACTCAGGGTCCCCTTCCTGGATAAAGAAGTAATAAAGACCGGGCTTGCAATAAGTCCGGAGCTGAAGGTCCTGAAAAAAAACGGCTACTATACACGAAAATATATTCTCAGGAAGGTGGCAGAAGGACTGATTCCTCCGGAAATTCTCTGGAAAGAGAAAAAAGCAATGCAGTACGGGACCGGAGTACAGAAAGTACTCGACCGGCTTGCCAGAGATTCGGGCTTTTCCAAAAAGCAAGGAAGCCATATAGAAAAATACTTCATACAAATTGCTTCGGAAAAGAACTTCGAGTTTATGAATGAATGAGAAACAGGACAGAGGACGTTATAAGTAATCGCTAAATCAATCACTGAATCAACCAAAAATCACTAAGTTAATCGCTAAATCAACCAAAAATCACTAAATCACTCCATCCGATAAAAATTCTTGAAGCAATAGGGAAATGAATTTAAATTAAAATTGAAAGTTTTAAGAGTTAAATTGAAAACCTTTTTTATACAATGGTTGCCATACATACAGTGTTAACTATAAAACATATTTAATAATTAAAAGTATATTTGAAAAAACCTTCGTAAGAGAAAAAAATTCGGTAAACGGATTTATATAGCTATACACGAAAGAATCGAGTCTGAACCCTACTCTTATATAATCAGATTTAGTGGTTTCTTGCAGGGAAAATCCCCCAGGGCTTATTCTATGATCGTGAATGTCAGGAGAGTTGATACTGTCAGCGGAGCTTTGTTGCTTGTGTCGCAAACAGTCAAGGAAAATATCAATAGTATAAAGCATTAAAGACAGAGATTTTCTGGAAAAAAATTGACACATTACAACATAAATTTTTGCTCATTGAACAAAAACAAAAATTGTACTAGATTGATCCAGGTGGAAGAGATGTTAAGAGGAAGATCGGTAATTCTTTTTTTGGCAGGCTGCCTTATTATCCTTGCAAATGCTCCAATTGTTTTATGCATTACTTCGGCGCCAGTTGTTTACGTCGCAGGAGACGGTAGTGGGAACTTCAACTGCGATGGAAAAGACGACCATATACAGATTAACCAGGCCCTTAAATTTGTGGCAGAAAACCCCGAATATACGACTGTCCATCTCAAAGGGCCGTTTACCTATGTTATAGACGATAGCCTTCTGATCGGCAGCAATACGACCCTTGAAGGGGACTCTGATGCCGTGGTAAGGCTTGTTGATCAAGCGGGCTGGGCTGCCGCAAAACCCCTGATCCGGCAGATGAGCAGTCCGGGAAACACCAATATTGTCATCAGAGGTTTCGAAGTTGATGGAAACCATGATAAAAACACCGAAGTCGCCAGAGGTAGAAACTACTATAACGTGATTTACTTTACTGACTGCGACGATGTGAAAGTGTATGATATGTATATGCACGACGGGCATGGAGACGGGCTGAGGATAAAAGGCGGAGAGAATGTCCAGTTTTACAATAACACGGTATATAAGCTCGGGCATGACGGCCTGTTTGCAATCGAGTGCACTAATGTGGAAGCCTGGAACAATACGATAACCTGCAGGACCAATAGCGGACTCAGGGTTTGGAACTCAAACAAAGTGAACCTTTATAATAACACAATCGATTCTTTCTATCACTGGAGTGCAGGTTCTTCCGGGATTCAGGTCGAAAAGAGCGCAGGAATCATGGATGATATCGAGATCCATGACAACACGATCAACAATACCTTTGGACCGGGGATCTGGCTGTTTAATTACGATTCTTCTTCTACCAGAGACGAAGCAAGAAATGTCCACATATACCATAATACTCTCTACAGTACAGGCACGAACCCCAGCATCGACTGGGTCGGAGGTATCGTAACAAGCGGATTTTACGATACGCTCATTGAAAACAATGTGTTTGATTGCGTATACCATACTGCCATTGCTATCATGTACCCCACGGATACTTCTGCAGACTTTTCCCCGAAGGGTACGGGATACACGACTATTGCCCGCAATAACATCATTGCAAATACCCTGCCGCGAGCAAAAGATCCAGCCGGGACAGGGTACGGGGTAATTAACTACCTCCCCGGAACCCACACCCTTGTGCTGGAAAACAACTGTTTCTATAACAACACAGCCGGAAACTATAAAAACGCAGAATCGACATCGGATATCTACCTGAACCCTCTCTTTGCAGACCTGGAAAATCATGATTATCACCTAAGGTCAACAGCCGGCCGCTGGGACGGGAGTAAATGGGTAAAGGACAGCATTGACTCTCCGTGCATTAATGCAGGCTACTCCGCCTCGGACTATTCAGGTGAGCCGGAAGATAACGGAGACCGGATAAATATAGGAAGGTACGGAAACACCACTTATGCATCCCTTTAAGGAATCGCCCCTGTAACCGACTCCGGAATTTCTGCAGCCGGCGACCTCCGGATCACTGAAATGTACAATAACCGGCTGCGTGAAATCTCGCCTGAAGATGTTTTCCGGGGCAGCACGCTGTATACTGCATTTACCCATAAAGGCAGTACCCTTCCGGACAACAGGTATTATGGACTGGGCATAACAGACCTCGTGAAAGAGTATGTCAGCTGAGAGTGCGAAAACCCGGGTTTCCTTATCAAAAATGCGCTATGAAAGCCCTGACTATGTGGCCTTCCACAGTCTCGAACGTGGCGGGGAAGTGGAGCCGAAGCAGGATATAATGTACGACTAAAGCTTGTGTACCATAAAGCCGGTATAGGGTTAAAGCTGGTGTACGGCTAAAGCCGGCATACGGTTAAAGCTTATGTATATCTAAAGTCCATCTCCAAGTTGCATAGCTCACATTCAGGATAAATTCCGGACGCAGTATAAAAAAATAAGAAACTATGATTTTCTGTGCTCCGGAGGTTTCAAAAAAAGCCGGCACAAATGAGTAAGTATAAACAGTTTGATGGTTATATCCGAGTAAAAAATTATTACATATGATTATAACCAGAATTTCAGGGGGAATTCAAATAAAAATAGCAATTACCGGAAAAGGCGGCGTTGGAAAAACTACTCTCTCAGGCACTCTGGCAAGACTGCTTGCAAGAGACGGATACGAGGTACTGGCAATCGATGCGGACCCGGATATGAACCTGGCATCTTCTCTGGGAATAGAAAATCCCCCAAAGCCCCTCACGGATTTCAAAGACCTTATTCAGGAAAGGGCAGGCGCCGAAGGCGGAGCTTTTATCTATAACCCGAAAGTGGACGATATCGCAGGCAAATACGGGGTAATAGGACCTGATGGAGTCAGGATGCTTGTCATGGGTACCGTTGACAAGGGTGGAAGCGGATGCATGTGCCCGGCTTCAGCTTTCCTGAGGGCTCTTCTCAGGCACCTGATGCTAAGGGAAAAGAGTGCAGTTATCCTGGACATGGAAGCCGGAATCGAACATCTGGGAAGAGGCACCACGCGCGGGATGGACATTATGATTGTGGTGGTGGAACCCGGAGCCAGGTCCCTTGAAACCGCCGAAAGAATCAAAAAACTCTCATCCGAAATCGGGGTAAAACATATCGCTGCCGTAATTAACAAAGGAGGCGCCGGAAAAGTCAACGCCAGGCTTGAAGAACTGGGCATCCCGGTGCTTGGGGAAATTCCCTTTGACCAGCAGTTAATGCAGGCTGACCTGGAAAAAAGGGCTCCGATTGAAATCGGCGGCGAAGCTGTTGAAGCCATAGTGAAAATCAAAGAAAAACTCATGGAAACCGTTGAGGAAATCAGGAAGGAAGACGAGGCAAGTAAAGAGTAAAGGCTGAAACACAGCAGTTAACTGTGAGTTAAAAGCTCACACATATTTGATTAAAAAAGTCAAATTACTTAAACGTTTTTTTCTTTACTTGTCTGGCATCTGCCCCACGAAGCACAGATGCTTTCCATCTGGACAGTACACGTCCCAGTTCTATTTTTTACCCCCTCCTCACTGCGGAGGGGAAGGATAGACATAGTACAGATGCCTGCGATCCGGGCAATACATTCCCATCTCAATTTTCAACCTGGCCACCAGATCACAGCAGTAAGCAGCTGCAACATTATAATACTTTTTTAGAACTCTGCAAAGTTCCCGGATATCTACTCCACCATATACATACGTTTTCAATCCGTGAAGTACCTCACGGGCAAGCTCTTCATCAGTCACAGTATCTGTGACCTCAATATCTTTGATTGATAGATTCCTGCGTGTTTCTTCAATTCTTACCCTAACATTGTGGAAATTAGAACTACCGCAAATAGGGCATTTCGATTTGACATACATTTTAACCCTCCCTTATATTGGAAAAGATAGAAACGTTCATAAATATATAAAAAATATTCAAGATCGGTGAAAGTAATCAGTGAATAGCAAAAACAGAGCCAGCTTCCGGGAAAAAATGAAGGCATCGTTCATATGGAATTTTGGAAAGTATCTAGTCTTGAAGCTGGCAATTATTTAATGTCGCGCACTCTTTAAATATATTTCTAATATCCGTTTCTTGAAGATTAAACACATCTTAAATATATAAGAAGCAACCAAGCTCTCTGAAAGTAAGCGAGAAATATCCAGTAAAAGACCAGTTTCAGTATAAAAGGAGGGAGAATTTATCGAAGGCAGAGGGTATTTAGTTTTGAAACTGGTCCACATAATAGAATAGCGTGTATATTAAAAACTTTTCGGAAGAAATGGAAATTACTTTTGTAATTATTTATTCAACATTAGGAAGTAGGCAGAGAACTGGATTCGGGATGGTTTACAGCTTCAAACAGGAGAAACGAAGATTTGGAATTCCAGTTACATTTCCAGTTCTCTCTAAGTATAACGTTGTTTTTTCATGTACTTATACTTTTTTACATCGAAAAATATTTCTAAAAAAAATCGAGTTTTCGAAAATACCTTTATTTGTACTATATATTGTAACAGTTTTAGACCTATTCCAAGTGTACATTCATACACCACTAAGTTTTAGGAGTAGTATACCACTCCCTAACAAATTATATATATTTTGAGATTATAATATTATATAATAAATTTTCATAGCTCAAAAAACGGAATGAATGTAAGAGCAGGTTAGATTCAACCCCATACCATGCCACCACACAAAAAAATAGAGAGGAAAACCCCTTTCCTCTCAATCTAACCCTTCCTATAACTTATTTTAAACAAACCCTCTGAGCCTGAAAAATAGATATTTTTTATTCCGAGAAGACCCAGAGGGAGCACTGATACAGAAAATTTTTGGAAAATATATAGTAAGTACATATGCATATGAAAAATATGAGAGGTATATTTATGTACATATTTTGATATAAATAATAGTGATTGAAACTGAAGAGTAAATCGATCACAGAAAACATAAAATAGAAATAAAGGTAGTGGTTTGTTGGGATTTATCAAATACCTTTTTGAATTTACCAAACGAACCGGGTATTTTTTTAGGATATATTTTACTACTCGGAGGAGCGCTTTATATTAGCTTCGGAATCGTATATGATCGGTTATATATAATTATGGGTATAGTTATTGCATTTTTAGGCGCAGCTTTGATATCATATACTAAGAGCGGTTGACCATAAAAATTATTCAACAATAAAATGATTTGTCTTGGGGATTTTATCTTTTCGGAGTTATTCTACGACTGTATCTTCTTCCTCTTCTTCGCCTAAAAGAGTCTTGTAATACTCGTGTGCTTCAGCTGCTTTCCTGGCCTCTTCAGCGTTAATTCTCTGGGATTCAAAGCTCTCGGAGGCGATCTTTTTTTCTTGCTGGTGGTCATAGGTTATCCGCCTAGAGTTTTGTTTAGGGAATTCAAAAGGATTAGCTGCTTTCAAGTTCTTTGGCTTTTTGCGAAACATTTTTCCACCTCGCCGAAATTAAAGCCGACAAGCAGAATACAAAATCAGATAAGCTGTTTACTCTGAACAGTCACGTACTGGAAAGAGCGAATAAGTGGGAAGTATTGGTTTAGGTCAAAAGTAAAAATGTGTATGGTTTTACTGTAAAATGCAAAAATGTAAATTTTACAGGTAAAATGGTAAAACGGTATTGGGAGAAATTGTAAATTTTATAGTAAAAATGTAAAACGGTATCAAGAAAATTTGGGATAAGATGTGATTCAAGATTTATTTTGGACAAAATAAGGAAAAATTGTGTAGCCTTTACAAGGCTACTGAGTAAATTACTATATTACCATTATGCTTACCGTTATGCATATTTAGTTATGAGGTCTTGAGAGTATATACAAGCATAGTCTCCATGTGAGAGTATGCCATCATCATCAGCCCCATCTGTGTTAGAAATTGAATCGTCTGCACCTGTTACTGCAGCAACTAATGTTACATCAAATCCTTCATTAACATAGTATCTAGGATTATCAAAACCATTGGTACTACTAATTTTAGTATCAGAATGAATCCAACGAGTTCCATCCCAAATTTCTGTAAATGAATGAGCAGAAAGAGTAGTACTACCTGGAGGGTAAAAACTCATAAGTAGTTGCCTAGAAGGTATTCCAAGTGATCTGTAATATGAAACAGAAAGTACAGCGTATTCATCACATATCCCATTATAATTATTATTGATAATCCATTGATCTGAACCTGTATAATCTGGATTCAAAGCAGACACATTGTAATGCATAGTCGCATGTACTGAGTTATGTATTTTTATGGCAGTCTCCACGGGAGATGTAGTGTTGTCCCCTGCAATTGCTGCTTTAGTTGCTATAGAATATTCATTCTGATGGTGTAAATCACTTGTATCAAGATAAATTCCATTTTCGGGATCTTCCAAATATCCAGGATCATTGTTGTATGATTCAACAAAAATTGCTGGTAGTTTTGGAGCGTGAGTAGGTACATAATAGGAACCAGACTGAACTAATACTACTACTCTGACCTCTTTTGCACCAACTGATGGAAATTTAGTCGAATCAACATAAAAAGGAATTGTCTTTGTTATTTCAGCTCCCGGAGCCAAGTTCGTGAATGTTGAACCCCACCCACTATCGTCTTCAATTGAACCAATCGTGACATATCCACTTGCAGAAGTACTACCATAATTTCGGATAGTTATACTGTTTGTTGCAGTTTTATTTTGTATCCAGTGCCAGTCACAAGTTGCACCTGTAACTATTACTGCGGGAACAGTATCTTCAGTTGCAGTTATAGATTCAGTCGCAGTTGCAGCTATAGATTTTTCTGAAACATTTTGGATTTCAATCCCTTTGATATTCATTTTGATTTTTTTATTTGAAATTACCCAATCAAAAGGTTCGCTCTCAGTCAAATAGATATTTTTATTTAAAAGAATATTTTTTCCATTCGAAAGCTCGGTGTTTTTGAAACAATCCGGTGAAGAAAAGATAGTCGAAAATTCAACAACTGATTCATTGAATATCTCGCCTTGAAAACATTTACTCTTATTGTTGGACTCATTGAATAAATTTTGGTCTCTGAGATCATCATATGAGAAAGTATGATTTGTGTCATAGATTTCTGACATAGTATAATTCTCATTTTCAGTCGATTCATCCGCAAAATAATCTATTGTGGAAAAATTAGCAAAACAGTCTCCAGATGTAACCACTGTTTGGTTTAGTACCATAACCATATACCTTATTTCTTCCTCGGTGTATTTCCTATTTGTATCATTGCCTTCACTCGCAAACGATGTTGGAATAAATAACATTACCACCAACAAAGTAAAAATTATTTTTTTATGTTTACCCAACATTTTAATTTCCTGCCTTAAAATTAAGGCTTATTATGCTATAGAGTAAGTTAACGTAGCAATCCCCTAGAAAGAGACAGTTATTTTTTGTGAACAACGCTATAAATAACTTCGTATATTTGAATACATATTCGAGACAACGAGAATAAAAATACGGTTTTGAAAATAATAGTCAAGTCGTTTTATGAAAGGAAATAAAGTAAAAATAGTTAGACGTAATGTTAAATAATATTTTTTAAACTTTCAATCCACTCAAAAGTTACGCATCTGGGCTTTTTCAGGGTCTTCATCTTCTTCATTTAGAGCCCATCCGAACATGTTATAATATCGGGTATCGGCTGCATTTATTATATTACCGATTATAACATCCACAGCAAGTTAAAATATTTTTCGGATCTGCTTTAAGCCACTTAAGAAAGTTTTTATATAGTATATTATCTGTAATGTTGAGTTGAGATTCGAATTCGGTACGAGACAATACGATTCCAATTCTGTTGTAGAATCAAGCTCACCAAAGCTCTACGGCAGTACAAATGTTAACCACAGGAGACTAGCATCCTGACAAATAAAAATAAGAAGTGATAAAAATAAGAAGTGATCAAATAAAAATTATAGCTATACTTTTAATGACAAAATCTGAAATGATCGCTAGTATCGTAATTGTTTTCGTACTTGTAAATACATTTTGGCTATAACCAATAAGACTCCTCAGCTCAACACTTTATTCCAATATATACTCATGTGGATAATCTTCCTCAAAAGGTACTTTTTTCTCTGATTTTGAATTCTTGGGGTCAGGGTTAGAGTCTTCTAATTCTTTTGCCTCTGCAAAACACTCTTTTCCTTCCTCGTATTTCCCGACTTCAACGAGGGCTATACCTGCCTTTGTAAGTGCTTCAGCTCTTTCTCTGGGGGTTCTCGGAACTTCATCCAGGAGTTCCCCGCCTTCTTTGCGCTGGATCAGGTAGGAGTAAAGTTCAGCCATCTTTTTTTCTTTCTCTCGTTGTTCCTCGCGAACAAAAAACTCGGTAAGCGCGACAGAAACAATATCTCTCTGGCTAGAAAACTCCCCTGTTCAAGCTAGGTCATCGACCTGCTTCCCCTATTCGTGGAGATACCGTTGTATTCCATGCTCAGTTAAAGCCGCTGTCCGGGGAATCTACCAGGGTTCCCTTTTTATAAATAAGCCCTAGGAGCCTCAGCCTTTTCTCCCTGATAAGGGCATCAGTAGGGTCTATTTCCAGAGCCCGGTCGTATGCCTCCATAGCCTCTCCGTACCTGCCAAGGTTTTCCAGAACCGAACCTTTCTGGTACCAGGAGAAAACATCCTCGGAGTTGACCTTGAGGACTTCGTCATAACACTCTATGGCTTTTTCAAAATCCTGTAAGTTATTATAAGCAAAACCTTTGAGACACATTATTCCAAGGTGCTCGGGATCGAGTTCAAGAGCCCTATCGTAACAGGCAAGAGCTTCCTCGGACCTCCCGATCCTGTCCAGGACAAAACCCTTCTGGAGCCAAGCATCAAAATAAAGAGGGTCCAGATTTAAGGCCTTATCATAGAGCCGGAGTTTCTCTTCATAATTATCAGCTTCACGTGCTGTTATGAGGAGCTGCCCGGGGTCCTCGCTTTCTCCGGTATTTTCTGCCGCTTCCGGTTTCTTTTGCTTTTCCTTGGTGCTTTCTGTGGTATTATTTTCCTCTGCCATTTCGGAATCCTCCGTTTCCAGATAAAAATGTATTAGGACCCCTTGCGGAATCATTTCCCACCCTGATTTTTCCAGCTTAAGCCTGGAATCAGGGTCAAACTGGTATTCAGCATTTTAGTTTTCAATGAGATATACCTTTTCTGATTCGAATTTTGCCGGATACGGAGGAGTTAGTACAGAAAAAAGTTATTGAGAATCTGGGGCTTTTTGTCGGCTGACTCTCGAAAGGATTTCGACCTTGATTTCAAGCGCAGGAACAAAGCCCGGTTTCAATTTGAGAGCTCTGCTGCAGCTTTGCAGGGCTTCCTCCTGTCTACCCAGTTCCGAAAGAACCAGTCCCCTACCTGCCCAGAGCTCGGGAGCTTCCGGAGCAACTTGAAGAGCTGTATCGTACGCGGCCAGAGCTTCCTCATATCTGCCCAGCCTGGAAGACAGGCTGCCGACAGATTTCAGGGCTTCCAGGTAATCATGCCTGATTTTGAGGGCTGAAAGGTATGCTTCGAGAGCTTCTTCTTTCCGGTCAAGTGCGGAAAGGACCGAACCTTTTCCTGCCCAGGCCTCAGTGTATTTCGGGTTTTTCCTGAGCACTTTTTCGTATGTTTTAAGGGCTTCTTCAAGCCTGCCAAGCCGTGCAAGGACGACTCCTTTATTGTCCCATGCGATTTCGAAAGCCGGTTCAAGCTCAATTACCCTGTCATAGGCAGCTAATGCTTCTTCAAGCCTGCCCATTTCCGAGAGTATCACGCCTCTGTTGTACCAGACCCTGAAGTCATCAGGAACTATTTCAAGCACCTGCTCTATAAGCTGCAGGGCGGCTTCAAACCTTCTCGCCTTATAAAGAAGGACAGCTTTCTGAAAGAGGGCAGTAGCATCCTGAGGGTTCTTTTCAAGCATCTCGGTACAGGCCTGAAGTTCGTCGAAGAAAGGGAGGGAAGCATAAAGGTCCCTGACAGCCAGAAAAAGGGGCAGGATTTCATATTTTTTGCCATCGGCGGTCAGGACTTTTGCAGCAGGATCATATGAAAAAGCTGCAGGCTTCTGTTGATTGGGATCCTCTCCCTGTATATTCTTTATTAGTTCTTTACTTCCAAACACTTTCCCCAGTCCGGCTAAAAGTCCGGGGGAAAAAGGGGAATTGTTGGCTATAGAAAGATTGGGATCCTCTCCCTGTATATTCTTTATTAGTTCTTTACTTCCAAACACTTTCCCCAGTCCGGCTAAAAGTCCGGGGGAAAAAGGGGAATTGTTGGCTATAGAAAAGACGGACCTGAGATGCTTTCGGTGTTTTTTGTCATTCTTACTCCAGAGAATGAATGAAATCTGACTGCATGCAGCGAAAAACTCTTTTAGAGGGACATACGGATTCCCGTTCCCTGAACTATTTAAACTATTGAAACTCCTGAGAGCACCATTACAATGTTTCCAGAGTTCCGAAAGAAGTATACCAGATCCAGAATCAAATTCTCTCATCAGTACCATGCCTCTCGTTAGTACCCTTTCCTTCTTTTCATAAAAATCCAAGACTATCTATTACAGACATCACTCAGGACTGCAGAAGCTACTAAGAGGTCTGCCTGAAAACGGTGGCTGACCTCAATGGTTTGAATAGGAACTTAAAAGTGAGTTCTGGCTCAGATCAGGTTTAAATTTACCCTTTTTTGCTACGACCAGGTCTACGGTTGACCCTTTATCCACGCGCACTCCACCCTTTGGTTCCTGCTGGACAACGTCTCCGAAACGGACGCCTCCTACAAAAACATTCTTTTCTCCGATATTACCGACACTAAGTCCTGCTTCTTCCAGCTTTTTAACAGCCTGCTCCAGAGGTAATCTTATAACAAAGGGCACTTCAAGTTCTTTTTTCTCAGGCTCAACCTCCGGTACTTCCGTATCGAGTACTTCCGGAGTGCTGCTTTTACTCTCTTCTTCCAGGACCTCTTCCAGAAGCTCGATTGCTCCGCTGATCCTCAGGAGCGTTTCATTCAGGTTCTTCTTCCTGTTATCAAGTTCTACAAGCTTTGTCTCAATGTCTTTGAGAATTTTCTGGCCTGATTCGTACTCAGCCCTGAGTTCTACCAAACGCTGTTCAAGTTGTGCTTTCATAGACCTGTAAACCCCTCTTCTCGATTCATTGCTTCCGGTGAAGCCGAAATCAGGCTTTGACCTTCACTCCGGTTTCCTTTCGATCCAGCTTCATCTAAAGAAATCAGTTTTACTTTTTATTCAACCCTTCTATTTTATTCCATCTACAATTTCGATCCAATACATTTTAAGTTTTATATTTTTGCTCCTCAGTAAAGGATTTCATGAGAGGAATCTGATTTCATGGAAGAATGTATAATTTCATGTGAAGAATATAATAGATATATGTGATAAGACACAGATTCAGAACAATTTGCAGAAAAGAAGCTGGAAAGAATAATTGCTTCTGATTTCTATTTAAGCTTTCAGCTTTACACTATCTTCAAACCGCGGATATATAAACCTATAAAGTAAGGACTGATAAAAAGTGGGTAGAGAATAATAAGGAGTGAGCGTAATGGAAAAAGCAAGTCCCAATCAAATTAAGGAAATAAATGAATACGGGAAGGAAATAATCGAACTGCTTAAGCTGGAAACCTCACCGGTGGCAGTAGCCCTGGTTCCTAAAGGTGCTGAAATTCCTGAAGGGATCCAGCGGGTCAAAGAGGGAATGAAGCACTGCCAGATGATGGACCGAGTGCGCAGAACAAAAGAGGAGTTTTATGCCGTTCTTGAAGACCAGACCTGCAAAGGAGGAGCAGCAGCAATGGGGCTCGGGCACATGCCACCCAAACTGGCGAGCGGGGAATTCTATTACGACAAACTGAAGCATTTTAAGACTCTGGAAGCTTCGAAAAAGACTCTTGCAAGAGTCCCCATGGTTGAGGCAGAATCCACAATAGCAGCCCTTTATGCCCCTCTCGAAAGTGCAAGTTTCATGCCCGATGTTGTAGTGATAATCGGCTCTCCCAAACAGTTAATGCTTCTGACCCAGGCAGCCCTCTACAATGAAGGCGGGAGAATTGAAGCCGAATTTGCAGGCAAGCAGAGCCTCTGTTCCGATGCCGTCGCAGAGCCCTACCTGTCAGGCAAAATGGGAATAACTGTCGGCTGCACGGGCAGCAGGGCCTATACGGATATTCAGGAGTCAGAACTGACGGTCGGCATTCCCGCAAAAATGCTGAAGAATCTGGTAGAAGGGCTGAGGGCGATTGTCGGAAAAGCTCCTGCGCATTGATAAATAGGGAGAGAAGAGCATACTTTTACAGAAAGTTTAGGATTGAAGAAGTAAAGGATTACGGAAATAAGGGATTGCAGGAAGTAAATAACTACAAAAAGTCACGGATCAAAAAAAGTAAAGGATAACAGGCAACAGGATAACGCCCATAGCATGAGATTTCCTGACTTTCATAAAAGACGGGAGCATGCCTATTGGGATAGAAATTAAAAAGATGAAAAGCCCGAAAAACCCTGTAAAAAGAAAGACCGTTACTGTAAGCCCTGCAAGAACTCCGATGCAGAGTTTCGCGTAGTCAAGTTTTCGGAGCATTTGGTGGGCATTATTCCCTATCCAGACGGTGGAAAAGTACGAAAACAGGGCGGTCAGTAGAATTGCGGCAAAAAAAAGCAGGATTACCTGAAAACCAGGTGACCCTATACCCAGGATTTCATTCACGGCAGCCATCGCTCCGCTCCTTGTCTTTCCTATCACCAGAAGGGCTACCAGCCCGAAAATGGCATTTGAAGTGTTTACCCCGGAAACCGAGACAATAAATTCCTTTGAGCTCTCAAGAGTCTGGCGGTCTTCATCGGGGTCGGAAAAAAGAAAGGATTTTTGTCCTCCGGGCTCAGGTTCAGAACTTTCTTTTTTTACGGACCTTCGGTCAAAATCGGATCTTACAAAAAGCCCTGCCAGAAGGGCGGCAATGGCAGAAGAAACTCCTGGCAGCCAGGCTACAAGGGAACCTGCGGTACTGCCGGTAAAGACTCCTCTCAGGATCCTTTTTCGGGAAAGTTCAAATTTCGAAACGGATTCGGGAGGGATCTCCGAGCTTGTGAGGAGGCTTATAATGAGCTGGGAAGCCCCGAAAAGTCCGCTGAGGAGAGGCAGAAGTACGGAAGCCTGCCCGAGGCTTATAACCGGAATAAGAAGACTTTCTCTTGAAAACGCAAAGAGCCCCAGAACTCCCGTGACCAAAAACAGCAGGAGGGCATAAGCTTTGTACCTGTATTTTGCAAGCGAGCCCTGACCCTTTACCTCCTCACCTTTCTCACTCGCAAGCATAATAAACACAATCATGAGAAGGATCCATGCCATATACTCCTGCAGATAAGGGTAAACAGCCCCGAAGAAAAAAGAAAACGGTAGCACAAAAAGCATCGATGCAACCACAGAACCCGCACTGCCGAGGGCAGAGAGCCGGACCGCTTCCGCCCCTGCCCCTTCAAGCAAAAGCCTGTGCCCCGGAAGGACTGCAAGTGCCGTGTCTCCGTCAGGTGCCCCTAAAAACACAGACGGGATAATGTCATGGAAAGTGTGTGAGACCGCATTTGAGAGGATTATGAGGGCAATGTAGAAAGGGGCAACTCCCCTCTCAGTCAGAAAAGGGGCAAGTGCTACAAGTGCAAGCGCAAAGTTGTTTGTATGTATGCCAGGCAAAAGCCCTGAAAGTATGCCAAGCAGGTAGCCTGCAAGCACAGAAAAAAGGATCAACAATAAAGAAACCCCTTCCACTCAACCGACACCTCCCAAATATAAAATTAGGTTTCAAAATTCTATTTCGTCCAACTTCAATAAATATCTTATAGTATTGCTATTAATAATTAATGCTATTACGACAGAATCTGTTTCCGATCTCAAATACCTGAAATCAAAACCGTTTGCGATCATTTATTAACGGTTGATGCCACCTCCGAATATTCAATTGATACTTCAGAACATTTTTCCCTGCGAATCTCGGAGCTAAAGCCGGTCCTTCAGTAAGGTTTTAAACGTCTTTCGACCCAGGAAATTTTATTTTTGTCTACAGTTTACAGGAAACCTCTACCAGCTTTCTGGTGGTTCGCCAAAAGAGAGGAACAAAAAAGGAAAGAAAAAAAGAAAGAAAAAGGAAAGAAAAAAGGAAAAAAAGGAAAGAAAAAGGAAAGAAAAAGGAAAGAAAAAGGAAAGGAACAAGAAAGCGGACTATTGCACTTACAGTGAAACTCGGATGCAGTACCTTAATTCGGGAATTTCAAATAAAGACCAATAGTTTTGCTCTCAATATTATAAATAAATTTCCTTTTGAAATTATGTCTTTTTACCGGGAAGGAGGCATTTCATAGGAAGGTATAAATAGTAGCATTTGTTAGTGCGAGCAATTTCAGCCCATCGATGCGATAAGCCGCTTGAAAATTTTGAAGGCGATTTATTACATCAAAGAAATAGAAAAATAATTTCCACTTATGTTTTATATATAACAGTTATACTATAGCGTGTAGTCCTAAATGCTAATATTGAATGGGGTTCATGAGAGCATTTAGCAAAAAACAACAGCCTGGGGCAAACGAGGTTCGCCATTCCTCAGTCCTGCCCTGTGCGACCGGAACCCCGCCCGGATGAGGCGACTATCGAGGTTTTTTGCCATTCCTCGGTCCCTGACTCCGAGAGAGGTTTCGTAAACGGAAGCTGAAAATGAGGTTCGCCATTCCTCAACCGGCTCCGGCAGATATCAGAACCAACGGAGAAGTGAGAGGCAAATCCCTCTCTAATACTATTTTTACCTCTCACTTCCACTCTGGTCCCTGAACTATCCGATTTAATTCTACGAACTACCTGACTCAGTTCTACAAACCGTCCGATTTAATTCTACGAACTACCTGACGACTCCATTCGCCAAACCATCGACTCTATTTTAGAATTCATTCCGTACGATCGATCCGCCTTAAAGTCAACTTTCTCTCCATTCCAGTATAGCCCATTCTTTATGTCAGTCCTCTTTCTGCCTTCTTTTTACTCCCTCTCTGATTACTTCTGCCTCTTCTGATTCCCCTCTTCCTGGCTGATCCCCTTTCAGATCACTTCCTCTTCCAGGAAGTATCTTTTTCCTGTCACTTCCCCTTCCCGGTTGATTGTGCCTCTTCTCATCTCCTCTTATCGGTCTGTTTGCTTCTTCCCATGATTTGTTTCAACCTTTTTTAATTTGGTTCATATTTTTTCCTGCGTTTCTATCAACTTTCCAGAGACGTCAATCAGGACGAACTCTGCAGGTATGTCGGAAGAGACCGCTTCCATATGGATAGCTGATTCCAGGTCTATGCGAGCCTGATCCCCTTTTCCGATCCTCTGGCCATTGACAGAGAGTTCCCCGGCAGAAATACAAATGAAGATACATCGGTTCTCCTGCGAAGTAAAGCGGATAACATGCCCCCTGTCAAGATCGGCCCGGTAAATTGTTGCATCGACGTTTATCTTCAGGGCATCCTCAAACCCCTGACCAGAAGCAAGGGGAAGTAATCGGTTCTCCCAGTCCGATTCTTCGAATTTTTTCTGCGAGTACGCAGGTTCAAGGTGGCTTCTGGAGGGTAAAATCCAGACCTGGTAAAAATGCAGAGGTTCCTTTCCGGTGTTCAACTCAGAATGCCGTATTCCGGTTCCTGCAGTAACGCACTGTACCTCTCCTTTTCCGAGAGTTCCCTAGTTCCCCATATCGTCTTTATGCGTCATCTCTCCTTCAAGCACAATCGAGACAATTTCCGTCTCGGAATGCGGGTGAGTTAAAAAACCTCTTCCCGCCTGGACAGTGTCATCGTTAAAAACGCGCAGGTTTCCGAAAAGGAAATTATCCGGATCATAATAATTTGAAAAAGAAAAGAGCATGTAACTCTTCAGCCACTCGGCATTTTCAAGATGCCTGGCTTCTGCCGGAATGATTTTCATTATAAAGAAGCCTCCTTCCCTATTTCCCCTTACCTTCTTATTTCCCCTGTAATTCTTCGAATACCTGAATAATACCTAAGGTTTGATTGCTTGGAAGGATATACTTTTGGAAACAGAGTTTCAGAGTAAAGTTGAGGGAGCCCTTTGTGGCAGATAAAAAAATGCACCGACTTCTCCGGAAGGCACGTAAAAAACCATATATACGAGGTATCCCTTTCCTAAAACGACCTTCATAATTAAAATTCTTCAGATCGAAGAAAATCAGATCAAAGTAAAATTAGATTGAAGGAAAATTAAATCAAAGTAAAATTAGATCAAAGTAAAATTATTTCAAACACTCATAAATCACATTTTCTGCATTTTCCAGATAATTCGTGCAAGTAGAAAAAAGGACTTTAAAAGGATTTCAAATGACAATTAAGTGTAAAAAATGCAACCATGAAGCTATCATTTTTCAAAAATACTCCGGAATGCACCTCTGCAAAAGGCATTTTATAGAAGACGTTGAAAGGAAAATTAAGCTGACAGTCCGGAAAGACTACAGCATCAAGAAAAATGATGTAATAGCCGTTGCTCTGAGTGGGGGAAAGGACAGCTCGGTTGCTCTCTATGTGATGCATAAGATCCTGGGGAACAGGCCCGATATTCAGATAGTGGCTGTTTCAATTGACGAGGGGATCCATGGATACCGTCCCCACTCCCTGGAACTTGCAAAAAAGCTTACGGAAGCCCTTGGGGTCCGGCATATAATAAAGTCATTCAAAGACGAACACGGGGTTACAATGGACGAGCTGGCTGCAATGGACCGGGAAAAAGGCACATGCAGCTACTGCGGAGTTCTCAGAAAAAGCATCCTTAACAGGGTAGCGCTTGAAATAGGGGCAACGAAACTTGTAACAGGGCACAACCTGGACGATGAAGCCCAGACCATTCTCCTCAACCATTTCAGGGGAGATATGGAACGTATGGTCAGGCTTGCGCCTCCCGCAGCCGTAGAAGGGCTCGTATTGAGGGCAAAGCCCCTGCGGAATATCCCTGAAAAGGAAGTGGCACTCTATGCCCTGATAAACTCCCTGCCTGTGGACTTCAGCGAATGCCCGTATGCAGGAGAAGCCCTCCGAGGAGAAATTCGGGAACTGCTAAACAACTTTGAGACAAAACACCCGGGAACCAAGTATTCCCTTCTCCGTGGCTTTGACAAGCTCGTGGGAGCCCTTGCTAAGGAACTGCCCCCTGCAAAAATCGAAAAGTGCAGGATCTGCGGGGATACCTGTACCGAAGACATCTGCCAGGCATGCAAACTTCTCGGCAGGACCTGAAAAAAGGACTAAATTACGGATCATCTGATCCATACAACCTTATTCGCCCGAATTACTTCTCTTCAATTAAAGATATATATTTTCAAAGTTCTCTCCCATAATAAAGGGATAAAAAAAATGGTAAACACACTCTCCCACCTGGGAATAGGCCTTCTGATCGCACTCGCACTCGGATATAAAGGAAGAAAACGAGAAATCCTGGCATTTCTGGCAATCCTGCCGGACCTGGACTTCATCCCATACATCCTCTTTGCCCTTGTCAGCGACAGCGTAAGCCATGAGACCAGAAACCAGCTCTTTTACCTGCTGGGCCACAGGGAGTTCATGCACTCCATCCTTTTCATCCTGCTTGTAACGCTTTTCATCTGGCTTATAACAAAAGACCGCAGGTTTACAGCCGCCGGGTTTGCAGCTATTTTTCTTCACAGCTACCTTGATTATGCCACCAGCTGGAAAATGCGCCCCCTCTACCCTTTCAGCACCGAAACATCCATCATGGGAACCGTCTACTTTTTTGATCCCCTGGCAAACCTTCTTCCTCTGGTGCCCGTCTTAATCGTACTTGTCGGATATATGAAAAGAAAGGGAAGATGGAACGGAAAGTTCAACAACTTCTGTAACTTTGTCACCGAGAACCGGAGCAAATTCTACACAACCCTTCTGGTCGTGCTCCTTGTCTGGATTACAGTCCTGCCGGTCGCAAAAATATTTCTCGTGAAAAATATTTCCGACACCGAGGGGGCAAAAATCAGCTACCAGAACACCTATCCCTCCTCTCCCGGAAAGTTCCTTACCGCATATTCCTATAACGCCACCCACTACAAGATTCTGGAAGTCAGCTACTGGTCAGGGGTCGAAAAAAGCGATTATATCGAAAAAATAAACGTAACCGGAAACGCCCCCGATGCCGCCGCCTACGCCAAAAGAGCCGGAAAACTCTACAGTACAGCCGTCCCTCAGGAAATCGATTACCCTGTCTACAGTGTCTCGGAAGAAAACGGTTCGGTAACTGTCCTGCTGAGCGATGCGAGAGATTCCTACGTCAAATACTGGGCTTATTTCAAAACGGTTTACAGGTTCGTTTTTGATACGGAGAGAGAGTATGTGGCGTATGCAAGAATGCAGGAGGAAGGAGAGGAAGAGAAATTGGGGGAGAATTATTTTGGGTGATGTACGTATTCGAGTTATTCCATATAGTAATCTTTTTTGAGCCAGGTGCCTAAGAATTTTGGGATAAACTTTCCAGTGACAGAAGTTGATTAATTAATCTATCTGAATTTTTAGTTTTGGAACCTCTTGTTTTTGTTGTTTTCACAACTTTCCGCCTGCTCCTCAGTCGTATGACACCTCGTTTTTAAGAAACATCGAAACTCAAACCAGCCTTCAATTATGAAAACTCTGCAAAAATTAACGTGCGGTCAAAAATAATATTTCATTTTTAAACATTACATTGATATTTCATATATATTTATAAAAAATAGTAAAATGTCAACGAAAGCATATATAAATTCAAAAAAGCGGGTTTAGAAGATTAGGTACTGAAAATAAGAAGCCGAAGGTGGCTTCCAAATACACTTCCACTTGATATAGCCCATAGTAATCGTAAATAATTCCTGATAAAAAAGAACTATTTTATGTAGTAAAGGTAATAGAAAAATTGTATCAACAGATTAGTGTTACGGATGATATATTCTAGAGGGCTTATATGATTGGGAGTAATGATATTATCATACTCATTGACTTTTGAGATCCGGACACAGATTTTCTCAAAATGAAAATGAGTAATATCCAAACAGGAAAAACAGATCCTTGGAGCGGAATTGAAAGCCATAAGCAACGGCAGAAGTTCTCTTCTTGCAGGATTTTATCAATAACCCACAACTACCACAAAAGGTAACTAAAAACAAACCTATGTTCCGCATTCCTTCAAGATTGGGGTCGAGACGCCGGATATTCCTCCCCAATGGCTTTATTCCGGCAGGAAATTTGAGTGAAGGATTATTTTCCTTCATCCAGATTTCATTTTCAGTTTTCTTCGTCTTCTTCGTCTTCTTCAATCTCGTCTTCTTCAACTTCCTTTGTTTCTTCTACGTCTTCAAGTTCTTCAAACTCTTTAAGCTCTTCGATTTCCTCGACTTCTTCCTCTATTTCCTCTTCTGCTCCTTCGGCTTTTCTGGCTATGAGGACAGTCCGTTTCAGCTGCTTTTTGGCTTTTGTTTCGGCTTTGATCCCGGCCATCCCTGTGACTTTGTCTCCGGGCTTGATGTTCGTTATCTGTATTCTCTAGGTGTTTTTGCCCTGGATGGAGATGTCTTTTGCCGGGATGCGGATAGTGATGCTTGCGACACTGGTGAACATCAGTTCGTCGTCTTAGGATACGGATTTGACGTTTGAGACTGAGTTGTTAAGATCGAAACCAAAAACAGATTCTATAGGATAAGCGTTGTTCAACAATTAAATCTCTTGAACGATTTTTTTTCTCTATTCGCTCTATGGACTCCCCAGGCATATAGTACCCCACTTTTAAGAAGAATCGAAACTCAAACCGGCCCTGAGTTCAGAAAATCCTGTAAAACGAACCGGTACCCGACCTGTTCAAAAATCAACTCAAAACCCACCCCCAAAAAATATGTTTCCCACTCGGCTACCCCAGACTGAAAGCCCGCAGCCAAAAACCGTCTCCAAAAAATCACTATCCCGACAAGAATGTACTCTCACTTATGAACCGAATTGGAACGTACATAAACCCCAAGATTAGACTTAATTTCAAATAGTTAGATGAAAAATAGCAGTTAGAGAATTGCTTGTTGGAATAAATTATTCCTAATGTATGATAGAATTAAATTTCTAAATATGGTTTCTCCAGCAAATTTATATTAGAACTACATTTATAAAATGTGCCATATATTGACATACAGTTTCGGGAGTAGCAGACTGCCAGAGCAACACATTTGATGTCAAGTGAGAGGATAGCAAATGAGAGTAGAAAAAGCAAATGGCACTATCGGTTTATGTGCTAATGCCATTGGACATTTTAACCATGGCAACAACGTAAGGTAAGCACCCAGGTTTGAGGAAATATCAACAGAGAAGATCTTTTCAGAGGTTTGGGCTATATAAGAGGATTCTCAGGCATCGTTTTTAGGGAAGAGGCTTGAAACATCCTCAATTGCCAAATCATTACAAATTCCATATGGGGACATACATGAGAAGATCAGCTGGAAGCGATGGGGAGATGCAGGCTGAGCGCACCAATCTGGTTGATCTGCTTCCAATCTGGTTGATCTGCTTCACCTGTTCAGGTTGGATTACTTCATTTATTCAGGAGGACAACGATGATCGTCACGGAATGGCAAGCACGGCATGGACTTTCGGCTTCGGACTTCCAGCAACATTTTGATCTTTTAGTATCGCAAGATTATCGGCTGGTCAAGGTGTCGGGTTACTCCGAGAATAATCAGGCCCGATTTGCCGGAATTTGGTACAGGAGGGGTGGGAATAAATGGCAGGCTAGGCACGGGATTTCTCCTGCTGCATATCAACAAGCAGTCGCTGACCTTGATCACCAGGGGTATCGCCCGACTCACGTATCGGTTTTCACGGTTGGTGCCCAACAGTTTTTCTCTGCGATCTGGGAACAACAAAAAGGGTTGCCGTGGATTGCCCGGCACGACCTCACGTCAACGGAGTACCAGGAACTTTTTAACCGACTCTCAGGCCAAGGATGGCGGTTGCGGTGTGTTTCCGGATATGATGTCGGAGGCGAAGCCCGGTACGCTTGTATTTGGGATCAATACGCCGGGCCTGCGTGGGCGGCCAGGCACGGACTGGATGCTGCAAAATATCAACAAGCTTTTAACGAACTGAACAGCCAGGGATTCCGTCTGATACAGGTAGCAGGATATCCGGTGCGAGGAAAAACACATTTTGCCGCAGTCTGGGAGCAATCACCGGGCCACGAGTGGAAAGCTCGGCATGGTATCCCGGCTACCGAATACCAGCATGAGTTCAATGAGTTGACTGCCCACGGTTTCCGACTTGCGGACGTAAGCGGGTATGGGGTAGGATCATCCGCCGCATTCACCACAATCTGGGAACGTGCCTTAACTGACAACCCGAATGCGGATGCCGTCAGTGCCAAAGTGATTCCATTCATGCAGAAGTGGGCAGTTCCTGGACTGTCACTCGCCGTCGCTCGGTCAGGTAACGTGATCGCCACCCGCTGTTTTGGGTACGCAAACCCGATCACTCGCGAAATCGTCACCCCGGACACCCGGTTCCGAATAGCCAGCATCGCAAAGCCAATCACCTCATCGACCGTTTTCAGATTGATAGAACAAAACCAGCTCTCGCTTACTGATACTATCTTCGGCACTGGTTCACTGCTCGGAACCCAGTACGGGACGTTGCCATACGGAGCGAATATTGTGAACATCACACTCCAGCACCTCCTGGAACACACATCAGGCGGTTGGCCGAATGACGGTAACGACCCGATGTTCCAACAAACAAACCTGACTGCAGGCGATCTGATCTCGTGGACACTGGACAACCAGCCTCTTCTGGATGTTCCGGGCAACGCATATCGATATTCAAATTTCGGCTACTGCTTACTCGGCAGAGTAATCGAAAAAGTCACCGGAAAGGCCTATAAGGACACTGTTCGCGACTTGATCTTAGTTCCATCCGGTGTGACACAAATGACTATTGCAGGGGATACTGCAGCCGACCGTCAGTACGCCGAGGCAATGTACACCGGCGTAGATTTCCAGGCTCCTTACGGTTTACCGGTCCGCAGGATGGATTCGCACGGCGGATGGATAGCCACACCCACCGATTTGCTCCGGTTCTTGCTGCGGGTAGACGGTTTCACAAATCCCGCAGACGTTCTGCAGCCAGGAACTATAACAACGATGACAACACCTTCCGCAGCGAATTCTGGGTATGCCCGCGGGTGGGCTGTCAACACTGCAGGCACCTGGTGGCATGATGGCAGTCTCCCAGGAACGCAATCAATTATGGTCCGCACTGCAAACCAGCATGAGTGGGCAGCTCTATGTAATACGAGAAACTCGGAGCAACAATTTGGCCAGGATCTGGACACACTCATGTGGCAAGTAGATTCAGTTGTTTGAGTCTGTGTATCAACAAAAAACGCCAGAGTGAACATTTTTGAGAGATTTTATCAACAACTCGCACCCACCACTAAGAACTTGCCACAAAATAGGTTTCCCACCCGGCTTCTCTCCGAACTGAAAGTACGCCACCGAAAATTTTTATGTATTTTTCATCTACCGGAAACTGGCTGATTTTGCTCGGAAATCACAGATCGAGGGGAAAAGATCAAAATTCAGATTTCATTTTTTAAACCTTGCATTGCCATTTCACCTTCATTTATAAAGACCTGTAAAATGCCAGCGAAAGCTTATATAAATTCAAAAAAGTGGGTCACAGGGGTTAGTTACTGAGAAAGCATTAGCAGAAGAATTCAGTGAATTCAGGTAAAAATCTAACGCAAATGATTAGAATTACGTAGAATATATTCCACGCAGCTTATATAATTAAGAGTAATATATCAACTATACTCATTCTCGTTGAGATCTGGAAATACCTGTCTCAAAGAGAGAATGAGTAGGTTCAAACAGGAAAACTGGGTGTAGAGGGTAGCTTACGGAAAGAATCGTGAGCGATGACAGACGTGCAGTTTTGTCAGATTTGACCAGTAACTAACCTGACTACACAAAAAGCGACTGGGAGAATAGTATACCTTCCGCCTCCCTTCCAGACTGGGATCCAGAAGCCGGATAGCCATCCCCAATAGGTAAATTCCGGCAGGAAGTTCGAGTGAAGGAACATTTTTCCTTCACTCATTTCTCTTACTAATCTTTCATCATTCATTCTTCTTCGGCTTCGTCGACCTCTTCTTCAACTCCCTCTTCTTCAACTCCCTCTTCTTCAACTCCCTCTTCTTCAACTCCCTCTTCTTCGAAGTCCTCTGTTTCTTCAAGTTCTTCAGGTTCTTCGGCTTCATCCTCTTCGACCTCGAATTCGGATTTTGCACTTTCTGCCTTTCTGGGTTTGAGGTCTGTGAGTTTCAGCTGCTTTTCATCCTCTTCGGCTTTGATCCGGGCCATCCCGACGACTTTATCCCCGGATTTGATGTTCATGATCCTTACGCCCTGGGTGTTTCTGCCCTGGATTGAGATATCTTTTGCCGGGATGCGGATGATTATGCCTTCTGCGCTTGTGAACATGAGTTCATCGCCTTCAGCTACGGATTTTACGTTTGAGACCGAGCCGTTCCTGAGGTTTGTGACGATCGTAATCACACCTTTTCCGCCGCGGCGGTGGGCGGGGTACTGGAAATATTCTGTCCGTTTGCCAAAGCCGTTTTCTGTAACGGTCAGGAGGGTTGTGGTCTCATCGACCAGGTCCATGCTGACAACCTCATCATCGGGGCCGTCGAGGGTCATGCCGCGGACGCCTCTTGCGGTCCTCCCCATCGGACGGACATCTTCTTCGGAGAAACGGATGGCTTTGCCTTTCTTTGAGACCATCACAATTTCCTGTTTACCGTCGGTAAGGAGAACTTTGACAAGCTCGTCGCCTTCGTCCAAGCTGACTGCGATGATGCCGGCTTTTCTCGGGTTCCTGAACTCGGAAAGTGGAGTCTTTTTGATCGTCCCTGCCCTTGTTGCCATAAGGAGATATTTATCTTCGGCAAATTCTTTTACAGGGATCATTGCATTGACCATTTCGCCTTCCTGCAGCTCAAGCAGGTTTACTATGGCTTTGCCTCTCGACTGGCGGGAGCCTTCCGGGATCTCGTAGACTTTCTGCCAGTAGAGCCTGCCCCTGTTCGTGAAGAAGAGGATATAGTTGTGGGTTGAGGAAATGAAGAGGTTTTCCACGAAGTCTTCTTCCTTCATTTCCATGCCGATAATCCCCCTGCCTCCGCGGCGCTGCATGGAATAGGTATCAAGAGGAAGACGTTTTATGTAACCGCTATTTGTGATCGTGACCACAACATCTTCTTCCGGGATCAGGTCTTCATCGGTCACTTCTTCCGTGTAATGTACGATCTTTGTCCTGCGGACATCCCCGTACTTTTCCTTAAGCTCGAGGAGTTCGGTCCTGATAATCTCGTACTTGAGTTCATCACTTTCCAGGATTTTCCTGAGTTCGGCGATCAGTTTTATGAGGCTTTCCAGTTCCTCAAGGATTTTCCTGGTCTCAAGCCCCGTCAGGCGCTGCAGACGCATGTCCAGAATAGCCTTTGCCTGGACTTCGTCAAGAGCAAAGTTGTCCATCAGGCCCTGCCTGGCTTCATCGGCGTTTGCAGACCCCTTGATAAGGGCAACCACTGCATCAATGTTGTCAAGGGCAATCCTCAACCCTTCAAGGATATGGGCTCTTTCTTCACCCTTCTTAAGGTCATAGAGCGTCCGCTTCTGGATGATTTCCATCCTGTACTCAAGGTAAATTTCCAGAAGCTGCTTAAGGTTCAGCTCCTTGGGCTTTCCGTCCACAAGGGCGAGGTTGATGATCCCGAAAGTAGTCTCCATCTGAGTGTGCTTGTAGAGCTGGTTTAAGATAACCTTGGGGTTTGTGCCCTTTGAAAGCTCGATTACGACCCTTATCCCATCCCTGTCGGATTCGTCCCGCAGATCGGAAATTCCGACAATTACCTTTTCCCTGGCAAGCTGAGCGATATTTTCAATCATCCTTGCCTTGTTCACCTGGTAAGGAAGTTCGGTTACTATAATCTGATCCCTATCTTTTTTAAGCTCCTGAATTTCGGCAACTGCCCTGATCTTTACCGGACCCCTTCCTGTTGTGTATGCAGACCTTATACCTGCTGTCCCGAGGATATGCGCACCTGTGGGAAAATCCGGCCCCTTTACCACGGTCATCAGTTCCGAAACCGGGGTTTCAGGGTTGTCAATAAGCATCAGAGTCCCGTCAATTACCTCACTTATATTGTGGGGAGCCATGTTCGTTGCCATTCCGACTGCAATTCCTGTTGACCCGTTGATAAGGAGGTTAGGGAGTTTTGCAGGAAGGACTTCCGGTTCTTCAAGGGACCCGTCATAGTTAGGCCTGAACGGGACGGTCTCCTTTTCAATGTCAGCCAGCATCTCCTCTGCAATCCTATCCATGCGGACTTCGGTATATCGCATGGCTGCAGCCTCGTCCCCATCAATAGACCCGAAGTTCCCCTGCCCGTCGATCAGAGGGTAGCGAAGTGAGAAGTCCTGCACCATCCTTACGATACTGTCATAAACAGCAGCGTCTCCGTGAGGGTGGTATTTACCAAGCACGTCACCCACCACACGGGCTGACTTCTTATACGGTTTGTCGTGAGTAATCCCGGATTCCTTCATTGAAAAAAGAATCCTGCGGTGGACCGGCTTTAAGCCGTCTCTGGCATCGGGAAGGGCCCTTCCGACGATGACGCTCATTGCATAATTAATGTAGGAGCGTTTCATTTCATCGTCGATAAGGATAGCTGTAACTCCATTATTATCGGGTTCAGACCCTTCGTCCTCAGGCTCATCCGAAGCAGGGTCGGATAATGCCAGTTCGAGTTTCTTGCCTGACTCTTCGCGAATAAGGGCGGTTGAACCGTCTCCACTTTCCTGCTCTTCGTCTCTCTCTTCCGGGATAAGGGTAGCCTGATAAGATTTTTTCATTTCAGCTTCTGATTTTTTTTCTTCTTCGTATTTTGCCATTTTCAGCCACCTCAGATATCCAGGTCCACAACTTCTTTTGCATGCGTTTCTATGAAGTTCCGGCGTGGCTCTACCTCATCTCCCATGAGGATTCTGAAGATCTCGTCAGCCCGGAGCGCATCTTCCAGGGTAACCTGTAAAAGGGTCCGGCTCTCAGGGTTCATGGTTGTTTCCCAGAGCTGTTCCGGGTTCATTTCTCCAAGCCCTTTGTAGCGCTGGATTGCAAGTCCTTTGTCCCCGAGTTCTCTTTTCTTTGCTTCAAGTTCCCTGTCCGAGTGTATATAGTACTCGGATTTGCCTTTCTTTATGCGGTAGAGGGGAGGCTGGGCGATATATACGTATCCGGCGTCGATCAGGGGTCTCATGTAGCGGAAGAACAGAGTAAGAAGGAGAGTCCTGATATGCGCTCCGTCCACATCGGCATCGGTCATGAGGATGACTTTATGATAGCGAGCGCTTTCCAGAGTAAAGTCCTCACTGACCCCGGTCCCGAGGGCAGTGATAAGAGAAACGACTTCATTGTTTTTCAGGATCTTCGCAAGTCTGGATTTCTCCACATTCAGGATCTTGCCCCTGAGGGGTAAAATTGCCTGGAAACTCCTGTCCCTGCCCTGTTTTGCCGAACCTCCTGCCGAATTACCTTCCACGATGTAAATCTCGCAAACCGAAGGATCTTTTTCCGAACAATCCGCAAGTTTTCCGGGCAGGGTGCTGACCTCGAGCGCGCTCTTTCTGCGGGTAAGTTCCCTTGCCTTTTTTGCAGCTTCCCGGGCTCTCTGGGCAAGGAGGGCTTTTTCAAGGATAACGTTTGCAACCTTCGGGTTTTCCTCAAAGTATTCTGCAAGCCCGTCAGTCACAAGGGAGTCAACTATTCCCTTGACGTCACTGTTTCCGAGCCTTGTCTTGGTCTGCCCCTCAAACTGGGGTTCCATAAGCTTGACACTGATGATTGCAGTCAGCCCTTCCCTTACATCGTCTCCGGTCAGCTTTGCGTCTTCTTTGGAAAGCTTGTTGGCTTTTATGTAATCGTTTGCAACCCTTGTAAGAGCGGTCTTGAAACCGATAATGTGGGTCCCGCCCTCATGGGTGTTGATATTGTTTGCAAAAGAGTACACGTTTTCAGTGTAGCTGTTCGTATACTGCATTGCAATTTCTACGACCATGTCGTCTCTCTGCCGTTCGAAATAGATCGGCTTTTCGTGGAGGGACTGCTTTTTCTTGTTCAGGTACTCCACGAATTCCACTATTCCTCCGCTATAGGTAAAAGTCTCTGCCTGCCCGTCGGGGCTTCTTAAGTCTTTGAGGCTGATTATGAGACCCCTGTTAAGGAAAGCCAGCTCTCTGAGCCTGTTTGAGAGAATGTCGTACTGAAAATCCGTGGTCTCAAAAATTCTTGCATCGGGTTTAAAAGTGGTTTTTGTGCCTGCAACATCCGACGTTCCTATTTCCCGAACATCTGACTCCGGCTTTCCGCGAATGTAACGCTGGAAATACTTCTTTCCACCTCTACTTACTTCTACTTCAGTCCATTCCGAAAGGGCATTTACTACCGAAACCCCTACTCCATGAAGTCCTCCGGAGACCTTGTAAGTATTCTTGTCGAATTTTCCCCCTGCGTGCAGAACCGTCATCACGACCTCAAGGGCTGATTTCTTGTGCACCGGGTGGGGGTCGATAGGAATACCCCTCCCATTGTCCAGGACCGTCACGCTTCCATCGGGATTGATTGTGACATCGACCCTGGTACAGAAGCCTGCAAGGGCTTCATCAATACTGTTGTCTACAACCTCGTAGACTAAATGGTGGAGCCCGCGGCCATCCGTGCTCCCTATGTACATGCTCGGGCGTTTTCGGACAGCTTCCAGGCCTTCGAGTACCTGGATGTGCGAAGCGTCATAAACCTGTTTATCACTCATCGTGGTTTATTCTCCATAAAAATCTGATAAAGTTATTTATATTAAATATCATAACATATTATACATTTTTTAAAACTCGTAGGGAAACTCGGTTCGAAATCGAACTTTAGAAGTCGTGTCAATTCTTTGAGCCTTTACTTTTTATTAGAGTATTTTTATATTTAAATTTTATGTTTCTACAGTAAACCAGATTCAATATGCACTCATACATTTTAAGCCTTTAGATCAGCAGCATATTTAGCCTGATTTTTCGGTCCAGAATCTCTCGAAAAAGGCGATTTTTAGCATAATTTTGTACCCTAAAATGCCCTTTTCAGACCAATTTTTTAAGATGTTATTGGTTTAAATAAATATTTGCTGTCTCACAGAGAAAAATTTGCTTACCTCAAGGCGATCAGAACGTGACTCGCGGCATTTTAGAAGTTTCGAAAAGCATATCTGGAACGTAGTTTTTCGTTCCTGAAATTATCGGGCACTAAAACGGACTATGATCCGGTAAAGACAGCTATCGGAATGCACATATAACTGAAATAACACATAACTGGAAAGCATACATTTTCATCCTACATCATTCTGCAAACCTCGGACTTCCAACCGGAAAGAGGTTAAAACTTCGAGCCTCAAACACGGGCGTCGTTCAGATTACACTTTGAATTCTGAAAAACCGCAGGTTCCAGCCGGCGCAAAGTATGGACAAAACAAACTAAATTTTGAGCCGCCTGCCTGTGCTGTATTTCTGCTGGCGTGAATTTCAGGCATGGTTTTCAAAATTCCGCTCCTGTCCACTACCAGCAGCCTTTCAAGCAATTAACAGCCTTAGTACAGGTTCTCTGTTATTCGGGCTCAGGTATCCTCAGGTATTATTCAATTCCCGGTACTGCTTTGTTCACCCGATTCCCCTCAGACCATACCCAGTTCTTTCAGCCGGTTCGGAAGATAGACCTCGGTCACGAAGTCCAGACCTTTTCCTGCGAAAGCCTGCTGTTCGGCCTTCTTGCCGATATCGAGCTGGAGCTGGATTTGCTCTTTCCAGTATTCGGACTCAAAGCGGGGGTCGGAAAGTTCGCTCCGAAGCGCACTTACGTCCTGCTCGGTGAGCTTATCGGTTGAGAGTTCGTACTCCACGATATCCGAGGGCTGGAGCCCCAGGAACCTGGCGCCGGGAGTTGCCATGAATTCCGAAAGGTGTGCACTTTTTATGGCTCCGTAGGCAACCGAGGCGTAGATCCTGTAAGACCAGGGGTCGCCGTCAGTAAAGACTGCTACGGGGATTCCCAGTTCCTCGTTCATGCGCTTGATTATCCTGCGGGTTGACCGTGCAGGCTGGCCCTTCAGGTGGACAAGAATAGCATTATAAGCCTCATCAAACCCGTTTTCCATTAAACGGGCATACATACCACCGGTCTCTATGGCTATGATCATGCTTGCATCATGATTCTTAAACTCAATATTTTCCACATTGAAGGGGATCTGGTACCCACCTTCTCCCACATCCTTCTGGCAGTGGATATTCCGTTCTCCCCGTTTAGTCAGTTCCGAGATCTCAATCGGCCCGAACATCGTAGCCCCGTCTTCTTCAGGGCGCATATGGAAATACTCCCTCTGGAGGCTGGTCAGGAGTTCCAGGTCTTCGATCAGGCGGTCGCTTTCAGCCTGCTCTTTGAATTTGGCATAGTCCCAACCTTCGGAGATATAATAAAGTTCTCGAAGCGTTGAACCGCGGTTATGGGCAAGGTGTTCGTTTATGAGGAAATCCGTGGCATAGGTAGTCTTCAGGAGCTGGAATGCCCCTTTTACGGTCTTTGCACTCCTCTCACTTTCCCTGTCTCCATAAACCCAGACATCGCTCTCATCGGAATACTCGATGTTTGCCTTGGTCCGGCTGGGGAGGCTGACACTCGGGATAACCTCTTCTTCAAACTGGTTGTAGATCTTTTCTGCAAGCCCAAGCAGTCTTTCCTTTGCTAGGGCATCCCCCTGTCTTGTTTTGCTATTTGCTCCTCCTGCCATTTCAAACACCTCTGAAGGCCTTTGCCCCGGTAACCAGCTCTTCTTCAATCCCCTCTACAATCAGTTGAGGAAGCTTTCGGAGTTCTTCTTCGGTTGCGGACTCTATTTTGTAGCTGAGCACCTTTGAAGAACCTGCAGACGCCGAAACCTCCCAGATATAATCGTAATCGTTGCCCATGGTCACAACCTTTGGCTCCGGTTTTGCCCCGTCGATTTTGCAGGGGAGCATTTCGTGCACCCTGAAAGAATACGCCGAGGTTCCGAAATTCTTGACCTTTATTGCCACATCCGCAGTCCCGTCTCCGTTGTTTTTGATTTTCCGGTGCACAAGCAGGTTCCCCATGATCTTTGCAACAACAGGGTTTATGTCAGGGACATCCTTTTCCAGAATATTTGCAACCTTTACGGCCATTTTAGGAAGCACCTTCGTAATGATAATCTCTTTTTCCCTGCGTTTCTTCAGGTTGCTCTGCTTGCTCAGGTAATGCTTGAGTTTTCTTGCAACTTCTTTGACTGCAAGGTCCACTTCTTCTTTAATTACGGGGATATCGGCAATAGCATCCTTTGATTCGGAGGTAAAGGGCACGTTAATGGAGGCTACATGGATCAGAAGAAGAACAGGCCCTACGGGAATCCCTCCCCCGGGCTGGTTTAAGCCATACTGCTTCCACTTGATATCTTCTACGGCATGGGTGGTCACACAGCCTCCCTGCTGGTAAAGCAGAGGCACACGGTTTGCAAAACGCATGATGCTGATCTTTTCTTCCTTCGGGAGATTACCCCCGTATGCAAGCCCTACTTCCACTACAAAGGGGTTCCCGGAATATACGGCCGGTTTCCGCGTGCTTGTGGCAATGAAGTCCACGTTTGTCTCTTTCTCAAGCCCCCGATAGATCAACTCCTCTCCTATAGGGGAAAGGCAGTCCGTAGGCGGGGACATGATCTTTACCTTCTGGAAAGCTTCGATCAGTTTTCTTGCTTCATGGCGGCCCAGGGCATGAGGGTCTATTTCGGTATCAAGCCCCGCAGCCTTGCAGATTTCCTCGGCAGTAAGCAGCCCGATCTTACAAAAAGAGTAGCGAAGGAAGGGGGCAAGCTTCTGGCGCTCCGTGTAGTGAAGCATTTTCATAAGAGTGCCCAGTTCGATCCCTTCTGGGTGGGGCAGGATTTCCTCTGCGGGGTCAGGAATTTTATCCGTAGCCCTTTCAAAGACCTCCTCGTTGCCGTCAGGATCGATAAGGGTTATCCTTGCATGGGGATTTACAATTGCAGTGGCTTTAAGGTATTCATAAATAGACTGCCTTCTCCCTTTTACGTAGGCGGCCTTCATCTCCAGCTCGATCTGGGTCCCGTGAGGACGGAACCAGTCCCTGACCTCATCTATCAGGATATCGGGCTCATTGGTACTGGTATTGATCATAAGCTCATAATAGTGAGCAGGAGCCGTTGAGCTGGTTTTTGAGAGGATTTTTGTGTGCCTGCCTGCAGTCATCTGGGCATAGAGCACGGCCGCCGAAATGCCTATTCCTTGCTGCCCCCTGCTCTGCTTGAGGGCGTGGAACCTTGAACCGTAGAGCAGCTTTGCAAAGACTTTGGGGATCTGTTCTCTTACGATTCCCGGCCCGTTGTCTTCAATGATAACGGTTACATAGTCCTGTCCTGTCCTCTCGACCTGAACAAGGATATCCGGCAGGATCCCGGCTTCCTCACAGGCATCCAGAGAGTTATCCACAGCTTCTTTTACGGTTGTTATAAGGCTTCTGGGCGCGGAATCAAAACCCAGGATCTGCCTGTTCTTCTCAAAAAATTCGGCTACACTTATTGATTTTTGCTTTTTGGCGAGTTCTTCTGCAATGGGGATTTCCATGGACTTTTACCTCAGAGGGCTGAAAAATTAATCTGATGCTTACAGGAATACAGCTTAAAAGCAAGCTTCTCTGTCTAAGCAGGAATTCTTTCTTAATAAAAGTGTAAGGTAATAAATATTAGCGCCTGCTAAAAAAGATAACGATTCTTCCGGCTCTTTCCTGCCGGAGTTGCGGGCTTCCAGGCGCCTGAAGGATCAGAGTTCTGCCCCGATAATCGTCAGGGTCGCGGTTACGGTTTCACTTTCCCTTATCCTGTCTACCACGGCATTGAGGATGCTAAGGTCTTCAACGTCTATGATTACGACAAAGTCATACTCTCCGAAAACATGGTAGACGTCCTTGATTCCCTCTATATTCTTCAATTCCCTGTATGCTGCTTTTTCATATCCGGGCAGCACGTTTATCATTGTAACTCCTATAACCAAAGTGTAAAACCCACCTTTTATAGTTTTTATTACAATTATTGCAATTAAATGTTTTGGCATCAAGGTTATTAAATTCGATTAAATGAATTCAAAAGATGTTGTCAAACATCTGATAGTATCTTTTGATTACATTTTAATCATTTGTGATAACATCCGATGATGCAAGGATGAAGTCGATAGCTCAAAAGTACTTGGAATTGATTTCGTTTTTTGGCTGCTGCTGCACATCAGTCCCTACAGTACCCGCACAGGTCTCCACCTGATCCGGTGTAGCCCAGATCTGCCCATCTGTGCACTGGCCTCCATCCGCATACGCGCTCGTATATGGCCTCACATTGCTGGTCTGGCACGGTCTCGACGATCATTTCATTCCTGAAAAATGTGACCTATTCGGAGCTACACAGGATGTGGATGTCTATCTAGTCGGATCTTGTCGGCAGGGTCATATATCTAATTATACAAATATTTATTAAAAGTAGCAAATGTGATGAAGTAATAAAGAAAAAATAGCATAAAATGCTATGAAACAGAACAAATAAATATCATGAGAATAGATATTTCTTCGGACAAAAGACATCTTCCACCCGGAGGTATAGCCATTTCAGGATGGGGATTGGCTCACCCCATCCTGATTACCTTATTCGAGCATCACCATTGTGTCAGGATCTGGGCTTGCATCTTTTCCCAGGTTCGGAAGCCTCAACCTGTTTTCTATTTCTGTGATCGGGCTGCCTGCGTTAGCATCCTGCTTCCGGACAGGTCGTACCGATCCCGCTCCAGCTGCAAAGCCTTTCTGCCCGGAGACAGGACAGGAGCCGCAAAGCCCTGCCCGGATGCAAGACTGAGCAGTGAGTTACAGGCACATGGCGAGAGATTGGGATGTCTGGCTGCGATTGGCTTTGGAAATAAGGCGGGGGCTTTGGAGAGCCTTCAAGGATACTCGAAGAAAAACCTCTACTTCTTTCTTGCATAAATTACTGCACCTAACACTGCTGCAAGCATCAATACAGGACTTATAAAAGGAGCACTTTTTGATTCCTGAGTAGTGTTGGATTTTTCTTCCTGCTCACCTGCTGTTGCTGTATTTTCCATCATCATGGTATTGTTTGCCTTATTTTGATCTTCTTCCTGCTCGCTCACTGTTCCTACATTTTCTGCAACTCCACTATTGTTTATCTCGTTTACAGTTTGATTCTCTTCTTGCCATTTACCCTGAGCCTTCAGCTCCTCGATTACCGCATCCTTGTCTGAAACAGGATGTTTTCCCGGAAAGTGAGTAGCTACTCTGAAAAGTTGTTCACCGAGATTTTCGTCTTTTAACATCAGGAGCACTGATTCGTTCAGGATAAACTCGGCTTCGTCCTCAGTCCAGGCATTTGTACCAATTTCAGTTCTTACTTTTATGGTTTTTACAGGAAAGGGATTGTAAAGCCATTCTTTAACTGTAATCGTATGAATCGTGTAGCCGTAATGTGTATCAATCTCGCTGACTTTGCCAATCACTATGCGATCGGAATGGTTTATCTGGTATGGTATTTCGGCAGTTTCACTTGCCAACAGTGCTGTCGCGATACTTGGAGATAGAAGAAACAGGGTCAAAGTGAAGAGGATAAGAAGCGAATTCAGTTGTCTCATGAGTCATCTCGTCCTTTATTTCTCAATTTGAAAATATTTATAGTCAATACACCTTCGCTACTTTTAAACATTTTCTTTAAAATTTGATCTGCATAAAATCCTGCTATTATAGACCAAGCCGATTGCAATATTATTGCGTAGCATGCGAAGCCCTGTCCTACCCGGATACAATACGAGCAGTGAGCCATGAGCCTACGACGGGACGATCAGGAAGACAAGTAGGATTGTACCGGGATAGAAGGATGAGAAGCTCAAAGAGCCTTAAAGGATACTCGAAGAAAAATCTCTACTTCTTTCTTGCATATGTTACTGCACCTAATACTGCCGCAAGCATCAATACAGGACTTATAAAAGGAGTACTTTTTGATTCCTGAGTAATGTTGGATTTTTCTTCCTGCTCACCCACTGTTCCCGCATTTTCTGTTACCTTGGTATCGTTTGTTTTATCCGCAGTTTGATTCTCTTCATGCCATTTACTCTGAGCTTTCAGCTCTTTGATTACCGCATCCCTGTCTGAAACAGGGTGCTTTCCTGGTCCGCCGATAGCAACACGGAAAAGCTGTTGATCTAAATTTACATCATTCAGCATCAAGAGCACCGATTCATTCTGGACGAACTGGGCATCAATTGAAGTCCCTACATTCGTACCGCTTTCGGTTCTCACGTTTATAGTTTTTGCAGACAGAGGGTTGTAAAGCCATTCCTCAACTGTAATTGTAAATATTGTGTGGTCATAGTACTCTTGGAATCCACTAACAGTACCAATTATTATGCGGTCAGAGACATTTATCTGGTAAGGGATCTCGGCAGCTTCTGAACTAAATGACGCCGCTGCGAGATTTGAAGTCAAAAAAAGCAGGAGTAAAGTTAAGAGGATGGAAAGAGAATCTGAATATCTCATGAGTTATCTCGTCCTTTATTTCTCAATTTGAAAATATTTATAGTCAATACGTGTTTTCAACTTTAAACTTTTTCTTATAAATTTGAGCTAAAGGTAATCTAACCGATTGCAACTTGCGTTAGCATCCAGCCTGCCCGGATACAACACCGAGCAATGAGCAGTGAGTCTACAGCTGGACGATCGGGATGTCTTATTAGATAGGATGGGAGGGATGAGAGGCTCTACGGGGCTGTAAAAAAGTAGGGTTTTGACAGTCCATCTGACAGATAGGATGCCTGCGCCAGCCCTTTGAAATCACGATCGATTTTGGTACTATGAGCCAAATTAGGGTATAACAGGTAATGGATCAGGAAGCCGCCTGTTAAAACAGGCGACGTTTCATATTATATATCGTACGTTCCTTCTCCTGTAACAAGCTGACCACTTACTGTTGTCCATCCATCCTGAGACCCGGACAACATAACTTCCATAGTTTCCCAATAGCTATTATATTGCCATCCTCCGATCCACCATTCATTACGTCCGTTCAGGTAGATGGAAATGCTGACGTTTGCATTCGAGGAGGTATCATAATAGGCATACACCTTGCTGTCATAATCAAATTGCTCAGAAGTCCGTGAATACGCTCCGCTGGCGTTGACATTTTGCGTGAGATTATATTTGGGCATAAGAATCATTTCATTGCTCAGCGGGTTCATTGTGTCTATGGATTGGTCAGATAATACCATAGTACTAAGATCTATACTTCTTGCCTTCTCATTTTTCATAGAAAGCATGAGTCCGTGTTCCGTGTCCACTATAGAGTATTCCCATGAAGGATCATGGTTATTGAAGTGATGCTCTATGATATCCATGCCCACGGATGATGTGTCGTTTATAACTGGAAATGGTATGTAAAGAGTCACGTTGTTCAAAGTAGAATCTGCAGTTAATACCACATCGTAATCATAACTACTCCTGAGACTCCTATCATACATCCTCTGCTTCTGGTCTTGCCACCAGATAGACAGCAACACGGCAGAAATAATTAGTAATAGTACAATTATTTTGTAACGAGTCCTCATATTTCGCCACCGGATTCAACTCTTGAGAAAGGATCCAAATTAAACATAAATTTGACAACTTACTGAACCACGGTAATAACTTATTTCTTGTCCATGATAGGGAAAAATAGTATGAAGAAAGAGACGCCTTTGAAGGCATCTTCTTAAATATAAATCCCATTTCAGATTATGCATAATATAATCATACAACCCATGGTTATACTTTGCAGTTTTTTTGACACACAGGAGAGTATAGTACTGTGCAAAGTAATATGAACCAAACGTGTCAGGATGGTTATTCACCTATTCCAAATAGTCATAGTACTGAACACTCTAATCAGCGTTATCTTTAACTGCTTGTTCTGGATCATCACAGTAATAGACTGAGTATTGCTACTGACATAGCTACCAAAATTAGCCCCTGAATTCCACTTATTATAGATGGATTGCTCATACAAATGTAGAGAATCTAAGCCGACCTGTAATGATTTACGATATATATAATCATGATTATGATTGAGTACACGATGAGAGATTCGATAAAAGTTCCAACAATTACACTTATAATAGTTGATAAATCAGCAGGTACAATCACAAAGAACGAATTAAAAACTAAAAAAAAAGCGAAGCAAGCGATAAATAATATTCCATAACTTGATTTTTTCATTATAAATTCCATCCCTACTGATAAATTCTTGGTTTGACTGAATTAATTTCCTTGTTTACAATTTCTTTCATTTTAGTGTCAGCAGAAATTTTAGTTGTCCTTATAGTAGAAGTTCCAGAACCTTTGAATAAAAGCTGCCCTTCAATATTTGGAAATAGTTATTGAGGACTTTGTGCTTAAAATTCTCAACAACTATTTCACAATCCAATATTTTACATCGTAGATCTATATTTTTAAGTTATTTCATTATGTCATTTCATAGGTGCGATGGACATTTCCAAATTGATCACACGTTGAGTAAACTTTGATATTCTTATCATAGAGAACTAAACCAGCACCAGCGATTTCAAATCCCCAATGGAAATGTCCACTGCCATAAATTTCAGATATATGAGTGACAGTATTATCACTCGCCCCTTCCTGCCAGTTACTCACCTGAAATATAGTTGGAGTACCTAATGTGTACCATGCATCTATATAATGAGCTTCTACAATAGCAGGAGATATACTATACCCATAATATCCTTTTGCATAGATAGTAAACAGTCTCCCTCCCATAATATTATAGAAACTCTGTGATGCTGTTATCGTATCAGTATAATCAAGATTAACAGAACTTGTTGCTACAGTAGTACTTTGAGTTATTGTTTTATTATTTGGTTCTTCCGTCATGTTAGTAACGAAAAAGAAATTTTCATTGGTGAAAGTTATATCTGATCCATCTTTTAGTTCATATGTTCTTAAATTACTTTTTTCTGAAGCAGTATTCTTCTTCAGTATTGAAATTTTGTCTTCATTTGCTTCGCAATAATTCAAAATTAAATCATCTGTTGACAAGCTTTTTGTATTAGAGTTGAGAGCATCTACTAGACCTTGTTCCCATTCAGAAGGCTCTTCACTTGCTGTTAATTCTTCCTGTGCACTTGCTGACGGTACCAACACCATACCAATCAACATCACCAAAAGAAATATTCCCATTTTGTTCTTAATCATTCGTCTAACTCCTAAGTTGCTTTAAGTTGTTTTTCCCTTAGGAGGCAGGATCAGGCAAGCTTAAATACAGACAAAGCTAACATAATCAATGCCTCTTATGGCATATTTTATGGAGCTGGGGCTACCTGGAAAGTACTTCCAAACTCCATAAATTCCTCTTATCTAACTCCTTATAAGTTTTCTGACCATACCATCTAACAATCTACCTTTTATACTCATATTGAGTCTGCAATTTTTCCCTGAACGTTGATTGTTAAAGACCGTGGTCAGAAATTATATATCTGAGCATCCCTCCATTCGTATTCAAGCAATTATATAATAACGAGAATAGCATGAATGGGGTCATTCTTTCTTCCATCCTATGAGCCTGTAAATAACTCTACTTTATACAGTTCACAGGACTGGCTCAAAAACATTCCAGACTTCGCGACATCAAAACTTTTTCTCTTTGTCGATTCAGAAATTTTTTCCCCCGACTGCATTATTTTTTTTGATGTAGTGGCAAAAACGACAACAACTTCAAAATTTGGTGAAATATAAGATTGGGATTTATCCGACCTTATTCTTCGTAATATCAGGTAAATTGCCACCTTAAATAACTAAGGTTGAGTTTATTTCTATTATTTTGTACAGACTTGAAATAGAAAGATTTTATACAGATCTAATTTTCAAGAGTTACATATTATGTTAATATTATAATATATTATGGAAAAAAATCAAATAGGTGACATTAAGTTACAATTCTGTCAAATTAGGGAAAAAGGTAACTAAGCTGGACCGAAAAAATATTTTCATTTTGTTCCATTTCATTTTTTATTTTTATTGCATCCTCTTCCGGAATCCAATAAGTACGGGGACCATCACTATAAAGAAAACGAATCTTACACCAGATAAATTTTTTCACCTTAATATCATATTTGTCCAGTATTGCAAGAAATTTTTCATCCTTTACTGCTTGTTCAGAGACCGGAAGAACGTAATAATCTTCTTTTTTCATAACTTGAGCAGGTATGGATAGAGTCCAATTTTTTTTATTATTCTCTTTCATCTCTGTTACAAGTTCGCTTCTGATGTCACTCCAGTTATCTTTGTCTGCCATTATGTAGTAATCCATATCGGAATAATTAGTGTCATATGTTAGTCTATAGTTCCGAGTCATGTTATAGTGTTGAAGAATGGCTTTTACTTCGGACTCAGAAATTCCATCTTTAAATTGAATAGTCATACCACCTACTTTTGATTCAGGATATGGTGTTTTCGTATCCTCTACCGGTGTTTTTACAGATAACCCCCAAAACGTTAAAAGAGTTAGAAAAATGATAAAAATCACGATTTCCTTATTGATTTTGCTCATATCAACCACTCCAGAAGTTGTGGAGTTTAATCCCTCAAAATCCGTTTTTATAGGATTGACAACCCAACTTTCCAAAAGACATCTTTTCTGGAACTAACATATGCACACAATCTCAAATAATAAGGTACATAGGTAAGGTACTTTAGATGATTTTTAGGGTTCATAGCTTGGAAACAGACCCAATAAAAGAACCGGAAAAGCCAAATTAACTGGTATTTTGATATTCGACCTGCAGGAAGACAGAATATTCACACATAAAGAACTTTAAAAAACCCTATTTTTCAAACCAGGGTTAATTTGACCTTTTTCTTAGATGTCACATTCTGCAAGTAAAATGTTAGGATTGATTAGGGCATAACAGGTAATAAATAAGGAAGAAGCCTCTTAAAACAGGAGACGCATCATATTAATAGTACGTTCCTTCTCCTGTAAAAAGTTGACCATTTACTGTTGTCCATCCATCCTGAGGTCCGGACAACATAATATTTATATCTTCCCAATAACTGTTATACAGCCATCCTCCGATCCACCATCCATTACTTCCGTGCAGGTAAATGGAAATGCTGACGTTTGCATTCGAGGAGGTATCATAGTGGGCATACATCTTGCTTTCATAATCAAATATCTCAGATGCCGGTGGATAAGGCCTTCTGGTGACATTCTGCGTGAGATTGTATTTGGGCATAAGAACCATTTCATTGCCCAGCGGGTTCATTGTATCTATGGTCTGGTTAGTGAATAAGGCCATACAAAAAATACTTGGATGCAGAATCTGCTTTGAATCTCTACTTCTGGTAGCGTATTTTGGCTCTATTTTCTCATTATTTATAGAAAGCATTAGTCCGTGCTCCGTATCCACAAGAGCATATTTCCACGAACGATCATAGTCATTGAAATGATTCTCTACGATATCTGCGCCTACGGATGATGTGTTGTTTATCACCGGGAGCGGAAGGTAAAGAGTAACATTGCTCAGAGTCGAATCCGTAGTCAACTCGACACAGTAATTATAACTACTCATGTGATTCCTTTCATATATCCTCTCCTTCTGCTCTTGCCACCAGACAGATAGCAACACGGCAGAAATGATCAGTAATAGTACAATTATTTTGTAACGAGGCCTCATATTTCATCACCTGATCCACTTCTGGGGAGGATCTAAATCAAACATAAATTTGACAACTTACTGAACCACGGTAATAACTTGTTTCTTGTCCATGATAGGGAAAAATAGTAGTAAAGAAAGAGATGCCTTTGAAGGCATCTTCTTAAATATAAATTCTATTTCAGATGATGTCAATCTTTACATGATATAATCATACAAACCATGGTTATACTTTGCTGTTTTTTGGACACATAGGAGAGTATAGTACTGTACGTAGAAATATGAACTAAAAGTATTAGGATAATTATTCACCTTATCCCAAATAAAGTCATAGTACTGAGCACTATAATCAGCGTTATCTTTAACTGCCTGTTCTGGATCAGTCACAGTAATAGATTGAGTATTACTACTGACATAGCTACGGAAATTAACCCCTGAAATCCAATTATCAGAGATGTATTGCTCATACAAATCATGGTTATTACTGGTGAACAGATTAGCCAAGAAATTCCCAGCCTGATCAACTGCTCCAGCTGAATGGAACGGATTGCCAGCATCCGATAAATAGTGACTGGAAATTCCAAAGTCGTGATGTGCGTCCGCCATACGTCCATTATCAGCCCAGATTTGCGCACCACCTGCATAAGCATCACAACACCCTGGTGCGCCTCCTACATGCCAGTAAGCATCCCAGTAATGATTATAGTACCGATATCCCGGAAGCTCAAAGCCAGAAGCATCCGGGTCGTCAGCTGCATCTCGAGCATAACTTGCATAAGCAGACCCGTCACAAGCATAGTAAGCAAAATCTTTATGACTATTGCTATACCATTTTACGCCAATATCCTCACCTTTATATTTTTTAAAACCCTCTTTCTCGATCATTGGACCCAACTCACTCATGAAAGCATAGTCATCCTTTGTGATATTATCCGGATACCTATCCCATATGTCTTGCAGTCCAGCTTTATACCTCTCTTTTTCCTTTTCAGAAACATCGAAGTTATCAATATATCCCATTTTAATGGCTTGACTTTCAGAATTTGTAGCAGCAAAAGCAAGTCCTCTATATGGCATCCGTTTCACAACATCTGGCAAAGAAGCCTGTAACTCCAGATAATCTGCAACTTCCTTCATTCCTTCTTCACCTATCTCAGCTTCCAAAGCCTCAATTTTTAACTGAACAGGATCTTTAGTTAGGTTGGTTTGCTGTTCTTCGGTGGAAGCCATTGCTGATGGTATCAACGCCATACCAGTCAACATTGCCAAAAGAAGTATGCTTATCGTAATTTTGTTCTTAATCATTCGTCTTTCTCCTAAGTTGTTTTTCCCTTAGGAGGCAGGATCAGGCAAGCTTAAATACAGACAAAGCTAACATAATCACTGCCTTTTAGGGCGTATTTTATGGAGTTCGTATGGTACGGGAAATACTTTTGAACTCCATAAATTCCATTTATCTAACTCCTGATAAGTTTTCTGGCCATATCATCAAACTATTCGTTCTTCAGACTCATTTTGAGCCTGCCATTTTCCCCGAACGTTGATTGTTAAAGACCGTGGTCAGAAACTATATATTTGAGCATTCCTACATTCGCATTCACACAATTATATAAAAATGAGAATTGCATGAAAGGGATTCATTTTAAATTATATTTGTGAAAACCCCACAGACCTGTGGCAAGGAGATCGCACGAAGGCTTGTTGTTCTCTATCCCTGCTTTCCTCCACAAGCCTGTAAATCACTCCACCTTAGACAGTTTGCAGGCTTCACGTCCCCCAAACAGTCCGAATTTTACCATATCAAAACTTTTTCTCATTGGAAATTCAGAAATTTATCCCTGAACTGCTCTATTGATTACAAAGTGACGGAAAAAACGACAACAACTTCAAAATTTGGTGAAATATAAGATTGGGATTTATCCAACCTTATTCTTCATAATGTCGGGAAAATTGTCACCTTTAATGACTAAGGTTGATTTTTTTCCATTATTTTTTACAGACTTGAAATAGAACTTTTTCACAAACTCAATTTTCAAGAGTTCCCCATTATTTTAATATTATCAGCGTATAATACAGTCGCATGCCCCCAGAGTCGCACAGGGAAGAAGACATCTTCGAATCCCAGTTTATAGACAGGTACCTCAGCGAATACGCGAGTGTTTCGTCAATCGTACGTGAGGCGCTGCCTTTTGAACTTCTGGCGACTGTTGGGGGGGTCATTGCAGGGATCATTTTTTCAGGAATGACCAGCGAACTTGAGATGATTCCCGGCCTGATCGTTATTTATCCGGGTGTTCTCGGACTGCGCGGAAACATTTCCTCGACCCTCGGCTCAAGGCTCGGCAGTGCAATCCACATGGGGCTTATCACTGACATCGACAGGAACAACCCTGAGCTGACAAATAATATTTCAGGGTCCCTCCTTCTGGGTTTTATTATGGCGATCTTGCTAGGGTTTTTGGGGCACTTTGTCACCCTTGCCCTGGGTTTTGAAAGTGCGGGGGCCTTTAAGCTTATCCTCATTTGTGTGATTTCCGCCCTTACTTCCGGAGTAATCCTCTCTTTTGTTGCGGTCCTGCTTGCCATAGGCATGTTCAGGTTCGGCTTTGACCCCGATAATGTTGTTACGCCTTCGATTGCAACTATCGGGGATATCGTTTCCATGTTCATGCTTTTCCTCTCGGCAAAACTGGTGGTGATGCTTTGAGAAAAACCGGGAAGCAGACAAGCTATTACACCGTGCAGGGAATTGTCAAGCGCGGGCTTCCCGTGCTTTCGATTACCTGCGTAATAGGCATCATTGTAGGGCAGGTCCTTAACACCAGAGAAAATAGCCTGCTTTCCATGCCTGCAATCCTTATCCTTATCCCGGCCCTGATCAAGATAGGCGGGGACACCGGCAGCATGCTGGGAGCGAGGCTCTCCTCGGCTTTCCATATGGGGCTCGGAGACAGAATTTACAGGAACCCTGTCGTACACAACAGCGTAATTGCCGCCTCAATCGTGGGCTTTGTTTCTTCGATTTCTGTCAGTGTGCTGGTCTTCCTTGCAAGCCATTTTATGGGTTTCGGCATGCCTTTCCTCACCCTGCTTGAAATCAGCCTTATTGCAGTTGTTATAGAACTTATAGTTGTATACTCTGCGACAGTTGCCATCGCCTTTGCTTCTCACCGCTTTGGGATAGATCCCGACGATACTGTAATACCTTTTATAGCAAGTCTGGGGGACCTCGTGGGAGTTATGGGGATCTTCATAGCCCTGCATTTCCTGGAGGTTATTTAAATAGGATGTGACAATAGTAACATTTTTACCCATAACATTTTTATTTAATTTATTAAGCCGTCTAATTCGGAATAATTCGAAAATTAATAATTACTATGAGGTATATACTTCATACACCAACAATAAGGTAGAGTTGATACAGAGACCATGTTCCCTAAAGAATTCAGATACAGTCCAAGGAATCTTATAGACCTTTTGACTGAGATGAAGGATACTTCCGAACTCATGGTAGACCTGGCGTATTCTGCGATGGTCTATGATGATGAGGACATCGCAGAAGAGGTGCTTAACCTTGAAGATAAAATGGATACCCTCGACTATCATATGAAGATGGCTGCAATGTTAAGCACCCGCAGGGTTGACGAAGCTGAAGAGCTCCTGGGAGTTCTGAAGGTTGCTGCATCCTCGGAAAATATAGCAAATGCTGCAGGCGACATTGCCAAAATTGTTCTCATGAACATGGGAATCCCTATGGAATTGAAAGTAGCCCTAAGGGAAGCAGAAGAAACCATTGTCAGGGCGACCGTTGCTGCAGAGTCCGTAATGACCGGACGTACCCTTGGCGACCTCGAACTTGATATCGAGACCGGGATGTGGGTAATTGCAATCCGCAGAAGTGAGGACTGGATTTACGACCCTGATAAGGAAACCCGTATCCGCCAGGGAGACGTTCTGATTGCCAGAGGACACGACGAAGGGGTTCCGCTCTTCTTTGAAATGGCAACGACAAGGAGATTTATTCCGAGGGAAATAGAGCACGATAAAGTCTTAAAAGACCTTGAACATGCCGTGGATATAATAGTGGACATGAAAAACATGTCCGAACTCTCGGTAGGGCTTGCGTACTCTGCTATCCTCTTCGATAACGAAGATATCGCATACGAAGTCAGTGCCCTGGAGTCCGAAATGGATTCCATGAAGTACGAACTCCAGCACTGGGTACTTGAAACCGCAAAACACGTTGAAGACGTAAACGTGCTCAGAGGAATCCTGCATCTTGCCAGCGCCTCGGAAGCAATTTCGGATGCGGCATACGGGATTGCAGATACTGTCCTCAGGGATATCGAACTCCACCCGATCATTACCCTTGCAGTGCGGAACTCCGAAGAAGTGATCACAAGGCTTCAGGTCGAGAGATGCTCTCCAATAGTTGGCAAGACCTTCTCGGAACTGAGACTCGAAACCGAAACCGGGCTACATGTAATGGCAATCAAGAGAGCTGAACGCTGGGTCTATGCCCCAAAAGGCAACACCGTTGTCCAGGCAGGAGATATGCTCATTGCCCGCGGTTCAAGGATCGGAGAAGGGGCACTCATCGAGATGTGCGAGTGCAAGTTACGCCAGTAAAACCCGAGTTTCGCTTCGGCACCCGAATTGCGCCTCGGGATCACAGGAAATCGGAGATTTTCTGGGAGTTGCGATGTAATCGCAACAGTACGCTGTCTGTTTCGGCAGAGTTGCGACTCTGCAGTACGCTGCCCTTTTCGCTTCGCTCAAGAGGACCAATTTTGGGATATAGTAGTGAGCTGCGCTCAAGCAGACTAACTTATGGATTTTAGCAGTAAGCTTCGCTCAAGCGGACCAATTCGAAAACACTGGTACAACTACTCGATTCAGGAGAGCTGTTTTACAAAAAAGAGATAGAAGAGTGCAAAACGAGAAGTCATTACCAAAAAAGGCAGAATTAAATTCGATCTAAAAAAATAACCTTTCTGATCTCTTTTTTTATATCTTCTTTCTTCTTCGTTTTTTATTTTATTTCTGATTTTTATACCTCTGGTTACAATTACTCTTTGGAGTTTGATATGGTACTTGTTGGATTTTCAAGAAATAAGGATACCCTTGAATCCGTCAGGACAGCTGTGGAGCTGGCAGGCGGGCTTGGGATCAAGGAAGGGGAAACTGTATTGATCCGGCCGAACGCAAATACTGCAGACCCGGCCCCGGGTTCGACAAGCCCGGAGGTGTTAAGGGGCGCTATCAGGGAAGTTAAAAAATACGACCCCGGAAAAATAATTGTGGCCGAGAAGTCAATGAGTTCACTGGATACGGAAGAGGTGCTCAAAAAGTTGGGGCTCTGGCAGGCTGCGGAGGCTGAGGGAGTTGATGAAATCCTGACATTTGACCGCATGAAACGCGAGCATGTGGAGCCCAAGAAGGCTTATTCCTGGCCGCGAGGACTTGATGTGCCTGAGTTTCTGAAGTCGATAGATTATACGATTGCTCTTCCGGTAATCAAGACTCACTGGACTGCAACGTTTACTATGGGGCTTAAGTCCCAGATCAGCATAACCTCAGACCGGGACAGGAGACAGCTCCCCCACGGGCAGGGGATGGATATACTCTTTGGGCATATGATTGCCGAGTCCAACCTCGTTTATAAGCCTGATTTCTACATATCGGATGCCACAAAGTGTTTTGTAACCAACGGCCCGAATGTAGGAACCCTGAGGGAACCGGGAATTGTCCTGGCAAGCCCGGATGTGATTGCAAACGATGTTGCAGGACTTGCCCTTCTGAAAACCCTGGGAACGGTTCCCAAGATCCAGATGAACTCGGTCTGGGCTCAGCCGCAGATTAAAAGAGCTGTGGAACTGGGAATGGGGGTGAGTAGCAAAGAAGAGATCACGGTCAAAAGCTCCGGGATAGAAGAGATAAATGAGATTATTGCCAACCTTGCCTGACCTGTCCGTTACCTTTCGGCTTTAAAGGAGAAGGTTCCCGCACCTCCAATAGATTTCAGTTCAGTAGCCAGTCAGTAAATCAGTTCAGTAGCCAGTCAATAAATCAGTTCAGTAGACAGTTAATAAGTCAGTTCAATAGATTTCAGTTCATAGATTTTGGCTCCCGTTTTCAATGGCTGTGCAGTTATGCTTACATATCACCAAAATTTATTTATTTTCGACAGCCCCATAGTTATTGGGGTATTTTCTATGAATTGCGAAATATGCGGAAAAGAGAGCGATGCAAGATACTGTGACGAATGCGGCAAAATAATGAACGATGTTATAAGACGCGTAGGCGAAGCTCGCTGGGCAGCAATTGATGACTGTTCTTTTATCTACCCGCTTGTAAGGCGTGTAGGTAGAGGAGAAGGTACGGTCAACGATATAATTCAGGCTCTTGAAGTAGAAGATTGAAGAGTCTGCCTTCCAGAACTTTCGCCTTACAGTCAACGGCTTTAAAGGAGATCCTGGGCTGCAGTTTATTTTTTACCTGGACTTTTCAGGTTACCGGAAGCGGAGATCTCAGGAGTGCAGCCCTGGAACCCGGAGCCGGACTTAAACTGTTAGGGAGATAAAGTTCTGGAAATTCAAGTTATTTTTGAGAGTCTGTTTCGAGGTCAAGGTTTAAGGCCGAATTTCGAATTGGTTTTGGCCATGGGCTTTCAGTTAAAGTATTTTAAGTTGAGCTCTGAAATAAAATCCTTAAAGTTATATCTCTTTAGCCTTAATATTATAGTGTTAGTAAGTTTCTCTGAGCGCAGGGACCGGGGCTGTACATGAATAGAAAAGCCGGAGCAGTTTTTCTGGTGCTCCTGTTTGCAGGAGTGCTTCTGAGTTCGGGATGTATTAAAAATGAGCGGGTTGAGGCCCCTGCAGATGAACAGTCAGAGACTTCCGATGCTGGTAAAGGGGATGAGAATATGGACATCCAGATTATAAAGGTTTTTAGCAGCGCGTTTGAATCTAATAGTACTATCCCCCGGAAATATACATGTGACGGGGTAAACATAAATCCGCCTCTGGAATTAGAAAACATTCCGGAGGAGACTGAAAGTCTGGTACTGATCATGGACGATCCTGATGCTCCCATGAATCCGTTTACTCACTGGGTCGTCTGGAATATCGAACCTATGGCAAAAATAGAGGAGGATAGCATCCCTGGAATTGAGGGAATTAATAACTTCAGGAAAATCGGTTATGGTGGGCCATGCCCTTCCTCAGGCACACACAGGTACTTCTTCAGGGTTTATGCACTGGACAGGCAGCTTGAGCTCAAAGCGGGAGCCGGAAGAAAGGAACTCGAAAAAGAAATGGTAGGGCACATCATTGGTGAAGGGGAACTTATGGGAAAATACGGCAGAACCTGATCGGAGAAAAACGATCTATCAGAGAAAAAAGATCTAATTCGAGATCTATCCCGAATACGACATATCTTTATTAATCGGACTGCTTTGTTATAAGATATATGCAGGTCATAAAGTAGACCTGAATCCTGATCACGAGGCAGACCCTTTTACAATGAAGACCGAGGGGGGAAGATAGTGGAAGAGAATAAAAAAGCCGAACAGAGAAACGCGGCACTCGAAGAGAATACGGATATATTTGAAAATCCCGGAGGAAACCTTGAAAAGGCAACCTTTGCAGCAGGCTGTTTCTGGGGAATTGAAGAGGCTTTCCGGCAGGTCAAAGGTGTGGTTGCAACTGCGGTTGGCTACAGCGGAGGGCACTTTGAAAAACCTACTTACGAGCAGGTCTGCACCCTTAATACAGGGCATGCAGAGGCTGTAAGGGTTATTTTCGACCCGAAAGTCGTTTCATATAAGACTTTGCTGGATGTTTTATGGAAGATCCATGACCCGACCACAAAGGACAGGCAGGGGCCGGATGTAGGGAAACAATACCGCTCCGTGATTTTTTACCACAACGAGGAGCAAAAAGCTGCTGCTCTTGCCTCAAAAGAAGAACGTGAGAAGGCAGGAGTTTTCAAAAATCCCATTGTAACCGAGATTGTCCCGGTTTCTGAGTTCTATATGGCAGAAGACTATCACCAGCAGTACTTCGAAAAGAAGGGGTTCCTGCAGAATATCTTCAGGAGTTTTAAAAAATAACTACTGAAGATAAATTCTGTGGATAGGTTTGTAAAAGCTCTGTGGATAGGGGCGTATAATAAAAAATTAATGAAGAGCCGTAATCCGGTGCAAAGCTGAAGGTCATGCGGCACAGACCATATAAAAAGGTTAATTTAGAGGGATTCTCAAAGTAGTTCCGATGGAAAACGCGGTCTCCATAAGGGAACTATCAAAAGTTTTTGGGAAAACTCCTGTCCTGAAAGCCCTTGACCTTGACCTTAAAAAAGGCGAGTTTGCGGTTATTTTTGGCCCTAACGGGGCTGGAAAGACCACTCTTTTGAAGTTGATCTCAACTCTGCTCGAGCCTACCGGAGGTTCCGTTTTCGTATCCGGGTTTAACGTAAACGAAGAGCCGGAAAAGGTCCGCAAAGAAATAGGGATGCTTTCCCACGATTCCTACCTCTATGGAGAACTTACTGCAAAAGAAAACCTGCATTTTTTCGGGAAAATGTACGGAATCGAGGGTCAGGAACTCGAAAAGAGGATATCACAGCTTTTAAGTGAGGTAGGGCTTGTAACAAAAGCGGACGAAAGGGTAAGCACCTTTTCAAGAGGCATGAAACAGAGGCTTTCCATTGCAAGGGCTCTGCTTCACAGGCCTTCCCTCCTCCTTCTGGACGAACCCTACACAGGGCTTGACCCCGGAGCCTCCCTGGTTTTCGAAAATCTTCTCAAAAGCCCCGAGTTCCAGGGGAGCACAAAATTAATGGTTTCCCATGACCTTGAGCGAGGTTTTGCCCTCTGCGACAGGCTCCTTATCCTTAATAAAGGAAAGTTTGTATATGACGGCCTTAAGGAAAATTTTTCAGGGCTTAAGGAATTCAGAGAAAAATGCGGCTCCATGCTCACATGAGCCCGAAAATTAGGAAAAAAACAACCGTAAATAAACGCAAAAACTGAAAAATGCAGGCATAAAAGTAAGTATTGAAATCAGGATAAAACTTATCGAAGCAGGGTAAACTTATTAAAATAAGGACAGAACTTATTGAAACCAGGATAAAACTTGTTAAGTAAGGATGGAACTTATTGAAATCAGACTTGAACTTATTGGAATCAGGCTTGAATTTATTGAAATAAAATAGGATTAACGGATAACGTGAAAAAGGAGTTTAAAAATGATCCGGAGCTTTTATATCGCTGCAAAAGACCTTAAAGCCGAGTTCCGGACAAAACAGATGCTTAACTCGATGTTCATTTACTCGCTTCTGGTGCTTGTGGTCTTCAGCGTTTCTTTCGGGGATTTTCTCGGGGATAGCGCAAAGGTTGAAAAACTTGCTCCCGGCGTGCTCTGGATTTCTTTCACCTTTGCCGGAATGCTTGGGCTTTCCAGAACCTTTGTAATGGAAACCGAAAACGGCTGTCTTGAAGCCCTTATGCTCTGCCCTGTGGACCGGGGTGCGATTTATACCGGAAAAATCCTCTCTAACCTTGCGATTGTATTTCTTATGGAAGCTGTAACCCTGCCCTTCTTTATCATCCTGTTCAATTACAGCCTTGGGACAGGAACCCTGCTTCTGCTCCTGTTCATTCTTTTCCTCGGGACTTTTGGGTTTATTGCTGTCGGGACCCTGCTTTCTGCCCTTACCCTCGGTACCCGGACCAGGGAACTTCTCCTGCCGGTCCTTCTCCTGCCGGTCCTCCTACCGGTCCTGATCCCTGCAGTGGAAGCAACTGCCGGAGTTCTTGCCGGAAACAGCATCGGAAATTTGGTTCCGGAGATCAGGCTGCTCGCAGTTTACGACCTTGTGTTCTTCGTAATCTCGCATCTTGTCTTCGAATATGTAGTTTCGGACTGAGGGCCGAACCGGATTTTTCGGACAGGAAAAGACGGAAAAACGAAGTAAACCAAACAAAGTAAATCGAATCAATAAAAAACGAAATAAATAGAATCAGTAATAAAGAAGTAAATCGAATCGATACCGAGACATATTATTGAACTTTCGTTAATTCGAACCTATCAAGATACGTGAACAAAATGGCATCAAATTCCAGAAAAACCGGAGTGCTGGCAGTTGCAACTGCCGGTGTAATGCTTCTTGCGACATACATGATTTTTTTCTACCTGCCTCCGATTAAAGACGAAGCAGGCGAAGTCCTGAGTGGAAGTTTCAGGATCTTTTTCTTCCACATGCCAATAGCAATTATATCCTATCTGGCTTTTGCAGTCGTATTTGCCGCAAGTATCCTCTACCTCCGGGACAAAGCCCTTAAATGGGATATCTATGCCCGCTCGGCTGCAGAAGTGGGAACCCTTTTTGCATTCCTTGTGCTGGTAACGGGTTCGATCTGGGCAAAGGATGCCTGGGGGTGGTACTGGATCTGGGACATCAGGCTGACCACCTCCCTTGTCCTTTTCCTTGTTTACCTCGCCTACATGATGCTCAGAAAAGCCCTCGAAGAGCCTGAGAAAAGAGCCCGGCTCTCGGCAGTCTTCGGGATCTTAGGTTTCATGTCCGTGCCTCTGAGTTTTTTTTCAATCCGGCTCTGGCGTTCGGCTCATCCCCTTATGTTCGGAGGAAACACCGGCGGAAGCGGAGGAGGACTTGAAGGGACGGCACTTCAACTGACTCTCCTTGTCAATTTCATAGCTTATTTCCTGCTCTTCCTGACCCTCTTTTCTATAAAAGTGCAGAATGAAAAGATGGGAGAGGAACTTGACGCGCGCCAGTCTGCCGGATCAGAAGCCTGATTTCTGACAGTCTGCTTTTTCTTTTTTTCAAATTGCGTTATATAAATTGCACAATGTAAATATAGATCCCACCAGATATAGAAAATAATTTTTTAATTTTTGAGGGAAGATTATGCGCTTTAAAATTCTGGCTACTGCAGGGTTTATTTTGCTGGGGATAGTGACTTTTTCGGTATATTCCGGTTTTAACACCGAGAATGTACCGGATGACCGGAATATAATTCAAAAAATAGAGGTCAATAACAGCAGTTTTCTCGAAGGTTCGGAAGAGTGGGACGGTTTTGAAACCGTTATTGTAGACACCGAGAAGCTCAGAAAAGCCGCAGATAAAGGAAATGTGACCCTTAACGTAATGGGAGAAGATTTTGAGATTCAAATTCAGGAAAAGTCCAGGCTAAAAGGGGAAAACGCTTACTATTACACAGGGTCCATTGCCGGAAGTAAACAGGGAAGAGCTGACCTGTACGTGAGTGGAGAGAATCTGAGCGGGTCCGTTGAACCGGGAGAACCCTGGAACGTTACATACAACATCGCACGCACCGATGAAAGATATGATGGGAAAGTAGTCCACGTTGTGTTTATGATAGACTGGGAAAAAGAAAGGAAAAGGATTGAACAGCTGGGGATCGACCCTCTGCAGTTTTTCCTGATAAATAGCGATTCTAGGGAACATGTGATGTCTATCGAGATTTTTGATTTCAATAATAAATCCGTATTCAAAGAAACCTACACTATGAATCCCGGAGACGAGATATCCTCCCCGAAAATAGATGCCGAACTGGGACAATACAAATATGAAATTATTCTGGATGATAGATCTACTTTTAAACAGAAAGTACAGGCAGATCATGCTACTAATCTTTGTTCCTCAGAAAAACTGCACATTAATCTAACAGATAATCCGGAATATCCGATTGAAATAATGATTGAGATTGCTTGATTTAAATTCCTTCCTTTCCTTCCCTCTTCTTTTTTCTCCTTTCATTTCTTTTCCTGTGCATCTAAGGGAAGTTTTGTGTCTGAACTAATTTCTCTTCCTTTTTTCCAGGAATCCGGGATAATTATTTACCTTTCCCTCACCTATTTTTTCCTATGATTTTTGATCCGATCACAGTCTGTAATCTGGAACTCCAGAACCGCTTTGTGAGGTCCGCAACCCATGAATTTATGGCAGAAAAGGACGGGACCCCCACTTCCAGGCATGGAGACCTCTATGAAGAGCTTGCAATAAATGAAGTCGGGCTGATCATAACTGGTTATTCTTATGTCCTCCCCGGCGGGCAGAGTGATAATTTGCAGCAGGGCATCTATGATGACCGTTTCATCGAGCCGTACCGGAAGATAACCGAGAGGGTACACAGGTACAGAAGCAAGATAGTGCTGCAGATAGTGCATGGGGGGCGGCAGGCAGACGTTTCGGACGATTATCCGGTTCCGATTGCCCCGTCAGTAGTCAAAAACGGACATTCGTCAGTAGTCCCCAGGGAAATGACCGAACAGGAAATCCTGGACATGGTAGAGGCTTTTACCAGGGCGGCTGTGAGGGCAAAGGCGGCAGGTTTTGACGGAGTCCAGCTCCACTGTGCCCATGGCTTCCTTTTAAGCAATTTCATCTCCCCCTACACAAACCGGCGGACTGACATGTGGGGAGGTTCTGTCGAAAACCGGACAAGGATAGTCACGGAGATAATAAAGCGGATAAAAGAGGAAGCAGGAAACGATTTCCCGATTCTTGTGAAAATGAATGCAACGGATGGTTTTTTGCCAAGTTCCTTAAAGGCAGGACTGGGCCTCGATGCCCCTGAATGTGTGGAAATTGCAAAAGTTCTTGAAAAGGCCGGGGTCTGTGCAATAGAGGTCAGCGGAGGGATAGGCGAAGCAGGCGGAGTGACCATAAAAACTGCAATTAACTCACCTGCAAAAGAGGCATATTTCAAAAACTACTCAAAAATGATTAAAGCCACCGTAAACGTTCCGGTAATTCTGGTGGGCGGCATCCGTTCCCTTTCCGTTATGGAATGCCTGCTTGAAAACGGATGCGCGGATCTGATCTCCATGAGCAGGACGTTTATCAGCGAACCTGACTTTATCCCGAAACTCAGGTCAGGCACAATAAAAAAAGCAAGGTGCGTGTCCTGCAACCTCTGCTTTGATCCAGAAGGTGTCAGGTGCAATTTTGAGTTTGATTGAAACCCTGATCTTCTCTTTTTTTCCAATTTCTTTTTTTTCTTAAGCTTTCATGTTCCAGTTTTATCACATTTTTTGCGCTCTATTTTTTTCATTCATATTTTATATGTTCCATTTTTTTCACTCGAATTTTTTGCGTTCTATTTTTCCAATTTAACTTTTTTTCTTCTCACTTTTTCTGATATCTTACTATTTTTCTTCTAACTGATTTTTGCTTTTTGTTTACAATTCTTCTTTAATCATTACCTGAAAAAGCGGGTCTTAACGTACATTTTTTATAATAGATGGATACAAAAGAGATAAGCTTTAACGGCTGTTTGCAGGGACTCTGGTTTACATTTTTCTGCCGGGTCCGCTACCTGAAAAATATGTGTGAGGAAACAGAATAATGTCAGAAGAGAACCGTGTCGGCAGTAAGATACGTCATCTTAGAGAAGCCCAGGATATGACTGTTGAAGAACTGGCTGAAGCCAGTCAGAGCAGCGTGGAGTTAATCCAGCAGTTAGAAAACGGAGCCCTTGTTCCGTCCTTGACCCCTCTTTTAAAAATTGCCCGGGCTTTAGGTGTCCGCCTTGGTACTTTTCTGGACGATGCGCCCCAGAAAGGGCCTGTAGTGGTAAGGGCAGGACTGTCAGAAAACGTAGTTCGTTTTTCCGGGAAGACTGAGCAGCCAAAGAAGAGCGCTCTTGAGTTTTATTCCCTTGCCTCGGATAAAGCAGACCGTCACATGGAGCCTTTCATCATCGATATTCACCCTTCCCCCGAGGAAAGCCACAAACTCTCTTCTCACGAAGGGGAGGAGTTCATTTATGTCCTTTCCGGAGAAATCGAGATTTTCTACGGCAAGGACGTTCACAGGCTGAGTGTCGGAGACAGCATCTATTACGATTCCATCGTCCCCCATGACGTCCATGCAGCAGGAAAAGAGGACGCGCGAATAATGGCTGTAGTCTATGCACCTCTCTGAGAGCCCCGGCGGGCCGGGTGAGAGAGTAAAAATGTGATTAAATGCAAGTTTAGATTAAAATTTGATAATTAAGTACAGATACTAAGAGTTAGGGAATCCAAAATGTTCAGTATAAATGTTAGTCCGCGCTTTGGAGATATCGATGGTCTTGGGCATGTAAATAACACAGTCCTTCCGGTCTGGTTCGAAACAGGAAGAAATGCTATTTTCAGGCTTTTCTCCCCGGACCTTGACCTCAGCCCTGATGTGTGGCACCTGATCCTTGTCAGAACCGAATTTGATTTTCTGAGCCAGATGTATTTCAGATCCGATGTTGAGATCAGGACCTTCGTTGCAAAGATCGGAAACAGTTCCTTTACAGTCGGGCACGAGGCCTGGCAGGAAGGGGAACTCAAGGTCAGGGGCCAGGCAGTACTTGTCTATTATGACTTCAAACTCCAGAAAGCGATCCCCCTTCCGGACTCTATCCGCGAGATCCTGAAAAGGCACATGTTCCCTTCAATGGAATCCTCTCCAGTGGACGCAGAAACTGATACGGACTCTCCCTGCTCGATTTGAATACACTTCAGGAACGCCCTTGACTGGCCTGGATAAAAACCCCATCCATAAGCTGGCAGTTTCTGAAAGTAGTCCAGAAGAAGAGGCTGAGATCATGCATCTTATAGAAGATTCTCTAGGAGAATACTTTGAAAAACAGGTAGCTATCGACCCCGACCATGAATTTATCATTTATCCAGACCGTAATCTTCGCTTTACCTACGGACAGTTCAACGAAAGGGTCAACAACCTTGCAAAAGGGCTGCTTGCAATCGGGATAAAAAAGGGAGACCATGTAGGGATCTGGGCAAAGAACGTACCTGACTGGCTTACCTTCATGTTTGCAACCTCAAAGATAGGAGCGGTGCTCGTAACGGTAAACACTGCCTACAGGAGCCATGAAGTTGAGTATGTGCTCAAGCAGTCAGACATGAAAGCCCTCGCTCTTATCGATAGTTTCAGGGAAGTGGATTACCTCGAAATTATCAACGAACTTGTCCCTGAGCTAAAAAGTTCGGAAAGAGGGCGCCTGAAAAGTAAAAAATTCCCATTCCTGAAGAGCGTAATCTATGTTGGGCAGGAAAAGCACAGGGGAATGTACAACACCAGCGAGCTGATGCTCCTTGGAAGTCATTATCCGGATGACGAGCTTAAAGAAATTCTGGCAAGTGTTAACGGGGATGATGTAATCAACATGCAGTATACCTCAGGGACTACAGGTTTCCCGAAAGGAGTTATGTTGACAAGTAAAAATATCCTGAACAACGGGCTTTCCATCGGCGACCGCCAGAAGTTCACCCATGAAGACCGGCTCTGTCTGCCTGTGCCTCTTTTCCACTGCTTTGGAATCGTGCTCGGAGTTATGGCTGTCCTGACCCACAGGGCAACGCTTGTTATGCTTGAGGTTTTTGACCCGCTCCTGGTGCTTGCCGCAGTCCAGAAAGAGAAGTGTACCGCCCTTTACGGCGTTCCTACAATGTTCATTGCCGAGTACACCCATCCCATGTTTGATATGTTCGACCTCTCTTCCCTGAGGACAGGGATCATGGCCGGTTCTACCTGCCCTGTGGAAGCCATGAAAAAGGTCGTAAAAGATATGCACTGCCATCAGATAACCAGCGTCTACGGGCTTACGGAAGCCTCTCCAGGCATGACCCAGACTACGGTCGATGACCCCGTAGAACTCAGGGTCGAGACCGTAGGCAAATGTTTCCCCGGCGTTGAAGTCCGGGTGGTTGACCCGGCCACAAATGAGCCGGTACCTCCGGATACTGTTGGAGAAATCTGCTGCCGTGGATACAATATCATGAGGGGTTACTACAATATGCCGGAAGAAACGAAAAAAGTTATCGACGAAGGCGGCTGGTTGCACAGCGGGGACCTTGGGACCTGTGACGACCTCGGTTACTACAGGATTACAGGCCGTATAAAGGACATGATCATCCGGGGCGGGGAAAATATCTATCCCAGGGAAATTGAGGAGTTCCTGCACGCCATGCCCGGAATCAGAGATGCCCAGGTCGTCGGCATACCCGATAAGAAGTACGGGGAAATCGTAGGAGCCTTTGTTATCCTCGAAAAAGGTGCAGATCTAACAGAAGCCGATATCAGGGACTATGCTCTGAACAAAATCGCCCGCTATAAGGTTCCGAAGCATGTCTTCATAGTAAAAGAGTATCCTCTGACCGCAAGTGGCAAGATCCAGAAATACAAGCTAAGGGAACTGGCTGTGCAGCTTCTTGAGAATAGAGAGGAAAGTGAAGGTTAATTCAATACTATCGACCTTCAGGTCGATGGTTTCTTGATTTTTGGTTTTAGTTTTAATTTTAGTTTTAGTTTAATTTTAGTTTTAATTTTAGTTTAATTTTAGTTTTAATTTTAGTTTTAGTTTTAATGAGAGTTATTTTGTCCAGCAGCTGCCTGGACATAATTTTTCCTGCAGCTCCATAACTTACGAAAAATTCTGGCTGGTGAGCTTCATTTCTCAGGCCAATCGCTGGATATTTAAATCTCAACCTGGATAATATTATTGGAATTGAAATTTAACCAGCCTTTATTTTTGCTTGGATTGAAAATTTCAATGCAATTAAAAAATTAGAAGTTATCTCTATTTTGGAAGTTAACTATAATTTTCAGTAGTTGATAAAATAATGCTTCGGTCAAATATGACTAAGCAACCAAAATTAATAAACCATTGAATATTTGACGGAATTTATTATATATAGAATTTAAGCATTGAAAAGACTGTAATTGTAAGAGAAGCACTTTGGTGCATGTTTGTAAATAGAATACTTGGGGAGTATTCATTACAGGGGTTTCATCCGATTGAGAACCCAAGGGATCACAATAAAGGGTTCTCAGTCAATCACCAGAATCACCAGCAAATCTTTATTACCTTCTCTTACAATTGTGTAAAGAATATGTGGGAGTATTCTTTAAAGGGGGTTTCATCCGATTGAGAGCCCAAAGGACCATAATAAAGGGCTCTCAATCAATCACTACCACTGATATTTCAGCCACTTTTTTAAACAAATGACAGATCATATGGAATAGAAAACCCATTATTAATAGAGTTTTCAGTTATAGGATTTCCCCTAATTTTAGTCTGACCCCTGCTAAATCTTTCTATTTTTACTTTACTATTCTATGATATATAAGTTCTTTGATATCTTGACCAGTTAGAGAGATTTCATACTAAATTAGTATATAAACTTCGCATTATGTAAACTTCACCTAATGCTTATTTTTCGATCATTTTCGATTATTTTTATTCTGTTTCAATAGCTTTCAAGCTCGTATTTTAAATTATCAATAAACGTTTATCCTGATCTCCGGTTCACCTATCGAATTCTGGTATACTCAGTGATATTGAATTCTTATTCCAAGTTTTGACTTCTAACGCTGACATCGAATTTTGCCAGCGGTTTTATTTATTATCAATCTAATTTTTCTATGGGGAATATTATGGTCTCAGGTAATAAATGTGGAAAAGCATTCTGTTTTCAGGAAACTGCTCAAAACAGAACACACAAACAACAGGAAACATCACATAAACAGAAGATACAGCTTAAATCAAAGCCTCCGGAGGCTTCTCAAATCAGCGAGACCGGGGAAATACGGCAGGAGGTAGCTGACACTCCTGAAAACCTCCGTATCTGTATGGAACACTGCGGCACATGCCCGAGCCTGCCATTTCCACCTGAACCATTTCTTTTCTGCGCGCGGGGGTGTTCTCCTGAAAAGATCTCAAAAAAAAGCTGCAATTGCCCGACATGCCCCATCTATAGCAAATACAGGCTTCAAAACCTGTACTTTTGTGAGACCGGAAAAGCTGTAAAAAGGAGAGATGAATAAAGAGAAATATAAATTACCAGTTATTCTAATTACCAGTTATTCTAATTACCAGCTATTCTAATTACCAGCTATTCTAATTACCAGCTATTTTAGATAGCAGTGGTTTTCATTAGCAGTTCTTCTTTTTTTTAAAATTATTTTTATAATTTTTTTAGTAGGATAACTTTAGTTTCATAATTTTTATTAGAAATTACATTTCCATTAAATTATATGGTTGTTTGAATATTATTTACTAATGAAACATTGAGAATCTTCTTAATACTGGATCTTTTGGTTATGTATTTGGGGGGAAGAAGTTATGAGAACAAATATAACAACATTGTGTTTCTTGCTGGTGTTTTTCTTATTGTTGACGCCATTTAATGCCGCAGCATCCGAAGCAAATTCAGATGCCGCACCTGCCGACGTAAACATAGACCCTTCCGGGACAGATGCTGCAGATCTTCTGGTTTCCGAAATCATAGGTGCATCTATCTACATGGAAGGAAAAATTTACAATAATGAATACGCTATGATCTCCGTAACAACAAAAAACGAAGGAGATGAATCAAGTGAAGGTCATATTATTGTCGCGCTTCCGAATAATGAGGAAATCTTGAGTATGGAAGGAGGCGGAGACAGCGTAGAAATCTATCCAAGCGGAAGTTCGATTGAGACCAAAGACGGGACAAAAATTGATTCATCGGAATACCTTTTTGTCGACCTGGTAAAGTACGGCTGGGAAACAGGGGAAAACGAAACTCTCAACCTGAAGGTCAAGCCTAATGAAGGCTCTGAGGAGGTTGTATACCTGGTCAGGGCAGCATTGAAGAATGACGCAACAGGGGATTATGTGTGGTATCCCGGAATTTTGAGTGATTCGAGCGATGTGGACCAGCAGGGCTGGTACGTTTACAAAAATTCGCTTGTAGTATCCGGCCCTCCCGATTTGATAATTGAGGATATCTCCTGGGAACCGGAAAATCCCTATGAAAACGAAAACGTAACATTCAAAGTTACACTGAAGAATGTGGGGCTTGCATCATCCGGAAATTGCAGTGTAAAATGCTATCTGAATGGAGATGAAATCTCTTTTTCCACGGTTTCCGGACTTGAAGCCGGTTCAGCAACTTCCTTTACATTCAACTGGGTCCCGACCAGTTCTGGAAGCATGGACTTGAAGGTAGTTGTGGATTCAGAGGGCCAATTTGTTGAGTTTACCGAGGAGAATAACGAAAAAACAGGGATACTTGAAGTGATAAGCTACACGACCTCGTCATCCCCTTCTTCGTCTTCTCCATCCTCCACTCCATCCTCTTCGAGTCCGTCTTCGTCCAGTTCTTCATCCGGTTCCGGTGGAGGAGCCGGCGGCTCTCCCGAACTTGCCAGCAATGTTGAGGTAAAAGAACTCTCCCAGCAGTTTGTCAGTAATGGTAACCATGCTAAATTCGTATTCGCGAAAAATGTAACCCCAATCGCTTACATTGAATTCGATCCGAAAAAGACCATCGGGAAGACCACAACCATTGTCGAAACGCTTAAAGGAAAATCCACCCTTGTGACGGAACTGCCCTCAGGGAAAGTTTACGAAAACACGAATATCTGGGTCGGAAACGAAGGGACTGCAAGTCCGGAGAACATTGAAAACGCAGTTGTCGGTTTCAAAGTCGAAAAAACCTGGATTAATTCAAACGGAGTGGATTCGTCTTCTGTAAAGCTCTGGAAGTTTGAAGACGGAAGCTGGGTTGAACTTTCTACCAGCCAGACCGATGAAGACGACGACTACGTCTATTATGAGGCAGACACACCAGGGTTCGCTTCTTTCTCAATAATGGCCCTTTATCCGGAAGAAGACCAGGAAGGTACATCCCTGTCCCTGAAGAGTTCCATAGAGGATAAGGACCCAAAGGCAGTTTCCGAAACATCAGGTGAAGAAGAATCTGGTGTCGCCGATCCGGAAGCCGGGGAGAATAATTCGGGAAGCATGAAAAAAGGATTGCTGGTAATCAGCATACTTGCTGCAGTAATTCTGGCTGGCTATGCGATTTCAAGGAAGCGAAATTAAGACTCACTTCCTGTTTTTCTCTTTTTTTGGGTTTTTTAAAGTTGGGTGGTCCTGTATCAATCAGTTGATATTATTCCTATATCTGAAACTAAGATCTTTTGTTTTTTGATTCTACTCTTTTCAGGGCTGAACTTTTCTCTTCTGCAACGCAAAAAAATGAACAAGCGAATTTTATATCTTGATCCGGTAGGCCTAATTAAAACTCGCAGGTAAATATAAACGCCTCAGCCAACTTGCCTGGCGGCCCCGAAAAAAGCAGAAAAAAAATCTTTTTTCGGATGTTGCTTGTACTTTTTCCGATTTTAACCTGCAAATTAGTCTGCTTGAGCGAAGCGAAACAGACCGCGTACTCCCGAGGCGCAATTCGGGAAGGACAGCGCACTGCAGAGCCGCAACTCTGCCGAAACAGACCGCATGCTATTGCACTTGCAGTGCAACTACAAGAAAATCTCCGATTTCCTGCGTTCCCGAAGCGAAGCTCGGGCGGGACAGGAACGACATAACATAGCAAACGTGGTTGTATGGGTCAGAACCCAGGAGTTTGAGTCCAGGTTGTTTTTCTCAAAAATATCAACCATGTAAAGATGAACGACCTAAAGTTGTGAATTCTTCTTTTTTGCAATTTCGTTCATATTTTGCAGAGTTATTATAGTTCTAGATGCTCACAGGAAGAAGCTTGGGAGAGTTTACATCAACCCACCCAACACCACTCCCAGTCCCATAACAGCCACACAACCTACAGCTGCCACATCAGTCTTGTTCCAGGTAAGCTTGTTTTTCTCAACGCTCTGGCGGCTCCTGTAACCTCGCATATCCATAGTCAGGCCGAGCACCTGGGTCCTCCCGAGGGAGTTGGCGACCAGGGGTACAAGGATCGGTTTTACACTCATTATTTTTCCGCGGAGGCCGGTCCCAGGGTTGTAGCCCCTTGCCAGCTGAGCTTCGTGGATACGCTGGCCTTCCACCTGGAGGCTCGGGATAAAGCGGAGGGCGATTACGAACATGAGCACGTAGTCCACAGGGACGTGGATTGCCAGGAGGGCTTTCATGAGGTCGCTTGGCTTTGTAGTGACCACAAGGAGCTGGAAGGCAAAAAGCATTGCAAAGAAACGAAGGGAAAGAACGATACCAAAGTCAAGAGCTCCGGTTGTGACCGGGACAAGCCCTCCGGCCGTAAGGGTGCCGGCAGGGATAAGGTAGCCTACGGTTTCCCCGCTTTTCAGGGTAAAGATGGTGAGCAGGATAAGGCTGATACTCAGGAAAACCAGGAGCTTTACCTGCTTAAGGAGTTCCTGCTGAAGCCCGGCTCCCAAGGAAGCCAGAAAAATTCCGAACACCATAAAGGCCAGGACCACAGGGTTTGTTGTTAACACGCTCAGGGCTATTATGCCCGTTACTGCAGCGATCTTCGAAAGCGGGTTCATGCGGTGTAAAAAGCTGTCCCTGTTTATGTACTGCATAATCTCTTTCATGTGCATGTGCCTCCTCTAACACATTCTTTACTGGCACGTTCTCCGTAGACATTTTCTTCATCGACAGATCCTTTGTCGGAAAATTTCCTGTTAACCGAATCTTCCACAATTTTTCCTGACTCCATACGGATGACTCTTTCTACATGGTCCCTTACGATCTGCAGGTTATGAGTCACCATGACTATAGTGTGGCCTTCCTGCTGGAGCTTTCGCATGAGCTGCATCATCCGGTCGGATTCTTCGGCGTCCAGGCCTGTGGTGGGCTCATCAAGCACTATCAGCTCAGGCTTCATTGCGATCACGCAAGCAACAGCCAGCCTCTGCCTTTCTCCGCGGCTGAGATGGCGGGGAAAGACTTTTTGCTTATCACTCAGGTTTACGAGCTCCAGGGAACGGAGGATTTCTCCTGCTGCTTCAGGCCCTTTTATTCCGATATTATTCAGCCCGAAATTGATTTCGGCTTCAACGGTATCTTCAAAGAGCATGTTGTCCGGGTTCTGGAAGACCAGCCCGGTATGCTTCACAAGCTCATTTATGGGGACTGTGGAGGTCTCGAGCCCCTTTACGATCACATTTCCGGAGTAAGGGTGTAGGAGGCCATTGAAGTGTTTCACAAGTGTAGTCTTACCAGAGCCATTTTCTCCCAGGATGGCGACGAGCTCCCCGGGGTGAAGCTCAAGGTCAATGCTATCAAGCGCCAGGACTTCTCCATAGCGCTGAGTGAGCTTCTTTACGGAAATAATCGGCTGCCCGCCTGTTCTTGAAAGAGGAAGGTTTGCTGGAAGGGCTGAAGTAGAGGTAAGATTTGGAGAAGTTGTGGGAACTGAAGTAGAAGTAAGATTTGGAGAAGTTAGATCCGAAGAACTTGCGGTAAAATCCGAGGGGCTTTTTATAGCCTTCATCGCCCCTTTCTCGAGAAGTACGACCCTGTCTCCAATTTCAAGGAAGTCCTCGATATTGTGGTCTACGATTATAATCGTTTTTCCGGCTTCTTTCAACCTCTTCAGGACAGAAAATACCTTTCGGACTGCCTGGGAGTCAAGTTCGGCAGTAGCTTCGTCAAGGATCAGGACTTCCGTATCCAGGGCAAGGGTTGCTGCAAGGGCAACTTTTTGCTTCTGGCCTCCGGAAAGCATGTGGGGAGCCCGGTTTTTCAGATGGCTGATTTCACAGAAATCCATGGCCTCTTTTAACCTCCGTACAACCTCGTTTTCAGGATGGCCGCGGTTTTCGAGTCCTGAAAGGATTTCTTCTTCAACGGTTGTAAAGATCAGCTGGGACTCCGCATCGTCAAAAACCACCCCGATATGCCGGCTCAGTTCCTTTATGCCGTCAAATTCCTTTATATCCCTGTTTTGGAAGCTTATGCTCCCTTCAGTTTTGCCCCCGATTTCGTGGTGGAGAATGCCTGCCATTGCAAGGGCAAGAGTGGTTTTTCCGGCTGCACTGTGCCCCGTAACAAGGAGCAGTTCTCCTTTCCGGATTTCCAGATTTATATTTTTTAACGCAGGGCTTGCTGCTGTTCCGTAGGTATACGAGAAATTCCTGAGTTCAATCATGTTTTATGCTTTCCCCCGGGCAAGTACCTTTGAAGCAGGTACGTAAAGAATCTGGGCAATGCTAGAGTTGGCAATTGCAGTTAACCCCACAATCGGGATGATAGCTACTACAAAAGCTCCCATGTTCGCATACTTGGTCAGGATGGAGGAAGCAACCAGAAGCATTGCAACAAGCACAAAAGTTATCCCGCTGGCAAGAGTCCCGATCAGAGTTGCAATAGCGGGGGAAAGTGACAGCCTGTTCATAAGGGATTTGTATGTAACCAGGCAAACCACTGCCCCGACAGGTTCACTGATAAGGTTTGCCGGCGGGAAAATAGAGTGACTTAGGAGAGCACATATTATTCCTGCTACGACCCCTATCCCTATTACCTCGGTAAATGTTGGTACGACGAGGATAATGGCAAGACAGTAAAAGGCTATAACGAGATTTGAGACGATAGGTCCCGGAATTACCAGGGATAAGTAACGAACAATCGCACCTACTGCGAGTAAAATTCCAACAATAGCAATATCCTGAGATTTCATAAAAATCATCTTCCCGAATCATGTTTCAGGAGAACTTTCCTGAGTTCATAAATACCACAAATCAGTTCAACACAACGACCAATTGAACATAGCAAATTGATTAGACATAACAAACCAATTATACATTGTAGTACAACAAAGCATAATTATGTACATTAGTATATGTACTTTACGCTTTATTAACTACTTTTGCGCTTATTTCCCCGGGGCTTCCATTATCCGACCCTAAAATGCTCAGGGTTTCGATATACCCCTTAGAAATTTTTTACAGCCTTGAAGAGTTTTTCACAGGAAAAAATAGTTCTGATAGGAAAACTGATCATGGGAAAGGACGTAAAATTAAACGAGATCAGATTAACAAGGACTATTCTGGACTAGGACTTTTTGGGGTTATTGTGTGTCTTCGGTAGATGAACGTGAACTGGCTGAAGTCAGGATGATTGAAGAGGGATTAAGAAAAGCCTACGACGGAGATGCCAAAGGGGTGGCAGATGCATTCAGTAGCCTGAGGGATTTTGCAGTGCAGTTGATACATATGGATCTTACTGCAGAAAATGAGATCGACGCAAAAGCTCTGATAATTGCTATGGGGGACATAGGCAAGGTAACTGCCGAAAAAGGAATGGAGATCGCATCCATAGCCTCAATCCGCTCTCTTGGAGAGGTGGCAGTTGAGGCTGTCGACCGGGGAAGAGAGTCTCTTGCCTTAAAAGCACTTTCCGGGCTTGGAGGGCTTGCCCTGGAATTTGCAGGAAAAGGTATGGATGCTGCGGCAAGAAATGCAGCCGAAGCCCTGGGAAACCTGGGGAAAAAGTCCTCAAAGGCAAAAATGGAGGTTCTGGCAAGTCTTTCCGAGACTTATCTGATGCAGTTAGCCGGGAAGGCAATGGATGAAAACCTCCCCGAGACCTGGGCTTCCGCCGTAAACTACCTTGCGGAAATAGGGGCTTCTTCAGACGGGCAGGAAATGGAGAACAGTTCGGTCGGGGCTGCAATCCTCCTTGAGGAACTGGGTACTGCTGCTGCAAGGAAAAGAAATGAACCTCAGGTAAAGGTTGTGATCGAGGCCCTTGAAAAGCTGGGAAAGGAGCTTTTCCGGCAGGGTTCTAAAAATGCGCTTGTCCAGACAGTATGGGCTCTGGAAACCCTCCGGATCCTTGCACTGGAATATGAGATGGAAACTGCGGTTGCTGCAGGGAAACTGGCACTGGAAGCCCTGAGTACCGCAGGAATCCCTGATGAAGAACAGAACCTGGAAAGAATTCAGGAAATAAAGGAATTCCACAGGCGTATCCTTAGAAGAAGTTAACTGAGCGGGAGTTTATTGACAAAATAAAGGCGCGTAGAAAACGGTTTTTAAGAAATAGTTTCAACTTCGCAGCCTTCCATATGGAGAAACAGGCAGAGCATAGACTAAATAATTTTTAAGAGTTATTACAATGAAAATATCAAAAAATATTTTTCACATTACAAAAAACATATTGGAAAGGGGATCAAAAAATCCTGATGAAAGTCTTAAAAAAGAGATCTGGGATTTGGTGCTCCGGCCGGGATTCGAACCCGAGTCTTCGGCTCGAAAGGCCGGAATGATTGGCCGGACTACACTACCGGAGCACATCGCATCTCACAGCGAGACCAACAATATACCTTGTAATATATAAATCTGTCCCTTCATGAAAAAATGTTTTTTTAAATTTCTTAGGAAACTTACCTGTACACCAACTACTAAAATAAAAAAAGATGGTTTTATTCCTGTACACTCTATAAATGATAAGAGTTTTTAAGAGTTTTTACTTGAAGAATACGAAAAATGGTGACTTTAGTTAGTTCTGAACAGAATGTAAGATTTAAAAAGAAGAAAAGTAAAAAAATTGAAGGTAAGGAAGTTTATTACACAGGATAGAAGCGAACCTGGACCAGCTTGTTGCCGTTGTTGTCATACTGCCATAAGTAAAGCGGGTCCGGATATAAGATTGCGTCGTAATTGTACAGTGCCTCAAGATAATCGAATACCCACATAGGCTCTCCAGAGACAAGGTCGATAGCACCCGGTTCTTCATTTGCGTTCACATAGAAGAGGTCTGTGGCATCATCCCAAACAGGCTTCTTGCTAACCGTCAAGCTCCCGATATCAAAGTAATAGGTTTCATTGCACTTGACCCAGCCAGTAACGTCCGTGGACCCACCGGGTTTACCTTTGGCGGTGATATAGACCTTGTACTTCCCCGGGGCAAGCTGGAATGAAGCAACTCCATCATCAAATGCATTTCCATCAAGAACGGCAAATTCTTCACCCTGGCTCATCCGTATCTGGACACCCGGCACTTCTGTATATACCCCTTCATCATAAACAGGGATGGAAAAACCGGCAGTATCTTCGGGTACGAAAATTGTGTGCCTGTCAGGATTGTCGTAACTTCCTCCGCCATTCCAGTCGACTTTCTTCCCGATGATATTCAGATTGTAATGACACCCTTCAAGGTCGATTCCTTTTGGCGATGCCGAGGCAGTCGATACCATGAATACAGTGCATAAAAGTACTGCGATAGTTCCCAATGTTAAAAGTTTATTCTTCAAGTGTATCCCCCATTTTTTAGTTGCACTCACAGTACAATTAATTTTTATTTTACTTTATAATATACTATATATAATATAAGTTTAAAAGAAACAATTTTCCTTATTTTAGCTCAGTAACTACAAGAAAATTCGTAATAATATAACACATAAGTTTTTTACTTGAATTAAAGAAAATAAGCTTTAAAAGATTTAAAAAACTTTAAAAACCCTTAAAATTGCCAAAAATATGTATTAACCACTTATACCAGGTTAAATCTATTTTATACATCTAATGAGGTTCTATTATTTCGAATAGAGATCAACCAGGTTTTTTGATACGAATAGTTTAAAAAAGGCTGCTTAGACTTATTATGTTCCAATCATTGTTTTAATATTCTCCCAAGGATTCAAAACTCAGAGAAATAAAATATAACATAAAATACAACTTCATAAAATTTTAATACCTATATTGAGATATATTATTACAAAGATATTATATTGAAGTTTACCTTCGATCTGCAAACTCTGGCACAATCATTCTGCATACTTATTTTAAAACTGTCCATGCAGGCAAATAAATTAAATCCCCAAACTTCAATGTGAAAGTCTGGAAAAGGCTGTGTGCTGGTATGGCTTAGGTATCGGATTGTGCCTTAAAACCTCGATTAATAAATCCAGAAAATCAAGATAAAACAGAAAAGAACCGTAGGACCTATCTGTGAAAACAAATACATTGAAAAAATTATGGAAATAATTAACATTTTGAAACAAAAACTACAAAAACCGGATACCATAAAACAGGAAATTACAAAAATAGAACTCATCTGGTTTCAATAAGAAAAGTATGGTGCTCCGGCCGGGATTCGAACCCGAGTCTTCGGCTCGAAAGGCCGGAATGATTGGCCGGACTACACTACCGGAGCATTTTGCCTGTACTTGATGGACTTTATTACCCTTATTGAAGGGGTTCTTCAATAAGGGTTTCTCGTATAAATAGTTATCTATTATAGAGAGTTTATGAGGATGTATTGTTCGAGACCTTTCCGGATCATTTTAGACCTTCCGGGCCTCTTAAGATTTTACAAATTATTCAGATTTTAAAATCTATAATTTGCTTTAACTCTTCTTTAAGATACTTTCAGACATCTTCTTCAAATTCATCCTCATCTTCAGCTTCGAGATCCGGGGTTTCTTCAGAATTCTCAGCTTCTTCTACCATAAGGTTTCCGATCCATTCGCTGAGTCTGCCACAATACTCGGGCTCGCAGTCCCCGGTACAGCCAGTACAGGCCGAGAACAGATCTCTGGAGAGCAGAAGATCGTATTTCTCCTTAACTTCCTCCTTTGCTTTAAGGAGGTAGGTCCGTGCTCCGTTTGAGACTCCCACCTCACGGATAATCAGGTCCTTGTCCAGAAGCTTTTTTATGATTCTGGAGCATTTCCTGCTGTCGATATCCAGCTCTTTCCAGATAACGTTCTGGAAAACGCCGTCTTTATGTCTTCGAATTATATTGTATGCTTCTTCTTCAAGATCCATGACTGCTTCCACACTAATGAGGTTCCTTCTTCAGACATTTCAGTCTTCGACAGGAGTGATCAGTATGATATTATTGCCCCGAAGCACTACAGAACCAAGGGAGCGGACTTTTTCCCCTCTTACTATCTCCATTGTATCAACAAGATGAAGATTCATATAGTCGTCCACACTTTTCAGAGTGCCTTCAAGCAAATTAAGGTCGCCTTTCATTTCTACCTGGATCCTTGATCCAACGATTTTCTGAACTTTTTTATTTGGGAACAAAATTAAACCCTCGCTGATTTCTTCTGGATTTTCGGTTCCCCGTACTCCCGGGTTCCTGCTTCATTTATTCCAAAGCCGGTGCGCAGAACAAATTGTGTCAGGGCAATATACGCATTTACAATAAGCCTGCTGCCTTTATCAGCTGCTTCCTGCCAGCAACTGAAAAACCATTCCGAATCGTCACTCCACCGGCTTTTAAGAAAACTGAAATTACATACCCTTTTCAGAGATATATAACCATCGATGTCCGGGAGTGTAAGGGGAGCCTTATAAGCCTTTCAAACCTTAAAGGAATTAAGATAAGTTAAAACGGAGTTAAAACCGCATTACAAAGAAAGTAAGTTAAAATAGGTTAAGCGCTGCATTTATATTTGTTATGCCTTCTTAAATTTAGGCAAGATTTCATATTTTCAGAGATTATGCAGCCTTAAACACTTTAAAACTCCGACTCTCTGAGCAGGACATTCTACAGGCACTCTGCTTCCAGACTGATGAGGTTCCTTCTTCAGACTTTTCAGTAACTGTGGTCCCGGACCTCAATAGGAATCCCTACTCAGATATAACCCTGAATATCCGTACTTTCGTCAATGGACTTTGCAGGCTCCTTTCTAAGTGGCCGCGGGATTGCTCTCGCAATGGGCCCGAAAACGGATTCGTACTCATTGATATGCTGGGTCAGCCAGCGATTCAGTTCAAGAGCTGCAACCGGAGATAGGATCACTTCGGCTTCAACGCGCCTTTCAATAACCCTGGACTCTGAGGCATCCCCGAACATCTTGGGGGTGTCGTTGTAGAAACCAATTCTGAAATCATAAGGGCTGTGCCCGCCTGCAGCTCCTATTGCATATATCTGCCGGAAGTCTTCAGGCTTTACAAATTCAATCGTAATACTCTTTTTACTTTTTTTTGAAGCTGCGCTTTCAACATTTTCCCTGGATTCAACATCCTCAGCCATAAAATTACCTCTATACTTTGATTTCACAGGAATCCCGATCCGGGCTCCGGTATTTGCCAGTTATCCATAATACTGACAGCTTTCTTACAAACAATTCTCCGGTATAACAGGAATAATTTACCTCTTCATCACTTATAAATCACTGGTTTTCATAACGCTGTGAGTTGTTCAGCCCTGGACTTTCTTCTTGAGCTTCTTTGCTTCTTCTGCCACTTCCTTTTTCGAATGAACCCTTGCAATCAGTTCCACGGCATCGAGGTTGCGTACCGCATTATCCAGGTACCCGAAAACATCGCCCTGGTATGCGGAGATGCCGTATTTATCCTCAAGTTTCTGAATTATTTGAGTAGGGTCCAGCCCTTCCATACGTAGCCGGATAATCTTCTCCGAAAACTTCTGCTCTGCGCACCCGCAGTAAGGGGAATCCCTACAGGTGCAGGTTAAAAAATCCGAAGCAAAGTTCAGCATAAGTTCTCTTATTTTTATGTCCAGATGGGAGAGAGATTCCCCGTCAAAGATAATATCAAGGGCTGCGCCCTGAAAAACCCTCGAAGGCATGTTCACATGCAGAGAGCTTCCGATCTGGTTTGCATACTTGAAGTAAGCAGCATCGAAAAATTCCAGGTTGGTTACAATTTTCAGAGGACTGTTTTCCGCAAGCACGGCATCTCGAATAAGGAAAGCTTTGGAGACCGGCAGGAAATGGGCTGCAATAATCTTTCCGAAACGGGTAAGTGATACTTTATTTCCCTTTTTCTCAAGGAACCTGTAGCTCTGGAGACGGGAAACCAGTTTATCCAGGTCAAAACCCCCGAACATAAGGGAATGGATATTCCTTAAATCCGGGATTGAAGAAGTAACTGCAACCGAGGCAAGGACCTCCTCAAGCTGCTCGGCTTCCCCGTACTCGACACCTGCAGAAAGCATCTCCCCCTGCAGTAACTTGATTGCAACCTCTTCTTCGGTATCGGACTGGGAGCTTGAATAAGACTTCCCTGGAACGGGCATTAGCACGACAACACCCCGGTCATGGTAATCAGGTCTACCTGCCCTTCCGCTCATCTGCAGGAAGTCCTGGACCGAAATCCAGTCTATGCCCATTGCAAGAGATTCAAATATAACCTGGGACGCCGGAAAGTCAACACCTGCTGCAAGGGCGGCAGTGGTCACAACTACCGGAAGTTCCCCTTTTGCAAAAAGGGTTTCCACCTTTTTCCTTTCATACTGCGAAAGCCCTGCATGGTAAGGGGAAGCCCGGATAGAAATGGCTCCTGCAAGCTTATGGCAGTTTCTCCTTGAATTCGTGAAGACTATTGTCTGTCCCCTGTGCTTTTTTGAAGAGCACATCGAATACTCTTCTTTTGCAAGCTGGGAAATCAGTTTTGCCTTTTCGTTTTCCTGGCAGAAAAGGAGATGCCTGTCTATGGGCACCGGCCTGTGTTCATAGCGGACAAGCCGGGCTCCGAGTTTCTTTGCATAGGCCTCAGGGTTTGCAACGGTTGCAGAGAGATAGATAAACTGGGCTTCAGGTGCCACATAGCGGAGCCTTCCTATAAGCCCGTCCAGCCTGTGCCCTCTTTCCAGGTCTTCGAGCGTATGGACCTCATCTATAACGACAGTCCCTATTTTGCCAAGGAAATCGGCATTTCCTGAGCGGAGCATATGGTCTACGCCTTCATAAGTTCCCACAATTATGTCCGCATTAGGGCTTGTATTCATTTTCACGCGCTGAGAGGTCTTTATGAGAATTGCGCCAATCTTAATGGAAGTTGTAAGCCCGAGCTTTGAATAGCGTTCCGTAAACTGGTCATATTTCTGGTTTGCAAGGGCGACAAGGGGAACCAGATAAAGCATTTTTCCTTTTTTATCCAGCAGGTTCTGGACCCCTGCCATTTCCCCAATCAGAGTTTTTCCGGTTGCGGTTGCGGAAACCACAAACTGGTTTTTCCCTTCCAGAAGCCCGGCTTCCACAGACAGCGCCTGCACGGGGAGCAGGGTTTCGGATTTCTGGAGCAGCATTTCTTTAAACTTCTTTGCAAGGGGGAGGTTTTTTACCCTGACCGTGGCTTCAGCAGGATTTGTCCGGATAGTATCATAACGCGTGAACTCGGGATCCAGCCTCTCAGGGCTCAGCATCCGGATTGTTCTGTCAAGGTCTCTTGTTTTGTGGAGGACCCGTTCAAGAAAATCAACCGATTTTTCCCCGTACTGGGCGCCTGCCGAACGGACTGCGCGGAGCAGTTCTTCTTTTGCACAGTCGGCACAGATGAGTTCATCGTGGTACTTGATGGATTTGCTGTTTACAAAATTAAAACGCCTGTTGAACCAGCAGTGTTTGCAGATCTTTACCCTATCCGCACTGAGTTGAAAGCCCTTAAGCATTTCGAGAAAAGCCTCTTCATTTGCAGGGTCCCCTCCTTCTGCAAGCATAATCCTGTTTGCACTGCGCAAAAGCTCTATGAACTGCTGGGGAGGGATGAATTCCTCATTTTTTTTCCCGGTAAGAACCCTGATTTTATGAGGACGTGGACCTTTATAACTGTCTTTTATATGGAGCTCAGCCATGGAAAGCGGCTGCTTCATCCGGTCCTTTATAGTCATCACTACAATTTTTGATTTTTCAGCATAGCTTAGGGCCCAGAGCGTCATTGTTTATCCTGATATGTGAATAATATAAGTAAGCTTCCTTTGGCGTTCGAAAAATGATGGTATCCTGCCTTCCTTATGTTCCGTCTTGCCGTCGAAGACTGCAGTAGCACCTTTGAAAATTGAAATGAAAACATGCAGTTACGTTTAAAACATGCAGTTACGTTTTTCGGTAATGTTTTCCGGAGTGAAAGCATTTTTCAGGGCATATCACCCGATTTTTTCTGCAGGGCATACCTTCCTGAGACTTTCCTCAGAACGTATCCATAGTATCTTCGTATATAGCAGCTATCGTATTTATATTTTATCACTTAATTATTATATAATAATCGTGTGGGTTTGTTTCATGTGAACAAAAATCCCGATATACAGAATACAGGATCAGGATCCAGCTGGGAAACTTGTTCAGCGGAACAGGAAATAGAACTGAATATGAGTGGAACAAAGAGATCGGATTAAATGGGAAAGTTCATTTAAGCAGTAGACGGACCGGATAAAGAGGTTGGGCTGAAGAGAATATGTTGAAGGAGGTATGTTTCAAGAGAGCAGATTTGAGGAGGATATATTGGAAGAGAGTAAATTATGACTTCAGTTGCTAGTCTCCTCAGCTACTGTCCCCATTTGCTCTTGAAAAGTTAAAGGCAAGCTCCTTCCTTTGCAAATCTGCACATGCAGTTCATGGTCTCTGGAATTTTTCCGATCGCATCCGAGAGAATTTCGAAGATTGAATCCTGAGCCTTCCCGACAACTTCCGTGACTTCGTCAGCAGTTAATTTCTGCATGGTCATCCCGCATGCCTGATTTGTAACGATAGCAAGGGAAGCGTAACAGAGACTGAGTTCCTTTGCAAGAACCACTTCCGGCACACCCGTCATACCAACAACATCTGCAAACTGGCTCATCATTCGGATTTCAGCCCTTGTCTCAAAACGGGGGCCTTCAGTGCAGGCATAAATTCCCTCGGTATAGGAAATCCCCCTTTTTTCCAGGGAAGATTTGAGAGCTGCCCTTATTTCCGGACAGTAAGGGTCGGAGACATCAACGTGCACGGTTTTATCGTCATAAAAGGTAGAAGGCCTGCTGCGAGTAAAATCAATGAAATCGTCAAGAACGACAAAACTGCCAGCCGGATGCCCGCGCATTGACCCGACCGAATTTGTGGAGATTACACGCTTTGCCCCGAGGGAGTGGACAGCCCAGATATTTGCCCTGTAATTAACTCTGTGTGGTGGCATGTGGATTTCTTCGGCATGTCTGGGAATTATTGCAATGTGTTTTCCTTTTATTCTGGTCAGGTATGCAGTAACCCCTCCATAGGGGGTCTTTACTGGCTGGCTTTCGCAGTCCCTGTAGGAGTTAAAGCCCACTCCGCCAAGTACTGCAATTTCCGCAACTTCATCTGCCTTATCCATTTTTTAGATCTCCTTTCCCGCGGTTTAATACTGAACCTGTTAATTTTCAAATGATTTGCCTCTCAAAAGTTCATGAGGCTTTTTTACTTTGTTCCCCTTTCACTCTGTTCTCGTTTTCCGAAGTCTGGTTTGACAGGGAGTACTTTATCCCTGCAAGGGCAATGAGCACGGCAATTATGACCGAATATACGAAGTACTGAAGCGCAATGGAAGGATCACTTAACAAACCGCCGGAAATGGAAGCTTCAGCCAGGATGTAGGTGCTTGCTCCCCAGAAGAGCATTCCGGTTGCGATCACGAAGAGGGAGATAGAGATACTTCTGTATATAGGCTTGCCGTCCATCCTCAAGTCGAAAATCTTTCCCAGGTCCGCGAGCAGGAGAGCTGCTGCATACCCCCAGACAGAGGTATTGATGAAGACCGAGATCAGGGTCAAGGTCCCGTGGTACCAGACTCCTTCTGCGGAGTAGAGTTTCCAGACCTGCATAGCTCCGTATACGGTGGCTACAAGACTGGTAAGCAGGGCAGCAGTGTAGCTTATGAAAACCATTCTTTGCTCAAGGAAAGCATCCCAGAGCCTTTCTTTTTCAAGGGCAACTATATCGTCGAGCCCGAAGCCCCTGTACAGCATGTAAAGCCCGACAGCCGCAAGAATTCCTATAACCGCCCCTTCGGGGTAGTCGGCAAGCAGGAAGATGGCATAAATAAGAAAAGCAAGACCTATAGGCACGAAAAAAGTTTGAGAGATCTTGGGGTCACTGAAGGCGTGTTTGAGTATATAATATGTGCTTTCCAGATTTTCGCTCTGCATAACGACAATACGTTTTACGGAGTCAATTTTCATTCTGGACTGCACTATAGGGACAAGGGTTTCGTCTTCCGCCCCGTCTGAGACAAAGACCGCTCGCTTTACCTCATTCATCTGGAGATAGAGTTCGAGCTGCTCGGCGATCTTCTGGTCGGAAATCACGCCGACATTCTTATCCCCTGCGAAAGAAACGATCTCAGCATCAACTCCTTTTGCCCGAAGTTCGTCAAGGATCCGGATTCCTCCGAAAATAGTATTCGTGTCCGAATCCTCAGGATCAGCAATCCCGAGTGCAACTGCTGCCCGAACATTTGCCTCCCTCCCTACTATGGGAGTTTCCATTTTTGCTTTTTCGCCCAGGTCGTTATCCCTGTCTATGCATATAACTAAGGTCTGCATGTCTCCTCTATCATTTTTATGGAGATATTCTGTCCCGGAGATCCAGTTCTCTACTGAAAATGTATTATTATCAGGCTTCTTATTTCTCAGCTTGCAGGGGGATACATTACAGGAGCCGTATTTTTATATTTACCGGATCCTCTCCTCTTCTTTCCGGGAATTTCTGCCTGACCTGATACACACTTTGAATTTGTTGAACTTCCTTACTCTTTACAAGCATACTATTTTAATTTATAGTTTATAAGCTTGTAGCGTAATGGAGTTTATTTCAAAAACCAGCCTTGACCATCATTGGTTTTACAACGTTGACTTGAGAAAGACTGAAAATTGCAAAAATTGCGGATTGAGGTTTGGTTCAGATAGTATAAATTTATTTTGTATGTAAGAAATTGAGATGTCTCAGGTTGAGCTTATGTTTCCAAATTCCATCATGCTGGCTTCTTATCCGAAAATGAATTTTTATAAATTCTGGAGAACCTTAACTTCCAGGGATAATGTTATAATTCTGGATGCTAATATATAAGTGTTTAAAAACAAGTTCTCCTCACGAGAGAAAGTTATTATCATTATCGAACATTCAAGGGGTTTATATGGCAAAATCAGCTGAAACCGAAACAAAAGAAACCGGTAAAAAAGGTTTCAATATCCAGGAAAAAATTGGAAAGCTAGGGGATGATGTTGACAGTCTTGCAAAAAAGACAGGAGATGAAGCTTCAAAACTTGCAAAAAGCATAAATGGGGAAATAAAATCACTGTCCGGGGAAATAAAGTCCATTGATGTAAAAGACGAGGTAAAGAGCATTACCGTCAAGGTTGAAAAACTGGTTGACACGACTGGAGACAGTGCGAAAAAGCTTGCCTCGGATATCAAGGCAGATATCAAAAAGCTGATGGATAAAATCTAATGATAATTTTTAAGAAGAAACAGGTGAGACAAAGGATGAAGAAGCAGATGTCTTCTTCAAATTTATTTTCACTACTTGCTTTTCTTCCCTTATGCTCTTCCCTATCTTTCTTTTAACCTCTTCATTTATTCTCATTCTTCATTCTGGTTATCCCGTTTAACTGTTTTATCTTTTCCGAAATCCGGGAGGAGATCTCTCGGCTTCTCTCCCTGCGCCGTATGTGACCGGGACAGCCGTCAGTCCGACAAAAAGCGATCCAAAAACCTGCACCGCAATTAATAGAAATAATACCTTGGAGAAATACCAGGTAGCCAGGATAATTCGTCCTTAACTGCAAAAATCGTTTCTTAGTTAGAAAGTAAATATAAACGCTTCCGCCAGCTTGTCGGGCAGCCTTTCACAGAAGGAAAAAGGCAGAAATGAAAGAGAAATAAAGACCGAAGTTTCATCTTCTTTTGGCAGTTTGGTTCTGTTGTTACTCATAAGCGTCTCTTCAGCAGCGTCACTTTCTGTTCCTTAAAGTCTTTTTTGAAAAGGCCGCTCTCCTGCGTCTATTTACTTTACCGTTGTTTTTAAGTTGGTCTGCTTGAGCGCAGCTCATTACTATATCCCCAAATTTGCCCTCTTGAGCGAAGCGAAAAGGGCAGCGTACTGCAGAGCCGCAAATCTGCCGAAACAGATCTCGTGCTCCCGAGGCGAAATTCGGGCTGCAGAGCCGCAAATCTGCCGAAACAGATCTCGTGCTCCCGAGGCGAAATTCGGGCTGCAGAGCCGCAAATCTGCCGAAACAGATCTCGTGCTCCCGAGGCGAAATTCGGGCTGCAGAGCCGCAAATCTGCCGAAACAGATCTCGTGCTCCCGAGGCGAAATTCGGGCTGCAGAGCCGCAAATCTGCCGGGACAAGAACGACACAGTATAGCGAATAACGTTGTACGGATCAGATAAATCTTGATTTAGTCCACTTGAGCGAAATGAATTAACTTGAATTTCACTTACTCCTTGCTCCCCTGCGCATAAACCGAATCGACAATTTCACCTTCGATAACTGTGACGTTTACTGTAGCTGTATCGATTACAGTCGGATCTTTTTCAGAAATAAGATCGAACCTGTAGACGAACTCCCAGCAATAAGGGCAACGAAGGGGCACGGTTTCGACAAGAGTAGGTTCGGTTAAGTTATATTCCCTGTAGGAATCCAGGTTTATGACATAGGTTTCGGCAATCTGCTGGCTTTCCTCTTCCGAAGTTTCATTGAATTCATCGGAAACGGTTCCGTTACTTTCAGTGCAGCCGGAAATAACGACAAAAATAAAAATAATAATTAGAAGTATTGAGGATACTGAATGGTTTTTCACTGGCTCACGTCCTTTGAGTTTCGCTTACTCCGGATAGAGATATAAAAGGAATATTATTTGACAATTACTTACTTTCTGACATATTACTTGCTGATACGATAATTACCTGTTAATTTGACAAACATGCAGATTTGACAAATATGCGGATTTGACAAACCTGTTGATTTGACAATTACTTACCCCGAATTAGTGTGATTTCATGGGCTTCATGCAGAATTGAATTTATTTAGGAAATCCTGTTGCCGACTCTTGCCAGGATTAAAAAATTTCAAAGCTTCAGGATCAAGTTTGTCGAAAAAATGTAAAATGCATTGAGTATGGATTCTCCCACGAAAACGCCCAGCAGGCACTTGAGCACAGGTATCTTCAGGCTTGACCCGACATAAACAATCAAATCCGTAGGTACAAGCGGGAAAAAACTCCAGCCGACAATTACCGGGAGCTCTTTGTCGGTGAGGCCTCTCTTTATTTTTCGGACATATTTTCCGTGTTTTGTTTCAAAATAAGAATCAAAGCCCAGAAATTTTGAAAAATAGTATACTATGGTAGAAGAACTCAATATTCCTGTCATATTTACGATAAAGAGTTCCAGGGGATCGAAGATCAATACTCCTGCCAGGAGGAGGGGGGTTGAAGGGATCATTGTAAGGCCTCTGGCGGACAGAAGCAGGAAATAGATAATCAAGGCTACATAATGGTATTCTTCGGAAAGGTCTTCCAGGAAAAGGAGGTTTATTTCACCCGGGTAGAGGAAGTATGCCGTTATACCTCCTATTGCCAGGAGCATCCAGAGATAAAAAGCGAGCTTTTTCGAGTTCATCTCTCGCTCATCCTCTTCCCGGATCTTCCGGAGGTTTTACATCCTTACGAAGAGCTCCGTCTCTTTTTTCATTGGCCCGGTGTGCTCTTCTGGTACTTACATAGACGAGATCGGTATACTTGTTTATCCCGTAGAGTGTATAGGTGGAATTGTTCCCAGGGTCAGGGATATCATAAGTAACCATCAAAAATTCATCTTTTTTATTTACAGTGCCATAATGGCTCTCGAAAAGCTCTATAAAGTCGTCTTCCGGGCTTAACGAGACATTGAAGTATTCCAGCGCGAATTCTTCTTTTGTATAAGTCTCAAACTTAAATTCATGAGGGTCGGTCCCGCTGTGCTTAACAAGCAAATTGACGTGCGTATTCATGAAAAAGGGGCTGGAAAAAACCAGAATACCTGATACGAAAATAAGTACGAATAGGGTTAGAAAGGTATAAACGATAATTTTCAGGTATTTTTTCATTTTTCCTTTCATTGATCTGAATTAGTTTTGTAACAGTTATAAATATTCCTTTTAATTAGAGGGCACAGTTATAAATTCTTTTAATAAAGCAACCCTTTTAAAAAAACTAATCCAGATTAGGAAAATACGAAACAAAATACGAAACAAAATACGAAACAAAATACGAAACAAAATACGAAACAAAATATGAAACGTAACTATACCCCGAATAGTTACTTTCCTTTTTTGTTTCTTTTTTTCGTTTTTCCTCCCGTCTTTACATTTAGCCTTATTTTTTGCGCTACTGGCATTTTTTTGAGCCCTTCAGTTAATTATATTATTTAGGAAGAGTAAATATATTTATTATTCCTCCTATAATAAGTAGGAAACTATTTTCCGCCAGAAAAGGTAAGGAACGGTTGTCATGTCCATTTATGTTGATCAGCGCAGGTTTACAAGGAAAAGTTCCGTAAAGGACAACTCAACTCCTGTTGATAATGGTCAGAGTAATCCAGTCCAGAGTAGCCCGGCTCAAAATGGTTCCTTTCAGGGTTATCCTGTTCGGGGCAGTCCGGTCCAGGGTAACTCCCTTAGTTTTCACCCTACCCTTCCAGATGATACTCCTTACTCGCCCTTTTCCATACAGGATTCAGGGCTGAAGGTTTTTCTGGATATGGACGGAGTCCTCACGGATTTTACAGGCGCGTGCGAGCGATTGGGCGAACACATGATGTTCTGGTACACCACCGACAAGGAACGTTTCTGGAGGCACATTACAGCTGCAGGAGCCGATTTCTGGTCAGACATGTCCTGGCTGGAAGGAGGCAAGGAACTTCATTGCTTTCTAAGAAGTTCCGGCTTACATCCTACAATCCTTTCTGCCCTTCCTAATCCGGATCGAAAGGCTGCCCTGCTTAACGCCAGAAAAGGAAAAATAGAGTGGCTGAAAAAGGAACTCGGGACTCCATACGCAAACAATGCAATCCTCTGTTTCCGCCCGGAAAAAGCCCTCCAGTCCGGAGCCTCCAGGGTCCTGATCGATGACAACTCCGATAATATCCGCGAGTGGGAAGAAGCAGGCGGGACGGGTATCCTGCATAAGAACACAAGCCGGACAATCAGGTGTCTTGGCAGGGCAGTCGAAAAAGAACAGATGACCTGAATTTTTCTTTTTTCCCCCGAAAGCTAATAATCGTTAGTCTGATCATCCGAATTAAATAATTAAACTGCATTTTCTATATTGCTTCCGCTCCCACCGGCATCTGACGCCTCGATCATATAAAGTTAGTTTTCATCCGGCGGGAGCCTTAATCTTCACTTTTTTCTTTTCACCTTTTCTTACTTTTTCCGGAAACAGAATGCGACTCCGAAAAGTCCGATCAATGCAAGGAAAGCCCCGAACCCGGGTGTTGCTTCCTCTTCAACAGGTTCTTCAGCCAGCCCTCCTTCATATGCTTCATTCCTGTCATAGGACGAAGAACTATAAGGTCTCTGCTGACCGGCAGAAGAGACAGGCATTGCTTCCTCCCCAAGAGCCAGATCTTTTTCTACAGACATTTCCATCACTTCTTCCGTAACTTCTTCGTTTACGGTATCATCTGGTTCCGGATCTGCCAGTTCGGGTAGCTCCACGAATAAAGATGTGTAAGGAGTCACAAACCCGAATTCCAGAGCAAGTCCTGTTATTTCAGATACAAGGGTTTCGTTTTCTCCTTCGACTTCAATCCTGTCAAGAAGGGAATTTATGGTCGTGTAAGCCCAGACTCGGGGAATGAAAGAATTTGCAGCTTCCGGGACCACAGTAAATTCTTCTGAGAAATCCCGGTCTCCCACCCTGGTACTTGCGGAAACGTCCGCACGGGTGCTCCCTGTTCCTGTACTATATTTTCCCAGGACAATCGCATCCGAACCTGCAAAGAGGTTTTTCTCCCCGGTGTTCACAAGCTCCGAGACCTCGCCCCCGTAGGAGAAGTTCATATCCGTGATAAGGGGAGTTGAGATCGTGTCATAGAAGCTGCCTATTTCCTCGGCTGCGTTGGCATCAGGGGAGAACCACTCCGCAGTCCCGTAGTTTTCAAGGCTCATAGCCTTCAGGAAGTGGTAGTTGCTTTCGTCATCGATCCCGAAGGCGATTGAAAAGATCGAGACCTGTGCGGAATTCGCATCCTTTATGTTCTGGCGGATTGCGTAAGGGGAAACAACGCCCTCGGTGGGCTCCCCGTCGGTCAAAAAGACTATGATCGGAACCCTTTCACTCTCCGGGTCGAACATCCCGAGAGCCGTCAGCAGGGCTTCGTTGATGTTCGTGTCCCCGTTTGCTTCAAGCTTGTTTACAAAGTCCAGGGCTCCTGCCTTTTCTTCCGAATTCGCTCCCATCAGGGTCCCGGAAAAGCTCTGTACCGTGGAATCGAAGAAAATTATGTTGAAATAATCCCCTGGGGGGAGGTCTTCAATGATTTTTCCGAAAACTTCCTTTACCTGCTCGATTTTGTACCCTTCCATAGAACCGGATTTGTCGAGCACGAAAATTATTTCCTTGTCCATAGCTGAAGTCCCGAGATCTGCTTCATCCGGAGAAAAGATATGCATGAAGTATCCCTCGCTCCCATTTTCGTAAAACAGCATGTTCCCGTTCAGGGGAGGGTTTTCAGTCTCGAACACGACCCGGAGTTCCGAAGGGGGGAGAGAATCCGTTTTATACCTCACCTGTCCGCTTTTTGCCGAAAGGTACTCAACCTCAGCTGCCGGGAAATCCGGAGCTTCCAGGCGGGTGAGCTGATTTTCCGAATTGATGTTTACGGTTACCGAGAGGTTACCTGCTGACTTTCCACTTCCCAGGAACTGAACAAGTTCGTATTCCCCGAGAGTTTTCTTGAGAGCCTGTTCATAGGTCAGCTTGACAGTAATGCTCTGTCCGGGTTCAAAGTTAAGGGCGTAGGAAAAAAGATTTTGTTCTTCAGTTTCAAGCAGCCCTGCAGTCCTGCCTTCCGAGGCTGCAGTGTCGAACCTCCGGGAAGCTTCCTCTCTTTCCAGGACTTCGGCTGTGTATTCTTTTCCGTCAATGGTCAGGGAAAAGCTCGAAATGAAAGCCTCTTCCGGGATCAGGAAATTGAACCTGTCTTCGACTACCGTATCAGTCGGGTTGGAAAGCTTTTCTTCAACAGTAGTAGTAGCATACCCGTTGTTTACGTCCGTGCTGAGCTTCAGGTACTCTGCAACAGGGCTGGCTGCTCCTGCCTGAGAAGCTGCCAGCAAAACCAGGCAGACAATAAAGATTCTCTTGATCTGGTTCTCTATATGAAATCCCCCCTCTTTTTAATTCTGTGAACAGGAACAAATTATCTGTGGCATTTTCATGCCGGAATTCGGAAATAAGCCCGAAAAAAACTTATTTAGCATCGTAACAGAAAGTACGGCACTGTCTTATTTATATTTGGCTTTGACTGCGGATTATTTCGAAGTTATTGGAAAAAATAAGGGTTATAAAGTGCTGAAAAAATGAAATTGAAATTATCAGGGCTCCGGGAAAAAGCGGGTTCAATATTCCGAAAAAAAGGAAAAAATAGAAAACAAGAAAAGTAAATTTTTCGCCAAAAGATATTTTATGAGCATTTAAGATCCGAGCCTAAACAGTAGTTATCAAATTAACTTTTGATTTTATCATCAATAACAATTGCTACCAAATTTACCCTCTTTATTTCAGCGTTTTAATAATAGTTATCAATTTGAGCCCTGGATATCAGATTCCGGATCTTTAAACCAAATTTTATTCTTTAAATCAAACTATTTATAGAATAAAAAAGAATCATAGTATAAAATTTAGCATATATTACAACTGTAGAATCCAGAAGAACAATAACAGAAATTATCTGGATAGGGTATCTTTGGTTTTTAGTATGGGGGATTTATTTCTGTTAAATCTGGTCATCGAATTTAAGTTCTCAGGCTTTTAAGGTCTGAATTTCTGGATTTTTAAGGGTATTAATCCCTCGCAGATATCCTGACAACTTTAAAATGATTTTGGGGAGTGAATATGAAAGCGGAACCTAAAGATGATGTTCAGGAAATGTACAATAAAATGGCAGACGAGGCTGTAGAGGCCCAGAAAGCCGTTGTGGGAGTGATTAATAAAAAGAGGGGTAGCGAGTTCAAAGTAACAGATGCAAAACCCTACGTCGACGCGGTAAACAAAATGAAGCCGGTCGGAGAGCAGTCCAAAGAGGTCTTCGACCTGCACATCGATTCCGTAAACACCCATTACGAAACCCTCACAGGCCTTACGGACACGGTCAGGCCTGAAGATGATCCTTTTGTAGAGCATTACCAGACCCCTCCTATCCTTGAGATCCTCTATGAAGAAGACCCGGCTTTCCATGAATCCGTCATGAAGTTCGTGGAGGAAATAGGAAAATCCGAAGCCCTGATCGGAAAAGAGTCAATCCGACGGTACGGGGGCTTCTACGGGCCGACCTGTGTCGTGGACTTTGCCTTTGTGCCCGGAAGCACGAGCAATGTTGTAAACAGGATTCTCAAGAAGATGGACATCCCTGTGGAACACAAGCGTGCGATCTTGTCTTCAAAGTCCTGGGGGATGAACACGTCCTACGGAATTGGGGGGAAGTTCCAGATCGCGGTCGAAGATGGAAAAACTCCGTCGGAAGCCATAAAAGAAGAAATTGATATGCTCAAGATGGTCTACGAGTCTCCAGTGGATGCTCAGGTAAAACTCATGGAAGAAGCAGGGCATACCTCCTTTGACACCAAGAAGTATATGGAGACGTATAAGCAGAGGATCCGAAAAACCGTAAAGGCTGCCATGGACGCCGACATTTTCTACGGGAACATTGTGACAGTCCCCGCTTACGGCGTAGGTGACGTAGCCCACCATATCTCCCAATCCATGTACAACATGACAAAGGACGACGTCGTACTGGCAGTCATCAACGCTGTTACTGATGTCCTTGAGAGCACTATGAACCGGGCAAAAGGCAGGTTCAGGGACGAATACTCACCTCTGACCATCGGCACGGATGCAACAGCTGCTGCAGTCACCAAGATCCTCTGGATGGACGGGTTTACTACCATGATGGTGCTTGACCTGCTGGTCAAACGCTTCCACAATCTTGTGCTGACAAACCCGAGACGCGGAGCGGCAGCTGAGCTGCATAACGTGGATTTTATCGACCTGATTGAAAAGGGTGAACGGATTATCGACCATATTCCAAGGGGTGCCGGCTGCATTGTACAGGGTGTGCCTATCGACCTCAGCCCCATCGACAGGAACGAAGTCCTGCAAAATCCGCAGCGTTATACCTATCCGGCCTGTGCGATCACGGTCCGTTTCTCGGCTCTCATGCGCCTGGCAGATTTCCCCTGCCTCCTGACAAGCGAGCCCGTGACTGCAACGCTTATGACCAACATCATTGCACTGCACAAGAAGCAGGCACATTCTCCGGCCAGGGTCTGCAAGTTCTGTTCGGCGAACTACTTTGATTACAAGTGCGATTACTGTAACTGGTCAGATGCAGTGTAACGGATAGCGACAAAGGGAATGCGAAGGGCAGCTGAGGAAAAGAGTAACTGAGGAAAAGAGTAACTGAGGAAAAGAGTAACTGAGGAAAAGGGCAGCAATAGAGAGATCTGTGGATCCTTTCAAATACGGCCCTCCCTTACAGTTCTCTTTGTCCTGAACTTTTCAGTGAGGAGTTGAACGGCCGAACCGAAAAAGGTAGCTTGACACAGATTGCTACATAGATTTAGTAAACTGGTACGAATACCCTGTAAAACGGATAAAAGCCAAAAAAGTCAAAGGTGCTCTGTTTTTCTTCCGGCACAATTTCTTTTCCTGCTTCTTCTTCAAATGACCTTCCTGTCAGAGGTTCCGGCCCAACAACACACAGAATACTTTTCTGGTTTAGCCTTGCTCCGCATTCAATGAAAATGTTATCGGAGAGCTGCTTCCGCCTGAAAAAGAAGAGATAATGGGAGACATCCATTTGTGGAAATTTTATTAGGCGGAAGCGACATAAATAAAAACACTTTTTTTGAGTTATATTTATTTATCCGGGTAATGGACCTTAGCTTTACGCCGATATCCGGATTTTATTTCAGACTGGACCTTTTTTCCAGATACTGGAGAACTCCAAAGTTTCCCGGAAATTAGTTTTATATCCCTATTTGATCAATCCTGAGAGAACCAGCCTTTTGCCTGTAAGGAGCGGATCAAATCCATGTAAAAGCTCTCGAAATTTTTCATCATAGCCTTCTATTTCTGTCAGGATGTCGGAACCTTTCTCCTCAAGGCTCTTGATTGCAGTTGTCTCCGGGTGTTCAGCAGAATCCTTCAACTTTTCACCTGCCCTTGTAATTGGAACCACCCCCCCGTATCCTTATTAACTTCATCTGATTTCTTACCTGTTACTGCAAAGTGAGAATTCCCCGCTTTTTGAAAGGTGCAAGCAAAAGTTCAGTATTCTGAGATGGATTCCAGAGAATTTTCTGCAAGAGTTATGATCTTCCGCTTCAGGTCCCCAAGATTCTCAAAAATCGCAGAATATTTCCCTGAAAAGAGTTCCTGCTGAAGAATTCCCCCTAAATCATCATCCATTCCGGGCTTTAGATGAAGGATCAGGGACCCCGGAGCATAGTTCACTGCAGTTGCAAGTTCGTCACAGTCCCCGTCCGTAATCCCCAGAACAGGGATTCCAAATCTGGACAGGATACTTCCTGCAAGCTCTGTTGTGTCATCCCCAACGGTAATGGCAAGCTCTGCCCCTTCTATCAGCTCAAATGAACGCTCTGCGCAGTGGTCTATAAGAACCACCTTGACTCCGCCTTCCGGAGTCTTCTCCTGTAAAAAAATCTTTTTCAAAGAGGTGTTTTTCGCCATCCCTTCAGCTTTACCTTCCATCAGGCTTTTACAGCCATCTGGACTTTTTCGGGAAGCTGCGGTTTTTACCCATGCCCTTGCCAGGTCTACAGGTACTCTTTCTCCATGTTTATGGAGGATTTCGATACCCTGCTCCTTTATGGTTCCCCCTTCCATTGAAGTAAGAAAACCGTTTTCGGTCACGAGGATGACCTCAGAAGAAGTAGCTTTTCCAATCACGATCCCTTCAACCATTATGTTTGCCCCCGGGAAGGTTGAGATTCTCCTCAGGACCCGTTTTCCCTGGTTGGTAATTTCTATATTGTTGAATGGAAGCGGAGGAGGGGAAATTTTAAGGTTAAGAAGACATGAAAGTTTTTTTGCATGCGAATCTGCAGCCCGGTTCCACGGGATGAGTTCACCATCAAGGCAACCGGGCCTTTCAATCTGGATTAGGGGTTTCTCATCAGGATTTTTTATATTCGAAACCACGATCCTTCCGAAAGTCCGGCCTGTTTGAAGCTCACGACCATGGTTCAGGAGACACACCAGGTCATTTGACCCGAAAAGAGCCTCGATGCAGGCGCTGGGTTTCAGAAACTGTTCCGTTTCGATCAGGTTTTCAAGACCGGCATCAATCGCCGCAACTTTTCCCATAGTACCGCACAGGCAGACATCTATGCAATTATCCCTGGAAAGAAGAGTAAGGACATCTTTTACCGTCTGTGGAGAATCCACAAGCTGGAGGTTATGAATCACAATTCCGATCTTCATACATATAAAACATACATAGTCAAACTAATTATATTCACCGAATTGATTTTGTGTTAATAATTTTGTCATTCTTCCGAACCATTTGGAGATATCCTCTTCTATATCCTCTTCTATATCCTCTTCCATATCATTCAAGTTTCTGGCAGATAGCAGAAGATTTAGCCAGTACACAGGCTTGAAGAAGTCTGATAATTTCATCCGGGATTGTCCGAAGAGAAATATATGCGACTTCCGGCATAGGCTTTTATTCAGAGAGGATTTTTTCAAAGATCAAAAAAGTCGTATATTCATAATTAATGTTAAGCAGTTTAAATATGATATTATGAAATATTGCAGTCTGTAATATTTTTTACTCATATCTTTTACGCTTATATAATTTGACATTTCCGGCATCGGAAAAATGGTTACGGATCTTATGAAAAAGTCAGCCGGAAACAGGACGTACGTTTTCTTGTTACGACCCGCAGGCATGAAATGACCAGGACTGCGGATAGGGTGGTAAAACTAAAAGATGGAAAAAAATTACTACATGGGTTTTTCAAGCCTCTGCTTTTTTCCATTCGGGCTGGTACTTTCAAAAAGCTGCAATCCCAGTCCAGCTTTCATTAAACTCTGATTTTGTAAAAATGGAATTTTTTTCAGTAAATGCTTACTCCTTTTACCGAGGGTAGGTTAAGGATATCGTCAACAAGGTCACCGGGAACTTTGTGGTCGGTAATAATGGTGAGCCTGGGGTTGTCCGTAAGGTACGGGTCATCCGAGACAGCCTGGCGGATGCTTACATTGTGTTTGGAAATCAGGCCTGCAACTTCTGCAAGGATGCCAATGTGGGCGGCATCTTCAGGGATGATGATAATTACCCCGAGCCCGAGAGCAGGGGCCACGTCTCTGAGAAAAGGGATTGAATGGACATTTTTGAATATGGTGCTCAGGAGTTCGTCGGAGATGATGGTCTTTGTGGTCGCGTCAACAACCCGCCGGTCAACCCCCACTTCCTTTGCAAGCTGGGTGTGTGCAATCTCGATGCTTCCGGAAGTTACCTTTCCTTCCTCGTTCACCTGAAACCCGCGTTCAAAAAGTAACTTAAGTACTTTTGCCTGTGCCGGGTATTTTTCGAACTTATTAAGTAGTGCCTGCCACATACAAACTAACTTTTAATTGAGTCTCCGAATATAAAGCTTGCTGATTGGACCCAGAGCCGCGAGGTAAATAGATTGTATTTATTTCCACAAATGTTCTCAGATATCAGTAGGAACCGACCTGAAATTAAGAACATGTTCAGCGACCGAATATCTGAATAAATCAGATATTTTCATTTGAAGCTACGGTTGTGAGCCTGGAGAATTTTACCCCTTTGAGGGCCATCATAGCTTCGGAAAGCTCCGTTATTTCTTTGCCGTCCCCGTTCAGAACAACTACTTCAAAACACTCTTCGTGGCTAAGGTGAATATGTACTGAAGACTTGATCAGGTGCGAGTAGTGGTGCTGTATGTCGGTCAGGGCATTTGAAAGCCCGCGTTTTGTGTGGTCGTAAATAAATGCAATTGTTCCGACTCGATGGCCTTTAATGTCATTCATCCACTCGTAATAGGAAATATAACTCCTGATGGCATCTCTTATGCCTTCCGAGCGGGAAGAATAACCTCTTTTTCCGATAATCTCATCAAATTCACCAAGAAGGATATCAGGAAGGGAAACCCCTATCCTCATGAGTTCTGTTTCCATCATATCACCCACCGGTAATTTCAAATTTAACTGAGTAGTACTACATAAGTCATTATACGTATTACTATATATGTTTTTTTCACTTAAGAACTAAAATAAAAAAGTGTGGTGGCGGGAAAAAAAAGAGATATCACTGACAGACAACAGAATAAATGATTAAATTGAGTCTTGAAACATTCATGTTAAAAACATCTTCGATATGAAATCTGTTTTCCCACAATAAGGAATGTCTCTTCCGTGGAGTAATACAAATATCAAATATAATAACATCAAATATTATGAAAGTTATGAAAAGTATTAAATATAAGCTTATCATACATTCATATGTCTATGCGAACAGACAAAAAATAAAAAAACGCCTCCTAAATCGATGAATAAACTTGCAACACTGTGTATTCCTCATCTGTAAGTGCAGGCAGGTGGGGAATATCAGTGCAAGGACAGAACAGGAAAAAAGCAAAAATCCGTTGGAGGTCACTGCCCCACCCTCATTAATTATTATGCTTCAACTGTTTTAATAAAGATAGTTATTTGATTGATGCCGAGCATGAAGATTTATTTTTCCGTACCTGTATCCTTCAGACACTCTTATTCTGCTAGCAATCGCCACCCACGTTAGTTGCGTTAGTTTGATCTACCTGCAGGACAGGAACCTGTATATGGAAGAATCCAGTTCAGGCAGTCCGCAAAAACCCGAAAAAACAAAGTATCAGCTCATTCTAATTGCCGCCCTCAAAAAAGAAATTGAGATGGCTCGCAGGCTTGACCCTGAAAAGCTTGCATCCGAGATCGAAAAAACAGGTTTTTCCTGCCAGTACTGCGGAAAGTGCTGCCGGCGGGCTTTTGGGGACAACCGGGTAGTGTTGACTCCTCCGGAGATTGAGAAAATCCAGAAGCATACAGGGCTTTCAAAACTTGAAGTTGCAGGCCCCCTTATCCCCGAAACCTGCCAGCCCGAAGAAACCGGAAACGAGGAAGAAGATAGAGATAGAGAAATTGATAGAGAAATTTCTTCCGCACAACCGGAAATACCAGAAAAAGATGAAGAAGCGTTCTCAAAATCTCCTCAGTTTTTTGAGCTCCTGAAAGAGGACATCGACTCCGAGGGCAATATCCATGCCTACGGCTGGATGCTCAGGCGAAAAAGGAATGGAGACTGCATTTTCCTTGAAAAGGACACAAACAGGTGCAGGATTTATCCCGTGCGCCCGATGCTCTGCAGCACCTATCCTTTTTACATTGAAGGGCTTAAACTGTACACCTGCGAATGTGAAGGGCTTGGAGGGCACATTTCTCCGGAAGAGAGCCGGAAACTTGCAGAGGTCCTGCTCTCCAGATATATCGCGGAACTTGAGGACACGCTTGCTATGTACGAAAAATACGAGGATTTTGAAAAAGGGAAAGAAGGGGTGGAGATTGCAAGAAATAATCTGGGAAAAGGCACATGCGTTTATGTAGTTCACGACAGCAGAGGAATTACGAAAATGATCGATTAAGCACGGATTTAGGGAATAACTGGAAGTCCAGAATTAACTGGTTTATCTATTCCGGAAGCCTGAGGGAATCTTACAGTTATCTTTCCCTGCGCCGCGCGGGTTTGGACCGGCCCGCCGCCCAGATAAAAAATAACCGGCAAACCAACCCCACAATTAAGAGAGATATACTGGAAAGATGATGAAGAAACACGCCCTGGGCTTGAAGTCAATACTTCCTTTAACCTGGAGACCGATTTTCAATTCAAAACCAAAGATAGGATGTCCACGCCAGCTTCCCTAGCGCCCCTGCAAAAATCAGAAAAAGAAAAAGAAGCAGGAGTTATCGGCCCCCCGATCACTATTAGATGGCAGTTTACGGGTGCCATCAGTCGTTTTTGCGTTAAGACTTTTTCTCATTTTTCTTCTTTTCCGTCTTTTTGAGACGACCGCTCTCCTTCGTCGAGCGGGACAGAAGCGAAACTAGGGAAGAAAAACTCTTTTGAAAAACCTATTATTCCTGTCCTGAACCTCATTTCTATTCCGGTTCAGCAATTAAATTTATTTATTAGAAAGCTCCAGTTATTCCCCATGACCGGAATGTCTGGTAGTGACAAACGTCCGATGACCGTTTCGGAGAAGATCTTTTCGAAGGCCTCTGGAACTCCCGTGAAAGCCGGGGATTTCGTACTGGCAAACATAGACCTGGCAATGACCCACGACATCACAGGTCCGCTGGCAGTCCAGGGCTTTTACGAAATCATGAGAGATGAAGAAGAAAAAAAAGTCTGGGACCCCAGCAAAATTGTAATCATTTTCGATCACCAGGTCCCTGCAGACTCGATTAATGCCGCAGAAAACCACATCATGCTCAGGAAGTTTGCAAAAGAGCAGGGCATTTTAAACTACGATGTTTATGAAGGAGTCTGCCATCAGGTTCTGCCCGAAAAAGGGCATGTACTGCCCGGAGACCTGATTGTGGGTTCTGACTCCCATACCTGCGCATACGGGTCTTTGGGGGCATTTTCTACCGGCATAGGGTCCACCGACATGGCAGCCGTTTTTGCTACAGGCAAACTCTGGTTCAGGGTTCCCGAGACCTTCCGTTTTGAAGTAGAAGGCAAACTGCCAGAGCGCGTTTACTCCAAAGACCTTATCCTTCACCTTATCGGGGATGTAGGCGTGGAAGGTGCCAGGTATATGGCAGCCGAGTATGCAGGTCCTACCATCCGTTCCCTCTCCATCCCTGAGCGCATGACCATCTCCAACATGGCAATCGAGATGGGAGGAAAGGCAGGAATCATTGAAGCCGACGAGGTTACCGAAGCATACCTCCGGGAAAGGATTCCCGGCTACAAACTTGACCCTTACTGGAAGTCCGATGAAGGGGCTAAATACCTGGACATCAGGCACTACGATGTCTCTGACCTTGAACCCCAGGTAGCCTGCCCTCACAATGTCGATAACGTAAAGCCGGTAAGTGAAGTTGAAGGCACTAAGCTTAACCAGATCTTTATGGGCTCCTGTACGAATGGCAGGTTTGAAGACATAAAGATAATGGCTGATATCATGGGCGACGAACCTGTAGCAAAAGATGTGCGTCTCCTTGTTGTGCCTGCTTCGAAAACCGAATATATGAAACTGTTAAAAGCCGGATATGTTGAAAAACTCATGAATGCCGGCGCAATCGTAGAAGCTCCCTGCTGCGGACCCTGTATGGGTGGCTCTTTCGGCCTGCTAGGCCCGGGAGAAGTCGGGCTTGCAACCTCTAACCGTAACTTCAAGGGTAGAGAAGGAAGCGCCGAATCATTCGTGTACCTTTCTTCCCCTGCAACCGCAGGAGCATCCGCCCTTACAGGAGAAATTACCGACCCCAGGAAGGTTTGAAAACCCTCCTGTTTTTACTTCTTTTTATTTTTCAGAATTATTATAACTGTTATTTATCTTGAACAGGTGTTAGAATGCCGGAGGCTGACTTATCAATTTTAAACAGGGTGTATGAGATAATCCTGGACCGGAAAGAGAACTATGACGAAAATTCATATGTCTGTAAACTCCTGAACCACCGCAAGGGCATGAACAAAATCCTTGAGAAAGTGGGGGAGGAATCCATTGAAACCATCCTTGCGGTCAGGAATGAAGACCATAAAGAAATCGTCTCGGAAAGCTCGGATCTGATTTTCCATCTGCTGGTACTGCTTGCAGCAAACAACGTTACCCTTGACGAGATTGCAGCCGAGCTCAGTGCCAGGCACGAAAAAATGAAAAGAGACTGAATAAAAAGATTAAAAACAATAGAAAGAGATTTTAAAAACGATAACTTTTGGAGAGCGCCCGGATAAGAACCGAAGAAGCTAAAGAGAGGTTTTATAAGAGGTAGAGAAGGGGTTGAAAACCCGGACTCCTTTCCTCCGATCAGGCGTTCCCTCAGTTAAATTACAATTTCAACCAGATGATTGCGGTTTCGATATAGGAAACCAGTTTTAACTAGCTGAACCCGGAGTTCAATAAACTGATCCAGTTTTAAAAAGCTGATTCCCTTTTCAATATACTGCAAGTTCGTTCAGCACATCGGTTTTTGACAGTGTCCCCTTGGGAACTCCGTTGATTGTTACAATAAGCCTTCCCACGTTATATTTGTGGAAGAGCTTTACCACATCATAGAGCTGCATGTCCCCGTCAACCGTTATCAGCTCTTTTGTCATTATGTCCTTAACCTTGACATTGGGCTTTCCCTGGGCAATGGCATGTGCAATATCGGTATAGGTAATTATCCCTACGATTTTTCCCTTGTCTTCCACAGGGGCTCCGTGTACGTTATTCCGGATAAAAAGCCGTGTTGCTTCCTGGATGCTTGCATTGAGGTTCACGAGCAGCGGAGGATATTTCATATAATGTTTGACATGTTTTTTGGGCAAGGAGATCATTTCTGTAATGTTAAAAAGGATTGAGTTATTGGTGTCGTCCCTTCCCGTAACTTCTCCCCGGACTATGAGGCGGTTTACGGGGGTTGGCCCTACCTGCAGCTTATCGTCCATTACAAAGTCCTTGATGTTTCCTATTACTCTGATTACCCCGTTACAGGCATCGGGATTCCTGACGGTCGTGAAGCTTATTTCTGCAGCTGTTGCACCGTTAACGATCACATTGTTCCTGTAGATGGGAACAACAGATTCGTTTTTCAACTGCTGGATGCGTAAAGCATCATATGCTGCCCCTGTTGGTTTATAACCCCCCTTTGGCCCGGGTACCCCTTCAACCAGTCCCAGAGCCTTTAATAACTGCATCTGGTTGCGGACCGTACCAGGGTTTCGCTGGATAACTTCGGCAATTTCTTCCCCTTTAATTGCCCTGTCTTTTTGCCGCTGAAGGTTGATTAATGCAATAATAATGTCTTTTTGAATCGGAGTGAGTTCCATACTACCACCATCAATTTCATATACCTTGTATCAGGATGAAGTATAACATACATCGAGAATAGTGTATACCTTAATTTACCATAATTAATGATTATAAATTCATAATACAAATTACAATTACAAATATAAATAAAGTCCGGTTCTACTTAAAAATACAGCCGTTTTCCTGCCTGTATTTAAGGTTATTATAATAATTTAGAACTAAACTCTGATAGAACCAGAATTGTAATTCGATTATTGAGCAGGCAACATATAAATGTAAATTAAACAGTAATTATACGGTTCTCGAGTACTGCTCCAGATCGAGCTTAAGAGAAGGAAACAAGTATACCTTAAAGTTATATTAAAATTTCGTGTGCTATGAAACCCAGAGCTTGATTATTTTTCCGGGCAGTTTCCGGGATTGTATAAGTTTTGGGCAGAAAAACCTGGAAAGAAGCTGTTCAGAGGATCCGGATAAGAAAAGTAAAGAAACTCCGCTCAGGAACTTTTGCGAAACTTTTGCTTACGGACTTTAGGTTTTTCTGTTAAACTTCTTCGCTCAGAAAAACCTTTATATAGATTAACAGACCCCCCAGAGGGTTAGAAAATGATGATATTTGAAAAAATTCACACAGTTCCTACTTCCGAGGAGTTAACCAATAAAGCTTTCAAACGGGCAGCAAGAGCAATGTCCGGGAAAACTATTGAGGGGAGGGAAAGCCGGCTCAGAGCCAACGAATCCATGGTGCTGACGGCTGCCAACATTTTCACGGATAACCTTGCAAACATAGTCCGGCGCTTTCCAAGTTTTGAACAGCTGCCCAGATTCTATTATGAACTGACCGACATTCTTGTAGGCGTAGAAAAGCTCAAGATGTCTCTGGCTTCCGTAGACTGGGCAAGCGGGAAGATACATGAGGTTGCAAGAAGCTATGTAGGAAAAATGAGGGATGCCGATATCCCCGATCCTGTCAGGAAAGAAGCCTTCGGAAGGCTTGCCTCCATAGTCAAGTCCATTAATAAGGACCTTCTCTTTCTAAACGAAGCCAGAAATATTCTGAGGAAACTCCCGGATGTCCAGGACGAACCAACAATTGTAATTGCGGGCTATCCAAACGTAGGGAAGTCAAGTTTTGTTTCGAAAATTACCGGTGCAACCCCTGAAATTGCTCCGTATCCCTTCACAACAAAAGGAGTGACAATAGGCCACTTCATACGGGACGGAGTCCGATATCAGGTTATGGACACCCCCGGGCTCCTTGACCGTCCGATGGCTGAGAGAAACGATATCGAGCGCCAGGCAATTACCGCAATCCATTTCCTGGATGCAGTTGTAATGTTCATTATCGACCCGAGTGAGAGCTGTGGCTATGAGATTGCAGACCAGAAACGCCTGCTTGCCGAAATCAGGGAAAACTTTGACCTTCCCCTGCTTGTGGTTGCTAACAAAGCTGACAGGCCGGAGTTCAGGAGAATGGACGAGGTCGAGCTGAACATATCCACAATTACCGGAGAAGGGATCGAAGAAGTAATGGAAAGGCTTCTGGAAATGATTGAGGAAAAGCGCCTTCGGGATTCAGAAGAGTCTTCAACAGAATCCTCAGCAGAAGATCTGGATGATGAATCCATTCTTTGATTCCTTATACTTTTATTTAGAGTATCTTTCATTAGAGTATCCTTAGCTGCATCAGCAGGGCAAGAACAATAAGTATCAACCCTGTTATCAGTCTTATCTCTACCCTTCTTTTTTCTCTGAATTCGGTGACTTTTTTCGGGCTCAACCCAAAGGACAGCAAAAGTCCAAGGCACATTACAGGTAGCAGAAGGCCGAGGTTGTATATCCCCATGTATACTATTCCTCTTAATATATCGGTTTTTATTGCCAGCATACTCAGGATTGAGAGATAAATTGCCCCTACGCAGGGAGCTTTGACCAGAGAAAACATGCTTCCTGCAAGGAAGGACAGAAGCAGAAGGTTCTTTTCACCCATTCGGCTCATAAAGTCTTTCAGGGATTTCGGGGTTCTGAAAGTCGATTTTGCATGTGTTCTCAGCCAGTAAGCATCATAAATGTGCCAGAGCCCTAGCAGGGCAGTCAATAGGATCGTAATTGCCGTAAAATGACTCCGGAATTCCGGCAGAAAACTTACAGTACTCAAAATGCTTATTCCCGCAAACATATACATAGTGAAAATGCCTGCAGAAAAGCCCATGGTGATTTTGAGCATCTCTTTTCTTCCCCCTGTCTGGGCAAGAGTGACAGAAGCCAGGAAAGCCATTACTGCAAGCAAGCAGGGGTTAAAACCTGCAAGGATGCCCGCTGCCAGGATTAAGAAAGGGCTCATTTTCTCAAGGTGGTTATTTTTTCCGTCTCTGCTTCCTGTGAAAGGATCTGAGGACTCAGGGATGAAAAACAGGGCAGGAGGTTCGATGGTTTCCAGCAGGAGGACTTCTACTGAATTTGAGCTTTCGTAAAAATAGCCATTTGACCTGTTTGCAGCCGAAATGTCCGAACCGGAAGCAGGGCTCAGTAACAAGAAAATAGATATGAATGCAAGGGCTCCTTTAGTTACTGGCATAAGGCACATAGATCGCTCTTTCATGCCTCTCTTTGGAAGCTATTTTTGTGGAAACATCCAGAAATTCCCCTTTACGTGACGCATACCTTTTGATACAGGCAACTTTCAGTGCATACTTTCAATAGACAGGAATGTTCTGGGAACATCGCCGGGAAAAAACCCATTGCAAAATAATATTGCTTAGCAGGCGGTGGAATGGTTGCAACAGGCTCTTTTCCTTATATCAGGTATCGGGATGCCCTAATATAAATATTCCCAAAGTTTACAGTGTTATTCCGAAAACAGGAGAAAGGAATGAGAATAGAAGAATAAAGAGAAAAGGATAGAAGAATAAAGAGAAAAGGATAGAAGAATAAAGAGAAAAGGATAGAAGAATAAAAGAGAAAGAAAATGGAAAAGAAGAAAATAAATAGAAGGAAAAGTTGAACAAAAAACGAAGCCGGAAAAAAGAGAAAAGAGAAGGGAAAAGAGAAGGGAAAAGGCCTTTCTCATTTAATCTCAGAGCACTTTTTCCATAATGCTCAGGGATTTTTCGATATCTTTCATTGATGCTGCATAGGAAATTCTTATATAGCCGTCACCTTCGCTTCCGAAGGCTGTCCCCGGGACAACAACAACACCGTTTGAGATCATTTTTGAGGCGACCTCAGCCGAGTTTTCGACTTTCGGGAAGGCATAGAAAGCCCCTTTCGGGAGAGCACATTCCATCCCCAGATCATTGAGCCCTTTTACGAGTACGTCCCTGCGTTTCCGGAACTCTTCGCGCATTGCATTGACCGAGTCTTTTGGACCGGTAACTGCGGCATAGGCGGCTTTCTGGGCAATTGAGTTCGCACAGGCCTGTATGTACTGGTGAACTTTGAGCATTTGGGCTATGTATTCTTTTCTGCCCGCGAGGTACCCGAGCCTCCAGCCTGTCATGGAATAGCTTTTTGAAGTCGCATTTACGGTGACCACGTTATCCGAATAGCTGGCAGGGCTTACGTGTTCGCCTTCATAGATGAAGTATTCGTAAACCTCGTCAGAAATTATGGTTATGTTGTGATCGTCTGCAATCTCGGCAAGAGCTTTGATATCTGCTCTGCTTGCAACCGCGCCTGTGGGGTTTGACGGAGAGTTAAGGATAAGGGCTTTTGTCTTCGGAGTGATCCTCTCAAGAACAGCGTCCGGTTTCATGGTAAGATCCTCTGCAAGGGGGACGCTTACCACCTTTCCGTTCAGGATCTCAGTCAGGGCGTTGTAGGATACAAATCCGGGGTTTGAGATCAGGACCTCATCTCCGATATTAAGGAGGGCGGCAAGGGCAATGGTAAGGGCTTCAGATGCACCTGAGGTTACAACTATTTCCTGGGGAGAGACCGAAAACCCGTTTTCCTCCTGGAATTTCTGGCTCAGGGCTTCTCTCAGTTCAGGGATTCCGGGACCTACGGTATAGCCCGTAAAACCTTCATTTATGGCTTTGATTGCTGCGGCTTTTATGTGTTCGGGGGTATCGAAATCAGGCTGCCCGAGCCCGAGGTTGATAGCATTTGAACCTGCAGCTTCGAAAATCTTTCTGATCCCGGAAGTATCGATCCGCGATACATTTTCTGAAAAACTAATTTTCTTCAAGTTACGCCCTCCTTATATCCTCAAATTATACCTTTAAAAAAATCCTGCTTCTTTTGAAGTTACTCACTATCTTTATTTCAACGGATATTTTAAGGTAATTATTTGATGCTCAGTCAGTTATTCGATATTTGTATGCCTTAACTTGAGTTCTGCTTCCGAAACGCCTTTAAGAGTTATCAGCTGGGCAATTACCGAGTCAAGGAAGACAAGGGAAGTGATTTCAAAAGCAGTGCCCAACGGAGGCAAATTCTTGTAATCTCCCCTCATATTTTTTTCAAGGGAGCCACCTGCATCATGATCGTGTTTGGTCTTGCTAGGAAGGACCATAGTTATATCAGAGATTTTTCCGAGTGTCGAATCCTTTTTGGAGGTGACGGTTATGAGAGTTGAACCGATATCCTTCACTATTCTCCCGAGATTTGCTATGGAACGGGTTTCTCCAGACCCTGAAATAGCAATAACGGCATCCTGTGGATGGACTGCAGGGGTTGTGGTTTCGCCTACGACATACACACTAAACCCGAGATGCATCAGCCTCATTGCAAAAGCTTTGGCAACAAGCCCGGAACGACCTGCTCCCATTACAAAAATCCTCTCCCCTTCCATAATTTTCTGAAGCATGCTTATTATAGCCTGACAGTCAAGCATCTTAACAACCTCATCGAGGTTGTCTATCATAAGTTCCATTGATAATATTACATCTTTACAGTCATTTACCTGATCATTTTTCATACAAGTTCTCCAAAAAGCATTGAGTTGAGTTCTCAATAAATAATAGAAATAATAAGTGCTTAACTTTCAATTTACTTACATTTACCGGATAACTGATAATAATCCCAAAATGTCGGTAAAGATCTTGAGACTATACGTACTTTAAATACTTACCGTAAATACATACCGTAAATACATACCGTAAATACATGCCATATAAAATACTTACCGTAAATACATGCCATATAAAATACTTACCGTAAATACATGCCATATAAAATACTTACCGTAATACCGCCTGTAAGTACGGAATGTAAATACCGAATTTAATTCCTGAAATCCTTCCGGATAACTTTTTTCATTGACTTAAACTTATTGGTAAGGATTTCAGGATAAAATTCTGGAAGCTCCATTTAATCCGTTCTTGCCGGAAGTTTATCGGTTTGTCTGCGGCTCGGTCTTATAATTAATAGCTTTTAGTTCCCAGCTGTCAATGTTGTTTCTGAACTCCTTGTAGAGCCGCTGGATATCACAGTCACTCCCGTTCCAGTAAAAGTCCTTACGTACCTCTCCTTTCTGGAGTTCTTCAAGTACGAACCTGGACAGATGGAACAGGGCTTTTTTGTTGGAAAAAGGAATACTGTAGTTTACACGATAGCCGCCAGCTGTTTTACCATAGGAAACCAGTATGTACCCTTTGCTTTCATACTCCGTGATCTCATCAAAGTCGCAGATGATCTCAAATTCGTGAACAGTAGACGGGTCTACCTTTGAGATTCCTATGAGTACCTGCGCTATAATATAATCAGGAACCTTTCGTCCAAACCATACTGCAATTTTTCCGTAGGTACAGACTACGTTAACGTCGTTCCTGCCCATCTCAAAGGAGCCTAGGGACTGAGGAGGGGATATTTTTGCTTCCAAGTCTTGGGTCTTCTGGGCACACATTGTTTCCACTTCGTTTACTTACTTGCAGAGACAAGTGCACTGATCAGATTCCTGTCCTTTTTAAGGGTTTTGAGCTGGTTTGCGGGCCCTATCACCGTAAGTCTCTTGCTGTTTTGCTTTTTGAATAACTTACCCAGCAAAGAAGCATCTGCGTTTGCAGGGTAGCTTTGCATCTCGATTCCTGAAAACACGTCCGGCTGAATTGCTGACATTGTCATCTCAATGAGTTTTGCTTCCTCCATAGGGTTGAGCCCCTTTTCAAGTACAAGGATTTTGCCCTTCCGCACCTCATCGATTATGTACCGGACTTTTTCCATAGAAGCCATCTGAGAAATCCTGGCTTCGGATATAAGATCAAGTTGGATTCCCTGCATTTTGATCACCCGAACTGTTTTGCCAGAGCTTCGTAGAATGAGTCCATTCCCACTCCTTCGAGTGCCGAGACCGGTACCATGGGGTGTTGAGGGAAGGCTTCCTTTATGACTCCGGGATCCGCATCAGGAAGGTCTACCTTGTTTGCTACGATGAGAAGCGGCAGGTTTCTGGCTTCCATGTTCCCTATCACGGTTACGTTAACCTGAGTATAGGGATTTTCTGTGGAATCCATCACCAGTATGACTCCATCAAGATCGTCCAGCCATTTGACAGCTTCAATCACGCCTTCTGTAGCTTCTTTTGACCTTTTCTTTGACTCTGAGTCACTCATTCCCTGTTCCATAAAGTCGTGGAAGTCGATCTTTGTTGCAAGCCCGGGGGTATCCACAATATCAAGGCTGATAGTATGCCCGTTAGTTTCGATGGTGAGTCCGTTTCTTCTTTTTGCGTGTCTGGTTTCGTGGGCGATATGTGAAACTGAGCCCATTGTTTCCTCGCTTCCGACCCAGTCCCGGAGAATGCGATTGCTAAGGGTTGTCTTGCCGGCATTGGGGGGACCGTAGATACCTATGCATGCTCCTTTTTTCTTGAACAGCTTGTTAAACATTTTTGAAAAGCTTACCTTAAATCGTTTTATCATATTCATGGCTTCCCTCCATTGGGAAAAGCATAACACCAAAGGATTTCTCGGATTGCTTTCCTTTATAGATTTACTGGTGTTTTCGTGACCTTTTTATTTAATTGATCCTTGCATATAAATAATTTCCATTTGTTAAGCTGAGGGAATCAGAGAAATTGGAGATAATAACATCTCCTTCCTGACATACCTGGAATAAATAGCAAACCTTGCATCTCTATGTGAGAATAGAAAGTGCCTCCGTGAAATAACACCAGAATATAAATAAATTACTTCTTATCGCCTGACTCCCGGACATATTTAACAAAAAGCTTTTTTATAAAGAAGAACTTCATTCTGTCGTTAACTCTCTTCATTTTCTATTGAATTTTTATGTTTGTACTGATGTTCTGTACTTTCCTTTATATTTTTTCCTATTTTTATTCATCATATCTTAAAAATATAAATGGTTTTTATCCTACGAAGGAATTAGCAGACTGGCTTTCCTTTTAGTTTCCCTGTCTCTTTTACTACCGTATTCCAAAAAACCTGAGCTGCTGAACCTCAGCTCTTAGTCAGACTCACCGCATTCGTACGTTAAACGCTGTTCTGTTACTCTAACATTTTCCTTTTAACCCTCCGAAAATCCCCCAGGAAAAGTCCCCCCGGGTGCCGGTTACCGGAAATAAGGCAGATTTAACAGGCAGGGATATTAAAGGCTGATCGCTTGCCGTAGTTTCAAGGATGTAGTTATATATTTATTTTATTTATTTAAATAAATATATATTAACAACAGATAAAATATTTCATTCTCTTGATATTGAAAAAAGATTATTTCATATTCATCAGGGCAAAAAAGAAATTTATTCATAAAAAGGAAAAGTTATTTATTTCTACCTGTAACGGCCTTTTTCAAATCCTATTTATTCCTTTTTGGGAGGCGCCGCCAGAAAAAAGCAAGTTTTTGATCTGACGGACAGGCCGACTGAAGCCCTGAAGTGCGGGGATAGGAAGCCTGAAGCTTCCACATCTGAAGTCCTGAAAATTGAAATCCTGAATAAGAACACCCTGAGAATACCCGGATTCTAAGGGACTTCGAACTTTTTCCCGGGAGACTCACTTGTTTTTTATCGCGGAGTTTATGGCAATCTCGGCGATGTTAGAACCAAGGTCTCCTATTCTTGAGAGGCTGTCTACTATCATCCCAAGGGAGATCATGATTTCATGGGACTCAAGTTTGAGAATGGAGGCATGAAGTTCCTTCACACGCAGACGCATACCATCTATACTGTCTATTACCTTATTTGCAAGAGTAGTGTCAGCGTCATAGAGAGAATCTACCGCCTGCTGAACAAGTTCCATGTAGGCATTGCTGAGATCTTCTACGACTTCCATTACATCTTCTCTGACCGGCCCCTGCATTTTGGATGCAACGTTTGCAATCCTCTGCGAATGGTCTGCTATTCTTTCGATAGGACCTGCCGCCATTCTGAAGTCATGGTATTCCTCAATACTTGTTTCCGAGGAATCGGGCATTCTCCCGCCGCAGAGGACGGAACGGAACTGTTTGGAAATCAGGAGACACAACCTGTCGACCTCATCATCCCTCTGACTTACATCGAGAGCAAGGTCGTGGTCAACATTTTTGAGGGCTCGTATGGCATCCTTTTGCATGGAGCCTGCAATCAGGAACATCCTGTGTATACCTTTTTTAATGTGAAGTTCATTGGGGTTAAGAAGGTCCTGAATGACCACGCAGTTTGAGCTTTCCTCGATGATTTCAGGGCCTATGAGCTTGTAACAGACCTTCCTGATGACCTGTTTCTGCTCGGCAAGTATTCTTTTTGAGGCAAACTCCATCCTGTCATAGCCATAAAGGTATGCAGCAATGATATCCCTTTCCAGGGCTCTTGCCTCATAACCTGTCACATCGATCCTTTTCGTCTTGATCGTGCGCCCTTCCAGAATAGGGTCAATTAACAGTTTTCCGTCTGGCTGAGCCTGAATGGATACTCTCGTCCCTGTCTCAATTCCTACTTTTTCGGCCCACTGTTTCGGGAGAGAAATGATATAAGTGGATCCGCCTGTCTGCTGTACTTTTCTGGTCTCTATGTGGATTCCCCGTTTTTGGTTGCTCAGGCCAGGCCTGGAAGTTAGAGGATGCTCACTTCATATTTATAGTATTTATTAGTGTGTAGATAACGACTTAATATATATACAATTTGGCTTTACTATTTATATTCGGAGGCTTCTTTCTTTTTGGCAGATAAATTCCGGAACCCCATATGAAGTCTACCTGCCCGGAATAGAGGTTAAAAATATTAAAGAGCAGAGCATTCTGGACTTGATGACATTTGAAGGGCATGCCTGCGCTTTCGGAGCTGGAACCATAATAAACGCCATAGCTACCTGGAAAGGCGCAGCATTCGGGATAGACTTAAAAACCTTTGCAAAGGTGGAGCTCTCCGAGGGTAAATCGGGCATTGTAGGCTCAATTGAAGGAATGCCTGAAGGAGACACGCGCCTTATAGAACACTGCGTAGAACTCGTCCTTGAGAGGTTCGGGCTTGAACTCGAAGGTACGATAAGGACGGGAAGTGAAATCCCCCTTGCAGGAGGACTCAAGAGCAGCAGTGCTGCAGCAAACGCTTCGGTCCTTGCAACCCTCCGTGCAGTTGATGAGACTCTACCCCCTCTTGAGATCGTAAAACTGGGCGTAAGAGCTGCAAAAGAAGTGGGAGTTACGGTAACAGGAGCTTTTGACGATGCCTGTGCCTCCTTTTTAGGCGGGATTGTTGTTACAGACAACCGAAAAATGGAGCTTGTCAGACGCGAAGAAGCCGACTCAAAAGTCCTGATATTTGCCCCGACAAAAAAAGCTTTCAGTGCGGACACAAATGTGAAACGTTCCCGGTTGATCGCACCATATGTAGAAATGGCATATGGGCTTGCCCTCAAAGGGGAATATGAACGCGCAATGACACTTAATGGCTTTCTCTACTGCGGAGCCCTTGGTTTTGATACGGAATACATGCTCAGGGCCCTGGAATGCGGAGTAACGGGAGTCAGCCTTTCCGGAACCGGCCCTTCCTATGCAGCTCTTGTAAAAGCCGAGCAGGTAAAAGAGCTTAAATCTGCCTGGGAAAGCTGCGGTATGGAAGGAAAGGTCATAGAAACCAGTATAAATAACAGAGATGCAGTATCCTTTAAAGGGAGGGGTTACTCTTGAGTGAACTTGAAGCAGTCCGCAAAGAAATAGAGGAAATTGACAGGGAAATCCTTTCCCTCATTGATAAAAGGGTCAACCTTGCCGAGAGAGTTCTTGAATCAAAAAGAATAAATGGAACTTCCATAAATGACCGTAAGCAAAACGAGGTTGTTATTAACAGGGCATTAAACGCTGCAACCGAACTCAACCTGGATGTAGGATCGATAAAGGAAATTTTTGAAGTTCTGATCAGGATGAGTATCGAACGCCAGAACGAATTAAGCGGAAAGGGAAACCTGCCCTGACTTGCCTCAAAGGAGCAAAAAATGGTCGACATCTCACTGATTATGGGCTCTGAGTCCGACAGATCAATCGCCAACCGCGCGGTAGCTGTACTTGAAAAGAGCAAATACACTTACGAAGTAATGGTTATCTCTGCACACAGAAACCCTGATGAACTTGATAGCTATATTTCAGGTTCGGATGCAAAAATCTTTATCACAATTGCCGGTCTGTCGGCAGCCCTCCCCGGAGTTGTGGCTTCCAGGACAAAGAAACCTGTAATAGGCGTACCTGTGAGCGCAAAACTCGGAGGGCTTGATGCCCTTCTCTCCATAGCCCAGATGCCCCCGGGTGTACCTGTTGGAAGCGTGGGAATTGATAATGGAGCGAATGGGGCATATCTTGCCCTTAGAATTCTGGATTTGATCGAAAACCCCTAATGTTAAAGAATTTTAATTTTAAGCTGGTTACTGCAGGAATTTGATTCCTGAAACCTATTTTTTCATATTTTTCCATATTAATTCATATTTTGTTTTTTCCACCTTTCAGAGTTGATCCCACCACTAAACAGAGGCGCTTTTGGGAACTCTTTTTGAGGAAGATCTTTTGAGCGGATCCTTATGAGTAAAAACAAACATGACATTTCCGAAATGGATGGAAAAGGGAATAGAAAAAAGGTATGGAACATCAGTAAATTGTGTTGGGGGGATAGGGCATCTGAGTCTGGGAGTGGGGGGATATAGGGGGTAAAAGAGTCGGCTGAGGTTTACAGCGAGAAAAGATTTTTTCTTCTCAGATGCCCTATATAATAAATATAGGCCATAATATATAAAAATAGAGGTATACTGCTGGGTTTCAGGACATTTTTGCAGTACCGATATTTTTCACGACAGAGTTGCGGCTCTACAGCCCGAATTGCGCCTCGGGACAGAAAAATCTATGATTTTTCTTGTAGTTGCGATGTAATCGCAACAGTACGCGGTCTGTTTCGCTGCGCTCAAGCAGACTAATTTGCAGGTTAAAATCGGAAGCTTCGCTCAAGAGGGCCAATTTTGGGATATAGTAGTGAACTTCGCTCAAGCAGACTAATTTGCAGGTTAAAATCGGAAACTTCGCTCAAGCGGACTGCCTGATTGGTTTTACAGTTAGTTTCTCTCAAAAGGGCAACTTAAAAACAACGGTCGAATGAAGAGACGCAAGAAAGCGGTCTTTCCCACAAAAAGATCAAAAGTAAAAGCAATATCCGAAAAAAGATTTTTTTTCTGCTTTTTTCGGTGCCGCCATACAGGCTGGCAGGGGGGCTTATATTTACCTGTGAATTGAAAAGAGATTTTCGGGATTAAGGATAGTATTCTCTTGAACCAGGGGACATCTCTTCAGTATATTTTTCCCCCCAATTGTGACGTTGTTTTGCGGATCACTTTTTTATCTGACAGGCAGGCGGTGCTAAGCCTTTTGTGTACAGAAAGAGAAAACTGAAAAGATTTCCCAGGGATGCCGGGGCAGATAAAACAATTAATCATGCCAGTTAATCAGAGATCACTGAAAAAAGGATGAAAAATATAAAAAAGAAAAAAAATAAAAGAATGTGGCATGAACAGGCATCTGGCTTTGGAAATCTGGTCTGAAGAAATATCTGGAGAAGGGATCTTTCTATAGGACACAGTTCCTCAGATGCCAGTTGAATAATATACTTACACATATATAAAATTAATGTCATATTGTAGAATTGCGATAAATCAGACCGACTAAGAGCCTATCCGAAAAGTCAGTAATGCATGTTGAGAAGTCACAATAGGTCTATAATATCAAAGTATCCGTTCTGGTTTTGCATATTGCATATTGTGAAATTTATAGCAGGTAACCACTTTTCGGATATCTAAATAGAGGAAATACCAAAAAAATAAAAACAGTATCATCTGTTATGTATGCATACAGCAGCTTTTCAATCAGACAGGAAAAAACATGCTTATCAAGATGTACAGGTTTTCACAAAATCTCGGTCTGCACAGGTTAGCCTGGACAGGGAGGGCCGAATGCAGGAGTGAGACTGCTTCGGGTTTCTGTCAGTTATGAGAAAATAGTTACTTGCGAAAAATCAGGTCTTGTCGACCAGTCTTGCATCCAGGATCTTTAAAGAGCCGGAGTCGCCTTCCCATTCGACTTCACTTTTCACGATTTCTATGCGCTTTTTGAAGAAGGGAGCATCAAGGACTACGGTTTCGTATTCACCACCCTCCCCTGCCATGTGGACCATGTACCTGCGGTTCAGGGCTTTGAGGTTTTCGATTGACGTCACGTTGATGGGGCGACCAAGCCAGGACTTATCAAGACCCTCGGCTGCAACCCGAACAATCCTGATATCGAGAACTTTTGCCATCTCATTCAGAAGTTCTTCAGGGTCCCTGTGCCAGAGAGGGGCATAGACTTTAAGCCCGAGGGAATCGCAGATCTTCTGCACCCTGCTCGCCTGATACTGCGACTCAATAGCGCCTACAGACACCCCATCCACATTTACCCTCTTCAGAGCAAGAGTAAGGTCATCCAGCTCGAGCTCCTTGATTCCGCTGGACTCCTGCTGGATCAGCGGGATTTCACTGGCGGCAGAGATCAGTTCGACCATATGGAGATTGATTGAGTGGTACATGTAGGAGTCATCCCTTGCGGGAATAATATTGATGAGGTGGGTGACCTCGTGCCCTTCTTCAAGGGCTTTATGGATGGCAAAGATCGAGTCCTTGCCCCCAGAAATCAGTGCTGCGAGTTTCATCTGCATCCTCTTCCTTAATTCTATTTTTTCGTACTTCCAGGTTATAATTCGCGGATTATAGTTCTTAAGTCATTATATTATATTTTATATGTTTTTCTGATTTCAGCCTGCTTACATGGACTTTTGCAACCTCAGCTTTCTGCTTCCAGTTTTCCGAAGCTGGCTTCATAGCGGGATTCCATCTCTTCCCAGGTTGGAAGGCTGGTCTGGCAGCCCCGGGACTGTACGGCAAAGGACGCCACAGTTGACCCTATTTTTCCGCATGTTGGAAGGGGATATCCCCGGGTGTAAGCCAGCAGAAAACCCGCCCTGTAAGCATCTCCTGCACCTGTAGGGTCTACGGCCTTTACAGTAACTACGGGAATTTTCCATTCTTCGTTGCCAGCATAAATTCTGCTGCCTTCCGCATCGTATGTTATAACAATGACGTCAATCATAGCCCTGAGCTCGGAGAAGCTTTTTCCGGTCATCTCTGAAACCCGCTTAATCTCATGCCTGTTTGCAAAGAGAATATCAGTGTGATCAAGGATTGTCTCGAGTTTTTCTTTTGAATAAGTCACCAGGTCCTGTCCCGGGTCAAAGGAAACAAAACCGGCAATCTGCGCTATCTTTGCATTGTAGACACAATCTGCTGTTGCCAGGTGAACAAAATCCACAGGCTCGGGCTCAAGCTCTTTGAACTTTGAGGACGCCCCCCAATAAAAATAGGTGGTCTGGTTGCCTTCTCTGTCCGTGAAAATGAAAGCCTTGGAAAGCTTCAGGGCTTCAATACTGTAGAGGCGGGAAAGGTCAACGCATGCGTCCTTAAGAAGCTGCTCATATCCAGAGCTTGCAAAATCCATTCCGACAGGAGATATCAACTGGCTTTTTCCTCCCAGCTTTGCAATGGCAACTGCGATATTTGCAGCCCCTCCGCCAGGATATTCTTCATAGTCGATTACAGGGGAAGACTCGTTTTTTCCTGCTATTTTTTCAACATCGACGATGTAATCAAGGGCAGTATGCCCTACCACGGAAATAATTCTGTCCATGCAGTTTCCTCTTTTTTACGGGTCTGGGAGGAACCCAGGAGTTTTTGGGATAAAATATACTGTTAAAAGTTAAGTAAAGTAAAAACTCAGGAAAAGATAAAATTACTGATTTATCCATTTCTGCCGTGAAAGATGCTTCTTTTTTTAGCCAGGGGTTCTTAAAACCCTGGCTACAGAAGAGCTATCTTGTAAGAAGCCATACAGGTACGCCTTCCTCTGCCCCGGCATTAGAACAGGTTAAAGGAAGGAAACCTTTTTATTTGTTTGCCTTGCCTTTTTGCTGCTGTTCGCCTTTCTCGCCTGACCTTTCGAATTCCGTGACTTCTACAACAGTCAACGGGATGTCGCGGAGAGACTTGCCTATGACAGATTTTGCGATCCTTTCCGCATGTTCCGCAGATTCGGCATCAAAAACCTTCATCTCAAAAATAAGCCCTACAAGCGCGGTATTTGCCGCTATGAAAACACTGCTAAAAGGCTCACCGCATGCCGGACAGGACGTAGTTCCCACATCAACCTCTACAAAATCCAGTTTGGGGTTTAGGCGCTTTCCAGCCTCAGAAATCGCAACCCCTATAGCATCATCAGCTGTTTTTACATCTCTAACCAACCAAGCTGCTTCAAGTACCACATGAAAGTTCTTCATAATTTATCCACCGCAATTATTCAGTATATATAATTAAGAATATCCCCGGAGCAGGGAAAAATATCACAAAATCTAAAGAATAGAGTAAAGTAATTACTTATTCTGGCTTCGAATGAGCGTTTGTATTTATAAACTTTACTTATTATATGGTTTTTCAGTTTAAGCTCTTAAATTCTCAATTTTCAGTTATGAGTTTTAACCTTCTAATTTAGTTGTCCTTTAATTTTTTAGCTTTTAATTTTAGTGTTTATTTTTCAGCCTAATCTCAACATTTATTTTTCAGCTTTATGTTATAATTCATACTCAGCTTAATTTAAGTGTTCTATTTTTCAGCTTAATTTTAACTTTTATGTTTTGTTATTAATGTTTTAACCTTTCAGGTTTCGTTTTCAAGATTCTTACCTTCTTATTCCTGAAGATATGTAAGGGTTACCATATTTTCGATTCTTTTGATCCTTTCATTCAAACCCGATTATTTCATTCAAACCCGATTATTTCAGAGTTCTTACTGGTAAAAAGGCTTATATTGTGAAAAGAGTCTCGTCATCCACTGCAAAGACCCCGAGTTTTGCTCCGGCATCAAGCCAGGCATGACCATAGCTGAAGGAAGCCAGGGCGTTTACAGGGTCCCCATTCTCAAGAAAGTAGATCCCGTCTTTATAGTAGGCTTCTGCCATTGTGTAGTAATCCTCTGCTACTGCGTGCATATGGGAGTTAGGGATCGGAGCATACTTTGCTTTCTGCAGGGCCCTTTTTAACATGTTCTCGTATCGGTTGACCTTTTCATTCAAATCGGCAGGCATCTTGACCACCTGAGAAACCTTTCAGCAACTGTTCTTACATAGGTTTTTTATTTGATCATGTTTTTTTCGATCGGTATTTAATTCGACCTATTCCATCTCTTCCATGATTTCCTCAGGCCCGGCTGCAAGTTTCACAAGGGCTTCAGCTTCGAGAAAATGCAGTTTTCCGGGAACAACCAGGATATGAAGAGGCTTTCCAAAATCAAAATCCTTCAGATTTTCTGCGTAGTCAGCTTTTACCACAGGTTTCTCAGAGCCTGCCCTTGCTATTCCCACAGCAACAGCCCTATCCATCACCCTTTCCCCTCTTCTTTTCTCAACCTCGAGCAGGAGTTCAAGCGCAAGGTTGACGGTCATATACCCTTTATCTTTATCGATGTCCAGAAAGACCATGGTATGGAGACCAAGTTCGGAGTTCTGTTTTATGGTATCATAAGGAGTTTCCGAAATTATCCGGGCTCCTCGCCGGCTTTCATAGGGATATGGGATACTTGCGGATTTTCCGAAGCGGTAGTTCTGAAGCCCGGTAAGCCCCGAGACGGCTGAAGCGATGGACGCCCCATGAATCAGGCGGGTTTCTATCCCGAGCGTTTCGGCCCTGAGGCGCAGATCAACATGAGTTGTGGAGACCATTGTGTCCCCGCCTGTGAGGAAGACTACGTTTTTATCTCTTGCTTCATCCAGCCAATCGGGTTGCTGTTCTACATCTTCCCTTGAGAGCAAATGTACTTTTTTTCCGTAGAGCTTTTCCATTTTTTCAGGGTTTGTTCCCATTAGGCAGGAAGTATAGAACTCCGCATATACAAGATCAGCTTCCCGGACAGCCTCAAGTCCTTTTAAGGAAATATCGTATTCGTCAAAAAGGCCCAGCCCTATAAAAGTGAGCATACCCCGCTTTAGGAGTTTATTGGTTTAAAGCTTTTGGCGCCGCAGGCTTATTCAAAGAATCCATGGATTTATTTTACGATTTACGTAGACGCTCAACGTATTTATATCTATAAATTAATAATAGGAATGAGGTTTACATTCGTAGTTTTTAGAGGTGTTTTTTTATGGCAAAGGTTACGCTAATTCACGCTACCTGGTGCACGGCATGTCCGGCAACACGCAGGTTCTGGAAAGACCTTAAAACGGAATACGATTTTGAGTACGAGGAAATTGACGTCGAAACCCCCGAAGGCCAGGCTCTTATCGAGAAGCACGGCATTGTCGGCGTCCCTACAACTCTGATCGATGGAGAGCCTGCATTTACGGGTCTTCCTAAAAAAGCCGATGCTATAGCCCGCATTACCTGAAGGTAAGTAAAAACTTTATTTCTTGAACCCATTTTTGTTTTCGGGAGGTAAATATGTACGACCTGATAATCATAGGAGGGGGACCTGCAGGGCTTGCAGCGGGAATTTACGCTGTACGTTTCGGGCTTGACACCCTTATTCTGGAGAAAAGTGAAATCAGTGGCCAGATTTCCATGTCAGATATTGTAGAAAACTATCCTGGCTTTCCGTCAATTTCCGGACTTGAATTGATGGAAAAATATAGAGCCCATGCTCAGGAAGCCGGAGTTAAGACTAAAATTACGGAAGTTCTCTCGGTCCGGACCGAGGAAGCAAAAAAAATCGTCTCGACGGACAGTGGGGACCTGGAAACAAAAGCCTTAATTATTGCCACAGGTGCAAATCCAAAGCACCTGGACGTGCCGGGAGAGAAGGAATTTATCAGCAAGGGTGTTTCCTACTGTGCAATCTGCGATGGGCCTTTTTTCAAAAACAAAACTGTAGTTGTGGTAGGAGGCGGCAACTCAGCTGTTACTGACGCTCTTCTTCTTTCAAAGGTTGCCCAGAAGGTATATCTTATCCACAGGCGGGACCGTTTGAAGGCTGCAAAAGTCCTTCAGGACCGGGCGCTTGCAACTCCGAACATTGAGTTTATCCTCAATACTTTTGTCCGGGAAATAGTAGGGAGCCGGGAAGGGGTCAAGAAGGTCGAAAAAATTATCCTGCAAAACCTCAACAGCAAAGAATTAAGAGAACTTTCAACCAATGGGGTTTTCATCTATGTTGGCATCCAGCCGAATACCGAATTCGTTAATGTGGAAAAGAACGATGAAGGCTTTATCAAGACTGACCGCTGGATGGAAACCTCGGAGAAAGGAATTTATGCCGCAGGGGACTGCCGCGACACCCCAATCTGGCAACTTGTAGCAGCAGTGAGAGATGGAGCAATCGCAGCCACAGCTGCAAACGAATATATTGAAAGCCTGAAATAAAAAACGCAATAGGCTTGAAACAGAACTCTTTCTGGAAAAAACATTTAAGAAGCAGGTTGACTGAAAAATCCGAAAATTTGCTTCTCTGGCCGGAATAAACTCAAGATGGGTTATTCTGGTCACGCTTCTTCTTAATTGATTCCCGTCAATTCTTCGGATACGGTTCCTATTAAATCTTCTGGTTCTAATTATGATCAAATCTTCTAATTCTTTATGTTTGTTCCCGTCAAAATCGCAAAGTCATCACTACCCAAGCAAAATTAAAAAAGTGGACAGTAAGATTACCCTGTCCCTGACCCTTGCTCTGACCCCGGCTCGCGCATGCAGGAACTCACTTTAAGGCTTATTCCAGCATCTGATTAATTTTATTGTAAAAATCTATAATCAATCTTGTCGCGTCGCTTTCCATATTCAGCTGGAAGGTCCGGATCTGCTTTCCAAGAGGTTTTTCAATGACAATACCCGACTCTATTAGTGGGGTAATGACTCTTGATACACTGGAATGAGACAGACCGGTTTCTTCCGCTATCCCCGATAGGTAGGTTGATTCGTTCTGGTGCTCGATCAGATTCTTGAGTACGGTCATCTGTGCAGTTTTTCCAAAGATTTTTTCAAGTGGATCCATTGCTATCATCTCAGAGGTGGCTGTTCTCCGTAAGTGATTCTTATTTCCAATATTAACTTGCTATTTACGGTTATAAACTTATCTCCGTATTGGGTAGTCAGACGATTCATATGAAATCTTCTAAATATTTGGATAACTCCGCTCTCTCCCGCTTCACAGTGTATATTTTTAGTGAATACCTTCGTTTTAATTTTTGAGAAATGTTTAATACCTAAGAAAATATATACTGTATGAGGTGGAGGGAAATGCATAACATTAATCTTGACCGTGAAATTTTAAAGCTTATAGAAGAACAACCTGAGATCAGTGAAAGAGAGATTTCCCGCACTCTTTCGGTTTCGGAAGAGCTAGTAAAATTACGGATTTCGAACCTTCATGATACCAGAGAAAAAATCCTGATTATGAGGACTGGGCACAATGTCCACAGTAACCTTCAGAAAGTCCTTGAAGCTGAAAACTACAATGTTGTCAGCGCCTCGGACAGCTTTTCAGCCCTTGAAACAGTAAATGAGGAAAGACCAGACCTTGTACTGCTTGATACGGCTTATCCGGATACAGATGGCTTTGAAATCTGCAAACAGCTCAAAGCCAGCCCAAGGCATTGGTGGGTCTCAGTTATGATGCTGAGTGAGAGGGATAGAGCGGAAGACGGTGTCAAAGCCTTTAAATCAGGAGCTGACGATTACATTGCTGCGCCTTTCAATCCTCTTGAATTGAAGGCAAGAGTAGGGATGGTCCTGAGACGTAACCGGATTTGAAGCATGGGGTAAGTTTACTTTCAAAGAAGCAAGAATACCCCTAAGGAAATCAGACCTTTTAAAGGTAGAATTTCTTTTCTTTCTCCTTTTCAGGTCCTGCAAACTCAGAAAGGCTGTTCCGGGATTTGTAATTTTTCAAATTTTCTGGGGCATCTTAAGATATTTATTTATACATTTCTTGAGATGCCCTCTTTAATTGTCTCCTGAAAATATGCTCACTAATTCGGTTTATTACTTATACTTAAAAATTGAAAGGGGGACGTCATAAACAATTTAGAAAGAGAGTCTTTGAGACATACTTGCGTTAATTTTTAATTATTTTAAAAAAGACATACCGTTGTTAATATGTAATGTCACTCTTAAAAAGAGATCGTTCCATTAAAAACGCGGATTTTTTTAAAATTACATCCGCGGCAAAACCAAATTTATCCGCAAAAATTGGATTTTCCGTAAAAAATTACATAGCTTTATTGAAAGTTTTCTGAGAAATCTGCCGCGACTTAAAGACCAGAGTTCCCAGTAATGATCTCCGTACATGCCGTGCGTAAAAATCAGATTCTTATCCGGAAGACAAGATTCTAATCGGAAGATGTCTGCCTGGAATTTACTTATTTACTTTTCGGGAAGAACTTCCTGGTGAAGCAGAATCTGCCACCATGGAAAAGAAATAGGAGTATAAAAAGTATAGACCGAGAATATTTTACCCAACTAATATAAAAATAGATTGATTCATTATATTATATTGATTTATTAGATCATATATCAAAGGGTTACTAAAAATCGACTTTGACCCTGATGAAACTTTAAAAACTCTATTTTTAAAATAATAATGTATATGATTATTTCAAAATGTTTAAAAAAGAATAAAACGTAAATTATTATGCGTAACTGTTTATCCGTCCTTATTTTTGATAAGGAACTAAAGCACGAAACCGCTTTAATGCTCTGAAGGCATATAATATTGTTGTTCAAGGTAGATGTGGTAAATTGGTGAAAAACGTAGCTCAAAAAAGGTGTGGTAAATTATGACTTCGAATGAATGGTATAATAAAGGCGTTGCGCTCCAGGAACTAAAAAGGTATACAGAAGCTCTGGATGCATACAATAAGGCTCTGGAAATAAGCCCTGACAATCCAAAAATCCTGTTTAATAAAGGGATTGTACTCAAAAACCTCATGAAGTACGCTGAAGCTCTTGATGCTTTCAACAGGGCACTTGAGATCAACCCTGCTGATGCTAAAACCTGGTGCTTCAAAGCTGAGCTTCTCCTTGGGATTATGCAGTATGAGGAAGCTCTTGATGCATTTTACCGGGCTGTATCCCTGGCTCCTGAAGACCCAGAAGTCTGGTACAGACGGGGAATGGCTCTCAGGGAGATGCGAGCATACGAAGACGCAATGGATGACCTCGAGAAAGCTATCCGGCTCTATTCAAAGAACTACGACATCAGCTCCATGAGTGCAAGCGAATGGTGCAAGAAAGGAATGGGACTCTGCAAAATAAAGAGTTATCAGGAAGCTCTTGATGCTTTCAACAGGGCACTTGAGTTAAACCCGACTAACGGAAAGGCCCTTTACAACAAAGGAGTGGCTCTACGCTGGCTTGGGAAAAACGAAGAAGCAAAATTATATCTTGAGAAAGCCGTGGAGGTTTTTGACAGCAAGATCAAAGCAAATCCCGAGAACGCAAGGTTCTGGTACAACAAGGGGATTGCCCTGAGAGACCTTGAAAGATACAAAGAAGCGCTGGATGCTTTTGAAAAGGCTATAGATATCAACCCGAGCTTTACAAAAGCCTGGATTGGGAAAGGAATAGTATACGACAGAGTAAAGAAACACCAGAAAGCAATGGAAGCTTACGAAAGGGCAGTCGATATAAACCCTCTGTACTCAGACCTTGTTTAAGCAGCTTTTATAGGGAGACCTTTTCAGAGAAGTAGCAGGGCTTGTGACAGACTGAAAAGCCGTTAGCCAGAAAACCCATTCAGGAATTGAGAGGCATAGCGGCTGAAATTATCTTTTTCCTTAACATTTTTAAATATCTTTTTCCTTAACATTTTTTAAATATCTTTTTCCTTAACATTTTTTAAATATCTTTTTCTTCAACCATTTTATCGTCTATTCTTCAGCCCATTTATTTCTGACCGGTGTTTAATTGCTAATCGACTTAGCCTTTGTTTTGTGAATCAGCCTGCACATGAGCCCCGTTAAGGCTGCCAATACATCCTATCAGGTCCGGAAATGTGTTGAGTTGAAAATCAAAGCACGACTCACTTTTCTCTGAGGGTCTCCAGTCCCCATAAGAAGCATATGCTGTTTTTAAGCCTAGCCTGCGGGCAGGAGCAATGTCTCTTTTGAGGCTATCACCCACAACCAGGCTTTCTTCCGGCTTTATCCCGAGGGCATCAAGAGCAAAGAGAAAATGAGCAGGGTCAGGTTTTTTCGTACCTGTCATATCCGCAGATACCAGGAGTTCAAAGGAATCAAGAAGCCCGACCCTCGTGAGCCTTGCACGGGCATGATACCTGTCGGCGTCGGTTATTATTGCAAGCCTTAGTCCAAATTTCTTCAGCTCCCTGAGGGTACCCCTTACCCCGGGATACAGGTTGAGGTTTTTCAGTTTTTCCCGGTCATAAATCTCACGGCACTGCATGTACGCCTGCTCTGTGAAAAGTTTTCTTTCCTGCATGTAGTCCCTTATGTTTTCATAGTCCTCAAACCCGTAAGTTCCCCTGAGGAAATACCCGAAGAGTTCTGCAGGGTCCTTCTTAAGGTTCCTGCCTCCTTCTCCGAGATAGGAAAGGATTTCCCTGCACGCTATGAGTTTTACGGCTACGAAATCAAAAAGAGTATTGTCCATATCAAAGAGAACAGCTTTCAGAGTTTGCGGGTCATTTAGCTGTACATTCTTCCGAACACTTTCCATAGTTTCCCTGATATCCTTCATTTTTTCCTGATCCGTATTTTCCGGATTCACAATATGTTTTCTGGATCTTTCTGATCTTTTTCTTTTTCCATTCCCCTTTTCCAGACATTTCAGACTACTTTTCGGGGAGAGGCTATAAAAGCCATAAAGGACAGATGTATAGGTTATAGCGGACAATAGACTTAAGTAGGTAACGAACGCGAGTACCTGAAAAATTATGGGTCTTAATCGTAAAAGACAATAAAGGAAATTTGGATATGAACTCTGGAGAACAAAAGGACGAACCTTTCGCAGGAGAAGAAAAAGAAGAAAAAACCGAAACAGAAGAGGGAGCTGTTTCCGGGGATGCGTATGTAATGGATGATTCGGAGAGTGTGGCAACGGAGGAAGTCAGCAACGAAATCCTTGCAGCCGAGCTTAATGAGTGCGGCCTTGATCTTCTCAGGCTTGGCAAGTTCAATGAAGCAATAGTCGCCTTTGATAAGGCGATTGAAAAAGACCCGAAGAATATCTATCTTTTGAATAATAAGGCTGCAGTTTTTGAAAGCCTTGGAAGGTTCGAGGAAGCTCTCAAACTCTATCAAAAAGCGATTGAGATCGATGCCGAAGATGCAGACCTCTGGAATAACATGGCTTTTTCCTACTCCCAGGTGGGGGAATACGAAAGAGCAGTCGAAGCCTATGGGAAAGCTCTTGAACTCAGGCCGGACTATCCCAATGCCTGGTATGGAAAAGCCCTGAATCTCAGCCAGGTAGGAAAATATGAAGAGGCTATCGAAGCCTATGAAAAAGTCCTGGAAGAAAATCCGGATTATAAAGAGGCGTGGGCAGGAAAGGGTATAGCTCTCGGACAGATGGGGAACTACGACGAAGCAATAATTGCATATGATAAAGCAATCGAAATTGACCCTGATTTCCTTGAAGCCTGGTATTACAAAGGAGTGGACCTTGATAGCCTCGGCAGTTACAGGCAGGCTCTGAAAGCCTATGAAAAAGCCGTGGAACTTGACCCTGAAAATGACGATGCCTGGAATAATATGGGAATAGACCTGGAAAACCTGGAAAAGTATGAGGAAGCAATCAATGCTTTTGATAAAGCGATCGCGATTAACTCCGGAAATTCCGATGTCTGGTACAACAAAGGCTTTACCCTCAGCCAGGTGCAGAGGCTAGAAGAAGCTGTCGAATCATACAGAAAAGCTACTCAGCTTGACTCCGAATACCTGGAAGCCTACTCAAGCCTCGGCTTTGTGCTGGCTCAACTCAAACGCTTTGAAGAAGCCCTGGAAACCTACGAGAAAGCACTTAAGCTCGACCCGGGAGCGGCCGATTCCTGGTTTGGAAAAGCTGTCTGCCTGAGTTTCCTCGGACGTGAGGAAGAAGCTGAGGACGCTTATAGAAAAGCTGTGGAAATCGACCCCAGATATGCTGAGATCGGAGGAGACATTCAGTAAATCCGAGAGGGAACATTCAATAAATACGGAGAGATCTTTTCCCTCCTGATTTTACTTTCCTTTTCCTTTTTTAATCTGTAACCTGCACTAAAATTAGTATTTGCTGTTTATGAAAATTAGCTGGATTACGGTATGAAAAATAAGCAAGATTACAGCGTGTAGCTCTTTTTTATATTCATTTCCTGGTTTTCGGAACTTGTGTTGTCGGCTTTCGGGTTACTTTTATCTGGCTGGCAGCCCGGCATCATTCCCGGACGGCGCAGGGAGAGAAAACTGAAAAATCTTCTCCGGGTTCAGGAATAGATCAACCGGTTAATGAGGGACTACTGGAGTGTGAGGGACTACTGGAATGACCAACAAAACCAGAAAATCCGGAAATCTTAAAAAGAAAAGCCGGTAAAAAGCAGGGCTCTGAAACGAAAAGCACAGCTCTATATACCGGAAACGCTTTTCAAATAGATGGATCTCTTTCTATAAATATAGAAACACTTCCCACAGGGCAGAGCGGATGAAAGAATGAAAGGATGGATTCTTTACAAGAATACGGCTGCCGAATTGAGGCCCGACCTGTACGAAATTCACCGCTTCATTGAGGTTGCGAGTGAAAAGGGAATAGAACTCAGAGTCGTAAAACCCGACCAGTTCGACCTGATTGTAACAAGGGATGATAGGAAAAGCATTCTTCTGGACGGGGAAGTTGTCCCTCTTCCGGACTTTCTTCTGCCGAGAATGGGGGCAGGTACAACCTACTTCGCACTTGCGGTTATCCGTCACCTGGAACGCCTTGGAGTCCGCGTTTTTAACTCTTCGCAGAGTATTGACACCGTCAAGGACAAGCTCTATTCCCAGCAGATCCTGGCAGAAAGAGGGATCTCCTCTCCCAATACGATGCTTGCCAAAAACCCGGTCAACATAAACCTGGTTGAAAAGTACCTCGGTTTCCCTCTCATAGTAAAAGCCCTCTCCGGCTCCATGGGCAAAGGCATCTTCCTCTCGGAAAACCATGACAATTTCCGGGACCTCATGGAACTGATCCATGTAACCAATCCCAATGCAAACATAATCCTTCAGGAGTTCATCAAATCCAGCCTCGGAAGAGACCTCCGCGTCCTCGTAATCGGAGGCCGGGCAGTTGCCTGCATGGAACGCATAGCTCGAGCCGGCAGTTTCAAGTCCAACCACTCAAGAGGTGGAGCAGTCCGCAAATTCGACATGACCCCGGAAATAGAACAACTTGCAACCGAAACCGCCCGTTCCTTCGGGCTCGACATTGCAGGCATCGACCTCCTCTTTGACGGTGACCATTTCAAAGTCTGCGAAGCTAATTCTTCTCCCGGCTTCGAAGGCCTCGAAGAGTGCTGCGAGATTAATGTTGCAGGGATAATTTATGATTTTGTGAGGGAAAAGGTGGGAGAAAAGTGAGATATGAAGTTTTTTACTAGCGGCTTAATCTTTCTGACCTGCTCGGCTTGATCTGTTCGGTTTTTTTCCGATATGCCTGTTTTGACCGTTCAGTTTGTTTTTTCCCACCACATCTTTACCCTTGTAGACCACCCCCTCTGAATAAGGGCTCCGTTGTCTGTTTCAAGCACACCTTCAAAATAATCCCTGAGGATGGCTTTCTGTGTATCGGAGCTTGCGTTGTAGTATGACATAAAATCCTCGACAGCTTCATCAAGGGTTGCAAACCTGTGGACGTGCTCGAAGGGGAAAACGCTTACATTCGGGTAGATTCCCATGTCATAGAGCACGTTGTAGAGAACATCGCATTTGGGGGCTGGCTGGTACTCACTTCCGTGAAGAAGTGGCCAGAGTTTCCGGGAATGCATGTCCCAGGAAGTTTCCCCTGCAAACCAGTACAGATAGACGTATTTCGAAGAAGCGTCCACCATTTTCTGAACCGAAGTCCGTATGTCTTTCATGCCCAGGGAATAAGAAGCAAAAACCACATCATAAGGAGCGGAAAGGTCGGACTCGACATCAACGGCTTCCCAGTCTTTATGTACGGGGTCGATATTTTCGATTCCGTACTCCTTGATGTTGTCCCGCATAACATTCATCATACCTTCCGAAGGCTCTACAGCGGTTACATGGGCGACACGCTGTGAAATCGGAATTGCAAGGGTCCCTGGCCCGGCTCCTATATCAAGGACCCTGGAGTCAGGAGAAAGCTTCATGCCTTCTATTCTCTTCGCGGTTATTTCCCTTGATCTCTCACCCTGGAACATCCTCCAGAAGCGCATGGCGTTTTCCTTGCTGTACCATATAGTCGCGCAATCTACATTCCTGTTTGATTTTAGCTGTTTTTCCAGCGTCTCTTTCCAGACTTCGTTCCAGTCAATGACATCTGAATCCATATTACAACCTCGGTTAACCTCTATTTTCGAAGAAATAGTGTTACTAAAATAAAAACAAGTATTAACATATCTACTTTGTTGTGAAATCGCAACAGGAAAAAATCAATTTATTTACTCGTCGACGGCGACCATTTCAAAGTCTGCGAAGCTAACTCTTCTCTCGGCTTCGAAGGCATAGAAGAATGCTGCGGAATTAATGTTGCAGGGATGATTTATGATTCATGATTTTATAAGGGAAAAAGTGAGAGAAAAAGTGAAGGTTGATTCTTTGATCTGACATTCTTTAGAGGTTCTCAAAAAAGTGAAATACAATTTTCAAAAATTGCCCCAACAGCATGAAAGAATTTTACGATTCCTGCACCTTTAGAATGGACCAGTTTTTTACGGCTTTACCCCCCAACTATCACAACCCCTTCCATCGAGGCGTGAATTGAACAGTAGTACCTGTAGGTACCCTCTCGCGTAAAAGTGAACTCATAAGAGTCCCCGTCCCTTAGTGTGCCTGAAGAGAAATCAGGGCCTGTTACCGTGTGAGTAAACAAATCCAGATTTGTCCACCGGACCGTATCCCCGGAAGATATCGTAATCGAATCAGGGTTAAAGGCAAAGTCTTTGATTTTTACTTCAACTGTTTTGGGTTCGGCCTGAGTTTCAGCTGTTTCAGCCAGGGTTTCGGCCGGGATTTCAGTTTCCGGAACTGTCATGTTTTCAACAGCTGTTTGATTGGAAGTGTTATTTTCCGGATTTTCGACAATTTCAGCCGGAGTCTGAGGCACTTCAGCCGGAACTACGGGCTTTTCGGCAGGAGTTACAGCTGGTTCGGGTTCTTCAACACCATTTTCTGCACAGCCTGCGGACAGGAGTAGCCCGAACAAGGTCATGAAAATAACAGGTTCTCTTCTCATTGATTTTCCCCCATTCAAAGACAGCGAAGAGATTCTACCTAAAAAATAAAGAACCTTTTTAAAAATCTTCTCAGACTATTTTTAAAACTCTTTATTTGAACGGAGACCCGGAAAAACAAAAACCCGAGTCCTGGAATTCCATCAAGGTCTCTAGAAATTCACTCTTCTTACGCTACTACTTCACCCTTCCTCCGCCACTATTACGGTTCCCTTCATAGAAGGATGAATAGAACAATCATACTCATAGACTCCCGGTTCCGTAAACAGGAACTCGTAGTATTCTCCTTCTTCGAGTCTGTCGGACTCAAAAGTAGACCCTCTCACTGTGTGGGCAGTCGAGTCCATATTCGTCCACCTGACGGTATCACCTGGTGATATTGTAACCGATTCCGGGTTGAAAGCAAAATTCTGAATGGAAACTTCGACGGTTTCTCCTTCCCCTCCTGTTTGAGGTGTTTCTCCTTCCCCTCCTGTTTGAGGTGTTACTTCTTCAACTGGAGTTATCTCTTCAGCTGGAGTTACTTCTCCGGCTGGAGTTACTTCCCCGGCTGGAGTTACTTCCCCGGCTGGAGTTACTTCCCCGGCTGGAGTTACTTCCCCGGCTGGAGTTGGAGCTTCTTCAGTGCCATTCTCTGCGCATCCTATTGCAAGGAATACACTGCATAATACCAGCAAAATAAACAATTCCTTTCGCATATTTTTCCCCCATGTAGAATAGATGCTTTATAATTAATATTTTGATTTTATAATAATTCCTACAAAATTCTGAGCATAGTTCTTTTCCCATGCAGAGGAGTCTCTATAGAGTAAATGAGTAAAATAAACAATTCTTTTTTCATTGTCTTCCACATATAGAATCAGGTATACTGGTTGTCTCAGGTGCTTTAGAGATCCCTATTGAGGTGATTTGTATTTGCAACGATTGTAATGAGTCATTAAATGAAAAATGCGGCAGAGCGCAGGTGAAAATACCTGTTATGCAGAGTTTTACGGATAAAAAAGCTGAAAAAGAGTAGATTTAACTTTTGCTCTACAACAGAATTCTGATGAAGCAAAATTTGATAAATAAAACCGTTTTTAAAGGCATTCCCGTTGAAGTGAGATTTCCGGTCAATTCCAGTATACTCCAGTATATCCCAGCATATTCCGGCATTTCAGATCTCGAGATTGCCGTTCATCTTTGTAATGACCTTTACTCCTTCACTGTTATACCCTGTACTGCAGGGTTAATCGAGTACGAAGATAGAGTTTCTGATCCGGGAAACGTAAACTTGTGTTTCTCATTTCCGGTTGTTGAACTAAAGCATTGCAACTCTCGCCATGAATTAGAGAGCTTACACAGTAATACCGAAGTACGGCGTAAAGGTTAATGGATCAGGCAGAATCCTGAATTATCGCTCAAATAATTCATCATTTGTTAGGAGTTACGTGGATTACTCCGGTCCTTTCTGTAGCGTTTTCAGTTTCGTTCTCTTCTTCCTCTGCGGCTGTTATTTCCTCTCCAGCTAGAATTTCCTCTTCTTCTGCGCCTCCTATTTCAGTTTCAGTCATTTCTTCGGTTGCAGCCATCTCTTCGGTCTCTGTCATCCCTTCAGTTTCAGTCATTTCTTCGGTTGCAGCCATTTCTTCGGTCGCAGTCATCTCTTCGGTCGCAGTCATCTCTTCGGTTGCAGCCATTTCTTCGGTCGCAGTCATCTCTTCGGTTGCAGCCATCTCTTCGGTTTCAGTTATCTTTTCAGTTGGAGTTCCTGTTTCATTCGGTTGTTCGGTACCTGTACATCCTATTGCCAGGAATACGCCAAAAATAACCATTAGAACAAGTAATGCTTTTCTCATATTTTCCCCCCATTTAAAATTGAGTGCTTTATAATTAATATTCTGGTTTTATAACTATTACTGCCAGCTTCTGAACACAGTTTCGTTATTTAGTTCATTTTTTACTCTGCCAGACAGCATGAAAGTTCATTCCTGAAACAGGAACTTGAAGGCGATTCAGAGCATTTCTTCCGTTTAAGAGTATTACCGGTCCTTAAATTATAATACCGGGAATCTCAATATTACTAAAGGACTCTTTTTCGGGGGGAGGTCATGAAAATCAAATCTGTCAATCCTTATACTGAAGAAGTAAACTGGACTTACGATGCATTATCTTTTGGGGACTGCGAAGACCAGATCAAAAAATCCAGGGCTACTTTTTCGGGTTGGAGTTCGCTTTCGGTTGAGGAAAGAACAGGGTATATTACACGGGTGGCTGAGTTACTCAGGCGGAACAAACGGGTGTATGCCGAGATTATTACGAAGGAAATGGGAAAGCCAATCAGGCAGTCACTTGGAGAGATTGAAAAATGCGCATGTCTCTGCGACTATTATGCGGAAAATTCGGCAGAGTTTCTGAAGGACGAAGTTGTGGAAACAGAAGCCGAAAAGAGCTATGTCACCTTTGAGCCCCTAGGAATTATTCTCGGGATCGCACCCTGGGATTTCCCTTTCTGGCAGGCTTTCAGGTTTGCAGTGCCCGCACTGACTGCAGGAAACGTATGCCTGCTAAAGCATGCATCAAACGTACCCATGTCAGCTCTTGAGGTTGAAAAAGTCTTTACCGAAGCCGGACTGCCTGATAATGTGTTCAAGACCCTGCTGATCGACTCAAAAACCGCCATGGAAATCATTGACGAGGATCTTGTGGATGGGGTTTCGATCACCGGAAGCCAGGGAGCCGGACCTGAAATAGTAGAGCTTGCCGGAAGGATGATCAAGCCTTTCGTGCTGGAACTTGGAGGATCCGACCCCTTCATAGTGCTTGAAGATGCGGATATAGACCGGGCTTCGCAGTTTGCGATAGAATCCCGTTTCCTCAATGCCGGACAGAGCTGTATTGCCGCCAAGAGGTTCATTGTCACCGAAGATGTTGTCGTTGATTTCATCGAGGCCTTCGAACTGCATATTCAGGAGCTGAAAATCGGAGACCCGATGGACGAGGAAACTGACATCGGGCCGGTGGCAAAAAAGGAGTGTGTCGACATCCTTGAAAAGATCCTGAAGGATGCAAAAAGAAAAGGGGCAGAACCTCATGTGTATGGAGAAAAACATGCGAAAGGCTTTTTCTTCAGGCCAGCGCTTATCCCGGCTGCCAGTGCGGACATGAAAGCCTGCAATTACGATGTCTGCGGACCAATTGCACCCGTAATCATAGCAAAGGACGAGGATGAAGCTGTGGAGATTGCAAACTCCACAGAATTCGGGTTCGGAGCCGAGATCTGGTCTGCAGACCTGGAGAGAGCCGAGAGGCTGGCAAAAAGGATCAGGGCGGGTTTCGTAACCATCAACGGGATGGTAAAGTCCGATCCGAGGCTGCCTTTTGGGGGAGTCAAAAAATCCGGAATAGGAAGGGAGCTTTCATATTACGGGCTTAAGCAATTTGTAAACATAAAAACCGTCGTGGTTAACAAATAATAATTGATAAGTAGAAAACCCGAATTTTCATGTTATTTTTCAGGTTATAGAAGTTCAGCAGCATATGCATTTAGCAGCAGTAATGTGAATTCAGCAGCGATATGAGTTTAGCAGTAGCTGAAACGAAATTGATAACAGGGTAAAGATTGATATTAGAGATGCAATAATATTTTGAATATATTAATAAATAGGGGTTTTTTATGAAAGCTTCGGACCTTTTCGTTGCCCAGCTAAAAGAGGAAGGTGTAGAATATGTTTTCGGACTCCCCGGGGAAGAAAACCTTGCCTTTCTCGAATCTCTGCGAAACTCGAATATCAAACTGATTATAACAAGGCATGAACAGGCTGCCGCATTTATGGCTGCAGCTTATGGAAGGCTAACAGGGAAAGCAGGGGTCTGCTTTTCAACCCTCGGCCCGGGAGCAACAAACCTCGTCACAGGCGTTGCCCAGGCGCAGCTTATAGGAGCTCCTTTAATCTCCATATCCGGACAAAAAGCGCTGGTAGACAACTGGCAGGCCCGTTTCCAGCTTGTAGATGTCGTAAGGATGATGAAACCGCTCTGCAAAAAGGCAGTCTCTATTTCCGACCCGGGGATGATCCCCACCGTAATCCGAAATGCGTTCAAACATGCGGAAGCCGAAAAGCCGGGGGCTGTACATATCGAGCTTCCTGAGGACGTGGCTGGCGAAGAGACCGACGCAGTTGTGCAGAAGCGGAGCGAGATCAAAACTCCCTCTCCTGACCCTGAAGCTGTTGAAATGGCAGCAGACATGATCCGTGAAGCTGAAAACCCCTTAATCATCGTTTCTTCTGGAGCTAACCGAAAGGCGGTCGCTGAAGAGCTCGAATATTTTGCAAGAAAGACCGGCATCTACCTTGTACATACACAGATGGGAAAAGGAGTTGTCCCTGATGACTGCCCTTACAGTCTCTTTGCTACCGGGATCCATGCAAGAGATTATGTAAACTGCGGGATCGACGGGGCAGACCTGATAATAACGGTTGGCTACGATATCGTAGAATACCCTCCCTACCTGTGGAACAGGTATCTGGATAAAAAGATCATAAATCTAGATTTCGTAGATTCCGTACCTGATAGGTATTTCAACCCTTCGGTGGAAGTAATAGGCGATGTCGCCTCTTCTATCCGGCAGCTTGCCGCAAGAATTCCGGAAAAGAGGGACTTTCCTTTTTTTGAAAACACAAGGATCTTCATTGAAGAAAAAGTTAATTCTCCTTTCAGGAAAGGCTACCCGCCCCTACCTCAGGCAGTTGTACAGAGCGTGAGAAAGGTGCTCGGGCGAGAAGACATTATCGCTCTTGATAACGGAATATACAAGCTCTGGTTCTCCCGACTCTATAAGGCTTTTGCCCCCAATACCGTGCTGCTTGATAATGCCCTCGCCACAATGGGGGCTGGGTTCTCAGCGGGGCTTGTTGCAAAACTTCTCCACCCTGAGCGTCGTGTACTCTCCGTTTGCGGAGACGGGGGCTTTATGATGAACTGTCAGGAGCTTGAAACTGCAATCCGTTATGGGATCCCTCTTGTTGTCCTCATACTGAATGACAATGCCTTCGGCTTCATCAAGTGGAAGCAGAAGAAAATGCACTTTGAAGACTTTGCCCTGGACTACGGAAACCCTGACTTCGTCCTCTTTGCCGAAAGTTTCGGGGCAAAGGGCTTGAAGGTAAAGGAAGGCGATGATCTTTCGGAAGTTCTCGAAAAAGCCTTTTCTTTAAACAAATTGGTGGTCATCGAATGCCCTATTGATTATTCTGTAAATTATGAAACTTTCTCTATAGAGCTCGGAAACCTTGTATGTAAATTCTGAGATTCGGCGAAGAAATACAGAGTAAAACAATTGAAGTAAAGAAAAGACAAAAAGCAGGGCGACAGGGAACAGAAAAGACAAAACAAAGGAAAGTCCAGTAAAGCTTCTAATTTATGAGTTAGTAGCTTTTTGTGATCATCGAGACTCTTCGAGATCAAAGGTTCGGAAAAGTAAAGAAGTAAAAGAATTATGAGGTGACCTTAATTAAGGTACCCTTTTCTTTCAAGCCAGTCCACCTGAGGTCTTGTATACTTCCAGACGACATCGGCTTTGGAATCCTGAATTTCCCAGGGGTTTGCGATCACAACATCGCCTTCACGGACCCACATTTTCTTTTTCTTGGAACCTGGAATTCTGCCCATGCGGACAACCCCGTCCATGCACTGCAGCGTGACCCTTTTTGAGCCGAGTAAACTTGCTACCGTTGCCAGGACTTCATTTCTGTCCTTACGTGGCGTTCGGACTCTTGTTACTTCCTGGTTATCTCCCGAGCTTACGGGCTTATTTGATCCTGATTGTCTTTTTCTAATAACACTTCTATAATTAGCCAGATTAATTCCTCCTATGTTTATTCTATAATTTTTTTTGATGGTTTCTCTAGCCTGTTTTAGTTGCCTGTTTTAGTTCTCTCACTTTTTCCAGTTTCATCATCATCCTCCATCCTGGCATTTATTACCGTGAAAGACCTTGCTTTCAGCCCCCTCTACGTTTCCTTCCGGAAACATGGTAAAAGAAAATCCTTAACCATTCAAACCGAATAACACCATTTCAGCTGGATGTCGGATGTTTGATTCGGGGCAAGTTCGCAGAAAAATGAAGCGAGAACAAAAGACGAAAGATAAAAGTGAAAAGTGAATTGAGTATTATGCAAACTGAACTGCAAAAAACTCAACGCAGATTATCTTTAGAATTTCCTGTGGCTAAGGAAGCATTTTCTGCAAATTTATTTCGTCTCAGCCTTCAGCAGAGATCCATCAGTTTAAAAATAAGATTGTATAGAGCGCTTTGATTAAAAACAAAAACGAGTTTTTAATAGCAGATTATACGTCTCCTTATTTTCAGTTCTAACATGGCATTCAAATTATATAAATGTTTTCATAAAAAGAAGAGATTAAAGAAAAGAAAATTTCAGTATGTTGATTAGGCTAAAACTCCCCTGCTCAAACAGTATACTTAAAGTAACAACTAAAAATCATACTTAAAGTAACAATTGAAAGTAAATCTGAAAGGATTGAAAACTTTAAAAGATTTGTAATGGAAAAAGAATCGATCCGTCTGCCTCCTCATGCAGGCAGGACGGACACACTCTATAAAAGTAAGAATTCCGAAATAAAGTTCGGATTTAGTAGCGGTTCTCTCTGGGCTTCCTGTGGTTAGGAAGGCAGTCCCTGCAGTAGACCGGTCTGTCGGGATCAGGTTTGAAAGGAACCTGAGTTTCAGCGCCACAGTCGGAACAGGTTGCATTGTGCATTTCCCTCGGGCCTCCGAAACCTCCCCGGTTGTTGTCTCTTCCCCGGAAGGAATTTCTGTCATTAAAAGCCATTTTCTTTTCACCTCCGCTTACAACGGATAGTCATTTGCTTAAAAATAAGATTGTATAGAGCTCTTTGATTAAAAACAGAAATTAGTTTTTAATAACAGATTATACGTCTCTTTATTTTTAATGCTCCTAGTATACAGTCAAATTATATAAATTTTACTCATAAAAATTAAAAACAATTATAAAAATATTTTTCATCTGAAGCCGTCTGTTTTTAAACCAAGTCGTCCGGATTCCTTACTGAGAGCAAATGATTGAGATTTAAGCTCCACAGATTTTTTGACCAGTTACATTTCAGGAAATAATGGAACCTGGCTTCTTTAATTACTCAGTTTCTCTTTTCAGGTAGTGCCAGAAAGCCCATACACAAACCAACTCCCAGCCCTCAGCCCCATATCTGTTTAGGTCTTCCGTAGTTCCTCTGCCTAATTTCAGAATTGGGACACATTTGTATTCAAATTTTTTCACGCAATCTCTCCATGATTTAATATTTTTTCAACGAAACCTTCTGATTTTAAGCAGGACTAATAGAAAAAACCTCCCATAGTAGGCAGTGGTACTATCTGTAGGAGAGCGTAATGCGTCGTGTTAATCCGGGGTAATAAATGGAATAGAAACCCTGTAAGCAAGTAGAACTGGCATATTAGTAAAACAGTACAATCTGAGAAAAGATAAAAAGGATTGCCGAAAAAACGGGAAAGGATAAACAGGATGTGAAAAGATAGTGAACTCGGGAGGTAGTTCTTAGTAATTCGATTATTGAAAAGGGGAATGAGAGGTTTAACCGTTTCGCTGGTTAAAACCAATTTTTATCAGGGCAGTTATTTTTATTAGTTAGTACAATTATTTAGTCAGTTACCTGAGGTAGCCTTTGCGCTCAAGCCACTCAATCTGAGGTCTTGTATACTTCCAGATGACATCGGCTTTGGAATCCTGAATTTCCCACGGAGTGACAATTACAACATCCCCTTCACGAATCCACATCTTCTTGTTCTTGGATCCGGGGATTCTGCCCATTCGGACAACGCCGTCCATACACTGTAAATTGACCCTCTTTGAACCTAAGAGGCTTCCTACCGTTGCCAGTACTTCATGGTTCTCCTTGCGTGGAGTGCGTACCCTTGTTACTTCCTGAGTACTGGGTGCAGCTGATCCTTCTCTTCTCTTTCTCATATTGCTTCTATAATTAGCCAGGTTGATTCCTCGTTTGTTTATTTTGGATTTGAATTTTTGATTTTATTTTTTGATTTTGAATTTTTGATTTTGAATTCCCCGGGTTTAGACGCCGGTTTTAATTATCGACCTTAATTTCTTCTATGACACCCTCAGGGTGAGGTGAAAGCTTCTACAATTATCGATTCACGATAGGCATTTTGGTTTGCAGGTTCATAAATGGATAGGAAGTTAAGAACCTATAAAAAAACATAAAATGCCTGAAATTCAACATAAATCTGAGACCTCAAAAACTACTTTTCAGAGATCTCGTCGACCCAATCCGTGATCCTCTGAATAAAAGAGGTTTAAAAATTATCCAGATTATAAGTATTAATAAATTTTAACTGATATATAATTTTTGATTGACATCTGAGTGACAATTTTAAGTAATTCGGCACTCAACAAACAAATTCACGATAATTGAGGATTCCGATGCCCTTCACCTGGAGTATAAGGCAAAAAACACAGATTAAAAAGTGGAGCAGTGTTGCTGTAAGATCTTACAGAACAACACCTTGTATTGAGAAATTTAAATTTAGAACTTTCTGTGGTTTGGAAGGCAGTCCCTGCAGTAAACCGGTCTTCCTTCAGTTGGCTTGAAGGGGACTTCAGTTTCAACGCCGCAGTCAGAACAGACGACCTTGTGCATTTCTCTGGGGCCGCTGTTGCCGCCTCTGAAACCTCCGCGGTTACCATCTCTGCTGCCACCGCGGTTGCTGTCTCTTCCTCTGTAGGAGTTTCCTCTGTCATTAAAACCCATTTTTGTTTCACCTCCGCTTTCAGCGGTACACATGCTCATAAAAATATGATTGGATATAATTTATTATTTAAAACAAAAATGGAGTTTTCAATAACAGATTATATTTCTCATTATTTTTACTAGTTCTACAACCTTTTTATGATATATAAAGTTAATCAGCAGAATTCAGGAAACAGGGATCTATCTCCCTTAAAGACAGAGGTTGAAATTAAAAACTTGACTCGAAAATAAATGAGTAAAGTTGGAAACCCGATTACCAGCAGGTTTCCAGATATAAAGCTTGAAATAGAAAATTTTAGAATTTATGGAATTCAGAACTTCCTGTGTTTCGGAAGGCAGTCCCTGCAGTAAACCGGTCTTCCTTCAGTCGGTTTGAACGGAACCTGGGTCTCTACACCGCAGTCGGAACAAACTGCTGGGTACATCTCTCTGGGACCGCTGTTGCCGCCTCTGAAACCTCCGCGGCTGCCGCCGTCTCTGCCTCCCCGGTTGCTGTCTCTCCCCCGGTAGGAATTCCCTCTGTCATTAAAACTCACTCTTGTTTCACCTCCGCTTATAGCGGATAACCTCTTAGTTGCTATAAAAATAAGATCCTATACATTCTTTTATTAAAAACAAAAATGAAGTTTTTAATAACAGATTATATGATTCTTTATTTTTACTGCAAATATGACCCAAGACATTATAATATATAAATCTATCTCAAGTGAGAAGAAGTCTGAGAAAAATCCTTCCAAGCCCTCTAAAACCCCATTCCGCCTTAAATTCAATCTTTTTTCGGGATAAATAAACTGAACCTTAAATCTTTCTGATTTGTGCCTGATTTCCCCTATTTATGCCTGAAATCTCGAATATATTTTGATATTCCGACATACTTTCAAAAGAATATATATTAGTATCCGACATATCCGACAAATCGACATATTTGACATATTCTACATATCGACATATCCGATAACAGGTACGACATAGATAGACAAAGCTACAGACCTGGGAAAGCAAATAGTTGGAAGATAGATATAATGAACCAGAGAACTGATTAATAAATAGAAGAAAATAATCCATTGATGAACTACTATTACCTGCTGCTACTGGCAATAGCATTTGAAGTGTGCGGGACCACCTGCATGAAATTATCCGAAGGCTTCACGAAACTGCTCCCTTCGATTTTGATTTTTGTGTTCTATGCTATCAGTTTCTTTCTCTTTACTTTTGCCCTTAAAGGAATAGATGTGAGCATAGCATATGCAATATGGGCCGGGCTAGGGACTGCTCTTATCACCGTCGTCGGAATTTTCTGGTTCAAAGAACCTGCCAACGCCTTTAAAATGGTTTCTCTTATTGTTGTAATTGCAGGAGTTATCGGGCTTCACCTGAGCGATAGAGTCACATGATAGAGTCACATAATCGACCCGAATGCCTGGATTACCCCGCTTGAAATGGGTTTGTGCAAACAGAACTATGAAGTTTTTGTACCCGGGAGAAAGAATACCGGTATCCCGAGGTTCAAAGCTTTTTAGCCACAACTACAAACCCGTTAATTCTGTTACCTGTTCTGGTTTTGAGCTCTTCGACCCTGAAATAGTCAATCTCAAACCCGCAGTTCACCAGCAAGAACACAAGCTCCTTTTCGGAGAAATGGTGTGCAATAAATTCAACCTCTCCTGTTTCAGGGTTAAGGGCAAGGAAAGAACCTTCTTCTTTTGTAACCGGAAAATCCTGAAGGTAGCGCTTTCTGTAAAGCTTAAGGTGCCAGTTCTGGCCGAATTCCACAAGGTAAAGATAACCTCCGGGTCTCAGAACTCGGAAAGTATCCTGAATGATCCTGGTTCTTGCCTGCGGGTCCGGTACAGAGGTCAAAAAGGCCTGCATGACTGCAAAATCAAAACTTGAGCCTCGAAAAGGAAGATCAATAGCATTCGCAACCACAAATTCAGTCATTCCTTCCATCTTTCGATCATGTTCCAGGCTTTTTGCAACAGCTCTTGAAAGCCTGGCAGCTTCAGAGTTTATATCTATCCCTGTCACCGAATATCCAGAAGAAGCAAGTTCAAGGCTAATTTTTCCAAAACCGCATCCGATGTCGAGAATTTTATAGCCTTCCTGCAGATAGCTGTAAACTACGGGATAAAGCTCAAGGCTTGAAGGTATGTTCTTTCCGGGAACCGTTTCCCAGTATGACTTTGGCATAGAGAAGCAAATACAGGTTTCAGGATAAAGAAGATTTCGAAATCAATAAAATACTTTGAACTGCACCCTCTACATCATTTTGCCTTTTCTGTATCCTGCATGCCGGGAGAACGGTTTCAGTCCTCACTGAAAACGGAAAAAAGTTGAAAATTTCATATTTTGCATTCTGAAAGGAAAGAATGGATAATATGAAATCTGGAAGAGAGGAGTTATAAAAGAAGCGGAAAACAAAAATGGAAAGATAAAGTAGAGAAAACAAAAGATATGGAAAAAATAAAAATGTTGGAGTAGATGATCATCCGGAAGTCAGTAAAGCAATAAGGAAGTCAGAAAGCAATAATAAGTAAAGCAATAATAAGTAAAGCAATAATAAGTAAAGCAATAATAAGTAAAGCAATAATAAGTAAAGCAATAATAAGTGAAGCAATAATAAATAAAGAAATAAAGATATTCCAGGCAACCCCTGAATCCGCCCTACAGGTGTTGCCTGAAAAATACTTATTGTTAAGGGTTTAACCCCGTTAACCGGACTTTGACACCGCCTAAGACCGCTTAATTAAGGGTTTTAATCCCGCAACTGCCCTGTGACAACCTGCCCAGGTGCGAGAAATATTGTTTTACGGGATAACGGGCGGCTTCTGCTGCGAGGTTCCGGAAGGATCGGATCGTTGACATCAATATGGATGCAACAGATGCCACCGTTTCAGGATGATGTGCCCTTAACATTCAGGTTTCTCTCAATGTTTTTGGAGTACTTACTTTTTGGAGATTAGTTCCCTCTGTTTTTGAGACCTTTATTCCTTCGAGTTTTTAAAGACCTTTATTTCCTTCTTTCTTAAAGATCTTTTAATTCCCAGGGATTGTTTCAAAGACTTTCATTGTGCCTGAAAAACAATTTGGGTTAGTACTTCATATTGTAAAATTAGAATATAAGTATACTTTTTGCAATAGTTTTATTACCGGAAAGAATTGATACTTTTAAAACTTGATAATACTTTATTTTCCTTGATAAAAGATCTGTGAAATTCAGATTCCATAAAGGGCAGATATGAGCTCCTTTATTATACATACAGGGATTTTAGTTAAATATAAGCAGACATTTATCCTTTATTACTCTTTTATGCATTGTAAAAGATGTAATATGAGCCTTATGGATAATGAAGGCCTTTTAAGTGTTTTAAAAGGTTTTAAATTCCTATTCCCGGGTTTAAAACCCTGAAAAACCTGCCAAGCTGTTTACACCCGGGATAATTCGCGGTAAGTGAGAATACTGCGGAAAAATTGCAGAAGACTTGCGGAAGGCTTCAAAAATTTCAAAACAGCCCTTTTTCTGTAAACTGAAGCTATGTTGTTGCAGTAGATTTAAAACGGACCGGGATCAAAAACTCCAAATTCTGGAAAAGAAATACTATAAGGCATAGAACCAGCATAGTATTCTGTAATGGAATCGGATGCGGAAACTCCCTTTGTAGATGGGAAGGCACTTTTTCCTCTGTATACCATAACGTTTATCGGAACCCTCGGGTTCGGCATCATACTTACTTTTCTTGTATTCCTTGTGACAAAATACGGAGGAAATGCCCTTGTCTATGGCATACTTGCCTCCACCTACCCGGCTTTTCAGCTTATTGGAGCCCCCATCCTTGGCAGGTGGTCAGACCTTTACGGAAGGAAGAAGATCCTGTTACTGAGCCAGATCGGGACCCTTATTGCCTGGGTCATTTTTTTTGTCGCCCTGTTCTTTCCCGTAACCCCCCTGATAGACGTCAGTTCTGACCTGCTGGGCGTTTTTACGGTTACCCTTCCCCTGCTAGCGCTCTTTTTTGCGAGGGCTCTTGACGGCATTACAGGAGGAAATGTATCTGTTGCCAATGCGTATCTCGCAGATCTTACTCCCGAAGAAGAGAGAAATAAAAACTATGGCAGGATGTCTGTTGCCTCAAATCTGGGATACGTCTTTGGCCCTGCCCTTGCAGGAGTCCTTGGAACGACGGTCTACGGCGAACTCTTACCCGTATCCGTAGCCCTGCTAATCTCAGTTGTAGGGACTCTCATCGTGCTTTTTCTGCTTCCGGATTCCCGGTCCTGCACCCTTAAAGAATACCCGGAACCCACGGGCATAAGAAAAGTCTTCGGACAGGAACAAAAAGAGTGTTATCAGGTTGAGGCGGGAAACAAAGTAACCTTCCGTGAGATTTTCAGGCTTGAATACATTCCTTTTATGCTGGTTGTTTACTTTCTTATCTTTCTGGGCTTCAATATCTATTATACTGCATTCCCGGTCTTTGCTGTTGTTGCCCTTGAATGGAACCCTGCCGAACTGGGGATCTACTTTTCCGTAATCAGCATACTAATGGCTTTTGTGCAGGGCCCGGTCCTCGCAAAACTTGCAAAAAGATATCCGGAGTCGATCCTGGTTGTAGTCGGCGGCTTTATTCTGGGCTTGCAGTTCATCCTGATAATCCCCGGAAACCTGGCCCTCTTATATCTGGCAGCTGTCTGTTTTGCATTCGGGAACGGGGTCATGTGGCCCTCCATCCTCTCTATCCTCTCAAAATTCGCAGGAAAAAAATATCAGGGTTCGGTTCAGGGCTTTGCGATGAGCGCGAGCAGTCTCGCAAGCATAATCGGCCTTCTTGCAGGAGGCCTGCTTTATACGCAGCTTGGAGTTATAGCTTTCCTGATCGCAGCTGCAATCATATATCTGGTCGTTTTCCTCTCACTCAGGCTCGTTAAAATTGAAAAAGCCGGAGTCGAAGGAAATAGTAGTTGATAAAGTAGTAGTTGATAAAATTTCAGCTGATACTTCCAGAAACAATTGAGCATATAAATTACCAGATGGTGCAGGATGATGAAGCATCGGAATTACCACAACCGCAGCATAAGTTCGATTACTCATTCATCAGGGTGCTCAGCAATCGGGCCGGGAAGAAAAACATTCATTTTTACCCTTGGTCTGGTAGTTGTTTTCCTGACTTTCAGTGCAGCATCCGCTTCTCCTATAAATTCGGATGTTACCTCAAACGCCAGCGGGCCAACAAATTCAGCAGAGCTGGAAGCTTTCATGGATGGGGCTGTAAATGCACAGCTCAATGCCAATCATATTCCCGGAGCAACCGTGGCTGTGGTCAAAGACGGCCAGATCATTTTTGCCAAAGGCTATGGTTATGCCGACATTGATAAACGCCAGCCGGTCGTTGGAAATCAAACTCTTTTCCGTGTGGGCTCTGTCAGCAAACTCTTCGTATGGACGGCAGTGATGCAGCTTGCTGAACAGGGAAAGCTGGACCTTGATGCCGATGTTAACACTTATCTCAAGGACTTCCAGGTCCCTTCTACCTATTCCAGGCCTATTACTCTCAAGAACCTTATGTCCCATACATCGGGTTTCGAAGATTTAGCTATCAGTGGACGCTTTTTTGTGCACAACTCAACTGACATTATGCCGCTCGAGGAGTACCTGAAAGAGGGAATGCCTGCTCGAGTGCGCCCTCCCGGAGAACTAACCGCCTATTCTAACTATGGCTCCGCTCTGGCTGCATATATTGTTGAGCAGGTATCTGGAATGCCTTTTGATAGGTATGTGGAAGAGAATATCCTGCTTCCGCTGGATATGAACAATACGACATTCGACCAGCCCCTGCCGGCCAGACTGGCTTCGAATATGTCCATCGGATATGCCTATTCGAATAACGCTTACACAGCCAAGCCATTTGAATACGTGCAGGTCTGGCCGGCAGGTTCTATGAGTTCCACCTCTGAGGATATGGCGAAATTCATGATTGCCCATCTTCAAAACGGAAGGTATGGCGATAAGCGTATACTGCAGGAGGCTACAGCACAGCAAATGCATAGCCGCCTCTTCACGAACGCTCCAGGGGTCAACGGTGTAACTTACGGATTCCTGGAGATAAATCCGGAAAATCCGAGAGTTATAGGGCATGGAGGCGACACTATCCTGTTCCACACCCAGCTGGCGCTAATACCAGAAAGCAAACTTGGCCTTTTTATCTCCTTGAACGAAGAAGATAGCGAATTTGCAGCCACTGAGCTACTGCAGACTTTTATGGATCATTACTACCCCATGCCACCCCCCCCTGTCCCAGAACCCATCTCCGGCTTTGAAAAGAATGCAAGTCTTTTTGCTGGCAACTATCGCCCAACAAGGAACGCTTACACTAACTTTGAAAAATTAACTTCTCTCTCCGACAGGATACGGATATCTCCGGGCCCGAACAGCACCCTCATAATTTCTCAGATCACCGGGGGGTCAAAAGAATGGGTAGAAATAAAACCGCTGACCTTCAGTCCGGCTGATGGTCTGCCTTCCCGGGACGGCCTGGTCTTTGGCAAAGATAGCCAGGGCCACATAAATTATCTCTTCATAAAACTGGATCCCACAGCAGCCTATGAGAAAGTGCCCTGGCAAGATGATCTCAGCATTAACCTTTTCCTGCTGGGAAGTTGCATTCTCCTTTTCTTATCGACGCTCATCTGGCCGATAAGCCTGATTATCAGGCACTCTCCTCGAGAGCCCAAAAAACCTGTCAGAGCCGCCAGATTGTTTGCAGGCGGAGCCAGCATGATTAACCTTCTGTTCCTGACAGGGTTAAAATTCCTTTTCCAGGATAAACTGGCAAATATAGAATTTATATACTCTGTCTCTACCTTCCTGATACTCCTGCTGGCAATCGCCCTGATAGCTGCAATTCTGGCGCTGGGATCTGTCGTATTCGCAGTCCTTGCATGGAAAGATAACTACTGGAGTTATCCTGAAAGAATTCATTACAGTCTGGTGGTCATGGCTTTGCTGGCATTTGTCTGGTGGCTCAATAACTGGAATTTGCTTGGGTTCAGATTCTAATTTGATCTTATGCCGATGAGAATTTGATTGAATTCTTGAGTTCCGTGCACTGTAAGAAGGAGAGTACTCGGAAATTTCCTGAGTATTAAAGTTGAGAAAACTAGCATACCCAGAATATGTTCGCAAACTTTGATTCAAGAAAATATTCAAATTAATAAAATAAAAAAAGAAACTATTTTCAATGAGAACCCAGAGAATAAATTCTGGTAACTGATCGAAAGTAGAAAACCGGTTTATTTTGAACAATTAACGAGCTTAGGAGTGAAAATATGGAATGGCCTGTGACCCCCGGAGACTACGTAACAGGAGATGAGAATTCGAACGTAGCTGTGGTAACTCTTTCATCTGACTACACGGCATGGGGACTTAAAAACTATGCAATCTGCGGAACCTGTTTCACTGAAAACTTCGGGATTGAAAAGATCATAACCAATGTACTTGCAAACCCGAACATAAACTGCCTGGTAGTTTGCGGAGCGGAAAGCGCTCACTTCGCCGGCCAGTCCCTGATAGCACTTGCCGAAAACGGAGTTTCAACAATGGCGGGTTCAAGAAAAATCGCCGGCTCAAATTCTCCCCTTCCCTATTTAAACGAAATCCCAATGACTGCAATCTCTCGCTTTCTCAGAGAGATAAAAGTCATAGACCTTGTGGGAAATAAAGACCCTGCAACCATCCAGAAGGCGATTGATTCCTGCGCCAGGGAGAAAAGAAGCGAGGCTCACATTATCTCAATGCCCGAAATAGATGAAAACAGCTGGAAAAAGTACGAGCAACTGGTAAAACAGAATGTGATGTCAAAAATAAAGAAAAAATGATCTTAAGAAGCCGTGGAAAGGATTTTCACGCTTCTTAACATTTTTCGATTAAACCAGAATCTATTATTTCCTGTTCAAGCTGCTAAACTCAGGAAAATGACGCCGGATGTTGCAGAATCTGGTCTGGTATCGAAAAGTCATATTAAAAACAAAAATCTTAAGTTCTTTGAGAAAATTTCAAAGTAAGGATGTATCCTGCTGGCCCGTCCCTTCTGGAATTCATAATAGATAATTGCAACACTGAAAATCTGCCCGGAAAAATAAAAAATTTACTATACTTTACAATTGGCGTGTTTGCTTCTACAATTATCTTTTTTTGCATTTTTCGCCTGCTTGGAATAGCTTTTTGATTAATATAACGTCAGCAGATGATGTTTAGAAAGAAATGGAACATAACTTTTTTAGGGCATTTTAAGAAGAGGGATTTACTGGTTATGATGACTTTTTAATTTCTGCCAATTTCAATGAGCCCCTTTCATAATTTTTTTACAACTTAACCGAACAAACGGAAAAATTTAAATGCTATTTTCAAATAATGAGTGACAACGAGTATAGAACCATATCAGTCAATTGGAAGATCAGTAAATGAAAAAAGCCCTAAAAACATTTATCAACACATTTTTAATTATTTCGTTACTCGTTTTTATAACTGGTCTTTTTATAGTATCCTTTCCTATATTTCTAAATACCTATGCCCATTTATTGTTTAAGTGGAGCGGATCTGAATCTAATAACTTTGATTATCAAGTTTATTCAAAAGAAGAATTTGCAGCAAAACATTTTAATACAACGCTAACTCCGCAAGACAATTTTATTTCACTTTTCAAAACTCATTATGTGGCTAAAAACTCTGACATTCGGGTTGTTACATTTAGTAAACTAAAAAATCCTGATAATAACTCGAGCTCTACTTTTTATGGAATCATTTCCCAAAACAGCTCATCTAATTTAAACGCATCTAGTTTAATGTTTCAAGGTGAGATAAACAACTCAATAATTTTTAATTTACGCACTTATTCAAGTGAGGAATTTGTTTCAGGATACCTTAATAGCTCGTTAACTTCTCATGATGACTTGATTTCACTCTATGAGAATTACTACGGTCTTGAAGATTCTGATGTCACATTTGTCGTCTATGATATTCTGCATCCTCAGGATCGATCGATCCATACGTTTTATGGAATATTTCAGAATCAAGACTGCATCGTTACGATTACTTGGAAAGAAAATCAAATCGTTGAAAATAATAGCAGACTTCTTAAAGACGACCAATCTGCCAGTATAATCAGTCAGAGAAGGCCAAAATAGAGGTCTGAAAAATGAAAATAGAATTAAATAACCCTAATACGAAACAAAAAAAAACTGTCTTTTTTATTTGGATACTTGTGGTTATAGGAGGAATGATGTTATACGTCATTTTTCCAGATAAAATTAATCTACTTTTCCTTAAAAACTTAGTTAAAGATCATTACCTAGCTGTTCTTATAACATATTTCCTTTTATTATCTTTTAGAGGGCTTACTATGATCCCCTCTACTCCTCTTCTACTAGCAGGAATTATTATATTCAACCCTATCGAGCTTTTTATATTAAACATGCTAGGAATACTGGTTTCATCTACTCTTGTATATTATTTTTCTAGGTATATAGGCTTTGATTTATATTTTGAAATCAGATATGACAAATACATTAAAAAAATAAGAAATGGATTCAAAGACCATGAGATTCCGATCATTGTAGCCTGGAGTTTTTTTCCCCTTGTCCCAACAGACTTAATAATTTATGTTGGATCTACCTTAAGAGTAAATATATTTAAGTGCCTATTGGGAGTTTTTGTAGGAGAAGCAATACTAAATGCCTCATACATTCTTTCAGCACGTATGATATTACAGTTGTAATGTTCTTTTGTAACTCGTATAAAGGATAGCAGCTTTTTTAGAGCTGCATTTTCATAAAACAAACGTAGGCTGAGAGGGTAGCTTTTCAAAGATTACAATTCTTCCTCTTTTCGAGGAAAATAGGATATAAACTGAATCCTTTTTGTTTCGTTATTATGCTTACGCGTGAAGAGACTCTTGCCATTTACGAAGCTGGCCCTGAAGCTATAAGCATGATCTTGACTAAGGAAGGTTATTTGACATGCATATTTCGCCTGTTTGGAATAGTTTTTCTACAAGTATGAGTCAACATATGATGTTTAGAAAGAAATGGATCACAACTCTTTTAATAAATTTCCTTAACCCTTCCAACCTGCCCGTCAGCTAATTGAACTTTTATCCCGTGCGGATGGGTTGAAGAATTGGTCAAAATTCTCTTTACAATGCCCCGGGTAATTTTTCCGGTTCTCTGATCCTGTTTTAAGACAATTCCTACATTTAGTCCTTCTTTAATATTTGCTCTGATACTGCCATTGTTCATGGCAGTAGGTAAATTCGTTGTTATATAAATCAGTAGGTTGCCCCTCATTACATGGTAATATCCTGGGTTACTATCCGCGTTGAGCCGTCCGAGTTAAGCTTCCCGAATTGCACCTCGAGATCACAGGAAATCGGAGATTTTTCAAAATTTGTGGTGCAATCGCAACAGTGCACGGTCCGTTTCGCTGCGCTCAAGAGGACTAATAAAAAATAGTTCTGACCCGTAACATTATTCGCTGTACTGGGTCGTTTTTGTCGCGCTCGATGCAGGCGAGTGGTCTTTCTTCTTCAGTCCATCTCAAAAAATTGATGTTCATTACTTCTTTTTTTCTCTGCTTTCAAGCCTGTCAATTATCCTGGGCCAGAGGGATAGGGAGATTATCATGGTGATCACTAAAACAAAAATAGAACCCGCAGCGATGTCTACCATAGTGTAGGCTACTTCTCCCCGGTACATGTTAGCCAACAGAGTCCCAAGCAGAAAAAGGTTCATCAGCACCAGCGAGGTAGCAATACTTGAGATTAACACGAGTCTGGCCCTTTTGTCTTTGGATCCGAATTTTACCATAGAATTCACCATCAATAAATGCATGTTCGGAATTCCCGAAAACTTAACCTTTAACAGGTTCATCGGAGGAGTTTTGAAAGTACGCATGCAGAAAAGTTAGTAAGATATCTCTCATGCATGCGTTTTTTGGCTTTTCTTTTATTCAAATCTGCTCTAAATTAAATTATTCAGCTTCAAAAATATCTGCCCTGAACTTATTTAATCCTGCTTCTTTTCATCAGCAGGGAATTGGTTGTTACGGAAACCGAACTCAATGCCATGAAAGCGGCAGCAAGTTCCGGCGTAATCAGAATCCGGTAGAAAATCGGGTACAGAATCCCTGCTGCAATAGGGATGCCTATAGTATTGTATCCGAAGGCCCAGGCCAGATTTTGCTTGATCTTATTAATGGTGAGCCGGCTCAGTTTAAGCGCTGCGACCACATCCTGAGGGTCATTTTTTATAAGCACTATTTTTGCCGATTCCATTGCCACATCCGTACCCGCTCCCATAGCGATTCCCACATCGGACTGGATAAGGGCTGGGGCATCATTAATTCCGTCGCCTACCATGCCGACGAGTTTGCCTTCCGTCTGGAGCTTTTTGATTTCGTTTGCTTTGTCTTCGGGCAGCACCTCGGCAAGCACTCTCGGGATCCCGACTTCAGCTGCAATTGCCCCGGCTGTGATTGCGTTGTCTCCGGTTATCATGACCACTTCGATACCCATTTTCTTCAGGGTCTCGACTGCCTCTTTAGAGTTCTCTTTCAGAGTATCGGCAACCGCAACAAGCCCTATGGCTTCGCCTCCGAAGGCTACAAGCATTGCGGTCTTCCCGTGCTCTTCAAATTTGAGCATCTCAGCTTCCAGGCTCCCAAAAGGAATTGAGTTTTCTTCCATGAGTTTGCGGGTTCCGAGCAGAATCTTCCGGTTTTCAAGATAGGCTTCGATTCCTTTTCCGGGAATCGAACGGAAGTTTTTTGCCCCGGCAAGGCTGATCTTTCTTTCTTCTGCACCTCTTACGATGGCTTCTCCCAGTGGGTGCTCGGATCCTTTTTCAGCCGTTGCGGCAATGAAAAGCACTTCACTTTCCTCGCGACCGGAAACTGCAAATACGTCCGTAAGTTTCGGAGTGCCTTCGGTCAGGGTCCCGGTTTTGTCAAACACGACAGTGTTAAGTTTATGCGCCCGCTCAAGGGCTTCCCCGCCTTTGATCAGAATCCCGTTTTCCGCGCCTTTGCCGGTTCCGACCATAATAGCTGCGGGGGTTGCGAGCCCAACTGCACAGGGGCATGAGATTACAAGGACGGTGATAGCTATAAGCAGGGAGAAAAGGAAGGGACTTATCCCTCCGAGACCTGCGGACTCTCCTACCCCGTAACGCCAGTAACCGATGAAGAACCAGAAGAAGAAAGCCAGAAGGGCAATTATATGGACGGCTACGATGAAGTTGCCGGCAAAAACATCTGCGATCCTCTGGATGGGGGCCTTGCTTGTCTGGGCTGCTTCTACAAGCCTGATTATCTGGGCAAGGGCTGTATCGGCTCCGACCTTTGTAGCCCTGAACCTGAAAGAGCCTGTTTTGTTAAGGGTAGCCCCGATAACCATGTCCCCTGTACCTTTTTCAACAGGGATGCTCTCCCCGGTGATCATGGATTCGTCTATTGCAGAGCTTCCTTCAACTACAACCCCGTCAACAGGTATCTTTTCTCCGGGGCGGACCACAACGATGTCTCCGACAACGACTTCCTCTACAGGGACTTCTTTTTCCTCGCCGTCCACAAGGATCCGGGAGGTTTTAGCCCTTAACCCCATCAGTTTTCGGATGGCTTCTGAGGTCCTGCCCCTGGCTTTTGCTTCAAGGTACCTGCCAAAGACTATGAAAATTATCAGGAAAGCGACCGTGTCATAATAGAGAACGTCATAGCCCGGACCCAGGTTGAGGAAGGTTGCCGCTACACTGATAAGATAAGCTGACCCGGTCCCTGCAGCAATCAGCAGGTTCATGTCGGTTACGCCGTGCTTGAAGCCTTTGAAAGTCCCGACAAAGAACTGTCTGCCCGGAAAGAGCAGGATAAGGGTAGCCAGTACAAAAAGTACTATCGGGTTGGAAAAGATTGAGGGCACGAAGGAGAGGAAGGGAAGCATCATGCTCATATTTCCGAGGGAGACAGGAATGCCCAGCAAAAGAGCAATTATCAGGTTATTTTTCTGCCTGCGAATCTCAGCTTCCCTTGACACCTGTTCTCTGTCTTCGTACTCCACGGTTTCAGCCTGGACAGAGGCTCCGTACCCTATTCCCTGAACTGCGGCAATTATTTCCCGAACAGAGATGCGGGAGGAGTCAAATTCCACAAAAGCTTTTTCAAGCGGGAAGTTTACGGAAACCGAGATTACGCCATCGGTTTTATTGAGGACCTTCTCAATGTTTGCAGCACAGGAGGCGCAGCTCATGCCCTGGAGGTTCAGGGTTACTTTATCTTTCTCAACTTTATATCCTATGGATTCGATAGCCTCTTCAATTTCCTGAGGAGAGATCAGGGAAGGCTCAAAGCTGACCTTTGCCCTGCCGAGTTCCAGATTAACGGCTACGGAGTCCACGCCCTCCTTTTTCTTCAGGACTTTCTCGATGTTCAGGGCACAGGCCGAGCAGGACATCCCCGAAACTCCAAGGGTGATTTCTTTTAAACCTGTTTTTTGACCTGAAGCGCGGGATACTTCTTTTTCTGCTTCTTCTACCAGGGGGAGGGGGCACGTTTCTGTCAGAGGGCACGTCTGAGAGGATTCTTCGACTTCCTCTTCCTCTCCCTTTTCGGCCCTCTCTTCCGTTCCCTCTTCCACACCCGTTTCCGATCCTTCTAAATCCCCCTCAGAAGATTCTGAAACCGGCCCTGCAGGTGCTTCTCCCCAGGCAGGTTCTGTGGTTTCTACCTGGGTCTCCTCTTCAGTTTCTACTTCGGGTTCTGTAGAATACCCGGCCTTTTGGACAGCCGCCTTAATATCATCAGGGCTTACCTTCCCAGGATCAAAAATAACAGTTGCACTCCCGGCGTCGAGATTGACATCTACAGACTCCACGCCCTTGAGAGAAGAAATAGCATCTGCGACTCTTTTCTGGCAGTGACCACAGGTCATGCCATAAACTCCTATCGTAACTTCCATCGGATATGCCGCCTACTCTGTTTTTTTAGGAACTCTTGGAGTTATATAACTTCTCCGGGTTCCAATATTTATTCATACACAACTAATTTATAACCAACTTATTCAAACAGGGGCTTCACCCATATAATTAGAATTTGTGCCTTTCAATATAATTAGTCTTTGAAACAGATGATATATATAAGTTACATGATAATTGTAAGGATTCGTATCCGGCTTCTCGAATAGCGGCCTTAACTTTCTTCAGCTCTGCCTTCTTTTCATCATACTCAACAATAATCTGTTTTTTCAGAAAGTTCACTCCCGCTTTCCGTACGCCTTCAAAGACTTCAATTGCTTTTTAACTCCAATCACGCACTTCTTGCGGGATATTCCTTCAACCTTTATAGTTTATTGATTCAAAGTTTCTATCTACAATTATATGCTAGAAACAATAACTTTGAGTTCATAAAAATAGTATGAAAATTATACAAGTAGACGTTGTATAGAGCGGGGATTTGCAGGTATAAAGCTTCAACCTGAATGAAAGCTTCAACCTGAATGGAGCTCCACGACGATGGATGGATCCAGAAAGCCAGAATTTACAGGTATAGAGCTTTAACCTGAATGCAAAAGACTCTAATCCCCAATAATTACACAACAACTTCTACCTGTATTATTGTACTTCCTTTTCTTTATGCATCCATGATAATGGATCTTTACCGTCCTCAAACATAGCTCCAAAAGGCTCAAATTTACCTATATCGCTGGCAGTGCTGAAATGCATCCCACGGTCTGATCCTGTCATCATCAAGGGTTTAGCCTTTTCTATATCCCACGAACCGTCTTTCTTGTTATATATAGTATCTTCCACCTCAAGGTGTACTACTTTACCAAGAATCAGGAGATAAGGGAAGCCACCGTATACTTCTTCATGTATACTATGCAATTTGCACTCCATCCATGCATAGCAGCCTTCAATCCCCGGTGCTTTTACCTTATTTGAAGGTCTTTCCTTTAAACCGGCCAATTCAAATTCATCAACATTGAAAGAAACATGCATGGCTGTTGGTATCACTTTATCCACCATGTCAACGCCAGGCATATTAAGAACAAACCCTTCCGTACTTTTAATATTAGCATATGTGTCTCTCATTTTCGCTGAAGCAACACAAACTAAATCCAGTGGGCGTAAAACAGGCATAACGCAAGAATATGGAGCTATGTTTCGAATACCGTCTTCACTGATAGTGGATATAAATACCACCGGCAAGGGTATCAGCGATTCTCTCTTAAAATTTTCCAATATCATATTACCACCAGTTTCCATCGAACTTTAGTTAACAAAATTAATATTTTTTTTCAAACAGTATTATTAATCCAATAAAATGGATAGAAAATTCAATCCCAAACCGTGAAAGAATAGCTTTTAAATCGTTGAAATAAGGCTATTAAAACTTTTAAAATAGGACTTACGCACCGGGCAAAAAAACACATAAGTAAACGCTGCAATTTAAAACACTGCATCTAGGCATTTAATGGTTTAAAGCCCTCAATATTTCAGTTCAACTTTGTAAGTCCTATATTTCTAAGAAATCAATTAATAATATTCACTTATTGTAATTGTCTTCTTTTTTTCAAGATTGGGGTCCTGATACTAAAAAATCTGAGATTGATTCGATTTCCGGAAGTTCAACGTTTAACTCGTCTCCAGCAAAGCCCGCCTGAAAAACTTCCGGGCTCGATGGAATTGAAGCCAGGAGATTAGTTTTGCCCAAAGCTTTCATCATTAACTGAATTCCCACTTCATCCACACGATTAAGAATAAAATAGAATGGTTTTCCGGCTTTTTCCGTAAGTTCTCTTATTTTTTCGGAGAGCCGGATAGATTCGTAAGACGGATCAAGTACCATTAATACAATGTCACATCCCTCTTCAACCCCTCTTCCGAAATGTTCTATCCCTGCTTCCGTATCCACAAGTATCAGGTCTTCGGATGTAGTTTCAATATTAGTCAGTAAATTTCTTGCAAGTGCGCCCATAGGACAGGCGCAACCTTCCCCGAAATCGTGAATTTTGCCGATAGCCATTACTTTTATGTTCTCTTTTTCTACAGTGTAAGCCTCAGGAATGTCGGATATTTGCCACTTATTTTCAAAAAGACTTAAAGTATCGCCTCTCTGATATGCCCCCATCAATTTTTCTCCCAGGCTTCTCTTTCCCCCCAGATAATTCATGAAATCTTCGGGCATTCCAACTCCAAGCTGCCTGTGAAGCCCGAAGTTTGATTCATCACTGTCCACTACAAGCACGTTGTAACCTCTTTTAGCCATAGATTTTGCAAGCATGGCAGTGATCGTACTCTTGCCACTACCTCCTTTACCACATATAAGAACTTTCATCCAGTCACCTCTATAAAAAATTTTATTTTTTTGCCTTTTCAAAAAGGTAAACAATAATAAAAAATCTTTAAATAATAGCACTTATTATTAATAATCACAATAATTTTGATAGTATTAATAATATCAAGTTTATAGTGATGAAGTAACTATGAAAAAGAATAGTAATGGGATTTGCCTGTGCCCTCTCGAAGGAATTATCACCACAATATCCAAAAAGTGGGCTATCCTCATTATCAGCGCCCTCGGACATCATGAAAGGTTGCGATTCCACGACCTCATGGGCGCTCTTGAAGGGATCAGTCCCAAGACACTCACGGATATGCTAAAAGAACTTCAGAAAGAAGGCTTGATCCACCGGGAAGCATTTGCCGAGGTACCTCCACGGGTTGAATACTATTTGACAGAAGATGGAAAAAATCTTTGTGAGGCAGTTATTCCTTTGATACAATGGGTCGAGAATCGGGATGACATACATCAGGAAAACACGTAGTTATCCCGGTATTTTCTTCAATATCGTGCAAACATCAGCCTTTCAAATAGCTTCATCAATAGCCTTAGTTATATCTTCAGACTGACTTTTTGAGGGTCAATTAACAATTACACCTTCTAACTCTTATTTACCCCCAAAATATACATCTTCATGAAAAAAATAGCATCTGCTACCCTTTTCTGGCAGTGACCACAGATCATGCTGCAAACTCCTGGCGTAATTTTCATCGGATATGCCGCCTATCCAGAGTTTTCAGACTGCCTGTCCGCTCAAAAAGCTTTTACAGTTTCCCAGATATTTTTATAACCTGCTTCAAGCAGGGTCATCCTTATGACATGCGCATCAGTTATCCGGCTGTCATAGGTTACATTTACCGTTCTTTCAGGGACGTTTACGTTTACATGAGAAACCCCATTAATAGAGGCTATAAGCCTGGTAACCGTGTCTCTGCAATACCTGCAAATCATGTCGTCCACTACAAGCGTTGTCTCCCCGATGAATTCACCCCCAGACCATCAGCTGCTTTAAAATAAACGCTTTACCCATGTTATAAAAGTCTGTACCTTTTACTATATAATGAATTCCTCGAACCCAAAAAATTGAGTCGTTTAAGACTCATTATTTAGAGGGTCGAACGCCTCATTCAAGATCAGAAGGGCTCATACCCGGTTTCTTTTATCGCAGCTTTGATTTTCTCGACATCGGTCTTTCCCTCGTCGAACTCGACAACAGCCTGTTTGTTCTCAAGACTCACATCTACTTTCTGTACGCCCTGTACACCTTCAATTGCCTTTTTGACTCTCATTACACAGTGCCCGCAGGACATGCCTTCGACTTTTATGGTTTTCTGAGTAATCGTTTCAACTCCAATATTTATCCAGATTATTCTATCTAATAAATTTACTGAATGCTATAAGAATAATGTGCATGGAATATTTGCTTAACTGTGACACTACATTTACATTGTTCCGGAACCTCTACTCCTGGTAACAGAGGGAAACCACACTCAGTTTTTCGGTCTCATTTTGAGAATCCGAACTGAGACTTCACCCACCACCAGTTCATGGAAATATGCACAAGTACTAGTACGGCCAGACTGAAGCCCGTTATCAGGTGCAAGTTCATTAAGCTCTTTGAATCTTCCCATCCGAACAAATCGACGAACCATAACCTTATGCCTAGTAACAACTGCACCGTGAGGAAGAGAAAAAGGGCAACGTTAAGAATCTGGAGCTTGAGCTGTTTGGCCATCTGCAGACTCCTTAACCTTTTAACACCGAGGGGTTCACAATATTCTGGGGCTTTCCCTTCGCAAACATCTCCACGTTCTCAATACTGACATAAGTGCACTCATCCAGAGATTCTTCAGACAAAAATGCAATATGCGGAGTCAAGACTACATTATCCATCACTAGAAGCGGACTATTCATTGGTAGAGGTTCTTTTTCGAAGACATCCAGCCCTGCTCCGGCAATCTTTTTTTCCCTAAGAGCTTCTATGAGTGCTATTTCATCAACCACTTTTCCCCTGGAAGTGTTAATCAATATAGCAGTTGGCTTCATCTTTGCCAGTTCTCTCGCACCTATCATATGCTCTGTTTCGGGTGTAAGAGGCACATGCAGTGTGACTATATCGCTCTCTGAGAGCAGAGTGCCCAGATCGACGAACTTTACTCCCAGAGCCTTTGCCCTCTCAGGACTGGGGTGAGCCGTTACAGAGAGCACATTCATGTTGAACCCGTGTGCGATCTGTATCACCCTCTTACCTATTTCACCTGTTCCCAGCACGCCTATGGTCTTGCTCATGAGCTGGTTGCCCACATAGTACCTCCAATCGAATAATCCTTCTCGCAGGTTCATATCTGCCAGATGGACTCTTCTGTGCAGATTAAGGGCTAAAGCAAAGACAAACTCCGCCACCGACTCGAAGGCATAACTGGGGACGTTCGAAACAATCACTCCGTTATCAGTGGCCGCCTCCAGATCTACATTATCGAAGCCCGTCTGCCACAGAGAGATAAGCTTTAGCCTGGGCGCAGAACTTATAGCCTTGGCGTCAACTCCGTATCTTCCTACTATTACAACTTCAGCATCCTTTATTCTCTCAATGAATTCGTCATGAGAGAAAGGCACATTTTTGTAAATTTCGAGTTCGCCCAACGCTTCGAGCCGCTTTTTGTACTCTTCCGTCAGGAATATGGGGTCTGCTACTACTATCTTCATACGCCACCCCGGGAATTAAAATACTGCACAGGATTATCGTCAAACTTCCTGCAGGAAAAGCTGAAAAAACAGTACGCTCTGCCTTTGTGCTCTGACCTGAAGATAGCTAACTTGCTTTCACATCCCATCTTGCCCGGTTCCAGGTTCCTCATACCTGCCACCCTCAGAACTCGATATACTTCTCCGGATTTTCATCAAACTTCTTTTTATCCGAAAGGGCACAGAAGTAGTACGTGTTTCCTTTGTACTCACTCTTGAACCTTGCATCTTTCTCATCCAGTTTCATCTTACAAACAGGATCAACTACCGTCATAATAACCCCCAATGATTTAAGATGCGTCAAGTTATTTTTATTTTATCACCCGATGCTTAACCATAAAGTCGGAATTCTCAAATCATCCAGAGCACGGGATAAATTCTGAGTTTCAGCCATACAGCCGGGATTATACTTATCCAGACTCTACCAGACCCTTTTGCCTCACATCTTACCTCCGAAAAAAATAATTCCAGACCAGCATGAAAACATTGGATCTCACTCCATTAGAAAGCGAACGGTCAACTCTGCAAGGATTCCAAGAATCAGGATCAGGGTCACGACCATCAGTGCAGTCGACCACAAACCTGCATCGTAAACCCTCAAGGACTTTCTCACACTCTTCGAGCCCAGCAGCAGCCCGGAAGAGAGCACGAATAATATTATCGTTATTATGCTCACGGATATCCAGTGATGACCCGTAAGCTCCGCCAACGGTTGTCTAAAACCGGTTGACAAATCATGGGTGATGATGATGCAGCCGGTTAAAAATATGGTAATTACAGCCGCTGCTATGAAAGTTGCTGATTCTTTCATCTCAAACCTCCGTTCCCGTCTTTCCGGCATTGGATATAATCCCTCCCATCAGGAACATGAGCAGCACCATGAAGAGCGCCAGGTAGGCAACCATCGTCAGGGCGCGCCTGGACTTGGTTTCACCCTGGAAAGCATCTCTATCGAAGATGTGAAGGGTAATGGAAAGAGCAAAAACGATTATGGGAAGGAAAACAAAGATGTGCTCTTTTGCCTCCATCACAATCTCATGTGCCCAGGGGTGCGGCCCTGCAAGGATCACAGGTTTTACCCGAAAGCCATAGGCAGTTAGATAGTTGTAGCCTCCTGCTATCCAGCATCCTGCAGTTACCAGAAATGCTGTAAAATAGCTTGCTATCCTGGCCCTGGCAAGTGACTTATCTGCTGCATATAGTATTTCCAGAAATATCCAGACAAGAGCAAGGGCAGCCAGGCCTCCAGATATCGAATGCAAAAGGACAAGACTACTCTTTGTCCCGGCAACAACACCATTGTACAGTCCCCAGCTGGCATCAATAACCAGGATTGGTGCAAGGGAGTAGCCCACTATTTTGTGCAATCCTCTGTACCAGGCTCTATTTTTTAAAACCAGACCTGGGATAATCTGAAGAACTATGATTAAGATGAGGATCAAACCAAGCTTTCCGTGAACGGATGACAGTATCGATTCTCCGTGCTGCAACTTTATCAACAAACCGTAGATAAACGATCCAAGCATGAAGGTTCCAAAGTAAATGCCATCCCTTTTATGAAGCTTAAAAATATTACCCCGGCTTCTCTTTATTCTTCCCCTAAGCATGGCCCCGGTTGTAAGAGTATAGACCATCAGCACCAGGCTAATGATAGCTATCAGGGCATGACCCACCCAGCTCTCATACACTAGAGCAATACCACCAATAATTGAAAGCAAAACCAGACCTATGTATATATCCGATATTGCTGATCTTCGGTTTGATTCTTCAGAAATTTAGAACCCCCCAATACTGCCTTATTTTGAAAGCTCCTCAGCTATTTCAGTTACCCTAACCGGATCCGGTTCTGGTCTAAAACCAAATCACACAAGGTGAAGACCTGATTGGTCAGAAGAATTCTTCGATATTCGGAACCGCTTTTTCTAAAAAACTGTTCACATGCGAGATCTCCTTTAATGATGCCTTAGAACATGAATAGCCCCAACGAACTCTTTCACGGACACCCTTTTCGAAAAAATACAGTCATAATAAAATATGATTATAATAAATATTATAATTAGTATAATATTACTTTATTATATCATTTAAAAAAAGCCCTGGATTTCAACGGGCACTTCTTTCAGATCTGGATCCGATCCCGAAAACATAATGCATTAACGCAGTCAATATAACAAAAGTATGCTTGCGTATGAGGAAACTATTTTCGTAGCTCTGCTCACGCTGCTGGCAAGCGTGATCGGGACTCTGGCCGGATTCGGGATATCCACAATTATGGTGCCCATTCTTCTGATGGTATTTCCTCTGCCTCAGACCCTGCTTCTGGTGGGCATAATTCACTGGTTTAACGACATCTGGAAAATGATCTTATTCCGGAAAGGCATAAGATGGAAGCTTTTCCTTACCTTCGGCCTTCCCGGAATCTTCACAAGTTTCATAGGATCATCTTTATCCTTGAGAATCTCCCAGGAGGTCCTTTCAAGAGCTTTAGGGTTGTTCCTCCTGGCTTATGTTCTTTTCATCATCTTCAACCGGACCTTCAAGCTTAGCCAGAGGTTATCGGTAGCAATGTCCGGTGGAGCCCTTGCCGGATTTTTTGCAGGTATCTTCGGCATCGGCGGGGAGATAAATGCGGTAGCTCTAAGCACTTTTAACCTCGAGAAAGCTGCTTATATCGCAACTGCAGGTGCCATATCTTTCATGATCGACTCTACAAGGATAGCAACCTATATCAAAGGAGGTACCGAGCTGGACCCTGTCATTTTATCAGGTTTTCTGATCTTCATACCCGCATCTTTAATCGGGGCAATGATCGGGAAAAAAGGAGTTGAAAAAATACCCCAGGGAAAATTCAGGAACTTTGTAGCAGTATTCATACTTTTATTGGGCCTGAAGCTGGTGCTGTTTCCATAGCTTGATAGTACCTTTTGTTTATGATTCCTGTGCATTTTTCGTGACCTTGCGCCCCTTATCAGGCTAATAGTGAATGGATAATGTGACAGAACAATTCGGAGATGAATACAGGGAAATAAATGCGGAACAAGGGACTTTTGGTTCCAAAGTTGAGCATCCTTGGATAACAAAAATAAAATTTAGTTAAACTAAGCTCTTCACTTTCAAAGATATGCCTCGGTGATATACCTTCGCATCATTCTATGGCTGTTGAAATAATAGGCGGTCTTGGAAATAGAACTTCTCATCATCTCTCTCCACCCGTCCCTGTCATGATAAAATTTGGGGATGATCAGATATTCCATCTTATTGTAAAGATCTTTAATCTCAATTCTTCTCCTTTCATTTTCTCCTATGGGTACCATGGGATAAGGCCCGATGGCCCAGCCGTTGACGCCCTCAATGCAGCCCTCTATCCACCAGCCGTCCAGGATGCTGAAATTGATAGCTCCGTTGCAGGCGGCCTTCATCCCACTTGTGCCCGATGCCTCCATTGGGGGCAGGGGCGTATTCAGCCACACGTCCACGCCGGAAACCATCCTTGCCGCCAGATCCAGATCATAATTCTCCAGGTAAACCGCCTCGATCTCTCCTCTCAGCCCGGTCATGTAATTGTAAATCTCTTTAATGACACGCTTTCCGGCATCATCTTTAGGATGCGCCTTGCCCGCAAATACAAGCTGCAACTTTCCAGTTCGGTTAATCTCTTTTAACCTCTCCAGGTCAGAAAATAACATTGCAGCACGTTTATAAGCAGTGGCTCGGCGGGCAAACCCCAGAGTTAAGACGTTGATATCCATAATGAAGCCGGTTTTCTCAGCGATATGGTCTAATAGAGCCTTCTTGGCTTTCAGATGAGCGTTCCAGATCTCCTCATGCGAGACCTCATCCACCCTTACCAGAAGTTCCGGCTCATTCGCCCAGCCTGGGACATACCTGTCGAAGAGCTCCCTGAAAAACTCACATGTCCATCTACAGGGGTGAACTCCGTTGGTTATTCCCCGAAGGTGGTATCCGGGAAAGAGCTTTCTGGAATATTCCATATGCGCATTGGTCACACCGTTCACATATTTGCTCAGATTCAGGGCCAGATACGTAGCATTTAGATTATCCACTCCTGCATATTTTTTTATATTCTCCGGAGGAAACTCTTCTCCCAGTAATTTTTGTACATCTGCGTAAGAGAACTTATCAAAAGCAGCTGCTACCGGCGTATGGGTAGTGAAAATGCATAAATCCCTGGTTCTGTCCGCGTCCATGCCGTTTCTCTTCAAAAGCTCCAGGGTGAGCAGGCTCGAATGTCCTTCATTCATGTGATACTTGCGGATCTTGAAGTTCAGGGCTTCGAGCATTCTCACGCCTCCGATGCCCAGGACTATCTCCTGTTTCAGCCTGTATCTGTTGTCGCCTCCATAGAGGAAGCTGGTAATCTCCCTGTCATCTCGAGAGTTTTCCGGCAAATTTGTATCCAGGAAGAGGACTGGAACCAGTCCACCGGTGGGGCTCTGATAGTCGTAGATCCATGATTTGATCTTCACCTCATTGCCTTCAATCCTGACATTCACTGTTTCCGGCAACGGTCTCAGGAATCTCGATGGGTCCCAGTCTTCCGGGTACTCCAGTTGATCGCCACTATCCGTTATCTTTTGTTTCAGGTACCCTTTTCGGCTCAGTAAAGTGACCGCGACCAGAGGAATTTTCAGATCTGCGCCGGATCTTATAGTGTCTCCTGCCAACACGCCAAGTCCACCACTGTAGGTGGGCATTTCACTCCTCAGGCCCGCTTCCATGGAGAAATAGGCGATTCTCGGGCTCTCCAGAAAGCTGCGTTTATGCTCCTCGTTGCAGAAGTAATATGAGCTGCCCCTGATTTCCGCCTTGAACTGTGCCTTTTCGGTGTCTACAGGCATTCCACAAATAGGGTCTATCTGGATCATATGTTGATTAATAATGAGCTCATCCATAATGATCTCATCCCAGAACCCGTTTCCTCGTTAGCAGTAGTAGTCTTCGGGCTTATTAAAAACACTAACGGAGAAGCCTATTGAAAATACCTGACTCTGAGAAACTTTATGTTTCATTAATCCAGATGACTATAATAGTTAAAAGTGGGGTGAAATAAATGGAACAGCAATTAAAACCATTAGCACTTGGCTTAGCTGCAGCAATCGTTTCTGCAATAATCATGGGTCTGCTCGGGATACTTGGAAATTTAGGGATTTACATGGGTGCTGTTGAGATGATGAGACAGTGGCATATGTTTTTCTCGTTAACTCTAACCGGTATAATTGCTGGAATGATCGAAGCTGCAATCATTTCTTTTATTTTCGCATACTTGTTCGGGATATTCTATAATAAATTTGCTTGACCCGGATGTAGGTAAGAGTTTCATAACTTGAGGTCTCAATCCGTATTTAACTTGCCAAGGAATTCTATTTATTATGATTATTATAGAAACTGCGATGCCAGTCGACATCCACGTTCCTGATCCGCATCCACTGCCAATACCATCACCGCGGCATCCGCCATGAATGAGATCAACGAAGTAAAGAGTTTCCCCGGTTAGAATTATTATGTGATCTTAAGATGAAATGAGAACTTTTGGTAGTAAGTGGTAAAGTAAGTGACCAAGTAAAATTCAGGAACGAATAATCGAGTATATCCCTGCCAGAAGCCCGCCGGCAAATCCAAGAATACCCAGTAAAACAATGTTTCCTTCTCCCCTGATTATCAGGTATGCGGAAGAAATAATTACTACAGCTAAAAATAGATTTTTTGACATTTCATCAAGGAAGCGATATTTTTTAATAACATCGCTTTTGCCCTGTAGCTTCTCTATCCTGTATCCGCGTATGGTTTTGATAACATCATCGATACCGAGAGGGATATTTTTAAGCGTATTCGCATACTCGTCAGCTTCAAACTGGATACCTTCCACCATTTTTCCAGGAGAGTAACGCTCTTTCAGTGCTTCAGCGATTAATGTTTTTGCTTCATTCATAATACTATAGTCAGGATCAAGTTTGAGGCATACAGCTTCAATAAGCAAAACAGCACGTTCAAGCGTGGAAAACTCAGCCGGCAGAGAGATATCATGTTTCAAAGCGAGTATTGCGTATCTGTCGCTTTTTCGCCCCCCTGCCCCATAATGCTGATCTGCTATCAGATCATCCATATCTCGCTTAAGGTTATGAACGTTAACGTCTTCTTCGGTAAGATTACCAATTTTTAAAAACGTATTGGTTGCCATATCAACGTTCTTTTTGTATACGGCATAAAAGAAATTCAACATATTCCGCTTTAATTCGCCGTCAATCGTTCCAACCGCTCCGAAATCAATGAATGCGACGGACCTGTTCTGAGCTATAATGTTTCCGCCGTGCGGGTCAGCATGATAAAACCCGTCCAGATATACCTGCTTTAGATAACTCGAACCTATGAGCTGTGCGTACCTTGACTTTGTTTCCTGATCAACACCAGTTAAATCTTTAATTTGAGTGCCTTCTATGTAATCCATGACCAGGACACTTTCGCGGCAGTAATCCATGTACGCATCCGGAATTATCACATCCCTAATATCTTTGAAGTTTTCCTTCATCCTTTTCATATTTATGGCTTCAAACCTGTAATCAAGTTCTCGATGCAGCATTTCTCTAAATTCATATAGGAATGCATCAAAATTGAAATTTTCACCCGTTCCGATTATTTTAACCAGAATCGGTTTCATATCCTCGATAATAGCAAGATCCAGATTGATCGTATCAATAAGATTCGGACGGGCAATCTTTACGGCAACTTTCTTGCCTTTCAAAGTACCTTTGTAAACCTGTCCTATTGATGCGCTTGCAATGGGTTTTGTGTCAAAATTATCAAATATGTTCAGTATGTCATTGCAGTGGTAACAAACAGGGCTATGTTCGTGTTCCCCTCCTGAGATTCCACAAATACATTCGGCTTCAAAGGATTCTCGCATCTTTTCAAAATCAAGAGGTGGGACCTTATCCTGCAATTTTTCCAGTTCCTGGATATAGATAGGAGGAAGCAGATCGGAACGTTTGCTCAATGTCTGGCCAAGTTTGATAAAAGTGGGACCAAGTTCTTCAAAAGCAAGGCGAAGTTTTACAGCGTTACTGCGGTTTTTTAAATCAATGGAACATGTACATTTTTTGTTTGAGATATAATCTCTGTGAATATCTTTGTACAAAAGGGGAAACAAATTATACTTAAAAAATACTTTTGAAATGGTAAGATATCTATTTACTTTTTCAAACATTATTACATATTGAGAGCTTTAAGTAAATATAAATTAAGCTTAATAATTTTCTCTTAATGCGCCTGCTCCAAAACTAATAGCTTTTGAAGAACTGATCCCAAAACTAAAACGCCTCTTCCAAGTTCTAATTTGGTACAATCAGCAGAGTTCCTGACCATGAAAAAGGTTCTAAAGCCTCACTGATACACCTCACTGATATAAAGATAAAAAGTGATTTTGGGAAGAGCTCCACATGTAAAGCCAGGTTCAATATTAAGTCTGCTTGTGGTCATTCCTGATTCGGGTGTGAACGTAAAAACAGTTTTTCTCCAGCAAAAATAAGTAACATCATTATCAGGGATATGACTACCAATAAAGTATCGGTAGATGCTTTTGTCAACAAAAGAGCGCTGAGCACAGCAGCATCAAGAATGATTGCCGTAATGACGATATAAGATCTTATTTTAATTTTTTCACGCATATTACGTAAAAGCCCCCAGTGTATCATAATATCCATAACTAAATAAAAAATTGCCCCAAGAGAGGCAATCCTGCTCAGATCAAAAAAGATTGTTAACAATATAGCGACGACAATCGTGTAAACAAGGGTATGTTTCTGGATATCACCCGGCATACCGAAATGCCTGTGAGGTATTAAATCCATGTCCGTTAACATGGCAAGCATGCGGGACACTGCAAAGACACTGGCAATTATCCCGGAAATTGTTGCGATAATCGCTAATGCTACGGTAAACCACAAACCGTAATTCCCAAAAACCGGTCTTGCTGCCTCTGCCAGTGCGAAATTCTTTGCCTCAATGATTTCAGGTAGAGTAAGACTGCCTGCCACTGCCAGAGATACTAAAAAATAAATAATTGTACAGATTGCTATGGAAATAACTATTGCTCTACTCACATTTTGATGAGGATCAACAATCTCCGAGCCACTGTTAGTGATTGTTGTAAAACCCTTGTAAGCAAGTACGGCCAGTGCTACGGCTGCTAAATATTCTTCCGTTGTGGTTGCCATCGCATCTGTAGACGCGTAAGTAAAAGAAAAGTCTGCAAGCCATAAGCCAACAATTCCAAAGATAGCGATACCGGTTATTTTTATTAAAGCCATAAAGAAAGAAAATTTTTCAATCACACGGTTGCCAGAGATATTAACTGCAAAAGCAAAGACCAGTAACCCAACACCTAAAAGCGGTACAAGAAAACTGCCCTCATCCATATTAAAGAGTTGTATTGTATAAGTCCCAAAAGTACGCGCAACAAGACTTTCGTTGATCACCATGGAAAAAGCCATCAGTAACGCACCAAAACCGGTCATTACCCCTTTTCCGTATGCTTTTTCCAGGTACATGGCGATTCCTCCGGCTGAAGGATAAGTGTTGGAAAATTTGACATAAGAATATGCGCTGAAGGCAGTTACAACCGCACCTATAAGAAATATGATTGGAAATAACATTCCAGCCAGTTCGGCGATCTGTCCCAGCAGTGCAAAAATACCTGCACCGATCATAACACCGGTACCCAAAGATACGGCACCAGTAAGAGTTAGACTATTTGATTCATATCTATTCATTTCTGGTTCCGTCCAAATTCTCATGTGTTTTCATAAATATTCAAATGGGATGCATAAGCAGCAAATCTGCTGGTTTCTATAAAAGATTTTTACCGGACTAATTTTTCTCTTTCAGCGCGTAACAATTTATACCTGAAAGTTTTTAATCCATTTTCAAAGCCGAATCTGTTTAACCCCGAATACTACTCTTTTCGCAAACTATTGAGAATCGGAACCGAACTTCGTCCACCATGAATTCATAGAAATATGCGCAAGCACGAGCACAATCAGACTGAAGCCCGTTACCAGGTGCAGATCTATTAAGGTCCGGCAGTATCCTCCATCCTGACATATAGACGGATCACATTCTTACGCCTGTTAACAGTTGCACCGGGAATTAAAAAAGTGCAACCTCCGGAGGACCCAAAGTTTCAATCATTTAACCATCTGCCTATCTCCTCAACCCTTTAACGCCAGGTGACCAGGCATATTTTATGTTTGCCCCTGGCAAATATCCCCGATATCCCCACATATTTTTGGTTAAACAGGTTTCAACGCTGCTTGTGAAAGTCAGGAATCGATTCGATACCCACGTTTCCGTCTCATACCAGGCGCTTTTTCATTTCTTCAAATTCTTCTTCGGTAATTTCGCCTTTAGCATACCTTTCCTTCGCGATATCCAGTGCAGACTTCTCTTCACCACCGCGGGTTTTATTCTGTTCAACAAGCCACTTGATTAGCAAATAAGCTACCACAATAAAAAGAATCCAGAAAAGGAGCCCGAAAAACATACCTCCATACCCCATCATGCCGTAACCGTAATTGTCCATAAATCCGTTTATTTTAACCACTCTCCGAATAGTCCTTGGAAATATTATTCACGTATTTTTATATATACCCATAGGCGCGTAAAGACCTGCCGCTTAATTCTCAATACAATAGAGGATCCCATTCCTTAAATTAAGCCGGATATGAGAACAGATCTTCTCTTTAACCTGATTTTCAGTAACTGACCCCGGGACTTAAGTTTGCTGGAAGTTTTTTACTACTACCAAGCCAAACAGAAAAATATAGATCAACATAAAAAACTGGGTCATAGGGGCTCGTACCCGGCTTCCCGGATTGCATCCCTTATTTTTCCGGAGTCTGTCCTGTTGTCCTCAAAGTCCACAACTACTTCCTTTTTTTCCAGACTCACATCAACTTCCACTACCCCCTCCACGGAAGCAATAGCTCCCCCCACTCTCATTACACAATGATCGCATTCCATACCTTCAATTTTTATGGTTTCCTGTACCAGAGAAAATACCCCCTTCCCTGTTAATAGATCCCGATTTTGACTCACCCGGTTTTGCCGATTCTATAAAGCAGAACCGATATAGCAACTATTATTCTGTACAGTATTATTTTAATTCCAGTTTATTAGAACTTTTGTATTGAAGAGTTAACTTTCTTTCACTTCCTGCGCAACGAAATAATAAGAGCTATCAGGACCGTACCTCCAAACCCGAGAAGTCCTATCCAGGAAAAAGCATCTCCGTTTAACAGGATATAAGCCGAGACAACGAGCAGGACAGCAAGGAAAAATTCCGTTGAGAAAACACTGCGCTTGCTTTCTTTTTGCTTTCCTTCGAGGAACCTGTCTCCCATGTCTTCCATTTTATCGGCAAGTTCCCTGATTGCAGCTTTTAATTCGGCTTTCTCGTCCACGGGCTCGGTAGAAAATTCGATATGAAGTGCAGTTCCCCCGGAGGAATTGAGTTTCTTGTAGGCATCCATAAGGACAGGGATTGCTATGGTCTTAATGTTGTACCGCGGGTCAAGTTCAAGACAGACCCCTTCGATAAGCAGGATCGCCCTCTGCAGGGTTGAAAATTCTCCGGGAAGCCGGATGTCGTACTTCAGGCCTAGTTTAGCGTAGTTGTCGCTCTGCCTGCCTTCAAGCCCGTAGTTCTGGTTTGCAATGAGGGCGTCCATGTCTTTCCTGAGTCTGCGGACATCCACATCTCTGGGGTCCGCATCCCCTATCCTGAGGAAGCCTTGGGTTGCCCCTTCCACGTCCCTGTTATTGATAGCATAGTAGAATTCAAGCATATTCTTTTTGAGCTCGTCATCGATACTGCCGACAGCCCCGAAATCAATGAAAGCAATGGTGTCGTCCTCCTCGACCAGCATATTTCCGCCGTGAGGGTCTGCATGGTAAAAACCGTCGATATAGACCTGTTTCAGGTAACTTTTGGTAATCGTGCGCGTATATTCCGCTTTTTTGCTCTGAGGCACAGGCATGCCAATGATGTCCTTGATCTGGGTCCCCTGAATGAATTCCATTGTAAGGACATTGGCCGAACAGTATTCGGGATAGATTTTCGGCACGGCAACGTTTTTCACATTTTTAAAATTGTCCTCAAAACGCCTCATACTGACTGCTTCGATTCTGAGGTCAACTTCCCGGGTAAGCATCTCCCGGATTTTCCGTAAAAAAGCATCAAAATCGAATTTCTTTCCTACTCCGAGTACTTTTTTCATAACAGGCTTAAAGTCATCCAGGATAGAAAGGTCGATATTTATAGTATCAATGAGATTCGGACGAAGAATCTTGACAGCCACCGGCTTGCCTTCGATGGCGCCCCTGTAAACCTGTGCAATCGAACCGGAGGCTATAGGATTTGTATCAAAACTATCGAAAATTTCAATGAAAGCTTTGGCTCTCCTCTCCCTTGAAGCCTTCAGTTCCTCTTCAGTTTTTTTCCTGTTCCTGTCTTCGGGAGAGACATACTCGCAGATGCAGGCAAGGTCAAGAGATTCGGCCATTTCCTCAAAAGGCAGGGGCTTAACCCTGTCCTGAAGGTTCGCCATCTCCATAACATAAGGCTGGGGCACAAGATCTGGCCGCTTGCTCATGGTCTGCCCCATCTTAATAAAAGTAGGTCCGAGCTCTTCGAAAGCCTGCCTGAGTTTTACCGCCGTCTGCCGGTTCTCAACATCAAAAGCGCAGGTACAATCCGTATTTGAAATATAATCCGTACGCAGTTCCCGGTAGAGTTCCGGGATAAGGTTGTACTTCAAAAGGACCCTTATGACCTCGAGATAGCGCTTTGTTTTCCCCAGCATTCTTCAGAAATTAGCTACTATTATTTAATATAGTTTCTTGAAATACACCCTGGGACATACTTTTGAGCATATTTTGGAACATACTTGAGCATATTTTGGAACATACCATTCTTTGCTTTTGAAAGGCTGGATAAATTAACTATCCTGTTTTGTCATTGAAAAATTATTATGAATTATATTAGATAAATTAATAAACTTTGATACTTCAATACCATTGAATGTTACCTGCCTCCCTCATACACTCGGCTGAATACCTTTTAAAAACAGGTCCCTCAATAATCCTTGGAGTTGTCCTTGCCGAACTTCTGGTAAGCCTCGGCTGGTTCTATAAATTTGATTTCCTGGTAAGGCCGATTACAAATTACGCTCATCTCAGAAAAGAATGCGGAGTGGGGTTCCTTACGGCTTTTGCATCCACATCCTCAGCCAATGCTTCACTTAAAAGCATGTATGATGGAGGAATCATAAAGGAAGATGAGCTGATCATAGCTTCGGTTTTGAACTCCTTTCCTGCAATTGTCATGCACTGGAGGACCCTGCTCCCGATACTCGTGCCTCTGCTCGGGACAACAGGGATCATCTACGTGGGCCTGATAACCCTAGTGGGGCTTGTAAAAACCCTGATAGTACTTATTGCCGGACATTTCCTGCTTGAAGAAAAAGAAGTACGTTTTGAAGACTTTGAAAAAAAAGAACCTCCGGCGTTAAAAACCGCCTTTAAAGAAAGCCTCGGGACTTCGAAGAAAACCATAATCAGGATTTTCAAGGTGATGATCCCCGTAACAGTCCTGGTTTTTGTTCTGACAGACCTGGGAGTCTTTGATTCCCTTGGCTCATATCTCGAACCTATTTCGGAATACCTCCCTGTGCCCGTGGAAGGGCTCCCGGTAATTGCAGCTCTTTTTGCAAGCCACCTTGCAGCCTATACTCTTGCGTCAAACCTCATGGAGCAGGGAATTTTAAGCGGCATCGAAGTCATAATCGTCCTCCTGGTCGGCAATATAGTTACGAGCCTCGGAACATTGAGGATTTATATCCCGCACTATGTGGGGATCTTCGGACCCAAAATAGGGATGAAAACCATCCTGATCTCCCAGACCCTCAGGATCTTTGTAATGGTGGGGATCACAGGAGTCATTTTAATGGTGTTTTAAAGTAAAAATAAGTTGATGAAGGAGAAAACTGCCAGGTGTAATCACTCCTTTCCATTTCATATCAAAAAATTCCTTCGTTCGTATTTGCCGAATCCGAGGTTATAGCTTTAAGGGCGAGAGGCTTTAAAAAAGAGGATATAGCGGCAGGCCTCATTGAAAGTATTGCAAGAAGGATTGCGGTTATGGCCCGCCGGGTAGGGTTAAAACAAAACGTTGCTTTCGTGGGCGGAGTTGCAAAAAACGCAGGCATTAAGGTGTTTCTGGAAAAAGAACTGGGTATTTCGCTCTACGTGCCTCCCGAGCTGCAGATTACGGGAGCACTCGGAGCTGCGCTGTATGGGATCAGTAAGAGTTAAGTGAAGTCTTTTCTTTGCTTATTTTCGTAAAGATTCATAATTTTCCGTATTAGCCAGGCAATAAATCTAAGAAATAACAACAAAAGAAATCATAAGAAAAAGAAGAGAGCAAGACCAATAAAAGTAGACTATGAAGATACAAAAAGAGGAGGGGAATAGAGAGATTCTTTAGCTGGATAGAGTCATGCAAGAAAGTATTTCCAGAATATGGAATAAAAGAAATATCATACCCTGGAACTGTAATATTAGCAGCAATAATAAGGTTAGATGAAGTTTTGGGATGAGCTCTTGCACCATATCATCTAACAGCTCAACAAATTTTTAATGCGACAACGATATTTTCGTCTCTTTCGCCTCTTTTATGTGTTCGTCACCTGAGTTTTCAAAAGAATTCTTCATTAGATACGTCATCAGAGCAACAAGCAACCCAAAGGAACCCGATAGCATAAAAACCGTGTCTAGGTCAAAATGCAGCAGGACCATACCAAGTACCATGGGAGAAAGACTTTGACCAATGTACTTCATGGTGTTGTGAATAGATAACACACCACCTTTCGATTCTGAAGGGGCGATCCGAACTATCTGTGCGTCAATTGCGGTTTGAGCAAGTCCAAAACCTGCTCCGAATAGCAATATTAAAAGAAGAACCGTGACAATTGAATATGCAAACGAAATGGAAAATATTGCCAGTCCGTCAAGCGCAAAACCAGTAGCAATAATTAGTATCGTTGAATGCTTACGAGCTAAAGTCTTCACGCGGGGTACCATCAACATGATAGCTATTCCCTGAAAAGCCAATATAAGTCCTGCTTCCGTTGCAGTATAGCCCAATACATTCTTAAGCATAAAGGGGACGTAGGTGAGCACTGAATATAGTATAAAGAAAACCGCAAAGCTCAGGAATACCGTGTATAATATTCTCAATTCCTTGAGTGCTTTAAACCCATTTAATATACCTTTGTGATCGTCATTGCCCCTCCGAATCCTTGTCTCCGGAAGGAAGGCCATCACAACAAAAGCAAGCGGAAGTGAAAGTACATAGAAAAGAAATGGATAGTTCCATCCCAAATTTGCCAGTCCTCCGCCTATAAGAGGTGCAGATACCGAGCCAATGGCAAGAGCCATACTGATCTTATTCATGGAATACAAACTTTTATGATCTTTGTACACATCCGCTATAACCAGCATGGGCAAAGACATCATCCCTGCTACCCCGATACCCTGTATGAATCTCAAGATAAGAAGTGATTGCAGGTCAGAAGTAAAATAACTTACAAGTCCCATTAGACCGTAAATCACAAGGCAGGGAACAAGTATCTCCTTACGGTTCACACGGTCGATGAAATGTCCGATTACCAGTGCGAAAATAGCCGTTGAGATAGCGTATGTCGATATCAACAGTCCTACTTCATGGGATGTTGTCTTCAGAGGTTCTACCATATCCGGCAATACCGGTGCTAAAAGAGAGCCTCCTGCCATTGCAAAATATGTAGTGGTACAGAGCATTAGAAGATGAGTATTTTTAAATTGCATGATCCCGTCTCGTTTTTAAATTACATGATCCTGTTTCATTATTTCACATCGTTTTCAATACATTCTCAAACATAATTTCAAGTGAGTTCCTGATCTCTCTTCGTTGATTGTCATCAAAACCGGAGAAAAGGATATCCTCCCACTCCGAAGCTATTTTTCTCATATCAGGTTCCAGCTTTTTCGCTTTCTCGCTGAGGAAAATCCTGTATGATCGCCTGTCTTTCTCATCCCTCTGTCTGAAAACATAACCCTCATCAACAAGTTTCTGTATAGCCCTTGTAGTAGTTCCTTTGTCAATTTTTAGATAGTCGGAAAGGCTCTCCTGATTGATCCCATCCTCATGATACAGTCTCATAAGAAAAGGAAACTGCCCGCTTCCGATGCCATAAAGCTCAATTTTTTTCCCAATGAAGATCTGTTCATATCTGTAGAGATATGAGATTGGCTTTCCAATGAATTCCTTACCGCACATCTCTTTGGCATGTGAGCTTTCATCGAATTCAATCGCACTCATTTTATTACTCACCATATTGCATATCAAAAATGGTTGCAAACACAACCATATTGGTTGCGCATACAACCACCTTAGGTCATATATAGTTGTCGATGCAACTAACTGGGATCAGAACTTTGGTCATTTCTTCATAAATGAGACACTGATGGGAAAAATCGGCTTGACATGATAGTATCAATAAACTTAAATAATATGTAGACCAGTCACTATAATAGCTGTAAGAATAATTTGGTCATGTCCGTGAGCTACTTATCAATTTCAAAAAAGATTACATTCCCCTGATTGAAAAAATTGAAAGATATTATTTGCTTACGTTTTTCCATAACTCACACTCATCGCCAATACTTCCAGGGATGTTGTATGGAATCCACAATAACTATAGAGAACATAGTGGCATCTACCAGGCTGGCAGAAGATTTCGACCTGCAAAAATTACTGGATACCGGGCTCAAAGGCGCAGTATATGACAAAACTAAGTTTCCGGGTCTCGTATACAGAATTGAGAATCCGAAGGCTGCTTTTCTAATTTTCGCCTCCGGAAAAGTGGTATGCACCGGAACTAAGAATGTCGAAAACAGCCGCATAGCTCTATTCAATCTGGCTAACAAGCTCAATTCCATCGGTTACAAAGAAATAGATCTGGAGCCTGAGATTCATGTTCAAAATGTCGTAGCCTCCGCAAACTTAAGGACTAATTTAAACCTGAACGCCGTTTTAAGCGCCTTTGGCGTGGAAAACGTCGAGTACGAGCCAGAGGTATTTCCCGGGCTTGTTTGTAAGCTTGAGGTTCCTAAGGTGGCAGTGCTTGTGTTCAGAACCGGCAAACTGGTAATCACAGGTGGAAAATGTCCGGAGGATTGCGAAGAGGGCCTGCGGGTCATCAAGACACAGCTGGACAACTTAGGACTTCTTTATTAGATAGGCCTCTAAAACATGATCCGTTCTTAAAGATTCCCGCGTCTTGTTCTATCAACCGAACATTGACAGAACTGTAAAAACAGAAATATTAAAAAGTTTGGAATCGAAAATCAATATTGAGCTCATCCCAAAACTCAAAATTTGCTTCTTTAGCCTCGTATTTAGAGTAATCAATCAAGCTCATGATCATGAAAACAATTCTGAAAATTCCCAATGATTAAGAATAAAGGTGACTTTTGGGATAGGCTCATTAATAAATGCTGAAAAATATCAAAAATATTTAAATTCTGGCATAAGAAGTTTTTTTAGGATTATTTGAAATAAATAATAAGATATTCTAGAATTACGTTTTCCAATAACCATGCCTATAATCAAAAGATTTTGTGGAATCCAAAATGAATACACGTGAAAAAATCCTTACTACGGCTGCTTTTTTATTTCAAAAAAACGGTTATCATGCTACGGGGTTAAATGAGATTATTAGAGAAAGTGCAACGCCGAAAGGATCATTGTATTATTATTTTCCAAACGGAAAGGAGGAATTGGCGGAAGCCACCATAAAATTGATGGGAGATAAAATTCAACACGATATAGAAGAAGAATTAGCAAAGAATAGCGATCCGGTTCAAGCCATCGAGGAGTTCATTCTGGATTTAGCACGGAAATTTAATGAAAAAGACCCGGAAAATTGTTTTTCTATCGGTTTGCTGGCATTAGAGACGGTCTCAATAAGCGAGTCTTTACGAAAAACCTGTGTTGAAGTCTATAACCTGTGGACGGATACATATTATCAAAAATTAGTCAGTAGTGGATTTCCCTCAGAAGGAGCGAAAGAACTAAGCTTAATTCTTCAATTAATGATCGAAGGTGCAATAACGATATCTCTGATTCGTAATGATAATACCATGCTAATAGCCACTGCTGAAAAAATCCCGATTTTGTTAAAAAATAAATAACTTAAATATCCATATATTTTTTAACCTGAAGATATATGGACGACCTATATAACCAGGGGTTGAAATTTATGTCAACTCATATAGAGATCAATGGAATCGTTGTACAAATGTATGAATCAGTATGAGAATATGCGTCTCAAAACGCGAACTTTTCTGACTATCCAGAAAAGAAAGTGGACTTATCATATTTTTCAGATAAAGATGAAGAATCAAAGCTTCCAAGAGTGTTTGTTCGACCGATATTACTACATAAGGACTTGAATTTTTCAGTCGGGAAACAGGTATTTGATGGTGTGGAATTTCCTGAGACAATAGTAATGGACGGCTTAGAATATGCACCGGTAAATTTCGGTGAGCATAAAATCCGCTATCTGAACGCAGATGGCATGGACAAACCTGTATACACTCTCATACACGAACCGTGAAGGTTACTGATGGGGTGTATCTTTATGTTTATCCCTTCATCGAGATCTTCGAAACAGAAGAAGCGGCGCAGGCAAAGGCCGACGAGCTGAACAACACATGAGGCAATATAGCCCGACTTTCCACAGATTACAGGAGCATTTAGAGCTGCGCTGTACTGGATCAGTAAAATTTGAGTAACCTTCTTTTGCTTGTTTTCGATAAAGTTCATGATTTTCCATAATGATATAGAAATAAATTTAAAAAGTAACTGATTTTAGAACGATGATTAGAGGATATACTTAGAAAAAAGAGCTGGGTAAGTCATCAACCTGCATCACGAACATTTGTACTTCCTGCATCACGAACATTTGTACTTATATCTTACATTCTAGATCTTACATTCGGCAGGTGCGACAACAGTATATATACGGTTTTTATGAGTCCACTTAGATAACAACCATAATTTCTGTCATTTATTCTTTTGGCGGAAGTTCTTAGCTATGTGAGAAATAGAATTCACTGCTTTTAATAATCAATAATATATATAAGATAAATATAATAATTAGTAAGAGGCACTTCTTTAATACAATCTGATATTTAGAGAACCGATCCCAAAACTCAAAATTACATCTCCAAACCTTGAATTTTGAATAATCAATCGAGGTTGTGATCAGGAAATAGTTCAGAGACTCTTATTGACATGGGAATAAAATTGGTTCTGGGATGCTAATATGTATATTAGAAATGAAACAAAGCCTGCAACTTTGGCTAAATCACGGAAAGACAGGCTTTTTGCAATAGCGTAATAACAGCAGTCGCTACAAAACCAATAAATTGATTAACCAGGAGTAAACGAAAGTTCTGCCATCCAAATTGCTGGTCTGCTGGAAAAGAGATTATAGAACCTACTTTACTTAAGGCGACTGAATATTGCTGTGAAAATCTTCTCGTGACCTGCAAAAGGTGGGATCTGGTCGATATAAGTGAAGAGGTATGAAAAAATAGAACCGAGCACCCTGGAAGTAATGAGTTCTTGCCATCATATCCTCAAACCTGGAGAAATGCGGAATGGGAGAAAAACTGAGAAATTCCGGTATTGATATTGTTGGAGATGTGTCCTGGGGAACACATCTCTGTCAGTTTTACCACACAAAAAAAGATCTGATGGACATACTGGTTCCTTATTTCAAAGCGGGACTGGAAAATAACGAGCTTTGCGTGTGGATCACATCACAACCTCTGGAAGTAGAAGAAGCAAAAGAAGCCATGAAAAGGGCTGTTCCCGACCTTGATACTTACCTTGAGAAAGGGCAGATCGAAATCATCCCTTACACTTACGGGTATCTGAAAGGGGGTATTTTCGACCCGGATAGAGTCGTAAATAGCTGGGTTGAAAAAATCGATCAGGCTCTGGCAAGAGGCTATGATGGACTTAGGGCTGCAGGGGACAATCGCTGGCTTGAAAAGGAAGGCTGGAACGGATTTATTGATTATGAAAACAAAGTGGACGCTATTATCGACAAACGCCACGTGATAGCTCTGTGCCCATATTATCTCGATATGTGCAGCACGGCCGAGGTTATTGATGTAGTCTCAAACCATCAATTTGCTTTAATAAAAAGGGAAGGAAAATGGGAGCGGATAGAGAATTCCGGGAGGAAAAGGGCGGAAAAAGAAGCTATTCAGGCTGCAAAAAATTGGGAATATACCTTTGATGCTGTGCCGGACCTGATAGCCATAATCGACGATAAATATAGAGTTATTCATGTAAACAGAGCCATGAAGGCAAAATTGGGGATGACATCGGAAGAATGCGCAGGGTTAACCTGCTATCGTGTTATCCACGGAACAAGCGAGCCTCCTTCCTTTTGCCCGCACCGGCAGTTGCTCAAGAACGGAACTGAGCATACCGTAGAGGTTTGCGAGGATCGTCTTGGGGGTTATTTCGTAGTAAGTACCTCGCCACTACATGATTCGGAGGGAAAACTCATTGGGAGTATTTATGTCGCTCGTGATATCAACGAACGCAAAAAAGTTGAAGAGAGGCTTAAAGAGAGCGAAGAAAAATACCGCAATATCGTGGAAACCGCCAATGAAGGTATATTGATAGTTGATGCTGAAACCAGGATTACTTACGCTAATGAGAAAATTACCGAGATGCTCGGATACAGTCCGGAAGAGCTTATTGGCAGATCTTCATGGAACTTTGCCGATGAAGAAGGTAAGGATATCCTCAAACTGAATATGGAAAAGAGACGGCAGGGTATCAACCAGGTCTATGAATTTAAATTAATATGTAAGGATGGCTCTCCCTTATGGGTGCTTATAAGTGCTAAAGCCCTTTTTAATAAGGAAGGCAAGTTTACAGGCTCCCTGGCCATGTTTACTGACATCACCGAGCGAAAAAGAGTAGAAGAGGCTCTGCGCCAGAGTGAGCAGCGCGTCAGGCTGAAGTTGGAGAGCATTCTCTCGCCTGCTAGGGAGGTGGCTAACCTGGAGCTTGCTGATATTGTTGATTTCCAGGCGATCCAGTCCCTCATGAATGAATTTTATAGGCTTGCTCACATTCCCATGAGCCTGATCGATCTTAAGGGCAATATTCTGGTAAGTGTTGGATGGCAGGATATCTGCACCGAATTCCACAGGGTTAATCCTGAAACCTGCAGGCACTGTATAGAAAGCGACACAAAGCTATCCGCAGGTGTTGCCCCTGGAGAGTTTAAGCTGTACAGGTGCAAGAACAATATGTGGGACATTGCAACTCCTATCGTGGTCGGAAGGCAGCATGTAGGCAATATCTTCTCCGGTCAGTTCTTTTTTGAAGACGAAACTCTGGACTACGAGCTTTTCCGGGCTCAGGCCAGAAAATACGGTTTCAATGAAGAGGAATATATAGCAGCGCTTGAAAAAGTTCCCCGGCTAAGCAGGGAAGCTGTGGATACAAGCATGGCTTTCTTCATGAAGCTTGCCAACATGTTCTCAAAGCTAAGTTACAGCAATATCAAGCTGGCCCGGTCGCTGGCGGAACATGATGCACTGGTGGGCGCGCTGCGGGAGAGCGAGAAACGTGAGCAAGCTCGTTCGGATGAACTGGAAGCAGTATTGGATGCCGTGCCTGTTGCCGTGTTTATAGCACACGATCCCCAGGTGCGTCAGCTAACCGGTAACCGCCTGTCCTATGAATGGCTACGGGTTCCCGTGGGTACAAACTTTTCCAAATCCGCTCCTGAAGGAGAGAGGCCCGAAATGTTTGAGTTATTCAAGGACGGAAGGGAGATCCCTCCTGAAAATATGCCGTCGCAGATGGCGGCTGCAGGTAGAGAGATTAAAGACTGCGAGCTGGATATCGTATCTGCTGACGGCGAGATTCGACATGTACTGGGCAATGCCAGACCCCTGCTTGACGAGCAGGGCAACCCACGCGGATCTGTTTCGGCATTCGTAGACATTACAGGGCGCAAGAAGGCAGAGGAGGCTATCAGGTTGTCAAATAGTTATAATCGCAGCCTTATTGAAGCCAGCCTTGATCCTTTAGTAACCATTGGGCGTGATGGTAAGATTACGGATGTAAATGGAGCTACAGAACTGATTACGGGATATCACAGAAAAGAGTTAATAGGGACCGATTTTTCAGATTATTTCACTGAGCCTGAAAAAGCCCGTGCAGGCTATCAGCAGGTATTCACACATGGTGAAGTTAGGGACTATCCTCTTGAGATTCAGCATAAGGACGGTTTTATTACTCCTGTTTTGTACAATGCCTCAGTCTACGAAGACGAGAATGGGGAGGTTATTGGGGTTTTTGCTGCTGCTCGTGACATCACTGAACGCAAGAAAGCAGAAAAAGCTCTAAGAAAAGCACATGAAAATCTGGAGGAAAAAGTTAAGGAACGCACAGCTGAACTTGAAGAAGCTTATAATTCATTAATGGAAAAAGAGAAAAGACTCTCCGAAGCTCAAAAAATAGCTCACATTGGAAATTGGGAATGGGACATTGAGACCGATGAAGCATACTGGTCTGAGGAAATGTATCGTATTTTCGGACTCAGTCCTCAAGAATCGGCCCCACTTTACGATGAGTTTTTAAGTTATGTCCACCCCGACGATAGAGAAGATATGGACAATGCCCATAAGAATGTTCTGAGTGGCAAATCTTTCAACATTGAATTCAGGATTGTCCTGACTAACGAGGAAGAACGCACAGTCCATATGCAGTCCAGAGTTATCTTTAATGAGAAAAATTTACCTGTTAGACTGAAGGGAATAGTTCAGGATATTACTGAACGTAAAGAAGCTGAAGAGAAAATTCGGATACTTGCGGATGTTGTAGAATCATCGAATGATGCTATTGTAACCGAATCTCTTGAAGGTATTGTTACTAGCTGGAATAAGGGTGCAGAGCAGATTTATGGTTATCCAGCTGAAGAAATTCTGGGAAAAAACGTATCAATAATCGAACCGGATAATCTTAGAGGAGAAGTAAACCAGTTTATTGGAAAGATCAAACAAGGAGAAAAGATCAAGAACTACGAAACATTACGGTTGAAAAAGGACGGAGCAACGATAAATGTTTCATTGACTATTTCTCCGGTTTTTGATTCTTATGGAAAGCTTGTGGCTATCTCAGCGATTACCAGAGATATTACAGAGAGTAAACAGGCAGAAGAGGCGCTACGGGAGAGCGAGGCACGCTTGCGCCGGTTTTACGAATCGAATATTCTCGGCGTATTTTATTATAACCTGGACGGTTCGGTAATCGATGCCAACAACAAGTTACTGGAGATAGTCGGCTACACACATGAGGACTTGCAGGCTGGAAGGGTTAACTGGAACAAGATGACTCCACCCGAGTACCGTCAACTGGATGAGCACGCCGTCGCGGAACTGAAAGCCGTAGGTGTGAATACGCCCTACGAGAAGGAGTACATCCGCAAAGACGGCTCGCGTGTACCTGTCATTGTCGGGGTAGCTACCTTCGATAAGGCGTGCAATGAAGGCGTAGCCTTTGTTCTCGACATTACCGAGAGGAAAAAGGCAGAAGAAGCTCTGGCAAATATCGAAATTGCCCGTAAAAAGGAAATCCACCATCGGATCAAAAATAACCTGCAGGTTATTTCTTCCCTTCTTGACCTTCAGGTTGATAAGTTCAAAAACCGGGAGAACATTAAGGATTCAGAAGTTATGGAAGCCTTCAGGGAAAGCCAGGACAGAGTAATATCCATGGCTCTTATCCATGAAGAACTGCATAAAAGTGAAGGGCTCGACACACTTAACTTTTCGCCGTATATTGAGGAACTTACTGAAAATCTTTTCCAGACATACAGGCTCGGAAATGTGAATATCAGCTTAAATACGGATCTGGAAGAAAACATTTTCCTTGATATGGATACCGCAGTCCCTCTGGGGATAATCATCAACGAACTTTTTTCCAATTCCCTCAAACATGCATTTGTAGGAAGAGATGAAGGGGAAATTCGAATTAGACTTCTTAGAGAAAAAAACGATGAACACAAAAAAGAAGGCAATAAGAGTACCAGTTTTATTCTGACCGTTTCAGACAATGGTAGAGGCATTCCTGAAAAATTTGATATTGAAGATCTTGGTAGCCTTGGGCTTCAGCTGGTAATTTACCTTGTAGACCAGTTAGATGGCGAACTTGAACTGAAAAGGGACAATGGGACGGAATTCACTATAAGATTCACCGTAACAGAATATAATCAAGCGTAAGCCCCGGCCCTACAACAATTAATTCGATAACGTTTAATCTGCGTCTAATGGAATAAATTATACAACTCGATAGCCAATAAGAGAATAAAAAAAATTTACGGCTTCGCTCTTATCCTCCTGAAAACGTCGTCAAATGCCAGTTTTTTTGCTTCCAGAACGGTGAAGCCGGCATCCTCTATATTCTTCAGGGTATGCCGGGTCGTATGGTCCCCGAGCAGGAAAAACAGAAAAGGATCAATCAGGTGCTCAAAAAGATCAATAATCGGGTTACTGCTGTGCAAGTGTTCGAGGGCTATCAGCTCGCCTGAGGACCTCAGGACACGCCTCATTTCTTTGAGAGCTTTTACAGGATCAGGGATTGTACAGAGGACAAAAGTCGTAATCACATAATCAAAGCTGTTGTCCGGAAATTCAAGGTACTCTGCGTCCATAATGAGAAGGTTGACGTTTTTCATTTCCCTGGCTTTTTTTCGGGCTTCTTCGAGCATCCCTTCACTGTTGTCAATTCCTGTAATCTGAGCTTTCGAAGAGTAATATTTCAGATTCCTTCCACTCCCCACTCCGACTTCCAGAACTTTTCCACTCAGACCTGAAAGTGCCTCTTTTCTCCACCTCCGGAAAAAGGGAAGTTCCAGAGGCAAATCTATCAGCTCATAGATTGGGGAGATCCGATTGTACTTTGAGGCCGCGGACATCTTTGGGATTGCAGACATTTTAATCAATTACTCTGGCTCAAAAACATTATGGCTTGCCCGAATTTTTTTGAAAACATCCTTAAAAGCCAGATTCTTTTCTTCCTTGATAGCAAATCCAGCCCTTCTTATGTTCCCCACAGTATCCCTGATCACTTCATCTCCGATAATGGAAAACATAATCGGATTGATTAAAGTTTCAAATATGGAAATAAGATTGTTACTGCTACGCATGTGTTCAATGGCAATCAACTCCCCTGAGGACTTCAGGACGCGCCTCATTTCCTTTAGAGCCTTCACGGGTTCAGGAACTGAACAGAGGACAAAAGTTGTGACAACATAGTCGAAGGTATTGTCCGGAAATCCCATGTTTTCGGCATCCATATGGAGAAGAGTAATATTCTGCCTGCCTCTGGATTTCTCACGGGCTTTTTCGAGCATCCCTTCACTAATATCGATTCCTGTTACCTGAGCGCCCTCCGGGTAGTATTTCAGATTCCTTCCTGTCCATACCCCTACTTCAAGAACATTGCCTTTGAGACTTGAAAGAGCTTCCTCTCTCCACTTTCCGTACAGGAAAATCTCTATCGGTGCCTCCATGAGATCGTAGACCGCAGAAATTAGGTTATACTTTGAGACCACGGACATTAAACAAATTTATGCTTTATTTCCGGATATTTCTTCTCCTCAGGCACACGACTGCTAATAATCCGACAAGCACAGGAATAGCTCCAAATCCCGGAGTCTGCTCTTTCTCTGTTGTGTTGCCTGATTCTTCGGTAGCTTGCTGTTCCGGAGTTGCATTGCTTACCGGCACTTCGGTGGCTGATTGTTCTTCGGTTGTATTGTTTACCGGTACTTCGGTGGCTGTCTGTTCCGTTGCACTTGCTGAGGACTCAGTTGCGTTAACGGTTGTTTCAGACAGAGTTTCGGATGTGTTTTGCGGATAATCATCCGGATTTCCCGGAAAAGTTAAGGCATTTATTTCAACCAGATTTGTAAACCCGTCCCCATCCGAATCAAGATTTTCGATTGCTTTGAAATTTCTTCCACTTCCCGCGTATGCTCTACCATAAGGATTTCTGGCTTCTCCGGTATGACAGGTCGAACACGAATCAAGCCTTGTGTCTCCAGTGTCATAGTGCTGATTGAAAGATGCCAGATAGCTGGATTTAGCTGAAGCCATAGGGGCTCCCATCAGAGCTACCGCTGCAAGCAACAAAATAATAATCAGTTTATTGTTCATATCCTCACCACTCTTTCCCGGTTATTGTCTCGATTCTTTTCTAGACTCTTTTTCCGACCCTTTTCCCGGTTATTTCCCTACTTTTACTCTTTCCAAAGGGTTGTTCACCAGATATTTATAATACTCTCGATAGGTGCCAGGTGGAAAATCCACTTCAAGTTTTTCTTCGCATCCAAGGTTGCCAAGAGACATAGTTTATGAAAAATTGGAATTAACTGGGTACTGATTCTGATTTTTTACTAAAAATAGCAAACGTCTGCGGTATTCGATTACCCTGGAGGAAAACTCCCTGAAACCGATTCATATTTAAGTGTTCGGAATAATACCACGCTGCGGATTATTCATATCTCGCATACCTGGAAAATTAAGATAAAATAGACTGATAGATGTCCAGGGCAAGCTCATAGTATCATTTATCTCACAGAATCCTTTATTACATAAAGACTCTCACAATATAACTTACTTCATAATTACACCGAGGAAAACCGATGAGCAATATTTTACGCAGAGGAAGGCTGGAAGCAGCCCCGGACGAGGAAATTTTACGTTACACCTCTTCAATGGAGGCTGACAGGTGGATTTTTAGTGCTGACATAGCAGTGGACCTTGCTCACACAGTAATGTTGAAAGAACAGGGCATTATAAGTGCGGAGGATTGCAGCAAAATCCTCAGCGGGCTTTTGAAAATCCGGGAAGAAGGAATGGAAAAGCTCGACTTCAGCTACGAAGACATCCATATCTCCCTTGAATCCAGGCTCATCGACATGGTTGGAGAAGATGTCGGAGGCCGGATGCATTCCGGACGTTCGAGAAACGATGAGGTTGCAACCTGCATCAGGCTGGCCCTGAGAGAAGAGCTTACCGGCCTGCTCGAAGAGCTCTTTGCCCTCCGAAAAACCCTTGTCGTGCTTGCAGAAAAACACACCGAAACCCTCATGCCCGGTTTTACTCACCTTCAGCACGCCCAGCCGACCACCCTTGCCCACCACCTCTGTGCCCACGAAGCGGCACTCGGCAGAGACTTTGACCGGGTGCAGGACGCCTTTTCCAGGGTAAACCTCTGCCCGCTTGGGGCTGCTGCATTTGCTTCTACCGGTTTTAACCTGAACAGGAAACGGACTCAGGAACTTCTGGGCTTCGAAGGCCTGCTGGAAAATTCGATGGATGCTGTCAGCAGCAGGGATTTCCTCATCGAGTGCGCCTCGGTTTTCTCAAACCTCATGATAAACCTGAGCCGGATGGCTGAAGAACTTGTAGTCTGGTCTTCATCCGAGTTCAACTTCATCGAGCTGGACGACACATATGCCTCCACTTCCTCGATTATGCCCCAGAAGAAAAACCCGGATACTGCCGAACTAATGCGCGGAAAAACCGGAGTGGCAGTGGGAGCCCTCATGTCCATCCTTACGATTTGTAAAGGCCTGCCCCTGAGCTATAACCGCGACCTCCAGGAAGCAACACCCAACATCTGGCGTTCGGTGGAAACCGTAAGGGCATCGGTAAGGATAATGGAAGGAATGATAAGGACCATGAAGATCCATTCGGACGTGCTTTCAGCCCGGTCCGTAACAGGTTTTACAACAGCTACCGAGCTTGCGGATACCTTTGTCCGGGAGACGGGAATCCCCTTCAGAACGGCTCACCAGATTGTCGGGATGCTTGCAAGGGAAGGAGAAAAACCCACAATAGAAAAAATTGACTCCGCGGCCGAAGTCGTGCTCGGAGAATCGCTTTCAAGCAAGGGCCTGACGGAAAAGATGGTAAAGGAAGCCCTTAACCCGGTCTCCAACATAAAGAGGAGAAAGATTGAGGGAGGACCTGCTCCGGAAGAAATGCAGCATTACCTTGGAAGGCGGCAGACCGAACTTGAACTGAACGAGCAGGAGATTGCAACCATCAAAGATTCTATCGACTCCGCTTTTGAAGCCCTGCTTGAAGTTGTCGATGAATACGGGAAAGCCTGAGAATAAAGGAAAATTCGGATACGGAAAATCCGGGATACGAAATATCTGGGAAATAAAGGAAAATTCGGATACGGAATATCTGGGAAATAAAGGGCAGAAGGAATTGAAGAAAGTATGAATCAGAGATACGGGAAAATCCGAATCATATCGAGCTAAAAGTAAAAAGCACACTCATGCAAGTTCAATAATACATTTAATTTGAGAACACATTTAACTTTGAAAACCCATTTAGTTTCAATAACACATTTAACTTTAATATTATTTAGACCTCTTAGTGTCACACAATATACATCATCTCAAAAACCAACAGAAAAGGGATTATTCATGGAATTCAAACAGGGCGATTGGGTACGCATTGAAAAGAACGGTACTGTCTATGAAGGCAGAGTAATGCCTTCCATGGAAGGATATATCACAATAAAAATGAAAAGCGGGTATAACGCCGGTTTTTCCATTGATAAAGTCAGGATAACCCTTCTGGAAAATAACGGAGAAAATGCAAACGGAGGCAGAAACGGCGGAAAAGGCTGTAAAACGGGCGGAGAAAAACTTCCCGGAGCCGGGAAAAAGCTCCCGAAAATCGCGATCCTTTCTACGGGCGGGACAATTGCCAGCAAGATCGACTACCGTACAGGTGCAGTCACATCCCAGTTTACTGCTGACGATATTCTCGCCGCAATCCCGGAACTTAAGGAAATTGCGGACTTCAAAGGCAGAGTAATCTCAAGCATCCTCTCCGAAAATATGGACTCCGACTCCTGGCAAAACCTCGCAAAAGCCGTCGTCGAAGAAATCGAAGCCGGAGCTGATGGAGTAATCGTCACTCACGGGACAGACACAATGATGTACTCGGCAGCAGCCCTCTCCTTTATGATCGAAACGCCCGTACCTATCGTTCTCGTGGGTTCCCAGCGGAGCGCAGACCGCCCGAGCAGTGACAACGCCATGAACGCAATCTGTGCAGCCCGGGTTGCCATAAGCGAGATTGCCGAAGTCGTGGTGGTTATGCACGGCACAACCTCTGACGATTTCTGCGAAATCCACCGCGGAACGAAAGTCCGGAAGCTGCATACCTCCCGCAGGGACGCTTTCAAGTCCGTAAACTCCCTACCTGTAGGGACCGTAGACTACAGCACAGGGGAAATAAAGACTTTTATTGATTACACCCGGCGCGGAGAAAAAGCCCTGAAATTCAAGCCCGGAATGGAACCGAAATGTGCCCTTGTGAAATTCACTCCGGGAGCGGATCCGGCAGTCCTTGACTATTATATAAGTAATGGCTACAGAGGGCTTGTTGTTGAAGGGACAGGCCTGGGGCATATTTCCACAAAATGGATCCCCCTGCTCCGGAAAGCCACGGACGCAAAAATGCCTGTAATAGTTACATCCCAGTGCCTTAACGGCAGGATCTGCGACCGCGTCTATGATACCGGCAGAGACATGCTGAAAGCCGGAGCAATCGAAGGAGAAGATACCCTTCCCGAAACCGCCCTTGTGAAACTTATGTGGGTACTTGGCCAGACCGATGATTTTGAAAAAGCTGCCGACATGCTCAGGGAAGACCTCAGCGGAGAAATTACTGAGTGTACGCTGAAATAAAAAAATCCCGGAAAAGATCGGGCTTTCGAAGAAAAGAAAAAGCCCATAAAAAACCCACCCGTTGAAAATGAACTGAGGAGACTGTGAGAGTAGATAATGTTCCTGTAAACAAAACAGGACTGGATGCTATCTGAAAATAAGATCGAAAATAAGATCGAAAATAAGATCGAAAATAAGATCGAAAATAAGATCGAAAATAAGATCGAAAATAAGATCGAAAATAAGATCGAAAATAGACCTATCCAAAAATACTACCTGAAAAACACTCTCTACATATCTCTCCAAACTATATTATTTCTTTTTTTAAGGAGCTTCAAGATGAGCTTTCTGGGGGCTTTTATAGCTTTTTGATTGAAAAAGGATTTTCCAGGTCAAAGGAGGTATTTCTTTACCGGGCAGAGTATTTTTTTGTCAGTCAAATTCTCTCGGGATTCAGGTAAACCGACAAGTGCCGACAAGTAATAATTATCTGGCTGGCAGGCCGACTATAGCCTCACAGGATGCAGGAAAAAAGATAGGGAACAATCCCGGCTGCAGGAGGAGAAAGAAATCAGGAACTCCCTGAACAAAGAGCACATATTCTAAAGTTAACTTTAATGTGAATTTTACCCCGCTCAACATATTTAAATAACAAAAAGCTATAATGTACTGTGTTAACAAGTGTCATGTTAGCTGATAGCAGGTAATTATCGGTAGGTGTGTAGATGTTGGTACTAGGAATTGAGGATACACAGATCTGGCTTGCATATGTATTTTGCGTACTAAGCGCACTCGGATGCATGGTTTACGGGGCATTGAACTGGAGAGGCGGGGAAGAAGAACAGGTAGTCAAAAGCGGGACTCAGAGGACAGCGGTTCAGGACCAGTAAAAACCGGCCTTGATCGTGCTTTATATCTCGCTTCAACCGACTTTTTTGATAGTGTCTGTAAAGACGGCAATTAACAGCAGTTAATACTATCCTGGAATGATTTTTATGGCAGTCAGTACTTCAACTCTTATCCTGTTTGTTATCATTTACCTTACGGCCACTTTCTACGTTGCCTACCTGGGATACAGGAAGAATTCTAAGACAGAAGGGTATATGCTCGCCGGTCGAGGGGTGCATCCTGCAGTTATGGCCCTTTCATACGGAGCTGCGTTTATCAGTACCTCTGCAATAATAGGGTTCGGAGGAGTAGCCGCTTCATTAGGAATGGGGCTTCTGTGGCTTGTATTTATGAATATCTTTTTCGGGATATTCATTGCTTTCGTTGTATTTGGTCCCCCTACACGACGCATGGGACTGAATCTTGGAGCCATAACTTATCCTGAATTTATAGGAAAACGCTTCCAGTCAAAGTTCATTCAGGCTTTTTCCGGGCTTCTGATCGGCATTTTTATGCCTCTTTACGCTGCAAGCGTTATCATAGGAGCCGGAAGATTCCTTGAGACAACTCTCGGGATCAATTACAATATTGCCCTTATAATCTTCACTATCATAATTGCTTCTTATGTCATTAAGGGAGGCCTTCTTTCAGTAATGTATGTGGATGCCATGCAGGCTGTCCTGATGCTGCTGGGAATGGGTTTTCTGCTTGTCTTTACTTACGTTAAGCTTGGAGGAGTTGTTGAAGCCCACCAGGCCCTTACCAGTATGGCAAACCTTGTGCCCCAGGCCCTTGTAGACCAGGGACATCAAGGCTGGACTTCAATGCCCGCATCCGGATCTCCTTTATGGTGGACAATGATTTCCACAATCATATTGGGAGTCGGAATAGGTGTGCTTGCACAGCCTCAGCTCGCAGTCAGGTTCATGACCGTAAAAGACGACCGTTCCCTGAAAAGAGCAGTCGCCGTTGGAGGCCCCTTTATCCTGATGATGGCAGGAGTCGCTTATGTTGTAGGAGCTCTTTCCAACGTATATTTCTACAGGACTACAGGCATGATTTCCCTTCAGGTCGTGCCGGATGGAAACACCGACCTTATAATGCCTACCTTCCTGAACCATGCAATGCCTGAAATGTTTGTAGCGCTCTTCATGCTCAGCCTGCTCGCAGCGGCAATGTCCACTGCAGCTGCCCAGTTCCATACAATGGGTACAGCCATAGGGTACGACGTCTACCAGCAGAGCCTTATGAAAGGCAAGTCCACAGCGACCGTCCATGTCACAAGATTGGGAATTGCCTTCACCATCCTGGTTGCAGTCGTTCTGGCATATATCCTTCCCGGAAGTATTATTGCCAGAGCTACTGCCATGTTCATGGGCCTATGTACGGCTGCTTTCCTGCCCCTGTTTATCGGAGCACTCTTCTGGAAGCGCACGACAAAAGCCGGAGCAACTGCAAGCCTTGTAATAGGATCTTTAAGTAGCCTCTTCTGGCTGACTTTCGTCCATGCAAAAGAAGCAGTGCCTCTCGGGATCTGTCAGGCAATTTTCGGAAAGGCAACTTTACTTTCAGGTACCTGGACCGTTGTAGACCCGATCCTGATCGCAACTCCTCTCTCTATCCTTACCCTGGTCGCGGTAAGCCTTATGACACCTCAATTTTCACCCGAATTCCTGAATAAAGCTTTCAGGTTAAGGTTTGAAGACGAAGAAGAGGATGTTCCAGAACCTGCATCACACAAGACAATCGATTCCACAGGCGTTTAAGTCTGTTTTCAATAAAAATATCAGGCGCATATTTTTATGCGCCACTTCTTTTTCTATTTCTTCTCGCTTTGGTTCTCCCTGATCAACTGGTCGATCTGTTCCGGAATCCCGGAGAATATTTTTCAGCTATCTCTTCTCGCCGCACGAGACTGGAACCGGCCTGCCAGTCAGATGAAAAGTAATTTACAAGCCAGTACTGCAATTCCGAGAGACAATAAAATTAAAGAAATGTCCCCGGACTGAGAGAATACTTTCCTTAAGCCCAGAAATAAGTTTTTAATTCACAGGTAAATATAGGCGCCTCCGCCAGCTTGTCTGGCGGCCCTTCCCAAAAAAAAGAAAGAATAAATGAAAGAGAAATAAAGAGCGAAATTTCGTCCTCTTATGTCTCTTTGTTCTCGTTTTTATTCACAAACATCATCAGTCGGTTTTGCTCCCGGGTTTTTCTTCTTCTTTCTTTTTTCTTCTTTTTTTCATGGAAAAGAACGCTCTCCTGCGTCTCTTTATTTTACCATTATTTTTAAGTTAGTCCTCTTGAGCGTAGCGAAAAGGACAGCGCACTGCAGAGCCGCAATTCTGCCGAGACGCAATTCGGGCGAATAGAAAATCGGTGGCTTTCGGGCTATGAAGAATAGTAATCGATTTAGAAAAAAGAATGAAGATTAAGAAAATGAAACAAATAAAAAAGATCCTGTTTTGATAGATCTTTTTAACGGCAGGATCTCTTTAGGCCATCAATTTTCTTTTCTGACGGGCAGGGTCTGCCCACCGTGAGGCATCAGGTGTATTTTTGCATCAGGGTTTTCTGAAAGGACTGCAGACAGGGCTTCCTCCACACTTGCCATCGGAGTGAAGAATGCGGTTCTTGCTTTATCTTCCGGGAGCTTCGAGACAAGGTAAAGCTTGAACTTCTTTGCAGCTATTGCAACAATTGCACTTTTATGCCCTCCGAACTCAAAGCAGTGTTTGAAGCGCTCGATCGCATCTTCCGGAGATTTGCATTCCCTGTTCCAGCACTCATAGACCTGGTTGCCTATCCCCTCGGAACATTCTGCTACAAGGATGATCGAGCCGCCCTCTTTTACAGCCTGGGTTGCATTGTCCAGGGCTTTGTTTGCCTGGTAAAGGTTGATGTCCTTGGGATAGCCTCCGCAGGAAACTATCACGGCGTCTGCAGGTTCAACGGGCACCTTATACATGGCGTCCACAATCTCGACCCCTTTCCTGTGGGCTTCGATAAAATCACCTGCAACGGCAGCAACTATCCCTTTTTTGCTGTCAAGCACAACATTAAGAATAAATTTAAGGCCGAAGATCTTTGCGGCTTCTTCCATATCCTGCCTGACAGGGCTGTCTACCCTTCCGGAAACCGCATTTTCTTCGATCATCATTTTGTGGTTGGTGAGTACAGCCTCCTCGGAACTTACACCGGGAAGGACGGACTTTGCCCCTCCGCTGTACCCTGCATAGTAATGGAACTCGATTCCTCCGGTTCCGAGAACAAAATCGGAATCAAGCACTTCTTCAAAGATATCAATAGGCGTACCCCTACTGGTTACCCCGATATGCCTGCACCTGGAAGTGTCGTGCTGGATGCACCGGATTTTTTTGTAGATATCCTCCCCGACGAGTTTCTTTGACTCCTCCTCAGTCTGCTGGCGGTGAAGCCCGAGAGCGAAGATAATCGTGATGTTCTCATCTTTCGCCCCCCCCAGATACAGTTCTTCAAGGAGAGGAGGAAGAATTTTTGCAGTAGGGGTGGGCCTCGTAACATCACTTACAATAATTGCAATTCTGGATTCCGGGTTTACAATCTCGGAAAGTCTCTTGCTTTTTATAGGGTTTTCAAGAGCTTTCCGGATTAAAAGAGCCCCATCCTCTTTTTTTTCAGGTTCCGAAGGCAGGATAAGGCTGGAGACATTTTTCTCCGGGATATTCAGCTCAAAAACCCCGCTTCCGAAAGCAAGTGGGATCTTTTTTATATTTGTCATCATGTTCATGCCGGTGAGTTCGTATTGATAATATAAAACCGTATAGGTAAACAATAGATAAATAGGTGTTCGAAATTCTCTTTTGCTATTTTCATTTATTTTACTGATTTACTGATCTTATCGCTTATTTCCGGACAGGCAGGGTCCATCCTCCATCAGGCATCACGTGAATTTTCGCATCGGGATTTTCGGCAAGAATAGCTTTAAGGGCTTCCTGTACGCTTTTTGCAGGAATGAAGAACGCTCTTCTGCTTTCTTCCTCGGAAAGTTTTGAAACGATATAGAGCCTGAACTGCTTTGCAGCCTTCGCAACTATTGCACTCTTATGCCCTCCAAACTCGAAGAATTGCTTGAAGCGTTCTATAGCATCATCAGGGCTCCTGCACTCTCTGTTCCAGCACTCATAGACCTGGTTTCCGATTCCTTCCGCACATTCGGCCACGAGTACGATTGAACCTCCTGCTTTTACAGCAGGGATGGCATTTTCCAGAGCCTTTGTTGCCTGGTAGAGGTTGATATCTTTAGGGAAGCCACCGCAGGAAACGATGACTGCATCTGCAGGCTCAACCTTTATTTTGTATATGGAATCTACATATTTTGCCCCTTCCCTGTGAGCCCGGATGAAATTTCCGGTAACGGCAGCAACGATTTCTTTCCTGCTATTGATCACTACGTTCAGGATAAAGTAAAGGCCTGCAATTCCTGCGGCTTCTTCGATATCCTTCCTCGCAGGGCTGTCGGCCCTGCCCGAAAGGGGTTCGCCTTCGAAGAGTTTGCTATAATGGCTGTGGAATGAAAGTACGGCTTTTTCCGAACTGACTCCCGGAAGGATAGACTTTCCTCCCCCACCATAACCCGCGTAATAATGAAATTCCACCGTTCCGGTGCTGATAATCATGTCTGCGTCCAGAACCTCCTCAAAGACTTCAACCGGAGTCCCGAAACTTGTCTCCCCGATATGCCTGCACCTGGAAGTGTCGTGCTGGATGCACCGGATTTTTTTGTAGATATCCTCCCCGACGAGTTTCTTTGACTCCTCCTCAGTCTGCTGGCGGTGAAGCCCGAGAGCGAAGATAATCGTGATGTTCTCATCTTTCGCCCCCCCCAGATACAGTTCTTCAAGGAGAGGAGGAAGAATTTTTGCAGTAGGGGTGGGCCTCGTAACATCACTTACAATAATTGCAATTCTGGATTCCGGGTTTACAATCTCGGAAAGTCTCTTGCTTTTTATAGGGTTTTCAAGAGCTTTCCGGATTAAAAGAGCCCCATCCTCTTTTTTTTCAGGTTCCGAAGGCAGGATAAAGCTGGAGACATTTTTCTCCGGGATATTCAGCTCAAAAACCCCGCTTCCGAAAGCAAGTGGGATCTTTTTTATATTTGTCATCATGTTCATGCCGGTGAGTTCGTATTGATAATATAAAACCGTATAGGTAAACAATAGTAAAACTATGTTTTAATTACAATTGAAATCTGCGCCTTAGATTCCGGTTTCAGACAGTTATTGGAAAGTCAGGAAATATCCAGGAAATGCTATCCCTGACTTTCAGTGGCTGTTCCAATAGCCCCGATGTTCGACCGGACTGTTTAGTCCGGATCTTGTGGAGCCAGATATTACTCAAAAAGGATGCAACTTATAAAATTCCGCAACGGAAGGGACATTCACAGATAATAAAGTAATGTTAGATATAAAGGGCAGAAATATTCCAAAGGTTAAAACTTAACTCATTTAATACTTTTTTGAGTATTTTGCAGTATATAAATAATCGCTATAAATCCAAGTAATAAAATCAAACCTTTTCCAGAATATGATACGAAAACAAAACATTAATTTACAGGTGGTAGTAGATAAGTTGGAATTTCTCCCGGAATATGGAAGTTTAGGAGAATGGAAGAATTTATATTCGTCAACAGGACCTGGAAATTCCGAATAAGTCTTTAAAAAAAGATATGCAAAGAGCTTGTGGAAGAACTTTCAAAAGCCTGCGAATCAAAAGCTATAAAAGTTACAGCTGAGTGTAGGGATAAATATAAATTAATTTTGGTGATTTAGTGAAAAATTTCAGTAGTCTAAAAATGGTTATATTCATACTGCTTATATCAAGTTACCTGTGGATAGGAGGTGCATACGCAGCCCCTGCTACAGCGAGCTCAAAAACGACTGAGAATATTTATCAGGGCAGTATGGTCCTGTTTTCACAGAACTACTCTGAAACAAATAATCTTCCAGCTAATATTTTCATCGCAAGGGTTCAGAAAGAAAAGCCTTACGATAAAATATACTCCACCATATATGCAACCCAGGAATCGGAAATTTGTTTCAATAACACTTCAAAAGGGCTGGAGTATACGAATATAAGAGACTCTCCTCTAATTCCATGCAGTTTGCTTCCAGGTATGGACCTTATCTCTTGTTTTGGAATCAATGAATACCTGGGACATTATAGAAATAACCTGGATATTTTTACTTTTTGTCAATGTACCTCTGTCCCGATAATTCACTATCTTGAGGAACCAAGACAGGCAGGGGCTCTGTATATATGCAATCTCACACCAATGGTGAAATGTGCCTATGAAATCTCAATAGACGTATATGCAGATGACCCGAAGAGCTTTGTTGAACTGAATAGCCCGGGTTCAAGACTGTTAATTCAGGAAAATGAGGGCCAGACTTTACTTAAAAGTTATTATAGAGACTCTTCCGGAGAACTCAAATACCAAAAAATTATTCTTGGCGATGCGTCAGAAAAAACAAATTTCAAAATAATCTTTGACGGCATCAATAAAACAAACACAATTTACGCCCGGGACGGCAGTTCCATAGTTACCCCATTCTATAATCTTGACAGGCAACAGCTTCCCTATATAGATTTTTCAAGTGGGTATATCAAGTTCACCACTTTTATCCTTGGAGAAGGAACCTACTTTGACGTTGATGTTTACAGCATAAACCAGACTGCAGAGAGAAAACTCATAACTGCAATAGGGGACAGCAAGATAATCCCGTTCGGGCTTGACGGACCTTTGCCGATGAACACAACCGGAGAAGGGATCGCGTACCTGAACAGCAAAGGGTATAGAGGCACGATGTGGTTTGACAAAGGAATGTTTGAGAAGTCAAATGATACATACGTAGCTTACCTGAAAGACCTGGTTGCTAACGATTCCTGGGAGGTTGGCATACACTATACAAAGGAGTTAAACAGCCTTCCACTTGAAGAAGCATACGGAGTAATGGACGAAGAATACTCATATGTGGATAAAAAAATAGGTCAGCCGCCCACAAGCTGGTGCTGCCTGAGAAATCGGGATAACCTTACGCATGCGATCTATGCATATGAAAACCTGGGAATGACCTGGAGAAACGGAGACGCAGCAATTCATGCAGAAAGGGACGTAGGAAACCTGTACGATGATACATGGGAATGGTGGGAGCCAGCATCAAAAGCAGGTATGTCCTATCCGGTGTTCTCCCATCAACTCGATGTGGAACCCGCAATTAAATACTCAATCAGCCGCTCAAAGTTCCGGGAATGGGTTGACAACTATTACGCAAACAACATGACCATAGTGTCTTTTTATGAATACAACCAGATAAGCCGCAATACATACGATGCAAGCTTTGAAAACCTGCAGTACGATGAGAACCTGCTTTCATTCGATGCACGGACAAATGGTTTCAAAGCCTTTGTAAACGTAAACATAACCGCAGGGAACGACACACAGGTCTACGACACTACCCTAGAAAAGTACCTTGATTATGAAACCGAACAGGACCGGTCAATTAATTTCTGGGTTGAAGACGACCACAATTATAAGGTGCATATAAACAGCGTTGAGTAATGTATAAAACTCCAGCCACTTAAGGCACAAAAACGAAGGCAGGTATAAAACGAAGACGGGTATAAAACGAAGGCAGGTATAACTTCATTGTATCTGTCTGTGCCTTCCATGTTAGCTTTTCTTTTTACGGTAAGTATTTTAATTACTGTACTTTCCATGTTATTTCTTTTATCATTGTGCCTTCCATGTTAGCTTTTCTTTTTACGGTAAGTATTTTAATTACTGTACTTTCCATGTTATTTCTTTTATCATTGTGCCTTCCATGTTAGCTTTTTTTATCATTGTACCTTTCAGGGTTAGTCTTTTTTCCATTTCTTTCCTTCAAATACAGTAATTCAGCATAACAATCGACACATTCCATATTCCAGCAATCAGCGTAGTTCCCTGACAGCTACCATGTCTTGAATTAATTGTAAATAATTCCTGTGCTGATATTATTGATAACTGCAAACAGGCTTACTGATGGAGATCCGCCTCATAAGAAAATGTTCATACAGTACAGCCTGGAGGGGATCTCCTGACCTGGGGACAAAAAGGAGAAAAGAGTAGCAGTTAACCGGGGAGTAATAAACATGGACAAAGAAAGGATTTCCTATCACGAATCCGTTCAAAAAATGTATGAGCGGATAAAGAAAGATAATATGACAAATGTATGGGACCGTTATGAGGCTCAGGGAATAGGCGGAGTTCCGGACAGGAGATGCACTTTCTGTATGGCAGGAGCACGCTGCGACCTGTGTTCCAACGGCCCCTGCCGTTCGGATGCTGCAAAGAACAAAAGGGGAGTCTGCGGGATCACAGCCGACGGAATGGCAATGAGGATGATGCTTCTCAGGAATGTAATGGGGGCTTCGACCTACCACTACCACACCGACCAGACCATCCGGACTTTGAGGGAAACCGCAAAGGGCAAAACCCCTTACAGCATCAGAGAACCTGAGAAACTGAGGACATTTGCAGGCAGGCTCGGGATAGAAACCCTCGGAAGTGATTCCGAAATTGCCCTTCACCTGTGCGAATTTGTGGAAAAGGACTTTAACAGGCCTGCATACGAACCAAGCAGGATTGTTGAGATCCTTGCCCCTCCCGAAAGAAAGAAAAGGTGGGAAGAGCTGGATATATTCCCAGGCGGGATCTACGGGGAGATGATGCTTTCAACAAGTTCCTGCCTGACAAACGTTGACGGATACTATGCCAGCCTGGCCCTGAAAGCTATGCGCCTTGGGATTGCAATGGCATATCAGAGCCAGATCGTAAACGAATACTGCCAGGATATCCTTTTCGGAATCCCAAAACCTCATAAGATGAGGGTTGACCTCGGGGTGCTTGACCCTGAATATGTAAACGTGCTTCCTAACGGGCACGAACCTTTCCTGGGCTTTGCCATGGTCCAGCTTGCAAGAAAGCCCGAATGGCAGGAAAAAGCAAAAGCAGCCGGAGCAAAAGGCCTGAGGGTCATTGCCAGTATAGAAACCGGGCAGGAGATGATCCAGAGGTGGGAAGAAGATGATGCTTTTTACGGTTTTACCGGCAACTGGATTTCCCAGGAGGCGGTGCTTGCAAGCGGAAGTGTGGACCTTTTTGCCGCAGACATGAACTGTTCGCTTCCTGTAGCCCCTCTCTATGCCGAAAAATACGGGTTCAAACTCATGCCCGTAAGCGAACTCATAGCATTTGAAGGCATCACCGAACGCCTGAACTATAACCCTGTGGAGGCTGAAAGACAGGCAGCAAAACTCCTGAATATGGCAATCGAAAATTTCAAAAACCGAAAAAGCTCGGGAGAGCCTGTATTAAATCTTCCGGTAAAAGAAGCAGTCGTCGGTTTTTCAACCGAGAGCATACTTGATGCCCTGGGAGGTACCCTTGACCCGCTCCTTGATGCTATAAAAAGCGGTGCGATTAAGGGAGTGGTCGGGATGGTCTCCTGCACCACATTAAGGGACTACGGGCAGGATGTGCACAGTGTTGCCGTAGTAAAAGAATTGATCAAGAGAAATATCCTTGTCCTGTCCCTGGGCTGTGGAAACGGGGCTATGCAGGTGGCAGGTCTCTGCTCCCCCGAAGCCAGGGAGTTTGCAGGCGACAGCCTGAAAGCAGTTTGTGAAGCCCTTGGAGTCCCTCCTGTGCTCAGCTACGGGACCTGTACCGACACAGGCAGGCTTGCCGACCTTCTCGGAGCCATCTCCGCAGTCCTGGGAGCCCCTGTCCCTGAGCTCCCGGTTGCTGCCGCAGCTCCCGAATACATGGAACAAAAAGCTACGATCGACGCCATCTTTGCCCTGGCCCTCGGGCTCTACACCTATGTAAACCCTGTCCCGACCGTCACCGGAGCACCCGACCTGGTCAAACTGCTGACCGAGGACTGCCGGGAAGTTACGGGCGGAGTCCTGAATGTAGAAAAGGATGCAATAAAAGCAGCTGACGGGATAGAACAGCATATAATGGAGAAGAGAAAAAAGCTGGGAATTTGAGAGCAATTTGAGAACAGGATTTGAGAACAGGATATTAAGAATTGGAGTCCTGAAAAAAAGAGGTCTAAAAAATTCAGCTTTATTTGACCTCTTTTACTTTCTATTTTTAAGCTAAACGAACCGGAACCTTAAAAATCAAAGCTCTATAGATTCTCCCGGTTCCAGAATAATTACTTTCGTGTCAACTTTTGCTTCCACGGCTTTTTTGAACACTTCAGGGTCCTGCCTGATGACATCAAAGGTGTTATAGTGCATCGGCACAACAATCTTAGGTTCGATCAGTTCTACGGCTTTTACAGCTTCCTTTATCCCCATAGTAAACCGGTCTCCTATGGGCAGCAGAGCGATTTCGGGTTCGTAGAGTTCCCCGATAAGCTGCATGTCCCCGAAAACCCCCGTATCGCCGGCATGATAAATGGAATGTCCGCCAATGCCTATCACAAACCCTGCCGGGCTGCCTCCATCGAAACTGAAACATGAAGCGTCAATCGAGGAGGAATGAAGTGCCTGAGTCATGGTCAGGGTGACGCCTTCGACGTCCATGGTCCCGCCTTTGTTCATACCTTCGGCAAAGACTCCTTTTGATTTAATATAATTTGCAACCTCATGGATCGAGATGATCCGGCAGCCTGTCCGGGCTCCGATCTCGATGGTATCTCCCAGGTGGTCACGGTGGCCGTGGGTCACTGCTATGATATCGGGGCCCAGATCCTCAGGGATACAGGGAGCTTTCGGGTTTTCGGAAATAAACGGGTCGATCAGTAATTTCTTTTCGGCTTCGAGCAAAAAAGCAGCATGCCCAAGCCAGGTTATTTTTAAGTCAGCCATCTCTTTGCCTCTTGTCCTTATGTTTTTGTCAGAACGTAACAATGCGTAATGTAATTTTCTATAATAACCGGATAATTATTATACAACACACTGTTCCGACTGATATCAGGAGCACACCGGAAAATGAATACAGGGTAATATTAATATGTGCCCTTAAGTGTAATCAATTGAGAATGCTTGAGTATAATCGGATGAAAATGAAGATCGGCCTGGCAATCCACGGCCCCGAAGTAATTGATTCGAAAGAAGCGGAAACAGTCCTGCAAAAACTTTCCTGCCTTGGCGAAGTAAAAGCAGAGCTTGGCGGAGCCATGGGAAAGACAGCCGTCCTTGATGCAGGGCTTGAACATATTATAGACATAAGCCGGCACCTGAAGCCGAGCGCCTGCATCGAATCTTTTTTTGAAAGCTCAGACCTCGTATGCCTCCTGAACAGAGGAAAAACAGTTGAAACCGGCAAAGTATTCGGAGCAATTGTTGCCTCGCGTCTCAAAGAGCCTGAAAAGAAACCACTTATCCAGATCGAAAGCCCAAACTGCCCCGGCGGAAAATTGATCCCCCTCAATAAAAAAGCCGTATTTCATCTGGAAAAACTCTCAGAAATCTTCGGCCTGCCTGCCGAAACCCCTCTCCCTTTTCAAGACTCGGTTTGCCTGGAAACCTGTCCCCAAACCGGCAAAACCCGGACTATCCGCGAAATCTCGGGAGTTTTTCCCGGAGAAAATATCCTTGTAAACGGAATCGTGATCGGAAAAGCCCTCTCTTCCGGAGTCCGAATCGTTGCTGAAAACGGCCTCATTACCGCAATCGAAGGCGGAGAAATAAAGGGGCACGGGATAGAAAAGCTCCATAATTACGAAAAAATGGACCCTGTTGACCTTGCCGGAGCCTGGGTAAAAAGCGGGGAGATCCGGAGAAGCAGTTCCTTCCCCCCGGGTGCAAGGAAAGAAAATGCCAGCACCCGAAAATCAGGCTCTTTTTCCGGGCCCGGGACAGGAAAAGTCGTGCTTATAGACCATGCCGCCGAAAACTCCTATGAACTGGCTTCCGGAGCCGAACTTGCAGTCACCGTCGGAGACGACACCACAGCCATAGCAGGTGATATCCTCTACAGGCTCGGAATCCCGATCATTGGAATCACAGACGGAGACTGCGATAACGTCACCTGCGAGACAAAAATCTTTCCCGGCTCGGTTGTCCTGAGGCTGATAAGAGGGAGCGATGATATCGTGGGAAAAAGGGTTAAGCAAGAACTCCTGAGGGGTCAAAATTCAGCCGTTTTTGAGAATTTGTTTGCTTTTAGAGAAAATGTGCTGAAACTGGCAGAGTTGTCACTTGAAGATGTTTTTGAATACTAAGAATTTCTGACCCGCCCGAATTGCGATTTGGGAGCCCGCCATCCTTTTCGCTTCGCTCAAGCGGACTAACTTAAAAACAATAGTAAAATAAAGAGACATAAAGAGACGCAGGAGAGCGGTCTTTTCCAAAGAGCAAATAGGCAGAAAAAGACCAAAGATAAAAGACAGAAAGTAAAAATGAAGCAAAAAAACGAGATGAATAGACTCAAGATAGAGACAAATAGAATAAATAGCAACTATTTTCAAGCCTAACTTTCACTTTCATTTCTTTTTTTAAGAGCCAACAGACAGGCTGGAGTGGCGTCCTGTTAATAATTAATAAAAACACAGTATCCAAGTCCAGAAGAAGTATTTCTCAGGCAGGTAGAGGATTTGAGCGTCCACTTTTGATTTTCTAGCTTTTCTTGAACGTGAATAATAGAATATAGATCAGCAATTAAGCGGAGATTACTTTCACACCAGTTGGCATAGTTCAATATAAAAAGACATATAGGTTGATTAATAGGAAACATTTAATACAGTTGAACATAAATTTCAAAGTAATCTGGGGACATGGGGGTTTAAATTCTGAACATAATGCTAAAACTTCAGGATGCTGCTAACGGCCTGCAGGACACTGTTAGAAGCTTCAGTCCTGGCCTGCTTCAAATGGAAAATAAAGAGGAAGATGAAACCTGTCCGTGCAGGATAAAGCAGACGAAAAACCGGAAAACAATTGTTATCAACTGCAGGGAATGCGAAGCAGAGTCTTCAATTAATGATCCACGCTGCAGGGAAAACATCTTCGGCATCCTCCGGAAGGAGGTTCATGCCGACTGTCTTGTACTCTCAAGGCTTTATGAACGGGACTATGAAGGAGGAGCCCTCTCTTTGCTTTATGAACTGGCAGGTTTCAAGAGAACCATTGCAGCTTACAGGAGCATTGAAGTTGTGCCTGAAGCATGTATTCGGCCCGAAAAAAAGAAGTGCAGCCTTGAGCGAAGAGAGATAATTGCTTCTCTTGCCAAAAACGTGGAAACCGATCCCTTAAAAGCCCGGCTGGAGCTGAGGGAGCTTATCCACGGAAAAACAGCTGGTAGCCGGACGCAACTCCTATCTGCCTTGCGTGCTCGGAGTGTTTCTACAGCATCCTGAATGAAATAGAAGAAAAAATGTCCTGCTTTCCTGATGTCCCGGTTACCAAAAAATCGGGTTACTGTTCGGCAGCGAGCTGGTTAGAAAGTAGAAAGGAAAACAGAAAAGGTTTCGAAGAAAAATCGGGGAAAAAGGTAAAGATAACAACTGGTAGAAAACCAGGAAAGAAAATCGGGAACCTGATAGAAAACACTTCGGGAGAAATAACCCCTGCATTTTTCTCAAGAATAATCTCGTTCTCATTCCCAGTGGCTGGAAAAAAACAGAAGAACAGCAGACAGGAGAATCAAAGCCCTGAGAACCGGAAATCAGAAAATAAAAGATCGGAAAATCGTAGATCAGAGAATCAGAGACCAGGGAACAAAAGAAGCGAGAGCGTAAGAACGGAGAATGAAAAGCCGGATGATAATTTTTTCGACTACGAGAGCAGGATCAAATCTCATGTAAGGCCTCCTTTTTCCAGTTCGAGAATTTACACCGAAGCTCCCGAAAATACCGAATTTCTCGAATGTTACGACATAAGGGGCGGGGAAGGAAGAAACCTTGAGGTCACCATTTACCGCTACACCGACAGACCGGAAAGACTTTACATGATCCGGCCTCCAGAGTACAACCTCAAGCAGGAGGAACTCAGGTTCCTTGAGAAAGTCAGGAGAAAAATGATCCGGCACAGGCCAAAAGACCTTGCTTTTGCAGACCCCACCGGAGCCAGGGAGTACTTCAAATGCATGGCAAAAGACCTGCTGGGGGAAGAACTTCTCGAAAGCGGGAAAGCCTGCAACCCGGATGAGCTTGAAAGCTATGCCGACCTGCTTGCAAAGTATACTAACGGGCTCGGGATTGTAGAAGACCTTCTTTCCGATTCAAGGATAACGGACGTATATATCAATGCCCCTGCCGATACAAACCCGGTGCATGTTGTGCTGGAAGGGGAGGAATGTACAAGCAACATCTTTCTCTCGCAGGATGACCTTGACTCCCTGGTCTCAAGGTTCAGGACAATTAGCGGCAGGCCGTTTGGAGAAGCTGTCCCTGTGCTTGAGCTCAATCTTGAGGCTTTCGGGGTAAGGGTTTCCGTAATAGGAGACCCGCTAAGTGCAAACGGGCTTGCATATGCTTTCCGAAAACATTCCCTAACACCCTGGACCCTGCCGAAACTAATCAATACAGGTTCGATTTCTCCTTTTGCCGCCGGGTTTTTGAGTTTCCTCATGGACGGGCAGGCTTCGGTCCTTGTTGCCGGAGAAGTGGGAGCCGGGAAGACCTCGCTTATGTCGGCAATGCTGCTTGAAATCCCGCAGAAATACAGGATCCTTACAATCGAAGACACCCACGAACTCCCGACAGAACAACTCCAGGAACTGGGCTGGAAAGTACAGGGGATGAGCTCCCACTCTTCAGTCCTGAAGTCCGGGGCGGAAATGAGTCCTGAAACCGCGCTCCGGGCTGCCCTGCGGCTCGGGAGTTCTTCTCTGGTGCTGGGAGAGGTCCGGGGACCGGAAGTTAAAGTGCTCTACGAAGCCATGCAGGTAGGAAATGCCGGAAACTCCGTTATAGGGACCATCCACGGTTCGTCCGTTGAAAACATCTATGAGAGAGTCGTGCACACCCTTGGGGTTCCTCCGGCTTCTTTCAAGGCAACCGATGCGGTAATAATATGTTCGGGAATCAGGCCCGGGGGGAGCATGAAAAAGTTGAAACGGGTGAGCCGGATTGCAGAGGTGACCGGCACGTCGATAGAAGACCCCGAACCTTCGGAACTCTTCAGAGATATCATGTATTATGATGCTGCTCAGGACTGTCTGCTTGCAGGAGAGGTGCTCGAGCAGGGGCAGTCCGAACTTATAGGGAAGATTGCACGAAAATGGGGGATTTCCATTGACAGCGCCCTGAAAAATATCGAACTTCGGACAAGGATAAAAGAAAGAATTGCAGCTGAAGGGATTCACAGGCCATTCCTGCTTGAAGCCGAAGCCGTAAGCGAGGCAAACAATATGTTCTGGCTGCTTTCGGATTCCATAAAAGCAGGTAGTAGAAGATTTGAAACTGACAACGAACCGGCTTCAAGGGATGAAACTGAAGAGCTTTACAGACAGTGGGAAACCTGGTTTGAAAACTTTTCCAGGGTATGCACAGGAGCAGAGAAAAAAGGGATCGGAAAAAAAGGAACAGGGAAACAACTAGCTAAAGAAAGATTAACTGTACAGGAAAAACGGCCGATAGAAGAAAAACAAACAGCAGAAGTAAAACAACTGACACGGGAAAAACTACTGGAAAAGGAAAAACAGCTGCAAGAAACAAAAATAACTGCCTGAGAGGAACGGAGCATGGAAGTAAGCAGCTGGTACGTTAGAGCCTGCAAAACCACTGCAAAGCAGTGGGTGTGGGCTGTCCCGGACCCTGAGGCCTTCAGCCGGAAATGTGAAAAAAGCGTGAGCCCTGAATACAGAGATGCCCTCCGGTTTACAGGTTTTGACCTGGAAGCCTTTGAGACAGTTTTATTTTCTTACGTGGGGACATTTATAACCTTAATTTTACTGCTAGGGATAGACCTTTTCCTTCTTCTTTCCCGGAGTTTTGAACCCAGGACTCTTTTCATAATGGGAACCCTGACCTTTATCCTTCCGCTGATAGTTCTCTGCTACCTGAGCGAATATGTGAAGATAAAGGCCAGCTTTATGAAAATCTCTTCTCTCGGGGACATCCCGGAAATCCTGAGCTATATCATCATGTCAATGAAGCTGGTCCCCAACCTCGAACATGCTGTTCTTTTTGCTGCCCGGAACTCGGAGAGGCCGCTTGCCACGGACTTGAAAAAGCTGACCTGGGACCTGAATTTGAGGCTCTACAGCAGCATGGACGATGCTCTCCTTTCTTTTGCCGACCTGTGGGGCAGGAACAGCGAATACTTCAAACGTTCCCTGCACCTGATAAAGAGTTCAACAGCAGAGCCCGACGAAGCCCAGAGAGTCATCACTCTGAACCGCGCCCTTGACGTCAGCCTTGAAGGGACTGAAAGCCTTATGGAGGTTTTTGCCGAAAAGCTGAAGACCCCAAGTTACATCCTCTACTCTATTTTTATCCTGATCCCCCTCGCCCTTGTCGCTCTCCTGCCTGCGGTCACGGTTGTGGGGATGAAACCCGAGATTACGGACCTGATCCTCCTCTACGACTTTGTCTTTCCCGTCCTTGCAGCGGTATATTCGGAGTATGTCCTGATGCAGAGGCCTGTTGCCTTTATCCCCAAACAGATCCCGGATTCCCACCCTGACCTTGCGGACATCAGGCAGAAGAAGAGGGTTGCCATAACGCTTTCAGTCCTGGCCTTCTTACTGATAGCTCCTTCAGGATACCTTCTGCTGCTGATCGGAAACCCGGGAGAAATAGTTTCAACCGAACCCCTCAGCGGGTATCTTCCCCCTACCCTTCCTTTAGTTGTCGGAGGAACTGCCGGAATCTCGATTTACCTGTACTTCTCGTCCATTCCGTATAGGAAAATAAGAGACCGGATAAAACAGATGGAACTGGAATTTGCAGATTCTCTCTTTGTGCTCGGCAGGAGGATTTCGGAAGGAAAGGCCCCGGAAGAAGCCTTTGCCCACACTTCCAGGACCATGGAAGGCTCAAAAATCGGGGAGGCCTTTGAAGAGATTTCCATGAATCTGCTCAGCGTGAGGACAAATCTCAGGGATGCTATCTTTGATGAAGAAATCGGGGCTTTCAGGCACATATATTCTGAGAGGATAAGAAACACGATGCTCCTCTTTACGGAAAGCGTCCATAAAAACCACGAAGCTGCAGGAGCTTCAATAATCAAACTTGCCGACCACTTAAAAGAACTCAGTGCCGTAGAAGAGAGGATCAGGCATTCTCTCTATGACGTCACCTCAACAATGCGTTCAACTGCTGCAATTTTTGCCCCTCTTATTGCAGGAATTACCCTTGCCCTCTCAGAAGTAATTACGAAAATCCTGAACCAGGTAGCAGAAAGGGTAAGCAGGGTCCCTGCTGATCTTTCCGGAATGCCTGTAGAGATCAACCCTGAAAGTTTTTCACAGTCCATCCCTCCTGACCAGTTTATGCTTGCAATAGGGGCTTACGTTATAATAATCAGTGCAATCCTTACCCGCTTTGCAGGAGCTATAGAATACGGAGGGGATAGAGCACAGTTGAAATACGACCTCGCCTGCATGCTTCCGATTACAGTGCTTATCTTTGCTGTTTCGGCTGCGGCTTCAAGGGTTGTATTTAGCGGGATGGTGTGAGAGAAAATAGTTAACTGGAAAATGGCTGAAAAGTAAACCGGAAGAGTCAGGAAGCAGCCGAAAAGATAAGAAAAAAGAGCAGATGAAAGATAAGAAAAAAAGAGCAGATGGAAGATAAGAAAAAAAGAGCAGATGGAAGGACAAGAAAAATAAGATAGGGATTAATTCCCCTGTCTGTTTTTCACATAAAATCAGGCATTCCACCTTTTACTTTCTTTTATACAGGAACACTGCAAGCAGACCGACTACTCCGTAAATCATTTCAAAGCCCGGCAAACTTGCACTTTCTTTCGGGTCGGCTTCCTGTTCAGCTTCAGGTCCTTTGTTACCCTCATCAGTTTCATCAACCGCTCTAGTCTCAGATCCGAGATTTGCTCCCGTTTCAGTTCCTTCACCGGTGCTTTTTGCCTTCCCTGTAATAGCAAATGAAGAGAATCCCGGAGTTTCGGCCGTGAAATACAGGAATTTATCATCTTCTCCTGAAAGGCTGGATTGAAGTTGTTCCCATTTTGTGTCGTTATACCGGTTCAGGGTGATAGAAGCCTGATCTATCCCTTTATCCTGTATCCAGCTCTTTTCAACTTTGAAACCGATGACCGGGTTTTCTATATTCTTTGAGCTCGCAGTTTCGCCGTTTCCGACCCAGATATTAAAAGATTTGTAGACTTCGCCTTCAGGAAGCTCGGAAACAAGTGAAGAACTGTTTTTTAACTGCTCGACGATTGTTGCGGTTTTACCCAGAGTCCTCTTTGCGTCAAAACCCACATACACGACACAGGTCGCATTCTTTGTGAAATCAAACTTCACTTCATTTCCGTTCGTAATGAAGACCTGGGAAAGTTCCTTTGCTTCAACGTTTTTCGCAGGTTCGGGAGAGCCGCCTCCACCGCCACCACTGCTTCCACCGCTGCTCTTGTGGCTGCTTCCTCCACTGGAACTGGTAACAACCGGCTCTGTGACAACGATATAATCTGTCTTTGTAACCGTATTGTTACCTGCGGAATTTTCCACAGTTAGACTGACTGTGTAATTTCCTGGCTCCGCAAAAGTATGTGTTGCGTTCATGGGGTGTTTTGAATTTATACCGTCACCAAAATCCCAGAGCCAGGAACTAGGAGCCGGACCGGTACTGGTATCCGTAAATAATACAACTAAAGGAGCCGGGCCGGAACTTACATTCGCAGAGAAATCTGTCACCGTCGCGTTGGGGTCTGTGACCGTGATATAATGGTATTTCGTTATGATAGAGTTCCCACCGCGGTTATCCAAGTACAGTGTTACGGTGTACTTACCGGGATTTTCGTATACATGCGTTGCATATGGTGTCGCCGACTCGTTATCATCTACCACATAAGTTTGAACGACTCCATCGCCGAAATTCCATTCGCGCCAGATCGGATAATTTGGTAACTCAGCATCCAGGTCGTCGACGAATGTGACCGTGAGCGGGGCATTTCCGGATCTTACATCGGACGAGAAATATGCAGGGATTGCAGGTGCGTCTATGATCCCGACGAGTACGTAACCGTATTTGCTTGTCGTATTGCTGCCAAAAGAATTAGTTACCGTTAAGTTGACGGTATACCCGCCCCTGGCACTGTATGCATGCTCAGGGTTCCGGGCGGTTGAAGTGGCGCCGTCCCCAAAATCCCAGAGCCAGGATGTGGGTGACCCCGTGCTATTGTCGGTAAATGACACGGTTTCATTTATGGGAATCGAATCTCCAAAAACACTGAACCTATTTACTTCCGGAGAAAAAAAGTCCGCTACCGGGGCCTGTGGAGGAGTAACAGTAATATAATTTGGTTTATTCACCTTATTACTGCCTGCAGCGTTGGTTACTGTCAAACTGACATTATAGGCCCCCGAATTCGTAAATGTGTGTGTAGCCGTTCGGGCATGCTTTGAGGTAATCCCGTCCCCGAAGTCCCAGAGCCAGGATGTTGGAGTTCCGCCACTGCCGGTATCAGTAAATAACACAACCAGAGGAGCAGTCCCGGAGGTTACGTTGGCTGTGAAGTCGGAAGCAGGTAATACTGAGTTATACTTAGCTGTGAGTGGCAGGTAGTCATAGTTCTTTTCAGATATTGCATAAGCCGAATTTGCAATACCATCTCCGTTTGCATCAATAGCAGTCTGAGAGAACCCGGTTCCATCCGGCTTTGCCCAATAATTACCTCCAAGATATGATCCGCCAATTATGTTTGTACCGTCAGTGAGGGAGGTGTTCCAGGTATATGTGTCTTCAAAGTCTCCAAACTTTACATTCACTGTGTTGTTGAAATAATTATTATAGGCTCCTTTAGCTTCTAAAGAACCAACCACTTTGAGTCCACAGTCTGAGCAGTACATTATTTTATTTCCAATTAAATTTGCACCACCGGTTTCTCCGGCTACTACTCCTACCCCACAATTTGTGATTTCGTTGTTTTCGAGATCATAAGATAAGCCAGAAACATGTATTCCGACATCACAGTTGTTTATTTTGTTACCACTGATAGGCGGTACATTTCTTTCATCATAAACATAAATTCCTGTAGAACAATTTAAAATTTCATTATTTGTTATTTCATTGTAATCGCCACAACATGCCACGTCTATACCAGTACCACCAGTGATTTTGTTTCCGGATATGAGAATACCGGAACTCTCAGATCCTACGCCAATACCACCATTTTCAATAACGTTGCTTGTTATCTGGCTCATATTGTTTAGATAATACTCACTATTACCTAACCACGCGTTATTAACATAAACACTACCATTGATATCAAAACCGGTTAGTGTTATCCCAACATTGCTTAGAAGAATAGTTGTCTTTGTGCTGTCTGCCGGTTCAATAAACACGTCATTTGTTTCCGGTTTAATTGTTAGCCTTGCTGTTGAAACGTTTATGTTTTCAACATAAGTTCCAGGTTTTATTATAATTACATCTCCGGCTTCCGCACCATCTACAGCTTCCTGTATTGTAGAATATGATCCACTTCCGTTGCCCACTATAATATCTCTTGCCGATACTGTAGATGGTACTCCCACCAGGAATATCAAAGTAAAAACTATGAATAGAGTTTTACTCTTCACTTTATTTCCCCCACGTAGACTCTATTTTTCGAAGATAGAGTAGTACATACTATACTATCTGTTTCACTTACCCACTTAATTAGATAATTTAGAATTAATAATATCACAATTCTTTAAATGTGAATTATATTTATGATTAATTACACATTCTATAAATAACCAGACTACGGCCTCTATAATAATTCAATAAGTAAAATTCCTTCTGACTTTTGCTACTTACTAGCTTTGATTCAAAACTGGAGTAAACGCAAAATAGGAAAAAATAGAGACAGGAAAAACTAAGAAAAAAATGGGACGAAAAGAGAAAAAAGAACGCGAAGTGAAGCTCAGACTATCTCTGCTACTTTCTTTTTAGATGCTTGAACGCTTCTTTTGCCCCGGATTCGGTAAGCCCGGCTCCCATTGCAATTTTCAGGGCGGTCTCATCGGTAATAAGGTTCTCGGGAGCATGGGTGTCAGTGTTCACGACAAGCGTTGCTCCGAATTTTGATAAGTATAAAGGAACAAATTTATTACTTTTGACTGTGATCGTTGGATAGTTACTATAATAAGAAGATGAAAATGCATGAACCAAAACGGAAAACACATTTCAGCCCGCATAAGGGACTCAGAAAGCAGGAAACGTAATACCGGTGTTGTCCCGAACTACCTGAAATTCGTTAACAATATTTTCAATCTGGAAAGGTTCTATTTCGTGTTCAGCCGATTGTCCCTGAGCAAACATTCATTGGTGGTATGAAATGGCTCTTAAAAAATCCGAACTTTACTCTTCTCTCTGGTCCAGCTGCGATGAACTTCGCGGCGGAATGGATGCCAGCCAGTACAAGGATTATGTACTCTCCCTATTGTTTATCAAATACATCAGTGACAAATACGCTGACATGCCTTTTGCACCTATTAACGTCCCCCAGGGTGCGAGCTTCAGGGATATGGTTGCACTCAAAGGCAAACCGGATATCGGCGATCAAATTAACAAGAAAATAATCGCTCCACTGGTCAACGCCAACAAACTGTCCGATATGCCGGACTTCAATGACGCTAACAAGCTCGGCAGCGGTAAGGAACAGGTGGACAGGCTCACTAATCTCATTGCTATTTTTGAAAATCCTGCCCTTGATTTCTCAAAGAATCGCGCCGAAGACGATGACATCCTGGGTGATGCTTACGAATACCTGATGCGTCACTTCGCAACCGAGAGTGGAAAAAGCAAAGGGCAGTTCTATACACCTGCCGAAGTCAGCCGGATTATAGCACAGATACTCGGAATTCGGTATGCGAATACCACAAGTTCCACAACGGCCTACGACCCTACGTGCGGCTCCGGTTCGCTGCTTTTGAAGGTTGCAGACGAAGCAAGGACCAAGATAACCCTGTACGGCCAGGAAAAAGATTCAACCACATCCGGTCTCGCCCGCATGAACATGATCCTGCACAACAACCCTGAAGCTCTTATCGTGCAGGGCAACACCCTTACAGATCCCAAGTTCAAGGACGGGGAAACACTCAAGACTTTTAATTATGTCGTTGCCAATCCTCCCTTCAGCGACAAGCGATGGAGCACAGGACTTGACCCGTTTAAAGATGTTTACGAGCGTTTTAAGCCATTTGGAGTTCCACCTGCCAAGCAGGGAGATTATGCTTATCTGCTGCATATTGTTCGTTCGCTCAAGAGTACAGGCAAAGGAGCCTGTATCCTGCCACACGGTGTTTTGTTTCGGGGCAATGCCGAAGCCGATATCCGGCGTGCCCTTGTGCGCAAGGGATACATTAAGGGAATTATCGGTCTTCCAGCCAATCTTTTCTATGGTACCGGCATCCCTGCATGTATTATTGTCATTGACAAGGAAGAGGCTCAAAACCGCAAGGGCATTTTCATGATCGATGCTAGCACGGGTTTCATGAAAGACGGTCCCAAGAACCGCCTCCGGGCTCAGGATATCCATAAGATCGTTGATGTTTTCACAAAGCAGGCTGATGTCCCGAAATACTCGAAGATGGTAAGTTTTGAGGAGATCGAAAAGAACGAATTCAACCTCAACCTCCCACGCTACATCGACAGCCAGCAGGCTGAAGACCTTCAGGACATCGAGGGCCACCTGCACGGAGGAATTCCGTGTGCGGATATTGATGCTCTTGAGCGTTACTGGAAGGTCTGTCCTCAGCTTAGGCAGGCGCTGTTCACTGAGATTCGTCCCGGCTATCTGGAACTTGCCGTTGACAAGACAGCTATCAAATCCGCTATTTACGAGCACCCCGAGTTTGCAGCTTTTACCGCCGGCATGAATGCACATTTCGCTGCCTGGCGTGCGACTACTTCTGCTATGCTCCGGCAATTAGAACCCGGCTTCTACCCGAAGGAAATCATAGCAGGGCTTTCCGAAAACCTGCTTGCCCATTATGCAGATAAGCCGCTCATCAACCAGTACGATATTTATCAACACCTGATGGACTACTGGACTGAGACGATGCAGGACGACTGCTACCTTATTGCGGACGAGGGGTGGAAAGCAAAGACTTTCCGTATTATCGAGAGGGATAAGAAGGGAAAGGAGAAAGACAAGGGATGGACCTGCGACCTTGTGCCCAAGCCCCTTACTGTTGCCCGTTACTTCGCCAAAGAGCAGGAAGCTATCGATAAGCTATCTGCTGAGCTGGAAAGCATCACTGCCAATATGACAGAGCTGGAAGAGGAACAGGGTGGTGAAGAAGGAGCATTCTCCGAACTTGATAAGGTGAACAAGGTAAATGTCACTGCACGCTTGAAGGATGTAAAAGGTGACAGGGAAGCAAAGGAAGAAGCTGCTGTCCTCAACGATTGGCTGAGACTTGCCAGTGAGGAAGCAAATCTCAAGAAGCGCCTGAAGGATGCTGAGACTTTACTCGATTCAAAAGCCCATCACTATTATCCAAAACTTACTGAGGACGATATCAAAACGCTGGTTGTGGAAGATAAATGGCTTTCTTCACTGGATATAGCCATTCATGGCGAGATGGACCGGATAAGCCAGTCCCTTACCCAGCGCGTGAAGGAACTGGCCGAACGCTATGAAACCCCGATGCCACAGATGACTGACCGTGTGGCTGGGCTGGAGGCAAAGGTAAACCGTCATCTGGAGAGGATGGGGTTCAAATTATGAACACCGGGAACAATTACGGTTTTCAACAACTTGTCAATCTCTGCACGCAGACACATCAGGATATGCAGATGCGGGCGGGCCGTTCCGTTAATATCCATCTCGTGGTCCGCAACTGGCTTTTTGGTTGCTATGTTGTAGAGTATGAGCAAAATGGATTCGACAGGGCTGAATATGGGGTTTATCTGATCGAAAGGTTATCGGATGAGCTGGGAAAACAGCTAGGTAGAGGCTTTTCGGCCCGGTCCCTTGAACAGTGCCGCAAGTTCTACCTGACGCATAAGCAAATTCCGCAGACAATGTCTGCGGAATCCGGGCCGGACAGCGAAACTTTTTTGCCGAAAGGATACCTGCCAATATCGCAGGCAGTGTCTGCGGTATCCGGAGGCATGGGGATAAAAGCAAACGGATGGCAGGATATTGTGGCAAGTTTGCTCAAGCGTTTCTCCCTTAGCTGGTCCCATTATGTGACTCTTTTGACAATAGAAAATCCTGATGAACGCCGTTTTTACGAAATCGAAGCCGCACAGAACCACTGGAGTGTGCGTGAACTGGAGCGGCAGATTTCGAGTTCGCTCTACGAACGGCTGGCCCTGAGTCGCAACCGGGACGAGATCCGCAGGCTTGCCGAACAGGGGCTTGTGGTTGAAAAAGCGGCAGACCTGATCAAAAACCCTTTTGTTCTGGAATTTCTTGACCTGGAAGAGAAGCCTTGCTGGTCTGAGAACGATCTGGAATCCGCCATCATCGACAGGCTTGAGACTTTCCTGCTGGAACTCGGCAAAGGTTTTCTCTTCGAGGGCCGACAGAAGCGCTTCACCTTCGACAACGACCACTTTTACATTGACCTCGTTTTCTACAACCGGCTCCTCCGCTGCTACGTCCTTATAGACCTGAAGCGGGACAAGCTCACCCATCAGGACCTCGGCCAGATGCAGATGTATGTGAACTACTTTGACCGATGCGTGAAAACTGCTGACGAACTCCCCACAATCGGCATCATCCTCTGCCGGCGCAAGAATGAAGCACTGGTCGAACTGACCCTGCCGAAAAACGCTAACATCTTCGCTCCGAAATACCAGCTCTACCTGCCGTCCAAGGAAGAATTGAAAACACAGCTGGAAAAGATAGAGAAAGAATTGGAGAGTGGCAGGTATGAATAAGGCTGAAACTGCTTCTGGCTCTCAAACCTGCACTTACTGCTCCATACTCACCAAGGATATGATCAGTCAGCAGTCTGCTGACCAATTGCCCAGATTCCATATTAACCCCGTCGAATTCGACGGGATTAAAACTCAGGCAGAGCTGTTTCATCCTGAATCGAAACAGGAGGAAAGGCCATGAGTGCAGAATGCAGATCTGATAATATCCCTCCCGGCTACAAACAGACTGAGGTGGGAGTTATACCTGAAGATTGGAAGGTGAAGCCTATGGCTGAGTTATTCACCTTCCAGAATGGGGTTAACGCTGATAAATCGTCATATGGAAGCGGAATTCCTTTTATCAATGTTCTGGAAGTTATTACTCATTCTACTATCACAGAGGACAAAATTCCGGGGAAAATTTCTTTATCGGCACAGGCGATTAGTGCTTTTACAGTTCAGCGAGGAGATATTCTATTCAACAGAACTTCTGAGACCCAAGAGGAAGTTGGGCTCACGTCTGTCTACATTGGAAATGAAGTTGTGGTGTTTGGAGGATTTGTAATTCGTGCAAGGCCGAAAGACAGCAGCTTATACTCTATTTTTACATCCTATGTTCTACGTTCTCCAGCTATTAGGTCGCAAATTATGGCACGTGGGCAAGGTGCCGTTCGAGCTAACATCGGCCAACAAGATTTGTCACGGGTTCTGGTCGTCTTACCCACCAAAGCCGAACAAGAAGCCATCGCTGAAGCGCTCTCCGATGCGGATGCCCTAATAGAATCTCTGGAGCAGCTCATCGCCAAGAAACGCCAGATCAAACAGGGCGCCATGCAGGAATTGTTGACTGGGAAGAGAAGGCTGCCGGGGTTTAGTGGAGAATGGGAAACGAAGCGTTTAGGTGATATTGCTGAAATCAGAGACGGTACTCATCAAACGCCGAAATACGTAGAATGCGGGATTCCATTCTTCAGCGTTGAAAATGTCACAAGTGGCGATTTCACCAATACCAAATTCATTTCCGAAAATGAGCACCGTTTTCTTACGAAGTCATTCAAGATAGAAAAAGGAGATATCTTGATGACAAGAATTGGGTCTATTGGTGATTGTAAATTCATTGATTGGAATGTGGATGCCAGTTTTTACGTTAGCTTAGCATTGCTAAAGATAAGAAAAAGCTATTCTGCAGAATTTATTTGCCACTACTCTAAAACAACAGCTTTCAAAAAGGAAATTGAATTGAATTCTCTCCAATCTGCAATCCCAAAGAAGATAAACTTGGGCCCTATTTCGGATGTCCTTATCAAACTACCCAAAAGCTTCGATGAACAAATTGCCATTGCCACCATTCTCTCCGATATGGATTCCGAAATCACCGCGCTGGAAGAGAAACTTGCCAAAGCCCGCCAGATCAAGCAGGGCATGATGCAGGAACTGCTTACAGGGAGGATTAGATTGATATGAGTTACCAGAAGACAACTATCAAAAAGGCAATTGAGGACATTGATCAGAATAAGATCTATTTGCCTGCTCTCCAAAGGAAATTTGTCTGGAGTAAGCGCCAGATAGAACTTCTGTTCGATTCTCTGATGCGTAACTACCCATTTGGAACATTTTTATTCTGGAGATTGCATAGGGAAAGGGCAGAAAGCTATGTTTTTTATGAGTTTCTCAAAGAATACGATGAGAGAAACCCTTACAATCGCCGTAAGACGGGAGCGTTCTTGCATGAAGAGATTGTCGGTGTTCTGGATGGTCAGCAACGCCTTAGTTCCATGTATATAGGACTCATGGGGACACATACCGAAAAGGCTCCTTATAAGCGCAGTTCAAATCCGAATGCTTATGAAAAGATGTGCCTTTATCTTAACCTGCTTTCTCTCCCCTATTATATTGATGCAGAAGATAATATCTCAACAATTGAAGAGACGAATTTTGAGTTCCGCTTTTTGACTGAGGGAGGAGCAAAAAACAGTGTAACTCGCAAGGTGACAAGCGAAGATGGAACTTCCAGCAAAGACGAGCCCATGTTCTGGATGAAAGTAGGACAGGTCCTCTCATGGAAAAATGAGCCAGAGTTTGACAAAATTGTTGACGATTATCAAAAACAATGCCAGAAAGAAGCTCAAGTAGATGCTATTTTACAGAATAAACGTCTTATCAAGCGTGGGTTAGACACTCTGCATAGGCGGATACATAGGGATGAACTTATCAACTACTTTGAAGTTGCCAAAGATGACCTGGAAGACATTTTAAAGATTTTCGTTCGGGTGAACAGTGGGGGCACAGTGTTAAGCAAGACAGATCTTCTCTTCTCAACGATTGTAGCAACGTGGGATGATGGACGGGATCAGATTGAAAACCTGCTCAAACGAATCAACGAGAAGGGAGATGGTTTCAACTTTGGAAATGAGTATATAATGAGGTGCTGCCTGGTTTTAAGCGACGGACCAGTACTTTACAAGGTCAACTCATTCAAATCCGAAAATGTAGAAAAGATTAGAAGTGAATGGTCGCTTATTGCTATAGCCATCGAGAAAACAGTCGATCTGCTCGTAGAATTCGGCTTCAATGGTAGTGTTCTTTCATCGCAAAATGCGACAATTATTATAGCCTACTATATTTATAAGGGCGGTAACCTCAACAAAGAATCAAAGGAAGGCATACAGAAGTATTTGATTCATGCACTGTTGAATGGTATTTATGGTAGTGCACAGGATCAGGTGATAACTGAACTGCGCAAGGCTTTCCGTGAAGACATAAAAACAGAAACAGGAAAAACTGCTTACCAAGGACACTACGCAAACTTCTCCTTTGAAGAGGTTTTAAAAATAAAACTTCCTCAACAAATGTCTCTAGCAGTGACAGAGGAAGATATAGAGAGATTTCTGCTGTACAGGAAAAGTCCGGCATCTTTTTGGGTTCTTTCACTGCTTCACCCCCAATTACGCTTCAATGAAGTGATTTTTCATCAGGACCATATACATCCAGCAGCTGGCTTCACGGAGGAGAAATTTAGAGAGATGGATATACCTCAGGAGCAATGGCAAGAATGGTGGAGCCTCCGTGACTGTGTGCCCAATCTTCAACTGATGACTGGCAGACAGAACAACAGTAAAAACGCAACACCTTTTAAAGAGTGGTTCATGCAAATGGATGAAGCTGAGCGAACAGCGTTTTCCAAAAACAACTATTTACCAACTGATATCGGGTTAGGTTTCGAGAATTTTATGGAATTTTTTAAGCAACGCAAAGAGAAACTGAGACTTGAGCTGAAGAAGGTTCTGAAGGTTCAGACTCTGGCAGATGTGCAGCCTGAAGCTCTGATAGAATGGGATGTGCATGGCGATGAAATTGATGAGCAGGAATACATTCCTGTGGAGGGTTTCAATTCATGACAATCGGCAAACCCGAAAGAGCCACCCAGGACCGAATAATCTTTCTTTTTCATGACGAGCTTGGCTACCGTTACCTCGGGAACTGGATTGACCGTGAAGGGAACAGCAACATAGAAAAAGGATTGCTCGAAGCCTACCTGGCAAAAAGCGGCTACACCCCCACCCAGATAGGCGTTGCTCTCTACAAGCTGGACATCGAAGCGAACAACCACAGCCGCAGCCTCTACAACAACAACCAGGCAGTCTATATCCTGCTGCGCTACGGTGTCCCCGTGAAGACCGAAGCCGGTAAGGTCACAGATAGCGTGCAGCTCATAAACTGGCAGGAACCGGAGAAAAACGATTTTGCAATTGCCGAAGAAGTAACCCTAAGGGGAAAAAGAGAACGCCGTCCCGACATCGTGCTCTATGTAAACGGCATCGCAATCGGCGTGCTTGAACTGAAAAACAGCCGCGTAAGCATAGAGGACGGCATCCGCCAGAGCCTGTCCAACCAGCAGCCTGAGTTTAACGAATGGTTCTTCAGCACCGTACAATTCATCTTTGCAGGCAATGATTCCGAAGGCTTGAGGTATGGCGCTATCGGCACGCAGGAGAAGTATTTCCTCAAGTGGAAAGAAGACGAAGAGGATGACAGCCGCTTCAAGCTCGACAAATACCTGCTCAAGATGTGCAACAAAAACCGGCTAATAGAGCTGATGCACGATTTCGTGCTCTTTGACGGCGGTGTGAAAAAGCTCCCCCGGTTTCACCAGTACTTTGCTATCAAAGCAGCACAGGAATATGTCCGGCAGCACAGGGGAGGAATCATCTGGCACACCCAGGGGAGCGGCAAAAGTATTGTTATGGTGCTGCTTGCCAAATGGATTCTGGAAAACAACCCCAACGCCCGCGTGGTTATAGTCACCGACCGCGACGAGCTGGACAAACAGATCAAAGGCATATTCAATGATGCAGGGGAGGAGATCAAACGCACCACTAGCGGCAGAGAACTGATGAGCTGTCTCGGACAGGCTAACCCGCGCCTCCTTTGTTCCCTGGTCCATAAATTCGGGCGCAAGGGTGTTGACAATTTTGATGCGTTCATAAAGGATCTGGAATCCCAGCACGGCAAAACCGTTGGCGAGGTTTTTGCCTTCGTGGACGAGTGCCACCGCACCCAGAGTGGGAAATTGCACCGGGCTATGAAGGCGATCATGCCAAATGCGGTCTTTATTGGTTTTACCGGCACGCCACTGCTCAAGAAAGATAAACAGACCAGCCTGGAAGTCTTTGGCGGATATATCCACACCTACAAATTCAGCGAGGCAGTAGAAGACAAAGTGGTCCTCGACCTAGTTTATGAAGCACGTGACATTGATCAGCGTCTTGGTTCCGAGCAAAAAATCGATGCCTGGTTCGAGGCAAAGACCAAGGGCCTCAACGACTGGCAGAAGGACGAACTTAAGAAACACTGGGGCACCATGCAGAAATTGCTCAGTTCACGTTCTCGCATGGACCGGGTGGTAAATGACATCGTTTTCGATTTCAGCGTACAGCCCCGCCTGTCCAGCGAACGCGGAAATGCCATTCTTGTAGCATCAAGCATCTACGAAGCCTGCAAGTACTTCACCCTCTTCCGGAAGACACCTTTCAAAGGCAAATGTGCCGTGGTAACCTCTTACAACCCGCAGGCTCAGGACGTAACAAAAGAGGACACAGGCGCAAATACCGAAACTGAAAAAGAGTTCATCTACAACACCTACACGGAGTTGCTCAAAGACATCGAAACCAATCCGGGAATGACAAAGACCGAGACCTACGAAGAGGAAGCAAAGACCCTTTTCACCAGAGAGCCGGCTAACATGAAGCTGCTTATAGTTGTGGACAAGCTGCTTACCGGCTTTGATGCCCCTCCCTGTACCTACCTGTATATTGACAAGTCAATGAAGGATCACGGCCTTTTCCAGGCTATCTGCCGTACTAATAGGCTGGACGGAGAGGACAAGGTTTTCGGATATATTGTAGACTACAAAGACCTGTTCAAAAACCTGGTCAACGATAAAGGAACCGGAGCGCTTCAGGTCTACTCCTCCGAACTTGACCGCAGCGCAGGCGGTGTCGATCCGGATGTTTTGATGCATGACCGCCTGAAAAAAGGCAGGGAACGCCTTGATAATTCCCTGGAAGCTCTTGCCCTGCTGTGCGAACCTGTCGAGCCGCCGAAAGGCGAACTTGAGCACATCCACTACTTCTGCGGCAATACTGAAATCCCAACCGACCTTCAGGAACACGAAACACAACGTGCTGCCCTCTACAAGGCTACTGCTTCCCTGGTTCGTGCCTACGCCAACATTGCCGACGAACTGGAAGAAGCAGGATACGGCAGTTCGGACATCTCACGCATAAAGCGGCTGCTGGAGCATTATCTCAACATCCGCGAGATCATCCGTAAGGCCAGTGGGGAAAGCCTCGACCTGAAAGCTTACGAGGCAGACATGCGTCATCTTATCGACACCTACATAGAGGCAGCCGAGCCCAGAAAAGTCTCCTCTTTTGAAGATATGCCTCTGCTTGAAATGATAGTAAAAACAGGCATTGACAAAGCTATCGTAACCCAGCTCGGCGGATTGAAGGGTAACAGAAACGCTGTCGCAGAGATTATCGAGAACAATGTCCGCAGCAAAATAATCAAAGAACACCTGAACGACCCGGCCTACTATGAGAAAATGTCTGCTCTGCTGGATGAGATTATAGCTGCCAGGAAGGCTAAAGCTATCGAGTATGAAGAATATTTAAAACGGATTGCTGACCTGGTAAAGCAGGTAGAAGCCGGACATGAAGACGATATCCTCGAAGTACTTAAGACAAAACCTGCGCTGAGGGCGCTCTACAACAACCTGCAAAGCGACGGAAGATATTCCGAATATCAGGAAAAAGAAAGCAGTGGTGAATACATAACCCCCAGCGATCAGGTCCTTAACCTGGCACTGAAGATTGACGAAACGGTAAAGAAAGTGCGGTCTGATGACTGGCGCGGTGTCGAGCCTCGGGAGAGGGCGATCAAGCAAGCCCTGTACGACATCTTACATGACATCGCCGAAGTAGAGCGTATCTTCATAATCATCAAGGCACAAAAGGAATACTGATGACCACGCAGATAGAACTCGGGGATATCACGGTAGACGTAGTGCTCAAGGATATCAAAAACATTCACCTGAGTGTGTATCCGCCCAACGGCAGGGTCAAAATATCTGCTCCCCTGCGAATGGATATGGATACTATTCGTGTTTTTGCCATTTCCAGGCTGGGCTGGATCAGGAAGCAGCAGAAAAAGTTCCGGGAACAGGAACGTGAAACCCCACGTGAGTACCTTGACCTTGAAAGCCATTACGTGTGGGGAAAGCGCTATTTGCTCAAGGTGATCGAAGTCGATGAAGCACCTTCAGTCGAATTAAAACACAGCAAGATGATCCTGCGAGTGCGTCCCGGAACAGATGATGAAAAGAAGCAGGCTATTGTTGATGCCTGGTATCGCGAACAGCTCAAGAAAGCTGTGCCCCCGCTAATTGCCAGGTGGGAACCGCTGCTGGGGGTGAAGGTGGAGCGGTTCTTTGTGCAGCGGATGAAAACAAAATGGGGAAGCTGTAACCATAAAGCACGTAACATCAGGCTCAATACCGAACTTGCCAAGAAACCGAAAGAATGTCTCGAATACACAGTCGTGCATGAAATGACACATCTGCTGGAACCAACGCATAATTCTCACTTTATTTCGTTAATGGACCAGTTTATGCCAAAATGGCAATTTTGCAGGGATAAGCTGAATCAGTTGCCTGTCAGGCATGAGGACTGGATTTATTGATACAATTTTCCCGGAGTTTTGTTGCCATTGGTAGTTACATTCCAATCTGTGAACAGATAAAAGATTTAAAAACAGATAAAAGATTTAAAAATAGAAAATGATAGATTTAGGAATAAAAACGTCAGCTCAGACTATCTCTGATACCTTCTTTTTCGAGGCTTTAAACGCTTCTTTTGCCCTTGATTCGGTAAGCCCGGCTCCCATTGCAATTTTCAGGGCGGTTTCATCGGTGATCAGGTTCTCGGGGGCATGGGTATCGGTGTTCACGACAAGCGTTGCTCCGAATTCGAGGGCAAGCCTGGCAACGTGGCCGTTTGTCCTGTTGTGCCCGTTCCTTGCAGTGAGCTCGAGTAAAACGTTATTCTCTGCCGCAGTCCTGACATCTTCCTCTGAGATCAGGCCGGGGTGGGCAAGGATATCAACGTACTCACAGGCAACTGACGCTGCATTTGTCCCGGGGGCAACCGGTTCGGAGATGGTTTCCCCGTGCACGACCACGATTTCTGCACCCAGCTCTTTTGCTTTCTTTGCCAGGGGAGCAATCTTTCTCGGAGGGACGTGCGTCAGCTCGACTCCGGGCAGGACTCGGATATCCCATTCATTTTCCAGGTACTTTGCTTTCTTTGCAGCATCAAGAAGCTGTTCGAGGTTCGTATAGTCTGCGTGGTCGGTAATTGCAATAGCCTCGTAACCGTGGATAACAGCCCGCCGGACAAGTTCACTGGGGAGCAGTTCCCCGTCACTGAAAATAGTGTGAGTATGAAGATCAATCAACTGGATCACCGTGTTTGAAAAAACTCAGGCTTTTCCCATTGTTATATAGATTTTCCCTTAAAGATATATACTTTCCTCACAAGGTATATTTCTGGTACTTATTAAGGGGTTTATTCAGATTCTGATGATAAGGTTTTTTCATATTCTCATGATAAGGACTTGTTAAGTATTCTCACGATGAGGGTTTATTAAGTATTCTCACGATAAGGGTTTATTAAGTATTCTTACAATTCCAGGGATTTACTCGGCTTTCTCAGAATTTCCGGACTTTTCAGGATTTTCAGCCTTTTCAAGCCTTTCTTCAACATCGGCAAAAGCAAAGTTAGGTTTGACATCTGCTATTTTAATACGGACCTTTTCTCCGACTTCAACGTCCTTTACGAAGACAACGAACCCTTCGATGAGGACAGCCCCGTCTCCGCTTGAACCTAGATTCTCGATATCTACAACGAATTTGTCGCCTTTCCTGAGGGGAGCCGTAAGGAACTTTTTCCCGATAACGTAGATCTCCGCACTCTGCGACCTTGAGGCCTGCGGGGAATAAGCCTTGACGTGGACAAAATTATCCCTGACTTTGTCCAGGTAATCGTTGAACATGTCGCCCTGAAAGACCTTGACCACAAAGTTACCTTTTGGCTTAAGGATCTTCTTTGCACACTCAAGGGCTGAGGTAGAAAGTTCGATTGACCGTGCATGGTCGTAAGACCAGTTTCCTGACAGGTTGGGGGCTGCATCACAGAGTACGACATCTGCCCCTTTTTCTCCGACCGTCTTGATAATCTTCTTGATTGTCGAGTCAGCGTTTATGTCGCCCACTATGGTCTCAACTCCTTCTATCGGAGCTATCCTCTGCAGGTCCACACCCAGAACCTTCCCACCGGAAAGCTCTTTTGCAACCTGAAGCCATCCCCCCGGAGCCGCACCTAAATCAACAACCGAGTCTCCCCGCTTGATAACATTATGCTTCTCATTAATCTGTTTGAGCTTGAAGGAAGCCCTGGACCGGTACCCTTCCTCTTTTGCCTGATGATAATAATAATCTCTTCTATCTCTTGCCATTGCTTACCTTCCCGCACTGAAAGCTGATATAGCTTGCGCAGAAGTCTTATTTCCTGATCTTAAATTTACCGATCTCAAAGGAAGAAGGAAATTTAAATCAAATTAAGATAAATTGGTTAAATAAATATATAATTATTGTTATTTAAAAATGAAAGAAGTTTATTTCTCACGTTTAATCGGTTTCCGGATAGGCTCGGCAGTGTGCCAATTTTTCTGTAAAATTCTCTCTATATCCTTTTAGTCTTCTTTTTTGATTACTGTTCCATTATTAAATACTTATTTCCTGTGATCCAATCTTCATTAATATCGATCAGTATTGAGACAATCAGTCTCAATACTGATTCCTGGTTAGGGAATGCCCCTACCACCTTGCTTCTTCTTTTTATCTCCTTGTTAGTTCTTTCCATGATATTTGTTGTCCTTATTCTTCTCCAATGACTCTTTGGAAACTGCATATAATTCATTACATCATACTGAAACCTTTCAAGGGTATCAGCTGCGCCTTTATATCCCATCTTATCCAGTTCCCTTATCAAATCGCTGTATTTCTGACGGTCTACCAATGCTTCTTTTATCTTCTCTGCTACTTCTTTTTGCTTTTTTTTTGGAACCTTTTTTAGAGCTTGTCTTGTCAGATGTACATGGCACATCTGCCAGCTTGATCCAATAAAGGATTCTCTAACTGCTTTTTGTATTCCTTTATGACCATCAGAAACAATTAACTTGACACCTCTTAAACCTCTTTCTTTCAGGTCTTCGAATAGATCTTGCCAGAGTAGGGAGTCTTCACTATCTGCCAATCTTGTTCCAAGAATCTCACGATAACCGTCATCCCTGATTCCAGCAACTATAAAGAGAGCTTTATTTTCATAATGAAGTCCGTCTCTTACTTTCAAATAGGTTGCATCGATAAACAGATAAGGAATTTCTTGTTCTATTGGCTTTGAGAGGAATTCAGAAACCTTTTCATCAAGCTCTTTTGTAATTCTGGAAACAGAAGAGGCTGAGATTCCCTTAATTCCTAAGGAAGTCATAACCTTATCCACCCTTCGGGTGGAAACACCTTGCAAGTAAGATTCGGCTACAGCGGATAAGATGGCCTGTTCAACTCGAGAATATTTCTCAAAAACCTCTGTTTCAAAGGGAAATTCACGGAATTGAGGCTTTAATAATTCAAGCTCTCCATACTTGGTAAGGAGAGTACGGGGTTTGTAACCGTTTCTACTGGCTTTGCGAGAATCAGTTCTCTCATAACGTTTTGCACCAGCCTGGAGGAGGGCTTCCTCCTCCATTACAAGGTTTAAAAACCAGGTAATTAACTGGCGAATTCCATCTTCCTGATCGAAAAGATAATCTTTTATGAGTGAGAATAAATCTACCATTGACTCTGCATCCTGTTTTTTTGTGGTGAAGAAAAAGGATACAGAGTCAATCATATTTTACAGAACTTTCGGTACACTGCCATAGGCTCTCCGTGTTATTAAAAAACAACGGAGAATATGTCGAAAAAATTAAAACTTAATTCATGACCTTATAGAAACATTCTACTTAATTTTGCAGTTTTTTCTACAGGCTAATAAACAAAACGATAATGCTTCTGAATCGGATTTGACAACTGACGTCTTCTAACATATGTTCGAGGAAATTTTTAACCTGTAGATATAAATGTTTAGCATGCCAGTTCCGATACAAGCTTAAAATATTCACCCCACGACTTGCTCATATATAATCAATTGACAGAATTTATGAACAAGTTTAGTCATTGAATTAGATGAAGTTATTATGACGTACAATGCAAGAAAACCCGGGAAAAGTGTAAAATCGGAATGGAGAATGAGGGCTGCTGATTTTGAAACCGGTGAACCCTCAGAGGTTATCAGGTCGTACGGAGGACCCGAGAAAAAGGAGATAGTTGGGAAATGGATCAGTGATGATGTGTATATCTCAATTAGCGGTACTAAAAGCCGTGGAGGAATGCCCTATAAACTATGGACGAGAGACGAACCAATTCCAATATCTCCTACGGATGCCAGTATGCTGGTTAAAGCACATCTGATCAGACGCGTAAGAAAATAATTGTTTGAAATTATGTTTGAACTGGCCCCAAAAATTAAAATTAATTACCCGAATCTCAAGCTGGAATGGTAAGTCAAGTTTCTGATCATCAAAAATAATCACGAGTCTCCCGTTGATATTGGAATATTCTCTATTCTTTCTGGAAAGACCGCTCTCCTGCGTCTATACTTTACCATTGCTTTTAAGTTAGTCCGCTTGAGCGAAGCTCACTTTTTCCCAAAGATAGTCTACTTGAGCTTAGTTCATTGTTTTAAACATCAAGTAGTCCTCTTGAGGGAGTGAAGCGACCGAAAAGGACCTCTCGCTCCCGAAGCGAAACTCGGGTGGTGCAACTCTGCCGGGACAAGAAAGGCTCAGTATAGCGAAACAAGAAAAACTCAGTATAGCAAATATGGATATATGGGTAGATTTTGTGATTAAATCCTCTTTCAATCAGGTAAATCAGGCTTAGAGCAGATATCTTCTGGAATTTAAAACCGTTCTGAGAATCTCCTCCCCACCCGCTTTTTCAACCTTAATATCAGTCGGTTTTTCGATGATTTCAAGGTTGAGAGGCAAACGCCTCTGGGCTTCCTTTATGAGCTGGGCGTCCCCGCTCATAATAACGCAGTCAATCGGGGAGTTTTCCTCAAGGACTTTATCCAGGGTTTCAAAGAACTTGTCCATATGGTGGGCAATATCTTCCTCTCGGAGGCGTTCGAAACGGCGCTGGGAAAAGCCCCCTTTGCTGTGTTTTTCTTTGACGCTGCTTTTGATGAACTCTTCTTTGTCAAAGGCCCGGGCATCCGGAGCAAAGCCTATGAAGGATTCGCCTGCGTGCAGGACAATGACAAGCATGCGGTAGCCGGTGTTCAGGATTTCTTCAAGGGGGGAAGTTTCAAAACTGTCCTTAAGATGCCAGGCTGGAAGGGAAACATGAATAGGGGGGACTATGGCTTCGGAAATCATGCGGTGCAGGTCGTAGAAAAAGACCAGGCCGGTCTCAGGGTCAAGCCGGTCAAGCAGGGAACGGGTTTCTTCTTCCATGAGGTCGAGAGTTTTTTCGGGAAGCACGGCTGAAAGGTGAGTCCCGTAGGGCAGATAAACGGTTAAAAGGTCATTTGCAGGGGAATGAAGAGAGCTTAGTTTTGACAGATAAGCTTTGATAGCGGCAGGGCTAAGGGTTTCAATCCCGCGGAACTCCAGCTTGCCCCGGGACTCCTCCCTCAGGGTTTCGAGTTCGTGAGAAAGGGTCTGGGTCCGGACAAGTTCCTGGTTCAAGCGCGATTCGGCTTCCTGCCTGTCCGCAACTGCCTGTCTTGCAAGGGTTTCTTTCTTCTCAAGCTGGTTTTTTGTACCCCGAAGGGCAAGTTCGAGTTCGGCTATTCTGGAATTCAGCCTGTCAACCTCAAGTTCCAGCCGCTCTTTTCCGGAGAGCTTTCCTATAATGGTGCCAAAACCTTTTTTCCCATCTGCGGTAACTTCTCTTTTTGCAGCTTTGTTATCGGTCATCTGCCTTCCTGCCCTTTCTCTTAATTTCCCATACAATAAAAGAAATTCCCAAAAGCAACTGACTGTATAATATTAGCAATACCTTATTAAGTATGCGAATAAAGGTACCGGCACTGTAGGCCAGCCGGGCATTTATAGGGTAAACGGTAATTAAACAATGAAAAAGGTAGTGAACGGTGAAAATGGTAGTGAAATGATGAGAACAGTAGTTAAAATATCATACGATTAATACGGAACTTATGACTCAGGAAGAGAATTAAACTCCCGGCTCTACCCGATAGTGGAAACCGTATTTCCTGTGGTACTTACTAACAAAATGGAGCCACTATTGGATTTTACCGGTCCTTATATTTCGAAAGTTTTAAGAATATCATATTTAATGTCACTGTGATTTCAGGATTTTTTTTAAAAAAAGAGAGCTCATTTCCATACATAATTCTTATCGATTATTTCGGTGCCTGAATGAAAAAACCATTGAAGGAGTCTCAAAAGCAGGAGGATCAAATGAATCCTGGCCAGAAAAATCCAGACGTTTCCGGGCTGGAACCTGAAAATTCAGGTCAAAACGGACCGGATGGAGCAAAGTTAAGGGATTGGACGGACAGGCAAAATCCTGCCCGGACAAAGGCTGAAAAAATTCACCCCACCCTCTGGATCCAGGGACAGAAGAGTTCTTCCCTTGCCGGAAAAACGATTGTCCTGGGTATTACCGGAAGTATCGGAGCGGTCAGGGTAGTCGAACTTGCAAGGGAACTGATCCGGAACGGGGCCGAGGTCCATGCAGTTATGACGGAGGCTGCACAGCACATCCTGCACCCTGATGCCCTGCACTACGCCACCGGAAATCCTGTGATTACGGAACTCGGAGGCAGGGTGGAACACGTGGAGTTCTGCGGGTTCAAGGGCAGGGCAGACCTCCTCCTGATAGCCCCGGCAACAGCGAATACCATCGGAAAAATCGCATGCGGAATAGATGATACCACGGTTACCTCTTTTGCGACAACAGCCCTCGGTTCCGATATTCCACTTATGGTTGTCCCCGCAATGCACGAGTCCATGTACAGGCACCCGGCAGTTGTCGAGAATGTGGCAAAATTGAAAGGCTGGGGCATTTCCATGGTGGGCCCGAAGTTCGCAGAAGGCATTGCAAAAATTGCCTCAAACGAAGAAATAGTGCTCGAGGTGGAAAGGGCTCTTGGGAACCGGAGCCTTGAAAACCGAAAAGTGCTCATAACAGGCGGCTCCACCGCCGAAAGCCTTGACCCTATCCGTATCCTTACCAACCGGGCTTCCGGAAAGACAGGCAGGGAACTTGCCCTTGAAGCTTACCGCAGCGGAGCTGATGTGACCCTTGTGCACAGGGACAGGCTCGGGCTTGCAGGGATTAAAGAGGTCTTTGCCGAAAGCGCTGCGGAAATGACCGAAGCCGTGCTCTCGGAACTGGAAAAGGGGTATGATGTCCTGATCAGTTCTGCGGCAATTGCGGATTATACGGCCGAACCTTCTCCCGAGAAGATCAAATCGGGAGGAGAATTTGTGCTTAAACTGAAACCCACTCGAAAACTGATAAAGGAATGCAGGGAAAAGCACCCTGACCTGGTGATCATAGGCTTCAAAGCCGAGACAGGAGTCGGGAAAGAAGAACTCCTTAAAAGGGCAGCTGCAACCCTAAAAGGAACAAAACTCGATATGATTGCAGCAAACGACGTAGGAAAGGGTGGAATGGGTACAGAAGAAAATGAGCTTTACCTGCTAGGAAAAGGAGAAAACAGGCATGTAAGCGGAAACAAGCGCAAACTTGCAACCTGTATCCTTGAGGAGGTTACCGGAATTTTGAATTCACGACAGGGGCTCTGAGCACCTGACCGGTTTATTGGAAGATAACAAACTAACTGATCCGGTACAGTGCCTGATCTGCCGTATCGGCTGGTCCTGCAATCGGCTGGTCCTGCAAATTGTCCTGCACAATACCTACAAAACAGAAATGAACTTTGAAAATTAGCTTGAACAACAAAAAGGCGTTTTATATGTATACATATGAGAGTGAAGGGGCAGACTTTTCAGCAAAAGCATACGCTCCAGGGCATATCACAGGGTTTTTCCAGATTCATGAGCATAATGACCCTCACCGCAAGGGATCTACCGGCTGTGGAATTGTTCTGAACGGAGGAGTTACGACCGAAGTAAAGGTTGGAAAATCCGTCGAAAAGACCGAGATCTTCCTCAATGGAAAGAAGGTTGAAGGCAAGACCACCCGCACAGTGGTAGAGATGTTAGCCGATGTGCCTGTAAAAGTAAAGAGCTGGGCGGAAATCCCGGTCGGGTGCGGGTTCGGAGCTTCGGGGGCAGGAGCGCTCGGGGCTGCCTACGCTCTGAACAGGGTGCTTTCCTTAAACCAGACCGTAAAAAGCCTGACCGAATACGCCCATGTAGCTGAAGTCGTTAACCGCAGCGGGCTTGGGGACATTGCTGCCCAGTCCAATGGTGGAGTGGTAATCCGGCTGCAGCCCGGAGGACCCGAATTCGGGAGAATAGACAGGATCCCGGCCCCCGAAGCCAGAGTTTTCGGTATTGCACTCGGAGAGATTTCTACGGATTCTATCCTGACAGACGAGGTTACAGCAGGAAAGATTAACGCTGCAGGAAAAGTTGCGATGTCCGAACTGCTTAAAAAACCCACTCTCGAAAACTTTATGCACCAGGCAAAAGGCTTTGCCAGCAGTACGGGCCTCATGAGCAGTACGGCAAAGGATGTAATTGAGGCTGCACATGCAAGCGGAGGACTGGCTTCCCAGGCAATGCTTGGAGATACGGTTTTTGCAATTGCTCCCTACAGCCAGGAATTCCCGCTCTACGAAGCCCTTCAGGAATTCGGGCAGGTCCTTGAATACGGTATCAGTACCTGTGTACCGAGATTACTTTATGACTGAGCTTCAGGCGGAGTTCTTTATTTTGTGAATGTTTTCAGCCGGACCAGATGAAAAGCACCAGATAACAATTGTTAAGTAATAATTATCAGATAACGATTATCAGATAAAAAAAGGTAAGCGACAGATATGACCGATATACCCCAAGACCATCCGAGGTACGAATCCCTGCTCGCCCGTGAAAAGGTTGCAGCAGGGGTAAAAATGGGAATTACGAGTATCCAGGGGCTTATTGCCCAGGGGAGAGGCGAGAGCTTTGATTACCTCATAGGCGAGCGTAGCACGGAATCTGCCCTGTATGCGGAAAGGGCGGCGGTTGCCGCACTGCTTCTGGCAAAAAACCCGGTTATTTCCGTAAATGGGAACGTCGCAGCCCTGGCTCCCGAAAAAGTAGTTTCTCTGGCAGACATTACCGGAGCCAAGATTGAAGTAAACCTCTTCCACAGGACCGAAACCCGGGTACACCTCATAATAGAACATCTGAAAGCTAATGGGGCTTCTGAAGTGCTTGGAAAAAACCCGGACGCAACCCTTGAACTCTCCCACGACCGACGGCTTGTGGAAAGCAGGGGAATCTATACGGCAGATGTTGTGCTCGTCCCCCTGGAGGACGGAGACCGCTGTGAGAAACTTGTAGAGATGGGAAAGACCGTCATAACAATTGACCTGAACCCTCTTTCACGGACCTCCAGGACCGCCACGATATCAATTGTGGACAACCTTACAAGAGCTCTTGAAAACATGACAAAACTCGCGCGGGAAATGAAAAAGGAGAGGAAAGAAGAACTTGTGAAGCTGATAACCACTTACGAGAACAAAAAAGCCCTTTCCGGAGCTATTTCCGAAATTCAGGAACACCTCAAGACCCTGACCGCAGAAATAGAATACTGAAAGCAGGATACTTACCTGAAAACAAGATACTCACCTGAAAGCAGGATACTTACATGGATCTTATAGAAAAAACAAGGGAATTTGCGGCTACTTTTCATGAAGGGGAGCCCAGTTCCCACGATATGTCCCACATAACCCGTGTGGAAGCCCTCTGCAGGGAGATCCAGAAAGAAGAAGGAGGAGACCTTTTCATTCTCCAGCTTGCAGCTCTTCTGCATGACGTAGGGGTAATCAAAGAGCATGAAGAAGGGGGAGACCATGCCATCTACAGTGCGGAAATAGCTACCGAATTCCTGGGAAGGGCAGGCGTTGAAAAAAAGACTGTCGAAGCTGTGGCATATTGCATCCTGACTCACAGGTTCAGCGGGGGAAAAAGCCCGGAAACAATAGAAGCCAGGATCCTCCAGGACGCCGATAGGCTTGATGCCCTGGGCGCAATCGGAATTTTCAGGTCCATCCTTTCGATGGGGGCTCTCAGAATGCTGAAGCACACAACAGGACTTGATAAGGGCAGCTCAAAAAAGACTGTCTATGTCAGGGACCCTGTCGAAGGCTTTAACGAATACATGCACTACAAGCCCTTCACCATCCCCGATAAGTTAAATACCGCTACGGCAAAGAGGATTGCAGAAGAAAGGCTGAAGATAATGCGCCTCTACCTTGAAGCTCTGAACCTGGAAACCGGAGCCGGCAAATAAAAAACCTGTAAGTAAAAACCTGTAAGTAAAAAACCTATCAGGTAGCTAATTTTAAGAATATGGGGCAGAAAAACTTAGGCTAAAGATTTGGAGGAGAAAAACCTGATGTTCCCAACAAAGCTCCAAAAACCGGATTTTTTCTGAGATCCTGAAACCAAGCTCCTAAAAATTCCACACCTTACCAGCCTGAAACAGTTTATAAAGATTCACACTTTATAAAGACTCGTACTTTATGAAAAGTAAAGGAAAATTCAGGAGAATTTAGGAGAATTCAAGGAAATTCGGGATAATTCTCAGGACAACTTTTTTTAGGATAACATCTTAAACTTGAGTCCATTACGTGATAAGTTGCAGTTCAATAGGTTGTAGCCGATAAAGTTGCATCTGAAAAATTGCGGTTCAATAAGGATGTAACAAACAAAGTTGCACCTAACAAGTTGAATTAAACAAAGTTGAAGTCCGATAAAATTGCAGTCAAATAAAGTTGCAGTTCAAACTGACGGATATGATCATATGGCTGACATAATCATAAAAAATGCCTACGTTTTAACGATGGACCCCGATGCCGGAGACCTTAAAAACGGGACCGTTGTTATCGAAGACGGAAAGATCACGGAGATCGGGGAGAATACAAAAGAAAATGCCGACACCGTGATCGATGCAAAGGGTTCGGTAGTAATGCCGGGGCTTGCAAACACGCATACCCATGCAGCAATGACCCTTTTCCGGGGTTATGCCGACGACCTCCAGCTTGCGGAATGGCTTGAGAATCACATCTGGCCGGCCGAAACCCAGTTGAAGGCCGAAGATGTATATAAGGGCAGCCTGCTCGCATGCCTGGAAATGATCAAATCCGGAACAACGTCCTTTGCAGATATGTATTTTTATATGGACGAAACAGCAAAGGCTGTAGAGGAATCCGGACTTCGGGCTTCCCTTTCCCACGGCTTAATTGAGCTCTGGAACGAAGAAAAAGGGGAAGCTGACCTTAAGGAAGGAAAACGCTTTGTCCGGGCCTGGCAGGGAGCGGCGGACGGCAGGATAAAAACCATGTACGGTCCCCATGCTCCTAACACCTGCTCGGAGGAATTCCTTACAAAGGTAAAGGAAGAAGCCCGCAGGGACGGAGCAGGCCTCCATATCCACGTCCTGGAAACCGAAGCCGAGCTGAATGAGATGAAAGAAAGGTACGGGAAATGTTCCGTACACCTGCTTGAAGACATAGGTTTTTTCGGCCCTGATGTGCTTGCCGCCCACTGTGTGTGGCTTTCGGACGGAGATATAGAGATATTAAGGAAAAGGGGAGTTAACGTATCCCACAACCCCATAAGTAATATGAAACTGGCATCCGGAATTGCTCCGGTATACAGGATGCTGGAAAGGGGAGTGAATGTCACCCTTGGCACTGACGGCTGCGCCTCAAACAACAACCTTGACCTGTTTGAAGAAATGAAGACCGCTGCCCTCCTGCATAAGGTAAGCACAGGCAACCCGACTGCCCTTCCGGCTCGCCAGGTCCTTGAGATGGCAACCGTTAACGGGGCAAAAGCCCTTGGTACGGAAACCGGAATGTTGAAGGTTGGAAAGAAAGCAGATGTAATTATAGTGGACATGAAAAAACCGCACCTCACACCCTGCTTCGATGTCCCGTCCCATCTGGTCTATTCTGCAAAGGGGTGCGATGTCAGGACAACAATCGTGGACGGAAAAGTCCTTATGGACAATTACAGGGTACTTGCGCTGGACGAGGAAAAAGTCATCGAAGAAGCCAAAAAGGCTGCCGAAGAGCTTGTAGCAAGGGCAAACGCCTGAAACCCCCGGGGCCGTGCCGTGTAACGTATGATGTATTATCATACAGGAATAATAAATACCTGAAAACCAAACATAAGCACAGGTTTGCTTCAATCTGCCGGCAAGCAGAGTTCAGTTTGAGTAAACTCAATGTGAGGTTTCGAGAAAGCAAAGTATTAACCTTGTTAATCACTTAATTCAGGCGTTTACTGAGAATCCAAGCTTATTAGTCGTTAAGTTCAAGCGTTTATCTGAGAATTCAAGCATTTATCTGATATGACGGGATCATCATGACCGAAGAAGAACTTATAGAATCCGGAAACATGAAAATGGAATGGGCAAGAAATCATATGCCGGTAATTGCGATCATCAGGGAGAAGTTCGAGAAAGAAAAACCCCTGAAAGGGCTTAAAGTAGGAATGGCCCTTCATGTGGAAGCAAAGACCGCAGTCCTTGTCGAGACTCTGGCTGCAGGCGGCGCACAGGTAGCTATTTCGGGCTGCAACCCCTTGAGCACACAGGACGACGTGGCAAAAGCTCTCGATACGCGGAAAAATATCAGCTGTTTTGCAAGATACGGGTGCTGTACCAGCGAGTACTATGAAGCAATAGATAAAGTCCTTGACATAGAACCTGACATCACAATCGATGACGGGGCAGACCTTATATTCAAACTCCACAAAGAAAGGACAGACCTGCTCCCGAAAATCCTCGGAGGCTGCGAGGAGACCACCACAGGGGTTCACAGGCTTCATGCCATGGAAAAGGACGGCGCCCTCAAGATGCCGGTAATTGCGGTAAACGATGCCATGACCAAATATCTTTTTGACAACCGCTACGGGACAGGCCAGTCAGCCTGGGACGGGATTAACCGGACCACAAACCTCCTTGTAGCAGGCAAAAACGTTGTTGTTGGAGGCTACGGCTGGTGCGGGCGCGGGGTTGCGATGCGGGCTGCAGGCCTGGGCGCAAGTGTAATCGTCACCGAAGTAGACCCCATCCGCGCCCTTGAAGCGAGGATGGACGGGTATAGGGTCATGAGAATGGCAGATGCCGCAAGGATAGGAGAGATCTTCGTAACAACCACAGGAAACCGTGATATCCTCACCGCCGAACACTTCAAGGTCATGCCGGACGGGGCAGTCCTTGCAAACTCGGGACATTTCAATGTGGAAATCGATATGGAAGCTCTTGCCTCTCTTGCAAAATCCGTCAGGACTGTCAGGCACAATATCAAAGAGTATGATATCGGCGACAGGCGCATTAACGTCATAGCCGAAGGCAGACTCGTAAACCTGGCTGCAGGCGACGGACACCCTGCCGAAGTTATGGACATGAGTTTTGCAAACCAGGCCCTTTGCGTGCGCTACATTGCCGAAAACACCCTTTTGAACGGAGTCCACAGCGTCCCCAGAGGACTTGATACCTATGTGGCAAAACTGAAGCTTGAATCGATGGGCATAAGCATTGACGAACTCACTTCCAAGCAGGAATGCTACATGAGCGGCTGGGAGTGCGGGACGTAATCGGAAAAGAAACAGCAGAGAATAATTTACAGCAGTTTTTAAATTCCTGACCTTAGAGTGCAGTGAATATCGGCTCTTTCCATCGATAGCAGGGGCGATATTTACTGTACATTATTTTGATAATTGTTAATTGTTCTTTATTTCTTTTGCCGGAAAAATATAACTCTTTTTTCGAACGGAGTGTTTAATCCTTGACTACTGGCACAGCAATTTTGCGTTTAATCTCACCATCTATGCGGACAATCTTGATCGGTACTCCGTAGGCGTCCTGAAGGTTTTCTTCAGTAACCACGGCTTCAACTGGACCCATTGCCAGAAACTTCCGATCTTTCATGATACCAACTTTGCTGGATGAAAGAAACGTATGGTCCGGGAAATGTGAGGTCATTACCAGTGCTAATCCCTTTTTGGATAGTTTTCTTATCATTTTTATTGTGTAAATCTGGTTGCCTACGTCCAGATGAGAAGTCGGCTCATCAAGCAGGAGAATCTCAGGCTCCTGGGCAAGCACACGGGCCATAAGCACAAGTTGCATTTGTCCGCCACTGAGTTCTGTGTATGGCTTGTCCCAGATATGTTCGATATTCACTGTCCTGAGGGCTTCAAGCGCAATTTCTCTATCTCTGTGTGAGGGAGAAGCAAATGTATTCAGGTGAGGGGTTCGCCCCATCATGACAACCTGCAGTACGGAATATGGAAAGGTAGGAGTATGGATCTGAGGAATGAAACCTATTTTCTTTGCCAGCTTTTTTGGCGCATACGATGAAATGTCCTTTCCATCGATACAGATATTTCCTGCATTCAGCGGATACAGGTTACAGAGGCAGCGAAGCAGAGTAGATTTGCCTGTGCCGTTGGGCCCGAGAATACAAAACACATCCCCTGAGTCTACCGAGAAGGAGAGATCCTCAAAGATATTCCTTTTTCCATCATAGGAAAAGGTAGCATTTTTTATTTCAAGTCTTGCACACATCACGACCACGTCTTTTTAGCTCTATATAACAAATATAGAAATATCGGAGCACCCAGAAACGAAGTGACTATGCTGATGGGTATTTCTACAGACGTCAGTGTCCTGCATACCGTATCGACTGCCAGCAGATAGGAACCTCCTAACAATATGGATGCTATTATCATGTCCCTATGATCAGGACCGACTAACATTCTGGAAATGTGAGGTATTATCAGCCCCACCCAGCCGATTACCCCTCCGATGCAGACAGCTGCAGCGGTCAGTAGAGTAGAACAGACAATAACCACCGGAAGGAGACGTCTGGTATCTATTCCCAGTGATCTGGCCTCTTCATCCCCCATGGAAATAACATTAAGATGCCATCGCAGCAGGACAATTACCAGCATGGCAATGAAAATGACCGGTATGACCAGAATAAAATTAGTTTTGGAAGCTTTGGCGAAGGAACCCATAAGCCAGAAGACGATATCAGGAAGCTTGCTATAAGGATCGGCCACAAATTTCAGCAGCGAAATCATCGCAGAGAACAGGCCGCCGACAATAATTCCTGCCAGCACGAGCACCAATGTAGGATTGCTGCGATAGACACGACTTATCGTAAAGGTCATACCCACTGCAAGCAGTCCGAAAGCGAAGGCTGACAATTGTATTACACCGGTCCCCTGATCCATCAGTATCGCCAGAGCCGCACCTACCCCTGCACCTGCAGATATGCCCAGAATGGACTCGGAAACCAGCGGATTGCGGAAGACACCCTGATATGTGGCACCTGAAACCGCAAGCCCGGACCCTGCGAGGATGACAGCGACTGCCCTTGGTAATCTCACATCCCAGACGACCGTGTCCATGACTGCGGACCAGGTATGAGGTATCGACCAGAAGAAAGCTATCTTTACACCGGTAATGATTGCTATCGTATCCCCGACCCATTCCAGGATACCGGCAGCTACGATGACTACAACAGTAACAGGATCAATAGGGTATCTGCCCATGAAGAGGGCTGTGATGAGAACACCGATCAGCAGCAGGAACAAAATAAAGTTTATCGATGCTTTACCCGGATATAACCTGTGTTTAGCCTTGCTACTAAAAGTAACGTCATTGGAGTTATGCGCATTCTCCTGCCCGGCTATTTCTACTCGTTTCACGATTAACATACCCTAAGAATAGCCCTGAAAACAGAAACCTTAGGTTCAGTGGTTGTTTCAATACAGGGCATCTGCATCATCTCCTCGATACTTCCCGCTTTGTATTCAGGCAGGTCCTGAAGTTCATGCGGAGCTACAGCCATCACTCAAAAAATGACTCTTTCAATACCTGATTCTTTGAGAAGCTTCGAAGCAGTAGCGATAGTATTACGATATTCCATACGATCGCGATATTCCAATGCTGAGTGCAGGTACCAGTTGTTCCTGTAGCCCGGCACACGATTGATATGCACACCGCCAATGCGGTTGCCTCCGCCAGCCATGACCCACATGGGAATGTCATCATAGCTCCATCCCGCCGCTGGTCCGATGTCGATATCCCTCAGAACCAGACGCATGATTGCGATAATGCGGGAACCTTCCATTGTCGAGCAGCGCGGGTGTTCCTCCATGGGTGTTCCCCTCACCGGGAAGAAGCGACTCACATACACACTTTTCAGGTTCCTGAACTGGCGGACAAAGAACATGAAGTCCACATAATCTTTGTAACGTTCAGGTCCTGTTGTCAACCCGGCAAGCATTCCGGTACCGAACTCCATCCCTACATCGTTTATCATCTCCGCCAGTTTCACCTTGGCATCGAAACTGTCTCCTGCCTTGACCTTTCGGAATAGGTCACGATTCACAGTTTCAAAGGATGCCCCGATACGTTTTACACCAAGCCGTTTCAGTTCCAGAATGCTTTCCTCTGACATGGCAGCCCCGACATTAACCGTTATGTCGGCTGATGTAAGGGGAACGATTGCACGGACTATCTCAACAATGTCCCTGCCATCGGAGCGGCGGTCTGTGCCCCCGCTAAGGTGAAATTCCTTCAGTCCCTGCTCTTCAATGTATTTCACACCAATCTTTATTTCATCAATGTTCAGGGGCTGAGTCGTGTCCTTGGTCCAGTACGGGCAATATGAACACAGCGGCTGCAGTTTGCAGGGAAGAACCGAGGCAATTCCCCCGCTCCATCGGAAAATGCTGCCTATCTCTTTATTTCGTACTGCCAAAGCTGTCCGGAACATATCCTGTGCTTTTGCAAAATTCTCAGTTTCTTTAAAAAGAAAGAGAGCCTCATCGTAATCGATAGGCTCATCCATGCCTTTACGGAGTATTTTTTCACAGGACACTTCCTGATCCGTCATGCTACCGTCTCCGCGATTTGCTCATCCGTTATGTTATCGTAGAGGTAGAACTCTGAATAGAACGCACGTGTCTCGTTATCGAAATCAAACGTTACTTTATCCGGATGCAGCTTCTCCGCTGTCCACATCAGACCCATAATTGACTGAATTCCGTCCAGTGATTCCCAGCGGGGAGCTGCGTATACACGGCTGTTCTTCACCGCATTGACGGATTGCCACTGGGTATCGTTTAGAATTGCATTCTTTTCTGTTTCCGTCTTTGTAATAATTACATCAGGATTCCAGAGGAGGACCTGCTCGATGTTAACAGCAAGATGCTCATCAACCTTCTGGGCCGAAGTCAGCGAAACGTTCGTATCGTACAAATCGACACCACCTGCCAGGTCGATTATCGAACTCATTACTGTAAGCGGTCCCACCGTTGAAAGCGGGCCGTCATGGGACGCATAATAAACTTTCACATACTGGTCCTCCGGAATCGTCGAAGTAATATCCGTTACCTTTTTGATAGAATTGTTCCAGTAATCTGCGAGTTCGTTTGCTTCTCCCTCATTACCCAGTACCTCGCCCATTAATCTGAATGACTGCTCGTAGTCTGTCAGATTGTCTTTAGAAATAACAACCACCGGTGCTGCATAATCAATCTGTTCCTGATACAGGTTCGGATCTTTTGTCATGGATACGATCACATCAGGATCCAGTACCAGCATCTGTTCCTGGTTCATACCTTTGAAATATACCCCGGTGACAGGCAGGCTATTCAGAGTGTCATTTGCGTCCTCAGGTACCAGCCGAGGGTTTGCATTGAACACCATATCTGTACTGATCAGTTTTTCCGGTGCCAATCTCCATGTCATATATGTGGGAATAGGATGCAGACAACTTACTCTCGTGATGTTTTCAGGGGCAGGAATTGCCACCGTCCTTTTTGCCATGTCAGTAATCTCTATCGCACCGTCCGGACCACCTGTTTGTGAAGAACCGCCAGTACTGGAATATCCGCTGCCAGAATCAGTAACAGGATCTCCTTTTTCCGTGATCCCGTCAGAACCTGAATCACTTTCCTTTGCCGAATCACTGTCCGTGCAGCCACTTAAAAAGACTGCAGCCACCAACACCATGACTATGAAAAGAACTTTAAGTTTCCTGTTCATATTGAGTCCGCCCCTACAAGCAATTTATTGTCGTGTACATGCAACCCTCAATGAATGAATCTGAGCCGGCTGTAGACTACAGAAGTCAAGCCTTGTCACAACCAGGGATTCCCGCCATAGGCGTGGAGATAAGAAATCATCAACAGCTACCATCGGGATTTTCCTGAGCGTTTTACTTATCCTGTGTAACTGCTGGTCTGTCGGTTACATGCTTATGCACGATGTCAGGGCCAGAAGCAATATAATTTCATAAATCAGCTCGTTTTGCATTCATAGCAAGACCATTAGCTTTCAACGCTTTTACCGTTATGTTCGAACGAACATAATGACATAAATAACTATCGTGTTTTCAGAATAACGCTGAATATAGGGAGTAGAGAGGGACCTAGCCCGGAAATACTGGGATGGGGTTTCAAAGGCTGTTCCGGGGGAATATGGTTTTTGTTTCGGGATGGACTGGTACGGAAGACCTGTAGATCTGTGGATATTATAAACGCCATGCCCGATTATGGTTATTCTCTGCTTGGATCTGAATGCTTGAGAGCCATTAATTCTGTAGGTCTGTATGCTCAGGTAGGCTTTTGCATGAAATGACACCAAGCAAGAACAGCTTAGCGTATGACCTTCAGGAGCCTTTCAGGTTCCTTGTGGATCTGACAGTTATCAGCCTGATTGAAAGTGGAGCTATGGAGAATAAAGACTTCATAAGGACTGAAAATTAGAATCTGAGGCTTAAACCTACAGGAGCCAGGAAGATTGTTAATGAGTTTTTCAATATGCTGAATTAAAAAGTAAGTTACCAGGGAAAAGAAAGCACCTGGGGTTACGTTATCTTTTTGAAGGTAAGAGAGTTAGCTCATTATCTCACTAGCAAAAAAGAAAAACTGGACTTTGTTAAGCCTGAATATGAAATTGAGAGAATTGATTTTCATGATATAAGGCAAAAGATTCTCAATATTTCTTATGTTGATTGGAAGAAACTAGGGTTTTCTAAAGGCACATTGCATTATATGAAGCAGAACGCCAAGAGTGATAAACCATTTACTCTTAATGCTCATGTTCTGGAAAGAGTACATAAGTGGGAAGCATTGGTTTCAAGTCAAAAGTAAAAATGTGTGTATACTTTTACTGTAAAATGTAAAAAATGTAAATTTCAAAGTAAAATGGAAAAACAGTATCAGAAGAAATTGTAAATTTTACTATAAAATAGTAAAAACGGCATCATGGAGATTGAAAAATGAATATAAAACATAAATCACATTTTACAACTCTTTACAATATCTGTCCTGTTTGTGGTTATGATGGCTTGGATGAGCCACCTTATGATATAGATGAGGTTCCATCTTATGAAATATGTTCATGTTGTGGGTTTGAATATGGATTTGATGAAGAAGGCTATTATTTCGAAGAATATCGTGACAAATGGATCAAAGATGGATGGAAATGGTCTTCACCTGACAAAAAACCTGATAATTGGGATAACATAAAGCAGCTTTGTAACATTATCAAATTAATGCCTTTTGATAAAATGAATATCTTACAAGCGAGAGATGGACTCCTTAGATTTTACAATGTAAATACATTGTTTATAGACCGAAATGACGTTAAAAGAATGGAGCCATGTTATTTACATATTAGTGAAGTTTTTAAGGTTAAGTTGAAAGAAAATGATGACCCAAAATTGCTAATCACTATTATTGAAGATGATAAAAAAAGATATGATATGCCAATAAGTCTAATGTTTCTGGTTTACCAACGTTTAATAGAACTTCAACCTCAAAAAGAAAATGTACTTGAATTTATATATTATTTAGAACCTGTAAGTGGTCCTGACTGGGAAGAAGAAATAGATGCAATGAAGAAATCCATAGCTGAAGATAATATGCCTGAAGCAGTGGGAATAGCTCTAAAGGTCGATTACAACAAGTATCAAAATTGTGAGTGATTGTTGTTCTTTGTATTGCATTGGTGGTCTAATGTTTGACGACGTAGATTTCAAATCAAAAAGTTATATCTATAACCCGGTAAAATTTGTTCCAGGAAAATGTCTCGAAGAACAATTTTTGGATGAGGATTTATTTCAAGTTAATTACGATCTTGAAGATATTCATTATACTATTGATGTTGGCTGGTATCCTGCTTTTTCAACTTCTGGCTCATTCAGAATAGTTATTGTCAAGAACTGTAATTGGGATGAATTCCTTTATGAAAAAAGAACCAGCGATTATGGACAATTACATAAGTATATGGGAGAATGTGTAGCTATTGTTAAGCAATTACTAGAATCTACGGAATATTTTGCTTAGAAAATGGTTAAGTCTTTTTTTAATATTAATTTCAAAGCACTTTCTAAGTCAGGATTAAAGAAAGGAATGGAGTGTTTTTCTACGAATCAAAAGCCCGATAATTGGGATTACAAAAAGCAGTTTTGCAACATTGGCATAAGATGAAATAAGGGTGGAAAAGTGAAATTTTCAGAACTGGAAGTTGTGAGAACAAAGAAAGACATACCTGAAGAAGGCATTAGAAAAGGAGAGGAGACGTTGGTACTATAATTGTTGCTTTTACAAAACCAAATGAAGCTTATGAAGTTGAGTTTTCTGAAGATGTTTTTAATCCGAGATTTGTAGTGTTCTTACCTGATGAGATCGAAAAGTATGAACTTTCGGAAGAGTGAAAATTAATGGAAATAGAAATGCTTGAACAATATAGAGATTTATCAATTTCAATTGAAGAGCTATCCAGGGTTATTGATGTTCATTCATTTGCTTCACCTGATTATTCCGATTCGGTGATTATCTGCAAAGAACACGTAATAAGTGTTTTAGAAAAATACAAGCGAAATGAAGTTTCAGAATTAGATGTAGCAAGATGGGCTAAGTTCGTTATGTTCTCAGACTGGTATGATTATTGCAAAGAAAATTATGAATCTATTGCCAGTGTGGTAGCTGAACTGGAAGCTCCTTTATTATGGGGTAACTATGTTGATGGAGATTATGGAGAACTTGCAGAATTCATGGGAAAACTATCCTTTGAGAAGGCAGATGTTTACATAAATGCTCTCAGAAATAAAAAACCGCTTTTATTAAACAGGCAATAAAATATAGAAATTAACTTAATCTAGTGTGACTTTCTAAAAATCGCAGATTATGCATTATCTTTGCACTAACGTACAAAAATGGACTTTTTTATTTAGAATTATTATGGATATAAACTCTTTAGCTAAGGCAATTTTTTGAAAATAAGGGGTTGTGCATGATCTTCCTACACGCGTTGCGTTTTTTTGACTTACCTATATCCCATAAACTTAGTGCGAGGAGTGGAATTCGAACTCACGAAATCCCTCGATACCGGATCTTCGTCACCTTTGACCTGGCTGGGCAGCCCCCGCATTATTGAAGGGTAAATTTTTATCTTTGTTTCGCCAATTTTTGATTACTCTTTTTTCCCTGCTTACAGTAGTCCCGGATAACCAGGTTCCGAATGAGGAATTTGACAGTCATCAAATATTTATGATTTGCCAAAAAGAAGATCCAAACCCTGGCTTTCATGCTTGCCAAAAATACCAAAAAATGAAGTTTCCCATAAAAGTATCGAATAGAAAGTACCGATCCGATAGAAAAACATATATCTTTGTTTGGAATGGTGGGAATTGCTCTTATTTTTGTTTTTATTGAAAATTCAGGCAAAAATCTCAGTTCTCTGAAAGTTCAGACTAAATATATATTACACAAGAAAAATATTAATTAGTGATAATTCCCTTATATGCGATCGGACAGCAGGAATATGGAAATTTTGTACTATTCGTTATCCCGATGAAATCAAGCTACACCAGAAGGTCTCTAAGGTCGATTTCTTCCCCCATTCTCAACTGATTTCGGAGAGAAGTAAGTTTGCGGTCTATTTTTTCGAGGCTCTCCAGGTACTTTTTCTCATCCGCTGTGGTTTTTAGAAGTTTTGAAATCCCGCCATTTTGAATGACCAGTCTCTGATCTGCCGACAGAGCCAGAAGAGGGTCATGAGTACTGATTAAAACGATCTTGTTATTACTTACCAGAAGCTCCAGAGACCTGACCTTGTCGACTCCGGCATTCTCAATCTCATCGATCAGGACGACAGATGCCGGACTGAGAAGTGCGGTATCTGCGACCATCAGGGCGCGGGATTGCCCCCCCGAGAGCTCCGTAACGGGAGTTGCCCTGCTGAAGGGTTCTCCTGCCAGAATGTTTGCGGTATCATATATTTTCTGAACGATACGGGAGACCTCATCGACCATACGGCTCTCGGCATGCATGGTCAGAAACTCCTCGACACTGAGATCCATAACAAAGTTCATGTTCTGTGAAAGTTGCGCGATAAAACGCCCCTCGGTTGAGAAACGCTCCTCGTCATCCGGAGCCCGGCCATTAACAAGGATTTTGCGGCCGGTGGGGGTATCCTCCTGAGCCAGAGATTCGATATCGGCCAGAAGCCGTGACTTGCCTGACCCTGTAGGGCCGACTATTGCTGTCACCCCACCCTTTTTTAGTTCTACCGCAAAGGCTTCTTTTTCACCTCTCTTATTACGTCCCGGGAGCACGGTCAGGGATTCGACTGCGGACCCGTTTCCCTGTTGAAGAGCCCTGGCCTGCTCAATAAACAGAAAGAAGCCTTCAATAAAGGCAAGAGAGCTGCTTCCCATCTCGATAAAATAATCTTCGCCAGGTATCGAACCCAGCTCTTCCAGTTTTTTGTTCCCAAACTGCACAGGATCAATTGCAAATGCCGAAAAGTAATCCTCTATCCAGGGCATCATCTTCCTGAGTTCATTTATCGTCATGTGAAGCAAATCTGTCCGCAATTTATTCTTCTCCTCTGAAATTTACCAGCTTTGAAACACCAATCTGCCTGTCATCCCCGATTTTTCTCTCTCCGAGACAGTATGAACATAGGGCTCCGGGCATGGTGAATCGGAGTGTGGCTCCCTGAAGGGTTTCAATTGTAGAAGTTTTTTCCATAAGCTTTGCAAGATAGAAACTACCCTGGCCTGTAACCCCATTAATCTGAATTATCATTCCCCTCGGGTTAACCTGTTTGACCCTGTATGCAAAGACCTCACGCTCTGCCTGGGAGACAATATCTCCTTTAGTAATAACAACGATATCTGCAAGTTTTAACATGGGACCGATTTTTTTAGGTGTGTTGACCCCACTCAGGTTATCAATAACACAAATTGCCAGAACATCCCTGATATGGGGAGAACAGCGGTTGCAGAGCCCGGCACTTTCGGTAATCAGAAAATCAAACTTCTTTTCTTTGGCCCACCTGAGGGCTTCTTCAATATTGCTTACGAAAAAATGGTCAGGACAGAGCCCTCCGGAGAGCCCGGTTTTGACCGGAATATTGTAAGCGGAATAGAGGGCCTCATCCTGAGCCGAGAGGCAGTCAAATTTTACCACACCGATTGAAAAACCCTTCTGTCTGAGCTCTTCGATGGTCTTGATAATGATGCTGGTTTTTCCTGATGAGGGAGGACCTGCTACCGTAACAAGCCTCACATGACACCTCCGGTCTCCTTGAACTGCTGACTAAAAACCTCTTCAATCTCTTCTTTAAGTGGTCCTATGTCGGTATTCATCAGGAAGTCCCAGCCCAGCCAATAGAGTGTGATACCTCCAAGCTTATTATCAACTTCAGGGTTCGTTGTCGGGAAAAAGGCTCTGGCAGAGATTTCCCCAAACTCTTTTCCACATAGGAAATCCGTGATCTCCTTAACCCGTTCGGCTCCACTTTTTTTAACCAGCATCTGCACAGGACTTACGATAGCCCCTTCCGAAGGTATAGTGATTGTTATCCGGGACCTGTCTCTAATTTTCTTAGCAAAGAAGTAAGGCATGATATACATGGGTGGCACGTCATCTTTTTTGCTGTCTATCATTTTGACCATCTCGGATGGATGGAGTCCCGTATATACTGACGAAGCAAGCTTTTTAATTCCTTCCATCCCGTACATCCGGTAAAACGGGAGAAGTACTCCATTACAGAAAAAGCCATCCTGTCCCCGCATAATAACCCTGTTCCGGTACTCGGCTTTTAAGAGATCTTCCCAGGATTCCGGTCTGGTATTATCCATGAGTTCATCTATTGTAACCAGGACAAGAAGGTTTGCTGAGATCATGGTAAACTGACCACGGGGATCGGCAAAACCGATTGATTCAAAATCGATGTTCATGGGGGATGAATTAAGATTTACAAAATACTCCTTATTAAGAAAATTCTCCTGGAAGGGTTTGTGGTAGAAGCTGTTAATATCGGAACTGACAATTATGTCCGGGAGTTCGTCAATCGATGTAACCAGATCGATATAGGCATAATAGGAGAGCTCATGATTGACATTTCCTTCTACAAGAGAATGGAGCACATTATTAATTTGTCTGCTGTATTCAGTTGAAAAGTCATCAAATGCACGGGAAAAGGGCATCTTCATGCCGCAGGGTAACAGGGCAAGAAGGGTCAGCTCTTTTTGTCGTTCCGGGGAATCTGCAAGGGTAAAATCTCCTTTTGTTTCACTGTCCGAAACAGCCTGATTCAGGAGCTCAATAAAAGAGTCTTCATTCACCGATACCATTGAGAGGGCTGTTTTCAATTTTAGTAAAGGACCAAGTTTTTCAAGAACTTCCCTGTTTTCAAATTTCCCCATTCCATACTGTTTGAATATTTTTAGTAAAAAAGGATATTCACTTAAGATCTGGTATATGCTCATTGTTTCATCAATTGCGTTCATATCATTCCACCTGATATGCTTTTGAGCGGGATCTTATCTCCCTGCATGACATTCAGATTAAACTTTTCAATAGTGGTATTTCCATCAAAGAAAAAACTTACGTTATCAAATCTTATCAATTCCACATTTACACCAGCCCCTGTTTTTGTTCCGTTTCGTGGGATGTCAGTTATTTCAATAAATATACAAACATATAAATATTTGCAAATAGGAACTCCCGTTCCTATGGGATAATCAAATTAGATCATCATTTCCTCCATTCTAATTTGACAGATATTTACCTCACACTTAATTTGCAAACGAATTTGGATTTGATATTGCAGGATTGACCTTCAAATAGTTCCAGATATCTTCATAGTTATTGAATGAATAAAAAGCCCCATCTAAAGAATACGAATCAACTTTATCATAAGATTTCCAATAACAGAGAGAAAGTAAAAGGCTCCTTAAGGAGAGGCTTTCTTTCGAATTTACATATATAGAAAATTTGTTTATATGGCGAATCCGGGAAGGAAAAAAAATAACTGCAGAACTTACTTCCGAAAAGGAATGTTACATAAGTGGCCGGGAGTGAGGGACGTAATTTAGAAAAGAGCTCACAGGAGATATTTTCAGCAATATTTAAACTCCCCGGAGCTTTCAGTGCGGTAAATATCAGATCTTTTCCATCTTTGAAAAAGGTCTAATATTTACTGCGCTTGAATTATAAATTAAAATAAAAAAATAGCTAATTACTAATACTTTTAGTAACATTTTACAAGCCGGTGGCCCTCTATTAAGAAAATACTTGCCAGGAGAATATTTGTAATCCTATTCTTGATAAAAATATTCGACTAGCGGATAAAATTTCCGTATTTTCTGAAAATATCCAAAACTACTTTTACTGAAAGGAAATCTACGTAAGTCCATGAACAAAAGAGCCAGATACGCACTTGAAGTCCAGCCATAAATTTGCAGAACTTACCCTTGAAAATAAGGATAGTACTGGAATAAGCCCGGAGAAGATAGGTAATTGAAAGGACATCTAAGAAAGTCTGGGATTGATGTTATTGGGAATGTGCCCTGGGGAACGCACTTCTGCCAGTTCTACCGGACAAAAGAAGACTTGATAGAGATACTTGTCCCTTATTTCAAGGCCGGGCTGGAAAACAACGAACTTTGTATGTGGGTCACTTCAGAGCCTCTGAAAACAGAAGAGGCAAAAGAAGCCCTAAGAAAGGCTGTCCCTGATCTTGATGCTTATCTGAAGAGAGGACAGATCGAGATTGTTCCCGACACTCACTGTTATATAGATGAGATAAATGAGGGTGTTTTCGACTCCGAAAGAGTATTGAACGGATGGGTCGAAAAACTCAATCAGGCCCTGGCCAATAGCTATGAAGGTCTGAGATTGACAGGGAATACCTCCTGGCTGGAAAAAAAGGACTGGAATGACTTCATTGATTATGAAGAAGAAGTGGACGGAATTATCGGTGACCACAGAGTAATAGCTCTGTGTACTTATTCTCTCGATAAATGCAACTCAACCGAGATTATTGATGTAGTCATAAACCACCAGTTTGCTCTGATTAAAAGGGAAGGAAAATGGGAGCAGATCGAAAGCTCCAAACGCAAGAAGGCAGAAGAAATAGCGCTTCAAGCCACAAAAAATTGGGAATATACCTTTGATGCCGTGCCGGATCTTATAGCCATACTCGACACTGAATACAGGATTGTTCGTGCGAACAGGGCAATGGCGGCGAGATTAGGCATAACACCGGAAGAATGTGTGGGTTTGACCTGTTATCGTGCCATTCACGGGACGGACGAGCCTCCCTCTTTTTGCCCGTACGGACAATCGCTTATAGACGGGTTTGAGCACACCGAAGAAGTTAGGGAAGATTCTCTGGATGGCGATTTCATAGTAAGCGTCTCACCACTACATGATTCGGGAGGAAAGCTCACCGGATGTGTGCATGTTGCCCGCGACATTACCAAACGTAAACGGGCTGAAAAGGCATTGAGAGAGGGTGAGGAACTGTTGCGCTTCGCGCTCGAAATCAGCCACACCGGTGCCTGGGATCTCGACCTGGTAGATCATACCGCCCACAGGTCACTTGAGCACGATCGTATCTTCGGTTACGAACAACTGCTTCCGCAGTGGACCTATGAAATGTTCCTTGATCACGTGCTGCCGGAGGACCGCGAGATGGTGGATGAGAAGTTCCGCAAGGCCACGGCCACGCATAGTGACTGGAGTTTCGAATGCCGCATCCTGCGTGTGGATGGTGCGGTTCGTTGGATTTGGGCAGCCGGACGGCACCGTGTGGATGCTGCCGGAAGTGTGCGCCGGATGGCAGGTATCGTCCAGGACATTACCGAGCGTAAGCAACTGGAAGAACAAACCCGCCAGCGAGCCGAAGAGCTGGCAGCAGTAATGGATACTGTGCCTGTTGCCATCTGGATCGGGCACGACCCGCTGAGTCGCAATATCACTGGCAATCGGATGGCAAACGAGCTCTACGAAGCCGAAGTCGGAGAAAACGTCTCTGCGAACATTACACCTGCACGGCGCTTCTTCCGAAAAGGTCTCGAGTTGACCGCAGATGAATTGCCCATGCAACAGGCCGCCCTGAAGGACATCGATGTGCGCAATGTGGAAATTGATGTACTGTTGCCCAGTGGGGAATGGAAGGGACTTCTCGGGTCAGCCAGCCCGCTTCACGATGCAGACGGACGTGGGCGAGGCAGCGTCGGCGCATTTATTAACATAACTGAGCGCAAGAAAGTAGAGGAGGCGCTTCGCGAGAGCGAAGAAAAGTACCGCAACCTCATGGAGACAGCCAATGAAGGAATATGGATACTTGAATGGATACTTGACTCCGAAGCCAGGACTACTTACGTTAATAAAAAAATGACAGAGATGTTAGGATACAGCCGGGAAGCAATGATTGGCAAATCCGTACGGGATTTTACCGATGAAGAGGGTAAGACTATTTTCGAGGAGAATATGAAAAAGAGGCGGCAGGGTATCAATGAGATCCACGAATTCAAACTGCTGCGTAAAAATGGCTTGCCTTTATGGGCCCTTGTAAATTCTAAAGCTCTTTTTGATAAGGAAGGTAAGTTTACCGGCTCTATGAGCATGCTTACCGATATTACCGAAAGAAAAGAAGCAGAAGCCAGGCTGAAAGACACACTCGACAATCTGGAAAACCTGGTTAAAGAACGCACAGCAGAACTCGAAGAGGCTTATAAATCGTTGAAAGAAAGCGAAAAAGGGCTTGCTGAAGCTCAAAGAATGGCTCATATCGGGAAGTGGGAATGGGATATTGTAACTGATGAAGCACACTGGTCTGATGAAATTTATCGGATTTTTGAACGGACTCCTCAAGAATTAGCACCATCTTACAATGAATATTTAAGTTATGTACATCCCGACGACCGAGACTATGTGGTTGATGCCATTAAGAAGGCTATAAATGGAAAAACTTTCAGCATTGACCACAGGATTATCCTGGCTAACGGGGAAGAACGCACGATCCATAAGCAATCCGAAGTTATTTTGAATAAGCAGAATATCCCTGTTCGATTAAAGGGGATAGTTCAGGACATTACGGAGCGCAAAAAGACTGAAAAAGCTCTTGAGTTAAGTGAAGAGAGATACCGCATAATAACCGAACAGACAGGACAGCTTGTATACGATTATGATATTGAGGCAGACATTGCTGGCCTGGCAGGTAATACCGAAGAGCTTACAGGCTTTACTCCTGATGAATTGAGAGGCGTTAACCTGAATTTCTGGACTTCCCGTGTTCATCCGGAGGACCTGAATAAATTTCAGGAAAGTCAGAAAAAATACTCGGGATCTGACAGAGGTGCTTACAGGACAGAATACCGTTTTAGAAAAAAGAATGAAGAATATATTTATCTTGAGGATAACCGGGTCTGCCTGAGAGACAAAAAAGGTAATGTAAACAGAATTCTCGGGGTAATTAAAGATATTACGGAAAGGAAACAGACAGAGAAAGCCCTTGCAAACATCGAAATCGCCCGCAAAAAGGAGATTCACCACAGGATCAAGAACAACCTGCAGGTAATTTCTTCCCTGCTTGACCTCCAGGCTGAAAAGTTCGGAGGCAGAGAATATGTCGAGGATTCGGAAGTCCTGAAAGCTTTCAGGGAAAGCCAGGACAGAGTAATATCCATTGCCCTGATCCATGAGGAGCTGCACGAAGGCAGGGGAAACGATACATTGAATTTTTCGCCGTACCTCCAGAGGCTTGTCGAAAACCTTTTCCAGACCTACACCCTTGGAAATGTCGATATCAGTTTAAATATGGACATGGAAGAAAACATTTTCTTTGATATGGATACTGCCGTCCCGCTGGGATTAATTGTGAACGAACTTGTTTCAAACTCCCTCAAGTACGCATTCCGGGGCAAAGACAAAGGAGTTATTCAAATAAAACTGAGCAGGAAAAGGAACGGAGAATTTGGAAAAAGCAGGCCAGGAAGCAAAGAAGAGGGTTATGAGCATACCAATTTTGTATTAGCAGTTTCGGACAACGGGGTGGGCATGCCCGAAGGCTTTAACCTGGAAAACTCCGATACTCTTGGCATCCAGTTGATAACCGCCCTTGTAGACCAGCTGGATGGCGAACTTGAATTGAAAAAGGGTTCGGGAACTGAATTTATCATGAAGTTCGCAACTACCGAGAAGAAGAACGAGGACTCTTCAAGGGGTTAATTATTTTTGAATTCTTCGTACATCGAAAATTTTTTTACACATGAATCAGGAAAGGAAAAATAACTGCAGAACTCACTTCCGAACAGGAATGATACATGAACGGCTGAGGGTGCGGGACATAATCAAAATAGAGCCCGCAGGGAATAATTTAGGGAATTTTTAATATTCCCGAACCTTAGGGTGCAGTAAATAAGGGCTTAATTTCCTTTTTTGAGAACCAGGAATGTTTGCTACACATCACTTTTAATTATGTTGGGTAAAAAATAATAACTGTTAACAAATAATATAGACAGTTAATAAACCAGCAATTCTTTTAAAAGACATAACTGAAACATGGCTTCTTTTCAAAATGCTTAAATAGTGAACAGAATTTCTATTTTCTAGGCAATCTTTAGATTAACTTCTGTTGAAGCGGAATTTATGTAAAATCACGGCTGTAAAGAACCGTGATATACTCCTGAAAACCTGCAAATATTTTACTTTCGGGTTCCTGAAGTTGAAAAAGGAGAGTGAGTAGTTGATATCCAGCCTATTCTTGATCAAAAAAATGTCATAAAGTAGACACTGATAACGTGTAATGTGCAAATCGACTCGGGACATACCCAGGAGTTAATGGATCTTTTTGCCAGGAAGATCGCTGTTTTCCTGAAAAATAGGTCGTTGGACATGCCTTCATTGATATGGGAGGGAATTTTAAAATTTTCCTGACCCAGATGATAAACTGTTCACAGCCTGCTAAACAAGAAGTTCAAAGTTGTTTTTAATGAACGGAGAGGTGTTCAATGGAAGAAAAACTAAGGACGTCCGGGATTGGTATTATAGGGGATATTCCCTGGGGAACACACTTCTGCCAGTTCTACCGGACAAAAGAAGATTTAATGGACGTACTGGTTCCCTACTTTAAGGCAGGGCTGGAAAATAACGAATTTTGCATGTGGGTCACATCCCGACCTCTGGATGTGGAAGAGGCAAAAGAAGCCCTTAGAAGAGCTGTTCCCTACCTTGATACTTACCTTGAGAAAGGGCAGATCGAAATTATTCCTTACACACACTGGTATGTAGAAGAGGGTGTTTTCGATTCGGAAAGAATATTGAACGGGTGGATCGAAAAACTCAATAAAGCCCTGGCCAACGGCTATGACGGTTTGAGATTGACAGGGAACACTTTCTGGCTGGAAAAAAAGGACTGGAATGATTTTGTTGATTATGAAGAAGAAATAGACAGGGTCATCGGTAACTACCGGATGATAGCACTGTGTACTTATTGCCTTGAGAAGTGTAATTCAACTGAAATAGTAGACGTGGTCATCAACCACCAGTTTGCCCTGATTAAAAGGGAAGGAAAATGGGAACAGATTGAAAGCTCCAAACGCAAGAGGGCAGAAGAAACCGCTCTTCAAGCCGCGAAAGATTGGAAATATACCTTTGATGCCGTTCCGGACCTGATAGCCATAATCGATACCGAATACAGGGTCGTCCGTGCAAACAGGGCCATGGCGGCAAAATTGGGGGTGACCCCGGAAGAGTGTGCAGGACTGGCCTGCTATCACGCGGTACATGGAACGGACAGCCCACCCTCTTTTTGTCCTCACAAACAGTTGCTTCAGGACGGGCTAGAACACACAACAGAGGTCTGTGAGGATTGCCTTGGAGGTTGTTTTTTAGTAAGCGTCTCGCCGCTTTATGATTCAAAAAGGAACCTTATCGGGAGTGTTCATGTCGCCCGTGACATTACGGAGCGCAAGCAGGCTGAGGAAGCACTGCTTGAAGCCTATGAGAACATCCAGGTGCAATCGAAGGTGTTACAGGCTCAGTCCGAAGAGCTCCGGATGCAAAATGAGGAGTCACAAGCTCAGGCTGAAGAACTTATGGAAGCGAATGAAGCGTTAATCGAGAGCGAAAGGCGCTTCGAGCTCCTGAGCGAAGCGAATGCCCTCCTCCTTTCGAGCAAAGAACCCGAGGCCACGATCCAGACCATCGCCGAGAAGGTGATGCAACACCTGAACTGTGACGTGTTCTTTAACTACGTTTTTGATGAGGTACGGGGAAGGCTTCATCTCAACGCCTGCGGCGGGATAAGCGCGGAGGCAGCTAAAGAGATCGAATGGCTGGATAAGGGGGTAGCTATCTGTGGTTGTGTGGCCCGTGATGGCTACCGCATAGTTTCCGAGGATGTGCAGCATAATGGGGACAGAAGAGCAGACCTTGTGCGGTCGATGAGGATTCAGGCTTATTCCTGTCAACCGCTCCATATAGGAGAGAAAACGATAGGTACGCTCTCCTTTGGCACAAGAAGCAGGAAGAACTTTACGGGAGACGAGCTTGCCCTCATGAAAACCGTAGCCGACCAGGTATCGGTGGCCATCGAGCGCAAGCGGGCTGAAGGGGCTTTGCGTGAGACATATGAAAATCTCCAGGTCCAATCGGAGGAGTTGCAGGCCCAATCCGAGGAACTCAATGAAGCCTATGAATTACTTCGCAAGAGCGAAAAACGTTTTCGGACCCTGGCTGAGAATTCTCCTGACCTGATCGCTCGTTTTGACAGACAGAACCGCCACCTGTATGTTAATCCGGTGTCTGTGGAAATTTATGGTCACCCCCAGGAAAAAGTAATTGGAAAAACTCACAGTGAACTCGGAAGAGATCCTGAGCAGATAAAGTTTTGGGAAGAACACCATGAAAAGGTCTTTGCCACAGGAAAGCCCGAAACAATGGAATTCGAATATACGTCACCTCAAGGAAAAAAATACTATTTCAATACGCAAATAGTGCCCGAGTTTGTTGACGGGGAAGTTGCTTCCGTTCTCGCCATTTCCCGTGACATCACCGACATAAAAGAAGCAGAAATCAGATTGAAAGAAGCACGTGACGACCTGAAAAAGCTGGTTGAAAAAAGAACCCTTAAGCTCAGGAAAGCTTACAAATTATTAAGAGAAAGTGAAAAAGGGCTTGCTGAAGCTCAAAAAATGTCTCACCTTGGAAACTGGAACTGGAATATTGTGAGCAATAAACTATACTGGTCTGATGAAATTTACCGGATTTTCGGCTGCAGTCCTCAGGAATTCGGTGCGACTTACGATGCATTTTTGAGTTACGTGCACCCGGAAGACAGGGACCGTGTGGATTATACGGTAAAAGAAGCTTTCAACGGAAAAACTTACAGTATCGATCATCGGATTATCCGGGCTGATGGAAGGGAGTGCATAGTACACGAACAGGGGGAGGTTGTTTTTAACAGAAAAAATGTCCCTGTTCAGATGAAGGGAACAGTTCAGGACGTTACCGAGCGCAAACGGGCTGAAAAAGCATTGGAACTTGCAGGTAAATATAACCGCAGCCTGATCGAAGCCAGCCTGGACCCTCTGGTTACTATCGGCCCTGATGGTAAGATTACTGACGTAAATAAAGCTACAGAACTGGTCACCGGTTATTCACGGGATAAGTTAATAGGCACTCATTTTTCGGATTATTTCACCGAGCCTGGGAAGGCAGAAGAAGGTTATCAACAGGTGTTCCGGAAAGGGATGGTGAGAGACTATCCGCTGGAAATTCGACACGAAGACGGACACACGACTCCTGTTCTGTATAATGCTTCGGTTTATCGGGATGAGTCTGGCGAGGTTATTGGAGTTTTTGCAGCTGCACGTGATATTACGGAGCGGAAAAAAGCAGAAGAAAAAATCAGGACACTTGCAAATGCTGTTGAATCGTCAGACGATGCCATTATAACTATGTCTCTTGACGGTAAAATTACCAGCTGGAATAAGGGAGCAGAATGTGTTTACGGTAATTCAGTTGAAGAAATTCTGGGAGAAAACATATCAAAACTTGAACCGGATGATCTTAAAGGAGAAGTAAAACAGTTAATTGAAAGGATCAAACAGGGAGAAGGAATTCGTCACTACGAAACTTTAAGGTTAAAAAAGAATGGTACAGTAGTAAATATGTCAATAACTCTTTCTCCGGTTTTTGACGCCTCTGGAAAGCTTGTGGCCCTTTCAGCTATTGCCAGAGATATAACCGAACGCAAAAAAGCAGAAGAAGCTCTGAGACTGTCAAATATTTATAATCGTAGCCTGCTTGAAGCCAGTTTGGACCCTCTGGTTACTATCGGCCCTGATGGAAAAATAACCGACGTAAACGAAGCTACGGAAATGGTTACCGGTTATTCACGGGAAGAACTTATCGGTACCGACTTTACGAACTATTTCACCGAGCCGGAAAAAGCAAAAAAAGGATATCAACAGGTGTTCAGGGAAGGAGCAGTGCTGGATTATGCACTTGAAATCCAGAACAGGAATGGGAATGTGACACAGGTTTTATATAACGCTTCAATTTATAAGGACGAATCCGGGGATGTCATTGGAGTTTTTGCTGCGGCCCGTGACATCACTGAGCGGAAAAAGGCAGAAGAAATGTTAGAACTGAAGTTAGCAGAACTTGCCCGCTCAAATGCGGAATTGGAACAATTTGCTTACGTATCCTCTCACGATTTACAGGAACCCCTGAGAATGATAGTAAGTTATTTGCAGCTTTTACAAAGGAAATATCAGGGCAGACTTGATGATAAGGCTGATAAGTACATATACTTCGCTGTGGACGGGGGTTCTCGTATGCAAAGCCTGATAAATGATCTTCTGGAATTTTCTCGAGTAACCACCAAAGCCAGAGAATTCGAACCTAATGATTGTGAATTCATTTTGAATCAGGTTTTGGCTAATTTAGAAATCGCTATAAAAGAAAATGAAGCTACCATATCTTATGATCCTTTACCTGAAATAATGGCAGATGGTACCCAGCTGGCTCAGGTATTTCAGAATCTGATCAGCAACGCAATAAAATTCCGCAGTAAAGAGGCGCCGAAAATTCAAATTTCTGTAGAAAAAGAGGAGGGTCAATGGCTATTTTCAGTGCAGGACAACGGAATCGGAATTGATCCCAAATATTCGGAGAGAGTCTTTGAAGTTTTTAAGAGGTTGCATAAAAAGGAAGAATATCCGGGAACAGGAATTGGGCTTTCAATTTGTAAAAAAATCATAGAAAGGCACGGAGGGTGTATTTGGGTAGAATCCGAATTGGAGAAGGGGTCAACCTTTTATTTCACTTTACCTATAAACTTTCAAAAAACGGCATGAAACTATGTTTCATGGTCAAAATTTGATTTTGAAGGCTGATTTAAGCTTTAACCAGCCATTTCTAAAAGGTTAAGAAGGTTCAAAATTTGTATTTTACTGTTACCAGTCAGAAGGTCTTTTAGATGAGAAAACAGATAATCGCTAAACCGATCGAAATTCTTTTGGTAGAAGATAGTGAAGGAGATGTCGGACTAATTGAAGAAGTTTTTGAAGATGCAAAAATTCGGAATAATCTTCATGTTGTAGGGGACGGAGAAGAGGCAATACTCTTTTTACGTGGTGAAGGACAGTTTTTAGATTCCCCGCACCCGGATATAATTCTCCTGGATTTGAATTTACCGAAAAAAGACGGACGTGAGGTTCTTGAAGAAATAAAGGAAGACGACAATCTTAAACATATACCGGTAGTGGTTTTAACAACTTCCAAAGCTGAAGGAGACATACTCAGGTCTTATAACCTTCATGCTAATGCCTATATCGCCAAACCTGTCGACTTTGATCAATTCATAAAGGTAATTAAATCCATAGAAGACTTCTGGCTTGAAGTTGTGAAGTTACCCCCAAAATAAGATCAACGTAACCCGGATAGGACGGTTTGGTATGGATAAAAAGGTTGAAATATTACTTTTTGAAGATAATCCCGGGGATGCGAATCTAATTGAAGAGATGCTCGAAGAATTCGCCGATTTCCCGTATAAACTCAAAAACGTTGAAACCCTTAATGAGGGGTTGAACCTTCTTAAAGAGCATCCTTTTGATGTTATACTGTCAGACCTGAGGTTGCCGGATAGTGATGGTGTCGACACTTTTCTTGAGATTTACGGAATAAATTCACGAGTCCCCATAATAATCTTAACAGGCATGAATGACGAGAGAATCGGAATCGATGCTGTAAAAAGCGGTGCTCAGGATTATCTGGTCAAGGGACAGGTAGATGGCAGATTATTAAACCGTTCTATCCGATATTCTATTGAACGTAAAAAGGCGGAAGATAAAATTCAGGGCCTGGCAAATATAGTGGAATCGTCAGACGATGCTATTATGACTGAGTCTCTTGATGGCGTTATTACTAGCTGGAACAGAGGTGCGGAGCGAATTTACGGTTATTCGTCGGAGGAAATTCTGGGAAAACATATATCCGTCCTGGCACCGCCCTTATTAGTCGAAGAGACAAAAGAATTGGTTGAAAGGATTAAGCGTGGAGAAAGAATCCGCCATTATGAAACTTCACGGTTAAGGAAGGACGGAATAATAATAAATGTCTCAATAACTCTTTCTCCGGTTCTTAATGACTTTAAAAAGCTGACTGCTATTTCAATTATTGCAAGAGACATAACCAAAAGAAAAAGAGCAGAAGAAGAACTTCAGAGAAGTGAAGAAAGATACAGGATCGTCACAGGGCATACCGGCCAGCTCATATATGATCATGATTTGAAAACCGATAAAATCAATTGGGCTGGCAATATAGAAGAAGTTACGGGGTATTCTCCCCGAGAATTTCAGGAATTCAGCTTTGAAGCCTGGACCGGTTATATTCATCCCGGAGACCGGGAATTTGTACTGGAGGAAAAGTGTAAGATCCGGAAAAAAGGAGGAAACTACGAGGGAGAATTCAGGTTCAGGAAAAAAGACGGAACCTATTTCCATGCTGAAGATAGCGAAGTTTGCCTTACGGATGAAACAGGTCTGCCTTACAGGGTTCTTGGAGTGCTCAAAGACGTTACTGAAAAAAAACTTGCGGTGGAAAAACTAAAAAAAAGTGAGGAGCGCACCCATTCATATCTTCAGAACTTCAGGGGAATCGGTGTTCTGCTTGATGGAAATTTCGTCCCGATATTTCTGCATGGGGCTATCGAGGAACTCACAGGATATACGAAGGAAGATTTTCTTTCGGGAAAAATTCGCTGGCATGAAATCGTGGAACCTGAAGACCGTTCAGAACTGCAGGAAAAAGCACAAAAAATGAAAAATACCCCCAATATGACTGTCAAGCATGAATACAGGATCAGGAAAAAAGACGGAGAAGTTAGGTGGATTCATGGAATTGCCCAGAATATTTCCGAACCGGGTAATAAAGAACTTTACCAGGGCCTGTTGTATGACATAACCGATAGAAAAATGGCGGAAGAGTCCCTTAATAAAATGGAAAAAATCCGCAAAAAGGAAATCCACCACAGGATAAAGAATAACCTGCAGGTAATTTCTTCATTACTGGACCTCCAGGCTGAATATTTTGATGATGAAAGGGTCAAGCAGGCATTCAGAGAAAGCCAGAACCGGGTTATTTCCATGGCTTTAATCCATGAAGAGCTATACGAATCCGGTGAGACCGGTACCCTTAATTTTGCGGCATATATGCAAAAACTCTTAGAGCATATCTTCAGGTGTTACGATACCGGAGATTCAGAATTCCATTTGCTTCTGGAAATAAAAGAAAAAACTTTCTTTGACATGGATACGGCTGTCCCGTTAGGAATAATTGTTAACGAACTCGTTTCAAATTCTCTCAAGCACGCATTTCCAGACAGGGATGAAGGGGTAGTCAAAATAAAACTTTACAGGGAAGAAAACGGAGGATACAGAAGCAATATAGTAGACAATAACGGAGTTGAAAATACAAAAGAGGAGAATAAGAACACCGATTTTGTTATGACAATCTCGGATAACGGGGTAGGTCTGCCTGAAAGTATTAATCTGGAACAAACCGAGACTCTCGGGCTACAGCTGGTAAGCATTCTGGTAGACCAGTTAGAGGGTGAACTGGAATTGAAAAGGAATTGCGGAACCGAATTCATCATAAAAATCGCAATCAAAGAAACGCAGTAAGAATCTGTCTTAGAGAAATTAACGTACCTTAATCTTATTTCCTTTGGATACGTACCTTGATCTTATTTCTTTTGGATACGTACCTTAATCTTATTTCTTTTGGATATCCCGATATGTAATGTCCAACTCCTCAAATCTGATAAAGCAAGACTAAAAATTTTGGACACTCTTAATCATTACTCTTATCGTCCCCAGTTAATGTGAACCTGGCAAAAGTAGAAATTTCTTTGCTCCTTGCAATACCTTTTCTTAATGAGTCCAAAAATGTGTCTCCAGAGTTAAGGCCATTAACTATTGCTTCAGTTATTCCGCCTTCTGTACTCATATGCTCTATATAATTTGTCCGGGCCTTCTCAGAATCAAAAACAGGTAAAACATTTTTAGCCCAGTTATAAATCTCTCTAAAATCACAATATTCTTTCTCAATTGTTTTTATTGAATCTTCTATATTTAGCCCTTTTTTATTTGCAATCAGAAGAGCCGCCGGAAGACACACTCCTGCTGTAAAAACATGCATATTTTCCTCATCTTGCAGTTCATGAACCCTTAAGTTCAAAAATGAAAGGATATTGGTTAAAATGTCATTTTGAGGGTAAACTGCTACAATACCTTTCTTCCCTTTTATTGTATCCGGTCCGCTTGTCATTATCCTGAACACATCAATGCCTAATGCTCCTTCCAGTGAAGCTAACGAAATGCCAGCCATGCAGGAAACTACAAGGGAATTGCTTGTAAAAGGAAGGCCCTTAAGCTCCTTAAGGGACTGAGGTTTAACGGCAATAAATATAATTGTTGATTTCTGGCATATGACCTTGTTATCTGTAATGTTTCCAATTAAACCTGCCTTTTTTATGCTTTCAAAAGTCGAAGGCTTTCCTCCGTAAGAAATCATAAGCTTTTCTTTGGGAACTCCATGCTCGATAAATGTCTCTGCAAGGGTTATTCCAAGAAATCCGGCTCCAATTATACCTATTGTCTCATTGGCTAGAAGATCATTACTTTCCAGGACCATATAGATAATCTCCTTAGAACCTATCTGAAAAATAAGTATTGGCATGTTGGGTTCTATGTAGTCTGCTGGAGCTGGAAAACTAATAAGCTCGAAGCTAACTGAAAAGTATGCATATCTCCTGAGAATATATACATAACCCTTTATTTTTATTCTCAAGGCTGCTATGCTTAAGCACAACTGGCAGTTCTGTAGTAGTTATCAAGCCTATCCAGCGACTTAAATCCATTTTTGCCCTTACAGAAGATCGAAAGATTGGAGTTAGGATTTACATTAGAGTTAGGATTTACATTGGAGTTAGGATTTACATTGGAGTTAGGATTTACATTGGAGTTAGGATTTACCTTACTTACATTTGTTAGAAATGTTTAAACTCAGAAATTTAGATTAAGTTTGATTATTGAGATTAAGTTTGATTAAATACTTTAGTTTTGGAGGGTGACTGTCGGGAAAGCGGCGAGTGGTTTAAAATCGGGGCAAAAGTTGCCGTATAACCCGAACATGTGGAGAAACAAATTGATTTTGACTTTACTTTTTAAAAAGTGAAAATTCTCGTACATATATCTTTCCGGAAGATGAGAAAAAATATTTGTATAAATATGGCACGTCGTAAAAAAATTTAGCCAAAATTTTCAGAATTTTGAAGGAAAAAAGCAAACGGAGCATTAACTATAAATAGTATAGCTATAATTAGAGGGTTGCACCGGTGAAAGAGGTGCTCCCTGATGCAGCGGGGCAGCAGGGTTGCATGCTAAGAAATTAGCCTTCAGTGGTGCAAAATGCAGAGGTTGAGAGATAAACAAACCGGGCCCGTAGCTCAGTCAGGCAGAGCGACTGGCTTTTAACCAGTCGGCCTAGGGTTCAAATCCCTACGGGCCCGCCATGTTCTTATTACAACCGGCGGAGAGGCCATCCGCAGGAAATGTCTAACAAGTCTTTTTATGATGCTTTATTTTTGGAGGAAAGGATTTGACAAAATTCAGCCTGCTCGACCATGAGTCAGTCCCTAAACATGAAATAATTTCAGAGGGCGAATTAAAGTCTGTTTTAAGCAAATATTTAATTGAAAAGGAACAGCTTCCGAAAATTAAAGTGCAGGATCCTGTTAGTAAAGAAATAGGAGCTGTCGTCGGAGATGTTGTGAAAATCACGAGGAAAAGTCAAACTGCAGGGGAGGCAGATTATTACAGACTTGTGATCGAGTAAGCGGGGGGGAGTTTAAACCGCTTGCATGATCGCATTTTTTTCACTGAACATCTTTTCGAATCCCATGCACCATCGTACGGAAAGATTCAACGACTGCATAAAGATCTGAGGATCATCGTTTATTGATTTTCATTATAACAAAGCAAAGAGGGTGCTATCATCGCGTTAGAAAGCAGTATACTGTCGCAGGCTTATTTTACACGGGACAAGATAGTGCAGCACCATATAGACTCATTTAACAAGTTTATAGATTACGGGCTGCAAAAGATCATTGATGAACAGAAGATTATAGAAACCGATATTGAAGACACCTACCTCAAACTCGGCAAGATCAGGGTAGAGCATCCGGTGGTAAAGGAGGCGGACGGGGCAATCGAAAAACTTTACCCCAACGAAGCAAGGCTCAGAAACCTTTCGTACTCAGGCCCCCTCTACCTGGAGATGAGTGTCGTAAAAGAAGGGATCGAATCCGAAGTAATGGAGGCAAAGATCGGGCAGCTTCCCATCATGGTCAAATCCAAGATCTGCAATCTTCTCGGCCTTAGCGAGCCGGAGAAAGTTCGCTATGGAGAAGACCCCCTTGATCCAGGGGGATATTTCATTATCGGCGGCACTGAAAGGGTAGTAATGACCCTTGAAGACCTTGCCCCCAACAAAATCCTTGTTGAGTACGGAGAACGTTACGGGGACTCCATAGAGGTCGCAAAGGTCTTCTCCCAGAAAAGAGGATACAGGGCACTCGTAATTGTGGAAAGAGGGAGAAAGTCCCTGCTTGAAGTATCTTTCCCTTCCATATCCGGCAGAGTATACTTTATTACACTCATGAGGGCTCTCGGGATAGTAACTGACGAAGATATAGTAAATGCAGTTTCAAGTGATCCCGAAATCATCAAGTTCATGCTGGAAAACCTTGAAGAAGCCGAAGTCGAGACCCAGGAAGAAGCCATTGAAAAGATCGGGGCGAGGGTTGCTGCCGGGCAGGCCAAGGAATACCAGATAAAAAGAGCAAACTACGTAATTGACCGGTATCTTTTCCCCCACCTTGGAAACGATATGAGAGACAGGATCTCAAAAGCTCATTTCCTGGCAAGAATGGCTGAGTCCTGCTTCGAGCTCGCACTTGGGAAGCGTACCGAAGACGACAAAGACCACTACGCAAACAAGAGGTTGAAACTCGCAGGCGACCTGATGGAAGACCTTTTCAGAGTATCCTTTAACAGGCTTGCAAGGGACATAAAGTACCAGCTTGAACGTGCAAACATGAGGAACAGGGAACTTAACGTCGCTACGATCGTAAGGGCAGACGTCCTGACCGACCGCCTGCAACACCCTCTGGCAACAGGGAACTGGGTAGGAGGAAGGACGGGTGTTTCCCAGCTTCTTGACCGGAACGATTATATTTCTACCCTTTCCCACCTGCGCCGTGTAATTTCCCCGCTTTCCAGGGCCCAGCCTCACTTCGAAGCTCGTGACCTGCACGCAACTCAATGGGGACGGCTCTGTCCTTCCGAGACTCCTGAAGGTCCCAATTGTGGCCTCGTGAAAAACTTTGCCGAAATGGTCGAACTCTCCACGGGAATAGAGGAAACCGAGAGCATTAAAAAGATACTCTATGATCTTAACGTCGAAAAGGTAGTTGTGAGGGTGCCCGAAATTCCGGCAAGGATAAAGGAAATCCTGCTCGACGAGTTCGGGGAAGAGATTATTGAAGAGTTTGAAGAAACTCCGGAAATCGAAACCAAATACAAAGACGATGACTTCTACGATTATTCAGATATGGACGACTCCGGATCAATGTTCGGGGACTGAGGGTTGATGTCAGATGACTAAAGCAAAAGTATTCATAAACGGAGAGCTTGTCGGGACCCATGACAACCCTGCGGAACTCGCAGAAGAGCTCCGAAAAATGAGGCGGCAGGGGTTCATATCCAGGCAAGTCAATATAGCTCTTAACGACAACACCAGGGAAGTAATTATTAACTCCGATATGGGCAGGGCAAGAAGACCTCTCGTGGTTGTGGAAAACGGAGCCCTGAAGGTAACGGAAGAGCATATACAGAAACTGAAAAACAAAGAAATCACCTATGAAGACCTGGTAAAAGAAGGCTGTGTGGAGTATCTGGACGCAGAAGAGGAAGAAAACGCGTACATTGCACTCTATGAGTCGGACATTACTCCCAGGCACACCCATATGGAAATAGACCCCGAACTTATGCTTGGCATCTGTACCGGGATGGTTCCTTATCCGGAACACAACGCATCTCCGCGTAACACCATGGGTGCAGCCATGATCAAGCAGTGCATCGGAGTGTCCACAGCAAACCAGAAGTTAAGACCCGATACCCGTGCCCACGTATTGCACTACCCGCAGAGGGCACTTACAAGGACAAGGACTTCCGAAGCAATCGGTTTTGATGACAGACCCGCAGGCCAGAACTTCGTGGTCGCAATTCTGTCTTATGAAGGGTATAACATTGAAGACGCTCTGATTTTCAATAAGGGTTCGATAGAGAGAGGGCTTGGGAGAAGCCATTTCCTGAGGACCTTTGAAGGGGAAGAAAGGAGGTATCCCGGCGGGCAGGAAGACAAGTTTGAGATTCCCGACTCCGAATACCGTGGAGCCCGCAGCGCCGAAGCGTATGCAAATCTTGACATCGACGGGCTTGTAAACCCTGAGACCCCGGTAGGTCCCAACGATGTGCTTATAGGAAAGACGAGCCCTCCGAGGTTCCTGGAAGAACCTTCCGACTTCGGGATTGCAGTTGAACAGAGGAGAGAAAGCTCTATTACCATGCGTTCCAACGAAACGGGGATTGTGGACACCGTCATTCTCACGGAATCCATTAACGGAACCCGCCTTGCGAAAGTAAAGGTAAGGGATGAGAGGATCCCGGACATCGGAGACAAGTTCGCTTCCAGACACGGGCAAAAAGGCGTTATCGGCTTAAAAGTCCCTATTGCTGACATGCCGTTTACGGAATCCGGCCTGACTCCGGACCTGATGATTAACCCGCACGCAATTCCCTCCCGTATGACTGTAGGACACGTCCTGGAAATGATCGGCGGAAAAGTAGGTTCCATGGAAGGCAGAAGAGTGAATGCAACAGCCTTCTCAGGAGAAAACGAAGACGACCTTAGAGAAGCTCTGAAAAAGCACGGTTTTGCCCACACAGGAAAAGAGGTTTTCTATGACGGGGCAACAGGCAGGATGATCCCTGCAGATGTCTTCGTTGGTGTGATCCTTTACCAGAAACTGCACCACATGGTCACCTCCAAGATGCATGCCAGGTCCCGCGGGCCTGTGCAGGTGCTCACCCGCCAGCCGACTGAAGGTCGAGCAAGGGAAGGCGGTCTCAGGTTCGGTGAAATGGAGCGTGACGTGCTGGTAGGGCACGGAGCTGCCATGTCCTTAAAAGAAAGGTTGCTGGACGAGTCTGACAAAGTGGTGGAACTTGTCTGCTCGCACTGCGGAATGATTGCAACGTACGACAAGCAGCGGAACGTCTCTTTCTGTTCGGCCTGCGGGGCGGACACGGACATCTACCCTGTTGAGATGAGCTACGCGTTCAAGCTGTTACTGGACGAGATTAAGTCCCTCGGGGTTGCTCCCAGGCTTAATCTGGAAGATGCGGTATAAGGTGAGGTGGACATATGGCAAACGTACCTCCAATTCCAAAGAGAATTGCTTCTATCAAATTCGGCTTAATGTCCCCGAAAGAAATCCGTAAGATGAGTGCAACACCTATTATCACGGCTGACACTTACGATGATGACGGATTTCCAATTGACATGGGGCTTATGGACACAAAACTCGGGGTAATTGACCCCGGGCTTCGCTGCAAAACCTGTTCCGGCAGGGCAGGCGAGTGTCCGGGACACTTCGGGCACATCGAACTTGTTGCCCCTGTTGTCCACGTAGGTTTTAACAAAGTAATTCGAAAACTTCTCAGGGCAACCTGCAGAAAATGCAGCAGGCTCCTGCTGGAACCGGCTCAAAAACAGCAGTTTCTGGACCAGCTCCTTGCGGTTGAAGAAATAGGGCACATGCCTGACGACCTCATCAATGAGGTGTACAAAGAAGCCAGCAAGGTAAAGAGCTGTCCTTACTGTAACGAGGAACAGCTCGAAATCAAATTCGAAAAGCCCAGCGAATACCTGGAAAACGGCGAGAAACTGACCCCTACAGAGATCAGAGACCGCTTCGAAAACATCCCGGATGAGGACATCAGGGTTATCGGGATGGACCCGAAGAATGCAAGACCGGAATGGATGATCCTTACCGTCCTGCCCGTGCCGCCGGTTACCGTGCGCCCTTCGATCACTCTTGAATCCGGGCAGCGCAGTGAAGACGACCTGACCCACAAGCTGGTAGATATCATCAGGATCAACCAGAGATTCCAGGAAAACAGGGAAGCAGGCGCTCCCCAGCTTATCATTGAGGACCTCTGGGAGCTTCTTCAGTATCACGTTACTACATTCTTTGACAACTCGGTTTCAGGAATTCCTCCGGCAAGACACAGGTCAGGCAGGCCTCTCAAGACCCTTTCCCAGCGTTTGAAGGGTAAAGAAGGAAGGTTCAGAGGAAGCCTGTCAGGTAAACGTGTTAACTTCTCAGCCCGTACCGTTATCTCTCCTGACCCGAACCTGAGTATAAATGAAGTCGGCGTCCCCATGCCCATTGCCCAGATCCTGACAATGCCGGCAGTGGTAACCCCGAGGAACATCGAACAGCTCAAGGTCTATGTAAGGAACGGCGAAGACATCCACCCCGGGGCAAACTATGTGCTCAGAGCTGACGGCAGGCGCATTAAGGTAACCAATATGAATAAGGACGACCTTGCCGAAAAACTTGAATTCGGCTGGGTTGTGGAACGACAGTTAAAAGACGGCGACACCGTGCTTTTCAACAGACAGCCGTCTCTGCACAAGATGAGCATCATGGCTCATTCCGTAAAGGTTCTGCCTAACAAAACCTTCAGGCTGAACCCTGCAGTCTGTCCTCCTTACAACGCTGACTTTGACGGGGACGAAATGAACATGCATGCCCTTCAGACCGAAGAGTCGAGAGCCGAGGCAAAGATCCTCATGCAGGTTCAGGAAAACATCCTCTCCCCGCGTTTCGGAGGGCCCATTATCGGCGGGATTCACGACCACATATCAGGGCTTTTCCTGCTGACCCGTTTTGAAAACCATATTTCCAGTCACGAGGCTTACGACATCCTGAGGAAAAGCCGCGCACGCAACCTGCCAGAACCGGCAGGTCACGACGAAAACGGGAAACCTTTCTGGACAGGAAAACAGATTTTCAGCCAGATCCTGCCTGAAACCCTTAATATGGAATTCTCAGCCCAGGTCTGCTCCCACTGCGACACCTGCAAGAAAGAAGAATGTCCGAATGACGCCTACGTCATAATCCGCAACGGAGAACTGATTACTGGCACGATAGATGAAGCGGCCATCGGAGCATTCAAAGGAAAAGTTCAGGACAGAATCATCAAGGAAGTAGGGCCTGAAGCCGGAGCCCGCTTTGTTGACGACATGACCAAGCTTGCAATCAGGGCAATAATGCGTACCGGGCTGAGTTTCGGAATAGCTGACGAAGACATTCCGAAAGAAGCCAGGATCCAGATCAATGAAGTCCTCGGTAAAGCTGAAGATGCCGTGCAGAACCTTATCAAATCTTATATAAATAAAGAGCTCGAACCGCTCCCGGGCAGAACCCTCGATGAAACAATCGAGATGAGCATCATGCAGAAGCTCGGAAAAGCCAGAGACGAGACCGGTGGAATTGCAGACAGCCACATGGGGCTTGAAAACCCGGCAGTTATCATGGCCCGCTCAGGAGCCAGAGGTTCCATCCTGAACCTTACCCAGATGGCAGCCTGCGTAGGTCAGCAGGCAGTGCGTGGGGAACGTATTCGCAGAGGCTACTCAGGCAGGACTCTCCCCCACTTCCTGGAAGGGGACCTGGGCTCGGATGCCCACGGGTTCGTCAAGGCGAGTTACAAGAGCGGGTTAAACCCGACGGAATATTTCTTCCACGCAATCGGCGGTCGAGAAGGGCTTGTGGACACTGCGGTCAGGACATCGCAGTCAGGTTACCTGCAGAGGAGGCTTGTCAACGCCCTTCAGGACCTTGAAGTCCAGTACGACCTTACTGTCAGGGACACCAGAGGTGTGCTTGTTCAGTTCAAGTACGGAGAAGACGGGATCAACCCGACTAAGAGTGACTTCAGCAAGCCCGAAACCATCCACAGGATTGTCCGTTCCGTGGTGAACAGGGAGGTGGCATGATGAGTATCAGTGAAGCTACGATAGACAGCATGATAAAGGACCTGCCGTTTCCTTCAAACATCTTAAACACTCTCAGAGAAGATGTTCTCAAAGCCGGGGTAAGCAAGAAGGAAATGGAAGAGATCATAGAAAAGATGATGGAAGAATATGCTACCTCATGCATTGAACCCTGTGATGCTGCGGGCGTCGTTGCAGCCCAGTCCATAGGGGAACCGGGTACCCAGATGACGATGCGTACCTTCCACTATGCCGGTGTGGCCGAGATTAACGTTACTCTCGGTCTTCCCCGCCTTATTGAAATCGTGGATGCAAGGAAGATTCCGAGCACTCCTATGATGACAATTGCCCTTTCTAAAGAGCACCCTGAAGATTACGCTTACGACAGGGAAAAGACAAGAGCTCTGGCATGGGAGATTGAGGCAACCAAAATCGACCACATCGCCGATGTGACCACTGACCTTTCTCAGATGAAGCTTATAATAGACCTGCACGAAAAAGCAATGGAAGGCAGGAATATTACCATAGACCAGGTGAAAGATAAATTCAACGAAGAACTGAACGTACTGGTCAGCATCTCCCCTGATATCGATAATCAGATTGTCATCACCCCCGGAGAGCCATCTTACAGAGAACTGCTCCAGCTTGCAAAAAGCATCCACAATGTAACCCTTAAAGGTATCGAAGGGATCAAGCGAGTGGTGGTCAGGAAGGAGGGTGAAGAGTATACCCTCTATACTGAAGGCTCAGCTCTGCGGGATGTTTTGCAGTTCGATGGTGTGGACAAGACCAGAACCAGTACAAACAACATCAATGAAATCTACGAAGTGCTGGGAGTCGAGGCTGCAAGAAATGCCATTATAAAGGAAGCCACGGATACCCTGCGTGAACAGGGTCTGACTGTGGATATCAGGCACATCATGCTTGTGGCAGACCTCATGACCTGTGACGGAGAAGTAAAACAGATCGGTAGGCATGGAATTTCAGGTGAAAAGGCCAGTGTATTTGCCCGTGCAGCTTTCGAAGTTACTGTCAACCACCTCCTGGACGCAGGCATGCGCGGAGATGTGGACCAGCTGCAGGGTGTTACGGAAAACATCATTGTCGGCCAGCCTATTCGCATGGGCACGGGTGATGTGCACCTGATCAGCAGAAGAGTTGAAAAAGTTGAAGCTGAAGAGCTTGAAGCAGAGGAAGAATGAAGGCATAAAAGGGAAAAACTCCGGTTTTAACCTATAATTATTTAAATATATACCCTTATAGGACAGCAGTTCTCATCAGGTATACATTACCTTTATGAATTTCATCGGATCCTGCTGCAGAAACTTGAGTCCGCGAGGCTCATAACCAGAAAATTGATATAAGGCATCAGGTATTTAGAGTACCATATACTCACCGAGCTTGGAATCTTTATTGAGAAAGAGACAGAGTAGACGAGCTAATTTGAGACAGAGTTGATGAAAATGAAGATCAATGTTGATAAATCTCTTATCAAGGCTGTGAAAACAGGAAAAGTAATAGTTGGAGCCAACCGGACCGTGGATGCAGCAGCAAACGGCTCTGCAAAAATGGTAGTCCTGGCATCGAACTGCCCAGAAGACATTAAAAAGAAAATTCAGGCAACAAACATTCCGGTCCTGGAGTACGAAGGCACAAGTGTAGAACTCGGCCCTGTATGCGGAAAGCCCTTCACGATTGCAGCCATGGCAATCCTCGATGCAGGGGAATCGGATATCCTGGCAGCTACAGCTTGATAAAAGGAGTTGCAACGTCTTGGGCGAAATAAGACTTACTGCAGAAAGCATCCAGTACATTGCATTGTTTGAAAACATGACTCGAGCCAAGATACTTGACTGTATCCCGGAAGAGGAGAGGCTCGTGTATGTCGTAAAGCAGGGCGATATGGGGCTTGCAATAGGCAAAAACGGAGAGAATATAAACCGTGTCAAAAAAGCCCTGGACAAACCCATCGAGCTTGTGGAGTATTCAGAGGATCCTGTTACCTTTATAAAGAATGCCTTCGGACCGGTATCGGTAAGTTCAGTAAACCTTACAACCAAAAATGGCAAGCGATTAGCTTATGTAGAGGTACCCAATAAAGAGAAGGGGCTTGCCATCGGTCGCAACGGCAAGAACATAGAGAAAGTGAAGATGCTTGCCCGTCGTCACCACACTATAGAAGACGTGATCCTGCAGTAATATCCCATTAATTCATGTTGATCCATTAATCCGGCGTTGAAGGACAATTCTGGCATTTAATGCCACAATAGGAAACTGTGATCAATTTTAACTGGAGAAATTTACAATGGCTAAAGGAAAATATGCAGCTAATATTCTCAAACAAACCAGGAAAGATGCCCGCTGGAAAGATACATACTACGGCAGGCGTGTTCTTGGACTGAACGTGAAAGCCGACCCCCTTGGTGGTGCACCGCAGGGTCGGGGTATTGTATTAGAGAAGGTAGGAGTCGAAGCCAAACAGCCGAACTCCGCAATTCGAAAATGCGTAAGAATCCAGCTCATTAAAAACGGGCGTCAGGTAACCGCATTCTGTCCCGGAGACGGTGCAGTAAACTTCATTGATGAACACGATGAAGTTACCGTAGAAAGGATCGGAGGCCGCATGGGCGGTGCTATGGGTGACATTCCCGGCGTACGTTTCAAGGTAATTGCCGTAAACAACGTGTCCCTGAACCAGCTGGTCATCGGCAGATTGGAAAAGCCCAGGAGATGATTTTTTTGTACAAGATTTTTGGCAAATGGGACCCAGCGGAAGTAGAGGTAAAAGACCTCGGAATTAAGCGCTATGTCAGCCTTACCCCCGTAATCGTCCCTCACAGCAGCGGGAAACATGCAAGGCAGCAGTTCAACAAATCCGAAATCTCGATTGTCGAACGCCTGGCAAACAACCTGATGAGGACGGAAGTCAACAGCGGAAAGAAGCAGGTGACCCTCCGCGCAGTTGAAGAAGCTTTCGACATTGTGAACAGGAAGACCAAGCAGAACCCCATCCAGATTCTCGTGGATGCCATCGCCAATGCAGGCCCCAGAGAAGAAGTGGTCAGGCTGAAGTACGGCGGGATCTCCGTACCAAAAGCAGTTGACACTGCACCCCAGAGGCGCGTTGACACTGCCCTGCGCTACATCAGCATGGGAACAAATGCCGCAGCCTTCAAATCCAAGCGCTCTGTCGCAGAATGTCTGGCAACCGAACTTATAGGCGCCGCAAACCGCGATACCAAATCCTTCTCCATCAACAGAAAGGATGCAAAGGAAAGAGTTGCGAAGGCAGCACGCTAATTAATTGTGCGGGCCCGCCCGCTTTTGAAAAATAATATATAACCATTCACATCTCGCTTAAAAGGTATTAGCATGGGACGAAGAAAGAAAATGGTCGAGCGTGTGACAACGCTCATGAATGATCCCGTGAGGATCAGAAATATCGGAATCGTTGCACACATTGACCACGGTAAAACCACATTATCGGACAACCTGTTAGCAGGCGCAGGCATGATTTCCAAGGAACTTGCCGGCAGACAGCTGTTCATGGACTCCGATGAAGAGGAACAGGCAAGAGGTATTACAATCGATGCCTCCAACGTTTCCATGGTTCACACATTTGATAATGAAGACTACCTGATCAACCTTATCGACACCCCCGGACACGTTGACTTCGGAGGGGACGTTACCCGTGCCATGAGAGCCGTAGACGGTGCGGTAGTGGTAGTTGACGCGGTAGAGGGCACGATGCCCCAGACCGAGACCGTGCTGAGGCAGGCCCTGAGAGAACACGTCAGACCCGTACTTTTCATTAACAAGGTGGACAGGCTTATCAATGAATTGCAGGTCGATTCCCAGGAAATGCAGGTCCGCCTCGGAAAGGTCATTGACCACGTGAACAAGCTCATCAAGAACATGAACCCCGAGAAGTTCAAGGCAGGCTGGAAAGTCGATGCTTCAGCCGGTACTGTAGCCTTCGGGTCAGCCCTTTACAACTGGGCAATCAGCGTGCCTATGATGAAGAAGACCGGGGTTTCTTTTAAAGACGTATATGACTACTGTAAAGCCGAGGACATGAAGGCCCTGGCAGAAAAGTGCCCGCTGCACGAAGCTGTTCTTGACATGGTTATTCACTTCCTGCCAAACCCGCTTGAAGCCCAGAAGGGCAGAGTAAAGGTTATCTGGCACGGAGACGAGAGCTCCGAAGTCGGAAAGTCCATGGCCAGCGCAAATGCAGAGGGAGACCTCGCATTCATGGTAACGGACATCTCCGTTGACCCTCACGCAGGAGAAGTCGCAACAGGCAGGCTTTTCAGTGGTTCTCTTACCCGCGGTATGGAAGTCTACACCTCGGGCACTGCAAAGAAGAGCAGGGTTCAGCAGGTAGGCATCTTCATGGGCCCGGAAAGGCTTGAAGTGGACAAGATCCCTGCAGGAAACATTGCCGCAGTTACAGGTTTAAAGGACGCAATCGTAGGGTCCACCGTAACTACTCTTGATGGCATGACTCCTTTCGAAAGCATCAGGCACGTAAGCGAACCTGTGGTCACTGTAGCCGTAGAGGCCAAGCACACCAAAGACCTGCCCAAACTCATTGAGGTTCTCAGACAGGTTGCAAAGGAAGACCCGACCCTCCAGATTACTCTGGACGAGGAGACCGGGGAACACCTGATGGCAGGTATGGGAGAACTTCACCTCGAAGTTATCGCCCACAGGATCGAAAGGGACAAGAACGTGGAAATCACCACAAGCAAGCCAATTGTCGTTTACAGGGAAACCATCAAGAAGAAGATTGATGCTGTTGAAGGAAAGTCTCCGAACAGACACAACAGATTCTATATCTATGTCGAGCCCCTTGATACCGAGATTGTCAGTGCTATCAAAGAAGGGGAGGTCAGCATGAACATGCCTGAGCTTGAAAGGAGGCAGAAACTCATCGACCTCGGTATGGAGAAAGAAGAAGCAAAAGGCATTACCGGCATCTTCAACTCCAATATCTTCATCGATATGACCAAAGGTATCCAGTACCTCAACGAAACAATGGAACTGGTACTTGACGGGTTTGAAGAAGTTATGAGGGCAGGCCCCCTTACCAGAGAACCTGTAGCAAACATGAAATGTGTGCTCGTAGATGCAAAACTCCACGAAGACGCAATCCACAGAGGTCCGGCCCAGATCATCCCCGCATCAAGGCAGGCAATTCAGGCAGGTATGCTCATGGCAGAAGACAGCCTGCTCGAGCCCTATCAGAAGGTCTTTGTCCAGGTGCCCCAGCTAACAATGGGCGGTGCAACAAAAGAACTTCAGGGCCGCCGCGGAATTATCCTTAACATGACCACTGAGGGTGACCTGGCAATTATCGAGTCCAGGGTACCTGTGGCTGAAATGTTCGGGTTTGCCGGAGAGATCAGATCCGCAACCGAAGGACGTGCAATGTGGAGCACGGAGTTCGGAGGCTTTGACGTTGTACCGTCAAGCATCCTGAACGAAATCGTTGGCCAGATCAGAGAAAGGAAGGGCCTGAAGAAGGACCTGCCAAAAGCTTCTGACTTCCTTTCAATGTAAGCGGAATTTTTCCGCTTCTCTTCCCTATTTAAGGCACAAGCTTCAAGGCAAAACTCTCTGCGAATTCGAAGGAGAAAAGTTTAGAAATCTTCAGAGGGTTTAGTCAATGGGAAAGATTTAAAAGAAGGTATGCCTATATTGGGGAAAACAGTCCAGGCCTCTGGAAATTCAAATTACGCTGACCCGATAAAGTTCAAAACGGGAAAATTGTAAGTAATGGTTGAAAGAAGACCGGAGAAGGTCTAATCATTACGAGATCTGCCCTAATATTAATATACTATAATCTGATATAGCATTGAAACTCATCCATAATTTATAAAGGAGAATAATAAATGGCAGCAGACAAACCACACCTTAATTTAGCAGTGATTGGTCACATTGACCACGGTAAGTCAACATTCGTAGGACGCTTAATGTATGATGCAGGAGCTGTAGCTCCACACATCATCGATAAGTTTAGAGAAGAAGCAAAACAGAAGGGCAAGGAATCTTTCGCCTTCGCATGGGTTATGGACTCTCTTAAGGAAGAGCGTGAAAGAGGTATCACAATTGACATCGCTCACAAGAGATTCGACACAGACAAATTCTACTTTACAGTCGTGGACTGCCCAGGCCACCGTGACTTCGTTAAGAACATGATTACAGGCGCTTCCCAGGCTGACGCTGCAGTTCTCGTCGTTGCAGCCCCTGATGGTGTCATGGCCCAGACCAAGGAACATATCTTCCTTTCCAGGACCCTTGGTATCACCCAGCTTATTGTTGCAGTCAACAAGATGGACGCAGTAGACTACAGTGAAGCCAGATACAAGGAAGTCGTTGAGCAGGTATCCGGTATCCTTAAAATGATCGGGTTCAAGCCAAGCGAAATCCCCTTCGTTCCTACCTCTGCATTCTATGGCGACAACATTGTAAAACACAGCGACAAAACTCCCTGGTACAAGGGCCCCACCATGATGGACACTCTCAATAACCTCAAGGAACCAGAAAAACCATCCACTCTCCCTCTCAGAATCCCTGTCGAAGACGCATACACAATCTCCGGTATCGGAACTGTCCCTGTAGGCAGAGTTGAAACCGGTGTAATGAAGAAGGGCGACAAGGTAGTCTTCATGCCCGGCGGAGCCGGCGGTGAAGTTAAGTCCATTGAAATGCACCACGAAGAAATTCCACAGGCATACCCCGGAGACAACATCGGGTGGAACGTCCGTGGTATCGGCAAGAACGACGTCCGCAGAGGAGACGTCTGTGGTCATACTGACAACCCGCCAAAGGTTGCTGACGAATTCGTAGGACAGATTGTGGTTCTCCAGCACCCCTCCGCTATCACTGCAGGGTACACACCTGTTTTCCACGCCCACACCTCCCAGATCGCATGCCAGTTGATCTCTCTTGACAAGAAGCTGGACCCGAAGACTGGCCAGGTTAAGGAAGAAAACCCGACCTTCATTAAGGCCGGCGATGCAGCAATCGTTACCATCAAACCAACAAAGCCGATGGTTATCGAGCCCGTAAAAGAAATTCCACAGCTCGGCAGATTTGCTATCCGTGACATGGGTATGACAATTGCCGCAGGCATGTGCATGAGTGTTAAGCAGAAATAACACTCTCCTTTTTTCATTTTTTAAGGAGAAAAAAGGTTATGCAAAAAGCTAGAATAAGATTGTCAGGCATCAGCCCCAAGGATCTGGACGGAGTCTGCAACCAGGTAAAGTCAATTGCGGAAAGGACAGGAGTAAACATTTCAGGGCCTGTTCCGCTGCCCACAAAGAAGCTGGTCGTTCCTACAAGGAAGAGTCCGAGCGGTGATGGGACTGCAACCTGGGACCACTGGGAAATGCGCGTACACAAGAGGCTCATCGACATCGCAGCCGATGAAAGAGCACTCCGCCAGCTCATGAGAATCCAGGTCCCAAAAGACATAAACATCGAGATCGTGCTCGAAGGATAAATGCAAAAAATGCCAGGTTACAGAAAAACTCTGTACCCGGTCTTGCAATTCCTTTTCACTTCGTTATTTCTGAATATTTACTTATCCACTTTTTGAGAATTTGCCGGCGGCTATCCCTGTGAGGGCTTCTTCAGCCAGCCGGAATATTCTTCAAAATATGCTGTTTTGCTTTTCTTCTGTGCTTTTTTCTTCGGATTTTTCTTTTCCCCAGAGTTTTACTTCAGCTTTCACTTTAGAATTTATTTCGGATTTATTCCATCCTCTTAATTTCGGTTTCTTCTAATCGGATTCCGGTTAAAAACGATTTTCTGCGGTATATGTAATGGTTTTCGTACCGTTTGCAGGGACCGTTACTCTGAATTCAATGGTAAAAGCGTCGGTTTTTTCATATTCATCTGAGTTTTCAAGGATTTTCCATTCCCCATAAAGATGTTCAACGACAGTCACGTCCTGTGGTTCGGACTTGCTGTTGTTAATTTCGATCTCGTAGCTTACCCTTTCCACGTTATCACTTATGCGCCGGTAATCAGTCCTGGTTCGTGTGACTGCAAGGTCAAAAGCCGAACCAACGGTTATTTTCAGTTCCTCGCCCAGGGGTGTATGCCCTATGCCGTCCTCCCCGAGGAACCGGAGTTCTCCTGCAGAGTCGGCTTTATAAACTCTTACGACCCCTGCCGGAAGAGGCATACCAGGTCCGGTTTCCTTTGAGTTTTCGAAGGTGAGGGAAATCCGGACCCGTTCGCCCAGCGCACTGTCATAGATAAGCTCCTTTTTCACAGGCACGGAGTCTATGGAGAAAAGTGAAATCTGCTTTTCCTGATTGTTTTTCAGAGTTGTCGGGCTGTCAAGAGTATAGAGATGATATTCGGAAAGGCTTTCTTCCGTAAAGGCCGGCGCTGCCTGTTCTTCAGCTGCGGTTTCTTTGGCACGACCAGCAGGCAAGGGCCGTACCGGCGAAGATACGAGGTTTACTTCTCCGGAAACGAGTTTAAGGACTGCATTCTCGTAGGTCATCCCTGCCCTGTTGTCGATATTCACCCAGCCCCTGATGTCAGTTTCGGTGTCGTCGGCGTTACTTTTCAGGACATAATTTGCGCTCCAGCCTATGCCATCTGTCAGGTAGGACGTCAGGAGTTTGCGAGTTCCCGAAGCAGGCGAATAAATTTCCCAGACAAGAGTCGGCTTCGTTGAAAGTTCGGAAGCGTTCCGCAGCTCTATCCCGGAGACTTCCTGAAGTACCATAACTTCGCCTGATTCGGTCTCCAGGACGATCCCTTTTCCCTCGTGGTTGAGCAGCCTGCCTGTGTACACTTCACCATTTATGCCCGTTACTGTAATCTCCCTGCCAAGATACCTTTCAAGCAAACCGGAACTGCTCGCAAGGTCATACTCATAGTTCTGTTCAAGCACGGTCACCTCGCCACCCTCAGGGTCTTCGACCAGAACCGAGGAAGGGATAATTCCGGAAGCAATGTCCGTATATTCCACCCGGTTGGCCCCGCTTTCAAGCTCAACCTCGCGTGTTTCTTTTACCATGGCGAACCCCTGTTCATAAATAGTAAGCTCCAGATCCCCTCCGGCTTCAGCTGCTCCGGAAACAGGAAATCTCAGAGGGTTTGCAGCCGGGATTTCCGCAGAAATTCCCGGATCCGATCCGGCCTGGTTCATTTCACTGCCGGACACATTCGCCTGAACAATACCATCCGGATAGTGAGGCATATAAGCTGAAAAAAGAAATACAGATGCAATAAAAACTAAAAAAAACCACAAAAGATGTTTCTTCACTCCCATAGCATAATTAATGGGATTCGGATTTATATATACATGATTTTATAGAAAAAATCGAAAAGATGCCCTGTCAAACTGTGATTCGGGTCTGCTGCCCTTCTCGAATTTCAAATTATGAATTATGATTTATTTAATTTCCCGCAGGATACCGGACAAACAATGCAAGAATCGGACATAATATCGTAGGAATAATCAACAGAAACATTGCATCAGAGAGCGAACCCATTACATCAGCAGCCCACCCGATAACCGCGGCTCCCACTCCTCCAACACCCATACAAAGCCCGAGAATAAGGCCTGATGCGAAAGCGACGTTTCCAGGGAGAAGTTCCTGCGTCATTGTAACCGATGTCACATAGCAGAAACAGGCAAAAAAAGAGTACATCATGATCCCAAAGTACATCAGCCAGCCGTCAGCAAGAAAAATCAGAGCAAAAAGCGGCACTGCAAGCAAAAGACCCAGAACCAGCATCAGTTTACGCCCGAAACGATCTGAAAAATACCCTCCTGCAATCTGACCCCCAACTCCAAAAAACAACATAATAGTTATAATCAGAGATGTAGTCACCGTATCAAACTCCTGAGATTCAAGAGTTAGAAGTGTCGGCAGATAGGTGATCAGTCCTACATATGCCAAGGCGCGAAGAGAACAGATTATCACAACCAGCCCTGCAGGAATCCACCAGAATTTTTTTCTCTCCACCGGATGACTTATAACCTTCTTCTCTGGCTTTTCATAAACTTTTTCATCCAGATATCTGAGATCATTTCGGTAAATCCACGCCGCTCCTATAATACCCGGAATCACCATCCATACTACCGACGGAAGACCGGCAAATTCAATCAAAACTCCTGCAATAAAAGGTCCAATAGAGTAGCTGATGCTGCCACTGGTTGTGAATATTGAATTGTACATCCCCCTTTTTGCCGGCGGGCTTAACCGGTAAACCAGGTCCATCGCTGATGGATGGAACAACGCATGACCGATTGCAGCTCCCATTACCAGCATGAGAAGGAGCAAATAATTGTTTGTGAAAACGGTAAGACAGATACCTAGACTGCCAATTGAAACGCAAAGCGGAACACTTGCACGCCATCCGGTTTTATCGCTGTAGAGACCGACAAACGGCTGGGTTATTGAGGATACCACATTAAACGCGGTGACAATAAGACCCGCAAGAAAATAGGACAGGCCCATCGTGTCAATCAGGATCGGGAGGATAATCGGAAGTATAGGAGTATAGAGATCTATGAGAAAATGTCCGGTTATTGCCCCGGTGATTTTTTTGTTAATAGTTGCAGTAATGAAAATCCCTTCCTGAGAATATTTCGTTCCTTTTGATAGGGGGTGTAAATCAAATTACTTACTGCCACCACACCGCAGTATAGCTAAAGTTCTATGAATTTGAAGTAAATTTTTTGTTTACTTAGCTCGGAAATTGATCTTCAGGCTTTCGCTGCATCATATGGATAAGTTAATCTCCAGAATAAAACAGAGTAATTAATAAGTCTAAAATAGAAGTCTAAAGCTTCACGCCAAAAACTTACCCACACGAACCTTCGAAGAGCCAGGTAAAAAGATTAAGAAAGATTTAATCAGATCTGACTTTTTTCTTTGCAAGAATCATATGCGGAGGCTGGATATACGCTGCTGCATGAACGGACGGATCGTTTCGTTCCAAAAACGCATCGTAATCGTCCAAAAACCTCCATGAAACAACCTCAAATCCATGAGACTGTACAAGGTTGGTTATCCTTTCAGGAGTATTGTTTTTCGCAAGGGGCAGATTCGGCTTAACATCGGCATACAACTCTTCAAACCGAGCGAATCGACTGCCTATCTTCTCTGTTCCATCAGGGTTCTGGAACCACATACCGTCGATTATCATCATAAGACCCCCGTCTTTTAATAACCGGGAGTGTTCATCCAGAAATTTATCCGGTTGAAGCAAAGTCCAGAGAAGATACTTGCTAAAAACAAAATCATACTCTCCGTCTTGAAGAGGAATTTTTTCTGCATCTCCCTGCACTAACCGGATATTTACTCCCTTTTCTCGAGCATTTGCAGCTGCTTTTTCAAGCATATTTTCCGACAAATCAACACCTGTTACATCGTGTCCCATGGTAGCAAGAGAGATAGCAAGAATCCCGGGACCCGTTCCAACTTCCACTGCACGGACTTTTTTATCCGTTAGCAGAATTTCAGAAAAAATGGATTTCCAGACATCCATTTCCTCATCCATACAGTGAGCATATTCTGTGTGATAATCAGAACTTCTGAAGTTCCAGTATTCTACTATTTTATCTTTCATTTTCTGTCCTACTACTTTATCTTTCATTTTCTGTCCTTCAAGTAAAATTGGCATCAGACTACCTCTATCCTGAACATTCTGATACGTTTTTTCATGTTACATTGCCTTTTCCATCTCAGTAATTCAAAATCAATTTTTGATGTTATCTTTCGCAGGGTAAGATTGTAATATTAGATCGTATTACTATTTATGACACTACTAACTATGTATCATCATAATTAACAAAATATTAATATTTATGCATTTTACTTCATAATTTGAACTTAACATGTAGCAATTAATTTATACCCATATCAGGTGTAGCATAAAAAAATAAAAAATGAATAAAACGAGCTATATGGAGAATATCTAGCAGGTAAAGAGACTAAAAATTACCGGGGTTAATAGTCCGGAATTACGACTATAACGAAATAGCGGAATGAAAAAGTATCAGAAAATCAGTCCTTCAACAGACCAATAATTCCTTTTTGAAATGAAAAGCAAATAAAAATCTTTTTATTTTTTGTGCTTTTAGTCCAACTTTGATGCTGAGTCTCTGCATCTCATGAATTACACTCAACGTTTTTCAAATAATTGTATAATTAAACCCGGCAACACAATATCTGTCCAACCTCAACCCAGTTTACCTGGCAGTCCATAAATCTAAAAAATTTTTCATTTCATCACACCATCTATGAGGATATAAAATAAAATCACACACTTTAAATATACAAGTATAAAATAAAATCACACGGTTTAAATATATATTCTACATAACTTAGCTAAAAATCGTATTAATAATATACTAAATTTTTATGCATATTGGTGTTAATTATGAAATTAAACGTACAAAAAACAAAAATCTCCTATCCTGCAGTTGCAGTAATTTTGATTGTGGCGCTGCTCTGTGCGGGATGTGTTGAGACTGGAGGAACTGAAGAAAAAGTTCTCCGCGTAGTTCTGAACGAAGGCCCTGATACCGGCGGCAGTCTTGATCCTGCCAACGGCTGGACAGGGTGGTATGTCCATCAGGCGGGCATCTATGAAACACTGTTCTATTATGATGCGGACATGAATCTCATGCCCAAACTCGCATCCGGCTACAAACAGTTAAACGATACGGAATGGGAAATCCAGCTTCGTGAAAATGTAAGCTTCCACGACGGAACAAAAATGAATGCGGATGCAGTTCTCTTTTCGCTGGACAGAGTGCTTGACCCCTCAAACAGCAGATCATCCGAGTACTCCTTTATCAAAGATGCAAGAAAAACCGGGGATTATACCATTGTTATTGAAACCAATGGCACTTGCACTCCACTGATTTCATCCCTTGTAGATCCTATCATGTCCATTGTAAGTCCGAATGCCGAAAACCGTGACATCGAACCGGTTGGAACCGGACCCTTCAAGTTTGTGTCCTTCGAACCGGGCACGAGCCTTGAACTAGAAAGTAATCCTGATTACTGGGGTGGAGAAGCCAAAGTTGACCGCGTACTCATACAGTATAATAAAGACAGCACAGCCAGAACCATGCTGATAAAATCAGGAGATGTCGACATTGCCAGAGATCCACTCCAGAGCGAGTATTCAGCACTTAAGAATAATCCCGATATAAACGTCACTTCCAAAGAAACACTGCGGACATATTTCCTGTATGTAAATGGGGGTAAAGCTCCATTCAATGACACCGGAGTCCGCCAGGCCCTTTCCTATGCGATCAACCGCCAGGAAATCGTGGATACAGCACTTGAAGGAGTCTCCGGGATCCCGGCAAAGGGAGTATTCACAAATACCATGCCATGGAACGCAAACGACCGGATTAAGTCTTACGAATATAACCCTGAGAAAGCTCTGGAACTCTTCGAAGAAGCAGGAATCACAAAAGGTGAGGACGGTAAACTCTACTACGACGGGAAAACCTTCACCGTTGAAATCCAGACCTACACAAAACGTGCAGCTCTTCAGCCGAGTGCGGAAGTTATCGCCTCAGAGCTGGAAGACATTGGCATCACATCAAAGGTCACAATTCTGGAAAGTGCCGCACTTAAAGAAAACGCTCTTGCGGGAACATATGATTTATCTCTCAGTGCATGGAACACGGCCCCGATCGGAGATCCCGATTACTTCCTCTCGACCCATTTCCTCTCTACCGGTAGCTATGCATCAGGCTGGCTCCGCTATTCAAACCCTCAGGTAGACGAATGGATTCTCGAAGCCAGAAACGAACCTGACAAAGAGAAAAGGGCCGAACTGTACGATAAGATCCAGGAACAGATGCAGGAAGATGCACCAGTACTGCCCGTTTTCTATGCCAATGAAATCTATGCCCTGTCGTCAGATGTTGAAGGTTTTGTGATGTATCCAAACGAGTACACGATCATCACCAGGGACATCGGATTTGCATAAGCTTGTAAGAAGGAAGGAAAAACTGCCGTTTGCAGACACAGGTTTGATGTGATTTGTAGAAAGGTATGTTCCCGAAGGAGAGATCAGCAAGGATAAAGCTTACGCAGCGAAGTTCTGAACGATCTCTTCCTTTACGATAACAATATGCTGTGAGCAATCTCTGAAATTATGAGATAATATCTGGAAACGGATACTTTCGAGGGTTCTTCCTCCTGAGAAAAAAATCAGTGAAGTGGAAAATGGATATTGATTGTTTTACCCGGCTGGGTAGTTACAATCCGCTGTTTTACCCAGCCTGGATAATTACAATTTTTTGACAAAAGAAGTGTTGACATGGCGTTAAGGATGAAGTTATCATTTGGCTGTGCTGCAATTTTATTTATCGCAGCAATCGTCTGTTCGGGTTGTGTCCAGACAGAGGGCTCTGAAGAAAAAGTTCTTCGCGTAGCCCTCACGACTGGCCCTGATACAGGAGGAAGCCTTGATCCCTCAATTTCATGGGAAGGCTGGCCTATGAGAAGAACCGGAATCTATGAGACTTTTTTCTTTTATGACGAAAATATGAGTCTCCAGCCTGAACTTGCAACAGGCTATAAACAGCTAAATGATACGGCATGGGAAATTCAGCTCCGCAAGAATGTTACATTCCATGATGGGATCATAATGGACGCAGATGCCGTAATTTATTCAATCAACAGAGTTCTTGACCCATCAAACAGCAGGTCATCAGAATACTCCTTTATCAAAGACGTCTACAAAACCGATGACTACACAATCGTTGTGGAAACAAATGAAACATACGCACCAACGATTCTCATGTTCACAGACACCATCATGTCAATTGTAAGTCCGAACGCAGAAAACCTTGATACCGAACCGGTCGGAACAGGCCCATACAAATTTGTTTCATTTGAACCGGGCGCCAGTATAGAACTGATAAAGAATCCTGATTACTGGGGTGAAGAGCCAAAAATCGACAGGATAGTTGTCCAGTACAGCAAAGACGCCGCTGCACGAACTCTTCTGCTCAAATCAGGCGATGTTGACATAACAAGAGATATCCTGCAAAGTGAGTACACAACTCTTGAAGATGACCATGATATTAATATCGTATCCAGAGAAACGCTTAGAACCTACTTCATGTACATCAACGAAGGAAAAAAACCATTCAACGATGTAAAGGTTCGCCAGGCACTCAATTATGCAGTTGACCGTCAGGAGATCGTTGACACGGCCCTCGAAGGCGTTGCCGGTTCTCCAGCAATTGGAATATTCCCGGACATCATGCCTTGGAATGCAAACGACAAGATTGAAGCGTACGAATATAACCCTGAAAAAGCTCTTGAACTTTTTTCTGAAGCTGGAATCACACAGGGAAATGATGGCAGACTCTATTACAACGGGGAGCCGTTCACAATTGAGATCCAGACCTATACAAAACAGGCAGCACACCAGCCAATGGCAGAGGTAATTGCCACGCAGTTTGAAAAAATCGGCATCACCACTACAATAAAAATTGCCGAAACAAATTCAATTAGCGCCGACGTGGTAGCCGGAAACTATGACCTTGCACTCTATTCATGGGGTGTTGCACCCGTAGGAGATCCAGACTATTTTGTATCCAGCCACTTCCTTTCAACCGGAACCTACGCATCCACATGGCTCCGCTATTATAATCCTCAGGTTGATGAATGGATTCTCGAAGCAAGGGCTGAGACGGACAGAGAAAAACGTACAGAACTCTACGACATGATTCAGGAACAGGTCCAGAATGATGCGGCACTGGTCTGTATTGCATACAAGAAAGAAATCGATGGGTTCTCCTCCGATCTCAAAGGTTTTGAAATTTATCCAAACGAATACACGTTCATTACAAACAAAATGGAAATTGCCTGAAGGACTAAAAATGAAAGATAAAATTACAGCACACTGGAACAAGGTTAGTCCGAATTACCGGAAAATGTATCGTGACCACCTTGATGAAGAGATTCTCCTTATGAAAAACCTCTTTTCGGAGAAGCTGCCGGCAGGTAAAAAACTCAATGTCCTTGATATCGGGACGGGACCTGGCATCCAGGCTTTTGTTTTTGCCGAGCTGGGGCACAATGTCACTGCCCTTGATATCTCGGAAGAGATGCTTGCACATGCAAAAGAAGGGGCAAAGAACCGCAATTTATCAATCAGGTTTGTCGAAGGAGACGGAGAAAACCTGCCTTTTGAAGATAGTATGTTCGATATTATCGTCAACATGCACCTTCTCTGGACACTCACGGACCATGATAAATTCTTCAGTGAATGCCGAAGAGTTCTGGTACCCGAGGGCAGGATTCTTGCAATCGACGGTCAATGGTTCCAGCCAGGATACGTGCCAGATAAAAATTACAACCCGGAAGAAAGAAATCACGATGAGTTGATTGAGTATCTTCCGCTTTATGACAGCAACTCACCTGAAATGATTGCAGCAATCATGGAAAATAACGGGTTTTCGGAGGTTTCCTGGAAATCTCTTCCCGAGTATGCCGAGTATATGAAAAGATGCGATCCGGAAGGTTACGACTATTTATCTGTTCCGTACCTTGCTACCGGAATAAGATCTTGAGGAGGAGCTGAAGTTTTCCAGAGGCACTGTAATGCTAAAAGATTATTTCATACGCCGGGCTCTGTATCTCATCCCGGTTCTTATATTTATCTCATTTATGAGTTTCTCACTTACCTATATCGCTCCGGGCGACCCGGCAGAGATTATGATGACGAGTCCCTCGGGTGGATATGATGAGGCAGCTGTTGAAGCGTTCCGTATAGCCCACGGGCTTGACCAGCCGTTTTACGTCCAGTATCTGAACTGGCTCAAAGGCGCGGTTGCAGGAGACTTTGGCTACTCATATATGAGCGAACAGCCGGTGTTTGAAACTGTCCTGAATGCATTCAAAAATACGCTGACACTTTCCGTGCTCGCCCTTGTAATTGCTCTTGTTATTGCCGTTCCGTTTGGCGTAGTCTCAGCCCTGAAACATAACACCATTGTTGACGATGCCTGCCGCTTTGGAGCTCTCTTCGGCGTATCCATACCGAATTTCTGGCAGGCCTATATGATGATTATTCTTTTTTCGGTAATCCTTCACTGGCTACCTGCATCCGGGTTCGGGCACGGAACCGAGATCAGCTACATGATTCTGCCTGCGACTGTCCTTGGAACGGGGTCGGCAGCCGTAATGATGCGGATGATCCGTTCAAGCATGCTGGACGTCATGGGGAAGGAGTACATCCGGACCGCACGTGGAAAAGGGCTTTCGGAAAAGATCGTCATCATCAGACATGCCTTGAAAAATGCGCTTGTCCCGGTTCTCACGGTGGTTGGGCTGTCGATTGGTTTTCTCTTAAACGGCTCGGTTGTTGTTGAAACAATTTTCGGATGGTCAGGAATTGGAAATCTTGTGGTGAACTCAATTCTTTCCCACGATTATATGATGGTACAGGGCTCGGTACTCTTTGTTGCCGTTGTTTTCCTTCTGATCAACTTCTTTGTAGACCTGGTCTACGTTTGGGCAAACCCGGAGATACGTTATGACAGAACTTCTTAAAAACAGGCAAATCGCTCTCTCCCTGATAATTCTTGGGGGGCTTATTTTCATGGCCGTCTTTGCCAATGTTCTGGCTCCATATGATTACACGGAAAAGGACCTGCAGAACCGCCTGCAGCCTCCGTCTTCCGACCACCTGTTCGGGACCGATCACCTTGGCCGTGATATCCTGACAATGGTGATGTACGGTGCCCGAGCATCCCTTTTCGTCGGTTTTGCGGTTGTCAGTGTTTCACTTGCAATCGGGGTCACACTTGGCGTTCTGGCAGGGTACTACGGAGGGTGGATGGACGAGCTTATCATGCGGTTGACGGATAGTTTCCTTGCGTTTCCGTCGATGTTTCTGGCCCTTGCAATTACGGCGTTTCTGGGACAGGGAATGGAAAACATGATGCTTGCTTTAATTGCTGTCGAGTGGACGGTGTTTGCAAGAATTGCCCGCGGTTCGACGCTTGACGTCAAGACAAAAGGCTATTCCCGGGCAGCCCGGTGGATCGGGGCTTCAAACACCTATGTAATGATAAAGCATGTTCTACCAAACATTATCTCTCCGGTTTTGATCATGGCATCACTTGGAATCGGGAATGTGATTCTGGCAGCAGCTGGTTTAAGTTTCCTCGGGCTTGGGGTGCAGCCGTCAACACCTGAATGGGGTGCGATGCTGGATGCTGGAAGGTCATATTTCACAACTGCTCCATGGCTGATGTTTTTTCCGGGGCTTTTTATCATGATTACCGTGCTTGCGTTCAACTATTTTGGTGACGGGTTAAGGGATGCACTTGATCAGAAGATGAAAAATCTTGAGCTTGAAGGGAGGTTCTGATATGTCTGATGTCTTACTGAAAGTATCCGGGGTTTCCGTATCAATCCCAACCGAAAGGGGAGCAGTGCACGCGGTTGATGATGCGGCATTTTCTATTAACAAACATGAGGTGTTTTCACTTATTGGGGAGTCCGGGAGCGGAAAATCGATACTTGGCCAGGCAATAATGAGGCTGCTTCCCCCTAATGCGATGTTTTCGGGGAAAGTGGAACTTGACGGGACGGAAATCTCAGCTCTATCCGAAAAAGAGATGCAGAAAGTCCGCGGCAAAATGGTTGCATCTATTGCCCAGAACCCGTATCTTGCGATGAACCCGGGAATAAGGGTTGGCACTCAGATTGCAGAGCCGATGCAGGTACATCTCGGGATGAGTAAAGAGGGCGCAAAGGCAAGGACATGCCGGATTCTGATGTATTTTGATATCCTCCCTGCCGAAGTGCGGGAAAGGGAATACCCGTTCCAGTACAGCGGCGGAATGCTGCAACGGGCAATGGTTGCAATGGGGACGGCTGCAGACCCCGAACTGATTATCGCTGATGAACCGACAAAAGGCGTTGATGTGCTGAAGAAACGCAATATTGCGGCAATTTTTCATAAGGTTGTCTCGGACGGCTGTGCACTTCTTTTAATTACGCATGATGTCGGTTTTGCCCGGGTGATGTCAGACAAAATCGCAGTAAACTATTGCGGGCAGATTATAGAGATTGCAGGAAAGGAAGCGTTTTTCAAAAAGCCTTTGCATCCTTATTCACAGGCGCTTCTGGATGCGGTGCCGGAGCGCGGCATGCACCCGATTCCCGGCTCGTCACCTTCGATGATTGAGGTGCCGGAAGGCTGCAGATTTCATCCGCGATGCCTGTATAAAACGGATAGGTGCCTGACGGAGCCGCCGGTTGTGGAGCTTGAGGGCAGGTGTGTGAGGTGCTGGATGTATGCTTAAGGCAGAGAATCTGCATTATGTTTATACCTCTGGCCTGATTAAAACCACCAAAAAGACAGCCGTCTGCGGTGTTGATCTTGAAATTTATCCTGGAGAGACGGTAGCTATTGTCGGGGAGTCGGGATGCGGGAAATCGACTCTTGCAAAGCTGCTTGTCCAGCAACTTGCACCGGCTTCCGGGGAAGTATTTTTCGACGGGGCGAAATTAACAGGGATGAGCTGGAAGAATCTCCGGAAGTTTATGGGGAAAATCCAGCTGATCCCCCAGAATCCTGATGATGTGGTTGACCCGAGATGGACGGTTGAGAGGTCGGTTGCCGAGCCTTTTGTGGTTTGCGGAGGCTTTTCCAGAGAGGAGATTTCGGCAAACGTAAATGCCCTGTTTGCAGAAGTGGGGCTTTCTGCGGAACACAAGCCCCGATATCCTCATGAGCTGTCAGGAGGAGAACTGCAGAGGGTGGTAATTGCCAGGGCACTCTCTCTGAAGCCCGAGCTGCTGGTCTGTGATGAGGCGACCTCGATGCTTGATGTGTCGGTGCAGGCGTTTATTGTGGCGGTGCTCAAAGAGCTTCAGAAAAAACGCGGGCTCGGACTTGTGTTTATTACGCATGATTTGGAAGCAGCGAAGGCTGTTTCGGACCGGGTGCTGGTGATGTATGCAGGTGAGGTTGTTGAGGAAGGGAAGGACGTGTTTGACCGGCCTCTGCACCCGTATACGCGTGCTCTTCTGGACGCAGTACGGTATGTGTCGCTCGAACTTGTGCTGCCGGAAGAGGAAGGAGCGCTGCCGGATAGTTTTTCTGGCTGCCCCTACTTTAGATTGTGCCGGGAGAAAACGGACGCGTGTAAAGAGCCGCAGAAACTACGGGATGTCTCGGGGAGATTGGTGAGGTGCTGGAAATCAAAATGACTGCAATCCAGACACTGTTTTATCCAGGACTTACGCGTGCAGTGCAGGGAAAGAAAAAACAAAAAAATTTCTTTCCGGGCTATGGAACTATAAACCAATTATCAGAAACCATCGGTTTCAGAAAAATACATAAAAACCGAGAGATCCGGCTTAAAAATGAGGGATTTTTCCCTCCTACAGGAAGAAACCTTATTTTCTGAGTTCATATTTTTTCTTTGATCTTCACAAAAAGCTGCTTTAAAGTATCTTCATTACTCTTTGTGAACTCAAAGGGGGACTCTGTAAAGGAGTCAAAGTAAATAGCCACATCATCGAGCCTGTAAAAGGTTCCATCGCATTCCATTGCGTCAATTACCCCCGGAAGCACGACATCCGAGGCAACTATAGTAGGACACGGAGCAACGTCCAGGCAGATCAGGGGGATTTCTACAAGGTAAGCCGCACAATCCGCAGGGATCTGATTTAAAAGATCAGCGCATATTACAAAGACAGCGTCTACATCCCTTTCTCGCAGCAGGTCAACAGTGGTGAATTCCCCCGGGTTGTAACGCGGATACCCCCGCATGAAATCAAGCCCGAAAGGATAGCCGTACAGGCTGGATGCGACCTGGTTAAAGCCTGCAACATTGCAGTGACTGCGGAGCACTCCAAAAGTGAACTTGGTATAGCTATTCAGTTCCTTTACGAGGTTCATGGCAATTTCGGCATTTCTGTGTTTTCCGAGTGAAGAAGAAAGCCCAACCCCTGCAGAGATTGAACCGAAGTTGCAGTTCTTCATCATATCGAGCATCTTTTCCATGACCGGAATGGGCACTCCTGTGATCTCTTCTACTGAAGGGTGGGGAGTTTTCCCGTGGAGCAGGGTAAGAAGGGCACTTATCAGTTCGTAGTCCGAGCCTGGTTTGAGCTGCACGTACAGGTCGGAAGCTATGGCAGTCGGAGTTTTTCTCGGGTCCACCGTGATAACTGTCCGGTCAAAACGCCCGCGTCGGGTCCAGTAGCCTCTCGGGAAAACTCCGTACCTTGACATCTGCCTGGGCATGGATTCGAGAGGGTTGGTCCCCCAGTAGATCACAAGGTCTCCCCTGTTTTTCTTCTGTCCTTCCGTTGCACCTGTTTTTCCTGACTCCTGGAGTCCCATAGCTGCCGGCCCGTTCCCGAGAGTGGTATTGGAATCCACAACCGCACCCAGGTATTCTCCGATTAGAAGCCCGATTCCATGCGTTTCGCAGGAAGTATCACTGCCCGTGAAAAGCAGGGGGCGTTTTGCAGAAACAAGGAGGTCAGCAGCTTTTTCAAGGGCTTCGTCCCAGGAAACAGGTTTTAATTTTCCTTCAAGCTTTATAAGGGGCTGCCTGAGCCTCCGGGAACTTTTAAGCACTTTAAACCTGGCATCCCCAACTTTACATATATTTTTAGCTTCGATCACTCCTTTTCCGAATTCAACCTGAATGTCATCGCAGGCAGCCCCACAGGCAGGACAGACTATGTTTTTGGAGAACATAATCACTGCCCCCCGATATTAACTTTCAAAACCGTAAATTCGGCATTCTTTTCGGAAAAGTCAGATAACAGCTTATCATCTTGCATTTTGCGTACCTCTTAACATTGTTCTGTGTGCTGCACAGCAGTTCATTTTTATATGGAATGAACAGTGCGCAGAAATTGTACAGCACTGTATCCTTTTTATGAACTAGTACTTCAATGTCAACAGGTCTGAGGAATACGCCTTTTCCCCTGCAGCCAGGAAGACGGGTGAGGGAACCAGAGAGAGTTCAGGACTTTTCGGATCCCAATAGAAAAAAAACCGTGTTCAAGTTTCTTTGCTGTCATTTACCATTTGCAGATCTCCAGACATGTATTTCAGGAAACAGTTATTTTCCCTTCAATAAATCAGATATGGAGAGCACAAACGTATAGAGTACAAACGTATAGAGTACAAACGTATGGTAGAAATAAGTTATATAAGTTAGATATAAATATGTCGATTCCTCCTGTTTTGAATCAGAAATGACCTGTAGTTTACTTCTTTTGGAGTGACGAATCTGCACAACGTATTTGTGTTTGATTCAGAAACCAGATAATGATAGAGTTCAAAAGTGAAACATGAACCAGTTAAAGAGCTGAAATCAGGAATTATAGACAGAAAAAGTAATTATATAAAAATGAGTTAATATTTCCCATAGAAAAACGGAATTAAGGCTTAGGGAAGGAAGTAAACATGGGGGATAGTGGAAAATTTATTTATGCTATCGTTTTGGGGATATTACTTTTAGCACCCGTGGCCACAGCAAAGCTACCGGCTTGCGAGCAGGAGACCGAAGTGATAAACGTTTCTGCAGCTGCTAGCCTTACTGAAGCTTTCACGGACATAGCTTCCCAATTCGAGGAAAAAAATCCAGGAACGGATGTCAATCTTAGCTTTGGAGGTTCGGGGGACCTGCGAATGCAGATAGAAGAAAAAGCACCTGTAAGTGTCTTTGCCTCAGCTGACGAGCTTCAGATAGACATACTTGAAAATGAATCGCTTATCGATAACTCTACGAGAGAAGTTTTTGCTCAAAATTCACTTGTGCTCATCGTCCCGGAAAATAGCACTCTCAACATAACGAGCCTGGAAGACCTGGCAGATCCTGAGGTAGAAAACATAAGCATTGGAGACCCTGAAACAGCACCTGTGGGCGAATACTCACGCCTTGCACTAACTGAAGCGGGGCTATGGTGCCAGCTTAAAGACAGGATGGTATTTGCCGAAGATGTCAGAAAGGTCCTTGAACGGGTAGAAAACGGGGAAGTGGATGCAGGTATTGTATATATGACCGATGCAAAAGCTGCAAAACCCTGTACCGTAAAAATAGTCACCGGCATACCTGTCAGTACTCCGATAAATTATACAATATCCGTAGTTTCTTCTTCCGAGGATAAGGAAGAAGCGCAGGAGTTTATTGATCTGGTAACAGGGGAAGAAGGACAGGAAATACTTAAAGGGTACGGATTTACGGTATTGGACTGTGCAGTAGCGTAATCATGACCCACATATTTTCAAGAAATGTTCTTGAAGGTATGATTTTCGGGGAAAAGAGCTTGCAGAAGTATTAATAATCATTCTCTTATCCCCATTTCCTTAATTGACTATTTTGTAGATCTCACTGAAATAAGGGAAAAATTTTCAGGTATTACTTTTTTCCTGCTTAATTTTCCTGCTTATTTTTCTTACATATAATAGAAGGAGGAAAACAGATTTTATTTTTGCTTGAGTCTGGCAAAAGGCTATCTCAGGTGTTCTCTTTGCTCCGCACGAACCTGAAAGGAAAAATTTCATAGTACCAATACCTTCCGGAGAGTACAACGTCCGAGGTAACTATGGTCGGACAGGGAGCTATGTTCGGGCAGACCATAGGGAGACTGAGAGGATTTTACAAAGGTAGGCCGCTTGAGAGAAAAAATATAGACTAATGAAAAGCCATTTGAAAACAACAGAAAATTGGAAACTGCCACAAAGTAAGCAAAATGTATAAATATAAATAAATAGGAAAAGATATGGAAAAATAACTAATATAAAAACCCAACAGTTGAATGGAGGAACAAATAATGAAGCTAAGTGCACGCAATGTCTTTAAGGGCAAGGTTAAAAGCATTGTCACCGGGATGGTCAATTCTGAAATTGTAATAGAATTGCCAGGGGGAACAGAGATCACTTCCATCATCACAAAGACCTCAGCTGAAAATATGAAGTTAAAAGAAGGAAGCGAAGTATATGCAGCATTCAAGGCTTCAAATGTGATGATAGCCACAGACTGAAAGCTTTATTTTATCGTCAACTGATGAGAGATATAGTCAGAAATACTAATTCCGCTTTCCGCAGAAGTGCACAAAAAGCCTGCTTGACTCATTAACAGTAGCTTAAAAAAGAAGCAGATAAATCATACAGCTGTGTACACCTACAGAATGTGGATTTATCTTTCCTCAATATTTTTGGAATGAATTTTACTTATACCGCCATATTCCAACTTCCGTGAAATAGAGTCAAATAAACGTAGAAAATGGTAACTGATATCAACTCGGAAGGTTAATATATAGAATAGGTGGGAAATTAATTACCTGCCACCTGAAAGGAGGATAAAACTATGAAACTGAGTGCACGCAATGTCTTTAAAGGCAAAGTAAAAAGTATTGTTATCGGGATGGTCAATGCGGAAATTGTAGTAGAAGTGCCAGGGGGAACAGAAATAACTGCCATCATCACAAAGACTTCAGCTGAAAGTATGAAGTTGAAAGAAGGAAGCGAAGTATATGCAGCATTCAAAGCCACAAGTGTGATGATAGCCACAGATTGAAAGCTTTTTTTCCTTGCATTAAGAGATAAAAATAGTCAAAATGTAGTTAAAACCTTTATTCCGCTTTCCGTGGAAATATACAAAGGCTACCTTTTATTATCAGGGTGGCTTAAAAAGAAACAGATAATTGTATAGCGGTATAATCTGCGGAATGTGGATTTATCTTGTCTGATAGATTCATCTGATCTGAGATGATCTTTAGAAGAAATTATATTTGTTTCACCACTATTCTGGATGCTCGACTTTCAGAGTTCATAATGTTCCTAATTCTCCAAGGAAAAATATTACCTCCTGGATACCAGTAATAGTAAGTTTTTAAAAAGAGATGTGGAAAAAAGCTACAAAGAGAGCTTTTATGTTAGATGTCAACTTTGAAACGAATAAGAACTTGTGGTGCTTTTTGGGCTGTCGGGATCCGGAAAGACCTCGTTGTTCAAATGCATTTCAGGAACCACACAGCCTGATAGCGGAAAAATAACATCACATAGTTGGTAGCGGAAAAATAACTGTAGGGAGTAAAATATACTACGACAAAGACAAAAAATTAACCTGTCAATCCGGAAACGTAATCTTGTCTATGTTTTTCAGAACTATACCCTCTTTCCCCACATGAACGTGAGAAAAAACATCAAATGCGGCCTCAAAAAATTGGAAAAAGAGGACAGGGAAGTAAGGGTTATGGAAATGCTGAACCTGCTCCATATTGAAGAGCTGGAAACCCGCTACCCTTCCAGGATATCAGGTGGACAGAAACAGAGAGTCGCCCTGGCAAGAGCCCTTGCCCCCAAACCGGGGATTTTACCTCTAGATGAACCTTTTTCCGCAATGGACATGGAAATAAGAACCGAACTTGCCGATAAAATAAAGGAATTGCGAAAAAAGATTGAGATACCTCTGTTATTCATCACCCACAACCTTAAGGAAGCTTTCCTGCTGGCCGACAGGATCTTATCTCACATAGAAGAAAGATCCAGCAGTTCGGAACTCCGGAAGAAATCTTCTATCAGCCTGAAAATCTGAATGCGACAGAACTCATAGGGATATCAAATATTTTTGACGATGCCTATGTTGAAGAGCACGATAAAGAGTCAAAAAGTACAGTATTAAAAAGTGGAGACATGAGAATAAAAACAGAATCTCCGAACTTCAAAGCAGGGGATAAAGTTTCATTGGGAATCCACCCGGAGAACATAACTCTTTTGCCGGCTTCCGGCTCTGAAGATCAGGATGAAAAAATTCATTCTGCACATGTGAACAATATCATAAATAACGGACCTAAAAAAAGAATTACCCTTAAACTTGTAAGATATGACAATACTCTGATTGCAGAAGTGCCTGCACAATTTGTTGATTCCCTGGAACTGCATGCAGGTGATTTCTGCCTGGTCAGACTGGAAATGAATAAAGTAGTAACATTCCGTAATTTCTGACTCAACAAATAGAATATTTTATTGTAGATAGGATATTGATTATGGTAGGATACTGACAGTTCACCATTGCATAATTGCTTTTTCAAACTCAAATGGCAGTAACGAGCTAATATTTACTTAAGCTCTGTACTGGAATTCTCTTGCCAGTGTATTTTACCTTTCCGGACTCTTCTCGTTTTTGTAGAGAATATAAATAATACTGAAGATACAATCTAGCGGACCAATAAGGAAAATATGGTACAAGGGTTTGGTTTTCAATAAGTATTTTCAGTTTATACGTTTTACTTTTCCAGGAAATGGATCAAATTACCCCTCTTGAAATACCGAAGAGCCCGGATTTACTTGTTATTCTATTCTGAAATATCTAATACTTTTCTTATTACATCCGTGAAATCTTTCTCTGTGTTTTCTTCGCTCGCTTTTGAATTTGTCTCCTGTATTTATATATTCGCAGGCGAGTTGTTTATCTTGTTCTTTCTAATCTCGTTCTTTAGCTCTTTAATCTCTGTATTTATTTTCTCGATTTCATCATGTAGATTCTGGAATCTCGTTTCACATTCAGCACCCAGGTTCTAACCTCCTTAGTTACGCAACCGAATCACAAATATCGACTTTGAGACTGTTGCAAATGATGCACGTCAATCTCCACCATTTAAATTTCATAACCATGAATACGAACTCATTTAACCTGATAATGATAGTATACTTAGTATTTTGCTGAACAATGGCTTTTCGATACTACTTTTTCCATGAAAAGACATTTTTCTTATTTACCTCCTTTATATTTGTATAAGGAATAGGTTTATTTCATCATAGCCAATTTTTATATATAGGAATACAGTAACCTATTTCCTATTCATGATATAAATAGATACTCATTTGACGAATGATTTTGCATTTGGAGCTCCAAGCTGTAATCTTTCTATTTCCAAGCAAAGCGTTATGTCTCATTTGACATATCTGTTTCCAATTACGGTTTTACAAGTGCTCCTTTTTAGAGAACCAAGATCTCAGTTTTATACTCACAAAATACTTTTTTCGCTTTTACATCTCTTGTTATTGTTTATTTGTAGGAACGCCCATACAATTAATATTTTTATATAGATACTTATTTATACAATAAAATAGGTAATTAATTTCTGTATTCCAGTATATAAGAATTGTTGTGTTCAAACAAACATAATGAATATGTACATAGATCTGGTGTGGAAAGAACAATGAACAGGCGAATAAACAGGGAAACCATCAGGAATATTTCTTCAACAACTGTGCTGCTAGCACTCCCGATCATTTTATTTTTTGGATCTTTTATGATTGGCCGATATCCAGTGTCTCCCCTGGACGTAATACTTGCCATTGTATCGGTTTTTGTGCCTATGGAAACAAATTTGGATCCCACTATTTATACAGTAGTATGGGACATACGTTTGCCCCGCATAATAGCTGCGATGATTGTAGGTGCAGCTTTATCAATTTCAGGAGCTTCTTTTCAGGGAACTTTCCAGAATCCGCTGGTATCCCCGGATATCCTGGGTGTTTCTTCAGGTGCGGGTTTTGGAGCTGCAATAGCTATTTTGTTCGGTTTTTCCATGGCGATGATTCAGATTACAGCTTTTTTATTCGGCCTCCTTGCGGTTTTCCTCACTTACTTCCTGAGTAAAAGATTTAAGGGCAATACCGTTTTGATGATGGTGCTGGGCGGGATAGCTATTGCAGCACTCTTTTCCGCTTTCATTTCATGTATCAAATATCTTGCAGATCCGGACAGTAAGCTCCCTGAGATCGTATACTGGCTTATGGGCAGCCTTTCTGCGGTTGAAAGCAGCAGTATGTTGATGATAGCAGGACCGGTTCTGGTTGGGTTTACAGTATTACTGCTTATCGGATGGAGAATTAATGTCCTTTCAATGAGTGACGACGAAGCACGCTCACTTGGCATAAACACGGAGAAAATGAGACTGTTGATAATTTTTTGCTGCACACTCCTAACAGCTGCTGCTGTAAGTATTAGTGGAATCATTGGCTGGGTGGGCCTTGTAATACCTCACGCGGCCAGAATGCTTGTAGGTCCGGATCACAGGAAGCTTTTACCTGCAAGCATTTCACTTGGAGCTGCTTTTCTCCTGCTGGTGGATGATGTGTGCAGAACAGCCACATCTATCGAAATTCCTCTGGGAATATTAACAGCCATTATAGGAGCACCTTTTTTTGTGCACCTACTCCAAAAAGGCTACGAGGGATGGTCGTGAGAAATATTATGGATATAAAGAATGCAGAATTTTCTTACAACGGAAAGGAAAGCATCTTCCGAAATGTGAACATCTCAATTGAAAGAGGAGATGTCCTGTGTATATTAGGACCCAATGGAACCGGAAAATCAACATTAATCAAATGTATGAGCAGCCTGCTTAAACTAAAAAGTGGCAAGATATTATTGAAGGACAAAAACATATATTCAATGAATAATACCGAAATCGCCAAGGTCATGGGGTACATACCCCAATCAAACAATTCAACCTTTGCATATTCAGTTCTTGATATTGTTTTAATGGGCAGGACTCCCTATTTAAGCGTAACATCGGTTCCCGGGAAAAATGATTATAAGATAGCTGAAGAAGCTCTGGAAAATCTTGGAATTCTGCACCTGAAGAATAAAAGCTACACTGAGATCAGCGGTGGAGAAAGACAGCTCGTACTGATGGCCAGAGCAATAGCCCAAAGACCCGAAATTCTTCTTCTGGACGAACCTACATCTCATCTGGATTTCGGGAACCAGATACGAACACTCAAAGTCATAAATAAATTGTCTAAAAGTGGACTATCAGTTGTTATGACTTCTCATTTTCCAGACCATGCTTTTTTATCATCCAATAAAGTCGCTATAATGAATCAGGGCACAATTATGGAGATAGGAACCCCTGGAACCGTAGTCACAGAAGAAAATATGAAACGAGCCTACGGCATAGACGTAAAAATACTGGATGTGGATGAACAAAGAAAAGCATGCATACCTATGCAGATACAATAACCATAAGGGGCTATGAAAACAAATCGATCCGGGCATACGATGGGAAACTAAGGTGATTGGATGGATAAAAAGGGTATGGTGGCTATCATTGCAGTTATTGCAATTTTATCCATTGCAGGCGTGGGTTACAGTAACACAAGGCCTGATCTAGATAGTAACATCGGGATAAGAGCTGATCAGGGCGTTCAGATAACAGACCAGACGGGAAGAGTTGTAACTGTGCCGTCGAATGTGACTCATGTGGCTGCTCTTGCCGGTCAGTCATATGAAAAACTAATTTTGCTAAATCAGACCGACAAGATGGCAGTGACAATATCGGCATGGACCAATCTGCCTTGGTCATATAAGATAGCCCCACAGTTGAAAGATATCCCTATAGAAAACGATCCCAATGTTGAAGATCTTATCAGCAAAAAAGTGCAGGTCGTTTTTTGTTTGTCATACGACGGTAATAAGGAGAAACTGAATTCGAGCAATATAGCTGTTGTGATCACTCAGAAGAACTCGGGAAACCCCGAGAACGCAGACTCATTTGTTAAGTACGTGAAACAGGAAATAGCGCTTTACGGTGAAGTTATGGGCCCGGATGCGGAGGAAATTGCTGATGAATGGGGTACGTACTTCGATCAGAAAGTGAATTATGTGACATCGAGAACTGCAAACCTTACAGACAGTCAGCGTCCCAAAGTGTATTATGCCAGAGGTCCGGATGCGATAACAACACAGGGTAAAAACTCTTATACACAGTTTTACGTGGAAATGGCCGGTGGCGACTACGTTGCAAAAAATACCAATAAAGAAGGACTTCAAAGCGTCACAATGGAACAGCTACTGGCATGGAATCCTGATGTAATTTTTATAGGCCGGGTTAACAGTACGGATATAATTACAAATGACACTCGGCTGAGTAACGTAAAAGCCGTACAGGATGACAGGGTGTATCTCTGTCCGCAGGGAGTGGCCTACTGGGATTACGGCGCTGAAGGGGTGTTACTTATGGAGTATTTTGCCAAAACCCTGCATCCTGAGCTATTTGAAGACCTGAACATGACCAGTGAGGTCAAAGATTACTACTCGAGGTTCTACCATTATAACCTGACAGACGAGGAAGCAAACAGGATACTGCAGCATCTCCCACCTGCCAGTTATTAATGCTTTTGAAGAAATCGACAGCAACGAAGGCATAAAATTAATTGTACCTTCATCGGTCAAAGAAAAAAATCAATACAAAATTAAAATGGAGTTCAAGGTGATTGAATGGATAAAAGGGGAATAATGGCTGTTGTTGCGCTTATTGCAGTCCTTGCAATAGTATCCGTTGCTGCACATGTAGGTCATAGTAACACAAAATCTGATCAAAGTAGTGAGATAGAGTCTGATAAATACGTTCAGATTACGGATCAAGAGGGACGAGTTGTAACTATACCAGCAAATGTGACTCATGTCGCTGCTCTTGCCGGTCAATCATATGAAAAATTAATTTTGCTAAACCAAACAGACAAAATGGCAGTGACAATACGTGTGTCCAATGATTTCCCATGGGCCTATAAGGTAGCTCCGCAGTTGAGAAATATCCCAATGAATGGAAATCAACAAAATCCTAATGTTGAAGATCTCATAAGCAAAAAAGTACAGGTAGTATTTTGCCTGGATTTTACAAGGGATAAATTAAATTCGAGTAATATTCCTGTTGTGGTCACTCAGAAAAACTCAGGAAATCCTGATAACGTAGACTCATTCGTTAAATATGTGAAGCAGGAAATCGCGCTTTACGGTGAGGTAATGGGGCCGGATGCAAAAAAGACTGCTGACGAATGGGGTGTATACTTTGATCGGAAGGCAAATTATGTGACATCGAGAACTGCAAACCTTACAGATAGTGAGCGCCCAACAGTATACTATGCCAATGATGCAATGACAAATCAGGGTAAAAACTCTTATCCGCAGTTTTATGTGGAGATGGCTGGCGGCAAATATATTTCAGGAGATACGGAAGGGATTGAAACAATTACACCGGAGCAGCTGCTTGTATGGAATCCTGATGTAATCTATGTAGGACATGTTAACAGTACAGATATATTTACGAACGATTCCAAGTTCATTAATTTAAAGGCTGTACAGAATAACAGCGTATATCTCTGCCCGCAGGGAGTGGCCTGGTGGGATTATGGTGCAGAAGGGGTACTACTCATGGAATATTTTGCCAAGACCCTGCATCCTGAGTTATTTGAAGACCTGAACATGACCAGTGAGGTCAAAGATTACTACTCGAGGTTCTACCACTACAATCTGACAGATGATGAAGCAAACAGGATACTGCAGCATTTGCCGCCTGCAAGCTCATGATACGAAAACAAGAGAAACGACAAAATGAGGGGGTGAAAACATTAAGGTGGAAAATAGAGATACTTTAGATTTCCGTACAGAAGGAAATGACTACAATTTCGAAACCGAACTTTATAGCGGTAACCTGCCACCCGGAGAATTTGACTTTATGGGACGAATTCCGGTCCCCTTAAAGTATACGTTCAAGGATGGTTTGGAAGCCGTACTAAAGAATTATCGGATTGAAAAAGGAATCCGGCTCAAATGCTATTTTCCGATGGGTGGAGGAAGCGGCTATTCACCTTTTCAGAATATTCACGAGGTTGACAACATTGATGATTTTCCCAACATAGTGTTGTCTTCATCGTTTGATAATGTATTTGAGAAAAAATTTTTCGGGAAATTTATTGATAAGGGTTATTTCCAAGCGTGCCAACCCAAACCGCTACCTCCCATATATGCTGAGTGCGGGATCGAAGATCCTGAAAAGCAATTCACTATTTTTGCCGTGGTTCCTATTGTTTTTCTTGTAGACCATCGGAGGCTTGGCGGCCTGCCCATCCCAAGGCATTGGAGTGACATTCTTGACCCGATTTACCATGACAAGATAATAGTCGGAGGCTGGCGGAAAGATGAAAAAAGCCCGTATTCCGAGTTTAACACGTTTTTATTTTTAAATATATATAAAGACCACGGCGTTCAGGGCATAAAGCACCTCGCGTATAATACGAAAAACATGCTGCATTACGTTCACATGTCGAGAATTGCAGGTTCGGATAGCGAGCTTGGCGCAGCCATATATATCATTCCCTGGTTTCTGGCCGATATTTGTCCAAGACGCGGGAAGACTTCAGTGATATGGCCGGAAGACGGGGCTCTGGCGTTCCCGTTTTATATTTTAGTCAAGAAATCAAAGCTGGAGGAACTGGATGTATTGATAAAGTACACTACCGGTAGAAAAATAGGACAATATTTATCCGACAATTGCTATCCGCCATTAAGTCCTGAAGTGGAGTACAGATATCCGGAGAATGCAAAATTGAAATGGCTGGGATGGGATTATGTGCGTTCCAACGATACCATGGAATTAATCCGACGGGCATCAGAAGTATTTTTTGAAGTATGGCAGCCGCTCCATTTTACCAAAATTGATACTTAAGAGAGACAAAATTCCAAAACCGAAAGGAGATCCGCGAGATGAGATTAATTACAGTGGCAGGGCCGCCTTCAGTTGGAAAAACTTCAGTCATACTGAAAACGGTTGAACACTTAAAAGAAGAAGGGAAAAAAATAGGCATTATCAAGTTTGATGCACTTTCCACAAAAGACGACCTTGCGTATAAAAAAATGGGACTACCGGTCATGGTCGGACTCTCTGGAAATCTATGCCCTGACCATTTCTTTGTGAGTAACGTTGACGAATGTCTGACCTGGGGATTAAAAAACGAACTGGATATGCTTATCACCGAGAGTGCAGGTTTGTGCAACAGATGCTCACCCCATATAAAAGGAGTGCTGGGGGTATGTGTTATTGATAACCTTGCGGGGGTCCATACACCAAAAAAAATCGGCCCGATGTTAAAATTAGCGGATATTGTTGTTATCACAAAGGGCGATATTGTATCGCAAGCAGAAAGGGAAGTTTTTGCCTTCAATGTAAGATTGGCAAATCCGAAGGCCGAAATTATGTTTGTCAATGGTATTACCGGGCAGGGAGCTTTTGATTTAAGTTATTATTTGCATAGCGCAGCTGAAGTGGACGCACTGGAAGGGAAAAAATTGCGTTTTTCCATGCCGTCAGCCGTATGCCCTTATTGTGTGGGAGAAACTGTAATCAGTAAAGACTACCAGCGCGGCAATGCAAAAAAAATGATTTTTAAGGAGGTGTAAAAGTGAACGATCAGCTGTTAACTTCATCGATTAAAGATATTTTGAATTTCCATCCTTTCATCATGGATTTTTTTGCATCAATCGGACTAAAAGAACTACCCCGGTCCTTGACCTTACATGATTGGCTTGCAGGATTGACCGATGAATTCCTGAGGGATTCGGGAATGGATCGGAAACGGATATTAAACCATATCGAAGAAATAATCCAGATAAATGCCATTCCCGAGAAACAACATCAGGTAAGCTCCCTTACAGTAATTGGGGGAAAAGATAAGTACGGCAATCCGGAGAATGCGAGTATTACATTGAAGCCCGGAGAGGTAGTTTGTATCGTTGGCCCTACCGGTTCTGGAAAAAGTCGACTGCTTGCGGATATTGAATGTATGGCCCAGAAAGATACGCCGACAGGGAGGCAGATTTTAATAAATGGCTGTGTACCTGAAGCGCAGAAACGCTTTTCGATGAACCAGAAGATAGTGGCACAATTGTCTCAAAACATGAATTTTGTTGTAGACCTTACAGTAAAAGAGTTCATCACAATGCATGCCGAGTGCCGCATGATTTCAAGGAAAGATGAAACAATCAACGACATAATTTATATGGCAAATGAACTGACAGGAGAAAAATTCAGTGCCGATGTTTCAATTACCCAGCTTAGTGGGGGGCAGACACGTTCGTTAATGATTGCGGATACGGCTTTATTAAGTGCTTCTCCTATCGTTTTGATTGATGAGATCGAGAATGCAGGAGTTAACAGGAAAAAAGCGCTGGAACTTCTGGTTGATAAAGAGAAAATAGTGCTCGTATCTACCCATGATCCACTGTTAGCTTTAATGGGCGATCGTCGGATTGTAATCAGGAACGGGGCAATATCCAATATTATTGAAACAAGTAAGCAGGAAAGAATGAATTTGGAATACATGGAGTTTCTGGATTGCAAAATGACGGAACTGCGTGATATGTTGAGAAACGGAGGGCGGATTGATACCGAACTCAACTGGTGTTCTGGATGATGAAAAACAAAAAGAGGCCTTTCTAAATTTTGAATTATCGGCGGAGGAAGCGAGTTGAAAACAGACATTAAGATTTCAATTGTGGACCATACAATCAATGAGGTCATACGCCTGGGAGTTAATAACCCTGCCGATGTAAGGTTTATGCTGTCAGTTCTGAAAAAGTACTCATTCGATACGGCAGATGTCTCATTGAATAATTTAGAAAAAAATATGGTCGGATTTGAAGCTGATGAATTTTCGGAAAGTATAAGATGCAGAGTAAAGTGTTCCGGACAGGAGATATTCAGGACGAAAAAGCTCGGTTTTTCCAAAATAGTAATAAACACTTCTCTAAACCCTCTCACCCCCATACAGGATACGCTTGAACCTGTATTGCAAATGGCCTGTAGCAACGACCAGGAAATTTATTTGAGCATTGACAATGCTCTGGAATTCTCAATAAGAGACTTAGAAGCAGTATATCCTCTTATTGCCGAATACGGGATAAAAAGGTTAATACTGGGCGATAGAAACGGGAAAATGGACCCTTTCACCACCTATGATAAGCTTGGCTCTTTAGGGAATACAATGCAATGTCCTGTTGAATATGTGGGGTGCAACGATTACGGGACTGCTACAGCCAACACGCTTTCAGCATTAAGAGCAGGCGTTGAATATGTCGCAACGGCAGTCAGCGGTATCGGGATTCCGGGAGTAGCGGCCATGGAAGAGGTTTTGATGGCAGCAAGGCATTTGTGGAAAAATGAACAGGTGCCCAATGGATATAGCATTGCGACAGATTGTGAGAATATTTTATACAGGGCTGGTATTATGTTGCCCGGAGAAAAGGCCATTATAGGGAAAAATGTATTTGCGCATGAATCCGGGATTCACGTTGACGGCGTCCTTAAAAATCCTAATTTATACGAAGCGATTAAGCCGGAAGAGGTGGGCTTGCACAGGCTTTTAGTAATTGGAAAACACTCGGGGACAGCATCGTTAGTGCAGAAGCTCCGGCATCTGGGTTTATCTTTGAGTCCCGAGAAAGCAGCTGCATTGCTCGAGAAAGTAAGAAATACTGCGATCCTGCAAAAGAAACCGTTAACGGATTTGCAGCTTAAAACTCTTTACGATTTGCAGATGGAATCGGTAAAAGACTCGAATATTCATTTATCAGGTAAAGGAGAAATGCCCTGTGACTGAAAATGAAAGCTTTGAAATCGTTGATACCACTTTGCGTGATGGGGAACAATCTGCAGGTGTTGTATTTTCGATTGAAGAAAGGATGAATATCATTTCGGCTTTAGATAAAGCAAACGTGAAATGGATTGAAGCCGGCATCCCTGCTATGGGCAAACAGGAATGTGAAGCTCTGAGCCTTATGCTCGAACTCCCGATAAAATCGAATCTTATTGCGTGGAACAGGGCAAATTTAAAGGATTTAAAGGCATCTATCGATTGCGGGTTTAAATTTGTTCATGTTTCCCTGCCGGTATCTGACCTGCATATAGAATACAAGCTTCAAAAAAGCAGGGTCTGGGTGTTAGATCAATTGAAGACATGCCTGGAATATCTCAAAAACTGTGGGATAACGATTATTGTAGGAGCGGAGGACGCATCCAGGGCAGACCCGGAGTTCTTTCTTCAATATGCAGATATTGCGGCTTCTTACGGTGCGATAAGGATACGATATTCGGATACGGTCGGATGCCTGGATCATTTTACGACTTATAACAAAATCGAAAGCATTGTAAATCGCAGCCCTCTTCCTGTTGAAATTCATGCACACAATGATTTTGGCCTGGCCCTGGCAAATACCCTGGCGGCATACAGAGCGGGAGCAAAGTTTGCCAGCGTGACAATAACAGGGATCGGCGAACGTGCAGGAAATGCGTCAATGGAAGAAACAGCCGTGTCTTTAAAACACTTTTACAACTATGATTGCGGAATTGAACTTGAAGCTTTAACGTCCCTGGTTGAGATGGTCTCAAAAGCGAGCGAAAGAACATTGTTCCCGTATAAACCGGTAGTTGGACCCTTTACACAAAAGATTTTAGATAATTAATATAATTTAACTCTATTTTTATTCTTAATACACAGTATTGCTTTTCAGGATATGAGCTAAAGCAAAAAATTTGATTCATTTTTTAGTAAGGGTGATACAAATGTTCACTGTTGAAACAAGCAACATAAAAGGAATTACAAGCTTTACCACGTATGACAGTGGTGGACTGAAAGAGTGTAAGCTTAATGAGTACAATTTAATCCACACAAAATACGGGGACTTTGTTCCTCAGTACGGAAACCCCGGAATAAGGAGAAAGCAGTTAAATGCCCTTTCATTTTATAAGAGTGGGAAAGTTAAAAACATTTCACTGGAGCAGCAGACAGAAATAAGCACCTCAATAGGCAATTTTCCGGCTGAATTGGTCACTTTTTTTGAAGATGGCTCGCTCAATAGTTTATTCCCGTTAAACGGGCAAATAAGCGGCTTCTGGTCGGAAGAAGAGGAAAGTGCCCTGGCGCAGAAATATGATTTCACATTTCCGTTCGGGAGCTTCAGTGCAAAAATAATCGGCCTGCGTTTTTATCCGGACGGAAAAGTCAGAAGCCTGATCCTGTGGCCGACAGAAAGAATCGCAGTTGACACACCGGCAGGAAAAATTCCCATCCGGACAGGGTTCAAGCTTTTTGAAGACGGGAGTATGGAATCCGTGGAACCGGCGCAACCGGTTCCTGTTGAAACCTCTATCGGTTTGATCAATGCATATGATGCGGCTGCAGTGGGTATCGATGCTGATGTAAATTCCCTGCGCTTTGATAGGAACGGAAGGTTAACTTCTCTTGCTACCTTTGACATCATTTCGGTCAAAAAAAGCAACGGCGAAATGAAAGTAACTTTCCCTAAGCTGAAACCCGGCCTGACGGAAGAGTATGAAAAAGTGCCGATAAAATTGAGTTTTGACGGGGATACCGTAACTATTGATGACGGGACTAAAGCAAACGAATACAGGATATCCGATTCCATGTTCAAAATCACAGGCGGGGACTATACGGAAGCTCCAACTTGCGGAGATTGTTCTAAGTGTAAGGGCTGCATGTAACTCGATTTCGATTGTTACTGAGAGATTTCGATTATTACCGAGACCCGGATTAGTTATCATTTGGATTAGTTATCGGATTCGGTTATTATTTTTGCTCACTCCTAACCTTTTTTCTGTGAGCTACAAGTCCGCCGTCATTGAGCATATCGAGCAGGAAATCAGGCAGTTTGTTTCCTTTGAATGTGCCCTTTTCCGGAACCAGAACTTCCCCCTTGAGCAGGTCAACTTTAATCTCGTCTCCTTCCTGACACTCGACATCTGCTTCCATGAGAGGCAGTCCTATATTGATTGCATTTCTAAAAAAGATCCTTGCAAAAGACTTTGCCACAATACAGGCTATTCCGGCGTGTTTCAAAGCGAGGGGAGCCTGCTCCCTTGATGAACCGCACCCGAAATTAGTGCCTGCAACAATGATATCTCCGGGTTTTGCTTTTTTTGTGAACTCAGGGTCAATGCCTTCCATCGCATGAGTTCCGAATATCTGCATATCCCTGGTTCGCAGGTATTTCCCTGGGATAATCGCATCGGTATTAATGTCATCTCCGAATTTCCAGACTCGCCCTACAATAGGATTTGCCATCACCCTCACCTGAAAGTAAATTTTTTAATGCATTTATACCTTAAAAAGCACTGAAATTTTCCCAAACTGCCGGTCAGATATTAATTTGGAGCCTCTGCATTCAGAATTTTTTGAACTTCCCCATCCGTAAGTTCATACTCAAAGAAAGTTTTGTAGAACCACTTTGTTTCATTATTTATGTCAATGAACTGAAACTTATCCGGATTGATGGTTTTTGCAGCCCATTGAATCTGGAGCGCTTCTTCTGCTCCGGCCCGGCTCCAGATAAATGCTCCTTCCGGATTTAGAAACACCCTGTTATCCTGAACTGCTTTAACTTTTTTCCATTGATCACTGTTCATAATTTGTTCTTTCTCCCGGGATTTGGCGTTCACACTGAGAATAACCACATCCGGGTTCCACTTTAATATTTGTTCCATTGAAACTTCCTGCATGATGCCCCCTTTTACCTCTTCGGCTGCATTAACCCCTCCTGCGGCCTCAATCCAATCGCTTATAATATTTCCACCGCCATCTACACACAAAGGTGATAGTGATACGAGATGGAGAACTTTTGGTCTTTCTTCGTAAGGTATTTTGGATGAGATATTTTTTACAGATTCTAATTTGCTATCCAGATATGCATTATATTTCTGTGAACGCTCCAAAGCTTCTTCGTCTCCCAATACATTCGCAGTATCTGAAAAACATTTTTTCATAGAATCAAAATCTGTGAAACTTACCTCCACAACAGGAACTCCAAGATTGGATACTTTCTCTATATTTTTATCTCTGCTTGGCATGAAAACAACATCCGGCCTGGTGGCAAGCAAAGCTTCCACATCATATGTTGGGCTGAGTGTTACAGCGTTATAATAGGCCGGACAAACTTTATACGCCCATGGTCTTGTTTTGGGGCTGAACATTGTTGCAATAATCCTGTCGTCAGCTCCTAGCATGGCAAGCACTTCATTATGTCCCATCCAGGTATCCGCAACCCTTTCTACCTTTAAAGGAACCTGAACTTGTCGACCTAACGAATCAGTAACAGTCCTATTCTCCGCGTTTTCATCGTTTGAAGCGGATACGCCTTTTGTGCTCCCGTGTTCCTGCGAGCTGATTTTTTCTTCCATACAGCCAGTGAAAAATAATACCGATAAGAGTGCGATGAAGAGAATAGTTATTATTTTTTTGTTCATTCAGGTACCTCTTTTTATTCTTAGAATTCAGCACTAATTTCCAGGAAATATTCATTGTAAGGATTCGTCCGGCTATACCCCCGGCTATCAGAAGGAAAATGCTTCCAAAAAACTTTGCATCAAGAGGAAAATAACGGTTGACGATTTATTAAATTCCGGAATCGAGGAAAACTATCGAAATTCTGAAATAATGCCGTATAATTCGGTTTGCCGTATAACTCGGTTAAATTTTATACCTGTTTCTCTGTTTCCCCACCATCTGCAAATACTTTAATCCACACTCTATAGTATAACAATATTCAACGCAATCAATCCCGTATTCTTGAAGCTTTTTTTGCGCTCCTGACCCGATTTTCATGGTAAGCACGGCATCACAATCCGAAATCGACTTTATTGTTTCGTTTTTCTCAAGGGGTTCCACATCGACTCCGCGGCCTCCATTGCAGTATTTCTTTGTTGAACGCGTCTCAAGAAATTTGCAATCCTGACCTTCAATCGCAAAAATCATAAAAGTAGTTGCTTTCCCGAAATGCTGGTCAACAAGCTTTCCTCCTCTGGAAGTGACCGCTACCTTGAATATCCCATTGTCCCTATTTTCAACCTCTTTTTTTTGCTTATCCCGCACAAGCGTATTGTCTGCAAGTTCTCTTGAATAACCTTCGGTAAGCACTTCTTCTTTATTCAACAACCCCACACCTTCCCCCAGAAAACCTGCGGTATTTGCCAGCAAGGCTCCATGCATCCGTACACTCTTTTTTAAAGCTGTGCATGCACAATCCACGTTGTCACCTCAATTTCTCAGAATTACAGATATTCTTCCCAGTTAATCTGCTTCGAACGCAGCGCTCTTTCCCAATCGTTCGCAACATTTTCTAAAAAGTTCAGCATACCTTCATATCCGAAATATGATTTATTCAGATAATTCACTCTATTTGTCGGGTTGAAAACGTCAAATGCAAACTTTATCCCCAGTTCTTCAGCCATGTAATATTCCCAGGAGGAACCAAATACGGCATCAACATTACTGTCCGTTAAAGATTGCTTTACCTGATACCCGTCCGCTGAAAAAACAACCTTGGGAGAAATCCCCATAGCTTTAAGTTCATTTTCCAGCAACAACTGAGAGTCAGGCATAGAAGACCTGAAAAGCAACAGCTCCGGAATCATTTCCAGCTCTTCGAACAGCATCCTGATCAAGCCTATTCCCAGGGTTGCATCGGCTGAAACGGCTACTCTGCAGTTGCGGTACCGTTGAATCATCATCAGTCCCCTGCGTCTCAGCACGTCGATAGTTGTATCTTCTCCTTCTGTTATTATCGTCCCGACCTCTTCTTCAACGCCGAAATACTTGCCCAGCGCACGGAGCCATCCTGCGGTATTTTTCAGCCCGACAGGGAGAGGGATATCCGAAAGTATAAGAGGGATCCCATGAACCTCCTGCATTTTTAATCCGAATTCGTACCCTGCATCATGACTGAGAAGTATGTTTGCCGATGCCAGCCCCGCATTCTCCAGTTCCTCCAGCGAAGTTTCATGAGGCAGCACAGACAGCACTCGAATACCGATCTTTTCAAGGACTTCACGCATCCACTTCAAATCAGCCCACCATGTAGGATTCAGGTTTGCCTGAGGGGCTATTAAGTTCACAGTGTTTGGAATTTTTTCACTCTGCTTTTTGATGAAAGGGAATAAAGCCCTCAGCCCCAGGTCAATCCCGGCATAGCTGTCTCCTCGAAACCCTCCTGCCATCAGGGGGATAAGCCTCGCATTGATCCGCGGCTGGAGATTTCTGCATAAGCCCTCAAGGTCCTCACCGATAATATCAGCTGCACATGTGCCAATTACGAAGATCGCCCGGGTTTTAAATTTCGAATCAACTTCCCTGATCAATTCCTTCAGCTTATCCGAAGCGCCCATAACTATATCCGTTTCAAAAAGCCGGGTGCATGCAACCTTTCGCTTTGTAAAGTCAATTTCGTGGGTATCATAAGCCGCTGCAACCGTTGAAGAACAACCTTGAGGAGAATGTATGACAATGCTGATATCCTTAATACCGGCCAGTATGCCGGCAGCACCCTCAAGAGCACAACCGACCATCGGGTCCTTGCTGTGGCTGCAATTCTCGAATTTCAGCTCATCATACATTTGCCCCTCTCCTTCCCTGCATAGATTGTGCAATCCGGCAGCTCCTGAGCGAGCTTTGGGGTAAGCGACTGAGCCGAAGAGAGCCCTGATTTTTCAGGAAACACCATTCTTTTTGTTACCCAGCTGCGTGGTCTGAAGGAATACTCAAGAGCAGTGCAAATACATTTTGCCACCTTTAAGGCCCCCCTGTAACCGAATCTCGGACGGTTCAATATGGCGTTTAAGTCGACTACCGGAATATTCGGGAAGCTCATTGATGATCCGAAGTATACGGTTCTTTCCGGGCTCATATCTCCCAGATATTCAAGCAGCTCATTTTCAGTCTGGAGCATTGCCTCATATTTTCCGAAAGCAAGCGTACCCTTTGTTATCAGTATTTCAGGGTCAAGCCCGGTCTCCAGAAGGTAATCGATACTTGTTTCTCTTGCTTCCGTGCTCCAGGGATGGAAATTGTATATGACCACACGCATATCGAAATCACGTTCGAGCATATGAGCAATTGACAGAGCCTTTATCGCGTCATGCCCTTCAACAATTGCCAGCTTGCCGGCAAGATGTTTTTTCGCCTCTTCAAATTCGACACGTATTGCTTCATATTCTCTTTTGATCAGGGCTTCAGCCTCAGCTTCCATGTGTAAATGTTTAGCCGCTTCCCTCAGCCATCTTTCCGTTGCACTGATACCATAAGGAAGAATCGTCGAATTCAGAGGGGTATCAAATTGATCAAGCATTTCTCTTCCTATAGCATACCCCAGGTCCAGGCATAAAGTACAGTTTACAGCCACACCGGGAGCCCGCTGTATCTCCTCCAGCGAACAGTTGCCTGCTATGATGGCATTTATATTTGCACCCATGCCTTCAATTAATCGCCGCAATTCTTTAACATCAGTATCAATTTCCGTCCTCTCGGGACCCATCTTCCCCCCGACGATATTGACCGAACCGGCAAGCGCTGCTCTGTTCTCCGAATCAGGTTTATCCATAAGCCGAACTATTTGCCTGAAAACCAGGTCGAATCCGCTTCTGTACTCTCCCGCAAAGCCTTCGCAGTGAACGGCCATGATTTTGGCGTTAATTTTAGGCCGGACTCTATTCACTATCGCATCCACGTAGTCTCCTATTATTCCGGTAGCGCAGCTTGTCGCTACAAAAATTATGTCCGGCTTATACTTGCTGTCGACCTCCAGTATGGAGCCCCTCAGTTCCCTTTCGCCCCCGTACACAACAGCTTTCTCATCAATATTTGTGGTAATGACAGCTTCATAAGGCGAACCGCTGTTTCTGCAATTTGTTAGCTTATAGGTCTGCTTTACTCCGAATGCGCAGCCGCTGGGGCCGTGAGCGATCACGACAGCATTTTTAATCCCACTCAGTATTTTCATTGCAGTCCAGAATTTACAGGGTCGGGTATGGCTGCCCTGTAATTTCGTATCGATTTTCCCTTCTTTTGCCAGTTGATAAAGCTCGCTTAAATTTCCAAAAAACACTATACTTTCGTTAGCAATTCCAGCCATATTCTCCTCATTCCTTTCACACGATTGAGTACAACCAAAAAAAATAAAAATTGTTAAGAGTTTTTAGCTATAATTTAAGCCATTAAACAGGATACCCACGCAATTCCACTATAACAAATGCTGCTACCACCAGATAATTCTCCATTTTTTGCCTCCTTTCGGTTACCAGACGTTAATTATCCATTCTCTGTCATGCTTGCTTTCCATAGATGCAAAAAGCGTGTTTGCAATTGTTTCAGCCAGCCATTCGGCTCCTTTGTATCCGATTACCGGATACTTCCACAACCCTGCTCTGTCAAATGTCGGGAAGCCTACCCTGACCATAGGGATGTTATGGTCTATGGCAATGTATCTGCCTTTTGAATGCCCTAAAATCAAATCAACGTCTATTGTTTTGTTTTTGATACGGCTTTCCAGTTCCCACAAATCAGCGTTCCAGATGATCTGCATATCACAATTTGCCTTTTCCTCAAGTTCTTTGAGCCTCAGGTCTTTTTTATATGAAGAGTTGTCGTCGCCTAACAGCAAGAGTACCGGCTCAAGCTCACATTCCAGGCAAAACTGCGCAAGCCCGAATACAAGATCCGGATTGCCAAAGATGGCTACCTTTTTATTTGCAAAAAACATGTGAGCCAGATCTACAATCGAATCTATCGCTTTGCCGCGTTCGATAACCAGGGATTCGGGTATGGGTTTTTCGGTGAGTTCACTAATATTTTTAAGGAAGATATCGGTATTGTTTATGCCTATGGGAGTCGGCGTAATAATCGAAGGCACATCGAACTTCTCTTTTAAAAATGTTGCAGCATTTGCTCCTTCATATCGGCTTAATGCAATCGATCCGAGAGCGTTTGCAGAATCGGCTATATCCTCAATAGTCGTGTTTCCATATGCGAATGCCGATTTATCCGGCATAATAGGAGAATCAAAGGTCTCGGTATCCAGGAGTATGTTTCCATCAACCTGCATCTCAGATAGAATGTGTTTAATTTCGGAAACATCCCCCGGATTGACCCAGCCGGTGAATATGTTCAGCTTTTCGGAAGGGTCACCTTTTTTTGCAAGAGCTTTTATCATAGCACTAATTGCATTATCATATCCCGTCACCATGCTGCCGCTGTAACTTGGGGTGTGAATGGCAATGAGCTTTACATCTCTGTCAGGATGATTTTCCTTGATTTTCTGATTTACTTTCCGGATTATACCTTCAATATCATCCCCAATCGTTTCAGTTGAGCAGGTAGTTATTATAGGTATAATCCTCAGGTGAGGATACCTGGCAATAAGCGTTTCAACCGCTTCTTCAACCCTTACTGCACCTCCGAAAACGGCAGCACTTTCATGCAGGGAAGAGGAAGCAATATCAAAATTTTCTTTAAAGTGTTGAGCGAACAGCAATCTGACAAACATGCTGCAGCCCTGACCGCCGTGTACGAGCGGGATGCAATCTTTTACGCCAATTCCTGCATACTGGGCACCTGCCGGCTGACAGGTGTACATAGGGTTAATTATTCCTGTTCTTTCCTTCAACATCAATTCACATGACACACTTTAACCCCCTTTTGATTCAGCTGGTATTTTTATTTAGTTAGTAATTTGTCAAGTTCAGTTCGCAGTTCCGGGACTTTTTTACAGTAATATGGAGCAATCTTTTTTTGACGCCTTCAACTAACTCCAGTATTCCTGATTTGTCGAGTTCGGAGATCCAGGGCATTTTATTTTGTATATCTGCAGCCAGATTTTTTGCATCGGAATAAAATGCTTTATCTGCCGGAGTTACAAGATTTACTTTTTCTCCGTTGAGGATTTTGCCGGCCATTGTCATAATACCCTCAATGTTTTCCTCTCTGTCCCAGCTTCTTGAAAAGAACTGCCACAAACACTTTTCCTGGATGAGAGCCGTAACTTCCTCTATTTTTTCATTCATGACTCCTGCACCACACCAGAATCTTTTTCAGCTAAACTCCACATAGGGGGATCCACCACTCTGGGATCTTTTCCAGCTAAACCCCACATCGGGGAATATATCGCGTTATACATGTCTCTCGCCATGTTTACTGCTCCTTCAAAACCCATGTAAGGACCATTGTGATACGCATGTCCGTTAATGTATGGGATGTGCAGTTTTTTGACGAGGTCTCCAACCCTCGGACCGGTAAAAATCAGATCGGCATGGATATTATCGAGCACCTCGAAGAATTCAAGCTCGTTTCCATCATCAATATAGATAGTCCCTATCCTGCCTCTGGCAATAACTTTTTCAAAGTCCTCCTGATGCCCAAATTTAGATGACATGGCAACAACTTCCATACCCAGATCATCTTCAAGAGCCTTTGTCCAGTGCCAGAGCCTTGGCCCTCCGGTCCAGATACATATCTGCTTTCCTTTGAGCCGTTCCTTATACCAGTCAAGCTTTCCTTCGTATTTTGCAACTTCTTCTGCAATTACCTCTTCAGCCTTATCTTCCAGTCCAAAGAAAGCCCCGATCTTTCTCAAGGCTACTTTAATGTATTCAAAACCCCAGGTATCGACATCCATTCTAGGGATATCATATTTTTTCTTGAGCTCGTTAGCTATATATCCGGCAGAACGAGCACAGTTGACAACATTCAGCTTTGCTCTATGCATGCAGCGCAGTTGATCATAGGTTACATTCCCGGTGAAGTGTGCGATAACCTGTATACCCATTTTGTCAAGATATTTTTGCAGGACGTAAGTATCTCCCTGAATATTGTAGTCGCCAATAACATTAATCGTGTATTCGCTTGTGATTTCAGGCTCAAGCGTGCCTACTTTATCCCTCATCCAGCCAATATTTAGCTCATGATGTCCTTTCGACTGGCTGACCCCGGCAAAGCCCGGACACTCGACAACGAATATATCGACATCTCCAAGCTCTTCCTGAACTTCGCGGCATACAGCTTTGGGATCATCCCCGATGAGGGCGGTTGTGCAGGTTGTATAGACAAACATTCTCTTAATTTCCGGAAATTCCTGGAAAGCTTCCTTTATTGCTGTTTTCAGCTGCTTTTCAGCGCCGAACACAATATGCTTTTCTTTCGTATCCGAAGACCAGATATATTTTAATTGAAAGTTGTCATTGTCACTGGGATACCGCTTCGTGTGCCATGTATCATATGCACACCCTACCGGCCCGTGTATCATTTGAATGCAGTCTTTAATTACTCCACCAATAACGAGTTTAGCTCCGCAATAGCTGCAACCCCTTTCCGACAACGATCCTGCTATCGTATCAATATTTGACAATGGGAGAAAATCAGTTGTGTCTTCCCCTTCTTCCTTGATGTAAACATGGTTTTTGCGCTCAGGTATGCATTCATCGCAACAGAATAGTTTTAACGGCATCTTATACTCCCTTATCTGTTTATTTCAAAGATAGTTCTCCTTTTTCGCCAGTCCTGATCCTGATGACATCATCAATCGGCTCAACGAAAATCCTTCCATCCCCTATCTGGGCAGTTTGGTTGACTTCGATAATGGTTTTTACCACCAGATCCACATCTTCGTCATTTACGACTATGCTCAGAAGCCTTTTGGGTATGTATTTCATACCTGTACTGTACCTTTTTGCAAGCAGCTTTGGCTGTATGTAAAAGTTAAGTTCCCCAGAGATGCCTCTTTGCTTGCCTTTCCCTAATACCGGAATTGCTGTCATAGCAGGAAAGCCGATTTTATCCAGTGCATCTTTTGTTGTAGACATTTTATTGGGTCTGACAATTGCAGTAACTTCTTTCATATGGAAACCTCCCGGTTTTCAAAATTTCCTGCTTTTAGAATTATTTTCATAATCCTTTTGCACCCGAGCTAATCGTGTATGCATCGTCAATCGGGCTCACGAAGATTTTTCCATCTCCCATGTTGCCTGTATATGCTTTACCTGAAATGATTTTTATTACTTCGTCAACCGCTTCATCTTCCACAGCCATCATAATCATGGATTTTGAGAGTTCGTCGTAGTGCATATCTCCGACAGTAATCCCTTTTTGTTTTCCTCTACCGAAAACGTTTATTTTTGTAAGAGAATAATATCCAGCTTCTGCAAGTCCATCGGTTACTTCTTCCGTCCACTCAGGCCTTAATATAGCACGAATCATCTTCATTTGTCAACCCACCTCCATGTTAATCCATAAGACCATATCTTGCCACCATTTTTTCCAGTTGATCCATACTTAACGGTTTAGGGATCACAAACATTTCATTCTCAAGAATTTTTTTGGCGAGTTTTCCGTATTCTTTTGCCTGGTTGCATTCCGGGTCGAACTCCACAACTGTCTTTTTATTAAACTCCGCCTTTTGAACAATGTTGTCGCGTGGCACAAAGTGTATCAGCTGTGTTCCTAGCGCGGAAACAAACTCCTCCATCATTTCCAGCTCATTATCGACCTTACGGCTGTTGCAGATGATTCCTCCCAGTCTCACTCCGCTCTGTTCGGCATACTTCAGTAGACCCTTACAGATATTATTTGCTGCATAAGTCGCCATCATCTCCCCCGAAGCGACTATGTACACCTCCTGAGCTTTTCCTTCCCTGATTGGCATTGCAAATCCACCGCAGACAACGTCTCCCAGCACGTCAAAGTGAACAAAATCCAGGTCATCGGAATAGGCTCCCAGTTCCTCCATAAGATTAATCGCAGTGATAACACCCCTGCCAGCACAACCGACGCCTGGCTCCGGACCTCCGGATTCAACACATCTGATTCCTTTGAAACCGGTGTTAATTACGTTTTCAGTTGTTACGGCTTCTTCTCCCAGTTCCCTGAGCGTATCCATTATTGTGGTCTGAGGCACACCCCCGAGTACCAAACGAGTACAGTCTGCTTTGGGATCACAACCGTGGATGAAAACATTTTTGCCATGATAATATGACATAGCTGCAGCAGTATTTTGTTGAGTGGTGGACTTTCCGATACCACCTTTCCCGTAAAAAGCAATTTTTCTGGTCATTTTTACTCTTCCAACACTTTTTAAAAAACATCATCTAAAAAATCACAATTCATTTCCTTGAGTAACATACTCTGAATAATCAATCAATTTTCTAACCAAAGTAACAAGATTTCCCCTAAATGCCTACTCCATTTTCTGCCTCCGTTAATAGTTTAATCTGTATTATGTTTATTCAAACATAACAATGCTATATAATATAGGAAAACAGTAACCTATTTCCTATACGAAACTATAAATAACTATCTATTGCTAGTACTAGAGAAAGAGACAGAAATAAAAATTTGCGATATGTATAGTTAGAAAAACGATTACTAAAAAAAGATATCAGTATCCATTTATGTATAATTTATCGATAATTGTTTTATGCCTAAAGAAAGAGTTTGAATTATGTTTGTGCATAATATAGAAATTACAAGATAATGGTCAAATTATCGATTACATAAGGCATCATTGAATAATAAGGAAAACATAGTACCATATGCTTTTTACACAAACACTTAACTTCCAAATCGTGAGTGTGCATAGCTTTCAGTACAAAAAAGTGTGATATTGCATATTGTTATGTTTAAGTAAACATAACTCTTTTATTTCAATAAATTTTGGTTTTTTATCTCGTGAAACTAATCACCTTACCATGTTATGTTCAACTGAACATAACTACCTAACATGAAAAACGAGTGCATCTTAAGTTTTTCACGTAAAAAAGATTAACTAAGTACTTATTTAAGAAAATTAGTTAGTATATTAAGAGGAGACATGTAAATTCAAAAACTTAGTCCATAACACATCATGCCAGCAGAAATGAAAGGCAGATAAGTTATACGGCATTTGTGAGGTATGGAAATTCAAAGAAGCAGGGTTTAACGGGTCTTCTTCCAGCATCTAGCCACAGTATGCGATGAAGCATCTATGCCTAATTACGACAATTCAATGTATTATCTCACCCTCCGCATCAAAATTTCACAGTTTCATAATTAATTTTGGTCAATTTTTTGATTAATGTGAACCTGATTAAACTCCTGTGCAGGAATTAAAGGCAGGTACATGTGTATCTAGCGACTAAAAAACAATAGCATTCGATTATCAACTATTTTACTATGATTTTAGGATATATCGATTTATTTCAAAAACGATATCGTGAGAACTAATTATTTCAATAGAAATAATACAGAATCTTGGATTTATATAGGCAGCAAATGGTGCCCAATTGAAATATAACAATTCTATTCATGGATAAAAATCGATTCTGAGTACGATATCTTAAACAAAAAGTGTTTAAGTATTACTCATATTTAGAAAGTGACTGAAGTTGTCCGCTCAAAATAGCGAAGCAGCCAATTGATGTTATTAAAAAGTACATTTTTTTATTATGAAACTTTTTGAAGTAATAGAGACTCCCCCGATAACGATCCAAATGCATATTTGGAATGGTTTTGAAGAATTCTGGCTATTTCCGACTCTGAACTTTCCATCCATGGGCATCATTTGTTATGTTTACTTTTACATAACAATAATTTGTTCCAGAGGGTTTTTGTCGACAAAGAGTGACTAAATTTCTTTTGTTAATAGAAAATTATATATAATATTACATAGGAAATAGGTAACTGTTTTCCTTTGATATAAAGATTTGTTATGTTTGATGAAACATAACTCTATTAATAGCTACAAAGGAGGTTATGAAAAATAAAGAGAAGTTAAGTACATTGGATGTTGCAGCGCAAAATTCCATTCCGCATACATGCTTCATTGCCTGCATACAAGGCTTTGCCGTCGGATGAAGTTCCATATTGGAAGTTTAGTGGAAAAAGGAGGATTAATGTGAAAATGATCAAAGCTATAATACGCCCCGAAGCCACTGATGATGTTATCGAAGGGCTTGAAGGGGCTGGTTTTTTCTCACTGACAAAAATAGATGTATTTGGTCGTGGGAAACAAAAAGGGATTACAGTAGGAACAATACATTATGATGAACTTCCTAAAACAGTAATAATGCTAGTCGTTGAAGATAAGTCTGTTGAAGAAGTTGCTAAACTTATTAAATACAAAGCGTACACAGGCAATTATGGGGATGGTAAAATTTTTGTAACTCCTGTTGACGACGCGTACACGATACGCACCGGAGTTTCAGGGCTTTGAAAGGGGTGCCGTTTTGAAAGAAATAATTGCGATAATTCGTCCAAAAAAAGTTGAACCTACAAAGGAAGCTCTTGTGGAACTCGGAATTCCAAGTGTAACTGTAGTCTCAGTGTTTGGACGAGGAAAGCAACGAGGTATTGCAGAAGAGCTCAACATTGATATTCGTCCCGGTCTTTTGGATCAGGGCTTGTTGGCTGGAATGAAATATATGGAATTTATTCCCAAACGTCTTCTGTACTTAATCATTCGTGATGAAGATATCGATACTGTTGTTGATGCAATCATTAAAGTCAATCAAACCGCTCAGATTGGCGACGGGAGAATTTTCATCTGTCCTGTTGATGATGCCATTAGAGTGAGGACAGACGAACAGGGAGATAGTGCCCTTCTATAAAAATAAGGAGAAAAAATAAGGAGAAACAAACCGATGCCATATCATACTTTTGAATGTAGCGAATGTATTCCCGAAAGGGCGATGCATGCTGTTATAAAAGGTCCAGGTGAAGATTTGACGTCCTGTCTTCCCCTTGGATACCTTAACACTATTCCCGGAACGATTTCAGAAAGAGGATGCGCTTTCTGTGGGGCAAAACATGTTATAGGCACACCCATGAAGGACGTCATTCATATGAGCCATGGTCCAGTTGGATGCACCTACGATACCTGGCATACTAAGCGTTACATCAGCGATAACGACAATTTTCAGCTTAAATATACCTTTGCAACTGATATGAAGGAAAAACACGTCGTATTCGGCGCTGAAAAAATGCTTAAACAGAATATTATTGATTGTTTCAAGGCTTTTCCCCACATTAAAAGAATGACCATCTACCAAACTTGCGCTTCGGCACTTATTGGAGATGATATCGCTGCAGTTGCTAAAAAAGTGATGGCCGAAATGCCAGATGTAGACATTTTTGTCTGTAATGCTCCAGGTTTTGGAGGACCCAGCCAATCTGGAGGACATCACAAAATCAATATTGCCTGGATAGATCAAAAAGTTGGAACATATGAACCTGAAATAAAAAGTAAATATGTTATCAATTACGTTGGTGACTATAATATCCAGGGTGATGCGGAAATTATGTTAGATTTTTTCCAGAGAATGGGAATTCAGGTTCTCTCCACCTTTACTGGGAATTGTACCTACGATGACCTGAGAGGTATGCATCGTGCTCACCTCAATGTGCTTGAATGTGCGCGTTCTTCCGAATATATCTGTAATGAACTCAGAAAAAGATATGGAATTCCACGTCTTGACATTGATGGTTTTGGTTTCGAACCGCTCTCAGCATCATTAATGAAAGTAGCCATGTTTTTCGGACTTGAAAAAGAAGCACAGGCTATAATAGATGAAGAAACCGCTAGATGGAGACCGGAACTCAACTGGTATGCCAAACGTCTGAAAGGAAAAAAGATCTGTCTCTGGCCTGGTGGTTCTAAGCTCTGGCATTGGGCACATGTAATTGAAGAGGAAATGGGAGTTAAGGTTGTCTCAGTGTATTCAAAATTCGGCCATCAGGGAGACTTTGAAAAAGGTGTTGCTCGGTGCAGTGAAGGAGCACTTGCAATTGACGATCCCAATGAACTTGAAGGGCTGGAAGCTATGGAGATGTTACAACCCGATTGTGTCCTTACAGGTGTCCGTCCGGGAGAGGTCTCCAAAAAGATGAGAATCCCGTATCTCAATATTCACGGATATCACAATGGCCCATATAAAGGGTATGAAGGATGGGTCAGGCTTGCCAGGGATCTTTACAATGCAATATATTCGCCAATTCACCAGCTTTCTGGCATGGACATAAGTAAGGATGAGATTCCCACTGATAAAGGATTCTTGACCAGACAAATGATTTCCGATGTAAATATTGTTGATGACGGAACAACTCCATCTGAGGAGAGACCGTATACCGGCGACTGGGATATTGTTACAAGATTGCGTGGAAAAACGTATCCAAAGCTTGAATCACAACAGCTTGGTACGGCATAATAGAAAGAAGGTGAGGTCATAAATGGACGACGTTATGAAAGATAGAATAGAGCAGCTTGTAGATTTTATTATGAAATGGTGCCTGTGGCAGTTTCATTCACGTTCCTGGGACAGAGAGAGACAAAATGAAGAGATCCTTACAAAAACCATGCAATTACTGTGCGACGAACCTGTTGATCTCAGCACGCCTTCAGATAGATGCTATTGGGTAGATGCTGTGTATCTGGCTAATGGTTTCAAAAAGACGTACCCCTGGCTGGGCACGATGGAAAAAGAAGATATCAAGCTGCTTATGCAGGGACTAAAAGACCGTATCGACTACTTAACTATTAACGGGTCACTTAATCAAGAACTCACTAACCCGCTCTATTGAGGAAAAGGAAATATTATGTCTTGTGAACTAAAAGAACGAGAACGTCCGGGAATTATCAACCCTATATTCACATGCCAGCCTTGCGGAGCACAGTATGCCAGTATAGGAATAAAGGACTGTATCGCAATCGTTCATGGAGGGCAGGGATGCGTAATGTTCGTCCGTATGCTATTCGCACAGCATTTCAAGGATAGTTTCGAGATCGCATCCTCATCTCTACATGAGGACGGTGCAGTATTCGGAGCTCTCAATAGAGTTGAAGAGGCTGTAGATGTGCTCTTGACGAGGTACCCACGTGTGAAGGTTGTACCAATCATCACGACATGCTCGACTGAAGTTATTGGAGATGATATTGACGGTCTTATTCGGAAACTAAACAAAAAGCTTCTGAAAGAGAAATATGCAGATCGGGAGGTACACCTTATTCCTATCCATACTCCAAGTTTTAAAGGAAGTATGGTAACTGGCTATGATGTGGCGGTCCATGACATAGTAAAGGAATTTGCCAAAAAAGATAAAACTAATGGAAAAATCAATCTGATCACCGGATGGGTCAATCCTGGAGATGTTACTGCACTTAAGCATCTTTTGTCAGCAATGGACATCGATGCAACAGTCCTTTTCGAAATCGAAAGCTTTGATTCTCCTTTGATGCCGGATAAAAGTGGAGTTGCCCATGGCAGTACAACGATAGAAGATCTGACCGGAACTGCAAATGCAATAGGAACAATTGCACTGAACAGATATGAAGGTGCAAAAGCCGCCAAATATCTTGAAAGCGAATTTGATGTTCCTGCAATCATAGGACCAACTCCGATCGGAATCCGTAATACGGATACTTTCCTGCAAAATTTGAAGAAAATGACAGGAAAACCAATTCCAGAATCACTTGTTCGCGAAAGAGGAATTGCAATCGATGCAATTACTGACCTTACTCACATGTTTTTCGCAGACAAGAAGGTTGCTATATACGGAAATCCAGACCTTGTCATTGGTCTTGCCGAATTCTGCCTCGATATGGAGATGAAACCTATGGTTCTTCTTCTTGGAGATGACAACAAAACTTACCCGGATGATCCACGCATCAAAGAATTGCAGGAAAAAGTCGATTTCGATATGGAAATTATTATGAATGCAGATATGTGGGAACTTGAAAGGAGGATCAAGGATAAGGAAGTTGAACTTGATTTGATTATGGGGCATTCCAAGGGTCGATGGACTGCTATCGACAACAACATCCCTATGGTACGTGTGGGTTTTCCCACTTTTGATCGTGCAGGGATGTACCGCCATCCAGTTGTTGGATATGAAGGCGCTATATGGCTTGCTGAACAGATGGCAAACACGCTCTTCGCCGATATGGAATATAAGAAAGACAGGGAATGGATACTGAATGTATGGTAAGTATTCGTTGAATAAAACCTTTGAACTCTCAAGCATGTGAGAGTCACTTGAGATTTTTTTGGGGTCTGCCAGTTCACAGTGTTACTGATTTCTGGTAGGATCAATTAACAGTAGACATAAACTCAAATGTGATGATGCATCCGATTGCAAAAGATAATCTTTCGCTCTCTTGCTCCTTTGCGAAACAAAAAATGCAGGGGTGCATCTACACTGCTTTTATAGCTGTCTGTTTTTTTGCTACGTTGCTTAAATGTGGAATTGTTGAAATTAACATCACTTTACATAAGAAATTAATCCCTTTGAAATTATGTGAGGGGCAGATAGTTTCGAAGGCAAACAACTGTTTTAATTCTCTAAATATATTATAATTTTCAATCTGAAGGAAGGAAATGGCTCGAAAATTACGGCTGTGGAAGCCGACAACCAAAAAACGAGTCCACTATTTGAATCTGGTTTTATTGCAGTATAATGAGAAGGCAAGGGAGAATGTAAAGTTCCCCGAGCCATTTTGAAAACAAAGTTTATAATGCGAAGGTATTTCTGCTGTACAGCTAGCTGTGGAGGATACCATAAAGAAACCTGATTTGTAAGAATGATAGTTGCAAGTTCCATGAAATGACTTTCTGAATTATTAAAAAGCAGCAAACTTTAGCACATTCCTTGTAGAAAATTGAGTGCTGGATATTCTTGATTCAATCAGAAAAGAGATGCTTGAGATCGTTGAAATGAGGCAGGAAGTACCCCCTAAATTTGATACATGTAATTTTTGAAACCTGGTGGGATAAAGGAGATTTTTCCCTTAACTTGGAGGAAATCCCGTTAAATAAGCCTGATTTGAGTTCCATGAAAATTTTCATTCCCTATTTAATAGATAAGGGGTTTCACAATCCGGATATAATTTTCAGTCATATTTCAAAATGGTTTGATAAGAATTAGCAGTTTTGAAGTTTAAATATGAAATTGTGAATGGATGGCCGAATAAGATGACCATCCGAATAATAAATACGCAGTCTCTGTGAATTCCAGCAAACCTATAATATATTTCACTGTCAGACTATTGCTGAGGCTAGTACCGTAAAAAGGCGTTTTGAGAACATTTTTCAAAGCGTCTTCAATCCATATAACCTGGTAAATGATCACTTCATTTCCAAGTTAAATAGTTTGTTGGATTCTACAAAGTTTTCTTTGGCTGTCATCCACTGTGGAGTTATTCGATAAACAGAAACAGGATTTTCGTCAAGTGATGACCGATACTTCTCAACAAAAGTACCGGTTAAAGGGTTGCTGTAATACCCTGGCATATATTTATTAACCAGCTTCCAGAGGGCTTCAGCAGCTTCTTCCGGGTCACTCACCTTTTCAGCCTTTCCGAAAATCATTACGCTCATGTATGCAGTATCAGCATGGCAGGGAACCGGGTCGGTCACTGTACCATGCTCCTTATATATCGTGAAACAAACAGGCTGACTCCGGGAAAGAATCTCTTCCTTTTTGCCTGATCCCATTCCATGTAAATAAACAGAACCTTTGTGCCATACATAGTTCATCGGGACAGCATAAGGGAAAATACCGTTTACCATCCCCAGTACACCGGTTCTTTCCTGCAAAAGAAATGATTCTATTTTCTCCTTATCTGTACAGTTTCTTTGAGTATAACGAACCTGATCCATTAAAGAACACCCTATGCATATTTGTTCTAGTTGAGTAAGAAAGATATTAGCGACTTAGTCCTACTGGCATATTAAAGGCAAATAAGCAATTTTCCGGTATATCCAGCGAATAAAAGATTTTTTGGAAAATATTTATTAAGGAATAATGACTTCTGTCAGGTATTTTTCCAACTTCTACTTTCTATAAGAAGTTTTTAAAGTGATAATACCCGGCTTCTGCCAGTAGTCAGTTATTTTATTCTCTCGGCCAGACAATATATGGAGTAACTATTTATATGGAGTAACTATTTTTTCGACCTTCCCTGGAAAAATTAATCCATAAGACCATATCTTGCCACCATTTTTTCCAGTTGATCCATGGTTAATGGCTTAGGAATAACGAACATTTCATTCTCAAGAATTTTTTTGGCGAGTTTTCCGTATTCTTTTGCCTGGTTGCATTCCGGGTCGAACTCCACAACTGTCTTTTTATTAAACTCCGCCTTTTGAACAATGTTATCGCGTGGCACAAAGTGTATCAGCTGTGTTCCTAGCGCGGAAACAAACTCCTCCATCATTTCCAGCTCATTATCGACCTTACGGCTGTTGCAGATTATTCCTCCCAGTCTCACTCCGCTCTGTTCGGCATACTTCAGTAGACCCTTACAGATATTATTTGCTGCATAAGTCGCCATCATCTCTCCCGAAGCGACTATGTATACCTCCTGGGCTTTTCCTTCCCTGATTGGCATTGCAAATCCGCCGCAGACAACGTCCCCCAGCACGTCAAAGTGAACAAAATCCAGGTCATCGGAATAGGCTCCCAGTTCCTCCATAAGATTAATCGCAGTGATAACACCCCTGCCAGCACAACCGACGCCTGGCTCCGGACCTCCGGATTCAACACATCTGATTCCTTTGAAACCGGTGTTAATTACGTTTTCAGTTGTTACGGCTTCTTCTCCCAGTTCCCTGAGCGTATCCATTATTGTGGTCTGAGGCACACCCCCGAGTGCCAGACGAGTACAGTCTGCTTTGGGATCGCACCCGTGGATGAAAACATTTTTGCCATGATAATATGCCATAGCCGCTGCAGTATTTTGTTGAGTGGTGGATTTTCCGATACCACCCTTCCCGTAAAAAGCGATTTTTCTTGTCAATTACAACCCTCCAATATTTATTTACAAATCAAATCTCAAAACTCATAACCTACTTCCTTGAACATCGTATTCGGAACAACTGATCGCCATATCCGACAGAATGAAAATACTTTTTCTGTATACCTACTCCAGTCATACACCTCCCACATACAGATCACAAAGTGTTATGTTTAATCAAACATAACTAAGCTTTATATTGCGGAATACAGTTTCCTATTTCCTATTTAATAATATAAATAGATATCTGTTGACAAATAAGAAACACCCACAAATTAGAAAGAGAAAATGACTGGGAGGTAAAAAGTAAGCCAGGGAGGAATAAACAGCATCAATAGACGTTGCCACTGAAAAAATAATACTGCAAAATTTGAATTCAAGGTAGAAATGCAGATATGTTTATATAAACATAACGAATTCTCTGAAGAGAAAAAATAACATATTTGAGAAGCCAGAGGAGTTATGAGACCGATGATACCGTTATGTTTAAGTACATAACGCTCAAACCCACAAATCGCGAACATGCAGCTGTTTAGGTCAAAAAAACATATCAAACAGTACATCACCATGTTTAAGAAAACAGAACTTTCCTCCCCAAAAAGTGTAATATTTTTACTCATATCCGAGCATATGCACATGGTTATGTATAGGCACACATAACGAATTAACCAAAAAAACGGCAGGTAGATTGCGTTTCTGGGAAAAAAGACCTGGAACACAGAATTGAGGCCATTAAGAAAGCTTGAAGGTAGACAGCCATCCCCTGCCGTGCGGTTCAGGAGGAATCCGGCCAGTGCGGAACCGGACAGTGTTAAGCAACGGAGACTAAAAAATGCAATGCAATATATGTGAAGTCAGGTGCGAAATCGGAGGATGTAGCATGGGCAGATGTGGAGCTTATGTGTGTACAGGCGATAATATTGCCCAGTGTCCGGGGATGGGATACCTTGGGGCATATCCAATTTCAATAGAAGCAGTTCCTTTGCTTCATTATTATCCTTCAGGCAAATTCCTTCAGGTTTTTAGTACGGGCTGCAATTTCCAATGTCCCGGCTGCATGGCCAGGGTGCTGGCTTCAAGCAAACCCCTTAACCAGCTGGCCCTCAATCCCTCTCAAATAGTGGAAAAAGCCCTGCAGCAGAATTGCCTTGGTGTGGTTTCCACAATGAATGAGCCTGCTGCAAATTATTATCTCTTCAGGAACCTTGCGGTGAGGGCAAAAGAACAGGGTTTGCTTGCAGGCTGTTCAACCAATTGTTATTTCACAGGAGAGACTTTAGAAGAGCTTGGGCAGCTTGTAGACTTCATGAACGTGGGAATTAAAGGATACTCTGACAGGAGCTACATGAATTGCGGAGTTCCTTCGTCAGCCCCGGTTTTCCGCAACCTTTCAAAACTCTTCGACATGGGGGTACATGTCGAAACTTCAATAGTTTATTCCAGGGGAAATGAGGAAGAGATGATAAAAGTTGCAGAAGCAGTGGCTGAGATCTCCCCCACAATTCCCTTGCAGGTCATGAGATTTCTTCCCTTCGGTTATGCTCCGATGGAACTTGAACCTTCAATAGGAGAAGCGGAAAAACTGTGTTCTGCCCTGCGTAAGCATGTGGACTATGTCTACCTCTTCAATTCCCCGGGTACGGAATTGTTGGGCACGTATTGTTCCGAATGTGGCAGCCCTTTAATAGAGAGGGAATTCCAGGAATTCATGGGCTCCAGGTTCGTAAAGGTGAGTTATAAGTGTGGTTGTGGCAACAGCGTTCCGGTTAAAGGGACAACTGCCAATGAAAGTTTCAGTGAGACAGGCTTTATGGACGGTCACAGAGTAGTCCAGGCTTTCCGTATGGTCCACGCGGTGCTTACGTGCCTGGATATACGAGACGATAAGTTGGTGGATTTCTGGATGGATGATAAATTAATGGATGTCTGGAGAGAAGTTTCCGACACCAAAACCCTAATGCACATACATAAAATGACACAGCAACCACATTCTTATCTGGATTTCATAGAACTTATCGCTAAAAAAGCCAACGTACCAAAGAAAGGAGGAAAACTTGTCTCTTTCATTCGCAATCGCCTTGAAATTGTCCAGAATATTGCAGCAGAAGATAACGGTTGTAAAGCTTATTATTGCATGGGTTCTCCCCTCTTTGCCCTGAACGCCGAGAGAATGGAAAACAACCTGGTAACGCTTTCCGGAGGCATTAGTATCAATAAACAGCTTCAAAAAAAAGGAAAACCGGGAGTGAATGTATCTCCTGCATTTATCAATGAACACAATCCGGAAGCTATTTTCATTTCCAGTTTCCTTTCGCGGCCCCTTAATGAGTTCTATGACCTGTGCCAGAAATATGGAATACATGCAGATGCTGTAAAAAAACGGCAGGTTTATGCGGTCCCGGCTGCGTGGGATTTCGGAAACCCCCGCTGGATACTGGGCCTTTTATATATAACAGACAAGCTACATCCCGGAAAACTTGGAATCGACCTGAAAGAGGAAGCTGATGACTTTTACATGCAGTTTTATGGTATGCGGTTTAAGGAAGCCACGCCTAACAGGTCTTTTCATAGACCTTCTTCAGGTATCTGGCCACGGCATGTGATGAGGTGTACTCATGCCTGATTACATCCAGATTATTACAGTAAAATCAAAGTTGTGCTGGCGCACCCCAAGCAACTGGGTATGTTCACGTTGTCGCAAACGTATATTCCTTTGATTGCAGAATTAATTCCACAGGATTGTAGGCGAATAGAGCAGATCGTTGCAACGGCGATCAATTGTTTTGATGATACCTGAACCTATCATGAATTTCAACATGCAAGGAGGACATGTCTTGAAAATTGCAGTTGTGGAAAACGATAACCAACAAACCAGTTCAATATTTGAACCGGAATTCATTGCAACATATGAGGAAGACGGGGGAAATGGAAAGTCCTGAGCCGTTTTGAAAATAAAGTTTGCAACGCGAAAGGCATGGCTGCGGTACGCATGGCTGTGGCGGATACCATAAAGCAACTTGGTGATGCAAAAATAGTGGTTGCAAGTGAAATTCCGGGGATAGCGTCCGGCGCCTTTCAAGCAGCAGGTTTTGACATATTCCTTGTGGAAAGTGACGTGCTTGATGTCCTTGATCCAATCAAAAAAGAAATGCTTGAGGCAATTGAGGAGCGACAGAAAGAACCCCGTAAGTTCGATATCATGGAATTTTTGAAACCTGGTATGAATAAAGGGGATTTTTCTATTAATATGGAAGAAATCATGTTAAAGAATCCGGGTTGAGTTCAAAGAAAATTCTGAGCCCCCATCTGAAAAATGAAAAATTCAACAGGCTGGATGTCGTTTGTAGTCATATTCCAAAGTAGTTTGTCACAGATTTAAGATCCATGGGGTTTGAATATGAAACTGTGAACTAATCGCAGAATAGGAAGACAGTCAGGATAGTGCGTGCGCAGACTCCGTGAAAGGCGGGAATTTTCCGGAAACAGCAAGATCAAACTTGATTCTTTGAGGCTCGTTCAGCCTAATGTGGACTGCCATCTGGACTTGATAGACAAGTATAATCCAAAGCACTGATTTTAATACATGGGACTCACGATAGGTGGTAAAAAGGGTGCTGGAAAGTCACTTTACAGGACCTCTTCGATGAAGACAGAGGGTAGAAAACTGCTATTGAAAATGATAGGAATACGGTTGAACTGAAAAATCATATGTATTAAACCTTCAACAGTCTAAGAGCCTATCCGGAAAGTCAATAACTGCATGTTGTAAAACTTGTAAGGTCTATAGGATTAGGGCATCCGTTCCGGTTTTGTATATTGCAGATTGTAAAAGTTATAGCAGGCAACCACTTTTTGGATAAGCTCTAAATCACGTTTTTGACATCGAGCTCATCCCAAAACCCAGTTTTATCTAATTATCCAGGATTATTCAGGATTGTTTCATAAACGAGGCTAGATATGTAGTTTAAATATGAGATCCAAAGAAGCAAATTTTGAGTTTTGGGATTAGCTCATCAATATCTGTCGTTCATGATTTAGTCTCTCAAGTACGTAAGTCCGGACTAATTTATTTTTCGTGCAATTATTTGATAGATTTTCTATATTGATGCGTTTCATATATTTAATAAAAATTTTCCTTTCTAATCCATGTTTCTTTATATATTATATTACTTGAATTCTAATAATTAAGTGTGGGGTTTTAAGGTCATCTCTGGGATTTAATAGTCAGATTTGGGTATAATATCGTCGTACTCGGTTTGCTTCTGACTGAACTATTTGACTAAAAAAATGTAAAATTATAACTTAAGTTATAGTAACTAAATTTGATACGGGGGTAAAAAGTATGAGTAAATATAAAGGAACAAAAGCACTATCCCTATTTGTAGGGATGTTAATTTGCACAGCATTAACAGGGAATGCACTTGCTGCATGGAATATACCAGAGGATATGCAGCGGAATTGGGAAAACATAGATTGGGACGAAATTAGAGGAAACGCAACTGATGGGAATACGACAGGGAATTCAACAAATAGTTCTGTTTCTCCTTCAGATCTTGAGAATATTTCTGAGGTAATCAATCTCATGAATAATACGTTAAATTCAACAAATGGTCCTGTTTCTCCTTCAGATTTTGTGGATTTTTCTAAGTTGACCGACCTCATAAATAATTCAGTACCTGAAAATGCAACTGTAACTAATGAAACTAATGGAACCTGATGTAATTAAAAAAATAATAAGTAGTTTGTAAAATTACAAGATGGGCTACGGATCAAATCCGGCAAAAATACACAGGACTTACGTACTTGAGAAACTAAATCAAACTCGAAAAGCACTGAGATTAAAAGCTGTCTCCAGATGTTTCAGTTAAAATTTATTGGTTTTTCATTCAACTGCGTAAGTCCCATACTTTTAAACTGAAACAAATAAAGGGCAAGACCCTCTGGTTAATCCCCAACAACTCGCACAGAGCTTTCATATTTGATTGAAGGTAGCTTCCTTTATCCCTTATGAAAAAGTGCAAGCTTCACGAGCATGTGGGATTAACCAGTTCGGCTTTATTAAAATTTGTTTTCTTGATTGTGAATCCAACAGACTAATTCTTCATGAATTTCTCCCAAAGTACCTTTGTTTTGTGTGACTACAGCGTGTAGTTACTGCGCTTCCAGGTTAAACAATTTGCCAGATTCTACCGAGTTTTCTTTGGCTGTCATTCCCTGTGGCGTTATCCGATAAACCGAAACTACATTCCCATCAAGTGAAGATCTATACTTCTCAATAAAGGTGCTGGTCAAAGGGTTACTGTAGTACTTCGGCATATATTTGTCAACCAGTTTCTAGAGAGCCTCAGCAGCTTCTTCCTGGTCAATCACTTTTTCAGCCTTTCCAAAAAGCATTAAGCTCATATATGCCGTATCAGCGTGACAGGGCACCGGGTCAGTCACGATACCCTGTTTCCTATATATTGTGAAACAAACAGGTGGATTTTGGGAAAGAAGATCTTCTTTTTTACCTGAACCCGTTCCACGAAAATAAACAGAACCGTTGTGCCATACATAGCTCATCGGAACAGCATCCTCAAAACAGGGAAATAGACTGTTTTTTTGCCACAAAGGAATCGAAAGAAATAATTTATTGAAAAATTAGTACAGTCAGCCGGAAATGAATATCCATCCAAAAGAAAGTCTCAGTTCTGAAGGCCTTCTTGGGATCAACTCGTTTATTGATCCAGTTTGTCGAGAGTTACAACTCCTTACTTTGTTGTTTTCAAGATTAAGAGCTATTTTTTTGCAACCTAAACTCAGAGGCCTCAGACCTTTCCTCTGATGATAAATTCTGATATGGAAGAGATACGCGCATATTTTGTGATAATGTTTGCAGAGTATTCGAGTTCCACATAAATGAAAAAATATTTATATGATTACTAGGAAATAGGTAACCGTTTTCCTATATTATATGAAGCGTGAAAATTCGAAGAACGCTACAAAAACGCAGGAATTATTAAATAAGCATGTTTGACAGCGTTTTTCAATTTCTCATAAGATAGGACATCGACTTGCATTATGTCTATTCGAACATAACAACTATATACTCAAAAGTTTGTCAGGTATCTCTATGGGTGGAAAAATAGGTACAACATTGATACTTTATCTTCTGGTTCTAGTTGTTGCATTCAGTGGATGTGCAGGAAATGCAGATCAACAGGTTGTTCCGAACTCAAGCACTGTGCATATCACCGACATGCTGGGCAGGCAATTAACCGTGCCTGCGGAAATATCCTCGACTATAGGTACTTCTTCGCCTTCCACCATCCTTGTGTATATGCTCGCCCCGGACAAACTTGCAGGCTGGAACTCCAAACAAAATCTCACCCAACCCTTCATGGATGAAAATTACTCAAATCTGCCTGTAATAGGAAACTGGATAGGATCCAAAACCGGAAATTATGAAACCATTATTGAAATGCATCCTGACATTGTCATTGAAAGTACCTCCAAGGACGGACAAATCAATGAAGCCATAGAACGCAGGCAGGAAAGTCTCGGCAGCATCCCGGTGGTGGCTATTGATGATTCTATTCTCCTTGTGACACAATCCAACCCCACTATCGAATATACAGGTAAGCTGCTCGATTGTGAAGCCAGGGCAGAAAAACTCATCGAGTTCCGCAGTTCAATCCTCAACGAGATCAACAACACTATAAAAGATATTCCCGAAGATGAAAAAGTACGGGTTTACTATGCAGAAGGTCCGAAAGGTCTGATGACCGACCCTTCGGGTTCTCCCCATTCCCAGCTCATTGATATCTGCGGGGGCATCAATGTTGCCGACTGCCCCCTCAAATCCGGAACCGGCATGACCCAGGTTTCAATAGAACAGGTCATGGACTGGAATCCAGAGGTAATTATCACTTCCGATCCACAGTTTTACACATCCGTATATTCTGACTCTCTATGGACAAGCGTGGATGCTGTCCGGAACAAACGGGTATACCTTGCCCCTCAGAATCCTTTCTGCTGGATCGATAGGCCTCAGGGTCCTCATCTCATAATAGGGACTGCCTGGACTGCAAAAATGCTGTATCCGGACCTTTTTGCAGATACGGACCTCTCCGGGCTGACCCGTGAGTTCTACTCGGAATTCTTCCATTATGAGCTTACGGATGAAGAACTGGATATGCTCCTGAACCCTGAAGCAGAGGCCTGAACATGAGCGAGAAGGGCAAGGATGTTTAAAAATCCAACCTGCTTTCCGCAGATGTTTTCAAAAATCGGCATATCCACTGCAAAAACCCATATATGAACCTCTCAAATTAGTCAGCGAAATAATACAAACTAAAAACCATGCGTCTTCGGTTAAGTGAGGAAACGTGATAAATTGCCTCCATTCTCACAACAGTTGTCAATAATTTTAATGTGTTGTGGACTGGAACTGGGTATCGATTTCATGTAATAAGGCCAAAATTTAAGGCAACCTTTTGGTGCAAAATCGATAGCTTTCAGGCAAGAAAATTCCTCAACCGATGACCAATGAAGAGCATTTCATTTTTCGGAAGAAATAGATACTAATTTTGTACCTCAAATGTGTGTATAGTCTATATATTAGAACAGAGATACAAAATAACATAGTAATTAAAAATTAATCTACAAGATTTATACACTTAAAATACAAAATCAAGCTCGCTATACGCTATGGTCAAATCGGTTTTTTAGACAGTTAGTGGTTTGATGCTGTTGGTTTTTCAGTATAACTGCGTAAGTTTTACTCCCGTCAAACTGTTCAATGAAGGTAAGCCGTTGCCTTCAAAGATAAGAGCCTGAAGGGTAAAAATGAAGGCGAAAATGGAGCAATTTTCGGCAGCGAACCCGAATCCTGTGCTCCGCGTGGAAAAGGATGGGACGCTTCTTTATTCAAATGAGGCAGGTGAGCCCTTATTGCATGAGTGGGGCGTAAGAGTTGGAAAAAAACTGCCTTCCTGTATCGGAGATCTTGTGAAAAGGGTAATTTGCCGGAATAGCCCGGAAACAATGGAAGTTAAAGCAGGAAAGAGAGTATACCTGGTCTCATTTCATCCCTTACCCGAAGATGAATCCGTAAATATTTACGGATTCGATATAAGTGACCGGAAAGGGCTTGAAGAAAAACTTAGGGAGAGTGAGGAAAAGTACCGCAATATTATAGAGATAGCAAACGAAGGTATCTGGATACTTGACGCCGAAGCCAGGACTGCCTACGTCAATGAGAAAATGACGGAGATGTTGGGATACAGTCAGGATGAAATGGTCGGCAGATCTCCATGTAACTTTGCCGACGAGGAATTTAAGGCTATCCTCAAACTTAATCTGGAAAAAAGGAAGCAAGGTATCAATCAGGTCTATGAATTGAAATTAATATGTAAAAACGGCTCACTTTTATGGGCACTTATAAGCGCTAAAGCCATTTTTAATAAAGATGGCAAGTTTACAGGCTCACTTGGCGTGCTCACTAATATCACCGAGCGAAAAGAAGCAGAAGAAGCTTTAAAAAAAGCACGGGACAGTCTGGAAGAGAAAATTAAAGAAAGAACAATTCAGCTTGAGAAGGCTTATGAGTCGTTGAAAGAAAGTGAGCAAAGTTTTGCTGAAGCTCAAAAAATGGTCCACGTCGGAAATTGGGATTGGGACGTTGCAAATGATAAAGCTTACTGGTCTGAGGAAATGTATCGTATTTTTGGACGTAATCCTGGGGAGTCAGCACCAGCTTACAATGAATATTTAAATTACACGCACCCCGATGATCGGGACTATGTCGATAATGCCCTTAAAGAGTCATTAAGTAGGAGAAAACCTTGCAATATTGATTACAGGATTTTTCTGGCTAATGGAGAAATACGCACAATCCATATGCAATCCAGAATTATTTTTGATGAGGAAAATACCCCTATTCGAATAAAGGGAATAGTGCAGGATATCACCGAGCGCAAAAAAGCAGAAGAGAAAATTCAGATCCTGGTAAATGCTGTAGAATCATCAAATGATGCTATTCTTACCGAATCTCTTGAAGGTATTGTCACCACTTGGAATAAAGGGGCAGAACAGGTTTATGGTTATTCGGCCGAAGAAATTTTGGGAAAAAACATATCAATAGTCGAACCGGATAATCTCAAAGGGGAAATAAAACGGTTTTCTGAAAAGATTAAACGGGGCAAAAAAATCCAGAGCTATGAAACTTTGCGGTTAAAAAAAGACGGTACGATAATAAATGTTTCAGTAACTCTTTCTCCGATTTTTGATGTATCCGGAGAGCTTATGGCTATCTCAGCCATTGCCAGAGATATTACCGAGCAAAAGCGGGCGGAAGAGACGCTACGGGAAAGTGAGGCGCGTCTGCGCAGGTTTTACGAATCAGGTCTGTTCGGCATGCATTACTATAAGCTGAACGGTTCGATTACCGGCGCCAACGACAAGTTTCTGGAGATAATAGGTTACACGCGTGAAGACTTACAGGCAGGGCGGATTAACTGGGATAAGATGACCCCCCCGGAATATCGTCTCCTGGACGAGCACGCTATCGCGGAACTAAAAGCCACAGGTGTGGCCACACCCTTTGAGAAGGAGTACATCCGCAAAGACGGCTCGCGCGTACCCATCATCCTTGGAGTAGCTACCTTCGATCAGGAACGCAATGAAGGCATAGCCTTTGTTCTCGATGTCACCGAGAAAAAAAAGGCAGAAGAAGCCCTGGCAAGAAGTGAAGAAGCCAGAAAAAAGGAAATCCACCATAGAATCAAGAACAATTTGCAGGTGATCTCTTCCCTGCTGGATCTTCAGGCTGAAAAGTTCAGGGATAAAGAGGTACTGGAAGCTTTCAAGGAAAGTAAAAACCGTGTATTCTCAATGTCCCTTATCCATGAAGAACTCTATAAAGGAGAAGGAACCGATAAACTTGATTTTTCAGCGTACCTCCAAAAGGTGGCTAAAAACCTTTTCCAGACTTACAGCCTTAGCAGCAAAAGTATCCGCCTATGTATGGATCTGGAAGAAAATGCGTTCTTCAATATGGACGTAGCAATCCCGTTAGGAATAGTTGTCAATGAACTTGTTTCCAATTCCCTTAAATACGCATTTCATGGGAGAAACGAAGGAGAAATCCGGATCAAACTCTATAAAGAAAAAATCGGAAAATCTAAAGAGAGTAGAACAGGAAATAAAAATCAAGGCTTGAAGAAAACCGGTTTCATTCTAAAAGTTTCAGATGACGGGATCGGCATACCTGAAAGCTTTGACCTGGAAAATCCCGACACCCTTGGCATGCAGCTTATAACCACCCTCATAGAACAGTTAGACGGGGAACTTGAACTGAACAGGAAAAACGGGACTAAATTCACTATAAAGTTCGCAGTATAGAGAAAAATAATCAGGCTTTCGGACCTGCAAGGTCGTTCAGTAATTCCTTGCTTTTTCGATCATTCCGGTGATATATCAATCCTAGATAACATTTATCTGAATTGAAAATGGCTTTCGGAGTTCAGGATAGTATTTATCCGGCTAACAAGTACGACCCAGGCACGTGCAGCGCAGGGAAGGAAAATTAAAAGGATTCTCTTCCGGATTTCAGAATGGATCCGCTAATCCAGATCCACCAATCCAGATCCGCCAATAGATCAGAATCAACCGATTTTCAGAAAAAGGGTGTAAAAAGAGCCCGTTTAAAAAATAAAAGGGCAAAAAAGCCCCCCACATTACATTTTTCATATTTCTTCCACTTTCTCCCGCCAGGCCGGAGTCCGGAAGATATCAGGCTTCAGCCCGTGAACCTGGTATCTGCCGGGAACTCAATATCTGCGTTCCACTGTGAAAGTGACCTTTTTCGAGCCGTCCGCGGGCACGGTTACTTCCCATTCGGCAGTGTAAGCATCCGTCTTTTCATAAGTATCGGAACTTGTGGTAATCTCCCAGTCCCCGTAGAAATGTTCCACAACCCTGACTTTCTGGGCTTCGGACTTGTGGTTTTTAAGCTCGATCTCATAGCTTTCCCGCCAGACATCATTGCTTACCCTATCGTAGTTGGTCTGGGTTCTGGTGCCGGTCACGTCAAAAGCGCTTCCGACAACAACTTCGACCTCTTCGTCTTTCGGGGTGTGGTCTATACTGTCTTCTCCGAGGAACTGGAGCTGCCCATCGGAATCGGTTTTATATACACGCACAACTCCGGCGGGAAGAGGCATTCCAAGACCCTTTTCCTTTGAATTTTCGAGGTTCAGGACTGCCTGGACATTCTCGCTTTTTGAAATATCAAAGATTAGTTCCTTTTCCACGGGCACGGAATCCGCAGAAAGCAGAGAAATCTGCTTGACCTGGTTGTTTTTCAGGGTGACCGTCCTCTCAAGGGTATAGAGGTGGTACTCAAAGAGGGATTCCTCAACAAAGCTGTCCTTTGCCCCAGCATACATTGCTCCCTCTTCTTCCGCAACCTCATAATCATAATATATCGTCTGAGGTACAGTTACGCGGTGGACTTCTCCTGCAACGAGCTTCAGTCTGGCATCTTCATAGGTAGTTCCTGCCTCATTGTCAATACTGACCCAGCCCTGAATGTCAGCCTTTGTATCATCTGCGTTCGTCTTTACAATGTAATCCGCATTCCAGTTCATGCCGCCCGTAAGATAGGACGTAAGGACATCCCGGCTGCCTGCTATGGGAGAGTAGACCTGCCAGACCAGGGTGGGCTTGGTAAGCAGCCCTGCAGAATCAGGAAACTCAAATTTAGAGACCTCATCAAGACTTACAACCTTTCCATCACTCAGCCTGAGCACAACCCCGCCATCGTGGCTGAGAAGCGTGCCTGTATAGGTCTCTCCTTCCTTTTCAGTCGCAGTTATTTCTTCGCCCAGAAATTTATCCAGCAGCTTGTAACTGCTTACCAGGTCATACTCATAGTTCTGTTCAAGCACTGCAGTATTTTTGTTCGTAGTATCCTCAAACATAACCGATGTAGGGTCGATGAGAGCGGCAACATCCGTATATTCAACGCTGTTGACCCCGGTCTTCAAATCGAGTTCCCTGCGTTCTTTCACAAGGGCCAGGTTATCGTTGTAGACCGTAACTTCGGTAGCTGCATCGGTCACCGCAGCTCCGACAGTAAGAAATTTCAGAGGATTCGAAGGCTGTACCTTTGTGACAATGCTGGAAGAGGACTCAATCCCATTTGCAGCGATTTCTTGCCCGTCAGCCTGAACCGTACTCTCGGTAGAGCCGGGAGAGGAAAACGCTGCTGCTGTGGCTACAACCCCGATAAAAACCAGAGCAAGCCAGAGATAACTCTTTCTCGTTCTCATAACAGAGAATAGAACACTGTTTTATTTATATGTGACTTTGACTGCGGATTCACTCGAAGTTATCCCTTTGAATCCCTGAATTTTTGAAGCCCTGTGATGCTGGAAAACAAATAATCCTTAAAAATTTAATAAAAATCAGGCTGTTCACAGTTATAATAATATAGACCAATACATAATATAGAATTTAAGAGAGATATCAAGATACATGCTAAAATAGGTACTAAAGTAGTTGCTAAAATAGTTACTAAAATAGATACTAAAATAACTGCTAAAATAACTGCTAAAATAGCTGCTAAGATGGATGCTATAACATATGCAGAATAGATGCCAGCTAATCCCCAGAAAACTAAAGGACTCGTTTTCATGAAAACTGTTGAAACTCTTAAAGTAAAAAACCGGATCACAATCTCAAATTTTATCTCCGGGCTCATATTTCTTCTATTTTTTGCAGTAACTGTACTTCCAGTTTCAGCCTCCGGAATAGAGGCAAGCAGGGAGATTTCTGCAGGAACGGTTTATGCAGGCGAAACTTTCACGGTAACCGTGCACATAGAGGCAGCCCAGTACATTGAAGCCCCCGCTCTTGATGAAAACCTTCCCGCCGGATGGGATATAACAATAATTGAAAATGACGGGGCTACATTCCAGAATTCCGAGACTTTCAAAGCTTCTACCCTAGAATGGATCTGGGTCGAAAGCCTCCAGGCAGGCGGGGAAAAAACCGTAGTTTACAGGGTTACAGTGCCTTCAACTTCCGAACCCGGGAATTTCAAAATCTCAGGCAATGTTTCCGCGTATTCAATCCCTGCCGTGCCTGTTACAGGAGCTTCGGAAATAATAGTCACATACCCTCCCCTTGAAGCCGGATTTTCCGCAAGCCCCCTCTCCGGCACCGCGCCTCTTAAGGTCCAGTTCACGGACCTGAGTACAAACAACCCGGATTCCTGGAAATGGGACTTTGACGGAAACGGAAGCATCGACTCTACGGAGAGAAACCCGGCATGGACCTATGAAACCCCAGGCACCTATACTGTCACCCTCATAGCAAGCAACACTACCTACGGAAACGATACCGAGAAAAAAACAGGTTATATCACAGTCACCGAGGAAACTTCGTATTCCGGAGGAAGCAGCGGAAGTAGTGGAAGCAGCGGAAGTAGCGGAGGAGGAGGCGGGGGCGGAGGCTCTCCGGAATCAAGTCGGAACATAGAGCTTAAGGAGGTCTCAAGCGAGCAGGTCTTCAAAGGAATCCACACCTGCTACACCTTTATAGGGGAGACAAACGAAATAGTTAGTATCGAGTTTGACCCGAAAAAGAACTTCGGAAAAACCGCCACAATTGTGGAGATGTTGAAGAACACATCTTCAATAGTGAAAGAACCTGCCCCCGGAACCGTCTACAAGAACCTGAATATCTGGGTCGGAAACAGCGGCTTTTCAAGCTCCGAAAACCTTGAAAACGCCCGGATCAGCTTCAGGGTAAACAGGACATGGCTTTCCGAAAACCGCATAAGTGAAAGCAGTATAACCCTGTACAGGTACAGTGATGACATCTGGAACGCCCTCCCCACAACCCTGACCGGAGAAGACCAGGATTACTTCTACTTCACCTCAGAAACTCCGGGATTTTCCCCATTTGCAATCGCATGCCCTGAAAAAGATACCCGGGTGATAGAGATAACTCCGATTAGAAACGAGGGAAGTAACGTCATGAGTGCAGGAGAAATATCGGGAGAAGATGAAGAAAACCTGGCATCGGATAATGAAAAAACCGATAAAGATTCTCCGGGAGCCGGGATTTCGTTTGCAGCAGCCGGGCTCCTGGCATCGTATGCAGCCCTGAAGAAAAGGAAGATGAAATAAGGTTTTCAAGACCCGGGAAGGTTTGGATAAACCTTCTTTTCTATTTTTATATCATTTTTCTCTTTTTTTACCTTCTTTAGATGTTTTTACTTAGTCTTTACGAAAACATGTTCAATCCTCATTTTGCAAGGACAAGGCCTGAAACAAGTTCAGCATCACAGTCTCCGACTCATCGTGGTTCAAGGCACTTTCAATCCTCATTTTGCAAGGACAAGGCCTGAAACGAATCTAATGTAGGATATGGAGCTCCTCCAAAGCCTATAGTATTCATCCCTCCATTTTTTGGCAGGAGCATGGTTGTCGAAGAAAACGGTTTTCTTGATGTGGATATACTTGTCTTCGGAAAATTCATCCGTTATCTGCCTCATATAATCCTCGGATTAAGGTTACTTGGCCAGAATGGGACAGGTAACGAAAAACAACAGAACAGATTTAAACTGGATAAAATAAAATGTAACTTCTCGGGTGAACTTGCATTTGACGGGTTCAAAATAAATAGTAAAGCTGTTAAAGAGATTGAACTCTTGAGTGAAAATTTAGAAGAATGTTTGTCTGACAAAAAACTCAAAATAGCCTTTAAAACCCCGATAATGATCAAGACAGGAAACTTCCCTCCAGACCTGGAAAAACTCCTGAACATGATACGCCATAGACTGATTTTATATGTAAACGAGTACGGGGACGGGGAAAATGTCCCGGATTTTAAGTGTAAAGCGATAACAACTGCTTCAAATGCGCACTTCCATAAGCTCATAAGCAACTCGCAGAGAACCAAAAAGAAAGAGTTTCATACCCATACGGGAACCGTTGAGTATCTTGTTGAGGAAATGGATGGAAACGCAAAACAGTTGCTCAGGATCGGTTCACTTATAGGTGCAGGACCAAAACCTTCTTTCGGGCTAGGCTTTATGAATATCATGAATGGCTAACAGTTATAATTTTTTGCCTATACCCGCATTTCGCCATTGAAGAGATCTCGAAACCCTCTATCACAGGTCACAACAGGAACTCAGCCCACCAGCAACCATATTGAGAAAATGATCTACGTCCTCTTTCTTTGTAGCAGGCTCGTAATAGCCTGCCGTAAGAGTCAGTACCTCATTATATGTTGAAACCCCGAGCATAAAGGCAGGGGCATGGAAGGCTGGAGTGACCACGTAAGCGTCTTCAGCTTCTGCTTCTCCAAAAAAGAGTGGAGTTGGGCTGATTACTCCTAAATTGGTGAGCATAGGGGAAGAGTTTCCGCTTACCAGAGATGTTTGCCACTCTTTTTTAACCGTTTCCAGGACTTCCCGAAAATTCATTCCGCTCATTAATTCGCAGGCAAGAGCGCTTTGTATACCTGGAAAGTGAATTTTAATTCTTTTCATGGCGAGTACAACCCTTTCCAGTGTAGAAGTAAAGGATTCGCATTTTATTCTGGGCATTCTCAAACTCTCGATCCCGGATAAGTTGGAGATGGATATATTTTCTTCTTCCGGCAAATAACGGCGTAAGTCCACGGTAAACTGGATTTCCATTGGAGCATAAAGTTCAGGTTCTATCATGTCAAATAGCGCTCGAAAATAAGCTGTCAGGATAATATCGTTTATTGTTGCTTCGTGGGCCCTTGCATAGGCCGAAATGTTCCGAAAATTTCCGGAAGGGATTCGAGTTACAGAGAATTGCATCGATTCCTGCTCTGCAGATCGCTGCCAGGGAAAAGCCCATGTAGGCTCCGCTTCCCCAGGAATGGAAGAAGATTTGAGTTCGGTTATTCCCTGGGCTTCAAGCACAGCACTCTGGTCTCTTTTTCCCTGCACATTCGGTTCGGGTTCAAAAGAAGGATCTCTGCAAAGCTTAGTATATAAGCCAGCCAGCAGTTTAAGGTATTCTCTGGCGCTCCTGCCATCGCAACAGGCATGGTTGAGCTTGATGCACAGGGTGTCTTCCTGACAGTGGCGAAGCAGGAGCGCCAGTATCTGCGGGTCACGGTCCATATTCAAAGGTTCAAGCAGAAACTTCATAACCGAATCTTCCCTGTCCTTCGTCTCTTCTAGCCTGCACCAGGAAATTTTTTCCGGATCAAAAAGGCGCTGCCAGAATGGGCTGTTTTCCCTTTCTACAAAAAAGCAGCCCAGAACAGGCTCGGCATCAATAGAGAGTCTTACAGCCCGGGCCAGTTTCGCCTCATCCAGCTTATCTTTAAAATGTATTACAGCCTGAAGAGTATGATTTGAAATCCCATAACGAGCCGTATAATTGAACATGTCCTGCGATGTGACGGGCATCGTTTGGGGAATATTTTGAGACTTCATTTCCAAACAGACCTTTTCACCTATACCCGCATTTTTCAAGCCAGGTAAGGGACCGGATCCACTCCCCTTTTGGCTCCCTTGAGGTGCCAACGACCAGCCGCTTCATATCCCCTACTTCTTCGACCACACCACGGGCTTCTATGATCTCTCCGGGGAGAGCCTGGCCTGCATAGGTGTGGGTGTAGGAGAGCACATGGTCGATCTCGGCGTGCTTCACTTTGTAGTAGGCAGGGCTGTCAAAGGCAAAGTCAGCGTTTGTAACCTCGGCTTCGATTTTCATTTTGACCGTATCTTTTCCCCGCAGGAGAGGCTCTTTAATCTGGTCCCATTCCCGCACGAAGAGGAGGTCAAAATAAGTGCCCTCGACCATGCCGCGGTTGCCTTTCCTGGACTCGTGGAGCATGAATTCGTCAAAAGAAATCTCAGGAATCCTTTTTCTGTAGATCCTCTGCCACATCTCCTCATCGATCTCTTCGATAAGGCCCTCCTGCTGTTTTGCAATGGCTATGGCATCCCTTGCCCTGAACCACATGGGACCGTAGACAACAAAATCAATATCAGAGCTTTCATTCTGCAGACCTGCAAGCATTGAACCCGTGACTCCCATACTTGTCCTCGGAATTCCTGCCAGGTCAAGCACCTTTACGATCGCCCTTACCCGGCTGTCGGAATTTACAAGTTCGGGGATCACGTCCGAGGGACGCAACACCCGTTTTACCTCGGACTCCGGCACAACGTGCACGTCCTGAACCCACTCAGGCCTGTTTTTTTTCATAAATTCGAAAGCAGGGCCGAAATCGTATTTTTTGTATCTTTTCCCGTTTAACTCCCTCTCGCCGGTTTCATCCGGAACGTAGCGGAGTGTAGCTCTTATTCCATCGCTGCGGAAGTAGTCCGAAACCGCAAAAAGCCAGTCATCTTTTGTAAGAAGGAAATCTCTAAGGCGTGTTTTGAGCATTTATACCATCCCTGGAACTTTGAAGAGTATTCGGGTCTATTGAAACTTAATTGCCGCAAATAGCCGTTCATTTAAGAACACTCTTAATTTCAACTAAGAACACCGTTAATTTCAGTAAAGAATACTTTTGATTTTAATCAAAAACACCATTAATTGGAGCTAAGAACACTTTATAATAACATTACAATGGCTTCATAATAACATTACAATGACTTAGTAATAACAGTAAAATAACGGCCTTTAACGGTCTTAAAAAGACAGATTAATAACCCTTTAACTGCTAATCCTTTAACTGCCGTTATTTTAAAATTAACAGCAGGATAAAATGTATTGTGCCATTCATGTATTTAACTGTCAGTATTTTAATTCTTGATTAATGGGAAAAAAATTGGGAAGAAAATGGAGTAATATATACCTGGACTAATATATACTGAAGAAGTAAAAATAAAGGATATCGAATTATCGAAAATAAGCGGAAGAAACTGCATATGCAGAAAATCCGAGGTAATACGTTTGAGAGATGACCCGAGTGCAGAAACGTTTGAAGATTGGATTATCCGGCTGAGGCGAGAATTTCACCGATACCCCGAACTCAGTTTCGAAGAATATGAAACCCAGAAGCGAATCCTGAAAGTCCTTGAAGAACTTGGGATAGAAGCCAGGAGGATTGCGGACACCGGCGTGCTTGCAAGTATAAAGGGTACGATGCCCGGGCCCTGCATTGCCCTGAGGACGGATACTGACGGCCTGCAGGTCCAGGAAGAACTCACGGAAAGAAATGGGGACTACATTTCCAGAAATGAGGGGGTAATGCATGCCTGCGGACACGATGGGCATATGGCAATGCTTTTTGGGGCTGCAAGGCTCTTTCTAGAAAAACGGGACTTTCCGGGAGAAATCCGCCTGATCTTCCAACCTGCAGAAGAAATTCCCCCGGGCGGTTCGGAGAGGGTTATTGCCGAAGGAGGGCTAAAAGGCGTGGATGCGGTTATGGGCATGCACATATTTACCAACCACGAATCCGGAAGCGTAGGTTTCCGCCCGGGGCCATTTATGGCAAGCACAAACCGTTTTGAAATTACCTTTAAAGGAAAGGGGGGCCATATCTCAAAACCCGAAAACTGCATTGACCCTGTCCGGATGGCAACGGATTTCATAAGCAGCATTTACCCGGCCCTTGAAAAACAGCTTGAACCGGATAAGTATGTCCTGGGGGTGGGAAGGATTCAGGGAGGAGCCCAGTTCAACAGGACTCCTGACAGTGTAGAGATTCTCGGAAGCTACAGGACATTTGACCGCAGGACTACGGAAATTATCGACCTGACAATAAAAGAGTGCCTTGAGAGGATAAAGGAAAGATACGTAAAACCCGGGGAGGAGTTTGCAGGGCTTCCGGATTACAAACTTGATATTTTACACGGGTATCCGGTCCTGGTAAATGACCCGGTTTTCACAGATGCGGTTAACTTAAAACTGCAGGAAAGTTTCCCTGAACTCACAGTTTATCCCGAAATAGAAAAGACCTTTGCTGCCGAAGACTTTGCAAGCTATCTGCAGGTAGTGCCCGGAATCTTTATTTCCCTCGGCACCCGGAACCAGGAAGAAAGAATTGTGGAGATCAACCACTCATCTACTTTCGATATTGATGAAAAAATTCTGCGCACAGGTGCTGAAATTTTCTATACCATTTCTCTGGATTTCCTGAAACACCCCGAAAAATACCTCAACCACCAAAAGTGAAGGATCCTCAGAAGTATCTTGAAAAACCCGGAATTTAAAGGACCCCGGAAATTAGAAAGCATGAGGTCCGAAATACCTGAAATACGACGGAACAGGTTAGTAGAGGCAAGATAAACACAGGAAGCTGTCAATTAAATTAATGGAGAAACAACATGATAATCCAGAGCTACGATGATTCCAGACAGGAAGAAGTCCGCGATGTCGTCCTGGAAGTCTTGCTGGAACACGGCTTTGAGTACGACAGGCTTAAAGATTCTGACCTGAAGGACATCAATGGCTACTATTTTGCAAAAGGGGGTACCTTTTTTGTAGGCCTGGACGATGACAGGGTGGTGGGAACTGCAGGAGTCCGCAAACTTGATGGAAACCGCTGTGAAATCAAGCGCATCTACCTCAAAAAGAGCTTCAGGGGCAAAGGGAACGGAAAAAAGCTTTTTCTGGCAGCCCTGGGTTTTGCCGAAAAAAACTGTTCAGGTACCGTGCTTAAAACCGATTCGACCCTCAAAAAAGCGATAGGCATGTATCTCAAGCATGGCTTTACTTTTTTAAAAGAAGAAAACGGGTACCTGTACTATGAGAAAGAGTTTTAAAAAAACTTTCCTGATAAAGCAGGTATGAAATATACTTATTTTGAATCAAGCAGAGGAGCTCCATTAAATCTCTTTACTAAAAATTAGCCCTCTTGAGCGAAGCGAAAAGGGCAGCGTACTGCAGAGCCGCAACTCTGCCGAAACAGACCGCGTACTCCCGAGACGCAATTCGGGCTGCAGAGCCGCGACTCTGCCGAGGCGCAATTCGGGTTTAAAAAAACTGTTTTATTCTCCCGGTAAGACACAGATGCCGCCCTCCCTTTTCTCAAGGGCTTGCAGATATTCAAGCACAGCAAGCACAAAAGCTGAATGGGACCAGGCAAGCGGAAGTACAGAAAGGGGCCTGCCCTTATCATCCACCTGTTCTGACATAAGGCCTGTTGGATGGGCGTGATCAGCACACCACTCCAGAAGCTCAAGAGCTCTTTCCAGGTTTCCGGTTGCAGAGTGCCACTGGGACAGCCAGAGAGTACAGATAATCCAGCTGTTCATGTAGCCATAATAACTGTCGTTGAGATACCTGGCAATCCCACCTGAGGGGCGCAGCAGTTCACGTTCGATAGCCTCCATTGTCCGGACAACTCGGGGATCATCAGGAGGAAGGACCCCAAAATACCAGACTGCAAATACGGAGGAATCAAGGGTTGCTTCTTTCAGGGAACGCCGGAAACGTTTGAGTTTATTGTCGTAAAGTCTCCTGATAATTGCCTCTTTTACCCGATCCGCAGCCTCTTTCCAGATGTCTGCATTGCCGTAATCTCCAAGGGAACGAGCGAGTTCACAGGCTCCTCTGAGCCCTGCATAGACCGTGCAGGCACTGTAGGTATGTACACCTTTTCGCTCTTCCCAGAGATCAAAACTCGGGATAGGAAGACCTGTCTCCTTTTCAATTGCTTTTGTCAGGTAATTAGCTGCAGGAATTACAAGGCACCTATAATACCTGCCTGTAGTCCATACACTCCTTGCAATCTCCCAGTTGTTGTAGAGGGCATAGAGGGGAAGTCCTGTCTCATCAATCTGTACCATAGGCACAGGATGCCAGGTGCTCCCGAAATCTCCTGCAGGCGTGTATTTGTGAAGGAAGTTGCCCCTTGGAGTGATGGTTTTTGAAAAGAATTCAAATGTCTCGGCACTCAGATGGTGATACCGTGCTCGATCGAGAGCAAGGCAGACCCAGGCGGCATCTCTGGGCCAGCAGTAGGTATAGAGATCTGCTCCAAACTGTTTAATATCCGAATCGCAGGATGCGATCACCGAACCCTTGATATCCATATGTGCTACAGCCGTAAGGAGACTTCTATAGAAACACTTTACGACCTTTTCCGGAAGCTGCGGCATCCAAGCATATTCGGGAAGCACGGATACCCGTTCGATAAATGAGTGCCAGAAGTTGAAATTATAGTGGAAAATGTCCCTTTTTCCGAATTCTTTTACCCTCTTATGGATTTTAAGTACACTGCAGTAATTTTTCCCGAGAACGATCCAGTAATGAACCCTTGTTGCCTCCCCGGGTTTTAGTTCGGGCAGGGTCCAGCCCAGGGTGGAATCCACAGAGCCGTGCGCCACAGGGTTTCCACTCAGGTTCGCATCTATTTCCATGTCTTTCCAGGTACCTTCAAGCCCCTTCCACTCGGCTGTTCCTACAGCATGCTGGTCAAAAGCAGGTTCACTTGCATGCAGGAAATAGCGGTCGCGCTTGTAATGGATAAGGGTATGCTTATCAATTACAGCAGTTTCTCCGATCTTATGCTCGAGGATCCTGTAATTCTGGTTGGAAAAAAGGCGGAGGCGTCTTGAGGAGTTGGAGATATTCCTGACTTCGAATGTTCTGTAGAAAATATTCACAGATGGATGGACCGTCTCCCATACAGTAATTCTAAGCCCAAGCTCAGAATTTTCAAAAACAGTTTCCCCGATATTTGAGACTACTCCTTTACAGGCTTCAGGCACTCCTTCACTGTTTTTTTCCTTTTCATCCCCTTCCCCTGCTTTGGCTTCTTCAGGGTTTCCTGAGCTTTCAAGAATCCTGCTACAAAACTCCACCCTAAACTCTGGCTTATACCGCTGCCGGATATTCCAGTTTTCAAGCCAGCTGCAGTAAAGGGAATCAAGGTCACATACACCGACCTTTATCGAGTTCCCGTGATTCTCAAGCCCTACATATGGGAAATAGACATCCCTTATAGTCCCTTTCTCATCTTCACAAATCAGGATTTTTCCATTTCCGAAAATCAGCGGCCTAATTCCGGACACCTCCGACTCTATATTTTATTATTTCGCATTTTAGCCTGTAATTTAGAATTATGTTTCTTAATTTTGCGTTTTATTCCGTAATTTCGAATTACGTTCTGTGATTTTACTTTTTATTCCTTTTTTCGAATTAAATCCCATGATTTTGTGTTTTATTCCTTAATTTTGTATTTTAGTCAGTAATTTCAAGTCATATTCCGCAATTTCAGGTTATGTTCTGAACATTTCTTTGATTAAGTTCTATTATAAGAAAGCAATGAAAACGTGATATGGTTATCAACGCAAACATGATATGGATTGTGGTTTATCCGGATTCTTAGACTTCGCTTTCAGAACCTAACATTCTTTTTAAGCCTGAACTATAAATAAACCTGTACCATCCTCTAGATCCAGAATTTATTAAAGCTTAACCACTTTACGGCTGGTTATATAGTGGTTGAACCATTTTTTTAACGGAAAACCTTTTTTCAAATTTTCCCTGTTTGCTGAGCACGCTCGGGGCTTAAGTTCGAAAAGTACAATTTTTGTCCAGAATGACCGGTGAAGTCGGATCTATTTTCAAACCTGGTCCCTATAAGAATCGAATATACCGCTGAAACATTTAAAGGGAAGGAAATATGTGTGAGAATAACAACTTTAGCCTGAAAAAAAAGTCTTCTTCAGGGATGATATTGCAAAAAAAAGAAAAAGTTACGATGTAAGGGCAGAAGAAACATACATTTACGGTTCACGATTGTGTAATATACTGCCTGATAGACCCATAAAAATCAATTTAATTTCTTGTTAAGGATATATATAAATTTCATACGAAAGTTTATATTCGGTCGAGTTCTTGTTAGTATGACTTATAAAACTAAGTCTTTAAAGAAGTATCCACATACAAAAATGTGCGTGTCTACTATGGTTTATGTAAAAAAAATATGCCCCGTTTGCGGGAAAGAATTCTTTGTCCTCAAGAGTGCTGAGGAAAAGGCAGTATACTGCACTCTGGCATGCCTGACAACAGCTCAGGACAGATTTGAGCGCAGAGGAAGAGCCTTACCAAGCTTTAACTGAGCATTCTAATTGCAGGCAAAAGAACTCTAAAAACTGAAAGGGAAAACACCCGCAGAAGGGAAAGTTTTTCCATCCTTTTTTATTATTAAAGGCTTTACCTTCCAGCGATTTTTTTTGCAATCTGAGTTACGTGCTTTCCCTGGTACCTGGCCATTTCAAGTTCGTTCTCTGACGGCTGTCGGCTTCCGTCTCCTGCGGCAATCGTTGAAGCTCCATACGGGCTGCCGCCCGTAATTTCGTCCATCCTTGTCTGCCGTTTTTCCGCATACGGAAGGCCCACGATAACCATTCCGAGGTGAAGAAGGGTTACATGAAACGTGAGGATTGTGGATTCCTGTCCCCCATGCTGGGTTCCGCTGGAGGTGAAAACACTTCCTACTTTCCCTACAAAGGCGTCCCTGTTCCACAGCCCCCCAAGACCATCAAGGACTGCACGCATCTGGGCAGTCATATTTCCGTAACGAGTGGGAGTTCCGAAAATGAGCGCATCGGCCCCTGCAAGTACTTCCTCATTCATGTCCCTTGTCAGCACAGGGATATGGGCAAAAAGCTTTTTCGTTTCTATTGCCCCCATCTTCCCAAGGACTTCTTCAGGGAGGGTTTCAGGCACCTGATAAATCCCTACCTCAGCCCCCTCAACTTCCCTTGCCCCGGCAGCGACAGCTTCTGCCATTTTATAGACGTGCCCGTACATACTGTAGAATATTATATTCACTTTAACCATTCTATCCTCCTATCAAAAACCAGTTTAAGGTATAGCAGTCTGTTTAAATCCCAGCGCCAGACTGCTACAGTCCAAGCACCAGATGATTTGAATCCCCATATCGAGCTATTTATTTTCAGGCTATATATTTTCCCAAATTGGTTGGAATGACCTGTGAGTTCCGGAAAACTCGGGATCCTTCCCTAAAAAGAGTTTTCTGATATATTATATAGATTACTAACATACACCAGAGCTTGTGAATAGAAGTCTGAATCTTTTTTGCTTTGTGTTTCAGCTCTTCCAATCCTCAGGCTTCAAACAGTAGCAGGAAATATTCGGGAAGAATTAACTACTCCTGCATTGTAAGTATCAAAATAGTTATTAGGAAATATGCTGTATAAGCAGGACATGCCCTCCCTTTCTATCGTAATGCCTTCTATGAATGAAGAAGAAACTATCCGTATTTGCATACAGAAAGCTCAGACCGTATTCAAAAAATATGGTATAGAGGGGGAAATAATCGTTGCGGACAATTCATCGGACAAAACCGCAGAGATTGCAGCATCCATGGGTGCAAAGGTGATAGGCCCGATAAAAGGATATGGGAATGCTTACCTCAAAGGGCTGGCCGAAGCAAAGGGGGATTATATTGCTATCGCAGATGCGGACAATACATATGACCTCCTTGAGCTTGACAAGTTTCTGGGCCCACTTATGGCAGGAGAAGCAGATTTCATAATGGGCACACGGCTCAAAGGTGAAATAAAAAAAGGAGCTATGCCCTGGCTGCACCAGTATGTTGGAAACCCTATTCTGACCGGGATGCTAAATTTCCTGTTCAAAACAAAAATTTCTGATGCACATTGCGGGATGAGGGCTTTTACCAGAGAAGCCCTTGAAAAAATGAACCTTAAAACTCATGGTATGGAACTTGCATCCGAGATGGTAATCGAAGCTGCAAGATGCGGGTTGAGGATTAAAGAAGTCCCTATAACTTACTACTCCCGCAAAGCTCCCTCCAAGCTGCGCTCGTTTCAGGACGGCTGGCGGCATGTAAGGTTTATGATGTTATACAGGCCAGTCCCCTTCCTCTATCTGCCCGGCGCTTTTGTGTTTATCCTGGGTTTTCTTATAACCGCTTCCCTTCTTCTCACGGAAAGTGCAGCATATAACCGCCTCCACTCATTTATCCTGGGCAGTATGCTCTTAATCATTGGCGGGCAAATTCTGGCCACTGGCGGATATATGAAAACCTATGGCCTGATCCACGGCATGTACCGGGATGACAGGGCAGGCAGGAAACTGCTAAGCTACCACTCCCTTGAAAAAGAACTGCTCGGAGGCTCCCTTATCCTTATTTCAGGGCTCGTTCTCGGGCTGAAAGTAACCTATACGTGGGTCAGTTCCGGATACGGCTCTCTTGAAGAAGTAGAATCTGCAGTTATTTCAATGGTCCTGGCAGCAGTCGGGCTCCAGCTGATTTTTTCTGCAGTCTTTGTAAGCGTAATGCTCCTCGAAGTTGATACTGACTGGTAAAGTGATGCAATGAAAATTGCTTTCGTATATGATGCTGTCTATCCCTGGGTCAAAGGGGGTGCAGAAATTCGCATCCATGAGCTGGGGAAGCGGCTTTCTTCAGAGGGGCACGATGTGCACCTTTTCGGGATCAAATGGTGGGAAGGCGGAGACGTAATTAGGCATGAAGGCATGACCCTTCACGGCGTCTGCAAAGCCAGGGAACTGTATGTAAACGGCAGGCGTTCGATTACCGAGGCGCTTGTGTTTGCTACAAAGCTGTTTCCAGTCCTTCTGGAAGAGAAATTTGACCTTATTGACGTAAGCGTATTTCCCTATTTTTCCTGTTTTACCGTAAAAGCTGTTTCAGTCCTGAAAAAGACCCCTGCTGTGTTCACCTGGCACGAGGTATGGGGGGATTACTGGTATGAATACCTTGGGAAAACGAAGGGTCTCTTCGGATTCTTAATAGAAAAAGCGGTTGCAACAATCTCAAAGAATAACATTGCGGTCTCGGGCTGGACAAAGGACAGGCTGGAAACCCTCAAGGGAACAGATAGCAAGATAACCGTTCTGCCCAACGGCGTCGACCTGAAGTTAATATCTGAAATCAAACCTGCAGGGCAGGGTTCATCGAACACTCCAGCAGGCAAAATTTACGATATTATCTTCGCAGGCAGGCTCATAAAAGAAAAAAATGTTGACGTTCTGATAAAAGCAGTTTCCCTGTTAAAAAAAGATTTTCCAGAAATCTACTGTTGTGTTGTTGGAGACGGGCCCGAAAGGAAAGCTCTGGAGAAACTCACCCGGGAGCTTGGGATGCAGGAAAATGTGATATTCGAAGGGTTTCAGGAGTACGGGGCATTAATCGGGAAAATCAAGGCTTCAAAGGTGCTTGTGCTTCCTTCTTCAAGAGAAGGCTTCGGGATGGTCGTAATCGAAGCTTTCGCCTGCGGGGTGCCTGTAGTGACGGTGAAACAAAAATATAACGCAGCACAGGGGCTTGTTAAGGATGGAGTGGACGGGTTTGTTGTGGAACTGGAGGAAAAGGAAATTGCAAAAGCCGTGGAAAAAATGATTGAAAAGAACTCACGGAACATAGAAGCTTCAGAAGCTGCATATAGTAAAGCTAAAAAATACGATTGGGACGAAATAGTAGAAAATATTTGTTCAGTGTATGAAAGTCGTATAAGAAGAGATTAAAGCTGGAAAAAATTTTGGCATGAAGATAGGTGGCAAATAGTACCTCATTTATATAAGAAAAACAATTCATAGGATTCAGCGTAACTCCTCTATTTAGCTGGTTGTTTACTATAAGTACATAAGCAATTCATTGAAGTCAGAGGTTTATCGAAATTTTCTAAATCTTGTTTTAATAAGAAAGTAATTAAAGCATAACTTTCATAAGAAAGGTGATTAAATTCCGAGTTATAATATTTAGTGGGAAGAGTGTATATAAAAATGGGCTAAAAGTGCAGCCCATGCATAACAGCCTGAACATTTCTAGTCAGGACTATTGGGATTTGATAGTTTGAACTGTCAAATACCATTCTTCTGAGGCTCAATTCGTAAGAAAGGAACAAAAATCATGCTCTTCAGAATTTAACGGGGTATTTCGTGTACATTTCGAAAAAGAAGCAAAAAATAGAGAGATTTATACAACAGAAGCTCCAACGTAGTTTCCAGGAGTATCTTCCGTCCCAGAGGATTTATACATGTTTAATAAACCCTATATTTCAATTATAATCCCAGTTTATAATGAAGAGGAAAGTATACTTGAGCTATACGAGAAATTATACAATACTCTTTCACTACTCGATAAAACATATGAAATAATTTTTATTGATGATGGATCTACAGATAGTACTTTTGAAAAGATAAAAAGAATCAGGGATAGTAAAGTAAAAATTGTAGAGTTTCAGAGGAATTACGGAAAAGCTGCAGCTCTTTCCTGCGGGTTTAAAAAATCAAAAGGGGATATTGTTATTACTCTGGATGGAGACCTGCAGGATGACCCGAAAGAGATCCCCAGATTTATTGAAGAACTAAAGAACTACGATATGGTTTCCGGCTGGAAAAGTAAAAGGCAAGATCCGGTTTCAAAGACTCTACCTTCAAGATTATTTAACTGGTTAACTCGATTCATAACCGGGGTTAAAATCAACGACTTCAACTGCGGGTATAAAGCATACAATAACTATGTTGTAAAAAACATAAATATATATGGAGAGCTTCATCGCTACATCCCGGCACTTGCTCACTGGAAAGGTTATTCTGTAGGCGAAATTGAAGTAGAGCATCATCCGCGAATACATGGAGAGTCAAAGTATGGGATCGAAAGGTTATTGAAAGGCTTCCTTGACCTTATAACAGTCACGTTTCTGATGATGTACAAGAAAAGACCTCTTCATATGTTCGGAGGCATAGGGTTCCTTCTCGGACTTACCGGGGTGCTTATATCAGTATATTTAATGGTTTTATGGATAACAGGAGAAAAAATAGGAGATAGACCCCTTCTTATGCTCGGGATATTACTTACGGTCATAGGTGCCCAATTTATCTCCCTTGGTCTGATAGGAGAACTTATCACAAACTCGAGAAACAATGATGATTATATTATCAAGTACGATAGCTATGAAATGGAAAACGGCAGGTAAAATTGCGGTTACTTCAGGATTAATGCTTTACCTCATAAGTAAACTTGACCTGAAGGCGATCTACGGAACCTTTACTCAAATGGATCTGGCATTGCTTTCTCTCTCATTACCTTTTATTGCTCTGATGTACCTGATAAAAGCGAGAAAATGGCAGGCTCTGCTTAACTGTATAAATGTCCAAATCCCTATTAAACGGTCATTAGAAATAATATTGATAGGTACATTTTATGGAGCACTCACCCCGGGTAGGGCGGGAGAAGTGTCAAGAGCTTTTTATCTGGACACCGAAAAATCAAGGAGTGTCCCTACTGTGATAATGGACAGGGTAATAGACATTGTCTGTCTGCTATTATTAAGTGTTGTATCAACTGTCCTTTTTTTCCAAGACAGAAATCTGATTTATTTAATGATTTTAGTTGTGCTGCTTTTTATTGCAGGAATAATTATCATTATGAATGAGAGAATAATAACCTTTTTTTTCAGAAGTTTCTCTAGGGGGAAAGAACATTCAGAAAATTATATAAAAACAATCAGGGAAATTACGGGGAATAAAAAATCATTGTTTTTTGTTTTTTCTCTGACTTTTGGATATTATATCCTGAATCTAATCGTATACTGGATAGTAATAAAATCGCTAAGTCCGGCTTTAAATAATATTCTTACATTCTCCCTGCCAATAGTTGTAATCTTAGGTAATATTCCCATTTCCATATCAGGGTTTGGAGTTAGAGAGTTTGCGAGCGTTACTATCTTCAAGATGTTAAACGAGAACTCAGCTTATGGGTTCTCATGCCCTCTAGTTCTGTACTTTTTAACTTCATTATCTCCTGCATTATTGGGGTTTCTACTTACTTTGAGGAAAAAATCTTAAAAAACTGAGTCGTTTTAAAAAAGCCTGAAAACAAAATAAGCACTAAAATATAAATTAAAGGTTAGCTGGTTGAGAAATAAAGATCAATATCATGATTTCAAAAATTATCTGTATGCAGGGATTTAGATGAATCAAGATTCTGAAAGTGGGAACTATAAAAAGTATACCTCCAGAAATCCGCTTATGGGAATGGTCATATCCAAATTTATAAAAGATTTGAGTGAGACTATAGTTCCATTAGAAGATGTAAACAGCATCATCGACATAGGTTGTGGGGAAGGGTTTATCATCAATTGTCTCAACAGGGAAGATGTTACAGGTGTGGATATTTCAAAGAACGCATTGAACATCGCAAAACGAAAAAATCCTGGTTGCAATTTTTGTGCAGGAAGCGTATACGACCTATCGTTCAAAAAAAATAGTTTTGACCTTGTAATTGCAACAGAAGTCCTGGAACACCTTGAAAATCCGGAAAAAGCCCTTCAGGAAATCAGGCGAGTATCCAAGAGTTATTGCTTATTCAGTGCGCCTAATGAACCTTACTTCCGCACGATGAACTTTTTAAGGGGCAAAAACCTGAAGCGCTTTGGAAACGATATAGAACATGCTCAGAATTGGGGTTCAAGAGAGTTCGTGAAATTGGTAGGAACATACTTTAACGTTCTAGAGGTACGGAAACCGTTTCCATGGACAATGGTGTTATGCAGAAAATAAGAAATGTAAACAAGAAAAAGCCAAAATTTAGATTTAAGGCATAACGGAGAAGATAAACTGCAAAAATAACTTTTAAAGAGGAGAACTATTGCATGCATGCATTCTTTCAAAAAAATGATTTTCATACAGGTTGTGAAAAGTTATATTGCAGAATAACACAGAATAATTATTTTGATGTGATTAGCTCATCCATCTGTGCGATTTTTATTATATTATTATTTGCGGGCCATTATTTCAAAAACTACCAGTTGCTTTATGGCTTAAATATATTAAAATTTCTCATAATACCCCTGTTTTCCCTCTGCATATATAAATATTACAGGAATAAGTCAAAAACGATCCTTATTATTATTGTATCTGCTCTTCTATTAACCTGGTTTTCAGGCTTTGATTTTGCATACAGGTGGGATGCTATACAGCATGTTGTACGCGCCAAATACTACCTATCCCACCCCTATCTGGGCAGTACTGAAGAAAGACATTCATTATTATATCTTATATGGGGAAGATTTTATAGATTATTTGGTGAATCAGAAGCTTTAACTCATTTAATAAATATGTTTCTGGATATTTTCGGGATTTTTGGGATATATGCAATTTCCAAAGAGTTGTACGAAGACCTGACCGCATTTATAGCTTTGATAGTTACCCTTATGTTCCCAGTATTTATTCTCGTAAATAAATGGGCTTATCTGGATATGCCTTTTACCAGTTTTGTAATTATAGCATTCCTTTTTTTGTTTAAATACATCAATACCCGGTCAAACAGGTTCTTTTATTTATCCCTGCTCTTTTCCTTTATTGCCTTTTCGATAAAAGTTCCTGGCCTTGTTTTGTTCCCGGCAATTTTTCTTTGCCTTGTTGTGTATCATCAGATAACCAGAAAAACATTAATATCAATTGTTTTGATGTTTTTGATTTCTATAATTTACTATTTCGAAACAATGTATTATTCAAAAATAATGGATGATTTTTCAATAATCACCCCACTAAACTTCGGAATAGATGCGATAGCAATATGGGCAGGATTTCTTAAACAGGAACTCTCACAGTACATATACTCCGGTATACTTTTTTTCTCAATATTTGCCTTTTTAAAGATTAGGAAGAAAGATAAGCCCCTTCTTTACTCACTACTGGGAATTCAGATTTTATTAATAGTAATGTCCGAGATGTATCCAAGTAAATTGGGTTTCTGGTTCCCTCTGATTCCTTTTGACAATTACCGGCCATATTATATTCTACTTGGGCTGTTGATACTATGCCTATTAGGTTCGGTGATATTAAATAGAACAGAAATAGAAATTGGCAGAAAAGAATTAGCCATGCTGATCTGGATTGCTGCTTTCTCATCTTTCTTTTTAATCAATGGAAAAATAACAGGATACGGCTTGAAACCTGCGATTGATACCAGCCTTCTGGATTACAGGTATTTAATGCCTGCATTTCCAGCTTTAATAATTCTATTTTCCTCAAGTATTTCAAAAATATTGAGGTCAGACTACTCTGAAAAAATCAAATTTATTGTAGTATTTATTCTTGCATCAACTTTGATTTTTAATTTTATAACTGCAGCAAACTGGACTTTTTATTATGCCAATTCAGGAAATGCTCGTCTAGAAGGGTATGAAGAACTCAGCAAACAAAATCCGGACGCTGTGTATACTCACTGGCCATTTTACTATGTGTATAATTATGATGTAGGAGGATTCAAATGGAAAAATGACAATATAAATGTTCGGGATATCAATATAGCGGCTCAATCTATAGATTCTGGTTATGTTAATGAAACTGAAGATAAAGCTTTCCTCCTATTTGATACGTATTTCTATTCTCTTGGAAATTTAATGAATATTAACAGTGAGAAAATTGAAGCTAAAACGTATATTCTGAATCCTCTTTTCACCTCAGTAACTGAAAAAACTGTTAATTCGGTATATATATCAAAGCTTGAAAGAGGTTCGATAATCCTGAATGATGGATTTTACAATGTAGAATTTTGGGAGAATAAACCTGTAAGATGGATGAAAAATAACTCGACCTTATATTTGTATTCAGATACTAATTTGGATACAACACTTAGCATGGAAGTTATGAGTTTCTATCGTGCCCGATCACTTGAAATACATGTGGACGATGAGCCTATTTCTGCAAATGCTGTGCCCACGAATTTTACAAAGATAGAAGTACCCCTTAGTTTAAAAAAAGGAATGAATTTCATTCAATTAACAGTGCCTGAAGGAACCGACAAACCACTTGATATCCCGGAGTTCGGAAGCAAAGACAGCAGGGACTTGAGCATTGCAATAACGGAGATCAAATTAACTCCATAATGACTCTACGTGTGTTAATTTCAATGATGTACCGAGTAAAGTGATCTGTCTAACTGCAAATCAAATACTGCTGTACAAATCCAGAATAAAAAGTGTAATTAGTTGAGGAAAAAACTGTAACATTCGGTGCCCCACTCACCAGGGAAACAAAATTGATAAATTTATCAGAAATCTTGGAAAGTCATATGCAATCTTTGAATGCAGCTTTTAAGCCTTACAGGTCTTTTTCAGCAACAATTTGGCAGTGTACCGAAAGTTCTGTAAAATATGATTGACTCTGTATCCTTTTTCTTCACCACAAAAAAACAGGATGCAGAGTCAATGGTAGATTTATTCTCACTCATAAAAGATTATCTTTTCGATCAGGAAGATGGAATTCGCCAGTTAATTACCTGGTTTTTAAACCTTGTAATGGAGGAGGAAGCCCTCCTCCAGGCTGGTGCAAAACGTTATGAGAGAACTGATTCTCGCAAAGCCAGTAGAAACGGTTACAAACCCCGTACTCTCCTTACCAAGTATGGAGAGCTTGAATTATTAAAGCCTCAATTCCGTGAATTTCCCTTTGAAACAGAGGTTTTTGAGAAATATTCTCGAGTTGAACAGGCCATCTTATCCGCTGTAGCCGAATCTTACTTGCAAGGTGTTTCCACCCGAAGGGTGGATAAGGTTATGACTTCCTTAGGAATTAAGGGAATCTCAGCCTCTTCTGTTTCCAGAATTACAAAAGAGCTTGATGAAAAGGTTTCTGAATTCCTCTCAAAGCCAATAGAACAAGAAATTCCTTATCTGTTTATCGATGCAACCTATTTGAAAGTAAGAGACGGACTTCATTATGAAAATAAAGCTCTCTTTATAGTTGCTGGAATCAGGGATGACGGTTATCGTGAGATTCTTGGAACAAGATTGGCAGATAGTGAAGACTCCCTACTCTGGCAAGATCTATTCGAAGACCTGAAAGAAAGAGGTTTAAGAGGTGTCAAGTTAATTGTTTCTGATGGTCATAAAGGAATACAAAAAGCAGTTAGAGAATCCTTTATTGGATCAAGCTGGCAGATGTGCCATGTACATCTGACAAGACAAGCTCTAAAAAAGGTTCCAAAAAAAAAGCAAAAAGAAGTAGCAGAGAAGATAAAAGAAGCATTGGTAGACCGTCAGAAATACAGCGATTTGATAAGGGAACTGGATAAGATGGGATATAAAGGCGCAGCTGATACCCTTGAAAGGTTTCAGTATGATGTAATGAATTATATGCAGTTTCCAAAGAGTCATTGGAGAAGAATAAGGACAACAAATATCATGGAAAGAACTAACAAGGAGATAAAAAGAAGAAGCAAGGTGGTAGGGGCATTCCCTAACCAGGAATCAGTATTGAGACAATCAGTCTCAATACTGATCGATATTAATGAAGATTGGATCACAGGAAATAAGTATTTAATAATGGAACAGTAATCAAAAAAGAAGACTAAAAGGATATAGAGAGAATTTTACAGAAAAATTGGCACACTGCCAACAATTTCCTGAATGTAAGGATTTTTAAATAAGTAGACCCATTTATTTTCCAAAAATTTTGTGAATCAATTTTCTAGTAGAGCCACCTTTTTTGTAAGCTCTTCCAGCAAATGTAAATATTTCATTTCTACTTTTTTCCATGTATAATTTTTTTCAATAAATTTTCTTCCATTATCTCCCATTTTATCCAGAATATCCCTGTTTGAGCATAAGAAATTCAGGCATTCACGAAATTCATCATAATTCTGATACCAGAGACCTGCATTACTTCTTTTGCAGTGACCTTTTAGGACATCACATTCTCCATTTACAAGTACAGGAGTTCCGCACCCCATTGACTCAAGCGTAACTAATGATAAACTCTCATAGGGAGATGGCATAATCAAAAACCGGGCATTTTTAAGAAGAGAGTATTTTTCAGCCTCGGAAACAAAACCAAGATATTTTATCTTATCATGCTTTGGAACACCTATGACATCATATCCTGCCAGAACAAGAGAAGGAATTTCTGGAGACTCCTTTAACAATTCAAGGTAATATTCGAACAACTGGTAACAGCCTTTAGAACCTTCAATCCTGCCGAGATAGAGAATATAATCCTGATCTTCCAGACTCTTGTATTCCGTGATAATTTCAGGAATTTCGATCCCACATCCAACAATGTCAAAGATTTTTCCTTCTTCTTTCAGGTCCGTTTTTGCTTTAATTAAGTTTTGTTCTTCAGGAGTACTGTATACTATACCCCTGACATTCGTAAATAGTTCTTTAGTAGTAGACAAGTCAAGAGCAGGATCATTTTCTGCGAAAGGGGCGACCAAAGATTTGTTTCCTACTTCCTTTATTCCATAATAACTGGGATAATACCTGAATGTAAAAAATACAAAGGCATCGTAGTTGCCCTTATTTTTAGAGATATAGTCTATCAATTCAGGGCAGTAAGGCCCCTGTTCATTTATCCATAAAATTTCATCTTTCAGGTTATGAGTGGTAAAAAAAGCCTTTTCCTGAATTTTGCCGTGTTTATTTAGATCACGTTTTTTTGAATTTGCAAATCTTCGGACTTGGATACCATTTACTGTTTCAGTTCCTTTTTTGTACTCATTTTTCCATGTGTGATAATCTTTTGCACAGGTAGAGAGTACTTCCACATCACAATATTTAGTCATATGTTCAGCAACAAGTCTGGTTAGATATTCCGCACCACCAATTATATCTTCACCATATCTCTGGACTATAAATGCGACTTTCATCAATTAATTTCCTCCTTTAATTTATCAATAATTGATTGTGCTATTATTTCCCAGGAATATTTTTGTTCAACCAGATTTCTTGCATTTATTCTTAATTTTTGCTGCAATTCTCCACTCTCAAGTAACCTGGAAATTTCTGCCTGGAATTCTTCAGAGGGAGAGATAAGAGCATGAACCTCATTTTCGAGATCCAGACCTCTTGAACCTATAGGAGTACTGACAACAGGAATTCCTGCACTCATATAGTCCAGCATCTTGAGATTTGTACCTGACCCGCTGAACATGGGGTTTATGGCAATATCTGCCAGTTTATAAATCTCGTATTTTTCATCCTCGTCAACGGTTCCAAAAGCCAGAACGTTTTTGGGAAGCTTTCCATATTCGTTAAAATAATAATTCTTGACGCTGCCAACTACTATAAATTTATATTTTATCTGTTTTTTGCACAGTTCACCAGTAATAAATTTTAATGCCTCAAGGTTTGGAGGATGCCAACTCCCAACAAAAATAACGGTAATAGAACCTGACAATCCTGTAAGTTTCTTTTGCCTCTCCCTTTCCTCATTTGTTATGAAGGGTATCCTTGCAGTGTCAACACCATTTGGAGTAACCAGAATTTTTTCAGACCTTGAACCATAAATTTCAATTAAATTCTGTTTATCTTCTTCAGATGTGCAGAATATGAGATCCGATTTTAATGATGCTTCTTTTTCAGTGTTATATACTTCGGTGGTATATCGGGCATCTTTTACATAATCTTTCTTAAGTAAATATTCAAGGTTGTGAGCTTCGTAGATTACTCTTTTGTTGGGATCTACAAACTTATTTAAAGGCCATAGATAAGGATGTGAAAAAACTATAATATCCGAGTCTTCAGCCAGTTCTTTCACTTTTTCTACATATTCTTTAGAATAATCAACGAAATTTATCATAGCCACATCGTAGAGGTCTACACCTACTTTTTTCTCGGCTTCCCACTGATGCCTGGCATGTTCTATGCTCTGAGGAATGCAGATTTGTCTTAAGCCATTATCCAGAACAAGATTCTGATACTGCTTGTTTGTCTCAATAATTGAACAGATCGTCACATCAAACTCTTTTGCAAGCAACGAATAGATATTATAGAGCCTGTGTTGACCTCCGCCCCTTGGTGGATAACAAGAATAAGTAGCTAATACAAGAATTTTCTTTTTAGAATCAGGTATCAGTTGCTTATCATCTAACAACTGAGAGACAACATTGCCCCAGTTGATACCTTCTACTTTTCGATATGCTTTGCTCCCCATTGTGATGGCTTTTTCCTTATTTTCCATGAGGTAGTTAATTTTTTCTGCAATTTTTTCGGGCTTAGGGTCAACAGCAAAACCGGTCTCATAATTGTCTACGAATTCTAAAGAACCACCGCTATCGGTCGAAGTTATAACCGGCTTATGGCTCATCATTCCTTCAATTGTAATTAAACCGTAATCTTCATCATAGGGGATATACAGTATCGCAAGAGCATTTGAATATAAATTAATCAGATCTTCTTCACTCGTATATCCGATAAACTCAATTCTCTCGTCCCCTTTTGCCAGTTCTTTTAATCTATTCTCTTCAGGACCTGTGCCAGCAATTTTAAACTTAACGTTATAATGTACATGTTTCATTGCCTTTACAAGGAGATCAATACGTTTTGGGACATCAAGACGGCTTACAGTAAAGAGATAATCATAACTCTTGCAGACAAAATTTTCAATTTTTGACGGATGATATATCACACCAACTCTGGCATCATGAGGAAAATAATCTTTTCTTTGTTTTACATTCTCCGAGATTGCATAGTAATTTCTAATCCGATTTGAAGCAAGAGCATATGCATCGAAAAAATGAATGATAGCTCTGATAAATGAACCCGGGAACTTAAAGGTTTCACTATTATACTTCTGTTGATCGGCTTTTAGTTGATTCAGTTTTTCGAAGAGTTTTTCAATATTTTTCTCAGAAGGAGCATCCGTATCTATTAGCTTAAGAATGTCATTTACCAGGTTAACTCGCAAATTTTGCGGAACAGATACCGGTTCGTTACAAAAATGATAGGTATCAAACAGACCTCTTAAATGGTGCTGGAGATATACAATGTGATTCTGATGCTTTACCATCCAAGCTGGATATTTGGTAGAGATGACCATGTCAAAATAGGAAAGGTCCAGGTTATAAAATTGAGAATATGACTCTATCAGGTCCCAAAAATTATTTTCCCGGGTGGGTACCTTCAATAACTCACACTGGTGAGTTGTATGATCATTTATATAATTCTGCAGCCCCCACCAGAGTTTTTCCGCTCCTCCAACGGTAAAAGGTACCGGGCTTGGTGCAACAATTGCAATTCTCATTACTTTCACCGTCATTTTTTACCTATTACGGCATAATCCTGTGCCCCGTAAAGGATATTGTTCAGCTTCTCGATGTTCCGGTTATAGGTATCAAGATAGTTCTTTGCCCATTCTTCCATGCCATTATTAACCGGAACTTTTTGCAATCTTGCTTCCTCTGAGACAGGAGATATGTATCTGGTATCCAGATCTCTAAACCCGGCTGAAGCCAGCAGGAACTTAAGGGTTTCAGGGTGAACTGGTTTTTTATGAGTCATATCTATGTAAAAATTAGCAAATGAGAACAGAGAAAGTGGGTTTACGGTTTCCACAAAAATGTAGTATCCATACTTGAGTTTCTGAAAACATAGCTGGAGCAGATTAATCAGGTAACTGGGTTCCAGGTGTTCAACTACCTGGTCGATAAAAATTCCATCAAAACTTTTATCATCAAGTTTTTCAAGATATGAAATTGCTTCGTTTCTCTCGACATTCAACCCTTTTGAAATACAATAATCAACCATCATATCATCGATATCAATACCCTTTGCACCGATACCAAGCTCTTTTGCTAACTCCAGGAATTCACCCCTTCCACACCCGATATCCAGAACATTAGAACAGCCAACGAAATAATGCATAAAATGAGACTGTCGTTGCTTTATGTCTTCTCTTGAACCTCTAAACTGTTCTTCGAATCTGAAATAATTAATGTCCAAGTTACTGGAATCAGAGGTTTCAATGATTTCATTTTTGCTCCCTTCTTTTATTTTTCCCTCAAGTATACCGGCCAACCATGCCTTATTTTCAAGGTCCAGATTTATTGAAGCAATTACAGAACTAACTTCTGCCTTTATACTATTATCCATTTCAGACCTTAGCTGATCGACCTTTTTTTCGGACTCGAGTCTGAGTTTTTCGATCTTATTCTCTAATTCAGGTCTAAGCTCCTCTATATTTGAATCCATTTCGGATTGGAGCTGCTCTATCTTTCTATCAAAAGAAGTGAACCTGTCTGCAGCATCATTAAAAAGGCGAACTGTACTCCCATTAAACTCTGTTTGTTTCCAGATAACGGGATCCACATACCGTCTGACTTCTCCATGTACGAGTTCTCTACCCTTAATAAGGAATTTCCCCACAACCGAACGATGAGAACTTATGAAATAACTGTTGTTCTGAATATCCCAGTTGGAGTTTAGATACTCAAGGTCCCTCTGGATGTTACTTCCACCTAGAGATGACTCAGTGAAAGGACCCCGTTGAGGATATCCCATGTTTTTCTCCGGAAAAAAACCTGATCCTTTCCGCTCACTGATATTTTCCCTTATTTTTCTCATTATTTCTTCAACGTTGATTTCCTCTTCATCAGTTTCAGTATTAATGTCAAATGAATCCATAAATCCCACATCCGAACTCAGATTTTCCAGTTGCAAGGCACTTCAAAAAGTCCAGCATCTCTACTGGTTGGCATTACATTAAAAGAATACTGTTTATCATGCCAATCGTACGGTTTTTGATCGTGAGTATGCACGGCTACTGTCAGTAGAAATCTTCCTGTTATCATAGGAATTCTCTCTATCATCAGGTCAACATGCCCTTTGCCCTCAAGAGTGCCAATTTCGATATTTTTTAATTCCGTGTTCGTTCCAAAAAGGTTTTCTCCGTTTTCGGAATACAGAGCAATTCCGAACACTGGATCAGAGACCTTTTTATTTGCACTATAAAAAATCCTGATTGTCATAGGATCAAAGGAGTTAAACCTTGAGCCTTTATTGCCGAATTTATCATAGAAGTCCACACCTGTGATCTCAATGGTCTTATCTCCCCACCTAGAACTTTTACCTTCAGACTCCGCATCCGACTCAACAACTTCCAACTCATTCTGGCTTTCCGATACAGGTGCTTCATCTCCACCGCCATACACATAACGGTCAATTACTTCTCCGGTGCCCCCTAAAACAACCTGCTCTCCTTTATTCAGAAGCAGTGTTCTATCACAGAACCTCCTTACTGACCCAAGGTCGTGTGAGACGAAAACAATTGTAACTCCATCTTTTTGATACTGGCTAAGGACGTCCAGACACTTCTGCTGAAACTCCATATCTCCCACTGCCAGAACTTCATCCATCAAAAGAATTTCCGGATCAGTTTGAATTGCTGTTGAAAAAGCAAGCCTTACCTGCATACCTGATGAGAAATTTTTGAGCTTGGTATCCCTGAATTTTTCAAGCCCTGCAAACTCAATAATATCGTCCAGTTTATCGTTAATTTCCCTCTTTTGCATGCCCATGATGGTTGCATAGATTTTTATGTTCTCTGCAGCCGTCAGATCGGACTGGAAACCGACCCCGAGCTCAAGGAAAGGTGTGATTTTCTTTAGGGCAGTAACTCTCCCGGATGACGGGCGAAGAATGTTTGCAATAATTTTCAATAAAGTACTCTTTCCACTTCCATTCTCTCCAATAATTCCAAGAGCTTCACCTTCTTCAACTGTAAAATTAATATCTCTGAGTGCATGGAAAGTTTCATAAGTTGGAGGCTTGAAAGCATCGGTCAGAGTTTCAAAGATAGTTGTTCTTTTTTCATGAGGTATACGAAATGTTTTGTGCAGATGCTCAACCTCAATTGCCGTCATCAGATTTCCTCCGCAAATCTTGATTCCAATCTGGAAAAAATAACATATCCTATCAGAAGGAAGACTATTGATGAAAGGGCCATAAATAAAAGGTCTTCTGTTTTAGCTGGAGATGAATAAATAATAGTATCCCGTGCAGAAGTAAGTACCCGTGCAATCGGATTCAATAGAACGAATTTTTGTAGATTTTCAGGGAATATGTCGATGGTGTAGAGGATAGGAGTTGCAAAGTATCCGATCTGCAAAAGAACCTGCCAGATAAACTGTACATCCCTGTAATATACATTCAAGGCGGCAAGCGCCAGAGCGAGGCCGAGTGAGACGATAAACAGGCAGACCAGAATAAACGGCGTGTAGACAAGGTTGATGGAAATTGGTACGCGGAAAAATAACATAAACATTATGAATATCAAAGACTCGAAAATACTCATCAGCAAAGCTGTTATACATGAGGAAATAACAAATATATCCCTTGGGAAGTAGATTTTCTTAACCATATTTGGCTTTCCTACTATGGAAAACATTCCAATAGTAGTAGCCCTGCTCATAAAACCCCATAAAATGATTCCAAGAAGCAAAAACAACTGGTAGTACTCTACCTGGACCTTCATCAAATTCGAAAAAACCACATATAGAACCAGGAGCATAAGCATTGGTTCCAGAAGTGACCAGAAATAACCCAGTATAGAATTTTTATATCTCAATTTAAATTCGCTCCATGCCAGCTGCCAGATAAGGTTCCTGTATCCATAGAGCTCTTTCAGATGCTTAACGATCATTATTTACCACATTTTTTATCTTTTCACTAAAAATCGAAAGATCAAAGCATTTTGCCTGTTCAAGACAGGCATCCCTGTAACTTTCGGGTTCACGAGATACGAATTTGACAGCTTCTATAACGCTGTGAATATCCGCATTTATAAGAAGACCCGTTTTTTCAGTAACGGTCTCTTTAAACCCTCCTTCGTTTGCCGCAACAACAGGTTTTCCGCTTGCCATTGCTTCCACAGGGGTCAGGCCAAAGTCTTCGTCAAGTGCCGTGCAGATAAAACCTCTGCACCTGGAGTAAAGGTCAATTAATTCCTTTTCCGAAACTTCTCCAAGTATGTTCACGTTGTCAGGTAGCTTATTACTTATATGTTTTGCATATTTTTCAGCATGGTCCCCCTTTGCATAGCCACCCACGATAATGAGTTTCTCATCAGGCATTTGTCTGAAAGCTTCAATTTGCAATTCGACTCTTTTTTCAGGATAAAGCCTGTTCACCGAGAGCCAGAAATCCCCGTATTCCTCACATTTAAACTTAGAAACATCAACAGGGGGATAAATTATGTCAGCGTTTCTGTGGTGATACTTCTCTATTCTTTTCTGGGAATTTTTTGAAATCGTGACAATCTGATTGATATTCTTAATGGATTTTTGATCAAGCCACCTGTGGCCGTGTACCCAGGTACGAAAAGCCTGCCTTGTAATAAAATCCTGCCTCTGTAAGAAAGTATCGTAGAGATCGTAAAAAGCCCTTACAGGCGTGTAGCAGTACCACATGTTGGGATGGTGCCTGTGAGCTGCATAATGACTCCAGTTCCCTGTGAAGATGAAAAAATCGTAATCATTTGAAAAATTACAGGAATAAAATTTTTCGGTTGCGGAAATCTGCTTTAACGGGGGGATTTTCTGTGTATGCCCTAGAGATATCACATTTACTTCTGTATCCAGTTTATCAACTGCATCCATATCCGTAGTGATAATATCAGCGTTCAATAAATGTGCTAGAGTGATGACAACTTTTTCCCCACCACCAATAGCTCCGAAGTAATCATGAAAGATTGCTGTTTTCATGTTTGTTCTCATTTTTTAATTATTTCATGTTAAATTTAAATTGGGATTTATATGTGTTTCGAACCGAATTCTAATTTTGATAAAAATTCCGTCACTTACTTCGAAATATAGCCCCATTTAATGTCCAGATTCGCTTAGCTGGACTTTAATTATCCCACAGGAGTCTCCAGTTACAACCTGAACAAAGGATTTAACAAGAATAACCTGGAGGCATCCATTCAAATCATATAGAGTAATAACAATTTAACAGTAAGTTAACAAAAATATTGTGTATCAATTAGTTTATATAGATTAAGAAGATATGCTTTTTGCAAAGGGAGCTACGTTTTTAAGGTAATAAATATCCGATCTTCTGCAGGAGAAGAATTGGGAGTAAACCAGGTGATTCCTTGACAAAGGTCGCACTGATAACAGGCATAACAGGCCAGGATGGAACATACATTTCAAAGCTTTTATTAGATAAGGGGTACGTAGTACATGGAATAAAAAGAGAATCTTCTACCAGAAACGAAGACAAGGATAAAGAGCAGAAAAACACAGAGCAGAAAAACACAAATCTTCATTTTCACTTCTGTGACATGACCGATTATTCGAAGCTTCTAAGAATTGTTCAAGAGGTACGTCCGGATGAGATCTATAATCTGGCAGCCCAAAGCAATGTTCAGACCTCTTTTGACCGACCGGAATATACAGCAGAAATTAATGCACTTGGCACCCTGCGCCTCCTCGAAGCTATCCGTACTCTTGGGCTGGAAAAGAAAACAAGATTTTTCCAGGCTTCTACCGGGGATTTATTCGGGAACTCCCCGGAAAACCCGCAAAATGAAAATACCCCCTTTCACCCCAGGAACCCTTATGCAGTGTCCAAGTTGTACGCCTACTGGATTGCCATAAACTATCGTGAAGCTTATGATATGTTTGTTTGCAATGGTATCCTTTTTAATCATGAATCCCCAATAAGGCCCGAAAATTTTGTTACAAGAAAAATTACCAGGGCTGCGGTCAGAATAAAAAAAGGATTTCAAGAAAAACTGTACCTTGGGAATCTGAATGCAAAAAGAGACTGGGGATTTGCAGGAGACTACGTTGAAGCTATGTGGCTGATGTTGCAACAGGATAAACCGGATGATTATGTGATTGCAACAGGTGAAACCCATTCGGTACAGGAAATGGTGGAATTTGCATTCAGAGAGGTCGGTTTTGAACTCGAATGGGAAGGAGAGGGGCTTGAGAAAAAAGGGAGAAATGCTATAACAGGTGAGGTCCTGGTCGAGGTAGACCCCAGGTTTTACAGGCCCCTTGAGTCAAGCTTATTAGTCGGAAACCCTTCAAAAGCCAGAGAAAAACTTGGATGGATGCCAGAAGTAAATTTTGAAGAACTGGTTAGAATGATGGTCAAAAATGACCTGGAATTCGTAAAATGTTAAAATATATTTGAAATTGCGTGGTAAAAATGTCTAAAGTCGCATTACTTACAGGAGTGACCGGGCAGGATGGAGCATACCTTGCCGAACTCCTGTTGAATAAAGGATATACTGTGCACGGGATGCACAGAAGATCGTCTCTGAGCAATACCGGACGTATAGATCATCTCCTGCAAGATCCCTGTCAAGAAAACTCCAAATTTATTTTGCACCACGGAGACCTGACCGATTCGGCAAACGTTTTCAGACTTATTAAGGAAATCGAACCTGATGAAATTTACAACCTCGGCGCCCAAAGTCATGTCCAGGTTTCTTTTGAGACTCCCGAATACACTGCGAACTCGGACGGACTTGGAGCCCTTCGTATTCTGGAAGCAATAAGAATTCTCGGGCTTGAAGACAAATCTAAGTTTTATCAGGCATCAACCAGTGAATTATTCGGGAAAGTACGTGAAGTCCCACAAAAAGAAAGCACTCCTTTCTATCCCCGAAGTCCCTATTCGGTAGCTAAACTGTATGCTTACTGGATTACCGTAAACTACCGTGAAGCTTACGACATGTTTGCCTGCAACGGTATCCTGTTTAATCACGAATCTCCTTTGAGAGGAGAAACTTTCGTTACCAGGAAGATTACAATAGCTGTATCAAAGATTAAAAAAGGGCTTCAGGATAAACTCTACCTTGGAAATCTCAATGCCAAACGTGACTGGGGATTTGCCGGAGATTATGTGGAGGCCATGTGGCTCATTTTACAGCAGAATAAACCCGAAGATTATGTTGTCGCAACAGGAGAAACCCACTCCGTTAGAGAATTTACCGAGCTTGCATTCAGAGAGGCAGGCATTGATATTGAATGGGAAGGAGAAGGAGTTAACGAGATCGGTAGGGATGCTAACAGCGGAAAAATACTCGTAGAAGTTGATCCGATGTTTTACAGACCGACTGAAGTGGATCTTTTGATAGGAGACCCTTCAAAAGCCAGAGAAAAACTTGGCTGGAAAACAAAGGTCAGCTTTGAAGAACTGGTCAGAATGATGGTAAAAGGCGATATGAGATAAGTATCTCTCCGGGTGAGGGTAGAAATCCTTTTTGTTGAAAAGCTTGATTTCTTAAATTAGATCTAAAATATATAAGTAGTTAAAAAATAAACGTGAGTGGTATGGAGAAGTCAGAAAAAATCAACCAAAACAGAAATGTACGAAACGGATTCTCAAAAAATCTTCTCGTGCTTGGAGCTGCACTCTTAGCCGGCTTCATTATCCGCATGCTCACCTATTCTTCACTCACTGCAGACGGGAGCATAACCTTCACGGGATATGATGACTATTATCATATGCGGCGCATTCTATATACGGTCTCCAATTTCCCTCATTCCCTGAACTTTGACACCTATCTCAACTATCCTTATGGTCTTGAGGTCGGATGGCCGCCATTCTTTGACCTCTTAGGCGCGCTGCTTGCAATAATTCTGGGAGGAGGACAGCCTGACACGCATACTGTCGAATTTGCAGGGGCTCTTTTGCCGGTACTGCTTGGAGTCCTGACAGTAATTCCGGTTTATGTGGTGGCAGCTTCGGTCTTTGACAAAAAAACAGGGCTTCTCGGAGCTCTCATTTTTGCGGTTCTCCCTGCCCATGTATATATATCCCGTTTTGGGGCCGCCGACCACCATGTAGCTGAAGTGTTACTCTCAACAGCAGCCTATGCACTTTTCATACTTGCCATAAAACTGGCAGGGGAAAGAAACCTTACATTAAGTTCGCTCAAGAACATATCTTCCGATAAAAACCTCTTAAATCCCCTGGGACTTGCAGCAGCTTCAGGAATATTTTTTTCGCTCCTTATCTTTACCTGGGTAGGAGCTCCTGTCTTTATCAGCTTTATTGTCCTCTATGCACTGGTTCAGAGAACAATCGACCTTAAAGTAGGAAAAGGGTCAGATTACCTCTTTATCTGCTCGGCTATAACTCTGTTTGCAACACTTTTGTTTACAATTCCCCTCTCAGCAGGGGAAATCCGCCCCGGGCTTGAAATGAGTGCAGTGTATCTTTCCTGGTTCCAGGTAGTGTATGTACTGATCCTGTTAGCAGGTTTACTCCTTTTATGGGGCTTTTCAACATACATCTCAAAGAAAGAAATGGACTGGAAGTACTACCCCGGCGTTTTAATACTCGTCTTAGGCTCAGGGCTTCTTCTCGTCCGGATATTTTCCATCGAATATTATGGTTTCATTATTGAAGGCCTGAGGTTCTTTTCGGGAAAAGGGGAATACATAGGCACAATTTCCGAAGCAGTGCCCCTGTTTCTGACCTCACAGGGAAAACTTACCTTCTCATCGGTACTGGGAAGCTTCGGGCTTACTCTCCTTGCTGCACTGGCAGGATTTTTCCTGTTCGGCCTTGAGTTAAAAGGCGAAAAGGCAAAGCCAGAAGGGATATTTTTCCTGTTATGGACACTTTTTTATGCATACCTTGCCCTTTCCCAGAGGCGCTTTACCTACCTTTTTGCAGTAAATATCTCAATTCTTACCGCGTATATCCTCTGGGTGTTACTGGAATCTCTTGATTTCGGAAAAGAAGTTAAAAAGCTGGCAAAATCTGGAAAAGTGACAGAGAAAACCTCGGATTCCCCTCTCCAAAAAGGAAAAAGAACGGGATCAAAAACGAAATCAAAAAACAGACATGTAACAGAATCAAAGAGCACGTCAACCGAACCTGACTACTTCAAACTGGTTTCAGGAGTGGCTTTGATAGGGCTTGTCTTTGTGCCTTCCATATGGTTAGGAATTGCTTTTGCAAAGGATGCCGCTTCAATCGACCCTGGATGGCAGGACTCTCTCAAATGGCTTGAAGCCTCAACCCCTGCAACTTCCTATTATCTCGAACCCGCAGAAACCCCTGAGTACGGGGTCCTTAGCTGGTGGGACTACGGAAACTGGATCATATATATAGGAAAAAGGCCCGCAATCTCCAATAACTTCCAGGCAGGGGTAGAAGATTCTGCAAGCTTCTTTATCTCTAATTCCGAAGAAGAAGCTAAAAAAATAATGGATAAACTCAATGTGAAATATGTTATAACCGACACGCAGATGGCAAAAGGTAAGTTCGGATCTATTGTCGAACTCGCAGGAAAAGAGATTGAAGACTATTACGAGGTCACGACTGTTCAAGAACAAACAGGCATCAGGACAGTTGCGTCTGCCAAACAGGCCTATATGGATACAGAGGTATACAAGCTTCACGAAATTGACGGAATAGGTCTTGGAAACCTCAGGCTGATCCATGAAAGTACGCCGAATACCACAGAGAATGAAAGCAGTAACGGAAACACTGTAAAGGTATTTGAATATGTTAAGGGAGCCACACTTTCAGGCACTGCAGGCCCTAACGAGACCGTTATTGCAAAACTTGAAGTCAGTTCAAACACGGGACGGAAATTCTTATACCAGAACGGGGATATCGCAGATGAGAACGGCTCATTTGAAATAACCGTGCCCTATTCGACCGAAAATACAGGAAATGAAGTTTATGCAACCTCTGCTTATTCGCTGACTGCAGGAGAAAACTCAACTATTGAAGGGATTAAGGTAACTGAGAACGACATTTTGAACGGGACCAGAATAGAGGCAAATATTCCCCTGAATGAAGCAGACAACGAATAATAAGGCTTTAGAAGTGGAAAAAGTCGGGGAATGAAAAAATTTGAAAATAAAAAGAAACCCAGAGAATAAGAAATCCGAAAATAATAGAGGGAAAGAGAAAAATCTTTCCTTCTTTTCTCCCTTCGAAAGATAAATGATCGAAAGATAAATGATGACTTTCGTTGAAAAAAGTATTTTTTTTCCTTTCGCTGAAAACAATACTTTTTCCGACCACTATTTTTTTCCGGCTTATTCTCCCGTACTTTCAACTCCAACGGCATTTAGGAATCTCTTGACAACTGCTTCGTTAACGAGCCTCAAGAGGGTCTGCCGGTCTTTTGTGGCGCTGAAAACTCCAAGGGGGATCTGGGCACCTGCTGCATTTGCATGCCCTCCAGCGTCTTCTCCGAAAGCCTGGCGCATGATCTCTCCCAGGTTGACCCTGATATCCGTGCTGCGGCCCGAGATATAGATGCGGTCCTCAGTGACTCCGAAGACAACGGTTGTGGAGATCCCTTCAAGGCTAAGGAGATAGTCCGCAGCCTGAGGCAGAGTGTCCCTATCCCGGATGTTCCCGACATTTGAGAGGAGGTAACTCCCGATTACCTGCCGGTTCCGGATGGCTTCCCCGAGCACTTCGAGGGTTTCGGTAGCCATTGAAGGCTGCTCGAGCTGGTCCAGGATCCCGTGGTTCGAAAGGGGATAAAGATACGACGCAGCTGAGAGGTCTGCAGGATCGGTTTTCCGCTTGAAGTCCTGCGTGTCCGTCCTGATCCCGTAAAGCAGAGCCGTTGCGAGGGTCTTCGAGATATTGATATTGAGCTGCTGCAGGTACTTTGTCATAATAGTGGCTGTTGCCCCGAAGTTGGGCCGGATGTCTATGTAATCAGCCTTTATCTCGGTCTCTCCGGGCGGGTGGTGGTCTATCACGATCCCCACATAGGAGTTGAGGGGGACCATATTATTAACACCGGGGATGGAGCAGTCTATCAGGGCAATTTCATCAAAGTTCTTCGGGTCATGCTCTTCCATCTTGCTGAGGTCTATCCCGAGAAGGTTTACAAAAGCCTTGTTTTCCTGATGCCCGATCCTGCCGTGGTAAAGGATATTCGCTTCAACTCCAAGGTTTTTTGCGATTTCCTTTAAAGCAAGTCCGCTTGAGATCGCGTCCGGGTCCGGGTTGTCATGGATTACGATAGCAAGTTTTTTATCTCTGATCCCTTTCAGCCACCGGGCAAGCCTATTGCCTCTGTGGACTGATTCAGCCCTCTCAAGGGAACGGGAAAGGGAGCTGGCAACAAGCTTCGAGGGCATGAAGACGTAGTCTGCCCCCAGGTCTTCCATCTTTTCTTTATTGATTATGTCCGAAGAACGGGAAAAGATCTGGATATCAGGGTTTAATACTTTCTTGAAGTTTTCAATTCCTTTCCTGTTAGCCTCGTTGTTGGAACTCAGGAAGAGTATTGCAACGACATTTTTAAGGTCAATATTATTAACAAGCTCGGTGTCAGAGATGTCTCCAAGAATGGTTTCAAAGCCTTCTTCTCTGAGAGTCTCAACCTTGGCTTCGTCCTTATCTACAATAATTACAAGCTTATTGCTTTCCCTGAGCTCTTTTGCAAGTGCAAAACCAACACTGCCGCTACCCAGAATAAGGTATCTGGGTTTAACCGTGCTCTTAAGGCTGCTATCCGCATCTTTTGAAGAATTAGCCAAAAGTTATCCTCCTGCTCTCCTGTAAGTCCAGACATGTGAAAAGGAAAGCAAACATTTAACAGATTCCTGCCTGGTTACAATTTTTTACATTTCTCTCTATTTAAATCCCGATAAAGGAATTAAGTAAAAACATTACATTGTTAGACATAGGGCTATTTAAGATTATTTCAATACAGAATCCACTATATAAATTAATCTTAATAATTGGCTTTAAATTAATCTTAAGTAACTAATTGGCTTCATTTTCATTTTTACAATTTAAGCGCTGATATTAACCTTTATCCTCAGCTCTTCTAACTTTAGTTATTAGCGCCTCTTACTATACATTTGTTACTATTAATGAAGTTACTTATTATGGAATCAGCATTCCCGGCAACAGCCTTGCCTTAATTTCCGTATAAGCCTGTTTAATGTGATGGCATAGCCCGGTTTCTTACGGTTTAACCAGGGACTCTACCCTGTATACATGTTATATTGGAATGTAGCGTATATACTTAATGACTCCATATGAATTTTTTTCAGTTTGAATTATCTCGGTATAAAAATAGCCAGGAAATTCGGGTAATATGGAGAATCCGGATTTCGTAAAAAGATAAGTGCATTATCGAACATACGGATTCTTGAAGAATCTCGATGAAGCAACAAATACAAAGACCGGAAAAACCAGATAAACCGGAAAAACCAGAAAAATCAGATAAAAAGACCTGCAGGCAATCAGCATGAAATATATCAGTTCTTTACGGATGAAGGCAATCGATACCAACTGTTCTTACCTTGGATTATCCCCGCTCCAGTTAATGGAAAATGCGGGTGCAGCTGTTGCACAAAGTGTAAAGGAAGAGCTTGCCAGCGGAAAGGTACTGTTTGTGGCAGGTAGAGGGAATAACGGAGGCGATGCTTTTGTTGCTGCCAGACACCTTGCAGGCATTCCAGGATATAGTGTCAGGGTGGCCCTGCTCGGAAAAGACCGGGATATAGGGACAAAAGAAGCGTTTCACAATTATTCCCTGTTGAAATTCAGCAGGGTGCAGACCCTTGAAATCAGAGATTCAGGTCAGCTTGCAGCCTCAGGGTGGTTTTCGGAGGCTGACCTGCTTATTGATGCCATCTTCGGTACAGGGGTTAAGGGAAGCATAAGGGAGCCCGAGTCAACTGCAATAGACCTTATAAATAGCGAAGGGAAAGCCGGAAAAACAGTAATTTCCGTGGATATCCCGTCGGGGCTTGATCCTGACGGAGGGAGCTTTGAAAAAGCTGTATATGCAGACCTTACCGTAACTTTTCACCGCATGAAAGCCGGGCTCCTGAATGAGCAGGCAAAAGAGTATACAGGCATGATAAAGGTTGCAGAGATCGGAGTCTGCGCGGATGCCGAACACTATGCAGGCCCCGGCGACCTGCAGATGCTTCAGAAGAGAAAGCCGGAAGCGCACAAAGGAAATGCAGGGAGGATCCTTATCATCGGAGGGGGGCCTTACTCCGGAGCGCCGGCACTTGCAGCCCTTGCAGCCTTAAGGACGGGGGCGGATCTGGTAACGGTAGCAGCACCCGAATCAGTAGCCGGAATCGTAGCTTCTTACTCTCCAGACCTTATTGTCCGGAAACTCTTTTCAAGCGTACTCTGCCCCGAAGACCTATCCATCCTCCCGGACCTCATCAACTCCAATGATGTGGTTGTAATGGGAATGGGGCTTGGGAGAGCAACAGAGACCCTGGAAACTGTCCGAAAGCTTCTGCCCTTCTGCAGGAAAGCGGTCCTTGATGCCGATGCCCTTTCAGCCCTTTCAGGCACGCTCTTCGAAACCCTTGCAGGGAACTGTGAAATAATAGTGACCCCCCACTCAGGAGAATTTGCACGCCTGAGAGACATGGAAACTCCGGACTCCCTTGAAGCCCGCGAAAAAGCTGTCAGGGAATTTGCGGAGGAAAAAGGTGTGGTGGCTCTCCTGAAGGGAAAGGTGGACATTATTTCTGACGGAAAACAGACTCTCCTGAACAGGACAGGAAACCCGGGCATGACCGTAGGAGGGACCGGAGACGTACTGGCAGGCATTACAGGATCGCTGTTTTCCAGAAACCCGGCGTTCCTTGCCGCAGCCTGTGCAGCTTACATCAATGGGGCAGCCGGAGACCTGGCCTTTGAGAAAGCGGGAAATTCACTGCTTGCAACTGACATGATTGAAATGATTCCTGAAATAATCAAAGAGGCAGGAATCGGGTGAAACACTTGCAGTTAAAATAGCTCTGAAAATGGTACGGAAGCAATATATGGATAAAAATCAGGCACCACTCAGATCAAAGTAGATCGTATCAAAAAGGTCGGACCAAAATAAGCTCAGATAAAGAAGGTGTGGACAAAAATGGTTCGGATAATACTCAAATAGTAGCTGAAAAAACTGAAGTAATGCAAAAGTAATATTTCTGTATTGCAACATAAATTCTATACCATGAAGGGGGAACGGAGAATGACACACGATTTTGAGAGAAAAATAGATGTGGAAATTGAAAGGACAAGAATAAGGCTTACGATTTTCCATGGGGAAGATGAAGAAGTTGTAAAACTTAACCTTGAAGAAGCCGAGGAACTGGCAGAGAAACTGGGACAGGCAATTGAGGACTATTCGCAGCGGAAACAAATCCGGATTGACTGAACAGAAAATTGGCTGAACAAAAAATTGACTGAACAGAAAATTGACTGAGCAGAAAATTGGCTGAACAAAAAATTGACTGAACAGAAAATTGACTGAGCAGAAAATTGGCTGAACAGAAAATTAAGGAACCAGGGACTGCGGACAAAATGGACTTCTAGCAAAGAGGTTCCAGCAAAAAGTCTGGCAAAAAGATCAGAAATTACAAAAAGATTAAAAGTTCTGTAGCCTTCCAGATAGCTGTGTAGAGCTCCAGAGAGATAAAAAACGCGGTGATTTTTGTGGAAAAGTCATTTACTCATATTGAAGCCGGCAGGGCGCGAATGGTCGATATAAGCGAAAAAAACAATGTTACCAGGATGGCAAGGGCTGCAGGAGAAATCGTACTTTCCGCAGAAACAATAGAGAAAATAAGGACAGGAACCGTGGAGAAAGGAAATGTGTTTGCAACTGCAAGGGTTGCAGCCGTGCTTGCAGTTAAAAAGACTCCCGAGATAATTCCTATGTGCCATCAGATCCCGATAACCGGGATAGATGTGGACTTCGAGATAGGAGAAGATGCGGTTTCTGCAGTGGTAGAGGTCCGGACTGTCGGGAAGACAGGAGTGGAAATGGAAGCTCTGACAGGAGTTTCGGTTGCGCTGCTTACCGTCTGGGACATGGTAAAATCCGCCGAAAAGGATGAAACCGGGAACTACCCGCATACCCTGATAAGAAACATCAGGGTGCTTGAAAAGCTCAAAGGGTAAAAGGTTCGAAGAGGTAAAAGCCTAAAAAATGGGGTCCATTTAAAATAAGCTTTTTAAAGGATGGAATATATCAAGACGGCAAACTGAGGTATGTATCTTGAAGATCATAGGTGGACCAGCATCACAGTTACTTGCCAGCCGCACGGCCAGGGCTCTCGGGACAGAGCCTGTGCTCTGCGAGTTTAACCGTTTCCCTGACGGGGAACTTTACCTTAAAATCGCAGCCGAAATAGAAAACGAAAAAGTGACCCTTATCCAGAGCACGCCCACGGATTCCGATCTTGTTTCCCTGCTCCAGCTTATCGATGCCTGCGAGGGGGCGGCTGAAATCAATGTTGTAATTCCCTACATGGGGTACGCCAGGCAGGACAAGAAGTTCAAGCCGGGAGAACCCATAAGTGCCCGCGCTATTGCTCGCTGTATTAACGCCGACCGGGTCTTCACGATAAACATTCACGAAAGAAGTATACTTGAGCACTTCCCCTGCCCTGCAGTAAATCTTGATGCGGCAAACCTTGTGGGGAAATACATCGCAGGTTCGGGCCTCGAAAACCCCATGCTGGTCGCCCCCGACGAAGGAGCCCAGGAGCTTGTGAAGAATGTGGCTTCAGGGCATGGTTTTGACTATGACCACCTCCAGAAAACAAGGCTCAGCGGGGATACTGTTGTGATCAAGACAAAAAACCTTGATGTAACCGGCAGGCACGTTGTCCTGGTAGACGACATGATTGCTACCGGGGGGACGATGGCCGAGTCAATCCGGATGCTCAAAGCCCAGGGAGCAATTGATGTCCACCTTGCCTGTGTGCACCCTGTCCTTACAAGAAATGCAGTTCTAAGGCTATTCAATGCAGGAGTAAAAGATATAATCGCAACCGATACCCTCGAAAAGGCCGAAAGCCTGTTGAGTGTTTCTCCTCTTATTGCAGAAGCCCTGAAAAGGCTCTGATCATTTTACTCCAATTTTATTACCGTTAACTATTTTTTATATTCTGCGTATTCTTAGTATTATGACCCTCCCAGAAGTTTGCCCACTTGATGAAAACCAGACATGTAAAGGGCGGGAATGCCACCTCTTCTGCCTGGAATGGAGAACGAGAGAACCCACCTGCATTATAGGCTACAATGCAACAAGTAAAGTCAGGTCCGGCAGGGATGACCGGAAAAAAGACACCTACGCTGAAGAAACTTTCCGCAAGTTAGGAAGACAGCCCCTCCCCCGGATGAACACCTCGGAGAAAGGAGATTGGACCCCTAGAAGACCTGTTGAAAGACCTCCTGAAAAATCTCCTGAAAAACATCTTGAGAGAAGAGAGGTAAAACCTTCTCAGGAAAAAGATGCCCAGAAATGTTTCTTCGGACGCCATGAAGCAATCGTGGACGAAAAAACGGAGAAACACCCCGAAGAAAGCCCCGAGAAAAGGATGCAGGGCAGGCAAGCCTCAAGCGAGGCTGAGAAAGCTTCCCTCCGGCTGGAAGCCAGGCTGAAAAAAGATCCTGTCGAAGAAGACACGATTATATATGCAAAGCCACAGCCAAAGGTTCAGGAAAAACCAAAAGTCCAGGAGAAAGTAATCTCCAGGGATAAGCATGCAACAATCTTTTCGTCCTGTGACGAAGGAGAAAAGAAAATTATTTATCCTTCCGGCAGGGAAGAAAAACCAGGAAAAACAACTGAAAACAGGGATAAACGTAAAAAACTTGATGAAGTAATGGACATAGACCTCCCCGATAATTACGAAGAGGAGTTCTGGAGTTAAAAAATTCCTCTGCTGAGGGAAGAAATGACCCCTGGAATAAGTCAAAATTAACTTATAAGAGCAGAATTAATTAAGGATAACTTCAGGCAACTCGGTTAACAGAGTAAACCGGAGTTTTCCGAAATTATTAGAGGTAATTTAGAAATTGACCTGGAATAAACTTATCATTACCCGGAATTGACTTGGAATAAACTTATCATTACCCGGAATTGACCTGGAATAAACTTATCATTGCCCGAAATTATTAGAATTAGTTTAAAACGGAGCCACAGGCCGGAGTCACGGAAAAAAAACGCAAAAAAAACGCATAGAGCCCAATAAATGAGAAAAATGCTTTCTTCGTTTCCTGAGTTTCCAGACAGGTCTGCAGAACCTGCCTGACGAATGTCTTCCGGCATTGTGACTTGACTCCGACTTTAGCCTCCTGAGATTTTGCGTCCTCAAGTAAAGCAGGAGAATTGCTGTAAGAGCGTGTGGATAAGAGGGATAAACGGCTCGGATTTAAGAAGGCTCCTGCATACTGTAAAAAACTCGCTTTTCGTTCATGTTATTCGATTTTATTTTCTATGTTAAAACAAGAACAGGACTATGATGATTAAGGATGGACCGCCAGACATACCAGAAGATATACGGCTCCCTGCATAACTTTGGAGACGTTTTCCGCCTCTCAGAAGAATATTCCAGACCTGCAGGGATGCTTGCTACCATTCTTAACCAGAAGATCGTGAAAATGACAAGGTTCAAGCACAGGAGGGTTTATTCCAGAGAAAAGGAACTCTTTATGAGGTGGAAACAGGGCAGGTCCATTCTTGAACTTGCTGAGTATACATATTTCCCTCCAACCCTCATGGCTTCCCTGATCCTCAAGAACTGTGACCTCTCCCGAAAAAGCATAAACTGGCTCTTCAAGCACCTCGACTGCATAGAAAACCGCCGCTTAAGAAAAGAGGTCAAAAAAGCCCTTGATGCCGATTATTTCTTTTCTCCCCGCGCCCATGAGATGCAGTGCAAAAAAGGCGAAATGGGGGAAGAGATCATCCGTAAATGGCTTGACGACAGGGAGATACCCTACTGCACCGAAGCTGAAATCAGGGCTCAGGGAGACGGCAAGACCCCGGATTTCGTCCTTTCAGCCCCGATCTGCATAGAGGACCATATGGTCAAGTGGATTGAAAGCAAAGCCCTCTTCGGAGACGACTTCGAACACAAGCATTACGCAAAGAAACAGTTCCGGGAGTATGCCGACATTTTCGGAGAAGGCATGGTAGTTTACTGGTACGGATACCTTGAAGACCTCCCCTCCGATGACGAAGGCTACCTGATAAAAGACTACAGTTTTTTTGAGGGATATCAGGAGCAGACTGACGAACTGTTCAATTACCTTGTGTACTGGTAAATAAGTAAGTTCGTTATCCCACCCGAATTGCGATTCTGGATTGCAGGAAATCGGAGATTTTCTGGGAGTTGCGATGTAATCGCAACAGCCCGAGGTCCTTTTCACTCGCTTCGCTCGCTCAAAAGGATTAACTTATGGGTTATCTAACTCATGGGTTATAGCAGTTATTTTCGGCCAGGAGGACTGGTGAACTCCGAATTACGAATATTAAGGGTTTTTTTTCACAGCCTTGTAATTGAAGACATATTGGTGAGAGGGTCTTTTTCCACCTGGAAGACATGGTCTGCAGAATCGATGAGGGAGTCGTCGTGGGAGACCACTATGATCTGTCCGACTCCGATGCTGCGCATCATGTCTATGAGTTTCAAGAGCTGCCTGATGTGCCCGCGGTCCAGAAAAACGGTGGGTTCATCAAGTATTATGGGAGGGAGCCCGTCGGCTTTATCTCCGCCAAAACCAAGAGAAAGGAGCCTGTATATGGCACAGCGCAGGACGAGGTTGAAGATTGCACGCTCGCCTCCGCTGAGGAGTTTGGGTTCGAGAGGGGTGCCGTCTTTTCTGTAGACGGTCAGGTTGTATTCGGGGTCAAGCTCTATATGGGAGTAAGCGTTGTTTGTGTACATGAAGCCAAACATCTCATTCAAGAGAACCGAAAGGGCTCCTATATTCCTTGCCCGCATATCAGCCCGGATGCGCATGTAGGTATTTTCAAGCTCTTCGGCATTGCCGTATACGGCTTCAAGGTAAAGCCGCCTGTTTTCGAGAGCTTTTAGTTCCTCTTTGAGTTCCATGAGGCGTTTTAAGCTGTTTTCAAGCATGCCGATTTCTTTGAGAAGGGCATCTTTTTCTGTGGTTTTTTCCCGGATGTTTTCGGTAATTTTTGCCTGCGCCTGCTCAAACTGAGCTCGTTTCTGCTGGAGTTCGGAAAGCCTGTTCCCTTCCAGTTTTTCTTCCAGCTGCCTTATACGCTCACCGCGTTCAAGGATCTCGCGGTCAAAGAAACCCACCTTTTCTGTCAGGTTCCTTATGGCAGCCTCAAGCTCGGAGATTTTATGTTTGATGTTTTCCATGCGGAGCAGGTTAGCCTGGAGCTTTTTCGCCTGCCTGAGGAGTTTTTCACTTTCAGCATGGGCTTCTTTTGCCTCATCTTCTTTCTTCCGTACAGCTTCGAGAGCAAGTTCGAAAGCTTTGAGTTTTTCTTTTAACAGAGCATCCTTTTCTGCAAATCCCTTTAATTTATCATTTAGCTCCCCAAGCCTCTGCCCGTAATTTTCGATCAGCGCAAGAGAGGTCCGGATTTTTCCGTGCAGGGCTTCGATTTCAGCGGCGTTTTCGGCAAACTTCCTGTCAAAGGCTTTTGCCTCGCGGAGGGCTTTTTCACCTTCGCTGTGTGCTTTTTGAGCCTCCACTTCCTTGATTTGCAGAGCTTTAATACTTAAAAGGAGCTGACTCCCTGAGGTTTCAAGTTCCTGTTTTCGCGCACCGAGGCTTTCAAGTTTGTGGGAGTCCTCCTCTATCCGGGCCCCGTGTGTCTCTATCAGTTTTCCGGAAGCTTTTGCTTTCTCCAGGAGTTTTTCAATTTCAATATCATAATCCGAGGTTCGTTTTTCCAGCTTCTTTGCGTCCTTGAGCCGGGTGAGTTTTTTCTCAAGTTCCGTGTGCTGGAGTTTTATGTCCGCAAGTTCCGAGGTAAGTTTTTCTTTTTTCTCTTCGCATTCCTCGGCTGTGCAGGCAATTTCTGACCCTTTGAGTTCCTGCCCGCAGGTGGGACACTTTCCCGCGGCGAGCAGCTCCCGGTTTTTACGGAGGCTGTTTTCAAGTTCCCTCAGAGTAACCTCTAGCTCTTTTTCCTTTCCATGCAGCCTGTTTTTGTTTTCCAGCAGAAGTTCACTGAAATCCTCCAGGTTTTCGAGCTGGTCGGCGGCAAAGCCCAGCCCCTTCAGCTCCGCCAGAACTTCGGATTTCTGCTCCTGGATATCCAATACAGCTTTAGAGTTATCCCTGAGTTCCTTTTCAAGAACCTCAATTTCCGTGCTTCCCTTCCGGACTGCAGCTCTTGAGTTTTGCAGCTCCTTTTCAAGCTCGACAAGGTTCAGGTCTCGGGTTTCTTTTTCCTTAAGGGCAAGCCCAAGCTTTGTTGAGACCTCATTTTTCCGATCCCTGAGAAGGCTCTCCTTTTCTTCAAGCTCCTTTACCAACAGGGCAATTCCATCCGCTGTCCCTGAGTCTGTTTTAAAGCCTGCCTTTTCTCTCAGCCCTTTGCTTTCCCCTTCGAGCTTCCTTATATTTTCCCTGTACCCTTCAATTTCCTTATTTGCAGCCCCGATGCTGGCCCTGCACTCAAGCAGGGTGCGTTCAGCCTCAGTTTTCTCATTTTCAAGCTCTTGTAAGGCCTGTAAACAGTTTTCTTCTTCTTTCAGGAGAAGGGCAAGCTCTTTTGATGCAGCGTTTACCTTTTCCCTGGCAGAGGACTCCTCTTTTTCCTGGCGCAAAAGCAGAGCTTCAATTTCGAGGTTGCCAAAGCCGCATTCTTCTTTCAAACCGGCATTTTCTTCCCCGAGTTCGAGCAAAATACGCCTCTGTCCCTGCACTTCCCCTGAAAAAGTTTCCTTCTCCTTAAAACAGCCGACTTTATCTTCCTGAGTCTTATGGATAGCCTCTTTTAAAGCCTCAATTTCCTGCAGATGTTCTTTGTACTCGGCAATCCTGAGGTCGAGTTCTCCTTTACGGGCAGCTGCAAATTCCTTTTTTTCATTCAACTCGTTTAAAGCAGCGTCAGTTTCTTTCACCTTTTGCCTGAGCCCGTTCAGGGCTTTAAAGGGTTCCGTGATCTCAATCCCTTCGATTTCGGTTTTCACGCCCGAAAGGCTATTTTTTGTGTCCCTCTCAAGCCTTCGGACAGCCGTCTTTGCATAGCCCGCCCTTTCGCGGTACTCTTCCAGCTTTCCGAGCTGGAGCAGGTCGTCGATCATGCGCTGTCTGTCCTTTGGCTTTGCGTTGATAAGCACGTCAATCTCCCCCTGCCGGATGTAAGCACAGTTCCGGTATGCTTCTTCATCCATGTTAAGGAGGGCACAGACCTCTTCATAGGTTCGGGTCGCCTGGTCAACAACGTTTTCCCCGTCAGCATAGAGCACGCACTTTGAGCTGGAAGCGTTTTCACTTTTTGAAGAGTACCTGAAAGCCTGCTCAATAAGGTATTCCCGCCCGAGATGTTCAAAGCCCAGGTTGATTTTTGCATTCTCGGCTCCCTTAAAGATCATATCCGCAAGCACAAAGTCCTTTGAAAGGATCTTGCTTCCGAAAAGCCCCATGAAGCAGGCTTCGAGCAGGCTTGATTTCCCGCTCCCGTTTACCCCGGAAATTACGGTCACTCCGTCTTCGAAAGTGAAGTCCAGCTTTTTGTAGCTCCGGATGTTTTCTATGTACAGGTTTTTCAGCTTCACAGGTAATCACCAAGGTTATACTGTCTGGGCACAGCAGACTTTTCTTTTCCTTTCCTCTGACTCTGTTTTACCGGTTTTGCAGTTTTGTCAGGAACCTGAGCCGTTTTCTCATCAGGGAGCTTTCCATCCGCAGGTTTTTCAGCTGCAGGCTTTTCTACTTTATTCGCCCCCTCTTTTTCGGGTATCTCCTCTACTCCGAACCCGGACAGCTTTCCAGCCTCTGTTTCGGTTTTATTGACGGCACCGATCTCGGAATCAGCTCTTTTTCCACCTTCGCCGCAAATTTCTGCAGGGATCCCGGATGTTTCCTGTGAAATTTCGGGGGGTGCAGGCTTTTCAACCGAAGAATTAACATCAATTTTAGGACCAGTAGTAACTCCGGGCGTTTCAACATTTGCAGCCGTACCTGCTGAAACAGTATTAGTATTCTCACACTTTCTGGCGGTTTCAGGGGATCTGGCGCTTTCAAATGCTGAGCTGGCCTGAAGAGGTTCAGGTTTCACATCCAGGGATTCACGGACCTTATCAGGAGCTTCAAAACTCTTCTTGAGAGCGTCGTTAAGAGATTCGGAGCTTTTAATTCTTGCAGGAGCCCTCAAGGTTTCAGCTCTGCCGGCAATTCCCGCCGCAAATTCGGTCTCTCCGGCAGGGTCAAGAGTTTCAACCTTTTCAACTGCATCTGTCGGCATGGGCGCTCCAGGGATTTCAATTATGACAGGGCTGGCAGGGATCTCTATTCTGAAATCCGGGTCTTTGAAATCTATTGCTTCAATCAATCTCGAAAGCCGGTTTTCGGTTTCTTCGTCCACCCTTGACCTTGCCACATCAGGGTTCCGGATGATCTCATCGACTATCAGCCCGCCGTCGTTTAAACTCATCCTGCGGATCTCTTCGGCAACCGCATGGTCCGGGTCAGAAAATGCAACTTTTATAACCTCTTCCGGAACGATCTCTTTTAGCCTGAGGTCTTTAACCCTTGACACCAGCACCCCTTTGCTCAGCAGGTATTCTTCGATCTCGCTGAAGGAAAGGACTGTCCCCGAGTCTCCGGAAATGTCCAGAAAGACAACCGATTCCGGAAGCTCTTCAAGGTGCTCATTTACGGCAGAAAAGATCTGTTCATAAGGCTTTTCTTCCCCGTCGATTTTTGCCGTGATGAAAAGGAAATTGCGGGTAGGGATGGTCCTCCTGCTGATTTCCAGCCCTTCCCCGGAAAGAGTGATAATATTGTAAGAACGGGGCTCATTTTCGGATGAGCTGTTTCTTTCGGTACTGCCCGAATATGTAGCCCAGGTCTCTCCTTCCCCTACTTTTATTTTCTCATATTTGTGGTAGTCCCCGAGGAGAATTGCATCAACCTTAAAGGGAAGGTTTTCAATCACCTCAACGCAGTCCCAGTCTGCATACGGGAAAGGCTGCACGATCTGGTGCATCACAAGGAGCTTTTTGCAGTTTTCCGGCAGGGAGTCGGGCACTTCAAACCCTGAATAATCGTAAAGAGGAATCTTCGACTTCGGAACACTGTCAATCCCGTAGATTGCCGTATCCCCGACAAGCTTCGGCGTTTTCCCGAGCCTTTCCGCAAGCCCCATCTCCTCAAAGAGGTCCAGCCACTGGGTATTTTGCTTGCTCTCGTGGTTCCCGACAATGCCAAAAAAAGGTATGTTTGCAGCCTTCAACCGGGAAAGGATGTTCATAGTCTCAAGAAGGTCTTCAAGGGTCGGGTTCCTCGAATCAAAAAGGTCCCCCGCGTGCACGACAGCATCAACCTGCATGTCAACCGCATCCTGAATGACCGTCTCAAATGCCTTAAAAAAGTCCTGCCTCCGTACCTCGCTGTGGTACTGCCGGTATCCCAGGTGCGTATCTGCAGTGTGGAGTATCCTTATTTCCCGGTCCATAATATCAGTCTCCAGTTTTTACGGTATAGGGATTTGTATATTAGTATTTAACTGATTTCCACAGACTCGTGGCTCAGCCGGATATGGAAACTAATACAGATAACCCGTCAAAAAATAGGAATCTTATCACTTTTACTTCTTCGTTGCTTAGCCTGTCCTCCCATATACATATCAAAATCGGAACACTTCCGACAGGAATAAAGGTGAACTGACATTCCTTTTTTACTATTGAAACATATTACATAACAAGGACTAAGGATATATTGGGGGTTAGATAACTGGTTCTACTATTCTCACTTTTTTATCTAATTCAAAAAGAATTAATAAATTTTTTATACCTTTGACTATTAAAAATGAACCTGCGTACAAAAAGTAAGGCCAATACCAAAGCATCTAAAATTCAGGTGGAAGGAAGATGATTCCTAACTATAAGTACAAACCCGGAGTCTATTATATTATTGTTTATATTATAACCTATGCTCTCTGGTTTCCAGCGGCATATTTAAGTTTTGGTGATGATAACGGACTGTATGAATTATTACTATTTCTTGGACTGATGGTGCCTTTTCTTACTGCATTATTTATGATATTTACGTCTAAAAATTCGGATTTAAAAAGGGATTTTATCAACCGGTTTGTTAATCTCAGGTTAATAAACCCAAAAGTACTACTGACATTTATTTTACTAATGCCACTTACTGTTCTGGTATCTATTCTTCTTTCTCTTCCATTTGGTGGATCGACTTCTCAATTTCAATTTGCTGAAGGTTACTCTTTTTCATCAGGGTTTATCCCTGCGTATCTGACCCTTATCCTGGCTTCAATTTTTGAAGAGCTTGGATGGAGAGGATACGGCTTTGAAAGCCTGCAAAGCCGGCACACTTTCTTTACGGCATCGGTTGTTTTCAGTATACTCTGGTCGCTCTGGCACTTCCCGCTGATCTTTATCAATAACATGTATCAGTACGAGGTTTTTCATGAGAATGTCTGGTATGCGGTGAATTTTTTTGTCAGCATAGTCCCTATAGGAGTAATTATCAGCTGGACATACATAAAAAATGGAAAAAGTGTTCTGGCAGCGATTCTAATTCACATTTCCATCAATTTCTTGCAGGAAGCTCTGCAAATGACCCAATTTGCAAAATGCATTGAAACTGTGCTTATTACTATCGTTGCTGCCATTATTATCATATTAGACAAAGAGATGGCTTTTTCGAAAGAACATCTTACTACTGAAGTTGACGAGTTACCGAGAATGAAAGGCCCACTGGAGTTAACTGAGTGACAAATAATTGTACAGATCACTATTCCAAATTTCTTTTTATCTGGTTTGGACAATTCATCTCAATAATAGGTAGTGGCCTTACTACTTTTTCCTTAGGAATATACGTATATCAACAAACCGGTACAGCCTCAAGCTACGTCTTTATACTTATGTGTGCTTTTTTGCCCCCCTTCTTACTAAAGCCCTACGGAGGTATACTGGCAGATCGTCATGACAGACGTTTAATGATGGTCTTCGGGGATTCAGGATCAACGCTCGGGCTTCTCTTCATATTTGCTATGATGCTAAAAGGCAATATTGAACTCTGGCAAATTTACCTTGGGATTGCAATCAGCTCAGTTTTTTCAGCTTTTCAGGAACCAGCCTATAAGGCCCTGATTACGGACCTTCTACCTGAAAATCAATATGCTAAAGCAAGTGGATTAATGCAATTAGCAAGTTCAGCTCAATACTTAATTTCCCCGTTTTTAGCCGGAATTATACTCACAATAATGGATATCAAATTTGTTTTTTTAATTGATGTTACCACTTTCTTAATTGCCAGCTCCATTGTCATATGGATAGGAAAAATCTTAGGCAGAACCCAAATAACGAAACAAGAACAAAACAACATGGCTGACCTTAGAGAAGGTATTCGGGAATTTTCAAAAAATAGAGGAATAGTTAATCTGGTAATAACTACCACACTCATACTCTTTTTTGTTGGATTGCTTCAATCTCTTTTTATTCCAATGATGCTAAATTTAACAACAGTAAAAGCAGTTGGAACCATTCAATCAATCTGTGCATCCGGCATATTAGTTGGAAGCTTGTTTATTGGGGTATTTGGCAGCAAAAACAAATATGTAAAGACATTATCTATCTCATTATTTGTATCAGGTATATTTTTTGCTAATCTTGGACTCTCAACAAATGTGATTTTTATTACTGTAGCAGGATTTATGTTTTTTGCCACGTTGCCTTTTATTAACACCTCTATTGAAGTTTTAATTCGAAAAAACATTGAGAACAGTAAACAGGGGCGTATATGGTCGATTATTTCTATGGTTACCTATCTTGGCTCCATCATAGCTTTTGCAGTTGCAGGTTTTTTAGCAGATAAGATTTTCAATCCACTTTTAGAATCTGACGGTTTGCTGGTTGGAACAGCTGGTTTAATTGTAGGATCGGGAGAAAGCAGAGGAATTGCCTTAATGTTTATAATTTCCGGAATAATGATTTCTGTGGTTGCTCTGTTGATCCGGAAAAATAGAAAAATAAAACAATTAGACGATGTTGAGGATAAGGATGGGGAACTATCCCAAAATAAATACTATGTTGAAACGTAAATTTAGAATTCTCAGGAAATTGGATACGGCTATGGGAGTGATTATCAGCTGATCTGCATAAAAAACGGAAAAAGTGTTCTGGCAATGATTCTCATTCACATTTGCATCAATATCTCGCAGGAAGCTCTGCAAATGACCCAATTTGAAAAGTGCATTGAAACTGTGGTTGTTACTGTCGTTGCTGCCATTATTATCATATTAGACAAAGAGATGGCCTTTTCGAAAGAACATCTTACTACTGGAGTTGACGAGTTACCAAAAATGACAGGACCACTGGAGTTAACTGAGTGACAAATTTCTGAGGTTAACTAAATTTCCCTATCAATTTTTGCCGTAATGAAAAGGAAATTGTGGGTAGGAATAGTCCTCCTGCTGATTTCCAGCCCTTCTATGGAAAGAGTGATAATGTTGTAAGACGGACCTCATTTTCGGACGCACTGTTGTGTTCGGTACTGCCCGAGTATGTGACCCAGGTCTCCCCTACCTTTATTTTTGTATTTTTGGTAGCCCCCGAGGAGAATTGCATCAACCTTAAACGAACGGCTGAAACCGATGTGCTTTGAGAATCAGAGAGAAATCATCAATCACGCCGGAAAAGTAGAGAGACAAATCATCTACTTTTTTAATAGTATCAATCAAAAATATCACAAGATCTCTGAAAAACGAGCATGCACTGAAGAATCATCACTTTGAAAACGTATCAACGTTGGATATCATCATTTTAATGGTGTCAAAATGAGAATTGTAAGCTGGAATTGTAATATGGCATTCAGGAAAAAGTATGAGAAAATTCTTCCATACAATCCAGATTTACTGATTGTTCCGGAATGCGAACATCCGGGCAAATTTACTGATGATTTTTATTCCAATGTTTTGTGGATAGGAGACAATAAAAACAAAGGCTTAGGAGTTTTCAGTTTCAACGACATCGAAATTTCGTTGCATGAGTCCTATTGTGAAGAATATAAATATATTCTCCCGATTAAAATAGCCAACCCGAAAGATACAAACCTTATTGCAATATGGTCACAGAATAATAAAGAAGATCCTAAAAGAAGGTACATAGGAGAGGTCTGGAAATCGCTGAATTATTATAAAGATATGCTCAAATCTCCGGTGATAATTGCAGGAGATTTCAACTGGAACGTAATCTGGGATAGAAAACCTGAGTATCCTCTTTACGGAACACTCACCAATGTAATTTGCTTTCTAAAACAACTTGAGATATATAGCGCATACCATAGATCTGCAAATGTAGATTTTGGTCATGAGAAAGAACCAACCTTATTCTTCAGGAAAAATAAAAAGACCCCTTACCATATTGATTACATATTTGCATCAACGGATTTTGTAGATCAGATTAAGACTTTTTCTATTGGTAAATATGAAGATTGGATTTCGCTGAGCGATCACATGCCTTTAATGGCGGAATTCGAGTAATTCATTGGCTTTCTCGAGTCGTCAATTTTGAACAAAACGGCTCTTCGCAGTTTCGTGTGGGCTGAAAATGACTGTGATTTAAAAAGTCGTTGGTCAAAAGAATAAACATCGAGCTCGAATGTTATTTTCATCAACAAATGTTTACAAATTTTATATCTGCAACTCTTATAGTTAGGAAATGGATGTTAATTACCCACTCGAAACACCGAAGAACCGAAAAAGGAGAATAAAATGAAAATCACCAGGGAAATAAAAACCGAAAGGCTGGTAATTCGAAAATTTGAAAGAGGAGACTTTGAAGCTTTTCACAATTTTATGACAGATCCCGAAGCTACCAAATATCTATTATTTTCTGATGAGCAGAAAACTGAAAACGAAATCAGAGAATTGTTTGATTATACTATAAATTCTTATTCAGAGGACATGGATGCAGTGTCTTTTGCAATTGCAATTAAAAACACAAATGATTATATTGGTTCTGTGGGTTATGCTCCTGATTTCAACGGAAAGGACATACAAATTTATTGGTCCATTAACAGGGAGTTCCAGAATAATGGTTATGCAACCGAGGCAACAAAAGCATTATTGCAGAATCTCAAATCTCAAAGTGAGAAGAAGATAAGGGCATATTGCCATATTGAAAATGCAAGCTCCGAAGCTGTTGCAAAGAAAGTTGGCATGAAAAATTTAGGAATATTATTTATTAAGGAAATTGCACAGGAAAGCAGAGTTTTTGAAACATAGTTTGCAATACCCCTGTAGAAAATAATGTAAAAATCGATGTAAAAAATGCACGTTCACCTATGTAGTATGTAATCATAATTTAGAAAAAACTGTACAAAATAATTAAACAGATTAAAAAGACTTTTATTCTCTAAACTCAAATAAAGCGTGAACTCAGACTTACACAGTTAAACCGAAGAAATAGCATGTAACTTCAAAAGGTCTCGATAAGAATTTCAGTGACAGACCTGACCACACTTTATTTTACTCCCAAAGTACGTAAGTCTTGAGGATATAAACTACCGAATTTTATAAACTAGGGGTTATATAAATGAGAAAAATGACAGAACAGAACATGATCAATGCATTTGGTGGGGAAAGTCAGGCACACATGAGATACTTGCATTTTGCAAACCAGGCCGAAGAAGAGAATTTCACTAACGTAACCCGCTTATTCCGCGCAATCGCTCACGCTGAATACGTACATGCAGGCGACCATTACAAGGTGTTAAAACACCTCAATGGGGGATTTGTTGCAAACAGCATGGCAGCCTTTGGACCGGGAGATACCCTGAAAAATCTTCAACTTGCAATAGATGGCGAGACATTCGAAATCGAGGAAATGTATCCCGTATACATAGAAGTAGCTAAGTTCCAAGAAGAAAAAAACGCACAGAGAAGCTTTGAATGGTCATACGCCAGCGAAAAACTGCATAGACAGCTTTTTGAAAAAGCATTAGAGGCAGTTAATTCAGGAAATGATGTCGAACTCGGAGATATCCAGGTCTGCGAGGTATGCGGATACACTCTCGAAGGAGAGGCACCCGATAGATGTCCCGTATGCAATGCGGTAAAGGAGAAATTCACCGCATTTAGATAAGTGCCTATCCTGTTTTGGAAGTTTTTGTCGGATAAGTTCATCTATGACAGGCGAGCTTATCCCAACTCAAAATTTACTTCTTTTGATCTTGTTTTTTAAGCACGGTATCAGGATAAGCTCAAAAATAAAGTTCTAAACAGGATTTTCACCTGCGGAACAGAGCAAAAGCCAATGCAAGAACCGAAAGCGCACAGGCAAGTGTAAAGGCTGGAGCGGCTGCGGATGTGGAGGAAGGTTCGGTTTCCGGAACTGGCTGCTCTTTAGAAGTAGGAGTTTCGCCTTCGTAATATTCATTGGAAATGGTGCAGTAGGCGACTGTGAACTCGCTATTTACTACAGGTTCAGGATTACCTTTTTCTATAATTGAATAATGGAAGTTAATAGGCATTGATCCACCAGCCCACTTGTCGGTTGGTATAACAGTCCATTCAAAAATGTGAGATTCATTTGCCATCAAAACTGTTCTTGAATACTGGTTCATTTCAGAAGGCCCCTCTATAACCTCGAAGTAACCCTCTCCTAATTCTGTAAGTTTACCAGAAACTTTACACTCTTGATAGGCAGTCATGTTTATTTTGATATTAAAGGGCTCATTGATTTTTAAAGTAGGTTTTGCAATTTCCTTACCTGGCAAAATATTATCATTAAAGTAAACATCCATTTCTCCATAAGAACTGATAGCAATAGCTGTAACTGGTAAAAAAAAGATTCCAAAAACTATTACAATCAATAAGTATCTAATTTTCACGATAATCCCTCATATTCAGATGAAAGGTTTCCATAACCAGTTGAGATTTCAACGCTCCCTCCAAATTTATCGCCAACACCTTTTACTCCAGGTCCGACTACGGTTGCTGCATATCCATCAAAACTAAAATAAATTGGTGCATTACCTCCTAATAACAAGTAGTATCCGTCTTCATCAGTTTTTATAGGGTCATAAACATCGGAATCTTGTCTCACGTACCTCTGTCCTTTATGCCCAAAGTAAGGTTTTGGGATCACCTCATTATCGCTGTCAATAACAGTAAACACTTGATATTTCCCCACAATTTCATATGTCCAAACATTAACCGTAAAAACCCAGTGTGGTGGCAATACAGGGAGCCCGCATGGAACAGCTGCCATTGTCCGATCCAGCCTTTTTGTGACTCTGTCAGCTACCTCTCCCGAATACATATCAACGGTCTCATTTGCCAGGTTTTTCAGTTCACCATCAATATGTCCAAAAAGAATATCAATTATTTCACCTTTGCTGGCCGTAACCGCACAGATGCCGTTTGCAACACCGATTCTAACATCCGTATCGACCCTGTTCAAAGTGGCTTCAAGTTCATCAGGCTCGACCGGAGGCTTTGAGTTACGAATATCTGTTTTTACGATGGCGGCAAGTTCGGTTGCGAGCTGGTCTGTGGTGGATTTTTCGATAATCTCTTCATCGGAGAGGCTGTTAAGATAACCGACTGTGACTGCACGGACGCGGGCTTCTCCTATCCAGCCGGAAACAACAGGGTTCGAGCTTATCTCAGCGGCGACCTCTTCAGTAATCTGATACCTCATTTCCCGGGCGTAGACCAGTTTCAGGTTGTAGACTTCTGTGTTAAGGCGGCTTGTGTCCAGAGAAACTTCCTGTTCGCTGAGATTCTGCTCCAGCAGGTTAATTTCTGTGTTCAGGGTGGAAATGCTCCGGCTGATCTGCTGTGAAGTTTCGGTTTTTACGTATTCGCCGCTTGAAGAGATGGCATCTGCAATTTCTTCGGAGATGTTGGTTGTAAAAATGCAGGTATTCCGGACGCCGAGGGGGTAAATAGTTTTCCCGCCCATGGAATCAGCCCATTCGTACTCTCCCCTGAGGTCGAAGTCCGGATCGTGGTAGAGGTAGTTCGGCTTCTGGTCAACGATGAGGGTGAGGTTTTCGGTCCAGTTGTATTTGCTTTCGGGCTGGCCTGTAACTTTCATTGTGGAGATAATGCCCATATCCTGCCCGAGAGCCGAGGCAGCCCTCTCCATTGCAGGGTTATCGAAAAGGGTCATTGGGCCTGAAGTCACGCTGTCAAACGCGCCGGTACTGAGGCCTTTTTCCTCAAGAGCATCAAGGATGTAAGAGTTAAGGTTAGAATCCAGTTTTTTGTTCTTTTGATCGATATCTTTGAGCAGCCTGTTGTAAGCTTCGTTTCTTGCAATATAGCGGGCGGAGTCACTGGATACGTACATCTTGCCGGCTGGGGTGAGGTGCTGCTTTTTGTTTACGTAGGCTTCCCGGCTTGCCTTGAGGTCAAGAATGAGTTTTTTGGCAGTTTCCACCTGGAGGTCTGTAGGGTCCTGGCCTGGGGATTCAAGAAGAGAATAATTGAAGGTGGGGTTGTCTTTTTCAATGGCATCAAGCATTGCCAGCACCTCTTCAGCCATTACCCTGTGCAGCCAGGGTGGGATATCGCATTTGACAGTACGCTGTGTGAGATACATCCTGTCAGGGTAATTCCGGAAGGTGCTTTCGAGTGTCCTTATATTCACATAGGCAGCCCTGTACTTGTCTGCAGCATCGGAACAGCAAGGGTCAAACCTCTCTGCACCGGCAGTATACAGGGTTGTTTTCCTGTATTCTCTTTCTACAGGGTCGGTATAGGTTAACAGTCCCGTATAGCCTCCGGTGGGTGGGCGCTGGTGATAGATTACTGTAAGGTTTTCGGATTCGGTTTCTGTATGGTAGAAAGATTCCAGATCGGTTTTGCTTACGGTTTCGGAATCAGAGCTGCTTGATGTGCCGTAATTTGCTTCTTCGGTTTCGGTTCCGTCCGCGTTATGGCTGACAGTATACCAGACATATGTATATTTATAGTCGTAATCAATTTCCCACGTTGTCCTTATGTCATAATATATAGCATAACGGATGCCCCAATCAAAAATATGGTCCTCGCTACTGAGATAGCCGTCACCGGTCCTGTGCTCGGCAAGAAGCCGGTCATTAGCCCTGTAGTAGTATAGAGGCTCAACTCTTACAGCAGCTATCTCCACAGATTTTAAATCAATAGAGGTATCCGTAATTTGCCAGCTTTTTAGCCGCCCTCTTGGAGGGTCGATTTCAGGGTCAAGAGTTTTCGAATAAGAATTAGTAACGGAATCACTCCAGGTGTAAGAGGGCACAAGTGAACCTCTGTGCGTACCCGATGCCAAATAATCCGAGTCCCAGCCAACAGCGTGTCCGCTATATGAAACCGAATCCGGGTCAAAATCCGCTGTAATTGCCGAAGTTAGAGGGACAGGAGAATTGAACCCGTCCCTCCGGATCTGGCCCTTAACCGGAGCCGTGTAAACGCTGTCGGCAACATCATGGATAAGGTCTGGGGTTTTCTCGGCCCACACATGATCGTTGAAGACCCAGCCGTCGAGGACTCCCTGTGTGTAGTCGGAGGCTGAAACTGTTATTTCCGAATATCTGAAAAGCTCTTCATAGGAAGTGTTTACCTCTTCAAGAGACTGTTCTATACCTTCTTTCACATTCAGGCAAAAAGACCTGTTTGCTGCAAGGGAAGAGTACGCAGTCGTAAGGTTTATTCCTTCATCCGCCTCATAAGAAGGCACAGAAGCACTCGAACCAGTCGTATTTAATCCGGCTGCATTCAAATTGGTTGAATTCAGCAGGCTTGGGCTGGTTTTTGAATTGCTGGAGGCGCAGACGTCTTCATAAAGAACCTTTCCGTTGTAGTAAGTTGTGTATGCAAGAGCCAGGGGATCAACCGAGTCAAAGACTCTTTTTTGGGTGTAGAGCGTGGCCCCGTTAACCGAACTTGCAAGGGCAGGATTTGTCAGGATGTTCAGAGGCCCGTTTGCATAATGCTGCCAGGGGCCGTAGATAAAAGTCCTCAGGTTTGTTGCCCCGAGCACGACATTTGAAGTAGAGTCCAGGCTTGAGGAGGTCCCGAGTGCGGTTTCATATTCCCTTACAAGTTCTTCAAGCAGGGGTTCCCTTGAGGGGATAAGGGTGGAGAGGTTCATACTCAGATTGTACGTTTCTCCGGATTCGAGATCCACAAAGGTGTAATTTAAAACCGGGATTTCGAAGATGTAGTAGATCGTATATTTTTTGTTCGTGTATTTTTTGTCATCAGAGGAAATTTCCCGCTGCAGGGTCCCATTAACTTTCCTTACCCTTATCTGGCCAGGTTCTATGTCAGGTTCCACGTTAATGGCATACTCGAGAAAAGTGTGGCTGTTGTCCTGGTAATTTGCCAGAAGTAACCGGTTAAAAGCTTCTGCCGTAATATCTTTTATGGGGCTTGCTTCAATCTGGAACCAGTCCGAGGCTTTGAGTTCGTCTCCGTAATAAAGTTCGATGGATGCATACCCGGCTTCTGCCGTTTCCGGAACTTCCAGATATTCGTCGAATGATACTTTCTGAAGAAAACCGGTAGCCTGCCCATAATTTACACGTTTGATTTCCCGTCCTGCAGAATCGTTCACGACCAGGACAACATTCCTTTTTTTCCATAGCGACTCGATTTTACCCCAGACATCCGAAGGCAGGTTTATGGAGATTTGAAGGCTGTCTCCCTTCTCAGAGTTCTGGTTTTGCGGAGTTACCATGAAATTGTCTTCAGAAAACCTTTCAACCGGAACGCCTTCGGGCAGGATCACGGGGTGCTCTCCCTGCCACTCCAGGGCTTCCATCCCGGCATAGTTAAGGCAGCGAGCAAGATCGGATGCCGCAAGGGATATAGCTGTCTGCCGGGGGTCACTTTTCTCTGTAGTATAGATTGTTTCGGCAACCTCACTGTCCATTTTCAGAAGGTAGACAGAGGTGAAGGTTGCGACAAGGACAATGAAAATCCCGATTATGGAATAAGGAATATAAGCATGGGTATTCTGAAAAAAACAGGAACACTTGATAGATCTTTTCCCAGCTATGTGCTTCACCCCGGAAAATAAGCGATAGAAGAATTGAGAGATTATAAACGATAGAAGAATTGAGAGTTTAAAGTAAAAAATATTACAGAGTTATATGCATAAATACTTTTCTTTAGATCGGAAGAGATTAAAATCAAAAGAAAAAGATTCGATAATTAAAAACTAAGTAAATAGGCAAAAACGACGTAAACAACCAAAAACCAAGTAGAATAAAACATCCAAACAAGGAAAAAATCAAAAAGAAGAAAAGATTGATCCTTTTTATTTGCTGAATTTTTTGCTGAGATCCGCCACCCTTTGTTGAGACCATTCTGCCTTTACCGAGATTCCCCGACCTTCACAGCGTTCCTTTTCCCGGAAGGGATTTTCAGACTTAAATAATAAGCTTTCCAAGAAAATAACCTGGCTTTGCACCTGTAATTTCTACATTAGCGTATTCCCCTGGCTTGAGGCCAGAGCCGCTGATCACAACAGGACGGTAAGAGTCCGTACGCGTGAGGACATCGCCCATTTCCGTGTATTTCGAGACAAAAGCTTTGCCTCTCCAGCCAATCATTTCCTTCTTGGACCCAAGCTTTATCTGCTCGCACACTTTGTGCAGCTCGTGAGAGCGCTGGACGGAAATCCGGGAATCGAGGTTTCGGTAGGAAAAGGCTCTGGTATGCGGGCGGGGAGAATATCTGGAAATATTGATCTTTTCCGGTCGGTATTTTTTTACCCACTCTACGGTTTCTTCGAAATCCTCATCGGTTTCATCGCAGAAGCCGACAATTATGTCGGTGAAGAGAGAAAGGTCTCCGAAGCGAGCGCGGAATTTCGTAATGATTTCGTCCACAGCATCCATTTTATGCAGACGGTTCATTTTCTTCAGAACCGAGTGGGAGGCGGACTGGATGGGGAGGTGCAGGAGCTTAAAAACCTTATCAGAGTCGAAGGCGTCCACAAGCTCGTCCAGGATGGGGAGAACGGAAAAGGGGTTCATCATCCCGACCCTCACTTTGAAATCCCCGGGGATTTCCGAGATCATGCGCAGGAGCTCAGGAAGTTTCACTCCCGTATCCATCCCATACTGGCTGTCGTCCTGTGAGGTAAGCCAGATTTCCCTGCAGCAGTCTGCAACTGCGGAGCGGATATCTTTTATGATCTCCTCAGGCGGGAAGGAGAGGAGCTTGCCCCGGGCATGTTTTACGATGCAGTAAGAGCAGGCGAAATTACAGCCCTGAGAGATCTGGCAGATATGGATATTGGGATTTGAGCGCTCGCGTGGGACATTAAGAAAGCCCAGAGGTTCGGAAGTCCGAAGTTCCAGGTGTCCTCCTGCAGGCAGCCCTTCCGTTTTCCTTTTTTCGATTGAGGAGAGAAGCTCTCCCAGACGGGAAACCGCATTTACTCCAAGAATATGGGCTTCGGGATTTGCATGGAGGATGTCTTCAAGCTGGACCTCGGGCATGCAGCCAGAAACGATCACCTCCACGCCTTTTTCTCCCATACTGCGGATCTTATAGAGGATCTTTTGTTCTGTTGTGTACTTGACCGTGCAGGAATTGCAGATATAGACCTCTGCCTCCCCGGAAGCAACAGGGTTCAATAATTCGTGCCCTAGCCTCTCAACACTTGCTTTCATGATCTCGGCTGATGCCTGGCTTGCGGAACAGCCAAAACTCTCAAGATAGACCTTCATGTTTTAACTCGAAATTTTTGAGGTTTGTGTTTCAAAAGAGGTGAAAGAAAAAGGATGAAAAAGATGAAAAAAGGATTTACAGGTAGAGTGGAGTCTCCCGCTTATCCTTGATATAAATGCTGTCCGTGAACCTGACAGCTCCGGATGCCCCCATGGAAACCGTGTGTACTCTGGCATCCCCACCGCCGAAAAGGTTGACTTCGCGCAGGAAGTGGCCGGGAGTTACGGCTGTTGCGGAAAAAATGACATCGTTACCCGGAACAAGTTTGTCGGTATCAAGGATGTCATTAATGTTCTCAAGGGTAATTCCCATCTTTTCGAGCCTGGGCATCTTTTCCTCTATTTCTTCATCAATCTTATCCTTGGTTTTACCGTTTGCTATGGTCGGCAGAACAAGCCTTGCAAGGATTTTCCCCCCCAGGATTTTGATTGCAGCTGCAGTCAGGACAGCTTCTCCCGAACCGCCTGCCCCCATGACCATATGAATGCCTGAGCCGCGGACCGCAGTTGCAACGCCAGGCATGAGGTCTCCATCTGTAACCAGCCTTACACGGGCGCCGGCTTCCCGGATTTCGGTTATTTTCTGGGCATGCCTAGGGCGGTCGAGAATCACGACTACAAGTTCCTCAACCTTTCTTCCGAGGGCTTTTGCAACGATTTCGAGGTTGTGATTAACAGGAGCATCAAGGTCAATTCTTTCGTTAGGATGCTCTTCTTCATATCGAACGACATCGGGACCCACAACTATCTTATCCATGTAGATATCCGGACCGTGGAAGATCCCTCCCCTTTCAGCCATTGCCATGACAGCAACCGAACCCGGAGAGCCGTCTGCAGTAAGGTTTGTGCCTTCCAGAGGGTCGACTGCAATATCAACCTCAAGGTCCCCTTTCCCGGTCCCGACTTCTTCCCCTATATAAAGCATGGGAGCTTCGTCCCTTTCTCCTTCCCCGATCTTTATTATGCCTTTCATATCAAGTTTGTTCAGCATCCTTCGCATGGAGGCAACTGCCACCTGATCTGCAAAGCGCTTGTCCCCGCGTCCCATCTGATAGGCTGCGGCAATCGCAGCAGCTTCAGTTACCTGAATGAGCCTGGGCAGTAACTCGCATTCGATGGGCCCGGCGCACTCAATCATTTCTTCTACGGTCTTTGGATGAGGCATGATAATCGACTCTTAAACTCTTATTTTCTGTTTCCAGATAATAGTCTGATAATATCCTGATGATAATAATCCTTTTCTGGCTATTCCCTTTGTCTGTTAATGTGACCTGTTAACACAATAGTATATTAATATTTATTGGAAAGACCTGAGGACAGATATTTATCTTATGAAATGTTTATCGAAGAAAATCCTGTGTTCTATCCTGAAAAACGTTAATAAAACAGTATCTGGTTGAGCTGAATCCATTATTAAACACATTAAGCACCAAACATTAAGCACCAAACATTAAACACCAAACATTAAGCACCAAACATTAAACACCAAACATTAAACACCAAACGTTAAACATATCAAACGCGGAAATCCCTTATCTCACCAATAACTGAAGTGAAAAAACCATGAAAATACATTGCCTCCAGCACCTTAAAAACGAGACCCTTGGAAGCATAGGGACATGGGTGTCCCTGAAAGGGCACAGGCTTACAAAAACCCTGCTTTATGAAAACCCTGTCTTTCCCGAACCTGAAGAGTTCGATATGCTCCTGATAATGGGCGGCACCATGAGTGTTTATCAGGAAGAAGAGTTCCCATGGCTGAGGGCTGAAAAAGAGTTTGTAAAAATGGTGATAGATGCTGGTAAACCTGTGCTTGGGAGCTGTTTTGGGGCACAGCTGATTGCCGAGGTCCTGGGCGGAAAGGTTGCCAGAAACAGGTTCAAGGAAATAGGCTGGCACAGGGTAAAAGCTCCGGCAGGAGAAAACCTGAACAGTGGGGCGGGGACAGGTTCAGAACTTCCGTCATGCCTTTTTCCCGAATTTTTCGCATTCATGTGGCATGAAGACACCTTTGAAATCCCGGCAGGTGCAGTAAGACTTTTCGAAAGCGAAGCCTGCCCGAACCAGGGTTTTATTTACAGGGGTAACATTCTCGGGCTGCAGTTTCACCCTGAAGCTGACAGGCAGTGGATAAGAAATCTGATAGAAGACTCGGGGCATGAGCTTGTTGAGGGAAAGTTCATCCAGCCCGAAGAAGAAATACTCAGGCACGAACACCTTCTTGAAGACTCTCAGAGTATTGCTTTTTCCCTGATGGACTGGTTTGAGGAAAAGTGTGAAAAAGTAAAGTAAAGGCGAAGACGTTGAAGTATGCATAACAGCTGACTACAAAGTAACATAACAACTGAGTGTTAAGTAAGAACTAACAGCTGGTCATAAATTAAGAGCTAAAAAATGGCTATAAATTAGGAGCTAAAAGCTGGCAATAAATTCCAGATGACTATAAGTTGACAACTAAAATAATCAAGGCAGATCCTTGTTGTTTTAAATCCTGTTTACTTTAAGAAATCTGCCAGCGCAACCCTCTCAAGCACGAGTTCCGGAACATGTTCTTCACCAGAGGCTTCAATTTCTGCATCTGTAATTCTGAAGAGAGAAAGGATTCCTTGCTTTTTGGAATCGGAATAAGCAAGCAGTTCGGAACAGGGTTTTTCTGCGATGAGCTTCCGAAGTTCGGAGAAGGCCAGGAGTAGATTATCCATTTTTCCGAGCAGCACGAAAACCGCATTATTTTCTCCTTCGTGCAGCCCTATAGAAAAACTCCTTTCAATCTGCCGCTCTCCTGCTGCATAACGCATGATCTCGATGCCCGGATCTTTTGCCACGTTCCTACCTGCCGCGACAGCCCGGAGAGCTTTTCCCACTGCAAAATGAAGATGCCTTTCGCCCGCGATCAGGTCGGCATTCAGGCCCTGAATGGTCACCTCGTTTTCGGAAGCGGTTGTGGTTATTATTTTTAGAAAACCGGGAAGGTCCGGGATTCTCACCGCTCCACAAATAACCTGGATTTCCCTTTGCATTTCCATACTCCTGCCATATCCCGGGCTTTACAATAAGGATTTCGGTCGGAAAAAATGCGTGAGGAAATTAACAGGCACTCTGAACCCTGATATAAAAGCTTTTATTCTTCGAAGTGATAGACATAGCTAAGAATAAAATTAAGGAAGTAGATATATATATAGTATGAAAGTTAATAAAATAATTTGCATTTAAGAGGGGCAGGGAACTGAACTCGCATGTTTCCAGGAAGGTGTTAGAAATCCTGAAGAAAAAAGTCAAGTCGGAGTTCTGTTTCTGTTCGACTATTCCATCCAATGGCCTTACCGCGGTCTATAAGGAAACGGGAGAAAGGACGGAACTTATAGCAGCTTATATTAAAGCAGGGCTGCAACAAAACGAGCGCTGTATCTGGCTTGTCCCGGACCCTGAAAGTGCAGAAATAGCAAAAGAGTTACTTTCAAACTCAGAACTTGACATCGAAAGCTGCATAGAGAAATCCAGGTTTAAGATAATTCCCCTGCAGGAAACAGATGCCCTTTCTGTCGAACATAGCGAAGGCTCAGGGATCTATTTTAATTGGAACGCAGGGGTTCCTCAGAAAGAGATCCTTAAATTTATCCATACCGGAAACTGGCGGTACCTGCGCATTAATCTCGAAATAAAACCCTTCGGAAAGTCAATTTCCGGCCCCCTTAAGGAACTTAGACGTATCCTTAACGAAAACATACCCGAAAAGAAAATCAGACCACTTTTCACGATTAGAGAAGAGGAGCTTTCCCCGGGAGAGGTTTTAGACCTTGTAGAAGCCGGGGAGAAATTGCTGATCAACAGGGATGGAAAATGGAAATTTCTCAAAATAAAACAAGAAAGTCAAGATAAAAAATTTAAGACATTGATTGAGAGTTCAAACGACTCTATTCTTATACACGATATGAAAGGCAGGGTCATGGAAGCAAACCATGTAGCCTGTGAAATTTTCGGATATACGCGCAGTAAAATGCTCGGAAAACACATTAAGGATTTACGGACCAACATCCACCTGACCGAGTTCGGACAGCAGATAGAGAAGCTAAAGCAAACCGGATATTTTATTTTTGAGATGGATTCCCTGCGAAAGGACGGAACGGTCATTCCTCAAGAAATCAATAACAGACTAATTGAATACGAAGGAGAAAACGCCGTACTGTCCATTGGAAGGGATATCAGTGAACGAAAGAGAAACGAAGAAGCCCTGAGGGCTTCGGAAAGAAAATATAGAACGCTTTTTGAAGAATTTCCCGGAGGAATCGCCCAGTTCGATACCGAGGGAGTTATTACTCTCTGTAATGAGAGCTTTGTAAACCTCGCTGGAAGTCGTGAAAAAGAAAAAGTCAGCTTTAGTTTACTGAGCCTTTTGGACGGAGGAAACCCTGAAGAAAAAAGTGGAAAATGCCTCCCCAAAGTTCCTGTTCACCATGATCTGAAGTATATCTTCAGGAATGAAAACGGGATGATACCGGTTGCGATGACATACAAACCCCTGATATCTGAAAACTCCGGACTTGTCGGCGGTATTGTGCTTGTAGAGGACCTCACCGAAGTAAAGAGGCTGGAAGCTGTACGGCTTCAGCAGACAGAATCTCTTCGAAAACTGGTAGATTCGGTACCTATCCCCGCGTTTTGTAAAAACAGAAGTGGAATATATATTGCCTGCAACACGGCTTTTGAAACTTTTATGAGGATGCAAAAAGAAGAAATCCTCGGAAAATCTCTGTATAATTTTGCCCCCCCCGAAATTGCCGAAAAATGCCACACAATGGATATAGAATTGTTGAAGCATAAAAAAACCCGAGTTTATGAAACCTCTATTAGGTTTGCTGACGGTTCGATGCATCAGATAATGTTCAATAAATTAGTATTCAGCGGCGTGACCGAAGAAGACTCGATGCTTCTCGGTATTATGATTGATATAACAGAACGCAAGCAGGCCGAAGAGCAAATGCTTCAGGCAAAAATGGCTGCTGAAGCTGCAAATCAGGCGAAAACCACTTTCATTGTCAACATGAGCCATGAACTGAGGACACCACTGAACGCAGTTATAGGTTTCTCCGACCTCCTTTTAAGTGAAACTTTCGGCCCCCTTAACGAGAAACAGAAAAGATATGCAGAAAATATTTCGAAAAGTGGGAGTCATCTTCTCGACGTGATCAATGACGTACTGGACATCTCAAGGCTTGAACTCGGAAACATTGAACTTTACTATGAAACAGTGGACATCCCCGGAGTAATTGAAGAGGTACAGAGAGTTCTCTCTTCCTTCGCCGCGGAAAAAAAGATCCGCATAGATTATAAAGTTGAGCAGGACCTGGAAACCATAATTGCGGACAGGGTAAAGTTCAAACAGGTCCTTTATAATCTCCTGAATAATGCAATTAAATTCTCATTCGAAGGCGGAAAAGTAAACATCACTGCAAGGTCTGAGGAAAACATGGTTAAGATCAGTATAAAGGATGAGGGGATCGGCCTCCATGAAGCTGATTATGCCAGAGTTTTCCTGCCATTCGTGCAGATTGATGAGTCCATATCCAGGAAGCACGGCGGAGTGGGGCTCGGACTTGCGCTTGTCAAAAGGTTTGTAGAACTCCACGGAGGACATGTATGGGTTAAAGCCAGCCCCGGAAAAGGCAGTACCTTCACCTTCAGAATTCCAAAAAGACCTGAAAAGGAAATCCAGGAAAAAGAAGTCACAAATCCTTTACAGACCCTGTATAGTCTTGAAATTGAAAAGGAAGAAGAAAAATTAGAGAAAAAAAACGGTAAAAGCAATTTGAAGAAACGGAACAGAAGGGAAGGGATAGAATAGGAGGTCTAAAAAGAAAAAGAAAAGGAAAAAAAGGAAAGAAAAGCCGAAATTTTCAGTATGGGCCCTGAATTATCAAACATTTGAGAGCAACCTCAACCACAAACAACCCGAATATCACCATAAAAAAAAGAATCAAAAGGTTGAGGATGATCTGGCCGACTTTCGCCCTGACGGACGCCAGCTCATACATGCATATTCCCATATATTAATTATGTAGGAAAAGATATATAACCATTTGGAATCTTTCAAACTTATTAAAATATTCATACATGACAAAATATAAAAAAGGGAGATAAAGCCTTATCCTGCTTTTTTAACCTATTCCCGGCAAAATATCCCAAATTACCAGGAACTTTTTTTCTGTGACCGTTAATTTTTAGAAATATTTAATGTTCTCCACCAGGTCGTATTAAGCGAATTAATTCTTATTTAGCCCTTACTATCATTAATCGACCTTTATTATTCCCAATAAGTCAGTTAGTTCAGTCCGCTAGTTCTGCCCTTATCAGCCATTATTAGTCTCTATTACTTCATCAAGTCCGTAGTTCTGCCCTTATCAGCCATTATTAGTCTCTATTAAACTCATTCAGTCAAGTAGTTCCGTTATCAATCTTCTTCCACTACCCTGACAAAATTCCTATCTGATAAATCCTCTTTTCCGGACCAAAAAATTGCTTTATGGTATTTCCATACGTCCGGGTCAAACTCAAGAATGCCCACGTGGACGACAAGTTCAAAGACAAACCAGTAGCCTGCAAGCAGATGTCCCGTACGGATCAGGCCCAGAGCATTAGCGTTAAGCAAAGACGCAAAATACCAGGCTATTGAAAGGATCCATTCGGATACGGGGAGCCCGAGAGGAGCCCAATTAATATCGTAAAGCACTACTCCTGTTATGGCAATGAGAACAATTGCGGTGCTTTCGAAAATAACCAGCAGCTTGAGCATGGGATGAAGTTTTGTAATATAATGCCCTTCCCGTTCATTATAGAGCGTAAAAGCAGGATACCTGCCTTTCCCGAAAAAATTCCTGATGATATCAAAAAGGCGTTCTGCATCCTCCTCCCCGAATATGTAAGATTCCCTGAAATGGTTTATCCTGTCCCTGACACACCACCTCTCTCCCTTGCAGGAAAAGATATTATAGGGAACAAGGATCCAGTTCGCGGCCAGAAAAAAAGGAACCGCAATCAGATGGATCGACCGGGCAATCTGAAATGCCATGAAATCCCAGCCAAAGTAGATCCTGAACCCCGTGATAAGAAGGGTCAACATGGCAAGCAGGTGAACCAGGTGAGTAACCCTCTCAAGCCAGGTGTAGCGTTCAACGACCATCCTTCCGGAGGCAGGTTTCTCAGCAGACCGTACCATCCCAGGCCCCCCTTAAAGCACCCTGATGGTATGATCCGGATGCTTTCCGGTTCTGTCGATTGTATGGACCGCACATGCCAGGCAGGGGTCATAGGAACGGGCCGTATGTAAAATCCCGAGAGGGTTTGCATAGTCAACGCCGAGGGCATTTTCCGCAGCCGAGATTTTAGTGCCTATGAGGGCCTGTTCAACAGGGCCCGGAATTCCCTGTGAGTTCCGCGGAGCAAGGTTCCATGTACTCGGAACCACAGCCTGATACAGAGTAACCATCGAATCCGAACCTGTAGCAATCCAGTGCCCAAGAGCTCCCCGCGGAGCTTCCCACAGGCCCATCCCTGCCGAATCCTTTGCCATCGAAAGATCGGTATGCACCGCAACCTTTGCCTCCGCTTCAAGATCCTGCAAAATCCACTTCATCAGTTCAGACATTACTACAAGGACTTCCTGCATCCTTGCAATCATGCGGGTATAGTTGTTTACAGGGGAGTAACCGTTCTCCTTGAAAGCCTGAACCAGTCCGGTTGTGAGGGGTTCTCCCATGACCATGAGGCGAGCAAGTGGCCCTACTTCACAGGGAATGCCACCATAATTGGGGGCTTTTGCCCATGAGTAACGACTTTCCGAACCTCTCGTGTAATCAATTTTGTCAGGATCTCCTTCAGGAACCGTAACTCCGTTCCAGGGAGGGCGATCTTCTTCCCCGTCAATGTAAAAGGAATGAGTAACGCTTTCGGAGATTTTTCTGTAGTCGAATTCTTCAAGTTCCAGATTTCCGTCCATATATCCGGAAGGGATCACCCTGTCGTCGGCAGGGCTTTTAGGGTCGTACCCATCTCCATTTTCAGGCTTGAAGAAAACTCCGTAAGAAAGAAAACCGATTTTATCAGGATCAGGATAGACTCCTGCCCGGTCCATTTTCATACTGATAGGCAGACCGAGAAGCTGTTCCCCGATCAGTTCCGAGCCAAAAGCTGCAAAAAGAGGAACATCCCCCCAGCCGGAGGAGTGGGAGAAGTCATTGCTGGTAAGGGAATTATCCAGAAGCTCCTGCAGGCGTTCCAGGACAAAATTGACAGCCTTTTGCGGAGAAGAAGCCCTGTAAGTATTTTCAATCCAGGTGTCGGGAGAGACCCCAAGAGTAAATGCTTCAACGAACTCCGCAGTTTTTGAAACATAAGCCGCAAGCTCATTAATATCTGCAATACTCGGAGAATAAACCACTCCTCCGACATGCTGTAGAACAGAATGAGGCATTTTGCCTGCAACAAGGGAAATGGCATCATGCAGGCGACGCTGTTCCCTTATGGCACCAAGGTAAGAAGATCCGGCAGGATAGCGTGTTCCGTTAAATTGATTTACTACAGGCATAAAACGTCCGGACAATTCTCCCCACACTGCATTCCCCATTTCTCCGTGTTGCATAAGTATATCATGATAAGCCGGGTTTGCAAGGTCCGGGCTCCAGAGTACATAGATGTGGGCTGCATGACTGGCTATGAAATTCAGACCCTGATGAATATTTCTCATTACAAGAGCATCTTTGGGAATCTCTTCTATAATTCCGAAAAGCTCATCCGAAGCATTTGCTGCAGCTATGCTGTGGCAGACCGGGCAGACCCCGCAGATCCTCTGGGTTAGAAGTGCCGCATCTCTCGGGTCTTGATTCAGAAGAAATTTCTCAAAACCTCTGAAGAGCAGAGCATTGCTCTGAGCATCGGTAATCACGCCATCTCCGTCGACCTCAGTATTAATCCTATAATGTCCTTCAATTCTTGAAAGGGGATCTATGGTTACCTGTACCATTACTTTTCACCTCCGGCCTTTTCGGAAATATTTTCTCCCGTATCCTCCTCTTTTTCCTCAGGTTTTTTCAAAACAGTCCTTCTTACGGCGTGGGCACCTGCAGCAAGGAGTGCACCTCCTATTGCCACACCTGCTACAGTACCAAGATGCGTCCCAACAATTCCGGAATCTTCAACTTCCACGAAAAAGGGCCTGGTACTGTCCGGAAACCCCGGCTGTACGCAGCCTATACAGGGAGAGCCTGCTTGCGGACAGAAAGAGCGATGCCCGTTCCAGTGGCGAGTGGCACAGTCAGCATGGGTATACGGCCCTTTGCACCCCAGTTTCCAGAGGCAATTCGGTCCGCCTACTGTCAGATCAAGCTTTCCGCGGTCATAATATCCGCGGCGCGGGCAGTTGTCATGTATAACATGATCCGGAGGGAAGAAAACTTTCGGACGGTTCCATCTGTCCAGCACATAAGGAAGATCGTCGGGAACCTTGATTTTTCCCAGGACAACCGCGCTTATTGTCAGAAATACCCAGTCGGGGTGGGCAGGGCAGCCGTTAATGTTGATAACCGGTTTATCTATCCCGAGCAGATCAGTAATTCCTTTTGAAGAATCTTCCATAGTAAAAGCGATTCCACGGTGGTCAAGAAGTTCTTTTACATCACTTTTCGCAGCATTTACTCCACTATTAGTAGCACACTGCCCGATTGCTATAATTACCGAGGCGTTTTTTGCAGCTTTCTCGTAAATTTCCTTATATGTCCTGCCCCCGAGTACCAGATATTTTCCCGTACCTTCAGGCCCGTTCGGGACCCCCCCTTCAGAAATAAAAACATATCCTTTTTCGTTTTCCAGAATCTCATCCAGCAGAAGCTCAGAGTTCAGATCACTGGTATTTGCCGGTTTTCCGTCTACGAAAATTCCCTGCTGCATCATCAGGACTTCCTGATAGAGCAGGTTGAGGTTTAAATATTGGAGTAGTTCTACGATATCCGGCGTCCCTCCGTCAAGCATCGATATGCTGCAACCTGTGCACTCTACCCCATGGAGCCATAATACTTTAGTTTCCGAAAGTTCAAGGGCTTTTGCCAGGTCACTTTTATAGGTTTGTAAAAACAGCGAAGCTCCCAGTACCCCGACGGCTTTTATAAAAGTCCGACGGTCCATCTTCATGAAATCGAGATTTTTAAACTTTTCAAGTAAAGATTCTTCACCCGTTCTGCTTCCCCCGGGATAATTAATATTTTTTTATATAGAGATATAATAAGACAAAGACTCTATTGTATTAAAAGACTATTATGGAAAAGGCTATCGAGGCCTTGATATTGTATTAAAAGAGTATTATGGAAAAGGCTATTGAGGCCTTGAATAGCCTGTTAAGCCTTCAGGGATCGAAGAAAGCCTCTTCTAAGCACCCGGTTTTCGTCCGCTGGTTCAATGAGGAAGCTATACTCCCTCCAGCTCTTACGCAGATAGGTTCTGGAGAATATAAAATATTTTTAAAGAAGAATATTTACAAACATATCAAATTCGAAGGGATTCCTCTTAAACCAGATATACTGGAAATATTACCGCCACCCAGTATTCTATTACTTATTCTGTTACTTGTTATATTTGCTTTTTAATTTATCTAAACATTCCGATTACAGTTAAAATAAATATAGTTTTTCTAAAGATTTATATATTTTAATATCTATTTTATATATTGAAATATATATTGAATTTTTAAATTTAGTATTCGCAGATTAGTGTAGAAAAAACAAGATGCGCTGAATATCATAGGGAATAGAATTATGCGTAATGTGGGGGATAGAATATGACTATTGGGGACAGTCACGATTTAAAATCGCAGATGTTTGCAGGCGAAGAGGTTTTGCAGGCTTGCTATGACAACGAAAGGGTTCTTCAAAGAGGAGACAGCGGTTCTGCAGTGAAGAAAGTTCAGGAAGCTCTGATAATTCTGGGCATTCCCGTGCCCGGAAAGGGAGCAAACGGTGTCTTTGGGGGCGAAACCGAGATAGCTGTCAGAAGTTACCAGGAAGCGCGAGGATTGAAGGTTGATGGGATAATAGGGGCAGAGACTATAGGCAGCCTGGACTCAGAATTTTACACCGGACCCCCGGAGCCTTCGACTTCACCATCAACGGAACCTCAGATGTCTAAGATTCCAACTCCATTAAAACCGGAATCTCCGGTCAGGTCAGCAAGGGAGTCTACAATTACACTGGAAGGGGAATCCCCGGTTGAGCCGAAAGTGCCTCCTGTCCCGTCAGTAAAGGAACCAAAAGTTCCTCCTGTGGAGGCAGTTCCGGATCTTAAAACATTGCATGTACCTTCGGTCAAACAAGTACACGTACCCCCTGTCCCATCGGTACGGGAAGTTTCGGCCAGACCGGAACATACACTCAGGCATGTAGAAACAAAGCCGCCTTCAACTGCACCTCTCGCTGCACCTGTGCCTCCAGAAATCCCTCAGGCTGACAGCCAGGGCCGCAAATTCCACTCCTCAGGGATATGGAATGAAGATAGTTATCTTGAAATTCAGGGTGGTCAATCGATGCACTTCAAGGTAAAAAATCTCCATGTCCATGCGTCAACTATCCGGATAAAAGCCAATAATGGAGAATCCCAGGGTGCTGCGATTCAATCTCAAAATACTGCCGATTTTGAGTTTTCCATGCCCGGGAAAGAGCCATTTGATTGGAGATTCGATATCGAAGTTGATAGCGATACGGCTTTACTTGAGTGGCACCTCTACAGTACCTGGGTACCGGAGTAAACAAAAACAAGTAAACCTTAAGATAATTAGAAACTGTACCTGGTACAATTGATTTCTGGATTATCATTGCTAAATTGTAGAGTAGAGATTCAGGCTACAAAAGTGAGATTGTTCCGGAGCATCGGGTTATTAGGCATTATGCCTCCGATGACTCAACCTGTTTTAACGAGAGAACTCAATCTGTTTTAACTCCGGTACCTTCACGCTGAACCTGTTTTTATTCTTCTCACTTTTCCAGTTCTACCTTTCTATATTTAGGAAGTCTGAAATCTGACAGGTACTTGAGAGGGAATAAACAAGAATGTCTTCCGGAAAAAGGATTCGATACACAATTAAGTGAGAAAAATGAAATCGGGTTACAAAAATAGGATTAAACAAGGTCAAAGTAGAGAAGAAATCTCTTTCCTGATAAGCCATATGACTTCATCCACAGCCCCGAGGACTTCAGGACTGATATCCCGGGAGAATTCAGTAGCCAGCTCTCCAATCTCTATTCCTATCACCACAATTTCCGGAAGGTGCTGCACCTGCTCTCCAATTCTCAACACATCGGTAATTGTGAGATCATGAACCGAGACCAGAGTGCGAGGCTCAGTGCCCTCTATCAGGTCCCTGCCTTCGATGCGGTGTACCGAACCTTTCCGGCTGCCAGTCAGGACTGCATCGACGATTATGACTTTGCTTGCCCCGTCGAGCAGGTTCAGGAGATCAAGCCCACAGACCCCGGCATCCGCGATATCAAGCCCGTCAAGTCCGTCAAGTTCCGTTTTTTCAAGGGCTTCGATTACTTTCAGCCCAATGCCATCGTTTCCCATTAGCGGGCTTCCACAGCCCAAAATCCGCACAGGAGCTTGTAATATAGGCATATTCTCACTTTTAAGGTGCTATTGGTTTTAAATCATACATCTGCCTTACGGATTTTTCCGTTTTTTTCGAACATGCCCATATTACGGTTTACCGATTTATTCCGGAAATTACTCCTTTAAGGCTTCATGAGACTTTTCTGACGAGTCGTGCCAGAGCTCGCTGTCAGGAAGATGTTTTGGTTTGGGTTTAACGATTTCTGCGTAGCGGGAATCTGAAAGGTCCTCTTTTCCGGACCAGAAGATTGTCTTGTGGTACTTCCAGACATGCGGGTTAAACTCAAGGATACCCACGTGAACAACCAGTTCAAAGACAAAAAAATAAGTCATTAACAGGTGGAGAGCCCTGTAAAACTGCAGGGAAGACATATTGAAAGCAGGTGCAACCAGGTCTCCTGCCAGAAGGATCCATGACCCTATAGGGAGTCCTAAGAGTGCCCAGTCAAGCCTGTAAATGACAATGCCTGAAACGGCGATCACAAAGATGGCGGTGCCTTCAAGCACGATAAGGATCTTCATTAAGGGGTGGAGTTTGGTCTTATAGTGTCCCGACACCTCATCATAAATGGTGAATGCGGGGTACTCACCCTTTCCGAAGAAATTGAGAATTATTGCCTTCAGGCGCTTGGCATCTTCAGGACCAAAGACATAATGGTCCATGAAATGTGCAATTTTTTCCTGAACCCCACCTTCAGTTGCAGAGAAGATGTTGTACGGAATAAGGATCCAGTTCACTGCAAGCAGGGCAGGAACCGCGATCATGTGAAGGGCGCGGGCATTATGGAAACTCATAAAGTCCCAGCCTGCGTAGATTTTAAACCCGGTAATGATGAGCACCAGCATCGCCGCAGCGTGAATGGTGTGTGCCGTTCGGTCAAGGACGGTATAACGCTCAACAATCATCGGGTTGTCCTTGGATTTCATTTATAGGTCGCCTCCTTATACTATTCTTAAAGTACGTGGAGTGTTTTTCCCGGTAAGGTCAATGGTGTGGACTGCGCATGAAACGCAGGGGTCATAGGACCTACCGATATGAAGGATGTTAACCGGATTGGTATAATTGACACCAAGAGCATTTTCTACGGCATTGATCTTTGCCCCTATAAGGGACTGCTCAAGAGGTCCGGGGACACCTGCACTGTCTCTTGGAGAGAGGTTCCAGGTGCTCGGAACCACGGGCTGATAGGTGATAACCCTGGAGTTGCTGTCAGTGGAAACCCAGTGTCCGAGAGCGCCACGAGGAGCTTCCCAGAGGCCCATACCTTCCGAACTCTTTGCCATTGAAAGGTCGGTATCAACAGCGATCCTGCCGTTAGGGTCGTAATCGACAGTTACCCATTTAAGGAGCTCGTTTGCGATAATTGCGGTTTCCTGGATGCGAGCCATCATTCTGGTGTAGACGTTAGCTGCAGAGTAACCATTCTCGTTAAAGGCCAGAGCAAGTCCGGTCACAAGCGGTTCTTTAGCTGCAAGCATACGTGCAAGAGGTCCCACCTCACAGGGGATGCCGTCATATCTCGGAGCCTTGTTCCAGGTGTATCTGCTCTCGGAGCCCTGGTCAAAGCGGATAGCTTCAGGATCGGTAAACGGATTTGTCTCACCTTTTGAGGGGTGAAGGTCAGCTGTGTCTTCATAAAAAGCGTGAGCAACACTCTCGGTAATCTTACTTGTATCGAGGTTCTGATATTCGAGACTTCCTGTTACAATGCCTGAAGTCAGGAAACGGTCACCAGCAGGGCTGCTCGGATCGTACCCGTCCCCGTTCTCAGGGTTGTAGAAGCCACCGTATGAAAGGAAAGCGATCTTTGAGGGGTCGCTGTACCCGCCGATCTGATCATGCTTAAGGCTTGCAGGAAGCCCGAGCAGGGTCTCTCCGACAAGTTCGGAACCAAAGGCTGCATAGAATTCCGCATCTCCCCAGCCGGCTGTCCTGCTGAAATCGTTTGAAGCTACGGATTTTTCAACAAGACCGGTGAGGTGTTCAACCACGAAGTTTACGGCTTTCTGAGGAGAGCTTGCCTTGTAGGTGTTTTCAATCCAGGTATCGAAAGGAACCTTCAGAGTGTAACTGGAAACGAAGTCCATGACCTGGAGATAATAAGAGGAAAGTTTACCGATATCTGCCACATTTGGCTTGTAGGTGTATCCGCCGGGATAGGATGTGACCTGATGGGGCATTTTGCCGCCAATGACTGCAATGGCTTCCTGGAGGCGTTTTTTTTCAGGAATTGCTGCAAGGTAGGAAGACCCTACAGGCACGGATTCCCCATCGATCTTGTAGCTGATCGGGGCAAACCTGCCGACCATTTCTTTCCAGACTGCAGTTCCGGTCTCTCCGAGGGGGGTGAGGACGTCGCGGTATGCAGGGTTTGCAAGGTCCGGGCCCCAGAGGATATAAATGTGGGTTGCGTGGCTTGCAATGAAGTTCAGAGCCTGGTTAATGTTCCTTGCTACGAGGGCATCTTTTGGAATTGTGTCAGCCACACCGAAAAGGTCGTCAAGGGCATTGGCAGCGGTGAGAGAATGAGAAGTGGGACAAACTCCGCAGATCCTCTGGACAAGAAGGGCTGCATCTCTTGGGTCCTGGTTCTGCAGAATACGTTCAAAACCTCTGAACATGAGGCAGGAGCTCTGGGCATCAGTGATGACACCGTCGGCATTAACTTCAGTGGAAAGGCGAAGGTGACCTTCAATCCTTGTTAAGGGGTCTACTGTAACGTTTACCATTTTTTACTCACTCTCCTTTCATTCTCCGAACAGCGTGTACCCCGGCAACTACGGTAGCAGCGCCGACTGCAGCTTTGGATAATGTGTCAATATTTGCGCCAAGGAGCACACCCTTGTCTTCAGCTTCAACATAGAAAGGTCTTGATGAGTCCGGGAAGCCGGGTTCAACGCAGGCGATACAGGGGGAGCCTGCCTGAGTACACATGTTTACAGAACCATTCCAGCGGCGGATGGCACAATCTGCGTGAGAATAAGGAGCTTTACAGCCTAATTTCCAGAGGCACTTTTCTCCGCCGATCTGCTCATCGAACTCTCCGCGGTCATAGTAGCCGCGGCGCGGGCAGTTTTCATGCACTGTATGGTCTGTTGGGAAAAAGACGACGGGTCTTCCGTACTGGTCAAGGACAGTATCGAGGTCGTCGGGAATCTTGATCTTGCCAAGGATTACCGCACCTACGGTAAGGAGAATCCAGTCAGGGTGTGCAGGACATCCAGGGATGTTAATTACGGGTTTGTGGATCCCTAGCTCCGTGAGCATGCCTTTTGAGCTGTCTTCCTTTGTGAAGGCCACTCCCCTGTAATCCGTAACATCGGCAACGGCGCTGTCAGCACAGGTGATTCCTCCGTAGGTGGCACAGGTTCCGACTGCAAGGATAGCATTGGCATTTTTTGCAGCTTTTTCAAAGAGCTCTTTGAAAGTCCTGTTCCCGATAACGCAATAGCGCCCCGAGCCATCAGGCCCGTTTGCAATTGCACCTTCGACGACAAGGATATAGTTGCCTTCTTCGATGAGTTCGTCAACTAGAAGCTCGGAGTTCAGTTCAGAGGTGTTTACGGGTTCGCCATCGACAAATAGCCCCTGCTGGGCAAGAAGAGTTTCATGATAAGCGAGGTTGACATTGAGCTTGCTGATTGCCTGAACAATATCAGGATTGCCTCCATTTAAAATGGATTCGGAACAGCCAGTGCATTCGGCACCGTGAAGCCAGATAATCTTGGTTTCTGCCAACTCAAGCGCACTTACAATCTCTGTTTTATAGGTGCCGAGGAAAGCGGTTGCTCCGAGTGCACCTACAGCCTTCATGAAAGTACGCCTGTCCAGTTTTAAGAAATCTAAACTATCCAGTGTACGGGCAAGGTTTTTCATTCCAGTACTCATCTCTACCACATCTTGTTTTTTACCCAAATATTATATGCGAATGAAAATCTAAATTTAAATTCGTGTTAAATATATAAATGTGTATATAAATATACCAATAATGTTTTGAATGAGGGAATAGTATTTAAGGTTTTTTACACAATATAATTAATATATTAATTCGGTAGATGGAATTTATTTAATATATTAAAAAATATAATAATTTGATAAAATTAATAATAAGCTCTAATGTACGCAACAAATCAGCAAAAGAAGAATTAGCAGAATCGGTTGACCTTCTGGAAAGAAAAATAATTTCAGTCCCGGAGGAATTTTTCACCCAAAAAGTTAAAGCTAAAAATGTGAAAAAATAAGCCTGAAAAAGGGATATTTTTTGAATATAATAAATAAAATAAATACAAAATTAATAAATCTCCGGGAAAAGCAAAAAACCATTTGCAAGGTATGCAGACGAAATTTAATGATGTGGAGCTCCTGCACGACCGGAACGGCATCTGATCAGCCCCAGTCATATCCCTGAAAGAACTGTATAGCTTATTTCCTTAGGTTTATCTTTAAAGAGTCCCCTCTTTTTTTTGTTAACCTAAATCTTAATAACCCATCAACCTGTATTTATGTTCTCTTCTGCGCCTTACTTTAAGTCCCGGGCTGTGCTTCAAATCCTGTGCCTGAAAAATCCCCGCTCTGTATCTTGTTTTTACCAGTTATCAGATGCAATCTCAACTTTGGAGACTAAATCAGAAACAAAAAAGATATAAAAGATAACTATACAATTGTGTGAAATAATATTGCCAATATATGTATTTTTAAACCCAGAGCCTCAGTTCCAGGCATATTCCATTGTGTTTACTAACTCTTGCTTATTTATCTGCCTTCTTTGTCCCGGGAAGCCTGAGCAAAATGAAAAAGGAGTATATGGGGAAGGGATATTTTGGTAACAGGCAAGTCCCTCATTCTCGTTAACCTCACAACCTAACTTTGTAAAAGTTCCTTCTCAAAAGAGCCATCAAATTTAATCCAGATATCAATTCTCCAAATATTAATTCGGATATCAGTTTAAATATCAATTTGAGCATCATTCAAATATAATCCGATTATTATCCAAACAGAATTCAAGAATTATCTAAACAGAATTCAAGAATTATCTAAACAGAATTCAAGAATTATCTAAATAGAATATGGTATCAATTTAAATAGAATTTAAATAGAATTCAAATATAATTTAGGTGCCGTCAGATATAGATGATATGTCAGATATAGATGATATATTAGATAGGGGTAATCGATAAAACAAGTTCAAATTGCAAGTGATCGCATTAACACCAGTCCTTTTAAAGGATTGGGCTCGCTGAAAATTAAATTTCATAATTTAGATTTTGAAAAGAAAAACAGGGAAAAACAGTAGAGGTAATATGTGTATAGCTATTCCTGGTAAAATCAAGGCCATCGTCAATGAAAACACTGCCACGGTCGATATGGGCGGGATCTGCAGAGATGTAAATATGGACCTGCTCGGAGGTGCCAGTAAGGATCTGCTCGGGAAATATGTCCTTGTCCATGTGGGGTATGCAATATCAGAAATCTCGAAAGAAGATAGTGAAGAAACTATGCGCCTCCTCAAGCAGATATCAGGCCTTGAAGATACGGATATCTTTGAACCGGGGTTCTCCGACGAAACGGACTGAGTGAAATGAAAAACGAGGACTCTTCTTTAAAGCCATCGATGCCTGAAATTGAAAAAAAACTCCTGGAAAGAATTCAGGTATCCGGAACCTCGCTCCGTATAATGCATGTTTGCGGTACGCATGAAAGGACTATAGCAAAATACGGACTCAGAAGCGTGCTTCCGGAGAATATCGAAGTCATAAGCGGCCCCGGATGCCCCGTATGCGTTACCCCCGAAAGAGACGTTGACACTGCGATTGCCCTTGCAAAAAGCGGAGCAACTGTGGTCACCTTTGGGGATATGATGAGAGTACCGGGTTCGGCAGAAAGCCTGCTGGACGCAAAGGCTGAGGGAGCAGACGTAAGAATGGTCTACAGCATTGATGACGCCGTAGCCCTCGCAAACAAAAAACCTGAACTCGAAGTGGTCTTTTTCGGGATCGGCTTTGAGACCACAGTCCCTGCCAATGCAGCAGCCCTTCTGAGAAATCCTCCTGAAAACTTTAGCCTACTTGCCTCCCAGAAGCAGACTCCTCCTGCGATTGAGCTTCTTGCCAATGATACCGTAGTTGACGCTTTCATAGCTCCCGGACATGTGGCAACCATCATAGGGACAAAAACCTTTGAACCTCTTGCAAAAAAAGGCTTTCCTGTTGTGGTAAGCGGATTTGAGGCAAGGGATATCCTCCTCGGCATAAATCTGCTCCTGACCCAGATAGAACAGGGAGTTTCAAGGGTCGATAATGGCTATCCGAGGGTCGTAAAGCCTGAAGGAAACCCGATAGCCCTGAAAATGATGAATGAGGTATTCGAAACCTCGGAGTCGGAGTGGAGGGGTATTGGAAACATAGAGAATTCAGGGCTAGTGCTCAGGCAAGAGTACGAAGAAAAAGATGCCTCAAAGAAGCACGAAGACCTTTATTCGGCTTCCCTTGCCGAGATAAGGGCAAAAGCGGAGAATAAGGATAAGAAGCGCTGCATCTGTGCAGCGATCCTCACAGGGAAAGCAAAACCTTCCCAGTGCCCTAACTTCGGGAAAGACTGTACCCCGAAAAACCCGGCGGGCCCCTGCATGGTCAGCCAGGAGGGCATGTGCTACAACTGGTTCAGATACTCGCGGGAAGGAGGAAGCAGGCTTGCATGAGTATTCCATCGCCTGTGAGATCTTTGAGCAGGTAATAGAAACTGCAAAAGCTCACGGAGCCCTGGAAGTAAGGCACATAATTCTGGAAATGGGACGGCTTGCCCATATAAATCCGGAGCAGCTTAGTTTCTGTTTCAAGGCCATTGCCGAGGGAAGCATAGCCGAAAATGCGGAATTCGCCGTAGAGATGATCCCCCCCTCTCTGGAATGTGAATGCGGATATACAGGCACTGTCAACGAAACACAGATAGGAGAGAACGGTGGACTCCAAAGTGAACTTCTGGAATACATTGCAGCGCTCGAATGCCCTATATGCGGAAAAAACGCCCGTATTACAGGCGGCAGAGAACTGATCGTAAAAAGCATCGAGATTGAGACAGAAGTAGAAACGTGAACTTTCGGGCAGGCAAATATATAAATGTGGTAAAAGGTAGCAGGTCTATCAAATTATAAGGGATATAAAATCGTAAACCCTGCTATACGTACTGCTCCGCAAGACCAAATTTAATGCAATAAACGGATTTTCCATCAAGATTTCCATCAAGATTTCCATAAGATAACCAAGCAACCCCGAGTGATGTTTATGTTAATGCATGTAATCCACATGGGACACGATGTCTTCAAGGCAAATGACAAAGTTGCCGAAAAAAACAGGAAGACCCTTGACAAACACAGAGTCTTCTCAGTCAACGTCATGGGAGCCATCGGGTCAGGAAAGACCACTCTGATCGAAGAAGCGGTCAGGCACCTCAAAGATAAGTACAGAACAACAGTAATCGCAGGTGACGTTATCGCAGAGATGGACGCCTCCCGTTTCAGGAAACTCGGGGTGCCGACAATCCCTGTAAACACGGGAAAGGAATGCCACCTTGACGCAAAGCTGGTGGAAAAAGCCCTCGGAGAAGTTGACCTTGACAATACGGACCTCCTTATTATTGAAAATGTGGGAAATCTGATCTGCCCTGTGGACTTCAAGCTTGGAGAGCACCTCAGAGTAGTTGCGGTGAGTGTCACCGAAGGAGACGACATAATCCTCAAACATCCCATGATTTTCAAAACCGCGGAACTTGCAATCATAAACAAAGTTGATATTGCCCATGCAGTTGACGTTGATGCCGAGAAAATGCGGGACGACATCCATTCCTTAAACCCGGACATACCGGTCATCCTTACTTCAAAGCATGACTGGGAGAGCCTTGAGACCTGGATCGGCTTTATCGAACTCGGAATTGGAAGAGCACAGGAAGTTCAGAGAAAGTAAGGCAAAATAAAAGAGATTAAAACGGGGACACAAGGAAAGGGAAACCGGATATGAAAGCAAATACAATTTCTCTGGAACACGGTGCAGGCGGAGAGGTAATGCAGGCGCTTATAGGAGAGATTATCCTTAAAAACTTCCGCAACAAAAGCGCAGGCTCAATAGGGCTTGAAAACCTTGATGACGGGTCCACGGTCAGGCTTGAGAACTTTGACCCTGCCTCCGAACTCGTGCTGACGACAGACAGCCATGTGATAACCCCTGCTTTCTTCCCGGACACCAATATAGGACGCCTGGCAGTTTCAGGCACCATCAACGACCTCACCATGATGGGAGCAAGACCTCTTGCCCTTACCTGTGCAGTCATAGTCCCCGAAGGTTTTCCGATCCGCGACTTTGAAGAGATCATCAAAACAATGGACGAAACCGCTGCCGAAGTAGGAGTACCCATAATTACAGGCGATACCAAGACCGTGGAAAAAACCGCCCTTGACTCTATCATCCTGAACACGGCAGGCCTCGGCATTACGGACAGCCCCGTCAGAGACTCGGGCCTGAAACCGGGAGACCGGCTTCTTGTCACGGGCACGATTGGCGACCACGGAATCTCTCTTATGGCCCACAGGGAAGGCTTTGACTTCGATACAGACCTTGCCTCGGACTCCGCCCCTCTCTGGAAACTCATAGAACCCGTCCTGAAACTCCGGACCCCGGAAGGAAACCCGGTTGTAACGGCTATGAAAGACCCTACCCGCGGAGGGCTTGCAAACGCCCTGAACGAAATGGCAGCAAAAGCCGGAGCAGGAATTCTCCTCGAAGAAGACCTGATCCCCTTCAAGCCCGCAGTCACCGCAGCCTGTGAAATGCTCGGCCTTGATCCCCTCGAAGTTGCAAACGAAGGAAAAGCCGTCATCGGAGTCAAAGCCGGCTTTGAAGAAGAAGTCCTCTCCCTCCTCAGACAGCACCCCTACGGCAAAGACGCAGCCCTAATCGGAGAGGTCACCCCAGAAAACAAAGGAGAAGTAATCCTGAGAAACCGTTTCGGTGGAATGCGTTATGTAGACGTCCCCGCCGGAGACCCGATCCCCAGAGTCTGTTAACCACAGGAACCACAGGCTTTCCAGTCGCTTTTAATTGGCGGTTTCTTTTACACATTATTCCCCCATTCTTCTAAATTTCTTACCGGCTACCTAACTTTTTTAACTTTATTTCTCTCTCCTTTAATTAGTCCTCTTGAGCGAAGCGGAGCTGAGCGAAAAGGAATGTTATTCGTCCATAAATTAGTCTGCTTGAGCGAGCAAAGCGAGCGAAACGGACGGCGGGCTCCCGAATCGCAATTCGGGTGGCGCAACATATTTAAAGTCATGAACAAGAGTTAGCACGTAACAAAAAAACATATACTGAGAGGAGATAGGAAGGAGTTAAGGCTTGAAACGTGATCACATTGTGGAAGAAGAATTATGGCGCTCAATCCCGGTATATTTTGTTTCCTTTTTAGCCATTGGAGTGCTGGGCTATACCGGATACGTCCGGATCGGCGGGATTTCAACCTTCGTCCTGGCTTTTATTGTGACAGCAATACATTTTACGCTCATGGTCAGGTACAGGAAAAAAGAATATTTGACAGACCCTTCACTCAGTTCAGTAATGGACCACATGCTTAAGCGACAGAAGCCTGAAAGAAAGAATACAGGATATACGGAGTTGAGACCAAACCTCCGGCCTGTTCTGACAATGATGATCATCGCGTACCTTGTGTTCCGTTATGCGGTCTGAACCTTTTGCAGTTTGCACCTGAATATATTTTTGAAACTTGCAGAAGAGTCCATGGTAGCAGGAGCTAAATTAAGAAACGAAATAAACAATGCCGATAAAGAACAAGATAAAGAAAAGGAAACACCGGAAAAAGTCGAGGGATAAAGATGAGAATATATTTTAACGGAAAGACCCCGAAAATTTCGGAAACGGTTTTTGTTGCGGATTCGGCAGACATAATCGGAGATGTAGAGATAGAGAGTTATTCAAGCGTATGGTTCAATGCCGTGATTAGAGGAGACCAGAACAAAATACGGATAGGCAGCCGGACAAGCATCCAGGACGGGGTCGTGATTCATGCAGACCCTGAAAACGGAGTCCGGGTTGGAGATAATGTAACAGTCGGGCACGGTGCCATACTTCACGGGTGCAGGATCGAAGATAACGTGCTTATCGGCATGAACGCAACCGTGCTGAACGGGGCAGAGATCGGGAAGAATTCCATAGTCGGAGCAAATGCGCTTGTGCCCCAGGGGAAGAAGTTTCCGGCTAACAGCTTTATTATCGGAGTCCCGGGAACGGTAAAAAGGGAGACAAACGAGGCAGAGGTTGAGGCTATAAAGGAAAATGCTGACGAGTATGTGGACATGGCAAAAGAGTATAGGGAAGAGATGAAGAAATTTGCCTTCGCCAAATCAAATTCAATGACCTGAACAGGAAGTCATCGCAGGAGAAGGGGAAGAAGTAAGGAGTGAAGGAAAGGACAGAATTGGGGGGAGACCGAAAAATGTCAAAGTTGGATTTGAAAAAAGAAAACAAAGAACTTTACAACCCATCCGCAAAAGAAGTCTCAGTTACAGATGTCCCTGAAATGAATTTTTTAATGATAGACGGAGAAGGAGACCCCAATACATCAAGGGAATATCAGGACGCAATAGAAGCATTGTTTTCTGTATCTTTCAAAGCCAAATTCATTTCTAAAAAAGAGATCTTGCAGGATTATGCAGTAATGCCTCTTGAAGGACTCTGGTGGGTTGAAAATATGGAGGACTTTGATATTCAGGATAAAAGCAACTGGAAATGGACAGCAATGATAAGGCAGCCCGATTTTATCACGAAAGACATTATAGAAAAAGCCATGGAAGAAGCGGAAAAGAAGAAAAATCTCCCTGCACTTTCCAGGATAAGATTTGAAAGCCTGCATGAAGGCTTATCAGCCCAGCTAATGCATATCGGTCCTTATTCCGAGGAAGGGCCTACTATTGAAAAGCTGCATAATTTCATCAAAGAGAAAGGGTATGGATTTGACGGCAGCATATTCGGGGAGAGACACCACGAAATATATCTGAGCGATATGCGCAGGACGAAACCGGAAAAACTTAAAACTATTATAAGACAGCCCATAAAACAGAAGAAAGAGGAATAATGCAGGATTGCAGAAATCGTTCCTGCTGTTATTGCGAGAATGGCTACTAGCAAGCTATTTTAGCAGGAGATTTAGCTCAAAAGCATTCCATACTGAAATCCTTTCCATCTGTTTAAAACTATTATAACGAACTTATGGTGAACAATTGGTTATCGCAGCGCAGCTACTGGACATTCGGCCTGGATATTCTTCGGGTATACCATCATCAGGCGGTCCATATAACCAACACTGCAAATGTTGTTAAATATAGTGCTCAGTAATTGCTCGGATACTACACTTCTTGGATTCCCTTTTGCGACCAGACCTCCCCGGTACATGACAACGACATCATCACAGAACCATGAGATATGGTTTGGATCATGGCTGCAGGCCAGTATGGTCGTCCCTTTCGCAGATATCTTCTTCAGGATATTCCAGATTCGGATCTGATTACAGAAGTCCAGAGCGGATGTAGGCTCGTCCAGCAGCATTAAAGGCGTGTCCTGTGCCATAGCCCTTGCGATAAGCACGAGCTGGCGCTGACCACCGCTAAGCTGGTTGTAAGGCTTATCGGCGAGATGAGAGATCTCGAGCATTTCCATAGCTTCCCTGACCTTGTTCCTGTCCTCCTCGGAAATGCCAAAGATGCCGCCCATGTGCGGGGTCCTGCCCATCAGCACGACTTCCTTGACGAGGTAAGGAAAAGGAGGCTTGTGTTCCTGGGGCACGTAGGCGACAAGTTTTGCCAGCTCTCCGATCTTCTTCTTCCTGACATCGCATCCGTCAACGGATATGCTGCCGCTGCTGTACTTAAGGAAGCTCATGCAGCACTTGAACAGGGTTGTCTTCCCTGAACCATTTGGCCCGAAAAGCCCACATAAAGAACCTTTCTCTACCTTGAATGAAATCCCTTTGAATACGGGTATGCTGTTGTACCCGAAGCTGAGGTTATCTACTTTCAACATATAATCACCCAAAAATCTCCTTTTCTTTACTACGCAACAGATACACCAGGTAAGGTGCACCTACGATAGCCGTAATGATCCCTATTGGGATTTCTGCCGAAGTCAGAGTACGCGCAATCGTGTCACAAAAGATAATATAAACACCTCCCATCAGTGCTGCCGTGGGAATGACAAAACGGTTATCCGGACCCTGGATAAGGCGGGCTGCATGGGGCATCATCAGGCCGACCCATGCAATAATCCCGACCGAAGATACGCAGATAGCAGTAACCAGTGTAGCCAGTACAATGAAAATAAACTTAAAAACTTCCGGGTTCACACCCAGTGCCCTAGCCTCCTCGTCACCCATGGAAAGGACGTTCAGCTTCCACCCGAAGAACCACATGATAGCTACGGATATTAGCACAACAGGCACAGTCAGATACACGTCATCCCATGTTGTGTAGTAAAAGCCGCCCATCATCCAGAAGACAATTTCTCTCAGTTGTGTATCGTTTGAGAGGTATTTCATGATGGAAACACAGGCGGAAAATATCGAGCCTATGATAATACCGGCAAGTACCAGCGTGACAACAGGCGTCTGACCCCTGCTCCTTGCCAGTGTATATGCAAGGAATACGGAAAGAGAGGCAAACACGAAAGCACCCAGCTGTATAGAAATAAAGATATGAGGATAGACAATCCCCAGGGCTGCGCCAAATGCCGCTCCCGAAGATACTCCAAGAATATACGGTTCCACTAGAGGGTTGCGGAAACATCCCTGATAAATCGCCCCGGCAACAGAAAGCCCGATACCGACAGTTATAGCCATAATGACCCTGGGGAAGCGGATATTCCAGACGATTGTGTTTTTCAGCTTATTCAGGGAATCTACATTATCTGGGGAAAACAGATGAGTGGCGATGATAGAATATACTTCCGGTATAGAGATATGATAGGTCCCTAAACAGATCGTGACCATCCCGCCTGCCACCATAACAACAGCGAGAAAGAGCATGACACACATCTTTCTCTCCTCAAAAAAATTGAGGGCAGTGGAGGTTGATTTTTTCACGTCAATCGATACTTCTTCCATAATAACACCTAAAAATCAGACTCCACCGTTTATTTCAGCTACCGGTTTGAACGAAGCAGTACTCTTGATACATTTCGACACTTTCATCTGCACACCATGCATGCTATAACACACCTTTATCCGTTCCACCGCGTTTTTAGAAATCGTACTCCACTGTCCAGTCAAGGTACTGGGCCGACCTGATTTTTTCTGCTGTTGCACGGTCCACTCCATATACGTCCTGATACAGTTTCAATGCAAACTCATGGACCTTGATGTCCTGGAAAAGATCCGGATAACAGCCTTTTGCAACAATTAGCAAATCCAGAGGATACTCGACACGGCGGTCGCAGTTTCTTGGCGTGTAAGGCATGGAATAGATACGCTTGTTTTTGACTGCCTGAAGTTCCTGCATATTCTGGTAATATATCGCATCCTGAAGTTCGATAGGCGGATGGTATCCGGAATATGTGGGTAAAAAAATCACATCAGGGTTCGATGCAAGCACCTGTTCGGCGTTAAGCAACTTTCCAGAACCGGTATCCTGGTAAGCATTCCTGCCATTGGCAACAGTCTCGAGGATGTATGATTCCGGAGTATCGATGCCGCTTACATACCCGGCACCGCCGCTTTGCCTGGCCTTGGAAGAGATCCCGAGATAGAGTGCTGTGACCTTTTCCTCTTCAGGGATATCTTTAGTCCTGTCCAGAATCATCTTTTCCGTATTATCCAGATAATCTGCCAGAACCATTGCCTCTTCCTCCTTATCGAACAACTGACCGATTACACGCATTTCGTTGCGCATGGTGTTCAGACCGGAATTATTGTAGTTGTTCGGGGAATAGAGCACGATTACGGGTATGCCAAGCGACTCGATCGTTGATATCTTTTTATTGTTATTTTCGAGATCATTAGCACTCATCGAGCAGTCACCGACTCTTATAATGAGTACTTCAGGATTCGCACTAGCCAGTTTTTCGTAGTTAATGATGGTCATGCCTGACGAAGACTCTGTACAGGACACATTCGCTAGCCATGGATTAACGACGCACATCGTATTTGATCCGCCGCTAAAAGTATAATTTATACCGGAGTTTAGAGTAATATTTGACTGATAAAATGAACGGGAACCAAGCCCGACCGAGCCGATGGAAACTATTTTCTCAACCTCACTAAGATTCGTCAGGACGCCTTCAACGAACCCGTCATCGATGGTAGCGATACGCTGGATCTCTTTCGGCAGTTTCACCTGGACACCACGCATATCCGTTACGTAACGGTATTGTTCATCAGACGAGTCTGTTGTCGTCGATGAGTTTGCGGCGGTTGTTTTAATTTGGCCTGTCTGTTCGGTGCATCCTTCTACCGATACAATAAGGAGCATTATGAGTACACATAACACAAAGCCCTTTTTAAAATCAAAATAACTAGAAGGCTTAGTTATCTGGTTATCATTTTCAGGTTTATCGATCATATATAATACCTGTAGCAACTATTTATCTTTTAGTATTATATTTTACTACATAACATTATCTAATTAATTTTTATAGCTATGATTAAATCAAATGATAACAATTATTGCTAAAAATTGTATATGATATGCCGAAGTATAGTAAGGAAGCTTAGCGTAAAGGGTCAAAAATGGCAGGATCTATCGATCGTTGGTTTTCCGAGAACCAGAGAAGGGAGGCGATATTTTATCCGCTTGTTTTTTTAATAACTATTCTTTTACTTCTTACTGCACTGCCTTTGATAGCTTATGCGGATGATACGAAAACCGTCACCGTTGTATATCTCTATGAAGAAGGCTGCCACCGGTGTACCGAAGTAATGCCAGTAGTCAGGCAGGCAATTGAGGAAACCCGTGGAGGAGGGCTCTCTGTCGATTATCAGGAAATCAGGGTCAATTCGCAAAAAGGCGCATTCTATGTCGACCGGTATGGTCTGATAGATATTCCGGATCTGATCATAGATAACCATACGATTATTGGGCCCGCAAACCTGGATGGAGATTACGTGACAGTTCTAAGAAATATTAAGGATACAATTGCATCTTCTTATGGGTATGCTCCACCAGTGACTGTACATACAACTGCAGTAAAAAAAAGTGAAAATGACAATAACGTCACTGTAACGGCATATCTGTCCAACCAGGGTAACGCGCCAATTAATGTCAATCTCTCTGGAGGGCTGACAGAAGGCTCTCGATTAATTTCAGGACAATTTTTCTGGAGCGGCCCGTTACAACCGGGTGTTGAAGAAAAGGTAACATACGTGTTATCGGGTGGCAACACCTCTTACGTATCCCCTTCTACCGTATATTATGAAGATAACTCTGGCAGTCATGTTATTACAGACAGTTACATACCCGTTGGCACTATGCCGACGATCTCGGTTCCCATCGCATTTGTATCCGGAATCATAGCTGCGTTTTCCCCGTGTATCCTTGCAGTCATAGCATATATGGCCACGCTTGCAGCTTCCAGTGAGAGACGGTATTCGTTGCTGATTAATGTAATATCTTTTTCTGCAGGGTTGCTCTTCATGTATTCACTTATCGGTGTCTGCTTCTACAGGCTCAGTGTTACCATGCCCTCCATGTATAATGTAGCCAAATATACTATCGTCGTTTCAATGCTCGTCATTGGCTCTGCCACGATAATCAGGACATTATTCAATTATGGGCGCAGTTTCTCGGATGTAGGGTTCAAAAAGTTCCTTGCTCTGCTGCAGCCATATGGCAAAATAAGCATGGCTAGCTACAGCTTTGCCATCGGGATGGGATTCGGCATGATAAAAATGCCCTGCGCTGGCGGGCCATATCTCGCGATACTTGGCATAATGGCAGATCAGAGCAGCTCGTTTCAGAGATTATATTACCTGCTGGCTTACGATGCAGGCATCGTGTTACCGGTAATGGGCCTTGGGGTTCTCCTCTCTCTAGGATTTCCCGCCCACAGGTTGGATTCGATCAGGAAGCAATACCGGGCTATTATAGATGTTTCAACTGGAATCACTCTTTTTATTCTGGCCGCATTGCTGGCATTTAATGTAATATAATCGATAGGTGATTACTCTCATCACTGAAGTGACAGGCATCTATCAGAATTCTAAAGCAGATCAATACAGTAAAGTGTTCCAGAGATTTAATAAGATCTTTTGTAACATCGATAACATTTAGTAGTATATATTATAAAAAAGAGGCAAGTTTATTAATAAGAAGCTAAATTAAACTGCTACAAATCAATTGTAATTATTAATAGTTGTTTATATAATTTTGAACATTTAATCAGCGATTTTCTAACTTAAAAATTAGCGATTTAGCATGAAAATAACGCTTTCAAGTGTAGTATTCCTTGACCGACTATAAAGGGCTGCAAATAATGGTCAATTAATAAACAATTGAGATTGAGGATTTTATGAAAAAATTGATAGTTAGTGTGTTTCTGATTTTACTCATTAGCCTGCCTTTTTCCGGATGCATATCAGAAAAAGCCACATCGTCAGTAATGGATTCGCCGACAAACGATGAATCCAATAATATTACGGATATGAGAGGTGTCCAGGTAAAAGTGCCGAAAAACATTACAAGGGCTGCCGTGATCAGCGATGGATTCGTCGAATGTACGATGATCAGCCTGGATGTCCAGGATACTATCGTGGCTGTTGGTACCACAATCACCAATGATTATACTTATGTATTCCCGAGTGTCAAGGGAGAAAATTTCACGTATGAAAATGGCAAAAACACGATGATTTACCTGGACCCTTCGTTAAACGAAACTGTCAGGTTAACACCACAGCAATACAACGTCGTCAGCTACGAAGCGCTTGCAAGTTCGGACCCTGACGTCATCATTCTCAGGGTGGGAGATTGTTCGGTCGGGTGGGATAACCGTGACACAATGAATAAAACGATTAACACGATGGAATCGCTTGGAATCCCTGTGATAGTCCTGTATTCCCCTACATATTACTCGAATTCGGACCTATCTACCATAAGAGAAGAGATCAAAATTATCGGACAAATTTTCGGTAAAGAGAAGGATGCTCTTGAGTTAGCCGATTACATCCAGAGCACTGAGAAGATGATATCTAACAGGACCATGGATATACCTGAGGCCAGCAAGCCATCGTTATTGTACTTCGGCCTTTCGCCCAATGCCAGGAAAGCTGGAGGTTCAGGCCATTCATGGGGTATCGATACACCTGAGTCATACACCATTGAGGGCATAGTGCATGCGAAAAACGCTTACAGGGATACCGGTACCGCAAAGATACTGAACACCGAACAGATTCTCGCCATGGACCCTGATGTCATACTACTGGCCACTTCATGGGGATACCATCCGTCCAAAGAGCTTTACGAAGCACCATATTACCAGGATCTGAAGGAACTAAGTGCGATCAAGAATAAGAGAGTCTATCCGATGCCGTGGACACCCTCAAACTGCGCCCGGCGCCTGGAATACCCAATCGACCTGATGATAACTGCAAAAGCCGCTTACCCGGATAAATTCCAGGACATCAAGGTTCACGAGTGGGTACTGGACTTCTACAAGCATGTCTACGATGTCGATGACGAAACCGCTAGAGGTCTCAGGTCAGCACAATGGCTCGACTGGATGGAAGAGGAGGACTTTTGAGAATTTATGAGAAAAATTTGTATGAGAAAAATTTGGAGAAGAATTTGAAGAGTTTTTGAGGAGAATTTTCATGATGAATAGCACTATAGACTATGGAGAGATCTGGAAAACGATGATGGCAGAGAGTAAGAAGACAAACTTTGAAAGCGACAGATTCTGGACAAGGGAAGAGGCGGTAAAATACGACACGCAGATCAAGATGGAAAACTGGAGTTTTTCCAGAAACCTGATCAAACGGATTGATTTCACTCCGGATTCAAAAATCCTGGATATCGGATCCGGTCCCGGTACACTAACCATACCGCTCGCAGGCATGGTTAAGCATGTCACTGCCATCGAGCCTTCGGATGGTATGTTATACTGCCTGAAAGAGAACATCAAAGCAAAGGGGTTAAATAACGTTTCCTGGATCCAGAAGAGGTGGGAAGACGTCGATATCAAAGATCTGGACGCACCGTACGATATAGTTATTGCCTCGTTTTCCCTGGCCATGCCGGATATCAGAGAGGCGGTGATTAAAATGAACGAAACGTCCTCGAAATACGTCTACCTGAACTGGTTCGCAGGTATGCCGTCCTGGGAAAAAACGTATGCTGAAGCCTGGCAGAGGGTTCACGGCACCCCATATAACATCTACCCGCAGATCGACTGCATATACAAAGTGCTGTACGATATGGGGATATACCCAAACGTCACCGTATATCCTGATTACTGGGAACTGGTCTATCCGGGAATGGAAGAAGCGGTTACTCATTACAGACGGATCGTCAACGCGACTACAGCCGAACACGATGCAATACTACAAAAGTATATATCCGAAGCATTTTCCTGCGAGAACGGAGACATCAGGATGAAGGAAAAATCATACACTGCCTGGCTGTGGTGGGAAAAGTCGTGAATCAGTCCTGATGGCGTATAAGAGGACACCACATATATTCCCATATCTAAATTTTTACCATTTTTCCCAAATCCCTTCTTTTTCTCAAAAATACAGGAGACATGTATAGAGGACTTGCACCGTTTGCCGCACTTGTAGTCAGCCTCTGTTTGATAGCTCTTGTTATCGGGTTTTTCATATTTTTTGTTACCTGGATATTTGCAGTTTCAGACGCATACAAAATGGTTAACAAACAAAATGACAGAGTTGAGAAGAAAAGAAACGGTGCTTCTGCGTAATTTGAGAAGATCCTACCTGAGAAGATTCTCTTTATTACCTCCGCCAGGGTTCAGAGGAAAAGATGAATGACTCCTCTGGTAACCGGGACTTGAGATGAATATTGGATAAGGGAAATAAAACAGGATTTTTGAGGATCAATGTTAATTTCAACCTACAAGCCCGATACTGAATTCATAATATTCATCCCCTATCTTGAGATAAGACCTTTTGTCATACGTATTACTTATGTAATAGACTTGATTCCCTAATTTGAGAAATACGCCACCGTATTCTTCATTATATCCGTTTGTGGATTCCAGGAAAATACCCCATTCATCTGAAGAGATCCCGTACCACCTATCCGGCTGGCTCACAGCTTTTTTAATTGAAGGGAATCGATCCAGGTCTTTAGCAGTAAGCTCAGAATAAGGAGGGGTATCGGCTGGGACTTCATCTGTACTCCATACCACGGCGCGGACCCACATTTCAAATGGATAAGCCAGTTTAGCCTCTTTTTGCGATATCAAGTCTAATATCCGATCCCTCGCATCACTGGTTGTTTCCAGTTCGGTGATGTGCCCGTATGTACTCTTATTATTCAAACCCTGAAGCGTGGGAAAATCTTCCAGTTCTTCAGATGTTATTTCCACATAATACTCAGGTTCAGAATTTAATTTGGTGAGCCATAAAGTAGGGCCGCAGGGAAGCTTCTGCGTTATGAGTGGGGCGACCATGATAACAACAACAATAAATAATACGGCAATAGCTACGGCCAATATTTTTAAAACCCCGAAACTCCGGCTTCCCTGTCCCGAGTCCGGGTTTACTTTTCTTTTCTTGCCCGAATCTTCCATTCTCATCCTCTTCTGAATTTCCCTTTAAATATAGAACTTACCGTAACTTTTTGAAGATTTTCCCCCCCCACATGCATGAAACATGAATACCTCGGGACAAGTTCCAGGAAATCATCCATCCTGAGAGTTAGCTACTTAATATCATTTCCTCAGAGACACCTGATCTTGATTAATATAAAGAATATTTTCCAATTAATAATAAGCTAAACATATATAAGTAAAGATAAAATTATTACTCAGCTTTTTTATCATTATTTCCCACATATAAGACTATATATAATCTTAGTTGACTTTTATTCACAATAAGAATTCTACTTCAGTATGAATAAAATAATTTTCTATTCTGCCCTGAAAACTATTTTCACTTCTTCAAAACCTCCCAAAATCCCCTTTATACCAGAACCCTTACTCGAATTTGATTTCATATGAAATCAAAATTAACAGAATAAATTAATGTAGAATAATGATTAACAAGCCTCAAGCATTTGATTTGGAGTAAATAAATCCCATAAATTACATTTCCACAGGAAAAACTGATGATAATCACCCACATATTAGTTTCATACGAAACTAATATATACCATATAATGCGATTAAGCATCATATTGGTTTCACATGAAACTATTTATCAAATAACCTTTATTTCAAAAAACTTTCCAGTTTCATAAACGACGAAAGGTAAAACTATGCATGACCCAAGAGAAATATTCGGCCCGGTTGTCCACATCTACCGGAGTCACATGGAATATATGACAAAAGAACTCGAAGCTTACGGGATTGGAAGCGGGCAACATGATTTTCTTTTAGTTTTGTACCATAAAGACGGCATCTCTCAGGAAAACCTTGCAAGAATGTTGAAAGTAAGCAAAGCAACAAGCACAAGGGCAATCCAGAACCTGGAAAAAGAGGGTTATGTGTACAGGCAGAGGGACGAAAATGACCTTCGGGCTTACAAAGTTTACCTGACTGAAAAAGGGAAGGAAATGAGAGATATAATTTTTGAAAAACTGGTTTCTTTTATTGATATCCTTTTTTCGGATTTTACACCGGAAGAAAAAGAAATTTTCAGGCTGCTGACCCGTAAAGCTGCATTAAAATTCTTCGAGCCCGGGTTCGAACCTCCATCTGAAAAGCTAAATGACATTCAGTAAAAACAACAGCATCTTACGACAGAGAAGAAAAAACATGGAAGAAAAAAGCGAGTTTTTGGGGAAAGAGAGTACAGGAAAACTCCTGTTCAAACTTTCAACTCCCGTGATCATCGGAATGCTGGTACAGGCTATCTATAACGTTGTAGACACCTTTTTCGTGGGAATAGCCTACGGAACAGAGAGTGTTCAGGCTATAGGCGGTCTTTCAATAGCTTTTCCGGTCCAGATGATAATCATGGCTTTTGGGATAGTTCTCGGGACAGGGGGCTCCTCAATAATCTCACGTGCCCTTGGAGCGCGAGAATTTAAAAAAGCTGAAAGAGTTCTTGGGAATGTTTTTTCCCTGAGTCTGATCTTAAGCGCACTAATAGCCATACCCTGCCTTCTCTATCTCGAACCGATTTTGGAGGTTTTCGGGGCAACCCCCGGAGTCCTGCCATATGCCAGAGATTATCTTAAAATCATAATTATAGGAGGGATTTTCTTTGTCTTTGGAGTGGCTGTTCAGAATATTGTCAGGTCTGAAGGAAACTCCCGCCTTGCAATGAATGCTATGCTTATAGGAGGCGGTCTCAATATTTTCCTTGACCCGGTCTTCATGTTTGGTTTCGGGATGGGGGTTGAGGGTGCTGCAATTGCAACCGTACTGTCCCAGGCCGTAGCTTCAGTCTTTCTCCTGCTATACTACCTTAAAGGAAAGGGGTCTGTTCATTTCAGATCAGAAACCTTGAAACCGGAGCCGGAAATCATTAAGGAAATCGGAGCTATCGGTACCGGGTCCTTTGTGATGGAAAGTGCGAGCAGTTTAATGATGATTTTCGTGTACAACGCGCTTGCAGATTACGGAGGGGATGTTGCAATTGCCGTTTTTGGCATAACAATGAAAATTAATTCCTTCATCTTCCTGCCCCTCCTTGGTATGGCCTTTGGCCTGCAACCGATTGTCGGGTTTAACTACGGAGCAAAGAAATACGGAAGAATAGTCGAAGCCGTAAAATTATCTTTAGTAGCGGCAACGACCTTTGGGCTTCTTGGCTTGCTTATCGTTTACCTCTTTGCGGAAAAACTTCTCGTTATTTTCAGTGCAGATCCGGAATATCTGGAGCTTGGGAAAATTGCTGCAAGGATTATGTTCCTGGGAACACCTTTGATAGGTTTGAATGTGGTTACAACCATCCTGTTCCAGGCACTCGGGAAAGCCAGACCGGCATTCATTCTTTCTGTTAGTCGACAGCTTCTCTTCCTGATTCCTGCCGTTGTCCTTCTTCCCCGTTTCTATGCTCTGAACGGGGTCTGGGCAGCCTTTCCGGTCTCGGACCTTCTGGCATTTACGCTTTCCGGATTTATGCTTTTTAGGATATACAGGATTTTCAAAGAAAGAAAAATTTCTTCAAAAGTCATCCCGGAGCTGGAAGCGACAGATAAAACGTTACACATCTGACAGCTCATAAAATATAGGGATCATGAAAACCATTGGAGCTAAAAACAGGGATAGCTCCATGATTTCCCTTTTTAACTCCGGAAGGGCGTGTCCTGTCGGCGGCATCCTTGGAGTTATGCCGGAACAGATCGTTTCAGCCGGTCTCCGGGCAATGATGGGAAGCGATATGACGGAGGAGGGAGGAGTATAAGTCCTTACCTGATGATTGAAGGACTCTTCCTGGCAATTCTGATGGGAATGATTTCAGGTGTAGTACCTGCTTACCTGCATACAGAGCCTTGAAGTTGAAGCCGGTAGACTCATTGAGGTACGAATAAACAGATAAACGGAAAAAAGGAATGGAACTATTCCTTCCTTAAAGCCTATGATTTCCAGGATTTGAAATAAAAACTAAGTCTTGAAGGATAAGCTCTTGAAGGATGAATTCTCGAAATGAACTCTCGATGGCTGGACTCTCAAAAGAAGAACTACGGGAAAGGAAGACAAAAAGCCTTCAAACTGGTTCAAGGTATGGCATAGGGTATTTAGTTACATAAAATGGAAGGTTTGCTTTTATCGCCTTTCTCCGTACATTATTTTTTCAATTCAAAAATACATTCTGTTCCGGAACAGAATCCTTCGCTTTCCAGTTCAAGCGTAGAATGTTCTATTTGGTGTTTCTCTAATTTACTTTTGATAGATTGCCTCATTTTATCCGGTCTTGCCAGGTATTTGTCTTCCACAACAATATGAGCTGTTAAAATATCCGTTTCTCCTTCCAGAGACCATATATGGATATCGTGAACTGCTTTCACTCCTTCGACCGATAAGACGGATTCCTTAACCTCATCAATATCGATATACTCCGGGAAGCCTTCCAGAAGAAGGTTAAATGTTCCCTTTGCATTTTTAAAAACCCCCCATAATACAAAAATAGTGAATCCTATCGTCATTATAGGATCAATGATAGGTTGATTCCAGAAGCCTATGATTACCGACCCGATGAGCAGGACTACCCATCCCAGAATATCTTCCAGAAGATGCCATGATAATATTTTCTCGTTCTGGCTAATTCCTTTCTTCAATCTGAAATATCCCAGTCCATTTATGGTGACTCCGATGATTGCAATTAAAAACATTCCTTCGGCGTTTACGGGTTCCGGATTGAACAGCCGTGGAATTGCCTGGGACAGTATAAACAGAGACCCGGCTATAAGTACAATGGTAGCAAACGCTGCAGATAAAAGAGATAATCTCCGATACCCGAAAGTCATTTTACTCGTTGCGGGTTTTTTTGCTTTCTTCTCTGCGAACCACGCTACTATTAATGCAGAACTGTCAGCAAAATCATGCATCGCATCAGCCAGCAGCGCCAGGCTGTTTGTTAAGAGCCCTCCAATTAATTCTATAATTGTGAAGAGTATGTTCAAAGATGCGGCAAACCCCACGTTTTTTTCTCTATCACTCATAAACAGTTCTTTATTTCATGTTGCAGTTAAACCTTCTGTTCGAATGGAACTGAGGATTAAAGCTTCCGGGTGTGAAGTTTTCCGGATTATCTTAAAACATTTAAGAGAATTACATGGAGTTGAAGCCGACAGCGATCCCTCATAAACTGGGAGATCTATTCCAGAGCCACGGAAGAAGAAAGCCTTGCAATTTTTCTCTCCTTGCGCTGAATGGGCCTGAGCTAACCCTCAACCAGGTAAAAGTGACCTGAAAAACGACATTGCAATTATGAGGAACAATACACTGGAGAAATATCACAGAGGTTGAGTGAGTACTCTTCTTAACCAAAAAACGACACGACATAGTTAATCAGATTTTACGGGTCACCCTCCTGAGCGAAGTTCCCGATTTTAACCTGCAAATTAGTCTGCTTGAGCGAAGCGAAACAGACAGCGGACTCCCGAATCGCAATTCGGGTGGCGCAACTCTGCCGAGGCGCAATTCGGGAAGGACAAAAGAATTAATCAAAATAGTTAACCCAAAAAGAAAAGATTTGGATGCGAGGGATGGGATTCGAACCCACGAATTCCTACGAAACTAGGCCCTCAACCTAGCGCCTTTGACCTGGCTGGGCAACCCTCGCATTTCGAGTAAGCAATTGAATGAGCTTTAATTACCTTTTATAAAATTTTTCTGGAAAAACATATTGGATTTAGATTTAACACAATTAAGAAATCTGGTGCGAGGGATGGGATTCGAACCCACGAATTCCTACGAAACTAGGCCCTCAACCTAGCGCCTTTGACCTGGCTGGGCAACCCTCGCATCGTGTTCTTTCTGTTAAATTCCGGCGCGCCTTGCGCCTTGCACTCCCTCACAATATCATGGATAATATATAAACGTTTCGAGTCGTGAAGGATGCTGACAAGAATTTAAGGAAGATCCCAAAAAAACATACTAAAATGTATTCATATACAGGTTATGTCCGTGAATTATTGGTCAACTCAAAAAAAATGAACAAATATCCTGCGTTTAATCAGTGGAATATAGCACAAAGAACTTGGGGAATTTTAGTCAGAAACAATCATAAGCCATTGAGAACTGCAGGAATTTTGGGCCTGAAAGTATCGTACTTGTGCCAACCCTTGCAAAAAGTGTAAACGATTTCCAGCTAGGGGGGATTATCCGTTTTGCCGCCGAAAACCTTGATATCGTAAAAGGAGTAAACTTCCAGCCAGTTGCATTTACAGGAAGAATCGACCAATCCCGGAGAGAAAAGAAGAGGATTACCATACCCGATGTCATGAAACTCGTGGAAGAACAGACCGTCGGGGAGATTCCCTGCAATGCCTGGTACCCGGTATCTTTTGTGGTTCCTATAAGCCGTTTCCTATCAGCTATGGGAAATATCCCGATTCCTGAGTTGACAGCCCACCCTCACTGCGGAGCCGGAACCTACGTTTTCTTTGAAGAAAGGCATTTTATCCCCATTACAAATTTTTTTGATGCTGAGAGTTTTATTGAACTCCGGAAGGAAATAACCCCTGAGATAAATGGAAGAGTGAGCAGGGTTCTAAGCCTTGCAAAGGTTACCAGGCAAGTACCCAAATTCATCGACGAAAAAAAGGGACCAAAATCGGCAAATACCACCAGAATGGTCCTCGACCTCCTTAAAAAAGGTGACATGGAGACGACATCACGCTTTCACAGAAACGCTCTATTTATCGGAACAATGCACTTTCAGGACCTGTACAACATAGATCTCGAAAGGATCAAAAAATGTGGGGTACATTATGCAAGCCGGACGGCAGAATAATTCCTTTCTGCACATACAATATCTTTCACAGGGATTCCGTTGAGTCAAAATTTTCAGTGCCTTATTATTCTGAAGCATAGACCTTAACAAGAATAACAGGTTTAAGAAGCTCGGAAAAAAGTGTGGTAACTTCCAGCTGGTAAAAGAATCATTACAAAAATTACTGAGTTAAAGGATGCATACTTTTCTTTATTATAGGGCTAATCCGATCGGAAGATGCAATTAAGGTTGCTCTGGAATAATACCGGTTGATTAGCCAGAGACCACCCAGCCACTTGATGCTGAAAATAATGGTAAATTTTGACCAGTCCAGAAGATGTCTTAAAGTTTTAGATATATAATGGCATGTAACAGGTAAGGAAGGCCTGTTACTCTCCATTACTCAGTTTCCTAATTCTAATATTAACAAAAAGGAGTCAGTGGGTCTATGAAAAAGATTCGGATAGGAATGTTTTCCTGGGAAAGTTTGTATTCGATACGTATAGGAGGAATTTCGCCTCATGTGTCTGAACTCTCTGAAGCTCTTGCAGCAGAGGGACATGAGGTTCATCTCTTTACGCGAAACCGTGAAAATAACGACGAAATAATCAATGGTGTCCACTATCACAGAGTTGCCTGTGATCAAAATGGGGGGATAGTGGAGCAGATGAACAGGATGTGCGACAGTATGTACTGCCGATTCCTGGATGTGAGAGAAATGGCGGGGGAGTTTGACGTCCTGCACGGGCACGACTGGCATCCGGTAAATGTTCTCTGCAGGATTAAAGCCAGTTTCGGGCTGCCTTTTGTGTTAACCTTTCACAGCACAGAATGGGGGCGCAACGGAAATCGTCACGGAGAATGGTGGGAGGCAAAGGAGATATCGCACAGGGAGTGGCTAGGGGGATATGAAGCCTCCGATGTGATCACGACCTCGAAAATATTGAAAGAAGAAATTCGGCACATTTACAAAATTCCGGATTACAAGCTCTGGGAAGTCCCTAACGGCATAAATGTGGGCAGGGTAAAAAGAGAAATCGATGCAGGAAATATAAAAAGGCACTATGGCATCCATCCTTACCGTCCGGTTGTGCTTTTCACCGGAAGGATGGCGTATCAGAAAGGGCCGGATCTGCTGGTCGAAGCTGCGGCAAAGTTCCTCAAAAAAAGGAATGCACAGTTTGTACTTATCGGAGAAGGAGAAATGCGTGCTCACTGTGAATATCAGGCTCAAAAGCTTGGCATAGGTCATTCCTGTAATTTCCTCGGGTATGCCCCGGATAATACCGTAATCGACTGGTTTAATGCCTGTGACCTTGTCTGCGTGCCCAGCCGGAACGAGCCCTTCGGAATTGTTGTGCTTGAAGCCTGGGATGCAGAGAAACCGGTAGTTGCAAGCGATGCAGTTGCCCTTGTGGAAAACTTCAGAACAGGTGTTGTTGCCCATAAAGAACCTTCTTCCATTGCATGGGGCCTTAATTATGTTATTGAAGGACTTGGCCATAACAGAATGGGGGAAAAAGGGCATGATCTTCTCATAAAGAAATATAACTGGAAAACAATAGCTGAAAAAACTTTTGAAGTATATGAAAAAGTGATTGGAAAATAAAATCGTGTCATTTCAAGTACAGTTTATCAAAAGAGGATACCCTGAAGCGCTGAGTCCGTTCACTGTATCCCAATATCTATCTCTTCGAAATAATATACTTCTCTAAACATATCAATCGGAAGAAGGCCCAGCAGCTTCCAGAAAGTTTTGTTGTATCCGATTTGTGTCCGATTTGTGTCAGGATCCACCTCAAAATAATGCCAGCTTTTTTAGACGTTTACCTTTTAGACTGTGTTCCATCATTTTCGCAGGCAAGCCCACAATTTAAACTCAAAATAATTATTTATTACCGGGTTATTTCGTAGCAGGTCCTTAAGCTGTGGCTCGCGATAGAATATTAGACATTATATTTTAGATTAATTATCTAAAAAATTGTTTTCAAGCAAAAAATAACCTGGCGTGAAACAATTTGAAGCCATTCACAGATATTCATTTCTGAATGTAAGGGGAAAAACATGACGGCATAAACCGATAATAAATACTAACTATAATAGTATCGATGAATAAATATAATATGATAAGTTATATTTTATGACAGAAGTGGGGAATGAAAATTATATTATCGTAAGTTTGGGGGCATTAATTGAATAAGCAACTGAAAGTCTTTGTTTATAGGAACTTATGTTCCGAAGGAATGTGGGATTGCTACATTCACTTATGATCTTTTGAATTCGGTTTCCGGGGAATATAACAACGTTATTTGTGAAGTTATTGCTTTGAACGATCCTTCTGAAACTTATAATTATCCGGAAGAAGTCGTTTTTCAAATTGAGAGAGACAAACTTGAGGATTATTACCTGGCTGCGGATTATATAAATCAGTCCGATGCCGATATCGTATGTCTTCAACATGAATTCGGTATTTTTTATGGAGATGCAGGTGATTACATCTTCGCGACTTTATCAGGGATAAACAAGCCTGTAGTAACTACAATGCATACCGTGATTCGTGACCCGAAACCCGAATATCGGGCATCTACTGAAAAACTCATAGAGTATTCCGAAAAACTGGTTGTAATGAGCCATACTGCAGTCGAGGTTCTAAAAAATGTATACAAAGTGCTCGAAGACAAAATAGAAATCATATTTCATGGAATGCCCGAATATCCGTTTAACAACTGCGAGAAGTATAAAAAGATACTGAACCTCAAAGGTTTTCCGGTTATCCTTACTTTCGGGCTGCTGAATCAGAATAAAGGTGTCGAAAACATTCTCGATGCTCTTCCTGATATTGTAGATAAATATCCTGACCTTGTTTATCTTGTACTGGGTGCCACGCATCCCATGATTAAAAAGATCCACGGAGAAGCATACAGGCAGTATCTTGAGAATAAAGTTTTGGAACTCGGGCTTGAGAACAATGTAATGTTCCATGCCAAATTTGTCGAAAAAGAAGAGCTCTGCAACTATATACTTGCCGGTGATATTTACGCATCTCCCTATCTTTCCAGAGAACAGATAGTAAGCGGGGCTCTGACCTATGCCATAGGTATGGGAAAAGCAATAGTATCAACTCCTTACTGGTACGCCTGGGAAATGCTTTCCGAAAATCGAGGGCTACTTGTAGATTTCGGAGATACGGATGGCTTTAAAAAATCCCTCCTGTACTTGATTGAAAATCCAGAAGAGTGTAATAATATGCGCAAAAATGCATATAATTTTGGCAGAAAAATGACCTGGAAAAATGTAGGCGAAGAATATAATAAGATTTTCCGTAAGGCTTTGAAGAATTTCAATACCTATCCAGGAATACAAAACAGATTTAATCTTCCCTCCGAATCGCCTGCCTGAATATATACTTGATTACCCGTGGGTTTATTTTGATAAACAGGTCAATCAGCATTGTGAGTATCCGGAAAAAGCTCACAGAATAATGCTTGTCCATCCAGAAACAAAGTAAAGGCAAATGTACCTTTTAATCCCCTTGAAGTTACAAACCAGATAAACCGGTTTATTTCAAGTTTAATAGATACATATTTCCGGCAACAAATAATTTAGCAATTTTTTTACAGCCACTTTACCACTTTATATATTAGCTTTTGTAGTAGGGCTCATATTTTCTTATTATTTCTTACTTATCAGAAATAAGTTAATTATCCACATTTTTAACTTGTACCTGAAGGAAAAGAAGAGAAACAAAATGAATCTCCAGAGAAAAAGCAGTCCTTCAGGAGTTCTCAAAATAAGAAGACCTGAAAAAATTAGATTTGGGCCTGCATCTGAGCAGAAAGCTCAGAGCTGGTCCAGAATTGCCAGCAACTCTTCGGCTTTGCCCTTAACCACATTTGCGGCGTTGAGGACAAGATCTTTGGCTGAATATGAACCATCGGACTCCATGGTAAAAACAAAAGCGTTTTCGTAGAAGTCCACCTTGATCGCGTTAATGTCGCATACCTGCTCACAGAGCCTGCAGATGGAACACTTTATGATGTCATCCTCGGCAATTTTTGCTCCGGCCTCTTCAACACTGATAATGCCCTTGGGACATTCTGCTGCACAGTGCCCGCAGGCATCGCAGTTTTCAATGATGATTATAGGCATGTTTTTGTAACCGCATGCAACGCCTGCCTGCCACTTGACGCTGTCTTTGCCGTAGCCCATGTGGGCAATAGCCTCGAGCACAAGCTTCTGTCCCTTTTTCAGCTCAACAATCGGAACATTCGGGTCTGCTGGCTGGATCTTGGGGTCAGAGGGAATAAGGTCCCGAGAATAAACGGTTCCGGGGCCTTCTGCACTGAGGGTCAGGGAGACCTCGCAGGCAGGACAGCCTTCTCCTCCGCAGACTTCGCACTCGGCCTGAGGCACATACGTCTCTATATCCGTTACAAGCGGGATTAAGGAGAGACGGAGAGCCAGCTGTTCATCATAGAGTACGGAGGTGTTGTCGTAAAGGTTTACATACTCGATTGCAAGAGTGGGTACATCGGCGACCATGGCACGCCGGATGCCGTTAGCAAAAGCCGTGCTTACCTTGGACAGCACAAACTTTGCAGATCTGTCCGATAACTCCAGAATGTCTACTTCCATCGTCATATACCTTAATTCCCCTTAATTTTGAATACCTTAAAAAAAGAGAATTTTAAAGAATTCTCTGAATAATTCGCTTTATACACGCCTTCCGCCTTTCGGACGGGTGCCGTCGTGCGGGACAGGAGTGACGTCCTCAATCCTGCCAATGCGGATTCCCGCTCTTGCAAAAGCCCTGATTGCAGCCTGTGCACCGGGTCCGGGGCTTCTCTGCTTGTTTCCTCCGGGAGCTCTTACCCGGATGTGGATGCCGTTGATACCCTTGTCCCTGAGCTGGTCAGCAAGCTGGCCTGCCATCTGCATGGCGGTGTATGGAGAACTTTCGTCCCTTGCAGCCTTTACAACCATACCACCGGAGGACTTTGCAATGGTTTCAGCCCCGGTGATATCAGTAACTGTGATAATTGTGTTGTTAAATGAGGATTTGATGTGAGCTACAGCCCATTTCATATCTGCCATGTTTATCTCCTCCCTCCTCTCTTCTTCCTTCCGCCGCCTCTCTCAGCGGGCTTTTCTCTTGCCTGCTTTGCCTCGGCAACAGCTTTGAGGGTTGTTGCGCTGTCTGCAAGGAAGGATGCGACCTGGACAGGTCTTTCAGGGTGGGATTCACTCATTAGAGGGGAGTTTCCATAGTACCCGATGTGCATCTCGTCCTCTTTTGAGACCAGCATTCCCGGAATCGTAGCTTTTCTTCCGTTAATTGCAATGTGGCCGTGAGTAATGAACTGGCGTGCCTGGATAACGGTTCTGGCAAGCCCGAGGCGGAGAACCTGGGTCTGGAGTCTTCTTTCAAGGATATTTTCAGTCTTCAAAGAGAGAATATCGTCAATGTTGGCATCAGATTTTATAATGCCGTAGCGGATGAGCTTGGAAAGAATTTCTTCGGACTGGGTCCTGTAGTGGCCCTCGAGCCCCCCTTCCTGCCCGCCAGCGACGTGTGCAAGAAGTTTCCTGGCTTCGGACCTGTACATCCTTAGCATACTGGCTGCTTTCCAGACTTCCTTCTTGTTCCTGAGGCCGTATGCCTTTACGAGCTGGACTTCAGTAGCCATCCTGGCTTCCTGCCAGGGGTGCTTGGGAGTCTCATAACTTTTACTTTTCTTACCTGGATATGCCATTTAAAATCACCTTAACCGAAAAATTACTTCTTCCTGCTCACACCGACAGTTGATCCGCGGCGGCCTGTGGATTTTGTCCTCTGTCCTCTGACCTTGAGGCCTCTCTCGTGCCTGAGCCCTCTGTAGGCACGGACCTTCTTCAGGTTGTTAATGTCTTCCCTGAAAGTCAGTAAGATATCCGTTCCGAGCAGGTGCTTGTCCTGGCCGGTAGTAAGGTCTTTCTGCCTGTTAAGCATCCAGGTAGGGACAATGTCTTCAAATTTTCCGATTGTAGCGTCGAGTTTGGCTACTTCCTCTTCCGGAAGGTATCCAAGTGTAGCAGACGGGTCAACGCCTGCGCCCTTTGCAATGAGTTTTGCGGTACGTCTCCCGATTCCGGGAAGGCCTGTAAGAGCATACTGTACGGGCTTTGCCCCCTGCAGGTCGGTATTCATAATCCGAACAAGATGCCTTAGTTCTTCGTTGTTATTTTCTTCTACCATATACTTCCTCCATTGGAGTGCATACAGCATCCTGTAGCCCCTGTCGAATACCCTCAAAGAATATGCGGAAAACTCAGGAGCAGCTCTCAAAAGGAGCTTCTTTACAGCACATACTGATGAGTTCCTTTACATGAAGCTGCCAGTATATAAGGATATCTGCGCTCACCCCCCACTGAAAGCGGATGTTCGGAGGAACTGAAAGCTGATAGCGGAAGAGTTACTGAATAATTAAAAGACGTGAAGAAAGGATGCATAATTAAAATTAAGCTAAAATTGTCATGACCTTTCTGCATATGCATGCCTACGAATAATTTATTTTCTTGAACGGTGTTTTTTCTGAGGATTAAAAGTAACCTGGGTCCGGATCAGGTATAAACTTATTTGACTTGCTACTGCAGAAAAGGGCGGTTCAACATCTACCCTCTTTTTTAATTCGACATAAAGCCGCTATTACCGCAACTTAAATGTCTTTGGTGCAAGCCTGTATGCAAGAAGCAAGGCGACGGCGATATATACAATGCAAAATACGGAAACCAACGTGCCGAAAATTAGAGTTGGAACTTCCTTGCCGATAGCAAGATAACAGACGATATAAGTAAATGAATTGGCAATGGCAAAAGTGCCGCTTTTCATTTCAAGATTGATATTGTAAGGCTGCAAAAGATAATAGAGCACCATATTGTGCACCGAAAAAAATACCGACATGGCGATAATGGAAACAAACAGCAGCACATAATTGAGCGCATTATCCGTTCCGCCTGTAAACCATAACAGAAACGGTAGCCCGAGTGCAATTACCGAAGCTGGCATCAAGTTAATCAATAGAATGGATTTCAGCCGTTCCGTAAAGAGGAGCAGAATTGCACGCGGTTGCCTGTAAAACCTGTAGGCAAGCATACTGTGGTCACAGTTCATGAACATGGCCTGGGTGATAACCTTTCCGCGATTAACAAAATACATGACGAACAGAAAGTAAGGCAAAAAGGTCAGCATCATCCCGTTTATTATCGGCTTTGCCTCCTGAAGAAGAAAGCAGGCCATGATGGAAAACGCAAGCACTACAAGGGAAATCAAGGTGATTTGTTTGGCCGATTTGGTCAGCAGACTGCTGTGCCGCTTAACAAAAAGGTCGTTGAAATACCGATAGCCGCTTTTGCTACTTGTTGCCTTAAGGTCTATTTTCTTTTGCAAAGATTTTTGAGTAGCCCGTGCAACCATATCTTTTCTGTTCATAGCAAAACTATCCGCTGTGAGAAGTTCCTTGCAAATCCTTCGGTATTCGGGGAATTTGAGCACATAAAAAAAGGAAAACAACGCCATAACAACGGAAATGACAAACAGAGCGAGGAAAACAGCTCCGTTCATGGCATAGCCGAGAAACGGCGGGAGATATGCCGCAGTCGATGATACAGCAATGCCAACCAGAGAAACCGGATTGAGCTGATTTTCATTTTTTGCATGGCCGGTCCTGACATAACTATGAAGCGCGAGGGCAGTAAAAATAAGTTTTACGGAAACAACAAAAAGCGGCATCAAAAGGCAGATAGCAAGATCTACCCCGGAAAGCAGTCCTAAAAGCAGCGTGGCAGGCAAAAATCCGACAACAGTTTTCAAAAGGAAATAGAAGTAATTCGAAAGCGTATACTCCCGCGCGCTCATTCGCATGAGAAAAATGGCATAATACTTGTCTCTGGTGGGGCGAAATATCTGCGTGTTAAGAAAACCACCTGCTATGGTCAGAAAGAAAAACATGTGCATGAAGCTGTTTGCAGAACTGCTTTTCATAGAGTCTTTTAGAAGGAAGACCAGAATAAACATATAAAACAGCTTGCCCAAAAACATCGAGACAAGCTCCCACAGGATGCTGACAAAATTGGCAAATCTTTTCAGCCCCAGGCTTCCATAAAGCGAGACCGGTAGCAGTCCGTTGATTACAGGGATGGATTTGAGCGAATAGATGATGCCATTGGCTCTATATGTGTTTTTCAGCCTGAAGGACGTAAGAAAAGTTTCAATCACTTTCATCCCTTCTGAGGGCCTGAATAATCCTATCCTTAAAGACCTCGTTACTGAGGCCATCCTTTTCCATTTTTTCCAGAACCCCCCCGCTCAGGATCACGATCTCGTCGCATAAATCCAGCGCAAGCTCCATGATGTGAGTGGAAAAAATAATAATGTGGTCTTTTTTGATTTGGCGTAGCAGTGTCTTCATTTCGTCGGCGACCACAACATCAAATGAGGTCAGTGGCTCGTCTAAAAGCAGAATTCCGGGATTTGCGATGAAGTTTACAAGCATTTGCATCTTGTTCTTCATGCCATGGGAATAATCTTTCAAAAGCCTGTCGCGATCCTCGCTTCCAATCATTATAAAATCGAAATATTCATCAATGGGCTTAATGTCCGGAATATTTTTCACGTTGATGTCAAGAAAGAACTTTAAAAATTCCCTACCTGTTAAAAACTCCGGAACAACCGGCGTCGACAGAACATATCCGATATCGTCCGGACAAACCTCTCTCTTCACTCCGTTTTCTTCAAGGAGAATTGAGCCGCCGTCAATCCTCAAATCTTCATTGATGCAATTAAACAGCGTAGTTTTGCCTGAGCCGTTTCTTCCGAGGAGGCCGTAAATTTCCCCCTTTTCAAAGGCAAAGCTTGCACCCCGCAAAACCTCTTTTTTGTCAAAGCTTTTCACGATATCGTTCAGGATCAGTTTCATTTTCAATATTCCTTCTCTGCTTGTTTCCGTTTATTTCTTTCGTTCCCGCCTGAAATCAATCGATCATTTTTCAACGGGGTCCTTGCCTTAACATTGTCAGATTAACTTCTTTTTTCGATCCCAATTCCTTTATAATCCCGTCTACTCCATGCTTAACAGATTTTTATTCACTTTTTCATTATTCACATCCTATTTCTTTTTATTGAGAGCCTGATCTGTTGCAAATTTGCAACCAGTACCAGGAAAATGTAGATTTACCAGTCTCAAGAGCAAGAATTAATTCAATTTCATGCGTTTCCGGTTAAGTGAGGAAACGTGACAAATTGCTTCCATTTCCACAAAAGTTAATAAATATTTTGATAGGTTACGGGATGAAAAATTGTATCGATTTCATGTAAACAGGCCAAAATTTAATTTATTGGTTAGTCTGAAGTATGAAAATTAAAACTTCTTCTCTTATTCCTTCCTGGCTATCAATAGCTACAGATGTAAACATAATTTAGAAAAAAACTTAAACATAATTTAGAAAAGGATTGTAAACGTAATTTAGAGAAGACTTGAAAACATGACGCCGAGGGGGAGATTTGAACTCCCGAGGGGCTAAGCCCCACAAGCTTTCCAGGCTTGCGCCCTACCGCTAGACTACCTCGGCACAGAGCTTATGGCACAGCTTATACCATAACGGAATAGTGGTATATAAATCTTATTCTAAGAATGGATAAGGAAGAAAGAAATTAAAAAGCAGGAAGAAGGAATTTTAAAGGTCAGAGCCGGACACTCTCCTCTTTTTTAGTCCAGCCCTTCGGGTAAGTTCCTGCTTCCATAAGCACGCGGATAGGAGAAGCTGCAATCCCGGCAGATGCTTTGAGGATCTCTTCGGTGTTCATTTCCGCCTTTGCAAGTGCTACAAGTTCCCCTTTTAAGGTGAAGAGCGCTGCAAGTTCCCCTTTAGCCAGACTGGAGTCCAGGCTCGTAATGCCCGGGACTGCCAGGGAAGCACCTGAACAGACCGCATCCACCGCACTGTCCCGCAGGATAATTTTGGGTAGGTGTGATACGGCAGATTCCATTGGCCGGATAACCCTCCTCAGTTCGGACTCATCCCCGTCCTCCTTCCAGAACACATAGGCATCTTTCAGCTCATGGAGGGTGACAAGGGTTTTTTCCGTAAATGGGCCTGCTTTGGTCCTGCGGAGGGCCTGCATATGTCCGCCGCAGCCCAGAGCAAGCCCGATGTCATGGCAGAGTTTCCTGATATAGGTCCCTGCCTCACACCCAACGCGGAAGAGCACGGACGTGCTCTCGATTTCAAGCACCTCGATATAATAGATTGTCCTTACCCTTATGACCCGTTTAACAGCGGATTTGATAGGTGGCATCTGGTAAATAGGCCCTGTAAATTCATCGCAGACCTGGCGGACCAGCTTTGGAGGCATGGCTCTGTGAAGTTTCAGGTGGCATACATACTCTTTTCCTGAAAGGCGCAGGGCAGGTACGGCTTTTGTGGCTTTCCCGAGCAGGGTGGGCAAAAGCCCCGTAACCTTAGGGTCAAGAGAACCTGCATGCCCTGCAGTATTAACGCCAAGGATGGCTTTTACCCAGGCTGCAACCTCGTGGCTTGTGGGCCCGCTGGGCTTATCGATATTCACCACTCCTTTTTCGATATATTCAAGAATAGGGCGCTTCTCCGGAGCACAGCCGTAGGCCGGATTTGTCCAGGCGCCGGACTTCCGGACAAGGGTTCTTTCAACTTCTGATGGCAGTTTGCCGGCGGATGACATGGTTTTTCAAAACTCCTGGGTTCTGGTTATGGTTCGGCACATATATTGTGAGCAGATATCCAGCAGACACATAAATTTCCAGTATGGATATCCGGCTGAGAGATCCAATTGAGATTTTCAGTATGGATATCAGTTAAGGTTCCCAGTTGAGATTCTCAGCTAAGATTCTCAGCATGGGCATCCAGCTGAAATTTTCAATTGAGATTTTCAGTTTGGATTCTCAGTACGGATATCCATAATATCAGGGTTCGCAGATAAAACCCTGCTCCTGCTTAAAAACCTGTCCGGGAAAATGTCCCGAAAAATCTCCCGGAAATAATCGGGCCGGGAAAAATCACTCCGGCCCGACAAGAGCGTCAATAGCGACCCTGAGGATATCAAGAGTCTGGTACTGGTTCCATTTTTCAGAATCGATAACGATGTCGTAGATTGACAGGTCTGTGATGTCAATCCCGTAATAGTTCTTATAGCGAAGGGCTTCGGACTTTTCCCTTTCAACCGTTTTTGCCAATTCCTCGTCAAAGGAAACTGATTTCTCACGCCTCTGGATACGCTTAACCCTTGTCAGCAGGGGTGCCTTTATCCAGATTTTAAGCACATTTGGCACTCCTTCAGCCATATGACCTGCAAGCCGGCTTTCGAGAATGAGATTGTCCTGAGTGTGGATGATGGATTTCTGGTTTTTATCGATGTCCAGGTCTATGGAAGGGTCTTTTTCTGCCATGGCTCCGAACTCTGAAAGGCTCATTCCCCTCTCCTTTGCCATTCTCCTGAAGATCTCTCCGGAAGAAATCAGCTCGAGCTCATAGTACCCAGCCAGGAGCCTTGAGAGGGTTGTTGTCCCGCTTCCGGGAAGCCCACTCACTGTGATTTGCATTAGACCCCACCGATGTTCAGCGCCTTCCTGATTAGCTGGCTGACCCCGATAGAGGAGATAAAGTACCAGTAGATCCAGTGCTGGAAGGGACCGAAAGCCTTGGAAGTAAGCAGTTGCTCACCCCAGAAGGGAAAGACCATGGTGGCATTCCCGTGTCCACTTATGAAATAGTAAGCCCACATGAAGAGAGGCAGGGAGATAATACTTATGTAAGCCATGGGCTTGAACTGCTGCTTGGACATCTTCATCTGGTCTTCCATCATCTCCTTGCGTTGGTCTTCTAGTTTTTTCAGCATATAGGTGTTCTGGGAAAGCTGTGCCTCCCTAAACTCCTTCTGAAAAACCTTCATGCGTTCCTGGGTATTTCGCATGAGTTCCCAGTCGATAGTGTATTTCTGGATAAGAGATGCATAGAGGGCAGTAATAGCCGCCATTACTAAAAGGATCAGATGGAAATTTTCCTGTCCGACCAGAGCAAGTACGGGGTCCATTAACACCCCTACTGCTTCGCCCACAGCCTGCCTGAATTCCTGTCCAAGGATCATTATCCCGAACATGAGGGAAAAACCAAAAGCCAGCAGGAACCGGTCAATTTGCTTTTTTAATGTCTCCGAAACCAAGTTGTCCTCACCATTAAGATTCAATAAATGTTAATTCTGAAATTTTAATTATGATTTTACGATTCCTTCAAATTAAGAACGAATCCAAGAAAATGAAACCTGATAAAACATAACGCACAAATAAACAAGCTCTAAGGAGAGCCCTATTTAAATTGTTTACGCAGGGTTTTCAGGTTAATAAGTTTCGATGTATATATAAGTTATACTATTTACTCAAAATTTGGTAGTGGGTTTTCAATCTGGAAGCATGAAGAGATGTTAAGGAGGAAAGCCATTTTCAATGCTCGATAACTTCAAGTCCCGGACCTTCTAAAATAAGAACCCTGCGCAATTATCTTCCTATCATGGCATAAACGTTATTACGAGCTGGTTTCAAAATTCCGATTATTCATGTTTTTGACCTAAAGCAGATAATTCCATTTAGCTTGATGATCTTGAATTATCTACTCCAAAAAATAGGCATGGAGGGATTAAGAGGTAGTTTTGAAACAAGCTCTACTGCAACGGATTCATTAAAAATTTTTCACCTTTTAGCTTCTTTAAGCAGATAAAGTAGAAGATGCTTAAATTTCCCTCAGGACTCGAAACCCAAGATCGTTGCGGTGGAGATTGGAGTAGCCTTCGCCAGCATACCCACAGTTCTGAATTCTATAAACATTAAGGCCACCTCCGTCTTGAAAGCCGCCTCCTCGAATTCCACGGAAAACACTACTTCCAACCCCCCCGTCTTTATCCCGTTCCAGGATATCCTCATTAATCCATTCCATAACACTCCCATGCGTGTCACTTTCAACCCATTCCATGACATTTCCATGCATGTCATAAAGACCCCGGGGATTTGGTTTCTTTTGCCCTACAGGATGAGTTTTAAGACCGGAATTTTGCCCATACCACGCATAATCCCCAAATTTTGCTTCATCATCCCCAAAAGAGTATCTGGTTGTTGTCCCGGCCTTGCAGGCATACTCCCATTCAGCTTCAGATGGAAGACGATATTTATCGATACCTTCTATTTCATTGAGTTTTTCGATAAACTCCTGAACCTCATCCCAGGATACCCGTTCGACTGGAAGGTCATCCCCTTCAAAATATGAAGGATTGCTGCCCATCACTTCACGCCACTGTCCCTGGGTAACTTCAAATTTACCCAGATAGAACGGTTTTTTAATCTCAACTTTCTTTGCCAAATCTTCATTGATATATTCTTCAGTTATAATTTCACCTGAAGGCGTCCTGACGAGTACTGTCTGACAGATAGGCCCCATCATGAATTCCCCTGAGGGAATCTTCACGAACTCCATGCCTATCGAATTTGTATAGTTATGTTCCGGTTCGATTGAACTTGAGTTGTCAGAGTCATCTGCTGATTTTCCGAATTCGGTACAACCCAGCACCCCACAAAAGAGGAGTATAACTACTAAAGTAATGAATACTTTTTTATTCGCTCTTCCAAACATAAATAACACCATTTAAAAATCCAAATTCCGGCCCAGGTTAGCAGGCTCAGTACTCAGTCCTGGCGACTTCGGAAGCTTCGGTCGAGGAGGTAGCTTTGCAGGATTACGAATCGGTTTCTCACTCAGTCTCAATTTGAGAGTCCGACTTTCATATATCTCAGCTTACAGTCTGATTCAGTTTCAGGCTAGGGATAAAAGTTAGTTTCACCTGCATATATAATGAAATTTTCGTTTTAAATTCGGAATCGATTGTTATACAGACTCATGGATAATATCAGTACTTCACTAATTTTCATTCCCTCAAAAACAAGTTCCTCCGTTATCATTATATGATGAAAACGCCGCCATATGTCTCATTCATCATATAATCCCGGCTATAGCCCTAAAATTGAATTAAAATCAAAAGAATGCATTGATACCGTATTAAGACCTCTCAACGACCATGTAACTATAAAGATCAATTGTTTTCTAACAAGTGAAGACATTTTTCGTACTGTCGTGAGTATGGCAATCAACAGGAATTCTGTTCATACAGTCTCAACACAGTATCAGGAAGTTGCTTGTGAAACATCCCTGCGATACCACCTTAATAAACCAAACATGTATGAACTGATCAAATCGAATGAAAAGATTCTCCTTCAAGAACTAATAAAAACCCTTTACCCTTTTGCCGAATGCAATTTATCACAGAGTCTAAAATCTACCGGAATGCCCCTTAAAGACATCAAGTATTTCATTGATTGGTGTTCCCAAAGAGATTACACCTTGCAACAGCGCTATGACATGTTTGTGGAACGGAAGGCAGTTGTAAGTGCTCAAATGGAAGAACTGAAAAAAACTATGGAGATTATCAATTTTTAAATGCTGGTATTACAAGACTGCATTGGAAGCTGGAACAGAAGATATTCATAAAAAATAGGGTGGAACAGCGCAAATGTATGAGCATAGGAAATTCAAACCTGTTATAAATGCAAGTAGAATGCTAAAACGGATGAACCGAAAATTTTACGTTTCTTCTTTGGTAAACTCGTGACAGATTCGGATTGGCAAACCAAACTGGCAGCAAAGTTTAGAAAGAATTTTGGCGACAGCCTGTGAATGGATATGAGGTAATATAAAGTATAAAATATGTAAATGTATTGACAAATATTGACAATAGTATATAATGTAGTTAACAGGATATCCCCCCTTTCTTCAAATTTTGTTCTGTGACTTGTTTCAAGGGGGATTTTCAGCAAATATATTGTCATTTAATTTAAGTTATGGGGACTAAAGTATGGATGAAGATTTAGTTTCGCGCAAAGATTTAGAAAAGCGCCTGCGTTTAGCCCGGCATGAAATGGAGATTGCTCAAAAGCTGGAGAGTAAACTTGCGGTTGCGAGACGGCAACTTAAAACAGCTCAAACGGATAGCAAAAAACTGGCAAAAGAACTAACAAAAGAAAAAAATGATGTAGAAAATCTGGAGAAGCTCAGTATTACTCAGATTATAGCTAAAATTAAAGGAACTAAAGACAAGAAAATAAAAAAAGAACGCCAGGAGTATTGGGCAGCACAGTTAAAATATGAAGCTTCTGAAAAAGTTATTGAAGAACTGGAAAAGGAAATAAATTCGCTATTGGGGCAAAGAAAGAAATCGTTCTATGATATAGAAAGTGAATACGGACAGTTGCTGCGAGAGAAAGAAGAAGTGTTAAAAGGACAGCCGGGGGAAACCTCACAGAAACTGCTATATATTGCTGAAGAAAAGGGCAGGCTGGCAGCCGAAGAAAAAGAATTAATGGAGGCTGAACATGCTGCGCAAAATGCTATCTCCTCTTTGAATCAACTGATGGAAACCCTTAAGAGCGCCGATAATTGGGGGAAAGTGGACATACTTGGCGGCGGTTTAATAACAACTGCTATCAAACACTCCAGGATAGGGGATGCAAGGGAGCAGATTGCTGCTGTACAGAAAAATCTAAACAGCCTGCAGAGAGAACTTGGGGATATAAAAAAAATTGATCCTGATGAAGTTGAGATAAATATTGGAGGATTAGCTACATTTGCCGACTATGCCTTTGATGGATTAGTAGTAGACTTGATTGTTCAATCAAGGATAAATGAGGCCCAAAACAGATCCCAAAACCTTCATGGCCAAGTAGAAAGTATTTGCTGTACTGTATATGAATGGCGTAAGAATGTAAAAAGAGAAATGAAAGAATTAAATGAGGATAAACAGTTATTAATTGAGAAGAGTACTATTGATGAACATCAACCGGAAAGGTAAAGAAAAGAATTTGTAAAAGGGCTATAACAAAACAGAAGTTTCGTCACGGCCCCTTTTTATTAAAGTTACACAAAAATAAGTAGCGGAATTTCAAAATAGGGAACATTGGTAATAAAAAAAGATGGTAGATTATTGAAACGGATACAGCAAAAAGACTGTAAAAACGCAGCTTGGAGAAGTATCAATTCTTGATATAAACTCTGCAATCGAAAAACTTAATCATGGAGCCTGCATTCGGCAGCAAGCACATTCAAACATTTAAATATCCTTTATCGTTATGTTTCGTCGTTTCGGTTGAAAATCAGCGCCATGAGGACTAGATATCTAATCCAATTTGTCATTTCTCTCCTTTTGTTATAAATATATATTAATGATGTTATGGGTATCATTTAGTAATTTTTAATTTAAATTAATTTAAAAATTTCTGAAAAAAACGATATCAATAGAAAAATTGAATGGATTTTTATGTAAACCTGCCGAAAGCAGGATGGAGATTCGGTTCAACCCGTAAAAAGCATCAATAAACCTGTGGAAATCAACGAAATAGAGATTGGCTACTATTCGGATACACCGGGAGAGAAGCAGGATTTCTATAAGCCAGTCTGGATTTTCAGAGGAACGGATGAGGAAGGAGATGACATAACAAGGTATGTGAATGCAAGCTCCTAATAAGAATCGTTGGCCTTTATCTTGTTAAGCCCTGGATAAGTCCAGATGAAAACTTGTTTCCAGAAATAACAAATATTGAGGAGGTATATTGCCAAATAAGGGTTTATTGCACTTATTTTAACGATTGCAGAGAGCATGATGGCTTAACAAAAGAAAACGAAAATGGTCTTTTGGGTAAGATGCTCCCTCACAAGAATGTGGAATAACTCAGAAAAAATGGACTTTAAAAGAGTTGTTGAATTATAAGCCTTTTAAAATATCAACCGCTTAATGGGGGAGCACCAGAACCTTTTAAGACTCAAAAAAGAAGGCAAAAATTACAGTTGAAGCAAAAATACCGTACCTATCAGGAGCTATTCCGAAGAAAGAGAATCCAAAAGGAAGAGAATCCAAAAGGAAGAGAAAAAAGATTGAAATATTTAAGTCAAAATTTTAATTTGAGAGCCCCGAAGAGCCTCCAGACAAGCTGGGGAAGGTGCTGATTTTTACGCGAATTTAAATGAGGCTCTCAGGATCAAGAAATTATTCTTCGACCGGGAAGGGAAAGATCAAAACATAAATTTAAATAACTTATCATAATTTATCATAAAAAGCATCAAAGCCTTGGAAATAGCGAACCGGATTCGGGATAGAAAATTCAAACGGGATTCGGGGCAGCCCCTTCAGGCATGGAAAAAGGAGTTTTAAAATGAACCTTCCAAATCCCCATAAACAGCATCCGAGAGTCAGCAAAAGGGCGTGGATATCCGAAACTGCGGTAATAATCGGAAACGTGAGTGTTGGAGACGACGTATTCGTGGGGCCAAACGCAGTTCTCAGGGCAGATGAACCCGGGTCGTCCATAACGGTTCAAAGCGGCTGCAATATACAGGACAATGTTGTCGTCCATTCGCTCTCGCATTCCGAGGTGCTGGTCGGCAAAAACACTTCCCTTGCGCACAGCTGCATCGTGCACGGGCCTTGCAGGATCGGAGAAGGCTGCTTTATAGGGTTCGGAGCAGTGGTGTTTGACTGCAATATCGGGAAAGACACGCTTGTCCTTCACAGGTCCGTTGTCCGGGGGATAGATATTTTCTCAGGCAGGATGGTTCCTGACGGGACTGTAATCACCAGGCAGGCCTGTGCCGATGCGCTTGAACATATCACAAAAGAAATGACCGAGTTCAAAAGGTCGGTGGTTAGAGCAAATATCGAACTTGTGGAAGGGTATATGAAACTCAGAGAGGAAAGCTAAGGGAAAAAATAGAGCAGGAAATCGAATCGAAAAAATTTGGCAGGAGGTTAAAGGTATTTACCCTCCAGCTTTTCCAGAACCGTTTTTCCTTTATCTGTAAGCACGTATTTTTTCCATGTCGTTTTTTCAGGAGTCAGGCATTCGATTAAACCCCTGTCCTCAAGTTCTTTTAAGGCACGACTGATATTTTGCGTGGATCTGCTTGCTTCATGGGCGATATCCGAAGCCCTTACTGCAGTGTGCTTTTTCATGTATTGCATGAGTATCAGGCGGCGGTCAACGCTGATAACCCATTTCATCAGTTCTTCAATTGAGTTTTCAGTCATATAAGTCAGATTCTCCAGCAAAAGCTTCCTAGGGAAATAAGCAGCCGCATAATATTTAAAATTTAATCACTCTGTAGCATTGGGAATCATCAGGAGAGAGGATTTAAGGACCTAAAAATATCAAAATTTCAAAGATAGATTGAAAACACAGGAACTTAAATGAAGAAAAGAAAAAACAAAGGAAAAAGAAAGGAGGAATTCAGGCAAACTTTGCCAAAATTGCCTTAAGATCCTCAAAGACCACATCTATATCCTTTGTTCCGTCAAGGGTGACAAGGATGCCTTTCTCTTTATAGTAGTTGATCAGCGGCTGGGTCTGCTTTTTGTAGACATCCAGGCGGTTCTGGACGGCTTCTGCGGTATCGTCAGCACGCTGGAAGACCTCACCACCACATATGTCACAGATATTGTCCTTCTTTGGGGGGTTGGAGATTATGTGGTAGCTTGCCCCGCACTTGCACATAAGGCGCCCGCTTATTCTTTCTACAAGCACTTCGTCAGGCACCTCAAGGTTGAGGACGACATCGATGGGCTTTTCGATTTCAACAAGGATTGTTTCCAGGGCATCAGCCTGGGGGACAGTCCTCGGGTATCCGTCAAGAATGAAACCTTTTTCGCAGTCTGCCTCGTTCAGACGGTTTTTAATTATGCCGATAAGCACCTGATCGGGGACAAGTTCTCCTTTGTCCATATATGCCTTGGCTGCAAGACCCAGTTCGGTTCCTTCTCTAACATTTGCCCGCAGGATATCCCCTGTGGAAATCTGCGGAATTCCGTAGAAATCAACCAGTTTTTTGGCCTGGGTACCTTTGCCGGCACCCGGGGGCCCGAAGAGTATTATGTTCATTCGAAGATCCCCTTTTTGTCCTTTTATTTGGATTGTTTTCTTTCTGATCTATTATTTCAGTTATCCTGTAGTTAGAGGTTTACCAGCCTTACTGCTCCCCGAAGAAGGAACGGATCATCGGGTGCATCTCCATCATCTGTTCGGATGCGATATCCTCGTACAGCCGGTACACAATACTGACAGTAAGCAAAAGCCCTGTACCTCCGGCACTTCCGAGCGTACCGAGCAAGCTTGCAATAAGGGTAAGAATCCCGATGAAAGCTCCACCTATAACGGTAACCTTTGGAATGTAACGCTGCATAACTTTTTCAATACTGCCGATGTTCCGCCTGAAACCCGGGATCTGCATTCCTGAATTGAAGATCTTCTGGGCTGTGGGCTTTGCCCCCATACCTGTGGTCTCTATCCAGAAGAGAGCAAAGATAATCCCTCCTCCGATCAGCATAATAGCGTCCGCCAAGACGTGAAGCCCGATCTGCCAGATTGCCGGAGCCGTTGCCCCATAGCTTGCAAAGGACTCCCGTACGAGAGACGGGATCCAGTCATACGGGCTGTGGATGGGAGCCAGGTAATACATTATCCCGTTCAGGGGCTTTGAGCCGCTGAATTCTCCGAGGAAGGTAATCCCTCTGCTGGCAAGGATGATCCCGACCATCTGAATGTTAGCCTGAAGAGCCCTGACAAGGATCATGGGCAGAACTGAAGCGTAGATGAGCTTGACGGGGAAACGGCCCCTTGCCCCTCTAACCGCGCTGTGTGCGAGAGGGATTTCGATTCTTGTACTCTCCACGTATACGACGAGCAGGAAGATAGTAACCGTGCTCAGGAGAGCGAGAATTCCTCCTCTGACCAGCAGGAACATCAGACCTTCACCGGAGAAAAGGTAGTCTGCCCCGGTGTTCTGGGCGATGTAGATCCACTTGGGAATGAGTCCTACAGGAAGCCCTTCCTCAAGCTCCCAGTTAAATATTCCTGTAACGATCTGCTGGGAGATTCCCGCAACAATGAAAAGCCCGACTCCTGACCCGATGCCCCACTTGGAAACAACTTCATCCATGAAGAGGATCAGCGTGCCTCCGATAAAGATCTGGACAAGGAGCAGTAAAGTGATCACTCCCAGGCCTACACCAAGAGTAGCAGCAAGCCCCGGGTCCGGCTGGATGTATCCGCCAAGAAGCTGCGGTAGAGCCTCCAGTATGATCATGACAAAGACAAGAAACTTCTGAGCTCCCTGGAAGAATGCCTGATCTTTGGGGTCCGAAAGGTCCATTTTAATAATATCTGCCCCAACAAGAAGCTGCAGAACAATCGAAGCAGTGACAATTGGCCCGATACCGAGAAGGACTAAAGATCCCGAAGCCCCGGCAAAGAAGGCACGGTAAGATTCAAAAAGGTCAATAGAATCCTGAGACATCCCGAAGAGCGGTACATTTGCAAGAGCAAAGTACAGCACCAGAACTCCCAGAGTCCACCAGAGTTTATCCTTGAAGTGGACGTGTTTTTCCGGACTTGCTACTGCAGGTAACTTGTTAAAAAACGGTTCTAAGGTATCCCTGAGAGTCATCGATTACACCATTCAAAATATACGTTTATTGATACTATATTAAATATTAGATTATGTTTTACCGTAAGATAATGGTATATAGCACATCTAATATAAAAAGTTACTAAAAGAATGAAATAAGTAATGTCGGGGTGACACTACTTATTCGGCATCGATGCAGCTTCCACCAGCGTTTTCGATTTTTTCACGGGCAGAGGCGGAAAACTCCTCTGAAGTGACCACAAGATTCTTTGTGACACGTCCGCTTCCAAGTACCTTCTCGATTCCGAGGTTTTCAAGGTTAATGTGGTACGCCCCGTCCTTAACTTCCGCAAGCCCTTCTTCAACAAGATAGGGAGCAAGTTCGTCGAGCTCTCCGACATTTACTATGGAAACGTCCCTGGATACTTCGTCAGGGCGTTTGAAACCGTGCTTCCCGTAGCTGTACCCACGCATCATAGCTCTGACGAAGTGGTGTTTGCAGCCACCGGCTTTCCCACGGCCTCCGCGGTTTCCGGCTCCACGCCTGTTTTTGTGGGTCCCGCCACCGCAGGTCCTGGACCCTCTGAACTTCTTAATATCCATTTAAACCACCTTATCTCATCTTGTGCAGAAGCACGTTGATCTCTTCATCGTGGTTTCCGAGCACACCGCCCTGCTGGACTGTCCTCTTAATCCCTGCATGCCCTTTTCTGGGCGGGTGAAGCCTGAAAACAGGCTTCAGTTTGGGGACATCCTTAAGGGAGGCTTTTCCCTCGATAACGGCTTCGGCAAAGGCCTGCATGGAATCATAGTCCGTGTTTTCACGGATGTATTCTTCTGTGAGGCGGGTGTCGCCTTCAAGCCTTCCGCGGTTTTCAAGGACTTCCGCAAGGGTCTTTGCATCAATCTTGCCGTATGCAACGTAGTCCTTCACTTTCTGGACCATACCCTTGTAGTGAGGATTCTCCGGCACAAACACACAGTGGTTAACTTTGTGCAGGCGGAGCATCTTCATGGTGTCCTCAATGGTATAGCGTACGTTGACCTGACCTCTCAGTCTCACAACGGCATACATCTCAGACTTCCTCCTTACCGTAGTAGACAGGCAGCCTTACAACGTTGACCTGGTTAAGGGCGTCGTAGGTAGCCTTTGCGAAGTTGAGGGTTGACCTGGTAGTCCCGAAGGTCTTGGTCCATACATCTTTAATGCCGGCTTTTTCAAGCACCTTGGTTGCAGTGTTTCCTGCGGCAATCCCGAGGCCCCTGGGGGCCGGGATGAGGGTCACACTTACACTGCCTGCCTTCCCTGTAACCTCGTAAGGTACGGTGTGCGGCAGCCCGCAGGCACATTCCCAGGATCCGCAGCCTCTGCGGATGTAGGTGATATTGAGCTTTGCAGCGTCAATTGCCTTACGGATCGCAGGCCCGACCTGGACGTCCTTTGCCTGTCCGAGCCCTACATAGCCGTTTCTGTTTCCTACGATTACGGTTGCTCTGAACTTTACACGGCGTCCGGAGTCAGTCATCCTCTGGACCATGTTAATGTCGAGCACCTCATCTTCCAGGTCAGGAAGCAGCATATCAATTATCTGGGGTTCCCTTATAGGCAGGCCTGATTTGATTGCCTCGTCCATGGAAGCAACCTGTCCTTCAACAACTAATTTTCCGAGCCTGGTCTTCGGAACCCAATCTTGATCGAATGCCATTTAATCACCTTAACTAAACTCAGCAAAGATTTTCTCTTTGGTTGCTTCAAACTGCTCTGGCAGGTCTGAGCTCTCTTCTCTGTATTCGACTATGTGCTCTCCGCGGATCCTCTCATCCGAGGGAAACACTTCCGAGCTGCAGGGAATTTCAAAACCTGAATCTACAATCCCTTTAAGGGCGGCATAGACTCTTGAACCTGCAGAGGAAGCCTGGAGTCCTATGTCCAGAATGCCTCCGTCATAGCCTTTCTGCAAACTTTTCAGCCCGAATAAGAGCCCTGTAAGGTATGCAGCCGTCGTGTTTCCGGTAGCTCCTGTGTAACCGTACTTTGCAAGCTCACTCGAAACGGCTGAGGAATAAGTTATGTCCCCTTCGGGGGTCGGAGCTATTAACTGGATCTGAACATTTCTTGCACTCTTTCTGACGACCACACGGTCCTGCCTTGAGATTAGTAATTTAAGGCGGAGGTGGTAGTTGGTGCGCCCTTCTCTTCTTCTTCTAAAAGGAACCTTATATCTTGGTCCTGTTGCCATCTTCAGCTCCTCCAGGTTATTCTTTCTTTAACAGTTTTTCGGACTCAAGGTGGGAGTTAAGGTGGGAAACGCTTCTGTATTCTCCGCCTTTTGCCTTTCTGTAGAGTCTGCAGTACACGGACTTATCAAGGGCTCCATCTGCGCGCAGCTCCTTGAGTCTTCTTCTAAGAGCCCGGATCTTTTTGATCCATTGTTCCTTCTTGGGAGTGCGGGCTCCTTTCTTACCCTTTCTGGAACCATGCCCCTTGCAGTGCCCGTACTTACGTTTGGCAGCAAGTGCTCTGGCCCTGCCTCTGCTGACTCCTTTTACAGGCTTTGCTTTAATTGTGCCTTTCTCAATGAGCCCGCGAATATCTTCTCTTGTGATTGCCGAGGAGATTTCTTCGGAAGCTTCGGGATTAAGCCATACCCTGTCAAGCCCGCATTCAAGAATTTTGGAAGCCAGCTTCCTCTGGTTGGAGAGATCGGACATTTTACTCACTCCTTCCAGGGTTCAGGACTTTAATCCCGGCTTCTTCAGCTTTTGCGAGAATAAAGGCTTTCTTTTGTGCGCCTATTGTCCCTGCTATCCTGATAGCCTCGTAAGACGGGTCAACAAGCTCAAGCTCAGCAATGCTGGAAATAAGAACATCGGAATAACCCGAAGGGTGCAGGCCTTTAACTGCAGCCGGGCTTCCGTATCCTACCTGGGCAAGTGCACCTTTCGAAACATACTTTCTGCGCTGCTTACCCTGAGAACCTCTCGGGCGCCTCCAGTTGTCGTCAAGCCTTTTGAACTTGTGGCTGCAGGTTCTCTTGAACTGAGGTTTCTTTCCTTTCTGAACCTTTCTCACGTTGAATAAGCGCCTGGATTCAGGATCCATATCGAGGGCGGGAACCGAAGTACCTTCAACTTCATTGAATTCTTCTGCCATCATAATCACCTTCAGGCCTTCTGCACTATGTAGATTCCATCCTGGAAGATCCTCGGATCGAACCTCTTAATCTTGGTCTTCTGTTCTATGTTTGCGGCAGTCTGCCCGACATCTTCCTTGTTGATTCCGGTAATTGTGACATCGTTCCCGCTTACCTTAACCTTTGTCTCGCCAAGGATTTTTGCAACTCTTGGCTTCTTTTCTCCAAGGAAGTTCCCGATTATGAGGGTTTTGCCATCAACTTTGACCTGCATCGGGAAGTGAGCGTACACAATGGACATCTTGCACTCAAAACCTTCACTTACGCCTATGACCAGGTTCTTGATATGGGAAGCAAAGGTTCCTACCATGGCTTTCTGTTCCTTCCTTGAGGATTCGGCGTCCACGACTACTTCGTCTTCCCTTATTTCGATCTTGATTCCGGGGTACCACAACTTTCTTTCGACAGTTCCCTTGGGACCCGTGGCTGAAAAGACGTCCTGAGCGAGAGAGACGGAAACTCCTTCAGGAATCTCTATTGTTCTTGCAATTTCCTTAACCATTTCCTGTTCCCTCCTCAGTACACATAAGCAAGAAGCTGCCCACCAATCTTCTTATCACGGGCCTCGTACTGAGACATGACCCCGCTTGAAGTGGTTACGATAAGGGCACCAAAGTTCTTTGCTGGCAGGAACTGCTTTTCCCAGCGTTCGAAGCTGGCTGTTCCTACGGAATACCGCGGCTTGATTGCACCGCACTTGTTGATTCTTCCCACAAGGGTAACGCTGTAGATTCCGGCTTTTCCATCGTCGATAAACTCGAAATCTCCAATGTAGCCAAGATCCTGCATAACCTTCAGGACGTTGCCAATATTTTTAGAAGCAGGCCTGACAATACAGGAGCTCTTCCCAATGGCTTCCGCATTCTTGATAGTGGAAAGGGCGTTTGCAAGAGGATCAAGTAATACCATTTTAATCACCTTACGAATACTTCTCAAAGCCCATCTCGTGGGCAATCTCCCTGAAACAGTGCCTGCAGAGGTAAATGTCGTACTTGCGGACAAGCCCCTGTTTTCTTCCGCACCGTTTGCATTCGTTTACTCCTCTTCCGGACTTGTTTATTGTCTCTGTCATTTACATGACCTCCACGCCGTAACTTTCGTTAAGGAAGGCGATCGCATCATCCACCGTGACCCTGTGGCCTGTCGGAATCTTTCGGGTTGCAATTCTCCTCTTGCAGATCCTTTCTCCCGGGCGCTTGAGCACAACGGTTACGTCCATTCCGAAAACCCCGATGTTAGGGTCATATCTCATACCCGGAAAGTCAGTGTGTTCTTCAATTCCGAAAGAGACGTTTCCGAGGGAATCGAACTGGGACCTGCTAAGGGTTTTTTCGACAATCCCGAGAGCAGTCTCAAGGAACTCCTGGGCTTTCTGGCCCCTGAGGGTTACCTTGCAGCCGATGGGTTCGTTCTTTTTGATCGCGAAAGCAGGGAGGGTCCTTTTGGCAAAGCACCTTACGACTCCCTGCCCGGTGATAGTCCGGAGAATGTCTTCGGCATTTACCAGGTGCTGACCGCTTTCTCCAACACCCATGTGGACTATTACCTTTTCAACGACCGGGATGCGCATAGGATTACTCACTAATCTCACCGCCAAGCCTGATTTCGGGTTTGTCCTCGCCGATAACGATTACGTAGTCTTCGATTGTTTCGAAGTTGTTTTCTCCGGAAATCATTACTGTGTTGTGCCTGGAACTCTTAACTTCCCTGATCTCCATAATCTTTCCGGTTTCGCCCGAGTGCTGGCCACCTACAACCATTGCAAGGTTTCCGACCTCGAACTTCAGGTGTTTTACTACCTGCTTGTCAGGAATGGAAAGAATCAGGGAGTCCTTTGTTCCGTATTCGTTGGATCCGATGATGTTTGTCCCGTCATTAAGGTTAAGCTGGACTTTCCCTCCCTTGACGGTTGTCTTGTTGTTGATCCTGCACAGCTTGTTTACATTGGTTTCATTGAGCTTGTGGAGAGTCAGACGTCCCTTTTCGTCCTGGAGCATCCTGTATGCTTCATTTACGAGAGGGAGTGTAATTACATCAAAGAGCCCCACCGGGAACCTGAGGTCTTTCCTGGGGATTCCGTCAACAAGGACTTTTCCTTCGGAGAGGATCCTTTTACCTTCCCTGCTGTTGTCAACAAGCTTGAGAATATCCCGGATGATAATTCCGAGCGGAAGACTGCGTGCCTGGCTGTGAGGCCCCGGGCGGGTAGTGGAGATCCACTTATTACCTTTTTTCCCGACCTTCCAGCTCTTTGGAACTGATAATCTTTTCTGGTGTGTCACAAAATCACCTGCCTCACTTCTTAATGCTTGACGCTCTGCGCCCGTCCTTCATTTCCAGTTTTGTGATCATGACATTGGAGGGGTTTATGGGCCTCGAGACTTCGGTACCGTCCACTTTTGTGGAAATGACCCCGTCCACTGCGATTGTGCCGTCCATAAGGGATACGGACTGGACTTTTCCTTCAGTGCCCTTGAAGTCTCCGCGCATGACCTTTACCGTGTCGCCAGTGATGACTGCAGCACTCCTTGTGCCGTACTCTTTGGCAAGTGCCTCGCTGAGTCTTGCACCCATGAATTTCTGCCTGATATGGAGAGGTGCGGTGTATCTTGCCTTTCTCTGCTTTCTTGGCTGTTTGGATACCATTGCAATCACCTCAGACAATAATGGATGCGGTTGTCCCGATCTTCGGGAACCTTTCCGCCACTTCCCTGGCAACAGGGCCTTTTATGTCCGTGCCTTTTGGGATTCCTTCTTCATCCGTAATTACCATTGCATTGTCTTCAAATGAGACACGCAACCCGTCCGGACGGCGGAACTCCTGCTTCTGGCGAACCACGACTGCGAGGAGAACCTGTTTCCTCATTTCGGGTGTGCCTTTCTTCACGGACACAACACACATATCCCCAATTCCTGCGCAGGGCATTCTGTTTTTGACGCCTCTGTACTTCTTGACAGAGATAATCTCAACCACTTTTGCCCCGGTGTTGTCCACGCAGGCGATCTGGGCGCCTGCATTGAGAGCTCTCGGGATGTTTGAGCGTATGCCTTTCATTTGGGCACCTCTGCTTTGACGACAACGTAGGATTTGGTCTTGCTTATAGGTCTGCATTCCGCAATAGTGACAATGTCACCGACTTTTGCGGAGATACAGGATGGATTATGTGCATGAATCTTCGAGCGTCTCTTTTCATATCTCTGATATTTCGACACCATTTTCATGTATTGCCTTTCAATGACTACCGTATTGTCCATTTTACTGCTGACCACGGTACCCACAAGGATCTGACCTCTTACCGGGAGTGTTCCGTGGAAGGGACAGTACGCATCGTCACATTCCTCTGATGGCGCCGGTATATTTAATCCAATATCTCTTGCCATGAATTTAGCCCCATTTACGTAGCTTTTTAATGTTCTTGATCCGATTTTCGGGTTGTGAGAGCAGCAGGTTTCCCTGAATTTTAACGAATGTATCGGATCTGCGGCCTTTTTCTGAGAGCTCGGCAGGGATCCGGAAAAGAAATTCCGAATCCGCCTTGGGAATCTTCAGTTCCCGGGACTGAGAATTTTCCACAACAAGCATATTTTTCGTCTCGTTGATTACTCTGCCCCGGAGTCCTGTTAATGATGGATTAGTGGAGTTAATCACCTTGATCTCGAGTCCTATCAGTTCATGAAAGATAAGAGTCGAAGGCAGAATTTCCACTTTAGATCTCATTTAGCTCATGCTGAATTGTCTTTATCCGGGCAATCGTTCTCCTGATTTCTCCGATCCTGCCAGGGTTATCCGGAGCCCCACCTGCAGAGGTAAGAGCTCTTTCCCTGACCAGTTCGTTTTTCAGGTTTTCGAGTTCATCAGCCCGTTCTTCAATCGTCATGGTTCGGATTTCGCTGGTCCTGAGAATTGCCATTATTCCTTAGCCTCCTTGTGGACCCTTGCCATGGGATGCCAGTAATCATAGCTCTCATGCTTATGCTGCCAGACGCCGTTGACCTGCCTGCGGACTTCATCCGAGCCTTCGACATAGACAAGTTCGGCTCCTTCAACGTCCTCGGATGTTTCAGCCTGGACTTCTTCTGCTTCTTCGGGCTCTGCAACTTCGGCTTCCTCTACGGGTGCCGGTTCAGGAGCTGCAGGAGCAGGAGCTTTGGCTTTTGCTTCCTTTTTGGGAGCTTCGGCTACTTTCTCAGCTGGCTTCTCGGCAGGTTTTTCAACGGGTTCCTCAACTTCGACGGATTCCCTGACTTTGTAGGAATCGGGAAGGACAACGCCAGGCTGAATGATCCTGACTTTGCAGCCAAGGGTTCCGAGCTTTTTAATTGCTACTGCAAACCCTTCGTCCACGACTTCTTCTACAGGGTTTCCGGAGTGCTTTATGTACCCGTCAACGAATTTCTCGACTCTGGACCTTGCCCCGGTAAGCTTTCCGGAGATTACGACTTCACAGCCAAGGGCGCCTGCATTCATGACTGCTCTGAGGGTATTGTGTCCGGCTTTCCTGAAGTACCAGCCCCTCTCAATGGAAGCGGCAAGCCTGGACGCCATCATCTGGGCGTTAAGTTCAGGCCTCTTGACTTCCTGAGCGTCAATCTGCGGGTTTTCGAGGTTGTATTTTGTTGCAACGTCACGGGTAAGTTTCCTGATGACCTTCCCGGCTTTCCCGATTACCATCCCCGGCTTTTCGGAGTAGATAACAATCTGGGTGCCCATGGGGGTCCTGTTTAACTCCATACCGCCGTATCCAGCCCTGCTGAGCTGTTCTGCAAAATACTCGTCCATGGAAGCTTTGACATACCCGTCATTGACGAACTTTTTCTCTATTGCCATTTAGCGCACCTCGGAGAGGATCATCTCGATGTTTACAGTTTCCGTATCTTTGGGCGTTGCCCTTCCCCTGGCCCTCGGCATGAACCCATGAATCACTCTTCCGCGCTGAACGACAGCGTGGATGATGTACATGTTTGCAGGTTCAAGGCCTTTATATTCGGCATTGCTCTCTGCATTTTTAAGGACCTTTAAGATCTCTTTTGAGGCGCTGATAGGGTATCTTCCTGCAGCCATGGGCCCTTTCCTGTGACCTGTTCCTTCATGGTGTCTCTTGAAAGGGACTGCCTGCTTCATGGAAATTACGTCCTCAAGGAACTTCCTGGCTTCGGATGCCTTCATGCCTTTAATCTTGCAGCAAACCTCGCGGGACTTTTTCGGGGAGATGTGAAGTTCGGAACCCATTGCTTTAGAGGTAGTTTCAGGGTCTCCGTTGATTGAATAATTGATTCTTGCCATTCCCTTTCACCTCATTTCAGCGGTACGAACTTGCTTGAACGGGTTGCTCCCACACCGGCACTGCCGTGGTTAACTTTTGATCTTGTAGGTGCGAATTCTCCGAAGCGGTGCCCGACCATTTCAGGCTGGAGCTCTACACTTACAAACTCTTTCCCGTTGTGGATTTCGATAGCTTTTCCGATCATTTCGGGAAGGATGATCATGTCCCTGTGGTGGGTCCTGACCTTTTTGCCTTCCTTGAACTCGTGCAGGACTTTCTTCTGCCCGTCGGTGAACCCGCGTTTGATGCTCCTGCGCTCTCTTGATGGCAGGAGTTCTGCAAACTCTTCAAGGCTCAGTTCCTGAAGTTCTGAGACGGTCTTCCCGCGGTAGGTATACTCACCCTTTCTCTTCGGTAACCTTGATGATGATTTTTTTGCCATAACGAATACACCTCATCAGCGCTTCATTCCGGTCCTTCTTGCTGCAATCAGTCCGACCTTTCTTCCGGGGGGGGCGTTTCTGCTAACTGTAGTTGGCTTACCCGGGTGTTTCCAGGCCCCTCCACCGAACGGGTGGTCACGCGGGTTCATGGCAACACCTGAAACCCTCGGATACTTTGCAGCCCTTGTTTTCAGTTTGTGATATTTTTTCCCGGCTTTGAGCCAGGGTCTGTCCACTCTGCCCCCGCCGGCAACGATACCGACAACTGCTCTGCATTTTGGGTTAAGCCACTTTATGTTCCCGGATGGCATAGCCACTGCAGTCCTGGTAGGTTCGTGGGTTACAACGGTTGCATATACTCCGGAGGAACGGACAAATTTGCCGCCGTCGTTTGGCTTTGATTCGATGTTACAGATGAAGAAACCTTCAGGCACATTCCCGATAGGTACAATATTCCCCGGCTTAACCTCGGCATCGTCTCCGCACTCGATGATATTCCCTACCGCAACGCCTTCGGATGCAAGAAGGAAAAGTTTTTCTCCGTTTTCAAAGGCAACTTTTGCGATCGGGGCTGAACGGGCGGTGTCGTGCTCGATGTCTATGACTTCTCCCTGAAGGGAGTTATTTTCATCCACACGGGGATGCTTCAGTTCTGCCTTGTACTTGTGAGAAGGAGCTCTGTAGGTCGGAGTGCCTCGACCCCTGTTCTGTGATATTAGTCTTTTACCCATGGATCACACCTCACATAAGTCCTATCCGGGTTGCAATCTCGTGTGCCGCTTCGGGCTCTTCAAAGGCAAGGACTGCTTTTTTCATACCCTTCATAGTGGTCATTGTCCGCACGGATTTAACTTTGAACCCGTACATTTTCTCAACATCTTCTACGATCTGCTTTTTGTTTGACCTGGTATCAACGATGAACTGAAGCTTGTTTTCGTCAAGCAGCATCATCGCTTTTTCAGTAACAAATGGATAATTGATAGAACTCATTGGAATGCGCCCTCCAGTTTTCCAATTGCAGACTCTGTCCAGACAGTAAGGCGACCTGCGTGCGTGCCCGGTGCGAGCAGTTCGGCATTCAGTGAGTCCACTGTCACGACGTCTACTCCGGAAAGGTTTCTTGCGGCTTTCAGGATAGGAGAGTCTTCTCCTGCAACGATCAGGACGCTCTTTTTGTGCTTATATTTCCTGCCTCTGAGCTTTCCGCGGCCGGCTCTGATGTGCCTTCCGTATTTTGCCCTGAGGACGTCCTCATACAGACCGGCAGCTTCGAGGAACTCGATTACCTGCTTTGTCCGCTCAAGGTTTTCAAGGTCGTTTACTGCAACAATCGGAAGTTCGGCTTCAAAGATATGCCCCCTCAAGCTTACAAGGGTAGGGTCTGTTGTTGCTGCGATTGCAGAGCGGATTGCATAGCGGCGCTCTTTTGTGTTGACTTTCTCGCTCCTGTCAGCTTCGGGTTTTGGAGGGTGAGCTCTCCTTCCGCCCTTTGCGTGCGGGATTCTTGCAGCTCTGCTGCTGTTTACGAGCCTCGGGACCTGGGATACACCCCTTCCGGAACCCCAGCCTCTTGCCGAGGTTTCCATGCCTGCGTAGAGGCGAGGACCGTAGGGCTGAAGCCTGTTTGCCTGAGCTGCAAGTACTGCCTTTTTGATCAGGTCAGGGCGGTAGTCTGCATCAAACACTGCAGGGAGATCGACTTCCCCAACCGTTTTTCCTGTAAGGTCTATGGTTTTTGCTGTAGCCATCTTAGATCACCCCTGCTTGGACTCCCTGCTTATGTGCAGGATGTTGGGTTCGCCAAGGTCGGCTTTCTTTGCCCTGATAGGGTCTCTGAGCCTTATAAGCCTCTTGGAAGGGCCAGGCACACTGCCTTTGATCAGGATATAGTCACCACGGACAAGCCCGTAATTAATGAACCCGCCTTCAGGAGTGACTTCTTCCCCCTCGGACCCGATCTTGAGGATGCGCTTGTTAAACTCAGTCCTCTGGTGGTATCCCATCTGACCCATCTGCGGGACTCTCCAGGAAACACGGGCCGGGTGGAAGGGACCAAGGGTTCCGACCTGCCTGAGGCTTCCCTGCCTGGAGTGCTTTCCCTTCTGCATCTGTATACCCCAGCGCTTTACAGGGCCCTGGGTACCCTTTCCTGTGGTAATTGCAGCGGTGTCAACAAGTGTTCCGTTCTTGAAAACATCGGTAACGCTTACAAGGGTGCCGATGATTGACTTTGCGTATTCGAATTTGGTGCTGAGGTCTCTTGCACTGATCCCGGATTCCATGATATCCGGCACCTTTTTTGAGACACCGGTAAGGCTCTTTGGCAGGGTATAGATAACTGCCTTGATGTCGCTTACTCTGCCTTCTTCAATCAGTTTTCCGATATTTTCAAGAGCTTCAGTCTGGTTCCCTGCTGCCGGAATGGGGATTCTGCGTTTGAGTTCTGGATCAAGGTCTGTTGCCCATACCTCAGCAATTGCCTTTTCCCCGGCGCTGTCTTCTGTGTAAGCCCGAATAGCTGCAACCCTTATTGCAGGAGTTTCGATTATAGTCACAGGCACGGAGATTTCCATACCCTGGGTAAGGCTGTTCTTAATATCATCAACCATGATCACGTGGGTCATACCCACCTTATAACCTGCAAAACTCTGCAGCTTTGGCTCACCTGTCGCTTCCGGCCAGGCTCTGAACCGTGGAATGTGGCTCTTAGCCCTCTTGCGCGGACTGAATGCAAGGGAACCTCGTTTTGGTCGGTGTATGCTTGCCATATTTCTACTCCGTAAACTTCAATTGAAATACCAGCCCCTCCGGTCGGGACAACACGAGCTACAAAAGAGAAATGACTGGATTCCCCGAACGCTACCAGGTGGGGGAGGGATGTCCATTTCAGACCTGCCGGCTTGGAAAGCCTCGAGCAGACCGGAGATCTATGCTCCCGGTACCCTACATTCCTTCAGGCATCTGCAGATATTCGGTTCCCTTCCGTTCCTGCCTCTGCAGGAACCCTCTGATTGAAGGACCGACCTTACGATCCTGGCAGACCCAAATCCAGGCACCTTGCCCTGATTTGAAACATATAGCAATCTGATTTTGAAACTTCAGTATTCAGTAAACCTGATCTCTAACTCAGTTAACCTGACTTGAAACTTCAGTATTCAGCAACTGCAACCGCAACTCATCGAAAACCTGAACAGTTTCGTGCGATTTTAGGCACCTTTAGGCGCCAAAAGCGGGCGTTTCAAAGCATTGGCCCTTTGACACTCATGTTGATCCGACTTTTCTCACTGGTTTATATTCAATGCAGGAAATTCAACCGTAAAAACGGTAGAAAACCCTTACTTCCGGAGATTTCCGGGAGTTTAGCATTAAGCATCACATTGATCTGATAAAGAGTTCCAGACACCATAATGCCTGAAACCTCACATCTCTGATGTACTTTGCCTTTAAATAGCACATCTAATATATAAAGCCTTTGCAGGGCGAGAGAGAAAATCAGAAAGAAGAATCAATTGCAGGGGCGAAAAAAGCCAGTAAATTAAAAAGTTAAAAGCTGCGACGGCCATGCTGATACGACAAGAAGGTTCGGGTATCCCGGCAAAAATCTGGAGAATACCCCCATTTTGAGCTGCCCATACTAATGCTCAATTCTGAATTTACCCATCTAAATACTCAATTCTAATTACCCATATTGTTACACTATTGTGAAGCGCCTATATAATACATTCAGGACAACAAACAAGCCTCTTTTGGTAGCAGCAAATTATCAGTAGAAGCAAATTATCAGTAGCAACAAGTTATCAGTGCCGGGATTGGAGTTAGGAAAACAGAGTCCTAAAAAAGGAAGTAAAAAGGTTTTCGAGTGGAAAAGGACCTGAAAAAGCTCAGGATTCTGCCTGCTTTTTCGCAGAAACCTGCTTTACGATTTTAGGGATCTTCCTGCCCCTGAAGTTTATCCCGCCTGCAAGCGCCACGCCCTGTGTTTTCCTGACTAAGTCGGCAGAACTGCCGTCAAGTGTAGCGATGATTGTCCTTCCTGCTACCATTTCAACCCTCCCACCGGCGCCCAGAACCACTTTAAGGATTCCCTGAACCTGAAGGGCGGTAGCATTTTCTGCAACCTTTATCAGATATGTTTCAAACGACATCGGAAAACCTGCAGATTAAAGTTTGATTCTGGAGAGAGTGCTGCTGCGAAGTTGAGTTTCAGGCGCCTTTTTTGAGACCGTAAGATTCACAGGGACCGACAGGTTAACCATTGAACCTGCTCCCGGATTCTGGCTTATGACCGTCCCCCCAGTAGCCGTTGAAGCGGCTTCGGAAATCGTCCCGACTTTAATTTCCTGAGCCCCGAGTAAAGCGACCGCCTTTTCAAGGGACATCCCGGTTACCCCCGGAACTAATTTATAATCCTGTCCGGGAGTTCCTGCAGATGCGCCGACAGAAGTTTCACGGGACACTTTAGTTGTGGTTTCGGGCTGCAGCTTTGAAGAAGTGTTTAACGTGACTTTAGGTATTGTTTCTTTTACAATGGTTTCGGGAATTGGCCGCAGGGGTTTTTCAGGCACCACTTCCTTTTCTTCCGTTGAAACGACAATGTCAACCTTTGAGTTTGCTTCAACTTCAAGCCCGGGTTTGGGGCTCTGAGTAAGTACGACTCCGGATTTTCCGCTCGAGGGCTGTTCATTTACCCCTCCGGGCTGGAGCCCGGACTTTTCTATGACCTTTTTTGCACTCTCAAGCTCAAGCCCGAGCAGGTTTGGGACTTTGTAGACCTTTGTAGAAACCGTCAGGACAATCGCAGAATTAGCTTCGACTTCCGAACCCGGACCGAGACTCTGGGCAAGGACTGTGCCCGGGTCTTTGTCCGAAGGCTGTTCTTTGACTCCTTCAAGCAGGAGCCGCGATTTTTCAAGAAGGACTTTTGCAGCTTCAATCCCGAGCCCCACAAGGTCCGGGACCTTTACGGAAAGAAACCTGGAAACTGTAAGATCCACATCTGCCCCCGGTTCTGCAAGGGATCCTTCCGAGGGGAGCTGGGCAAGGACCGTACCCTGGGGTTTACTGCTTTCTATTTCAAGGACATTTCCTACCTTAAAGCCGGATTCAAGCAGTTTGCTTTCGGCTTCTTCTTTTGAGAGCCACACAAGGCCGGGAACTTCCACGTAGGAATCAATGCCAGGTTTTTCAGGAGAGGCTCTCAGGGAGAATTCTATTGTGCTGAGGTTTTCGGGGCTGATGATATCATCGGCTTTTGGCAGCTGGAACCTTAGCTCTCCCTCTTCGAGAGCGATGTTGGTCTTTAAGGTCACATTCATATTGCTGACAAGGTACTTTGAACCGGACTGCACTTTCTTGAGTCCTTTGTCCATTTCCGCCAGTGAGGACGCAAAAGAGCTGACGAGGTTTGAAGACGAAAGGACAGGCCTGCTTTTCTGCAAAGTGGAAATCCGGGACTCAAGTTCCGCTTTCTCGTTAGAGAGCTTTATCACCTGCGCTGCAAGGCTGCTTTTTTCCCGTTCAAGGACGAGTTTTTCTGCGAGCAGCTTGTCCAGATTTTCTTTATAAACAAGGGCTTCCTTTTCCACGGATTCAAATTCTATTTCCGCAGCCTTCAGTTTGCTCGTAAGGTTCGCGTAAATGCTGGTATCTATCGTACCTGCTTTCCTGAAGGCTTCCAGGCTGCTCCTGAGATCAGTTATATTTGTCATTCCGTTCCTCCTGAAAGAGCATTTCCTGAAAAGGCGTTATTCCTCCCTTATTTTTGAAGAGGCAGGAATGGACACTATCTTTGCTTTGATGCAGCTTGAACCCTGCACATCGTAACTGTAAAGGGAGTTGTACGAGGCATTGAGGGGAGAGGCGTTGAGGACAGGCCTGTAGCCCCGGACCCGGTTTTTAGAGTCCCTTTCCTCTTCAAGCTTCACAGTAAGCGACATTTTGAGTTCAAGATCCACCTCAGGGATATGATACCAGGTAGCCTGAATATCATACTCGCTGAGGGCTTTTTCTTCGTCAATCTCTATCTGGGTCTTTATGGAATTCCTGTCAAGAGCCCGCTGGGTCTCGGCAACGGAACGCCCGACTTCCCCCAGAAGCCTGGAAAGGGGGGTTATAAGCACTTCCTCGATTTCTTCCCCGTAATTAACCACAATAACAACTCCTTGAAATAAGTCCTGGAAATTAGTTCCGGAAATGATAATAGAAAAATAAGGCAGAATATTTAGCCTGTAAAAAGGGCATTTAGAGCCATACCTGCCTCGACTGCGGTCAGGTCCCCCCAAATTCTCGGAGAACCTTCCCGTAGCAAGAAAATGTTTGATTAAAAGCTTCAGCTAGAGCTGGATGATTCGGCAGTCTTGACTTTAACCTTGGGAATCGTCCTCTCAGGGGCAGGGACTGGCTTGAGGGTTGTCCTCAGCAGGCTTGTGCCTTCTTCCTTAAAGGAAAATTTTGAACTGTATTTTGCATTAAACGTGGAGGTGTAAGCAACAGATGTTGTATTTTCAAAGCTCCCTTTTGCCTTTCCGAAGAGGATTTTTGCGAGCCCGCCGGATTCCATGCTGCCGGTTACCTTTGACTGGTTGTTAAACTTGAATTCTCTCCCGTAAGTGAGATCTGTTGAAGACTCCCTCATCATGGTGATTGCCATTTTAACTTCGATAATCGACTCCGTAAATTCGTAGAACCGGGGTTCAAGCCCGTAAGTCAGAAGCGACATTGGCTTGTCATTGGTAACCACACTGCTTGCAGTAACGTTCCCGTCCTCATCCACGGTCTCTTCAATATACATTACAACGCTTCCGGCATCAAGCTGGGTTGACGCAAGAGTCTGGGCAACCTGCACCGAATTCATGTCCAGAGCCATCTGCCCCTCTGCAATAGCAAGGGCCATTTCTCGAATCATGTCCCCAAAGGGAACATTCAATAGTTCCTGACCGACACTTACCATAGTTATTTATCCCCTTTAAAATAAATAAAAACTGAGTATAAAACTTAAGTACTTAATGATATAAAATACTTTTTCAAAAAAATAATAAGTTTTTTAAAAAAATAGCAGAAGATGCAAAGCAGGAACTAAAAGCATGAACTTATGCAGAAATCAAAGAAGAAAAGTCTTCTCCCCTCATCCTTTCCTGAGAGATTAAAAGGCATTCCAGAGTACAGTAAATTGCCTTTTCTTCCGCCTCTTTCAGAACTATGAACTCGCTCCCGCAAATCGGGCAGATTTTTGTTACGTACTCCATTAAATCTCACCGACCTGTTTTATTACCCAGTTTCGAGGATGCGTTCTGGCAGGCAGGACCATCCGTCCCTCTGCAATCGTAAGGACCATTTCTCGAATCATTCCCCCAGGGAAGACATTAAAAAGTTCCGGACCGACAATTCCCATATTACTAATCTCCTAACAATTAACAAAGATTGATTAAAAAAAGTAAGACTTCAATTTATAAAAAACTTTGTAAAGAAAATAACAAGTGTTTTAAAATATAATTATAAAGTAGCTATCCTGATACGCACGTAATTTTGCAGAACATCAATAGAATAGGGAAGGAAAAACTATATAAATAAAAGAAGAGATTGGGAATTAAAATGAGGAAAAAGTAAAAAGTAAATTAATCATATTGTTTGCGATGAAACAGAATAAATTTATACAGACACAAACGAGGAAACTTTCTCCCGCTTCATCTTCCCCTGAGACGCTGAAAGACACTCAAGAGTACAGTAGATTGCCTTTTCCTCAACTTTTTTCAGGACTATGAACTCACTTCCACAAATAGGACATGTTTTTCTTACGTACTCCATTAATATCACCCACTCGTTTTAACTTCCAGTTTTGACGGCATTTTTTGACAGGCAGCTACCACGTATTTTATCCTACTATAAAGAATTAAATGCGTAGCGGAGTATTGGTACTTAAGTTATATCCCAAGTAAGAAAATACGCTGCCAGATCAATTACTTTTCAGAATTTTACTCAAACCCACATTTTAATCGTAAATACGATTGTTTATAGCTAGATGTTAGATGAGTAAATAACGTTAGGAAACATAGGTTCTGAAGATAGGTACTTGAAAAGTGAAGAAGTTGTGGAGATGATTACGGGATTTTCGAGATATTGAGTGGAGAAATATAGCAAATCAAATTCATTTGTATTCGGTTAAGGAATATGTTAACCATAAAGTGGCTACTTCGATTTTTTCACACATCTCGATTTAATTAAAAGGTTTACACAAAAGCGCATCAAAAATAATATGTTTACTACAGATCGTATGCTAAACGATGACAAATGAAATCAAATTAAGTTTGGTCAATCAGTTCCTTATTATTAGAAGATAATGGATTCTTTTGTCTTCTAGGATTAGAGCCAACTTGATGAAGCTGACCAGTTTCAAAGCAGTTTTTATAGATCTGCTGAACTCGACAGGCTGAGGTCCCCTGATCTAAGATCTCACCGAGGCGGATTCCTCTTTAAACTTTTGAGCAACGACCCAAAGTATATTTTTCCCTAAGTTTCATAAAAGAAAGGGATTGTAACCAACATAGTTAGCGCGAAATAATTTAGGTAAAAACATAATAACACTTGAACAGAAAACTTCAATTACCTAAAGTTATTGTCGAAAGGTCTGTAAAAGCAGAGGCATCAGTGACCTTCAGCCCTCTACTGGTAATAAAAAAGCTTTAGCTTTCCTCTGATTAGCTCTCCTCGACCTTTCCCTCTCACCGTTTCAAAATTACTGAAATAATCTCAACTACCTTCCGAGGCACAAAAGTCTTCGAACCCTTGGACAGAGCATCTTTCGCAATGGGCAGACCACGGCACGTTCATTGCAAGCCTGCTCCAGCTTCAGAAGTCACTTGCTGAATTACAAAACATTAAAAATACGATAAATGATTATCCAAATAAATAACAATAACAATGGAAAAATCCCCATATTGAAAGAACTTTCTGTAAACTCCTCCCAGAAACTTGATCCTGAAAGTACATACTTGATACTAAGAAGTAAACCCAATCCAACCATAGAGAAACTACAGTAATCTGGGAGATTGCATACCATATTCATAAAAATTGTACTTGATAGTGTAGTATTGATTATGCTTGTAAACATACGATATTAACTCTTATAAAATTGAACACTTATACTATTCGAAGCTTGGTACTTAACAATTTTGTATTTTATCCAGAGAACTAAATTTTAAAATTTGCTGTTTTTTCCAAAAATGTTGATTCATATTCAGAAAAAACCAGATCCATAACCCATAAGAGGGAGAATTCCAAACGAAAATACGCTTATAAAGCCGTGTGTTGGCGCAATTAAAGGAAGGCTTCTCGTCTTATAGAATAAGTATCCAATTAAGAATCCTGCAACGGAAGCGTATAGAATTTCATATGAAGTTCCATAACCGGAGTTCATGAGCCCAAAAACTAGGCTTGAAAGGACCAGACCATTCCGTGACCCAAATATTTCCTCAAGTCTTGTCTGGAGGATTGATCTGAATAAGAGTTCTTCAGTAATCCCGACAAATAAAACCATCACAACTGTAAGTTTTAAGATGTTTATCAAAGGAAGATCAGGAATAAGTGGGGTTGTTTGAATGAGAAGAAATTCCACGTACCCGAGGACAAGACCTATAAGAATGGAGATCGGGAGATAATACCCTACGTTTTTGAAATTGAGTCCTAGCTGGTCATATGTTAACTGTTGACGAATAGCAACAATGGTTAAAGGAATTAGCATGGGAGTGTAAACGAACACAAAGGAGAGAAGAGGGCTTTCGGGAAAGAACGGCACTGAAAAATTCATAAGGCGGAGAATAGGAAGTAACAAGAAAACCTGGCAGATGTTACGAATCTCCTGCTCTTTTAAAAATAAAGAGATAAGAGATAAAGCTACTAGTGCGCCTACATACAATAAGAGAGCAATTTTAATGTTTCCAGAATAAATCAAAGATTCGGGGAGAACGATAAGGAGAAGTAGAGTGCCTCCAAGGACCTCTCTCCTTTGATGTTTTGAGTTTTTCTGCCGTACTTCTGGATTTTCTGCTGAGTTCCAGAAATTTCTTATATTTTTATCGAAGTTTGTCATACTGATTTCTCCATATTTACTAAGAACCTATCCGAAAAGTCCTGTTACTCTGAATGTTATGCATGCACATGCTAAATGCAGCATAGCCATGTAATTTTCAATTTTCTTTTCCCATCTAATAAGCAGCCTTCTGAATCTATTGAGCCAGGAATGCGTTCTTCCCACTACCCACATTCTTGCTCTGTAACTTGGTATCTCTTTTTTTCTTATGTTTTCTTCTCCACGTTTTCGAATGTGAGCAGTGCAACCATAATCCTCAACCGGCTCCCTTATATCAGGGAAATCGTATCCCCTATCCATACATATATTTTGAATTACTTTATGCGAAGGTTTTTGAATAATTCTGGCATCAAGAGTTCCTTTTTACAAGCTTTTTATCGTGACGATTTGCTCCATCTACTGTTACTGAAAGTGGCATACCTTTACCATCAGTTAAGATGCTCCTTTTTGTCCCTTTTTTCCATGATCAGTGGGATTAGCTCCGGTTTCAGTTCCACCTAATGGAGCTTTTGTCATAGCTCCATCAATTGCTTGTCATTCCCAATCTAATCCTTTTTTATTATCATACTCAAGAAGAACAGCTTTCCACATATTCTCAAATAATCCAGCTTTTTGCCACTCTTGAAATCTATCGTGTACGGTACTTGGGGCTCCATAAAACCGTGGCAATAATTTCCACTGGCAGCCAGTACGAAGAATATAAAAAATACCACTCATTATTTTTCTATCATCTTTTCTGGGTCATCCAGCCTTCTTTTTTGGCTTAGGGAGTGGGAGTAAAGGTTTGATTTTAGTCCAGAATTCATCAGAAATCCCATAGTCGTAACTGATTTTACGTTTGTCATTATAACATTACTCTAGAGCGTGATTTCTATATTTTTCGGATAGGCTCTAAGCCTCCAATAAGTTTATCATGATGTAAAGATCGTGATAGGAGATACTCTTCTCACTTCCTATTGTAAAGTAGGAATTAGAGGTTCGTATTTTACCTCAAAGGAGAGGAAACCTTAAATGGCTCTCCAAATCTAGCAGGCAAGAATTTATTGATTAGTATTATAATTATTATGAATCACAGATTATAAGAAAGTTATTTTTATGTCCAGACATAAATTCCCGAGAATATAACTATTCTCTGAAAAATGTTATTAATGAAACAATCACGAGTACACATTATAAATTTAATAGTTTATGCGTTAAATTTTGCTCAAATATTTTTATATTTACTTATAAATTTTTATTTTAGATTTTGAAAAGATCTTAAAAATGAGAAAGGAATTTACAATTATTAACTAAATATTAAAATTTCTTTACACATATTTATTGTCAGAGCACAAAACAAACTTCTAATAATTCTTAATGAATTGAAATTTGTATATCTTACGTTTAGTCGCATTTTTCATTAAAAATTCCTGTTTTTATTTCGTTATACGAGTACAGGTTAAACCGATCCTTTCTTTACTTCAAAGCAGCTACGTTTTCAAAGAAAGGTTATGATAGGCACCTATTCTAAGATTATCGATCTTGTTTTTAACAATCATATTCAATTTAATGTACGGAAGAAGAATTGAACAGAGACTGTAAATGATTACAGATAGATGAATAATATATTTACCAGGGCATCTCGTTTGTTAATAAATAATTCCAATAAATAATAAAGAATAAATATAATTAAAAGTGACTCGAGTTTAATAGATATTTATTCTTTCTGAAATGAAGTAATATCCAAAGTTACTTATATGTACAAGTTCAATTCGCAAATCAATCAAATAAACAATGGAATGTTAGGAAGAGAGAAGAATTTATTGCTATTTGTTAGCAAGCTTTTCGCTAAAAAATTAATAGTTGGTGTGATATAATTCAGGGTGTTATGTTAGTGTGATATAATTCAGAGTGTTATGTTGGTGTGATATAATTCAGAGTGTTATAATTCATATATAGTTTCAGAGTTTATTTGCTTGGGTTAATCTTTCCAATTCAGGAAAATAAAGTGAAAATGGTATTTCGGCTTTGGGTGAGTTGGCATGTGTGAGGAGGGTTTATCGGAGATTGCAGTTATTCTTCCTGCTTTTAATCAAGAATTGGAAATCGGGACAGTCGTGCTAATCGCTAAGCGTTATGCAGAACGAGTCATCGTTGTAAATAATGGCAGTTCGGATCAATGCGCAGAAGTGGCCGAAGCTGCAGGAGCTGAAGTAATTCAGGATTTTTCAGGCACAAACAAAAATTTCTCTCTGAGAAAAGGTATTGAAGCTGCGGAGGGCGCTGATATCTTGGTCACAATGGATATGGATGTTTGCAGAGATCCTAAATTAATCCCTAAAATGATTAAGCCTATTAGAGAAGGGAATTCTGACCTGGTAGTAGGGACATGTATTAGCAGACGAAGTAGAGAAAATGCTCTTATGATGAAAAATAAAAAAACAGAAGAAAAACCAGTGGGGTTTCTGGCATTCTCAAATTTCTGTCTCAAAGAATTTGATTTATCTGATGTCTATTTTAATTCCATTCGTTCTATTTTATCTGTCTGCGAAAGAAAAAAAATCAGGGCCTGCCACATAGACCTACAGGAAGAGCACGAAAAAAGTCTCTTCAAAGCCTACAGGATCGGAGTTGTGGTTCCGGCTTATAACGAAGAACTTTTGATCAAAGAAACGATTGAAGGAATTCCTGATTATGTGGATAAGATCTATGTCATAAACGATAGTAGCTCTGATCGGACAGGAGAAATTATCGATGGGATGATCGACCCAAGAATAGCGCCAATACATCACAAAGTCAACAAAGGTGTTGGAGCAGCAATAGTAAATGGGTATAAGCACGCTCTGGCCGATGAAATGGATATGGTTGTGGTTATGGCCGGAGACAACCAGATGGATCCTTCTCAACTACCCCGGCTCATCTTTCCTATAATTGAAGGAAAAGCCGACTACACCAAGGGAAATCGTCTCCTTTCAAAGGAGATGAGAAAAGGCATGAGTACTTGGCGAGCTTTCGGGAATGGCCTCCTGACTTTGATCACAAAAGTTGGAAGTGGGTACTGGAACATTGCCGACCCTCAAAACGGTTACACCGTAATATCACGAGAAGCACTTGAAGCTATCGACCTAAACTCAGTTTATACGTACTATGGTTACTGCAATGATCTCCTTATAAAACTCAACGCTTTTGGGCTACAAACAATAGATGTAGCAATGCCTGCGCGTTACGGAAGGGAAAAATCAACCATCAAATACGGCACTTACATAAGAAAAGTTGCTCCTATGATTTTCAGAGGTTTTCTATGGAGATTGAAGATGAAATATATGATTCTCGATTTCCATCCACTTGTACTTTTTTATATCGCAAGTATGGTGTTGGTACCAGTTGGATTCATATTCGGCCTATGGATTATTCTTCAAAAAATGGTTTTACATGGATCTGTTTCGGCAAATTACCCACTTCTGGATGTTTTTATCTCACTTATAGGTATGCAACTACTACTCTTTGCTATGTTCTTTGATATGCAAGTTAATAAGACGACGTCGCTGAATTATGCAAAACTAAACTGATTAATTGGGTAAAGTATGCCTGCAACCGGGAATAAAAATTTTCATAGAAAAGTAGAGGCTTAATGTCTCGCATACATTCCCCTAAAATTTACGGTGATCCCTGATGTTTATTAGTATTGAAACTCGTGATTTTACCAGCCATAAATTCCTTAGGCTCTGTGAAGCAATATCGAGTAATTACCCCACAATAACAATGGCCGAATATATGGAGAAAGAGCATCCAGAATGTTTTGTATTGATGCGCCACGATATTGACAGGATGCCGGAACGTGCCCTGGTCACTGCCCGAATAGAACATGAACTTGGAATAAAGTCAACATATTATTTCAGGACTGTAAAAAATGTACTCAAACCTGAAATCATAAAGCAGATAAAAAGTATGGGTCATGAGATCGGTTATCATTACGAAACCTTAAGTGAGGCAAAGGGAGATCACAAAAAAGCACTTGCCCTCTTTCAATCAAATCTGGAAAAGTTGAGAGAAATGTGTGAGATAAAAACGATCTGCATGCATGGAAAACCTCTCTCAAAACATGACAACCGCGAGCTCTGGAAAAATTATGATTTCAGGGATTTCGGTGTAACCGGCGAAGCCTACCTATCCGTAAAAGACGACCTTAACTATTTCTCAGATACCGGAAGAACATGGGGTCATAGAAATAGTATAAGAGACTGTATTCCCGGAAAAACCGAACGGGTTTTTGCCGAAACAACTGATGAACTTATTGAGCTCATAGAGAAAAAAGAATTAAATAATTTTTATATTTTAGTGCATCCTGAAAGATGGCCTTCAAGTTTACTCGGATGGGGTTTATATTACTCTACAGATATGTCAGTTAATCTTGGGAAGAAAATCTTGATAAAATGGCGTGAAAAAAACAGGAATTTCCGGGTTACAAGTAAAAACAAGATGTTAAGTAAAAACAAGATGTCAATTACGGTTGACGTTGAAGACTGGTATCATATTCCATCGGTCTGCGGGTCCAGTTTTTCCGTATATAAAGATGTGAACGAATTTTTTAAAAAATGGAATGACAGGTATGATTACCTGAGTGAACCGACAAGAAAAACATTGGACCTTCTTGATGAGTTCAATATCACTGCGACATTCTTTATTGTTGCAGATGTTGTAAAACGTTATCCTGGACTTATCGAATCCATTTCTGAGAAAGGGCATGAGATTGCATGTCACGGAGCGGATCATAGATGTGTGGTCGATACGAAAACAAAAGAGCCCCTTATCGATGTTGAAGAATTTGAAGTAACGACCCTGAAGGCAAAAAAATTACTTGAAAGGACATCCGGTCAGGAAGTTATCGGATATAGAGCACCAAACGGAGCAGTTACAGGATGGATGCTTGACTCTCTAGAAAAAATCGGTTTTAAGTACGATTCATCGGTATCGGTGAATTCACTGTATAATAAATCGGATTCTTCTTTAAGGCATGTTTCTTCCTTTCCCTATTATCCGGCCTCGGGAAGCCTCGAACCTTCCTCCGAAAAGAGAAATTTTGTTGAATTTCCCTGGGCTTACTATGATGTAGGTATTAAGATTCCTACATACGGCGGGCCTACTCTGAGGTTTTTAGGTTCTCATTTGATATTCAGAGGACTGAAGCAAAGTTTGAACAGAGGCGATACAATCTTTTATTTTCACCCTATTGACATTTCCCGGGAAAAATTTCCACCTATCGGAAACAGGAGGCCTTTCTACTGGACTATAAAAGGAAAGATCGTTGAAGAGAGGCTTCGTTACGTGTTTAAAGAGATTGAAAATATCAATAAAGTTCCGTTAAAAAATCAAGCAAGAAGTTATTTTGAAATTTGAATAAAAATTAGAATGTTAAATAAAATTGCGCCCGCTGCTTATCGATAGGACAATTGGATCGGAGAACCAGATAATTGGGAATGGTGAATTTGAATGTTAAACTTTCATAATCTGGATTTTACGCATGATAAATATCGTCAGCTTTGTTCTGCCATATCTGATAAGTACACATTCTTCACCATGCACGAATACGTGATAGCAGGCGATAATCTTCCTGAGAAATTTGTATTAATTCGTCACGACGTTGATAAACTGGCAAGGAATGCGCTCGAAACAGCAAATATAGGAAAAGAGTATGGCATAAAGGCTACTTACTATTTCAGAACCCATAAGAAAGAATTTGTTCCCGAGATCATACAGAAAATTGAGAAAATGGGACATGAGGTAGGATATCACTATGAGGTACTGAGCACTGCAAAAGGAGACCATGAAAAAGCCATAAAATTATTTGAAAGCGATGTGCAGAAGTTTCGAAAAATTTGCAACCTCAAAACTATCTGTATGCACGGAGCGATACTGTCAAAGTATGACAACCGAGAACTATGGAAATTCTACAATTTAGAAGATTTAGGGATTCTTGGAGAAGCTTATTTATCTACAGGAGAGAACCTCAACTATTTTACAGATACTGGGAGGAGCTGGAATTCAAAAAATAATCTCAGAGACTTCATTCCAGGTAAAAAGGAACGGATTTTTGCCGAAAAAACGGATGACCTTATCGAATTAATCGAGAAATGTGAGATCAGCAATTTCTATATCTCCGCACATCCGGATCGCTGGAAGTCAAATATAGTCAATTGGAGTTTGTTCTGGATATATGATTTTATACTTAATTCGGGAAAAAAGATTTTGATGGCTGTGAGACCGTGAAATTCATTGACGGAATTATTCATAAACTGGTCTTAAGCAGGGGATTCAGATACTATCCGGAAGACAGGTATTTCATAAAGCAGATTTTGAAATTTTCTGAAAATAAAAATACTAAGGTTCTTGACGTTGGGTGTGGAAACGGACATTACTCTTTTTTGTTTGAAGCTTGTGGGGCAGAAGTAACTGCTTTTGATTATGATAAAGCCCTAATTAAAAAAGCAAATGAGAGAAAAAAGGAATTGAACTCAAAAGTCGAGTTTCTGGTTGCTGACGGCAGGTATCCTGAAAAATATTTTACTGATAAATTCGGGATTATATTTCTTTCCGGATTTGCGTTATTTGGTATCAACCAGAACAAAAAATTAATGGAAAAATATCTATTGTTACTTGATAAGGGAGGTAAATTGGTATTTGTCCATAATTCAAATCTAACAGGGGAAGTTAGAAAGACACGCTGGAGAAACCATAAGATAGAAGAGCTAAAATCATTTTATGAGGATCTGGATTGCACAATTGTAAAAACTTATTTTTATGACAGACATATTATTGTGAAATTATTTCATTCTTTTGTATTTAATAACTTTTCAACAAAAATACATATCTTAATATCGAAAATAACAAAGTTACCTTGTTCTTTAGTTTTTATTGTGAAGAAGAAAGAACAAATAACAGAATCAAATATTTAACTCAAAAATGATTTTGATAGGGTGAGGAAATGAGGATACTTTTCAACATAGGCCATCCTGCTCAAGTTCATTTATTCAAGAATTTACTCTGGAATCTGGAAGAAAAAGGGCATATTTGTAAAATTACAGCTGTTGATAAGGAAGTTTCATTGAATTTGCTGGATGCTTATGGATTTGAATACGATGTAGTAGGGAATGCAAAATTCACATCCTTTACTAAAGCAACTGAAATGATAAAAATAGAATATATATTGTACAGGACTGCTAAATCATTTAAACCCAATATCCTGGTTGGCGGCGTTGGGAATGTATATATTTCACATCTTGGGAAATTGATTGGAAAAACTTCTATTATATTTGATGACACCGAACATTCAAAAGTTGAACATTTTTTGATGGATCCTTTTGCAACTGTTATCTGTACGCCATCAAGTTACAGGACTGATCTGGGTGAGAAGCAAATACGGTATAGTGGAAATCATGAACTTGCCTATCTCCATCCTGATTATTTCACACCCAATCCAGAAGTTATAAAAGAACTTGGAATCAAAGAAAACGATACTTTTATTATTTTGCGATTTGTCTCCTGGGGCGCAATTCACGATGTTGGACATGCCGGTTTAACTTTAGAGGATAAAAGAAATGCCGTAAGAGAATTTGAAAAATATGGACGTGTCCTTATGAGTTCAGAAAAACCTCTTCAGAAAGAGTTTGAGAAATATCGGATAAATGTTTCACCGGAAAAGATGCACGATCTGTTATATTATGCAACATTACTGTACGGAGACAGTGCAACAATGGCTTCAGAATGCGCAGTTCTGGGCACACATGCAATATTCTGTGATTATGCAGGTAGAGGATATACAGACGAAGAAGAAAAGAGATATGGATTAGTATACAACTTTTATAATGAAGATTCGATGGGCAAAGACTCTTTAGCAAGGGCACTGCAACTATTGAATAATCCGCTTCTAAAAAAAGAAGGTAGACAAAAAAGAGAAAAATTACTCATAGAAAAAATAGACGTGACGAAATTTATGATGGAAGTTATAGAAAAATACGGAAAATAGATAATTAATTCATCAAACTAACTGCTTATGGAAGAAAACATGTTTCATAAATCTTTATTCATATTCGCCCATCAATTAGGAGAGCGGGGATTTTATCCAACATATAAAAATTTAGTAGCCACTCAGTGGAAACCTTACTCTGAACAGAAAAAAGCTCAGGAAAAACAACTGAAGCATCTGCTCAACTTTTCTTATAAAAATGTGCCCTACTACCATAAATTATTTAATAAACTCAAGCTGGATCCCGGCGAGATCAGGACACTCGAAGATCTTGAAAAGCTTCCCATCCTGAATAAAGCAATAATCAAAGAGAACTTTGAAGATTTCAAACCAGTTAACCTGAACTCGATGAAATACTACATAAATTCAACAGGCGGATCAACGGGCAACCCCCTTCATTTCAGACTTCTAAAATATGATAGATTTTTCAATGGTGCCTCTCTCTATCGCGGGTGGGGATATGCGGGATATGAATTAGGAGATAAGATGGTATTTTTGGCAGGTTCCTCCCTGGACGTTGGCCCCAGCTCCTTTGTTGTCCAGAAAGCTCATGGAATCACAAGAAATCTTCGGAAACTGTCTTCTTATGACATGAGTAATGAAGATATGCAGCAATATACAAAAACAATTAACTCCTTCAAACCCCAATTCATAAGAGGCTATGCTTCTTCGTTAAATTTTTTCTCAAAATATCTTGATGATAATGAAATTGATATTATTACTCCTCAGGCAGTTTTCACCGCTGCAGAAAAATTAATTCCCCATATGCGGAAAAACATTGAAAACGTATTCAAATGTGATGTATTTGATGGATATGGATTAAATGATGGCGGTTTAGGGGCTTATGAGTGCCAAGAGCATAATGGCCTTCACGTTGACACTGAGCGGAGCATCCTGGAAATTGTGGATGATGAGGGTTTTCAATTAGAAAACGGATCTGGAAGAATAATTGCAACAAGTCTTCATAACTATGCAATGCCCTTTATCAGATATGATACCGGCGATATGGGGCATATTGTAAGTGATGATTGTGGATGCGGCCGTGGTTCCAGATTATTAAAGGAAGTCATGGGAAGACAACAGGAAATTTTGCAAACCCCGGAAGGAAAATTTATTTACGGGGGTTTATTTTCACGCATTTTCTGGGAAATTGATGGAGTCAAAGAATTCCAGATAATACAAAAAAAGTTGAATTTGATAACCATAAAAATGGTTTTAGAAGAGAATTTTGATGAGAATCAACTGGATATTATTAGAAAGATAATTAAAAGTAAATCTGAGCAATGGGAAATAGAATTCCTCTATGTAGACGAAATCGAAAGGACAAAAGCTGGAAAATACAAATTTATATTGAGTGAGTTATAAATATGACATCAAAAAACTTACTCATAATATCCAATGATTTTCCAAATGCTGATAATAAGTATGTGAGAGAAATCTTCGTAAAAGAACAGGTTACGGTTCTCAAAGAACATTTTGAGAACATATATGTAGTATCTCCAGTTGCTTTTGGAATGGAACTTTTAAGACATACACGGCATGAGAATTATGAATTTGACAACGTTCACGTATATTTTCCAAAATACTTAAATTGCCCACTATTTTTTAAATACGGGCGAGATCTGTGGATACATTTCGAAGAAAAAGCCATTAAAAAATTAATTGAAGATAAAAATTTGCACTTTGATTTAATTCACGCTCATTTTACATGGAGAGCTGGAACGGTCGCTATAAAATTAAAGGAAAAATATGATGTCCCGGTAGTTATTACAGAACATACTTCTCGGACATTCACCCATGCTGTAGAAAAGAAAGAATCTCAATTTATTCGAGCATGGAACTTATGTGACGCAATAATTCGTGTTAGGAAAGGTGATATATCACTTTTCCAGAATGTTGGAGTCCCCCTGAATAAAGTGTATTATGTCCCAAATGGTTATAGCCAAAAATATTTTCATGATCTAGATTCACAAAGTTGCCGAAAAAAACTTGGATTACCCCCAGATAAGAAAGTAATATTAAATGTTGGGAGCCTGTACGGGGAAGTAAAAGGACACAGGTACCTTATTGAAGCTATGAGCAAAATCACATCAAAGAGAAAAGATATAATGTGCTTCATAGTTGGAGGAGGAAAATTAGAGAAGAAGTTAAAAAAGCAGGTTAGATCTGCAGGGCTGGAGGATTGCATAAAGCTTGTAGGGAGCAGGCCACATACTGAAATTCCATTATGGATGAATGCCTGCGATGTTTTTGTCTTACCGAGCCTGCTTGAAAGCTTTGGGATAGTTCAGATAGAAGCAATGAGCTGTGGTAAACCTGTAGTTGCAACATACAATGGGGGAAGTGAAGAAGTTTTGATTTCTGAAAATTATGGTTATCTGGTTGAACCAGCGAACTCAAAGGAATTAGCAGCAAAAATACTGGTAGCTTTAGATAAAGAATGGGACAATGAACAGATAAAAAAATACGCTAAGAATTTCAAATGGGATACCGTTGTTGGAGAAATTCTGAAGGTATATAAAAAAGTGGGAGTTTGAAACCCGTGAGAGTTCTACATGTAATGCCATATATCCCTTTTACTATAAGTGGTGCCCCTGTTAGAGATTACAATATTATAAAAAAACTTTCTGAGAAAAAAATCGAGTCACAGATAATTTGCAATTATTATAATGATAATAAATTTGATAATTCAATGTATAACATAACTCAACTTGAAAAAGAGTTAAATGGAAAAATATACACAAGAGAAATCCCGGATTTATCAGCATTAAAAAAAATAAAAACCGTTCTTTTAGATGGGATGTATCCCCCATTTTACAGATACAATTCACCAATTAATATAAAAACCATTGAATCTGTACTAAAAAAAAGCAATTTCGATATTATTCACGCCCAACACACCATAGAAGCAGCGCCTGTAATACAGGCTGCATCAAATTCCCACTTTGAAGGAGCTAAGGTCATAACTCTTCATAACGTTGACCATCTGAATTTTATAAGACAAATCAATCATCAAAAAAGCTTATTGATGAGATTTGCACATAAGCGAGTTGTTTCTGGATTCAAGGCATATGAGTTAAATATTCTTAACGAATTTGACCATATTTTTGTAGTTTCAGAAGTAGACAGAGATATATATATATCTTACGGAATTTCAAAAGATAAAATCAATGTAGTTCCGAATGGAGTAGATTGTGATTTTTATAAAATTGGAATAATTGAAAATGACATGAAATTAGTCCATCCAAATTTATTATTCATGGGGAATTTAACATATCCTCCAAATGAATTCGGGATTAAAAATTACTTAGAACATGTACATCCATTAATAAAAAAGAAATTCCAGAGCATAAAACTCTATATTATGGGTAAAAACTGCCCAAACTGGCTTAATGACTACTCAAAAACAGATAATTCAGTAGAGATTATTGGATTTGTAGAGGATGTGAGGCCATACATCTCAAACTCAGATGTTTGTATTGCACCGCTAATGAGCGGTTCAGGGACTCGTTTGAAGATACTCGAATACATGGCTATGGGTAAACCTGTGGTCTCAACTACAATTGGTGCTGAAGGTTTGGAAATTAGCGACAACAAAGATATTTTAATAGCGGATGAGTGGCCCAAATTTGCGAGTTTAATTATATCCTTGTTGGAAGATGAAGAACTTTCAAGTCGAATCGGTATGAATGCAAGAAAACTGGTTGAAGACAGATACGACTGGAAAAAGTTGACAGAAACCCAGATAAATGTTTATAAAAAATTGACTGCTTACAATTCTTCACCTAATTGAGCAAAGGCCCTCTAAGTAAGTGTTCCTAACATTTCACTTATATACTCAAGGGAATGAACTTAAACCTCCTATCAGAAGCTCTCCCCTTGATTTCGTCATTCAGAAAAGGCATCTAAATCCTTTTTTTAATCTCAGATTTTTGTAAATCCCACTGAAAGTTCTCAGCTAAAAAATAGTACTTTTGAACAAATCTCTGTATAATCCTTGAAATTCTACAGAGAATATGCCTTCTTCACTTGCATCTTCTAGATTGATTTCACGGATCTGAACTCCTTCTATTTGCGTATTAGTTCTTTGAAATTTACAAGAATTTCATTATAAAATATTATTTTAAGTATTATTGTTTTTTGGATTAAAATTTTACATAAGATAGCTTAGTATATTGAAAAATTTCTTAAAAATAACATTTCATTCCTGGAAAAATGAGTGTTCCACATTAAACTTTCTGATATAGAAGGAACAGTTTATATGAAAATTGTACCATCCATCAACATACACAAAGTCTTCTGCATTTATAATCTCTTTTTTTTGACCCCAAAAATTACGATAAAAATTGAGTATTTATTAAGATGAATAATCGTCTAGGAATAATAATTACCCAGGTGTCAAGGCCGGTGAATAATTCCTCATTTTGGCCGGATTAAAATTCCCCAATTTCTAATCCTTGAGAAAAACTCGAGGATTAGAAATAATGTTAAAAATGGAGGAATGGCTATTGATACGAGATTTGTATTCACAAGGCTTTTGCATCAGTGAAATCGCCAAGCAAACAGGTTTTGACAGGAAAACTGTGAGTAAATATCTTCGGCTGAAAACCTTGCCTGAACCCCAGAAACGTTCAGGAAGAAAGAGCAAGCTTGATCCTTTCAAACCTTACATTCTTGAGAAACTCACAGAAGGTCCCTATACTGCTGCTCGCCTCTATCGGGAAATCAAAGAAATGGGTTTTGATGGAGGAAAAACCATAGTCAAGGACTTTGTACAAAAAGTCCGACCTCAGCAAGGAGTCCCTGCTGTACTCCGCTACGAAACAAAACCTGGTGTTCAGGCTCAGGTAGACTGGGGAGAATTAGGAACAGTTGAGGTTGATGGAAAGGTAAAGAAACTCTTTTGCTTCAACATGATTCTTGGATATTCCAGGATGAGATATGTTGAATTTACACTGAGTATAGACACACTTACTCTTATCCAGTGTCATCTGAACGCTTTTGAGTACTTCGGAGGATTTACACAGGAAATTCTATACGATAATATGAAACAGGTTGTTATCAAAAGAGCCTTAAAATCATCTGATTCTGAATGGAACTCACAGTTTGAGGATTTCTTCAAATGCTTTGGTTTTATTCCCCGATTATGCAGGCCTTACAGACCTCAGACAAAAGGCAAAATTGAAAATACAGTCGGTTACGTCAAGAGGGATTTCTTCCTTGGAAGAAGGTTTACCTCTCTCGAAGACCTGAACGGCCAAGTTCACAGGTGGTTAGGAAGGGTAAACTCAACTGTCCACGGAACAACCTACCAAATCCCTTTTGAACGCTTTAAGGAGGAGAAACTTAGCCCTATGAATCATGTTCCTCCTTACAAAGTTGTCCATAAGGAGACCAGAAAGGTCTCCAGAGACTGTTATATTTCTTTCCTTGGAAATAAGTATTCTGTTCCTTACAGGTTTGCAGGAAGAACTGCAGAACTTCATATTTTTGAAGGAAAATTCGATGTATACATTGACTATGAAAAAGTCTGTGAACATGAAATTCTCCCAGGTAACTGTAGGGTTGCCAGGAAAAAGGAACATTTTCAGGGTCTCCTGAGTGAGATCCTTAAAGAGAACTCAAAATGCAAAAAAGGTTCACAGATTCCGTTGAAATTCTCAGGTCCTGAAGTTGAAAAAAGGTCTCTTGATGTCTATGAAACATTTAGCCAGGGGAGTTTTGAATGAACAACTTCAGTTATGAGAGACTTCACACTAACCTGCAGTATCTGAAACTGAATACTATTGAAGAGCTTCTGGACAACTATCTTGAAATTGCTGCAAGAGATAGCAAGACAACAATGGAAGTACTTGATTATCTGTTAGAACAGGAAAAGAAGCACAGAGAAGCTATTGCAATTGAGAGAAGGATGAAAAGTGCAGTTTTTCCCGTTAAAAAGACTCTTGAGGAATTCGATTTTGAATTTCAAAAATCCATTGATAAAAAAGTAATCGAAGACCTTGCAACCTTGAGATTTGTTCATAACTCAGAGAATGTTGTTTTCCTTGGTCCTCCCGGAGTTGGAAAGTCGCACCTTGCAATAGCTCTTGGAATTGAAGCAGTAAAAGCAGGGTTTTCGGTTTACTTTACCAATACAGGAAACCTTATTGAAAGATTGAAAACAGCAAATCGAGAAGGAATACTTGAAAAGAAACTCAGGGACTTGATGAAGTATAAAGTGCTGATAATTGATGAAATAGGATATCTACCATTTGATGAAGAAGGAGCTCACTGTCTATTTCAGCTAATCTCAAGACGTTATGAAAAGAGTTCAACAATTTTGACATCAAATAAATCATATGGAGAATGGGGAGAGATATTCAAGGATCAGGTAATAGCAGCTGCTTTACTTGACAGGATACTCCACCATTCTACCACGATCAACATCAAAGGGGAAAGTTACAGGCTGAAAGAAAGGAAGAAACATGGTATAAAATCAGGAAATATGTACCAGTAATTTCTAACAAGTTTATGAAATATTGAGTAACCTTTAAATCAAAAAGTGGGGAAAAGTAATCCGGCCAAAATGGGGAAAATTAAACCGGCATTGACACAGGTTCATAAATTAATTATAGTTTATCTATAAAATTGAAAACTAGTAAAAAAAATAACATATTTGAGTATTTCTTAGAATGTTTAAATATTTATTGAGATAGTTTCATACATTATATTGGAAACTAGAAAATTTTCACCCCTATTGGGACAAAGGACAATAAAGACAAAAAAGCTGTTCAAACTTCATTGAAACCTCTTAAATGTAATACTACTTAAAAAACATAAAAATGGAACAGAGCAGTAAAAATGGAAAAGTCCCAAAACTTAAGCGTAAAATATAAGAAGTAAACCATCGAAACTATTAAAAGAAAGTATGAAATAAAAAAGAGTTGCATTTAAAACATAAAATAAGTTTTTTAAATGAGAATATGGACTATACGAGGGGGGGCAAAAACGCTCAAAGTCCACTAAAAAAACCACGATGGAGTGAAAGGGAGTGAACACTATGGAAAGAAAGTTACTGATGCTATTGCTAGTAGCATTAACTCTATTGGTTAATATTCAAATAGTACTATGCGCTTCGCCTACAGCGCCAATTGTATACATCGACACAGACGGTAGTGGTGACTACAACTGCGATGGAAAAAATGATCATATCGAAATAAATGAAGCACTTTCATTTGTAAACGAAAACTCTGATTTTACAACCGTCCATCTCAACGGTTCAAATACGTATTGGATAAACGATACGCTATATATTGGAAGCAACACAATATTGGAAGGAGATTCAGATGCTGTAATAAAACTGATTGATTACGCAAGCTGGAATATAGAATATAAAGGACTTATTGAAGCAAAACAGGATTTTGAAAAGAATATAACCATACGCGGATTTGAGATAGATGGAAACTGCAAAAACCAGTATGAAAAAATTGGAAGCAGTTTCTATAACATGATCAACCTGAAAAAAAGTTATAATGTAACTGTCCATGACATGTATCTCCACGACGGACTGGGGGACGGAATAAAAGTCTTCCATGATTATTCCAAGGAATATGAAACTGTTCCGACAAATATCGATGTGTACAACAACACTATATTTGAAATTGGACATGATGCCGTATGGTTGAAACATTCGTCAAACGCGTCCATATATAACAACACTATCACTATAAAGGCAGACGCAGCCATTCGATTAACAGAAACGATGCATATCAAGATTTACAATAACACGATAACATCAAATTATGAAGGATATGCTGGAATAGAGCTGGATAAAAAAATGACTGATCGTTTAATGGACGATATAGAAATTTACAATAACTTAATTTATCATACACATGCATGGGCAATCTGGTTAGTAGGCTACGGCAAATATGATAAAGACAAAGCTAAGGGAGTATGGATTCATCATAACATAATCTATGACACAGGAACATCGTCTACCCTTCATGAAGCAGGTGGAATTGTAGTTCAGGGATTTAATAACACCATAATTGAAAATAATGTAATAGATGGAAACAGAAAATACGGTGTTGCATACGAACTATATCCAGCCTACGGAATCCCAAAAGATAATGGATTCGTAACTATTGTTAGAAATAATATAATTTCAAACACTATTCGAAATGTCGCAGATGTGGGTTCAGGCTGGGGAGTGAAAAATTGTGATCCTTCGAATCACACGTTTATACTGGAATACAACTGTGTATACAATAGCACTGCTGGAAATTACGTAAATGTTACCCCGACTACAGACATAAATGTTGATCCATTGTACGCCGACATCTCAAATCGTGATTACCACCTCAAATCAAAAGCCGGAAGATGGAGTAATGCCGGATGGACAACTGATAACGTAAGTTCCCCCTGTATTGATGCAGGGCACCCGTTGTCTGATTATTCAAACGAACCTGAAGATAACGGAGACAGGATCAATATAGGAGCTTACGGGAACACAAAATATGCTTCAAATTCAGGAGACGCACCGATAAACATCAACCATCCCCCTGTAATGGATCCTATCCCGTCTGCTACAGTTGAGATCGGAAAAACTCTTAATTTTGAAGTAAATGCTTCAGATGAAGACGGAGACAGCCTTACATACTCCGTTTTAGACATTCCGGAAGGAGCAACATTTGATGGAAATTCCAGAATATTCAGCTGGACCCCGGTTTCGGGCCAGGAAGGATCCTACACAGTAATTTTTGAAGTGAGTGACGGAGAATTGAAAGACTCCATTACTGCAAATATAACAGTAGTCGAAAATGATAGCAACCCGGATGAGGACATAAAAATATATGATAACCGCCTGCGGGAAGCTTCCCCGGATACGGTTTTCCAGGACAAACCTTTCATTGATGTAGGGGGCACTGACAACGTAGGAAGGTACAGAGACGTTATGTGGTTTAACCTGAGCGAATATTCAGACCAGGAAATCAGTAAGGCAATTCTCTCTCTTTACTGGTACTATCCAGAAGAATCAAGGCCTGAAGATACAGTCATTGAAGTTTACAGGCCGGTTTCCTGGAATCCCAGTTATGTGAGCTGGAATAACAGGGATAATGACGTGAAATGGACGAATGCTGGAGGAGACTGGTACGACAAAGAAGGTGTTTCTCAGGGAAACACGCCATATGCTAAGTTCACCATAAAAGGAAAAGACCTTCCAGACAACAGGTATTACGAACTTGATATAACTGATCTTGTAAAAGAATATGTAAGTGGGGAATACGAAAACACTGGATTCCTGATTAAAGCTCGTAGTGAAAGCAATAACTATATTGCATTCTACAGCAGTGACTGCGGAAACGAAAGTCAGGAGCCAAAGCTTAAGATAACAAAGCAAGTACCCGCAGAACCAGTAAACGTAACAATTACTGGTGCCAAGGATAACCGCCTGCGGGAAGCTTCCCCGGATACGGTTTTCCAGGACAAACCTTTCATTGATGTAGGGGGCACTGACAACGTAGGAAGGTACAGAGACGTTATGTGGTTTAACCTGAGCGAATATTCAGACCAGGAAATCAGTAAGGCAATTCTCTCTCTTTACTGGTACTATCCAGAAGAATCAAGGCCTGAAGATACAGTCATTGAAGTTTACAGGCCGGTTTCCTGGAATCCCAGTTATGTGAGCTGGAATAACAGGGATAATGACGTGAAATGGACGAATGCTGGAGGAGACTGGTACGACAAAGAAGATGTTTCTCAGGGAAACACACCATATGCTAAGTTCACCATAAAAGGAAAAGACCTTCCAGACAATGGGTACTATGAGCTTGATGTAACAGATCTGGTGAAGGAATATACCACGAATAAGTATGAAAATACAGGTTTCCTGATCAAAGCAAAAACTGAAAGCAATAACTACATTGCATTCTACAGCAATGACTGGGAAATCGAAAGCCAGAGACCGATACTGAATATGAGTATAGTACAATAAATTTTCCTCATTACTCAAATGTGGAAAAGATATCAAAATACGCTGCACAGAAGGAATAATCTTTCTGTGCAGGCAATTTTTTGAGTTTAATGGATATTTTCATGCTGTGCCCTTAATATTTATATATAAAATTATCCTGGTTTGAATAAATAAGATTTTTTTGATCAAGTAGTATGGGGTTATCAACAATGTTCCACTTCATCCCCTGTTTTGGCCCAAACATGAGACCATAATGGACGTTAGGATACCTCAAATAAATATAGGAACCTTGTTCTACCTTCGTGTTATTGGATAATCTGGTCTCGTTAGGAATCATACCATAACTGGAAAATAATAGGTCTGTCGATGACAAATCAGCGTATATCTTTGTCTGTAAGTTTCTATTTTTTGATAACCATTTAGTACTGATAACATCTTGAATGGGAAAATGCATTTTGTAGAGGAAGTACTGATATTCGAGATTATCTGAATTTTGTATCCATTCTCGATTAATAGAAACCGAAGTAGGGTTATCATGTATTATTTCCTGACCAAGTCCGATATTAAAAATCATAAATATTGCAAAAAAAACAGACAAGATTCTTAATGAGTGCTTAAAAGATTCCTCAGACCATTTTTTATTGAGGGCATTATAAATTAAATGAATAAAAGTAATCCCACCAATCACGCAAAAAACTGCTAAAAAAATTGATGTAATATGATACAACCTGTGGATATTCATACCTGTAAAAGAAGTGAAAAATGACGTGATTAGTACAAATAGAAGAATGAACGAGAAACTAAAGTATTCACTGGAAATTCTAAAATATTTTGATTTAACAAATACTCGCACGAATCCAATAATTACAAAGAATTGAGACAGCAGATATAGTATCTTTAAAATTTGCCCACTCAAAAAAGGAGAATTACTGGTAGCCAGTTCAACTGATTTTGTTGCAAAAAATTCCATCATTATATTTGCGTAAATGTGACTAAATATATTAACTATTGTTTCGAATATGGATCCGCCAGATACATAAAGATACCAGATAGATGCAGAAACAAAGAATATAAGCATAAAATTAATCGTATAGGTATCACTCTTAGCTTTTAAAACATAAATCATGAATAGATATCCTACTGGTATGAATAAAATAGTCAAATAAGACAAACCATAATGAGACGTGATTAAACCGAATGTAAATAAAACTAACAAAACCCGTTTTTTAAACAGATCTAAATTACTTAACATAATTATGAAGATTAAAACTAAAAACAATTCTGCAATTTGTTGTCTTGCTAATGCCAGCATCTCTGTATAAAATGTGTATATAGACATGAAATAAAATACTGACAGAAAAGAAATTTTGTCATTAATTCCCTGTTTTTGAGATATGTGGTAAATTCCAACAGGTACTATCGAGAAGAGGAAGGGATATATTATTTTAAATACGTATGTCAGCTCTAAATTGCATATCTCTGAATATATGGGGGCAAGCATTACAATACTTAACATTGCGTTAATGTTTGAGGGTATTGTAAAGTCCCATAAAGAGTGCATCATAACAAGGTTCGAAAAATAATATTCATCGTGAATATCCCATCCATCTAAAAAAGTGGATGACAATGAATTATGGTATAAAATTGAAATTGAAATTATGAATATTGCAAAAGGATATAGACGCTTTGTCAATAAATCTGTAAATGTGATTAGAATTGGTACCCCACAAATCAAGATAACAAATAAAATCATAAGGATGTTAGTATGAAAAAAGTTAATGAGATAACTTCCAAAGATACTGAAAAATGGAATCGTACATAAAAATAATAGAGATAAAGATAATGAATCTTTTGTATTACCTAAATGCAACACATCAGACGTATTTTTATCCTTATTACTCATATAGTATAGAAGAGATAAAATAGATACTATAGCACATAAAATTAAAGTTAGAGAAATAGATGAAATTGGATTTGGTAGAATAGAAGAGTGAAATTCGTTTATAAAAAATCCTGAGAACATTACGAATAATAGACTCAGACCAATAATACATGCAACTGATTCAAAAAAACTTAGTTTTTGCAGCTTGAAGATTCTATAAATAATAAGCCCAGGTACAAAAGTAAGAAAAATGAAACCCATTACTTGCCTTAAGATTGGAATCGGAAAGTTCAGAAAGTCCAATATAATTGAACCTACAAGTGCAAATTGTATAGAAAATACAATAATTATAAATTTTTTAACATCGCTATTGATTATTTTTTCGATGAAACTCATATACCCACCTAGTAAACAATAAAGTTATAAATAATTTAAAATATTGAGGATTTGGTTGAAGATATAAAATATCGAGAAAGTCATAGATAATACAGTAAATTCAAATTCTTGGGATGTTTTTAAAAAAAATCTACGAATTTAGTTAACTCCTTTATCACCCCATAGTTTTAAAAATTTGTGGAATGAAAACCTGATCCCACTGGTTTCCCAAATTTCAGCCATTAGTTTTAGATCATCTTTATCCAGTGATTTTGTATATAGCACAGAAATAGCATAGATTAGCAAAAACAAGGAATACAAAATTACCAAAGTCCAAAATGTTGTGAGAATTAAGTGCGTAACAAAATAAAAAAAACACACAATTGAGATAGCTACAAATGTAAACCTTAAATAGACATTTGTAAAGGGATGGATTTTCAAAAATTTATACAATTTTACAGTCATGTATACTTCTATAGAGGCAAAAGATAAAGCTGATGCAATAGCTGCTCCAACCATCCCAAATGGAGGAATCAAAATCAGATTTAATATTATGTTTAAAACGGAGCTGATTAAAGAGCAATTCATAAGGAAATAAGATTTCCCAGCAGACATTAAAGTATGATAGTTAAGACCAAAATAAGCGTTTGTAATAAATCCCAATACTAAAATCTGGAAAACAGTACTTGACGCGACATAGCGAGAATCATAAAAAAACGTCAGGATAAAATCGGGATACAAAAAGAATAAAACGAACATTGGAAATGTAAACATGAAAGCCCATTTAGTTGAAGTTGCATTAACAACCCCGAGTTCTTCAATTTGATCTTTACTATACAGTTGAGAAATGATTGGGACATAGAGATAGCCTACAGAATTAATAAAGACTGAAAGAAGATTAGCTATAGTGTAAGCAGCGTTATACATCCCAACTACTTCAGGTGTTCTGAAATAACCGAGCATTAAAGTATCGGTCCATGACATTACTGTAAGCAGTATATTTACTGCAAGAAGTGGCAGAGAATACACTAACAGTTCTTTTGTAACATGATTAATGCGTACCCTGTTCCAGTTCAGCTTAAGCGGAGGTTTTCTGATAAAATAAAACAAAAATGCAAGAAATGTTATTAAAATAGATATGACATAGACGTAAACCATAGTATGAAACGAGAATCGTAAAAAGACTGTAGGGATCAAAAACAAGAGATAAGTAACGGGTCTCAAAATTTCATTTAAAAAAACCTTTATTTTGGACTCACCAAACCCTCGGAAGATTGATATGAATATATTGCTCAAAACCGACAAAGGAATTGCAATTAGCAATATATTGAATACTGGAGAAAGTTCAGGTAAATCGTATATATTTATAGCTATGTAGCCGGAAGCAGCGTAGGCTAGTATAGTAATCAAGACACTGGAAATTAATGCGATTAACATTGATGAAAGAACAGTATCTTGTATATTATCGGATTTATTTTCTGCTCTAAATTTTGCAATATATCTAGTAGTTCCATCATACAAACCGAGAGTAGATATTGTGATAAGAACACTCATCAATGTAAAGGCCATTGAGTAAAGCCCATATTCATTTTGAGTTGTGAATCTTATAAGAAGAATTCTACCTAAAAATCCCAAAAACAAATTAATAATTGTTCCAATAAAAATAATCGTAGCACTTTGAGCTACCCTCTTAAGAGATTTATGAGTAATATGAGACATTAGGTAACACTGTTTTACAGATTAATATTCTTATTTCATTTTTCTAGAACAGTTCAACTTACTGCTATGATATAATTCTTTCTAAATAAACATCAATTTCGATTGTCTAACAAATGAAAGTATTCAGTCACAACAATTTTACTTTGGGGGGGTTCCCACAATTTTATATATATAAAGTATAAAAATATTATAATAACCTCTCAAAGTTTTCTTCCTTTTAAATTTTGTAATCAAATTCCAGCTTATACCTGATAACTTCATATTTTAAATTCGATTGTTTTTAATAATATCATGGTATCCTCTTCAAATTGAATGGAAATCTGTGCTTTCAACTCAATGATCTTTTTTCCCTGATTACTTGAGCCAGAGATGGCATTTCTAATTTAACTCTATCGCATATGTACTGATATGCGCTTACACCCAGCTTCTTTGCTGTCTGAACAATCGTCATGAAAGTGTCATTTGCCTTTGTTCCTTCCTCTGTTATAGTTTTGAAGGCTGACATCTCTTTTTCTGACCTTTGCTCTTACCGCTAGTTCCGCTGCATTATTATGCAACGGGACCTCTGGTGACTCAGTTCCAAAATCTAGTGATAAAAGTAATTGTAACATCACTACACAGAATTATAATCCTATAATTATGTAATGATGTTACGACTGATGGTAACTATAAACCTTACATTTTAAGATGCTTTTTTTCTTAACTCTCCGCCAAACGTTGTAATCCCTTTTTATCGCTAATAAAGAATGCAGTAATCACCCCTGCTAAAAATACAGCCAAAGAGTGTCAACGGCGGTTAAGAATTCCTCCTTTTCGGCGGTTTAAAATTCCCCAATTCTCAATTCTTGAGAAAAGTTCGAGGATTGTGAATCATGCTGAAAAAGGAGGAATGGTTGTTGATACGAGATTTGTATTCACAAGGCTTGAGCATCAGTAAAATCTCAGAAAGAACAGGTCATGATAGGAAAACTGTGAGGAAATATCTCCGCCGTAAGACAGCTCCTGAGCCTCAGAAACGTCCAAAAAGACAAAGCAAACTCGATCCATACAAAGATTACATAATAAGAAAGCTTAAAAAACTAATTCAATAATTCGGGGAGACGACCTGAAAATCCATTAAATTTGAAGAGGATACTTCTTGCCTTGTATTTAGTTCTACACTTCCGAAAATAAAAATTGTAGATGCGGATTTGAAATTCGAATACGCCGTGATTTAATGATCCAGATGGATAACTAACCCTCCAGCATATCGAAATCATTGAAGCCTTCAAGATCCACATCACTATATTCAATTTCAGTGTCAGAATGTTTAGTTTCAATCCTTATTGTGTAAGTAGCCGTTACAGAACACCCTATGCAGATTTCCTATTTGACGTTTTGATTTTCAATATCAAGGTCGCCAATCGAAGTTACAATAAATAATTAGTCGCATAGGTTATTTCGTTGCGGGCACTAAGGATCTACTCGATCAACATAAATAATTTTTCGTCTCGCTTCCACTAACGGTATTACCTTTCAAAACGAAAACATGATTACTATCAAGGATATTCGCTACACCATACCCCTGTTTATCTTTGGGATATTCAGATTTTACAGCATTCCTAATTTTGTTATTTTTTAGAATGACTGTAAACTTTTCTCCTGCAGGTGGTTTGTAAGATTCACCAAGCTTACTATAACTCCAGTATTCAAAGGCTACCCCGAATTTAGCATTATCATCGATTATGTTATCCTCAATCAGAGCGTTAAAACCTTGAATGATAATTCCGCCAGCTTCTCTATATTGATATGAATTCTCAGATCTTCCGCACCTAAGTATGGAGTTATCATGAATATGGATATTGTTTATTTGATCTGAATCATAGCCGGCACCATTTTTATAATATCCATACAGCCATATTCCCCAGCAACGTAAATCGTGAAGGTTATTATTATAAATTTCAATATTTTCCATTGATGTGCTGGAAGCACCCTTATCCAGTTCAATTCCTGCAAATCCCCTGTTATTCGAAGAAATATCATTATCATAGATCTGGACATTGCTACATTCAGTTAGTCGAATTCCACTATTCCCTTTGAGAGTAATTTCATTATCATAAATATCGACACTTGATGAATGTTTGATCCAGATACCATCATGACCGGACTCGAAAATTACATTATCATGAATTTTGATGTTTGTAGGGACTGTCTCATATTCATTAGTATAATCATGATGAATACGGATCCCATCGGATAAACCATCATGCAAATACATTCCATAAATTTCTACATTATATGGATGGGAAAGCACTATCATATCATGGTATCCTTTGCCGTAAATCTCATCTTGATTTTCACAGTTACCATCAATCTCAAAATTCCTAATGACAATATTCTTCTGTTTAGTATTTTCAACTTCGATCATTGCTTTTTTAGAAGGCCAGCCTGCATCATCAACAAGTATTATTTTTGACAAGAGCTTCCCATTTTTTACGGTTCCCTCAAGTGTAGTACCATCCGGGATATAGATTGTATCTTCAATTTCAAATGTCCCAGCTGGAAGTTTGTAAGTGCCTCCTGCATGAGACTGCAATTTTGAGTTTATCCAGGTTTCATCACCAGCTCCCACTACTCCTACAAATAATAATAATAATAAAAAAATTGATACTAAAATGAATTTTCTACCACGATTCTGTGTGTAAATAAATTTACCAGTTGCTTTTATTTCATGTCTAAAATTCCGCACCATTTAAAAACCCCCTAATGAAAAATTCCCAATAAGTATATTCTTAAGTTTGATCCAGTAAAACAAAGAACATCAAACCTCGTAATTGAACTAATCCCATTTTTGACCCTGATAGCTCGAGATAAGTTTTTTCGAGCTTCTCCGCCATGCTCCCAAACGCAATCTAAAAAAAGATGATCACAAAAGGAACAGCTAGAGCAAGAGCTTCCACGTTGTTAAAAGCATACTGCATTAACTACTAAAATATCAGATATCTCGCGGTTAATCAACTAAAAATATCAGTGAAAAAATAACCTCCCGAACCTGAAGTACTGTGCAGCAGTGAGGTTTTAATCCATGTTTGAGTGGATCTCACTTGCAAATATACAATAGGTTTTTAGTCGTCATCTTATTTAACTTTTTTTTATTGTAATTTGATGGTCTTCACTGAAAATCTGTGGTAATGAGCAGTTAAAAAAATAGAGGGATTTCAATCCTTGTTTTAGAGGGATTTGATTTCGAATTGACAAGATATATCGCTAAGTGCCTGCAACGAAATAAGAGACTTTTTATTATTTTCTGGTCTTCTTATTTTCTTCTCTCACCATGCAAAACAATAAAATTTTAATTATATTGAGATAATATATTTGTGGATGGAAAAAGGTAACATCGCAATAGACAAATCAATGGTAAAAACGGTTGCTTGTGGAAAAATAATAATTCCTCTACCAAAAGTTTTGGTTGAAAATCGATACTATCCTATGTTCTCTATACTTTCTCCTACTCATTGTGATGTTTGTGGCAGAAAATTACATGTGAACTCTCATTACACTCGTTTTCTTTTATCAACTTACGGCACTATAGCTCGGAATGTTACATACTGGTTTTGTCCTGCTTGTAAGAAACATTATCATGTTATTGGTGTTTAGAGTTCTGCAAATTACAGTTCTGAATATTATGGTACACAAATGAATGTCAGATACGATGGATGATGCAGTCTGCACAATTCTCGGCGAATTGGGGAAACATATACAGAAGGAGTAATAGATGTCTGTGGAAGAGCTCCTTGTCCCACTTCATTGTGGTTATATGAACAGAAACTAGCAAAACGTTCAAAGAAAGAACTTTTGACCCAAGAAGTTAGCTTTGACGAAATATTGCATGTTGATGGGAATTGGATCAAGAACGGATGGAAAAAAAGCTTGAAGAATTTATCGGAACGAAACTCACAAAGAAAGAATGGAAAAAAATGTGATATAAATCTGTTTACGTTGTTGCTACCAAAGAAAAGATCATTTTAGATTTTGAAGTAACTGAGAGGATACCAACAATTGAGGCTTTGATACCTCTTTTTATACGAATAAAGAACCGATTTCCTGAAGGTAAAATCAAAAAGATTGTTTCTGATGAGGATAAAGCGATCATTGGAGCCGTAAAAATGGTCTTTCCTGAAGTGACTCATTCTTTTTGCGTGTTTCATCAATTAAAAAACGTCAGTAAGAGGTATTATGAGGAATTCAGTTCTATTGAAGAGATTCCAGATAATGATAAGATTACCTACAATGAGATATCTCAATTGATACTTTCTGATACGGGTATCAGTGCTGTTGCGTATATTCAAAAGATACGAGAATTTAACTCTGATCTTGAACTTTCTGAAGCGTTTCATAAAGCGATTTCTTATGCCGAAGAGATTTTCAGCAAGAATGTGAGCTTCTTGAAAAAAGGTTTTACGCCTGAGACAGATAATACAATGGAACAGATATTTTCTTTGATATGTGATATCGTGGACAAAGCAAGGTTGTTCAAAACCGGTAATGGGCTAACTAATTTTTGTTACAATCTATTTATTTTTTTCAACAAACAGTGTTTCAGCACTGGAGAATGGAAAGGTTTCTCACCTTTAATGAGAGCAAGATTCCAATATGGATAAGGCTAGAATAGGAGAATAATTAGTTATTAAACTTGATGGCTTTTAGCTGTAGCTGTCGGAAATTCCCACAAAAATAGTTCCACAATTTAGAAAATTTCGGTGAGTGATTGCGTGAATGAATCAACATTTCTAAATGAGTGAATTGATTTGCTCAAATTGGAATGAAATTTTGTGGTTTTCTTAAATTGAAGAAAAACCAGAAAAAATTAAAAAGAAAAGATAACGTTTTTAATTAAAAAACTATATAATTATCATTCTCTTCGGGTCACTGGAAAAATAAGAGAGGAAGGTTTAATGAGTAGTAGAAGAGATTCAGAAGCAAGAAGAGATATCATATTTTTTATATTTGTAACCATAATAATTATCGGGATAGTAATCTCTACCAAAACGACCTCCCACTCTCCTACCCCATACATTATATATATTGATACAGATGGTAGTGGTGATTATAACTGTGATGGAATAAATGACCATATCGAAATAAATAAAGCACTTTCATTTGTAAACGAGAACTCTAATTTTACGACCGTTCATCTCAATGGTTCAAATACATATTGGATAAACGATACGCTATATATTGGAAGTAACACAATATTGGAAGGGGATTCAGACGCCGTTATAAAACTGGTTAATCACGCAAATTGGGGAAAAACATATAAAGGGCTTATAGAAGCAAAACAGGATTTTGAAAAAAATGTAACCATACGCGGGTTTGAAATTGACGGAAACTGCAAAAAACAGTATGAAGACATTGGAAAAGGTTTCTATGACATGATTAACCTGAAAAACAGTTATAATGTAACTGTCCATGATATGTATCTCTATGATGGACTGGGGGACGGAATTAAAGTCTTCCATGATTATTCAAGAGAATATGAAACTGTTCCGACAAATATCAATGTGTACAACAACACTATATTTGAAATTGGACATGATGCTGTATGGTTGAAGCATTCGTCAAACGCGTCTATATATAACAACACTATCACTATAAAGGCAGACGCAGCCATTCGATTAACAGAAACGATGCATATCAAGATTTACAACAACACGATAACAGCAGATAATAAGGGATATGCTGGAATAGAGCTGGATAAAAAAATGACTGCTCCATTAATGGACGATATAGAAATTTATAACAATAGAATTTATCATACACGTGCATGGGGAATCTGGATAGTAGGCTACAGCAAATATGATAAAGACAGAGCTAAGGGAGTATGGATTCATCATAACATTATCTATGACACAGGAACATCGTCTACCCTTCATGAAGCAGGTGGAATTGTAGTTCAGGGATTTAATAACACCATAATTGAAAATAATGTAATAGATGGAAACAGAAAATACGGTGTTGCATACGAACTATATCCAGCCTACGGAATCCCAAAAGATAATGGATTCGTAACTATTGTTAGAAATAATATAATTTCAAACACTATTCGAAATGTCGCAGATGTGGGTTCAGGCTGGGGAGTGAAAAATTGTGATCCTTCGAATCACACGTTTATACTGGAATACAACTGTGTATACAATAGCGCTGCTGGAAATTACGTAAATGTTACCCCGACTACAGACATAAATGTTGATCCATTGTACGCTGACATCTCAAATCATGATTACCACCTCAAATCAAAAGCCGGAAGATGGAGTAATACCGGATGGATAACTGATAACGTAAGTTCCCCCTGTATTGATGCAGGGTACCCGTCATCTGATTATTCAAACGAACCTGAAAATAACGGAGACAGGACCAACATTGGAAGATATGGAAATACTTATGAGGCCTCAAAAAGTTTAATCAATCTCACTATTTACGCAAATCCATAATTGAAATTTCGAGAGAAACATGGATTTCCAAGGTTTAAATCTAAGAGGTTGTCTTAAAATTAAATAATCCTTTTATCTTGCTTTTTCTTCAATGTCAAAACGATCTATAAGGCTTCCTTATCCCAGTGATTTATCCAACAGAGAATGAGAAATAATTAATCCTTATTTTCCTGATCTCAAAACAAATCGAGGTAGAAAACGTGTTCATTCTTATCGAGAGATATTGAATGCTATCTTCTATTTGTTACGTTCTGGTTGTGCTTGGCGAATGCTACCTCACGAATTTCCACCCTGGAAAACTGTTTACCATTACTTCCGTCTTTGGCGTATTTATGGAATTTGGGAACATATCAATACTGTTCTGAGAATCGAACTGAGAATTGCATATGGTAGAAAACCAGAGCCAAGTGCTGCAATTTTAGACAGCCAATCTGTTAAAACCACAGAAACTCCAGGAGTCTGTGGGTATGATGCTGGCAAGAAAGTGAAAGGGAGAAAGCGTCACATTCTGGTGGATACAATAGGGTTACTGTTGATGGTCGTGGTTCATACAGCAGATATTCAGGATCGAGATGGTGCTAGACTTGTTCTGGAACAAGTTAAAGGAGCATTCCCTCGATTACAGCTTATTTGGGCTGACGCTGGTTATTCAGGTAAACTGATTGAGTGGGTCAAGATAACATGTGGATGGGTACTAGAAATAGTTAAGCGTAGAGATAATATCAAAGAATTTCAAGTACTTCCACATAGATGGATAGTATAGCGGACGTTTGGATGGCTAGGTAGATATCGAAGGTTAAGTAAAGACTACGAAGGATTAACAGAATCAAGTCAAGCATTGATATATGCGGCTATGAGCAGAATAATGATTAAAAGAATCGCTAATATCAAGAATTAAAGAGAAGGAGAATAATTTTAAGACACGCTCTAAGAATATCACTATTCTCTGAAAAATGTTATTCATGATTATTTCATGAATATGCATTATAAATATAATAGTTTATAGTGTTCAATTTTAATTAGATGTTTTTATATTTACATATAAATATTTATTTCAACCTTTGAGCATTCTTAAAAATTGAGAAAGTAATTTAAAATTATTAATAAAATATCAAAATTTCTTTATTTATATTTATTTTTAGATTATAATATAAACATATTATTATTTATGTAAACAATATAAAATAAAATTCATATGATTTACCTTAGGTTCGAATTTTTCGTAAAGTATTCCAGTTTTTATTTCATTTTATGAGTATACGTTAAACTGGGTCTTCCGTCAGTTTTTCAAAGTGGCTACGTTTTCAGAGAATGGTTATGAGAAGCATCGATTCAAAGATTATTACTCTTGTTTTTAACTTTTACTACCAATAGAATGAGTTTAAGAAGCATTGAACAGAATGTAGAAATGACCAGAGAGAGATTGATAATATATTTAGTAAGAAATTTCAGTTAATAATTTAGAGTTTCAATAAATAGTAATAATGAAACAGAATTAAAAAAGAGTTTTAGTTCAATCGATATTTACCCATCATGAAACGAGGTAATATCCAAAACTATTTATATTTATAGGTTCAATTCGCAAGTCGATCTAATAAACAAGAGAATGTCAAGAAGAAATAGGAATCGGTTGCTATTTTTTAGCAAATATTCCTTTATAAAAAGATCAGTAGTTGGCGTGTTACAAACTATTAGTGGGTATGTTACAAATTAATAGTGAGTATGTTACAAATTAATAGTGAGTATGTTACAAATTAGTAGTTGGTGTGTTACAAATTAAGATACAGTTATTCCGAATTTATTTACTTAGATTAATCTTTCTGATTCAGGAATAAAGTAAAAAATAGTATTTCGGCTGTGGGTGAATGGACATGTATGAGGAGGGTTTATCGGAGATTGCAGTTATTCTTCCTGCATTTAATCGAGAAGTTGAGATCGGGACAGTCGTGCTGATCGCTAAACGTTATGCAGACAGGGTCATCGTTATGGATAATGGTAGTTCGGATCAATGCGCAGAAGTAGCCGAATTTGCAGGAGCCGAAGTAATACCGGATTTTGCAGGCACGAACAGAAATTTTTCACTTAAAAAAGGTATTGAAGCGGCAGAAGGTGCCGATATTCTGGTCACGATGGATATGGATGTTTGCAGAGATCCAAAATTAATTCCGAAAATGATCAAGCCTATTAGAGAAGGAAACTTTGATTTGGTGGTTGGAACATGCATTGACAAAAACCATAGTCGTTCCGAAAAACTTCTTTTGATAAAAAATAGAAAGACAGAAGAAAGACCAGTGGGGTTTCTGGCATTTTCAAAAGCCTGTTTCAAAGAACTTGACCTTTCCGAAGTCTATCTTAATTCCATTCGTTCCATCATGTCACTCTGTGAAAGAAAAAAAATTAAGATATGCCATATCGATCTGCAGGATGAACACGAAAAAACTCTCTTCAAAGCCTATAAAATCGGAGTTGTAGTCCCTGCCTACAACGAAGAACTTTTGATCCGGGAAACGATTGAAGGAATCCCCAATTATGTGGATAAGATCTATGTCATAAACGATGGCAGTTCCGACAGGACAGGAGAAATCATCGACCAGATGACCGACCCAAGAGTAGTACCAATACAACACAAAGTCAATAAAGGAGTCGGAGCGGCCATAATAAACGGATACAAGCGCGCTCTGGCCGATGAAATGGATATGGTTGCAGTTATGGCCGGAGACAACCAGATGGATCCTTCACAACTACCTCGTCTACTCTTTCCCATTATTGAAAGAAAAGCCGACTACACCAAAGGCAATCGCCTACTTTCAAAAGAGATGAGAAAAGGTATGAGCACCTGGCGAGCTTTTGGTAATGGGCTCCTTACTTTGATCACAAAAATAGGGAGTGGATACTGGCACATTACCGACCCTCAAAACGGCTACACGGTAATATCAAGGGAAGGACTGGAAGCCCTTGACCTGGACTCGGTTTACACTTACTATGGTTACTGCAATGACATCCTGATAAAACTCAATGCTTTTGGTCTTCAAGCAATGGACATAGCAATGCCTGCTCGCTATGGGAGGGAAAAGTCCACCATCAAGTATGGTGTCTACATAATGAAAGTTGCTCCCATGATTTTCAGAGGGTTTTTATGGAGGTTGAAGATGAAATACATGATTCTTGATTTCCATCCGCTGGTGCTGTTTTATATTGCCAGTATGGTGCTGGTACCAGTTGGGTTTTTGTTCGGGTTGTGGATTTTTTTGCAAAAGCTAGTCTTGCATGCTCCTGTTTCCACAAACTATCCCTTACTTGATGTTTTTATTTCGCTTATGGGTGTGCAGTTACTTCTCTTTGCTATGTTCTTTGACATGCAGGTGAATAAGACAACAAATTGGAATTATCCGAACTTAAATTAATTGGCAAGTATTCAACCTGGATAAAACAACATCAATAGCCACATTCACAAAAATTCAATGAATAAATCCCTATGAATTGATTTTCTTTGATTGTTGGCAATTGATTGCGTTTTTCATTACCCATCAGTTAGTCATCAGACTCATCGGTTCCCTCAAAATCAATATCAATAAACTTATTATTATAGGCTGAATAGTTAAATCAACTGTTGAGTTTGTTGAGTACATGTGAACTCTTTGATTACAACCAGTAGAGATTCATATCGAGGAGCCATCTGAGCAAGGAAGATAATAGAGATCAGGTTTACTTGAGAAAACTAAAAAGTCCTTGAAAGAACTAAAAAGTCCTTGAAAGAACTAAAAAGTATGCAAAAAAGGTATCTAGAGTGTGTTGCCAGATGATTGAGGATAAAAATGTTACTTTCAAAGAGAGATGGAGGCTTAATATCCTGCATATCTGCTCAAACCTTGATGGTGATCTCTGATGCTTGACATTAAAAATCGCGATTTTACGAGTCATAAATTTGTTCGGCTTTGTGAAGCAATATCCATTAACTACCCAACAGTAACAATGACCGAATATATGGAAAAACAGCACCCTGACCGTTTTGTATTGATGCGCCACGATGTTGACAGGATACCGGAACGTGCCCTGGTCACTGCCAAAATAGAACAAGAATTGGGCATCAGGGCAACATATTATTTCAGGACGATAAAGAGCACATTCGAACCCGAAATCATATGCCAGATAAAAGACATGGGTCACGAAATCGGCTATCACTACGAGACCTTAAGCGATGCAGATGGAGATCACGAAAAGGCACTGGATATGTTTCAATCAAATCTAGAAAAGTTGAGGAAGATTTGTGAGGTAAAAACGATCTGCATGCACGGACAGCCCCTCTCAAAATATGACAACCGCGAGCTCTGGAAGACACACGATTTTAGGGATTTCGGAATAACAGGTGAAGCCTATCTTTCCATAGGAAGCGATCTCAATTACTTATCTGATACCGGAAGGACGTGGGGCTATAAAAACAGTATAAGGGATTATATCCCCGGTAAAAAGGATCAAGTTTTTGCTGATACGACTGATGAACTTATTAAATTGATAGAGAGAAGAGAATTAAATAATCTTTATATTCTAACGCATCCAGAAAGATGGCCTTCAAGTGCTCTTGGATGGAGTCTGTATTATTTTACAGATCATTCAGTCAATTTTGGAAAGAAAATTTTGATGAGAAGCCGCGGAAAGAATCTTAGTATTCATTCCAGGAATAACAACTGTTTATCGATTACGGTTGATATAGAAGACTGGTATCATATCCCATCGGTTTGTGGATCAAGTTTCTCGACTTACAAAAATGTAAGTGAATTTTTTGAAAAATGGAACAAAAGATATGATTATCTGAGTGAGCCGACAAAAAGAACATTGGATCTTCTGGATGAATTTAAAATAACTGCAACATTCTTTGTTGTTGCAGATGTTGCAGAGCATTACTCAGGCCTGATCGAATCCATCTCTGAGAGAGGACATGAAATTGCATGTCACGGGGCAGATCATACATGCGTGCTCGATACAAAAACAAAAGAACCTCTTATAGGTGTTGAAGAGTTTGAAGCGACAACCCTGAAAGCAAAAAAATTACTTGAAAGAATATCTGGTCAAGAAGTTGTTGGATACAGAGCTCCAAATGGAGCGGTTACAGGATGGATGCTAGACTCACTTGAAAAAATAGGGTTTAAGTATGACTCTTCAGTATCTGTTAACTCACTGTACAACAAATCAGACTCTTCTCTAAGAGATGTTTCTTCTTTTCCCTATTATCCAGCCTCAGGCAGTCTGGAACCTACCCGTAAAAAAAGAAACTTTGTTGAGTTCCCATGGGCCTATTATGATATGGGAATTAAGATTCCTACGTATGGTGGCCCGACTCTCAGGTTTTTAGGATCTCGCTTGATCTTTAAAGGACTAAGACAGAGTTTGAACAGGGGCCATACGATTTTTTATTTTCACCCTATTGACATTTCTCAGGAGAAATTCCCATCCATTGGGCACAGAAGACCGTTCTATTGGACTATAAAAGGAAAGATCGTTGAAGAAAGACTTCGTTATGTGTTTAACAAGCTTGAAAACATTAAGAAAGTACCTTTACGAAATCAAGTGGGGAGCTATTGTGAAGCTTAAGGTCAAATTATTGAAATCAAAAACAAGAAGGAGCCTAAAATAGCCAATAAAAGAAAAAGGCAAACAAAGATCGGATATCATACTTATCCTATTAAAATGAGGCCGCAAATGCCTGAATAATTAGATGATGGTGAACTTCATGTTAAATATTCACAATTTAGACTTTACGCTTAACAAATACCGTCAGCTTTGTTCTGCTCTATCAGAGAAATACACATTCCTTACAATGCACGAATATGTGACTGCAGGTAACAAGCTTCCCGAGAGATTTGTATTGATGCGTCACGATGTTGATAACTGGGCAAAAAACGCATTGAAAACAGCAAGTGTAGAAGAAGAATATGGCATAAGAGCAACTTACTATTTCAGAACTCATAAAAAAGCCTTTGTTCCCGATATAATACAGGAGATCGAGAAAATGGGCCATGAGGTAGGATATCACTATGAGGCCCTGAGTACTGCGAAAGGAGACTATGAAAAAGCCATAAAACTATTCGAAGATGATGTACAGAAGTTTAGAGAAATCTGCAATATCAAAACTGTATGTATGCATGGAGCTGTGTTATCAAAATATGATAACAGGGATCTATGGAAATCCTACAATTTAAGAGATTTTGGGATTCTTGGAGAGGCTTATTTGTCTGCCGGAAAAAACCTCAATTATTTCACTGATACAGGAAGAGGCTGGAACTCAAAGAACAACATGAGAGACTTCATCCCCGGTAAAACTGAGAAATTCTCTGCCGAAAGGACTGATGATCTTATTAAGTTGGTTGATAGCTGCGAAATCAACAACTTCTATATTTCGCTACATCCAGACCGATGGAAGTCCAATATTGCAAACTGGAGTATATTCTGGCTATATGATTTTGTACTTAATACGGGGAAGAAAATTGTGATGGCGGTGAGACAATAGTTCATATCACATTTGATGTAGAAGATAAAAAATGGGATGAGTATGTGAGACATCATCCTTTTGGGAATATATTCCAAACAACTGCAATGTACAACGTATATAATAACACAAAAAACTATTCTCCAATTAAACTATGTGCTATTAATGAAGTCACAGGTGAAATTAATGGTGTGTTACTTGGAGTAACAATGCGTGAAATGAAGGGGTTATTGGGGAAAGGCATCTTGGGGGATTTTTCTACACGATCCATAATATCTGGAGGCCCCCTTGTTTCGGGTAACTCAATAGATACTTTGTCGGAGATGATATTTGAATATGATAAAAAAGTCCAAAAAAGATCCCTTTATACAGAGATACGAAATTTACATGAGGTGAAATCTCTACTAAACAATGTAAATAATTATACTTACGAAGATCACCTAAACTTTTTAATCGACTTAGCGGTGTCAGAAGAAGATCTATGGAGACAAATCCATAAATCAAAAAGGAAAAATATCAATCGTGCAACTAAAGCAGGTGTAGTAGTTGAAGAAATCAATAATAAAAAAATGATACCTGTTTTTTACGAATTGCTAAAAGAAACATATAAACGAGTAAAAGTACCGCTTTCTGATATGACATTATTTGAGTCAGCGTTTGACCAGCTTGTGCCAAAGAACATGGCAAGATTTTTTTTAGCAAAAAATGAGGATACATATATTGGTTGCAGAGTGGTTTTAACCTACAACAACTGGATTCATGATTGGTACGCCGGAGCCTTAGATAATGCTTTATCACTGTATCCCAACGATTGTTTAGTATGGCATATTCTGAAATGGGGAACGGAAAACAATTACAAAGTATTTGACTTTGGAGGTGCGGGTAAACCAGATGTAGAATACGGCCCAAGAGAATTTAAGAGAAGATTTGGTGGAAGTTTAGTCAATTATGGCAGGTACTCCCACATTCATTCCCCTGTAAAGATCAAAATTACAGATATCGGATTTCAACTATACAAGAAATGTTCTTTATGAAAAGTTTCAACGCCAAGTTATTTAAAAGGACTTTGGGAAGAAGCATATCTGGGAAATTCTGCTGAATTAAAAAACTTGAGTTTTAGTATATCAGAAGGAGGTGGACTTATGAAAAAAGGTTTAATTATCACAAGCAACTTCCCAATAAATAATACAACCTCGGACTTTCTTACACAACTATTTTCCAACAAAATTATTCAAGATAAAGTGAAGTTATTTGTTCTTGCTCCACATATTGATAAGTCCCTATTTGAGGAAGATTTTAATGGTATTCATGTTTACAGGTTTCCATACTTTTATCCATGGAAACTTCAGAAGTTTGCTTATGGGGGCGGAATTCCATATAATTTAAAAAACAGTTTTCTTGCAAAGCTCCAAGCTCCATTGTTTTCTCTATGCGAGTTGATATGTGCAATATCAATAATAAAAAAAGAGAATATAAGTTTTATAAACTCTCACTGGTTAGTTCCTCAGGGATTTGTCGGTGCCATCTGCAGTAAAATGTTAGGGATTCCACATATTGCCAGCATGCACTCTTCTGAAGTAACATTACTTGGAAAACTTCCAATGAAAGATAGAATTACAGAGTTTATTTTAGCAAATAGCAACTATGTTGTCTCAGCAAGTTCACATCGGGCAGGTGAACTATTATCACATGCCTCCAGTGGATTTGCAGAAAAAGCAAAAAGTAAAATTCATGTAATTCCATTGGGAGTTGACATCAGCAGGTTCACATACATTGAAAATAAAGAGTCTATAAGAGCAAGATATGGACTAAAGTCTAAATTTATAGTGCTATTTGCTGGTAGGCTTGTGGAAGTCAAAGGATGCGAATACTTAATTCAAGGTTTCAGGACAGTAGTTGACTCATTTAAGGACGTTCAGCTGGTTATAATTGGAGACGGTCCTCTTGAAGAAAGTTTGAAAAAAAAAGTGAGAGACCTTGGATTGGAAGAATATGTTGTTTTTAAGGGTTTCGTCGAAAATAGTTATGTTCATGAATATTATTTAATGGCAGATATTGTTGTAATTCCTTCAATTGTAGATTCTTTTGGGTTTCAGGAAGGCTTTCCAGTTGTTTTGATTGAATCTTTAGCAGCCGGTAAAGCTATTGTTTCAACAAAAACTAAAGGAATTATGGAAGCCATTAAAGATAGATATAATGGAATTTTAGTAGATCAGAAAAATGCAGACCAGATTTCCGATGCTCTTTTAGAACTCTTAAAAGATTCATATCTTAGAGAAAAAATTTCTGCTAATGCACTGGAAACTGGAAAGAAATACGATTGGGGTATTATAGCAAACGAATATCTTAGGTTATTTGAGGAGGTTTCTCTTGACTAAACTCTTAATGTTAATAACTTCACTTGCAGGAGGAGGGGCTGAAAGGGTTGCTTCGGAGTTAAGTCTAAATTTAAATCAGAATATTGATAGACGAATAGTTATTTTAACAGACAAAGTTACCTATCCATCAAATGAATCCCCCTTGTCTCTGGATATAAAATTCCAAAAGCCTCTAGCAATAAGTGTCTTTTACGCATTTATAAAGGGAACGGTGACATATAGAAGATTGATAAAAGAGAACAAACCCCAATTTTCTCTTAGCTTTTTAGCACTTGATAACCTTATCAATATAGCTTCGAGCTATGGGAATAATAAAATTACCAATATAATTTCAGTCCACACTTCAATATCAATGAAATATCCAGATTCTTTAAAAAATAGAATCATTAAATATATGATGAGTAAAACATATCAAAGAGCAGACCTAATAATAGCTGTTTCTGAAGGAGTGAGAGGAGAATTAATTTGCGATTTAAACATCAATCCTGATAAAGTAAAAGTACTTTATAATCCTGTAGATCTTGATAACGTAAAAAAGCTCGCAGAAAAAGAGATCGACAGTAATGACTGGTTTGATGAGGACACCCCATTGATCGTCAATATGGGGAGATTGACAAGAGCAAAGGGTCAATGGCATTTAATCAGAGCTTTTTCTGAACTCAGACAGCACAAAAAATGTAAGCTAGCAATAATAGGATACGGAGAACTAAAGGATTATCTTGAAAGCTTAGTAGAACAACTTAATTTATCAGATGATGTTATCTTTTTAGGGTGGCAGGAGAATCCGTATAAGTATATCTCACGAGCTTCTTTTTTTGTTTTATCTTCAGTTTGGGAAGCCCTTCCTTATGCACTTACCGAAGCAATGGCTTGCGGTTGTCCAATCATTTCCACGGATTGTAAATACGGACCCCGGGAAATACTGAGTGATGGCAAGTATGGAGTACTCGTTCCACCAATGGACGGAAATTTTCGTAGTGCTTTGGAACCGTTGTTTACAAGTGAAAAATGTATGAGTAAAGCTATGATGAACTTTCTCGATAATTTGGAACTTAGAGATTTTTATTCTCAAAAATCAAAAGAAAGAGCAAAAGATTTTGCAATTGAAAAATGTATACAAGAATATGAAAAGATACTAAATGAATAAAAAATTATTACTTTTGAGGAAATTAAATGAAAAATATATTACGCCGGCTTGCCCTGTTGTCAACATCTATTACATTCCTAATTATAACTATCTCCCTGGTCTATCTTGCAAAAAATCCTGTAATGGGCTATGAAATCTCGATTTATTCTTCAACACCGAAAATTTTCTGGATTTCAGTGATTTTAGGGTTAATTAATGGATTTTTACTGGTTTATCTTGGAGTTACCGACCAAGTAAAAAGAGCTCACGTTCTGGGTATATTTGAGATACTTTTTGTAAACTCTCTAGTCCTTTTATTGTCTTATTTACGGAATTATATTGTTTATCTATTAAGAGGAGATACAGCATCATATATTGGTCTTATAAAGGATGTGACTATTTATGGGAATGTAGCTGACGATTTTTATCCTCTTGTATCGATACTGGTTTCTCAATTATCTCAAATGTCAGACATTCCCATACCCACACTAGCAAAATATATCCCCACTCTCTTTTACATTTTTTCAGTACTTTCAGTCTACTGTCTTAGTAAATCACTAATTCGTGATGAGAAATATATAATCTCTGCAGTTATAGCAGCTACACCTTTATTTTATGCCTGGTTTTCAACATCTATATATTACATGTTATTATCAGTTTTTACTTTACCACTACTTTTATATATTTTAACTAATTTTAAAGATTTGCGTTTCAGGATTTTAATGGTCATTTTTTGTATCGTATATCCATTATTCCATCCCATTACAGCTATAATTGTATTATTCTATCTGTTTATCTCATACATAGCTCAAAAATATACTCTCAATGGCGCTGAGGAACACTACATACCTATTGCCTTGCTAGTATTAGCATCAGTATCCTTGTTTTTTTGGTTTATTAACCAATATGCGATCAGTAGGTCACTTATTATAATAATAGAGAATCTTTTTGGAATGCTTCCGGCCGTCTCTACAATTAGTCAAGCTGCCTACTATTCGAGTAAGTTGGGAATTTCTGCAACTATTTATACGCTTTCACATCTACTATTCGACGAATTAGTATTTTGTTCTTTAGCGGCTGTCGCAATATATTATATAGTATATAAAGGAAATTTATTAGAAAAAAAGAAATTTACCCCATTGATAGCTTGTTTCGTATCTGGAACTATTTTGTTACTTTTTCTTTTCGGTTTTACTGTAACTCATAGACCTGATAGGTTACTAAACTTGAATTTCAACATAATGCTTTCACCTGTTTTGGTAGCCTACCTATTATATATAAATAATAAGAATAAGTTGAAGACAGTTTTCTTAATAAGCTTAATTCTTCTCGCCACCGTTTCTACTTACTTTTCATTGTACCAATCACCATTTACCATGAGAGCAAACGATTACATGACTCCCAGCGAATATAATGGTTCAGACTGGCTAATCATCAATAAAAATCCCCTCATTAAAACAGTAGATTTAGCAAATCCTGTAGATAGATATACAGATTTTATTTATGGATTAAAATTTAGGGTACTTAGAAAAGATTTAAAAAGAGATTTCACATTGCCTGATCACTTTGGATTTACTGATCAGTTTGATGGCCAATTCCCTATTGATAAAGATAGATATTTGGTTCTTTCTCCATATGATGAAGAGGCCTATACTAATATATGGAAAGACACCTACAGATTCAAAAAAGAAGACTTTGAAAAAGTAAATGAATGTAAAAACACTTTCAAAATATATGAAAATGGAGGATTTAAAACATATTTAATAATAGTTTAATGCAAACAGAAAAAAATGCCTGATTAGATACAATTATTCTGACTTTTAATAATGCAAAGGTAGATAGGCTCACCTTTGGCATTAATTTTAGCAACTTTATAGAAAAAAATTATAACTTTTATTAGGTTATATTAATATGTGAACTAATCCTGAACCAATTTTAGATTTAAATCAGAGAGTTTTGAGCCTTCTTTCAGAATATAGACATTTTGAATAAAATATTTTATGGCAGCAGTATTGAACATGCCATAAAAAACTATAGTAGATATTTATTTAAGATACACCCTCAAAGATTTCCAGATTTCATTTCAGGATTTTAAAAACTTCGGTTAGAAAAGTAATTTTGATTTTTAGGACTAGCTCATGAGATGGACTTAAGTTTATAACTGCTCAGGTAAGTGCGTATTATATGATCTTTTTATGTAGAAAAACATCAAGCCTATGCAATATGAAATTGCAGTAGCAATAATTGACCCTTCAAGCCCTAATGGAGGGATCAAGTAAATATCCAGAATAATATCTGCTATAGCTATCATAATAGTCCCATACATTGTCAGCTTTGCACCTTTTATTCCCATTGAGTTAAAAATCCAACCGTAAATATCATACCACAAAAAAAGTACGGATGTAATGCTAAAAATAAGTACAAGCCTTAAGTTTAATTCAAAGCTATCCCCATAAAACTTTAAAGTTATAACCTGTGTGAGTATCATAAGGGGAATTCCGAAAAGAATAATATAAGGAATGAGTGATTTATATTTATTTAATATAAAATTCTTTTCTTTATGCCCTGATATCAATGGAAATAAAACCGTAATCAGGATTCCAGAAACCATGCTCATTATTTTCAATGAGGAGATGAAATATGCATTGAACAAGCCTACTGCTTCGGTTGTAAGGTATTTATTTATAAGTATTTTATCAACGTTAGTACAGACGATATACGACACTGCACTAAGAAAAGAAAAAGTTCCATACTTTGTGATAATCTTTGCCCATTCAAAGTCAAAAGATTGAAAACTAAGGTATCTCCTGATTGACAGGAGGATAATACCTCCTGTGACTAAATAAGCCAAATACATTGAAAGGATAGGCGACTTAAAAGAAAAGTTCCCACATAACACAAAAACTAAAAATGAAGTCAGTATAATTAAACCACAAATCGGCTTTAAAGTCGCATATTTCCTTATTTGAAAAGTACCTTGAAGTGTACTTGTGGTAATTATATAAAAAGTATATACAATTGCGAAAATAATTCCCAGATTGAGGATATTTTGTGATACTAAAAAGACTTCCTTAAGTGCTGTTGAAAACTTAATGTATATAGAAATGCATAAAATTGATATAATTAGTACAATTGTGTAGGACGTAGTTATTATATTTCTCTGTCGGTTAAAATCGATTTTTTCGGAACTATATTTGATTATTCCTGTGCTTATTCCAAGAGTCATGGGTAAATATAAAAACATTCCCACAGAATAAATAAGGGTGAATTTTCCATATTCATTAGGACCTAAGAATCTGCCGGACAGAACATTAAACATAAACCAACTGATGGCTTCGATAGCAGTTCCAGCGGTAACATAGGAAATATTTTTGAAAAAATTCTTTATATCTGCGTTCATTTTTTTAGCAAATAATATCCTGTAAACATTAACAAACTTGTTTTTTTGTAAAGTTAATGGATCTTGCTCAAACTCAACTGATTTGCTAGCCATGGCTCTCTGATTGTTCTAAATTCAAAGTTTTTGGGTTCTTATGTTCACTTGAGGTTGCACTCACTTCCAAAACAGTGTTGGAACATATGTGCTTAAATCCTTGACGAAAAAACTATTTACGAATATTTTCACATAGTATTATTTGCTTCACTAAATATATAGATCAGAACTTAAGTCATGTATCGTTAACTGGTTGATATTCGTCCCCATAATTTTTCTCCGGGTATCAGTTCTCTAATACTACCTGCTAAGTAACCAAAGTATAAAAAGCGGAAATCAGAAGTGAAGTATACGAGTACCCTTGTAAAAAATATCAATTTACTATTTTCACCACAATTTACACTTTTACTCTAATGATAACCTACTAGATATAACCCCATGTATTTTACAAAAATGCTATGCATTAAACGAAAGCAACTATGAGCGATATTTTTAAATTTCCATTTCTTTGCCTAGCTTTCTCCAGCTATAGGCTCATTTTTAGGAATTGAAGCCCATACAAATGACAACTTCTCTCTTCATTTTTTATATTTTTTTCTGTAAAAAATTTATTTTACTAAATAAATTTTTAATAGAATTGTCTGTAAGTATTTAAGTTATTTGGTTTTTGTCTGTTAGAGAGAAATCTTTTACTTTGTTTATGTTCTGGACAGACTGATTGAAGTTCTTTCATCTTATGCCTTTTATTCCCCTAAAGGACTATTTGAAGCACTTTAAATTAAAAATCATATAAAGCAAAGGTGCATTGAAGAACTCGGAATCAAACCAAACCAATACTTACAAGGTAAGACATACTCAGACTAATGGAAAAAAATAGAGAAACAGTTCGATACATATCAAAGGTTTAAAAAAGAGTTTGAATCGTTCGACGAATTCGTACAATGGTATAACAAAAGGTCTCATAAAGCCTTGAAACTTGGACAATTAGAATCGCCACAAGATGCATTCTGGAATTGACCCCAATAGAGGCAAAATTCAGAATAGGAATGAGATTGTTTGGGTTGTGAAAAGATGGACAAAAAGAAAAAAGATTCAAAGTGAAATTATTTCAGGATAAAACATGCATAACCAGAAATATAATTAATTATAAATATACTCATTAAAAGTAAGAACATTATTAATGTAAACTCACTCGTAAATTGCATTTTTAAAGAATTAATTATAGCTTCGAAAGTGATAATTGACTTAATTCATTCAAGGTTTATAACCAATGAAAATGTAGACGGGCAAGAAAAAGACAGACTCATGTGAGTAAGAATTTCCAAGTATGAAATCAGAGAAATATCATACTTGAAATTATAGTGTTAACAGCAATATCGATGTTAAATCAAGTTTTGGGATGAAACCTAATGGAACTACTAAAAGTTTATGTGTCATTATTAGTTCTTACTATTTTATATATCATTGTAAGTAGTCCTGCTGCTGTGGTGCCAAAAAATATCATAATTGACAATGATGCTCAACCAGCAGTCTCCGGTTTTTATCTGACATCTGATAATACTGACGACACAGCTTGCATTCAGGCAGCACTGGATAACGCAAAAAGCGGAGATACCATCGTTATCCGCGAAGGAGACTACTATATAACAAAACAAATATATCAAAAAAATAAGAGTCTAAACATAACAGGCGAAGGAAATGTTACTCTTCATCTCCAAATTGCCGAGAGTTGTAATAGTGGGATCTTTTTCACCGGGTCAATGATCACAAACGAACCTCTCTCTGCTGACGCTCAAAAAGGTTCATCTCAGATTACTCTAACCGATGCTTCACAGGTTCGCCAGAATGACCTGATAAAGATTTGGAAAAATGTTCAATGGTGTCCTTTGGACTACCCGGACCAAATGACAGGAGAAATATATGCAGTACAAAGCGTGAATGGAAACGTTATCACTTTAAATCAGCCGCTTTTGAGAGACTACAAATTGAGTGAGACAGTTCAGGTTGAAGTATACAGACCCATTGAGATACATATTAAAAATATAAGAATACAAGATAGTGGTGCTACAACATCTCATCATGGTCTGGCCCTGAGGTATTGTAAAGATAGTTCTGTTACGGACTCATGGTTCAAAGACAGTGGATTGGCTGCTCTCTCCTTCTACTCCTGTTTTAACGTGGATGCTAAAAATAACGAAATATACAATTCAATTCTTCCGGGGAGCGGATATGGAGTAGCAGTGTGGAGCGGATCGGCTTTTGTTAATATTGAAAATAATCACATAGAAAACTGCAGACATGCTATAACAGGCAATACGAATGAACGCAAAGCTTTAAATCGAGATGTTTATATTGCGAGCAATACTCTGATAGGGGCAAATATTAACGGCGCTAATGTTATCGATGCTCATCCTGTTACTATTAACTATATAGTAACTAAAAATAAGATATACCCGCAGCTTCCTTATTTCTTTGCGTTTCTTGACGGAGCTCAATATTCAGAGTTTACAGAGAACGAAGTTTATGGTGGATACGGGGCAGTTGCAAGACGAGGCAGTGTAAACGACGGAACCCATATAATAAAAGATAATCTTATGAATGGAATTTCTGGATGTACTTATCAAGGAGGCGAAAATGGGATTGGCAATACGCTTACGATTACGAATAATGTTCAAAAAGGTGGAGAATATGGAATTATTTTCCCAAACTATGAGAGTTTCAAGAACATAGAAATAAGCGGGAATCAGTTTAGTGACATCTCGTATCAAGGAGTATATCAGAAGTTCCATATAAACGGAGTAAATTTACAAATTTCTGACAATACTTTTGAAAATATCAAAAGAGACGGGATATATATTGACGGGAATTCATTCACAAACGGCGTAGTCAAAGTACAAAATAATATCTTAGTAAATGTATATCCCACTAATCCAGGTTCAGAAATTACAATCAAAGACATCCAGAATGTTTTAGTTAGCGGAAACCAGGCATTCAAAGTTCCTGTTGCTGCACTTTCGGAACCCCCAACACAATAAAGAGAAAAATAGAACTGTTTGCTTAAAAGGATAAGAATCGTAAAGTTCCTATAACGAGAGTTTTAAAAACAGCGATTACTCGAAAAATACAGGTCTTATCTACTTGTAAGAACTTTTTTCGTTCTTATTTTCGGTATAAGTACCAAAACATAAGATTCATAATTTCTAACTTCGAAAGTAGAATTCTATTTTTTCAGCAGGTAATCTGTTCCGCATATATAGGCAGTAATTTCCGATCTATGCCTACTAAGCCTTTGTTTTTCATATATACTTGCATAGAGAGTGCAGCTTTCGGAAGCAAAATAGATTGTTTTTGGGCAAAGAGCGATCTGATCATTCTCTTATATTCTCAAGATCTTCATTGTAACTGTCAACATTATTAGTACTATTGACTGCAATAACTATCAAAAGCATGTGACTGTTCTCGCTATCACTAGACCCGAATTTGTTATCAGCAGTATTGAAAGAATCTGCGTTCATTATTGTGGATGCTACAGACATACAAAGAACTACTATGAAAGTACATGGTAGCTTTTTTGCTCTATTCCTAAAATTCTAAAAGAGAGTGGTGAAGTTTTTGAGAGAATTCATTAGTAACATTTGGACCTTTTATTGATCTAAATGTAACTGTATATCTATGGCATATTTTGATAGAAACAAAATCCATAGACACCATAAATATATCATAAGTTTAACAAACAAATCGTTAGAGAAATGCTATAGAGAAATTTTTTATAGAAGAAAGATCTATTTATACTTGAAATACTTTCTTAACTTTTTCAGACAAATAACGAGGGGGTAATTCTCTGCATTTTATGATAATACTTTCCAATTAACCTTAAGTTTGATAGTTAAGGTTACTGCCATGATGGATAGTCAAATAAAATGCATTGATTAACATTTGTCTTTTGAAAAAGTGAAAAGTACATAAAGCCGCAGAACAGACTTTTTAAGTTTGAACTGTTTGTCGAAAAAAACACATAAAATTCACTCAATCGTATGAAAATATATCTTCCATTTAAATCGGGAGGTTTAAAGAAAGATTATATTTTTCATTACCAGTGAGACTTGGATTTAAAATCTACTGTCTTTGGGAATTATGGTTGAGTGGATACTATGGACGAACTTTATATGGAGATTTAATCAAGCTTGGGGGGCTTTCTAATGAAAAATTTAAAAAACTATGTGACAGTGTTTGCTTTTGCTCTTTTATACCTTACTCTAAGTAGTCCTGCTGCTCTGGCATCAAACATCGTAATTGACGACGATGCTCAACCGGCGGTTTCCGGTCTTTATCTGACATCCGATTATAAGAACGACGCCGCTTGCATTCAGGCGGCGCTAGATAACTCAAAAAGCGGAGATACCATAACTATTCGCGAAGGGGACTACTATATAACACAACAAATATCTCAAAAAGATAAGAGTCTGAACATAGTAGGCGAAGGGGAAGTTACTCTTCATCTTCAAACTGCCGAAAGTCAGAGTAGTACAATTTTTTTCACCGGGTCAATGATCACAAACGAACCTCTCTCTGCTGACGCTCAAAAAGGTTCATCTCAGATTACTCTAACCGATGCTTCACAGGTTCGCCAGAATGACCTGATAAAGATTTGGAAAAATGTTCAATGGTGTCCTTTGGACTACCCGGACCAAATGACAGGAGAAATATATGCAGTACAAAGCGTGAATGGAAACGTTATCACTTTAAATCAGCCGCTTTTGAGAGACTACAAATTGAGTGAGACAGTTCAGGTTGAAGTATACAGACCCATTGAGATACATATTAAAAATATAAGAATACAAGATAGTGGTGCTACAACATCTCATCATGGTCTGGCCCTGAGGTATTGTAAAGATAGTTCTGTTACGGACTCATGGTTCAAAGACAGTGGATTGGCTGCTCTCTCCTTCTACTCCTGTTTTAACGTGGATGCTAAAAATAACGAAATATACAATTCAATTCTTCCGGGGAGCGGATATGGAGTAGCAGTGTGGAGCGGATCGGCTTTTGTTAATATTGAAAATAATCACATAGAAAACTGCAGACATGCTATAACAGGCAATACGAATGAACGCAAAGCTTTAAATCGAGATGTTTATATTGCGAGCAATACTCTGATAGGGGCAAATATTAACGGCGCTAATGTTATCGATGCTCATCCTGTTACTATTAACTATATAGTAACTAAAAATAAGATATACCCGCAGCTTCCTTATTTCTTTGCGTTTCTTGACGGAGCTCAATATTCAGAGTTTACAGAGAACGAAGTTTATGGTGGATACGGGGCAGTTGCAAGACGAGGCAGTGTAAACGACGGAACCCATATAATAAAAGATAATCTTATGAATGGAATTTCTGGATGTACTTATCAAGGAGGCGAAAATGGGATTGGCAATACGCTTACGATTACGAATAATGTTCAAAAAGGTGGAGAATATGGAATTATTTTCCCAAACTATGAGAGTTTCAAGAACATAGAAATAAGCGGGAATCAGTTTAGTGACATCTCGTATCAAGGAGTATATCAGAAGTTCCATATAAACGGAGTAAATTTACAAATTTCTGACAATACTTTTGAAAATATCAAAAGAGACGGGATATATATTGACGGGAATTCATTCACAAACGGCGTAGTCAAAGTACAAAATAATATCTTAGTAAATGTATATCCCACTAATCCAGGTTCAGAAATTACAATCAAAGACATCCAGAATGTTTTAGTTAGCGGGAACCAAGTCATTAACGGAAACCAGGCATTCAAAGTTCCTGTTGCTGCATTTTCTGCATCACCAGTTTCAGGAAATGCACCCTTAAATGTAGTCTTTACTGACACAAGTACAAACTCACCCACTGCATGGAAATGGAACTTTGGAGACGGAACAACTTCAACAGCTAAGAACCCGACACATACATATTCATCAGCAGGAAGCTATACGGTAACGCTTACAGCGAGCAACACTGCAGGCAGTAACACGGTAACAAAGTCAAGTTACATAAAAGTGACCGCAGCTTCTTCACAAAAACCGGTTGCAAATTTCAGCAGTAGTGTTACTTCCGGAAGTGTACCCTTAAATATTGTCTTTACCGACACAAGTGCAAACTCGCCCACTGCATGGGAATGGAACTTTGGAGACGGAACAACTTCAACAGCTAAGAACCCGACACATACATATTCATCAGCAGGAAACTACTCGATAACGCTCAAAGCAACAAATTCTGCAGGCAGCAGTACGGTAACAAAATGGCTAATCAGAACAGGGGCAAGGACTATGCAGTTTGATGTAGAGGAGGTGAATGCTGTACAAAAACCGGTTGCAAATTTCAGCAGTAGTGTTACTTCCGGAAGTGTACCCTTAAATATTGTCTTTACCGACACAAGTGCAAACTCGCCCACTGCATGGGAATGGAACTTTGGAGACGGAACAACTTCAACAGCTAAGAACCCGACACATACATATTCATCAGCAGGAAACTACTCGATAACGCTCAAAGCAACAAACTCCGCAGGCAACAGTATGGTAACAAAATGGCTAATCAGAACAGGAGCAAGGACTATGCAGTTTGAATAAAATTGAAAAATTAGTCAGTTGAAAAATGACAAAAGCAGTTGTATAAAAGTGACCGTTATTAGGCAAAAATCCAGTGCACACATGTTCAGTAATATAGGAAACACACTGCTATCATAATGGCAGAAAATGAAACTGACAATGACACTAAACCTTGGTTGGACATATTACTGCCTCTAATGAGAATCCAAATCGACAGGTCAAAAAAGAAATGACGAAAAGAAAGATAGAAGAAAGTTGATTACTTTTTTCAGAATCTCGGCTACTGGGAAACTTGCCTGGAATTCAAATAAGAATGACAGGCAGAGTTCCTATTATACAAATAAGATAAACTGTGAGTGGTTAGCTCGGTGAATTTTTTAAAAAATTTCTCAGTATTCAAAATCAGTCAAAATCTCGCCTGGAAAGCCGGTGAAAAGGAATTTTTTGAGTCACTTTATAATATCTGTTTGGACTCATTTTCCTTTAATGTGGAGTAAAGGTCTTCATTCCGATTACTTTTGCAGTTTCCATAACCAATATCCCATTCATCAGAACGAGTTGGAGAGATTTTTCTTTTTATTGAAAGTATACTGCCGGAATAATATTACTCAAATAGGATTGTCAGTTTTCTGCGAACTTTGCTGCATATATGGGTAGTTGTTCCCTGAACATGCCTGTGAAGCTTTTATCTTTTTCATACTTGCTTACACAGAAAGCGAAGCATTATGAAGGAAAAACAACTGTAATTAAGAGCAAAAAAGGACAATATACAATTAAAGCCAGGAACATAGAGGAAAAGTTTTTTATAATATACTGTGCCACTACTCCAGTAATATAGTTACTTGAGTAGAGTACAATTAACTCAATAAGTTTACAAACCTTTACCTGATGCATTTTGTTGTTTATAGGGTATTTTTATGTTATTAAACTCAGTATCATCTACCTTTATTTCGCCGAGTGTAACTGCTTCAAATATGAACTCCTCGATTACGGTTTCTATGATTACAAGTCCTGACCTTCCTCAATATTGGACTTTAGTGATGATAGGGCTTATGATTATCCTTTCTCTGAAAGTAATCCTTTCTCAGTCCAAAATAGGAAGCAAAGATCTTGATAATTCTTTTAACCTGACAATTATACCTTTAGTTTTATGTTTTGCAATGGTCATCGTTTACAAAGCCATAAGAATTTTATCCGATTCAGGCCTTTAAAGAAAACCTTTCTTTTTATTCAATAATGTAGACAAACCCTATTTGTATATTTTTTTCCCGATCTGATTTTTCTTTTTAACTCGTTTTCTAAATTTAACTTCCTCTTTGTTTCAATTCCCCCGATTTGAGGCTATTTGCAGATATTGCGAGAACGAAGAATTAAGAAAGCTCTAAGGTTTTTGGAGAATAAATAGGAAAATTGTTCAAAAAAATCTGAATGATGCTCAACCGATCAGATGATGGGGCAAAATGCCGAAAAGGAAAACATTGGCGAAACCATGCAAAACAGTAATAAAGGGCAGACTTTTTGTCTTGTAAAAGAGAGCCCCTATAACGAACCCAGCAAAAACAGTATAGAAAATCTCATAGAAAGTACCATATCCTGAGTGCATAAGCCCAAACAGGAGACTTGTAATTATAAGAGCTTCTCGTACACCCAATACTTTCTCAAATCTGGTCTGCAAGATTGATCGGAAGAGAAGTTCCTCTACCAGCCCCACTAAAAAAACCATAAGAAAAGTGAGTTTAAAAAGATTTCCAAAAGTAAGATCAGGAATCAGATACTCTGGGCGGATGATCAGATATTCTCCAAGCCCCAAAAAAAAACCAAGGGGCACAGAGAGAAACATATAGGTAGGAAGATTCTTTGTGGTAACACCAATTTCTTCGAGTGAATACGATTGGTATGCTATTATAACTGCTACTGAGACTGCTAAAGGAATGTACGTGAAGATAAATGAATAAAGAGTGGTCTCAAAAAAGACAGGTGTTGAAAGGTTTATAAGTCTAAGGAGCGGGAGAAGCATTAAAGGCATGTATATTTTATGGATTTTGGGATCTATTATGAATATATTTGAGAGAGATAGAGCAATTAGGATTCCAATATGTACACATATAGCTACTGCTATTCTGCCCGAAAAGAATAGAAGTTCGGCTAAGGCCATACAAAGGATTGGGATTGCAATATATAGTCGGAAGTCTTTTGACTCTACTTTTTCCAGAATCATTCCCTTAGGTCTTACAATTGAAGGAAAAATTGCCAGTAAAGTCAGAATCAGAGAAGAATTGATGATTTGAGAGTTCGATTCTTTTTTCTTTTTGTGGGAATCAATTAATTTTTTCACGGGAGCTACTCCTTTTTAAAATAGAAGAGAGTTCAGAATTATTTTACGTTTATTTAAAATATCTGACAAGTTTCTACCTGGATTATAGGATATTATACTGTCCTGAAATTTGAGAGCCTATTTTTGAAAAATAATTTACTTTTTCTTGATTTGTTCATTTATAGTATTTTTACTGTAAAACACCCAATCCTTTATGTTAATAGAGAATAAAAGAATACCATTATATATTTCTTGAGATTTGTTTCAGACGCTAACCAGATTTAGAATGATGCTTATTTATCGAATGATCAAAAACATTATAGAAAGCTCATATAAATTAAGACTTATACTTACCGAATAGTGAATATACGCTATTATTGCAGATCCCATATAAATTTTTATTGATATTTACGCACATATAATTTCGAATGTTAACTTTACAAATTACGCTGAATCAGGAAGCAATTTTTGATTTAAACTCCAAATAGAATTTACAATATTCTTTCAGTTTCATCCTCACTTTATTTCTATAACAGATGCCTGGTTACTCACCGATATTAGCAACCGTTTTTTTGTCCAGCATACCTGCAACATTGCTAAAAATGAATATAATTAAAGAAAACGCTGAAGAAGGAATTTTCTTGCCTACATTAGAACAATGGAGAGAAAAATAGGTACCAAATCTCTAATCTTAACCAGAAATCAATACTTTGCTACAATTTCGAGCCAATGAAAATTTCGGAGCTCATACCAAAAACTGGTTTAAAGTTTTTCAGGTAGATTGGAACTAATATATATAGAGTTATATAAATATAAAAATTGATAAATATTCGCAAGCAAGATCCACTATAATACCAAAACAAAAACGACATGTATATATAAAATTAAAACTTATTTTAGTTTCCTAGTAGGATCCGTATAAATAAGGATTGAAACTAGCACTTACGAGCAAATTAATGATGAGAGAGTTGATAAACTACCGTGAGAGAAAAGTGGACAAAAAAGTGTGGGCTGTTCTCACTGAGAGTAAAAATAATGATATAAAAAATGGGAATTGACAGTCATCTTTGTAAAGAGGGTGAGAAAAAAGGAAAGGTGGGAAAAATGGATCTGAGCGGAATTTACTGTTACTTTGTTTCAATTGCTATGATAGTTTGCGTATATGTCTCAGCAGCGCTTCATTTGGACATAGATCAAAATTCAGATGGAAGACTTTCTATTAGTTTCCGGCACAGCGCTTAAAAATTTGACTTAGAGTATACATCAAATTTGCAACACTTACGAATTTTTCGTAATATATCAGTCAGGTTCAATGCTTTTCAGGTAAGTATTTAATTCCCTTCCAGATACGCATTTTATGTCCATGTACGAACAGTATTTGGAAAATGAAAAAAATTATAATTTCTCAAAAATTAAATCCAATTTAAACTTTCCTTTGATTATTGTGACAAGTCTTATATATTTTTAAAACTTGCTTTTTGATCAGTATATTCAAAAAAGTGTATTGTTATGCCCTACCCAGTCTCACATGTTCTGTTCTTTGTGTTCTGTGTCAGTGCAGTAGCAGTCTACGCTGCTGCCAGATCAGTTTTTCGCAGGGAGCTTTCGTCCGGGGATCTGATCCAGCTCTTACCTCTACTATTTGTTGGCAGTTTAGGCACACTACTTCCGGATAGTATGATCGCTTATAATCTACCGGTACACGGCACTTTCGAACACTGCTGGATAGGCCCGATAGCAACACATTCATTTTTATTCAGTCCTATCGCATTCCTTTTCGGAACGCTTGTAGGATATCTTGCATATGGGAAGTTTGGAAAGGCAATATATCTGGGGCTTTTTGGAGAAGCTGCTTTTCTTACTCATCTATTGCTTGATGATATAGGGGAAGGCGGATGTGAGTACTTTTACCCTGTATACAATGGAAAGGTCAGTGTATTTTCATTGATGGATGTAAGTTTTCAGGAAATCGGACTTTTTCGTTATATGATAGCATCTTTTGTATCGGTCTTTTTTGTTTGCATTGTAATAATGATGACGCTGTTTGCCCTGGATAAACTTGGTTTCGAGTTCAAATACAAGCCGGAAAAGTAGCCTGTTTTCAAAAGTAGCCTATTTTCTTCAGATTTCACCTTATTTTCTCATCTCATTTTTATTTTAATATACTCAGGGCTTGAGAGTTAGCTGCTGAGAACAACAAACATAAAGCCCAGAGTTTCCAGAAATAGAACCAGAAGAAAGAATTTGAACTTTTAAAATAAGAGGAGATATAAAAAAATATAAATCTTCGGAAGACAGCAAGAACTGTCAAAATCAGGTTTGAAGCTCACCTACACCATCAAGCTTTTTAACAACTCTAGCCGGATAACCCAGAGCCAGACTGTTCGGAGAAATGTCTCGGGAAACTACGGACCCGATTCCTATGATGGAATTTTCTCCAATTTCGACTCCCTGAGTAATTATACATCCGGGGTTTACAGAAACCCCACGCCCAATTTTTATAGGAGCCGTACTTCTCGGATATGCCTGTCTTGTAGTTAAACTACCTCTTGTATGGGCAGATAGTATACACCTATCCCCGATTTCTGCATAATCCCCTATTGTGATTAATTCAGGATGAATACGATCAAAAACTACACCATAACCGACGTACACATTTTTCCCAATATTTACACCCCGCATTTTATGCAGTCTTGCTCTCCAGGAAGGAACAGGAGCGTTTGATGCAAGTAGTTCCAAAATCCAATTCTTAAAATACCTTATTCCAAACAGGAATGTATTACTATGATGATAACCGGCTACTTCCCCAAAAGTGACTTTATCTCTGTCAGATATCATGATATTACCTTCACAACTTTGCGGTGAAAACCATTTAATTACTTACCATACTTCTTCACCAACAAATACCTCTTTCCTTCGGTCCATATATGAACTAATATTGATGCAGCAATTAGTTTAAAATAACTTCTTTTAACTTTTATTTCTGGTTACAAACCTCAAAAGCAATGATTTCTTTATTTCCACTGCATCATTAGGGCAAAGTTCGCGACAACAATAACAATGGATGCATTTTTCCGGGTTGATTTTGAGGACTCCGTCTGCTTCTTCTATAGCATGCACCGAACAATTCAAAACGCAGGCTTTACAAAGCACACAGCCTGATGTGTTGATAAAAGGTTTTACAATTAACTGCTTTCGGAGGATTCTCATGAGGAAAGAAGGGACGTAGGCAGTAATTCCTCCTTCTGGCATTTTAAACCTGACCTTTACTTCTTCCAGAGATACTCCTGCAATCTCCGGATGTTCTGCCCCAAATCCCCTTGAAAGTGCAGCTCTGTTTGTAGGAACTTTTAAAGGGTCAATTCCTATGAGCTCGGAAGCTACGATATCCAGGGCTACACAGTCATAACTCGCCATGATCACACCTGTAAGGACAGATGTACCTCTCGAAGGACCGTTGCCCTCCATCCCGACCACGCCATCCATAACCACAAGCTGAGGTTTGACAACAGAATAGATGTCAACAATTGCCTCTCCAAAACGGGTACGGTTTTCAAGGGCATGTGCCTGCTTTCTTGTTTTCTGAGGAATAGTGCCAAAGAAATTTTTGACCGCTCCTGTATAAAGAGTGAGTTCATGTGTTTTGAGCTTGGGAAGAGAAATTATTACATCTGCATCAAGTACGGCTTTTGAGATATGAAGACGCGAAAACTGCCTGGAGTTGGGGACATCGACCTCAACATACCCTGAGGTTTCAAAATTGATGAGTTCCGCACCGCAGCTGGAAGCGACATCTTCGACACCTGACACTTTAAAAGCCTGCGAAGTGCTGGTAGCTCCGGGTCCTATAATTCCGGAACCGTCCCCTATAACTGGAATACCTCCTACTTCTGAAACCAGTTCGCACATTGCGGAGACTACTGCCGGATGGGTTGTGACAGAATCCTCCGGAGGCCGAATGGCAAGTACATTGGGTTTGAGAAGTACGCGGTCGCCGGGAGATATAATCTTTTCAAGGCCGCCTATCAGATTGAGCGATTCTCTAACCGCATCATTTACTTTTGAATAATCATTACAGCGAACAATAGAAACCCTGGTATTCATAATTACACACTTGATTTACTGAATCAATCTGTATTAAATTAAAATGATCGATATTAAATTACAATCGCTTCATCTTTCTCTCTGAAACAACATTACATCCTGCATCGATTGGAAAAGACAAGCTCAAAGAACAATACCATTTTTAGAATAGCTTTCCGACTGTGAATCATTCAGATGTGGTTCAAGACCAGCTTTGTTAATTTCTGCTTCGGGCAAAGCCACAAAATCCTTAGTTTGGGACATTTGCGACTTTGCCTTCAGTCATCTACATTTGCCTTTAGTCATCTACATTTCTCAAGCTTATCTGTTAAGTAGTATACAGGTGGGACAGCCCGTATATACTCTGTGGTATCTTTTACCCGGTTAATATGCCTCCAGGCTTTTTCTATAGTATCTCCGGGAAGCCCTGTATTCTTTTCAGTTGTCTCTAAAGACAGTTTATGTTCCTGGGCATACAGGAGCTGGTCTATAAGATGCATGGGCATACGCCAGTAAAACTCCTCGTCAGTCGTATAGTGGCTCCAGGTGTCGGCACTTGGCGGGCGCTTTATGATTTCCTCATTTACCTTGAGGTGTTTTGCCAGAGCATAGATCTGAGTCTTATAGCAGTCTGCAAGCGGCTCGAGATCCACGCCACCGTCCCCGTATTTCACATACTGGCCCAGGACAACTTCGGTTTTGTTGGTTGTGCCGCAAACAACGTAGTTCATCTTTTCAGCATACATATACTGAACTAACATTCTGGACCGCTGTTTGGCACCCTGAAGCCCGATAAGTTCAAGATAGTCATTCGCCTTCAACCTGTGTTTGGAAACCGTTTCCCCGTCCTTTATCAGTCGAATATAAGGAACATTCAAAAGTTCCAGGTCAAGGAAATTAGGCAGAACAAGTGAAGTCTTGTGGATTCCGGGATCATATTCGGGACAGGCACGCTTTAGAACCTGGTCTTTCTTCTCATAAATATTAAGGGCTTCCAGAATTGGAGAAATGGGGACTTCCTCATATGCAACTCCCAGGCTTTCGCAGATTTCCGCTCCCAGGGTTTTGCTGGAAGGAGCCGACTCCTTCTCAGGGAGAAGAAGACCGTATACGTTTTCCTTGCCAAACTCCTGTACGCAGAGGGTAAGGGCTACGGCTGAGTCAACGCCTCCGGAAACTCCCAGAACAACTCCTTTTTTCTTAAAAACCGTAACCTGCTCTCTTATAAAGCCCTTGAGGCTTAAGGCTGCATTTTCAATATCCCTTGTGAGCTCTCCCATTATATTTACATCCAATTTTTCACCACCAGACTAGTATTTTCAATTAATATTGGATTGTAATCTTAAATCCGATATTAGTTAAAATTTTTTAAGTTTATTATTTTCAATTATTTTAATTTCCACTTGAAGCTTCTTTGCAGCTTCTTCTATTAATGGTCTTGAAAGCTCCTGGCTGATTTTTTCAATTCCCTCCTCCCTGGACATTTCCCCGCTTCGGACAAGCCCTGCTATATCAAAAGCGTATGGATGGAAGCCATATTTTTCCAGGTGGTTATAGCAGGCAAAAGCATTCAATGTACAGTTGGTTGAATTACTATCATTGATGCCAGGTTGTTCCCATCCAATTTTCAGAAGTGTGTCCAGCACTTTATCTTCACTATATTCCCATAGACAGAGCGGGTGCAGAATGGATGGGGCAATCCCGCCTATCTGTTTGATAACCTCATTTTTAATAATAAACTGCTCATCCCTATCATCAACACCTATTTTTTGAAGTTGTTTTTCAAAAAGGTTCCTTGACCATTGTATGAAATTAGCTGACAGGTTGATTATGGGATTTGGAGACTGCCCGGCTGTGAAAGCAAAAACAATAAAAGGTGCTTTCCGAATAATAGCCTGTTCTATCAGTTTCTGTTTGATGATAGCGATACAGATATTGCATATATCACTGGCCCTGTATTTAGCGAACCTGGGAAACGCATCATACGAGTCAGCTGCTTTTCTGAATGTATCGCAGAGGATTTCCTTTTCCATTGTCAGCTGGAAATAATCGGAGCCTGTGATCTCACACATCTTTTTTGCATTTTTTATTGCGCCTTCGGAAATGAACTCATTATCGAACTGAACAGCCAGCACTTTCAGGAAAGGATAGTCTTTTTTTAGTTTGTAAAGCGTGTAGGAAGAGTCTTTTCCCCCGGAAAGTGCATAAATAACATCGTAATCACCTTTCCCCCTATGTTCCTCAAAAAGTTCTTCAATTTTTGTAAGATACTCCGTCTTTTCCCGGGAAGAAAGAGGAGCATATATCTCACAGAAATGGCAGAGACCGGTTTCCTTATTAATAGTTATACCTGGAATATCCGAATCCAGGATACACTTTTTACACACTAGCTTTGACATGTTGGTATTCCTCTATTATAGACCGATTGGATATTTTCCCGTTTTCACTCAACGGAAGATGGTCGATAAACAGTATTTCTCTCGGGCAAAGGTAACCTGGAAGACTCTTCCTGCAGAACGCAAACAAATTCTCGATTTCTGTCTCTTCTGTAGGTATGACCATGAGGCTGATCGCAGTTCCCATAAGTTCATGGGCTACAGGCACCACAAAAACCCTGGAAACCCTGTTGTTTTCCTCGATATGTTTCTCAATTTCTCTGGGGTTCACACGATGATCCCCAATTTTTAGAAGGTCATCCTTGCGTCCAAGAAGCTGGATATACCCGTTGGGCAGTTTTCGCGCAAGATCTCCGGTATGGAGCCATCCATTTACGATCTTATTCTCAGTGGCGATTTCATCGTCAAGATAGCCTAGCAGGATGTTCTCGCCTCTGGCGACCAGTTCGCCTGTTATGTCTGGCCCTACGGGTCTGCATTCTGAATCGAAAACCTCAAGAGTAACTCCGGGAATAGCTTTTCCGATCGTGTCAATGAATTTATCCGCTTCTTCTGCTGGCACGTAAGCAAGCCTTGCTGTAGCTTCGGTTTGCCCATACATTGGCAGGATCTCAAGCCCGGGCGCAAGTTCCCTGATCTCTTTTACAATCGCCCTATCCATGCCTCCGCCTGCTGAAGCGGCAGTTCTGACACTGGCAAAAGCTTTTCGGAATCTATCCGGATACCTGAGAAGCATGCGATAGGTGCTGGGTACCCCGTAGAAGATTGATACTCCCGTTTCTATCAGATTAAAAACCGAACTCATAAAATTCATGTTTCCAACTCGGATAGAACCACCGACCATCAGATGGGAATCAAGTATAGAATTTCCAAAAGCGTGGTGAGGAGATATTACCAATGCCCCTTTATCTTTAGAAGTTATGTTCAGAACCTCGATTATTGATTCTCCATTTGATATGAGATTTCTATCACTCAACATGACCCCTTTTGGAGTGCCTGTCGTTCCCGACGTGTATAGAACCAGCCGCATTCCAGGGGCGTTGTTTTCGGCTTTGACCTCTTTACGAAGGATCTTTACTGACGTATCGCCGGAAACAACGATTGGTGTCCCAAAACGCTCAAAAAACCTCTCCCCAAACCTCGCATACTGAGTATCTGTCGTTATTATATTGTTGATATGGGCAGAATCAAGGATTCGCTCAAGACTAAACTTTGGAAATTCTATTGGCAGAGAAATTGCGATGTTTTCTGACCTGTACACAGCCATGAGTAATTTTACGTACTGTATGCCGGATTCTGCCAGTATCGCAAATCTGCAATGCTTAAAATCCATAAGGAGTAAAGAAATATCACTTATATCTCTTTCGAGACAGCTATAAGAAATTGAATTTTTACCTTCTTCAAGGGCAATATTTAGGGGAGTTTTTCTGGCGTATTCTGTGATATACGCATCGATTCGCATGGCTTTTCACTTCGGTTCACTTCACCAATTTGTGTATCATGCTACTAATTCCCTGTAACGTGTCAAAATTTTCCGGTGTAAGCATATCTTCTGGAATTTCGATAGAATATTTCTCAGAGATATAGTCTATCAGTTCGAGCAGACCAATAGAATCTATGATACCATTTTGAGTGAGAGAATCACTGTCTTTCAGGTGAGTGTCTTTGTCCATAAAAGAATTAGCCTTCAGATAATCAGTTATACAATTTTTTATCTGCTCCATATGCCGCAATCTCCTTCGTTTTCACTTAGCGGGTCATATACTGTCATAGATCCACTCTATAAAGTTAATTCTATATTAATTGAGTGTATTTTTCCCTATTTAATCCAAAACCTGCTTTTCAATCATCACAGTATTTGGATTTTATTATATAGAAGAGAAATATTTAAAACAACATAATTATTGGATGAACAGATACAAATAAGAAAAGTAGAAGGCTTACGCCTCCTCTAAGTTTAACTCTCTTCGACTTTTCTTCTCCCCATCTCAAAAGCCCTGACATTAATCTCAATTGTCTTCTGCGGCACAAGAGCTTTCACACTCTCTAGCAAAGCTTCTTTCGGGATGGGCAGGTAACCGGAAACTGCCCCGACCATTGCCACGTTCATTGCAAGCCTGCTCCCGGCCTCATAAGCCAGTTCGTCCGCATTAAAGGCTTTGACTATGTATTTTTCAGACAGGACGTCAAGGATTTCCTGGACCTCAGGGTACTTTGCCATTCCGGAAGTAACGGTTACCGGGATGACTGTCTGCGTGTTTACGATAACTACTCCGCCGTCCTTCAGGAAATCAAGATACCGGACTGCTTCCATGGGCTCAAGGGCAAGCATGATGTCTGCACCTTTTTTAGGGATTATTGACCCGAGATCGGAACCCAGTCTTATGTGATTTACAACCGAGCCTCCGCGCTGTGCCATGCCATGGGTCTCTGCCGCCCGGATAGGGGTCCCTGAAACGACTGCGGCTTTTCCAATGATGTCAGATGCAAGGATTGCCCCCTGTCCGCCGACTCCCGTGATAAGGAGGTCGATTTTCTTCTCTCCTGCTCCCTGGCTCATCTCTTCACCTCCCGGATAGCTTCAAACTTGCAGATCTGCGCACAGACCCCGCACCCGCTGCAGAGGGCAGTAATAACAGCACGCTTGTTTTCCTCATCAAATTCGATTGCAGGGCAGCCAAATTTGACACACTGCTTGCAGCCTTCGCACTTTTCGGGATCAACAATATACGGGACCCTTCTGATCCCTGCCCTCTTGCCTGAGATCACACAGGGCTGTTTTGCAATAACCACGGCTGTGCCTTCAAAATCCTTTGCGGCTTTGAAAGCTTCCTGTGTCTCTTCAAGGTTGTAAGAGTCAACAACAGTTACGGACCCGGCTCCCATAGCCTTGCAGAGTTCGGCAAGGGAAACCTCGACAGTTGGCTCTCCGGTAACCGTATAGCCGACTCCGGGGTTTGGCTGGTGGCCGGTCATGGCTGTGATGCGGTTGTCGAGGATGGTGACCGTAATATTGGCTTTGTTGAAGACCGCATTCAGGAGCGAGTTCATGCCAGTATGGAAAAAGGTCGAGTCCCCGATGGAACAGCAGATCGGGCGCTTTTCCCCTGCATGGTAAAGCCCCGACGCAATGCTAATGCTTGAACCCATACAGAGCGTGGTCTCAACAGTCCCACTCTGAATCCCGAGGGTGTAACATCCGATATCGCTCGGGTAGACCGCATCCTTTCCAAAGACCTTCTTCATGGAATAGAAAGTTGCCCTGTGAGAACAGCCTGCACAGAGAGCAGGCGGGCGGGGGGCAAGTTCAAGGGAAATGCTTCCTGTTTCAGGCTCGACATCCAGGTCGAAAGCTCTTTTAAGGGCTTCAAGGAAAGCACTTATGTCCAGTTCTCCTTCTCGCGGGACAAAACCGCCAGCTTTTCCAAGAATGGAAACCGGAAGGCCGGCTTCCTGTGCAATCAGCTTTACCTGCTCTTCCACAATCGGTTCAAGTTCTTCAAAGACAAGAACAGTGTTTACGGTTTCAAGCATTTCCAGAATAAGCTTTTTCGGGACAGGATAGGTCCCTATCTTCAGGAAGGAAGCTTCAAGCCCCAGTTCCTGCAGGGCTTCTTTTGCATAAACGGATGCAATACCTGCCCCTATTACCCCGAGTTTTGCATCTGGTTTCAGCTCCAGGGAGTTCCAGGGAGATTCTGCAAGTGCATCCTCCATTGGCTGCTGGATCGAGAGGAGATGGGTATGCCTGGGCCGGGCATTCTTGGGCAGCATGACCCAACGGTCGAGAAGCTTTTCAAAATCAGGTCCAGGCTTATCTGTCGGAATTTCCCCGAGCTCGATATCGGATTTCCCATGAGAGATCCTGGTTGTGGGACGGAAGATTACCGGGATTTCAAATTTTTCAGAAAACTCGAAAGCATAAGGTATCATATCCTTGGCTTCCTGAGGAGTCGAAGGGTCAAAACAGGGCACAAGGGCAAACTGGGCATAACGCCTTGTATCCTGCTCGTTCTGGGAAGAGTGGCAGGAGGGGTCATCAGCCACGATTGCGATCAACCCGCCTTTTGTCCCTGCATAGGCAAGGGTCATGAAGGGGTCGGCTGCAACGTTTAACCCCACGTGCTTCATGGTCACCACCGAGCGAACTCCCGCCCATGCGGCTCCGACTGCAACTTCCATTGCAACCTTTTCGTTCACCGACCATTCTAGATAGTAGTCCCGGTCTTCACGGGAAGCAAGCGTGTCTATGATTTCCGAAGAAGGGGTTCCCGGGTAACCTGCAGCTACCTGTACGCCGCCTTCCAGAAGGCCCCGGGCGATTGCCACGTTTCCAAGCATGTACTCGCGTGTAGTCATTTTACTTTCTCCAGCGTTATAATGATGAAATATAACTCCAGCAACATCCAGACATGTCAAACATTTCAAACATGGTTTTTATCAATAAATCAATAATAGAAAGTCCAGAAAAGGACAGCCACAGCAAATAAAACCTGCTGTCCGCAGACTGAGTGAAACTTTTGCATTATTCAAAATAACACGATCAATAATATACTTTCGGATAATTGTCCGGAATTTCTCCAGCCAGGTTCCGGCCTGACAGTACACAGCCGATAAACAACCGGAAAATAAAAGTCCGGGGTTAAGCTTGCATTCCCGGACGTAGAAAAACCCTGACAGGTGAACGCATCCGCCTGCTCCGGGTGATCCGAGAAAAGAAGCTATGGTGCAGTCAAAGTAAACTGAAGGCATCAAAAAAGGAAGAAACAGAAGGGGAAAATGGATCAATTGACCAGCGATCCGGCTTTCCCCAGAAACTCTGCAAGCCTTACAATCTCATCAAGCTTCAGGTCGAGTTCTTCACCTTTCAGGGAAGCTTTGAAAAGCTCTCTTTTTGCAGGGATTTCGGCCACGACATTCACGCAATTGACGGAAGCCAGCATCTCTTCCCTTATATCCGGCTCTACCTTATTAAGCACAAAATAGACTCTGCACCCGCACTGTCCGCCAAACTCATCGAACTTCTTTGAAAGCTTGAGAGATTCGTAGGAAGGGTCAACAACCACAAGGATCAGGTCAAAGTCCTTATCAACTCCGCGCCCGAAGTGTTCAGTCCCGGCTTCGGTATCCACAATTACGACATCATTTTTCCCGAGGTCAAGGTTTTCAAGAAACTCCCTTGTCAGGACTCCCATGGGGCAGGCGCATCCCTCGCCGTAATCATGTATCTTGCCAACAGCCATCAACCTGAGATTCCCTTTTTCTTCCATAAATTCAGGTGGGATGTCAGAGAAACTCCATCTTTCCTCAAAAAACCTGGACTGCTGTTTCTCTGGCTGCCCCACGTTATTTTCAGCTGCAAGCCCCCAGAACTGCGTTTTCTTCGGAGCAGCTTTCTGTTTTTCCTTAAAGCCCTTTTTTCCCCCGAAATATTCCATAAGGTCCCGCGGGGCTGCCAATCCTAGCTGGCTGTGCAGCCCGTAGTTGGACTCATCTATGTCAAGTACAAGTACATTTTTTGTTTTTGCCATCTGCTTTGCCAGGAGAGCCGAAATCGTACTCTTTCCGCTTCCTCCTTTCCCGCACACTGCGATTCTCATATCCAGTTCACCTATTACAATAATTTACTACAATAATTTATCCGGGAGCTTTTAAAGTTATTTCCTGCCATAGACTTCTGAAGAAAAAACTTCCTCATTCGGAGGCAAAATCCTGAAACTGCCTTTTATATCAGAGATCTGAAGTTAATAGTTTAAAGTTAATAGAAAGCTTTGAAGTAAACAGAAGGCTTTAGAGTTAATAGTATCAAACATCAGAGGATTAACTGGAGAAAGGTTAACTGGAAATAAGTTATAAAGATAATAAGAATTGAAAAAGAAAAATGAGGGCTGAGAAAGAAGGATGAAAATCAAGAGGGCACAGGACTGAAAAGGCAGTAAGGACTTGAGGTTCGGAGAAAAAAGAGAAATTAAAGGAAATTATTGAGGGGGGGAAGAAACTGAGTTATTTATCCCAGATTCTTGGGGACTATCTCGTAAGTATTATTGCGGTAGCGGTTACCCTTTTTCTGATTTTTGCAGTTGACCGCCTGCTTGTCAGGACAAAGATCTTCCACACAGACGTGAAATTCGCAAAGCAGCTCATCCAGTTTGTCATCCTCAGCATCGGCCTCATTTTTGTAGTGTTCAGCCTCCCCATTGCAAGCCAGTATAAGGAATCAATTCTCAGCCTGCTCGGGATAATTGCCGGAGCTGCAGTTGCACTGTCTTCCACCACTTTTATTGCCAATGCGATGTCCGGGATCATGCTGCGGATAATGAAGCCCTTCAGAGCAGGGGATTACATAGAAAGCGGGAACGTCTTCGGGAGGGTAACCGACATCCATATCCTGCACACGAAGGTACAGTCGATAGACAGGGACCTGGTAACCTTCCCGAACCTCAAACTGGTCTCTAACCCTTTAAAAACGATCAGGACTTCGGGCACCATTATCTCTACCCGCGTCTCCCTGGGATACGATGTCCCCCGCCAGAAAATCGAAAAAAGCCTGCTTCTGGCTGCAGAAAAAATCGGGCTTGAAAACCCTTTCGTCCACGTTCTGGAACTCGGGGACTTTTCGGTCACATACAAGGTTGGAGGGCTCTTAAAGGATATCGAGAGCTTGATCACGGCCCGATCGGACTTCAATAAAGCAGTCTTGGACGCCCTGCACGAGGCTGGTGTAGAAATCGTCTCCCCCAACTTCATGAACCAGAGGATCCTGAAAGAAGGGACCGTTTTTATCCCCCCAAAAGAGCCCCCGAAAGCCGAAGTGCCTGAAAAACCTCAGGAAAAGAAGCCTGAAGAAATCATCTTTGACAAAGCAATAGAAGCCGAAATCCTGGGCAAGATCGAACTTGTCCTCTCGAACCTGGAAGGAAAAGAAAAGGACCTGAAACAGCAGGTAAGCAGTGTACCGGAACAAAATAGGAAAGCAGAACTTTCAGGAAAACTGGAATTCTTAAAAGCCCGGAAAGAAAAGGTCAAAACCGAGTTTGAAGCCATTAAAAAGCAAATGGAAGAAACCGAGGAAACGGTTGAACCGGAAATGCGCTCAAGGCAGCTTCAAAGCCTTAACCTGAAAGCCGACCACCTGGATATCAGGAGGAAAAAACTGGAAAAGGAATTGAAGGAAATTCAGGAAAAACAAAAACCCTGAACATGCTTAAATTTACACGATTAAAAACCTCGAAATTCGGACCAGGAGTCATTTCCAAAAAGCGGTCCTAAAAATCGGAGACTACCTGATTGTCCTTGCAGCCTGCATTGTTGCGATTGTTTTAGTCATAGAGTTTTTTTCAGGCATACTCCTTTTCCGGAAACCTTCCAGTTTGCTCTTGTGCTGATCGTAGCTACAATTCCGGCAGCTCTCCCTGCCGTAAGTCCGTTTCAATAGCTGTGGGAGCCACCGAACTCGCAAACAAAGGAGCCATTGTCAGCAAGCTGGTCTCCATAGAGGAAATGGCCGGAATGGATGTCCTGTGTTCGGACAAAACCGGTACAATCACCCAGAATAAGCTAAAATTGTCCTAATTTGCGCCTTTCGGAGATTTTAAAGAAAATTACCTCCTGCTCTACGGCTCTCTGGCCTCAAGAGAGGAGGACAACGACCCGATTGATAATGCAATCCTCCAGAAGGCAAAGCTGAAGAATCGATTAAAGAAAAAATAGATACTTATGAAATCGAGGAGTTCACGCCGTTTGACCCCGTCATAAAGCACACCGAAGCTACGGTTGAAGGACCCGAGGGGAAGTTTAAAGTTGCTAAAGGTGCGCCTCAGGTTATTCTGGACATGTCGGGTGATGAGGAAGAAATAGGACAGGAAGTAAATGAAAAAGTAGATTCTCTGGCTTCAAAGGGATATCGTGCCTGGGAGTGTATGGGGGGAGAGGGAAAATACAGGTTTGCAGGGCTTCTGGGACTTCAATAAATTGGGACTATGGTTGGAACCGGAATTTTCTCAATTTTCGGAGCAGCGGGTCGGATTTCCGGAAAACACACCATTATCCTTAACCCCCCTACTTCACATGCCGGCAAAACTAGCGGGTTAAAGTATATCTGGAGAAAAACCATTGACAGTGAAAGTTGTCATTCGGAACTACAAAATTGGAACTGTTGGCATTGTATCAGGAACTTTTCTCAGGAAAAAAGTTCAGGTGAATTACTTATTCTTACAAATAGATTGAATAAAAGGGTACAGGAGAAGTAGCTATTTCCTGCGATCATTTTTCCGGGGAGCGAGTGGAGAAGGGAGGAGATCATGGAAAAGAATTACGATATCGTAATTATCGGGACCGGAACCGCAGGCAGGACCTTTGCGGACAAAGTTGCATGCTCAGGGCTAAAGATAGCTATTGTTGACTCGAGAGAATACGGGGGCATCTCTCCTCCCGTAGGCTGTGATCCGAAAAAGATGTTTGTGGATATTGCCGAGGTTACGGATTGGAATAATCGACTGATAGGTAAAGGTGCCGGAACTCAAAATCCTTTAAGGATTGACTGGCCTTCGCTTATCGAGTTCAGGAGGACATTTGCGGAAGAATGTTCCAGGAAAACTGAGGACCATTTTGTTGGGCTGGGGATTGATGCATATCACGGGAGAGCTTATTTTGAAAATAAAAATACGGTCGTTGTCGGGGAGGATAAGCTTAAAGGAGAATATATTTTTCTTGCTACGGGTGCAAAGCCAAGAAAACTCAACATTCCCGGGGAAGAATACATAATTACGAGTAAGGAGTTCATGGAAACCGAAAAACTTCCTGAAAGAATTATTTTCATCGGAGGCGGTTATATATCCATGGAATTTTCTCATATTGCACGAAGAGCCGGGTCAGAGGTTACAATTCTGCACAGGAGTGAACGCCTCCTGAGGCACTTTGATGCTGATATGGTGAATCTGCTTATAAAAGAATCCGAAGCTGCAGGAATCAAAGTCCTTACAAATAAGCCAGTGGTTGCGGTCGAAAAAAAAGGTGATAGCTTTCTTGTTAGGACTGAGTTCGAATCCGAAACCCAGAACTTCGATACGGATATGGTAGTACATGGAGCAGGCCGTGTTCCGGATATAGAAGATCTGAATCTCGAAAAAGCCGGGGTCAAGGTTGAAAAGGGAGCTATTGAAGTTGATAAGCACATGAAGACTTCAAACCCTCGAATATATGGAGGTGGGGACTGCGCATCTGAGGGTATGCAGCTTACTCCTGTAGCAGCCCACCAGGGAAAAGTTGCAGCAGCCAACATCCTCACTGAAGATAGTGTCGAGGTAGACTACACAGGTATTCCGAGTGCAGTTCATACCGTATCTGTACTGGCCTCGGTAGGAATCAATGCCGCTGACAACAGCGATAACTGCAAGGTAATCTTCCGGGACAGGAGCAGCGGGAAAACAACCCGGAGTGAAGGAATGGATTTTGTGGCTTCAAAGGTAATTATCGATGAAGCAAGCGACCGTATAAAGGGAGCTCATATCCTGGGGCCGAATGCGGGAGAAGCCATCAACATTTTCGCTGCAGTAATGCGGCTCGGGCTCAAGGCATCTGATATGAAAAAGATGATTTTTTCCTATCCAACCGTATGTTCGGATATTCCTTATATGCTGTAAATACTCGGTAAAAGCCAAAAGCAGACATTCAAACTTACCTTCTAACGCCTGATTTCAGAAGGATAAACAGGATTCTGGACCTCTTCGATTTATTCCAGGCAGTTTCGATTTTCAGATCATGCATCGTTCACGGTATAAAGTTACGGGATTGGGCTGAAAAGCCGATGTCGTTAAACTTTTAATTGCCGAAAAAATGCGACAATAACGTCTATTGCACTTGATTTTAGACATAAAAATACAAAAAGTCTCAGGATAGAATAATTTAAACAGGACAGGATGACAAATGGCTAAAGCAAAGATTGCAGTAAACGGTTACGGGACCATAGGGAAAAGAGTTGCAGACGCCGTTAGGGCTCAGGACGACATGGAAGTTGTAGGAATTTCCAAGAGAACGCCAAACTATGAAGCTGTAGTGGCCCATCAGCTGGGATATGATATATATGCCCCTGTTGCTGAGAATGTCGAAGCTTTTGAGAAGGCAGGGATGCCTGCAGCCGGGTCCGTTGAAGAAATGATAGAGAAGGCTGACCTGGTTGTGGACTGTACTCCGGGGGGAGTCGGGGAAAAGAATAAGCCCTTATATGAAAAAGCGGGGGTAAAAGCGATCTGGCAGGGAGGCGAGAGTCACTCGATTGCGGGTTTCTCCTTTAATGCAGAGAGTGACTACGAACAGGCTCTGGGCCGCGACCTGGTAAGGGTTGTCTCCTGCAACACCACAGGGCTTTGCAGGGCTATTACACCGATAGACAGGGAACTCGGGGTAAAGAAAGTAAGGGCAACTATTACAAGAAGGGCAGTCGACCCCAATGAAATAAAGAAGGGACCAGTTAACGCAATCGTACTCCATCCGGCGAAAATTCCGTCCCACCACGGACCTGATGTACAGAGTGTACTTTCACACATTAATATCACAACTGCAGCCCTGGTAGTCCCGACAACTCTTATGCATATACATACCGTGAATATGGAAGTTAACACTGATTGTACTGCAGAAGACATCAAGAAAATCTTCTCTTCCCAGTCCAGAATACGTTTCGTAGGACAGGGCATTACTTCAACAGCTGAAATTATCGAAGTTGCCAGGGATATGAAACGCCCAAGAAATGACATGTGGGAGCTCTGTATCTGGCCTGAATCCATAACAGTAACTGATAAGGAGCTCTACTTCTTCCAGGCCGTCCACCAGGAATCTATAGTAGTTCCCGAAAATGTGGACGCTATCAGGGCCATGATGGAACTGGAAAGTGACAGAGCAAAGTCAGTCGAGAAAACAAATAAAGCCCTTGGGTTTTAAGCCTCTATGAAACTCAGGTTTTTGAAGATTCCGGGTATTCGGTCTGAATATCCGGAGTACTATTTGAGCTGATCCCAAAACTCAAAACTCTACTTTTAAATTGAATTATTCTTTGTAGGGTCATGTATAAAATAATTGAGCAGCTAGCTATTTTGATTCGAAAAAGGTAAGTAAGAGTTATCCATCTATATATACGTCTTTTTATATGATTCTGAAATATCTGTCATTATGGTTGATACACCCGAAAATTTACCCGGTTGGGTAATTTGGCTTGTTATTATATTTGCTATTCTCACAATTTTGGTAAAATGGGTATTACCTGTTGTTATAAAATCCTAATTCTGAGACAGATACATGGCAATTCAAAATTTCAGATAAATAAGCATGAACTCAGTAGAAACAACTCAGTAGAAACTAAAATTGAGTGTCTTAAACATTCAATTTAATTCATACATATATAGTTTTACGAGCCATCATTTAATTGATGAAATAAATGCTGGTAATTACACCCCTGTGCTATATCTAAGGATTGCAGCAATTCCGCCAAAAGCTATCATAAGTTGAGAGCCTTCGTCGAAATCTGTTGATATAAAAGCAATCCTTGCATCGCCTTTGTCAGCGAGTTCTGAGAGTTCACCAACGGTATCGATAACATCCGTGACTTCAAGTGCAGAACCGCATTCAGGACAATTTACAGCCGCAGAAACGGCTTCATTGGTTTTCCATTTTCTTGTCCGTTTATTCTCATATCCGCAAACGCTGCATTTGAGAATTACTCTTTCAGATCGCAGGTCTTCAGAAAGTAAAAGCACATCAACTGCCTTTATTTCAAGATTCGCCCGTACATTGTCTTCCCCATAGGATACTTTACCGGACTCGGTGGCGATTTCTTTAAAAAATATTCCCATATCTTTCTTTTGCTTAATTAAGTCAATACACTGGAGCGTATCCTCTGCTGCATTGATTAGCTCAGAAAAACCCGATTCATCCGTATACCCCGTATCAAACAATCCGAGAACCTTTTTCTGAAGCTCATAATGTAGAAATCCACCTTCATAGAACTCTTCTTTAGTCGGGGAATGCCCTCCTATAAGAATGCCTTTAAGTTCGGCTGGTTCTACTTCAAGGAATGCCTCACTTGCAGCATCCCCTATTCTTTTGTAGAAATCGTGAATAGCAATGCGCCTGAGTTGCTCAAAACGGTGTGCACTCTGACCTCCTTTTCTTTGCTTGCCAGGGACAGTAGAATGGAGATGTCTGATAAATTCAGTTTGCTTACCTACAAGCATTCCGATAGTAGCTTCTCTTAAATCAAGAAGTAGAAGCCCATAAGTACTGCACTCCCTGAGCATTTCCTCAAGAGGCTCAAGATAAAAAACGGAATCACGGTGATATATGTAATGTACAATGGGTTCCGGAGGAATAAGAACTTCATTTACCATGCTTGTCCTGCCAGCTCCGGTATCGACAGTTCCTGTAAAATAAACTATCCCATTTTCCGGTATTTTTTTAAGAGATCTAAACTTTGCCAGCAAAGAATCAAGTGCTTCCTGTACGTTATTGCTGGTAAGTTTAGACTCGATGTTCGAAGCCTGCTCATGTTCTTCTCTCAAATGATCTGTAACATCAGAAATCCGTTGATTAGAAGGAATATAAAGGGAAATTAATTCTGTGTCCCTTCCACTTTTACTTCTTAGAGTTTCAAGCTTCTTTTTAAACACATATTTTTCATATGTACAGTATTCAGCCATTCCAGCTTCCTCCTTCTCTCATACAAAATAGTTGAAGGGCCTAAAAAATGACATAAAACTACAATATTCATTTATGTTTTATCTATTAAAAAACATTTTTTTGAATTTCTATTCAAAAAATCCAGGCAGTATAACTGAAATTCCGTAAATTCGAAACGCTCTGTATCCTGTTTTTTCAAAAGAAAAAACAGAACTTCCTTTTTCACTTATGCAAGGGTTTTTGACAAAATCCAGGCATTTTTCGGTTTTTACTTCAAATTTTGAGGTAAATATGACCTCAAAACTCTTAAAACGTAGAGTTATTATTCCAATACTGGTTGAAGTCTGACTATTCAGCCAGAGGGTTCTTGAAGATGCGGGATATAAACGGTTCCAGCTTCATAGAGCTCTTGACGCTTCATAGAGCTCTTGACAATAGAACCTGTAAAATGCTGGATTCATAGCTCGATCATAAATGGCGAACATGTTGAAAATCAGACTTGCGATAGCCCGATGGATTGGTTACAGAAACGGAATCATAATCTGGGGATGAGAATTTATCCCATCCCATATTCGCTTTAGATAACGCGAATAATTTCTACAATGAAAAAAGAAAAGTTTTAGGCGTAGGGGGTCTCACGGCGCCTTATTGACGCTGAAGGTCTTGCGCTCCTCGATTGTCTTCCGGTCCATGAAAATGCAATCGTACTTAATGCTGGAAACCAATAATGAAAACATCAACCGCGTACTGATGGAGTTTCATTTTTGATTTTTATTTTAACGTCACCTTTTTTTGCATCACTTGAAAACCCACTGTCTTCTTCAAACCATCTACAGTGTTCCTCGGGGCATTGAGTTCCCGGGCATTCATGTATATATTCCAGGACATCACTCATTTTTGCAGTAGCTAATGACACAGAAGTATCCGCGCTTCCGTAATAAACACGGATTTCATCATCCACCAGGACCCAGCCGCAGGGGAAAACAACATCATTAACATCGCCAGTGCGTTCGTAAAGCTCGCGAGGTCCAAAAACCCATCCTTCAGACCTGTGGAGCACTTTTCTGGGATCTTCAAGATCAAGGAGAGCCAGCCCGAGTCTATAACTTGCTTTAGAAGTTGTCTGGCGTACCCCATGATACATAATCAGCCATCCATCAGGTGTACGTAGCGGCTGCGGGGATAATCCGATTTTGCGGGCGTCCCACCATCCGCCTTCCCGAGCATATAGAAGAACCTCGTGTTCTCCCCAATATTTCATGTCTGGAGAAAAGGATATCCAGATATTTGCCTTCGCACCCGCCATACCGGATACAGGCCTGTGTAACATTGCCCACCTGTCATTAAATCTTACGGGGAAAACAGCAGCATCTTTGTTTTCAGGTGGCAGGGTAGCTCCTACTCGATCAAAATTACGGAAATCTTTGGTATAAGCAAGAGCCGGCAAGGGGCCGGAGTCCGAAAAAGCCGTATACGTTACAGCCCATTTTCCCAGCTCGTCTATGTAAGTTATACGCGGATCTTCAATGCCATATATTTCTTCAGGGTAATTTACAGGGTCCGGCATAAAGGTTGGCTCCGGGTCAATTTCCCAGCCGTCAACTCCATTCTTACTTCTAGCTACTGTAAGGTGAGAAAAGCCTCGGTGGTCTTCGACCCGCACCATTAATAAAGTAGTCCCGTTAACTATAGCTGCTGCAGGGTTAAATACCGAGTGAGCTCGATATGGCCAATCATCAACGGTAAGTATAGGGTTTTTTATATTCCTCTGGAACAGCTCTCTATTGTCTTTCCATATCATATTATGTACCTCATTCTGCCTGATTTGTTGATAGCAGGCTCCTTTTCATTTGCAGAACCCTGTCACTTACTTTGGGTTGGATGCTGTACTGAAGGACTTATTCGGGCTCTGTAGAAATCTTCAGAATAAAGAAGTTCCAATATTTAATTGAATGACATTATATAGTTATTTCTATATTTTTCAGCCTATTTAAGCTAATTAAAAACCTATCTACAGTGTTTTACCAGTATCATTATCGATTTTCACAACAGGCTTTTAGTTGTCAAATTTCTTTTAAATTAACTGAAGACTTCCCTCCACGCCCGCATGCTCGCGAAGTGAGCAGATATCGGGCGGTCACTGGCAAAAAAGAAGAAAAGTAGAGTAAGCAGATGTCATAAAAAGCGTGTTAAAAATGGCACATTGTTTCTGGAATTTCTATCCAGAACCCCTTTATCCGGGGTAATTCAGTACCTGAAAGAAGACAGTTTTTACAGACCATTCAAGCTCTAACCTGAAATGAGAAAAAGGTACTGGAATGGCTGCCCTCAACTTGATTTTGTATTTTTTATGATTGAGTTTACGCTTCGTAGATAAAATGACAAAAGAAGTGAAAAAATAAGAGAAAACAGGTCAGTAATCGACCTGTTCTGCTTCTGCTATCTTTTCCTTGAACAGAGTATATGCCCACAGCTGGTAGATGATGACTATGGGCACGAACACCAGTGCTCCTCCCAGCATGATGCTCAAAGTCATTTGGCTTGATGCTGCCTCAAAGATATCTATTCCGTATTCAGGAGAAACAGATGACTTAAGCATGTAAGGATAGATACTTGCAAGTCCGGTCTGAACAACGAAAAGAAGCGCCAGGAGATTACTGCAAAAGGCCGGAAACCCCCTGTCCTTTTTTGCAAAGAATACGGCAAAGACGGCTGCCACTGCCGCAAGAACTGGCAATAAGTACAGAGCTGGCGTGGCTGAATAGTTGGTTGTAAAGCCTTCTATGCCCGCAAATGAATATGCCAGGTAGACCAGAGCAAGTACAAGTGCAATAAGAGTGCTCTTCTTTGCCAGATCACCTGCTTTTGCAGCTATGGCACCTTCGGTCTTGACATTGATCCAGAGTGCACCTGAAGTAATACTCATAAGCACGAAGAGGATGCCGCCTATCAATGCATAAGGGCTGAAAAGTCCGAGAAGAGTCCCTTTATAAACTCCTCCTGAAGCGATTTCGAGCCCCTTGAAGAAGTTCGCAAACGCAACCCCCAGGACCAGAGAGATCAGCAGGCTTCCAGCGAACCATCCCCACATAAGGACCTTCTGTATCCGGGGATTATCATCCTTGTGGAGATATTCCACGGAAATGCCCCTTGCAATCAGGCCGATGAGCAGCAACATCATAGGCAGATACAGGAAAGTAAACATCTTCGAGAATACCAGAGGGAATGCAGCAAATGTTCCTCCTGCAGCGAGGATGAGCCATACCTCATTACCACCCCAGAAAGGACCAACAGAGCTCTGGATCTGGATCCTCTGCACCTTATCTGCGGCAATGAAGGGTGCCAGAAGCCCTGCTCCAAGGGAAAACGAGTCTACAATGAAGTAAACTCCCCATATTACGCACCACAGGAAGAACCAGATAACAGCAAGCATATCATGAGTCAGGAAATCGAACATCTTCACTCAACTCCTGTCGCATTGACTACGGTTTTCTTTATGAGGTATATCTCAAAGACTATCAGGATAAGATAGAATGCGCTGATAAGGACAACGCTTAACAACACATCCGATGTGGGAACCGATGATATACCATTAGCTGTTTTTAGCAGCCCGTATACTATCCACGGCTGCCTTCCTACCTCGGCTACAATCCAGCCGGCAGTGATGGCAATATACGGAAGAGGAATAGACCACATCAGCAGTTTCAGATACTTATCCGATGTGTACAGCTTGCCTGACTTTTGAAGATATAAACCTGCAAGAGCCTCTATGATGAACAGGGACCCGAGAACCGTCATCAGCCTGAAGCTCCAGAATACCATTCCTACAGGTGGTAATTCGTCCTGAGCTAGCTGGTTAAGTCCTGTTATCGTTCCGCTGAAACTTCCCGTATACAGGAAACTTGCAAGCCCCGGAATTCCCAGCAACTGGACACTGTTGGAACCGGTGCTTGAATCAGGTACCTGTATCAGATACATGGGCACCGAGGAACCTGTATCCCATATCGCATCCATTGCCGCCCCTTTAGCAGGCTGAAGTTCAGCAACATATTGTGCATAACCGTGACCGAGAACCGGAAGCAGGACTGCAGTGGCAAGTGCTATGGCAACTGCTATGCCAAAAGACTTTCTGAACACTTCATTATTGTTCCTTTTAAGGAAATGATACGCACAGATTCCCATGATAAGGAATGCGGTCAACAGGTATGCTGAAAGCAGGGTATGTACCAGCATGTACCACACATAGCTGTTTGTAACCAGAGCAAGGAAATCTGTCATAACCACCTTGCTCCCATCGGCAGCCATCTCATACCCTACGGGGTTCTGCATAAAACCGTTAGCAGTGATAATCCATAATGAAGAGATGTTGGTACCCAGAGCGACCATCCACATGGAAAACGCCTTCAGTTTCTGACGGGAGCGGTCAAGGAATATCCATGCGCCAAAGAAAGTGCCTTCAAGAAAGAAAGCCAGTAACGCTTCCACCGCTAAAGGCGGTCCGAAGACATCTCCCATGAATTCCGCATAGGCGCCCCAGTTCGTACCGAACTGAAAAGTCATTGCAAGACCTGTTACCAGACCTATTGCAAAGTTTATCTTGAATACCCTACCCCAGAAATCAGCCATTTTTCGCCAGGTTTCATCTTTGTTTTTGTAGTATACCGTTTCCATGCCTGCTACCAGGAGTGCGAGCCCCAGTGTTAGCGGAACGAACAGGAAATGGAACGCAACTGTTATGGCAAACTGAAGCCGGCTTAATAAAAGCAACTCAACCATCCGTTTTCCCTCGTTTTATTACTTACTGCACAAGACATATTTGCGCTGAAGCAAGTCGATGTCTTCCATCACGGCTTGCAGATCATCTTCATGCTCAATCAAATTCTTCATGCTCAATCTAATTCTTCATGCTCAATCTAATTCTTCATGCTCAATCTAATTCTTCATGCTCAATCTAATTCTTCATGCTCAATCTGATTCTTCATGCTCAATCTAATTCTTCATGCTCAATCTAACAAATGAGAATCTGAAACAGAATGCAGTATGTCACCCGATCTTTATCCTTGATTATCTGAAAGATATACCATTGTACACCCGGATAACACATGTTCCCCCTTGACGTTCTGCTCAAGTTATGTTTCCTCTTTACGCGCCTTACAATTCTTACAGATACCATAGAAGTTAGTGCTTGTTGAAACAATAGTAAATCCTTCTATTTCCTCAGCTATCTTCATCGAGTAATCCAGCAATTGTTCCGAATTAAAATCCTCCATCTTTCCACACTCCCGGCAGATGAGATGGTGATGTGGAATGAAATTCGCTTCAAATCTCGAAACCCCTTTTACATTCACCTCCTCCAGCAATCCTTTCTCCGTAAGGAATTTGAGATTCTTATATACGGTAGCCTTGCTTATACGCGTCAGTTTTTTTCTAACCCCATCATAAACTTCGTCTACAGTGGGATGACCGTCGTGTTCGCGCAGGAAATCAAGTATTTCGACTCTCTGGTTTGTGTATTTCATGTCAGTTTTCTCTGTGGGCTTCATTGCCGTCCACCTAAATTACCTGTGAAAGCAGGTTTATTCGGATATACATGATATCCATTACTAAATGATATTCATTATTATTTAACAATTTCTATCATCTTCTGTATTTCTTTACTCAGAGAAGGAATGTAACTGCCTTCATTTCCTAATGCCGTAAATTGCAGTTTTCCCTGCTAAAAGAACACTAAAAAAGAGTATTTTCAGATAAAATCGCCATATGAGGATTTTAAGTCCTTTTTTATAAAATTTAAAGCTTCTTATAACCTTAATAGGAATATAAATCAAAATTTTAATGTATTTTTTTGGGGGAATCAACTAAGAATCTATCCGAAAAGTGTTATTCCCTCTGTGTCTAATATTAGGCAACGTACACAACACTATTCGGGTAGGCTCTAAGTCTAACGAGAAAAAGGGTAGATCCACCTTCTTTACCCAGGTTTGCGAATTCCTTTCTATAGCAGAAGACACAGGAGACGGATGGTGGAAATATACCTGTCAATCCTTATTACGATAGACCAGTGTCCCGCTTTACCATGTTTCTCGTGAGTCGGGTGGTCCTATATTGATTGAGAGATCTGCCGAGACATCCTTGACACCACGCACCTTACGCAACTTTGCAACTGTATCGTCCTCAGCTGACCCGGTGATGATGCCGACATCCTGGAGGACCTGGACATCCTTGAGCCCGGCATCGACTAGATCCTTAGCAACCTCATGGATAGGCCGGTCGTCGCCTGTAGTAACGATCCATGATTTATTCTTGTCCATATACATCCTCCTCTTTAATTAAATACTCCGGCTGGATGCTTACCAGCCGGGGGCTACAGATAATATATTTTATGCTGCTCAAGGTGCCTGCACTAATCCACTTCCTACCTTGGATGGCGGAAAGTTAAGCTTGAGTGCAGATGACTGTAAACGCTGCCACAAATTCATACCCCGGAGTGTGGGGCTACTCTCCGCCCATAGTGCCGCACAACCAGCCACATGCGGAGTTGCCATACTCGTCCCGCTCTTTGTGCCGTGGAGTCTTGGACGTGGTTCCGAAGAAAAGACATCACCCCCGGGTGCTGCAATGTCGATCTTACCGCAGTTCGAGAAAGGTGATGGGGTGAGTGTCGGATCAAGAGAAGCAACGGACATTATGGTCGGCGAATTGGCTGGAGCTCCTGTAGGAGAGCACCAATTATTCCCTGCGGCGGCTATGATCAGGCATCCTTTTTTCAGAGCTTCGGAGCCAGCTTTCGTGTACGCGGTCTGGACTGGAGCCGAAGAGCCAAGAGACATAGATATCACTTCACAACCATTGGCTATAGCCCAGTTTATTCCAGCCAGCACACTTGCCGTTGAGCCGCTTCCTGCGTTTGATAGTACTTTCCCCGCGAAGATCTGACACTCATACGCGATTCCATAGCGAGGAGTGTCACCGGAAGGCTCCTTTGGACCGCAAGCTGTGCCAATAGTGTGTGTCCCATGACTATGCATATCCTGCACTGGTTGGCCGACAAAAGTCTCCGTAGTGAAAGATCGATCTATAAAGTCTGGATGCCCTATATCAAAACCGGTGTCGAGCACGGCTACTTTTATACCCAGGCCACTGAATGGGCTCGATGGTACCTTGCACTGAACCAAACCCCATGTTGCTCCCAGAACCTGCAAACCTACTTGTCCCTTTTCGCGGACTTCCTCCTTCATGGCTCCGAGATCCATCGCAATAGCATTAGCCGCGCTGGCAAAACCGCGAAGATATTCGTTGTTATTTGCAAATACGAAGTACTCAGGCTCAATGGTCTCTATAGGTCCTTCGGCTATCATCTCTCCCTGAGCAGTCATACCAAACTCCTGCTGCACAGCACCGCTCACAACAGCGGAGCCAATCTCCGGGAACACTAAGGCATCAGCATCTCCCACATCCCGGAGTGTCACAGCCTGATTCTTGAAGTCTCTGGCGTCTGCTACACGGAAACCCCTGGCATCAAGAGACTTTAGTCCTTCTTCAACTGCACTCTCTCGGAATGTGACGATATATCGGCCGGTCTGTAGATTTTTCTCTTCACGGTCCAGTGCCTTAAGCACCATCTCTTCAATGCTGGCTGAAACTCTAACTTCGCTCTTTTCCTCTTCTCCCCTTTTAGGCATATAGTTCCCCCTATCGTATTCTAGAATGTGTTTTAAAAATCTAATTTATATAATACACGCGTCATAATATTAATTGGATCTTTATATTCACTACCGAATCTAATATCAGAATCTAAAATTCCTATAAGCATTCACGATTGGAAGAATGAAAAACAATGAAATTCAAATCAAAGTTGTGCTGGCGCACCCCGCTGCAAGCAATGGGGTATGTTTCGCGCCAGTGCTCTGGTTATATGGTTACTGAAAATCGAATATTTTCATTTGCTGATATGCTTCTTTTTCTTCTTTGTTTCCCTGATTTTCAACATAGGCTTTGATAATATCGGAGGTTGTTCAATCTCCAACAGTTCCAATGTATCCTCCGTCACTCCACTGTTCGCTACCCTAAAGCTGTTTTTTGATTTCAGGGTATTGTTTAAAGATTAGTCTTGCAGTAATACTTTTTATAGTTTGCATAACTTTTGAAGGAGAATACTTTGGTTCAACTCCAACAAAAAGATGTACATGATCACCATCACTACCAATTGCATCAAATTCAAACAATATCTTTCACTAATTTCAAAGCATACATTTCTAAAAAAAGTTACAAATTCTGTATCTAAAAGAAGTTTTTTACGATACTTCACACAAAAAACCATGTGGGATCTTATTTTATAGACACAATGGTTTACATGTCTTAATTCCATCTACAGTAAAAAAGGTGATCAAGAATATAAAAAAAGTTATATTACAAAGGTTACCGGGGAAGATTTCCATCCCAGCAGCAAGCTGCGGGGCATTCGACTGAAATAAAAAGAGATTCTTGTGCTCACTTTTTCGGTAATTCGCAGACATGATAGATTTTCCATGACCCTGTTTTCTATAGTCCGAACACTTTTTGTTTCGTCATAGAAATGAAGATAAATTTATCTAAGAAGTAATTTTTATCATTTGAAATAGCATTTATAACCCTAATTTGACAGAAGCATAAATATTACAATGAAAAATGGGCTTCATGCATGTGTTTCTCCTAACAATTCGGATTTTTAGGTATTTTCCTTCAATTTTTGATATTTTCATTTTTCTAAAAAATTCGATGTCGCTGAGATCTGTTTTTTGTACAAATTTACTGTATCAATTAGCAGAATCTGTCAAATTAAGGTTATAATAAAATATGTATAATATTTGTGAAGTTAATTACAATTACGACCAGATAAAAGAGACGGAAAAAGGGGATGGAAACAATGAAAAATGAGGACAATTTGCATTCGTTTTTTTGACTTCAATAGCCATAATTTTGTTTTTTAATCTCGTTCCATCTGTGGCATCAGCATCTGATGTACAAAACAATTCGCCTGCAGCGCCTTATTGACGCCAAAGTTTTTCATCTCCTCGAGCGTCTCCCGGTTCCCGCCGAGCTTCATCTTTGAGAGCTTCATGACAAGCTCGAGGCCGGGCTCGATCTCCTCAATAGGTTTCTTCTCGAACATGCCATCTGCAACCGCCTTTGACCAGACGTCGTTCCCCACCCCGGTGCGGATGAAGACCGTGAACCAACCTTCCGGGCTCCCGGCCGAGCTGGTTGATATGTCACCCAGATTGGAGACATAATCGAGGCAGACGTGGCATTGGAGATTAGTTCTTTATTTTATGTCCTTTAATTGTATAAAGTTTAAAAGTATATTGAATTTTGAAATACTCACAAAGATTTATAATAGTTAATAAACTATTTAGTGATAATTGGAAATAAATAATCGGATAGTGATGTATTTTAGCCATCTTTGAATAAATGTTTTTTGAAATTTTTTCTGACATTTCGGGTTTTAAGAAGGGCACATCCTGCGAAATAATGTGAAATCGGAGGTTTCTGAGATGAATAAAACCCTCAAAATTTTAGCATATTTGCTGCTGATATTTTTAATATATTTGCTATTGATATCTGCAGGTTTGATTGCGCTTTTTTGTGAGGGCTTATTTTTGCTTTTTATGTCAATTGCTAATAGTGATCAAGCCTCTTATTACGGAGATATGGTTGACATCGGACCAATTGATTACATTTCGTTGTCACAAATGCAGAGAAAGCAGGATATGATCTCAGTGGACCCTATACCAGACTCGGTAATGCAAATTTAATAGAACCCGGAAATATCGAATCGCTTGAGAAGAGGTTTAAAACAGACTACAGGACATCAAGAATCGAGCTCTACTACAACTTAAACACGTATCTCGAATTTAAAAAAGATGAGAATAATCAAACGCTTGTAACACTCTATAATTATTCTTACCATGATGACGCCGGTAATATTACATCGCAGCTACCTTCCATGTTTCCGGACGATTCCTGGATGCTTAAAATGCTTGGAATGAGTTTAGGACTTAACGAAACTGATTCTGAGAAATTTCTTAAAAAGCTAAAGACTGAGGCACCAGACCAGAAGGGGTTCGTGAGTCTGGCTACAAATGAAAATGTGGATTTTCCGGCAATCTATGCCTACCTGAACCAGAGCAGCACAAAAACTGTCACTGGACCTGATACGTGGAACGAAGACAAATATGAGGACAAATTTTACAGAAATAATAAAAAGATTGGGTACGTAAGGTTTGTTATCCCCGAAACTACCATCACTCGGATACATAATTCCAATAAATACAATATCTATGTGAGCAGCTCGGGACTTGTACGTGCAGACATTTCGATGCCTGCAGGCAGCGCCGGAAAAGAAATCCCTGAAGAGGAGTACAGAACAGTATTCAGGGAAATGTTCGAAAATCTTGGCCTACCTGTCGAGAAAGTTGATGAAGTCGAATTAAATTACGGTGCAAGTATCTGGTGAGATTCCTCCCATTCTCTCCATCTCCGTATATTGAGTAATGACTATTTTCTTCAGGAAACCACCAGATCAGGAGTACTTGGAGACAGAAGGAGGGCCGTTCCGAAGAAGCGGGTGGAGCCTCCAGGAGCACCCCCATAATAAGAAGATAGAAGATGTGCCTATAATAAGAAGATTCGGATTCGGAAGGATCTCCTGGCTCAACTTTTAAACCTAATTTGTGGATACTGTGCAGTCTACGAAGGATAGACAATTTATAAGCTCGACTGTGGCTGGAAAGAATACTTGTCCTCCATAGACTGCACAGTACCGACGGTATTCTGTTTAGTACCGACGGTATTCTGTTTTATATGCTTACCACGACTTTTACAAAACGTCATCTTTGGCTTTTTAAAATGTGATCTGGTGATTTAAACACCCGATAATCCATCAGGCAAGCTACGAATATTTAAATAAAAATTCCGTAATAATTATCATATAAGTTTTTACCCGGAACTCGTATCTAGTGATTCAAGTTTAAATTGCAAGCGTCGCACAAGGGGGATGCTGCCAGGCGCTGAGACAATAACCGGTTTAATGATTGGGGAGCATTGAAGAGATCAATGATATTCTAAGAATCCAGCTAAAAAAGTAGCTATTGATTTTGCAGGCTTAACGAGATGGTCATCATGGCAGGAGACACGGATCTTTTTTCACAGTATCGAATGGGCGATCTAATGCTGCCAAACCGCATGGTGATGGCACCAATGACCCGCAACCGCGCAGGGGATGACGACGTCCCGATCCCACTGACGGTCACTTATTACGTGCAGCGAGCCTCTGCCGGCATGATTATCACCGAGGGCTCGCAGGTTAGCCCGCAGGGGGTGGGCTACATCCATACACCGGGCATATACTCTGCAGCACAGGTCGCCGGCTGGAAGAAGGTGACGGACGCCGTCCACAGGGCTGGCGGCAGGATTTTCATCCAGCTCTGGCACGTAGGGCGGGTCTCTCACCCCGACTTACTGGGCGGCTCTCTGCCAGTCGCACCATCTGCATTACCCGTCGAAGGCTTTGTCCACACACCAGGTGGAAAAAAACCAATTCAGGTGCCAAGGGCCCTAAAGACCGATGAGGTGCCGGATATCGTTAGACAGTTTCGGCAGGCGGCGGAGAACGCGAAAACCGCTGGCTTCGATGGTGTAGAAATCCACGGAGCTAACACATACCTGCTGGACCAATTCCTGCGGAGCGGGTCCAACAAAAGAACCGATAAGTACGGCGGCAGCCTTGAGAACCGAGCCCGTCTGCCGCTTGAGGTCACGAAAGCCGTCATCGAGGTATGGGGCGGCGACCATGTCGGCTACCGCATCTCCCCGCACAATACCGCGCATTCTATGTCGGATGCCAATCCCAGGGAGACATTTTCTTATTTCACCAGAGAGCTGAACAAAACGGGCCTAGGATACCTTCATTTAATCGAGTCCATCGGAGGCCGGACGGAGTTCGTGCCGCCCGAGGCGCGGCTTGGGCCTACCCTGCGCAAAATTTTTGAAAGGACGTTCATATTGAACGGAGGCTATGGTCTCTACAGCGGGAACGAGGTCGTTGCCAGCGGCGAAGCTGACCTGATCGCCTTCGGAGTGCCGTTCCTGGCTAATCCTGACCTGCCAGAGCGCTTCAGGCAGAATGAGCCACTGAACGAGCCGGATGAGGCCACCTTCTACGTGGGCGGCGCAAAAGGCTACACGGACTATCCGGCGCTGGTCAATAGATGATGCGGCTCAAAGCGTGGTACTATAGATACTGTGTAGTTTGCGAGGCTGACCGTCAACTGGATTCAGGACTTACTTAAAATTTATCGCAGCCTCCATAGACTACAAAGTACTCTGTTAGTAAAAAATCTGTAAACTAGGCTGTGATGAAGTATCAATTCCTGGGTACACGAGGTGCTCAGAGAGAGGAACAATAATGAGCAAAGCAACTTCAGGACAGGAGGAGTGCCTGCAAGGCAAGGTGGCTGTTGTCACAGGTGCTGCCCTCGAGATCGGCTGCGCTACGGCTATCACCTCTGCCCGCGAGGGGGAGAGCGAGCGTAATCGGCATCGGCATCTGTGCGCCGGTTTACCCGCGTTCCGGTGTCAAGCCTTCGAGCCCAGAAGACTTGAAAGAGACAGGCAGGCTTGTCAAGGATGCCGGCGACCGGTAGCTGGAGATAATCCTCGACCGGCGTAACCTGCCGGCCCTGCAGGTGGCAGAGCTATTTATGCATCCGGTGTTCAATTCCTTCCAGTTCCTTATAACGGTGACATTTTTCTGCCCGAGCAAGCGAACAATTTTTACATATATCCGGCAGTCGGCCTCGCGGTCTACATCATGCGAGCAAAGCGCGCCACTGGCGAGATATTCATCGAGGCTGCGAAGAAGGTTTGCTGTTCCCACCTCAAAGCAATGTTCTGGAGACCGAAGTATGCACCGCCGTACAAATTGCCACTTTAATTTTCAATCGGGATCTGGCAGGAGTCGATAAGCCAGAGGACATCAACGCCTGGCTCCGAAAGATGCTCTACAAACCCCAATACAGCTAATCCATCTATAGGAGGGCAGAATTTGCCGATTGACGTGGATATACAACGAAAAAATGCCGAAAAAGTGCCTTCAATCCTCGACCTGCCTGTCGGCACTGGAGCGACTGGCAAGCGAAAAGAAAGAGATTCTTTGGGGGAAGTTGAGGTTCCAGCCGACCATTACTGGGGTGTTCAGACCCAGAGGTCTCTGATTCATTTCTCCATCGGTGACGACCACATGCCAAAGGAAGTCTATCATGCTTATGGGTACGTGAAAAAGGCAGCTGCTCTGGTCAACGAAGCCGCCGGAATAATACCGCAGTGGAAAGCCGAATTGATAGCAAGGGTTGCAGATGAAGTTATCGCAGGGAAACTCGACAGCGAATTCCCGCTCTATGTCTGGCAGACTGGCTCAGGCACTCAGTCGAACATGAACGTGAATGAAGTCATCAGCAATCGCGCCATCCAGCTTGTTGGTGGAAGCCTCGGCAGCAAGCACCCTGTCCATCCTAATGACGATGTTAATATGAGTCAGTCATCCAACGACACCTTTCCCACGGCCATGCACATTGCAACTGTGCTCGAATTCAGCAACCGCCTCATTCCCGCAGTTACCGCCCTTGAAGAGTCCATATGGACTAAAGCACGGGAATGGGTGGATATCATCAAGATCGGTCGAACGCATCTTCAGGACGCAACACCACTTACGGTGGGCCAGGAGTGGTCCGGCTACGCCACACAGCTCGATGACGCGCTGGCGTTTGTCAAGCATTCTCTCCAGGGATTATATCGGTTGGCCATCGGAGGCACTGCGGTCGGGACCGGCATCAATACCCCACCAGCCTTCGGTGAAAAAGTTGCAGGTGAGATTGCCAGGCTCACAGGTCATCCATTCGTCCCAGCTCCAAATAAATTCGCAGCCCAGAGCTCCCTTGATGCGATGGTAACCTCAAGCGCAGCCTTGCGTGCATTAGCAGTTGCACTGATGAAGATCGCAAATGACCTGCAATGGCTTGGTTCGGGCCCGAGAGGGGGACTCCACGAGCTCCTCCTGCCCAGTAACGAGCCGGGAAGCTCGATAATGCCCGGAAAAGTCAATCCGACGCAGGAGGAAGCCATGGTAATGGTTTGCATCCAGGTGATCGGGGAAGACAATGCCGTCGCATTCGCCGGGTCGCAGGGAAATTTCGAGCTTAACACAATGTGCCCGATAATCATAAATAATGTCTTACATTCCGCGCGCATTCTCGGCGATGCTTGCGTCAAGTTCGGTGAGTACGGAATCAAGGGAATCATGCTCGACCGGAGTCGGATCGACAAATTTGTGAGCGACTCCCTCATGCTGGTGACAGCACTTAACCCTGTTATAGGCTACGACAAGGCTTCCGCAATTGCCCAGCGAGCACTGGATGAGAATACTACACTGAGGGAGGCTGCAGTGAAAGGAGGTTTTATAAGCGCGGAGGATTTTGACAGGATTGTGGATCCGAAGAAGATGGTAGGGAATCCGCGACACGACCTGAAGCCGGCTTCAGAGCAGGAGTAAACTTTACCGATTTTCTTTTTTTATTTATTTAGACATTCAGTACTGTAAGGTCTTCTGGGAATGGGTATATTATGGGTTGATATAGCTTGAATCTACACTAGCTTGAAAAAAATTATCCTCCTCCGAAGACTTGACAGAACCGTTTTTATACTTATGTTGGTCTAAGAGCTTTACTCATGAAATGACAAACAGGGGAGTTTAAAGCCACATCTCCCGTTCACACCTCTCTTTTCCTAAATGCTTCTGTTAAGACTAGCTTTGATCGAAACTGTTGATTATAGTTTCTTACAAAGCTTATCTTTGTTAAAATTCAAAGATAAATCGCAAAGATATTTTAATCATTAAAAAAAATGATTTATTACAGGTCGGTACTTCTGTTTATCAAATACTGGTTGTGATCGAATGTTCGGGAAAAAGCAAAAGTTTCCAACTTTAATTCTTGAATTTGACACCGCAGAGAAACTTATAGAATTTATGGCTCAATGTTCTAAGTATAATATAATTTCAGAAGATATAAACTGGGGTGTTGATAATATTTCAACGATAAACAAAGACGAATTTTTTAGTAGGTTAAAACAGAGAGTTATAGAATTGGGAGGAGAGAAATAATTTCGGTTGCGGAGCAAAAATTTTATTCCCCAGTTTGAGGTTCCGTTGCAAAAAATTCAAAAAAACATGTAAATCTGTAAGTAATGAATAAAATCAAAATATTCAGGGAAAATGTACTAACATTATAAAACTAAACCAAACAATTGATTAATGTATTTGACTTCATTAAAAACAGAGTAATGTAGATCATTTAATTGTCCTTTTTTGATCATATTCATGATTTCAATTTCTTTTAAAGTCTTGATAGCTGTATGAAAAGACTGGAAGCCTAAAATTGGACGCACTATTCGTTTTATAAATCTATGATCCTGTTCAACAGTATTATTCAAATACTTAATTTGCCGAATTCTTACGTTTTTAGGTAATATTCTGTAATTTTTCAGTTCGTGTACGGCAATGGAATAAACTGGATTCTTATCAACCGTTATTGCTCCTAGTATTTGATTATGCTTTGAGCCCAAAGCTTTTTTAAGGAATCTCTTTGCAGCTTTTCTATTTCGTTTTGTACTTAGCATGAAATCGATTGTGCTTCCATCAGAGTCAACTGCTCTATAAAGGTATTTCCATTCACCTTTTACTCCCCTTTCTGCCATCATTTCCTTTAAATTACGATAACTTAATGCATATTTTAAGTACAATCTCACGTTTAATAAAAGAATCTCCCCTTCATAATGCTTCAGTCGTCCCTTTTTACATGGTTGATATTTTTGAAAAAATAAGTCTGACTCAAATACCTGAATTCTGCCCCGTACAATGTCATTTGCTATATTGTGTCGTTCTTGTCCCGCTCGACGCAGGAGAGCGGTCTTTCCCAAAAAGACAAAAAAGATATAGAAGGATGAAAACAACAGATTATCAAGTAAAAGCTGCTGTAGGCGTTTGTGAGTTTAAAAGAAGAAAAAGAGCTAAAACGGTACCAATTTCAGTATCATTTCTCATTCATTTATTCTGCTTTTTTCCTTTTGTGAAGGGCTGCCAGACAAGCTGGCGGAGGCGTTTATATTTAACTGTGAGTTTTAGTGAGTTTTAAAGAGATCCCCCGGATCAAGATATAAAATTCGCTTGTTCATTTTTTGCGTTGCAGAAGAGAAAAGTTCAGCCCTGCAAAAAGTAGAATCAAAAAACAAAAGATCTTAGTTTCAGATATAGGAATAATATCAACTGATTAATAAAGGACCACCGATGCTTCCATTTAAAGGAATTTACTGGCATAACATATACTCCTAATTTATACTTATTTCAGTAAATCCCTTTCATAATTCTTTTTGCAACGGAACCAGCCCTTGCTTACTTTGAAATCCTGAAATCAAAAGCGGATCTAAAGCCCTAAATTAGTTCGAAAAACTAAAACTGTGAATTAAATTTATAAGAAAACTCGCTTTTTAGTGAAAGATTTGCCCAGTTTTTTTAAAGACTATTAATATTAAGAAGAAGTTATTCTTGAGATATTATATGATTTGATGACAGATAACGTTTCATGACCGCGATTACAACTAAGGACGGGACGAGAATCTATTATAAGGACTGGGGCAGTGGACAGCCGGTGGTCTTCAGCCATGGCTGGCCGCTGAGTGCGGATGCTTTTGAAGACCAGATGTTCTTTCTGGCTTCCCGAGGATATCGATGTATTGCCCACGATCGCCGTGGCCACGGGCGCTCGAGCCAAACGTGGAACGGTAACGACATGGATACATATGCAGACGACCTTGCGGAGCTTATTGAAACACTCGACCTGAAGGACGCAATCCTTGTTGGCCACTCAACGGGAGGCGGTGAAGTCACCCGCTATATTGGACGCCACGGCACGGATCGTGTGGCCAAAGCTGTGCTGATCGGAGCGGTGCCGCCGCTGATGCTCAAGACACCAGCCAATCCGGCAGGCGCTCCGATCGAAGTGTTCGACCAGATTCGTGCAAGCGTCAAAGCCGATCGTTCGCAGTACTGGAAGGATCTCAGCCTGCCGTTCTACGGCTATAACAGACCGGGCGCCAAAATTTCGGAAGGCGTGCGTGATTCATTCTGGCTCCAGGGAATGATGGCTGGATTTCCGGCAGCATACTTTTGCATCAAAGCTTTTTCCGAAACGGACCTGACGGAGGATCTCAAAAAATTCGATGTTCCAACTCTGATCCTGCATGGAGATGACGATCAGATTGTGCCGATCGGCGCCTCAGCCATGCTCTCATCCAGGCTTGTCAAGGACGCCACGCTGAAGGTCTACAAGGGCGCACCACATGGCATGTGCACAACACTTAAGGATCGGGTCAACGAAGACTTGCTCGCGTTCATTAAGGAGTAGGCGACCGAGGTGGCACGGACCCCGCTATCTCGACACAGGACACTTCGCGCTTGAAGAGGACGGCGACAAGATAGCCGACCTAATGCGGGACTTCCTCCGCAAGAACATCGAGGAGTAGAACCGTCGGCCATGGTTCATTTACCATAGTTCACACTCATAAAAAGGAGGTTATTATGGTCAACCAGAAAAAAAATATCTTCGAACCGGACGGAAAAAACTCAATTCATGATGGAATCGAACATGATCCCGGCGGAGGCAAAGCTTTGCTAGACCCCACGGATACGGTCCTGTTGTTGCTCGACCACCAAACAGGTCTGCTCCAAACCGTGAAAGACATTAGTGTGGCCGAGTTGCGGGCCAATACCACCGCTCTGGCAAAACTGGCGAGGTTGCATAACATTCCAGTCATCACGACGGCTTCGGTTCCGGATGGGCCTAATGGCCCGCTAATGCCGGAGATCCACCAATATGCCCCTCACGCTGTCTACGTCCCTCGTAAGGGAGAAGTCAACGCCTGGGACAACGCACTTTTCGTCAAAACAGTGCGGGAAACCAGCAAGAAAATCCTGGTCATTGCCGGTGTGTGGACCAGCGTCTGCGTCATGTTCCCGGCGCTGGATGCCAAAGCGGCGGGATTCAAGGTCTACGCCGTAATGGATGCTTCAGGCGACCCAAGCGAGATGGTATCGAGAACGACGCTTGCCCGTTTTACACAAGCTGGCGTGATCCCGACGAGCGCCAATGCGGTTATTTGTGAAGTACACCGAACCTGGAACCGCCCCGACGCCGCAGAAATCGCGGAATTGTACACCATGGTGTCGCCGAATTACCGTGCAGCCGTGGAGAGCTACCAGAAAGCACAAGAGGTCCTTAAACAGGAGAAGTAATAACAAGACATACTCACTTCCCGCGCGCGACGCAATGCGCGACGGCTACAAAGTCTGTCCTGTTGTTGATACGGTCGGTGGGACCTTCGCGGAAGCGTACCGAGCGGCGCTGTGGCGCATTGTCCAGGCCGGTGCGAAGCCAACGAGCTGGGTGCAAACATCTGTGAGCTCAAACGCGACTGGAACCGCAGGGAAACCGTGCAACCGTTCAAGCAGATTCTATTCGACCCAGTCGAACCCTGGAACGAGTAGAATCTCTCATAACGCGCCGAAAGTCGCAATGCTGAGGACTTTAAAGCAGTGCTAGACCGATTTCCCAACCCGGGTAATCCGGTCTTCTTCGGCTTTTCTTTAGCTTTCTGTCGATGCTGCTTTGAAGCGGAGGGCTTAGCAGTACTTTGAACTCATATATAATCAGGATATGAGATTAAGAGCCTGCAATAAGACATATGGAAATTGATTAGTCAATTTTTCCCCTTATTTTTCTTAAAATAAGCTTAAACACTTGATGTTAATACTCTGTTTTACTAATGTAATAATCATTTTCCGATGGGTCTTAGTTTCCAAATTTCTTGTTAATCAACTCATCTTAAAAACCCCCCACGCCCGCATGCTAAAGAAATGAGCAGATATAGGGCGGTCACTGGCAAAAAATGAGAAAAACCAGATAAAAACTTACACAGGTGTTTCTGATGTCAAGCGAGATAATTGTAAAAGGTGATCCTAACATCCCTAATATTGCTCTGACCTTTGATGATGGTTCTGGCAGAGTAACCCCGAATATTCTTGATGTGCTTCGAAAATATGGAGTTAAAGCTACATTTTTTTGCCTTGGCTGCTGTATTGAGAAAAACATTGCTGCTCAATATCAGAAGGACAAATACATAACGGGCAGTGAAATTGTCAAACGTGCAAATGAAGAAAGCCATCTCATAGCCGTTCATTCTTATAATCATTTAGCTCTTCCCGGAATTACTAATGAAGAAATTCTTAACAATGAAATATCCAGAACCAAAAATATAATCACGGATTTGATCGGAAAAAACCCTGTGTACTTTCGTCCTCCATATGGAAGCGTTGACGATAGAGTAAACAAGATAGCAAAAGCGCTTGACCTAAAAATCGTTTTATGGAGTTGTCGCTCAGCAGATAGTTCTACCGAACATGGTATTATTCTTGACGGATCTCTCAAATACACATACGGACCAGCAGATATTTACAATAACATAATGAGAAACACTGAAAACGGATCTATTATTTTATGTCACGATGGACATAGCGGAACCCATGACGCAAATTTCGGGATTGTATCGGCTTTAGACAGAGCGATTCCGGAATTACAGCAAAAGGGGTTTAATTTTGTAACGGCAGATGAGTTATTGGTGACTGGAAATTACGTAATCCGGAATTGAAAAAGAGATTTTTCTTATCTCATTTTAAACAAATAGTTCTGTGAAGTTTACGGTGGATAAGAGTTTTTGCCAGTGACCGCCCGATATATGAAAGATCGGCTCAGGCCTGACAGCTGCAGGCCTTCTTTAATTATTTTCATCCTTCATAGTACTCTTAATAGTTTCAATCATCTCTTTTTCCTACCATATGGACAAACATATAAACATAACCCACACACAGGCATTTGCCCATTATTTTTCATTTCATTAAAATATTCCTGACATTTTTTTGCATCATATCTTAACTCTCTGTTTTCAGTTTCATCAAAATTTCTCCCGGTAAAAGCTTGAACCGGACAAATCTTTACACATTCGTTGCACGTGCCACACCTTTCATCCAATTTGTTTCCCGTTGGGGTGAGAGGTGCATCTGTCAGTACTGTTGTCCATCTAACCCGTGGTCCATTTTCCGGTGTAATTAAGAGACAACTCTTTCCGATCCAGCCCAGTCCGGCTAAATGAGCCCCTAACTTATGAGAAAACTGAGCGCATATTCTTTCATCATCAATTCTTTCAGATGCAGGGATAGGTAATACTCTATGCCCATGTTCCTGGATGTAGCTGCTTAGAATTGAAGCAACCAGGTCAAGTCTCTGGTTTATTACATCATAAGCATGGTGCTGGTAATTCAATGCTACCGATCTTTCATTTCTGAATGGTAGTTTGTTTACAATCGGATGAATTAGCTTTATGCCAAGTGAAATTGCATACGGATATGAAGCTAATTCATCTCCACCCTGTTCGACAATAAACTCTCTTTCGTTTGATAAGTCCGATACACCGAAATAATAAACTCCGTTAGCTAAGGCAATTTTTTTTAATTCTTCCTGAAGAGTCATAAATATCACTCTCAATTTTATAATTGTGAAGATTTCGCCTAACAGCGCTGCGTTCCCGACGTCCCCCGTCTTCAGGGTGATGGCTGAGCCTTAAACTTCATCCTCGATCATTCCAGTAAAATGCTAAGCATCTTCCGTGTATTATTTAGAAAAGACTGCGTAACTTGATAATGTTCCGTTTCTTTATAACCTATTTGTTCAAATCCTTCTTTAATTTGGTAGATCACGGCCTGGGGATATGCCATTATTATCGGTGAATGCGTTGCAATAATAAACTGGGATCCTTCTTTTACTAAGTCATGCATTCTGGTAAGCATAGACATTTGCCGCGATGGTGATAACGCTGCTTCAGGCTCGTCTAATATATAGATACCCTCACCAGTAAATTTATTTAAAAATACTGCAAAGAACGATTCTCCATGAGATTGTTCGTGTAATGAACGGCCACCATAAGAATTAATTATGGGAGGTCCGAAAGATGCCTCTTTATCCAGGTCATCAACACTTGAAGCAAAGTTATAAAAACTTTCTGCCCTTAAGAAAAAACCAGTACGAGGCTTTTTGGTACCTTTAACAACTTTTATATAATTACTTAAATTAGAATGTGTTGCTCTGGAGATAAAATTAAAATTCTTTGTTCCGCCTTCGGCATTAAACCCGTATGCAACAGCTATCGATTCTAAAATTGTGGATTTCCCGGAACCATTTTCTCCAATAATGAATGTGACTTTAGGATGAAATGATAGTGACTGTAGATCTCTTACCGCAGGTAAATTAAACGGATATTCAGAAAACGAGGGTACTTTTTCTCTATCTAACTCTATACATCTTATGTATTGTTCTAATTTACTGGATTTCATCAATTCATCTCCACGATAAATAAGTCTACGAAACCATTCTTAAGTAATTAGCGGCACGGTGTCGCATGCGTTTGGTTTCAGATAGTGGAAATGTGTTCCTGATGCCCCTTGACCCTAAGAAAATGGCCGGGCTTTAGATAACTCATATTATCAGTAGTTCCGATAGGATATAGTTCCGAATAGCTGAAATAGCCAATTTCAGTACTTCACCAATTTTGCTCTTCATAAGAGACTTTCAGGGTACTGAGTATTGCGGAAGTTGATCTTCGGACTGGATCCAGAACTTACTGAAAATTTATCCTGCAGACTATACAGACCCTAAAAACTTCCCTCTGCGCCCGCATGCTCACGAAGTTAGTAGATATCGAGCGTGGAGGGAAGTTTTCAGAGGAATTATATAACAGCTTAGCTTAATCCGACGCCGTTTGCACGTCAAGACTCAGCGAGAGGCAGCATCGACCTCTTTTAGGAAAGCGCACACCGTTGCGTTGAACTCGACCGGCTTCTCCAGGTAAACGAAGTGGGGCGTGTCGAACATGACCACCTTCGCCCCGGGGATTTGCGAGGCGATCCAGGGCATCACCTCGGGCCCAAGGTGGCTCTCTTTCCCGCCGATGCAGAGCGTGGGCCTCTTGATCAGGGGTAGCACATCCCTGAAGTCCGCCTGCATCACGCTGAGCAGGAGTTCTGCCGCGGCGCCACGTGGCATTTCCAGGCTGCCCTCAACGACCCTGGCAATGTCGGCCTTCGGGAACTCCGGAGTGAACATGCTGACCAGGAAATTACGTAGCATCTGCTCGCCGTCCCGTCCGGCGATGGTTGCAGCTAGGGCCAGAGCCTCGTCTCCGCCGCTCGACGCCCCGTACATCCGGCACTCTGCCTCGGACCACTCAGGTCGCTTTATTCCCGCGATCATCTCGTCGCAGAGCACCAGTGCACGAATGCGGTCCTGTCCAAACAGGTCGATGAAGCTCCAAATTACGGTGCAGCCAGCCGAATGACCGAGCAACACCACATCGTGCAGTCCGAGATGATTGAAAAAGTCAAAACAGTCTCTGGCAAACCGCGAAACGCGATAGCCGTGAGCCGGTCGCTCCGACCCCCCGTATCCGCGAAAGTCGAGCGCCAGGCAACGATATTTGGTGGATAGAACCTCGAGTTGTGCTGCAAACCCCGATGCAGGCTGCGTCCACGCCGGCAATAGCACAAGCGGCGGCCCATTGCCTTTATCGAGGTAGTGAAGCCTTACACCATCACTTGTTGTGAAATAGGCAGAGGATGCTATGGTCGATGCTCGCATTCGGTTCCTCCTTTTAGAACAGGCACGATGAGATTGCCGTTCGGTGCATAAAGAAATGTCATTTCTTTGGAAGGTATATTCGCACAGTCTAACGGGAAGTTCACAGGGAACCAGGCGCTTTTATTGCCGATCCGGTGAAACGATTCGTTATAGTTTCCTATTTCTGTCATAACTTCTTTGCGACACCTCCATGCTTTCTCCTCGCCCGTCATCGCCAGAAGAGAATGAATGAAGCCAGAATGTCCCTTCTGACCACCGGGAAGTCTATCACTCTTTTTATCATCGTTTTGAGTTTTCTTCTTGACAAGAGTATCAGTAGAAGGAGACGTATTACTATTTTGACTGTTCTGATTCAAAAAAACTATTAAATTTCGCACTTCTTCTTTAATATCATTCAATTCAGTCTCAAGATTCTCGATATAGGTAACAAGAGCCACGGAATTCAAGAGGCATAAAGACAAAATTTCTTCACGTTCCATGTAAAACACGAGCAGATGGTTATATAATAATCCAGATGAAAATTATCAGCATTGAGTGTAGCAGAAAAATAAGTTAGGAATAAAGGTAGCTGAATAATTACGAAAAACTTTTCTTTTTGTGTAAATATAGCTTACCCACAACTTAAACTCGGTGGAAAAGGATTCATATCGTATTCTGTTATTATCAGTATCTTAAGTTCTCATAGAATAGGGTAATTGACAGCTATTATATACTTAACATCTCTTTTTTTCTTTCAACTGGGTGAATGCTATGGATAAAAGACAACGTTCTGAAAAATACGACTGGTTAACCTCACAAACTCAAAGCATACTTAAACATTATAGCTGTCCTGAATCGTGTAATGCGAGTTGCTGCAAAACTCATATTATTGATTTTCATAGAAAAGAATATGAGAAAATCTTAAAGAATGCAGATAAAGAAAGTGCGAAGATTTTAAAATCGAATGCGGTAAAATCAGAGTTGAAAGGATGTTATAAATCAATCGTCGGACAGTGTCCGTTATTAATTAACTCAAAGTGCAGAATATACGATAACAGGCCGCAAGCATGTAGAAATTTTCCTTTTGTAATTTATCAGGATGAAGAAACAGGACTCGGTTTAACGTTGTTATTGTGTCCGATGTCTGTTAACATAATTCAGGATTATGCACAGTGGTATAAGTCGGTAAACTCAACAATGTACAGTCGATTAAATGACTTGTACGAACAGTATAAAAACATAGATAAAAATAATGATTTTTGTATTGAAATGAAAGAGCAGAATTTAGACTCGTTCATAGAATTTCTTGAAAGGAAGTAGTCATTATCCGTTTCCTTTTTTCTTGCCTGTTCATGAGGGGTTATGCCGGAGCAAAAGGGGAGCCAGGGAAGCTGTAAGCGCTACGGCAATGGCAGAAATGGCAACCCCCTGCCAGCCTGCTACCTTCCAGGCCAGCATTGCACCTCCGGACCCCACGCTGCCGCCGATAAACATCCCTACCATGAACAAACTGTTCACCCGGTTGCGAGCTTGTGGCTTAAGCCTGTAAATTACCTTCTGATTGGCGACTATGGCGGTCTGCATCCCGAAATCCAGAAGCATGACCCCGAATACCAGGCCGGCAATGGAATTCCAGCCTACCAGAATCAGCCAGGCTAGCAGAGTGGCAAACGCACCTGTAGAAACAACCTGGCCCGGGCCCCGACGGTCGGCCAGACGTCCGGCTACGGGAGCAGCAAGCACTCCAACCACGCCGATAATACCAAAAAGCCCTGCGACATCGGCGCCCAGGTGGAAAGGAGGCTGTTCGAGATGCAGCGCGAGGATTGTCCAGAAGGCGCTGAACACGGCGAAGATCAATCCCTGTATAAAGGTAGCTCGACGTAATCCGGGCTCCCCGCGCCAGAGTTGCAGAAGTGAACCAAGCAGCGATCCGTACTTCATCGAAGTCGCTGGTCGGCTGAACGGCAATACCAGTGCCATTGCTGTCGCACCGGCTATAACCAGGGGGATTGCAAGCCAGAACATGGCTCTCCAGCCGTAATTAGTAGCGATGGAACCTGCCAGAATCCGGCTCAAAAGCATGCCGCTCAGCAATCCGCTCATAACGCTGCCGACGACTGAACCCCGGCGATTATCAGAGACCAGCGATGCAGCAGCCGGTATTATTTGCTGCGTAACGGAGGCGCTGAATCCAATGAAAAGTGAGGCGCACAGCAGGGCCCAACCGGTAGGCGCGATGGCTGCAAAAAGCAGCGATAAAGCCAGAACAAGAAACTGCGACACAATTAGCCGGCGACGTTCCATCAGATCTCCAAGGGGTACCAGAAACAGCAAACCGATTGCATAACCGAATTGAGTAGCAGTAGGAATAAGGCTGGGAGCCAGTTCGCCGGGAAAAGAGCGTGCAATAACTCCCAGCATTGGCTGGTTATAGTAGATGTTGGCCACCGCGATTCCGCATGCACAGGCCATAGCGAAGACAAGCCCTTTGCCTGGCTCAGGGACACTTCCGGTCTGAAATGTGTCCTTTTTTCGAATCATGGTGTTTCTTCCGATATGTAGTGCGATTTACAACAATTAAGTATCTTATTTATTTTTTTATTTCCCTCAATCACAGGTTGCATAATATAATCCAAAACTATGGACATGATGTCCTGTGGATAGAGAAAGATACGTAGAAGAAGTTTGTCCAGAACTTCGTGGCGGCCTGAACCAAAGTGATGAACCTTGATCGCTTCGACCTCGCATGATCGTATCATAAACTTCTTCAAGGACTTTATACAGGGCAGAGAAAAAAACGGTCAGCTAACAACCAATTTCAGCGGATGGCGTATCGCCGCCGCTGAACTGGAATGTTCAGATCTTGGCTTAGAGTTTTTAGGATGAGCCGATCCCAAAACCAACTTTATCCACCACTTTGGAATAATTATATAGATGTTTTCTTAATCGGTGGGTTAATTGATAATTCTAAGTTCGAAACAGAAACTTAGATTCGGCAGGTCGACATTATAAATTAGATGTTTTTATCGATAACGTTCTTAACATTCTAAAATTAATATTATGTTTAAAGTTAGTTAACTTATGATTCAATTCTCACAGCCTATATAAACAACGAACCATTTTTGCAAGAATGTTTAATATGAAAAATAATGCGTTTCCCACAAAAACGCCACCAATAGAAACATATGAGAAAATTTAACTTACCTGCCTAAACCAAGCTTCATCAGAAATATCCTCTCGTTTGCTGTCTCCTTGAAGGCTACAAAGTTTTTCAGGATCTGCGCATATTTGGCGGATTTGAGAGATTGACCACGTAGCCTTTGAGGTCCTCTATTGGATCTTAATCGAATCAGTTGTGTTCAAGGATCTTGAGGGTGTTGCCCCTTGCGCCGATACTGAGATCATTATAAAAATGATCTTGTTATGCTACTGCTAATGTACAGTTATAGTAGCTACCGGAAAAATTAAATACCTAATAATTAGATATCAAATAAATAGATATCTAATTATTAGGTGTATGATAATGGATAAAACCAATGGAAACAAAATACTTTGGATAATTCTTGCTGTGGTATTGGTTGCTGATGTTATGGATATGTTAGATTTAACGGTGACTAATATCGCAGCCCCTTCAATCTCACAATCACTAAATGGTGGCCAAATGCTAATGCAATGGCTAGGAGCAGCCTACGCGCTTGCAATGGGCGTATTTTTAATTATCGGAGGACGGTTGGGTGACAAGTATGGACAACGAAAACTTTTCTTAATAGGTATAGCAGGTTTCACAGTTTCTTCCTTGAGTTGTGGTCTTTCTATAAATCCAACGATGATTATTATTTCCAGACTTGCTCAGGGAGCATTTGGAGCGATGATGATCCCTCAAGGTATGGCAATAATGGCTGAAAATTTTCCGCGGGACATGCTTACTAAAGCTTTCGCCTTTTTTGGACCTATTATAAGTATATCTATGGTACTTGGTCCAATTTTTGCTGGTTTCTTAATTAATGCAGATATTTTACATACAAGCTGGCGTTCAATCTTTCTGATTAATGTCTTTCTCGGATTTTCAGGTTTTATCATTGCATACCGAGTTCTTCCCAAGAATAATGGAGATCGTTCAATTAATTTAGATTTTCTCGGTTCAGGATTTTTAGGAGGTACGATGTTCTTTTTACTGTATGGATTGATTGAGGGTTCGAATAATGGTTGGAGTACAATTTCCCTATTTTCGATTGGAATGGGCACATTATTCCTTTGTCTTTTTTCTTGGCGACAAACGACGGCAACACATCCCCTGATAAAACCTTCCTTATTTAAAAATCAAGGTTTCACAGCTGGGCTTACCCTTGGTTTAGTTTATTTTGCTGTTGTAAGCGGTCTTAACTATATAATTTCTATTTTCCTACAATTAGGCTTGGGGGCATCTCCATTTGAAGCTTCTCTTGGGATGAGTCCTTTAGCGATCGGAGTGATCATATCATCAATAATAGCGCCTAGGCTTATCAATAAGCTAGGAAGAGAAGTCATTTCGATTGGACTTCTTACAACTGCTGCGGGGTTGTTTCTCTTCTACGTTTTCATTAATCAAGCAGTTACGATTACTCTGTGGAGCCTTTTTCCGTCCATCTTTATAATTGGATTTGGTATGGGCTTTTGTATTGGAACATTATTTGATTTCGCCATTGGTGATATTTCTCCAGATGAAGCAGGTAGCGCCAGTGGTTCTTTGAGTGCTGCCCAGCAATTATCGGGAAGCATAGGAATTGCAGCTATAACTTCTGTGTTTTTCTTATCAACCAGGTCGGAAGGATTTGTTTATTCGATGCTGCTAAGTTTGATCTTAATTATTGTGGCGATAGCAGTATGTTTCGCAATTGTACGTTTTCTCCCCCAAAAAAGAGGTGAAGCACAACATTAACGAAAAACACTTATTAACGAAACATGACCAATAGGTTATTCATGATGGAGGTTAAGATTGACAACAAATGAGCATAAATATCCTTATCATTTTTATTTAAGAAATTCAATTCATAAAATTATGATGCAGGTAGATAGTGAACTAGTGCAGTATGATATAACTAATCAACAGGCAAGAGTTGTTGGTTTTATCGGCGAAAAGCAAGACGAAGGAATTACTGTTTATCAAAAAGATATTGAATCGTATATGGATATTACTGGCGCTTCAGTTTCAAACTTATTGCGTGGACTTGAAAAAAAGGGATTTATTGAGAGAATAAGGAGCGCATCTGATGATAGAGTCAAAGAGCTGTCTCTTACCCCAAAAGGAAGAGAGTTGATTGCTACGTTTAATTCAGTTTTTAGTGAGACAGAGAATAAAATTGTACAAGGAATGACCAAGGAACAGAAAGAATTGTTTTTAGAACTTTTAAAAATGGTTGTCAATAATTTTGATGGTTAGCCCTATCATAATGAAATTGGGAAAACGCAATGAAAAACATTCTTCTGTCGTCGTCATGTCCTTCCTCTTTTATGGATTTCCCCTTAATTCCAGCGTCAATATCTTGGATTCGACTCTGATGCCCACCAGAATGTCGCAGGCCACAGCTTTTCCCAGCTCTCCACCAGCAATATATCCGCCTCTCCCCTCTAGCTCTTCTACTCCAGCTCATCCGAATCATCTCCTCCGCCAGTATCTCTTTGGCCATTTGCAGCTATCGGACTCTGAGATCCGTCCTCTCTCGACCTCTCGCCGGAGCATAGAGCAGAGCAGGGTCGTGATCTCCCTGGAGGTCTGTCAGAGGACCTGAGCCACGTCACCATTTTAGCTATTCAGAGACGTGCAATCGGAAACTTGCTGCAGGCTGATGAGACTTTGGCAGCATCTGTAGAGCCAGAAGGAGGTCGAGGATATATTGAAATAAAGAAGGTTACCCTCGAATTCTCTATTTTTTATCGCGGAATTGCCCATTGATTGCTTTCATTTTGGCTTTTGGATTGCCTGACTGTTATGCGAGATTACTATTTCCGCAAGTTCAGAATCTCTATTAATCAACGAACTCGCTCATTCCAGGCCCCACTTCTTCCTGAACTCGAGCTTCTGCTGGCTGTTCATCCAGTGGCTGCCGTCACAGTAGGGCTTGTTCTCTGACTTCCCGCAGCGGCAGAGGGTTACTCTGTTCCGGATTTCGTACATGCTGCCATCTGCAGATTCAATGGGGACACCGCCTCGAACCCAGAGGGGACCTTCACAACCTTTTTGTTCGTCGTGAACCAGTACAATAGATGGTTCAAATTCTTTTTCAAAGGGTTTGCCTGTCTTCCTGTCCCACAGGACCAGCCGTCCCGAAGGGCAGATCATGGCTTCTTCTATGGCAGTTTGTCGGGCTTCCGGGTCGTCTGATTTTTGAATGAGATCCCTTATTCCGCCGGACCGCTGGCAGAAACGGGAATGATCGCAGAGCTCGTAGGCATCGGTGAGTTTTAGATCAGGACCTTCAAACGTTTCCGCTATTTCCAGGTAAGGCTTTCTACTGGCTGTTTCGCTACCGTCAAAACCGATCTTGCTGTGGGTCCCATCACAGAAGGGCTTGTTTTCGGATGAGCCGCAGCGGCATAAAGTATAGGATTCCCGCCGGGGGTACTCCTTTATATCAATTAATTCTCTGGTGTGGCCGGCATCATCGGTAACAATTACCTGTTCTAAAAGCGGCACTCCACCTGTAACGCGATACGGTCCCTCTTTGATTATCTTAATCCTCATTTCTTTCTCATTGACTGCCATAATCATAATCCCCCATTACCTCTTATAATGCAGTACTGGATGTTTAGTCTGACTATTCGCCTCTTTGGTGATTTCTATGTCTTTCCGATTCTTACTGTCTTCAATAAGAGAACATGTAATAGGATTGATCAAATCCTCAACCAGGCAATAAGATGGTTACTGCTGCGGACATATTCGATAGCTATCAGCTCACCGGACAGTTTCAAGAAACATCTCATTTCCATAAGAGCTTTCAAAGGGTTGGGAATTGAACAAAGGGTAAAAGTTGTTACAGCATAATCTACAGCATAATCAAAGTTGTTATCCGGAAATCCCAGGCGTTTGGCATCCATAAGAAAAAGGGTGACATTCGTCATTCTTCTAACTTTTTTACTGGCTTTCTCAAGCATCTTTTCGCTGCAATCGATTCCTGTTACCGGGTAGTGAGACGAATAGAACTTCAAATATCTTCCAGTCCCCACTCCGACTTCAAGTACCTTCCCTTTCAGGTTTGAATGTGCTTCTTTTCTCCATTTCCGGAAAAAGAAAATTTCAAGAGGCAAATTTATCAGCTCATAGATAGGTGCAATTCGGTTATACTTTGAGACTATGGACATTAACTGAGTACCTCTTTTTGCAAATTTAAAAGCACTAATCTACAAATCACAGAATAAGTTTCTGTTCTTTAGTAGTTACAGGTAATGCCTGCACTCAATCCTCATCGAACCACTGCGAAAAACATATTATCTCCACGTAGACATGGATAGTTTCTTTGCACCAGTAGAGGTCAGAGAATAGCCCGAACTTAAAGGGCTTCCTGTTGTAGTAGATGCAGATCCAAAAGGAGGAAAAGGTCGGGGAGTTGTGAGTGTCTTATAACTCACTCGTTCATTTTTCCAAATTAACCTGAAGTTTGTGCATTCGGAAGGGAAATGATAGCTATTTGTAATCATTTATTTAAAAAATGGTTTTAAATATTTGTGGTTTTTGGGGTGTTTTGAAGAAGCTGGAAAAGTGAGAGCTAAGAACGAAGATTTTTTCGCACAATTCTTTGCCGGCATCATTCCGCTCCTTATCCTTACTGTTTTACTGCTTTCCTTTACAGCTACTACAAATACCAAATATGTCAAAATTCCATTCTCCAGCAGAAAAATCTGCTTCATTTGACATCCGATCCACAATTTCAGAAATCATCGGGTCTGTGCAGTCACTGATGCTCTTGCACTGGAAGCAAACTAGATGAGCGTGTGGCTTCATATTGGGATCAAATCTGGTATGATCCTTCTCTAAATTCAATTCCTGAATCAAACCTGCCTCTTTCAAGATTTGAACAGTTTTATAAACTGTTGCAAGACTGACTGTTGGATAGACTTTCTTGACTTCGCTATAAATTCTCTGAGCCGTTGGGTGGGCATGATTGTGGAGAACAAATTGACCGATCGCTATTCTCTGGGGCGTAGCCTTGTATCCTTTTCCGCGGAGGGCTTTGATTATGTATGAGTCTGAGTCCTTAAGGCTAGTCATAGCTCATTATTATGTAATAATCAATCTTAAATAGATATCCATGGTTATAGAAGTTGATTACTGAACTGGAATCAGGCTTTCAAGGATAGTAAACTTTTAGTAATGATTAAAGGGGGAATATAGCCAGAATCGGAGTCGTAAGACCTAAAATAACGAACTTCCAGGATTGGAAAGGCAAACTCGACAAGAGGATGACTGTTTGAAATAATAGCCGATAGACTTGACGTGAGCTGTATTATAATGAAGCCTATAAAGAAGCTTATGTCGTTCATACCTTAAAAGATGACAAATTGGACATGGAAAAACAGCATGTGAGAATTTCAAACTCTTGTAACGCGAACCGAAATTAAGCCCTCTAGTAATCGGCACTCAATTCTTCCAAGAGGAGACAAGATTGAAGAGATTGCTACTGGAGATTTGGTCTTGAATTTTTAATCAATGGTGGATAACGTTATGACTGACGACAGAAAAAACTCTGTAATGGACAGAACAAGCAAACTAGAAACCGGCAGAGGCACGTCGAACCGCGACTGGTGGCCGAACCATTTGAAGATCGAGATCCTGCACCAGCATTCTTCCAAGTCCAACCCTATGGGCGAGGACTTCAACTACGCGAAAGAGTTCAAAAGCCTCGACCTGGCGGCTGTGAAGAAAGATCTCGCGTCACTGATGACTGACTCGCAGGACTGGTGGCCGGCTGACTTCGGCCACTACGGCCCTTTGTTCATTCGCATGGCATGGCACAGCGCCGGCACTTATCGCGCCGGTGACGGCCGCGGCGGCGGCGGTAGAGGCCAGCAACGCTTCGCGCCGCTCAACAGTTGGCCGGACAACGTCAACCTGGACAAAGCGCGTCGCCTGCTCTGGCCGATCAAGCAGAAGTATGGCCGGAAGATTTCATGGGCCGACCTTATGATTCTTACGGGCAACGTCGCCATGGAAACAATGGGATTCAAAACGTTCGGTTTCGGAGGCGGTCGCGAGGACGTCTGGGAGCCGGACCAGGATGTCTATTGGGGCTCTGAGGACACGTGGCTGGGTGATAAACGCTACTCCGGCGACCGGGACCTCGAAAATCCGCTCGCTGCCGTGCAGATGGGGCTGATCTACGTCAACCCGGAAGGCCCGAACGGCAACCCGGATCCGATCGCAGCGGCCAGGGATATCCGCGAGGTTTTCGCTCGCATGGCCATGAATGACGAAGAGACCGTTGCGCTCATCGCTGGCGGTCACGCCTTCGGCAAAACCCACGGTGCCGGTCCTGCGCCCCATGTCGGGCCTGAGCCGGAAGCGGCCGGTATCGAGGAGCAAGGCCTCGGTTGGAAGTGCAGCTTCGGCACCGGTAAAGGCAATGACACGATCACCAGCGGCCTGGAGGTCACGTGGACCAACACGCCAACGAAGTGGAGTAACAACTTCTTCAGGATCCTGTTCGGCTACGAGTGGGAGTTGACGAAGAGCCCTGCCGGCGCATATCAGTGGCAACCGAAGGATGGCGCAGGCGCAGGCGCGATTCCGGACGCCCACGACCCGTCCAAGCGTCACGCGCCAACCATGCTGACCACTGACCTTTCCTTGAGGTTCGACCCCGTCTACGAAAAGATTTCAAGGCACTTCTACGAGAACCCGGATCAATTAGCGGATGCATTCGCACGCGCATGGTTCAAGCTGACGCACCGCGACATGGGTCCGCGTGCCCGCTATCTCGGTCCGGAGGTTCCTGCCGAAGAGCTCATCTGGCAAGACCCCATCCCCGCGGTCAATCACAAGTTGATCGATGAGAAGGACATCGCCTCCCTCAAGGACAGGATCCTCGCCTCCGGGCTGTCAATCTCGCAACTGGTTTCGACCGCCTGGGCATCGGCGTCCACCTTCCGTGGTTCCGACAAGCGTGGCGGTGCTAACGGCGCACGAATTCGTCTCGCACCACAGAAGGATTGGGAAGTAAACCAGCCGGCTGAACTGGCGAAGGTGCTGAACACTCTCGAAGGTATCCAGAGCGAGTTCAACAGCGCGGCCTCTGACGGCAAGAAGGTCTCGCTTGCTGACCTGATAGTTCTGGCTGGTTGTGCAGGCGTCGAGCAGGCTGCGAAGAATGCTGGTTACGATGTGACTGTTCCCTTCTTGCCGGGGCGCATGGATGCCTCGCAGGAGCAGACTGATGTGGCCTCCTTCGCTTTACTCGAACCGCCCGCGGATGGCTTCCGCAACTATCTCAAGGCCCAATACACCGTACCGGCCGAGGAGTTGCTGGTTGACAAGGCGCAATTGCTGACTCTGACCGCGCCCGAAATGACGGTGCTCGTTGGCGGCATGCGAGTGCTGAATACCAACTTCGGACAGACCCGGAACGGCGTTTTCACCCAGAAGCCGGAAGCGCTAACCAACGACTTCTTCGTGAACCTGCTCGACATGTGTATGGAATGGAAGGCGATTTCGGACTTCAAGGATATATTTGAAGGGTGCGATCGCAAGACTGGTGAAGTCAAGTGGACCGGCACGCGTGTCGATCTCATCTTCGGTTCTAACTCCCAGCTCCGGGCTCTTGCCGAGGTCTACGGAAGCGCGGATGCGCAGGAGAAGTTTGTCCAGGACTTCGTGGCGGCCTGGACCAAAGTGATGAACCTTGATCGCTTCGACCTCGCCTGATCGAGTAAATGTCTTCAAGGGCTTGAAGATTTTCAAAACAAATGACTTTGCTCAGGCTGGAGAAAGGTATTGGTCGCTTGACAAGACAAGACAGGAACATATGATTGGCAGCCTTGTAGTGAACCTGGGCAATGTCACCATTTTAGCTATTCAGAGACTTGCAATCGAAAACTTGCGGCAGGCTGATGAGACTTTGGCAGCATCTGTGGAGCCAGAAGGAGTTCGAGGATATATTGAAATAAAGAAGGCTACCCTCGAATTCTCGATTTTTTATCGCGGAATAGCCCATTGATCCGACATTTCGCAGATGTACACAAGTGTAGAATTTATTGCCGATTTGTCTAATATTACTCTATAAAAGCAAGATGATCATTTTAATTCCGCCGCATTGAGAACTTTGATGGCATTTTTGTATATATCTGCGGAAAGTGGGATTGATTGCATTCACTTTGGCTTCTGGATTCTAAGGTAGAGGAATCAGAGATAGACAATGATTACGGATTTCTAAATCTCACTTCTCCACTGGAGATAAAATAAGGTTTATCAAGTCTAAGGGTGCCGGGTGAAACAAAAAATCTTTTAACTTTTTAAAACATATAAAGAAGCGTGAACAATGAAAGTGCAATCATTGGTTCTGGTACAGGAGAAATAGAAGTTACGAGTCATGCTGTAGCAACGAGTCATACTGTAACATTATATGGGATACCGGTTGTTTACATTGTTATTGTAGCATTATTTGTATTATTTATTTTATATTTATACTGTAGGATGACAAGAAAAGAAAGACACCGTATGAGTAAATCGAGTTACTTAAAATTGTTTTTTGCTTTATTTATCCCGTTATTTTTTTATAATCTGTATAATATGTATAACAGTTCATGGTTTTACAATGTCTATGCCGAATCGTGGTGTAATACTTTCTGGTTTACCCATACTATTTTTATTATTATGAATGCAAGTACTGTATCTATATTGGAATCTATCTTTCCGTATTTATTCGTAACTCTTAGTATATTAATAATAAACTGTTATCGTAAACCAGCTTAGAGAGGGTTTTGAAATTAAACTTTTATTGCAAAAACATTTATTTAGTCTGTCATACACGGATATATAAAATCTCTCCCTAAAGTTGTAAAATAAGAGTTAGTTATGATGGTTTCTCTACGTATACGCGCTCAAAGACTATCCCGGTCTGGACTTCGGATATTTTCGCAATTAAGAGGACAGCCATGCAGCTCCTTTCTGAGTTTATCGGAAGTCAAAAGATAAGGCTTGTGGGTGTTGGAGTTCCAGGACTCAGGGAAAGGGATCAGAGGCAGACACTGATTACGGATTTTGCATAAATGCGTTTTCATTAGAAAGGTTAAAACCTGCTGTCAGGGATATATCCCTGCTCAGCGCCTTGTCGTTGTGCGTTCGTACCATAGTTCTATACTGATTATAGTTCTATACTGATTATAGTTCTATACTGATTTTCGTATTTACGACTACGATAATTATAATAAGTTGTAAATATAATATAGCATTAAGCTTTTGCTAATTAGCTTTGAAAATTAGCTGGCGCCGTGGCAAACTTTAGTGTTTTTGCTAGTATTAGAAAAAACTAGCATTCCGCCTGATGGCGAGGGATAGGAAAGAGTAAATGATCCCGCCTTACAAACGGGTGATATTCTAACTATCCATGGACATTATTTTAAATATATTATAAAAAGAGCCTTAAAGAGTATTAAAATGAGCTTGCAGGTAATAAATATCTATCCAGTTCCCAAATTTCTTACTTGAATATCTCAATCTCATTCAAATCTCAAGGGTTGATCGCTGGGCTATTATCCGCAAGCAATGTCAATATGGATTTTATCCAGGAATGCTTCAGAAGTGACAGCTCCCACGACTGAAGTCGCAGCATCTATGGAGTTTCAACCAAAGCTACACTGCCCTGGAGCGACTATTTAGTCCTGTCTCGCTTTCACCGTTCATTTTTCTTTTCTCCTGCTAAGTATACCAAGTACTATATCCAGACTTCCTATACACGCCCACATCACAGCTATAACTATATAGGGAGAGTATCCACCGATAAAATATGCAATAATAAAACCAATTGCTATAATATAACTCAACGAGGCAATCACGAACCATATGTTTTTTTTCGTCTTATCTCTCTCCAAATTACTGTTCATCATTCTTTCATAACTTTTAAGCACATCATTCTCAATAATTTATTACAAGAGACAGATTGTTCAATCCTAAAATTATTTTGCTTTAAGATTCATCATCCCGGGATGAACTCTACTCCCCCCATAGCACCTTGTTGATTATGAAAGAGTTTTCAATTTTTTTTAAAAATTCATTTTAAAACGTCCCCCCACGCCCGCATGCCCACGAAGAGAGTAGATATCGGGCGGCTGCTGGCAAAAAAGAGATAAGTAGAAGCCGTGAGAGGCTCATATAGTCCAGGAAGAAAGGGAGATAGTAACCCAGTAGCCCGAAGAGAAAACATCCAGGATCCCAAGGAGAGCGTACATGATGAGGATGAAGTGAACCCTCACCTCTTTGGATGTCTTTTTATTCTGTCTTCGACGTTCTAACTCTCACATTTTTCTGCCTCTTTTCAATCGTGAGAAAAAACGTTTTGGGATTATTTAAAACGGTTGTACTTCTTATGCGCCTGTTCAGCCGTTATTATATTAAAAACAAGAACCTCGCTTCGTTCAAAATCAATTTCGTATAAAATGCAAAAATCGCCTACACGAAGCCGATAGACAGTTTTGTGACTTCCTTTTACTTCTTTTTTGTTTCCCCCTGGCAAGGGGTCTTTTAGTTCTTGAAGGGCATCTTTTATTTGATCCCTACGATCTACAGGAACCTTTTCGAAGACCTTAGGGTGGATCAGAACTTTAAAGCTCATCGATGCTCACGAACTCATCACGATGTTCTCTTATGAGCCTATCGCCTTCGTCTATAAGTTTATTGCAGTTGTGTTCATGGATCAATTTTCGTATAACTGTATTGTAGTCATCCCCCATTTTCCCAATGGCTTTTAACTCATCACGGGTGTCTTTAGATATCTGTATAGTTGTAGTTTCTGACATAATAGTTACTATAGCGATTATAGCATTTATATTATGACAATTGAAAAACTGATAAAGTTACTCATGCTTTTACTTTCTCAGCTTTAACAATCTGCTTAAAACAAGCTTTTTTGGACTCATCTTAAAACTTCCCTCCACGCCCGCATTCTCACGAAGTGAGCAGATATCAGGCGGTTGCTGGCAAAAAGAAGAAAAGTAGAGTCAGCAACTGCCACAATACAGGCCAAAAGGATTAAAACTCAAACTTTTCCAAAACACTGGGAACAATACCATGGAAATAGCCAACAGAGCTGAAAGAACCTGCTATTCCCAAAATAGATGTTGCATAAAACCCTAATTCATTTGGTACCTGCTACGTAAACTTCGTAGTACTTCTTTATGGCGAAGATCCAGCCTCTGTACATTCAATGAAAGAGTTACTACTAGTTTTTACTTGGTCGACAAATAAAACACTATTTATTAAGGAAAATGATTTCTATTATTTCTTTATCCAGAATACTTATAATTTCATAATAATGTGAGTTGATTTATATAACCAGAAAAGGAAGAGACGTTGAACTAACTGTGGAATTATTACATAGATTAATTTTAGACCCAAAATGCGAAATTAAATCTCCAGACTATTTAATAGATAAAATAACAGGTCAACCACGTGAGGTCGATATATCAATTAAATATGATTTTGGTTATATCCCAATTGTGATAATTGTAGAATGCCGAGATCGTAATAATAAAGAAGATGTGACATGGATAGAGCAACTAGTAATGAAATGCGCGAATTTAAACGTTAATAAAGTTGTTGCAGTCTCATCTACTGGTTTTACACAACCTGCAATGACATCCGCTCAACATTACGGTATTATTACTCATACTATCAACGAAATCAGTTTAGGAGACGTTAAATCATGGTTTATGTGTAGTTCATTAGAAGGTTATCATAAGTATTTTAATATTATTAATGCGAGTATTGGACTTTCAGGATATAACACTAAGAATTTTGAGATAAAATGTGATCGGAAGATATTTTCATTTGAAGATAAATGTTATAGCTTTAACGATATTTTTCATATTGAAGCGTTAGAAAAAAACCCTCAAATCTACAATGATATCGAAGCAAATGGATTAAAAAAGATTAAAAAGTTCAATTTAAAAATTTCAAAGAAATATAGTATTATAGCGCCAGATTGTGTAGAATATTATTTAGAAAGTTTTGCTGGCGAATGTGAATTGTGGATTGAATATTTGAATATACCCTTTTCAAAAATATTCCGTTTTGGAGATGACAGTCATACATTAATTGAAGGTGTGAGTACTGAAGGTTTTAAAATTGGAAATTGCACTTATAAGGTGTCATTTTTTAAAACCAAACATGGTATAAATGTGAGAATGGAAGAAATAGACAAAGATAAAACCAATGTATGAATTAGCTATTATATTACTTATCCATTTTATACTTCAATACTTTCTGATCAAACAGTATCTTATCAGTTATCGAGATAAATTAAAAGTAAAGGATGAACAATAAAAAGTTCTAGGATTCATATTCAGATAGTTATAACCTCATATTTTCATTGCTTTCAAAATTAATTGTTGGTTAAGGACTTGTTGGAAACATAACTTCCAACGTTAGTGCCTAGATTCTCCAAAATAAATTCCCTATTTCTTGAGAAATTCGTAATTGTGGAATAGATTCAACTGTCAATTATTATGAATATACTTTGGAATCACTTAGTAAAATGCGTCTTTCAGTATTGTTTATTTTGAGATTAAACGCAAGTATTACCTAAGATTAGATGAAAAAATACAAAAGGAATAAAGAGAGTTGGGTGAAAATATTAACTTGTTTGGATTTACTGGTTTTGTTAGTCATTCTTCAGTGACTAAAATGTACTTCTTTACTAATTAGCTTCTTAATTTCTTTTTATAATATTTTGTTAAAAAAATCTAGATAAAGAAAGTGCGAATATTTTAAAATCGAATGAGGTAAAATCAGAATTGGAAGGATGTTATGGAATGGTAAAAATATAATTTCAAATATTTACTTTGGGAATGACTTCATAGCCATTGCTGAAGACAATATCAAGAACAAAAATCATGAAATTGTATCTTCTTTATTCCTAAAATGTTTTTTCAAGAGCATCCTGGGATCTTGAAAGGTGAGCGCCAACACTCAGTTCGGCGACGGTAATTGATGACATATAACCTGAATATTCATCTCCGATACGTTCCAGAAAGCTTTTGGAAGACGGAATGACCTCTTTTTTAAAGACAGTCAACAAATATCGATGTGTCTACAAAAAATTTCATTCTACCCAATCCAGACGTGAAGATTTCCTCAGCTGGTCAACAAACTCTTCGCTCTCTACATCGTAACCCCATGCCCCACAGGCCGATTCTACAATTTCCTTTGAGCTTTTTCCTTCTTTTTTTCTAACCATGTTGAGGATGGAATGAATTTCCTTATCGAGTTCGATAAGTCTCTTCTCGATTTCTGCTGTTGATCCCATAAATATCAATTAGTCTTAATTCCGTATAACCTTATTTAACCGGAAGCTTAAATTTTCCTCCGATTTACTAAGACATATTTCCAATAGCGTTTTCAAGCTTGATTTGAGTAAATTTAATTTATCTGAAACTTCCCTCCACGCCCGTATGCTAACGAAAGGAGAAGATATCGGGCAGATGCTGGCAAAAAAGAAGTAAAGTAGAATCGACATGCTATAATTTCTGATTTAGTATAAAATAGAAAGAGTTAATTCATATTGATTCATAAATGACATGTTCATAATTATTGAATAAATATGTTGTACCAACGGGAAAATAAATGGTAATCTCAGAATTAGTTTCAGAATTCTTAAAAGCCTGTTTTATCGATTCTTTCAAAAAAATTCCTGATGAAATTTTTGACACATACTGGAAAGTATGTGATGAAGTAATTAAAGAACTTTCAAATAAGAATCCCAAATTTGATGAAATAAACATTGATATGTTTTTGCATCAGGAAAAAGTAGAAACGGCAATTAAAGAATATTTAAAAAATCCTAATAAGCCTAGTTGCTTAAATGTTTTAATTGATGAATTTTTTAATTTATTCAGCCAGGAAGATTTCTCTAGAGAAGACGCAAATTTAATCTTAAATACTTTTTTTGAAGTTATAGATTCTGAAATTGAGAAAAATCCTGAACTTCGAGACTATCTTGAGCTTTACTTAGAAAAACGAATAAACGAAACTACTCAAAAAACATACCAAGTATCCCAAGAAACTAATCAAGGAGTGCAAGAAGCAAATCAAGGACTTAGAGAACTGTCTAAAGAGGTTCAGGATCTTAAAAAACTAATGTTTACTAATTCACAAAGAGAGGAAATAAAAAATATTCAAGAAAAATATAAAATACTTTTAGAAAATTCAGATCCTCTTCTTAGATTGGAATGAAAGGAATTCAAAAACATTCATAAGTTTTTGGATAGTTTCAACATGTATTTAGATACAGATTTTTCTATTGTAAAAGATCTGTATTATGATTCTTGTTGGAAATTGGGCATTGCATACAATAGTTATTCCGAAAGTCAGATTACATATTTACTTTATCCTATTAATTACTTTAAAAATGACTTGCAAATTAGGGAAATATCAGATAAGTTGAAGGATGAGTTACGAGACTATGTTATAAAAAGTACGGGTCCAACAAACCCTATTCATTTCCAGCCAGAAAGTTATGCAAAAGAATTAGTAATTAAAAAAGTGACCGAAATATGTGATAAAAAATTACTACCTTTGAGCAATATCTCTCTCTTTCGTGAAGTAATCTTTGGAATTATTGATAACCTTCATGAATGTCTGAGTTTAAAAGTAAAAAATAGTTATACAATTCGAGAAATTCGACATTCTTTTTATGTCTACCTCCCAATATGGGTAGATGAAGTTTTGAATAATGAAAATATAAACTTAGGATATCATCCTCTTTTTTCTCCTTATATTGACCCAGTATTTCTACTTCATCAACTGAATCAAGAAAAAAAAGAAGATATAGATAAAAGAATGAATGAAAGAATTAGGAATTGCCAGTTCAATACTAGAAATTTAATTATGGGCACAAGAAATTTTCCATTAAAACTCGTTTCTGATTTTTTAGAAAATGCTTCTCTAGATGATTTTAATGAAATTAACAGGCTTTATATTCCTAAAAACTTCGACAGGCCCACAAGCAGTAATTATAGTTGGTCTCACAACACACAAGAAGAAGTGCTCGAAAATATCAAGATATTTTTTAACGAATTCCCTAATGTTTATGATGCTACAATAGATTATTGCTTTCCAAAACTAAAACATGAACTAAGATTCTTTAATGATTTTGACACTTTAATTGTTGTAATCGAAGTCCATGATAACTATACGAGTAATAACAACGAGTATTCTAAATGGTGCCCTTTAATAGAGTATTACTATCTAAAGGATGAGAAATCAAACAACAAAACAGAAATCAAAATTTTTATGAAAGATCGAGATCACATTCCGATCAATAGAGAAATGGACTTCAAATCCAAAATATGGATTGACGGTAAATTATACACTATTGTTAAATCTAAAGGTCCTGGAATGCTTGGATTCATATTTGATCGACTACCAATGTTTGACTATTTGTATAAAACATTAAGTGAAAGGATGAGCAATTTTTTCGTTACAATGGATAATTGATGTTATGTTTAGAAGTAAATAAGTGCATACAGCTTTGCCAACTTATTCCATTAGTAATTAATTTAGGATCAATTTAAAATCGGTATATTTTGATTGAGTTGCAGTATCAAACCTTTTTCAAAGCTTGTCATTTTTCTGTATTTTTTAGCTCTTAAATGGACTCAGTTCCAAAATCTAGTGATTTTTACATTTTTGGATTGAAATCTTGAATTCCTAAGCAGAATTCAATTTTCGATCAAAATCAATATTCGAGCTCTTCTGGCACAGGTCAATATTTCATGTTCAAAGGATTGTAGCCATATTCAAAATCTAGTGATTTTTGATTTTCATGGTTATCACTAGATTTTGACATTGTGCCCTTAAATGATACAAATTATATAAATGGAATCAAATTGGAGATGGGAACCTATCCCATCCTCATATTCGGTGAATATAACCCCGAATAATTTCTATGACGAAAAAAAGAAAATTTCAGGCGTAAGGATCCCTTAACGCCTTATTAACTCCGAAATTCCTGCGTTCCTCGAGCGTCTTCCGGTTCCCGTCGAGCTTTATCTTTGCAAGCTTCATGACGAGCTCCAGGCCGGGTTTGACTTCCTCGATGGGCTTTGTTTCGAAAAGGCCTGCATCGACTGCTTTGGACCAGATGTCATTCCCCACCCTGGTGCGGACGAAGACCGTGGACCAGCCGTCGGGGCTCCCGACCGAGCCGGTCGATATGTCGGCGAGGTTGGAGACATAGTCGAGACAGACGTAGCAGCCGGGCTGCCCGTATTTATGGGTTGCTTGGAGCGGCGCGGTGGCTACGTTCCCACGCTCGGTGTAGACCTGGAACTTACCCTTCCCGATCCTCATCTTCTCTACGGAGCTGAGGCTCTGGTTCGTGTGGTCCTCGACAATGGCCTGTATGGAATCGTACAGGAAGTTCTCCATGCAGAAAAGCCCTACTACGAACGCGATCTTGCCGGGGATGTCCCGCATGTTGATGGGATATAGCTGGGCCTTCCTGACCGCCTGTATCTGGCAGCAGACACCGGTGACCCCGACCTTGTCGAGGCCGAAGGACCGGGTCGCCTCCTTGATCCAGGAGATCTGGGGGCTGATGTTGTACTTAGCCTTCTGTGCCTTGAGGATATCCTTGCGGCTCATCGCGACGAATGGCCTGGGCTTCCAGGGCAGGTCGCCCTCACCTGCCACAATGGTCCCGTCGATTATCCCCTCTTCGAGGGCATAGACCATGAGAGTGGTGGCGATTCCGCCGTCCTGTGCCTTCTTCAGGATCTCCCTGTCCGTGCTCCGTGCCGAGATGCAGGTCGTGTATTTTCCGAGATACGGATCTGAAACCATCTTTCTCACCTCACTTAAGCACGTCTGCGATTAGCTCGCTAATGCTCTCGAATTCAGGAATCACGTCGAAGTTAAAGAACGACCTCGGACAGGCGCCATAGCAGGAGCCGCACTTGACGCAGAGGTTAAGGTCACCCTGCGGTTTCCCGAACTCGTGGGTGATCACCCGCACGGGACAGGCTGCAGCGCAGGTACCGCAGCCTATGCAGAGGCCCTGGTTGATCACGTCGTTCATCAGGTCGCAGAAACATCCGGTTGTGCCGCGCTTCGCAAGGGCCATGAGGGGCTTTAAGTACTTGCCCGCAAGGGCCTTCTGTTCCTCATTCCCCTCCAGGAGCAGGTACGCCATGACAGTGACGTTCCTTATTAGCTCCGGGCTCGGGGGGCATCCCGGGATGTAGACATCAACATCGATGAGATCCCCTATTGGGAGGTAAGACTCGTGCTGGGGCTGGTTGTGCTGCCCGCCGCGGCAGAACCGGGTGATGTTCCCGTAGGTTGCGCAGGAGCCGAGGGCCACCACGATCCTGGACTTCCTTCGCGTCTCCTTTATATCTTCCACCGATTCACGGTCCTGGATGCAGACCGATCCCTCGACGAGCGCCACGTCCATCTCCGGGATATGCCGGACGTCGACGAGCGTGAGGCAGTAGACAAGGTCGGCATAGTCGTCTAGGATTTTGAGAAGTCCCCCGTAATTATCGGCCACAGACACGAGGCAGCCGGTACAACCGCTCAGGTGTACATGCCCAAGCTTGATCTTGTTTGCCACTGATTTCGCCTCCTTTGTAGCTTCCACCTTCTTAAGCAGTTCCATAATTCATCCCGATTTCCTTCAGTATTTCGGATACAGCACCTGGAATGGCTTTCTGTACCTCATCTGTAATCCCGATGACCATCTCAGGAGTAGAAACGTACTTCTTCTGGCATGCAAGGACCCGGATTCGGATATCATCCTTGATGTACTGGAGCGGCTCGGTAAGATCCCAGGAGTGGGCGTCCCGGTAGCTCCCAGCGGGGAGTTCGTCAACGACGAGCCACCTGAGTTCGCCGGGTTCCCCCCCGAAGTCCGCGATGTCCACGATGATAAGAGTCTTTGTGGATTCGGGATTGAGAAGTGTAAAAACGAAATGGGGTCCCCCTAGCCCCGCGTCAATGACCGTGACGTTCTCTGGGAGCTCGAGGCCCTTGAGACTCTCCACGACTGCAGGTCCGAACCCATCGTCCGCATAGAGCGGGTTGCCACAGCCTGCCACCACGATCTCGGAGTACAACGTTTCCATTCCCCTCACCACTGCATAAGCTTCTGGGCGACCATCCTGTTTTCCTCGTCCGTTACGATCATGTGGGTTGCACACGCGACGCACGGGTCATAGGCCCGAATGACCATTTCGGCGATCTGCCAGGGCGCTCCCGTCAGAGCGCGGCTACAGGTCGGGAGGTTCCAGGTTGTGGGCACAAGCATCTCGTACCACAGCACCCGACCGTCCTTCACCCGTGCGATGTGGACATCGGTCCCTCGCGGGGCCTCGTTTGCAGCCCAGCCCATGGACCCTTCTCCCTGGGGGATGTGGTCGGCTAGGACCTTTCCCGAGGTATCCAGGTTGTCAAGGTAATTGAGGATGGTATAGAAGCAGTCGGTGTACTCCATCTGCCTGGCGATGTGCTGGGCGAAAGTACCCTTGTCGGTGAAGTTCTTAAAGGTGGAGAGCCTTGCCCTCGGGCCGACTTCAACTGGCTGCCCGTCGTAGGTCGGAACAGTGTTGCAGGCCTCCATCCTGGGGTTGGCTTTAGTGCCGACCTTCGTGGTGCCGCCGATCGGGTAGCTCGGGTCTTCAAGATCGATGGTAACCTCATCCATGTACCAGTCCCATGGCCGGGTATCTTTCCATCGGGCGAAGTCCCACATGGGCCTCTCGTCCAGACTGGATGAGCCGTACATCGGGGCTGTGGCCATAATCCCCTGGTTGTGGTAACCGAGTGTCCTGGGAATCGGGATTTCCTTGCCTCCGATGTCGGTAAACCCCCGGTTCTGCATGTTCCTGATGACCTCGAGCATGAACTCCATCTGCTCGTGGGCAAGGACAAGTCCTTCCTTTGCCAGGTCGGCCATCTTCTGTTTTGCCCGGGGGCTCACATTGCGGTACATTCCGCCGACCCTCGGGTTGGAGGGGTGGATCGCCTCTCCTCCTGCGACAGACCCAATAGTTTGTGCGATCTCACGGATGCGGAAGATCCTCGTAGCAACGCTCCTGAAAGGCTGCTCCCTGGCGAACGGGTTGAACTTCGTCTCCGTCCCGGGGATGTAAAAGTCCGGGAGGATCAGGATATTATGCAGGGCGTGGCTGTGGACACGGTTCGCTGCATGTAGAATGACCCGCAGGAGCTTTGCGTCCTTGGGGATCTCGCAGCCGATTGAGGCCTCCATTGCCTCAACGCCTGCCAGGGTGTGTGCGATGGGACAGATACCGCAGACCCGGGAGGCAATCTTCGGGACCTGGTCCATCGTCTTACCTATGGCGAGCTTCTCAATACCCCTGACCGGGGTGATGGAGAGCCAATCTCCTCGCTCGACGATACCCTGATCATCCACCTTCAGGGTGAGCTTGGAGTGGCCTTCATGTCTCGTGGTTGGAGATATCTCTACAACTTTTGTCAATGGCATCCCCCTCACTTTCGATTCGGTGTTCTTGGATTTCCCCCTTCCAAAATCACGATTATAGTGATATAATCGATTATATCATTATAATCGATTATAGTGATTTATAATATTACATTCTGGATACTCTGACTCAGATCAAGTTCTTCAACTAATGATTCACCCCAGATGGAGTGCACACCTTCCTTATCATTTCCAGCCTCCGTAAAATTACTGAATTTTTGGGAGGGAAGCCTGAAATCTCAAAAAATATACCGAGGTCGTGGAGCAAGAATGGGAGTTGAAGTTTATCGTCATCCATTGCCTTAAATGCCCCTTCAAAAAATTTCTTACAAAAAAATCCATTCATACACTCATTTAAATTTAGCCATTTTATTAAAATTTATGAGAAAAGTAGTTAATAGGAACTCACACATATACAAATATCAAATTAAGTAAAAAACAATCATTATGAGAGATACTTGAAAGATAATTTCAATTCATTGCCATCGGTTAAGGAATAAATCGGTTTTCTTGCGTATATTTTTTTAATAATTGCTCCATGAAAATATAATTAATCTCACATTTCGACCCCCCTCTCAAAAATAAGGTGATTTTTGCAACAACTGAATAAGCTTATTGGATCAGCTGTGTACACATGCTCAACAAAATCAATGATTTTGGCTTGAATCCCACAATTTTCGTGCCTCAGAACTCATAGGGCTCATCATGGAATCAGCCAGATTTTTCATCACAGGCACGTAATTGAGATTGGAAGGGTATTTTTAAAAAGCTGCCTCTTCCAGAGGAAAATATCCTTTTAGTATTCTCCCCGGAGCTCAGCCTGAATTTCCTCGGCAATCTGCCTGGCAGCCTCTTTTGGGGATTCAGCCTTGTAGATGCTCCTGCCCACGATCACCCAGTCTGCCCCTGCAGCAATCACGTCCGAGGCTTTTCCTCCCTGGGCACCTACGCCGGGGGAGATGATGGTAAGTTTATCCCCGATGATCTTCCTGATTTTCTTCACCCTTTCGGGACGGGTAGCGGGAGCAACAAGCCCGAATGCTCCTGCTTCAAGCGCCATCTTTGCAATTGATTCTGCCACAGGCTGCATGAAATCGGCTCCCCCAGGGTGGCTCATTTCACTGACAACAAAAACGTCTTTTCGATATTCGGAAGCAATTTCGATGCAGGCACCAAGGCTATCCCTGCCTGTAAAGCCCTGTGCGATGACCGCATCGGCTCCGGCTTCAAAGACCTGGTCGCAGATAAGGCGGTTGGTATTGGGAATATCGGCAACCTTGAAATCGGCTATAACCGGGGCGAACTCGGCAAGTTCCCTGATAATCCCCAGCCCTGTGGCAAGTATGAGAGGGTAGCCTACTTTTATTGCGTCCACGAATTCCCAGACGTCTTCTGCAATCTTCAGCGCTTCTTCCCTGTCGGTTACGTCCAGGGCAAGGATCATACAGGTATTCCTTTCCATCAGATCACCTCTTTGAAAGGCGCGTCCGCACAGCGGAAACGATAAGTGGGAGAGTAATAGTTGCATCTGCGTACACGGTTACTGATTTTGCATCTTCCCCGACTTTTCCCCAGGACTGGGCTTCGTCAAGGGTTGCCCCGCTAAGCCCTCCCGTTTCCGGGCGGTCCATTGTCAGCTGGATTGCGTAATCAAAGGACTTGGGAGTTACAAGCATGGACTGAAGGATGTAGTTTTTGGGAACGCCCCCTCCAAGCAGCATAGCGCCTGCACTTTCAGCCTCATAGCAGATTTCCATGAACTCGTGCATGTCCGCAAAAGCATCCACATGCAGAGGGTTTCCTTCCTTATAGAGCCAGGCCTGAAGCCCTATAACCGAGTCCTGAAGGGCGGGGCAGTAGACAGGCACGCCCATTTCGGCTGCGGTCTTAAGGATGGAAGAGTCATCGTCCAGATTCTTCCCGATCTCGGTAAGTACCTGCCTGATAGAGAGCTTTTCCTGCGGAAGCCCTGCATAGACGCTCTGTAAAAACTCTTCAAGGTCAGTGAAGTGCTGGTCAGGGAGGTAAACATCATAGATCCTGTCGATACATTCATGCCTGAGCTGGATATCGTTTGCGCAGTCCGAACCTTTATAGTGGTGAAGGCCGAGAGCCTCGACCGTGTCGTGCACCATATTGGCACCGGTTGTGACAAGCACATCGATATGTCCGTCGCGGATCAGGTCTGCAACAACATTCCTCATACCTGCAGGTGTCATCGCCCCTGCAAGCCCGAAAAACTTCGTAGTTTTTTCAGAAGCCAGCATCTCATAATAGATGTCCACGGCTTCAGCCAGCCTGCCTGCTCCAAAAGCACAGCCGGCGTACTCCCTCACAAGCTCGTCTACGGTCATATTCGGAACTATCTTTGCCCCTTTGACCGGAGTTGTAAGATCTTTAGCAGAAGCTTCAAAGTCCATTTCTTTTCCTCATAGATTACAAGATTATAAGACGTTGCATGAAAACCATAAATATATTGAAGAGAAATTATGTTAAAACGCAGATATATTAAAATGTAATTATATTAATGCGTGGGTGTTCTGTAGTAAGTACTCAGTTGTAAGAAGGTCAGTGAAGTTAGAAGCTTATAACTGATGCTTATAATTGATGCTTACAATTGATGTTTATAGTCGATGTTTATAATTGATGTTTATAATTGATGTTTATAATTGATGCCTGTAAATAAGACTGGCATGTATCATTGAGATCAGCATGCCATTTGTAGCATTTTATTTTAAGTTTATCTATCCTGCACGTAATTGTATGGAACTGCTTATATGAATTGATTTATGTGAACACTTCTGTATAGATAAACTTTCTCTTATAGGGCTGCAGGAAAGAAGCTTCTATAAAAATCAAATTGCGGACGGCCACCCTACCTTAAAAGGTAGGGTATGCTTCGGGCCGTCCGCCGATTTCTGGGGAAGTTCGAAATCGGTTAGTTTCAATTGTCCAGATTTCTTTATTCTATTAGATCTAATCTCTTTTTTTGGTTTTCCTTGGGATTCGTTAATATAATGCCTGATTGTGTCAGCAGTTACATTCCCAATTGATCTATAGAACTTGCCACTTGACCATAAACTTCCACCCCAGTATTTTTCCCTTAATTCAGGATGAAGCTTAAATAATCTGTAAGAACTTCCTCCTTTTAGGTGTTGAATTACCTTGGATAGTGAGGTGCTTGGATGGAATTCCACAAACAAGTGCACATGATCTTCTACTACTTCCATGGCATGTATTCTATATCCTTTCTCAGTACAAATGTTTTTGAGGATTGATTCGCAATCCTTTTTAACTTTCTTGTTGTAGAATATTTTGAATCTGTACTTAGGCGCCAATACGATGTGGTAGGTGATCTGACCATAGCCCCATGGCTAAAACTACGCAATTCCAATGCTTATCACATCCTAGCCATAGGTGGCTGCAACCCCCTGTGGCTATGGTGTCAAAAAACATTATATTGAAAAAAGTGACGATTTTAGATTTTTAAGGGGTATATCCAAAAACCTGCGAGGGTTCACTTCATCCCAGACTTGAAAGTCTGGGCATTCGTGACCCTCCGCGCTCCCATAGCAGTAAAGAAAAAAGCAAAAAGCTGCAGGAAATACCTGCAAGAAATATAAGAAACATAGAAGAAATATATTAATAGAGTGCGGAGCTCAGGGACAAAAATGCAGGATGAAATAATAAGGTATGAAAATTCTGGCATACATTTCGGAAGCAAGAAAGTACTTTCTAATTTTTCTCTTTGCATTCCGAAAGGAAAAAAAATTCTGATGAAAGGAAAATCAGGAACCGGCAAATCAACCTTGTTCAAAATACTCCTGGGGTTTGAAAAGCTTTCAGAAGGCTCAGTCTATTACATGGGAGAGTCTCTAAACCCTCAGGTAGCCTGGCAGGTCCGAAAAGAAGTAGCCTATGTTTCCCAGGACACGGACCTCGGCGAAGGCCCTGTTAAGAACCTGCTTGAAGAAGTTCGTTCTTACAGGCCTAATAGGGAAAAAATAGTCCCTGAAAAACTCCGGATCCTGATGAGGGAACTCGAACTTGAAAAAGACATCCTGGAGAAAGATTTTGAAACCCTTTCCGGAGGAGAAAAACAGAGGATAGGGATCCTGATAGCCCTACTGCTTGAGAGAGATTTTCCTGCTTGACGAGGCAACCTCGGCTCTCGATGCAGGGCTTAAAAAAAGGTTGTTGACCACTTCCTTAAACATGACCACTGGACCCTCTTTGTAATTTCACATGATACCGAATGGGAAAGGGGCGGTATTGAAATTGTGACTGTAGGAAACCGGCACGAAGATTAAAAGAGGATTTTTCAGAAGGCAAGCCCCGAAATATCGATCCCCTCTATGATACTCTGCTTTTTAATGCTTGTGATTCCTCTGGCAATCAGTTACATGATAAGGCTCCGCATCTCCCGAAAAACTATAAATGCGGTTGCTCGCATGACAGTCCAGCTTGGGATGGCAGGCGTGTTTCTGACCTATGTCTTCGAGCTGAACAATATGGCTCTTAACCTGGCATGGGTGCTGGGAATGGTTATAATTGCAAGCTACACATCCATAAACAACATAGAACTCAAAATGGAAAAACTGCTCCTACCGGTCATACTTTCCTTTACGATAGCAAATTTAAGCGTGCTGCTGTACTTCAACGAATTCGTGCTTGATCTTGGGAACCTGCTAGAGGCCCGATACCTGATCCCCGTAGGAGGCATGATTCTCGGGAACTCGCTCAGGGGCAATATTGTGGGGATGGAAGAATTTTACAAAGATATCCGCAGAAACGAGAACAGATACCTTTACTGCCTTTCTCTCGGGGCAAGCAGGTATGAAGCCCTCATGCCCTATATTCGAAAATGCCTTCGCTCCGCACTCAGGCCTACTCTTGCCAATATAGCAACTGCAGGAGTTGTCTTCCTTCCGGGAATGATGACAGGGCAGATCCTTGGAGGGACAAGCCCTATCCTTGCAATCAAGTACCAGATTTCAATCATGGTTGCTCTGTATGTAGCCACATCCATGAGCACGACCTTCAGCATCCTTAGCACTATCCATACCACTTTTGACGAGTACGGGCTCGTAAATAAAGAAATATACAGGGAAAAAGTGAGAGAAAAAGAAAAAATGAGAACAAGAAATCTTTGACCCTACCAGCAGGTCATACGTATCCTGTGATGTCCTGCCCCACGGGAGTGGTTTTCCTTATGCACTCCTCCCCATGCTGGATCATGTCCCTGATCGCGTTCCCCAGGATGGAAGGGTAAATCTGGCCGACCTGTTCCCATACCGGTTTTCCGTGGCAGAAAAACTTGAATGTAGGCGTGCCCTGGACCCCGTATCTTTCTGAAATCCAGGGGTTTACTATTATATTTATTCTGGCAAAAACAGCCGAAGCCCTGTATTCCCTTGCATACTCCGCAAAATACGGTTCCATAGCTTTACAATACGGGCAGACAGGGCTGTAAAACATTACAATAACAGGCTTCTCAGAATCTTCCACCAGCTTTCCCCAAGTCGCATCTTCAATTTCAAGCACATAACTTTCGTCCAATCAACTACCCCCTGAAATTATGAACTCAACGAATTAAATTTGGGAATGAATCCGTTCTCGCATTTTGAAGGAATATGTGGTTTTTATGGTAACAATACTTTATGCTATTATTAAAGCAATATTTATGCCTTTATGGAATTAAAATTCATTCATCTGCAGAAAGAGTCAGGAAATAAAAGAAAAAGATGAAATAAGAAAATAAAGAAATAGAAGAAGATTGAGAAAAGCTGGGGACAGAACTGATTTTTCAGTCCTGCCTCTTCTCGGATACGGTAATTTATCGGGTAGTTGAGCCCGGTTCTTTACCCCCTGTTACCGATACCCATGGTTTGAACTTCAAGGAGGAGTGGAGAACAGAATTCTAACTGTCAAATCTGTCAAATCCTACTGCCATGCTTTCTGTTCAGACTTCCTCTTCTTCGTACTCCGGGTTCATAATCTCTTCGAAACATGTGCTGCAGATGTATTTGTCATCGAGGCACGTTTCTTTGAAATCTACCTTGGGACCACCCGGCTTTGTGGTTGCTTCCTTAAACACATAGAATTTTTCGTTAAACTCTATTGGCTGTCCGCACCTGGTACATACAAAGGGCGGATTCTCAACCGAATCAATTGCACATTCAATGCATATCAGATCGGACTTGTCCCCGTGAACGTCCTTGAATGGGATTGGTTTCATATCAAGACTGGTGTCCACAACCAGTACATCTTCCAGCAATTCCCGACCACAGATATTGCAATACTCTTTCATTGTGTCGCCTCCCTTCTTAAGAGGATTCCTGACAAAACCCTGTGCTGAGCCTACAAAAGGTTTTAAACTCTCAGTGTTTGCACTCATTTGATTCCCCATTTTTAGCCTGTTTTATCCGTATCATACCGAACCGGGCCATTTTCCAGAACTTCCACTCCGGCTCAGTATCTTTCACACCTTCAATCTGAATTTTCACCCTGCCGGATAACATTTAAGCTGCCGGCATATCAGCCCGAGAAGTTCGGCCCCGAAATGAGGGGAAAGCGATAAGAAGAACACATATTTATTTTTATTACAATGTGTGCCCGGAAATACTTTACGCCTTAAGCAAGAACAACCCGAGAAAACAATATACAAAATATGTTTCAAACCGCTTTTCAGCTTCCGGCTTAAACTTCCCTATGTAAATATAAGTTTTAAAAGTATATACAGTTATTCATTTTGATCAAAATCCGGTGAATAATAACATAAATAATAGTTATGGATAGAGGAACGATTTATAAGCATCGTAGTTACGGATAATAGATAAACAGTTTATAAGCATAGTATTTACGGATAGACGAACAATTCATGAAAATCAGGTACCTTTTTCCAGAAAAAATCCGGAGAAAATACGTAAATATGGAAAGTACAGTACTCAGGGGTAGGAGGGGAAAATAAAACAAAGAATTTTATTGCTCCTTGATCAATACATAAGAAGGGTAAAGAAGACTACAAAAGGACTCGAAAAAATGCTCAAGCAGAGATTCGTGCTGGATACCACGGCACTAACGGATCTGCAGACACGGGAGGTTATGGGTTATACATCCCTTTGTGAGGGGATGAAAGCGATACTTGACCTTATAGCCGATGCTCGCCTGCAGTTCGGGATCAGTTGTTATGTTCCCTATCCATCAGTATACAAGGAGATGTACGAATTTGCAAGCCGTAACGGCTGTGACAGGGAGGTTACGGCAAAGATAGATACCTGGCTTGTGAAAAAGGCTCCTGACCGCTACAGAGTTGATGTAACCTCGCAGATCTTCCACGAATACGTCTCCTACATGAGGGAGAGGATTAACCGGGGGATGGGGGTTGCAGAAGATGCAATATGGGAGGCAGCAACCGAATGCCTTTTCATGGAAAACCCTCAAAACAAGAAAAAGGAATACAGGGAAGAGGTTGAAAGGGAAGTTATTGGCGGGATAATAGGCAAATTCAGGAATAAGTACAGGGCAGCTCTCAGGTATGGTATCCTTGATAGTGCTCCTGATATCGATGTCCTGATCCTTGCCAAAGAACTTGATGCTGCTGTCGTTGCAAGCGACTACGGAATCGAAAAATGGGCAGAGCAGCTTGGGGTTCGTTTCGTGCCTGCAAACACCTTTCCGATGATGATCAAAGAGTACCTGAGGCATACTCCGGAAGGAGAAAAAGAAAAAGGGGACGCGGAGAAAAAGAAAAAGAGCCATTCAGAAGAAGCAGAATTTATTTAACGGGCCTGAAGGACCCTGTAACAGACTCAACAGACTTGAGGCAGACAGTCCTAAGGATCTCGACCGGTATTTTTAGTTTTATTCTGGGGACTTTCTTGACCGACCTGCCTTTATCGCCTGCGTTCACCACATATCTTCACCGAATATCACTTCACCGAAGACCTCATCCGGTCCCGCCGAATATCCGGACTTCACCGAGATATATTTATTGGCAAACATAAGCTGTCTTAATATGCATTAACAAGATCAATGCAGTATCTGTCATGCCCTTCAGGGGCAATCCGGGGGAAAGAGTTTGAGAAATATTGTTATAGAAGAGTTGAAAGCTTCGGAAGTTTACCGCCAGAAGGTAGAGGTTGTTGAAAGAAAAGGGCTAGGGCATCCGGATTATATCTGCGATGCTATTATGGAACAGATATCCGTGAATCTCAGCCAGAAATACCTTGAGACCTTCGGAACCATCCTGCACCATAACATAGACAAAGGAATGCTTGTTGCAGGGCAGGTGGAAGGAAAATTCAGAGGGGGAAAGGTTGTAAGCCCCATGCGACTGATCATAGGGGACAGGGCAACCTTCGAATACGAAGGAATTGAGCTTGATGTTCCAGGGCTTGCAGTCGAGACGGCAAAGGACTGGCTTTCGGAGAACCTCCGTTTCGTGGACCCAGAAAGCGTCATCTACCAGGTAGAACTCAAGAGAGGTTCTGCAGAACTTACGGATATCTTCAGCAGGGGAGGAAAGGTTCTCGGGGCAAACGATACGTCCGCAGCAGTGGGATATGCACCCCTGAGCCCTACTGAAAGGCTGGTACTCGAGACCGAACGCTACCTTAACTCAAAGGGGTTCAAGAAAGAATATCCGGAATCAGGAGAAGACATAAAAGTCATGGGGCTCAGGCACAAAGAAGACGTTCACCTCACGGTCGCTGCTCCTCTTGTGGACAGGTTTGTCGAATCCGAAGAGGATTACTTCAAAAAGAAAATAGAACTGCATGACCGGATCGAAGAGTTTGCTGCCGGGTTTGCAGAAAAAGAAAGGGCCGAATTTGAAGCCTGTATGTGTGTAAAACCAACTGCTTCTCTTAACACCCTGGACATGCCCGGCAGGGGAATGGAAGGGATTTACACGACGGTTACCGGCACATCCGCCGAGGACGCCGATTGCGGAGAAGTGGGGCGCGGAAACCGCGTAAACGGGATAATTCCCTTAAACCGTCCGGTCAGCAGTGAAGCTGCAGCAGGGAAAAATCCCGTAAGCCATATCGGAAAGATCTACAATCTCCTTTCCCACAGGATCGCAGCTGAGATTTACAATCAGGTCCCCGATGTCTCCGAGGTGTATGTATGGCTCCTGAGTGAAATCGGAACCCCTATTGACCAGCCCCAGATTGCAACTGCCCAGCTGATTATGAAAAAAGGTGCGGCAGGAGATGTGGAAAAAGAGGCGGCAGAAGTTATAGAAAAAGAACTTGAAAATATCCATTCCTTCTCCATGGAACTTGTAGCAGGAAAGAGACCTATCTGCTAACCTGGACCTGCCAACCTATTTAATAACCTGTTTCCTGACCTGAACCTGCTCTTAACCTATCCGCCGAATCCACAGGTCCTGCTAAGTAAAGGAGAACAAGAGGATAAGTAGGGATCTGGGGAGTTTATTTAATTTATACTCCGGCAATGAAAGCGATTAGCGCAAAGAACATGGCTATTTTGAACATTTTAGAGGACTTTGTCGGGTTATTTTTCACAAGGAGCTGATAAATGGCTGCAAGAAAGCCAAGGTCTGCCAGCAAGACGATGTAGAGGTAGCGCAGGCCAAGGATGGACATAGAGTACGGAAGACGGCTTAAAAGTACGGCAAAGAGTCCTATGAGCACTGCAAGATAGCCTGCTTTTTTTGCCCCGATCCTGAGAGGCAGGGTATTTGCGCCTTCCAGTCTATCCCCTTCCATATCCTCGATATCTTTTACGATTTCCCGGGCCGTAATGGCAAGAGCTGCAAGCAGGAAAAGCACGGAAAGAGCTTTAATCCCTCCAAATCCGAAAACCGAAGCTCCGAAGAGAAAAACAGAGCCAGTAAGGTAGCCTATGCTCAGGTTCCCCAGAAGGGGCGTACCTTTAAGGGTTTTTGCATACAGGATCAGGAGCAGGGAGTTAAAAAGGGCAATTAACCCGCAAACCGAATTTATTGAGAAAGCCAGCAGAGTTCCAATGGCAAACAGAAGGTAAGAAAAGTAACGGGCTTCTTTTGCCTGCACCCTTCCTGATGGAATGGGCCTTTCCGGACGGTTAATTGAATCTATCCTTATATCGAAATAATCATTGATAGCGTTTCCTGCGCCTGAAACAAGGAATACTACCAGAAACACGAGCCCTGTATCAAGAAAAGGAAAAGGCCCCGCAAAATTTGAATTTAAAGACCCGGAAGTCAGGATATTAAAGGCTATCAAAGTTCCTATGACGGCTGCAAAACCTGCCATCAGGCAGTTTCCGTACCTCATAAGTTCCAGGTATGTGCGTATTCCGGCAGACATTAGAAGAAAGCAGCATCATAAAGTATTAAAAGTATCGGATCTGTGGAACTGAATCTGAAAGATTGAATCAAAAAGTTACAATCAAAAAGAGCCCACTCAAAATAAGGTTGGAACGTTTAAATGAAAAAACTCTTCCTGTGAAGAAGAAAATTTAAGTTTTGAACCCTCGGTCATGTTTGGAAATCGGATAGGAGTGCAATTTAACTATCGGATAAAACAATTAAAAGTGGTGAAAAAATCCACCAGGTTTATTAAGGAGAAAGTGGTTCCTCCCCCCGGAAGAGAACAAGAGTATGAAAAACGTGCATCATCAACTTCCATAAATTTAGGAATCTGGGCCTGAATATAACCTTATCCAGAGGAATAATCGGCTTACATTATGTAAACTTGAGCCAGGGTTGTTTTATTTGGGCAAACGTCTTGTTTTTGAAAGCAGTCTATTGGAAAAATACACTCAAATCAAGACTCTAAATTTTGTTTATATGAATAATATAATAAATTGTCAATGACTTACTGAATACCGGAGACCTTTTGACTTACTGAATACCGGAGACCTTTTGACTTACTGAATACCGGAGACCTTTTGACTTACTGGGTACCAGAGACCTTTGTTTACGTCTGTGTAGCCGGAGGCCTAAAAAAAATGAAAACTGGTTTTTTTAATTCTTTAATTTATGTACTATTAGTAATGCTAATAATTCCAGGAATGGCTCCCGGAATGGCATCTGCTGCAGATGAAATCGCTGGAGACAGCGGAAGTTCGGACACAGGAGACTCAGGTACTGGAGACTCAAGTGGTGGAGATTCAGGCACTGGAGATTCAAGTGCTGGAGCCACGGACTCAGGAACAACTGAAGATTCAGTAACTGATTCAACTGATGATTCAAACGATGACTCAAACGATGATTCAACTGATGACTCAAACGATGATTCAACTGATGACTCAAACGATGATTCAACTGATGACTCAAACGATGATTCAACAAACGATGATTCAACAAACGATGATTCAACAAACGATGATTCAAACGATGATTCAACTGATGATTCAACAAACGATGATTCAACTGATGATTCAAACGATGATTCAACTGATGATTCAACAAACGATGATTCAACAAACGATGATTCAAACGATGATTCAAACGATGATTCAACAAACGATGATTCAACAAACGATGACTCAAACGATGATTCAACTGATGATTCAACTGATGACTCAAACGATGATTCAAACGATGATTCAACAACCGATGACTCAACAACCGATGACTCAAACGACGGTTCAACAACCGATGATTCAAACGATGATTCAACAACCGATGATTCAAACGACGGTTCAACAACCGATGATTCAAACGACGGTTCAACAACCGATGATTCAAACGACGGTTCAACAACCGATGATTCAAACGATGATTCAAACGATGATTCAAACGATGATTCAACAACCGAAGACACAGCTGCTGAAGAATCGAGTACTGTAGACAAAGAAGACAACGGAAGTTCAAGTTCTGGTAGTTCCAAATCCAGTTCAAGTTCCGGTTCCAGCAACATAGGAAGCGGTGTTTCGGCAGAACCGGCCAAGAATATCGAAATCAAGGAGCTTGCTACCAGAAATGTGATAAGTGGGTATCATATTAATTATGAGTTCCCTGAAAACGTCACATGCATAACGTATATCGAATATGATGCAAAAAAGACATTCAGAAGGACAACAACAATTGTAGAAGTACTTAAAAGCAAATCTATGCTTGTCCCAAAGAGTCCTTCCGGAAGAATCTACAAATATGTAAATATCTGGGTAGGAGATAGCGGAGAAGGACTTCCGACTTCCCTCAAAAACGGATCAGTAGGATTCAAAGTTGAAAAAGAATGGATTAAAGATAATAATGTAAATGAATCCCTGATAACCCTTCAGTGGTATAACAAAGGCTGGAAACCTCTCTCTACGGAAAAAGTCAGTGAAGACAAGGATTATACCTACTTTAAAGCAAAAACATCTGGCTATTCTTCCTTTGCAATAACGGAATATCAGGAAGGAAAAATACAGAAAACTCTGAAAAGTCTGGGAACTGAAGGAAAGTCCCTTCTGAACGGAAGCGCGGGAGAAAGCGGCATAGTCAAAGATCCGATGGAACTGGCCAAGACATTTATGATAATTGCCCTGCCCTTGTTTGCGTTTATTGTGGGATATGCCATTTTGAAGAAAAAGATCTGAAAGATTTTCTGGCATGAAAGGAGGTGAGAGTTTGTTCCCTCACCTGCTTCTCATTGTTTTTCCCATAATTCTGAAAATCGGTGGTCCCTAATTAACTGGTTGGTCTATTCTGGTACGTAGAGCTGAAAACTTTCAGCCCTTTTAGTCCTTTTTCCCACGCCGCACAGGGCCTGAGTCGATCTGTCAGCCAGATAAAAGGGAATTGAAGACCGACACCGCAATTAAGAGACAAACATTGAAGGAAAATATAACCCCAGGACCAAGAGAATACTTTCCTTTATCCCGGAAACTGCTTTTCAATTAATCAATAAAAATAATAGCCGATATAATATAGCCAATATAATAGCCTCCGCCAGCCTGTCTGGCAGCCCTGCAAAAAAGAAAAGCAGAAAAGACAACAGAAGCAGAAAGTTATCGGCTTCCTTGGTCACTTTAGTATGTTGGTCCTTCAGGCATCACAAACCGTTTATTTGCTAGCTTCTTTTCTCTTCCTTCGTCTAATTCTTCTTGTTTTTGGGAAAGACCGTTCTCCTGCGTTTAGCATGACAATTCAGGTGCTTATTTTACTTTTACCGCAAGCATCCGGTCAAGAGCCTCTTTTGCCCTGACCCGCACTTCTTCGGGGACGGTAACTACGTGCTGCATCTTTTCGAGGGAAGCCAGGACTTTTTCAAGATTGACCATTTTCATACTGGGGCAGCAGGCAAATTCAGAGATGCAGTAATAGGTTTTTTCCGGAGCTGCCTTATGGAGCCCGTGGATGAGTCCGCACTCGGTGCCTATGATGAACTCCCTGGCAGGAGAGTTTTTCGCATACAGGATCATTCCACGCGTACTTGCCACATAATCTGCAAGTCCCAGGACATCAGGGCGGCATTCGGGATGAGCGATGAATTTGGCAAGGGGATGCTTTTCCTTCATTCTCAGGACATCTTCCCTCAGGATCTGGTGGTGAGTGGGGCAGTGCCCTTCCCAGGGAATGATTTTCTTGTCGGTCCGGGCTGCAACGTAGGCTGCCAGGTTCTTATCCGGCACAAAGATGACCTCTTCGGCATCCAGGGAATTTACCACTTCCACGGCATTGGCAGAGGTACAGCAGATATAGGACTCAGCCTTGATTGCAGCCGAGCTGTTCACATAGGAGACGACCGGAGCGTCAGGATGTTTTTCTTTCAGGCTTTTAAGGCCTTCCACATCCACCATATCTGCCATAGGGCATGTGGCATCGATTTCCGGCAACAGAACCGTCTTTTTCGGGGAGAGGATTGCAGCGCTTTCTCCCATAAAATGAACGCCACAAAACACGATAACATCCGCGTCCTGGCGGACAGCTTCCTGGCTCAGGGCAAGGGAATCCCCGACAAAGTCCGCAACGTCCTGGACTTCGGGGCGGGAGTAATAATGAGAAAGAATAACTGCGTTTCGTTTTACCTTCAATTCCTGGATCCTTTTTATAAGGTCTGCTTGCTGCATGGGACCACCATAATATTTGAAAGAAAAATATGAATCTGAAATTATAAAGGCATGTCATACGTAAAGGGATGCAATAAGGAAAATGCTATCCATAAGGCGCTTTTTTGCATACATGCCACCTTCTTCGAAGGATTTACGTGCTTAACTCCTCCGGACTATATAATGTTTGTGAACCTTATGTTTGTGAACCCCACCTGTCTTAAATCCGAAAATAGAACTTGAGATCCGGGATTCCAGTGAATTAAAAGCCAGAAATCAAGAGTCAGACCTCATCAGGCAGAACTCATCAGGCAGAACTCATCAGGCAGAACTCAAAAGTTAAGCCTCAAAAACTGAAGGAATTCAGGTCCCTACCTGGACGGGACTCAGGATCTTTTTCAGGGTAGAAACTGCAGAAAGGGCTGCAAGATAACTTGTTTTGGGATTTTCCGGGGAAGGGAGATTTTCTACTCTCGTACTGAATTTTCCGAATTCCCCTTCTACGGTGATCTCATGCACGTTTCTGGAAAGAGAAGGATCAGCTATGACTTTTACCCTTGTTCGCTCAAAACCTATGCCTGCAAGGCTGATCGTAGCTGCTACGTTAACGTTTGCAGGGAAAGCTTTTACGGCTTCCGAGGCAGGCCCGTCGAAAAGTAAGGTTTCTTTTTCAAGTTTTTCGAGTTCTATGCCTTTTTCCACTACATAAAGGGCTCCCATGAGCCCTGAAGGAGGTTTCCTGGTAGTCAGGGTTACCGAGGAAATTCCAGCCGCAGATGCCGAGTTCAACCCATCGATCCCGACAACTGCTCCCGAGGGGAAGTAAAGCTTGCAGTTATGCTCCTTTGCAAGTCCGAAAAGAGTTACCCTTAGTTCTTTATCAGCAAGGGCGCCCACACTCAGGATCATCACGTCACAGCCAGCCTTGAGGGCCTGAGGTACAATGAACCTGACAGCATTCTGGGAAGCGCTTTCTATGACGAGGTCCACGCTGCGTATGAGTTCTTCAATTTTCATATACGCAGGTCTGCACGTTTTCAGGGAAGCTGCAAGTTCAAAGGCTTTTCTTTCCGAAGAGTCGCAGAGGGCGTACAGCTCCGCATCAATCTCCCCGTTATCAATTGCCCTGCAAATATGTCCGCCAATGAATCCGCAACCAACAATTCCTATTTTCAGTATTCCAGGCTCCTGAGAATAATCAGTAGACTTTAATTGCTTTAGCCAGTAACTTAAGTTGTTTTAGCTGGTATTTATCAATCCGTTATAATTGCTTGCATTATAATTTTCTTTACACGTCCGGCAGAGAAGGAAATCCGGAAACGGGATAACTGTATTCCGTTCTCTAACTTAAAAGCTTCTATTCCCTGGCTGTTTAGTATTTAATAAAGTAAAAACTAAATAAAGAGAAAATAGGACGAAATAAAAAGAAGATAAAGAAAAAAAATGCCCGTACCTCTTATAAATCCGGGAGACATAAAATAGGGGGGTAAAAATTATGCTTATCAGAGAATTAGAAAGCTTTATAGAAGAAGACCTGGGGTATGATGATGTTTCATGCACTATTGTTCCTGACAGGCCTGCAGAAGCCATTATTTTCACAAAAGAGGACTGTACGGTTGCCGGGATAAGTGAGGCTGCATCAATATTCAGTTACTTTGGAATTCAGGCAGGAACCGATTTTAAAGATGGGGACAGCCTCAGCAAAGGAGATACAATATTCAGGCTCAGGGGAGGAGCCGTATCCATTCTCAGGGCAGAACGCCTTAGCCTGAACTTCCTAGGACACCTTAGTGGGATTGCAACCCTGACCAGGAGCTGCGTGGATGTCGTAAGGAAGCATTCGGAAAGCACAAGGGTAGCATGTACGAGGAAGACCACCCCCGGAATAAGGAAATTCGAAAAGCTGGCTGTTGCTGCGGGGGGAGGAGACACTCACAGATTTAACCTTTCGGATGCGGTTATGATTAAAGACAATCACATCAAACTCATGGGAATAGAAGCCGCAATCAAAGCAGCCCGAAAAAGCAGCTTTACGCGGAAAATTGAGGTAGAGGTCGAGTCTGCAGAAAATGCGGTTCTTGCTGCAAAACTGGGAGCTGATATTGTAATGCTTGACAATATGCAGCCTGATGTAGTCAAAGAGACTCTCGCTTTGCTTGAAGAAAAAGGGCTCAGAAAATCGGTTCTTATTGAAGCTTCCGGCGGGATTTCCCCTGCAAACCTTGAAGATTATGCAAAAACAGACGTGGATGTAATATCAATGGGTTCCCTTATCCATAAATCAAGATGGATAGATATTAGCCTGGAAATAATCAACTCCAAAAACTGAAACTAAAACTGAAACTAAAACTGAAACTGTATTTATTCCTCATATCCCGCGGAATATGCATTTTCTGTGAACAATGTCTTTCCTTTTGGCCCACATCTTTTTCCCGGGCCCGCATCTTTTTTGGGGCTAATGCAGAAATTTTGAGATTGCCTGAAAGTAGCTGGAAGTGGACACTACTTATTTTTTTAGATTAAAGATCTCCTGTTGAACATAGTTAATTTTAAAATAGTTATACACGTGCGAGCGCCATGGTAGGTGAAGCAACCTTCATTTTTCGGCCTAAAAGTTGAAAACACCGAAAAGATAAATAGGAAGAAAAGAATAAACAGTACAAAGATAATAGTCAAAAAATATAAAATTATTGAACAAAAATTAATAGGAAACTAAGATAAAAAAGCAGATAGATTCTGCCAAAAAGAGTTCATTCGACATGGAATTTAGATCAGAAAATGATATGAAAATTCGTGCACTCACGCACAAATATTGGGCATAAATCTAGTAAGAAAAATAAAAAAGTTTTACAGGCATCCAGCCTGAAGATCCACAAAAAAATTGATAATGTAATTGAGAATAAAGAGGCCAGTGCCCGCCTCCAACTTAGAACTATTAATTTCACAGTTTAAACCGATAATCCAGGATTATTAGTCTGAAAATAATTTGAAGGAGAATAACCTGCCATAAATTAACTTTTTTTATCAGGAATTAGAGGTAGCAGAAGTGAAACTGAAAGGGATCCACAAAACTGTTTTATTTGCGTTTCTCATCCTGCTGATGCTTGGCAGCACGGCGTTGGCAAGAACCACGGTGTATGACGGGGACATCGAGGAAGGAGAGGTATATCAGCTTAACAATTACGTAATCGAAATTACCGATATCTTCCCTGAAGCCGGCACAGCCTCATACTACGTGTACGAAAGAGACAAGGAAATTGCAAATGGCCTGCTGGATATTAACGAAAGCTTCGAGTTTGATTTCGAGGATGATGGGGAAGTCCAGATGCGTCTGAAGTCCGTGCACAGCGGAGGCGTGTTACCCAGAGCTACGGTTGAGATTAGCATATCAAACTACAACATAGGAGACCTCTATGTAAGCGAGGTTATTGAAAGCGGGCGCTCTGCGGCAACCTTCGCAGGAGATCCCAGGCTTGTAATAAGCAAGAATATAGATAAATCCGAAATCGATACAGGGGAAGTCATAACTGTTACTGTAACCGCAAAAACTACCGGAAACGATGTTGCAAACAATGTGCTGTTTACGGACCCCAAGCAGGAACATTTTGTCCTGCAAGAAACCACTTACGAGGTTTCAACCAGTATACCGGAAATTAATTACGGACAATCGGTCCCCGAAACCCTTGTTTATATTTATAAATTAAAAGCAACCGAAGCAGGAACCTTCAACCTCAGAGCCGTGACTGCTACTTACACGAACAGCGCCGGTCAGGCTTATCAGTCTTCATCCAACACGCCTTCCATTACCGTAAATGAAGGAAATAAGCAGAGTGCGAATGTTGACACCATAATGAGTGTGGATCTCTCATCTGTGGAAAGGAACCAAAAAATTACTTCAACCATTATCCTGAGGAATACTGGAAGTGCCCCTGCCCAGGCAGTCCGCCTTGACATTATGATCCCGGATGGCATGGAGTTCGTGGGCGGAGACGAAGGGATTGAAACCATAGGTGGAACCCCCAGGATTTATATTGAAACTCTGCAACCCAATAACGACAAAGAGTTCCGGTACACTTTAAAAGCAAAAGAAATGGGAACTTACAGTATAAATTCAAATCTTTCTTATGAATACAGTAACGGCATAGATGCCCAGAACATTAAGCAGAACAAGGATTTCGCAACTTCCGGCATCAGTGTAAAAGAAGGAAAGTTCGATTTTCTGCTAAAAAATCCTTTATACATTATAATTCCGGGAATTATTCTCGTAGTTATCGGATTTCATGTATACAGGCGGCACAGTGAATACAGGTATTGAAAGAGTGAAACTAAAAGAGTGAAATCTGGTCAATATTAAAAAAAATTGAAATCCGGGATAGATTCCGGACAGAAAAAAAATGGAAATTCACCATAAAAATGGAGGAGTTTTTCTGCTCAATATATTAGTAATAGGAAACGGGCAATGTGGAAACCGGATTCTGGATTCCATCAACCAGCATGCGATGGGTGGGGGAAAAAACTGTAACAAGCTTGCTAAGTTTTATTCAAAGCAGAAATATAAAAGCCATGTTGAAACCCTTGCCTTCAATACCGCTGTCAACGACTTAAAAGAGATGAAATTTACAAAAGCAAAGGACAGAGTCCACATCCCCCACCTGCACGGAGTAGGTGCAAACCGGAATGTAGGAAAGCACGTTTTTGAAGAAAGTAAAGAGATGATCATGCGGCAGATTGAGGATAGGGGTAATTTTAATATTGCCTTTGTACTGACCTCAGCTTCGGGAGGCACAGGATCTTCTTTTACCCCGCTTATCATAAGAGAAATGAAAAAACGCTATAATTATCCCGTTTATTGTGTTGTTGTCCTTCCTTTCAGGGAAGAAGGAACCCTTTACCTTCAAAATGCAGCTTTTTCTATCCGGGACATCCGTCAGAGCGGAGCAGACGGAATTATCCTTGCGGATAACCAGTACCTAAAAAGTATAGGAGGAAGCATCGAGGAAGCTTACAACGGCATCAATGACATGATTGCAGAACGCCTTCTCTTCCTTCTCGACGCTCTTGACAGCGAGATGATGATGGTAACGGACCTGGGGGATTTCAAGACAGTAATGAGCGGGGGGGCAGGCCTTGCAACGATAGGCTATTTCAGGGCTGATACGGAAATGCCTGTTAAAACCGCAATCCAGAATGCCCTCTCTCCTTCAGGCCTTCTGTTTTCAACCGATGTTTATGAAGAAGCAAGCAGGGCAATGATTGTAATCAAAGGTGACCGCAAATACCTGAGCATAGACGACATTTCAACTGAAATCGAAAAACTCTCAGGGTCAGTAGGACATGTTTTTAAAGGGATAGTCGTAAGCAACGGGGAATATCCGCAGATCCTTTCACTCCTGACTCTGGAGTCCGCCCATGAGCTCGAAAAACTCTATAATGTGGCAGTCCACGCAATCCATTATGAAAAGGCAAAAAAACAGCGTGTGGAAGAAGGAGCGGAAATGGAAAAAGCCTTCTCGCAGATTGAAGGGATGGAGCCTGAATACTGAAATTCAGGTCCTTCTTCTGATTTTTTTCTCGTCTTCTTCTGATTTTTTCTCGTCTTCTTCTGATTTTTTCTCGTCTTCTTCTGATTTTTTCTCGTCTTCTTCTAACCTTTTTCTCGTCTTCTTCTAACCTTTTTCTCGTCTTCTTCTAACCTTTTTCTCGTCTTCTTCTAACCTTTTTCTCGTCTTCTTCTAACCTTTTTTATCCTGAATTTATTATTTCAGCCGAATACCCCTCTAGCTTGCTGCGGAGACGGGAAAATTTCCCCGGTAAACATTAATGATAATATGATTTATCAAATCTGTTTTTTGATTGTTAACTTCTGCTCAAACAAAATTGTTTAAGGTCATTGTCTCTTTTAACGGAATATGGAGCGGGGGGCGAACATACCCCGTTGCTTGCAGTGGGATGCGCCAGCTCAACTTTGATTTTATCTTTTAAAGAAGAAAAAGAAAGGATCACAAACTATATATCTGGTTTTGTAGAAGATATTTGGGGGCAAGGGAATAAGGTTACTGTTAAGACGATTTATCTAAGAGCGTGTCTTAAAATTAAATTCGATTATACGATTGGGACCGGACTTACGCATTTGAACTGAAAAACGGTAGATTTAAACCGTTAAACGTCCAAAGTGTACATTTTAACTATGATGTCTTATGTATTTGATTTTATACCTCGAGCGAGTAAGTCCGATGTAATTAATTTACGGCCTGAATTTTAATTCCACAATGCCTATTATCCAAATGTGGAAGATCCAGATGTGGAAGTGATTTGAATTTTAAGACATCCTCTATGAAGATATTCAGGCAATAATTGGCGTAGACAAGCTTATATCAGGTTGGGGTAACAGAAGTGAAACTAAAAGGGATTTACATAACTGTTTTGTTTGCTTTTCTTGTCCTGCTGATATCAAGCAGTACAGTTTCGGCAAAAACTGCAGTATATGAGGGGGATATTGAGGAAGGACAGGTATATCAGCTTAACAATTACATAATCGAAATCACTGATATCTTTCCTGAAGCAAATACAGCCTCATATTATGTGTATGAAAAGGATAAAGAAGTAGCAAATGGTCTGCTGGATGTAAACGAGAGTGTTGAGTTTGACTTTGAAGAGGGGGGTAAAATCCAGATGCGCCTGAAGTCCGTGCACGGCGGAGGTGTATTACCCAGAGCAACGGTTGAGATCAGCATATCAAACTACAACATCGGAGACCTCTACGTGAGTGAAATTGTTGAAAAAGGGCGCTCTGAAGCAACTTTCGCAGGGGACCCGGAGGTTGTAATAACAAAGTCTGTAGATAAATCGAAAATCGAACTCGGAGAAAACGTAACCGTTACAGTAAAGGCAAAGAATACCGGAAACGACACTGCAAATAACGTTTCGTTTACAGACCCGAAACAGGAACACTTTGTCCTTGAAGAGACCACATATGAAGTTTCAGGCGCAGTTCCTAAAATCGATTATGGAGAGTCGGTTCCTGAGACTCTCGTTTACATATATAAATTAAAGGCAACCGAGGCAGGAACCTTCGACCTCAGAGCTGTGACTGCTACTTATACGAACAGTGCCAGCCAAACCTACCAATCTTCTTCCAACACTCCTTCTATAAACGTAAGTGAAGGAAATAAGCAAAGTGCAAATGTTGAAACCGCAATGAATGTGGATGTCTCATCCGTAGAAAGAAATGGAGAGATAACCTCTACAGTCGTCCTGAGAAACACAGGCAATGCTCCTGCGCAGGCTGTCCGCCTTGATATTCTTGTTCCGGAAGGCCTTGAGTATGTGGAAGGCGAAGATGGAATTGAGACCGTCGGCGGAACTCCCAGAATATATATCGAGACACTGGAGCCCAATAACGACAAAGAGTTTACATATACCTTAAAAGCAAAAGAAATTGGTACTTATAATGTAAGTTCTGAGCTTTCTTATGAATACAACAACGGCATAGATGCCGGGAACCTGAAAGGGAGCAATAAGTCAACAACGTCGAGTATCAATGTCAAAGAAGGGAAGTTCGATTTTCTCATTAAAAATCCGCGTTATATCATAATTTTATAATTATCCTTGCAGCCGCTGGGGTCCATATATATAGAAGACACAGGCAATACCGATATTAATAGGATAACTCCAGACAGGAAAAATGTGGAAATATTCTTGAAATGGAGGAATTTTTTGCTCAATATACTGATAATAGGAAACGGGCAATGCGGGAACAGGATTCTTGATTCCATTAACCGGCATGCACTGGGAGGGGGGAAAAGCTGCGGCAAACTTGCCAGGTTTTATTCCACGCAGAGATTTAAAAGCCATGTCGAAACTCTTGCACTGAACACTGCAATTAATGACCTGAAAGAGATGAAATTTACAAAAGCGAAGGATAGAATCCATATTGAGCACCTTCATGGGGTTGGTGCAAACCGGAATATCGGAAAGCAGGTTTTTGAGGAGAAAAAGGAGATAATAATGCGGCAGATTGAGGAAAGGGGCAATTTTGATATGGCATTTGTGATAACCTCGGCTTCCGGAGGGACCGGTTCTTCGTTTACTCCTCTTCTCGTAAAAGAGATGAAAAAACGATATAATTATCCTGTTTATTGTCTCGTTGTCCTCCCTTTCAGGGAAGAGGGAACGCTTTATCTGCAAAATACTGCCTTTTCGATCCAGGAAATCCGCCAGAACGGAGCTGATGGAATAATCCTTGCAGATAACCAGTACCTGAAAAAAATCGGAGGAAGCATTCAGGAAGCCTATGATGGCATTAACGACATGATTGCCGAACGTATCCTCTTCCTGCTTGATGCCCTTGACAGCGAGATGATGATGGTAACGGATCTGGGGGATTTTCAGACTGTCATGAGAGGGGGCGCAGGGCTTGCAACGATGGGCTTTTTCAGGGCTGATAAGGAAATATCTATCAAAACAGCAATCCAGAATTCACTTTCCCCTTCATACCTTCTGTTTTCAACCAATGTTTATGAAGAAGCAAACAGGGCAATGATTGTAATCAAGGGAGACCGCAAATACCTGAGCATAGATGATATCTCTACTGAAATCGAAAAGCTATCGGGAGCCGTAGGGCATGTATTTAAGGGAATAATCGTACGCAGTGGCGAGTATCCTCAGGTCCTATCTGTACTCACCCTGGAGTCAGCCCGTGAAATGGAAAATCTCTACAGCGTAGCTGTCCAGGCGATTAATCAGGAGAAGGCAAAAAAACAGCGTGTGGAAGAAGGATCTGAAATGGAAAAAGCCTTTTCGCAAATTGAAGGGATGGAGCCCGAATACTAAAATTCAGGTCCTCCTCCTTCTGATATTTTTCTTTCGTTTTTCAGGTTTTTCAGGCATTTTTATTGAACTTATTTTGAACTCGATTTTCCTATTCCGATTTTTCGATTGAGACCTTTTTTGAGCCTGAATTTTCTATTCCGAGATTTCTATTGGAACTTCTTTTAAGTCAGGTTTTTTCCGTTCCGAACCTGTCAAGAAAGTTAATGGTCACAATATATCACAGTGTCAGGAATGAAAAATAACGGGTTCATAATACGGGGGTCATAAAACTTACTTTCACAAGCATGGATATCATCAATCAAAATTAAAATCGTAATAAATCACACCAATTCTAATAAATAATTGATCTTATAAGAATTATCTGAAAAAATTAGTTAACTTTATGTAATACACATTCTCTAGTAAATTAGAGGAAAGTAACATGAAAATCTCCCCATGTATTAAATTAGGGAAACTTATTTTCATCGGAGTGCTTATCGCTGCTCTGGTTGCAAGTTCAGGATGTACGGACAACACCACATCTTCCGAAGATGCAAAAGGCACGGTTCCGGCAGAATCTGAAGGAATCACAACAGGCACCGATGAATTGGTAGAGTCTGCAGAAATCACAATCACAGATGGGTTCGGCAGGGAGGTCACCATACCCGCAAACGTCGAAAGTGTCGTCTGCTCCGGGTCTGGGTGCCTGCGCTACCTGGTATATCTCCAGGCTCAGGACCTCATTGTCGGAGTTGACAGCATAGAGACGAGAGAATCAGAGATTGAAGGCCGTCCCTATGCCCTTGCAAACCCTCAGCTGAAGAACTATCCCCTGATAGGGGAGTTCAGAGGCAATGATGACCCTGAAAAAATAATTGCAATCGGCCCGCAGGTCATTCTCAAGACGGATACAAGCGATCCTGCAACTGCTGCCGCAACTGCCGACGAGCTCCAGGAAAAGACTGGCATTCCTGTAGTGTCCTTCCCTTCAGGATCCATGCGGAGTGAGGAAGATAAAGCTGATATGTACAGTTCGCTCCGGTTAATGGGAGAAGTTGTTGGAAAGGAAGAACGGGCAGAAGAAGTAATTACTTACTTCGAAGAAACAATGGAAGACCTGGAAAGCAGGACGGCAGATATTCCCGAGACCGAACAGAAGACGGTCTATGTAGGAGGAGTGAGCAGTGCAGGAGCTCACGGGATAATTTCCACAGAGCCTTCGTACGCCCCGTTCCTCTGGGTACATGCTGACAATGTTGCTTCGGGAATAGGTGTGGACCATGCCGACATTGCCAAAGAAAAACTCGTTGAGTGGGACCCTGAATATATCTTCATAGACGTAGGGACAATCCAGCTTGGGGACGGCGGAGCCATCAATGAGCTTAAGACAGATTCGGCACTTGCAGGGCTTTCAGCTACGGAGAACGGCAAGATTTACGGAGTGGTGCCCTACAACTACTACAGCACGAACTACGAGTCAGTACTTGCAAACGCCTACTTTGTCGGGACAGTTCTCTACCCGGACCGGTTTGAAGATATCGACCCTGAGACCAAAGCCGAGGAGATATTCACCTTCTTTGTGGAAAAGCCCGTATTTTCAGAGCTGAATGCTCAGTACGACGATTTGGGCTTCACCCAGATTTCTCTGTAAAACGGAGGGTATAAGGAAGTGCATTTTAACGATGGAGAGATTCCGGCTGACTACCTCGGGTATGTGCGGCACAAGTCAATATGTATCCTGGGAGGAGCCACTCTCCTTTTCTTTTTGTTCATATATTCCATTTCTGTCGGGGCCGTGTCCATCCCCCCCTATGAGGTGCTTCAAACTTTGCTGGGGCAAAATATCTCTACCAAGTGGGATGCAATCGTCTGGAACATCCGTCTCCCCCAGGCCCTTACGGCAATTGTAGCGGGAGTCGGGCTTTCCGTTACAGGAGTGGTTATGCAGTCAATCCTCCGAAACCCTCTCGGATCCCCATTTACTCTCGGGATCTCGAATGCAGGAGCTTTCGGAGCTGCTTTTTCGGTAATCGTTCTGGGGACAGGAAAGATGCATTCTACTGTTGCAGATGCGGTCACAATCAATAATCCTTACCTGACAACTATGACCGCTTTTCTCTTCTGCCTCCTGGCCACTGGAGTGATCCTGGTCATCTCCCGGATACGGGGGGCTTCCCCCGAAGTAATGGTGCTTGCCGGGGTTGCTCTCTCTTCTCTCTTTACGGCAGGGACAATGTTCCTGCAGTACTTTGCTGACGACACCCAGCTTGCTGCTGTCGTTTTCTGGACTTTTGGGGATGTGGGGAGAGCAAACTGGACAGAACTCGGGATTATGACAGGGATCGTCCTGCTTGCAATCTTGTTCTTCACCGCCAACCGCTGGAACTACAACGCCATCGATGCGGGGGATGAGACCGCAAAGGGGCTGGGGGTCAATGTGGAAAGGATAAGACTCATAGGCATGGTTGCCGCAGCGCTGGTCTCGGCGGTGGTAGTCGCTTTTCTCGGCGTGATCGGCTTTGTGGGGTTAGTCTGTCCACATATGGTAAGGAGGATCATAGGAGACGACCAGAGATACCTGATTCCCGGCTCTGCCGTTATGGGAGGGATCCTCCTGCTTGCTTCGGATACAGCTGCAAGACTGGTAGTTGCACCTTATGTGCTTCCAGTCGCAGTGCTCACCGCCTTCATGGGAGCGCCCACATTTATTTATCTGCTTATAAGGGGGTATCAACGATGATTCTTTCAGTAGAAGAACTCCAGTTTTTGTATCGTAACCGTAAGGTCCTTCATGAGATTGCCTTTTCAATCGATGAAGGAGAAGTTGTCGCAATCCTGGGACCCAACGGGGTTGGCAAGACTACCCTGTTAAAATGCCTTAACAGGATCCTCCACCCGAAAGGAGGGACAGTCCATATCGATGGGGAAAACCTTTTTGATCTCGGGACAATGGAAATTGCCCGCCGTATCGGATACGTCCCGCAGAGAGTGGAAACAGGAAGGTTGACCGCTTTTGATGCGGTCCTGCTGGGCAGGCGTCCCCATATAAAATGGGATGTCACGCAAAAGGACCTTAAAATCGTTGATTCGGTCTTCAGGTTACTCTCGATGGAAAACCTGCGCCTGTCCTATATCGATGAAATGAGCGGAGGCGAACTCCAGAAGGTAGCAGTAGCCCGTTCCCTTGTCCAGGAGCCAAAAGTCCTGCTCCTTGATGAGCCGACAAGCAGCCTTGACCTGAAGAACCAGGTGGAAATCCTTGCAATTATCCGGCAGATAGTCCTTGAACACAGGATTGCGGCTGTAATGACGATGCACGACCTTAACCAGGCCCTCAGATATGCAGACAGGTTTATCCTCCTGAAGGGAGGGAAAATTCACGCCCACGGAGGAGTGGAGGTAATCACCCCTCAGGTGATCGAAGAGGTATACGGCCTTCCAGTCGTGATAGGGGAGATTTCAGGAATTCGCTGTGTAGTCCCGGGGAACCCGGCATGGGACTGCAACACAGGCTACGTTGCAAGTAGATAACGACGAAGTAATTAAAGAAGAAATGATTAACGACGAAGTGACGAAAAAACGGCACAACTAATGAAAAACAGCACGACTGCATGCGAAAAGAAATTGGATTACACTTTCTGAACCCTCATATTAGAGTACAGAAGGAATTCACACATTAAAAAAGTACAGAAAGGTTTGCCTTCTGGCAAACCCTATTAACTAAATCAAAAATCAAGGATTACCTGGTAATCATCATTTCTGCAGTTTCAGGCTTGTAGAACCAATCTCTCGGAAGTACCTTTTCCTGCTTGTAGTATTTAACAAGCCTTCTGATCTTGGATTCTGTAAGGTTAAGGGAACGCTTGTTGTGGACGTCTTTCTTGTTAACGGAAAGGTGCTTCCTCAGTCCCAGAGCCTTTACGATAAGGTTGGTAAGGTCTTCGGGAATGTTAGGAGCAACGTTGTTTTCCTTGAGGATTGTTGTGACCTTTTTGCCTGTAATGAGCTTGGCGTCAGGGACTCCATAGCGGTCTCTTAAAACCATGCCGATTTCGGCTGTGGAGACACCCTGTTTCCAGAGATCCAGTACAATTGTAGTAACTTCGTCTGCTCCAATCTTGCACCACTCAGGCGGCTCGGTTCTGATAGGCCTGGTGGAAGAGGACTTACCTTTTCTTTTGGTATGCATTTTTGCCATATATGATTCTCCTGATATCAATTGATCGATACCCGAAAGAGTAACCTTCGGGTTGAAGTTATATCTTTACCGATTATAACGGACCAACAAATCGATCGGGAGATTTTAATCCGCCACAGCAAACTGCTGCGTGGCTTTTTTCAGGAACTCCTGCAAAAGCGTAAGTTTTTCGGTAAAAACATCACTAGAGAACGCACCATAGGATATATACTTTGTGTCGGAATTCCGGGATTTCAGGTTATTAAAACGGTTTCCAGAGATAAAGGACTACTCTTGCCCCTCCGGGATTTATCTGTCTGTAAATTGCCTCTATCCGGGCATCCCGCAGAGCCTGAGCTTCAGAGAGATCTTCAGCTTCGAGTATGGCATAGACCGTCTCATTGATCCCACCCGAAAACTCAGCTTCAAGTTCTGCCCTTATCTCTGCTCGGATGCGGTCCGTCAGCAGGTCTTCAAGCAGAGAGAGTTCTGCCGCAGATACATTTTCGGAATAGTTTTCGGAATAGTTTTCGGAATAGTTTTCAGAATAGTTTTCGGGATAGGACTCTGAATCAAGGGCAAACCCGGATTCTAGAAGGTTTGAAAAATATGCATTAAATTCGTCTTCCGTTGAGGAGGAATTGGCCTCACCCGCATTTTCAGATACCCCGTAAAGCAGGGTCTCAAAAGACTCATCTGCTTCCTCTCCGAAAACTGACCCCGAATAGTCCGACGGGAAAATAAGTCCAACAACCGTTTCCGCCCCTTCGAGTGCTGCAGCGTCAAGAGAAGCATTAAAAGCCCGGAGAAGTTCTCTTGAAGCCTTTTCATCAGAAGTGTTAAGGGAAGCTTCAAGCACGGAATCATTTACGCAGGCAAGAAGGGAATCCCTGGAAGGTACACTGACATAAAGGGGCATGGAGAGCTTTGTACTTTGCCGGATAGCATCTGCAGGAGGTTTGTCCCCAACTATAAGTTCGCTCCCCAGAGGAAAAGCTTCCACAGGATACCAGTAAGCTTCAAACCGATAAGAAAACCTTCCTGCAATTTTCCTGTCCAGATAAACAGCGACAGCTTCGGAAGCCTGGTCCGAATAGTCCCCGGCAAGGGGGTTGAGTGAAACGGCTGAACCGTTATCTGACAGGGTAAGGGAGATGGAGAGGTAATCGGCTGTCAGGTCAGCAAAAGTCCTGTGTTTTTGTTCCTTTCCGAAAAGGGTGCGGGCAGGATTTTCCACAACCGAGTTTTCAGGGACTGAAACATTCAGCACTGAAAGAGGAGAGATTTCGTACTCGAAGTCCTCAAGTTTGCAGGAAAGAAGGGATTCGAGCAGATAAGTATCCATTTCTGAAGAAGTCACATATCCGGCTGCAATATACTGTTCATCAGCCTGCAAGGAGGGCATGAGAAGGACCCCGGAAAGTGAAATCAACACAAGCAAAAACAGGGCATCAAAAACTGTGGAATAACCCGAAGATTCCTTGACATGATCAGAAGGTTTATTGACATAAAAAGAAGACTCCTTAACAGCTTCTTCCTTTACTTTTTCATTATTTACATTGTGTGACACTCCGGAATTTTTAGAAACTTTCAAAGACTTCAGAGATTCCACCCCCTGAATCAGAGATCCTTCCCAGGACCCTGTCAATTCATGCTTTCGATGTTGCTTCAGTCTGATTTTTTACACCCATGGAGTTTTATACAGCACCACAGTGAGAGTTCCCGGAACCGACTCTGCAGGGCTTAACTCGATTACAACCGGCACCGAAGCCGCAACTTTTTCCTGTTTCCCCAGAAGGTGGGCAGGTTCGATCATATCAGGTTCAAGAAGCCACTGCCAGCCCCCATCTTCGGTTCGAACTTCGACCAGAAACGGATAGTTTCCTGAAAAAGCTGCAAAGAATTTCATTCTCTCATCAAGCCCGCCGGGACCTGAAAGCTTATCAAGGGCTGACGCCGAAAGCGTGCCCGGGTTTTCAGCCCGAAGAGCAGGCGATTCTGCCAGTGTTCCGGCAAGAAGGGAGGCACTTTCGTAGTTCTCAAGGGCGAAAGAACGGTCCTCATATCCCATATATGCCCTGGACAGGAGGGTTGTAAAGACCACGAACCCGATAACAGCAAGAGCAGTGGCGACAAGATCGGAATGGGGCTCAAGGATTCCCCTTTCATCCTTGAGGATTGAAGTACCGGATGAAGTGCTATATTTGTTCCCAAATTTTCTCCCACCCGCCAGTATATCCCCAACAATTAGGAAATTATTAGTAAGAAGGGAGAAAAACTTACTGATAAACAAGGACACAAGCAAAAGCAGAGACCCCCTCACTGTCCCTCACGTAAATAAGTTCTTTCTTAATGGAGATGTTTTCATCTGCGTTCAAAACTACTTCTTTGGCTCCAGAGACCCGAAGGAAAGCCTTAATTTCCTGAAACTCAGCTGTGAGGGGAGAGTCTTCGTTTCCTTCAGCTCCGAACTCTGTATGCAGCTTCCCTCTGAGTACGGATTCGTTGAAAGGCAGAACTCTGAAAGCAAAGGGCTTTACAGCGCTAAAACTTTTTTCATCGCATTTTGCTTTCAAGTGGACATACTCTCCTGAGATGCAGACCTCTATATTTTCCCTAAATGAAGAGGCTCGAAAGACTTCGTTCTCATCAAAACGGTAGGAAAAATCCTCCGAAACCTCCTCCTGAAAATACCCTGCTCCAGCTTCGTCCACCGTTGCTTTGAAATCCCTGGCAAGGAGATCAAGCTGTTCCCGGGTCTCAAGTACTTTAAACCCGGCAGCCAGTTGGAAAAGGGCTGCAAAGAGAATTACGCTGGCAAGGATGAGGGCTCCCTTTGAAATTAAAAAGTCAGCCCATGCCGATTCGTTCTCTAAAAGGTCCTTTCCCCCACGGATTTTCCCTGACCTCATATTTTCTCATCAGCTCCGGTTTCGGAAATCAGGACGAAAAGCCTTCCAGATTCAGGTTCGATCTTTGTTGAGAGGACTACCGTATGCCTGCCCGGACCAAGTGAAAAGGACCCGTTAAGCTCCGTATTCGAAAAGGAAGCAACTGCAGGATAAAAGGTTGACTTTCTTCCTATGGTTATACAGTAATTATCCGCATCCTCAGGCCAGTTCCCCTCCCGACCAGGCAGGGCTCCGAAGTCCACAGACACCCCCCGGGGTATCCTTAGCTCAAAGGTGATTTCACTTCCCTCTCCACGCATGGAGAGCTGTTCGGCAACTGCAGTTAGTTTTGAAACCTCGTCCAGAGTTTCCTGTTCCCTTGCCTGCTCCAGAAAACCAGAAACATGGACTGAAGAGAGGAGCAAAAGTACGGCAAAGACAATCCCCGTAACTGTGAGCCTGAAGGGAAGCCCGCACACTGCAGATTCATCAGTTACAATTTGACAGGCTGAAACCTGCACCTTACCAGCCTTAACTTTACCCCCCTCCCTCGATCCAGATTCCGGAAAATTTTGGAAACTCGGTGCAATAAAATTTAAGTTGTTTGTCTATAAAAATGTTTGTGTTTGTTTTAATAGAAAAGAAAGTTGATAAATATACATATTGGGATTTATAATGCATAGTTCAAAAGAGTGAAATCGAAAACTTTAGAAAAACCCGGCATTCGATTCTTTTTTGCATGCTTACCAGACAGGTTAATGGAGACGCTTATATCTACCTGAATTGGAAAAAATGGCTTCCGGGTTAAGAAAAGTACTATCCGGGTGACAGGATGGCTCCGTACCTGGGCGGCGCCTGGAGAGAAAACTGAAAGATTCCTTCCGGGCTCCGGAATAGATCACCAATTAATCGGGAACTAACAGAATACACACGAAAAGAAAAAGGAAAGGAAAGGAAAGAAATAAGCCGAAACCGGACAAGGAAAACTTTCAGTCCTGCTGTCCCGTAATCTTTCCAATAATCTCTTCCAGCGTTAGAAGTTCCTGTTCTCCGGAAACCATATCTCTGAGGGTCAGTTTTCCTGCCTCGAGTTCTTTTTCCCCGACTATGATCACATAATCGGCGTCAATGGCATTTGCATAGGAAAGCTGGGCTTTGAAGTTACGCTCCATCAGGTCTATCTGGACAGGCAGGTAATTTCTTAATTCGGTTGCAACCTTTACAGCTTCGATGTGAGTTTCGGGTTTTGAGACCAGCACAAGGTTTTTGGGTGCAGTCGGCACGAGCGGGCAGATCTCCATAATCCTGTCAAAACCTATTCCGAAGCCTGTTGAAGGCACGTCTCCGCCTCCAAAAAGCTGGATAAGCTGGTAAGAGCCTCCTCCGCAGACCTGCTTCTGAGCCCCCAGACCTTCAGCATAAACCTCAAAGACCATGCCCGTATAATAGTCAAGCCCGCGGGCAATCCCGAAATCAAGCGAGTAATCAACTCCGTATGCATCAAGAAGTTTAAGGGTCTTCTCAAAGCTTACAAGCTCGGGGATATTCCCGACTATTTCTTTTACCTTCGGGAGGATATACTTGCCTTCAAGGTGTATCAGGTGGAAGAGGTCAGACTTCAACTGTTCTTCTGCCCCGATCTCCTCAAGCAGGGATTCAAGGCCTGCATACTCTTTCTTGTCCACAAGCCTCATAACCTTACTTACGATCTCGGGTTCAAGCCCTTTTAAAAGCGTACGGATCACTGCAAGGTTTCCAAGCTTCATGTCGCCCTGTATGCCCACGGCTTTTAACAGAGCATCGGCAAGGGCAATAACCTCGGCATCAGAATCGGATTTTCCGCTTCCGATAAGTTCGACCCCGAACTGCCAGAATTCTCGGAAACGGCCTTTCTGGGGGCGTTCATAGCGGAAACAGTTCTCAAAGTAGAATAACTTCAGCGGCTTTGGGAAAGGTTGAAGTTCGTTTACGTACAGCCGCATGACAGGAGCCGTAAGTTCCGGCCTGAGGGTCATATCCCTGCCTCCTTTGTCCGTGAAGTTGTAGAGTTCCCCTACAATTCCTTCTCCGGACTTAAGGGTAAAAAGGTCCAGATGTTCAAACGTGGGCGTAATGATCTCACTGTAGCCCCAATTGCGGGCAACGTTTCGCATAACATTTTCCACGTACCTTCTCCGGGCAGTATCTGCGGGTAAAAAGTCCCGGGTCCCTCTTGGCCTGTTAACTGTCATTTTTTAATGCACCTGGTATATATCGAATTTAGAGAATTTATGCTGAAGACATACTCTGCTGAATGCGCAGACATCCGTTCGGAAAGTCATTATACATTCTTCTATACATTCCACAAACAGGATATAAATTCTCGTAAATAGCCCGTATCCATGTAATTGTACGGGATTTTTTCTGCTCCTCTTCAGCTTTTCTGGATGGAGTAGTCAAAAACAAGCTATTTTACTTTTTCGTTATTTACCCTGTACAGACTAAAAATAAATCCACAGATCATGGGTTAGAAAACCGTATTCTGCAAAGGGACTAACACATAAGAAATATATTTGTTTTGTAAAATAAAGTAGAATGGATTCCCGAAGGCAGAGTTTTCGCGATCAAATAACCACAAAGCAAATAAAGGCAAGTTTGAACCGGCTAATATAATAAACAACTTAATATACAGGATTCACGCTAAATATTTGCGATCAACGTGTCAGAGCAAAGAAGTGTACCTTTAAGGGAGCATCTGCTGGCCCTGAAGCCCTGCTTGCATGGAGGGCTAATCCAGGAAACTTCGGAGATGTACGGGATCCCCGAAAACGAAATCCTCGACTTCAGTGCAAACTTTAACCCTCTTGGAAGTCCCTTTGACTATCCGGAAAGCGGGCTAAACTTTGACAAGATTATTAGCAGGATTCATGCGAAACTCCTGGAATACCCTGACAACAGGTATCTGGAGTTCAGGGAAGCTGCAGCCAGATTTGTAGGTCTGGGAGTAAAACCGCAAAATATTATTCCCGGCAACGGTTCAACGGAAATAGTCCGGCTTGTAGTCGAATCTGTGGTCGAAAAAGGAGACAAGGTCCTTTTACCCTGGCCCACTTTCGGAGAATATGAAATGCAGTGCCGGATCGTGGGAGCAGAACCGGTATACCCTTCACAGGAAGATGTAAATATCCTCTCTGATGAGCTTCTCGAAGAAGCAAAAATCCTTTTTATCTGTAACCCGAACAACCCTACGGGAAAACTCCGCAGCAGAGAAGAGCTTAAAGCCCTTGCAGAACGCTGCAGAGAGCATAAAACCCTTCTTTACGTGGATGAAGCCTTTATTGAGCTTGCAGATCCATCACAGAGCGTTGCAGACCTTCCTGCAGGCAATGACTATGTTTTTGTCATGCGCTCCCTTACTAAGGATTTTGCAATCCCCGGGATCAGGATGGGCTTCGGGATAGCATCTCCTGCTATGGCTGATATACTGAACACAGCAAGGCTGTCCTGGAACCTCGGAGCTATTGCAAACGCTACCGGAGTCGCATTTCTGAATATCGAAGGCGGGATTGACAGTCCATACCTGAAAAAAGCCAGGGAAATGATCCTGAAAGAAGGGGAAACGCTCAAAGCCAAAATTGACAGGATAAGGGGCTTTGAAGCCGGGGAAGTGAATGTTAACTTCATCTTTGTCGATATAAGCAAATTCATGCTTAACTCGAGTGAATTGACTGCACGCCTTGCAGCCCGCGGAGTCCTCATCCGGGACTGCGTCTCTTTCCATGGCCTTGGAAAAGATTACATAAGGGTTGCGGTCAGGACCGAAAAAGAAAACGACCGGCTCATTGCTGCAATCGGGGAAGTTATCACCGAATGGGGCCGGGAACAGGCAAAGAACGAACTGCAGCACGTTATCGAAAAGGCCAGCGAAGAAGGCATCGGCGGCAGGAAGACCTGCGAATATTACCCCTGCCACTTTGAAGGCCAGAACTGTACCTTCTGCTTCTGCCCGTTTTATCCCTGTGGAAACGAGAAAACCGGGGGAAAATGGATCCAGAGCTCAAGAGGCGGTAGGGTGTGGAGCTGTGTTGACTGCCACCTTGTCCATAAGAAAGAAATCGCCCAGAAGATCCTTGACTGCCTTATGCAGGAAGGAGACACGGACGAACTTGTAAAAGTCGCCTGGAAAAAAGTAATGGAGCCTATCTTATGATCCTCCCGGACAGCGGGCACCTTGCTCTGGTACTCCTGCTTGCCGCAGGCATAGATGTCGTCTTCGGGGAACCTCCTGCTGCTGTTCACCCCGTTGTCTGGATAGGAAAATTAATCAACTTTTTGAAAAATGCAGCTCCGAAAACCCACAGGAAACTTTACGGCACTGCAATGGCTCTTTGCTGCGTTTTCTTCGCGTCTTTACTGGGCTATTCCGTCCTCTATATCACAGCTCTTCCGGGAATTCCGGGCTATTTGGCTCTCCTTATAGAAGCCTACTTCCTGAAAGCTACCTTTGCAATCAACTGCCTGCTGAGCCCTGCCAGGGAGATTTATAAACATCTTGAAGAGAACCAGCTGGAGAAAGTCAGGGAACTCCTCCCGATCTATGTAAGCCGGAACACTTCCAAACTGACAAAAACCCAGATGTCTTCGGCAGTTGTGGAGTCGGTATCAGAGAACTATGTGGACGGCATATTGAGTCCGATTTTCTACTATGCCCTTTTCGGAGAACTCGGGCTTGTGGCTGCTTACGCCTTTAAAGCCATAAGTACCCTTGACTCAATGGTAGGGTATAAAACCGAGCCTTACAGGGAACTCGGATACTTCTCAGCAAAGTCCGATGATGTACTGAACTGGATCCCGGCACGGATTTCAGTTATCTTTATTCTTGCTGCAGCCATTACAGTATCCTTATTTAAAAAAGGAAGAAAAATCAATCCCCTCGACAGCGTAAAAACAGCTCTCGAAGACGGGATGAAGACTCCGTCTCCCAATTCCGGCTATCCGATGGCTGCTACTGCCGGGGCTCTGGGAGTCAAACTCGAAAAACCTGACACCTATGTGCTGGGAGCTTCATACCCGCCCACCGAAGTAAAAGATATAAAACGGGTATCCCAATTAATAGCAATTGCCTCAGGGTTTTCACTTGTTGCTTTTGTGGCAGTGATCCAGATAACTGGAATCCATACGTATCTTTGATCTATAGATGAAACCGGAATATGCCCGGCAAGGTGATGATGGAAGCCGTAAACTCCATTATGCTAACCGGCATAAAAGCTTGAAACCGGTTTGTTGTCTTAAGCCCGACCGTTTCAAGATCAAACGTTATAAGAACTTCGCAAAGACAGGAAATAACCGTTTTAGCAACCCGGAGTGATCATTATGAAGTTATCCGATATTGAGGAAAGGGACCTGAAAGAAGGGCAGCCTGAAAAAATAGAGGGAAAAGCTACCGTTGATATCCTTGACGTCCTGGCCGAAGAAGGCATAAGTGTTCAGGATCTTGCGGACACGGCTCTTGAAATGTACGTCCCTCACCCGGGACTTGAAACAAGGGAAAAAGCCGAAGCCCTGTTTAAAAGAGAACTCAAATTCGCCCTTTCGGACCCGAACCTCTGCCTTTTGATTTATTCCGGGATCCTGCTGGAGAGAGAAGGCAGAGCAGGAAGCCTTCCGAACCTCAGCAAAAGTTCCTACGAAAAAGACCTGAGTTTTATAATTGCAGACGAAGTGCTGGGCAACAGCATCGCAAACTACATCAGCGGCTCCAAAGGGACATTCGAGTTTGTCAGGTATGACAAAATAAAACCCGGAATCCTTGCAAACCTGGGGCCTTTTATGGACGATGTTATCGGCGGGCTTATCGGAGGAGTCTCCTCCAATATGTATTCAAGAGGTATGGCAGAGTTTGGGAAAGACTGAAAAACAGGCGGTACATAATGAATTCGTATTTACTTGCATTTAAGTCGGGTTTTGGTTTCCTTTCCACGATCCCCGTAGGAATCAGTATGGAAGGGATCGACGAACTCATGAAAAAGATCTACTTCTACCCTGTCGTTGGAGCCGTACTCGGGCTTCTCATAGGGGCAATTGCATACATAGGGCAATTGATTTTCCCGGGTCCCGTCCTGGCAGCTCTTATCATGGGGTCCGTATATTACTTCACAGGCTTTAACCACCTTGACGGAGTCACTGACATGGGAGACGGCTTCATGGCCCACGGATCCCGTGAGAAAAAAATCAAGGCCTTAAAAGACACGACTCTTGGGACAGGAGGAGTCGCTTTCGGCATGCTTGTACTGCTTGCCTTTTACGGCTCCATAAGATCGGTGCAGGAAGAAGGCATTACTGCTTTTGGTTCCAATCTTCCGCTTCTTATGCTCGCATCCATGTTTATAGCGGAAGTCAGCGCCAAGCAGTCCATGTTAACAATTGCAGCTTTTGGAAAACCTCTCCCACGGCCAAAAGAACAGGCATATCCCGGCCTGGGGGAAATGACGATAAACGGAGCAACCCGGAAAAACTTCCTGATAGGATTTATTTTCGGAGCGGTCGTATGCTTCCTGCCCTTTGGGCTGATAGGGCTGATTCCCTACCTGGCAGCATGCATCTCGGCTCTCATACTCCTTAACAGGAGTTATGCCCACTTTGGAGGCCTGAACGGCGATGGAATCGGCACGGCTAACGAGATTGGAAGGATAACTGCCCTGATAATTATTGCAGTTACCCTCAAACTTTCATTAAATACTGGAGGTCTGGAATGGACGCTATTGTAATGGCAGGAGGGTTCGGACAGAGGCTTGGAATGGGGGAAAAGCCCTGTGTCGAACTGCTCGGAAAGCCGCTCATAACCTATGTGATTGATACCCTTAGATCAACAAAAAGTATAGACAAAGTTTTCGTAGCGGTCTCCCCTGTTACCCCGAAGACCGAAATCATGATCCAGGAACGCTACAAAAGCGAGGTCCAGGTAATAAGGACCTTCGGAGGAAACTATGTGGGAGACATGATCCATGCAGTGGAGACTTCAGCGACGACGGGTCCCGTAATGATTATCATGTCCGACCTACCCCTGATCGACTCCGAACTTATTGATTCGGTAATCGAAAAATACCGGGAAGAAGGAAAGCCGGCACTTTCCGTTTATGTCCCTATCAACGTCTGCAAGGGAGCAGGAACCAGGCCGGATACCGTATTTAACAAGGATGGAAAACTTATCGTGCCCGCGGGAATAAATATCCTTGACAGTTCTCAAATCCGAAACGAACAGGAAGACTTTAATCTGATACTTGATAATCCCAAACTAGCAATAAACATAAATACCGTTAAAGACCTGCAGCGATGCAAGGATTTGCTGCAGTGCTCAAACTAAAATTTGCTAGAGGTGTCATAGATTCTATCCTTAAAAAACCTGATATTGAGCCGTGATGGGAAAAAAATTCTGCGTGGAGTCAACCTCGAAGTCGGAGACCGTGAGGTCCACAGCATCATCGGCGCAAATGGCGCGGGGAAAAGTACACTTGCCTACACCCTGATGGGGCTCCAGGGTTATGAGCATGAGGAAGGCGACATCATTTTTGACGGGGAAGATGTTGCAGTACTTTCGATAACCGAACGCGCAAGAAAAGGCATAACCCTTGCCTGGCAGGAACCCGCCCGCTTTGAGGGGCTGAAGGTCAGGGATTACCTTGCAATAGGGGCAAGAGGCAATGGCGGCATTACGGAAGAAGAGATAAAAGAGGCCCTCAGGAAAGTTGACCTGAAACCCGAAAAATACCTTGACAGAGAAGTAGGCGAGGCATTGAGCGGGGGCGAAAGAAAGCGAATCGAGCTTGCTTCCATCATTACCATGAAGCCGAAACTTGCAATCCTTGATGAGCCGGACTCCGGAATTGACGTGGTCTCCTTAAAAGAGATCGTCTCCCTGATCCGGACGCTCAAAGAAAACGGCTCTTCGGTGCTTGTTATTACGCACAGGGAAGAAATTGCAGCAGCCTCGGATAAAGCCTCCCTGATGTGCGAAGGAGTAATCCTCAGAAGCGGGGATCCCATAGAGATCAGCGAATTTTTCAAAAACAGATGCATACCCTGTGACAGCCGGGTATCACCGCCGAAGGTGGTCTGAAAAATGACTCAGATTACATTGAATGCGCTTTCCAGAGAAGCAGAAGACATAACTGCAGCTTATACAGCAGCCGGAGGAGACGCTGCAGTCCTGCATAACCACGGGCTTGCAAGCCTTGTGGTAAGCGGGAACAAAGTGCTCAGCGCAAATGCAACCGAAGGCATAGTACTTGAGAAGAAAGAAACCGAACACGGCGTGGACATCAAATTGACCATTAAAAAGGGATACAAAATTCCCCTGCCTGTCCACCTCTGCTTTGGGCTGGTCCCTAAAGACGGGCTCCAGGAGATCAAAATGGACTTCGTAGCCGAAGAAGATTCGGCTGTGGAACTTATCGCCCACTGCACTTTCCCGAACGCTGAAAAGGTTATTCACAAAATGGATGCTGAGATGCTTATCGGAAAGAACGCGTCCCTGAAATACACCGAGACCCATTTCCACGGGCCCCACGGAGGAATTCAGGTAATCCCGAAAGCCCATATAATGATTGAGGAAGGGGGCAAATACTACACGAACTTTTCCCTCATTTCCGGAAGGGTAGGGTACCTGGAATTCGATTACAGTGTGGACGCCGAAAAAGATTCGATCTGTGAGATGGTCACCAAGGTCTACGGAAAGGCGGACGATAAAATAAAGATCCTCGAAAGGATCGCCCTTAATGGAGAAAACGCACGCAGCGTAATTAAAAGCCGGCTTGCCATAACCGACAACGCAGAGTCCGTATTCAGGGGAATAACCGAAGGACATGCCCCGAGAGCCCGCGGACACGTTGACTGTATGGAGGTCATCCAGGGCAATGCAAAAGCTGAAGCCGTACCGATTGTCCGGGTGGACAACCCCCTTGCCAAGGTTACGCATGAAGCTGCTATCGGCTGTGTGGACAAAAAGGAAGTAGAAACCCTGATGGCTCGCGGGCTTGAAGAAGACGATGCAATAGACATTATAGTAAAGGGAATGCTGGCTTAAAACCTGCCATTCTATTTCTTTTTATTCTAATCAAACATTTTGTAATGGGGTTCAGCCAATCAAACAATTTATCAGGAAAATTTAGAGGTCTCAACATGGATGGAGGTGGAAAATGTGGGTGGTGAAATAATCATCTCTGAGAAAAGGTATTCGGAAAGAAACCTGCAGCTCATTACCGGAAAAAAGGACATTAGTTCGCATACGATGGATATTCCCGAAGAAATGTTGCTTTTAAGCGAAGTAATCGAAGACCCAAGAAAACTTCCTTACCTGCTGGAAACCTTTTATACTGCGCAGATAAAGAACGAAAAAGCTTTTCATTTTGCCCTGCTCAGGGTCCAGGTCGATTCGGATATAAGGATGCACGAAGACATCCAGAAATACCAGCAAAGAAAATATGTTGCCGAAACCCTCGAGAAACTGCTCTACGGAGAACTTATGCTCTCAGTCGGGGAAAACTCTGGACTTGAGGACGACTGAGCTGGCTGCAGGCAAAACTCACGTATTTTACCAATTTCTGTAGTTTTCTTAACGAGCACGCTGTCAGTATCAAGAGCTTGACGCGCTTTTCAGAACCTCTTTTTATCCGGAGATGTACGAATTTATACTTTGAAATTTACACGTTGAGCTTTATACGTTGAATTTTGCACGTTGAGTTTTACACGTTGAGTTTTACACGTTGAGCTGACCCCAAAACTCAGAACTATGTTCCAAAATCTTGAATCTGGAATAATCCAAAAGCAAAAATATAGAAGTAATTTTTTTTAGATTAAATTAGAAACTTTTTGAGTTCTCATACTTCTCAATTCAGAAAACAAATTTTTATTTTTGAGATTCACTTTTTGAAAATTTTCTTATTATAGAAAAAAATTAGAATGGTATAAAAATTGAAAATTAAGTTATATACCATAAAAAAGAATTTATTGTTTTTAAACATACTAAGAAAAGAAAGATTATTATCGTTGAGGTTACAATTATTTTGCACAGTTCTGTTAAATCATTTCCACATAGTCATTTTTGTAATCGTACTCGGTTGTAAGAACCAGCCTAACCAGAAAAAACTCTGACTTCAATGAGTTGCTAATTATCCGCTATAGAAACGGTCAAATTTCAAGATTTTTCCAAATGCTCAGAAAATTTAATAATTCATACATTAGGGGTCTAAAATGAAAGGAAAGAAATGTAATAAAATATTTAGGGGGCAGACCTTCAATAAAGCTTTAGGGATAGCAGCACTTGCTTTTTTAATGTTGGTGAGTATCGCAGGCGCCTCGTCATTTGCATACATTACAAATGAAGGAAGTAACAGCATCTCTGTAATTGACACAGCAACAAACAAAGTTACAGCTACGATACCCGTAGGAGCCAATCCTGTCGGAGTTGCAATTAATCCGAATGGAACAAAGGTATATGTGGCAAATGATCATAGCAACGATGTATCTGTAATTGACACGGCAACAAATGCTGTTACAGTCACGGTGCCTGCAGGAAGGTCTCCTCAGGGGGTTGCAGTCAGTCCAGATGGAAAAAAGGTATATGTGACAAACCTGGCAAGTAACACTATTTCCGTAATTGATACTGCCACAAATACTGTTGTAAGTACAGTGAAAACAGGGGGATCCCCCACAGGAGTAGTGGTAAGTCCAGATGGAAAAAAGATATATGTAACAAATAACGGGGATAAAACCGTCTCTATAATTGACACTGCCACAAAGGCTGTTATAAGCACGGTAACTGTCGGAAAAGGTCCTGGGGAAATTGCGGTCACACCGGACGGGGCTAAAGTATACGTAGCGAACTCCGATGGAGGGAGCATCTCTGTAATTGACACGGCAACAAACAGTGTTACAGATACTGTGAAGGTAGAGGGAGCTCCTTTTGGAATTGCAGTCACACCGGACGGAACAAAGGTATACGTGACTAATAATGATAAATATTTCAGCACGGTCTCTGTAATTGATGTTTCTACAAACGAAGTTGCAGCCACAATACCTGTAGGTCCCAATCCTGCAGGAGCTGCAGTCACACCGGACGGAACAAAAGTATATGTAACAATCAATCTCTGCAACACCGTCTCTGTAATTGACACCGCGACCAACACCGTTACAGCCACCATGCTTGTAGGGAAGAGTCCTTACGCTTCAGGCCAGTTTATAGGTTCTATCCCGGTACAACCAGTTTATCCTTTAGCGAACTTCAGAAGCAACATCACATCTGATTATGTTTTCCTTTCCGTACCTGTGCGGTTTACGGATCTATCGGAGAATGTAACCGGATGGATCTGGGACTTTGGAGACGGGTCTGGTTCAACAGAGCAGAATCCCACGCATACCTATTCTGCAGCAGGAATCTATACTGTTAACCTGACAGTAAGCAATCCAAACGGCACGGATTCAAAGCTCGCTACGGTAAATGTTATACCAAAGGGTTCTCCCGCACCTTCATATGCATTTATTACGAACCTTAACAGCAACACTGTTTCTGTAATAAACACGGGAAGCAACAACCTTACAGCCACGGTGCCGGTAGGAATCGGTCCTCTGGGAGTTGTAGCAAGCCCGGATGGAACAAGGGTATATGTGACTAACTCTAACTACGGCTACCGTGGTACTGTCTCTGTAATTGACACAGCCATAAACGAGGTTACAGCCACCGTGGATGTAGGAGATAAATACAGTCCATGCGGAATTGCGGTAACGCCGGACGGAAAAAAACTATATGTGGCGGATCGTGATATCAACGGTGTTTCTGTAATTGACACATCTACAAATACGGTTACAGCCACGATATCTGCAGGAATTAACCCTTTAGGGGTTGTAGTTACACCGGATGGAACAAGAGTATATGTAACGAACCGTTACAGCAACACTGTTTCTGTAATTGACACAGCCACAAACAAAGTCATAGCTACTGCGAAAACCGGACTCGGCCCCTGTGGAGTTACAATAAACCGGGCGGGAACAAAACTATATGTGACGAATTGTGAAAGTAACACTATTTCTATAATTGACACGGGTTCAAATACTGTTACAGCCACAGTGCCTGCAGGAAAATGGCCTATGGGAGTTGCAGTCACACCGGACGGAACAAAAGCATATGTGGCAAATGAACGCAGTAACAATGTCTCCGTAATTGACACCGCAACAAAAACTGATATAGCTGCTGTGAAAGTCGGAAAAAATCCATACGGAATTGCAGTCACACCGGACGGAACAAAGGTATATGTAGCGAACTGTGGCAACAGCGATGACCCCGGAAATACTGTCTCTATAATTGACACGACCACAAACAAGGTTACAGCGACGGTAAAAACAGGTTTCAGTCCTGTTGCTTTCGGTCAGTTTATAAGTCCTCTCCCGGCACAACCGGTACTTCCTGTTGCAAACTTTAGCAGCAGTCTCACATCCGGTTATGCTCCTCTTTCTGTCCAGTTTACGGATTTCTCGAAGAATGTGGAGAGATGGAACTGGGACTTTGGAGACGGAACTAATTCCACAGATCAAAATCCAGCGCATACTTACTCCACAGCAGGGAATTACAAAGTAACGCTTACAGTAAACAATAAAAACGGTACTGATTCGAAATTTGCCACAGTAACCGTTCTGGCACACCCAGTATTTTCCGCAGCCACAACTTCCGGAAAAACGCCTCTCAGTGTTAGTTTTACCGACCAGAGCACAGGATCGCCAGCGTCATGGAACTGGACTTTTGGAGATGGAACTTATTCAACGGAAAAGAATCCCGTACATGTATATAGAAAATCAGGAAAGTATTCTGTTACGTTGACATTAAACGAAACAGGGGACAGGAGTGCGGTAACAAAATACAGCTATATTACTGTTTCAAACGGGTATGAAACCCCTGTTGCTTCATTTTCTGCATCTCCAGCTTCAGGAGAAGCGCCTCTTACCGTAAGTTTTACTGACCAGAGTACAGGTTCTCCGACCTCAAGGAAGTGGAATTTCGGAGACGGCACGCATTCAACAGCGGAGAAACCTGTACACAGGTACAGCAAAGCAGGATCATACTCTGTTACATTAACAGTAAGTAATGAAAAAGGCAGCAATACGTTAACAAAGTCAAGCTGTATTGTTGTTTCAAACGATTTAAATGGTCCTGTCACCAGCTTCTCTGCATCTCGGACTTCAGGAAAAGTGCCTCTTATTATTGATTTTACAGGCCAGGCCAAAGGATCTCCAACGTCATGGAAATGGGCTTTCGGAGATGGGAATACTTCAACAGATAAAAATCCCGTACACACATTCAATAAATCAGGACTATATTCTGTTAGATTGACAGCAAGTAATGAAAAAGGCAGTAACACGTTGATTAAAACCGGTTATATTGCTGTCTCAGGCGTTTCAGCTGTCCCTGTTTCCAAATTCTCTGCGTCCCTTACTTCAGGAAAAGCGCCTCTTACTGTAAGTTTTACTGACCAGAGCACAGGGTCACCAACTGCATGGAAATGGTTTTTCGGAGATGGGAATAATTCCACAGATAAAAATCCTGTACATAAATACAATGAATCAGGACTATATTCTGTCAGATTGACAGTAAGTAATGCAAACGGCAGTAATACGTTGACTAAAGCCGGCTATATTGCTGTTCCAGGCGTTTTAAATACTCCTGTCACCAGCTTCTCTGCGTCCCGGACTTCAGGAAAAGCTCCTCTTACAGTTAGTTTTACTGACCAGAGCACAGGATCACCAGCGTCATGGAAATGGTTTTTCGGAGATGGAAGTGATTCAACGGAAAAGAATCCCGTACACACATACAATAAATCAGGAAATTATACTGTCGCTTTGACAACGACTAATGAAGGAGGCAGTAATAAGGTACAAAAAACAAACTATATAAGTGTAGTTTCCGAAAGCGGTACTGTAACGTCGAATCCAGGCTATATTATCCCCTTCACCGCCTTTTCAGCAACTCCAACTACAGGAAGTATGCCTCTCACTGTCAGTTTTACTGACCAGAGCACAGGGTCACCAGCGTCATGGAAATGGAATTTCGGGGATGGAAATGGTTCAACAGAAAAGAATCCCGTACACACATACAATAAATCAGGAAAATATTCTGTTACATTGACAGCAAGCAATGCAAACGGCAGCAATGCGTTGACAAAATACGGTTATATTGTTGTTTCAAACGTTTTAAATGGTCCTGTCACCAGTTTCTCTGCGTCTCAGACTTCAGGAAACATGCCTCTTACCGTTCACTTTACTGACCGGAGCACAGGGTCACCAGCGTCATGGAAATGGAATTTCGGGGATGGAAATGGTTCAACAGAAAAGAATCCCGTACACACATACAATAAATCAGGAAAATATTCTGTTACATTGACAGCAAGCGATGCAAACGGCAGCAATGCGTTGACAAAATCCGGCTATATTGTTGTTTCAAACGTTTTAAACGGTCCCGTCACCAGCTTCTCTGCATCTTCTACTTCAGGAAAAGCACCACATACCGTTCGTTTTACTGACCAGAGCACAGGGTCACCAGCCGCATGGAAATGGACTTTTGGAGACGGAAGTAATTCAACAACAGAACAGAATCCTGTGCACACATACAATAAGTCAGGACTTTATTCCGTTACTTTGACAGCAAGTAATGCAAATGGCAGTAATTCGTTGACAAAATCCAGCTATATTGCTGTCTCAAGTGTTTTAGATACTCCTGTCACCAGTTTCTCCGCATCCCCCACTTCAGGAAGTACCCCTCTTACTGTTGTTTTTACTGATCAGAGCACAGGATTTCCAACGTCATGGAAATGGAATTTCGGAGATGGAAGTAACTCAACAACAGAACAGAATCCTGTACACACATACAATAAATCAGGACTTTACTCTGTTACATTGACAGCAAGTAATGCAAACGGCAGCAATACGTTAAAAAAATCCAGTTATATTGCGGTTTCAAACTCCCTTGTCGCTGCTTTTTCTGCATCTCCAACTTCAGGGCCTTTACCGTTCAGTGTCAGCTTTACTGACAAAAGCACCGGATCGCCAGCTGCATGGAAATGGGCTTTTGGCGATGGAAATACTTCAACAGAACAAAATCCTGTATACATATACAATAAAACAGGACGATATACTGTCAGTTTAACGGTAAATAATTCAGAAAGCATCAGTACTGAAACCAGGTCCAGATACATCGTAATTAGTAAGTAAATATCCCGGATCGAAAGAAATGGCTTTGTAGAAATCCATCTATACCAGCTTCAAGAGACTAAAATAGATGAAAAGAGATCATGACATTCAGTTTAAATTGATGGGGAAATCATTTCTGAGGATTTCTACAGAGCCAAAAAACAATGAAAGAAAGGAACTACAAGCTTTATCCGAATAAAAAGTAAAAAGGTAGCTAAATTTTAAAGGACATACCAGTCGGTATCGTCAACAGAGAGATCTTCCTTTAAGCCTACTTCCCGTCTGGGAAGCTCGAAAGCGTCGGTAATTGCATCGGAAAGGTCCTGAAGGTATTCTCTGGACGAGAGGCTGTTATAAATGAAGGGTTTGTCAGGCTGGAGCATCCTCTGAATTGTGGATTCCCTCGGAACGATGTCCACTTTTATATCGACCATTTCCAGGGCTTTTTCCATTGCAGTCCGGAAATCCCCGATACAGTAGGCTATCCTGTGCCTGTAATTTTTCCTTGTCTTTTCAAGATAGGCAGCAATCCTTTCACTTTCGATTTTGATGAAATCTCTCTTGATCTTCGTCACATTGCATTTGCCCATCATGAAAGTGTAATGCATGAAAGGGTACTCAGTATCAAGTTCCCTCGGAGCAATCCCGCAAGTTCCGAAGGTTACTATGTGTACATCCTCCGGCTTTAGAATCCCGAAAATTATCCGATCAAATTTTTTATGGGACGGGCTTTTATGGTAAGGCTTTCTCTTGGCGCAGGGAACAAAAATACAGACTTCCCTGAAAGGAGCTTCATACTCATTGAGAACCCAATCATTGGCTCTTATCATATCGGGATGGTAGATGATTCTCTCGGTATCAAGAGGCTCTTTGGAACGTTCGTCTTCGGGGATAATGGGCTTCATAAGACTCCAAAGCCTATTGAGTCAGGAAATTATATATATAATTAACTAACCAGACTTCTTTTAGAGTTATTATTTTTTGAAAACAGCCAGAAAAGATATAATGAATATTTAGCAACTATACTTAACGGATATTACCGGGCGAAAATAATGGAGCTTAGAAGAGATAAATAAGTTTATAAATATATTCATCAATATTGGTAGTTAAATAACACATAATGATATTTAACACAATTGGGGAGTACGCTTTTAAAAAGCAAACTCTGAGACCGGTACAAGTTTTCTATTTATGAGCATCCTCAACCCGCCTTAGATAATTTCCGAACGTGCTGGCCAGCATCCTCAAAGTTCAAAATAAATTTAGGAAATAGGGCAAACCGTCACCAAATAGTGGTTTTATGGCGAATTCTATCCATGAGATGATCAGAGCAAGCTTCAGATGCGAGGACATGGTAAAATGTGTACTCGGGCTGAAGTCCCTTGACATCGACGCATACAAGGCTCTACTTATGCATGGTCCCCTGACCGCAGAAAAATTGGGAGAGATCCTCAACAGGGAAAGGAGCACTGCATATCGTTCCTTGCAGAATCTTATAGCCTGCGGCATTGTTTACAGGGAAACACGGTCCATCGACAGCGGGGGTTACTACTACGAATACGTAGCTATCGAACCCCAGGAAATGAAACAAATGGTAAAGAAAAACGTCGATGAATGGTACACCCAGATGAACGAGCTAATCGAAAAAATGGATGATAAAGTGAGCGCCCTCGTCATGCGGATGGACGACGAGGAAAGTTGAGTAGAGAAAAATCAAAGTAAAAACCAAAGTAAAAATCATAGTAAAAATAAAAGTAAAAATCATAGTAAAAATAAAAGTAAAAATAAAAGTAAAAATATCACAAAAAATAAAATGGGAAAATAAAAGTTAGACCAAATAAAGAGTCAGCCGAATCCACTGTTTTAATCCTCCTGCAAAATCTCCCATTCTCTCGATTATTTTTCTGATGTCATCCAGAGATGCCGCACAAGCGCACCGCAGGAAACCTTCACCTGCTTCTCCAAACACATCTCCGGGAATTGCAACAACCTTCTTTTCTTCCAAGAGACATTCTGCAAAGTCAGAAGAGGATAGGCCCGTGTTATTACATGATTGAAAAGAGTAAATTTAACTTTACATAGAACAACTTATCAAATCCCTCTCGAACGTTTTAAGGAGGAAAACCTGAGTCATCGAGTTCAGGTCCCTCCTTACAAAATTGTCTACAAGGAAGACGAAACGACTCTAGAGACTGTTAAATTTATTTCTCTTCGGTTTTGTCTTCAGTTTCAGTCATCTTTTCAGTTTCAGGGGAAGACACTGATTCACTCAAAGATTCTCCTTCAGTTTCTTCATCTTTAGTTTCGGTCATCTCTTCAGTTTCTTTGTCTTCATTTTCTTCGTTTTCGTCTACATCGCCTTCGTCAAATTCGTCTTCGTTTTCGTCTACATCGTCTTCGTCTTCAGTTTCAGTCATCTCTCCGGTTTCAGTCATCTCTTCAGTTTCAGTCATCTCTCCGGTTTCAGTCATCTCTTCAGTTTCAGTCATCTCTCCGGTTTCAGTCATCTCTTCAGTTTCAGTCATCTCTTCAGTTTCAGTCATCTCTTCAGTTTCAGTCATCTCTTCAGTTTCAGTCATCTCTTCAGTTTCAGTCATCTCTTCAGTTTCAGTCATCTCTCCGGTTTTAGGGGAAGACACTGATTCACTCAAAGATTTTTCTGAAAGGCTGCATGTGCTTGTGCAGGAGCTTGAACATGAAGACGATGATTCTTCTTCAGTTTTTTCTTCAGTTTTTTCTTCAGTTTTTTCTTCAGTTTCATCTTCAGCTTCTTCAGTTTCAGACGCAGGCACTGCTGCTTTAGTCACAGATTTTTCTGAAAGGCTGCATGTGTTTGTGCAGGAGTTTGAACATGAAGACGATGATTCTTCTTCAGTTTTTTCTTCAGTTTCATCTTCAGCTTCTTCAGTTTCAGATGCAGACACTACTGCTTTAGTCACAGATTTTTCTGAAAGGCTGCATGTGTTCGTGCAGGAGCTTGAACATGAAGACGAGGATTCTTCTTCAGTTTCATCTTCAGTTTCATCTTCAGTTTCATCTTCAGTTTCTTCTTCAGTTTCTTCTTTAGCTTCTTCAGTTTCAGATGCAGACACTACTGCTTTAGTCACAGATTTTTCTGAAGGGCTGCATGTGTTCGTGCAGGAGCTTGAACATGAAGACGAGGATTTTTCTTCAGTTTCGTCTTCAGTTTCATCTTCAGTTTCAGATGCAGACACTACTGCTTTAGTCACAGATTTTTCTGAAAGGATACATGTGTTTGCGCAGGAGCTTGAACATGAAGACGATGATTTAGACACGACTACATTTTCCTTTTCAAGAACAGGAATTACTTTAGTTTTTGAAAAGCTGCATATTCTTATGCAGGAGTTTGAACTCGAAGGCGAGGATTCAGACACTGATTCTTCTTCAGTTTCTTCTTCAGTTTCTTCTTCAGTTTCTTCTTCAGTTTCTTCTTCAGTTTCTTCTTCAGTTTCTTCTTCAGTTTCTTCTTCAGTCACGACTTCCTCTGTTTCAGGCTCCGGTAATGCTTCAGTTACAACTTCTTCAGTTTCAGATGAAGGCACTGATTCAGAAACGACTTCTTCAATTTCAGGGGTAGACACTGATTCAGAAATAACTTCTTCAGTTTCAGGGGAAGGCATTGATTCAGAAACGACTTCTCCTATACTAACTGAAGCACCTTCTTCTAATATCTGGTTTCCGCTTACTAAAGCATTTTGAACATTTATGATTGTGATTTCTGAACCTGGTCTAGAAGGATATACATTTATTAAGATGTTATTTTGTATTTCGACATTACCGTTAGTGTGAGAATTTCCGTCGAGATATATTCCTTCTTCTCTGATATTTTTGAAAGTATTATCAGAAATCTCCAAGTTTACTCCGTTTATATGGAACTCCTGATACATTCCCTTCTTCGAGAGATCGCTGAATATATTCCCGCTTATTTCTATATTCTTGAAACTCTCATAGTTTGGGAAAATAACTCCATATGCCCCACCTTTTTGAACATTATTCATAATCGTAAGCGTATTGCCAATCCCATTTTCGCCTCCTTGATAAGTACATCCAGAAATTCCATTCATAATATTATCTTTTATTACATGGGTTCCGTCGTTTACACTGCCACTTCTTGCGACTGCCCCGTATCCACCATAAACTTCATTCTCTGTGAACTCTGAATATTGAGCTCCGTCAAGAAACGCAAAGAAGTAAGGAAGCTGCGGGTATATTTTATTTTTAGTTACTACATAGCTAATAGTAACAGGATGAGCATCGATAACATTAGCACCGTTAGTATTTGCCCCTATCAGGATATTGCTCGCAATATAGATATCTCGATTTAAAGTCTTGCGTTCATTCGTATTGCCTGTTATAGCATGTCTGCAGTTTTCTATGCGATTATTTTCAATGTTAACAAAAGCCGATCCACTAGCTACGTTTATACCATATCCGCTCCCCGGAAGAATTGAATTGTATATTTCGTTATTTTTAGCATCCACGTTAAAACAGGAGTAGAAGGAGAGAGCAGCCAATCCACTGTCTTTGAACCATGAGTCCGTAACAGAACTATCTTTACAATACCTCAGGGCCAGACCATGATGAGATGTTGTAGCACCACTATCTTGTATTCTTATATTTTTAATATGTATCTCAATGGGTCTGTATACTTCAACCTGAACTGTCTCACTCAATTTGTAGTCTCTCAAAAGCGGCTGATTTAAAGTGATAACGTTTTCATTCACGCTTTGTACTGCATATATTTCTCCTGTCATTTGGTCCGGGTAGTCCAAAGGACACCATTGAACATTTTTCCAAATCTTTATCAGGTCATTCTGGCGAACCTGTGAAGCATCGGTTAGAGTAATCTGAGATGAACCTTTTTGAGCGTCAGCAGAGAGAGGTTCGTTTGTGATCATTGACCCGGTGAAAAAAATTGTACTACTCTGACTTTCGGCAGTTTGAAGATGAAGAGTAACTTCCCCTTCGCCTACTATGTTCAGACTCTTATCTTTTTGAGATATTTGTTGTGTTATATAGTAGTCCCCTTCGCGAATAGTTATGGTATCTCCGCTTTTTGAGTTATCTAGCGCCGCCTGAATGCAAGCGGCGTCGTTCTTATAATCAGATGTCAGATAAAGACCGGAAACCGCCGGTTGAGCATCGTCGTCAATTACGATGTTTGATGCCAGAGCAGTAGGGTCACTTAACATAAAACAAAAAAATGCAAGAGTAAATACGGTAAAATAATTTTTTAAAGTTTTCATTAGAGATCATCCCAATACTTGATTTAAACCTCGTTATAGAATTCCTCCATAGTATCCATTCAACCATAATTTCCAAAGATAAGAGATATTAAATCCAATTCTCGCTGGCAATGAAAATACAATATTTCTTTAAACCTTCCGATTTTAAAGGGAGATGTATTTTCGTACGATTGAGTGAATATTATGTGCTCTTCAACGATCAGTTCAAACTTAAAACGTCTGTGAGGTGTCAAACAAAGGATTTTAACTAAACCTGGGTAAGGACAGGTCTGGTCCCGGCCTCTTCTCTGCAGACAGTAGAAGTCGTCCTCGACATAGAGCAGGCTGCATGTTCCTTCTCTAAGGCATTCCGAGCTCCAGTATCCATTGTAGTTTTCCCTGGTACATATTCTCAACAGGCTTCACCTCACAACAGGTCCGGTCATATGTTGTAGAAACTGCAGTCCTGCAGGAATTAAAAGTCAACAACATTAAAACAACAGAAAAGGATTCTATTGCCTTCAAGATTGAATTACAATTTCACTTTATTCCTTTTATGAGGCTTATTTTTGATCCGGGAATGCACATGATAAAAAAACGATGGAATATATTAAGATACTTATAGCAAAAGATGTTAAATGACACGAAAAAAGAAATTTAAAGCTTTATAACACTTTATTTTGTTTTATAAAGAATTGATGGCCAGTATTAGATGATTTTGACCCGAAAATGTACGTAATCAGAAAAACAACTGAAAAAAAGGAACGGATTAAAATACTTCATTAAAAAGGCTTGAAATAATACGAAAAAGTAAATTTAAAGCTTTATAACACTTCATTTTGTTTTAGAACGAATAGATCATCCAATGAGATATGATTGGTGTGAAAAAACTTAAATGTTAGAACATTTCACAGTGTCCACTTTGGATCGGTGATCCCACATTCTTTCGCAGACGGATTTTTGTATTCAGCGCCTCTTTCAGCGTTATATTTCAACCCATCACAATTGACTACCAGAAAAAATAGACCGAATAAAGATTCGGCCGAATTCACTGTTTTAATCCTTCTACAAAATCTCCCATTCTCTCGATTGCTTTTCTGATGTCATCCAGAGACGCCGCATAAGCGCACCGCAGGAAACCTTCACCTGCTTCTCCAAACACATCTCCGGGAATTGTAACAACCCTCTTTACTTCCAGAAGACTCTCTGCAAAATCAGAAGATGAAAGGCCTGTACCTCCCACATAAGGGAAAGCATAAAAAGCACCTTTGGGATTGCAGCATTCAAGTCCTATGCTGTTGAAGCCTCTTACGATAAAACGCCTGCGCCGATCATATTCCCGGACCATCCGCTCCATTTCCTCTTTACCATTGCGGAGGGCTTCGATTGCCCCTACCTGGGCAGTAATGGGAGCACAGAGCATGGAGTACTGATGGATCATCATCATTGAATGGATTATATCAGGAGCACCCATTGCAAAACCGAGTCTTAGCCCTGTCATGGCATAAGCCTTGGAAAAGCCGTTCAGCATGACAGTCCGGTCCTTCATACCTTCGAGAGATGAGAACGGAACATGGGTGCCTTCGTAAGTCAGGCATTCATAAACCTCGTCGGAGATCACAAATAAATCGTTCTCGACAACAAGGTCAGCGATATCCTCCATCCCCTCCTGTTCCATAATTGCGCCTGTAGGATTGTTGGGGAAATTCAGGATGATCGCCTTCGTTTTGCTGGTGATTGCAGGTTTCAGGGCTTCTGCAGTAAGACTGAAATCGTCTTCCCTGTGAGTAGAAACAATAACAGGTTTGCCTCCTGCCAGAATAACTGAAGGGACGTATGCCACATAGGAGGGCTGAACCACGATTACCTCGTCTCCGGGATTGACCACAGCCCTAACTGCTATATCAAGAGCTTCGCTTACTCCCGTGGTAACCAGGATTTCGGATGCCGGGTCATAGTCCAGACCGTAGCGTTTGTAATAGGTTCTTGCAAGTTCGTCTCTGAGTTCCGGAAGTCCGTAATTTGAGGTATATGAAGTCTGCCCTTTTTCGAGAGAGTGGATACACATCTCACGGATATGCCAGGGAGTAATGAAATCAGGCTCTCCTACACCAAGAGAGATTATATCCTCAAGTCCGGAAACCAGATCAAAAAAACGGCGTATTCCTGATGGAGGGATACTCTTTACAGCTTCCGCAACGAATTTTGAAGGATCGCATGGAGGTCTCAAGCAAACACCCCTATAAAAAACTATATGAGTTGGATAGATGTAAAACGGGATAAGGTGGATCAGACCTTAAACGTTTCCATATTAAAACGAGACCGGGAGCCTCTTAATTGACTCCGGTTCGTGGAGAATTACCCCGTCTTCTTTATAGGTTTTCAGCACGAAATGCGTGGACGTGCTCTGAACCTGATCAAGGGTGGCGATTTTTTCTGCCACAAAAAAAGCCACATCCTTCATCGACTTCCCCCTGACGGTAAGAGAGATGTCGTAGTCCCCGGACAGAAGCCTGACAGACCTGACTTCCGGGAACTTATAGATCCTTTCTGCAATTGCCTGATAGCCCTGGTTACGCTCGAGAGTGACCTTCAGCTCAATTACGGCGTAAACGTAGTTTTCCCCGATCAGGTCCCAATCAACTATGGTCTTGTAGTGCCGGATAACTCCTGTCTCTTCAAGCTTTGCGATAGTCTGGGAAATTTCCTGTGCAGACATTCCTGTCAGGGCTGCAATTTCTTCCGGACTTGCTCGGGCATCATTCTCAAGAATTTCCAGTATATGTCGAATCATTTCGTCCATGCTGATCACCGGCACAAAGTTTAGGGAAAATTGGCACAGAACCCCTGATACGGGGGTCAGGGCTCTCTTCAATTACTCAATTAATACAGCGTTTACAACTCCGTCCTGTCCGGGTCTGCTTGTAACTCTGGCAGTGCCCATGGAAGTTCTTATAACGGAACCTTTTGTCAAAATGTTACGCCTGACATAGTGTTTGTTTGCAGTGTTATCAATCACGGTCTCAATGGGTGCGGTAACGGTCTTTCCGTCCTTAGGATTGGTCACGTTTGCAATGTCGGACTGGAGAAGCCTTATTTTTCTGTTGCCACCCATAGTATGAACGTTCTTTCTTTTTACTTCGCTGATACGGGTGTCCGCAGATTCGCGGCCCATTTCAAACTTGCGCTTTCCGCGGGCAGCAATGACTTTCCCGCCGGTAGCTTTTCTTCTGGAGCTGCCTTGCCATCTCATTATTAAAACCTCATTATTGTATTGAAATTTAAGCCAAGATTTGGATTTAACGTTACTTTTAGTGCTACTTAAGCTGGTTTTGAAGGAACCTTAAATGGTCCGGAGAGTAAATATCCTGTAATCCTGGTGATCCTGATCTGGTGATCCTTTTCAGGGCATAAGTATACCTATCAGTAGCTTAATTGCTCTGCTAATATATTAATGTATTAACAGGAGTACCCTAATTAGCATATTTGCTATGGACTTAGCAATACGAATAGAGATGTATAAGAACTTTGCGATCATGCCGCCAGAAAATCCTTTACTTCGGGACACCCCCTGAATAAAGGAAGCCGTGATTGAAAAAGAAGCATCTGAAGAATGGAAAGTCCCCGCAAAAAAAAGGATACAATAAGCAGAGTATAGAAAAATATATATGCAGAATTTAATAAAAATGAAAGATGAGAACAGGTCAAGATAAAGACAAAATGAGAATCTCATCTCCAACAGTACATTGAAAGCCCTCAAATTCCGGACGAGCATCCAGATTACAGGAGAAATAAACAATGGTTACGGAACTTTCACTCAATACCGTATGTGGACACACAACAAAAATTATTGCCACAAAAGAAGGCAAAAACACGAACGTACATATAAAAACCACCTGCGAAAAACTCAGGAAATGGGGCACGCACTTCGATATGGGCATGAAAGACCTTATGGGCGGCCCTGAAACTATGCTTGCCCAGAAAATGGCTGAAGCTCCTCTCACTCCAACCTGCCTCGTCCCGGCTGCAGTAATGAATGCCTGCTGGCTCGAAAACGGCATGATTTCGAAAAATCTTGCAAGGGAAATGGGAAAAATGGAGATTATTTTTGACAAACTTGAGTGAATATTTTCTAATACTTCTTAATTCACTTTTTTTGTTTGAGGCAGGATGTTGAAAAAACGAAACTTTCCAAAAAATAAAGAGTACTGCAAGAAAATCCCTTTAATGATCCGAACTCGAGAATATTTATATCAAATTGGGTTGTGTATAATTTAGTCAAAACTTAACAAACAAACATATATAAAAGAGAGATCAGATCTTTTTACTTCCTTCAATTTGCCTCCCTTAGTTTGCTTCCCTTAAGCAACATTAGTTTCCTTCAATTTACTTCCTTCAATCAAACTTAATGAAAACTCATACCTGGAGTGATAAAGATGGACTTAAAAGAAATCAACGACATCGGACAGGAAATGGTCGAATGCCTTAAACTCGAAACTTCCCCGGTTGCAGTAAAACTGGTTCCAAAAGGAGAAGAAATTCCTGAAGGGATTAAGAAAGCGGATGAAGCTATGAGACACTGCCAGTTCATGGATCGGGTAAGAAGAAGCGGAGAGGAATTATACGCTCTGGGAGAGGACCAGATGTGCAAAGGCGGAGCAGGTGTTATGGGCCTTGGAGCACTGCCTCCGAAAGTCGCAAGCGGAGAATTTTATTATAAAGGCTTAAAGCAGTTCAGAACCCAGGAAGCTGCAAAGCTCACTATTGATATGGTGCCGACCCTGGCTCCAGATACTACAGAGGCTGTCCTGTATTCCCCCCTTGAGAAGACTACATTCATGCCGGATGTTGTAGTGGTCATATGCAACCCTAAGCAGATAATGCTGCTCACCCAGGCTTACATGTACAAAACCGGAGGCAGGCTTGAAGTAAGTTTCGCAGGCAAACAGAGCCTCTGTTCCGACGGTGTGGTGCAGGCTAAACAAGGCGAAATAGGAGTTACAGTAGGCTGCAGTGGCAGCAGGGCATACACCGAGATTTCAGATGAAGAAATGACAATGGGCATCCCAATCGGCCTCCTCCCTGACCTGGCAGCCGGACTCCGAGAAATCTGCCCTAATTAACTCAAAATCCTCAGATTTAATTCAGACAGAAATTCCTCCATGCCCCAAGCCCCTAATTATAGAGCAAGTCTTTATGGGGCGAGTCTTGATCAGATATGACATAACAAACACAATTGTTTGCCGTGTCATATTTGAGAACTATTTTATTTCTTCCTTTTTCCTTAATAAATGCCCTTACAACCGATTTTTCAGAGGATCTAACCAATCTGTTTTAGTTCCGAAAATAACTCTCAAACCTGACCACGCGAGCCTCCGCCACCGTGGAAAGCCATGCACAAATTAAAAGAAAAGGTTCGCGCTGGACTATAAGATAGATTGAATAAATCATCGCAAGCCCTTCTTAAGTAGAATTAAGTACCCATATAGTGTAGTCCTTTGAATGAAACTCACTGCTAAAATCCATAATTTAGTCTGCTTGAGCGAGCGAAGCGAGTGAAACAGACCTCGTGCTCCCGAAGCGAAACTCGGGCAACAATGGATTATTATACCAAAAGAGAGAAGAGAAGGAAAATGACCTCTTACATAGCAGATTCGGCAGTCTTTATAATGGGAAACTGCAACGTGGACAGTTCGCTGCTTATTACCGTCCCTTCGGTTGTGGAAGAGTTAAAAAGCAGGGACGCCGTGCTCCGTTTTGACCTTGCAAAAGAGGGAGGGCTGAGGGTAGAATGGCCAGAACCGGAAATGGTAAAACAGGTTCGAGAAAAAGCTGAACAGACCCGGGACTCGGAAGAGCTTTCAAAAACAGACCTGGAAATTCTTGCAAAAGCGTTTGAGCACAGGGAGACGGCAATATTGCTCACGGATGATTATGCAGTCCAGAATGTTGCCGTACAGCTGGGAATTCAGGTTAAACCGATTGCCCAGAAAAAGATAAAGGACGTACTTATCTGGCAAAAACAGTGTATTGGCTGTAAAAAGACCTTTGAGAAAGGGGACGAATGCCCGATTTGCGGTTCGCCTCTGAAAAAAAAGAGAAAAAAAAGACTTAAAAGCAAGAGTCATCAGGAAAGCTGAAGAAAAAGATATAACGCTTGATAGTGTAATAATGTCTTTAACTGAGAAAAGATAACCTTGAATTAAAATTTTTCAGGCAGTAATTCCAGGCAGTATTCGTGAGAAGAACTGCAAAATCGGCCGGAAATACCGCCAGACAAAAAAATTTCAGGTGGGAATGGAGGCATGAAGAATATAGAAGATCTGATTCAGAAAGCTGTGGAACTGCAGAACAATGGACTTGTCACCGGCCAGATTGCCGACGAACTTAACGTCTCAAGAGAAACGGTTACATGGCTTTTAACCCGCTCAAAAAAAGAAGTAGCAGTCCCCGCTCCGAAAGACATATCCGTAAACTGGAGCAGTATAGGGAAAAGCGCTACAAGGCTTCACTATATCTCGCTTGCACTCTGCGACATGGTGCTTGAGACCCTCGAAAAGACAAACGCCGAGGTAGATGTGGTAGTCGGCGTTGCCGCAAGCGGAATACCCCTGGCAAGCATGATGGCAAATGAACTCGGAGCAGACTTTGCCCTCTATCATTCCCGGAAAGGACAGGACGTTGTCCAGCCAGGCCAGAAAGGGACCATCAGCAGAAACTTCGGAAGCGTTGCAGGCAAGAACTGTGTAATCGTGGACGACGTTATTACAACCGGTTCCACTACAATGGAAGTAATTGAGCAGCTACGGGAAATGGGCGCAAAACCCAGAGTTGTAGCTGTTCTCGTGGACAAAAAAGGCGCAGATACAATTGCCAATGTCCCAATCCAGTCCCTGGTAAGAATCGTGCGCGTGGACTGATAGATAAAACAAAGACCGAAAGCAGAAACAATTTAATTTATGCGGAAAGTTTTTCCAGAAGAAAGCTTTCCCAAAATTTACCTCTTTTAAAAGGTCCAGAATGAATGAGCTCTGGGCATCGAAAATTCACGGGATAAAACAGTGTTAAGAGTAATGGGGTAATGGATGAAAGACATGATTCCTTCCGAAATAGCATACAAAGAAAAACCTCCCACCTTGCAAGAGTATTCCCAATTGTTCTCGAGCACGGGCTGGGTGCAAATTCTGAAAATTTCCGAGAATGATCTGAAGAAGGTCTTTGAGAACACCTGGTACTGGATAACAGCATATCAGGACGGGAACATTGCAGGTGTCGGGCGTTTGCTTTCTGACGGCACCCTATACGCGCTGATTTGTGACATAATAGTAATGCCAGACCGCCAGAACATGGGAATCGGCACTGAGATCTTAACACGGTTAGTTAAAAAGTGCCAGGAATCAAATATCGGGAGGGTCTGGTTATTTGCAGCTCCCGGAAAGGCCCAGTTCTACGAAAGGCATGGCTTTTTTATCCGTCCAGACGAGGCGCCGGGAATGCAACTGGGGAAATTTGAACTTACTAAATGAAAGGTGACTCTTTTTCTATGGATTTTAGACATGACCTGGGACGTTAGGGAGATTTGATCCGGGATATGGCCTGGAATATGACCAAAGACATGAATTCGGACACTCTTGACCTTCCGGTTTTTCAATTCTGCATCTGAACTCAAAGAATAATGCTGCAAACTTTACTCAAAGAATAATGCTGTAAACTTTAACCGGCCTGCGGCTAGATTCCATTAAAAGAAAAGAGAAGGTAAAAGCCGGAAAGAAATTAAGGAAGAGAGAAGGAAAAAAGAGGCTTTATGAAAGCCTGTTTAATGCTCAACTTCCGTAGATGCTATCTTTTCGGCAAGCCGGGATAACACCTCGGTCCTCATTCCTTCTACAAATTTAATACTGCCCACAACGAGGTGGCCACCGCCGCTGACTCCGGCCCCTTTCATTTCCTCGCGGAGCTCTCTCACAATCCGGGGGATGTTCATTAATACGCCTTTTGAGCGGATGACAGCAAAGTCCGGGCCGTAGCCAATTGTAACAACTGGCTTATCGGGATTTCTTTTAACAAGTACATCATGCACTTCCCCTGAGGTCTTTCCCGGTGGAGGGAAGGTAAACTTCTGGGCATAGTTTTCGACATCTATCACATTCATGATAGCGCCGTTTGCCAGTTTCTGGGACTTGACATTAAAGAGGCATGTCTCAAGCTGCTCCTTTATCATGGTATTTGCCTGTTCGCAAAGCAGAGAGACCAGATTATTATGGACTTTATGGTCTCCCAGGTCCAGGATATCGTCAATAAGCCCTTTTCCACTGCTGAATTTAAGCCAGAACTGTTCATAATCAAGAGCAAGGGCCATATCTTTTAATTCCTCAAGGGTATAACGGTCCGAGACGAGCGAGATATACCTTCCGGCCTCAGGCGCCTCAGAACGGTCCCCTACTGCCGAAACAGCCGGGAGGTGCTTTATGGTATCGCTGATACCGGGATTGATCATCCGGGCGATTTCCGCGCAGAGCATACCTGCAGTAACCCCGAAGTCGCCTCCTACGTGAGCAGGGTTTGCATGCCCTATAAGGTACTGGTCAACGATGTCGTCAGGGTGATGGTGGTCAACGACAAGCATATCGATGCCATAGACCCTTGCCTGCCGCATTGAGGGTACATCTTCTTCGGTTGAGCCATTGTCCACCAGGATCACGAGAGGCATCTTCTGCCCGTGCCTGGCATAATCCTCAAGTGCAAAGGAAATATCCCTTGTAACGTCCGCAAGCTCATAAAAAGGAGCTTTGGAAGGAGCCCGTTTGTAGAAATAGTATTCCGCATCTGCCCCGCCTATTTCCGTAATCAAGGGAAGGATTGCCCTTTCGATAGCAATTGCTGAAGTGATCCCGTCAGCATCGGCATGGTGCCTGAGGATAATAGGGGTTGAATGGAATATTGCCTTTTTGATTTCCTTGGCGACATGGAGCATTCTGGGTTTGAGTCTCTCCATAACGGCACTTTCGACCAGGAAAGGAATATCAGCAGGCGCTGCTTTCTCCTCAATCACCTTCTCAACCCTGAACTTGACGGCAGCTTCCTTTTCTCCGGTCAGAAGTTTCATGCTCATGACTTCAATCTGGACCTGCTCATCCCTCGGGGTCACCTCTCCGGTAATCGATACGATCATCCCTACATCAATGTGGGGATAGGACCGCTTCCCGGCACTCTCGAAAGCCGCACAGGGAATAAAGCCTCCTTCATCGCTGATGGTGAAAATGGTAGGGCCGCTTGTCTGCTTAACCTGGATTACCTCTCCTTCTATCCGGATGAGCCTGCCCTTCATGCTGGTATCTATTTCGGAGGAATTCTTAAGTGGTAGCTCTTTTTCAAGCTCGATGGTATCGTACTTTGTAAGCGTCTTCGGGATAAGGTCCAGTTTTCCCCCGGCTTTGATACTTTTCACCAGGACGATTACGGCGTCCCCTACTTCTGGCGGGACCCCAACGTTACTGGAATGCATAAGCCCTCTTATGTGAGGGTTCAGGTCCACAAAGACCCCGAAAGAAGCGATGCTGCTCACTATGCCGTGATAAAGTTTTCCTGCTTCCACATCTTTAAGGTCGCAGGATTCATCCAGAGCGTAAACGTGCTGGGAACGTGCACAGGAACTGCAGATCTCGTCTTCTGCTTCCTGCGGATCATGAATTCTTACTCCACAGATTTTACATGTATAGATTTTTCCAAGCCCTTCGCAGGCTTCACAGGGTCTGGTAACTTCAATACTCCCCTTTCCTTTGCATTTCTCACATACTGCACCATTTTTCAAAAAACTGTCAATATCTTTTTCTGAAATTTTCATGAAATCAACTGACTTTGACTTGCCTTTTCCCTTACACAAAGGGCAGACTTCAGTTGAAATAACCTCATAGCCACGCCCGTGGCAGTCTGGACATTCCTTACTCATTAATATCAACACCAGTGGTTCTTCCGAACCTGCGTTTTCTTACTCTCACGATTTTATGGGGTTAAAAAGTTCGCTTTAAACTCACAGGAGATTATGTTTTTAACTAACCTTTCAGTCTACTTATAACGGTATGACCTTAAACGACTCGAAATCAGCGCCTATCTAACTCGGTATCCGTTTGCATATTTCCCGTATTTCAGTCCAATATCTTCTGTATGCCAGATATAAGTATTTGTCAGCAGGTTATTTTGCATAGTGTTTACAGATATCCAGAACTTCAGATTTTTGAGGCGCTTCCCGGCACATTCTGATTAATTAGAGAGTCGAAGGCAGGGACTGCAGCCCATAGAAAAATCAGAGTGAAGGTCTGGAGTGAGAGCTTATATATATTCATAGATATTTTAGATAGACGACAGAATATAAAAATTTTAACTTATGACTGTTTACTTTATTTATTTTACAGAAGTTTTTTTAGTAAAAGTTCCCAATAAAGAACAATTATTATTAAACCAAATTTCAAGTTAATGTATAGGAGGGCACAAAATATGGTTACTATGGTTGAATTATTGCTTCCTGTATTAATAGTTGTAATATTAATATTCTCACAATCCATAAAAATGGTTAATGAGTACGAACGAGTTGTTATATTCAGGCTAGGTCGTCTTAGTGGCGTAAAGGGCCCCGGACTTTTCCTTATTATTCCTTTCGTTGATAGGGCTTTGAAAATAGACCTGAGAGTTGTTGCAATCGATGTCCCCAAGCAGGCTGTTATCACAAGGGACAACGTCACAGTTGAAGTGGATGCCGTTGTCTATTATAAGGTCGTGGAGCCAGGGGCCGCAATTACACAGGTTGAAAACTACATGTTCGCAACTTCGACCCTTTCCCAGACTACACTTAGAGATGTGCTGGGCCAGATGGAACTGGATGAGCTACTTTCGGAAAGAGAGAACATCAATAAGCAGATTCAGGAGCTACTGGATGCGTATACCGACCCCTGGGGAATCAAGGTTACCGGGGTGACTATCCGGGATGTAGCCCTTCCCGAGACCATGAAAAGGGCAATTGCAAAACAGGCTGAAGCCGAAAGAGAAAAACGTGCCAGGATTATCCTTGCCGAAGGAGAATATCAGGCTGCTGAAAAGATGAAAGATGCTGCAACTCTTTACCAGGGGCTTCCGACTGCCATCAAGTTAAGAGAACTGCAGACATTTGCAGAGATTGCCAGGGAGAAAAACCTTATCGTGGTTACAGAATCTCAGCCCCTGGAAACCGGAAAGTCTCTTGAAATCGGAAACATAGCAGCCCTTTCTCAGGCAGTGTCCGGGAAGGCTCAACCCCTATCCGGAAAGGAAGATTAAAGCCAGATAAAGAGCCGAAAAGAATGTAAAGGCAAGAAAGGATCATTAATTATGCAAATGAAATGGGTTTCCCGCTCTCTCTTTATTTTTTGTATCTGCATGACCCTCACGGCTTTTCTTGCACCTCCAGCGGGGGCAGCAGCCGAAGATAGAGTGCTTGTGCTTGAAATAAGCGGAGCTATTACCCCGGCTTCCGATAATTTGATAGCTGACGCGATACAAAGCGCGGAGAGCGGGAACTATGAAGCTCTCGTAATTACCCTGGACACCCCCGGAGGAGGGCTGGAAGAGACTCAAATAATCATAAAGGCAATAGAGAACACGACCATGCCTGTGATTGGGTATGTGCCTGAGAGCGGAAAAGCCTGGTCTGCAGGAACCCTTATCCTTATGGGAACCGATATTGCCGCAATGGCTCCCTTTACAGTAATAGGGTCGGCCCAGCCGGTGAAGGTGTCCGCTGAAGGTACAATACCTGTAGAGGATGAGAAAACAATAAATGCTCTCGTTAAATTCTCGACTGAAACGGCAAGAAAACACGGGAGAAATGAAACTTTTGCAGAAGAAGTAATTACCAAGAACCGAAACCTGAACGCCGAAGAAGCCCTGGGAGAAGGAGTAATTGAATACATAGCCGTTTCCATTCCGAATTTGCTGAACCAGGTTGATGGGGAAATTGTAAAAGGTAAAGAATTGCATACCGCAAATGCAACAATAGAGATCTACAAACCTCCTCTTCCCCTTTCTTTCCTGACACTCATTTCAAACCCAATTCTATCCTCCCTTCTTCTGACAATAGGGCTTTACGGGATCATCTTCGGGATTTCAAACCCCGGAGCCGGAGCCGAACTTTTCGGAGTTATTGCAATTGTGCTCGGGCTAATAGGCACCGGCTTTGACATTAACATAGCAGCATTTTTCCTGATAATCGTCGGAATAGGGCTCCTTCTCCTGGAACTTAATTCCCCCGGGTTCGGGATATTCGGGCTTGCCGGAATTATCTGCCTGGTGATAGGAAGCATCTTCCTTGTGCCGCTGGGAAGTGAGAATATTTACACACCGGAGTTCAGAAGACTTATGATCCTGACAATTGTTACTCCTACAATTGTTTTCGGAATTTTTCTGGTCTTTGCAATATATAAAGTCGCCGAAACGAGGAAGAAAAAGCCAGTTATCGGAGCCATTATCGGAGATATTGCCCGGACAATAGACCCTATAGGCCCGAAAAACCCGGGTTTTGTCCGCTATAAGGGAGAGTACTGGAAAGCCAGGTCCGAAGAAGAAATAGAAGCTGAGGAAGAAGTCGAAATTATAGGAAAAGAGATGGAAGTGTTGCTGGTAAAAAGAAAAATATAACACTTTCTTTCTGCTTTTTCTTTTTCCAGAGTTATTTTTCCAGAGTTATTTTTCCAGAGTTATTTTTCCAGAGTTATTTTTCCAGAGTTATTTTTCCAGAGTTATTTTTCCAGAGTTATTTTTCCAGAGTTATTTTTCCAGAGTTATTTTTCCAGAGTTATTTTTCCAGAGTTATTTTTCCAGAGTTATTTTTCCAGAGTTATTTTTCCAGAGTTATTTTTCCGGATCTCTTACCGGTTTTAAAATTCCTTTCTGGCTTTTATTTTTTCAAGAACCCTCTGCTTTTTACTGATGGCTTCTTCGGCTGCCCTGTCAATTGCATCCCTCATCTCTTCGAAATCACGCGGGTTCTCTTCCCCATGAACCTTTTTGACAGGAGTATAAGCAGATTCTCTGAACCTGGGCGCAAAGTCCCTGGTCTCGCCGTTGACAATAATTTCAGCCCCGATTCCGTCTTCCACACGCCCTATGATATCAATCTCAACCCCGGCAGCCCGAACTGTTTCAAGAATTTCTTCGACATGTTCAGGAGGGGCAATAACCAGCAAAGCATCAAGAGATACGCCGAGATAATCGATTTTGAGGGTCTCAAGCATGGAAAGCACCTTTGGGTTAACAAGGGCTCTTATTCTTTCTTCTTCAAAGACCATTTTTACTTTTGCAGTCTTTGAGATTTCCCGGGCATCCCCGCGGATTCCACCGTTGGTGACATCGGTCATGGAGTGGACTTTTTTGTACAGGCCGGACTGAAGGAGAGCTTCGCAGGCTTCCAGAAAACGGATGTTAATGGTCTCCTCCACCACGTCATGCATCCCATAATAGAGTGCAGTTGTGGAAATCGTACCTCCGCCTGCACCTTCTGTCATAAGGATAAGGTCTCCTGGTCTGGTCTGGTTGCGTGAAGTAAGAGAAGACGTAATGCCAACAGCTCCCACGCCTCCTGTCATCCTTTCACCTATGACCATGTCCCCGCCTATCCGGAGAGTGCTTCCGGTAATAAGGGGGATTCCGGTTAGCTCTGAAACTGTGGTGATTCCTGCAATGTGGTCGAAGATCTTTGCCACATCTCCATCGTCTGCGATATGGATGTCTGAAAGCATGGCAAGAGGGCGGGAGCCCATTGAATACACATCACGCAGGGCTGCCCTTGCTACATGGAAACCCGAAAGGAAGGGAAAATCACTCAGGCGGGAGTGAATGCCATCAATCGTAACAACCAGGTATTCGTCCCCTATTTTTACAACCCCTGAGTCGTCAAGCTGGGCGCTGTCAACTACTGCCCCGGTCTGGCCTATGACCTCCCCCAGCTTGGAATGAACGTAAAAGTCCCCTGTGCCCCTCGAACCTACTCCGAACTCTCCCATGGAAACCCCTGAGAGAGTGGGACTTAATACATCCCCTTCCGTGTGAAGAGTTGCTTTTGCTTCACAAATAACTGCAGCTGCAATCTCATGGGCCCTTTCTGGGTTTATGTTCTTGATTTCAAGAATTCTTGAAGCAAGCTGTGCCTCAAGCCCGTCTTCATTTGAAGGGTCCTTCCTGAGAGCCCGTTTTGCATAGCCTTCTATATCCATTGTAACCATCCTCTCGCAGACATCTGTCACTGCTTTGAAAGGTGCAGGGCAGATAATTTTGGAATTCAAGCATTAATCTCTATTTTGATGTAAAATATCCCGGATTTTAAGCTTAAGTGCCGAAAAAACGAGAAATAAAGGTTTGGCTGCAAAGCCGAAGTGCCTGTAAGGCACATATTTTCAATATATTTCAACACATTTCAACGAAGTTTTTCAGAATCTTAAGCCCGGTAGCTCCACTTTTCTCAGGGTGGAACTGAGTACCCATAACATTGCCTTTTGAGTTTACGACAGAAGCTGAAAAATCCAGACCGTATCCGCACGAAGCAAGGGTATTTTCCGCAGCTGTGTCCACATAATACGAGTGTACGAAGTATACGAAAGAACCGTCAGGAATGCCTTTAAACAGAGGATGATCCTGTTTGATCCTGATATTGTTCCAGCCTATGTGAGGCACTTTCAGTTCGGACTTCGGGAAGCGGAGCACTCTGCCCTGAATGAGGTCAAGCCCTTCGGTCAGCCCACCTTCTTCGGAAGAGCTCATCAAAACCTGCTGCCCCAAACAGATCCCAAGCATTGGTTTTCCGGAGTCTGCAAATTCTGCGATAACCCCTTTGAGAGGAACAAGACACTTCATTGCATCTATAAAAGCACCGACCCCAGGGAGAATAATCCCATCGGCTGCAAGGATCTCCTCGGGGTTCCCTGAGATTGCGGGACTTGCCCCAACGTGTTCAAGCCCTTTTTGAACACTTCTTAGATTTCCAAGCCCGTAATCGATAATTACGATTCTTTTCATAGTCCTAACAAACAAAGTTAAGATAGATTAAGCTTACGAACAAAGATTTTGTAAAACGTAGGAAAAAAATGAGAAAAGGAAAAAATGAGAAAATACACCTGAAAATATAAATATAGAAATTTCAGGTCAGTATCGATCCGCAGAAAGATTACAGGGCCTTTTCTCCTGCTCAAAAATCACCTTGTACTTGCCACAGCGTACACATTCGTAACGTTTTTCGAGTACTGTTGGCATACAACAGAGCGCTCCGCTTTTTCGTTTCCAGTCATGCAGTCCGAAAAGACACAAAAAATTTCGTCTATGGTCCGATTCACTTGGCTCATCAGAACATTCTTGAGTCAAAAACCTGTTTCCCCTTCTTCGCAGTTAGTAAGGCTGGTCATACGATAGTAAGAAGCGTATAGTAAAAAGTAGTATATAAAGATATAGATTTTTTTGAGAATTATACAACATCTTGACGATTAATGACCTGATTGGACAAAATATTGAGAAGTTATAAATAGAATGATTGAATATTCATAGAATGTTTGATAGTAACGAGGTGGACTTACCTTGTTAAAACGGGGGGGGTAAAACATGAAGGGATTTCAGTTATTCAGAAATGATGAGAAAGCAATGGAATTGCCGATAAATATCGTTGTGATGCTCGTTGTCGGGATGGTGGCCCTTGCGGCGCTTATTACAATAATACCGACTCCTACGAAGGAAATGTCAGTCTTTGTTGAAGGAACAGCACTCGGTGGAGGAAGCATCCAGCCGGGGAACTCAATAATAGTAAGTGCTGCCGTTGCGGAAAACCCATTTGCCGTATCAGCGGTAATAAAGGTAACAGATAACGACGGGAACCCGGTTCGAGATGCAAATGTTGTCCTCAGCGGCCTCGGCGGGGTAGCCTCAAACACAACAGACATCAACGGAGTCACGGTGCTGACTACGCCAGCAAATGCACGAGTCCGACTTGACCCGAACCAGAACGACGGGATGATGGACTTGAAAATCATTGCAGACGGCTTCTATGACTACGAGAAAAAAGATGTAATTATGATTATCAAAACTCGATAATGCAGAGCTGGAGAGAAGCCACATATGCTGCCTGAAAACTTGAAAGAAAGTGAAGCAGGGACTGTAGGGCTTCCAATTAGAATTGTAGTTCTTTCGATCGTTGGTTTTGTCGGGTTTTATGCGATTCTCTCAGCCCTTGCAGCTGCTCCTGCCCCTGATGAGCCCATGTATGTAACAACAAATATAAGCACACTTTCACTCTCCTCGGGAGGAGAAGAGTCTGACTTTAGCCTGCAAATAAGTGTGTTTGACAGGGAAAACCGAGGGGTTGGAGAAGCAAACGTAATCGTCTGGAGCCCGGACAGAAAGAAAGCGTATTCAGGCATCACGAACCCTGATGGAAATGTCATAATAAAGGTTCTAAATCCTGAGTTGCCTGCCGGAAAATCCGAAGGTTACTTTGCAGTAAAAGTAATGAGAACAGGAGATAGAGATTTTAGCGAGGAATATTTTCTAAAGATGACGAGGTATTAAGCCTCGTAAGACAGAATAAAAAAACCTTAATTCCCATGATAATTACTTTATCGATGAGCGAGTAATTGTTGCTAACTTATTTCCAATACTTATATCGTTACACGCCCATTTATTGCTTCCTTCTCATTCCAATCATCAGTTTGCATTCCAATTATCAGTTAGTTAACGATTTTTGCTTCTGGTTAACCGTGTAAAATTTCAGAAGTACAGCTCCGGCCAGAATTACTGCGAGTCCGATTGAGAAGTAGGGAGACCTTATTATATCCCAACGTCCAGACCAGATCAGCAGCCCTGTTAGGAAAAGGACGGAAGACCCGGCGATTCCTGAGATTTCTACCGGGACTTTTATCGAGCCCAGGGTAAACCTATCCCGGTTTTCAATGGCTTCAATCCGGGACTCGAATTTTCGCATATGTTCTTCGGATACACTTTCCCTGAATTGAATATCCTGGACTCCATCCTCCAGTTTTTCCACCTCTGGCTCAAGGCTTTTATGCACAAAATCGGAGAGTTCGGAGATAGCAACCTGCAGAGAATGGAGACTTTCTGAAAGACTGGTAAAAAGAGCACTCAGATCCTTTACCCGGTAACTAATCCCGGAAACTTCCGAGGAACTGTCAAGAAAAACCGAGGAAACGTTTGAGGCTCCGGAAGAAGGGAGCACGGCACTGAAGGCAAAAGATGAAATATCCTCTTCGGTCAGTGAGGAAACGGAGTCTGTAAGCAGAAAATTCCCCGACAGAGGAAAAGAAGCTTCAGGAGAAACAGAAATGCCCTGTGGAGAAACTGAAGGGCCTGCAGCAAGATTTATGGGGTTCCCCTCCTGAAAAGAATCCGGGGACATGCCTGAAAAAAATTTCCCGGCCTGCAACGTTTGAGGTGTTTCAAGGGATAGACGGCGCTCAACTGCTCTCAGCCGCTTTTCAAAACTTCTGATACTCTGGTCAAAAACCTCGATCCTTCCCTGCAAATCGTCCCTGATTTCGGACTCTAACTGATATGATTTACCCAATTGAACCACAACCCATAAAGTTTCTACTATGAAATCATGCCCCTACAGTATATAAATTTTTTGACAATGAGACAAGAAATAGAGGAAGTTCTATGACGTGCAAATAGAAAAAAGAAAGAACACGGAACTCTTTATTAATCGGAAAATGTCCCTTTAGATCTAAAAAATTCGAGTGGGTTGGAAAAACAGAAAATGAAAACATAGAAAAACAAAGAGTAGATATGAAAAAAGAAGAGAACATAAAAACAAACAAAGTATAAAAATAAAAGTAAGGACATAAAAAGAAGAGAGAAGATCAGATAGGTCTGACCTCAACAAGGTCTCCGCTGTCCTGAGCTTCCATAATTTCCGATGCCAGATCCGAGTTCATCCTGAGCTTCACATCCCCGTGCCGGCTAACAGTTGCACTGAAGAGATATTCGTCTTCGATGAAAATCTCCACGTCCTTTCCTGCGAGCTCGGGAGCCCCAAGGATAAGGTGCTTCTTGGTCCTTTCGATGATGGGATGGACCGGGGATGCAGGAATACCTTTTTCAGCCACAGGTTCCCTTGCTCTTCCCGGGAAAGTTTTGCGTTCTGCCCCGCGTTTCAGGCCCTTTGTTCTTCCCGGAGCCTCAGCTTCGATCTCCCTGACGTCGATGTGTAGCCCAAGGATATTTTCGATTCTGTCAATGACGTTTCCGCCTTTGCCGATAACCTTTCTCATATCCTCATGGAAAACCTTTACAATTGCACTCTCATCTGAAGTCACTTCCACTTCAACGGGACCTGTTGCATACCTGCTGATGACATTCCTTATCTCTTCTTCAGCAAGCTTCCAGGCAGGTTTCCGGCTTTCCCGGGGAGACCCGATTGGCATAACCACAACCTGTTCTCCGTAGGTGTAAATCTCATAATCGACCTTGCCAGTCTCGAAATCCGCAATGGTAATTACCGGTCTTGCAAGATCCTGCTCGGTCATCCCATATGGGACCTTAACTGTAAAGGCAAGTACCAGGACCTTTGCGACTTCTCCTTTGTCGATGAAAATTACGGTATCCACGACCTGCGGAATCACCCCCAGTTCAACCCTTCCGATGAGGCGCTGAATGGCATCCACTGCCCGTGTTGCATGCACGACCCCGATCATCCCGACTCCTGCGAGGCGCATATCCGCAAAGATCAGGAAATCGCCGGTCTTCCGGACTTCGTCATAGATAGTGTAGTCCGGCCTGACCAGAAGCAAGAGATCAGCAGTGTTCTCCATCTTCCCATTGAGGGGGGAATACTGAGTGATTTCAGAAGGCACCTGCAGGTCCCTTGGAGATTCCATGGTCTTGACTACCTGCCCGTGGTCATTCAGATAGCGAGCAACTCCGGCTGCAAAAGTGGACTTACCGGCTCCGGGAGGACCCGCAATAAGGATTCCACGTTGACTTACTATACGCTCTTTGAGCTTATCGCTCAGGCGATAATGCTCGAGGTCAACAACAACCGTGGGTCTGACAACAGTTATCTCCATATCGTCGGAGAAAGGCGGATGGGCAATTGCAACTCGCATGTTTCGGATCTGCAGGACCGTAGCCCCGCTCGAAGACATCTCAATGAAAGATTCAGGGTCAAGCCTAGCCCTTTCAATAAATTCTTTTGAGATGCTGGAAAGCTCCTGGGAACTTGCAGGTTCGTCCCGGACCCGTACATAACGCACATTTCCAACGGGACCTTTCTTGGCCATTGGGTAGACTCCATTTTTGAGGTGCACTGACATCGTATCGTCAGTGAAAAAATGATCTATTTTTAGGGGACCGAACTCTGACGGGTCCATAACTTTGGGAGGTATGTACTCAACTTCAAGGCCTTTTGCCCTGGCTATCAGAGACTGTACGCGGTCTTCACTAACGAATAGCCCCCCGACCTCAAGAGCCGTGCGCCGTATAAGGGCATCCACCCGTCCCTCCTTAGAAAGCTTAATTTCCTCAAGAGTGGGCTGGACCCCGCTGAACTGAAGATGAATCTCCCCTCTGTCCGAGAGTTTTCGAAGTTCCGAAAGCTCTTCAAGCCCTTTGAAACCTATTTCTCTGCCCCTGTTTGCCTGGGCTTCAAGCTCCGATACCACAGCTTCGGGAACAATAATCTCAGCGCCCCTGAACTCACCACTTTTGACGCGGGACGAGAGCCTCCCGTCAATTATCACGCTGGTATCCGGAACGATCCTCCATATCCGCTTCTCATCAGCCATATAAAGGGATATAGAGCCAGAAAGTATATAATAAAACTTCTGCTGCTTTTTTTTAGATGAACGAAGTTAAAAAAACAGGACTGACGAAAAATAAAGTTAAAAAAGATCCGGGAATGAAAAATAGAAAAAAATAGAATATTAAGGTTCAATAAACATAATTGAGGCAATATTAGGCAAGATTGACTTAATATTGAGGCAATATTAAGGTTCAGTAAACATCCTCAGGCTCAAAGACTTTTTCTCCTACAACCTCTCCTTCGAGATTTCGGTAGAAACAGGACCTGTAACCCATATGGCAAGCCCCTCCGACCTGTTCCACGAGCAGGAGGACAGAGTCCATGTCGCAGTCGATTCTGATTTCCTTTACTTTCTGTATATGCCCCGAAGTTTCACCTTTCTTCCAGAGCTGCTTTCGGCTCCGGCTCCAGAAATGGGCAATTCCGGTCTTGACAGTTTTTTCGAGGGCTTCCCGATTCATATAGGCGCACATCAGCACCTCCCTGCTAATCTGGTCCTGAACTACGGCAAGGATCAGACCGTTTTCATACTTCAGGGTATCAAAGTCAATCATGGGGGATAGATTGCCAAACTAGTATAAAAAGAGAGGTCTCCCATCCCGAGAATAAATACCCGGGTCTGACAAAGAATGATAATATCCCAATTATGTAAAATAAGTAATAAAATTTACAAAGATATATATTACATCCTGCTTAAAAGTTTATGAAAGAAGACAAAGTATAGCACTTTGTTTTCGAACAAAAAAGGATCCATAGTAACAATTCATTAAACCTGTGGGTGAAAGGATGAGTTTAAGGCTTAGGAGTAAAATTGTGCCCCTATTGATGCTATGCGGATTACTAATAGGGTCAATTATTCCAGTCTATGCACTGGATACAGCGGACAGCGGATCTTACGATATCTTTGAAAAGCTGACTGTCGACGTGCCCGGGGATCAGAAGTACGTACCCGGGGAAATCCTTGTAAAGTTCGATCCCGGAGCCTCCGAAGAAAAGATAAAAAGTATCAATGCCGGACACGGGACACAGGTAACCTACACCAGCCCTTACGCGGGATTCAAGATATTGAAAATCCCGACTACAAAAACAGTTGAAGAGATGGTAGAGATCTTCAGCAAAAATCCGAACGTTGGATATGCCGTACCCAACGCCATCATTTACGCATTTGCGGTGCCCGATGATCCTTATTATAACCCATACCAGTGGAATTTCAAGAACGGAGTCGGTGGCATAAACCTCGAACCCGCATGGGACATTTCCACCGGACAGGGAGTCGTAGTTGCAGTGCTTGATACCGGTGTAGCGTACGAAAATTACGGCTCTTATATTGTAGCTCCGGACCTTGCGAACACCTATTTTGTTTCAGGTTACGACTTTGTCAATAACGATGCTCACCCTAACGACGATAACGGGCATGGAACCCATGTTACCGGAACCATAGCCCAGAGTACCAATAACGGCATAGGGGCCGCAGGGGTGGCTTATGACTGCTCAATAATGCCCGTAAAAGTCCTTAATAGTGACGGCAGTGGGACTCTCGCGCAAATTGCAGATGGAATTTACTATGCAACTGAGCATGATGCAGATATTATAAGCATGAGTCTTGGATATCAGACTCCCAAAGTAGATCCTGTCCTTAAAGCTGCTCTTGATAATGCTTATAATAGTGGGGTTACCATTGTAGCTGCTGCCGGAAATGACATGAGAAATAAGGTAAGCTATCCTGCTGCCTATGAGAAATGTATCGCAGTTGGGGCTACAAGATATGATGGAAGTCGCGCATACTATTCAAATTATGGTTCGGCCCTGGATGTCGTAGCTCCGGGAGGAGACATCAGGGTAGACCAGAATGGGGACGGATACGGGGACGGAATCCTTCAGAATACATTCAACACCACAACTAAGGACCCTACGGACTTTGGTTACCAGTTCTTCCAGGGTACATCCATGGCGACTCCACATGTATCAGGTATTGCCGCATTGTTGATAGCTAAAGGAGCAAACGGACCTGAAGAAGTAAGGGCTGTGATACAAAACACGGCGACAGATCTGGGAACTTCGGGCTGGGACCCTGAGTACGGATATGGACTGGTGAACGCAACAGCTGCCCTTGACTCTATTCAAAACCAGCAGACTGTAAACAACCCACCAGTAGCCGAAGCGGGGGGTCCGTATACAGGAGGCACAGGAACCGCATTAGCATTTGATGGATCAGCTTCGTCTGATTCCGACGGGAGTATCGTATCATATGAATGGGACTTCGGGGACGGAAATACAAGCTCAGACATGAATCCGGAAAACACCTACTCAACTGCCGGGACCTATACCGTTACCCTTACCGTAACGGACAATGAAAACGCTGTGGGAACTGACACGGCTACTGTGGAAGTTACTGAAGCCTCTTCAGAAAACAAAATCCATATTTCTGACGTGAGTGTTGAAACCAGTTCCAGAACAGCCGGGAAAAACATTTTTGTTTCTGCTAGAGCAGTCGTGACCATATTGGATAGCAGTGATAATCCTGTTGAGGGAGCAACAGTCTCAGGCTACTGGAGCGGTGCAAGCAGCGATCTGGATTCTGCCGTAACAAATGCGGCAGGAAAAGTGATGGTATATTCAGATGAAGTAAAATACAAAAGTGGCACACTGACATTTACCTTTACAGTGAACGGTTTAAGTCATACAATCCCATGGGACAAAACCGTCACATCCGGAGAAGGAACATATCCTTAAAGCCAGAATGAGCCTGAAAAAAAGTAAAATTAAAAAGAAAATAAGTTAGATTCATGTCCCTAAAAGGGACAAAATTTTTTAGGGAAAATATTTTCTTTTAGAAAAACTTCTGAAAAACCAAATGTTCTGTCCTCACGGTTTGATCCCGAGAACGTCCTCAACATATGCCCTTAAAATCTCTGCAACACTCCATGCCTGAGCAATACAGCCCCCTGGAGAGTAAGGGAAATCCCCGTCAAATACCTCGGAAATAGTGCCTATACCTGCGGTTTCAAGATGCATGTCAAAGCCCTTCAGGAGGGAACGCATATCTTCAAGGCTTGCTTTGGAATAATTATGAACCTTCCGGTAAGCTTTAACATAAGCTCCAAGGAGCCAGGGCCAGACGGTTCCGTTGTGGTAGGCAAGGTCCCTTTCCTCAGGCCCCCCTTGATAGCGGCCTTTATAAGAAGGATTTTCCGTTGAAAGTGTCCTTAGCCCGAAAGGCGTGAGCAGATCCTTTTCCACCCGGTCCACAATAGCCTTTTCTTTCTCGGGGGAGAGCAAAGTATATGGAAGAGCAACTGCAAAAATCTGGTTAGGGCGAATTGATGGGTCCTTAACCTGATTCCCGGCTTCATCTTCGGACACGAGATCATAGAGGCAGTTAGCTTCCGGATTCCAGAAAACTTCTTCAAAGCTAGATGCTACCCCGGCCGCAAGGGCTTCGTATGAAGAAGTTTCTTTGCCAAGTAGACCTCCGATTCTGGAAGCAGTTTTCAGAGCATTATACCAGAGGGCATTTATTTCGCAGGCTTTACCTGCTCTTGGAGTCACTGGAGTATCTTCTATTTTAGCATCCATCCAGGTCAATTGAGGCCCCTGCCGAATAAGAAAATCCGAGTCCATGCCGATCCCGAAGTCTGTTCCCTTACGGTAATGATCTATGATACTTTCTACAGTATCCCAGACCTCAGAGAGAAACAGTAAATCTTTTGTGTATGCGAAATATCGGCCAAGGGCATGAATAAACCAGAGAGAAGCATCCACTGTATTATATACTGCCTCCCCCCCGAGAGCCGGAAATGCATTCGGGACCAGCCCTCTCCGGCAGTGCCTTGAAAAGTTCTTGAGAGTGGACCTGGCTTCATCGAAGCGGTGAGTAACTAGAAAAAGCCCTGGCAGAGAAATCATGGTGTCCCTACCCCAGTCCGCAAACCAGTGATATCCCGCAATCACCGAACTCTCGCCTGTAGAGGGATTTTTCACAATAAAAGAGTCAGTTGCCCTGAGAAGCTTAAGGGCAAAGGGTTCGGTAAGTCTGGAATTGAAAGCAAGAAGGTTCTGCCGATATACTTCCCTTGTATAGAGTTCATCAACCTGTTCAGGGGTAAAATCAGAAATATCTTCGGTTGAAACAGCAATAAAAAAGCGAGAAGTTCCCATTTTGAGTTTGCTTTCGAAATAACCGGGGTTAAAATTGTCTTCCTGGAAGGCAAGTCCACGCTTCTTTTCAGCATCATACTCAAAATTGTAGTACCACATAGGATCACGATGATACTGGAGATTGGACGAAAAAGAGAAAGAAAAACCATTAGAACTTTCCAGTTTTAAGCCTGTATCATTAGTTTCCTGATAAAAGGAAAGGTACCCTGAGTGAGTAGTATAATGAAAATCTCTGGAGTTTACCATAGGGAAAATTCTTAGTACAGCGCCCTCTTTTCTGGATTTGATATCATAGACTACACAGGTCGTATTGTTATTATGGACCATGAAGACCTTTTTCTTCACAGTAAAAACACCGGGCTGGTAAACCCAGATTGGAAAGGGAGCTAGAATGAATTTGGAAAGGTAGTTGAAGCCCGCAGGAGAAACAGTGCCAGGATATTTATGGGTCGCAAGGCGATAGACCTCTTCATTGGTAGAAATTTCTTCATCAAGAGAAGAAAGTAACAGAACTCTACCGGGTGAATTTTCTGGGGCTGCTACGAGCAATCCGTGGTAAGTCCTTGTACCTGCCCCGATGACTGTGGATGAAGAATATCCTCCTAATCCGTTCCCTATAATCCATTCTTTTTTAATACCTTCTTCATAAGTAGAAAAAGAGTTTGCTCCAAGCCTGATCCCACTCATACATACCTGATTAGGACTTGATTTCTTATATAGTTGTATGTTCGGAAGGAGGGTTTTAAACATAGAAGGAAGTATACAGTATAATAAGTTTTAAGATAATTATATTTCAATTGTGTAAACATAAACTATTTTAGTTGTACAGGACATAAGAAAGTGAGAATCATGAATCAAGACCTGTTAGAAATCCTTGCTGACATCTTCAAATCATCCGGATACAATGTTATAATATCCAGCCAGTATGAGATCCTTGTAGAGAAAAATGGGCATCAGGCTTATGTCATGTGCGCCCTGAAGCCCGACTACGAGGAGATAAAATCTTTTTCCGAAAAAGTAGAAGCTTGTACCGGAATCTATGTGGTGACTCAGAAAATTTCGAAAGAACTGAATGACTATGCAGCTGAACTCGGAATATACACCTGGGATAGGGACGAGCTGGCTCTCCAGATCGGAAGGGCGGTTCTGGCAAATATGGAAAGAAAATCGAGTACTTATCGGACAGAATCCGAAATACCTTCAAAGGAAACTCAGAAACAGGTAGAAACTGTCTATGAATTCGCTGGAGAAAACTGGGAGGAAGAAAAAGAAGGTGACTTTGGACAGGAACTTTACTCCGGGGGAAGACTTGTACCTCTTCAGGATGTTTCGAGAGAAATAGAAAAAATCTCTTTTGAGCCCAGAACCCTGCCAAAGTCGGTTGAGGAAAGAAAACCTTTAAAGAGACTGGAGGATGAAGAGGTTTCCAGAGTCGAGTCATACGAGGTCCTGAACATACAATCCGTAGAACCCAAGATCTCGAAAGATCAGGCAATTATCATTGCAAAACCCTATCTCAGCAGTCCAAAAGACGCTATATTGAAATTCGTGCCTTTCTGGAAGTATTCCTATAGTGTTGAAGCAGAAAAGAAGTTCAGGTCAAAAGTTATGAGCATTACGGGAGAAGGGAACGGCTTTCTCAATGCTCTGAACAAGTCAAAAGAAAACATGGATATCGAAGGTCTTGGGATGCCAACCAGGATTCCGGCAGTGGAGTACGAGATAAAACGCCCTAATGTGGATAAAAAACTGGCTGAAAAGGTTCTTCTTGATTTGATTATAAAGGAAAATACACGTGAGATGCGCTTTAACAACCTGGAAGGGCAGGCAATTATTTACGAACAAAAGAGTATTAGCCCAAAAGCTGATGAAATAGAACTCGACATGGAGCTTGTGTATATTCCTGTCTGGGAAGTAAAGGGTAGACGCAATTCCCTCGAGATCAATGCTTATAATGCCAGCGTGCTTGAAGAGCCCATAGATGAAGATGCCGAATTCATTTAAGAGAAATGTTAAAAAAATATTAGAAGAAAAATATATAAGATAGAAAATATATTTACATATTGGTAGAAAACGGATTTTTAAAAGGATGGAAATCTCCAATCTACCTTTTGAAGACTTCTTTGACAAAATTCTCCAGAAAAAAGAGATATTACCTCACATAGCATTATATGTATTCGATGCAAGAGTATATAACGCTGAGGAGTTATTTGTAAGCTGTAACGGATGGCATTTTACAGAAGATTAAGGTCTTCAGTATTTTAAAGTTATAAAAAATAAATAGAGGTGTATATAAATGATTGAAGTAACAGAAAAAGCCGCTGCAGAGCTTAAAACACTGCTGGAACAGGAAGGTAAGTCTGACCTTGCACTCAGAATCTTTGTTGCTGGAGTAGCTTGCAGCGGGGTCCAGTATGGGCTCGCCCTCGATGATGAAGTGAGCGAAGACGATGTGACGATGGAGAGCAACGGAATTAAGCTGGTAATGGCAAAAGACATTGAGAGGAGCTTCACTGACGGCAGCATCGATTATATTGAAGATGAAAATGGAAAAGGCTTCCTTATTCGCAACCCCAGTGCCGGCGGATGCGGAACCTGTGGCGGTTGCCACTAAATAGAAGTAAAACCGCGCTAGGGTATGAAAAATACCCGAACCTGCAGAAGCAAATAAGAAAATAAAAACAAAGGAGAAGGGAATCTATGTTTCCAGGAATGGGAGGCGTGGGAGGCCGGGGAATGAACCCGGCTAAAATGAAACAGATGATGAAGCAGATGGGGATAGATGTTAAAGAACTTAAGGATGTTGAAGAGGTTGTTATAAAGACTGCCGACTCTAACATAGTTATTGAGAACGCAAACGTCACTATAATGACAGTCCAGGGTTCGGAAACATATCAGATTGTAGGCGATGCAAAGGAAGTCCCAAAATCTCTGGAAATCCCTGCCGATGACATCAAACTTGTAATGGAGCAGACCGGCGTCTCCGAAGAAGAAGCCAGGAAAGCCCTGAAGAACTCAAACGGAGATCTGGCAGAAGCCATTGTGGCACTTTCTTCTGCCTGATTCCTTTTCATTTTATAAAGTCCTCATTTACGAAATCCTTATTTTACAAACTTCTCATTTTACAAACTTCTCATTTTACAAACTTCTCATTTTACAAAAGTTCCCATTTTGCCGTATTCTTGAAAGAAATTATTTTGAAGACAGCATCCTGAAGATCTTGCCGGAAAGATCTTATCAGAATCGTATCAACACATTTCATCAGATATCCGGAAAAAAAATCCGGAAAAAAAATCCAAACGTTTTAAGAATATATACGATATCAGCATCATTATCCTTGAAAATAGAAGATATGTTGTAATATTTACAAAATTTTCATTCTCATTTTTGTAAAGAATTAACATTCAGAGGAATGTTGCATCCTCGAGTGTCGGCTGCAAATAATATAAAGAATTTATCCATCGAGGGGGCATATAGTTTTACTTCAAAAATATAAAAAAGAATACAAAAAGGATATATTTTTAAGTTGCTAAACCGATTATTTTGAAAAATAGGCAAATGTGACATCGTTTTTCAGAATATTCCTTCGAAGAACCCGGCATAGCCTCAATCTGTACAGGATTATGTACAGGATTAGAGAAACATAAAAGCTGGAATACTATCCTGTATAGCAAATAACTCAACACACGGAAATTCATCACTGGGAACCCTCAGATTTGGAATCGGAGAGACGGACTTGAAAGAACGGTGCAATGGAGAAAGCTAGGGAAAAAGATGTCAGAAAAGAAAAATGTCGAAAGGGAGCAATTCGCAAGCCGGATAGGCTTTCTACTTATTTCAGCCGGGTGTGCAATCGGACTGGGAAACGTCTGACGCTTTCCCTTTATCACCGGAAAATATGGAGGAACAGCTTTCGTCCTGGTCTACCTGGCATTCCTGCTCTCACTTGGTCTCCCGATCATGGTAATGGAATTCGCAATTGGTAGGGCCGGACGCCTCAATATCGCCGCAGGGTCCATGAGAGCCCTGGAACCCGTAAACAGTAAATGGCATATCTTCGGATACCTTGCGATCGTAGGAAATGTTATCCTGATGATGTTTTACACAACTGTAGCTGGATGGGGTTTTGCCTATTTTTATAAAGAACTTACAGGTGCTTTCAACGGACTTTCCCCGGAAGAAATCGGAACCACTTTCGGAACGTTCCTTGGAAATACCGGAGAACTGATCTTCTGGATGACTCTGGTGGTAATTCTCGGCTTCTTCGCGTGCTCCCTTGGACTTCAAGCAGGTGTTGAAAGAATAAGCAAATTCATGATGTCCGGCATGTTCATAATGCTTTTAATACTTGTCTCCAAAGCTGTGACCTTACCCGGGGCATCTGCAGGCCTGAGTTTCTACCTTAAACCGGATTTTTCGAATTTTAATTGGGAAGGCGCATACGCTGCAATGGGACAGGCATTCTTCACTCTGAGCCTCGGGATAGGAAGCATGGCAATTTTTGGCAGCTACATAGGAAAAGAACGCCCCCTTACAGGAGAAGCCCTGGGTGTCATTGCTTTTGATACTCTGATTGCGCTCCTTGCAGGGCTGGTGATTTTCCCTGCTGCTTTCGCTTTCGGTGTGGATGCCGGATCTGGACCCGGCCTTGTTTTCGTAACCCTCCCGAACATATTTAACCAGATGATAGGAGGCCAGTTATGGGGAAGCCTCTTTTTCATGTTTCTGACCTTTGCAGCGATGACAACCGTTATCGCAGTATTCGAAAACATTATGGCCTTCACGATTGACGTGGGGTTGGGAACGGAAAAAAGCTGCTCTGAGAAACGGGGTTGGTATGTTTATTTTCTCTCTTCCGTGTGCTCTTGGTTTTGGCTCCTTGAGTAGATTTGAACCCCTCGGAGAAGGCACTATGATCCTGGACCTTGAAGACTTCATCCTGAGCAATAATCTTCTTCCAATAGGAGCCCTCGTTTTTGTGTTCTTCTGCACCAGAAACTCCGGCTGGGGTTGGAGGAGTTTTATAGAAGAGGCTGACACAGGAATAGGTTTCAAATTCCCTAAATGGCTCAAACCTTACGTACGCTCTTTCCTCCCGCTAATTATACTTATAGTACTCATCAAAGGATGGATGGATTATATTGAGATAAAACAAATAGTATAAGCCGAATAAAAAAGATTTTAGGAAGAACAGTACCTGAGATATTTCTTTTCTGTTTCTGTTCCTAAAAAGGACATCTGCTTCAAATAGGAACGCTTTTATGAACCGGAAAAAGGTGATGGAACAGGCAATATCCCCAATAAAGGAAGATTATAAACAAAAACCTTAGAAAAACAATAGAAAAAATGTCAGATAAAATCAGTAATTTAGAGAAAGAGTAATTCAAAAAGCAATTTTAAAATAGAAAGTAATATAGGGTGAATTTGGCAGCGATCCAGAGTTCCCGAAGGCTCGCACACTTCAGTACAGTAAGGAACGCGGGCAGGCTTATCTGCTGTGTTCGGGATGGGTACAGGAGTTGCCCTGCCGCTATGGCCGCCAAACTCGACCTATAAATAGGATATGGGAAAAGTCATGTATAGATGTGCTGCATACCGGATTTCGCCTGGACCTGAATTAAGTGAAAGGAACGAATGGTTAGTTAACGCGGACTGAACACCTCGTTGCCTTGGTGCTTACATCCCGTTTCTATCAAACCGGTCTTTTACCGGAATCCTTAAAGAGGTCTCTTTTTAGGTCAGATTTCGAGCTTAGATGCATTCAGCTCTTATTCCTTAGCGCGTAGCTGCCCGGCGATGCCCTGTCGGACAACCGGTACACCAGTGGCGCCGCTGCTTGGTTCCTCTCGTACTAAAAGCAGCTTACCCGCAGACCTCTGGCACCTCTAGTAGATAGTAACCGACCTGTCTCACGACGGTCTAAACCCAGCTCACGATCTCCTTTAATAGGCGAACAACCTCACCCTTGGCCGCTGCTGCACGGCCAGGATGGAAAGAACCGACATCGAGGTAGCAAGCTGCCGGGTCGATATGTACTCTTGCCGGCAACGACTCAATTATCCCCGGGGTAACTTTTCTGTCATTTTTGGCCCCCACCAAGGAGGCTCAAAAGTTCGCTAGAGCCGACTTTCGTCTCGTCATCCACTGCTGTGCTGAATAACGTCAGGCTGACTTATGCTCTTGCACTCTTCAGCGAGTTTCCGACCCGCTTGAGTCAACCATTGCGCGCCCTTGATATCTTTTCAAGGGCGTCCCGCCCCAGGCAAACTGCCCACCTATCGGGGTCCTCTTCTCAGAGTTAGGGTCGTAGTCCCGGAAGGGTAGTGTCCCAATTGCGACTCCACGAATGCTGGCGCACCCGCTTCGACGTCTCCTACCTACACTGTACATCCAGAACCACAACCCAACGACAGGCTGCAGTAAAGCTCCACGGGGTCTTCACTTCCCCCTAGAGGTCTCTAGACTGTGCACTAGAATGTAAGCTTCACCGGACTCCAGTTAGGGACAGTAGGGCTCTCATTGATCCATTCATGCAAGTCGCCAATTAAGCGACAAGGTACTACGCTACCTTAAGAGGGTCATAGTTACCCCCGCTGTTTACAGGCCCTTCTTCCCGTTGAACCGGGGTTTCAGGTACCTGCACTGAGCAGGATTCAGAGATTGTACTAGCCCTTACGGGTTTGCAATCTCCTATGTTGGTATTAGACAGTTAGAGCCCCCTGGTCACTGCGACCTGCTGTCTACACAGCAGGCACTCCTTATCCCGAAGTTACGGAGCTAATTTGCCGAATTCCCTTAACTGAATTACTCCGACACGCCTTAGCCTTTTCAGCTAGGGGCACCTGTGTCAGTTCTCGGTACGGACATTTAGCTGTCCTTTTCACGGGTCCCTGGGTGCAGCCGACTTTAGCCATAACAGATTCGCCCGATTCTCGCCATTACGGCTCTCCACGGGATTCGCTGCTTAGACGGCGCGACGACGCCGCTCGGCCTGCCCTGAGACGTCAGACTAAACGCTAAATGGTACAGGAATATTAACCTGTTTCCCTTTCGGCGTACTCGAATTACGGTACGTCTTAGGACCGACTAACCCTCGGCTGACGATCATTGCCGAGGAAACCTGGCCCCTTCGGCGGCAGGGATTCTCACCCTGCTTTGCTGCTACTATTACCAGGATTTTCGTTTGTGAACGGTCCACAGGACTTTACAGCCCTGCTTCTGCCCGAACACAACGCCTTCCTACGAGATTACCTTGCGGTACTCCGTGGTATCGGTGGTCGACTTGAGCCCCGTCAATTTTCGGGGCCCCAAACCTCGACTGGTGAGCTGTTACGCACTCTTTGAAGGGTAGCTGCTTCTAAGCTAACCTTCCAGCTGTCTTGGGCTTGGGACGCCCTTTAGCGTTTACACTTAGTCGACACTTGGGGACCTTAACCACGGGCTGGGTTGTCTCCCTTACGGACTACAAGCTTACCCCAGCAGTCCGGACTCCGACTTTCTCAGATGACGGTGGGTTTGGAGTTTGACAAGCGGGCGAGGGGTTTCCCCCCCGGAACCGCCAATCAGTGCTCTACTCCACCGACGGTCTCCAGTCAGGTCATGCTGCGACATGTTTCGGAAGGAACCAGCGGATGCCGGGTTAGATTAGCATTTCACTACGAGACGCAGGTCACACGAATGATTTGCAGATCAACACCGCTTGCGGTCCTCCACGTAGCTTTCGCCACGCTTCAACCTGCCCACGCCTAGATCACCCGGCTTCGGGTCGTACCCCGGTGACTCCACGCACTTGTATACGTCGTGCCTCGCCCAAAGGCTGCGCACATGTTGCTTTCGCTTCGGCTGCCCAAGTAAAAGGTTAGCCATTGCCACCAAGATACACTCCCTGGCCCGTTCTTCAAAACGTAAGATACGACACTGGCAGTGACATTCGTACAACATCCTCGCGAATGATTCCTTCATGTCAAAGATCCTTTCATGCCGTATCGTTCCATCACTATCAGGTTTCAGGCACTTTGCACCTCCCTTCTCGGGGTACTTTTCAGCGTTCGGTCACCCTACTATTTCGCTATCGGTCTCAAGGAGTATTTAGTTTTGGAGGTTGGTGCCCCCCAGATTCCCGCACGATATCCGACGCACGGTACTCAGGGACATGTTCCGGTCTTTTGGCGTACATCTAAGTGACTGTCACACTCTATGGTCTGCCGTTCCAGGCAAGTTCGATTTTGCCGCCAGACGTTTGAACAGCCCTACAACACCACATGTCCCCGAAGGGATTCGGTTTGAACTGTGCCGGTTTCACTCGCCGTTACTTACGGCATCTCAATTGATTTCTTTTCCCGCTCCTACTGAGATGTTTCAATTCGGAGCGTTCCCGATCATGACTGATCACTAGGGAGAGGTCCCATTCGGAAATCCCGGGTTCATTGGCTCCATGCACCTACCCCGGGCTTATCGCAGCTTGGCACGTCCTTCATCAGCTCTTGAGCCGAGCCATCCACCTGATAGCATAATTCCTAATTACCTAACCAGGTCCAGTAAGCGTCCAGTATACAGCACCTATACACGACTTCATATGCCTGCGGTTCCGCGCAGGCTATCCATCCTTCCCCGAAAAACTACTTTCCGGGTGCACTTGATGATTATAAGATTAATGGAGAAATCCTGAGATTTCTGATTTGAGGATTTGTTCGGTTTATCGGCATCTGGGTGATAGTGTTTTTCGGCTTAGGAGGTGATCCAGCCGCAGATTCCCCTACGGCTACCTTGTTACGACTTAACCCCCCTTGCAAAATTCAGGTTCGAACACGGCACTGAGTCCGTGCCCTCACCCATACCTCACTCGGGTGGTTTGACGGGCGGTGTGTGCAAGGAGCAGGGACGTATTCACCGCGCTATATTGAAACGCGATTACTACGGATTCCAGCTTCACGAGGGCGAGTTACAGCCCTCGATCCGAACTACGGATGGGTTTGTGAGATTACCAACCCCTTTCGGGGTAGGGACCCATTGTCCCATTCATTGTAGCCCGCGTGTAGCCCGGGAAATTCGGGGCATACTGACCTACCGTGGCCCGCACCTTCCTCCGATTTAACACCGGCGGTCCCCACAGAGTACCCATCATCCCGGAGGACATGCTGGTAACAGTGGGCACGGGTCTCGCTCGTTGCCTGACTTAACAGGATGCTTCACAGTACGAACTGGCGACGGCCATGCACCTCCTCTCAGCGATTCAGGCAAGGTCTTCAGCCTGGCCTACATATTGCTGTCGTCCCCGGTGAGTTGTCCGGCGTTGAGTCCAATTAAACCGCAGGCTCCACCCGTTGTTGTGCTCCCCCGCCAATTCCTTTAAGTTTCAGCCTTGCGGCCGTACTTCCCAGGTGGCTCGCTTCACGGCTTCCCTGCGGCACCAGACACGGTCGCGCCATGCCTGACACCTAGCGAGCATCGTTTACGGCTGGGACTACCCGGGTATCTAATCCGGTTCGTGCCCCCAGCTTTCGTCCCTCACCGTCGAACCCGTTCTGGTAAGACGCCTTCGCCACAGGTGGTCCCACAGGGATTACAAGATTTCACTCCTACCCCTGTAGTACCTCTTACCTCTCCCGGTTCCAAGCCTGGCAGTATCCCCCGAAAGCCTAATAGTTGAGCTATCAGATTTCCCGGAGGACTGACCAAACCGGCTACGGACCCTTTAGACCCAATAATCACGATCACCACTCGGGCCGCCGGTGTTACCGCGGCGGCTGGCACCGGTCTTGCCCGGCCCTTGCTAACAGGTGTATTTTACACACCCGGACAGCCAGCATATGATGCTGGCACTCGGTGTCCCCTTATCACGGTTTCCCGCATTGTAAAGTTTTCGCGCCTGCTGCGCCCCGTAGGGCCTGGATTCATGTCTCAGAATCCATCTCCGGGCTCTTGCTCTCACAACCCGTACCCGTTGTCGGCTAGTAGGTACATTACACCCACTACTACCTGATAGGCCGCAGACCCATCCTTGGGCAGACGAATCCGTTTTACGCATAAAGCATTCCAGCACATATGCGTTATCCGGTATTATCCCCAGTTTCCCGGGGTTATCCCGAACCCAAGGGCAGGTTATCCACGTGTTACTGAGCAGTACGCCATGTTCACGAAGAACATATGACTCGCATGGCTTAGGCGAACACCGATAGCAGTAACCTCTGGCAGGATCAACCAGAATTATTAATGTATCGCACACTTCAAAATTAAAGGTCTTGGTCGCAGAAACTTGCACTAACAACATCAATTCAGTTAGTTCATTTCGCGATAGATATTGTAGAAAACATCTATCACCCAGAATTAACCGAACCGACAAATCCTCGTCAGACAGGAAATAACTCCTGGCTCCATTTAAATGAGAAGTAATTGCTGCATTTATAATACAGGAAAATATAGTTATGCGCTCATAGTATTTAAAGGTATTGATTTGCCCCCTGAACAGAGAGGATCTTTACCAGATCACCATGAGAAAAACCATCTAACATGTGTTTAGATCCACGTTAGAACGGGAATATATATGTATGCGCTCATAGTATTTAAATGTAACTATTCCCTTTTCAGGGGAAAATATCAAACAAAATGACTATGAGAAAACCAGCCAGCACAACAATATTCATGCTGGAACGGGAAACACATATACATTAGTTTTAATATATAAAGCTTTTCATCCAGGATACATTTGAAAGAAAAACAAACATAACATATAATGAAATTTTGTTTTTTCAGTTCCCGAATTCCACCCTGGAATTAATAATTCAAGAGCGGAGCACGCTTGTTCTGCGTGTGAGACATACAAAGACACATCCGATATATATACCTGTCGCCCTGTAATCTACTTAGAAAAAAATAATAGTATGAAGAGACAAAAAGTAAGCCGAAAAGCGCAGCATTAAAATAACAACAGGAAGTTGAAAGTCGCACGACAAATAACCTTAAAGACCGAAAAAAGAGATATAGGATATTTAGGGCTATAAAAATAAAAAAAACAATAATAATTGAAAACTAATTTAACGAGGTATCACACTGGCAGACTTAAAGAAACCTACATCAAGAGCCTCTCCCAGCACAGAAGAAACAGTCACAAGAGTACGCACCCCGCGCAGGGAAAATAACGAGATTCTGGCAACCGTGGAAAGCCTCCTTGGTGCAAACCGCCTCAGACTCCGCTGCATGGACGGAGTCGTCCGTATGGGAAGAATCCCGGGTTCGATGAAAAAGAAAACCTGGATTAGAGAGGGAGATGTTGTAATTGTTGTCCCATGGGAGTTCCAGAACGAAAAGGCAGACGTAATATGGAAATACACAAGGCCACAGGTAGACTGGCTCGAGAGAAAAGGGTACCTGAAAGGATAACATGGGAATGGACGAGGACAAAAAAATAAAGCGCATTGACAGCGCAAGGGATAAGTCGCGTGCAAGGGAGAAAGACTCCGACAGGCTGAAGGTGGAAGAAAATGTATTCGACGTACCCACCCTTAAAATCCTTTATACCCTTTCTAACAAAGGCATAATAAAGGCAATGGGGGGAGCTATCAGTACTGGAAAGGAAGCGAATGTCTTCTATGCTGAAGGCGAGGAAAGGGAACTGGCAATAAAGATATACCGAATTGCCAGCAGCACTTTTAAGGCAATGGATGCCTATATTATGAAAGACCCTCGCTTCACGAATATCCGAAATAACAAGCGAGATATCATTTTTGCATGGACACGCAAGGAATTGCAAAACCTGAAGCGTGCAAAAAGCGCAGGAGTGCGAGTGCCTGAGCCGATTATTGCAGAGAAAAATATCCTTATCATGGAGTTTATGGGAGAAGAAAAAGCACCCTATCCCCTGTTGAAAAACACGCCCCTGAAAAATGATGAAGCAAAACTTGTTTATGACAAGATCGTCGAATATATGCGCCTTCTCTATAAAGAAGCGAACCTCGTACATGCCGACCTGAGCGAATACAATATCCTCATCGATCCGGCAGATACGACCCCTATTTTCATCGATATGGGGCAGTCTGTGACGCTGGAACATCCTAATGCCAGAGAGTTTCTCTACAGAGACGTGCAAAATATACTCAGGTTCTTCGGCCGCTATGGGATAACGGACAAACCTGAAGAACTACTTTCAAAAATACAGGCTGATACAACATGACCCAGTATGTCAAAATTCCCAAAGAAAGAATCGGAGTAATTATTGGTCCGAAAGGAGAAACAAAGAAGTTTATCGAGGAGAAAACTGCCTGTCAACTGGAAATCGAAAGTGATAGCGGGAAAATAGATGTTACCTGCGAGGATGACCCATTAAAAGAATTCCGGATTCTTGAAACCCTCAAAGCCATAGGAAGAGGTTTCAGTCCCGAAAAAGCTCTAGAAATCCTTGAAGATGACATGCTGATGCTTGAGGTCATCGACCTCTCTGACGTTGCCAGCACCCCAAAAGAGCTCCAGCGCATAAAAGGCAGGATTATAGGCAGAAATGGGCGAACCCGGGAGCTTGCGGAAAGCCTGATAAATGTCAAGATCTCCGTGTACGGAAAAACCGTATCCATACTCGGGTACCCCGAGCAGAACACCATAATACGGACAGCCGTAAAAATGCTGCTTGACGGAGCTACCCACGGCGCAGTCTACAAATTCCTTGAAAAGAAGCACCAGGAATTGCTGCACTCGCAGCTGGACTCAATCGACTTTTACTGAAAAAATGATTAAAAAAGGAGAGTTCCGGGACCTCAATCCGATCCGGCCTCTTCAAAATATTCTTCTTCGCTTTCTTCGTCCTCTTCAGACCTTTTCCCACTGCCCTCAAGGAAGTTACCCCTCCCAGGCTTTGCATTAATGGCTTCTTCCATCCAGATTACCTCCCCCCGGGAGAGCGTATACTCAGGAAAGACCGCATCCATCCCTTCAAAAGGAGTCCATCCGGCTTTACTGTGCAGCATTTCAGCTCTTATGGGTTGAAGGTTTCGCGGGTCCACAATCACAAGGTCTGCATCAAAACCTACCTCAAGCCTACCTTTGCCCAGGCAGTCAAGCCCGAAAGCCTTTGCAGGATTCCAGCTCGTAACCATTATCATCTGCGAAAGGGGCAGGATATTTTTCCGAACCGCGGCAAGCATGAGAGGCAAAAGGGTTTCAACCCCCGGCACCCCGGAAGGAGCTGCCCTGATGTCGAGATCCTTTTCAGACTCAAGGTGGGGAGCGTGGTCTGATGCCACCATGTCGATAGTCCCGTCATTCAGCCCGTTTACAAGCGCTTTAATGCTGTGGCTTCCCCGCAGAGGAGGGTTCATTTTACCAAAAGCCCTGAGCCTTTCCCAGTCTTTTGTAGAGAGAAACAGGTGATGAGGGGTGACTTCACAGGTAAAAAGAGGTTTTTTGTTCTCTCTTTTTGCAAGATATTTTTCTTTTCGGATCATCCCCACAGCTTCAAGCGTGCTCAGATGGCAGAAATGTGCCCGGACCTGAAGCCTGGAAATGAGTTCAAGAGCGCTCTGGACAGCCGAGGCCTCGCAGGCGTTAGGGCGCACCTTTGAATGATAATCATAAGAAACATCCCCTTTCAACAGCTGCTCCAGTTCAAGGCGCATCTTTTCATCTTCGGCATGGATTGTAGCAAGGGCTCCGAGCTTTTTGATCTCAGCCAGGGCTTCTTCAAAGGTTTCTTCATTGATGTTCAGCCCGCCCGTAGACTCAGCCATGAAGATCTCCCCGAAAGCCGTGACCCCCAGCCTCCAGAGTTCTTTGAGCTTTTCTATGTTTCCCGTAACTCCCCCGTTAATCCCGAAGTCAACAATGGACTTCTTCCGGGCAAGTTTGAGCTTCTGTTCAAAAGAACGCCTTTCCGTTGTAGGAGGCAGGGTGTTTGGCTGATCAATAACAGTGGCAATGCCCCCGGCAGCTGCAGAGCAGGATCCCGTATACCAGTTTTCCTTTAGGGTCATGCCCGGTTCCCTGAAGTGGACGTGCACATCAATTCCGGCAGGCAGGGTAAGCGCTCCCCCTGCATCTATCACCATATCCGAACTTGAGACCCTGAAATCCTTTCCGATTTTTGTAATTTTACCGTTCTCAATAAGGAGTTCAGCAGGCTGAAGAGAGTTATTGTAATAAATTCTCGTATTTTTGATGTGAATATCAGGCATGGGCGTCTATATGCTGAAAACGTACTTAAAACATGTACATCGACGGAAATTGAGAGCCAGGCATGAAGAAAAAGCGAAAGCAAGCGTAAGGAAAAGCTTTCTGAAGCGAAAAGAGGAGGAACAAAACAAAGAAGAACAAAGCAAAGAAGAACAAAACAAAGAAGAACAAAGCAAAGAAGAACAAAGCAAAGAAGAACAAAACAAAGAAGAACAAAGCAAAGAAGAACAAAGCAAAGAAGAACAAAGCAAAGAAGAACAAAACAAAGGGGAACAAAGTAAAGAGTAGAAACTGAAAATAAAGGAGAAAAATAAGAGTGAAAAAGAAAAAAGGAAAATTATATCCTTTCGGAAGCTACCGAATAGTCACAACTCCATTTTAGTTTAGTTTGACATGTTCAGCCGTGGTAAGATAGACAACACTTTCGCAGATGTTGCAGCAGTGGTCTGCAATCCTTTCAAGGTAGCGGATCAGGAAGAGCAAATAGGTGGCTTTGGAAATAATATTTGTGTCTTTGGCCATCATTTCTATTAACTCTACCCAGACCGAGTAAAAGAGTTTGTCAACCTCGTCATCCCTGGCAGCTGTCGCCCTTGCAAGTTCCGGGTCCTGAGTCTCGAAAGCCTTGAGGGAATTTGTAAGCATATCCCCCGCAATATCGGCCATTTTTCTCGTATCTACGAGAGGCTTAACGTGGTCACCTTCGATTTTTTCAGGGATTTTGGCAATATTGATCGAAAGCCCCAGAATCCGCCGGAGGTCTGCTGCAATCTTGAGAGCTGACACAACAAGCCGGAGGTCGCTTGCCATCGGCTGCTGAAGCGCAAGCAAGTCGAAAATCGAAGTCTCGATTCCTTCCTCAAGCCTGTCCATTTTTGGTTCGAGGGCAAGCGTCTTTTTAGAAAGCTCAACATCGAGATTTATAACCGCATCCATGGAATCACTGAAGACAAACTCAGCCATTTCTCCGAGGGAAGATACGGACTCCCTCAGCAGGTCCAACTGTGCAAGATATCGTTCTCGAGCCATTATAGATCACCCGAACCTGCCGGTAATGTAGTCTTCGGTACTCTGCTCTTTAGGATTGTGGAAAATCTGTCTTGTCTGCCCGAACTCAATCAATTCCCCCATAAGGAAAAATCCGGTATAGTCCGAAACTCTGGCTGCCTGCTGCATATTATGAGTTACGATTACTATGGTATAATCTTTTTTAAGGTTCATGATGAGTTCTTCAATCCGTGACGTCGAAATCGGGTCAAGAGCACTGCACGGCTCATCAAAAAGGATAATTTCCGGTTTCACTGCAAGCGTCCGGGCAATGCAAAGTCTCTGCTGCTGCCCCCCGCTCAGGGAAAATGCAGTTGACTTTAGCCGGTCCGAGGTTTCATTCCAGAGGGCAGCCGAACGGAGGGCAAACTCAACAATACTGTCAAGGTCTTTCTTATTCACACCATGTATGCGTGGTCCGTACGCAATATTATCGTAAATTGACATTGGAAAAGGGTTAGGCTTCTGGAAAACCATGCCCACGCGTTTCCGGAGCTCAACGACATCCACACCTTTTTCGTAAATATCCTCGTCCTCAATTGAGACTTTGCCTTCTATCCTGCAGTTCTTAATAAGGTCATTCATTCGGTTCAGGCAGCGAATGAAAGTGGATTTTCCGCAGCCTGAAGGCCCTATAAGGGCGGTTACGCTGTTTTTGGGGATCTGCATGGAGATATTTTTAAGGGCCTGCTTTTCCCCATACCACAGATTCAGGTTTTCTACTTCTATCTGGGGCTGAGCTACGTTTTTAAGAGATTCAGTCATTTAGTGTACCTCAATTATCACATGAACTTTGAAAAATTATTAAAAATTTGATCAGATTTGCAATTTTTTTCTGTAATGCCTGCGGATCAAAACCGCTATAGCATTCAAGCCCAGCACGATCATCAACAGGACAAGTGCAGTTCCATACTGAAGGGGCCTGGTTTTAACAATGTTCGTCCCCGACGTGGCCAGCACAAAGAGATGGTAGGGAAGAGCCATGAACTGAGAATATATCGAGTCAGGCAGCCTCGGCAGGAAGTAAGCGGCACCCGTAAGAAGAATAGGAGCCGTTTCCCCTGCAACTCTTCCAATACTCAGAATGGAACCGGTGACTATTCCAGGGATGGCTGCCGGTAGCACTACATGCCTTACAGTCTGCCATTTGCTGATTCCAAGCGCAAGAGAAGATTCCCTATACTCTTTAGGCACTGCAATCAGGGCTTCCTGACTGGAACGGATAATCACGGGGATGATCAGAAAAGAGAGGGTGAGGGAAGCCGACAGTATGGAAGAACCGAAACCGAAGTACTTAACAAACAGGGCCAGCCCGAAAAGCCCGAACACTACGGAAGGTGTCCCTGCAAGGTTGTTGATTGCCATTTCTATAAGCCAGGTGGTGCGTGTTTCTCCTGCATATTCGTTCAGATAGACGGCAGCCATAACCCCCATAGGAAGAGCTACAGCCATTGAGCCTATGATGAGGAGAACAGTGCCTACAATTGCCGGATAGATGCCCCCCTGAGTCATTCTCATGCGAGGCATCTCAGTAAGGAATTCAACACTAATCGCACTATACCCGTTGTAAATAATATAGGCAAGGATAACGACCACAAAACCGGCTACCAGCATTGCTGAAAGGCCGAGCAGTGTAAAGGCGACTCTTTCACTTGTTTTTGCATTGAATCCCAGACCCAGTCCACCCTGCACCCGAAAAGATTTATGATCATTTTCATTTACCTGTGAATTTAATTCCATGCTCAGTCCACCTTGAACCTGTATCGTTTTTTGATCGAATCCGCAATCAGGTTAATCAGGAAAGTTATGATGAAAAGCACAGTTCCGACTGCAAAGAGGGCATGGAAGTGAGCACTCCCCTGAGGCACCTCCCCCATTTCAAGTGCTATTGTGGCAGTCATTGTCCTTACAGGATCAAGGATGCCCCCCGGAAAAGCAGGGATCACTGCAGTATTTCCGGTAACCATCATGAGAGTCATCGTCTCCCCTATGGCCCTCCCTATGCCGAGCATTACGGCGGCTGAAATTCCGGAAATGGCTGCAGGGACTATGACCTTGTACATGGTTTGCCACCTTGTAGCCCCCAGAGCAAGTGAACCCTGCTTAAGAGTGCTTGGGACCGAACTTATGGCATCTTCTGAAATAGTAATTATCGTAGGAAGAGCCATAATTCCAAGCATAATGGAACCCGTAAGAGCGGTTTGCCCGGTAGGCAGGTTAAAGGTTTTCTGCACGACCGGAACCAGAATTACGAGCCCGAAGAACCCGAATACTACAGAAGGAATCCCTGCCAGGATCTCGATAAAAGGCTTCAGGGCATCTGCAACCTTCGGGTGTGCAATCTCAGAAATATAAATCGCAGAAGCAATCCCCAGAGGTACTGCAAAAAGGATTGCTCCGGCAGTGACAATAAGAGAGCCGAAAAAGAGAGGTAATAGCCCGAACTGTCTGTTCACGGATGTAGGGTACCAGAATTTTCCCGTAAGAAAGTCCAGAAGTGACGTGTCTTTAAAGAGAAGTAAACTGTCCCTGAATAAAAAAAGGCATATAAGGAAAAGGATGACGACCGTAAGGGCGCTTACCGAGAACAGCACCGACTCGATCGTCTTTTCCTTATAATTCCTGTTAAACATATTTTTCCCTTGAAATACCTTTTACCGTTTAATTACTGATCTACAGGGAAGTACCCGACTTCCGTCACAAGGCTCTGCCCGGTCTCACCCAGCACAAAGTCGACGAATTCTTTGGTGAGGCCCGAGGGTTCCCCGTCGGTGTAGAAGTAGAGAGCTCTCGCAAGCGGGTATGCACCACTGAGGATGTTTTCGGGACTTGGAGCTTCAAAGCCGTTCCCGGCATCCAGACTTAAGGCTTTTACGCTGTCATCGAGGTACGCAACACCGATGTAACCGATAGCATTGGCGTTCTGAGATACCTCACCCACAATTCCGCCTGTTGCAGGCTGTGTAAGAGCATCAGGTCTGTACTCGTCCTCGAGTAAAACTTCTTCCTTGAAGTATTCGTAAGTTCCAGAACTGCTGTCCCTGGAAATAACTACAATCTCCTGATCCTCTCCGCCAACATCTTTCCAGTTGCTGATGCTCCCGTTGTAGATGCCGCGCAGCTGGTCAAAAGTAAGTTCGGTAACAGGGTTCTCAGGATTTACAATTACGGTAATACCGTCATAAGCAATAGTAGTCTCCACCGGAGTGATGCCGTTTGCGTTAGCAGCTTCGATTTCTTCAGCTTTCATTTCTCTGGATGCGGTAGCAATATCCACCTCGCCGTCGATTAGAGCTGCAATCCCAACCCCGGATCCGCCCCCGGTAACGGTTACACTTTTCTCAGGGTACTCAATCATAAACTCTTCAGCTTCAGCCTGAGCAAGAGGGAGAACTGTGTCCGAGCCTTTCAGAAAAATGCTCTGCGCTTCGGCTGCAGGAGCTTCAGCTGCAGAAGTTCCCTCAGAAGAGGTTTCCTGAACTGAAGAAGAGCCCTCACTATTTTCATTACCAGTACAACCAATTCCCAGAAACACGAGCCCGATAACCACTAAGGTCAGGACTGCGTAAGTTTTTAATTTATTTACCATATCAAAAGTGCTCCTTAAATTAAATATTAACAAATTAACAATCTATATCCGTCTAAGATGTTTCCAGAACAATTCACTATAAAAAGAGAAGAATATATAAAGATTCGCCATATATAATGTATTGAAGTATATACAATCAATACACCTCAATTAAACCATTTTGCTATATAGCAGATATATAAAATATATATTAACATAACAAATAACCTTTGAAAGAACTGGCAGACAGCAGTCAGAATGTTAATATTCTAACACGTATCAACAGGCTGATTCTTTCGTATCAGTCTGCTAACCCGGAAAGGAGAAAAAGAGTGAGATGCAGTTAATGATTTTTTGAAACGATACAAATCATTATCGAAGAAACAAACGAACTGGCAGTCCCTGATCAATTAGTTGATCATTCCGAAATTACAGAGAAAAAAAATTCAGTTTTCCTCCCTCCGAATCACAGAGACCTGTTACCGCCCAGCCCAGCCCGGAAAAAAACAATCTTTAAACAAGTGACGCAATTAAGAGAAACAATACGCTGATAAATGTCCCCCGGTTCAAGAGAATATTTTCCTTAACTCCGGAAACCGCATTTCAATTTACATGTAAACATCAGCGTCTCCTCCAGCCTGTCTGGCGGCCCTGCAAAAAAAAGAAGCAAAAGAAAAAAGTATAGGTTCCCTTGCAGGCATCACAAATCATTCCTAACTACTGGCTTGTTTCTCTCTATTCTTCTATCTCTTCTCTGTCTTTTAGGGAAAGACAGCTCTCTTTCGTCAAGAGGGACAAAAACGACACAACGCAGCGAATGACATTGTATGGGGGAGAAAAATATTTATTTAGTCTGCTTGAGCGAGCAAAGCGAGTGAAAAGGATTGCGGGCTGTTGCGATTACATCGTAATTCCCGGGAAATCTCCGGTTTCATGTGATTCCGAATCACAATTCGGGAAGCGCAATCCGGGAGTGAGTCGGGCGTCAGAAATCGAACAGGGAACGCTGCTCTGCACGCCCGTTTTCCAGGCACTGGGCTTTCTCTTCCGGGGCTTTTTCTTCCGGGACTTTCCCTTTGACCCCCTTTTGAGAGGACACTTTCTCCTGCTTTTTCACTTCAGGTTTCTTCACTTCAAAATCAAAGAGACCTTTCTGCTTTGCATCAAAGTCAAGAGAGGACATTTTGACCCCGAAGACTTCCAGAATACGTTCAACCGGAGGCAGGATCTGTTTCTTAACGTAATAATCGACGTCTATCGGCACATTGTGCTCTCGGACATAGTCAGGGTCCTCAGCCCGGTCTACAAAGAGGCCTTTTCCTGCAGTGATGACAAAGGGGATCCTTGTCCCTATCGAAGGCATGACTCCGGTACGTTTTTTCAGATTTTCCGCAACGGTCAGGTGAGGCTGCTTATTCTTGTAGCTGTCTGCTTTCCGGGTAAGGGTCCGGGTCAGGATAAGCTTCTCAATAATCCCGGCATCCTTTCCCGGATCAAGGTTTTTGACATCGCTGACCACGTTGCGGACATGTTCTACAGCCTGGTCGACATCACCCTCTATAAGCACAAGCTCAAGAACCCTGTTAAGGGTCATCGAAGTCAGTTCGCACCAGTCCCTGCGCACGGTTTCCATGCCTTTGACCTTGATCTTGCTTTCCCAGCCCGAGTTTCTGGGCTCAAAAAGCCAGAGAGCATAACGTTTCTTTGCAATGAGCAGGGCGCGCTTTGCAACGGATTCGAACTCGAGTTCCATGGGATCGGGAAGAGATGCGGAAACGATTTCCGAAAGTCTGTTCCCTACAAAACTGACCTCTTCAAGCGAAAGGTCTCCTTTTGACCTGCAGTGTACAAAAACACTATCCGTATCCCCGTAAGCAACTGACAATTCGACTATCCTGTCCTGAGAGGAGAGTTTTCCTGCCTCTTTGAGAAGTAAAGCTTCCGAGTCCCTGAGGACGATTTTTCCTATCCCGCTGTTGATGAGATCCCGGGTGTTAAGTATATTGCTCCGTCCAAAACTGGTTACGGCGTTTGCAAGCGTCAGGCTGTAGAGCCTTGCCCTGGCATATCCCGAATAGCCGTAAAAACTATTCAGCAGGATTTTTATGGCTAGCTGGGTGGCATCAAGTACACGATACTCGTTTTCATCCGAGGTCCGCTTCATCCTTTTCTTTGTCTCTCCCCTCTTGTTAAGAAGGTCTTCAAGAATGGAAGGCACAATACCCCTGAACACCTCAGGAGGTACGAATTCTCCCCCCGAAGGAGGCTTGATTGTTTTCCCATCAGGCCGGTCCCCGGTCACGACAGTTGTGTAACAGAGGTTGTGAGCCATCATGATGGTCGGGTAGAGAGACTTGTAGTCAAGGATCAGCACATTTTCCAGAAGCCCCTTCTTCGGTTCCAGGACTTCTCCGCCTTTCAGGTCCGAGCTCATATCGTACCTTTCAGCCGAAAGTTCATCCCCCGGTTTTGGGAGAATAACCCTGTCCTTCAGCCCGAATTCCCTGAGGAGAAGCGTTTCAACCATGGAAGTCTGGCCCCCGTCAACGATTTCCTGGAGCAGGCTCCCGCTCACCTGGGCAAGAGCAATGTATTTATCAAGGAGCCTCAGCTCAAGGACAAGCTCAAGGGCAAGCTCGGAGTCCCTGCGGGCATAGTCGACAAATTTCCGGAATTTCCCCCCCGAGTCATTCCAGTGCTCTTCCATTTCCATAGGAGCAACATCAAGTTTTTCCCGGCTCAACAGTTCTTTGGAAACGGCTCTCAGGGTATACTGCTTCAGGCTGAAAGCCCGCCTTACAAGAGGAAGGGCGTCAACAACCACCCTCCCTTTCATTTCGGTCCGGGTAATGAGCCCGAACCTTCTATACCCTATCGGGCTGCCGTCCCTGCCAACAACCGGGTTGATAGTTTCCCCTTTTGCAACGAGGGCTTTGATCCTGTCCGTGATATATGGAATATCGAAATCCTGGTGGTTATACCCTGCAACAATATCAGGGTCGTATTCGCAAATGATCTCGAAAAATTTATTCAGCATCTCGGTTTCGTCCCTGCAGGGAAGGACATCCCCGTCCATCCCGGCAGCAGGTTTTGCCAGCAGAATAAGGGTCTTATGCCCTTTATACTCAGGCTCGAAAGAAAAGCTGATCATGATTATCGGCGAGACATCCGGAGAAGGCATTCCTCCGTCAAGAGGCAGACATTCAATATCAAAAGAAAGATATTTCAGTGGAGCAATGGTCAGGTTTTCGACTCTCTTTAGCCCGGAAGCAAGAACTGCAGAATCACATGCAAAGTTTTCACAGCGGGAGCTTCCTGCAAAGCCTGCCCTTAAGTACCTTACAGGGTCAACCGGCTTTCCGTCTGCAGAAACCCAGACCATGCCTCCAAGGTCCCGGTCAATTAAAAAGCGGTTTCTGAAGAGAATATCACTTTCGTAAACCTGCCAGTCGCCTTCGGCTCTCAGAACATCCCTGATTTTCAGAATCTCGTCCCTTATCTCAGGCACATCCCTCGGCAGGCGGGTGGTGATCCTGAGCATTTCTTTCTTTGTTTCCTGGTAACCCACGGGTTCGAACTTTTCGACAATTTCTACCTTTTTGACCTGCTCAAAAGTGTCTGTTACAAGCCTTGCTACGGCATGCAGGTCTCCAGAGGCCTTGAGATAAAAGTAAGGCTCAAAATCCGGGACAAAGCAGCATACACTTTTTCCGTCCGCTCCCCTGCCGAAGAGACGGATGACAGGACTACTGTCGACGATTTCGTAATCTGCATCCAAGATCTGAAAATCCATAGGCAGGTTTACAGCTTTAGGTAGACATATAGCTTTTGTTATACAGAAGAAAGCAGCACATAATAAAAAAGAAATAGAATTTAGAAGGAATATGAGTTGATAAAGAGGAATTTCGGAAAGGAAAAAGAGAAATGAAGGTTTATTCATTTAGTGGAATTTTTAAGTGAATTTAAGTAGTACTCACAAAAATCAATTATTTTTGGGTCTCTGAGCTCTTTACCTATTAAAAGAGACATTTCAAAATGTTCAAGTGATTTCTTTACGTCACCAAGTCGCATATAAACGGCACCAAGATTACAAAGCCATGACCCTTCCCCACGTCGGTCACCGACTTCTCGCGAAATTGAAAGTGCCTGCTCATAATACTCAATAGCTTTAGTAAGCTCACCAAGAGCACCATAGGAACTACCAATGTTACCAAGAATTGATTCCTCGTTGCGCCGATCACCAACTTCTTGAGAGATAACAAGAGCTTGCTCATAATATTCAATAGCTTTAGTTACTTCACCAAGATCACTGTATACAGTGCCAAGGTTGCAAAGATGGTGGCCTTCTCCACGCCGAAATCCAGTCTTTTGTGAAATCGCAAGCGCCTGCCGATAATATTCAATAGCTTTAGTAAGCTCACCAAGATCTTTATATGCGTTGCCTAAGTTTCCAAGACGGTTTCCTTCCCCATGACGATCACCAATTTCTCGAGAAATTAAAAGAGCCTGCTCATAATATTCGATGGCTTTAGTAACCTCGCCAAGATGATAGTAAGAACTACCAAGGTTGTTAAGATGATTCCCTTCTCCGCGTCGGTCGCCAATTTCTCGAGAAATTAAAAGAGCCTGCTCATAATATTCAATGGCTTTAGTGATTTCACCAAGGTCGCTATAGACATTACCGAGACCACCAAGATGATTCCCTTCTCCGCGTCGGTCGCCAATTTCTCGAGAAATTAAAAGAGCCTGTTCATAATATTCAATAGCTTTAGTAAATTCACTAAGGTCGCTGTAAGCACCTCCAAGCCTACCAAGATGATTTTCTTCGGCATGCTTATCACTAATTTCTCGAGAAATAATAAGGGCCTGCTTATAGTACTCAATGGATTTAGCGACCTCACCCAGTTGTCGGAAAGCGTTACCAAGGTTGCCAAGAAGCGACCCTCCATTGCGGCGATCACCAACTTCCCGAGAGATTAAAAGAGCCTGCTCATAATATTCAATAGCTTTAGTTACTTCACCAAGATGATAGTAAGAACTACCAAGGTTGCCAAGAAGCGACCCTTCATTGCGGCGATCACCAACTTCTCGAGAGATTAAAAGAGCCTGCTCATAATATTCAATAGCTTTAGTTACTTCACCAAGATGATAGTAAGAACTACCAAGGTTGCCAAGAAGCGACCCTTCATTGCGGCGATCACCAACTTCTCGAGAGATTAAAAGAGCCTGCTCATAATATTCAATAGCTTTAGTTACTTCACCAAGATGATAGTAAGAACTACCAAGGTTGCCAAGAAGCGACCCTTCATTGCGGCGATCACCAACTTCTCGAGAGATTAAAAGAGCCTGCTCATAATATTCAATAGCTTTAGTTACTTCACCAAGATGATAGTAAGAACTACCAAGGTTGTTAAGGTGATTTCCTTCTCCGCGGCGGTCGCCAATCTCTCGAGAGATTAAAAGAGCCTGCTTATAATATTCAATAGCTTTAGTTACTTCACCAAGATTAAGGTAGGAATTACCAAGGTTGTTAAGGTGATTTCCTTCTCCGCGGCGGTCGCCAATCTCTCGAGAGATTAAAAGAGCCTGCTTATAATATTCAATAGCTTTAATATCCTCACCAAGATCACTGCAGATATTCCCGAGTTTTCCAAGGCTTAAACTTTCTCCACGATGATCCCTAATGACCCGCGAAATTCGAAGAGATTCTTTGAAATAGGTTATTGCATCATTAGGATAACCCCTAAGTAATTTAATTGTCCCAAGCTTGTAATTCCAGTAAGCAGACTTTTGGTTATCAGTTACTCCTTTTTCTTGAGATTTCTTCAATAGCCGAGAGTAATAAGCCCACCTATCTTCAAGTTCCTTTTTGCTTAAGAATATAAGCTCTGTATCACCAAAATCAATAGCTGTCCTTACAACTTCTTCTTTTTTCATATCAAATTCAAGGACAGTGGTGCGCCAGGAAAAAAAATCCGGTGCCTCCTTGAGGACCTTTGAAAGAGAAGTACTGTTAATCCAGATAATTACAGGATGCTCAATAGTCAGAAAGCGATCACGCATCATATTCAAAAGAAGAAGCGCTTCAGATTTTCCCTCAGTGGTCTTTTTCTCTATTGCTTTGTCCAATCCGAAAACGAAGAATGCTATTTTTTTATTTTCTTTTATATTTAGAGCATATAATTCCGAGGCTTTCGCCTCATTTAACAACTTCAAAAGATCAGAAGAAGACTCACTCATATTGATATCGTAAATAAAAAGTTCGCCTTCTAGCCTTCTAACAGTCTCCATGTAAAGCGCATTGCAAAGAACTGGTTCGTTGCAACGCACAAAAATAATTGTAAGGTTTTCTGAGATACTTAGGAGAGTAACCAATTTATCCAGTTTGTAAAGATGTTCAGGTTCAAGCTCCACTTTTGCACCTCGTTTGCAGACTTATTAATTGGTTTCATTTATTTCGTGTAAGTGCAAATTTAGATAATATCAAATCTGTTTACCTTTTAAGATAAAATTCAACAAAAATATAATTAATCGAGATTTGCATCCTACTGTAGCAAGTGTTTCTCTTCAAGGATGGTACGGACAATAGGATGCAGGTCACACCAGCTTCTTCCGTTTGTATATTCCAGAACGCTCAGATTGTGAAGTAGACCTACAAGATCACGATCACGCTTTATATTTTTGGAGCGGGAGACTTCACGAAGAATTTCATAGTCGTCATCGCTGAGCTGAGCTTGATAGGTATTTTTTAGATCAGTGACCACTTCTTCTGCAACAGCCCGATCAATAGTCCTTTTGCCTCTTGTAAGGGCAGTGACAGCCGAATCTCGAATAATCCTGATGTAGTCCCTTAGAACTCCCCCACTCATATCAATAATATACTCAAGGGCTTCAGGTTCAAAAAGATCAGAACTCACCCTTCTTGCAACGATCTCTTTCATGAGCGCACGTTCTTTTGATTCCCGGTTCACACTACCATCTGGTTCGTGGACTTTGATATTGGGATACATAATATCATCACTGAAATTCATACGGATTTGTGTAAATCTGTCCGAACTTTTCAGTGAGATTGGAAAAGTATATATGATCTTACACTTTGGCTGAGATAGCTGTGTACCATGATTCCCGAATAAATCCAAGGCTTTTTCAGGGTCTGATTTTTCCAGATTATCGATGATTACAAGCACTTGCTTCCCAGTATCTTCTATTTCAATGACAGTGTCGTTAATGATGCTGATTAATTCTGAAACTCGAGGACCGATCTCTTTTCTTATTTCTTTTCTGGTCTCAGTTTCGTTTTTCATCCAAGTGAAAATATTGATAAGAGCAGGCAAACCAACTCCAAAACCAAGACCCTCCTTTGTACTAGAAATAAGATTTTCAGTTATTGTCTGACCCCATTTGTTTGCTCGCTCAACTAAATCGCTTCTGAGAAATATTTTATTTACCTTAGCATTTTCAATCAGTTGTGCGAGAATAGAAAGAAGTACATCAGTGTAATTGATGTCGTTCGGATCCAGCAAGTCCAGAACATTATAATTTACAACGAAAAAATTATCACTTAGATGAGAAACAAGTCGGTTTAAAGCAGTTGATTTCCCTGAACCCCTGTGACCAGTGAACAGAATTTTTATAGGTTCTCCGGTCTCTAGTCCCAGCTCCAAACGCGTCTTAAGCTTTGAAATCCGAGTCTCATTTTCCCCAATAGCAACATAGTATTTCTTCAATTCTTCATCAAAAAGTGCCTTATCGGGGCTAAACAAGTGATAAACAGACTTCAGATCATCAGTCATTTCGGAACTTCCTGTAAAAAAGTTTAGTTTTAAATTATGTGATTTAATCAGTATTATGAGTAGTATTATAAGTATATGCCCGTTTTCAGAACAACAAAACAAGATGAATCAGTTAAAAAGATATATATTGATAAAATGAAGGAAAAAAAGCAAAGCCTAGCAAGTTAAATGCTTTCAGTTATTCAAAATATAGAAAATTTACATTGAAAAACAACCTTTAAACTGCGAAATCGCCCGTCAGTGCCCGGACCTCAAAAGGAGACAGAGCCCGAACGGCGCTAACTATGGAATCGGACTTCAAATTTTCAAGAGTCAGGTATGTAGCTCCGAGGGCTGCAGAAATCTGCTGGGCAAGCCCGAATTTTATCATGCTGCTTTCCGTGTCGATTACGGCAGATTGTATGCCTTCTTCCCTCAAGCGGGAAGCGACTGTTTTTGTTTCCTGAAGAGGAGATTCTCCGTTCATACTGACATTTGCCCTGCCGTCCGAGATCAGGACCATAAAGGGGCAGGTATCAGGATCACGCCGGAGCTCGGTTTTTATGACCTCATACCCTTTTACAAGGCCCCGGGAAAGAGGCGTCTTTCCTCCCGTGGGCATTTCCTGCAAATACTTTTGAGCCAGTTCGATACTGGAGGTTGGCGGCAGCAGCAGTTCCGCGCCCTCTCCTTTAAAAGCGATAAGCCCCACTTTGTCACGTTTCTGGTAAGCATCCATGAGCATTGAAAGGACTGCCCCCTTGGACGCAACCATACGCTGACGGGCTCCCATGGAACCGCTGGCATCAACCACAAAGAGTACAAGGTTTCCGATCTTTTTCTCCCGGATTTTTTCCCGGAAATCGGACTCGTGAATAGCTACGGAATTGCCGTTCTTTTCCCGCGTGAGCTGGAAGGGAGCGGCAGCCCTCAGGGTAGCATCAAAAGCAAGGTCCGTGGTTTTTTCATGAGGAATTGAACTTTTTATATACCTGCCTTTTCGGGATCGGGTCAGGGTCTTACTGCGCCTGCCTGAGCCGTTCCGCTGCTCCCTGCGAAATTCAGGGGATAATTGTTTTATCTGGTAGATTTCCCCTATTTCAAAAGTAGTTTCCATAGAAGCATCCGGTTGCTCTGCATTTTGGGCCTCGGACTCTTCCGGAGGATGTCCTTCAGCCGGTTTGTGCTGCTGATCCGGGCTTTCGTGCCGTTCCTTATTTTGATGCTCGTATTTCTTTTTTTCTTTCTCTTTCTCTTCCTCGTTTTTCGGTTTATCTTCCTGGTTTTCAGGCTTTTCCTTTTGCGTTTCCTTCTGTTTTTCCTTCTGCTTGTCTTTATGTTTCTCGATGCTTTCGTCCAGTTTATCCTGTTTTTCGGGCTGATTATCAAAAGGCTTTCTGCGCATGCGGTGAGAAAGAGTAAGCCCTGCAGCCTCCCGGACATCGTCCTCGGTTACTTCAGTTCTTCCGTAAAAAGCTGCAAGCGTAATTGAGGTCTTCATCATGGTGAGGTCTGCCCTGTGCCCGTCCACCCCCATGTCAATACAGATCTGGCTTATCAGCTCAAGCATGTCATCGGAAATCCTGACCTCAGGAAGCAGTTGCTTTGCATTGAGGATCTGCCCGCAAAGCTCGGCTTCGGCAGACTCCCAGTTTGCTGCAAAAGCTTCGGGGTCCGCCTCATAATTGAGCCTGTATTTTATGAGTTCAACCCTCCGGGACACTTCACTGATACCTTTTATATCCACACATAGCCCAAAACGGTCCAGCAACTGAGGCCGCAGTTCCCCCTCTTCCGGGTTCATGGTGCCAACAAGCACAAAGTTCGCAGGATGGGTGTAGGAAATCCCCTCCCTTTCGATAGTGTTTACCCCCATTGCTGCAGAGTCCAGGAGCACATCGACAAGGTGGTCATCGAGAAGGTTGATCTCGTCCACATACAGGATACCCCTGTGAGACATTGCAAGCACGCCGGGCTCGAAACGTTTTTCCCCGGTTTTGATGGCATGTTCGATATCAAGGGTCCCGACAACCCGGTCTTCGGTGGCACTTACGGGCAGGTCCACAACTTTCATTTTTACCGGGGAAATTCTCAGGATCCCTGCATTTAGTTTTCCGAGGCACTCCTCACACAGCTCGTTTGTATGGGAAGGATCGCATTTGAATTTGCAACCTTCAACCACCTCAATTTCAGGCAGGAGGCTGGCAAGCGCCCGGACGGCGGTCGATTTGGCAGTACCTTTTTCCCCCCGGATCAGGACCCCTCCCACTTTAGGGTTGATGAGATTCAAGACCAGGGCTTTTTTCATTTTTTCCTGCCCGACTATAGCGGTAAAAGGGTAGGTTATAATGTTGTGGTTCCTCATGGTTTAGCCTCAAAAAGCATTCAGATTCCGACAAGGTATTCTTCAATACTCATAACAGGTATGGACGCGGGAGTAGTCGAAGGAAGAACGGACTTCACATCTTCCACCTTATTCATGTAAGGGTAAAAGGTCACGTAGAGATTCCCGGAGGTCTTCTTTTCAAATCTGCCAATCCAGATATCTTCCGATACATTGATGTCCGACCCGGACCAGACCTCATGCTTATTTTCAAGCCTGAGTTTCGGGTAAGTCTCAACAACAGTAAGCTCTCCGACCTCCTCCCCGTAACTCAGTTCCAGCGGGCTGTCAGAGAAATGCAGAAGATACTTCAGACTGACAGCAGAGAGCTCATCCCCCCGGATGATGCTGTCAACATATGCCGAAAAGAGGGGCACTTCAACCCCATTTAATTCCTTAGTGTAAAGGAGGGTATGGGTACCCAGGTCCGCTGACTTGCCGGGAGAGATTATGCTCGAATAAACCGGGAGGTTGTTCCTGAAAACCGTCAGGCAGGCATTGTCCGAATCCAGATCGGTGACTTTCAGAGTATACCCTTCTTTCAGGCTATATTCTTCATTCGGATGGAGGAGTTTCTCGTCCTCGTCCAGAAGGATATTTACAATTCCCCTGTCACTGCCGAGATATGCGTATTCTTTACCGTTCCAGCCAAGCACGGAATATCCTTCATTAAACCAGTCTTCCCCGTAATCTCCCATCTCCGGGTTTTTATATGCCACCTTAACAGGCAGGGATTCATAAACCAGCCCTCCTTCGGGAATCCAGTCATTACCAGCATCAAGGGAAAGTTCAAGGCTTTCCGTACTGAGGTTGTACTCAGGGTCGTAAAAAAGTATACCAAAAGAGTCAGCTGTCCAGAAACAGGAATCCGGAGAAGAATCCGAGCGGTTTACAGCCAGAGATGTGCCCCTGATTTTATACGATTTGATTGTATCCTTGGTCATATTGTAAGAACATGCCCTGTACACATTATCGGCAACCCGGAAATCGATCAGATTGTCAAGGATGGTTGAATAATCTCCCGGCTGCAGCCTGATAGGCACTCTGTTTCTCAGCTCAATATATTTGCTCGTAATAGCAGTTACTTCGAACTTTCCGTATTCATCTCCTACTTCAAGCTTAAGAGGCGTATCCGAATACTGGTTTACGCTTGTAAGACGCACAACCGGGTCCTTACTATCAAGAACCTTATCAAGAGTCCCTTCCAGGATCACATATTCCGTGCCTTCTATCCGGGTCTTGAAGCTAAATTTTGAGCCCTCTTCCACGGATTCGGTGGTAACAGGGACTGAATTTCTCTGAAACTCAAGCAGGGCATAGTCTCCATTTATCCCCTGAAGCACCAGTTTATAGTCGTTCCCGAGATCGAAATCATTCCCCTTTTGAAGATCCCGACTTCCATAGCTCACCAGGTTTTCGCTGAGCAACCCGTCTTCGAGGACCTTATATTTCTTCCCGAAAAAGGCAGTTGAACCGGAGCTGATCTTTGAGGTATAGATTGCATCCCCGGTTTTAATAAACCCGTCCTCTGAAAAAGTAAGTTCCAGCGACTCATAGTATGTCCCTGAAGTGGTTGAATAATAAAATCCGGGGCAATTTTCTGCATTGAGAATCGGATGATCTCCTGCTGCAATATTTATGATTTGCCCGCGCTGTTCAATAGCACATTCCGCAGGCACAATAATACATAAAATCATAAATATAAAAAAAAATAAGCTAAATATGTGTAAAAGATTTATTTTAGCGTTGACAATAGTCATAAGAAATGAGACAATAATAAAACTAAATAACCTTTTCGTTTTATACAGTCAGGAAATAAAGTGGGCTTCAGGAAAACAGTAGCCAAAAAAGATGAATCGTAGACAGTTTAAAGTTTACCCCTAAGATCGAGGACTGTTAATTCAGCCTATAGATATCTAAAAGAGTAATGAAAAGATTCAAAAAAGGATTGCAAAAAGATTGTTGAGGAGTCAGAAAGTCATTTTTTCCAGTCATAAATACAAAAAATAGTACTAATAAGTATTCATAAAGTTAAAAAAAGTATAACTTTATTTGTAAAAAATGAACTTATTTCGAAATGTTTATTAACATCCAGACATTGAATAATTTTCATGCTGCCTGGAAGAAAGATCGTACTGGGATTCGTATTCCTGCTTTTTGCAGTTCTGTTAATACTGTATTTTCAAACGACCTCTGATGAAAAGATAGTATACGAAGGAAATTTCGAAAATGACTGCAACCTTGAAGGCGATTTTCTCAGCTGTGCAGGCAACGAACTCTATCTTGATACTCAAAACCCTTCCATGACCGGGGAAGGAGTGTGGAATAAAGACGTGAGCCTGTCTCCGGGAAAAATTTCATGGAACTGGAGGGGTGAAGACCTGGACAATTTCAGCCTCTGGTTAAAGGTCACATTCAGCAACCATAAGTCAATTTATTATGTTGCTGCAGGGAGCATGAATCCGCAATCGGAAGGGGAATATTACAGGGATCAGGAAAGCAGGCGGCGTTTTTCTCCTTCCGTTACAATCGCAGGGATTCCTCTGAGCCTGGTTGAAAGAGATCTGGTTGAAGATTATACCAGGTACTGCGGCCCTGCTGAAAATGTTAAGGTCGTGAGCGTGAGTGCGGGTCTCGGAGACAATAGTACCCGGCACAGGAACGCGTTGAAAATATCAGACCTGAAAATCTACGGCTGATCATAAAATTGGTCAAAGGAACCTGAAAACCAGAGGGGCCCGAAAATGAAAAAGAATATTGTCGTGTTGATACTCATATTTTTACTCATTTTTTCAGTTTGTTCGGGATGCATATCTTCCGATTTAATGTCTTCCGGAAACGTGCCTTCGGATGAAACCGATGAAAACGTAGCACAGAATGCAGGCAGTGAACCGAATCAGGCAAATATAACGCCTTATGAAAAATCCTCCCCCTATCTTTACTGGGAGTATGAACTCGGAGCCGCGACCCCTGAGAATATCCTGGTCGGAAGATCGAGCGTCCAGGACTGTGTGAGTTTTGCTCCGGACGGGAAATCCGTAGCTGTAGGGACAGGCTCGAACCTTACAGTCATTGACATGTCAGAAAAAAAAGTGCTCTGGACAAAGACCTTATCGGGAAACATTTCGGACCTCGTATTCTCGGAAGAAGGGAAGTACTTGCTCGCAGGGGAGAGGAGTGTTGAAGGATGCATATATTCCCTTGACGCAAGCACAGGTGAGGAAATTCGGAAATACAGGACTGCCGATGATCTGGGGACCAGTTCCAATCCGAAATACCAGCCCTGCATATACAGGATAACGGCTGCCGAAGATGCAGTGTACGTTGCAGCAGGCAGATACTGGAAAGATTCCGGATACGGGCTGGCTTCGAGGGTTTACAGGTTCGATCCCGATGGCACCCTTTCCTGGAAACTCCCGGCAACAGAAAATTATGCCCGGAGTGTAAACTGGATTGATGCAAGCCGGGACGGAAAAAATGTGGTTTTTTCAACAGGGGACTGGACAAATTCCCTTGAATCTGATGCAACCGTCTACTCCGTTGATGCCAGTGGAAAGCTCCGGTGGAAATACGAAATTCCTGCCCTCAGGCCTTATTTTGTATCCGCAGCCATCTGGCACGGGCTTGATGTTTCGGAAGACGGAACCCTTATAACAGTCTATACCGGGGACGGGAGAAAATACCTCTTTTCGGACTCGGAGATGAAAGAGCCGGGAGACGGGGAATCCGAATGGTACTCCGAGGAATGGCAGTCCAACGTGACAGCTCCGGAGGAAGTTGAAAGAAGTATCATCTATACCTATGGCGAAAATGCAAAAATCGCTGCCGAAAATGAGATACTCTATCTTACGGGAGCCACCCTTACCGCATACTATCCCGATAATGTTCCGATGGCACACCCCCTTGAAAATTCCCTCATATCATGCAACGCAGAAACAGGAGAAACTTCCTGGACTTACAGCCTCGGAGGGCGCTGTGCAGGGATCTTTTTCTCTCCCGATATGAGGTTCTTTGTCCTGCCAGTCGGAAAAGATACCTCCGCAGGCGATACCCAGGTCCACGGAGTCTATATTTTTGATAGTCAGAAATCCGGAAACGGGAATTCAAAACTGCTCTGGACCTTCAGGACCGAAGGGGTTGTTGCAAACGCTGCGATTTCTTCGGACTGCACCGTAGCCGCAGTCGAAGTCCCTCTGAAACTCGAAAATGGGGATGTAACCGGAAAACACAGGTTAATAATTGTCAGGTGAGAAAATGAAATGGAAACTTTTGATAGCCCTGCTTATTGTGGTTTTAATGACTGCGGGATGTGCTGAAAAAAGCAAGGAGTCAGGCAGCAGCACATCGGCTCAGGCTTCCGGGATAGAGGATATGCAGGAGATAAGTAGTCCCGAAGCCGGGGTATTGATAGACTCGGTAGTTTTCTCAAGGACCGGAGCCCTGCTAACTCTGAAAGATGAAGTCGAGATCTCGGAGATCAGGATTTCTTCGGGCGACAACCAGGTGACATCTCTTGATGTTGAAAAAACCGAAGACGAGGCCTTTGTATCTTTTGACTGGACCCCGGAAACCCGGTATATGTTTGAAGTGATAACGGGCTCGGGGACCTCAGGTACTCTCGAGGCATATGCTCCTGAAAAACCGGCTTTGAAAGAGGAGTACAATATAGAGCTTGAGGATGTAACTCCAGGAACCATTGAAAAAACCACATCGAATATAAAAGGTGTAACGAAATTTTCTCCTGACAGTAAGTATCTTGCTATCGGAACTCACGGAGGCTCTCTGAGACTTATAGAGCTTGCCACAGGTGAAAAGATATGGGAAAAGCAGCTTGTTGAAGGGATAACCGATGCAAGAATCTCAGACATAGAGTTTTCAGAAGATGCCACACGCCTTATTGTAGGGGAAGAGAGCCCGGATGCTTTTATCTATTGTTTTGATCTCAACGGCACTGAAATCTGGAAATTCGGGGCAGGAGAGACACTTGGTTCGGACCTTGACCACATGCCTTCCATTAGAAAGATAAAACTTGACTCAAACGGGAATATTTATTTCGCGACCAACCGGGCCTGTGGCTACATAGGTGAGAAATACAAGTACCTGGGAAAGGTTTATTCCTTTGACCCTGAAGGCAACCTGCGCTGGGAATTCCCCGAATCCGAACTCATGGACTCGGGAGTTTCATGGATTGATACCACCCCTGACGGGGAATATGCAGCCTTTGGCACCACCTGTTTTTCAAAGGCGGATAAGTGGAAAGACGGGACTGTCCATGTCCTGAACGGAAATACCGGAGAAGAACACTGGAGCTACCAGATACCCGCTCTTGAGCCGTTTTTTGACTATTCTGCAATCTGGTACAGTACTCAGATCACCCCTGACGGGGAGCAGATAATAACAATGACAAGCGACGGCCGGGCCTTTTTGTTTAATAATTCCAGGATCATTGAAACAGGAGTTCCTGAGATTACGTGGCAGCAGAACATCTCAACCCCGATAGTCGTGAGTGGAGTCCCCATCTACGGCAGTGCAAATTATGCCTATATTGTCAATGACACCCTGATCTTTTCAATAGGGAGTACTTTCTCCAGAGATAGTAAAAACGATGCCCCCATAGAACATCCCAACGGAAACACCCTTTTTGCCTATGATTATGAAGGGAATCTGCTGTGGAAATGGAGAGTTGACGGCTATGCCGGGGAATGTGCACGGAATGACCGCTATCTTGTGGTCCCGCTTGCCCAGAACCTGATAACCGAGGACAGAAGCGTTCACGGAATCTATGTATTTGACGTGTCTAAAAGCGGAGGTGCAAGCTCCAAGCTGGACCAGATTTACAGAACCGAAGGCGCCACGATATCTGCTGATATCTCTCCTGATAGCAGGTATATTTCAGCCCTGGAAATTCCTTCAAGGCTTGAGGACGGCACAGTGCTCGGAGAATATAAAGTGCATATCCTTACGTGAGGTGAAAATATGAAAATAGTTTCGATCACATGGAACTCGTATATTCCCTGCCTTCTCAAAGCAGCTGAAGAACTCGGAATAGAGCTTGAAGCCTATCACTCTAAAATTCTTGAAGAAGAACCCGAAAAAGCTGAAAAAATATTCCATGAATGTGAGAATGCCGATGCCGTATTTCTATACTATATAGCTAACCCGTTCTGGGAAGAATTCTATGAAAGGATCAAACCTCTGACAACCAGTGTACCGGTAATTTGTGTAGGAAGTGACCCGTCCTCTTTAACCCTCTCTTCAGTGAAACTCGAAATTGCAGCCGCATGTTATTCTTATGTAATCTACGGTGGAGAGGAAAACTTTAGCAATATGCTTCGCTACCTTTTAAAACAGGTATTCGGGCTCGACTATGAAGCAAAACCTCCGAAAATGATACCCTGGGACGGGCTCTATCATCCGGACTCCGGGGATATGTTCTCAAACCTTGAGGAATACCTGAACTGGTATGGGTCCTTAGGAAGCAAAACAGTAGGTTTGCTGACCTCCAGGACTTCCTGGGTAAACAATGACATGGAGATTGAGAAAGCCCTTATAAAAGAATTCGAAAACCTGGGACTTCGTGTAGTCCCGGTTTTTGCCTATTCATTAAAAGATAAAGAACTTGGGACCAGGGGAGTAAACGAGGTTATTGAGGACTACTTCATAAAAGAAGGCAAACCTGTTATCGACGCTCTCGTGAAACTCACACCTTTTTTTATTATGAAGACCCGGGCTAAAGAAGACGAGACCTCATGTGCAGGGAAGGGGACCGAACTGTTAAAAAGGCTTGATGTCCCTGTATTTCAACCGGTTGTTTCACATTATATGACTGCCGAACAGTGGAAGGAGTCCACGGGTTTAAGCACGGAGATCGGATGGGGTGTGGCTTTGCCTGAGTTTGAAGGCGGGATCGAGCCTATTATAATAGGAGCAGGCGGGATTGAGGAAAATTATATGGGGCGCCTCCCTATCCCGGACCGCTGCTCAAAACTTGCAGCCCGGATCTCAAAATGGATTACTCTTCGGAAAAAGACGGTTAGCCGGAGAAAGGTTGCTTTTATCCTCCACAACAACCCCTGTGCCAGTGTTGAAGCTACGGTAGGAGGAGCTGCAAAGCTTGATTCTCTCGAAAGCGTAGCAAAGATATTAAACCGAATGCAAGAGGCAGGTTATGTAGTTAATCCTCCTTCGGACGGAAAGGAGCTTATTGAGACTATCCTCAACAGAAAAGCAATCTCAGAGTTCAGGTGGACCCCTATCAATGAAATCGTAAAGAAGGGAGGAGCTCTGGCTCTTGTGGAAAAAGAAGAATATGAACAATTTTTCAATACCCTGAACCCGAAAGTCAGGCAGAGGATGACAGAAGGATGGGGAAACCCTCCCGGAGAAGAGATAAATGGGGTTCCTGCTGCGATGGTCTATGATAATAAGATCGTTGTGACAGGAGTGGAGTTTGGAAATGCCGTAGTCTGCGTGCAGCCGAAACGCGGCTGTGCAGGTGCCAGATGTGATGGAAAGGTCTGCAAGATCCTGCACGACCCCGATATTCCCCCGACACATCAATACCTTGCCACCTACCATTATCTGGAGAACACTTTCGGAGCTGATGTAATCGTACATGTGGGAACCCACGGAAACCTTGAGTTCCTGCCGGGAAAAGGTGTGGGGCTTTCAGAAGACTGCTACCCGGATATAGGAATCGGGACTCTTCCCCATCTTTACATCTACAACTCCGATAACCCCCCGGAAGGTACCATTGCCAAACGCAGAAGCCTTGCCTGCCTGGTTGACCACATGCAGACCACCATGACCTCTTCAGGGCTTTATGAAGGACTGGAAGAACTTGACAGACTGCTTGGGGAGTATGAGCAGGTAAAGCATGACAAAGGCCGGGCACATGCCCTGAAGCACCTGATTCTTGAAGAGATTAAAAAATCCAACCTTGACTCGGAGATAAAAGCCGATCATCAGACTCCCTTTGATGAAATTGTAAGAAAGGCGCATGAAGCCCTCGGAAGGATAAGGAACACGCAGATCGATAAAGGGATGCACATCTTCGGGCAAATCCCCGAGGGCGAGAACAGAGTTGAATTCATAAATTCGATTTTGAGGTATGATGACAGGGAAAGCGTGGGGGACAGGGTTTCTATCCGAAGGGTGATTGCAGGGGTCCTGGGGCTCGACCTTGATGAACTGGTTTCCGACCAGAGCCGGATTTCGGAAAACGGAATGGCAAACGGCCAGAGGCTTGAAGAGATTGATTCCCTTTCAAAAGATTACATCCGAACATTTTTAAGTAACCCGGAAAAAGAGCCTGCCGGGATAATAGGAGAGGTTTTTAAAGAGCAGGACATAAACCCGGCCCTTCTCCAGGATGCTGCCACGATCTGTAAAAGGATCCTTGACCTTCAATCAAGGATGGAGGCCTCTCTGGAGATCGAATCTCTTTTACATGGTTTTGAAGGGGGATACATAACCCCCGGTCCCTCGGGCGTGATTATGCGCGGAAGAGATGATATACTGCCGACAGGCAGGAACTTTTATTCGCTTGATCCGGAAAGGGTACCCACAAAAGCTGCCTGGAGAGTGGGGCAGCAGCTCACGCAGGTGCTGATTGACAAACACCTCAAGGATGAGGGACGCTATCCTGAGAATGTGGCATTTTACTGGATGGCAAACGATATCATGTGGGCTGACGGAGAGGGAATGGCACAGCTCATGAGCCTGCTCGGAGTCGAACCTGTCTGGCTCAATAACGGCCATCTTAAAGGTTTTTCTGTGATCCCTCTTGAAAAACTGGGCAGACCAAGGATTGATATTACTGCCAGGGTTTCGGGAATCCTCAGGGATAATTTTCCAAACTGCATGGAGGTCATAGATGAGGCAATCCAGGCGGTAGCATCTCTTGATGAGACGGAGGATCTGAATTATCCGAGAAAACACAGTCTCCGGATGATTGAGGAGGGAAAGGACCCCAGAGAAGCTACATTCAGAATCTTTTCAAGCAAACCCGGGACTTATTCGGCAGGAGTGCAGCTTGCAGTCTATGCAAGTGCCTGGAAGAGTGAAAAGGACCTTGCGGAGATCTTCCTTTACTGGAACGGTTATGCCTACGGAAAAGACGTAAAAGGCCGGGAAGCTCCTTCCCAGCTTGCTTCAACCCTTAAGACCGTTGATGCTACCTTCAACAAGGTGGTTACAGATGAGCATGACCTCCTGGGCTGCTGCTGTTATTTCGGGACTCACGGAGGTCTCACCGCTGCTGCCAGGCAGGCCTCGGGAAGGGATGTGAAAGTCTATTATGGGGATACGAGAGAACCCGAACATGTTGAGGTCAGGGATCTGGCTGACGAAGTGCGCAGGGTGGTAAGGACCAAGCTTCTGAACCCCAAATGGATCGAAGGTATGAAACAGCACGGATACAAAGGCGCAGAGGACATTTCGAAGAGAGTCGGGAGGGTCTACGGCTGGGAGGCTTCCACCCGGGAAGTGGACGACTGGATCTTTGATGACATCACAAAGGCGTTCGTGCTTGACGAAGAAATGCGCAGGTTCTTTGAAGAGAACAATCCCTACGCTCTGGAAGAAATGTCCCGCAGGCTCCTTGAAGCGCAGTCCAGGGGGCTCTGGAACCCTGACCCGCAGGTGCTTGAAGCCCTGAAAAACTCTTATCTTGAAATCGAGAGCTGGATGGAAGAACTGGCAGGAGAAGGAGAGTTTCAGGGAGGGGCTGTGGACATCGTGAGCTTTGAAGATGTCCCGGACTGGGACCAGAAGTTGCAGGAAATCCGAAAAATCCTTAAATAAGAAAAAGGTAGCGGAATGAAAAACCCAGTTTTTTTCTTCCTTATACTGATGCTGGCAATCCAGCCTGCAGCAGCACAGATGCGGGAGGAATTCAAACCTGAAGATATGACCACATTCATGATCCAGGTCCCGTACGGAGTGGAGGGGAATAGCCTTGCTGTCGGAGGCAGCAATCTTTCTGCATATATTTTTTTTGAGAGTTATTACGACGGAAATATGAATGTGACAACGGAACTCGAGTTACCCGAGGGTTTTATGCTCCGGGACAGCCCTGTCCATTCCTTTACGCTTCAGACCGAGTACGATAACTGGTACAGGTTCGTTGATTTTTATATACCTGACGAACTCCCCCCCGGAACTTATAACATAACTGCAACTGCAGTTGTCGATGTTGAAGGGGATAAGCATACTATTGTGCGCAAAACCCGGCTTAAGGTCGCTTCGAAAGAGGAAATCACAGAGGAAATCACGGTATCCGGACTTATAATACCATCAGATGAGGACGGATACGGAAATCCCAGCCATCCGTCTAACACTCTGGTAGTCAGGGAAACATCTCCTGCTCTCAAAAAGCTGCTGAAGGTCACAAACCTCCGGATCGATAAGGAAGACCTCATTTCAACCTTCATAGGAGTGGAGCTTACCAATAAAGGAGATAGTACGGTTCCTGTTATAATCACTTATGATGTCCTTGACATCAAGACCGGAGAACCTGTACAAGCCTTTAATCCTTCCATTATGGGGATGGACGCAGGTACACTGTGCTATGCCACTTTAACGCTTACCCCGAATTCGAGTTCACTTGTAAGTCTTCCCCTTTATATGTCCAGGGATACGATGGGAGGAGAGTACCTGCTGAGGGTTGAGGTAAAGCTCACAGGCAGCGACTGGGTTGCAGTGACAGAGGACCGGAAAATAAACGCAATTTCGAGAAAATGGGGCCCCATAGCAATTACTTTTGTCTCCGCTTTACTCGGACTTACTGCCTTAAGCCTCTTTTTCTCAAGATCAAAGGAGATAATGGACAGGTTTAAGACCCGCAACCTTGTGCTGATTTCCCTTTTCGGGACCGTTTCTTTTGCAGCCATAAACCTCCCCATGACAATCCTCTGGGAACTGTCCCATGCAATATTCGGGCCTTTCAGTTTCCTCTTTACAGGGCTCTTCTATGAGATTCTTCTTTACATGCTCATCGCCTCGCTTGTTGTCCTGATTCCAAAACCCGGAGTTGTAAGCCTTTTTATGCTGGTCAGGTTCCTGTTAGGAGGATTTATAACCGGGAGTTTCACCCCGATAACTTTCATAACATTTTCCCTGAGCGCGATACTGCTGGAGGGCATGATGTATGTTGCAGGGATAACCGGAAAAAACCCGAACCCCGGAAGCAGGTTCAGGATGGGAGTTGTCTGCGGAATTGCTGACATGGCCAGCGGGTATGCATCTTTCAGCGTCTGGATGGTGCTCTACAGGCTGTTCTACAGCAACTGGTACATAACAGCGAATATCCTGATCGACGGCTTCCTATATACTTTCATAGGAGCCTGGCTTGGAATAAGCCTGGGAAACAGGCTGAAAAAGGTGGCGGAATAAGGTGGTACAGCGAGGAGGAATAAAGCGATACAGTGAGGCGAATAAGATAGCAAGGGAAGTACAGCGAGGCAGATAAGGTGATACTATGGCAGTACAGCGAGGCAGATAAGGTGATACTATGATAGAGATCAAAGACCTGTGGTATACCTATCCCGGAAGAACAGATCCGACGTTAAAAGGAGTTAACCTGAAAATAGAAGAGGGAGAATTTGTTCTCCTTACTGGCCCTACTGGCTGCGGGAAAAGTACTTTACTCAAAACCCTTAACGGCATAATTCCTCATGAATCAGGAGGAACATTTTCAGGCAGCATCCGGGTAAACGGGATAGAAACCCGAGACTCAAACCAGATGGAACTTTCAAGAGCTGTAGGGCTTGTTTTTCAGAACCCTGATGACCAGATCTTTTCCACAACCGTTGAGGACGAGGTAGCCTTTGGGCCCGAAAACCTCTGCTTAGAGAGGGAAGAAATTGATAAGAAGGTAGAAGGAGCCCTTCGGATGGTCGGGATGTCAGGACACCGGCTGGCTTCTACAAATTCGCTTTCAGGAGGGCAGAAACAGAGGATCTGCATTGCAAGCATGCTTGCGATGATGCCTGGAATCCTTGCCATGGACGAACCCGTAAGCCAGATGGACCCTCTGGGCACCCAGGAAGTCCTGAATACCGTAAGAGAACTCAACAGAAAACTAAAGATAACCATCCTGCTGGTCGAGCACAGGCTGCACGAACTTGTGCCCTTTGCAGACAGGGTCATCATCATGGACAGAGGAAAAATAATCTTTGATCAGCCCACCTCAAAAGCTTTTGATTATCTTGAGATCTTTCACAGGCTGGGGCTTCGGGTTCCCGAACCTGTTGAACTCTGCCATACCCTGGGGATAAAGGCAAGCCCTCTCAGCGCGGAGGAAGCTCTTGCCGTGCTGGGCACTGGAAATTTTAAAGAGAAAGTGAAAACCCTCCGGGACTTTTCAAACCCGAAAGAAGAAACTGGCAGACGAGCTGCTTCTGTCGGAAGTAACGAGTTTGTAAATAACGGGTCTGGGAATAAAGATTCTGGAAATAAGGATTCTGGAAATAAGGATTCTGGAAATAAGGATTCTGGAAATAAGGATTCTGGAAATAAGGATTCTGGAAATAAGGATTCTGGAAATAAGGATTCTGGAAATAAAGATTCCGGAAATAAGGATTCCGAAAATAAGGATTCTATAAATAAGGATTCTGTAATATCTATCCGGGACCTGTGGTCTGGTTATGAAAAAAACAGTATGGTGCTTAAGGGAATAAACCTGGAAATCCGTAAAGGCGAAAGAGTTGCGGTCATGGGGACAAACGGCTCGGGCAAGTCGACCCTGCTTCTGAACCTTGCATCCATGCTTAAACCATACAAAGGGAATGTAAAGGTCTTCGGAGAGGATACCAGGTCCAGAAATCCTTACTCCTTTGCAGGGAGAGTCGGATTCGTATTCCAGAACCCTGACCTCATGCTCTTCTGTGACTCAGCTGAGGAGGAGGCAAGGTTCGGGCCGGTCCAGTTAAAGTATAAAAATATCGAGGAAAGGACAAGAACCTCGCTTGAAGCCATGTCGATTCTGAACCTCAGGCAGGACCTTCCCCAGTCCCTGAGCAGGGGGCAGAGGCTCAGGACAGCCGTTGCCTCGGTACTTTCCATAAATCCTGAAATAATCCTCCTTGACGAACCCACAACAGGGCAGGACAGGGTGAATATCGAACAGATGATGGATTATTTCAAAAACAACCGCTCAACACTGGTTTTTTGTACCCATGATATCGAGATTGCAATGCTCTATGCAACAAGAATCCTTGTGATGAACGAGGGACGGATTATAGCAGATGGGAAGGGAAGAGAGGTCATAAAGAATATCGAGATCCTGAAGAAAGCTTCCCTTGCCCAGCCCCCGGTTGTTGAGATTGCGAACTATCTGGGAGTGGATGCTTTTTCAGTCACGGAACTTGTGGAAACGCTAACCCGTAGACGTTCTGAAGTTAAAAAATATGAAGTGAGAAAATATGAAGTGGTAAATTCTGAAGGGATAAAATGTGAAGTGATAAAATGCTGACCTGTAGAAAGCCTGGAGTGATAATATGATAGGCGCCAGATCAATTGCAGAACCAACGATTAAAGATACAATAATTCACAGGATTGACCCGCGGGCAAAAATCCTGATCCTTATCTCCACGGCTTTTGTGGCGGTAACCGTGGACAATCCCGAATCCATGCTTCTGATGTTTCTGGTCATACTTTCCGGATTTGCACTTGCAAGGATGCCGGTAATAAAACTCAAAACCCTGGCTCTACTCCTCGTGCTTTTGGTCTGGGGGACTATCTACTCTCAGGCTCTTTTTTATTCCCAGCTTCCAAGGACCGTGATTTTTACCATAATCAGTCCTGATTTTCCGGTTCTGGGATGGCTGACAAACGGAGGGTTATTCGTATACGAAGAAGGGCTTCATCACGGTGCAATTCAGGGCTTAAGGGCGGCTTCAATCCTGTCCCTAGGGCTGTTGATGTGCTGGACCACGGACTCAAGAGATATGCTAAACGGGCTTGTGGGGCTCAGGGTTCCTTACAGCGTGGCCTTCATGGTGGTAACAGCAGTCCGGTTCCTGCCAATAATAATCACTGAAGTGCTTACCGTGATAACGGTACAGCGGCTCAGGGGTTTTAACCCTAAAAGGTTCGGGTCAGGGATCGTGAAAACGTCCCTGAACATATTGACCCCGACGCTCTCAAACTGCGTGAGAAGAACAGGTATCCTTGCAGTTTCGATCCAGAGCCGGGCTTTTCGGGCAAATCCGGAAAGGACATACCTCAAAAAACTGAAATTTTCGGAGTTTGATAAGGCACTGGTCACAGTCTGTATTTCTGCTGCCATAAGTATCGTGATCATAAAACTCCTTTACAACATGTACACAAGTGGAATTTACTATACCTCAGGTTTAAGGCCTATTTACGCACTTGCAAGGGGATATCTGTGATAGAAATAGAGAAATTATCCAAGTCCTTCGGAAACCTGCTTGCTGTTGATAATCTCGACCTTGACGTCGGAAACGAGATTTTTAGCCTCCTGGGGCCCAACGGGGCAGGCAAAAGTACGACGGTCATGATGCTCACAACCCTGCTAAAACCCAGCAGCGGCACTGCAAAGGTCTGCGGATATGATATTGTGAAAGACTCTAAAAAAGTCAGATCAAAGATAAGCTATGTCCCTCAGGACATGGCAGTGGACCGAAAACTTACAGGCAGGGAAAATGTGCTGCTTTATGCAAAGCTCTACGGGATTCCGAACCGAAACTCAAAGGTAGACGAAGTGCTTGAAATGATGTCCCTCTCGGACCGGGCAGGGGATCTTGTTGCAACATATTCGGGAGGGATGAGACGGCGCCTTGAACTTGCGCAGGCCCTTGTGCACGAGCCTGAAGTCCTTTTCCTGGACGAACCCACCCTCGGCCTGGACGTGAGCGGCAGAAAGAAGATATGGGAGCATATCAGGATGCTTAAGGCGGAAGGAATGACTATCTTCATGACCACTCACTACCTGGAAGAGGCAGAAAAGTACTGCAACAGGGTTGCCATTATTGACAAAGGCAAAATTGCAGTTGTCGGCTCGCCCAAAAACCTGATAAGTTCCATAGGAAAAGATGCTTCCCTTAATGATGTTTTCCTTGAGAAAGTCAAGACCCCTGAAGAGCAGGCAGGGTTTAATTCAACCCAGTTCAGAAACCTTCTGAGGCGGAGATAATGAAAGCAATATTCTACTATTTTGAAAGGGACCTCGTAAAATGGCTCAGAGGAAGGGTAACCGTTATTTCCTCTCTTGTAATGCCTGCCGCCTGGCTTGTATTTGTCGGGCTTGCCCTGCCCACAAAGTTTACCGATAATTATCTTGCATTTATCACCCCGGGCATCCTTGTAATGACGACTCTCTTTTCCTCCCTGCAGGGCGGATCACTTATGATTTTTGATAAAATACTGGGTTTTTTGAATAAGTTCCTCGCCATGCCCTCCCCACGAGAAAGCATGCTGTACGGAAAAATCCTGTTTATCAGCGTAAGGGGCCTGCTGCAGGCAACCGTGATTCTCCTGATTGCCACCATACTTGGAGTAAGAATATCGGACCCGATAAACATAGTTCTGATATATCTGACCCTATTCCTGTTTTCGGTATTTTTCTCGGCCCTTTCAACCATGATCGGGCTGCACTTAAGCGACCATGACAGCTATGCCGCCGTGAACAGCATGATCAGCATGCCGCTCTTTTTTACGAGCAGCGCACTTATGCCCTACGAGGTCATGCCTGCCTGGTTGAGGACACTGGCAAAACTCAATCCGGTCAGCTATGCCATAGACAGCACAAGAATGCTGTTCGAAGGAGGAATACCTGTTCACGGGATTATGGGCCTTGCTATAGGAGCCGGAGTTGTGGTGATTCTAGGAACGCATCAGTTCCGGAAAGCGGTTGTGTAAAAAAGCAAATATTAGGGAAAAAATAATCAGAGAAAAATAATTAGGGGAAAATAATTAGGGGAAAATTCCCCCTCAACCCGAGAAATACTTCCATCGGCCCCGGAAAATGGGGCTAACCCACGTCTTTAAGTGACTCGGTCAGCCTTTCTGGAGACCTTCATTTGATTTAATTCTCTTGAGAGAAGCTCACTCTAATAACTTCTAAATTAGCCCTCTTGAGCGCAGTTTCCGATTTTAACCTGCAAGTTAGTCTGCTTGAGCGCAGTTCACTATTATATCCCAAAATTGGCCCTCTTGAGCGAAGCGAAAAGGGCAGCGTACTGCAAAGCCGCAACTCTGCCGAAACAGACCGCGTACTCCCGAGGCGCAATTCTGGAAGGGCAGCGCACTGCAGAGCCGCAACTCTGCTGAAACGGACCTCGTGCTACTGCACTTGCAATGCAACTCACAGTAACTCTCCGATTTCCTGTGATCCCGAAGCGAAACCAGGGAAGCGAAAATAGGGTGCCGAAGCACAATTCAGGCGTCAGAGCTGCTTTATGTTCATATTAATTGAGACTTCTGCGATATCGGCACTGTATTCGGCTACTCTTCTCAGGCTCTCAAGAACCATGCTGAGTTCGATACTGCCCGAACCTTCGCCGTCTCTCGACTCCAGGGAAACGCCAAACTGGGAGACTTTCTTGGCTTCAACAACGATCTGGTTTATAGCCTGGAGGTCTTCTTGCTGCATGGAATCTATGGAGCTTTCAAACACTTTCCTGGAGAGGTCAGCCATCTTGAAAATCGGGTCATCACTGCTGATTCCGGAATCCATTTTAAGGACATTTCTGGAAATCCTTACCGCGTGGTCCCCTACGCGCTCGATGCTCTTGGTAATGAGCCTGTAGCCAAGACATTCCCGCGGATGTCTGATTCCAATTTTTTCTGAAAGCTCGATGTCTTCAATTGAAGCCTTGAGCTGGCGGACGGCAAGGAGGTAGAAGCGGTCAACATCGTCGTCTCTCTGGATGACGTCCTCTGCGATCTCCACATTGCGGTCCCGAAGGCCGGTCATAGAGTCCTCAAGCATGGAAAGAACAAGCCCGTACATGTTTTTAATTACACGGCTGAGAGGGAGGTCGTTGTAGTTCAGGAGGCACTGAAAGACGAGTTCGTTTCGGGACTCTTCCACAAGTTCCAGACCTATGAGTTTCTGGCGCACAGAGTCCTTTATGAATTTGCGGTCATAGGCGCTGAAACCTTTTTTGGTGGTCAACCTGATTACGTCATACCCGACCAGATAATGAGAAATAAGGATTCTCAGATTGTTTTCCGCACTATCGGAGTGGAGGTAGTCTATAGTTGCCTTAAGGGCAGAACGTTCTTTCGAAACCGCACTGGAGGAAACCAGCAGGGTTTTGTTCGGCATGGGTGTGAGGGTCAGTGTGTCTCCGGCCTCAAGCCCTATATCTCGAACCCATTTTATGGGAAGAGACACTATATAGGTAGAATTTCCGGTAAACTGAACTTTTCTTTTATCCTTGGTAATAAATAAGCCCCCTTGGAGATGCTAATGAGTAGTACAAGATCTATATAGAAGATATTGATATATAAAGGTATCCAAAAAGTAGCAGATCAAAAGAAAAAATGACTCGTGATTCCGGAGTCTAAGTATAGTATATAGGATTGAGAACGAATAATGAAAAAACATAGGATTGCTAAGGGTATTACATACAATTTGTGTATAAAAAAGAGGTTTATAAAAAAATACCTTTTTTCATAAACGACTCCGGTGGAAACTGAAAATATCAGCCCCTGGGAAAAATAAAGCCTGCCCAGTAACCCTACAGAAAAGAAAATTGCTGAGAAGAAAATCAGGTTGCTCGTCTTTACATCAACCGATTGATCAGATTCTGCAGACCATTATAAAAAATAGAGAAAAATCAAAAATATAAGAGAAATGCAATTTAAATTGTTAGAGGAATAAATAAAAAATAAAAAAATAAAAAAAATAAAAAAATAAATAAGCCAGTACTGCCATTTTATTTGAAAAGAATGAAGCTTTATTAAACTCAGGCAGATCCTGAGCCCCTTAAATGAAAAATTCCAGGGGTATTCGGTTACGGAAGGGAAAAATATCCTTGAAGTGCTTTTGCAGGTATGTCCCTGTTCCTCAACATTAACAGTAGCTCAAAGCCAGTTATTATATGGAATCTTACTCCCTCCATCCTGAACATTAACAGTAGCTCAAAAACAGTCGACTACATAAGAGTTTGTTCCCTGTATCCTGAACATAAACAGTAGCTCAAAACGGTATTCAAAATCAGGTAAATAAAAATAAAACTCGGGAAATGAATCGATGAAAAAGTTCGATATAAATCTTGAATCGCTCATAAACAGCAGCCCTGTAGTCATTTTTTTATGCAAGGCAACTGAAAACTGGCCTGTCGAACTCATCACTGAAAACATCAGGAATTTCGGTCATGAAGTTGAAGACTTCACATTAAGAGGCGTCCGATACCTTGATATCGTCCACCCTGAAGACCGGGAAAGGGTAAAAGAGGAAATTGCCAGGTGTTCGGAAAAGGGTTGTGCAGAGCTGACCCAGGAGTACAGGATACTGACAGCTTCAGAAGAAGTGCGCTGGATTGAGGTAAAGACCCTGATCAGGAGAGATGAAGACGGAAATGTGAGCCATTACCAGGGCACACTATGCGACGTTACCCAGCGCAAAAAAGCCGAAGAATCGGTACAAAAGGCGCTGAAAAAGAAGAACGAACTCAAAAACATCATCAAAAGCAGCCCCGTATATGTGTTTTTATGCAAGCCGGAAGAAGGCTGGCCCGTAGAATTTGTCTCTGAAAATATCACAAAGCTGGAATATACCCCCGAAGATTTCACCTCCGGAAAAATAAAATTTGAAGACCTGATACATCCTGAAGACCGTAAAAGAATACGCGCCGAAGTGGCAAAGTTTTCCAGAGAAGGCTATGAAGACTGTACCTAGGAGTACCGGGTCCTGACAAAGTCGGGAAAAGTGCGGCATATAGACGACAGGACCCTCATCAAAAGGAACGAAAAAGGAGAAATTGTCCATTACCAGGGGATCGTCCTGGACATCACCGAACGCAAGCTGGCTGAGGAGATGATAAAAGGGCAAAACAGGGTCCTGGGAAAGCTCGCCTCCGGAGCCCCCCTGGAAGAAATGCTCCTGCTCCTCGTCCAGAATGTTGAAAAGATCCGGCCAGGTTCAAGATGTTCGGTCATGCTGCTCGACCGGGAGAAAAAGCGCCTCTTTTACTGCGTTGCCCCCAGACTCCCTGCTTTTTATATTCAGAAGACCAACGGGACTGAGATCGGTTTTGGGGCGGCGTCCTTCGGAACTGCGGCTTACATGAAAAAAAGGGTTACCACAGATAACGTGATGGAGCACCCCTACTGGACTGAATACAGGGACCTTGCGGCTGAAGCCGGGATTAAAGCCTGCTGGTCCGAACCAATCATTTCGTCCTCAGGAGAAGTCCTGGGAGTCTTTTCCATGTACTACGGGGAAGTGCACAGGCCTGAAAAAGAAGACCTGGACTTTATGAAAACAAATGCCCAGCTGGCAGCCATTGCAGTTGAACATAAGCTGGCAGAAGAAACCCTCAAAGAATCCGAACACAAGTTCAGGACCATCTTCAATAACATCAATGACCAGCTGTACATCCGCGAGCCCGAAGGAGAAAGTTACATGGACGTAAACCAGGCAGTGGTAAGCAGGCTCGGATATGACAAGGAAGAGATCCTGAAAATGGAAGCCGAAGAGATTATCCCTGCCGAGTACTGGGCCTCGGTCCGGGAGAACCTCAAGAAAATCCAGAGCGAGGGGTCCAGGATCTATGAAGCCGGGGCGGTCTGCAAGGACGGCACTGTTGTCCCCCTTGAAGTAAGCGCCAGGATAATTGATTATGAAGGCAAGAAAACAATCCTCTCGGTTGCCAGGGATATCACCGAGCGCAAAAAAGCAGAGGCTGCCCAGAAACTGAACGAGGCCCGGCTCGAAGCCCTGGAAAAACTTAACCGGATGACAGGAGCTTCCTTAAAAGAGATCACGGACTTTGCCCGCGAAGAGGCGGTCAGGCTTACGGGCAGTAAACTCGGGTATCTTGCTTTCATGGACGCCTACGAAACCTCCCTGATCATGCACTCCTGGTCAAAGAGTGCCATGGAAGAATGTGCTATCGAAGACAAGCGTTTCATTTATCCGGTGAAAACTACAGGGCTCTGGGGAGAAGCCGTCCGGCAGCGCAAACCCATAATCACAAATGATTATACAGCCCCGAGTTCCCTGAAAAAAGGATACCCGAAAGACCATGTGCACCTTACCCGCCATATGAACGTTCCAGTGTTTGACGGGGACAGGATCGTTGCGGTTGCGGGGGTTGGAAACAAAGACGAGCCATATGATGAATCGGACCTGCGCCAGCTCACTCTGCTTATGCAGGGCATGTGGCAGCTCATCCAGAGAAAGCAGCTTGAAGACGCCCTGAAAGCTTACTCGGAAGATCTTTCCAAAGCCAACGACGAACTGAGGTCCCTGAACAGGATAAAAGCGGAATTTATGACCGAAAGCCTGCCCCTTATGAGGGTTGACCACGGAGACTTTATTGATTTAGAGACCTGGGAGGCAATTGAAGACCAGCAGCAGAAGGCAATCGACACCGTCATCAACAGCTCGGAGAGGCTGAAGCATATGGTTGATTCCCTGCTCTACCTGAGCCTGGAACAGGCAGGGAAGATAGAGTATTCCTTTGGCGAGGTAGAAATTAAGAAGATACTCTCGGACGTCTACCTCAACCTGGTCCTCCTGATTGATGAAAAAGAACTGAGGGTCGAAAAGGAACTCCCTGCAAGCCTCCCGCCTATCCGCGGAGACAAACAAAAACTGACAGACCTGTTCACGACCTTGATGGGCAACGCTATCAAGTTCACCCCCCACGGCGGGACCCTGGAAGTGAAAGCCGAAGAAGAAGAGGAAACAGTCCACATAATGGTAAAGGACAGCGGAACAGGTATCCAGAAAAGGCTTATCCCCCACCTCTTCCACAGGATCTACCAGGTGGACGACTCCCTCACCCGCAGGTATCAGGGCCTTGAATCGGGGTTCTATATCTGTAAGAACATTGTCAACGCCCATGACGGGGAAATCTGGGCAGAAAGCGAAGAAGGTTCGGGCACAACCATGCATGTAAGGCTTCCGAAAAAGAAACCTGAAGCATGAATTGAATAGAGTCTTTAATGAGTCTTTAATGAGTCTTTAATGAGTCTTTGATAGATTCTTGACCTCGATAAAGTCCTGATAAAATCTGAAACTGAATCAGAACCTTGAACAGAGCCCTGAATAGAGCTTTAACTAAAAAAATGTGTAAATGAAGCGGCTGGAGATTTACGATGAAACTGGAACTGTTGGGTACCCTTTTTCTTTCGGACAAAAGAAAAGACCTTCTTCTACTATTGATGGAGGAACCCAGGAATATTGATGACATTAAAAACATCCTCAACGTGACTTCAAGTGCGATCATGACCCAGATCAAGATCCTCATCAGCCAGGGGCTTATCATCCATGAAGACGATCTTTACAAGCTCTCGGATATAGGGAAAGTGGTCGTTAAAAAAATGAGACCCCTGCTGAACACCCTGGAAGTGTTTTCAGAGAACATGGACTACTGGGAAAACCACAACATAAGCGCAATCCCTGTCCACCTCCTGGACCGGATTGACGACCTGGGACACTGCGAATTTGTCGAACCTGACCTGGACCGAATGTACGAAATTCCCCAGAAAATCGAAGAAAAATTGACCCGGTCAGTCCACGTCATGGAAGTCTCGTCCTACTTCAACCCTGCTTACCCCTCAACCTATGTAGAGCTCATCAAAAAAGGAACGGACGTATCCCTGATAATCACAAAACCGGTATTTGAAAGGCTGAAAAAGGAATACAGCGCAGCCCTTAATGAATACCTGGACAGGGATAATGCAAAAATCTTCGTCTGCGACTGCCCCATAAGGCTTGCTTCAAGCCTGGTAACGGACCACTTCATGGCTCTGTCCCTCTTCTATAAAAACGGGATCTATCACAACCATGCAATGATGAGTCTGGAAAAAACCGCCCTCAAATGGGGAGAAGACCTCTTTTTGCACTACATGAAAAACTCAAAGGAAATAAAGGAAATCGAATTCGAGAAGACCTGAAAGTTCCATCGGAAAAATACCATCAGTAAAAGTTAGGAAATTAATCTCTACACGACCCGGTAGATGCAGCACCCGAGTTTCGCTTCGACACCCGAATTGCGATTCGGGATCGCATGAAATCGGAGATTTCATGGGAGTTGCACTGCAAGTGCAACAGCCCGCAGTCCTTTTCACTCGCTTCGCTCGTTCAAGAGGACTAAAAAGAATTAGATTACGAAAAATTCTGAACTGTACAACCATATTCACTATACAGAACCTTTCTTGTCCCGCTCGACGCAGGAGAGCGGTCTTTCCCGTAAAAATGAAGAAAAGAGAAAAATACGCAAAAAATAATCTACGTTTGCTTTTAATGCTTATTACAGTATATTTAGGCTCTTCTTTCTACTTCTTTCACGATCTTCTTTCTACCTCTTTCACGATCTTCTCTCTACCTCTTTGAGACTTCTTCCTTCGACTCTTTCTGCTTTTTGGGAAGGGCCACCAGACAAGCTGGCGGAGGCGCCCTAGGAATGTGAATTAAACTTCGGTTTCTAGGGTCAGGAAAGTATTCTTTTAAAAAGAAATACATTTCTGTACTCAACTTCTCTCAGAACAACAGGAATTCATCTGCTGTTACTATTCCTGCGTGGCTGGTAAGACGGCTTCAGCCCTGTATTGCTCGGGGAAAACAAAAAAAGAAAAAATAAAACTGCGGATACGTGTTACCAGTTACCTCCGCTGTATCTAAACTCAAACTCATCCACTTTTTCAGGGGGGAGTCCCAGATCTGTAAACATTCTTTTAAACACAGCTCTATACTCGTCTTCAGGGATGGTTTTTCCTGAACTACCTGGCCCGAGAGACACCTTAAGATACAGCCCTCCAAGCCTATCGATCTTGACCGTATAAACACTCCAGCCTTCTCTATGGCTTATTTCCACGTTTGGGACAATATAATATATACTTCCGATTTTCTGACTCTCATTGTAAAATGTCTCCGTACACCATCCCTCTCCAGACGTTTGAGCATCAAAAGTGGAGTCAGTAGCTTCTTTTACGAGGTATTTATGAATTGCTGCAAAATCCGGAGTTTCGGTTACAATTACCTGATCAAAAAAGACATCGTTAACCTCCCAGTCCTCTGCAGGGAGATAAGCCTCGACTTCCTCTCCACTCATGCCAAAAATGATTTTGAATATCTGGACTATCCATTCTCTTTCTGGAAGTTCGTCTGGCCTGTATTTTGCAAGCGAATCATCACTGTAAAAAGAAACACTTGATTCCTGATCGTCTAAAAAAGAGATTGAAATCCAGGAAGAATCGGAGTAGTAAATATCCAGGGAATTCACCAGATAATCAGAACCCAGCCTGGGATCAAGCCCTTCAATGGTACCGGGACGAAGACCCGGAATCTCTTTTTCCTTAGCATTCACATAATAAATTTCTGTCTTATATCCGGCCTCTCCAGCATTGTAGACTGCTTTATCATAATATTCAGGAGAACCAAGGTTGGTGCCCTCCGAATAATAGTATGCCTGGTCATAATAGATCAGCATGAACATAAAGCTCCCGTAGAGCACTGTTATCGGAACCAGTACAACCAGAAGAAGAATGAGCAGTATTTTGAAATATTTGTTCATAGCCTCACCTTCATGTTTAGAACATTTCAACCTCCCCTTCTTCTCCTACGACAAATGTTGTACCGACAGTAGGTGAAGGGTCTTTTCCTTCTTCAAAAACGGAGACTTCAACATCATATGTTCCCGGACCGGGAACGGCTATTTGTACTGACTGATAAAGCATGGACCTGCCTTTCATGCAGTCAAGCTCTACATTTTTTATTGCCACCTCGCGGGAGGGGGACGGCTCAGAGGAGGCGGTCTTCTCTAACTTAAACCGAACCAGAAGAGCCGAACTATCCGACTTGTCTGCATTTACAATGCAAGCGGTTACATTCAGGATATTTCCCCTCTCTCCGTTGACAGGTGTCGAATACTCTTCAGATAAGGACTTCACTTCAATATCTTCAACAGAAACAGAAGAAAGTTCGCCTCCATAGGAAGCCACACAACCGCTAACGGCACTTAAAACCCAACACATGGAGATCAGAAATAAGGACACACTCATGCATTTATTCAAAAAGGCTCCTCCTTAGAACCTTTATTTGACTCTTAATAAAAAGGAGTTCCTTTATTTGTACTTTTTTAGTTCTGCATGATTCTTTATAAGTTGGAGAAGAGGAACTCATATTTAAGAGAGTTCACTGTTTTTCCAATATCCTAGCTGATCGGGTTTCCGCCCCGGCTGGTAAGACCCACTATTCGATCAAAGGCTTTGATCAGATGAAAGCCTCTGATCAAATGAGAGTTCCATACAGGATCACAAAGGTTAACGAAATCAGGAAATATTACCGGATCAGGCAAATTTATAATATCAGGACAATTCACCGAATTAAGCATCAGGAGAGAGGTTAACTGCGTTAATTTGATCTCTGCGTTTATGTTATATGTTTTGCAGCTAATGTATCATCGTTCAAGTTAACAGTTATACAGGGACTTACCGGAGGAGTAAGTTCCTGATTGAGCTACTTACTGTTAACCAGGGAATAATCATAAAAATATGTTGGAAGCGTTTTTTATGGCAGCAGATATTTTGAACCAATTAGCGGAAGCTGTCGTCGACGGAGACGATGACCTTGCAGAAGAACTGGCATACAAAGCCCTGGAAGAAGGCGTTGACCCCTACGACGCTATCGTCAACGGGCTGGCAAGAGGAATGGCAATTGTCAGTGACCAGTACGAGAAAGGAGAAGCCTTCGTACCTCACCTGCTCCTGGCTTCAGGCGCAATGTATGCAGGCATGGACATCCTCAGCCCCGAAATGGTAAAGGAAGGAGAAGCCATGCAGGCTGTGGGAGTCATCGGGACGATTGAAGGAGATGTGCACGACATCGGGAAGAACCTTGTAAAAACCATGCTCAGTGCAGGCGGGTTTGAGATGATTGACCTCGGAGCAGATGTGCCGATTGAGAAATTCGTCGAAACCGCAAAGGAGCGCAAAGCCGACATCATCTCCATGAGTGCCCTGATGACCACAACCATGACCAATATGGAAAAAGTCATTGAAATCCTTCAGGAAGAAGGCATCCGAGACTCCATGAAAGTCATGATTGGAGGAGCTCCGGTTTCCGAAGAGTATGCCTCCGGAATCGGCGCAGACTCAACCCATCCCGATGCAATGCACGCAAGCGCCTGGGCATCCGAAGCCGTAAAGGAACTTGAGCCCAAGGCTGCAAGATGGAGTGAAGAGAAGATCAACCTCGGGAAGATCAAGTACAGGGAGATTCTTGCAAAGAAGACAGTTTCCGATAAAGTGGATGTCGGGCTTGAAACTGCAAACAAGATCAAAGAAGAATTCGAAAGCATTGGCGTGAAGACCAAGGAGGAAATGACCCACGTCGACAGGACTGTTTCTGCCATGTCCGATAAGAAGGTCGACCGCTTGCCCGTCTATCCGCTTGCCTGCGGAGTGCTCAGGAAGTTTGCCCCTGTAACCTACAAAGAGTATGCCACAAATGAAGATGCATTTGTACAGAGCGCATATCTTGGCTCAAAATACCTGGACCTTGACATGTTTGTAGGCCTGATTGACCTTTCCGCAACATCTGCAGACTTCGGCTGTAAGATCAAATACCCTGAAGATGACACCCCATCCTCCGAAGGGCATATCAAGGACTATGAGAAGATCGAAGTCCCCGAACTTAAGGAAGGTACCCGAGGCTATGAACTGGTCATGGCTTCAAAGAAAGCAAAGGAAAAACTCAACAAGGAACTCAACACTCCCTTTGTCGGCTTCCACGAGGGCCCGCTCCTCACCCTTACCCAGCTGATGGGTGCGGACCGCGTCCTTATGGACATGAAGACCCAGCCGGATGTTGTCCTTGAAGCTGTCCAGAAGTGTACTGACTATGTCTGCCAGCTCTCAGAGCTCTTCTTCAACGAAGACGCCTGTGACGCTCTCTGTATCGACAACCTCTGGTCCAATAACGTGATCATGAGCGAGCAGGACTACTGGAAGTTTGACGGAAAGTTCGTCTACGACCAGCAGATCCCCATATTCAAGCAGTACAACCAGCCTTACATCATCCACAACTGTGCTGACGCCGTGCACTTTGAGACTCAGATCAGGAAGTTCGGAACAGCCCTTTACAGCTATGCCTACTACGAGAAGTCCAGGGACAAGGGATCCCAGAACTACGCAGACCTCATCCCCAAATACGGAGACATATGCTGTATGATGGGAGAAGTAAACCCTGTTGAGTTCATGGACGGATCGGCAGCCGGCGTGCAGAAGGTAAAGGACGACACAAAGAACCTTCTCGAAAACGTGCTGCCAGTGCTTAAGGAGAACGGCTTGCAGTCCAAGTATGTCCTGTCCTCCGGCTGTGAAATCCCACCAGGGGGCCCGCTGACAACCGTGCAGGCAATGGTGAACGTTGTAAAGGAACTTGGCCCGGAACTCCAGAAGAAAATAATGGAGTAAACTCTCTAATGGGGAGATCTCCTCTCCCCATTTCAAGTTAAAATCAGGACGGAATGTTTAAGAATAGTATTCAGAGCCCTAAAGTGGAAAATCTCCATAGAGACTGTATCTTCATAGAGCCTGTATCTTCATAATGCCTGTAAAAGTTCGGAAAAACGAAAAACACCCTCCAGGCGAATAAAAACCACATTTTAACCTCCATACAGAAGTTAATCCGACTCCTGAGCTCCAGAGCATAAACAGGAGACTGCGGGAGTCATATGTTAGAACAAAAGGCGGTAAACCTCCATTTAGAAAAGCAACAGACCTCCATTTAAAAAAGCAACAGACCTCATTAAAAAAGCAACAGACCTCATTTAAAAAACAAAAGAAAAACGAGCAGTCCATATAAGGATAAAAACGGAACTTGAAGTAAAAGGAGACAAAAATAGTTGGATTTGCCATAAAGGCACCAAAAAACAGGAACGGCGGATTAAAGACTAATTTGTCTTCACCGCCTCTCCCAATATAAAAGCCGTAAAGTAAAACTGTAAGATCTTTTTTTGAGAAAGATTTTCGCCTTTGAAATTACGCCTGGCTCTCAAAGGTTGTGAAAAAGCAGAGGGAAGGCTGGCTGTAGAGATGTTAGAAACAGGGACAAAAGCGTTAAAGACGAGACTGAAGCAGGCGGGAGAAGACCGGCCATAAAAGGTGAAAAGCCATAGAAATTGAAGAGGAGGAATTTTATGTATCTGGGACTGGGCATTGATACCGGTGGGACATATACCGATGCCGCTGTTATGGATATGTCAAACGGGACCGTGATCGAGTCGAATAAAGCGCTTACAACTTATCCTGACCTTATAAGGGGAATAAAGAACTCAATTGAGGGACTGAACCCTGATTACCTGAAAAGGATAAAATTCGTTTCTGTTTCTACAACCCTTGCTACCAATACTACTCTTGAGGGCAAAGGCTATCCTGCAGGACTTGTCCTTATAGGGCATACAATCCCGAAAAAACTTGCCAGCCGTTATGTAATATCGATCGGAGGAGGGCACGACTCCGACGGGAACGAAGTTGCCCCCCTTGAAGACCTGGAAACCGTAAAAGAATTTGTCAGGCAGGTAAAGAACAAAGTGGCTGCTTTTGCCATTTCCGGCTACTTCGGGGTCAGGAACCCGGAACACGAACTCAGGGTCAAGGAAGTAATTCAGGAAATAACGGACATGCCTGTTGTCTGCGGGCATGAGCTTTCCCTGAGCCTGGGAGCTTACGAAAGGGCAGTGACCGCTCTCCTGAACGCCGAACTGATCCCGGTAAGCAAGCAGTTCATCAAATCCGTCCAGGCGGTAATGGAAGAAAAAGAGATAAAGGCGACCCTGATGATGATGAAGTGTGACGGGTCCCTCGTCCGCATTGAAGAAGCCCTGCAAAAACCCGTAGAATCGATCTTTTCCGGACCCGCAGCAAGCCTGGTAGGGGCTGCCCACCTCACGGGCCTGGATACCTGTGCAACCGTGGACGTGGGAGGCACCAGTACCGACATTGCCATGATTACCGGAGGCATACCCGAGATAAGCGATTCCGGAGCAAGGGTTGGGGGCTGGAAAACAATGGTAAAAGCGATCAGGATGGAGACCTCAGCCCTTGGGGGAGACAGCCTTGTCTGGATCAGAAGAAAGCCGTTCCTGGGCCCTGCAAGGGTTATTCCCCTCTGTCTTGCAGCCTCGGAGTTCCCGGAGATTCTGCAGAAACTGGAGAAAAATGAGGCCCCTAACGAGCGCATAATGGATGAGATCATACAGCCGACCTCTTTTTTCATAAGGAACGGGATAAACTCCCCCGAACTTCTAAGCGGAGAGCTCGAAGAAGACGAGAGGGCAATTATCGAATATCTCGGGGCAGAGCCTCTTTCGGTATCCGAGATCTCGGAAAGGACAGGAAAACACCCGCTTATGTTTGCAGGGATTCTTAAAAATCTCATCCGTAAAAGGCATATAAGCCAGATAGGGTTTACTCCAACCGATGCCCTGCACGTGCTTGGAGAATATGCAAGATGGGACGGAAGGGCTTCTTTTACAGGAGCGAAAATACTTGGAAAAACTCTCAGACAGGGAGCAGAGGAGTTTTCAGCCCGGATCAAGGCTGAAGTTGTGAGAAAACTTACTCTTGAACTGGTTTCCTTCTTTGCGGAAGACATGAAAAAAGAGGACATCGAAAAGCTTCTGGAAAAAGAAGAGGTTCTGAAATTCCGCATAAAGGTCCCCATAGTCCTTGTAGGGGCCCCTGTAAGGGCATACCTGAAAGAACTGAATGAGGCTGTGGACGCAGACATAAGGATCCCCGCTTTCCATGAGGTAGGAAACGCTGTCGGAGCCCTTGCAGGAAAAATCGTCCACAGGACAGAGATCCTTATCCGCCCTTCGGCAGCAGGAAATGCAGAATACTCGGTATTCTCCAGGCTTGGAAAAGATGTCTTTGAGGACTATGGAGAAGCTCTTGACTACGGGCTCAAGCTCAGCCACAGGCTGATTTCGGAGTACATGGACGGATACGGGCTCGATATGGACAATGTGAAATTTGACCTCAAACAGAACGATGTGGGAAGCCGGGGAAAAGCCCCTCTGGAAACCCGCCTGGTCGGAGTCGGGGTAGGCACGACCGGAAAACTGGCATAAGACAGAATATAAAAACGGAATACGAAGCAGGAATAAAAAAGGCAGGCTCAGCGGGTCGTAGCAGTAGAAACTAGCAGCAGAAACAAAAAACAGCAGAAACCTCCAGAAAAGAACCCACCAGGATACAACAAAAAACAGCAAAACCTCCAAAACAGCAAAACTTCCAAAATAGCACCCACCAGGATACAACAAAACAGCAAAACTTCCAAAACGGCAACTACCAAAAATCAAACAGAAAATCCCCGGATAAAAACCCGAAAAAAAAGATCCGAGATTCGGATGCAATTTCGAAGAATGGTTGAATATTAACCGGAAATAAAACTTCCGGCAGGCCAGAAACAGCAGGAATCGCAGCAAATGAGGAGAGGACATGGCAAGCGAACTGAAAACACCGGGCAGCACGAGCCCTGAAAGCCAGGACGGAATGGCAAAACTGGCGCGGACGATAAGGGACAAGATCCTGATCGACGAGCCGGTAAAAGAAGAGGAGCTGATCGACCAGCTTGAAAGGGCAGCAATAGAAATTGACGAGCTGCTGGGCTCATCCCTCGGACCGAAAGGGATGAACAAGATAATAGTAAACCCCGTGGGAGACATTTTCGTTACGAGCGACGGAAAAGTAATCCTGAAAGAAATGGATGTGCTTCACCCGGTAGTGACCTCCCTCAAAAAACTTGCGGAATCAATGGACAAAGCCTGCGGAGACGGCACGAAAACGGCAGTCATTTTTGCAAGCAACCTGATTAAAAACGCAGTCAGGCTAATCAGGGCAGGAGTGCACCCTACAATTGTTATCGAAGGGTACGAACTTGCCATGCAAAAAACGTATGAGATGCTGCAGTACAGCATAAGGCAGGCATCGGAAGAGGATATCCGCACAACCATAATGTGCTCGGCAACAGGGAAGGGGATTGAAAGGCAGCAGGCACAGGCCGTTACGGATATTGTCCTGAAGGTTATAAGCCACCTTTCAGAAAAACAGGCCGGAAGGCTTGACCTGAATAGGAACGTCAAGATCCTCAAGAAGAAAGGCGGACCGGAAATCGTTGCAGTAGAAGGCCTGATTATGGACGAAAACCCGGCAAGGAAGGATATGCCAGCCGAGTTCGAGAACCCTGCGGTCCTGATCATAAATTATGACCTCAAAATAAAAAGCGGATATTTGAACCCCCAGCACAACCTAAAAATGGATTCAGTGCAGACTGCGCTCCTTTTTGAGGAGAGGAAAAAGCAGATGTGCGGGGAAATTGCCCGGAAGATTATTGATTCGGGAGCAGATGTCCTCTTCTGTGAGGGAGATATCGACCCTTACATAGAAACCCTGCTCAGGGACGGTAATATTCTGGCTTTCAAGAAGCTGAAGATGAAAGACCTCGAAAAGCTTGCGGAAGCCACAGGTACGGCCCTGATGGCCAGGTCGGATGAGATTCACCCCTACGACCTCGGAAAGGCAGACAGTATAAAACTTGAAAAGAAAAACGGGGAAAATTTTGTTTTCATTACCGTGAAAAAGAAGGCAATAGCCACCATCCTGATCCGGGAACCTGTAAAATACGGGCTTGACAAGGTGGAAGAGGCTGTTGATGATGCCCTGAACAATGCGGCCTTCCTCGGGAAAAACAGGGAAATCGTAAACGGAGGAGGGGCAATTGAGTTTGAGCTTGCGCATATGGTCAGGCTATTTGCGGCAACGCAGACGGGAAAGAAACAGCTGGCAGTCCGGGCTTATGCCGAGGCCCTTGAAAAAATTCCAGTGATCCTTGCCAGAAATATGGGAATGAATGAGATCGATGCAATGGCGCAGCTGAGAAATTCGTATGCAAGAGGGGTGGAGGCAAGGATAGACCTCTCAAGAAAGATAACGGATAAGGGGCCAAAAGTCTACGACTCGGCAACGGTAAAGAAACTCGCAATTATTGCGGGCACGGAGACGGCAAGAAACGTACTCAGAATTGACGAGATAGTGCCGAAGAGGTAAAATTCGAAATACCTGCTCAAGGCTCGAAAATACATGTTTCTGCCCATTATACCGTCATGCATACATAATATATCCATACGTACGTCGTGCGACATCCCACATCATTTTGTCCTGTATCGATCCGGCCCTATCGGGGAAAGAGCCGGAGACTTTACTTTTGGATATCAGAGATGTCAACCTACCCCGGGTAAGAGCATCCTGTTAATCGCATCCCGTCCGTAAAAGAAAGTAAACAGTCTGAATATTGATCATTAAAATGCTGCATATGTGAATTAATTTATATAATGAGTTCACAGATATTTTAAATGAAAAATATAAAAGTGATGCTGTTAGTATTACTTCTCAGAAGAAAAAAGTTACAGGCCCTTCCGTAGCGCTTAATGTGATAAAAAGAACTCTAATGGCAGATTTTAATGGCAGATCCAGAATTAAGAGACCGTTTCCTGAACACGCTGCAAGGGAAAGCCGTGGATAAGGTCCCCGTTCTTTCAGTAACCCAGACCGGAACAGTCGAACTCATGAGAAAGAGCGGAGCGGCCTGGCCCGATGCTCATTTTAATGCGGAAAAAATGGCAGACCTTGCCCTTTCAGCCCATACCTTTGCAGGCCTTGAAGCCGTTCGCTATCCCTTCTGCCTCACGGTACTGTCCGAAGCTCTGGGCTGCAGGGTTAACCCGGGCAGATAGGACATTCAGCCTTCTCCAGGCTCTAACCCTTTTGCAAAGGAACCGGAAAAGCTGGAACTTCCCTCAGACTTTGCGGGACGGGGAAGAATTCCCCTTGTTGCAGAAGTAACCTCGATCCTGAGAGAAAAAGCAGGAGAAGAAGTTCCCCTCATAGCAGGCATGGAAGGCCCGGCATCCCTTGCTTCAAGATTGCTTGGGACTTACAATTTTCTTACGTGGATGATCAGAAGGCCCGAAACTTTAAGCCAATGCCTAAAAGTTACAGGAGCCGCCTGCTCGGCGTATGCGGAAATCCTCTCCGAAGCCGGAGCAGATGCTGTCTGCATTGTAGACGGAATAGCAGGCCCGGATATGCTTGACCCCAGACATCTGGACGCCCTCATAAGACCGGAATATGAAAGCTTCTGCAGGTCAGAAAAAGGCATAAAACTCATACATGTCTGCGGAAACTCGACCCCTATCCTTAGAACTCTTTCAGAATGCGGCTTCCAGGGGATCAGTATCGAAGAAAAAGTAACTGACCTGCAAGCTGCAAAAAAACTTGTCGGGCAAAAAACAAGCCTGATAGGAAACCTTTCCTCTTCGGGCGTCATGCTCAACGGAACCTGCGAGGAGATAAAACTGGAAGCGCAGAAGTGCCTGGAAGACGGTATTGATATACTCGCTCCCGGATGCGGGATTGCCCCGAAAACCCCGATAAAAAATATAAAGGCACTTGTTGAAGCGAGAGATGAATATTACCTGACTGGGAAAATCAGAGTTCTGACCCGCTCTAACTGCGCCACCCGAGTTTCGCTTCGGGAGCACGAGGTCCGTTTCGCTTCGCTCAAGCGGACTAAACCATAAATGAGAGCTAGCCCTTACAACCTTATTCGCTATACTGAAACCGTTCTTATCACGCTCGACGAAGGGGAGCGGCCTTTCCCACGAAAAAAGAAGAAATAAAGAACAAATAAGCCAAAATATTCAAACCTTGATCCGGGAGAATGGCAGACCTAACATTAAACTGCTTCCGGAGAATCTGGAAAATAGAAAACCATGGTGGATGTTTTGGCGATAATCCTGTTCAAACCGGCCATAAAAGGCTGGCAAATAGCTATCGCAGCTTTAATCTAACCCTTTTTTCAATCCGGATAGGTCCCTTGCAAGCAGGTACTACCCTCTTTTTCCAGCTTTCTCCGGCCCGAACCAGTTCATTTTCTTCGAATCCAGGCCTTTGCAAGCCCGAACATCTACCCTCTAAACTGCCCTCCAATCCTTAAAAGCCAGTCTAACTTCGGTATATAAACCCAACCCGGTCCACAAAATAGCTCAAACTAAAACCTTAAAAAACATCACACAATCAAAAAACAATATAGTTTTTCTGAGAATTTTTGAAAGAAAAAGACAAAAGCCAGGTAAAAATCGACTCGTGCAGATTTAACAAAATGATTTTTATTTTGCCGCTTTATTAAAGTGGATTGTTCACTTATTTGTTCCATCACATATAGGAATAGGCATTATTTGGCCGGTTAAATAAAATGAAACGTAAAAAACGTATTTGAAACGCATAGAAGAGTTAATAGGACAGTCCGATTTTACACAGGTTTTAATAAAAGTTCCCATCGCTCTTCTACCACACCTCTTTTCCAGGTATTATTTTCGGCTTGTTCCACAGGAATAAATCCAAAGCTACCGTATAAATGATGTGAAACCTTCAAACTCTGTATTGTCCATAAGAACACTCGACTGAACTTTTTTTGCTTACAGTAGTCGACTGCTCTGGTCATTAGCTGTCTGCCCAAACCTATTCCGCGAAATTCCGGCTCTATTAAAAACCACCTGAGCTGTGCCGTACTTTTGTCCGTACTGACAATTCCTATAGAGCCAACAATCTGGCCATTATACTCTGCTACCCAGATTTCCCCCGCAGGCCGGTGCTCAATATATTTTGCTAAGCTATCTAACACGTACTGCTCAAAAGTTCCGCCAAGCCCATATTCTTTTTCGTAAAGGACACAATGCCTATAAGCTATATACCCGGCATCACCAGGTTTTTGCGTGCGTATCGTAATGTCTTTGTCCTTCTGACTATCCATAATATTTCTTATTGCAACCATGCGATTAATAAATACCTCTGACCCAGGCAACCTTATCGCTGTTTTAATTTTTTTTATAGTTCTCAACGCAGGATAGTGGTCTTCAGAAAAAAGTAAAAAGAATAGTGTGGTAAGATAACGGTAAAAAATGATAAAAGAAAAGCTTGTTGAAGAGGGCGGCGAGCAAGTTTATAGTCAGACGACGGCATTTTTCTTAATTGAAACAATAGCAAAAGGGCTTTGCAGACCGAGGAAAAGTAAATGAATGAGGTGATTAAAACAGATAGATTATCAAAGGATTTTGGCAATTTACACGCTGTTAATTCTATTTCTCTGAGTGTGGGAAAAGGTGAAATATACGGTTTTCTCGGCTTGAACGGGGCTGGAAAGACAACGACGATCCGCATGCTGCTCGGGATGATAAAGCCCACATCAGGAACAGCCTACCTGAACGGCAAACTGGTAAATGCAGGGGAAACCGAATTATGGAAAAATGTCGGGTATTTAGTCGAATTGCCTTACTCCTATTCTGATCTGACTGTAAAGGAAAAACTTGAGATTATCCGCAGGTTAAGAGGCATAGATGATACGAATGCCATAAGTGCGGGAATGGGAAAGTTGCAGTTGAATAAATATGCGGACAGAAAGGCCGGAAAACTCTCCCAGGGAAACAGGCAGAGGTTAGGGATTGCTAAAGCACTGATTCACAACCCTGAGATTCTAATTCTTGACGAGCCCTCAAACGGCCTGGACCCGGCTGGTATTGTGGAAATAAGAGAATTACTCCTTGACCTTGCTTTAAATAAAGGAGTCACGGTTTTTATTTCCAGCCATATCTTAAGCGAAGTATCAAAGATAGCGTCAAGGATAGGGATAATTCACGAAGGCGTGCTTATACAGGAAATTGATGCAGACAGACTGGAACACTTGCGATTAAAAAAACTTGTCGTTAATACCGTAGATAATGAAAAGGCAAAAACAATACTTCTCGCCGGAGGTTATGATGCTGTTTTATCCCAGGATAGAAATCTGATTATAACGGATGAAAGGGCCATTAATCATCCTGAAAAAATAGCTGAAGTTCTTGTCCACTCGGGATGTCCGCCCGTGTTATTAATGGTCGAAGAAGAAGACCTTGAATCATATTTCCTGAGGAGTATACGTGAAAAAGTGAGCGTAAAATGAAAGGCATTGAAAGTGCGATATGGGCGGAGTTCCTGAAAATGAGGCGCTCTACTGCGTTCTGGGCAACATTTGCGGTTGTCTCCATAATGATTATGATGATGGGACTAATGATGTTCGTACTAAAAAACCCGGTCCTTGCAAAAGACCTTGGCCTGCTCAGTGTGAAAGCCCAGCTCTTCGGAGCAGCTGATTGGCCATCTTTTTTTACGATATTCAGCGAGAGCATGCCGGGTATGGAGATGGTCATATTCGGATTTGTTAGTAGCTGGGTTTTTGGGAGGGAATATTCCGATCATACCGCCAAAGACCTGCTTGCTTTACCGGTATCAAGGACATCCATAGTTATTTCAAAATTCATCGTGATTTTGATATGGTGCGTCATTTTATATTTATTCGCTTTCGCGCTAGCCATCATAGCCGGAAACGTGATACAGCTTTCGGGCTGGTCCTTCGGACATGTTTTTGACAGATTTATTGTCCTTTTCGAAGTTGCTTTTCTCGCAGTATTTTTAGATATGACTGTGGCGCTGATCGCAAGCTATACCCGCGGGTATCTGGCAGCTATTGGCTTTATAATTTTTGCCGTGGTGATTGTCAATTTCGCGTTGACCCTTGGTTATGGGCAATATTATCCATGGGCTATAGCAATGCTGTATGCCACAGAAGGAATGGAAGGACAGTTGAGCGCCACAAGCTGGATAATTGTTTTTATTACGGGCAGTATCGGGTTTTTCGGTACACTTGCATGGTGGCGCTACGCGGACCAGACATAAAGACATAAAATAAAAAATCTGGAAGATGTGAACAAAACAGAATACAGTAGTCATAGGGAAAGGATTTGTTTCCCTCTCTTCAAACTCTTTTTTGATCTTTGTTCTATTGTTATTTTATTCAAACCATTCGCCTCTAAATCTTTCTCTACTGACATTCTTTCTCTGCCTACATCAGGGCTGTCTTTTATATACCCCAGTATAGTTTCAAAATTTTTTTCATTTATGTTTCATTATTCTCTTTTCAAACTGGCAAATATAAACTGCAACAGTACTTGAAAATCAAAATCATAATTTTAAATCTTCGAAATCTATATTAATAAACAAGATAAAATATATAGAGGTGTTACATATGCCCATAATAAAATGGACAGATTCATTTAGCGTGAATATAGTAGAAATCGACGCCCAGCACAAAAAGCTCGTAGAGATGATAAACAGGCTATACGATGCAATGAAAGTAGGAAAAAGTAAAGATGTGATGGGAGAAATACTGGACAATCTGATATCATACACAGAAACCCACTTCAAGACAGAAGAAAAGTACTTCGATTTATATCGCTACCCTGAAAAAGAGACCCACAAAGCCGAACACGAAAAATTCACCGAAATAGTGACAAAATTCAAAAAAGACTTTGACTCAGGAAATGCAATAATATCAATAGAAGTCATGAACTTCCTGAAAGAATGGCTGACAAACCACATCAACGGGTCAGACAAGAGATACACAAAGTGCTTCAACGACCACGGCCTGAAATAGGCTCGGATCATTTTCCACTTGTCATCGGTGAAGTATTTACTTCCTTCTCGTCTTACTTTTTTTATCTCAAATACCAAAAGTAAAGGATTTCCGGGACTAAAATCTCTCCCTCCGATAGTGTCATAGCTTCTGTAAATCAATGCCCTTAAAAAATCAATGCCCCTTCAAAAATCAATGCCTTTACCGAAATCAAGACCCTTTACGATAAGCCGCGAATTATGTTATATACATTTAAGCCCAAAATTTAGATAAAAAGGATTGAATAACAGTGATGACGCTGCGCAGCCAATTTCACTGCCTGAAGTTAACCCTGTATACGGTATTCTGAGTATACGGTATCCTGATGTGGACAGGATAGAGGGTATTTTTTTCTTTATTTTCAACGATTGCTGCAAGTGGAGTATAAAAATGTACGGGATCGCACTTGATCTGGGTACCAGCGGCTTTCGAGCGCAGCTCATAGACCTGGATACAAAAAAAGTTGTAAGAACTGCCATGACAATGAGGCACCCCCTTCCAGGGGGCAATGTGATCGACCACCTGGACTTCGCACTGGAAGTCGGGGAAGATATTGCAAACAGCATCATACTGGATGCGGTTAGTAAGATTATCGGGACCTTGGGGGTAGACCCTGCCTGCATTAAGAAACTGGTTGTATGCGGAAACCCTATCCAGCTTTCGCTTTTCCAGAACTCGGAGATCAGGGACCTGGCCTTTGCCGGGAAAAATATGCAGAGAAGGCTTGGAGTCGAGAACGTGGACCGGAGTGCCAGGGTCTTTCCGGCATCCGAGCTTTTCAGGGGAGTGCTGGACCTTCCGAACTGCGAAATAACCGTGCCTCCGGCTATTGCCCATGAGATAGGAGCCGATGCCCTGGCGATGATGATAGAAACCGATTTCCTGAATCAGGAAGAGGTCTCCATTGTCACCGACTACGGGACGAATGCGGAAATGGCAATAAAAGCAGGAGACAGGATTATCACAGGCAGTGCGGCTGCAGGCCCGGCCATCGAGGGACAGGGTATCAGTTGCGGAATGATTGCAAGCCCGGGTGCGATTTCCGACGTGAACCTCGAAAGGAAATGTATGGAAGACTGTACTGAAAATGACCTCTGGCGGCTTACGGTTCTGGATGATAAGATGGAAGGAAGACCCGGAGCCCTTATCGACCCCGTCACCGGTGAGATTGTGGAGAGAGGGGAAATCGAGGCAGTGGGAATTACCGGGACCGGGGTAATCGCAGTTATTGCGCTTGCAATGGAAACGGGGCTTATGGAACAGCCTCCGAAACTGCCCGACGGAAGGCTGATCCTTGGCAACGGGATAGAGATTACAGACGAAGATATTGCCGAAGCAGGAAAAGCCATAGGAGCAATCCGGGCAGCCCAGCTCACTCTGCTGCTTGAAGCAGGAGTGCCTTTTGAGGAACTGGAAAACGTCTACATGTCAGGAGCTTCCGGGACATATGTGGACTGCAGAAAAGCCAGAAAAATAGGTTCCTGCCCGGATTTCTCAAAGAAGGCAGTTCAGTTCGGGAATACTTCTATCGCCCTTGCACGCGAACTTCTCCTTGACGAGTCCAGGCTCGAGAAGGTAACTGCCCTTGCAGGGACCATAAAAGCCGACCACCTGATGATGGCTACCAGCGAGACCTTCAAGAACATCTACACATGCGAGCTTTCCTACTGGACCGAAGGCATGAGCATGAAGCTGTACAAAAAGTTCTTTAAGATGTACAAATACCCTCCTCTCCCGGAACCGGTAGAAGATGCAGTGATGGAAAAGAGGGCCTCAAAGGATATAGAAGAAACAGGAAACGTACCCGTAGAGATCGTGGAAGACGTGGGAATTACCATAGAGGTGCCTGTGGAAGGCTGTATTCAGTGCAGCCGTTGTAATGAAGAGTGCCCGGAAAATGCCCTTGTGACCATCGAGAAAAACGGGAGTTTCTTTGCAAGCTGCAGAACTCAGGACTGCCTGGGGACCAGCTGCAGGCGCTGTGTCCGGGCCTGCCCGATAAAAGCGATAGACTTCAAGAATATCGCAATTCAAAACACAGGCGGGCTTCAGAAAGGCAGTATCACCGGCGGGGTCTACTGAGGGGAAAATCCCCGAAAACAGATCAATTGGCAGGGGCTTTGGAAATGATAAAAATAAGTATATCTTCCTGCATGTGCGGTTTTAGCCATAAGATAACGGGAAGGGTGAAAGGAAGCAGGATTATCATAAAAATCGATACCCCTTGCGAGAAGTTCCGAGAACTCACCTACCTTGACTTTCCCCTTCAGGAACTGCCCGAGAACCGGAGCGAGCTCACCCTTGAGCTGGAAAGACAAACGGACTGCTCCCTTGAATGCACCAGGGAATGCGCTCTTGATTGTACGCGAGGATGCCTGATTCCTAATGCAGTGCTCAACGCAGTCAGTATAGGAAAGAAACTTGCAAAAAAGAAGCTGGTAGAAGCAGAAATTACAGGATCAGAAATTACAGGATCAGAACTTGCAGAATCAGAACTCGCAGACATGGAACTCGCAGAATCAGAACTCGTAGACATGGAACTTGTAAAAATACCTTTTCTGGGAGTTACGACATATACCACATCAGAGTTCCAGTGACTGCTGCTCAGGGCTTAAAAACGGCCAGAAGGAGAGAAATTAAAAGGCGAAGGTGGGAACCGTTTATAGAGTCCCGATAGTCTTTTATTCCCTTTCTTCTTTAAGATTCGGGACATAGTGATTTTTTACTATTTAAGTCTCTTTTTGAATTTAAGATGTTTTAGAGTTATCTCTCCTGCTTTATCCTGCTTAAGGTATTTCAAGACTTCTCAAACATGCTGTTCAAGTTCTGTTTTCTTCATTCGTATCTACCGTATTTTTCTGCTGCATCTACCATTGCCATCACCTTTACAGGAGCGGCATTGACCGGAAACTCGCAACCGGGTGACAGAACATACCCGGAAGGAGAATTAATACCTTCTTCGATATTCCGCCTGCATATTTCCAGGAGTTCTTCATATGAATTCGTGAGGAAAAGCGGAGGATTGATATTGCCACAGATAACATCGTGGTCGCCAAAAGCTTTGATCTGATCCTTAATAGGCGTTTCCGGTCCGAAGAGCCAGAAATATTTACCTGACCAGTTCGTCTCTTCCCTTAACTTTGCATAGTATGGGAGGTTCAGGTTCTGATTAGCACATGGGTGCATAAGCACGGCATGTATGCCCAGTTCTTTTACACGAGTATGAACTTTTTTCATATACGGGTATGCAAACTCCTCAAACATCTGCGGGGAAATCATATTATTTGATTCGGACGGCCCTCCGTCAAAAGGAAGCAGGCTTTCGGACCCATACTTATCTGCAAAATAATCCAGAGCATTAACAAACATGTCACTTACTTTATCAAGTAAGAGATGAACAGCTTTCGGTTCCATAATGAGCCATGCCAGAAATTCAGATGTATCCGCAACAACCGAAGCTGCGGTAAAAATACTGCCTATTTGCACGGTAGCTGGCATCCCGAGCTCAAAACACCGGGTTGCGACTCTATCTGCAATTTTGTATGCGCCAGGTAATTCCCTGCCAAAATCCGGGACTTCAAGTTTGTCTATGTCTTCAATAGTTTCGACAGGATGTTTTTTTACAAAAGGTGCACCCTGCCCTTTTCCGTAAGGAAAACCTATCTCTCCTCCAAATTCCCACGCTCCGCACGAAGCATACCCGTACATCGGAGTTTGTTCATAACCGTGAAGCCGCATGGATGCAAACTGCGCCTCAAAACATTTGTCCCCATCCGCATAAAAATCTCCAAGAGATATGCCAGTAATTTGTGAAGCATACCCCTCTATAAACGGGATCACTGGCACACGATCAGGTTTTTGGCCGGATATAACAGCCGCCATACGTTCCGCTGATGTCATTCTGGATGCCATTGGAATTATTCCTCCACTATTTATTTTTTTTAAAAATATGTAACTTAGGACATAAATATATGCCGAAATAATAACAAGTCGAACAAAGAGATCGAAAAATCTCATATAGCCTGCGCAGGATTCACAGAGCAGGAAAGAAAATCCATATCCTTCCGTTTTGAAACAAAAACACGTTATATTGTCTCTGCCCTCCGGAAGAAATAACTACTGGCGCAGACCATCAGGACCGACAGTGATAAAAGAATGCAGACGTCCAGAACAATTGAGAATTCACAATAACCGATCAATACTCCCCGCAGAGCATCCACACCATATGTCAGCGGATCAAAGTAAGATAAAATTCTTATCGAGGCAGGCAAATTTGAGACCGGAAATAAAGCCCCGGATAAAAGAAAAAGTGGGAACGCAATAAAATTAATAACCGTGCTGAACCCGTGAAAATCCTTCAGTACGGAGGACAAAATCAAGCCTATGTTTATAAAGATCATCGATATAAGAACCATTATCACGAAAGAGGACAGAATCGCAGGAAGAAAAGGCAGTCTAAAACCAAGTAATACCGACATCATCATAATAATAAGGGCCTGAATGAGTGATGTGGTTGCACTTCCGGAGATCATCCCGAGGACAATAGAGACTCTGCTTGCAGGAGTTACCATAACCTCTTTTAAAAATCCGAACTGCTTGTCCATTATGACACTCATACCTGCATAGGCAGCCGTAAAAAGAAGGGTCATCCCGATAATACCCGGCACAAGATACTGAAAATATCCTATCGATTCGGGCAGGCCCGGGAATTCCACTTTTCTAAAGCCCATACCCTGAAAGATCAGCATAAAAGCTGGCATGCCAATCGCACCCGCTATCCTGGACCTTGCCCTGAAATACTTAATCATCTCACGCCGCCAGAGAACGTATACAACTCTTCCCTGAATCATCGGAGCATCCTCCTTCTCATCCGGTCCCTCCTGGCTGACTGCCTGCTGCCTTCCTGTTCCCGTATTATCGAACCTGTCAGGCGGAGGAAAACATCTTCAAGACTTGGTTTGCTGAAATTTATCGAACTGATCCCGATCCCCAGATTGCCGGCAGTCTGAAAAATAGAAGGAATATTTTTCCCATAATCCGATAGAATAACATCAAGCGTTTTTCCGTTAGGAACAATTTCCCTCACCCATTCCTTCTCACCAAGGGCAGCAGCAATGAGCTCAACCCTCCCCTCAACAGTCAGGCTAACACAATCCCCCCGAAGGCAGTTCTTCAGACCTGCCGGAGTATCGAGTGCAATTATCTTTCCATGATCAATTATCGCAATGCGGTCGCAGAGAAAATCAGCCTCTTCCATATAATGGGTAGTCAGAATGACACAGGTTCCGTAATTTCGGTTCAGCTTTCTGATATGCTCCCATATCGATCTCCTGGTCTGGGCATCAAGCCCGAGGGTAGGCTCGTCCAAAAACAAAACCTTCGGATAATGAAGGAGCCCCCTTGCAATTTCAAGCCGCCTCTTCATCCCTCCCGAATAATTTTCAACAAGGATATCGGCTTTATCAGCCAGCCCCACAACGTCAAGCACTTCCCGGATTCTTTTTTTCCGCTCATCCGAACCGATGTTGTACATCATGGCGTGAAATTCAAGATTTTCCCGCCCCGTAAGCCCTATATCAAGTGAAGGGTCCTGAAATATTATTCCTATATTATTCCGGATCTCATGAGGAGCCCTTCTAAGGTCATATCCTGCAATTTCAGCCTCACCGGCCGTAGGAAGAAGAAGAGTAGTCAGCATATTGATTATAGTCGTCTTTCCCGCGCCATTAGGCCCTAAAAGCCCGAAAAGCTCCCCGGGCTCAACCGAAAAAGAAACACTGTCTACAGCAGTAAATTCCCCGAACTTTTTTGTCAGCTCTTTAACTATTATTGCACTCATATTAACAAGACCTTCAAACCTGAACAGAACTTTCAAACCTGAACAAACATTCAAACCTGAACAGAACTTTCAAACCTGAACAGAACTTTCAAACCTGAACAGAACTTTCAAACCTGAACAAACCTTCAAACCTGAACAAAAATTAAACTGGGATTTTTGAACAATTATCAGAAATTCACTTATCAGAAATTCACTTATCAGAAACTCACCTTTCACTGACAAAAAATAAGCAGCGCAGATTTATGAATTGTAAAAACAAGGTCCATAATGCTTAATGAGTATGACAGCACAACCCTATTCTTGAACCCACAAGCCTTTTTGTATACTCATCGGAAGGTGAAAGCATTACATCGTGGGAATTACCCATTTCTATAATCTTTCCCGAATTCATAACGGCTATTCTGTCAGCAATTTTCAGGGTCAGGGAGAGATCATGTGAAATGTATATCATTGCAAACCCTCTCCTGTTCTGAAGACCCTTTAAAAGGCGCAATACATTTGCAGAGGTTGAAACGTCCAGAGCCGAAGTTATCTCATCGGCAATAAGGAGTTTTGGCTCCATAACCATTGCTCTGGCAAGTGCAACCCTCTGCCTCTGCCCGCCGCTCAGTTCCCCGCAATATTTACGCAGGAAATTATCAGTACATGGAAGACGAACAAGTTCAAGGGCATTTTTAACCATTTGCAGTCTATCCCCACCGGACCCTATCTTATTGATATCAAGAGGCTCTTTGACTGCATCAAGCACGGTAAACCTGCTGCTGGTCGAACTGAAAGGATCCTGAAATACAATTTGAATGCCATTGAACCTGTTTCCATAGTTTCCCCCACTGACATTCCCGTTCGTAAACAATACATCTCCGCATTCGGGCCTTATTACGTTTGCAAGGATATGTGCCAGGGTTGACTTACCCGAACCGGTCTGGCCTACAATTGCAAGAACCTCTCCTTCCCTCACTTCCAGACTGACATTATCAACTGCCTGAAGATATTCGCCATCCGGAAGACGATACCTGAAATTCAGGTTTTTTGCCTCCAGAAGATCTGCTATGCCGCCTCTATGGCATGCAATTTCCCGCCCGCCTCCTATGGGTACCAGGGCTGGGGAAGTTTTACTGCAAACGTCGATTTTTTGTGTGCATCTCGGGCTGAAAGGACAGCCCTTAAACCCGTCCCCCGCCGGGACATCCCCGGGAATTCCCCATAAATCTTTATAAACAAAAATATCCGGGGTCGAGTGGACAAGCCCCCTCGTATAAGGATGACGGGGAGATACGAGAATATCCCTTACGGGGCCGGTTTCCACAACCCTCCCCGAATACATAACAGCAATCCTGGACGCCACAGAAGACACAAAAGTGATATCATGAGAGATCATTAACATCGTATACCCGTTCTTTTTCTGAAGGTCGACCAGAAGGTCCCTGATCTCCTTTCGGGTAAATGCGTCAAGGGCGGAGGTAACTTCATCAAGGATCAGTAATTTGGGATCGCAGGAAAGGGCCATTGCCAGAAGAACCCTCTGTCTCATGCCCCCGGAGAGCTGGTGGGGATATGAATCCATCCATTTAGGGTCAAGGCCAACGGTTCGGAAGAGATCGGCACATTTACTCCTGGCTTTTTCAGGGCCGAGATCAAGATGCCTGACCATTGGTTCCGTTATCTGGATGCCTACTTTCATAACAGGGTTCATAACCTCCAGGCCGTTTTGAAAAACTATTGCGATATCCTTCCATCTGAGTTTATCCATCCCGGCTTCGGGCAGAGAAGAGATTAGCTCACCCCTGTACAGAATTTCCCCGGAAATTGCCGTATTTTCCGGCAAAAGCCCCATTATCCCGAGGGCAACAGTGGTCTTGCCACTACCTGATTCCCCGACAATGCCCAGAATTTCTCCTTCTTCGATTTCAAAAGAAATACCATCAACAGCCTTAACAGTATCAATGTCAGTCAGATAATGGCATTTAAGATCATTGATTTTAAGCAGACTCATAATCAGAACCCTTTTTTGATCTTTAATTTCGGATCAAGTATCCTTTCCATATCCCTGCTTATGAAAGCCAGACAGAGCAGGAGGAAAATGAGCATGAACAGCGGAGGCAAGAGCCACCATTGCCAGTAAGGCGTAAAATATATCGAACGAAAACCGGTTGCATGATTAAGCATCATCCCCCAGCTCTTGGAAGTGGGATCCCCAAGGCCCAGAAAGGCAAGGCCCGCTTCGGCTATGATTGCGTGGGAAGATATGCCGATGACAAGTACAAACAGAACAGGCAAAACTTCAGGAAATATATGCTTCCGGAGCAGGTAAAATGGCGTTGCTCCGTAATTCCTGGCAGCAATAATGTAGTTGTTCTTCTTTAATGCCAGAGTCTGGGAACGTGCAATACGTGCGGGTTTTGCCCAGCTGAAAAGCACGAGTACAAAGACTACGTTAAGGATACTCGGTCCGAGAAAAGCGGATATTACAATCAGAAGAGGAAAACTCGGAAGGGCCATTGTCACATCGATTACTCGCATCAGGCCCTGGTCAATGTGCCCTCCCATATATCCGGCCAGTATTCCGACAGCTCCTCCCCCAAACCCAGACGCAAGGGCTACTGCAAGTCCTATTGTAAGGCTCATTCTTGCCCCGTAACATATCTGTGACCAGATATCCATCCCAAGTTCATCGGTTCCGAGAATGTGTCCGGGACCCGGATGTTCAAGGGAATCCCCTGTGATCTTCTGAGGAGGATACATTGTAATCACAGGAGCAAAAACTGCCATTAGAATAATACAGAGAACGCCAAAGATCCCAATTTTACCTTCAGTACTGAACCTGGAGAACGGCTTGGCTATAGCCCTAAACTTGGAGAATGTCTTGGCCTTACTGCTGACAATTCTGTTAATATTCAAAGCCTGGATAAAAGAGAGTATTCCGGCATTTCCAGAGGCAGCAATATCCTTTATCATATCCAACTCTCATTAAATCCCAACTCTCGGGTCAAGTTTCCCGTATATTTTGTCAACGAGCAGATTGCAGATAAGTATGGAAACTGCAATTACCAGGAGAATACCCTGGATAAGAGGATAATCCCGGCCGACTACAGCACTTCGGAGTGTCATCCCTATGCCGGGATAAGAAAAAACACTCTCAACAAGCACAACCCCACCCATCATTATGCCGATCATAAAACCTGTTCTTGTCACTACAGGAAGCAGGGCATTTCGGAGGGCATGCCGGATCCATACGGTTTTTTCCCCCAGCCCTTTGGCCCGGGCAGTCCGGATATAATCCTTGGTAGTCACTGTAATCAGGGTATTTCTGGTAAGCAGGTACACCCCGGTAAGCTGTGAAAGGGATAAGGTCACAATGGGCAGAAAGGCGTGGTACAGGATGTCCCAGGCCTGTTCTGCCGGGCCATTATAGTCCGCAAAGGGAGTAACAGCACCTGCGAGCGGGAAAAGCCTGAGATATACACTGAAAACCAGAAGGAGGATCAGGCCGAGCAGAAATGAGGGGATCTCCGCAAAGGCAATCATACCCGTCATCATAAGTCTGTCACTCCCTTTTTTCCGGTTCTTTGCCGAAAGGGTTCCGAGAACCACCCCGGAGATTGTACTGATTACCGTAGCACCCATGACAATCAACACAGTCCAGGGGAGGTGGAGAATTATCACATCCTTGACCGGCATTTTGTAATAAATGCTCCTGCCCAGATCGCCTGTCATCAGGTTTTTCATATATACCAGGAACTGTTCATGAAGCGGCCTGTCAAGTCCGTAATAGTTCAGGTAATAAAGCCGCTGCTCCTCGGTCATTACGATAATTTCTTCCCCTACCTCATCTGCGGAAGTGGTTGAGAACGGGTCTCCGGGCATCATCCTCGGAAGGAAAAAGTTTATGGCAAGAATTACAAAAAGGGTCGATAACAACCTGAAAATAAACGAATTCCTGTCCTTTACCATCCAATCATCTGCCCTTTACCACCGATCATCTACCCTTTCCAGATCATCTGCCGTTAACTTCCCAGACCATCATCCCGGTATATACATCCGACTCGGAACGGTAGATTCCATCCGGAGAGGCATTCTGATAATAATCCATTATTTTTTCCTTTGTTTCTTCATCAAAATCCCTGCCCCTTCCAATGAACCCCATTGCCTGTTCTGCCGCTTCTTTCCAGTTTGTTTCGTCCTTCCATTCGGAATTGTTGATCTTAAGGGAGGGACTGTAGCCTGAGAGGTAGAGATACATGAAGGGGTAAATTATGCCGTTCATGTTATTCTCGGATTTTTCCCCGAGTATCGAACTCCGGATATCACGATACGCCTTATCCTCAACTCTTCTAAGGAAGTTACTGTAATAACAGAGATTTTTTGAGCAGGCCATCATCATATTAAAGTTTTCAACATCCCTTATCCCGGGAGTCATGGAAGCAATTACAAGGTCGAATTTATTCCGGAATCCAAGCTCATCTATGTCTGCCGTCCACCAGGAGCATTCAATGACATCTACCGGAAGAGACTCTCTTTTTACGGCATCTTTTAGTCTGTTGAGCATTCCGGACGAGATATCAAGCGCAGTCACCTCTGCTCCAAGCCTGGAAAGAGGAAGAGAAAGGGTACCGGGTCCGCACCCGATATCCAGGACCCTGGAACCTTCCGGATTAAAACCGGCTTCTTCAAGAAATTCAAGAATCTCATCGGTCCGCTTCTTTCTTTTGTCTTTTTCAATGTTATTGGCATAGTTCTCAGAACGTTTGTTCCAGAAATCTGCCATCCTGCCCTCATCATGGATCAGCCCGTCACCCACAGCTTTTTTCCAGCAATCGATCAGGTTATTAATATCATCTTTTTTCTGCAATTCCATCCCTCTCAAGGTACGAAAGAATACTGTGTGTTCTTGCATGGTGGTCATACATGTTCATCCAGCCGTCATATTTTGAAATGCGCCATACATCATACGATGTAGTATAATAGAGCGGAATTGCGGGCACATCATTTGCAAGCACGGTCTGCATGTCGTATACTATTTCTTTCCGTTTATCATCGTCCAGTTCCTGCAATTCCTGAGAACCGAGAGCATTCAGGGTGTCATTGTGGTAACCGAATGCTTCCGCACCTGACGAAACGCTTCCTGCCTCTGTTGTATCACAGTACCTCGTACGGAGATAATCGGCATCTTTTCCCCAGCCGCCAAAGCCGTTGATCATAAGTTCAAAGTCTCCGTTCTTCAGGTTGGTATCACGGGACTTGCTCTCCAGGGCTTTTACCTGAACGTCAACCCCCACTTCACTCAGCCTCTCTTTTATGAGTTCCCCTATACGGACCTCACCACTGCTAAGGGACAATACATATGACAGTTTTTCCCCGTTTTTATCACGTATTCCGTCCCCATCCGTATCAGTCCATCCGGCCTCTTCAAGCAATGCTCCGGCTGTATCCGGATCATAGCTGTATTCCGGCTGGTCAGGATTATACCAGATGTGATCTTCCGGGAGTATGCCCATTTCACCGGGTTTTCCTGCCCCTCTTGCGATCTTTTCCACCAGTTCCTCACGGTCGATGGCATAAGCAAAGGCCTGCCTTATTCTGCTGTCATTAAGCTCCGGACATTCTTTCATGTTGAAGTAGAACTGATAACCCCAGAAAGCCGGCTGCTGGACTATTCTTATATCAGGGTCTGATGTGAACCGGTCAAGAATGTCAGGGGATATGCTTGTGAAATCTATTTGCCCCTGTTCGAAAGCTATTAACGAATCGCTGACCGGAATAAATTCAACGGTTTTAACTGCAGTCTCCGGTCCCCAGAAATCTTCGTTTGTTATAAAGCGGTATGTTCCGTGTTCTTTATTGTATTCGCCAAGAAGGAACGGGCCAGTACCGGTGACTGCCTCAGGATCAAGGAAACTGAAAGGATCCGAGATATTTTCATATATATGCTCAGGTATGATCTTAAAACTCGTAAGCTTGTAAAGGAATGTTGAAACCGGCTGCTTCAATACGAATTTGACAGTGTTTGAGTCCACAACCTGAACGTTATCTATAACCCCTGACTCAATTCCACCTGAGATAGGTACATTTTCCTGCTCATAATCGAAAGTAAATTTGACATCATTTGCCGTGAGAGGTTCCCCATCGCTCCAGGTGACGCCCTGGCGGAGATGAAATGTGTATTCCGTTCCATCTTCACTGACTTCCCAGCTTTCACCCAACCAGGGAATTATACCGACTTCGTCTCTTTCTAACAGACTGTCAAAGATCATTCCAACCTTTGATGAGCCAGGACCCCTCGGATATATCGTAAACGGCTGGGGATAGCCATAATCCCCACCGCCAAGATAAGCAACGTCCGCATGCTGTGATCCTTCAGCAGTATTCTCAGTCAGTGTCTCCTCAGCCAGTGTCTCCTCAGCCAGTGCTTCTTCAGCCAGCGCCCCCTTAGCCGATGTCTCTTCAGCCTGAGCACTGTCCTGACCAATGCAGCCCGCTGTCATTAAGATCAGGGCTGTCAGGAAAACAGAAAATAATACAAATAACTTTTTTTTCTCCATTACAAAACACCCTTTTTTGTAAATTACCCTACTAATCACCTGATAATCTGAATAAAAGATATTAACAACAAACATTTGTAGCACATAAAAATATAAAAGTATTACTAAATTCTCCTTAACTATACATAATCTCGAATTAAATTTTAAAACCAGATATAATTTAATAATCTTTTCTTAAAAATTTGATTTCCAGTCCTATTTTGTACTTCTGTCAGCGCCAGTAGTGGATATGCTGAAACTCAAAAAAGGTCACTCCAATTCGGTTAGAGCAGTTTCCGTCACATCTGGTGAAAATCAGAAGGAAGTGAGCACCAGAGATTTTGGTTTTTGAGGTCGTACCCCCTCAGTTTTGATGTTGTACCCTCGATTGCCTTGCCGGCTTAATCTGTTTTTTGCGCTTACCTCCGGTAAAGAAAAAACAAGAAAGCGCGGAAAATGGGATGTAAAGAGCAAGTATCCAAGTAACCTGAAAAATCAACTTATTATAAATCAACTTATTATAAATCAACTTATTATTCTACATTACCTAGATAGACAATAAAACTGCCGAGATACAGTATGGGGAAATGATAACAAATTATCCCGCAAACCAAAGAAACATGAAAACAGAATGAAAAGTATCTTAAAAAATAAGGTGCCCGGAGCGTGACTCGAACACGCGACCTCCAGATATCTCAGGAGATTAAAGACGCCTCATATAAAGTCCCTATGAGTCTGGCGCCCCAACCGACTAGGCTATCCGGGCTTGCAACACACAAATGTATTAACATATATTAAAGGGTAACGATCGGAAAAGGGGGGACAGGGCTTTTTTCATAATTTGAGCATGAGGAAGTTACCATGAAAACCATAAGCCTGCGAATCTCTCCGCTTTTTTTCATAAAGGAAAATATGAGCTGAAGTTTGTGTCTTTTTTGCTAATTTAATCGATAACTGCCCCCCAGACCTATAATTTGTTGCTCCGGAATGCGGCAGGAAAATAAAACAGACGGAACAGCAGAATTTTGGAAATGGAAAGGGTAACAGTAAGCACGTTATGTCGAACGTAACATAATATGGTAATATATAATAAAAGGGATTATTGGGGTATGGTTAGCATAATAGATAAATATATAATTTAGAAGATATAATATTTGTATTTCAAATGGATTTTTAAAAACGAAGGAAACCCCGGAAAGTCGCCCATGAAGGGGTCCTATCAATCAGGCATGACTATGGAAATGCCACAGATTTATTGAATCTGTATAAATATATATAAAGTATATAATTATAACGAAAATTTGATATAAACATCGGATGGGAAGGTCAGGCCTTAGACCCATATAAAACAGTAAAGTCACCGAAACTACGGGGACTGAAAGCCGGACCTTTCGGATGTTTACTCCCAAAAGAAGAAACTCGGCTACGAATCTGGCCTTAGATTCCATTTAAACGTTATCAACGGACTTCTGAACCTGTTTAATCTGATCAATTAACACTAAAAGATCCAACCAAGATGACGATTCAGCTTATAGAGACTTTAGTATAACCCCAGATGAGGAATTTCCATGAAAATAAAAGCAAATCTCATATCCGGAAGGACCGCCGACCAGGGCGCACATCTGGAAGCAAAGACACATAAAGGCTACTTTGATGCCTGTGCTTACTGCGAGCTGAACTCTGCTGACCTCGAGAGACTCGGCGTCTCGGAAGGCAACAGCCTGAAAGTTACCACCGAATTTGGGGAAGTGGTGGTATTTGCAAAGGCAAACGACGGAAACCCTGACGGTCTTGCCTTTATTCCTATGGGCCCCTGGGCAAACGCAGTACTGGACCCTGACACCCACGGCTGCGGAATGCCCGGATTCAAAGGCGTCCCTGCAGAGATCGAAGCCACGGAAGAAAAACCCCTGGATATGAAGTCCCTTATGAAAAAGTACAGGGAAGAGTGAACAGCCCTGTGGGAAGCAAAAAATCACATTTTCATCAGGTCCGGAAGAACTGAATAATTCGGAGGAAAAAATATGCCAGTAATTAAAGACGCAGTATGTTCCCTCTGCGGGTCCCTCTGCGACGATATCACGGTCACCGTTGAAAACAACAAAATAACAAAAATAGAAAACGCTTGCATCCTCGGGCACAGCAAGTTTGTCGGTATGTTCGAACACGACAGAATAGAGACCCCGATGATCAGAAAAGGCGGAGAACTTGTCCCTGTCTCCTACGAAGAGGCGATCGAAGCTGCCGCAAAAATTCTCGTAAATTCCAGGAGGACCCTTTCCTACGGCTGGTGCTCCACCTCCTGTGAAGCCGTAAGCGGAGCGATTCAGCTTGCCGAAGAAACAGGTTCGGTAATAGATTCTACAGCAAACGTCTGCCATGGGCCGACAGCCCTTGCTGCCCAGGAAAAGGGGTCACCTTCAGCCACCCTCGGAGAGATAAAGAACCGGGCAGATGTAATCATTTTCTGGGGCTGCAACCCTGTGCATGCCCACCCCAGGCACATGGTCCGTTACTCAAGCTTTTCAAAAGGCCTCTTTACGGAGAAAGGGCGGAAAGGCAGGACAATGATAGTTGTTGATGTCAGGAAAACTGACACTGCAAAATTGGCTGATAAATACGTAGAGATTGACCAGGGATCGGACTTTCTCCTCGTTACCGCCCTTCGTTCAATCATAAACGGGCACGAAGACGTTATTCCGGAGACGGTTGCAGGTATTCCAAAGGCTGAAGTCCTTGAACTTGCAGAGACCCTGAAGAATGCAAAGTTTGTCTGTATTTTCTTCGGAATGGGAGTCACCCAATCCCGTTCCAAATACAAGAACGGAGACGCTATGTCTTCTCTGATTTCAGATCTTAACCAGCACACAAAAGCCGTGATGATCGGGATGCGCGGGCACTATAACGTTACCGGTTTCGGACAGGTAGCTACCTGGGAAACCGGTTTCCCGATGGCAATCGACTTTGCCAGAGGCTATCCATACTACAACCCCGGAGAAACCGGAGCAAACGACCTGCTTGTGCGCGAGGAACCGGATGCTGCAATTATAGCTGCAGCTGATGCAGGAGCCCACTTCCCGCAAAAAGCAGTCAGGCACCTTGCAAGGATTCCTGTAATCCAGATCGACCCGTATGCCAACCCGACAACCGAAATTGCAGACGTGGTAATCCCATCGGCAATCGTAGGAATCGAAGCAGAAGGTACGGCTTATCGTATGGATGCAATCTCCCTCCGCATGAAGAAACTGATTGATACCAGATTCAAGACCGACGAAGAAATCGTAAAAGACCTGACTGCAAAGGTAAGGGAACTGAAAAGAGGTGCATAAGATGTCGGAAATTCTGATTAAAAACGCCAGCGTCTGTGATCCGGCACAGGGCATTAACTGCGAAACCATGGATATTTGTATCAGAGACGGAAAGATCGTGGACAGCGTTTCCGGAAATGCGAAGGTCATCGATGCAAAAGGCAAGCTTACCATGGCAGGGGGTTTTGACGGGCACACCCACAGTGCAGGTAAAATTAACGTGGGCCGCTTCATGAACCCAAACGATGCAAGGAGAACCCCTGTACCCGGACTGTCAGGGCAGGTCGCACGCACCGAGAAGACGAGAGCGCAGGTAGGATACAACACTCCCAACACTTACGCAATCGGATACAGATACGCAAAACTCGGATACACAACTATCTGTGAAGCTGCAATCCCCCTGCTCGCCGCAAGGCACACCCATGAAGAATTCAAGGAAATCCCCATTCTCGACAAAATGGGACTGTCTCTCTTCGGAAGCAACTGGCAGGTTATGGAGTATATCCGGGACAAGGAACCTGAAAAACTTGCAGCTTATATTGCCTGGGGTCTGAAAGCTTCAAGAGGCTACGGAGTAAAGATTGTAAACCCCGGAGGCGGAGAAGCCTGGGGCTGGGGAAGGAACGTAAGCGGCCTTTATGACCCTGTCCCCAACTTCGATGTAACTCCTGCCGAGATACTGATGGGGCTCGCAGAAGCTAATGAGCGCCTGCAGCTTCCGCACTCCGTACACGTGCACTGTAATAATCTCGGAAAGCCGGGTAACTATGCAACCACCATAGAGACCATGAAGCTCTTTGAGAAAGTTAAGCCTAGCCGGGACAGGCAGGCTCTCCACGTGACTCACGTACAGTTCAATGCCTACGCAGGAACTTCCTGGAGAGACTTTGAGACCGGAGCTCCGATGGTTGCAGACTATGTAAACGGAACAGATCACCTGACTTTCGATCTTGGACAGGTAATCTTTGGCCCTGCAGTGACCATGACTGCAGACGGCCCTGTGGAATACGCAAATGCAAGAATGCTGCACGAGAAATGGAGCAACCAGGACATCGAACTGGAAGATGCGTCCGGAGTCGTTCCTCTGTTCTATTCCCCAAAAAGCTTCGTAAATGCAGTTCAGTGGGCAATAGGGCTTGAACTCGCCCTGCTCGTAAAGGACCCCTGGAAGGTCATGTTCACAACTGACAGCCCTAACGGTGGCTCCTTTGTTAACTACCCTGAAGCCTTTACCTATCTTATGAGCGCAAAGAGGAGAGCAGAGGTTATCTCAGGCTTTTCCAAGATGGCTCTTGACAGGATGGTGCTGCCCGGGATCGATAGGGAACTGGACTTCTACGAGCTTGCTATCATGACAAGGAGCACCCAGTCAAAGATGTACAGCAGGCCTGAGAAAGGAAACCTGAAAGCTGGCTCGGATGCAGACATTGCAATCTATGACCTCCTGCCCGACCAGGTTGACCCCTCGACAGAGTACGTAAAGGTTAAGGAAGCTTTCTCAGGTGCGGCATATACTCTGAAAGGCGGAGAAATCGTTGTAAAAGACGGAGAAATCGAAGAAACCCCGAAAGGAAAGACTTACTGGGTGAACGCGAAAGTTCCGGAAAGCATTGATGCTGCGATGCAGAAAGATATCGACCGCAAATTCAGGAAGTACTACACCGTGAGCAAAGCCAATTACATGGTTGAGGACTCGTACCTCCAGAAGCCTGTTGAAATCGACACGGAGGGGGTGTTCTAAATGCAGGTCGTAAAACTTGCCCTCAAAAAAGCAAATAAAATCCCCATCGAAGCCGATAACATAAATCCTGACAACTTTGCCGGCAAGCCCGCAGAAGAGATAAAGGCGATCCCTGTCTGGTACGGAAACGGACAGTTCCCTCTCGGAGATTTCTTCAATGTAGAGGTAGAGGGTAACGACTCCGTAGAAAACACAAAGATTGTTTTCGATGGCGATGTCTCCAGGGTAAAACGCATAGGGCAGAACATGAGCGCAGGAGAGATCGAGATCAACGGCAACGTGGACATGCACTGCGGCTTTGGCATGACGGGCGGAAAAGTCGTAATCAATGGCAATGCTGACAGCTGGCTAGGCTGCGAGATGTCAGGCGGGGAAATTATTCTCAACGGAAACGCTTCCTATTATGTCGGAGCAGGTTACCGCGGAGAGGCCTGCGGGATGCGCGGAGGAAAGATTACCGTCAACGGCAATACGAAGGACTACCTTGGCGAACACATGTGCGGAGGAGAGATCCACGTAAAAGGTGATGTAGGGCTCCTTCCCGCAATCTCGAACAACGGCGGAAAAATAGTCATCGAAGGCGATGCAACCATGCCTGCAAGCGAAATGAAGAACGGCACCGTCATAATCAACGGTGAGGTGTCCGACCTGCTCCCCTCCTACAAAGAAGAAGGGACAGAAGAAGTCGAAGGCGTTACATACCGCAAGTTCGTAGGCGATGTTAACGTCGGCGGAAAAGGCGTTTTGCTTATAAAGTGAACTATTTGAAGTACTTGAAATAAATGTATGGCGGATAAAATCGAATTAAACAGAGACTCCAAAGAGTTTCTTTCTTATCCGTTTTACTGCCCTTTTTTTACATTTCGGTTCTTCATAACCTCCTATTTATTTGCCTATTTTCCCGATGCTCACCGGAGTTGTTCTTCCCGAGTTTCGCTGCCCGAATTGCGCCTTGGCAGAGTTGCGGTTCTGCAGTGCGCTGTCCGTTTCGCTTCGCTCAAGAGGATTACTTGATAGTCTGAGCAATGAACTGAGCCAAGCGGACTAAATTAAGGGTATCGCTGGCCAGTTCAACTTTATTCGCTATATTAATCGTTCTTGTCCCGCTCGACGCAGGAGAGCGGTCGTCTCAAAAAGACGGAAAAGAAGAAGAAGAAGAAGAAGAAGAAGAAGAAGAAGAAAGAGACAGAAGGAGATTAAGAGTTTCTGAGAACGCTTGTTGGTCTAGATAATTCAAAGGTTAAAGGGAAGAAATTCCGATCTCATTTCTCTTTAAATCTGTATTTCTTTTTTGGGAAGAACCACCAGCTAGGCTGGCGGAGGCGCTTATGTTTAACTGTGAACTAAAATAAGGTTCCAGGGTCAAGGGGAGTATTCTTCGGATACGGAAAAGTTCTGATTTCAGTTTCTTCCGGTTGACAGTACGAATTCAAGTATTACTTTTTTCTCTCACGGCGGGCTAGGCAGGTTCAGCCCTGTAAGTAGTAGAACAGGAAAACAGAAAATTTCAACTTTGAAGATTCAGAGTATCAACCGATTTATCCGGAGACGCGGACTTTAAAAAGTAAATAAAAAAGTTGAAAAGTATCAACTTTACTGAAAAGGAATTAGTATCCGGTTGCTTCTGCCAGCTGCCTGATGGAAGCTTCTTCAGCAGTGTTTCCGAAGACTACTATCACATAGTTTTCATTGCTCCAGATGTAGGTATATCTGGGAACGGTTTTTCCTCCGGATGTCATGTAGTCGGTGATTATCACGGCAGAGTGCCCGTTAAAAGAAACATCCGTAAAACGGGAACCATTACTAAGTGGAGGGAAAGAAGCTTTGTATGCATCGATGAAATTGTTTGCAGCGTCTTCATCTTCAAGTTCGATAACATCTACATAATAATTAGTTTCATTAGAGTCTTTGTAGATCCCTTCGGAGACGTTAAGGACCCCGGAGACATTTTCAGCGTTGTAGTCACTTTTAATTTCATCTGTGGAGAGCAGAACGGTATCAACGTACTCAAAGCCTGCAGGAAGGGTTTCAAGTGTGCTTATTCCGGCTACATCTTCCTCAGAAATTGCATTTGTTTCCGGAGTGGCCGAGTCTGTCCCGTTAACTGCAGGGGAATTGTTGTCCACGCAGCCTGAAAACGCGATCATCAAAACCGCAAACACAGATATTAAAGCTATACTTTTTTTCATGGTATTTCACCTTGATCTGTAAAACCCTGAAAAACCAGACGGTTTAAAGAATCAGGATTTCAGAATAAAGAATCGCCAGAACTAAGAAATCTGCAAATAAAAAGTTATCTGCAAAAAGAAACCAAAAAAGAATTTAAAAGAGAGAAGGGTAGGAAAACCCTTCACTCAGAAAATTTAGTTGTTCCTCCTGACGAGGTAGACTACTGCAAGGAGTCCGACAAGGCCAAAGACGAATCCAAAGCCAGGTGAGGGTTCTTCCTCAGTTTCAGTTTCTCCTCCCTCGGTTGGGGTTTCTTCTCCTTCGGTTTCAGTAACTTCCTCGGTTGGAGTTGCCTCTTCACCTTCGGTTTCAGTAACTTCCTCGGTTGGGGTTTCTTCAGGAGTCTCTGCTTCGCCTTCTTCTTCACCGATGGTCTTCTCAACGTATGGGTAGTACCTGAGTTCGGAAGATGGGGTGTCAGCAATCATGAAGTACATGCCTTCGCCGATTTCCTCTTCGGAGTCCCTGGTCAGAGTGAAGGTGTCTTCATTCTTGATAGTAAGGGTGTCACCGTCGATGGATACATCGTCAAGGTTACCGAATTCGTCGTCAGACTCAATGGTCATTGCGTTTGCGTAATCAATGAGCCAGAGACCTTCGATCTGGGCGATGCTGTCGACTGCGCCCTGGAAGACCTGGTTGACATGGACTCTGAGGACAACAACATCGTCTTCGTCCTCGATGTCATCGAGTTCGACTTCCCAGGTGTTGGCACCGGTACCGACTGAGATGATTTCGTCGTCTACGAATTCTCCGTCCTTGGTGAATTCGAGCCAGACTTTCTCACCGTCAACATCGACCTGCTTGGCTTCGATAGCATAGCCTTCGCCGAGGTCAAGGAGTTCGCCGGTTCTGATGGTGTACTTGTCATCGCTGTCAAGGATGAGCTTTGCGAGCTTGTCTGCCTTGTCAGGGTTGAGTGGGATGTACTCTTCTGCAAAGAAGCCGATAACAGGGTACTGTCCCCAGTCTGCATCTTCGTTGTAGTACTCGTAGTCAACGTTTGCGATGGTGGTGGTGTAAACGAGACCGCCTTCAGGAATCACGTTTCCGTTAAGGTCGGAGACTGTGAGCTTTTCAGTGGAGATGTCGTCGTCGATGTCATAGTAGAAACCTGCGAAGCTGGTTGCATCCCATTCCTGGTCACCGAAGCCGGAAGCGACCCTTCCTCTGATTTCGTAGGTGCCGGGGTCTGTGATTTCCTTCATTGCATAGAACCTGAGCATACTGGAGGGGGTGTCAGCTGTGGTAAAGAAGATGCCTTCAGCGACTTCTTCGTCGGAGTCCCTGGTGAGGGTAAAGGTGTCTTCATTGCTGATGGTAAGGGTGTCACCGTCGATTGAAACATCATCAAGCTCACCGAATTCGTCGTCAGACTCGATGGTCATTGCGTTTGCGTAGTCAATAAGCCAGAGACCTTCGATCTGGGCAATGCTGTCGACTGCGCCCTGGAAGACCTGGTTGACATGGACTCTGAGGACAATGACATCATCTTCGTCCTCGATGTCATCGAGTTCGACGTCCCAGGTGTTGTCACCGGTACCGACTGAGATGATTTCGTCATCTACGAATTCTCCGTCCTTGGTGAATTCGAGCCAGACTTTCTCACCGTCAACATCGACCTGCTTGGCTTCGATAGCATAGCCTTCGCCGAGGTCAAGGAGTTCGCCGGTTCTGATGGTGTACTTGTCATCGCTGTCAAGGATGAGCTTTGCGAGCTTGTCAGCCTTGTCAGGGTTGATCGGGATGTACTTCTCTGCGAAGAAGCCGATCAGGCTGTAGTTGTCCCATCCGGCATCCGCATTTTCATATTCGTATGCAACCTGCTGGATAGTTGTCTCGTAAACAATTCCACCTTCTCCAATGACATTGCCTTCAGTGCCTGCAACGTCTTTAATGGAAAGGGTTTCGGTTGTTACATTGTCGTCAATGTCGTAGTAGAATGCTGCAAAGTCAGTTGCATCCATTGTAAGGGTGGTACCGTCGCCATATGTATCAATAATGTCGTCGATATCAGAGCCATTGTACACTGGACCACGGATCTCAATTACGTCTACTGCACTTGCGGCGGAAGCAAATACAGTGAGAATCATGAGGGCAGCCAGTGATAATGCTGCAAATCTCTTCATTTTGTTGTTTCCTCCATGTTTGTTAAGATATATCGTATGTAAGAAGAAGTGTCGGGATCAAACACTTAAAGGGTTTCACCATTCTTCACCAAATCAGACATGTCCATTTCGTCTATTGCCGAAGAGGATTTCATTCCCTCCGTATCCCTCTAAATTGGATTACAAGTGTTCTATAAAATAATTGCATTATTAAATCTTTTGTGGTCTATTTCAGAGAAATTAGAGAGGAAAAGCGCAAAACAACGATACAAATGACGGTAAATGTCGAAAGAACCCGGGCAGAATATTCGTCAGAGGTTAACATAGAAGACAAAGTCGAAATACTTATAAAACACTATGGAAAAGGGATAATGTGTTTCTGGAAGAAGGGCTAAAGAATTTGAAACAATACTAATTCTAAAAACCAATTATGTAGAACCCCATTTATTTGAGGTTTGCTTATTTTAAGCTATTGAAGCGGGAAAAATTGTTCTACGCCTCGAGCATATCAGCCGGTTCTCAACTGCATAACAGAGCAGGGCTTTATTATTCCGACAACCGGAATACATCGCATATTATACATTGGCAGGCATTTTCCAGAAAGAAACGTGCCTGAATACCCCATAAACAGAGCTGTCTTTTACGTATGTCCTGTTGCTGAGCGCACCAGAAGACGGGAAAAAGACCGGTAAAGAAACCGGCCAGGGAAAGCCGGTAAATTTAGGGAATTAAGGGAAAGTAAGAATAAACTTTTGAAACAATTGAGTTATTTTTTACATAGACTTTCATTAATTTTACATAAATAAAAGTCAAAATTTATTATATTGCACGAACGACAGTATAATTATACAGCTATTATACAGCTATTATACAGCCTATTATACAGCCTATTAGAAATTGACGATATAATAAAAGAAATATAAAATAGGAAGAATATATAAAAGAAAAGAGTAGAGAAATAGCTTCAATAAAGGATGCCCTGAAGAGAGGGTACCCGGATTTCGGACAGGTAAACTATATAAGATCATATTTTATATGAACAACGCAACATAGGATTGAAAAACAACACGGGGTATCAGCTTTGGAATGCCAAGATATTATCCAGGATGTCCTCTGCAGGATTAAAGCCATCAAAGGCGTGGAAGATACGTACATTTTGAATGAAGAAGATAAGGAAAAGATATTTGAGCTCGAGAAAAAAGCCGAAGGTGCCGTCCTGATGGGCATGGGAATCGGAGACAATCAGGGGATCAAGGAAGTTCTCAAGCGGGAGATAATCATAGCCTTTACAACCAACATGGACTATGTCTGGCCTGAAGGACCGAATGTGGTTCTCATGCAGTACGGGGAAAAAGTAGGCGAGGATATCTATGACCCCGAAAAACTCGAAGAGTGCAAAAAGTGTAAAGATATGATGGTGATGGGAAATTTTGTAATTTACAGAAGTGCAGTACCGAAGCCAAAGGAGGCAGGGAAGGAACCTATCACCGTTGTCCTCCCTCCCCAAAAATGTAAGGACTTAGAGTGCGTGGGTAGCATAAACAACATTGTGCTCGCATCTCCTTCCACGCCTTCGGATGAATACATAAGGTCTGTCATGGGCCTCAAGCCAGCAGTGGGTCAGGGAACTTTTATCATAGGATTCGATTTCTGCTGATCAAAGCCAGACAAACGAAATTGCTAACCCTTCCGGATACCTGAGAAATATATCCGTGAAAACAACAGCCATGACGCAGGTCAATTGATTCTCTCTTCAGATCAATTGACTATATTATACTAATTGACTATATTACACTATAACTGCTACTATTATTGAGGCTCATTGTTTACTATAATTGAGACTCCATTCAGAGCAGTTGATAATCAGGTACCATAATTGAGACTCTATTCAGAGAAGTCAATTACAGAGATCTTATGAAAGTCAATTATAGAAATCTTATGATACACTCACCTATACAATATTAAAAGGATTGAACGGTCATCCGTACGAAAAGAAAAATAAAATTATCTTTTTTAAAATGCAGTAGCAGGTTTACACACAGGTTTACACACAGGTTTAAGCAGAGCGAGCTTATCGAAAGCGGCAAAACCGGGAACTCAAAATACACGGACCCGAAAGTCCCACAACTAAATTATCAGTCCCAAAAGAACCTTTCAGGTAAAACTGCTATCGGAAAGAAAGAGCCGGGAAAAATACCCGGAATAGACGGAATTTGAAATGAAGGAAGCTGATTATAACAGGGCCTGCAGGAGTGTCCTTGAAAAGGTACTTGCCGGTGAAATAAAAGACGAAGACCAGTTGAACAAAGTAAAAAAAGACGTAAGTAAACTACATCGTCTTGCCAGCCTGCCCAGAAACGGAGATATCATTATGCAGGGTACGCCCGGGGAGCAGGCGGTAATAAAAGAATTCCTCAGGCGAAAACCCGTAAGGACAATTTCCGGAGTTGCGGTAATTGCCGTAATGACATCCCCTGCCCCATGCCCTCACGGCGTTTGCCTGCCCTGCCCCGGCGGCCCCAATTCAGCGTTTAAATCCCCTCAGAGCTATATGGGAAGAGAACCTGCAGCGATGAGAGCAATTCAACACGAGTTTGACCCTTACACCCAGGTCCAGTCCAGGCTATCTCAGTTAAAGGAGATAGGCCACGATGTGGAGAAGGTGGAGCTGATAGTCATGGGAGGCACATTTTCAGCCCGCAGCCTCGACTATCAGGAGTGGTTCAGCAAACGCTGTCTTGAGGCAATGAACGATTTCACAGGCACCGAATGGAGGGAAAACGCCTGGCAGATCGGCAAAGCCTCCCCTTACATCCCGCTTGAAGAGGTCCAGAAAGCTAACGAAGTAGCTGATATCCGGAACGTGGGCATAACATTTGAGACCCGTCCCGACTGGGCAGCAGAAGAACATGTGGACGAGTTCCTCAGGCTTGGGGGGACAAAGGTTGAGCTTGGGGTCCAGAGTGTTTATGATTTTATCCTGACCCGGATGCAGAGAGGACACGGAGTTGCAGAAATAGTCAGAGCTAACCGGGTTTTAAGAGACAGCGCTTTTAAGGTAGGCTTCCATATGATGCCCCACCTTCCGGGAGCGGATTCCGAACTCGACTTGAGAGGGTTTAAAAAACTCTTTGAAGATCCGCGTTTCAGGCCGGATTACCTCAAAATTTATCCGACCCTTGTGACCGAAGGCACAGCACTGTACAGGATGTGGGAAGCCGGAGAATATCAGGCCCTTTCCGATGAAGAGGCTGCAGAGCTTGTTGCAGACATAAAAGCCGTCCTGCCCAAATGGGTAAGACTCCAGCGCATCCAGCGGGATATTCCCGCCCACCAGATCTTTGCAGGCGTCAGGAAGAGTAACCTCAGGCAGCTTGCAGAGGAAAAACTCCGGGAAAAAGGAGGTAAATGCCGCTGTATACGCTGCAGGGAAGTAGGACATAACAGCCTGAAAGGAAGAAGGATAAACGAAAAAGATATCGAACTTACTATGGAAACCTACGAAGCCTGCAACGGTACAGAACATTTCATTGCTTTTGAGGATATTTCGGCAGATGTCCTTATAGGTTTTACCCGGTTGCGTTTCCCGGCAGCCCCCCACCGCCAGGAACTGCAGGACTCCGCCCTGATAAGAGAACTGCATGTTTACGGCTCCATGGTTCCTGTCGGAAAAGGGGCAAAACAAAAGGAATGGCAGCACCGGGGCTATGGGAAAGAACTTATTGAGCACGCGGAAATGATCGCATCCGAAGCCGGCTACGGGAAACTTGCAATAATCAGTGGAATCGGGGCCAGAGAATACTACCGAAAACTCGGGTATACTCTCGACGGAGTTTATATGGCAAAGACCCTGAAGGGCTGAAAAATAGCCCTCTTTTTCCCTTTATGCCGTAAACAAATTTTATACATTAAACTGAATACAATGCTTTTAAACTGAGTTTTCCAACCCTGGACTTAACACAACAACTTTTTTTAACTCTCATTACAATAACTTTTTTTCGACTCTCTTTTATTTTCCAATTTACCTGAAACTGACTCCTGCAAAAACTCAGATTACGGAAAATTTTCCCCCTACAGTTTAGTTCAGATTTAAGGAAGAGGCTTAAACAGTAGATGAAATATATAAATTTTGATTGTATATAAGGTACCAATAAATTGTATTAATATAAAAATATAGTAGTATTATTGGACAGACAAAGTTTAGAGAGATTTGCTTGTGGGAGTCAAACATTCTAGGAAGATAACTACAGTCTCAATAATCAGGTCAATAGAGAGAAATAAGAAATCAATAAAAGGAGAGCAACAAAATTGAATATCATAACTTTTTCTTTATACCACCACATATATATTAAAGATATAAGATCTATCAAATATAATTAATGTAAAAATATAAATAGTACTGTGTAAATAAAGTAAGTCAACTGAATAATAATATTGAAGCAGAAGTCAAAATATATACGTTAGTCAGATTGAATAACCAAAGACGGTAGAACACATTTTGAATAATTGTTGTTTATCCGTCGAGGGGAAAATAATTATTGGGGTCCTAAAAAAAGTTAGAAACATAATAGAAATGGGGAGTATTTTATCCGTGTTACCTGAAAGATAAGGAAAAAATAGAAAATAAAAAAGAACTATTTAACTAAAATCCCTGTCCGTAGCATCCGAATTAATGGATTTCACAGGGAAAAAATTTGCAGAAAAATGTTAAATAGTATGGTATATTAACGTATACCCACCTTCGCTAATTATGTAAAATACTTATACCCTTAGAATGAAATGTCAAATTTTGGTTCGGGAAAAAAATACTCTTCAAGATTCAGGTAAAGGGTGCTGACCATTTAAAGGTAAATCCGTAAAAGATGAATTTTAAATTCTGAGAACGAAAATCAGAATGCTCAAAATTAAGGCTATTAATAGATTTAGTTTCAGGAATAAATTTTTGATTAAAATAAAAGTAAAAAAACATTCATAAAAAAATAAATATTATGAGATCTTAACATAATAAAAAACGTAATATATCCGATTCAAAGCTCCATTCAGGTTTTGAATTTAAAAATAAAAACGAATAAAGAATTAAACCCGAAAAAAACCCTGAATCAGACATAAAAACCCTGAATTAAACTAAAAAAACCCGAATTAAATTCGAGTTAAAACTAGAAACCCGAAATTAAACCCTAATTAAAACTAAGGAACCCGAAATTAAACCCTAATTAAAACTAAGAAACCCGAAATTAAACCCTAATTAAACAAAGAAACCCAAAAGAACCCTGAATTAAACCCTAAAACAAACTCTAAAAAACCTGGAAAGAACGGTGATAAAAATGAAAATTAGAGTTGTAAGCTCAAAAGAAGAAATTGACACTTTAAAGCTCAATGAGGAAATTGTCCATCTCGCATTCAGACCGTCTAACAAGGACATTTTTAAACTCATTCTGAAGTGTCCGGAAGTAAAAGCGATCCACATCCCAAGCTCGTACAAGAGAACCATTTCCAGTTCTGCACAGATGTATCTTTCAATGCAGAACATTGCTTTACTTGAAGGCGATGTTTGGGGCCACAGAAAAGACATCAACGAATATTCCGAAGTTTCCCAGCATGTGTTTGACCGCATAAAGGAACTAAAGGAAGAAGGTCTTTCTGATGAAGACACTATAGAACGACTTGTAAGAGAGACAAGGCTCAGCCCGGACTTTGTGACCTTTATCATATCGAATTGAAATAAAACTCCAGATAAGCCGATCAGAATCCTGATCGGCATTTATTCTCCGGCAAAATTCCCTGCTTTACTTTTTTTAATTAGCCAGAGACATATCCTGAAGTAAGTCTCATATATTCCATAATTGATTCAGGAAAAATGTGTCCGAAATTAATGGATTTGGATTTTCCAGTTACCAGCAAGCTTTTAAAGGAAACTATCCTTCAGGTTAAAAATTACTTTTAGAAATAACAATCAGACGTATAACGATTAACTTACCCTAACGCCAATATTCCCGTCATAGATATTCGTTACCTTATTACCATCGGCATATACCATTTGTTGCATGTATGCATTATTCTTGCCATCTTTAGAGGAGTTTATAGATAACAGGGCATAGCCCTCACATTTCAAATAAAAAGATTAAATAAAATAGAGAAAAACAGGAGAAAAGATTTTATGACCGAGTTCGAACGCGTGCTTGTAAACTCATTTAACGCATACATTGAGGAAAACGGCATAAGAGCTATCTCCTATCGGCTTAAACAGCACAGGTTTACTTCCCAGTTCCTTGACGTGCTTGTAGATTCCCTGGACCCGGACCTGTACCTGGGGATCGAATGCAAGAGTATTTCTGTAGATAAAGGAGCAAACGCACTTTACTTTTCCCAGCATTTTACCGTAGACAAAAAAGGCGTCCATCAGATAGACAGGATTTCAGACTACCTGAACAGATCGGGAAGGAGGGGATTCCTTGCAGTGGAACTTCGCTTCGGGACAGGCCGCGATAGAGCAGCATATATGGTCCCCTGGGAAGAGCTGGAGAAGAGTTATCATGCAGAAAATCTTAAACTCACAGTACAGGAAATTCGAAATTTTCCGGAAATGAAAAGGGACGGAAAAGATTACATGATAAACCCGAAGGAATGGGAAAGAAAAAACCGCTGGGAAAAAAACAGTCAAACTGAGGCAGCAGAGAATCCCGGAGAGAGCAATGACTGAAATTATGGAAGCATTCAGAAAAGAAGCAGACAGGTGTGCAGAAGAGATAAAAAAGCACAGGTCAGTACACATCGTATCCCACATTGACGCGGACGGGCTGACCTCTGCAGGGATTATCTGCACAGCACTTGAGCGGGGAAATTTCGAATATACAGCGCGTTTTGTAAAGCAGCTCGATGAAAAAGCCCTTGACGCTATCGCGGATGAAAATCACGAATTTGTAGTTTTTACGGACCTCGGAAGCGGGATGTGCGAACAGATAAAATCCCGCGGGATCAATGCCGTCATCTCAGACCACCACCAGCCCCAGGGAACTATGGATCTTCACCTCAACCCGCACCTTTTTGGGGCAAACGGGTCTTACGAACTGAGCGGGTCAGGAACCACTTACCTTCTGGCTTCAGCCCTCGGAAAGAACAGAGACCTTTCCTCGCTTGCCATAGTAGGGGCTGTGGGGGATATGCAGCACCTGAAAATGGGGCAGCTCGTAGGAATTAACAGGCGAATTCTGGAAGAAGGGGTGCAAGGAGGGCACCTTGAGTTCAGAAAAGATCTAACCCTGTTCGGAAAACAGACTCGCCCGATTTACAAACTTCTTCAGTACTCTTCTGACCCTTACCTCCCCGGACTCACCGGAAATGAAGAGGCCTGCATAGAATTTCTTCATACCCTGAATATTCGTTACAGCCAGGATGAACGCTGGAGACGCTGGATAGACCTTGAGGTTTCGGAAAAACAGAAAATTGTCTCAGGCCTCATCCAGTATTGCCTTAAATCAGGAATCCCTTCATACCGGATCGAGCGCCTGATAGGCGAGGTGTACGTGCTTCTCAATGAAAGAGAAGGAACGGAAATGAGGGATGCATCGGAGTTTTCCACGCTCCTAAATGCTACTGCCCGGTACGACCATGCTGATATAGGGCTTGCAGTCTGCATGGGGGACAGGGAAAACGCCTATGAAGACGCCAGAAAACTGCTTGCCGAACACAGGCAGAACCTCGTTAACGGGCTTATGTACGTTAAAGAAAAAGGGGTAACTCAGCTCGAGAACATCCAGTACTTCGATGCAGGTTCGCAGATAAAGGAGACCATTGTAGGAATAATTGCAGGCATGAGTTCCACAATAGTTGAAAACCGAAATCTTCCGATTATCGCCTTTGCAAACACGGAAGGAGGAATTAAGGTCTCGGCAAGAGGGACACAGGACCTGATCCGCAGGGGAATAAACCTGTCTGAAGCAATGTCAACGGTCTCGGCCGAGGTCGGGGGAGCAGGCGGCGGACACGATATTGCCGCAGGAGCAACTATTCCTGTAAACATGAAGGAAGATTTTGCCCGAAAACTTGACCTTTTCATAGGAGAACAGCTTCGACGAAAAACAGGCTCAAGATGATTAAAGCCGCCCTCCGGAAAGAATTCCGAAAAGCCGGCTTCCTTGAAAAGCAAATTCAGAGCTCGCTGAAATAAGGGAAAGAGAGGCTGGAATAGAGGTCATAAACAGATTTCAGACCAAATCTTCAATCCGGCTCATTTCCTTGAAAGGAATTAACCTTGACATTGCACTCGTGTCGATAGGAATTCCATACTCCTGCACGACAGCCATCGGATTTGTTCCTCCGATGACGACTATCCCGAGATGGTCTCTCTCAATAGGGATGTCCAGAACCCTTGTGTTTGGCTCTCCTACTTCTAAAATTCCGCTGAAGCCTGCGTCCAGAAGGTCAGAAAGTGTGCTTTCGATCGCATCTCTTGCAACCATGGGAGCCTCCCTCAGGTTTGCAAGAACCTTGCCCGAACCTGTCCTGAGCATTTCAGATACGGAAGTTATTCCCTGAGACATCAGGACTTCCAGAGGATCTACGGTTGTGCTCACATATGTCAGCACATCAGTAAAACGTACGGGAATCCCGTTTCGGATCTGAACAACCCCTCCGAGCTTCGGATGTACAGGAATTCCTGCTTTTAGTAGTACGCCATCAATAGTTATACTGCAAACAGTCCCGATGCCTACTTTTCCTGTTCCAACGGTCAGGTTTCCGATTGACTCCCCTTCGGAAATGACTTTTACGTAAGGTGTCACGGAAAGCCCGCTTGAAATTACCATCTTGAAGATCCCGAGCACATCGTCCAGGTCTTTTTTATCGATAAGCGAGAGATTAAGTATGACGTCGCCATCCATCTTTTTAGGATTAAATGTAGTCCTGTACATGAGATCTCTGATTCTGGATGATGTAAACTGAATACGGTATCCATTTTTTTGCATTTCAACCCTCCTGTATTTGAAAGTATTAATACCTATTATAAGTTGTGTATTGCAGGAGAAAAATTATCCTCCCGCTAGAAAAAAATATCCTCTCGATCGCATTGAGAAAAAAATATATTTCCTATTGGCGTCAGCCCTATGTCTGCAAATCCATGGCTATAAGTCCCTACCATTTAAGGATACAATAAAAAGATAAAAATTAGGTTTTAAGAGAATAAAAATAAGGTTTAAAATTAAGGTTTCTGAGAGGATTCTTCAGAAAAAATGTGGAGTGTTAATCGCACATATCCCGGAACCTCATCACAGCACTCCCGCCAGGAAACCCATATAGTCCTGAGGAGCCGATAAGAACCTTAATTTCTCAGCTCTATTTACAAGATCATACATGCTTTCACCGGATACAAGCCCGATTTCGTCAAAACCCAGGGGCTTAAGATAACGAATGGGCGGGATATCCCTGTAAAGGGGGTTTTTGGCAAAGCCGTCTTTAAGAAGGAAATAAGCAGCTCCGGAAAGTCTTTTTATAGGCTCGTATACCGAAGAGAAATCACGGCAAACCCAGTTTGCCATCTCAAGAGTCTTGTCCGAAGCGTTTATTGTGACATGCCCGTATCCGGGCGGGACAAGCACAAGATCTCCTTTTTCTGCTTTGATGACTGCCACATCCAGAACGATGTCCTCTTCTCCAGGCTCCACTTTCTGCAACAGATAGGTAGCAGAACCGTCAAGCACCTGATAAATTTCGGGATAGGAGACATCCGTACCGGGAACCGGCGGATGGTAGTGACCTACGGTTTTAACATATTCCGACCCGAGCATCCCGGGAGGGATTTTTGTAATATCGTATCTGAGGTGATGGGATTCGATTGCCCCATGATCGGCATCACTTTTGGCCAGGTCCCTGAACATATAATACATGTCTTTATTTCGCTCATAGGTCCTTTCAAACCATTCTCTGTCAAACACCACATCTTCCATGTCTTGGAGTTTTCTTACATCTGCAACGGTGACTTTATCCCCGAACTTCAGTGTTACTGCCATTGAATTCCCCTTTCTTTTAGAGCATACGGATAGCGTTCAATACCATAGTGAGCCTGTGCAATTACGTACAAGATTTCATGCAAGATTTTGCCATAAAAGCTAGCAATGAATCAGTAAGGCCAAAATCCAGAACAGAAATATAGGTATATAAGTTACTAACTGACAATATATACCTGTTGCTGACATTTCTACTTTTTGGCGAGCTCCTGAGAGGAAAACGCACTGATTCACGGCTTCAGAGCCTTTTGAACCATTTTAGGGTAAGTAAGTTCGATAATAGTTTTCAGGTTGACTATATCCTCCCGGTTATATTTAAGAAGCAGATCCAGAGCTCCCTTATCGCCCTTCTCGTACTGCCTCCAGAGCCTGACCGCATCAAACCCGTCCATACCATCCGTATCTTCACTTCTGCGAATTCCAAGCACCTTCTCGATATTTTTTAGACCTCCGCCATACCCGATACGCCGGAGGGGATACATCAGGTCGATATGGAGCTGCTTGAACTCCAGTTCGGGAAATTCGGATTTTATGAAAGGAATATCAAAGCGAGCTCCGTTAAAGGATACAAGCAGCCTGTATTTTGAAAACTCCTCCACTATGTCATCAAGGTTGATTCCCCTCACATACATTTTGGACTCATTCCCGTCATAGATTCCAACAACGGTTATCCTATCCCTGCCCGGGGAAAGCCCTGTGGTTTCGATGTCAAAGAAAGCGACAGAGTCGGAAAACAGAGAATAAGTCCTCCAGTGTTCTGCAGACGGCAGGCGCTGTGAAAAAAAGAAGCAATCTTTTTCAGCCAGATGCCTGGAAGAGATCTTTATTTCCTCACATATTCTTGTTTTCCTTGAGAGAGGAATTGAGATTCTATCTTCCATTTCCAGGAACTCGTCCCAGCTATTTATTCCCAAAGCCCAGATTTTCTGTTCAAGAGCTTTGCCTATGCCCGGAATGTGAATATATGTGTTCTTCAGCATTTTTCCCCTGACTCATTGGAGGTGATCTTTAATAAAAATACTGCATGAGGACTGAAAGTGATATAGAACGCAGACAGTAGCTTTCAAGAAATATAAACCCGGGATCAAGGGTCAGAGCAGAGGATCAACCATCAGAAGAATTACTCGCCAAACAGAACTATTTAAGTAGAATTATTTAAACAGAACTATTTAAGCAGAACTATTCACTAAACAGAACCCTATTGAACGGTATTAATCTGAGTCAGGTGATGTTGAGGAATTATTAATGGTCAACCTGCCATAAGAACTCAGCCAGGAAGCATGCAGACAAGGTTAATATACTTAGTCAGTTATAATAGAATTTATTCTATCTCTTGCGGGGTAAATCTAAAGTGGGCTATATAGTTCAATTAAATGAGATTGGGGGAAAAGGCAAGTCCAGGATTTCTAGAAAGCCAAAAAAATAAATACAAAGAATAGTTACCACCAGACCGATTTGAAATTCAGAATCGATTTTTAAATGCAGAAGTAAGGAAAGAGTAAAAAAAGCCTCCTGAGAATAAATCTTTGATACAGGTGTACAAGTTATGGCTAAAATCTCTGTAATTGGTGCAGGAAATGTAGGTGCGACCACAGTCCAGCGGCTGGCCGAACTGGAACCTGGCGAAATTGTCATGACAGATATTGTGGAAGGGCTACCGCAGGGAAAAGCCCTTGACCTCATGCAGGCAGGGGCAATAAATGGTTATGATACGCGGGTAACAGGTACTAACGATTATGCAGATATTGCCGGCTCTGACCTTGTGATCATTACAGCCGGAATTGCCAGAAAGCCCGGAATGAGCAGGGAAGACCTGATGAAAACTAATTCGAAAATAATAGGAGAGATCTCCCGAAATATTGCAACGTATGCTCCGAACTCCATTGTTATAAACGTCACAAACCCGCTCGATATTATAACATATGTGGCACTGAAAGCAACAGGCTTTGAGACAAAAAAGGTTTTCGGGATGAGTGGAGTGCTTGATGCGGGGCGTTTTGCAAGCTTTGTAGCAGAAGAGCTGAAGTGTTCGAAAAAGGATGTCGAGGCACTGGTAATAGGAGGACACGGAGACCTTATGGTCCCCCTTCCCCAGTATACCACAGTCTCGGGAGTTCCGCTTCCGGAACTGCTCCCGGACGAAACAATTGACAGGCTTGTGGAAAGGACGGTAAACGGAGGAGCCGAAATAGTAGGACTTCTCAAACAGGGAAGTGCTTTTTATGCCCCGTCTGCGGCAATTGTGCGCATGGCAGAAGCCGTGCTTAAAGATTCAAAGCGCATCCTTCCGGCGTCTGCATACCTTGAAGGACAGTACGGGCAGGATGGAATTTACTTTGGAGTGCCCGCAAAACTGGGAGCAAACGGGATAGAAGAAGTCCTGGAGCTCAAGCTTGATGAAAACCAGTACGAGATACTCGGAAAATCCTCCGAAACGATCAAAAGGGAAATCTCAAAGCTGGAGGTATAAGAAATAAATCCAGCAGACCAAACAGATCAGGCTGAAAGTAGATCAAGCTAAAAAAGATCAAGCTAAAAAAGGTCAAGCTAAAAAAGATCAAGCTAAAAAAGATCAAGCTAAAAAAGATCAAGTGAAAAAAAATCAAGTGAAAAAAGATCAAGCTGAAAATAGATCAAGTGAAAAAAGAGCAGAGCTGAAAGGGAAGTATAAACAAAGGAGTGGGCTCTGTAAAGGTAAAAAATCAGCAGATTTTTCCCGGCGGGTTATAATGACTCCCGGAGACCTGCCCAATTTCCCAGTTTTGCCTGATCTCCCGGTTCATTCTACTATTGAACTATAAAAAAGCAAAATTTCCTGTAGGGACAGTTAGAAAAAGAACTTAATAGAGAAAAACTCCCTCACCTCAGATAAAACTTAAACATGGAGTATTTATCCTATAAAGTAGATTTAAAATCATTTTTCCCTTAAAAAGACAATAGATAATTCGTTAATCGCAAACATTAAAATTTAGTAGAACTGTAAAATCCGGGATTATCATTTATTTATAGAAAAAAGAGCTCAGTAAAACTGTAAGATATATAAGTATGTTTTTCATATAAGGTAGAGGAAGATATTTAAATAAATTTAGGATGCATAGATAACTTAAATTAATTAAATAATTAATAGAGCAGGGATATAATGCGCGCAGAACTCACATCACTCTTTGGCCTAAACATATACACAAACAACGGTGTTTATGTAGGGAAGTTGCAGGACCTTGTAATTGATGTAGAGGAACAGAAAGTTACCGGGCTTGCTGTTTCGGACATTAACAGGGAACTTTTTGATATCAGCAGCAGAGGTATTATCATTCCCTACCGGTGGGTTATAACAGCAGCAGACATTATCATAATCAGAGACGTAATCCAGAGATACAAAAAGAGGAAAGAAGACTGAATGGTCTTTAGAAAAGGTATATGAAAACCCGGGAAATCTATGCTGAAATGCGCTGTATCCCGCCAGTGGTCTTGCGCGCTGACGGCAGGAATTTCAAAAATACACTTTCAGGCCTGGGCTTTGAGAAACCCTATGATAAAACCTTCGCCAGAGCAATGGCGGATACTGCCGAACTCTTCATTAAAAAAAGCGGTTTAAGCCCTCTTTTTGCCTATACTTTTTCAGATGAAATCAGCTTTCTGTTCACAGACCTTCCTTTTGACGGCAGAGTGGAAAAAATGGATTCTGTTGTGGCTAGCTTCCTGGGAAGTGCCCTTACGATAAAACTGCGGCTTGAAGAACCCATAGCTTTTGATTCCAGACTTGTGGCCCTTCAAAAGGAAGAAATCCCTAAGTACTTTCACTGGAGGCAACTGGAAGCCTGGCGCAACTTTGTGGCTTCCTGGGGATACTATGCCCTCAGAAACGAAGGCTTGGGGAAGAACGAAGCTGCAAAGTGTCTGAAAGGAAAAAAAGAGTCTGAAATCCATGAGATGCTTTTTAAGAGAGGAATCAACCTTGCGGCGCTTCCTGCCTGGCAGAGGAGGGGAGTCATTATCTCAAAAGAAGAATCGGAAGTCCGGGGCTTTAATCCGGTATCCGGCAAAGAGGAAAAATCCCTGCGAAGAAAAATTACTCAGAACTGGGAAATCCCAAAATTCAAATCCGAAGAAGGGGTCCCGTTTTTAGAGAAACTTATTAATAGAAACTGAGTTTTTCAGAATAAGAAAAGAAAAGGAATGTAGATGCAATGGACAGACTTGAGCTTATAAAAAGAAATGTTCAGGAAATTGTAACCGAAGAAGAACTGGAAGGACTTCTTAACAATAAACAAGCTCCCCGTGCTTATGTAGGCTACGAGCCAAGCGGAAAAATCCATATGGGGCACGTCCTTACCGTAAACAAGTTAATAGATTTGCAAAAAGCAGGGTTCAAGATCACTGTCCTGCTTGCGGATGTACACGCTTATCTGAATAGGAAAGGCACACTGGAAGAAGTCCGGAAGATTGCAGACTACAACAGGCGTTGCTTTATCGCTCTCGGACTTGATGAAGGACAGACCGATTTCGTTTACGGGTCAGACTTCCAGCTGGGAGCCGAATACATGTTAAACGTGCTCAAACTTTCAAGAGCAGTTACCCTTAACAGGGCAAAGAGGAGCATGGACGAAGTCGGACGTGCAATGGACGACCCAACAGTTTCCCAGATGGTTTATCCCCTGATGCAGGCTATTGACATTGCCCTGCTTGAGGTGGATGTGGCAGTGGGAGGGATTGACCAGAGGAAAATCCACATGCTTGCTCGCGAAAATTTAAAAAGTCTCGGATTTGAAACTCCGATCTGTATTCACACCCCTATCCTCCTCGGGCTTGACGGAACAAAGATGGCTTCTTCAAAAGATAATTTCATTTCGATAGATGATACGGAAGAAGATATCTACAGGAAGTTTAAGAAAGCTTTCTGCAAGATAGGAGACGTAGAAGAAAACCCGATCCTTGCTCTTTTCCGCTACCACATTTTCCCAAGGTACGAGACAGTTGTTATCGAAAGGCCGGAAAAATTCGGGGGCAACCTCACATACCAAAGTTATGCTGAGATGGAAAGCAACTTTATAGAAGAAAAAGTCCACCCGATGGACCTTAAAAACGCAGCTGCAAAATATATAAATGAGATTCTGGACCCTGTCCGAAAAGTTCTTCTGTGAATTCCGAAAGGGTTTCATCCTTCCCAAAGATTTTAGGAAAAAATTCTGGCAGATGCCCGGCGTATTGGGAGTGGGGGACATCATCTAAAAAAACATGAAGATTCCGGATAAAATGTTATATAGCTATAAGGCATAGAATATTTGGAGAGTTAGTTCAGATATCCAGGGTGCTTTTCATGAAATATATTTATCAGGACTCTACGGAACTGCCTGTACAGAGGGATTTCATTGAAGATCTGAAATCATTCATAGACATAACTGGCCGAGTAATACCTCTGGAGAATTCCATAATAGAAATCAAGTGCAAAAATAAAGAAGTGCTCCATGAATTGAACAACAGAATTGCCGGAATGGATATTTTTGAGGAGAAACTCAGCTCACTGGTTAAGAAATTGGCAAAAGATATCGGTACAGAGGATTTAATGTCCTGTGCTGATGCGATCCGGATCACATGCAGTGAGAATTTCCAGCGAAAGCGTGAAATTCTCGAAACGGAGTCCAGAAAAATAGAAAGTGGAGCTGCTCAGGAATACCAAAAAATCGAGAGCAAGGTTCTTGAGGTTCTCACTCCTTTTTTGATCTCAGGAATATATGGAGCAGAAAAGAGATTTGAGCTTTCCAGCAGTATAAGCGGAGTTTCAGGGGAAATGGAAGGTTCGGTTTCAGGCCTGCAATACTATTATAGACTCTGGTTTACGGAAGAACCTCTGACAGTAGAGAGGCTTATAGGCGGCCTGGGTCTTCCGGGGTGGACAAAGACAGGAATCCTGAGAAAAGAAGAGAAAATAAAAATGCAGGATCTCTCCGAGTTTCTTGTAACTTCCCTTGAATATGACAATGAGAAAAATATCCGGCTTATTCTTGAAAATAAAAAAGCAAACCGGAAGTTCAGGATAGAAGGCGGGGGACTCAAGTATTTCGTATATGAAGATGAAAAGGAGATTACTGCCGACAAAGAGCTTGGGGCTTATATAGACATGGGGGATATTACAAAAATTCCGGGGAAAGTCCAGAATTATCTCCGGGAAAATCTCCGAACCTATGCCCTTTCAAAAGTCCTGCTTGACGAAGAGGATGCAGTTTCAACAAACCAGATTTTCGACTGCCTGAAAGTGATCGCCGAACAGTACGGCGTGATCGTCCACGAATGCCTGGTAAGAGGGCACAATAAAGGAGAAATTACCATCAAAATGGAAGAGGCTGACGGGACGAGAACTGAGAAATATATCTCAAAAGCTGAAATGTACACCCGTCTTTCCGATGTAGGAAGCGAGGGCGTTGAGATCGCCGAAATCCTCGGTGTTGACAGCAGAGCTCAGATAAAGGACAGTAAATACCTGATTGTCTAAGTTTTTTACATCTCTTTTTTAACATCTTTTTTAACATCCCTATTTCTTTCCTTTCTTATACATCAATTCTTTAGATCTTTATTCACTTCTTTTATCACCCGCCGATTTTTAGATTAAACTCATGAACTGGAACATCTGGAGAAAGGAAAATAAAAGGGCATCACTGCGGAATACTGATACTTTTTTGAGAAATTAGTGAGCAGAGATAATTAATGAGCGGATAAATAGAATTTCAAGGAAAATCCTTCGGGGTTTACCTCCGAAATAAAATAAGCAAAAATAGATAAATTTATGATATGTCAGGTTAGTTCTGCAGAAACACAAATGATAAAGCCTGAGAAAGGTAAGCATTCAAATTGCTTTGATAGAAGGTCCCCTGCATACAGCATAAGAGGTGTTTTTACGTATGCTGTAAAGGATCAGACAGAGGAAAACTTTCAAAAAAAATATTGAGGCTGTTTCTCCTCTGGGAAGCGGGATTTTAGAAGGAAAAAGGAATTGAGAGTGTAGAGCCTTAAATATGAAGCAGAAGAAGTAATGTATTGTACGAAGTAACCCTCGGGCAAGGTATAAATATCCCGGGTCAGGAATTGCCCGAAAACTTTGATCCGAGATAAAAATCAGAAGCTTAATTTCGATGAATTATATAGCTACTTGTCAATAAGCTACTAGTAATGTACCTTAATTTCGACGAATCAGATGGCTACCTGTCATAAGCTACCAATATACCTTAACTTCGACGAGTTAGAAGCTACCTATCATAAGCTACCAGTATACCTTAACTTCGACGAGTTAGACGGCTACTTGTCATAAGCTATGATGTGCCAGAAATTTCTGTTCATAGACTTGTGGGGCGGAGGCTAAAAAAAATGAAAGGAAGTTATTTTCATTCTTTGATTAATGTGTTGATAATAACGCTGCTAATTTCGGGAATTATTCCGGTTGTGGTTGCTGCAGCCGAGGACATACCTTCCGAAGATGACGGAAATTCAACTGTTCTACTGCCTGACCTGGCAGTCGAGGGTGTCTCCTGGAGCCCGACAACTCCAGAAGTTGGGGAAGAGGTAACCATCGCAGCAACAGTAAAAAACCAGGGGGATGCAGCTTCAGGAGAAACAGCCTTGATCCTCTACATTGACGGAAGTTCGGTTAGAGAATGGGACGTATCCGGGCTATCCAGTGGAGAAAGTAGTTCTGTCTCATATACATGGGTTCCGACATCCAAAGGGTCTGTAGAACTGAAAGCAGTTGTTGACGAGGACAACGTGGTAACCGAGAGCGATGAAGGTAATAATGAAGAAACAGCCACCTTGAAAGTAACAGAAAAGGATCTCCCGGACTTGAAAATAAGTACCTTTAGCTACCCTGAGAATCCCGAATCGGGTGAACAGCAGAGAGTACAGATAGATGTGAAGAATGAAGGAACAGCAACTTCAAGAGCAACGACTCTGGCCCTCTACATCGACGGAAGCTCGGTTAGAGAATGGGATGTACCCAGGTTATCCAGTGGAGAAAGCAGTTCTGTCTCATACACATGGGTTCCGACATCCAAAGGGTCTGTAGAACTGAAAGCAGTTGTTGATGAAGACAACGTGGTAGCCGAGAGCGATGAAGGTAACAACGAAGAAACAGCCACCGTAACGGTAGCAGAAAAGGGTCTTTCGGACTTGATAATAAGCACCTTTAGCTATCCTGAGGATCCCGAACCGGGTGAAAGCCAGAGGATACGGATAAGTGTGAAGAACCAGGGAACAGCAACTTCAGAAGCAACGACTCTGATTCTCTACATTGACGGAAGTTCGGTTAGAAAATGGGATGTACCCGGGTTATCCAGCGGAGAAAGCAGTTCTGTCTCATATACATGGATTCCGACATCCGAAGGGTCTGTAAATCTAAGAGCAGTTGTTGACGAGAACAACGTGGTAGCCGAGAGTAACGAAGGGAACAACGAAGAAACAGCCACCGTAACGGCAGCAGAAGAATTTCTTCCGGATCTGATTATTGAAGACATCGTGCCTGAATCGGAGGGGGAAGTAGGAAAGACCCTGAACCTCACCCTGAAAGTAAAGAACCAGGGTACGGCCCCTTCTGAGGAAACTCAGGCAGAATATTATATTAACGGGACCGCCCCAGCACAGGATGGCATCCGGATTCCAGCTCTTTCAGAAGGAGAAGGGGCAGATGTCATATTCTCTCTGGTCCCGGATAGAGAAGGACAAATGGAAGTAAAAGTACGTATTGACTCCGTAACAGACGTTTATGAGAGTAATGAAAATAACAATGAGTTCACAAAAATTGTCGATGTAAAAACCATACTTCCAGACCTTATAATAGAATCCCTTTCTTTAAGCCCGGCATCCCCCGAGGTAGGGGACGACGTTACCTTTACAGTATCAATAAAGAACAACGGGCTCAGGGATTCAGCAAGCGGCGAGCTAAAATATTATATAAACGGGACCAATCTAACTCAGGAAGGAAAAGTATCGATACCTGAAATTACTATAGGGGAAACCACAACGGGTACTTTTCACTGGGTCCCTGAAGCAGAAGGAAACATAGACGTTAGATTGATAGCAGATCCTGAAAATGCCATACGCGAAGACGACGAAACGAACAATGAACTGACAAAAACCATAAGCATTTCCAAAGAAACTACTTCCAGCAGCGGTAGCAGCGGTGGCAGCGGTGGCAGCGGTAGCAGCAGTAGCGGCAGTAGCAAAAGCAACAGCATGGGAAGTGGCGTTTCCAAAGAGCCAGCCAAAAATGTAGAGGTCAAAGAGCTCGATACAAGAAACATTATGAGCGGTTACCCTGTCAAATATGGTTTCGCTAGAAATGCAACCTGTGTCGTATACGTCGAAGTTTACCCTCTGAAGACGTTTAAGAAAACGACAGCAACCGTAGAAGTTCTCAAAGGAAAATCTATTTTTGTCCAGAAGCAACCGCCTGGAAGGGTATACAGGCAATTGAACATCTGGTTGGGAAATAAAGGAGCAGGACGTGAAGATTCCATTAAGAGCGCCTATACGGGGTTCAAAGTTGAGAAAGAATGGATAGAAAACAACAATGTTAATGAATCCAATGTAACCATGCTTTGGTATGACAGCGAATGGAAACCTCTAAGTACCGAAAAAACAGGTGAAGACAAAGACTACGTTTATTTCAAGGCAAAAACGACCGCCTTCTCGTGCTTTGCAATAAGTGAATATACGGGAGAAGAAGGAGCTGTAGAAGAAGGGGAAGGAATACAGGAAACCCTGAGAGGCTGGGAGGACGGAAAGGCGATTCTGAACAGCAGTGCGGAAAAAGAAGGCGGCATCACAAAGAACCCGATGGGAGCGGCTAAAGTACTTCTTGCTATTTCCCTGCCACTCTTCATGATCCTTGTAGAGTACTTTGTTCTGAAGAAAAAGATCTGAAAAGGTTCTTTTCTTCAATCCCTATTTTTCCATCCATAAGGTAGCGGATTTTTAGCGTTTGAACAGGAGCTTCAGACCTTTTTTCTTTCAGCGAAAAGAGCCCCGATTACAGAGCCAATAATACCTATTATCGCAGTATGAGCTACGATGACCACTGTAACTATAAAAGCGGAAGCTGCTATAAACCCTCCAAGGACAGGTGCACTACGCAGCACCACTCCAAGGATTCCCCCAAGAAGAAAACCAGGGATTATCATGAAAATTGTCATCAGGATTCCGGCCTTAAACCCCCCTCCGGGACCTCCGTCTGCATAATAACCACCCAGTAAGCCTCCCAGAAAAGGCGCTACCGAGTTTACGAGTGGAATAAAATAAAAAATTAAAGTACAGACCAGACCTATTAATGCGCCACTTATGGTTCTACCCAATGTTTATATCCCCCACGATAGAGTAAGTCGAACCTGAGATGAATATAATTACAATTTAATAATCGACTAAATATATAGTTGTGCCCTGCTGGATATACAGTTGCTTCCTGTACTTCATTTCCAGAAAGAGGCATTTTTATTTTTAGGCCTTTTCATCTTTCTGCCGAACTCAAAAACAGAACTTATGCCGTCATTTTTGAACTTGAATCCCCAGAAGAGGGGCAGCCAGCATAACTGAGACGCTGTTTGCAGCAATTATTGAGGGATCGTTTACCCGGATTCCGTAGAGCAGCCGGAGGGTCATGCCGGAAGTTGAACAGGGAAGCATTGGAAACGATACGTTTTTTGCGGATTTCGTTGTCAGGGCTTTTATAAACTGAGGGGCAAAAGCTATGGTTGTAAGGGCACCTTGCAATATATCCGATTACAATAGTTTTATTCTCCGGGACTCTGATCCTTTGCTGAGAAAAATGATTTTCACTAACTTTACAATATCTTAAGGATAGTAAATTCCCGGAATGCAATTAAACTTATTCAAGAAACAGAACCCTGATATAAGTGTACTCTCCTAAACCTCTATGGGGATACAGTATGACAGAAAACTGCCTTTTTTGTAGAATAATATCAGGAGAAATCCCTTCACACAGGATATATGAGGATGATGCCGTTTACGCATTTCTTGATGTTTACCCGGCAAGCGAGGGGCATACGCTCGTTGCTCCCAAAAAACATTTCAGCAACTTTACGGATATGAACGCAGAAGATGTTGCCCTTCTTTTTGAAGCTGCAAGAAAAGTTACGGCTGCAGTTGAAAAAGCGTTTTCAGCAGAAGGGTCGAACATCGGTATAAATAACGGGGAAGTTGCAGGACAGGAAGTTCCCCATGTGCACGTACACGTCATCCCGAGGAAAAAAGGGGACGGAGGAAGAGGAATAAAATCAATCGTGTGGACCGAACCCGATACTACCAATCTGAAAGAAGTCGCAGAGAAGATCAGAAAAGCCTTATGAAGAAAAGACTTTTGCTAAAAAATTGTACAACCAAAATGAAGATGAACAACTGGAGAGGGCAGAGACGGCTTCCGGATAATATTATCAATAAGAAACGATAATATATTTTTTGGAATATAGTGAATTTAGGGGAAGAAGGCATAGTTACCTTTAGAAACGTTCCATTTCTCTTACTTCGGGGGCAAGAACATTGGCAGAACTGGAAATAGACGTTAGAGGGCAGACCTGCCCGGTCCCGCTGGTAGAGTGCAGAAAAGCGTTCAAAAAAGCCTCTCCAGGAGACCTTGTAATTGTAAAGGGGACGCATCCGGCATCAAAAAAAGAAATTCCCATGGCATGTGAAGCAATGGGACTCGAAGTGCTGGAAATTGAAGACAAAGAGGGAGGGAAAGAGTGGGAGATAAAGATCCGGAGGTAAGGCCGGAAAAGGAGGGGATATGGGGGAAAAAGCAGTTATTATCCTGCACAGCGGGGATATGGACAAGGTATACAGCGCGCTTATAATAGGAAACGGAGCCCTGGCAATGGGAATGGAAGCCTCCATATACTTCACATTCTGGGGGCTCATGCGGCTTAAAAAAGGGGAGCTTGAAAAGGGACCGCTTTCCAAAATGAACATGATGGGTCTGGGCAGGCAGATGATCAAAAAAAGGATGGACAAAGCCAATGTTGCTTCACTTGAAAGGCTGATGAGTGATTTCAAGGAACTTGGCGGGAAGATCATAGCCTGTGAAATGACCATGGAGATAATGGGAATAACAAAAGACGAGCTTCGAACGGAATGGGTAGACGAATGGGGTGCTGTTGGCTCGTATGTTCAGGAAGCAAGGGACGCAAACATAACTCTCTTTATCTGATCCGGAAGGGGACCCTGAATTAAAATTTCTGCGTCAGTCCGGATCTTCCGGGTTTTGCTTTGAGGTTTAAACCTCGGCATGTCCATTTCGGCTGAAAGTCTCACTATAAATAGAAGAATCTGAGGAAATCGAATTACCTGAGGAGGGGAACGAGATATTTGAAAATATGATTTATCTTGACAATGCTGCATGCACCCGGCTGGATGAAAGGGTGTTCGAAGCAATGAAGCCTTACTTTTTTGATACCTATGCGGTAGCTACATCTGAGTTTGGCTATTCTATGGGCATCGATGCAAAAGAGGGCCTGGAAAATTCCAGGGAAGGGATAGCTTCAGGGCTCGGGGCGGCTTCCGAAGAAATTGTGTTCACTTCGGGGGATACGGAATCAAGCAACATGGCACTTAAAGGAGTAGCCTGGGCCCTTAAGGAGAAAAAAGGCAAGCATATCATCATCTCAAAGATAGAAGATTTTCCGGTCTTAAACACCGCAAAAGCCCTCCAGAAACAGGGTTTTGATGTGACTTATCTGGATGTGGATGCAGAAGGGTTTGCCGACCTTGAAGGGCTCAAAAAAGCAATTACAAAAGAAACCGTCCTGGTCTCGATCCAGCATTCCAATCAGGAAATAGGGACTGCCCAGGACCTTAAAGCTATTTCCGAGATATGCGAAGAAAAAGATGTGCTCCTGCATACCGATGCTACCCACAGCTTTACCCGGCTTCCCCTCAATGTAAAGGATCTGCCCATAGACCTTGTGACAATGTCAGCCCATACGATTCACGGGCCCAGAGGGATAGGGGCGCTCTATGTCCGGAAAGATACCCCCATAGTTAAATTCATGGACGGGGGCTTTCAGGAGTTTAACCTGAGAGCAGGCGTTGAGAATATCCCCGGAGCCGTAGGGTTTGCAACAGCAGTAGAGCTTGTAACCGAAGAGGAAAACAGGCAGCTTGAGGCTATGAGGAATCGGGTAATTGAAAGAGCCCTTTCCGAAATCCCTGAAGTTACCCTCAACGGAAGCAGGGAAAAACGCCTGCCTCAGAACGCAAACCTGACTTTTCACTATGTAGAGGGCGAATCCGTAACACTGCATATGGACATGAGAGGATTTGCGGTGAGCACGGGTTCAGCCTGTTTTTCCCGCTCCCTGGAAGCCAGCCATGTGATAAGAGGGATCGGAGGAGACCATGAGAGGGCTCACGGTTCGGTACGTTTTACTTTTGGGCGCTACAACCGGATGGAAGATGCTGATGCGGCTATTGATGCAATGAGTGAAATTGTAGCAAGACTCAGGGAAATAAGCCCGCTTGCAAAAAAATGAGCCGAAAGAAAGAGGACACGTGTAAAAAAGGCAGGAAAAGAAAAGGAAAGGGAGAGCAGCAAAATGAAAATCGAAAAGAAAAGTGAGGGTATAAAGTTTCCTTATAGCGAAAAAGTGCTGGAGCATTTCAGGAACCCGCATAATGTGGGGAAGATAGAGAACCCCGACGGAAAAGGGCTTGAAGGAAGTCCGGCATGCGGGGATATGGTTGCCGTATACATTAAAGTCGAACCCGAAACAAAGGTTATTGAAGATATAAAATTCGAATCTTACGGCTGTGCTTCAAATATTGCTACAGGGTCCGTAATCACGGACCTTGCAAAGGGGAAAACTCTGGATGAAGCAAAGAAAATAACCTGGAAACAGGCTTCCGAAGAACTGGGAGGGCTGCCTCCGATTAAAGCTCACTGCTCCGTGCTTGCAGTTGAAGGCCTGCGTGCCGCAATCCGGGACTACGAGGAAAAGCACGGGCTTGTTACTGAGAAAGAACCCACAACCGAAGATGTTGTCCGGCGGAGGCTCAAGCATGTTATGAACCCGCTTACGGGGCTTGATATTATCCGCACGAATCTGATTCTTAAAATTAGCGTCGAAGCCGGAGTGGTCAGGGTAGTTGTTGACCTGCCCGCAGACCATCAGTTTGCTCCGGCAATAAAAGAGGACATAATAGAAAAACTGGGCTCTTTGTGGGATGTGGAAAAGGTAGACGTGGTGTTTACAGCCTGAATAAACTTCGCGGGGCCAATATGAACAAAAGCCGAATTGTATGCTGTTTGTGCATGCTCGCTTTAACATCACTTATTTTTTCAGGTTGCGTCGAAGAAGAGTCTCGGATACAGGCTGCAACTCAGGAAGAAAACCAGCCCCTGACGGAAACATTTACATCGGAAAGTAAAGCCCTGGGAGACGGAATAGTTTATTCCTGGGTTACCCTTGATGCTGAAGGAAAAACCTGTGCAGTAGGGGTAAACTTCACGGAGTTAGCCGTCTCAGGACTGCCCGCAGAGGCTGCGGAATACACTCTTCCCCTTCCGGGGGAAGCTTCAGCTACTGCCTTTAACCACATAGGGATTGAATGGAGCCCTAAAGGTCATGAACCTCAGGGAATTTATGATAGGCCGCACTTTGATGTCCGCTTTTATATGACAGATCAGAAGGAGAGGGACAGAATTACGGCGACTGAAGAGGATATGACAAACCTGTCAAGAGAGCCTGAACCCGAATATATTCCGGAAGGGTATGTCGCAACTCCCGGAGGAGTCCCCAGGATAGGGGCACACTGGATTGACCCGACTTCCCCGGAATTCAACGGGCAGCCTTTTGAAGAGACCTTCATCTACGGCTTTTATGATGGAGAGATGGTATTTGTCGAACCGATGGCCACAATAGACTTCCTTAAAACAAAACCTGAACTCACAAAACCCCTTAAGCTACCGGAAAGTTATCCGACAGAAGCCTATTACCCTACCAGTTATTCCATAAGATATGACAAAAAAATGGAAATATATACCGTCGCCCTTGAAGGAATGACCCTAAGGTAAAATCGTCTGGAAAAAAGTAGGAAAACGGGGAAAAAAAGCGAAGAAGAAAAAAGAGAAAAGAAATCCTTCGGGCTTCAACCGGGATAAACGTTTAAAACACGCTTCTGCCTTCCACGCTTCTTTTCCGGACTTCCGGACCCACAGTGACAGCACTCCCCTGAGGCTGTAACGGGATCGACGTGGATAGTAGTCCCGGAAAGGTAGGAAAAATTCTCCAGAAGTTTTTCCCTTACGGCATTGGCAATTTCATGCCCCTCTTCAACCGAAAGGGAAGGGTCAACGGAAGCATTGATCTCCGCATGGAGCCTGTGCCCGATCCAGCGGACTCTGAGGTCTGTAACTTCACAGACCCCCTCGACTCCCTCAGCAATGTCTTTAACCTGATCAAGGACTTCGGGTTCAACACCGTCAAGAAGGCGGGTAAAAACCAGTTTGCTCGAGTCGAGGACTATTTTGAGGATGGCAATTGTTATTAACATTCCAATAAGAGGGTCAAGGATCGGATATCCGAGCCAGACGCCCATTGCCCCGATGAGAACTGCAAGGCTGGTGAAACCGTCCACTCGCGCATGGTATCCATCGGCAATAAGGGCTGCACTCCCGATTTCCTTTCCGACCTTCATGCGGAACTGCGCAACGACCTCGTTTCCGATGCACCCTATGATTGCAGCAAGGGCTACAGCCTGCAAATGCCCTACAGGCTGGGGGTTTAAGAAGCGGGTCACGGATTCGTAACCCGCAACTGCTGCACTGAAGAGGATCAGGAAAACAATGATTACCCCCGCAAGGTCTTCTACCCTGCCGTACCCGTAGGAAAAGCGTTTGCTCGGTTTTCTTCTCGCAAGGGAAAAAGCGATTGCAAGGGGAATCGCCGTCGATGCATCTCCGAAGTTGTGAATGGTGTCGGCAAGGAGGGCAACACTGCCCGACATAATAACAATGAAAATCTGCAGAACCGCTGTTGCCATCAGCCCTATAAAGGACCACTTGACCGCCCAGAGCCCTTTACGAGTAGCAATTATGGAAGGGTCGACCCTTCCATGCGTATGGCTGTGCCCGTGAGAATGTCCATGGGAATGCTCATGAGAATGGGAATGGGGGAATTTGTGAGTGAGGGAGTGGAGGGAAAGCCGGGGATTGAAAAGCCCACTGTGCTTATGGCTTCGCTCCCGGGACTCCTCAGAAGCGCTCTTATTGTCATGCAGATGATTGCTGGGATCAGATCCGGACATCTCACTTCCCCTCATTTTGATTAGGTTCTCAATATTAAACTTGACAATAGCTTTATAAATAGGTATTTATCTTTAAAAAAGAATTTATTATGCATTCCATCATACCTTTTTTTTGGAAAATAGCATAAAAAAGCGTTCTTTCATTTATGCCGGCTACTTCGGGGCCCCCGGGAAATTACAAAAAATTGAATATTTATTACCCGAGGCAGGGATGTATTTTAGACCTTAAAGGAATAACTGAAAACGACATCGATTTTTCTCCAAAGGACTGCTTTTCGGGAAATCCAGCTTTTTATTTTGAGACCAGATGTTTGATTTTTAAATAACATTTTTATTTTTAAGTTTACGAATTGCCACATATCAGCAAAAAGATATTAATTCTTCAAAAAGTCGCTCTGAAAATCAGAGATAGGGAACTATGGATATATACAATAGTGTGAACAAATAAGAAAAAGGGCATTTGAAAGAGAAGAAATAAAAGCATATGAAAGAGAGAAGAAAAAATTACTTTGAGGCGGATCTGGCCTCGAAAACAAGAAAATTTAGTCCTTTTCAGCTCAAAAAAATGAATCTATATAAAGCCTCATTTATTCTCTGCCCTGACATGGCTCGTAATCCGGAACGTAAAGTTAAAAACATATTGCCTGAACTCATTACCTCCCGAACTAAGACCTGTTACCCAAATCCTTACCCTTACGTAGTTTTCGAGTTTTAATTAAAGTGGATAGAAATTAATCCGCTGTCATGCAAGGCGAACATATCTGAAATCAGCTGGTGTTTATCCCGGGAACTGTGCAACCCCGGGAGATATCCAGCAGGATAAAAAAGAACAAATGCTTAAAACCGAGAGGTGAAACAGGGAGGAATAAGATGATTCAAGCTAAAGAAATAGCTAAAAAACCTGAGGTCATGTGGGACCTCAATATCAATAAAGATGGGAAATCTTACGAGGAAAATTACATGCTCTTGTTTCCCAGGTATGTCAGTGCCATAGATGATGAGTGAGAGTTTTAGAATAAAAGCTTAGAGTGAGAGTTTTAGAATAAAAGCTTAGAGTGAAAGCTTTAGAATAAAAGCTTAGAGTGAAAGCTTTAGAATAAAAACATTAGAATAAAAACATTAGAATAAGCTTTAGAGTGAAAGTTTTCATCCTTAAAAAAGAGCTCAAAAGAACAGAATCCAGTCTTCAAAATCAAATATAAATCGTTCGAGGGAATAAGATTCTCTCGAGCAAACCTCCATTACCCTTCAATAATCAGAAATCGATCTAGCCATGAAAGCCTGAAAAATTTAACCTTTTTTTCAAGAAAATGATCAGCATAGTCCTGAATAACTTTATCTTTTTTTCGGTGCCGGCAAATTAATCTTTTTTAGTTCAGAATAACCTGACATTTCTGATTCAAAATGATTTAACCCTTTAGGGGGCTCAGAAAAACTTCCACAATTCAGAATGGCTTAACTTCCCGGTTCGTTTTTCTCCAGGGAATAAAATAGACAGTTATATTAAATCGAGATTATAAAACAGTACTATGCAGGTTGAGAGGGAAGTTAACAGGAAGGAAGTGTATGAGATGAAAAAGGAAACTACAACAGGTCGTGAAAAAGTAGGAAACTGCACGGAAAAAGAGATCCTTAACGGGCAGCAGCCCCACTGGGAAAAAGTGTTTTCAAACACCTGCTCGAGGTTTGGAGATGAGCCAAGTTATCCGGCCCGGGAAGCTGCGGCTATTTTTGAAAAGGAAGGGAAAAAGGAAATCCTGGAACTTGGAGGCGGCCAGGGGAGAGATACCTGCTTTTTTGCCATCAGGGGGTTTTCAGTCCATTCGCTTGACTACACCGAAAGCGGGCCAAAAGAGATAAAAGAAAAAGCCGAAAAAGCGGGGGTTGGGAAATATGTTACGGCCCTCAGGCACGATGTAAGAAATCCCCTCCCCTTTGAAGCTGAGACATTTGATGCTTGTTATTCTCATATGCTTTACTGCATGGCCCTTACCACAGATGAACTGGAGTTCCTCTGCAAAGAGATTAAAAGGGTGCTCAAGCCTGGCGGGGTAAACATTTATACAGCCAGGCATACCGGAGACGCCCATTACGGGACGGGAACTCACAGAGGAGAGGACATGTACGAAATTACAGGCGGCTTTATAGTGCATTTTTTCAGCAAAGAAATGGTTGAGCACCTTGCAAAAGAGTACCGGAGCTACGAAGTGGAAGAGTTTGAGGAGGGAGAACTACCGAGAAAACTGTATATGGTGACCATGCGAAAATCAGAGTAAAGAGAAAAGTGTATGCATGAACCAGCCTTTTGGAAATTTGCCCATAATCAAGCGAGTTAATCTAACTCCTTGATTTGTGGTTCATCAAGGCTCAAGGGCATAAGAGTAGAGCTGAGCATGGTTTATGCATATTCCGACAAACCTGAACTTTTGGACTGCTTTATCCGGAAGACCATCATCCCCATGACAGAAGGTATAAAAGAAAACTCTGGAAGTGCAAATGATGAAAGAAGAAGCATGAAAAAAGGGATAGAAAAATTCCATCAAACTGCAAAACCCGGAGAGACTTTCTGCTATACCTTCTTTAAAGGCAGGGGAATGAAATAAAAGACAGGGTTTCAAAAGGTATCGGCCTTAAAAATACGGGCCTTAAAAAGATTAAATAGGGAACGCTCAGAGAGCAGGGAAATAAAAGGGTAGGAAAAAATCCAGAGAACGGTAAAAGAGAAAGTAGAAAAATCCGGCGAGCGGAAAAAGAGAAAATAGGAAAAATTCAGCGTGTGGAAAACTCAGAAAGAAAAAATCTGCCCGGAATTCGTTTTGTAATATTCAAAAAGTTCTTCTCCCCATTTTAGAGCTCCGGGATCAAAGCTTACAATGTAGTTGCGGTCAATTCTGTTATTTTTATCAAGCAGGGAAAGTGCAAAGATCTTATCGGTTACTACCAGCATCATTGGTTTTTTCTCCCCATCCGACACAAAAAAATGTGATTTTTCGCAGGTCAAAAAGAACTGAACTTCCTTTTTGTATTCAGGAAGGTCCAGCTTGAGAACGGAGCTGTCACTGAAAGATGTGGTTGCCTGGGGGAGGCACTCATTATGGATACTCTCAAAAACCGACTCAGTAAGAATAATTGTAACATCAATCCCCTTTTCAAGAAATTCCAGACAGAGTAGGTGATAAGCGGGATGAATTGCCGAAGCAAATACCATAATGCGGGAAGAATTCAGCATACATTTTACAATATCTTCCTGAACTTTAAATAAATGAGAGAGATCGGGTTTCAGGACCTTACACTGCCCCAGTTCCCCGATTCTTATAAGAAGATGGAAAGGAATTGAACTCAGATCGTGTTCGGACCAGAAATCCCTGTTTTCGTCATATATCTTCAGAGTGTTAAGTAAAAACTGTACGTTTGTGGCTATTACTACCCCCATTTCGGAAAGAGAATATACTCCATCTGTCTGTATAACCAGACCCAGATCAACTAACTTTTTGATCTGGGGAATCATTGACTTCCAGGGGAAATCAAACGCATTTTTGATCTCGTCACTGCTTTTAGGACCTTCCTCTTTTAACAGCAGGAGAAGGTTCTTTCTTTTTTCAGAAAGGAAAATTGCGTCAAGCAACGAAGAACTGGTACCAGAAACTGAGCTCATGGTTTTGTCTCACCTGGAATTTATTGCAAAAAGATATGTTTTACTGGAAAGCCTTCAAGGAATTCAGGATGAAGCTCATACTTCTCGACACCCACATTAAAGTGAGTGATTCCAATGGGAGTTGTCATTTCCAATACCATTGGAATATTCCAATCGCAAAGTAAAAATCTTCATCGCTTTGGCTATATAGGAGCAGGAATTATATAAATTCGGCAGATAGATAATACTTTTCTATCGTCGTTTCGATTGGGTGAATATTAAAATGTGGTAGATACGCTGTGGTTTTCTTCAAGAGCCGTCAAGAAACCATAATACTCTCTCCGGGTAGGACGCTGTTGATGAAAGAAGCCTCATCATCAATGCATTTCTAAAAGCTCTGAGGTAAAACCTACAGCTAATACAATTTTGATTTTTAAGAAAACTTTCAGGAAAACTAATCTTTTTTGAAACCGGGAACCGCCTATCCTCATACAGCCTATCTGAAACTACAGCCTATCTGAAACGATAGCCATATCTGAAACGGCAGCCTATCTGAAACGACAGCTATCTTCATACAGCCTATCTGAAACGACAGCCTATCTGAAACAAATATCATAGGGTAGACAGAGATTCGGTGATAGGTTTTGATCTCTCCTTATAATACATGAAAAGTTCTTCTCCCCATTTTAGAGCCGCAGGCTCGGAGCTGATAAGAAATTTGGTTGTTAATCTTCCTTTTTTGTCCAGAAGAGATAGCAAAAAAATCCTATCAGTAACAATCATTGACATCGGTTTTAAGTCACCTTCGTAGACCAGAAAATTGGGAGCCTTACTGTTCAGAATATGCTTTATCTCCTGCTTGTATTCGATCAGGGCTCTGTTAAGGATCGAATTGTTCGTTTTTAAAAATGGAAGATCGGAAGTGCATTCAGTCTGAAGAATTTCAAGAATGGGTTTCGTAACAATTGCCGTAGCTTCGATGCCCTTTTCCAGATATTCGAAATAAAGAAAAGGAGAAGAGGGATGGAATACCGAAACAAAAGACATAATACGCTTCGAGTCCACAAGATTCTTTGTGATCTCTTCCGGAATCAGGAAAATATTTGAAAGATCTCTCTCCAGAATATTAACGTGTTCCAGCTCTCCAACCCTTGAAAGCAGATGGAGAGGAATAGAACTCAGATCATGATCATACCAGAAATCCAGGTTTTCTTCATATATAGAAAGCGTATTCAGGAGAACCTGAACCTTCTCGGCAATCACCGAACCCATATCGGAGAGAACGTACAGTTCCCCTTCCTCAAGCACCAGACCCCAGTCGATTAATTTTCTTATCTGTGGGGTAATCGATTTCCAGGGAAAATCAAACACGTCCTTAATTTCCTCACCGCTTTTAGGCCCCTCTTCTCTCAGGAGCAAGAGAAGGCCCTTTCTTTTTTCAGACAGAAAAATAGTATCCAGAAGCGACGGTCTGGTTTCTACCCGGATATGTGCTTTTGATTTCATCTCGTCCCAATAATACTTGAAAGGATTATATAAAGTCACTGAAAAAAGTCTTCTCTTCTGGAAAAGAGGCCAGAAAACCCTCTATTCTCTTTCCCCATGTAAATTTCCCCTTTCTTTTTTCTCTAAAAAATTGACGGATAAAGTGAAGCGTCAAAAGATCAGTGAAAAGTCTCTCTCAGGTGAAGCATCAAAGACCAGGTGAAGCGCCAGAAGATCATGACTTTTCGACACTGCTCAAGACAGCTCAAAATGGCCAGTGCTTTTTGCTTTTTCCAGGGGCATTTGCCAGGCAAAACGACCCGAACCGTGCCTGCAATGAAGAGAAAAAACAATACCGTTTTGGCTATATGAAAATAAATCGAAATGTAAAGTGGTATTCCCAGAAAGGAGTTGGATAAAAAGCTGTGAAAACTTGGAGGTTTTAAGACGAAAAAACACGATAAAACCATAATTTTTGCCCTGCTGATAGTGACAATCCTTTTCATGTCAACGGGTACGGCAGCGGCAAAAGAGACAAAGCTGGTTGTGAGAAGTGCTGATACCTCTGTTAACAAAGTGGTTATTTACGGCACATTTGCACCCGAGACAATCGAAATAAACGCCGGAGAGGAGGTAACCTGGTTCAACTTCAAGAAACCAAAAACCCCAATGGTGCTGGTAAGTGAAGAAGGGCTGTGGGAAGAAACTACCCTGTACTACGGAAAAGCCTTTTCATATACTTTTGAAGAGCCAGGTACCTATGTCCTTACCCTCAAAGATAACCCGGAGATAAAGGGAACAGTAAAGGTATCCGCCTCTGAGCCGCGGGAAGAGGACTCGGAAACTCCCGACGAAACCGTCACTGTAGAAAAGCCCCAGGCTACGGCAGAAGCATCCTCAGCTTCGAATTCAGGAAAAAGCGATGAAAAAAATGTCCGGAATGAAGAAAAAATGTTAATCTACTCAACAACATTTTCTCCCGAAACCATAGAAATAGAAAAAGGGGATACAGTTATCTGGATTAACCTCAAAAGGCCAAAGGGGGCCTCAGTGCTTGTAAGTGACGACGGGCTGTGGGAAGACATCACCCTGTACTACGGAAAAGCATTTTCGTATACTTTTGAAGAAACAGGGACCTACACCTTCAGCCTGGAGGCCATGCCGGAAGCAAAAGCTACAGTCATAGTAACGTAAAAAGCAGCCTCAAAACACATAAACTAAAAAACAGCCTCACGACACATAAACTAAAAAGCAGCCTCGAAAAACATAAACTAAAAAAGATACCTCGTAATATCGAAACAAAAGAGTGCCTCGTAATCGAATAAAAAGAAAAAACAGATTGAACCTTGTGTGCAGAATAAAGGTCGCAAAAACAAATAAAGAAAAACAGGTCACAAAAAACAGGTCACAAAAAACAGGTCACAAAAATGGGTAAATTTTGAAAAACATTGTCACCAACCCAATAAAACACTATAAACCGGATTTGATCTGCCCCGAAGGTAAAATTAAAGATTGTGGAAGTAAGTCATCGAAAAACCTCAGCACCCAAATATCTCCCTCCATTTTGAAAAACACGGCGTATGTGCTCATTCATTAAGAAGTGACCAATGGCTTGCTTCCACAATCGACTCCATTACACAAAAAATCATTTTTCACCTGAAAGAGACTTTTCGCCTGAAGAGATTCGAAAGAACTTTCATTTGCAACCTGTATGTTATTTTCCTGCATGTCTTTTTTCTACGTGTCCGGTTGAAAGGCAGACCTTTTCCCGGTAGCCTTCCTTAAGTGCTTTCCGGGAATGGGGGAGCTCATATCCCGTGATAAGGATAAAACATATCAATGTAATCGGTACTGGAATCGAAGGCATAACGGATCACATATTCATCTTTTTCCTCATCAACCCGGATATCACCTCCCCATATTGTGGGAAGTTGTGTGGCATCGAAATCCAGTGTTGAGATATTTTCACCCGGCTTACCAGATTTTCTGCATGGAGTATCTTTTCATCTCCCAGTGAACTAAATTATTGGAAGAAGAAAGGGAGAAACTTCGCAGAAAAGAGCCACCTGAAGAGAGGGGATTCAACTAAAAAATAAGACAGAAGAAGCCCGAAATTTAAAAAAAAGATGATCATAGACCTTAAATAAAAAGAATTCAAACTTGAATTAGGGTAAGGGGAGAAGTGCTGGGACATAAGGGTATTAAATTAAAAAAGGAAAATACGAATTTTATGGGAAGGGGGGAAGGGTGGGACTCTATATTGGGAGAGCCCCTATCGAATGGATCAAAATACCTGAATCAAAAAGTTTCCAGAAAAGGGGCATCTTCAGCAATTGGATATCGAATTTTAGTCTTGATAAATGAAGGATCGGAGTTAACTTCCGGCCCTATGGACAGGAAATATCAAAAACCGAATTTGATTATAAAATGACCCACGGGTCAAGAAACGAAAACTGAATTTTAAAAGATGAAAACCAACTGATGGGAACTCCCACTCAAAACCTGTTACGAGGGTGTACTGTTGGACCGGGGAGCCTTAAGACGAGGCGTTGCAGTTATCTTACTGCTTATAACAGCATCGATTCTTGTATATGTTCACTGGACAGAAATAACACTTTTTCTGGAGGAAAGCCGGAAGATGCTCCGGCAAATCCAGATCCGTTATTTTGTCCTGGCATTTTCAGTCTACCTTCTGAGTGTATATTTCTTTGCGATTCGCTGGCAAAAGGTGCTCTCTTCCATCGGGTACGATCTAAAAGCAACAGACCTTTTGCCCGTTTTCTTCGGAGCAATATTCGTGAATAACTTCACTCCGGCGAGCAGGTTTGGAGGGGAACCTCTCCGAATAATCTGGGTTAATCGACGCTTTGGTATCATCCATACCCATGCCCTTATAACGATCCTCTTCGAAAGGCTGGTCGAAGCAATTCCAGTTTCCCTGCTATTTCTCTATTCGCTTTATTTTTTCCCTTTCACCAGGAATATCTTCCAGCTCCATAGAGGTATGCTATCGTGGAGTACAGCCCTTTTCCTTCCGTTATTCCTCCTTGGAGCAGGGACAGGAACCTGGTTATTCCGAAAAAGACTTGAGCCCTTTCTGAACAGGCTTCATCAAAATTGGAAACAGCTACGCAAATCTTTTGTTTCTGTGCTCCTGCTTTCGTGTGGAGTCTGGGTTCTTGATATTGTGCGCCTGGAAATGGTCGCCTCAGCCCTGAAACTCCCCATCCCCCTGCATATTATAGCAACGGTTTCGATCTTTTACCTCGTACTCGGATGCCTCCCTATCACACCTGGCGGGCTTGGAATTGTCGAAGGAGGACTTGTCTACCTGCTCCTGTATTTCGGGCTGCCTCTTGCATCTGCTGGTAGTTTTGTGTTTCTTGAACGTCTCATATCCTATGGGCTCAGTAGCATGATAGGGTTTCTGTATCTGTCTTATTACGGAGGGGTTACGGCATGGAAAAACACAAAATCGCGCTGATCAGCGATTGGTATTTTCCAAAGGTAGGGGGAATCGAATATTCCATACACGCCCTTGCAAAAACCCTGAATCAGCAGGGTCATGAAGTACATGTCATTACCAGAAGTTATCTGGGCATCCCGGAATACAACATCAGAGACGGAGTTGCGGTAATCAGAATCAAAAGTCGCCCCTTTCCCGGACAGCAACGATTTCTGATGCCAGGTGCGTATAAAGAGCTCTACAAGCTTCTTAAAGAAGGGAATTATGACATTATTAACTCTCACGGACTGGACTCTCCGCTCGGCATGATAGCCCTTATCGCAGCCAGAAAACTCGGGATTCCCTCGGTAGTTACCAATCATTCCCTCGTAGGACATACGCCGCTTCGTCTTTATCTGTATCTTGCAGGAAAACTACTTGTAGGAAATGCCGATGCTGTAATTGCTGTCAGTTCGGCAGTTGAAAAGGATACGAAACTGATGACAAAAAAACCCGTTTACAGGATCTTCAACGGTATGGAATATGAGGAAAGTAGCCCCATAGTCCCTCTTCCTTTTGACAGAAAAGGAAAACTTGTAATCGTAACGGTCGCCCGAATGACAAAAAAGAAAGGGGTCCAGAACCTTATAGAAATTGCATCTACGTTCCTTAAAAAATATGAAAACCTGATATTTCTGATGATAGGCGACGGCCCCCTTCGAAAAAATCTGGAAAAAAAAGTGGAAGAATCCGGTTTGTCCGAAAACTTCTACTTTACAGGAGAAGTGCCCCGAAAGACGGTACTGGAATATCTGGAACAGGCAGATATCTTTGCCCTCCCCTCCAGTGATGAAGCCTTTGGAATTTCGATTCTGGAAGCGATCTCAAAAAATGTCCCTGTTGTGGCAATGAACCATAGCGGAGTCTCAGATATTATCAAGCACGGAGTAAACGGTTACCTTGCAAACGACCTTTCGGAATTTGAATCCTGCGTTCGGAACCTGATAGAAAAACCGGCTTTAAGAGCCGAGTTTGCCCGAAAGGCTGGCGAAGGGCTTTCAAATTACGATTGGAACAAAATCTATGAACAGACCTGCCAGGTATATAGAGAGGTAATTTATGAAAAACATCACCATAACAGTTGATGTGGAAGAAGACTGCCCCCCCATGCTTACAAGTACATGGGGAATGGAAGAAGGGATGCCAGCACTGCTGGAACTCTTCAAAAAAGAAGGAATAAAGGCTACTTTCTTTGTGACAGGTATGATGGCAGAGCAGTATCCGGATCTTATCTGCCGAATCCCGGAAGAGGGACATGAGCTGGGCTGTCACGGATATACCCATGCCCGTTTTGACCGTATGGGGAAGGAAGAGGCAAAAATTGCCCTGAAGCAGGCGGGAAACGTGCTCAGGCAGTTCGAAAAGCGGGTTGTCTCCTTCAGGGCTCCGAACCTTCAGTTCCCGGAAAGCTACCTTGGATTTCTGGAAAAAGAGGGCTTTCGGTATGACTCCTCCCTTGCGGCTTACAAACCCCCTTTTTCCCAAAAAGCAAGAATAAAGAGCAAAATAATCAGGATTCCGGCAACTATTACCTCCTCTTTTCTGAGATTACCCCAGGATATTTTTCTCCCATTGATCAGGCATATAACAGCTCCTGTAATTTTTGTCCATCCCTGGGAATTTGTGGATATGTCCGGAATGTCTGTACGTCCGGACTGCAAATTCAATACCGGAGAAAAAGCCCTTAAAAACCTTAAGGCTCTGATACATGCTTCTAAAGCTGAAAACTGCCTTTTTTTAACTCTGGAAGAAAGAGCATCCCTCGAGAAATTATGAGCTGGGATTAAAAATGATGGTTTCAAAAGATTTTGAACTAATCCTTAAATATAAAAAAACATCATAATACCTGTACCGCCTTAACAGCGTGAACCTGCAGGTGTGCGGGTAAAAAAGGAGCTGTAGAAATGAGAATGCTGGAAGAATTTTTCCCCGAATTCACCCAGAAGCTGGACGAGATTGACCAGCTCTATGCCGAAAAAAGGATGATTGACGAAAAGACCTATCAGTTCATCTGCTTTGCCCTCTCGATCAAAGCCAGGTCAAAACCCTGCGTCCTGAAGCACTTCAAAGGTGCCCTCGAAGCAGGAGCTACAGTCAAGGAACTCTCATACATCTTTGCCCTGGTCATGCGGGAAGCTGCAGGAGCCGACGACTGCTGGACTCATGACGTAATCGGCGACTGGAAAGAGATCCTGAAAGGCAACATTTCCTGTAGCTGCGAAAAATAAAGAAAAAACATTCGCAGGAAAAGGTTTTCGAATTTACATAAACCGGCAGCCAAAAGTTAGAGCTTTCGGAACTTGTTTTCCCATATGCATATCCGAACCGATAGGTAAAATCTGAGGCATGAAAGTTCAGATTTTTGTTTTCCTTTTTTAAATGCTTTTATGAAAAGCTCAAAAATAAGTTCCTTAAAAATCAGTGAGCTTAAGCTGCCTAGAGTGGGAAACCCCTGTTTCCACGGGTTTCATATAGTCCCCTGAAAGCCGGTATTTTTCCATAAGAGTCCTGAGACTCCCGTAAAGTTCAGCTTTATAGCTGCTGTCGGCTCCTCCTTTTGCATACAGCCTGTGGTAAGGGGCAGAAAATTCGGGGAAATTGCGGGCAAGGAAATTGAAAAAATGCTTTCTGGTTTCGCCTCTGAGATAAAGGACTCCCGGAAGGGCGTAATCTACCTTACATTCGGCCGCAAGGGAAAGAATTTGTTCGAGATTTTCAGGGCTGTCCGTAAGAAAAGGGAGTACAGGCATCATATGTAGCCCGGTAGTAGCCGCTGTATCTTTGAAAGTCCTCAGGACTGAAAAACGTTTTTCCGGAGAAGAAGCCAGGGGTTCCAGAAGAGAGCTGAGCGTTTTATCCATCGTAGTGACCGTGACCGCGACATTTACGTATGTCAGTTCGGCAAGTTCCTCAAGCAGGTCAAAGTCTCTGAGGATAAGGTCCGATTTTGTGGAGATGGTAACCGGGTTTTTGTGCTCGATCATCAGCCCCAGGACTTCCCGCATCAGACCGTACCTTGCTTCGACAGGCTGGTAGCTGTCGCACACCCCGCCTATGTTGATTATCTCTTTTTTCCAGGACCGGGCTCCAAGCTGTTTTTCAAGTGCTTCTGCAATGTTTGCTTTCACATAGACCTTCTGGAAAAAATCAGAGTTTTCTTCAACCGAACATGCGGGCTTTTCTGCTTTTTCCAGATAGCTGTGAGAATAAATTGCATAACAGTAGTTACAGCCGTGCTCACATCCCCTGTAAAGGTTCAGGTCCCAGCGGAAGGGCAATTTGAGCCTGCTAGTTTCCTTTATTTTATTCAGAGCGTTTTTAACCTGAATTTCTTCAAACATCCCGGAATAAGATTGGATTGAAAGCTATAAGAAACTTGAGAACAGAATAACTTAGAATAAAATAGGCAATTTCAATAAAAAAATGGGGCAAAACATTTGAAAAGACAAAAACAAATCCGAAATAAAAAATAAAAACATCAGAACAAAATCAACCATCTGATCTCGAAAATAACACTTAGTTTCTTGCAACTTGATAAAGGGGGGATATATATACCTTTTAATATGTTGGGGAAAGAGTTAAAGAATTTAGATGTGCTGAGCCTGCTTTCACCGCCTCCCGTCCTGAGGGGATACATGTACGGGGCGCAGGAAGCCTATGAAGCGCGGGACTCAAACAGGCTTTTAGCCATACGGCTTGAAACAAACACCTCATGTAACCTCCACTGTCGCTACTGCTATGCACAAAGCGGAGAGGATTCGGTAAAAATAGCGGATTTTAATGTCCTTAAGCGCATAATATCCGAAGCAAAAGAACTCGGGATCAGGTCTGTGGTTGTGATCGGGGGAGGAGAGCCGACTCTGTACCCGAACTTTAGAGAATTGATTGCCTACATTGATTCCCTCGGAATCGTACCGATGCTGTTTTCAAACACTGTTTTAATGACAGAGGAGCTTGCAGGCTTCCTGTACGAACACAACGCCTCTGTCATGGGAAAGCTCGATTCCCTCAGGCCTGAGGTCCAGGATTATCTGGCAGGCAGGGAAGGGGCTTTCGAGGATATAAAAACCGGGCTTGGAAACCTCCTGAAAGCAGGCTTTTCAAAACCCGCAGAGCCAGGAAAACTCCGCCTGGGAATCTCTTTTGTGAGCAATAAACTGAATCTTGAAGAGATCGAGGAGATCTGGCATTTCTGTCGGCAGAATAACATCTTTCCCAATATGGAGATCCTTACGCCGACGGGCAGGGCAAATGACGAACTTGAAGATAAGTTGCTCACAGCCGATGAGATAAAAGACTACAAGTTAAGACTCCTTGAGATAGACAGGAAATATTACGGGTATGACTGGCTGCCTTATACTCCTATCACTGCAAGCGGTTGCCTTCAGCACCTTTACAGCCTGTACATCAATATAGAAGGGAATGTCAGGCCCTGTGCGCCCACGAAACTGGACGAACATCCTGCACTCAGGGTTAACGGGGAATATCCCTATAACGTAAACAGGATGAGCCTGAAGGAGATATATGACTCCGAGCTCTTCACATATGTAAGGAATATCGACAAAGTGCTCGAAGGCAGGTGCGGGAACTGCGAATACATCAAAGAATGCATAGGCTGCCGCGGGTATGCCTACAGCGTCGGGATAAATAACGGAGCCGATCCGCTTGAAGCCCTGAGGATGGAATGCCAGCAGTGCTTCAAAGAATGATAAAATAACAAAAACCGGATCCAGGCAAGAAGTCTGAAAATTGCTCAGGTAAGGGGCGCATCTATTAAGAATGGATAGCTTCCGGGAAGTGAGAAGGTGAACAGCACAGGAAAAGCAATATTGGAGCAGGCTCAGGAGCAAGAAGAAAAGATCATAACTATCAGCGAGAAAAGTCCCGAAGAGAAGCTGTACGAGAGCCTGAAAAAGTACGAACTGCCCGATTATCTTCTGTATACAGGCGCAGGAGGGGCAAACAACTGGTTGAAACTGGACGGATCCAGAACGTTTCCTGTTGCCAGGCAGCTCAAAATAATGCTTGAGGAGAATGTTGCTTCGATTGTCCGATTTATTCCTGCATGCATGAGCCTTGTGAGTGTCGGGGTAGGGAGCGGGGAAAAAGAAAGAATTCTTCTCGAAGAGCTGATAAAGAAAAACCGGAATGAAAAACCAGAATCGGAAAAAGTATCAATACGCTATTATCCCGTAGACATAAACAGCCAGCTTGTAGACCTTGCCCTTGAAAAGGTAAAGGACCTGCCTGTGGAAAAGAAAGGGATAGTCGGCTTAATCGAGGACATGCCGCTCCTGAAAAAGCACTGGCATCTCCCGGTGCTGTTCTGCATTCTGGGAAACACCTTCTGCAATTACGAGCCTGAATTCATTCTCAAGCTCGTCCATGAAAACCTTGAGCAGGGAGATCTATTCTTCTTCGATGCCAACCTTCTCCCAACACAGGGTTCCGGGGAAGAGGCACAGGCTGCAAGAAAATCCATCCTGGGCACCTATGCCTCAAGAGAGAACATGCTCTTCAATATGTATCCACTGCTTCATTACGGGATGGCTCCTGAGGATTTCGACTTCGAGCTCTTGCTCGCACAGGTGGATTCCAGGATAGGGGCACTGTGCAGGACCCGGAAGAGCCTGAACATCCTGAAAGATTCTGAGATCAGGATAGGGGAAGAGACCATAAGCTTTAAGGAAGGAGACGTCATCCGCATGGGCTTTACCTATAAATATACATATGACCAGGTTCTCGATTTCCTGGACATCTGCGGGTTTGATGTTCTCAAGGATTTCCTGAGTGAAGACAGGACAAATGTGATGGTCCTGGCAAAAAAACGTATATGAAAAGGACAATAAATCAAAAGGGGGTTCTGGAAATGGGTTGCCAGATAGAAAAATTGAAGGGGGAGAAAAAAAACGGATCAAGTATTGCTTACGGCTGTGATGAACTGGGGAGGCTGAAAAGCGTAATTGTACATACCCCGGGAGACGAACTCACCCTGGTCAACGAATCAAATTATGAACACTGGCTTTACGATGAGGTCCCTGATATTCCCGGATATGTTGAAGAACACAGGCAATATCAGGAACTGCTGGAATCAAATGGGGTCAGGGTCTATGAGCTTTCGGACCATGTGGACGAAAACCGGGAACTGATCCGGAAGATGCCAAATCTTACTTTTCTGCATGATACTGCGGTAATCTCCAGAAAAGGCGCACTCCTTTCAAAAATGCGTCCGCCTGCGCGGGAAAATGAAGAGATTGTCGTAAAAGAGGCCCTGAACAATCTGGGAATTCCCATACTCAACGAGTTCAACGGACGCGAAGGGTTTTTTGAAGGCTGCCTCCTGCTCTCAAAAGATACTATTTTTGTTGCGGATACGGAAAGGCATACCTATCCCTTTATCCGGGAATTTATTTCGAATATCCTTAACGAGTTCGAAGAGGTCATCTATGCCCGCATTCCGAAAGCCAGGCGCTACATGCACCCCGATACCGTCTTCAACAGGATAAGAGAAGACCTGGCTCTTGCTTACCTTCCTGCCTTTGAAGAGACCTGCCTGTTTACGGAAGACTCCAGCGAAAGGATCGGTTTTAAAGCGTACATGCAGGAGAAAGGCATGGAGATCGTCCCTGTTTCGGATTCCGAGCAAAGCCGTCTTGCCTGTTCTTTTGTTCCCCTTGAAAGCGGGACAATTTTCCACTATGACATTGCACTTGACCGGGAAACAAGGAAAAAACTTGCAGAAGAAGGTGTTGAGATTATTCCTTTTCATCCTGAAGCTCTGCTTGCGGGAGGGGGAAGCCTGCGCTGCCATACCCTGAGGCTCTGCAGGAGGAAAAAATAAAGACTTGACGGCCCGAGATCCGAAAAACTAAAAAATTTGCGGTTAGAAAAAGGAGTCAAGGATAATCGAACAGGAATAGAGCACGAGTGAAACGTGGAAAAGGAAAAGGGCAAACAGACCTGCCCTCTGGCTTTTTTCCTTCAAAAGCTTATAGTTTGCAAATCCGAGCACCAGAAAACCGAGCAAAAAACCATAAAGTGCAATATCTCCAAGCTGTTTTAAGAAGAGAAGGGCTGCAAGGTAATGCAGGAGCGTAAAGCCGGAAATCCAGAACAGCGTCCCTTCAAGCCCGTAGAGTACAGGGATTGATTTTATTCCCCTTGCCCTGTCATTTTCCGTATCAATAAAATCATTGACCGCAAGGTGGGCGAGAGTCCAGGGATAGAAAAAGACAAGGTAGAGCAGCAGGGTAGTATCAGGTTTTCCGTAACAGAGATAACCTGCAACCGGAAAAAGAGTAAAGTCCATTCTTCCCACAAGCTGAGCGATGGGAAAACTCTGGTTTTTTCTTTTCACCTGATAAAAGTACTCAATAACGCATGAGGAAAGCATTGTGATAAACACATACAGGGAGTTCGGGTAAGGCAAAGTCGCCATCAGAATCCCTGTTAACGCAGAGAATAACAGGAACAGTGCCAGGGCAAAATCCCGGCGAGAGCCTTCCGGAAGGGAGCGGACGGCTCTTAAAAGGGCGCCAGTAAGCCGTAAGGGAACCTTCAACATCAAGCCGATCCCTTTTCCTGTCGACATAATCATTGAGCACAAGCCCTCCTTCAAATCCGAAAAGTCCTATAAAAACAGCTTTGAAGGTCATTTCCCGGGAAAATTCTCCATAGTTTTTAATAGCAAGGGCAAGACCCGAGTAGAAAAGCAAAACCCAGACAAGAGAGAAATGAGCTCTGGTCAGGTCTATCAAGGCTTTAATAGTCTCTTTCGTCCCTTCAACCTTCGTTCCCTCAACCCCGATAATATAAAAGAGAATTATATGTTTATAGTTTTTGTAAGCCAAAAAGTGGAAACTAAAAACTGTTGCCCTAAAAGCCTGGATAAGTAAGTGAATGGCGAGTAGAAATAGAGAGAAGGAGGGAAATGGCGAGAAAGAAAGGAAGGAGAGAAAAAGGCGGTCAGTTTCAAGCAAACTGTATAAAGCAAATTGTATAAAGCACCTCTGCCCTCATCTGCTCCGATTCCGCCTTTCCCGGATCAATAAATGAAATCAAGAATGATCGAAACCGAATAGATTACCAGAGTCATGTGGTAAACAGGCAATATCTTCATTCCGGCACCCTGACTTTTTTCTTTCCACAGGTAAAGGTTTGACCCTGCAAGGAGTACAAAAGCCGCAAGAAAGCCATAGAGCGCAATAGTCCCGAGTTCCCTGAGGAAGAAGACGGCTGCAAGGAAATGCAGAATCGTAAAGCCCGTAATCCAGTACATAGCCCCTTTTGGACCATAAAGGACGGCTATCGATTTCATGCCCCTTGCCCGGTCGTTTTCCAGGTCGATAAAGTCATTCAACCCGAGGTGTGCCATCGTCCAGGGGTAGAAGAAAATCATATAGAGCAGCACAGTCATATCCGGCTGCCCGTAGCAGAGATAACCCGCTACCGGAAAGAGGGTGAAATCAGTCCTGCCCAGAAGCTGGGCAACCGGGTACTTCTGATCTCTTTTTTTCACCTGGTAAAATGCCTCAACGCCGTAAGAGTACAGCATGATTACAAAAACATAGAGGGAATTCGGGTAGGGAAGGGTAAAAATCAGGGCTGAAGTAACCCCCACAAGCAGGATAAACAGCCAGAAAGCATTTTTGGAAGAGATCTTGCCTGAAGGAATTGGCCTATCTTTAAAAAGCCTCCAGTACCTTGTCATGGTATTTTCCACATCAAGCTTGTCCCTGTTCCTGTCCACGTAGTCATTGAGCACGAAACCGGCTTCAAACCCCAGCAGGCCTATCAGCGCAGCTTTGATGATCAGTGCCCAGGAAAAGCCGCCGTAATTAGCAAAAGCAAGCACCAGCCCGGAACAGAAAATAAGGGGCCAGGCAGGAAGAAAGTGAGCACGGGTGAGGTCGATACAAGCTTTAAGGGTTTCTTTCATTTTTTTGGCCTCAGTAACAATAGTGATGAATAAGGGAAACCATTCCATAAAAATTATGAGTACAGGTTAAGACTGTTGTTTACAAGGAGGAAGTTATGAACTATTGTTACCTGTGCAACCCTACTCACTATACCGAACCTTTCTTGTCCCGGTAGAGTTGCGCCACCCGAGTTTCGCTTCGGGAGCACGAGGTCCTTTTCGGTCGCTTCACTCCCTCAAGAGGACTACTTGATGTTTAAAACAATGAGCTAAGCTCAAGCAGACTATTTGCGGAAAGAAATGAGCTGCGCTCAAGAGGGCTAACTAAAACAATGGTAAAATATAAGAGACGCAGGAGAGCGGTCTTTCCCATAAAAAAGAGAAAGAAAAAAGAAAAAAAAGCCGGCAAGCAAAAACGAATGATGAAAGCTTCAAGAAACTAATATGTAATAGTTACCAGGAAAAACAATAATTTTCTGTTTCTTTTTACATCATTTCTGCTTTTTTTGCAGGGCCGCCAGACAGGTTGGCGGAAGAGTTGATATTTACTTGAATTGAAAAAAGGTTTTGAGCTTAAGTAAAATATTCTCTCAGCCAGGGGGCATTTCCGATAATTATCTCCGTTTATCTCTCTTAATTGCGGCACTGGTTTTTAATTTGTGATTTACTGGGCCGTCAGTCTGGTTCAGGGCCTGCGAGGTGCAGGGAAAGAAAAAATTGAGATTTCCTCTCCGGGTTCCGGAGCAAACTCCCCGATTAATCAGGAACCACTCAAGAAACTACTGAGATACAAAATCTTATCACAAAATCTCGTTACAGCACCTTGCTCAAAAACGACTTTGTCCTCTCGTTCCGGGCATTAAAGAAGATTTCCTGGGGCGTGCCTTTTTCGACTATGATACCCCCGTCCATAAAGAGGACGCGATCTCCGACTTCCCTGGCAAAGCCCATCTCGTGGGTTACAACGACCATTGTCATGCCTTCTTTTGCCAGGTCTTTCATGACGTTTAAGACTTCTCCGACCATTTCAGGGTCAAGTGCGGAGGTGGGTTCGTCAAAGAGCATTACCTTCGGGCGCATGGCAAGGGCCCGGGCGATTGCAACTCTTTGCTGCTGACCTCCGGAAAGGGAACTCGGGTACACATCGGCTTTGTCTTCAAGCCCTACTTTTTTTAGGAGGTCGTAGGCGCGGTCGTAAGCTTCTTTTTCGGGGAGGCCACGGACCTTTATAGGGGCAATCGCTACGTTTTTAAGGGCTGTCATGTGAGGGAAGAGGTTGAAGCGCTGGAAGACCATTCCGACTTCCTCGCGGATCTTGTTGATATTCACATTGGGATCCGTGACCTTTACCCCATCGATCCAGATTTCTCCCGAGGTGGGGGTTTCAAGAAGGTTCAGGCAGCGGAGAAAGGTGCTTTTTCCGGAACCTGAGGGACCTATCACGCAGACGACTTCGCTTTCTTCAACTTTTTCGGTTATTCCTTTAAGGACTTTCAGGTTTCCGAAACTTTTGTGGAGGTTATTCACTTCTATCACTTACACCAAGCCTCCTTTCAATGTAACCGAGTGCGTGAGAGATTCCCATGGTCAATGCCAGATATACGAAGGCAACTGAGATGTATGTGGGGAAAGCTGCAAAGGTCTTTGAGACATAGAGCATACCATTTTTGGAAAGTTCGTGCACGCTAATGATTGCAAGCAGGGATGAGTCTTTCAGAAGGGCGATAAACTCGTTTCCGAGAGGGGGAATAATCAGCTTTACAGCCTGCGGCATGATAACTTCCTTCATGGCCTGCCCTTCGGTCATACCCAGAGAGCGGGCGGCTTCCATCTGACCTCTGTCAACGGATTTGATACCTGCGCGTACGATCTCCGCGTTGTAAGCTCCGCTGTTGATGCTGCATACGGCAATGCCTGCGATAATCGGATCGATCCTGAACGGATCTCCTGTAATCCCGATAATAAGGCCCGGGATTCCGTAGTAAAAAAGCAGGATCTGGACGAAAAGGGGGGTGCCTCGAATAAAATCAACATATATTGTACTGGGAATTTTGAAAACCGATCTTCTGGAGAGCTTGCCGAAAGCTGCAATTGTCCCCAGGATTAGCCCGAAAAATATCGCAAAGGTAGTGACCTCTACGGTGATTACCGCACCTCGCAACAAACTCGGAAATACATTAATAGCGTGTTCAAGATATGACGCTAAAAGAGACAAACTCTAACCTCAGTTACTTCTGAAATATAAATTAAATTACTTTATACGAATAACAAATCTGTTGAGGAGATTTAGTTTACAGTGTACAGGCATCCAGATTTAACTTGAACGGAGAGGTTCCTCCTCAGCAAAATATCCCTGCAAATAGACCGCAGCAGAGCCTTTCAAACATGAGTTTTTTAAGCTGCATCCAGTGCAAATACGCGTTTTACAGAAATACATAACTGAAAACACTTTTCCATTATATAAAACCAATCATTTGTAACAAAGATATCAGTGTACATATTTTGAGAATGATGGGACGCAGGAGAAAAAAGAAAAGAGATGAGAGAGCAGCACAAATGTGCGGGCTCTCGAGACAAATTAAGTTTACTCTTCCATGTAGTTGGGCAGCTTTGTCAAAAGTTCATCGTACTTGCCGCTTGCGGTTACGTTTTCAAGACCGGCATTGATCATTTCAAGGAGCTCGGTGTTGCCGGAGCGGACCGCAAACCCATAGGACTCGCTGTTAAGAGGCTCTCCCACAATCTTGATTACGCCTGGCTGGGCTGCAATGAAAGCTTCTGTAACTGGCAGGTCATTGATCATTGCATCGGCACCGCCGATCTTGAGTTCCTCAATAGCTTCATTCACGTGGGGGAAGTCCTTAATCCCGGCAATGACTCCGGCTTCCTTGAGTTCTTCTGCTTTCATAAAGCCGGTGGACCCGGTCTGGACGGCTACGGTCTTGCCCTGCAGGTCATCGACACTCTGGATCTCGTCGTTATCGACGGTTACTGCAAGAGCCAGGCCTGCAGTGATATAGGGCTCACTGAAGTCGACCTGTTCCTCACGTTCTTCGGTAATAGTCATGCCTGAGGCAATAATGTCAATATTTCCGGTCTGAAGGGCCGGGATCAGGCCGGCAAAGTCCTGGTCAAGATACTCAACCTTAAAGCCCTGATCTTCAGCAATCGCATTCAGGAGATCAATGTCAAAGCCGATCACATTCCCGCCGGAATCCACAATCTCAAAGGGGGGGAACTGGGCTTCAGTGCCTACAATATAGGTCGGCATTTCTCCGGCAGAAACACTCTCTTCAACGCTGGATCCCTCCTCGACAGGGGTAGCTTCTTCGGAAGCTCCTTCTTCGGAAGCTCCTTCTTCGGAAGCTCCTTCTTCGGAAGCTCCTTCTTCACCCTGCTCGGCACAGCCGGCTGCGAAGACGACTGTGGTAACTACAAGGAGCAGTGCCATTATCTTTAACATTTTTTGCATATCAGTACCTCTGAAAACTCTTCCGTAATATTGAGTATGTAAAATAATTAAACTTTTATAAATAGTAAGCTAAAAGATTAATAGCTTTGGATTTTAAATTAATTTCTTCAGATCGCAAAACTAAATTTTTTAAAAGGAAAACTGAACTTAAATAGAAAAACTTTGAAGTTAATAAAATCGAACCGGAACTCACGGTACCTTTGCTTCAACCGTTATCAACCGCTGTTGCAGAAGAATCAGGTAAAAAAAATGAAAACTTTTCTGCACTTTTCACGGAAGAGGGATTCTCAACAAATTTGCGAATATGTGTTTCCATTTATTTTTTGAGTCCACTGGAAGGCTCGTATACACCCGATTCAGAACTGAAAATTCAGGTATAATTCAGGAAAAAAGAAGAGAGTTTGAGCAGGTCTGAGTAGCATGTAAAAGAAAGTTAGAATTCTCGCCAGAGCTCGAGTAAGAAAAGATGTTGAAGTTAATGCGGCTTTGCCCGGAAACTTATTAGTAAAAATTTTATCAGGAAGCCTGATGCCTTGAGAAGATTTCAGCGAGCCCAATATTTACATGAAGTTCCAATTTTTTCCATATTATGTTTAGAACTTTTTGTTTAGTGCTTTCTGGATTTATGATATAAAAGAAGAGAAACACTCAAAAGAAGAGAAACACTCAAAAGAAGAGAAATCCTCTGAAAAATGCCTTATTGCAAGCTTTACACGGCTATAAGCTGATTATACCCGGAATTTTAAAAATAGAAATGTAGCCTTAAAAGGCTACACGGATTGTAGTCAGAATAAACTGCATAGCAGTTTATTCTTCGACCTCGGTCTCTTCTTCTTCGACTTCAGTCTCTTCTTCTTCGACTACTTCAGTCTCTTCTTCGACTTCAGTCTCTTCTTCTTCGACTACTTCAGTCTCTTCTTCGACTTCAGTCTCTTCTTCTTCGACTACTTCAGTCTCTTCTTCGACTTCAGTCTCTTCTATTTCAATCTCTTCTTCTTCGAGCTCTTCTTCAGCAGGCTCTTCTTCAGCGGCGAGTTCTCCTTCAGCTGTATCTTCAGCTGCTACGGGGGCATCTTCTACTGCTTCTTCAGAAGCTCCTTCTTCTGCTGGTTCAGCGGACTTGTCAGAACAGCCAGCTGCAAAGACAACAGTAGCAATAACAAGGAGCATTGCTATGATCTTTAACATTTTTTTCATTAGTTTTACCTCTAAAAGTTCTCTTCCTTTTTTACACCCATCTCATACAAATTCATGAAACCTTTATATGAGATATTTATGCATGAACAGCCAATTAGATTAAAACTTTTCGATTTGACAAAAAAATAAGAGAACGAAGGACCCGGTATATATCCAATAAATAACCCAGTCAGACTTTTTTAGAAGAAGGAGGGGAATTGTACACACCGAGCATAAGAATAGAAGAAGATACAAGACTATAAAAAAGGATATCGGGAAAAATAAGTGCATAGATGGAAAAGCCGCAAGCCATCGGACGGCAGAAAATTAATTAAAGATATCATAGAGTTCTTCCGGCGCGCATATACAAAACTTAAAAGCCTCAAGTGTGAAACTAATTGAAAAAGATGGCTGAGGATAAGACCCTGAATAACTATAAAACCCTGAAAAGCTCTGGCAGAGCCCGGAGAGAATTCAAAAACTCTATATTTATCGGATATGCCAGGCACGTAAGAAATGAAAACGAAGCAAAAGCTTTCATAAAAGAGATAAAGGAGCTTCATGGAGATGCAAACCATAATGTTTCAGCCTATCTTGTACAGGAAGGAGGTTCCTTTGCCTTCAGATACGATGACGACGGAGAGCCCGCAGGCAGCTCCGGAAAACCCGTTTTTAAGGTTCTCGAATCAAAAGGGCTCTATAATGCAGCTGTGGTTGTGACCCGGTACTTTGGGGGGATAAAGCTGGGCTTCGGGGGACTGTCCAGAGCGTACAGGGAAACCGCAATTTCAGCCATTGAAGACGCAGGTGCTGTCGAGGTTTTTGAAGAAGTAAGGTTCAGGATACGTTTCAAATATCCGGAAATTCAAAAGCTTAAAAATCTCATAGAGGACTACGGAAAAGTAGAAGAAGAAAAATATTCTGATGTCGTTGAATTTATTTTTCTTGTAAAAAAGACTTATGAAGAGAAATTTCTTGAAAAACTGGCAAAACTGACAAGGAATGAAGTTGAGCTGGAGAAGATTTAACTTCAGGAAGTGGGGCCGGGGCTTGCATTGAAATTCAGGGAAGTGTTCCCTCAAATAAAGAAAACACTAAAATGCAAGAAACCGCTAAAAACTATGGGAGATATACATCCTTTAGAGATCAACCAGCTATTGGAAATATTCTATACTGGGAACAATTTAGTTGAAAATAAAATCGGAAGACTAAACAGAAATAGAATCCGAAGTTGAAAGTATTTATACTCAAAAAACCCGCACTGAAACTCCAGAGGGAATATTGGAAGTGTAAGATTGAGGCACAGCAAATTTTCGATTATTGTTATTTCAGTTGTCTTATTCATCGTAATGAGCGCATATGCAGGTTCAGCTGCCAGTGAAGCTTTGAAAGGGACTGAGCAGGAGATTAACTCGGCTTTCAGCAACCAGGTCGGCCCTGTGATCTCAGGAGACTACATTGTCTGGCAGGATGAAAGGAATGGAAACTGGGACATCTACGTCTACGATATGTCCGTAGGAAGGACCGAAACTGCCCTGTTTACAGGCTCAAAAGACGAAATCGAACCGGCGATCTCAGGCAGCCGCATTGTATTCTCAGACGATAATAGAGGCAATTATGATATTTATCTGTACGATCTCGACTCCGAGGCCAAAACCCAGGTTACCGAGGACAGGGCAGACCAGAAAGAGCCAGCAATTTCAGGGAACTACATTGTCTGGACGGACCGCAGAAACCAGAATACTGACATTTACATGTATGACATAAGCTCCAAAAAGGAAACGCAGATAACAACAGACAAGGCGGACCAGAGCCAGCCTGCAATCTCCGGGAATATCATCGTCTGGAAAGATTCACGCAAAGGGAATGACGATATTTACATGTACGACATCAGCACAGGCAAAGAAAGCCCTGTGGTTACGGACTCCGCAGGACAGACAAACCCTGTGGTCGAAGGAAACTACATCGTATGGGAGGACAGACGTGACGGAAACCTTGATATCTATATGTATGACCTTTCAAGCGGAAAAACGACCCCTGTTTGTATCGACCCGGCCCCCCAGAAAACCCCTGCGATCTCGGACGGAAGAATAGTCTGGGCTGACGGGCGGATTAAGGGAACGACCATCTTTATATATGACATAGCCACAGGGCAGGAAAAAACAGTTTCCACTTCCTCGGAATATGAAAGTAACCCTGCAATCGACGGCAACCGGATAGTCTGGCAGGACAAGCGTAAGGGTACCATGGACATCTATATGTTCACAGAAGAGGGTTACGAGACAGGCGCAGCTGCCGGAGAAGAAATGGGAGACGAGGCAGGAGCAAAAGAGTCACCTCTCGGGATCTATCCCGTATCAGCTGCGGTTATAGCGGCTTACCTTATAGTAAGCTCAGGGAAGAACAGGAGAAGAAAACTTTAACTCCTTGCAAGCTCTGACATCAGGAAAAAAAGACCGCATCGAAGCACTTAAAAAATAAATAGGAAATGAGAGTATAAACTGTCATGGGAAAAGATTCGGAACAGATAAAAGGACTTGTAATCCGAAAAATGAGCCGGGAAGAAGTCGAATTCGCAGTTGAGATGGCAGCTGCCGAAGGCTGGAACCCCGGTATCCATGACGGAGAACTTTTTTACGAAGCTGATAACGAAGGCTTTTTTATTGCAGAGCTTGAAGGCAAGCCTGCAGGCTGTGCCTCTGCTGTTGCTTATGATGATTCGTATGGGTTTCTCGGGCTATATGTGGTCAAACCCGAATTCCGGAAAAAAGACATCGGGATGAAACTGACCGAAAAATGCCTGGGACACCTTGGAGACAGGAATATCGGGCTTGACGGCGTTGTGGAAAACGAAAAGAAATACCGGAAAGTAATGAAATTCAGCTCCTCTTACAGCAACCTGCGTTTTGAAGGGAAAGGCGGAGGAGAAATTCCGGGTGGGCTTGTGAGGATTCAGGAAATCCCCTTTGAAAAACTGCTTGCCTACGACAGGAAGATGTTTCCTGCCCCAAGGCCCGGCTTTCTGAAGAAATGGGTAAATCAACCTGACTCTTACGCCTTTGCAGCCTTTGAAGAAGGAACCCTGAAAGGGTACGGGGTGATAAGGAGGTGCGGGGCAGGATACAAAATCGGGCCTCTTTTTGCAGACGATCGGGATACGGCAGAGAAAATATTCAGAGCTCTCAGAGCTTCGGTTCCTGGAGAAACCATTTATCTTGATGTTCCCGAACCCAACGAAAAAGCAATGGAAATAGCAAAAAAATATCACATGGATGTGATGTTCAAAACTATCCGCATGTACAGCCGAAAAGAACCTGATATAGAGCTTGATAAGGTTTATGGGGTTACGAGTTTCGAACTCGGATAAACTAAGAATAAAGTTTCGGACCCGGGATAAGTAAAGAATAAAGACAAGGGGAAGAAAAACAGTGTAGAGCAAGGATTATCGTAGAGCAAAGGTTGTAGTTCAGGATATCCCTTATAGCTCAATATCCCTTATAGCTCAATATCCCTTATATGGCGCTCATACTTTTCTTCCCATGCCGGAGCCGTTATGCAAACCTGTATCAGGCTGCCCCGGAACCAGAACCTTGTCCCGGCAGGCACCATGACCACATCCCCCGCCCCTACTTCATACTCCCTGCCCTCAATTACCCAGGTACCGGACCCTTCAAGAATATAATACAGGAAATCACTTTTTTCGTGAACAAACTCTTCTGCATGCCCGGTTTCGGTTTCCTGGTACAGGACAGCTGCATTCCGGCTGCTTTCTTTAGTGGTATAGATCCTCATCCGGACCCCGTGTTTCTCGATTACTGCCGCATTTTCAGGTCTGAAAACTACCTGCCGGATTACCTGCGGGAGTTCTGCCGAATCAGCAGGGGATTCCGAAAGAGAGCATTTTTCGTCAGGCGGGTTGAGCAGGAGCAGGTTATTTTCAAACCCTCCCTTTTCAAGTTTTTTCTGCAGCCTGAGTGCTTCAAGGCTCTCTTTTGAAGAGCCCCGGAGTTCGGCAATTCGAAAGATAACTTCAAGTAGGTCGGCAAGCTCTTCGAGCTCTTTGCTCTCAAGGTACTCAACCAGTTCTTCTCCGAGCTTTTTTTCCAGCTCAAAAAGAAATTCAGGGCCTGAAAGTTCTTTTACGGCACACTCCCTGCCCGAGTTCCGGATAATTTCCGGGATTCTGTCCCTGACCGCTTTGGGCCCTTTTTCTGCGGGAGATTTCATATGAATTCACCATCTTTACCCGATTTTACCATAATTTCATCTTATGCAACAGATGCAGATCCAATAAATATATAAATTTTATACGTATATGATGCAGAATGTTTCTGGAGAGCAAAAAGGCGCATCTGGCAGTAATTACAGGCTGCGTCTTCTACAGCATGAACGGGCTTTTTATTTCCCGTATCCATGATATGGATATTTCTCCAGTAATTTTTTACAGGCTGCTCTTCGGACTTCTGTTTCTTTTTATATATATAGTTGCGAGAGGGAAAACTTCGGACCTCAGGTTAAAGAAAAAGAAAAAAAGCTTTTTCCTGCAGGGAATACTCGTGGTTACTTGCATGATGCTTTATTTTACCTGCCTGAAGATTACCTGCGTCTCCATTGCAATATTACTCCAGTATACGGCCCCTATATATGTAATGCTGGCTTCCCCTTTTCTCCTGAATGAAAAAATAGGAAAGGAAAGTATAGCCGCCCTTTTCATTGCAATCGCAGGGGTCTTTCTGATAGTCAGGCCCGAAGGCGGGCTTTCCGGCATTGAACTTACCGGCACCTACATGCTGGGCATGATCGCAGGGCTGCTTTCTGGAGTGGTCTTTGCGGCTCTGATCCTGAACGTAAAAGTTTTGAAAACAGAATACCCTGAGCTTGCAATCGTCTTCTGGCCCATGGGGATAGCCCTTTTGTTACTGAGTCCCTTTGCATTTAAGGTATCCCCGGCAATCCTTTACAGTAACATGAAAATACTTGCTACTTTCGGGATAGTCTCCATAGGTTTCGGGGAGATCTTTACAGTTCTCGGGCTTGCCAACCTCAAAGCCCAGACAGGAAGCATCCTTTCCCTTATCGAGCCTGTAAGCGGAGTCTTTTTTGATATAGCAGTGCTTGGAATCACGCTGTCTTCAAAAACGCTTGCGGGTTGTGCCTTAATTATGGGTTCGGCACTGATAATAAGTCTTAAGGACTCAGAAAGGCTTCCTAAAAAAAGAAATGAAGGGACGCCTCCTGGCTTTCTAAAAGAATTTCCACCACAGGTTCCTCCCGGGGTCCCTCCGGAAGATTTACAATGAGCAGAATTCATCCCTTGCCCTGAAAAGCGCCTTAATATTTTCGAGTGGGGTATGGGGAGCAAGCCCGCAGCCCGGAGCAAGAATATCGATCCCGTCTTCAAGGCATGCCCTGGCTTCGATTATAACCTCTTCAGGCCCTTTTGTCAGCAGGGTATCGGAGGAAGAGACGTTTCCTATCAGGCGTACCCGGTTGCCCACAATCCCCTTTGCAAAACTGACACCAACCTTTTCTTCAATGCTGATGCCCTCAAATCCGGCATCTGCAAGAGGGTCAAGGACGGCTGTGGCGTCCCCACACATATGGAGGATTTTCAAGCCTGGAACCTCCCGGCAAAACTTCCTGTAGAGGGGAAAAACCGAGGTCTCAAGCATCTGAGGGGCAATAATATCAGGTCCTGCTTCGGAATCGATCAGAGTTACGGCGTCTGCCCCACGTTCCAGTAGGCCGTTTGCGTATTCTATACAGGCTTCGGTCAGAATTCCCATCAGTTCCTCAACAACATCGGGATTTGTCACAAACCACATAAGGTAATTTTTCATGCCCGCAAGCATGGAGGCAAGTCCGGCAGGCCCCACAAGTCCTGCAACAACAGGCACATCCTCCCCTACGCGCTCTTTCAGGATCCCAACCGCATCCAGGACTACCGATGTCCTCCGGCTTTCAAGGAGCGAGTCAGGAACTGTAATGTCCTTTACATCTTTCTTTTTCTTACAGGGGAAATCCGTCACGTAAGGCTGTATATCTATACTGCCCTCAGCTACCGTACAGCCCAGAGTTTCGGCAAGCACTGTGGTACAGAAAGGACAGCGCACGTTTTCAAACCCTGCAAGCTCGTGCCCTGCAAGGGCAAGGTCCGCCATTTCGCTGGCATCATAGTTAGCCTGGGGCCAGTAAGCTCCTGTCATTTCCATGAGTTCGACAGTACCTGTCTGGGTTACGGAACAGACAGGAGTCGTACCAGTGGACACGCCTTTCAGCGCCTTTTCAAATCTTTTATTCAGGGTAAATTCACTCATATTTTCACCAGACATAATGAAGAGATATTACGAATGTTGAGATTGCGGATGTTGAGATTACGAACATTGAGATTCGGCTGCTAACTCAAAGAAGGATTCTGGAGATATTTGTTTTTATAATATACTAAAGAACAAATATAAAAAAATATAAATTAAGAGACTTCACAGAAGTATGTAGAAATTGCGGGTGAGAAGAAAAAAATGGGAAAACAGGATGAGCACAAAAAAGAGAACCGGTGGATAGTAATTGCCTTTTCCATAGGTGCTGCCATCGGAAGCCTTTATGGAGCTTTCATTCTCGGGCCTGCGCTTGGCAGTACTATGGAAGGGGCAGCTATAGGAATTGCAATAGGGATCGGAGCCGGAGTAAGTCTGGGAGCATTCCTTGACGCAAGGGAAAGACCCGAAAAAATTAACAACCGGGAAAGTAAGCTGCTGATCGCGGTGGTGATCGCAACTTTGATACTTGTCCTATCAACTGTATTTATGGCATACTCAGGTTCTGCCTAATTTCTTGAAGTCGTGTTCTATGCGTTCTTATATGTAGCGGAAAACTTTTTTAAGATTAATAATTCAATCAGAAAAAAAATTTGATTCAGATCCGATACTTTTTATTGAGGTGAGGCTCTGCGCCAGTTCCCTGGCGGGACTTTGATTTCAAATCTTGCGCCTTCTCCTTCAATCCCAGTCTCGGTAATTTCCATGCCTGTAATGGAAAGGATGCCTCTGACGAGGAAAAGCCCAAGCCCCGTATTTCTACCTATGGATTTCTCAAAAATAAGTTCTTTCATCACAGGAGAAACCCCTATGCCGTTATCCTTTATTTCGATCACAACACTTTCCCCGGTGATGTAAGAGTTTACCTCAATCTCACTGACGTGATCTCCATGGGTTCTTGCATTGTCAAAAAGGTTGTAAAAAGCTTTTTTGAGCAGAGGGTCGGCATATACTTCAAGCCCGTTATCCTCTATGGAAAACTTTAACCCCTGCCCGGAAAAGGCAAAAGCGGCTTCTTTTGCAAGGCCGCTTATAGACTGCCAGGTGGGGGAAACAACTCCTAGTTCCTGGTAATCCTTTGTGAAAATGATCTGGCTGTGGATTGTTTCAATGCCTTTGTTAAGATTTCGGAGGTATTTTGAGATCCTCGGGTCTCCTTTTACATCGGAGGGAAGCATTTCCGAGATCAGCTCGGTATACCCTGAAAGTACGTTCACCTGATTGAGAATATCGTGTCTGGTAATATTACTCATCAGGTTTATCTTCTTGTTTGCCTGTTTCAAAGCCTCCTGGTACCGGTATATTTCCGTGATATCGTGGATCATTACCAGCTCACCCTCTTCATCATCCCTTGTTAAAAGGGGACTGACACTGACGGTGAAGAACTTTGTTTCCAGACCGATCTGAAGAGAAATTTCCCTCCCAAACCTTCCCTCGGGCGAATTACCTAAAACCTCTACCCCCTCCCCGAAAAGCTCATTTATGTTCGTCCCCAGAGCTTCTTTTCTTCCTTTTCCGGCAAGTTCAAGGGCTGCTTTATTGATGTCCACTACAGAGTTTGAAAGATCCACAACAATATACCCATCGTTCATGGATTCTATCACACTCTGTCTGGCAACTGGAATAATGTTAAGGAACTCATGCTCGATTGTTCCCCAGAAAAGTATCAAGCCGGTTATTGCAAAGGAAAAGGGTGTGGGATCAAAAAATTCAAAGGGCCCTATATCTGATATGTGCAGTATATTTCCAAGTACCGGAACACAGGCTGCCGAAAGGGCAATGGCTGCCTGGGTCCCGTAAGGTGCTGTAAGGCGGACAAACTGCCGGAAGAAGAAAAAGATTCCCGCAAAGATCAGAACAAAGGAGTATATATAGAAGATCCAGAAAAAGGCCCCATGCTTAAATACAAGGAGAGGAAAGCCTCCTGTGAAGTCAAGATAGTAACCTTCAAAGTAAAGCCCGTGGATGCTGTTTGTAAGCATCAATAGAATTGCAACTATGGGAAAAATAAAAAGTGGTTTCTCATACCTTCGTGCAAGTTGTCTGCATACTCCAGAGTATTCAGCTGCAAATAAAAACCAGGCTACGGGAGCAAAGGCAATCCCCAGGTACTGGAGACGGGCAAATAAATACTTATACTCGATATCCATTGACCCGATCTCAAAAGCGTAATTCACGGACCAGAGAGCCATACAGAGCATAATTATTACAAAATGTTTCGAAAAAGGCAAATTGCGGTAATTAAAGGCTTTGTATGCCCTGATTGCAAGCAAGGTAGATATAAGCCCTGAAAAGATTAATGCTCCCATAAAGGGCAACGCAGCGGTATGGATTTGCAGGCTGATAAGACGACCTTCCTTGTTTCAATTATTGTTAGGGAATCGGGAGAGTCAGGAAATAGAAATAAAAAAAACACCAGATGTTTTAATAGTACACAAAGACTATCTATATAAATTTATGGATCAAATGTTGAGGAGAAGAGGTCTCCGGATACTTCCCGCGATTTATATTTGCCGAACAAAAAAATAAAGAGCTACAAAGTTTGCTCTGCGAAAAACAAACTATTTTTTGCCCAGATTAAGCATTTATATAATTTCAAGGGTTTTCAGATCTTTACCCGGACTGTTTAGAAGCACATTCGGATTATAATTACTGATAGGTTAGCAGGGAATTGAAAAGGCTGAAGCTTTCCAGAGTTCTTATACTTTCCATTACCTGTAGGAATTTTCTTACTGTGTCCCACATATTTAAGTTTTGTATGAAACTTCCCCTATATATTATGACATTTCTTCATATTCGATATATTATGACATTTCTTCATATTCGATATATTATGACATTTCTTCATATTCGATATATTATGACATTTCTTCTTTATCGAAACCCTCTGCGATTAGATATATTATGATGTTTCTTCTTATTAGACATATATTATGACATTTCCTCTTATTATATTATGTGCTTGCCTGGAATTTACTCACATAAAGTCTGACCCAAATGCAAATTCAAATAAAAAAAAGAGAAATGATAGACAAAATATTTTAACCTGCGATTTGACATGCAGGCTCCTTTCATGCACATATAAAGCACATGAGGGACAGGTTCGAAAACAGTAACCTCGGGAATAACTCTCCCCGAGAATAACTCTCCCAGGGAATATCTCTCCAGCACCCGCTTAAGAAAAAAAAGTCTGAAATTTTAGATAAACTTTGCATGTTGGGATCTGACAAAAAAGGAAATCCTTAAAGGAAGCATCCTTAAAAAGGGAGATTATTAAAAAAGGGCAGTCTCTTCAGAAAACCCCAGGAAAATTGCGATTTATTTGCTTACCAGACTCCATTATTTTTAAGAGTTGCAAGGATATTGGTAAATTCGCTGTTGAACCTGCATTTTCCGAAATCAGGCGTACCCAGGATATTCTGCTTTACAGCCTGCAGTTTATCCATAAAAGACCCGGGATCTTCAGAACCTGAAAATCCAGAGCTTCCGGGACGTTCTCCGGAAGATACGATATTCTCCTCAAGGATTTCCAGGAACCGGGGGTCAAGATCTTTTGTAAAATAAGTATCCAGCACAAGGAGATTTACGATTCTCTCGTAGAACTTTAGAAGTTCGTAGTCTTCGCTTTCGGAAATCTCAGGAGAAGCATTCCGGTAAATATATCCTTGAATATAGGTAAGATAACCGGAAAGGGTACTTATCAGATATTCAAGGTTTCTTTCTTCAGGAAAAACAAGAGGGAAACGCTTCAAAACTGCAGGAGTCAGACTCCCATTGTAAAGTCTGTCATTCTGGCAGATCTCGGAGAAGACCCTTGAAATTGAGCTGTTAAGGGCGGCCAGGACGTAAAAATATCTGGAAGTGTCCTGAAGCACGAGACCACAGCCATTTTCAAAGAGATAGTTTCCTGCGGAATCAAAAGAAGCCTGAAAGCTGTAATGGTCCAAAACAACAATTTTCGGGGTATTGAGGTACTGCAGCAATTTGCATCCTCTAACACTGTAATCTGTAGAAGAAAGAGGTGCGGAATCATGCTTAAAATTGTTTTTGAACTTCGTAATCCGGGAATATGTCAGGGGGTATCTCTCCTTTAATTCCTGGGGTTCAAGAAGTCGACATTCTTTCTTCAGCCCATCGGCTTTAAGCTCGTAAGGCAGCATAAAACAATAAGATGAGGGATGGACAGCATATTCGTTAGAGAGGGTACTGTCCATGAAAGGATACACAAGTTCACGTTCGAGGTTTATCCCCCTGTTCAGGCCCAGGCATTTATAAGGGATTTCAGGAGAACTTTCTTCCGAAAGGCTTAACTTGTGCAGATATTCGCTGTCAGTACTGATCCCGCAAAAAATGTCTGCTGCAATATCATCCAGGGTATTCGAAATCGCACTTACTTTTTCTATAATACTGTTTTTGCTCCAGAACATGATTGGTTTCACTTCTTTATAAGCTTGGGATACTTCTTTATAAGCTTGGAATTTATCTATGAGTAGACTTATCCTTACTTTGCAAACTGGTTCACTCTAACCAGTTTAATCTTTCAGAGCCGGATTAAATCATTAAGAGCTGACTCAAATTATTCAGAATCCGCCCCGGAAACAAAAAGAAAAACGGATGCAGTTCCGTAGGGAAAAAATCCGAAAGGGGCCGGACCTTGAATATTAGCTTCTAATAAGCAGCCAGTTTAATCCGGCCCTGTAAAGGCTAAAAATTCTCTCAGGGCCATTTTCGTTAAAGTTTTCGAACATTAAGGAGGGGAATAACCTTCCAGGATTGATCTCCATGCTCCCGCAGCAACGGAGCCAGGGAAAATGAATCCTTCTGCACAGCAAAGAACTGAACCTTTCACGGGCTCAGCGATTCCAACCGGAAAAAACTGCTATTCGACCCTGAGAGCACTTTTACCCCATGGTTTAAAAAAGGTGGATATATATAAACTTTTTCATAAAAATCTAAATGTAAAATAATGAAGGATTAAGCAACTAAAGAAATTACAATAAGAGAAAAAACGAAAAAGAGGCAAATTAAAAGAAAATGGGAAAAAATAAAGGGCTCCGAATAAAACCTCAAATAAGAGGTAATTCAGAGTCTCTCCTGCTTAAAGGAAGCTGAGGATTCCAGAGAATCCGGTGTCGAAGGCATACTTTTTAAAGTTCGAGGTCTCCGAGATCCTCTGCTTTATGTAGTAGAGTACACTCAGAAGGCTGTCACTGTTTTCGGATTCCATATCTCCTGCATAAGGGTGGATATTATCTTCGAGAGCATCCAGAAGCTTCGGGTCAATACCATCTCCAAAGTAGGTATCCATAACCAGAAGGTTCGAAGTCTGCCCATAAAAATCAGTGAGCTCATCAAGCCAGCCTGCAGCCCCGTTCGCGTTCTTCTGCCGGTTGAGGAACATGAGATAGCCGGAGATACTGGTTATCAGGTCCTCGGTCAGCCTGTCTTCCGGAAATACAATGGGAAAACGTTTCATTACTGCGGGGGTTACAGAACTTGAGTACAGCATTTCAGACTCGCAGACTGCCGGAAAAAGCCTGGCAATCTGGCTGTTAAGGACTGCAGTTACATAAGGATATTTTTCAGGTTCTTTAAGGACAATACCGCAGCCGTTCTCAAAGACATGGTTTCCGGAGATATCATAGGCTGCCTGCAGATGGTAGCCTTCGGTAGCGATGATCTTCGGAGTGCCAAGGTGCTCCAGAAGTTTTCTGCCTCTTACACTATAGTAGTCTGCAGAGTCAAGTGGAGAGTTATCGTGGCTGAACTGATTTTTGAATTCCAGAATCCTTCCATATGCCATAGGGAACCTGATTTTCAGCTCATCTGGAGGGATTACCCTGTACTCTTTCCTGCTGCCCTTGTCCGAAAACTCATAAGGCAGCATAAAGCGGTAAGGGGAGGAGTTAAATGCAAATTTTTCGGAAAATATGCCTGAGACATAGGGATAAACAAGTTCAGGTTCTAAAAATACTGGTCTACAGAGACCCTCACAAAGATAAAGCGAGTCAGGATCGCTTCCTTCGGGGACAGCAAGCCTGTGCATTAAACCATTTTTGGTGCTGATGCCTCCGAAGATGCTTTCAGAGATGTCTCCAAGGGTGGTCGGAAGTTCACAGATTTTTTCTACAATTCTGTTTTCTTTAAGGAACATCTATTTTTCACTTCTGTAAAAATATATTGAGAAAATTTCTTTTCTCCTGTTTTTCTCCTGTTTTTACTCTCAGAGTTGGATCTTCCCTGAGTAATTAAGAAATAATTTTTTCAGCCCTCAGGATTCTGATGCCCCGTTAACATCACCAAAATCCGGTCTGAAACGCAGGCCTTGATCTGGAAATTACCTGCAGGGAATAGTAGAATAGCATAAGTATATAAATATATTCGCACTGAAAAATAATTATAAATATAAATCATGATAAATGCCCGGAGCAAATAAGGGCCGATACAAAAAAACGAGATGCTGCGACCTTTGAGTTTCAGAGGAGGACTCTCAGAAGCAGCTTAATAGATAATAAAATATAAAGAGGTGAAGAAGAAAATCCCTGTTTACCGCAAAGTTTAAGGCACAGAATTCTGAAAAATCCCGGGTTCCACCTGAAAAATCCAGTGTTTCCATTTCACTGATCCGGCACTCCATTTTCACCGATCCTTATCTACTTTTCACTGGTCCGTTGCCTCTTTTTCACTGGCCTGTTACCCCTTTTTCACTGGTCCCGTACTTTTTCTCACTGAGCAGCCCATCTTCTGAACCTGGATTCTGAATTCAAAGGCTCATCGCCAATTCGGTTATTCAAGGATGAACAAAACTAATCAAAAAAATTTAAATACAAATCTCCAGACTACTTATATATGCAAGGAAGCAAAAATTCCGAGAAATATTTAATCAGGGAAGCCACAGCCGAAGATGTCTCCGGAATGCTTGAGGTCTTTAACTATTATGTGGAAAACAGTTTTGCGGCTTATCTCGAAACTCCTGTTGGGCCCGAGTTTTTTCAAGCTGTTCAGAGTGAAAAAGAACAGGATGAAAATGAGTATTTTCCTTTTTACGTTATTGAAGAAAAGGGCAAAATAACAGGAATCGGAACCCTCAGGCCATATTTCCCGTTCCCGAATTTCCGGCACACAGGCGTGGTTTCCTATTTCATCCTTCCCGGGCACACAAGAAAAGGGCTTGGGTCCAGGATGCTGGACAAACTCTGTACGAAAGCCCGAGAGAAAAAGATGAAAAGCCTTCTTGCAAATGTGTCCTCAAAAAACGAAGCCAGCCTGAACTTTCACCTGAAACACGGTTTTATCGAATGCGGAAAGTTCCGTGAAGTGGGAACCAAGTTTGAGACCTATTTTGATATTATATGGCTGCAAAAGTTCCTTGAGAGAGATCAAAAGTAAAAAAGAGAAAGGGAGAAGGAACGTTAAACAGAACCTGCAAGGGGCAGGTAATCAGTGTTTCCTTTACCCAGATCGTAGATCGCATCACAAATGCCATCACCATTGGTATCCGGATGTGTCTGACTGAAGCCGTTCTCTTTTGGGGAAGCCCAGAAGTTCCCCCCGAGGAAAGAGTTCCCAACAATGTTTGTGCCTGAGCTTTTGCTTATATTCCAGACATTGCCTGAACATTTGCCATCAAGATATACGTTTTTCGTGTTGTTCAGATAATTATTGTAGACAGTATTGGAATTTGAGCTCAGCATGCAAATACCGTATTCGGAATTCGAATCCACGGTATTGCTGTTAAACGTATTATTGCTGGAAGCGCTCAGGCAGACCCCGAACTTCGAATTCGAATTCACGCTGTTGCCTTCCAGAATGTTCTCGCCGGAGGCTTTCAGATATATGCCAATCTTATTCTTCCGGACCCTGCTGCCATTCAGGGTGTTTTCATTGCTGACAGAATCGAGCCAGAAACCGTAACTGCTGTCAGATGCAGCATTGCTGGAAAGCACATTTTCACTGGCATTATGCAGAAGAATGGAGACATAATTGTAGGAAGCTGTGTTGTTTTTCAGTTTGTTTACAGCGGAATTCCACAGACCGATACCGTACTGACTGTTGTTTGAAGCCGTATTGTTGTCAAGCAAGTTTTCATTTGAAGCTTTCAGGTAAATACCCAGCCTATTATATGATGCCCTGTTCTCATTCAGGGTATTGTTATTACTTGCCGAGTCCAGCCAGATCCCATAGCTGCTATTAAATACAGCATTATTGCCAAGCATGTTTCCGCTTGAGTTATGCAAAATAATACAGACATTGCTGCTGTTTGAAGCTGTATTGTTACTCAATTCGTTTTCACTGGAATCCCACAGGTTGATGCCGGACTCGGAGTTGGCGAATGCCTTACTTCTGGAAACCGTATTTTTGCTGGAAGCTTTCAGGTATACACCGATCTTATTGTTTGATGCAGTATTACTGTCCAGTAAATTGCCGAGGGAAGAATCAATCCAGATTCCGTAATTGCCATTCGAAACCATATTATCAAGCAGGGTATTTTTGCTTGAGTTGCGCAGCAGGATACAGACGTTGCTGTCTGATACGGTATTGTTGCCGAGAGTATTGTTACCTGAGAAATCCAGACGGATGCCGAATCCGGGATTTGAGTTGGAAGTGTTTCCCTGAGCAGAGTTCCCCGAGGAGTTCTGAAGAATTCCCCGGGAGTTAAATAATTCGTTGTTTTCGATGCGGCAGTCTTCAACCCCATAAAGGTGAATTCCGGAATTAAGGGAACTTATATTCCCTTCAATACCGAACCCGCGAATTCCAACTCCATCAGCTGTGACATAAAAAACATCTTCCGAGTTCAGAACGCCCTGAACTCTGGTATCGGAAGGGCTGCCGGATGCCGAAACAACAGCAAGATCTTCCAGGTTTATTTCTACGTTTTCCTCATAGAGGCCCGGATAAACAAGCACCGTATCCCCTGGATATGCACTATCTACCGCAGTCTGGATGGAGGAAAAATCCGCAGCAAGGTCCGCATTGTTGCTTACGGTAATTACCACGGACTCCGACTCTTTGAGTGGGAGGTAATCAATGAACCCGCTGCCTTCAATATCATACGCGGAATCGAAAATGCCGTCAAGGTCGATGTCTCTGGCCCCCCTCGGATAAACCGTCCCATCGGGTTTTCCCCAGACGTTGCCCCCAAGGTAGGAGCCACCTGCAATATTAATGCCTTCGGATTTCGTAATATTCCAGATATTTTCCCCTGCGACCAGCGCGGATTCTATGTTTTTGGTATTATTGAAATAGTTGTTATAAACCAGGTTGCCGGAGGTCCCGTAGAGGTGCAGGCCCACTTCTTCGTTAGATTTTATAGTATTACTGGTCAATGTATTGCTGTTTGACTCCCCTATAAGCGAAATACCCTCTTTATTTTCCGAGACCGTGTTGTTTTTCAGAGTGTTTTTCGGGGAATCAAAAAGAGAAACTCCACTGCTGCAGTATGAAATTGAGTTGTTTCTCAGCGTATTGTTCAGGCTGTCCCCAAGGCTGATGCCTGTAAGGCAATCCGAGATATCGTTATTAACCAGGGAGTTCCCCGAACTAAACATATAAAGATCGATCCCGCAACTATTGTTTGAGAGTACATTACTCTCAATGCTGCAACCCGCAACGCCAAAAAAGTGAATCCCAGAAGCCGAATCCGCTCCTTTTATGCTGAAACCCTTAACACTCACTTCATTTGCCCAGATGCTGAGAACATCTCTGGAACCATCAGCTGCCTGAATGATTGTATCGGAGGGGCTGCCTGATTCGGACAGAATCGACAGAGCTTTCGGAATCTCAATATTTTCCACATAAATGCCCGGTTTGACAATAATCTCATCATCTGGATTTGCAGCATCTACCGCAGCCTGTATGGACGCAAAATCGGCATCTGAAACAGTACTGTTGTTTACAGTAATTGAAACAGCTGCTACATTTCCCGTAAACAAAAAATTGAACGTGAGAACTGCTATAAAGATGGTTATGCCTTTTCTTTTTGTTTGATGCATGGTAAACTCCGCAACAAAATTCTTGAATTCTGTAACGAAACATGTTATTATGACAATTTTCTGGATTAATGATTGGATCTAAAGAAGTTCGGAGAAGAGAACTTCTCTAAAACGCTACAGGTGACCGAATAACTACCGGAAAACAGTCAGGTCAGGAGATTGAGGCTGGTTTCCTTTTAACTTCAGATTTTTAAAAAGGTCTTTACGACCAGGACCTGAAAGAAAATCGTCAGACTATATTAAAATTTTAAGATTTGAATGTTATCCGAGTTACTGATACGGCTGCCTCGCTGCCCCTATTTGTATAAGAGCAACGTCTTAAGCCTTGACACCATAGTTTTTAAATTTTATTGATATGTAAAGAAGTAGAGCGAATATATAAAATTAACCCAGATGTGAAGAAGTTGTTTTAAGAGTAAACAGGGTTCCTGACGTCCTGTTTTAAATATGCCGATTCCACTACAAATTTAAAGAAGCACAGGACTTTTTAACATTCTTTTGAAAAACAGGGAAAGCTAAAATAGAATAATTAGAATATAAATAGATGGTGGGGAGTTAATTTGAAGGGGAAGAGAGCTTTGCTGTTATTCGTACTCGTTTTATTTCTTGTGCATCTGGCTGCAAACATATCCTGGATGAAGTATATGGAAAGCTCCGGCTCTGCAGAAGGAGATTTGCCAGCGGACCTGACAGAAGGAGAAATAAACCTCAAAAACGGTGGAAAGTACAGGGATGGCGTGGTCGATAATTTTGATTATTTCATAAATCCGGGATACCCGACAGGATCCATGCTTGTTGCTGAAAATACCGGAAATGCATAAGTTCGCTATTTAAATAGTTCGCTATTTAAATAGTTCGCTATTCAAGGAGTCCGCTATTCAAGTATTGCGTTATCGGAGAATATACTGAGTGCGGCATGAGCCTGAGGAAATGATTAAAAAGTGGAATAAAGCAATCATAACGAGGGAATAATTTCTCCGATTATGGAAAAAACGGAATGTCAGAACCGTTAGCTCTGGTTCAGGTACTTGCAGGTACTTGGATGCTCACGGGTTAATGCATGAGGGGGATTCCTGTGACAGTAGAAGGGGATAGGTAGCGGTTAAAGAGATCTTTTTGGAGGTGTAAATATGAGAGCAATAAGGATTTATGAGTTTGGCGGACCGGAGGTTCTGAAGTACGAGGATATTCCAGAGCCACAGCCAGGTCCGGGAGAAGTTAGAATCAGAGTCATTGCAGCCGGGGTCAACCCTATGGACTGGAAGATACGCAGTGGCATGGTTGGGGAAATGCCTTTGCCGATGACTATGGGACTGGACGTTGCAGGGGTAGTAGATATGGGGCAGGGAGAAGTCTCCTTTCAGCCCGGAGAAGAGGTCTTTGCCAAAGTCTCGATAGGACAGGGTGGTTATGCCGAATACACGGTTGTCAATTCCGCACAGGTGGCAAGAAAACCCAAAAGTATCGGGTTCATTGAAAGCGCAGCAATTCCGACCGCAGGGCTGGCTGCCTGGCAGTCCCTCTTTGATATTGCCGGGCTCGGTAAAGGACAGTCAGTCCTAGTCCACGGTGCAGCAGGCGGGGTTGGGATTTTTGCAGTCCAGTTCGCTAAATGGAAAGGAGCTTATGTCTTCGGCACCGCTTCCGAGAAAAACGAGCAATTTTTGAAGAGCATAGGGGCTGATGAATTTATCAACTATAAAAAACAGAGGTTTGAGGACGTCGTTGGAAAGGTAGACGTGGTACTGGATACTATTGGAGGAGATACCTTCGAGAGGTCCTGGGGAGTGTTGAAACCCGGTGGGTTCCTGGTGAGTACTGTGGCAAGGATTCCGGAAGGAGTACCCGATAAATATGGTGTACGTGCACAAACCCTCATGACCCGGTCTGACGGAGAAGAACTTGCTCAAATCGCGGCCTTAATAGACGAACAGCCAGTTAAGCCTGTGGTAACGACAGTACTTCCTCTTTCCGAAGCCAAAAAGGCGCATGAGATGAGTGAAAGCCGCCATACGCGAGGAAAAATCGTACTAAGAGTGGCAGAGGATCCGCAGTGAAAATAGTGATAAAAGACAAAAAAGATAAAAAAATTAGAAATTTTTTTTCAAAGATCTTTAAAATTTTTCAATTTATTTCCTGTTTAAAGCCCATCCCCCGAGTTCGGATAGGATTTCGGAAATTTCATGTTTCCTGGCATAGCGACATCCTGTAAAGGACATTGAAGTGAAACTTATCTGTTACATCCGGTTAATATGGATTTGAGTTTATATAAACGGGTACGAAATTCTTCGAATAACAGGCACAAACAAATGAAAGTGCTTGAAAGCATTTTCATGCTAAAATTAAAGAATGGAAAAGGAATTATTAAGATAAACTTAATATCTTATTATCGCTATTTTTATTTGTAGTCGATTATTTTAGTACACATATATTTTTTGACAGAAACCGGGATGGGAATTGAATTAAAAATCGATTTTATAAGAATCAACAAATCAGGATTTCTACAGAGCCAAAATTTGATTTGTTTTTGGAAAGACCATTAATTGCCTCGTTTGATGCAAAAAGAGAAACGATAATCAATTTGACAATTAACTTAAGAGACCAGATATACAATCCAATATAAAATTGGGGGATTATAATGGATAAAATCTATAATTTCAGAAGGAAAAAAGTTGGATCAAATCTTGACCAATTTAATGAAAATCCAGATAAAGCTTCTGATACCAGCACGGTTTTTCCTGAAGAACTAAGAGGTGCTCGTCATCGCCAAGCAGATCCCAGGAAAATATGGTATTACCTGGAATTATTGTTTTCAATGCTAGTAGCTACCTTCAACGGGAAATACCCGGTTCCAAAGAAAACGGCATTAGTGATCACACTCGCTCTCCTGTATCTGGTAAGTCCGATTGACATCTCTCCGGATTTCCTTCCTTTAATCGGATTTGCAGATGACATCGCTGTGCTTGCTTTTGCATTTAGCCTTATTAAAGAGGACCTGGAAAAATACAGAGCCTGGAAAACGAGCTACTGATATTGATTTTGTAAATACTAACCAGTTATTATGGTCAAGATAGCGTAGGATATCGTATGGTAGATACGGACCGCGCCTGGAGCAGGTCTTACAATTGAATTTTAATACACCTATGAAGGATTTACGGAACCGCACTTAAGAATTTTTTTAATTCTCTTCCAACTTTTTCCATTTGAGTTCCCGAGCATTTCACGCTGGTAACGGGGGCAAGTCATTGTGATAAGCACAGTACCTATGCCACTTAAAAACCCAACGAAGACAGTACGATCCGGAGGATTTTACTTTTCATTTGATTAATTCCCCGACCGCAAACGCAAGAGCTTTGATGTTTTCTGCTATCACCTAAAAGCGTGCTTTAATATTCCTTATAATATTCCTTATCATTCGGCGGATGTATTATAAGAGAATCATTTTCCATTTATTGTAAAACAACCGGTATCAAGAGCTCTCTTAGTTTGTCTTGAGAAAATTTGAGAAGTAGGTACAGGAAGCATCCTTTAATAAATGACATTATTACCTTACATCGTCCGGGGTTTTTATAATTATTTATTGTAAGGAGGTTTCATTCTGATTGTTTTATCTTCCCAACAGTAGAATAATATTTGATTTCCACGCTTTTGATTGACTTATGATATTGGAATAAATCTGGTGGGGCAAATCTGAGCTTGAAAATCCGATTTAATGTTAGAGGTATGAAAAAAGAGATGTGTAAAGGATAATTCAGTAAATAAACTACTGTAAGTGGCAGGGTGATATGATGTCAAAATTTGTGCATGGGATAACATTTTTGATGATATGTTTGATACTGGCAACGCTTCCGACAGCTATATGTGCTAAACCTGATACAGCAATTCAAGATAAGATGATAACTGAAAGTGACAACGGAAATACCATATATATTAAAGAAGGACACTCTTTTTTCCTGAAGCTTGAAGAAAATCCGACCACGGGCTATTCCTGGGAACTCAGCCTGAGTGACGGACTTAACCAGCTCTCGGACAAATACCATCCATTTGAATCTTCTGAGAATACTTTCTCCATCGGTACCGGAGGGTTCCATTTATGGAGGATTGAAGCTGTAGCTGAAGGCGATCAGCAGGTAAACGCAGTATATAAAAGACCCTGGGAGTCAGTAACAGGTGATGAGCCAACCTTCACACTTAATGTTGTAGTGGTCTGAACCCCACTCTTAACTTTACATTTCTTCTTTTCCCTTTTTCGTTTTTTAAACTCGGTTGATAAGGATTAACCGGAAAACAGATTATTTTTATATAAACCTCACTATTGCCTCTTTTTTGATGTAGTTTTCCGTTCCAGGTGCGGCTTTTCCGGGATACATAAAAAAGATGGTCAGCAGCCCTAACCTGTCAAAACATCCCTAATGTAGAGAATTTTTCCTGAGTATAGTGATTTTTAGCAGCCGTAAAGTCTACCGGAAGCTTTCAAGGAATTAATCTTATAGGCAAAAAGGACTATTACACAGTTGAAAGCGCTAAAAGAGGAATTAAGATACGACTATTCAGGATAACCAGATGAAACTGGATATTGCCCATGTCTGGGATGTCTCATCCGCGACCTACGATGACAAGGAAGGGCATGGAATCCAGGGTGAAATCGAAAGGGAAGCATGGAAAACCCTATTTCAAAGTCTGCTTCCCCCAGGCAGGCTGGAAGTGCTCGACGCAGGCTGCGGGACAGGGGAAGTCGGGATCTTATTTGCAGAACTGGGTAACCATGTTACCGGGCTTGACCTCTCGGAGAAAATGCTTGCAAAAGCAAGAGAAAAGACAAGAGAAAAAACATCCGGGAAACAGTATGACATTACTTTCAGAGCAGGAGATGCCGAAAACCCTCCTTTTGAAGCAGGAATTTTTGATGTTGTTGTAACCCGTCACTTACTGTGGACCCTTCCGCACCCTGAGACTGCTGTAAGGAACTGGAAGAAAGTACTCAGGAAAGGAGGAGTGATTATCGTCATAGATGGGCTTTATAATGGCGGCTTGATTGAAAGAAAGACAAGGCAATTTATCAGTGATTTCTTAACTTTGCTTGTTGAAAGAAGATATCCCGGAAGAAGACAGTACCCTGACAAAATCAAAAACGAACTCCCAAACCCCAATGGAGTTCCGCCGAAAAAAACGATTGAATACTTCAGGAAGGCAGGGTTTGAAAACATAAAGGATCTGGACCTGAAAGAAATCTCCGAAATTCAGAAGGAAAAAATGTCTTTCCGAAAAAGAATAGTCTTCAAACCTCAATCTCATTTAATTTATGGGGAAAAAGTCTAATCATTCCGCCCTGAAACAGATTGCTTGGATTTGATAATCAGAAAATACATTTTATGTTATTCCTGCCAACTCAGACGCGTTCTTGAGATGATCCGTACCGGAATTGCGATATATGCTGGCATTTAGAAAATATTCAGCTCCCCCAGTGCCGTTTTTCGCTTCATTTGCTCCCTGCAGCAAAAACTGACCTGCAGAGTTATAGTCCTGAAGAGCCATCCTCCACTCATTTTGTGCATCCTGAAGTTTGGGAGATACGGTATATTGATCATTTTCCTGAATGGCGTTCTGGGTATCATTTACTGTTTGCTGTGCATACACTGCGAGAGTGACATAATCAGAATTGTTTGAAGCGTTGGATATACCGTCCAAATCCGCTTTAAGTATCTTCAAATTATTCTGAACATTAATTCCCCATGCAATATCCTGATGGGCTGACTGGAGAGTATTTAGCGGTGAACCCGATTGAGAAGCATTTTCATCGTTTTGTACTCCACCGATAACCCAGCCAATAAGTGCAACTAGTAGAATAAACAAGACGAAGTAGATGTATTTTTTCATATACACTCCCCCTAAAAGTCCATTAAGGACTATCTAAATTAAGATGATATGTATTATAAGTATTACCTATACTCTTTTTATTCTAAAGAATGTATGAAAAAATCATTTTGAGAAAACTTGTATATGGAGACATCTAAATCAAAAATGAGCCAGTAGTTAACACTTTAATATTATATTTCTAACACAGCCCCTTCAAAGCCTTCGACCGAAAATTTGAAGATTGAACCACCTTTGATTTGATTTAGCTTTTGAAGTACACGGTAGGAATATCCATATTTCAGCAGAAAAATCGAAGGGTTATTTTCATTTCCGATACACAAAAACCAACTGTCTTATTATATTATTCTGCAAACCAACAACTCACAGTCAAATCGTTAGGTAGAGAAGAGCAGAAATATAAGTACTCAAAGAACTTTTATGAAAACTGTAAAGCATGAAGAAGAATTAAACGAGTGTTGCAGGTCACCCATATGAATCAGAAAGAACTGTTAGATAAACTGGAAGAACTGGAATGGGAAGACTTTGAAGTAAAAGAAGCAAAAAACTCTATTCCGAAAAGCAGCTTTGAGACGGTCAGCGCCTTTTCCAACACAAATGGCGGATGGCTGGTTTTCGGAATAAAGGAAGACGGAAGAGGTTATAACATCACTGGCGTAGAAGACGCCGAAAAAATCGAACAGGATTTTACAACTGCTCTCAGAGGAGAGAAATTTAATCAGAAAATAATCGCTACCTGTAATAAATACCTGATAGAAGGAAAAAACGTGCTTGCCTTCTATATCCCAGCTTCCGAAAAAAGACCTGTCTACTTCAACTCAAGGAAAAACACCTTCATAAGAACCGGAAGTGGAGACCAGCGAGCCACGGACGCGGAAATCGATGCAATGTACAGGGACTCCGCTTTTGGGACAAAAGACAAGGAGCTTACGGACTTCACATTTGAAAACCTTGACCGGAAAACGATTGAGGACTACAAGACATATTTACAAAATGTAAACCCTGAGCACAGGTACAACAAACTTTCCACCGAGGCTCTGCTGGAGAAACTTCAGGCCATAGTTGACGGGAAAGTCACCATTGGAGGCCTACTTGTCTTCGGCACCGAAGACAACATCAACCGCCTGCTTACCGACTTCAGGATCGACTACCTGGAAATCCCTGGCACCTCATATTCCAATGCCCCAACCCGCTACAGCTACCGCCTCTCTGAAGAAGAAAACCTTTTCCGATTCTATTTCAGCATATTCGAGCGCCTGATAAAGAAAATAGACCTGCCCTTTACCCTCCGAGCAGACGGTTTTGCAACCGACCGGCAGCCCCAGCTAATAGCAATCCGGGAAGCCCTGGTAAACCTCCTGATGCACTCCGACTACTTCAGTCCCATGAAACCCAGAATCCGGGTCTTCCTCGACCGGATCGAGTTCATGAACCCCGGGGCCCTCCCAAAAGACCTGGAATCTATTATGAAAGAGGACTTCACAATGCCCAGAAATCCGACCGTTGCAAGAATTTTTCGGGTAATCCGGCTCTCGGAAAACGCAGGTTCAGGATTTGATAAGATGTTCGGAGGATGGAAGTCCTATTATGAAGTAGAGCCGAAGGTTTCGGGGGAAGTTGACTATTATAAGATCGTGTTTCCCCTCGAAAGAGCGACTGAAATAAGAGATTCAAATGCACCTGTAAATGCACCTGTAAATGCACCTGTAAATGCACCTGTAAAATTGACAATTTCAGAAGAAGAAATTCTCGGACTGATAGAAAACGACATCAATATAACTTATGATACTATCGCAGAATCCCTTGGAAAAAACCGAACAACAATAATGAGAAATATCAAAAAACTGAAAGATAGAGGCATCCTCACAAGGATCGGATCAGACAAAACAGGACACTGGGTAGTGACCAGGAAATAAGATACAAAAAAGTTGAGAAACTAGGGAGAAAATATGGTGAAGGTAAACCATATCATTCTTTTTCATATTGAGATCACTTTTGCTTCCCTTTTGATCCCATCAATAAGATACGGACTTATTGATTCTTCGGTAAGCAAATCGACCTTTAACCCGAGCAACTCTGAGAGTTCCCTCTCAATCCGTACAAGAGTCAGCAGACCTTTTGTTTCGGAGAACTCCACAAGAATATCGATATCACTTTCCGGCTTTTCTTCTCCTCTTGCATAAGAGCCAAAAACAGCAACCTTTGTCGCTCCTTCTTTTTCAAGGAAGGAAGAGATTTTTTCGAATAACTCTTTGTGCCGGTCAGCATTCTCCATGTCAGTATATTTTGTTTGTGATCATTTAAAGGTATGCTGGAGCGAAATAACGGCAAAAGAAGGAGAAAATAGATTTGGAAAAGGAGGGCTTTCGAGAAAGTATAACTTTTTTAATATATTTCCCCCAGTCCCCCCCCAAATCCTTCGATCGAAAATCCTCCTATTGCCGCTAAATTGAAGTTGGCTAAATTATTGAAAACACAAGTAACAAATTAAGTTTTTAATTATCCAGGTATCTGAAGAAATATAATATCAAGCGAACGAAACGGCCTCAGATAAAAAAGTTAAAAATCCTTTTTCAAGGATCTTTATAATTTTTCGATTAATTACCCGTTAAAGGCTCATCCATTCAGGGAAAAGATATGGGAGTAGCAGGTTCTCCAGATACATATTCCATGAATCCGTCAGCAATATACGAAATTGGTTTTCCGTCTATTTCTCCATCAACCTGATAAGTCCCTATCATTTCCCAGATAATCCGATATTTAATTATTATATTCCCATATTCATCTGTTAACGGACTTCCATTTGAATCAGTCATTGGTACAGCTACCAGCAGGGGAACACAATGAACTGACTCTGTCGTGAACTTTATAGTAAGATAATCACCAGAGTCGGATGAGGCGAGTATATCTGTGTCAAGAGGCAGAGGGAATGAATCTGGAGGCATATAAGCACCCAGATATGGTACCGGGACAGGACCGCCAACAAAATTTGAATGTATTACTTGCATATCCGCATCACTGAAAGTAGCAATGATTTCCCGGTTTCTCCATAGCCTTAAGACTGAACTGAATGATTGGGTAAAACTGGCATCAGTGATATTCCCAAAGTTAAGAGAATATTTTCCAAGGTCACTCCCGTTTAAACTATTTTTGGTCTGAGTAGTCTGGCCCCAGTCCCATCCAAGATTATCTCCCCAGGACCAGTATCCCCAGTTATGGTCGTGATAGCCTCTCGCATTTTTCAGAGTATACATTTTCCCATCAACAGTAAGCTCCCCATTAACTTTCATTTTCGGTGAAGTTACTATCCAGTTGATGACTCCTCCATATACAGGGGAGAAATCAGCAGCGCTAAACACAGGCGAGGGCTCCACTTCCGGTTTGAATAATGCATCAAAAACTTTAGATCCGTCCTCGGATATGATATGAACCGAGTAGCCCTGTGGAGTCAATTTAACCGTGTTACTGGCTATCGTAACATCTGGCGTTTCAGAAGAGTATTCTGCAATATCTATAGGATAAACTTTATAATAAGCGTTTGAATTTCCATTATCAGTATTATACTCAAGAAGGATCTCAGAAGCACTTAAACATCCATTTAATTTAAATACACAGATGATTGAAAGATTTTGCTCTTCATCTATTATATTGAAGTAATGCCATTCGTTGTACAGAGGCATGAGATTGTCATCTGCGGGAGGGTGAAAAGCATCAACCTGTTTGAGTTCTCCAATCAAACTATTACTCTGACCTGCAAGAGCAACTCCTGAAAACGCTACCATTACAAAAAATACAAGAATTAACGGTTTAAATATATTTCTGATTTTCGTTTATAACACCCCGTAACAAGACAGGACTTATTCTTATGTTCAGAAAATGATCTATTTTCAGAATTTCCCGTCCCAACAGATACATACAACAGATTATAAAAATGTACGGAAATTAGTCTGAAATTTTATTTTAATGTTATCAGAAGGAAAGAATTCAGAGAATATTAACCAAATTTAGATAATGAAAATAGCCAAAAATTTCCAAAATGTATAAAAAAGAAGGAGCCTGCTCATACTTTTACCTCTACCTGCTGAATTCCAATAAATTTCAGCGGCAGGACATCTTCAAGTTCCTCAGCATCAAGACAAACCTGAATAGCTTCTCTTATACGCTCCATAGCCTGCTCAACTGTTTTTCCCTGAGTATAACAACCCGGTATGTCAGGAACCTTTGCAACGTATACACCATCTTCGTCCTGTTCGATCAGAACCGTGTAATTCAAGCTCTTGCCTTCCATCTTTACCAGAATAACATTAGGTCTGTGAGTATTTAAAGATGATATGGAAACAAGAATAGGAGACAAAAACCACAAAAAGACGTAGAAAGACCGGATGTATATCACTCTATTATTATATTTCCGCCCCAGCCCCCCTCAAATCCTTCGACCGAAAATCCTCCGATTGCGCCGTTGTTTGAAGCAGATTCGGTTTTTGAAAGCACATTGCAATGAACTCTTTTATCGGCACAAATTAAGAAGTGTCTTGATTCTATATAAACCGCAAAAGCCCACTCAAGAACCTTAAAAAAGCAGGTATATCAAAGAAAGCATACATATAAATAAGATTCATATTAACCATTTATTATGGCAGAGGCTGGTTTTGAGGAGAGAGTCATCAGAGAACTCGATTCTATAAAAAAACAACTGACAGACATAAGAGAGCATATGGTAGACGTAGACTGTATACTCACTGATAAGGAAAGGAAGCTCGTAGATAAAAGTTATGAGCACCAGAAAAAAGAAAAACTGACATCCCTTTCAGAATTTAAGAAAGAACTGGGACTCTAACATGTTTGAGATTTTTCTGGATACCCCCGCGAAGAATTTCATCAAAAAACTTGATTCCAAAAACAGCCAGAGAATCATCAAAACCATCGAAAAACTTGCCGAAGACCCGATCCCTCACGACGCCAAAAGAATCTACGGCACCAGCGAAAAACTTTTTAGAATAAGAGTCGGTGATTTTCGGGTTCTTTATCGTATAGACTATGAAGAAATTATCATAATTATAGTCAATATTGATTCGAGAAAGCGTGTTTATCGGGAAATGTAAATTGAAGAATCAATCTTTTTTGAACAGTTTTTCATATTTCCGCCCCAGCCCCCCCTCAAACCCTTCGATTGGAAATTTTATGATTGCGCCGCTGGTTTGAAGTTATTTAGTTAGATTTTAAAAGAAGAAATGTATTTCTTTTTTAAAAATGGAGACACTGAAAAAATCTGTAATAGAATTACTTTTGTAACTATTCAACTGGGCAAAAACAATATCATTAACCACATTTAATAAGATGAAAGTGAATTTTCAGAAAATCAACTTTATTTGGTTGTTGGCCATAGATCACAGTCTTTAATGATCATTGGTCAGAATTATACATGCAGGTTTCATCTAAATAGATATCAATCAACGGATTTTGGCAGAATGAATAGTTGCTTATTTTTTACTGCTTTCTATTCTTTGTAGAATGATCTCATTCTTTAATGGGTCCTCCATTATCTTCTCTAGTCCTAACGTAGCCCCTTCTATTACAAACTCATTTGGATATTCTAGTCTTTGTAACAATAGATCTATTTTATCAATATCTCCAATTTCAGTCCATTTAACAGGTGAGAACTCTATATCGCCCATTAAAAAATCGACAAATTTAACACTTGCATCAGTTATTTTTTCCATAGTTTCAAGTTCTTCAAAAATGGAAAAAAACTCTATTGAATGAGGAATGGGAACAAAAAAATTTCCTTTTCTTCCTAAAATGTTAAAAGATCTCTTTATGCTTTCACTGTAAAATTCCATATATCTCTCAGGATAACATTTTTTTACAAAATTACATTTTTCAATAAATTTTTCTCTGTCAGTTGTGTTAGTAAACCAATAATTCTCTGCTTGAGCTAAACAAACATATTCAAAAGCCATATTACTATCGAATTCATATGTTAAAGGGAAAAGAATATCCAATACTCTATACGAGAGATTTTTTAATCCACGCTTACTTATATATTCGACAAGTACCTGGTAGATTTTATTTTTATCATACTTTTGCTTATCTAACCAAAAAGTAATGCAATCTGCTAAAATTGTATCCTTTTCCCAATCAGACTCAAGGAAGTCTAGATATTTAAAAGCCATATTGCTTTCGAATTCATATATTAAAGGGAAAAGAACATTTAAAACTCTATACGAGACACTTTTTATTCCATGCTCGTCTATGTATTTGACAAATGTTCTATAAATCTTATTATTATCATGCCTTTTCTCATCTAACCAATATTTAAAACAATTTACTAAAAAATTATCTTTCTCCCAATCAGACTCAAAAGATTCTACAAGTTCAAAAAATGTATCAGGTTCTACCAGTGAGTAATCATGTGCTTGAGGTTCCGAACAAGTATTTGAAGGTTCATTTTTAGGATATTCTATCTTTCCTATGGAGATTTCAACAATTTCTAACACTCTTTTAACGTCAGTATTCTCTTCTGCCATAGACCTAAGTTCATTTAAAGAGTATTCATCTAAAGCCGTGAAAGCAAGTGCAAGATCTTCATCTTGATCAAAATTCAATGATCTAAGAATATACCTAAAAAGATAAGAGGCTAAAAACCAATTTTCTTCCTCTACAATAGAGAAATAATATTTATAAAGTAGTCTAGGATCATGCATCCACAAAATCTCTGCGTAATCTATAGGAAAATAACGTGTATGATCTTGATCTGTATATTCATTTATATATTCAATAGCTGGAGATATTCTTTGAATCCAGTTTTCTATACTAAGAGATCCAGCTTTTTGACATAGTTTAATAGAGTCTAAAACTCTATCGAGATACATATCTTTATGGTAATGATACCCCAGTAAGTTAATTGCAGCTGATTTTAAAAAGTAATCTTGGTTTTTCTTATCCTTATGAATAGCTGCAAGTTTTGCCAAATCAGAATAACGATCGGATCTTTCTGAGAAATTTACTATTGTTTGTTTCCATCGGTTTTTTTCGTAAGAAACAAACTTAGTATATATTTCATTTGAAATTACTGGCTTGTCGAAACTTAACAAGAATTGGAGTGAATCACTCTCATTATAGTAATTCCTTTCAAAAATTACATTATTCAGTTCAAGATCGTCAAATAGAGAAGAGAACCCTAATTTGCATTTATAAATATAAATTACTTTTAAACATTTGGACAGAGCTATTCGCAAGCACTCTTGAAGTTCATAGAGATCCCTGTTATGAGGAAAACTTAGTGAACCGACTTTAGCGATGTTTTCAAATAAACAGATGAAACTAGGGTTTCGAGGTTCTACAATATTTTTTGAGATTTCTAAAGAAGATGCAAAAATCTGTGACATTATCTCTAAAGGCCATCTTTTTTGAATGTCTTGAATCCAGTATTTAAGGTCCAAGTCTTCGTTTAATATTCCATAGATTAACCCCAAAATAAAGTTATCAGAAAAAATCTTTGATCTTTCGATTCTTTTTCCAGTTTCGAGCATTGGAACGTTATAAGGAAATTCTTCATAGGTAGGAAGAGGCGGAATATAACTGATATTTTTCCCATTTAATAACAAGTATAGTAAACATAGGTTATCTAAATCCTCATGCTTATTACTATACACCATTTCTAGAAATTGCTGCCTATTTAGTTCAAGATCATTTTCTACACATTTATCCAAAATCTCCTGTCTATCTGCATTTTCAGTGGCGAGTTCAATTAACTCTTCTATTTTTAAAATTTGATCGGTCTTCAGTAAAGAACTCGCATATATCCCAAAAAGTTCTGCTGACCAACCAGAGTCAGAAAATTGTCTAATATAGGAATAAATTCTTTTCACATCGTGCCTGCGGTCAAGAGAAACAGTTTTGATCGTAGAAACAGCTAGCTGAGGGATTTCAGCATTCATGTTCTCTTTATTTAGAACTTTCAAATTACTATGGAATTCAGCAAGTTTATCTATCGACTCAGAAATTATATCGAAATTTCCCTGTTTCTCAGACATCTCGGCAATCAATTGAATGTGCCTAGATGGTGAAGAAATGAAATCCATGTCTGTATTTCTATTTTGAGACCTAAACACCCTTTCCCAAGAAAGTTTATTAACATCAATATATGACAAATCTGGAGTTTTTCTTTTGAATGACTCTTGCCAAATTTTGGAACTTTGGATTTCACGAAATCTGAAAGAGTCTACATAATATTCCATTAGAGTTCCTAATTCAAAAGCTTTATCAAATAAGTTATTTTCAAAAGCAGCTTTGACGGCTAATGAAAGTTGAGAAATAATTTTTTCACAACATCTTGGATAACATATAGCTTCAATAAGCCACTCCATGTCAATTCCAAGAAGTTCTTTAGGATCACCGAGTTCATAAGCAAGTTTTTTCAGTTCAGCCCATTTTAAATCTTCATAGTCGGATTCTACTAACCATTTCCTTATTGCCTTCTTTAAAAATAACTTCTGTTGTTCAAATTCGGGCTGACTTAACACAAAAAGTTCAAAGCTGCTGTGATATATAGATAAGATTCTTTTATTTTTAAATAATAAATGTGATATGGAGTTGTAATCGCTGGTTATTCCAAAAGGAGAACTCGTGATTGAAGATAGTAACTCAAAAAGTTCCTTTTCGTGAAAACTAAACTCTACACTCGAAATAACTAGAGCTATTGTTTTGCTCATTTCTGGGAGTTGCTTCCATAAAGTAATGTAGTATTTTTCAATATCCTTCTCATAAGGAATGATATTTTCACAATCATAAACTGTAACAAATCCGTTTTTACAATTTGTTTTCAATTGATGAAGAGTATATCTAAGGTGTAGCGGATTTCCTTCAGTTAATTCATAGATTCTTTCTGAAAGTGCTTCAATATGAAGTTCGTGAATAGGCAGCTTTAGTTCAATAGTATTTTTGAGAATAATGTTTTTTACTGAGTATTCACTTAATCCCTTTATTTCAATCCATTGATCTTCAGGACATTTATCAAAGATTATTTGAGGAAGATAACTTTTAGAAATTTCTTGTGCCCCGAAAATAAGCCATAATCCCGGTTGTGGAAAACAAATTTCTTTCAGAAAACTTGTTAATTCGGAAGAATCTGAATACCTTAAAACATGATCCAATCCATCAATAATTATCACGAAAGATTGGTTCTTTTCGTAAAAATAATGGGCTAATTGCGAGATAAATTCTCTTAAGGATATATTTGTTGAGTTTTTATTTGCTAAGCATCCAAGCTCTTCTGAATATTCTTTAAATTGAGCTTTTATACCTTCAATAACACGTTGAGATACTAATCTCTCACTCTGGCTTGGATCCCTAGAAGACAAATAGTAATGATGTCTAAAAACAATTACATCTTTTTCCATTAAAACCTGATTAAGCTTTGAAAGATAAGTGCTCTTCCCACTTCCAGGCTTTCCACAAAATACTTTAATTCCACCTTCCGGATTTGCAAGATCGGCTAATACTTTATCTTGGATATCAGCATCAAAAAATTCGAAGTCATCAGGAATACCAAAGTTTTGTTCCAAAGCTTCAGGTACATCAAATTCGCACCAACTTAGTATGCGTTCAATATCTAAAGAAGTTGAATACTGCTTTCTGCACTCATTATGCAACTTAATAAGTAGATTATTCACTCCAGAATCAGTAGCTCTGAGTTCATTAAAGAAAAATTCCTTTATTTCCATTTCGAGTTCTTCAAGATCTTTTTGACCAAACAGGAAAGTCAAATTTGAAAAAAAGTTGTGGATTGTGTCTTCACCATTAAGTTGAGAGTTTATGATTTCATAGATCTCGGGAAGAACACTCTTTACTTTCGTTATATCAATTTTATTCTCTGAGATATATTCCTTAAGCTCATCGTCTGGGAAACCATTTGTAATAAAGGCCATAAAAGATATCTTTTCAGAATTGCCCGTATATGATTTGAACCATTTTTGAAAGAGTGAATTTGTTGGACCTTTTTTTCCATTTTCCTGTTTTAAAAACTCACTCCAAGACCAATAATCAGTACTTGGATTCTGTTTATGTTTTAGCTGATACAGATAATAATTGTCATCTTTGTCGCATAATACAATATCATCAAAAGCAAAGTATCCTTCTATAACTTCAGGTTTAGTCTCAAATTTGATCCACTTATATTTTGAAGGTTCTTTTATCCAATCTATAGACAGCTTTATAATCCATAAATCTTGAAAGTCAAACCCCTTTCTCAGTGGGCTTGTTGGATTTTTTCTGACCATAGTAATTACCCAAAAAGTTGTAAATTTTTGAAATCGTATCCTCTTGTAAGAGACTATACTATATAACTAATTATAATTCGTTTTTAAATATTACTCAAACAAGAACCTACAAAAAATAGAAAAACTCAGACTTAATTTAATAATCCAAAAGTAAGTATCTAGCTTTCCTTCTTACTCGACCTATCTATCTAATACTGCCCCTTTTTCAATATAATTCCTTTTTTATTCCCAGAACTTCTTCGTCTTCACATAATTCCTCTCCGCGACCAGAATATCCCTGTAAAATGCCTCCTCATCCACCCTCATCTTTTCAATCACCCTCGATGCCGTCTCAGGTCCGACTCCCCTGCTCGCAAGCGCAATAACGGCTTTTTTCCCCTGCGAGTTCACGATGCTGGCGTTCCGGTAGACTCTCTGAATACGTTTTTTCTCTTCGGCGGAAATCGGGACGCCTTTCCCCTGCTTCCTGACCAGTTTGATTTCCTCATCTTCCCAGGGCTTGAGGGCTGCAACCATTCTTGAGTCGCAGACCGGGCAGATGATTTCTTCGGGGACGTTTTTGACCTGGCGGCGGGAGGTCCATTTCTTGCAGGTCGTGCAGAAGAGGATTATGTTGTCGTTCATGATGCGTTCCTTTAAGGCAAGCACAATTGAACGGTCGGCTTTTTCCGGGGCTACGAGGTCTTTTTTCATGGCAAAGCCGGCTGAGCCGATCGGGGTCGGGCCCGAGACCTCGACTGCAATTTCGCCGAGTGCGAGTTTTGTAAGGACTTCTTTTGCCCTGGGGACGTCGAGCATGTCGTGAAAGATTTCACGGACCACCTCGTCGTACATGGAAGAGCCCTCGTAGATTTCGAGGAGCTTTTTCATGCTGATCCTGTCGTAGTCAACGTCCCGGGAGAGGGCTCCGAACTTGCGGGCTACGTGGACCATTTTCCATTTCATGAGGGTCGTGTTCTTCAGGGTCATTTCGATGATGGGCTCAACGTGCTCCGGGCGGAGAGATGTAAGCATGTCCCGGATCTGGATAGGGCCCACCCTGCGAGGGAGGGTCAGCCTGATCCTGTACGGGTCTACCTCCTGAGCGACACTGCTCCCGAAGCGTGCCGACAGCAGGGAGGTAAGAACCCTTGCCAGCGTCCCGTTGGTATTGTGTCCGAAACAGGCGTTCAGGGTCACAGCGTCTCCTTCGTCTTCTATCACTATCGTATCGGCGTCCGGAAGCGGGAAACCTCCTTCAACCTGGTCCCGCAGCAGGCGGATAACTTCAAGCACTGCTGACTTTGAAACCGGATATTTCAACTGCAGCTTTTCGGCAACTGCCTCGTCTTCGAGCCCTTCCAGGAGGAGGGCAGCAATCTCAGCCCTGAGCTTTCCCACGTCCTGCGCCACTTCGAAGGGCACGGGGATCTCTTCTCCGGTCCAGCTCGGGACTTCTCCCATACCTTCGACCGGCTCGACCTTGATCCTGTCCCGATTGGGCTCCCGTTCGCGGTCCGGCATTTCAATGACCCGCCACATATCCCCTTTCGTGATGAAAACGGCTCCGGGTTCGGCAAAGTTCACCACGAAGGCTTCGTCCAGCACCCCGATGGACCTTCCGCTCACGATGTCATAGATCTCGTACTTCTTTTCGTCCGGGATCATGGAGAGGTTATCGTAATAATATTCCCAGCTCTTCCTGCGTTTTTTCACAATTTGCGAGCCTTTCTCGTGCCAGACCAGTTTGTAGTCCCCGATCTGGTCAACAACCCGCTGTAGTTCTTCGGGCCGCAGGTCCCTGAAAGGGTACGCCCGCCTGAGAATCCTGAAAATCTTTTCGATCCCGACTTCCCCGAAGTCCATAACCATGCCTGCAATCTGGTTTGCCACAACGTCCAGGGAGTTCACGTGCGGGGAAATATCTTCAACCCTGCCTTCGAGTGCAGCCTTCGTAATTGCCATGCTCTCAGCAGTGTCATCGGCTTCCATGGAAAGGATCGTGCCCCGCGAAACCTCATGCAGCCTGTGCCCTGCCCTCCCGACCCTCTGGAGCAGCCTTGAAACCTGGCGAGGGGAACCGTACTGGACCACCCGGTCAACGTTTCCGATATCGATCCCGAGTTCCATTGACGAAGTGCAGATAAGGCCTCTGAGAGCTCCAGCTTTGAACGCCTCTTCAGCTTCCACACGGGCTTCAACGGAAAGGGAACCGTGATGAACTCCGACGGATGCCCCCAGTTTCCGAAAACCTGCAGCAAGGGCTTCTGCGCTCTGCCGGGTATTTACAAAAATAAGGGTAGACTGGCTTTCTTCAACGATTTTCCGGATCAGGAAAAGATGGGAGGCAAACTCGGGCTCACATCCCACGGTCCTTGCGATTTCCAGGACTTCTTTTTCCCCGACCGTATCTTCGGAAACATCTTTGGCTGCGGCTCCGGCCATACCTCCCCCGGAAAGATGAGGGCTGACCACATCGAACTCCAGCAGCTTCAGAAGCGCCACTTCAATAACCGTAAAATCCCGGTTTGCCCCTGCCAGGAACTTTGCAATCTCCCAGGGGTTCCCTACAGTTGCGGACAGTCCTATCCTCTGGAACTCCCCTGAGATTTCCACAAGCCGCTCAAGCCCCACAGCCAGCTGGGTTCCCCGCTTTGAGCCCGCAAGTTCATGGATTTCGTCCACGACTACATGGGTCACAGTCTCCAGGTTCTTCCGTAAGCGAGAGCCGGAAAACATCGCCTGCAGGGTCTCGGGGGTCGTTATCAGCAAATCCGGAGGGTTTCGGGACTGGCGCTGCCTTTCGCTCTGGGGAGTATCCCCGTGTCTGACCTGCACTTTTATGTCCAGCAGCTTCCCCATAACCTCTATTCTTGAGAGCATATCCCTGTTGAGCGCCCGCAGGGGAGTGATGTAAAGGGCAGAAATCCCGCTCCGCTTCTCCGGCTTTTTCCTGAGGATAGCATTAAAGACCGGCAGTACAGCCGACTCGGTCTTTCCCGAGCCCGTGGGTGCAATCAGAAGGGTGTGCTTTCCGTCCAGGATGTGAGGAAATGCCCTTTCCTGCGGCTCGGTGGGGCGGGTAAAGCCCAGGGTTATGAGAGCTTCCTGAATTTTCGGGTGAAAAGAGTTGAAGTCGTTATTGAAGGTCATTTTTCCTGAAATTGGTTTTTTTTAGAATGTATTGGATAAACGTATTGGATAGTAAATTTTAGTTCGAATGATTTAGTTGCTGTGTAGTTAATGATGATATAAATGCTTGTTATAAATGCTTGTGTGTAAGATAGTTCAATGAAATGAGATCAAGAAAAGAATTAAAAAATATCAGGAAAGATATCCGAACTATCCCCATTACAGAGAATGTTCACACCCTATAAAACCGGTATGTTAAGAACATTAAACATTACACACCCAATTCACATATCCGAAACCGGAAACGATCCTGAAATATCCAGTCCGCCTATTGCGTCCGAACAAATTCATTTGTTTGAATCGGACTGGAGTTTCAAGGCTTTCTCAAGCGTGTTCTTGTAGATTTTATATCTTCGTTATATCTTCATGAACACCGTAAAGTTCTCTTCTTCCGATTGCCGGACCCACCTTCTTTGGCAGTCTACTGCTCTTCATCTACTGCTCTTCACGACGATAAACACTTCGACCTTCTTTGATTGTCTCCATCACTTTGAGGTTGCGTACATCATCAGGTTTCACCTTCAAGGGATTCTTGTCAATGATTACGAGGTCGGCCAGCTTGCAAACTTCAAGCGAACCTTTGGTTTTCTCCTCCCTGTATTGCCAGGCCGCATCGAGTGTGAGGGCCTTGAGTGCGGTCAAAACGTCCACGCACTGGTCAGGACCCAGCACCCGACCACTCCTGGTTTGACGGGTAATAGCTGTCCAGATGGTCATGAACGGATCGAGCGGTGTGACGGAGAAATCCGTGTGGTTGCTGAAACGAATACCTCTGGCTTTTGACGCCGCCATCGGGCTGATGAAGGAAGCTCGCTCTTCACCGGTGTTCTGCACATGGATGTCACCCCAGAAGAAGACATGATTAGTAAAAAACGAAGGAGTAAGCCCAAATTCCACATAACGATCTAGCTGGTCATCCCGAACGAATTGCGAATGAACCACTACATCACGACGGTCCTGATCCGCTTTCACGCCGATTTCATCAAATGCCTTGATAAGGTTTTCAATGGCCCCATCGCCATTACAGTGGCAGTAAATGCGTGCACCGGTTGCATAGACAGCTGCCACCATTTTGGCAAAAGTCTCATACGGAAAAGTTGGCTCACCGCACCAGGCAAGTTCACCTCCAGGCCCGCGTGTGAGAAGGGGTTTTGACCAGTAGGCCGTCTTACCCTGGGGAGAACCATCACCAAACAGCTTCACACCCCCTAGCTTAAGACGATGGCGATACGCAGGGTCGGTAAGGTTCTCTCCGCTGAACTGCCTCAGGTCGGTGACCATGGGGAGCACGACGAGGTCGAGGAAAAGGAGGTTTTTCTCCGCTGCTTTTCTGATCGTGACGAAATCAGCATAGTTCGTCGCACCTTCCTGAATCGTGGTGTAACCGTTGCGGGCGTACTCCAACTGCGCCTGCTTAAAGCTCGCGAATTTTTCCCCCTCTGCGGGCTGAGGCATATCGGCAAAAATAGGAAGAAATGCAGTTTCCATCAGGAGGCCGGCGGGTCTATTACTACCTGGAAGACGTGCAATAATGCCGCCATCGGGCGTCTCTGTCTTCTCCGTCACATCCGCCTTGGCGAGACCAGCGGAATTCAGCACCGCCCCATGGTTTGATACGTGAATCAGCATGACAGGGTTATCCGGAAATGTCGGATCAAGGTCGCTGATAGTGACATCACGTTTTTCATGTAGCTCGTTCGCATCGTAGCCATAGGCAATGATCCATTCACCTTTCTCGGGCTTCATCCTGTCAGTGTGTGCCTTGACAGTGGCAATCAAGCCCGGGATGTCCGTGACCGGCCCTACGGGCGGAGGTGAAACATTGGCCCAGCTGACAATCTGCAATGCATTATTGAAATGACTGTGTGCATCAAGGAAGCCAGGCAAAAGCGCCCTGCCGCCGAGATCAACGATTCTGGTGGTGCTGTCCTGTGTCTTCAGCACCTCCTCCCTGCTGCCTACTGCGAGTATTCTGCCATCCTTCACGGCCAGTGCTTCAGCCGTCGGCGCTGTGCAGTTCATAGTGATGATATCGCCTCCCTGGTAGATGACCTCAGCAACGGTACCCGGAGAAAAAGTCTGTCCCCCCATGATGTCCCCCACGATTTATTCCCTTTCTAAAGAGTTCTACCCCCAGCAGCAGTCTATATAGAGCTGAAGCAATTCAATTTATGGAGGCAGATATATAAATTAGCACACATTAATTTGCATATTGCTTACTTATAAATTCCCTTTTTTCAAAAAACAAACATGAAATTCTTCAAATAACGCTCAAAATTGAAAGAATAAAAATGAAAACATGAAAAAAACAAAAAAATAAAAATAAAATATGGAAAAAAACAGGGAAAAATTAAATTCCCCGACAAGGCCTGCTAAACTTATGTGAGTTTTAGTATTCCTTAGGGTTCAGCATTCCTTGGGGTTCAATCTTCCTTCTGGTTCAGTCTTCCCTTTTCATCTGCGGGAAAAGAATTACTTCCTTGATGGACTCGAGACCCGCAAGAATCATTGTAAGGCGGTCGATTCCGAGTCCCATGCCGCCTGTTGGGGGCAGGCCGTATCCGAGGGCATTTATGAAGTCGTAATCGACGGTCTGGGCTTCAAGGTCTCCGAGCTTTCTTTTCTTGTCCTGGTCCTCGAACCTCTTTTCCTGCTCGAGGGGATCGTTTAATTCGGAATAGCCGTTTGCCAGTTCCCAGCCGTTGAGGAAGAGTTCGAAACGCTCGACAAAACTTTCTTTTTCCCTGTGGTTTTTAGCGAGAGGGGAGTTTTCAACCGGGAAATCGTAAATGAAAGTCGGGTTTATCAGCTTGTCTTCTACAAGGCCTTCAAAAAGCAGGGCAAGGAACTCTCCGTGACTCTTTGCCTTTTCGTAATCTTCGATCCTGTTCTGGATTGCGATTTGCTTCAGTTCTTCAAGCGAGTGGGAAAAAACGTCAAGACCCGCATACTCTTTTAAGGCGTCTTCCATGGAAATCCTCTTCCAGGGGGAGCGGAGGTTGATCGTGTTTTCTCCCATTTTGACTTCGTAGCCGCCTGTCAGCCTGAACACGAGTTCCGAGATCAGGGCTTCGGTTAAGTCCATCATGTCGTTATAATCCCTGTAAGCCTCGTAGACCTCGATCATTGTGAACTCGGGGTTGTGGGTCGTGTCGATGTCTTCGTTTCGGAAGTTTTTGGAAATTTCAAAGACCTTCTCGTAGCCGCCGACGACAAGTCTCTTGAGGTAAAGTTCGGGGGCTATCCTCAGGAAAAGGTTCTGTCCGAGGCAGTTGTGGAAAGTCGTGAAAGGCCTTGCATTTGCTCCTCCGTACACGTTCTGGAGGATAGGGGTTTCAAACTCCAGAAATTCCCTGTCAGCAAGGAACCTGCGGATTTCCGAGATGAGCTTGCTCCTCATTACGAAAATCTCCCGCTTTTCGGCATTGACTATGAGGTCAAGGTATCTCTTCCTGTACCTTGTTTCAACATCTTTTAAGCCGTGGAATTTTTCCGGAAGGGCGCAGAGGGATTTTGAGAGCAGAGAGAACTCGGTTACACTGATCGAGTTTTCCCCTCTTTTTGTCCTGAAAAGTTCACCCTGAATACCTATAATGTCTCCGGAGTCCACAAGGTTCTTGAAAGTCTCGAATTCCTCGTCAGGGAGGTTTCCTTTCCTGACAAGGACCTGAATTCTGCCGGTCTGGTCCCCGAGATCGGCAAATATCATTTTACCGTGCTTTCTGATATTGTAGAGCCTGCCTGCAGTCCGGACAGATAAGCCCTCGTTCTTTTCAAAGTCCTCGAATTTTACCAGGATCTCGCAGATATCCCCGTTCTTTTCGAACCTGTAGGGATAGGGATTAAGCCCCTGGCTTATGATACCGTTTAATTTTGCAAGTTTTGAGTCGTCAAAAGCCCTGGAGCCCGATAAATCAACATCATCAGGCAGAGGCATATTTTCAGACGGGTCCGTGTTGTTAATTTCCATAGTCATTGAATCAGTACATCCTTTTCAGGTGATACAAATAAATAAACAAGTAAATTGACCAGTAACTAACCGCTAAACTGAGCGGAATCGATCCGAAAATCGATTTATCCCGATCAATAGTTAATCAGTAAGCAATCAGTAAATCGCTCAGCAATTTAACCATAAATAAATCAATAATCAATAAATCAGCCGGACCCACAGCAGAAGAGAATTTGAAAGAGATTATCCGGGTCCTGTGAGTTCTGTATCCCTTCTACGGCTGAATGTTGAAATTTGAATTATCAGGAATAATGACCGTTTATTAGCCGAATTCCTGACATTTATTTTTTTCCATACAGCCATGCATTTTATATAAACGTTGAGAAAAGGAGCAGACATATTAATGAAAATGGCATGTTTCAGGAGAAAAATCGCTCCCACAGATTGCTGCAGAAATACTCTATGCTTATCAATTCACAGGATTTTTTCTACAGGGGCTTTTCGTAAGGAATTTCACAGGATTTTCACAGGATTTTCCACAGGATCTTTGTACTGGATTTTTTCACAGGATTTAGGATCTTTCCGTCACCCTGAATTCGATTAAAAATTTCGTCCCCTGATCACGTTTAAGGTCAATATTTCCATCCAGTTGATCAACAAGGATATTTACTAACTGCAGGCCAAGGGATTCAACAGTTTCTAATTCTAAGTTTTCAGGAATTCCTTTTCCGTTATCTGAAATTGTCAGGCTGAAAAGGGATTTGTTTATTTCGCGATCCGGTTCTTCCCTGCAAAGCCGGATTCGAATATCTCCTTCTTTTTCAGTAAAAGCATGTTTAAGAGAATTCGAAACGAGTTCGTTAACAATAATTCCTAACGGGACAGCAATGTCCATATTGAAGAAGGAATTTTCTTCCAGGTCCATATGCAGGTGAACATTTTTACTGCAAAGGCTGTAGGTCTGGAGAAGATTTTCAGCTAACTTTTGAAGATATGCCGAAAAGTCCAGGGTGTCGGTTCCTCCACCTTTATAGAGTTCCTCATGGATAAGGGACATCGAGAGTACCCGGCTCTGGCTTTCCCTGAAAGCTTCAAGTACCTCTTCATCCAGGAACTTTTCAGCCTGGAGGTCCAGCAGAGAAGAGATTACCTGCAGGTTGTTCTTGATCCTGTGGTGGATCTCTTTTTTCCTGGCCTCCTCAGTTTTTGCCAAGGCTTCTTCTGCCCTGATACGCTCGGTAATATCTCTGGCAATAGCTGAGATGGCTACAGGCTCTCCTGAGGCATCAAAAATAGGAGAGAGAGTTATTGAAACACTTATTATGGTACCATCCTTTTTTAGCCCTAAAGTTCTGTGACGCTGGATCTTTTCTTTCCGTTTAAGCTTTTCAGTTAACTGTTTCATATCCCCTTTAAGATGAAAAGGCTCAAGTATTGACGCATTTTTCCCGAGAATTTCTTCGGCCGAGTACCCATAAATCTGCTCTGCCCCTTTATTCCAGCTGGTAATGACCCCGTCAAGAGATTCGGTTATGATAGCATCGTCCGAGGATTCCACGGCATCTGCCAGGATCTTAATTTTTTCTTCTGTCCTTTTACTTTCTGTAATATCCTGGACTGTCCCTCTCATTCGGAGAGGGTTATTTTTCTCATCAAAGACGGTTTCTCCCTGCACATGAACTACGCGGTTTTCTCCATCGGCCAGAATAATCCTGAGATCAATGCCAAAGGGCATTCCGTTTAAAGCCCTTTTAACGGTATCGTTCACATATTCCCGGTCGTCGGGGTGTATGAGATTTAAAATGTCAGTGTATGGCCAGCCAAATTTCCGGGGACTACCCCCAGCAATACGAAAAGCTTCATCAGACCAGTACATTTCATCGGTTACAAGATCCCAATCCCAGATTCCAATATGAGCCATTTTTTGGGCTTCAGAGAGTCTTCTCTCATTTTCCACCAGGGCCTTATAAGCTTCTTCAAGTTCAGCCGTGCGTTCTTTAACTTTTTCTTCCAGATTGTCGTATGCTTTTTGAAGGGCCTCCTCGGCCCGTTTGCGCTCGGTGATGTCTATGAATGCAGCAACGGAACCTCGAGGGTTACCTGTTTCATCATGCAGGGGCCTGGCGTTACCCAGCACGTGCCGCATCACGCCGTCAGGATAGACAAAGTCGAACTCGTAATCAAGTAACTCTGTACCGGCAGCCGAGACATGCAACGGCAGATCTACAGACGAGAGCTCCACTCCGTCCCTGAATACCTTGAAGGTCTCGGGCCTCTCTTCCGGAGGAGAGGATTTGGATGCGTTTGAACCTGGAGGAATGCGAAGCCATTCGTATGAAAGCCGGTTACCGGTTATGTGAAGCGCCCGAGGATCGTGAGCGATCCACACGGCTGTGGGCACCGCATCCAGTAATACTGCCATTTCATCCGAGCGAGCTCGCTCACACTTCTCGCTCTTCCTCAGTGCGTCCACAAGCGCCTCACGTTCCGTCAGTGACTGGGCAAGCCTGACATTGATGTAGCTTAGCTGTGAGATCATGTGGGCAAATTTCATGAAGAAGGACATGACCGTGTCCACATACTCCCTGCTCAAGCGCGGAACTTTTTCAAGCGCTGCTATGTATTCTTCCTCATTGAAACCGTATTTCCTGGCCTGAGCCCGGAAAAGCTCATAGTCCAGAGGCTCGTCCTCAAAAAAGAACTGTCCGGAGAAGATATTGCCTACATGCTGCCCTCCAACCACGATGGGCGTCGCTACGTCCCACATATTATTCTTGCACCGGTATAGTTTAAACTTTCCAGGAGCAACACCTGCGGATAGCTTTGTGTCACTCTCTATGCAGTGCTTACAGGCTTCGGGATGGACCCTGTGGAATCTGGTGCAGATATCCTGCCATCCGACCCATACAAGAACATTGCCTTTGAGATCGACCAGGCCTATGGTAACGTGTGAAAACTCATAGAAATCGTTCATCAGGGACTGAACTGCCCCGGTATCAATAATCTCAGCAAGCTCAAGGTTAGCCATCTCCTGGGAAGGAGAAAAAATGTTCTCCAGATTCATCCCGGGGCGCGGCTCACTTGAGAGCATAGCCTCTTCTGCCTGTTTTTTCCCGGAGAGATTTTCCCATCCGGAATTATCCATCCGTTCCCATTTACCTTCCCTTTTGATCAAGGCAAATTGGTGATTGAAGGTCACGTCAATAATATCGGCTGCACTGCACATCTCGAGGAAATACGGGCACAGAGATATTATTGGTCGTTTCCTGATGCTGGAATCCGCTTTTTTCTCATAAGCTACAAAATCGTTCCAGTTCTCTTTTTTCAGCCAGGAAGTAGCCCCTGCCACCCTGAGCCCTTCGTAGCCCCTTGATAGGACCTGATCTAACTTTTCTACCCACCCGCTTATGACCTGCTCGGAATCGAAAATCCCCTCATTTACATATCCCTGAGTATGGGGAACAATTTCGATCTGCCCTTTAGCCAGGTAGGCATCAATATCAGGAATGGCTGTCCTCAGGGCTTCTTTTGCCTCCTCTACTTCCAGAGGTTGCGACATGACCCAGAAGCAAAATTCGTTATTTTCCAGCCCTGATTTGAAATAGGGGATAAGTATGTCCGTCAAATCTTCTTTTGTCTGGTAGAACTGGCAGAAGTGTGTCCCCCAGGGCACATTTCCGATAACTTCAATCCCAGACGATCTCAAGTTTCCTCCCATTCCACTCTTCTCCGGTCACAAAACAATTTTGGAATTCCAGTTTAATTGTCTGAGGGTAATTGTCAATTTCATAAAGATAGTTGTATACTAAAGAAAAATGTTACTGCTAAATGGTTCCAAAAGAGAAGCCAGGACATAAAAATTGAATAACGTGTCTTTTTTGGTTGGAAGTTTGGAAGTCCAAACGAAAATGTATCTATTTTCCGTGCAAACCAGGGCATGTTACAAAATCCAAGCGAAAAAACTATTTTTGCATCAAAAGTTGCATGCCCGGTCAGTTCACAGAGGACTTCCAGAAGGACGTTTTCTACTTCCAGCCCTGCTTCTGATCCTTGTATGCTGTAGTTTTCGAATATTCTTGATCAGCCCGAGCCTTGTCCCGTCCAGGAGGTACACTTCGGCATTATCAAGCTCAATCCCCCCTGAAGAAAAAACCGGACCCAGGAGGTCTTCCTGTGTTGACTCATTAAAGGGGACGCCTCCGCAGAGTTCGTTAAAAGCTGGCATGATAAAGACTTCAGGGTCTGCCCAGTCTTTCTCATTCTCAAAATCAAGGTTTCCGAAACGAGCCTTAAGGGTTTCGACATTGAATCGGGTCCTGATCCAGGCAGGTTCAACTATGGAATACCCGAAGGTATCGGTAAAACGGACTGTGGGATGGTTATGGGCAGTAATTACGCGGGATGCAGCAAGAAGTTCAGGGGCAGGCCAGGTATGTCCATGGAAATATCCAATTCCGTCAAGGACAGCACCTCTTGCAGAATGGACTTTTATATCCTTTTGCCCGCTGAAAAGAAACTCAATCCCTCCATCGTGGTTGCCAGGGAAAATATCCACATGTGCGTGTTCTGCAAGTGTTTCAAGAAAGAGGGGAATCTCATCCTTCTCCTGCCAGGAAACCTGAGGGACATTGTGCTTCACATCCCCAAGGAGCACTATACGGTCAGTGGAACACGTTTGCAGATATCCGAGAACCCGGTCAAGCCTGTCTTTGATCCGGCTAGGCAAATTGATCCCGCTCTTGTAGAGATCCCACTCGATCCCGAGGTGGATGTCGGCAATTACAAGGGCAGTTTCCGTGTTCCTGACGATAAGGGCAGGTTCTTCAAGGATTGGAGTGATTTCAGGGGCCATAGTGGTGGAAAAATCATTTTTAAGGATTTGAAAAAATTATTTTTTTCTGAAAGGAGAGCTGATCTTGGGAAGAGAGCATAACTCTTCAGACCCGCAGCAATATGTAGTTCACGATATTTAAATGGTCGGACGCTGGCGAATCGTATTCAATAGGCAGGAGTGGAATATTGTGATACAAAAGCGCGATTCTTGAAAAAAATCAGGTAACTGAGAAAGATCAGGAGACAATGGAGAGAATAACAAAGAGCACGGTTTCGCCCTGCAAAATCCGGAAATTCACAACCACAGTGGCAATTGGCAGCATAACGTTTTCCTTGACGCCGCCGTTGACCATCGTGACCGCTGTGATGGTGTGAAGCATCGCAGTGGTTTGAGAGCTGGTGAGCATGTATTTGATGAACTGATCCTCGCTAGTGTTTCGGGCTTGCCACCCCACTGTGAGGTTTTCCGTATACTCCAGGGCACGTTCTTGTTCTGTAGTCTCTGCCATTTCAGTCCCGTTGCCAAAAGCAATATCTTCCAGAATCTCGTGGGACTTCTCTGGGAGTTCCGGTCCCAAGAAACGCATCTGGTCCCGCACGGGCTGTGTGATCCGGCAAGGGAATGGGGTGGCCTCGAGTTTGGTGATAGCCTGGGCCAGTATGCTGATGTTGGAGTTATTTGGCGGCATGGCGGAGTGCCCGCAGGAGCCCGCTACCTTCAACTGCATGGTGGTGTAACCCTTTTCCGCTGTGCCAATCAGGGCAATTGGAGCGGTGATACCGGGGAACAGGCCGGTGGTCAGTGGCAGGCCCTCATCCAGAACCAGTGCGACCTCATTGATACCTCGAAATTTCAGCTCTTTCACAATCTGCTTCAAGCCTTCAGGGCCCATCACCTCCTCGTCCTGTCCGAAGACCAGATAGATGGTGCGGGTTGGCTGAAATCCCTGTTTAAGGTGCATCTCGACGGCTTCCGGGATGGCAAGGATCATGATCTTAGCCACGACCCATATGTAGCCATCGGCAATATCTCCCGAGAAGGCGCCGTGCTCCCACTGCTGTTCCGTGCCCGGAACCACCGGTACTACACCTGGTGGCCCATCAGCACGATCGGTGGCAGAGACAGATTCTTGCCGCTCCAGGTGTAGAGCAGGCTGAACTTGCGGGGATCACCGAGGATCTCCCATTTCAGGGTTTTGTGAATAAGCGGGTAAGGTGTCCACAAGGTATTGATGAAAATCATTGAAGGCTTTCTCATCAAAATCGCTGCGATCCTGATTGGAGGTGGTAGGGAAGGTGATGGCTTTGGCCAGTCTTTTGGCTGCCGCATCTGCGTCCACAGGCATATCCACTACCGCGATATCTTTAATCTGCAACGAATCAAAAACTCTTTCTTTAACGATGCAATTCCCCTTGATATACGAAATTATTTCTCCCACGTGGTCTGCACAACGATTATGCGAAGCTCTCGTCAGATACCTGGACACCTTGATCTAACTTTTTTGGAAACTCGTGGCAATTACCCGCGACAGAATTCTTTCATCCTGCTCTCCCTGCTGAACCACAACACGAAGGTAATGCCTGATAGAAATTACAGTTCGTCCTTCTGTAGATGGAGAGGCAACAGTGGATAGCTCATTATATAAAAAATACTCATGGTTTTATAAAAAAGACATATTAATCCGAGTTACTGAAATTAGAGAAGGGATTTAAAAATCGAACTTGAGATCCTTTACAATGGTATATACTGCTATCAGGCACAAAGTAGAAGCCTCCCCTTGTTTCGTCTCTCATGAGAAAGAAATGTCAGGGACCTTATCACTAACTTTTATGTCTTCATCTCAACTCTTTTTCCGAAAGTTTTTCGACCTTTTCCGAGAGCTCTTTCATCATCTCCTGCATCTCGGCAAGCTCGTCCTGCACCTCAAGGATCCTGTCATACATGGGGCTTCGGTTGTCCTTAACAGCCTGTTCCTGGGAAAAACGCTGTTTGCTCGGCAGGACATAAATGTACACAAGCAACATCGCAACAAAGCCTATGATACTCAATCCCGTAAGAAAGAGCAAATAATGAGGGAAAACAGTCCTGATATACGAGTCTCCTTCACTGTAATACTGAAGCCGGGAAATCATCAGGAAATTGAGGATTGAAAACAGAAACATCGCTTCTCCCACAAGAGTAAGCAACCCTCCTACCCTGGTGGACATCCTCCTCTGTTTTGGGATCAATTTTTCAAACACTCTGGTCACCTTTGTGATTCAAAAATAGGAGATAAAGGTTTAGATATAAAAATTATGACTATCAAAGAATATAAAATATGGCAGGATCCGGCTCATTAATTACTCGGTGCCCTGACAAGAATTCAGCAAGCTTTTTTATAAAAGCGCCCCTATTAAAAAGAGGGGAAACTGCTATGGTGTATGTAGTTATAAGGCACAAAGTAGAGGACTATTCCGAATGGAAACCCTTTTTTGACGAACACGGAACTACAAGAGGAAAAGCAGGGTGCAAAGGCGGACAGCTCTTCTGCAGTTCAGACGAAACAAACGATCTGTTTATTCTTTTTGAGTGGGATAAAAAAGAAAATGCAACTGAATTCATAGAATCCGAAGATCTGAAAGAGACAATGCAAAAAGCAGGGGTAATTGGCAAACCGGAAGTCTACTTTTTAGAGAAAATAGAAGATTTTCCGGTCTGATTTGTAAAATGGCCCGTGAATTCCAACCGCCAAAGGCAAAATGAAAGGGGAAAAAATAAGGGAGAAAAAAATCCCTTTCCCTAACTTTTTTAGAAACAAAACCGTATGACGACATCGATTTTATATCTGATATATTTTATGTCCTATGAGTTTACATCTTATTGATTTTACATTTCATTTGAGTTGAAGCCCTTCATACTCCAGCACGTCCTCAATAGTGTCCACGTACTCAACGTTTATCCCGATGTTCTTCTCGATATATTCTTCTGCGTCCACAGTTTCCGGAACTCTCTGGACGACATCAATTCCTCCGATTTTTCTGGTTACAAGTTTGTAAGTGACAAGCTTACTGTTTTCTCTGGGCAGAAGGAAGAGAGTTTTTCCCCCGGCTTCTGCCGCCGTAGCTTTTTCGAAGACCCCGCCTATTTCCCCGACATTCCCTTCATCGTCAATGGTGCCGGTAAGAGTGATGCTGTCATTAAGTTCAGTGCCGTTGATAGCGGAAATAGTAAGAAGGGTCATGAGAGCTCCTGCACTTGAACCGTCAACACCCGGGATCTCCTGATCGGAGGTGATGCTGAAAATAACGTCACTGCCTGAGAGAGAAACCCCGGTCTCCTGCTGGGCCACGAAAACTGCAGTATTTGCAGCGTCCTGAAAAATCACGCCCATAAGAGGAGTGGTCTGGACAAGCACCCGACCTTTTCCGGACCTGGTTTCAGCCGAGATATTGAGAAGGGTGCCCTCTTCGGAAACCACCTCCCGGATAAAAGGACCTGACTTTTCCAGTTCAACGTTCTGGAAGACGGCAGGAGCCTGCAGAGTGGCAAAGCCTTCCATACCTGCAGGGCATGCCTGGAGATTATTTTCGAGTTCGAAGACTCTCTCACGGTAGAAGTCCAGCTGGGAAGCATAGGACTGGAGAGACTGGTTATTCTGAGTTACCTGCGTTTCAAGTCTTTCATTTTCCTTTTCAAGGGAATTTATACGTTCCTGCATTGTCTTGACCTGCTCCCCCTCAACCGGAGTCTGAGAGAAGAAAACAAAGTAAGCATTCGCAACAAGCGAAAGGACAAGGATAAGGGTAAGAAGCTTGGATTTCATATAGTGAATTACTTTGCACGGCTTGTACTTATTTTTTCCTTCAAGAGTCCTTTATTTTTGAGTAAATGGATTCGCTTGAAAGACAGCTACCGGGAAAACTGGAGATGAGTGATCTTATAAGGATGGTTGAAATAGCCGATTTTATCAGGAAGGCTGAGCATAACCTATTTTTAGCTCTTATGGCCGGGCTTTCAGGAGTATAGCTTTCGTTTTCCCTCACCTCCCTCCATATATTGTTCCCTGCCCTATTCTATAGCTTCTTCGCTATCCTTTCCGTCAGGCTTCCACATCAGTGTTACTTTCAGGTTTGTTTCCTTTTCGGATTTGGTAATGACTGCCCTTCCATCCGTAGTCAGGCGAATGTTAAAAGTCAGGTGTACCTGAGAAGGACGGCACTCAGCAGGTATTTCCTCCACAGTATCCCCGACCTTTTTTGAGAGTTCCTTGATAAGAAGCATTGCACTGTTGATCGAATCTATGGACTTCTCTTCCACGGCTTTCGGAGATACGAGCGTCATTTTTATCGTGCCTGGGGCATGCCCCAGTTCGGCTAAAACCGGGCCTATTTTTACAGCTTCCTTGCCGGACTTTTCATTTCCGTCGTTATTTGTGCTCGCATCTTTAGTAATCAGGTCTTTAAAGCCCATGCATTCCCACCCCCTGTAGACGATAAAGGGACGTATGAAAGAAAAAAGGATACGGCCCAGAAAAAGCGAGATAAGATTATATAAAATAGTATATAATTGGATAAATAATTGTTGACATATTTCAGATGTTGCTGGCTTCCACAGTTAATTTCCCAAGCTGAGAGAGGAAAAAGAGAGGAAAAATCCGGGGATTTGACTCTAAAAATAGAAAATTAAGGGGAAAAATTAAAAATAGAAAATTAAGGAGAAAAATTAAAAATAGAAAATTAAGGAGAAAAATTAAAAATAGAAAATAGAGGAAAAAACAACTAAAAACAGGGAAACTTTGCAGCATAGATTTTTTGCAGCATAGATTTTTTGCAATATGGATTTTCAGTTTTCAAAAAAGAGAGAGCAGTAATCCCCCTTTATAGGAGGGAAATTAATGCTGAAAACCTCTTTTCGGGTGGTGTGTCGTCAGCTAAATGGCTGTCTTGCCATTCATCTTTCAGTGTTACTTCTTTTCCTTCTCTTCTGCAAGAACAACCTTTTTACCGCAAAGGTTACAGGTCCCTTCTTCGGTTATGCAGGGCTGTTTCGGGGCTTCCCCTCCGCAAATACCGCACTTTACCATATTTTTCTCACCTCCGCCTTCAAGTACTGGCCTTTATGCCATTAGTTATCTGTAAGTTATTGATTTATACTTAATCGGCATCAAAATATACTAAATGCATTCCAGTACCTCGAAAGAATTCATATACCCCAATGACCTTTAAGGTTGTAACAGAAACTTTTTAAGGAAAGCCGGGAGATGTAAAAAATATGAAAGATAGCGACAGGAAAAAAGAAAACATCCCTGAAAGCCCTGCAGCTCCGGAAGACCCGGAAATGGCGGAAATAAAGGCTATCAGGGAAAAGCTTTGCGATATGCACAGCGATATCAAGAAAGTAATGGAATGCTCAAACAGGCTGCGCTTTGAAACGGCTCTGGAATGTTCAAGGCAGGAATACTCAAATGCGATTCTCTCCCACCTTTATGAGGATATCGAAACAGGGCTTGAAAAAAATATGGTGAAGAAATGCCCTGAAAAAGAGAACTGCAGGTCTGCCTTTTCAGCCCTTCTTCAGAGGAATGCAGAGCTTGTAAAACAGGGAAGGGTAGATGAGGTCCTCGTTTCAGGGAACAGGGAAAAACTCCAGGAAATGAGATGTGGAGCCCCTTATAGTAAGTGTGAGCAATGCTTTTCCGAGGTTTCCAGCCTTTTCACAAAACAGGTCAACCTTATGCGTTCGATGAGGATTTATGCCGTCAACCAGGAAAAGAAACCTGATATTTCAGCCCTTGAACCCGGCATACTTATGAGAGAAATCCTCGAACCGGTATCCAACCCCCAGCGCCTGGAAATCCTGAGAGGTGTGGCTTTTGAGACGAAAAGTTTCTCAGGCTTTTCCGAAATAACAGGTCTCAGAGGCGGAAACCTGCTCTTCCATCTGCAGAAGCTTATGGACAGCGGGCTTATCCTGCAGCAGCACGAAAGAGGGGACTATATGATTACGGAAAAAGGGTTCAAGATCCTGCAGAGCTTGAATGAATTATATTCCTCCCTCCAGCGCTCCCCGCTGCAGACCCCTGCCGGCAAAAAAACAGGCGAAAAAGAAGAAATTCGGATTTGATTTTCCCGTAGCTGGGGCAGGAAAGTAAATTTTCAACTCTCTTCGGCTTTCTTTACATTCGGCCCTTCTTTTTTGTCCTGTATGGTATAACCAAGTGCCTTTATTTTCTCCCTTATTGCATCGGAAGTTTCCCAGTCTTTCTTTTTCCGGGCAGCCTCACGTTCCCCTACAAGCCTGACGACTTCTTCCGGGATTTCTTCTTTGCCTGCCTGTGCAAAAAGGCCCAGGATATCCGAAAACTGCCTGTAAAGGACATGCACTTTTTCCAGGACTTCCCTGTTTTTTCCGGCTTCAAGGTATAAGTTGGCTGTACGCGAAAGTTCCCTGAAGACGGTCAGGGCTTTGGGGGTATTCAAATCATCTTCAAGCGCCTGCCTGAAATGGGTCTCAAGTTCAGGAAGGGTTTCAAGGATTTCCAGGTCTCCGGGGTATGTTTCATCATCTGCCCCCTTCAGGGCAAATTCAAGGTTATCGAGCGTCTCTTTAAGCCGCAGGTAATTGTTTTTTGCGTTTTCTGCAAAGGCTTCGGAATAGTCCAGCTTTTTCCGGTAGTGCACTGACAGGAACATGAAACGTACAACCTCGCCCCCATATTTCTCAACGATCTCTGGCAGGGTGAAAACGTTTCCCTTGGACTTGCTCATCTTTTCCCCTTCAACTATCAGGTGCTCCCCATGAATCCAGGTGCATACGAAGGGTTTTCCGGTCGCACCTTCGGATTGGGCAATCTCGTTTTCGTGGTGCGGGAAGATCAGGTCCACACCTCCGGTATGGATGTCCAGGGTCGGCCCGAAACTGTTCATTGCCATTACCGAGCACTCGATATGCCAGCCAGGACGGATTTTCCCCCAGGGGCTGTCATAATAGATCCCCCTTTCGATTTCCTCAGGCGTTGAAGTTTTCAGGAGGGCAAAGTCTCTCGGGTTGTCCTTATCATACTCATCCACATCTACAGATGCGCCGATAAGGATGTTGTCAAAATTGAGTTTGGAAAGCTTGCCGTATTCCGGAAATCCGGAAATCCTGTAATAGACCGAACCGTCTTTTTCGTAAGCCAGCCCCTTTTCGATCAGTTCCCATGCAAGTTCGATCATGCCGTCAACGTTTTCCGTAGCCCTGGGATACGCAAAAGCCCGCTTTATGTTCAGCATATCAAGGCCTTTGAAGAATTCGGCCGTGTATTTGTCCGTAAAGTCTTTAAGAGACATCCCGGCTGCTTTTGAGTCCCTGATAGTTTTGTCATCGATGTCCGTAATGTTCATTACCAGTTTTACCCTGTACCCGAGGTACTCGAGGGTCCGCACTATATTGTCCGTCATCAGAAAGGTCCGATAGTTTCCTATGTGGGGCATGCTGTAGACCGTAGGCCCGCAGGCATAAATCGAAACCTCGCCTTCCTTTACAGGTTTGAAGACCTCTTTTTCTCTTGTCAGGGTATTGTAGACTTGCAGCATTCGGAACACCTCTGGTTATTAAGTTCTAGGTAAATTAGCCCTATCCGCTATTAGCCTTATCTGCTACTATTACTTCCAATTGCTTTATTACTTTTGCAATGACTGGCAAACCCTCCTGAATAAAAAAGCCTGAAGTTTCCGGGTGGAAAAGAAGAATCAGGAAAAGCCTTCATCAAACACCGAAACCCCAAGCCTTTCCAGGATTTTCCCCAGCCGAAAAAGAGGGAGCCCGACAGCATTAAAAAAATCCCCCTCTACTTTTTCAACCAGCACAGCCCCTTTTCCCTGAGCTGCAAAAGCCCCGGCTTTATCCAGAGGCTCCCCCGTCCTGACGTAAGCCGAAATCTGGTCTTTGCTCAATTCAGCCAGCCAGACGTTTGTTGACTCTAATTCGCTTATTCCCTTCCCGCTGTCAAGGTCCAGAACGGTAAGCCCGGTTATGACCCTGAACTTTTTTCCGCTCAGCTTTTCCAGAATTTTTTCAGCATTTTCAGGAGAGCCGGGCTTTCCCAGTACTTCCCCCTCATAGAGGACCGAGGTATCGGCAGAGATCACAAGCCCTGAACAGAAGTGTTTTGCAACATCCCTGGCTTTCTCGACAGAATGCTTCAAAAGCAGCTCCTCAGGGCCCAGCCCCGGCTGGGGAGGTTCTTCATAAGAACTCGGGTAAACAACAAAATTGTCGCCGATCAGCTGTTTAAGCAGTTCTCTTCTCCTTGGGGATGCGGACGCGAGAATTATCCTGCGCATGGGGAAAAAATCTGGACGGATAGGATATATTTGTATGGATAAAAGGAAAAAAATGAAAAGAAAATTTGGGAGCTGAAACTAAGAAAATTGAAAAAGTAAAAGATGGGAAAATTAAAAAAATTAAGTAAAAAAGAAAAGAGAAGAAAAGAAAAATAAGAGGAGAAGTGCCGGTTATCCCCGGACACTTTCAAAAAACTTTCTTACGTTGTACAGTTCCTCAGGCTTTCCCAGGAGGATACAGGCATCGTTTGCCTGAAGAAGGAAGTCTCCTGCCGGAGTAGAGAACATATCCGAGTACCTGCGGACTGAAAGCACAGTTACTCCGTGTTTTTTCCTGAATTCCAGGTCCGCAAGGGTTTTTCCGTCAAAAGCAGAGCCTCTTCCAACTTTTAAGACCTGAATATCGATTCCCGGAAGCCCGTCCTTTATGCTGAACCCGCTGTCAATGCCGGTGTCAACGACAAGTTTTCGCAGTCTCCGGTAACCGTGAGCCCGCACATCATTTACCATTTTCTCGATATCTTCCCTCGGGACAAGATATTTTTCAAGCAGACGGACAAAGATCTCGACTGATGTTTCGTATTCTTCAGGGATGATTTCATCCGCACCCAGGGCGTTGAGCCGCTTCATTTCCTGCAGGTCGTGGACCTTTGCAATGATGCAGATGCTGGGGTTAAGCTCCTTTGCAACCTTGACAATTTTCCTTGTGGCAGAAGCATCGGAGATCCCGGTTACCAGGACTCTGGCAGTCTTGATTCCCGCATGTTCGAGGACAGCCCCGAAGCTTGCGTCTCCATACTGGATTTTTTCCCCTTTTGCTTTCTCCTGCTGCACGGTTTCGGGGTTCGTCTCAAGGATAATATAGGGGATGCCTGCGGCTTTTGCAGCCTTCGAGACTGTCTTTCCGGAAAAGCCAAACCCTGCTATTATGAGGTGATCTTTCATCTGAGGCTCGGCCTGTTCTTCGTCTTCAAGGGATTCCGAATAGACGCCCCGTACCAGTTTCATGCCAAATGCCGTGCTTGAAGCCTTTCTGACAATGAAATCGACAGGCCTGTAGGAAGCATTGATCACAAAGGGCGTAACTCCCATAGTAAGGATGGAGACCGCCAGAAACGCCTGATAGGTTTCTTCGGTCAGAAGAGAGTATTCCATTCCCAGCCTGGAAAGGACAAAAGAGAATTCACCTACCTGAGCCAGTGCAAGCCCTGTCAGTAGAGTCGTGCGGAGAGGAGAACCGAGAAGGAAAGTTACACTCACACCTGCTATTAGTTTTATGAAAATAAGAGTGATCGTTGCAAGAATAAGGAGCGGAAGGTGATCGAACAGGTAACCGATATCCAGAAGCATGCCCACGGACACGAAAAAAAAGCTCATGAACATGTCTTTCAAAGGCAGGATATTCCCCATCGCTTGCTGGCTGTATTGAGACCCGGAGATCACGATCCCGGCTAAAAAGGCTCCGAGGGCCAGAGAGAGCCCGATGCTTGAAGTAAAGACGGCTGCTGACAAGCAGATGAAAACAACACTTACGAAAAACAGCTGTTTGCTGCCTGTCTTACCTACATGGTAAAATATCCAGGGGACAAGAAACCTGGCGCTCAGGACAAATGCCAGAATAATCAGGGAGCCCTTGAAGAATATATTGGGAAGTGCTCCTTCAAAACTCACGGAACTTCCTGCAAGTACAGGAGTGATCAGAATAAGAGGTACGATAGCCAGGTCCTGAAAGATCAGAATTGCAAGCGAAGTTTTTCCATGCGGAGTATAGACTTCGTTTCTGTCCTGAAGGACTTTGAGTACTATTGCGGTGCTGCTCAGTGAGATCAGAAACCCTACAAAAATAGATGTAGCCGGGCCGAACCCAAGCCATGTGCAGACAATGAGGGCAATTGTAGTCGTAAAAAGGAGCTGAAGAGTTCCTCCTACCATTACAGCCTTTTTCATTTTCCAGAGCTCTTTTAAGGAAAGGTCGACTCCGATAGTAAAAAGCAGGAAAACGATGCCCAGTTCGGCATTCAATTCCATGTTCTGCCCGCTGTCCAGAATCCCAAGCCCATGAGGGCCGATCAGCATCCCGGTTACAAGAAAACCCAGTACCGGAGGGACTTCAAATTTATAAAATATGGTAAGGATAAGGATGGCAAAGCCGAGAATTACATCAACATGTGCCAGTACAGAGAATTCCATTTCGTTTTGCGCCTCTGAAAATCAGAACAAGATATTTTAAAACTTCCTGTAAGTTAAGTTTCTTGAATCTTTAATGGAGTGACAGATACGAGTATAAGTATGAAACACTTATGACCAGCTTATGGCCAACTTATGACCAGCTTATGATAAGCTCATTAACCACTTTTATACTCACCTGCCCCGCAAATATCATCAACCGAATTAGCAAATATTTATCAAAAGATATAATATTTTCGGTGAAAAATTTCGGGATAAGGCCGATACTGTCATATGATGAGAAAACGGCATGTATTAAGCGTAAGGAAAAAACCGACAGCCTGCAAGATATTATTTCCTGTATAAGCCGAATGCCTGATGAACCAGCCTGATGCCTTTTGAACCCGTATGGCCCTTTTTCGACAAGTTAATGGCCGTTTTTTTTATGGGACAGAGAAGTATTTTCCCGGCATCCATTATCCAGAACCGGAGGACCGTTCCAGATATTGTCAGCGCTGCCTGCGACTGTATCCTTCCTGCTCTCCTGCGGGCAACGTACGTAAAGTCCGGATGGAGCGAGCTTATCCGTTAAAAATACTTTTAGTCGTCGGTAAATTCCAAAAAGTAACTATAAATAATACCATGTTCCACTTTATGCTGGTGTCGATACGGAAAAAGAAATAAATATCCTCGGAGGAGGAATAAGCGGGCTGGCATGTGCGATAATTCTTCGCAAAAACGGATATAATGTTAATATTTTTGAAAAGAAGAATGATTCAGGCGGAAGGTTTCATGGTGACTGGCAGGGCCTGGAAAACTGGTCTGAAAAAGTCGATATCCTGAAACAGATACAATCGTATGGGATCGACCTGTCTTTTGATTACGAGCCGGTATCCGAATTAACTATTCATTATTCCAACAAGGCAAAAACTATCAAAGGAAAAAATGCCTGTTACCTGGTAAGAAGGGGAAGCAGCGCAGACTGCCTGGATATCAGCTTACGCAAGCAGGCTGAGGAACTGGACGTAAATATCCACATGAACTCCAGACCTGGGGAGGAAATGCCTGTAAAGGTGAATGCGACAGGTCCCAGAAATGCAAATCTCCTCGCCAGGGGGATCAAATTCGATACGGGTATTGAAAAAAGCTATCACATGGCTTTTGGCGATGACATAGCCAGAGGGTTTTACTCTTACCTCCTGATTAAAGACGGGCGCGGAACTATTGCAACTGTATTCGGCCGGAAAAATCTCCACCATTCGGAAGAGTTCCTGCAGAACACGATCAACTATTTTTCAGACTATATTGATAAAAGAGAAGTTGCTTCCGGAAAAAAGTTTGGCGGCTACGGACATTTCGAAATAAAGAAAAATTTGTATGATGATAACGGGTCAATGTTAATAGGGGAAGCCGGCGGTTTTCAGGACGACCTCTGGGGATTCGGAATGAGATACGCAATCCAGAGTGCGAACTTTGCCGCCAGAAGCATAATTGACAAAGAACCTTATGAAACTTTGATAAAAAGAAACTTGGTAAAAAAGATGGAACATTCGAAAAGGAACAGGTTCATTTTTGAAACCCTGGGCTCGCTGGCATATCCTGCTGCGTATCATTTGTTAGCTGCCAGCAAGAATCCACTTAAACTTTTTTATATGGTATACAGGTGAATCCGGGACTTTCAAATGCCCGAAAAAAATAGAAAAGTTTTTCGGGAGATACAATAACTCATTAAAAAAAGAAGGTATAAATATTAATGAGTTCTACTTCATGCCGGTGCTCAAATGGATAAAGAAGTGAACATCCTGGGGGGAGGGATAAGCGGGCTGGCATGTGCGATAATTCTTCGCAAAAACGGGTATAGCGTTAATGTTTATGAAAAAAAGAATTCTGTTGGTACAAGATTCAATGATGACTGGCAGGGCATTGAGAACTGGTCAGAGAAAATTGATGTCCTGAAACAGATCGAATCATACGGAATTGGCCTGTCTTTCGATTACGAGCCGCTTTCTGAATTAAACATTCATTATTCCGGTAAAATGAAGACAATCAAAGTGAAAAACGGCTGTTATCTGGTCAGAAGAGGGAGCAGCAAAGGCTGCCTGGATACATGTTTACTTGAGCAGGCTGAAGAACTTGGAGTAAACATCCACTTCGCTTCCGTGCCGGAAAAGGAAGTTCCCATGAAAGTAAACGCTACAGGCCCGAAAAATGCAACTGCTTTTGTAAAAGGAATAAAGTTCAAAACGAACTGTGAGAGTGGCTATCATATGGCTTTTGGAAATGAAATAGCCACAGGCTTTTACTCTTACCTTTTGATCAAAAACGGCCATGGAACAATTGCAACTGTTTTTAATCGAAAACTGGCCCATTGTTCCGATGAATTCCTGCAGAATACTGTCGGGTATTTTTCAGATTTCTTTGATAAAAGGGATCTGGCTTCCGGAAAAAAATTCGGTGGCTACGGGCATTTCGAAATAAAGAAAGATTTCCATGACGAAAACGGGGCAATGTTCGTAGGGGAAGCCGGCGGTTTTCAGGACTATTTATGGGGATTCGGGATGAGATACGCAATCCAGAGCGCTTATTTTGCTGCAAGAAGTATAATTAGAAATGAACCTTATAACGATTTGATAAAGAAGCATTTGATTAAAAAAATGGAGCATTCGGAAAGAAACAGGTTTATTTTTGAAACTCTGGGCTCGCTGGCTTATCCCTGCGTGTACTACTCACTTGCTGCCAGTAAAAATCCCCTCAAACTTTTGAACCTGGTATATAGGTAATGGAGAAAGTAAGAACAGTACTGCCGATATGCTGAGGAAGTAGTACGCATTAAGCAGGAGGGGACAGAGAGTATTATACCCGGAGTCCGTATCCCGCAGGCTCGAAGAATTGTTCAGAATATTGTCAGTACCGCTCCTGCAACCGTAACGGTAATGCCGTACCGGGGGAAAGCTGTATTCAAGAGCCGGAAAAATTAAAAGAGCCACTTTCTTCATATCCGAAACCCCCGGAGCAGATATCCACGCCAGTGTCCGGCCCCTTGCAGGGGAAACGGTCATTGAAAAGAATTTCCCAAATAGCTTTTTCCAGACAGAACTCCTTTCCCGGCTGAAAGAAGCAGGCATAACCGAGCTTGTCATCTGCGGGGCGATTCAACCGCAGGTCAGCTGGCGGTTTCCTGGCCGGCTGAGCTTACAACAGGATACCCTGCGCCTGTCCAGGCTGTGATCCCGCCCTGCATATTATAGACATCCGAGTATCCGGCAGCTACCAGAATATTGCTTGCGGAAGTGCTTCTGTGCCCTGTCCTGCAGTAAACGAGTATTTTTTTGTCTTTTGGGACTTCGTTTATTCGGGCTTCCAGGAGCTGATCAGAACTCAAATTTGACCCGCCGGAATTCGTAACAGGAATCAGGGTTGCCCCTTCGATATGCGATTCTTTGAACTCTGCAGGGGTGCGGACGTCAAGCACGAAAACCTCACCTTTTTCGATCATTTCCCTGGCTTCATCGACACTCACGGTCTCAAACCCTGCCGGACTTTCAGGTACGGAAGGACTGTCTTCAGGCTGTAAGGCAAAAAGCAATACCGCTATTAAAAGAACTAAAAAAATGGATATATAAATAAAATTCTGTTTGTTCAATCCGATCCTCTCGTTTTCGGAGCCTCTATTTTTGTATTGATATCCGAACGCTGATCTCTGAAAATGATTTTATTTATGGTGTTTTCGTTCACATAGTTTTTCCTTTCCGCGAGCACTCTTCCTGAAGACCTTCTCCCTGTAAACTATCTTCCCGAGATCATTTTCCTGGGATCATTTTCCTGGGATCATTTTCCTGGGATCATTTTCCTGGAATCATTTTCCTGGGATCATTTTCCCGAATATCCTGCACATAATTCTTTTTCGGGAGGGGGAATTCCGAATGAAAATTCCTTTACCTTTATCAGCAGATTTTAATCGTTACCCTGTAAGAATGTAATTTGCAACAAGGCTGAACCCGATAAAACCGATTAAAGCAAAAATAGCATAGGCTTTATCGGATTTGGTGGGGTTGTCTTTTGTGAACCCGAAAAAAGAATTGATGTTAAACAGATGCCCGAGAGCCCCCAGCGCCAGCAAACCCGGGATGTAAGCAGGAGGCATAACCAGAATGGTCACCAGCGCATAAAAAACAAACTCGGACATGAAAGCAACGAGGGGGTATTTCCATAACCCGAATCCCACTTTCCTGCCGCCTTTAAATCCGGTCACAGGAAGGTCCTGCAGGTGCACGACAGTGTCCAGGAACCAGTGCGAAACAGATGCAACGATAAAAATGGCTCCTGCAAGAGGGCTCATGAAAATTCCCAGGATAAAACCTGCAATACATGAGATTAAAAAAGAGATCAATAGCGAATGGGAGTAAGGGTAGCTTACGAACCTGATATACTCCTGGAGAGGCGAGTCTTTGTTGATCTCCACTTTTTCAAGCCCGAGAAACACAAAGAAAGGCCAGAGTATATCCGGGAACCCGACTCCTATGAGGGGCACTAAAGGCGGAACTTCAGGAAACATGCTGATCAGTAAATATGCAACAGCAAAATGTCCGATGTACACAAATAAAATTTGTTTCAGTGGGATTTAGTCCTTTTCTGATTAAACAAAATAAGGAGATTAAGGGATAATCCAGGTCTTGTATATAATTCAAAATTTATTGATTATGAATAGGATAGTTCAGGAACTGCCCGGTGCTTTTATACCCTGACACCCAAATTAGGTACGGAAGAGAAGATTGAGTATTCCAGCACAGGTAAAGATTTCAATATTTGATGTCAAATACAGGGAAAGAGTCCAATATCTGATTCTGAAACCGGGGGGATTTTAGTTTCACGGGAGTACGTTAGAAAATTGAAGCCTGGAGATTCTTTCAGGGACTGGCTGGTCCGGGTGCAGGGACACAGGATAAAGAATCCCATGTGCAATGTAAGGGAATTCAGGGTCAGGCCGGCGTCCCACAAGGTCTGCAGATATGAGTTTGAGGGAGAAGGCTTCAGCGTTATTGCAAAATTCTTTGGGAAACCCACAGGAAAAATAAAAAAATACGATTGCAAAGGAGCGATGCTGAACGAGTATCACAAACTCAAGAGGCTTGAAAAAACAATAGATATCCCTTGCCCCATTGCGGCAAACAGGCATTTCGACTGCGTGCTTGTTACGGAATACATTCCCGGAAAGCCCTTTTCCTGGTACCTGAAAAACGAAAAGGACCTGGACGAAAAGTTAAAAGTCATAGCTTACCTGCTTGGCAAGCTCCATAGGGATACGAAAAGCAATTACGAAAAAAAGAGGGATTTTACAAAGATCCGCAGCACTCTGTCCCATATGCCCCTGCACGGTTCTACCAGACAGCGATATGAAAAAAAGCTCGAGAGATGGGAAAACGACTCCCGCCTGGACAGAACCAGCGGCTGTACGATACACCGCGACGCAACCCCGGCAAACTATCTTTTCTATAGGGGAAAAATCTATGCACTCGATCTCGAACTTTCCACAGGACACGGATACTTTGTCCACGACCTCGGGATATTGAGCGCCGAAATTTTCCACCATTTCGCACGAAAAGGCACTGCTTCTGCCGCTTTTCCCCACATCAAAAGTTTCCTCCGAAACTACAGCCTGGACAAAGAGGAATACCGCCAGATAAAGCAGGTTCTCCCTCTCTACATGAGTTACGGGCTGCTGAGAGTGGCCTGGAGGAGTAAGGATCCAAAACACCGAAAATACCTTATAAACAAAGCCTTCGAACTCCTAGACAGGCCCACCCTGTAAGCACAGGTATATGAAGGCAAGGCTGTGTCCCGGAAGAAGGATCTTGTGAGAGAGTAGAAAGGACAGGGATGAATTCCATCAAAAAAAATATAAGGAATTCGCTCCCAATTCCAAAAAAAAAGGCATACACAGGAATTACAGCTAAAGAAACAGCAGGTGGAGATTTTGAACCTGGACAAAAAGGTTACCATCCTTCTTGAGACCGGAATCCGCATCCTGAACAAAGCATACATGCTCGAAAAAAAACCCGTGAATCTCGGAAACGGCATACTCCTCTACCCCTCGGAGTTCCACATCATAGAGGTGGTCGGGAAATACCCGGAAAAGAACCTGACGTCCATTGCTTCCCATCTCGGAGTGACCAGGGGGGCAATCTCCCAGATGGCGCAGAAGCTCGAAAAAAAAGGGCTCGTAAAAAGAGCCCGGACTCCTGACAACAAAAAGAACATCATGCTTGAACTTACCGGTTTCGGACAGGAAGCCTTCGAGTGGCACAAAGCCCTCCACGAGTCCCTTGAAACCGGAATCCGGGACGAGCTTGAGCAGATGAGCGACGCAGATATAGAAAAGCTGCTCAGGGTTCACAAACATTTTGAAAGGATGCTTGACCGCTGCATGAAACAGTAGAAATGAACAGCGGAAGCCCCGGAAGTTTCAGGCCTGAAACTTTTGAAGAGGCATGAGCTAAAAAACCCGGGGAAGATTTTGTATAGCAGCTAAATTAAAATAGTTTGGGGGTTATTTGCAATTATTGTATAGTACCTATACAATATAAAATTGTAGTATAATTTCTCAATATGATTTCTCAATACAACTTCTGAACAAAAATTCCAAAAAAAGGAAAACAGGTGCATGAAATGGAATATAACATGGTTCCTATCTCCTCCGAAGACAGGGAAGCTGTAATCGACATCTTCAACCACTACATCGAAAACAGTTTTGCCGCTTACCCCGAAAGGAAAGTCCCTTACGAATTTTTTGACTTATTCCTCCGGAATACAGCCGGATATCCCACTGTCGCCGCAAAGGATGAAAACAAAAATGTCCTGGGCTTCGGGATGCTCCACCCGCATCTCCGATGCCTACCCTGGCGGGAACCGCCGAGATAACCTATTTCATCAGGCCCGAGTTCACCGGAAAAGGAATCGGGGCCACAATGCTCGGATACCTCCTTACCGGAGCCGGGGAAAAAGGGCTTCACTGCATCCTTGCAAATATTTCCTCCCTCAACGAAGGAAGCATACGTTTCCACCGGAAACATGGTTTCACGGAGTGCGGGAGGTTCCGTGAGGTAGGAAAGAAGAAAGGAAAGCTCTTTGATACGGTGTGGATGCAAAAATTGCTTTAAGAATGATAAAAGCGGCTTTTCCGGAAAAATTCAGCGAGATAATCGGGAGATTAGAAATTGCACCGGAACTAAATCAGGAACGGGAAAATGTAAATCAGCCCGATCAATGAAGCAAAACGAGTGATGCGAGCCTGGAAATTATTTAGAATAGCGAAACCGGATCAAAAATCAGATGCCTTTGAAGCTTTAATTTTTACCAGACAAGAATCATAAAAAATGTAAAACCAGACAAATTCATCGGCCCACTTTGATTTTTGCCATTCGGTATCAAACAGAACCGTGCGAACAGGTCGTCATTGGTTTTACATTTTTCATTTATACTTGATTTTCCGTCTTCTGCCTCGGACCAATTAGAATATGCAACAGCATATTATGCTGTCAAAGCAACTTCCGAAAAATAGCCACAGAAAACCAAAGAAACAGCAGCAATTATTGTTGAAGCCACAGCAGTTATTGTTGTAGCCCCAACAGTTATCGTTGTTGTCATAGCAGTTATCGTTGTTGTCATAGACGTTTTCTTCCTCATAACATGCGCTTGCTGAAGCAGCTGTCATTGATAGTGCAAAACAGACTAGTACCAGAATAGTCAGTGCCTTTCTTAGCTTTCCCATTTGTGTACACTCCCATAGTTTTCTCATATTGATACAATTTTAAGGTCGCTGGCTTTTCAGCCTACTTTCAATCGGCAAATGCATTGAATAAATACTACTTTACCAATCAACAATCTTGATTTATTATTCAAAATCGACTGGTAAATTCTATCCGCGCCCCTATTTACCGATGTAAGTAATTTCAAATTATACAACAAATCATACCAACAAATTATACCCACAAATTGTACCAACATGGAATTAACATCCAGAAGATATAATATATAGAGAAATATAAATTAGGAACGAATGTTATGTAAGAAATATATAATACACGATATGTTTTTAAGCCGGCATATCTCTAAAAAATTATTTTGTATCAGACCTTCCAGCTGATGTTCTTAAAAAAACAGCATTTTTCTTGTTATCGTTTTTAGAGAAACGCCACAATATCTACAATTATTATTTTAATTAACTTTCAGAGATACGGGAATTGGAATTTTTGAATGAAGGAAAAAGGTCGAAATTTTTGGAAAATTTCAAAACCCTCCCTTGAAGTTCAAATTTCTCTTTCAGAACCTCTGAGAGATACATTCAGGTAATAACTCATAACAAAAATTATAACCTGAACAGGCTGACTACCTCGGATAAGACTTTTTGGGCCAGGTTTTATTGATGGGGGCTGGAAAAACGATCCTGACATATTTCGGCGCGGACCATCCGATCGTACAAAACCGGGCCTGATCATGGTCAGCAATAATCCTTACAGCTTTTTTCGGGTTTATTGCCATAGAACTTGCCAGAAAACCGTTTTTCCGGATATCCCGGACGAAAGAATCTCAAAAAAGGGTGGTTTTTGTATTCGGTTCTCCCGGGTTTCGGTTTTGACATAATCGAAACCCGGGTCGGCCTGACAATGCATCTGTTAGATATCCATGTAGCTTTTCCCTTATCCGTTCCTGCCTATCTGACAGGTGGAATTTTCCTTGAGGTCCTGTACCCATCTGGTCCTCGTCGTATTTCTGTTCCGGCTGATCTCCAATGTCATCCTTAAGAGAAAAAGACAAAATGAAGTTCCCAATCCCACTTTCCGGGAATCGGGATTCCTTGCCCCGGTGGTACGGAGGCACAGACTGCGGGTTATGGCACATGGTCAGGTCCATGATATTATTGACGTATTACTGACGATATAGGGTGGTTTCATTGATATACCCGGATAACTGACTGGTATCAGTGAGCGAATAAAGGGAGAAGGTATTATCCGGCTGAGAAACAGAATGCCGAAAGCAAATCCCGAAAGGCAATCGGAATTAATAGCCAGCAACTGGATACAGCTGCGCGAACCTCAAAATATCGTGAGCATCGGATTGCTAGTGGTTCCCATAATGGGCTTAAGCGCCCTTGCAACCATAAAAATATTCAATATATTTACAGCTTTTTCCCTTGCCGACTTCGGACTCACAGCACAGGGAATATCCGCAACCATAAACCTGAAGGGCCTTGCAGGGCTTATGGGGCTGCTGCTAGGCCATGAATTCCTGCACCTGATCTTCATTCCTAACGTTATCAGGTCAGATAAAACATATTTTGGGGTCACTTACTCCGGAGGATATGTTTATTCGGAAGAAAGCCTGCCAAAGCTAAGGTACGTTCTCATCACGGTAGCTCCTTTTCTAACTATTTCAGCAGCTCTGCCCTTAATCCTCGGACTTCTGGGCCGGCTGACTCCATTGGCAGAAATTCTGATTTTGTTAAACTCCATGGGTTCCTGCATGGATCTGATGAACCTGGGCTTCATCCTCAGCCAGGTCCCTGCGGCTGCAGACATAACCTGTAACGGGACAGAAACCTACTGGAAAAGGAAGGATTAGAGGGTCCGGGATAAAAGAGAGTTGACCCTGATGAACTGTTATAGCTTCTTTGCGGATCTGGTGAAGGTATATATCATCACAATATCCAAAATAATACTATACAGGCAGCGAAGCCATTATCAAAACCCGCTTCCTTTAGGGGGAGACCTCGCTAAGCCTTTTTATGTATTTTACGAAATGAGAAGAGGGGATTTGGAAAAGTGAAGATTTGAAAAAAACTTTGAGAAAGAGATGATTTGAAAGGAAGAAATGTAAAGATGAAAATGTAAAGATGAAAAGTAAAGATGAAAAGTAAAGATGAAAAGTAAAGATGAAAAGTAAAGATGAAAAAGTAAAGATGAAAATCTAAGGGTGGGGGGTATGGAAGATCCGCTTGAATTCTTAAGAAACATCAAATCCGTTGCTGTTGCAACTGTGGACGATGGAAAACCGGCAGTCAGGATGAGCGATGTAATGCTGGTTGAAAATGAGAAGCTCTATTTTCTCACAGCAAGGGGAAAAACCTATTACAGGCAGTTAAGGAAAAATCCGGAAATAGCTCTTGTAGGCGTGGATAAAAACTATGTTATGGTAAGGGTCAGGGGAAGGATAGAATTCGTTGAGAACATTTTTCTGGAAAAAATATTTGAAATTAATCCGGTTCTTGATGAAATATACCCGGAGGATACAAAAGATATTCTGGAGGTCTTTTGTTTATCTTCCGGAGTAGGGGAGATGTTCGATTTATCCGGCATCCCTCCAAAGCGTGAAAGGTTCGCCTTCGGAGGGGCAAAAGTAGCAGAACCGGGATATAAAATTACAGAAAAGTGTACAGCCTGCGGGATATGTGAAGAATTATGCCCCTCAGGCGCCATCAGCAAAGGGGAAATTTATAAAATTGACGGGTCGATATGTCTGGAATGCGGGAGATGCGCTGAACACTGCCCTTACGACGCGATCGAATCCCCTTCGGGAATTTAAATAGTAATCTTATAACCCAGACGGTAATTTCACAATCCAGATGAAAATCTCAGATTCCGAATGATGAGATCATAATCCAGATGAGAATCTGATAGATAGGTTTAAATTTACTCTTCAATTTGAGACTGTTTTTATCCTATTGCAATATCTCACTGCAATATCTCACCCATATCTTTTTTACAGGAATTATTCTTCCTGGCTCTGCTTTTTCCGCAGCCTTAACAGACAAACGGGACCAGCCGGCACCTTACTTTTGCCGTTTATTCCTCATATCCCGGGAACTCCCCGCAGAGCAGCCTGCCTTCATACAGGTGCGGAAAAAGGAAGAAAAAACAAGTAACGGGAAAGGAAAGGATAAGGGTGACAGGAAAAACAAGAGTAACGAGTAGAGGCACAGTCAATGAAATATATAGAGAAACTTACTTGAAAATTACCTTTTTTCCCTTTCCCTGTCAGAAAACCTGCTAATTTCACTGGAAAGCCGCTGTACTTCACTGCGCAGTTCTGCGACCTCTTTTGAAGAAGTTTCTTTTTCCTTGCCTATAAGAAGGCTTGCAAGGGCTGCCGTTATGTATCCGAAGATTGCAAAAGCATAAACGGATAATAAAAAAGTCAGTATTCTTCCTTCAAAGGTTTCGGGCCAGTAATCGCTCCCTATCGTCGTCATAATCATGGCTGTCCACCATAAGGCATCCCAATAGGAACCGAGTCCGGGACGCTCAAAACTGTACATACCAGCTGCCCCTAAAAAAGTAATTAAAGCGGTAAGCAAGAGGACATATTCCAGGCCTCTCTGCTTCACTGCCTGCCTGACAGTCCTTATGCTCCTGTTAAATGAAGAGAGAATTCGAACAAGATTAAAAGACCGAACGAAACTCGTGAATTTAAGTACCCGGAATCCTCCGAATAACTTTAAAATCCGCAAAGCAGGGAAAAATAAAGAAAGAGCAACAAGCCAGTTTTCCATTAAATAGACCTTTTTCTTCGGAGCAATATACAGCTCAATAAAAAAATCCACTATAAATATACCCCAGATTACATCAATTGTGATTTGCAAATGCGGAGAGAGCCCGTAGACAAGGTCGACAATAATAAGAGCCAACCAAACTATTGACAGCAAAATCAGAGGAAAATCCAGAATCTCGTTAATCTGGTAAAGTAAATCCATTCGTTCCTGCTGCAGTTGCTCCCTGTCCATAATCTCCTTCTCTACTTAAATTATACAGAAGATTAAAAGAAAAAGCACACAATTATAAAAAACCTGTGAATATTATAGCCTCATAAGGGCATTTAAGACATCTCAGATGAATATATTTTAGTTAGAGAACTAATTTTAAGATGAAAATCAAAAAAGTTCATTTCTGATGAAAATAGCCCTATTGAGAATAGATTTGCAAAAACAAGTTTGTTGAAGATAGTTTCGTTGAAGATAGTTTCGTTGAAGATAGTTTCATTGAAGATAGTTTCATTGAAGATAGTTTCATTGAAGATAGTTTCATTGAAGATAGTTTCGTTGAAGATAGTTTCGTTGAAGATAGTTTCGTTGAAGATAGTTTCGCTGAAGATAGTTTCATTGAAGATAGTTTTTATCCAATGGATCAGAAGAAAAACAAATTTTATTAAGGACAACTCACAGCTGTTATAATGTAGTTTAGAAATAAAAAATGATGAACTGTGAATATGCAGATTCACAGCCCTGATTCCAGACCGAAGTTTGTAATGGAAACGAACACTTGAATCAACCTGTCCATACAATTCTTTCGGTCACGCTATCGTTCACTTCATATTTCCGATTGTAGACCTTCTTTCAGTCGCGTTCAATGTAATGGGCTTGGTCACAACTTCAATCGTGTTATCCGTATTTTTGATTATCAGGATCTTTCCGGTTGTGTTGTACATGGTCCTGTCCATGTCTTCTATTTCCACCATTTTATCCATATTTCCGATTACAGCCGTATCTCCGTCCATCCCGACCATATCATCCATGTCTTCTTCCATTCCGGTCATGTCATCCATATTTTTGATTATAAGCATTTTTCCGGTCATATTACATACTTTCGCGGATTCAGTCATGTTAGCCAGGTCTTCGGCCGTCCAGGTCGTATTACTCATTTTTTCGGCTATTTCTTCCATATCACCCATATTTTTGATTACAATTGCTTTTTTGGTCATATCACCTGTTATGGTTCCGGTCATATTTCCGGCCATGAGTACGGTCATGTTATCCATACCCTCGACAGTCTTATTCATTTCTTTCATGTTGCACATCATGGTTCCGGTCATATTTCCGGCCATGAGTACGGTCACGTCACCTATGCCTTCGGTCATGTTATCCATGCCTTCGGGCATGTAATCCATTTTTCCGAACATAATCACGTTTCCGGGCATGCTATCCGTTTTTCCGACTATAACCGCCTTTTCGGTCATATTACTCAGATCTTTGATTAAAATCATTTTTCCAGTCACAGTACATGTTATCTCTTCAGTAGCATTATCCGTACTCTCGGTAGCGTTATCCGTACTCTCGGTAGCGTTATCCGTACTCTCGGTAGCGTTATCCGTACTCTCGGTAGTTTTATTCATTTCTTCGATCACAACAGCGTTTCCGGTCATATTACACGTAACGGTTTTAGCAATATTTCCGGTCACGATCAGATTTGTGCTATCCATGTCCTCGTCCGCATCTGTCTGCGCTTGCACGGATACGATGGACAGGGTTAGGCATAACGCCATCAGAGAAACTATTAGTTTCACTTTCATTCTATACCCCCATACACTAATTCGGTCTTCTGACCCAGTTAGATTAATAATTCCCAGTTAAATAAAAGTAGGTTTAATATAAACCAATTTAATAATAAAGGGAGAATTTATAAATACTTAATCTCTATTTAACTATATGGAGGGTTAGTCAGATTTTCACAATCAGTAAACACTTTTTAAGTCAGAATTGTTAAATGAAAATTAGATATTGAGCTTCAATGAATAAAGGTTGAACAGAAATAACAGTTGAACAGAAACCAGAAGGAAAAAATTATAAAACTTATAAAAGATAGTAACCCGAAAGGCGGAAAGAACTCATTTTAAGTAGTCTTCAATCCAGCTTTTTACTTCTTTATACACTTCATCTGATACTTCTGCCAAATCATGCCCTGCCCCTTCGTGTATCGTGAGCTTTTTCGGTTCATGAGCCAGGAAATATGCGTATATCGAACTCCCTGACAGCAGTGTTTCATCCTTATCCCCATGGATCAAAAGTGCTGAAACCCCTTCGGTAAGGTCGGAGATCGGGCTAATTCCTGAACTCTGAGTGGAAAGGATGACTATGGTTTTTACAGCGCCCTCATTATGCGCAGCCTGAACAACCACGGCGCCTCCAAAAGAATACCCTATCAGTCCGAACCCGGAAATGCCCTCACCTTTTAAAAACTCAATTCCTGCAAGCACATCCATAGTAGCTTCTGCCAGATCGGTGGGATGCCTGAACCTGACCCTTAGCGAACTTATTCCGGAATCCAGCAAATCCACACACAAACGGGGATAAAGACCACCTGCAGGAGTATCAAAACCCCCTCCTCTCCCTCCGACCATAATCACCGCTTTGCTCGCCCCTTCTGCCGCATAGTAACGGCATTCAACCCTTCCACGACCTGTTTCAATCATAACTATTTTAAATCCGTCTCCGGTTTCTTTTTTAATTCCCAGTGTATTGGTTTCCAGTACTTCAACCCCGAGTTCGGATCTCTTCCTTCCATCCATAAATGTATCTAAAACTCCGGCTTATTAGACGCTTGCGGGTAATGTAAAATTACTTAGTAATAAGTAGTGAAATTAGTATTAAAAATCGGAACAAGAAGCGCAATTTCAAAATCAAAAATTTGACTGAAATCTGCTTTAAAAAGAGATTTAAAAGTAACTGGAGTTTGAAAATAAATTAGGGAAAACGTGAATAGGCTTTCGAACGGAAGAGAAGAAAATGTGTTCCCGAATTTAATTCGGAAAGCATAACTTTAATTAAAAATATGGCAAATGGGAAGTGACTTTACTGACAATTATCGGAGTCGTTATTATGGAAGATCTCAAGCGTTTTTTTAAAAAAGATAAGTTTGCTGCACATTCAGGAATAGAACTGCTGGAAGCTGCTCCAGGCTATGCAAAAGCCAGACTGGAGATAGAGGAAAAACACCTTAATGCTTTAAGGGCAGTGCAGGGAGGCGCAATATTTACCCTTGCAGACCTTGCTTTTGCCGCAGCTTCGAATGCATACGGGATTGCTGCAGTTGGGATCAATTCAAACATCTCTTTTGTAAAAGCTGCAACAAAAGGGACTCTCACTGCCGAAGCAAAGGAAACTTCAATAAACCCGAAAATCGCCACCTATACCGTGAACATCACGGACGACTCAGGAGATCTCGTGGCAATATTTCAGGGAATGGTTTACAGGAAAAAATTTACACTTGATTTTTCGGATGTTTGAATCCGTAAATTATGGGGATTCTACAAATTCTTGCTGGAACTGCCGGGATCACCCATTTCATCGTGCCCGAATAACCGAAAAAAGGATAGGCTCAAAAATGCTACAACGACTACTTACAGGAGATACAGAAAAACATTTAAAACATCTTTTTTTGGGTAACATTTACTTATTTTTTTGGGATATTTACTTATTTTTGTAGGACATTTACTTATTTTTTTGGGGCACTTACATAAATACTTTAACTTTTTCTCTCATAGAGTCCTCACCAAACAAATGGTAAAAGACGGTACTTTACCTTTTTCGTATATTCCCTGTATCCTGAAAGCTCCTCGTAGAGCAGCCTGTCTTCAAAGTATGTGCGAAAAACAAAAGCAGAAGAAAGTAATACTACAGGGATCAGCCCATAAAGAGAACCGATGATAAACGGAGAACAACCGTAAAACAGAATCATTCCGGCATAACCCGGATGCCGGATAATCGCATAAGGTCCCGTGGAAACAACCCTGTGCTCTCTTTCCATCTGGACCCGGGCTGTAGTTTCAAAAAACTTGTTTTCAATCATTGCCCACACCACAAACACCCAGCCCACAACGAAAATCATCACACCGAATACCAAAGACCCCATCCCGGTGCTGGAAAGATGCAATCTCCCAACATCGAGCCCACAAACAATAAACACTAAGAGAAGAAACACGATATAGAGTACTGCAAACAGCTTATCCCACCACTTCATTTCTCCCCATTTTATTTCACTCCGTGCCCTTATGACTTCAGGATTGAACTTGAGGAAAATAGCCATATTGAAGAGCAACGAGACAAAATAAATGCCAAAGAAAAACCATGCTCTTGGAAGGCCGATCCGCCCGGCTGAAAGAAAAAACACCACCATAAACAATAATAAGCCTGTGATAACCTGTGACGTTCGTCTGGCAAACGCCTTCCAAAACTCCATGTCTTTTTCCACAACCTCGACCCAAAGAAAGAATATTATTTTAATGCTAAAAAGATTTGGATGGTTAAGTTCAGAACTCAGCAGGAAATCGAACTCTTGAAAAAGCCGGAATGGATATCAAAGAGAAACATCTTAACGCTTTAGAATGGTTTACAGGAAAAAATTTCCTTGACTTTTCAGATGTCTGATTCAAAAAGCTACAAAAATTTTGCTAAAAATGAGAAGAGAAATACAAGATTAAATTTTTCGAAAAAAGAATTAAGAAAAAAGCTCAGGATGCGACTGCCGGGATTCGAACCCGGGTTCTAAGCTTGGGAAGCTCAGGTCATAGCCACTAAACCACAGTCGCAAACCATCTTAAGGAACTGCTGTGTACTCTTCTCATGCATCTTTTAGATATTAAATGTTTCGGTAAAAAGGGGGGAGATGCCGAAGAGTACTGGTTTACCCCTTACCGGAAGTGAGGATCTGTTTTAGAAACTTAAGGGTGCAAAGCAATAAAGACCGGAGCAGGGAATAGTAATTGGGGAAATTTCAAACCGCTTTTGTGGAGAAAAGGGCAATGGCGCGGTTTAAGGAGCTTGCAGAGCTTTTTGAGGAGCTCGAACGGATCACGTCCCATAAGGAAATCGTAAGGAAGCTTGCCGGATTTTTTGAGGGACTAAAAGGGGACGAGGTGAAGGATAGTGCTTATCTTTTTCTTGGGAGCATAGGCCCTGCCTTTGAGAACACGACGTTAGGGATTAAAGACAGGCTTGCTACAAAAGCCATCGCAGGAGCCTATGGAGTTTCCGAAGAAGAGGTCAAAAAGCGATATGCAAGGGCAGGAGACCTGGGAGACGTGGATTTTGAGCTGAGCGAAAAAAAAGAAGCGTCTCTGACCATTGAGGAGGTTTTCAAAAGGCTGAGACAGATAAAAGAAGCTTCGGGAAAAGGGAGTCAGGAGGAAAAGATCGGACTTCTTTCGGATATTCTTCAGAAGGCCACTCCCGAAGAAGGAAAATACATAATAAGGATTGTACTTGGGAGGCTCAGGCTGGGATTTGGGGACCAGTTTTTGCTCGAAGCCTTCTCCATTGCCTTTACAGGGGACAAAAAGCAGGCAGGAAAAATAAAAGAGAGTTACAGTGTCTGCACGGATATCGGAGAACTTGCACAGACCCTTGCCGAGTACGGAGCCGGGGCTCCGGGGCATTTCTCCATAAAACCGGGAAGACCTGTGAAATCAATGCTTGCTCAGCGTGTTGAAAGCTTTGAAGAGCTTGAAGAAAGAATTAAAGGGAAAAAAGCAGTCGAGGAGAAATATGATGGCGAAAGGGTACAGATCCACAAAGCCGGAGACGAAATTAAAGCTTTCTCCCGCAGGCTTGAAGATATCACTGCCCAGTATCCGGACGTTATCGAAGCCGTCAGGAAAAGTATCTCTGCGAATGAGATTGTGCTTGATGGGGAAATCGTTGCATATGCCGAACAGGAAAAAGATAATACCCCGATAGAAGAGTTCTACCCGTTTCAAAACCTGATGCAGAGGCGCAGAAAATACGAGGTCGAAAAGTACAGGGAGAAATGCCCTGTTGCAGTGTTCTTTTTTGATATTCTTTACCTCAACGGAGAGTCCCTTCTGAAGGAAACCTACCCTGAAAGAAGAGTTCTTCTCGAAGAGCATGTTAACGGGTCAGGAATAGTGCACCTCACCAGAAGAACTGTTACTGAAAATATAGAGAAGCTTGAGGATTTTTTTAACGAAGCCATCGAGAAGGGACTTGAAGGAATTGTGGTCAAATCCATGAGCAGCAGCTCGGTTTACGAAGCCGGGAAAAGGAGCTGGCTCTGGCTCAAATGGAAACAGGAATACTCCGAGGGCATGAGGGAAACCTTTGACCTTGTGGTTGTCGGGAGCTATTATGGGAGAGGGAAAAGGAAAGGCTCCTTCGGGGCACTCCTCTGTGCAGTCCTGAATGAAGAAGAACAGCAATTTGAAACTTTCACAAAGGTGGGCACGGGTTTTTCTGAAGCGGATGCCGAAGAAATCAACAGCCTGCTTTCAGCCCACACGGTAATTGAAGCTCCAAAGAATGTCATCATAAAAAAAGGGATGCTTCCTGATATCTTCATGGAACCGGCAGTCGTTATTGAAGTCCTCGGCTCGGAGATTACAAAGAGCCCGGGACATACTGCGGGAGAAGGGGAAAGAGAAACAGGGCTTGCACTGCGTTTTCCCCGCTTTTTGCGTATAAGGTATGACAGAGCGCCCTATGATGCCACAACGGTTAGGGAAATAAGGGATTTGAAGGAAGGAATTTGAAAACAGGCTCGGAAATCAGAGACATCTGAAGTAAAAAAGGCGAAAAAGGGGTATAAAACCATTAAGGAGTAGTGAGCTAAGGAGTAGAAAGCTGTTGAGAAACCGTGAAATTGCCGAATTGTTATATGAAACTGCTGACATTATGGAGTTCCAGCAGATAGAATGGAAACCGCGAGCCTACAGGCGGGCAGCTCAGAATATCGAAAACCTCGGAGAGGACATTGAGAAAGTCTATGAGAGAAAGGGAAAAAAGGGGCTGACAGAAATTCCGGGGATTGGGGAAGCCATTGCTGACCATATAGCCGAATACCTCGAAACCGGGAAGGTGAAAAAATTTGAAGAGCTAAAAGGGAAAGCCCCTTCAGGCACCACCGAGCTGATGGAGATCAGGGGTCTTGGAGCAAAAAAGACAAAAAGACTTGCCGATGAGCTCAAAATAAAAACAATTTCGGACCTGAAAGATGCGGTTAATGCGCACAGGATCAGGAGGCTTGAAGGCTTCGGGGAGAAAAGCGAAGAAAATATTTCCCGGGCACTTAAAAATTACGAAAAAAGCCACTCCAGAATGGCGCTTGGAAAGGTACTCCCACTCGCCGAAGAGATCATATCTGCCCTCAAAACTACCCTGAAAACCGAACGCGGGAGCAAAACCCCGGAAATCGACCTCTCAAAGCTCATCTACACAGGCTCCCTGCGCAGGCTGAAAGAGACTATAGGGGATATCGATATCCTTGCAGAAGCAGAAGGAGAACAGGTGGGAAAGGTAATGAGTGCTTTTGTTTCCCTCCCTGCTGTTGGACAGGTGGTCTCAAAAGGCATCACAAGAAGCAGCGTGATCCTCAAAGAAGGACTGGAAGTAGACCTGAGGGCGGTTCCCCCTGAAAGTTACGGGGCTGCGCTTCAGTATTTTACGGGCTCAAAAGAGCACAACATAGAACTCCGGAATATTGCCCAAAGAGAGGGTTACAAGCTTTCAGAATATGGATTGTACGAAAAAGCTTCCGGAAAACAGGTTGCAGGCAAAAGTGAGGAAGAAGTCTACAGGAAGCTGGGGCTTGAATACATCATACCCGAACTCCGGGAAAACCGGGGAGAGATTAAAGCCGCAGCAAAAAATGCCCTTCCAAAACTTATAGAAGCAAAAGACCTCAGGGGGGACCTCCATCTGCATACGAACTACAGCGAAGGAAAGGACAGCCTGGAGACAATGGTAAAAAAAGCTGAAGATATGGGATATGAATATATCGCCGTTACAGACCATTCGCGTTCCCAGAGAATTGCACACGGGATGCAAATCGATACTCTGAAAGAGCAGTGGAAAGAGATCGAAAAGTTGTCAAAACGCTTCAGAATAAAAATCCTCCGAGGTTCCGAGGTAGAGGTCCTTAAAGACGGGAGCCTTGACTACCCGGATGAGATTCTTAAAGAACTCGATATCGTAGTCGGAGCTGTGCACTCAGGTTTTTCCTCTTCGGAAAGGGAGATGACAGGAAGAATCGTCACCGCTCTTGAAAACAGGCACCTTGACATACTTGCCCACCCTTCAGGCAGACTGCTCGGGAAAAGGGAGGCTTATGCGGTTAATTTCGGAACGATCTTTGAGGTGGCAGCGGCAAACGGGAAGGTTATGGAGATAAACAGCCAGCCCTCAAGGCTGGACCTTAACGATGAGCTTATCCTGAGGGCAAAAGAGTATGGGCTGAAATTCTGTATTTCAACGGACAGCCATTCCGTGTCGGATCTTGCTTCCATGCGTTACGGGCTCGGGCAGGCGAGAAGGGGCTGGCTCGAAAAAGAAGACATTGTCAATACCTACCCTTACTCAAAGCTTAAGGACATTTTCAAAAAACTCCGGGATTGAGAAGAAAAATCAAAAAACAGCTTACGCCGCCAGTCCAAAAGTAACCGGTTTATCGGAAACTTGTGTAAAATAACAGAAACTTAACATCTTTTTGAGACAATGTGATCCGTTTCTGTAAATCAATACTTTTTTTAGGATAGTGCAGGAGATGGAGGAAAAACTAATAAAGGAGTAAAAATTCAATTTGATACAAAACTGATTAAACAAAAATCGATTAAAAAACCGATTAAACAAAAATCGATTAAAAAACCGATTGAACAAAAATCAGGTAAAAGGTTAAGATAATGGTTTCAAAGGACCTCCCCTTCACAAAAGAAAAAATATTGAAAATAACGGAAAAATATCCCACTCCCTTTCATATTTATGACGAGAAAGCCATCAGGAAAAACGCCAGAAGAATGAAATCCGCCTTTAAAGACGTCCCCGGCTTCAAGGAATTTTTTGCTGTAAAAGCCCTCCCCAACCCATTCATTCTCAAGATCCTTAAAGAGGAAGGCTTCGGGGCGGACTGCAGTTCCCTGCCGGAACTGATCCTTGCGGAAAAAGCAGGGATGATCGGCGACGATATTATGTTCAGCTCCAATGATACGCCGGCTGAAGAATTTGCAAAAGCAAAGGAACTTGGCGGCTTTATCAACCTTGATGACATCAGCCATATCCCCTACCTGGAAAAAGCTGCAGGGTTTCCGGAAATCGTCTGCTTCAGGTACAACCCCGGCCCTCTCAAGGAAGGAAACGCAATCATCGGAAAACCCGAAGAGGCAAAATACGGCTTTACGCGGGAACAGATGTTTGAAGGGTACATGATCCTCAGGGATAAAGGCGTAAAGCGCTTCGGGATGCACACAATGGTTGCTTCGAACGAACTTAACTCCGACTACTTCGTTGAAACCGCAAGGATTCTCTTCGAACTCATAGTTGAGATTTCAAAGGAACTTGGAGTCCGGTTCGAATTCGTAAACCTCGGCGGTGGAATAGGCATCCCCTACAGGCCCGAACAGGAGCCGGTCTCCCTCGAAGCTGTAGCAAAAGGCGTAAAAGAGGCTTACGATGCTACCATAACAGCTAACGGGCTTGCTCCCCTCAAGGTTTACCTTGAATGCGGCAGGGTCATCACCGGTCCCTACGGGTACCTTGTCTCGCAGGTCAGGCACCTGAAAAGCACTTACAAAGACTACGTGGGCATGGACTCCTGCATGTCAAACCTGATGCGGCCCGGTATGTACGGGGCATACCACCACATAACCGTACTCGGGAAAGAAAACAAGCCCCCTGTCCATAAATACGACGTAACCGGCTCCCTCTGCGAAAACAATGACAAATTCGCAATCGACCGGATGCTCCCTGAAGTAGAAGTCGGAGACATCCTGGTGATCCACGACACCGGAGCCCACGGGCATGCCATGGGATTCAACTACAACGGGAAACTCCGCTCTGCCGAGCTCCTGCTGAGAAAAGACGGAAGCGTTGTGCAGATCCGCAGGGCCGAGACCATCGAGGACTACTTTGCGACCCTCGATTTCGAGCAGTTGAAAAGTTTCAGGTAAAAACAGGTGAAAAGCGGAAACAAAAGCTGTTCATACCTGATTTAATACTTTCTTTTTTGCAGGGGACCTGGTTTTCCTGACCCCCCATTTTTCAATATCATTCCGGAACTTTATCTCGTTGACTTCCTGTCAAAAAAGACATTTTTCCCCGTGACACTCAGCGGAATCCCCATTGCCACATCCGCATCGATCATCTCAAAATAACAGGCTGCAGCTCCGGCAGAGTACATTATCCGGTTGTCAATGCAGAGGTCTTTTGCTTTTGCGGCAGCCGAGCCCACGGCAATCCCGAGGTCCAGGTACTTGATCATACACTGGGGACCCAAGAATTCCTTCTGTACCTTTTCATGTTCAAGCATCTTTTTGCAGGTATCAAAGCCGCAGGCTCCGCAGTCCAGGCTGCTCACACCCGAAGCTTTGAGCCCGATCAGGATGACGGTATCGGCGTCCCTGACATTCCGGGCGTCCCGGAGCAGGAATTTGAGGCCTTTGATCTCGCTTAACTCTTCCATCCTGAATGCAAGTTCGGTTTTTTCTTCAGGCGAGAGGAGGCAGGTTACGATATCGTCAATCCCTTTGCCTTTGGGGGCGGTCCGAGCTGCGGTAAGGACGATTTTTGCAAGCGTTTCGATTGATTCGAGTTCAGGGTTCAGTCTCATGTGAATAAAAAACCTCTTGTCTATTTATAAATTAAGTGCTGGAACTTTGGATTGCGAAACGAAGGAACCGGTGATATTAGTAAAGGTACCTGAAAAGCAATAGAATCTTTACATGAAATCTTAATGAAAGATCTTCTGAAAGAGGAAATTTATATATATATAGATAACGATATGTTTTTATACTAAAAAGATGAAAAAATAGAGAGACGGATACCAAAATAAAGACTATTCCAGAATTCCCGATTTTGTGAGAAATGAAAACTTCGGGTTTTGAAATCGTTTTCCATCAGAAAGTTGTTTCTGCCCGATCAAATATTCCTGGAGATTTCAATGAAACTTATGCTGGATGAAGAAGAAATCCGGATAATTGAGTGCATTAAAACAGCTCACACGGACTGCGGTTTCCATATCCGGGATGTTATCAAAAAGGCAAAAGCCGAATATGGATTATGCAGGTCAACAGTTTACGAAATAGTGAGTTATCTTGAGTTCCACGGCCTGGTAAAAACGAATGAATTCGGTAACCGGGAACTTGATCCAGACATCCCCTATTTTGTAATATGTCCAGCGTGCGGGAAAGAAATTCAGGAAAACGAATCCGTCAAAGAGAACGATCGGATAATCTGTGAGGACTGCTATCTGGAAGAGCATCAAAAAATAAAGTTTGCAGACCCAATTGCAGTGCGCTCAATGAAACTCTTCAGAAAGCAGCACGGATTTAAAGGAACTGAGGGCCTGACCGAACTGCAAAAAGAAATCTATAACTTTATCCTGGAAGATGGAGGAGCTACCTCCGAAAAAATCTCGAAGCTTTTTGGACTCACCCTTCAGGAAACAATGAACCAGCTTGCAATACTAAGACACTGCGAACTGGTGAAGGAGCGTAAGCTTGGGGATGAGGTCTACATGGTATCGTTTGACTCTTGATTTTTTAGTAAATGAATGCTCATGGAAAGGTGACCGAATATGGATTCAGATGAAAATGCAAGAAGAAAAGAAGAATGGCTCGAGCGAATGAAACGTGAAGGTAAACTGACGAGAAACCCGACCGAAGACCATAAATTCGGACTCAAGGTTCTTCAGAATACCACGAGAAGAGAGATCCTTATCTCGCTCGGAAGTGAGAGAAAATCCTATGAGGAAATAAAAGAAAAATTCAACCTGAACGACAGCATGGCAAATTTCCACCTCAACATGCTGGAAGAGGCACTTTACATCGAAAAAATAGAAGAGGAAGGAAAAGTATTTTATGCCCCAACCCCGCGGGGAGAAGGGTATGTGGAAAACGTGGAAATGAAGAAGTAAAAACAGACAAACCCCGAAAACAGGGATTTATTTTTTTAACCCCGGAAACATTGGAAAACAAAACATACAGTTCCAAAACTTTTTTGTAATATTTTCCAGCCTGGATACCGTAGAGCATTTAAACTGCCGTTTTTTTGAAGTTACAAAAGAAAAATAAGAACAGATTAAAAAAAGGAATTCGTATGCCTGGGATAATGGACGGACTGTCAGATTACCCCGGGCATCAAAGAAGACCCGATTTAGCAGATTTTAAACATTCTCGTACTTCTTCAGAATCTCTTCAAAAGAGTCCGCAACAGCACCGAGCTTTTCTTTTCCGAGCCCGAAGGTGCTGAGCTTGAAGTACTTTGTAAGCCCGGACTTGATGCCGTGGATATTCCTTTCCTTCAGCTCCCTGTAGAGGAAATATCTGCCGTTTTTGACCTTTTCGGAGATCGCATAGAAACCCGGAGCTTCAAAGAACATAAGGTCGTGAGAATGGGGTTTCTGTCCGCGCTGGACAAAGCCCATACCTTCAAGCCTTTCAGAGAACCAGCGGGCATTTTCAACTTCCTGGTCCCAGTTCCGGACGCGCCTTACCACTTCGGGAAAAGAGGCTATCATTGTCATAATCGTTGCCCCACGGGCAGTGCAGCCCAGAAGCTCGACTTCCTTTACCTTGCTGTATACGGATTTCCTGAATACGATTGGGGCATATTCTTCGCTTACTCCGAGCACTCCGACAGGTCCGGATGCTGCCATTGACTTATGCCCGCTGCCCACTATAAAGTCAGCTCCGATTTCTTTTGCGGATACGGGCATCCTTCCCACACAGTAAGCCCCGTTCAGGAGAAGAGGGACGTCGTATTCGTGGCAGACGGAAGCGATCTTTCCCGCATCCGGGATGTTTCCGTAGCTCCCGTCAGGATATGTTACAAGGGCAAGAACAGGGGGTTTTCCGCATTCCTTTGTGACCTCTTCGATTGCGGTCCCGTACCCTTCGGGGTCGAGATAGTATTCGGGACTGCCTGCATGAGGCACCACTTTTACATTCAGGCCAGCTCTTTCGGCTGCGACATAAGAGGAGTAATGGGCAAGCCCGTCAAGCACGATCCAGTCTCCGGGCTTTCCTATGGAATGCATAACCGCAAATTTAGACTCTCTTGCCCCGTTTGTAACCCTTGCCTCATCACAGCCCAGAAACTCAGGGAGAGCCTTATGTACGAAATCATGAATCGGGGGTTTTTTAATCTGGTCAAGAACCCCACCACAGAAGTCGCAGACAGAATAACCGTCTCCCCATTCCACAAGGGTCTGCCTGGCTGCCTCGGTCAAAAGCCCGCCAGTCTGCAGAGGGTCGATATTTATGCTGCCGAGGGTTTCTCGTTTTATGAAACCAAACTTCTGTAAAGATGAGTCATCAAGTGTCATTTTCTTTATACCTCAGTGATAACGGTAAATTTCCTATTCAAACGATAAATTTCTGGTCCAGCCCGCACTGTTCTGTAAAAAACCAGTTACAAACAAGTTACTGTAGATTGATTTATCGTTTCTTATGCGAATTGACCGCTTAAAGCCCTATGTATCCAGTGATATATCAGGAATTCATAAAAAGGTATTCCAGAAACAACTCGTAAAAAGGGCAGTAAAATAACGTGGAAGTAAACTACCGTGGAGAGCCACTGTAAAAAGGATTGCCGGATTTCGTTGCTCCGGGAGCATAAAGTGAAAAGACGATGCGTAAAAGTAAAGAAGAAAGGAAAAGTTGAAAAGAAAAATACTGTCCAGTACTTTACCTGTAAGTATAGGGCAGGAAAAAGTTTCTGATAGAAGAAAAAAGAGCAAAACGTCTTTTAAAGAGACGTCCTGCAGTCATCGGCTTCAGGCATTTACTGCCTTGCTGAAGACATCGATGAACTCGTCGCATTGAGCAATAATGATTGCTGCCGCTTCCTTTAAGACCAGAATCGGGTCTGTACCGTCGGTTTTGATGTAAAGGATCGGGTCACTGATGCTCACATGTTTCATGTCGTAGAAAGCCGCTTCAACCCTTTCATCTTTGATCAGGAGGTCCTTAAGAAGATTAAGAAGGGTATGAGTTTCGCCTCTAAGCTCGACTTCAAGCTCGTTATTTGTTTTATTAAGGATGTTCAGTTCCATTGGTGACCACCTGTAAATGGTGAGTAATATAGCCGGCTATTACAGCCTGCCGCAAAATGCATAATCCGCCATAAAATGCCGAAACCTGCATAAAGTAAGATTGGGAAAGAGAAATTTACCTGATTCCTTTCCCATACTCGGTTGAGATCTTACGGGTTTCAGTCATATTGCAGACAGGGCATTTAAGCTTTTTCCCTTCCAGGACAAGTTCGCCTCTGCAGTTTGAGCAGTAAGCTTTTACAACTCCAAGGGAATCTTCGGATGTGGTTAGGCGCATTCTGTCAACGTCGATGACTCTTGCTCTTACGATATCAGAAGGCCTGAACTCATCTGAGAGTCTCTTAACATAGGAATCCCGCACATTTGAAACATGGATATCCCCTGGCCTTGAGCCGACAATTTCCCTGTCCTCCTTTCCTTCGATTCCTGCAACTTCTACCATTGCCCCGGACTCGCGGACGTCAGTGATCCTGCCGTAAATTATGTCCCCTACCTTAAGGATATTTGGAGTAAGGGTGTTTGGCTTAACCGAGACTACTCTGGCCTTTCTGTCAATGAATACATTTCCTGTGGCAGTGGAATAGATATCTCCGCCAATTACTACTGTTCCGCCTCCCGGTTTGAACTCTTCCGTAGTCCCGACAAGCTCGCCCGGAAGGACAAAGCCTCCTTTTTCAAGGTCTTCTTCGGATCTCACAGGTTCTCTGGCAGGCGGCCTGGGCCCCGGCATTTCCTTTCTATCTCTGGGAGATTTCTTGGGATATGGGAACCTTCTCTTTTTGTTAAGGTCACCTTTGAACTGATCCTTTGACTGGTCCCTGGACTGCCCCTTGAACTGGTCTCTGGACTGATCCCTCTGACCTTTAAACTGCTCTCTTGACTGGCCTTTATACTGGTCCCTGGACTGGCTTCGGGGCTGACCTTTAAACTGCTCCCTGGGCTGGCCCTTAAATTGTTCCCTGCTTTCTGCAGCTACTGGAACCGATTTTTCAGCAACCGGCTTTCCTTCCCCAGGCCCGGTTAATTTCTTCCTGGTAGTCTTATTTTTTCGGATTCTAATCATGATCCCTCATTCGAATTATCGCTATTAGTGGACGTAAATAAGTCGTTCTACTGGTTTTCAGTAATTTTTATAGAGTTTTTGGCGGCAACTGGACCCATAGAGAATTCATTTTCGGGAGGAACAGGAGCAATCTTCTTCCTCAATATTTTCCAGTTAGTTCTTCCCTTAGCGTGGCATACGTTTCAATGAATACAGACTATATTATTATAAAGTAACTATATTATTGTACCAGCCATCAAATTATTTAGATAACCTTCCCGAAGTATCTATCTACGCCATGGACCTGCTCCATTGTTACGGATAAATTGTTCCATTGTTATGGAGAAATTGTCCCATTGTTGCGGAGATGTTCTCTACACTATTGACCCGTTCCCATACAGAGATTTATTAATTCCGCCTTTTAAAGTGAAAGCTGAAGATGTAAAGCTGTAAAACATGAGGCACTAAATTCCTGAACACAGGCATTTGAACACAGGCATTTGAACACAGGCCTCATTCATGAACAGCGACCCTGTAAATCTCTACCTTAATTATTTCTCTTTCTTTTTGATGGAAGTCGAAAGTCCGTTTAAGAGGGAATTTCGCAACGTAAGAGTGTGTAATGACCGCAGGCTTAATGAACTTTTGGATAAAAGCAAGGCTTCCGCGGTTGTGGATGGAATATATTACCTCACTCGTTCTTAACGCTGACGAAAGAAACGGCCTGTCCCTGCCTTTAACTCTTGACCCGAAAGGAGGGTTCATGAGTGTGGTTTTTACATGCCCTGAAACTTCCGTAATATCGGAGCAAACGAACTCAACCTCCACTCCGAGCTTTTCGGCATTTTTTCTGGCGACCTCAAGCGCCTTTGGGTCCGTATCATATCCCACGACCCTCCTTGCTCCCAGAAGTTTTGCCCCTATTGCAAGAATTCCCGTACCGCAGCCTAGGTCCTGGACCGATTCGTCAAGGTCTCCCTGCATGTAAGCAAAATGGAGGATTTCCGCCGCAAGAAGAGAAGGGGTCTGGTATTGCTCCAGCTCAAGTTCGGGACTTGAAAAACCTTCGACTTCTTCGAGCAGCATTTCAAGTTTTCTCTGTTTCATATCTTTTGAATTTTATTGGTTTCGTATTTCGTGAATGTGTTCTAATTTAGTTTCGTGAGTAGTCTCCACTTCGTTTTGTGAGTATCCTCTGATTTTATATCTATAAAAAGTTATACAGGCTCCTCGGTAATTTCATCGAGCACAAGCTTTTCCCACTCGCGTTCTCCAACCACGATCTCAAACTCCTGAGGGGTCAGCATGGGGGAGGGAAAACGTCCCACTTCATCCACGGCAAGCCGCGGACAGGCGGTGTTTACGAAAGCATCCACCTTGAACTGAAGCAGCTGGTCGGGAGTTACGAGATCGATAAGGATAAGGTGGGCTTCTTTTCCGTGTTTTTTTGCAATTTCTTTGAGAGAAGAAGCAAGTTCCATCCTCATCTGCCCGTTTTTGCTTGAGACAATTATCCCGAAAACCTGTGCATCCAGAGACTTTGCAATTACCGCACTCCTCTGGCGGAGAATCCTTGATGGGTCAACCTCCCGGACTTCCCCGGAAAAGGGGTCAGCTGCAAGGACACGTTTTTTTGTGGAAAGGGCTACCCCCAGAGGGTGGAAATCCCCGCTTCCGATATAAAGGTACTCATCACAGACTTCATCCCTTGCTGCCGAGAAATTGCAGCCCAGCACCTGCCCCGCATAGGCAAGCCTTGAGTCCCCGCGCCCGATGACGCAGGTCTTTCCTCCGGTCTCGAGCACCCTGCACACGTCAGGCAGCTTGTGGACATGCTGGACAGTGGTGATCAGCCCGATTTTCTCTCCTTTAAGTTCCGGAAGAGCCTTCTCAACAACCGGCCGGACATCAACCGAGGAACGGGTTTCGATAAAGTACACCTTATCCGAAAGCCTGACATCTTCCAGTTCCGCGTGCCCGAAGTGGAAAAGAAGCTCTACGTGGTCAAGGAGAGTCCTGTCAAGGTCGCACGCCCCGAAACATGGGTCTCCCGAGATGAGCACCTCAGCTCCGGTTGCCTCCTCAACGAGTTTTGCAAGTTCCGGACCTTTGCGTTTTAACCCTTCGGGAAACTGAAAACCCACAAGCTTTGCTTTCGTATCCTTTATCACACTGATTATATAGTCAGGCCTTAAATCGAATGCTTCACTGATCCCCAAAGACATCCTGAATCTCCACGCCCTTCTCGCTCACATCAATTGTGACGAGAATCTTGGGTTCAACTCCAAGTTCCCTTAACTTGAGATAGCCGTCTCCGCGCCCGATAACGGAAATTACATCCGTGACCTCGACACCCATGTTCTTTAACGCTTTTACAAGGGAAAGAAGTGTTCCCCCTGTACTGATAACGTCGTCCACGATAATTACTCTGTCTCCCTTTTTGAGCCCATTTATATAGAGGGCTCCTTTCGAATAGCCTGTGCTCTGGGAGAGTTCAACTTCCCCTTCAAGGAAGTAAGGCCGCTTCCGGACAATGGTAAGAGGAATTCCGGTTTTCAGGGAAAGGGCACTTGCAACCGGGATGCCCATAGCTTCCACGGTCAGGATAGTGTCAACGTTCATATCTGCTATCCTTTCAATGTAATCGGAAATCTCTTCTACCAGACGGGGATCGATGGAAGGGACGCCATCAGAAATAGGATGGATGAAATAGTTATATTCCCCTCGCTTGATTACAGGAGAATTAACAAGTGAGTCTTTCAGTCTTTCAAGCATGGTTTTAACCTTTTTTGGCTGTTTCAATATTCCGGGAAGTAAAAAACCCTGAAATTATATCCTGCTCCCTCAAATCTTCTCTCTCGAAGCGGATATGGATAAACAAACCCGCTTTCTGGAAAGACAAATCAAATTCAGGAAACATTGAAGTACTTGATATAGCTTTGGTTTTCCGGATACTATTTCCATTCACACCCTGGAGGGCATTCATCGGGGGCGCAGGAGAATTTGTAATAAATAGTTAAGTCAGTGTTAATAAATTTAAGGATATAAAGGTAAAGGGATATGTAAAAAACCGTGAAAAATAAAAAAGAACCCGGGGTAAAAAAGAAAAGGAGCGAAGAAAACCCGTCAAACGCTCCGATATTCAGGAACTTGTTTTCAATCGTCAGCACCGGGCATTCTATCCTGTTTCGGACTCATTCAGCCAGTGCCGATTCCGGGGACTCCATTTTTAGGCGTTCACATCCCCTGCAGAGTCGAGCAGTCCAAGAACTTCATAGGGATTCGTATCTGCCAGTTTCATTTCGCTCAGGGTATCCGAATCAATGTCAATAACTGCGATTTCCGTAACAAGGCCGTCCCAGTTATCCGGTTCCATAAGCCAGAGGTCTTTCAGGTATTTCGAGACCCATGAAGGATCGGTGTCTTTTGCCCCGCACTGCGCACTCGCAATATCAGAGTTATATCCGAGCACCACTGCTTTCATAGTTCCGGCATTCTTATCATTGACAACGAAAATTCCGGCAAGGGAGCTGTCAATTGCTTCTATATCTTCGTCCGTCAGGGCAGAAACCCAGATTCCTCCTGTTCCGGGAGTGGCATCCCAGCGCTGTAAGAAGACATCATCCTTACACCACTGAGGGGAGGAAAAGACCGTATAACTTACCCCATCCTCAAGCGGGTAATTCTCTTCCATCCAGTTTGCAAGCACATAGCCGCTTGAAACTCCGGGACAGAAGTGGTTGTGCAGTTCCAGGCACTGCATAAGTTCATAATCAAGATCTCCGGTGGCCCAGGCATTGCAGATTGTAAGAATGGCAAATTCACGCCCGTCAAACACCTTTGCACTTACTTTTTCATTCCAGGCATCTATGGACTTCTGGTTTTTGGAAAGGGTATCAAAGTCTATATTTTCTGTTACCTGATAGCTGATCTCATTCCCATTTCCGTATGAAACCTCGATATAAGTGCAGTTCCCGCTGGATTTGTCAAAGAAGGCAAACCAGAGAGGGGCATTTCTTGCGTTCTGGACTGCAAGCAGATTCTGTGTGTACTGTAACTCCCTTCCGTAAAACTCCGAATAGAAATCATTCAGAAAAAAATCAGACCCCTCCGGAGAGCCGATATCCGTTATTATGAAAGAATCTTCAGAGCTAAGGTTTCCAAGACTTTCTTCGGCTGCGGCAAAAACCTGATCCATCAGTTCACTGTCCTCAACTGAGGGATTGTCATTTCCTTCCGGGTTGAGCAGGCCGAGAACAACATAGGGATTGACTCCCGCCTGTTTCATTTCGTTCAGGGTATCCCCATCAATGTCAATAACTGCGATTTCCGTAACAAGGCCTTCCTCATCCCAGTTATCCCTGTCCATAAGCCAGAGATCCATTAGATATTTAGAAATCCATGAGGGATCGGTGTCTTTTGCCCCGCACTGCTCATTCACGACATCGAAGTCAAACCCGAGTGCCACTGCTTTCATAGTTCCGGCATCCTTGTCCGTAACCACAAAGATCCCGGCAGGAGAGTTCCCAATTGCTTCGATTTCTTCGTCCGTCAGGGCAGAAACCCAGATTCCTCCTTTTCCAGGAGTGGCATCCCAGCGCTTTACGAAGACATCATCTTTACACCAGTTAGGACAGGAGAAAACGGTATAACTTACCCCATCCTCGAGAGGGTAATTCTCTTCCATCCAGTTTGCAAGTACATAGCCGCTTGAAACTCCGGGACAGAAGTGGTTGTGCAGTTCCAGGCACTGCATAAGTTCATAATCAAGATCTCCGGTGGCCCAAGCATTGCAGATTGTAAGAATGGCAAATTCACGCCCGTCAAACACTTTAGAGCTTACTTTTTCACTCCAAGCATCTATGGACTCCTGGTTTTTGGAAAGGGTATCAAAGTCTATATTTTCCGTTACCTGATAGCTGATCTCATTCCCATCTCCGTATGAAACCTCGATATAAGTGCAGTTCCCGCTGGGTTTGTCAAAGAAGGCAAACCAGAGAGGGGCATTCCTGGCATTCTGGACTACTAGCAGGTTATCTGTATACAATAACTCCCTATCATAAAACTCCGAATAGAAGTCGTCCAGGAAAACATAAGATTCTGCAGGAGAACCAATGTCTGTGATAATGAGAGTGTCCTCAGATTCAAGGTCTCCGAAGCTTTCTTCGGCTGCAGTAAAAACCTGAGCCATCAACTCCGAGTTATCAACTCCAGTTGCCATCCCCGGGATGGAACAAAAGGAGAAAACAAGTATAGTCAACAAAACAAAATCTGAGATTTTGTTTTTGAGTTTCCAGTTAGCAATTTCACGTATTCCAATCATGCTTTTTTCCTCTAATCCCAAAAATCATTTCTTAGAACTGACAAAATAATAGCATTTGTCAGAAAAGTAAAGCCTAACAATTAAGACAAAATAATATTTTTATGTTTTTTAGTGTTACAAAATTTGGAAAAAATAATACATAAAACTTTCGAATTTTGTTAACGTTGAAGACTGGATCAGCAGAAAAAAGAGAAGAAAAAGGAAATTTACGGAAAAAGAAAGGAAGAAGAGAAAAAATGAGAAGAAAAAAGGTAAAGATAACAGAGAAGGAAAGGAAAAAAATAAAAGAAAAGAAAAAAAGAATTTGAAAAATCAGAATACGGTGTCGAACAGTCCGACTACGAACTCTGCCAGTTCTCTGCTTTTCTCCGTGGAGGTCATCAGAGTATCTGCACGGCAAGCCCCACAGCCAAGCCTCTCAAAAGCGAATTCGTCTGCCCTGTCCCTTTCATCGAAGACAAAGACGTCAAGGAATTCCTGATAGTACTCCGCGACTCCCATGGAAGAGACTTCAAGCCCGCATGCCTGCATCAGCTTCCCGGCAGGGCCGCTGACAGGAGCATTGCCGATTATGGGGCTGACTGCAATCACCTTTTTCTGTTTCAGCAGTTCTCTCATTCCCGGCAGGGAAATGATCGGGCCTATACTGGTAATGGGGTTGCTCGGGCCAATGAGGACTTTGTCATTTTTCTCGAAGGCTTCCAGAACCTTTTTAGCAACCGAAGCTTCGGAAACGCCTCGAATGTCAACTCCAAGTACATCGGGGTCTCCGTGTTTTCCGACCCAGAAGTCCTGAAAATGCATAAACCCTTGCAAGGTCTCTATATAGGTAGAAACCGGGTCATCGGACATGGGCAGAATGTTTGCATCGATCCCGAAGAGAGATGCAAGCTTTACTGTAGTTTCCGTAAGGGATGCTCCGTCCCGGATGAGGTTTGAGCGGATAATATGGGTTGCCCTATCCCTGTCCCCAAGCTTCAGGCTTTCTTCAACCCCGAGTTCGTGCATGCGTTCGTAAGTCCTGAAGGTATCGTTTTCTATGCCCCACCACTTCTTCCGGTCGATCTGGTCCGAGAAGAGATAGAGCACCGTATCAAGGTCTGGAGAGATCAGGTTTCCAGAAACCCACAGGTCTTCGGCAGTGTTTACAACAACGGTCAGTTCCTCCGGCGGGAGGATTTCCTTGAGCCCGTCAAGGAGTTTGGGAGTTCCGGTGCCGCCTGACAATATAATCATGATAATACCTGTTTCCGGATTTATTCAGCCATCGGGTAGCAGGTTCTCCTGCAATTTTCACAATCAATGTAACAGCATCAAAGTAATAGATACAACAATATATAATGACATCTGTCTAAAGAATAATGAAAGTAGTCCTTGATCCCGTACACGGTTACATCGAACTGGATGAAATCGTCCAGGAACTTCTGGCTACCCCCCAGATTCAGCGCCTCAGAAGGATCAGGCAGCTTGGCTTTTCAAATCTCGTTTATCCGGGAGCAAACCATACCCGTTTTGAACACTCCCTCGGAGCCATGCACCTTGCCTCCATGCTGATGAAAAACCTCGACTCTATTGAAGAAGATAAAAAAATGGAGATCAGAGCTGCCTCCCTTTTGCACGATGTTGGGCACGGACCTTTTTCCCATGTAACCGAGAACGTCATAGACAAGTATACGCGACGCAGGCATGACGATGTAAGGGATATTGTAGGGAAAGGGGAAATAAAAGAAGTCCTGAAAAAGCACGGGATTTCCCCAGGAAACCTTGCAAAACACATCAAGGGTGAGACCTCTTTAGGGCAGATCCTCAGCAGTGAGATCGATGTGGACAGGATGGACTACCTTGTCCGGGACTCCCATTATACAGGGGTTGCCTTCGGGGTCGTGGACTACAACCGCCTGATCAATCAGATGCGTTTTTACGAAGATAGGCTTGTTATCGACCATGGGGGACTGAAAGCTGCGGAATCCCTCCTGGTCTCCCGTTTCTGGATGAATACCTCGGTTTACTATCACCACGTAACCAGGATCTCGGAAGCAATGTGCTCAAAAGCCGTGGAGTATATGATCGAAAACGGAGAACTCGACCCGACCGGGCTCAGGCAGATGGACGATATAGACCTGATAGCCGCCATGCGCAACTCAAGCGGGAATGGAGGAGAGCTCACCAGACGGCTGGACGCACGCAAACTCTATAAGCGGGCGCTCTATACAGGGCTTGAGGAAGCAGGAAAAGGGGTGCTCAAGTACCGTGATAAAATTGAGAGAGCGGAGAAGGAGATTGCAGAACTTGCAGGGGTAGACCCGGAATGCGTGCTTGTGGACATTCCGAAGACTCCTGAAATGCTGGAAATGAAAGCAATGATTAAAACCGACCACAAGATGATCCCGCTTAAGGAAGCTTCCCATTTCGTCTCAATCCTGCAGGAAGCCCATATGGACAACTGGAGAATGGGGGTCTACTGCCCGAAAGAGCACTGTGATGCCGTGGGAAAAGCTGCAAAGGAATACTTTAACATCAAGAAAGCCACAAAGCAGTTTAAGCTGAGCGACCTTGAAAAAATTTAAAAATACGGGAGTAAAACTTTTGTTTAAAAACACAAGAATAGTAGGTAGGGTAGAGATCATACTCGAAGCAAAAAAGCTTGGGGAAGACTACCTGCTGACCCTTACCGGCGGGAAGGAACATGCAGGGGCAGTTGCGGTGGGGCTGTTTGATGAAAAAAGCGGGAGAGCGAGCTCTTCCGTGCTCACCCTGCCCGGACACAGGGAAGAACAGCTTGCCCTGGACAGCGCAAGGCGGGTAAGCAGGGTAACAGGAAAGACCTCGGTAGTTGTTGCCGGCATCCATGTAGATAATATAAGCACGGAAGAGATAGGGAAGATAATCTCAGCCGCAGAAGAAATGGTTGGAAGTTTCATTGCCTCCTGTGAAAAAAGTGATACGAAAGAGAGGAGAAGCTAATAATGGAAATAATTGTAGGAATCAGCGGGGCTTCAGGAGTACAGTACGGGATCCGCCTGCTTGAAGTGCTGGCACAAAAAGGGATAAAGACCCATCTTGTACTGACCGAAGCTGCAAAACAGATACTCGAGATCGAAACTGATTACTTACCCCTTGAAGTGGAAAAACTTGCAACCTGGAGTTATTCCCAGAAAGACTTTTCAGCTCCTATAGCCAGCGGTTCTTACAAAACTGCAGGAATGGTCATCGCTCCCTGCAGCATGAAAACTCTCGGAGCAATTGCAAACGGGGTATCTGACACCCTGATAACAAGAGCTGCAGACGTCTGCCTGAAAGAAGAGAGAAAACTGGTCCTGATGACAAGAGAAACTCCCCTGAACCTGATACACATCGAAAACATGCTGAAGGCAAAACAGGCAGGGGCGAGCATTCTCCCTGCGTGTCCGGGCTTCTATTCCAGACCGGAGACTCTGGACGACCTCATAGACACCATGGCAGGCAGGGCACTTGACCTCTTAGGAATACAAAACGACATCTATCAGCGCTGGGAGTGAGAAAAAAGGCTGAGGACCAGGCTGTTCCTACACAAGTTCCAGAATTGAAGCAAGTAAAGCCGGAAGTTTCGGATCGTAAAGTCAGAGTACAGGCGCAGGTTCTAACGAAAGCTATATAAAGGATAATCACCTTTGAGAGGAAGCCCTTATGGGATAGTAGGGTAGCTTGGTCCATCCTCGAGCGTTTGGGACGCTTGGACCGCGGTTCAAATCCGCGCTATCCCATCCTTTTTCATCTTTTAGACAGAATTCCTGACGGATTGTTTAAGAGTTTACTTCCTCTGAATTGCTTTCTTACTCTGTTTTACAGCGCAAAAAATAGTACACGTCAGGATTACATTACAAAAATATTAATTTTTAGGTGCCATCTTTATAAATGAAGAGTAATTTTAATACCGAAAACAGATAATCTTGTATTGGATGTGAGTGAAGAACTCTGCAGAATTAACTGATTTAGAATCATTTTAATACAGAAACTGATTACTTATTTTAGGTGTGAATAAGTACTCCCTGGAACTCACCCATTAAAATTACAATATGTGAGCCATTGAATGTAGGGGTAAAATATCATGAAACAGACTCTTGAAACATTAAAAGGAAAGATCGCCGAAAACACCCTGACATCCGAAGACATCTTTGCATTTACGGATAGGCTTAAAGAAAGTATGCGGGAAGGAACCCCGATTGTAAGGAACGTCTCGCCTGCAAACATCGACCTGCTCGAAGTATATGCTTTTGCCCTGCGGAAGATGGAGATGACAGAGGAAGATCAGTCAAGCGAACTGAGGGCCGGAGATTGGAGGGACAGTATCGATGACTTCAGCAAGCTCAAGTATTTTGTAGATGAAATGCAAGAAAGCGAGCTTGTCAACCACGTTGCCTGGAACGTTCATGCAAATGTAATTTATGATATCCCGGACCCGGTTGCATATAAAAGGTATGTGTACTGGAAGATCAAGTCAGTTCTCGATAATATGGAACTCTGTGAACTGATTTAAGCTGAAAAGCAGGGACAGAACACATGGAAAAATAAAAAGAAAGAAAAAGTACAAAAGAAGAAGTACAAAAGAAGAAGTACAAAAGAAGAAACACAAAAGAAGAAGAAGAAGAAGAAGAAGAAGCACATGCCTGTACTTCAAGCAGGCATGCGCTGATGACCCTTTCTTGAAAAAATAAGGTTTCGCAAATATTCAGGCGCTGTACATTTTTTCATCAACTTCGGCTTTTTATTTCTTGTCTTTGCGTTTTATTTCTTGCCTTTGCGTTTTATTTCTTGTTTTTATTTCATACCATCTTAGCGGTGCCTTACAACGCAGTTTGAAAGTCCGAGGATTTCCACAATGTCACTGTTATCAGGGCTGTGAATTATCATCTGCCCTTTCTTGAGATAGGGAATCCTGCGTTCGTATTCTTTAGGGACTTTCAGGGACGATATTGCAGCATCATTATTGAGGTTAAGGATCAGTTTTGTGTTGATCTGCTTGATGACAGTATCATCGATATCCTGAGGGTCCTGAGTGATCAAAAAGAGCCCAAGCGCTTCTTTTCGGCCCTGTCGGGCTGCATCTGCGAAACGGGAGATGATAAGGCGGGCATGTTCCCCGTTTGCCTTTGAGAGGTAGCGGTGAGCCTCATCAAGTGCCAGGATAATCGGAGTTTCTTTGATGGCATCAATCCCTGTAGTATTGAGCTTGTTGTCAACGATCAGGCTCATGATTGTGAGTACTATGAGGTCTCTTATCCTGGGAGAACTTATGTACTCGGTCGGGAAAACCGAAATCTGCCCCGGCTTGAAGATCTTATCCAGGACCCCGGTAATCGGGGTTGCATCCCGATCAAAGACCTTTGAGAAAAAGCGGCTACTCACTCTCCGCACGATCCCGTCATAGGAAGACTCATGGATTCTGTTACTATCAACGTAATAAGAACGCGTACCTTCGTTTTCAATGTGGCTGATGAAGTTCTGGTAGGTATGGGGCGCGCCTGACTTGAAGAAGTCCCCGAGAAGGACTTCAAGCCCGATATACTGAAGTTCGGACATCCCGGCTGCTGCAATCAGCCAGGAGTTATGTTCCACAAGGGAAAAAGGAATTGTGAACTCGACCTGTTCCGCCCTTGACTTATCGCCCGGGTACTTCTGCCCCTCGACCTTTGCCACAAAAGCCTTTGTGGACTGAACCCTGCCGTAAGTGACGTTTTCGGACTCAAACCTGAACTTATCCTCTTCGGTCAGGGTTTCGTTATCCTCGAAAATCTGGGAGTATTCGTCCTGAGGGTCCATAATCACAAGGCAGGGGTTTTTCCTGGCTTTGTCCTGAGAATTCCGCAGTCTGTACCGGTTGTCTTCCGTCATGAACTGGCGCAGGATGTTTTTTGAGAGGAAAGTCTTTCCTGTCCCCGTGCTCCCGCAGACCAGCATGTGCCTGAAAATAAGAGGGTCACCCATCAAATAGTCATTTCTCAAGTAATAAGCAACGGTTTCGGGCTCGGAGTGGGTCTTTACAAGTTCCCCCCCGACACTGAGGTGCCCGAGGAAAACTCCCTCTTCCGGAATGTTCAGCCCGGTCTGGACTTCAAGCCTGTCCGTAACAGGCAGTATGGGTGTATTCGGCCGGGGGATCCGGTCTGCCATCCTCCTTGTAAGTGCGCTGTCCGCTTTCTTCCGATAAAGAATACAGAGCGGGTCAAGGCAGGCAAGGAACTTGTAATCGGCTTCGTTTATAGGGCTTGCCCGGGCATTCAGCATGCGCCTTGAGTGGATTTCGGTCGCGTCGTCCACTGCAAACTCCTGCCTGTACTGAAGTTTTCCTACTCTTGCGAAGAGCTTTTCTCCGCCCTCATACGGCACGACAACATATGTCCCGAGCCTTATCTCGCTCCTGCGGGCAGAAGCGATGTACCCTGTAATTGTAGCCCCTGAGTGGGTTATTTCCAGAGGCTCTATGCCAGTTGTGACAATTCCGAAAGCTTCATCCAGAGAGGAAGTAAATCCGGTGGTTTCGAAACCATAGTCATCAAATGCTTCAAAGGGGAGTTCATCTTTTCCGGAAACAGCGGAGAAGCCTGTATTAGATCCTGTATTTGAACCGTCATCCAGAGGGATCTGCGGATAGGTTTCTATGGGAGTTTCAGCTGAGGAAACAGGGAATTCTTCAAAAGCCGGCAGCGAGTCCGGGCCTGAGGCTTCCGTAAGCAGGTCCTTTTCCAGGTCTTTCGGTTCCAGGTCTTTTGTTTTATTTCCGGGAACTTCCTCAGGGCCTGCATTTTTATGTGATGAAGCATCCTTTTCAGGAGCAGAAGTCGGTTTTGTCTTGTTAGAGATAAAAGCCAGAATATCGGCGTCTTCATATTTCATTGAGTTTACCCCACCGAGTATCGTTATAAGAGATGTCAGGACTCATATTTTCAAAGAATTTATCGATCTCCTGCCTCTCCACTTTCCTGATTTTTGCGAGGTGGTCTGCCTTTGTGAGGGTGAGGGGAAAACCATGCAGAGAAAGGTCAAAGAGCACTTTTTTGGTAATTTGCATGCGCAGGAAATCATCCTTAATAAGTCCATAAGGAGCTTCAACCTTAAAAACCACATCCGTGGAAGGCACATAAAGCATGAAGAAACAGAGGGCATAGTCCTCAGGCGAAAACTTATGCCTGAGCTTTTGCTGGAACGCATCCCCGGCTGCAAGCGGGGAAGTCCCGTTAAGCATCCTTTCGTAAAACCGGTTGGGCTGCAAAAACCAGTTAGTGTAAGTAATGTAAGTATTTCTGGAACCGTTATACTTGCCGTTTTTCCCGTTGGTTTTCGAATTCCGTCCCTCATGCCCCTGCCCTGCCGGACCGTTGACTTTGTAAGGGGAAAGGAGGTTTCGGAAAAACTGAGAATCAAGCATCCAGGGCAGGTCAAAACCTTCCCTTTTCTTCCGGACGCTGTCCATGATCTGCACGTCAGTCGGGTTTTTTACAAAGCCTATCACAGGTCTCTTTTTTTCCAGAAAGTGATCCATAATGTCAATGTAATTCTGGAGGATTTTTCGGGCGTCATTGTTCCGCCGGATCTGCACTTCCTCATCGTCCAGTACCATCCAGTACATGAGCTGTTTCGGATAAAGAGGCCCGTCCATTATGAAAAAGCTCTGTGGTTCTAACATGTCCTTAATGAAAAGCATGTGTTCGGATTCCGCCAGGTACATGGCAAAACTGTGCACCATGTCAGGAGCCTTTCTTTTCAACTCGTCCGGGGCAATTGTGACCAGTTTTGCCCTCCCAAGCCCTTCATCGAAGGTTTCCCAGCCTGACGTTGCCCTCATTGCTATCCTCTGCGAAGAAGAATAAGCCGCACAAACAATTGTCCTGCACCTCTGGACATCAAGATCGGTAGGGGTTGCAGCCAGCCCGCAGTGGCAAAAATCCACAAAAAGCCCACTGTCATAAGTCCTGGGATTCGTACTCCCGCTGTCACAGGCGTAAGTAACCGGATACGGGTCCTCGCCCTGTGCCATCAGCTCGGTCCTGACCATCCCCCTAAAAAGCCTGTCCACAGCCTTCAGGATTACCTTCCCGTCAATCTTCAACTCCTCAAGCAGAGAATAAATATCCGCTGCCGTTTTCGGCTCATCAAGCTCAAATGAACGGTCAATCCTCTCTGCAAGCTCCGAGATTTTATGCATATGCACGGGCTCAAGGGTCATGAATAAAAGATACTTAAAGAGTAATATATATTTGTTGAGTGGAGAAAAGAAAAAGTAGCTGCTTTCCTGGAAAAAACATGTGCAGAGTGTAGATTTTTCTGCAAAATCACAAATCTCAAGAAGTTCCCGGGTAGAAAAATCCATATCAAAAGAACCTATTTATACGCGGCATACAAAAATTTGAATCAGAATTTACAGCAAATTCGCAGCGTCGTCATTGAGTGGTATCTTCTTCTATTTTATGTTCCAGTTTGCTGAACAGGAAAATCTTTTCATGGTTTCCCTAACTGCAGTATTGACATCCATAATTTCAATAGCTATTGCCAGGATTCTGGTTTCAATATATGAGTATAAATAACTAATTTTAGTACATACTTTTATTTTTTATTAATAGCCCTTTTTTATTTTATTAGTTGTATCTTACTTTATTTTCAAGTGGTTCATCTCTCAAACGAACTAATGTAAAAACAGCCACATAAAGCTATATTTTCAATTAAAATACCAACTTAGAGTATCAATTTTTTATCAAATAGTATTATAATTTATATTATAGTTTAATGATTTATCCATAGAAACATAATAAGATTAAGTTCAATTATTCTATACAACATTACAAAGAATGTGAAGAATGATTCAAACTAAACTTGCAGAGTCGGCTTGAACCTCCCTGAACGCTAAAGCAACGGCGTTCATCTTATCTGTGGTTTCTACACAACTGACCACAAACTGTAGATATGACCACATTTGGGGGGCAGGTTCTGTGATATCAGATATCACAGTTGATGGAACAATTTACTACTGGGATTTTGATTGTTCTTAAGTAGGTGGTACAGATGAAAAGGAATCAATTACTCATGTTAAGTATTACAATCATATTGATGGCATCTGCTTCAAGCGTGGCAATGTATATAAATCGAGATGCTGAAAGAAATCAAGATACTGAAAGTTTATTATCTCGTGAAGAGGGAACAAATGGGGCCAAATTCATACTTAACACCGAACTTCCAAAAATTGAAAATTCATATGCAACATATACAGTTGTTACACCAGATATCACAATGGGCTACGTGACGGAAATTGCAGAAATTTTTGGGGTATCTGGAACTCCGGAAATTGTTAGTGAATCAACCGGAGAAATCAAGGTAACAGATGATACAAAAAATCTAAGAGAACAGGTTTCAGTCTACAAGTATTCTAATTCAATCGTTTATGAAATACCTGCAAAAAAATATGGGGACATTATAGAATCACAACCCGATTTACCCTCTGAAGACGAAGCAAAAAAGATCGCAAACGAATATCTATTAAGTAGAGATTTGCTTCCTGAAGATGTAAAAGTTGAAAGTGTAAAATCCTGCGTAAGATCCGGGGTAGTACAGGCAGGCGTAGAAGAACCTGTTGAATCATATGATGTTACACTTGGAGTTACGTACTCCCGAGATATTGATGGGATTCCGGTATACGGAGATGAATTTACAGTATATATAGGAGATAAAGGAGAAGTTGTAGGTGTTACAAAGACACTAAGAGAGATTGTCAAAACCGGGAATACAAGTATCAAATCTCCAACTGAAGCGTATAATGATTTAGTTGCAGGAAATACCGAACTTCCAGCACTCAAGATGCAAATAGATGAAATTACCATAGATAACATATCAATCGGATACCTGATGCAGCCTCGTATTTATGAACAGAAATCTGCAATTCCAGTTTATGTTTTTGAAGGTACTGCGAAAGGCAACGGTAAGGAGGTCCCCTACAAGGAATTTGTTTCAGCAGTTTAAAATATAGAATAGGACTTACGCGGTTGAAGTATTTTTTGTAAATCATCTTAAAATACTTCTTTCAATATAATATCTATAATATAATCAAAAAAATCTTTGAGTTGAATGACATAAATCCCCCTAAATGTACTGAACTTGATTACATCAATTTTCTGATCGCTTCTTCTCGAGTCTTTAGCTGTACCGAAGCTTCTAAGTGTAGTTCTATTTCTATAGACTCGAATAGTCCAGCTCATGACTCTTTTACTCGTCTTCTTCTAAGACAGCCTCCGGACACGGAGGCTTTATGGGAAGAGGTCAAGGACCTTGTCACTCCAGAAGTTGGTTTTCTTATTATCGATGATACTGTTCTCGATAAACCTTATTCCAAACACATAGATCTTGTTTACAGGCAATGGAGTGGCAAACATCATCAGATCGTAAATGGAATCAATCTTGAAACCGTTGTCTGGACATATAATGATGCTATAATCCCTGTTGACTTTAGAATTTACGATATAGATACTGACGGAAAAACAAAAAATGATCACTTCCTTGACATGTTAAATAAGGCAGAAGAACGTGGTTTTAAACCCGACTTTGTTCTGTTTGATACGTGGTATTCCAGTATAAAGAATCTCAAGGCAATCAGGAATAAAGGATGGCACTGGTTAACAAGGTTGAAGAAAAACCGGTTAGTTAACCCTGATATGACTGGTAATGTAGCAATTGAATTGTTAACTATTCCACCAGAAGGAATAACGGTTCATCTGAAAGAATACGGCTTTATCAAGGTGTTTCGGATAGTTTCCAAGGACGGAGACACGCAATACTGGGCTACAGATGTACTGGATATGCAGGAAGAAAAAAGAAAAGACCTGGCAAAGAAAGCATGGAAAATTGAAGAGTATCATAGAGGAATAAAACAGTTTTGTGGAGTAGAACGCTGTCAGGCAAGAAGAAATAGTGTGCAGAGAGCACATATTATGATGGCAATAAGGGCATTTCTAAGATTTGAAATGCAAAGAATAAAAACAGGCATTACATGGTTTGAAACGAAATGGAATATTACAAGAAATGCTGTTAATCAATTTATAAGAAAGCCAATATATGCCTTAGCCTAAAAATTAAGAAAATTAAAAAAGTTGCCTGCAAAGCAGGCAAATGCGTAAGTCCTATAGTATTAACAAAGTGAGGTTCAAACGAACCGCCACAATTCTTATTTTATTCAAAGAAATCGGTTTTTAAGATTGAAGTGTTTAAAACCTGACTTTGGCAGCTAGATAGAACTAAATGCTCTCTATTTTAGTGTTATCCGGTCCGATGAACATCACAAAACAGAAAGCGTTCCCTACAATTCCGAACAAGAATTTCTAACAAGAATATAGTGTTCCTATCGGATCGAGCCTTGCCGCCCAACTCATTTATGAAAAGCTGAATAAGACACAAAAAACAATTATCTTGCACCTCTGGACGTCAAGATCAGCGGGCGTTGCAGCCATTCCCGGTCTTCCGTATTTCGTTTTTTCAATGTTTGATTAAGGTTGTTCGGTTTACTTTTTATTAATTTCATTTCTTTTTGTTTATTTCATCCCTTAACTCTGCCAATTTACTGCGAAGATTACTATATTCATTTTTCAGCTTCTCGATGTCCACCGGGACAGTTTTCATCCTTGTTTCTACCAGCTCTTTCATCTGTTCGTTTTCGATCTCATCGGATATTTTACAGCTTAAGTCTTCTTTAATTATTCCTACTTCTTCGATATATTCGTTGAATTTATCGACAAAGTCTGTCATTTTTAACTCTCTGGCTACAGTTTGCAGACTCTCCAATTCATCTATCAGAGCATTTGCGGTATTATCCAGAGTGTTCATTTTCTGTTCTAACCTTGTCAACCTAGACAGTATATCCTGCTCAGATAATTCGGACAACGCATTTCCCCCCTTAAGCTATTGAACATATTGCCGTATTATTTTTGCCGCATAATTGATACATAAATTAAAATCAAAATTGTTCTGTAAAGTCCTGGTCAGCTAAAAGAATGCCCCCTTTCAAGAAGGCAGCCACTAACGATATGATTAGTTATAGAACTTAACAGACGCAGATTTTACGGAACCCTTTTATTTATTGACCGTCACTTATTAACCTTCTCTTATTAACCTTCACTTATTAACCTTACTTATTACCCTTTATTTATTAACCACTATAGTCTTTATATTCACAAATTCCTTGAGCCCGTAGTGGGAAAGCTCTCTCCCGACACCTGACTTCCCGGTCCCGCCGAACGGAAGTCTCGGGTCAGACCTGATCATTCCATTGATAGCCACAGATCCTGACCTGATCCTTTTTGCCAGCTTTTCGGCCCTGTCAAGGTCTCCGGACCAGACTTTGGCCCCAAGCCCGAACTCTGTGGAGTTTGCAATTTCCACTGCTTCGTCCTCATCCTTTGCAGTTATAACCGGTGCAATAGGCCCGAAAACCTCTATATTGCATACTTCCATATCAGTACTGGCTGCAGGGATAATGGTCGGATTGAAGAAAAAGCCTTTTTTATGCTTTTCTCCGTAAGTTTGAGGCTTTGCTCCTTTCCTTCTTGCATCTTCCATAATTTTTTCAAGTTTTTCGACAAATTCTTTTTTTGCAAGAGGCCCGATATCGGTTGCTTCATCCATAGGGTCCCCGATTTTCAGTTCCTGCATATGGCGTTCAAATGCCTCGATAAAATCCCCCACAACTTCTTCTACAACAATAAATCGCTTGGCAGCAGTGCAGCTCTGTCCTGCGTTCAGAAAACGAGACCTCACACCTGCCTGTGCAGCCCTCTCGATATCGGCGTCCTCAAGCACTATGAAGGGGTCCGATCCTCCCAGTTCCAGTACCTGAGGCTTGATAGCTTCTCCTGCAAGTTTTCCGATTTCCGAGCCTGCGCCCGTGCTGCCGGTAAGCGAAATCCCGTTCACCAGTTCTTTTTTAATAAGCTCCATTGCAGTTTTCGAGTCAATTAAAAGAGTCTTGAAAACATATTCCCGAAATCCGGCTTCCAGAAAGACCTTTTCAATCTCAAGGGCTGACCCTGGCACGTTCGAGGCATTTTTGAGCACACAGACATTTCCTGCACATATTGCAGGCACCGCAAACCTGAAAACCTGCCAGAAAGGGAAATTCCAGGGCATGATACCTAGAATCACTCCCAGAGGCTCAAAAGTAACATAACTTTTCTCAGCCCCGAGCTCAACGATTTCATCCTTCAGTAATCCAGCCGCATTTTCCGCGTAATAGTCACAGAGCCTGGCGCATTTTTGAATTTCTTTTCTGGACTGCATGATGGGTTTTCCCATCTCCTTTGTAATAATCCCGGCATAAATTTCGGTATTTTGTCGAAGCACCTCCGCAGCTTTCAAAAAATATTTTGCCCTTTCCTCTGCAGGCAACGAACTCCACCCTGAAAAAGCAGCCCTTGATTTCTCAATCCGGGTTTCGCATTCTCCGATAGAAAGCGAATCATAAGTCCGGTTTACTTCTTCGGTATAAGGATTAACGGATTTGATTTTCATGCTCTCCCCCCAAAAAGGGTCACTTATTAATATTGAATTCCCCCTGTATTATAAATTAACGAGAATAAAACATGGAGAGGAGGAAATGTATTGGTGAAGCCTTATTGTATCCGGAATAAAAGTACAGAGAAAGGGATACGTTTTTCCGGGGGCGCACACGAATATGCTGGAAAGCGGAATAAAAAATAAAATTTTAGATCTAAAATTATTTCAGTGTCTCACACTTCAGTGTATCTCATTTAAGTGTCTCACATTTCAGTGTATCGCATTTCAGTGTCTCACACTTCTGTGCCTCTCATTTAAGTGTCTCTTGTTTCCATAAAAATTTCTTCTTAGGGCGGCGTTCAAATTTCTCAAAAAGCTCCGGAGAAAGTGCAGGGTACTTCGCATCCTCAAGAGGGATGCAGAACATCCTTTTTGGTTTTCCGGCCTTTCCACCGAGCCCTATAACTACAAAAAACGGGATCAGATTATCGTTTGCAAATGTTCGGTAACGCCCCAGCTGCCTGGGAGTCGACCACTGGAGTTTGCCTTTGAAGAGTTTTGACCTGTACTTGCATTCCACGCAGAAGATTTCATTGGTGCGCCTGTGGCGAAGGACGAGGTCAGGGCCGCAGTCGGATTCTACGAATCGCGTATGCTTTCTTGCCATATCCGTAGTCCACTGCACAATGGAGAAGCCTTTTTCATCGAAGAGGTCCACCACGTACTTTTCGAAATCGTCTCCTTTTTGTTCAGCTTCGTTTTCAAAAATAACGCTGATGACTTTTCTTAGTTTTCTGAATAACCCCATAGTTGATCACTATCGTTTTTGTAAAACTACAGGGATACTTTAGCATATTTATAAACATGGTGGTATGGCATACAAAAAAGATGGACTGCACGCCTTCAAGAAATTCCCGGAAAAACTTAATTTAAAAAAAGACTATACTATAAGGGGAGATATAAAGCCGAATTATAATAATCGGACAAAATTAAAATCTCAGGATTCTAAGCCTATGGGGAGAAGGCAGAGGAATTACGAGGAAAAGCTGATTTCACCGGAACGGGCAGCTGAGCTTATGGAGGAAGGCTGGAAAAGAGCGGACCTGCACGTACATACCACCTGCTCTTTTGACGTGCTCCCGGCAAAAAATTTGCTCCCCGAGAGCCTTTATGAAAAAGCCCTTGGTATGGGTCTAGATTTTGTCACATTTACGGACCACGATACGGTCGATGCGTACGATATTCTCGGATGGGACCGGGAACAGCTTATCTCTGGCGTTGAAATGACCATTTATGATCCGAAATTTGCAGGGCACACGCTGCACGTGAACGTTTTCGAACTTTGTAGAGAAGACTTTTCGGAACTCACTGAGATTTCAAAAACAGAACATGACCTGAAGGGTTTTATAAGATACCTCAAACGCCATAAACTGCCCTTCATCTACAACCATCCCTTCTGGTTTGAGCTTCGCCAGCAGCCTGACCTCTCTGCGGTGCCTGAACTGGCAAAACTCTTCCCCGTACTCGAATACAATATGCATGAGCTCAGGCAGAAAAATGAGCTTACGATCACCCTTGCGGAAAAATTCGGCAAAGGCATCGCTGCAACAACAGACACCCACTCAGGGGGGCTCGGGAAAGTGTATACACTTGCAAAGGGAGATAGCTTCAGGGAGTATTTCAAAAATATAGAGAGGGGAAAAAATTACATTGTTCCTGAAGACCTTACAAGGGAAATGCTGACGGAAGAAATGAATACATGGATAGACCTGATATTTGAAAAAAGCCAGAGAAACCGCGATATAAAAAGGTACCTGACAGGAATAAAGCCCCTCGATGCAATGGTCAGGATCTCGAGGAGCACACTTTTAAACTACTCTCCAAGGCTTAACAGAACAACCATGAGCCTGCTCTACATGATCTCAAATACCGGTCTCCCCGCTTCCCTCTATATCCACTCGAAAGAAAACTTCGCAAGAGAAATCGAAAAAAAGATTGAGATTAAAGGGCAAAAGTAAAAACGTAGTTTTTCTTTTAACGTAGTTTTTCTTTTTTCCAGTTTTCTCTTTAACCTATAGTCTACGACTCGATAAATTATAGTTTTTACTTGTAAGATGAACGTTTTCCAGATATTTCTTTGCGAATGATAACTATTTTTTCACATTCATAATTAAAAAATAGTATGACTAGATAAATATAATTGATAGTTAAGATAGACACTTTTGTTTATTTTACGCAATAAAAAGTAAATATATAAGAATGTCTTTCTGTATATATTAGGACTGATTTATTTTATGAAGCAGAAATTTTAATTTGAAACGGATTCAAAATTTCCGTTATTCATGCGTTTGACTAAAAATAACAATGTTCTTCGAACAAAAATTCAAATATAGAAAAATAATTTCCAATTATATACTTGAGGATTACAAATGTTTCTCAATCTGAGGATAAATCCTACTGTCTCATTAGAAGGATAAATTCTATTTTATAAGAGTTGAGAGGATCAAAAGTAATAATGTGAGTTTTAAGAAAGATTGCTCAAGTAGCAGCAAGAAAAATAACAGGTTAAGTTTCCAGAGAAGGCAATTAACGAGACTATGGCATCTTGTTCAACATATGAGGGGTAAGAAGATAAAAAGGCATGGGAGTACTATGAAGAAAATCTTCACGTATTTTCATGCCAAAGTTCATGCCAAAGAAATATGTGTAAACAAATTTTCAGACAATTAAATATTGCCCAAAAGCGACTCCCTTCTTTGGTTCGGGAAATATCCTTCTCTTTGTAAAGCTATTTTATAATCATTTATAGCTCCACATAATTTGTGAGTATAACTTATGTAGTTGTGACACTCTCTTCCTTTAAACAATAGCCTTTCTATTACTTCTAAAAACTCTGGATATATGAATACCAGTTCTCCTTTTGTAAGCAGGAATAGAGATCCAAAGTTTCTGTGAATTCCCATGCTTCTTTTAAGAATTTCAACGTTCAGTTGGTCTTCGGGAATATATCGGGAGAATTTAACAAATGTATAAAAGGTTGATATATCCTGATTTAAAGTATTTAGGATCAAATGCAGGACATTATCCGTTTTTGGAAAGGAAATATCTTGGAGATAAGGGTAATGACTAGCTAGAATTACATCTTTTTCTATGTTTTCATTTAGGGTCATATAGTAGTTCATCCTGATATCATTTCCGATGTTTTTATTTAGGGTTGTATCTCGGTCCATTTTTGTCACCATTTTACGAAGTTTTATATGCAGCTAATGTTTGAGGGTCTCTGTTTTAAGGGTCTCTGTTTTAAGGGTCTCTGTTTTAAGGGCCTCTGTTTTTAAAACTGATTAAATTATTTGTTTTTTAAGGAGTTTGAAGACACACTTATCAACTTTGAGCAATTGTACATACCTGGTGTTTTCATCTGTTGTATGTCAATTTTCTCCGCTTAAAGAGGCTATAAGCATAGCTTACGCTCATTAAAGCTCGGTTTACAAATTCAACCTTATTGCTCAGGCTACATAGTATAACCTGGTACAATTGCAATAATAAGTGTAGTGGGGTGGCTCTGTTTTTCCGAAGACACTAAGCATATACTTAGACACTTAGAATGTAGTATTTACTAATATAAAATACTTCGTCATTATATAACTATAAAAATATAATTGTACAGGAACCGTAGACAGATTTTATAAAAAATAATGTTATTATATATATTAATTAATACAATTGGAAATATAAATGGTAATATACAATATTCTTAACTCAATAAATTACACTTATTATTTGTAAGTTGAATGTTTCTATTCATTTATTTGCAAATGAAAATTACTTTTCCACTTTCATAAATTAGTATTGGATAATATTTCCCAAATGATATTTAAGATGTATAAACCTGAAAGATACTCCTCAACATATCAGATTCTATACAAATTTACAGGTTTTGATCTGGCGGATATGAGGAAGAAACACAAGTGTCGTGTTTAGATCAATAGAAGTTTGTTCTTTCCCCACATAAAAGAATATGAGCTCTAATACGTGTAATAAGTTGCGTCAGAAACTGTGTTGAGAAATGTCCCGGGATTAAAAAACCCGCTGCACAATGTCTTCTTTTCAAAAATACGTAAAAAATGAAAAGGTTTATATTGCGAAATTGCCAGATTTAAAGCATAAAAAATAAATTTTTAGTATTATTTTTAACTATTTGAATATCAGATATTAATAAATAATGGAAATAAATTGAAGAAAAGAGCGCTTTAAGATCGCTATTATCTTTCAAACTCATGTATCGCGCATAATAGTTCCGATCTCTGCTGATCCGCAGAGAACAGAGAAAAACGAACAGGGTAGAAGTCTTTTTCAAAGTAACCGGGACCTCTGGCGCTATTGATGTAATCCATGGAAAAGAATTTGAGACAGGAAGAGGCAGCAAAATGAAACAGGGGAAATATTTCAAGGGATCAGGACTAAACAGAGGATTGAAACAGGGGCTAACCTTTGCCATACTCATTTTTATTTTTTGTGCAAACATGCACCCGGCAGGAGCGACAGAGCCTGAGGGTTTCGGAGAAAACCTTACACCCTCAGAAGGTGGAATTTTTGACCGGTTTATCACGTATATAAAAGCCCTGTTTGGAGATGGAGAAGATTTGCAGGGTCCGGAAGCAGTCTCTGAAGCCAAAGCCGCGGAAATACAGCAGTCCATAGATTCCGAAGGGACAGTCTTAAAAATAGCAACCCCAAACGTAATAAAATCCGCATCCTTTATAGGGGACTCAAACCTGGGGGTTTTTACCCGTCTCTCAAACCCTCCCTTCATGAAAATGGATTCAGAGGGACACCTTGCAGGCCAGCTTGCCGAAAGCTACGAGGTCTCGGAAAATAACACGTGCTGGACCTTTTATCTGAGAGACGACTTTTACTGGAGTGACGGAGAACCGGTGACCCCGGAAGACATTGAGTTTTCAATCCGATACTACGGGAGAGAGACCCCCTGGGCCAGCTGGATCAATGAGACCCTGGAGAGTTCGGCCGTATCGGAAGCAAACAATTCCGTAACCTTCAAATTCAACAAGCCCTACACCCGCATCGACCTGGAGTTTGCAACCTACGATATTCTTCCCGCCCATGTGTGGGAAACGGTAGAAAACCCGATGGAATACACAAACAACGGCCCATATGTAGGCTGCGGACCTTATTATCTCAAGCTTATAGACCTCAATGCCGGAAAACTCGTTTTCGAGAAAAACCCCTACTGGAAGGGAAAGATCCCGGAAGCTGAAACCGTGGAGGTCCACTTTTACTCAAACGTGGACGTTGCCACCCTCGCCCTTAAAAACGGGGAGGCTGACACTTATTACAAATATGCAGGGTCATACCCGTATTCCGGAATTGAGCAACTTGAAGAAACCGGAAACTTTGATTTTCTGGAAAAAACCGACATAGGACTTATCTTCCTTGCCCCGAACCTGGAAAAAGCTCCTTTTTCGGACCCGGAATTCAGGGAAGCCCTTGCCTATGCCATAAATTATGAAGAAATTGTCAGGCTTGAGACCCTGGGGTACGGAGAAGTTCCGAACCGCGGTTTTGTACCGCCTGCAATGGAAAACTTCAAGGAAACAGAAAAACTTGAGTATGACCCCGAAAGAGCCAGAGAAATTCTGGGAGAAGCAGGATATTCGGACAGTAATGGGGACGGAATTCTGGAAGGGAAAGATGGGAAAAACATCGAACTTGAAATCCTTATCCGGCCGGAGTACGCCCGCACCGGGGAGCTCCTTAAAGAATATTTTGAAAATGTAAGCCTTGGCGCCGACCTGAGGACTGCGGATTCGGATACCTGGATGACCCTGAAAGACAATTATGAATACGACCTAACAGTTACTCGTTCCACTCCCTGGGGCATGCTCATGCACGCAAGCTGGGGGAGCGGCTATTTCGATTCAAGGAGGACAGGCCAGGGAGTGATGCATAATCTGGACGACCCCGAGTTCCTGGAGCTCTGCGACAATATCCTGGCCACCACAGACTCTGCGGAACTTCAGGCTTATGCATACGAACTTCAGGATTACTATGCAGAGAACCTGCCTGCAATTCCCCTCTACTGGAACAATGTGCTCACTCCCTATAACAGGTACTTTGAGGGCTGGTACACCGACCCCCTTTACGGGATTTACAACCTGGACAACTTTGTAAATGTAAGAAGAACGGAGGCATAAAAGAGTAGAGGGGTCGGAAAAAGGGCGTAAGGAACAGGAAAAAAGGACTTGAAGAGTCAGGAAAAAGAGGAACGACAGAAGAAAAGGATCAGGAAAAGGAGGAAATAGAAAGAGAGAAGGACCAGGAAAATGAGGAGTAAAAGGACAGAAGAAGCAGAAAAATGGGAAAATAATGACGATGCAAGGAATAACAAGAAAAATAATCCGATATTTAGCTTCATTCATGCTCATAACCATCATCAATTTTACCCTCCCGAGGCTAATGCCCGGAGATCCGGTAAAAAACCTCATAGGGGAAGATGTTTATGTGCCCGAAGGCGTGATGGAAGAGCTCAGGACAGAACTGGGGCTGAACAGACCTCTCCATGAGCAGTTCATGTCTTTCCTTTCGGACCTCCTGCACCTTGACCTGGGATACTCCTACCACCTCCATGCTCCTGTTGCAGAGATCCTTCTGGACAGGATGGGCTGGACCCTGCTGTTTGTGGGGATATCGGTGCTCATCGGAGCCCTCCTGGGGAGTCTGCTGGGAGCTCTTGCCGGCTGGAAACCGGAAAGAAAAATGAGCCGTTTTACCGGTTTTGCTTTTGTCATTTTCTCCTGTACACCGCCTTATTTTCTTGCTCTCCTGTCCCTCTATCTCTTTTCTTTCAAGCTTGGGCTCTTTCCCTCAAAAGGATTCTATGATGCTCCGGAAATAGGAAGTGTGCTGCATCATCTCTTTTTGCCTGTCTGTGTAATGTCAGTATTTTCAGCGTCCAGGAATTTTCTGGTCATGCGTGGAAGCGTGATCCAGGAAAAAAAGCAGCTATATTCTTTGTATGCCAGAGCAAAGGGCCTGTACAATACCGGCATACTTTTCAGGCACATCATAAAAAATGCCTCACTCCCGGTCATTACCCTCCTTGCCCTGGATTTCGGGTTTCTCTTCAGCGGAGCCCTTTTCATAGAAATAATCTTCTCTTTAAACGGCATGGGAACCCTCATCTACGACGCAATAATGGGAAAAGATTATCCCCTGCTCCAGGGGGCTTTTCTGGTAATTGCCCTTACGGCCCTGTTTGCAAATATGCTTGCTGACCTGCTCTATGCCTTAATCGACCCCAGAGTGAGGAAGCCCGTATGAACCCGGAAGCTGCCCATATTGAAGGGACTTCCATCAAAGAAACCCGTGCTGAAGACCATTCCGAAAAACAGTTGGTACATCCTGAAACTCCCGGTTTAAGCCTTTCAGGAGAAAAAGCATTCAGGGGTATCCAAAAACGGGAAGGGGTTCTCGGAAAATTCAATAGAGGAGGCATTTTTCTCCTTGCATTTTTCCTGTTTATGGCACTGTTTCCTTCCCTTCTTGCTCCTTATGCCCCGGATGAACGTTTCATACCCTACGAAGAGCCTTCGAAAGAACACTTCCTCGGGACAAACGACATAGGAAATGACATCCTCTCCGAACTTGTATACGGAGCCAGGATCTCAATGACTGTGGGCTTTGCGGCAGCCCTTATCTCAACCCTTATAGGGACTGCAATTGGCCTCTGTGCAGGCTACTTCAGGGGAGTTCTGGACGAGCTGCTGATGGGTTTTACCGATGTTGTCCTTATTATCCCGAAGATCCCTTTAATCATAGTCCTGGGCGCGTTCCTGAGGCCGAGCATCTGGGTACTTGTCCCTGTCCTGGGACTCCTTTCCTGGGAGTCAACTGCAAGGGTAACACGCTCGAAAACCCTGCAGCTAAGGGAAGCAGGCTACGTTAAAAGTGCTCGATGTATGGGTTTTTCCTCCAACCATATCATGATATCGGACATTTTCCCAAACATAGTCCACATCTTGCTGCCCAAGTTCATGCTGGCTACGGCTTCGGCGATGATTTCCGAAGCCTCCCTCTCTTTTCTGGGACTCAGTGACATAAGTATGAAAAGCTGGGGGAGCATGCTTTCTTTTGCCTTTTTCCGGGGAGGTTTTATCAGGGATATGTGGTGGTGGTATCTGCCCCCCGGGATCTGCATCACCCTCTGCGTAATGGCCATCGCACTGATAGGGTTCGGGCTTGAAACAGAGGAAGAGAAATACTCGGGAGAAGGAGCGGAAGCAGCATGAAGACGAAGAGCGAAGCCGTGGACACACTGCTTGAAGTTAGGGATCTCGAGGTCTCTTTCAAGGGAGTAAAAACTGTAACAGCCCTTTCAGGAATTTCCTTTTCAATTGAAAAAAGCGAAACCCTGGCTCTTGTGGGAGAAACAGGCTGTGGGAAATCCGTGGTCGCACACGCAATTATGCGCCTCCTGCCCCCCGAGTCCAGAATAAAAGGAACTGTAGACTTCGGGGGGAGATCCATCCTTGAACTGAGCGAAAAAGAAATAGCAAAGATAAGGGAGGAAGAAATTGCCATTATTTTCCAGAACCCCTCCCTGGCCCTTAACCCTGTATATTCCATAGGGCACCAGCTTGCAGAACCCCTGAGAGTACACCGGAAGGAAAAGAAAAAAGAAGCATTCTTAAAAGTCACAAAAGCCCTGAAAAATGCGGGTTTTGCAAATACGGCAGAGTACATTCGCTATTATCCCGGATGGTGTTCGGGAGGGATGAACCAGCGTTTTTTGATTGCAGCTTCAACCATACTTAATCCTGCCCTCCTGATAGCAGATGAACCCAGCAAAGGGCTTGATAGGAAATGCGTAACTGAACTGGAAACCGAACTTACGAAATTGAAAAGGGAAAAGAAGACTGCCCTGCTCCTCATAAGCCACGACCTTGGCTTCGTGCGGAGGCTTGCCGACCGGATCGCCGTAATGTATGCAGGCGAAATTGTGGAGATTTCCGACCCCTCAAGCCTTTTTGAAAGCCCCCTGCACCCCTACACCCGGGGACTCCTGAACAGCCTGCCTGAAAAGGGCTTTGTTCCCATACCGGGTTTTTCCCCGTCTCTCAGCTCCCCTCCTGCAGGCTGCAAATTTCACCCGAGGTGTCCCTTAAGGGGAAAAAAATGCGGTGAGAACCATCCTGAGCTTAAGGAAACAGGCAAAAGGGCTGTGAGGTGTTTTCTATATCCCTGAGAGCGGTCAGCCTCTCAAAAATTTACGGAGCTGGCCTGCTGAGTCCGGGAAAATGTATTTTCCGGGAGATTTCCCTTGAAATAAGTCCGGGAAAAACTTTCGGGCTTATGGGCCTATCAGGGGAAGGAAAAAGCACACTGGGGAGGGTCATTGCAGGGCTTGAGAACCCAACGGCAGGCACTGTATATTATAAAGGCTCTCCCCTTTCCGGAATGAAAAAAGCAAAGTATACAGCCTTCCGCCGCAAAGTCCAGATAATGTTTCAGGATCCAACGGACGCTTTCAATCCCGGGAAAAAGATAGGGTACTCGGTTTCTGAAGTCCTCACTCTCCTGAGGATCCCTAAATCCAAACATGCCCGAAAAATAGAAGAGCTGCTTATGACCGCGGGCCTTCCGGAAGAAGTGCTTACCCGCTACCCGTCCCAGCTCTCGGGAGGGCAGCTCCAGCGCCTTGCCCTTGGCAGGATACTCCTGCTTGACCCGGAATATATTGTCCTTGACGAACCGACTTCTGCCCTTGATGTTTCGGTGCAGGCCCAGATCCTCCACATGCTTAAAAAAGTACAGGCTGAAAGAAAGATAGGTTACCTCCTTATCTCCCATGATGAGGCTGTGATTCGTTTTATGTCTGACAGCTATGGAGAGCTTGAAAAAGGGCAGCTGAAGATAACTGGTTAACAGCAAGTGAAAAACAAAAGGTTTCACAGGCGGATGCAGGAGAAAAGAAGAAAAGGAAAAGAAAAAAGAAAATTGGCTGAAATCCCGGATTTAAAATAATTCCAGAATGGCTTCCGGACTTTCAAGTACGGTGATCCCCTGCAGCCCCTTTACAATCTCAACATTGCGCATATCCACGTCCCTGACCAGAACCTCGACAGGCCCGCCCTTGATGGCATTATAAGGGCACAGTTCCTTGCAGATCCCGCAGCCTTTACATTTCAGGAGCTCGATCTGGTTAGTAACGCCATTTTTCTCAGTGATTGCCTCGTGAGGGCAGTTTTCCCTCGGCGGACAGGTTTCGCAGTGTCTGCACTGTTTCCGGTCAATATTGTAGGGCATTTCCGACATGATCGAGCCTTCGATGTCTACGGGCACGATATAAACCGGAACCTTTCCCTTAACAGCCTGGGCAACGGCATTGGTTACAAGGGAATCGGCAATCCCGTAGGCGATTTTCGAGACTGTGTTTGAGGTTGCAGGCGTAACGAAGAGTGCATCGTACCTGTCAAGGAGAAAGCGCCCGACCTTAGGGGAACTCGAACCCTGCTCGCTCTCCCGGAAGATCTCTTCAAGGTAGTCCCCTCCCGAAATTTTCACAAGCTTCTGCTCAAGCCCGTACATCCGGAGCACCTCTTCGGCTGCCCTGGAAATATACGTGTTTACGGAAAGTTCGGGGTCTCTTAGTTTGAGTTCTTTAAAAACCTGGTAACTGCGGTCCAGGAAATGCCCTGCTCCTGTAATACCCCATGCAATGCTCTTATAACTCATGAAAAGAACTCATGCAGGAGGGAGATAATATAATTTTCTAAAAAAGAGCAACCTGGAACAGGGAACCTAAACTTACAACAGAGAACTGAGATAGGAAAAAAATCAAAACTCGTAAAGATTGGAAAAAATCAGAAAAGAGTCTGGAGTTAAAAAGAAACTCAAATCCCCAACACTTCATAAAGCAGTTTCATAGCTTTCTTTTCCCCATCGCCCCCGCATTTGGAAGCAAGGGTTTCATAATGACGGATCAATTCAAGGTATTTTTCGTCCCCTGAAAGCTGATAGCGGGTTGCGTGGACCGTAGCCTCAAGCACGGCATTGAATCCCCTGTTGAGAACGGGAAGGTCTTTTCTGTGCCCTTCATTAAAGCCCGCCTCCACGGGCACAAGGTCGGCAATAAGAGCCTGGTCCGTGTTCTTTACATTGACACATTCGAAAACAACCCAGGCAATGGCTTCTTTGAGGACCGGAAACTTAAACCCACCTGCAGGCACATATTCAAACTCAGAGGGTTCAAGGTCGAAAAAGGTGGAACGCACAAAAAGAAGAGGGTCATAAACTACATTTGAAGCAAGATATCTCTCTTTAGCCACATTTGCCCAGGTATGGCTGCCTTTGAAGAGCCGGACAAAAGGTTTTCCGCCCTTTGTAATGATACCGATGGGAGCAGCATTGGGGCTTTCGAAGCCCGTGCTTACTATCACTTCAGAAATCCCCTCCCGGATCCCGAAGGAAGAGAGGTCGGGTATCTGGGATAGTTTTTCAAATTCCCTGCAGCCGGAAGAGAAACCCGTCAAAAGCGCAAACCTCCGAGAAGAGCAATAAAAAGCCCTGCAATGACAATATCTGCCGTAGAACCCGGGTTGATCTTCTTTTCCAGAAGTTCGAAGTCAAATTCCCGTACTGCAGGAAGGATGAATGAAAAGTCCCCGGTTGTTTTCCCCGAAGCTTCCCAGCCTGAAAGAAGCTCGCCTGCTCTGGAAGAGACGTGATCCGCAGTTTCTGGGTCGAACTTGGTCTGGATAAAGGTGTCCCTGTGCCTGGAAAGCAGTTTTAGAAAAGTGTACACCACAGCCTCGTTGATTCCCGTGCCAGAACAGGTGGAAACCGAGTCCCCGGTGAAGGCTTCTGCTTCGCAGTTTCTCGTCTTCATGAACTCAAGGATGCTTTCTGCACCCTCAAGGCAGCGCCCGAAACCTGAGGTCCACTCGTTTGCAATCAGGTCGTATCCTCTGGCAATCTCCATAAGGTCGTAAAGGGTAATGTTCCGTTCCCTGAGATCGGCAGTTGCTTCAGGGTCTTCAAGGTCGAATTCTTCCACACTGTTTACCCTGACTCCTGCATGCCCGAAAGCCCGGTAGAACTCAACCGCGTCTTCGCAGCTCGTTGCGCGGACAAAAGCATGGGCGCGGGAAGCTAGGTTCCCAAATTCCACGGCTCCAAGCCGGAAACCAGTTTTCTCGGATGGAGCTTCTCTGGAGATTTCACCTGCAGCCATTGCCAGAGGGATCAGGAGTAAGAAAGCCCCGAAATGGGTGTTTCCTCCTCGCTGCCAGGAGGAGCTTTCATAAACCGCCCTCCTGAGAAGTGAGCCTATTCCGCTTCTGCTCCTTGCAGCAAGTTCAAGGACAGGATAGACGGCAACCGAGGAAGCTACGAAATGCTCAAAACAGGTATCGGAATAATTGTGTTCCCTATCAACATTCCCTGGCTTTGGGGAGGCTGAGACCTCAAGCAGCATGCCAAGCTGAGCACAGCGTGCAATCAGGCTCGGGGCTCCTTCGGCCCATTCAGGAATGTCTGAGGAAAAAGCTGTATCAACGTGATTCATTTACCGGAATCCTGGCATGGTCAAGGATGTATTGTGCCAGCTGCTCCTTAAGCTTCATGTACTCCGCATCGGAGAGGTCAAGTGTGTTCAGGACACCGTCCCTGATCCAGCAGGGTTTTGTAATTTTACAGCACCAGACAAGACTGCCGAAACAGGTGTCTTCCCCGAACTCCAGCATTGTACCCCTGGCAAATTCCATTTTTGTCCGGGCGAACTCTTCGGCAGTATAGCCCAGCTTTTTGAATTTCTCGTGCACAGGGCAGGGTTTTACCGGAAGGCAGCAGAAAGCCAGGGCCCTGAAGTCCCCTTCACTGCAAACGTGCTTGGGAGCATTATACCAGCCTATTGACTTCTGATATGAAGTGACACTTTCTACCAGCTGCGAAATCAACTCAGGGTTTTCCATAGCTCCCCTTGCAACCGAGACCATATCGGCTCCCCGGGAAAACATATCTTTTGCCGCGGCGAAGTCGGTAACAGAGTTGTTGCCTATAAGGAAGAGCCTTGTGGCATCCCTATAATTTGTAATCGCATCAAGGTCGGCTCCGAAACCTTCGAGCATGGCATCCACATGGATAATATCAGCCCCGGCTTTATCGATAAGCCTGGCAAGTGCGACATCATTCACCACATTTGCCCGCACTTTTACGGAAAGCACGACACCGGTTTCCTTTATTGCCTTAATCCAGGCAGAAAGCCTTGGAAGGTCTCGCAGGAGGGCTTCTCCTATACCTGCCTCAAGCATTTCAGGCTGCTTGCAGTGGGCGTTTAATTCAAGGATTGCTCCTTCTTCTTTTACGATTTTTGCAGCTTCAATTAAGGGCTCAAGGGTGGTGCTTCTTACGTTTACCGCAACGGCACTGCCCGAGTTTACTGCCCTGATTTCCTTCTTTATAAGTTCCAAAGGTTCATCGGAGATGAACTCTTTTCTATCTCTGGCTACGAGCTTTGATGCAACTTCAATAGATCCTTCATCAAGATTGAAGGCTCCGAGCACTACCAGCCCGGCTTCACCTGCATACTGGTTGGCAAAAGCACTGTCGACAATTCCTGCCATTGGCGCCAATGCTATGGGATTTCTAAAACGGACATATCCAATATGCAAATCAAATAGACAATCACTCATGTTTTACCTCTAAAAATAAGCCTGGAAACTGAACACAAAAATGATAGTTATAGTCACATATTAAGCTAACGAATCTTTTTTAAACTTCAGAAAATCAATTTCCAGAGAATTTCTGGAAATGGAAAATCTGTTTTAGTTTCTCGATTACAATACATATATATTAATATTTGGGCATATCCCGACACGTAAAAGTTATAAAGAGTACGCGGAAGGAATACGCCTGTTTATCCCGAGCCGGGAAAGAATTAAAATCAACCAGAAAAATAAATTCGAAGACCCAATAAAAAGTACTGAAAAAATCGGGCAAAAAAGAAATTATAAGTCGGTAAAAGCAATTTTTGTCTCACCAGTTCGGGAGCCCTCTCTGACCAGGCTCCTTTTGCAGAAATATTGTCCCATAAATATATATACTATCAAAAAATACATAGAGCCAGTTAATCAGCAAAATGCGAGAGAGGCTGGACGGCTGCCGGACCTTCTGGTCTGAGGAAAGTCTCCCCACCGCTCTGGACACACGAACGTCTGTAAAGGATGTCGGGCGAGAGCCCGGGCTCTGGCACAGAAACGAGAACCATCCCCTGGAAATGCGATGATGCCATAAGCTGAGGTCACAGGGAGAGTGGATGAAACGGCGAATCCTCGTGGGTGCAAGTTGGAAATCGGGAAATCACGAGCAGTCCGGACTCATCCCGGTTGTTTTTGGTAACGCTTAGCCGAATGCCGTCGATGCAAGAGTCCTCAGGGACCATTCCTCCCACTGATGGGTGGCAGGAATATTTGCATGAACAGAAGGGAGCTTACACGCCTCACTCGCATATAATAATCCTTTTTATCAGAGAATTCCCTTTTCTAACCCAATTACCTTCTTTATAGTCGGATTGCCTTATTTATTATCAAATTTGCCTTTTTCAGCATTTAATTATCTTTTTTCCACCCTTTATCCCATTCTTTATCCCATTATCACTGGTTCCTCCCCGCAATGGACATAATTCTGGAGGCAGGTTCTGCCAGACTGTAATTGAGCAACAACCACCTGACATAGTCTTTGTGGCTTCTATTTATTACAACTTCGTCCAGATATTTGTCCAGAATTTCCTTCCTGCTGAGAGCAAGTTTGAAAGAGGTCTCGGGGAAACGGTGCATAACCTTTTCCAGCTTAAGGGAACTTACAAGGAAATTCCCGAATTCCTGTCTGCATCTGGATTCGTACTCTTTAAGGTCGCTCAATTTTCGGTTATAGAGCACAAGACCCGCTACCACCTCTGCTGCAAGCTGCCCTGACCGGATGGCATACGAAATGCCTTCCCCCAGGAAAGCATCCACGAAACCTGCGGCATCTCCGCTCAGAAGAATCCTTGAACTCACGGTTTTTCGTGTTATCCCGCCCACGGGGATAATATGGGAACAGACACGGGATTCCCCGTAAAAGCCGTTTGCCTGCAAAAAATCCTGCATTACCTTTTTCGGACGCTTCAGATGTTCGGCTGTTCCCACGATCCCCACGGAATAGTACCCTGCATGAGGGAAAACCCAGCCGTACCCTCCGGGTGCAATCCCGAAGTGAATGTCTACCATGCCGGGAAAACGATCCTTTATTACCTCGTCTTCTTCAGGGATTTCCGAAACAAGAGCAAGGTCGTATTCTGTTCTCCGGGCTCTCTGCGGCCTTACTTTATACTTGAGCATGCCCCCGGAACCTTCCGCGATAAGGACAAATTTTGCAAGATAATTGTTCTGCGAAGTTTTAACCTCAACGTATTCTTCCCCTTCTTCACAGTCCAGCACCTTCTCTCCGCAGCGGACCTCGATTCCTGCCTCCCGGGCTTTATCAAGCAAGAAATTGTCAAAGGCCATTCTGGAAACCAGTAGAGCTAACCTGTGATTTTTTTGCCTTTCAACACAGTTCTCCCTGAAATGGATCCTTACCTTTGAGATATCCCTCTCGACTACGGAAGCAGGGAGTTCGAAATCCAGACATGAAAGGGCATACGGGGACAGAGCCCCTCCGCAGGGCTTATACCTCGGAAAATTTTCTTTCTCGAGCAGAAGGGTTGAGATTCCCGCATCTCCGGCTACCTTTCCAGCAGAAGCTCCCGAAGGTCCTCCCCCAACTATAATCAGATCATACATGCTAAGGACACCTGCTTATGGATAAGAGGCATGCCCTGGAAAGACAGCCTCGTGTAAATGATTTACCCCATAAAGTAGATTAATGCTTGAACAATAAAAAGGTAAGGGAAAAAAGAGAATCAAAGAAGACCGGAAGCATCATTTTTCTTAGGTAGAGGAGAGCTCTGGCAATTTCCTCCGATTCCCGGAATAATAAGTCCTGTGGGAAAAAACAAAAGTGAGAAAAATCGGGAGAAAATATTAATATTTTTTTCAAACTGAATAGGGATTTTTAAAATCTTCAAAAACCCCAAGCACTTTCTGGTAATCCACAAATGTCCCGAAACAACCATCGTTTTCCATAGTAACTCCGTAGGTTGTCACTTTTTTGCCTTTGAGAGCCCGCATGACTTTGTTGATCTCATAGTCACAGGCAATCAGAAGGACACCGTCCGCAGCTTCCATTTTAAGGATATTCTTCACATACGAAGAGCCTGTGAGGATAAATACCTTATACCCGTATTTTTCAGCATCCTTTTTTAGCTGAGTAAAGACGCACTTCCCACAGAACTTGCACTGGATTCCTGTCTGAGTGGAATGGGCAGGGCAGTCAAGGCTACGCATGCAATGGGGAGCTAGGATGATCCTTTTTTTCGTTTTTGCAAAAGCAGATTTATGAGCCCGGTTTTTTAGAGACGCCATCCACTTGTCCAGAACGCGAGTATCCGAAAACTTGAGAAAAATCTGTCTCAGAGGCAGATAAAAGAAATCAAGAACATTTGCAAAAAAACCCGCTAGATAAACACTGCGTGTAAGGCTCCTCCGGCTTACCAGCAGAGCCATCCCTGAAAGGATAAAGGATGCCAGCATTGAGATAAAAAGAGCCTGCCCGATAATGTTATACATTGCACATCTCCATTCTTTGGATTATTTCCTCAACATTTGCTTCCGTATTGAAGCAGCCGTCCTTGAGGAGAAGAACCCCCTGAACGGGGACAAAGGAGACAGCCTGCATATTCTCAGAGAGTTCATTATAACAGGCAACTCCCAGACAGGCTTCAGGCCTGTATTCTTTGAAGATCTTTTTAACAAAACTCCCCCCCGGAACTACGAAAACCTTAAAATTACACCTATCAGCAGCGTCACAGAGTTCTGCGATATCGCAGAGCCCGCACCGTTTGCACTCGTAACCATAAACAGGGTCGCACCTTGCCTTACAGCTTGGATGGCGCAAACACTGCGGGAGAAGTAGAATTCTCCTCCCTTTTATATTAAGGAAATCATCATACATAACAGCATTCCGGACATCAATCAGGATATCATCAACAAGGGTATCCCTTATCCGGAAAACTCTGCAGATCCATTTTGCAGGAGAATAGAAAAGATACAGTGTGAATAATACGAAGCCCGGAAAAATGATTTTGTGCTTTTTAAACGAATAAGCCCCTATCAAAAGGGCAAGCCCGGTACCCACAAGGGTAAGGAGCAGCATATAGACAAAGATTTTTCCAAGGAACTCGTAGGGAATCTGCATATGAAAGGGGAAGAGAGTATCGGTATTTAAGCCTTACTATAAGACAGTAAAATACAGGATCAGGAAAAAGAGAAATGAAGAAAGCCGGAAAACCCAGCTTTCACTCTTTTTTTTGGGTTACTCTACACTGAGCCCGAGCGCCTGTGCAACAAGCACAATGACATCCTCAACTTCAATGTCAGCTTTGAGAGAGTCACGACCGTCCATGAGGTTCCTCTTACAGAAGGGGCATGCACTGGAAAGAATGTCTGCGTTGGTATCAAGAGCGTCCTTTACACGGGATTCAGCTACTGCAACGGCAAGATCCGGGATACCTGCTTTTACACCGCCACCTGCTCCACAGCAGCGCTGGAATTCTTTTACTCTGCCCATCTCAACAAACTTGACACCCGGAATGTGGGAAAGCACATACCTCGGAGCATCAAAGACGCCTACGTGGCGGCCAAGGTGGCAGGGATCGTGATAGGTAATGGTTTTGTCAATAGACTTTTCCCATTTAATTTTGTCCTTCTTGATCAGGTCTTCAAGGAACTCTGTGATGTGAACAACCTCAAAAGGCAGTTCTTCACCGAGAAGCCTCGGCCAGTCAACCTTCGCTGCACGGAAACAGCCTGCACATGCAAAGAGAACCTTTGTAGCACCCTTTGCCTTAATAGCTTCAACGTTGTGTCTTGCAGCTTCACGGGGCACATCATTAATGTGTACCTGACCTGTCCTGATAAGGGCAGAGCCACAGCACCATTCATCTTCTCCGAGCATCGCAAATTCAATGCCCAGCTTGTTAAGCACACGGGATGTTGCAAAGGCAAGAGCAAGCTGTTTGTATCCTGCAGTACAGCCTGTGAAGTAGACAATGTTTGCCTTGTCGGCAATCTTTACATCTGGAGGTACCCAGGCAAGCCTATCTTTCTGGTCAAGCAGATAGGGGTTGTGGTACTGTCCTATAAGTTTTGGGAACATGTTCTGTTTTCCGTAAGGACCGATTCCTTTCTTAACAAGGTTTGTCCTCAGGGATTCCCAGAGTTCCACGGTGTTGATACCGGATTCACAAACAGTTGCACAGATACCGCAGGTGGTACAGCCGTGCACATCGTCTTTGAATTCTTCAAGTTCGGACTGGGGGATTTCCGTCGGGCCGAAAAGTTTTGCTTTAAGCCCGTAGGATTTGTTCATGTACTGCCTCCAGCGCAGAATTTTGTCCCTGGGTGCTAACCCGGGCTTCTGGCCGGAAGCTGCATAAGTTGGACACCATTTTACACATTCACCGCAGCGGGTGCATGAGTCGAGCTCCATGAGCTGGACTGCTGTAAGGTTTTTGGTGTCGATTGATGGAGTTTTTTTTGCCATTTTATTCTCCTCCCTTGTTTGCAAGGATTGCAAGCGGGGTGGCGATTACGTGTATGTACTTGCTGTACGGGATGTATGCGATACAGAAGAACAGGGAAATAACGGAGTGGAAGAGTGCTGCCGGTGGCGCTGTGGAGGGATCGAGTCCAAAGCCCCAGATAATTCCGGTCCTGATACCATCGGCGACAAAACCGGAAATAGTGACTATGAAGACCCCTCCGAGAAGGATCCAGTCATACATGATGGTAGCTTCCCTTACATCCGAGACAACGATTCTCCTGACTAATGCAATGAGGACTCCGATAAGCAGGATGTATCCGAAGATATAGTTCGGGACGGCGAGGAAATCCCTAAATTCGGCGGGGGTGAACGGGAGTTCGATTCCGAACTTTTCGATCATTTCGACTGCAAACATCATCCCTGACAGGGCAAACAGAGTCATCCAGCCTGCAAAAATCGTGAAGTGCATGAACCAGCGAAGAGGGCTTCTTTTGAGGATTCTTCTTTGGAAGAGGATATCAAGAATGAGAACCTCCAGGATTGGTTTTCCATGTCCGTGGTGAGACTCTTCTATGACCTGTTCCCACCAGGTTTTTAAGAATCTGATTGCACTTCCTTTCTTTCCTTCCTGAGGCTCAAGGGCGTAACCTGTCACTCCTGCCCCCCATTTCTGGAAGTTAAGGATCATACCGTATAAGAAAATCACAATGGCGATTGTGCTGAGTATCATTATCTGGACAAACGTAATCCTGAGTGCATCCGAGAGCCCAGAGAAATATGCCATCTCACTGCTAATAGTTTATTCCTCCTATATATGGGTAAAAACTGGGAACTGATACTGCTAAAGAAGTATCGTTAATGTTATAGAATATCAATAACAGTAAAGACAGAGCAGGAACCGTAGCAACTGTCTGTATAAGGTTTGAATAGTCTGTTAGTCTTTGTATCTATTATATTTAAACATTATCTTTAACATACAATCCATCGAAAAGCTCGCAAGAGGCTCGAAAACAGGGGAAAAATTTAAGAAGTCCAGCCGGGTGAAAAAAAGAAAATCCGGGAGAGAGGAGGAAAATTATAATAAATGAATTATAAAGTTCCATTCTGAAATTCTTCCTGCTGAAAATGAAAAAAAGGACTGCAGAGAGGAAGAAAATTGCTGAAAAAGAAAAAAGGACTCGAAAAAACTGAGAACTAATAGGGTGAAAAAAGCTGAGAACTAATAGGGTGAAAAAAACTGAGAATTATAAAGAAAAATTGAGGAAAAGGGACATCCAGATAAGATTCTACAGATGTCCGAAAGCTCCCTTTTGCTCTGAAAAAATAACCAGTATTCTATACCCGGCATTTTTTCTGCTTAACTCTTATTAACTTAGATGGAAAACTGTTTACAGACCTATCTCTTCTTTGAATTTCTCAATCCCGATCTCGTCTATAACTTTTCCGAGCCTTTTTGGCTTTCCGTAACCTTTGTAAAAATTAATTATTTTTTCAACAAGGTCCAGCACCTGCTCTTCGGAAAGGTCCTTCGCCACCAAATCCCCAAGCCTCGGACTCGGCCCTGCGCTTCCTCCAACAGTTAAATTATAGCCTTTTGCCGTGCCCATTATGCCCAGATCTTTTATGCTCGTTTCGGAACAGGAATTCGGACAGCCTGAAACAGCCATTTTGAATTTGGAGGGAAGCTGCATGCCATGGTATTTTTTGTCAAGCTTCAGGCCGAGCCCGACTGAGTCCTGTTTCCCTCTTTTACAAAACGTAGTCCCAGGACAGATTTTGATGCTCCTGACACAGAGCCCGATGGCAGCTCCAGGACTCATGCCCAGCTCACCCCAGGCTGCGTCCAGGTCTTCTTCCTTGAGGCCTACAATCGCAATTCTCTGGGCTGAGGTAACTTTCAGAGCCGCAGCTCCATATTTTTCTGCGATGTCCGCGATCTTTCTGAGGGTCTCCGGATATACGATCCCTCCGGGAATATGGGGAGCAATTGCATAGGTTTCTCCATCTCTTTGCAGGATTGCAGCCTTCTCAGGAAGGTCGCCCTTAACATATTCTTTCGTCATATTTCTACACACTCCAGGTAAATAGTTTAAGTTTGTTTCAGGATCTAATTATCGCTTAGCCTGAGCCCGATGTCCAGACATCAGAGCAAAAACTAAGATTGATGAACAGTAAAGTTCCCGAACAATAGCTTTGCCCCGTGCAAAAACAGATATGTAAACCTGTTTTAGCCCCAGGAAATTAGACCCCTTCCATAACCACAGAACCTCGATAATCCGGCACCCTTCCGGATTAGAGAGATTAAACTTCCGGACCCGTAAAAGGGGACCAGACCAGATAATATATTGCTCGAAACAATATAAATTCTATGTGCCACAAAGACCTGTTTAAGAGAGTGAATTAAATTTCCGGAGCAAATACGCGACTGGTTTCGGATTAATCGGTTGCGATTGACTTCGAAAACCTCATTTAGATTCACGAAAAATAGAAACGTCTCCGCCAGCTTGTCTGGCGGCCCTGCAAAAAAGGAAGAAAAAGCAAAAAAAGATTTATTGGTTCCACAGGTCACTTAAGTTAATTTCTTACAAGCGCCACCGGTCGTTTTTACTTGACGGCTTTTATTTCCGTTCTAGTTCATCTCTCCGCTCTCTTTTGTCTTTTGGGAAAAACGCTCTCCTGCGTCTCTTTAGTTTACTATCGTTTTTAAGTTCGTCCGCTTGAGCGAAGCTCCCAACTCTACTATAAAGTAGTCTGCTTGAGCTTAGCTCATTGTTTTAAACATCAAGTAGTCCTCTTGAGGGAGTGAAGCGACCGAAAAGGACCTCGTGCTGTTGCGATTACATCGCAACTCCCAGGAAATCTCCGATTTCCTGCGATCCCGAAGCGAAACTCGGGTGGCGCAACTCTACCGGGACAAAAATGACAAAATACAGCGAATAAGGTTGTCCGGGTAAGAAATATCTAGAATTTAGTCCTTTTTTAGTCCTCTTGAGCGGAGTAAAGCGTAGCGAAAAGGACAGCGCACTGCAGAGCCGCAACTCTGCTGGGAAAGAACGGATCAGAAGATCCGTTAATAGTTTTCACTGCTGCTTTTTTATTCTTTCCAGAAAACCCTTGAGCCCTGCTTTGTGTCTGGCTTCGTCAAGGGACGCCCTCTCGAAGAAAAGAGCAGCTCTGGTATTGCCTTCTTTTCGGGCAAGTTCTGCAGCTTCGGCTTTTTCGACCTCAGCTTTGCTTTCTCCTTCAAGCATCATCTCAAGGTTTTCAACTGTTGTGCCTTTCACAAGCCCCAGAATTTCAGCCACTTCTGTGGCATGCCAAGCTTCGTCCATTGCAATCTGACGGAGATAAACCGCAACATCTGCAAGCCCTTCCTGTTCAGCAACCTTGGACATTGCAAGGTACCATCCAACCTCGGTGGTCTCTCCTCTAAAGGTATCTTTCAGAATCTTTTCAAGATCCATTTAATCACCATTTACCTTAAAATAGCCTTATTTATAAATTAAACGCATGGAAGGCTTTTGAATCTAAGCTTTCTTCCTTGTTCAGGCATATATAACGCTCCGGGGGCATTTAATCCCTGAAAGTTCCTGAAGCGTTAATCCTTGAGTCTGGATCCTTCCCCTTCCAAGCCTGGAAAGCCCGATACAGAAATTAAGAGAAATCAAATAGCGTGTGGCCATATCACCCAAAGAATAGAGTATTTTTCTGGTCGCCCGCTCGGTTCCTTGAGAGAATTTAGTATCTTAACAAGATTTCCTTATGATCGGCCTGCATTCCCAACTACTCTAAATACAACATCAAGAAACCACACTTTACGAGAAGAGATTGTATAAAGGTTTAAATGAAATCAAAAAAGGAGAGGGTTTACTTTGTCTCCTTCCTAAAAGAGTGGGGTATTAGTGGCCCCCCGCACTCTCAATGTAATAAAAACCTGGAGATTCTTTCATTAAAGCCATCCGAATAGCCTTTCGAACAATCCGGCTTCCTTTACCTCTACCGGAGCCTGGAGGGTATCTAAATATTTAATGTCACCTTCCAGAGTTTCATATCTCACTACAGTGTCTACACCATACAGTTTAGGCACAGCTTCACTATCTGCCTTAATTTTGATCTTTGCAACCGCCGTACTTCCAGGTGCTATAGCAGATAAGAATGCCATACTATCAGTTGTGCTTAGAGGATCAGCTGGATTAATTATAGCCTTAACGTTCCTTGCCTCTTCATCACCCGTGTTTTTAATTACTATTTCGATTATGTTATCTTCACCCTGGTAAATACTGCCTGTTGTATTTACTATCTCGAAATCAGCCTGCTTTTTTACGTTGATTTTTAATATCTGGCTCTGGGACATCATTCCATACCAGCGGCTCACATCATAGGTCTGAGCAGCAGCGTCGGCATCCGATATTTGCACATTCTTCTGGTAATCATAAGAGAGATTCAGATAAAGGTTGTACTCTCCTGCCTTTGCCTTTTTATCAACTTTAATATCGAATTTTACCGGTGCCAGTGCATTTTCTCCACTTTTTATAGAACCTGCCTGCTGGCTGATTGATTTGATTTCAATAGGACTGTCGGGGTCTGCCGAGAGAGAAACAACTACGCTTTTGGCGTCTACTATAGCACTTTCCAGATCCATTTCTGTCCTGGCAGCATACATCTCATCTTCACCGGAAGGAGTCCTATCATTCTCAAATCCTAAAAGTTTTCCTCTGTTCATTATATCAATATTCAAAGTAGCCGTTTGATCCCTCTCCAGTTCATTACTTCCAATAATTGTGGCATTAAGATCAGGACTACCGTAAACATCATAGTAATTTTTCCCAAGATCAAAGCTTTTGGGGATGTTATAATTATCCGGCGTAGTAGAAACGCCTGCTACACATGATATCAAAGAAATTAATAGCAGAGAGATTAGTATCATTTTTCTCATTTATGCTTCCCTCCTGAAAAGACGTACACCTGCTGCGAAAGTAACAATTGCAAAGAGAGTAAGTATTATCAAATCGGTAGATATGGCGTTCAAACCCTGACCCTTGATCATAATAATACGCATAGCATCGATTGCATAAGTTAGAGGCAAGCAATAAGCTATATAGCGCATCCAGTCAGGAACCGAACTCAAGGGAAAAAATACACCCGTAACAAACATGGACGGCATAGTAACCAGCATGTTTAATTGGAAGAAAGATTCCATGTCTTCTACCCTTGAAGACATGACTATCCCCATCCCAACACCACCAAGAGTAAAAATAACAAGCACCAGAGAAATAAGAAGCCAGCTACCATTCATATTGAATCCCAATAGAAGATAAGCTGCAAGTATCAGGATAACAGCTCTGCCCAGTTGCAATATTAACTGGTATATCGTTTTTCCGAGAATTACAGATCTCTTGCTGATAGGTGTCATTAACATACGAACAAGAGTACCGTCTTCTTTTTCTCCTGCAATAGCAGAACCTGTAGTTGCTACGGATCCCATAAACACGGTAAGGGCTATAACACCCGGGATCAGGAAGTCAAGATATTCCAGACTACCGTACATATTGGGGATGTTTAAAGAAACTGTTCCGGTCTCCGCCAGCAATTGTCTCATATAATTTACGATTATGCCACTTGTGGTAGTGTCTGAGGAATCAGTCAGAAGCGTCAAACTCGTACTTTCATTTTCCGCGACCCTGTCGCTATAGTCCGGAGGAATAAGTAAAACGCCTTTATACATTCCGTCGTTTATTTTACTCTCAGCCTCCGACTGCGACATATCCTTAGTGTAGGTCACCGAGAACATCGGATCTCCGTCGTACTTGCCAGTATAGCTTCCGATTTCCTGAACAAGGGAACTTGAGGCTCTGCCTGTGTCATCATTGACTATGAGAATAGGCGCGTTTTTGACTGTCCCCCCCATCCCATAGCCAAAGAAGACTATCATTATTATGGGAAATAAAACAAGAGGGATTATGAGCGCTTTTTTTCTGAAAAGGATTTTGAATTCTTTTTTTGCGACTATTAAGGAATCCGTTAGCTCAGTTTTTATTGTCATTTAATCACGCACCTCTTCTCCTGTGAAGTGTACGAACACTTCTTCAAGATTTGTGCTCCCTGTTTTTTCTTTTAATATTTCCGGGTTATCGAGAGCTACCAGTTTACCTGAGTCCATTACTGCAACCCTGTCACACAGATTATCTGCCTCCTCCATGTAATGGGTTGTAAAAATCAGTGTTTTCCCCTCATCGTTGAATTTTCTGGCAAGTTTCCAGATAACATTTCTTGTCTGGGGATCAAGCCCGGTTGAAGGTTCGTCCCAGAATAAAATTTCAGGATCATGTAATACTGCGGCGATTACTGATAGTCGCTGCTTCATGCCTCCAGAAAAGCCTCCTGAAAAGCGGTCGGCACTGGATTCAAGCCCTACAAGTTTCAGGTAGTAATCGATTTTCTCTTCCATGACCTTTTTTGGCACATTATAAAGGTTGCCCATAAGTTCCAGGTTCTCTCTGGCTGTGAGGAGCGGGTACAGGCTGAGCTTCTGCGGGACTATACCTATAAGCGGTCTTATTTTATTGTCCTGTTTTTCGACATCAAAGCCTGAAACTTTTATACTGCCGTTTGTAGGCTTTATTAATGTGGTCAGCATGGAAAATGTAGTGGATTTGCCAGCCCCGTTGGGTCCTATCATGCCAAAAATTTCACCCTCAAATACATCGAAACTAACATCATTTACTGCAGTGATTTTCCGTCCTCTTGAATGAAAAACCTTAACAAGGTTCCTGACCTCAATAATTGGCTCCATTTTTTCACCCGCTCTTCGTATCCTCGACCTTCAGGATACCTTTAGTAAATATGTCAATAAACCTTTCAATCTCCTCATCATTATCACCTAAAAAAGAGTCACCGAATACCCCTCTCATTAAGGACGTGTAAACAAAATAACTAATAAAAGTTATAGAGGCTGATCGGGGATTGATATTTCGCATTTTTCCTTTTTTTATCTGCAATTCGAAATATTCCTTCAGACGAGTTATGTTCATTTGAAAAACTGACGACAAGACCTCCGCAACTTCGGGCCTTCTTCGTCCTTCTTCAAAGAGCATGTACATCAGCATCCGGCGTTTACTATCCTCCTTGTTTTCCTTCATAACCTTTGCAACATTTTTGCCCAGAATACGAAGGTCTGTCTCAAGATCCGATTCTTTTTCCGGCTGGAATAAATTATCCAGTGCTGAAAATGCAGCCCTATTCTTAAACAGGACTTCTCTCAGCAGGTTCTCTTTTGATTGAAATTTTCTGAACAAAGTCACTTCTGCAACATTTGCTTCTTCCGCAATCCTGCGGGTAGTTGCACCCGCATATCCTTCACTGGAGAAGACCTTTAAAGCTGCATCCAGGATTTTTTGTTCTGTGCTCATTATGGATGTAAGTAATTACTTACTTACATTTAAAGATTTTGATTCATATGCTTGCTCAAAACTATACTAAAAAGACGCAAAGTAAAAGGTAATTAAGAGTTATGCACTTGAGAAGTAAAGCCAAGAACATGAGAACTCCCCATAAATAATATGATTTAGACATTTTGGTGCTTCATACTGCTGTTTTTTATTCAACTGTGTAAGTCATAGATAATAATAATAATAATAATAATAATAGTAATAATATAAATAAAAAATAACCAGTATGATAAACTATATAATGAATGGAAAATAGCCAGTATGAAAATCTATATCGACGAAGAGAAATGTACAGGCTGTGGAAAATGCAAAGCCGCCTGTCCTAAAGGGCCGAGGATTTACTCCATAGAAGAAAAAGATGGGAGAAAGGTCTGTGTCTTGAAAGACCCTTCCTACTGTCTGGGCTGCAGAATGTGTGTGACTGTCTGTATGGAAGATGCAATCACCCTTGAAAACTGACTTTAAGAAATGAAAAATGCATTCGGGACTGAGAAATTTGTCACTTGAGATTCGCGTAGTGCTTGTGGAACCCATGTATCAGGGAAACGTGGGGTCGGTTGCAAGAGCAATGAAAAACTTCGGATATTCCGATCTGGTTCTGGTGAATCCCTGTGAGCTTGAGGGGCAGGCAAGAGCGATGGCTTCCCACGCAAGGGACGTGCTCGAAGGGGCAAGAGTTACCTCAACCCTGGAAGAAGCCGTTCGAGGGGCAGACCTGCTCGTAGGGACAACGGGAGTCTCAAGCCTGAAGACAGGAGAACATATCCGCCTTCCTCTTTATCCGGTAAGGGAATTCAAAGAAAAAATCAGAGAATACAGCGGCACTATTGCAGTTCTCTTCGGGCGTGAAGACAACGGCTTTAGCAATGACGAACTTAAAAGTTTTGACATGCTCATTACGGTTCCGACCTCCGAGATCTACCCGATTATGAACCTATCTCATGCGGTTTCAATTGTGCTTTACGAGCTTTCGGAACTGGAGGGAGGAAACAATCCGCTTGCAGGGGGCTTTGACCTGCACCTTCTGTACGGACACCTGGACGAACTGCTTGAAGAAATAAACTATCCGGCTCACAAAAAAGACAAAACGTCTCTGATGCTGAAGAGGATATTCGGAAGAGCCGGGCTGACCCCGAGAGAGGTCCAGACCCTGAGGGGTATAATACGGAAAACGGAGAGAAAAATGGGATTTGCAGCAGAAGCTGAAGACCTGCAGAAAGCCGAGGATTCGGAAAGCACAGAAAAGTTCATATGATAATAAGCCTGTTTTACATCAGAATCTATTGTACGTTTTTTAACTCTTTTTGGGATTGCTTTTAAGGAATAAACCGGATCAAGATGAAAGTTTTACATAAAACCCAAATATTTTTGAGAAAGCCATGACCGAGACAGAAAGCAAGTGGGACGAGAAACTAAAAAGATTCTTTAAAGACTACTACTGGAATGAGATCCTCCAGCTTGCAAACGAATATCCGGACCAGCGAAGCCTTGAGGTGGATTTTACAGATATAGAGAAGTTTGACAGGGAGCTTTCGAAAGAGTTCCTTGAGCACCCGGCAGAACTCATACTTGCAGCCGAAGCCGCCCTGAAAGAAATTGACCTGCCCGTAGAAAAGAGCCTTGAGCAGGCGCATGTGAGAGTTATTAAAATCCCCAACAGAATCCCTATAAGGGAACTGAGAAGCAAACACCTCTCCCGCTTTGTTGCAATCGAAGGCATGATAAGGAAAGCCACAGAGGTCAGGCCAAGGATCACGAAAGCCGCCTTCCAGTGTTTAAGGTGCGGACACCTTACCATTGTTGAACAGAACAGCTTCAAATTCGAAGAGCCCTTTGCAGGCTGCGAAGAAGAGACCTGCGGAAAAAAAGGGCCTTTTAAGGTTTCAATAGAAGATTCCACCTTTATCGATGCTCAAAAACTCCAGATCCAGGAGTCCCCGGAAAACCTGAGAGGAGGGTCGCAGCCGCAGAGCCTGGAAGTGGATACCGAAGACGACCTCACAGGAAATATCACTCCCGGAGACCGCGTTATAATTAACGGAATTCTGAAGTCAAGGCAGCGTACCCTCAAAGACGGAAAGTCCACTTTTTACGACCTGGTGCTGGAGGCAAATTCAATCGAGCGCCTTGACAAGGATTTTGATGAACTTGAAATAACTCCCGAAGATGAAGAACAGATCCTTGAGCTTTCCCGCGACCCGGCAATCTATGAAAAAATTATAGGGTCCATTGCCCCTTCCATCTACGGATACGAAGATATCAAAGAAGCCCTTGCCCTCCAGCTTTTTTCAGGGGTTGTGAAAAACCTTCCTGACGGAGCAAGAATCAGAGGCGATATCCATATGATGCTCGTAGGCGACCCCGGTATTGCAAAAAGTCAGCTGCTGCGTTATGTGGTTAAACTTTCGCCAAGAGGGGTCTTTGCTTCGGGGCGGAGTGCATCTGCAAGCGGCTTGACAGCAGCTGCCGTTAAAGACGACATGAATGACGGCAGGTGGACAATAGAAGGTGGAGCCCTTGTGATGGCTGACATGGGGATTGCTGCAGTTGACGAAATGGACAAGATGAAAACCGAGGACAAGAGCGCACTGCACGAAGCAATGGAGCAGCAGACCATAAGTATAGCCAAAGCAGGGATCATCGCAACCCTGAAGTCTCGCTGTGCCCTCCTCGGGGCTGCAAACCCCAAGTATGGCCGCTTTGACAGGTATGAAGGGCTTGCAGAACAAATCAGCATGCCTCCGGCCCTGCTTTCCCGTTTTGACCTCATCTTTGTTTTGCTCGATACCCCAAACCATGCCCTGGACAGCAGGATTGCAAACCATATCCTTCAGTCGCATTATGCGGGAGAACTTTCCGAACAGCGGCTGAAACTTCCGGGATCGCAGGTCACAGAAGATTTTGTTGATGCGGAACTTGAAGTAATCGAGCCTGTGATCCAGGCAGAAATTATGCGGAAGTACGTTGCATACGCACGGAAAAACGTGTACCCTGTAATGGAAGAAGACGCAAGGCAACACCTCATCAACTTCTATACGGACCTCAGGAAAAGCGGAGAGGGCAAGAATACGCCCGTACCCGTGACCGCAAGGCAACTTGAGGCGCTTGTCCGCCTTTCTGAAGCCAGTGCAAGAATCCGCCTGAGCAACGTGGTCACTCTGGAAGATGCAAAACGGACTATAAGGATTACCATGAACTGCCTTAAAAACGTGGGTGTTGACCCGGAAACAGGAGCCCTTGATGCAGACATACTTGCTTCGGGCACAAGCATGAGCCAGAGAAATAAAATAAAACTCCTCAAAGACATAATAAAGAAGGTCTGTGAGAGGCATCCCGGCGGCAAAGCTCCTCTCGAAGAAGTTTACGCAGAAGCGGAAAACGAGCACGGAATCGATAGAGGACATGCCGAAGAATATATAAAGAAAATGAAGCAGAGAGGGGACATTCTTTCTCCGGACCAGAACCATATCAGGCTCATTAATTAAGTTAAAAAATGACGGATATTACAAATCAGAAAGAAGTCCCTGCACGCCGGAAATTCCCACAGGCAGGAGCAGCCTACCAATAAACAAAATAATGACGGTTAAGCTGTAAATACTAAAAGGGCGAAATAGTATTTAAAAAGGGAAAATATGTATCTAAAAATCTATAAAAATGGAGGGCACTTGCTTGTTGCAGCCTGTGACAAGGAAGTGCTCGGAAAAGCCCTGAAACATGGCAACAGCGTGGTGGAGATCAACAGGGCCTTCTATGGTGAGGAGCCTGCCTCGGAGGAAGAGCTTCAGAAAGCTCTGGAGGAAGCTACGACTGCAAACCTCTTCGGGGAAAAAACAATCAAATGCGCCATAAAGTGTGGATTTATCGATCCTGACTCCGTAATCATGATCGACTGCGTACCACACGCCCAAGGATTCAGAGTTTGAAAAACTCTCATATTTAACGCTGATTGTGTTCAAATGCCTAAAAAGTGGTATATGGCAATTCCCGGCTTAGGTTTCCGGGCTGGCTCTCCCGGAGCCGGAAAAATAAAGTATATAAAAAAAATAAAATTGCAAAATCGTGATACTGTGAGCGGAAATATCAAAGAAGCCGGGGTCAGAATGCTGACGGAAGAAGAACTGATTTCCGGAGTTGTGGAAAAACACAGAAGGTTTCTGGAAGAATACCGAAAAGAGTTTGAAGAACTGGACAGCAGGATGAACCAGTTTGAAGAAGACGCAAAAAATGCCAGAATCTCCAGAACCCAGATGGCGGAGCGAAAAGAGGTCCTGAAGGAAAAGCGCCAGCAATATTATCATCAGGTAGAAGGTCTGCTCGAGAAGGAACTCTTCCCGAAGCTTGACCCTGTAACTGACGATAAAATAATGGAAGATATTAAAAAACTCAAAGGACAGATCGAACCCGAAGAGGAACAGAAACTTATAGACTCTTTTATGGAAAACCTGCAGGAACGCACCAGGGAAAAAGGAGTCGGAGAAAGTCTTCTCCTGCAAGCCAGAGCCAGGATGGAGGAAGCCAGGAACTCGAATCTGGAGCTAAAAGAGATAAGAGAGTCTGAAAAACAGCTTGAAGAGGATGATGGAAGCAAGAACAGTGAAATTTCCAAAAACAAGCCCCAGCACAAATGGCTCAGCAGCAAAATAAAAAGCCACGAAGAAGCCTTGAGTTACTGGGAAAAACAAAAAGTATAACAATTTTCGGAAAACACGTGGGTGGTAGGACATGAACAACGACGTTTCAACAGCAGAAACTGCAACGGCTGACCTTTCAAACCTTAATGAACGGGAGCTCAAGGGCAAGGTAAACGAGCTCAGGAGCAGGATAGAGAAAAGCGAAAGGCAATTGGCTTCGATTTTTAAGGAACTGAAAATAAACAGGACCGATATCGACGAATTGAAAGGAAAGAGAGACTCTCTAAACCAGCAGGTAAAGGAAAGGGTTGCAAAAGCACAGTCCCTTAGAGACCGACGGGACGAGATAAATAAGCAAATTGGCGAGTACAAGGACAAAAGGAGCGACGTAAATTCCAAAACCCAGGAACTTTTTTCAGGAATTGCGGACCTCAAGGAACAGCGCGATGAGTGCAACAAACTCTCTCACGGAAGCGTAGAATCTCTCTCAAGAGCGTATGAAGCTGAACTGGACGCTTTTTTAAACAAAGACCTTCCCCTTGCAGTGGAAATCAAGATACTCCAGAAGTTAAATGACCTGAGTCAACGCCTTGAAGCTGCAAAGAAGGCAAACGAGCTGCATGCACAGATCCAGGATAGCTATAAAGAATCAAAGGGAATTCATAAAGAAGGGGACGAGTTTCACGAAAAAATTCAGAAACTTTCGGACGAGTCTCAGACATGCCACCTGGAAATGCTTGAAAACTTCAAGGCAGCAGACGAGATCCGAAAAGAAGCAAATATGTACCATGCCCAGCTTACGGATAAAATTGCCAACATAAATTCCATTAAAGAAAAAATAGATCCCCTCAAGAACAGCATCGCAGGCAGCCGAAAAGAGCTCTCGTTATACCTTGATAGGCTAAAAGACCTTCAATTAACGAAAGATGAGCACAAAGTAAGCCAGAAACACAGTGATGCCCGCGAAAAGCTGCAGAAAAATGCCCGCCTCAGCCTGGAAGACCTCAAACTCCTTATAGAGAAAGGCGATGTGAAGTTCTCTACAAACGACTGAGAAGGCAGAAGCAAGAAAAATTAAATAAATCAGCGGCAGAAAACCGGGATTTAAAAAGCCCGTCTCAGATTCACCTTTTCCGTGGGAACTCTGGTTCAAAACTTCAGTTCCCACTTTTAAAATCCGCTTCCGTTTAAACAGATAGTTTTGGCTTTCAAACCTGCCCCTACTTTAAAGCTGGATTCTCATTTTGGAAAAGGTTTTTTGGCAGTCTGATTAATTGTTTTATCGATTTCCAGAGCCCGGGAAGGAATTTTTCTTTTTCTCCCGGCGCTGCCCCGTAAGGAGGACGGCCTGTCAGTCAGAGAGATAGATGCTTTCCTTAACGGAAACCGTTTTTCAGAATGACACAAGATAGAGAAAATGATTTGCGAGTCAGAAATATCTGTGATTTTGTTTTTTTTAGCCCTCCTGAGCGAAATTAATTGCTAAAATCCATAAATTAGTCTGCTTGAGCGAGCGAAGCGAGTGAAACGGACAGCGGGCTCCAGAATCGCAATTCTGGAAGCGAAACTCGGGAGGGAAATCACTTTTTCTTATACCTTTCAGCAAAAAAGCCGGTTACCAGAAAAACGACTCCGATGCTCAGAAGAAAAAGGGGCATATCAAAACCTTTTACCTGGTGTTCAGGTACGGGGGAGACAGAAGAGTTGTTCTCAGAGCTGTTGGCAGGAGGAGTCTCCGGGTTCTGGGGCATGGGAAGCCTGGGGTTGAGGTACTGATACACCGGAGAAAACCTTACCAGTACGCCATCCGTTCCGGCGTAAATAGTATCCACTGTGAGGTTAAAAATCTCAGTAGAGTTATTCGAATATACAAAAGTGCCGCCCTCTCCGACAATAGCGTCTTCGAGAAAAACTCCTTCCCTGCTGAGTTCGATCCATATTCTGCTGCCTTCGGTATCAGCACCTTTTACATAAATCCGATAATCCTGTAAGAAACCATGATAGTTGCCTGACCGCACATAAATTTCGTCACCGTCAATTAGCACAATGGGAAGTTTCTCCTCCTCTGCACATGCCGGGACAGAAAGGACTAAAAATAAGAGAAGTGAAAAGGAAAATAAGACCAGGAAGGAGAAAAAAAATGCAGGCAGGACACCTGTTCCTTTCCTGCTTTTTCTTCCATGTTTATTTGGGACGCGCATAAATGCATCTACCTGCAATAATTTCTTCCTTAGTATCATCGGCCTTCCTGATTATAAGGGCTCCGTCCGGAGTAACTCCAACAGCTTTTCCTTCTATAATCCTGGAAGGAGTGGTTACCTTCACCTCCCTACCGATAGTATCCGAGAGAGCAAGCCAATCATTGAGGATCTGGGAAAAGGGCTGGGTCTTGAACCTTATGTACTGCTGCTCAAGCTCAAAGAGGAAATCCTGCAGGAACGAAACTCTCCTGATATGCTTCCCGAGTTCGACTTTCAGCGTGGTCGAGCCTGCACGGAAAGACTCGGGAATATCCTTTAACTCCATGTTAACATTGATTCCTATCCCGAGAACGACATAATCCACCCGGTCCACTTCAGCTTTTGCTTCGGTAAGAATCCCGCAGACTTTCTTTCCGTTTATGCGAACATCGTTTGGCCACTTGATGCGGGCATCAAGCCCCATATCGCGGATTACATTTGCAACTGCAAGCCCGGCTACAAGGGTCAGCCTTGAGGCATGCCTGAGAGGAATCCCGGGTTTCAGGATCACGGACATCCATATCCCACCGTGCGGTGAGACCCATTCTCTGCCCATGCGGCCCCTGCCTCCTTTCTGTATCTCAGCGATAACAAGAGATCCTTCTTCTTCGGAAGCTGCAATTTCTTTAGCAACACTGTTAGTGGAACTAACTTCCTCAAAGTAATGGATCTTCTGTCCCAGAAGAGTTGTTTTGAGCCCCATCTGGATCTCATCAGGGTACAGGAGTTGAGGCACGGATTTCAGGACATAACCCTTCTTCGGGGAGGATTCGATTTCATATCCGTCGGCCTGGAGGGATTTGATGTATTTCCATACCATTGTCCTGGAAATCCCAAGCTTGAGCCCCAGTTCTTCCCCAGAAACAGGGGTTTTCTGTGCATCTTTAAGTGCCTTTATAATTCGAGATCTTTTGTCTCCCATCCGTGCACCCCATACAAATGTATACGTTCCACCGTATATATTGTCTTAGTCCAGACATATGTTCATACCAAACAGACCGGAAATCTCTTTTTACTGATTTCCGGAGAATAAACGGGTCACCGCTGTGTTTTCTGTGCCATGTTAACATAGGCATGTACAGCAGCCGTGATCGCTGCGACCTTCTTGTCCTTTGCCTCCAGAGCCGAAGCCAGAGTAGCCCCTTTTTCACTATCAGCCTTAACGACGTCTTCCACAGCCTCTAAGATATTCTGCTCTTCGATAAAACCGGTTGTCAGATCACCTTTGCGGAATGCCGGATTTCTCATGACAGCTTTATGGAAGGGGATGTTGGTTTTTACTCCCACGACCACGTATTCGTAAAGAGCCCTTTCCATCCTGGCTATGGCATCTTCTCTTCTTCTTGACCAGACGCAGAGTTTGGAAATCATGGAGTCGTAATAAGGAGAGATTGTGTACCCGGTGTGCACACCGCTGTCCACCCTCACCCCTGGTCCTCCCGCCGAACGGTATCTCCGGATCTTTCCCGGAGACGGGGCAAAGTCGTTTAAGGGGTCTTCAGCGTTGATTCTGCATTCGATTGCATGCCCGTCAATAACTATATCTTCCTGCCCGAACCTGAGCTTCTCACCCCAGGCAATCCTGATCTGTTCCCTTACGATATCAATCCCTGTGACCATCTCGGTGATTCCGTGTTCCACCTGCAGGCGGGTATTGACTTCAAGGAAATAGAAGTTGCCTTTAGAGTAAAGGAACTCAACAGTCCCTGCATTAACATAACCGATAGCTTTTGCAACCTTCACGGCAGCCTCTCCCATCTGCTTCCTGAGTTCGGGAGTCATGATCGGGGAAGGAGCCTCTTCGATCAGCTTCTGGTGCCTTCTCTGGATGGAACATTCCCTGTCCGAGAGATAAACGGTATTCCCGAATGAGTCGGCAAGGATCTGGATCTCTATGTGCCTGGGCTCTTCCACGTACTTTTCGATAAATACCGAAGAATCTCCGAAAGCCGAACCTGCCATCTGCCTTGTGGAACTCAGGGCCGTGGCAAGTTCCTCTCTGGAATGAACGACTTTCATCCCTATTCCACCGCCACCTGCAGACGCCTTGATAAGGACAGGATAACCTATCTTCTCAGCGATTTCAAGGGCTTCGTTTACGTCCTCAACCGCATCTTTCGTACCCGGGACTACAGGGACCCCGGCTTTCATCATCAGGTTTCTTGCCCTGATTTTGCTTCCCATTTCAGCAATCACATGGCTCGGAGGCCCGATAAAGATGATACCTTCTTCCTCGCAACGTTTTGCAAAGACGGGGTTTTCCGAAAGAAAACCGTAGCCGGGATGGATTGCATCGGCTCCGGTATTTTTTGCAACTGCGATGATGGCTTCCATGTTCAGGTAACTCTGGCTGGAAGGGGCAGGGCCTATCAGATATGCCTCATCGGCATACTTGGCAAAAAGGGCATTTTTGTCAGCTTCCGAACAGACAGCGACTGTAGAAATCCCGAGCTCCCTGCAGGCACGCATGACCCTGATTGCGATTTCACCGCGATTTGCAACGAGTACTTTTTTGAACATAATACCTTCCACCTTGCTCAATTCACTCGATTGACAGGATAATATCACCGGGAGCGATTGTATCCCCTTCGGAAACAAAAATTTCCCTAACGGTTCCCGAATGCGGAGCATGGACTGCGTTTTCCATCTTCATGGCTTCGATGACAGCGACAGTGTCCCCTTCTTTGACAGCATCTTCTACCTTAACCTTAAGGGAAAGCACCATGCCCTGCATTGAGCACGTAACTCCTCCTTTGATAGATTCGGCACCCGGCTTTTTAGGAGATGCCTCGGAGACCGAAACTCCACCAAGAGGCTCGATCTTGACCTCGTATACCTCGTCATCTACCTCGACCTTGAAGTGAGTAGGAATTGAGTACTCCTGAGGAGCTGCGGGGGTAGGGGTGATGACTGCAAGGGCTTCTTCTTCCATTTCTCCTTTAAGGAACTTCGGAGCAATTGCAGGATAAAGGATGTATGTGAGGACATCTTCGTCGGATTTTGCAATGCCCATTTCTTCTGCTTCTCTTTTCCTCTTCTCATACTCAGGCTTGAGAAGGTCTGCAGGGCGGCAGTGAATCGGTTCCTCGTCCCCTATGATCTTTCCTATGATCTCAGGGCTGAGTGGAGCAGGAGAGCGCCCGTAGAGCCCGCGTACATAGTCTTTTACCTCTTTGGGGATGACCTTATAGCGTTCTCCCATGAGTACATTGAGCACGGCCTGTGTGCCTACAATCTGGCTTGTAGGAGTAACAAGAGGCGGATATCCGAGCTCTTCCCTGACCTTTGGCATCTCCTGGAGAACAGCCGCATACTTGTCGAGGGCGTTCTGCTCTTTTAACTGAGAAACGAGGTTGGAGAGCATGCCTCCGGGGATCTGGTAGATGAGGACATTGGTGTCGATCTGTTCTGAAATAGGATCAAGTATCCCGCGATACTTCTCCTTCAAGTCTTTGAAATACCTGACAGCCTCTTCAAAAGCGCCAAGGTCAAGCCCGGTATCATAAGGAGTACCCTTAAGGGCTGCAACAACGGTCTCGGTAGGAGGCTGGGAGGTCCCCCAGGCCAGGGGAGAGAGAGCCGTGTCAAGAACATCTACCCCAACAGCGCAGGCTGCCATATAACTCATCGGGGCCATCCCCGAAGTGCAGTGACAGTGAAGGGAGATTGGGATAGAGATTTCTTTTTTCATGGCACTGATAATCTGGGTAGCCTCATTGGGGGAGAGAAGCCCTGCCATATCTTTGATGCAGAGAGAGTCACATTCCAGCTCTTCAAGCTGCTTTGCAAGCTCCACATATTTTTCTACGGTATGTACCGGGCTTATGGTGTAGCAGACCGTACCTTGGACGTGCGCTCCCAGGCCTTTTGCTACTTTGATGGAAAGTTCCATGTTCCGGATATCATTGACCGCATCAAAAATTCGGAAGACGTCAATGCCGTTTTCATAGGCTTTGGTGACGAACTTTTCAACAACGTCGTCCGAATAGTGCCTGTACCCTACAAGGTTCTGGCCGCGGAGCAGCATCTGAGCATATGTGTTGTTCATCTTTTTCTTGAGGTCCCTGAGCCGCTGCCAGGGGTCTTCGTTAAGGTAGCGAATAGAGCTGTCAAAGGTGGCACCTCCCCACATCTCGAGGGAAAAATACCCAATCTGGTCCAGTTGTTCAGCCACTTCGAGCATGTCCCTCGTCCGCATCCTGGTTGCCAGGAGGGACTGGTGTGCATCACGGAGGACGGTTTCAGTAATTCTTACGCGCATGGATGAGCCTCTTAAATCGGATCAAAAAACAGAAGCTATTGAAATATACTCAACAGCTACTTTTCCAGGAGATTAATCCGGAGCTTCGAGTATATGGGAACCTGTTTTTTGATGCGGTTCTGTCAAAGCATTGTTAGTCTCCTGACTGCGGTTGATTGCAGCAGCCTGCAATTTGTCTGGAGATGGGGGTTAATTCGGCATAGATAACCGAATCTCCGGTACCGCATGATGTCTCAGGAGAGGATTAATATGATACACACGCAAAACACAACGTGTCCTGCGTCGATAGGAATATTTTAATTAATACCATTGTTAACAAGTAAATACTTTTCGCTGCTGTTAACATTAGAGAGCGCCTTCCCAAAAAGAAGCTCCCGGTCCAGAAAGATAATTATAATACAATAATAAAAAACTTCAGAGCCTGAGGGAAAAAGGAAGAAAAAGAGAACTGAACGAAAAGAAAAAGAGAATTAAACAAAAGAAAAAGAGAATTAAACAAAAGAAAAAGAGAATTAAACAAAAAAAAGCTCATTTTCTGGGGAACATAGTTTTTTGCTTTCGCCCGACAAAGAGCCACTGGTCATAAGTACCTTCCGAATCCGTGTTGTCCACAATCTCTCCCTCGACTCCTGCCTTAAGGAGGGTATCGGCAAGAATTTCAATCTCGGGCTTGCTGCTTACGGTAAAGAGCAGGACAGCCCCATCAGCTGCAACCGAGACCGCCTCTCTCATAATGCCGGTCCAGAGACCTTTGTTAAATTCGTAGACAAGCCCCAGCATAAAACCCATTACCGCATCAAAACTACCCGGCTCAAAGTATTTTGAAATGGCTGTTGCATCCATAACCACTGCCCTTTGAGGGTTCAGAACCTGCTGCTCAAGCCCCTGACAGACAGTACACTTATTAATTTCTATTGCCAGAGGGTCCATCCCGAGCCTGTAGAGGGCAAGAGTGGACATCCCGTTCCCACAGCAAACCTCAAGGAGCCTGCCTTCAGGATAATAGCCTTTTTTTCGGAGAAGCTCAAAAATTTCCGTGACCCTCTTTACACGATTTTCTGAAAAAACACTTTTATAGGACTCGGGTCTGACAGAGCAGCCCGGACAGAGGTTTCGGCTAACAAGCATCAAGGAATAATATTCGTTTATTGCGTCCCTCCAGGTTTCGGAAGAAAGCTCGACCTCCTTTTCAGGAGGGTTTGAGGCCAGAAGGGAATCTGCAAGGGCTTCAAAACTCACCTTCAGGGAAGCTGAAGCAAGGGCTCCGGTAAATACCGACCAGAAATCTACAGGGACATCTTCATCGGCAGGATTGAAAAACAGCAATCCCAGCGTGTGTTCCCCTTCCAGGACCCTTATAAGTCGAATGCCTTCCGCACCCGGAAAGTTTCGGATCCGGTTAAGGTACTGGAGCGTACGCTCGGGAGTCCTCTGAGCAGTGTAACTTTCTTCTACAAGATAGATCTCTTCATCTATGCCAAGGAGTTCCTGTAAGAGCATGCTGGACTAGATTCGAATAATCTAATATCAAGATTTCGAAAAAGAGGGCTCAAATAAAATGAGAGGAATTAAATAAAAGTTCATAGAAATAAAAAGGCAAAAGATTTCCAGGAATTTACGGATATTGGAGAATCCTTATAAAAATAATAAGAAACAAAAAAAGAGGTAAACAGGCTTTGCAAAGTAAATAAAGGGGAAAAAAAGGGTTAAAGCCTGAATAAGAAGTAAAGAAAACTCCGATATAAGCAAAGGTATTTATAGAATCTGATTACAAAATCAGAGATTAGAAGGAATTTATATTAACAAAAAGAAGCTTGGAGGATAATATGGCAGCAAAAGTTATACCATTTGCACCAATCGAGCGCCTGATCAGGACAGCTGGTGCCCACAGAGTAAGCGAGAGCGCAGGAATGGCCCTTACGGAGATCCTGGAAGAATATGGGCTTCAGATTTCGAAGGAAGCTATAAAGCTTGCAGAACACGCGGGTAGAAAAACCGTAAAGGCTGAAGATATAAAGCTGGCAAAAGAAATGCTGTAAATCAAAAGAGATATCCCTGATAAATGTGGAAAAAACCGGATTCCCGGTTTTCTGAAATCCCGGTTCAAGAATAAGAATTTCATGAGAAGGGATAAAAAGAATGAAATGCTGAAAAACAGCATTTTTCCTATTTTTACTGAAGATTAAGCAGTTGCAGTTTCGAGCTCAACCAGAGTAAGAGATTCCACAGGGCAAATCCTTGAGCAGGCTCCGCAGCGGATGCAGGCTTCGTCACTGATAATTGCCACTCCGTCGACGATCCGGATTGCAAGTTCGGCAGTCTCGGGGTCAAAATCATCTTTTTTCATTAATTTCGCATTCACAGGGCAGACGGAATAGCATATCCCGCACCCGATACACTTTTCGGACTGAACTATTTTTTTGTTTTTCTTATCTGCCTTTGCCATAAAAAATCACCTCGAAAAACTCCAGAGAATTGCCAGACAACGGAAAATATACCGTATATGAAGCTGTAAGAGCAGGACTGGCTGCAAATATAAAGAGAAATTTATATTTGTTCTGTCTATGAATGATATATTTGATATTTTTAAGGTATATGAAGATTTCGAAGAGCCTGACCCAGGGGTCAAACTCCGAAAATAAGGTCGGCCAGGCTCATACCCGTCATCGTGAGTACAGTTACAACGACTCCTGCTATCATTACCCCTGCAGCGATTGCCGGGAACGAATGCCTGAACTTGATTCCGAACACAAAAGCAGCTGCACAGCCTGTCCAGGCTCCGGTAACCGGCAGAGGCACGGCAACGAAGAGGGTCAGGGCAAGGAGCCCGTATTTTTCAAAATTTTCAGTGTGGTTTCGCCTGGTCCTTGCAAAGAGCCAGGTGAAAAAGACATCGAAGATGTGATATCGTCTCAGGTACCCGGAGACCGGCTCGAGGTAAAGCAGCAGGGGGACCACAGGGATAAGGTTTCCAAGCACCGAGAGTGCATAAGCTTCAAAGGGCTCCATTTTGTAAATGCCCATGGCAACAGGGATTGCCCCCCTCAGTTCGGAGATCGGAAGAGCCCCTATAACCATTACTGCAAGCCAGTGAGGCACAGACCCCAGCATTTCGACCAGTAAATTTTCAACAGACATGATGATCAGGAGTGATTACTATAATCTTTCGGCGGAAAAAGGCTCGCTTCGATCTGCCTTTTTACCTACATTTCAGAGATATGGATTAAAGCCTGCGGCAAAACCGCTTATCAGGAGTTCTGAAACCTCAGTTTTCTCTTGAAAGAGCAAAATGCGCAAGCAGGGCTTCCAGCTGGATTTTCTCGCTGGCTCCTTCGGTTAGCCTGAAATCGGTTTCCCCTATGATATCCACAAGGGCGACGATATCCCTTTCCGACAGCCCAAGGTCCAGAACCATAAGGTTGTCCATTCCGGAAACCACCCTGTAGATCTGGCCCACGATGTCTTCGCCGGAAAGCCCTTCCTCATAGAGCAGCCTGTTAAGCTCTTTTCGGGCAATCCTGAAGTTTCCGCGCAGGGCAGTCTCGATAAGGTTCTTAATCTCCTCAGGGTTCGCAGTTGCCGTGGTCCTGTAGATGGTTTCCCTGGAAATAGGCTTTTCCGTATCAATGAAGGCAGCTGCCTGAAGAGAATTGACAGCTTTTCGCATGTCTCCCTGAGCTACGTAAATAAGAGCTTCATACCCTCCTTCGGTAATGGACAGACCCTGGTCCTCTGCAATATATTCAAGACGTTCTTTAATGGCTTCATCGGAAAGTCGCCTGAACCTGTAAACTGCGCACCTGGACTGAATGGGTTCAATGATCTTGGAAGAATAATTACATGAGAGGATAAAACGGCAGTTGCTGCTGAACCTTTCCATGGTCCTGCGAAGTGCAGACTGCGCATCTGAGGTTAGAGCATCGGCTTCATCAAGGAAAATGATCTTGAACGGAGCTCCGCCTATAGGGGCGGTTTTTGCAAAGTTTTTAATCTTGTTTCTGACGATATCAATGCCTCTTTCATCGGAAGCATTGAGTTCGGTAAAATTTTCCCTCCATAAATCTTCCCCGAAGATCTCCCTTGCGATCGAAACCGCAGAGGCTGTTTTCCCGACTCCAGGAGGCCCGGAAAAGAGGAGGTGAGGAAGGTTTTTAGTTGCCACATAAGACTTCAGGCGCTCGATTGTTTCATCCTGCCCTGCCACCTGGTTCAGCCTGACAGGCCTGTATTTTTCAATCCAGATCTCTTCTTTAATCTTAGAGTCCTCCATTAATGCTTGCACCTTAATTAGAGAAGATAATATTTAAACTTTCGAATGTTTGCGATATTTAAGGCATGCCGACCGCATTTCGAAACAGGAAAGGACCGATAGCGAAAAAACGGGCACGAAAATAAATAAGAAAGAAAGCATAAAAGAATATAAGGATTTGAAATAAAAAGTTCTGGACCTAAGAGAAAAAGAAAGTTGAAGAAAATATGTTAAATTGATAAGGAGAGGAGAGAGACGAGAATAAAAGTACTGATATCAATTTTGATTGCCCTTGCCCTTATAACCTTCGGAGCCGGATGCGTATCGGATTCGGGAGAGGAAGACGACACCGCAGCAGAAGAAGGGACAGGGGAAGGAATCGAAGAAGCGGAAGCAGGAGAAGAGGAAAACGAAGAGGGATTTTCCGGAAATGAAAGCGAGTTAATGACCGCTGAATTCGATACCCTGATGCAGAAAGCGAACTCAAATTATGCTAAAGCTCTGGTTTCAACCAGCAAAAAAGACTACAATGCCTCCTCAGAAGCCCTTTCCGGCCTTGTAGAAGACCTTACCGCAGTAAGTGAAGGTTATACTGAAAAACCCCCTGCAGTCTATGCATCCGATGAACAATGGCCTGAAACCATTGACAGAACCCTTGCAATCGCAGTGGATTCGCGGGAAAAATTGCTGGAGAATGACATCGATGCCGCACACACCGCCCTTGAACCCATGAGGGACCTTTTCTTTGAACTGCACACAAGGAACGGGATCGACCTGATGGGAGACCGTATGACTGAGTTCCACACCACAATGGAAATTGCAATTGAAGATGCAAATGAAAATAATACTGCTGCAGTTGCGGCCCTTATCCCCGAACTTGAAGAAGAATGGGAAAGCGTAAGCAATGCCGAACCTCCCGAAAGCGCGGATGAAAACTACGAAGCCAGCCTGCTGGCTGTAGAGCTAAAAATAACCGAGCTTGGAAACGCTGCAAGCCTCAATGATACGGAAGAAACGATAAAGGTAGCAGAAGAGTTGAGACAGGCATTTGCGCAGGTTTTTGCGAAATATGGCGTTGTGATTGCGTAAAACCCTCTCATTAACTTTTTTTCAGTTTTATTTCCTTTTCCCCAATTTTCCACTCTGTTCCGTAAGAGCATGTACCAGAGTAAGACAACTGAATCAAGGTCATTGGACTATACCTGCGGCAGTAAAGTATACTCCAGTGCCGATCAAGTAGATAAGAGTGACCTTACATAAATTAATCCGGAAATTAATCTTTTTTGTGTGGAGGACTGGAAAATGAACGAATTGACCGAAGAACTTAAAAAGATGGCTCTAACTCTTGGAGCTTTCAAAGTGGGAATTGCAACAACTGAAACGCTTGCAGGAGGCCCTCCTTCTGCCGACCTGACATACGTACTGCCAGAGGCAAAATCGGCTGTATGTTTTGCCCTGGCTTTTGACCAGAATCTTATCGACCCGTACTTTAAAAAAGAGGACCATGAGTCCCTTGAAACGAATAAAGTACGAACTACCACCCTTGCTAACGGGATTGCTCTTGAAATGGCAGGGTTCCTGCAGCAGTACGGATACAAAGCTGTACCTCAAGCCGCAAATTTCGTTTACCGGATGGATACCGAAAACTGGACGCTGGACATGCACCCACCTATTTCCCACAGGTATCTGGCTGTCCGTTCCGGGATAGGGCACTTCGGATACTCGGGAAACATTATCACAAAAGAATACGGATCGGCAATTGTCCTGGCTTCGGTCGTTACGGATGCCGAATTAGTCCCGACGGACCCCCTTCCGGAAGAAGAAAACTACTGTGACGAATGCAAACTCTGCCTTTCAGTCTGCTCCTCCGGATACGTGGACCCGGTTGAGAAGGTCACTGTAACCCTCGGAGGAAAAGAATTCAGCTACGGGAAACGAAGAAGCAATAGCCGTTGCTTCCTTGTCTGCGGAGGACTTGCAGGTCTGAATACTTCCGGAAAGTGGTCAACCTGGTCTCCGGCACGCTTTGAGATCCCGGAAAAAGATGAAGATTTCATTGCTTCATTGCCCGGTACCATAGAAGCGTACCTCGGAAGGCCGGAGATAAAAGGCGGATTTTTTATATGCCTGATTCCGGGGTCCAGGATGGAATATACCTGTTCCAACTGCCATTTCGTCTGCCATCCCGACAAAGAAGCTCGAAAAGCAAGATACAGGATGCTCACAGAAAGCGGAGTGGTCATACAGGAACCCGATGGGACCCGCAGGGCAGTTTCACCTGAAGAAGCAAAAGAATATCTCAAGGCCATGCCTCCGGAAAGGAGAAAACTTTACGAGTCTGTTTCAGAGGAATAAACTGGCAGAATAGCTTAACGGAACAATCAAGCAGAAAGAGGGATTTTACTGCCCGAGAATTTACAGCTTTTAATTGAAAAGGCTTCAAGCCTGGGGCTTACAGCTTTTCCGCTCGAAGCAGTAGATCTTGCGGTGGAGAACCGAACAGCCCTGAAATGCGCCCACGGCTGCCGGAACTACGGAGAGAGGCTTAGCTGCCCTCCCCACATCCTTTCCGTTGAAGATTTCAGGAAAATCCTTTCGGAATACAGCGATGCGCTCCTCCTTGTGGAAGAACACAATACTGCAGATGTGCAGGATATCCTCGAAGCCTGGGGAAAATTCCAGAAAGAGTCCTTTCATAGGATGTTCGAGCTGGAACAGGAAGCATTCAGGAAAGGCTTCATCTATGCCCATCTCCTCCGGCCAGGCCCCTGTAACGAATGCGAGAAGTGCAATCTGGAAAAGTGCGTAAAGCCCGAACTCAGGCGTTTTCCCCCGGAAGCCGTAGGAGTCAACCTGCAGAAGGTTCTTGAAAAGGCAGGTATAGAGCTTGAGTTTTGCAAACCTGATAAAACAGTGTGTGTGGGAATTCTTCTTGCGAGATAAAAAACTGAAAGATAAGGACTGAACAGGACTGAAACAAGGAAATCAAAAAAGATAGAGGGGTCCAAAAAAGAGAACACTCCGAAAAGAGAGAATAACAAAAAAGAGAAAATATTCCAACAAGAGAGAATAAATCGGAACGAGAAATGTCCAAAAAAACGGAAAAAGAATCCAAAAAGAAAAGGTTGAATTGCCCTTTTTGAGGACAATCCCATTTTTCAGGTTGTTTTTCAGGTTAAATCTGTTTGCTTACTCACCATAGGCAAAATTGTAGGCAATCTTTCCTATGATAGGGATTTTGAACTTTGAGCCCCTGAAGGCCATGTACGCCGGGATCACTATGAGCAGCAATCCGGGCATTCCAACACTGTCTGCAATGGCCCAGCCAATCCATGGAATCCATGATACCAGGAAGAGGAAGAGAGCAAGGGGCATGAAAAGCAGGACAGATTGCATGGCGTGGAAGCGAACGAACTTGTTCTTGCGCTCAAGGAGCAGGAAGAACAGGCCTGAGAGCCAGCCTACAGGGTAACAAAGAGCTGCCACGATATTTTCAGGCAAGCCAAAGGAAGTATTGTAAGACATATTTTCCACCTACCTCAATTTCATCAAGGTCAAAAAAACGAGCCCGGAATTACCGGAGCTCGATTGCCTTCTGCGGGCAGATTGCCACACAGGCTCCGCATGCTGTACACTTTTCCTGGTCGATTTCAGCCAGGAATTCGGTGACCTTGATAGCCCCTGCGGGACATTCTTTTTCACACTTCTTACAGCCGATACATCCGACCTCACAGACTGCCTTAACGTCCTTACCTTTGTCATGGGAGCGGCAGAGCACATGAATTTTCTCCGAGTCCCTGGCAAAGGTGAGCACGCCATTCGGACAGGCTGCAATACAGTTCCCACAGCCGGTACAGAAAGCCTTATTCACAACCGGGAACCCGTTTTCTCCCATCGAGAGAGCCCCGAACTGACAGGCCCGGACACATGTCCCCAGGCCGACACAGCCGTAAGTACAACCTTTCCTTGAATCGCAGATCATCAGGGCAGCCTTACAGCCTTCAACTCCTTCATAGTCGTAAAGGGTTGTACAGTTCACATTGCCGCCCTGGCAGCGGACAAACGGATAGGCAGGTTCGGTTTCCACAGCTTCCTGTCCCAAAACGGCGCCGATCTGTTTTGCAACGTCAAAGCCTCCGACAGGACAGCTGTTAATAGGGGCACCTTTTAAGACAATAGCTTCGGCACAGGCAGCACAGCCGGCAAACCCGCACCCACCGCAGTTAGCTCCCGGAAGAAGGGAGGCAACTTCGTCGACCAGAGGGTTGGTTTCCACTTTAAAGACTTTGGATGCAATTACCAGCATGGCGCCTACCGCAATGCAAAGCCCTACAAGCACCGAAACGGTGTTTATGAGTACGGGCATAACGTCTGATGCAACGATCATAGCGGAATCACCTTGAAGTAGTTAGCAAAGGACATCGACATGATCAGTGCAATGAAGAAAGCATACGTAACTCCTCTTCCAACTGCTTTTGGAACATAAACAACGTTGCTCCATTCACGTATGGAAGACATGATGAGCATTGCAACAGTATATCCGAGTCCTGCGGCAATCCCGAAGGTCACACTCTGGATAAAGGTGTACTCGTTCATCACGTTAAGCAGTACGGCTCCGAGCACTGCACAGTTTGTGGAGATCAGAGGCAGGTAGATACCAAGCGACCTGTACAGCGGGGGCATGAACTTCCGGACAACAAACTCTACCAGCTGCACAAGCGCTGCGATCACTATAATAAATGCAATAGTGGTCAAGTAGTCCAGCCTCAAAGGTACGAGAATATACGTATACAGGAAGTATGATACTAAAGCGGACATCGTAATAACGAAGATAACCGCTCCCGACATCCCTGACGCACTTTTTACGTCCTTTGTGACGCCCACGAAGGAACAGAGCCCGAGGAACTGGACTATAAGGAAGTTCTTCAGGAATACTCCGTCCATAAATACAGAAAATAGAGATGCATCTGCCATTTTAAGCACCTCTCATAGCCTTTAAGATTCTGTTGTAATTGACCGCAGCCATCATGACCGCAATGGTCAGGAAAGCCCCGGGAGACAGCGTCATCATGCCTATCGGGTTGAATCCGAGCGTGGAGACCAGGTCAATTAACTGAATTCCAAAGACATTGATTATACCTGTTCCCAGAAGCTCCCTGATTCCTCCGATCAGCATAAGCATTATCAAGAAACCTGTACCTACACCTAACCCGTCGATCAGGGAGTAGAAGACTCCATTTTTCAGAGCATATGCTTCAGCACGGCCGATCACAATACAGTTCACGACAATAAGGGGAATGTACACACCTAAAGATGCATAGATATCAGGCGTGAACGCTTCCATTACCATGTCCACGATCGAAACGAAAGTGGCTATGACAATAAGTTCGATAGGGATTCTCACTGTATCCGGAATTTCTTTTCGCATTACAGAAACCAGCAAGTTTGAACCGACAAGGACAAAAATCGTACCCGCAGCCATACCAATCCCGTTTGCAACGGAAGTGGTGACAGCCAGTGTGGGACAGAGCCCGAGCACGAGGCCAGTTGTAGGGTTGTCCTTGGTAATTCCTCGCATGAATTCACTTGCTACACTTCTATTATCACCCATATTAATCACCCTTCCTCGGCTCTCACATCATCAATTCCAGAGTGCAGAGCATTTACCACCGTGACAGAAGAGATGGTTGCACCGGAAATGGCATCAACTTTTCCACCACTGCTGGACAGGCTCAAATCCGCAACAGGCAGGTTTACGAACTGGCCCTTAAACGCAGGTTCAGTAATTTTTGCACCAAGCCCGGGGGTCTCGGAGTGGGACATGACTTCCATTCCTGTCACAGTGCTGTAATCCGCAGTTACTCCACCGAGAATCTCAACAAGCCCCTGTGCACCGGGTTGAGTATCCCTGAAGGCATACCCCACGACATTCCCTGAAGAGTCAACCCCGCGGAAATACAGAACAACAGGGTTGCCGTCAGCATCTAGCTGGTCTCCGGTCACCGGCTCGAAATCTGAAGCTGCAGGCAAAACAGCCTTCAAAGCTTCCTTCTCCTGCTCTGCCTGCAGCACCTTTAACTGCGCCTGAGTGGGAACAAAGGTCAGCGCAAGAAGTATAGCTGCAAGAGCTGAGAGTGCAATCATTTTAACAATAATGTTTACCGGGGTATTTTTCACGCCTCAACACCTCCGAAAGGCTTTGGAATAGTGGAGCGTTCGATCAGTGGGAAAATGGAGTTTCCAAGCAGCAGGCCATAGAAGGTCCCCTCAATATAATTTCCGGTGAAGTATCCGTAGATCACTGTGAGGAATCCACATGCAACTCCGTAAAGAAGTCTTCCATTCTTTGTTACCGGAGAAGTAGAGGTTTCCGTTGCAATGAAAAAGACCCCAAGCAGGTAAGATCCCGTAAAGACGTACGCAAGGGGGTCTCCGAGCACAAGCACAAGCACCACAGTTGTCAGCAAATACATGAGAGGAATTCTCCAATCAATGTACTTGATAGCGATGAGGATAAGCACACCTATCATAGCGATAGGAGAAGCATCAGCCAGGAACCCGGCTCCTTTCTCAAGGATGAGGTCCGAAAAAGAACCAAGCTGAGGAACTGAGGCCGGGACCATCAGTGAAGCCCAGGAAAGCTTCAAAAAGACCCAGGTAGCCAGTGCGGGGTGGAACATATAAGAGCCAAGCCCCCCAAAAGCATGCTTTACAACCCCTACCCCAAAGACTGCCCCTATAAAGGGCATCCAGAAGGGGACTGAGGGTGGGACCATCAGTGCTATCAGCAGGCCCATATAGGCTGCATTTCCGTCGCCGACGGTGACTTTCTGTTTGAATGTCTTTTGGATTGCCAGTTCGATAAAAACTGCACCCAGCACTCCGGCAAGAAGATTTCCAAGAGCGGGGAATCCAAAAAGGTAAATCGAAGCTAAACATAAGGGGAGAAGAACGATAATTCTGCTCCACATTAGTTTCTTAACTGACACACCTGCCTTTATATGAGGAGGTGGGGATATCGTAAAGGCCATTTATTCAGTCGCCTCCTCTAGAGCTTCAGCTGCAACCATGTTGTTGATCTGAAGCTTTGAGTATTTGATCAATTGCACAAGATGCCTTTTTGAGGGACAGACTACAGCACATGCCCCGCACTCAATGCAGTTCATAGCGTATAGCTGCTCACATTCCTCGTATTTTCCCAGGTCGGCATAGGATGCGATTCTGGTCGGCAGCAAGTTTACAGGACAGACATCAACACAACGGGCACAATGGATGCAAGCAGTCGCTTCGTCCCTAATGACTTCTTCTTTGGACTGGATGACAATTCCCGTGGTGTTCTTGACCACCGGAGCTTCGTCCGTGTATACGGCTATTCCGCCCATGGACCCGTTAATGATAAGCTTGCCAGGTTCTCCCTTGTAACCTCCGCATGCATTAACTACATCTTTTATGGGAGTTCCGAACCTTACAAATACAGTCCCGGGCCTGTTGACAGCCCCTGTAACCGTTACTGCGTTTTCAAGGTAGGGTTTACCTTCATACACAGCATCGTATACGGCTTTGGCAGATTTTACTCCGCATACCACCACATGCACATCAGGGGGCTGGCGTCCCAAGGGGATTTTCCTGCCCATCACATCAGCAGAGAGCAGGTTCATCATTGTCGGAGTATAGGTGACCTTCCCTGCTGCAACCACAATGATCTGGTCTTCAACATCTTCAAGGTAATAGTCAGCGTGTCTCTTCCCTATTATCGGGGCTACTGTCAGAGGTTTGCCGTCAAATGAAGCTGCCTTGAAGGCTTTTATGGACTCCTTGTCATCTGCCCGGACAACAATTACTCCCCTCGGGATCCCACTTGCTTCAAGCATAGTGCTGAGCCCTTTGAGAACTTTGTCAATGGAGCCCAGATAAGCATGGGTAATCAGAGGGAAGGTTGCATTCATGAGCAGAGTATCGATCCTCTTTCCCGGTTTCAAGGCAAGGTATGTGGGTTTTTCGTAGTACTCGACGATTCCGGCTTCCTTTATTATTTCTATTAACCTTGAAGGGGATGCATCCTTTTCAGGCACGAAATCAACCGTTTGTGCACACTCCGAAGGAGTGAGCACAACACTGAGGATTCTCTTTCCGCTGGGGTTTGGCATCATCTCAATTGAGTCAACAGTCCCGCAGAAAGGGGAATGGACATAAGCGAGGTCACTGCCCTCGCATTCCCCCAGCTTCTGGCCGACGATAACTTCTGCGCCTTTCTTTACCAGAGGAGCACAAGCAATTCCATCGTGCTGCCTCATGGGTATAATTGCCTTTTCAGGCAGTTTGTCAATTTTAATAACGTCACTCAGGTTTGCCACCTCCTTAGAGTGCAGGCTCCGTTTCAACTTCTACAGGCTTGGGCCTCGGATAGGTAATGGATATGCTCTTCGCTGCTGAGGACTCTCCTCCGGGGTCTTCCACATAACCAAGGGCTGCCCAGTCAATCACGGATTCATTCCCGTGACAATCCTTACAGGTGTATGGATCAGCGATTCCAATATCACTGCTCACAATACTGTGAGCAACCTGATAGTAGAGCTCCACGGTTCTCAACACCGCATTCGGGTAGTCGGCCTCTCCGTCTCCGTTAGCATCATAAGCCTGCATTTCTTCCACTGTGACTTCGCCGTCCCCATTGGCATCTGCTGCCTTTACATACTGTACCGGGATCGGGTCTCCAGTAGAGATGCTAGTGTTCGGGTTTGCGAGCACTTCAGGGTCAGTACCTGCGTCCCACCAGGTTCCGGTAATGTTGTTGAACGGAGTAACCTTCACACCTGTATCATTTCTCGCATCCACACTTGGCAGGACATCTCCGAAGTTCCCGTTATACCAGGCAAGGACAGGCTGGAAGTCCGAATCCCTGTAAACGTCCTCACGTTCTCCATTCTGCCAGCTGAAAGACTCAAGCACATTGCCACCCGGCAAATCTCCTCCAGGAAGCTCAGGGGTGTGGCAGGCTTCACAGGCAAGGAATTCCATGTGAGAGTCCGCAAACGGCCCGTGAGAGATTCCTGCATGGCACTCGGCATCGTCACAGCTGCGCATGGTATCATCATAGTGGCTATCCGGAAGGTCCGGCGTATCAGAGGTGTTTCCACGTCCGATCTGGTGATCGGAGGTTATGATGAACGCTTCAGTATGGTGGCATTCCGTACATTCAACGCCGTTTGCTGCATGGGCGTCAGACTCCTCAAAGGCCTCTTCATCAGCCCACATAACGGCACTCGTTTCCACATCGGTTCTGTGACACTTCTGAGCACAGGACGTTGGAGCCCCATTTACAGCATCATGGAAAACGATCAGTAGAGGGTATGGAGTAAGGACGTTAGCACTGTAGACAAAAAGGTGCAGAGGATCAGCCTGTGCGGTAGCACTGAAATTCGCCACCGCTAAACTATTCGCATTTGCAAAATCCCCATTTGCAATAGCTTCTGCACGTGCGTCAAAGTCATAGAGCCCGTACTTCTCATGGCAAATCATGCAGTCAATGTCGATACCATATTTTGCAAGCGGACCTCCGCCGGGATGATACATCCCGAATTTTTTGACCCATTCCTCTTCTCCGGATGTTTCAAGATCAAAATTTGTGAGGGGAGACCATCTACTCATATTTACCTGTACATGATAAGAATTATTGACGTTTTCGTAGACATCGAAGTGACAGCCTCCGCAGACCGAATCGGACCATTCTCCTTTGGTCATGTAATGGGATGCGATTGCATCATTCCCTGAATACCCAAGAGAAGAATAGGCACCAGCAGCCAGTAGAAGCAGCACAGCGACTCCCGACACCAACAGATTTAACCTATTCATAACGACCACATTCTCTTTTTTTGTTCACGTTGTTATGTTCATGCTTGGAAAGAGACAAAGTTCAAATTTCAACAACTTGAAGCTTATTATTGAGTAATGAATGAGATTGAAGGATATTTACAGCTGAATAGTACACGGCCATGGGGGGTGTACACTGCCGTTCCTTCCAGACCTCCAGTGGCATAATCCAGAGACCGAAAGGAAAATCAATTAACGGAAAACTGAAGCGAGAAGGAACTGGCATGAACGGCTAGCCTAGCTCTTTTTAGCATCATTGGTTTTCCCGAAGGTTTTTTTGATCACCGGCTTTTTCCTTTCCTTGCTTTAGATAGCCATTTTACTCCGAAAAACAAAGCTAAATTCCACTTCAACGAAAAATGTTTGCGTGAGGTAATACTTATTTCTTTCGAAATAAGTTTTAGGGAATTATATAGACTTTTATAATGTGATTAAAATATATACTTAATATATAGCACATCGCGTATATTAATTAAATATATAAAATATCTGAAATATAAGTAAAAACTTACACTTTTTTTATATATATAGTTTTCTGAAGAAAAATATACATGATTATACATTAAAATCAGGAGGAGTATCTGCACAGATAACCAGAAGAAAAAGGACCTATTTTAACCTAAAAAATACGAAAAATCCTGCCAGAAAAAAAATAACTCTGGATATATAGAAATCTTGTGAAAATTTAAGAAGTAATCAATAATTAATCATTAATTAGATATTAATCATGGATCAACCAGCATACGAAAACAAAAAAAAATATTAAGTTTCCACCCACACAAGAGTAAATATAGAAACAAAAAAGCTAACAAAAGAGCATGAGAGAGCTCCGATAAATAGAAATGGAAAGCGAAAGGAAAAGAAAAGAAATAGAGTATGAGAAGAAAGAATTAAAAAAGAAATGAAAACATTGGGAATTAAAAAAGAGAGTTGGGAACCAAAATATAAACCTCGTCTGTAGAATAAAATTTTAAATTCAATTATACTTTTACTTTAAATGACATTCATTTGAAATTTCATTTACTTAAAACTTTATTAACTTGAAACATTATAAATTTGAAATTTCATTCACTTAAAACTTTATTAACTTGAAACATTATAAATTTGAAATTCCGTTTTTACCTTTATTTATACCTTTGTAAAAAAGCTGGATAAAGCAGTGAAATAAACCTAAAATTAAAAAACTAGCAGGCAAAATTGATAGAGCATGGATTCAAAATACAAAACACTATTTGCATTTTTACTTGTAATATCGATATTAGTATCAGGTTGTGTGCAGTCCGAGCCTGAAGAAGAGAAGCAACTTCAGGAGTTTCAACAGACAAAAAGCATTATGGATACCACGGTTACGGTAGCTGTCTACGCTTCTAATGAAAGCGAAGCTTCGAAGGCAATAGATGACGCCTTCAGTGAAATATACCGAATTGACACCCTTATGAGCCCTTCAAAAGAGGACAGTCAGCTTACTATCCTGGATACCATAGGGGAAGTTGAAAATGCTGACCCTGATTTTATCTACGTGCTGGAGCAGTCAAAGTACTATTCGGAGAAAAGCGGAGGAGCTTTTGATATCACCATCCAGCCCGTACTCGATCTCTGGAAGAGTAAATTCCTCCCCGGAGGCTCGCAGGAACCCCCGACTGCAGATGAGCTGAACGAAACCCTCAAACTCGTAAACTACTCGAAAATAAGCATCGAAAACGGGACTGTAAGCCTGGAACCCGGGATGAAAGTAGCCCTGGGAGGTATCGCAAAAGGCTATGCAGTTGATAAAGCAATCGAGGCTTTGAAGGAAGACGGGATTGAGAACGCTTTCGTAAACGCAGGAGGAGACGGGAGATATATAGGCCAGAAGCCCGACGGCACACCCTGGATGGTAGGCCTTCAGAACCCTGACAGAAGCGGGCAATATGTCACTGCAATTGAAGCCCGTGATATTGCAGTAGCAACAAGCGGGAACTACGAACGTTACTTCAACGAGTCGGCAAGAGTGTCCCATATCTCAGACCCGAGAACAGGATATCCTTCGGAAGGTATTATTAGTAGCACCGTAATTGCCGGAAATGCTATGGATGCCGATGCTTTTGCAACTGCAGTCTTTGTGCTGGGAGAAGAAGAAGGGCTTGAGATGATAGAAAATCTCGAAGGGATTGAATGCCTTATAATAACCGAAGACCGCCGGCTTGTGTATTCGAGCGGATTCAAAGAATATGAAGCAGAAGACTATAGTAGCTGAGATCAAACCGGTAAATCGGTGTGTTCAGGGCTGATACGGCCCTGCGCAAGCAGACCTGTCAGTCCAGATATGTCGTGTGCAGGGTTTCATAGATTGGACCGTCGGGAGTCAGAGTGCTTTTTTTCAGAAGCACTTTATCTACCCGCATGCTTCCGATTTTCGTATCTTTTAATTCATTCAGGGCACCTGCAAAAGCATTTTTCTGATCTTTATTCAGGAATCTTATCCTGGCAAGGGTAGCATGGGCAGTAAATGCTCTCTCATCCTCTTTGAATTTAAAAGGCTTCAGTACGGTCTCCACATCATCATGAAGAGCCTCGAAGTTTCCTTTTGCCCCCAGCCACAGGACTTTAGGGTTTGAAGGTTTTGGGAAAACCCCGATGCCTTCAATTTTTGCATCAAAAGGCTCACAAAGAAGAGAATCAAGAGCTGCTGAAATGGATTTAACCTTTGATTCCTCGATATCCCCGAGAAACTTCAGGGTTATGTGAACGATTTCAGGATCAACGAACTTCAGGTTGAAATCGGAAAATTTCTCCTGGACCTGATGGATTCCCTCCCTGAAATTCGGGTCAAGTTCCACTGCGATAAATGTCCTGATCAGAGCTTTCACCAGTATGAATTAGATGAAAGAACCAGAAAAAAGTTTCTATCCCTTTTCCTTTCAGAGAAAGTTAATTCAGGATGCCATTTTCCAGAAAAATTGTAAACCTGTACGACCGGAATGGATTCAAAAACATGGGAAAAATAAGTAGCTGGAGTTGAGGGAAAAAATAAGAGAGAAAGAGAAAAATGAACCAGACCCAGAACAATTATAATATATAAAATATTACACTACACAGTAAACAGGCCTGTTACGTGTGCAATTACCGCAAATGTTAACTCTGAGAACTAATGTTAACCTATGGGGATAACATTAGTTCGAAGAAATAATAATTATCTTCAAAAGCAAACAGCAGAATATAAATAAGCTCAGAACAAAAAAAGCAGGACTGCAAACATAGTCGGGTAGAAATAAAAAAGGGGTGGACGACATAGACAGAGCAAGTATAATTGCAGAAGCGGCAGCCCGCATAGCCCAGGAACTTGATGCTGCCGCAATTATGGTCTCAGGAGATCTGAGCTTTGAGGGGATCGAGACCGGGGGGGTTCCGGTTTATTATATATCCATGCGCCCGAAAAGCATAATAGATCACCTCGTGGCAACCGGCAAAGAAGGAAAAAGTCCTGCAAAAGAACTCAGCGACCAGCTCAACCGGGAAGCTTCAGGCAATGTCGACCACCTGCAACATGCCGCAGCCATAGAGTACGTGCTTGAAGGACCGAAAAGCGGAACAGTTGTTGGAGTTGTCGAAACCCGCAGTTCCAGCTCTATCATAGTTCACAGCCTCGACGAAAACCCCCTGATAAAAGCAATGAAAGAATGTGAAGAGCGAGTCCGGCCCGAAGTCATGAATGCAGTTCTGAAAATTGCTTTTGATATCGCCCTCACAGGCAGGGAAGGGAAAAAAATAGGAGCGGCTTTCATTGTAGGCGATTCCGAAGAAGTCCTGAAACGCTCCCACCAGATAATCCTTAACCCTTATGCAGGCCATGAAGAAGCCCACAGAAACATCCTTGATAGGAAAAACTGGGAGTCCATAAAGGAATTTGCCCAGCTTGACGGAGTTTTTGTGATCGACGAAACCGGCCTTATCCATGCAGCAGGGCGATACCTTGATGTGGACGGGAAAAATATTGATATTGAAAAAGGACTGGGAGGACGGCATGTCTCAGCAGCCGCCATCAGCAGGGATACGGTAGCAATCGCAGTTACGGTCTCGGAGTCAGGCGGAGTCCTCAGGGTTTACAAAGATGCAAAAGAAACCATCTGCATGGAGTCTTTACAGCCTGCAACCAGATACATCTGAACATGCAACGCAGGGAAAAAATATTTAGCCTTGTTTTTATGAGTTTCCGGCAAAGGCATGAAAATCCGAATGAAAACGGATACTAATTAATAAAGAAAGTGTAAATAATTCCTAATATGCAAAAAACCGGAGAAAAAGAGTGGTTCCATGAGTAGACAGATCTTCTACATGCCTTTCAGCCTGAAATTTCTTTTCCTTTTAATTCTCATCATGATCTTCGGGCTTGGATCTCTGTTTCTTGGAATTATCGTCTCTGCCTTCATGAAAATAGGATTTTCCGCAGAAGATGCGCTCTTAATCCTTTTCCTGTCCCTCCTTGGCAGCGGGATAAATATCCCCCTGACAACCCTGAAGTCTGACACCCCGGTTGTCAGGGAAAATTATGTAAAGGTTTTCGGGATTTCCTACAGGATTCCCATCCGGGAGATGGTCAGAAATGAAACCATACTTGCCGTCAATGTGGGAGGGGCAGTTATACCTGTCCTGATTTCCGCTTATCTTCTAACGCAATTTCCATCTGCCATCTATCTTGCAGGAGCCGGTATAGCAGTTGTTGCAGTCGTAACCTATTCCGTAGCAAAGCCGATTCGAGGAATAGGAATTGCAACTCCGGCTCTTGTCCCGCCCCTGACAGCGGCCCTCACCGCAATCCTGTTTACTTCGTTAGTCCAGATCTCCGGCTGCCCTGCAGAACCTTGCCGTGTTATCATTGCCTACACGGGAGGAGTGCTCGGAACCCTTATAGGAGCCGACCTGCTTAACCTCGGAAAAATCAAAAACCTCGGAGCTCCGATTGCAAGTATAGGAGGAGCAGGTACCTTTGACGGGATTTTCTTAAGCGGTTTTATTGCCCTTCTCCTGATATGAAAAAGGCAGCTCATTAACAACCGATTTAATAACCGATTAACATATTCCGGACCCGGAGCTGGAATTTATCAGTTTTTTTCTCCCTGCACCGCCTGGATACATGCCAGCCCACCGGAATAAAGAAAATAACCTGTAAACCAGTTCTGAGATTAAGAGGAACAATATACCGAGAAATGTCTAGGTTTAAGAGAGTACTTTCCATAATCCCGAAAAATGCCCCCGGATTCAAGAGAGTACTTTCCTTAATCCCGAAAAACGTTTTTCAATTCAAGAAAAAATAAGTGCCTCCTCCAGCTTGTCTGTCGGCACTGAGAAAAAAGAAGTGAGACACCCAGAAAATATCCAATTTACTATGATCTCGATTCGAAACTATGGAAAAAAGAGAGTAGAGATATTCTCTCGGAAAATTAAACCGCCAAGAGGTAATTTTCTAAGAGAATATTTCTAAGAGAATAATCCCTTCGTTATTTTTCACCTAAACAGATTAAACCTTTTTTCTGAGAGCCACGCATATTATAACCCCTAGAATCCCGGAAACTATTCCAAAGCCGGGAAGTTTTGTGGGGGATCCCTCTGCGGCTTCCTCAGGATGGCTACTGTTATCTTCGCCCACTATTTCGGAAGAAGCTGCCCTGTAATCAGAGGAGACGGCTTCAGACTCGTTTGAACCCGAGGTCATGTTGATCTCTTCTGTAGAATTATCTGTGGATTCAGGGGTGTCTTCAGCTTCAATAACCACATCCGTTGCAGGATAAATAATGTATCCATCTGGAGAAATACTGCCTTTTCCCTCATCCGAGGTCTGGAAATACCAGGAGTCGGTAAAGTAACTCTTTTTATCCTTATCAAGGTTAAGGGTGATCGAATCGGAATTTTTGAGGACAAGACCGTCTTTCAAAGCCTCTTTTACTTCAAAGCCCTGGTATCCATCTCCTTCTTCAATGACCAGGATTTTATCTTTGTCAATAAGCCAGGTATACTTGAAGACTGCAAAGGAATCAACAGTACCCGCAAAAACTGAGTCGACATAGGTAATGAAATATAGCTGGTCTTTTCCGTCTCCAAAGTCTGCCTTTGCAGTAAAGGTTTGATTTTCCACAGTCCCATCCGAATTCACAATCCCGGACTCAAGTTCTTCTCCGTCTTTGGATAAGGAGAACCAGACCTTGTTGCCCTCCACATCAACCTGGTTCACGGTCAGAGAGTAACCTTTACCGAGATCCCAGACATCACCGGCTTTAAGCACTTTTTTATCGCTGTCGGGCTGGTCGATTACCAGGTTTGCAAGCTGGGTAGCATCGTTTTCAACCGCAACATACGGTTTACCAAACCAGGGAATCTTGTAGAAAACCATGCCTCCGAGTTCTGCAGGCGTTGTACTGGCATCAAGTCCAAGCTCGGAAACAACTTTATATTTGTTGGGAAACTGCTTTGTAGAATAAACAAGTTCCTCTTCCCCAATAACATGGTTTCCGGGATTGTTTTTCCCAAGTTCGTACTGACCGTCGGTTTCGATGTACTGAAGACGTTCTCCAAACCAGTTTTCAGAAGTTACTAAATCCTTGTGTTTATTTACAGAGTAGTATAGACCTCCAAAAGTGGTTGCATCCCAGCAAAAACCATCTGAAGAAGTGGAACCGGTATCATAAGGCAAACCCCTCAGAGTGTAGTTTCCGGGCTTACTCAGTTCTTTTGCAGGATAGATAACGTATCCACTTGAAGAGGTGCTGCCTTTTCCCTCGTCCGAGGTCTGGAAATACCAGGAGTCGGTAAAGTAATTCTTTTTATCCTTATCAAGGTTCAGGGTAATCGAATCGGAATTTTTGAGGACAAGGCCATCTTCAGAAGCCTCTTTTACTTCAAAACCCTGATATTCATCCCCTTCTTCAATAATAAGGATGTCATCTTTGTCAATAAGCCAGGTATACTTAAAGACGGCAAAAGAATAATATGAACTTACGAAAACTGAGTCGACATAGGTAATGAAATATAGCTGGTCTTTTCTGTCTCCAAAGTCTGTCTTTGCAGCAAAGATTTGATTTTCCACAGTCCCATCCGCATTCACAATCCCGGACTCAAGTTCTTCTCCGTCTTTGGATAAGGAGAACCAGACCTTATTACCCTCGACATCAACCTGGTTAACAGTCAGTGAGTAACCTTTACCGAGATCCCAGACGTCACCGGCTTTAAGCACTTTTTTATCGCTGTCAGGCTGGTCGATTACCAGGTTTGCAAGCTGGGTAGCATCGTTTTCAACCGCAACATACGGTTTGCCAAACCAGGGAATCTTGTAGAAAACCATGCCTCCAAGTTCTGCAGGCGTTGTACTGGCATCAAGTCCAAGCTCGGAAACAACCTTATATTTGTTGGGAAACTGCTTTGTAGAATAAACAAGTTCCTCTTCCCCAATAACATGGTTTCCGGGATTGTTTTTCCCAAGTTCGTACTGGCCGTCGGTTTCGATGTACTGAAGACGTTCTCCAAACCAGTTTTCAGAAGTTACGAAATCCTTGTGCTTGTTTGCAGAGTAGTAAAAGCCCCCAAAAGTGGTTGCATCCCAGCAAAACTCATCGGAAGAAGTTGCATTTGTGTCAAAAGGCTCCCCATTGATAGCCGTAGCTGCAAGGCCTGGAGATGGGAGCATCAAATAGATTGCAAATACAACAAGAAGTGAAGACAAAGCTTTTTTGAAACCCGAACACATAAACATCATCACTTAATTTCATTGAATGTTATAAATTAAGCCATACATTACTGGAAATTATAGACAAATAGTGCTATAAATTAGATTAAAAGTAACAACAAATAAACCTAAGTAGTAGATAAGTTTTACGAATTTAGATCAGAAAAATAAAAAATAATACTAAACAGAACATAAAAAATCAAAAATAAAATGGACACCTTTCGATATATGGAAAATAGAAGACCGAAGGTATAGAAAGAAAATAAAGGAAAGAAAAAAGGAACAAAAGTAAAAAACAAAGCAAAAGCAAGAACAAAAACAAAGCAAAAGAGAAATTAAGTGGAGCGGAAGAAAAGAGAGCTGAAATTACAGATTCAGCCTCAGTTCAGCCCGTTACTTTGAAGCGGAGCAGAGCTGCAATTCCCCCCAGTTTGTGAAGCTTTTCCCCAGGTTCAAAGGCGGTGCTGAATACAACAACTTTCCCCTGTGCCTGCTCAACCTCCATCAGGAGTCTGTCTATATTTTCTCCTTTTTCCCTCCCTTCCCGCAAGGTTTCGTCAGCAATGAGCAGGGTTTCGACAGCTCCGTAGTTGAGGGCATTTTTTACGTCCGCAAAACCATAAGCTGCTTTCCCATCCATTGAGATCTCCTTAAGAAGGTCTTCCATGAGAGAGGATTCCCGGGCTATACGGGACTCCTGCATGATCCGGTCAACGGCTCCTCTGCGGAGCACTTCCTGGAAGCCGGACATCCCGATCATGGAAGTGTCTTCGGTAAGCGCCTTTGAAGCCATCTCAGGCTCGGTTTCATGGAAATATTTCAGAAAATCTTCTTTGGTAAAGCCGGGCCCTGCAATCACTATAGAGGCGTCCTCGGGAACCGCATGCCTGAGCTGGTCAACAATTTCCCTGAAAAATTCACTCCTGAGCCCACTCTCTCGCTTCCCTGAAGACTGCCGGATATGGGAGTAGACCTCAATTCCGTAGTGGCGCACAAAACCAATGTCTGCATCCCCCTCTTCTACTGCCACAATCACGACTTTAGGACGTTTCCCGGCTTCTTCGGCATCCTGGATGCGCTGGAGCTGGTCATTTTTCCAATGCTCCTTGATTATGGAAATGTTGGTTCCTATTTCTACATTGAGAGTGTGATAGGAGCCGACGTCCATCCCGTGCTCTATAGGGCCGTGGATTCTTAGCCTATTTGCGAATTTATGGAACTCCATTTCCTCGACCCGGATTCCGAGCCTGACCTTTACTTTCTCGACTTTTTCCGGGCGGAGCTTGTCACTTGCAGCATCGGCTTTCCTTTTGGTGAGGGCAAAGACAAGGTCGCCTTTTTCAATTATGTATTTCAGGTGCCAGAGGTCGTCGAGGGTCTCGGCTGTTACGGCAATTTCCCCTTCCCTGCCTCTCAGGGAGCGGTTCGTAACCCTCATATCTTTTTCACCCCATGCATTTCGATTTTCTCTTCAATTTCCCCTCTGGTTACCTTTTCAATTTCCACTTCTTCCCCTTCTCCGACTTCCGTTTCAACTTCTAATTCGATATCTTTTCCGGTTTCTTCTCCAGCCTCTTCTCCGAATTCCTCGCCGCCTTCCTCTCCGAACTCCCCTTCAGCTTCTTCTCCACTACCTTCAGATTCGGTTTCCGATTCGGAGATCCCGTATTCCTCTCCTTCTGGTTCGATTTCCTGACCTTTCCGTTCGGGTTTCTGGTTTCTGAGGTCTGACTCCCCGGCGGGAATCATCATAGCAATCTGGTCAGGAGACGCAATTTGCTTTACAAAGCGAGGATCGTCGAGCTCGTCAGCATAAATACGATAGATTTTCTTCGAGATATCGTTCTGGTTGAATTTGCCCGGAACAATTTCAAGAATATAGTCCCCATGCTCCCGGACTGCAGAAGCAGGCCCGCCTATGACCCTGGTCTCGCCTTTCAGCTCAAGCCCGACTGCAATTCCGAGAGGGATATCCTTGAAGTAATTGCGCTCTCCGCGGATGACAAATGCTCCCTTTTTCAGGTATTCTCCGGACTCCGGGGTTTTTGTAACCTGCTCGGCTTTAATCCAGTAACAGTCCCCGCTGAACTGCCCGGCTTTCCAGAGGCTCGAATAAGAAACTGCAAACCGGGCAACTTCCAGAAGGGTAGATTCGGGAACTTCCTTCCCCCCTGTCTTTACGACAGTCAGAGGAGCACCGGGAGTCTGGGTATGGAAGACGATATCCCGCTTTTCCATGTATTTTTTGAAAATTTCCTCATTTGTGTCGGCATCTCTGCCTCCCACAACCAGGAAGCCATCCGAGGACACAAACCACCTGAACCGGTCGTACCAGTGCTTTTTCCGGGAAGCCTGCAGCTTTTTCCCCGCCTTTGCAGCCTTTGACACAGCCTTTTTCTCCATTGCCTTCTTCGTTTCCTCAATGGCTCTGAGAGCCCCATCCTTCTTTTTGGTGAATTTCTTCACCTTCTCGTAATATTCCTGAGCGTTCTGGGGCACAGTCTTCCGGATATCAAGGTTGACGCTCCTGCCGTCAAGCTCAACGGTTACAGTGCCGGTCTTCTGGTCGATATTTGTAATCTTTTGGGCAGCAGGCACGGTCTTTTTCGCCTGCTTCAGGACGGAACGGATTTCATCCCAGGAATAGCCCTTTGCCCTTGCACCGTTGAGCACGGAAAAAAGCTCTTCGATAAGCTGGTAATTGGCATAGACAGTCTCTGCAAGCGTGTTATTTTTCTCAATTTCTTTTCCGAACTTTGCAAGGCTCTCTTCCTGCTGGAGCAGGCGACGCTCGTAAACGCCCAGAGTTTTTTCCTTCTTTTCAGCCGCTTTTACTTCGGCAACCTGTTCCAGTGCCTTTTTCCCGAAAAACTCATCAAGTGCCGTATTAAAGGAATCAAAATATTCTTTTTCAAACTCAGAATAGCGATTGAGGTCAAAAGGCACCACATCGAAGGTTTCCATCTTTCCATTGATTTCTTTTTTCACGTGCTGGGGCCTGAGTTTAGGAGCTTCGGCCTCAATTCCGGTTACGGGTTTGACCTCCGCTTCGGGTTCAGTAGTTGGTTTGAGAACCGGTTCTGTTTCAACCCCTACTTCCGCTTCACCCTCACCTGCCGCCCTGCCCGCAAAGAGTGGAGAAAAGAGATCATGCAGCGCATCCCGGAGTTTTTCGGCATCTTCGACAGTGGCTTCTTTTGCAGGTTTAGCTTTATCAACACTTGCACGTGCACAGGCTTCTTCTGCCAGAACCCCTCCAAGGTTGAGCCTTGTGGCAATGGTCCTGACAATATCAGCCGTCGATTTCGAAAATGCTTCCATGAGGTCCGAAACCTTAGCCTCCACCGGGCTCAACTGTGCCTCCGGAAGCTCATAAATCTCCCCACTCCTCAACCTGCGGTCTTTCAGGGTCACGGGATTCATGGGCAGGATGATTTTGTTTTCCGAATCCACTATCAGGACATTGCCTCGCGCAAACAGTTCTACAATAAGGGTGCTTCTGACCCCGGCCCTCTCAATCCCTATTTTTATGATCCTGTCGAAGTCATGCTGCTCGACAGATACGATCCTGCCTCCCATCAGGTATTTTCGCAAAAGCATGGGAAAAGCCTGAGGAAGCGTGGGACTTGCCCGGACATATTTAGTCATATGGAGGCGCTTTCCTGCCTCGATAACCAGGTTGTCCCTTCCCTGGTGAAAAACGTAAAGGTTGATGCGTATCTCCTCGCTTGCAGGCTGGTAGATCTTCCCGATCTTCGCATCAATAATGGACCTGGGACCCGCTGACAGTTCGGCAACAACTGCAGCAACGTCGGCACTTGACATATCCTGTTTCATGAAGTGGATATAATAGAGGATTCATGTATAAGTTTTGTTCTCCCCGAATTTCGCTTCGGGAGCGGAGGTTCTTTTCGCTTCGCTCAAGAGGACTTATGGATGGGGAGTGGATAATAATTAATTTTCGGTAGATACTCCACGCTTTCGTTAACAAATACAACTGGAGTGGCATTACATTTCCAGAATCGTTTATGGTTGTAAGGGTGGAAGTAACGGTTTCAGCTATATTCACGCTGATAGAATTGCCGTGTGAAACACTTCCAAATTGGATCTATGGAAATTTATATAACATCAGAGGTGCTCCAGCTCAATATGAACTATCGCCAGAAACGACTCTTTCAGTATCCGAATACTCAGTTCTCGTTGGAGGTTCCACATTTTCGTTAACAGATACAACTGCAGTAGCATCAGCACTTCCAGCATCGTTTGTGGCTGTGAGGGTGTAAGTAGTGGTTTTAGTGGGACTCACACTGACGGAACCGTTAGGCGAAACACTTCCAACATTAGGATCTATGGAAATTTCCGTAGCATCCGAGACGCTCCAGCTCAATGTTGCACTATCTCCAGAAACAATACTATCAGGATTTGCATCAAAAGATTCGATTGTTGGAAGCTCCGCATTTTCATTAACAAATATAACTGTAGTAGCATCGACACTTCCGGCATCGTTTGATGCTGTAAGGGTATAAGTAGTGGTTTCAACGGGGCGAACCGTTCTGGACCCTCTTAATGAAACACTTCCAATATCAGGATCTATGGAAATTTCCGTAGCATCAGAAACGCTCCAGCTCAGCGTGCTACCCTGACCGGAAGAGATCTCTTCAGGACTTGCACCGAAAGATTCGATTGTTGGAGAAGACACACCACCATTACCATTATTGTCGAAGGCACCAAGCGTATTAAGGGCAAGCAAAATTCCGCCTATGGCAGTAATTATTGCAGCAATTCCCGTAAGAATGCCTGGCAATGTAGTCCAGAAAGACTTATTATTTTCCCCACTCATGATTTAAACCCCAAGGAATCCTTGAATTATTAGTAATATTATGCATTCCATCTTTATACTATTTGCCGCATAAATTTTCGTATCTAAAGTATGGAGAATGAATTCCGTACGAAGAATGAATTTTGAAATTGGCGAAAAAATTGTTGTAAAAATTTGTTTAAAGAATTATGTATCGAATGTAAAATGAAGACGTTGACATAAAAATAGATTAATGTTAAGAATTAGGGAAAAAATCCCTTTAAAAATAATAAACTTTAGGGAGATTACAGCTCCCTCACAAGCCGAAAACCAAGGTTACCGAAACGACTCTCAGGCTCGCGCCTGAAACGGCAAGCTGACCGGCAGGATTCAGCATTGCAGTACCAGCTCCCCCCACGGGATACCCGGAGAGAACCAGCCCCATCTTCCCATGCCTTACCATCAGAAGGGGAGTCGTTGTAGTTTTCGTGCCAGTTATCCTGAACCCATTCCCAGACATTCCCATGCATATCGTAAAGCCCCCAGGAATTCGGCTGCTTCCGGCCAATCGGATGAGTTTTACGACCTGAGTTTTCAGCATACCATGCATAGTCATTAAGTTTTGACTCATCGTCCCCAAAAGAGTATCTGGTTTCTGTACCGGCTCTACAGGCGTATTCCCATTCGGCTTCCGAAGGTAAACGGTATTTATCGGTGTTTTCTGCTGCATTCAGTTTTTTAACAAATTCCTGAGCATCATTCCAGGAAACCACCTCAACAGGTCTATCTTCGCCCTTGAAGTGGGAAGGAGAATTTCTCATTATGTTCTTCCACTGTTTTTGCGTGACCTGAGACTTACCCATATAAAAAGGGTTTTTAATTGTTACTTTATGGACCGGCGATTCGGAATCCGATCTGCCCTGCTCTTCAAAAGGTGAACCCGTATCAAATTCCCCGGCAGGGATCAGGATAAATTCCATGCCCGTAGAAGAGCTGGCAAAGGTTTCAGAAGTTTTGGGATTTCCAGACTTTGCCACAACACACGGATCTTCGACAACATACGGGTCTTCAATAGCATCATCCTCAGCCGCATACGGATCTTCAATTTCTTCCATTTTCAGACGGCATAAAAACGAGTTAATGTGATTTTTAAGGCTAATTTTACTCCCCATAAGACCTTCCCCCAAAAGTCCTTATTTTGTTTACAATTTAGATAGTCCATCGAAGTTATCATGACATTAACAGGAATAACTATAGAGATATTATATATATTAACAGGAAATTCATTTCCAGGCTTCCGAATCAATTTATTTTTGTTGTGTTTAGAGACCTGAAAAAGAGACCTGAAAAATCCTAATAGTTAGCTATTCCTTTTAAGATCCCAATTTTTCTTCCAGACATGATATTTTTCAGACATGATATTTTTCAGACATGATATTTTTCAGACATGATATTTTTCAGACATGATATTTTTCAGATATGATATTTTTCAGATATGATGTTTTTCAGATATGATGTTTTTCAGATATGATGTTTTTTCTTGATCCTGAGCAGGTGGTTTTCAATCAACAGCGAAGCCTCTGACCTGATCCGAATCAACGAAAAAAACTGTTTTAAAAAAATTCATATAAACAAAAGTAAAATATGAGTTAATATTATCTAAGAAACTCCTTAACAGGAAACTCCCGAACTTAGGAAATGCCTGAACCTGAGAAATTCCTGATAAATATACCTTAAAAACTCATCCAACCCCAAAACCATGGACACACGAACAACCCAGTTTTTGAAATCCCGCTTCCAGAACTATTACAAAACCGCAGAGATAGGGCTTCCCGACCACCTGCCTAACCGGGAATGGGCTTTCATCTTCTACGATGACATGCCGGAAAAAATGATGCACAGGCATAAGTCTTTCGGCTCGCCGGGAGAGGCTCTGGACTATCTGTACGGCATGGCTCCTGCGCATGTTTACAATTCTACGGCGTATTACGAATACCCTGATGCAAAGAAGATGAACGAGAAGAACTGGCTCGGGGCTGAGTTGATTTTTGACCTGGACGCAGACCACCTGCCCAATGCCCCGAGAAACTATGCGGATATGCTTGAACTTGTGAAGAAGGAGACCCTCAAGCTTCTTGACTTTCTTTTAGATGATTTCGGGTTTTCCGAGCAGGATATACAGCTTGTATTTTCCGGAGGGAGGGGATACCACTTCCACATTACGGACCCGAAAGTCCTGACGCTCGGGAGCTCCGAAAGAAGGGAAATCGTAAATTACGTAAGCGGCAGAGATCTGGAATTCAAGTACTTTTTCAGGGAGGTTGCAATGGACGGGGATTTCGGGACAGGTTCAAAGACGTTTAAAGGGGTAAAGAACGTGCCCATGAAGTGCACGCTTGTCGGATACGACTCCGGCTGGGGAAAGAGGATTGCGCTTTATCTTACGGATTACATGAAAAAAGAAAGTGAAAAAAAGTACAAAAAAGACATGTTCCCCGAACTCCGCAGGCATGAGAAAGTCGGGGATGCCACAATAAAAAAGCTAATCAATATTGCAAACAGCGAAACCGGCTTAAAGGACATCCTGGAAAAAGGAAGGCTGGACTTCGACGTCAGAAACTTTAAGGAGATTGCGGCATATTTTATGCAGGAATCATCTGAGGATTTCCTGCACAGGTTTGGAGCAAGCGTTGACGAGCCGGTGACTGCCGACATCAAAAGGCTTATCCGCGTACCGGGATCCCTGCACGGCGGGTCCGGGATGCTGGTTAAGAAACTTGCTTTATTCGAGCTGGAAGGGTTTGACCCGCTTGATGATGCGGTTGTTTTTGGCGAAAGGCCGGTAAAAATAACTGCCTCAAAGCCTTTCTCGGTACAGCTGAAAGGCAAGGATTTAAGAATAGAGGAAGGCATACAGGAAGTTCCGGAGTATGCAGCCGTATATCTGATTTGTAGAGGTGTTGCAGAATATGGATATAGAAGAAATCAGCCAGACCCTGTATAAAGAAAAAAACCAGACACTGAAAACAATTCCGGCTGATTTTTACCTGGAAGCTGAAAAATACATCCGGGAGCTTGAAAAAGAGATAGGGAAAATCAATAATCCCCGCTCTCCGGAATCAAAGATGCTCAACGACGAGCATGAAAGAGCGCTTTCGGACCTTGAAACCATCTTTATGAAAAGGATAGGAAAGGTCATTACCAGGGCAACAATCCAGTCTCACGCTGATAAACCTATTTCGAAGGATATCGAAAAACTGCTTCCTGCGGAAAAACTGTTGTATGACCTTGTGCTTCAGGGCATTGAAGCTGCAAAAGTAGAACTATTAGGGCCGATTCTTTACCCTGATTCCGGGAAGACTGCTGTCTGGCCCTGTGTATGGGCTTCAAGACAGGCTCCTGCTGCGGTTAATCCGGAAATAAAGAAAGAGGAGGAAGTAATCGCAACTGCAGGGGGAAAGGAAACAGGAATAGAACCGGGCAAAAACAATACAAACGAGGGATATGTTGTTGTCCGAATACTGAAGGACTTGCCTACCTTCACAGGCGCAGACGGCCGAAACTATACGGTCAATGCCGAAGACGTGGTTGTTTTGCCGCAACTGAATGCAACAGGGCTGATAAAGCGGAATGCAGCAAAATTGATTGCTGCCGGGGAGGAAAGCTCCGGAGAAAAGAGTTCCGCAAAGAACTGACTCCTTGAGAGATGCAGCTTATTTTTGCCAGAAAAAACATGTGTGAGCAGGTTTATCGAATATCCTGTAAACAGCTTACTTATGCCTTATGAAAAAAAGTCTTTCAGACAATAGTATTAGTATTTATATGTGTAGCTATATCTGTGTAGCTTAACCTTGTTAGCGTGCTCTGACCTCGTCCTCGAGATGAGTTCGCCACTCAGGATATCGGGACAAAAGAGGTTCAGTGATTTCAAACTCATCAATTCAAGCTTCCCAAATTAATTAGCTTCCCAGGAAAAAATAAAACGCCATACGTAACGCCATACGTATATTGAATAAGTATATCTATCGGTGCTTTTCCGCAAAAGCCGGAAGATGCACAACAATACCAATAATCATCAAAAAAGGTGTAAAGAATGAAGATTCCAAAGAGGTTCAGAACTTACTGCCCGTTCTGTAAGACCCACAACGAAGTCGTTGTTGAAAGGGTTAAGAAGGGGCAGGCTTCATCAATGACTCACATTGCAAGGCAGAAGAAGAGACAGGAAGGTATAGGAAACAGCGGAAAGTTCTCCAAGGTGCCCGGTGGCGACAAGCCGACAAAGCGCATCTGGCTCAGGTACCGCTGTACCGTATGTAAGAAAGCCCACCAGAGACCCTGTTTCAGGGCAAAGAAGTTCGAGTTCAAGGAGTAAGATAACATGGTAGACTACACCCAGAGACCAAAAAGCAGGTTCCTGCGCGTAAAGTGCAACGACTGCGAAAACGAACAGATCATATTCGGAAGCGCAAGCCGTAAGATTACCTGCGTTGTCTGTGGAAGGACCCTTGCCGAACCAACCGGTGGAAAATCTACAATTACCACTCACATTCTGGAAGTGCTTGAATAACCGGACCGGTAAAAGCACTGCACAGGAGTACAGTAGAGAGTAATAAAAGACAAAAATCGAGAAGTGGTACGAATGGGAAACGATAACTGGCCCGAAGTTGGAGAGTTTGTTGTCTGTACAGTGAAGAATGTAACTGATTTCGGCGCCTACGTCGAGCTTGAGGAGTTCGGAGGCAGGGAAGGATTCATCCATATCTCCGAAATTAAAGCAGGCTGGGTCAAATACGTCAGGGACTACGTCAGGGAAGGGCAGAAAATTGTCTGCAAGGTTCTGAACGTGGACCCTTCCCGCGGCCACATAGACCTGTCATTAAAAGACGTGAACGAGCACCAGCGGCGGGCCAAGATCCAGGAATGGAAGAATGAGCAAAAAGCCGCCAAGTGGCTCCAGTTTGTGGCTGAAGAGACCAAGACCGATGAAAACGGCCTGCAAACTCTGCACGATAAACTTGTAGAAGAGTTCGGAAGCGCATATTCCGCCTTCGAAGAGGCAGCTATCGAAGGGGAGAAAGCCTTCAAAGGACTCAAAGTCAACAAAAAATACTTGAAGAGCATGGCCAAGATCGCAGGAGAAAACATCAAACTGCCCTTCGTGGATATCGCAGGGTATGTGGATCTGACCTGCAATCTTCCAAACGGCATAGAGGTAATAAAACAGTCCCTCCATGCTGCAAATTCCATCAGCGAGGTTGATGGAAAAGATGTCAGGCTCGAAGTAAGTTACACAGGAGCTCCCAGATACAGAATCAAGGTAATAGCTCCTGACTATAAGAAAGCCGAATCAGTCCTTAAAAAATCCGCCCAGACGGCAATAGACACTATTTCCAAACTTGGCGGACATGGGACTTTCAAGCGGCACATCGAATCGGCAAAGGCGTGATGCCCTTTGGGACAAAAGATCCGCAAATGCAAAAATTGCGGTAGGTACACTTTAAGGGAAAAATGTCCGGTCTGCGGGGGAGTAACCTTGCCCGCTATCCCGGCTCGCTTTTCTCCTCAGGATCCTTACGGTAAGTACCGAAGACTGGCAAAGAAAGGATAAGGGATTTTTATGCAGCAAAGTACACTTGTCCGCCTGAAAGAAAACCTTGAGCTCAAAAACCCTATACTGGTAGTAGGACTTCCGGGAGTGGGGCTTGTGGGCAAGCTGGTGGCAGAACATCTTGTAGATGAACTTGAGGCTGAAAAAATTATAGAGGTTTATTCCCCTCATTTTCCACCCCAGGTCCTTGTCAATAAAGATTGCACGGTCCGTCCGGTAAGCAACACCATATATCATGGGAAAGCAAACGATGCTGATGTTCTTTTTCTTGTAGGAGACCACCAGAGTACTACCTCACAAGGGCATTATGAACTCTGCTCTCTTTATCTGGACATTGCAGAGGAATTTAAAGTGCCCAGGATATACACCCTCGGTGGCTACCCTACAGGCAAACTGACCTACGAGGAGACCGTACTCGGGGTTGCCAACAGCACGGAACTGATCGAAGAGATTAAGCAATACGGAGTCGAATTCCGGGAATCGGAGCCCAGCGGAGGAATCGTAGGTGCATCCGGCCTGCTTGTAGCTTTCAGCGGGATGAGAGGCATAGATGCGGCCTGCCTGATGGGAATGACCCCCGGATACCTGATGGACCCTAAAAGTGCTCAGTCTCTTTTGAAGGTGCTGTGCAAGATGTTCGGGATCGAGGTAAACACTGACTCCCTTAAGAAAAAAGCCGAGGAAATGGAAAATATCCTCGAAAAATTAAAAGAAAAAGAAGAGCAGCAGAACTTCCCCGAAGTCAAGCCCACGGAAGAAGACCTTCGCTATATAGGATAAATCCACAGATAATACAGAGATCGGGAAGTTCCGGCAGAGAATACGCGGATCGAGAACCCGGATAAAAAACACGCGGTTAAAGAACCTGAAAGTTAAAAACTTCTGGCAAAAGGTTCGGAAATGAAAGTCAATGCAGACCTCCATCTCCACTCAAAGTACTCGATGGCATGTTCCGCGAAGATGGAACTGGCCACAATCGCGAGTGAAGCTTCAAAAAAAGGGATGGAGCTTATAGGCACCGGGGACTGTACTCACCCTGCATGGCTGGAAGATATTAAAAAAGCAGCCATTTCAGATGAAGAAATCCGGATAGGAAATACATTTTTCATCCCCACTACCGAGATTGAAGATAGCAACCGGGTGCACCACCTTCTTATTTTACCCTCGATTTCAAAAGCCGAAGAGCTGGCAGAAAGAATTGCCCCTTTCGGAAACCTTCAGGCAGACGGGCGCCCTACAGTTAAGCTGGACGGCTGTGAAATTGCAGAGATAGCAAAAGACCTTGAAGCTCTTATCGGCCCCTGCCACGCTTTTACTCCCTGGACTGCTCTCTACGCCTATCACGACAGCCTGGAAAGCTGCTATGGGGACATGAACGATTATATTTCATTTATTGAGCTTGGCCTGAGTGCAGACAGCGATTATGCCGATAGAATTAAAGAACTGCACCGGCTGACCTTCCTTACAAACTCCGATGCCCATTCCCCTTACACCAACAAACTGGCAAGGGAATTTACTCAGTTTAATATCCCTGACATCACCTTTGAGGGGCTCAGGAAAGCCATCCTCAGGGAGGAGGGATACGGACCTACTCTGAATGTAGGGTTTTTCCCTGAAGAAGGGAAGTACAACAGGTCCGCATGCATTAAATGTTTTACCCGGTACTCGCTCCCGGAAGCCGAAGCCAGCCGATGGCGCTGCCCGAAATGCGGAGGGATTATTAAAAAAGGAGTGGCTGACCGGGTCAACGAACTTGCGGATTTTAAAGAACCGGGGCACCCTGACCATCGGCCTCCTTACCTCCACCTGATACCCCTTGCAGAGATCATACAGATGGCACTCGGCCACGCAAGCATCCAGACAAAAGGCGTAAAATCTGCCTGGGAAACCCTTGTGGAACATTTCGGAAACGAAGTTGAAGCCCTTATCTATGCAGAGCCCAATGCCCTGAAAATAGTGGACGACAGGGTAGTAAACGCAATTCTCGCTTTCAGGAAAGGCGATGTTATAATACACCCCGGAGGAGGCGGCCAGTACGGCTGGCTTGAACTGCCCGGACCCCTGAAAGCCGAAAAGCCCGGACCTGCGGAAAAAAGCGCCGAGGAAAAGAAAAAAGCCTCAAAAACAACAAAAAAGGAGACAGGAAAGTCTGGAGCTCAGATCTCTTTTGCCGACCTGGAGAACATAAAATCGGCAGAAACAACAAAAACTGATGAAGAAAATACAGCAGGAGAAGAAACAAAAGAACCGGAAGAAGAAACTCCGGAAAAGCCTGCAGGTCAGAAATCCCTTTTCGATTTTTAAAATGAGGGAGCCCGCTGAGAATAAAATATATAAGATAGAAAGTATATTCACTTAACTCTGCACCGGAAACACCGGGCTCTGCCCGGAAACTTCCTCATTATTTAAAATTCATCCGGTATTTAAGTCAATTTCAAACTATAAGCCAAACTAAAACCAATCTGAGATATTCTTAAAGCAAAATGCCCAGGTAGTCTAGCGGTAGGGCGACGGTCTCGAAAACCGTTTCTTCTTTGGGAGAGCGCAGGTTCGAATCCTGCCCTGGGCGTGACTCTTTCAGTACAACGCCTTACTCCTTTTTAGAATTATTGACTTATAAGGCATCTCTATCAAGGGTCAATTACTCTCATTTCATATTTTATAATCGAGTTTTTATTAATGTAAAACATCGAAGAGGAATTTTTAACAAAGTAATGAATTCAGGAGTTCTGCATCGCAGATACTATAATTACCCCGATTCCAACGCCAATTCCAGTTATTATTCCATTCATTATATCGTGAAACAGGTATCCTAATAATGTACATGTAATAAAGGCCGTAATGAACTGCAATAATAGGTATTTCTTTGAAACTTTCCCCATGTTTAACATTTCCTGACCGGGAACATTTTTTCCCAAAATTTAGCTGCTTTTTAATACCAGCTTAGTTCTTGTCTACTTGCAGCTGATGCTCCAATTAATACTGCTATAAAAATTGAATCGCGGAATGTGGAGGAGGTTAAAGTTTTCGTTTTTGAAAAATATGGAATTGCTATTGCAAGTATTATTATAGACGTGATGATTCCCAACACTACATTCATCTTGTTTCAATATATTAAACATATAAATTAACATTTTCTATAAGGTTCCTTTTCCTAATTTTGATAGCAATATTTTAAGTTGAAGCGTTGCTATTCCTTTAGTTTTCAGGCTATTTCCTGCAGATCAGGCATGCAGCTGTAAGGAAAGGAAACTTCCGGAGAGATCATCAAAGAAGTTGATAAAAAATAAATTCCTCTTTGTCTAAATAATATATAATCCTTTTTAAAATATATTCACCATCTATACACTTGCTATCGAAATAATTAAACCTGAAATAGCTATAGCTAAACCTATAACAATTATCCTTTTAGCATTATTTGTCGGACTTCGTGGACAACCTTTAGTGTTGAATCCCAAACTTGGGCTAAAAATAACCATAAACACTATAGCAAAGCCTAATAAAAACATCCTGAATCCGGTTGAAAATGGGCCAGATTTGTCATAATCGCATATGCTCGATATTAAATCACAAAATAAGTTGAAATTCATACATATTCTTACTCCAAATTCTCTTGCTTTTTCCTCTCAATAGTAGGGTTAATATTTTTTTCTAAAGAATCACCTATCACATGGATACGTAGGTTATGTTTAAACATGTGCATTTTTGAAGATTTGAGAGAGGAATAGAGCAGGAAATACAAAATATAAGAGTAATTACAGGTTTTAAAGTAGAACCTGTGTATACAGGAAGTTTTTTAATTTTACTTCTGAACAGAGCAAGATTAAATAAAAATTTATATTAATGAGCTCAACTATTGAAAGTAAACTTAATGTTGATGTTAAAATAAAATTATTATTCATTGGTGGGTGGAAATTTATTACAACGAGAACACATGGGGAAGTAGTGAAACTGTAAAATCAAATACAGAAGGCGTGCTCTAAAATCTGCCAAGTACAATATCGGCCTTATTAAATACATGAGAAGTCGAATAATCTCATTTTTTATTTAACGGTGACGAAACAATGAAAAAGGCAATCAATTATTTTCTAATAATCTTATTGGTAGTTTTTAGTGGACTATACATTGTTGAGATAAATTTAAGAGACTGGAGAGCTGACGAATTAAGGCCACATTACGAATATACGGTTAAAATAAGTGGTTTTTCAGGAACTGAAGTATTGGGAACAACTAAAATTTTAGTTCCGATTCCTGCAACACAAGAAGGAGTTTTTGCAATCACACCTTCTCGGGAAGAACCATCTTTTTTCAAAAGTCTCCTACAAGAGCATGTATTCCACACGCCAGAGAAGTACATAAGAGGAATATATTTTGAAAATACTGCTGAGTCACTCGACAATAAATCACTCAATGGAAACTGGACGACTTCTATTGTAAATACCAAACATGGTCCAATGCTAGAATTCAGGACAAACGAATCTGTTCTTGCAGATATTTCCTTTTCAAAGATTGTAGTATTGGAACAGATGAACAATGAAGACCCTATCAATGAAAACAGTCCTATTTTATATCCGATTGCAAGTGAAGTATCATTAGTAGGAGAAGATTATCAATACTTTCGATTAATGTCCCGGGTATTCACATATGAAACTTATATTGAAATGAGTGATAATATCAACATTGAAGCTATAAAATTTGATATTAGCCTTGAAGTCTATCCAGATGTTAATGAACGCGATGGAGATAAAGGAACTTATAAAAATAAATTGGATGTGGTTGTTGCCGAATCTGGCGAATTAAAAAAGAATGCCACAATTGAAACATATTTCTAACTTATTTTTACCAATGAATTTGGAGAGATTGGACGACTGTCGAAGCAGTATTAGTAATAACAATCATATTAATATCATTGACAACAGTTGTGGAAGCAAAACTCACCATTCTTACGGGCGTTAAGAATAATATATATGACCAGTAAATAGGGTGAAAAAAAGATTTCAAATTAAGGGGAGATACACATGAGTTCCAAAGATAACCTTAAGGCTGCATTTACTGGCGAATCGATGGCAAACAGGACATACCTTGCCTTTGCAAAAAAGGCAGATGAAGAAGGGTATCATCAGATAGCCAAACTCTTTAGAGCCGCAGCTGCTGCGGAAACGATCCATGCATTCAATCACCTCCAGCGTATGGGCGGGATTGGAACCACAATGGACAATTTGAAAGATGCCATTGACGGTGAAACATACGAATTTACGAAAATGTACCCTGAATTTATAGAGGAAGCAAAGAAAGAGGGGGATAACAGGGCTCTCTGGAGCTTTGAGGTGGCAAATAAAGTAGAAAGAGTTCATGCCAGACTATATGAAAAAGCCCTGGAAGAAATAGGGAATAATAAAGAGGTTGATTATTACGTCTGCGGGGTCTGCGGACATACTATAGAAGGCGAACCTGAAGGGAACTGTCCAATTTGTGGTGCACCTGCATCCAGGTTCGAAAAAATCGACTAAAAACCGCAATTCAGACAACAACGTTTCTGAAGGTCAGTGAAACACATCGGGAGCTAACAGATAAAAAAGCTCTCCATGTACTTTTTCATACTCATACATCCCACCTGACAGAGCATGATACTTCAGGATGCAGATGCCCCAGGGTGCGCAACCCTGTGAGAACAATAGTGCCCGGAAGAGGCTAGCGATGCCTCAAATAGGGGATGTAATATATAAACATTTTTATAACTCCCATATATTTCGGGAGATAAAAAGTCCTTAAATATATAAAAAAAATCGTCAAAGCTGGTAGAAGTAATCAATGAAAAACCTAAAAGAAGACCAGCTTCAACATAAAGAGAGAAATGGGGCGTTCAGAGTTGAAGCTCGCCATCTAAGGAAAATGAACTACTTATTAAAAAATTTTTCTATTACAGTATGAAAAAATTTTTATATTATAATGTTGATAAACATAATTACAGGTTTTATAATAACCTGAAAAACGGAAGTATCAGTTGATTAACCTAGGAGATTGAGAGGAAACCCTTTATACTCTCAATCCCAACCCACCTCAATACTTTTTTTCAAATTTATAGAAATATTAAAAAAGTTAGTTGATATTTTAAATAACAGCTCCGAGCTCCTTCACAAAAATTATATATTACAAAAGTATATATTTTTAATATAGGTATGCATAACCTGGAAAAACGGTTAGAAAAGAGATCTGGATAGGATTCACCCCAAACCCCGCCACCAATCACAAAAATTGAGAGGAAACCCTTACCTCTCAATTCCAACCCTTTTCCATAACTTTTTTAAACAAAAACCCGAGATTTTGAACAAATATTTTTCACATCGAACCGATCCTGAAGAAGCTCTCAGGCTCTCTGGACTTATCTTTATTATTCCCCGTAGATTTCGGCTTAAATTTCGGCTTAAAAAACCTATTAAAGCTACTCTTGTCCCTGCCTCCTCCTCAGAAGGGCATCAAGAAAATAGTAAAGCCGGTTCCCAGGGAGTCATATAAATAGCTTTATTTGTAAAACCCCTGTTATAGAACAAAATTGAAAAGGGAGACCTGAAGCCATTGAAATTGAGCAAGAAATGGATGAAATACTTTGACCGCCGGAGAACGGGTAAATGGACAGGCGAGGTAAGCACATACGATTTCACGGTCCGTCTGCTCGGATATATTTCCTTTGCAATACTTGTGCTCGCAATTCTTGCAGGAATAATATATTTCCTGTGGATGTACTGAGGAAAAAATAGACATCTTTGCTCGAAAACATGAGTCCCTGTCGATAACTATATAAAAGAGAAAGGCTATTTCACTATCCTTGTAAAGGGGCTGTGGCCTAGCCCGGCATGGCGATGGGCTCCAGCGGATAAATGATGAACAACGGGTCTACCGAGTCTTTCCCGACGGGGCAGGACAATGAGGAACCGTTGGAGCACTGATAGATGCTCACCAGAGAACTGTTAAAGCAGTTGTTCGGAGATACCCGTCGATCGTGAGTTCGAATCTCACCAGCCCCACCTTTTTTCTTTTCTTTAATTTTGTATTTCAGAAGACTTTCTCATTTTAAGGAGTCATTTTCTAATTCCGGTAGCGGCCTCTCAATATTTACCCCCTTTTGACAATACCGCTTCCTGACATCTGCAGATCTGACCTGTTGCAGATTAAAATGAACCGACACCCGAAAGAAAAAACACTTTCACCCAGCTTTCTCAAAGGTTAATATCCCCGAAAGCCGATCTTTCTCCAGATTCACTCAAAAACAACTGAGGTTACCCCCATTGAGGCGAGAAAAAGAAGAAATTGCAATCCTTGTCAGAGCTACCCCGGAGAAGAGCAAAAGAAACGGGGACGTGCATGCCGTTGGAGTTACAGGCATCAACAAAGCGGGAGAACTCCTGAGGCTCTACCCTCTCAGGTTCAGGTACGGTGAAGGGCTGGTGGATTTCAGGAAGAACGACCTGCTTGAGGTTACGGTTACGAAACCTGATCACGACCTGAGGTGGGAAAGCAGGAAAGTCCTTGATTACGTAAACCTGGAAAGGCCCGCAAAGGACAGGGAAATAAAAGAGCTTATCCTGCCGCTTGTAACGTCTCTGGAAAGGCTGAACATAGAAGGAGCAAGCCTGGGAGTGGTAAAGCCTGAACTTCTGGATATGGAGGTCAAGGTAAACAGCATTGAGACCTGGGACCGGCAGCAGTACTTTAACATGATGGGGGATTTTCTGGAAAAAGGGGAAAAAGCCAGGATGCCTGTGGAAGTGAGGAACACTTTCAGGTGTGAGGGGGAAGAAGCCTGCAGGGGGCATAAAATTATCCTGCTTGACTGGGAACTTAATGAAACCGTAAGAAATATTGTGAGGGAAGAAAGGGAACCCGGAGCCGTGAAAAAGAAAATCAGAGAGCAGCTATTTGAATTCCAGAAAGAAAAAGAACTTTACTTTATCATGGGGACGCATTTCATATATGGAACCTGGATGATTACGGGGATTTTCTGTCCTGAAAAAGAGAATAGAAATCAGAGCAATATTTTTGATTTTAAGCAGGAAAAGGCAGCTACTGCAGTGGAAAAAATAGTAACCTGAATTGAACGGATTAAAAGGAATCAGAGATTCTGCTAACTCAAATTCTGCTAACTCAAATTCTGCTAACTCAAATTCTGCTAACTCAAATTCTGTTCACTTAAATTCTGCTAACTCAAATTCTGTTCACTCAAATTCTGTTCGCTCAAATTCTGCCCTATCAGATGAAAGAATGATGAGTTATAAATACCAGTTACTTTAAAAGAAGAGCCATCATTCAAAACGAAGGGGTTCCGTATAAAAAGGAAATCTGACCTAAAACCGGTGGGCTTCAGGAAAGCCCTTATATGCACGGTATTTTCCTTCCTGATACTTACTTTAGCTGTCGGTCCTGTATTTGCGGAGGTTTCTGCCGCAGATATCGGACAGGGCAATTCCACAGTCCAGGAGACTGAGAATCCGATGGCAGCAGAGGAAGTGGACTCAGGGAATATCAAAATCATAACAGTTCCAAACGGCTCCGAGATCTATATAAATGAAATGCCTGTTGGAAAAACCCCGGTCCTGATAGAGGACGTCCCTCCCGGTTTTTATGAAGTGGTGCTGAAGCAGGAAGGGTATGAGGATGTCTTCGAGCGAGTTTTTGTTACAGCCGGGGAAACGTATTCAATCTCAAAAAAGCTCCAGATAAACAGGTGGACATACAGCGTTTCCTCAAACCCCTCCGGGGCAAGGGTCTACCTTGACGGGAAATATAAAGGAGTGACCCCCGTCGTATTTAACGCAGAAGGAAGGCAGCATAAACTGACAATAAAAAAGACAGGATACGGTACGGTTTCAAAAGAAATCAATGCCTCCGACGATCCCTCGATTGTAGTAGAAGAAAAACTTCACCTCAGTCTCCTTACTTACCTTGCTGCAACCCTCGTTCTGCTTGCTGCAGGTGTTTTTATCAGAAGAAATCCCGAGAAGCTAAAGTTTAACTTCCCGGAAAAAATCCCTGTGGACCGTACATCAATCGAAAAACTTCGGAAGATGCCTGATAAGAGAGAGGAAAAAGGAAGGGAAAAAGCTGAAACCCCCGTTTATGGCAAAAAAGAGAGCACGGCAGGAACCATAAAAGGAACATCAGCGGAAGCATCGAAGGACACATCACAGGAAGCAACAACGGAAGCTACTAAGGAAACATCAACGGGAACAACAGCGAGAACTACAAAAGAAACTGCAAAAGAAACAGTAGCGGAAGAGAATAAAAAAGCCGTTCCTGAAAATGAAAAAACGCAAGGAGAATCATCAGTTTCTGACGGGCTGGTAGAACTGGAAAAGCTTTCGGAACCGGATTTTGCATATACAGTAAAAAAGAAAGATTGACATCAAAAGCGATTATCCGGACAGGTTGATTAGAAGACAAACATGAAATTCTTCAAACAAAGGCACAAAGAAATACAGGCACAAAAGGATGAAAGTACCTGTCAAATCACAGTACTTTCATGCCAGAGAAATTAGAAAAATTAATTAGCGGAACCTGACCGCTTCCGAATTCCGGAAATTCTCATCCATCAAGCTCTTTTTCCAGAAAAGCCTCCAGACGGTCCATGCCTACTGCAATGTTTTCAAGGCTGTTGGCATAGGAAAAGCGCAGGTATCCCTCCGCCCCGTTTCCGAAATCTATGCCGGGAGTTACTGCCACGCCTGCCTCATTGAGGATCCGGCGGCTCAGTTCAAGAGAATCGTTGCTGAACTTGCGGGCATCGGCAAGGACATAAAAAGCTCCCATCGGCTCTTTTCGAACGTCTAGCCCCATGCCGAGAAGCCTCTTCAGCATGTACTGGCGGCGCATGTTATAAATCTGGACCATCTCGGCAACATATTCCTGGGAACCTTTGAGGGCTGCAATGCCTGCTTCCTGGACAAAGGAGTTAGCGCAGATAAAGAAGTTCTGGTGAATTTTCTGGATTGCACGTACACATTCGGGAGGGCAGATAATATAGCCGAGCCTCCAGCCGGTCATTGCATAAAGTTTGGAAAAGCCGTTCAGAACAAAGGCATTTTTGGTATATTCCAGGATGCTGTGTTCTTCTCCACTGTAGATCAGGCCCTGGTAGATCTCATCCGAAACAATAGGAATTCCTTTTTCGTCCGCTATTGCGGCAAGGCCCTGCAAACTTTCAGGAGACATAACATGCCCTCCGGGATTTGAAGGGCTGTTAATGAGAATGGCTTTGGTGTTCGGGCTCAGGCACTGCCTTACGGTTTCCGGCTCAAGGGCAAAGCCGTTTGTCTCGCTCGTATAGACAAAAACGGGAGTCCCGCCCAGATATTTTACGAAATTCGGATAGCAGGCATAGTGGGGGTTCGACATAATTACTTCATCCCTCTTTTCAAGCAGAGCCATAAAAACCATCAGGAGTCCGGGGCTTGTCCCTGAAGTAACAATAACCTGGTTAGGGTCTAGGTCAACCCCAAACTTCCGGTAATAAGACTCAACTATTGCCTCTCGGAGGGCAGGGAGCCCCTGGCTGTGGGTGTACTTTGTAAGTCCCTGCCCAATAGCAGCACAGGCAGCCTCGCAGATATGGGGAGCGGTAGGGAAATCAGGCTCTCCGACCTCAAGGTGGATTATATGCCTGCCCTGAGCTTCCAGCTCCTTGGCACTTTCCAGTACTTCCATCACATAGAAAGGAGGGATATCTTCGGATTTTTTTGAAAGGATGCATTCGGAATTTATCGAAAACATAAAAGACCTTCTGAAAAGCGATTATTATAAAAGCCACAAGGTAAAAGCAAGGAATATCATCAAATGTGTACCATCATTGAGCACATACCATCGTTGAGTATATACCGTCACTGAGTATGTACCTGAAACTGCGTATGCTTTCAATATTTAAATATTCTGTGGGAAAAAACAAAGAATCAGAAATGAGAGAGCATAAAAGAAAAACTAATTCCCGGGAGAAGTTGGAAAGAAAAATCAATTCCCGGAAGAGGTTGAAAAGAAAAAGCGAACACTCTGAACGGGATAGATTCTATAGAAACTTGAGTTTCAAAGATACATGAGTTTCAAAGATACATGAGTTTTTAGAGAGACATAAGTTTCCAGAGAAACTTAATCTTTCGGCATGATTTTTTCAACTACCTCCACGTCCTGTCCGTCCCAGCCCTGGTCTTCAAGCATTTTTGCAAAATCATGCTGAAAAGCCTGGAATTTTTCAACGTTTTCAGGGACGATATTGAGAAAATCGTAGTCTCCATAAGCTCCCGTAAAGAAGGAGACAACCGTTTCTTCAAATTTTTCCTCTATCCTCTGCGGGTACCAGACACCGTATTGAGAAAGCAAAACAAAGTTGGGATCTGGAACAGGTGTTTCTTCCTGATAGCTATAAAAGCCTACAAAGACCTCCTCTCCGGACTTTGCAAAAACCAGTTTCTTTTCGAACTTCGGCTTCTGCAGTTTGAGGAACCATTCTCCCTTTAAAAGGTCTCGAGGTTCGTTAATAACCCCATGGGCTTTAAGAAGCCTTTCAGCTACCTGCTGGATTTCCAGAATCATGCCCTTACGCTGTTCCTCAGGGATATCCATACAGGCGGTACAGAATTCTTCAGAGGGAACTCCTGTGTATTGAGTCCCGGACTCTTTACCTGACTTTTCCTGCTCTTCAGCCTTGCCTTCGTAAGTCTCTTCGGGATTTTCCGCACTGCTCTGAATATTGACTCTTGCCTGCCCTATTTTTATCTCAGGACGTTCTGCCATAATCAGCACCCCCGTTAATATATAGAATATAGGACGGGGATGTCCATAAGCATTGGGATTTAGGACCCGGAAATGTATTCCCGAACCACTTCCGGATCGAAGCTGATTTCAGGGACTGCCCCTTTTTAACTATTAACCGAACCTGCCTCCCTGCTTTCCCCATGATAGGAGAGATCGTTCACGCTTTTGGAAGCAAGCCACCGGACTCCAAGATATACAAATGGAGTATCAAGGAGAGCAAAACCCACTTTAAGAGCCCAGAGAGGCACGATCATATAGAAGATCTGGACTGCCCCCAGTTCGGGAGTGGCATGATAGAAAGCGATAAACGTAAAAACAATGGAGTCGAGCAGCTGGGAAACAATTGTTGAAAGATTGTTCCTGAGCCAGAGGAATCTGCCATTTGTCTTCTGTTTCCAGAAGTTAAAAGCCCAGAGGTCATGGTACTGGCTTATAACAAAAGCGGTCATGCTTGCAAGGATAATCCGCAGGGAGTTTGAGAAAACACTATTATAAGCCTCACTATGCGGATACAGAGGGGAGGGAGGGAAGCCTGTACTTACAAATACGAAAAGTACGGCAATGCAGAGTGAAAGTAAGCCTGCGTGTACGAAAATCTTTGTTACTTCTTTTCCCCTAACCTCTTCTACTATATCCGTAATAAGAAAAGTAACCGGATATCCGAATAAGCCGACCGAAGTTACAATTCCGAAGATCTCAATTAGCTTGCTCCCGAGGAGATTCCCGAGGAGCAGAGAGCTGACGAAAACGGTTAGTAAAATCTGTGTTTTGTAATCTATGGGTTTCATGGATTCTCAGGGATTTAAGTTGGGTTTAAGGGTGAATGACACATATAAGCGGGATACTTCAGCTTCTATGACACCGGTATCGGATTCCGGAGAGAAGGATATAAAAATGGGCTGCCGGACTTGGAAATTACCTGAAACGTTCTGCTCTTCTGAAGAGGTTTTGGGGTGACCGATCCACTTCATCGCATATGATCCTGTGAGGAATGGAAGAGGGCAGAATGGAGTAAGCCTGACTGTCCGTACCCCGAAGCCCCCAGGTTTCATCCGTGAGCAGGAAATAGGAGTTTTCAAGCCTGACCCCCTTTGCTTTCAGAGAAGAAAGGATCTCGGGGTTTGAAAGATCTTTTCGAAGCTGTTCCGCAGCCTTGATCTGAGTACCCGGACCTCCTTTTTTTACCGGATAGAACAGGTCATCAGAAAGGATCTTTTCCATTGTACGAACTATCAATCTGTAGCAGGTTTTTTTGTTTGTAGACATCTCCGGGACTTTTTCCAGATAAAAAACGTTGCTTCCATCCCGGGCGATATCTGAAAGAACGTCTTTCCGCCTCGAAAAAGACTCCACCTCGGATGTGGACGTGCTCGATAAAAAAACGGGAAACTTTTTAGAGAGGCTGTCTGCAGTTGCCTGGTTCATTTTCTCCCGGGGGATATACTCGAAGTTAATTCTGGACCCCGGAAACTCCTTTTCTACTTGCTGCGCCCTTCCCTGAAAAGCTTTTACGGCTTCGGTCGAATCGTTATAAACGACTATTTCGGTATCGCCTACGGAAAAAGTCCTGACAAGGGATATGGCAAAGTTAAGGGCTGCAAGTTCACATTCAAGATTGTTCTGAGGATGGTTCGGGACTTTAGTTGTTGATTGATGAAGCTGCATGCCGTCCCGTAGCACCACGCAGCCGATGTAGGAATCTTCACCTTCATTATAGGATGAGTCGCAGTAGACTTCAAGCATCTTTACTTTCACCTTTCTGGCAGGGGGCGTTTTTATTAAACAACCCGGATGATCAGGAGATTATGAGTGATTATTAATGATTATGGATGAGTATAACAGTTTGACTATAGATCAACAGTTATAAATATTGAGAGTTAGGCCTTTACGAATATATTGTGATAATAACAGAAAAAGGTTTTCAGCCCTTGCTGAGGATAAAGAGAAGGGAAAAAGGCTTTAGAGTGATTCGGGAAAAGAAAGAATGAAATCAGAAAAAAAGGAAAAAGAAGGGAAGAGAAGGGAAGAAAAAGAAGGGAAAAATGAAAAGAAGAGAAGAGTAAAAGGAAGAGTGAGGAAAAGAAGAGAAGAAAAGAAAAAAGAAGAGAAGAGAAGAAAAAAGAAGAGAAGAGAAGAAAAAAGAAGAAAAGAAAAGAAAAAAATGCTGCAATCAGATGATAATTGCAGCTGTCCTGTCGTCCTTTTCTTCATCAAAATCGGTTACAAGGGCTTCAGTCGTGAGTACCATGCCTGCGATTGAAGCGGCGTTCTGAAGCCCGCTTCTTACCACTTTTGTCGGGTCGATTACACCTGCTTCGAAGAGGTCTTCAAAGACATCTTTCTTTGCATTGTACCCGAAGCGTTCACTGGACTCGGCCCTTATGGTTGCTACAACTTCAGCGCCTTCCCTGCCTGCGTTTGCGGCAATCTGGCGGACGGGGTCTTCTACGGACCTCTGGACGATCTTTACGCCCACCTGCCTGTCGCCGTCAAGGCCAAGGGCATCAAGGACTGAAGCTGCCCGGAAGAGGCTGATCCCCCCTCCTGTAACCACACCTTCCTCAACTGCAGCTTTTGTGGCGTTCAGGGCATCATCGATTCTCATCTTCTTTTCCTTGAGCTCGGTTTCGGTTGCAGCTCCCACTTTGATTACCGCAACGCCACCTCCCAGCTTTGCCATGCGCTTTTTAAGTTCGGTCTTTCTGTAGTCGGCTTCGGCAATATTGATCTGAGCCTCGATGATCCTGACCCTTTCATCGATATCTGCTTTGTCGCCTCTGCCTTCTACGATTATGGTTTTATGGTTGTCAACAGTGACCTTCCTGGCACTCCCGAGCATGTAGTCACTGAATTCCTCAAGTTTCATGCCCTTCTCTTCGCTGATAACCTGCCCGCCTGTCAGGACGGCGATGTCTTCAAGCATCTCCTTTCTCTCGTTTCCGAACCCCGGAGCTTTTACAGCACAGACCCTCAGGGCTCCGCGGATAATGTTCAGGATCAGGGCTGCCTGAGCATCCCCATCGACGTCTTCAGCAATAATCAGGAGGGACCGACCTTCGGAAGCGACCTTCTCAAGCACGGGCACTATCTGCTTCATGCTGTTGATTTTCTTGTCCGTGATAAGGATATAGGGATCTTCAAATTCACAGATCATTTTTTCGGTATCAAGTGCCATGTAGGGGGAAACGAACCCGCGGTCAAACTGCATACCCTCAACCACATCGAGGCTTGTTTCCATGGTCTTCGAGTCTTCAACGGTGATTACCCCGTTGTAACCCACCCTTTCCATAGCATCGGCGATCAGGTTGCCTATTTCTTCATCATTGTTTGCGGAAACGGTAGCTACCTGTATGATCTTGTCTTTGCCCTTTACCTCCACACTCTTGCTCTTGAGATAGCCTACAACCTTTTCCGTGGCAATCTCAATCCCTTTCTTGACCTCTATAGGATTTGCCCCGGCACTGATGTTTTTTAAGCCTTCCCGGATCATGCTCTGGGCAAGGAGGGTTGCGGTAGTTGTCCCGTCTCCTGTGTTGTCCTGGGTTTTGGAAGCAACCTCCTTGACAAGCTTTGCCCCCATATTTTCGAACTTGTCGTGGAGCTCTATTTCTTTTGCAATAGTGACCCCGTCATTTGTGACCACTGGTTTTGTGCTTTTGTCCAGCACGACATAGCGGCCTTTCGGGCCCAGGGTGATCTTAACAGTATTTGCAACTTTATCTACACCGCTTAAGAGAGCTTTTCTTGCACCCTCATCAAACATTATCTGCTTTGAAGCCATCTGTATTCACCTGAATTTTGATCAAATATTCTTACCTTAGTTAAGTCCTGATTTGTCCGGGTCATGGTTTGCCTGACCTTCGCGAGATACCTGATGTTATATTTTCAGAAGCGGCCTCATTCAAAATTATTCTTCAACAACGGTTGCCAGGATATCCTTGAAATCGACAAAAACGAATTTTTCATCATCGATTTCAATCTCATCGGCCTGGTATCCCCCGTAAATTACATGGTCTCCCTTTTTCAGGGGGAGATCCTTTCCGTCTTCAAAGGTCCCCACGGCTATAACGACTCCTTCTTTCTTCTCCTGCCGGGCAGACTCCGGGATATAGATCCCGCCTTTAGTCACTTCTTCTTTCTTCTGGTGTTTGAGTAAGACTCGTTCGCCAATAGGTCTGATAATCACTCTTTGTTCCTCCTTATGTGTAAGTGACCTCAATATTAGCTGAACATTCACTGGTATAAGTCAGCATGGGAATTGATGAATGTATTGGGCTTTAAGCACCCAACTATCTGCATATAATGCAAAACTTATATTTAAAAATTACCGGAAAACAGGAGATATTTTACCAGTAAAATAAGTATAATTTCAAAAAAATCGAAATGATATCTACAAATCAAAATAAAGTATATATACCTGAATCTCGAAAATAATACACAGATGGTTCAGCAGATTATCCTCAGAAATATTGAAAAACCCCAGATCAAGAGCCTTGAAGAAGACCTGTTATGGTTCTGTGACAGCTTTGGCTTTTCTTCGGGCAGAGATACCGAAAACACAGTCAACAGGATAATCTTCAGCCTGCTTGAAAAGCTCTCAAACGACAGGATAAGCTCTTCGGAAGCTCTGGCTGAAGATCTTGATATGAAAATCTCAAGAATCAACCATCACCTCCGAAACCTCAATGACTCCGGGCTCCTTTACAGGAAAAGGCGCCTGATTTATCTGAGAGGAGGCAGCCTGAAAGCTGCAGTAAAGGAGATGCGGAAGGACTCGGAAAGGATATTCGACGAACTGGAAAGCATAGCTGAAGAAATAGACTCAATGATGGGCCTTAAAAACAGGTAGACCCCCTATAAAAGGACTTAGAAAGCCGAGAAACTGAGAATAAACTGAAACCGGAAAAGAATTCAATAATTATTTCCATTTATTTTTTAGCAATGAACAAAGTCTCCATAGTTCCCTGCCCTGATTATTCTGGTACGAAAGAAGCAATAGCGAAAGCTCTTGACCTTCTAGGTGGCATTGAAGACATAATTGAGCCTGGAGACAGCGTACTTCTCAAGCCAAACATCCTTGCAGCCAGCCCCCCTGAAGCTGCCACAACTACACATCCGTCGGTTGTAGCAGCAATGTGTGAATTCGTGCTCGCCGCTGGAGGAAAACCGATAGTAGGGGACGGAGCCGGGATATCAAAGCCCGGGGCTACGGCAACAGCCCTGAAAGCCTCGGGGATAGAAGAGGCTGCCCAAAAAGCCGGAGCAAAGGTAGTGAATTTTGAAACTGCAGGTTTTACTCTGGTAGAAGTCCCGGAGCCGCTTCAGTTCCGGAAATTGTATATTGCAAACCCTGTCCTTGAAGCCGATGTTGTAATATCCCTTCCGAAACTGAAAACCCATGAGCTTACATATTACACGGGCGCAGTCAAGAATTTCTTCGGAATCCTCCCCCTGAAATGCCGGAAAGAAATCCACCTCCTCGGGAAACGGGAACTCTTCGGGGAAGCCGTAGCCGATGTTTACTCTGTTGTCAAACCCGCGTTTTCAGTCATGGACGGGGTCTGGGGCATGGAAGGAAACGGGCCTTCCCACGGAAAGCCTGTGAACTCAGGGGTAATTCTGGCAAGCAGGGACTGTGTTTCCCTGGATATTGTTGCAGCAGAAATGATCGGTTTTGACCCCCTCAAAATCCCCACTACAATGGGAGCCCTGAGGAAAGGATTCGGGAACCAGTGCCCTGTGGTGGTCGGAACCCAATTGAAAGAAGTCAAAAAGAAATTCAAACCATCGAGCGAAGGGGTCAGTACTGCCCCCGCTTTCCTTAAGCGCAACCTCGGCAAATATTATACCATTTATCCCAGGATAAACCAGAGAAAATGCACTCAATGCGGGACCTGCTATCTGAACTGCTCCCCTAAGGCAGTGGAAAGGAGAAAAGACGGAACTTTCAGGATTAATCCGGAAAAATGTATCCTGTGCTACTGTTGCAGGGAACTTTGCCCTAACGACGCGGTGGAGATAAAAAAGTCCCTGCTTGCGCAGCTTTTAACAGGGACTCAGAATTTGATACGCAGAATATAAACTCAGGAAAACATATCGGTACCCTGACGTACCAATTACTGATATTTGTGTTCCCGCCTTTCTGCAACCATGCGTTCTCTTTCTAGCCTCTCTTTTTTCTCTTTGTCCGTCTCTGTCGCTTCCTGCTTTTCTATTCTTTCCTTATCCTGCTGCGCCATTATCTCTTCTGCGGTTTTTAGCTTTTCGTGCCTCTTTCTTTCTGCCCGGGTCATCATTTCTGATTCTGTCCCCCCAGGCATTCCTGCTCGTTCCGCCATTTCTCTCTGCCAGTAGGGCTGGTACCCGTAGTAAGTGTAGGTCCCGGAGAGTTCTTCACGAGTCAGAGGCCAGGTATCCTTATCAAAGCCTTCTGCACTTTCCAGGACGTCCCTGGGAATATCAAGGGTAAAAGCATGTTCGTGCACTCTGTATTTAAGGAAATTCCAGGGAATAGCAAACAGCTTATCGCTCATACCCATGAATCCGCCAAAAGAAAGGATTGCATATGCTACCCTACCGTTATCGAGATCAATCATTAATTCATCAATCCTTCCGAGGTCTTCTCCAGCTGTATTGACAACTCTGTCCGTTTTTATCGTGTTTGCTGACAAAAAGTCCGGGATCTCTTTACCGGCAGCCTCCGCCCGCCTCTCCACCTCAGCCCTCTCTCTTTCCAATTGAGCCAATCTCTCTCTCTCGACTTCTGCCTGCCTCTCCACTTCAGTTCTCTCTCTTTCCAGTTGAGCTAGCCCCTCTCTTTCCACCTCTGCCTGTTTTCTCGCCTCTGTACATTCTCTTTCCAGCTGGACCAGCCTTTCCCTCCGAATCTCTTCCTGTGTCTGTACTTCCTTCAGCTCTTTCTCTAGCCTGGTCACTCGTTCTGTCTCTTCCTGCCTCCTTGCTTCCTGCAGCTCTATTTCCAGTTGAGCCAACCTCTGTCTCTCGGCATCTGCCTGCCTTTCTGCCTCAATACGTTCTCTTTCCAGCTGAGCCAGCCTTTCTCTCTCAGTCTTTGCCTGCTTCTCTCTTTCTATCTGCTGTTTCTCTAGCTGCGATAACTTCTCTTCCTGTGTGCTTCTTAGTCCTTCCAGTCTTTCCCTTTCCTGACTCACCCTTATCTCCTCACCAGTTTCTACTACTTCAGTCTTCTCTGTTTCTGTCTCTCTAACGACTCCTGCCGAAACTCCAGCTTGCTTGACTTTCCCTGTAGAAACTTCTGGTTGTTCTGCAGCTGCAATCTGCCAGTAAGGCTGGTATCCATAGTTGGTGTAGGTTCTGGAGAGCCTCTCACGAGTTAAAGGCCAATTGTCCTTATCAAAGCCTTCTTCCCTGTCAAGAGTCTCTTTAGAAATATCAAGAACAAAAGCATGCTCATGCACTTTCAGTTGGAGAGCCTGCCAGGGAATAGCAAATAATTTGCTTCCTACACCCAGGTACCCGCCATGGGAGACTGCAGCATATGCAACTCCACCATTTTTGAGATCAATCATCAATTCATCAATCTTCCCGATATCTTCCCCGGTGCTACTGATGATCTTGTCCCCTATTATCGTGCTTGCTGACAAAAATTCAGGACCCTCTCTGGCTGCCGTGCTTTCCATCCGTGCTCCTCTTTCCGGTTCTGCCTTCCCCGGAACTCTTCCAGTTTTTCCCGTCACTTCAGGCTGCCAGTAAGGCTGGCATCCGTAGTAAGTGTAGGTTCTGGAGAGCCCCTCCCGGGTAGTTAGAGGCCAGTTATCTTTGTCGAAACCCTCTGCGTTTTCAAGAGTCTCTTTAGGAATATCGAGTAAGAAAGCATGCTCATGAACTCTCAGTTGGAGGGCCTGCCAGGGGACAGCAAATAATTTATCGCTAATACCCAGGAATCCCCCAAACGAAAGTACGGCATATCCCACTCTACCATCCTGAAGGTCAATCATTAGCTCTTCAATCTTCCCAATATCCTCTCCTGCTCTGTTGACAACCTTATCCCCTTTCAGCGTGTTTGCTGACAAAAAATCTGGATTCTTTCTATCTGCCATGTTCCCAACTCCCTGGTTCGGAGGAGGTACATTTTAAAGCCTGCGTCCCCCCGCACAATACCAAAATTTTTCCTCCGATCAATTTCTTCCCAATCTCCCGATTTATCGGTAAGGCTAATGCCTTCATCTGTTTGCAAAATTAAGGAGGTTTTAAATGTTACCCGGCCGACTCTCAATTCTTTCTCTTACCCAGTGCCAGTAAGGCTGGTACCCGTAGTAGCTATACATAGTGGCAAGCCACTCACGGTTAGTTAGGGGCCAGTTATCCTTATCAAAACCCTCTGCTTTTTTCAGGGTTTCTTTAGGCACGTCAAGTACGAAAGCGTGCTCATGCAATTTAAGTTGAAGAGCCTGCCAGGGAACGGCAAATAATTTGTCGCCCATGCCTAAGAACCCGCCAAAAGACAGTACGGTATACGCGACTCTACCATTTTCGAGGTCAATCATTAGTTCCTCGATTTCCCCGAGGTGCTCTCCAGCCTTATTGATGACCTTATCCCCTTTTATCGTACCTGCTGACAAAAAATCCGGGATTTCTTTACCTGCTGCTGCGCTTTCCGCCCTTACTCCGGTTTTTTCCACCCCTTCCGGCTGCCAGTAAGGTTCGTATCCGTAGTAAGTGTACGTCCTGGAAAGCCATTCGCGGTCTGTTAATGGCCATTTGTCCTTATCAAAACCTTCTGCCTGCTCCAGAACTTCTTTGTCGACGTCAAGTACGAAGGCGTGTTCATGCACTTTCAGCGACAGAGCTTTCCAGGGAAGTGCAAACAACTTATTGCCCATACCCAGAAATCCGCCAAAAGAAAGGACTGCGTACGCTATCCTTCCGTCCTGAAGGTCGATCATTAATTCCTCAATTTTCCCAAGGTCCTCTCCCGCCCTGTTGACTACCTTGTCTTTCTTTATTGTATGTGCTGACAAAAATTGTGGATTTTCTCTACCGTCCATAGTTTCAACTCCCGAAAGTAGGAGGCATGTATTTTAAAGTCCGTGTCCCCCCAGGACAGAACTTTAAGACCTCTTTCCCGATGATTATTATTTTTTTAATGTTACTTAAAACTACTGGAATCACTAAAAATATTATTTTATGTTACCATCTGGAGAAGTTATCTATAAAATTTATCAAGAAGGTTCAGGAAAGAAAATGTTTTTTGCAAAGCTTTCTTTAGATCAGGGAGTGCCTGACTGGCAAACGATCCCGAATAGAATGAAAAGCCGTCCCCCCGCGATTTAAAGCATCCTGGAAGCAAGCAAATGAAAAAAGGAGAATTTACAGGCAAAATTTCTAACCAGGAAAAAGCCCAAAAGATTACATATCTCCGGAACTTCAGGAAAAAATATTTTAGTGAGAAACAAAAGGAAAGGAGATAAATATCGGATAAAATCCGGCAATTACATTATAACACTTTCTTTTTTATCTTTTTGCAAGATTTTTTAATCCAGAACGCTGAAAATATGTATTGAAGAATCTTTTGTTTGGGAAATACCCCTGTGCTGGTAAATCAGGAAGGTGATGGGATGCTTTATACTTATATCGATACAGAGTATGCTCCGGAAAAATGTTCTCTTTGCAACGGAACCGGGTATGCCGAAGGTAGAATCTGCGAAGCCTGCGGAGGACAGGGGAACGTGCTCGTTGCCCAGCCTGCAATAATATGTCCTCTCTGCGGTGGGTCCGGAAACTCGGAGACAGGAACCTGCAGGGCGTGCGGAGGAAGTGGGTGGGCTCTTTTCTGATAAAACCCTACGGCTTCCCGATCTACACCTCCCGGTGCATAGAGTGAAACTATGGTTCTTCAGGAAATGCTTTATCAGGAAATTGCTCCGAATTCTCCGGAAAATCCTCTTTTTCCTTTTGCCTATCCATAACATCTTTCTTTTTCTCATCAGGCAGACAGTCAAAGCAGGTCTCATACCTTGAAGGCTTATACTTTTTTTTGCATACAGGGCAGAGCTCCATGCCTCTCAGGCTTGCAAAATGGCAGCGATTGCAAAGCACAATTGCATGTTCAAAAGATGCGTATTCTTCTTCGGCTTTTCGAGTTTCTTCTTCAATCAGCTCTTCAATCCCGCTTTCTTCAAGCCATTCATGGTAAAGCTTTTTGAAGTTTCCTTCTCCCGTGTCCTCAACAAGCACCTCGATACACTGCTCTTCAAGGTCGGTATGGTCAGGCTCGGCTTTATGTACGGTGGAGGCTTTGTGCCATGCAGGATGGCTTTTGTGGCGGTGTTTGCCGGTAAGGACATGCTCGAATTTCTGGTACTTTTGTCTGTACACTTCCCTGAATCTGGCATAGGCAAGACTATAAATCCCGGAACGGACCTCTGCCGGAGAAAAAGCTCCGGGTGTGTGGACACACAGGCGCTCGGAAGAGCCGCACCAGGCACAGGTTTTACCTTTAATGAATTCAGCCCTTTTTTCTTTCCATTCCTTGGAGGTTCGTTTCATTGAAATCCCTGTAAGAACTTTCGGGAATAAAAGATATTTAAAACTGAAGGTCCATACTCCGGACATCAGCTCGTATTCTGGCTCGGATTCTTATTGTAGTTCTGATTTGGATTCTAATTCTAATTCTAATTCTAATTCTAATTCTAATTCTAATTTTAATTCTAATTATGACCCAATTAAAGGTCATGGGAAGCTTTCTGGCTATCCTAGCTGCAGTTTGAATAATTAATTGAACAGATTTTCTCTGACTTCCCCAGATAGTATTCGAAGAGTTCTTTTCCCCAGCACAGAGCACGAGGTTCAAAATTAAGGAGATATTGCCCTTCAAACCTTCCTTTCTCATTGAAGAACCCAAGCAATAACGCACTTTCCGAAATAGCGATCAGTGCAGGAATATCAAGTGGATCTCCTGCGTACACAAAAATAGAGGCGTTTTTCTGAGCAAGGATTTTCTCTCCCGTATCCCGGAAATCTCCTGAAAACCTACCAAATGAATCTCTGCTAAGGAAGAGCTGCACCTGAATATCTCTTTTTGCGAGCTCCAGGGAAAAAAAGGGAATCTGAGGGTGAAAATAAGAAAAAAGAAGCATAACCTTCGGAGACCCGGTAAAATGATTGATCAGCTCAGGAAAGAGATCAAATCCGTGAGTAAGTCCGGGTTCGAGAAGCTGGCTCCCCTTGAGGTCCCCTATCCGCTTTAACAGATGGGAAGGAATGGAATCCAATTTCCTGTGGCTCCAGAAAGAATCGTTTTCCTCAAAAGTACTTGCCGCATCCAGTAAAGGCCTTGCTTTTTTAACAAGTATGTTACCTATGATCGAAAGACCGTACACATCCCCATTCTGGACGATTAACCCTTCTTTTTTTAATTTTTTGATATGGGGGAGCAGAGAAATCCTTGAGACCTGAAGCAGATCAAGAATTTCATCAATATTTCGAGGTCCTTCTGCCAGCAGTAATAGAAAGTTCTTCCTTTTATCTGAAAATAAAAGGAGGTTAACAAGTTGCAGTTTCATCTGGTTTGCGCCTTCTAACGTAAATAAGCATTTTTTTTAAGAAAATCATTAGTATAAAAATGTCAAATAATTATAGCATTGAGATAATCATTAATTTACAGATATAAATGTTGTCTTGGGACTGAACCGGAAAAAATAGAGAACATGGAATAAAAAATAGAAGAAGATTTTTACAGATTACATAATTAGACGAAACCGGAACAAAAAGACATATTCTTAAAAATGATATATTCTTGAAAATGATATATTCTTAAAAAGAAATATTCTTGAAAATGATATATTCTTAAAAAGAAATATTCTTGAAAATGATATATTCTTAAAAAGAAATATTCTTGAAAATGATATATTCTTAAAAAGATATATTCCTAAAAATGATATATTCTTGAAAATGATATATTCTTAAAAATGATATATTACAAAAAAGGTTTTAGTTAAAAAGGTAACCCTGGAAGTAGAGATCCGAAGAGGAAAAGTTAGGAGGAGATTTTGATAAACAAAACAATTCCTGTACTACTGATATTGTTGTTAACTCTTGTAGCCGGATGCGCCGAAAAAACGACAGAGATCTCGGAGAATGCGACCATAATCCACAAAACATACGGAGCGTTCACACTCCCGGAAATGCAGCTGCAGGAGTTAACCGTAAATGGCACATCGGTTGTGTTTACAACCTCGGACAATGAAGGGGGATCCAGGAAAATATATGAAAAGCCCTTCAATGAAAGCGCTTTCAGAGAACTCACCAACCTGTTTGAAGAAAACGATTTCCTTCAGATGGAAGAACGCTATGTTCCGCAGGAAGGGCAGCCTGTGGTCGCAGACGTGGGAACCCTCGAAATCAGCCTGATTGAGGAGACCGGCACAAAAACCGTAATTGTGGACCCATATTATTCCGAATATATGCCTGAAGGCCTTCAGGAAATCGATTCTGCCCTGGTCGAACTGCGGGCTTACGCCATGTCCACCTCGCCGGAAGAAGCTGAAAGGATAGCCGAAGACTGGATAGAAACCGCCCCCACATACGGTTTTGACGGCTTTAACCTCAAACTGGAAACCCACGAGGTGCTTGAGAGCTTCCCGGAACAGCATGTTTTGAACTATACATTTACGAGCAGTCACGGAGGCTACGGAAACCGGACAGACCAAATAGTAACCGAAGCTCTCACCCCTCACAGCATAGAAATCACTGTTTCTGAGGGGAAAGTAATGTCTGCCGTAATCGATGGCGAATGGGATGAAATTGCCCAGGGACCCCTGGAAAAAGAGCCTGATGTTACCGATAATACCACCGGAGCATCTGGAGCGGAGGGAAATACTGTAGAAATGAAGTACCTCATATCCGAAGAAAAGACCCCCTGGGACCAGTGGTACGAAGAAGGGAACATCCAGTTTATTAAAGCTCCCACCCCCTCAGAACTGATAACCGCTTACTACGGGACCGTTTACGGTATAGAGATCTCCGACGTACGGAGAGTTGAAAGCTGCGATCTCGGATACCTCTGCGGGGAAGAGTATTATGTTGGGACGGTAAAAGAAAGCGACTCTTCGAAAATGAAAGAACTGGGATGGACATACATAGGAGAGTACTAAGTCCACAGCCGAAAAGCCCTCAGCCGCGAAGCCCTTAGGGAAAAAACCTGGAGAAAAAGACCCGGATAAAAAGATCTTAGCTGGAAAGTACTAGCCGGAAGGAAATACAGGGCTTCCCTCTAGTGGTTAATGCACTATTCCGGATAAATTTGTTGATCCGCTCCGGGAAGCAATGAAGTAATTTTTCAGTTTTCTCTTCCTGCGCCGCGTGGGGCCTGCGCCGACCTGTCAGCCGGATTAAAAGCAACATGCAAAGAGACACCCAATTAAGAGAGATAATATACTGTAGAAATACCCCGGAGGCTGAAAAAAACATTTTCTTTAACTTCATGAGGCTGCGTTTTAATTCGCAAAGTAAATATAAGCGCCTCCGCCAGCTTGTCTGACGGCTCTGTAAAAGAAGTAGAAAAAACAGAAAGGAAAAGAAGTAAAAGGAAGAAGGAGTAGAAAGAAAAACTCAAAATTCAGGTGAATAGCAACTCGAGAAATGAAATTCAAACCTGATTATAATTTTCCGGAGTTGCCAAAATTGATCACGAACTCTGTCCCGTAGTCTCTGTTAAGTTCTATATAGCCGCCGATCTGTTCAACAAGAATAGTTATGAGCTGGAGCCCGAGAGAGTCAGTATTTCGGAAGTCCATTTTTTCAGGGATTCCTCTTCCGTTGTCGGCAACAGTCAATGTATAATGGAAAGCATCATTTTCCAGAAACTCCGGCTCCGAACAGGAGAGTTCGACCAGAGAGTGAGACGCATCATTACTGTGCAGGTTTATGCTGATTTCTCCTTCATTTTTATCTGAGAAAGCGTGCTTCAGGGAATTTGAGACCAGTTCATTGACAATAATCCCGAGAGGAATTGCGGTATCCATGCCAAGATAGACCTGTTCAAGGTCGAGTTTAAGGCTTACCCCGTCCTTGCCCACACGATAGGAATCGAAAAGGTCTGCAGTCAATTTCTGCAGGTAGTCAGCGAAATCAAGGGAATCCAGGTTTTCTCCTCCATGAAGCTCTTCATGGATCATGGCTATGGAGGCAACCCGGTTCTGGCTTTCCCTGAACGCTTCGAGCACTTCCCTGTCTTCGAACTTTTCCGCCTGCAGGCTGAGCAGGGAGGAGATCACCTGAAGGTTATTCTTTATTCTGTGGTGGATCTCTTTTATTCGGACGCGGTCTATTTTTTCGAGGGCTTCTTCAGCCATTTTACGCTCAGTGATATCATAGACCAGCCCCTGGAATTTTCCCGGGCCTTCAGACCTGCCCTGGATCCTCTGGGTAATTTCCCTGACCCATATTAGCTCCCCATTTTTTTTGCGTATACGGAATTCATTCTCAGCTACAAATTTAGGATTTGATTTCAACTTCTGCCGGCTTTCAATAATCAAAGGCTGATCTTCAGGTACAATAATTAGTTCCATCAAACTCACTTTTTCGGAAAGGAGATCCTCCTTCCTGTAACCTGTCATTTCTTCGACAGGCCCCTGCATGGATACCGGTGAAAAGACCTCGTCGAGCTGGAACCCTATCCCCGGGAAGTGTTGTGAAAAAGAGTGGAAACCTTCCTGATCTTCGTCAGCCCCAAAGCTGTTGTTATCCGGCTCACGACTCCTGTTTACTCCTATCATTCTGCATATATGGCCGTACTCATCCCCAAGGAAAATTGCTTTTTGCCTGAAGTCTTCTTCCCTGTGCTTGAGTTCCCTGAAAAGCAGGCTGCACGGCTCTTCAAATCCGACACCTACGACGGCTTCGTAGATCAGGTAGAAAGACAACAGTTTAAAGTAATGACCCATGAGATTTGGGAATTCGTCTACATGGGTATAGAGGGCAAAAGACAGCTCCCCGAAGATTGTAAGGATTATGGAAGCCGCAAGCAGCCTGAAAACTTTGGTTTCAAAACTGTCCCGGGTCATATACAGGAGAAACAAAGAGCAGAGGAGTATGAAAGAGACTATGTATTCACTCAGGATTTTGAAAGGAGTGAGCCCCGAACCTTCTACATAAGCAATCGGGAAATTGTTGAAAAAGAAGATTGAGAGCAGGCAGGAGATAGTAATTACTGCATATACGAGAAAAACTTTCCAGGCAAAAACGGAGTCCTCAAGAGGCTCTGCATACATGTTTTCAGACTCTTTGTTTCCAGATTCTCTGCTACGTATTAAGAACAGAGGGGCAACTAAGAAGGAAATGCCTTCCAGGTATCTTGCAAGTACCCAGAGCTGGACAGTCAGGTTAATTCCTGGAACTTCGAAGACTCCCATCCCCCTGAATGTAAGGGTATGTAGAAAGTCAACGCTGCCGATGAAAAAAAAAGCAACTCCCAGGAGTATAAGATATCTGTTTTCCAGGCGAGCTCTTGATTTCCAAACTATCAAAAATATTACATATGCAACGTAGACACTGAATAGTTCTACCAGAGTATGGAAAAGAAGGTAGTTGCCAAGGCTGATTAAGTAGAGAAGGCTTATTATCGCGATCCAGACCGCTGCCTCATGAAAACTTACTTTAAATGTGTTTCCCCCAATATGATATATGCAGTTGCCCCCTTGAATGTATTACCTGAAAGTGCTGATCGACCTGATACAAAATTACATTGAAGTATACTGAAATACCAGAGGGCTGAAGATCCCTGATTTTACACACCTTGATATAAAATGACGGATAGAGAAAGAACAGTAAAAAGCAGAGTAAGAAGAAGCCCGGAGGCGCCACAACCCTTTTACTGGATTCCCCAATACAGCATCCCCGAAGTATATACTCCCCAAGCATATTGATCCGGAGAGGATCAATGGCCTCCAGGCAGTCCTTTACTTATCATCATACCCACTAACTTCCTAACTCCACGAGTATAACATTATATTATTAACTATTTTAAATTAATTACCAAAAAAATTGCTTTCAAGCAAAAAATAATTTTATACTAAAAATTTCAAAGCGAGCATAAGATTGTATACGGATTTACATCCGTTGAAAGCGTTTGCAAGTTTTCAACGCATCCAAATTTCATTAATTTGAACCTCACTCTTTCTCCGGATTATCAAACCAGATAGTGAACTCCGACCCCCTGTCCCTTTTAAGTTCGATGCAGCCATCTATCTGCTCAACAAGAATGTTTACGAGCTGGAGCCCCAGGGATTCGGAGTTCTGGAGATTTATCTCTTCGGGAAAGCCTGCTCCGTTATCTTTTACCGTAAGCATGTAATGGAAAATTTTTCCATTCTGGCAGCCTGAACCTTTACCGGGTTTCGAAGTAGAATCCCCAGTTCTACGCAGGTTGATTCGGATTTCGTCTTCACCGCCTGAAGGAAAAGCATGCTTCAGGGAATTTGAAACGAGCTCGTTGACAATAATTCCGAGAGGAATTGCAGTGTCCATGCCAAGATAGACCTGTTCGAGATCAAGGTTGAGGCTGACCTTCCGGGTCTCCATGGTATATGAATTGAACAGGTCAAGGGTTAATTTCCGAAGGTAAACAGCAAAATCGATTGTGTCCATGCCTTTGCCTTCATAGAGTTCCTCATGAATGAGAGCCATTGAGATAACCCTGTTCTGGCTTTCCCGAAAAGCCTCAAGAGTCCGTTCATCACTGAATTTTTCAGCTTCAAGGCTGAGGAGAGAAGAGATAACCTGTAAATTGTTTTTTATTCGATGGTGGATTTCCTTTATCCGGGCTTCCTGTATTTTTGCCAGAGTTTCTTCCGCAGTTTTGCGTCTGGTAATATCACGGACAAGACCCTGTGTCTGTCCCTGCAACCTAGAACGCTCCGGAAGTTTCTGGAGAACCTCTCTGACCCATTTGGTTTCTCCGTCTTTTCTGCGTATTTTATACTCGAGCTCTCTGGAAAGGTCCGGATTGAAAACTGCTTTGTCCATGTTGTCAAAAAATAGAGGCAGGTATTCAGGCAGGATTAATTCAACCCATTTGACCTTACGGGAAAGGAAATCTTCCTTACTGTAACCTGTAATCTCTTCAACAGCCCCGTCCATAAGTACAGGTTCAAGATTCTCATCAAGCCGAAAGCCGAGAAGCCCCTCTATGTTTTGCACAAAAGAAGGGTAGTCTTTATCGTCTATTGAGGCCTTTTCTACACACGATTCCGCTTCAACCGGATTTTCCTTTAAACCGAGTAATTTATACAGATAACCCTGATCATCTTTGAGGAAAATTGTTTCCTGTCTCAAAGCCTCTTCTCTATGTTTAAGTTCCCTGAAAAGAAGGCTGAAAGGATCTTCAAATCCGGTCTCAACTATCGCTTTATAGATCAGATAAAAGGAAAGGATTTTGAAGAAATGCCCCATCTGGTCAAAAAATCCACCTACATTCGTATAAATCCATAAGCTCAGTTCTCCCAGGACTGTCAGAACAATAGCTGCTGCAAGCAATCTGAAGACATTGTTTTCAAATCTGTCCCTTTTTACGTAAAGAGCCACCAGAGAGCAGAGTAGAATAAAAGAGATTAAGTATTCACTTGCCATTTTAAAAAAGGTGAACCCTGAACCTTCAATATAAGCAACCGGAAAGTTTTTGAAAACAAGGATAGAGAGCAGGCAGACAACAGTGATTCCCGCATACGCCAGAAAGACTTCCCAGGCAAACCTTGCTCTTCCGACATATTTATCACTTTTCTTCAGATGTTTCGTACCGTAACCTGTTAAAAGCAGCGGAGCCAGCAGAAAGGATATACTTTCCATATACCTTGCAGCAATCCAGAACTGGGAGTGTATATTTGAATCAAATTCAGGAAATACACCCATTCCTTCGTAGGAAAGCGTGTATAATAGATCCAGTCCACCGATAAAAAAGTAAGCAATCCCTATAAATACAAGGTACCGGTTTTCCAGATGGTTTCTTGATTTCCATACTATTAGAAATATAACGTATGCAACGTACACGCTGAAAAGTTCTGCCAGAGTATGGAAGAGCAGGTAGTTACCGAAGCTAATCACATAGAGTGCACTAATTATGGCAGCCCAGAGTACCACTTCATAGGGCTCTACTATCACTGGTTTACCCCTGGCTTGAGACGTGAAATGTGCCTCCCTTAATCCACAACATGGTTAGAAAAAGTATAATATATAAAATTGTTCCGAATTATTTTCGTTAAACAGGGTTTCAATTGAATACCAGGTTCCTGCACAAAACCGGCAAAATATTTGAGGATCAAACGAATATTTTTGAAACTTTATTCACATGGTAAGTTTGGTCCGGTTTTTCTTTAACTCTTCTACTTTTACTCTCCTCAGTTTTTGTAAACCGTACTGTCCTGCTCCAGGATAATATGGAGTTTGAATTTAAATTTATAATAATCTATACATTTAAGGATTTAAGCATAGATACTATAAGTTAACATAACTTATCTTATGATTAATCCGTTTCAACAGGGGGTTGAAGGGAATAATGGCAATCTTTAAAGACAGAGTAGACGCAGGAAAGCGGCTGGCAAAAGAGCTTTTAAAATACTCAAACTGCCCGGACGTGCTGATACTGGCACTTCCGAGAGGTGGAGTCCCTGTAGCTTTTGAAGTTGCAAAAGCCCTGAATGTAAAAATGGATGTTTTCATAGTACGGAAGCTGGGAGTTCCCGGCAATGAAGAACTGGCGATGGGAGCGATTGCATCTGACGACATCCGTGTCCTGAACGAAGACATTGTAAAGTATTTCCAGGTACCGGATAGTGTAATTGCTACGGTAGCTGCAAACGAACTCAGGGAACTTGAACGCCGGGAGCGTAAATATCGCGGGGATCACCCCAAACCTGATATAAACGGCATGACCGTACTCCTGATAGATGACGGGCTTGCAACCGGGGCAACAATGCATGCGGCAGTTGAAGCCATTAAAACTAAAAACCCGGCTAAACTGGTTGTTGCGGTCCCTACGGCTTCCCCGGATATGTGCAGGTTCTTTGAAGATAAAGTCGACGAAGTAATCTGCACTGCCACACCGGAGCCATTTTATGCGGTAGGAGCCTCATATGGGGATTTCAGCCAGACTACGGACGACGAAGTATGCGAACTGCTGCGTAAAGCAAGGAATTTTCCAGAATAAAGCAAGAAATTTTCCATCGAAATAAAATCTTTCCGGGGGGTAACGAACATACCATCGAATACCGATAAAAGAGATGCCGAAGTCCGCATTCCTATTGACGGAATACATCTTGAGGGAATTCTATCTATCCCTGAAGGAGCCAGGGGGATTGTCGTTTTTGTGCACGGAAGCGGGAGCAGCCGCCATAGTCCACGCAACCAGTACGTTGCAGAGGAACTTCAGAAAGGCGGCCTTGGAACCCTTTTATTTGATCTCCTTACAGTCGAAGAAGAGAGAGTCGATATGCTAACGCGCCATCTCCGTTTTGATATAGACCTGCTTTCAAAACGCCTTATTGACACGACAAACTGGCTTTTACATAACCCTGATACTGAAAAGCTTAACATAGGTTACTTTGGCTCCAGTACAGGTGCTGCAGCCGCACTCATAGCTGCAAAAGAGCACTCCGAAACCGTAAAAGCAGTAGTCTCGAGAGGAGGACGGCCTGACCTTGCTGAAAGCGCCCTGATGTATGTAAAAGCACCGACACTGCTTATTGTGGGCGGAGAAGACACCCAGGTAATAGACCTGAACCGGTGGGCATCAGAGAGAATGGTCATGCCTGAGAAGGAACTGAAGATTGTTCCCGGAGCTACACATCTTTTTGAAGAGCCAGGGACGCTGGAAGAGGTTGCTCGTTTAGCCAGGGAGTGGTTTAAAAAATATCTTTCAGAGCAAACTTAAAATTAAACATTAAAATTAGGGTTGCGGGGCGAATAATTGACCAGGCCTGAAAAAAGAAGCGCATACCTCATGTTCGGAAAAGATATGGAGAGATTCGAAGGCCTGTGGTTTTCGGCAACTCGTCCCACGACCGAATTAGCCTTAGCAGAAAAAGTTTTAGGAAATCATTTTAAAAATAAAACATATTACCCAAAGTAATACAGCAAATCAGAGTTATACAGCAAATATCTGATGGAAAAGTAGTATCAAGAGACATTGAAAATCCTGGAACTGAAGGAAGAGAATATTTATATCTATTGATGACTTATCTATATTTTCCTGTCTAATAGAAATAATGAAGGTATGAATTTTAAATTATTTGAATAAATTACGGCTTTTCTGAGAAATTATGAGAGGAACTAATGGCACAGGTAATGAAACTCTCTCTCACCCGGAGGAGATTGAAAATTCCCGGTATTCACAGGCAATTTATGTAACGAATGTTGCAATGGTTTCAAACCTTTTGCTGACCGGGTTTAAGCTTTTTGCAGGGATGGCGGGAAATAGTTCAGCAATGATTGCTGATGCCGCTCATTCCACATCAGACTTCATGACCGACATAGCGGTAATAGCAGGTTTGAAAGTTGCCAGAAAACCGAGGGACAGTACACATAATTACGGGCATGGGAAAATTGAAACCCTCTCGGCTGCATTTATAGGACTGGCACTTACCGCAGTGGCTTTCGGGATTTTCTGGAGCGGACTCCAGAAAGTTCTTGCGTTTTACCAGGGAGAAATACTCCCGGCTCCTAGCAGGGTCGCTCTTGCAGCAGCGGTCCTTTCGATTGTAATAAAAGAGTGGCTGTACCGTTATACAATGGTACATGCCAGAAAACTCAGGAGTGATGCTCTTACTGCAAATGCCTGGCACCACCGTTCCGATGCCTTCTCTTCCATAGGGACCATGGTAGGGATCGGGGGTGCAATCCTGCTTGGAGGCCGGTGGGTGGTGCTCGACCCGATAGCTGCTGTTATATTGAGTTTCTTCATCTTCAAGGTAGCTTTTGAGATCTCGTACAAAAACCTGAACGAACTGCTGGAAGCTTCACTTGACTCGGAAACCTACAGAAGTATTGAGGAGATTCTGATGTCCACGGATGGTGTGCTCGGTTTCCATGAGCTAAAGACCCGGAAGATAGGAAATGCCATGGCTGCAGATGTCCATATCGAGGTGGACAGGAACCTGAACATCGTAGATGCTCACGAAATTTCCACGCAAGTTGAAGACAGGTTAAAGGAGGTCTGCGGCAGTAACGGTCACTTCTCAATTCACGTGGAACCCTGTTCAAACCCAAATTACTATTCAGAACAAGAAGGAAAAAATAACGGACACAGGGGCTCTTGAAGCAAAATATCCCTTTGACATCCAAAAAATATCATAAGCTTTCTGAAAATATGGCTTTCTGAAAATATGCCGAAAAATTCAGGGGCTACGTGTTCTTTTTCGGGCAAAACCTATCAGGGATAATTTTTAATAATACCGTAAACCGCTCCCTGGGATTTATCGGGCTTCCCGTTCTTTCCCGGAACTTCCCGGTAGAATTTGCTTACCCTTTTATTTTTCAATTCTCACCTTATGGATAGAATTCAGAAGCGCAAAGCCGTTAAGAACTTAAATATATAGATGAATGTTAAATTGGGGAGACTTATGACAAACGAGACAAAAATCGGGGAAACAATTCAGGACTTCCGCTTAAGGAACCAGAAGAGGGATGAAGTGCATCTTTATGACCTTAAAGGAAAGAAGGTCCTCCTGTCCTTCCACCCGCTTGCCTGGACAAAAGTCTGCGCGGAACAGATGAAGTCGCTTGAAGAAAACCATGAACTCTTTACCGAACTGAACACGGTAGCCTTTGGTATAAGTGTGGATTCCACACCGTCAAAGAAAGCCTGGGCAAAAGAACTCGGAATTACGCATATAAGGTTGCTTTCGGATTTCTGGCCGCATGGAGAAGTCGCCAGAGCATATGGAATATTCAAGGAAAAAGAAGGAGTTTCCGAAAGGGCGAATATAATTATTGATGAAGACCGGAAAGTGATATTCTTCAAAAAATATCCGGGGCACGAGCTTCCTGATATAAAGGAAATTATAGAAATTCTGAGAAAATAAAGGATTTTAAAAAAGATTTTTATCCCTTCACAGTTCCAGCAAGCAGGTTTTGAATCAAAAAGTGGAAAGCCACCGAGGTATTCGAACCCTCGACCTGCTGATTACGAATTCACAGACTCTCAACTGGCATAGCTATCGGGTTGCACGAGCAATTTTTTCTTTTGGGAACCCTGTCTAAGCATGCTGACAGGAATAAGTGCTCAAGGGGCTCGCATACAATTTTCATGATCTGAAGATCGCACTGCTCAGTCCGATGCTGATAACGCCACGATATCCATCGAAGTCCATTCTGTCCGAAAACAATAAGCTGGAAACGGTCCGCTTCTAGCAGGAGGAGCTTTCGTAAAACCTGCCTGGTACTGTCATCAGAGACGTAATATTTAAAGCCCCATCCATGATACTATCTGTTAACGTGGGGGAATGATGTTTTGGGGTGTTATTAATCGACATAGTGCAAGAGGTATCGCTACAGAATTCCAGCTCTCTCTGGAGACTCTAAACGAAATCGAGAAAATCATGAGGAATGCTGTCTCTGCAGGCGGGCCAACAATGCAGACAGTTTTAGCGTCCCACATAGTTTGTGCTCGCGTTCATACACAAAGATTTTGGTCCGATTTTAAGGCAAGCCATTGGGGCATCGGTCTCCATACCTGCACGGCTCAGTAGATGTACACCGCCGTGATGTAAAAAGGATGAAGGGTAATTTTTGATTATAATCAAATTCATGCAGGAGCTTGTGGATGTAACTGATCAGGGATAACGAGGTAATCGAATGCGAGTAGAATCTTCATGGGCTCCGTTCCGCTATACGTCATACACAGTTCTCTGGACCGCGACGGTAATCTCGAACATCGGTACGTGGATGTACAATGCGGGCTCGGGGTGGATGATGACGAGTCTCAACGCAGATCCGTTGATCGTATCGCTGGTTCAGGTGGCAGCCAGCCTGCCGATGTTTCTCTTTGCCATGCCCGCGGGTGCGGTGAGCGATATCGTTGACCGGCGCCTTTTTCTTGTCATCGTCACCTCAGCGACAACAGTCGTTGCGGCAATAATTGCGATGCTCGTTGCTTTCAATCTTGTTACCCCCTCAATACTGCTCCTGTTCACATTCTTACTTGGCACTGGCGCCGCACTGACCGCTCCTACCTGGCGATCGATCGTACCCCAACTCGTTCCCAGAGACGTCCTGGCTCCGGCTGTAGCGGCGGACAGCATGGGAATCAATATCAGCCGCGCGGTGGGTCCGGCAGTTGGAGGTTTGATCATCGCCGGCATCGGGATTGCCTCCCCCTTCTGGCTCAACGCGATCAGTAATCTGGGAATTATCGTGGCTCTGCTGTGGTGGCGGCCAGGCAAAGCAGTTGCTCAACGGCTACCGGCTGAACGTTTCGTCTCTGCCATGATCACCGGTGTCCGTCATGCAAGATATAATTCACATCTGCGCGCTACCCTGATGCGTACGGTCGGGTTCATCCTGTTTGCCAGTGCCTACTGGGCGCTGCTACCGCTAGTGGCTCGCAGCCAGATCGCCGGTGGGCCGGAGCTTTACGGCTTTCTGCTGGGCGTGATCGGGGTCAGTGCCGTCATTGGTGCGTTCATCCTGCCCTGGCTCAAGGAAAGGCTGGGACCTGACCGGCTGGTGGCAGCCGGAACGGTCGGCACGGCTGTCACGCTCGTGCTTTTTGGCCTGGCGCGAGAACCCTCCGTCGGCCTGCTGGCCAGCCTCATCGCCGGCGTGTCCTGGATCACTGTCCTTGCGAACCTCAGTGTCTCCGCACAGGTCGCACTGCCGGACTGGGTGCGAGGGCGCGGACTTGCGACTTTTGTCACCGTCCTTTTTGGCGCCATGACGTTGGGTAGCGCAGCATGGGGACAAATTGCCGGACTGGTCGGCTTGCCCAATGCCCACTTTCTTGCCGCGGCAGGGGTTCTCATCAGTATTCCACTTACCTGGCGCTGGAAACTGCAGACGGGTGTCGGAGTCGATCTCACGCCGTCGATGCACTGGCCCACACCAGTCCTCACCCACAGGGTCGAGTATGACCAGGGGCCGGTGCTGGTGACCATCGAATATCGTGTTGAACCCGGGGACCGTGAAGCATTCCTTGCCGCTCTTAAAGGACTGTCTAATGAGCGGCGGCGTGACGGCGCCTACGCCTGGTACGTGTTCGAAGATGTTGCCGATCAGGGGCGTTTCCTGGAAACATTCATGGTGGAATCGTGGCTGGAGCACATGAGACAGCACGGCCGCGTGACAAATGCGGATCGCATCATTCAGGACACCGTTAACCGGTACCACGCCAGAGGTGCGCCCCAGGTCACGCATTTTGTCGCTACTGAGGCACGCGAGAGACAGGAGGAAGAAGAACGTCATACAAACCAGGTGTGATCGCACTGGCACAGACCGGAGAAAACGCCGGGACACTTAGAGAATTATGTGAACACAGCATAATTCGAAGCCAGGCAACTTAATGGAATCGACTACCATCGAATCCGGGGAACCCTGAGCTGCAAATTTACCCGTTGCTGTGACGAACGCATCCTGAAGATAAGTGAGGACGATCTTGAAGATATCTACTCATTCCAGTGCTTTTGTCCATATGGACTACTCTTCAAGGGTGGCAACTGCGAGAATGATGTGGCTGCTAAATTCGAACATAGTTAAGGTGCGAACCCGGATATGCTTAATTGCACCAGGTCACGGATATTCGCAAATTTAATAAAACTTGCTGGATATGCGCTTCACCAGGGGGCAGAATACTTAAAAGCCCTGTCTATAATCTATCTGTTAACGCGGGGAAAATGATGTTGAGGGTATGCTCGTAATTGACGTAATTCGAGACCTCACCAGTATGCAGGCCAGGCCTTATTCGAGGATTTATCGTAGGAGAACAGGCTAAGCATCCAGGGCTCTCATGTGATTGTTATGAAAGAGTAAATTCACTTTTTAAATTGTATATTAGAGAAGAGGTGATCAATTGACTACTTCCGGTTGTGATAAAAACATAACTGTTGGCGTGATTGGTTTAGGGATTATGGGGAGTTCTTTTGCTTCCAATCTTCTCTCACGAGGTTACAATGTTCACGTCTACAACAGGACTAAGGAAAAAGCTCAACCACTTATCGAAAGAGGGGCCACTTTCCATTCCACACCACGCGAACTTGCTTCGGTGGCAGACATTATTATGACATCGCTGACTGATGAAGCCGCTGTTAACAGTGTAGCCTTTGGCGAAGATGGACTTCTCAACGGAGCGAAGAAGGGTTGTTTATGGATTGACCTGAGTACAATAGACCCTTCGTCATCAGTCAAACATGCCGAAGCAGCAAAAAAGGCAGGCCTGGAAAGACTTGACACTCCCGTGGTGGGAAGCAAGGACCTGGCTTCAAAAGGAGAGCTTATAATTCTGGTTGGGGGAAGCCAGGAAGTACTCCGGAAGCATGAGAAATTTCTCAACGAACTGGGAAAAAGTGTAATATACTTAGGAGCAGACGGCAACGGTCATAAAATGAAGCTGGCAATAAACCTGCATCTGGGGCTTCTTGCAGAGTCGTTCTCTGAAGCTCTGGTATTCTCGCAAAAGCTTGGGTTCGATGCCAAAACTTTCGTTGAGACTATTAACAATACTCCAATCAGGAACTATATTTCCCAGGGCAAGGGACCAAAGATCGTAAAAGGCAATTTCGAACCGGCTTTCTCACTAAATAATTTAGCCAAAGACCTGAGGCTTGTAAATGAACAGATAACTAAAACCGGGGCTATATTGCCGATGACAAAGGTGTCCATCGAGGAATACTCCAGAGCGGTACAGAATGGTGAAGGGCAAAAAGACTTCAGTGTGATTGCACTGGAAATCCAGCGTAAAAACGGAGTAACTTAAGCAATAAGGACCAAATGGAATTCAGGCATTGAGAATGCAAAACAAAGAAAGCAGATGCTCTATCCTGACTTTGACAGTCAAATAAAGTCAGATAGAAACAAATACTATTTGTTTCGTGATATTCGGTCAAACGAATATAGACACAAAGCAAATGGCATATCCTGTAATTCCTGAAAGGCATTGTTCCTATCGGATTATGTGTTCCTATCGGGTCGATTCATGCTGTCCAATTCTTTTACGAAAAACTTATAGTTTCACATAATTTAGCATGAAACATGATTTATTTAGGCTATTAGAGAATGTAAGTTTTGAATCAAAAAGTGGAAAGCCGCCGGAGGGATTTGAACCCTCGGCCTGCTGATTACGAATCAGCCGCTATACCGCTAAGCCACGACGGCACATAGATTTGAGAATAAGCAGACTTAAAAGAGCGAATAAGAATTTAACTATTTCGCTCGTAAGATTTATCTCTTTCCTGCAAAAAGAAAAATTATAGACAGAAAAACAAAAGCTGTCAGTTACTTTTACTCTTTCATTTTGTTTTTTGCTGAATGTAGATTATCATTTTCCTCCTTTCTTAAAGTACCTGAGGTAGAACCAGATAAATAGGAGAACAATCAAAATTGAGAAACCTATCATAAAGTAGGCAAATGTGGACATATGAAACCAGCTCCTTACCAAACTATAATAAACTGTAATTAAACGGTTTAAGCGTCTTTTGGTCTCAACATCATAATCCCGGGATCATGAATTCAATACATAGGTCTTTTACCGAAATTGACCTGCAAAGGTTTAAACATTTCTTTTATACAGGCACCTGAATTCCCGGTCCTGCAATTCCTTCTTAATCACCTGCAAAGGAGTTTTTTATTTTTATCGGTGCGCCCCCTGTTGCCAGCATGAGCATCGGCTCACAGAAAGCATATTATATTCCGAATCTTGCCAGGAGCTGGCAGGGGACGGAAATCTCAAATTACCCTTGCTTCGATGCATATATTATACTGGTAAGGGGCATATGAACGGACTACCCTTTTTTCCAGGATTTCAATCTTTCGTCCTGCATTTTCCGCAGCTTTTCGGATAAACCCGACGGAACTTTCAAACAGATCGGCTTCAGGAGTTATTCCGTAATAATAGATCACCCCTCCCGGTTTTGTAAGGAGGACAGCGGAGTCAAGGAACTCATGGGCGCTGTGGGGAAGGTTCATGATCACATGGTCGGCAGTTCCTGCAAACCTTTTTGCTTCTTCCCGGGCATCGCCTTCGATTGCTTCGATGTTTTTTACGGAATTCAGGCTTATATTTTCTTTAAGATAGTGGACCGCATCCGGGTTTTTATCGATTGCTATAACCTTTGAAGGCTTTTTGCTCTTTGCAAGCAGGATGCTGTAAGGGCCGACTCCGGCAAACATATCGACAACGGTATCACCTTCCTGGACCCGGGAGAGGATTCTTGAACGTTCTGTAGAAAGGCGGGGAGTAAAATAAGCCCTTGAAAGGTCTACTTTGTAGCGGCAGCCGTACTCCCTGTGGACTGTTTCGGTCCTGCGTTCGCCTGCGATTACCTCAAATTCCCTGATCCTGAACTCCCCTATAACCGGAGTAAGGGGCTTGACCACTGTTTTTATGTTTGGCTGGGTCCGGAGAAGGGCGGCGGCAATTTTTAAAGCTTTTTGGGAATCAAGATCCGGGTCTTCCAGGAGCGCAATATCCCCGATTAGCTCATAAGCAGGATTGAAACCGAGGAGGTCTCCATGAGTGGGTTTTCTCTCCTGAGGCTCAAAATCAAACTCAGCAAGTTCGGCTTCTTCAGGAAGATCTGCCAGTTCATGCGAAAGAGGTTCTCTGGAAAGGGGAAGATAAAGAAAAGTTTCATCCGAACCTATCTTCACGGAATTATCAAGGATTTCAAAATCAAGGAGTACCCTTCTTGCAGATTCTCCTTTCTTTTTGGGAATTTTTATGCATTGCCGCTTCATAGAGCTCCTACCTTCTGAAACCCTAAAGATATCCTTTTGTTATTAAGTTTTCTCAATTCGAAATTGAGCCGGAGACTTAGTTAGAAATTTTGCTATAAAGACATATTTATATATTGAACCATGTAAAATAGGAATAATTGAAAAATGTTAAAATGGAAAGGAAGGGGTAATCTGGTACTTGAAACGATCATATATAACCTGAGGACGATATCATTCGGGCTGCAAATAGGGGTTTTACTGATATTTTTGCTAAGCCTGATAGTATTAAAAAAGAAATCAAAAAAAGGAAGCATAAAAAGACATGGAAAGCTAACAACCGGAGGGTATGCCCTTGCCGTATTATCGGTCCTTTTTATGCTTTATTCGGCTTACAACCTGGCAATTACCGGAAGGGCTCCTTCATTCATATTTACTCACGGCCTTTTGGGAGCCATATCCCTGGCTTTTGGCTTTATTTTCGTTATTAACAGATGGAGATGGAAAACTCGCAGAAATATGAGAATATTGCTGGCTTTATGGGTGTTCACTTTCAGTGGAGGGGTATTGATCTATCTGACCTTTATTGGAAAACTCTGAGGAGAAATATTGAAGAAAAAATAAAAAAGAATTCCCTGGAAATAAGAAAAACAAAGGTCTTACCTCACGACAGCTGAATGGGATTATTATAGTTAAGCATGAAATAAAGCCCGAAAATCACCAAAAACCCTCCGCAGGCGTAAAGGATTATTTCATGAGTACGCCTGGAGAACAGGGCTTTTCCCCGGCTGAACGACCCGGATACGGCAGTGAACCAGCTAAGGTCTGCTGCCCAGTGCCCCAGGAGATAGGCTATTGAGATGAAAACTCCAAGCTCATGCTCCCTCAGCACAAGCGCACTGCCTGCAGTCAGCCACCAGATCCAGAAATATGGGTTTGAAACCGAGGTGACCAGGCCCAGTGCTACGGGATTTGAAGTCAGTTTAAAGCCTGAAGTTTCCGGAGAAGCTCCTGCAGAAGCCACAGTTTTTGCATCTCTTACCGTGAACAGTCCGAAGGTCACAAGTGCAAGTCCGCCAATAACGGAAATCGCTGAGATCGTGCCGCTGCCGACAAGTGAAGCAGCTCCAAAGAGAATAAGCACGGAAAGTACAAGCTCAACCAGCACATGCCCGAAAACAACTTTCGGACCTGCAAGCCAGCCTTTTTTGAGAGAAAGCTCTATGGTTGCAAAAAGCATAGGTCCCGGGACCAAGGCACCTGTAAGCCCGATAGTGAAGCCCAAGAGAAGGGCTTTGAAAGTCTCAATTGTTAGCATTCTCGACCTGCGAACCAATTATAAATCCGTACTTCTAAATATGAAACGTGAAACACGGTCTGAAAAAGAATATATGCACAGCTAGAAGGCCCCCGATCCGGGAAAACATAAGCAGAAAAAAGAGGGCACGTTTATACCCTCCCTAACAGAAAACTTGAATCAGGCTGGCTGAAAAAAAGAAGAAGCGTTTAGAGAAGCATTTAGAGGATAATCTCGATATCCAGTTCTTCTGCAAGCTCCTTATACCTGTTCCTGATGGTAACTTCCGTAACCCCGGCAACATCTGCAACTTCCCGCTGAGTTCTCCGCTCCCCGCAGAGAATCGATGCAATGTAAATTGCAGCTGCAGCAACTCCTGTCGGACCTCTTCCGCTTGTGAGTTCTTTTTCTGATGCCTGCCTGAGGATCTCAACACTTTTTGACTGAACCTCTCCTTTCAAGTTAAGCCCGGAGCAGAACCTCGGGACGTAGTCGATCGGGGAAGTTGGCATGAGTTTCAAGGCAAGTTCTCTGGAAATGAAACGATAAGTCCTTCCGATTTCTTTCCTGCTGACTCTCGAAACCTCTTCAATTTCATCAAGAGTCCTCGGGACACTGCACTGGCGACAGGCAGCATAGAGAGCAGCTGCGGCTACACCTTCAATACTGCGCCCGCGGATAAGGTTCTTGTCCACAGCTTTTCTGTAGACGACCGCGGCGGTTTCCCTGACGGTCCTCGGAAGACCCAGAGCAGAAGCCATTCTGTCCAGTTCGGAAAGGGCAAAAGCCAGGTTTCTTTCAGTTGCGTTGCTTACACGAATTCTACGCTGCCATTTCCTTAAACGATAAAGCTGAGCACGATTTTTGGAGGAGATAGACTTTCCGTAGGAATCACGGTTCCTCCAGTCAATCATTGTGGAAAGCCCTTTATCGTGGATTGTATATGTCATGGGCGCACCCACACGGGAACGCTTCATGCGCTGATCGTGATCGAAAGCTCGCCATTCCGGCCCTTCATCCACAAAGTCGGCATCAATGACAAGTCCGCAGTCCCCACACACGAGCTCAGCTCTCTCGTAATCGTGAACAAGGTTCCTGCTACCGCATTCTGGACACACGGCCTTTTCGTTTTCAAAACTTTGCTCTTTTTGTTTTTCTTTGCGAGCTTTGATCATGGCACGTATTTTTTCCCTTTCAAGAGTGTCCGAATAGCGAACTCTTTCGACTTCTACCATATTATATCACCTTACAAATTAACATGACTATGTTTATGATTCCCTGCAATCTCAAGTCTGCACAATATAAATGACAGTATATATATAAAAGAAGGGACAAGAAAACTTGCGGCTATAACTAGCAAAAAGCATATAAACCAGTTAAAGTTAAACCATAACAAAGGATTAAAACCTTCATCGAATGTCAGATATCTCACCGAATATAGACTCTTTCATTGACGAGAGCCCGAGTTTCCGAATCGGGAATTCGCTTAAAGCCCTTCACTAAAAAATATGGATGGTTCACAGGTCCAAAGACACTGGCAATTGTACCAATCCGGTTCAGGGCCTTGTCAACAACAATCGAATTTAACTTAGGAAGACTGCCTGAGACGTTATCGGGTCTTACCTCATCCCCTCTAATTATCAGGTTTCTATTACCTGACCTGTGCAGCACGGTACCGAGTCGTTTCATATCAGCCACGAATAGTTATGCCTCTATGCGCAGGGCAGAATACCCCGGCTTCGAGTGGATTTAACCGTCAGTCCCAATAAGAATATATATCATAGACTGAAAAGCATATGTAGTCTACGCTTATTATATATAAAGATATCGCAAGACCTATATTATACGTTAAATTCAATTAAGTTAATACAGTAAAGTATAAAATACAGGAGGGGGGAATCCACAAGCTTATATATTAAATGGACATTGTTGGCAACAACCAGACCATAGGTCTGGGGAATATCCAGACTCTAACTCCGATTAATGATCTCGTTCCAGGGAGGAGAATCATTGTCCAAGTTCGTATATTTTTTTGGAAAGGATGTAACTGATGGCAAAAGTAGTATGAAAGACCTGCTTGGAGGTAAGGGTGCAAACCTTGCCGAGATGGCAAATCTTGGAGTTCCCGTACCACCAGGTTTTACGATAACAACCGAAGTCTGTGTACTTTATCTAAAGGAGAAAAAATATTCGGAAGAAGTGCTCAGCCAGGTAAAAGAAGCAATCGATAAGCTAGAAGCCTTAAACGGCAAAAAGCTGGGGGATCCCGAAGATCCGTTGCTGGTCTCAGTAAGATCCGGAGCCAGGGTGTCCATGCCGGGAATGATGGACACAGTTCTGAATCTTGGACTAACGGATAAATCCGTTATCGGGCTCGCAAATAAAGTCAATGACGAAAGATTCGCTTACGACTGCTACCGAAGATTTATTGCCATGTTTGGGGACGTGGTGCTTGGGGTTGAATTCAGAAAATTCGATTCCTTGATTGAGGACAAGAAAAAGGAACTGGGAGTAAAATCCGATACTGACCTCAATTCAAAAGCATTAAAAGACTTGGCAGAGAGATTTAAGGAAGTAATCAAACTCGAAAAAGGATTTGAGTTTCCTCAGGACCCTAAAGTTCAACTTCAGATGGCAATTGACGCTGTTTTTGATTCATGGAATAACCAGAGAGCCATTACCTACAGGAAGCTTAACAATATTGATGATAGCTGGGGCACAGCTGTTAATGTGCAGACCATGGTCTACGGGAACAGAGGAAATACCTCAGGTACGGGCGTTGCTTTTACCAGGAACCCGTCTACAGGTGAAAAGAAGTTCTTCGGAGAATACCTCATCAATGCCCAGGGCGAAGATGTGGTTGCAGGGATAAGGACCCCGGACTATATTGATACTCTCGGAGACAAAATCCCGGAAGCTTATGCTCAGCTTGTGGATATCTGCCAGAAACTTGAAGCCCACTTCAAGGATATGCAGGACATTGAGTTTACCATTCAGGAAGGAAAACTCTACATGCTTCAGACCAGGACCGGAAAGCGCACAGCTGCTGCAGCCGTTAAGATCGCAACCGACATGGTCGAAGAAGGGCTCATAGACAAGGAAACTGCCGTAAACAGAGTTAACGCCGAACATATCGACCTGCTTCTGCACCCGAGAATCGACCCTGAAGCAAAACTTGAAATAATTGCAACAGGGCTTCCCGCGTCCCCCGGAGCGGCTGTCGGAAAGGTAGTCTTTACTGCCGAAGCTGCTGAAGAGATGGCAGAAATAGGCGAAAAGACAATTCTTGTCCGCACCGAGACATCTCCTGAAGATATAGGAGGCATGGCTGCAGCACAGGGAGTCCTTACCGTGCGCGGAGGGATGACTTCTCATGCAGCAGTCGTTGGAAGGGGCATGGGTAAGCCCTGCGTCGTTGGCTGCGGAGAAATTTCAATAGATATTAAGAGCTTACTCTTCATGGTAAACGGCTTCACCATCAAAGAGCACGACTATATCACGATTGATGGAAGTATCGGAAGCGTCATTCTCGGGAAAACAGACCTGATTGACGCCGAGATAAATGAGGACCTTAAAAAGCTCCTTACCTGGGCTGACGAGATCAGAACTCTCGGAGTAAGGACAAATGCCGACAACCCGGCTGATGCTGCCCTTGCCCGCGAACTCGGGGCAGAAGGTATAGGGCTTTGCAGGACAGAGCACATGTTCTTCGGAGAAGACAGGATCCCTGCAGTAAGGGAAATGATCATGGCCGAAGACGAAAAGTCCAGGAAAAAAGCCCTGAAGAGACTGCTCCCCATGCAGAAAGAAGACTTCCTCGGAATCTTCCGTAGCATGGAAGGCCTGCCTGTAACCATAAGGCTCCTTGACCCACCTCTGCACGAGTTCCTTCCGGATAAAGAAGAACTCGATGAGAAGCTCAGGGAACTTGAAACCTCCGGAGACTGCGGAAAGATCGAGGACGTTAAGAAAGTTATCCAGCGTGTAGTTTCCCTTAAGGAACTCAACCCCATGCTCGGGCACAGGGGCTGCAGGCTCGGGATCACTTACCCTGAGATCTACAACATGCAGGTTCGTGCAATCATGGAGGCTGCCTGTGAACTTACAGCCGAAGGACTGGAAGTAGTCCCTGAAATCATGATTCCGCTCGTGGGCCTTGTAAAAGAGCTCTCCCTCACCAAAGAGGAAGTCTGCAAGACGGCAGAGACAGTAATGAATGAAAAAGGCATGAAGATCGACTACAAGGTAGGAACTATGATCGAACTGCCCAGAGCTACAATCGTCGCAGACCAGATCGCACGGGAAGCTGACTTTTTCTCCTTCGGGACAAATGACCTGACCCAGACAACCTTCGGGTTCAGCAGGGACGACGTATCCAAATTCGTGCCCATCTACCAGAAGGCAGGCATCCTTGAACACGACCCCTTCGCAGTTCTGGATCAGGAAGGCGTTGGCGAGCTCATGAAGATCGGTATACAGAAGGGACGCTCTGTCAAACCCAAACTCAAGATGGGGATCTGTGGAGAACACGGCGGGGAGCCGAGATCCATCGCCTTCGCTCATGAGATAGGTATTGATTATGTGAGCTGCTCCCCCTACAGAGTCCCGATCGCAAGGCTTGTAGCTGCGCAGAGCACGATGGAAATGAGAAAAACAAAATAAAAAATTTAAAACCCCGGCAGGACGTGATCCTGCCTCCAATACTTTTTTTTAAAGTAACTTTAAGGAGCGGAGCTGCTAATCCCGCCCAGCTCATTGCAGGATGCATCGGGATGCATCGGGACTAAGATGAATTATTTATACGAATTTGCCCTGCTGCAATAATTCTCAAAAACCAGAAATCAAAAATTCAAAAAAAAATCGAAAATCCAAAAAAAATCGAAAATCCAAAAAAAATCGAAAATCCAAAAAAAGAGATTCGAATTGCAGCAGGATCTGCCGCAACCCTTCGAGAAAAATAAATCTTTGAAACTTCAGTATTCCCTTGCAATCATATAATCGGCAATCTGGAGGAGAAGGGTTTTTTCAGGACAGTCTCTGAGGACATCCAGTTTTGCTTTTCCCTGATTGATGTATGAGATTGCAAGATTTTTCACGTAATCGATGGACCCGCATTCGGTCAGAGTCAGGACGGCAGCTTCGGTTTCTTCGAGGGTGGCTTCTCCTTTTCCGAAGAGGTCCAGTTTTACGCCTTTGTCGAAAGCGTCAATGACAATGAGGGTATACTTTCCTTCCATTAGGTCGCTGCCTCTAACCTTTCCGAGCACTTCTTCGGGAGTTATCATATCAAGGACGTCGTCGTACATCTGGAAACCGATTCCTATAAGGCGCCCATATTCGGATAGGGCTTCGGCAACCTCATCCGAGGCTCCTCCGAGAAGAGCTCCGATCTTGGCTGCGGCTGCATAAAGGACGGAAGTCTTCTTTTCCACCATCTCAATATACTCGAGTTCCGTGACCCTGCCCCTTTTTTCGAAGTCCATATCAAGCCACTGGCCTTCGCAGATTTCGGTACAGGTCTTTGAGAGGACATCCATACATTTTAAAATCCTTGCAGGGTCATTTTCAACCTTTGACAGGATCTCGAAAGCTTTGGAGTAGAGGGTATCTCCGGCAAGGATAGCTCCGGCTTCACCCCATTTAACATGGACTGCGGGCATTCCCCTGCGGATGTCGTCCTTATCCATAATATCATCATGGATAAGGGTGAAATTATGTACAAGCTCTACCGCCACGGCTGCAGGCAAAACGGATTTGAGATCGGAGCCGACAGCCTCTGCTGCCAGGATAAGGACTGCCGGACGAAGGCGCTTTCCGCCGGCGTCCACGAGATAACGGGAAGCTTTGTACAGCTCCTCGGGATGGACTACTGGAAGCAATTCGTCAATCGCAGCATCAACATGGGAACTTCTTTTTTTGATCTCATCAATAAGCATCATAGGCATCACGAGAGTACGGGGGTTTTTCATTATAGAGTTACTCTTCTATATATAACACTTCGCCGTTTCTGAGAAGGTGGACAGTATCTCCGAGGACATAACCCGCGTCTTCCGCCATCTCGATGTAGTGCCCGTGCATTTCCATATCCCCATGGGCAGGAATTACATGTTCGGGATTCACCATGCGCAGAAGCTCCCAGTGGTCTTCCCTGTATGCATGCCCTGACACGTGAACGTTGTCATAGATCCGACCGCCCTTCATCTTAAGCTTGGTCTCAAGAGCATAGCGGTTTGCCTGAGTCATCGGGCTCGGGATTACGTTTGCAGAGAAAATGATCCTGTCCCCGGGTTCGATTGTGTAAGGCGTCTCCCCGTTTGCAACCCGCACGAGGATGGAGCCCGGCTCTCCCTGGTGTCCCGTAACAATAGGCAGATACTTGTTCTTGCCGTCCTGCATGATGCGCTTGAACGCCCTGTCTATATCTTTTCTCATGCCGTAAATCTCCACATTGGAGGGGAGTTCAAGGTAGCCCAGATCCCTGGCAGCACCCACGTAACGTTCCATTGAGCGTCCCATAAGCACCGGAATTCTGCCCATTTCTTCAGCAGCCTCGATAATCGCTTTGAGCCTGGAAATATGAGAGGCAAAGGTCGTAATGATCATCCCGACATCGGACTCTTCTGTTCCGAGCAGTACATCCCTGACCATATCCTTTGCAATCTGTTCCGAGGGGGTCTTTCCTGAGCGCCCGGCGTTCGTGCTTTCGGTGATCATTGCAATAACCCCTTCCTTTCCGAGGGATTTGAAGCGCTCAAAGTCAGGAGCCTCACCCATTGTCGGAGTCCTGTCGAGCTTGAAGTCGCAGGCATAAAGGATCGCTCCTGCGGGAGTGTGCACGGCTGCAAGTACACAGTCGATAATACTGTGCTGGACCCGGATGAATTCTATGGAAATGTCTTCAGTAACCTGGTAGGTCCCGCCTGCCTGCAAAGGAATAACCCTGTTACAGACCTCAAACTTGCGCTCGGACTCTATCTGCTGTTTGATAATCGCAGCGGTATAGGGGGTGGCAAGTATGGGAGCATTGTACCTGTGGGCAAGCTTCGGGATTGCGCCTATGTGGTCAAGGTGTCCGTGGGTACATACAATTGCCCTGACGGTCCCGTTAATTTCTTTCATAATAGTATCATCAGGAATTGCCCCCATCTCGATCAGTTCAAGAGAGTGCATCTTGTCGATTTCAACATCTTCATGAATTTGGACCCTGTCGAGCCTGAGCCCCATATCCAGAATGACAATATCTTCACCTATAATAACTGCAGTCATATTGCGGCCCATTTCATTGTAACCGCCGACTGCAACAATACCTATTTCAGTCATATTTTTAACCTCGTGTTTTACTTGTTAAATATTCTATCCTTGGGAAACCGAAACCCTAAAACCAAATCGGGAGACGGTATGAAATCAATGACCATGAATGTAAACGGGATAATGGAGAAGTATAGAATCATCTTCTTTAGAAAAGTCACTTCTAAAAGCTACTTCTTATACCCTTTAAGAAATCCTCTCTGGGATGAAAATGCACCAGGTTGCAGTTCCTGAAAGAAGAATACAACTTTAAATATATATTTGTTTCAGTATACAAATATTACAACCTGCAAGACTTCCGGAAACTACCTCTGATCCTGTTCTCATATAATACAGAATTTAGCAGGGCTTTCCGTCCATTGAGAGAATTCCAGATCCGGGCTTGACCTACAGGCACTTTCAGTATCCTTCCTCAGTCACAACTATTTCTCAAAAAGCCTGACTCCAAACATATTCCAGATTAAGGGTAAGCTTTTGCCGTGAAATGACTTTACTAACCTATTTCCTATATTCCGGTTACCTATTTTTCAGATTCCAGTAATTTGCCTTCAATGATACTTTTAATATTTCAATAGCTTATTTTCCATATTTTCAGGAATTTCCATATTTTCAGGAATTTCCATATTTTCAGGAATTTCCATATCTTCAGGAATTTCCATATTTTCAGGAATTTCCATATCTTCAGGAATTTCCATATCTTCAGGAATTTCCATATCTTCAGGAATTTCCATATTTCAATTGATTCAATATGGAAATCACTTCAATACCTGCCTTAATGACTTTTTTATGATTGATCCCTTATACCAGTCGATCTTACGAACAATTCCTGGTTTAATGAATTTGATAAGTGACTTTTACTTCAATAATTCCATAAAGACTTAAATGAATGATTTAAAGAAGTTGATTTCTTAAATCAAGATTTCGAAGAGCCAATTCTCGGAATTGGTCATGAGTTGATGAGTTTGAAGGGTGAATTATCAAGGGGAATTAACTCTTGACTTCAGGGTTACATTGAACTAACAGCTACTCTGCCAGTTTTTTACGTACATCTTTTACGAACTGGATTTGCTCTGTAAAGAACCTACCGCAATACTCGACCCTGTAAATTTCGGTTGGACTGCTTCCGATGTCCCTTAAACTGCTTCCAGTGTTTAAGATGAAATCAGGAAAACTTCCGGGATTCCCATGCAGTCTTAATAAACGGCATTCTTTTACTCTTCCGGCATACCTAAAGGGAAACAAGGATAACTACTTTTTCCCTAATAAAGAATTCAGAGAGATAACTATTTTTCAGATTAATATTTACGAGCGTTAACTATTTTCTTTCGAGACATTACTTCCGTCCTACGTATAAACATTGTCATGGAATAAATCTGTAATCGAATAAATCTGTAATCGAATAAATCTGTAATCGAATAAATCTGTAATCGAATAAATCTGTAATCGAATAAATCTGTAATCGAATAAATCTGTAATCGAATAAATCTGTAATCAATAAATCTGTAATCAATAAATCTGTAATCGAATAAATCTGTAAAGGGTTATGCAGGTACTTGAAACATAGAAGGAGGAGATGAAGGAATAATTAAAATCTCTCTTCCTTTGATTAAAGCGCATTTTTGGGCAGAGAATAGTCTTTTATGTTAAAACCGCGCTGCTCAAGATATTCGAGTGTCCATCCTGTGACAACAACAGGGGCATTACGCAGAGCCCGGATGTTTGCACAGCCACAAAGAAACATTGCAGTCCTGAACTCATCCAGCATGCGGGAGAGGACGCTGACAACCGATTCTTTTCCTTCAAGGGAAGGCCTCACAAAGGGCAGGGCTGCGCTCGCCGCATTGGCTCCGAGAGCGATGGATTTCGCAATATCAAACCCTGTCCTGACCCCACCTGTTGCTATTATCGGAAGGGAAACTCTGGATTCTATTAAGCTTGCAACAGTAGGAATTCCAAAGTCCCAGAAAAGTTCCCCGAGGCGTTCAGAGCCTGAGTCGCTTCTTTCTTTTGCCCTGTAGACTTCAACTCCTGCCCAGCTTGTGCCCCCTGCGCCTCCGACATCAATTGCAGAGACTCCGGCTTTCTGAAGGAGAAGAGCATCTTCTCTGGAAATGCCTGCCCCCGTTTCTTTTGCAATCACGGGTATTCTGACCATAGAACATATTTCAGTAATCATATCCAGGCAGCCGGTAGCATCCCTGTCCCCTTCGGGCTGTATGGCTTCCTGTAAAAAATTCAGGTGAATGGCAAGGGCATCGGCATCGATCATTTCAATGAGTTTTTCTACCCCTTCAACCCCGTACTGACGGATCTGGGCAGCCCCGACATTTCCATAGACAAAAGCATTCGGAGCCTCATCCCTGACAACCCTGAAAGAATCTTCCTGGGCGGGGTCATCGATTGCAGCTCTCTGGCTGCCAACACCGATTCCAACTCCCAGCTCTTCAGCTGCAGCCGCAAGTGCGGCATTTACAGGGATGGTATCAGGGTGCCCTCCTGTAATGGATGCAATCAAAAAGGGGGCTTGCATCCCTTTTCCAAGGAAGTCCACAGAAAGGTCGAGCTCATCCATGTTTAATTCGGGAAGCGCCCTGTGAATCAGGGTCACATCCTCAAAACCTGCACTGACTCCCCTGGATTCAACCGGGCTTTCCGCACAGAGCTTCAGGTGTTCTATCTTTCGCCTTGAGGTAGTATTGATCATGCTTCATACCCTTTTATCCGGACTGATCCTGGTCCCTATGGATTCCCCATTTAAGAACCTGCGAATGTTATCCGCTTTTCCTGCATTGAATATATAGGAAGTGATACTAGAATTTTTGCTAAGTTCCAGGAGTTCCAGAACCTTCCCGAGCATTCCGCCCGTAACATCCGTACTCCCCGAACCCCCGATGCATTGCCGAAATTCTTCAAAGTTTTCAGGGGTAATCTCAGACACCGGTTTTCCATCCTTATCAAGCACCCCATCCTCAGCAGAGCCCAGCCCGAGCCGTGTGATCCCGAGTTCCTTTGCCAGATAGGGAACAATCTGGTCGCCCGAAAGGATGCAGGTCCCGAGTTCAAGGTCCATGACAACGTCTCCGTGCAGGACAGGGACAAAGCCTTTTTCGAGCATGAGTTTTATGCTTTCAAGGTACATGCTCTCTATCCTCCCGTTTCTGCAAACAGTACAGCCCATAGGATGCACGGCAATAGCCCGGACCCCGAAACCGTTCAGAGCTTCCACGACCCTTGAAGCGAGTTTCTTTACGGATTCATGCGTTACAATTGCCCCTTCAGGGTCAAAATTCCTGTCAAGCCCGTATTTTTTGGCATAGGTATGCCCGAAAGACCCGGCTCCGTGTACGACAATCATTTTTCCCCGGAAGCCAGAAACTTCCCGCGCAATCCTGAGAAGGGCAGCCTCTTTCACAACCCCTTCGTATGCGCCTTTATCGGTAATGGCGCTGCCTCCGAGTTTAAGGATTACAGGTTCGGTTGAAGCATTCATAATACCACTTGATGCCTTTTTTAAACGATTTTCAATAATAGTCAGGTAACACAATTTCCTTCATAATCTAAAGCGAAAAGATGAAAACCAAATCTAAAGGATGAAAAGCAACCCCCTCTGGAAAACCAAGGAGCTACTTCAGGCTCATTCAACCTTCAGCCCCTGTTCAGTGGGTCTTGTTATGGTGACCTTGCCTCCTGCTCTCGCAATTGCTTCAGCTACCTGTGCGGACTTTTGAGGGGCCGTAAGGGCAACCATGCAGCCTCCACCTCCGGCTCCCGTAATCTTTGCCCCGAAAGCTCCTGCTGCCCTTGCCGAATAGATTAAACTTGAAAGTTCAAGGATATTTACTCCGAGCGCATCAAGCAGACCCTGGTTCACATTCATTAGCCTGCCAATGGAAGCATAGTCCCCTGAAAGTACAAGGGATTCCCCGATCCGGGAGATTTTGCCGATTGACTCCATAAGAGGAACTATCAGTTCAGGGTAACTCTCGCGAAGCTGCCTGACATTTGCCACAAGCTCTTTTGTAGAAGAAAAGACTCCGGTATCTCCTATCACGATTCCGCAGTCGGGAGTTTTTAACATTCTCCGCTCCGGGATGGTAACAACCCCTCCGAAAGTAGAGACATAGGTATCGGTCGGGCTTGCCGCCCCCTGGACTTTTATCTCGATTTCATGCCCCAGTTTTGCAATCTCTTTAGAGGAGAGCCCGCAGCCAAAAAGCTCATTAAGAGCGCCTATACTTGCAATCGTTACCGCAGCAGACGACCCGAGCCCTGAACCCACAGGGATATCGGATTCAACCGTCAGAAAGACACCGTTTATGGGAGTAAACTCCCTCATTTTCTCAATAACTGCAGAAACATAAGGGTGTTTTTCAAAATCAAGCCCTGTTTTCCCTAGCTGTGACCGGATAACTATTGAGCTGTTTAACTCTGCCCGCACCCGGGTCCTCAACTCTACCGCACATGCTATCGCGGTTTCTCCGTAAACAACCGCATGTTCTCCGAAAAGATAGATTTTCCCGGGGGCAGAACACGAAATCATATTATTCCTCAAAAAATTTTCAAGTTTTGGTGAATTTGGGCATGTAAATTAATGAACCTTATCCTCGAGAAGGCTGACCATATGTAAAAGTAAAAAATCTATAAAAAAACTTACCCTGCCTGAACTTTATCCCGGGTGTTTTCTGTACTGGGTATTTTCCGCATAATCAAAAACGAGCTTATTTTATTGTCGTGAGACTTACTCTGCAATCACTGAATTTACTCCACGATAATCGCAGCGTACCCGACAACTGCACTCATATCTCCGGAAACGTCCCCACTGTTTGTGTATTTAAGCAGAGTTGCCCTGGACCCTCCGAGTTTTTGAGAAGCTGAAAGCATTGCTGCAATAGGTCCATATCCGCATACAGAAGCATTTCTTCGATAGAGGCGGTCATACATGCCCGGGACATCGAGCCTCAGGATAGCGTCTATAACCTCCGAATCCGTCTCTTTTGCACGCTCTGCGGTTTCGTAATGAGTAAAATCACTGGATGCTATGATGACCGCACGCTTCCCGCTTTCGGAAACAAGGTCAGCAACAAGGTTCCCTACCTCAACTGCCGTTTCTTCATCCTGCATGCCCATGCAGATCGGAAGAATTTTAAAACCCTGTCCGAAACGATACTGAAGGAAAGGAAGCTGGACTTCAATAGAGTGCTCGTATGTATGCCCCAGTTCATCCGCATCAACGATGCTCCCGAGAAATCCGTCGGCAAGTTCGAGGTCAACATCAATAGTTCCCAGGGGAGTTTTCCATGTTTCCCTGGATACCGATATAGGAGAACCGTACCCTGTATGGTTGGGACCGAAAAGGACATAGGTATCGGCTTCAGGAAGGGTTGCATAAACATGTGCAGCTACTTTCCCGGAATAGATATACCCGGCATGCGGGCAAACCGCCCCAAGGACTTCTCGTTCCCTGATCTCCAGACCTTCGAAACATCGTGTAAGCTCTTTCTCCAGATTTTCACAATGCAGAGGATAGAACTGCCCTGCAACTGCTGGCTGTCTCATTTCCAATCACCCATAATATAAGATATGGGCAATTTTTATAAATGCTTGCAGTATGCAGGACAAATGTTCCGGAATCAGAGAGGAGTTTCGAAGTCAGTCAACTCGTAATTGAAGAGAGTGTCGTTGAGTCTGGAGACTTCCCTTGCAAGTAACCAGTAGACAAGAGAAAGGGCTTTTCTACCCTTGTTGTTTGTCGGGATTACGAGGTCTACGTTTGAGGTCAGGTTGTTGGTGTCACAGAGTGCTACAACAGGTACCCCAATGCTTGAAGCTTCCTTCAGGACCTGGGCATCTCCGGCCGGATCGGTTACGATAATAACATCCGGTTCAAAGAAACCGTGGATCTGAGGGTTTGTAAGGGAACCCGGGATAAACCTTCCGAGCATTGCCCTTGTGCCGAGTGCTCTTGAGAACATTCTTGCAGGGTGCTGCCCATACTGCCTTGAAGATACTACAAGGATCCTGGAAGGGTCATAGTGAGACAGCAATTTGGATGCAACTCTGATCCTTTCGTCTGTGGACTGGATATCAAGGACGTATAACCCGTCAGTTCTGACTCTGTATACGAAACGCATCATGTCCTGAGTTTTCTGCTGTGTACCGATGTGAACACCTGCTGCCAGGTACTCGTCAATGGATACGAGGGATGTTGACCCCTCTTTGTGAGAAGAAGCTTCGTCTTCCGATTCTGAAGGTATAGATCCGGTCTTTACTGCGGCTTCCTTTTCAGGTGCAGGTTTTGCTTCAGCCACGACATCTTCTTCAGGCATAGGCTGTGCTCCGGTTTCCTCCTGCCCTGTCTGCTCAATTTCCTCCATAAAGTCACCTCATAAAATATAGAATCAACAATAAAACGCATTTAGCATCTGAAATGTATCCCATTACGTTTTTAGCTTTTCTTACGTTTGACCGTTATAGGAATAATTCCGGCCTTCAACTCTGCAATGGCTACACCCAGGGGGTCCAGCCGCCCGTCATCATCAACCAGGACAGGAGCCCCCATTGCTATCTGCAATGATCTTGCACCTACAATTCGTGCACGCTCGAACCGGGTATACTTTTCCTTGACCAACAGATCACCCTGAAACTTAAAAACGCTCCGATGAATTCCAATAATCGAGAAGCATGATAGATTTAATAGTCAGTACATACACCTGAAAACCAGTACCCCATAAAAAGGGAAGTGGGACCGCTGAGATTCGAACTCAGGTTCCGGCGTCCCGAACGCCGAAGGATGGACCAAGCTACCCTACGGTCCCTTACTGGTACGGTGAGAGCACGTCAACAAGTTCGACGTGGCTGAGGAACATTCTGCGGCAGCAGTAGCGAGTGATCCCGAGATCATCCAGCACTGCAGCAGACCCTTCACCGTCGGTGACGCGCCTTTTGTACTCATCCCAATAGTTAGAGATTACTTTTCCACATGAGAAACATCGGACTGGGATCATATTTTTCCTTACCTGTAAGATTTCTGATATTTAGATCTTGCTCCGGGTCCACCGAAGTTTTTGGCTTCTTTCTGCCTGGAATCGCTTACAAGTAAATTGCGGTCGTAGGCTGCAAAGTTGTCTCTGATGGTTGTGTCATTTGTCCATTCCACAATACCGCGAGCAACTGCAGTTCTTACTGCGTTGGCCTGCCCAACGATCCCGCCACCCCGAACATCAACATTAATATCAAGCCCGGAAACAACATCGTTTCCTGCGATCAACAGAGGCTCGGAGATTTTCATCATTGCAAGCTCGGGGGTGTAGAGCTCGAGCGGAATTTTGTTGATCCTGACCTTACCGGTACCTTTCATGACTGTTGCACGTGCAGTTGCAGTCTTGTGCTTTCCAGATGAATTAACTACTTTGACCATGAGGACTCACCCATTAGAACTTTGAACCCATTTTCTGGCTCACTTCACCAAGCTCCATATACCTGCTGGAACTCAGGAGCCTCATATCGGCATCCGGAATGGTGACCGTTTCAGCGCCCTTAAGTTCGTAGGGGACACCTACATAGACTCTGAGCCTGGACATTGCATCTCTGCCTCTTGCTCTCTTGTAGGGCAGCATGCCACGGATAGTTCTCTTCAGGATACGGTCCGGACGTTTAGGGAAGTAAGGCCCGAATTCCGTTGCACCCCTTTCCCGGGTCTCCCGGTACTCTTTAGAGATGGCTGCCCTTGAACCAGAAATGATGGCTTGTTCGGCATTTATGATATAAACCTTTTCGTCTCCTGAAAGCAGTTGTTTTGCAACCGAACTTGCAAGACGCCCCAGAATAAGTCCTTTTGCATCGATAACCGTCATCTTCAACACCTCAGCGGAATATCCGGATACCGGACCCCTTCGGATTTGCTTCCATGATCTCTTCGAGACTCAAGCACTTACCGCCGGCTTCAGTAATTTTTTCAACTGCAGATTCGCTGAATGTTACAGCCGCAACGGTAACGGGATGATCCAGGAGCCCTGCACCCAGGACCTTTCCGGGGACAAGCAGGACGTCATCTTCAGCAGTATGCCTGTTGATCTTGCTTATATTCACAGCCGCATAGTTTCTGGACGGCGCCTCAAGACGTTTCGCTATATCCTTCCAGATAGGGGCAGAATCTCCATTTGCCCTCTCTTTCAGGGTAAGAATCAGGGAAACGATTCTTGGATTCGTTTTTCTTGTTAGTTTTACAAGTGATTTTTTACCCAATGTATGTTCCTCCGCAAGATTTGTATGAAATCTCACTCACGCGGAAAAAATTCCCTATCGCGTTCGAACATCGCCAGAACTGCCAGGGCAGTAAATTAAAAATCAAGCGATTAGTCGGATTGGTATGATGTGAATAACATTTCTAGTACATAAAGATTATGTGTAGCAGTAGTTCCCGGAAATATTCATTCTTGCTCCATCAACCCGTACATCTCAAAGTGCTACACGAATTAAAATTGTACTGGCACGTCTAGCTGGAGTGACATACAGCATACCGGATAAGGCCGACTTTCAAAGCCAATTTAAGAAAGCCGGGAATGTATTAAAGAAGAAAAAGAAGAACACCTATTTTTAATTAGTCCTATTTTTTATAATTAAAGGAATTATAATAATTGGGGAACGGTCAACGTTGAGGTAACGATCGATTTTGGGCAATGATCAATGTCGTGTAGAGTTAGTATCCGATCTGAGAGCAAGCGCCAGACGAACATTGGATTGCTTTGAAAATGTCAAAATGGAAAACTGACGATTGGTCGAGCTGCAAAACGAAGAAAACCGCGCAATTGGCCCGGGATATTTACGCCTGGTTGCCCCCGCCTTATAGTGCGGCGGTCACTATCAGGGCTCAGCGGCATGGGCACGTTGACTGCAAATGTTTTCGAATAGCCGGCATCAAAATTCGGGTTGATACGCACAGGAATCAAATTTTTGCGGATTGATGAATACAGGACCCGGTCCAAAAAGATGAAACAATCAAACATGACTTTGGTGGTACTATAATGCCTGAGACAGTTATTCAATATCTTCTGAATCGATTAAAGCAGCTGGGCATCAGGGACATTTTCGGTGTGCCAGGGGACTATGCATTTCCTATCAATAACGCCATTTGTGATGATAAAGAGTTGCGCTGGATAGGTTGTTGTAATGAGCTAAACGCTGCTTATGCTGCCGACGGTTATGCCCGTATCAATGGCATGTCAGCACTGTCCACTACCTTTGGGGTGGGGGAGCTATCCGCACTATGCGGCATAGCAGGCTCTTACGCGGAGCACAATCCGGTGTTCCATATTGTCGGAATGCCGGCAACGCCGGTTCAGGAGAGAAATGCGGTAGTACATCATACGCTCGGCAACGGAGAGTTTGATCAGTTCATGACCATGGCTACGCCGACAGTATGTGCGAAGACAATGCTCACCCCGGAAAACTGCATTCAGGAAGTCGAGCGCGTCATTGCGGCAGCCCTGGGATACCGCCGTCCAGTCTACATTGCCATACCTCACGACTATGTGCATGAAAACATCTCACATGTGCATGAAAAGATCTTATCTTCCCAGGCACCGGCAAATGTGCCTGTAAAAAGCGATCCTGAAGTACTGGAAGAAGCAGTCTCGACAATTATAAACAGGCTATCTGGTGCAGAGAAAGCCTGTATTATGCCGGGAATCTTTGTTGACCGTTTCGGGCTCAAGGACCTGACCACTGACGTTGTTAATGCTTCGGGCTTGCCCTATGTGACCATGGCGATGGATAAATCAGTGCTTGACGAAACTAATCCCTCCTATCTCGGACTATATATGGGACAGCTTGCAAATCCCGAGATAAGGGAGTTTGTGGAATCCTGCGACTGCGTACTTGCCATAGGCACTATTCTGTTTGATGTTAATACGGGCATGTTCACGGCAAAACTGGACAGATCCCGCATCATCAGTATCATGCCTTCCGATGTACATATCGGATATGCCGGTTATACCAATCTGAAAATGTCCGACGTACTGGAGGAACTCGCCAGGAGACTTCGTAAGCGTACTGATATAAGGGGACCTGCGGCCAGGCATCCCGCAACACCAGATGCAGATGCCGGCAGCCCGATAACTGCTGATTACCTGTATGCGAGCTGCATGAAATTTTTTAAGCCCGACGATATCATCATAGTAGACTCAGGCACATCTTTCTACGGCTTACTGCCAGTATTTTTACCTGAAGGAGCCAGACTCTACAACCAGACGCTCTGGGGTGCGATAGGCTGGGCTACTCCGGCTTCCTTCGGGGCCGCACTGGCTGCCCCGGACAGGCGAGTAATCCTTATAACGGGAGAAGGGGCGCACCAGATGACCGCTCAGGAGGTCAGTCAGTTTTACCGCTATGGCTTGAAACCTATTATTTTCGTGCTGAATAATCACGGCTACCTGATAGAAAGGATGCTATCCAGGAAGTTAGATTACTGTTACAATGACCTGACACAATGGCAATATCATAAATTGCCGGAGGCACTTGGCTGTAATGGCTGGGTGATAAGGAAGGCTACAACCTGCGGCGACCTGGATAAGATTATGGCAGAGCTGGATAATGTCGGAACAGGCGCATATGTAGAGATAACTACGCCAGAGATGTCGGCACCCCCGATTATAGAAACAGTTCATAACAATTTATGAGACCTACCAAACAAAGTTATCCTGCAGGCATACTCTCATCCAAACCTCCCGGTCCCCGCTAGAAAAACAAATAATGCGGTTAATAAGAAGAACCAAGAACTGCCCTGGAAACCTTCCCGATTACCCCTTCGATATCGCATCCGAACTTCTTTGCAACAATTAGGGCCACTATCCGGATGTCCACAAGATAAGAAAGCCTGTCCTGCATGGAATTGATTTCGGCAACAAGCCGCTGCCGGTTCAAGCCCGTGTCCGCGGAAACGAAGTCAAGGATCTGTTCAAAGGATATGTCTTCCTTTTGACGTCCTGCAGAAGAGTTCCCCGGTTTTCCGGGTTTCTCCTTGAGTTCAAGAAAACCCTCCGGCGGCTTATATGCATGGGGGAGCCGGACACTCTCAACCTCAAAACCGGGGAAAAGGGCACCGTCTTTAAGGGAAAGCAGGCCTGTTTCGAGGGCGCGGCTCTTTACCTCAGAAGCAATCTTCGGGGAAAACCATTTCAGGTCAAAAGCAAGGGAAAATTCAAAGTCCTTTTCCGGGAGAGAAGCTACAAGGTTTTTCTTAAAAGGAGCCGAAACTACACGTTTAAGTTCTTCCATTCACGAACCTCGAAAAATACTCGAAAAATACTCGAAAAATAACTGCACCTGGAAGGACTGGATAGTATATAAGTCCGCCCCGGGCGCGTTTCACATATAAGGAATTCCTGGAAAAAGTAAATATCTCCGGCACAGAAATCAGCGTTAAGCCCGTGCCGAAGCAGGATATTTTTTCGGAATCAGAGGATCACAAGCTTGGCATTGAGGATGCCGGGGACCTGCCTGACCTCGTCAAGAATTGCATCAGAGACATCGGTGTCCACATTAAGGACCATCATGGTCACGTCGCCGACTTCCGACCTTCCGACCTGCATGCCTGAAATGTTGATGTTGTTTTTCCCGAGCACCATGCAGCAGGGACCGATAACGTTCGGTTTGTTAATATGCTTGGCAAAGATCATGCGGCCCGCCGGGAAGATGTCTACTCTGTCCTCATCGATGGAAACAATCTTGGGCTCATCCCCAACAACGGTTCCTGCAACCAGCTTTGCGGTTTCTCCGCTGGAGAGCTTGATGCTGACGGTGGAAGAATACTCTTCTGCGGATTCGGACTTGCTTTCCACAACTGCGATCTGTCTGGACTTTGCAAGGGTCGGGGCATTTACATAGTTTACCCCGGCTCCGAGAGCCATTTCAAGCAATCCTTTGAGGGCGGAAACCGTAAGGGGCCTGGTATCTTTTCCGGAAATCTCTCCGTTGTATCCGATTTCTACCTTTTCGTAGTTGCCGTCCACGAGCTGCCCTGCAATTTTGCCCATAAGCTCTGCAAGCCTGATATACGGGGCAAGGACTGCCATAGCTTCGGGTTTTACGGACGGGATATTGATTGCATTCTTTGCAAGCCCGCCGGTAAGGACGGAAACAACTTCTTTGGCGATATCGATTGCAACATTAACCTGAGCTTCCTGGGTGGAGGCTCCGAGGTGAGGAGTTACGATAACATTGTCAAAGTTAAGAAGAGGGCTGCCAAAAGGAGGCTCTTCGACAAATACGTCCAGGGCTGCCCCGCCTACCTTCCCGCTTTCAAGGGCTCTTACCAGGGCCGCTTCATTGATAATACCGCCGCGTGCACAGTTGAGAACCCTGACTCCCGGCTTCATGAGATCAAACTGCTCATCATCGAGGATATTCCTGGTCTCCTTGATAAGAGGGGTGTGCACAGTGATGTAGTCGGCTTCTTTTGCGATCTCGTTAACCGTAGCCAGCTTGACTCCGAGTTCCATAGCCCGCTTCTCGGAAATGAAAGGGTCATATCCCATAAGGTTCATCTCAAGCCCTGAAGCCCTCTTTGCAACTTCAGACCCGATTCTTCCGAGCCCTATAACTCCCAGAGTCTTGCCCTTAACCTCAACACCCATGAACTTGTTGCGCTTCCATTCCCTGGATTTCAGGGAAGCGTTAGCCTGAGGGATATTCCTGGACATAGCCATCATCATGCCAATTGTGTGCTCTGCTGCCGAAATCATATTCCCTTCGGGAGCGTTGGCCACAATGATTCCTTTCTTTGTGGCTGCATCCACATCGACGTTGTCGACTCCGACTCCTGCCCTTCCGACAATCTTCAGGTTGTCAGCAGCCTCGATTACCCTCTGAGTAACCTGGGTCCCACTGCGTATTACGAGGGCATCGTATGCCCCGATCTTTTCCACCAGCTCATCTTCGGAGAGGCCGGTGTTGACGTCAACATTAAAGTGCTCTTTTAGAATCTCCAAACCTTCATTGGAGAGTGAGTCGCTGACCAATACTTTCATGTCAATTTCTCCAGATAAATACGATAAACATGAGATGCTAAATTTTAACAAAGGATACCAATCAACTTAATCACACTTAAGCATTATCACATGTTTTTGGCGGCAAATTTCCTCATTTGTGGGCGTTAAAGTCCTGCTCCGTCGGGTTAACCTACAAGCCTTATGATCCCGATCCTGGGCTCGTAACACTGTCCTCCTTCAAGAAGGGAACGGACAACTTCTTCCACCACCTCTTCAGGGATGCCTTTTGAGACTGCAGTGTCCACAAAAGCAGCGTAATCAACCCCCTTGCCTCCGCCCATTTCCCTGAGAAGCTCAAGGACGAACTCCTTCTGGTCGACGGCTCCTGTTGTGTCTTCGGCTTCAAAATCAAGAGCTTTAAGTCCTTCCCGGATGGAAATCCTGAGCTGTTTTGCAAATTCCCGGGGGAAGCGGTCTCTTTCAAGGGCAATGGAAATCCCTTCCGAGAGCTCTTCGGAAACTCCCCTCTCAAGCAGGTATTCCCTGAGGGTCTCTCCGCGGTATCCGCTTGCAAGAGCCTCCGAAAAAGTCTCCAGCCGGTCAACGGTCTGTTCCGCAGTATCCACAACCCATCTGTTGCGAATCTCTTCGTCCACGACGTTTGCCTCTTCTGCCCGGATTGAGATAAAAACCGAGCCAGGTTCGGGTTCGTAAATTCTGGCTTTTCCGGTAAGGGCTATGAAAGCAGGAACCCGGACCGTTGAAAAGAAAATTGATGCATCAGGCTGGTACTGCCCTGCATATACCGTAAAAGCGCCTGTAGGGTCAACTATCCGGGCTTTCCACATTTCATTTTGCGTACTGCCTATGCTGTCAAGTTCGGTAAGCACCCCTACGACAAAGACCCGGTTGAGAATGAGCCCCAGAGGGCTGATGAGCAGGTTGGGGGATTTCGAATCAGGAGGCTCGGACGCAGACCTTGCGGATTTCTCAAGCTCCCTGCAGGCTTCGAATTCCTTTGCAAAAACCCTCTTTGCAATTTCCCTCTTAAGCAAGACTTACCCCTCCCTCGGAGCTGGAATCTTCTTTGTCCTGCCCGAGCCTGTGCAGCAGTTCAACTGCCCTGACAGCAAGGTCATCTTCAGGCACCCAGGCGCTTTCCGCAACAAAAGAAATCCCATACTCTCCCTTTGAAGCATTCCCGCGCACTGCCAGGTAGCGCCCGGTAAGGAACCTTCTCAGGTCTTCATAAACCACATCTTTGGAAATATCAGAGAACATCATCTGTTCAGCTTCCTCAAGGGTTTTCCCGTAGATGGTTTCGGCAAGCTCCCTCGGAAACATAACGGACATTGCCCCTGTACCGTCATCCAGCACAGCCTTAATCCGCATGTCCCTTATGCCTTCTACCTTGCCGTGCACCCTGCAGTTTCCTTTCTGAACCACACGGCTGCATTCGGGGCAGCGGGTAATTATCCCCGATCCGGGCCTGACCGAAACAATATTGCCTGCAGCAGCTACATCGAACATGCTGTCTCTTGAGGCGATTTCCTCGATTTTCAGGGGAACAGGATTTTTTGCTACGGACTCGAAAGTAAAAGCAAGTTTTTCGGCATCTTCCGGCCCGACCGGAGAGATCCTGGTGCTGTTTAGGAGATTGATCGAAGGCATTCCCCTGAACATGCGGATCTGGGCTCCTTCGACCCGGATTATGCTTCCGATGTCAATGCCCGGAAGTTCGACCCAGGCGGTGAAAGGCAATCTGGCGGTCTCGTCTGCAAGCACACCGGAAATCACCTTAGACTGTTTGCCCCTAACCAGGACTTCCCTGTGAGAAAGCTGAAGTACGCAGGCTACGGTACTTACGGAGAAATCCGCAGCACCAATATCGGCCAGTTTTTTTGCAGGGCTTTCGGAAAGTTCGGAAAGCTGAGGGAGGGAAGAGTCAGAAACCAGAGATACCAGAGACTGCTCCCCTATAGAAAGCCTTATCCTGTTCTGCCAGAGGCGAGTATAGGCGTTCCTGATATTGATAACATCTCCGACTGAGCCTGGCAGCTCTTTCCAGGAGGAAAACATGACCGAACCAGTTTCATCTGCGAGAACCCCGGTGTACAGCCTGGAAGGTCCTTCCTGATCCCCTTCCTGAGGGCGGATTGCCTTTTCCCCTATGTCAAGGATCCTGCCGGTTATTTCAAAATTCTTAAGGGAAGCTGAAAGGTCTTTTACCTTCAGGACTTTTCTTTTTCCCCCAAACTTTCGGAGGATACTCTCCTTTGCAAGCTCCGGAGGAACACGATAAGCAAGAAGTTTATCGAATTCTGCCCGGATGCCGGTTTTTTCAAGATCTCCAAGCGCCCTGGTTAGCTCTTCAAGTTGGGGCGCAATTTTTTCATCCATTTTAAGCCTCCATTCGAGACGATAATAAAACGATTCAGATATAAGGGTTTTAGGTTTATGGTTTTAGGTTTTATTTTGTGCCTGCAGGCATTTGAAACTACGGGCCTTTATACGACGGTTGTTTTAGACAAATTTTACTCCTGCAAGCTTTTAGATCTTACTTTTCAAGAACAATTGTTCAGAAATTGTGATTCAAAAAATATATCTTTTCAGGACAAAATTCTTTTCCTGACAAAATATTGCAAGAATTATCTCTGAAAAAACAAAAAGGATTCATTCCCGAAAACCTGATAAAATCCGTTCCTGAAAAAGAGGCTAAATTCGAAAAAGAGAAGTTTAGCGGTTTCTAAATAGATATAACCGAATGAAAAAAACCAAAAGAAAAGGAAGAGTAAAGGGGGAAACTAAAGATGGAAAGAATAAAAGAAAGGCATTTACAGGCATTGAAAATCGTCTCAGTAGCATTTATCCTGGCAGTCGTATGCACATGCTCTGCCGTTTCCGCAGCAAACCTGAACGTGGACCCTGAAGCAGAAGGGGGTTATACCACAATACAGGCTGCAGTTGACGCCGCAAACGACGGAGATACTATTTTTGTGAGCCAGGGGACTTATAATGAAAACCTCAAAATCAACAAGCAGGTCAAGATCTGGTCGGACTCGCGAAATCCTGAGGATACGATTGTAAAGGCAGCGGACCCTGCAGAAAGTGCCGTAGAGATAACTGCGGACAGGGTAACTTTCAGCGGCTTCGGGGTTGAGGATTCGAATAAAGCCGGAATTTTGCTGACAGAAGTCAATAACTGCTATATCAACAACAACCTGGAAAAAAACTCGGAATACGGGATTCTGCTGCAGAATGCAGGGACCAATAACATAAACGGCAACACCATGACCCTGAACGAAGTAGGGATAAGGCTCGAAGGCTCGGACTCAAACACAATCCAGGACAACCTCATAGCTTACAACTACGAGTACGGAATCTCCCTTAAAGAGAGCAGAAAGAACATCATTTATAATAACTACTTCAAAAACGCCGAAAATGTAGAGGAAAACACCGTAAACGCAGATAACAACTGGCAGAGTACCCTCTCAACCAAAAGTAATCTTATCCGGGGTCCATATATCGGCGGAAATTTCTGGGCAGACCTTGAAGGCACCGGCTACAGTGAGACCTGTGTGGATGGAAACAGCAATGGGATATGCGATGCCTCATATGAGGTAAGCGGAGGCGGAACCGATAAATCCCCGCTTTACCCCAAAATCCAGGCTGCGGTCACAGCCCTCGAAAACAAGCTTGATGCTGAAGCTTACGAGCAGGGCCTGGCAGACAGGGAAGGAGCAGGAAATGAGACAGAAACCCCTCTTGAAGAAGTAACGGAAGAAGCAAACGAAACTGCAGTTGAAGGAGAAGAAACTCCCGAAACCGAGACTGAGGAAGAAAAAGGAGCCCCCGGGCCGGGTCTGGGACTTGCGGTTCTGGCAACAGGAGTGGCTTATATCCTGAAGCGGAAAAGATAAAACTAATTTGAAATCGAAAAAAGAGGAGGAAACGGAAGGGACAGCTTTTTTGTCTTATTTCTGCCCCTCTTCTTACCCTTAATTATTTGCGGATAAAATTTACCCTTAATTATTGAAGGCAAATTTTCCCTAAATCATTTGTGTGCAAAATAAGCCACAACTTTTTCTTCGCTTACGGAATCAATTCTGCAGAAGCCGAAACGTTCAAACTGTACGATTTTGTCAAGTTCTCCAGTGATTCCTTTTTCTCCGATTCCTTCGATATCACCCTCCGGTCCACGCACTTTCACAGGGATTCCGTCAACAGGTGCCCAGTGGATGATCTTTGCTTTTGCTTTTTTAAGGGCTTCGAGAGAGACATCAGAGCGCTTTGCCTGAAGCGGGGAAAGGGAAATGATTTCGATATTGCAGAAATCTTTTAAGCGGATGACGGAGCCAACTTCCAGTTTTTCGACATCCTCGGCACAGACAAGCACCTTGTTTCCCACGGCGATTTCCCTTACACCTCTGGAATGGTCAGTGGGGTGGAGAGGAAGTTTTGCAACCGTAGGCTCCATATCTGCAATTTCAAGTTCTACCGGAGCCCAGACAAAGAAATACCTGTTTGCAATGGGGTCCACGATTTTGCGGTTTTCGGCATAGAGGGACTCCATACTTATACTCACATCGGTCATCCCGACTCCCATTTCAATCATGAACTTCTTAAGGGCTTCAGCCTGTATTCCGCGGCGCCTGATTGCTCTTATCGTGGGCAGCCGGGGGTCGTCCCAGCCGCTGTACTCGCCGGCTTCAATGGCTTTTCGGAGGGTGCTCGTGCTGAACTTCCCGAACTCGTGGATCTTGACCCTGCCCCAGTGAGTTGTTTTCGGGTAGGTCCAGCCGAAGTATTTGTAGATGTAGCCCTGCCGCTTTTCGCTGTCTATAAGGTCTTTACCCCGGATAATGTGGGTCATGCCGAGCTCATGATCCTCGATAGCGCCCGCAAAGTCCAGGAGGGGCCAGACAACGTATTTGTTCCCGATCTCAGGGCGGGGGTGGGACATCTTTCTAATCCTGAATGCTCCCCAGTCCCTCAGCGCAGGGTCCTTATGTTCGATATCGGTCTTGATCCGGAGCACCGCCTGCTGGTCCTCATATTCCCCGGCAAGCATTTTATCCCAGTGCATGAGGTTTTCTTCAGGGTTCGTGTCCCTGTGCGGGCAGGCCTGCTTGGCATCCTTTAACTGTTTGAAGTCTCCCCCTTTACAGAAACAGACATAGGCTTTGCCCATCTCAATCAGTTTTCTTGCATAAGCGTAATAGATAGGGAAATGGTCCGAGGCGTAGACAACCCGGTCAGGCACGACCCCGAGCCATTTGAAGTCGTCCAGATACCAGTCATAGGCTTCAAGCATCGGACGCTTAATATCAGGATCGGTGTCGTCGAAACGCAGGACAAACTTGCCTTTATACATCTTTACGTACTCGGAATTGACAACCATACCCCTTGCACTGCCAAGGGTTCCGGGCCCGTTGGGGTTCGGGGCAAAACGCATTACGACTTTTCCGGGCTCTGCTCCTTCGAGGGGTTTTAAACCCTTGTCAGGTTCCTTCTTTACACTCAGGGCTTCTATTAGCTCGGGGGCGATTTCCGACAGTCGGGCTTCCCAGGCTTCGGGGTTTCCTTTAGCGATTTCGGAAACAATGGCTTCAAGTGCCGCAGAGACGGCGCCCGGATCGGCCCTCAACTGAGGACACTCCCCCATTACCTTGCCCATTACAGCTTTGGGCTGGGGTGCTTTTTCGTATTTTACAGCATTTTGAAGAGCGTATTTTTCTATTGTTTTAAGATCTTCAGGACTTAAAGTCATAGGAGTTTCTCCTGAAATAAACATGGATTAAATCGTGATCTGTCGAGTAAATATGATTTTAATCTTAATTGAGCGAATAAACACGAATTAAATCTGGATTGAGTGAATGAACATGAATTAAGTCTGGATTAGGTGAATGAACATGAATCTAATCTCAGCCGGATGGGATGAGAATACCCCGCAGGTTCAACTGAAAGGATAAACCCGCAAAGAAGATAGATCCATAAGTTTCGCTGAATCCGAGGATTGAGGAAAAAACATGTAAATAGCATTATAAAAAGTCACCGAAGCCTGTCAGCCCAGAGAAAAGACCCTGTAGAAAAAAAGCATATTCCGAAAGGGCTTTTCAAAGCCAGAACCTTTACTGCGAGAACCTTTACTGCGAGAACCTTTACTGCGAGAACCTTTACTGCGAGAACCTTTACTGCGAGAACCTTTACTTCGGGATGGAAGCTTCAATCTCCCGGATGCGGGACACTCTCTCATTGATTTTGCTCAGGTCCCGCTCAAAGTCCTGCAGGAATTTAGGAACAGCATCCCCCGGCACAGCCCCCTGAGCTGAAGGCTTGATAAGATTTGCCTGCTCAAGGACTCTGAGGGAATAGCGCACCTTATGGTTCTGCATCCCGGTAACTTCTGCAAGTTTAAGGATTCCTATGGGACCTTCTTCAATTACCTTTTTGAGCACGATCAGGTGGCGCTCCGTAAGGTCAAGTTCAGTTCCAATATGCTCAAGCAACATCAAACAACCTCGTTTCTAAGTGTTCCGATTCCCTGGATCGTGACTTCCACGGTATCCCCTCTCTGCAGTTCTCCAACTCCAGGGGGTGTCCCGGTAGCAATTACATCCCCAACTTCCAGGGTCATAATTTCGGTGATGAATTCGATAAGAAAAGGAATGTCAAAAATAAGGTTTGAGGTGCTCGACTCCTGTCTGGTTTCCCCATTTACCCTGCAGGAGATCTTCAGGTCAGAAACATCAATTTCGTCCGTAGAGACAATATAAGGCCCGAATGCCGCAAAGGTATCAAAACTCTTTGCCCTTGTCCACTGCCCGTCCTTTTGCTGGAGATCACGGGCAGTCACATCATTAAAACAGCTATAACCTGCGATCACGTCCTCAGCCTTTTCGGCGGAAATGTTTTTGCAGCGTTTTCCAATCACGACTGCAAGTTCGGCTTCGTAGTCCACCCGAGAACTGGAGGGAGGGTAAATGATCTTGTCTCCGTGCCCTATAACAGCAGATGGAGGCTTTAAAAAGAGAATAGGGTTTTCAGGGACTTCCATGGAAAGTTCTTCGGCATGGTCCTTATAGTTCAGGCCGACACAGACGATTTTAGAGGGAAAAGAAGGAGGTAAAACCCGAAGTTCCGAAAGTTCGAATGTCCCGGCCGAGACCCCTCCATTGGGATACACCCGTCCGTCTTCGATTTCTCCATAAAAAACGTTATCTCCTGACCTGAACCTTCCAATCATAGTTTTGCCTTCCTCATACTGTTTTCACGGAGCTGTTTACCTGCTCTCTTTTATTTTTTAAAAGGATATATCGAAACTTAAATTTTAACTCTTCGCCCACTGGCATCCCGTGAATATTTCCCGAGCTCCGAACCAAGGAGCTGAACCCCGGAAAACACAGGTCCGTCCTTGCAGACCCGGAGTCCAGACAGATCTATGCAGCATGCTCCGCAGACGCCGATACCACATTTAAAATATCGGTGGAGGCTGAACTCTGTCTTTTCCAGAACCTTCCTCTCTTCAAGGAGCCTGAACACCGAAGCCATCATTATTTCAGGGCCGCAGACTGCAATTCGGTCATAAGCTGCAACATCAAGTCCTTTGAGGACATCGGTCACAAACCCTTTAACACCTTTTGAACCATCATCAGTCGAGACATAGACCTCTCCGAGAGCTTCGAAACGCCCTTCAAAAAGCAGGTCTCCGGCACTCCGAGCCCCAAGAATGGTATGCACTTCCGCACCTGCGGCAGAGGCTGCCTCGGCATAAGGAGAGAGGGGAGCGGCTCCGACCCCGCCGGCTATAAGAAGGATTTTTTCGCCTCTGGCAGGGAGGGTAAAGCCCTTTCCGAAAGGCCCTCTGAGCCCGAAAGAGTCACCTTCTTCTAACTCAAAGAGCTTTGAGGTCGCCTCGCCTACCTTCTGAACCGTTATGGAATTATTTCTGGAAAGGCCCATAGGAACCTCATCCACGCCCCTTACCCAGACCATTACAAACTGGCCCGGCTCCATATCCTCAAACCTGTGGTCAAAGAAAAAAGTCCTGACCAGAGGGGATTCTTCAGTTATCTGTGTTATTGTAGCATTAAGAGGAAGCATCAGACCATCTCGTGGGCAAGCCCTATAATTTCCTTTATATCCGAATAGCCTTTTCTCTCGAGGAAGGCTTCTATTCCTGCCCCGATTTCAGAAAAGATGTCCACCCTGTCATATACCGCAGACCCGACCTGAACAGCTGCTGCTCCTGCCATCATCATTTCCACGGCGTCTTCCCAGGAAGAAACTCCTCCCACCCCGATTACCGGAATTTCCAGGGCAGTGTAGAGGTCGTAAACGCATTTGACGGCTACGGGTTTGACAGCTTTTCCGGAAAGCCCTCCGGAACGGTTTCCAAGCACGGGATATCCGGATTCAATATCAATAGCCATTCCTTTTACGGTGTTGATCGCAACAACCGCATCCGCCCCCCCGGATTCGGCTGCATTCCCTATGCAGGTAATGTCTGCAACATTCGGGGTCAGCTTGACCCAGACAGGAACGTTAACAACATCCTTCACAGCCGCCGTTACTGCCTCTACCAGGCAGGGGTTCGAACCGACTGCAGCCCCGTACCCTTCGGCGTGGGGGCAGCTCACATTCAGCTCGAAAGCATCAGGCTTTGCAGGAAGAAGGCCCTCGGCAACTTCAGCAAACTCAGAAGGATTCCCGCCGAAAATGCTTGCAATCACCGGAACTGCGGAGTTATTTTTTGCAAACTCGAGTTCCTGCAGGAAGCCGGGATAGGAAGGGTTCGGAAGCCCCATTGCATTTAAGAAGCCGCAGGCCAGCCTTACCATACTGGGGTTGGAATGGCCGGTTTTGGGGGCCGGACCTATGGATTTGGTCACAACTGCGCCTGCCCCCCCTTCACGCGCGACCCTGCAGAGGGAAGCCCCGGTTGTCCCGAGCACCCCGGCTGCAAGAATGGTCGGATTTTTTAATTCAAGTCCGGTGAGATTATACATTGGATAGCTCCGTTTCCTGCCACAGGCAGGCTCTGTATCAATAATCGTACGAATTCTCCGTACCGCACTCATTTCTGGAGATCTGAAGCAGCGCCTCTTCAGCAAGCCGCTTGCCGCCCATCTCCACAAGCCTGTGCCCGAGTTCCCTGGCTTTCTCAAGCCCCCCAAGCATCGGGATAAACTCGTCAATCCGGACAGCTTCCCTGCCATCAAGAGAAAGGACTTCAGCCCGGACATGGATTTCTTGCTTATCAGGGGTGAGCTCGGCATAGGAACCAACAGGAGTTGTACAGCCTCCTCCGAGTTCGGAAATAAGGATACGTTCGATTTCGGTAGCAATCCGACTCTCGGTATGGTCAAGTTTGGAAACCGCAGCTTCAGCCTCGGTGCCTGCCCTTGTTACCACTGCAACCGTGCCCTGGTTAGGGGAGGGGCAGAAAAAGTCAGGGGAAAGGATTTCCCCTTCGATTTCCCAGCCCATGCGTTCGAGCCCGGCTTTTGCGAGCAGGATACCGTCATACTGCCCTTCTTTAAGCTTCCTGATTCTGGTGTCGATATTACCCCGCAGGTCCTGAGTAATAAGGTCAGGCCTGTACCGCCTGATCTGGGCAGTCCGTCTCAAGGAGCTGGTGCCTATAATGGCCTGTTCGGGAAGTTCGTCAAGAGTAGTCCCGTCGTACGTGATCAGGATATCAAAAGGAGTGTCGCGCTTCAGAACCGCAACAGTAGGAAGTGTTGGCGGGCGGATTGTGGGCATATCCTTCATCGAATGAACAGCGATGTCGATTTCTCCTGCAAGCATAACATCGTCCAGTTCCCGGACAAAAGCCCCGACTCCTGCGGATACTGCATGCAGAGGACGGTCAGTAAACCGGTCTCCGCTGGTTTTTATTATCTTGATGCTGGTTTCAACGCCCCGTTCTTTAAGCAGGCGTGCAACATTCTCGGTCTGGGCAAGCGCAAGCTGGCTGCCCCGGGTACCTATTATCATGTAGAATCCTCAAACGTTTTCAAAGATAAATTCTGAGAGACATAAGTTCTCAGAAATGTAAGTCCTCAGAGATATGAGTCCTCAGAGATATGGAGCCTCAGAGATTTTCCATATAAGCTTCAAGGGTCTTTTCAATGTCCTCTTCGCTGTGGGCTGCAGATATGAAGTTGGTCTCAAACTGGGAAGGAGGCAGGAAAACCCCACTTGAAAGCATCCTGTGGAAGAAGGAAAGGTAGCCTTCCTTGTCACATTTCAGGACTTCCTGATAGTTATGAGGCTCGGCCCCGAAGAAGACCTTGAACATGGAAGCAATTCCGCAGACAGTATAGTCAAGCCCTTCGTCTTCAACGATTTCCGAGAGCACGGCGCGCATGTATTCTCCGGTCGAATTCAGCTTTGCGTGGATATCTTCCTTTTTCAGGTAGTCAAGTACGGCAATTCCCGCAGCCACCGAACAGGGGCTTCCGCTGAAGGTCCCTGCCTGATAGACAGCTCCTGAAGGGGAGATCATTTCCATAATTTCCCGGCGGCCTCCGAAAACTCCGATAGGCAGACCCCCACCTACGATCTTTCCGAGGGTGGTCATGTCAGGCACGACTCCGAAGTACTCCTGCGCCCCACCCATTGCGAGCCTGAACCCGGTAATAACCTCATCGAAAATAAGCAGGACATCATTCTCCTTTGTGAGTTTTCGGAGTTCTTTCAGGTATCCGGGAAGCGGAAGGACGGGCCCGATATTTCCAAGCACGGGCTCTATGATTACTGCTGCGAGGTCGTCCCTATTCTTTTCCACAAGCGAGGTCATTGTTTCAATATCATTATACGGAGCCTGCAGCGTGTATTTTGTGAAATCGGCAGGAATGCCAAGGGAATCAGGCTCACCAAGGGTTGTGGCCCCGGACCCTGCCTTTACGAGCACCGCATCGTGAGCCCCGTGAAACCCACCTTCGATCTTGATAAACTTGTTTTTGCGGGTAAAGCCGCGAGCAAGGCGCAGCGCACTCATGGTGGCTTCCGTCCCTGTAGAAACGAAGCGGAGCATATCAATGCTCGGATAATAGCCTGCAACCTTTTCTGCGAGAGTCACCTCAAGCTCGGTGGGAGTCCCGTAGAGCCAGCCCTTATCAAGCTGCTCTTTGATTGCTGCCTTTATCACCGGATGGTTGTGCCCGAGGACAGCAGGCCCGTAGGCAAGGCAGTAGTCGATGTACTCGTTTCCGTCAAGGTCCCTTATCTTCGAACCGTCAGCTGATGCCGTATAGAAAGGATAGGGTTTGATTGCGCGCACCGGACTGCTGACCCCGCCCGGAATAAGGGTTTTTGCTTTCTCATACATCTGTCTGGACTTATCAAGTGTTACCTCAAACGTCATGGGAATCTCACCGGATGGACTTAGATGTTCAATAAAGGACTGTAAACAGGTTAATTTGAGTAAGTTAAGTAAATCAGGGTAACTGAATATTAAGTAAATCAGGGTAACTGAATAAACCGGGTTAACTTAGTCAATTGAGTAAATTAAATAGATCAAAGCAAATCAAGGCAAATCAAGGCGAATAAAAGCAAATCAAAGCAAATTAACGTAAAGCAGGTTTGCTTTTTCGAGCTAGCTTCCGGATCAAGTTAATGCTCCGTCCGGATCAAGTTAATGCTCCGTCCGGATCAAGTTAATGCTCCGTCCTATGCTCTATATTTGTCATTACCTATGATTCATATTTATCTTTATAACAGAGCCTTCACCTATTAAGCAGTTATTGATGGGAGCACTCCTTGAGGACAGCATACAGGTAAAATCAGCAGGCAATTAACAGGCAGGCTTAAAAATAAAATGTAAAAGGAGCCTGAAAGAAAGTCCTGATTGAAGCTCCTGAAAAAGGGAATGCCTGAAAAGAAGCGCCTGAAAAGAAGCCCTTACCTCAGCATCCGGGCAGCATCCTTTGCAAAGTAAGTTATAATGAAGTCCGCCCCTGCCCTCTTGATCGAGATAAGGGACTCGTAAATGGCTTTTTTCTCGTCAAGCCACCCGTTGGCTGCAGCTGCCTTGATCATGGAATACTCTCCGCTCACATTGTATGCGGCTGTTGGCATATCGAACTCGGTCTTGACCCTGTATACGATATCCAGGTAGGGGAGAGCGGGCTTTACCATAAGGATGTCTGCACCCTCTGCCACATCAAGGGTTACTTCCCTGAGTGCTTCGTCGCTGTTTGCAGGGTCCATCTGGTAGGTCGAACGATCTCCGAAGGAATAGCCCGATTCGGCAGCTTCCCTGAATGGACCGTAGAAGCAGGAATGGTATTTTGCGGCATAGGACATTATGGGAATATTCTCAAACCCGCTGAAATCAAGTGCCTGCCGGATTGCATCTACCATCCCGTCCATCATTCCCGAAGGAGCTACCATATCAGCCCCTGCTTTCGCATGACTGACAGCAATCTTCCCGAGGACATCGAGGGTAGGATCGTTGAGGATTTCCCTGGTTTCAAAGTCGATTATCCCGCAGTGCCCATGGCTTGTGTACTCACACATACAGATATCCGTGATCACCACAAGCCGGTCTCCGAGTTCGGCTTTGATCCTTCTTACAGCTTCCTGGACAACGTCGGTTTCCCCGCAGGAAGAGCTTCCCTCGGCGTCCTTGAAGGCAGGCACTCCGAAAAGGATCACTGCCGGGATCCCGAGGTCTGCGATCTCTTTTGCCTCTTTTGCAACCTCGGAGAGGGAGAAATTGTATATTCCGGGCATGGAAGAGATCTCAACCGGGGAATCGATATTTTCGTTCACAAAAATAGGCATGACCAGGTCATTCACGGATAAGGTAGTCTCCCGCACAAGGTCCCTGATCTTTCCTTTTCTCAGTCTTCTCAACCTGACTTCTGGAAACATGTGATCACTCCTGATATCTGGATATTTTAACTGTGAATGCTTTAATCCGGAAATTATTTTCCGGGAAGTTGATTTAATCTGGAAACTGATTCTGTCAGAATTATTTCTGCATGCGGATAATTTCGTATCTGCTTTCCAGTACGTTTCAGCCTTAATCTTTAACCGCTGCCCTGCTCTTTAACCACTGCCTGTTCTTTAACCGGAGCCTGCTCTTTTGCACAGCCGGGTTTTATCTGTTCAAACTTTGCCTGGTTTATTTTTTCAAGTTTTGCCTTATCCTTTTCGAGACAGAAAGCCCTTGAAACCACATCAAGGAACTCTTCGTTTCCGAGTTCTGCAGCCTGACGGAGGACTTTGGTAGGCTCGGCAAGGATCTTGTTAACGATCGAATGAGTGAGGTCGTCAAGCACTTCGGTTTCGATCTCCCCTATGGTATGATAGGCGCTGAGCCGGTTGACTGCTTTTTCCCTTTCCCTTACACGGACATCATAGACCTGCCTGTAAAGCTCGGAAATCAAACGGTCGGCTTTCTGGCGTTTGTACTGGATATTTAAAAGTCGGATTTCTTCCTGGATAATAGCTTCAGCCTTTTTTGCTTCTTCTTTTCGCATCTTCAGAGTTCTTTCGCTTATGACCCTCAGGTTATCGATATTGCAGAGCTCGACATTTTCAAGCTCCACAACGGATTCCTCAATATCCCTGGGATTTGCGATATCGATAAGAAGTAGCTTTCTGTCCCTGCCCTTCACGGCTTCCTCAATGATATCCCGCGTAAGGATATAATGGGGAGCCCCGGTGCCGCTGATCACGACATCCGCGCCCGGAAGATATTCCCTGATATCGTCAAGCCTGACTGCATGCCCACCAAGTTCGTAGGCAATTTCTTCAGCTCTCTTATAAGTGCGGTTTGCAATGTAAATGGCTTCGATATCCTTTTCGGCAAGAGCCTTTGCGACCAGGACTCCTATTTCTCCGGCTCCGATTACGAGCACGGATTTCCCCGTGAGCCCTCCGAAGATATCTTCAGCAAGATCCACAGCCGCAGAGCCTATGGAGACCGAACCTTTATTGATCCGGGTCTCGTTTCGGATTCGCTTGCCTACCTGGATAGCCTTGTCAAAAGCCGTATCAAGGACTTTGCCTGTGGTTCCGGCTTTCTTTGAATAAGCGTAGAGATCCTTTATCTGCCCGAGTATCTGGTCTTCTCCTACAATCATGGACTCAAGACCCCCTGCAAGCCTTAGCAGGTGTTCCAGGGACTCGTCATGCCCGTAAAAGTCAATGATATGGGTGGAAGCTCCCATTTCTTTTGCAAAAGAGAAAAGTACACTGCTGCTTTTGGGGGAAACAACATAAATTTCAACACGGTTGCAGGTTTTTAAGACGACGCACTCGTATACATACTCATGGTTGTACAGGTTATTAAGCAGCCCGTCCAGATCTCCGTGCCAGGCGGACTCCATTTCCTCAACCTTTGCTTTTTTATGGGATATAACCATACTTGAGATTTCTGTCACAGAGAGCCTCCGGATAGAATGAATACAGGAAATAAAATGAATAATATAAGGAGTTGTAAATTAAACTTGTCCGGAAATCCTCAGCCATTTTTTTTACTAAAGGGTTTCCATTCAACTGACAAATATCCAAAGTGTTTTCTTTCATATCAAAACGTGTTTATGGTTATCGAAGCATTTTCAATATTACTGAAGCGTTTTTATTGCCATCAAAGCATTTTCAATATTACTGAAGCATTTTTATTGTCATTAAAGCATTTTATCATCATTAAAGGATTTTTCATTCAACGAACGTTAATCAGAGTGATCCGAGGTTATCGGAATTCTCCGAGATTATTGCATATGCATTTTCTGCGGCCTTCTCGTAAGATTCGGAAAAGCCATTCCAGACACTCTCACTTTCCAGGACTTTCCAGAGAAGCACTTTCCTTTTCCTCTGCTCCTTTACGTGCAGTTTGAGGTAAGTCCTCAATTCGTCCTGAAGCCGGATCATATCGGAATATGCGGGAGTTATCACCCCTTCAATCTGCCTGCGGGTGTATTTCGAGACAGCAGGACTGCGCCCGAGGGTGGAAATCCCTATCACAAGGTCACCTCTTTTTATAACCGAGGGGATTACAACATTACCTAAAGCATCCACCTGATTAATCAAAATATCGCTTTCCCCTGCAATATCAGTGATTTTTCGGTTAAGTTCGGAACTGCTGGTTGCAGGAATGACAAGAAAAGCTCCTGAAATGATTTCCCTTAGCTCGGAGTCCCCTGCTGCTGTAAGGTCAAGCCTGAGCAGCTGAACCTGCCCTGATGCCCCGAGTTCCTGTAGCCTTTCGGAGAAGTCAAGGCTGACGATAACAGTATCTGCGCAGCCGCAGAAAAGTTCAGCCTTGCGCTCCCCAACGGAGCCACCCCCGAAAATCACGACTTTCCTGCCTGAAAGGTCAAGCATCAGGGGGATAAAATTATTTGTTTCAGCCATTTTCAGGGACCTCGAGATACAAAGTAAATAAACACCTGATGGGTTGTTAATATAATTAATTAGGAGATAGTTAATAATCTTTGATAAATTCGTAACAAATAATAGATAAACTCTTGGGAAACGCCTTAAAGTCAACCTTAAAGTCACTTTTACAGCCAGCTTTTACAGCCATCCTTTAAAGCCTGACTCCTGTTTTCTTGAATTCTCTATCACTGAAGAAAAGCGTATAATCCTTAATCCCGGTAGCTTCCGAGATCCTTTCAGCAACTTCTTTGCAGTCTTCGGGGGTATAGGAATGGACCATTGTAAACAGGTTGTACTGCCAGTCGGGATAGCGAGGGCGTTCGTAACAGTGCGTAACTTCGGGAAATTCGGCCATGATATTCCCTACCGTTTCGATCTGCTCATCAGGAACATTCCAGACACACATTGCATTGGCTTTTATGCCTATGGCTCTGTGCCCGATTGAAGCCGCAAAGCGACGGATCTTCCCGGCATTCTGGAGGTTTTTAAGCCTGTCAACAACCTCCTGTTCACTGATTCCAAGCTCAGAAGCAAACCCTTTGAAAGGAGAATGAGTGATAGGAATTCCATCCTGCACGAGTTTTAGCAGTTGTACGTCCGTTTTATCCATAATTTCACCTGATATCAAACTTTACCTGAATCTTAAACAGGTGCTTTGTAGGAAGATCAAGAAGAGGACAGCCTGTTTTCTCCCGAATTTCGCTGAGAATCCTCTCAAGCCTGTTTTTATTAGGAGCAGAAAGCGTAAACCAGAGATTATACTGTGCAGCACTTCTGAGATAATTATGAGAAACTTCGGGATACTCGTTAATAAAAATAGCAATTTCCTCTATGCGGGACTCAGGCACTTTCAGGGCTACAAGAGTACTTACGCCCCCCATATTTCTCGTGCTGAGGACAGGGCCTACCCTTCTTACCGCTCCTTTCCTGTTGAGTTCACGCAGCCTTTCAATGACTTCGGTTTCCGAAAGCCCGAGAATCTCGCCTAACTTTGCAAAAGGTTCGACTTCGAGAGGGACTTCCTGCTGGATAAGGTTGAGGATTTTTTTGTCGGTCTCATCAAGTTCTACTACCGGAACTTCCCTGTCAGTATGATCCATATCACAGGAAAAATCGACAGCCTCTTTCCGGAGCTGATCTTTTAAACTTTCAATGCCAATCATCTGGATCACTATCACTTTTTTCCGGGCCTGTATATGCAGTAAGGCTCTTCTTCGAGATAGTCGCCTGTTGCAGCATAGGCTCTTGCCCTGCAGCCTGCACAGACTTTTTTGTATTCGCATATCCCGCACTTTCCCTTGAGCTCTTCGGGATTTCTCAGTTTCCTGAAGACCTCGGAGTCTTCCCAGACCTCTTTGAAAGGCTGCTCCCTTATGTTTCCGGCGAGTACGGGGAGATAACCGCAGGGATAAACTTCTCCGACGCTTGAGATGAAACAGAAGCCAGTCCCTCCGAGGCAGCCCTTCGTCATGGCTTCGTAGCCGTGGGTCTTTACGGAGATTTCAATACCTTCTTTTTTTGCCCGCTGGCGCATTATCCTGAAGTAGTGGGGGGCACAGGTCGCTTTCAGCTGGATTTCCGATTCTTTCTGCATATCATAGAACCAGTGCAGGATACGCTCGTAGTCTGCAGGAGAAACCTCATCGGACTCTTCTCCCCTGCCTGTCGGCACAAGGAAAAAGACATGGTACGCAACTGCCCCGAGCTCTTTTGCAAGCTCAAAAGTCTTCGGGATTTCCTCAAGGTTGCGCCTCGAAATCGTGGTATTGATCTGGAAAGGAAAACCGGCTTTCCTGAGGACTTCGATGCCTGCAAGCGTCCTTTCAAAAGCTCCTGGCATCCCGCGGAACTCGTCATGTGTCTTTGCATTTGCTCCGTCAAGGCTGATACTGAGCCTCTGCACTCCGGAATCTCTTAGTTTTTTCACAACTTCCGGAGTCAGGAGGGTCCCGTTCGTTGCAAGCACCACGCGAAGCCCGGAATCAGTCCCGTACCTGGCAATTTCAAAGACATCCGGTCTGGTAAGAGGCTCACCTCCGCTCAGGATGAGGATGGGTTTTCCAAGTTCGGCAACCTCGTCAATGAAATGTTTAGCTTCTTCGGTAGTAAGTTCCCCTTCGGGAACCGAGGAGGTGGAAGCTCCCCTGCAGTGCACGCAGTTAAGGTTGCAGCCCGCAGTGAGTTCCCATGCAATAAGCCTTGGTGGATTTGTCATGGCAATCATGAATTAAGGGTTTTATTGATGACAGTCAAAGGTCAATGAAGGTTACGGATTAACGATAATAATGACGTAAGAATCATAACCTGAAGACTGAATATAGATAAGGATTAATTTTACTGATAGTTAATCTTATTGAAACTTGAGAGACCATATTAATAAAGTAATATTAATATTCTGTCATTTCAAACAGGAACCTGTAAAAAATAACGGGAAGTCAGGTTTATTTGACTGAAGCCCGAAGATTTTGCTATCAAACGCTTAAAATCCCTACCGGCTCAGGACAGAGGAGTTCGGGAAGCTACATCGGCCTTGCCGTCTGCACTCCGGTGGAGAGAACATTTCAGGAAAAACATGGCCGTCAGCGGGAAGCCTGGCACCGGCGATGAATTAAGTAGAAAATAACTTCTTACCAGATCTAACTATTTGTTATTCTAGTATGCTATTAATGCGCTTCGGTTTTTACAGTAATCAGTTTGAGATTTTTCTTGCAAGCTGAGATGAAAAAATATGCAGTTGGGTCTGTGGGTTTGTGTCCCAATAAGGGCTGTTTAAGAAAACTATACATTGGGGAGGAGTTTGTTCCCTGCCATACAAAATATGATTTCAGTGATGTGGAAATTTGTTAGAGAATACCTGGATAAGCTCCCTCTCAAACCGTTTCCATCATTATCATTATTGGATCCTCATTTTCCGAATCTATATCTATGACAGCTGTGCTCCAACGATGTAAGGGTACTGAGAGAGTTTCTTCTTCAATACCGTTATCCAGAGTAATCTTGAATGTATATTTTTTCATTCCAATAGAATATAGAAGACTAAACGGTTTTGCTTCTGAAACCCTTTCATCCGGATAAAGCTTGTATGATTCCTTGAACATGGAACTGTTGTGCGAGTCCAATATTTCTACAGTTACTTCATTGGTCCCTGCATCATTATTTCTGATTTCAAAAAAATTAGGTAAAGCCGGACCACCTAGAAGAAATATCAATGCATAATAACCCACAATTGCAACTATGGGTATGATCAGCAAGAAGAGAAGTATTTTTCTGACATTTTCCATTTGAAATCCCCCTATAAATCTATACAAAATATTGACAAAAGTAGAATTTTTACTACAAAACTCCTTTATTATTATCCATTTCACTGCTGTTTATATCCTGGAGAGAAGGATCGGACAAGCCTCAAATATTCGCAAACCTAACATAACTATGCATCCAGACATAACGGAGTCCAAATCTATCTGAAGGTTCGTTTGAACTCCATAAACCACTAGAAGTTAACTGTTTATGAATTTTCCGACCAGAGTCTCTAACAATCAAAAAGGATGTTGGAGTTCAGATTATCTTCTTCAGCAGTGATACTTAATGGTAAATTGTTTGATACCCTGGGCAGAAAGATTATATGTCCATGGCTATTGCCAGTATTTTGTACAGAAGATTTTACGATTGAATACCTGCAGACTCAACCTGAGCGGAAGGGGAAACAAGATTGGAAACCTCTCAGGTTAATATCAGTTGCTGCCATCCTCCAAGTTGTTCCCATCTTATTTCTTCCCCATATGGGTTCGGATAATCAAATTCTCGTTTGAACACAATTATCGTCTGAACGTCATGTTCCATGCCATTTTCTAAATCGAGAGTTGCTTCATAATTGAATGGTTTCCGGTACGTTAGATTAATATATTCTTCATAAATTAGTGAATAAGGTATTTCTGTGTCCACATCTGGTTTATATCCCCTCGAAAGGATCTGGACTCTGGCTGGGATAACATCAGTTTGTGAATTTTCAGCAAAACTGTAGTCATAGGCCTGTTTATTTCTGTAATTAATATCCATCGATAGAGTAACCTGTGTGTGCGTTTCATTAATTTTAGAGGAATTATACCAGCTGAAATCAGTAATTTCTACATTGTTCCCGGAAAGACCGGATTCAAACGGGAAGTACCAGGCAACAATTGCAATCAAAGATATTATAGTTAAAATGCCTAAGCCTATAAGGGCTTTTTTCAACAGGGATCTTTTCTGTAAGTAATATGCAAGGCCAGCTCCTGCCAGAAGAATAAAGATATAAATTGGTATGGAGGAAGAAGGGAGGTTATCGTCTCCTTTTTTATTATTTAAAAAAATATTCTCTTTGATAGTGTTGCTTTTGTTTGAATAGTGTAAATAGAATATGCCGTACTCCTTATTAGAACTAAAAGTGTTGTTTATGACAAGGTTATTGCTGGAATAGTCCATTGAAATAGCATTGGAATTGTTAGAGAAGAAATTTCTAATTAAAGTATTTGTATCAGAAGCCTGAAGATAGACACCAGAGTTTCCATTTTCTATTAGAATGTTATCTTTTAAGTTATTTGACTCTGAGATCCATAAAAGAAAGCCAGATTGTTTGTTGTTGCCAGCAATGTTATCCACTATTATATTTTCGAGAGAAACGATTAGGCAAAGCCCGTATTTGTTCGTAAAAAACTGGTTATTTGTTAAGTTATTGGCATTTGCTTTACGGAGAGCAATCCCATAGTTTTCATTGTTACTGGCATTGTTGTTGGCTAAAGTATTTTGATTTGATAGATTCAGGTAAAGCCCACGTTTATTTCCAATGATGAGATTATTCGTCAAATCATTGTCTGCCGAATTAATCAGATAGATTCCATGCAGAGTGTTTGAAAATAGAGTATTATTTTCAATACTGCATCTGGAAGAGGCATTTAGAACAAGACCATCCTGAACATTTGAAATGATATTATTTTGAACAAGCGAGTTACTGACCCCGTCCAATAAGATTCCCGAGGTTTGATTTTCACTGCTGTTCCCAGAAATTGTCAAGTTGGTTATTTCTACATTGTCTGATGTAACATGGATTATCGGTAGAGAAGAGAAGTCAGGGTTTATAATTACATCTTCCGGGTTGCGAGAAATAGAACCGATTTTTAATTGTTTATCGATAGTAAGAGTTTCCGAATAGTTTCCTTTGTAGATCAGGATTGAGTCATTTTCCTGTGCAAAGTTTATTGCTTCCTGTATAGAAGAATAGTCTGCTCCTCCACTGTCATCCACCGTAATCGTAGTAGCAGATGCGCAGTTGATTGTAAAAATAATCAGCAACATGGTAAATAAATTTTTGAGTTTCATACTATAACCTTACGTACTTGTAGAAAAAACAAGAAACGGATCAAATGGATCTCATTTAAATATTTCACGTTATTCTCTTATCCCAAGTAGGAATATTCAATTGATGATGTATCAGTCGACCCTGTGAACTCATAGACATTTTCTTCATAGTTAAATAAAGGATTACTTGTATAGTACTAAAACATCGTGCTTTCACCAGTCCAAGTATTTGGATCATTTAGTTGGAAGTGTCGGCTGCTTGTATAATATCCTCTAAGAACTGCTGCATAACAAGTACCGTAGAAGCTTTCTTCTGTGATTGGGTTATTGGTTTCGTTTTTTCCATTGTCCCTCAGTTAGTTCTCAAACCCCTCGGGTTCATCAAAATCAATATCAATTGACATAGTGTAATAGGCTGGATAGTTACTTTCTTTGGCATGAAAGTACTGTAATTTGAAAAGTATTTTCATTTCTTTGTGTCTGTTATTCGAAGAATTTCATGTGAGTTTTTTATGTATTTTCTGTAATAAACACATTGAATTCTCCACTTTCATTGATTAACTCAAAGATTACCGTGTTTGTAAGGTGTGGAGTTGAATAATAGGTCGCGGATATATTCTCAGATACAATATGGTAGTTATAATCCCCGGATGCGTAGTGCAGATACCCATCCTTAAATGGGTTTGACCATTTTAGTAAAAGCCTATTTGGTTTTTCTACACTTACCTTTTGTCCCGGGTTGAGTTGATAATATGTTTCTTCAAAATACTCTCCATTATATCCAGTGATTTTGACTGTTGCATTATGTGGGTGTTCGTCACAATTCTTAATTGTATATAGTGGTTCGATTGTCGTGAACGCCAGCGGTGCCATTATAAGAAGCATTATCAAAACAAAGAAAATCAGAATAATGGCTATTATTATTTTTAATATATTCAATTTATCACCCATAAAAAAATAATGGAAATTGATCCATTAATTTAATTATCAATTCCATATTGTACATCATTTGCACAATCTGAACACCAGATATTTGTTCCGAAGTATGCCCAGTTATAGTTCATTATGCATTCAGGGTGCTCGTTAATGTACGTCCCTTGATCTAAAGCACCAAAGTTATGTGAAATCTCATGTTGTACAATGCTATCATGTGGCCAATCCACTCCTGATGCTTCAACTGCACAAAGACTGTATGGTCCGTTTCGTTTTGCGATTCCATTATGATCTAGAAGATCTACCCATCCAAGAACAATGTCGTTGTCGCTATCTCTGATGTATGAGCAATCATCTATTAGGTCATCAAGAATATTTGATGCATTATATCGATCATATAATTCGTCACCTGCATCCCAACTGTCATAATGCCATACTCTATATACATCTATTCCAAAGTCCTCGAATCTTTCACTTCCATCTATTGTGTCTTGATAGTAGTTTTGACGTGGTTTATGAACACTATCAATTGCTGGATAGACATGCACGTATATTCTGTCGTTTACTTCTTTAGGATTCCAAGAAACTGAGCGTACTAAGCAGTCTGTAACAGTTGATGATATGGATGAATCAGACAATTCAATGTCACCATTCTCTACAAATATTTTTATTTGTTCAGTTGGAATTGCTTTACCATCAACAATATCTATTTTTGGATTTGACGGATCAACACCATATTTATCAAAGTAATCTTTTTCTGCTTGTTTAACGATACTAAGCATTTCAGATTCACTTATTATCATATCATAATCTATTCCTTCTTTCATATTCTCGAGTGGTTTACCATCTTCAGTAACTATAACTTTTGTATCACCATTTAGAATTGTTTCCTTCAAGAAGTTAGGCAACTCACCTCTTGCAAATTTTATATCGTTTTCACTTATATTATGTTTGAGATACAAATCTTGCAATTCTGCATCAGTATAAGTTATACTGTTTTCTATTGAAACTTCATTAGAATTCTTTTCAGTTTCGGCATTCGCAGCCGGCAAAAAAGCCGTGCTAATTAGGAATATTGCCGCAAGTAGCGCACCAACTCCAAATTTTCTGTTTGCAATCATTCTTTTACCTCTTTTTGTTACTCCAGAGGCAGAATCAGGCAAGCCTTAAATAACCGCAAGGCTAACACTAACCCATGCCTCCGGGCACAACGGAGTTCAAATCTACTCTGGAAGGTGCGTTTGAACTCCACAAACTATTTTCTGAGATATCCTATATAAAGTATAAAGTTTTTCACCATATCATCTAACAATAAACGCTGAATTTACGATTACTTTCATCAGTTGTAACACTTTATGTGAAAAATTACATGATGATTTTGACAGAATGATTGTAACTCCCAAATGTCGCCAGTACTTTTTTACAACAAAAAAGAATGTGAAGTCTGTAACTTCACCGCTTATTTTATTCGTTCTAAAATTTCTCGGATATCAGGAGAAAGATTCTGCAATATTAAGTAGCTCCCCCTTATCAAGAGAAGAAAAAATAGTAATTTCGAGTTCCCCATCTTGCCAGGCCAGAGCTTTCATATTTCCTCCAAATACCGAAGAAATCGTACCGGACTTGTTATTGACCGGAACAGGCGCTCCTTCACTTTCAAAATCCTGAGTTTCAGGTAAACTCTGTTCAGAAATGCTTTCTACAATACGTATTTCGTCTTCCCCATTCGTATATACCAAAGTGACCTTTTCGCGAGGGTATTCTGCAAAAATGCTGAAGCCGCTATGGAGAAAAGTGGAATAAGGCCTATCGATACCGGAAGATACCGTAGAATAATTAAATTCATATCCTTCCGGGAGATATTCAGGGATAAGTATTTCAAAATCAGTAAGTTGTTTTGCTTCTTCAAGCGTCATTTTTTCAGGCTCATTTTTGAAGTCTTCCGGCTCCAATACCTTTACCTGTGCCCCATTCGGAATATTAAACTCAAATTCAGAATCCGGAATTCCCGTATTCAATTTCAGGTCCCGAATTTTCATGTCAAGATAAACATTTCCTTTGCTGCCATATAGTTCATACCCGAGAAGCATCCGGTTTTCGCTGTCGACCCATATTCTTGATTTCCATTGAAGTGATTCATTATTCTCAGAAGGTGTGAGCTCAAGCAAATATACGCTTTCCCCATCTATATTTTCGGTCCCGAGGAGGGAAGGGGACCTCCCACTAAGGACGAACCCGTTCAAAAAACCAGCGTAAACATCAGGCTCAAAAAGTTTCAAACCGTCAAAATCATCCGAAGTTTCCGCTTTGAAAACAGTCTCGGATTCGGAACTGTAAATCCATTGGAAATCTCCGTCAGAGACCATAATTATTTTCGTATCATTATCCGGACCTAAAAGAATCATTTTCATTAAATCAGGCTTTTTCCAGACAACTTCATATATTTCCGGATTCTGCCCTCTTGAACTTGAATTTACATACATTGTGAAAGAATAGTCTTCAAGACTATCCATTTTCATCTGCATGTTATATACGACTTCTTCACCGTCGAGCCGTATGTCAGATGTAACCCCTTCAACAACGGATTTCTCCCCACAACCTGAAATAAAAATGGATAGAGATGCCAGGAACAGGATGAGCAGTAAATATCTTTTGGATTTATTCTTCATATAGAGTTCTCCACAGATTATTAAATTAACAAACGGATTTGCATGATAATGTCAGGTCATATCAGGTCATGTCAGGTCATGTCAGGTCATGTCAGGGAATAAGCTCAGATCCCACTACTTCAGCTTCTGCAGTCCAGTCAGGCAATCTGTTCACCTTTTCAATCGATCTCACTGTCCCGTTTGGCGTGTCAATAGTTATTATGTAGAATTCTCCGCCTGTAATTTTAGAAGAAGTGGATATTACGGACCCGTTCAGGGAATCAGCTTCCATGTAAAGATCTTCCAGAGAGTCGGAAGGTCCAACGGTTTTTAATGTACCGTTTTGCAGCTCAACAGTTACTTCGTGAATATACCAGCCATTAATCCGGATATATGCGACGGATTCCCCTGTTTCATTGAAGATTCCAACTTCATAGGTATATTTCCCTTTTGTCAGGTTTTGAAAATCACTATCATTCACGTATATTTTTCTTAATATTTCCGATCCGGGCTCTCTGTGAATCCCTCCATAATTATCAACGTCATTCATACCCAGGGGCAAATATCCGGATTCATAGAGGGATAAAAGAAAAATTGCCGAGAGAAAACCAAGAATCACCAGCATAAACCATTTACTTCCGTCCAGAATTATTCCTCCCTGACCATCAGTAGCTTTAAATGTTCTGTAACTTATCAAGATTTATGATATATAGGTATAGAATCATAGATGTACAGAGTTATAGGTACAGAGTTATAGGTACAGAGTTGTAGAGTTACAGAATTCTAAATGTTACTGTTTTTTCCGGGCTACCCAAACATATCCATGAAAGAAAAATGAAGGGAAAAGAAGCCATAAAGAACAGCATCTTTTACGTCTTAAAAGACTCAACCCATTCAGGCCTTTCAGGAGGGTTATTCTCTAACATTTCTCTCCATTCTTCATCAGTCAACCTTTCTCCTGAAGGCTGCCAGAACTCATAATAACTCATTACAGGACCTGCTCCAAGAACTATCCTGCCGTCAGGCTGTTTATAAGCTACAACCATCAGGTCCAGTTTTCCGGTTCCTTCTTCCAAAACACTCCCCAGATTTGTGTAGACATCCGCAACCATGACAGAGCTCTGGGCATCCCCATCGATGTCCTCAAGCATTGGAGCTATATTCTGGTCGAAATTTCTAATGAACTCGTACTCTTCATCCGTCAGCTCTTTATTTTCAAGCTCTTTAATCGAGATTTCCAGCAGTTTTTCGAGGGTTTTTTCAAGAGTTGTAAAGTCTTTATCTGACTGCTCATCAAGCACTTCCATTTCAGCCAGCCCGGCATGTGCCATTCTGGTAAGGGCGAGCATCCTTGCATAAAATTCAGGTACCGGCTCCACATAGCCTTGGACCGGTTTTTCCTCCGGGGGCACATAGGGTGCACCTGTAGAGTAAGCCTGCTTTGCATAGAGAATAGTATCATGCCTTAGTTCGGTCCAAGAGGCGAGGGCGGTGTTAAGCTGCTTATCTTCCCAGGCTTCGGTCTGCATAAAGGCAGGATAGCCCGCCGGATAACTTACCAGAAGGGGCTTTAAGGCATATAGTTGAGCCCAGTAAAGGTTTTTATTCCACTCATCTTCATCAAGAGCTCCAAATTCATTTCCAAGGGATCGGTAACGTGCTTTATAACCTTCGCTTTCGGAAATATTCAGGTTTATAAGATGTTCTCTGGCTCTTTCAGAACCGAGAAGATACATTATATTCAGAGCAGGAGGATGCAGAACCTGGAGAATATAGGAGTCCGGAACATATCGTTGGCCCATGAACCTGAAACCCTTTGTGGCATCAAGAGTTTCATTTTCAGTATCTGGACCTGAAGGAATTATTTTCCCTGTTCCGCCGTAGATTTTCGGATTTTCATATTGTTCCAGCTCGGTTTTCAGTGCCGTGAGGTTTTCGTCGTCGAAGCTTACCCTTTCTCTATTGCCCCCAAAAACAGCATCCAGAGCTCTTGCGTATTCATAGGGCCCGAGGTCATCGGAAAAACCGACATAGAAAGCTGTTACGTCGTAGATCCGATCCCATCTGACCCGGAGGTTTTCGTCCCTGTCAAAATGGTCAGAAATTAAAAGGGCCTGAATAGTCTGAATTTTTGCTTTCTTTCCTGATACTTCCATAGCTGATTCTTCTGCTGTTGAGCCTTCAACTATTGAGCCTTCTGTAGCTAAGCCTTCTACTGTTTGCTCTTCTGCAGTGATAAGATCCGACCGGAGCAGCATACTTATTCTACCGTGCCACATCATGGCCTTGAAGTAGTTCATCAGTTTTTCAGAGGACGTATAGTGTCCTCTTGGAACGTACTGTGAGTAATCTTCTTCATACAGGAAAATCGGAGAGAGAGCAAATCCTTCGTGGGCTTCTATCAAAGCAAGTTCGGCTTCAACCTCTTCTTTTACAAATGAAGGGACTTCAAAGCTGTATTCTTCGGAACCCTGATCCTCTGTAGATTTGACTTCGATCCTGTTCGGGTCCGGTTTCTCTTCAAGCAAACTAAGGGCAACTGCAAAATATGCAACATTTCTTCTTGCAGCCTCTGTTACTTCTTCAGATGAAGAATTGTTTTCTTTTGCCTCATTATAGTCCTCTATGGAAGCTTCAAGAAAAGCTTTATCAAGTTCCCGGAGCTTATCGTAAAACTCCTCTTCTTCGACTCTTTTTAAAGTTTCATCAAACTGGATATGATAAAGGTGAAGAAGAGAATCCGTTGTGATGAAGATCGGGACCCCAGCCACTTTAAGGCTCCTGTAAGTTGCATTTACCTGCTCCGCTTTAAATCGGTTCTCAGTAACCTCATTTTCAATTACAACAAACCCATTTTTGTACAATAAGTTCCTGTTTTCGTTTGTAAGGGGGATCTGTTGGGTGAAATAATAATAATTCTCAAGCTCTGAAGCCTTCAGGGGCAAAGGGTAAGCAGGAACATCAGCCTCAAACTGCAGGTTTTCTTTCCTGTAATATCCGGAAAAGGCGCTTTGTTTTTTAAGTTCAAGGGCATTGCTCTTTTCAGAGAAATCCTCTACAGAAATAGTTTCCCTGGTATCATTAAATGAACCATCCAGTCTATCAGTCATTTTTTCCGAGAATGTCTCTGTAACAGGGTCGCTATTGTTAGTGTTCAGGTTACCCGTCATTTCTTCAAGGCTGGCTTCTTTGACTGGTTCGCTGCTGTCAATGCAGCCGGATCCGGAAATAAGAGTTATTACCAGCAGGAAGATAAATATCGATACCTTTATTTTCAATTCAAATCCCTCACATCTTTAATTTGGTTTTAGCGAACAAACTCAAAAAAGAAAGTAAAAAAGATAGCCTATTCAGAATAGCATCTTTTACCCCCTGAAGGAACTTGTCCACTCCGGTCTTTCAGGAGGGTTATTATTCAGCATCGATCTCCATTCTTCATCAGTCAACCTTTCTCCTGAGAGCTGCCAGAATTCATAATAACTCATTACAGGGCCTGCTCCAAGCACTATCCTGCCGTCAGGCTGTTTATAAGCTACAACCATCAGGTCCAGTTTTCCGGTCCCTTCTTCCAGTACTCCAGCAGGAGAAGTATAAACATCCGCAACCAGAACAGATGTCTGGGACTTTATATCCACATTCTCAAGCATTGGAGCTATATTCTGATCAAAATTCCTGATGAATTCATACTCTTCCTCTGTTAGCTCTTTGTTTTCTAGCTCTTTAATCGAGATATTCAACAGCCTTTCAAGAGTGTGTTCAAGAGTTGAAAAGTCGTTATCCGACTGCTCATCAAGCACTTCCATATCATTTAATCCGGCATGTGCCATTCTGGTAAGGGCAAGCATCCGGGCATAAAATTCCGGAACTGGCTCCACATATCCCTCTACAGGTTTTTCTTCCTGAATTTGAGGAGAGCCCATGAAGTAAGCCTGTTTTGCATAGAGTATAGTGTCGTGCCTGAGCTCGGTCCAGGAAGCAAGGGCGGCATTAAGCTGTTTATCTTCCCAGGCTTCGGTCTGCATAAAGGTAGGATAACCCGCCGGATAGCTTACAAGGAGGGGCTTTAAGGCATATAGTTGAGCCCAGTAAAGGTTTTTGTTCCAGTCTTCTTCATCAAAAGCTCCGAATTCATTTTCAAGAGATTGATGGCTGAGTTCATATTCTTCGTTTTCGGAAATACCCATATTTTTAAGGTGTTCCGTGGCTCTTTCAGAACCGAGAAGATCCATGATATTCAGGGCAGGGAAACCGAGCTTCTGGAAGATATAGGAATCAGGGGTATAGCGCTGACCCATGAGCCTGAAGCCTTTTGTAGCTTCAAGAGTTTTGCTTTCAGTTTCGGAGCCTGCCTGAATTATTCCACCGGTTCCGCCGTAGATTTTCGGACTTTCATATATTTCCAGCTCGGTTTTCAGTTCTGCCAGGCTTTCGTTGTCGAAACTCACTCCATGTCTATTACCCCCAAAGACGGTATCCAGGGCTTTTGCATATTCATAAGGCCCGAGGTCGTCGGAATAACCGACATAAAAAGCCGTCACCTCGTAAATTCTATCCCACATATCTCGGAGCTCTTTGTCCCTGTCAAAATAGTCGGAAATTAAAAAAGCCTGAATAGTCTGAATTTTTGCTTCCTTTTCCGGATCTTCTGCAGAAATCATATCCGATTGGAGCAGCATACTCATTCTGCCGTGCCACATCATGGCCTTAAAATAGTTTTGTAGTTTTTCAGAGCGAGTGTAATGTCCTCTTGGGGTGTACTGCGAGTAATCTTCTCCGTATTTGAAAATTGGAGATGTTCCTCCTTTTTGAGAGTCTATTAAGTTCAATTCATCCTCTACATCGGTTTCTACAAAAGAGGGGACTTCGACACTGTATTGTTTTGCTTCCTGAGAATCAAAGAGTAGGATTTCTCCCGATTCTTCCCATGACTGCCCTACCTGGTAAGATTCCGGTTCAAGAAGCTTCAAAGCCACTACAAAATATGCAACATTTCTTCTTGCAGCTTCCTTTTCCAGCCCTGAAGCACTGTCATAATCCTCTATGGAGGCATCAAGGAGAGCTTTGTCAAGTTTCCAGAGCTCGTCGTAAAATTCCTCAGATTCCGCCCTTTTTAGCGTCTCATCAAACTGGATGTGATAAAGGTGAAGAAGAGAATCCGATGTGATGAAAATAGGAACATCAGCCACTTTCAGGTCTTTATAAGTAGAATTTACCAGCGTATCCCCTGCCCCAGGCAGATTTTCAATGGCCGGCTTCTCAATTACAACAAATCCATTTTTGTACAACAGATACCTGCTTTCGTTCGTCAGGGGAATTTTCTGGATGAAATCGTCATAATTTTCAACTTCAGAAGCCTTTAGAGGCAGGGAATAAACAGGAACACCAGCCTCGAACCGCAGGTTTTCTTTACTGTAATATCCGGAAAAGGAACTTTGTCTTTCAAGTTCAAGGGTATTGCTCTTTTCGGAGAAATTATCTACAGGAACGGTTTTTATGGAATCATTAAATGAATCGCTCTGATTATCTGTTTGGTTATCTGTTATTTCTTCAAAACCGGTTTCGTTAACCGGTTCGCTACTGCTGTCAATGCAACCGGACTCGGAAATAAGTGTTATCGCCAGCAGGAAGATAACTATCAATGCCCTTATTTTCAATGCCTTTATTTTCAAGTCAAATCCCTCAAATCTTGATTTTGGTTTTAGAAGGCAAATTCATAAAAAGTAAGAAAATTTAAAAATTAGAAAATTTAAGCAGCATACAGCAACTGGAGAATGTAAAGTTTAATTTATTACAATTACAACTCCAAAAATCTCCCGGAATGCTGAGCATAACCAAATTGGTGTGGCATGATGAATATCCCTATAGGAAAGACATTATCTCCCACCGAAAAGGTAGTATTTTCCGGATCGTTTAATTGGGCCGAGCTGTTTAATGTAGAATTTTCTATCCCGCCGCTACTCCACGAAGTCAGGTCACCGGGCCGGAAATATGATTTATTATAGTAATTATCAAAACGCACTTTACCTTTCTCGTTGTAGAATTCAACGGAAACGCCATCAAGACCGGCTCTCTTTGCATGTTTTGTCACGATATTGTATATTTCAGTAAGTTCGCTTTGGGAATAGACTGTTTCGTTTCCTTCATAATAGAGTTCTACAGGGAAAATTTGATCCATGGTGTCGGAACCGTAGGCAATTATCGGTCCTTCGGGGTAGAGGTATGGTTTTATTTCGGGGAGTGAACTGTTTTTTATAATTTGTAATGATGAGGAGTTAACTATATAATAAAACCACATTGGAAAGCCAACATCTGTTAGCTGGACAATATCTTTGCCGAAACCAGGTTTATTTTCAGGAAAACAAAATATTGCTGTCTTATCCCAGAGACAAAATACGACCGGGACTTCATCAAGTCCGGCTTTATTAGCGTTCTTTTCCACAACGTTGTAGATATCTTTTAACTTGGTTTCGGGATAAGTTATTTTGTTATCCCCATAGTCATAGAGTTTGATCAAAAAATACCCTGGCATAGGACCGCCCCCGTAGTAAACTATCGGACCATCAGGATAAAGATAAGGCTTTGCCTCGCGAATAGAACTGTCTCTTACAGCCTGCAGGGTTGAACTGAACTCAGTTAGCTGGGAAGCATTTTTAATCGCCGGAACACTTCCATATGCTTGTAACACGTTGGGGTCATATACAGGACTTTCAGGGTTCGTACAGTTTGCAAGAGATTCTTCGCTTAATTTTGAGAGCAGGGAGATTGTTTTCTCCGGACTATCGTGCCAGGTAGAGTATGGTACATCATACACAGGTATCTCTGACCAGCCAGTATTTTCCTCTAAAGTCTTTTCTTCTAATATTTCATTCTGGCCGGACACATTGTAAGTATCTGCAGATGCAGGTACTGAAAGCAGGACTAACGTCAAAAAAATAAGAACTGATTTTTTACCCATATTATCACCAAATCTCCCCTAAAAAAGGTAAGAATAATACTATTTTACAAAATTTTTTTCACCAGTAGTTCCTCTGCCAGAATAATTATCCCCAGCTCTATCCCTAGCTCCAAAACCGATATAACAGTCCGTAAATGTTATAACAACCGTTTCTTCGGTCAATATTTAAGTACCCAAAAAAACACAAATTCGTTCAGCAACACTGCTGAAATTAGCGTTCCTTCAGGTTTCTTCTTTGGTATCACACCTTCAGCCCTTTTCTTTACTCGAGAGGCAGAACCAGAGAAACCAGTACTTCTAAAACTGGTATAATCCTGCCCCAGGAGCATGGAGTTCAAGCGAGTCGGGAAAGTCAATAAGAACTCCATACTTGACATTTAATAGACATTATATAAGTTTTCTAGCCAGATCATCAAACTAATGGTTTTTCATACTCATTGCAAGTATGCAAAGGACCAGTAATTTATGATTGTTAGAGGCTCTGGTCGGAAAACTTATAAGATGCTATTTGCCACAGACGTATTCCATAGATAAAAAAGAACAACTGCGAATCCTCAGTTATTTACGTCAACGTTCAAACCGGCATCTGAAAATCCGGCTTGATGAGAGGCTCGCCTTCGCTCAGGATGAAGATAGTTTTTCCAGGCTATACAAGTTTTGTCAATGACGTGCCTGGCTTCTCTGGTTGTAAGCTCCCCTGCGGAAACGATGATGTAGAAGCTTCTTTGTGGCACACGCAGTTCAGGTTGCAGCCCGTAGTAAGTTCCCATGCAATAAGCCCTGGTGGATTTGTCATGGCAATCATAAATTAAGGGTTTTATTAACGACAGTCAAAGGTTAATGATGGTACAGATTAACGATAACGACGACGTAAGAATCATAACCTGAAGACCAAATATAGATAAGTATTAGTTTTATTGAGAGTTAATCTTATTGAAACTTGAGAAGAGAGCAGGAAAGGTCATTTGAGCGTAAATGCTTTCGAGACACTTATTTTATCCGGGATTATGACCTTTCGGTTACGTTGAAAGTAATTCTGAATCCCGTCCCATGCGTTCTTTTAAGCTCTACTTTTCCATCCAGCTGGTCAACAAGGATATTTACTAACTGCAGACCAAGAGACTCGATGCTTTCCAGCCCCAGATTTTCAGGAATTCCTTTTCCGTTATCCGAAATTGTCAAACTGAAAAGGGATTTATACATTTCGTCACCCTTTTCTTCTCTGCAAAGCTTGACTTGTATTTCCCCTTCCTCTTCCTCAGTGAACGCGTGCTTGAGAGAGTTAGAAATGAGTTCATTAACAATAATTCCTAATGGGACAGCAACGTCCATATCAAAGAGCGTATTATCTTCCAGATCCATGCACAGGAGGATATTTTTACTCTTGAGGCTGTAAGTCTGGAAGAGATTTTCAGCCAGTTTTTGAAGATAAGTAGAAAAGTTCAGAGTATTGTTTTCTCCCCCTTTATAGAGTTCTTCATGGATAAGAGACATTGAGGTTACCCGGTTCTGGCTTTCTCTGAAAGCTTCCAGCACTTCCTTATTTTGGAATCTTTCTGCCTGGAGGTCCAGCAGGGAAGATATTACCTGAAGGTTGTTCTTAATTCTGTGATGAATTTCTTTTATCCGAATTTTATCTATTTTCTCCAGGGCTTCTTTTGCTTCTTTACTCTCTGTGATATCATGGGCGTAAAGATTGACATAACCGGCACCCGGGAACGGAGCGATATCTATCATATATACCCGATTGGCATAGGTGCACTCAAGTTTACGCCGGATGCCATCCCCAAGGGCGGCAACTGAGAGCTCTGTGATTTCTCCGGGAGCTTCCTTACCAATTGCACTGCCCCAGTATGTCAACAACACCTGGGCAGAGGGGTTAGCATAATTGATGATACTTCCCTGGCTCAGGCGCATCACCGGATCGGGATTTTCCTGAGACAGGCGTGCTACTAACTCCAGTTCAGCCTCAATTCTCTTACGTTCGGTAATATCCTGAACTATTCCCTTCACTCGAACAGGGTTTTTCTGCTCGTCAAGGACAACTTCAGCTTGTGAATGGACTGTACGTTCTTCCCCATCAGCCAAGATAATACGGTAATCAATGCCACTTTTGGATTCTTCTTTTAGCCCGTTCAGCCCGTTCCGGATGCTTTTATCTACATAGTCTCGGTCGTCGGGGTGTATATAATTTAAAAGTTCATCATAAGAGGGAGATGATTTCTGAGGACTGCGCCCAAAAATGTAGTACAATTCATCAGACCAGTATCCTCCACCATTTACAAGTTCCCAGTCCCAGTTTCCAATATGAGCCATCTTTTGGGCTTCAGCAAGACCTTTTTCACTTTCTTTCAATGAATTGTAAGCCGTCTCAAGCTCTTCTGTCCGTTCTTCAATTAGTTTTTCCAAATTGTCATGTGCTTCTTTTAGAGCTTCTTCTGCTTTCTTACGTTCAGTAATATCACGTGCAGCTGCAAAAACACCAATAACTTCACCCTTCTCATCTCTATAAACCGAAGAATTGTACAAAACAGGAGTTATATGTCCATCCTTATGCTGGATCTCAAGAGGATAATCCCTGACTTCGCCATCTGTGAATACTCGTCGATAACCTGTACGGGCTTTTTCAGGATCGGTGAAGTACTCTGAAAAATCAGTTCCAATTAATTCGTTTCTGGAATATCCGGTAACCTGTTCGGTAGCGATATTTACATCCATAATTTTACCGTCACGCCCAATGGTTACAAGAGGATCCAGGCTGGCCTCAATCAAACTACGGTTATAGAGATTTGATAATCTGAGAGCCTCCTCAACCCGTTTGCGTTCCGAGATGTCTCTAATGATCTGACTTGTGTTTATATTGCCATCGGCACCCACAAAGAGTTTAGAGGTTGCATCGCAGACTAAAGTTGACCCATCTTTTCGTCTGTATGTCAATTCAGCTCTTGCCCGGCCGGTCAGTCTTCGTTCCTCAAGTGCAGCAGCAAGCTTCTCATCGTTGACTAACAGACCTTCTCTTCCCGCTCGTATAATTTCATCTTCAGTCATGCCAAACATTTGACACGCTTGAGGGTTTGCACAGAGAATAGTACCGTCGGGTTTTGTCAGCATAATTCCATCGAGGCTGTTTTCATATAGAGATCGGTAGCGCTCCTCACTTACCTGCAACGCCTCCTCTGCCTGCTTCCGCTTCTGTTCCTCCTTTTTCCTCTGCAGAACCTGTGTCACCGCAGGTGCGATAGCTTCTAGATCTTCCTGCTGCTCGCAGCTATATCCGCCTTCACGGTTTGCAACCGCTATCAGGCCTATCATTTTTCCGTCCTGGACAAGAGGCACGCCAAGAAACGATGTGAGAGGTGGATGTCCGTCTGGAATTCCGATACTATCGGGATGTGACGGTGGATCGTTAGTAAAGAAGCCTTTCTCATTGTTAATTACACTGCCATACAGGCCTTGGACAGCGAAATCGCTCGGGGAATGCCGATGCCCTGTCTTGTTATACATAGAGCACCGTTCCCATCCCAATTCGCTTTTTGCAACATCGTGCAGCAGCCCGTCAGGCCCCATTTCATTAATGAAACCAAACTCGCTGCCGGTCACTTCCAGGGCTACAGATAGACATACATTTCCCACTTCTTCTTCTGTTTTTGCCTGCACCACATTGCTGAAGATCCGGTTGATTCCCTCAAGAATACGGTTGTATCTGCGTATTCTGTGCTCTTCTTGTTTGCGTTCGTTGATATCATGGGCGACACAAACACTCCCGGCGAGTCTTCCTTCCGAATCATGTAGTGGAGAAGCGATTACTGCGAAATTACCCCCAAGACGATCCTCGCAAACCTCTGCGGTGTGTTCAATCCCGTCCTTAAGTAACTGCTGGTGCGGACAAAAAGAGGGGGGACTGTTTGTCCGATGGATAACGCGATAGCAGGTTAACCCTTCACACTCCTCCGGCGTTATTCCCAATTTTGTCACCATGGCTCTGTTTGCGCGAACAACTCTATATTTATCATCGATTATGGCTATCAAGTCCGGCACAGCATCAAAGGTATGTTTCCAATTTTTTGCAGCCTGAATAGCTTCTTTTTCCGCCCTCTTCCTCCCGGAATTTTCTGTTCGCTCCCATTTTCCTTCCCGTTTGATCAAAGCAAATTGATGGTTTGAGACTACATCAACAATCTCGGCTGTGCTGCACATATCGAGATAATAAGGGCACAGTGCTATTACATGGTGTTTGTCGATAATGGCATCCACTTTATTTTCGTAATCGACAAATCCGTTCCAGCCTTCTTTTTCCAACCAGTGATTGTCCCCTGCAGCCCTAAGTCCATCATAGCCTCTTGCCAGAGCCTGATCGATTTTTTCAACCCAGCTATTTACGACTCTATCCGGGTCGAAAATACCTTCCTTCAGATACCCGTGAGTGTAAGGGATGATTTCGATTTGCCCTTTTTCCAGATAAACATCAAAATCAGGAATAGCCCTTCGAAGGTCTTTTTTTGCCTCTTCTACTTCAAGAGGTTGTGAAATAATCCACACGCAAAGCTCGTTATTTTCCAGTCCTGCTTTGAAATAAGGAACCAGTATGTCCATCAGATCTTCTTCTGTGTGGTAAAACTGGCAGAAGTGCGTTCCCCAAGGCACGTCTCCAATTATATCAATCCCGGATTTTCTCAGGCTTTCTTTCATTCCAAAAGTTTCTCCTACATAACGATGTATAAAGCAAGAATTCCATTTATCTCTATACAGTATGGTCTTGCCTTTCCGTGCTTCATAATTAGACTTTCACTTAAAAAATACTGTGAAGAGCGAGATTTGAAAGGATCAAAGACCTCATTTGGCAAGGGAGGCGACAGCTTATAACGCTATACCAGCCATGGGACAAATAAATATTAATTCTCTTTTATTTATTTTGCTATATATATGGTTTGTCGAGCCTGCGACGGTCATCCGGTTTGCGAATATTAATTGAATCGCATTTCATTATTCCAGCAAGGTCCTGGGATTGATAAAGCCGCTCCTGAGCATATGGTCGGCAAACACCAGGGCAACCATGGCTTCGGCAACCGGCACCATACGAGGAGGAATTGTAGGATCGTGCCGCCCTTTGATTGCGATTTCGGCGTTTTCCCGGGTTGTGAGGTCAACTGTCTGCTGAACCTTTCCTATGGAAGGCGTGGGTTTTACTGCAGCCCTGCAGACGATATCCAGCCCCGTGGAAATCCCTCCGAGGACCCCTCCTGCGTTGTTGCTTGGACAGGTTATTTCTCCTATTTCCATGCGGAAAGGATCGTTCATTTCACTTCCGCGCATGCGAGCTGCCTCAAACCCGGCCCCGATTTCAAAGCCTTTGACTGCGGGGATGCTCATAAGGGCTTTTGCAAGGTCTGCATCAAGCCTGTCAAATACGGGTTCTCCGAGCCCTGCAGGCACGCCTTTTACAATAAGCTCGACAATTCCGCCGACGCTGTCTCCTTCCTGCCGCAGGGCTGCAACTTTTTCAAGCATTTTTTCAGCAGCCTCAAGATCGGCACAGCGCACAGGGGTTTTTTCCACGTTTTCGAGAATTTCTTCAAAAGAGAGGGGTTTTGCCCGGATTCCGCCAAGTTCGAGAACATGCCCTGCAATCCGGACTCCGTAACGGGAAAGCAGAAGCTTTGCAAGAGCCCCGCCTGCAACCCTGCCTATTGTTTCGCGAGCGGAAGACCTGCCTCCTCCGCGGTGGTCCCGAATTCCGTAGCGGGCCATGTAAGTAAAGTCGGCATGCCCGGGGCGGGGAGTATTTTTAATAGCATCATAAGAAGAAGACCTGGCATCCGAGTTCCAGACCAGCATGGAGATGGGAGTGCCTGTACTCATGCCTTCGAAAATTCCTGAAAGGATCTCCACCCTGTCAGCTTCACTTCTCGGTGTGGAAACCTCACTCTGCCCGGGGCGCCTCCTGTCCAGTTCTTTCTGGATGTCGGCTTCGGAGAAAGGAAGTCCTGCGGGCAGCCCGTCAACCACTACCCCGACAGCCCTGCCGTGGGACTCGCCCCAGGTCGTGATTCGAAACATCTGCCCGAAAATGTTTCCAGCCATGCATCTTAACTGGTTTTTTTGCTATTTGATCCTTGGGGTAAAGCTGGCTCAAGATGTACAACCACATCGGTGACGTCTTTATATTCGGCTTTCAGCATTTTGCTTACCCTGTGAGCGATAAGGTGCGCATCTTCAAGCGGCATATCGGGCCGCACAAGCACATGCATGTCTATCCTGATATCTCCCATGCCGCCGCGAGTCCGGATCTTGTGGCAGTCGATAACTCCATCGACTGCCAGGACAAGGTTGCAGATCTCTTCTTCCTCAAGTCTGGACATATCAAGAAGGACTCTTGAGCTCTCCCTCATAATCCTGAATCCGGCCCTGAAGATAAGGAAAGATATGAGAAGAGCAATTACCGGGTCCAGAAGAGGAAACCCGGCTTTTATAGCGACCAGGCTTGCTATAACCGAGAGAGAAACATAGATGTCACTTTTAGTATGCATGGAGTCCGCAATAAGGACCTGGCTTCTCAGGGCTACGCCCTTCCCGTATTCGTAACGGGTGACAAGGTAGTTTATGCCCATTGTCCCGAGCATAATGATAAAGCTCATGGCTGTAACCTCGGGAGCACTCCGCACAAGAAAACGGTCAAGAGCATTCCGGAAGATCTCAAAACCGACAAACAGCAACAAGACAGCTATAAAAATCGAAGCAATTGTCTCGTATTTCTGATGGCCGTAAGGATGCTCCCTGTCAGGAGGACGGGATGCGATATAAATTCCCACAAGCCCCACAATATTGGAGACCCCGTCGAAAAGAGAATGGTATCCGTCCGCGGTCATGCTCAAGGTGCCAGTAAAGGTTCCGTAAATGATTTTAGCAAAAGCTACGGCAAGGTTCAGGAAAAGTACAAGAATAAGAACCTGCTGAACTTTTTTGGACCTATGGATCATCAGATGGCACCCCGGATGTGAACTGCAAAATACAGGAATACGAAACGACAGAAACAAAAGGTTTAGTATAGCCGGAAGAGGCTGCTGTTAGATAGTAACTTACGTTTTATATTATAATATTCTGCTGTCTCTGACTCCCCAAACCGGAGAAAAATAAAAGGAAAAAAGAAACCGGAAAAGTCGAAAAAGAAATCGAAAGTAAAAAAGAAATCGAAAGTAAAAAAGAAATCGAAAGTAAAAAAGAAATCGAAAGTAAAAAAGAAATCGAAAGTAAAAAAGAAATCGAAAGTAAAAAAGAAATCGAAAGCAAAAAAGAAATCAAGAGTGGAAAATAAAAAATAAGGGCAAAAGAGGGAAAAAAAGGTGTTTCAGCACTCTAAGCCTGTCCACAGCATATAAGCTTCCAGGATTTCCTGTCCTTCAAGGAAGACAAGCCCATGATCTTTGCCATATTCTTTTGACTTTTCTTTCGAAAGGGCTTTTCCGCTCTCGTCGTCCAGCATTTCACAGACAACCATTGCAGGGGTAATTCCTGCCATTCGGGCGAGGGCGACTGAAAGCTCGGTCTGACCCATGCGTTCGTCAAGGAGCCCTTCGGCAGCCCTGAGGAGAGCTACATGCCCCGGAGTCCGGAACTCGTTTCCAAAACGGACTCCGTTTCCGGAGAGGGATTGTTCCGTGATTTCTCCGATTTTTCGGATTGTGAGGGCTCTTTCAAGATCAGGGATCCCGGTCCTTGTGTCCCTGTGGTTGACCCAGATAGAAAAAGAGGAATGGGAGTCGTACTTAAGGTCCCCGTCTTTTTCAACAACTTCTCCGAGAGATTCGCTGGTTTTGCTGGCTTCTCGGACAAGGTCTGCCATAAAAGGCAACTTGAGCTGTTTTGAGGCCACGGGGTCCACTGCCACACAGATAAGTCCTCCTGCGTCTTTCCGCATCCATTTGACATCCGTGTAAGCAACAGCTTTTGCAGGGATCACAAGATCTGTTTCTCCTTCCCTGGAGTCCGAGTCATAGATCTGGATCATTTTTCCGGTACGCAGGGCTTCCAGTGCCCTGTTGATGTTTTCATTCCCGTACTTCAGGCATTCGTATACCGTGCTCTCGTTCATTTCTGTCCCTCCGTACCCTGTTTTTTTACCCTTGTCACGATTTTGTCTCCATCTTTCAATTTCAGGGCATCCCTGAGTTTTACCGGTGCAATAATTTCAATTAAATCCGTGGGGTAGTGTGTCCTGTCAGGGACGACCACAGCAGCTTCGATCCCCTCTACTTTGATAGGATAACAATTCCCGCCTCCGAAAGTGCGTTCTCCGTCGTTAAAACCGTCTATCCGGACAGCAGGCATTTCTTGAAGCCTGTTTCGAAGAGCCGAGCTGGTTTCCGAAAGCTGCACGTTCAGAGTACCGGGGAAAGGCACAAAATGCAGTTTTTCTTCAAATTGCTTCCTGTATCCGGGGATGTTTATATAATACTGACCTTCTCCAAGGCCTTTAAGCACATTTCCTTCGAGCTCCAGAATATCGGGCTCTGAGGAAAAGATCCTGCTGTATTCAACGTATTCATTCTTCAGGATTTCAATCCCTTTTTCTGTCATTTTTATCAACTGGCCACCGGGAACTATCTTTCTTTCAATTAACCGCTCTTCTTCCATCTGCTTTAGCTTCCTTGCTGCGGTTTTGGAGCTGTCCCCCGTATGCTTGTGAAACTCACTCGAAGAGACCTTAATAGTTTTGTTTACCGCCCCTCTGAGGGCAAGTTTCTTCAGGTATTCGATGTCCGGCACTGTCGGCACCCTTATTGCCTTAAATTTGAGATGCATCTCAATAATGAGATGTAAGACTACGCATTTCATTATAATAAAACTTTTGATATTGGGTGAGGTAGGAGGCAAACGGAAGCAGTGTTCCTAATATTGATATAAAAAGGTTTACGAAACGATTAAGTAGAATAATGAGAATTAGGGATGCAGACTTGCCATGACACAACAGATCAATATCGAATGCCCTTCCTGTTCGCCGGAGGAAAAAGTCTCTCACGAACTGATAAAATTCGGGATAAACCCTATGGTGCACTGCCTTGAGTGCGGACTTGTCTACGTTGCCTCAGGACTGAAAACCCCTGATAAAATAAGCGTAAGAGTTTATGTAAACAGGATCGAACGTCCCTTCACCCACTGGGTAAAACTGGATGCAGGAGAGCTTCTTCACGAAGATGAGGAAATAGTTCTGGCTTCAGGAAGAAACAATGATGGAAACCAGTATATTATAACCTCGCTCCAGGTAGGCGTCAGGCGCGTATCTTCTGCTCTTGCGGAGGAGCTTGACACAATCTGGGCAAGGCCCCTTGACGAAATCACTTTCGCAAAGAGAAGAAAGGCGAGACAAAAACACCCTGCTTCTCTGGAAAATATGATAGGAGTTTCCACCCCTTCAGGAGCCGTCAATATAGTGCAGGAAACATAATTTGCAGGTCCTCCCGGAAAATTGGCTTTTGTTACCTGAAATACCCTTATAATAGGGTTTTGCGCCTGGATTCCAACGTACGGAACGTTTACTGAGCCTGTCTTCGCAAAGGAAAATAAAATTTTGGCTCAAATTCGGGGGCTATTAGCTTTTTTACTCTTTTATCTTTACCTCAAATTTATTTTTAAATTGAGTTTCTCCTGTCCTGACTCCTCCTGCGAAATACCTTCGGAAGAAAACATCACCGGAGAAGTTAAGTATTTAGTATTTTGAATCCATCTACTGATTAGACTATGATAAGAGAAATTGAGATTGAGTGCCCCTCCTGTTCCCCGCAAGAGGAAGTCACGCATGAAGTTTTGAAAGAAGGACAGAGCCCCCTTGTCCGCTGTACGGAATGCGGCCAGGTGCATCCTGCAAAGATGAAAACCCCGAAAAACGTCAGCTTGAAGGTCATTGTCAGCAAGATGGACGTCTCAAATGCCTTCAAAACCGAGCTTGATTCCGAGACTGTGCTTCAGGTGGATGATGAGCTTGTTGTTGATGACGAAGAGAGCGGGATGGTATGTCCTATCCTGATCACCTCCCTTGAAGCCGGAGGAAAACGGGTCAATGCAGGCAGGGCAGAAGAAATCGAGACGGTGTGGGGCAGGGCGATTGATGAAGTAACTGTAAAATTCTCCGCACAGGAAGGGACTGAAAAAACGGAAGTAATAGAAAAACGCGTTCCCGGAGACTATGAATTTGTAGTGGGAGCGGAAGAAAAAATTGGAAACACCAGGCTTTTCATTAACAAAATCAAGGTCCGGGACGGACTGTTCAGATCCAGAAAAGGGGACGTTGTACTTGCAAAATATGTAAAACGCATATTTGCCAGAAAGAAAAGAGAAGGGTCAGGTCAAGGTGGGAGCAGAAGAGGACCGTGGTAAAAAAGGCCACCGCGAAAAAAAGGATAAAAGAAAACAGGAAGAAGAACAGGAAGAACTGCATCAACTCGAAGAGATGCGGGAGCGTCTCATAAGAGGACTTGAGATCCACGGAACGGATGAAAAAGTCCTCAAAGCCATGCTCAGGGTTCCAAGGCATATATTTGTCCCGGAATACGCGAAAAGGGGAGCTTACATTGACACGCCTCTTGAGATCGGCTTCGGGCAAACTATCTCTGCCCCTCATATGGTTGCTATCATGTGTGATCTCCTTGAGCTTTCGGAAGGGCTAAAAGTCCTGGAAATAGGGGCAGGGTCAGGCTATAATGCGGCAGTAATGGGGGAACTGGTAGGGAAGAGCGGGCATGTTTATACTGTTGAACGCATCGAGCCCCTTGTGAATTTTGCCAGGGAAAACCTGAAAAAGGCAGGTTATGAAAACGTTACCGTACTGCTTGATGACGGGTCTGTGGGCTACTCAAGTTGCGCCCCCTATGACAGGATAGTTGTAACATGTGCAGCTCCCGATATCCCTGAGCCTCTGCTGGAGCAGTTGAAGCCCGGAGGAATAATGGTAATTCCTGTAGGGAACTATTTCCAGGAACTGATCAGGATTAAAAAAGATCCCGAAGGCAAGATACGCAAAGAGAAAAGAGGGGAAGTTGTTTTCGTTCCTTTGATAGGCAAATACGGGTTTTAAAAAAACCGAGACTAGGGAGCAGATAGAAAAAGTTAGAAATACATGCCTTTTCATCAATAAAATAAGAATTAGAAATAAAAGTTAGGGATGAAGTATTCAGGTCCAGAAAAAACGACGTCGTGCTTATAAAATACGTAAAAATTTGGCAGAAAGAAGGGGGGACGGTTCTGGTCAACGCGATTTCCGAAAAGGACTATGGTGTGGGTAGCAAGAGAAGAAGGAAAGAAGAAAAAGAATTCGAAGAGCTCCGCAAGCTCCTTGTAGAAGGGCTTGAAGGCACCATACGGGAAAAAAAAGTGCTTAAGGCAATGCTCCGTGTTCCCAGACACGGATTTGTTCCGGAATATGAGCAGAGGGCAGCTTATACGGACAGACCTCTAGAAATCAGCCACGGGCAAACAATATCTGCCCCTCATATGGTCGCTCTTATGTGTGAAATCCTGGAGCTGTCCGAAGGGCATAAAGTTCTGGAAATCGGGGCAGGTTCCGGATATAATGCTGCAGTGATGGCAGAGCTCATAGGAAAAACCGGACACATATACACTGTGGAACGCATAAAACCTCTTGTAAATTTTGCAAGGAAGAACCTGGAGCAAACAGGGTACGATAATGTTACAGTATTACTTGAGAACGGATCAATGGGTTATCCCCGGTATGCCCCTTACGACAGGATAGCTGTAACATGTGCAGCTCCCTCAATTCCTGAGGCTCTGCTGGAACAATTGAAGCCCGGGGGCATAATGGTAATTCCTGTAGGAGATTATTTCCAGGAACTTATCAGGGTTAAAAAAGATAGCAATGGCAATATACATAAGAAAAGAAAAGGTGAGGTTATCTTCGTGCCCATGCTCGGCAGATATGGGTTCCCAAGAAATTGAGAATGTGAAGATTTGGCATTTAAAAAGTATTAATCAAGGCTATAAGCATCTCCTTTAATAAATTGAAAAAAATTAAATAAGGTATTAATACATGTGAAATTAACTACTGGATATGGATATCGACGACTACGAGGATTTTGAAGAAATTCGTGTCAAAGATGTCTATATAGTTGATGTATTCAGCGACCCTACGCCTGTTGTACTTTTAGAGAATTTAAGAGGTGAGATGCTTCCTATATATATTGGACATCTGGAAGCCCTTTCAATAGGAAACGTGCTTAAAAATATCTCTCCTCCTCGCCCGATGGCCCACGACCTCATGGTTAATATTTTCGACCGCCTGGACATAAAAGTCGAAGGCGTAATGATCGATGACAAGGTAGACAAAGTCTATTATGCCCGTCTTCTGGTCAGAAAAGACAATAACATAATGCAGTTTGATGCAAGACCAAGCGACTGCATTGCCCTTGCCCTCAGGGTGGGAGCCCCTATAAGGATCAGAAAAAAAGTGCTGGAATGTTCCGAAATAGAAATGTCCAGACTTGAAGGCGCCCGTGTAATGAATATTTTTGGCTGAACCGGCAGAGTTGCGGCTCTGCAGTGCGCTGTCCTTTCCGCTCGCTTCGCTCGCTCAAGAGGACTACTTGATGGGTTTTAGTATTTCAAGTCTGTTTTTCTGCCTTTTTTGCATGACCTCCAGATCGGCTGGCTGGGGCGCTTATATTCCATGTGACTTGAAGAAGCATTTTCTGGAAAAAGGAAAGTATTCTCTCGGCCCGGGCTATTTCCTTCAATATCTGTATTTCTTAATTTGGTGTCGGCTTTTGAATCACTTTTTGTCGGACTGACGGCTGGCACAGGCCCTTGCGGCGCAGGTAGAGAAAAGTGAAAGATCTCCTCCCGGGACCTTTACAAGAGATCAACCAGTTAATAAAGACCCACCGGGTTATTTCATCTCTACTTATTCTGACAGCTTGCTGCCCTCAGGACTTCTCCCGCTCAATTTCAATAAGCTTTTAATAACAGTTAATTTCATTATCCCTTAGATGCTCACCAAAAGAATAATACCATGCCTTGATGTGACCCTTGACAGGGCAGGCGGCTGTGTAGTCAAGGGTGTGGAGTTTGTGGACCTGAAAGAGGCAGGAGACCCTGTGGAGCTCGCCAAACGTTATAATGAAGACGGCGCAGATGAACTTGTTTTCCTGGATATCACAGCTTCGGCCCACGGAAGGGAAACAATGATCGATGTAATCGAAAGGACTGCAGATGAGGTTTTCATTCCCCTCACAGTGGGAGGCGGGATCAGTTCGATTGACGCTATCCGCCAGATCCTCAGGGCAGGCGCGGACAAAGTTTCGGTCAACACCTCGGCAGTAAAGAACCCTGATTTTATCAAAGAGTCCTCGGACATATTCGGAGCCCAGTGTATCGTTACTGCGATTGACTGCAGGCGAAATACCGACATAAAGAACAATCCCGACAAAACCATCCTGGAACTTGAAGACGGAACCCCCGCCTGGTATGAAGTGGTAATTTACGGAGGCAGGGAAGCGACAGGGATTGATGCCGTGCAATGGGCAAAAAGAGCGGAAGAACTGGGTTCGGGAGAAGTCCTGCTTACGAGCATGGACCGGGACGGGACCTGCGCTGGTTACGATCTCCCGATTACAAGAAAGCTCTCCGAAGAACTCGACATACCCATCATCGCCTCCGGCGGAGTGGGAAACCCGCAGCACATCTACGAAGGATTTTCCGAAGGAAAAGCCGATGCAGCCCTTGCAGCAAGCATTTTCCACTTCAGTGAATATTCAATAAGGGAAGTAAAAGAGTATCTGAGAGAGCGGGAAATCCCTGTAAGGCTCTGAATGCTGGAAAAATTGAGGGCAAAACAGGAGAGGCAGGAGAGAGAAGAATGGAGATTTCCGAGTTTCAGAAGCTTATGTACGAACTCTACGCCCATAATGACAAAAGGCGGGGCGGAAAGGCTACCATGCTCTGGTTGGTCGAAGAAGTAGGAGAACTTGCCGAAGCTATTCGCAGAGAAGAGACCGAAAATATAGAAGAGGAACTTGCAGACTGCTTTGCCTGGATAGGGGCTCTTGCTAACCTTTATGGAGTTGACCTTGAAGAGGCATTCCTTAAAAAATACCCCGGGGTCTGCCCCACCTGCAGTCAAAAGCCCTGCATTTGCACTGACTGAGAATGCAAAAGTTCGGAGCTGGGCCTTGTTCAAACGATTTTATTCAAGGTTTTGTTCAAACGATTTTATTCAAGGTTTTGTTCAAACGATTTTATTCAAGGTTTTGTTCAAACGATTTTATTCAAGGTTTTGTCCAGGCAGTTTTATTCAAGCAGAAGAACCTGAGAATTGGAGCCCAGGTATTCAAAAGCGAAAATCCTCATGATCCCAACTTTCAAGGAATCTACTTTTTCAAAACAGCCTGTTTTTTCAGAACAATCTGCTTTTTCAGGACAATCTGTTTTTAAGGGATTTAATTTGTCCAGAGCCAATGCTATCAATTTTAATCTCTTTAATTAGATATAATAATACAGATACTACTTTCAAATGTTTTGAGATACTTTTTTATTTATTAGAGGCAATCTCTTGTTCTGAGTTTTATTGGATTCGTTATTTATCGGGGTAATCGAAGATGTCAGAAACAGAAACTATGGAAACTCTTGAAGGTTTGCAGTTGAAGATCCTGAACAACACCGATGAGTACTTTGTACTTCAAGCTCAGAAAATTGAGAAGGGAATGTACAAAAAAGGTCACACTGCTCCAGACAGGATCGAGTCTTATGAGGAAAAGAGTTTTAGACTCGTTGCATGCGAAGGAAGCTGCGAGGGTGGAGCGGATATTGAAGGCTGGATTAAATATGGGATAGGGTGTTCAGAAGGATACTTTAAGATACACTTCAAGTACATCGGGAAACAAGATAAAGTCAGTTATTCCTGCGAATCCCACCTGCATGAAGGAAAGATACTTTGCGAAACCTCAAAAGATCAGAAAAACGATAGGATCGTGACCTGGATAGTAGGACCAATGACATAACCCGAAAAAACATTCTATCGGACTCTGTCCGGTAGCTCGCAATCTAACCCTTTTTACTTTTTACTTTACTTTTACTTTTTATTCTTTGTTTTCCCTATCTTTTGATATTAGAACCTTTTGTTTCCTTCTACCCTTGATTTTAGAACTTTTTGATTTTAGCTTCCTCGAGTTTTCCAGCAGGAAGAGGATGCCAAAGCTTAATTAAGAGCATACTCTGTAATCCCATCTGATGAAACCTGCAAAACCTGAACTGCTGGCACCGGCCGGTGGCATGGAAGCCCTGAAGGCAGCTGTGGAAAACGGAGCTGATGCTGTATACATAGGAGCCAGGGCTTTTAGCGCCCGGGGATATGCATCTAATTTTTCAGAAGAAGAGCTTGAACAAGCTATTGATTATGCCCATCTCAGGGGCGTAAAAATATACGTAACCGTGAACACCCTGCTCAAGGAAGGGGAAGTGGAAAGTGCACTTATATTGCTCTCCCGGCTGAGAGAAATGGGAGCAGACGCGATTATCATTCAGGATCCCGGACTTATTGCCCTTTCCAGGAAATACCTGCCTGACCTCCCCCTGCACGCAAGCACGCAGATGACCCTGCACAACAGCGAAGGGGTTGCTTTTGCAAAGGAACTGGGGATCGAAAGGGTCGTACTCTCAAGGGAAACTTCGCTTGAAGAGATCAGAAAGATAAAAGAAAAAAGTGATATGGAGATCGAGGTTTTCGTACACGGAGCCCTCTGCATTTCCTATTCGGGCCAGTGCCTCCTGAGCAGCCTTATAGGGGGGAGGAGCGGGAACAGAGGATACTGCGCCCAGCCGTGCCGCAAAAAGTACAGGCTGTACTGTGCAGGCAAGCAGGTTAAAACGGACGGCAGTTACCTTTTAAGCCCTATGGACCTTAACACGACTTCAGGTCTTGGAGCCCTCATTGAAGCCGGGATTGAGTCCTTCAAAATCGAGGGCAGGATGAAAAGACCGGAGTACGTTGCAGGAGTTGTCAGGATCTACCGCCGCCTGATTGACAGGTACGTGAAAAACCCTGCCGGGTATTCGGTATTCGAAGAGGAGCAGGAGACCCTTACCCAGCTTTTTAACCGCGGCTTTACCTCAGGTTACTTTTTCGAAAACCCGCGTGGAAAACTCATGAGCCGGGAAAACCCCCACAACCGCGGGATTCCTGCAGGCACGGTTGTCAGCTATGACAGGCGCACAAAGCGCATCCGTGTAAAACTTTCAAACACCCTCCGCCTGGGAGACGGGATAATGGTCGAAAACGCCGAGACCAGACCGGAAGATAAGGGAAAAATCATATCCTCGATGTATACCAAAAAGGGCCCCGTATACAGTGCAGGAAAAGGGGAAGTCATAGAGATCCCCTTTGATTCAAGAGCCCCTTCAGGAAGCACGGTCTACAGGACACATGACAAGAAGCTTATGGATTCCCTTAAAAAAGAAAGCGAATCCGAAACCCTGAGGCCAAAGATCCCTATATGCCTCACAGCAACCCTTACCCCCGGAAAACATGCCAGGCTCGAGATAAAAGATAGCGATTCAAATGCAGTGACAGTAGAATCCGAATATCTTGTTGAGGAAGCAAAAAAGCTCCCGACTTCAAAAGCCCAGATCGAAAAACAGCTCACAAAACTTGGGAACACTCTTTTTGAAGCAGTCGAACTTAATGTGAGTGTTGGAGGAGATATTTTTATTCCCGTAGGGCAGCTGAACGAGCTGAGGACAAAAGCAGTCTTGCAGCTTGAAAACCTGCGCACCTCAAAGTGGAAGCGGAAGCCTCTCGAAAATCTGCAGCTTCCTGCCCCCGGAGAAAAAAAGGCAAAAGAAATAGAGGAAACAGAGAAAATAGAGGAAACAGGGAAAACAGCCGAGAGAAAAGAAATAAAAGAAATAAAAGCCCGGAAACTTCCAAAAAAGCCCCTGCTCTCAGTTACCGCTTATTCTTTTGAAGGGCTTGAAGGGGCTCTTGCAGGCGGAGCAGACTGTATTTACTTCGGAGAAGGACTCTTTAAAAGGCCAAATACAGTCGAAAACACAGTCGGAAACACAGCCGGTAATGCAGCCGGAAAAGAGAATAAACCCGAAGTAGAGGAAGTTTCCAAAATGGAGCTTGATACCAGCAGGGATCCGGGTTCTATATTTGAAAGCGCGGTTCTGAAAGCCAGGGCTGCAAGCAGAAAAATCTATTTTAATACTCCAAAAATCGTGAAGGACTCAGAGATGGAACAGGTGGAAGGGCTTCTCTCTCGTGCGGAAAAGTTCGGAGCTGACGGAGTCCTTGTTTCAAACCTCGGGACGTTTAACCTTGCAAAAGAGAAAAAGGTCCCGTGCATTGCAGACAGTCCCCTGAATATCTATAACGGTTACACCTTCGACCTCCTTTTGCAGAAAGGAGCAGAAATGGTAGTACTTTCTCCCGAATTAACGCTTGAAGAGCTCAAAGAAGTAGCAACTTACGGACCCGTCGAATTCATTGTCCACGGCCGCCTAGAATTGATGGAATCCGAACACTGCCTGGTAGGCGGGCTACTCGGAAAAGAAGGAAGCAAATGCAGTGCTCCCTGTGCCTCAGGGAACTTTACTCTGGTAGATGAAAAGAACTATGAATTTCCTCTCCTCATGGACTACCAGTGCCGGACTCACCTGCTGAACTCGAGGTCTCTCTGCATGCTCGAATATATCCCCTTACTTGTCGAAAGCGGAGTTGCAAGTCTGAGAATTGAAACGCTCGGGATGGACAGTGCAGAAGAAATCAGGCGAGTTACAGCAGAGTACAGGAAGGCTATTGATGCATTTTGCGAGACCGGAGAGAAGGTAAAGGAAAAATGTGAGAGTCTCGGAAAAGTTTTTACCGCAGGGCATTACTTCAGGGGCGTGCAGTAAGCGGGCCGAAACAGAAAAAAGATGATACCGGCAGAAACAGGCGGGAAGGGAACGAATAGAATAAAAAAAAGGAGGATAGGATAATGGGAATAAATAACGGCACAGAACAGCAGCGCCCGAAAATTTTCCTTTCAGGCTCGATCCGGGGAGGAAGGCAGCTTCTTGATGTATACCGGTTTATGTATGATTCCCTTGAAGAAGCAGGAGCTGACGTAGTCAGCTGGCATGTTGCAGACCCAGAGCTGGAAGAAACCGAATCGAAAATGACCGAACAGGAGATTTATGCCAGAGATATGGGACTGCTTGCAAAAAGCGATGCCCTGATTGCAGAGGTGACAGTACCTTCCACAGGCGTGGGTTATGAGATCTGCAGGGCACTTGTCCGGAAAATTCCCGTGCTCTGCCTGCACAGGCCCGAGGCGGCAGTTTCTGCAATGGTACTCGGGAACCCTGACCCTTCACTGGGAGTACGGACTTATTCAAACGAGGCTACACTTAAGGAAATTCTTCGTGGATTTGTCCGGGCTCTCTAAAGGAAAAAATGCCGTAAAATAGTGTTCCTTCCTTAAATAAAAAATATCGGTAGACATTTTCAAGTACACCGGGCACAAATTTCCAAAAAGCCACTACTGTTTCATAAAACTCAGTGATAAATATAAATAATTTGAACCCTATGTATAATCTATGGTAGTTGGAGTTACCGAAATCTCAGTATTAATTATAGCAGTTATAGCAGCTTTTGTGCTGTATAAGGTCCTCAAGACTGCCACCAGCCTTGCAATAAATGCAGTGCTTGGGATCTTAACCCTGATCGTAGCAAAATTTTTGCTGGGACTTGAAATCGCAATCACCTGGATAGCAGTCCTGATATGCGCAATAGGAGGAATCTTCGGAGCCCTTGTAATAATCGTGCTCAATTACCTTAAATTAGCCTTTGTGTGAAAAATAAAAACGAAAGTAGAAATTAAAATAAAAATAAAAACAAAAACGAAAGTAAAAACAAAAGTAAAAATTAAAATAAAAATAAAATATTCAGGTTTTTTGAAGTTGTATAGAGGGTATGAAACGGCAAAAAACAGGGGAATTAGAAGATTCAGAAAAAGTATGGATCAAGTTCAAAGTTTCCGGAAAATCCCTCTGACCATATGCCGGACATAAGATTCCCCTCTAAAAGTTTTCTCTTTTGTTACATTTTCCAGTTCAAGGATTTCAAACCCGCAAAAAAGTTCCCTTACCTCTTCTTCGGTAAAATAATGGTAAATTATCCCGTTTTGCCGGACGAAAGTATTCTCTTCAAATGGACTTGAAGGCTCTCCTCCGCAGCGCATGTCTTCACTACCGAAAGCCTCGAAGAAGATTAAACCGCCACAACCGAGAAGGCGAATGAATTCCCTGACAGCAGCTTCCCGCTCTTCTTTGAAAAGGTGCTGGAGCACCCCGTAACAGAGAATTCCGTCAAATGCCCCGGATTTGAAAGGAAGGGCATGTATACTTGCCCCAAGGTGTTCTGCAAACCTGCCACTTCTCGCGAGCTGTGCACAGGAACTGCCAAGGGCAGTTAAGGAGATGTCAACTCCGACCGCACTATAGTGCCTCGAAAGTTCTCCAAGATACCTTCCATTCCCCGAACCGGCATCGAGGACTTTTGCCTCTGGCGCAAGGTAAGCCCGCAAACTCCGGATAGACGCAGGGCCTCCCCATTTGAGGTGGGCATATTCCTTATCCCAGGCAAGGAAGTGCTCTTTTGAAGAACCTGTTTTTGAAAAGCCTGCTTTTGAAAAACTTGCAGATTTTTTCACCGGTGCGTCCGGATCTTTTGATGCGTCCAGACCCTCTGTTACGGTCAGATCCTTTATTTCTGCCGTGATAGGGATCTTTGAGGCCGGGATTCCAGGACCCATTATAATCTGTTCATTACCCATTTCCATATTCATCGTTTTCATTCAGCTGCTTTTTCCGGGCTGTATGTTGAAGCTTCCCTGAACCGGGTTACCAGAAAGTCCTTCTCAAAAGAAGACAGGAACCAGCCGGCTTTCGGGCCCGAGTTCTGGCCAAGAATTGAGGTGTATATCGCTTTGAAAAGGTCTTTTGGGTCCGCCTGCGGGACAGGCACGTTTATCTTTTGCGCAATCAGCCGATTCAGTTCGGAACCTTCGTCTTTTGCGGAATAAACGAGCATATGGTATTCCTCTCCGCTGATCTTCCCTTTCGCTTCGATAAGGTCGGCAAAAGCTCCGAGGAAGGCTTTCTGGAGTTCCGAAAGGGTTGCGGTCTGCACAGGAACCTTTTCTTTTACACTGAACTTGGCAAAAGGCGGAGCATAGAGTTCAAGCCATCTGGAGACGTTATCTGCAAGTTCCCTGATACACTTTTCATCTTCAGTTGAAAAGCCCGAACGATTTACGATCTTCAGCACCTGCTCGAAATCTCCCCTGGCAACCTGGTAGATCGTAACCATCTGCTTGAAAGGAATTTCCGGATGGCAGATCCCGGTTGCTCTGGAAAGTTCGTAAATCCTCTTTTCAAAGTCCCCGAGGGAGGGATCGTTTTCCCGGAATTTGTCCCTGAGTCGCTCGTATTCGTCCACCAGGGTAAGGAGAGGCTGCCCCGGATCGAACTGGATATGTTTTTCAGGTTTTGTACGGATGATCAGGTAGCGCAGGACTTCCGGAGGCACCACCTCAAGCATATCCGAAATAGAGACAACAACTCCTGTGGAAGAAGACATTGCCCCCTGCTTTCCGAGCATTATCCACTCGTAGACAATAGGGAAGGGAGGCTCATGCCCGTAGATTTCCCTTACTATTCGCTTTCCGGTGTCATAGGAGCCGCCCCTTGAGGCATGGTCTTTCCCAAAAGGCTCCACGGTTACCCCAAGTACAGACCAGCGGGCAGGCCAGTCCACTCTCCAGGTGAGTTTCCCTCCTCCTGCCATAGGCACCGTTCCCGAGTGCCCGCAGGCACAGACATAGTCCACGGTTTCGGCTTCCAAGTCAAAACCCGTAACCTTCGTGGTCGTGATTTTCCCGCACTCGTTGCAGCGGGGGTTGAAAGGGCTCCAATCTTCTGCAACTGTTTTTCCCGAGACTTCCTCGAGGATCCTGACAATTTCATCCCTTTTTACAAGGGCGGTTTTTATCGCTTCGGTATACAGGCCTGCTCTGTACATTTCGTCTGCCCTTAAGACCTCGGGGTTGATGCCCAGTCGCCTCAGGGCTTCAAGGAAAGGTTTCAGGAAATGCTCGGCATAGTTTGTACATTCCCCGCATGGGCAGGGAACCTCGGAAATTGGCTTTCCCACATGCTCGGCATAACTTTCAGGCAGGAAAGGGTAAACCTTGCGCAGAGGGTCGTAGTTATCGGCAATATAGATAAAACGGGCATCTGCTCCCTTATCAAGAAGAGCCCTGTAAGCAGCATCAGCAGTCACTACCTCCCTCATATTGCCAATGTGAATGTGCCCGGAGGGGGTGATTCCTGTGGCAACAAGGTGCTTGCCACTCTTATTCAACACGTCTTCGGCTATGACGTCTGCCCAGTGAATTGTGTCAGCCATGGTTCTCACCAGAATATCAGATAAACCGTAGAATCAGGTATGGAAACAAGAAATGAGGCCCTGTTCATGCATTAATCTACAGGTTTGGGTCTCCTGCATAATTATCGTATCAACTGATAAACTTTGGGCTGGAAATGAAGAAACCGAATCTACCTGGTTTCTTTCCATATCAGGGCACAGGACAGCAAAAGGGGAGCAAAAAGAAAACCGGCGGAGAAAGAGAGCATCGACTCAGAGGAAGAAAAAAATTAAAAAAAAGAATGGAGGTTCAAAGGCAAATTGGTTCAGGAGTCTGCAGAATTACGGAGACTTAAAATGGCGCTTTACGAGGCAAATCAAGTAAATTTGATTTCCCAATAAATAAAAGGAGGTATAAATATATAAATTTATCGCATTAAGTAGATTACGTCCTTAAAAAAACAAAATTTACAGAACAACAAGAATGAAAACAACCTGAACGGACCTCTAAAATTAAAAATCGTTCAGACCCGAAGGAAAAACTGCAAATTGGGAAAAAGAAGAAAAATGACTGCAAAAAAATAAAAAGATAAAAAATGTGAAAATAAAAAATGTGAAAATAAAAAATGTGAAAATAAAAAATGTGAAAATAAAAAATGTGAAAAGCCGCAGAAATAACAGCCTGTAAAACCAGTAATACAAAGAAAACATTATAAAAAATGCCCGGCCGGAATTACCAGTAAAAATTGTCAATTAAAACCTAAGTTTGACAGTACCCACTAATTGGTACTGAATATTTCCCTTTATTTTTGCCCCAACTGTTCTTGACAGGTTCTATAAATTTATATAAATTTATGATATATTCTATGTAATCCCATTCCATTTTGCTACTATCAAGCTATTGATCCGTTCAAAATTCGCAAAAATATAGTTTTTGACTCCATTTATCTTGACCTTGATTGTAAGTGTCAAATTCTTCAAGCTTTTTTTAATGAATTTTGTAGACGTGTGTTTTAGATCTTCAAATTCATATCGCATCAGCGATATGAATAATTGAGCGATAAATCCAAGGATAATTGCTCCATAAATGCTATCCTCCGACCACACTCTTAACGGCTTGATATTAATTTCGTTTTTCAATGAATGGAATATTTTCTCAATCGAATCCTTTTTTCTGTATGTCATCAATGCGTCTTCAAGTGTCAAATCTTTGCTTGATTTCAGACAGAAAAATCCTTCTCTTCCATTAATCAGTGAAGCTTTCAGGAGTTCTATAGCTTCCTCGTCACTAAGCTCTTCGAGCTTAGTTCTAAAAGAGTAATCAATCTCAATCAACTCATTATTAATTCTGAATTTCTTGGGAAGCTTTTTCTTGTTTACTACAGCCTTGTGAATCTCTTTTGCTTCCTTTAGTTTTCTAACAACAGCTCTTGCTTTTGCTTCTAACTGCCTTTTCTGTAAAGATTCAGAGAAATAGAAATACTTAATGCTGCTAGGTTTGACGATTTTTATCCCATATATACCTTTTTCGGAATCTATCAGTTCTGCTCTTTTCAGATCAAAGTTCTCTATAATTTTATCGTCACTCGTATTCAGTTTCATGGCAGTTAGATAATCCATTTCATCATTCTGTATACTCTTGATATTCTCTGTGGTATTAGCTCCTTTATCAAAAACAATAAGAGAACCTTTTTTAAGTCTGCTTTTCACCTGGTTATATGTGTCAGAGAAGTGCTCCAGATCAAGAACGTTTCCTCTATTCACTGTCACTCCAATAGGAATGTTAATGGGGTCAGCTAATTCACTGACTCCAACGGTTATCTGCAGCTTATCAGGCCTGTGATCTCTGCTATACCCGTATTTACCAAGGTTGGATTTAGTCCCGTAAAGGACTATACTCGTCCAATCCAGGTTTATATTCGTTTCTTCAAAATCGTATATAAAAAACAGAGAATCCAGAATATCAGAGAGAATCTCCTCTCTGTTACGTCCTAAAAGCTCAAGAGTTCTGTAAAGAACTCTTTCATGAAACCTTTCAAAATTTAAGATATCGAGAATCTCTTTCTGATTTAACCATTTGCCAGCTTCTTTGATACTAAAATTCTCAGTCAATTTGTAGCTTAACAATCCGATTAGTAAACTATTGAGATCAAGACCCTTGCTTTTATGTTTGCTAAAAATATCACAGAAATTAAGCTTTTCATAAAAGAGTTGAATGGCAAGAATCGATCCGATAGGAACACATATATTCTTGTTAGGAATTGTAGGGAATGCTCTCTGTTTTGTGATGTTCATTGGACCGAATTACACAAAATAGAGAGCACTTATTTAGCATGAAAGTATATGAGGAGATCTTCCTCACGTACTCTCTTTTTCGTCATTTCTCGCAATTACGTATATTTCACTCATTATTTTGATCCTTTCATCAACTGAGAACATCTCAGTCTCAACTATCTTTCTCTTTTGAATTTCTCCCTTTTTATATCCAGTTTCATCTTCATACATCTCCTCTTTTGTAATAAGATGCCAGATAATTGTTGCAATTTTTCTTGCTAGGGCAATAATCGCCTTTGAATGTCCAATCGACTTCTTTTTTCTGTTGAAAAACTCTTTTAACCTGCTATTTTTCGTTCTTGCTGCTGCCTGGGCAATCTGTGTTAGGATCCACCTTGCTTCCTTAGATCCTCTCTTAGTGATTCTACCGTTATGGTATTTATCCGCTGATTGGTACACCTTCGGAACTAGGCCAAGCCATGAAGCAAGCTTATCTCCTGAAGAAAAATCTTTGAAATCACCTATTTCAGCAATAAGAGTTGCTGCTCCAAGTTCTCCTATTCCTGGAACAGACATTAAAATTTCCATTTCTTGCTTATGATTTCTATAAGCATAATTGAAAATTTCTTTTTCCAAAATTTTGATTTCATTGTCAAGATGCTTTATGATATCCAGACAGATTTGAAGCCTGAATACAGTATCTTGAGAGATTTCTCTGTCCAGAATTTCCCTTATCTGCTTACTTTTCTTACGAACATTTGGAGAAAGGTTTGCAATAATCTGGTCAACGCTTTTACCTGAACAAATTCCTGATAGAATTGCTCTACCACTCTTACCAAAAATATCTGTTAGCACATTCTTCAGACTAAACATTTCAGGTGCGAGTATGGCGTGAGCTTCATTTTTTATATCTGTTCTTTTTTGTACAAGGTTATGGCGAAGCCGAATACATGAACGAAATGTTCTATGGTTTTTTGGGAAAACTCTTGATGGTTGAACCATATTATTCAATGCAAGTTGTGCGATGAATTCGGAATCGATCTTATCTGTTTTTTTGTGTGTAAAAGCCTTCATATCTCGGGCATTTCCAACTATAACAGGTAGATGTTTTATCAACGCATCATAAATCGGAACCCAAAAGTCACTCGTTGATTCACAGGCAACAACGTCACAGTTCTCTGAGATAACCCAGTTTTTAAAAGCTAAAATTTCGTCAGGGGTTCTATAGAAATGTTGTTGCTGTTTTTCACCAGATCTACTGAGGATTGTAGCAATGAAAAAGAGTTTGTGAATGTCTAAACCACAAACTTTGTTTATAACCTCAACCAATTTAGATCACCAAATTAGATCACCAAATTAATTTGGGCAGTAGAATTGCCTCAAAGGCCAATTTAGCATCCGTGATCAAAGTCACAGTTGAGCCTTCGATGGCAATTCACTGGTTAGTTTTATCACGGCTTCGAAGAACCAAAATAAGTACAACCTTACTGCCAAAGAGAATGATGAGGTTGATCGATAAAAAGGGAAGGAAAAAAACTACTTTCATTTCTTTGTGCATGTTATTCGAAGAATTTCATATGCGTTTTATCTAACTGTCAAAGTCAGGTTAAAATGGGTTCTATCAGAGATCCGAGAAAGATATTCATTCAGAAACCAGATAAGACATTCAATCAGAAATCCAATAAGACATTCAATCGAAATGGTTTAGTAAAAAATAAGAAGCGACAGGGAGATACTGTCATTTATCAGAGGATTACCTTTCTGACCTGCTGCCGATGAAATCGGCTTTTTTCAAGCTATCTGTTTTTAGCTGTCTGTTTTTAGCTATCTGTTTTTAGCTGTCTGTTTTTAGCTATCTGTTTTTAGCTATCTGTTTTTAGCTATCTGTTTTTAGCTATCTGTTTTTAGCTGTCTGTTTTTAGCTATCTGTTTTTAGCTGTCTGTTTTTAGCTGTCTGTTTTTAGCTGTCTGTTTTTAGCTGTCTGTTTTTAGCTGTCTGTTTTTAGCTATCTGTTTTTAGCTGTCTGTTTTTAGCTATCTGTTTTTAGCTGTCTGTTTTTAGCTCGTTTTCAGGACAGGAGAGTTCTCCCTGCCACACAAGAAATAGAAGGAACGCAGGCTCATGCCTGAGATTCCTTCAAAGGTCTGTTCTTACCTGATCTGTTTTTCAGATCTTTTCTTTACTGGATCTGTTTTCTGAAGAGATTGCAGGAGTTTATCTTGATATCAAGCAGCTTCTCGATATTCATTTTTGCAGCAATGCCTTTTGCAGCACCCGGGACTGAGGTGATCACGCCGATGTCGAGCTCTTCACGGAGTTCGCGCATAACATGCTCGTCTGCGAGGTCCATTGTGTCTACATTAAGCTTCTTTGCCACGTACTCTTTTGCCTCTCCTATGCGCATGTTCTTTGAGAACTGCATCCTTGCAACAAGGTCGCCTGCGGCCCTGATCCCGGTCATACCGGAAGCCATTATGTGGGAAATCGGCATACCCAGAGGGTCGCCGACCCCGATCTATATGCCGTCGACGCCGGCAACTTCGACCATTGCCTTGCTCGCCCTTGTGACAGCGTCCACAGGGGGGGTTTCAAGCATGGGGATTCCGCCCACACCCATACCCATATCAACGTGACAGGGGATAGGAGAAGCCTGAACAGCTGCTTTCATGAAGTTGACTGCGCGGGCAAGGTTCCAGGCTGAGGTCTTGCTGGTGTTGGTGTTGCACACGGGACCGAAAACGTTTGCTCCTGCCTTTGCGACAAGGGGAGCCTGCTGGTGCGGCCAGAGCCCGGCAAGGGTCACGCCGTCGTACTGCAGGTTTCCGTGCATACCGAGCACACATTCTCCGGCCATGCCGGCTTCGATGTACATGTCAGGGAATTCTTTTCGGAGAGCTTCGATTGCATGCAGAGTCCCGTACATATCAGCGTCACCTGCTGCTGCAGTTGTGTCAAAGTTGACACCATCTGCCCCTGAGGCAAAGAGCTTCTGCATGACCCAGACAGTGTCCCTGGTCAGGTGCTCTGCGGCATGTTCCATTGACTCCCAGGCTTCCTGGATTTTAAAAGCCTTCATGAGGTCGCCGGGGTTTTCAAAGGGCCCGTCAGGGGTATAATAAAGCCCCATATTGGGCATTGCACCGTAGAAGAGCGGGATGATCATGTTCTGCTGGCAGACTTCCATTGCCTGGCACTCGTTTGAGACCACGGGTTTTACCGGCTTGAAACTGTAGTCGATGTGCCCGAGTTCCATAGTGTCGGCGCCAAAAGCCCTCTCATGCGTCATGCAACCGACCAGGCGGCTGGAGGGGATCCCCACACCGCTGTTGCCCTGGTCTCCATCAAGCCTGATGGTACCGATGTCGTGAGTAACCGGGACTTCCATGCCCTGTTCGACACTTACGGCTTTGCCGGGCATCATGAGAATTTCTGCAAGCTTGTCAATCTCATCGGCACTGAGATCAGGGATTTCCCCGAGGTCTGAGGCATTCGCCATACCTGCCTCAAGTTCCTCCAGGATTTTTTCTTTTGTGAGGAAGACTCTCTTCCCGTCTCCCATCCTTAAAGCATATTCAGTTGCCATTTTTTTCACCATTTATATTGTTTATTTAACAGTAGGTCTGAAAAGCTGTATTCTCTTGGGGTTCAGAACTTGGATACGAAAGTCCTTGCCTGCCAGAGGGCAATTACCGCCAGGACCAGGATGAGGACCATCCACATGATGTCCCCGGCAGGGATGAAGGAGTTTGCCCAGTAGGCATTGTAAGCTTCCATTGCAGCTGCTGTTTGTACCATGTTTAACCTCCGTTAAGATTATACATATCTCAGGCAGGCATCGGAGCCACGGGCTTTTCCAAAGTCGGTGATTACGTATTTGTGCAGGAGGAAACCTTTTTTGTAGATCCCGTCCTCATCGACTTTCTGCTCCACGTCCTTCAACATCCCTCCGGATGCCAGTTCGATTATATCGAAGTTGATGCTGTCCCGGTTGTAATTTCCATGCATGTTGTACTCTTCCTGGATCTTTGAAACAATTTCATAGTTCCAGCGTTCTTTTTCATCCAGCAAGAGTTCCAGAATCCTGAATTTAATAGGGCGGTTTCCGCTCACTTCACTCACCTCTCAAAGTTTCAAGTTCACTTGTGTCTTCCGTAAACATAACGAAACTACCAATAACACAGAGAGTGCCTCCTACAAGGATGGTCCACTGCGGGACATCTCCGAAGAAGAGGAAAATGAAGATAATAGCAAACAACCCGTAGAGATTTCCTATACCCTGGCCCCTTCCGACTCCGATAAGCGGGAAAGACTTGTACCAGCAGACATAACAGAAACCAAAGGTAATTCCCGCGAAGATCAGGACCAGCAAAGTCAGAGGTTCGAAAGCCTGGAATGCAAAGGAATACATCGGGTAACCCACAAGTGCGAGCAACGGCACAATAATGACCCACCAGATCAGGTTTTCTCCAACGAACCTGAGGGTCAGACCCACATCGGGTTCGGAAATGTCGAGACCTTTGCCTGCGATTGCGCCTTCAATGCCCCAGCCGGCAGCAGCCATCAAACCTCCGAGGTATCCGATCCATTGGACGTTACCTGAGGAAAGCTCGGTCAGAAGCCCGCCTCCGAAGATCGTGATGCCTCCTATAATGATGACTCCTATACCCATTGCCGCTCTTTTGGAGATCTTTTCCCCATACCAGTAGTAGGCAAGAATCGAACCCACCACAGGGTAAAGAAGAGCCGCAACAGCTGCGAATGCTCCGCCGATGAAGCCCATAGCAATGAATGACCCGAGAATTGCCATCGGACCTCCGAAAATTGAAGCAAGGAAGAACCATTTGGAGCACGGATGGAATTCTTTCATTGTCCGGACAAGTTCTCCGAATTTGCCGAGAACCCCGTTCCAGAGCATAAGCGCAAGCATGACCGTAAGCGCATTGAAGGCCGTAATCAGAACAGCAGTTATGATCAGAGCTGTGCCGTCTCCACCGGCTTCGGCAATAGCCCCGTACATCTCATCGAAGGGGTTAAGCACCCACACAACGGTCCCTGGCAGATACCAGATACCCCAGAATACAGCGCAGAAAAGGGCCCACATATACCCTTTACTGATTTTTCGTTTACTCTCCTGTTTTTTTAAAGCTTTTAAATCCACGAAAATCCCTCCATTTTTCAGATGCACTATGGAATTCCCTCAGGGTATGAGTCCGTCTCAACCCTATTCCACAGCCTGAAAGTACAGCTTGCGAACCGTCTCTATGGGCATTTGCATCTCAGGGAATCAGATTGACATTAAAGTTGAATTTCAACATTACCGTTTTTTTGGTTTTCCTGATTTTATTGAACTACAATTATATAACTGTAGTTTTAATTACCGTTTTTAACCAGGAATCAGCAGCTTTGAAGTTTACCGCATTATTTCCCCTGAGTATACCGGAAAATAATATTGAGCAAGCTTACTGCACTGCTTTTTCTATAGTAACCGGATTCTCCCGTGAGTATGACCGGATATGCAAGAACTTTTTTTGTATACCCTTAGCTATCGGTTTCGCAAAAACTGCACAAAATAAAGTAAGGCAGAAAATGCATTTGATCGGATCTTCTGCATTTTCTGCTTATTGGACCTTTTTTAGAGTAAGGCTGCTCTTACCTTGCTGACTACATCGTTGGCACTTTCTCCGTAGAGGTCTGCGCCGATCTTGTCAGCCCAGTCCTGGGTAACGGGTGCGCCTCCGACCATGGTCTTGACCTGGTCGCGAATGCCTGCTTCTTTCAGCTGTTCCTCGATCTGTATCTGGTTGACCATGGTTGTGGTCATAAGGGCGGAGGATGCGATTATCTGCGGTTTGAGTTCCTTTGCCTTTTCAACAAAGGTCTTTATCGGGACGTCTCTTCCGAGGTCCACGACTTTAAAGCCTGCAATGTTGAGCATGGAGGCAACGATGTCCTTTCCGATGGAGTGGATGTCACCTTCGATAGTCCCGATGACAATGGTTCCGAGGCTCTTGGTCTCAGACTTGCGCTTTTCCATTTCCGGCTTGATAACTTCCATTCCTGCGTTCATTGCTTCGGCAGCTGCAAGCACGTGGGGGAGGAAAAGGGTACCCTGTTCGAACTGTTCTCCTACTTCCTGCATGCCTGCGGTAAAGCCCTTCTCAATGAGCTCTATCGGGTCAATCCCTGCGGCGAGGGATTCTTCTGCAACTTCTGCTGCAAGTTCATCATCAAAATCAGTGATTGCATCTTTTGCTTTTGCAATGATTTCTTCTTTGTTTGCCATTTTTAGATCTCCTGAATATCCTTAATTACATACCTCTGAAGGCTTTGTCAGCTCTGTCCACGACTGCCTTCATGTCCTTGAGGATGTCTGCGTCGATTGGTTTGACTTCGTGGTTCTTGAGGACGTCTACTACCTTTTCGTGTGCAACTGCTGCAAGGTCCTTTGAGCCAGCTGCTGCCCAGTCACCGAACATACGCCTGTCGATGAGCATGGGGTTGGAGGGGTAGTCCACAAGCATTCTGGTCTGCTTCAGGGCAAGGAAGTTGTTTCCGATGCCAACCTTCTGGATAGATTCGACTGCGAGGGTTTCTTCAGAGACAGGAATTCCCTGCATGGCTTTCTTGACCATGCTGAAGATATCATTGTCAATGACGAGCTGTTCCATTGAGAAAGTCATTCCGAGCTCAAGCATCCCGGCCCCATAGATGGTGTTGGCACCAGCGAGGGCAGGCAGGAGGGTGGTCATGGTTTTTTCGTGGCCTGCCTGGTTGTCCGGGACCTTGGAATCAGACTAGGAACCTGCCACATAGGAGGGAAGGCCGTAGAACTGGGCAAGCTTTGCAACTGCACCACTGATAAGACCGAGTTCGGGAGATCCGACAGGTGCAGTACCCTTCTTCAGGTCGAAGGTGGTTGTTGAGCTTCCGTACCAGACTTTTGATCCGGGCACAGTGAGCTGGGCAAGGGTGATACCGGAGAGGACTTCGGCGTTGTGGGTAACAAGGGTTCCTGCAAGGTAAACAGGAGAGGAGCCTCCGGACATTGCCATACTCAGGACGTTAACAGGGATTCCAAGGCGGGCACCCTTGATGATGACCTGGCAGGCGTTGACACTGAGCTCGAGAGGGCTGGTCGGGCAGAGGAGCATGGAGAAGATCGGTTTCTTCCTGGCTTCTTCTTCATCGCCGCCGTAGTAGGCCTTTACGATGTCCCAGTAGTACTCGACGTTTTCGCCTACAGGGTCAATGTGGTGGAAGTGCTTTGAGGTGTTTGCGATAGGGGTGAGGGTTTCGTGGACGTCCTGGGCACCCTGACCTGCAATGTCTCTTGCGGAGACAGGGAGGGAGAAGTAGTCAATGTTTTCTGCCCAGTCACAGAGCTTTGCGATATCTGCAATGTCCTGTTCGACGGAGTCAACGGTTACGTACTTGCCGTCCTGGTACTTGCAGACCTTCACACCTGTACCGAAACAGGTCCAGTGTACTTTGCCGCCGCACTCCTGGACTGTGTTGTTCTTCTTGTCGCGACCCCAGAGGACAAACCTGGATGGGGCGAGCTGAAGGGCTCTTCTTACAAGGTATTCAGGGATCTTTACAACATTGGTTTTTTCGTCGACTTCGCAGCCATTTTCCTTAAAGATCTGCCTTGCCTCGGGGTCAGAGACCTGGACCCCGGGGTTCATCAGAACATCCATGGTAGCGTAGTGGATTGCTTTGAGTTCGTCAGTGGTAAAAAGGTTTAATTCTACACCGTTAAGTGCGTTAAATCCTGCAACTGCATTATTTTTTGCCATTTTTGTAACCTCCGAATAAGAATAATTTAAGCCAGCAGTTCTTTTGCCTTGGCAACAGCTTCGCTTGCGTTTTCAGCATAGCAGTCTGCACCGATCTTGTCTGCCCAGGCCTGGGTAGCCGGAGCGCCTCCGATCATGACCTTTACTTTTTCCCTGAGACCTTCTTCTTTGAGGAGTTCAATAACTTCTCTCTGGCCGGGAAGAGTGGTGGTCATAAGAGCGGAAAGTCCGATCATGTCAGCATCGACTTCCTTTGCCTTCTGGACAAAGTTCTTGACCGGGACATCACGACCGATGTCGTGCACTTCAAAACCAGCGGACTGGAGCATGGTGGATACGATGGATTTCCCGATGTCATGGACATCGCCTTCCACGGTACCGTTCACAATAACGCCCATTTTCGAGCTGGCAGAGCCTTCAGGCATAAGGTCCTTTAAGGAGTCAACTCCGGCAGTCATTGCGTCAGCAGCCATCATCACATGGGGTAAGAAAAGTTTGCCCCTCTCAAAGAGGACACCCACTTCGTTCATGCCTGCTGCAAGCCCATTTTCAATGATTTCGGAGGGATCCAGTTCTCCTTTTGCCTTTTCAACGGCAGCGAGTACCGCATCCTTTTTACAGGTGATTACAGCACCTGCAAGTTCCTGAAGCAATTCTTCTTTGCTAATATTGCATCCTCCGTTTTAGTTTTTCAACTATGGAGACGTCTCGGCCCAGAAATATCATGAATAACCATGAACATTCGAATTGTCAGCTCACGCTCGATGAGTCATGAGTGCACAAGAAGTAATTCACGATAACCACAGATAGGGAATCATGATTACTACAGGCGAAACTGTGAAATCAGGAAAGATCCGTTATTATCCTGATTGGGGTTCATGAGTACTTTAGCAGAGGGAGTGTTTTTGGTGCCATTTTAAATCCCGTCTGTTTACTCATCATTATAGATGTCTCCAAGTTAAAGTTCGATTTACTGGTATAAATATTTTGTCAGAACGAGCAGGGCAAAACCAAGGGTTACATAAATACTTTTTGGTTAAAATATTTTGAAGGGAGTGTTTAGGAGAGGAAAAGAGAAGACATAACGAAAAATATAAATATAAAACATTAAAGATGGACTTTTGAAGGTATATAAGAGCAGGAAAAATAAAGTTAACGGTAGAAATTTCGGCTAAAATATTAAAAAAGTAGAATATTTCATTGTTAAAGGCACAATGATGTAAGAGGGCTATTGAAGCTGTTTTTTATTAGAATTTTGAGCTGTAGAATCTGATGGACAATCATAAATTCCTTTTTTGCGCAGGACTTTTGTTCTCTCCCGGGATTTGAACAGAATTCAGGTTAGAAAAACGGAAAAAAGAGAAAACATTATATATAAGAAATATTGCTGGGCTAGATTTTTGCTACGATTTTGTGTCTGCAGTAAAAGGATAGAAAGTAAGGGGAAAAGGAAAAAGAGAAAAAAGAGAGTTGAAGGAATCAAAAAGAAGTAGAATTCCAAAGAGAAAGGATCCCAGGAGAAAGAATCCCGGGAAAAAGAATTTCAAGAGAAAGAATTCCAAAAAAAGAATCCCAGGAAAAAGAATCATGAAGAAAAAAATTCCCGGGAGAATTTATGGCAAGTCGGGCTCCTGATATCCGGAAATACAGAGCCTGTAAGCCCTGTTTACAAGTTCAAGCATTTTCTCATCTTCCCGCTCGATTTTTACTCCGCAAGCAAGGCAAAGGTATTCAGCGAGGTCAAAGACTTTTATCTGCTCGTCCCCTCCGGCTTCAACAAGGTTCTGCATACAGCCCCCGCAGTTAGTTATGATAACGTCACAGTCCAGTTTCTCAGCAGCCCTGTAGCGGTCCGAAGCAACTGAAAGGGACTCGGAAGGATAGTTGACCCTTACCCCGCCCCCGAAACCGCAGCAGGCTGAATTTTCAGGAGTTTTGTTTGCAAGCTCTGTGCCGGGGATATTTTCGAGCACGTTTCTTGCCTCCCTGTAAACCCCCATGCCCCGGGTCAGATGGCAGGGGTCGTGGTAAAAAACCCTGTGTTTAAGAGCAGATTCGGGAGAAAGTTTGCCTTCCTTAATCAGGCGTTCCAGGTACTGAGAGACCTGCAGCACCTCAAAGCCCAGTTCCCCGAACATTCTGGGATAGATTTCCTTAAAAGCCTTAAAACAGCCGGGGCAGGTAGTAAGCAGGATTTTTGCCCCCCTTTTCCTGACTTCATTGAGATTTAGCTGCCCTTTCCGCATGATAGGAGCAGGATTTCCCGCTCCTGCCGAAACAGCCCCGCAACAGTATTCAAGTCCGCTCAGAACCGTGTAATCGACCCCTACCTTTTCCAGCAAAGCGACGGTTGCACGTGCCATATTTTTGTTAATATAGGTGCCTGCACAGCCCGGGAAATACACTACGGAACCCTGACTGTCTTTGTACGCAGGAATTTCATCCATTTCAGCAATTTTTTTGAAGATATTATTTTCAGCATCAGGGTCTGCCATAGTTTGCCTGTCCGTAAGCCCGTGTTCACTCACCCATTTCTGTCGGGCAGGAGAGATAAGCATCTTGATGCCCAGGCCATCGGGACAGGTGTCGGCACAAAGCCCGCAGGTAAGGCAGCGCAGCAGGGAAGCAGGTTCGATTCCGGAAGTCCCTTCCAGATATCCGTAAAGCAGATCAAGCAAACCGAGGTCATCGTACCGGGGGCAGACTGAAAGGCACTGTCCGCATTGTGTACATTTTTCCCTGTGTTCTTCCACTATATTCATATTTTAACTCCATATCATTTTAAACTCGTGCGACTTTATTCATGTACCGATCCTTAAAACCCTTTTCTGGAGAATTTCATTCCTGCAGACCATTCAATCAGGAAAGCTGCCCTTCAAGTTTTTAAAGGGCTCTTTCAAAGGACTGCACAGAACCCTGAAGCCCGAAATCTTTAGAAAAAAGATAAGACTATATCTGGATATGGAGTATCAATAGCCAGATAAAACAGCCGGATAAAAGGAAAAAAGAGTCAGATAAAAAGGAAGAGTAGCCAGATAAAAGGAAGGGATTGAAATATTCGAAGACCTGAAAAACAGCGCAAGAAAGCTGATAGTTCCGTTTGCCCGCTCAGTACCCCTGTCCCCAAACACCCTTACCCTGTTGGGTTTTGCAGTAAGCGTGGCTGCCGGAGTTGCATTTGCACTGGGAAAACCTTTTGAAGGAGGGCTCCTGATCCTCTTCAGCGGAGTTTTTGATATCCTTGACGGAGGAGTCGCAAGAGCAAAAGGCAGGATTACGCCTTTCGGAGGTGTCCTTGACTCGGTATGCGACCGCTATTCCGACGGGCTGATGTTTCTCGGGATAATGGCAGGAGTGATTAACGGCAGACTTTTACTTGCCCCGATCCTGGGAATTGACGGCTGGCTCTGGGCAGGCTTTGCCCTTATAGGCTCTTTTCTGGTAAGCTATACCCGCGCCCGTGCAGAGTCCGCAGGCTGCAGGAAACTCTCTGTCGGGATTGCCGAACGTACGGAAAGGATGCTCATCCTGGCTCTGGGAGCCCTTTCAGGTTTCCTCGGCTGGGCTCTTGTCCTGATAGCCATCTTCTCCCATATTACCATGATCCAGAGGGTCCTGCGGGCAAAAAGCATACTGAGCAATCCATCCGAACCCGAGATCCAGAAACCGTAAGCCAGAATTCCGGAGAAAAGCCCATGCAAAAAAACGCAGGCCAACAATCGAAAAAATAACAAAGATAGGGGACTGGCTTTTCCCTACCGATACTCATTTATACTACATGTTTAATTACAGTAGTTTGTTGATGGCAAGTAAGGAAAAGCCCATTGCCATCGAAGAAATATAACCTGCTCTGCGGGGCCGTAGGGTAGCTTGGTCCATCCTGCAAGACTGGGGGTCTTGCGACTTGAGTTCGAATCTCAACGGCCCCACCAAAATTTGTTCAGCTTTTTGACGTTTTTACATATTTTACCACATTTTTACAACCGGACATCATGTTGTGTAATTCTATTTGTCAGCACAATTTCCGTATGTCAGACTCATCAATTTCAGACTCATTCCCAGACTAATCCATAGTTTTTGAGTTTACTTTGGATCCAGGGTTCAGGATTTTGGATTTGTCTTCAGGACCCAGATACTCACCGACTGAGAAGCAGGCAGCCCTTCGAAGAAAGAAAAGAAAGCCTGAAAGCCAGATACGTGGATAAATTACAGTCTGGGATGAAAACTATAAAAACAGATAACAATGGATAACTTTAGTTTCTTTTACCTATCGTCCAGACTACTGCAAGACAAAAAATATTTTCAAGGAATCAGACAGGAGCTTTTTCAGCAAATTTTAAAGTCCCAGAAAAATATAAAAATGTAAAATGTATAGTTGAATTTTTATTCCTCTTCTTTTTCCTCTTCTTTTTCCTCTTCTTTTTCCTCTTCTTTTTCCTCTTCTTTTTCCTCTTCTTTTTCCTCTCCCTTTTCCTTCTCCTTTTCCCGCTTATACTTCTCTTTAATTTTCTCAATCATTTCCTCGTTAGCCTCAACAACAAAAGCTCCGACATACCCGCATTCCTTGCAGTGGTAGACTGAACCTACAAATCCCCCAACCTCATAGTAAATATCCGCGTTCCCGCAGACAGGACAGACTTCAACTAATTTTTCCCGGCTCAGAGCAATTCCCTCCTTTGATAAGGCTTACAATCCCGAATTGTTAAATTATATATAAGAAGCATGATTCAAGATAAAGACATAGTATTTTGAACTGATCTTTGAACTGATCTCCAAGCTGATCTCCAAGCTGATAGTCAAGCTGATAGTCAAGCTGATAGTCAAGCTGATAGTCAAGCTGATAGTCAAACTGATAGTCAAACTGATGTTCAAACTGATGTTCAAGTTGATGTCCAAACTCGTATGCGGGGAGAAAAGATGCTGCTTAACCAGAGTAACCAGCCGCTAAAATGGCCAGCCGTTTATTCAGGGTTCCCCGTTCCAGATTCAGTATTGTGCCGGATATAGATATTAACTGTGGATATAACTATGAATATTAAAGATTCAAGGCCTACAGTGAGTTGAAAAATGACAGAAATGATGACCCCTGCAATGCGCCAGTACTACGAAGCCAAGCAGGCATACCCTGACACCCTTATCTTCTTCAGGATGGGAGACTTCTACGAATCCTTTGGGGAAGACGCAAAAACCATTGCAAAGGAACTTGAAATTACCCTGACAGCCCGGGGGAAGGACAAAACAGGGGAGAGAATGCCGCTTGCAGGAATTCCCTACCATGCCATTGACACCTACCTGCCCAGGTTGATAAACAAGGGGTACAAGGTAGCCATCTGCGAACAGCTCGAAAACCCGAAGCAGGCAAAGGGAGTTGTGAAGCGGGGGGTTGTCAGGGTTGTAACCCCGGGAACGGCAATAGACTCTTCTATGTTTTCGGATGCCTCAAACAATTATCTCATGGCGGTCGCAGGAAGAGAGATAGGAAAATCCGGAAAAAGCGGGGAAAAAGAAATGGAATTCGGAATCTCCTTCCTCGATATCTCGACAGGAGAGTTCCTTACAACCCAGTTTACAGACTCGGAAAACTTTGAAAAACTCCTCAGCGAACTTGCCCGCATGCACCCTGCAGAATGCATCCTGCCCCCGTCCCTGTACGGGAATCCGGAGCTTACAGGCAGGCTAAGGGACCAGACAATTGTGCAGGAATTTGCTCCCGAGGTTTTCGGAAGCGAAGACGCCGGAGAAAAATTAAAAACCCATTTCGGGGTTGCAACCCTCGAGGGCATGGGCTGCGAGAAGCTGGAGTTTGCAGTTTATTCCGCCTGGGCTGCCCTTGAGTATGCAAAGACCACCCAGATGAGGGACCTTGCCCATATCAATACCCTCAGAACCTACTCAAACACCGAGTTCATGGTTCTGGACTCAGTCACCCTGCGCAACCTCGAGATAGTAAAAAACGTGAGGGATGAGGGAGACGAAAATTCCCTGTACAGGACCCTGAACTGCACACGGACCCCTATGGGGAATCGTACCCTGAAAAAATGGCTTTTAAAGCCGCTTCTTTCCGTAGAAAAAATCAACCTCAGGCTGGACGCGGTAGAAGAACTCGCAGAAGACTCGCTGCTCCGTTACGATATAAGGGACTGGCTCTCGGATGTAAGAGACATCGAACGCCTTGTAGGAAGGATAGTATACGGAAATGCCAGCGCAAGGGACCTTGTAGCCCTGAAAAAGTCTATGGACGTCGTTCCTTCTCTCCGGGATTCCCTGCTGGAAAAAGCCGGATCCGAAATTTTAAAAGAGATTGCAGAAGGGCTTGCCTCCTTTTCCGAACTGGAAGAACTGGCTGAAATGATTGAAAAAGCAATTGTGGACGAACCCCCCGTATCTGTCAGGGAAGGAGGAATGATAAAGCCCGGGTACAGCCCGGAACTTGACGAGCTCCGGGATATTGCAAGCAACAGCAAACAGTGGATTGCAGCATTTCAGCAGAAGGAAAGAGAACGAAGCGGGATCAAGTCCCTGAAAGTCGGATACAACAAGGTCTTTGGTTATCACATTGAGGTTACCCATGCAAACAGCAGCCAGGTGCCTGAAGATTATATAAGAAAGCAGACCATGGCAAATGCCGAGCGTTTCTTTACTCCCGAGCTTAAAGAGAAAGAAAGCCTTATCCTGACAGCAAACGAAAAGGCAGTGGCTCTGGAATACGAAATTTTCACCGAAATCACACAGACCCTTTCCTCCCGTTCAAAGGAACTTCAGGAAACCGCAGAAAGAATAGGGACCCTTGATGTCCTTGCAGACCTTGCCGAGGCTGCTGAAAACAACAACTATACACGCCCGCAGCTCACCGAAGATTGCAAGATCCTCATCAGGAACGGGCGGCATCCCGTAGTAGAAAGTACCGTATCAGGAGGCTTTGTTCCCAATGATACTGAAATGGACTGCAAGGAGAATCAGTTTTTGCTTGTTACCGGCCCTAACATGGCAGGAAAGTCCACCTATATGCGCCAGACCGCCCTTATTGCAATTATGGCCCAGGTGGGCTCTTTTGTCCCGGCTTCCCATGCCTCCGTAGGCATAATCGACCAGGTCTTTACAAGGATCGGGGCTTTTGACGACCTTGCAAGCGGGCAGAGTACCTTTATGGTCGAGATGGTGGAGCTTGCAAATATCCTGAATAATGCAAGCCCGAAAAGCCTTGTACTGCTTGACGAAATCGGCAGGGGGACGAGTACATATGACGGGTACAGCATTGCAAAAGCCGTTGTGGAGTTCCTGCACAACAGGGGAAAGGTTGGCGTAAGGGCTCTTTTTGCGACTCATTATCACCAGCTTACAGCCCTTGAAGAGAAATTAAAGAGGGTCAAAAACTACCATATTGCAGTAAAAGAAGATGGTCACGAGCTGGTTTTCCTGCGGAAAATCGTTCCCGGAGCAACAGACCGGAGTTATGGGATCCACGTGGCAAGGCTTGCCGGAGTCCCTGAAAAGGTTATCGAAAGGGCAAATGAGATCCTGAAGGAACTTGAAAGGGAAAACGTGTTTGAAGAAACCGAGGACGGCGAAAACGGAAAAAAGAGGAAAAGCAAGGCAACTGCCCGCTATACCCAGATGCTGCTTTTCGACCCCGGGAGTGGAAGTGAAAATTCGGGGAAAGCAAAAGGGTTGAGCCCTGTGGAAGCAGCCCTGAAAAAGGTTAATCCGGATGAGATGACGCCGATAGAAGCCCTGAACAAACTCCATGAGCTGAAAAAGCTGCTCGGCTAAAAGAAATAGATTAAAAACAGACTAAAAAACGGATAGAAGAATGAACGGAAGGTCAGATGGAAAGCAGGTAGAGGAACAGTTAGAATAGAAGATTGAAGAACAGATGAGAGAGCAGATTGAAGAAATGACGGAAGAGCAAACCGGAAAGCAAGCTGAAGAGCAGGTTGAAGAAAAGATGGAAGAGCAGGGAAACAAAATCCGGATTCTTGACAGGGACACGATAAATAAAATCGCAGCCGGAGAGGTAATAGAACGCCCGGCGTCCGTGGTAAAGGAACTTGTGGACAACTCAATCGATGCCGGAGCCACGGAAATCCGCATCGAAGTTGAGAAGGGAGGAAAACATTCCATCCTTATCCGGGACAACGGCTGCGGGATGAACAGAGCCGATGCCCTCCTCTCGTATGAAAAACACGCAACAAGCAAACTCACGCGGATCGAAGACCTGGACACGGTCTCGACAATGGGGTTCAGAGGGGAAGCCCTTGCTTCAATTACCGCCATTGCAAAGGTAGAAATCCTTACCCGTCCCCCGGAAGAGATTACCGGCACAAAACTGGTCATCCACGGAGGGAAGGTGCAGGAAACAGCGGATGCAGGTACGGCTCCCGGGACCTCGGTGCACGTAAAAGACCTCTTCTACAACACACCTGCAAGGCGCAAGTACCTGAAAAGCGACCGGACCGAACTTGCCCATATCACTGATACCGTTACAAGGCTTGCCCTTGCAAATCCCGGAATTTCCTTTACTCTGCTAAGCGAAGGAAGGCCAGTCATAAGAAGTACGGGCTCAAGCGACCTTTTTAAAAGCCTTGTCAACCTGCTCGGACCTGATACCGCCCGCTCGATGCTGCCCCTTGAGTACAGGACAGAAGACTTTGAAATCCGGGGATATATCTCAAAACCCGAAAACAATAGGGGAGGAAGTGACCAGTTATACGTTTTCGTAAACACCCGCCCTGTCACTTCAAGGGCTGTCAGCACGGCTGTTCGCGAAGGATATTATACAAAGATCCCTAAAGGCCGTTACCCTGTGGCAGTGCTTGCTCTCACCCTCGATCCCGGAGAGGTGGATGTAAACGTACACCCCCGCAAAGCCGAAGTCCGGTTCAGCCGGGAAAAGGAAGTCGGGGATGCAATAATTCATGCAGTTGAAAAGGTCCTTTCGGAGCACGGGCTTGCTCCAGAGGTCAGGGAAAAGGAAGGAAAAAGACTCCAGAAAACCTTTGAAGATCAGGGATTATCAGGAAAAATTCAGCCGCAGGGGACCCCTGTAACCCTGAAGGAAAAGCAGGAAAAAGTAGCTGCAGAGAAGATAGGGAAATCAAGCGAAACTGTAACCGGGAAGGAAGCCGGAAAGGAAACAGAGGTTAGAGAGGAAGCGAAGGTCCAGGAAAGTGCCAGCAGACTCCTGAAAGAAAAGTCCGAAGCTTACACCTATCCGATAAAGGATACGGAAAGGAGGCTGAAGAAATCCGAACGTCTGCTGGATTTTGCAGAAAAGGCAGGAATCCGGGAAGTCCGGAGTGAAGAAGAACAGGGAAGTAGAAAGGAAGAGGAAAGGGCAGGCGGAAAAGAAGAGAAAGCCGGAGAGAGGCAAAGCCAGAAGCAGAAGCAGAAGGCAAACACCGATCTTCTCGAAGACCTGCGGATCATAGGTCAGGTGTCCAAAATGTATATCCTTGCCGAAAAAGGGGAAGACCTTGTGATAATCGACCAGCATGCAGCCCATGAGCGGGTTCTGTACGAGCAGGTCCTGAAGACGAAAAAGTCCAGAGTGCAGGAACTGATCACCCCTGTAATGATCGAACTTGCCCCGAAAGAAAGGGTGCTGATGGAGGAATACATCCCATATCTGGAAGAATACGGCTTCGGGATCTCGGAATTTGGGGACAATACCTATGTCGTTACCTTTGTGCCCGAGGTTTTCGGGCGGCTAGAGGATACAGGTGTAATCCATGATGTGATAGCGGACCTGCTGGCTGAAGGGAAGGTCAAAAAAGATACGGGGATCTCGGAAAAGGTCAGCAAAACCCTTGCCTGCAGGGCAGCAATCAAAGGAGGAGCAGCCTGCAACACAAGGCAAATGGAAGAGCTGATAGAACAGCTCAAAGCTGCTGAAAGCCCCTACTCCTGCCCGCACGGGAGACCAACAGTAATAACCTTTACAAAAAGTGAACTGGACCGCATGTTTGCAAGAACTCAGTAAACAACGTCTCCTGAAAAAAGAACAAAGTTGAAAAAATCCAGGAAAAGGACTGTTCAGAGAAGAACGGGTCGCCACAAAAAACGCGATCTGTCGATAGAATGAGCGGAAAGAATACTGATTTTCACTCGTGGAGAGGCCCGAAGGGATTTCCACTGGAAATCTACCATTTTTTTCCTATAAATTTATATAATAGAACCGAATATTTAAGATAGATGTCAGGCGAATACTGACATCTAAAAGGCATCATTCCACAAGACTATTTTTCACACACCAACCCCCAAACCCCCACAAGAATGGTACCCCCCATTCAAACCCCAAGAGAAATACCCCAACTTCCAGAAAAACGAAAAAAATCCCCACTTCTGGAATGATGCCACTCTTTTCTATATTCTGTGATTCTTCTTTTCTATATTGTCCTGTGATTCTTCTTTTCTATATTGTCCTGGTGATTCTTATGCTGTTTTATGGTCTTTGCTGATCGTTTATGGCCTTCGTTGGTCTTTTCAGACAGCTGATTTTTTCCAGATCCGGGCTTTTTTTCCGGGTTTGCATAGAAAGCCTGCTGGGATTTCATAAGTATCAGTTTTGTTTTATTGAGGCTCTTCAGGCTCTTTTCCAGGCTTCAGGTCAATACATTTATAATAAAAAACCTCCGAGTATTCTTCCATGATAGATCCTGTTAACAATTTCAAGATCCCTGAAGAATGGATTGCCCTTACGGGGCTGCCCAGGGAAGAGCTTGAAAAAAACGTGGCATCCGGGATGATTGTGATCCTGAGTGACGGGTCCATACTCAAGAGAGGATATACCACAGGAACCACAGCCAGTGCCGCTGCAAAAGCCGCTGTCCTTTCCCTTAAAAAAACAGTTGACAGCGTCTCCGTGCCCACCCCTGTAGGACTGAGAGCCTACCTTGAAGTCAGCGAATCCTCTCCCGGCCGTGCAGTTGTAAAGAAGATCCCTAACGACCACGAATCCGATATTACCCGGGGGCTTGAATTTGTCGGAGAAGCCAGGGAAATCGAGGGGATCAGCATCCTGGGCGGAAAAGGCATAGGAGTTGTAAAAAGGGACGGACTTCAGGTCTCAAAGGGCAAGCCGGCCATCAACCCGAAACCCATGGAACAGATCCGGGCTGCAGTACAGGAAGCTGTAGAGGAAATGGGTTTGAAGGGAGCCGAGGTCACGATCTCGATCCCTGAAGGGGAAAGGATAGGAAAAGAGACTCTGAACAGCAGGATAGGAGTCGAAGGCGGAATTTCGGTCCTCGGGAGCACAGGCTTTGTCGAGCCCTGGAACGACCACCTGGGAGAGATGAGAGGAGACCTGATCCGCTGCACGGACAGGGTAGTCCTGACCACGGGCCGGATAGGAATGAAGTATTCTCACATGCTCTTTCCCGATTACACCGTTGTTATGGTCGGGAGCAGGATTTCGGAAGGGCTTGATAACGCTTCAGGCGACATCATTATCTGCGGACTTCCGGGCCTTGTCCTGAAATGGGGAAACCCCGAGATGCTGGAAGGCAGTGGCTATGCAACCGTTGTTGAGATGCTTGAAAAAGTCCCTGAACACGAGCGCCTGAAAGAAGCCTTTGAAATGGCGGTTGAGAAAGGCAAAGGTGCGAGAATCGTTGTTATTGACAGGGACGGGTCTGTCCTTATGGACAGCAAAAGCGGGAAATAAAAACGAATTCGGAAATTGAATTAAAACTAAATTAGGACTTTGAATTGAAATTAAATCCATAAATTGAATTAAAAGTAAAATCCAGAGACTAAGATCTCGGAATTCGAACCGGACAGAGGGGAAGAAAAACTATGATTGTGGTAGGAGTCGGGGTCGGACCCGGCATGCTCACGGAAGAAGGGATAAGGGCGATCAGGAAGGCATCGGTGGTTTACGGGGCAAAAAGAGCCCTTGAACTCGCACAGGAATATATCACCTGCGAAGCAAAGACGATTAAAGACTACAAGTCGCTCCACCTCCTGCCCGCGGATGCCGTTGTCCTCTCCACAGGCGATCCCATGTTTTCCGGGCTCGGAAAATTTGCAGGGGAAAAGGATACCGTAATTCCCGGAATCTCTTCAATGCAGGCAGCCTGTGCGCGTACAAAGGTAAACCTGACGAACCTCTGCGCAATAACAGCCCATGGCAGGGACTTTGAGCCTGCAAAAGCCGAACTGATCCGGGAATTGAGGAACGAAAGAAACATTTTCCTGCTGCCGGAAGAGGCATTCGGCTCCCGCGAGGTTGCTGAAATCCTTAAAGAGCTTGGGATAGAAGCCGAGCTCTATACCTGCGAAAACCTCGGCTACCCCGAAGAAAGGATCGCAAAAGGCACTCCGGATAACCCCCCGATTGCCGAAACAATCCTCTACGGGCTGCTTGTCGTACAGAAAAAGTGAAAAAAGAAGACGCCGAAAAAGAAAAGGAAAGAAGGAAGATAGGAAAAGGAAAGAAGGGAAGAAAGATGGGAAAAAGTAAAGAAAATCCCCGTTCAGATCACGAGAAAGCTGACGACGGCATAAAAGATTAAATCCCCGAAAGTAACCGCGATAATAAAGCCTGCCGTAATTGAGAGCATGAAAGGCAGGCCCGGAGTAACCCAGACTTCTTTTTCGATCAGCCCTTTTTTTGCGTATTCTTCAAGCTCAGGCTTCCGGTTTGCATCAAAATTGAGCCCTGTCCGTGCAAACTTCCTGATGACAGTCCCGTTTTCGTCAAGCTCGAACTTTTCAAGCAGCCCCAGGTGCTCCTTATTTTTCAGGGAAGACACGTCAGTCCTGTACCCTAGAAACATGTAGAAGGGCTTTTTGAGCATCCCGGGCGAGAAATGCAGGAGGTTGTAGCAGAACATCCCGAAAGGCACGAGGGTGGTTACCAGAAGAGCATTTTCCAGCACAGTGAAGGCAAAGAGCCCTATAGGAGGCAGCCCGAGCAGGGGATAGACCTTTCCCGAGAGCTGGAAAACCGGATAGAGCGGAAATAAGATAGAAAGCACTATCAGCCCCTTTGCATCCCCACCCCCGAAGGCTCCGAGCTGGAAAAGGATGTAAATCGAAAGGAAAACAATAACTCCCGAAAAAATAAGGGCCTTAAGATAGGAAACACCTCCGGTAAAAACTTCATATAGAACAAATACCGAACCCAATGCAAGCATGTATTTCCACACCTTATTTGAGACTCTGCGCTCCTTCAGGTCGGTATAGCACGAGTAGAACAAAAACGGCATGGTAAAGAGGATTTTCAGGATTTCTATCATACAAACCAGACAATTAAATTATTTCTATAGTTATTAACATTATTACTTATTTACTTCTTTACTTTATCGCCTGACTAAAAACCCTCGAAATATACAAAGGAACCGAAACCCCCTTGCCAAAAAGATAAAAAAGTACTCCCATAACAGGCCCGGGCAAGCCCAAAACCAGCCCGCAAGCGATAAGCTTATACATAAGAAGTTCTATTTTATGGTTGCTTAACCCTTATTAGTTTTCAATTTTTCTTAATGGGCTCGTGGTCTAGACGGTTATGACGTCGCCTTCACACGGCGGAGGTCCTGAGTTCGAATCTCAGCGGGCCCACTCTCTGTTTTTTGGCTTTATCTTCCTTATTTTCCGATTCAAAGAATATATTGAGCTTTTTTCTAATGCTTCTTATTCTTGCTTCGAGGTCGGGTTTATCTTAGAGGCTGTCTTAAAATTAAATAATCCTTTTCTCTTGGTTTTTCTTCGATGTCAAAACGATCTATAAGGCTTCCTTATCCCAGTGATTTATCCAACAGAGAATGGAAAATAATTAATCCTTATTTTCCTGATCTCAAAACAAATCGAGGTAGAAAACGTGTTCATTCTTATCGAGAAATATTGAATGCTATCTTCTATTTGTTACGTTCTGGTTGTGCTTGGCGAATGCTACCTCACGAATTTCCACCCTGGAAAACTGTTTACCATTACTTTCGTCTTTGGCGTATTTATGGAATTTGGGAACATATCAATACTGTTCTGAGAATAGAACTGAGAATTGCATATGGTAGAGAACCAGAGCCAAGTGCTGCAATTTTAGATAGCCAATCTGTTAAAACCACAGAAACTCCAGGAGTCCGTGGGTATGATGCTGGCAAGAAAGTGAAAGGGAGAAAGCGTCACATTCTGGTAGATACAATAGGGTTACTGTTGATGGTTGTGGTTCATACAGCAGATATCCAGGATCGAGATGGTGCTAGACTTGTTCTGGAACAAGTTAATGGAGCATTCCCTCGATTACAGCTTATTTGGGCTGACGCTGGTTATTCAGGTAAACTGATTGAGTGGGTCAAGATAACATGTGGATGGGTACTAGAAATAGTTAAGCGTAGAGATAATATCAAAGAATTTCAAGTACTTCCACATAGATGGATAGTAGAGCGGACGTTTGGATGGCTAGGTAGATATCGAAGGTTAAGTAAAGACTACGAAGGATTAACAGAATCAAGTCAAGCATTGATATATGCGGCTATGATCAGAATAATGATTAAAAGAATCGCTAATATCAAGAATTAAAGAGAAGGAGAATAATTTTAAGACACGCTCTTAGGGTTGTTAAACTTTAAGTTCACAGTTGACCTCTTTTTAAAGAACAATTAAATAAACAGAATTATCGTTTTACTAAGAAGGAAAACAATAATGACTGAAAGAACTGAAAAAGAAAAAGCAGCCCAGGGTTTATTATATAATGCAAGCTATGATAAAGAACTGATCGATGAACGAGCTTATTGTAAAGCACTTTGCTACGAATATAATCGGCTTCATCCAGCAAAAATTGGGGAAAGGACAACTTTAATTCAGAAACTTTTTGGCAAAACCAGCGATTCTTTTCTTATTGAGCCGCCATTTATATGCGACTATGGCTACAACATAGAAATAGGCAACAATTTCTATGCAAATCACAATTGTATTATCCTTGACGGAGCAAAGGTTGTTTTTGGGGATAATGTAATGATCGCTCCACACTGTGGCTTCTATACAGCTGGACATCCGCTTGATGCAGAACGTCGTAATGCAGGACTGGAATATGCTTATCCAATTAAAGTCGGGAGCAATGTATGGGTAGGCGGGAATGTTGTTGTACTACCTGGGGTAACTATAGGAGATAATACTGTCATCGGCGCTGGAAGTGTTGTGACAAAAGATATTCCGCCTGGCGTTGTTGCCGTTGGGAATCCTTGCAGGGTTATTCGTGAGATTATCGATGAAGATAAGAAGTTTTAATTTGTTTTTGTTGGTCTGGCTCTCGAATTTAAATGTAGATCGAAAATATGTGCATTAAATAGGATATTTTCCTTCTCTGCTTCTATACAGCCTTCACACGGTGGAGGTCCTGAGTTCGAATCTCAGCGGGCCCATTTTTTCTTTTAAGCGTCCCCTAGAACTTACTTTGTTGATTTTAAGAGTTCATCAGGCTTTTATTCCAGGTTTTCAAGTTTTTTAAGAATAGATAATTGTCTGCATAAGCAGACAATTATTTCAGTTATTACTCACCGCTTCCGTTAATTGTGAGCATGATCTCCTTAAAATTTGCCGGCGAAGCCTCCATATTCTCGATGATTTCATTTGCAAGAATATCAGGGTCAGGCAGGTTATCGAGGTCAGCTAGACTTTTGTCTTTGAGCCAGAAAATATCAAGATTCGTTTTATACCTCACCACTATTTCATCATAGCTGAATTTCCGGAACCTGCCTTCGGGAGATTCTTCACTCCACTTTTCTCCCAACCCCATATCTGGAGTTAACGCAAGTCTTCGGAAAATAATGGAAAAACCACTATTAATAGAGAATTCCACTGACGAATTCTCGTTTTCAGCCACAGTCTATTATTATCAATTTTGGAGTACTTTTAAGATGTCAGATGATCAAATAATTGTCTACTTTTGTTATTAAGGGATTAAGTCAAAAATATAAACTGTGTGAAGGCATATACACTTATTAGAATTACAAATAAAGAAGAGTCTCAAAAACACTGTAGCATCGAAAAATTAACCGGGAATGATTGAGATTGCGAATTTTAATATTTATTCTGACGATATTTCTTATTTTTAGTGGATGCGTTGAAGAAAATAATGCCAATCAATCAAATGAGTCAGCATATCAAGAATCAGTAAATCTATCATCAACAACCCTGTCATCCGAAGAAGAAAATATCCCTGAAATTGAAGTGACATCCTTTTCAAGCATTTATATGCATGATAATTCGGAAAATGTATTAAGATACCTATTTAGTTGGGATAATGTTCCTGGGAACGAAAGTGATTATCTCAGCGAATACCTCAGGAATGATCTGGGAATTGATTGGGTAAGAAACGCGCAGAACATTAAAACCGATGACAATAATACTATCCGGGTTTTTACGCCCGATAATTCTCTGGAGTTAAAGCTTTCAGATGATAAAAAAACTGTTTTAATAACCCCCGATGACATCCAATTAAAAGTAAAAGACGAAAATGGTAAGCTTTGCATATACAAAATTGAAGAATACCGTGGTTCAAGTGATCCCGCAGAAGTCAATCTCGGATATAATCTCAATGAAAGGTATTACGCGATATACGGTCTTTCAATAAAGAATAACGGTTCAAAAAACCTCGACTTCAAATTAAATGAACTTCATCTGCGTGACGGAGATCAGAGATTTAATACTACAACTCTTGACCCTTACGGTTTTTATGAAAGACCGAGGCTTGATGTGCTTTCAAGCCTCAAAAAAGAAAATAAAATTGAAAATACGACTCTATCTCCCGGACAAACTATAAACGGGTCCGTGGCTTTTCAGGTTAATTCGTTTTATAATGAATCATTTTTACTGATGTATAAAAAAACCCCTGTTTCTTCAGCATCTCTCGAAAAAAGTATAAAAACTTTAAGAATGGCAGAACGTTTCAATTACTCAACGATATTTGGCGTACCGCCTTATTCAGAAGAAACTGATGACTTAAACCGTGATGGTACTCCGTTTTTTTGCAATTGGGTAAACAGGAGTGTATTTGAATTCTTCAATAAGGCAGATTCGGAGAACATGATGAGGTCTTCTCCCTCCTCTCTCAGTGGCATCAGATGGACCAAAATTGTCTATGCATTGGAAGTCAAACCTGATATAAACATAACAACGCTTCCAGTAAAAAATAGGGACTCACATACATACAGTCTTCTTGCTGTTGATGATGCCAGAGAGGAACTAATTAACACATACGATATTGAAAAAATAGCATTTCTAAGAAATGGAACCTATAAGCACTATTCCAGAAATTCTCAAGATGTCCCACAGATGAATTTAACTAACCACATATTCGTCAGAACTTCATTTGAACGTACTTATGGAACTCCTATGAACGTTTACGCTTCGATTAATAACCAGAATCTTATACTGGACGACAATCGAAATGCAATTGTAGTGAGATATAGTGATGGAGGTTACCATTTCGTATAATATGAAGATGTTATACTGAATGGATAAGTCAGTATATCAGTGACCAGTATTTCTGTTCATTTTGTCTCAAAACAGTTTCATGATATTGTTTGTAAAATATCTGAAACAAAAAGCTATGAAAAGCAGTAAAAGAAGAGAAAACAACAAAACAAAATCTATACGCTTTAACTTTAATTAAAAGAGTGAATAAAGGGTTCACAAGGTTTGGTCTGCAACAATGAAGTTTATTGCAGGATCGGATTTCACTCAGTCCTGAATTTGCTCCATTTTACAGCTTACACGTCAATGAAGTTTATTATGGGATCAGCTTTCAGACTGTCCTGAATTTGCTTCATCTCGCAGTTTACGCCATAAATGAAGTATATTACGGGATCGGTTTTCAAACCGTGCTGCATTTGCTTCATTTTATGCTTACGCGTCAATGAAGTATATTACGGGATCAGATTTTACTCTGTCCTGAATTTGCTCCACCTCGCAGTAAAAGCATCATGAAGTAGATTTCGAGATATAGGTTTTCAAGCCTTCCCGAATTTGCTCCACCTTATAGCTACGCGTTAATGAAGTATATACTGGATCAGCTTTCAGGCTGTCCTTAATTTGCCTCATTTTAAGCTTACGCGTCAATGAAGTAGATTTCGAGATCGGTTTTCAAGCCGTCTTGAATTTGCTTCATTTACAGCTTACGTGTCAATGAAGTTTATTGCGAGACCAGGTTTTACTCTGTCCTGAATTTGCTTCACTTTACAGCTTAGTTCCTTGTGAACAATATATAATATGTAAGTTCAAATATAAAATACTGGCGGTGATATTACCTGGAGTAATATATTCCATTAGTTTTTTTAAGTTAACTTCTCAGACGCGGAACTATATGTATTAATATGATATTAAGATCATATTAATATGATATTATGGTAAAAGCTATCATTAACATCGATGATCACACAAACAGAATTCTGAACATAGTTAAAGCAAAGTACGGGCTAAAAGATAAAAGTGCAGCCATTATTAAAATGGCTGAAGAGTATGAAGAAGTGATTTTGGAGCCAGAGTTAAAACCCGAACACATTAAAAAATTGAGAGAAATAGAAAAAATTGAAGCGACAGAAGTAGGCACAGTTGAAAACTTGAGAAAACGATATGGTCTCTGATTTTTATGTATAATCTAAAAAATCAGAGCGGAGCTTGATAGTAAATTTGCAAGGTTAGCAATCATCGTAAAGGTAACTTCTATGCTCCGGGATCTGGTTGTCACTCATTGTTTTACCCGCAGTTCTTTTTCATCTTTTTTTCTTGGATTTTAATATCGAGGCTGGTACCCTATAGTTATGACCAAAATTAGAATGACCAAAATTAGAGGTTCACAATTAATAGAAACTTTTTCCCATAGTCGCAGCAAATAGTGGTTATGAAACCTCTAAATAACGAGTATTTAGGTTAAGGAAGAATTAGTGAGAAAGTCCCTTCCAAACTTCCCTCAAAAGCCTTACTAAGCATTTTCTCTAAATGGATTTTATTTGTAAATATTATCTAAAAGAAATATTAAGTAAAATATAAAAATAACATAATTACATAAGGGGATTTATGAGAAAAATAATTAAAAATGCAAAAATTTATACAATGTCAGAGTCTGGAATACTGGAAAATGCAGATATACTTATTGAAGATAATAAAATAGCAGAGATAGGCAGAATAAGTGAAGAAGCAGACGATATAATTGATGCAAGTGGTAAACTTGTTTTCCCGGGATTTATAGATGCACACTCACATGTCGGAATTTATGAGGATTCTATGGGCTTTGAAGGTGCAGACGCTAATGAAGATACCGATCCTGTTATGCCCCATCTCAGAGCAATCGATGGAATAAATCCTTGTGACATTTCTTTCAGCGAAGCCTTAAGTACCGGGATTACTGCAACTGCAACAGGTCCGGGAAGTGCTAATGTTATTGGTGGACAGTTTGCTGCAATAAAAACCTATGGTACAAGAATAGACAATATGATAATTAAAGCACCTGTTGCAATGAAAGTTGCTTTTGGGGAAAATCCCAAAAGAGTTTATAAAGAGAAAAATAAGACTCCTACAACTCGAATAGCAACAGCAGCCATGTTAAGAGAAGTCCTTTTTAAGACAGCTGAATATATGTCTAAAAAAGAGAAATCTGCTGCAAAAAATGAAGACGGACCTGAATTCAATATCAAATTTGAAAGCCTGATTCCGGTCTTGAAAGGTGAAATTCCGTTAAAAGCTCATGCACACAGGGCCGATGATATATATACTGCAATTAGAATCGCCAAAGAGTTTAACCTGAATCTCACATTAGAGCATGTAACTGACGGATACTTGATGCTTGAAGAGCTTAAAAAAGAAAAATATCCATGTATAGTCGGACCTAATCTTGCCGGACGGACAAAAATAGAACTTAAGAACTTAAGCTTTAAAAATCCGGGGATGTTATCAAAGAATGGCATAATGGTCGCAATTATGACAGACCATCCTGTAATCCCGATCCAGTATCTTGTTTTGTGTGCTACACTATCTGTTAAAGACGGAATGGATGAATATGAAGCTCTTAAAGCAATAACCATAAACCCTGCCAAAATATTGGGCATAGATGGCAGGGTCGGCAGTATTGAAAAGGGCAAGGACGCTGATATAGTCATTATGAACGGTCACCCATTTGATACATTTTCTACCACTCACATGGTTTTGGTAGATGGTGAGATCGCTTATAAGGCAGAGGAATGAAATGCTTAAATGGAAAGTTAAGTCTCAAAATTAAGTATCAAAAATAACTAAGCATTTGAGTAATCACTTTCCTCTTTCTCCTTTAATTTTTGTGAGGTAAAGTTGCTTTTGTTAACGAATTTACTATCAAAAGCTTAAAAGCTTATTACTACGCAAATTGCAGTTAAAATTAGCTTGCTATGCAATAGTTAAATGAGTCCTCAGCGGAGGTCCAGAGTTCGAATCTCAGCGGGCCCACTTCTTTTTTGTATTTATTTTCCTTGTTTTTGGATTTAGATTCCCAGAATAGCTTCATTTTTCTTTTTGCTTCTTAATTACCTTTCTTACTTTCCTTTCTTAAGAATATAGCAAATAAACTAGCTATCCCACCAATCACTTCAAAACTAGGAGTATTTGCATTTTGGGTCTTCTCAGGCGCCTGTTCAACATTTGATACGGCAGTTATATTTTCGTGTTTAAAATCCTGAGTACTATTTCCAGGCTTTATTGAAGTCTCAGATTTAGTTTTCGTATCCATCGAGCTGCTGGCTGAACTACTGCTGACAACTGTAGTATTGCCTTTGCTATGAGAAGTTGAAACTATAGACTGCCCAAAGCCACAGGGCCATTTTCCTACTTTCACAGTTGCTGTAGCAGTGTTTCCTGTCGTGTCAATTACAGAGACAGTTTTACCACCGGAATTAGCCACATATACCTTTCTTCCATCGGGGGTGGCTGAAACTCCAAAAGGCCATAGTCCTACATCTACCGTATCTGTAACAGTGTCGGTTGCTGTGTCAATTATAGAGACAGTGGTGACTTCTGTCACATACACTTTTTCCCCATCTGGAGTTATTGCAATCCCTAAAGGATCTCTTACATCCACTGTGGCTATAACAGTATTTGTGGTTGTATCAATTACAGAGATAGAGCTGCCCCAGTAATTCGCCACATAAACCTTTTTCCCATCTGGAGTTACTGCCAATCCCCGAGGACTACGTCCTGCTTTCACGGTGGCTGTAACAGTATTTGTTGCTGTATCGATTACAGAGACAGAATTACTTTTAGCATTCGTATTCGAGATATATACCTTTGTTCCGTCTGGCGCGGCTACAGCCCCAAAAGGTCCGTCACCTACATTTATTGTGGCTACAACAGTATCGGTTGAAGTGTCGATTACAGAGACAGTATCGTCTTCGTAGTTCGCCACATACGCTTTTGTCCCATCAGGGGGAACTGCAATTCCCCGAGGACTAGCTCCTACTTTCACGGTGGCTGTAACAGTATTTGTTTTGGTATCAATTACAGAAACAGTGGTTTTGTCGGAATTCGCCACGTATACTTTTGTTCCATCAGGGGTAGTTGCAACTCCATAAGGTTTGTCTCCTACGTCCACTGTGGCTATAACAGTATCTGTTGCCGTGTCAATTACAGAAACATCATTGGTGCGTAAGTTTGTAATATATGCAAATGGTGCCGCTCCTGCGATACTTACCAATATTAAAAGCACTAGCACAGATACTCCTAAAACTCTAATGAAAACACAACCCCTTCCTGTTTCATCATGTTTCATTTCTTTCATTTTAAACCTCAGGCATTAATTGTGTACTAACACTATAAATAAAGTATAAACGTTGGATGATATAACATTTTTCTCCAAAAAGAGGTAGCTTATCCAAAAAAGAAAATGTTGATATTTAATTTTAAAACACTTATACTATTTTTCATGGGCTAAATAATATAGAAAATTCTGGACGTATCAAAACATACACAATAATTACCTTGAAATTGCCAAATTACACAGCGGAGGTCCCGAGTTCGAATCTCAGAGGGCCCATTTACCTTTTTTGTATCCTCCACATCTCTGGAAATAATAATATTCAGGACATCTCGTCCTTGATACCTGCAGACAATAAAAAAGAGACATGTCAATTTTAACCGGGTCTTCATCCCTTACAAGCAATACTGCAGCATTTTCTTCATTCTCTATAAAAAAGTAAATTTAAGAGACTCTTATTCAGTTAAATGCCATCAAATTCATGGAACAGCAATGCTTAGATCCAATGAACCATCGCGATGCGCATCTATATCGACATATAAGATCGCTACATCACTCAAATCTCCGAGGACAACTTCAGTTTCTGTAGTATTGTTATCCAATGTAACTTCAATGCGTGTCCTATCTGCCAATCCAATTGACGATTCGCTTTCTATTTTTTCATCTGGAGCTAAAAGATATGATTCGTTAAATATGGAGGTATTTTTGGAGTCAAATAATTCTACAGTGACTTCATGATTTATACTTCCGTGGTTATTTATGATATACAAAGTATAGCCTTCTTTTTTGTCAGAAGGAAAATTACTTTCATTTTGGGCGGTTGTTTGTTCAGTTGGAGGAACTGGTGCAGGAGGTTCTGTGGGCTGTTCAGCTGACGATGTTTCTTCAGTAAGATTTGCCTCTGAAGAAGTATCGGCAGAATCCGTGCATCCGGCTGCTATAAGTGTTAAGGATAGGCAGATGATTGTGACAATCAGCTGTGAGGATTTCATAAGGATATTAACGCGTCAGAGATATTAGAAAGTTGCATTGAGGCTGATGTAAAATCTTTTTTCATCAAAAAGAAATCCTGGTGTTTTTTAAGCACCGAAAATTTGGTTGAGACTCGAAAGGCAATAGGTTACCAATTGCCAGCAGCTTCGAGTTCTCAAACTGCATTATTTTTTCCTGAGCCTCCATCCACCACAGAGGCAGATCAAACTTCCCAATAACCCAAATCCTGGAGTAGAGTTTTTCTTTCTCGGTCCATTTTCGTTTGAGCTATTATCATTATCAGATTCCGAATTATTATTGTTTGAATTATTGAGTTCGACGGCATTTATTTCTTCGGATGGTGTGTTTGCTGTATTTCCAACTTCTATATCTTCAGTTACGGTAGAGTTTGTTGTTATACTCTGATCAGTCACATCAGAATCCATAAAGGGTCCAATGGCAACTTTAGCAGGATAGATTCCTACTTTCACTGTATCTGTAACTCTACTTGTAGCGGCGTCAATTACAGAAACAGTGTGGCTTGCACAGTTCACAACATATACCTTTGTTCCATCTGGAGTGACTATAATTCCACAAGGTGCCTTTCCTACAGGCACAGTGGCTGTAACCTTGTTTGTGGATGTATCAATTATATTAACAGCACCTGTAAGCGAATTGCTGAGATACTGTATAGATACGTATACCTTTTTCCCATCCGGGCTTACTGCAACTCCACAAGGAATATCTCCTATGCTCACTGTGTCTGTAACTTCGTTTGTACTTATGTCAATTACAGAAATTGTAGCTGTAGAGTCACGATAAATATTGGAGTTCATCACATATGCCTTTGTTCCGTCCGGACTGACCGCAACCCCGAGAGAGTTGTTTCCTGTAGGTATCGTAGCTACAACAGTGTTTGTGGTTGTATCAATTACAGAGACTGTGCCTGTAAAGTTCGTTGAGTCACCGCCGGAATTCGTCACATATACCTTTTTTCCATCCGGGCTGACTGCAATTCCAAGAGGAAAGTTTCCTACTTTCACTGTGGCTGTGACCTTGTCTATGGTCGTGTCAATTACAGAAACAATATTGTTGCTGAAACTCGTCACATATGCCTTAGTCCCGTCCGGGCTGACTGCAATTTCTTGAGGATAAGTTCCTACTTTCACTGTGGTTATAACTTTATTTTTTGTGTTAGTGTTAATTATGGAAACCGTATCATCATATGAGTTAACCACGTATACCTTTTTTCCGTCCGGACTGACTGTAACTCCGGCAGGATGTTCTCCTACATCTACTGTGGTTGTAACCTTGTTTGTAGCTGTATCAATTATAGAGAGATTATTGCTGTCGGAGTTAGTAACGTATGCAAATGGAGTTGCACCTGCTACTCCTATCAGTATTAAAATCAGAAGTGCAGCTATTCCTGAAACTTTCATGATTTTAAGCTGCTTGTGTACCTTATTGGATGTAGCTACAGATGAGAGTAGACTCGAAAAAATAGCAATCTCCGTTGTTGATATAATTGTAACTTTCAATATCTCCAGGCAATGTTTATCTTTCATGCTCATACCTTATCAAAAATGTGGACTTGGGATCTTTTTCTAAAATCTTCATTAATTTAAGTCAATTTCAAGATAAAATAAACGAGTTACAAGAAGAATAATTTCAGGTGAAATAGTTAAATCTAATTTTCAGGCAGGCTCTTAGGTTGTGGGATCAAATGGAGGAAAAAGGTAATCAAACTGTACAGAAAAAATATTATCATTTTGTTCTAACTCATTTTTTATCCGTATTGCATCTTCTTTCGGAATCCAGTACGTCAGAGGTCCATCACTATAAAGAAAACGAATATCGCACCAGAGAAACTTTTCTACCCCAATACCATATTTGTCCAGTATTGAAAGAAATTTTTCGTCCTGAATCGCTTGTCCAGAGATCGGAAGAACGTAATAATCTTCTTTTCTGATAACGTGAGCAGGAGTGGATACAGTCCAATTTTTTTTATTAGTTTCTTTCATTTCGTCTACAAGTTTGAGTCTGATGTCACTCCAATTATCTTTGTCCGCCATTATGTAATAGTCTTCTGAAGAATTATCATATGTCATTCTATAGTTCCGAGTCATATTGCAGTTTTGAAGAATGGTTCTTACCTCTGACTCCGAAATTCCATCTTTAAATTGAATAGTCATACCACTTACTTGAGATTCAGGATCTGGTGTTTTTGTCTCCTCTACCGGTACTTTTACAAATAACCCCCAAAGCGCTACAAGAATTAGAAAAACAATAAAAATCGCAATTTCCTTGTTAATTTTGCTCATGTCAACACCTCAGAAATGAAGAAAGTTCGATAAACATTATAGACCAATTATTTGTATAACAAGCAACCTTCATTGATCATCGGTTAAGAAATTTTTTGCCTAAAACTATAGATTTTGTACCTGATATCTTCCTTCATTATTGATATTTTTACATGAAATCGAGATCATGCTTTAGTTCAGAATATATTCAACTTTTTGAAATTGGGCAGTGTAGCGAAAGTTCTGTAAACTTAAAGTCAATTTTTTGGAGATTGTATGCGAAACTAATCTAACGATCTCGAATTTTTGACTCAAAAACCTCTTAAAATTTGTAATTTTACAGAACTTTCGGTACGCAACCAACTGTCAATATATACTGCTTCATGTAGTATGTACATAGATTTTTTACGTTGCTAATATCGCAGGACAATCTATCCCCATATTAAAATTCAATCCATTAATGTAACTTCATAATGTCAAATTTAAGGACTTCATGCAATTTCAGTGTAGCTGGGAGTTTCGTTTACATTGTCAGGTGTTTCATCAGCATAAAAATTTGAAAAATACTGAGTACTCATTACCTCAAGACTGTCATTTCCCCATGGTACTTCCTGTCCCAGAATAGCCCTGACTTTTACATAGCCTGTGTCATTAACTTTTGCCAATAGTAGATTATTGTACCTACCTCTGTATTTTTCAGGCCACTCATATGGATCATTATTTGCACTCAAATAGATAAAGAAAGACACATTTTCGTCTCCTTTTAGATTATCACTTAAATAGACGTAGGTATCATATGTCGGATTTGAGGTATACTTAGTGTAGTCTCCATAAGGGACAGAAGAAGCATTAGATACATTTTCAACAGGGAATAGCATTGGGCTTCCATTATTTATGGGATCAAAAATATCGAAATGATCTGCAACAAACCAGGCACCACCGTGGATATTTTCAAGCCTTGTATTGTTTGTTCTGAATCCGAGCATATAACCCTTATCAGTTTCTGCAATGAAAGTTACCCAGTTCCCCATAATCTCTTTGTTGTCAAGTTCTTCACTCATGTTTCTAAAATAGGGCCCTATATGATCTCGTTCAGGCTTATGCGTGACTTTAAGCAGAAACTTCTGGAAAGCATCAGGTTTCTGCGTAAAGGGAGTAAAAAATTTTCCTTCCTTAGATGCGGGGATAGGAACCATTATCACAGTCGTTCCATTCACTTCCTTTCCGGAAAGTCCTGTCACTCGGACCTCATAGTCAAAGTAGTATCTTTGAACTGGCTCCCTTCCAAGATAGGTATCCGTATTTATGGCATAGATGGCATAGAAGAATAGTATACCTATAGCAAAAAGAGTAAAAAAGATAGGAATGAGTAGCAGATTTCTGTCTCTCACTTTACCCCGGCCCTGTTTTCTTAAATAGAAATAACATCATGCCTGTCTGATCCTCATGAGATAAAGTATGATCCTTGAGGTTAGCTGGAGATTAGATCGTACAGCTCATCGATTCCACATATCCTTTATCTGATCTTCAACTTAACATTTTTTTATCAGTATCCTACTGTTCGGTTTTTTTCATTCAATGAACGAGAAAGACATAATATGCTTTTGCTCGTCAAACAAGGTGCTTACGTCGCTTATTCGCCGGCCTTCACACGGCGGAGGTCCTGAGTTCGAATCTCAGCGAGCCCACTGTTTTTATCTTATTTCCTTTCTGATTTAGAGGTTTTATAGACTTCTTCTTTTAGTGCTTTACTCTTGCTTCAAGGTAGGATTTTGCGTCTGGTTGCACAATTCTAACTTATCCACCAAATCCTATTACTTTGTTCTGAGCTTCCATCCACCACACAGGCAGGCCAGACTCCCCAATAATCCGAAGCCTGGAGTAGAGTTATTTTTGCTCGATTCATTTCTACCTGAGCTACTACCATTATCAGATTCGGAATTATTATTTTTTGAATTGTTGAAGTCGACAGCATTTTGTCCTTCAGATGATAAATTAGTTTTTTCAGTTCCGACATCTTCAGTTACGTTGGAGTTTGTCCCTGTGCTTTGGGCAGTCATATCAGAATCTGTAAGAGGTACAATTACAACATTAGTAGGGTAGACTCCTGCATTCACCGTAGCCGTAACAGTGTCTGTGGCTGTGTCAATCACTGAGACATTATCGCTTTCAGCGTTTGCCACATATACTTTTTTTCCGTCCGGTGTGATTGCAATTCCCATGGGCCATTCTCCGACTGGCACTGTAGCTGTGACAGTGTTTGTTTCTGTATTAATTACAGTGACGCTTTTATTGTAGAAGTTTCCTAAATAGACCTTATTTCCATCTGGACTGACTACAATTTTACTAGAATAAGTTCCTACAGGTACGGTGGATATTACATTATCCGTAGCTGTGTCAATTACGGAAACAGTGTTATTGTTAGCTACATATACTTTATTTCCATCAGAAGTGACTGCAACAAGATTGGGCGAGTTTCCTACAGGCACAGTGGCTATTACATTATCCATGTCTGTGTTAATTACAGAGACAGTGTTGCTGTCATAGTTAGGTACGTATACCTTTTTTCCGTCCGGTGTGACTACACCTTCATAAGGACTGTCTCCTACAGATATATTGGCTGTAACTTTGTTTGTAGCTGCATCAATTGCATAAATAGTGTTGTTGAAAGTGTTTGTAGCGTAGATTTTTTTTCCATCCGGTGTAAATGCAATACTATAAGTACTCGGCCCCACAATAACCGGTGCCATTAAAGTGTTTGTCGCTGTATTAATTACAGAGATATCGGTGTTGTCACGCTGCTTCGTCACATAAACTCTTGTTCCTGCAGGATTGAATGTAATTCCCGAAGGATAACTACTTTCTATATTCACTTTGGCATTGACAGTATTTGCGGCTGTGTCGATTACATAAACAATGCAGACGTTGTCTATAGTTGCGGACGCTACATATACCATTGTTCCTCTAGGGTTGACTGCAACTCCTACAGGCCATCCTCCACCGAGAGGCACTCTAGCTGTAATATTGTTAGTTGCTGTGTCAATTACAGCGACATAAGGAGTAGGAACAGTACCATTATAATTCATATCGTAATAATAACCTCCCTGATCATAATCTCTCAGATTTGTCACATATGCAAATGGAGCCGCACCTGCTACACCAGCGAATATTAAAATCGTAAGTGAAGTTGTTCCCAAAAATTTTATGAGAGTGTGCTCTTGATATTTTTTATTACATGTAATTTCTTCCATTTTAAACCCCAACTTATGAACTTATTAAAAAGCAACAACATCAGCGACTCCCTCCTATATTTTGTTCATACCAGCACCCTATAAATAAAGAGGTTTCGATAAACCCCAATCTTTGGCTGGTTGTTATAGGTTCATAAACAACCGTTGAAACGAGAAGTTTATCGAACTCCTCTGAGGGATTTTTAACTTATATATATACGCACAGATTCTGATCTACCATATGTGCGTTCAAGTAATCCTGGATTACCATACAGCGAACCAACAGGTTCTGGATCATTAAGACGCAAATATGTATACCCATTTTGAGTTATGTATCCTTTACAAATTCGAAAATGATTTGGATTTATAGTCATACTGAAGAATGGTCTATAATTTTCAATTTCTGATAAGCGTCACTATTAAAAAGCCTAGTAGTTATGGTTCCCGTTTTACCCCACTTCTCTTCAGCCCATTCTACAATGTCATTAGATGTGAGCCCAGATGAATATGGGGTGGAATCAGGATCTCAAGTCCACAGTCCTTCCCCCATATAGATGGTTTCCTGTGAAGAGGCGGGGTCAGGATTGTGATAGTACACACAAAGCATTCGGATACATGCTGGACCACAAAAAACATCTCGTTCTTGTCCAATACCGTTAATATCAAGTATTTTACCTGTAAATGAACTTCTCACTACTACATCGTCACTGATTTTTGTAATATTTTCTTCAGTGACTGCCGCATTAATATTAACTCCTTTATTAGCTGCTGCTTGTTCTATAGATTTGGTAATTTCATCACTTTTTTGCCATTCTTTTAAATTGTTTTCTTTTCCATAAGTCAAAATCTTGTCATACAGTGACCATATTCCGGGTTCGGTTTCAGTTGCGGGTTTATCTTCAACCTCATTAAGGGAGTACGCATCTACAAATATCCGGTGTTCAACTCCAGTGGTCTTGTCTTTTACTACAGTCATCGCCCCTACACTTGGATAGTTGTATACAACCAAATTGGTTGATTTGATTTTCCCATCTGAATATTCACTTTTGGCTATTTCTGTTGATTTTTTCATAGCTTCAGCCGCTTTATAAGGTTCAGGATCAAATACAATATTATAGAGTGAAGGTCCCAATGTTTTATCGGCACATATGTCAATCACACCTATCAATTTTTTTCTTTGTATACTGAGAATTGATAAAATAATTTCTGACCATTTATGTCATAAAGCTCCAGTGGTTTGGGATCAACAGATGCACCTGTCCAGTTTTCAAAGCCCGGTGCGTCGGCTGCTATGAAACTTATCATGTTCGCATTGGCATGCTTAAAAGCTTCCTTAGCAGTTACACTATAATTTTTCTCTTCTTGTGCACTTACTGCCGGCGTTAACGCCATACCAACCAGCATTGCCAAAAGAAGCAAACTTATCGTAATTTTGTTCTTGATCATTCGTTTAACTCCTAAGTTATTTTTCCCTTAGGAGGCAGGATCAGGCAAGCTTAAATACAGACAAAGCTAACATAATCATTGCCTCTTAGGGCAGATTTTATGGAGTTTAGGTGTACCGGAAAATACTTCCAAACTCCATAAACTCCTTTTTGTTAACTCCTTATAAGTTTTCTGGCCAAATCGTTTAACAATTCGATTCTATAACTAATTTGGAGCTTATATGCTACTTATTAGTCATTCATTGTTAGATGGTTTGGCCAGAAAGTGTAAATATGAGCATACAGACATAACTCAAAATCTAATCGTTGTACTAAAAATGGAAGTTCATCAAAAAGTAAGTGGGAGAAAATTCATATTAATATTCCACCACATGTGCAAAACGTAGAAGATCATTATAAATAGGACATAATAATCGGGGCGTTACACTTCAAGAAAACTCACGTAGAATTCTACGAATAAAATGTGAAAAAATTCTTCACTCGGAGACGCCAAAACAGTGGCTTATTCCAGGACAATGTCATAAATGTTTAAAAGGGAAATAACTTCAGGGAGAGAAAATACTGTCTTTTTTAGAAAATTTTCATTTGGATTTATATCATAATTTTTTGCATTCTTGAACGATGTAAAGCTAAGGTTCGAATTTTGGAAAAAACTGTTTTTAAGATCTGAATTTTCAAAACTCGCATTTGTAAGATTAGTATTCACAAAATCACAGTCATATATCTGGCAATTGGTAAAATCCGTATTTTCTAAATTCATATCGGAAAATACTGACAGGGAAAGAAAAGAATCTTCAAATCCAAAAGCGAGTATAAAGGTATTGCATTTTGAAAAATCCAATCCCAGAATTTTGCAGCCCTTGAATCTTATATTCTGAAATTTTGTGTTATCCAGATCGACATTTGATAAGTTGCAGTTTTCAAAATCACAATCAATAAACCTTGAATTTTTGAAAGATACGTCTGTAAGGTCAATATCTTTAAAGGTTTCTTCTTCAAACTCTTCGTTCTGGTATTCCACAATTTAGAAGTATTGTTTCTGACTTATATGATTTTTTCGACTTTTCTCCATTTCGAGTAGGTAACTTACATTCATCTATTAAATGTCGAAGTAGCACATCTAAAATTTAGAAACGTTTATGGTTGGAAATCAAATTCAAGCTTGATGTTTCTCTTTTTGGTATAGCTACATTTAAACTGAGAAATTATTTTCAACCCACATTACAGCAAATACAACCCCATTGTCAGAAATCTATAAAGGCACTAGAGCGAAGAAACAAAGATAGAAATACTGGGAGTTTGACTGGCAATAGAAATAAAGTACATAGAAGAATATAGAGTAAATCAAACCCCCCTTATTTCCAGTGGAGTTTACTGAAATACGTTCACTTCAATAGATATCAAATATAAAGTAAATGAAAAACATACATAAGCATGCAGTTGATGTTCAAACTTAAATTCAAGAGAATAGCAGGTTATTAAGTTGCGAATCGCCATCAATTAACCAAAAAGTAGAAAGTTAAACTCTAAACAGATTAGTTATTCCATACCTGGTTTTATATTCCGCAGGGATCAGTTTTTTAGCAATGGGTTGACCATAATGGACATTTTCCTTTAGAAGTTCCACTTTCTGAAGAAAAGCATTAAGGATTATCTCTCCCTGCTTTGATTCATGTGCTTGTTCATGAGAGAACTGTATGCATCTGCGGCTTCCTGAGTCAGGATTACTCGAACATATTTCATAGTTCAAGTCCCTGAACCACTGCCTTTCTCAGGTTTTCATTCCTGCTGTGAATCCGGGTTATTCCCTTAAGCCCGACAGCAATTTTATTGCTCTGCTCCAGATAGTTCAGAATAACCATCAGTGCGTTGTGGTTTACCTGTCTTGGCAGCATTTTTTTGAGTTCGGCAACTGTTACAACACTGTCAGGGCTGTTTTTCAGAGTGTCTTTGACATAAGAATGGTGTTAAGAGTTGGAGAGGTTTTGCTCTATCGGAGTTTAATGCTTCTGCCATTTCTTTGTCTCCAGCAGGTTTGCAACAGCTTTTAGGATCTTGCTTTTAAGGATGATTATGCAATAAAAAGTTATTAATTAATAACTAACTGATATTTGCGGATATTTACGTTTTCCGGAGTAAGATTATTTCTCTTATCATTCTAGAGGAGCATAAATTTCAGTCAATATCTCTTCAGGCTGAACTTCCCGAGGGTCATTCAGATATACTTCACGGACAGGACCAGCAATTCTTTTTTCATTCTCTGTAATCCAGGAAAATAGTTTTCCATAAGTGAGAATACTCTCTTCATAAGGACCCTTATGAACAATCTTTGCCATTTTCCCTCCCGGAAGTTCATATACCCGAATTTCCTCATCCCCGGTATTTTCAACAAATTCTGAGATAGGGAATGCGACTTCGATATCGGCATTTTCATCTATGTCGGCTTTTTGGGCTTCTTCAACTGTAGTCTCATGCCAGAGGAAAACAGGATAGCCGGTAATCTGAATATTTTTGCTGAAAGCAAACTCACAAATTCTATTAAGCATCACCGGAATTTCCCGGTAAGCTCCCTTCTTGCGCATGCCAAGCACAGGCTGTGGGCTAAGTTCGACAATAGTAACCTCGGACATCAAAAACCTCCTTTATCTATTGAAAATAGATTGAAAGACTGTGATATAAAGGTAAGGATTATTTAGCCCCACTCAATTAGATGGTCTGTCAATTCATACTCTTGCATTCCCCAGCCTTTACACGACGGAGGTCCTGAGTTCGAATCTCAGCGGGCCCACAAGTATTATCTTCTTTCTTTTCTGATTTAGAGGTTTTATAGGCTTTTGTATCCTGCATCTGCCTGCCAAGAACAGTCTCTCCCCTTTTGAACTTTTAAGGAAAAGAAATCTGTATACGGGTATCCTGGAGAATTCGGACAAACAAGACTAATGTGCTCTTTCTCTTTGACTTTAGCTTGATGGAGATAGTCTCGCCAGGGATGAAGTTGAAAGAAAATACTGAGAGTAATTATTTGGCTAAACTTTGAAAATAATTTTGGAAAACTTCCTGGTAGAAATTGAAGTAAAGATAGAAAAACTACTCTGCAAAAGAGCTTTTATACTCCTATTTTCCAGGTTTTATTATGCCCATTCAACTAATATTATACTATCGATATCTCTGAAATACTATCAAAATAATATTAGTTTAATAAGATAACTATTTATAGAAAGTTTTTGTATTAATTATCTAAAATACAAGTAAAAAAGAACTTTACAGTGGGGAAGAAAAACTATAGGTGAAATATATGAAAAAGGATGAGACATATTTCAGGCTGTTTGACAGCGTAATAGGCTATGATGGTGCTGTAATTCGTGGGGGAAACAGCATTGAAGTCCGGATAATGAGAGGTCTGGGTTCTCTTGGAAATCTCCTGTACATGATCTTAGTATTATTGCCAATAGCTTACTTGCTGTTTATCCTATTCTCAACGATCTTTGAAAAAATAATGTAAATATGCGCTTCTACGCAAAAAAACTCTCGATCAGGTGGGTTAAGAGTAAGATCGTGGACGAAACAATAAAAATGATTTAATTAAAAAATATTAAGGAGGAGAAAACTCAGTAAAAAGACATCTGGACCTGGGTTTCATTGGTGCACTAACAGCATTGGGGGCAGTTGCAGCATGGATGGCTACATCCTGAACAAGGAAATGCCTGCCTGACCCTCATGGGATAAAGTATATCCTTGAAGCTATGCCGGAGATTGGATTGTACAGCTCATCGATTCCACATCACCTTAATCTGATCTCCATTTTTAACATTCTTTTATGGCTTTCTTGATTGATTACTTGTCAGGGTATTTATCCAAAGCATTTGCTTGAAGAATACTCCGAAATATAATTTTTGTAACCTTCTTTGCTCCTGAAAGCTTGAACCTGAGAAAGTAACATTCAGTTTTCATCAAGTCCCTGTTATCCATCTTTCCCTATTCAATCAGGCGGATTGCTGAGAGGTCAACAAGAATCTGAAAGGCGTAACAGGGATTATATAAAGTCCACAAATAAAAAAGGATTTGACAAGAATTTAAAGGCAAATCACTTGCTTGCAATGTACCCAAAAATTCTTGCTACCATGGTGAACCTGTTCGAATTATGGTGTTAATTCCAACAATTTGGAGAGGGAGTAATACATCATTCTTTTCTTTGACCTGTCCATCCTCCACTCCATGTTGCACTTTCCGAACCATATCTCCAGTTACCGGTAAATGAATTGCCGTCGGGACTTAACTTTAATTCCACATCTCCTGCATCATTTGGACCTGTATATGAAGGACTTTCGGACCATGTTCCAATAAAAACATCGCCATTTACGATGCCTACCAGCTTTCCTTTGTCATGGGTGTATTCGCCTATAATTTGATCTCCAGCTCTCTCAAATTTCATATCTCCCCAATTTGATGTCCATTCGCCAACAAAGCTGTAATCCGTTTCTTCTACTTCAAAACCACTTTGAGGAGCTATGAGTTCTTCTTCATTTCCAGAATCGGAATTAATAAGAGCTACATCATTAGACAGAATTTCTAATGGTATTGATTCGGTGGGGCCATCAATTATCTCGAATTCAACAGATTCTGAAACTCCTGCACCCGTTATTTTCACTTCGTATTCACCGATGGGCCATCCGCTATCTGGCTTTTCGAGAATGAATGCTCCCCTTCCGAAATCTTCTCCCGTCTCGGACTCAAATGTGTGTATTAGATAATCATCGTTCAGATAAGTCCATTCGATAGTTAAGACATCATTATTGAAATTATCATAAACAAACCATACATATAATTTGTCTGAATCTTTTGAATATTTTAGTACTTTATCAACAGGAATAAAGTTGTTAATTGAAGAAGTCATCATAACTTCCAATAATCTTGGTTCGCCGTCCTGCGTCATATCTCCATACTTCTCAGTTATTGCATTAACCATTTCAGATTCTTCTTCTGTTGCACCAAAATTTCCTGGTTTATAAGAATCCGTAATGTCCACACAACCGGATAGAAAAATGCTTACTATCAATAAAATGTATAACAGCGTTTTGTATTTCATCATATCACATTATTAAATAATAAATTATGATATAAAAATTCTTTTGAAATGTTAATCCCGCTTATTACAATGAATTTTCGTAGATTCAACAGTCTCTCTTGTTATCGATTTTAAAAAATATGTAGCTAATTACCTGTTTATATTACAAGAGATGACAATATCTGTGCAAAGATTGCCGATACACGCCTATTTTATATTTTTTCAATGTTTCATCATATGAATCCAGATATTCAATTTTTTAAGTTCGGAAACATATGAAGTCGGGAAAAACAGATGAAATGTTTGTTTTGTGCCTTTAGACAAAAAAAGAAGTAGGATAATGGGCAACCTCACAATCTATGATTATATTGCGTTCGTCAAATTTCTGCAGCATTCCATGGATATGAGTAAAAAGATTTCCAGAGTATACTAATAAACGATATATTGGCTTTAAATCACCCGGGCATGCTTCATAAACCTCCTTTATTTCCCTATCAGTAACATAAATTTCAACAACACCGGATTTTTTGATTTTGAGCTTATCCCAAAACCTATTTTATTCCTACATCTGTCAAAATTTCAGAATTATTTTCATTATCTATGACTCAATTGATTATTTCAGATTCATGATTCAGAGAGCCGATTTTGAGTTTTGGGATAAGCTCTTTAACATAATGTCTCCATTTTTCGAAACTATAACCGCAGATGTTCTCTATTTCTCCGTCTTCGAAATAAGAGAATAAATTACGTAAACCGCGTTCTTTCTTATCCTTTAAAAGCATGTTTTGGAATTCTACAGGCGTATATACTATTTTTTTCCAAAGAATTTTATTAGAGCATTGAAATAATTTCTTTTAGTAGGTTCAGAGATTTTCTTATGGGGCAGCCAATCCTTGAATTTGTCCTTATTCTCAGCCCAGATATCGTTAAGAGCATTATCGTTTTGTTCATCAACATTCTGTTGGTTTGATTCCTCAAGCAAGAAGGAAAGGTTTATCGTATTTGGCTCGTCGAACACGGTGCTTGAGTCACTTACTTCCCAGCCTTCACACGGCGGAGGTCATGGGTTCGAATCTCAGCGGGCCCACTTGTTGTTATTTTTCTTATTTTCGGATTCTAAGAGCTTATAGAGCTTTTTTTCAAATGCTTCAACTCTTGCTTCGAGGTCAGATTTTTCTTCGAGTTGTACAACCTTGAACAGAATTCAAAGGCTCATATTCCATTCACATTTCTAAAATTGAAATTCGAGATTTAAGGCTATTCAAAGGAGACTAGCTCAAATACTTATAGAAGGACAGTACATTAACATTTGGGGAAAGTTAAGGAGGGGCAACAAATTATTGTTGACACGGCACTTCAAATCAAGTAACAAATTTTCTTTGATTGTAACTAATTTTAAATTTATCTTTGGTTTTTATAATAAAAAAGGAAGTAGATATAAAAAATATAATTGAGTTCGCCTATCAGAGAGGTTATTAATAAGCATGAAATCTAAAAATCTTTTTATCTCTTTCCTTATATCTATCTGCTTTTTTTCAACAAATTGTTCAGGTTCAGTTATCAATGTAGGTCCGGGAACTTCCTTTAGCCCTGCAGGTTCAGACGACCAGAAAGTTATTAACGCTGCCATAGAATCAGCAAATTCGGGTGATACTGTACAGCTTGCATCGACCACGTTTCACATAAATTCCCCCATAATCATGAAATCAGGGGTAACCCTTAATGGAAATGGGATTGGGGCTACCGTTATCTATTGTGACAATCCGAGCTCTAATTTTGCAACTCAAAATATTATTCATTGCGAAGGTGTTTCAGACATTGAAATCTCGAATTTCTTAATTGATGGCGGTTGGGAGTCTTTAAGCATAATGCATGCCGCAAGCAACAGGTATAGGGAGTATGAAAAAGGAGTTTATTTACGTGGCTGTTCAAATGTAGCTGTTCATGACTTAAAAATGCAATACAGTATGGGGGACTTTATTTACTGTAGTAGGAATACGAACAATATTCAGGTTTATAATACAGTATGCAAACCCGGGCATGACAGTTTTGATGCATGGTCAGCTGGGGATGGAATTTCGATGTATAATAATTGCTGGGGCACTTTTATAAATTCTTGCATTAAAATTCATAATACGAAAAACGTTCAAATTTACAAAAATACTTTCTACACTGATACCGGTTCCGGGAATGCTGGTGTAGAAGTAATGGGAGGAGATGTAACAGGCCTTAATATTCATAATAACATATTTTCTACACTTCGACTAAATACAATTTATCAAGACCTAGCGGATGGAGCCAGTTCAGGCAGCGGTACCGTTTCAAACAATATATTCTATAACAGTCCGTCGTATAATGGAATTGGCGGGCTGGATATTGTATCAACTGGCAATATTGTAACCAGCTCCTATTCATGCTCCAGGGGTACGGAAGATTACGGGTATGTTGCAGATAATGGCACCAGAAATTTGCCTGATTACAATGGTTCTGTAATACCTTCCGTTACTTTTCCAGCTGATGACAGTACGATTTCAACTGTCAACGGATACGTAAGTATAAGCTGGTCATATTTAAATGCAACAAGTTATTCTATCAATGTATATAACAGTGCATCACAATTCGATTCTTCTCACATAATATACAGTCTTAACACTTCACAAACATCTGCAAATGTACCGATAAGCTTCACCGGGACGTATGCTGTAAAAATCGGTGCACATGATGACGTTCATAATTCATGGGTATATAACAGTCCCGTAAGTTTCTTCACCGTAAATGGAAAAAAATCGGCTACAGTTTATTCCGGGGTATATGGATACTTAACAGATGCAGCTACAGGTCAACCTGTTCAGAGTGCTGTAATAACATTATCAAATGATCAGGAGGATTGTACTCAAATTACTGATGTTGACGGGCTTTACCATTTCACCGTAAACAATGGAGAAGGCACTTATTGTTTAACTGCTTCAGCAACAGGCTATCATAACAGTCCTGAATTACCGGTAAATATGACAGGTATAAACACAGAAATAAATTTGAAAATGGTTAAAACCCCTGATTATTCAGAACCACACTATGTACAGTTATATGTTTGTACTGATTCAAACGAGAGTGTTCCCGGATGTGAAATTCGGATTTATGCACCAAATAACGACCTGGCTAATGAAAAACCGAATTTTTGTGCCTGGACAAATAATGATGGTAGAGCAACTTTCCATTTGACTCGGGATGTCACATATAAAATTGTAACAATTACTCTGGACGGTCAAAAGTACGCCAGCACACTGACACCGAATCTGGATCAACATATTATTACAATACCTTCAGGTGACACATCTGCAATACCTCCAATGCAGACTGTGATCAGTACAAATTGTACATATAAACAGATAAACAATACAGCCGCTTATATTAATGCAAGCTATTATGATTCGTCATCACAATCCAGCGACCTAATTTTTGTACTGGGTACTATGAGTGAGGGAAAAACATTTGTACCTCTTGGAATCTCAGGCACCAATGACAACGTAAGTAACCCTGTAGGAGTGATAACCGACTCTTTTATAGTAACTGACTGTTCCGGAAAAACGTACACTGTCAAAATTAGTGCGCAGTCTCAAACTTATGGTGCTGTGTATGAAACTGTTAATGTAACGGTTCCGGGCAGTAATGTGCCGGATGTAGGGTCTACTTATATGAGTTATTTCTGTGTTTTGATCTTAATTATTGCAGGACTTGTATTGTCAAAAACTCGCAAAGCGCATTAATCTCTGTGCCTTATTTCCGAAGTTAGGACTACATTTCACTTTCTGCGTCCTTTTTCGACATACCTGTGAGCCCCGGAAATCGGTTCCAACGGATAGCGATCAATGACCGATTTTTTCTTACCCACCTCAATAAGTTCAACAAGCTCTTTGAGGAATATTAGACGCTTCGGAACTGGCCCAGGCCTCTATTGCCTCAGGTTTAATTCATTTCCATATTCGCCAATTCCAAAAGTACCGGTACCCAGATAAGTTTTCGATTCAGCATACCTGAAGGCTTCCAGTTCTTCTTTTTCGAATCTGGCACGCTTCTCAAGAGCTTCTATGCTTGGCCATTCCTCGACCCCAATAAAATCCCACTCTTCATTGGACCAGCGGCAGTCAATCGTCATCAGGAGTTTCATGCCGAGTTCGTCCATCTGCTTGCGATCCTTACGCATGAAAGCTTGCTTTTCCTCGTCAGACAGGTTATAAAATGCTTCCTTGATTTTGGCGAAATACAGTCTGATGATAGGTTTTTTATCATCCATCTTATCAATTCCCCACCTAATTTAAGCAGTATAACTGCTCATATGAAAAATGGCACTAATTACATATAAGTTGACGAACTCATTTTCAAAATCATAAAAAATCATAAGACACATTCACATGGCGGAGGTCCTGAGTTCGAATCTCAGCAGGCCCACTCTCTGTTTTTTCTTTCTTTTCTGATACTAAGAGCGTAGAGAGCTTCTTTTCCAATGCTTCAATTCTCGCTTCGAGATCAGATAATTTTCTGGTTGTACAATTTTGAAAATCCGTTAGCACACAGAGTATTCATGAACAATAATAAGAGGATGTCAAAGGATCAAATGAAAGACTGTGCAAAATTATCGTACAAAGTTACATATTATGAAAATATATAGGGGATCAGAAGAACTGTCCAGCAAAGCTATACAGGCGAATCATTGTCAAAGAAATAGTTTTCAAATCTGGCAAGCAGATATATTCACCACATTTAGCCAGATTCATCAAAATGACTTATTTTTAACCTTGAGTATCTCTATTTTCAATTGAGTTGTTATTTACTTTTTGAGCTTTTGGATACTGAAATATATTTGGTCTTCTTTTCCATGTCCATTCCATTTGCATTCTTCACGGTTAAGCTGACAGTATACCTTCCAGCCTTACTGTATATATGTACAGGATCTTTGTCCGTTGAGTGCTTATGATCCCCAAAATCCCAGTTCCATTCGATTGCATTTTCCGAGAGGTCGGTAAACTGCACTGTAAGTGGAGCATAACCCTGAGTAATGTTGCTGCCGAAGTTCGCAACAGGAGGTAATGTTTGTTCAAAAACAGTTATTGTGGCAAGTTTTGAATCTGTACCATTTGAATTGATTGCTATTAAGTTAACGGTATAGATTCCTGGATTTGCATATACATAAACAGGAGTTATCTCTACCGAGTCGATATTTCCATCGTTTTCAAAGTCCCAATTCGATTCTGTAGCATTTTCCGATGTGCTTGTGAATTGAACATAAAGGGGAGCATAACCGCTGGTTACATTGGTACTGAAGTTTGCAACAGGAAGTACAGTTTTCTCTTTAATGTAGAATACTGCCTCATATGCATTTACCCTGCCTGAACCATAGTCATTATCCTTTCCTGTAGACCCAAGATCCACTGCCGTGCTTTCTAAGATCTGTTTTATCTCTAAAGGTTCAAGAGCAGGATTTTGTTCCAGCATTAAGGCTGCAGTACCGGAAACATGTGGTGTAGCCATGGAAGTCCCGCTCGCAACCTCATATGAACCACCAGGGTACGTTGACTCGACATCTACTCCGGGGGCAGAAATATCAGGTTTAGTGTAATTTTGCCCATCAAGACTGACAGGACCGCGGATACTAAAATTCGCGATAATGTCAGATGAATCAGTTGCGCCGACAGTTGTAGAATTTAGTTCATCGCCAGGACACTCTATTGTACAAGAGTCCATCCCGGAATTGCCAGCAGCTACAACGGGAATTACGCCTGCTGCCACAACATTATCTATGGCAATCGTGTATGGCGAATAATGACGTAAACCCCCACAACTGTAACTTATAACACGAGCATTATTATTCACTGCCCACTCAAAAGCAAGAATAACATTAGATGCATGACCAGAACCAGAGTCGTCAAGCACTTTTGCTACAATTAGCTCTGTACCAGGCGCAACTCCAGTATGTAAACCATTAGCACCGGTCCCTGAGATAGTTCCTGCGACATGAGTGCCGTGCCCATAATCATCATAAGGAGAGTTATTTCCATTTATGTAATCAATCCAGCCCACGACCTTTGGATCATTTGTATTCGGATCGTCATCAAGATCATCAAGATCTGGGTGTTGCGCATCAATACCGGAATCCACAACAGCAACGACAACTCCTTTTCCAGTTATACCCTGCTGCCATACTGCCGGCACTCCAATTTTATCAACTCCCCATGCATTACCTCCCACAATACCTGATGTATTTATATTTTCTACGGGAAGTACCTGACCCTCTGTTATGGAAACAACTTCATCAAGCTCAATTATAGAAACTTCGGGTCTCTCAGCAAGGGAAGCTATAACTTCCGGCGTTACATTAGCTGCAACAGCATTAACAATTTTGATGGACTTGATTTTTTGCGCTTTATTGTTAGATTCGGCATTCTTAAGGAGTTTAATTAGATATTTCTGTTCACTCTCAATTTGAGATCTCCCTTTTGCAGTATTAAATGGGATACTCTGATTCATTAAAAGAATAATTACTGGAACTTGCTCGGTTTCTGAACCTTCTGTAATTTTTGAAGATAAAGTTGCTGATATCTTATCATCTATACAGGTGTTGTCAGATACACTTATGTTCTCAGCTAATGCAGTAAATGAGAACAAAGATAGTAATAGCATTAATGTACAGCTTACGTTTAGTAATTTCATTTCTATATTTTTTGAAGATATTTCTATCTTTTTTCGCATGTTCTTAACACTCCATTTTAGGTAGTTTTCACCTAACTTTCAGCAGACATCTTAAAAGGATGATATTTTCTTCCGCCGTAACGGACATATGCAGAAGGTGTAAATTTATGACAATTCATAATACTAATATTGTTTTTTGTGTTACGATTGGGCACAAATAATTGGCTTTTAGAAAAATATCAAATTAAGGATGCATCTCTGCGAAATGTCAGATTCGCAGTTACTTATTTTATTTCAAAATACAGCATGTCTAAAAATACTCATATGAGTTTCAAAATATTGTATTCTGTAATGCCTTTGTCACCTTTAGGTTGATCATCGCTATCAAAGGAAACTACAGAATAGATAGGTAAAAGAATTTACAAAAATCTGGCCAATTTAAGGACTTCATGCAATTTCAATGTAGCTGGAAGTTTCGTTTACAGCTTGAGACGTTTCATTTCCATGAAAATTTAGAACATATTGACTACTCCATGAAGAAGTAGAATAATTAGAGTAACTTCCTATAGGTAGCTCCTGTCCCAGAATGGCCCTGACTTTCACATAACCTGTGTCATTGACTTTTGCTAATAGCAAATTATGGTACATACCTACGTATTTTTTAGGCCACTCCGTTGCGTCGTTACTTGCATCCAACTGAATATCGAAAGAAACAGTATCTCCTCCTTTTAGATTATCACTTATGTAGGCGTAGGTATCATAAGTCGGATATGAGACATACTTTGTGTAGTCTCCATAAGAGATAGTAGAATTATTTGAAATGTTTTCAATTGGGAATAATATAGGACTTCCATTATTTATGGGATCAAAAATATCAAAATAATCTGCAACAAAGCTACCACTAAAATGAATATCTTCGAGGCTGGTTTCGTTTGTTCTGAATCCGAGCATATACCCCTTGTCGGTTTCTGCAATGAAAGTCATCCAATTTCCAATTATCTTTTTGTTATCAAAAATTTCAGACATATTTTGATAATGGTAATAAGGTCCACTGCGATCTGGTTCAGACCGATTAAAAAATATGTGCAATAACTTCTGTGTACGAGTATCCTTCTGAACATAAGGAGTAAAAAATTTACCTTCCTTGGATGCAGGGATAGGAACCATTATCACGGTAGTTCCATTCACTTCCCTCCCTGAAAGACCTGTCACTTCAACATCATAACTACAGTGGTATCTGGTAGCATCTTCCCTCCAATCTTTTAGGTCCATGATAATAGCATGGGCAAATATGCCCACAATTAGAAGAACAAAAAGTATTGAAATGAGTAGCAGATTTCTTTTTCTCACTTTACCCCGGCCCTGTTATCTTAAATAGAAATATTTACGGATTAATCTTTACAAATCGCATATTGTACTTTCCGTCGCCAAGAGAACATCTTTTGTGATTGATATTTAGTTAGATATTGATTCCAAAAAGAACTGGACTATATATACTGCTTCATGTAGTATGTACATAGATTTTTTTGTTGCTAATATCATTGAACGAACTACCCGCTTATTGACATTTGATTCATTTATATAACTTCATAATGTCAAAGGTTTTTAAAAATAAAAAAAATGGAAACTAATTTTCAGCTTATAAATTGGCTAAAATCCTTGTTTCAGTTTCCAATATTTGCTTTTAATTACGTGCTTATATACTCTGCCAGACCTGCATTATATTTTGCTGTCTTAAGCACAACATTAGCCGTTATGTACCTTGTAGTAGTTGTATCAAAATTGCTTGGATTAGCGGTAATCTCTCCCCACAAAGTACTAAAGTAAGGATTACTATAGGCTGCTAGGTCTTTTACTGCTTTAGAGGGATCAGTTATCGATATAATACCGGCATTGTTATTCGCATACTGAGAATATATACAGCCAGAATTCCAATTGCTCCCTACATAATTTTCGTATGCTGCATGATAATTATTCCCCAATAAGTAATCAAGGCCTTGAGATACTTCTCCAGCCGAATGCATAGGATTCCCTACATCTGAAAGATAGTGACTGGCAAGCCCAAGATTGTAAAAAGAATTATACAACTGACCAGCATCATAATAGTCTTTAGCATATTGTGCGAAATAGAGACATCTTTCTGGAGCTCCACCGTATCCTTGATTATAAACAATATAACAACAACGCCAAATAGAAGCAAAAAACCGAGTAAATATAATATCATTTTTTTAAGCCTTTTCATATTTTCACTTCTGTAATTCTGATTTTGCGCTTTCGCTAGGCGTGGCGGACTGCGTCAATACTTTTTTACTCATTGAAATTACTCTACATATTCGGGGTCATCTTAACTTATCAAAATAATTTTTTGCTTCCAGCATTCTGCCACGGATATTAACATGGAACGGACAGTTCTCTTCGCAGACACCGCATTCTATGCAGTCGTGTGCGTTTTTGCTTAATTTCATGTAATGGTCTTTTGCGAGTTCGTCACCCGCTTTTGCCAGATCCAGATATTTGTTTACGGAACCGATGTCGATTCCTGATGGACATGGCTGACAGTGGTTACAGTAAATGCAGGCTCCCTGTATGTCCCGGTGCGGCAGGCTACCGATAAAAGAATAGTCCCGGTCTTCTCCGGAAGTGGAGTAATATTTGAGTACATCTTCCAAATCTGCTCTGGAGCGTACGCCCGGCAGACATGACAGAACCGCGGGACGGTCCAGCGCATACTGTATGCACTGAGAGATTGTCATGCTACGGCGGAAAGGAGATGTCTTTGCGTTCAATAGCTGTCCGCCGCCGTAAGGCTTCATAACCGTGACGCCAATGCCGCGTTTTTCACATTCTCGATAGAGTTCCACGCGCTCGTGTGATAAAGCCAGCTTGCCCCGCGACGGTTTAAAATCATAGGCGGCGTTGAGGCTGAACATAAAAATGTCTATTTCTCCGGTCTCGATAAAGCGTCTGCAAATATCCGCAGAATGGGATGAAAAGCCGAGATAGCGAATGACTCCGTCCTGCTTTAGCTTCCTGGCGTAGTCAAAAATGCAGTCGGACATAATCTTCTCAAAATCACGAACCTCATCAACACAATGGATAATGCCGATGTCAGCATAATCCGTGCCGTATTTTTTCAGCTCCTGCTCAAACCCTCTCTGAAGTTTTGAAAGAACCCTTGTCTTCGAATATATTCCCTTGGGGTAGACAGCACCCAGATGCATCTGCATGATCATCTCATCCCGCTGTCCTTTTAACGCCTGTGCAATGGGTTCCGCTGCACTGGTATCAGACATGACCGTATCGATCAGATTTATGCCCTGTTCCATGCCATAACTGACGATGTCTTTGATCTCCTGCGATGTGGCTTCTTTCAGGCTTCCGGCTCCGACGCCAATAGTGCTGATCCTGTCACCATAACGCGGTAAACTTCTGTATTCCATATATTTCCTCTCACTTTTCAGGGCTACTTTAGTTTCCTTATTCATTCAATTTTTTCAATTTTAACTGTGAAATCACTACCGATATTTGCAAGTTTTTCGGCACCGGATTCAATATTGCCTAATATTATGAGTCCATTTGAATAGCCAAAATCCCTGTAAAATATAGCCAGATTTCCCCAAGGAGAATAATAGGTGAAGTCTCCAACGGAAGGATCACTGCCTGCTGGCGCATCTTCTGTAGATAATCTTCTTTCCAGAAGGCTGATCTTTTCTGTTCCTGCATAATCTTCAAATGTAACTGTCAGAGGAAGTAATGTTAAAAAATCCCTGCTTGTTGGATTATCATACATTTTCACAATCACTTCCCCGTTATCAAACAACAATTTTATTCTAACATCTGAATTATTACTCACAGTATCCCCTCCATTTGAACTCTCATTCCAGGATTCGGTAAGTTCACTCTCGATGGGTGTAGTAGATAGTGGCGAAGTTTCATTCGTGTTATTCCTATGACTGTCATAAACAGCAAGAGAGAGGAACATCAGCAATGCGAAGCTCAGGACTAGCATTTTTTTCATTATATTTTTCTCCTGAACAACTACATGTCAGTGAAACGTCACCTCTATCAACCTTCCTTCATCATTTTACTTGTAGGAAGCTTCATAGATGGCAACACAGTCATCAATACTAAGCTCAGTCCTGTCACAGGTGAACAAAAAGCCCATGGTATCCTTTGCATTCTTAGCCATTGTTTCAAACTCGTCCGGTTTGATACCGTAATCGGACATCCTGAGGTCTGCAACTCCGCAATCTTCCTGCAATTTCACCGGCATTGTGATGAAATCCATCGGGTCTTTCGCATCCTCCATTCCCATTGCCTTTGCTATTCTTACAAACCTGTCGTCGCATACGTGCTTGTCAATAAGATGTGTAAAATATGTTTACTGATCATGATCAGACCTGCACCGTGCGGAAGATCCTGATGATATGCCGACATCTCATGTTCCGGTGAATGCTGACCTGTACAGGACCCTACACACATCACTGTACCGGAAAGAGTATTCCCGAAAGCAACCTTTTCACGTGCATCCGGATCGTTTCCATTCCTGACCGCCTTTGCAAGATTCTTTGCGACATTTTCTATCGCTGTGATCGCATACATGTCACTCATAAGATCGACACCGTTGGAAACATATCCTTCAATGCTGTGGAATAATGCATCAAACCCCTGATTGGCAGTAAATTCAGGCGGTACGAATATCATAAGTTCGGGATCGACCACTGCCAGAACAGGAAACAGGTAGTCACTACCATATCCAATCTTTTCGTGATTTTCTTCATGTGTTACGACTGCCCATGGATCAGTTTCGGAGCCTGTTCCTGCTGTTGTCGTAACGGTTATAACGGGGAGTGGTTTATGTTCCACTGGCTTTCCTCTTCCCGTTCCACCAAACACATAATCCCAATAGTCCCCATCACTTGTGGCCATAATAGCGATTGCCTTTGCCGCATCCATACAGCTTCCGCCACCCAGGGCGGCAATAAAATCGCAGCCCTGTTCTTTTGCGAAATCAGCGCCTGCTATCACCGTTGATTTCAATGGATTGGGTTAAACTTTGTCAAACACTACGGTTTCTATTCCTGCTAATTTCAGCTGCTCTTCGGTTCTTGCAAGATAACCGTTTTCTCTTGCGGATTTTCCGTTAGAGATCACGATCATAGCTTTCTTGCCAGGCATTTTCCGGGTGTGCAGATTGTTTAGTTGACCTGCTCCAAATAAAGTTCGGGTAGGCACATACATGCTATAACTCATATCAAATCCTCAATCGTAAATCCCGTGCCTCTCCTGCATTTGATGAATTCGATCCATAAGTTCATCCGAAAACCCATTTTTTTCTTAAGTCAATAGGAGTTTAAGGGCTGTTTTTTCTTGATCAAAAACACGATTTATTTCCCCATTTTCTAAGTTCAAAGAAACAATTTTGAGTTTTGAGACTAGCTCATTGTTTAATATTCCAATGAAGTTAGCTTAAACAATATCTTCACTTTGTCTTTTCGGCACTTTGAATCATTCTCGCTTTTAAGTCCGCTTGAATAGCTGTTTTGCTACGGCAACTCTCTCCTCCAGATCCGATCCTTCAAGTTCTTCTGCAACGGATTCGAGAATCGTTGGTATTTCCAGGCGCTGGGGACATTTTTCAAGGCACTTTCCACATTGTACGCACCGGGATGCAAATCCGGGCTCTCCACCTAGAATACCACCCAACCTTGCAGTATAGAGAAACTTTGCCTCATCTGCATTGCCGGACATGTACAGGTGGTTGTACGTTTCGAAACATAATGGGATATTCACCCCACCCGGACAAGGCATACAGTACTGGCAGCCGGTACAGCCCACTTTCATCAGTTCACGGTACTTTTGTTCTACTTTCTTTATTAACTGCAGTTCAGCTTCGGTCAGAGAATTTGGGTATGCTTCGCTTGCTATTCTCAAGTTTTCCCCAATGTGAGTTTCCTCATTCATGCCGGAAAGGATAACCGTGACTTCGGGGTGGTTCCATACCCAGCGGAGTGCCCATTCCGCAGGAGACCTCTTTCTCGGGGATTCGTCCCAGATATCTTTCACGGCTTGAGGCACGTTCTTTGTAAGATTCCCTCCGCGAAGAGGCTCCATAATTACAACGCCAAGCCCTTTTGAAGCTGCATATTCCAGACCCTTTTTCCCTGCCTGGTTCTTTTCATCCAGAATATTATACTGGATCTGGCAGAAGTCCCAGTCATAAGCATCTACTATACGGTTGAAATCTTCTGACGCTCCATGGAAGGAAAAACCAGCATTGATAATGCAACCGTCAGCTTTGGCTTTATCAAGAAAATCTGCTACACCAAGCTTTTCAATATTGTCCCACAGGTCACCAGCGAGAGCGTGTATGAGGTAATAGTCAATGTGGTCGGTATTGAGTTTTTCCAGCTGAGCATTCAGGAACTTATCCATATCCTCACGTTTCTCTATAAGCCACGAAGGAAGTTTTGTTGCGAGTTTCACTTTTTCGCGGTATCCGTCGGCAAGGGCACGGCCCAGGAAAGGCTCACTTGCTCCCATGTGGTATGGCCATGCCGTATCAATATAGTTCACTCCCTGATCGATTGCGTAGCGTACCTGCCTGGTGGCTCTTTCTTCATCTATGCTACCATCTTCCTTAGAGGCAAGGCGCATGCATCCGAATCCAAGTATCGAAAGCTCGTCCCCGTTCTTTGGTGTTTTTCTGTATAACATTTTTAAGTTCCCCGAATTGTTTAATTGTTTATCTGCATCATGATTGACTAATCGCCATCAGGCAAGGCCAAAAATAAGTCTCCAGCCTGTCATCTCCAGATAATTGTTCAAATTTCGGTTATTAGAATACTGTTCTGCTCATTTTTTACCTAGATATTTTGCAAAGAATGATTCCAATTTGTCAAACGGAATCATGTCGGTCCTGTCGTACAGATCAATATGCCTTGCTCCCGGAACAATGTAGAGTTCTTTGGGTTCAGCAGCCCTTTCATAGGCATCTTCACTGAAATACCTGGAGTGAGCATTTTCACCGATGATGAACAAAATTGGTCGTGGTGAAATGGTTTCAATATAGTTCATCAAAGGGAAGTTCATGAATGACATGCTACTTGTAATAGTGAATGCGGCTCCTGCATTAGGATGATGTCCACGCTCCATTCCGTAGTATTCAAAAAATTCACTTGTAATTGGATCCAATCCTTCTGGTATAGAATCAGCTGGTTCACCCGGGAAACCCATAGGCACTTCAGGAGTACCATTTTCAAAATCTTTCCAACGCTGCTCGCCCAGCTGAACTAGAGTTTCAGCACGCTGCTTGTCAGTCATTGAATCTTCCCATCCATTTCGTATCATTCTGCTCATGTCATACATGCTTGCAGTAGCAACTGCTTTGATACGCGGGTCAACTTGAGCTGCAGTAACTGAAAAAGCTCCACTTCCACAGATACCGATAGCACCGATCCTGTTCCTGTCCACGAAAGGACGTGTTCCCAAAAAGTCTACTCCTGCGCTAAAATCTTCAACAAATATATCTGGGGATGAAGTATGTCTTGGTTCACCACTGCTTTCGCCATTAAAGGATTCGTCAAACGCAATGGCAACGAATCCTCTTTCTGCCATATTCTGTGCGTAAATTCCAGCACCCTGCTCTTTTACACCTCCATAAGGTGTTCCTATGACAATTGCTGGGTATTTTTTAGACTTATCTATGTCCTTTGACAGGTACATGTCTGCTGCAATGGTAATTCCGTACCTGTTCTTATAGGATACTTTTTCTACAGTTACCTTTTCACTGAGTTCAAAAGTTTTCATACTTGATTCATTTTTAGATTCCATATTTTCCGACATTTTTAGTTCTCCTGGATATTAGAATTGTATCAAATAGCATTGCTACTGACTGACTGAACAGTCATTAATAGTGGTGTTCGTAGTATATATTTGCTTTGATTGACCAATCACTCACAAAAGGAGTGAAAAATTGTTTTTAGCCAGTATAGGTTCGATACTAAAGCACTTACAAAAAACAATCTATAATAACCCCTGTTGTAACTGCAAACAGGATTGCAAATAACAGGTAGATGGTAAAGCGTCTTACACCGAGAACAATTTTGACAGCCCCAAGGTTCGTAATTTTTGTTGCCGGACCGGTGACCATAAACGCAGCAGCAGCCCCCATGCTCATGCCGGAATGCAGCCATTCCACCAGCAAGGGAATCGTACCCCCACCACACACATATAGAGGCACCCCTACCGTTGCTGCCAACAACACGCCAAATCCTCGCTAACTGCCGAAAAGAGCGGCAAACGAATCGGAAGGCACATAACGCTGAAACATTGCCGAGAGGGCGATACCAATAAGAAAATAGCCTCCCGTTGCCTTGACGTTCCTCCAGATGTTTTTTAGCAGGCGTATCAGCATATTGGGATCCGTATCTCGATTTGCCGGTTCTGAGAATCCGGAAAAATTGAAAAAGCTCTTGTTCCGGAAAAAAAGCCGGACACAAAGCCCCGCCAGGATACCGCAAATTAAACATGAAACAAAACGTATGACAAACGCTGTCCTGCCGAGAGCGGCGCTGTAAATGAGTAGTTGGGGATTCAGCAAAATGGAGCTCATCATAAAAGCAGCCAGCCAGTCATCTCTCATGCCTTTTTCGGAGAATGACGCTGCAATGGGGATGGTACCATACATACAAAGGGGAGAGGCGATTCCGAGCAGACCTGCCGGAACCACTCCGAATACTCCAAGGCGTTTGTTTTGAATTGAAACAAACAACCTGTGGATCCTGTCTTTACCAAATACGGAAATTACCGAGCCCAGGAAAATACCAAATGCCCAATATTTTGCAATTTGATTGAATTGGATGCTGAAGTAGTACCACAGATAAATAAACTCCCTCTGGAGTACATCAATCATCCAGTATCACCAATTCATATTCCTGACTTCCCAGACCAAGTTCTTCCGCATAGTCAAGCGTATGTACACCGTTCCTTGATTCGATACGCTCGATCAGGTCCTGTCCGTCAGGAGCTGCATAAACAAGATCCACACATGCCTGATCCAGTGCTACAGGGTCGAGAGATGCCAGAATGCCGATGTCTTCCATTGTTGGTTCAGAAGGACTTGAGTCACAATCACAGTCAACAGAGAGATTATTCATCACATTGATGTAGACAATATTATCTCCCAGACTGTACATGACAGCGCCAATTGCTTCAGCCATCGACTCTAAGAAAACATCCTGTTCAGTATTGGTAAAAATATTCCAGATATCATTTAGATCTGTACTCTCTCCACCACTATGGATGAACGCTTTTCCTTCTGCAGATGCAACGCCGATTGCCATGTTTTTGATCGCTCCGCCAAAACCTCCCATGGCATGTCCCTTAAAGTGGGAAAGTATGATGAAAGAATCATAATTCTCAAAATGGGAACCGACCAGATCTTCTTTTAAGTGTTTGCCATTTTCAAAAGGCAGAGAGATAGAGCCTTCTTCATCCATAATATCAACAGGCGCGATGGCAGTATAACCATGATCTTCTGCAACCTGTTTATGCATAGCCGTCTCAGCCCGACCGCCACCGTAAGCCGTATTACATTCGACGATCGTTCCATTCACTGACTGTACCAGGTCTTTAATCAAATAAGACGAAAGATAATAGTGACCACCAGGCTCACCCGTGGTGATTTTTACCGCTACTTTTCCGGTACCAGTACCATCACGGCCCAGTGCTTCGTAAACTGCCATTAGCCCTTCCGAGCTGATATCAGTGGTCATATAGACTTGTGGTGCTCCGTCCGCGACGCTGTCCGGAGCAGCTATCGCTTGAGACTCCTCATCAGAAATGCTATCTACTATCAACGGTTCAGATACATTCTCTGAGATGTTACTTTTGGTGTTGCTGCTTTCATTCGCGATGCATCCTGCAATCAGAGAAAACATCAGGAGGGAAGCTAACAGAATAGCAAAATGTCTTTTCATATTTCCTCCTCGCATTTGTACTGGGCTGTTTTAAGTTTTTATAAATGTAAATCCTTCAAGTAATGCCCGGAAAGATACCTTTGGTTTCCTGTTTTTTTTAGATAGTGAATACCTTAATATAGTATATGACTGACTAATCACTCACAAGTTGGTGAAAAAAATATTATTTGGACAGACCTCTCCAGATAATCTGGAATCCATCTTCTGTAATCCTGTTTTCATCCTGCGAGGGATCTGAATCAAGGATAAGGTTCACTACTGTCCTGCTACCCTGATAAAACATTGCAATAGTCAGCTCCGCGGAAAAGTCTCTGATCTCTCCTGCTCTTATTCCTTCATCCACAAGCTTATGGAGGAACACATACTCTTTCATCACTTCATCACGCGTAAACTTTGTGATATAGGGGGATGAGCAGAACTGACCGACAAAAAGGAATTCCTCCTGATTGTCTACTCCCCACTTGACTAAATTTGACCATATTTTTCTTAATTTATCCTGAAAGGTACTCTCAGCTTCGATATCTTTCCCCATAGCCTGGCTTAACTCTCCTTTAACCTCAAAATATAGGCTGTTTATAAGGTCTTCCTTTGTGGGAAAGTAATTAAAAAGGGTGCCTGTGGCTACACCTGCGTCTTTTGAGATTTGTGCGGTGGAGGTGCCATGAAAACCTCTTTCAGTGAAGAGCTTCAGAGCAGCATCCATAATTGCTGTTTTTTTGTCTTTGATCTGTTCTTTCATGTATTCTCTCTACAATTGACTGATTAGTCAGTTATGATCTAATATTCTGTTATTATAAATACTTAATGGTGCTTTTACTTAACTCTTGCTAAGTGTTGTAGTACACAGGAGATCTTTGGCAACTATGGATAAAAGACATTTTATGATGATACCTCTCACTATAAAAATATTCCAGAATAAGAAAGGCTTTTGGGAAAAGGGTCCTTACTCCGAAAAAAGATAAAAACCGGGGTTTAATTCTCTAAGCAGGTTTTCGTCTTATTCTTACAGTACAGTTTTTTCGACATAGCGGATAAAGGCTCATTATCCGGTCCCGGACCACAGTCATTGAAATTGACCGTAAAGTCCTTTATGCCTTTCAGGGCCCTTTCTTCGATCAATTCCTTAATTTCGTACATTGAAAGCTTCAGGCCCGCTTCCCTTACCTGGCTTGCCAGTTCCTTAAGTTCTTCGTACTCCACCCTGGCAGAAAGGGGCTTTTGCTCTTTTCCCATAACTATTTTTATATCAATTTCCCCTTCCCAGAGGAGCAGGTCATTTTCGTCCCTGAAAGAAAGGCAGAGTGTCCTCAGCTCGTAGTCAAAGGGATAATGCTCGGTTTTCAAAAGCCTGACCCCGAGAGTTCCGGTTTCCAGAGCCATGAACTCGGCAAGGGTCTCAAAGTTCCCCTCCTCCCCGTCGATAAGGAAAATATATTCGCTCCGGCCTTTTTTTGTAATGGCGGGTATTACATGTACGTTTTTGGCTCCAAGTTTCATCAGTTCCTCGATCAGGTAGGGAACCTGGTCGCAGGTGATATTGTCAATGTTAGTCATCAAAAGCAAAAAGAGACCTCCCGTTGATTTCAAAAACGGAAAAGGGCAGAGGTGAAAACGGGGTTAAGCCTGTAACTTAAACCCTTTCTCCTCTGCCCGGTTCAGGGCCGTTTTTTGTGGATTGGTGTGGTTTCATCCGGATGGTACTCAGATACCTTCCATGGATTCCATTATTCTGACTGCCAGTTTTGCAACGTCCACAGCCTTTTCCCGGGCTCCCGGAATTGCAGCTGAACAGGACTTCCCCCCCTTTTCTGCAAGCTTTGCAACATCTTTCGGGTCGGTAACTTTCATTGCAGCTGCAACGGCTGCAGGTACCGTGATATTAATAATTGAGTGCCCCGAAAGCTGAAGTTCGCAGACGGGTATGGCTGCAAGGGGTATAATCTCCAGAAGGTCTTTTCGGTCATTGAAAATAGCATCCGGGATCACGTTCTGTCCAAGCCCCAGCAGTTCGAAAGTTCTGCCGTCTACAGTTAGTTCGACATCGGCGTCCGTGTCAAACCCGTAATACGAATTCGTGAAAGGATGGCATCTGCGGGCACCTCCGACCATTTTTTTGATTTCGATCCTGATATCGTGCCCTGTCATAGCTCCGAGCATTGCAGCTGCCCTGGTTTCAACAGTTTTCTTCCTTTCCAGGTCCAGTTCCTTCACAACGTCCTCTACCGACTTTCCGGCTTTTATGTCCTCATATGCCTTTTTTGCCCTCCTGACTATGGCGGCTGAGCGAACGCCGTCAGTCCCGAGGATCATGGTACGTGTAATAGGGCCTCTCCGGACCTGTTCGGTTTTTCTTGCAATCGTATTAAGGGCGACCGAGGCAATTTCCGGGTCAAGCCATTCGTTCTTTTTTACTTCTGCAACGATATCTGCAGCCTGCTCGGTATTGCCTCCAAACTTAATCAGGGCTCTCAGGACAATTATGGTGTCTGCAGTCATATGCCCTAGAGGAGGCATTATAGGTCCGCCGGAAAACCCTGCCCCTATTTCCACAGACTCTTTAAAAGCGCACAGCATCTCGCCAAAAGACATCATCCCGACAACAGTGGGAGCTCCTATATCTTTCAAGATGACTCCGAGATCTCCTACCAGCCGAAAAGAGTCATATTCTTCGTCCGTGCCACGCATATGGAGCTTTTCCGGGATGCCTGCAGCCTGGCACGCAGCTTTGCCTGCAAGGTAGGCACTATTTACCTCAAAGAAACCGCCGTATTCCTCCCCCACAAAAGCATCGGGATGAACAATTTCAAGAGCTGCTGCGGCTCCGAGAACAGCCGAAATTATGGGGCTTGCGGAAATCCCTGCCCCCCAATAGGCCTGCATCATGGCTTCGGTCCCAATCCTGGCCGCATTCATAGCAACTTCAGGAAAACCGATATCTTCTCCAAGAGTGTTGTGCCCATAAAGAGGACCTCCGGCAACGCCAAGAGGCAGCTTCCTTCCATCTATACGGGTGAGTTTGCCTTCTGCCATGGCGTTGTAAATAGCCTGAACAGCCGCAAAACCCGAGACCTTATTATTGGACTTGGGAGTGGGAATTGCTATAACTCCTGTCCTATCGGCTCCGGCGATCATACGGGCAAGAGCCCCGAGCTTCCTGTTCCCCGCGGGAACCCCGGCCTGGGCATTGGAGCCTGCAAAGTAGCAGATCGTAGCTGCAAAAAGGGCTGCATTTGCCGGGCTTGCTCCGGCTTCTTCTGCAGCTTCAATACCTTTTTTGAGAACCTGATCGATTTCCAGGCTGCCGCTATCGTCATCGGTAAGCTTGATATTCGCGCCCCGGAAAAGCTCCGTAGAGATAGCGTTTGCAGCACAGATAGCAGCTATATTTGTCATCCCATGACCTTTGGTAAGGGCTTCTATTCTATCATTCGTAAGATTCTGAATGCATGAGACCGAAGCCATTACTGCAGCATATACTTCGTTATTCAAAAGATATTGCCTCCTCCAGAAAGTACATTGAGAGTATTTTCCCTCAATAGTTTAAAATTAGCCATGTAAATAGTTATGTATTAACACTGTGACTACCGTAAGAAAATAAAAATTCGGATAGAAAAACAGATAAAAATCAAGTAAAACTGTGTAAATCTCCTTCATAAATATTGGAAAAGGTGTAGAACGGAAAACCTCAGAAACCCTGCATCGCATTGAAAATGGGAATAATGTGGAAAACTTTTAGTAAAAAATATCAGCGATACATTTAAAAATCCGAATTGTCAATGTGTAGAGATCATCATGCTCATGGTACTCTCATTAGGCGGTTCAATTCTCGCAAAAAACCTTGATTCGGATCGTTTTTTAAAATATGCAAATGTCCTGCGCGACATATCCAAAAAACATACACTGCTTGTAGTGACTGGCGGTGGGGAAGCGGCACGGAACTATATCGGTGCTGCACGGGCTATGGGGGCAGATGAAGTAACCTGCGACTACATAGGCATCGAGATCACTCGCCTGAACGCAAGACTGCTTATTGCAGCTCTCGGGCCTGACGCATATCCTGAAATTCCCACAAACTATCTTGAAGCCTCAAAGGCCATAAACTCGGGAAAAGTTGTGGTAATGGGAGGAGTAACACCCGGCCAGACCACGGATGCCGTAGCTGCAATCCTTGCCGAGTATCTGCGGGCAGATCTGCTGACAATTGCGACCTCGATTGACGGAGTTTATTCCTCAGACCCCAATTGCGACCCGAGTGCAGTAAAATATGACATAATCTCCCCTGAAAAGCTCATCAGCATAGTCATGGCAATCGAGATGAAGGCAGGCTCCAAATCCCCGGTCGATCCCGTAGCCGCAAAGATCATCGAACGCTGCAAGCTTGATGCCCTTGTTATGGACGCCCGGGACCCTGCCCTGCTTGGAGAAATTCTGGGCGGAGAGGCAGCTAAAAAATCTCCGGTCTCATGCGGGACCTGGATTACAGCAAGAAAATAAAAAGCTTGAAATCAGGGATTTTAAGCCCTTTTCAGAGGATTAAATCGAACTCCAATAAATCAAAAAATCAGACTCAAAGATATCAAAACTTAAACATAGAGGTTCCTACATACATTCATATCGCAGAGAGCCAGATATGTCTCCGACTCTGGTTCCCGGCAGTTTTTGGAAAAAGGAGGAACCGGGCTTGATGCTGCCAGGAAAAAAGAACTGTTTAAAACAGAGAGATTCTACTTTCCGTTTATTTTCTTTGATTGCATTCCTGATTTTCTTCTGTGTCCAGGCAGGACCTGTTTCAGCGGCAACGAACGGGACAGCTGCCGAAGCAGAAAATAACCTCATTATTGATTTTTTCTCAGACCATGACCTGAGCGATGCAACAGTCAGGTTTGAAGAGCCCCTTGAAAACGTTTCCCTTGTTTTCACCCTGAGCTCGGGAAAAGAAATTCTGAAATCGGAAACTTTTAACCTTGGCTCCGTAGAGAAAGGGCAGGAGATCACGAAAGTCCTTTTCTGGGGGCTTAAAGAGGACTATGGAAAAGACAGGGACTCCTATACAGCACAACTTTCTGTAAAGGACGGAAGCAAAACGCTCGAATCCCGGAAACTTTCCTTTTCCTACAAAAACCAGTATCTTTCAAACCTCAAAATTGTGGATTTCTCTGCAGATTCCGAAAAAGCTTCCGTTCTGATAACCCTTATGAGCTCTGCAAATCTCGGGTTCGTTCAGATGCCCGAGCCCGGCATGGTAGACCTGGACCTTAAACTCCTTTCAGGCACGGACATAATATACTCCGAGAAGACGGAAAACGTCCCCGTAACGGACGCATACTATAAAGCAATTATCTGGCCCTTCCTGCTCGAAAAAGACCGAAATTACACGGCGCTCCTGAAGGTACATTCCCACTCCCCTGACGTTACCACAGCCTATACATCGGACTTCAGGGCGGAAGAAAAAGTGGAAATCCTCGATACGGACATCGATGTGGACGAATACGGAGCAAGCGTTACGGTTGTAGGGAAATCCCAGGTTCCCTTTGACGGGATAATCAGGGTCGCGCTGACTCCTGAAGAAGGGGATGCGCAGGTCTTTGAAGAAACTGCCGATATCCTGACCGCAGGAAAAGAAGATACCGTGGGAATTATCTGGCAGGGAGTCCCCAGGGGTGACTATAATGTGAAGATTTATGTGCTAAACCTGGAAGGGGAAGTCCTTGACAGCCACGAAACGGTTCTGCGGATATTTGAACCAGTAGCTGAAATACCTCCCTCGGAAGAGTCACCAGCCTTCGGGATTAAGGCAGCATTTGGAATTTTCCTGTGTTTTGCAATTTTGCTGGGGAGAAAAAAGAGAGGGAAAAAAGCGTGCTAAGTGTCTCGAGAAGTTCAGAACAATAACTTAAGCTGACAGTTTAAAACGCATCCGTACGCGGGATTATTATGTTTGACCTGATCATCCGAAACATAACGAATAGGAAAGTCCGGAGCGCACTGACAATCTGCGGGATAGCCCTCGGGATTTTTGCAGTTATAGTTATGGGCGCAATGTCCGAGAATTTCCACCAGACTTTCGAGCGTTCCATGAGTGTAACCAGCGATAAGATCCGGGTTTTTGCCGAAAGCGGGGTCTTCGGAGGGGGGCTTACGGACGATAAGGTAAGCGATGTCCTGCGGGTAGCCGGGGTAAAAGACGCCTACGGGCTTTTGATGACCACCTTTGATGAGGACAAGATGGGCATGACCGGAAAGCAAATCCTTGGTGTACCTCCCGAAAAGTCCAGCGTTGCCCTAAACCCGGTGGAGCTGAAAGCAGGCCGCTTCCTCAATCCCGGAGATTCCTACAGTGTGGTTGTCGGGAACAACATCAAAAGAGAATACGGACTTGAGGTAGGCAGCAAATTCGAAATCCACGACAAATATTTTACCGTAGTCGGAATTCTTGATTATACCGGTTCGATCTTTGATAATGCCGTGATCATTCCCCTTGAGACTGCCCAGGACCTGTATAACGTGGGCGATTCGGTATCCTATATTTTTGCCGTGCCTGACGAGAGGGTGGACGCCGAGATGCTCTCCAAGCGCATAGAATTAAGCGTGAAAGGCACAAGCACCCTTTCTCCGGGAGAACTTGAGGTACAGGCGAGACAGTCCTTCATGATTTTCAGTGTAATCACTATCAGCTCAGGGCTCCTTGCAGCAATCATAGGTGGGCTTTGCGTAATGAATACGATGCTTATGTCCGTTGCCGAGAGGACAAGGGAGTTCGGGATTTTGAAAGCCATAGGCGCAGAAACGCGGGATATCCTGCTCCTGACTCTCGGAGAGGCTTCATTCATGGGCCTTTTAGGTGGAATACTTGGAATTATAGTTGGTGTAGGGGCTGTCCAGATCATGAATGCCTGGCTTGAAACGACAAGGATCGTCCTTTTCCTGATAACTCCAAGGCTCCTTGTAATTGCCATGCTTTTTGCTTTGCTGATAGGGGCTCTTTCAGGACTTTATCCGGCTTACAGGGCTTCGAAGATGAGTCCGATGGAGGCTTTGAAGCATGCATGAGATGGGGACCGGAGCACTGGAAAACTATCTGATCCCCCGAAGACCTGACAGTACCTGCAAAGATAATGCTTACATCATATAGGCCCCCATAGGACACTATGGCAGCCACAACTACAATTTGTCTTTTACCTGAAGAAAAGAGCTACTTAATGGATTGAAGACTCATCTGCAGGAATCTTATAACTCTATCATGAAACTATTGGCTCCACCCAGGCCAAAAAGTTTGAGGAAATATAAAGAGAAAGAAAAAAGAAGATTTAACTTCCCATCTTTCACTCATATGTAAAATGGACTTTCTATTTCTTTGGACTGTTTTGTTCTCAGGCTACCCTGTACAGCATGATAATATTTCATGGTATCCGGAGTAACTGAAGGTCCTGTTTCTTCAATTGCCTGAAGGAAGTGTTTTTGCTTTACCTCTTTAGCGTGAAGGTTCTCGCGCAATGCATTCCTTCCTGCCTTTTTGCACACAGCTGCAATGTCAGCACCTGTGTACCAATCTGTCAGAGAAACGAGTTTTTCAATGTCAACATCCTCTGCAAGAGCCATTTTCTCTGTATGGACCTTAAAAATTTCCTTTCGAGCTCCTTCATCCGGAACGGGAACGAGAATTAACTCGTCAAAACGTCCAGGCCTTAGGAGAGCAGGATCTATAATATCAGGACGGTTGGTTGCTCCTATTACCACTACGGCTCTGAGTTCCTCAAGCCCGTCCATCTCGGAAAGAAGCTGGTTCAGGATCCTGGCAGTGACCTGTGGCTCACCTATTGAAGCTCCGCGAATAGGCGCAAGAGAATCTAATTCGTCCAGAAAGATAATAGATGGAGCAACCTGCCTCGCCCGTGAAAAAACCTCGGCAATCCTTTTTTCGGACTCTCCGTACCACTTGGAAAGCAGATCGCTTCCTTTTGCGGTGATGAAGTTAGCTTCGGACTCATGGGCAATGGCTTTTGCAAGGAGCGTCTTTCCAGTACCCGGTGGACCATACAGAAGCACTCCTTTGGGAGCCTCAACTCCTATATCCCTGTACGATTCCGGACTTTTAAGGGGCCACTCCACAGCCTCCTTCAGAAGTTGTTTTACTTCCTCCAGGCCGCCTACATCTTCCCAGCTTACGTTAGGAATCTCGATAAGGATTTCTCTTATAGCAGACGGCTGGACATCTTTAAGGGCATTTTCAAAATCTTCCCTTGTGACCCGAAGTGTGTCAAGGATCTCACTTGAAATTTCAGGTTCATTGAGGTTAATCTTCGGGAGAATCCGTCTCAAGGAACTCATTGCAGCTTCCCGGCAAAGTGCAGCAATGTCAGCTCCTACAAACCCATAAGTTATCTGAGCGAGGTCCATGAGATTTACGTTTTCGGCAAGTGGCATACCTCTTGTGTGAATCTGGAAAATCTCAAGCCTTCCTTCAGTGTCCGGAACCCTTAACTCAATCTCTCTGTCAAATCTGCCAGGGCGACGAAGTGCCATATCAATTGCTTCAGGGCGGTTGGTTGACCCTATCACAATCACGTTCTTGCGAGCTTTAAGCCCGTCCATCAGGGAAAGGAGTTGAGCTACAACTCTCCTTTCGACTTCGCCGGTTACCTCCGCCCTCTTAGGTGCAATGGAATCGAGTTCATCCAGAAAAATGATTGCAGGAGCATTTTTCTCTGCTTCTTCGAAGACATCTCTGATCCCTTTTTCGGACTCTCCATAATACTTGGACATAATTTCCGGACCATTGACTGAGATAAAGTAAGCATCAGTCTCGTTTGCAACTGCTTTTGCAAGCATTGTCTTTCCCGTTCCGGGCGGTCCGTAAAGCAGTACTCCTTTTGGAGCATCGATTCCCAGCCTGTCAAAAAGTTCAGGATGTTTTAAAGGTAGCTCTATCATTTCCCTTATCTTGGTAATAGCGTCTTTGAGCCCACCCAGGTCTTCATACATGACAGTGGGAATATTCTGTTCCGGGGTTATTTCTGCAGCTTCCGGTAAAAGCTCAATCTGCGTCGCGACTGTAATCTTTACTATGCCAGAGGGGGAAGTAGAGACTACCTGCAATTTTATTTCCCCAAGACCAAAAGACTGTCCCGCATCCTGGTCGAAAAAGTCCTGGAAAAAACCTTCGAACATGGTCCCTTTACTGATGGGGTCCCTTTGCCTGGACCGCCTCACGCTTGTAGTGGAAACGAAGTCTCCCTTCGAAACCGCACGGTTCATGAATAAAGCTTTAAGCGTTTCGCTTGGAGCATAGATCTGCATTCCTTTGGCTACAGGCGCAAGGGTTACACTCTTTGCCTCCTTCCAGTCTGCTTTGCGAATATCCACATATTCCCCTATACTGGTCTTTGCGTTGTTACGGATAAGCCCATCCATACGGATAATATCAAGCCCTGCATCACTGGGATAAGGGCGACCCACAAGAGCTGAAGTTGTTTTCCCGCCCCTAATTTCTACAACGTCAAAGGGCTTAAGGCTCAATTTTTCCCTGTAATCTTCGTCCACCCGGACAATTCCATTTCCGACATCTCTTTGATCGGCTTCTGCGACTTTTAGTTTTACAGTTATCTTTTCCCTGTCAGTCAAAGAATACCCCCATCTCCACGTTAGAAACCAATACTTCTTAAAAATCGACCCCTGTTACTGTATGGACAGACGAGTCCATGTCCGTTCCTGGTGTTGTATTTGCGAATTTATCCCATTTTAATGCCGATGAAAGTGTCTTCAAATTATGTAACAATGAAAAATTATTGCCCGGAATATATAATATCCAGAGAAATATAATTCAGAAACCAATATAAATTAAAAGTTGATGTTATATAGTTGGGGCTTTAGATTCTTCCATACGGCGGGAACTATTTTAACACGATTTCCCAATTTCCTTGTAGTCTGCAAAAATGCCAACATTCATTCGATATAACAGTGATTCCTTTGTATGCGAGCCCATCCGAAAAATAAAAAATGAAGCTGTAAAGGTACCATAAGTGTACAACATCGAGTATCCGTTCAGGTGTATATATTGTCAATTGTAAGAGTTAAGCAGGCCACAGTACTTTTTCTGGTAGGCTCTTAATCGTGATCAGCAAAACAAGCTTTGGAGATAAACTCTATGGAAGGCTTTGAAGCTGCGTGAAACAGGACTGAAGGGCTGGAAATGGTTAAAGAAAGGCTATTAAAAGAACAAGACAAACTCAGCAGTTCCGAAGATGAAGGGCAAAAAATCATTATGCAGGTCGAAAACCTCTCCAAGACCTATATGCAGGGGAAAATTCCTGTCCATGCCCTCCGCTGTGCCTGCATAACCGTCAGAAAGGGGGAGCTCCTTGCCATAATGGGACCCTCAGGTTCGGGGAAATCAACCCTCCTTGCTTTGATAGGCACTCTTGAAAAAGCCACGGACGGAAAAATCATTCTCGACGGGACAGACCTTACCTCTGTTCCCGAAAAGCTGCTTCCGGGCGTGAGAAGAGAGAAAATAGGGTTTATTTTCCAGCACTACAACCTTATCCCGACCCTTTCTGCCCTTGAAAACGTGGAACTTGCAATGCGCTTTTCCAGGGTACCAAAAAAAGAGAGAAAAGAGAGGGCAAAAGCCCTGCTTGAAGACCTGGGCCTGGGAGACCGCCTAAACCATAAACCCACCGAGCTGTCCGGGGGAGAACAACAAAGGGTTTCGATTGCAAGGGCACTCGCAAATAAACCTGCCCTGATCCTTGCAGATGAGCCGACCGGAGAGGTGGACAGCAAAACCCGGGACTCCATTGTGCGGGTTTTCAAGGAATTGAGCCAGAAGGGACAGACAATTCTTGTGGTAACTCATGACCCCGAGGTTGCAAAGGAATGTTCAAGGGTGCTCAGGATCACGGACGGGACGATTAGAGATAATTAGAGAATAACGAAGAGAAAATTAGAAATAACGAAGAGAAAATTAGAGAATAACGAAGAAAAAAATAAAAAGAAGATAAAAAGGAAAGGAAAGAAGAAAAGAAGTTAAAAAAGAATTCTATCCTTCAGATTTCTCCGATTTCCCATCCCAGGTGTTCTTTTATGACAGTATATGCCATCGCAGGCGGGATGATTCCGATATCAGTTACGATCATATCAATGTATTCTGCAGGGGTAAAGTCAAAAGCCGGATTTCTTACCTGCACATGAGGGAGACCTGCAAGGACGGAAGGATCGATTACTTCATCTGCAGCCCTTTCTTCGATTTCTATCGGGTTTCCCACGATGGTGCTCGGGCTGAACTTGAAGGTCTCGGCGGCTACCATAAAACTTTTTCTGGCTTCATGGGCAGCAAGAGCGAGTTGAGAAGTTCCTATCTTGTTTACAAGAGCTCCGTTGGCTGCAATTGCGTCCGCCCCGATGATGACTTTGTCCACATCTTTCATGTAGTAACGTACGGCAGAGTCTACGATCAGGGTTGTTGGGATGCTAAAGCTGTTAAGGTGCCGGATCGTCAATATGCCCTGGCACCGCGGGCGGCTTTCGGTAGCGATTACCGAAATCTCTTTTCCGGCTTCAAAAGCCGTGGTGATTATGGAAAGAGCAGCATGAGAGTTGCAGTGGGTCATAATAACGTCTCCATCCTGAATTCTTCTTGACCCGATTTTTCCGATTTTACCAAGTGCGCGGTCTGCTCTTTCAATAAAAAGGTTTGCATTTGTGATGATTTCCTGTCTTGCTTCTTCCACATTTCCCGAAGAATACCTTGAAGCAAGTTTTACGGCGTTCGGAAGGGAAACAGCTGTTGGGCGGGTACTGATAAGAAAATTCGAAACTTCCTGGATGCTGGCTGCAAACTCCTCCATTGAAGCTGCTTCCAGCCCTGCAGCATAATCCCTGATGGCTTCGGCAGCCGCTTTTGCAATCCTGCCTGCGCCCCGGATTTCCATTGTCCGGATCTTTTCTGCGGTTTCCTGAACTTTTTCCATAATATAAAGGATAGATAGAGTCCGATTTATAGCTATCTTCCTGCATTGCCGGAATTTAGTCCCGGATTACTTAAATTCAAACTCCGGTTATTTCTTCGGATCTGCCCCTGTAGTAAACAAAAAGGTCTTCTCCCCACCGAAGGCCAGCGGGATCGAAGCACAGGACATCCTGTTTATGGTCGAAAGTGCCGTCTGAAAAAGGAAGCGTCAGAGAGAGGAACCTGTCAGTAACAACATGAGAAAAATCTATTTTTTCGTCACAGACATAGAAACTGGAATTCGACAACTTTAAAAATTCTCTTAATTCCGTCTGGTATTCCTCCATTATCCTCCCGTAAACCGTACGGGTGACAAGAAGAGAGACATCTGCTCCTTTTGCTGCGAAAGAGAGAAAAAGATACGGGTAAAGAGGATGGAAAATAGAGGCGATACCCCTTATCCGTCTTGATATTGAAAGTTTTTCCACAAATTCTCTGTGAGGTTCAAAGAGGTGGGTCCAGTCAGGCGGTTCGGAAAATGTGCAGTTCTCCAGATCTCCAATTCTGGTCCTTAAAGAGTGGGGGAGGCACTCAACTGCATGTTTTGACCAGTACTCATAGTGTTTACCAAAAACATTTAATAAACTCACCATTGCCTGCATTCTCCCGGCAACTGCTATGCCAAGAGGGGACAGGGTGTAAACATCTTCTGTCTTTAATATCAGAGAATCTTCCCTTAATTTTTTTAGCTGAGGAAGCACAGCTACCGCACTGGAATTCAGATATTCTTTTATTTCTCCGGTAGTTTTTTGCCCTTCTTTTAAGAATAAAAGAATATCTTTTCTTTTTTCAGAAAGGAAAATCAACTCAAGAAGCTGGCTGTTCATGTTTTTGAGATATACGTAAGCACGTGATAAGTATTTTTCGTAGATTTCACTGCTTTTTCCAAAAAACAATAACAATTAACAAAAAATTACTATATATCTATGTGAAAAATTTTTATTTCAAGGCATTTACAGAAAAGTATATATCTAAATAAATTTTTCAGAGTAAACAAATCAGAAAAAATGGGGATGTAAAATCGAACTTTCAGGTCAAAGGACCTTGATTTTGAAGCTGCTAAATTATTTAATGTGAAACAAATTTTAAGGTCGTATAGGTTATATACCTCTATAACATAAAGAAGAAGTTGACGATTAAGAGTTAAGGGGTTTATCTCTTAATCGTAGGGGTTGAATCACACAATTGGGAGCCGAATCAGAGGTGGCAAACGGCTCCCAATTCTAACACCAATCTTTTTTAAGAGTTCAGATCCATAAAAAACTGAGTAATCCAGCCTATTAGGGGATTTAACTTTTATAAAAAACAGTATAACTTAATAAAATAAATTCTGTAAGTTAGTTTGGGTTGGAGTAATTATGAAAAGTGAGGCTTCTGATTGCGAAAATCGTTAGCTAAAAACTCAGACTTGAATTTTTTTGAGTTGAAAAAACTCTAATTGTGTATTTTCGAATCCTATAATAAATTTTGAGGAGGAAAGAAAACAAAAAAATATTAATCTTTTTCAATTCTGTTGAAAGTTTTAATACTAACAAAAAATTTAATGTAAATAAATATTTCAAGAAAATCTAAAAAAATAAGAACTTTAATTTTTTGGTTAGTAAGCAATTTTTCATATCGTTTATGTTATATAATTAGAAACCGTAAAAAAATGACAGAGATTGAGAGTTAGGGGTTTTTACTCTCAGTCCAACGGGGTTGGATCATCGGTAGGGACCTGTACAAGGGAAAATTACGGTCCCTATTATCCTAATTATGAAATAACGTAAAGCCTGAACTCTTTTCACTGAAGTAAGGATTTTTTTAAGCGTAAGGATTTTTTAAGTCTGTTTAATTTTTCGCATATCCACTTAATATTTCATAAATTAGTTCAATTTTTCATAAGCTGACTTAGTTTATCTTCCGATGTTACTTCCCAAAGTAGGGTTTTTTTCTTTTTATAAATGTCAATCATACAGAAATGGACAAATTCAATGAAAGCACACCTGCGATAAATAGTAAATGAGAAATAAAATTGGGGGAGAAGTCCGACTCTTCTGATGCTGGATAAATGAGGAATAAGATCGCAGAAAAAAGGAGTGTATCCACCTTTGCAGCTGTTAAAACAATGCATGGGATTGCCCTGCAATTAATACTTCATACTTTTTTTGTAATATCAATGAAATACAGAATTTATAAATAATGGTCAGAGAATATTAAACTGATTAATTAAATTAATCCTTGATATCAGGAAAAGTAATTAAAGTAGGAGCTGAAAACCTGGAATTCAATAACGCTAATTTCGATACTGCTGTAAAGTTCCACGGACATGTCTGCCCGGGCCTTTCCATAGGATATAGAGTGGCGACACTGGCTGCCGACCGTTTCAAGGACAGGAGCAAAGACGAAGAACTGGTCGCAATTGTGGAAAACAGGTCATGTTCAGTGGATGCGATTCAGGCGATCAATGGCTGCACCTGCGGGAAAGGGAATCTCATCTTTAAAGAACACGGAAAGCATGTGTATACGTTTTTCAAGAGAGGAGACAAAAAAGCCCTCAGAATTTCCATGAAACCGGATGCTCTCCCCCAGGACGACAGGCACACGGCACTCTTCGCAAAACTGAGAGCAGGAACTGCAAGCTCTGAAGAAGCAGAAGAGTTTAGGACTTCACACGAAGCAAAAAGTCAGAGAATTCTGGATATGCCGGCAGAAGAACTTTTCTGGGTCACTGAAATTGAAATCGAGCCTCCTGAGAAAGCCATAATCTACCCCACCGTAATATGCAGCAAATGTGGAGAAGGCTTTATGGAGCCCCTGGGAAGGGTTAAAAACGGAGAAATAGTCTGCATCTCCTGTTTTGAGGCAAAAAATGAGTGAAAATACGGAAATGAAACCTGAAAAAGTCGAGTTTACCCCTATAGGCTATGTTGAGAATGACTACCTTGAACCGGGGTACAACGAAGAGATCTACGGAAAGGTCTCAAAAATTATTCTTAATAAAGACCTTGTGGACGGGCTTTACAGAGTAGATGAGCTTGAAAAACTCTATATCCTATTTTACTTTAGTAAATCAGAAGGGTATAAACTTATCCACCGCCGCCGCTATGATGGAGAGATGTCAGGGGTTTTTGCAAGCCGAAGCCCATTCCGACCTAATGGGATAGGGTTGACTATTGTAGAGCTCTTGAAAGTCGAAGGCAACGTGCTCCATGTAAAAGGTCTTGATGCCATCAACGGAACCCCTGTACTGGATATTAAGCCCTATATAAGAAAGATTGAAGAAAAGGATGAAGAATAACGAACCGAAAAAGAACAATAAAGTAATACAAATTGGAAAACCAAAATTGACGAATCAAAATCGATAAATCAAAAACGGTAACTCAAAAACGGTAAATCAAAAGTCTTTTTTTAGATGAAAAGGGGGATTAAACCCCTTTCAAATTTCATTTACAATTTCTTCTTCCTCACCCCCAGATAAATTCCTCCGGCTGCCACAAGTACAAAAAGAGTTCCTAAAATATCTGCACCCGAGAAAGACATATTTCCTGCATCCTCATTTTCAACAGTCTCCTGCGTCATTTCATAGCCTTCAACATAATCAGGATCGGCAGAAGATCTTGAGACTTCGGGTGCAGGTTCGGGAGAATCAACCCCGTATCCTGCATCCTCCTCCATAACAGTCTGATTGCTGCTCTCAGAACCCCGAATCACAGGTGTCGAACTCCCCTTGTTCCCACTACTACTGTGCTTTTCAGATACTTCCTGCTCAAGAGATTCCTGTGTAGCCTTTTCAATTGCTTCGGTGAAACCTGGGACTGAAACCAGGCCTGCAACATAGCTGTTGAGAGTGGGGTTTCCACAGGTGTGGTGACAGCATGTGACCCCGTCTTCTACCACGGATTCCGCATATTCCCTGGCAAGCTCTTCCAGGACTTCTTCAGGAGGATTCCAGTCTCCCCTCCTTACGGATTCGATAAGGTTCAGGGCAATTGACTGATAGGCATAAGGGTTCGTATTTTTCAGGTGTTCGGTAACCTCCAGATAATACTGGTCCTGGAAATAGGTTTTGTAGACTTCGTTCCACATGTCCTCCGTAACCAGATCGGGGGTAGCAACTTCCCAGACCCGCATATTCTCTACAAAGGCATTCATATAACGTGTCCCGTCGTACCCGTCCTGCATCATGCCTTCGATCCATGTGGGGTTCATATAACGAGAACGGAGGTCCCGGCTCAAGAAATGCTGCAGGGTCTCCACGCCTTCCTGTCCGGAGCTACGCAGGTTATTGATGTACAGATCGGGACTGCTGCCTCTAACACTTTCCACTGCCATGGAAAGTCCTCCGAAATAAGCTGCAACCATCGGGTGTTCGAGCACCCCGTAAACATTGGAAGTCCGGCTGAAGACCCCGACTTCCACATCAGCGAGGTTTTCCCGGAAGACATCCGTATACTGTTCTCCCCAGATGTTTTCCCCGTAGACATATCCCATACGGTCGATATAGAGATCTGCGATATCTTCCCTATCTTCCCAGTCAGCTCCGGAAATGGCATTTTCGATTCCCGGAGTATACGAACCGGGTGGCGGACAGAAAATACGAGATGTGGAAAGATTCTCAGCGGTTTCCTGATCATACCCGGCAGCCAGCAAAGCCTCCTCAATCTTCCTGGAGTTTTGCTTTACATAGTTAGGATAAGTTTCATTATCCGGAGCATTTGCTGCAAGTTTGACCGCCCTATCGATCAACTGGAGCCGGCTTGCGTACATATCGCGATAGGACCCTGAAGTCGTGACCAGAACATCTATTCTTTGCCTTCCGAGTTCATCCGAATCGATCAGTTCCACATCCTGTACCCGCCCTTTGCTGTCCCATACAGGCTTCACGCCAAGAAGGTAGAAAATCTCGGACTCCATCGTTCCCTGGTTCCTTGATGTCTCAATAGACCAGAGCAGGAAAGAGACTTTTTCAGGATAGGTGCCATTTTCAGCAAGGCGCTGTTCGAGAAGTTCGTTTCCGAGTTCGACTCCCACATTCCAGGCAGCCTTAGTAGGCACCAAACGGTCATCAAAGGTGCAGAGGTTTCTTCCGGTCGGAAGAGCGTCCGGATTCCTGACAGGATCTCCCGCAGGCCCCGGAGGGATATATTTCCCTTCCAGAGCATCGAGAATGCGCGGGATCTCAATGGTACAGGCATTGATTCTCTCCGTATACTCAAGGGCAAGTTCGAGGTCGGAGCTTATATTCTCCGAAGTCGTACCCAGCACCAGGTTCTGGGCTTCCTCGGCTGTCCTTCCGGAAAGTATAGTCTCGTTGAGAAGTTCCGTCGTCAGCCCTTCCGTAGAGTTTGTCTCCTCAACATGGGCTTTGAAATCATCCCCGAGCATTGCTTCTACCATTGCGACCAGGCTTTCCCCTGTCGGGGGCTCACTCAGGGTATGCGAACCGTAAGGCATGTAGACAGTCTTCAGTTCTCCGAGATAAGCGTCCAGGTCCTCGATGAAGGCATCGGTTTTTGTTTCATTTCCGGCAATGCTTTCAAGATCCACTCCCAGGTCAGTGTCAAGGTCAAGCTCACGGGTAGTATTAAGGATGAGCTCTCTGTACTCGGCCTTAACTGCCGGGTCAGCTGCCTGTTCGAACAGGCCGATATCCTGCTGAAGCAGCGTCAGGTTCCCGTAAAGCCCGGAAGGAACGATCGTGGGGGTCAGGAAGTCAACAATCAGCATGTTTGCCCTGCGCCTGTCAAAAATCCCTTCGGCATCCATAGGAAGTACATGAACCATAGGCATGTCCTGCAGGAGAATTGCACCCCAGTCCTTTGAGGAAAGCCCTGATTCTTTTCCGGGCATCATCTCTACACTGGAAAAAATCGTGAAAAGAGCATCTGCCCCGTATTCCTCTCCCATGTACTTGTAAAAAGCCAGGCACTGGTGAGTCGGAGGGATCGAACCGTCATAGTAGGTCACGGACTCGTCCTGGTCCCAGCCCCACATAGGATCGGGAGCAAGCAGCACATTGCCGTATTCGATCTTCGGAATTACGAGATACTTTCCGGTCTCGTTTTCCCAGACCATGATCTTTCCGGGAGCAGGTCCCCAGATATCTTCCATCTCAGCCTGCTTCTCTTCAGGGAGAGCTTCGAACCATTCAAGATACCTGGCTTCGGGAATGAGGATAACATCCCCGTTTTCAACAAGGGAATCAAGAACTCCGGGAGCCCAGACCCCCACATTATGTCCTCTTTCCGTCATGATTTCGGCAAGTTCGTCTCTGTCCGGAAGGCTGTCATTTCCGAGGTTGTATCCTCTTTCCTTCATTGCCAAAAGGAGGTTTGCAAGGCTTGCCTGGGCGTCCAGGTAGTAGTCAATGTCAGCTCCGATTTCAGCTTTCCCGGCTTCTGCGGCATAATAGGGGATTACGATCTTCTTTTCGGAATTTGATTTGCGGTGGAGCTCGGTCCAGGAAATTGTCCTGTTTACCAGCCATTCCACCTGGTAGTCGATCGGATAGTAAACCGAATCCCCAATGGACGGGTCCTTGCAACCGATTACTATGGGCTCTATGATCCCGTCCATCTCCGCAGCCGAAAGCTGGTAAGTTTGCTCGGGCCCGACCCCGTGAGAGGAGTTTTCCCATTCCTCCGCACTCACATCGTAGAAAAGGCGGATTCCATTCAGGGGGATCACATTCCAGGTCTTAAGGTCCTCGATTCCCTGCTCGGAATCGGCATAGTTGAAGCGAGAACCCCGGGAAATTATGACCACACTGTCTGCAATACAGCTCCCGTTCATCATTAAGTAGTCTCTGGAGCCTTCGTCTTTATATGAATAAGTAGCAACAACCACATTGCAGCCCCGGGATTCGAAGGAATCGACAAGAACCTCCACAAGCGGTGCATCCCTGGTGTCAATGTACGTGAAACTATCCGAGATAATCCCCACTGTAGGCTTTGCAGTGTCATAAACATGCCCACCATCGCCTCTGTTAAGGTACCAGTCAAGGTAATCGCCGGCAGAGGAATAGATTTCCGGGGCATCGGGGTGGTAAAGCCCGTATAAAGGACGCGAAACGGGCTCTTCGATCACGTCATACCTGTCTGCGAACTTAACGCCTATAAACGTAGCAAGCCGTTTGAAGTTTTCTTCCGAATCGTATGTGAAATATTCAGTAATATCAGCATAATTCGGGTCTGAGAGGTTGACATTGTGCAGGTTGTAAGACTGAATCAGGTCTCCCAAACTGATAATATAAGCCCCGTTGGCTTTTGCCTGATTGACGGTAGGAGAGATAGTTTCTATTACCTGGGCATCAAGGTTTCTCATTATTACAATGTCCTTGTCGCTCAGATCGAAGCTCAGGTCCTCATTGGAACGCCCGAAGTACGTACTGATATTAATGACCCCGGAGAGCTCCGGGTCAAGAGCCACTTTATCCATCGTCAGTACGGCACTTTCCCTGGAAAAGACAAAAGCAACTTCAAGCTTTTCCGGAGCCTGAACGCCACCCCCGTAAAACGTGTCGTTCATGTATCGTATGAGCGTTTTTATGTTGTGGTACCCTCCGGTTTCCCAGAGCTCCGTCATATTCGGGTCGTTTGAGTTCCCCAGGTCAAACCCTTCGGGAAGGTCATAAGAAACGATGTGCGCACTCTGGTTCAGCGTATTGTTAATGTTTGCGAGGGTCTCCTCATCAAGGGAAGCAAGAAAAAGCACCTTTGCCGAACTGAAGTCCGTGGAATTTGCTTCGGTGGCATTATAGAGATTTATAGTTACTCCCGGATCGCCTTCGGCAAGCACGGCTTCAAGTGCCTCCGTGTTGTTCTCCGCTCCCAGCACGAAACTGAATGTATTTTCCGCTGCCGCAGCTGTCGATATCAGCGAGCTTAAGAGCATTAAAAGCAATACCGAAGTTAAGAATTTTATACAAAAGTTTTTTTGAATAGAGATACATCTGTTTTCAATCATATCAAACACCTGTGGTATGCAGTCCGTGCCTGTGTGTGGAAACGGAGGCACGGGCTGATCTTCAATTCTTTTCTAAATTTGGGATTTTTTTAAGGAAAAAACATAAAATGAATAATATATTTTTGAGTGTTTTTTCTATTAGATTTGGCCTTTAAAATGGACAGAAAGTGGCGGATAAGGCATGATAATACACCACTTTCCTGGCATTCACCGGGCCCATACCTGCCGGAATTTACATTTTCTTCTTCCGCATGCCCAGGTAAATTCCTCCGGCCGCCGCAACCACAAAAAGAGTCCCGAAAATGTCCGCACCCGAGAAGGACATGTTTCCTCCTTCCTCATTTTCAACAGCTTCTTTCTGCATCTCATAGCCCTCCACATAATCGGGGCTACCCGCCGTTCGGACCTCAGGAGCAGGTTCGGGAGAATCAACGCCATACCCGGCATCGGAATTCCGGACAGTCTGGTTGCTGGCAGACTCCTCGGGGCTTGGTTTCGCAGTCTGGTTGAGTTTTTCGGCAACACTTGTCTGGCGACCTTTGCTGCTGTGCTTTTCAGTTTCTTCCTGCTCAAGGGATTCCTGCGTAGCCTCTTCGATTGCCTCGGTAAAACCTGGAACAGAGACCAGACCCGATACGTACCTGTTAAGGAGAGAGTTCCCGCAGGTGTGGTGGCAGCAGGTGACCCCGTCTTCGACAACGGACTCCGCGTAATCTGCAGCAAGGCTTTCGAGGGTCTCGTCCGATGCATCCCAGTTGCCCTTTCGGGCAGTCTCAAGCATCCGGGCAGTCATGGACTGGTAAGCATAGGGGTTGTTCTGCCTGATCCATTCGCTGAGTTCCCGGTCTGCCATGTAAGTCCGATACACCTGGTTCCACACATCTTCACTGATCAGGTCCGGGTTTGTGGCTTCCCAGCCCCAGAGGTTTTCAATGAAATCCGCCATTTCCCTGGCTCCTGCATAGCCGTTCCCCTGCATGCCTTCGATCCACTTCGGGTTGAAATAGCGGGAATAAGTTTCCCTTGTGAGGAACTCTTCCAGAGTTTCGACCTTTTCGTCTCCTCCGGTCAGCATGTTCGTGATAAAGGAGTCAGGGTACTTTCCTCCCGAAACGGAGCTGATTGCGAGATTCAGCCCTCCGAGGTACTGGAAGAAATCGTCATTGTCCAGAGTCCCGTAAAGGTTTGTGCTCCGGCTGTGCACTGTGGCTTCTACTCCCTCAAGGTTCTTTTCGAAAAGATCCCTCAGGTTTTCACCCCAGACGTCTTCTCCGTAGGCGTTGCACATCTTGCTTAGATAAAGTTCTGCAAGCGCATCATTACTCTCCCAGGTATCACTTGCAGCGATCGCATTGGGGAGCCCCGTGCCATAGTCCCCGTCCGCAGCCCCGAAAATCCTGAGCAGGGCCAGGTCCAGAGCCTCGGTTTCATTAAGGGAACCCTCACTCATCAGCGAAGCTTTAAGGGCTTCGGCATTTTCCCGGACATAGTTGGGAGAGTCTTCCTGGGCATAAGCCAGTTTTACGGCTTTGTCCAGCAGGTGCACCTTGTCAGGGTACATGTCCCTGTAAAGGCCCGAGATCTGGATCACGACGTCAATTCTGGGCCTTCCCAGAGTCTCCATGGGGATTGCTTCCACATCAACTACCCTGCCGCTTTTCCACACAGGCTTGACTCCGAGCAGGTAGAGGATCTCTGCCTCCATGACTCCTTCGTGCCTTGTGGTCTCCCCGGCCCAGAGAATGTAAGCTACCTTTTTCGGGTAGGTCCCGTGCTCGGCAACATAGGCTTCAAGCACCTGGTCAGCCATCTCCTGCCCGAGTGCCCAGGCAGCTTCTGTTGGCACTATCCGCTGGTCAAAAGCATAGAAGTTTCTTCCGGAAGGCAGAGCCTCGGGGTTCCTGACAGGGTCGCCTCCCGGATTTCCGGGAATGAACCTGCCGTCAAGTGCATTGAGGACTTGCTGAATTTCCTCTTCCCCAAGAGCCAGGTTTGCAGCATATTCTTCCGCACTGGAAAGGAAGGTACTGACGGTTTCATTCTCTGTCCCGAGAACCTCTATCTGCGTCTCGGTAGAATTGACTCCCCGGTTCAGGACCAGGTCCAGCAGATAGAGCTGGGCTCCTTCGGTCTCGTTGAATTCATTTACCGAATCGGCAAAGTCAGTACCGAGCATTGAATTTACCATACCCGTAAGCTGTTCCCCCTTCGGGCTTGTGCCCAGGATGTGCAGCCCGTAAGGCATTGATTGGCTCTTGTACTCATCCAGCAGTTCCTCAAGACCTTCCAGGAAAACATTCTCAAAGTAAGTCTCGTTGTTTTCCGCTTCGGTCATGTTGAACTCATCGTCCAGGGAAAGGGACAGGGTCAGGTTTAAAACTTCAGATCTGTGAGCCGCTTTAAGGGTGGCATCTGCTTCTGCCTGTTCATAGTTAAGGATCGCTTCGCTCAGGTTTGCATAGTCCCCATAGCTTCCGGCAGAAACAATCGGAGGGACAAGGTGGTCGACTATAACTGCTCCACCTCTGCGTTTTGCTTCATTGCCTTCTCCAAGCCCGTCCATAACATAAGGATAAATCACAGGCAAGTCCCCGAGCATCAGGGAAGGCCAGTCGTAGCGCGTAAGCCCGAACTCTTTTCCTGGAAGCCATTCCTGAGTCCCGTGCCTGCCGAAATGCACGAGGGCATCACTGCCAAACCCGCCTTCCTCTTCGGAATGCTGGAGCCAGAGGTAGAACGCAATATACTGGTGGTGGGGAGGCAGTTCCGAATCGTGGTAAAGGGCCTCGTTGTCATCAAGCCAGCCTCTTGAAGGCTGGGGAGCCAGAAGCACGTTTTCCCCAACCTCGATTCTGGGGATTACAAGGTATTTTCCACTTTCGTTTTCCCAGACCATGATCTCCCCCGGAGCGGGTCCCCACTGGTCAATGACTTCCTGCTGCCTCTCTTCGGGAAGCTCCGAAAACCATTTTTCATAGGTGCTTTCAGGCAGGAGAACGACTTTGCCCGTATCAACCATCTTTTCGAGTTCTCCGGGAGCCCAGGTCCCTATGTTTATGCCCTGGGTCAGCATCAGGTTAAGGAGTTCGGTCTCGTTCGGGGCCTGGTTTTCGTTCAGGGCGTACCCTTCGGCATCCATAGCGTCGAGCAGGCCGGAGAGGCTGGGGACGACATCAAGATAGGAAGCTCCTATGTTGTCCTTTCCCCCTCCGTGGTTATAATAAATTATAGCAACTTTTTTTTCGGATTCGGGAATTTCCCCGAGCTTCACCCAGCTTTCGACGCGGTCAATGAGCCAGTCCACCTGGTAGTCTATGGAAACCGACATTTCAGTCTCGGTCTCAGGGTCTACTTCCGTTGCAGCCATTATTACCGGGTCGATAGCTCCCCAGAGCTCCTGCAAATCTATCTTCATCATCTTATCCGCAGGAAGCGGCCTGCTGCTGGCTTCATACTCGGTCCTGTTCATGTAATTGTTAACGATGCCGTTGATTACGGGCACATCAAGTTCCTCGGCATCAAACTTATTGCTAAAATACGTAAACGAGATGATGGCGTCCACAAGGACTTCGTCCCCCTGCTTGAAAAACTCCCCGGAGGAAAGACTATCAGACCCGTAAGTGGCGATAACATTATAGTCCCTGGCTTCCAGTTCCGAAATCAAGGCATCAATGGGCTCGATCTGGAAGGGGAAATAGCTCTGGTACATGGTAATTGCAACTGTTGGCTTTGCCGGGTCGTAGACATGCCCGCCGTCACTTCTGTTTGAGTACCAGGTAAGATAGTCATCCAGAGAATCGGTAAAGTACCCTGTCATGTTCGTATGATAGATCGCCCTTTCGGGAAGCGTGTGCGGGTCCTCATACAGAAGGTCGGTCCTCCCGCAGCAGTCGCTGGCAATGCAGAATACAAGGTTTTTCAGGTTGCTCTGGTCGTAAGCCCCGTTAAGCCAGTAATTGTTCAGTTTTTCCCTGAAGCTCTCAATCCGGTCTTCAGGAAGAGGAATACTCTCGTTTAGCAGGGTGTCGTCATCAATAACCACACACCCGTTAGTAATCGCACTGTCCACCGTGGGTGTAAGCTTCTGGGCGGTTGAGGGGCTTAGCATATTGATGTAGATAATGTCCATCCCGCTCAGGTCAACATCATTTTCCGTCACATAGTCCGCCATAAAATAACTGAAAGTGAGGTTCAGGCTGCTGTTACTGTTGACCTCTTCCATCAGGTTTTTGAGAGGAAGCTCATGGCTCCGGTATCCGGTCACAACGGCAATATCCAGGTGCTGGCCTGTGCTGGTGCCGGAGTCCCCTTGAGTTTCTGTTGCCACTTCCCTCAACAAAAGAACGTCTGTGAAACCCAGCGGAATCGGATCTCCATTCATCTGTTTCTGGCGAGTGAGCCCGCTTATTACAGCACTGCCTGTAAGGTCACCCCCGCTGCCCTTAAGGTCAAGAAGCTCCTGGGATTCGTTTGCATCGATATCCCTGCTTGAGGTATCAAGATTCACCGAAAGATCCGCACCCCGGACCTGGACCTGTTCGTCAGCACGACGCCATTTGTCCTCATTGTAGAGAGCAACAAGCGTATAGTTTCCGTCCGGAATCCCGGAAAGCACGTAATTGCCTTCAGCATCACTGGTAGTGTTGGCGACAACTTCGTACTGAATGTCCGTACTGCAAGCTGCAGGGGAAGCAGAAAACAGCATTAAAAGGATTAAAATTGCTAATCCGGAAGCTTTTATTTTATTCAAAGGATCTATTTCGTTATTTATCAATTCTTTCATAATCCCTACTCCAGAAGATAATTTATTTTAGCGCTATGAAAACCTCATACTGAAATCCTGCTTCTGTTCGCCATTTGCAGCAAATCCAGACGTTTCAGCTTTCAATTTTTAGCAGCCGACACGGCAAATCAGATCAACAGGAAAAACAAAATACACAGCAAATTAACAACTAAAGTAAACTTTACTTAATTGTGAAAGGTAAACACCATTCGAATGCGAATAATTTGTAAATGTTTTGGATGCCTATCGCCTCAATAAATCATTGACTGTTCCCCTCAAAACATAAACAATTTCAGGGCATTTTAACGCAATTTTACTTTACTTACATAAAAAACTGGGATTTTAGATAATAGTTATTAGCTATGAAGATAACAAAAAATGGAGAATAGTACGGAAAGAATACAAAGAACAAGAAATGCAATAAACAAAAAAGTGCAGGGAACAGAGTGAAATAGTGCAGGGAACAGAGTGAAATGGTGCAGGGAACAGAGTGAAATAGTGCAGAGAACAGAGTGAAATATTACTTATTCAAACCGGAAATTATTAGAAGACAGGATCACACACCGGGTTCAGATTCTTTTTTAAAAAAATGGAAAGAGAAAAGCACAGAATGAAATGCGCTCTCCTTCAATCCGGGTTTTACATCTTCTTTCTCCGCATTCCCAGGTAAATTCCGCCCATTGCTACTACCACAAAGAGAATTCCGACAATATCGGCCCCTGAAAAAGAGAAATCTCCATTTTCTGCTTTTTCTACGGATTCTTTCTGCATCTCGTAGCCCTCAACGTAATTGGAATCTGCAGTGTTCCTGATTTCAGGAGCAGTTTCCGGAGAATCCACACCATACCCTGCATCTGAAGTCTGAGAGGTCTGATTGCTGTCCGATTCCCAGGAGTTTGTTTTTGAGGTCTGGTTGCTGTAGGTACTATCTTTTGAGACTACAGTAGCTTCTCCAGTGCCGTGACCGCCACTATTACCGCTACTGCTTTCACTTGAATCCTGAGAAGCCTCGCTTGATGTTGCCTTTTCAATAGCCTCGGTGAAACCGGGCACTGAAACCAGACCTGCAACATAGCTGTTTAAGGTCGGGTTTCCACATGTATGGTGGCAGCAGGCAACTCCGTTTTCTACAACGGATTCTGCGTACTCCGTAGCAAGGTTCTTGAGGACCTCATCCGAAGCGTCCCAGTTGCCTTCCAGGGCAGTTTCCAGCATCCTGGCCGTGATAGACTGGTATGCATAGGAATTGGTCGCTTTGAGCTCGGCATTGAGTTCGGAATCGGCGACATAGGTTTCGTACACCTTGTTCCAGATATCGTCACTTACCAGGTCCGGGTTTGTCTTTTCCCAGCCCCAGAGGTTTTCAACATAATCCGCCAACTGGCTCACCCCTTCAAAACCGCTTCCCAGCATACCTTCAATGGATTTGGGGTTCAGGACGCGGGTGATAATCTCCCTTGTTAGATATTCACTCAGGGTTTCTATCTCTTCATCCCCCGGATTTTGCAGGTTCATTATGTACGAATCGGGGTACTCGCCTGAAACAGAGGAAACTGCAAGGTTAAGGCCGCCAAGATACTCGAAAGCATCACTATTATCCAGGATTCCGTAGGTACTTGAACTGCGGCTCATAACGGTAACCTCGACATCTCCAAGGTTAGCCTTAAAAATGTCCGTATTATCAAGGGAACTGCCGTCTACCTGGAACTGCGAGACTATATCGGCTATACTTTCTCCCCATACATATTCTCCATAAACATAGCTCATCCTGTCTATGTAAAGTTCGGCAATTTCACTGGTGCTGGAGTTACTTGCAGAAACAACATTTGACAATCCGGTCCCGTAAGTGCCGTCCTCAGGCCCGAAAACCCTCAGAAGGGCTACGGTCATTGAAGCGGTCTCATTCTTTAAAGACTCGTTAAGGACAAGGAAAAGGTCATTGGTATTCTCCCGGACATAATTCGTATTTTCTTCCGGGTCATAGGAGATATACTCCGGGGTCGGTCTTTCCTCATCTTTTCCGTACTGGTTGTCAGGGTCGTTGTAAGCAAGGTAGACTGCTTTATCGATCAGCTCTACTTTATGGGGGAAAGTGTCCCTGTAGAGCCCCGAAATCTGTACAAGCACGTCAATGCGCGGCCTGCCCAGTTCCGAAGAATTGATCAGTTCGACATCTATGACCTCATCTCCGTCGTCGTCCCAGACCGGCTTTACTCCCAGGAGATAGAAGATTTCAGCCTCGGTTACGCCCTCATTCCGGGTAGATTCCCCAGCCCAGAGGATCAGGCCTATTTTCTTCGGATACTGCCCTTCGTGTGTGGCCTGGTAGGCTTCGATTGTCTGGTTAGCCATTTCCTTACCAAGTTCCCACGCCTGCTTCGTGGGGGAAAGCTGTTCGTCAAAAGCGTAGAAGTTCCTCCCCGAAGGAAGCGCGTCCGGCCGGAGTATGGGGTCTCCACCAATATTCGGTTCGATGTATTCACCGTCCAGAGCCTTAAGGACCTGCTGGATTTCATTTTTACTTTCTCCGAGTTTTTCTGCGTATTCCTGAGCCGTGTTCAGGTAACCGGTCACTTCTTCGGAACTGCTCCCGAGAACCTGCATCTGGGCGTCTTCAATACTCACGTTCTGCAGGAGCACAAGGTCCAGAAGGTCAAGAGAAGCGTTTCCGGAACTATTGTATTCGGCCACCTCTTCGGAAAACTCGTCTCCCAGCATCGAGTAGACCATCTGTGTGAGGTTTTCTCCCTCAGGGGAGGTCCCGAGTATGTGAAGCCCATAGGGCATGGAAGTAGTCTTAAGTTCCTCCAGAATATCGTCAAGCTCGTCAAGGAACTCTTCTTCCGTATCCTCACTCTCGGACAGGCTTACGTTCACAAACTCGTCAAGGCTAAGTTCCAGGGTGAGGTTAACGATTTCCTGCATGCGAAGTTCTTTCAATTCGGATTCGCTGGGCAGGGTCTGGTACTGGGAAATCTTGCTGCTCAACTCGGTGTAATTCCCATAACTTTCGGAAAGCACAACAGGCGGGATCAGGTGGTCTATAATCACCGCATTGCCCCTGCGCTTTGCCTGCATTCCTTCACCCATCCCGTCCATGATATAGGGATAGATTATAGGGATGTCTCCGCTAACGATTGCAGGCCACTCATCACTGAAGAGGCAGAATTCTTTTCCGGGAAGCCATTCCATAGTCCCGTGGCGGCCCATATTTACAATCGCATCGGCTCCGTATTCATTCTGGAGCCAGAGGTAGAATGCGAGGTACTGGTGGTGGGGAGGCAGGTCCCCGTCATGATAGAGAATTTCATTGTCCGAAAGCCATCCTCTTGTTGGCTGGGGAGCGAGGATTACATTGTTGCTGACTTCAACCTTCGGAACTACCAGGAATTTATCCCCTGAATCGTCTTCATAGACCATTATTTCTCCGGGTGCGGGCCCCCAGGTCTCGAGAACTTCCTGCTGCCTCTCTTCAGGGAGCGCCGAAAACCATTCAAGGTATGTTGATTCTGGAATAAGTTCGACTTCCCCTGACCTGACAAGCCTTTCAAGCTCTCCCGGAGCCCAGGTCCCTATGTTCGTACCCTGTTTTAACATCAGGTTTGTTAATTCGCTTTCATTAGGAATAGAATCCTTATCAATATCATAGCCAGCATCGGCCATCCCTTCAAGGAGATTGTTAATACTCGGGATAACCTCAAGATAAGAAGCTCCTATGCTGTCATTTCCGCAGCCGTGGCTGTAATAGAGGATTGCAACTTTCTTATCGGATTCACTCTTTCCGGAAAGTTCGGTCTGGGCAATCGCCCTGTCAACAAGCCATTCCACCTGGGCTTCAACAGGGACGTACACTTCAGTATTTGTCTCGTTATCCAGCTCATTGGAGGCGATCATTATCGGGTCGATCCAGCCCCAGGTCTCGGGCCTGTACAGCCTGATCATATAGGTACTTGTCAGGGGGTCGCTGACATTCTGCCATTCGCTAAGGTTCATGTAACCGTTGAGGACGCAGTTGATAACCGGAACTCCTAGTTCTTCAACATCAAAATACTGGCTGCGGTATGTGGTCGAGACTATCAGGTCAGCTTTTGTAGAGCTGTCATGATTGAGGAATTTGTCAACGTATTCCTTGCTGGACCCGTAGCACGCTATGACATTCACATTTCTGGACTCAAACTCCTCTATAAGCGCATCGATAGGCTGCATATCCGAAGGATAGTAGGAGAGATAGAACAGTATCCCTACCGTGGGAGCGTTTTCATCAAAAGAATGTTCGCTTTCATTCCTGCTTCCATACCATTCGAAGTATTCACTCGCATTGGCAGTAAAATAAGAACTGTTAACCATACCCGGGTGATAAATGGCGCTGGCAGCTCCTTCCGGGGCTGAGACCTGAAGGTCGTCCCGGGCATAGAACGTCCGGGCCAGATAGAAGATCAGGTTATCAAAGTTTGCGTCATTCGTAGCCCCGTACACCCAGTAATCCTGAAGATAGTCCTTGAACTCTCCCATATCTGAAAACGAAGAGGGAAGGGAAGAGTTGTCTATGCTTTCAGGCAGATAGGTGTTATAGCCTATGACAACGGCCCCGTTTGCTATCGCTTCATTGACGGTATTATCAAGTTTGCTGGCACTGTCTGTGAACATATTGATATAAATTATGTCCGTATCACTGAGATCAACATCCTCTCCACTTGTGGCAGGCAGGTAATAGGAAACACTCATATTAAGGGAAGAGTTGCCGTTGATCCTTTCTGCAAGAGCACTTAATTTAAGGTCATAATTTGAGTATCCCGTGATTATAGCTACATTGAGGTGGGAAGCGCTGCCGGAATTTGAAGAATCCGAATCCTGAGTCAAAGAGCCGGATGTCTTTTTCAGGAGTACTAGGTCGGTTCCGGCCTTGATATCCCCTGACTTGCTGAGAGTCAGGCCGGAAACGGTAGTTCTGTCAAGATATCCGAGTATCCCTTCATGGTCGATATCTTCATTACTTCTCATGGCAAAAGTGATATTTGCCGGCTGGCCGTCCTTAATGCTGAATTCGCTTTCATTGGTAAGCCACATTCCTCCCATGGAAGAACTGTATATTACGGCAGAAAGCCGGTAGTCTCCATTCGGAACATCTGAAAAGACATATTCCCCATTCTCATCGCTTGTAGTGTTGGCAACGAACTCTTCTTCCTGAGTGGTAAGGACAAGATCGGTCCCGGCCTTGATATCCCCTGACTTGCTGAGAGTCTGGCCAGAGATGGTGGTTCTGTCAAGATATCCGAGTATCTCTTCATAATCGATACTCTCATCGCTTCTCATGGTAAAAATGAGATTTACAGGCTGGCCGTCTTCAATGCTGAATTCGCTTTCATTGGTAAGCCACATCCCGCCCATGGAAGAACTGTATATTACGGCAGAAAGCCGATAATCTCCATTCGGAACATCTGGGAAAAGGTAGTCCCCATTTTCATCACTCGTAGTGTTGGCAACGAATTCTTCGTCCTGAGTGGTAAGTACAAGGTCCGTCCCAGCCTTGATATCCCCTGACTTGCCTATAGTCTTTCCGGAAACAGTAGTCCTGTTCAAGTAGCCAAGTATCTCTTCGTAATCGATACTCTCATCACTTCTCATGGCAAAAGTGATATTTACTGGCTGACCGTCCTCAATGCTGAATTCACTTTCATTGGTAAGCCACATCCCGCCCATGGAAGAACTGTATGTTACGGCAGAAAGCCGGTAGTCTCCATTCGGGATATCTGAGAAAAGGAATTCTCCGTTCTCATCACTTGCAGTGTTGCCAAAGAATTCGAAAAAAGCTCCGGATGTAGAGTCCTGATTTTCTTCTGAGTCCTGAGATTCCGTCTCATTTTGATCAGGGTCGTCAGAACCGGAAGAGTCAGAATCAGAACCCGAGGAATCAGAGTCGGAAGAATCAGAGATGTATGTAAGATTTACAAATCCATCATCGGATGTACTTTTTAGCAAAATAACAGTACTCATTCTCGGGTAATCAAGACTCCTGACATAAGATACTCCGGAAACAGAAAAACCCGAATCGGAATAATTCGTAGCAGAAGAATTATTCATTAAATCCTGCACCCAATAAGGATCAATATTATTGCTACTGTTTATCCGAAGATTCCGGTCAACCAGGTCCGTACCGTGCACCGTAATATTCAATGAGGCTGTATACCATATATTTTTATCATCAGAATAATTCGTTGCAACGAGAGTATAGTTACCATCAGGGATATTATTAAAAACATAATATCCGTTTTCATCACAGGTCGTATTTGCGACCAGCTCATACTGCACATCATCACTTTCAGATGCCTGAGCAGTTGAAACCAGTAAAAAAAGCATCAAGAAAACTAATCCGTAAATTTTAATTTTTTTATTCAAAGGGATTGTTCCTTTTTTCAAATTTTTTATCATAACCTTTTCTCCAGATAATTGTTCGGTTCTGTTAGGATACCGGAGTACAATCTCGAAACTGCATGCTTTTTGGGGAGTACTTTAAAAAGTTCAGTTTGAAACATTTCACCAGCAAACCTGATAGCCCGGGTTTGAGGGAAAAAAATTTCATATCTCCCAAATAAATAAAGTAAACTTTACTTTGTAATACCGCAAGAAAACATCATCCAGATTATGAAATTGGAAGACATTTTAAAGAACTGTAGCCTTGGAAAGTATCAACTTTTCTCATTTAATGATAATGTATATTTGACAATTTTAGCTCAAGTTTACTTTACTTGCATAAAAACCTGTGATTTCGGATAAGAATTATTATCCAGAAAGGTAACAAAAAAATATCATAATGTTTGTGTAAGGAAAAAATAATTGAAAAAGAATGAAAAGATAAAAAGAAAAAGTGAAAGGAAAAGTGAAAAGAAAAGTGAAAAGAAAAGAACACAAATAAAAGTTCTTTTCCTCCATACGAATTTTACATCTTCTTTTTCCGCATTCCCAGGTAAATTCCACCCACTGCCACAATCACGAAGAGAACTCCGACAATATCGGACCCCGAGAAGGACATGCCTCCACTTTCTTCTTCAACCGGGTCCCTCTGCATCTCGTAGCCTTCCACATAATTGGAATCTGCGGATTTCTCAGGAGAAGAAGATTCCGGGGAATCCATACCATACCCGGCGTCAGAATCCTGAGTAGTCTGGTTGCTGTATATACTTTCTTTTGAGACTACGGTAGCATTTCCGGTACTGTGGCTGTTGCTACTGCTTTTACTGCTCTGCGTCTCTTCCGTGGTTTCCGGAGTTTTGGCCTGGGTTGCTGCTTCCAGTTGTTCGGAGTAGCCGGGAACAGAGACAATCCCGCTGACGAATTTGTCAAGCAGGGGGTTTCCGCAGGTATGGTGGCAGCATGTAGCTCCGTTTTCAGCCACGGATTCTTCATATGCTGTTGCAAGGCTCTCAATAATCTCATCCGATGGCGTCCAGTAACCGTGCCTGACAGCTTCGAGCATCCTGGCAGTTATGGACTGGTAAGCGTCAGGGTTATTCTGTTTGAACCAATCTTTCATGGAGGGATCATTGACATAGGTCTCGTATACCTGCTCCCAGACCGTATCGTCCACAAGGTCGGGGTCGCTGACTTCCCAGCCGAAAAGGTTGTTCACGAACTCGGACATCAGCCTGCCGCCCGAATATCCGGCGCCCTGCATCCCTTCAATCCACTTCTCATTGAAATACCTGGATCTCAGGTTCTTGCTCAGGTACTCCTTCATTCCAACCATCTGAGCATTATCGGGGTCTCTGGTATCCGAAACGTACATTTCCGGAGTTCTGCCGTCTCCTCTTACGTACCTCGTTGCCAGGTTAAGGCCTCCGAAATACTGGAAGAAGTCATCGTTGTCGAGAGTGTCGTAAAGGTTTGAAGAATCCGAATGCACGGAGGCTTCTACGTTTTTCAGGTTGCCCTCCAGGAGTTCTCTGCATTTTATGCCCCAGAAATCTTCTCCGTAAGCATAGCCCATCTTATCCAGGTATACGTTTGCAATCGTTTCTTCATTATCCCAGCTGCCACTCGCACCGATAGCGTTTGAGACCCCTATTTCATAGGTCCCATCCATTACCGCAAAGCAGCGCATTGTAGAGAGCTTGGCTGCGGTCTCACTGTCGTATCCTGCCTCAAGCAGGGAATCGTAGATCGCAAGCGAACTCTGGTTTACGTAGTTGGGATAGTTTACCGAAGGAAGCGAACTTGCAAGCTTTACGGCTTGATCTACCATTTTGATCTTATCCGGGAAAGCGTCCCTCATGCCAGCGGTTGTATAGACAATGTCAATACGCGGCCTCCCGGGCTTTGAAGAATCATAATTCGGCAGCAGTTCTTCTTCCGGGATAGCCTCAACCCCGATTACATAACCGTACTCGTCCCAGACAGGCTGCACCCCGAGCATGTAGAGCACTTCGGCTTCCAGGGTCCCGTGGTCGCGGATAAATTCTACCCCGAACCTTGAGAACGAAACCTTTTCCGGATATTCCCCATATTTATCGTGGTAGTCCTCAAGCAGCTGGATTGCAAGGGATTTCCCGAGCTCCCAAGTTGCCTTTGAAGGATAGAGCTTTGAGTTGATGCCGTAGAAGTTCCGTCCAGTCGGTACCGCATCAGGGTTCATAACAGGGTCCGTACCCGGACCTGGAGGGATAAAGCCTCCGTTTAAGGCTGAAAGGACTCTGTCAATCTCCACATCGCAGTCAAGAAGCCTGCTCCTGTACTCAAGCCCGCGTTCAAGGTCAAGGGTAACCGAACTGTTGCTTGTCCCGTAAACCTCAAGCTGCGCCGCAGTAACTCCGGTATTATTGGTCACTACCTCCCAGACAAGCCTGTTAACCCTCGTATCATTCGATGGGATCCCTAGAGGGTAAACAGACTCCGAATAGAAGGCAGCCGTGATGTTCTCCTCGAAATCTCCTCCTAGCATGGACCTTACCATTGCAGAGAGTTCGTCTTTCTCAGGATCTGTCAGGTTTGTTGAGGGCACCTGGCCAAGGACATGCATCCCGTAAGGAATGTTTTCTCCCTCAACATCTTCCAGATACTCATGCAGGACATTCTTTACGAAAGCCGTAAACTCCTCTTCGTCATAGTCCTGAAGCTCGGTCACATTTTCTATTCCCAGGTCAACGTCCAGGTTAAGTTCGATTATCTGGTCGACTATGTCTTTCTGGTACGCTGCTTTTGTTTGGGAAGAAATAGAAGGATCATAATACTGCTCCACACTGATTGAGAGATTGAGCAGGTCTCCGTAAAGTCCGCTGCGCTCAAGGGTAGGAGTGAGGTGGTCGATAATCAGGGCATTGCCCCTGTACTCGGCAGTCAGTCCCTCTCCCACATTGGCAACTATGTAGGGATAGATGTTTGGCAGGTCCTGCAGCAGTAAAGGTGCCCAATCGGAAGTCCTGTTCATACCGTAGGTAGAGCCCGGAAGCCACTCATGCGTACCGTGAGTCCCCATGTGGATTACTGCATCGGGTTGCCACTCATGGTTCAGCCAGAGGTAGAAAGCTATGTACTGGTGAGGTGGAGGTACAAGGCTGCTGTGATAGAGGGTGTCGTCATTTTGCAGGAAGCCCCTGGCAGGCTGGGGCATGAGCCAGGCATTTCCGAAACGCACTGCAGGGATTACAATATACTGCCCTGTCTCGTTTTCATAGATCATGAGGCTCTTATTCTGGGGCAGGTCTTCAGCCCAGGGCTCTCCCCATTCCTCTATTACATCGGATCTCAGGTCTTCCGGAATTTCCGACTCAAACCATTCCCTGTAGGTCTCCATGGGTATAAGGTGCAGGCCCCATTCCGTCCTGTTTACTACCATTTCGTTCATAACTCCCGGAGCCCAGGATCCGGCATTGATGCCCTGTGCCTGCATCATTTCCAGAAGCTTGCTGCTGTTTTCCGGGATTCCGGAGACTTCGTACCCGCTTTCGTTCATCGCATTGAGAAGGTCCAGCATGCTCCGGGTGCTATTAAGGTAGCTTGCCCCTATGTTGTCTTTTCCGGAAGGGTAGTTGTAATAGATAACAGCAACTTTCTTATCCTCGTTATCCTTTAACTTCAGGTCTGCCCAGTTTATCGCCCTATTTGCTATCCAGTCGACCTGGTCAGGCAGAGGTTCGTAGTTGCTTTCCCCGGTTTCGGAATCATAGTTATCGATCCCTATCACAATATACTCAAAAATTCCGTCAATGCTCGGAAGCAGGGTTTTGTACACAACCTCACTGTTGGGAATGCCCCTGTTGCTGTCAGCCGTATCGGAGGACTCGGCAGGATTTGAAACAACCATACCTCTCAAGACAGAGACATCGAGGGCCTCAAGTTCCTCTATTCCTTTATCAGGATCTTCGTAATTCAACCGGAAACTCTTGAGAGAAATTACGCACTGGACCAGAGGTTCTCCATTTTCATCAAAGTAAAAATTATGGATATCATTAAAAGTTTCAAAACCTGCAATTACGTTGCAGCCCTTGCTTTCAAGATCCCGGATAAGGTAGTCTATGACTTCAAGGTTACCAGCCGTATAATCGGAGGCATGGAACCAGATCCCTATGGTGGGTTTGTTCTTATCGTAAACGTGGTGAGACTCATTTACAGTTGAATTGGAGTACCAGTCAAGGTAATCGGTTGTGTTTTCAAACCAGTCAGGTTCCGACTCATTCAAAGATGAACGGGCGTCCGGATGATAGAGGGCAGCGTCGGGAAATTCTATGGGATCATTGTAAACCCAGCTGTCCGTAAGCTCGGGTTTATCTCCGTAAGTTTTTGCCAGATATATAAGGAAATTTTCAGTATTTTTCAGCAAAATTCCTGTCGGACCCATGCTGTAAAAGTATTTTTCTTCAGTAGAATTATAAGGCTTGGTCCCCGACAGGAGCAGGTCGTAACTTGAGGTGTTGATGTATGTTGGGTCCATCACAGATGTGATATCTACGAGTGCGGTTCCGTTTTCATGAGCCCTTTCAAGGTCGTCCCCGATATACTGGTATTGAGACCATAACATATAGGTAAATATTACATCCTGGTTTTCGATAGTGACATTGGAAAAGTCCGCATAACCCGAAATATACGTTACATTTATACTTGCATTATACGGATTGGACTGCTCTGCCGCATTCAAAGCGTTTCCGTCATAACAGATAAAAGTAATATTTACCTGATTTTCATCAGCCGATACATTCTGTGCAAGCAGTAAAAGGACAACCGCACATAAAACCAATAATCTACTTCGTGCCGTACGCATCTTATCCCCAGTCAATTTATCATGAACCCTGCGGCACCCCGGTAGAAAAATAACCAGGATGCCTGGCCTACTAGTTGATTTTTGAGCGAAAGTTTGCTAATTTTAGGAACTTACAGGAAAACAGCCGTCAAGTTTTTAAAGTGAAAGTGGAAGCTCTCGATTCAAACAGATAAATCAACCCCGGAACCTCCAAAAACGAATGAGCAGCCGATTCTGATTATATCTTCAACATTCGGAGCATTAGGGAATAAAATACATAAAACGCGGTTTTTGGCTTACAATTATTAGCTATTAAGGTAAAATGACCGAAAGAAACGTAGTTAAATCAAATCAAGAGATCAGAATCAATTCTTTAGCAACCGCTTTTCTGTTGAGGGTATGCTTATCCTTACATTCAAGCCAGGAATCAAAAAAATCTCAATGCACAAGATAGAGGCTCAGAGCAACCACAAGCATCCCTGAAAATACTCCCAAAAATGTCAGATGCTCATTTCCATACCTTATGGCGATTGGCAACAGTTCATCAAAACAAATAAAAACCATGACCCCGCCGACCGCAGCAAGCATGAGGAAAAGGGTTTCCGGAGTCAGGAAACGGAAAAGAAGAAAATATCCGATCCCCGCGCCCAGGGGTTCGGTGAGCCCTGAAAAGAAAGAATAAGCAAAGGCTTTTTTCCGGCTGCCACTGGCATAGTAGAATAGGAATCGAAACCGCAACCCCTTCAGGGATGTTATGGATTGCTATGGCTACAGCAACTGAAAAACCCAGATAAGTGGAACTGAGGGCCGAAACCAGCACTGTCATCCCTTCCGGAAAGTTGTGCATGGCAATCCCAAATGCCGTTAACAAGCCTGTTTTTCGAAGATTGCTATTTTCACTTATGGGAAAAGCGTTCCCGATGGGAAAAGAGTTCCCGCCACGAAGTGTATCCATATAGATGTGCCCGACCATACGGTCCAGAAGAAACATCCCGAAAATTCCCAGGAAAAAAGCAGCGTTTGCCTGGAAAAAACCCACCGTGCTAACAGACTCAGCAAGTAGTTCCACGAATGAGATATAAATCATAGCCCCTGCTGCAAAACCGAGCAGCGTAGACATCCAGGAAAACTTCAAATTGGGCACTAAAAAGGCTATAAGACTGCCAAGGCCAGTTGAAATTCCTGCAAATGTTGTAAGAAAAAAAGCAGTTGTTACATCTCCCATGCAGTTCTCCCAAGAAAGAGAATATGCGGGATAAGGTTTAAAGTATGTAGAAAAAAAGATCAAGGAATCAATATTCTGCAGAGATAAATGCATGCAATATTCATCGTTGATTTTATGCGCCATTAAATTGTATTAACTACAGGATACAAGAAAAGAGATAATATGAGATATGACGTATATCAGAATTATTGAAAATTATATTGATGCCTACAACAATCTGTACATTGGCAAGATGATTTTAGATATGCACCACGGTATAAAATTTGAAAACGTTTCAAACGGAGAAATAGACCTGACAACAAATGGTATTGCCGATTTCAGGAATCAAGCAGAGAAAGCCAAAACATTGTTTAAAGAAAGAAAACAAAAAACTACGGATATTAAGATGCTGATAAGGTTGAATTGAAAATTGAATATCATGGAACTTTAGCAGTTGATTTTTCATCTGCTTGAATAGCAATGTTTATCCCTAAAATGTTGTTATCATGATACGGGGAATCGGAACCATAAATAGAACTTACCGGGATATCGATTTTAATGAAGATCTTGCAGGTTTTCAAGGATCAAACGTTTTTTTGTTCAGATTAACTACTCTCGTTTCCTGTTGACGATTTCTTACATATTCTACGGCATCGGTTATTTCAGATACACCAAATTCATTCCCATAATCTTTAAACCTTAAACAAAATGCTTGAGCAATAATCAAAGAGTGTGGCAAAGAGTAATGATAATTCTCATGTATGAACCCGCTAATATCATCCAAAACGTATTTTGGAATTATTAAATGCGACATATTTGATAATCTCCCAAGCAATGGAGTCTTTTATTTATCTCAGACTATTTTTGTTTTCATCATTTAATAACTTATTCGTTTTTACTTGTTTTGTTATTTTCTTTCTTTATAAACAGGCCCTTATGATCATGAAATATTTATATACTTAAACGTGGTTTTATTTACTAGCAAGTCAAATTTACTTGATTTGTCTTATGAGGTTCCATTTTGAATCCTCCTTAAATCTGCAGTCTTTAAGGAGTAATTTGCCATTTTATATCTCCTTAAACCTGCGGTCTTCAGGGAATGACTTGCCTGTAAACCTCCAAAATTTTTTCTTTTTTATTATTTATAATCAATTAATAGAAGCAATTCTCATATTATTAGTTAGTTGATGTTGTTTCCGAAACACTTTTAGTGGTGCATCATGCCTTTTGTGCAATTCAATAAGGTTAATAGCAAGCTTGATGCACGAAACATAAGAAATTTCTAGCACTGGAAAATTAATCATGAAAACATCAACCGCATAATGATGGACGACCTAACATTCAGGCCTTCATTTATTTCCCGGTGTAACTCTTCTGAGTGCAAATATTTACAGAGGAAAACAGTCTTGACTGTTTTGCCAAAGCCCGATAAGGCCAGATAGGTGGGGTTGGTCAAAAATACCTATAATGTGTTTATTTTACTCATAAAGCTCAAACTTGTTATCATTTTTGTTAAATTTATATGAAGTAACTTCTATAAACAGTGCTTGGAAGTAAAGATGTCAAACAATTTGACAGAGCATTACTACCGCCTTGAGAACTAATGCGAAGGTATTGAGAAATTAGTATCAACTACATAAGCCAGAAACTTCACCAAAAGAAAAACATTCCAGAACTTTGCCTCAAGGATTGAAAAAACATAGAAACCGAATAGAAACAAAGTGGGAGTCCCTCATTGGGGTCCCAAATTTCGGTTGCGTTGCAAAAATTTTCTTCTCGCACTTTAAGACTATAATTAATAATACCTTTATGTACCATTTCTCCGGCTGATTAGAGTGGTTAACTTTCAGAATTTCTTCAACAGAACCTTTACTTTCATGTCGAATAGTAAAATCTGTATTTATACTTATTTATACAGTCACTATCAAACGAAAACTTACGGATAAAGTGATGTTTGCATGACAAAGAAAGTTAAGTTATCAGAAATGACAGAACAATTCAAAGACGTACAAATACTATCCCTTGAAAGTGTAACTATAGAAGGAGACATCGATCTCGACCTTGATGGACTCAGAGGCGGCTTTAATCCGATGCTTGCTGTTGCCCTCGGACAGGAGTTTGCAATACTAGCACAGCAATTATCAAGACTTAATTGCATGTTCGGCGTCCCTGCAGGCAGAGGTCCACCCTGAACCGCTCCTGCAGTTCCCCCTTCTCTTGCAACCCGAAATTTAAGACCTTACTCATGCCAAACGAGCATGAAATTCTTGCAAAACAGGCACAAACAAATGAAAGGGTTGTGTTGCAAAAATATTCTTCTCGCACTTTAAAGTTATAATTAATACCTTTATGTGCCATTTTTCTAGGTGATAAGAGTGATTAACGGCAGTATGCCTAATTTTCTGTAAAATCACGACTCTCAAGAAGTTACAAGGTAGAAAATTCCATACCGGAAGAACAAAATTACACACAGTACACAAAAAATTGACTTAAAATTTACAGTAAATCCGCGACACTGCCCTTCAAGCAGGACTTTCTAATGGGAAAGGGTCTCCTGAACATCCGGGTTAATTGCAGCATTCAGAGGATCAAAGGCCTTATTCAGCCCTTTCCAGCAACCTGTTGAATTATAAAGTTATGATCAGCTACTCTTATCACAACTTAACATATGCTTCTTTTTTCCCCCTCTTTCATCTTCAGGATGTATCGGATCTACATGAGCAGCCTCTTCTTCTTCTTCTTCTTCTTCCTTCCTCTCTTCTTTCTTTTCTTCTGCCATTGAGTTACACCCCTTATAAAGAAGTATTCAAGCGAACTTCATGCGTCATCGGTTAAGCATTGGAGACTCACTCCTGTATATGATTTTATCCCCTGCATTATATAATACTCAATAAAAGGATAACAATTCTTATGCAAATCCTAACAAGCAGACAAAAAATCGACGCGGCAGAAAAAGGTTAATGAAGTATTTATTGGGACTTGCACACTTGAATTACAAAATCAATCACATTCAGCGTTGTGACTGAGCAGTGTTTTATACAGTTGGAGGTTTGATGTTATTGATTTCTCAGTTCAACCGCGTATGTCCGAATTGATATCGTTGCTTACAATGTTTCCCTGTCCGGGAATACCATAAAATTTTACAGAAAAAGTAATCTTCTGACAATAAATAAAAGGAAAAAAATACGGCGAGAATTACTTTTCACCGCATTTCACATACGATTACAAAACTTCTTATTCCTTAATTCTGGACAGGCTCCACAAATACAGAACAGTTGATAACGATGTTAACAACAATAAAACAAAAATCGATATCATTATAGATTTTTCTTGCATCTTTATCCCCATACAATATATCATGAACTCTGGAGCACTCTGATAGAAAATGACCGGAACTCATAGCTCATCAGATATTTAATTCCAGAAGTCTGCAATTAAGCCGAACTAAAAAATTGGACTCGGAACCAGGTAAAAAGAAAAAAATACGGCGGGTATATTGCGCCGTATTTTCACCGGAGATTTAAAATTTCTTTTTCCTGAATCCCAGATAGATTCCACCTGCTGCTATCACCACAAAGAGGGTTCCCAGGATGTCAGCGCCAGAGAAAGACATCCCTCCGCTTTCGGGTTCTTCGACAGATTCTTTCTGCATTTCATAACCCTCCACGTAATTGGGATCTGCGGCCTGTCGGACATCCGGAGCAGGTTCAGGAGAATCAACGTCATACCCGGCATCAGAATTCTGAACAGTCTGGTTGCTGGCAGTTTCTTCGGTGCTTGTAGAAGTCTGGTTGAGCTTTTCGGCAACACTTGTCTGGTGCCCTTTACTGCTGTGGCTGCTGCTCTCACTGGAAGACTGAGAAGCTTGCGTAGCTTCCTCCATCAGTTCTTTATATTTTTCTGCGGTTGCCTCATCAACAACACCCGGGACTGACATTACGCCCTGGACGTATTCGTCAAGAAGGGCATTCCCGCAGGTGTGGTGACAGCAGGTAACCCCATCCTTGACTACGGATTCAACGTACTCTTTGACCAGGTTCTGCAGCACTTCATCTGAGGCGTCCCAGGAATCTTTCCTTATGGTTTCGATCATCCTTGCCGTTATGGACTGGTACTGGTATGCATTTTTCTTAAGGAATTCGTCCACACCGACATTCTGTGAGTCAAGTATCATTGTCTCATATATTTTGTCCCAGTCCGAATCCGTTACAAGGTCAGGGGTAGTTGCCTCCCAGCCCCACATATACTCAACAGCCTTCATCATTTCCCTGGCACCGGCATAATCATACTCCATCATTCCGTTAAGCCAGTTAGGATTGAGGTATCTGGCTGTCAGCTCTTTACTGAAGGCCTCTCCAAGGGTGATTATCTCAGGGTTGTCCACACTTGTAAAGTCTGCAACAAACATTGAAGGGGCCACACCACTCAGCGTTTTTACGGCAAGCCCGAGACCGCCGAGATACTGGTAGTAGTCATCGTTGTCCATGAGGCCGTAGAGGTTAGACGTGTCACTGTGGATAGCTGTATCTACTTCCATCAGGTTGAGCTTGAATACATCCTCATAATTGTCTCCCCATACATCCGCTCCGTAAACATTTGACATCCTGGAAATGAACAGGTCAGCAATCTCGGATGTGTTTTCCCATGTATCACTTGCCTCTACGGCTTCTGTCACACCGGTACCGTAAGTGCCTTCGGCTTCACTGAAGATCCTGGACCTTGAGATATAATGTGCAACACTCTCATTGTACCCGCTTTCCAGCATTGCGCTTTCTATCATGAGCGAATTCATCCTGACGTAATTTGTCTCATTCGTCTCGTTGAGGTCGGCAACCATGCGAACCGCATTATCCATCAGTTCAAGCTGATACGGGAAGGTGTCACGGTAAAGTCCCGACGGCACAAGCAATACATCAATTCTCGGGTGCGTCATCTCTTCCTCAGGAATAACTTCAAACCCTGTTATCCTTCCGCTGGTCCTGTTAAGTTTCACACCAAGGAGTTCGTAAATCTGTGCTTCCATCAGTCCTTCATGGCGCATGGTTTCAACGGACCAGAGGACAAAGGCCACTTTGTTGGGATAGGTACCGTTTTCTGCATAATACGAGTCAAGCCATGTGTTGATAACTGCACGTCCCATGGCTTCGGTCTCTTCATCCGGGATGGTCCTCTGGTCAAAGCTGTAGAAGTTCTTTCCTGTGGGCAAAGCATCGGGATTACGTATCGGATCGTTACCGGTTCCGGGTTCGATATACTCCGCGTCGAGTGCTCTCAGGGTCTGGTCAATCTCGCGTGTTGCCAGAGCCAGGTTACTGGCATATACGGTTGCCAGTTCAAGGTCCGATGTGATGCTGTCATCTGTGAGGTTAAGTATCTCAAGCTGGGCAGTTGATACGTTTGTCCCGTTGAGCAAAGTAGCGTTCAGAAGTAAAAGGGCGTCCGAATCCGCTTCATTTTCCCGCTCTTCTTCATCTCCGCTGTCCCCGGGTAACACGGCATAGATATGGTCTGTGAAATCATCGCCCAGCATGGATTTGACCATACAGACAAGTTTTTCGTCTTCCGGTGCAACACCGAATACATGGAGGCCGTAAGGCATGAGTTCCGACTGCAGTTCGTGCAGGTATTCATGCAGCACATTGTCAAGGAAGCTCCCAAATTCATTACCCGTCATAGCAGACAATTCATCAGTTGAAACCCCGAGATCTTCTCCGAGGCTGAGATTGTTATAGAGCTGTATCGTACTGTTGCGGTACAGTGCCATCATTTCTGTTTCGTTGTCATCTTTTGCATCCTCATAATTATGGATTTTCTCATGCATTGTGGCAAGGTCTCCGTAGAGGCCGGCTTCAACGATGGGCGGGGTCAGGTGGTCGATTATAACTGTGTTACCGCGGCGTTTTGCCTGTGTCCCTTCACCTACATTATCCATAATATAGGGATATACAACCGGTGTTTCAGCCACCATGAGGGATGGGTAGTCGTATCTCCACAACCCTACTTCATTGCCCGGCAACCATTCCTGCGTACCGTGGGTACCGAAATGGATAATGGCATCGGCATCGTATACATTGTTTATCCAGAAATACGTCGCAAGGTACTGGTGTGTCGGAGGTATCGATGAGTTATGGTATGTGAGCGATTCATCGGAAAGTTTTGATCTTGTCGGCTGGGGTATGAAATTGATATTGCCAAGCTGTATAGTAGGTATTACAAAGTACTTTCCGCTCCCGTTCTCATAGGTCATGACATCTCCCGGGGCTTCTCCCCATGTTTCCTCGACTTCTGCGCGGACGCTTTCAGGCAGGGTGCTATACCATTCAAGGTATTCCTCTACAGGGAGCAGGGTTACGTAGCCTGACTCTACGACTTCTTCGAGTTCTCCGGGTGCCCATGTCCCCACGTTTCTGCTCGTTATGAAAAGGTCAATGAATTCGCTGCCATTTGGAATGCTATTGTTTCCAAGGTCATACCCGGCTGCCTGCATGTCCTCTAACAGGAGGGTGAAGCTTGAACCGATATCAAGGTAGCTGGCTCCGATGTTGTTTTTACCGCCTTCATGGTTGTAGTAGATGATGCTGATTTTCTTGGCATCGTTATCCATTTTTCCAAGTTCTGCCCAGGAAATAGCTCTGCCGCATATCCATTCGACCTGGTACGTGAGAGGTTCATAGTAATACGTTCCTTCATCGTTTTGAGTCCTTCCTGCTATCCATATATAATCGGTCAGTCCGTCTATTTCCGGTTGTGTGACCTGGGAAGGAATAGAAGTGGAACTGAGTCCCTGTGTATTTGCAAGGTATTCTTCAGGAGATTGATAATAATCAGTAACAGCTTTTAATACAGGGACATTGTACGTTTCCTGCAGATATTCTACTGCTTTCTCATGGTCGTCATAGTTGAGGTAAAAACCTTTCATTGAAATGATCGCGTCAACCAGTACTTCTCCGTCCCTGGTAAAAATGTCCAGATTTCCGGCGCAAACATCATCTGTCGTATGAATGACATTGCATCCTCTTGACTCGAGTTCCCGGATGAGTGCATCCTCAGCTGTGAAAGAGATATTAGTCTGTCCAAAATCGTTACTTATAATACCTATTGTGATGGCAGATGGATCATACCCGTGCTCGGCATACCATTCAAGGTATTCCGTACAGTTCTCAAATATCCTTGGGAAAGCGTCCGGATGGTAGATGCCGTTCTTCGGAACATCAGGTACCTGTGCAGGAGAGTATTGTATATAAACATCCTCAAGCATCGCACCGGTACACCTGATCCAGTTCTCCATATTCTCATACCCGCTATTTACGCGATATTCTTTCAACACATCATACGGAGATGCTTCCATGTCGAACGTTGCTATCCCGTACACATCCGCCAGCATTCCGAACATCCCTATCTGTGCACCGTTGTCCCGAGCTTCAAGAAGTTTATCCTTCAGTTCAGGAAGTTCGTTAGCTCCCACCATGTAGAGTATTATTACATCATCGTTTGATACGTCAATATCACTGTTTATGGCTTCCATGCCTGTCATAACTTTGACATTGAACCTGTCCGTTATCACCTGTCTTTCGGCAAGGACATCCTCCATGAAAGATATTTCAACGTCAGAGTTGATGATGTAAGTCATATTCGTCTTTGTCTGCACTATCTCCGGTGTGAAGATTTCATTTGCCCATGAACCTGCGAACTTCTGCCCCATTACTTTGAGCATGTTCTCCATGTTTATTTCTCCTCCCTGCACCCAGTACCTTTCGATGTCGGTGTAGTTTTCAGAATACAGGTCAACATTGGAGAGGGTGAAATTGGACGAGAGGTTGTAGCCTATGACCATCGAACCGTTTGCTTCGGCAGAAGCTATGCCTGTCTCCCAGTTTTCAAATACGGATTCTTCCTGAGACTCGATAAAAATCACCGAATACCCGGAGAAATCAGACCCTTCAGGAACCGAATCGTTCTTTGTGAAAATAGTTATATCCAGTTCCGATGAAGTATCGGAATTTAATGCAGCATTGCTCAGAGCAGGCTCATTGAATTCCGTGCCCAGAATAAACAGGAATTTATTACCTATGTTCATATTCGTGCTGCTAGAATCAGTAGCGCTGGTAGTGGTGAGAGAAGCAGTGGGAGAAGTAGTATTCACCAAAGACTCGTTGCCGGAGTTATTATCAGTATTTTGCGAATCAGTACCGGTTTCCGAGAGTCCTCCGTATTCTGTTGCAAGGTAGATAAGCATGTTTTCCGCATTCTCGAGCCCGTCTCCTTTTGTGCTCATGTTGTTGTAGTAATTACAGATGGGGTCATCAACGGAGCCGTTTGAATCATAAACAAAATAAGAAGGTGTGTCCGAGGAGCGAATGGCCAGGAATGCAGTTCCGTTGTCAGAGGCTGCTTTGAAACTTTCATTCATTGGCGTATATACAGGTTCCCAGAACATATCACAGAGAACTACATCCTGCGTCTCGAAAAAACCATTTTCACCTGCAGCAAGCAACTCATCACTTGCCCCGTAGGTGCTGGAATTAAATGCAGAGATCCAGGTGTATCCTATGGAGCCTCTATATGGATTTGTCTGGCTGGCAAGTTCCAGTGCATCGCTTTGTGAAAGCGAGATATAAGTTATATTGATCTTGTTATCTTCTGCCGATACAGGTGCTGAAAATAATAAAAACAGGAGCAGCACATAAAAGAGTTTTCTTCCAGGTTCGCCTTTCTTTCTATACATAGATACAGCTCACGAAACACCACCATCCGATCTTCAAAAAAAGAATGGCAGCCAGGGTTTTGATGATTTATAATTTGTGGGTGGAACTAAAGGGCGGAAATACAGGGAGTAACTAAAGGGTGGAAATACAGGGAGTAACTAAAGAGTGGAAATACAGGGAGTAACTAAAGGGTGGAAATACAGGGAGTAACTAAAGGGAGTAACTAAAGGGAGTAACTAAAAAAAAATTTAGATAAAACAATTAAACTTGTGTAAATTGTTGAAAAAAATTAATCTGAAGTGGATGTACCACTTGAAGTGGAGGTCTCATTCCCCTCCGAATCTTCAGGCACGTAAATCACCCTGCCGTCAGCCAGCTTGTAAGCCGTTCCCAGAGCTTCCCCCGTGCCTCCGCCGATATTATCGGTCATGTTCAGGACTTCTATGGGTTTCCCCTGGTCTTTGATGATTATCTTCATGTCCTCTGCTCCCGGATTTTTTACAATTGTAATATCCTCATTTGAGCTCAGAAGTTCGGGGAGATGGTAAGACATCACAAGGGCTACGAGCAATGCCACGGAAAAGACCATTGCAACATCAAAGAGGTTGGCAACCCCGGTCATGGGGTTTTGCTCTTCAGGGTCATTTAAAAGCCCGGTCCGCCTATACCGTCTGGATTTTCGCATGATATTCCTCCTTTTTAAAAAGCGGTCAATTTCCGCTCTTCTCCTCGATTATATCCAGAATGTAATCAATATCCGACATATCCTCCCAGTACCAGCGCCTCCGGACCTGGGTAAGCACATAAGCTATTCCGGCAGAAAAGAGCCCTACAACGGTAGTTGCAAAAGCGATCATCAGGTTCTGGGCAAGGGTTTCGAGGTCTCCCTGTGAAAGCCCTATCAGGGCAGGTCCGAGAGGGATCAGCGTCCCCATAAGCCCGAGCATGGGAGCAACAGTCGAGATGATTTTCGTGTGCTCAAGGCGTTTTGCCATTCTTATCTCATATTCCTCGGAGAGCTTCCCGATTGCAGGATAATTCTGCTCTTCAAGGTATTGTGAAGACTCTTTTGCAAAGGTCATGACCATATAATTTTGTTTTATATTCAGAAGAGCCTTCGATGCTTCCGAAAAAGCCGAACTGTGAAGACTTTGCCTGATTTTTTTGCAACTAGCTTCCAGATTGTTCCGGTCTCTGGCCCTTTTTGAATACTCGGAGAGGAATTCTCCTAACTGAATAAGTGAAGCAAAGACCAGGAGAGTCAGAAGTATCATTACCGGATACAGCAAAGCCGATGAAAATACGTATATAGTCCGGAATAACAGATCCATATTGCTCATTGGTTAGACCTCACACGGTCAAGGAAAAAACCTGCAAGGACCAGTATCCCGAAAGCCAGAAGAGGAAAAATGCCTGATTCTCCGGTTTGCATAGGAGCCAGGTTCATCTGTTTTGATTTCATATAGGCCGGGATTAGCAGAGCCCCCAGAAGATAATAAATTCCGAGAAGCATCATGGCGCTTCCCATAGTTTCGGGGGTCTTTCCACACCGGATTTTCCCAAACCTGAAAAGAAAAGAAGAAGCTACTACTGCAATAAAAAAAGCGATTCCTACAAGAAGCCCTATTTTTATTCCGGAAAAGTTGAGACTTTCTGAAAGTAGTATACAGGAGACCGCAAGAGCCCCCAGGCAAACAGGGCAGGGCATGGATATAGCCAGGAAAGTGTGTCTGGAAACATCCTTTCCGGAATTCCATTTTTTCTGGGTATAGATGCCAGCCCCTATAAGGAGCAGGGAGACAAGAACATGGATTCCCATACCCATTGCAGAGAGGCGTTCAAAGGCATCCAGGCTCAGGTGGTCAGCAACACTTCCGAATAAAAGGGCAAGAAAAAAATAACTACCGCCAATTGTAAGAATTTCTCGCGTAGTAATATTTGAAAATCCACAACCTAATCCAGTTTTAATCCCGAAGATAAGGATACCTATCAAAATACCGATAACAGTCAATGTCGAAGAGTCCATAAGTACCTTCTGAGCATCTATAGTAGAATTAAATAAAAACTGGTTTTTGGGTAATGATCGTTAGTCTCCGGGGTAATAAGGTCAAATGATGACGTTTTTTCAAAATAAAGTGAAAATTCCCGGCTTTCAGTGATAGGAATTAAAGAGAAACAATCATAAAAGTGAAGAAGCAGCCATATGAATGTATTAATATATAGCAAATCTTAAAAAAAAGATTTAGAGAATTAAATAGCAAATGGAAGTCAGAATTTAACAAAAATTATGCGATAATTCTCTCTGTTAACCATTGAATATTTTTTGGACTAAAGAAGGTGAAAATGTGCAATTAAAGTAAATTTGTTATAGTAATCAAGGAAAAAGGCGATTAGTAGGTACAATAACATAATTTACTTGTTTTATGCGGGGCAACAATTATAAGTACTTGGGGTAAAATAGAGAATTATCATGGTAGTAAGTATCAGAGGGATTCGGGAATGAATGGTGACGGAGAAAACCTCTTCAAAGCGATCTCGAGCGACACACGCCTCTCTATTCTTGAAAGCCTGAGTGAAGGAGATAAACATATCTCGGGGCTTGCAAGGGAAATCGGGATCTCCGTGCCCGTTGCTGCAAAACATGTGAAAGTGCTGGAAAAAGCCAAACTTATAGAGAGGAAAAAGTTTGGAAATACTCACATGATAGGCATAAAGCTGAACAATGTATATTCTTTTCTGGATCGCTTTGCAGAAAACAGGAAGCTTGAGGTGGAGGAGGGGACGAGTTTACTTGAAGCCCTGAAAAGTGTAGCCGCTGTAGAGGTAAGGAAAATGGGAGACAGGATAAAGGTTGTCTCTACGGACGGAGAAGAAGGTTTTTATATCTATGAGGTGGATGGCAAATTCTCTGATAAAACTGTAGACGAATACGAGTTTTACGAGGATGCCATCGTTGAATGGAAGAAGCTAATTCCGGTCACGAAAAAAAGGCTGTTTGTAAATATTAGAAGATAAAGCAGCCCTTCTCAGAGCTGTTTTTATCGGAATATCTCTCTGGAGTTTCACTCTTTTCAGGGGTTTTCACTTCTTTGATTCATTCCTTTAACTTTGCCAGAACTCCAAGATGGTCTTCGTGGTAGGGCATAAGGTCCCTGGCAGTGAGGATTTCGAATCCGGGTTCGAATGCCTGCTCAAGCTTTTTTACTTCCTCCTTGAAAATCTCCTTCGGGCTTGCCGCAGTGTCGATGCTGCGGGCCTTGATCGAAAGCAGGAGATATCCGCCTTTATTCAAAAAGCGGGCTGCATTTCTTGCAGCGATTTCTGCCTGGTTGGGCTGGGCAACGTCCTGAAAGATAAGGTCTACGGGCTCAACGATATGGGCGTAACTGTCCGGTTTTCCCGCATCAGCAAGAATAGGGAAAATGTTTTTGCGTCTTGAAGCAAGCCCTATGAAGTCACGCATGCTTCTTGGTGCAAATTCAACAGCATAAACTGCCCCTTCGGAGACGATATCGGAGACGTGGCTGACTGTTGTCCCGGAAGCCGCTCCCAGATAAAGAACTTTTGAATCCTTTCTCAGGGGGATGTTGAACTTTTTGAGCACCATGGCTCCGAGCTTACTCCTGCGAGGGTCCCATGTCCGGTATTCGATCCCCTCAACAGAGATCAGCTTTTCTCCGTAAACCACTTTTCCGGGATCAAGGTTCAGGGTAGCAAGCTGCCTTTTATCTTTCGTAACTTCAAAAATCCCTTCGGAAAGCAGCCTTATATCGGGCATTTACTTCCTCCTCTTCTTCTTTGGTTTTGCCCCGCCTTCCTGCCGCTTCTGGGGAGGCTTCGGGTTTGCAGCCCTGATCGTCCGGGCTTTTTCTTCCAGTTCCCCTGCAAGGGAAGGGTTTTTTTCCGCAGAATAAAAGTCAATTCTTGCAGCAAGGGAAATTTTTGCTGCAAGGGCTCTTGCGACTTTCCCCCGCACCCACCATGGAGAGGTATTGATAAGGGGATGGCTATAGATTACCCCGTGCTTTGGGGATGGGGCTCGGGCACGCAGGTGTTTGAAGAGGGCTTTATTTGCTCCTATTACCTGAATGGTACTTGAAGGAAAAGCAGCGAGTTTTTCAAGACTGCCTGCAATGCTTATGAGCCTTGCCCCGAGCATAGGGCCCGCAATCATGGTCAGATTGGGGGCAAGGGCTTCCATACTGCTCTCGATGTAAGCTTCGAGCTGCTTCCGCCGGGAATAGAGACTGCATACGCTTTCTGCAAAACCCTTAAGAAGCGTTTCATCTGCTGTTTCGAGTTTTGCCCCCATGGAGTTCCTGGCTTTTAAGTAAAGCGGGTCATCAGGAGAAACATTTTCCCGGGAGCCGTATTTTATGATAAAAAGTGCAAGAGCTTCTCCTGAAAGCCCGCTTTCGGGGAAATAGCCCCCATACCACTCAAAAAGCCTTTCCGAAAGGGAATTGGTGGTTTCATTGATGTCATCCAGGGCTTCTACTGCCTGGACTATGCGCTGATCAGGGGTAAGAGCCTCTGAGACCTGGATTTTTGCGGCTTCCAGCGTGACTTCATGTAAAATGGAATAATACTCAGAAAAGGAGGTAACAAAGCCGCACTCAAAGGCTGCGGCTTTCAGGTCAAAACCTTCGGGAGGAAGGTTCTCCCGGCTGCTCCTCAAAGAAAGGGAACGGAGCGCAAGCTCTCTTATGTCTTTGGGGAAAAGATCGGAGGCAAGAATTTCTCCGCTACTGCCGACCTCAAGACCTCCAAACCAGGTGCTGATTTTCAATCGGAGCCTCCGAAGATATCCGCACCCCGGTTCTTTGCTTTTGTAAGCATTACTTCTCCGCCGAGAGATTCGTCAAGCATACGCTGGACTTCTTTCTGGAGCTTTTTGCCTTCACCCGGACTTCCTACAATCCCGTAAACCACAGGCCCGAAAGAGCTGACCCCCGAACCGCTGGCTCCGTTGTCCTGCATATACTTCATGGCCTTGAGCACGGTTTCGGGCTGAAGTTCTACTTCCCGTTTTTTAAAGCCCACAGTCTGGAAATGGTTGATTGCCCTGCCGAAACTTTCCAGGTCCTCCTCGATTATCGCAGGGAGCATCTGCATGAGAATCACATGAGAGATTTCCTGGACTTCCCTGAGAGGGACGGGACAGACCTTTTTGAAGATATCGATTTCTTCAGCGTCATGGACTCCTTTGGTATTGGGAATTGCAAGGACGATATGCCAGTCGGGGAAGTCTCTCCTGAAAAGCACGGGGCCCGGAGGCATATGGCTGGCAGCCGACGGAGAAAATGCCCCTTTATCCCTGAACTTATGCCCACCATCCAGGATAAAACCTCCATTTTCAAAAGCAGCAACCCCTATTCCGGAAGTCCCGCCTCTACCTACGGCAACCGCGAGTTCCCGGACACTTTTTCCAAGCCCGTAAATTTCATTTACGGCAGCTGCTGCCGAGAGTGCAGCCTGGGTCCCGGAGCCGAGCCCTACATGATCGGGGAGGTCCCTTTTAATATGTATCCTGATACCTTTCCCTTCCGGAAGCAGAACTTTTGCCGCCTTTTTCATCCTGCCTGCGAGAAGAGAATCCCCTACAACTTCGACAGCATCCGCTTCAGTTGCCGAAATTTCCAGGCCGGGTGACTCGAGAGTAATCCCTACCCCTCCATCGACCCTGCCGATCTCCGCATTGAGATCGATAAGGGTAAGATGCAGTCTGGATGGAGACACTACATTAATCATGTTCATCTGTATCCTCATTGCTTATTCATAAAGCTTAGGAGTTTATCTTCGAACTACCCCGAAGTTTTTCCTTAACAATCGAATAAGTGAAAGATAAAGTTTTCCAGTTAAATATAAATTTAATGAATGGGAAAATCAGCGAATATATTTTTATACGGATCTCCGCACTCCCCCGGAAATCCAGTAGCGTCTCCATAAATACGGGACATACAGAAAAGCTGCAGTTCCGGCAGCGGCTGTAAACCGTTCCCAGAAGTGCATGTATAAACCCGCAAAGCATCCCCGTATCTGCGGGATCGGAAAGCCCGAAAGTGAGGTTAGCTTTCAGGTTTTTGATTTTTATTGCGTTAAGCATATCGGAAAATAGCCGGAACAGAGGTTTTCGAAGGGCTTTGTAAGCTTCCAGGCCCCAGTGAAGTTTTTCTCTGGTGCTCATTCCTTTCTTTGCCTCAACCTCACCTTCCGGAACAGCTCTTTTTTTCCTTCTTATCCGGGCAAATATTCCTCTTTTCTCTTTGCCCTCAGCCTGTTCTTTAATCGTAATTTTCTCTTTATCCTCAAGAATTACTTTTTGCTCTTCAGGTCTCTTTTCTCCGAGTTCCCTGTCTTTTTCCATCTGCATCTTGAGTTCTGCTTTTAGGAGGTCTTCTTTTCTGCTTTCAGCCTGCTCATACTTTTTTTTGTCCTGTGGAGTACCTGCTTCCACTATTATTTCCTCTATTTCTTTTTTCTGCTCGGCTTCATCCGGCTCTGGCCCTTCAGGTGGGTATTCTTTTTCCCCGGGCTCTTTGATTGAAAAGGTATAGGAAAAAAGCAGCCATTTTACAGTAAATATGCCTCCCAATTCTTTCTTTTCTTCCACACTCAGAATATTGAGCTTGAAAGTGAGGACTATTGCTGTAAAAAGTACGAATAAAAGAAGCAGAAAAACCAGAAGGATGAGATAAATGGCAAGCATGCTAAACAAATTGAGAGGGAAAGATAGCTCCTGACTATCCCGAAGCCCCTAACCGTTAGTTCCGGTTCCTGGAAAATCCCTTAAAAAGGTTTAACCCGAAGGGATTTACTGGAAACATCCCCCTTTTTCTTCGGGTTCCACATGCTCTTTAACTTCCGTTTTGATGACTTCCGGGCCTTCTTCTTCTTTTTTATGTTTGCCGGTCTTGCCTTTGATCTTCTCCAGAATGTCAGGCACAACCTCCTGAAGGGAACTGAGGATTGTCCCTACATCGTTTTTCTCAGAGATCCGGAAGATTTTTGCATCATCTTCGGAAAGCATGATAAAAGCAACAGGCTCGATCTTCGCACCTGCGCCGCCACCTCCTCCATATCCGGATTCGTTCTCCTTTTTGCCTTCTCCGCCTCCGCCTCCGAAACCCATTGTGAGTTTGGAAACAGGAATGATTGTTTTCCCGGCAGCTGTAATAGGATCTCCTACGACAGTTTTCGTGGTTGCGATTCTTTCAAGTTCACCTGCAATTTCTTTAATGGTCTCTTCTACGCCCATCTTTTTTATCCCCCTATTTATGTACGGTATCATTTGTTTACGAGGATAATAAATGTTGTCCATCCTCTTTATATTTCCAATCTAGTTTTAATAAACATTAACTTCATTATATTTGAGTAATCCTGTACTCCCAGTTCAAAGCGTAACTCGGCTTAAAATGCAATTTTTTGAGTAAGAATTGTAGTTTTTCGGAGCTTCTCAGAGTCTATGCTTTTTTCTCTTCCGGCCTGTCTTCCCGGGCATATTTTCTCCTCCAATTTTTCTCCCCTGATTTCAACCGAATACCCGGATGACTTGAGATTATTTTTGAAAATGTATGGCGCTTTGGATTGAGAGCTGTCCATTGAGAAACATCTCCCTTAAGAAAAATGGGAATACTTATTGAAATAATAAGAGAGTATTTCGTTAATATTATATAACAGTACTAATCCTCTAAAAAGTAATACGTTTTAAAATCAAAGATTCTGGCTCCGTGCGTTGGCGACTTTGGAAATATATTATAAAAGCAACACCGCTTTCAGAATGGAGCATGTTACAAGAACCGGAAACGAGAATTTGTAATATTAATTGAAATGAAACGCAAAAATATATTTTGAGGGGTTTATTGTGTGGCAAGCAAAAAGAAATAGCAGCCTTTTATTTGCGGTAATTCTTGTACTTTATCTGTCTGCAGGAGGAAGTGCATCAGCTGCAACAGTTTACGTGGACGATGACGGGTCCGCAGATTATACGACAATACAGGCTGCTGTGGACAATTCAAGTTACGGAGATACTATCATAGTGCAGCCCGGGACGTACAGGGAAACCGTGAACATGAGTTCTTCAAATTTAACGTTTATAGGGAAGGGATATCCAGAAGTTGACGGGTTCGATAATTATGGCATCCCTGATGTGGGGAATGAATTCGAAACCATAAAGGGATTTTCAATAGTGAAAGACGGGATCAGGATAGAAGGGCATGATAGTGATGGGAATGTCATCTCTGACAACCGTTTTTATAACTGCGGGGTCTACCTGAGCGCCATGGAATACGGAGGGTTAAACGGTCCTGGCGATGTTGTTGAGTATAATGTATTCCATGGCGGGGGGATTGTTCTCAGTTACGGAGGAGACGGAAGTCAGAAAATAATTGGAAACGAGATCTACGATGCCGACTATGGAATCGTAATCGCTCCCGGTGGTGGTGCGCTGCAAGATATTGGCGAAATTTCCGGGAACAAGATCCAGGGATGTGATGTAGGTCTCACTCTGATGTTGGAGACACGAGTTAATGAAGTTTACAACAACGTATTCAACAATACCGTGAATGTCAAGCTGCATCAAGATACTTATGTGTATCAATATCCTCAGGTGAATCAATGGAATAAAAGCGCTCCTATACGGGGAACGAATATCATTGGAGGCTCATACATAGGTGGCAACTATTGGGCAACTCCCAACGGGACAGGTTTTTCCGAAACCCATCTCGACACTGACGGCGATGGAATAGCTGAGGAGCCGTACAACATTGAGTTTTTTTTAAAAGGTCGTAGCGAAGCTACAACAACCTCTGACATTGTTGTTGATTACTTCCCCCTTGTAACTCCCAGAGTAGAGCCTGCTCCGGTGTATCCCGTCGCAAACTTCAACATGAACGTTACAACTGGGAATGCCCCTCTTTCTGTCCTCTTTACCGATCTTTCGGAAAATGCAACATCAAGGAGCTGGAACTTTGGAGACGGAACTACTTCAACCGAAAAGAACCCGATCCATTCATATTCCCTTGCAGGAACCTATACCGTTAACCTGACAGCAATCAACCCTAATGGCACAGATTCAAAAACTGCTGAGATAACCGTGCTGGAAAAAGAGGAAGAGGAAGAAGAAAATGAAAACGAAAATGAAAACGAAAATGAAAACGAAAATGAAAATGAAAATGAAAACGAAAACGAAAGTGAAAATGAAACTAAAAATCTTCCCGTAGCAGCTTTTACAGTGAATAAAACCAGCGGTTACTACCCCCTTACAGTCCTCTTTACCGACCTTTCACAGAATGTGACCTCAAGGAGCTGGGATGTAAACAATGACGGAGTCGAAGACTCTAACGAGGCAAGCTTCGTTTACACGTATACTTCCAGAGGAACCTACACCACCAAACTGACCGTTAGCAATGCAAACGGCACGAATACAGAAACTGCAACTATAGATGTAGAGAAAAAGAGCAGTGGTGGAAGCAGCAGCGGCGGTGGCGGCGGTGGAGGTTCCCCCGAACCTGCAAAAAACGTTGAGACCAAAGAACTTTCACAGGCTTATATAACCAATGGCAAGGCTGTAAAATTTGATTTTGCGAAGAATGCAACCTGTGTTATGTATGTAAGTTTCGATTCAAAAAAGACTGCCGGAAAGACCACAACAATTGTCGAGCAGCTAAAAAATAAGTCTGCGCTCGTTTCCGAACTGCCTGAAGGCGAGGTCTACAGGTCCTTTAATGTCTGGGTTGGAAACAGCGGGTTTGCAACTGAAAAGAACATAGAAAATCCTGTCATCGGTTTCAAGGTTGAAAAAGCCTGGCTTCAGGATAAAAAGATAGACCAGACTTCCATTGTCCTCAACAGGTACAATGATAATAAATGGGAACAGCTGCCAGCCAACCTCTCGGGAAAAGACGATGAATTCCTGTATTTCACAGCTGACCTTCCCGGATTTTCTTCCTTTGCAATAACAGGAACGACAAAAGGACTATCCGAAGAAAATGAAATAGAGTCGGGGCCAGAACAGGAAACTCGACTCGCAGATGAAGGTTTGAAAAGTATGGAATCAGAAACCGGGCAGACCTCTGAGGAGGGAGAGGGTGCAAAAGCTCCGGGATTTGGGATAGTCAGCGGAGTTCTCTGCCTAATCTGTATTTTTTTGCATAAAGTTGGCAGAAGATAATTAAATGGAGTGAATTACAGTCAGGTATTGGAGAGTTATTGATCTAATTCGATAACTACTTCCACTACTATCTTATTTTTAAAAAAACAACGGTGAATGATAATTTCTTTAGAAAAAACGGTGAATGATACCCTTTTTAGGAAACAATGGTGAATGATACCCTTTTTAGAAAACAATGGTGAATGATAACCTTTTTAGAAAACAATGGTGAATGATAACCTTTTTTGAGTGGTACGTCAGAGGATTTAATTTTATTCACAAAACTTTACCTTCTATCCATACCTTCAAACCTGAACAAAGGAAGTTCCTGTTTTTCAGTATAATTCATCGAAAACATATACCACTTATGCAATAATTTTAAATTCAGCAATTGCCTTACAAATTTAATATGGTCCCCGTTATATAAAAATTTATATATAATTACGGTGTCAATCGCAAGCAGGTATGATTTTCCTGGGAAACAGATGACCGGGCCTGTCCTATTTGAAGTGAAAAACGAAATGAATTTTCTCCGGTCGGGGAAGGTATGAAATGAGGAAAAACCTGCAAAATTCCGGTATAGATAAAAAGCGAGTAGACGACGTTCTGAGCCAGAATGAACGACATTTTGGGCTAAAGCTGGAGAAAGGTCTCTTGCCTGCTCGGGCGGTAGAGAACTTGGAACTGGCCGAGATTATTGATGTACAGGCTATCCAGCCTCTGCTGGATAATTTCTATAAACTTACTCATATTCCCATAGGCTTAAACGACCTCAAAGGCAATGTTCTGGCAGGCGCCGGATGGCAGGATATCTGTACCAAATTCCACAGGGCTCATCCCGTAACCTGCAGGCACTGTGTAGAAAGCGATATAAATCTATCCTCAGGTGTTGCCCCTGGCGAGTTTAAGTTCTACAGGTGCAAGAACAATATGTGGGATGCAGTGACTCCCATCATGGTGGGGGACCAGCATGTCGGCTATGTCTTCGCAGGGCAGTTCTTTTTTGATGACGAACCTCTGGACTATGAGCTTTTCCGGGTCCAGGCCAGGAAATACGGCTTCAACGAGGAAGAATACATAGCAGCGCTTGAAAAAGTTCCAAAGTTAAGCAGGGAAGCTGTGGACACAGGTATGGCCTTTTTTATGACATTTGCCAACATGCTCTCACAACTAGGCTACAGTAATATCAAGCTGGCTCAGTCGCTGGAGGAACGCGAAGTCCTGGTAAATGTGCTGCAGGAGATCAGGGAGGATCTCGATCGCGCCCAGGCAGTGGGGAATATCGGAAGCTGGCGCCTGGATTTGTGTAATAATGTATTGACATGGTCCGATGAAAATCACCGTATTTTTGGCATCCCGAAAGGTATCCCTCTGACCTATGAAACTTTTCTTTCAACGATCCATCCGGGTGACAGGGAATATGTCGATAGGGAATGGAAGGCGGGGATGGAGGGCAAACCATACGACATCGAGCACCGCATTATCGCGGACGATAAGGTAAAGTGGGTACGTGAAAAAGCTTATCTTGAATTTGACAGGGGCGGATCGCTGATCGCCGGCTTTGGTATAACGCAGGACATCACCGAGCGCAAAAGAGCAGAAGAAGCTCTCAGGTTATCAAATATTTATAATCGCAGTTTGATTGAAGCCAGTCTGGACCCTCTTGTAACCATCGGGTCAGACGGGAAAATAACCGACGTCAATAATTCCACCGAAATAGCTACCGGCTATTCTCGCGATGAACTCATAGGTACCGATTTTTCAGACTATTTCACCGAGCCTGAAAAAGCCAAAGAGGGTTATCAGCGGGTGTTCCAGGAAGGATTGGTACGGGATTATCCTCTTGAGATTCAGCATAAAGATGGGTATGTAACTCCTGTTTTGTATAATGCCTCAGTTTATAAGGACGAATCCGGTAAGGTCATTGGGGTCTTTGCTTCGGCACGTGATGTCACAGAACTTAAAAAGGCAGAAAAAGCCCTAAAAAAAGCCCATGGCAACCTGGAAAAACTGGTTGAGGAGCGCACAGGGCAGCTTGAGAGAGCCTACAACTCGTTGAAAGAGAGTGAAAAAAGTCTTTCCGAAGCTCAAAGAATGGCTCATATCGGAAATTGGAACTGGGACACTTTAACTAACAGGTCTTACTGGTCTGATGAATTGTATCGAATTTTTGGGCTTACACCCCGAAAATTCGGCTTACCTTACAGCGAAGCTTTGAATTACATACACCCTGACGATCGGGACTATATGAATAATGCCGTTAAAAGAGCTTTAAATGGAGAACCTTATGAAATTGACTACAGGATAATTTCAGCTGACGGAACAGAACGTGTGGTCCATGCACAGGGTGAAGTCATTTTTAACGAAGAAAATAACCCTTTTAAAATGAGAGGGACAGTTCAGGACATTACAGAACGTAAAAAAGCTGAGGAAGCCCTGGAAAAAATGCAGGAAACCCACATAAAAGAAATCCACCACAGGATCAAGAATAACCTGCAGGTAATCTCATCTCTCCTCAGCCTCGAAGCTGAAAAATTCAGTGACGTAAAAATGCTTGAATCTTTCAGGGAAAGCCAAAATCGTGTGACTTCGATGGCCCTGATTCACGAAGAACTCTATAAAGGAAAAGAGCTGGACACACTTGATTTTGCAGCTTATCTTCGGAAACTGGCTGCAGATCTTTTTGACTCGTATAATCTTGGAAATAGCGGTATCAGCTTGAAGCTGGACCTTGAGAGGATTCATCTCGATATGGATATCGCAATACCTCTTGGCATTATTGTAAACGAGCTCGTCTCAAATTCCCTGAAGCATGCCTTCTCCGCCGAAAATGTAGGCGAAATCCGTATCGGTTTCTGCAAAAAAGAAAGTTTTGCCGCAAACGATGATCTCCCCGGTCCTTGCCCTTCCTGTACAGGTAAAAATAACTTGCATTTCATACTCACCGTAGCGGATAACGGAAAAGGCATTCCAGAAGAAATAGAGTTTCCAAATACGGATTCTCTCGGACTTCAGCTTGTAAACCTGCTTGTTGAGCAGATAGATGGTTATATAGAACTCAAAAGGGATACAGGAACGGAATTCACTATCTGGTTCCGAAATCCGGAAACATGAGTTAATCATGTTTATTCTAACAGAGCCGAAGTCTTCAGAATATCTAAGATTAAGAAGCAAAAAGCAAAACCAGAGATTGCATATTTTCCTGCTGATGACTGTTGGATTTGTCTATATGACATTTATTCGGGCTTGAAGGTGATGGATATTTTAATCAAAATTCCAATTTGATGATGTTCTCTTCATTATCTACCGGTAATTCAAATGTGAAGCTGCTTCCCTTTCCAACTTCACTTTCAACCCTGACAGTCCCGTTGTGAAGTTTCACGAGTTCCTTCACTAAAGCAAGCCCGAGCCCTGTTCCGCAGTACTGCCTGGCGCATGAGGAATCGATCTGAGTAAAGGGCTGGAAAAGGATTTTCTGGTCCTCAGGAGAAATCCCGATTCCCGTATCCGTAACGGAAAAAATAGCCCTGTTCCCGTCCTTTTTACAATAGACCGAGATTTTGCCTCCTTCCGGGGTAAACTTGATCGCATTGCTTACAAGATTGTAGAGGATCTGGATCAAACGGCTTCTATCAGCCTGAATATAGCCTGAGCCCTGCTCTATTTTAAAGTCAATTCCAAGGGACTTGGCCTGGGCAATGGGGGAAAGCGTGGAGTTCACTTCTTCGAAAACCGAGTCTACCGAAAACTCACTGTAGTGAAGTTCCATTTTTCCGGCTTCCACTTTGGAGAGGTCAAGAATATCATTTATAAGTCCCAGAAGGTGTTTTCCGCTTGCAGAGATGTTGTTAACGTACTTCAGCTGTTTTCCGTTGAGTTCTCCAAAAATTCTCTCAATCAGGATATCCGAAAAACCGATAATAGAGTTCAGAGGCGTCCTCAGTTCATGGCTCATGTTGGTGAGGAACTCACTCTTTGTACGGCTGGCAGTTTCTGCTTCTATCCTGGCATTGAGCATGGCTGCTTCCGCCCGTATGCGGTCGCTGATGTCCCTTCCCACTGCCTGGATGCTGTTATGTTGTGTCCGGACGAGTGAAGCGCTAATGTCCATGAAGATTAAAGTTCCGTCCGATCGTATCATTCTGGCTTCCTTACGCGTGGAACCTGTTGTCCTTACTTTCATTATTTCGGATCGGACTGCTTTCCTCTCTTCCGGCGAAATCAGTTCAAATATTGATTTTCGTTTCAGTTCGTCTTCACTATACCCGAATACTTCACAGGTCATTTTGTTCGCTTCGAGTATCCTTCCGTTAAAGTCATGGATTATTATGGCGTCATTCGATTTTTCAAAAAGGCTCCTGTATTTCGTCTCACTTCTTGCTATCTTTTCTTTTGCTTTCTTCTGCTCACTGATATCTCTCACTATAGCAAGGGCAAGGTCCCGGTATCCCTCAAGTACCTTGGCACTGACTTCCACATCGAAGGTTTCACCATTTGCCTTTATGTACACTGTATCGGTATGGACAAACCTCTTTTTCCTGAATTTTTTCATTCCCAGAGTACCGGCATCTCTATGGTCGGGAGCCAGGAGATCTACCACGTTCATAGTCTGCAGCCTTTCCTTTGTGTACCCAAACATCTCACATGCTTTCTCATTTACGTCCACTATCCGGCCATCAAGCCGATTCAGGAATATGGCGTCATTTGACTGTTCGAAAAGTGCTCTGTATCTTTCCTCGTTGCGTTTCAGTTCTTCCTGGACTTCTCTGCGCTCAGTGACGTCCTGCAGTGTACCGATTAATTTTACGACTTTTCCATCTTTTATTACCGGGCGGCCAATCGTCCTGATCCATTTATGTTTGCCTTTTGCCGAGATAAGTTCCAGTTCGTGATCGTATGATTCACCTTTTTCCACAGCATCTTTAATTGATTTTTTAAAGATCTCTCCCGAGTCGGGGGGGCGACTACTCAATTCATGCTCGTCTGGATTGGCAAATTCATCTTTTCCATGAATCCTTGCAACTTCAGGTGTCCATGTGACTATTCCGGACACTACATCAAGCTCCCATCCGCCAATTTTGGCAATTCGGCCTACTTCACTTAAAAGAGCCTCGCTTTCGCGCAGTTTATTCTCTGTCCGTTTACGCTGTGTAATATCTCTGACAACTGCCTGGGCTATGTCACGATACCCTTCAAGGAGTCTGGCATTTACCTCTACATCTATAATATCCCCGTTTGCAGTGAGATATCCTGTATCCCCCCGTACAGCCCCTTCAACTTCCAGTTTTTTCATCACTTCCGGTCCGTTTTTCCGACGTTCCGGAATTAACAGGTCGCAAACATTCATTTTTTGTAATTCTTCCTTTGAATATCCGAGCATTTTGGAGGCACTGTCGTTTACTTCCAGTATCTGTCCTTTGAGATTGTTTATAAAAACAGCGTCACTTAATTGTTCTATCAGGGATCTGTATCGTTTCTCGCTTCGAACGACTTCTTCCTCAGCCATTTTTCTCTCGGTGACGTTCACTGATGTTCCATAGGCGAGAAAGGTCCCATCATTCAGGTTATGGGAGGACCCTATGGTATTTATCCAGATGGGTTTACCTTTATCGGAGACCAGTCTGTAATCTATTCCCTGTGGAATATCAGGTTGTTTAATAGACTGTTCAAATGCCTCTCTCACTTTCGCCATGTCTTCCGGATGGATGTGCGCAAAAAACTTATTCCAGTCATTTCCTATGGTGCCATCCGGGAGTCCCAGTACTTTATCCACAGGTTTGGAAATATAGGTACTCAGTACATTTCCTTCTCCGTCAAAGGTAGCTTTCCAGATTATTGCATCAAGGGAGTTAACAACCTCTTCATATTCCTTTTCCTTTTTAAGGAACATGGCTTCCGTATTTTTGCGTTCGAGGATGTTTGCTATCATACTTCCGGCAATCTTCAGAACATAGAGTTCCTTATCATCCCAGTTATGTCTTTTACTTTTTGAATCGACTCCGAGGAAGCCTTTGAAAACACCGTGACGTGAGAGAAGTATCATCGCAATGGATTTAATCTCGAGGTCCTGCAGCATCTTTTTTACATGCTCTTTTTCTTCCGGGATTTTATCAACATCAGGGACATTGAAAATTTGTAAATTCCTAAATTTTTCAAATACAAGCTTTTTCACATCCCATTTCTCGTTGAGTGGTATTCTGGAGATTACGGCATCTGCACGCCATTCGTGTGTTTTGATGACATATCCTGCTTTTTCAGTAATACTGAACACAGTTGCACGATCCGCACCTGTGAAATCTGCCAGGTCCTTCAAGGTTTTATTGATGTCCCTGTCAATATCTTTAAAGTTACTATTTATAAAACGATCAGATATCTGTGATATCAGTTCGTCCCTGAGTTTACTTTGTTCACGTTCGTCCCTTTCTCTTTTTTTAGCAGTAAGGTCTTCAATAATAGCGTGGCATCCGTAAACAAATCCATTCTCGTCCTTTCGGGGAAAGGCCTTGAAACTCAGAAAAAGTTCCTTATCCGAGACCGATCGACAAAGCGTTTCTATCGAAGAGTTCTTGTCTGTCTTAAGCGTCTTTTCAACAGTAGCAGATATGCCGCATTCAACCAGAGGCGGAAAGGTCAATATATTAAGTTTTTTTGTGAAATCCGCGGAAGGGAACCCAAGTAAGTTCAGCAGAAAATCGTTCAGTGCGGTAATGTTCCCTTCTCTGTCACATGAAAGTATGCCAAGGGGAAGTTCGTTAACGAGGTCCTCCAAACCTTCGTGGGGTTTTGCCGACAGGCTTGAAGGCTCAGCTGTACGGCTGTAATACTCTTCGGTCATATTCTTTTACCAAATCCCCCTGATCAAAATCCAGTTTATTACAGATGGCTTTCACTATTATTTTAGTATAATACAATATTTATAATTTGTTAAATTATTTAGTTTCCATTTTTGAACTCATCAGATCAGGGCATAGTTTCTCTTTTATAGTTTGCCGCTCTTCGTAAGCTTTTGTTCTCGATTTTTTGATTAACTGTGTGCCTTCGGTATTCATAATTAAATTTCATATGATGGAAGATTGCAAATGCGTCTACAGGATAGAGTAATTTCGCAAGACTCTGCAAGAACCACAGATATTAATATAAAAAATTTTGAGTTTATTCGGTTCCGAACCTGTAAACCGATCAGTATTTCTCGGTACGTCCGAAAATTACTCCCAGCAGTAAAAACACAACCACAGAAACCCCGGCGTAGCCCAGGATTCCTATATTTCGGACATTCATGTTTGCAAGTGGCACACCGATTAACCCCGCAAGACTCAGTAAACCGCTGACAATCATAAGAATCCGGACAGTTTTCTCAAGCCGTCCTACCTTGAATACAGGTGCTGCAAAGAGCATTGAGAGGGCAAAGAAAAAGTCCCATGCGAGTATGTCCATTGTATAAGCTACGGATGGCCACTTGAAGGAAAAGAACAGCGAAGTCCACGGGAATCCTGCAGACTCGATCTGCCGACTTACGGTAAGGATAACGAAGTGAACAGTACAGGTAATACTCGCCATAATGATCATAAATGCAAGCGCAGTAAGACTATACACTCTGGTCTCGGGAGAGGCATAAGCATGAACCGCAATCATGACAATGATCATCAATGGCGCTACAACGACGATAAGCAATTCCAATATGGAGAAATAAGGATCCCCTATCTGGTCCTGAGGCGACTTGAGTGAGAGAAATCCAAGAACCAGCGTAACTGCATATGCTATCAGGAGGAAGAAAACGGCAAAGGCTGCAACTCGTCCCAGCATGCGATGTTGTCTGGTGAAATCTTCATGTAACATCGTTTAACCTCGTTCACCGCTGTTGTTACTTTCCAGAGTGATCAACCATTGTAAATTAGGTCGTATTATAATATCATAAGCGATAATATCATTATTATAGGAATTGCGTATTTGAAATGTTTATCAGTTTATTTTCATTTTTAATATGATTATATTCTCGCTCCATAAAGCCACAATTGGAATCTTTTAAATACAACTACCTTTGAATAAAAACAGTTTAGGGACATCAATGCCAGTCTATGAAAATACAAAGTTAACCCTTGAGGAGATTGGAAGCACAACACTGGTTTGTGTCACCAAGACGATCGAACCTGAAAGGATAAACGAAGCCATTCGGGCCGGGGCCACTATCATTGGAGAGAACCGGGTTCAGGAGCACGAGGATAAACGTGATGATATACTGACCTGTGAGACACACCTTATAGGCCATCTACAGACAAATAAAGTCAAAAAAGCCGTACATCTATTTGATGTTATTCAGTCAATTGACTCCCTGAAGGTCATAAGGAATATTGACAGGAAAGCCAGGGATATCGACAAAGTACAGAAAGTCTATCTCCAGGTTAACATCGGCAACGAGCCACAAAAATACGGATTCGGACCTGATGAGATAAAAAACGCAATAACAGAGGTCCGCTCTTTAAGGAATGTCCGGGTGGAAGGTCTCATGTGCATCCCTCCTTTCGTACCCCCTGAACAAACCCGTCCCTATTTCAGAAAGATGAAGGCCCTTTTTGATGAAATGAAGCAGGAAAACCGGGACAACATCGATATCAGGACACTATCTATGGGCATGTCCGGCGACTACAGGATCGCCATCGAGGAAGGAGCCACGATGGTACGTGTGGGTTCTGCCATATTCGGGAAGAGGGAGTATTGAATTTGTTTCTTTTACATGATCATTCCACAGTACCAAAATGGAATGGAATTTACTCAGCGTTTAACCTTTCGCATAGCCTGCTGTTATACTTTGTATTGAACTTTCAAACGGTTTTGGATCTGCGAAACCATTTCAGGATACAGCACTTTAGCTTTTGAATATATTGAATTAAAGTTATTTCAGTAAACTCCACTGGAAATAAGGGGGTTTTGGTTTACTCTATATTCTCCTATATACTTGATTCCTATTGCTTGATTTCTATTGCTTGCCAAACTCCCTGAATTTCTATCGTTGTTTCTCGCTCTGGTGCCTTTATAGATTTCTGACAATGGGGTTGGAATTTGCTGTGATGTGTTGCGAATTCAAAAGGTAGCCGAGTTTAAGGAAAACAGCGAGCTAATTGCTCAGTTTAAAAGTGTTACTCCAAAAAGAGAAACATCAAGCTTGAATTTGATTTTCAACTATAGGTGCTTCTAAATTTTAGATTTGCTACTTCGACATTCGATAGATGAATGTAAGTTACCCACTCTAAATAGTAAAAAGTCGAAAAAATCATATAAGTCAGAAACAATACCTCTAAATCGTGGAATGCCAGAACGAAGAGTTTGAAGCAGAAACCTTTATAGATATCGATTTTACATACGTATCTTTCAAAAATTCAAGGTTTATTGATTGTGATTTTGAAAACTGCAACTTATCAAACGTTGATCTGGATAACACAAAATTTCAGAATATAAGATTCAAGAGCTGCAAAATTCTGGGATTGGATTTTTCAAAATGCAATACTTTTATACTCGCTTTTGGATTTGAAAATTCTTTTCTTTCCCTGTCAGTATTTTCCGATATGAATTTAGAAAATACGGATTTTACCAATTGCCAGATATATGACTGTGATTTTGTGAATACTAATCTTACAAATGCGAATTTTGAAAATTCAGATCTTAAGAACAGTCTCTTTAAAAATTCGAACCTTAGCTTTACCTCGTTCAAGAATGCAAAAAATTATACTATAAATCCAAAAACAATTTCCTAAAAAAGACAGTATTTTCTCTTCCTGAAGTTCTCTCCCTTTTAGACATCTATGACATTGTCCTGGAATAAACCACTGTTTTAGCGTCTCCTGGAGAAGAATTTTTTCACATTTTATTCGTAGAATTTTATGTGTGTTTTCTTGAAGTGTAACGCCCCAACTATTATGCTCTATTTATAATGATCTCTTACATTCTGCATACGTAGTGGAATATTAATATAAATTTTCTCCCACTAATATTTAGGAAAAGTTCTCTTTTTAGTACCACAGTTGGATTTTGAGTTACGGCGGTATGCTCATATCTATATTTTCTGGCCAAACCATCTAACAATGAATGACTAATAAGTAACATATAAGCTCCAAATTAGTTATAAAATCGAATTGTTAAACGATTTGGCCATAAAATATTTAAAGAGCCAATAAAAACCAGTTTATGGAGTTTGGAAGTATTTTCCGGTACACCTGAACTCCATAAATCTGCCATAAGAGGCAATGATTATGTTAGCTTTGTCTGTATTTAAGCTTGCCTGATCCTGCCTCCTAAGGTAAAAATAACTTAGGAGTAAAAATAAATGGTTAAGATAAAATTTGAACTCGGAATACTTATTTTGGCAACACTGCTTGTGACCATGGTGTTTGTGCCTGCTGCGAGTGCAACGACCGAAAGTGTAAATGCAAACAATTCTTCTGACAATGAGATTGAAACTTATGGAATTGAAGGTCTGACTCCTGAAAAGGTGAAAGAAATAGAAGCTGAAGTAGCTCGTGTCAGGAACATGCCGGACACTATTCAGAATGCCCCTTATATAGGTCTGGTTACTGCCGATGATGAGACTAAAAAGGTTGTTTTAGGATATATTGACAATTTATCAGTATCAAAAGCTGAGAAAAAAGAAATGAAAAAAGAATTGAAAGATATCTGGAGTCGTGTTCCAGACAAAATCACGGAAGAAGACTGTCCGGTGATTCAAAAAATAGGAGATGCGGTAACTGAGTACATTGAAGAAACTTATTGGGCAGATCAGCAAAGTGTTAAGTGGGGGACAAACCCACATAAAGATTTAATCCGTGCAGGTGTCAATTTGGTATATCAAGATTCTACTAAGGCAAACTGGGCTGCAGATGCTGCTCCTCTACCTGATTCCTTAGATACCGGTTTTGATAGGTATTTTTTCCACTATTATAACCCTGCTTATAAACATAGACCCAGCTTTCGGTGGAAAGCCAACGACAGAACAAAAAGAAATGTATCAACATTTTGATAATTATGTTGATGGGAAATTTACTAATGAGGGCCCTGCAGAGTTGGTTATAAATTCTTCAGATGTTTCATCAACGAATGAGGATCCTGCTTCAGAGGCTAAAGACCGCAATCCGACCGGTCCAATTTCTGTTTCTGCCATTGACTGGAACAAAATTAAAAGTGAAAATGATAGTTTGACCTGGTTCGGACACTCTGCTTTTTTGCTTAGCATTGATAATAAAAAGTTATTGATAGACCCTATGCTGAGTCCTATTGCCTCACCGGTTTCATTTGTGGGAATTAAAAGATACGAATATAGTGAAGATATTATGCTGCATCTTGTTGATGAAATGCCGCCTATTGATGCAGTTTTTATTACACATGACCATTATGATCACCTGGATTATCAGTCTATTGTAAAGCTAAACAGCAAAGTATCACATTTCTTCGTTCCTCTTGGGGTTAGTGCTCATCTGGTTCGATGGGGTATTCCGGAGGAAAAGATCACCGAACTCAACTGGTGGGAAGAAGCGGAGTATCAGGGCTTAACCGTTGCTTTGATACCAGCCAGACATTTCTCCGGAAGAGATCCGTTTAGTATCGATACTACTCTATGGGGCGGATGGGTCATTCTGGGAAACAAGACCCGGATATATGTAAGCGGAGATGGAGGATATGACACCCATTTTAAGGAAATAGGAAAGGAATACGGACCTTTTGATATCACTTTGATTGAAGGTGCCCAGTATGATCCGAGCTGGTCGGATATCCATATGGTACCTGAACAATCTGTCCAAGCCAATTTGGATGTAGGTGGTAAGACAATGATGCTGATGCATTGGGGAGCATTTACATTGGCTAATCATGCCTGGAATGAACCAATAGAAAGGGCGCTGGAAGAAGCAAAAATAAGAGAAGTGAACATTATTGCCCCTCAAATCGGTGAAACCGTTCTATTAGATTCAGACCTGCACATGCCTTCAACTCCATGGTGGGATTTTTGAAAGGGCATTATCTGGAGATGATGCTTGGAATGTGGGGGGATATCAGAGGAAGCAAAGTCATGGAGCCGGGATATGAATGCGAAAAGCAGTTTGAGCGAAGGAGAAGTCCAAGCATGTTGGAAAATTATTTTTCAATTTTTTACATTCTACCTTTCTCTGTAGGGCTTACTTTTATATATCATTAAATCTTATCTGTTGACTGACCAGTCACTCACAAAAACTGATCGAGAAACGATCAAGAAAGAATATCGAGAAAATTTTAAAGAAACTAAAATCAGAGAGAACATTATGAAAGTTGTCGTCATTAACGGCAGTCCACGGCTAGTAAACTTTTCAGTAAGAATATTTGACATTCAAGAAATTTAACTCAATTAAAAATTCAAAGGGGAAGCAAAATATGGACAAATCAAACTTAAGTGAAAGTGTAATTTTCCCTAAAGGAGAAGAACTTCCGGAACTGTTCAGCAGGTATTTTTCAGGTAAAGCATGGCTTAGTATGCTGGTGCAGAGAGATGATGAATTTAATTGTCCGATCGGCAATGTAACATTTGAACCCGGATGCAGGAATAACTGGCATAAGCATCCGGGCGGACAGATTCTGTTAGTAACAGGTGGACGTGGTTACTACCAGGAAGAAGGAAAGCCTGCACAGGAACTTAATCCCGGTGATGTGGTAAAAATTCATCCGAATGTGAAACACTGGCATGGAGCAGCACCTGACAGCTGGTTTGTGCATCTTTCCGTTGAGACAAATGCTAACGCAGGCCCGGCAGAATGGCTGGAACCCGTAACCGATGAAGAATATTACAATTTAAGCTAACAGCATCATCAAAAATAAAAATTGCAGGTAGCAGAATAGAGAGAGTTAAAAAAGACTGTTAAAGACGTAATTGAGGCATAAGAGTGAAAGTATTATTGGTAAACGGAAGTCCGCATGAGAAAGGCTGTACCTATACGGCTCTTTCAGAAGTAGCAAAGACTTTGAATAAAGAAGGGATTGACACAGAAATCTTTTGGATAGGAAAAAAGCCTCTTACCGGGTGCACTGCCTGTAAGAGCTGCGCCAAAACAGGGCTCTGTGCATTTAATGACCGTGTCAACGATTTTCTTGACATTGCTAAGGATGCAGATGGATTTGTTTTCGGCTCTCCGGTGCATTATGCAGCCGCAGGTGGTGCGATTACGTCTTTTATGGATTGCGTTTTCTATACCGACCTGCAGGGAGGAAGACAGTCTTTTTACCTGAAACCAGCGGCAGCAGTTGTTTCCGCAAGGAGAGCGGGAACGACAGCCACACTTGACCAGATTAATAAGTATTTCACCATTTCGGAGATGCCCATTATTTCTTCCCGCTATTGGAATATGGTTCACGGAGCAAAGCCGGAAGATGTTAAAAAAGATCTGGAAGGATTGCAGACCATGCGTGTGCTTGCACGGAATATGGCATGGTTCCTGAAGTGCAAGGAAGCTGGCATGAAGGCTGGCGTACAGCTCCCGATGAAGGAAGAAAGGATCTCCACAAATTTCATTCGGGAATGATTATTATTTGAAAGTTTTGAGTATGAATAAACAAAAAGAATGTGAGGGGCAAAAAATGACGAATTTAAAAGAAGGGAAATGTCTGATAGCCTGTTTTTCACGTGAGGGGAATAACTATGTCAGTGGAAAGATCGTGAATTTGCCTGTAGGTAACACAAAAGTAGTAGCCGACATGATCCGGGAAATGGCAGGAGGCGATGTTTTCCGTATTGATACGGTAAAGTCTTATCCCAGGGATTATTCTGCAACCACCAACGTGGCAAAAAAGGAATTGAATGAAAATGCCAGACCTGAACTTTCCAGCCATGTGGAGAACATGGACTCTTATAACGTGATATTCCTGGGTTATCCCAACTGGTGGGGAACGATGCCGATGCCAGTGTTTACATTCCTGGAAGAATATGATCTTTCCGGAAAAATTATTGTTCCGTTTTGTACACACGAAGGAAGCGGATTAGGCCGCAGTGAAAAAGATATTGCAAAACTTTGTCCGAAAGCAACTCTTTTGAAGGGGCTGGCTATCCATGGCTCTCGTGTAAGTGCAGCGAAAAAAGATGTTGCGGATTGGTTGAATAAAATCAGTATGACCTTATGAACTGTTCAAGTCCGCAGGACATTTATGGATCATTTATCAAGGGGAGTAAAAATGGCAAAACGATTAGGTTTTGGCTGTATGAGGTTACCACTTCTGGACAAAGATGATCAGACATCATTTAACACAGAAGCATTAAACAAATTGATAGATACATTTTTGGAAAGAGGATTTACTTACTTTGATACCGCGTATACATACCATGGATTCAAGAGTGAGGAAGCTATCAGAGAAGCTTTGGTAAAAAGACATAACAGAGAGGAATTTACTCTTGCGACGAAACTTCCTCCCAGAATGTTAAAAGCAGTGGAAGATCAGGATAGAATTTTTAATGAGCAACTGCAAAATTGTGGTGTAGAATTCTTTGATTATTATCTGCTTCACAATATTGGTGTGAGTGCCTATGAGCAGGCATGTAAATATGATACATTCGGTTTTGCTTTGAAGAAAAAGGAAGAAGGCAAAATAAAGAACGTAGGTATGTCTTTCCATGACACGCCGGAACTGCTGGATGAAATTTTAACTGCTCATTCAGAACTGGATTTCGTTCAGTTACAGATCAATTACATTGACTGGGAGAATCCCGGTATCCAGTCAAGAAGATGCCATGAAGTTGCAAGGAAACATAACAAGCCAATTGTTGTGATGGAACCCATCAAGGGTGGAAATCTTGCATTAGTTCCAGAAAAAGCGGAAGAATTGATGAAAGCATATAATCCTGAAGTGTCGGTTGCCTCCTGGGCGATCAGATTTGCTGCCAGTCAGGAAGGCGTGATGATGGTACTCAGCGGTATGAATACCATGGAACAAGTCCTTGATAATACCTCATATATGGCGGACTTCAAACCTCTGAACGAGGAAGAATACAGGATCATCAACCAGATAATTGATATTATAAATGAAAATACTGCGATTCCCTGCACAACCTGCAGATATTGTGAAGCAGGGTGTCCTGAGAATATTGCAATACCGGATTACTTTGCATTGTATAATAGTGCAAAGCGTGCTGCAACTGATAATATTTCAAGCCAGTTTGTTTACTATCTGAACCTCACTTCAACTCATGGAAAGGCTAGCGATTGTATAGACTGCAAACAATGTGAAAAGGCATGCCCTCAGCATCTGAAGATAACAGAGCACCTAAAAGATGTGTCAGCTGAATTTGAGGGCGGACCGGGATTACCGACAAAATAAAGATGGATGATAACTTGACCGGACAGTTTGCGAAATAAACTGGGGGTTATGAGGAAGTAACAAAAAGGATTCCGAATATCCGCTTGGGCTGAAAAAGAGGTAAATTATGAGTATCAGTGAAACAGCAAACAAGAACCATGAAGAATTATTTCCCGATCATAAGTCAACACTAAAAATAACTGACCCGGAACTTATAGAAATCTTTGACAATTTTGCTTTTGATGAAGTGATCAGTTATGGAAATCTGGATACAAAAACCAGGTTAATGGTCATTTTAGCATCATTGATTGCAAGCCAGACTTTAAGCGAATATAAAGTAATGCTTGGTGCTGCACTTAATGTCGGTGTAACTCCGATCGAGGTCAAGGAGATCGTATATCAATCCGTACCATATGTCGGGATTGCGAAGACATTTGATTTTATCCATGCCACCAATGAAATACTGAAAAGCAGAGGAATTGAACTACCATTGGAATGCCAGTCTACAACTTCACCTGAAACACGATTTGAAAAAGGATTGGAAGTGCAGAAGGAAATATTTGGCGACATAATCGATAAAATGTACGAGGCAGCACCTGAAAACCAGATCCATATTCAGAAATATCTGTCTGCAAACTGCTTTGGTGATTACTACACCAGAAAAGGTCTGGATGTAAAAACAAGAGAACTCCTTACGTTTTCTATGATCCTGGCACTGGGCGGATGTGAGCCTCAGTTAAAGGGACATATACAGGGCAATCTGAATGTTGGGAACGATAAAGAAACAATGCTTAGCGCAGTTACGCAGCTATTGCCATATGTCGGGTATCCGAGAACATTGAATGCAATCAGATGTTTGAATGAAGTAATACCCGAGTAGATTAATGGTGCAAAGAGAGCCAGATGGTAATCCACAGCAGGATGCTGAAAGTAAAATATTATTTTGATAAGTTAAAAATAGCTCAGAATACGGAGATAATTTCGATGAGTAAAAAAATATTAGTATTGTCCGCCAGCCCGAGGAGAGGCGGAAACTCCGACCTGTTGTGCGACCGGTTTATGCTTGGAGCAAAAGAAGCAGGTAATCAGACGGAGAAGATCTTTTTGAGAGACAAAACGATCAATTACTGCACAGGATGCGGAACCTGTTATAGCATGGGAAAGGATTGCCCCCAAGAAGATGATATGGCTGAAGTCCTGGGGAAAATGATTGCGGCAGATGTGATCGTAATGGCAACACCGGTTTATTTCTACACGATGAATGGTCAAATGAAGACTCTAATTGACCGTACCTGCTCCCGTTACACAGAAATCAGCGATAAGGATTTTTATTTTATCGTAGCGGCAGCCGACGAGAGTAAGCAGGCTATGGAGAGAACACTGGAAGGATTCAGGGGATTTACTTCCTGCCTTGAAGGAGCAAAGGAAAAGGGTATTATCTATGGAACCGGTGCCTGGAACATTGGAGACATCAAAGGAAGCAAAGCAATGGAACAGGCATATGAAATGGGAAAGGCGGTTTGATTGGAGCAGGAAATACAACGAAAAAGAGTAAACTTATGCAAACAGAAATTAAAGATTATCCGGAGGGGTCTGGCTAAAAAATAATTTTTTTCATCCTGCGCGTTAGTAATCAGTCGATAATTTTTAAGGGTGTTAATGATTAATATAAAGGGTTCTGATGATTGATTACTCAGTTATTAACAGGATTCACGGTATATAATGAGCTCGTCTCAAAACTCAAAACCGCCTCTCCAAATCTCGAAAGAGGGAGGATTAAGTGAGTCTCTGATCGTGAAAAAGCAGTCCTTGAACTCTTATCGACTTGAGAAAAAATTGACTTTGGGATTAGCTCAAATAACTACCGAAATCATCATTCCACTCAATTTAGATTTATAGGTTTACAGAACGATGATTCTAAGGCAGCCATTATATTTGAGTCGTTTACCGCAAACCTTAATCATAAAATCCCCGATAGTGTTTCAAAATCGGATCAACGTGTTTATTTCATCAGCCGTGGTCAAAAATCCTAGCCCAAAAGGTTTTCAAGGCTGAATCTTCCAATTAAAAGTAAGGGATAAAATGAATGAAAAACATCTGAGGTACGTACGGCAAAACAGGAAAAAAATAGGAGTCTCCATTGTAATTCTTATTTTCCTGATTGCAATGGGAATATTCATCCTTTATACTATACAATCCGACTATTCTCTTATACCGTTGGATAAGACTGTTTATGTAGCTGGCGATGGAAGCGGAAACTTCACCTGTGATGGGAGTGATGATCAGGTAGAGATAAATCAAGCTCTTGCATATGTTGCAGAAAATCCACAGTATTCAACCGTTCATTTAAAGGGCCCATATACATACGTTATCTCTGACAGCATTTTAATTGGAAGCGATACAGTCCTGGAAGGGGATTCTACAGCCGTTATTAAGCTTAAAGACGAAGCAGGCTGGGAAAGTGGAAAGCCGCTGATAACTCAGAAGGTCAGTGCCGGAATACACGGAGTCACCATAAAAGGATTTGAGATCAACGGAAATCATGACAACAATGAGGACAAAAAGAAAGGAGATGGATATTACAATATGATCAGTTTCCTTGACTCTAAAGACATACAGGTTCATGATATGTACCTGCATGACGGGCATGGAGACGGGTTAAAAGTAGAGAGAGGGTCCAATATTCAATTTTACAACAACAAAGTGTACAAATTGGGGCATGATGGCCTTTATGCCATTGGCTGCCAGAATATAGAGGCCTGGAACAACACAATAACTTGCAGGACCAATAGCGGTCTTAGAATATGGAACTCAAACCACGTACAATTTCACGATAATGTGATCGACTCCTTTTACCACTGGAGTGCAGGCGGCCCGGGAATCCTGATAGAGAAATCAACAGGCACCGTGAACGATGTAGAGGTGTACAATAATACTATCCATAACACCTACGGACCCGGGATCTGGCTGATAGGTTATGGAGAGTTATATCCTGAGAAAGAAGCACAGAATGTCCACATTTATCAAAATACCTTTTACGACACCGGTACGAACCCCACTATTGACTGGGTAGGAGGTATAGTGACGAGTGGGTTTTACGATACTCTCATTGAGAATAACGTATTTGACGGCGTATACCATGCTGCTATTATCAATATGTACCCTTCGGTTTCTACAGGCACAAGTGATACCGTTGACCTTTCACCTCAAGGTACAGGATACACAACGATTTTCCGCAACAATATAATTGTAAATACCCGGAAACGCACAAAAGACCCTGACGGGACAGGATACGCAGTGATCAATTATTTACCTGAAACGCATACTCTTATGCTGGAAAATAACTGCCTTTACAATAACTCTGCAGGCAACTATAAAAACGTGAGTTCAACCACTGACATCTATGCAGATCCTCTTTTTGTAGACCAGAAGAAACATGATTATCACCTGAAATCGAATTCTCCCTGCATCGCTGCCGGAAATCTGTCTTAAATTCTTCATAAAATACGGGGGAAAGTGATAACCAGATTTGACAGTGGGTTTAGAGAAAATTAAGATTCAGAGATCATGAACAATAGATAAGGAACAAAGGCGAAAGACACATTATGACGATTGTCCAGATAGTTGTCCAGATAGCAAAGAAACCGGGTGCAAGTGCATATAAGTACATATGTGATAGAGTCGGCAACACATTTGAGATGCCATCTCCGGCTTAACTCATCAGAGAAAAAAGCTCATTGAGTTTAGGACTTACTCATTTGTCTGCTTTGCAGGCAACTTTTTAATTTCCTCGATTTTGATCCGAATGTATATTTTGGCTTTTGTTGGCTTTCTTATGAATTGCTTAACAGCGTTTCTTGTAATTGTTTAAATGAGATAGTGCCAGAAAACACTAAGAAATTAGTGCATTTTGTGAATGAAGGAAAGAAAACAGGAGAGATCAGAGATTTTTCCGAGGAACTGACCATTGTAATGTTTTATCAGGCTGGAAGAGCGGTAACGAGCTTTATCCCTGATTCAGATTCATCCCAGGATGAAAATAAGATCATAAAGGAAAGGATGGATTCCGGATTATCCGGAGAGGTCTGGCTAAAAAGTAATTTTTTCACTCATTGCGTGAGTGATCAGTTAATCGGATTTAGAAATTAATTGAAAACTTGCCTCAAAATACCCAGCTAGTTAGGAAATCAATAAGAAGTCGTATCCGTGAGTTATTTATCAGTTTCTCTTTTCATTCCGTCGTTATTGAGTGAGCAAATAGTTATATAGTATTAAGTATTTTGTTGATTGACTGATCAGTCACAGCCGAACTTACGTTATACAATGACCTCGCCCCAAAATAAAAATTTCACTCCACACGCGAATGACCGGTCAATCAAGTACAAAAATTAACGGATGATCTCTCGTAAAAATAAGCAGTCAATCAAAGATCAAGCAGGAGCAAGTAAAATAATTCAATAAACTAGGAGAACTAAAAATGCTGTACAGAAAAATGCCTAAAAACGGAGACGAACTTTCGATACTTGGATTCGGATGCATGCGCCTTCCTGTGAAAGAGGACGGTAGTATAGATGAAGAAAGAGCCACCAGGCAGGTACGCTATGCGATCGACCAGGGAGTTAACTATGTTGATACGGCATGGCCATATCACATGGGAGAGAGCGAGCCTTTCCTGGGTCGTGCCCTTGCCGACGGATACCGGGAAAAAGTGAAACTCGCAACAAAACTTCCTTCGTGGCTTATAGAGAGCCGGGAAGATATGAATAAGTTTCTGAATGCTCAGCTTGAAAAACTCCAAACAGACCACATCGACTATTATCTCATACACGCTCTCGTTGGTGACCTGTGGGACAATGTTGAAAAGCTGGATGTTGTCGATTTCCTTGACAAAGCCAAAGCTGACGGCCGCATCAGGAATGCAGGTTTCTCCTTCCACGGCGCAGGGGAGGATTTCAAGCGGATAGTGGACGCTTATGACTGGGACTTTTGCCAGATCCAGTACAATTTCCTGGACGAAAAGAACCAGGCAGGGACTTCCGGTCTAAGATACGCTGCCTCCGGAGGGCTTGGTGTTATCATCATGGAACCTCTCCGCGGAGGAAACCTGACAAAAACCGTGCCTCAAGCCGTGAAAGATATCTGGGACGAAGCCCCGATAAAGAGGTCCCCTGCGGAATGGGCACTCCGCTGGGTTTGGAACCACCCGGAGGTCACGGTCGTCCTTTCCGGCATGAATGAGGAAGTCCATGTGGAAGAGAACCTGAAAGTGGCAGGCGAGGCGTACCCGAATTCCCTGACAGAAGAGGAACTGAAGCTTGTAAAGAGAGTGGAGAACAAGTACCGTGAACTGATGAAAGTGGGATGTACCGGCTGTCAGTACTGTATGCCATGCCCGGCAGGTGTGAATATTCCTCTCTGTTTTGAGTCATATAACAACCTGTACCTGGTCGACAATCCCGACGGGGAACGGTTCATGTATGCGGCACGGCTGGGTGGCGCTGTCGGTCTCGGAGAACCCGAGTTTGCATCCCTGTGTGTCCAGTGCGGACAGTGCCTTGAAAAATGTCCCCAGCACATTGACATACCTACTGTTCTCGAATCTGTCGTGGAAGAATTGGAAGGACCCGACTTTGAGCAGAGAGTTGCTATGGCAAGGGAGATGTTCAAGAAGCAGACTTAAAAGCGAGAACGATTGAAGTGAAAAATGACAAAAAGAAGATATTGTTTAAGCTGACTTTTATCGAAAGATAAAACAATATCTCTATTTTTCGCTTTTGATCTTCAGGTTCGGTTAACCATACTCATCCAGCTTTAGAATTTTGATTTTTCACCTCAAATTACAAAGAAGTAACCCAAATAATTATAAAAATCAAATCTGTATGAGTTAGCACGAAACTCTAAAGAGCCTCCAAAATAATAAATTAGTGTCTGGTAGCTTTGTATTTAAGCTGTTTATTGCTAAAGCATTCAATTCTTTTCGAATAAGGGTGGCGCATGGATCTTACTAATATATTAAAGTCTGTTAAGGAAGGGAAAATAGACCTTGAAACTGCAGAAAAACAGGTTTGCAGCCTGGGTTTTGTCAATTGTTCGAACATAGCTAAGGTGGATACCCACAGGAAAAGCAGGACTGGAGTAATCGAAGCCATCCTTGCCGATTGCAAGGAGCCTGAAGATGTTGTCGAGATTGCCAGGATTATGGTAGAAAAAAGTAAAAGAGCTCTTATCACGCGTGTTTCTGCCCCACACCTGGAAGCCTTAATGAGGGCTTTCGATTCGGATAAACTCGAATGGAACAGCCGGGCACATACAGTGGTTATTCATGACGGTACTCCTGCCCCAAGCACGGGAGGTGTCGTTGGGATCATATCCGCAGGCACTGCAGATATCCCCGCTGCAGAAGAAGCCAGGGTTATTGCTTCCGAAATGGGTTGTGAAACCGTTGCAGTGTACGATGTAGGGGTTGCCGGGATCCACAGGCTGTTCCCCGAGCTCCAGAAACTCAAGGTCCGGAACCCGGGGGCAATCGTTGTTGCAGCCGGAAGAGAGGGGACGCTTCCGACCATAGTCTCAGGACTTGTCGACGTGCCCGTGATAGGGCTTCCCGTATCTACGGGTTACGGGGCGGGTGGCGGAGGAAAAGCAGCTCTGCTGTCAATGCTTCAGTCCTGCTCGACCCTTGCAGTGGTAAACATCGATGCAGGGTTTGTTGCAGGGGCTTATGCAGCCAGGATCGCAAACATGATTGCTGCAGCTTCCGGAAAAAGAGAAAATCCCGAAGACCCGAAACAGGAAGAAGAACCGAGAGAGGAACAGGAAGAAGCATAACTGTGATAATTAGGAGTATTAGGGAGGAATTTATGAAAACACTGGTCTTTAATCCCTTTTCAGGGGCAGCCGGGGATATGATTCTGGCATGCGCTCTCGATCTCGGAGCAGACAGGCAAGCGGTAAAGGAACTGGTTGAAGCTTCTGCGCCCGTGTCCATGGATCTCAAGGAAGTGGTGAAAAAGGGAATAAAAGCCCTGGATGTCCGCATAAACGTGCCCGAAAAAGAACATGTCCGGACATATCCTGAAATCGTGGATCTTGTAAAGGCTGCGAAACTACCATCGAAAGTGGAAGCAAGTGCTCTTGACATTTTTTTGAAAATGGCCGAAGCCGAAGCTGCTGTCCACGGGCAGCCTGACCTTGAAAAACTCCATTTCCATGAAGTGGGGCAGAGTGATGCCCTTGCCGATGTCATAGGTTCTTCTGCAGCTCTCCATTCGCTTAACTGTGACTCGATCTACTGCGCTCCCATCAACGTGGGCAGCGGGACAATAGAATGTGCCCACGGAACCCTTCCGGTGCCGGCTCCTGCAACCCTGGAGATTCTCAGGAAGGGGAAACTCTATTTCAGAGGAGGGAGCGTGAATAAGGAACTGCTGACTCCTACAGGGGCTGCTATCCTTTCACATTTTGCAAAGCCTGTTGAGACTTTCCCCCAGGGGAAGGCAATAGCCATCGGATACGGGGCAGGAGATGCCGACCTTCCAGGGCCCAATGTGCTCCAGGGAGTGCTTCTTGAACCTGACTCCCACCTGATTTCGGATATAATTGAGGTGCTTGAAACCAATGCCGATGATGTAAGCGGGGAAGTCCTGGGCAACCTTTTTGAAGAACTGCTCTCGATGGGGGCCAGGGATGTTGCGATTATGCCCGCGACCATGAAAAAAGGAAGGCCTGCCCATATCATCAAGGTCATTGCAAAGCCCGAAGACAGTGCAAAACTCGCCAGGAAAATCATTATTGAAACAGGGTCTCTTGGAGTCAGGGTTATGCCTGCACGCCACAGGCTCATGGCTGCCCGCAACATCGAAAGGATCAAAATAGAACTCGAAGGTCAGGAGTTTGAAACCGCAGTCAAGGTTGCCAGGGACTCGGAAGGGGTTCTGCTCAATATCTCTGCGGAGTTTGAGGACTGCAAAAAGATTGCAAAAGCCAGCGGCATTCCTGTTCGAGAGGTCATGCGCAGGACAGAAGAAGTCGCAAGAAAACTCTTTTCCTGAAAACTTACTAAAACCGAATGTTCTAAAAAGTAATTCTCAATTGAAAACGAACCGGATCAGGAAAAGAGATTCAAAACAAAAAGTTTCTGGGGAAAGATTTTTAAGAAAAGTAAAAGTCCGGGTTTTCCGACTTTTTACTTCTCATTCTTATTCTTTACGATTTTTTACTGGTTTTCACGGTTTTAACCGTGGTTTTACGCATCCAATCCTGCTGTTTACTGTAGCTGGGTTTGCCTTAACTCAGAGCTTGCCCATCGAGTGCAGGAGTTCCGCATTAAGGACGCTTGCCCCTGCGGCACCACGGATTGTGTTATGCCCCATTGCGATGTAGCGAATTCCTTCTCTGATCCTGCCCACCGAAACGCTCATGCCTTTTCCCATATTGCGGTCAAGGCGCGGTTGAGGCCTATCGACTTCGTCCCGGACTATAAGCGCTTTCCCCGGTTCCGAGGGGAGTTCTCCAAGTTTCGGGTCGAACTTGAGGAAGGCTTCCCTTACCTCTTCAGGGGTGGGTTTATCCCTCATGCCTGCCCAGATGGCTTCCGTGTGGCCGTCAACTACAGGGACCCTGTGGCAGGAAGCACTGACAGTCATATCCGCAGGCACGATTTCCGAGCCGTTAAAGTCCCCGAGGAGCTTTAAGGTTTCAGTTTCCATCTTCTTTTCTTCGCTTCCGATATAGGGGATTATGTTATCGTAGATTGCCATGGCTGCAACGCCGGAGAAACCTGCTCCGGAAATCGCCTGCATTGTTGCTACCTGTACGGTTTCGAGCCCGAACTGCATGAGGGGCTTTAAGGTAATTGTCATGACAATTGTGGAGCAGTTAGGGTTTGTAATGATGTATCCGTCCCAGCCCCGTGTGTCCTGCTGGACCTCGAGGAGTCCCAGGTGTTCGGGGTTTACTTCCGGAATCACCAGGGGGATGTCTTTTTCCATCCTGTAGGAAGATGCATTGCTTGCAACTGCAAACCCGGCTTTTGCAAACTCGGGTTCCACTGTAAGGGCAAGGTCTGCAGGAAGAGCCGAAAAGACCACGTCCGCATCAACGGCTTTCGGGTCTACAGGGACGACCTCTATGTTTTCGACACTTTCCGGCATGGCTGTGTCCAGCCTCCATCCTGCCGCTTCTCTATACGTTTTGCCAGCGCTTCTTTCGGATGCTGCAAGGGCTGTAATCTCAAACCAGGGATGGTTTGCAAGTGCTTCTACAAATCTCTGCCCTACAGCGCCAGTAGCGCCTAAAATACCCGCTTTAACTGCTGCCATCTAAAAAATTGCCTCCGGAGAGATAAAAAATGATTTGGTAAAAAGGAAAAAGAAAAAATGGAATAAATAATTATTCCACACTGAGTTCTGTTTTTACTCTTGTACCTTAATTGCCTGGTTCGGGCATGCTTCTTCACATGCACCGCACTCTACACATTCATCCTGGTCAACAACGGCAATCCCCTTTTCTTCATCGAGGGTGATTGCTTCAGAGGGACATTCATCGACACAGGTTCCACATCCAGAACATTCATCTGCGTTAACTAATGCTGGCATATTTTTTCACACTCCTATTTGTTTGCTCGATATGTACCAGGAAATTATATCGGGGCGTTTTTGAAACTTCCATAGAATATCGAAAAATTGGTCATAACGCCATTACTCAGATAAACATAAAAACTTATCGCTTTTTAGCAAAAGGCAATTTTCAGGAATCGAAAGGAGCTAAGGCTCACGCTTCCAAAATTTATGTTTTTGAAAGTACGCAAAAATAATAAAAAATATGAGAAAATCTTTTTTTTAACATACGGAATCATGCAATGAAATTCCGGAATCCGTAAGCCGGTACATCCCGTCTTCAAATTTGAGGAGTCCTTCTTTGAGCAGGAAATCCATATGGAATTTATAGAAAAAATCGGTTAACTCTGACTCTTCCTTTAGCTGTTCCTCGGTTTTCCCAAAGATACCGACTATCCTGAGAAGTTTCCTTCTTGCAGGGTTTACGGAAACCTTTTCCATCATCATGTGTTCCAGCTTGACAGCTTCGCCTTCGGTAACTTCTCCCTTTGAGGCGAAATAATCATCAAGTTCATCAATTTCATCGTGCATATTGAAACTCCAATTCTTATCCTTTAATTTCTCAGTTTGTTGCAGTTTTTGATATTGAATATGGTTGCTTTTATTTTTTGTTGATTGGAACTGGTTGTTTTTATTGTTTATTGAATGGAACTGGTTGCTTTTATTGTTTATTGATTGGAAACGGATTTCTTAAAATATCTGGAATTAAAATGAAACCTTCTTTTTCATGAGCCCGTCTATTTTCGTAAGCGTGCCATGATGCTGTTCCTTTTTCTCAAAAGGGGTGCTTGATTCCTTCAGCTTTGCTTCAAGTGTGCTTTCCACTATTCCTCGGAGCCTGTCTTTCGGAATTTTTGTAATTGCGGAAAGCAACCTGAGTTCAAACTTTTCATTTTTGCGGGGAATAAATTCCAACTGCGGAGTTTCTTCTGAGGAAGTTACACTGCCCTTGATCATGGAGTCCGGGAGTTTCAGGGAAAGTTTGACATGCCCTATAAATTCAGGGTTTATTTCCTTTACCCTGTCCCTTATGGTTTGAAGGCTCTCTTCAATAAGGAGCCTGCCTTTTTCGGGGCTAAGGCTGCAGGCCTTGAGGGTATAGAGCACCGAGTGAGCCGAGACTTCCGAAATTTCAATGGAATTTTGCTTTTCCTGAGGAGTTTTCGCAGTCCCCGGAATTGCAAGATGGGTGAGCAGGTTTTCGAACTGTTCATCTCCCAGTTTTGCCGAAAACTTCAGGATTTTCGCTTCAGGGTTCAGTTCGGCAAGCATCTGTTCTGTTGCCATGACTATTTCTGCAGGGGCTATGTCCACCTTGTTTATCCCGAGGATTTCAGCTTCCTTTACCTGGGTCTCAATAAACCTGGGGATTTCTTTTGCTTCGGTGCCGAAACGCCCCGGGTCTACTATGGTCACAACCGGGGCAAAGGACAGCTCGGAGAGGCCCATCATTTTAATTTCTTCCCTTATCTGTCCTGGGAAAGCAATTCCTGTTGGTTCGATGATTACAATCTCGGGCCTGAACTCTTCTTCAAGGGTCTGAAGAGTGTATTGCATACTGATTTTGAGGGTACAGCAGATGCAGCCGCTTGTCAATTCTTCAGTTTTGATTTCAGGGCTTTTGAGGGTCTCTCCATCAAGCCCTATTTCTCCGATTTCATTTACGATAATTGCAGTCCGTTTTCCGGCATCACTGAGCTGCCTGCTGATTTTCTGAATTGCGGTTGTTTTCCCGCTTCCGAGAAAACCTCCTATGATCATGACTTTCATGTTTTTCTGTCCTTTTTATCCTGAAAAAAGATTCTGTACAAGAATATTTTGTTGAGAGCTGACAAATACAATATATTTACTCATATATATAAAATTGGTAAAGCTTTCTATACGGCTGGCTTTTCACGGATTTCTCTTTAAAGAACTTTCCTTTCACAGGACAGCTGTTTGATTAACCTTCCAGGGTTGTCGTATCAGGAAACGCTTCCATTTTTTTCCAGTGTTGAAAAGGGAACCCTGAACAGAAATCTTTCTTGAAACAGACGAAAACCGGTAAATATCCAGAATGAACCCAGAGTTAATTCCCACGCAGGCTGAAAACTTTTCACAGTCTGGGAAGCACCTGTAGCCCGAGTTCGGTCAGCCTGTAAACGCCTTTTTCGTCCTGGGAGAGAAAATCAGCACTTATCAGAATTTCAGTGTGGAACTTTAAAGCAGCTTCATCAAGGCCTGTTTCTTTAAGAAGCTCCTCTTTCCTTTTTCCGAGAAAGCAAACGGCTCGCATTACATCCCTGCGGACCTGGCTGGATGTTGCATAGTAAGTTTTTTCACATTTTTCCTGCATGAGTTCTTTTTCGGTTTTTACCTGCGAATCCAGAAAAAGGTCAATTTCATCGATTTCTTCCATCAATAATGCCCTCCTGCGTCGTAAAAATATCCTTTGAGATTCCGGAGGGTAAATATATAATTATTTTGATTTTGTTTTCCCGGTTTGAAGATACGAAATATTTTGAATGTAATCCCTGTACCTGTAAGTGGTATCGGGGCAAAGATTCAGCTAGGAAAGCTTTCATTTCTCATTTCAATGTACGCAAGCAGGCTCAAACGTCGCGCGAGGCGTGGAAAGAAATCACCAAAATAGTATTTACGTAATTTGAAAATGATATCTTTAAAAACGATATCTTTGAAAATGATATCTTTGGAAACAATGTCAACAATTCCGGAAAAACAAAAATTATTCGCAGTTGTACAAATTTCCCAAAAATAGTTTTGCGTTCCCATCCAAAAACCTGGAAGTTCCGAACGGCTTTAAGAGATTCTTTTTGTCTGGGAAGAGATATTGAGGTACTGGACTCACGGGTTGCGAGTTTTTCATTTATTTCTTCTTTATCCCTTTACTTGTGGAGTGGATCTTGTACTAGCGTGGGGTGTTGAAGGGATGAGAACGCAGGTTATACTATGCACTTCATGTATATAACACTTTTGTAAATATATGTAACACATAATGTTATTTCATCCGCATCTAATTATTACATTAATCTAACTTTAAATCTCTGATCTAATATTATAGAACCTTTATATCCCTACCGGATATCTAAGAAAAACATGATCATCTGCCATCTTTTTTCTCTTTATTTCATCGGGGTTTAAGGATATTCGGACATTAATCCGGCACTTTCTTTCCTGCAAAAAAGACTTTGAAAATGAATTATAAAATTCGGTTTATGATGCAAATTCCTGGCAGGTAAAAGTGTGAATTACCCGTTTTTTGAGGAGTCAGAAAATCTATTAAGTCAAAAGATCTACTAATACATATCTGGGGACCCATTATGGAATAGGGTTCAGAATACGATACAGAATAAGTACGAATAAGCTCAGGAATTTCCTGAAAAAAACAGAATATGCTGGAAAAAATCCAGCAGAATTGCAGGGTTGTTATTTTTATTTTATTGTCCCTGAGAGTATTCCATCACATTTCCTTCTTCATCAACGATTTTCATTTTGCCGTCTTTCATGCTCATCTCGGATATTATGTCTCCCGAAGCGTCATAAGCAGTCCAGAAATAGGTCGCTCCGTCTTCGGACCATAAATATTCAACTCTGGAAACATCTTCATCTTCGACGTTAGTCTCATAAACGGCTTTGCACATCAGGACTCCATCAACGGTTTCGGTTCCTGTGATCTTCATTGTGACTTCTTCGCCGGTCTGGGGGTTTGTGGACTTCCAGGAAGAACCTACAGGGCACCATTCGCTGGAGTCCCCGGAGGATACCATTTCCACTTCAACTTCTTCTCCTGCACCCTCTGCAGAAGTTCCTTCTTCGTTTACGTCTTCAATCGATTCTTCTGGAACATTTGCGTCTTCTTCGCTATTTTCACTACACCCCGAGGAAACAGCAAAAATGACACATATGAGTATTACCAGTACTGGAAACCACTTCTTCAACATAACTCTATTCCTCCTCGATTAATTTCAAAATTTAAATTGCATTTATTTTATTTATATATGCTTACTTCGACTTTTTCCGGGAAAAAAGGCTTTTTTTCGGTCCGGGTACAATAAATTAATATTCAATGAAAAGAGTCTTCCTTATTTCAAAGCTGGTTCCAGACTGTTTAAATTATATTTTCAGAATAATTTATATACTATCGGTGGAGATGAAAAAAAGGCCGGAACTACAGAAAAAATAATTATTTTGAGGAACATCCGAATGCAAGGCACGCAAATTACGCCGGAAATAAAAGCTTTTCTTATCTCAATAGGTTCCGTTTCCGTGGACACTTCGCTCATTCCAAGGGCGCGAGGTTCTACCGCAGGTCCTGGGGCAGGTACAAGCTCCGTCTTTTTCAGTTCTGGGAAAAAACGAGTCCGGCTCAGTGTAAATAAGAACTCTCCGCTTTCCATCGAAGCCGCAGGAGAGGAAGGAACAGTTGCGCTTTTACATGAAGGAAAAGAACTTCTCAGGGGGAAACTTGAGCCTGCCCCTGCCCACTGCCCTGAGCAGGCTTTCATCACACTCTGCGAGAGGTGCATCTTTGACTGCAAATACTGCCCTGTGCCCAAACTTCAGGGGCACGTCAAAAGTGAAGAGGAAGTCATGAACATAGTTGATGAGGTCATAAAGGCCGGAAATCTCAAAGCCATTTCTCTCACTTCAGGAGTAGAGACCTCAATCGAGAGAGAAGTTGAGCGCGTGCTCAAGCTGCTTCCCGCTCTCAGAAAATACAATGTTCCCATAGGAGTTTCGGTTTATCCGACCGAAGGCTGTTCCCGCAAATTCCATGATGCCGGGGTTGCCGAGGTCAAATACAATGTTGAAACCATGGACAGAGAGATTTTCCGGAAAGTCTGTGGAGACCTCTCCCTTGACTATATCCTGGACAGGCTTAAAGAAGCTGTAGATATTTTCGGAAAAAACAGGGTCTTCAGCAACTTTATTATCGGGCTTGGGGAGAGCGATTCTGCTGTCCGGGAAGGAATCGAGACCCTTGCAAAGATAGGAGTAATTCCTGTCCTGCGCCCGGTAAACCCTCATCCTCTCAGGTCCGGAGACTGTTTTACCGAACGCCCGTCTCCTGAACGCCTTCTAAAGCTTGCGAAAATGGAGGCTGAAATCCTGACGAAATACGGGCTTGATCCCGGGCTTGCGAAGACGATGTGCCTTAAATGCACAGGCTGCGACCTTGTGCCCTTTGTAGACTTCTAATTCGGGCATGGCCTGATTCAGGCATGATTTCATTGAATGCATTCCTTGTCTGAAACAGCAATCCTTTCTAGGCCTCATGCCCTGGTTTTTAATTTTTAGCGTTTTGAGAAAGTTCCTCTGTTTTTTTAAAGGTTTTTCAAACTCTTCTCCGAAGCCCTTCAATTTTCTTTATCTTCTCCAACAGGCACCCCTTTGTTTCCACTGGAGATATTTGCAGATTAACTTATTTTATAATCTTTATTTTCTCCGGTTCTACAACTTTTCATCTTTTTTCTATATATTTTCTCGATTGTTCCACTTATTTCTATTTTCAGAGAAGAAATTTTTTTCCTCACTCTGCTATTGTTTTAGACTGTCATGGATTTTTACATGCACCTGCACTCTCGAGGAGACTCCTGATTCACAAAAATTCTCTTTTCCCTGCCTTTTCTTTAACTTACCCGGATGTTATTCTCTTAACTCTTCGAAAGGCACAAACCTCATATTTTTGCCTTTCAGGTAGTAATCTCCAAACCCCCTTATTTCCACTGGAAACTACAGGTAAACAAATACCCTTTTCCTTGTGTATACAATAACAGGGTCTTGATCCGGTAAGCTTTCGATTGACGGAAAGCTTATTTTTGAAAGAAAATCATATTGTTGAACGCCTCACATCTCTCTACTTAGATTGAAGTTCCTGATGAGGTAATGCAATCCCGGACGTATTTCTAACAGGGGTTTTGGAGATGTCCCTAACAGGTCCTGAACGCATCATTCAAAAACTGTAATTTTACAGGAAAAACCACGAAAAAACATTGAAAGTTACTTACTCGGTCAGGACTTATTCGGTTAAGACTTATCAAATCAGGACCTATTAAGTCAGGACCTATTAAGTCAGGACCTGTTAAGTCAGGACCTGTTAAGTCAGGACCTGTTAAGTCAGGACTTATTCAGTTAAGAACACTGAGGTGAGTTGAGTTGAAACTTAAAATCCTGGTTAAGTATTTTTTGTTATTTCTGAAGCTGAGTTGAATTTCTGAAGTCAGCTTCTCATTTTTGTTCGTTAAGTATTTGAAGGAAAATTATTCCTGAAAAAGAGCTGATCCTTCATTTCTGATGGAAAGAGTAACGAGAAATTTCCCAAGAGGTAAATTTCCCGCTTCGTCAGATCTGAAATTCGAATTTTAATTGAGTTCATTCGAAATTCAGATTTTAATTAAGTTCATTACTTTTTAAGTTATTAATTGACTCCTTCTCCTGTTTGCCTCAAAGATTGAGGTCTCAGGCATTACTGTTCAGTTTTGCCACTTCTTCTGCAGTCATGCCCTCGTGGACGATTTTTGCAATTCTCTGCACAAGGCCTGTGGGGTCTTCTGCCTGGAATACGTTTCTTCCTATTGCGACACCGCGCCCTCCTGCATCAAGGGAACCTTCAATCATTTCCAGCAGTTCCTTTTCCGAACCCATCTTGGGCCCTCCTGCAATAATAACAGGTACGGGGCATCCACTGACGACCTCCTTGAAAGTTTCAGGGCTTCCGGTGTAGTTTGTTTTAACGATATCTGCTCCGAGCTCGGCCCCGATTCTAGCTGCATGTTTTACCACATCCACATCGTATTCGGAACGGACCTTTTTCCCGCGAGGATACATCATTGCAAGGAGGGGGATTCCCCATTCATCGCATTTTCCTGCAACATAACCGAGACCCTGCAGCATTTCAAATTCGTCCTCAGCCCCTATGTTAATGTGGACCGAGACGGCATCAGCTCCGACTTTTATGGCTTCTTCCACAGTCGTTACAAGCACTTTATGGTTCGGGTCAAGGGCAAGAGAGGTTGAAGCTGAGAGGTGGATTATAAGGCCCACATCGTGCCCGTATCCTCTGTGCCCGTGTTTGGCAAGCCCCATGTGTCCGAGAACGGCATTGGCCCCACCTTCTGCAACCTTATTTACAGCGTCCTGAAGGTTTGTAAGCCCTGAAATTGGACCGGCCCCGACTCCATGATCCATGGGAATGATAATAGCATTACCTGTATTTCTGTTGAAAATACGCTCCATCCTTACGGATTTCCCTATAGTACTCATAGGCTGTGATATACAAATCAGATGATATATACTTTATCTACATATTTTCAACAGATCCCCCTCTCCGGTCTTCAAAATATTGTCCTCTTTTCCAGAAGTTCATCCCGAAAGTCATTTTGTATTTTCGTTCTGGTAGACTCCGGAATAGCCTTCTTCTACCTCGCTGTAAAGGGTATAGAAAAGGAGCTGCATGATCCTGGCGTTTTTCTTCAGCCTGAAGCCTGCTGAGTTGTAAACTACAAGCATGGATTCGCTGCGTCCCCTGTACCCTGCATCCCATACCGCGGTTTCAAGGGTTGCCCCGCAGCGAATAAGGCTTGACCTGGGTTTCGCAATTGCAGCCAGGTTCATGGGAATATTTACGATTTCATTAAATATTACTTTATAAATTCCCTCGTGGAGATGAATCCAGCCGTCACTCCCGAACTCAAGAGGCTTTGCACCGGGAACCTTTCTTTCAGAGTTGTCAAAGTCGACAGCTCCGGTACCCTCTATCGTCTTTATCTCTTTCAGGGTAAGCTCAAGCCCGTTTGGCTGGATCTGGGTTTCGATATCAACTGCATTTTCAAGCAAGGGGGGGTTTGCCTGTATAAGTTTTCTAAGTTCATTGCTGGATAGGAGAGTCATTGGAAACTGTAATTGTAAAGATTCTTTATTACCGTTTCGGACTTTCTCTTCTCTTTCACTCAATTTTTATATTAATCAATATTATCATTTTAACTATTATTCTGTACAAGTATTTATGAAAAGGTTTATTGTTTTTGGGTTAATAAGTAGGTAAAATACATAGTACCTGTTATATGGTCTTGATAATGTCTTGATAATGTCGGATAATAGTCTTGATAGTATTCTTTATCGTGTTTGATATTAATGACTTAAAAAGAGGCTGCTAAAAATGAAAAAGAGACTGCTCACGTATGGGATTGTTTCTACTTTTTTCCTGGTTTTGATCACAGGCTTTGCTCTGGCTTCAGCTAATGATCTATGGGCTCTATCTGCAGTAAATAACACGAGTACCTGTTCCCAGGAGATAATAATTACTGAAAATACTGGAAAAAATCTAACAGGCTATCAGGTTCCAATCAACCTGAATTCTACTAACTTTAATTTCTCACAGGCAAATAAAGATGGTTCTGACCTTCGTTTCTTATCTGGAGGGCGAAATCTCAGTTACTGGATTGAAACCTGGGACCCGGATGCTGAAAAGGCCCTCATCTGGGTTAGGGTTCCCTTCCTGCCTGCGAACAAAAGCATTACGCTTCTTATGAAGTGCGGAAATTCGGAAGCTACGGCAGTTAGCAACGGAGAGGAAACCTTTGATTTTTTCGATGGCTTTGAGGAAGACAAACTCCAGAGCCTTGTATGGAGATCCGAAAGTGCCGGGGGAGGGCTTGTTGAGGTCGAAAATGGCATATGTAAAGTTTCAGCCCCCAAAGTTCATGCATATGATTCCTCCATGATCTACAGCAAAGCCAGTTTTGACATAAATTCCATGTTCGTGGTCAAAAGAATGAAGGTTACCACAGGAACGGATGAGAGAGGCCCTCTGCTGAGGCAGGGTTTCATAGATCAGATTAGCAGCAAGAAAAACGAAATTCAGCACGAGACCGAGTTTGCCAATGAGACCCGTGTGCGCTGGGAGACTTCTTATAGAAAGGAAAGGCACAACTCTTTTGATCTTACAAATGTCCGCGTTTCCGAAGGAGAATGGTACACCTCGGGAATTGCCTGGTACGAAGAAAACGATAATCGCAGCATTGCCTGGTTTAAGAACGGGGTTCGGGATACAAAGATGGACTATACTTCAAATGAGTATGTTACGAACATCCCGATGCATGTTTATCTTTATGCAGCTTCTTACTCCGACGCTTCGAAGAACACCGGCTATATGGCTGTAGACTATGCTTTTGTCCGTAAATTCGTAGACCCCGAACCAACTGTCACATTCGCTTCGGCCCAGGTCGAAGATGAAACCCCGGAAGAAAATATTTCTGAACTTGATTCGATTTCCGACTCTTTAAATTCCAATGAAACGGAGACTCCTGTTTCTGAGGTTTCGGTTCCCGAAGAATCCTCTGAAATCCCGGCACAGATGGAAGAAAACCAGAGTGCAAACACGATTAATGCCCCCGAACCCCTGTTCCCCAGGTACATTGTCGGCGTTTCGGGCATTAAACTCTCTTCCCCGTACAGTTTCGATTTCCCGGCACCTACAAAAGATTTTGAGTCCTCACGGATCGATACCATCTTCCTGAGCATTAACGGGGAAGATGTCTGGCAGTACGAGCGCTTTGTAAAAATGGCTCGTGAAGAAGGAATGACTGTGCATGCAGTGCTTTTTGAAGAGCTCAACTGCACGGAAGAAGGAGCTATGGATACCTCCCAGGCTTCCCTGGATGCCATTCTTGACTATAACGAAAAATCGCTTGCACCCTTTGACGGGATTAACATCTACATGAAGACGTCTAATGATTCTGAAGAGGGCTGCATAGACTATGTAGCCCTTTTTGAGGCTGCCAGGGAGAAAGCCGGAGAAAAAGTATCCATTTCAGCAAGTCTTCCTCCCGATTATGATGCATCGAAGGTTGAAGAAATTGCTCCTCTGGTAGACTTCTTTGTTCTCAGGGCTTATGACCGTGAGAAGAAAGACCTTACCTCCGAATCGGATATTGTTGATGCCGTTGCACTTGAGATGGGGGAAATCAGAGGCGTGAGCTCAAAAGGAATAATTGAAATTTCCGTAGAAGAAGGCTTTGAGGATAAGAATTCAATACAGAATCTTTTTGCCACCCTGGCAGAATACTATGCTAACGATTCGACTTTTATGGGAGTTTCAATTTCCAGTTATGATACATATAAAGACCTGCCTGTGAAGGCCGAACCCGAAGAAGAGAAGTCGGCACTGCCCGGATTCGAAACGCTCTCTGTTTTGCTTGCAGGGCTCGGAGCATTTGCTCTCCTTAAGGTGAGAAAAGATTGAACAAAATAGGAAAAATAAAAGATTAATCAAGAAAACAGAGCAAAGGGAAGAATAAAAAGTGAAAAAAGAGTAAAAGGGAATTTTTCCTTTTTATCTATTTTTTCCTTCATCTTTTTCTATTTTTTTCCGTCCTTTTCTCCCTTTTTTAGCTGTTTTTCCTTTTTTCCATTTTTTAGCTGTTTTTCCTTTTCTCCTTTTTTTAGCTGTCTTTCCTTTTCTCCATTTTTTTAGCTGTTTTTTCCTTCTCTTCCTTGTTTCTTTTTATCTATCTTTGCCCTGTTTCTATTTTTTATTGCCCTTATCTCTTTTCTCTCGTTGTCCTCATTTCTTTCATTTACGTTGCTGCATGGAATTTCATTGTTTCATCGCTTTACAGCTGGAACCTGTGTGTGGAGTGCTGAACAGTTTTCCAAATAGCCAGATTCGATTTTGATTGACATGGGGCATGCGAGCTGAGCCGGTTATTATTATTAATTAATTATTATTTTTCAATATACTGCTATTTATAATATCTAATAATATTATATTCCAATAACTCTTGCCCTATTACATTTCTGGGCAGGAAATATTTTCAAACCGAATATCTGGGAGTTTTGTCGGGGGTAAATCCTGCCTGAACAAAAGGGATAAAAAACTGTAAGCAAAAACCCTTTCTAACGAAGAACCTGCAGATCATGCAGTCGGAGTCTGGATGAAGCGGGAATCAAATCCGGATAGTGGTTTGAGTTTTACATTAACTAAAATGGAGTTGGGGGAAGTATTTTGATTAAGTACCGAAAATTCGGAGTGCTTATTTTAAGCCTGATGATATTGTCTGTGTTTGCAGTGTTAAGTGTAACTGCCTTATCCGAAGAAAATGATTCGATTGGAGATGTGCCTGCCCTGCCGCTCATCCTGCGTGGCGGGCTAAATGTAGATGGAGACCCTGTCTCTGAGGGCTCTGAGATTCTGGCATATTATGAAGGGGAGCTAATTGCGAAAAGCACTGTAGAAGAAGAGGGCAAATACAGCCTGAACCTGAATCTCACTCCCGAAAACTACACTAATCTCGGGGATGTGGAACTCTATGTCTATGAAGATAATTCCAGTTTTAAGATCCCTGCCTCAGAAATTGAAGCTGTAAACAAAACTCCCGGATTGATCTCTGAAATTGATCTCGAAGTTTCCGTTTCCTCTGCTGACACAAATAAGAGTTCAAGCAGTACGGATTCAAGTAGCAATGGTGATTCGGTAGGAGATGTCAAAATTGTGAAAAAGGACCCCGAATCTGAGGATTCTACGGAGGATGATTCCGCAGAAGACGATTCCGCAGAAGATTCTCAAAAAGCCAGTGTGGAAGGAGCAAATGAAGGCTCTGTTGACATACAGGAGCCTGTTTCTCAAGCAGGTGAGGAGGAAACCGAAAGCACCGAAAAATCAGGTTATTCAACATTCTTTACGGGGTTGCTTTTTATTACAGCGCTTCTTGGCGCGTTTTATGTAATTAAAAAGTAACAGGGATACAAACCAGGAAAAGCAGAATTCTCTTTTTCTCTTTTTTATTGTTTTATTTTGAGCTTTCTATACAAACCTACTTATTTTTTTCAACAAGAGAAACTTTTTTATCCTGACCGGTCGTTTATACCTTTGCTCAAAAATGTTCGATATCTTATTTAAAATTTGAATGGGGGTTCTAACATAAAAGTTCTCGGATTGGTGGGTAGTCCTAAAATCGATGGTAATACCTCAAAACTTGTGAATGCAGTTCTCGAGGGGGCTGCGGAAAAGGGGGCAGAAACTGTAGTTTATAACATTGCTTCTCTTGACATCAAAGGCTGTGATGCCTGCGGCAGGTGTCAGGAACAGGGCTGTTGCGTCATAAATGATGATATGCAGGAACTTTACCGCGAAATTCAGACAGCCGATGTTATTGTACTTGGCTCTCCTGTGTATATGTGGCAGGTGACAGCCCAGACAAAACTCCTTATCGACCGAATGACAGCTTTTTTAAGGCCAAATTTTTCGAGCAGGCTTGAACATAAAAAACTAATCCTTGTCTTCACTCAGGGAATTCAGGACAGGGATGCCTTTAAACCGTATTTTGAATATACAGCAGGTCTTCTCTATTATCTGGGCTTTGATGTTCTTGATACAATCATTGCAGCAGGCACGGATAAACTTGAAGTTGCATTCAGGCCCAGGCTGCTGGAGAACGCAAAGGACCTCGGGAAATTGATCTCGGTTTCGAACCTTCCTGGTATGGAGTATAACAGAATCGAATCTAGCTTGACTTCCTCACTCTAAATTTCTCTACAGTTTTACAGTAAAGGCTGGTCGAAAGTAAATTTTCTGAGGGAACATTTTATACCTCGGTTAGCCTGTCTATTTTATTACTTTTCATTTTCTTTTTTGGAGGAAGATTTTAGATGAGAGTTTTAGGATTAATCGGAAGCCCCAGAGTAGATGGAAACACCACAAAGCTTGTAAATGCAATTCTTGAAGGAGCTGCAGAAAATGGCGCTGAAACAAAAGCCTATAACCTTTCCAGACTGGAGCTCAACCCCTGCAAGGGCTGCATGACCTGCAAGATCGATGGCAAATGCGTAATCGATGACGATATGCAGCAGCTTTATGATGAAATCCAGGAAGCTGACGCTGTCGTGCTCGGCTCTCCTCTTTACATGTGGGAAGTCACTGCCCAGACGAAACTCTTTATAGACCGTCTGGTCGCCTTTATTAATCCTGATTTTTCCACCCGGCTTAAGGGGTCCAGGAAACTCGTCCTTGCCTATACCCAGGGCAACCCCGATCCGAATACCTTCAAACAGTACTTCGATTATATGGAAGGGCTCTTCTCTTTCATCCATCTCGATGTCCAGGGCAGTATAGTCGCAGCCGGCACCCGCGCCCCTGAAGATATTCTTCAACAGCCGGATATCCTTGAAAAAGCAAAAGAAATCGGAAAGAGCCTTTAAAGCCGTAAAACCAAAAACTCAGTTAAATCATTTTTTGCTGAGGGAGTTTTTCTGTGGGAATTCTATTTCCCATTTCCAGGTTTTTTTGAATTTATTTCACACGTTATTCTTCACACGTTATTGAACTCTTCAGGATACTCCACAACCCCGCCGGCACCTTCAAGTGCTCCTTTCTTTAACTCGAGCGCCATAAACGCTTCAGCCGGCGCGCCAAAGGGATCTTTTATACCCCATTTTCCCGCCGGCTCAAACCCGAACTTCGGGTAATACTCGGGATGCCCGAGGACGATGACAGAATCGTATCCCAGGCGCAGACAAGCCTTTAGCCCTTCTTTTATAAGTTCGCCTCCAATCCCCCGTTTCTGGAACTCAGGCTTAACTGCTACCGGAGCAAGTGAAATAGTCTCTTTTTCCTTTCCCGCCTCGGATTTGATTTTTATCGGGAAAAAGAGGATGTGCCCAACGATTTTCCCGTCGACTTCAGCTACGAGCGAAAGTTCAGGGACAAATTTCAGGTTTTTTCTGAGGTTTTCAACGAGTTTTCCCTCCGCAGGTTGCCCGAAGGCGAGGTCACTTACTTCAGTTATGGCAGGATAGTCGGAGGGGGTTTCGGGGCGGATTTTAAGGGACATATAAATCTCTTCCTCTCTTTTTATAGCTCTCTTGTTTCCTATTGCGATGCTGGAAAATCTGAAGATAAGAAAACTACGGGAACCATTTTTCAGTAGTAAGATGATACGGTTCAACTGTAAAACGGGCATTCTTCATTCCAGATTAATGTCCCCTAATTAGCAGGATTTATATGTTTGATATATTCATTTAAATAAAGTTTAAGGATCTCAGTTTGACCCTCAATCTCAATTTTATCTTTTCCCGTGAAAGATGAAAAACGGAGCCCCCATCATGATCCCTCTTTTCAGTGCAGGAAAAATAGCTTTTGGAAGCATTAAAAGTGCAAAGATGCGTTCAACCCTTACCGTGCTTGGAATCGTTATCGGAGTTGCGGCTGTAATTGCCAATGTGTCCCTCGGGGCAAGCTTCAACCAGCACTTTACAAATGAGGTCTCGAACCTCGGCTCAAATTTCATTTACATTCAGGGGATGCAGCAAAAGCTCTTCTACGACAACCAGCTCAAGATTGTTGAAAATACGCCGGGGATTTCCGGGGTTTCGCCTTTGAAGTCCCAGACTGCTGAAGTCACGTACATGTCCGAGACCAAAAACATCATGGTAAGCGGAGTGGGGGAAGCTTATGACGAGGTTGCAAATACCCGGCTCGGGACAGGCTCTTTTATCAACGACAATGACGGGTATGTTGCAATTGTCGGGCATGACATTGCAAACGAGAAATTCGGCAGGAACCTTTCGGTCCGAAACTCCATAGATATAACCTTCAGGGTCGGAGAAGACGAAAAAATCACAAAAACCTTCAAGGTAAAGGGAATAATCCAGAACCCGGAAAACACCATGGTCCAGGCGTACAACGATAACGAAGCTGTCCTGATCCCCATTGATGTCATGAATGAGATTCTTGGCGAAAATGACTATGGTGGGGTTTTTGCAATGGCTGAAGACCCGGCAGCTATTCAGGAGACCTCGGATGAGGTGGACAGGCGCCTTGCCCGGAGCTTCGGGATTTCCGAACGGGAGCTTGACGACAAAGATTCAAGGCCCTACATGCTCGTTAACCAGGCTGAGATTTTAGAGCAGACCGACATGATGGCAGCAGCCCTCAGCTCTTTCCTGACAGCAGTTGCCCTTATCTCCCTCCTAGTAGGGTCCATTGGGATCATGAACATCATGCTCGTAAGCGTTACCGAGAGAACAAGAGAGATAGGGGTGCTCAAATCCCTCGGCTTCACGGGCTTTGACATCCTTTTTCTTTTCATGGTAGAATCAATCCTGCTCGGAGTCTTCGGGGGCATTATCGGAGGAGCTGTCGGAATTGCAGGTGCTTATAGCGTTGAAAGCCTCCTTTCCCTGCCTGTAGTATTCCCGTTAAGCCTGATAGTTGCCGGGTTTATCGTTGCTGTTGCTGTCGGTTTCGTCTCCGGCGTCTACCCTGCAAGAAAAGCCGCAAAAATGAAGCCGGTAGACTCGCTCAGATATGAATGAGATTCCCTCACATTCTGATTCCTCTCCTTTCAAATCCCTCTTCTTTCAAATTCCTCTCCTTTCAAATCCCTTTCCTTTCAAATTCTTTTACCTAATATCGAGTAATTGAAAAAAGAGCTTGAAAACTATCAGGGAAAGAACAAAAAGCCCAAACCCTACCTGAATAAGGACTTTCCCCCGTTCGAAAGGCTCTTTTCTGGCTTTCACCGCCCCATAACCCAGCTTCCCCAGGCCCGGTCCTGTCGGGAATATAAGAGGCCAGGCGTAAGCCCAGCTTTCCGTGTCTCCTGTTCCGTACTGGTAGAAGAGGATCAGGCCAAACATGTTAAGAGTCCAGCCGAAAGAAGCAATCCACTCTCCAATACCTCCCTCGGTTTCCAGGGAGGTAGCAAAGAAATACGTTCCTGAGACAACGAGATAAAACGGGAGAGTAAACTTTCCCAGGTAGATCTTCCTGGTAACTACAAGGGCAAACACAATCGTAAGAAGAAAAAATAAAAGGGCAGCTACCATTATACTGTGGTTTTTTCCTTTCCTCCGGTTTTCCTCCATGGTCCCCCGACTCACGAGTTTTTATTCCTGCAATGCAGTTCGGTTGAATAGGTATATACTATTCTTTATACTTCTTCGGCATATAATAATCTAATAATCTCTAATAGTACACAATGTCCTTCTGTCAGGAGAAGTCAGATTTTTCCCTGACCCGAAGGGTGATAGCCTTTTCCGGCAAATTGAATTATGTGCATAAAGGGGGTATATAACTGGCACAGAACAAAATAGAAAAGTCCGAAGAAGAGTGGAAAAAGATTCTTACTCCTGAGCAATATCACGTATTGAGGCAGAAAGGCACGGAGAGACCCTTCTCCGGCAAACTGTACTATAACAAAGAAAAAGGGGTCTATACCTGTGCTGCCTGTGGGCAGGAACTTTTTTCATCCGATACCAAGTTCGAATCCGGAACCGGCTGGCCAAGTTTCTATGATGTGATCTCCAGTGACAAAGTCAGGCTAAAGGAAGACACCAGCTATTTCATGAACAGGATCGAAGTGGTCTGCTCTCGTTGCGGAAGCCATCTCGGGCATGCTTTTGAAGACGGGCCTGCGCCAACAGGGAAACGTTACTGCATCAATGCCGTCTCTCTCGGTTTCAAGAAGGAAGAAGAAGCAGGAAAGGAAGAGAAATAATTAGATGGGGTAAGAGAAAAAGCAGGACGTAGATGGAGTAAGAGAAAAAGTAATCGATAAAGCAATAGATGAAATCGGAAATTAAGAGAAGCAATAGAGACAGGCAGAGGAGAAGCAATAGAAGAAGCAATTAAAAAGTAAGAAATGAAATTGAGTAAAACACGAAAGCATATCCCGAAAACTGGATTTTCAGGTCAGTTTTAGATCCGGCAAAAGGAGGTCCCGGTAAGTTTGAACCTGACGAAAAGGCAGACCGAAATTGGTGGATTTTTAGTTTTTCTGTTCCTTTACCTTGTTTTTTTCAACCTGGTATTCCGCTTTAAAGGCCCGGGATACCCGATTTACGCTCCCGGAACTCTTATCTTTGCTTTCCTCGGGTACTGGCTGGGAGGCTATCTTTATGATAAATATCTGGGGCGAAGATCCGGCTGAAATAAGAACAGGAAATGCCCTGTAAACAAACCGGGGAGTCAAATTCAAGATTTTGATATCCTAAGTTTGACAGTACCCACTAATTGGTACTGAATATTTCCCTTTATTTTTGCCCCAACTGTTCTTGACAGGTTCTATAAATTTATATAAATTTATGATATATTCTATGTAATCCCATTCCATTTTGCTACTATCAAGCTATTGATCCGTTCAAAATTCGCAAAAATATAGTTTTTGACTCCATTTATCTTGACCTTGATTGTAAGTGTCAAATTCTTCAAGCTTTTTTTAATGAATTTTGTAGACGTGTGTTTTAGATCTTCAAATTCATATCGCATCAGCGATATGAATAATTGAGCGATAAATCCAAGGATAATTGCTCCATAAATGCTATCCTCCGACCACACTCTTAACGGCTTGATATTAATTTCGTTTTTCAATGAATGGAATATTTTCTCAATCGAATCCTTTTTTCTGTATGTCATCAATGCGTCTTCAAGTGTCAAATCTTTGCTTGATTTCAGACAGAAAAATCCTTCTCTTCCATTAATCAGTGAAGCTTTCAGGAGTTCTATAGCTTCCTCGTCACTAAGCTCTTCGAGCTTAGTTCTAAAAGAGTAATCAATCTCAATCAACTCATTATTAATTCTGAATTTCTTGGGAAGCTTTTTCTTGTTTACTACAGCCTTGTGAATCTCTTTTGCTTCCTTTAGTTTTCTAACAACAGCTCTTGCTTTTGCTTCTAACTGCCTTTTCTGTAAAGATTCAGAGAAATAGAAATACTTAATGCTGCTAGGTTTGACGATTTTTATCCCATATATACCTTTTTCGGAATCTATCAGTTCTGCTCTTTTCAGATCAAAGTTCTCTATAATTTTATCGTCACTCGTATTCAGTTTCATGGCAGTTAGATAATCCATTTCATCATTCTGTATACTCTTGATATTCTCTGTGGTATTAGCTCCTTTATCAAAAACAATAAGAGAACCTTTTTTAAGTCTGCTTTTCACCTGGTTATATGTGTCAGAGAAGTGCTCCAGATCAAGAACGTTTCCTCTATTCACTGTCACTCCAATAGGAATGTTAATGGGGTCAGCTAATTCACTGACTCCAACGGTTATCTGCAGCTTATCAGGCCTGTGATCTCTGCTATACCCGTATTTACCAAGGTTGGATTTAGTCCCGTAAAGGACTATACTCGTCCAATCCAGGTTTATATTCGTTTCTTCAAAATCGTATATAAAAAACAGAGAATCCAGAATATCAGAGAGAATCTCCTCTCTGTTACGTCCTAAAAGCTCAAGAGTTCTGTAAAGAACTCTTTCATGAAACCTTTCAAAATTTAAGATATCGAGAATCTCTTTCTGATTTAACCATTTGCCAGCTTCTTTGATACTAAAATTCTCAGTCAATTTGTAGCTTAACAATCCGATTAGTAAACTATTGAGATCAAGACCCTTGCTTTTATGTTTGCTAAAAATATCACAGAAATTAAGCTTTTCATAAAAGAGTTGAATGGCAAGAATCGATCCGATAGGAACACATATATTCTTGTTAGGAATTGTAGGGAATGCTCTCTGTTTTGTGATGTTCATTGGACCGAATTACACAAAATAGAGAGCACTTATTTTTATCTAACTGTCAAAGTCAGGATATAGTTTCTTTCAGGTCCGGATGTGCCTATCCGATAGGCCTATCTTGATACGTCTATCCTGATATGTCTATCTTAGTTATATTTATCCCAATTGTCTATATAGAAACTTTGATAAGCTTGGATTTCTCACAAAACTTATTAAGAAGCATGACAATCTACCGCACAGATGTTAAAAGCAATCATTTTTGATGTGGATGGGGTTCTTGTCGACTCCATGTGTTTTCAGGCTGAGGCCTGGGTTAAGACTTTCAAGGAAGTGGGTGTCACTGTCAGCAGGGAAGACATTTACGAGCTTGAAGGCTCAAATAATTTAGGGCTGATCAAATTGGTCTTTGAGAAGGCAGGAAAAGAGCCTGAACCCTGGCACTATGAGCAGTTGCCTGTAAAAAAACGCGAAGTTCTCGAGTTTGACCTCATAAAACCCTTTGAAGGTATGCCTTCCTGTCTCAATCAACTGAAACGGCATTTCAGGCTTGCAATGGTTTCGGGGTCGAACTTTGATGTCGTCAGTACATTTGCAAATTCTTTTTTCCCGGACTGCTTCGAGGTCATTATTACCGGAGGCGACCTTGCGCGCGGAAAACCCTGCCCTGACCCGTACCTTAAGGCACTTGAAAAACTCGATCTGGCAAAGAATGAGTGCATTGTAGTTGAAAATGCACCTCTTGGAATCACTGCTGCCAAAAGAGCCGGACTTTACTGTGTAGCGGTTGCAAGTATGCTTGCTCCTGAAAAGGTGAAGCATGCAGATCTCGTGTTCGAGAACCATGCTGCCCTGCTCGACTACCTGAAAAGTCTCATACCCGGGGAGTCTCAGCCCGAATGAGCTCTTTATCAGGAAGGTTTTCAGGAAACTTTTTTCCCTATTTCTTTTTCCAGCAGTTCTCTGATCGCTTTTGGGCCGTCCAGTTCTCCTGCAAGGCGCTGCAGTCTCTCCACTTTATTTTTATACGCCTCATCTTCAAGAACTTCCCTTATACATTCGAGAATGACCTCGGGAGGAGTGGAGTAACTGAGCATTCTTCCGTATCCTTCCTCCTCTACCACTGCAGCATTACTCTCCTGTTCGCTGTGTCCTTCGTCCGGGAATGAAAGGATGGGAACCCCGAAGCTTAAAGCCTCCATGATTGTGCTGTGCCCGCCTGGAGCTATTACGGCATCCGAACTTTTGATGTAAGGATAAGTGTCTTCAACAAAGCTGAGAATCTTAACGTTTTTCGGGATTTCCCCTAGCTTTGAGGGGTCAAAGGAAGGACCTGAAATGAGCGTATAGTTAATTCCGGGGTCAAGCATGGCAGTTGTTAGCACTTTCCTGAAAATCGGCTCCCTGTACCCGAAGCCTCCGATAAGGGAAACAACATGCGGTTTTTCCAGAGGGATACTGTCTATATCTTCATACTTCTCCCTCACAAGAGGGCCGCTATAGAACAGCTTTTCCCGGAGTTTGGGGGCAAAATTCAAGTTCTTCCTGCAAACCGTATAGGGCAGGGGGTAATCCGGGATAATGATTCTGTAGACCTTTTTGAAGGTGCGGTTATAGAGTTTTTTGGTCATTTCCCCGAGTACCCTGATAGGTACACCTCTGTTTTTAAAGAATTCTTCCATATTGGACTGGTTGATTATGAGATATACCGGAAGTTTGAAGGCCCTTGCCGCAAGTATTCCCAGGTAATAGCTGTCCGAAACCACGACATCCGGTTTAAGGTCTCGCGTAAGCTTCAGGAGCTTCGGACCTCCCAGAAGCTTGGCGTTCTTGAGAGTTGCTTCGATCGATCCCGTAAAATCCAGTGCCCCGGCCTTTCCGACAAGCTTTATTTCCGAGGGAATTTCATATGGTCTGTACCCCGATTTTTCGACCAGCTTTTTCGAGTAACCATAAGCTCCAAAGTCCACCTCATGCCCTGCCGCAAGAAGCTCTTTTCCCAGCGCAAGGCAGCGGCTTGTATGTCCGAGCCCTTCCCCGCATATAAAAATCATTACTTTCATCTATAATCACTTTTTTTCAAAATACCTTAACATTTTTTCCAATTATTTCTCAGGTTTTCACTTTACATATATTTCGGAGTTCCGCTTTTATAAATATGTAATCCGAAAATTACGATAGAGATGGAAAAACAAAGAGAAAAACTATGAATCTTCTAATATATTCATGCCCCTGGAAGCTAAATATTGAAGATGTTTAGAAATCGGGATATTAAACTATCAGGAATTTGAAGCGCGAAACCTGAAATATTTAATCTCACACCTTTAATCTCAGACATTTATTTTTATCTCACACATTTAATCTCACACATTTATTTTTTTATATGAGACCTGTTTTCCAGCTGTTCTTCCAGAAGTTTTCTAACGGCTGCCGGCCCATCCAGTTTCTCGGAAAGCTCTTTTAATCTGCGAGTCTTTCTTCGATATTGTTCTTCTTCCAGAACCTCCCGAATACAGGTAAGAATAACCTCTTGCCTTGTCAGATAGCTCATTCGCTTCCCGTACCCTTCCTCTTCGAGCACGGTGGCATTATTTTCCTGCTCTGTATGTTTTTCGTCCGGGAAGGAAAGCACGGGAAGCCCGAAGGCGAGGCTCTCCATAATAGTGCCGTGTCCTCCGGCCGTAATTACCAGGTCCGATCCTCTGTAATAAGGAAAGGGGTTGTCCGTAAAACCCGTAAACTCGACGTTGTCAGGGATTTCAGGAAACTTTTTGGGGTCTATCCCGGGGCCTGAGATAAAAGTATAGTGAATGTCCGGGTCCAGTTTTGCAGCTTCAAGGACCTTTCGGAATATGGCTGCCCTGTACCCGAAGGCTCCGATTGTTGAAAGGACATTAGGATGCCGGCAGGGTTTTGCCTCAACTTCCCTGTACCTGCGCCGGATAAGGGGTCCGCTGAAAAAGATATTCGCATTGAGATCTCTTGAAATGGTGAAATTCCTTCGATTTACAGAGTAAGGGAGCGGGTAATCAGGGACTATTATCCCGTCAACGCTGCTGAAGATGTAGTTGTAAAATCTTCTGACAAGCGTCCCTGCTGCTCTTAAAAGAGGTCCCTTTTTCTGAAAAAATTCCTCCATATTGAACTGGTGCCCTATGAAGTAAACAGGAACATTCTTTGACCGTGCCGCAAGGATGCCGGAGTAGTATCCGTCCGAAAGGACAACATCGGGTTTCAGGGCTTCAACCAGTTTAAGGAGCTGCCTGAACCCTGCAGGGGAAAGATTGTTCAGAGATTCTTTAATGGATTTTCCTATGTCAAAGGTCCCGGTCTCTCCAATCAGCCTGATTTCCGGATGGATCTCCCATACCGAATAGCCTGTTTTTTTCACAAGCTCCTTTGAGTAACCATAAGCCCCAAAGTTCACCTCATGCCCTGCAGCCAGAAATTCTTTTCCCAGCGCAAGGCAGCGGCTTGTGTGCCCAAGCCCTTCTCCGCATATGAACAGTAAGATTTTCATATCCCTATCGCCCTTCCCTGCCGTAAGCTGGAATAATAAATATTTTTCTGGAGTTGTCCCCTTGCCTGCAGAGTTATAGTAGTTTCAGAAAAAATCTGTATGACTAAATAATTAAAAAGAAGAGATTTGAGGTAAAATCCATTTAAAGGGAAGTAACATGGGAGGAAGATTTTAATTAGCTCTTTACTGATGGCATATTTTGTGGTCTGTTCGCATGCTTTTTGATCTGTTCGTATATTTCGCTCGTTCTTTTTTGGTCCCACGCTACTAGTTAATAGATACTCATCTCCTGTATATATATTTTTTCTTTTTTCTATGGAATAATTCTCTTAAGTATGTTTATTATTTTTAGAAAACTATATTTTTCATTTTTCTACGCCTTATATTTCCGTAGATCTTATGTCAGATTATTTTTGCCTTTAATCAGGGTTTTTTCCAAAAAGAAGGTCTTTATCTGCTTTAAATTTCTCCTAACTTTTTATTTGTTATATTCATGCAAAAACCAGGGGACACTGACCTCATGATCTCTTCTTTTTTTCTTTTCTTCCTTTTCCTTTCGGGTTTATTCTTCTTTTCTTTCTGTTTCTCCTTTTCAGTAACTCTTTTCTTTTTTGAGCTCTTGTATTTAGTCCAATCTCAAATCAATTTACTTTCAAATAATATATGTATTAATTAAGAAAAACATATTTTTTAACGAAATATATTTATATTTTCCCCGTCTTCTTTTAACTGGATAAGAATTTCTTGAATATTTCGCACCGAAAGAGTATCCGAATAAAATGGTCGTGCGTATTATGCGAGGAAAACCCAAAAATAATTCCAGAACAACGGTAAGCTCTGAGCTTGCAGAAACTATGCTTCAGGAGGGATGGAAAAAGGTGGATCTGCACGTGCACTCTTCCTGTTCCTACGACGTCCCTCCCGCAAAGGCAATGCACCCTGCAGTTCTTTTTGAAAAAGCAAGGGCCAGGGGGCTTGATTACGTGACCTTTACCGACCATGATACTGTCGAGGCATATAACCTGCTTGGCTGGGACAGAGAAGGGCTGGTCCCGGGAGTTGAGATTGCAATCAAAGACCCTGAAAATATAGGGCATACCCTTCACGTTAATGTTTTTGAACTCGATTCCGAAGAGTTCGGAGAACTTGAGTCGATTGCAAACCAGGAACACGACTTCAAAAGTTTTATTCGCTACCTCAGGGTTCACGACCTTCCGCACATCTATAACCACCCCTTCTGGTTTGCCATAGGGGACCGCCCCAACCTCCGGGCAGTACCCGAACTCATAAAACAATTCCCTGTTGTCGAATACAACATGCAGGACTTAACGGAAAAAAACCTGATAACGGCTGCACTTGCCCGGAAATACGGAAAAGGGATTGCTGCCACTACGGACAGCCACACAGGAGGCATGGGGGCCGTCTATACGCTCGCAAAGGGCGATTCTTTCAGAGAATATTTTGATAACATCAAAAACGGCAGGTCCTATATAGTAGTCGAAGGAGGAGGCAGGCGCCACCTTACAAAAGAATTGAATGCCTGGGTAGAACTGGTCTTTTCCATAGACCGGAATGCAAGAGGAGAAGTGGGTTTCACCACAAATGTGAGGACTTTTGACAGGCTGATAGATTTCTTTGCAAATGGGAGGATAAAGGAGTTTCCCAGGATTAACGGGCTGGCAATGAAATTTTTCCAGAATTTTTCTCGCTCAGGACTTCCTGCTTATATGTACATGAGGGCTGAAAAGCCACTGGTTTCAAGGATAGAAAAAGTAGTTAATCTGACGGCATGAAAAAAGTGAGGATAAAATTGCAGTACGTGAAGTTAAAGAAAAAAAGAAAAAGAGAACTGAGGGCTTAGAAGCCGTAGTTCTCGGGGAGGAAGACTTTAACTTCGCTCTTGTACTTTGTGAGGCAGTCGTCCATGAACTTGTCCATGTCGTCTGTGAGGGTCTCAAGGGAAGCCTTTGCGTCTGCGAGGGCTTTGGATTCGAACCTGGAGAGCTCGAGCTTGCCGGCTGCACCTTCGCTGACGATGTCACAGCATGTAACTGCAGCGTTCTTTGCTCTGAGGTAGATGTTGTCTCCGTCCTTAACAATTGCCTGGCCGACCTTGTATGCGTTGTCGTATGCAAGCACGTAGGACTGGGGGTCTCTGTACCTGTCGGAGAGCATGAAAAGGTCCCTGAGAACTTTTTCGTTCTTGGTTTCAAGAGCGGTGTTCATGAGGGCGCAGTCGTATGCGAGGGACTCGGACCAGCACTGAACGGTGGTACCACCGAATTCACCGTGGTATTCAACGGATTCGTTGGACCAGCAGTCACAGCACTGCATGATGAGGTTACCCATTACGTCAGAGTGAGCACAGGTTGAGGTCTTACCTTCCTGGGTCATCGGCTTGCCTGTGATGGCTTTGATGATGATGTTTTCGTATCCGCAGTCCTTTCCGGGGCCCATTGCGCCGCATTCGTATGCAACGAGGGATCTGGGTGCAGAGATTGCCCTTGCGAGGATTGCGAGGGTGTGGGCAAGGTTCTTGTCAAGCAGACCGCCTGCAATGAACATTGCGGTGTTTGCCTGAGCGCAATCGGTGTCACCGGCTGCGACAGTGCCGGTCTTCTGTGCAATTGCTGCAATGTCGGACCAGATCATTTCCATGTCCATGGAGCCGAGGCAGCCGATTGCGTAGAGCATACCGGGGATGTCGTTCCTGAGAACTGCGTGGTCGAATACTTCCTTACCACCCATGCTCTCTACGGAAAGCAGGTCTGCACCGGACTTGGCACACTGTTCGAAGGCTTCGAGGAAGACGGAGTATTTGTCGCCTCTGAGCTGGAGGAAGTCCCTGTTCTCACGGATGTCACCAATGGTGTGGCGGAGTGCGCACTTTATGCCGTATTCATCGTGGTATTCTTCCATGATGGTTTTCTGGGCATGTGCAACTTCTGCTCCCCAGGAGGGGTTGTTGGACATCTGCTGAACGTGTTCAGTTTCAAGGATAACTGCCGGAAAACCGACCTGGACCATTCTTGCCATAATGTCGGTTGTGATCCTCTCGTATTCCTTTACGAGTTTTTCCTTGGATGCACCTGCTTCAGGTCTGGGTGCGTAGTTAACTTCAGGAATTGTGTAGCCTGCACCGATCTCAAGACCAAGGCCTGCCTTTACGGGGTGCTTGGATACGCCGAAGCTCATTTCATCTGCGCTGGCATATGCCATTGAAGTGTATCTTGTTGCTGCCATCTCATTCACCTCAGTGCTTGTGGAATTTGTTTCTTAATGCTGCGATATCTGTTGTACCTGCAATGATTGCGTCAGCAATCTTGGGGGCGTCAGCTGCTTCTTCACCGTACACACCGAGTGCATACTGGGACACGAAGTCCTGGTTAACTGCTCCGCCACCGCATGCGAATGGGATCTGAATGCCCTTCTCAAGGAGCTTGTCGTTAACTTCCTTGAATGCATACATGGTGGTGGTCATGAGTGCAGTACCGGTAACCATGAGGGGCTTGTTTGCAACAACTGATGCAACAACTTCGTCAACAGGGACGTCCCTTCCGAGGTCAACTACATCGTAGCCGTTTGCCCTGAGGAGAGCGGTAACGATGTTCTTACCGATGTCATGAACGTCACCTTCTGCGACGTGGCAGACAACGGTTCCCTTTGTTACAGGGGCAGTTTCGGAGTTTTCCTTACAGAATTCGATGCCGTTGAGCATGGCGTCAGCAGACATCATGACGTTAGGGAGGAAAATTACACCTTCGTCATAGAGTTTGGTGACAACGCCCATACCGACCATGAGGGCATCGTCGATGAGGGTGATTGGGTCCTTGCCTGCATCCATTGCTGCCTGGAGACCCTCGACCACGTCGTCTTCTTCTCCTTCGAAGATGGCTTTTGCGATCGGGTAAATAAGTTCGTCCTTAGGATAGAGCTCTTCTGCGGCGTCTTCAGGCGTCATTGCCTTTTCCAGAGCCACATTGTATCTTGTTAATACTTTTTTCAGACTTGCCTCTGTAAAGTCCAACATATTTCTAAACCTCCATTTAGATCAAACAAAAAGGTCCTTGCCATCCGGCTCTGCAGTTTCCGGATATAGAAGGCATGGGATGTTCCGGTTTTGCCTTTGAAAAGTATTTTCTTCCTGTGGTGGTACCCTGAGAAACATCTGAAGTTTATCAATTTTTGAGGGGGTAAATTCCAGATTTCTGCAGTACGACACCGGTGAAAGAATTTCTTTCTCCTGTTACCGAAACTTTTCCTTTTTTTATTGTATCTCATGCCTGCATGCCGACATGTGCTTACAGCATAATTAGGGGAAATCATCACATATACCATAACCGACGGAAATTTTTTCCTGATTTTTACAGGTCAACATGGGGTCTGAAATTTTGGAGCTATTGCGCTGCTTTCTGGCATCAAAGTTTTTGACCATGTTTTTCCAGAGATTTATGTTCTGAATTTTTGAGGCGAAGAAGAGAAATCTCACTCAATACTTTTCGAAGCTTTCTCTTTTTTAACATTTGCACTTTTTTTGAACAATGTTATTATTCAGATAAAGCGGGTAAAAAATTTCAATGTTCAGATTTACTTTTTCCAAGAACATCTAAAATTTACACTGATAGTTTAAGCATTATTCCCATCTTGAATTATGCCGTCAGATACTGTTTCTCCCTAAGTTATACATTTTTCCCCGACTATACAAACTATGTCAGACAGATTACATTGCGTTTTAAATTATTCATCCAAATTCTTTTATATAAATCCGTCTATCGGTTATCCCCAGTATATGGCGCAAACTCTTCCTCCTATTAAGGTCGTACATGGCCCGAGTGTAACTCAAAATTTTATTCGTTCCTATGCGAATATTTCCTTGCCGCATGATGCAGATTATCCTATATTACAGAAAAAAGAGATAGGAGTGGTTTGAATGCAACCTGAATTAGTAGATGTAGTATTTCGTTCCCAGAAAAGAAGAGATCTCCTCTTACTCCTGGGAGAGGAACCCCGCACAATGGAAGATATTAAAGTCCTCCTTGATGCATCTCCCACGGCCATCTTGCCCCAGATCAAGAGGCTTACAGACAGCAACCTTGTTATTCAAAAAAACGGCAGCTACGAATTGACAGATATGGGAGAGCAGGTCTTCAAAAAAGTCAGGTCCCTTGTGGATGTCCTTACCCTGGTTGAAAAAGACGACTACTGGATCGAACACGACCTGGGAGGAATCCCCCAGTACCTTCTTGACAGGATAGGAGACATTAAGGACTGCAATCTGGTCAAAGCCGATCCGAGCCAGATTTTCGAGCCCAATACCGAGCTTCTGGATTTCTTCTCATCTGCCCGCTACCTTATGGTGTTTTCATCCTTCTACAGGCCGGAGTTCCTGCCCCTCTATTCAAAGCTCGGAAGGCTTGAGTCAGAGGTTTCCCTTATTTTCACGGAATCGGTACTCGAAAAGTTCCTGTACAACTATGAAAAGAAAATAAGAAGATTTGCCACAATGGACAATACCGAACTTTTCGTCTGTAAGGATGGCGTAAAAATTGCCGAACTTATTGTTTCGGATCTCGGGATGATGATCTCCCTCTTTGACAGTCAGGGCAGGTTCTATCATGAGTATATGTACTGTTCCGAACCTCAGGCTATTTCCTGGGCAAGAGAGCTCTTTGATTTCTATAAATCAAGGGCATTAAAGGTCGATGGGGAGAAGAGCCTTGACAGTTTTATATGCACGTCCGAAAGCGGAGCTTTTTCAGAATCTCTGCTCTTAAGCCTCCACTGATATTATGCCGGTGCATCAACAGGCTTAATACAGGTTTGAGGCTTTTCCTCGAAATACGCAAGGGAATTGAGATTATCCGGAGCAACTGGAATTATTAGGGAAATTATTAGGGAATTATTCCGGACAGCTGGAATATCCCTGTTCAGACTTCAGCAACTTCGACCTCAGTAACTCAGGATAATCTTAATAAATACCATTATTTAATCTAAAACTCCTACCGGAAGGAGGCCGAATCGAATGAGTATGGAACTGCAGTTAATAGATACCATTTTCTTTTCAGACAAACGAAAAAATCTGCTTCTATTCCTGAAGAACGGGCCAAAAACGATTGAAGAGATCAAGACTGAACTTGAAGTCAGTTCCAGCCCTATTATGGCTCAGATCCGTATCTTGCTCAAAGACGGGCTGCTGGTGCAGAAAGAAGACGGTTACGAACTTTCTGTAAAAGGGAAACTTATAGTCCCCAAAATGGAACCTCTCCTTGCCACATTCCAGGTCTTTGATGAAAACCATGATTACTGGGCAAGGCAAAATCTTCTCACCCTTCCCTCCCACCTGCTTGACCGAATAGGGGATCTCGGCAGGTGTATGGAGCTTGTGCCCGACAGGACTCATATTTTTGATTACCCGCCTGAAATAATGGATCCCCTCTACAGGTCAAAAACAGTCATGGAAGTCTCTTCTTTTTTCCGTCCGGGATATCCGGGCCTCTACCTTGACCTTGCGAATAAAGGCATTGAAGTTTCTCTTGTTCTCGAAAAGCCCATCTACGGGAAACTTATCTCCGATTACAGGCCGGAAGTCGAAGAGTTCCTGAACCTGGAAAATACGCAGCTCTTTGTCTGTGAAAATAAGATAGAACTCGCGTCCAGCCTTGTTACGGACCGCTTTATCTCGATGTCTATGATCTCTAAGGATGGAAGGTACTATAACCATGAAATGGTGAGCTTTGAGAAAAGCGCCATTGAATGGGGGCAGGAGCTTTACGCCTATTACAGGGATATGGCTGAGCAGATCACGCAGGTTTGAGCAGACTGGCAGGGACGCCAGACAGGCTGGCGGAAACGCTTGTATTTACCCGGAATTTAAAAGGCCCCACGGTCAAGGAAAGTATTCTCTCGGTCCTGGGGCTACTTCCTTCAGTATCTGTCTATTTTAATTGCAGTGCCGGTTTTTGGGTCGCATTTTATCCGGCTGACGATGGCCCGGGTTCATTGCGGCGCAGGGAAATCAGAACTGAAAGATTTCCTCCCGGGGCTATGGAGTAGATTAACCAGTTTATGAGGAAACACTACTTTGATCTTCCATAAATTAAAGTAGCGTTGGAGTCTAACTTTCTTTAAGCATGATAAAAAAAGGCTTTCCTCCTGTTCTTGACGAAAACACCGAAATCCTGATTATGGGCTCCCTTCCGGGGGATGAGTCCTTAAGAAGGCAGCAGTATTACGGGCACCCTGGTAATGATTTCTGGAGGCTGGTCGGCAACGCGATCGGAGAAAATCTTCAGGACATGAATTATGAGGCAAGACTTGAGACTCTGAAGCGCAACAAAATAGGACTCTGGGATGTTTTTAAAGCCGGAAAAAGAGAAGGAAGTGAGGACTCAAAAATCAGGGAAGAAGAAATAAACCGGTTTTCAATCTTAAAGGAAATAGCTCCAGAGCTGAAGCTGGTCTGTTTCAACGGCAAAAAATCAGGACAATACGAGCCGGTCCTGAGGGCAATGGGCTATAAAACAAAAGTCCTGCCCTCTTCAAGCGGGATTAATCGTAGAAATTTAAAAATGAGAGAATATGAATGGGAAAATGTTCTGAAGCGCTAAAAGCTTCCCTTTTCAGCTGTCCCACTCTTTCCCCCCTTCTAATATAATGTTATTATGGTTTTCGTTTACGGAACGGAACTTAAACTGTGAGTTCCGGTTCCCTGGATAATTAAGTATTTAGATACGAGTTACAGACATCGGAATTATTCGGTTTTTATAGCGCCTATGGGACAGGCTTCTTCACAGGCTCCGCAGTCGACACATTCGTCTTCGTCCACGACCGCATAACCCTCCTCCTCATCAATAATGATTGCTTCTACAGGACACTCTTCTGCGCAGGTTCCGCAGCCTGTACACTCTTCTTTGTTAACTTTTGCCGGCATTTGTTTCAACTCCTCATTTCATTTTTCTGTTGTTCTGTCAGGATCAGTATTTTTGAAGTAAAGTTCAAGGCTCGGGTCCAGGGCAATCCTGTCCCTATTTTTATATATCTTTTTTTATATATATAAACTTGCTCCTGCTTTATCCCGTTTAATACTGCTTTCCACTTCTCTTTACCCCATTTCTTCTTACTCCCCGATGATCCTGTCTGCCCCAAGTCTGTCCAGGATCTCAAGCAGTCTCTTTTTGCGCCTGTTTACTTCCTTAATCTCAGAGAGATAGGCTTCCCACTCCTCCTTTCTTCCTCTGGCCTCGAGAGTTTCCTTTACTTTCCGGAGGTATGGGGCTGCCTCTTCGTATGAGCTTACTTTTGTTTCGGAAATCAGCTTTTCTGCAAGTTGTTTCCAGATCTCAAGCGCAATTTCCGGATATTTCTCCTTCACCGCGTTTGCAATTTTATTTTCAGAGATTGAACGCCAGTAACTATCGGCTCTTTCTCCACTTTTTTTAAGTTCCTCATACCAGTGAGCCACTTCTTCGGGGTCTTCTTCCTGAATTGCTATTTCTATTAAAAGGTCAAAGGCAGGAGTTTTGATCTTCTGTATGGAACCTACCTCCGGAAGTCCGGTTTTCGGGAGAATGCAGGGAAGAATTGAAGTTTCTTCTTTACCTGAGATTTCTTCTTTACCCTTAATCTGACTGGCCTCAGCCTGACCTGCCGGCAGCTCTCCTGTTTTCAGGTAGTTGAGGGCAGCCTCCCGGACTTCCTGCCAGACTCCAGCGTTTCTGGCGGCTTCCTTCATTCCGGAATAATTGGCCGTATAAGGGGCCCTGAAAAACTCTTCTGCTTCAAGGGCAGTTGCAAAAAGCCAGTCACCTTCTTCTTCCCTGAGTTCAAGCAGGATCTGCCAGAGCTGGCGGGCAGTCCCCGGCTGATATTCCCTGGTTTTTTTAATTCCCCTGTAAATCCATTCTTCTGCTTTCTTTTTTTGTCCGGAATCAAGCAGCAGCTCTACCAGCCGGATATAATTGCCTGTTTTTTCAGCTTCGCTTTCGCAGGCCGGGATTATCTCTTCGGAAAGTCCGGCTTTTCCAAGGGCATCAATCAACCTGTCAACGGCGTAATCCCTCTGCCAGGGCGGGCTGTAGAGGGAATTTTCTTCCTCTTCGGCTTCCTGCAGCTTAACTTTCAGGGCTTCTGCAAAACGCTTCCATTCTTCAGGTGTAAAGGCTCCTTCCCAGAAAGCATGTTCGTTAAGAATATTGTAGTTATCTCTCAGCTCGATTTCAAGCATATAGAGCATTTTCTCATGGGCAGGGAGAGACGATTGAGACAGGGCTTCAAGCACCACGTCCATGCAGGAGGATATTTTTGCCCCGATCTCTCCTTCTTCATCATACTCCGCTATTTTTTCGTACCTGTCCATCAGCTCTTTTCCGACATCAAGCAGTTCATCAGGGTGCCCCGCATCAAGCAGGCTTTCCAGCCCTACCTGCACATCTAAAAAATCAGGCACATCAATTTCGTAACTCACATAATCCGGATACTCGGTTTCTTCCAGGAGCTCGTCAAGTTCGGAATAGACTTCCCCGATAATTTCTTCCACATCTTCTGCTGCAAGACTCTGCCTGTCTCTAAGGTACCTGTCGAGCAGAGCATCTTTTTCTGCAAATGCCACAAGTATTTCTATTAATTCTTTTTTTGTCAGCTGCTCGAGGTATTCGCGGAGAGCTCTGGCTGAGAATTTTTCAGCCCCTTTAAGAGGAGGTTCAGCTTCTGTGTATCCCTGTCTGGCTCTTGCAACGAACGGATCTTCTTCAGAAATTACGGGAATCTCTTCTCCGTGCTCTGTGAGTTCCAGGTACTCCAGTACGGCTGCAACCCCGTGTTTGCAGTCATGCCCTACAGGGCAGGTGCAGACCGAGCTCAATTTTCCATTTTTCAGAGAGATTTCCGTGAAATATTCTTTTGTTCCTTCCACCCGGGCTACAAGGCTGCCTTCCGGGGTTCGCTTAAGCTCTTTTACCCGTTCTTCTTCCTGGTACTTTATCCCCTTTTCAGTAGCTTTTCCTCCCGCCCAGTCCTCCAGGTCGCTCCACCTGAGCTCTTTGAAGGGGTCAGCATCCTTATTTTCCGATGGCATAAACTATTATTTCGATATTGTCCTATAAAAATAGGAATTAAGAATTGTTTCTTGTGTATGAATATGGCTTTCTGTCCTGCCCCCTGACTTTCTTCTCAAGGAGCCCGTATACTGCAGGGCTCTGGATAACTTCTCCCCTGGCATTATAACGGGAACCGTGACAGGGACAGTCCCATGTTTTCTCTGCATCGTTCCAGGAGACAAAACAGCCCATGTGCCTGCAGGCCGGATTGAGAGTGTAGAGTACGCCCTGCAGGTCCCGGTATACTGCCACCTGCTCCTCTTCCCCTTTCTCAAAAATAGTCCCCTGCCCCGGTTCAATTCCGGATATATCTTCCATAGAAAACTGTGGTGCCTGTCCGGATCTTGAAGGATCGTATACCCCTGTCCAGGGGTTGTCCCTCCCGAGGATCGTATCCGTAAGGATCATTGCCGCAGCAGTGCCTGCAGTCATACCCCATTTTTTAAAGCCGGTCGCCAGATACAGGTGCTCGCTGTCCGGAGTAAGCCTGCCGATAAGCGGGATGTTGTCTTCAGGCATGACATCCTCAGTCAACCAGCGGTAGTCAATGGAACGTACTCTATAGATCGACCTTGCCCAGTCCTCAAGGTGCCTGTAGTGCTCATGCGTGGGGTTCCCATCTCCTGTAGGGTGCCCGTCCCCAACCACCAGTACCATTTCGCCTTTTTCCGTAGGCTGCGAGCGCAGAGATCGCACAGGTTCCTCGGCGTTAATAAACATGCCTTCGGGAAACGGTTCTTCTATGTATGCTCCGAGTGCATACGACATAGATTGGTACAGCTTTTTGAATAGCTCTCCGGGCCTGTCCACTATAGGGAAATTCGTTGCCTGAATTATATTTTCGGCCGTTACGTTTCCTCTATCCGTTTTTACAATAACGGGGCCTCCTCCTTCGATTCCGAGAGCCCGGGTCTTCTCATAGATGTGGCCACTGCCGCCTTCGATTTCTTTTGCAAGGGCACAGAGGTATTTTCTGGGATGGAACTGCGCCTGATGGCTAAAACGTACCGAGCCGTAGGTTTTAAAAGGAAGCGGCAAATCTCCTTCGAATGAAGCCGGAAGGCCCAGGCTTCGGGCTGCGCGAACCTCATCCAGAATCTTTTGTGCAGAAGCCTCCGAACCCGCATAGACATAAGCGGGTTTGTGAGAAAAGTCGCAGTCAATATCCCATGAACGGACTATGTACTCAATCTTATCGATTGCTGCCTGGTTGGAGTCTGCATATTGTTTCGCCTGCCCTCTTCCCACTTCCGATATAAGGCGGTCGTAGATAAGACCGTGCTGGGAGGTTATTTTTGCGGTCGTATTTCCGGTAGTACCCCTGAGAATCCTGTCTGCTTCAATAACTGCAACGGATACTCCGGCCTCCTTTAAAAGAAAGGCTGAAGTAATTCCGGTTATTCCTCCCCCAATTATTGCCACATCAACCCGAATGTCTCCCTGGAGAGCAGGATAATTTGATTCCCGAGTGGTCGCCACCCAGTAAGATTCTGCTTTTCCAGGCAGAATGTACCCGGTTTCATTCCTATCTGACATTGTTATTCCCCCTTTCCCTTACTTCGTAGAGTTATCCCAGCCCAAAATTCATTTCCAGGTGCTCTTTTCTGGCTGTTCTCATCCCTCAACTCTCACTTCTGGCTGTTCTCATCCCTCAACTCTCACTTCTGGCGGTTCTCATCCCTCACTCTCACTTCATAGTGCAGTGCCTTATTTCTCAACTTTCTTTTCCGGAAGCCCGGAAACTGCCGGACTGTCAATGACTTCTCCTGTTGCACTGTATCGAGAGCCGTGGCAAGGACAGTCCCATGTCTTTTCTGCATCGTTCCAGGAAACGATACAGCCCAGATGGCTGCAGGAGGGGTCGAGTATGTGGAGCATCCCCTCGTTGTCTCTGTACACTGCTACCCTTTCCCCCTTTACTTTGACAATACCCCCCTTCCCCGGGGGCAATCTGTAATGCTTCTTTATGGGTAGGAAGTATTCGGTCTCCCACAAAACTCCTGGTAGCTGTGACAGCCTGTGAAAGAATAGTCTTTGCCGACTCTACCGGCTTGAACCTGTAAGGATCATAGACCTCTTGCCAAGGATTGGACTTTCCGAGGATTATATCCGTAAGAATCATTGCTGCAACGGTGCCTGTGGTCATACCCCATATATTGAACCCTGTTGCCAGATACGAGTTTTCGCTACCGGGGGTCAGCCTGCCAATGAAGGGAATATGGTCGATGCTTATGGTATCCTGGGTCGACCAGCGGTAATCAATTGAATTGACGGAATAGGATGACCTTATCCATTTCTCAAGATTCCGGTAGTGATCACTTTCACGCCCCTCTTCACCTGTTCGGTGTCCCTCTCCGGTCACAAGCACAAGCTCTTCTCCTTCCGTACTCTGAGAGCGCAGGGACCTGACAGGCTCTTCGGCATTTATGAACATCCCCCCGGGAAAAGTTTCACCGATGCGCACGCCGAGTACGTATGAGCGGGACTGATAAAGGCGCTCAAAAAACAGCCCTGGCCTGTCATGGATCGGAAAATGCGTTGCCTGGATAACCTTCTGCGCCGTTACTGTTCCCCTATCCGTTTTTATGGCTATGGGACCTTTCCCTTCTATCTTCAGCGCCCTTGTTTTCTCAAAGATATGGCACCCGTCCCCGTGAACCTCTTCTGCCAGTGCACCGAGATATTTTGTGGGGTGGAACTGCGCCTGATGACTGAAACGGATTGCGCCGTGTGTTTCGAAGGATAGGGGCAGTTTCTCCTCAAACGAAGCCGGAAGCCCGAGTTTCCTCGCTGCCTCGACTTCATCCCGAATTTTTCCTGCAGAATCCTCAGAGCCTGCATAAACATAGGCAGACTTTCGGACAAAGTCACAGTCTATCTTCCTTGAGTTTACTATGGAAGCTATCTTCTCGATGGCTGCCTGATTGGATTCTGCATACTGTTGTGCTTGCCTTCTCCCGAATTTTGAGATCAGGTGGTCGTAGATCAGGTGGTGCTGGGATGTAATTTTTGCTGTAGTGTGGCCTGTCGCTCCTGCCAGAATACGGTCTGCCTCGACCACAGCCACGGACTGCACGCCTGCCTCCTTCAAAAGGAAGGCAGATGTGATTCCTACTATCCCGCCCCCCAGAATTGCAACATCCACACGAGTATCTCCTGAAAGAGAGGAATACTCAGATTCCGGCATAGTTGCCATCCAGTAAGATTCTGCCCTGCCGGGAAGAGTATAACCAATTTTCTTTTGATCCGCCACGTATGTCACCATCCCGATTTCCGGGACTGGACCCGGTGAGCTTTTTTCCCGGAGCTGCCTCCCCGCAGGTGGAACGACTATCAGGAGTCCACTCACGTTTCGTGCAATCCTTTTGCTAAAGGGGTCCCCCGTATCTATCCCCGAATAGATGTTCTAAAATTATCTAATTAAATATTATAAAAATTGATAGTAATATTAACTCAGGTATTAACTCAAGCAATAATAATTCAGGTATTAGCTCAGATAAACTCAGGTATTAACTCAAGCAATAATAATTCAGGTATTAGCCCAGCTATTCACCGTTTAAGCAGGATTAATCAAAAAAGACCGAAATCTTGAGAGAATTTGAAGTTATCTACTTCCGGATAAGTTTGTTCAAACCGGAATGTTTAAGAGAATCGAATCCTGCAGTTCCAAAATTTGTTATGGGGTGTCATATGAGATATTTGGTATTTTTGAGAGGAATACCGGGGTCCGGCAAATCAACTTTTGTTAGGGAAAACAGGCTTGAGCCCTATACCATTTCCTCGGATGAGATAAGGCTTCTCTTAAAGCCTCCGGTACTCTCTGTTGGCGGACAGATCACTATCTCTCAAAAAATCAACCGCAGAGCCTGGGGGCTCATTTATTCGCTTATTAAAAGCCGTATGGGAGAGGGGGAATTTACGATCCTTAATGCGACCAATGCTGGAAATGCAGATATCGCAAAGTACAGGCAGCTCGTTAAAACTTACAGATATAAGGCATTTTGTGTTGACTTCTCGGACGTGCCTCTTGAGCTTGCGAAAGAAAGGAACATGAAGAGGCCTGCACATGAGATTGTACCGGAGGCGGTAATTGAAGATATGTACTCCATAATAAGCAGGCAGAGTGTGCCTTCCTTTGTTACTGTAATAAAGCCTCATGAATTCCGTGAGAAACTGCAGTACGGGATTACTGATTTTTCCAGCTACAGAAAAATCCATCACATCGGAGATATTAACGGCAGTTATACAGCCCTTATGAAATACCTAGCATGCGGACTGAAGGAAAGTGACCTGTATATTTTCCTGGGAGATTACACAGGCAAAGGGACCGGAAGCGCCAGGGTCATTAAGTTCCTGATCTCGGTTATGTGCAGAGAGAATGTGATACTGCTCGAAGGGGATAACGAAAAGTGCCTCTGCAGTCCGGCAGCCGGTGAAGCACAAACTCATATCTCAGAGTTCAGGGACACCTCATACTCCCTGCTCTTGTATTCCCTGCCAGAACTCGAACAGGCAGACTTTACGGGTAACAATGTCTCTGAATTATACAGGAAAACGGTACCGTGCGTTTATTATAAATTTCATAACAAGCGTGTGCTCGTAACGCACGGAGGCCTGAGCAACCTCCCTGATAATCTGGTTTTTATGGGAACCGAACAGATGATTAACGGTGTTGGAGGGCCTGAGGATGCGGCTCTGGTTGCTGAAAGTTTCAACAAAAACACAGGTGAGAGCACATATCAGATACATGGCCACAGGAATCCCGAAAATCTCCCGGTTGAAAACGGCAGGACATTTAATTTATGCGATAAAAGCCTAAACGGAGGGTTCCTTAGAGTTCTCACTCTTGATAAGGAAGGGTTTCATGCCCGCTGCACTCGGAAAGAAGATTAGTCAAGATGCGGAATCTGGATCTGAGAACCTTGAAGAACACGAATCCGGAAACCTGAATGGATAGCCTGTAATTTCTATCTACCAGTTGTCCGCAAGTTTACTTCCTTAATATCATATTCATAATCGAGTCTACCTGACCATTGACCTTCTCTATGTAATCAATTGTAATCTCGTCAGGACTGACAAGCTTAATTGTGAAATCTTCCCGAAAATTTTTCCCGTCTTTCAACCCTTCGTATCCTCCGTTCAGGGTATTCTCGTCAGACCAGGCAGCCGTATGGTCATGTATTTCTGCCATATTGGTAAGGCTGTAAATATGCAGCGTCCCGGTCTCCTTATCGAAGCCGAATAAGTTGTCCAGCTCATAGGTACCCGGTTCTTCCACTTCGAACTTATTTTCTGACTTCAGACCCCAGCCGCCTGCAGCTGTGTTAAAACTCCACTTTCCCTTCAGTTTCATCGTACTGCCCCCGGTTTTTCTACTATGCTTGCAGGTAAATAATGTAATTTTTGTCTGCTTTGTTTTGAATATTGATTTTGAGCCTCACAACTATCCCGGGACAGTAAACACAGATTCCTGATGCTTTTAATTCGGTATAAATTTGAAGCTACTTAGAATACGGATTCTCTTTACAAATATCTATATAGTTCATGAATGAGGCATAAGGCCGTTTTTTGTACTATCCTATACACTTAAATACTTTCACTATTTATACAATCAGTAATTATATAACTAACTATTGGGCTAGATTGGTTATGACTTTACAAGATATCGATTTAAAACAGTCGGAGCAAGAATGCTCTCAAAAAAAAATTGATGAGATTGTAGGTCTGGAAGCAAAGGAGATAAGCTGGTTAATAGATAATCTCCCGGTAACTGTTTTCAGAGTTTCGAATGAGCCTTCGTGGCCTATACATTACATAAGTAAAAATGTGGAAGAACTTACCGGCTATTCCAAGATGGATTTTACTTCTCAAAAACTGTCATGGTCGGATATTGTTTTTCCAGAGGATATTCCTGTAATCGATAAGGTTATAGAGAAAGCAATGAGAAACGGAACTCCTTATCAGGTTGAATACAGGATCAAAAAATCCGATGGTGAGACAGTATTTATCCAGGAACAAGCTTGCCTGGTGAATGACGACTCAGGTAACACGGCTTATATCGAAGGGGCGTTTCTGGACGTAACCCCGCAAATAATACGAAGGGAAGAATCTCAAAGGATAATTGTTGGCAGCATTCCGGCGCCATCACTTGCGCTTTATGTAGACGTTTCTGGAAAAATAAAGTATATCAATGACTACTTTGTAAAAGTTTGTAAGTTTAAAAGTGCAGATGAAGCAATCGGGAGAGCTCCTTCCGAATTATTAGAGACGAGTTCCAAAAAAACGATTGCTGAAAAAGTAATGGAAACCGGAGAAGGCATTTATAATCTTGAGAAATCTTTTAAATTCAGGGCTATGGACAAACAGCTGTTTACCGTGCTCTCAGCTGTGCCAATACATGACAAAGCTGGTAATATTATTGGCAGCCTCACAGTTATAACTGATATGTCCGAGATGAAAGACAGAGAAAAAGAGATTGAGGGCCATTTAGATTATATCAACAATTGCCTGAAGGAGCTTGGGAAGGGCATCAGAGACATTAGTAAGGGAGACCTTGATGCTCATCTGGAGAAGCTCAAAAACGACGATTTTGGAGACACTTTTGACGAGTTCAATAAACTTGTCATTAATCTGAAATCTATTATTGAAAATATCTTGTCAGATATGCTCGAAACACTTGAAGAAGCCCGGCAGTCCGAAGAAGCTGTCAATCAGATGACTATGGGAATGCATCAGATTTCAACTGCTGCCGAACAGATCGCAACCGGTTCTGAAAACCTTTCGAGGTATGCGGGCACGGCAGCTTCGGACATAAAAGCTTCTCAGGAAATCTTTAAAAAGCTCGGCGAATCTTCCACCAGATCTTCCAGCTATGCTTCCCAGGCAGGTAAAACCAGTGAAGAAGCCCAGGAACTCAGCAATATGGCTCTTGAAGAAGTGGAACAGCTTGTTGCAGAGATCTTCAAACTCGGAAACATTGTCCACTCTCTGGATGATGCTGTCAATAACATCGGAGCCGTTACAGGAAAAATCAAGTCGATTGCCGACCAGACCAACCTCCTTGCTCTGAATGCCGCAATTGAAGCTGCACGGGCAGGGGAGTACGGCAGGGGCTTTGCCGTTGTTGCCGATGAAGTCCGAAAACTTGCTGCAGACTCGAGAAAGAGCACTGATGAGATACACGAAATTGTTACAAGCGTCCAGAAAGAAACTAAAAAAGTGACGGAAGCTATTAACACCGCAGATGTCCAGGCTAAAACCGGGAGCAAAAATATTAAACAGGCTTTGAATAAGAGTCACGAAATTGCCACTGAGGTTGCCACTATCAACTCCATGCTTGTCGAACTGGACAGGCTTGCAGATGAAGGCCTGGTGAAAATTGAAAATATTGAGAAGAGTATCAGTGAAGCTGCGTCTACTGCTGAGGAAAATGCCGCAAGCAGTGAAGAAACCTCTGCAGCCATCGAAGAGCAGACTGCTGCCATGCAACAGGTAAGCACCGCTGTGCAGGATGTCAGCGAGCTTTCCCGGAAAACAGTCGATACACTCCTGGAAAACTTCAAAGTGTCCGGGGAAGAGAAAAGCAGCCAGCCCTCATCCGGAAAAACTCAAGGTTTCAATAGAAAAGGGAACTTTAAGGCACGCTGAATTTTAAGGCGCACTGAATTTTAAGGCACGCAGAATATTGAGTCCCGCAATCCCGGGATATGCTATTTCTTCATCATATCCTGGAAATTCTTTTTTGATCCTATCAGGATAACAATTTCCCGCTGACGGGAAACTGTTGACATGGAGCCCCGGTAAATGGGATAGTCTCTTTTATGCAACAGCCGGTTGTCCACCTCTACATGGTTGCTATCCCTGCAGAGTTGCGGCTCTGCAGTACGCTGCCCTTTTCGCTTCGCTCAAGAGGGCCAATTTTGGGATAAAGTAGTGAACTGCGCTCAAGCAGACTAATTTGCAGGTTAAAATTGGAAGCTTCGTTCAAGAGGGCCAATTTTGGGATATAGTAGTGGGCTGCGGCTCAAGCAGACTAATTTTGGATTTTAGCAATAAGCTTTGCAAGCCAAAAGTTACAGCTACTGGAGACGCTTTTGAGTAAGAACGAGAATCAAACAGACAAAAGAGAAAGAAATTTAGGTCTTTATTTCTCTTTTACTTATTCTGCTTTTTGTGAGGGGGCCGCCAGACAAATTGACGGAGGCATTTACATTTATCTGTAAATTAAAATGAGGTTCCCCGGTCAAGGGAAGTATTCTTTGGATAGGGAAAACGGTTCTGAATTCGTATTTCCTGGTGACAGCATGAGTTTGCCTGTTATTTTTTGCGTCGCAGACGAGAAAACTTCACTGTCCAATAGTCCGGTGTTTCATATTTCTCATTATTCCCCACATACTCGAAGAAAAGGAAGAGTGGTCCAGGAGAAAATCTGCGCCATGGAGCTCTTATGAAGATAAATATATAATTTCTTTCCTTTAGAAAATACGGCTCTTAATACCTCTAATTAGTTTTAATCTACATATTTAAGTTTTTTTCATTCTTATAAGCTTTTATAAAGCTTCTTCTTTGAATTAAATCGCTTTAGATCCTTTATTTCTGAAAGTAAGTTTATATTTTAGCCCGCTTATCTCATGACTGTCAGCAGGCGAGTGTCCTGCAGGACAAACGAAACAACTGAAAAACCAGGTAAAACGAACAACTGAAAAAACAAGACTAACGGAAAAACGAATCTAAAGGACATAAAAAGGATATAAAGAACATAAAAAGGACAAAAATCAGTAATGGAAGTATATTATGAAAATAAAAACAACAGTATTCAATTCGATTTACCGTGTTGCAGCGGTACTAATGGTGTTATGTATAATACCTTCGGGGGCTTTTGCATCGGAAAATTCTCCTGCATTTGCTCCTGCAGAGAACATAACAGAAGAAAATTATGCTGATGTTCAGGCAGAGATCCTTGATTCTCTCAGCGAACAAATTTCGGAGCTTCAAAGCTTCTATTCCAATGTGAGTGAAGCATCCGATGCCTCGGAGCTCCAGGAAGTTTTGTCCAGCCGTATGCCGGAAAACGGAGGAGGACGTGATGGGAATATGGGCCCGGGCGGAATGGGCCAGGGACCCTGCGGAATGCCCGGATTATTCGGTTTCGCCCAGGTTGAGAGCGTAACTGACGACAATTATACCGAAGCCCGGGCAGCAATTGTAGATTCCCTTGAAAATATAACTGAGATGCTTAACAGTCAGCTGGATAACACAACTGATGAAAATATGACTGAGATGCTCAATGAAAAAATAACCGAGCTTGAAACCCTATCCAGCGAAATAAGTGCAGCTTCCAGTGCAGACGAACTTCAGGACGTTGTATTCACCTATGTACAGACCCAGGCTGTTGACTCACTCGAAATGGAAATAGAACATCTCGAAGAGATGGGAAGTAATAGCGAGACCGATGACAACATGAGTGAGAACATCAGCAGCAGGATCACGGAACTTACTGCCCTGATAGACGATATCAACGGAGCAGAGTCCCTTGAAGACCTTATGGAGGTCATGTCCTCTTCCCAGGGAATGCCCGGAATGGGAATCGGTGGCCCGATGCAGCACGGTGGCTGCGATTGCCCCATGCCCCCCTCCGAAGCTCAGGACAGCAGCACTGATGACAGTACCGATGACAGTACCGATGACAGCACTGAAGACAGTACTGAGTAACGACAATACTGAGAACCTGTGACGGATAACCTGTGATGGGTAAGTTGTCGACAGTAAGCTGTGACGGTAAACTCTGACAAGCTTGAACACATAAGTTTGAACGCTTGAGAATGAATTAAAGACTTAATGGACGAATAACAGGCTTAATGATGCACAAATCATATTTGACGATGAATAAATGATAGAAAAACTTAAAAGGAGGTGATAGGGAGTCCTAAATGAAATCGGAAGTGAAAAGAGATGATGAAAAATCCAGATGGTGAAAAACTCAAAAGGAGATGATAGGAAGTTGGAAAGGAGACGATATCGAATCTTCTCATCTTTTCAGACAGACCGGAACTAAACACAGAACAAACATATCGAACAAATCCCTACACCAGATTATACCCAAATTGCATATCGCTTGATAAGTATCAAAATGTACCTCCTTTGCCCGGCTCGAAAGAACCGGGCGACCATATGAAAACTCGACGACCATAGCAATAAATTACAGAATTAAATACTCTAAATACTCTGATGAATGCAAAAAACGTTCCCAATAAAAAATGTTCCCAATTCATCATCTCTTTTTCTCTTTCCTTTTGAGATTGTTTTTACTCCTCCTCTCTTTTTCCGGCACAGTGGCCTTTTTTGTGTAATCGTTTACTATGCTTCTGCCTTCTTTTTCGTTAATGATGAAATTAAAGTTGCACAAACGGAAGGAAAAACAGGCTGGCAAGGCTGGACAGGCAGCTAAGCGAGAACGGAAGAGCCACTTTTGCTAAAAAAGCGAACGGAAAGACCATCAACCAGACAATCAGGGACCTGCTCTATGCGTATAACCCTGATATTATCGACCTCCACGCCTCCGAAATCAAACAGTTCCATCCGGAAATTCAGGACGCTGAGGCAAAGAAAAAGGCGCAGGAAAAGCTAACTGATATTGCCGGATCCACTTTTTCCGGCGAGCTGAACGAGTACATCGAAAACGTCCGCGGAGTCCATGAGCAGATAATCGACACCGTGAACACCGACACCGTCCTCAGAGCCGAATGGGGCAAAGACGTTGTAGTAGGGGTCGATGAGCTGGCAAACGACTTCAAGGCATATATGTAAGCTAACAAAGACGAGATCACAGCTGGGAATTTTCTACAACCAGCCCTACCAGCGCAGGGAAGTTACTTTATGATGATAAAGGAAGTGCCGGATAAACTGAAACTCGAAAAACCCCATTTCACCCCCCTTCAGGATATGGCAGGCTTACAAGCAGCTGGAAAAGGTGAACGGCAACTCCTCGAAAAACGAACTCACAACCCTGGTCTCCCTGGTCCGCAGGATAACCGAAATCGACCCTGTGCTGACCTCATACTACCAGGAAGCGAATCGGAATTTCCAGGAGTGGGTATTCAAAAAACAGGCCGTCACCCTCAAGTTCAGCGAGGACCAGATGAACTGGCTCCGTATGATAAAAGATTATGTGGCTAACAGCTTCCACCTGGAAATAGAGGACCTCGATTACCACCCTTTGATATTCTTGGCGGGCGTGGCAGGATGTACCAACTTTTCGGGGATGAGATGAATACGGTGATTAGTGAATTGAATGAGGCACTGGTGGCATGAAAATGAAATGAGAAGAACGGGCTGGGTGAAAAGTGGGGGTGAAAATAAAAGGATAAAAGTATAAAAAAAGCAGCTTGCAGTGGAAAACTAAGCATAAAAGAGAATAAAGGTTTGTTATCTATATAGGGGAACTTTAAGACATCATTTTAAGTATGAATTAGTGAAGCATTTGATATGCATACTTATCGACAAAGTATATGACTAACGATTTGCGTGTAGACTTCGTAAAGAAATGAACGGGAAGTATTACCCTTAGTAATAATACCGACGGTATTTTATACCAGAACTTACATATTAGATATTGTTCACAAGGAACTAAGCTGTAAAATGAAGCAAATTCAGGACAGAGTAATAATCTGATCCCGTAATAAACTTCATTGGCGCGTAAGCTGTAAAATGGAGCAAATTCAAGACGGCTTAAAAACCGATCTCGAAATCTACTTCATTGACACATAAGCTGTAAAATGAGGTAAATTCAGGACAGGCTGAAAGCAGGCTGAAGGCTGATCCCGTAATAATCTTCATTGACGCGTAGCTATAAGGTGGAGAAAATTCAGGACGGCTTGAAAACCGATCCTCTAATATACTTCATTTATGGCGTAAACTGCGAGATGAGGTAAATTCAGGACAGTCTAAAAGTTGATCCCGTAATCTACTTCATTGATGCGTAAGCTAAAAATGAAGCAAATTCAGGACAGAGTTCTGATCCTGCAATAAATTTCATTGTTGCAGACCAAACCTTGTGGACCCTTTATTCACTCTTTTAATCAACGCTAAAGTATACAGATATCTTTTTCTCGTCTTTTACTGCTTCTCTTATCTTTTCGTTCCGGGATATTTTCCTCAATACCCAGAATTTAATCGACTTTCCAGCTCGTCTACTCTGCTTTATTGTTCAGTCCCAACGTGACTGTGCACAAAATCACTTATTTTTTCTATAATAGTTTTCACTTGAGACAATCCAGTTGGCAGTGTCGTGAATTTGCTGTAAATCTTGAATCAAGTTTTTGTATACAGTTGGAAATGTTGATCTTCTGATATGGAATTTATGACTCAATCAATTTTTGAAATTACAATTTTTATGGTACACTGCCGGTACTGCAGGGTTTGTGATTGAAAAGTTAAAACTGAATAAGTTGATATCGGGAGTTCGGATATGCCTTAAGCTTGCCAAGATCTGTGTTTCCATCCCTCCCCGACTCAGACGGATGCACCCATATCTATTATTCGGCTGTGTATCCTCCATCTATGCAATGAACACTGCCCGTTATGAATGCAGCTCTCTCACTAAGTAAATAGGCGACCAAGTCAGCTACTTCTTCTCTTGTAGCAAGACGTTTCATGGGGTGTGCAGCTGCCATGTAGTCCGTAGCTTCCTTTCCAGAATCTATGATTCTGGGAGTTGCAACATAACCCGGGGCAACTGCACATACTCGAATATTAGATTCTGCTAATTCCAAAGCTGCTGAACGGGTTAACCCGATTACGCCATGTTTTGCTGTTGTATAAGCTGCCATGCCAGCCAAGCCGACAAGTCCATTGGCAGATGACATGTTCACAATAGCGCCAGAGCTATTCTTAAGCATTGCTGGTATTTCGTATTTCATGCAATAGAAAACACCAGTTAGATCGGTTTCTATAACATCTCGCCATATTTCGATATCAATATTTTGAAGTGGAGTGTTTGCTGGTCCTGTAATTCCGGCATTGTTGACAGCAATATCAATCTTTCCGAATCTTTCGATTATGGAGCTCACTGCTATTTGAACACTATGTGGATCTCGAACGTCAACTTCTATGGGAAAAGTGCGTTTTCCTGATGGATCAACTCTATTACATATGTCGTGAAGTGGTGCGATATGACGACTAACAAGCGCAACAGAAGCTCCCCCTGCATAAAGTCTCTCAGCAATAGACTCGCCATTGCCGGTTCCTGCCCCGGTTACAATAGCAACTTTTCCTTCGAATTCGTTTTCTAGTATTTTAAATGCTTGGCTCATGTGATAATCCTCACTCAGGCTTGAATTTGAAGTAATAAGTCTCTAACTCAAGTGGAGTGAAAGTGACAAAACCTTATAGTTATTGTACTGCGGCAGTGTCGCGAATTTGCTGTAAATCCTATGTCAAGTTTTTATGTATCTTCTTCAAATTGAATGGAAAGCTCTGACTTTCAACTCAACGAGCTTTTTTCTCTGATGAGTTGAGCCAGAAATGGCATCTCAAATTTGTCGCTGACTTACCACAGATTTACTGATATGCATTTACTCACAGTTTCTTTGCTGTCTGAACAATCTTCATAAATGTGTCATATTGCTATATACTTCCCTGCAACCGGCATCTGTCAGTTCGTTCAGTTATTCTCTTTGCCCCAAGAGCAAATTTATGGTTCCATTTGCTTTTACCCCAAACCTGGAACTTATTTGTCCGGCTATTTCATTAACGACACATTTGTAATTCTCTCCGGATTGCTCTTTATCTATACAGGCGCAGAGAACACTAATTTCTCCTTCATGCAGCCAGGGATAACGTTTCGAAATTCTTGATATACACTGTTCGTCAACGTTATGTATAACTAAAAAATCTTTGCAGGAATTTAATAAATTGAAGGTTTCAGGACTTTTCTCAAGCTCGTCATATACCTGTTCTGTAATTGCCGGATCGTACCCCTGTTTTTTGGAGATTTCAAAAGCTCTTGGGAAGTAAGCTTCCCGAAGTAAATAGATGATCGAGGAAGCGTCAAAAATTATCATTCCTTTACGCCTCCTGTAAATCAAGAAAAGTTTCGATATTTATACCGGCAAGGAAAGCCGCTTTTTCCAGACTGACGACTCCTTTTCTGTAGATTGAAATCGAGTCTTTAACCCTTGTTCTCATAATTGCCCGATATTTGACTGATTCAATGGTAAAGTCCGGATGTGAGGCATAGATAAACAAAAGAATTTCATCATCGATGAGATTACTGAGAAATATCTTGAAGTCGGCAATTGCTTCTTTTTCTTCTGAAGAGAAAAAGTCCTGCTTCAGGTCCAATGCCTTTATCCCTGAAGAAGTTATTTTGTAAGTATAGTCCTCTTTTTTTTCAACAAGGCCCATTGATACCAGATTATCCATACTGACCTCGGAATTTTCGCTATACGGCCCGAGGTAATGAGGACCGAATTCTGTCCACTCATTCACTTTATCAATGTAATTCGATATCAGAAACATTTCTTTTTGAAAAGCAACCTTTCCTTTTACCGGCTCCTCATCGTTCATTTTCAGTAATTCAAGTATTGTAATGCTTAACGGAGAAAGGTCCTCTTCAATATTATCCGATGAAATTCTCAATCTGCTCCCCCTTAACCTTTAATTCGATGTTCGCTGCTATCTGGAATAGTGTTCTCTTTTTCATAGAATATGTGACTATATGTAATTACTTTGTATTATATTTCTCATTGGCATCTCTTACGGACTTGAAGCAAAACCCTCATCAAAAGAACCCAGGACCAGAGGGAGCGTGGATCTACGATTCCAAAGAAATCCGGATCTACGACTACCGCATAAATGTGTACTACACCTCGAAGAAAAACCCTATGAAATACTCTGATCCCGAAGACTTCATCAAATGCCACAACCCGGAAAACCGCCACAGCCGCAAAAGACCTGAAATGAGGAATCTTCAAAAGGCAGGTTCAGAAAATTCGGCTATGACGAAATTGTATCAAGGGATAAAACTAACCTGAATATCTTCCAAGGGATAAAACTAACCTGGATATCTTCCAAGGGATAAAACTAACCTGGATATCTTCCGGCTCAAGGACAAAAGCCTCGCTGATCTGGATAACCTTCCGGACCCTGATATTCTTGCAAAACGAGATCATTGAGAATGTGGAGGCTTCACTTGCGAGTTTTAAGGGGATTATGGCTACTATTAACGGTGAAAGTGAAGAGAATTGAAAAATAAATTCCACATATGTCTAAAGATTAAAGAATATGCTGATACTCTTTTTATCATCACCGAATTCAAAAATTCAGATGTTTTTCAATAAAATGTTGTGGTGGGTATCCACCACTTATTACTATGAACCACTTATTTACGGTGAGATTTCCGGGTCAGGCTGCAAGGTCGCATAATAGATATCACTGCCAGCCGTACTATCAACATAGTTCTTATCCATTCCCCATACAACAGTGTTATTGTATATCTCTGGTGTCGTATAAACTTCCTCAGGATATTCATATATTAGTGTGCTTTGTCCTGTAGATATGTTATATACATATACTCCGGGTTTGCCTTCATAATCATCAACAGCTTTATTGTATACAATTTTATCACCTTGTATGTCAATATGTGTCCCTGTACTGGCGCCGTATTCTTTTCCATCTGAATAGGTATCAAGTGGATGTGTGACGTCTATGGTTTTCTTTGTTAACGTATCATACATCGCAATATATCCCTGATGATTATACACATCAGACCAGATAACTTTAGTACCCCATATATGCGGTATGTTCGGATCTCCGTATGAAGTGACAGTTGTTTTTTCCTTCGTATTGATGTCGTACATTCTGATAGCCATATCCGCTTCTGGATCTTCCGAATATGAGTAATACACCACTTTTGTGTCATATATGTCGGGATTACTGCCGTTTCCTATTTTTGTCTGTGTGGATGTAGATATGTCCCTCAGATACACACTATCATTTGCACTCCAGACGATCCTGTTGCCGTAAATAGCAGGTTTGCTAAATTGATCTACATTCTGCGTGATGTAACTTTTTGTGGCTGTCGGGATATCGTACACAGCAAGCCTTGGCGTTCCGCCGCTTTCATCATGCCACACTAACTTGCTGTCGTAAATATCCGGACTAGAGGCCCCGGAAGAGCCAAACTTAGTATCTGTTCCGTTGGTCAGGTCGTATAGATTAATAACAACCCCATTTGTCCATACTACCTTGTTACCATAAATAGCAGGATCGTATCCGGTGCCAATTTTCGTAACTTGAGCCGCTGAAGTTGCGACTGAAATTAAAATCAAAAAAACAAAAACCAGGAATGCTGAAGCTAAAGCTATTGAACATAGCTTTCCCTTATTTTTCATTTATTTTCCCCCAGGTAGCTTTATTTTTCAAAGTTAATGTACAGTTTATATGATTCGGATATTTCAGGTTCTGTAATAATATCTGAATCATCTGTTACTAAAGTCGCATTAATCCAAACCTGGAATATTTTCCCAACCAATTATGTGATAAATTAGTAAAGAGACTAAAGAATTATATAATTTTGCGAATAAAATATTTTTCAACCTTTGTTACATATCGGTTGCTACAACCCGGAAAACCGCTTCAAAAGAGACCTGGAATGAAGAATTTCCCGAAGACAGGTTCCGGAAATTCGGCTATGACGAAATTGTAACAAGGGATAAGACTAACCTGGATATTTTCTGGCTCAAAGACAAAAGCCTCGCTGACCGGGACAACCTTCTGACACTTATATTCTTGCAAACGAGATAATCAAGAATACGGAGGCGCCACTGGCAAGTTTCAAGGAGCTAATAAGTACAATCAATGAAAACGGTGAACAATAATTAGCTGGAGCAGGTTACCCCTGCTCAAACCAACTAAATAGGAAAGAACAAAAATAGTACATCTTTTCATCCTGTTATTTTTTCCCATTCCGTTATCTTTTTTCGTCCTATTGTCTTTTATATGTAAATATCTTTGATTATAGCCTTCTTTGGATTTTCCGGATCTACCATCAGGGTTATTTCATCCCCTAGTTGATAGTATTTTGTTCTTCCCGATTTTAAGATGCGATTTTTCGCAGAATGTTTTTCATTTTTGTATGTATACTCATACCTTACCCGTCCTCGGTCACGGTAGAACCTTATAGCGGTAATATATCCCGTAACTTCGTCGGCACCTTTGAACATTTTGTTGTAATATTTGAGTCTCCATACAATAACAGGCACTAATAGTACAACTGCACAAATTGCCATCTGCAAGTAAAATGGTGCATCAGAAGCAGTTAATCTCGGAATTAGCAATCCGCTAAAATAGGCTGATATTATATACAATCCCCATACTACTAAAATAAATGCCAATGACATTCCCGCTGTGAAATCAGATTGAAATATTCTAAACATTGAAGGTTTTTAAACATTTTTTTCCATTTTAGTTTCTCCGCTGTCTCATAATTATATTATTACAAAAGTTACTATCTCAATTTTAGGATTTAGTGTATGAACCTGAGCATATATATTTCTTTTTATTTAAAAAAAGTTATATTCTGTTTTTATTTGGCAACAATATTCTATTTCTCAACTTTTCAAATCTTGGTGAACTCCACTATCCTCGAAATACATCTTCAATTTTTCTTTAAATGGAGTAGTGCCGTTCTCTATTCAACCCCATTATTTAGCCAGAAAGTGTAAAAAATAAGTAAATGATAATGGACGGTAAATACCCTAGATAGCCCATATTTCTGTGCTTACAATAGAATTTATCTTTGATAGTTTTCATCGCTATTCATCATTGCTTTTGAGGAGGATTTTGAGGGTGAAATACAAATTACACAAAAGTTGTAACGTAATTGGATAACTCAAAATTAAAAACACGCTCTTAGCGTGCTAAAATAAATTATTGAAATAGACATTGAGAACAGTAGAAATGTGTAGTAGGCCGATGATATTCTAATTCACATACCCAGCCATTTAATAGATCTGTTAAAGAATTGCGAGCTATTTTTTATTCATCAGCTTCAAACAATATACAGCGCATGGAAACCGATGCTAAAACTATCTCTTCACAAAAAAAGCTGACACTTTCGTTTTTACCTGTTGCGCCAAGAGCGTAGATTAGAGGGATATAATGTTCGGCGGAATTGACGGACAATAATGCATCTTCTCCGAGTAACTCGTACTTGACCAGCTTCGGGTCGTCTCTGGCTGTAACGTACTTTTTCACTTTTTCATCAAAACTCATTGCCCATTTATATGGAGTTTTTGACATTCTTGCCAGCATGAGGTTATGCACGACGTTTCCGGTGCAGAAAATAAGAATTCCCTCTTCTCTTAATTTAGAGAGTTTTTTTGCCAGGTCATAGTGCTGCTGCATGTTTAGTTTTCTATTTATGCTGAGTTCGACTACCGGAATATCAGCATCAGGATACATCTTCGAAAGTACGCACCAGACTCCGTGATCAATGCCCCACATGCTGTCAAAGTTGACCTCCTGAACAAGGTCCTTCACTTTTGTAATAAGCTCCTTTGAGCCGGGACAATCGTATTTTTGGTCATATAATTCCTGTGGGAACCCGTAAAAATCGTGGATTGTTTTCGGCTTCTCATTTGAAGTAACACTGCTTTCCTCTCTCTCATAGTGTGCGGATATTGCCAGTATTGCTTTCGGCTCAGGAATTTTTTCGGAAATCTCCCTCCAACTTTCTGTAAACTCATTTTCTTCGATAGCATTCATGGGAGAACCATGACCTATAAACAGGACAGGCATCACTTTTTCCATGCTTTTAACCTCGAGTTGATTATATTTTATCACAATATATTCATTTGAGGTATAAAATAAATTTGAGGTATAAGTAAATTTGAGGTAGAAAGTAAATTTGAGGTATAAGTAAATTTGAGGTATAAGTAAATTTGAGGTATAAAGTAAAGTACAATCGATTCGGATATTTTTAGCGTTTCGGGTTTACTTAGATGCCGTCAACAACTTTAGATTTAGGCAGTAAGCGGGGATGTAAGCAACAAAATTAGATGCCAACAATGGCAAGGAACATCAATGCTCTTTTTTATTTCCGAAATCTTTGCTCCGCCTCCTGTCTCTGGCAAGTCGTCCTAAAATGGAGGACTTCCTCAAAATATGTATCCAAATGAAAACATTTAAAATTACCTGAAGTTCAGATATTATATTGTTGAGGGCCGTGAATGGAAAATAGAGAAGATCGGTACTTAATAGTTTTAGCTTCGACAGTTCTGGTTTTTGTTCTGTTTATTTCTACTTTTCCTGTAGCATTAGCATTTTCTCTACACAGTAACCGGCTTACCATAAATGAGACTCAGCTCACCGCAAATCGTTCGGATGAAGCCTGCCCTTCAATCTACGGGAACAGGGTAGTGTGGCAGGATCTGCGTAACGGGAAGAACTGGGACATCTACATGTACAATCTTTCGACTCGCGAGGAAAGCCGGATCACGAATGGCGGCTTCGATCACAGGGAACCTGTTATCTACGGGGATAGGATCGTGTGGGAGGATACTCGCGATAGTTATCAAAACGCGAATGTTCATCTGTACAATCTAACCACCTCCACTGAAACTCAGATTACAACAAATATCTCAGGTCAATATGCTCCTGATATTTACGGGGACAGGATAATCTGGGAGGATACCCGCAACGGAGGCGGCTGGGATAAAGAGGGTAACAGGGCAGGAAACTGGGACATCTACCTCTATGACCTTTCCACCTCCACCGAGTACCGGATCACCACCAATGAGTCGATGCAGGAACACCCTGTAATCTATGGGGACCGGATCGTCTGGCAGGATTCCCGCAATGGAAATCCGGATATCTACCTTTACGACCTTTCCACTTCCAGGGAGACTCAAATCACCACGGACCCTGCAGCTCAATACTCTCCTGCTATCTACGGGGACAGAATAATCTGGACCGATGCCCGCAACGGAAAAGCGGACATCTACATGTACGATGTTTCTACTTCCGCCGAATCTCAAATAACCACAAGCGGGTCAGTTGAATCCGGGCCTGCTATCTACGGGGACAGGATAGTGTGGATGGATTATCGCAAAGGGCGGGAAAACCTGGATATCTACATGTACGACCTCTCCACCTCCACTGAAACTCAGATAACAACCAATGAATCAAACCAGTGGGGAGAGCTTGACATCTGGGGGAACAGGATCGTCTGGCGGGATCAACGCAATGGGAACAATGACATCTACATGTGCACTGTCTCAGGGAAGGGTGCAGAGTCAGAAGTTGAACCAGAAATAAGGTCAGAAGTTGAACCAGAAATAAGGTCAGAAGTTGAACCACAACCGAGATCAGAGGTTAATCCCGAGCCTGAGAAGGAAGAGAGCATAAACAAAAACACCCCCGGATTTGGAATTGTTTATTGTGTCACTGGTTTTCTTGGTGTGTTTTTGCAGTGGAGAAGATAAAACATGGTGAATTGCAATTCGGTATAAGAAAGTTATTGATCCTATTCAGGAACTTCCTCCACTACTATACTTATTTTTAAGAAATTTCACAGCCAGAGTTTCACAGCCAACCTTATTTCCTTTAGAGTGCCATGATTTTTTTATCTGCTTGTTTGCTCATTAACGATAACCTGGCCACACCAGCCTCGTATCGCAGCACAGCAACAAAAATAAAGTAAGTCTCATTAAATATTTTCAGTTTGGATCTTACTCTAATTAATGAATGGATTTCCTAAAATCCTCTTAATCTCACTTGAAACTCTCAGGTGATTTCTTTCACTCTTTTCATTTCAAACATAATAGTCAGATATTGGATACTTTAAATAAATTTCAAAATAAAAAGAAAAGATTTTTATTTTGTATAATTATCTGAATTCAGGTATTAAATTTTTTTAATAAAAGCAAGGGAAGAGGATAAAATGAAACTTAAAAAATTCTATTCAATAGCTTTAGTATCAGCAGCGTCTATGGTTTTTCTTTTGATTCTCGTTTCATCTCCTGCGCTGGCAACTTCACTTCTGCTCACTGAAACCCGGGTAACCACCGATGAATCAGCTCAGCTGTACCCTGCAATCTACGGGGACAGAATCGTGTGGACAGATGCCCGTAATGGAATATTGGATGAATACGGAAACGTTGCAAATCTGGATATCTACATGTACGACCTTTCCACTTCCAGGGAAATTCAGATCACCACCAATGAGTCAAATCAAAGCATGCCTGCTATCTACGGGGACAGGATCGTCTGGCAGGATGACCGCAACGGAAACCTGGATATCTACATGTACGACCTTTCCACGTCCACAGAAACTCAAATCACCTTCAATAGCTCCAGGCAATACGACCCCGCTATTTACGGGGATAGGATAGTCTGGACAGATGACCGTAACGATAAAAACGGGATAAATTCTGACATATATATATACGATGTCTCCACTCAGGAGGAAAACCAGATCACGGATGAGCCGGTTATTCAGATAGAACCTGTCATTTATGGCGACAGAATTGTATGGGCAGACTTCCGCTATGGCCAGGATGAAGGACAGTCCTGCATTTTCATGTACGACCTCTCAACTTCAAAGGAAACTCAACTAACTGACGCGGGATCCGACCATCTGAGCCCTGCTATATATGGTGACAGGATAGTGTATTGCAATAGCGAAATGGGCATCATCTTCATGTACGACCTCTCCACCCGGAAGGAAACTCAGATTACCACCAACGAAGTTGCGAACACGCCTGCTATCTACGGGGACAGGATCGTCTGGTGGGATTGGCGCACTGGCAACTTCTCAGATATCTACATGTATGACCTTTCCACTTCCAGTGAAGTCCAGATAACTACCAATGAATCCGAGCAGTTTTCCCCTGCTATCTATGGTGACAGGATAGTCTGGTCCGATACACGCAACGGGTATCCGAAATACGATATATATATGTGCACTCTTTCGGAAAGCGAACCCGAACCTATCCTCCCTACTGCAAATTTCAGGGCAAATACAACCAGCGGGAATGCCCTTCTTTCTGTCCTCTTTACCGATCTTTCGGAAAATGCAACATCAAGGAGCTGGAACTTTGGAGACGGAGCTACTTCAATCGAAAAGAATCCAGTCCATTCTTATTCCCTGGCAGGAACCTACACTGTTAACCTGACAGCAATCAACCTGAACGGTACGGATTCGAAAACTACGGATATAACTGTGCTTGAACCGGAGGAAGAAGAGGAAGAGGAAGAAAACGAAGAGAATGAAAACGAAGAGAATGAAAACGAAAATAACAATCTTCCCGTAGTAGATTTTACAGTGAATAAAACCAGCGGCTATGCCCCCCTTTCCGTCCTCTTTACCGACCTTTCCAAAAACGCAACCTCAAGGAGCTGGGACGTCAACAGTGACGGAATCGAAGACTCAAAGGATGCAAGTTTTGTTTATACGTACACCTCTACGGGGACTTATACCGTTAATCTGACCGTAAGCAACGCAAACGGTACTGTTTCAAAAACTACACCGATAGCTGTGGAAAGAAAGAGCAGCGGTGGGAGCAGCAGCGGCGGTGGTGGCGGTGGAGGTTCCCCAGAACCTGCAAGAAACATTGAAACAAAAGAACTTTCACAGGCTTACATAACCAATGGCAAGGTTGTACAGTTTGATTTCGCGAAGAATGCAACCTGTGTCGTGTATGTGAGTTTCGATTCAAAAAAGACAGCCGGAAAGACCACAACAATTGTCGAGCAGCTAAAAAATAAGTCTTCACTTGTTTCCGAACTGCCTGAAGGTGAGGTCTACAGGTCCTTTAATGTCTGGGTTGGAAACAGCGGGTTTGCAACTGAAAAGAACATAGAAAATCCTGTCATCGGTTTCAAGGTTGAAAAAGCCTGGCTTCAGGATAAAAAGATAGACAGGACTTCCATTATCCTCAACCGGTACAGTGACGAAAAATGGGAACAGCTGCCAGCCAACCTCTCAGGAGAAGACGATGAATTCCTGTATTTCACATCTGATCTTCCAGGATTTTCTTCCTTTTCAATAACAGGAACGGCAAAAGGGTTATCCGAAGAAAATGAAACAGAATCGGGGCCGGAACAGGAAACTCGACTCGCAGACGAAGAGTTGAAAAATCTGGAGTCAGAAACCGGGCAGACCTCTGAGCAGGGAGAGGATGCCAAAGCTCCGGGATTTGGGATAGTGTACGGGACAATTTGCCTTACCGCCATTTTCCTGTATAAAAGAAAGTAGAAAAGTTAAGAATACAAAAGAAATGAAAGTGGATCAAAAGCCTATTGCAGGATTTAAGACAGAGAAATGATTGATGAAGGTTCCCCCTTCATTTTTTTTGTAGATTTTTCAGGTTCAAGCGAGCCTTTTATCCAGTTTGTGATTATAAACCTTTTATCCAGAAGACCTCCGGACTTCAGCCTCATATGACATATTTTATATCTATTTAAAAGTATTAATCTAAATCAGTATATTTATATCATTTCACATGCTTTCCAATTTAATTAAAGCCTTTAATATAAAGGAATGAGTCTGTTTATAAAAAATATATTAGTGAAGATATTACAAATCAAATCTGTACATAGTTGGAATTTAGGAGATGTCAGAGTCGCCGTTAACCAATGAAATTTGATCCATAATACAGATTTCACCCCCAATTTCTTGAATGGACGGAGGAGTTAGAAATTAAAAATAAATTAACTGTTTTACTAATTACTTTTCTCATTTTAATGTTAATTTCAGATATCGGAGCAGCGGCTGAGATAACAGTCAAGCCAGAAGATTCGATACAGGCTGCTATTGACAATGCAAGTTCAGGGGATATAATTACCATACAGCCCGGGACCTATGCAGAAAATGTCAAAATATATACAGATGGCCTCACTATCCGGTCGGAGTCCGGAAACCCTGACAATACAATGATTATGGCTAACGACTCGACAGACGACGCGATCTTCGTGCAGGCAGATAATGTCAAAATTAGCGGCATTAAAGCTGCCAGAGCAACCGCTTCCGGCACCTCAGGGATCTGCCTTTCCGGATGCAATAACTGTATAGTTGAGAATAACAAGCTAACAGCCGACGCGCAGGGAATTTATCTTGTAAGTTCTAGAAAGTGCACCGTCTCGAAAAACATAGTCGTAAACAATAAAATATATGGAATTGTGCTCGGGAGTTCCAGCGGCAATGCCATTTCCGGAAATACGGTTACCAATTCCGAACGTGGCATCTATATGGGCAATTCTGACGATAACAACGTTTCAGGCAATACTGTCACTTTGAACAATTATGTAGGATTCTATAGTTGTAGCCGGTGTGACCGAAACCTGATTTATAATAACTACTTCAACAACACAGATGTGACCGTGATAACCGGGTCAGGAAGCAAATTTAATACTACAAAAACCGAAGAAACAAATATTGTTGACGGTCCTTACATCGGAGGAAACTACTGGGGAAAACCGGACGGAACAGGTTTCTCCGACACAGCAAAAGATAATGATGGAGATGGAATTTCCGACACAACATACACTCTACCGGGCAGTTCATACGTAGATAACCTGCCTCTTGTATACCCGTCTCACTCGCCTGAGCCTGTGCCCCCTGTCGCGGACTTCAGCAGCGACGTGACCTCAGGGGAAGCCCCGCTGACGGTTAAATTTACCGACAAAAGCACAGAAGATCCCACTGCATGGGACTGGGACTTCGGAGACGGAAATGTTTCAACAGAACAGAATCCGGAATACACATACACCTCAGCAGGAACTTATACGGCAACGCTCACAGTAAGCAATGAAGACGGAGCAGCTTCAAAAGAAGGTACGATAACCGTCACCCAGGCTCCTGAGCCTGAACCCGAACCGGTACTCCCTGACGCAGACTTCAGCAGCGACGTTACCTCAGGAGAAGCACCACTTGAGGTAAGTTTTACTGACAAAAGTACAGGAACTCCCACTGCATGGGACTGGAACTTCGGAGACGGAAATGATTCAACAGACCAGAACCCTGCATACACATATTATTCAGCAGGAGAATATACCGTTAACCTGACAGTAAGCAATCCAAACGGAACGGATTCAAAAACTGCACTTATAACGGTTACCCAGAGCTCTGAGCCCGAACCGGTACCCCCTATTGCAGACTTTAGTAGCGATGTGGCTTCAGGAGAAGCCCCACTAGAGGTAAGTTTTACTGACAAAAGTACAGGAACTCCCACTGCATGGGACTGGGACTTCGGAGACGGAAGTAATTCCACAGATAAAAATCCTGTACATACCTACTCCTCAGCAGGTGACTATACCGTTAACCTGACAGTAAGCAATCCAAACGGTTCGACTTCAAAAACTCTAGAAATAAAAGTGCTGGAGGCAGAAAAGAAAGAAGGCCTTCCTGCTGCGGACTTCAGTGCAAATGTCACCAGCGGCTATTATCCCCTTGCAGTCCTCTTTACCGACCTCTCACAAAACGCAACCGAAACCGGCTGGGATTTTGACAATGACGGAGTGGTCGATGTAAGCTCCAGTAGCATAGTATACGTGTTCACCTCCAGAGGGACCTATACTGTAAACCTGATAGCAACCAATGCTAACGGCACGGATACAAAAACTATGGAAATAGACGTAAAGAGGAAAAGCAGTGGCGGAAGCAGTGGAGGCGGCGGAGGTGGCGGCGGAGGTTCCCCCGAGCCTGCAAGAAACGTAGAGGTTAAAGAGCTTGCTCAGGTCTTTATCACAAACGGAAAAGAGGTAAAGTTTGATTTCACAAAGAATGCAACCTGTGTTGTTTATGTCGGCTTTGATGCGATCAAGAACGCAGGCAAGACCACAACAATTGTTGAACAGTTAAAAGGTAAATCCGCTCTTGTTTCGGAGCTGCCCAAAGGAGAAGTCTACAAGTCCTTTAATGTCTGGGTAGGAAACAGCGGATATGCGACCTCAAAGAACATAGAAAATCCGGTGGTCTGCTTCAAAGTTGAAAAGTCCTGGCTGCAGAATGAAAGTATAGAGCAGGATTCGATTACCCTTAACAGGTATAATGATGAGAAAAACTGGGAGCAACTGACGGCAAACCTTACAGCTGAAGATGACAACTACCTCTACTTCACAGCCAGTGTCCCAGGGTTCTCTTCCTTTGCGATAACAGGTACGGCTATCCGGCAGATTGAGGAAGAAAGCAAACAGATTCCAGCTGAAGAAAGATCGGTAGGTGACGTTCAATCAGAAAAGAACGAGAACGAAGAACCTGAGTCTGAGGAGAGCAGCAAGAACGGCAGAGTCATGTTAAGTGTAGGGATCGTGATCGGAGCTCTGGTAGTAGTAGGATTAATACTGAAGAGCATGAAAAGACAATAACGGAACGTTACATAACGTTCCACATCTCCCAATTTGCAGTTCACATAATAAATATGGTGAATTCGCGGGCAGGAAGAAGAAAACCGGAGGAAAGGAGCTATTTACCTGTCAGAAATTACCATTCAGAGCTTTTCTGCAAGGCTCCCGAACTCCAGCCGGCGTGAAGCCGGAGATTCCCGTCCCTCCTTTCCAGTCCTTTTTATTTCATTCTCTTTTTTTTCAGGGAAGTAGGGCACTATATTTGCAAAAAACTCTTCTACAAGGTTTCCCACATCCCTCGGAGCTACATCGAGAAATTCCTTACTTTCCTCGGGCGGAAAGTACCCAAAAACCGAAAACTTGCCCAGTTTGCGCGCCTGAGAACCTTGATAGCGGGCATCAAGGAGGATCCTTACCCCGAAATCTCCCGGGGAGCGGACAACTCTTCCCATTGCCTGCCTGACCTTCCTGATAGTTGGTACCTGGACTGCAAACTCCCAGCCTTCCCCGCAGCCAAAAATCGTATCATAAGCTGACTCTACAGCTTTTATCCTATCGTTAAGGGCCGGGTATCCCACACCTACGACAATAACGGTCCTGCCGCGGGAGTCTCTGAAATCAACACCTTCGCTTAAGGTTCCCCAGAGATAGGTTATGAGCACGGCCTTTCCTCCCTGCTCCCCTATTTTAAAAAACTTCTGCCTGATTTCCTGGGCTGAGACTCCGACCTCGTCAAGGAAAATAGGGACCGAAAGCTCGGGCTCAAGGAGTTTTGTATAGCGGAGGGCTTCCGCATAGCTCTGGAAATAAATGGTCACATTCCCCGGCGAGGCAGCAGTGGCTGCAAGAAGCGCTTCTTTCAAACTTTCCAGGGTTTCGGGACTGTCCCTGTTTTTTGCAAAGAGGGGTGGGACTGAAATCGCAAGAGTAAGCCGCCTTTCCTGTGGAAAAGTGGTTCCGTAGGTAATTTCTTCCACTTCCCGGGTAATGCCAAGGGTGGACTTTACCATCTCGAAAGGTCGCAGGGTAGCCGACATCAATACTGCCGAATAGACGGAGTCAAGCAAAGGCTGGGTCACATTTTTAGGAATGCAGGTGAAAAGTTCAAGCCTGCCGACTACCCTATCGCTTTTGAAGTCTCTGCGCATGTTCAGGATCGGGTAATAGTTCTGCCTGTCCGAAAGCACAAGATAGGAAGAAAGAAAATCGGCAACATACCGGATCTGGGAACGTTTGGGCACGGAAAGCAGCCCTTTTTTATAGTTCTCAGCATAGATCTCTTCCAGTCTGCCTCCGAACTCTCCGATTTCCCGCAGCCTGGTCAGGACCTTTTCTTCATCTGCAAACCCTTCTTTCTTCGCATCCCGCAAAAAACGAGCCTTCAGAATGTCGAAACGCTCATAGGGGTCGCTGATCTGGATATCCTGCCAGTGTTTTCCAAGCCTGTTTCTCTCCCCGAACTTCAGTTTAGAGTCATAGGTTTCCCTGACTGCGGTGAGAAGGCAGGAAAAGAGCCTTTTTGCGTAGAGCCGGGAGGCATAGTCCTGGTCAAGAGGGATCCCGAGCCCCGGTCCTGAGCCGCCTCCGAATACGGGAGAACTGTCAGGTTCGGGAATTTCCCCCACCTCGGAAAGGGCTTTTTCGATGGTCAGCTCGGAGAGCATTATGGAGGAATGAGACCGTGCCGAAGCCTCAATGTTGTGGGCTTCATCAAAGATCAGAATAATGTCTTCGGGGTCTCGCTCCAGCCATTTAAGAAGGGTCATGAAAATGTCAGCATTCAGTACGTGATGGAAATTGCAGATCAGGAGCTCCGTATTTTTGAGTTCCTTTTTAAGCAGTTCATACCCGCACATGCCCCGGTCTTCCGCATATTCCATGATTTCCTCGGGGCTTCTTACATCGGAAAATAGCCAGGAAGAAAACTCGTTTCCTTCGAACCTGAGGACCTCATAAAGCTTTGAGCAGGAGTGACCCCTCAGGGACTGGGCTTTTTTTCGGGCTTCTTCGAGTTCTTTTTCAAGCTCGTTTCGGAGGGCGTAAAGGGAAGGGTCTTTTGTCCGTTTGTATTTTTCGTAGGCGTCTTTAAGTTCTTTTTCTTTTGAAGACACTTCCCGCTCAAAATCAAGGAAATCATAGGTGTTTTCCCCTTTCAGCCTGCACTCCTCATAGTCAAGGTTATCCGGACACATGGAGGTCTTGCCCTTGAAAACGATTGTTTTTATGCTGTTGTCCCTGTTGATATCCCTGGCTTCGTGGATGAACTGGACCATCTGCTGGTGGACATTCGTGACGATGATCACGACCTTGTTGAGCTTCTTGCCCACATGAAGGGCAGGAGCAAGGGAACTCAGGGTCTTGCCTGTCCCGCACGCCCCTTCAAAAAGCACTATTTTCTCATGCAGGAGAGCAGAGTGAATCTTCTCCATGGCTTCTGCCTGGTTAGGGTAGCAGCTTTGTTTTGTAAAGTACCTCATGTATCCGTTCTTCTGTTCCATGCGCTTAACCCTGTTTTTGTCACCGAGATTTGAGATTTCGAAATATTTAGGCCTTCATCGGGCTTCTTCGAACCTTTTTCGACCTTCTTTAGTCCTTGTGCCCGGCATAAATTCGGGCCCTGTACGGAGCAAACTAAAGAAATATTACAATGTTCTGAATCCCATACGTTTTACATCCAGATAAAAGTAGGGCTTCAACTTAATGCAGGCGTACAAGTGGAAGACTTATGTACCTGTTGAGTGGTATTATTCCTACCTGTTGAGTGGTATTATTTTTACCTGTTGGGTGCGGGGTTCTCATTATTTCGGCAGACGAATGCATTTTCCGGAAGCTCTTCTGAGGTATTAATCCCGATTTTCCCCGGATACAGGCCTTTTGCCGATAAACCCTTAGATAAACCTTATATTATATAGGTGATTTTGAGAGTACTCATAACCCAATATAAAAAAAATATACGAAAAGGTTCGAGGAATTTTCAGGTGGACGAAAGAAGTCAGATGCTTGCAAACGAGAAAATAAGTAAACTTCTCCTTAAACTTTCAGTGCCGGCAATGGTAGGAATGCTGGTACAGGCTTTCTATAACCTCGTAGATACGATATTTGTAGGTCATGCCTACGGAGCAGACAGTATCCAGGCTATCGGAGGAATTGCCGTAGCCTTCCCGATCCAGATGGTAGGGATGGCTGTAAGCCTTGCCATAGGGATAGGAGGCTCATCCATAATCTCCCGCCGCATGGGAGAAAGGGAGATGAAAAAAGCAGATAAAACCTTTTCAAACCTGATATTCCTGTCCATTCTTTCAAGCCTCCTGATCACGGGAGTCGGGATTTCCTTCATAATTCCCCTCCTGAAACTATTCGGAGCTACGGACACTATTCTCCCCTACTCCCTCGAATACCTGGAAGTAATCCTTTACGGGACAGTACTTTTTTCCCTCGCAATGGTGACAAATTCCGTTGCCCGCTCCGAGGGGAATGCAAAGGTTGCCATGAACTCCATGATGATGGCAGGAGGTCTGAACATAATACTCGACCCCATCTTTATTTTTGGTTTCGGGATGGGGATCAGGGGAGCTGCCATTGCAACGGTCCTGGCCCAGGGGATAGGAGTGCTTTACATTACCCGGTACTTCCTGAGTGGGAAAAGTACACTCAGGTTCCATCCTGCTGACCTCAAGCCTGACAGCAAAATCATAAAAGAAGTCCTGGCAATAGGAGCATCTCCCTTTGCACGCAATGTGTCGAGCAGCTTCATGATAATAATCCTGAACAACCTCCTCGCCTTTTACGGAGGAGATATAGCCATCGCTATTTTCGGGATCATCAGTAAGCTCCTGATGTTTACCTTAATGCCCATGTTCGGAATTATCCAGGGCCTTCAGCCGATCGTAGGCTTTAACTACGGGGCAAAAAACTTTGGGCGTGTCAGGGAATCGGTAAAGCTCGCTATCATTATCACCACAGGCATGTCCATTGCAGGTTTCCTGGTACTATACCTGTTCCCGGAGCAGCTTTTCGGGATTTTCAGCGGAGACCACCAGCTGATAATTGAAGGAAAAAACGCCGTAAGAATTGTGGTACTGGCAACTCCCTTGATAGGCTTTCAGGTCGTAGGAGGAGCTCTTTACCAGGCGCTTGGCAAAGCAAGGCCCTCCCTGTTTTTATCCATGTGCAGGCAGGTGCTATTCCTGATCCCGCTGGTGCTTGTACTCCCGAAATACCTTGAACTCTTCGGGGTCTGGGCAGCCTTCCCGCTTGCAGATACCCTGGCTTTTGCAGTAACCCTGATCATGGTTATCCGGGAGTTCAAACTGCTAGCCGAAAAAGGAGAAAATATGAGAAACGACCCTATAAGAAACGACCCGCTTGCAGGGAATTAAGCTACTTTCGGGAATTGCTCACTTTTAATTACACGTTTTTAACTCCGCTGATAAAAGACAGTTACTCTGAAAACCTGTCAGCGGCTTTTACTTCCTCATTTTTACCAAGAATGCACTCTCTGCCAAGGTAGCCGTTTCCCCATTCACAAAGCGCTTCCAGGACCGGAAGTACGGTTTTTCCAAATTTTGTGAGAGAGTATTCAACCCTGGGCGGGACCTCGGGATAGACCTCCCTGAAAACAAGTCCGTCATCTTCAAGTTCCCGGAGCTGTTTTGTAAGCATTTTGGGAGAAATGCCCTGCATATTCTGCTGCAGTCCTGAAAAACGCAGTTTCTCTGCTCTCAGCTGCCAGAGGATAAGGGGTTTCCATTTGCCCCCTATGACATCCAGGGTAGCTTCCACAGGGCATTGATAGTGTTTTTTGTTGTTCCTCTCGCTAACCATAAATTCTCATTCTATCCTTTTTGTTACTAAGTATCCGGATTGTATGTATGGTATATAAGTATAGTAGTTGCAAATTAAATAGCAGCACGCGCAGATTACGTAATGCAAAAAAATTTACAAATCGTTTCTGGAAATTGTTTATAGAAGCAATTTATAGAAGTCATTTACAGATCTGACAGATAAATGTAATTAAAAAAGAATTGATGTAATTAAAAAAGCATTAAAAGGTGTGAACAAAATGAAAGTCATAGGTATTGTCGGAAGTCCCCGAAAGAACGGAAACACAAATATCCTCGTCCAGCAGGTCCTTGAAGGCGCGGCAGAAGCAGGGGCTGAGACCCGGAACTTCTTCCTCAACGAGATGGACTACAAAGGCTGCCAGGGCTGCAACTACTGCAAAGCCAATGACAAATGCAAGCTTGAAGACGACCTTGTGGAGCTTTTCGATGAACTGTTAGCAGCTGACGGCGTTGTCTTTGGCTCCCCGATTTACTTCGGCCAGTTTACAGGCCAGATGCGGCTTTTCCTTGACCGCTGCTATTCCCTCATAAGTGCAGACTTCTCCTCCCGCGTCCCGGCCGGGAAAAAGGCTGTAATTATAGGAACTCAGGGAGCCCCCGACGCTGCTGCTTTCAAAGGAGTCTTTGAGGAGTTTGCAGGACAGATCTCAAACTTCATGGGCATGGAAGTAAAGGATACGATAGTAGGAGTCGGATACCACGCCCCCGGAGAAGTAAAGGGCGATGTAGAACTTATGGAAAAAGCGAAAAACGCAGGCTTTAACCTGTTTAAGTAAGCAGACATTAAAAAAAATCAAAGCTGCGCTGACACACCCTGCTATAAGCAACGGGATGTGTTCGCGCCTCTTCTCCAATGCCACAAACCCCGGACATGTTAATCCCGGACATGTTGATACATGTTAATGAGTGAAATATTAGAATTAATGGAAAAAATAGTAGAAAAAAACGACTCTCTGTGGCAATAATGAATTATAAAGAAGGGATGAACCTACGCCTGAAGATCTGAAAAAAACCCTCCTGCAGAAATGTGAAAGTATGGATATACCCATGGTAGGGGTTGCCAGTATTGAGAGATGGAATAAACCTCCTTTTTTGCCGTGGATACCTGAAGAATTCTATCCTCAATCCATATATCCAGAAACAAAATCAGTGATAGTTATCGGATTGCCTGTCCCTCTACCGGTGCTGGAGACGTCCCCTTCGATATATTACCGCGAACTGTACAATACTGTAAATACCTTACTGGATCAATACACATACCGACTTGCCAATTTCTTGACCGATAAAGGATACCCGTCTATTTTCGTACCTAGAGATGGGTATGGGAACATTCAGGTACTTATGGAAAATCCCATTGCATTCTTTTCTCACAGGCATGCTGCTTTGCTCGCCGGCCTGGGGAACTTTGGGGTAAATAATACTATCCTTACCCCGGAGTATGGCCCCAGGGTCCGTTTCGGTTCAATTCTGTCTACAGCTGAACTTCCTCCAGATCCGATGCTGGAGACTGAACTTTGCACCCGCTGTATGCGTTGTGTAAAAATGTGCCCATCGAATGCACTAAATCGGGAAGATTACCCCGGCGGACTAACGGACAAGAAAGCCTGTTCCTCTTACAGTGCCGAATTACACAAGCGTTACATTTCACCGTGCGGAATATGTATCAAGGTCTGCCCGGTAGGAAACGATAGAGCGCTATATAAAAGGGACAACGATGCAATATATGTGGATAAGGATCTTTTTGCCAGCCATCATAAAGCCTGGAAGCATGTCAGATCTTATGGCGGAAAAAATCTGTAATTACCCGAATTCAATAAACAGGTAAAGAAAGTAAAACAGGGGGTGAGAGAGAACTGCAGAGGCATTTTCTCACCCGGATCTTTCAGGAATGAACAGGGGGCGTCTGAACATGGAAACTCTTGAAGCAATCCACACACGCAGAAGTATTCGAAAATATACTGACAGGCCAGTTCCGAGAGAGCTTGTAACCGAACTATTGAGAGCCGCAATGAGTGCTCCGTCCGCAGTTAATGCCCAGCCCTGGGTCTTTATTGTTATTGATGACCGGGAAATCCTCGATGAAATTCCCACATACAGCCCCTATGCCGGCATGTGCAGGGAAGCTCCTCTTGCAATCCTGGTCTGCGGAGATACAGCCCAGGAAAAAGCACCGGGATACTGGGTACAGGACTGTTCGGCAGCCACTCAGAACCTCCTGCTGGCAGCTCACGATACAGGGCTTGGGGCAGTCTGGACAGGGATTTATCCCGTAAAAGACAGGGTTGAGAGCTTCCGAAAAGCCTTTGGGCTACCGGAACATGTATTTCCTCTCGGGCTTGTGCCTATCGGCTACCCAGCCCAGGAGCCCGAATCTCAGGACAGGTACAGGGAAGAAAAAGTTTACCATAACCGGTACGGTCAGAAGAGAGAATGAGGCTGTAATACTGACAGAATCAAGAATTGACAGAATCAAGAACTGAAAGAACAGGACTCTGTACAGGCTGGTGATTTTATTGACGATAAGGGTTGTTGCAAAAAATCAGGTCAAACCTGAAAAAATTCAAGAATTTATGAATTTGTGTAAAAATCTGGTTGAAGAATCCGTAAAAGAAGAAGGCTGCATAGAATACGGGGTATATCAGGAATTGGAGAATTCGGGAATCCTGACGATGTTAGAAGAATGGAAAGATGAAAGCAGCCTTGACGAACACTTAAAATCCAATCATTTTACAGAAATATTTCCTCTGCTTTCAGAATGCCTTGAGAAAGAAACTGAAATTAGTGTATACAGAAAAAAGCTGTGATTTACCTTTTCCATTCATATCTTTTTCATTCCATGGGTTCTGCTCCCACGCGTTTTTTGAAGAAGCTCCATCAAACTCGATATAAGATATGAACGCATAAATAGGCTGGGGGAAAGGAATAATGGCAGAGAAAATCAAGATCAATAACAACATATTCATCTATCCGATGCCTGTGACCCTCCTCGGGGCAAATGTGAAAGGAAAAGCCAATTTCATGGCCCTGGGCTGGGTCAGCCGAGTGAATGGAAACCCGCCAATGCTTGGAGTTGGAGTCAGCAAATCCCATTATACGCCAGAAGGTATAATGGAAAACGGAAGTTTCAGTGTGAATTTCCCTTATTCCGAAATGGTGGAAAAAACCGACTATTGCGGGCTTGTTTCCGGGGAAAAGGTTGACAAGTCAGGCCTGTTTGAAGTATTCTACGGAGAACTTGAAACCGCGCCCATGATCAAAGAGTGTACGCTGAACCTTGAGTGCAAGCTTGCAGAAACCTTAGAGTTTCCGACAAACTACTTTTTTGTAGGGGAAATTATTGCAGCTTATTCCGAAGAGCGATACCTGACACAGGGAAGGCCGGACATCAAGAAGATGGAACCCCTGCTCCTTACCATGCCGGATAACAGCTACTGGACCTTAGGGGACTATGCAGGAGAGGCCTGGAAAACGGGAAAAAGTCTGATGGCTAAAAAAGGGACCGAAGAGGGTTAACAGCTGAAGAAGAGAAATCTGAAAAGGATTAACAGCTGAAGAAAAAAGCCTGAAAAGGACAAACCAGCTGAGGATGATGAAACTGAAAAATAATGAGCAGGAAATAATTGGGGGATACAGACAATGAAAGTAGTTGCATTTAACGGAAGCCCGCGGAAGGAGGGAAATACCGCCTCCCTGATAAAACATGTCCTTGCCGAGCTCGAAAAAGAAGGAATAGAAACCGAAACCGTGCAGATCGGGGGGAAAAGCGTCCATGGCTGTACAGCCTGTGCAAAATGCTATGAGAACAAAGACAAGAGGTGTGTAATTGACAAAGACATCGTCAATGAATGCATTGAAAAAATGCTTGAAGCCGACGGCATAATCCTTGCTTCGTCTACATATTTCGCAGACCTGACACCTGAGCTTAAAGCCCTTATAGACAGGGCAGGGTTTGTTGCCAAAGCCAATAACGAAATGTTCAGGTACAAAGTGGGAGCAGCTGTTGTTGCGGTCAGGAGAGCCGGGGCGGTCCATGTCTTTGATTCTATCAACCATTTCTTCACGATTTCCCAGATGGTAATTCCAGGGTCCAGTTACTGGAATATTGGAATAGGGCTTGCTGAGGGGGAAGTCGAAAAAGACGAAGAGGGCATCCGGACCATGCAGGTGCTGGGACAGAACATGGCGTGGTTACTGAAGAAAATAAATGCATAACTCTACGGAAGAAGCAACCTCACCTATTTATTCCGGGAAACGAATTTCATGAATACAACAAGGGGGAATAAAATGAAAGTCCTGTATGTCTATGCACATCCTGAGCCAAAGTCCTTTAACGCTGCCATGAAAGATACAGCCATCGCTGCCCTGCAAGAAAAAGGGCACGAAGTGAAGCTCTCAGACCTTTATGCAATGGAATTTAACCCTGTCCTGAAAGCTTCGGACTTCCCTGAGAGAAAAAATCCGGATTTTTTTAATCCTTTCCTCGAAGCTATCAGAGCCTCAAAAACAGGGGCTTTTTCACCCGACATTAAAGAAGAGATGGAAAAAGTGAAATGGGCTGACCTGCTGATCTTTCAATTCCCTATTTACTTTACAGCCATGCCAGCCATAATGAAAGGCTGGATTGACCGTGTCCTGGCTCCGGGGTTTGGTTTTAATCCGATAACTAACAGTGCCTATGACACCGGGCTCTTCAAAGGAAAATCTGCAATGCTGACCTTCACCACCGGGTCCCCGAAGGAAGTGTATTCCGAAGGCGGGACACACGGAGATATTCATAAACATCTCGAATCCATAACTCACTGCGTTTTTGAGTTTATGGGAATGAAGGTGCTGCCTTCTTTTACAGTCTATGAAGCCAGTAGTATGACAAAGGAGAGAGGAGCCGAAGAACTTGATGGATATAGAAAGAGAATCTCTGAGCTATAAATAAGGAAGAAAACGCCTTTATTTCATTTTTTAGAATTCGGGGCTGGAAAGCAGCCCTAATTCTAGAATACTTCTAAATAATATTTTAATAGAATATTTTTATAAAAAACTTTATTAATCGTTATGTATGTTCAGACATATCATTGAATTTCCACCTGAAGAGGTTCTTGAATGAAAAAAGTCTGCGCATTCATAATTATCATGATACTGTCAATGGCCCTGGCCGTCTCCGGCTGTGCTGAGAAAGGAACATCCACACCTGTTTCGGAAAACCTGGAAAAAGAGTTTGCCGGGAGGCAGATAACGGTTTGTTCCGGTGCCGGGCTGATAAAGCCCATGAACGAATTGATAGGGAATTTTGAAAACGAGACCGGAGCGGATATTGAGGTCCGATACGGAGGAAGCGCCGAACTCTTCGGAATCCTGACCTCAAAGGAATGTGATGTTTTTATTCCCGGAGATTTCTACTACACCGGGCAGGCTATGGAAAAGAATTATGTTTTCAATGAAAGCGTAACCAACCTGACCCTGCACGTCCCGATAATTGCAGTTCCCGAGGAAAACCCGGCAAACATAAGCAAGCTCGAAGACCTGGCAAACCCCGGAGTAAAATTGGCTCTCGGAGACCCTAAAGGCCCTGCTATAGGCAGAGTCTCGGAAGCAATATTTACAAAGGAGGGAATCCTTCCTGAAGTTGAGAATAACACAATTGTCAAAACTGCGACCGTAAACCAGCTTCTCATCTATATTGTATCCGGAGAAGCGGACGCGACAATCATCTGGGAGGATATGGCAAGCTGGAGTGAAGCCAGCGGAAAACTCGAAATTATCCCGATTCCCGAAGAACAGAATAAAATAAAGACCATCCCCACCGCGGTTTCTGTTTATACCGAAGACCCTGAACTGGCAGAAGCATTCAATACTTACATTGCAGGTGAAGAAGCAGAAGAGGTCTGGGAAAAATGGGGCTTTGAGCCATGCGATTCATAAAATTCCCGGATGTCTCAAAATCTCCAGATGTCTTAAAGTCTCTGAATATCTTAAAGTCTCTGAATATCTTAAAGTCTCTGAATATCTTAAAGTCTCTGAATATCTTAAAGTCTCTGAATATCTTAAAGTCTCTGAATATCTCGAAATCCCCAGAAATCATGAAATCTCCGGGCACGAATTACTCCTGGTTCAGGAACTTTACCATTGGCATTGCCTTCTTCTTCACTTTGCTTCTTTTTTTATCCGTAGGGGTCCTGCTCTTCGTCCTCACGCCCTCGGAAATCCTCTCAGCCCTGCTTTCGGAAGAGATGTTCTATTCCATGAAGCTTTCTATGCTGACCTCATCAGCTTCGACCCTTTCGGTCATGTGCTGCTCGATCCCGACAGCCTATGCCCTTTCCCGCTTTTCATTTCCGGGAAAAAGCCTCATAAAAGCAGTACTCGGGCTTCCGATGGCATTTCCTGAACTGGTTATGGGCCTTGCCCTCCTGCTCCTTTTCGGGCATGGTTTTCTCGGGCCTTACCTTGAAGCTGCGGGAATAAAGGTGACCTTCACAAAGCTCGGGATAGTGGTTGCCCAGTTTTTTGTCGCCTTTCCTTATGCTGTAAGGGTTATCTACTCCACCTTCGAAGACATCAACCCGCGGTACGAACAGGTCTCGAGAAGCTTCGGGTACGGGGAGTTCGAGACTTTCAGATACGTAACCCTTCCGATGGCCAGAAGCGGACTTTTTGCTTCGAGCATAATTACCTTTGCCCGCTGCATAGGGGCTTTCGGGGCCGTACTCGTGCTTGCAGGAGGCTCTTACATGCACACCGAGGTCCTGCCCGTGACCCTCTACCTGAACATCTCCTACGGAAACCTGGAAATGGCGGTGACAAGCGGGATTTTGCTCATGGGGATCGCTTTTCTTGCAATCCTCAGCTTTGAAAGGTTTGAAGGGGGAAGGCTGTGAGTTTCCTGGAAGTCAGGGGCATCTGCCTTGACGTGGGGAGCTTCGAACTCAGGGGCATAGACCTGAGAGCCGAAAAAGGGGACTATGTAGCGCTTATAGGCCCCTCAGGAAGCGGGAAATCCCTCCTGCTTGAAACCATAATAGGGTTTTACGGGCCCAGGAAAGGAAGCGTATTCCTTGAAGGCAGGGACATAACCTTCTTTTCCCCTGACAAAAGGCAGATCAGCATAGTGTACCAGGACAACATGCTCTTTCCCCATATGGATATTTTTGAAAATATCGCATACGCCCTCAAGAAAAAGCTCAGGGACAAAAAGCAGATCGAAATTGAGGTAACGCAGATTGCCGGAGTCCTCGGGATAAAAGAACTTCTGCACAGGAAACCGGACACCCTGAGCGGAGGAGAAAAACAGAGAGCATCCCTTGCAAGAAGCCTGGTTGCCAGGCCAAAGCTGCTCCTTCTGGACGAGCCCTTCAGTGCCCTTGATGCAAGGACAAGGGAAAAACTCAGGGAGATGCTGAAAAAGGCAATTGCGGACTACAGCACCACTGTCCTTCACGTGACCCATGATTTCGAAGACGTCTGGGCCCTGGCAAACAGGGTGGTCGTCATAAGAAAAGGGGAAGTTATGCAGGCAGGAGACCCGGAATCCGTTTTCAGGCGGCCGTCTCCCGATTTCGTGGCCGAGTTCCTTGGCACCAATGTGCTGAAAGGAACGGTAAAGGCTCTTGAAGGAAAACTCGCAGTGATCGAAGCCGATGGCCTGGAGATCTATTCCGCAGACCCCGCCGAGCCCGGAGAAGATGTCACGGTCTCCATCCGCCCGGAAGAGATAATTCTTGCCAGAGAGGCTGTGGAAAGTTCGGCCCGGAACACCTTGAGGGGAAAAGTCTCTGGAATTTTCAAAAAGGAGCACCTTGTCGTGGTTGAGGTGAAGATGGGTAGTGCGGAAATTAAAGCCGTGATTACGCCGACTTCATGTGAAATGCTCGGGCTCGAACAGGGCGGGGAAACATATGCTGTGTTCAAAGCTTCAAATGCCAGGATAATAAGGTGAACCCGATCGGGAATGAGGTAAACAGCAGTCAAAGTTAACACGGACAGGTAAGGTTAACGGAATCAGAAATGAAGTTAACACGGATCAGAAACAAAGAAATAGATACGAAAAGCCAGCAGCCAGGAAAAGTCAAGCAAAATGTCAGAAACGTCAAGAAAAACATCAAGAAAAACGTCAAGGAAAGAAATAGAAACATGAAATAAAAATTGTTGAGGCAAAACATGATAGATCTTTTTGACCTTTACTTTTACGAGGATTGTCCCTATCAGGACGAAAGCGCAGAACTGCTCAGACTTGAAGGCAGGGGAAAAATGAGGATTATCTCAAGAGAAAACGGGACCTGTGCCTGCGCCGGGGAGCTGGCGGAGTATTATGAAAGAAAAGGCCTGAAAATCCTGAATTACCTCGGAGACGGCATGACTTTCAAGCCCGGGGATTCGATTTTCGAAGCCGAAGGAGACCTCAAACTCCTGTTCAGGTTCTGGAGAGTTTCCCAGACTTTCCTCACCCTCATGTGCGCCATTGCCACAAAAACAGCCTCTATGGTAAGTGCAGGCCGAAAGGCAAACCCGGACCTTGTTATTGCAACAAGCCGGAAGACCCATCCCGGGTCCAGGATATTTGAGCTTAAAGCCGTCCGGGCAGGCGGAGGAGATATCCACCGAAACTCACTCAGCGATTCCATCCAGATCAGCCAGAACCACCTGGAAGCCGTTGGAGAACTGGGAAGGCTCAGAGCTATGAAGAAGATAGAAATCGAACCCCGGACAAGGGAAGAAGCATTCAAATATGTCGGAATGGCAGATATTATGCTCCTTGATCACCTTTCCCCGGAAGAACTGCAGGAACTCGGGCCCGAACTAAAGAAGCTCAATCCCAAACTCGAACTTGCAGTGGGAGGAATTGAAGCGAAAAGGATTCCTGAATATGCTTCCTTCGTTGATATTATCGTCATAAGTGCTCCGTATTATGCAAATCCCCTTGACTTTACAACGAAGATTAACAGGATATGAGAAAAAAGAACAAGCAGGTAGCAGCATGCCGGGAATAAAATATCTCGGAAGGACAAAACTTCCGGAAAAAAAGGAAAACAAGGGAAAAAAGGAGGGGGGAAGAACAGAAATGGAAAGAAGGAAGGAGGAAAAAGAAGGAGGAGAAGGAGAAGAAACCGGAATTCTGTCCATCCTCGTAGCTGTGCTTAAAAGAGACCTGGGCCCTGCCCTTGAAGAAATCGAAGTAAAGGATGTAAGGATAGGGCTTGCTTATACCGGAGTCCTGATTTCCGAAAACTACGGGGGCGTTGCCTGCACTCCTCTCTACGAGTTTTCCTGCTGCCCTGCTCTGGGTTTTACGGAAACCCTGAAAGGGAAAACTGCGGATAAGGTGCTCGAACTTGCCCTGTCGGAAAACCCCCTTGAAGCAGCAGTCGGGATTGCAACCGCAAACGCTCTTTCCCACATGCTGCGGGACCTGGAACCCGAACACTTCCAGCGCTCCTACCTGGACATCCTGGACCTGATAAAGCCCGGGGACAGGGTTGCAATGGTAGGTTATTTCGGACCTCTAGTCCCAAGAATTCTGAAAATAACCGAGAAACTCACAGTCCTCGAAAAGCGTGAGATCGAAACTCCCAAAACCAGGACCCTCCCTTCGGACAAAGCCAGAGAAATCCTCCCTGCATCGGATGTTATCATCCTCAGTGCAAGTACTCTTGCCAACCGGACCTTCGATGAACTCCTTTCCCTCCGGGGTGCAGCAAGAGAAGTTGTCCTGCTCGGGCCAAGTGCCCCTCTCTACCCGGAACCCTTCTTCAAGCAAGGAATTACAGCAGTAATGGGTACCCGGATCATCGCCCCCGAGACCATGCTTACAGTTGTAAGCGAGGCGGGGGGAACTAAGAAACTGCACCAGTACTGCGGTGAGAAGGTTGCGTTTCAAAATAAAAAAGAAAAACAAGAATAGGCCTGCTTGAGAGAAGCGAAACGGACAGCGCACTGCAGAGCCGCAACCCTGCCGGAAAAGCTGCACAAATACCGAGGCGAAAAGGTTACTTTCAGAAGAAGCTAAATAAACCCGCCTATCCCCCCTTCTGCGCGAAGATGTTGTGATATCAACATCAGCGCCAGGTTACATGGACACAGTGGGTGAATGAATAACCTGTCATTGCCATTTTTATAACTATAATTTGATTACAGCTTCACTTATTAGTTTCAAGGTCTCCACATAGAAGGCGTTTTCTCTTTCAAGTACCCTTTTTGACAGGGTATCTATCGTGTCACCTTCCAGAACCTCAATTTCACATTGCCGGATTATCTTTCCGGTATCATATTCCTCTTCTACCAGATGAATTGTAACTCCTGTTGTTTTCTCTCCGGCATCAATAACCGCTCTGTGTACATGGATTCCATACATTCCTTTGCCACCGTATTTGGGCAAGAGCGAAGGATGAATGTTGAGTATACGGCCTTTGTACTGTTTCAAAACCTTAGGTCCTAACTTTTTCATGTACCCGGCAAGAGCAACTATGTCTGCACCACTTTCAGTCAGTACTTTACATATTGCTTCATCTAATTCATCTTCTTCCGGATATGTTTTATTGCTTAGATAATATTCAGGAATTCCTGCTATTCTTGCCTTCTCCAATGCCCGCGAATCTGAATTGTTGCTTATAACAGCACATACTTCCCCGTTCAAATCTCCTCTTCTGCAAGCGTCAATAATCGCTTGCATATTGGTTCCTGTGTGCGAAGCAAATATTGCAATATGTAATTTCTTTGTATCTTCACTTTTCATAAAGAACTCCGACCGTGAGTTTTAATCAGCAGCAGGGCAATAAATCTTAAGAAAAGTCGTTTTTGAGGAACCTGCTTAAGATGAGAGTTCTATTTTCTTGTTTTAACCAGGAACAATAAGCTCAGGACTAGCATTATTGAAGTAAAGCCAGGTGTTTGATTGGTTGCTTCGGTACCATTAATCTTTTCTTCATTAGCAGATAAGCTGGTACCATCGCTTTCATTCACACCTGGAATCTCATCTTCTGGTAAAAGCTCTTCATCTTCGATTGGCACTTCTCCCCATTCAAAAACTACTGGTGCTTCACTTACGCCTTCCTGTTCACAGTGGTCCTCAATTATCAGATATATTTCATCAATCATTGAGTCATTAACGCTTTTCAGTGAGTTTTTATCAAACTCCACAAATATGTATCCTCTATAGTCATAACCATAAGCAACCAGTGGCCCGCCATTTCCCAACATATAAGGATCAAGTTCATCTCTGAAACTATGGATACAATTTCCTGCAGTCTCTTCCCATTCCACTTTTTCGCTGGCATCTGTAATTACAGGCATTGTTCCCCTAGTAGCAATGAACCCGGGTCCATATTTAACTTCCTCGAAAATCTGAGGCCCATAATCCGGTAACGGGAGATCCTCCTCATCCCATGCCCACATAAAGACAACAGGAATATCACTTATTCCTTCCTGCTCTTCACAATAATCCTCAATTTTCTGATACATCTCGTCAATTCTGGGGTCATCTACTTCCCCTTTATAGGCAGATCCCAGTTCGATTATTATTACATCACTGGCAGCAACGCTTTTTATAGAGCGATCAAATTCTGAATATGAAGGTCCTATTCGGTTAAGATTTAGCCAGCAATCTACAATTGAATTTTTCCACTTCTGATCAGCTGTTTCCGGTATGTTTCCCCTGTAGGCTATGAAAGAGGGATCATTTACAAATTCCTTTATAGAATCAGGGATTTCATCAGATTCGGAATCGTTCGATTCACTGTTGGCTGCACTTGCAGAACCGAAAAATAAAAAACAAATAAATAACGTAAACACCAGCCATTTGCCGAGATTCCTTCTTTTGAGCATTTAAATCGGACCCTATTGGTTATTTTGGAAATTTAGCTATACTATTGTTTGAAATAATCTAAAAATCAAGCATCTTCGAGTTTATAAAAAATGAAAGGTTCAGACAGTTTGGCATTCTATGCTACTGGCTTCAGAGCTCAACTGCATAGTTTCCTTATATGAGACATTTGAATAGCATAAAATACTTTTTAAATTTTTGTATTTTTATAGCTACGTACTTAAAAAGAGAATCTTTTAAAAATACTTTTTCTGTTTACTTTGGCTGTAACTCTGTCAAAAATTGACCCGAGAAGTTGCAAACAATATTCTTTATCTGCAACTCCTGATCACCTGTACGCTTGTGCTCAAACAGCTTAGCCCAACTTTGAATTATAAGGATTTCTTATTCAATGTAATACGTGACCTGTACTGACATTGAAACGGTAGACTCGCCTGGCTGAATAGGAGTGGAACCTGCTCCTGAGTCCTTTTCTTCTGTTGGCATTTCGTATTCGTAATAGACTCTGGAACCGCCGCTTTCACTTATGGATGAGGTCTGCACGCCAGTAATCTCAACCCCCAGGCTCTTAGCAAGCGCAGTGGCTTTTGATGATGCATCAGCTACCGCCTCATTCATCAGGTCTTCACGAAGCTGCTTTTGCATATCATCGGATACTGAAAAGGAAATACTTCCAATTTCATTAGCTCCGGCGGCTGTGGACCTGTCAATGATCTCACTCAGGTTGTCGAGATTTTTGGTTGTGATCTGCACGCTGTTGGATGCAGAGTAACCTGTGATTGTTCGTTCATTATCGTAGTTGTATAGCGGGTACACGGAAACATAGGATGTTTGTATTTCCTTGTCCTGCAATCCCATTGCTTTGAGTTCTGCTATCACAGCGCTCATAAGGGCTGCATTTTCATCGGACGCTTCCTTTGCAGTTGCAGCCTGAACTACCACACCTATTCTCAATGTCGCTGTGTCAGGGACAACTTTCTGCTCAGCATACCCACTCATGGAAATAGTATTTTCCGCACCCTTTTCGGACCCACTCTGTGAAATGGCATATATCGTTGCTGACATCAGTACCAGAACAACTGATAGCGCAATGATAACGTAATAAGATTTGTCGTTTTTATTTTCCTGTGACATTTTCACATACTCCTTTTTCAATGATTTGTTAACTGGAGATTCAACCAATTCTAGCAAGTAATAGATGTACACGCACATATTAAAGAATTCCTTAAACTTCAACTACGGCCGCAGTTATAACAGTCACCTGATAGTGAAGGAAAAATATGCATAAAGTAATGAAAGAGGAAGAAGGTGAAAGATGAAAAAAGAGTTTCTGTGGAAAGGGCGAAGCAAGGTAAGTTGTCCTGCTCGGCCCAAGCGAACCTCTCTCCTACCCCATTTTCAAGAGAGGGATTACTGCAATAATGGGAACCCGGATCATTGATCCCCGGACAATTCTCACAGTTTTCAGAGAGATAGGAGGCACTGGAAAACTTCACATGCACTGTGGAGCAAAGGGTAGTTTTTAGAAAGGGAGCCTGAATTTCCAGCAGAACGGATTTATTCTTTAATACTTTTTGAAATTTTGATTCGTATTTACCTTTATCTTCAATTGAAATTATATGATTCTACCGGGAAAGAATTGAAATGAAAAGTAGTTCTTAAAAATTATACCCATGTGTAATAATGACATTTGATATCATTTTCATTAATTTAGATTAAATACAGGAAATGAGTAATATAAAATATTAAAAATAAAAAGTAACCGTTCTTAATTGTTAGAATTGAAGATAATTTAATGACATACTGTATTTTTATTAAGAAGGCAATAAGAATACAGTTAAGTCATGAAATAAGCTCCATAAGCTCTTAAATAATAGATCATCTTTGAGGATATTATAGGGGACAGATAAAGAAAAACGCGAGACCTGGGGGTATACAAATATGTTTGGGGGGTATGAAAGGAACGTGTCCAAACAAAAGGATTTCTGGATAGAATTTTTCGCAAATAGGAGAGACGGTGGCCACAGATCTTCATCTGAAGAATTTATTTCCATGGAAGCTAAGGAAAAACTATTCCATCTTGATGGGGGCAAAACACTGCTTGACTTCGGATGCGGTGCAGGCGAACTTCTGATTTACTACACACCGGAATATGAAAAGCTTGTAGGAGTTGATTTTTCCGCATCCATGCTTGACGAAGCGAGCAAAAGAATTATGGAAAGAAAATATGGGAATGTATCTTTAATCCAGGCTGATAACAAAACTGTCTGGGATAAACTGGAATCCTCTTTTGATCGAATAACCGCAGCTGGAGTGATCCAGTACCTCACGGATGAAGAAGTTGATAGCTTCATCTTTAATGCGTCAAATTATCTTAATGAAGGGGGTAAAATAGTATTGTTCGACATACTGGACCCCCGCTTATATCCATTGTGGAAAATAGGACTGTTCTCAGAAGAAGCAGGCATCTGGAAAATTTTACGTAAAGTCGGTTTTGAGTTAAAGGTTATATTATCGGCAAGCTTGAATAATCGTCCGAGAGACATTCTCGGGTTTGCCCACGATCCCAATACAATTAAAAAAGTTGCAAGTAAGTATGGTTTTGAGACTATTTTCGTACAATCAATGTATTATGAATATAAATATCACGCAATAATGTATTAGACTTAAAGACTTAATGGGGGTACGGAAGCTTCAAAATTAAAGTCTTAAAAAAGGATCATCATCGCTGAATCTCTACCTTAAGTTTTCAAGAAAAAAGGCGGGAGAGAGACTACTCCCTCCCATAGATATTGCTTTTTCCTTCAGCTTATATGCAGAAAGAAAAAACCGGTAAATGATTTACTTCCTTGCTTTAATCTTCTCAAAGAGCTGCTTCAGGGTGTCTTCGTTGCTCTTCGTAAACTCGAAGGGAGAGCTTGTAAAAGGCTCGAAGTGTACTGCCACGTCATCAAGCCTGTAGAAGGTTCCGTCACATTCCATGGCGTCAATGACTCCGGGGAGCACGACATCCGAAGCGGCTGTGCTCGGGCAGGGAGCGATGTCCAGGCAGACCATTGGAATTTCGGCAAGATAGGCTGCACAGTCCGCAGGGATGTGACAGACAAGGTCAGCGCACATCACAAGGGCTGCATCCACGTCCTTTTCCCTCAGCACGTCCACTGTTGTGTATTCGCCGGGGTTGTAACGCGGGTGCCCGCGCATGAAGTCGAGCCCGAAGGGGTAGCCGTACATGTAGGAGGCGACCTGGTTAAAGCCCGCCACGTTACAGTGGCCTCTGAGAGCTCCGAGGGTGAACTTGGCGTAGTTGTTCAGCTCCTTTACAAAGTTCATGGCAATTTCGGCGTTCCTGTGCTTTCCCAGAGAGGAAGAGAGCCCGAGCCCCACGGAGATAGCCCCGAAGTTGCAGTTCTTCATCATATCGAGCATCTCTTCCATGACCGGAATGGGGACTCCTGTGATCTCTTCTACCGAAGGGTGGGGAGTTTTCCCGTGGAGCAGGGTGAGGAGAGCACTTATCAGTTCGTAGTCCGAGCTGGGTTTGAGCTGCACGTGCAGGTCGGAAGCTACGGCAGTCGGAGTTCTTCTCGGGTCCACGGTGATAACTGTTCGGTCAAAACGTCCGCGTTTGGTCCAGTAACCTCTCGGGAAAACTCCGTACCTGGACATCTGCCTGGGCATGGACTCGAGAGGGTTGGTTCCCCAGTAGACTATGAGGTCGCCTCTGTTTTTCTTCTGCCCTTCGGTTGCACCGACTTTTCCGGACTCCTGAATCCCCATTGCTGTCGGGCCGTGGCAGATAGTAGCATTGGAGTCAACAAGCGCACCCAGGTATTCCCCTATCTTGAGCCCGATTTCATGGGCCTCGCAGGAAGTCTCACTGCCCATGAAGAGCAGGGGGCGCTTTGCCGAAACAAGGATATCGGCAGCTCTTTCAAGAGCTTCGTCCCAGGCTGCAGGGGTCAGTTTGCCGCCATCTTTTATTAGGGGCTGTCTGAGCCTGTGGGAACTTACGACCTCCTTGAACTTGGCATTCCCCATTTTACATGCGTTTCTGGCCTCAATCTTTCCGTCCCCGAACTCAACCTGGATATCATCACAGGCTGCCCCGCAAACAGGACAGATTATGTTTTTGTAAATCATGCTCACTGCCCTCCGATATAAACTTTCAACACCACATCTTCGGCACTAAGAACCTCTTCTTCCGAGGGCTCAATATTTACGGGGGCGCCCTTATAGAGAGGGGAGCCCGTAGAAAGGGTATCAGGGTCGATGACAACATTTGACCAGATAGCCCTCGGCATGAATACCTGCCCCGGCTGGACCGAATCCGTACATTTCGTATAAACGACAATCGAATGTTTTCCGTCCCTGCTTGTTACTTTCACCTTCTCAGGGGAGCAGAGCAAGATGAAATCCGCAGGAGAAATCCAGCAGGATGCACACTCCATAGTGTAATCGTCCGTGAACTTGTCCCCGCCTTTGGCAAGCCTGCCTTCATCAATCGTACTTCCGGTAATGAGTAATACTTTCATGCATCTCACCTCAGAGTTCCGGGTTTGCGGCTGCAGACACATAGAGAGCTCCTTTTGCCCTCTTGCTGATCGCATAGTCCCCTGTGAACTTCTTGAATTCGCCTATTAACTCAACTTCACCCGAAGTGACCTTGTTTTCCATGGACACGAATTCGAAACCCGGGGAGAAGCGCTGTATTTTACCTCCTATAACTATGGTTCCGCCTGCCATTTCCACGCCCACTGTGCGGAGAGCTCCGCCTTTTACAACAATGAGCCCGCCGTTCTGGCGAATCCCGCAGAAGCCTTCAACATTGCCGTCCACCAGAATTTCACCGCCGTCCATGCCGCCTCCGAGATTGTGCCGGGCCGAGCCTTCGATCACGATGCGCCCGCCTTTCATGCCGTGCCACTTACCTCTGTAAGCACAGCCAACATGGTCCCCGGCATTGCCCTTGATGTGCAGGAGCCCGCCAAGCATTTCCATGCCAGCCCAGGAATCGGCATCTCCATGGACGAGAATCTCGCCTCCTTTCATTCCGGTCCCGACATGCATGCCTGCGGAACCCTCAATTTCAATTTTTCCTGCACTCATGCCTTCCCCGATCCTTTTGATCCTCATTGCGTCGCCTTTTATGCGGATCATGGTCCCGGCAGCAGAACTGCCCGCATTGCCTGTCACTTCAAAGAAATCGGAAAGGGGATAGGTCTTTGGCCCCTGCCAGACGGAAAGCATCCCTATTTCTCCGGCACTTTTGCCTGCAAAGGAGTCAGGAGTGATCACGTCTGCTTCCAGCTTAATGTCGATTTTTCCTTTAGGAATAAGCGTTACTTCTTCCATTTCTCCGGCAATTTTGCCAGTATCGGTTTTTTTATGAATAAGTACTCCCTCTGTCATCACTTCACCTCTCACCGTTTACCTGTATGGGAGTCGGATTTTCCAGATATTTCTCTGGAGTCGGATAGTTGGCAAAGCCCAGGGTGTAGTACCTGAACCAATCCTTAACATCGACGAGCATCTCCTTTTCCCGCTCGTTTTCTACATGTACTTCGGAATAGTAAGTCCGTTTCTCAGGCAGGGAAACTACATCTCCTTTAACAACCACGATTTCGCCATCCTTCACGGTGTATTCTGCTTTCCTGAAGGTCCTGAGGAGAGCCTCGTAATTGTTTGCGTCAAGCTGCTGCGGGTTTATGTTGTAGACTGTAACATCTCCGTCTGCCCCCACACCCAGAGAGCCTTTTCTGTGGACCATGCCGATCGTCTTTGCAGGGTTGGCTCTGGTCAGGATCGCAAGGTCATAGAGGGAAAGTTCCCTGTTTACGCCCCCGAGCGCACTCCTGTCGTTTGCCCACTTGTGGCACTCACTGAAGGTCTGCTTCCTGAAAGCCTCGGACATGAGCCAGGTCATAACCTCAGGGTATTTCGTAAACGGTCCGCCGTTGGGACTGTCAGTGGTCATGATGGTCTTCCAAGGGTCATTGATAAGCAGGAGACATTCAAGCCCCATTGCCCACTGCAGGCTGTGCACCGGGTTGGACTTGAGATAGGTAAATGGAAGGACCCCTGAGCCGCATTCCATCTCAACGTCAGTGTTCGACCACTTGTTTCCTGTAAGGGTGTAAAGGTCGTGAATGGCAGGTCCGTCTCCGGTCATAACTGTTGCTTCTCCGAAGGGAGTGCATCCACTGTCGATTACCACATGGTCCCTGTTGTTGATGTAGTCAGCAATATCTTTAACACCGGATTCGCAGTCTGCCCAGGTTGTGCCTGCAAAACTGTTGAACATCAGGTGAGTGAGGTATACGGAACGGTCCCTTGAAGGATCCATTTTGGTTTCTGCCCATTCCACATCCATATTCTGCTTTGTTTTTACCCCATCGGGGATTTTGAGGGAATCCTTGGTAATCGTATAGCAGCCAGGGTGGCCCAGGTTGTTTGCATGCAGATGGACCGGCATTGGCATGCCGAGGGTTTCGTTGATCTCGGTAAGCCCTTTAATGACTTCTCTTGGAGTAATCTCGAAATGGATATTAGTCTCATCAAGAGTACTTACGTTTTTACCCCATGCCCAGTTTTCGACACCTGCAGGGTTGACGCATTTGATCCCATATGTCTTATGGGTTTTCATCATCCAGGCAACATATGCAGCAGCCTTCTCCATGTCCCCGTCCCGGATATAGCGCATCAGGAAGAAGTTGTTTCCAAGCACCAGGTACCCGCCCATGTCAAGGAGGGGGGTTGCACGCATCTCTTCATGAGTGTGGCGAGCTTCAAGAGGAGGAACAGCAGCTTCAAAAACAGTTGTATAGCCCATTGCTGCGTAATCGTACCCCTGTTTGTAGACCGAGGGGACAGTATAACCCGAACCTGAATGGGTGAGTGCGGTCTTCTTAAGATTTGCTTTATAATGGTCTTCAGGGCGCATCGACCTGCCGGCGTTGACCTTTGCACCTGCAACGTGGGAATGGGAGTCAACCCCTCCTGGCATAACGGTCATGCCCGAGACATCGATAACCTTTGCCTCTTTCATTTCGGCTGCAGAAAGCTCTTTTACGACTTTTCCGTCCCTGATGAAGATATCCATTTTCTCCCCGTTTATTTCGTTGAGGGGGTCAAAGACGTATCCGTTCTTGATTGCAATTGTTCCTGCCATTTATTCCACCTCTTTTTTCACGAGCCAGATAGCATTTACAGGGCAGATAAGGGCGCAGGCTCCGTCTGCTCCGCAGCGGTCCTGGTTTACGACCGAAATTTTTCCGTTTTTAACCTCAAGGAGAGCCTTTTCGTCCATATCGTTAAGGTATCCGGAGGCAAGTTCACGGTTATCGAGAGCGTTTACCGGACAGACAATCACACAGTTCCCGCAGCCCAGACATGCGGCTTCATCCGTTTCCAGGCGGGTGCGGAGCAGAGCTTCCGGAACAGGGACTTCAAGCAGCTTTTTTTCGAGGGGACCCTTTTTCTCCACATCCGGCAGAATTGCGGTTTTCCTGACATCAATGGCATCCACAGGACAGGAAACAGCACAGGCCCCGCAGTAAATGCAGGCGTCCGGCCGGTGACTGATCTTTTCGACTCTTTCTCCGGATTTAGCCTTTTTATTAAAAATAGCATTCGCAGGACAGACTTCCACACATGTATGGCAGGTCTGACAGACATTTTCATCCCGTGTCCAGCGTCCTTCAAAGGGTTTTTCCACAGAAATAGCACTCACCGGACAGACTGCGGCACACCAGCCGCAATGAATGCAGCATTCGGTATCAATGAGGGTCTTTCCGACCAGCTTCAGGCTCCCATCCCCTGAAATCTCCCGGGTTACCTCAATACAGCCTCTGGGACAGATATCTTCGCAAAGCCCACAGTGAACGCAATTCTCGTTTACTGTTGTTGGTTTCATGGCCTCGAAAAGATAGGATTTGTCGTTGAGGGTTTTTCCTTCCTGCCTCAACTCAAGAGCACCTGTGGGGCAGACTCTCGCACAAATTCCGCAGACGATGCAGTTTTCGCTTTCTTTCATTTCCAGGAAATCAGCATCCAGAAGCCCTCTTTCTATAACTCCCACGGCCCCAACAGCCAGGGTGCCTTTGGGGCATGCCTGTACGCAAGTCCCGCAGCCAATGCATTTTTCAGGCTTGTAGACCAGCTGCCGGTCTTTTTTTTCGGAAAAGACAGACAATCGCATATCATCTTGCATTTTGCTTACCTCTCAGCGTTATTCTGTGCATCCGCCGCACAGCAGCTCATTATCATGTTGAACGAACATTTCACCGCACTTTTTGCAGCACTGTATCCTCTTTTTCTTCCTGACCGGAACTTCCAGGTCCACAGGTTCCCAGGAATACACCTTTTCCCCTGCGGCCAGAAGGATGGGCACGACCTCTTCATGGTGAAGCTTTTCAGTGTTCAGGTACCAGGCGTGGAGTTTTGGATAGTTCTTTGTCTTCTCAGGGTCGAGGATGATCCTGACACCTTTTATGCCGTGAACTCCTTCAGGCGCCTGTTTGTTTACCGTAACCGCCATCTTCCCCAGGTTATTGATCTTCAACCCGTTGTTTCCGATGGTAGCCCCGGCAAGGACCTGGAAGGGATCAGGCATGCAACTTTTAGTTTCACAGGTCACGTATATGCGCTCCCCGTCCCGGACATCGAGCTCCCTTCTTGCAATATTAAGCATCTGGATGCCGATTAATGCCCCTGAGGTCAGGAAGCCGTGAAAGGGGACGACCTTTTCAATCTGCGAAAGCAGCTCAGGATCCTTTACCTGCTTTAGAATTGCTTCCATATTGGATTTCTCTGAATCTGAATTTTTATGCAATGTATACACCGCCACAGGTTTCACCGTTATGTTTAAATAAACATAACGACAGAGATATTGAAGTCAAGACAGAGTAAATGCCAGATAGATGTGTAATCTGGAGAGTTATTATGTAAATTTCAACATAACACACAAGGATACACTGTACTTATAGTTGACTTCTTCTGGACAGAAATTTCTCGGATTTAGTTGATTCAGACGACGAAACTCCAGTTAAAGGGATGAAACTCCCTGAGGGATAAAACCCCCTCTTAATTGGCAGAGGAATCGGAAAGAAACCCAGCCATACTTCTGCAGCTTCCAGATATGTAGAGCTTGACATATCTATAAAAACGGAAGACAAAACTTTTGCGCTCAAAATATATAAACAGGTATTTTATAAAATTATCGATTGAGAAAAGATTCTCCCCAAATAACAGGAAAACAAGAATTAAAGCTCTAAAAGGCCTTTTCTCAACGAAAAAACAGGAATAGAGGATTATTTCGGAGCAATGGATTGAAATAATCCGGATTTTGTGGTCCCGCCCTGGAATCTTTTGTTTTTCGATTCTATTTCTTGCAGGGCTGAACTCGTCTAATCTACAATGCAAAAAAATAAAGGAAAAAAGCAGAGTAAATGAAGAGAAACAAAGACTGAAATATCCGCCACTTTGACCTGTTTAGTTTTTTTCCGTACTCACAAACGTCTACGGCATCTGCCATTTTCTAACTACTATTTTCTTCGTTCTTCCTTTCTCTTTTTTCGCGGGGAAGACCGCTCTCCTGCGTCTCTTTATTTTACCGTTGTTTTTAGTTAGTCCTCTTGAGCGCAGCGAAAAGGACCTCGTGCTGTTGCACTTGCAGTGCAACTCCCAGAAAATTTCCGATTTCCTGTGATCCCGAAGCGAAACTTGGGCTGCAGAGCCGCAACTCTGCCGGGATAGAAACAATGTAAAGGCAGAAGACCGAAGATCCGGTGGCCTCAATAATGAACTGTCCAGATTCTTTAACCTATCATGAGGGAAAAAACTGAGAAAGAATTCGGATAAGGCCTGCAGTAAGACCTTCACATATCATTAATACCCCAGGAATCAGTAATACCTTTGAAAGTAGTAAGATCTTCACAAATTTCATTACTCTTTTCGTAACCACCATAACGATGACACTACAACTTAATACTACAAAAATAGATTTTAATTATAATTAGTGTTACAAAATAGAAAATTATTAATTATAAGATAGGCAAGTACTGGTTGATGTCTTCTTCAGAAACCCGGATCAAAGAAATGGTAGCCCATAAATGGGACCTCGCATCTGAGACGTTTGACACTCATGTCGGGCACGGAATCCGGAGTAAAAAAGAAAGAGATGCATGGAAACGTGCTTTTCGGGAGGTTTTTCCGGAAAAGGGCTTGAAAATCCTTGATGTCGGTTGCGGGACAGGAGAGTTAAGCTTGCTCTTTGCGGAAATGGGGCACAAAGTTACGGGAATTGATATTTCCAGAAAGATGCTAAAGACCGCAGAGTCAAAAGCTGAAGCCTGCGGGGCCGAAATAACTTTCAGGGAGGGAGATGCAGAGAACCCTCCTTTCATGACCCCTTCTTTTGATATCGTATTCAGCCGTCACCTGCTCTGGACCCTTCCGGATCCGAAAAAGGCTGTGGAGAACTGGAATCGGGTACTCCGAAAAAATGGGAAAGTTGTGATCATCGACGGAGTATGGGACAGAGGAACCCTGGGAGACAGGGCTCGTAGAAACATAGGCGCCTTTTTGACCCTGCTTCTTGAAAGGAAAGACCCCCGAAAAGGACACCCCGGATATTCCGAGGAACTCAAATCCAGGCTCCCGCACGCCGGAGGGGCTCCGCTTGAAAAAGTAAAGGAGTACCTGGCAGCTTCAGGTTTTGAGGAAGTCCGGACTTTGAACTTGAAAGAGGTCCGGCAGGCCCAGAAAGAGAATATGCCTTTAGGCGAACGGATTATGCGCAATTATCAGTATTATCTCATCTGCGGCCGGAAATAAAAATCATCAAAAACAGTGGAGATTCCGAAATGAAGAACAAAAATTCCCCCCTGCTTATATTGTTAATTATTCTGCTGACCTGCGCCATCCTGATGACTTCCGGGTGCAGCAGTACGGAAAAAAGCGACGCAAAGGAAGCAGTTTCCGGGCTGGAACTTGCCTCCGGGGCAGATGTTGCCCCCCAGGCGGAAGGAAAATCCGAATCGAACACTCTTGTACTTGGAGAGATGTGGGAAATAGATTCAATTAACACTATTGACGGGGACGGCGGGACGCTGGTCTGCGAGAAAGCCGCGGTAACCGAGACTCTCGTCGGAGCAAATGAAGATTTTTCCCTGAGGCCCGGGCTTGCAACTTCCTGGGAACAGCTCGATGAAAATACCTGGGAGTTCAGGCTAAGAGAAAATGTTACTTTCCATGACGGGAGCCCGATGACTGCAAATGAAGTCAAGTTTACCCTGGAAAAGGTCATTGGAGCAAACCCGAGGGTCGATTCCATGCTCAAGATAGACTCCATGGAAGTAGTCGACAACTATACCCTCAAAATCAAAACCACGGAAATCAACCCCATCCTGCCCGGAATTCTCCACTACCCCGATACTGCCGTAATAAGCCCATCTTCTTTTGACAAAAGCGGAGAGTTCGTAAAACCCATCGGGACAGGCCCGTATAAGTTCGAATCCTTTGATGAGCAGACCAGAGTCCTCACGGTCGTCAAGAACGAAAACTGGTGGGGAGGAGAAGTAGGGCTTGATGCGATGATCCTTAAAGGAATCCCTGACCCGAACACAAGAGCAATGGCAATCGAAAACGGGGAGGTTGACTTTACCGTTGATGTACCCTACAGCGAAACGGACCGGATTGATGCCATAGACGGCATTACCGTGGAGAAGTATAAGACTCCCAGGGTTTACAAGCTCGACGTCAACCTGAAACATGAGCCTCTTGAAGATGTCAGAGTCAGGCAGGCGATGTCCTATGCCATTGACAGGTCCGGGATCGTGGAACACGTGCTCTACAATGTAGGAGAAGCTGCTGCAGGCCCCTTCCTCCCCACAATGGTCTGGGCAAATCAGAGCCTGAGCCCCTACACCCGGGACCTTGAAAAAGCCGATGAACTCCTGACAGCCGCAGGCTGGGTGGACACTGACGGGGATGGGATAAGGGACAAAGACGGAGAACCCCTCAAGCTCAACCTGATGACCTATTCCGCAAGGCCGGGCCTTCCCCCAATGGCTGAAGCTATGGCCGCCCAGTTGAAGGAGGCAGGCATAGATGTGGAGACAGAAGTAATGGAGATGGGGTCAATCAATGACAGGAAAGAAAAGGGCAACTGGGACCTTTACCTTGCCGCCTACAACATTGCAATGGTTCCGGACCCCGAATATATTCTGACAAACTGGTACATGACAGACGGACCTGACAATGCCCCCGGCTATTCCAATCCGGGAGTAGACACCCTGATTACGGAAGCCAGGAAGATAACGGACCTGGAAGAGCGCTACAAGAAGTTCAATGAAGTCGAGGCTATTGTATATGACGAACAGCCCATGATCATTGTGGCTTACTACGGCTGTGCAATTGTAAAGAAGGACTATGTAAAGGGTTATGTTTTCGACCCTACAGCCCACGACTACCGCATAAATGCAGAAATGTATCTTGAGAAGTGAAAAGAAAGGAGTCTCGAAAGGGTGCAGGTTTCGGGCCCGTACCCTGAGTTTCCTTCCACTCAAAGTAAAACGGAAAGAAAGGGGATTTGCTCACTGTTCGCATGAGGAGGAAGCATGAAATATTTCTTGAAAAGGGCAGGTTTCATGGCACTTACGCTTTTTGCAGCCTGTGCTCTGACTTTTTTCCTGATGAATGTGATTCCCGGAAGTACAGCTGAGCTAATCATCAAGCATACTTTCGTGGGGCTGGAAGAAAGCGTAACCGAAGAACAGATTAACCAGATCTCAAACCGGTACAACCTTGATGATCCTCTTTACCTGCAGTTCTTCAGGTGGGTAAAAGAAGCCGTATTGAGAGGGGACATCGGGACTTCCTATGTCTTTAAAAAACCGGTTCTTTACCTTCTGGCTTTGCGGCTGCCTGCAACGATCCAGCTTGCAGGGGCAAGCATGGTTCTTTCAGTGCTTGTGGGAGTAAGTCTGGGAATTTATTCTGCCCTCCGGGAAAACCGGATTTCGGATCACATCCTCAGGATTGCAACGCTTTTTGGGGTTTCAATGCCCGGTTTCTGGGTGGCTCTGCTGCTTATCCTGATATTTTCCCTGAAACTGAAACTTGTGCCTGTGTCAGGGTACGGGAGCCTGGAAAACCTAATTTTGCCCGCTGCAGCCCTGTCCCTCCATTCTGTTGCTGCGGTTATGAGGGTCACAAGGACAAGCATGCTTGAAACCCTGGGACAGGAATACATCCGGTTTGCAAAAGCAAAAGGGCTACCCGTATGGAAGATCATAAGCCGGCACGCCCTTAAAAATGCCATGCTTCCCGTCATCACGGTGATCGGGTTTCAGATGGGAAGCCTGCTTGGAGGAGCAGTTGTGATTGAAAAGATCTTTGCCTGGCCGGGAATAGGAAGCCTGCTTGTGGACTCAATCTCGGCCAGGGATCTGCCCATGGTCCAGGGCTGCGTGCTTGCCATTGTTACAATGTTCCTCCTCGTGCATTTCTTTGTGGATATGCTCTATACGCATCTGGACCCACGGATAAGGTACGGCTGATACTATGGATAATGCATTTGCTGACAGGTTAAGAAAAAAAAGTTTCCTGCTGCCGGAAGCTTACGAAAGTGAATTTGCAAAAAGAATCTTTCAAAGAAAAGATATGCTTTTTGCGCTGGCAGCCCTTTTTCTTTTTGCCGGGCTTGCCCTTTTTGCTCCCCTGATTTCTCCTTACGACCCGAATGTCATTGACCTGAAGAACAAAAACCTTAGCCCATCAGGAGAGCACCTTCTTGGTACCGATTACCTCGGGAGGGACCTGCTCAGTAGAATCCTGGTAGGGGCCCAGACTTCTCTTTCCATTGCCTCGGGAGTGGTTCTTGTTTCCCTGTTCCTGGGAACCGCCGCAGGATGTGCAGCAGGCTATTACGGAGGGGTTGTGGACGAAAGCGTCTCAAGGGTTATAGATATCTTCCTTTCTTTTCCAGGGGTTATCTTTGCCCTTACCATTATGGGAGTGCTCGGGAGCGGGGCATTCAACCTGATGCTTGCCCTTTCGATTGTCCACTGGGCAAAGTATGCAAGAATGATGCGGGGACAGGTCCTTTCCATCAAAAAACAGGAGTTTGTCCTTTCCGCCGTAACAAGCGGAGCCGGAGACCTCCGTATAATCCGCAAGCATATAGTGCCCAATGCCATCGCCCCTCTCCTGGTACTTGCCACAATCGACTTCGGGCACGTAATCCTCTCAATTGCCACCCTGAGTTTTCTTGGAGTGGGGCTGCCTGCGGATGTTCCGGAATGGGGAGCAATGCTTTCCGCAGGAAAGGAGTTCATGAGGACAGCTCCTTACCAGACGATCTTTCCGGGGCTTGCCATAACCTTCATCGTGGTCATCTTCAGTATCCTGGGAGACGGTATGAGGGATCTCCTTGACCCGAACCATGACGGAGGGGAAATATATTGAGCCTGCTTAAAATAAGAGACCTATCAATAGAGTTTCCTGCAGGGGAAGACAGCGTAAAAGCCGTATCCAGGGTCTCTTTTGATGTCAGGGAAGGGGAGACTTTCGGGATCATAGGAGAAAGCGGGTCAGGAAAATCCGTAATCGGGCTTGCCCTGCTCAGGCTTCTTCCGGCAAATGCAAAGGTTTCAGGAACCGTCTATTTTCAGGGCAAGGACCTTTTTTCCCTTAAGCCTTCCGAACTCCGGAAAATCCGGGGAAAACGCATCTCGCTCATGCCCCAGAACCCGGCCGGAGCCCTTAACCCTGTCCTGAAAAACGGGGTTCAGGTGAAGGAGGTATTCGAAGGGACGGAAAGAAAGGAAGGGATGAAAAAAACCCTGAAGCTCATGAAACAGCTCTTTTTGAGAGACCCTGAAAAGCTTTGTAGCCTTTATCCTCACCAGCTGTCCGGAGGTATGAGGCAGCGGCTGATTGCCTGTATGTCCCTTTCCTTCGAGCCCGAGCTCCTGATAGCGGATGAACCCACAAAGGGGCTGGACCCCGAGGCAAAGGAAGGAGCGGTGGAGCTTTTCACTAAAATCAAAAAAGAGTATGGAAAGACAATGCTCCTGATCACCCATGACCTTGATCTGGCTCTTGAGATCTGCGACCGCATAGCTGTGATGTATGCGGGAGAGATTGTGGAGCTGGACCGGGCTTCAAAAGTCCTCGGAGCACCCCTTCACCCTTATACGAAAGGGCTTGTCCGGGCTCAGCCCAGAAACGGGCTTGTCCCTCTGAGCGGGCAGAGCCCGAGCAGGATAAAGCTTCCTGAGGGCTGTTTTTTCCATGAAAGGTGCAGGTACTCAGGGGCCGAGTGTTCCAGGAAGCATCCTGAAATAAAAAATCACAAGGGAGGCTGGATCAGGTGCCACTTCCGGTCCTTGCAGTAAACGAACTGGCAATGAGGTTCGGGACTTCGGAGGTATTCAGGAACGTCAGTTTCTCGGTATCCCGCGGAGAAACCCTGGGACTTTTCGGAAAAAGCGGGTCAGGAAAAACCACTATTGGCAGATGTATTGTAGGGCTTGAAAAACCCACAGGGGGAGAGATCCTGGTCCAGGGGGTGGATATCCTGGGCATGGGCAAAAAAGAGTTTCGGAAACTGCGCCCTAAAATCCAGATGATTTTCCAGCACCCTGAAACTTCCCTTGACCCTCGTATGAAAGCCTTCGAAAACCTTATTGAGCCCCTGAAACTTCATTCCGGGCTTAAACAGGACGCCCTCCTGAAAAGAGGAGAAGAACTGGCAGAACTTACAGGTCTCCGCCCGGAACACCTTGCCCGCTATCCGGGCCACCTCAGCGGAGGAGAGGTCCAGAGGATAGTGCTCGCCAGGATCATGGCTTTGTCTCCTGATTTTATAGTCGCTGACGAGCCCACTTCCATGCTTGACGTCTCAGTCCAGGCTCAGATCCTGCGCCTTATGCAGAAACTCCAGAGAGAAACAGGAGTCTCATACCTGCTGATCTCCCATGACCTTGAAGTGTTAAGGAAAGTCTGCCACAGGATCGCCTACCTTGAAAACGGGACTATTACCTCAATTGAAAACATGAACAGAGGCATTAAAACATGACCATTCAGGAAAACCAGATCAAACAAAATATTGCTCGTATCTGGGATGTCTCATCCGAGACCTACGACAGCCAGCAGGGACACGGAATTCAGAGTGAAATGGAAAGGGAAGCCTGGAAAAGTGTTTTTAAAAGCCTGCTCCCCCCGGGAAGGTTAAAGGTACTGGACGTAGGATGCGGGACCTGTGAAATCGGACTGCTGTTTGCGGAAATGGGACACCACGTTACCGGCCTTGACCTTTCGGAAAAAATGCTTGCAAAAGCCAGGGAAAAAGCATCAAAAAAAGGGTTTGACAGCGTATTCGAAAAAGGAGATGCAGAAAACCCTCCATTTGAGGAAGGCACCTTCGATGCTGTTGTCAACCGCCACCTGCTCTGGACCCTTCCGCACCCCGATACCGCAGTTACTAACTGGAAAAAAGTGCTGAAGAAAGGAGGGGTACTTATTGTTGTTGACGGGGTCTGGAATGACGGGACCCTTGAAACGAAGGCAAGGAGGTTTGTGAGTGATTTCTGCACTTTGCTCGCCGAGAGAAAGAATCCCAGAAAAGGGCACTATTCCAGAGAGATAAATGATGAACTTCCTAACCGTCACGGAGTCCCGCCGGAAAAAACGCTCGAATACTTTAAGAATGCAGGTTTAAAAAATGTAAAGGATCTTGATCTGAAAGACGTGAGGGAAATCCAGAAAAAGAAGATGCCGTTCCGAAAGCGGATAGCCTATAACTACGAATATCATTTAATCTGCGGGAGAAAAATAAATTGAAGAAAAAAGTAGAAAAGAGCGGAAAAAATGAAAAAGCCGGGCTTAACAAAAGAATTTATAGTTAAAGAGGGCTTACGTACCTGAATCTGGGTAAAGTAGCATGAAATGTCAAAGAGTCTGGATCACACTATGACGGATCTCATCTATTCGGATCCAGTCTATGACAGATCTTCATGCTTTATCTTTGTTCCCCGGGAGCGTAAATTCCTCAGGAACCTGGATTATTTTACACCCGGATTCTTCAGTTTATTTCATAGTGCAGTTATTCGGTATATTTTACAAGTCAACTCTCACGGTTTTCCGCATCAATCCTCAATGGTTGTTTCTCCATTTATTATAATTTGCTTCCCATTTCCTGTGATTGCTTTCCCATTTGTTGTACTTGCTGGACCACGCGGAATATTTAGATAGCCAGGCATTATATTTATTTAACCAGCTGTTATACTCGTTGCCCTTTTTCTTCTTATCCCACGTCTTCTTCTCTGCATCCCATTTTTTCTTCTCGTTGCTCCAGGTGTTCTTCTCCTTATCCCACGTCTTCTTCTCTGCATCCCATTTTTTCTTCTCCTGGTTCCATTTGTTGGCATCATTTGACTCTGCACTTACTGACGCAGCTGTAAGTGACATTACAAAAAAGACCAGTGTAAACATACACAGAATCTTTTTTAACCTATCAAATGTCAGTTTACCCATATGTTCTAACCCCCTAATTTTTGTGATATTTAATACAATTTGGTACGTTTTTGAGTGGTTTTCGTCTCTTAGGACTCCATCTCACAGGACCCATAGGACTCATGGATATGCATATGAGTTCAAAAAGAAAGCACAGACAATTCTGTCACAAATACTACGGTTTCGACATTATGGAGTCTTATGCTACCGTTTCCCCAACTCAGAAGCATATAGTCCTGCTTTGCCCCGATTGTCTGGCCGACTATCCGCCGGCTGACATTCCTGAAATTATCCGGGTAAAATAAAAGCATACTTATAAAAACATGGAATTTTAGCTGGATGAATTTATAAAATAAGCTTTATAATACGTTTAGTTCGGGATCTGATTTTAAATAACGGGATTAACCCTTATCGAAGCCCTTAAATGCCCTATGTTTGAACAGGAAAGTGGAGAAAAGACTCAAAGAAGTAAATTTTGAGGTCCAGGATAAGAATTTAAATTCAGTATCAATTGCACATATGAAACAAAAAATCAAGTACAATAGAGATTATGACCTGACGTCTTACTTCAACTGGTAATTATTAATTCAGTAGAATTTTCATCCCCTCAGATGAGGCAGACTGAAGATAAAAGCCCGGAATAATACCAGTGAAGCTTTTTAGAGAAATTTGTTCCGGAAACTCTAATGTTAAAGAGAATTAAATAGCTGGATAAGGAAAAAAATGTCCCTTAAAGAGTAAATCTGAAATTTAACCCAGGAACGGACCTGAAAAAGAAAGCGTACACTTATTTTCAAATCCAGATACGGAATCCCTGTAAGAAACAAGCAGAGTTTCCGACCAATATCCTTACGTCCGGCACCGGAGACCAGGAGTTTGACAGACGGACAGGGCAGTGGAGCTGCGAGTCCCATCCACATTCCAGGCAGGCAGTTTTCAGTGATGCGCATGAACGAAAAGAATACGATGATTATTACTGAACTTCCTTACTGAACTTCCGGAAAGCATTTTTTGCTCCCGGACCGAACTCAACGGAAACTCAATCTTATTACCCGAATGCCAGACAATTAAACGGGAAATTAAAAAGGATCTGACCTTGCCATTTTTACATTATCGTTTAATTTCCGACCGCAGTTTCTGAGATGTCAATCGGCGAGTTTGACAATAGCTTTTCTTTTGGCAATCACATTTCTGCCTTTATTGTCAACAACCTTCAAAGTTATTTCAGTACCTGCTTTAAAACCGTAGTTGTCAGAAGTGCTATAGTCCCCGTCCACACCCACTTTTACGCTGGATTCTACAGCCCCTACTGCACTGTCCTGTCCGCAGAGCACAAGCCTTTCTCCGACATCCCACATGCCGTCTTCAAGAGTAGCGCTGTTGTGAACAACGTAGCAGGTGGAATTTTTTCCTCCGGGACCCAGGTCCCTGTAGAAGACGGAAATGTCGCCTGTTAGAGAACCCTGCCCAAAAACAGGCCTGTAAGAGTTCCCATACCCGTAAATCCTTATCGAGACAGAATCTAACGGGAGGGGATCTCCTCCTTCATGCATGAGGACAATCCGATTTTCTTCAAGCCGGGCTCTCTCAGCCGTCGGCCCAACCCCGTAAAGTCCTCCTTCACAGGATTCAAGAGTTATTCTTGCCATAGGATATTGAAAATTTGTCCTGCTGCCGGAGAGATCAATGCTGCTGGCAATTGCGCCCACAAACACAAAGACTATTAGCAGAAGGAGAAGGGAACCGACAACAGGAGAGAGACCTTCGGGTGTAGATTTTAGAGAATGCAAATTTCTATGCCGGAGACTTCCCCACTCCTTCACATTGGTATAATACGTCTAACTTGAATAAATAATTTAGTATTAGACGAGAAATAGACGTCTTTTGAGAAGAACATGCTATAAAAAATAGTGAGAATATTTATCCCGGATTATTTATTTTTCCGACGTCCTTTAGTTTCATATTCCTTTTCGAGTTCAAAAATCTCCCGAACACTTTCAAGTTCTTTTTTGCTTCGAGAATAACGCGAAAGCACCAGGCCAACCCCAAAGAGCAGAGCTACAATTGCAGCGAAGAAATACATGGGTGCGGATTCGGCATAGTATTTAACCTGAATAGCTTCTTCCCGTTCTCCCATTCTGGAGGAGATCCACAGAAGGGTCTGCCTTCCTTCCTCATCGAAGCTTACGTCATAAGGTTCGGGTCTTGCTATCCCGAATACCCTGTTCCCTGTGACAAAACCTACCGGAAGAACCACCCGGATGAACTCGGAATCAGGTTTCATAAAGGTAAAACTCTGAGTTCCCGGGGTATCAAGGGTATATGCAATAAAACCCGTGACAGGTTCTTCAAACTCAAGGTTTATTACCTTCATGTTCCGGGCAATTTCCTGCGTGAGTGTATAATTGAGATCCGAAACGTTGCTGCTGTTTGCAAGCCGCATAAAAGTTTTTGAACTTGCTACGGTTTCATTTGCAGGCTCCGCCAGAAGCACCAAATTTCGAATAGGCTCCTCATTGGACCCGCCGCCAAGGGAATCAGGAGGGAAAATTTCAAGCTTGCTGCTATTTATGACAATGTGGACGACCTGTACCTCGGTTTTGTCTTCCAGAATATAATATGTGGTGGTATTTGCCGGAATATTATTATCCCAATCATCCAGGAAAACCTCAAATTCATAATTCGAGATATTGCCTGGCTCATCCAGAACGATCTCCTTTTTTTGATCAATACAGCCCGACATGAAGACCACCAGCAGGGCAAGGAGCATAAATATACTTTTTGTTCTCATTTTCACGGAAAATTCTCCCTTGGACTTGAAGCGATCTCTTTTCAGCCTGCAGTGATTTTCCTCTTGATCCTCTTAATGGAGATTTCCCCCCATACAGAGAGAAGCTTGCAGGGTCTGTAACAGGTCAGCCTTTATCCTATGCTCTCTCTTCTTAATAAACAAAACGGATAACCTCACAGAAGAAAAACACAAAATAGCTTCGGTTTAGCTGACAGAAAAGTAAAAGCTTATTATGTAAGAATAGTTCAGGTTTCCGATTCTCCCGAAGCATTCAGATACCTTTCTACCATAGGCCAGTCGATTCTTTTGATATATTTCGCCTGAAGTTTGGAAACGTAAAGAACATTACTTCCAACAAGGATTTTCATGTCAGAGGGCTTGGAGGAAGATTCCCCGAGCGGGAGAAGCACAGGGCCGTCCGGAGAGGTGGAAAGCCTGAAGTCCTGCCCACTCTTCCTTATGTAAGCTCTGACCTTTTCGTCAATTGAAAACGCCGGAATCATATTAATACACCGTGCAGAAATTGTTCGGGGAAGATAAATAGTTACAGGTTATCATTACGGATTATTATATCAGGAGAAAACCCGGGACCTTCATATTAATACTTACATTGGGAAAAAGAACTATTGGGAAAAAGAACTATTGGGAAAAAGAACTATTGGGAAAAAGAACTATTGGGAAAAAGAACTATTGGGAAAAAGAACTATTGGGAAAAAGAACTATTGGGAAAAAGAACTATTGGGAAAAAGAACTATTGGGAAAAAGAACCTCCGGAACTTCAGAAGCTGCCGGGCAGTTTTAAATTTGATGAAAGCAATTTAGAACGAAGATAGCATGATGATGAAAGACAGGGGAAAACTTGTAATCTGGCCTGCGTACATCGACCAGACCAGATCCAGAAGCAGTGGAAGGATAATCTCTCGAAAAAATGCCGTAAAGGAGCCACACCTGAATGAGATTAAAGAAGCTGCAAAGCAGCTGGGCCTGAACCCAGAAGTGGAGCCTGAAAAAGCCTATCCCAAATCCTGGTGGGAGGTCAGCGGGAGAGTTCTCGTGGACGATAAGGGACCAAAATCCGTTATTGCAAAGCAGATCGCATTAGAAATAAGAAAAAAGAGAGGGCAGGGAGTACCTGCAAAAACATGAATTATAATGCTGAGAACTAAAAAGAACGTTTATATCATTTGAAAACAAAACCAGCAGATATGTCTGAAAATAACAAAAAAATACTGCCTGTCATAGATAACGGATCAGGTAGTCCCAAAAATGTGGTCCATCCCCCATACAAAGAAATAAATCTCGGATGCGGGTGCGGAGCTGCTTCCTGTGCGAACTGTCCCGGAGCCCTTGGGATGAAGGCTGGATCGGAGAAGGATGTAGTTTACAGAAATGTTTTTGCATACCTTATGGTTGTAGTAGTGATCCTAATTGCTACCTACGTTGTAAAAGAAGTGTTGACAGCGCTGCTTATTTGACCTAAAAGGTAGCAGCATACCTTTTACCTTAACCTTTTGTAAGGATATCTCATTTCTTTTCCGCATTGCTCGCAGGATATGACAATATACCCGTCCTTCAACCTGTAACGGGCGTTACTCCCGGGTACCAGGAATGAATAACAGTGCTTGCAGATCCTGCTTTTAATCTCCCTTGGGATGCTAATCCTGTTCCTCATAGATATATTTCTTATAAGCCGCACGTAATGCCTGCTGCGCTCAGGGTTTTCCGGAAACTCGGCTTTCGCAAGCTCAAAAAGTCGCCACATACGCTGGACTGCTATATTCTGAATAAGGTTTTTTTGCTGTTTCCTGGCTGCTTTAGGCATTTGTAGATCTATCCTGGTATTTTTACTGGAACGGTAATCCTGCTTCAACCCTTTTTTCAAGAAGTAAAAATTAGGAGTCAAGCTCAGAAGTCAAGGATAATTACGTTAATATCCGGGTTCTTGCTGTTCACAAGAGCTTTAAACTTTTCGGGATCTCCATCGAGTCCTTCCGAACCGTAGTGCATGGGAATGACAGCCTTCGGAGAAATAGCTACAGCTGCCCTGGCAGCTTCTTCTTCATCCATCGTATACGTCCCCCCTATGGGCAGAAGAGCTATATCGGCCCTGATAGTCTCCATCTCAGGGATAAAATCCGAATCTCCTGCATGGTAAATCTTCAGCCCGCCTAGTTCTACGATGTACCCAACTCCAAGTTCTCTGGGATGGTAGGGTTTGTCAAGGGTATAGGCGGGAACCACCTCAATTCGGATCCCTTTGATCTCAAGCCCGTCAGCAAGGACATCCCCTTCAGCAACCCTCCTGGCATCGCCTCTGAATTCAAGGGAACAGCTCTCAGGGATCAATGTGGTTGTGTCCGACCTCCGGACCTTCCGTATATCTTCAGGGCTGCAGTGGTCAAAGTGCTCATGCGTAATGAGGAGAATATCTGCCCTGTCATCAAAAGCCGGCTCCGCACCTATCTGATACGGGTCGATATAGATTTTTTTGCCATCCCCTTCAAGCAGAAAACCGGAATTTCCAAACCATTGAATACTGACGCCTTCAATTTTTACATTATTCATATTTATACACCTGCTAACTCTGTTCCCCGTATCTGTGAAAAGAGCCCTGTTAGAGAACGCTATTTTCGATCATTTAAGGTTTTCAGACAGAGTTTAGATCCTTTTTAATGAAGATCCTGTTTAATAAAACTCGGCTCAAGCACTCTGTCATAGATCATCTTCTGCATATAACAAACAACCGGGAGCTTGATTACGACTGCTTCTCTTGTGTTTCCTGCACTGTGGACCCCTATTGATTCCTTTCCGTCCGCAATCATAAAGAATTGTTCATCATACTGAACCCCATCAATTACTATATTACTTATGAAGTCAGCAAACTCTTTTGTAGTAACTCTAAACTCAAAGGGCAGGGATTTGAACATTTCCGGATCATTCACAATAAGAGTTAAACGGCGGGTTTTTTCCAATTTTTTAAGGTCTGCCTCAAATTCCTGCAGAAACTTTGGGCTGGATGAAAAAACAATCAACTCTTCCTTAACCCCGCTGAGAATTTCATGAATCCTGTTTTTAATTCCCCACTCACTCTGGATACACCAGACAGGAGAAGTCTTAGGAAGTTCGTAACTCAATTCATTGAGCTGGTCGAGCGTCTCTATTGCACAGTTGATGAATTCGTCTTTTATCTTGCCTATTACATGCTTGGGATCGACAGCCCGGAAATAGGTTGGAGAGCCCTGGCGGACTTCCAGATAACCCTTTTTTGCCAGCAGTTTGAGGACTTCGTATATCTTGGCTCTCGGCACATTAGTAAGTTCGTGGACTTCCCGAGCTGTAGCCTCTTTCAGGCTAACAACCCCGACATAGGCTTTTGCCTCGTTTTCAGTCAGCCCTAACTTCTCCAGATTACAAATTAACTGAGGATTAAGTGGCGAAAACATCTGTTACCCCTAAAGTAACAATAGATTTAAATCTTTTCTACATATAATACCAAGCAGATAGAGAACAGTAAATAACTATTCATACAGTAAAGAAACAAAAAGATGGATATTAATAAGCCTTGAGGGGTAGTTAATAAGCCTCGGAAGACAAATCTCCAGCCCGAAGGAAGAACTGTCGGTCAGGATATGTATCAAGGGCTCAAAATTGTACTTCATACTGAAAATTATGAGGGGAATCCACTATTAAAAATGCTTTTGAAAAACTGGGATTTTTTGTTCAGAATAACCGTTTTTCCATACTCCTGGTAGCTTTCCTGTTTATAGTCATCTCAATGCAGGGCGCGCAGAAAATAGAGATGGCTTCAGGAACAGAGACCTTTGTAGGGAAAGACTCCCCTCTTTACCAGGACTACGACCACCTTTATCAAAAAATATTCCAGACGCAGTCGATTGTGGTGATGGTAGAGGGGAATGAGGTTAAAAACGCTGAACTGATGAAAGCCATTGACAGGCTTGAACATCAGGTCCAGGATACGGAAGGGGTCATAGAAACCACAAGCCCTGCTTCCCTGATCAAAACGGTTAATTACCAGATGACAGGAAGATACGTGATTCCCGAAAGCGATGAAGAAATCGAAGCTATCATAGATCAGAACCCTGATATCTTCAGCCAGATCGTTCCCGATAATACACATGTATTGATCTCGGTGGTTATGGCCGGCTCCGCCAGTGACACTGCACAGGAAGACATCCTTCATGCTACTGAAGATGCAGTCTCATTTGCGGAATTTCCACCTTCTTACACCATTATCGTCACAGGCGATCCGGCTTTCAGCGTCAACATGAACGCTGAAATGAATTCAAGTATGGGCATACTGCTGGGGCTTTCCGGCATTTTCATGGTTATCGTACTTTTTTTCGTATTCAGGCACGTCCGCTGGGGGCTTCTCCCTCTGCCGGTGGTTCTCCTCGGGATCGTTTACACCTTCGGAGCCATGGGATATATAGGGATTACTCTGTCCATGGTTTCTATGGCTGCGTTTCCAATCCTTATAGGCGTGGGGATAGACTATGCCATCCAGTTCCACAATAGACTCGAAGAAGAACTGCAGAAAAACGGGGGTAAAGGAAGAGCAGTTGTAGAAACCATAAAGAACACCGGGCCTGCCGTTTTAATAGCTCTGGGGATGACAGGGCTTGGCTTTGTTTCGCTTTTTACATCCTCGGTGCCAATGATCCGGGACTTTGGAAAACTGCTCCTGATAGGCATCATTATGTGTTACCTCTCGTCCATATTTGTAGGAGTCGTAACAGTCTCGCTCTTTGACAAATATTCGAAAAAAAATCCTTTAAGGAAAGTTGCTCAGCGGATAAAACCGGCAGGGATAGGGAAAAAGGAGAAGCTGGAAAAAAAGAGATCAGGACACAGAAAAGAAATACTTCTCCAGAAAACTACGGACTTGACAATCAGATACGATATTATTGTACTGGGGATTGCGGGCTTGCTCTGTCTTGGGGGTCTTTATGCCGATCAGTCCGTAGCTATTCAAACTGATGTCGAAACCTTCGTGCCGCAGGACATGCCTGCCCTTGTAGATCTCCAGCATATGGGAGATATCATGGGCGGAACTGATGAATTAAACCTTATCATCAAGGTTGAGGATACCGCCAACCCGGATGTCCTGAAATGGATGGACCAGTTTTCCGAGCATGAAGTTGAAGGCAGAAAGCATATTTACAGCGCATCAAGCATCGTATCCCTGGTAAAGGAAAAGAACGGGGGAACAATTCCCGATACCAGCCAGGAAGTAGAAGAGATCTATGCCGAGATCCCGGAAGCGCAGAAAGAGCGCTACATGTACGGAAAGAACATGCTTCTCCTGAACTTCAACATAGGAAATGCGGTTTCGGATATTAAAGTTACAGGAATCCAGGAACTGACAAATATTGTCAAGCAAGACATGCAGTGGATGCCTGCCCCACCGGGCACGACGGTCACGATTACCGGGAATAACGTTGTATTTACAGAGGTCATTACCGCCCTTACCAGCGGGAGAGTAGCAATGACCTTCCTGGGGCTTGCTCTTGTGCTGGCAGGGCTTTATGTGATTTACAGAGACTGGCTGAAGGCGATAGTCCCCATCATCCCGATGTTCATAGTGATCGGCTGGTCAGGCGGAGTCATGTACTACCTTAACATCGAGTACACTCCCATGACAGCAACTCTTGGGGCTCTGATTCTCGGAGTTGGGTCTGAGTATGCGATCCTTATGATGGAACGCTATTTTGAAGAAAAGGATGCCGGGGCAAGTCCTATGGAAGCGATCCATATGACCAGTTCCAAAATAGGAACTGCAATCATTGCCTCAGGAGCCACTACTGTGTTCGGGTTCCTGGCCCTGGTTGCTTCCCCCTTCCCGATGATCAGCAATTTCGGAAAAGTTACGGTTATAGATGTCATGCTGGCTCTCCTGGCAACCTTTGTAGTCTTCCCGCCACTTATAGTCCTGCTTGATACCTGGAGGGACAAGAGAAGAGGAGCCGTGACGGTAGAAAAAGAGACAAAAAAACAAATTCAGGGGGCAGAAATATGATTCAAGCACCCGGAAAAACCAGACAGAAAATACTGAGAAAAACTTCCATAGTTGTATTAATCCTGCTAATAGTCTCAGTCACTGCATTTCCAGCTCTCGGAGATGATGATGAAACCGACTTCATTATTCCTGACTATGGGTACACCGTAGACTATTACAGGAGTTACGGAGAGCCGATCCTGCAGGCATCAGTCACAGGAAATCCCGAGTTAAACAGGGGAGAGACTGCAGACCTGCAGATAAAAATTGCGAATAAGGGAGTTATAGAAGGTTTTCAGAGGCTGAACGTAAATCAGACCTGGATAAGCGATTCCTCTGAAGAAAAGCTTGCAGTGGCGGAGATGGAAGAAGAAGAAGAAGAATGCACAACAGCAAAAAACATCAATGCCTACCTTGTTTCCGAAACAGAGTATATTGAGATCGAATCTGCGACCAATATCCAGAATGTGGAAGAGCTTGAAACAGGGGATACCGCAAACCTCCGGTACACCATAAGTGTCGACAGCGATACTCCTGCCGGGAATTATGTACTCCTTCTACCTGTAAGCTATGACTACCAGGCGAATGTTCGGACTGCAACCGGAGAAGTAATGAACCTGGGGCTTACGGATATGGAATATACCAGAGAATATAAAACAAAAACAGAGACGCTCAGAATACCTGTTTCCATAAAAAGCGAACCGAAGTTAGAGGTAGCAGATGTTACCGGCACTCTCAAACAGGGAGAAAATAGAGTCATTGAGATTACCTATACCAACACAAGAGAAAGTGTAGCGCAGGACGCAATGGCCCGAATAATCGTGATGACCCCCCTGAGCACGGAGAAGTCCATAGTGAGGCTCGGTGACATAGGACCCGGAGAGAATAAGACTGCCAGCTTCGAAATCGCTGCAACCGGAGACGCTACCGTAAAAAACTACGGAATCGATAGCGAGATAAAGTATGTTGATGAAGACGGAGAAACCTCCTTTTCAGATAACCTGAAAGTACATGTGCCTCTTGAAGCCGCCGAGAAAAAAATCAGCACAACGGGCATAGCAATTATACTGATTATCCTTATCGCCCTTTACCAGATCGTAAATATGCACCGGAAAAGAAACCAGAATGATGATGAGAACGCGTCAGGTGATGAGAATGAATAAAAATGGACTTTTTGCTACTATCACAGCCCTTCTGATCCTTTGCTCTGCTGCCCTGCCCGCGCAGGCAGCTTTACCCGAGAACTTCGATATCAGTGAGAACTATTACACCGTCTACGGAGGGCCTGACCTTGATGCAACACTCGTTGGAGACAACGAATATTCAAGGGGAGATACGGTAACTCTGAACATAAACATGATGAATAAAGGCGCAGTCACCGGATTTAAGTCGGAAAGTGATGTAGATCTGGGAGACTATACCGAGGAGATGCTCCAGCAGACTGAAATGCAGTACGAAGCACAGGCCGTAACAGCCATAGGCATCCTTGCAACCCTCAAGTCAGATGACCCGAATATCAAGGTGAAATCCGGACCTCAGGAAGCAGGCACCCTCAAACAGGGCAAACAGAGCTCCAGCCCGACAAAATTCACCATTGAAATTAACAAGAACGCCACAGCCGGAACTTATCCCTTAACCCTTGAGCTTTCATACATGTATCAGAATAATGTGCAGGTTGGTGGAGACGATTTTGACAGTACCGTTGGGCTTGTGACAAACAAGGAAGTAGGCATCTGGTACGAAAACAAGACCCAGACCAGGACCATAGAGGTACAGGTCAAAAAAGAGCCTTACTTTGAGGTAACGGAAGTAAAGGGAGACCTCTATCCGGACGAAGGCGGACTGCTCTATGTTACATATAAGAATACGGGAGAAGAGCCTGCAAAGGATGCAACCGTCAGAGTCAGTGCAGGAGACCCCTTCAGTACAACCGATGACCAGTCTTACCTCGGAACCCTGAACCCGGGAAAAACCGCTGTTGCCATTTTTGATATGGATGTGGACGAGGATGCAACCCCCAAACCGTATTCCCTTAACAGTGAGATCCTCTATGAAGATGCTGACGGGCACGACCAGGTCTCAGACAGCATAAAGATCAATACAGAAGTCCTGGCTGCAAAAAAAGGCCTTCCGGGATACCAGTTTGGAACCGGGATCGCATTCATGGTTCTTGCTGCCTGCTTCGTCCTTTTCAGGAAGAAACAGCAGAAAGACTGAGCAAAAAGCTGGAAACCGAAAAACGGAGAAATCAAGCAAAAGGTGCCTGTAAATCTAAGTCTTACAGGCACACAGGTCCTTTTTGATTGCAGATCTTAAACTGAAGATCTTGATCACAAATTTTTGTTATTTGAGTACAGATCAAAAATACACAGGATATGAAGAGAAATATTCAGTCAGAGAGACGTTCAGTCTGGGAGACCGGCCTTTTTCAAATCCGGGTTTGCGGACTCTTTTCCTCCGACAGCTTTTGCAACCATTACTTCAGTGGACTTTATGACCGCATAAATCCGGTCTCCGGGCTTTACATCCAGCTTTTCCACGGCCTCCTCCGTAACTACGGAGGTCAGGACTGAAGGTTCCAGTTGAATAGTGATCTTGGACACAAGCCCGCTTTTCTCTACGTTAAGTACCTTTCCTGGAAGCTTGTTTCGGGCTGAAAGTTTGTAACCCACGTTTTCCCAGGAGGTCTCGTCTTCTACGGCTTCATTAATCAGTTTTTTGTTCGCATCGTATTCAGCCAGCAGTTTTCTTCCGAGGTCGGTCAGGAAGGTGCCCTGTTCTTTCCCCCCGCGAATAGTAATTACCGCCGGCTCGCCGAGAGCTTCATTCATTTTTTTGAGCATCATCCAGGCGTGCTTGTACGAGATTCCGAGTTTCTGGCAGGCTTTCCGAAGGGATCGTTCCTCATCAATTGTTTTCAGCAACTCGGCTCTGCCAGCACCCATAACCGTTCTTCCATCTTCAGTAAACCAGAGCTTTGTTTTCGCTTTCACAGACCTTCACCTTTTCAACGGAGCACATGGACAGAACTTGCCTTGAACTGGGCATAGACCTGGACATCCGGAGAGATTCCCATCTCTTCTGCCGACTGCCGGGTTATGAGGACGTTCAGGGGGATCCCGCAGTCGACTTTCACCCGCACGAGAGCTCCAAGTACCCAGACTTCCGTAACCCTGCCCTGCAGAGAGTTTCTGATGCTGGATTGTGTGGAGGTTTTACTTAAAGCTATGTTTTCGGGCCTCAGGAAAGCATATACCTGGTCTCCTGCCTCCATGTCTCCTGAAGCATCGATCACTACTTCTCCGGCCTTGATCCGGAGCATCCCCTGATCGGCAGATATGACCCTGCCTTTCAGCACATTCTCAAAACCTACAAAACTGGCTATCTGGGTATTAACCGGTTTTTCGAAGATCTCTTCAGGAGCCCCCACCTGCATAAGCTTTCCATCCATTATGACTGCAATCCTGTCAGCCATTATGCGGGCTTCAGTCTGGTCATGAGTAATATGCAGCACGGTCAGTTTATTCTTTTTATGGAGAACCGAAAGCAGCTCCCTGGCATTTTCCTGCGTACGGGGATCAAGCGCACTCAGGGGCTCGTCCAGGAGCAGAATTTTAGGATCAGTAACAAGGGCTCTTGCAAGGGCTACTCTTTGCTGTTCTCCTCCTGAGAGTGTCAGAGGGTTGCGGTCAAGAAGATGTGCGATTTTCAGGTCCCGGGCAGTATCCAGAACCCTTTTCGGGTCTTTTATTTTTTTCATCCGCATCCCGAACTCGATGTTCTTTTTCACATTCATGTGAGGAAAAAGCGAGTAATTCTGGTATACAAAAGCGAGGTCGTGTTTTTCCGGAGGCAGATCGGTTACTTCTTTTCCGTCAACCAGGATCCTTCCGGAATCAGGGACATGAAAGCCCGCGATCAGTTCGAGCAGGAGGGTTTTTCCGGCTCCGGTAGGGCCGAGAATCACAAAATATTCCCCGGATTCAACCTTCAGGCTAAGATTATCCAGGGAAAAGTTCTTCCACTTCCGGGAAAGGGATTCAATCTCTATCATATATACTCCAGCCTGCGGAAAGGATTCTTATCACAAGGAATATCGAAAGCGCGACCAGTATAAGCAGTACGGCTATAGGCCTGGACGCCGAAAGCCCGTAGGAAATAAAACGGTCATAAATAAGCGTGGGCCCTATCATCGGGTAGTAGGCGATAATTACAACTGCCCCAAACTCACTTATAGCCCTGGCCCAGGTCATGACCGAACCTATCAGGAGGTGCCTTGCCGAAAGAGGGAGGGTTACAAAGAAAAAGGCTTTCCAGAGAGGAGCTCCCAGAGAACGGGCTGCATTTTCAAGCCTGGGGTCCACACTTTTGAAGCCTTCCCTTGCAGAATTTGCCAGATAGGGCATGGATACGAAAAGCATTGCGACAACAATCCCCGGAAGAGCATCACGAAACTGGATATAGGGTTCAAGGGGCCCGCCGATAAGTCCCCTTGACCCGAAAACCGTGAGTAGGGCGATTCCTGCAACCGTATGCGGGACTACAACCGGTACATCAATTATGCTCTCAACCAGCCTTTTCCCGGGAAAATCGAACCTTGCAAGAATATAACCTGTCGGGGTTCCGAGGAGGAGAGCAAGAAGTGTTGCAAGAAAACCCGCATAAAGAGAGAGAAAGATAGAACTGATAACTGAGCGGTTTCCTGCGGCATTTACAAGACCTGAGAAATCCTCCAGGATTTGACTGAAGATCATATTTGAGAGAGTCAGAAAAATAAAAAGAAAAAGTACCAGCAATAGAAGGGAGAAAACGAAAGTCAGAGGCTCAAATTTACGGGTTTTTCGGTTTGTGGCTTTCATTCTTATACCTTTTTACTGCCGTTTTTATTATTAAGTGATTCCCCGGGGTCTTGCTGCCTGACGTTCAGCTCAGTTGTTTGAAACAGCTTTTCGGACCCTGGGAAAAGCTTGCTTTACACCACGAGAGCCTGCAATTCTTCAGGCATTGACTCCTTTCCTTCGGCAATGGCAGGGACAATGGGTGGCTGCCCATTCTCAATGAAAATCTGCTGACCGGTCTCACCAAGGAGCAGTGCTACAAACTCGGTAGCAAGCTCCGGATTTTCGGCATTGGTGGGTATGGTTACACCGTACACGATAGGAGAACCGGTAACTATCTCCCCGTTTACCATTTCAACCTGGACCTTCGAATAATTGTCAGCATATTCGAGAGAGCTCAGGTCAATTTCAGACGGGAGCTCCACGTATTCAAAGCCGTGCTGTTCAGCTACACTCCGATAAATATAGAGATAATCTATTTCCCCGGTCTCAAGGGCAGAAGAAAGTTCAACTTCCATGCTTCTGAGCATAATCTTACTGGTATTCGGAGAAATTTCTTCGGATGCAGGAACATGTATGAGAACTGTCCCGTTTTCTTCTGTCGTAAGAGTCATCCCCGTATTAGCCAGCATCAGGTCATCATAGATCATATCATCATTATAATAGGACTCGGCTAACTGAGTTACCATCTGCGACCTGTAGCCTGCAGGGTCATCGTTAGGGTTGGAAAAACCATAGCGGACATCAGGGCGTCTCAGGATTTCATACCAGTTGTCCGTACTGACCTCGTCACTGTACTTACTTTCATTCGTGTAAGCAAGTATCATCTGGTTCCTTGCAAAAGCGGCGTACCAGTCAGCGTACTCAGGCATCATCAGGGACGGGATAAGGGCATAGTCCGCAGATGCAAGCACATCAGCCTTCTTCCCAAGTTCGGTGATCTTTCTTACACTCTGTGCACTGCCTGCAGCTTCCCGCTGAACATCGACACCAGGGTGCTGGACTTCGAACTCGGCTTCAAGTTCCTCAAAAGGCACACTAAGGCTTCCCGCATGGAAAACGGTAAGGACTTCCCCTTCACCTGTAGAGGTATTCCCGGTCTCTGACTGGTTATCAACACAGCCGTGGCCGGCAACTACCACCAGAATTAAGAAAACCAAAACTAACTTGAAAATTCTGGAGCTAACATTCATGGTTATGTTTTCTTGAATATAACAATATATACCTTTGGAAGTAAAGAAAACTATTTCTTTACATTAAAGAAGTAGAATTAAAGAAAAAAGTGGAAATTAAAGGAAGAATAATACCTTTTTACCCGTATAAACTGCAGAAATAAAAAAACGAAGGAAAAAAAACCTGAAAAAGATTTCAAAAACATAAAAAATAAAAGTAAAAAAATAAGAAGTATTTTAAATCAAGTTAACTTGTACAGAGAGGAAAAAAGGGCTCACTGCGCAGAAAAGAAGTAAATAAAAACTATAAGTAGAGTAAAAGTTTATTTATATATAAGTCGATACAATGAGGATATTTAACTGGTCGTAAATTTAGGAAATAGAAATAATATTCTTAGTTTCGATAAGAATTAAACTGGAAAACATTAATTAACCTTTCGTGGTGTGTCCTTATGGATGGTTATAATATCTTCTTAATGTTGCTTGCAGTCTACATAGCCGGGCTTGTAGCTATTGGCTGGTACTTTAATAAAAAACAGAAATCTGTTACGGACTTCTGGCTTGCAGGACGCAGGATCGGACCATCGGCCCTTGGGTTTTCAGCTGCAGCCTCCTGGCTGACGGCCGGAGGAATCCTGGCAGTTATCGGATATTACATGCTACAGGGAATGGGGTCCATATGGGCTTTTGTCGCCCCGAATATCCTCGCCCTCCTTATTATTGCGATGTTTGTGGGAAAAATCAAAAACCTGCCTGCAATCACACAACCCGAACTTCTGGAACAGCGCTATGGCAGTGCAGTCCGATGGCCAATTGCCCTTATTATTACTGTGGTGATGATTCTTTTCGCAGTGGCCGATGTTACGGGGCTCTCCCTAGTGCTTCAGGTCTTCTACGGCATTGATCCTCTTTACGCTGCAGCTATCGTTGCAATTGCAGTCTCCCTTTATGTAACCCTGGGAGGGCTTTCGGCAGTAGTCTGGACCGATGTCGTCCAGTTTGCTTTCCTCGCCATATTCACAATAGCAATGGCTTTTGCCGCAGTAGGAGCAGTAGCTGACGGTGGTCTCAATACCCCCGCAATAAGCAGCTCCGAGCTTTTCGGAAATGTACCTGATGTATGGTGGAACCCCTTCTCAATCGGCATCCCCATGGTCCTTATCTTTGTATTTGCAATCATCCCGGGCTGGATTACGGAACAGGACCCCTGGCAGAAGGTCTGGGCTGCAAGGGATGCTAAATCAGCCAGGCTGGGGATGATCCTCGGGTCCCTCATGATCACTGTAGTTTTCGCGGCATGTGCTATAATTGCAATAGCCCTCAACAACATTTACCCTGACATCGCAGGCATGGGTTTCCCTGCTGGCATGGCTCAGGCAGAACCTGCACTCCTTGCCTTTGTCAGTGAACGTTTCGCCTCAGCTCCCCTGTTAATAGCCCTCAGCGCAATCGGGCTTGCAGCAGCTTCCATGTCGTGTACTGATACTTTTGCAACCTCCGGGGCTTCCTGTATCTCAAGGGACATTTTCCAGAGGTACATAAAGCCTGATGCTACAATGAAGGAGATGCTGGTTGTAAACAGGATCAGTGTGCTCATTATTGTGCTTGCTGCAGTTGCAGGCTCATTTGTTATCCCCAATATTATCGATGCAATTCATATTGCAACCTTTATTGCAAGCGCTTCCTACTTCTTCCCCCTCATGGGAGGCCTGTACTGGAAAAGAGCTACTAAAGAAGGAGCTTTTGCAGGGATGGTAGTCGGATTTGTTGTTCAGGTATCCCTTGTAGCCATAGACCTTATAAAGACCCCTCCTATGGAGGCAAACTATCTTGAAACAGTCCACCCGGCACTGATGAGCCACGGAGTTATTGTGGGAATGGGGCTGAGTGCTATTGCTTTCTTCGGAGTTTCCCTTATGACAAAGCCCTCAAGCAGAATTAACCTTGCACCATTCTTCGAAGAAGAAGCAGATGAACTTGCCCGCTACGAGACACGCGAGATCAGCGAAACAGACCCCTCATACAGCGCTTTCCTCAAAAATGTTGACGAGAAAGTTGCAGGAGAACGCGCCCACCTTCAACTCAACCTCCGGGCTTCAGGGGCTCTCAGCTGGCACGAACTTGTAGAAAAGTTGAAAAGCAGCTCTCCGGCATGGGTCACACCAACAGGGCTGGATTCCATATACAGGCTAACTCACGGAGATATGCTCGCCTGCGTTACTGTTACAAGAGGGAGCGAAGAGAGCGATATCTGGCTCAAAGCCGAACCAAGACTTGAAACCGTGGGAAGGCAGAAAAAAGAGCTTTTTACAGCTTATGAAGAGCTGAAAAAAGTGCTTGGCCAGAAAGGGGTTAATCTGGACTTCTACTAAAATAGATAATTAGAAGGTGAAGTATTGAAAAAGGCTGAGGTTCTCAGGGGAACCCGGCCATAAATCTCTTTTTTTAGATTTAATTCTAATTCTGAAGTTAATTCTAATTCGAAGTTAATTCTAATTCTTAGGTATAATTCCAATTCTGAAGTTGATTATAATTCTGAAATTTAATTCCAATTCTGAGGTTTAATTTTAATACAGAGCTTTCTCAACGACTTCTTTTCCAAGTCGGACATCTTCCAGGGAGAAAACCTCCAGGTTATAGACGCCTCTGTAGCCGGAAAGCAGTTTAAGGACCGTAAAGTCAACGCATCCCTTCCCTGGGGCCATGTGTTCGTCCCCATCATATTTTTCAGTCCACTGCCCGCCATTGTCATGCAGGTGAAGGTGAATAATATGTTTCTGCAGGGTCCGGACAAACGTCCTGAGTTTTTCAGAGTCTCCCCCACAGGTAAGGTTTGCGTGCCCGATATCAAAAGTAGCTTTAAGATGATCGGAGTTCACAATTTCGATGGTCCTGGAAAGCTCTTCTGCCTCACAGCAAAAGTTTGAGGGGTCTGTACCCTCCTTATTCTCCAGGCCCAGCATAACTCCATAGTCTTCAGCTCGAGAAGCGAGAAAGCTGAGGTTGTTGACCATTGAATCGAAGGATTTTTCCCTATCAGGTCCGATCCTGCCAGGGTGCAGCACCACTACATGAGCTCCTATCCTGTTTGCAATTGTCATGGACTCTTCAAGGAGAGTAAACTCTCTGTTTCCCATTTTTGCAGTATCCACCTGCAGGGCTGCAGGATACCTGGGGTCTGCTGCGGAATAGGGAGCGTGAACAGTGCCTGCAAAACAATATGCTGACATTTCGTCAAGGATACGTTCAAGCTTTTTCATTTCAAGTGCCGAACCATTGTAAATTCCCAGTTTGGGGACATATAATTCTATAGACCTCACATTTTCCTTCAGTTCCGGCAGGGGACCAGCAAAGGATGATGCTCCGAAAATCACGCATTAAGCAAGGAGACTAAATATAAAATTCTTTTGCGGAGCTCATAACAACCGAACAAGAACTGTACAAATTTATTAAAAATTTAATGACCTTTGAAAGAAACGAAGATTCGATTTACATTTAACTCGGGGCAGTAGCTTAAAGAGTTCAATAAAAACCAGAAAATCGCCAACATATTTATATATAATAAAGTGTTACCAGATCAACTTCCAAAACAAATTAGTAGATAGTTTCTGAATAAATATATAGTTGAATCATTAAGAATATATTCCCAAAGAAAAGAAGGACAATAAAAAATAATTATAATTTCGGAAGTGGGGGGAAATGTCCTTTTTGTCCCTGAAGAAATGAAGGAAATTGCGGGGATTTAATTTATATAAAATTTAGAAATATAAAAACCACATCAGGAAAACTGATTATTATAAAAATGGTTAATATATTTTTAAAAATAAATAAAAAAATTCATTAGTAATAATCGGAATCTTTATATGAGACTGAAAGAAGTATAATTTATTTTCTTTTATATATATAGGATTTTGTTTATTTTAACCGGTATCACACATCTTATAAAATTGATTGTATATTGTATAAATATATAATAATATTTTAAAAGCATCCTTATTTCGAAAGGTTTATGAATGATCCTCTCTAATCCAAATTTTAACGCTCGTCATCATCATTTTTCTTTGCAATGATGTGGCAGACGATTTTAAAAAAATGTATGGCGTTTTTGAATCCAGCTTATTAACATGTTAATAACTATAAAGGAGGAAAATGAATGGAACCACTCATAGGCATGGGAGTGCTGGCACTTATTGGCGTAGCTGCAACCATTGCAGGTGCCTCAGAAGACCTAGAATCCGATGTCGGATCCCAGAGTAACCCGAACTCACAGGTCCAGTTAGCTCCCCAAATGATGTTTCCGCACAGAATATATAACAAAGCGGTATCAGGGGAACCACCCTCAAATGCATTGATGTGTTCGGTCGGTGCAGCCGTCGCTACAGTATTAATAAGTGAATTCACTTTGTCTCCGCTCTTTGCACTGGTCTTGGGGTCTCTTATTGCAGCATGTGTCCACGGTACCTTTGCCGTCACATCTACAATGGGGCGTGCAGCCAGTCAGAGGCGCTTCAAACAGCCAGTTTATCTGGATATGATCAGAAGCCACACCCCGGTAATTATGGGATACGCGTTTATTACGACTTTCTGTGTCCTTGTGGTGTCGTATCTGATGACCGTCGTACTCGGACACCCCTTCCCGCTAACCATGCTTGCCTTTATCTGGGGTATCACGGTAGGCGCAATCGGCTCATCCACTGGTGATGTCCACTACGGTGCAGAGCGCGAATTCCAGCAGTTCGAGTTCGGTTCAGGGCTCAACGCTTCAAACTCGGGAAATATTGTCAGATATGCAGAATCCGGACTCAGGGACGGGTATGATAACTCCTGGTTCTGTGCCAAGTTCGGAGGCCCTGTTACTGGTATTGCTTTTGGTATGACCGTATTCCTTGGTAGCTGGGTAACCACTGTTTTTGATCCTGCAGTAAGCATTACCAGAGGCTGGTTCTCTGTTGTTGCAGGTGTCATCATTGTCCTTATCTTAATTATCTGGAACTGGAAGATTGAAGTCAAAGCTCGTAGTGCTTTCGGACCCTACAAGGAAGACAAAACCGAGGAGGCTTCAGCATGATTGATGCTCTCATGGCAAACATCCTGTGGATGGTATTCATTGTAATTGGTGGCGTCCTGATTTCCTGGAGTGTCCACTTCGTGCCTGTGGGCGGTGCGCCTGCAGCTATGGCTCAGGCAACCGGTATCGGTACAGGTACTGTGCAGCTGGCAGCCGGAGCGGGTCTGACAGGACTTGTCAGTGCCGGGTTCATGATGAACGTAACCGATAACCTTCCACTGATTCTCGCATCGGGTGCGGTGGGAGCAATGATCATGATTTCTGTAACCATGATCGTCGGAACCTGGGTCTATGTCTATGGTGTGGGCTGTGTGCCTTCCTCAGCAAAAGTAAAATATGACCCTCTTACAAAATACAGACAGGACCTGTATGTATCCCAGGGTACTGAGGGACACGGACTTCCAACAGTTTCTTTTGTAAGTGGTGTTATTGGCGGCTTACTTGGTGGAATCGGCGGAGCCCTCGTATACTATTCTCTTATAGAAGTTGGCCTTTCTGCAGGACTTACTGCAGGCACAAGCTCTGGTGTTACAGGGCATGAACTTGTAGGAATTGCTGCAATGTTCGCAATAGGTATCTTCTTCGTAAACGCTGTGATTCCTTCCTATAACATAGGAGGTACAATCGAAGGGTTCCACGACCCTAAGTGGAAGAAGTGGCCAAAAGCGGTAATATCTTCCTTTGTAGCAACGATATTCTGTGCCATCGTGGCAGTAATCGCAATTTCACAACTCGGAGTGGTCTAAATGTCTGCAGGTGGAGCAGGAGGAGAAGCCAAAGGCGGGTATCCTCCACAAACAATAATGGCTATAGGTGCAATAGGCGGCCTTGCAGGGATTTACCTCGGCAACTTCATGGGAGCACAGTTTTCCTTCTTCGGAGGGCTTGGAGCAATCTGCGCTATTGTCTGGGGCGCTGATGCGGTTCGCCGTGTTGCAAGCTACGGACTTGGTACAGGTGTCCCGTCTATCGGTATGATTTCCCTTGGTATGGGAATTGTCGCTGCCCTCTTCGGGCTTTCAGTAGGAGGTATTGCAGGACCTATCGTATCCTTTATTGCAGCCGCAATTATAGGTGCAATTATAGGTGTCCTTGCAAACAAAGTAATCGGGATGGGCATCCCTATTATGGAACAGGCCATGGTGGAAATTGCAGGTGCGGGAACTCTGGCGATTATCGGATTAAGCGTAGTCATTGCCGGAACCTTTGATTATGCATCTGTCGTCGAATACGTGGTCGCCAACGGATACATCGCACTGATCTTTATCATAGGCGGTATGGGAATCCTTCACCCCTTCAACGCAAACCTCGGCCCTGACGAGAAGCAGGACAGGACTCTTTCTGTAGCTGTTGAAAAAGCGGCCATTGCAGTGATAATTACGGGTTTTGCGTCTTCACTCCATGAAGGACTGATGGCAGCCGGATTAAACATCGCTGTAGGAGTTATTATCTGGGCCTGGGCCTTTATGAAGTACTATGGGTTTATTAAGAGAGATGCACATGCGGTCGTTGGAACCGGGCTGCTGCCAAGCGCGGAGGAACTAGAATGAGCATGATTCGCATAGCTCCCGAAGTACATCTGGTCATGGACCCTGACACTGCAGTTGTAGCAGAAGAAAGGGAAGACTCGATTCTCTATTCCATGGACCCTGTCTTTGAGAGAATGGATAAACTGGACGGGATTGCAGACGATCTGCTGAACTCACTTTCGCCCAGCAAACCGCTCCTGAATTCCTGGCCCGGCCGTGAGAACACCTCCTATTTGGCAGGAATTTACGGGAACGCCTTCTATGGAATTGTTGTAGGTCTTGCCTTTAGCGGGCTGCTTGCCCTGATCATATTCATACAGAGACTGATCGAGGGAGGTATGTAAAATGGTAAACAAAAGAGAACCCGCACCTGGATGGCCGATCCTGAAAGGGGAGTATGAAGTAGGGGATGTAAAGGGCTGTGTTGCAGTAATCACCTGCGCATCGCACCTCCCCGGAAAACCCGTACTCGATGCAGGCGCAGCAATTACAGGGTCCTGTAAAACCGAAAATCTGGGTATAGAGAAGGTCGTTGCCGACATAATTTCAAACCCCAATATCAGGTTCCTGGTCGTAACAGGAGCTGAAGTCAAAGGGCACGTTACAGGACAGGCAATGCTCGCTATCCATGAAAATGGTGTAAAAGATCACAGAATTGTAGGTGCGGTAGGTGCTATCCCTTATGTCGAAAACCTGAACGATGAGGTAATTGCCCGCTTCCAGCAGCAGGTCGAGACCGTAAACTTGCTGGACACAGAAGACATGGGTGCAATCACAGCCAAGGTAAGGGAACTTGTATCAAAGGACCCGGGTGCTTTTGACGCAGAACCAATGGTCGTGGTAATCAGCGAAGAGGGAGAAGAAGAAGAAGAGGGCGGTGTTGTCAGGCCGGTCTCCGGTGAGATTGCAGTCATCCGCAGCAGGCTGAAAGGCATTGAAGCCAGGATGCTTGACATAGGAAACTTGAACAAGTTCCACTCAGGGGTTCATGCAGGAAAGATTGAAGGTGCCATGATCGGGTTGACAGTAACCATATCCCTGCTTGGGTTATTACTGCTCGGGAGGTAATGAGAATGGCAGAAGAATACGGAAAAGGAGTGCCAATGGTGCTCAACCCTCAGATGGGTGGGATTGACGCCACTGTTGAGAGCATTCGGTACAGAGCACAGTTGATTGCGAGGAACCAGAAGCTGGATTCTGGGGTAATGGCTACCGGAATAATTGGCTTTGCAGCAGGCTTCCTCTTTTCACTGCTGATGGTGATTATACTCCCGTTAATGGCGGGTCTCTAAAGCTTGAGAGGTGAGATTATGGATGGAAAAGCACCAGCAGCGTTTGTAGATCCAGCTGAGTTTAACGAAGTAATGAAAAGGCTCGAAAAGATCGATGAAAAGGTTGAGTTCGTCAACAGTGAAGTTGCACAGAGAATCGGAAAGAAGGTAGGAAGAGACATCGGAATTCTGTACGGTGCAGTTGTAGGACTGCTTCTCTTCCTGATCTACGTCTCGGTATCATCAATGTTCACAATATAATGAGGGATCAAAATGTTCAAGTTTGACAGGAAACAGGAAGTTTACGAAGTAGGTGGAGTTAAGTTCGGCGGACAGCCGGGCGAATACCCAACCGTGTTAGTCAGTACCATGTTCTACGCAAGGCACAAGATCGTGACCGATGAGGACAAAGGGATTTTCGACAGGGCAGCCGCAGAAACTCTCTGGAACACCCAGGTATCACTGAGCGATGCCACAGGAAACCCCTACGTGAACCAGATTGTGGGAGAAACCCCTGAATCCATCAGGAAGTACATCGACTGGTTCGTAGAGATCGATAACAAGACCCCCTTCCTTATCGACTCTTCAGCCGGAGAAGTGCGTGCAGCCGCTGCCCAGTACTGTACCGAAATCGGTGTTGCTAACAGGGCAATCCACAACTCCATCAACGCAAGTATCGAACAGAGCGAAATCGATATACTTACCGAGAGTGATGTGGAAGCTGCCATCGTTCTGGCTTTCAACGCAACCGACCCAACCGTAAAAGGAAAACTTGACATCCTTGAAGTAGGCGGTTCCGGACAGACAAAGGGTATGCTCCAGGTTGCCAAGGAATGTGGAATCAAGATTCCCCTGATAGACGTTGCAGCAATGCCCCTCGGTGCTGGTTCTGGTGCAACAATCCGTTCAATCCCAACAATTAAGGGGAAGCTCGGCCTGCCTGTCGGCGGCGGATACCACAACATGGCTTCTGCCTGGGACTGGCTCCGTAAGTTCAAGAAGACCCAACCTGACCCGAAGGCAATCTACATGCCTGCTGACATAGGCACCAACCTTGTCGCCCAGATTGCAGGTTCTGACTTCCTGCTCTACGGTCCGATCGAGAACGTCGAGAAGGTATTCCCGGCTGTCGCAATGGTCGACATCATGCTCGGAGAAACCGCAAAGGAACTCGGTGTTGAGATCGCAGATTCAGAAAACCACCCTGTTACCAGACTAACGTAAGTTCAAAATTCATAAAAGGATCGCAAGATCCCGAAGCAAAGAGACATTTTCTCTTTGCTCTTTCTTTTTTGTTTTACGTGGATTCTGTAATTAATTTCAAATTCGTCTCATCATCATTTTTCTCATCATCATTTTTCTCATCATCATTTTTCTCATCAATAGTTATCTCGTATTAGTTTTCTCAGCATTAGTTTCCTCATCATTAGTTCAAAGTTCGCAGTAGATGTGGTTGTGAAGTCATACCAGCCCTAAAAACTCTTTAAACGTGTTTTTCTCTTGCTTTTTGTCCCCGATAATTTCTAAAGAAAAATTAAAGTAAAGATAAAGAAAATTAACCAGAATAGAAACTGAAAAAACTGATAAAGAAACTAAAGAAAAGAATTGGGAAAACTGAAGAAAAAACAATAAGAAAAAAACAATAAAGAAAAATGAATTGACTTAAAAAATATTTTTATGCTCCCATGTTGTTTTTTTGGAAGGAAAGTATCTGGCAGATGAGGAAGTATAAGAACCTGCCAGATACGATGAATCCACTCCCAACTCGCTTTTTACAGGGGGAACACATATACCCGGGAAAAAATCAGGTTATTAAGGATATTATAGAGGCCGGACCGAATGTATACAGAACCCCCACTCAATCAGAGGCATACAAATCCATTTCCAGGCTCACCATTTGTTAGAGTTAATCAATGTCTTCCGTAATGGAGAAGACAATAAAGACACTCAAACTGTGAGCATACGGGAAATCAGTAACCTGATTTTCAAGGCTATTTGTGCCCTATTCACATTCTAATTTATTTGATTTACATTGCGTACACTGTCTTACATATATATATAAAGAATTGTGAACCGATATTACCTGTTTTGGGCACTTTGCCACTTCTCCACTTCAGTACATAGGAGGAAAGTTATGCCTGAGACAAACCACAAAATAACGAACGGAAAAGCATTAATCAGAAAAATTCCAGGGAGTTTCCAACAGAGAATATTATGTGTAACTGCAGATAATTGACCTACCTGAAAAATGATATGAATTGACAAAAATTCCCAAGATAATGACACTAAACAGAAACATTTAATATTCGGTAGCACTTACCAATATATAAGCTACTGACGAATGTTTTTAAGCTTACAAATTATATTTTGAAACTGAAAAAAACAACTTTTCTAAGCTTTGAGCCGGAAGAGATAAAAAAGCCATTATATCAGGGGCACAGATTATGGATCGTAGCATAAAGGACCGGAAAACCAGACCATCTTGGGTGAAAATATGCTGATCAGAAAAAACATATCCCTTGATGATAAGTACCTTAAAAAGTTGCAGCCCCTCCTGGACGCCAATGATGGGAATCTTAGCGCCGCAGTCAGGGATACAATTGAAATCGCAGACACAGCACTTACATATCACAAAAGCATTGACGAAGCAATCAAATTTTTAAAAGAAACCCCCGCAAAAGAAGAACTGAGTGACACGATCAAAAACGGGGAAAATACAATAATAAATCGAACAATGCTCGAATGGCTTTTCAGGTATACAAAAGGAAGACTTACGGACGAAGAGCTGGTCAACGAGCTCATCAATCCTTTTGAAATCAGTGATATGAAGGAACTCGAGGACCACCTTAACCGGATTTCCAAAAACTATCAGTGGACAATCAGAACATCAATCAAGTGTGAGGATATCCACAACCCTGACTCTGCTCTTTTACTCCTTTCCAATTCTACCATAAACAGCAGGGAGTTTTTTGCCCAGCTTATAGCCCATTTTCTGGCCAGATGGAAACAGCTGGACGTGGAACACATTTTCAGGCGGGCGAATTCAACCCAGATTTCATTCAAAAAGAACCTCTCAGTTTCTCTTAATGAGACCATGCCAGGGATCCGAAAACACTTCGGTTACCTTGACATCGTATGCAGAGAACTTGACGATAATACGGAGTTCTGGACCCAGCTAATGTACACGTATAACGTTGAGAGGTACAACCTTGTAACTTTGCATAGAAGCCAGTTCGAAACTTTTGCAGCCGGGGAAGTCCCGAACCCGACAAAGATACTGGAACGCCTGTGCAAACAATCCGTAAACGAAATGGATCTTCCCGATTTACTGATGTACTTCAGGAAAATGTACCTGGCAACCCAGCTGGTAAAGAATATAGAAATCAGCCTCGAACCCGGGAGAGAATCGGTAACCATCTTCCATGATTTCAAAAATGAAAAAGTAATCAATACCCTTGTTGAATACTTCTCAAATATATTTAGAGAGCAGGGCACACCTTTTGTAACTTCTTCATATACAAGCATGATCGTGTTCAAGTTCTATAAGGAGCACGAACCTGAAGACAGCTCCGACTTAGCTGGAGTAGAAGAATTCGAAGAACCCGACTTCTTCTCAAAAGAATGAAACCCCTGAGAAAGCAGGACTGCTCAAAGAATTAGGAAAAATTGAAAAAAAGAAGGTTAAAAAAGAGAAAACAAGAAATTCTAAAAAAAGGAATTCAAAAAAAGGAATTCAAAAAAAGGAATTCTAAAACAAAAAATTCTGGAGTTATAGCCAGTTTAACCTTTTGCGACCCCAAGGGGGATAACTCTTGCAACCTTGCGGGCAATACCAAGCTCGTGCACGACATTTACTACCTCACTGCTGGACTTGTACACACCGGGAGCTTCTTCCGCAATTACGGAGGGATGAGTTGCCCTTACAGTGATCCCGTGGGCTTCAAGGTTCTCTTTTACACTTTGCCCGTGGAACTCTTTCTTTGCATGTGCCCTGCTCATAACCCTCCCGGCCCCGTGGCAGGCACTGCCGAAAGAAACATCCATAGCCTCTTTTGCCCCGCAGAGTATGAAAGAAGGAGTGCCCATGCTTCCGGGAATTAAAACCGGCTGTCCCACGTCCCTGTATGCGGCCGGAACTTCCGGATGCCCGGCGGGAAATGCTCTTGTTGCCCCTTTTCTGTGCACGTAAACCTCTTTTTTCCTGCCTTCAATGTTATGTTCTTCCAGTTTTGCCACGTTATGAGCAACGTCATACAGGAGGCTCATTCCCATGTCATCGGCATCCCTGCCAAATACCTTTTCAAAAGACTCACGTGTCCAGTGAGTGATCATCTGCCTGTTCGCCCAGGCATAGTTTGCAGCGCAGAGCATGGCTTTGAAATAGTTCTGGGCTTCCTTTGACTGAGCCGGAGCACAGGCAAGCTGCTTGTCCGGAATTTCAATCCCGTACTTCTTCACAGCCTGAGAGAGTTCTTTCAGGTGGTCAGTGCAGATCTGATGCCCTGCACCCCTTGACCCGCAGTGAACCATTACCGTAACCTGACCCTCTTCAATCCCGAAAGCCGAAGCTACTTCCCGGTCATAAATCTCGTCCACATACTGGACTTCAAGGAAGTGGTTGCCGCTCCCGAGAGTCCCTAACTGGGGTTTTCCGCGGTTCCTTGCCTTTGTGCTTACATAAGAAGTATCTGCCCCTTCAAGGTAGCCATTCCCTTCACAGTGTTCCACGTCCGCATCCACACCATATCCGGCATCTACTGCCCACTTTGCCCCCTCAAGAAACGCACTGTCCAGTTCCCGATCAGAAGCCCTGAACCGGCTTTTTGACCCGACCCCGGCAGGCACATTAGTAAACAGCTCGTCGGTCAGCTTTTTGATTTCAGGAACCACATCTTCCTTCCGGAGGTTTGTGCGGATTAGCCGAACCCCGCAGTTGATGTCAAAACCCACCCCACCGGGGCTGATAATTCCCTCTTCGGCATCAAAAGCTGCAACGCCCCCTATAGCAAAACCATAACCGAGGTGGGCATCAGGCATTGCCATGGAATACTTTTGAATGCCAGGAAGAGTTGCAACGTTTGCAATCTGGTCGATAGTACCGGGCTCAATGCCTTCAAGCAAACTTTCGGATACAAACAGGCGTCCTGGAACCCTCATATTGGGGATATGCCCTTTTGGAATTTCCCAGTTATTATCGGAAAGCTTCCGGACCATGCCTCTTACGTCCCGATGTTCACTTTCCGTGCTAGATTCCTCATTGGAAATATCTTCACTGTCTACCATAATTGATGCTCCCTGCTCCTTTACGTTTTATGAATATAATTTGAATATTATAACCCTGATATAATATAATCATGAAATTACTCATTTACCTTGCGTTCCCCTGAGCACCCGCAGATTACTCCGGAAACCCGTAAGGTACATTTTCAGACTGTGTAACTCACTTAACCGGTTAAAGCGTGAGAGGTTAATTTGGAATATCAAAATTTGCCCCGGATTTATAGTGCAGGATAGGATAATAATTCACATACATGAAGTAGCCACATTCCAGCCGTACACAGGAAAATCAAAAACAACTGCGCTTCTTAGATATCAACAACAACCTGAGCCTTCCAGCCTTCGGCAGTCTTCTCGAGTTCCAGCTGGTTATAAGTGACAGCCTTAATTTCGGTTTCAAAGGGATGGCTCTCAGGATAATATCGTTCACCGGATGCTACGGCTTTTATTGAGTATTCCCCTTCTTCTTCTCGGATTTCCTCTACCCTGAACTTCCAGAAAACAATCTCGTCGACCTCGAAAAGATACAACAGCTCGGAAAGCCAGTCCACAAGCAGAGATTCGAGATCAGGGGACTTAAGGTAAACATCCCTTGTCGTCTCTCCCGAAACCTTCCCGGTGTCAATTATAACATTGAACATGGCAAGAGCTGCGTTTTCAAATACCTCTTCCAGAGCGTTTCCATATGCCAGGAACTTTATGTCTGCGGTATGCTCCAGATACTCGTACTTTTTTCCTTGAGACGGCATAGTCCAAGTATTGGGTTTTGTCTTACATTAAGCTATCCGCCTCAGAAACCGGCATTCAGGCAGAAAAAAGAATTAAAAAGATTTTGCAGTCTGAAATTTAACAGGCTGAAACTTGGCAGGCTAAACCTTAACAGGCTAAACCTAAGCACGATGGGCCCGGAAAACAGGTTGAACAAAAAACACTGAAAGGTATCAGTCCAGCCTTCTCCAGATATACATAATCCGCTGGATTGCAGTAATATGGCTGGTCACAGCAATCAGGATAACAGCCCAGCCCAGGATGGTAAAGCCTGCAATAGAAGCAGGATAAACCGAGTTGGAAAAAGCGGCAAGGATAATAACTACAAGACGATCAGCCCTGCCCATGATCCCTCCGTAATACCTGCCGAGATTGAGGGCCTGGGCCTGAGTCCCCAGGTAACTCGTAAGAAGCACGCCCACGATTGCCGTAACCCCTATCTGCCAGGACACATAACCTGCAAAAAAAATGCTGCAGATGATAAACACGTCCGAATAACGGTCGATTACGTGGTCGAGGAAATCCCCTCTCGGAGTTGCCCTGTTGGATTTGCGGGCAATTACCCCATCAAGGGCATCGAAAAGCGAGTTAAACACTACCAGAATGCCTGCTAGTAGGGCAAATTCCTGATAAACAGGAGAGTAATAAAAACTGAGCCCCGCAAAGAAAGCACAGATAAGGGACACTATGGAAACCGTATCAGGAGAGACCTCATATCTTATGAAAAAATCTGCCAGCGGGTCGATAACTCTCGAGGCAAATGGTCTCAGGGCATTAAACGTCATGGTACTTGGAATCTTCCTTTTTAGTTGTATATCCGTTATAGAAGACAGGCCTGAAAGAAGAGCAGCTTTATCCTGCGTCTTATGCCGGGTGGATCTACTTATTATTATTCTTTTGTGTACCTGTCTTTTGATATTTATACTTAAGTCCTTATGCTTGATTATCAGTGCACTCCATAGATAATACTTACTTATATCACTTTTTACTTCTTATTTTCACTTTTTTACGGCTGCAAGCTCATACAGGTACTTTATTCTGCATGAGTGCTCAAGCTGCGTGGTCACAATATAAGCCTCTCCGAGAGTCCTTCCGACGGCGAAAGTTCCGTGACTGAAAACAACAGCTCCCCTGTGCTCTGAAAGCGCATCTGCCAGGTTTTCGGCAAGTTCCAGGCTCCCGATTCCACCGCCTACAACCGGAATATTCCCGAGGAAATACTGACCTTCACTATCCGCAGGAGCAATCGATCCCTCAGGACCGGCAAGCAGGGACTCAACCACCGAATAAGGGCAGTGAGCGTGAATTATTGCCAGGGCAGAGGTCTTCCTGTAGATCTCCCTGTGTACTACCGTCTCGGAAGACGCAATTATATCCAGGGACGAGGTATCCTGAATCTCCACCTCAACAACGTTATCCCCGGCGATTTCATCAAGGGCAGTCCCGCTCCGGGTAATAAGCATCCGGTCTCCGGCCCTGACGCTGATATTTCCGAAGTTTGATTCCACAAGCCCGTGTTCCACCAGTTTGCGTCCGTATTTTGCCATTTCCTGCCACATCTATGCGAGATATGGATAAAGAATGCCATAAGCTTATGCACGGTCAGAACCGCAGAACCTTTCAAAAGCAGATCAGAAGCCTACAGTCAAAGTAATTTAGAATATGTTGAGAAAGGGGGATTCTGCCATAAAGTTTATCTGTGAGTATTGTATTTAGATAAGTCTGCAATCAGTTTCATTGCGCCTCGTTGGCTCAGCCCGGTAGAGCGAGTGACTTGTAATCACTAGGTCGCGTGTTCGAATCACGCACGGGGCTTTTCACTTTTTTGTTCGGAGTCTATTGCTACAGGAGTTCCTTTGATGGGAACAGGCATTTATGATAATATTTCTTTTGTTTACGATTTGGAAAGTTTCGGGAACGTTTTTGACAATATTCTGAATCTGTTTTTTGGTTCCGAGATATTTTTCACTGCCGCATAATTAGTAGAATTTTCCAAGTTTATACTTTGTAGTCCGGTTTCAACCGTTGCCTTCTGTTCAACTGCCCTGACACGGTTTTGACCTGATTTGTTAACCCGGACTCAGACCAGATTTTAAAACTCCCGTTGAAAATAGGGAAGTGCCCGGTATGAGGAGATCGAACCCTATTGAGATCAAAATCCGGAGAAAAGCAATTTAATTGTGAACCTGCTTGAGAAGATTATTATATAAAAAAACTTATTATATAAAAATTGTATATACAATTTAACAAGAAGTTTCGGAAGCAGTATGCGGATCTCAAAATCTAACGGTATGAATGAAGTTTTACAGGAGTATTACAACCCGTATCCAGAGGACTTTGTCGAGATGTTATATTAGAATAAGGAGTGGATTAGATGTTCTGGAGTAAAGACAATATTATCGAAAGGTTGAGCAAAATACCTCGAACTCTGGAGGATATTTCAATAGATATCTTTGAAGGCATACCCTCAACGAATGATTTCATACATAAAGTAAATCACCCAAGGGGAGACTCCGCAAACGCCTCGTATATCTGCAGGGATCTGCTAAGGAGTGTAAATATAGAACAGGAACTTATGTATCCTTATATGGACGCCTCTCTGTCTAATGAATTTGCCATTAACTCTAGCCAGTACCGGTTTATGCTCCCCTATGAAATTCTCGGTAACAATATAAGAAAAGAATACAGAATCTTTCAGCCAGAAGAGATGAAAACAAGGTTTCCGGTGGCTTATAAACGGCTTGTGGAGATCAAATATAAGTTCAGGACAGATGGAGAAGAGCTGGATTCGGCTGATTGTTACCGTCTGAAAAATGAAAGCTTCCTGCGTTACATTAACACGCCTAAAATTATCATTACTAACCACTACCGTTTGCAGGCTTCATATGACTTTGCCGGAAACTATGTATTTGCAGACGGAATTGGAATTGTCCTCGGAGACCCCACAATCTACCATTATGTAACAGCGGTACTTAACTCTTCGATATCAAGGGTTTTTCCGGAGATATGGAACCGCGAAAAAGTGCGAGATAACAGCAACCTGTATCCCAAAGTACTCAAAAGGTTTCCGATTGTATTTCCTGGATGTGAGACCGTAGAGACCCTGATAAACACAATATCGCGCTACCTGATTTATCTTAACATTCAAAAACATACAGCAAAAGTTTACTCCTTATCAAACTACCAGAGACTAATCGAGTTTTATAAAAGAATTGCAGATCTTTTGATCCTGGATACTTATATTACAAATGACCTTGATCCGAGATTTATCGAAATCCTTGCCGAGAATATAGCCTCATCAGAAGACGAATTCGAGTACAGTAACGATATGAGCCTTTTAATCGCACTGCAAGAAATAAAGAAAAATATTCTGGGAAATCCTGATTTCCGGAAATGTAAGTTCAGCAATGAGTTCACAAATATTCTAGCTACACTGAAAAACAATGGGGTCTGGTAAAAGGAAAAATTTCATCTATCAATATAATATTTACATATTTTCTTTTCAGATATCCTGGTTTCTGACTTCACTTTTGAAAAGTCAACAATCGTAATCAATAACAGAATCTATAATAGACAAAAATCACTGTTTTCGAAAAATACTCTCCCGTAGCTCACGGTTAAGTGGAGACAAAAACCCGGGTCAGGAGAGAAAACAGATTCCGTAGATTGGCTGAAAATCCTCCTGATGTGATTGCTCGCTTGAATAGATTAAAAAAATTCGGGCAAATCATATAGAGGATAAGATGTAATTTTAATTTTATAGCTACATATAACTCTACAGGAGCCATAATAATTCTTCAGCTTTAACCAGGTAACCCTTCAGCTTTAACCAGGTAACCCTTCAGCTTTAACCAGGTAACCCTTCAGCTATTAACCAGGTAACCCTTCAGCTATTAACCAGGTAACCCTTCAGCTATTCATCGCCTTCAAGGTAGTCTCTCATGATTTTTATGGCGCAGTATTCGCCGCACATTGAGCACGGGCCTTTCATTGGACACATATCTTTTGGCCTGTCAGAATCAAGGGCAAGCTCCATTTGTCCTTCCCAGTCAAAGCGGGCACGTTTTTGTGCAAGCAGCAAATCTCTGTTGCTCATCCCGTATTTCATGGAATCCCCTATATGGGCAGCTATCTTGAAGGCTATCAGCCCTTCTCTCACCTGCTCAGGGCTTGGAAGGGAAAGGTGCTCTGCGGGTGTAATGTAGCACAGGTAATCGGCTCCTACCCCGCTTGCCATGCTGGCTCCCACTGCACCTGCAATATGGTCATACCCAAGGGCAATGTCTGTGGGCAGGGGACCTGCAACAAATAGAGGAAAACTTGATTTTGACTTATATAACTTAACGTGAGCAGGAATATCGGCTGCCAATATGTGCCCACCCATGCCCTCTATTATGACCTGTACACCTGCCTCATTAGCTCTTTTTGCAAGCTGGACATTGGTGTTGATCTCCATCATCTGGGCACCATCTCTCAGGTCATGAATACAGCCGCTTCGCATGGTGTTTCCAAGGGAAAGGACCACATCCTTCTTCCGGAGAACATCAATCACCTCGTCAAAGTTCTCTATGAAGGGATTCTCACAACCGTTTATGAGCATATAAACACTGGTAAGGGAACCTCCCTTGGATACCATCCCCATTACTCTGCCCATGCCTTTCAATTTTTCAAGGGTAGCTTTTTCCACACAATGCAAGACCACAGAACTCATACCTTCATCCACATGAGCCCTGAGATATGACAAAATATCATCAGCAGTAACCTCCTTCATCCCGCATTCAACAATCGTTTGATAGACCGGAACCGTGGTAAGGGGGAGTTTGCTGTTTTCCAGTACGCCTGTACGTATGGCCCGGATATCTCCTCCCATAGAAAGATCGGTGATCGTATCTGCTCCATATTTATCCGCAATTCTTACCTTTTCTATTTCGGCATCCACATCGATTTTTGCAGCAGATGTTCCCAGGTTAACATTTACTTTAGTGCTGGCACCATTTCCTATAGCTACGGGAGGACAGTCTTTCCTTGTCATTATAACAAGACTTCCTTCGGCCACGCGGGAAAGCAGCGTATCCTCATCAATATTTTCTTTCCCAATAATTTGTTTCATCTCGGGAGTAAGTATTCCATTACGGGCATAATCAATCTGTGTGTGTCTCATGGGGTTTTCCGCTCTCTATATTAAATAGTGTAGAAATACCGGCCTGGCAGTTCATCCGGACAAGTTTGGTATTATATTTATTAAGAAGATAATATGAGAAACAAGTCCCTGGTTATTAAGGCATAGGTTAACAATAAGCCAAAAGTAGGTTAACAATAGACTTCAAGCTTATTGGTTCCGATAAGCTGGGTGGCGGGATCTAACATAAAAAAGAATCAAACAGGCCACTTAAAAAGGAATATTTCCCACCTGCACCCACAAATAAAAAAATGCAAGTAGCGAAATCGTTATCGTTACCTTACTTCATCGCGAGTTATTTACTCTTGATTCAGCTCAACATCTTCGCTAAGGTAATGCTTCAGACTCTTTTTTCACTGTTGAGCTGAAAGTAGATTTTCCAGCTTTGGTAAAGATATGAAGTTCAGTGACGGTATTTTCAGAGTTTGCTCCGCCGCCGAAGTCCCGATACAGGAGTCCGTTTTTAAGCATGTACTCCTGCCAGGAATGTAACATATTCCTGCCAGGAATGTAACATATTATACTACCGCAATTTGACCAGACAACGACGTTGCCGGAAGACAGCTGCGGGCTTTTTCCTGTAGCTATGTCGTAGATATATAAGTCACCCGAATCCTTATCTGAGCAATTGTGTTTTAGATACACAATCTTATTGCCGTAAATATCAGTCGAACCTCCTGTGTCATAGCCGTTTATATCGTCCTCGGTAGTGACTTCTTCTGTCTGTTGACAGGTAGTCAAGTCATACATGCGAATATTGCCAAGCAGGGTGTAAAAATCCGACCATATGACTTTATCGCCATAAATACATGAAAACATATTATCGCCATACTGGCTGACATCTATTGATTTTTTAGTGATGGTATCATATACATAGATCTGCGGGGTATTTTTAGCAGAAGCGTATTCATATGAGATTTTGCTACCATAAACGTCAGGACTGTTCCCAGCTGCTATTCCGGTCTGTGTGGAGGTGGAGATATCATGCATGTAGACACAGGAATTTGCACTCCACACGATTCTGCTGCCGGAGATAGCGGGAACGCTGCCGGAGATAGCGGGAACGCTGTCGCAGTCCACGCTTTTTGTAACATAAGACCTGGCCCGGGTCTCAAGGCCATATAAAGTAAGTCTCGGCACTCCGGTACTCTCGTCATGCCACACCAGGATGCTGCCCGAGATAGCCGGATGAGATGCCGCAGAAGAATTGATAATAATATCTTTTCCGGAGAACAGGTCATAAACGTGTACTGTTTCCCCATTTATCCACACTACATTATTAACATCAATAGCAGGCTCAGATCCGCTATCAATTTTTGTACATTGATCGGTTGACGCCGCAGTCAATATTAGAATAAAAAACATAAGAGCCGACGAGATAGGAAAACCCACGGTTCATCTTTTTCCCACCATAGGATAATAAGTCCAAATCTCCTCGCTTATGATGATAGCATAAACCAATATTTAATATTAAGATATTTATAAAAACTCGATTTACATATCTACTTATCTTGCCACAGATAACATTGGAAGAATTAGTCGCCAATTTTGATATGGGTCAATATTTCGTTTCTACGTACAATTCTTTTTAGAAAGCTACAGAGATTTTTTGACATCCATTGCTCTGCAGAGAATAAGGACAAATTTATAGAATTGGTTTAATAATACATGTAATAACCCATCCAAAGTTCTACCCAACAATCCACTCAAAAGCCTACCGTTGTCGAAAAAAGCAAGCAACTGTTTTAATTTTATTATTAAAATACCAAAAATATTTTATAATAGGATTGCATAGACTTTTGATGTCAGCTCGGTAATTCAATAACAGGTGAATGAAAACTTCTTAAAGAGAAGAGTTGGCCTGGCTAAACGCCATGACTAATTGAAACAGGAGGTATTGACCGGAGGAGTAATACCCGGATGGTCAGTAGCAAATTTTGATTGGTAGAAGTCAAAACTTCTAACTCCGCCACCTCCAGTGCTGATCCCTATAATGTAATTGGAGAGTGGAGACTCTGTGTGCAACGTGTCCGCCCTACATAAATCGCAGAGAACCGAATTGGATAGGTTCAAAAATATTACGCAGACGTAGTATAAATTTTTGAATAAAAGCATAGAGCCGACCTGGTTAGAGAATTTAACCCAATCTAATTAGATATGTCGGAAAAAGAGTATTACGAGTACGTAATATGGAATTTTGAAGAAATATTTGGGGAAAGTAAAAAATTACCCTATAAATTTCGATTTTACTTAAATCCCTACGAAAATCCAACCCAAAGGTGATACGATGCTGAAAAAACAGCTAGGAACCCTATTCCTAGTAACATGTCTTATTTTAACAACCGTACCTACTGTATTAGGCGGTGAGAACACAAAGGTGATAACTGTTGCCGGAGACGGAAGCGGAGACTACAACTGTGACGGGAAGGACGATCACGTCCAGATTAACCAGGCACTGGAATATGCAGCAAACAACCCGGGCACAACTGTCCACCTTAAAGGTCCGTTCACATATATGATAGGCGACAGTCTTCGGATAGGCAGCAAAACAATCCTTGAAGGAGATTCCGGTGTAACAATTAAGCTTGCCTCAGGATTACCCGTATGGGGTGGGCGTGATAGCAGTATTGCAGAGAAGAAAGCCATGCTTATGATCAGAGGCAATTCTGCAACCGATGTTACAATAAGAAACTTAACCGTTGATGGTAGTCAGAGTGACTATTATTCTAGCGTAAGGCTTGGAACTTCCTGTTATAACATGGCAACTATAGTAAACTGCAACGGATTAACAGTAAAAGACGTTACATTCCAGAACGGATGTAATGATGCCATGCTTATTTCAAATTCCAGCAACATATTGATAGATACGGTAACCGTAAACAAATGTGGACATGACGGGGTATATGCCTATCATGTAAAAGGCATTACAGTTAAGAACTCTAAATTTATTAACCGAACTAATTCATCCGTTAGGTTCGATTCCGTTACCGACGGAGTCATGAAAAACAATGAATGCACCACATCCGGCGGCGGATATGCAGGCCTGGAATTACAGGGAACTCTTAACAACATAGAAGCCTCTGGAAACTATTTCCATGACTTGCCTGCTCCTGCAGTAGTACATTTGAATACGAAAGAAACCAATGTAAATATCCACGATAACAGAATTGAAAATTGTGGATAAGGAAACTTAATTACCTGGGAAGACTCTCAGTTCTCTGACTGAGAGCTAATCCACTTATTTTTCAAAAGGAACAAATTCCGGGATTCAATCATTATCGTTGGATTCGATCGTTATTGTTGGATTCAGTCATTATTGTTGGATTCAGCCATTATTGTTGGATTCAGCCATTATTGTTGGATTCAGTCATTATTGTTGGATTCAGTCATTATCGTTGGATTCAGTCATTATCGTTGGATTCAGTCATTATCGTTGGATTCAGTCATTATCGTTGGATTCAGTCATTATCGTTGGATTCAGTCATTATCGTTGGATTCAGTCATTATCGTTGGATTCGATCGTTTTGTTGGATTTAATCATTTCTGAAGACTTTGTTTTTCGGGCTTTTTTCGGTTTCTGGCCGCATGGTGAAGTTACCAGAGCATATGGAGTATCCAGAGAAGAAGAGGGAGTCTCTGACAGGAAAACATCATTATTGACGGACAACAGAGCGATATTCTTCAAAAGATATCTGGTTCATAACTTCCCGACATGGATAAAAGAGCAAAAGTCCTGGAAAGATTAGGTATTAAGAAAGAAGAAGATGAGGAAAAGATCAAAGAAGAAGATGAGGAAAAGATTAAAGAAGAAGAAGATAAGGAAAAGATAAGAAGTCAATCCTGCTCAATTGCCTGACAGCCTATCAATCCCTTTATATAGCCCTCTCAGGGCTATGCTGAGCCTGCGGACTTCGACCTTCCATACATTTTTACTGACCCGGACGTCACCTCCGGCTTTGACTCCTGCCACCCAGGCATATTTCCGGGCTAATTTTTCATTGTTAGAAGGGGAATGAAAAACCTTTCCCGTTTTCTGATTACTGTATTTTTCATTAATAAGAAATTCATAGATCTCCTGAGCTCTTTCGAGCAGGGTCTGCTCACTTTCGGACCCTTCAGCTCCAAACAGGACAAGATTCCAGAGGCGGAACTGCACCTCATGAAGTTCGGATATAAGTTTTTCCGAGCAGGAGACCTCAAGCATCTTTCTGAACTCAAGATAGATATCCGTATCTCCAAAACCTGAGGGTAGGGTATTTCCAAGCGAGATCATAAGATGAATGCATTCATGAAAAAGGATTCTGGCTATAAGGAATTCAACTCTTTCCTGCAAGTTCCAGAATCGGGTTACAAGAGCTTCATCCCAGAGCTGATAGGGGTTAACAAGGATTACGGATCTATAAACAATCTTTTTTTCATTTAGGGAAACCAGACGTTTGGGATAAAGAACAATCCCCTGCATTTTCCCGAAAAATTGAATCCTGACTGCAAGGTCCCAGCAGTATTCCCGATCCCCGGAGTTTACACACTTTACCGTGTAGTATTTTCCATCAAAATGGACCTTCTCAAGCAGCCGGTACATATCCTTGCTGTGGGCCCTGATCAAAGACTTAACCTGGGATTCCCTGCAGATTCCAAGGTCAAGATAAGGAACGTTCGGGGCAGAAGCAAAAGAGAAATACGGGGCAGATGGGTTAAGGTCGTGAAATCCTTCAGGCAGGGAACCTGAACAGTCTTGCCGGTTAAAACCTCCGGATTCAACTGACGGAGCCTTCCTTTTCATGAAATCTCCTCCTAGGACATATAACTCATAAGATATTATTACTGAGGATATATAAAAAATGATCAATAGGGAGGAAATAAAGGTTTATACATCCTTAGAAAAGGAAAAAAACGCATTTTTTCACTTATTTTAAGTTATCAACAGATATTCCCAGCTATTTTCAGAGATTTCCGCTTATTCTTAGCCACATTCATTTAGTTTCGCTTATTTTCATTTAGTTTCATTTAATTCATCAAAAAGCCCGCAGACAGGACAACTATTTAACTTTGAGAGAGAGATTTCACTGAAATTCCCCGAAAATCCATTCCAGAACAGGAGGCGACCTTCGAGAAGTTTTCCTTTTCCTGTCAGGAATTTAATTACTTCATTTGCCTGAATAGAACCTATAACTCCCGGAGTCGCCCCTAAAACCGGAAAAACTTCTTTTCTGGAAATCCGTGGAAAAATACAGTAAAAGCAGGGAGTTTTACCGGGAATTATCGTAGTCACCTGTCCATCGTATCCGGTAACTGCTCCATGGACCAGAGGAATTTTCCTTTTTACGGCAAGCCTGTTGAGCAGATGCCTGGTTTCAATGTTATCAAGGGCATCGACAATAATATCACATTCGGGAATCAGGGATTCAATGTTCGATTCGGAAATCATTTCCCCAATGGTTTCAACCTCAATCCCCGGGTTCATAGAAAGAAGCTTTTCCTTTGCAGATTCGATCTTGGCTCTCCCAATATCCTTTTCGTGATGGAGAAACTGCCTGTTCAGGTTACTGAGCTCCACCGAGTCAAAATCCGCAAGAATTATTTTCCCGACCCCGGCTATTGCGAGATATGTGGAAATAGGGCTCCCGAGTCCTCCTGCACCGGCAACCAGCACTCTGGCATTCTTCAGCTTTTCCTGCCCTTCCTCCCCGAAAAGAAGGATCTGCCTGCTGTATTTTTCACGTTCCAAATCATTCATTTAAGATCTTCCAGAATATTCCTCTCGAATATTGATTTTACCGGCCAGCTTCGGATAACGCCGGTTGGTCTCCTAACAACTCTATTATCCAGAAAAGTTAGAACATTCCAATAATGATTGACTTCCTTATGCATAACATCTTCGGACAGCATTCGAGTGAACTTTGAGGGGCATCGATAAGATACTCCAGATTTCATTACTTTAAAGCAGAAAAGCATATAACTGAGAAAAAGGTATAACCCGCAGGCATATCCGGGGTTAAGAACAAGGGTAATAATAAGGATTACGAACAAGGGTTATAAGTAAGGGATTGCGAACTAGATTTTTTTGGAAAAATTAATTAAGGCAAGACCCATAAAAATGGTTAAATCATTTTTGAGATTTCTTGAACCGGGTACTGCTGCTCATTATTGCAAAGCCCATTTTATAGGATTACGGACGAGATGCTGGAAAAGAGAGATTTAAAAAGGTTTGAAATTCATGAAAGTTCTGGATTTGAAAAATACCATCCTCAATATTAAACAGGAATTCTCTGGTTACTTTAAAGAAAGAGACGCCGAAATCAACGGTTCTCTGCTGGCGCTGCTTTCAGGAGAACATGTTCTTTTGCTGGGTCCGCCGGGAACTGCAAAAACCCTGCTTGCAAACAAGATCTGCGAAACTATCGAGGGAGGGAATTTTTTCCATTATCTCCTTACCCGGTTTTCCACACCGGAAGAAGTATTTGGACCTCTTTCTCTAAAGGCACTTGAAAAGGACGAATTCAGCCGGAAGGTAGAAGGTTACCTGCCTACCGCCCATATAGCCCTTCTGGACGAAATTTTCAAGGCGAACAGCTCTATTTTGAACAGCCTCCTGACAGTCCTGAACGAGAGGAAATACCATAATGGCAAGGAAGTCATGGATGTCCCTCTCTTTTCCGTTTTCGGGGCGTCCAACGAACTGCCCGAAGAAGACGAAAGCCTTGAAGCCCTTTACGACAGGTTCCTTTTCAGGTATAGCGTAGACTATATTCAGCATGAAGAAAACCTCGAAGCCCTTATTTTCGAAAATACCGAGGATTTCCTGCCCTCAACAAAACTCTCGGTCGAAGACATAAAGGAAATCCAGAAAAAATCCAGGGATATGCATGTGGACCCTGAGGTCCGGGCAATTATAAGAGGGTTAAGAAGAGAGCTTAAGAACGCCAATATCTTCGTTTCGGACAGGCGCTGGAAGAAGATTATAAACGTGCTCAGGGTCGCTTCTGCCGTAAACGGGCACGCAAGCGTAAACAGGATGACCGTTGTCCTGCTCCAGCACATGCTCTGGGATCTCCCCGAGCAGAAGGAAACTATCAGGAAACTAATCCTGGACAGGGTCGTCTCCGGAGGCACTGATACCGGGAAGCTCAAACAGAATGTGCTTGACCTGAGAAATTCCGTTTACAGCTGCCTGCAGCAGGAACTTCCGGACCTGATATCCTGCAATAAATGCTTCGAAGAGGAGAAAAAGACAACCGGTGGCATGAAGAGCTCCAGGTTTGCAGGAGTGAAAACCCCGAAGAGCCTCACATTCAATAATGCCCTTGATTTTCTAAAGCACCATACGGAGTTTCCTACCCACACCTACAGTTTCGGGCTTGAATACAGAAACAACATTAACGGTTCACTGAGCTTCGAAGCAGTAGCAGAGCAGTTCCGCCGGAAGTACGGGTTTGAGTTCAAGCTCAGCCTGGACTACGGAGACAAGAAGCTCTATGAAAAGGAGTATGAAAACCTTGAAGAGAAGTTGAATTACTTCAGAAAGCATGTGCAAGAAGAAGAAAAAGCCCTTGAGGAAACCCTCAGGGAAAACATCTGGGTTTCCGGGCAAGACAGTAAGGAAATCCTGATGAAATATCGCTCCAAAAACACGGATATTTACGAGATTGCAAATTATCTTAATGAAATCCGGGCTCTTCTCGAAAAACCGAAGATATTTGACGTGGAACTTGAAGAAGCAGAGGTTGCCTGAAAAAGGGCTCTTAAAAGCCCGAAAAAGAAAGGAAACAGGAAAATATGCAGGACCTGAAAAGCTCGAAAAGAGATTTCAAAGACCTGTTAGGATCAGGCAGGGCATTATCTTTTGATCAGGCATTTAATCCGTCTACTATATTGAATATCGAACTTCGGGAATTTCTGGCAACCCCCCGAAAAGTGCCTCACAAACTCAGGGAAGAAATTACAGAGGTGCTTATTTATGAACTCCTCTCAGGAAAAGATTATGAAATAAAGGACGAAAAACGCTTTATGGAAAAATTCGGGGTTTTTTATCCGATATTCCTCAACATGAGAAACCAGCAGGTCTGGGGGGAAATAAAAACCCTTGCAGGAAGCAACCGGATGGCAGGAGTTTTTATCCTGAGAACCCTGCTGGAACATCTTTTTACGCTTCTCGGAGAATACGAAAAAGTAGAACCTGATCTGTTAAGGAAATCTCAGAAAGGGCTCGAAAAAAGCCTGAAAGCCCTGAAAGAGCTGATAAGTGAAACTCAGGCCACATGGGAGAGAAACAGGCTGGAAAGGCCTGAAAGCCCGAAATACCCTGAATGGCAGAGAAATTCTGACGAATTCCAGGAAAAAAAGAAAGAAGGTGGGAATAACCGGGAAAATTTTCTTAAAAATTTGGGAGCCCGGGAAGAAAAGGACCCGAACCTTGAGCCCGAAAACAGAGAGGAATCGGAAAGACTTGCCTCAATAACGCGGGAATTCATGTTCAGTGAAAAGGCCGGAGAGGCGGTTGACTCTTTAGTAGAGGAAACGATAGTTGCAAAGTTTGAGGACCTTATCCCTGCCCTCGAAGGCCACCTTGAAATGCTTGAGATCCTCTCCATGCTCTTTCCGGGGAGAATGTGGGACTATTCCTTACAGGCTCTGCACAGGGAATACTTTGAAAACCTTGAAAAATATGCGGCAATTCTCAGGAAAAGTTCCGACCTGCGGGAGATTCTCGAACAGGTTGGCAGAATCGAGCTTGAGTACGGCTCAAAGAAACTGCAGTTATCACCACATAGCAGAACTGAAGTGCACTCAATTACTTTCTCAGGGGAAATCCAGACTCTCCTTCCGATAGAAGCCGTAAAACTCAAAAACCCCATCCTGAAGCGCAAGTTCTATGCTGACATGCTCGAAGAAAAGCTCCTTACATACCAGCTGCGAGGGAAAAACTGGAACTCGAACTCCGCAGGCAAAAGGAGAAAAGGCCCTGTTGTCGCCCTTGTCGATACCTCGGCTTCCATGCGGGGAGCTCCTGAGGTTCTTGCAAAAGCCGTAGTCCTGGCAATTGCGAGGAGGATGTTAAGAGAAAACAGGGATGTTAAAGTAATTCTCTTCTCATCGAAATGGCAGACGGTTGAGATAGAGCTTACGGATAAAAAACGTATGGGCAAAGAGTTTCTGGAGTTTCTTAGATATACTTTCGGGGGCGGGACAGACTTTAACACAGCACTCCGCTCAGGGCTCAAAGCGGTAAAAGAGGAAAAGGTCTTTCAGGGAGCAGACCTCCTTTTCCTGACCGACGGGGCTTCCGAACTTTCGGAAAGACCTCTTATCCGGGAATGGAATGAGATAAAAGCCGAAAGAAAAGCCCGCATCTTTTCCCTGATAATAGGAAACTATGATGCAGGAGGACTGGATCAGGTCTCGGACCAGACCTATATTATCCATGATGCAGGGAGCTGGCAGGTTGAGGAAAGCCCTGCAAGGTTTATAAGAACAGTCAGCAGGTCTGCGAGGGTGTTTTAAACGGAGCAGAATTTAATGCCTGCGCTTAAAGCGCCTGCTCACCTCGTCTATGAACTCTTCCAGATCTTTCCTGCCCGGCGGTTGATGCCGGTAAATGCTTGATAAAACAACAAATGCCGCTCTTCTGCCTCGAGAGGAATTCCTGAGCAACCCGATCTCGATCACCGTGATCAGGACCTCAGAAATCATCTTGCGGTCATTGGGACTTAGATTACTCCACCTATCATTGAGTTTTTTCGAAGAGACTTTTACCGACTCCCTGCCCTCGGATGCTATTGTTGAAGCTTTTGAAGAGACGGTTTTTGAAATATTTATTACCCTGGCCTTTCCGCAGGAAGCTGTTTTCGTAAATGTTCTGAAAGCTCTTCCCGGGATCTCTTTCATCCGTGTTTTTTCGTAAGCAGAAGAACCTCCCATTGAGTCTCTCGAAAACCGGCCTCCGGATGTTCTGCTTTCCAAAATTTTGCGAATTTCTTCAAAGATTTCGGCGATTTCCTCTTTAGACCTCGTTCGGAGGTACTCTCTGAGATTTGCTATCAATTCGGGATCCAGTTCGGGAGAATCATCCTCATCAGAGGCAGAAGCTTCGCTGACCTCGACAAAATCGGCGTCAATTACAGGACAGGACCACATGAGAGAGTCGCGCAAAGAACCCTTCCCGGACCCGGGGGCTTTCCTGACCCTGCAGCCAGAGCTTGAAAATTTCCTGAATATGTCCTGTTTGTTTTTGAGCAAGAAAATCACATCCATGCCTGTTTATAAACAAGAACTATACGATTTCTATAGAACAGGTTTCATTCCGGGATTAATATCTTTTTCTGTTTACGTTGCCGCCAAATCCCGGAATACCGTATCGAAATATTGTAAACCGGAGACTGTATACCGGAACACTTGCAGGGATAAACATCGAAACATAGTACGAATATATTGCAAACATCATATTAAAAAGGAAATAGAAGCCAAAAAAGAGCGAAAAAACAGTTTTTTCCGCAAATAAGCAGATAAAAGAAACATATATCCTGAAAAAGCATTTAAAATCCTTATTTTTTTAAAATAACTGCAAATTGATTCGTAGTTTAAGTAATTATTTTATAAGTCCCATACCTTAGTGAGTATCAGGCGAGGTGAAAAGCATGAGCATACAGAATATGAAGACATTGAAAATAGTCATATGCGGGCTCCTTCTCGTATCCGTTCTCTCGATTGCCTGCGCAGGGGCGGGAACAGAGAACAGAGCCGTGTCCGCGAAGCCTGCAGAGATTGAAGTTACGGAAATGAAAGTGGCAGCCAGTTCGGTGGCTGCATCCGCGATTTATGCTGAAGACTTTTATCCCGAATTTGAAAAAATCAGTGTAGATCCGGCCTACCAGTACCTTGAACTGAAACCGGGAGACAGTAGAAACTTTACCGTAACTGTTGAAAACAAAGACAATAAAACCATCGCACTGGATCCCAGACTTGTAATCATCCCTTATACTGAAAACTTCATAGATGAAAGCTGGGTCAGCATAAGCCCCTCCGCAAAAGACCTGGCTCCGGGGGAAAAAGAGGAGTTTGAGGTCGAGGTAAACATACCTGAAGATGCGGACCTCGGAAACTATGCCGTCCTCATCGCCTTTGCGGAAAATGTGCCGGAGGGAGATGTAGCAGGCTATTATCCGAACTTTCCGGGCACAATGCAGCTGAACCTGCAGGTCTGGGTCCCGCCCACAGTCCAGATCCTTACACCTTACATCAACGACCTTGTAGAGGCGGGAAAGACCTATACTTATGAAATAAAACTCCGGAACACGGGCAGTACGGATATTGCAATCTCCCCCGAACTTACAGAGGGAGGCGACATCATCTATTACGATAGCATCTCCCCTTACGGAGGGATAACGTATGCCTTCGGAAATGATGCAATAAACGTTGATGCTCCGGAAAAAGTAAAAGCAGGGGAAACTGCCACCGTAAAGCTGACACTTAAAGTTCCGGCTGACGCAAAGGGCAGCTACACCGGAAGCCTCAACCTTAACATCGATGACCCCGGGATCAGAGACTATGAAGGGAAAGTTTCCCTGAATTTCCGTATTCTGCCTATTCCCGAAAAGCCTTACGAGACCAACTTTAAAGCCGGGACCAATGGGACTATCGACATAGAGATCAGTGCTTACCAGTATGGATACGACCTCTACGCCGCAGAAGGAAACCGGGACCGCACTCCCTCTTTTGAGGTAAACCTGAAAGACCCCTCAGGAAAGGAGGTCACGCCCACTCTCATAAGCACAAAATACAGCGGCTCGATAAACATAATAGATGACACATACCCGCAGCCCTATCTTTCATATGTCTCCGCAAGAATTGCAGGCGGCATGGAAACTTCCAACCAGGGAAGCTACCGAGGAGGGACTACAACTTTCGTCGAGACCTATACGGTTCCGGGAACTGAAGGAGAATGGACGCTTTCAATCCTGCCCAAAAACACTGAAAACTTTGAATATTCCATTACAATAGGGGCTGCTGAGGAATAAACGGCCCCTATCTTTTTTCAGTTCAATTTCACTAATTTGCAACTTGAATTCTTGCATCCTCTACTTAGCGAAAAATCATTATAAGTCGCCCTATTTCCGTACAGTTTTCCGGAAAATATTCATCGACGTGAAGTTGGTTTTCGGAGTTTGCGAATAATTGCAGTTGCTAAATACTGAAAATTAACCTAAATATTGATCAATCCCATGAGAGAGTAAAAAGTATCAAAGTTAAGAAAAAGGTATACGGTTGAGGATAAAGAGGCCACACTCCACAAAATGTACACAGTTGCCGAATAGATTTGCGGATATGTCCATTATAATTTATATAAGGCGATATAAATTTTTACCCCATTATTTGATTGAGTAGATATGTGTCATTTTTGAGGAGTTCTGTGTAAAGTGGAGCAGAGTTGCGAAGAATACTATTGTTGAAGAAATATCTACGGGAACTCGACTAGAGGATTCCGACTTATAATTATTATTGGGTTCTTAATTATATTTCTCTAAATATTATATGCTTCGAATAATAATACCCTTTTGATACAATTATGAATCCTTTCGCCAGCAGATAAATCATCAGCACATAAAATAAGATGGAATCTACCAATAACATACTTTTTAAGAGAAAATATGGGGGTTAATTGGTAAAATATTATTTACTCAATGTATCTGCCTACGGAAAGTGGACTGAAAGTCAAATTAAAATTGTATCAAATCGAATAAAAATTTGGGGCATATACAAATGGGAAAACAAATATTTGACAGAACAAAAAAAATACTGTGTATTTTCATGGGAATCTTTTTTGTAATATCAGTGACAGCCGTGTTAACAGGCGCAGCAGCTCCTCCAAACGAGAAAGTAACACCAACAGATAAAAAAATAACGCCACCATCACCGTCAGATAACCCAAAAAAAATAACATCGCCGCCACCACAAAGAAGACGTCCTCCCAGGTGTATTCATTGGCACTGGGAGAAGAGGTGTGACCGCTGGGGCCCGCATCACCGGTGTATCCATTGGCACTGGGTGAGGAGATGTGACCGTTGGCGCCCGTATCGCTACTAATACGATTGAAAAGGACAATGTTTTATCCCAAAATTATTTCGCTTTTTTAATTTCTTTTATTGCAGTTATATGCAGTTATATTTATATGCAGCTATATTTATAGGTAGTTATATTTATATGCAGTTATATTTATATGCAGCTATATTTATAGGTAGTTATATTTATATGCAGTTATATTTATATGCAGCTATATTTATAGGTAGTTATATTTATATGCAGTTATATATCGTATACAGATGACTCACTTTTTACTTCAGCTTCAAATCTGTTTCATTTTACATTATCATTCCGCAGTACCGGAATGGAATTGGAATTTGCTCAGCGTTTAACCTTTTGCGTCGCCTGCTGTTGTATCGTGTATTGAACTTTGAATGTTTTTGAATCTGCAAAATCATTTCAGGGTACAACACCCGGATCACCGGATTCTTTCTTTTTGATCAATATTCCTGCCGTGGGCTGAGGGAATGGATGTTAAAGAATTTTGATTGAAGAGCCAGCATGCTTCAGGCTTCGAGATTATAAATCAACGTTATTATAGAAGGGGACATATAATTTAGGTGAAGCATAAATTTATTGGGACTCATGAGAAAGTAAAGAAAAATCTGTTAAGTATGCATAAAATTTCATATCCGTAAAGTAGGGGATAATAAGCCCGAAGGAATAAAATAGTCTTAAAGATAAGACGGGTCTTTCACAGGATAAAAAGAAATTCATATAAAATCATAGTTTTAATTTCATATTTTTGCTGGAGGTAAAAAGTACAATGAGAGAAGGTCTGAACCCCTTTGGGGTAAGAGATAGCATCGAAACAACTGCCGGAAAAGCTACGATTTACAGACTGGGTAAACTGGAAGAAAAGGGCTTTGAAGGGATTTCCCTGCTCCCCTACTCTATAAGGATTCTGCTGGAATCCCTGCTCCGGCATGCGGATACTGAAAAGCACCTGATAGCTGCAGAGGATGTGGAAGCCCTTGCCCGCTGGAGCCCTGAAAATATAAGCGAGAGGGACATCCCGTTTATTCCTTCAAGGGTAATCATGCAGGACTTCACGGGCGTGCCTGCGGTAGTTGACCTGGCAGCTCTCCGCTCGGCAATGGAGCGCCTTGGAGGAGACCCTGCCAAAATCAACCCTGTAATCCCTGCCGACCTGGTAATTGACCACTCGGTTCAGGTTGATTCCTACGGGACAGCATATGCCCTTGAGGAAAACGAGAAAAAGGAGTTTGAACGCAACAGGGAGCGTTATACCGTCCTCCGCTGGGCACAGAAAGCTTTTGACAATTTCAGGGTCGTACCCCCTGGAAGAGGGATTATTCACCAGGTTAACCTTGAGTACCTGACCCCGCTCGTGCATCTGAAGGAGAAGGAAGGCGAGTTATTTGCATTCCCTGACACCCTTGTAGGGACTGACTCCCACACAACAATGATCAACGGGATAGGAGTGCTTGGCTGGGGAGTAGGCGGCATAGAAGCCGAAGCCGTGATGCTCGGGCAGCCTTACTATATGCCCGTCCCTGAGGTCGTGGGCTTCAAACTTTACGGGAAACTGGGACCCGGAGTAACTGCCACGGACCTTGTCCTTACGATCACCAAAATGTTAAGAGAACACGGAGTAGTCGGCAAGTTTGTCGAGTTCTACGGACCCGGCCTGAACTCCTTAAGCCTCCCGGACAGGGCAACGATTTCAAATATGGCTCCGGAATACGGGGCAACCCTCGGGATTTTCCCGCCTGATATGGAGACCTTAAACTACCTGAAGAGAACAGGCAGGAGCGACGACCAGGTTGACCTTGTTAAAAAGTACCTGGAAGCCCAGGACCTGCTTTACTCGATCCACAAACCCGAGCCTCTTTTCAGCAGCAACCTCGAACTTGATATGGGGACCGTAAAACCCTGCCTTGCAGGCCCGAAACGTCCTCAGGACCAGCTCTTCCTGAACGAGGTCCCGGAGAATTTCCGTGAAACAATGAGACAGGCCTTTATAAGAAAGAAAGCTGGAGGCGCCGAGCTTACCAGAGACCCGGCTTATATTCGCTGGCTGGGAGAAGGAGGAGCCCCTGTAGAAGAAACCGAAATGGAAGAGGCAAAAGAGGTTGAGCCCCACGAGAAAAACTTCAGGGTCACACACGGGTCCGTAGTGATTGCAGCTATCACTTCCTGTACCAATACCTCCAACCCCTCGGTCCTGATCGGAGCAGGGCTGGTCGCAAAAAAGGCGGTTGAAAGGGGTCTGAGGGTTAAGCCTTTTGTGAAAACAAGCCTGTCTCCGGGCTCCAGAGTGGCTACCGAGTACCTTGGAGCCGCAGGCCTTCTGCCCTATCTGGAAGCCCTCGGTTTCCACCAGGTCGGGTACGGCTGTACGACCTGCATAGGGAACAGCGGACCTCTGCCCGAAAAAGTTGCAAAGGAAATTGAAGAAAAAGACCTTACGGTTGCAGCCGTACTCAGCGGGAACAGGAACTTCGAGGGCAGGATCAACCCCCATGTAAAAGCAAACTACCTTGCCTCCCCGCCGCTTGTCGTTGCATATGCAATCGCGGGCACGGTGAACATAAACCTCGAAACCGACCCTCTAGCTTATGACCCTAACGGGCTCCCTGTGTACCTCAGGGACATCTGGCCCGGAAACGATGAGATAAGGGAAGTCGAAAAAAACAGCGTTAAGCCTGAAATGTTCAAAAAAGAGTACTCTGGAGTTCTGGAAGGCGCAAAACTCTGGAAAGAGCTGGATGTGCCTGAGGGTACCCTCTATGCCTGGAACCCGACATCCACCTACATTCAGGAGCCGCCCTATTTTGTGGATTTCCCGCTTACTTTGCCTCTGCCCGGAGATATACGGAACGCCAGGGTCCTTACCCTTTTCGGAGACAGCATCACCACAGACCACATCTCCCCTGCGGGAGATATCCCGGCAGACAGCCCGGCAGGCAGATACCTGATATCCTGGGGAGTGGACCAGAAGGACTTCAATTCCTACGGCTCGCGCAGGGGCAACCATGAGGTAATGATGCGCGGGACTTTTGCAAACATCCGGCTCAGGAACAGGCTTGTAAGCAGGGAAGGAGGCTGGACTGTCTACCACCTCAAGGGAGAAGACTTCCCGCCTGAAGCCTGCGAGGGAATCCCGATCTATGATGCAGCCCTGCTCTATGCGGAAAATGAGATCCCCCTGATAGTGCTTGCAGGAAAAGAGTACGGAACGGGCAGTTCCCGCGACTGGGCAGCAAAAGGCACCTTCCTCCTCGGAGTAAAGGCGGTTATTGCCGAGTCCTTTGAGCGCATCCACAGGAGCAACCTTGTGGGCATGGGAGTCCTTCCCCTGCAGTATAAAACAGGAGAAAACGCAGATACCCTCGGGCTTACAGGAAAGGAAAGCTACGATATCCTCGGTATTGAGAAGATTGAGCCCCACGGAGAGCTTACCGTAAGGGCAACGGACGATGACGGGAAAGAAACGGAGTTCAGGGTAGCATTGAGGCTGGACTCTGCCGTGGAGATAGAGTACTACAGGAACGGAGGAATTTTACATAAGTTCCTGCGGGATTCGGTGAAGAAAAAATAACAGGTTGCTCAGGCCATGATGATGTGAAAAGATTTTTAGAGAGGCTCAGCAAGCCTTAATAAGGTTCCTTCTTTTTTCCGGAACCTTTCTTTTTATCCTTATTGAGACATTGTTATTTTAGTTCAAAGAGGTATTTCGAAGAGGGATACATTACGAAAAATATTAGACTTCACAGTTAAAGTAGATGGAGAAATTCAGAAGGCAGGAATTTGGACTTAAGGAAATATATTTAAAACGATTTAAATTTACAATTTCAACAAATTTAATATACTTATTCGATGATAATACAATTGCATTGTCACCCTATTTTTGGACTCGAAAAGGTCCTCGTGCTAAATCTTTCACGTATAATCAGAGGATTCCCCAATTTCAAAGTTTTTTGAAAATCCTCTAGGCATAACTGTGAGGTAGAAAATGAGTAAAAATATATGTTTCATCGACGGGCTGGAGGGCGTTCTGAAATACAGGGAAGTAGACATCGGCGAGCTGGTAGAACTTCCTTATGAAGCAGTTTCCTATCTGCTGATCCTGGGAAAGCTTCCCGGAGAACAGGAACTTGCCGAGTACTCAGCCCGCCTGCATGCGGAACGTGGAATCAACAGGGAGGTTATAGACGTTATCCGCATGTGCAATTTCAATATAGATGCCATGGAAGCGCTGCGTACAGTTATTTCTTTCATATCGCAATTCGATCCCGACCTGAATGACAGTTCTCCCGAAGGAAATATGAGAAAAGCCATACGGTTAATTGCTATAGTCCCAACCATTGTTGCTACTTATTATAGAATGGCAAACGGAAAGGAACCTTTACCCCCGGACCCTTCCCTTTCCCACGGAGCCAATTTCCTGTATATGATAAAAGGCAGTAAGCCAGACCCCCTGGATGCCGAAGTCATAGAAAAAGACTTTATTCTCAGTGCCGAGCATGAGTTGAACGCTTCCACCTTCTCCTCCAGAGTTACGGCTTCGACCATGTCCGACCTCTACTCAGCAGTTGTTTCGGGGCTCTGTACCCTTAAAGGCCCCCTTCACGGAGGAGCAAGGTCAGAGGTTATGACCATGCTTGAAGAAGTTGCCAGTCCTGAAAATGCCGAGAAATTTGTCCTTGAAAAAATCGCACAGCGAGAAAAAATAATGGGATTCGGGCATAGAGTTTACAAGACATATGATCCCAGGGGCGTAATATTCAAGCAGCTCTCAAAGAAGCTGGCCGAATCCAAAGGGGACATGCACTGGTACGCAACCGCCGAAGCAGTCGAAAATGTTGTTGTTCGCGAACTTGTAGAAAAGAGAGGAAAGCCGATTTATCCGAACGTTGACTTCTATTCCGGAGTCATCTACAAATATATGGAAATTCCTCCGCAGCTTGCAACCTCGATCTTTGCAATCGGGAGAATCTCAGGCTGGATAGCCCATTGCTTTGACCAGTATGAGAGGAAAAAGATCATAAGGCCCAGAGCCTTCATGCTCGATGAATGTTGAAACCTCAGAAAAAGCCTGGTTACGCCTCAGTACCGGCAGCACAGGCCAATAGACGGATATTAAAGAGAAAATAGGGTTTTTCAGTGACTGAAACCCTCTTTCATTATATTTTGAGTCGAAAAAATATTGATATCGGTTAACAGGGCATGAAGCTGTTAAGCCCTGGAATCAGATAATCTTTTTATCATCTGACAGCTTTTTGATATCCAGATACCCATGAGTTATAGAGATTTTATAGACCAGTTAAAAGAAAACGGAAAACTGGTAGAAATTCCGCAGCCCGTTTCCCCGAGATTTGAGGCTTCAAGGATTGCAAGAAAAACGAAAGCCCCTGTTCTTTTCCACGACATTTCAGGTTCAAAAGTCATTATGAACCTGCTCGGGTCCAGGGACGAGCTTGCTTCCATGCTCGGAGTCCCTAAAGAAGAAATCATAAAGAAGCTTTCGGAAGTCCCTCCTGAAGGTGAAGTCCGGATAGTTTCAGAATCTCCTACCCTTGAGGTCATAGAAAACGAGGTTGATCTCACAAAACTTCCTATTCTTACCCATTTTGAAAAAGACGGCGCCCCCTATATAACTGCAGGAATTGTAGTTTCCGAATACGGAGGTGTTATGAATGCTTCGATCCACCGTCTTATGCTTATCGGAAAGGACAAACTCGCGGTCCGTCTTGTCCCCCCGAGGCATACCTACCTCCTGCATAAAAAAGCTGCGGAAAAAGGCGAGCCTCTGCCTGTCGCAATTGTTATCGGCTGCAACCCCACGATTATTTACGCAACCTCTACAAGGGTACCTGTCGGAAAGGAGTTCGAATACGCAGCCGCCCTGAGGGGAGCTCCGATAGAACTCTTTGAGTGCTCAAACGGGGTAAAAGTCCCTCACTCCGAGATCGTGCTCGAAGGGTACGTTGACCCTGTGGAAAAAGTTGATGAAGGGCCATTTGTGGACATCACCGGGACATACGATGTGGTAAGGAAAGAACCTGTAATCCGCATTACCCGGGTAATCCACAGAAAAGACCCGATATATCATGGAATTCTGCCGGCCGGTCCCGAACACCTCCTGATGATGGGAGTGCCTTATGAACCCAGAATATACAGGGCCGTAGGGGAAGTTACGACTGTCAAAAACGTGGTCTTAACAGAAGGAGGATGCTGTTACCTCCATGCAGTCGTACAGATCGAAAAGCAGACCGAAGGGGATGCTAAAAACGCTATCATGGCAGCCTTTGCAGCCCATACGAGCCTGAAGCATGTAGTGGTCGTGGATGAGGACATAAATATCTTTGACCCTGCCGATGTCGAGTTTGCAGTTGCTACAAGGGTAAAAGGGGATATGGATATCCTCATTATTCCTAATGTCCGCGGCAGTTCCCTTGACCCGAGAGGAGCCCCTGACGGGACGACTACTAAAGTGGGAATCGACGCTACAAAGGTCCTTATTGAAAAAGAGAACTTCGAAAGGGCAGTGATTCCTGAAGAATAACTGAGATGAAACTTTAAAAAATACGGAACTTTTAAAGGGCAGATAAACTTTAAGGGACTGCAAATCAGGGTATAGAATCCCTGATCTTGCTTTAATATTTTATACTCATCCCAGTGTTCCGTATTTGCTTTAATAGTTTGTATATCAATAATTATATCTGCTTCAATATATGTTTGCTCTAATATTTTGCACCTTGTGTTTACGATCTGGCAGTTAAAGAGTGAATTTTCATGTACCTTACAAAAGAAGAAGAACAAATCCTGAACGGAGAGGCTGGAGAGACTCTCAGGCAGGCAATTGAAATCCTTGTGGCTCTCGGGGACATCTACGGGGCAGACGGGTTGATACCTATCAAAAGCGCCCAGATTGCAGGAGTCTCTTATAAGACCATAGGCGATGCCGGGCTAGAATGGATCTCGGACCTCAAGGGGCAGGTAAAGGTTCCGGCAATCCTGAACCCGGCCGGGATGGACCTGGAAGACTGGGAAAGACTGAGGATCTCCCCTGAATTTGCAGAAAAGCAGAAGGCAATTGTTCAGGCTTACAAAAAGCTCGGGATCCGCTGTGAATGTACCTGCACTCCCTATACCCTCGAAGGCTTTTCCGTGGGCTACGGCGACCACCTGGCATGGAGCGAATCCTCAGCAATCTCATATGCAAATTCCGTAATAGGAGCCCGGACGAACAGGGAAGGAGGACCGTCAGCCCTTTCGGCCGCACTTCTGGGAAAAACCGCAAACTATGGGTTCCATCTTGAGGAAAACCGCGTCCCTGAAGTCTCCATTCGTGTGGAGTGCTCACTTAAAGAATCGGATTACGGAGCCCTTGGGTATGTTGCAGGCAAAATAATCGGGAGCGAGGTACCTATTTTCCGTTTGAAGGATACTCCGGAAAAGGACGAACTTAAAGCCCTTGGAGCTGCAATGGCGGCATCCGGGGCAGTGGCACTTTATCATGTGGAAGGAGTGACTCCCGAAGCCTGCAGGCTGGGCTTTGAAGAACCTGAAGAAAAGATAATTATTGAGAGAAGCCAGCTTGATGAAGTTTATGAGAGCAGAAAAGAAGCCGGAAAAGCCCCCGAACTGATTACCATCGGCTGTCCCCACTGTTCTGCAGCGGAACTTAAAAAAGCGGCTGAACTCCTGAAAGGAAAAACGGTTTCAAAGGAAACCTGGATCTTTACCTCACGGGAACTTGCAAAACGCTATCCCGAATATATCAGGACCATTGAGGAAAGCGGGGCTAAGGTCGTCTGCGATACCTGTATGGTTGTCTCGCCGGCAACCAATAGCTACTCCTGCGTCATGGTGAATTCGGGAAAAGCCTTTGCCTACGTGCCCGGCATGTGCGGGGCTGAAAGTGTATACGGAAATATGGAAGCCTGCATCGAGGAGGCAACCGGAGGGAAAGAGAATAAGGCAGGTGGTTCCTATTAAACTCAAAGGCAGGACAATTTCCAGGGGATGTGCGAAAGGGGAAGTTTTGCTTTCCAGAGACCCCATATCCTTCCTTGGCAGTGTGGATCCCAAAACCGGAATTGTTGTCGAGGAAAAACACTCCCTTGCAGGAAAAGCAATCAAAGGGAAAGTGCTTGTTTTTCCTCATGGGAAGGGCTCGACTGTTGGTTCCTATGTGATGTACCAGTTGAAGAAAAACGGAGCTGCTCCGGTGGCGATTATCAATCTGGAAACCGAACCGATCGTAGCGGTAGGAGCAATTATATCTGAAATCCCCTTAGTTGATATGCTGGAAAAAAGCCCATATGAGTATTTAAAGGATGGGGACGTTGTCCAGGTAAACGGCAGTGAGGGATATATCGAATTGCTTGAACCGAAAAGCAATAAAGTAGAAGAATAAGGCAGGTCAAACTTTAAACCCGAACACCATGATAAGGCAGGTCAAACTTTAAACCCGAACACCATGCCTTTAAGCTTAAAAACATGAAAATTGTACTGATACAGCCTAAAAGAAACCTCAAGCTTCAGAGACGTGAAACCGAAAATGAAACAGGGAAGAAAAGGTCAGGGGAATTCGGATACTGAAGAGATGATTTCACGCATATACCCTTTCATAGCGAAGGTATTTGACGTATATGAGATCCAGAAATCCAGAGAGATTCTTTATTTTTTCGGCACCCCTAAAACTGATGCCGAAAATATAATGGGAGAACTTTGGGCTCCCCTCGAACAGCGAGGGCTTGGAGTCACTCTGAAGTACGAGCTTGGGGAGCACGTCTTGATTGTTACTCCTGTAAAAAAGGCAAAGGAAAAGGTCTGGGTAAACCTTGCACTTTTCCTAGCAACGGTGTTTACAACCATGATCTGCGGAGCCTGGATGTCCGAGGTTGACATCTGGAGTAATCCCCTGCAGATTTACCAGGGTTTACCCTTCACCTTTGCTATACTGGCTGTGCTCGGCTCTCATGAGATGGCCCATTATGCAATGGCGAGGTACCACGGGATGAAAACCTCCCTCCCTTACTTTATCCCGTTTCCGACTTTCATTGGCACGATGGGAGCAGTAATCCGTTACAAGGGACCTATCCCTGACCGAAAAGCTCTCTTTGATGTGGGAATTGCAGGGCCTCTGGTAGGGCTCCTGGTCTCAATTGCAGTTACCATAATCGGGCTAACTCTTGATGCGCCTGCAGTCAAACCCTTGCCAGACTCTCTGATGTTTGAGCTTGGCTTACCCCCTCTTTTTGTAATGCTTCAGAAACTTGTCGGGGTTACGGGGAGCAATCTGCATCCCGTAGCTTTTGCAGGCTGGGTGGGGATGTTCGTAACCCTTCTAAATCTACTTCCTGCAGGACAGCTTGACGGCGGGCACGTGCTCAGGGCAATGCTCGGCAAAAAAGCGGATTGGGTGTCTTCAATGATGCCCAAGGTCCTTTTCCTGATAGGTTTTTATGTGGTTTACTGGCTAAAAGGAGACGGATTTATCTGGATATTCTGGGCGCTCTTTCTCTGGGCTTTTGCAGCAGCCGGGCATCCGACTCCCCTTCATGATAAAATGAAGCTGGACAGAAAACGTATCCTTATAGGAATCTTTACCTTTATCCTTGGGCTTCTCTGCTTTACCCTCATTCCTTTTAAGCCCATAACCTGAGAGAAGAACCGGGGAAACCTGAAGAAAATCGAAAAAAGGACCGAAAAGAGGAGAAAAAATGGACGTGAATTTTCGGTATAGCAAAAAGAATTCTTACAGCTTTGCGGTTCTTTCCCCTTTACTTCCTGAAGCCGGATTTACGGACAAACCCCTGAATGGAATCATGATCTACAGTTTTACTACACGACAGGCGGCGAAAATGTTCAGGGAGATTGAAAATGCAGGGACAGACTCGATCTTCATTGCAGGAGGGCCGCATCCTTCCGGGTCCCCCGAAGAGACACTTGAGTATTTTGATTACGTGGTGATTGGCGAAGGAGAAGAAACCCTTCCGGAACTTGTGAAGGTCCTGAAGGAAGGGGGAGACCCGGGAGAGGTAAAGGGAACCGCTTATAAGTCAGATACTGGCAGGATAATCAAAACCCCTGAAAGGCCGCATGTGAACCTGGACACATATCCCTGTTTTGACCCGAAGAAACTCCGGGCTCCCATCGAAATCAGCCGTGGATGCCCCTGGGGATGTAAGTACTGCCAGACACCCAGGCTTTTTGGGAGAGAGGTCAGGCACAGGAGCATCGAATCCATCCTGAAGAATGCACAGTACTATGACGACCTCCGTTTCATAGCTTCAAATGCTTTCGCATACGGAAGTGATGGAATTCACCCGAGGTTCGATAAGGTGGAAAAACTGCTCTCTGCCCTCCACGAACTGCCCGATAAAAAGATCTTTTTCGGGACTTTCCCCTCCGAGGTGCGCCCTGAGTTCGTAACCGAGGAGTCTGCCGAACTTGTGAGAAAATACTGTGCAAACGACAGCCTTAGCCTCGGAGCCCAGTCAGGAAGTGACCGCATCCTTAAAGAAATAAGGAGAGGGCATATGGTTGAGGACAGCATTTCAGCTGTTGAGTGCTGCCTGGAACATGAGATTATTCCGGCAGTTGATTTCATCTTCGGGCTTCCCACCGAAACCGAAGAGGACCAGGAAAAAAGCCTTGAGCTTGTCCGCTGGATCTGCAAAAAAGGCGGAACTGTCCGGGCCCACTACATGACCCCGCTCCCAGGCACTTCATATGCATCAGCCGTTCCTTCGGAGGTCAGCGACAGGGTAAGGCGGGAGCTTGGAAAACTTGCCCTTGGGGGAAAACTGACAGGCTACTGGGAAAAGCACAGAAAGGTATAAAAAAGGAAGGAGAGGAGGATTGAGGAAAGCCGATGCGACTCCTTCACCGGCATTTAAACCCCAATCCTGCGCTTGCTTTAAATCCGTTTTTGAATTTTACCGCACAAGGAGACATCTGTTTTTTTGATTCTGTAACTTTACTCTGATGGCAATTCTGCTAATCTGAATCAAATCTCCGATCTGTATTTAATTTTTAAGAATTCTTTTCAAGAACCCGTTTTAAGAATTCTTTTCAAGAACCCGTTTTAAAAATCCGTTTTAAGAACTCTTTATTTTTGCAGGTTTGATCTATGCCTATTTTTAAATTATGTTCACCGATTTCTCAGGTCTGATAGCTCGTATATTTTAAAGGATGTGTGTTGATCCCGTATTCATTTCTCGTTTTGAGATATACTTCTCGATCCTTTACTGTTCGTTCTATTCTTCTTAGCAGGTGACTTCGAACCTTCTCTTTCTACTATTTAGGAGGTGTATGTTTTTCAGATAAGGAGGCTCTCATACTGACACTTATCCGCAGGAAAAAATGTATCCGTTTTAATTCCCATAGGTAAGAAATACTTCAATCTATTTATAATTTGTTGTTACTTATTTTAGATTAACGCATAATAAATAATAATCAAACAAATAGAGATTATAAAATAAAATTTGTAGAAGAAAAACATCCAGAAAGAGCAGTTTGCAAAACTAAAGCTTATACAAAAGCACAGAAACCAATTAGTGATCACTTAATGATTACTTAATGATCACTTAATGATCACTTAATGATCACTTAATGATCACTTAATGATCACTTAAAATGAAAAGCTAAAATCAGATCAGGAACTCAGAGCAAATTCATCTTTTTTGGCTCCGGTTTCCGACTTCAGGTCGACATGGTCAAATTAAGAAAGGAAGATTAAAGCTCAAGTTAAGAAAGGAAAGATAAGGTTCAAATTAACTTGAACCTCACATGAATTTTTTCAGTCCTGTAGATTCGTTTCCCTGTAGGTACCTTCATCACTACCCGGCGACTTCACTACTCTGAAGCTCTACTTCGGGTTGTGTTGAGAACCTGCATTCCGGAAAGATACTGCTGGCTAAAATTACTTTTCAGGCTTTTTCCGCCTTTAAGACCATTCCCAGACCTTCATGCATTAATTCTTCTGCCCTCTCCTGCTTTTTTGCCTCGGCAAAGATCCGGAAAATAGGTTCCGTACCCGAAGGGCGTATAAGGACCCACCCATCGTCATACCAGATCTTGACCCCGTCGATTGTATCTGTTTTGAGCCCAAGGCTTGAAGTCTCATCCCGGATTTTTCCCATAGTGCCCGTAACATCCCCGGAAGGCGTTTTGGTCTTTGCATTGAAGTACACGGGTACGCTTTTGGTTATTTCGGAAAGCTTTTTTCCTCCGGCAAGGATCTCAAGGATTTTGGCGCATGCCATTGCTCCGTCCCGGCAGTACTGGTGTTTGGGGAAAATAAGGCCTCCATTGCCCTCGCCTCCGAAAACGGCACCTGTTTCCATCATCTTTCGGGCAACATTGATCGAACCGACTGCAGTCCAGTGAAGTTCAACCCCTTCTTCCTTTGCGACGTCAGCCATGCGCTGGGAAGAACTTACCGGAGTAACTATCGGTCCTTTTTCACGCTCAAGTATATATTTCGCCATCATGGCAAGCAGGACTTCTTCATTCACAAATTCCCCTTTTTCGTCCATAAAGACTATTCTGTCCGCATCCCCGTCATGCGCTGCCCCGAAGGCTGCCCCGGTCTTTTTAACAAGATCCGAAAGCTCGGTCAGGACTTCAGGCGTGGGTTCCGGGTTTCTCCACGGAAATGTCCCGTCAGGTTGAGCCCCGAGAGTCAGTACCTCACAGCCAAGTTCCCTGAGCAGGAAAGGAAGAGTAAGGGAACCTGCTCCGCAGCCCGTATCCACAACGACCTTAAATTTTCGGCTGCGTATGGCTCTGGAATCTACTGCGCGGATTATGTTTTTAATATAATAATCATTAACTGACGGATCAATCCTGAAACTTCCTGTTTTTTCCCATGAAACCGTCGAAAATTTGCCTGAAAAATAAATTTTTTCAATGTCCCTTTCCCCATCCCTCGGGAACTCTGAACCGTCTCCTGCAATAAACTTAATTCCATTGTACTCCCTGGGATTGTGAGATGCCGTAATAACGATCCCGGCATCAGCATAGTCGCGCACATAGTACTGAATGGAGGGAGTAGGGACGGTCCCAACATCAATCACACTCAGGCCTGTTGCGAGAGCTCCGGCAATTGCTGCAGACTTCAGCATCTGGCCAGAAATCCGGGTATCGCATCCTATTGCAACCGTGCCCTTTGATCCCATATATGTGCCGAGGCTTTTGGCTAAATTGACTGCCAGTTCAGGACTTACATATTCATTGGCAATACCGCGCACACCGTTAGTTCCGAATAATTCCATCTAAGATCTCCATTTCTTCATTTGCATCAAAATTATACTATTATAAGGAAATTAGGTTCTAATTAGATTTATTCTTGAAACCAGAGCCCTGATAGGAAAACAAAGCTTCGGTACAGGGAGATTAAAGTATGAAAGATTAAAGTATATTTGAAGTTGAGCATCGTTTGAAATGGTGTTGTTTCGAGAACTTTATAATGTCAGGAAAAATACCGATTAAAGTACACCCGTATGTCCCAATTGTGGCTGCCGCAAGGCACCTTCTGACTATAGGACTGGAAAATACATATATCTTATTAGCTGAAATTCGTAATTAATGGATATCGCGAAGATCAGGATGATAAGAGAGGCTATAAAAGCCAGAGAAAGTGCAATCATTGCATTTTCAGGGGGAGTGGACAGTTCAACTCTTGCAGCCCTCGCATTTGAGGAGCTCGGGGAAAAAGCCCTTGCCGTAACTATAGATTCTCCCCTTTTTCCCAGGCAGCAGCTCGAAACTGCTGCCCAAACAGCCTGTGAAATAGGAGTTCAGCATAAGATCCTTCCGTTCTCCCTAACCAGCGTGCCCTATTTTTCCGCAAATACGATTAATCGATGCTACTTCTGCAAAAAAGCCCTTCTTGAAACCCTGGTAGAGTTCGCGGAGAAAATAGGATACAATGTCGTGCTTGAAGGAACAAATGCTTCGGAAATAAAAGGGGAAAACCGCCCCGGGTACAGAGCAATTGAGGAAGCCGGGGACAGGATATTTTCCCCGTTTGTGGAGTTCAATGTTACAAAAGAAGAGATCCGGGAGATTGCCTCGAATCGAGCCCTTTCAGTAGCCAGCAGACCATCGGCAGCCTGCCTTGCAACCCGTATTGCTTATGGACAGCCTATCACCACTGAAGCTCTCGAGAAAATAGAAAAAGCCGAAGACTATCTTTTAGCTCTGGGTTTTACGCAATTCAGGGTAAGGATGCATTCCAATCTTGCCAGAATAGAGGTTACCGACGAGGAGTTTGAAGACGCAATCCGCAAAAAAGAAAAAATATCCAGGCACCTTAAGAGCCTCGGCTTTGACTATGTAACCCTCGACCTTGAGGGTTTCCGCTCAGGGAGTATGGATGAACCCCACCTGCGGAAAATGGCTGAGGAAGCAGAAGAAACGGAAGAAGGATGAGCTCAAAAGAATAAGATATCGAATAATAGGATGTCCGTATGAGCCTGATCAACCATAAAAAAGCTGCTACCGAAGAAATATGACAGAAATTTTAATCCGAAAAGCTGAAAAAGAAGATCTTCCTGCAATCCAGAGGCTCCTCTCAACTTATTTTCTGGACATAGAAGAACTTGAGCCCGAGGACTTTGTGCTTGCCGAAAGAGAAGGAAAAGTGGTAGGATGTGCTGCCCTTATCCGAAACACGGCAGATGAGAAGAACTACCTGGAACTCCACTCCATTGCCGTGCATCCAAACCTTCGGGGAAAAGGGATTGGGGCAAGGCTTATGGAGTACCTTATAAACACAGTTGAAGAACCTGAGACCCCTGGGACCCCTGCACTTGAATTATATGTACGGACGACTGCTCCGGGCTTTTTTGAAAAACTCGGTTTTATAAGAATGCAGGACTCTGAAAAATTGCTTTTCTGGGAGGACTGCAGAAAGTGCGAGCATTTTGAGAAGTGTGCACAGCATTCCATGAGGTATTTTCGAGTTTCCTGAGAGAACAGGGTTTCCTGAGAGAACAGGGTTTCCTGAGAGAACAGAGTTTCCTGAGAGAACAGAGTTTCCTGAGAGAACAGAGTTTCCTGAGAGAACAGAGTTTCCTGAGAGAACAGCCCCGATTAAGGTTAACGAAACCTTATTTTACAAAAAAACATATGAAGCAGCTTATGCTCACTCTCGGAATCGTCAATACCTACGACAAGATCAAAGTTCTCGATGCGCATTACCGTGCAATTGCCAGAGCCGCTCCAATCTGCCATGCTTTTGGGTTCCACCTTGCCCTTTATGACTTCCCTTTCAAAATGACCGCAGAAGAGTTGGTCGAGTTCGTAATGGAGAAAACCACCATAGGAGAATCGGGAAGTTATCTCAAGATCCTTTACGAAAAAAACCACCTTTCAGTTGCCGACCTTCCAAAGAAAGGCTTTCCTTCTCACTTCGGAGAGATCGTAATCACCACTTCAAAGCCAGACCCGAAAAGGAAGGTCCTGCCTGTGAAAATAGCTGAAGAAGCATTACGCAACCGTTCATTTCTATTTCTTGTAGGCCTCGGGCACAAAGGACTTCCAAAAGAACTTTTTGAAAGAGGGAAATACCATCTTGATATTACCTCGAAGGGGCTTTCCCTTGAGACGTGCACTGCAATCGGGGCTATACCTGCCCATCTCTCAGGGCTCATGGAAAATCTGGAAACAAAGAAATGAGCGTTGAGCTTGAAATTCATGAGCTCTGAAGACAAAATGGATACCGGAGCAGCAGACCTTAAATTAAAATGATCCAAAAAATTTTAAGGCAATTTAAAAAAAATTCCGGAATGGATATATATTGCGAATTACAATTAATACTTGTTGTGGGTAAGAACGACACCTGCTGCGCTGCCGCGGGCCTGGAGCCGGGAGAACTGGAATTCCAGCCTGCATTTAAAGGGCTGACATTCAGAAGCGAGGAAATCAGATACATTCTGGAGGAATTTATTATTCTGGAGTATTGGAAGATCTACCTTAATCTGGAGGCTTGCATCCGGAAAGAACAAAATTCCAGCCCTGAAGCAAGCGCAAGCATTGAAGAGACAGGAGGAAAACTTATGAGTGAGCTGAATCACGAAGAAAGAAAAAGAAGTGAATATAGATACAAAAATCGTAAAAACGGCTACCACACCGTTGTAAAAGGCTGTACAGACAGCCTCGACTCAGATGAATTAGACCTTTACCGCTTTATGATAGGCGGTGTGCAGGGTAAATAACCTGCATAAGCTTTTTTTATTTCTCATTCCTAGAAGGGAAGCATGTACGATGTATATGCGGTCCGTGAAGATTTTCCTGTTCTAAAAGAAGTCGTGTACCTTGACAGCACGGCAACCACCCAGACCCCGGTTCCGGCTGTTGAAGCCATGGTAGAATATTTTTATAAGTACGCCGGTAACCACGGGAGAGGAGCGCACCGCCTTGCAAGGGAGACCACAAACCGCTATGAAGATGCGCGGGAAACTGTTGCCCGCTTCCTTAATTCAGAGCCTTCAAAAACAGTGTTTACGAAAAATACGACCGAAGGGATCAATCTTGTTGCAAACAGCTATCCCTGGGAAGCAGGCGACCAAATTGTTACAACCATGCTCGAGCACCATTCAAACCTCCTGCCCTGGCTGCGCCTGCAGGAGAAAGGGGTAAACGTGACAGTTGTAAACCCGGACCGTAGAGGCATAATTGATCCTCAGATGATAGAAAATGCCCTCACCGACAGGACAAAACTCATTGCCGTAACGCACATATCAAACGTTTTCGGCTCTGTCCAGGATGTCAGCAGGATTACGAAACTTGTCCACAGAAACGGAGTAAAAATCCTGATTGACGGCGCCCAATCTGCAGGCCATATTTCAGTGGACCTGAAAGCACTCGGATGTGACTTTTTTGCAACTGCCGGACACAAAGGGCTGCTCGGCCCGCAGGGTACTGGAGTACTCTACATCAGAAACCCTGAAGTGCTTGAAAGCGCCTCAGTAGGAGGGGGCACGGTTTCGGACGTCAGCGGGCTTTCATACACGCTCGAACCTTCTCCTGCCTGTTTTGAAGCCGGCACTCCGAACATCCCCGGGGTTATCGGGCTTGGGAAAGCAGTGGAGTATGTGGAAAAAATAGGGGTTTCCGAGATTGAGAAGCACGAAGCGAAACTCTCCGGGGAAGCCGCAAAGAGGCTCTCCGAACTCGAGCACGTGGAGGTTTACGGGCCTGAAAACCGGGCAGGAATCGTACCTTTTAACGTGAAAGGGCTTCATGCTCATGATGTCGCCCTGATTCTTGACCAGACAAGAAAAATTTGCGTTCGCAGCGGACACCACTGTGCAATTCCTGTTACTCGCTTCCTGGAAGTGGAAAGCACTGTCAGAGCATCTTTTGCACTCTACAACACCGAAGAAGAAGTAGAGATACTTGTAAATGCTGTCAACGCGCTCAAAGCTCTTGTATCCTGAAAACTGTCAGTATCTCGAATCCTGAAATTCCTGCACCCGAACTTACCCTTTACCCTGAAACTACCTGTATTCCGAAACTACCTGTATTCCGAAACTACCTGTATTCCGAAACTACCTGTATTCCGAAACTACCTGTATTCCGAAACTACCTGTATTCCGAAACTATCGGTATCCTGAAAAATGGTTTGTTCTGAAAAGCTACCAGATATCGCAAAAGGAAAAATATTACATGTGCTTTCTGTTACAAAAATGAGAGAATGGCGATTCCGGAAAAAAAGCTCTTCTTTGAACTTACTCCTTCAGGAATAAGAGGCGCATAAGGTTTCGAAAACCAGTTTAAGGCCCAATTTAAAAGTTAGAGATAATAGGAGCCGAAAAATTTTCCTCACTAAAATTTTTTCTCGAATTTTTGGCCATTAAAAAAATTATGGCGCATTTATGAGTTTGTATCAGGTTTTACAGGTCTGCAGGATCTAATTTAGAATTATTTCGAGGTCTAATAGTGGCTCTGAGAGTACATAATTTTTAAACTTATTCCAAAAGTCTTATTTAAGTTAAAATCGGAGATCTGTATAAAAAAATAAATTAGTTACATAATAAATAAATTAATCTGTAGATAATCCAGATAATCGGAAAAAACGAATTAAAAGAAAAATTAAACGTTTTTTTGAAGGGAAAATAAATAATAAAATTTATAAAGATATTAATATATGATAGAAAGATTTTATAAGATGTTGAGGGTATATAGCTTAAGGAGAAATCTGAAGGCGAGAGTATGGATGAAGTAACAGAAATCTCGGAAAAGAAAAGTTTTATTTCGGGGTTATTCGGGAAAACAGGCGATAGTAACTCCATTTCAGATATACTGAAAAGGGCTAAGAGTTATTTTGATAAGCCTTTGAGGAGCATGCCGGCATACGACCCGGAAGAAGATGGACCGCTTGTGGAGTTTGAAGTACCTGAAGGAATGAAGGAAATAGAAAGGTACTGGCTCCAGGAGCCTTATGCTCTTGTGTCCATCCTCGAAGACCGCAGAACAAGGTACTACAAGCTTATTGAACCTGCCCTTACAAAATTTGAGAAGGAATTGCTTGAAAGAATTTATGAGGATTTTCAGGACATCCTGATTTTGAATTCTACAACATCTAAAATAGAAAAAGACTCGCTCCTTGTGGACAAAACCCTTTTACTTCTTGAACGTTATAAAGCTGAAGTTTCGTCCTCAGCCGTTCACAGGATAATGTATTACCTGAGAAGGAACCTGCTTGGTTATGAAAAAATCAATCCTCTTCTTTATGATCCTTATATTGAAGACATATCATGCGATGGTGTCGGAATTCCGCTCTATATTTATCATACGAGGTATCTCAACATTGAAAGTAATATTTCTTTTGAAGAGGAAGAACTCGACTCCCTCGTAATCAAGATGTGCCAGCTGAATAACAAACATATCTCTGTCAGCCAGCCAATCGTTGACGCAACAATCCAGGATGGGTCAAGGCTTCAAGCTATGTTAGGAAGAGAAATCACTCCTCGCGGCAGTTCGTTTACCATCCGTAAGTTCAGAAAAGATCCGATAACACCTATCGATTTGCTAGGCTTTAAGACGTGCGATATGGAAATGCTGGTATACCTCTGGCTGGTCATTGAAAACGGCTACAATATGCTTTTTGCAGGAGGGACGGCTTCAGGAAAAACCTCGATGCTTAACGCCACGTCCCTTTTCATGCCTTCCACAGCCAAGATCGTCTCTATAGAGGATACGAGGGAACTCTTACTCTACCATAACAACTGGGTCTCGGGTATTGCAAGGGAAAGCTTTGCCTCGGATGCTACCGGAGAAGTTTCCATGTTTGACCTTTTAAGGGCAGCCCTGAGACAGCGTCCTGATTTCATCATTGTGGGTGAAGTAAGAGGCAGTGAAGCTCTTACGCTTTTCCAGGCAATGTCAACAGGACATGCAACGAGCTCGACAATGCATGCAGGAGATGTACAGACTGTTATAAACAGGCTTACCCACGAACCCATAAATGTGCCTCATCTTATGCTTCAGTCGCTTGACGTACTCTGTATCCAGGAACAGGTGTACATAGAAGAGAAAAGGGTAAGGAGGACGAGGAGCCTTGTAGAAGTTCTTAACGTTGACCCTGAAACAGGAGACCTTGGCATAAACGAGCTTTTCAACTGGGAGCCTTTTGGAGACAGTTTCCTGAAAGTTGGGGACTCCTATCTCATGCAGGAGATCATGCATGTCAGAGGATGGGATACAGTCCAGTTGAGAAGTGAAATCGAAAACCGGAGAAAGATCCTCACTTACCTCTATGAGAAGAATATGAGGAGCTACATCCAGGTGTCTCTTGTAGTGCAGGCATATCAGAGTTATCCGAAAATGGTTCTGGAAGCTATAGAAAACGACACCCTGCAAAGTATGATACAGGACATGGTCGCTTAAGAGAGGGGAGCATGACTTACACTTCCGCGGACGAACTGGCATACAGGACTTTCGGAGATTTTTTTTATAAAAATAAAGAAAGTTTCAAGGAGCTCAAAGTAAAGATACGCCACTCCCATATTCCAATGTCAGTGGACCAGTATCTTGCATCAGCCTTCATGTACTCGCTCTTCGCAGGCATAATAGGGGGTATTTTCGGGTTATGGCTGGGACTGAAGACTTTCGGAGACCCGATCTCTCGCCTCAGCCTTTTTGTGGATTCCACAAGGGCAGGCTTTGCAGAAGAATACCTTTATTTGCTTGCGATATTAGTCGCCCTTTTGTTATTCATTATAAGTTTTCTTGTCGTCTTTGGAATGATATACATTTACCCTTATTTCCAGGCAGATATCCGGAACGCCTGTATAGATAAGTCCATGCTTCCGGCGGTAACTTACATGTATGCCCTGACCAGGGGAGGCATGTCAATTTATGATGTTTTCAGGTCTCTGAGCAGTTATACCCATATCTTTGGCACAAGTGCGGAAGAAATCTCCTATATTGTGCGGGATATGGACTACCTGGGAAAGGACTTTATAACGGCCCTTAAAGAAGCAAAGGAACGCACCCCTTCGGAACGTTTCAAGGATTTTGTTGATGGCTTGATCCTTGTTTCAAGCGGTGGGACCGTAATCGAGTACATTAGAAATAAATCTGAACAGTACCAGGAGATGGCGGATCTTGCAAACCGCAACCTGTTAAAGAGACTGGACGTCCTTGCAGAAGTCTATGTGACCGCGCTTGTCGCAGGCCCGTTATTTATAATGACAACCCTCGTAGTGCTGCAGTTTTTCAGACCGGCTTCAGCCCAGATCCTTTACATGCTAATTTATGTCATAATACCCCTTGCGACGCTGCTCTTCATCGTGCTTCTCGATACGGTGGGAGAACTCTCCATGAGTCCGGAAAAGGGCAGTGTTCCCGAGTATCCCATAAACCTTTACGATATCCCGGAGCTCAGCTCGGAGCTGAGTGCAGGAGAGGAGGAAAAGAGGGACAAAAGGTTAAAGCTGTACAGACAGTTTTACAATATCAGAGACCTGGTTTTTAACCCGTACAGGACCATTCGCGACGAACCCAGATATACCTTCTTTTTCGGAATCCCTCTAGGGCTTTACTATCTTACCCATCTTCCGAATACTCTTAAAGAAAGTCTCAATTTTAGTTTCCACTGGAACCCGAACTTTGCTCATATCAGTGACAGCAGTGTCCAGTTAATCAGCTCTGTTGACGATTACCTTGTCATTTTCATCATAATCGCACTTATTCCCTTCATCGTATTTTACGAGATCAGGGCATGGAGGATGCGAAAGATTGATGAAAGAATGCCTGACCTTCTGAGAAACCTGTCAAGTATGAACGATTCAGGGATCCTGCTCTCTAATTCCTTAAAAATAATGGCAGAATCCAAAATGGGAATCCTCAGTAAAGAACTCAAAAAGCTAAAAGAAGACCTCTCATGGGGAAATTCAACTTCAAGAGCCCTGATGAAACTGGAAAATAACATAAGGACCGCTTCATCAAGCCGGATTCTCCATACTCTCATAAAAGCAAACGAATCCACAAGCGACCTTAAGAATGTGCTTTCCATTACCGCACAACAGGTCAAAAGCGAAGAAAGGTTAAAAGAAGAACGTTCTTCCGAGATGGTCGTCTACGTCGTCACAATCTACGTTGCTTTTTTTGTCTTCCTTTTCATAGTTTACATCCTTGCCGTATACTTCTTCCCCGAAAGTGCCTCATTTAAAAGCTCTTCCCAGGGGATAGGATACGGAGGAATCGGAAACAGTTACTTCAACATAGAGGAGTACTCGATGCTCATGTACCACTCAGCCCTTGTCCAGGCTTTTACCTCCGGGCTCGTTGCCGGAAAGATGGGGCAGGGTTCGGTGTATATGGGCCTGAAGTACAGCGTCAGCATGATGATAATAACCTACATGGTCTTTACGATGTTTGTTTGAGTTTGAATTTAAGACTAAAGGGAGTGGAAAAGTATGAGAGGTTTGGAGTCCGGGGAAAAAGACCTCATTAAAAAAGAAAACGCAGTATCCGAAATTATGGGGGTGGCGCTCATGATCGGGATAGTGGTAATAATGATCAGTTTCGAGGGAGCCTTCATATTTGCCAGAGGCGGACCGAACGACCTCCCTCATGCAAGCCTTCAGGAATGGATGGATACTTCGGAAGACAAAATTTACCTAAAACACTGCACAGGAGAAGCGATAAAAATAGAAGAGCTGGAAATCGTAGCCAACATCAACGGCAACAGGTATGTCTGCAACTCATCCAGCGCTGCTACGGGGACAGGGAATAACGGCTACTGGGAACTTGGAGAGGTGTTTGAGATTGATACGAAAAGTGAATGGGGTCTTGACATTAAAGATTACGATGAAGTAGACCTCTACCTCATCGATACTCCCACAAAAGACCTGATCCAGAAAAACAGACTTACTACAGATTTCAGAAAAGCACCTTATGTAACCGGATGGATTACTCCGAAAGGAAAATCAATTGATACCTCGGGCGGTTCAGCAAATACGAGTGACGTAATGGAAGAAGAAAAGGACGGAGTAAACTGTACCAAATATATCCCACCTCAAAAAGCCGGGACAGAAACTGACCCGACGATATACCAGGAGTTTAATTTTGGGATTAATCCGTGTCTTTACGGATACAGACCAGGAGACAGCCTCTCAAACGTAACTCTCAAAATAGTCTATAGGGGAAACGATAACTCCCACCTTAAGACGCAGCTGAAATTCTACGACGTACATGATCCTTCGAAGTGGGTCACATATGAAACACTACTACCTGAGTACAATGACTTCGGGGTTGTGTACATGAACCTGACAGATTACGTCAATACTACAGAAGATCTTGCCAACTTCAAAGTAAGGATCGAAGGCGTAACAAATGCAGCTTCCGGAAATAAGGAGATAAACATAGATTATCTGGCTTTATGGATAGAGTGAAATTTAAAAAAGCTGACAAATAAAAATGAGGCAATAAATTTGAGAGTCAGGAGGAATCGAATGCCCAATGTAAAAAAACTCATGGAAAACCGAAAAGCCGTTTCGGAAGTTGTTGGTGAGGTACTTCTGACGAGTATAGCGGTTCTTCTTGTGAGCTCTATTGGGATATTCATCTCCACCTATGACGGGGCCACCGATGTACCCCATACTCAGGTGAGGGAATGGATGAACACAGGGTCGGATACCGTTTATCTTGAGCACAGTGGGGGGGAATTTCTCGAAGTAGAAAACCTTGAGATTGTGATAAACATCAACGGACAAAGATATGTTTACCCGCGAGCCAGAGTTTACTCAAACATAAATAACAATAGTAACTGGCAGCTTGGAGACAGAATCACAATCAATACCAGCAGGGAATGGGGGATAGACATTGAGAGCGATGATGAAATCCAAGTGTTCCTTGTCGATTCCCCTTCAAAGCAGATAATCCAGTACCTTACAGTTTCTTCCGGAGAGGGAGCAATTTCCGGCTGGATTACTCCCAGTAGTGCAAGAGATACTTCAGGAGGTACTGCAACTCCCCTCGATGTCTATATGGAAGGTGACGGCATCAGTACCAGTTACCATGCACCAGGCAGCAGTGACCCGAGTAAGTTTGAAGAGTTTAGTTTTGGAGGAACTCCTGCTTTATGGGGACTTTTTCCCGGAGACAATGTCACAGATGTAACGCTCAAGATTGTTTACCGTGTGGAGGCTAACTCCTGTAAAGATATAAAACTGAAGATATACGACGGCTCTCCGATAGGTAACTGGCATGAAGAGAACATTCCGGTACAAACCGAATTTGCAGAAAAGTCAATTAACCTGTATCCTTACATAAATAATACAGAAGACCTCGCAAAGATCAAGGTCCAGCTGGTAGCAGTAGAAAACTCGGCTGTGTCTGCTGATAAAAGGCTTAACGTTGATTATATGGCAATATATGCAAATTAAAAAATATTCAAATGAAGAGAGGAGGATAGGCATGGGGAAAAGGGGCTTTAAAGCAATTAACACTTTTTGCAGGTCCGAGTCCGGGGTATCAACTGCAGTTGCTGCAGCCCTGTTGATCGGCATCGTAGTTATTTTTATGACGACTGTCCAGATTAATTATATGCCCGTCTGGAAAGAAGATGCAGAATATGACCATATGTCCGACGTCTGGCAGGACATGTCCAGGTTTAAGTCAAATGTGGACATCATAACCGCAGGGCTTGAAATCAACCCCAATGCCAAGATCATGCTCAACAGCCCCGTCCAGGTTGGTGGAAGTGAAGTCCCTTTCATAAGAAGCACTACCACCGGAGGGAGCCTTGCAATCAACAATGACATTTCCGGCATGTCGATGATAGTGAATACCGATAATATGTCCACCGAATTTGACAGCGGCACAAGCCTTTTCTACACAGGTACAGTTTCTTACCGCCCTGCAAACCTCCATTATGTAGACGAGATGTATTGCTATGAAAACGGAGCTCTTATCGTCTCCCAGGAAGGCAGGTCAGTAATGAAGCTTGCCCCCGGAATCGTGCTGGAAAGAGACACCGGTTCAGTGAATTTTTCGGTTCGAGCCGTAGTCCTTGACGGCCCGCGTGGGGTTCTATCCAGTAATACGGTAGAGGATATAAGGCTGACTTCTCAGTCCTTCGACCCCCTCTTCGACCTGACAGGCCTTGAAAGCTATTATAATATTACATCTGTAGACGTTACGGTCTACACTGAAAATAAGGAAGCCTGGGAGGACTACTTCAGAGATTCAGCTTCCGAGATTAATCTGCACGAAGGCACGGACTACAGCCTCGACAACAGTACCTACACAGTAACTTTTTCACTCTTCCCCGCCGGAGAAGACCTTTACGCTACAGTCTATAGAAGTGTAATAAAAATAGAAACAGGGCTTCAGTAAGAGGCCTTACTCACTTAAAAAAATGATTCTTTCAAATTAACTTTTTTTTAATGCAATAAATACGTGGATATTTTTAAGCTTAAAAAGACATAGAATTTTTTGTAGCATAATTTTGTCAAAATTATTCAAAGTAAAGAAATTACTGAGTAAGAATAGTTATCCAACATACTTTTGGAAAATAAAAATAAGGAAAGGAAAAAGAGAAGAGTTTAGCGTAATAAATAATATTAATGAAGAAATACCGTTTCAAAAAACTAATATATTTGTACTTCATTTTGAGCGCCCTGACATATAAAAATCCAATTTATAATTCTCGCAGAGGGGTTCCCAAAAACATACCTCTATTTTCGAAAAATCTGGTTTCTATGCCATGAGAATCGAACCCTCAAGAAGGGACGTGTAGTCCAAAACTGAGTATAAAGAATATAAACAAATACAAGAATAAAGGGGAAGAAGAAATTTAAAAAAGAAAAAGAAAAGCACCATTAAGGTGCTCTTTATTTAGGATTAGAATCTCAATTCCTTGTCAGCGATAAGCTGCTTGGTCTTGATGTCAACGATCTTAACGGTTGCGAATTCTCCTTGAGTCATAGTTGTGGGAGTAGAAGCAGCAGCATCCATAATAAGAAGAACCTGCGTTCTCCCAACATCGAAAGTATCTACACAATTACTTTTACCTGTATTAATATCGATACTAGTCCCGTCTGCGCGTGTAAGTATGATCTGTGTAGATGCGGAATCGTTTAAGAGAATAGTATCTCCACCAAGGTGTTCTAACTTTATAGCGGTCTGATTAAGCACGATTATGTCAATGTTTGACTGCGGTGCGGATTCGGAAGGTCCCTGGCCGAAGACGGACGAGCCGATTGCGGCGGCGAGGATGACAGTGATTGCAACCATCAGCACGACACCGATAACCGGGGACACTGCTTTATTATCATTAAATATTTTTTTGAGATCCATATGTTTCTCCCTCCTGAGCTAAAACCCCCAGACAGGACAACCTGTCGGAATTTTAACACTTGAATACACATATTTACAATTACTACTTTTTATAACTGCATTCAAAGATATTCTTCATTCATATATAAATTTTTGCTGATACTTTTATAGATTATTTAGTAATTATACTCCTTATTTATTATAAGAGTTTCCCGAGGATCTGAAGGAAGAAAAGACAGTTTTTTAAATAGTCAGATTAATATTCAATTAATAACATTATAGGAAGTTAGGCAAGAAATTTGTAGAAGGTGACTTTTATCGTGGAGGGTAAAAAATACAGGGCACTTGGTCAGGACTGCCAGGCAGTTTCAGAAGTAATAGGACAGGTGCTCATGATAGGCATAGTCGTGCTGGCTTTTTCTTCAATCGCACTTACAGTGTTTTCAGATGGGGGAGCAATGAATCCTCCGCATGTTCCTCGTACCGATTTACAGGAAAACATTGACACGGACACTGGTATTGTGCAGATCATTCATAGTGGAGGGGAAGCTATTGATCTTAAAAAGATCAAGATAATAATCAACGTTGACGGGAAACAAGCAGAGTTCAATATGTCTGACCCGACTGTCAGAGTCTTTGATCCTAAAGGCAACCAGCTGCCCTCTGAAGACGTTTTCATTCTCGGAGATTGCATTATAATCAACTCCAGCAGTAAAATTGATATCACAGATGAAAATGCCACTTATCTCTACTTAGTGCACACGGAATCCAGACAGGTGATTAAAAAAGCAATACTCTGAAGAGAGGGAATTGTTAAAGATTTCTTGCTATTTATAATAGAAAAGTATATTAAACCGGTCAATACACAGTGTCAGATAATCAAATAAGTAAGATGCGGTTTTATAGAGGGTGACTTTTATCGTGAGAGATAACAAAAATCACATAGGACTTGCCCAAGAATGCCAGGCAGTCTCAGAAGTAGTAGGGTATGTGCTCATGATATCTATTGTCGTGCTGGCCCTTTCTGCAGTTGCTCTTACAGTGTTTTCAGAAGGAGGAGAAATGGACCCTACACATACCCCACATACCAATCTACGGGAAAACATTAACACTTCAGAAGACACCGTGCAGATCTTCCATAGCGGAGGAGAGAAAATTGACCTCAAATACATCAAGATAATACTCGAAGTTGACGGAGAGCAGGCAGAATTCAATATGTCTGACCCTGCTGTCACAGTTTTTGATCCCAAAGGCAACAACCTGCCTTCTGATGAGGTATTTACGCTCGGGGATTACATAGTAATCGACCCCAGAAGTAAAATTAATATTACACGCGGAGATGCCGTCAATTTCTATTTTGTGCACACGGAGTCCAGACAGGTGATTCAGAAGACAACGCTTTGGAAAGAGGTCAGGGACTTTCCGGACTGGATAACTCCTCATACATTTCCTGATGGAACAGCATATGATAGTTACACGGAGAATTGGCTGGATACGGAGTTAGTCAATGAAATCGACGAGGAATCCACAAGCAGCTTCATACCACAAGACGGAGTGATATACGAAAACTTCACTTTTGGCATAGATACGGGGGAGATGGGCATTCCAGAAAGCACATCATTTACCAAAGTTATCCTGAAAATCGTCTCTACACGACACGACAACAGTGCGAAGAAGATGATACCGGAAATATATAATGGATCCCAATGGACCTCGTTTGCTCCCATCTCCTTTCACGGTTCAAATGACTATGTGGTAACAGAACTCGACATAACAGAATATGTGAAAAACACCACAGAACTAAAAAATCTCGAAGTCAGGATATCCGCTGATGGGCATGCGAGCGATAACAGTGGAAAAACTTTCTGGGTGGATTTTGTAGGTATCCACCTGGAGTATTAACTTATGAAGAAGGGCATCCAGATAAGGGGTCAGAAGCATATGAGAGAGAACATTTCAAAAAATTCACAGACAAGCAAGCCCTTTTTTCTCCGTTCGGAATCTGCATCATCAACGGTTGTAGGAGCAGTTTTGCTACTTGCGATCATTGTTAGCGTATTTTCGGTGGTAAGAATTGGCTACATTCCGGAGTGGAAGAACGATGCGGAATATTCCCACATGAATGATGTCTGGGAGGACATGGCAGACCTCAAATCAAAAATCGACTTGATGACCATAGCCCTGGCATCAGAACCAGATTCCCCGGATACTGAAATTACTATGAGCGTACCTTTCCATATGGGAGGAGGAGATCTTCCACTTATCGGAACCATAAAGTCCAGCGGGACTCTTTCGGTAAACAAGAACGAGTGTGAAATAAACATAGTTACAGATTCCGACGGGAATTGGAACAAAACAATCACCTGTGGTGCTGTAAGCTACACTTCACAAAACAGGTATTACGTGGATCAGAACTTTATTTACGAAGGAGGGGCTTTGGTCCTTTCCCAGGGGGAACGGTCTTCTATGATGCTTTACCCTTCGATTCGTTTCTCCAGAACACCGGCAAATGAATATAATGTTTCGCTACACGTTGTGGAGATCGATAAAAATGTGTATGCCCCTGCCGACATCATATCTTCAAATACAGGATGTTCTCTCCGCCTCACTGGCAAAGAGTTTGAGCCCCTTTATGACAGCGAGAAGGACAGTTCAGGTAATATAGATTCCTTCACTTTAACGGTTAATACCAGTTATCCTGATGCATGGCACCTGTACCTCCAGGAAACAATAGCAGATGCCGGGATAACTGATTACACCACACTAACCCAAAACGAAAACAATGTAAGTTTAACCTTCCCCTCCGGATCAGGCGGAAAGGATCTGAACAGGCTCTATGTGAGTAAGACAATAGTAAAAGTAGAGCCGGGAATAGGCATCTAAGCTGAGATCATAAACCAGAAACGGGGGAAAAAGAAATGGATCGGAAAAGCTTGTTCAAATCGGAGTCCGCCGCCTCAATCGCAATTGCAGCTGTGCTGCTTTTGGGGCTTGCATTCACTATAGTCTCCATAGTCAAACTAAATTATGCCCCGGAATGGAAAATTGATGCGGAAAGAGACTATAGTTATGATGCATGGAGCAGTATGGAGGATGTGAAAACCAGGGCAGACATATTCGCTCAATTCATGGCTTCGGATAGCAATTATTCGGAGTATGGGCTTTCAGCAACTGTTCCTTTACGCATGGGAGGAGGAGAAGTCCCAGTGTTCGAACCCTCTAAATCTAACGGTAAGCTTGCAGTAAACAACGAAGATTGTGTAATGAGTATAACTCTTGCCAAGCACCCTGATGATCCTCGCACAGTTGCCTGCGGAGGTGTCACCTATTATTCAGAAAACAGGCAATACCCCGATCAGGCATTCAGGTACGAGAACGGAGCCCTTATCCTTGCTCAGGGAGAAAACTCCCGGATGAGGCGCAACCCTTCATTCAATATACAGGAAAATGGTACTAGCGGTAATTATACAGTTACCATTAATGCCGTCAACCTTACAGGAGAACCTGAATCCATATCATCCAGCACCTTCACTGCCCTGCGTCTTACAGGATGCTCAATAGACCCGGTTCTCAACAGCGATGACTACCTGAACGAAAGCGTAGACTCTTTTAACCTGACCATTTTCACCCGCTATACTGATGCTTGGGCCACTTACCTCAACAATACGGCAAAAGAAGTAGAGCTCAAGTACGAAATTGATTACACCATTAACTCCACGGATGATCATGTGTGTCTCTCTTTCCTCCCCGGCAATAATACCTATAACATCTACGTCAATAAAACCGTACTTTGTGCAGAATTCGGGGCTGGGAGCAATTTCAATTATACCAGTTAGGGAGCTGAAGGCGGAACAGAAACCGCAGAAGAAGACGGAAGGTCAGGGCATGGAAATAGAGTAATATTAAACAAAAATGGATTTGGAGGAGTTATTTCTTCGGATACTTACATTCAATTCAAAAACAATGGACAATGGGACTATATAAAAATAGACAACAAAAAGAAAAATCTTGGGAAAGGCCAAATTGTAAAACTTGTAATAGATGGAGACCAGACTTCTGGGACTGCAGATATGAACGCAAATGATATATCAGACTTTAATTTTAAGGTCAAAATGTATATTGATGGCGAATTAAAGGGCCAGGGAGAAGTTACTGGAATATGGATAGACAATTATTCGGACTATGAATCAACTTTAACATACAAACTTCCATCTTATTTATCCGGTACTCAATTACAGGTTGATGGAAACATCCTGATCGATGGATGGTGGCCAGAAAATGACTCTGCAGTCAATCTATACAACATAGGACCGTCACCTACCAATAATGAGTTCTTAAGAATCGATTTTAACTCAGGAAGTACCTACATCGACTGCAGTGCAGACTATGAAATTATAAACAGTTAACAGTCGAAAGAAGAGATTGCAGGGACATTCAAAGGCTAAGCAGGCGATAAACAATGAACCGCTATCAATGAAATAATAAGTCTGGAAAACGTATCGGGATTCAGACCGAAAATGCCTGAAAGATACACCACACCTTACCCTGCCAGAAGAATCCATTCCGACGGCAGGGCAGAAGACACGGAAGTACTGCTTGCAAGGGAATACCCTGTTAAACTTTTTCTGGATGGGAAACCGTTTACGACTCTTTTTTCCTCTCCTTTTGAGCTGAAAGAACTTGCAGTAGGGCATCTAATTACGGAAGGAGCTATCAGTTACGGAAATATTGCAGGAATTGAAGTTGAAGGCGATGAAGTCCGTATCCTGACTCAAAAGGAAAGCCGTCCCCCCAGAGATGAGGCGTCTTCGACGCAGATTTTCGTAGAATCGGATACTATTTTTGACCCGGAAGCCATTTTTGCAGGCACAGGGCACCTTGAATCTGAGACTTACAAACTTACCAGAGGCACCCATCTTGCCGCCCTTATAGACAGAAAAGGAAAACTAGCAGTCCAGATTGTTGATATAGGCAGACACAACGCCGTAGACAAAGCAGTGGGGGCTGCATTCCTCCGGGAGATAGACCTCTCACAGCACTACATGCTTTCCACAGGCAGGCAGCCTGCCTACATGGTGACAAAAGCGGCTCGTGCAGGAATCCCCCTTGTTGCCACCAAAGCCATGCCCTTTGACTCCGGAGTGAAGGCTGCAAAAAAGGCAAATATGTGCCTCGTTGGGCAGCTCAGACCGGAAGCAATGCTGGTCTTTGCAGGCGAGTGGCGGATCAAAACAACAAAATAAAGAGCTTAAAGATTTAAACTCAAGAATTGCCGCCAAACTTATCCATAAGTTAGTCCTCTTGAGCGAGCGGAGCGAGTGAAAAGGACAGCGTACTGTTGCGATTACATCGCAACTCCCATGAAATCTCCTATTTCATGTGATCCCGAGGCGCAATTCGGGTGTTATAGAGTGCCTTTCGTACTTTTTATTTCTTTGCCTTCGATTTTTACAGCCCTTTTCATTGCATAGGCAAAAGCCTTGAAGAGAGCTTCGATCTTATGGTGGTCATTATCCCCATAGACACTTGCATGTATGGTAATTTTTGCATTTGAGGCAAGGGTTTCGAAGAAGTGCCGCACCAGCTGGGTACTGAACTGTCCTACCTGAGGACTTGAAAACTCAGCTTTAAGGACAAGATAGTTGCGCCCTCCGACGTCCAGCGCAACTTCGGCAAGGGCTTCGTCCATAGGGATTCTGGCTTCCCCGAAACGGGCGATACCGGCCATGTCTCCAAGAGCTTCGGCAAGAGCCTTTCCGAGGACTATTCCGACGTCTTCTACCATGTGATGTTCATCAACATAGAGGTCGCCTTCGGCACGCACCTTAAGGTCAAAACCCGAATGCTTTGAAAAAGAAGCGAGCATGTGGTCAAAAAAACCCAACCCGGTGCTGATGTCTGCAATGCCTTTACCATCAAGGTTCAATTCAAGCTGGATGTCGGTTTCCTTTGTCTTGCGGGAGATTCTGCCGGTTCTCATACACCATCACATTCTTTTTAAATTTCTTAAATACTTTGTCCCGAATTACCTGTAAGTCAATCATCTAAAAATCAATCATTTAAGATAGTTTTGATAGCATCTTCAAGGGTGAACCTGCCTGTGTAGAGGGCACTGCCTACCACAACTCCTGAGGCTCCGGTCTGCTTTAAAACCTTCAGGTCTTCGAGAGAACTTACCCCTCCAGATGCAATCACAGGGATACTAACAGATTCCACAAGTTCCCTTGTAGGGACAGGGTTTACCCCCTGCATTAGTCCTTCGGTGTCGATATTCGTGAAAAGAAGGCTTCCGGCTCCAAGCTCTTCAAACTTTCTGCCCATTTCGACAGGGGTTTGCGCGCACTCCTCAGTCCAGCCTTTGATCGAGATTTTCCCGTTCTTTGCATCCAGCGCAACGTTTACACATGAGCTTCCAAAGGCACTGGAAAGCTGTTTTACAAGTTCGGGGTTCTGAAGGGCAGCGGTCCCGAGAATTACCCTTGAAACTCCAAGCTCAAGCAGGGAAGCCGCATCTTCAAAGCTCCGGATTCCTCCTCCAACCTGGATGTCCACACCTTTCTCCCTGCAGGCCCGGACTATCTTTTCAATAATAGGGGCGTTTTTTCGTTTCCCCTCAATTGCTCCGTCAAGGTCTACCAGATGAAGGGTCTTCGCTCCTTTTCCGACCCAGTCGAGGGCAACTGCGAGAGGGTCGTCAAGGGACACGATCTCACTGCCAGGTACACCCTGCACCAGCTGAACGCATTTTCCTCCCCTCATGTCCACTGCAGGAATTACTTCAAAAGCCATAGAAAGCCACATCCTCGGATATCTGCAAAAAACATCTTTTCTATCAATTTTAAGCCTTCACTATTTTCAAGGCTGTTTCCTTTAAGGGCTATTTTAAGGGCTATTTCCTTTAAGGGCTGTTTCCTTTCAGGGCATGATCCTTTCGATGGGAACGACAAGAATATCCCTTGCACCGACATTCCTGAGTTTGTTCACGATGGTAAAGATCAGGTCTGCGTCCACAACGGAATGAACGGCAAGGAAGGATTCTTCAGACGACCTGCTGGACTCAACCTTCATTACTGTCGGCCCGGACATTCCAGGGAGGATCTCTTTTACTGCTTGAAGGGATGCTTCGGGAACGTTCATCATCAAATAGCGCTTTTTCTTTGCATTAAGCACACTTTCGAGTGCGGTTTTTATGTCCAGGATTTTCTCCTTTTCCCTGAGGCTTTTTTTGTTCGCTATCAGATGGACAGTGGAAGAAAAGACTGTGTCGATAGCTTTCAGGTGGTTTATCAGGAGAGTGGTCCCTGAACTCGAGATATCTACAATGGCATCTGCAATTCCCACATGAGGAGTCATCTCGCAGGCTCCGCTGACCGTTATAACTTCGACGTTGATTCCAAGGTTTTTGAAGTACTGGCGCGTGATCTCCGGAAACTCGGTTGCCACTTTTTTGCCTTCAAGGTCCCGGGCGCTCTGGAAAACAGAGTCCTCGGGGACAGCCAGAACAAGGCTTGCTTTCCCGAATTTAAGGTCCAGAAGGGCCTCAACGTCTGCCCCTCTTTCCGTAATAAGATCCATGCCCGTAATACCTACATCCGCAGCTCCGTCCTGCACATACTCAGGTATATCAGCAGCCCTGGCAAAGAGAATATGAATATCCGGGTCCGTAGTTTTTGCAAAGAGTATTCGGCTTTCGGCTCCTCCGCTAATGGGAAGCCCTGCATCTTTAAAAAGAGACATTGTGGGTTCGTGAAGGCGCCCTTTATTGGGTATTGCAATGCGAATCATCTGCTATGTCCTCTAATGAGTGATCTGTCGGGAAACTTACCCCGGGTATGCTCGTTCCGTATAAAACATTTATCCAGAATACTCTTGTATAATATAGACTTCACGGTAAGGCTCAGTGTAAACCTTTTTCCCGAAACCCCCATTGATGAGGAGAATTCGGCCCAAAATTAGAAAATTTTTACACAAAGGAAATGGGCTAATTTTTAGGATCTGAAGCTAAAAAGCGGCTGTTTTAAAATGAGTATAACCTCCAGTAATGAATATATGGGAAGCATTATATAGCCGAAGTAATTTAATAGGAACAGACTATCGAGTCATATAAATAATATTATTAATGTTACGGTAACATCCACCATTAGTTTAAGAATTATCCCCGAGAAAGTAGATTACGGCAACAGAGTAAAGATTAATAAAGCAGCAATATTAACATCTAGCAATAAAAATATCAATAATTTTGATCAGCAATAGAAGTACCAATAATTTTGATCAGCAATAGAAGTACCAATAATTTTGATCAGCAATAAAATTACCAATAATTTTGAAAAAAGAGGATCCAAATGGCCCGAAATATAAAAGTGGAAGAGCTCTTGCAAACTCCTATCGAAAAACAGCGTATAGAGCTTGTGGAACGCAAAGGGATAGGGCACCCTGACAGCATATCGGACGGACTTGCCGAAGCCGTAAGCCGAGCGCTATGCAGGGAATACATAACCAAATGTGGAACTGTACTCCACCACAACACTGATGAAACCCAGATAGTAGCCGGAAGATCCAGCCCGAAATTCGGGGGAGGAGAGGTACTGCAGCCAATTTATATGCTCCTCGTTGGCAGGGCCACTAAAGAGTTCGAAGGCGTCGAGCTTGCCACCGAGTCCGTAGCCCTCCAGGCTGCCCGGAATTACCTGAGGAAGACGATGGTGAATATGGATCTCGAAAGAGATGTGATTATGGACTGCAAACTCGGAACGGGATCTTCAGACCTCAGAGATGTGTTCAAGAGAGACAGGGTCCCGGTCGCAAACGATACCTCTTTTGGAGTCGGGCATGCCCCTTTTTCTGAGCTTGAAAATATAGTCTACAATACCGAGAGGCAGCTCCTTACCGATCTGAAGTCCCGCATGCCTGGAATAGGAGAAGACATGAAAGTCATGGGGCTGAGGGACGGGGAAGATATAACCCTTACAATATGCAGCGGCATGATAGGACGGTATGTTGACGACCTGGACAGCTACATAAACATGACTCAGGAAATGAAGACCTATGTGGAGGAGCTTGCAACTCAATATACTGAGCGGGACGTAAATGTCTACATTAACACAGGCGATAACCTGAAAACAAGCTGCATCTTCCTCACAGTCACCGGAACCTCAGCCGAAATGGGAGATGATGGCTCGGTAGGGCGCGGAAACCGCTGTAATGGTTTGATCACACCTAACAGGCCTATGAGTATGGAGGCAACCAGCGGGAAGAACCCGATTAACCACATCGGAAAAATCTACAACCTCCTCTCAACACAGATGGCCCGGGATATCGTAAAGCAGGTCCCGGAGGTACAGGATGTCTATATCAGGCTGCTCTCCCAGATAGCAAAGCCCATTGACCAGCCGCTTGTGGCAAGCGCCCAGATCATTCCAAAGGAAGGCACCTCCTTTTCAAAGGTCAAATCGGAAGCTGAAGTTGTAATTGACGACTGGCTCTCCAATGTGACAAAAATCACGGAAATGGTTATCAGGGGAGAACTGAACACCTTCTGATAAAACCAAAAATTTCCGAGCCTGGAAAATATCGAAAGGAACCATCGGGTTCTTTTCACATCTTTTTTACTGTACCTTTCTTTTTACTGTACCTTTCTTTTTACTGTACCTTTCTTTTTACTGTACCTTTCTTTTTACTGTACCTTTCTTTTTACTGTACCTTTCTTTTCACTGTACCTTTCTTAAAAGCCAGTCCGTTAGTAGTTCAGGATCTTAAAATGGAGTTTTAAAATGGGACTTATAGTTTAGAGAGAAATATTATAACCAGGGAATTTTTCAACCTTTCAGGTACTTTCCAAACTCAAGCGTAAAAATAGTATAGGCAGTTCCGGTGACCATACTGATATTTTAGCTATGTGAGGCAAATTTTTAATCCATTAAGAAGCCTCGGAAAAAGAAAAAAAATATTTGGATTCAAAAAGTTTTTAGACAAATTTGAACTCAGAAAGTTTTCAGACAACATTAACAGTTAGTTTGAACTTCCTCTCGCCTCCAAAACGGAAAATGGTGTAAGTGCCTTCAATATCCCAGGTACCTGGTTTTACAGCCTCGTATTCCCATTCATGAACTCCTGGAATAGTCTTTGTGTCCGGAATATCCGGAGTGAATTGTTCCCGGAGCAATTTGAGACCCTCTTCAGCCTCCAGCTTCCATACAGTCTCGGCAACAGGCTCTTCCTTACTGTACAGATGCTCTCCAGGCTCATCCCTGAGTTTTATCACAAAGGTATCTCCAAGGTTGACGCTGACCGTATCGAAACAATTTGCGTTCGTAAAAATTTGGGCGACCATATTCCTTACCCTTTCTATTTGTGAGATCTGTCCGTTTTCTTACTGTAATTATGCTTTATGTTCCCTGTAATATACAAAAGTATTTTTGATAAATATGGAAAATGTCATAAATGTCAGCGATTACCCCCTGCATCCAGCGAAAAACATAAATACAATCACCATATATGGAGATGGTGCACTGAAGCAGTGTAGCCCCGTGCAGCACTGGATCAGTACCATTGTCCCGCCTTAACTCAGTGGTAGAGTGCGCGGCTGTAGTTCGGCTCGTGCGGGTAACCTCCCGTACATCTCTGCGCAGGCACCGCGATGTCCCCGGTTCGAGTCTGGGAGGCGGGACCTGAAACTTCCACCAGAATCGAAATCAGTTAACGGGAACATTTATATATCGGAAAGACATTTAAGGTTTGCTCGCAACGCGGGCAAAACAGCAGCTAAAAAGACCGAAGTGTCCGGATAGTGTAGAGGCCTATCATGGAGCCCTGTCGAGGCTCCGACTCGGGTTCGAATCCCGGTCCGGGCGCTTCTTTTTTTTCAATTTGACAACTTTATAAAGTTTATTATACACTTGCATCATGAGCCTGTATTTATATAATAAGGGTTTTTTGTCGGTTTTATTCATTCATATTTAAATCAACCCCGATCCTGAAATTTCTGACCCTGAGTACCTTGCTTCTACTCGTTACTTCTCTACTCTACCATTTATTCCCATTCTCTTCCCATTACCCTCCTTCCCTGCCGTCCTTATTTCTCTGCCCTTTTAACCCCAACATTTCAGATCAGAACCATAATCTCGAAACTCCGGAAACTTTTCCCATAAAAAACATGTTAAAGAGAAAAGCATAAAGGAATAAGACTGAAGCAGGAGGTTACAAAATACGGATTGAGTCCCATACTCCGGATTGTTCCGAAACAGGAGCCGATAGAGTTAGAGAGCTCTGCAAGAAGATGGAGAGTACCAGAGAAAAAATGGAAGAGGAAACTCTCATTTTTATCGGGACCGCCAAAAGTTTCTCCCTGGAATGGATTCAAAGGGAACTGGGAATAAACGCACCTCCTCTGGAAAACGAAACTTATGCCGGGACTGAAGAAACCGACAAAAAGAAACAGACTGAATCGGAACGCCTGAAGGAAATGAATTCCAGGATCCCGCATATTGTTGAAGAGAACCTCAACCGGGATGAGTACTGGGTCCACAGGAACCAGCTGCTCCAGGCAGACGTCTCCCGCGACTACCTGGAGTTTAAAAAAGATAGAATGAAGAGGGGACTGACATCAAGCATCCGGATGATCATGGGCTGCGCGGCAGAAATTTTCGCCGACCTGAAAGATGAAGCCCCTGGAGATAGGATATGGGTAAAAGAGCGGGGGAGACGAAAATATATATGCATTCTCAGGTTTTCGGACGAGATGACAGCTTCCCTTGACCGCTATTTCACGATGCTGGAGGAACTTTTAATTCTTGGGAAAGAGATGAAGGAGATAGAAAAGAAGAAAAAAGAAAAGGAAAGATGAAAAGGGAGATGAAAAAGTAAAATTCCACCGGATCAGGATCCATACACAGGCCTGCCTGCAAGCCGACGATAACAACTTTATCTACAAACATCAGAATTAACTTGCATGACAGAGCCAGACTTCAGCATAAAAAAGGCCCTTGAGGAAGCAGGGACAGATGCTTACCTGATGACAGGGAATATTCACAGTGCCGATATTTACTATGCAACTCGCTTCCTGGCATCGGACGAGTTCGTTTACCTGCAAACAGAAAGCGGGAAAGAAGTTCTTTTTATTTCGGAAATGGAACGGGGAAGAGCTGAAATCGAGTCGAGGGTTTCGAATATAAAAACAACTCAGGACTTTGGCTACCGCGAAAAAATCAAGGAGAAAAAGGATGTATCTATTGCCTATGCAGCCTGCATATCCGAGCTGCTCCTTGAAGAAAAAGTAAAGAAAATTGCAGTTGCCTACGATTTTCCGGTTTTTTATTCAAACTATCTTACAGAAGCAGGTTTTACCATAGTGCCTGTAAAAAGCCCTTTCAGGAAAATGAGGAGCTTGAAGGGACCGGAAGAGCTTGAAGCCATAAAACATGCCCAGATGGCAGGAGAAAAGGCTATGGAGGCAGCAATTGCCCTGATAGCAGGCGCAGAGGAAAGGGACGGTATTCTCTATTTTGAAGGGCAGATCCTTACCGGGGCTAAAGTAAATTCGGTCATTGACCATACTCTGCTGGATTTCGGGTGTGAAGCCGAAGAAACAATTGTTTCCTGCGGGGAAGATACTTCAAACCCTCACGGAACTACGGAAGGGACTCTCAGGGCAAATGTTCCGATCATCCTGGACATATTCCCGAAGAGCAAAAAGAAGCGCTATTTTGCGGACATGACGCGGACCGTACTCAAAGGCGAGGCTTCGGAAAAACTAAAAGCAATGTATGAAACTGTACTTGCAGCCCAGCAAAAAGCGCTGGAAATGGTCAAGCCAGGAGTCCAGTCATCTGAAATACACAGTGCTGTTTGTGACCTTTTTGAAGCACGGGGCTATCACACCTACAGAAGCGGGTCAAAAGCCGGATTTACTCATTCTACAGGCCATGGAGTAGGACTTGATATTCATGAACTTCCCGGCGTAGGAGAAAACGGGGTTATTCTGGAGGCAGGTAACGTGATAACCATCGAGCCCGGGCTGTATTATCCGGAAATCGGGGGCATCCGGCTTGAGGATATGGTACTGGTTACCAAAACAGGGTATGAGAACCTTACAGGACTGGAAAAGAAATTTGTATTAAAATCTTTTTTATAATTAAGTAACAGATTGTAATCAGAATTTAACTTTAAAAACCTGAAAATGCATTACAAGTTCCAGGAAAGGATTAAAAAAGATAATATGCCCTGAATTCAGGAATAGAAATCCATAACTGTGGTTGCTGGCAAAATATAACTTAATAAAGCTTACAAATAGGTACAGTCAGGAAGAATTAACTCGAATTATCAAGGTGGGGTTAACATGACAGATAATGTGTACAACAAAGAAGATATCATTGAAAAGTACAGAGAAGCGGGCAGGATCCTGAAGATTGTCAGGACTGAAGCCGCAGACATGATAAGAGTCGGAAACAGCCTGCTTGAGGTTGCTGAATTTGTAGAAAAGAAAACCATAGAACTCGGGGGCAGGCCTGCCTTTCCCTGCAATATCTCAAGAAACCAGGAAGCTGCCCACGCGACTCCTAAAGCAGGGGATCAGGGTGTCTTCGGAAACGATATGGTGAAACTGGATCTCGGAGTCCATATCGACGGGTACATAGCAGATTCGGCAGTAACTGTGGATCTTTCAGGCAATTCCGATATCGTAAAAGCCTCCGAAGAAGCCCTTGCAGCAGCTATTGATATCATGAAGCCAGGGATCAGTACAGGAAAGGTCGGGGCTGCAATAGAAGAGAGGATCCGCAGCTACGGCTTAAATCCCATTACGAACCTCACAGGTCACGGGCTTTCCCGCTATGAGGCCCATGATAACCCTCCGGTGCCCAACAAACACGTAGAAGGCGGAGTTATCCTGAAGGAAGGAGATGTGCTTGCAATCGAGCCCTTTGCAACTAACGGAACAGGCCTTGTACATGACGGAAGCTGGGCAGAGATCTACAGCCTGATAAAGAAAAAGCCTGTCCGTCTGCCAGCAGTCAGAAATGTCCTGAAACAGGTAGAAGAGTACAGGGAACTCCCCTTTGCAAAGCGCTGGCTCGAATCGGACAAACTTGAGTTTTCATTGATCCAGCTTGAGAAAGCCGGAATTCTCCACTCCTATCCCGTACTTGTTGAAAGTGCCGGGGGGCTTGTGTCCCAGGCAGAACATACTGTGATAATAACCAGGGACGGGTGTGAAGTTACAACAAAATAAGCCCGGAAAAAACAGAAAAACGAATCAGATGAAGAAAGAATAAAAAAAGAGTTGACAGCCTTGAAACTGTGTCCCCTCCTCTCAGCCAGTCTTTTACTGGCAACTTTCCTCATTCCGACCTTTCTTGCAGAACCCTGCTCTGCTGCCTTTATTCCTGGTAACAATATCACAGTGGAAAGAGATGGGATGACGTGGAATTACGACGAAAAAATTACGGATAACGAAGCTGTTTTTTTCAGGAATCTCATCGATGTCGAAACAGGCGACAGTGACGGTTTTGTGAATGCCTGGGAAATCCTGAAAATGGAAGTTCTTTTAAGCGGCAAAATGGAGGAATCCATAGAAGAAGAACCTGATGTAAAGCTCAACTCGACTTCTGATCCTGTTGAATTAAAGAACGTTGAATTCCGGATCTCGAAAGACGCCCTCGGAAGAACTGAAAAAAAATCGGCAATTACAAACAGCGCCAGTGTAACCTACAGTTTCAAAGAAGAGGCAGGCCCCGGAACAGATATATGGCTGATGGGCACTCCGAACTCAAGCGTTACAATTACTCTTCCGCAGGGCCTTGATGTAGAATTAACGGAAGGGTTTGACAACAAAAGCCTCGAGTTTAAAAATAACCGGACCTTACTGAAAGGGAATTTCGGTTCTGAAAAAAACATTACCATATGGCTTTCGGAAAATGAAACTTTTAAAGCTGAACTGCAGAGCATGGAAATGAATAAAGACAAAAGTGCGGAAAACGGGAGTGAAGAAAACGCAACCCAAGCGTCCGGGGAAAAGGCTGAAGCCAGCCAGAGAACAGGGTTTTTCAACAATATCCTTAAAGAAATTAACCGAGCCTGACCTGAGCCCAAAAGTTAATCTGGTTTGAAGCTTATTCAGAAAAACATGCTCATAGAACAGATCCCACTTGAAAACGGATGCGCACTTGGCCTCCGATTTGAAATGCAGAAGTATCCTCTGCTGGTAATAAGGGCAGAGAAAGGTTTTCTGATGTGCGGCTATCTCAATGTCAGTGCCGCAGAGACCCTCGGGGATACGGCAGCAAAAGTGAAAGGTGTGCAAAGTTTCGAAGATATGCTCAAAGCCCCTGTTGTCGAGCTAACGAAGTTTGCCGGAGAACTTGGAATTGAGATAGGAATGACTGGCAGGGAAGCCCTGGAAAAGATGTTTTGAAAAGATACCTGCTTCACAGGCAGCTCTCTTCGGAAACATCTTAAATGTGAACTCTTACATCCGAACCTGTCATAAACCGAGCTCTTACAAACGGATATATCATATTATCATATATCGAGCTCTTACAGGCTGCTTCCGTTTAAGACAGTTTTTCTCTTACCTGTAACCCGTTTTTGACTTCGATTTGGACCTTATTTAGACCTCAATATTCTGCACAGGACCCGAAATCGAGTTATTTTGAACTGCCCGAAGATCATTTTGAACTATATTAATCAACTTATTTCCGATCATCAATGCTATACGCTTTTGAACTCTCCGGAGAACACGAAGAACTGCCAGCTGCCGAAGTCCTTGCCTGTCTCAAAATTGAGGGGCTTGATTTCCGGCCCCGTGCAAGAGTCGACCAGTGCCTTGTAATGGATATCACAGGCAGAGTAGAGGATGTTGAAAAAACCCTTGCTGGCCCTATAACCGAAAGGCTGGCAATGACTCACCATATCCTGAAAGTTGTGGGAATTACCGAAAACAACCCTGATGCAGTCCTGAAGCTTGCGGAAGCCTTTGAACCTGAAGGATACATAAAAGAAGGAGAGAGTTTTGTTGTCAGGGCAAAACGGATCAAACATCACGTTGACTTTCCGTGCGAGTACCTGGAACAGAAAATTGGAGGCTGCATCTACAGGACGGGGTTCAGGGCAAACCTGAGGAACCCTGATGTGGAATTCCGGCTCATCCTGAGTGAAAAGGCTGTACTTGGGACTCTTCTGTCCTCGGTTGACCGGAGTGCATATGAAGCCAGAAATCCCCAGAACAAGCCATTTTTCCATCCTGGTGTCCTGATGCCAAGGATCGCCCGCACCCTTACGAACCTTTCCGGGATAAAACCTGAAGAGCTTTTTCTGGACCCCTTCTGCGGCACGGCCGGGATACTTGTAGAAGCCGGGCTTGTGGGGGCAAGGGTTATAGGAATCGATGCCCAGGAAAAACTTGTCCTCGGGGCTCACATGAACCTTGAAGCCTATGAACTGGACTACCTCCTGATGGAAGGGGATGCCTGCAGGGTCCCGCTAAAGGATTCTACAATCGATGCCGTTGTCACCGACCCCCCTTACGGAAGGTCGGCAGCAATCCTTGCCGGATCCTTAGAAGAGCTATATTCCGGCGCCCTGGAAGAGATCCACCGGGTCCTGAAACCCGGGGGCATCGCGGTTGTTGTCTCGGACAAGGCCGCATTTGAGTACGGGGAGAAGGCAGGACTTAAGGTTCTTGAGATTTATGTGCAGAGAGTACACAGGAGCCTCACACGGATAATAACTATTTTCCAGAAGGATATGGATTAAAATTTCGCATAGAACTGAAAGAGTAAAGAACAGTAAAAAGGAAAGAACAGTAAAAAGGAAAAAACAGCAAAAAGGAAAAAACAGCAAAAAGGAAAGAACAATAAAGATGGAAACTTGAGGAAGGAAAAGACGGTAAAGGTAGAAACTTGGAGAAGGAAAAAGGATAAAGTAAAGTAAAAGGGGTTTAAAAAGGGGGAGTAAGATAGGAAGGTGATTTTTCACCTTTAAAGGTATTTCTCACTCATTGAAAATCAGCTCTTCCAGCACCTCAGCCATTACCCTGTGCCTGAGAATGCGTTTGCGGTTCTGCTCACCTGCCCGCCTGATCGAGTAATCGTCTTCAATCCATTCTATATTTTCTCCATAATTTACTCCCATAAGGGTTAGTCCGTAGGAAGGAGCCGGTTCGATTCCTTCTTCATAAATCTCAGGATTCAGCATCTGGAGCAACCAGTCATTATCACGCACCCCATTTCCGATCATTGAGAGGGCGGTCACTATTTTTCTTACCATGTTCCAGAGAAAACTGTTGCCAACTACATCAATTTTTGTCAGTTCCCCGTCTACACGGACGTTGATCCTTTCCAGAGTACGAACGGTACTTTTTTCCCCGTTTGACCTGGAAAAATTTTCAAAATCATGGGTTCCGAGCAACAGTTTTGAAGCTTCCCTCATCTTTGAAATGTCGTAATCTTTGCCGCTCATTACGTAGCGGTAGTGCCTGGAAACCGCACTTCTCCTGGCATCGAAGTAGTAGGGGACTTCCGCATGAGCCCATGCCCATATGGCCGGAGGAAGTTCGGAGTTGACAACCCTGGGAATTGCCAGGTTCGGTTTTTCCGTATCAAAAGCGACAACCTGTCCGAGGGCGTGAACTCCTGCATCAGTCCTGCCCGCACAGGTATAGCTCGCAGATTTGGGGCTTTCTATAATCCTGAGGTTCCGAAGAGCCTTGAAGAGTTCTTTCTCCACGGTCTCAACATTCGGCTGAATCTGGGACCCATGAAACTCGGTGCCTATGTATGCAAGTTTTAAAGCGACTCTCATACAATCCCTGATTACTTGGTTTTTTTCTTATAATAGACTTCTCTTACAATTATCAAAAATATTACAAAGATGCACCCGAAAAGGAACCAGACTCCCGGATGAAGAGAAAGGGTATCATAAAGCCCATGGAGCCCTCCGAAGTGTGAGAACCCTTCGGAAGGAACCAAAGGCAGTTCGGAGGTTGAGTCCAGAGTCTCCGTGGCAGGGACTTCCCCAGCCTCTTCTCCCTGGAAAGTGTCCGCTCCCGAAGACAGATTTTCCGCACCTCCGCCGTCTGCTACCTGCTGCCCGGCAAAGGTTTCGGGAGTCTCATCCATTGCCTCCTCTACCATTACTTCCTCTTCCATTACCTCCTCTTCCGGCACTACCTTGTCAAAATCCGAATTATAACTATCTGCTTCCGGGCTCAAGTTTTCGGTTTCAACGGTCTCCATAATTGTTGCTTCCGGATAAGTCTCATTTGCCGGTCCAGTTATCCCCATCCTCAAAGGAGCCGTGGCATCGATAATCTTTTTTGCCCGCAGATAAGCTGAGAGGTACTCTATCCCTGCTGCTGCAAAGACGGCTGCTCCTATTACTCCGATATATTTCTGCAGCAGGTTTATAATGGAGAGTTTATCCATTGTGCTTCTGGAAGGGACAAGGACAATCAGTTTTTCGACTGATTCGTAGATCTTGACCTGCCGCCCCTTCTGGCTCCATTTTATCTGTTTGACCTTAATCAGGTCGGATTCGACCAGAGAGTCCAGGTTATATTTGACTGTGGTAAGGGGCAGATTCAACTCTTCTGCAATATTGGTTGCAGACATGCTTTTCTTCCCGAGAAGTTCAAGGATCTTCAATGAGGTTTCGTTGGAGAGTATCTGGGTAATTTTTCTTGAGTCCCCGTTTACAGGGAGAACAAGCACCTTATTATCCTGCTCCCCGGGTCCAGGCCCCAGAGGAGTCCCGCCGGTTTCGGATAAACCGTCTCTATCTTCAAGCCCGTTCATGCGTATTTCCTGAGTTAAAAACCTTCTTATCAGTATTTATGAAGTTATGCTCTGTACTGTACTTTACACCGATCTTAATATAAAGTTTTATTTTTGAGGTTTATTATAGATCGGCTACTATATTTATATATAGAAGCCTGCCCTTAACCTTAAATATAACATTGTGTATTCTAATCTAAATTTTCCGCTGGTAGCAATCATGATCACAAAACAGCAGGTTCTTGAATTTCTGAAAAATTACGATTTAGAAAATATTACTATTGCAACAGTCTGTTCTCACTCAAGCCTTCAAATTTTTGATGGAGCTCGAAAAGAAGGTTTCAGAACTCTGGGGATCTGCGTTGGCAAACCACCCAAATTCTACGAGGCATTTCCCAAAGCGAAACCCGATGAGTACCTCATTGTCAACAGTTATTCCGACATCATGAATAAGGCTGAGGAACTCAGAAAGAAAAATGTAATTATTATCCCTCACGGTTCATTTGTTGCTTACCTCGGCACTGAGAACTTTGCAGAGATGACCGTGCCTACCTTCGGGAACCGGGCTGTACTGGAGTGGGAATCGGACAGGGACAAAGAACGGGAATGGTTGCTTGGAGCAGGCATTCACATGCCCGGGAAAATAGATGATCCTCATGATATTAACGGGCCTGTGATGGTTAAGTATGACGGGGCAAAAGGAGGAAAAGGCTTCTTCGTTGCAAAAACCTACGAAGAATTCGACGAACTCGTTGATCGCACTCAGAAGTACACCATCCAGGAGTTCATTACAGGAACTCGCTATTACCTGCATTACTTCTACTCCCCTATCCGGAACGAAGGATATACCTTAAGTGAAGGAAGCCTTGAGCTTCTCAGCATGGACCGCAGGGTAGAATCCAATGCCGACGAAATCTTCAGACTCGGCTCTCCCAGAGAACTCATAGAAGCCGGGATCCGCCCGACATATGTAGTTACAGGAAACGTCCCTCTTGTCGCAAGAGAATCCCTCCTGCCCCTGATCTTCTCTCTTGGAGAAAGAGTGGTTGAAGAGTCCCTCGGGCTTTTTGGCGGGATGATAGGAGCCTTCTGCCTTGAAACTGTTTTCACGGACTCCCTTGAAATCAAGGTTTTTGAGATTTCCGCCCGGATCGTGGCAGGGACAAATCTTTATATTTCAGGCTCTCCCTATGCGGACCTGATTCAGGAAGACCTCTCGACCGGACGGAGAATAGCTCAGGAAATCAAAGAAGCAGCCAGGACAAACCAGCTGGACAAAATAATATCCTGAAGCTACCGAAATATTCTGGAGCTACTGAAGTATTCTGGAAACATTGAAATCTTCAGAAGCTTTCAAAACTCATATTTTTTGTCCTACTTTCAGGCTTGAAATAGGCTTTCAAGCCCTGATTTTTTCCGTTTTCCCCAAATTTATCTTTCTTTCCCAATAGTCCTGGTCTGTAAAAACATTCTTTTCACTATCGGAAGGTTTCTGTGGATCAGGATTTCTTACATACCGGGATTCTTTCTGAGATCAGGGAATTAACTTCATCTCCTGAGACTTTTCTAGAAAGATCCCTATAGTACGTGAAAAGTTCTTTCCCCCATTCTATTGCCTCACTGTCGAAACTTATCAGGAAGTTTCGGTCAAGTATCCCTTTTTTATTGGGAAGCATTAAGGCCATGAACCTCTCGGTTACGGTAAGTGAGACTACGGACGAAGTCCCTCCGTATAGAAAGAGGTTTGAATTGTCCGCCAGCATTAAATCAATGGTTTCCCCGGAGGGAAGACTGAGAATTCTTTCGAAAAAGTTTTTTGTGAAAACGAAAGTAGAATCTGTTTTTCTCTTCAAAAAATCCGGGTCAAAACCTGAAAAAGATGGCTGGAGAAACGAAGAAAAATACATGATTTCGGCAGATTTTTTGAGAGAATCTACGAATTCTTCCGGTGGCTCAAACATCCTGTTAAGCGGGGGCTCTATCACCCTGGACCGGGCTAACTTTCCGAGTTTCAAACGCAAAAAGGAAGGAATCCCGGTCAGGTCTTTTTGCCCCCAGTAATCAAGGTTGTTTTCGAAGACCTCGAAAGTTCCCGTAAGAGAAGCCATCTTTTCAGTGATTATCAATCCAACCGTGGAAAGTTTGTAATTTTTATCTTCCTGCTCAACCAGCCCCTTTTCTGTGAGTCTTTTAATCTGAGGTAGAACTGCGATACAGGAAGAGCACAGAAACCCTGTGATTTCTTCAATATTTTTTGATCCTTCCCTGAGAAAAAGCAGAATTTTTCTTCGTTTATCCGACCTCAAAAGCAAGTCTATTAGCGTAGCTTTCTGAAGAGAATCCACACTACCCACCACCAGATTATAACAAACATACGACTATTACATAGACATCAGACTGGCATAGACGTCAGACTGATTCGTCTCAAGGCAGTAAACCCGTTTTCAGAGCCTTTGCCCGGGACCGGATGTAGCGTTTTATGTTATGAACTATGAATCTATGAACTATGAATCTATGAACTATGAATCTATGAACTATGAATCTATGAACTATGAATCTATGAACTATGAATCTATGAATCTATGAACTATGAATCTATGAACTATGAATCTATGAATCTATGAATCTATGAATCTATGAATCTATGAATCTATGAATCTATGAATCTATGAATCTATGAACTATGAATCTATGAATCTATGAATCTATGAATCTATGAATCTATGACTCCCCTTAAGTAAAATCTGTCAGACTGCAAGCTTTCTCCCGCATATTCTTGGAGCCGACTTAAAGATTCTGACAAAATTACCAGTTTGATACTGGCGCAGACTCAAGTATAAAGCCTGTAAGACTTATTGTTATTTTTCTGACAGATAAATATTTCTATTCAGACAAAACATGCATAGGATTTTTCTTTAAGACCTGAGCATTTCCTGAAAAATAAGATATTAAAAGAATTATGTTGGCGTGTTAAACATTTTATATGAAGATTCATGCAGGGAAATATGTGTTTACTATTTTTCCCACTTCTGTTAACCAGGCTTGCCGTTCTTCAAGCTTGCTGGTAACTATAACTCCAAACATTCTTCTGTAAAAGTTTTTTACTCCACAAAAATCGAAAATACAGTTTTTCCAGAGTATTTCAAGCGGATCACCAAATACTTGCAGTTCTCTTTCTGTCGGGGTATTTGATGTATTGAAAATTAAAACTGTTTCTGCTTTTAATAGTCCTACCGGTATTCCTTCTCCATTGTCTCCTTCCTTAAATTCGTATGCTACTCCCGGACGCAGTACCCGATCTACCCATCCTTTTAAAACTGCAGGTGGCTGCCCCCACCAGTTGGGATGAACTATAACAATTCCTTCTGCCTTACTAATTTCATTACAATGTTCTTCTATTACTCTTTCTAAAGAGGCACCTTTGGGAATTTCCTGACTTGTAATTATCGGATCAAAGTTTTCTTCATGCAGATCATGGAAAAATACTTCATGTCCGTTATTTAACAGGGTTTCTACAACCGTATTTGCAATTGCATGATTAAAACTGCCTTTATTTGGATGCCCAAGAACTACCAGTATATTCATCGAATTCTACCTCTTTCGCGGATAGATATGCCTACTGACATTGCAAGTCAATAACAGCCCTGGGATCTATATCCCTGAGGCCCGGATAACCCTACTTTTATAGATTGATATGAGAGTTAGTCCTTTGAATGCACTGCCTACCACAATTTAATTCAGGCTCTTGTTAAGATAAAATAGTTTCTTTCCTGGTTGAAACCCGGATGAAATTAAAACTCAGATTCAGATTACTCGGTTTCAATACTTTTATTTAATTTAAAAATAAGTAAATTATTTTAAATAGTGTTCGATCCGATATTATCAGGATGCCTGAAGAAAAGAATAAAGAGTGCAGACCCGCTTTCGGGGGAAAATTCAGTGGGACACTGCGAGTGCTTGGGAACGAAGAAAATAATGGAAAAGGACTCCTGTTTCTTGGAAACTATATGGCACTTGACCATTCGAGGGGAGCTGCCGTTTATCTGGATGCCCTTAAACCCCATGCTGTTTTGATCTGCGGAAAAAGAGGATACGGAAAGTCCTATACGATGGGGTGTATGCTGGAAGAACTTGCCTTTCTCCCTCCTGCCATCAAGAGCAAACTTGCCTTCCTTATCATTGATACAATGGGAATTTTCTGGACAATGAGCTACCCGAATGCTTCCGAAGCAGGAAGACTGAAAAGCTGGGACCTTGCCCCCAAGGGCCTCGAAATCGAGGTTTTCGTGCCAGCAGGAAAGGTGGAAGCCTATAAGAAACGAAATATAGAGGTAAAGCCCTTTTCGATTTCGATCCGGGACCTATCCGGAAGCCAGTGGTGCAGGGTTCTCAGGATTGAAGAGGTTTCTCCTCTTGGAATTCTGCTCGTAAGGACTATTGAATCCCTCCGGGAAAAAGGCGACCCATATTCTTTTGAAGACATTATCAGCGAGATCTTCCGGGACACACGTTCGGACCCGATAACTAAAGGGGCTGCGGAAAACTATTTCAGGGCTGTGAAAGCCTGGGGGCTGTTCTCAAAGGAAGGGACACAGCTATCAGAACTGATATCAGGAGGTAGGACAACAGTCCTTGATGTGAGCCCCCTTGAAAACGAAAACGTTTGTGCTGCGGCAGTATCGATTCTTGCGGGCAGGCTTTATGCAGAGAGGCTTGAGGCAAGAAGAGTCTACGAAAAAAAGCAGATGGGAGAAAAGCCGGAAGGAGAAGAGTTCCCTATGGCCTGGCTTTTCATCGATGAGGCTCATATCTTCGTGCCTGCGGGGAAAGAAAGCCTGGCTTCGGAGGTACTCATCAATCGCTGCCTCAGGCAGGGCAGGCAGCCCGGGATCTCCATGGTACTGGCAACCCAGCGGCCTGCAAGCCTTCACCCTGATGTTGTCTCGCAGAGTGACCTGCTGATCTGCCACCGCCTCACCTCAAGTGACGATATCCTTGCCCTTGAAAGCTCCAGGCCCCTTTATATGCAGGAAAGCCTCAGGACATACCTTAAGAAAATGGGGAGCGAAAAGGGAGCTGCATTGATAGTGGACGATCACTCCGAATCTGTCCATATTGTGCGCGTCCGTCCGAGAAGGAGCTGGCACGGGGGAGGAGAGCCTAGCGCTCTTGAACCCTGAAGAGAGAAAAAAGGAAGAAATGACAGTTCAACGATCAAAATAACTTTTTCACATTATTCAGGATAAACCGGATCAAAAAAATGGGTTTCTTACAAATCTTATCTGAATCAAATATAAATGAGGTATATTAAGCTAATTTTATTGGTCTGTCGCCGATGCTTATTCATTTATATCTCTTACTTTGAACCTTACAGTAAACTCTGTCCCATTGTTCCTTTTCAGTTCAAGTGTCCCATCTAACTGATCTATAAGGGAAGTTATTAACTGAAACCCAAGAGTATCAAGGTCTTCAATATCAAAGTTTTCAGGAATGCCCACGCCATTATCTGAAACGGTTAGAGTAAAATTGTTACTCTTACAATCTTCATTTTTGCTTTTTTCTCCACTGTCTATACACTTTCCTTTTTCTGCTCTATGGAGTTTGATTCGGATTTCTCCTCTATTTCTCCCTTGAAATGCATACTTGAAGGAATTGGAAACAAGTTCACTAATGATTATCCCTAACGGGACTGCAGTATCCATATCAAAGAAAATGTTTTCTTCCAGATCCATGTTTAAGCTGATGTCGGTATTTCCAAGCCTGTATGTCAGGAAAAGAGTCTCAGTGAGTTCCTCAATGTAAGACGAAAAGTCAAGTGTATCGAACTCTCCACCTTTGTACAGTTCCTCATGGATAAGAGCCATAGATATTACTCTGTCCTGACTTTCCCTGAAGGCTTCCAGAACTTCTGAATCCTTAATATCCTCTCTGTTATTGAACTTTTCAGCCTGCAGATCCAGCAGGGAAGAAATTACCTGCAGGTTATTCTTAATTCTGTGGTGGATTTCCTTTTTGCGGGCAATCTCGAGATTTGCAAGAGTCTCTTCAGCTTCTTTTCGCTTGGTGACGTCAGTAAGCATGCTCAGAGAGCCTGCAAACTTGCCATCCTTATCAAAAAGGGATTTAGCGTTTATAAGTACCCATAAGGGTGAGCCATCCCCACTTATTAATTTCAATTCATAGCTTCCATTGGCACCCTGCCGCCTCTTTTCCAGATTCATTTTGGCGATAGCCTTACTTCCTTCACTGATGAAGTCCCATATGGGTCTTCCAATACCTTCTCCCAGACTATATCCGGACATATCAGTCATTTTTTTATTAGCGTAGGTGATCACGGCCTTATCATCAATTATTAGTACACCTTCGTTGGCTGTCTCTACGATGTTGCGGTATTTTTCCTCACTTTCCCGAAGTTTATCTTCTGCTCTTTTGCTTTCGGTTATATCTCTGGTAATAGCCGAGATAGCAGTCAAGTTTCCATGAATGTCAAAAACCGGGGAAAGGGTCATTGAAACAGATATTCTCGTACCGTCCTTTCTTAACCGCACAGTCTCATGATGGTAGACCCTTTCTCCCTGTATAACCATCTCAGTTAATTTTTTCATTTCTCCGCCAAAAAGGGGTGGCTCCAGAATAGAAATAGGCTTACCCAGAACTTCTTCAGCCGAATAACCATAAACCTTCTCTGCGCCCTTATTCCAACTAGTAATAATACCATCGAGAGACTTGGTTATAATTGCATCGTCCGATGACTCTACAGCATTTGCAAGTATCTGAATTTTCTCTTCTGCTCTTTTACGTTCCGTAATATCCTGAACTATTCCCTTTATTCGAACAGGGGCATTTTTCTCATCACAAACAACTTCACCTTGTGTATGGACTATACGCTCTGTTTCGTCAGCTAAAATTATTCTAAAATCAATGCTACAGGGCTTTCCATCTAAGGCTTTTTTAACGGCACTGTTTACAGAGTTTCGATCATCCTGATGTATGTAACTTAAAGCTTCACTGTAGGTTGCGCTGAATTCTTGAGGATTAAGTCCAAAAATACGATATAATTCATCGGAACAGTGTATTTCGCCAGTCACAAGATTCCAGTCCCAATTTCCCAGGTGTGCCATTCTTTGAGCTTCAGCAAGACCTTTTTCGTTTTCCTTCAACAAATTATAAGCTTTCTCGAGCTGTGTTGTCCGTTCTTTAATCAGGTTTTCTAAATTATCGAGTGTTTCTTTCAACTTAGCTTCTGCTTCCTTAATATCGGTTATGTCACGGGAAATAGCAAGAACGGAAGTCACTTTGCCATTAATGAACTCGGGTACTATTCGTGTATTAAAGTGGTATTCTTTTCCTTGAGACGACGTATAATGGAATTCCATTGTTTCGGGGTTTCCTGTGTCAAAAACTTTCTCATTATGTTTTTCCCAGAACTTTACATGCTTTGGGTTTCTTCCCAGTTCACTATGAGTTTTCCCGATAATTTCTTCTTGAGAAAGACCGTAAACCTCCGCAGCTGCCGGATTAACATATATATGGCGATTTTGTCTATCAAAGCGGGCAATCATGTCAGGGGAATTTTCAGCCAATGTTCTAAACTCATTTTCTCTCCTGATCAACGCTTCTTCAGCCCGCTTTCGCTCCTGTTCCGCCTTTTTTCTCTGCAGAGCCTGCGTCACCGCAGGTGCAATAGCTTCCAGATCTTCCTGCTGCTCGCAGCTGTAACCTCCTTCACGGTTTGCGACTGCAAGCACGCCTATCGTTTTCCCGTCCTGGACAAGGGGCACGCCGAGAAATGACACAAGCGGTGGATGACCTTTCGGCACGCCGATACTATCGAAATGTGAGGGAGGATCGTTGGTAAAAAAGCTTTTTCCACTGTTGACGACACTGCCGTACAAGCCATGTACAACAAGATCGCCCGGGCGGTAGCGATGTCCTGTCTTGTCGTACATAAGGCACTGATCCCATCCCGATTCGCTGGTTGCAATATCGTGCAATATCCCGTCGGTGCCTAGTTCACCAATGAAACCAATCTGGCTGCCGGTCATTTCCAGGGCTACAGACAGACATGCATTTCCCAATTCTTTTTCTGTTTTTGCCTGCACCACATTGCTGAAGATTCTGTTAATTTCCCCAAGGACACGGTTATATCTGTGTATTCGATGCTCTTCTTGTTTGCGTTCATTGATGTCACGGGCTACATGAATACTCCCGGTGAGTTTTCCTTTAGAATCATATAGTGGCGAGACGCTCACTATGAAATAACCACCAAGACAATCCTCGCAAACCTCTGCGGTATGTTCAACCCCGTCCTTAAGCAACTGCCGGTGAGGGCAGGAAGTGGGAGGTTTGCTCTTCCCATGAATAATCCGATAGCAAGTCTGTCCAATGCACTCTTCTGGCGTCACTCCTAATTTTACCGCCATAGCTCTGTTTGCACGAACAATTTGATATTCGGTATCAAGTATAGCTATCAGGTCTGGTATGGAATCAAAAGTTTGTTCCCAATCCCCTGCAGCTCGAACAGCTGCTTCTTCAGCTTTCTTCCTCCCAAAATTATCTTCCCTTTCCCATTTTCCTTCCTTTTTGATCAAAGAAAATTGATGGCTGGAGACTACTTCAACAATCTCAGTTGCGCTGCACCTGTCAAGGGGGTAAGTGGAGAGAGCTATCATATGATAGTTGCTGATGATTCTGTCTATTTCTTTCTCATGGTTGACAAAATTATTCCAATCCTTGTTTCCCACCCAAAAAGTGTTTTCACTCAACCTCAAACCATCGTATCCATTTGCCAGGGCCTGATCAAGTTTTTCAACGTAGCTGTTTAAGACCCTTCCCGAATCGAAAACACCTTCTCTTAAATACCAGCATGTATAGGGAATAATTTCGATTTGCCCTTTCTCCAGATAAATATCAAGATCAGGAACAGATTTTCTAAGTGCTTCTTTTGCCTTTTCTACTTCTAGAGGTTGCGATGTAACCCACATGCAAAATTCGTTACTTTCCAGTCCTGCTTTAAAATAGGGAATAAGCGTGTCCATCAAATCTTCTTTTGTCTGATAGAACTGGCAGAAGTGCGTTCCAAAAGGCACGTTCCCAACAATATCAATGCCAGAATTTCTCAGATTTTTTCTCATTCCATATTTTCTCCAATTTTGATGATACAAAAGCGTAAGAATTAATCGTTCGATTCCGGAATTTATACTAAATTAAGGAAGTTGTTGAAGTAAAATGATCGCTTCACCCATCCATCTCGATTTGTATTACGAGCTTGTACCCACTCTTTACGTTGTCGTAACTGCTAACCACCAAAAATACTATTTTTAATTTAAAATATACTATTTTAATATAAAACATACTATTTTAATTTAAAATATACTATTTTAATATAAAATTATACTATTTTTAAATTGACAAAAAATCTACGATTTAGTTTATCTTGTCTCTCAATTTTTGCTTATAATATTTAGTGAGTTTTAGAAATTAATAAACAGAAGGTATTTTTGCAAAAAAATCCCCTGTAGGAAAATAATTTAAATATTACCTGTGATACTTCAACCCTGTGAGTTTAGCTGAGTTACAGGCTGTGAGCATTATATCAACAATACAACAGCATTTAATTACAGCAAATTACTGGTGATTTCATGAAAGGAAGAGCCTGGAAATTCGGAGATGACGTGGATACGGATGCAGTAATTCCCGGAAGGTACCTTATTTTCAATACCCCGGGTGAGCTTGCTAAGTATACTTTTGAAGGCGTACGCCCTGATTTTGCAAAAAAAGTTCACGAAAATGACATTGTGGTCGCAGGAAGCAATTTCGGCTGCGGATCCTCGCGCGAACACGCCCCTCTTGCCCTTAAAGGGTCAAAGGTATCCTGTGTGATCGCAAAGTCTTTCGCAAGGATCTTTTTCAGAAACGCGATCAACATCGGGGTCCCGGTCCTTGAATGCCCGGACACGGACAGGATCGACGACGGAGACGAACTTGAAGTGGACCTTTCAACAGGGGTCATTCAAAACATAACAAAAGGAGAGACCTATCAGGCAACCCCCCTCCCGGATTTCGTTCGCGAGATCGTGGATGAGGGAGGGCTCGTAGAGTATGCCCGGAAACTGGTCTCTGAACGCTGAAAAACAGGAAAACTGTCCGGAGACAGTCCTGATCCACGTTTAACATCTCGCAGTAAGAAGGCAGTTTTGCCTCTAAATTTGATAGGAGTATTAACATGACGCAGTATAAGGTTCCGGTCCTCCCCGGTGACGGGATAGGCCCAGAAATCATCGCCGAAGGCAAAAAAGTAATAGATGCCGCAGGCGAGAGATTCGGTTTTGATGTAGAATGGATTGAATACCCGCATGGAGCAGATCACTACCTGGAAACGGGGGAGCTGATCTCAGAAGAGACCTTAAAGGAATTATCAGGCTACCCTGCCATTTACCTTGGCTCCATCGGAGACCCCAGGATTGCCCCCGGGGTTCTTGAAAAGGGAATCTTATTAACTGCACGCTTTTACTTTGACCAGTACATCAACCTGCGCCCGATAAAACTCCTCGAAGGAGTCTGGACCCCTATAAAGGACAAGACGGCAAAAGACATCGACTTTGTCGTGGTCAGGGAAAATACCGAGGACTTCTACATAGGAATCGGCGGCAGGGCAAAGAAAGGAGAGAGCAAAGACCTGCTCGAAGTCAAAAGAACCCTCTACTCCGCAAAATTCGGCCTGGACATCGAGACCGACAGCGAAGAAATAGGCTACCAGATCGGCCTTATCTCCAAAGAAGGCACAAAGCGGGTTATCGAGTACGCCTTTGACCTTTCCGAAAACCGGAAGAAACACGTCTCATCGGTTGATAAGGCAAACGTCCTTTCCGACATCTACGGCTTCTGGAGAGAAGAGTTCAACGCAGTTGCCGCAGCCCACCCGGACGTTACCACGGACTTCAACTTCGTTGACGCCATCACAATGTGGTTTGTGAAAAACCCCGAATGGTTCGATGTGGTCGTAACCCCGAACATGTTCGGAGACATTATTACCGACCTCGGAGCCATGATCCAGGGCGGCCTCGGCCTTGCCCCCGGCGGAAATATCAACCCGAAAGGCACAAGCATGTTCGAGCCCATCCACGGTTCAGCCCCGAAATACAAGGGCCAGAACAAGGTCAACCCGATTGCCACAATCTGGGCAGGCGCCATGCTCATAGAACAGCTTGGAGAAAAGGAAGCTGCCGACACCATCGTCAATGCAATCCAGAAAAACATCCTGGACGGCAAGGTCAAAACCTATGACATGGGCGGCAAGAATACCACCTCCGATGTCGGAGACGATATTGCAAGGATAATAAAGGGAGAATAATTCAAACCTCCCTCCATTATATTTTCTTTTAAAACCATTGGCGCAACAGAGCCTGGCATTCAGGTTCCTTTTTTGAGAATTCAGGGCCTGTTCCGGTCAAATTTATATCCTGCCCCGGAGAATAAAAAATCAATTTTTTCAAAAAATTCACATGAGGTTTAAACAATGCAATCCGCACTTCTCCGTATCTACCTGAAACAAAACGCAACCTACCACGGCAAATCCGTCCACGAAGCAGTCCTTGAACTTTTGCGCGATTCCGGCATCGGCGGTGCAACACTGCTCAGAGGAATTGAAGGTTACGGGGAGGACGGGAAGATCCATACCCTGAAGATCCTGAACCTGAGCTATGACCTCCCGGTAGTTGTGGAGGCGGTTGACAGCGAAGAAAAAATCCGGGCTCTGGTTCCGAAGCTGCGGGAAATTGTAGGAAAAGAGCTGATGACGATGCAGACAGTGGAGATTCTTTAAACCGAAAAGTACGGCCACAAACCGAGTTCTGGAAGTTCGTTTCTTCGCTGTCCGGGGGGAATCATGCTTTTTTTCAATTTGATCAACTAAAAAAGACCCGGTAGAGGAGCAGCTTCAGCGAAAAATGGACGGAAACTCTATCGGGTTTCCTTCATTATTAGAATTAATTTCTTTTTTCACGGATTTTACCTGCGAATAGCGTGAAACAATGCAGAAGTCCAGGGGCAGCTAAGCAGTAAAAGTTGGAAACAAAAGTAAATAAACTTCACAATTAATAATTAAAAAACGTAATTAGTGGGGTGGGGGAAGAAAAATAGCCAAGGGAGGGTGTGAAAGAGTATGATTTCGATCAGACCTTTTAATGAGGGCGACAATCAAAGAATGCTTGAAATAGAAAGGCTCTGTCCGCAAGGGGATGAAAACTGTGCAATGGGCGTGGATAAGAAGGATATCATTGCCCGTTATAAAATGTACGATAACTGGAACGTGCTTGTGGCAGAAAAGGACGGGAAAGTTGCTGGCTGGATTGGTTTGACTTTAAAAACAACACCAGAACAGAAAGAAAAGTGTGCATACATAACTGAAGTAATGGTTGATCCTGCTTTTCAAAGAGCAGGAATTGCAACGAATCTAATTAAGGAGGCGGAGAAAAAAGCTCAGGAAACGGAGGCAGTCTACGCTTACTGTTATATATACGAGCCAAACAAAGCCTCTCGAGCCTTGTTTGAGAAGATGGGATACTCCGAGATGAGGGGTATCAAATTTCCAGTGATATCGACTTATAAGAAAATGGATGTGCCTCCAGAATATTCGATAAAACCTGTTGATACAAAGAAAATTGATGATGCGGTCGCCCTTATTAATGAGTATAACTCAGGATTTGTTCATTTCATGCCGTTTAAGGGCCAAACTTTTGAGTCGCATTTGAAATTAGTTCCTTCATACGGACCTGAGAACTTCTGGATAGTCCGAGACAAAAATAATAAAATTGCAGCCTGTGCCGGTTTGTGGGATAGCTCAAAACTGGCTAATTTATATTATGCGAGAGAGCCGGCAGCAATGAAGGTAATGAAATCAGTTTTTGAAGCTTTGAGCCATGTTACGAAAGTACCGAAGTTTCCAGCTGAAGGGGAGCATTTCAAAGTATATTATATTGTTGACTACGCATTCAATAAGAAGCAGCCTGATGCCATGCTGGCGCTTCTCAAGCATTTGAATAATATCTCAATTGACAGAAGACAGGATTTTCTAATGGCCATGACAGATCCTGAAGACGCTTTTCTTGCAGTAATAAAAAAGCTAAAACCACAGACTGAAACCTGGAATGTGTTTGCCAGATCGTTCGAAGGGAACCTTCCAGCTTTCAGCCCGTTTTATGTAGATATTAGAGATATGATCCCCTGAAAAATGACTTCAGAATTTGTACATTTCAACCCCTGCCCCGATCCGTGAAGAACCAGTATAGAGACCCGGAGCTTTGATGCCATACAGGTGCTATTCGCAAGCAAAATCCGCCGGAACAGGAATTGAGGCAAAACAAGAATCCGGAATATGGACAGAAAGGATATATAAACATGAATATATAATACCATAGGGATAATTAGAATGGCTGGCATTTTTTCAGCCACAAGAGGGAAAAGTATGGATGGTAAAGAGGGTCAGGAAATGATAGGGGTCTGTCCAAACTGTGGAAAACCTTTCAGGATAGAGCAGGAAGGCGACGGAGAAGAATGGAGATACTGTGCAGAGGTATGCGTTAATCCTGCAGCAGTACCGGTAGGAGTAAGGTTGATGGCGGATCAGGCCAAAATGCGCTTCGTGGACGGCAATATGAACGAATATACACGAGAGGATTACATCAAAACCCATGGGATCGATCCTCTGCCTATCTGGAAAGCGATCGAGAAATGGCGGGAAGGCCAGATGGAGAAGTGGAAGACTTAAGTTGAGATTTACCTATTCTAACTACCTTTACAAGTTTTGAATTATTTTTACCTCTTTATAATTTTTAATTCGATGTTTACTACCCCGGGTCAGTTGAAGATAGAACGTTAAAATCAGGCTTATCGGGTTCGAGATCAATGCTCGCTAAAGCAGGGTATGGATTCTCGAAGCTATACGACCGTCTTTTTCAGTTGCCTTTAAATCCCATAAAATTCCTACTAATTCCCTGATCGACGTGGCACGGAGAAAACAATTTGAAAAACCCCTGCATGGGGATAAGGAAAGCGTGCGCTTTGCAACTCCTGAGCCTATTGCCCGCTACAGAGCACAGCGCCTGAGATGTAAGACTCTTGCTGATATTAGCTGCGGGATAGGAGGGCAAACTGTTTTTTTTGCACAGCAGTGCGAGTTCGTTTATGCGGTGGAAATCGACCCGAAGAAAATCGAGTATGCAAAACAGAACTGCGAGATGTACGGGCTTGACAATGTAAAATTCATCTGCGGAGACGCCCTTGACCCGAAAGTTATCGAACAGATCCCGGCAGTGGATGTGGTTTTTTCTGACCCCTTCCGCCCGGCAGAAGAGGATGAGAGGCATGTCTCAAGCCTTGAGCCGGGAATCCCGAATGTGCTTTCGGCCTATGGGGAAAAGACAAAAAACTTCGCCTTCGAAGCCCCGCCCCAGATGCCGCCGGAAAGGATTCCTTTTGATTGCGAAAAAGAGTATATTTCCCTGGACGGGCAGCTCAACCGCCTGACTCTTTACTTCGGCGGGTTAAAGCAGTATGACCGGCTTGCTGTGGCTCTTCCCGCAGGTGAAGGGCTGGTCTCAAAAAATATACCGCTTCCGCAGATAAGGGAAACGGGAAAGATGAAACTCTGCGCCTATGAACCCGAACCCTCGGTTGTTGCAGCAGGGCTGCTGCCTGAACTTGTGGAGTCCATGATGCATATGGCAGGCCCGATTGTCGGGGCTTTCGAACTTTTCAGGGTTGACAAAAAGAGGCTTTTACTGACCTCTGATGCCCTGATAAAGCAGTCCATGATCAAAAATCACTACCTGGTCCTGAAGGTCTGCCCCTTTGAGCCAAAGGAGATTAACAAATTCCTGAAAGGCAGGAACGTTGGAAGTGTCGTGCTCCGGGCAGGCGTAAACCCCGAGGACTACTGGGAAGTGCGAAATGAAATCGAAAAAGGACTTGAAGGAAAGAAAACCATACACCTCTTTGTAAAAGATGGAACGGCAATCCTCTGTGAAGTGCTCTTTAAGGTATAAAAAAAGGCATAAAAAGATAAAAAGGATAAAAGAACCGGGCCTTAAAACCCGGTGCTGGTTTTTGTTTTGGTTCCAGGCTCAACCTTTTTGTTGAGCCATTCTTAACCGAACCCATTCGACCTGAGGATCTGCTTGGCTTTCCAGCCTTACGCAATTTTCTCAAACTTTATGCGAGTTCTCAGGCTTCCCCGCATGCCTCTTTTACGAGCTCAAGCCCTCTGGCAAGAGCGTCCTGAATCCTTGTGGGGTCAGTTCCGCCGCCCATTGCAAGGGCTGGCTTTCCGCCTCCGCCTCCACCTACAATCTTTGACATCTCACGGACAAGGTTTCCGGCATTAATTCCGCATCCTATGGCTTTTTCTCCGGCAGACGCCACAAGCTTAACACCTTCGACATCGCTTGCAAGAAGGGCAATTACGTTTTCCTGCTTCAGGAGTTCGGTAGCTATCTTATGGAGTTCAAGGGAGTCGGCTCCGGGAACCTGTTCGGAAATAACCCTGAAGCCTGCAAGCTCAGAAGCATCCCCGAGCATCCTGTAAACCCTGGACCTGGCAAGTTCCTCTTTGAGCCTTTCGTTTTCCTTCTTGAGGTCTTTCCATTCCCCGAAGAAACGTTCCACACTTACAGGAAGGTGTTCCGGAGGCACGCTCAGGGTCTTTGCAGAATCAACAAGGAGAGTTTCCATTTTCTGCATGGCACGCACGGCTGCGGTTCCGGCTGCAAACTCGATCCTTTCCACCCCGTCCTGAATCCTCTCGGTTTTAAGGATTTTGATAGGGCCGATAACACCTGTGCTCAGGCAGTGGGTCCCACCGCAGGCTTCCACGTCGTCTCCGACCTTTACAATCCTTATCTTCTCTCCTGGGGGCACTCCACCCTGATAGAGCCCGAAACCGTATACCTGCTCGGCTTCAGTCCTCGGCATCCATTCCGTAACCACACGCTTATTTTCCATAACCGTGAGGTTTGCGAGAAGCTCGATCTGCTTCAGCTCTTCAGGGGAGATATGCTTGTAGTGAGAAAGGTCGAGCCTGGAGTGGTCCTCAAACTTCTGGGCCCCAGCCTGCCAGATGTGTTTTCCGAGAACTTTTCTGGCTGCATCGTTTACAATATGAGTTGCTGTGTGGTGCCTTGCAAGGGTCATCCTGCGCCTTTCATCGACCTTTCCGGTGATAATATCGCCTTTGGTGATCTCAAGTTCCCCATCCGGAATGTCAACTGTGTGTATGATTACACCTTCATAGACCTGGACGTCAACCACCTTATAAACAATATCTCCGACAGTAATGGTTCCGATATCTGCAGGTTGCCCTCCGCCTTCCGCATAGAAGAAGGTGTTGTCCAGCACAATATGGTTGTCAAACACGTCAAGGACAACCGCCTCGAACTCCAGACGGGTGGGCTCGTCATAGAAGCGGCGTTTGGTCTTCGGGAGGTGTTTGAGCCTTTCTGCAAAAGGAATTACTTCTTCTTCCTTTTCTTCGGCCTTGTTGTGCAGTTCTCCAATAATGGAATAGAAATTGTCAGGGAACTCCACCCCTACCCCGATCTCGGCTGCAACTTCTTTTGCCATCTCGGGAGGGATTCCGTGTGAATCGTAGAGTTCGGTTAACTGGGACAGAGGAATTTTTTCCCCGGTCTTCTTGAAATGGGACGCCGATTTCTGGATGATTCTGCGCCCCCTCTCCATGGTAGCGTTGAACTTTTCCTCTTCGGATTCCAGGATGTCCTGAATGACGCGGAAATTTGCCCTGAACTCGGGGTACTCGGGCATGTTCCTTATGTGCATATCCACGATTTCGGAGAGGGGAATCCTGATATCAAGGTCTTTCATCATGCGCAGTGTCCTTCTCAGGACAAGGCGTGCCAGGTACCCTGCTTTGACGTTGGAAGGAATGATTCCGTCCCCGAGCATGAAGGTGAGACAGCGAGTGTGGTCGGTGATTGCATAGACCTTTTCTACGGGTTCCATGATAGTCGAGAGTTTATCCACGGTCATCCCGATGCTTGAAGCGACCTTTTTCCTGAGTTCTAACAGGTTTGCTTTTTCGCTGACATCCATAAACCCTGCAAGCCGGGCGTTCTGAGCCAGGATGTTTGCATACTCGGTGTTATTCAGTTCGTGTTCAAGTCCGGCAAGCCCCATGAGCTCGTTTACTATGCCGGGGAAAAGCGCATCATAAATCGTAGGAGAACCTTTTGAAGCCCAGACAAAACGCTCAAGACCATAGCCGGTATCCACGATGTAGTTGTCCATCTTTGAATAGGCCTCGCCCTTGATCATGATATCTCCTTTTTTGTCGGTCTTCAGGTCCATGAAAACAAGGGTTGCAAGCTCAAGCCCGTGTACGATGACCTCAACACAGGGGCCGGCATTTCCCCCGCCTGCCCAGGGTTCTTCTTTGTAGGTTACGGCAAAGGGGTCTACCTTGAGAGAGTTCAGGAGCTCGTCGCAGAGTTCCAGGGTGTGTTCCTTCCAGTAAATCTCGTTGTTCCTTTTGTTGAAAGCGTGGTGCGCCATCATTTCAAAATTTGTCAGGTGGCGGCCGCTCCTGCCCACCGAATCCAGGTCGTTTAACCTGATGCAGGGCTGGGAAATCGTAAGAGGGTTTGCAGGAGGAGGAACCTGCCCTGAAGTTACAAAGGGCTGGAAATCTGCAATTGAAGCAATGGTCAGGTAAATGTCGTCTCTCCAGCGGGCTACCACAGGATAGCGATCAATCCTTGTATGCCCTCTTGCTTCAAAGAAGGAAAGGTAGTATTCGCGCATCTCTGAAATATTGAATTCCCTGGAAAAGACAGGGCTTCCGATAAAGGAATAAGGATCACAGGGCGCATCTCCGCACGTACTTCTTTCAGGGTCACGTGTCCAGAAGAATTTGCCACATTTCTGGCACTGATTCCGGACGAAACCGTTGTTTTTGAAAAAGTCAAGTTGATACTCATCTTCAAGCATAATAATCTCTCCGGATGGTGGGTGCGATCTGCCCCGCTGTATATGAAAATAAAAGGAAAGCAGAAGTATCCCAGCTCAACCGTCTCAGGGGTTTCAGACACTTTAGTGCTTACATGATGATCTTAATACGTTTATTCGTTAATTTTTACATACAGAGGTGAAAATCAACCTCAAATAGTGAGATACTGCGGGCTTGTATACGAATAAACTTTTACAGCTAATTGTTTTTCGATACAAGTTATTACATAATACTGAGGAAATATATAATAATGTCACATAATAATGCATACTTAAACAGGCCCACACTTACGAACCTTAACTATTACAGACACTTCTACAGAAAAACTTTGTTCTTCGTTATTAAAGATAAGAAAGCTTTTTGTCACTAGAAGCGAAATGCTCGCCTGTAAAACAACCCGAGAAAACGAGATTTCAGGGCGGAGGTTAAAGGAGGCATACTTCGGCTACTTGAGTACTCTCAATAATTGAGTGCTCTCGATTATGCTACTTGGGGATTAATTATAACTGTTACTCAAGAACTTCAACTTAAACGGCTCCAATCGAGCTAAACAGCTCCAATAAAGTACCGGTAATCAAGTGCCGCAAATTAAGTATTTATGTCGGGTGGCACTATAATCAAGCACCTCTAATCAAGTACCTCTAATCAAGTACGCCTACTCCCCAAAATCATTACCTGTACAGCACGACCGTCCTGCCGCGTACGTCGATCAGTGTGGATCTTGTAGCTTCGGCAAGCTCGTCTGCGATAGTTTTCAAATCCTTTCCTTCCTCTGCGCTCTTGAGGACCTTGACCTTTACAAGCCTGTTAGCTTTTATCTGTTTGTTCAGTTCTTCGATCAAAGTTTCAGTGACCCCATTCTTTCCAATATTAAGAATAGGACTTATCTTGCTTGCATCGGATTTCAGCCTGTATAGTTTTTCTTTCTCCATTGCCTTTCCTCACATCGCTAATGATAAAACTCGCCTGCCAAATATAAAAAGCTCACATCATCAATGCGATAAGAAATGCACAACATCGATGAAATAATTCCTTCTACCTTGAAGCCAGTTTACCCTTTGAGTATGATTTCACCCATTCTCACCAGCATCTATATCAAAGTTTCCCGGTTAGCCCGATTTCAGGCACGGATGATTTCCAGTCTTATCAATTCTTTTTTCACGGACTTCTGGCATTTGCAGACACCGAACTTGAAAAAGAATTCCAAATAATTTCGACATCTTTATTATCGGCTTGCTATTCATTAACAATAATAGAGAACCAAAACCGGAAAAAACCCCTCTTCCACCTCCGGACGGCGACCGTAAATGAACCCTAACTTGCTTGATTTGGTCCTCTTTTCAGAGAAGAGAAAAGCTTTTCTCCTGCTCCTGAAGGAAGGACCAAAGAATACCCAGGAGATTCTTGACAGGCTTCAGGTTCCAAGAACCGCTCTCCTCCCCCAGATAAAGAAGCTGAAAGAACAGAACCTTGTAATCCACGAAGAAGGAATATATAGCCTCAGCCTGATAGGAGAGATCATTATAGAGAAAATGCAGCCTCTTCTTGATACCCTGGAGGTTTTTGAGAAAAATGAAGATTTCTGGGCTGACAGAAAACTCACACCCATTCCCTCTCATCTTATGAAACGAATCAGCGAACTTGGGGACTATCACCTGATAGAACCGGACCTGAGCCATACCTTTGACCTCAACCCGGAATTTGTGAAATATACTTCCGCCTCGAATAATATCCTCATGTTTTTCTCCTATTTTCACCCTCAATTCCCTGACTTCTTCCTGAAGCTTGCCAGAAGAGGCACTGAAATCTCCCTTATCGTGGGAGAATCCGTGTACTCAAGGCTTGAAGAGGATTTCAGAAAAGAAGGGGAAGAGTTTCTAGGAATGGAGAACACAAACCTCTTTATTTTGGACAAAAAAGAAGTGGAAATCCCCGCAGTTGTCGTATCTTCCGATAAAATAATGATTCTGGGGCTGTTTAATGAAAGCGGAAGATTTGACCGTCAGTACGTAATCGGCTTCGAACCCAGAGCAATAGAATGGGGAAGAGACCTGCTCGAATACTTAAGGAATATGAGCAGAGAGATAAAAATTAAAGAAAAAAGAGAACCTGAGAGATAACTTTAAAAGAAGAGTTGGAGAAGTTACCGGAAAAACTTAATTTCAGTTAAAGATTATTTTTTGGAAATTTCAGAATTAAAAACCATTTTTAAGAACATTATAGTTAATTGAAGTATTTTTAAGGAAATTTTGATTAATTAAAGCATATTTAAGTGGTTTTAATTGATAAAACGTTTTTCTGAACCATATACAGAAAAATAATACATTTTAGAGTAGTTTTTACATAGTTAATACATTTTTAAGTGAAATTTTATGAGTTAACATATTAAAAATTTCCCTGTTTTTAATTAATCCATCTCTATAAAAGTCTGGAGGTACTTCACTAAGCTTAAATATTAGGTGTGCCTAAATATGCTGAAAATTAAAAGTTAGGCATGCCTAAAAATGAGAGAAAAAGCATGAAACTACCGCTACTCTGTCCTGAAAAGGAGTGCTGTCGTGGAAAAAAAGAATGCACACCAGGGAAGGGATTGCCCAAAATCGTACTTGTAGGGAACCCAAACGTAGGTAAAAGCAGCCTTTTTAACACACTTTCCGGAAGTTATACTGTAGTCTCCAACTATCCGGGGACCTCAGTTGAGATCAGCCGGGGAAAAGGCAGAATCGGAGATAGAGAATACGAAATTATCGACACTCCCGGAATGTATTCCCTGCTCCCCGTAAGCGAGGAAGAAAGAGTCGCCCAGCGCCTTCTCTTTGACGAGAAAACCTTTGTCTGCCTGCACGTGGTGGATGCGAGGAATCTCAGGCGCATGCTCTCATTCACACTCCAGCTCCTTGAGGCCAGGCTCCCACTTATCCTTGTCCTGAACATGATGGACGAAGCTGAGGAAAGGGGAATAGAAATTGATATACAGGGACTTAGCAGGTCCCTCGGGATCCCTGTGGTAGGCACGGTTTCAAGCGAAGGAAAAGGTATCGAAGAACTCAAAACTTCAATTATTGAATTTTCTCATGAAAAATTTACTCACGAGAAACTGACTCACGAGAAACTGACTCAAGAAAGACTTACTCATGAAAAATTTACTCATAAAAAAAGAGCGCAAGAAATCGATTACGGACCGGAAATCGAGCCGTACATCTCGGAAATGGAAGGGCTGCTGGAAACTGCAGAACAAACCGGAATATCAAAAAGAGCCCTTGCGCTCCTGTTGCTCCAGGGAGACCGGACAGCACTTGACTTTGTATACAGCTCCGGTGAGGCGTACAGGCATAAAAATGAGAAAAGCGAGGGCGGTAAAAATGAGTATGAGAAGTTACAGAACGAACAATTCCAGAACGAGCAGTTTCAGAAACTTGCAGAAACAGCTTCAGTAAAGGCTGGGATCCCTCTGTCCTACCTGTTCACCCTCAGGAGGCAGGATCTTGTAAACGAAATCGTTGAACAGGTAATGGGAGTGCAGGGAAAGGAAAAAGAAGCATCGCAGGAAGCAAAAACAGAAAAGAAAAAAAGGGAAACGAAAAAGGTCCTGTTCGCAGAAAAAATCGATAGCGTGCTGACCCATCCATTGCTCGGCATCCCGGTGCTCCTCCTTGTCCTGTACTTCGGGCTTTACCGTTTCGTAGGGGTTTTTGCAGCCGGAACTCTTGTTGATTTCCTGGAAAATACGGTATTCGGAGAGCACATAAACCCGCTGGTAACCACGTGGTTCACATCCTTTGTGCCCTACCCTGCCCTGCAGGACCTCTTTGTAGGAGAGTACGGGATATTTACGCAGGCGGTAACCTACGCAATTGCCCTTATCCTGCCGATAGTGGGAGCTTTCTTCCTGGTATTCTCGATTATCGAAGATACGGGATACCTCCCGAGGCTGGGCCTGCTCCTGGACGGGATGTTCAAAAAAATAGGGCTCAGCGGGAGGGCAGTAATTCCGATGGTGCTCGGCTTTGGCTGCTCGACCATGGCTACTATGGTCACGCGGACTCTTGAGACAAAAAGGGAGAGGCTTATTTCGACCATCCTGCTTGCCCTTGCCATCCCCTGCTCGGCCCAGCTTGGCATCATCCTTTCCATCCTGTCCGGAAACCCGGACGGGCTGCTTATCTGGGCAGGCGTCGTAGGGCTTGAGTTTGTCTTCATAGGATACCTGGCTGCCAAACTTCTGCCGGGAGAAGCCCCGACTTTCATACTGGAGATGCCTCCCCTGAGGATTCCGCGGCTTTCAAACATAGCCGTGAAGACCTACTCAAGGATGCACTGGTACTTCCTGGAAGTCCTGCCCCTCTTTGTCCTGGCAAGCGTGCTGATCTGGATAGGAAGGCTTACAGGGATCTTTGCCCTTGCCCTGAAAGTTATGGAATACCCGACCACCTGGATCGGTCTGCCTTCCGATGCTGCCGACGTTTTCCTCTTCGGCTTTTTCAGGAGGGACTTCGGGGCAGCCGGGCTCTACGGGATGCACGATTCTGGACTGCTGACCGGTGTGCAGCTTGTGGTTGCGGCAGTTACTCTGACCCTCTTCATGCCCTGCATTGCCCAGTTCATGATGACGATAAAGGAGAGAGGATTTAAAATGGCATTTGCAATCTCAGCGTTCATTTTCCCCTCTGCCTTCCTTGCAGGCTTTATCGTAAACACCCTGCTGACCGCGCTGGGGGTGAACCTGTGAACTGCCCCCTCTGCGGAAGCGAATTTGAAAAAGCAGATGAATCGAAATGCACCGGCTGCGGGAAACTTCATAACTGCAACAAACAGTGCTGCCCTTCCTGCGGGTACGAACTCGTAAAAGAAGCAAAGGTTATACAGCTTATAAGGAGTCTCTTTAAATGATAGCAGAAAACTCACATATTTCTACGAATACCAGCCTGAATACTACTACCCTTTCCTCAATGGAGCCTAAAAAAGCAGGAAAAATCTCCCACCTGGAAACGAAAAACCCGGGGATTTTACAAAAACTGATAGCAATGGGCATCCTGCCCGGTATGCCTGTCACCCTGCTCAGGAGCTCGCCGTCATATCTTTTTGAGGTAGACCAGACCCGGTATGCCGTGGACAGGGAAATTGCAAACCATATCTATGTCAGTTACTGATTTACCGCTAATCAAAGGAAAAAATTTTACTCACCTTGAAGAAAAAATGAAAGACATTTACTTACGTTCCCCAAGGAAAACCATCATCCCTGCAGATGAAGCTTTTTTGTAGATTTCCTCCAGCACTTCAAGCAAATCTTCTTCACCGCGCCATAATGGAAATTTTCCAAGCCTTTTTGGAAGGGCGGCAGGAACCTGAGGGATGTGAGCCTCAAAGGAGGAACTTTTTTCCTCCCCAGGGCTTTCAGAGAGCATCCCCCAGAAAGCTTCGGGGTCAAGGGGCAGAGGTTCAGGAGAAACAGGAGAGACTTCAGCTTCGAGTGCAGTTACGGTTTTATCATCGGCCTTTTCTGAAAGAACCCTCGTTTCTGCTACCCGGTCCACTGTTTCCGGAACAAAACCCTTCCCAAGAATGGACATAAAATCGTCCATGTCAACGCCCCTTAACTTAAAGATAAGGAAGGGGTCCCTGTCGAATTCTTCCCCGAGCAGATAGTAGACGGCTGCAATGTGTTTGCAGGGATTTGACCAGTCAGGGCAAGAACAGTCGGTTTCAAGGTCGTCGAGTGTTTCAGGAAAGAGGGAGAGACCTATTTCCTTGAACGCGGAGTCGATATCTTCCGGCATCTCGCCTGCGAGGAGCTTTGCCGCAAAGATTGGTTTCAGGGCAAGTTTTTCTGCAAGGAGTTCCCATTCGGAACCTGTCAGGGTCCGGACTTTGATCGTTACCGAATAGGGTTTAGGGTCTGAACCCTGGACTTTAGCCCTTACAAGTCCTGTCTCTATTTTTATAGAAGTTACCTGGCCTTTACGGGCATAGCTTTTTCCGCGGCTTAACCTAGCCCCTATGTTAAAGCTTTCAAGGGTTTTGATCCAGCGTTTTGCCCACCAGCTCTGAGCGAAGCTTCCACGTTTAGACTTTGCCTTGATGCCACCTTTGACCTCAATTGGTTTTGTGGGCTCATAATAACCATAGCCGTCCCAGTAAGCTGCCATTTTATTCACCTACCGCCTCTTCTCGAAGAGCAAGAATACCCTTCAATTCATCGTTGGAAAGTTCTGTCAGCCAATTCTCACCTGTTCCGACAACGTTCTCTGCGACCTGCACTTTGCGCTCGATAATCTCATCGATTTTTTCTTCAAGCGTACCTGCACAGATGAACTTGTGCACCTCGACATTTTTCGTCTGGCCTATACGGAATGCCCTGTCCGTAGCCTGGTTTTCAACAGCGGGGTTCCACCAGCGGTCGAAGTGAAAGACGTGGTTGGCTCCTGTAAGGTTAAGCCCCGTACCGCCTGCTTTAAGGGAGAGGACAAAGATAGGTAAGTATTCTTTTCCCTTCTGGAAACGCTCAAGCATCCTGTCCCTCTGCTTTCTGGGGATCTCGCCGTGCAGAAAGAGGACTTCACATCCAAAGCTTGCCTGAAGGTGTTCTTTTAGCATTTTTCCCATCTCCGCAAACTGGGTGAAAACAAGGGCTTTTTCCCCGTTTTCAAGGACTACATCCAGCATTTCCGTAAGCCTTGCAAGTTTTCCTGACCTGCCGGGCACAGTGGAGTTATCCTTCAAAAACTGCGCCGGGTGGTTGCAGACCTGTTTTAACCTGGTAAGGGCAGACAGGATTATACCTTTTCTCTGGATGCCTTCTTCAGCCTCTTCCATCGCCTCTTCGATGTCTTCGAGAACTGCAGCATAGAGTGAAGCCTGTTCTTTTGTCAGCGTACAATAAGTTTTCATTTCCATTTTCTCCGGCAGGTCGGAGATAATCGAAGTATCGGTCTTCAGACGGCGCAGGATGAAAGGACCTGTAATTTCTTTTAACCTCCTTGCAGCTTCCTGATCCCTTTCGGCCTGAATAGGAATAAAGAAATTCCTCTTGAAACCTGCCTGACTGCCGAGGAAGCCCGGGTTTAAAAACTCCATTATGGACCAGAGATCCCCCACGTTGTTTTCAACCGGAGTCCCCGTAAGAGCTATGCGGTAATCGGCATCCAGAGCTCTGGATGCCTTTGCCTGTTTTGTTTCCGGGTTTTTGATGTTCTGGGCTTCGTCAAGTACAACTCCGGCCCAGGGAACCCTTTTTAAAAACTTAAGATCACGCTGCAAAAGCCCGTAACTTGAGATGACAATAGCATGATTCATGGCTTCCTTTTTGAATTCCTCTTCCTTTTTCCGGCTGGTCCCGTGGTGGACCATTACCGAAAGTTCCGGCGTAAAGCGGGAAGCTTCTTTTTTCCAGTTGTTGATGACAGAGGTCGGACAGACCAGCAGAACCGGCTTTGGGACTTTATGTCCGTCAACTTTTTCTTCAGCATTTTCTTCAACCTGCCCTTTAACCTGTTCCAGGTCGTGCTGGATAAGGGCAAGGGTCTGGACGGTTTTACCAAGCCCCATGTCGTCTGCAAGGCAGGCTCCTATGCCCCACTGCCTCAGGAAAGCCAGCCAAGAGTAACCTCTGAACTGGTAGGGCCTGAGGGTTCCTGAAAAACCGTAGGGAGCCGGAAGTTCTTCAAACCCGGTTTTGTCCTTCAGGCGGCGGACTAATTCTTCGATCCAGCCGGCTGCATTAAGCCCTTCCACATCCACACCGTCGGCTTTTTCGGAAACTCCCACAGCCAGTTTTAGAACTTCGCGCAGACTTGCTTCCCCGTGGGGATTTTTCTTCCAGAACTCAAGGGCAGCCCGGATTTCTGCATCGTTTACCTCGACCCACTGCCCGCGGAATTTCACAAGCGGAGCTTTGAGCTTTGCAAGAGCCTGCAGTTCCCTGATTGTGAGTGCACGGTCTCCAAGGGCGATTTCCCAGTCAAAACTGACGATTTTATCGAGTGTAAGCCCGTATCCTGCCTGCAACTTCTTCTTGCCCTTAACATTAGCCTGGGCTTTTAAGTGGGTCTTTGTACCTTTACGGGTCCACCAGCCGGGGAGAAGTAACCCGAAGCCCGCCTGGCTTAAATTCGCTGCACTTTCAGTCAGGAAGCGGTAAGCTTCTTTCGTATCAAGGGAATATCCGGACGGGTTGGGAGCTTCAAGACTGGAAGCAATTCCTGCACTGATGCCGGCAGCCTGCCCGAGGGAAGATAACAAAAATTGGCGAATGTTTTTTACATCATATCTTTTCAACGGACTTCCCTTCTTTGGCTTCCAGGCCTCTTTTACAGGGATCAGAAGGCTTGGGTCTTCGTAGGACTGAAGCATATAGCGGACGTACCAGAGCCCTTCGGGAACTTCTATATCAGCTATCCCTTCCCTGCCTTTTTTAGTATCTCCGATCCCACCTTCATTTTCTTCGGATTCTTCAGGTCCTTCTTCTGCCGCCGGTTCTTCCAGCCGGAAACAGAACCTGAAAGGAGAAGTAGTAAGTATTGTGAGGGGGCGCTGCCATTCACGAGTCCGGGTTGCAAGCTGCAGGAGTTCTTTTTCGTCTCCGTAGATCAGCCCGTCAGGGCTTTTAAGAGCGGAAACCCAGGCATCATGGACGCTATCAAAGGATTTTCTTTTGCGCATCTCCTTTGCAAGCTCTTTTTCCCCGATCTCGGACCGGACTATCCAGTCAAGAGAGTCCTCAATAAACTGCCTTGCCGCTACAGTAGCAGGCATTTCCGGCGGCACGGGAGAGGTTTCAGGAGCAAGAGCCCTTGCAGCCGGAGGCATTTTCTTTGCAAGTCTTGCCAGCTCTCCTGCATCTTCTCCGGAAAATACGGGTTCCCAGAAAGCCCTGTACTCTCCGTCCCTACCCCTGACGCCAGGCAGGTATTTCTGGCCTGCAACCAGCGAACCTGCAAATTTCAGAGCATCCGCCCACCAGAGAAGGTCATTTCCCGAGATTATGCCGGGAGCAAGAACCTTTTTTCCCATACGGGCACAGAGGAGAACAACAGCTTCTTCAGCTTCCAGATGATATGCATGAACAGTCCAGGGAGCCAGTGCAGGTTCTGCTTTCGAATCAGGAATTTCAGCAACTAGAGGACTTGAATGGACCGGATTCCCGCCTGCTGTCGGTATCCAGACATTGATTTTCTCCGCCCCTTTCCGGCCAGTACTGCCCAGCAGCAGCTCAATGGCAGAAAACAGGTTTTCAACACCCGAATCGCAAGGATAAGGTTTTACAACCGGCTTTTTAGGCTTTCTCCCACACCGAACAGCCGGAGTTTCATTTTCAGCCGGGATTTCACCCCATAAGAAGAACTGTTTTTCGACTCTTCCTGCATGAAGAATTATCATATATTTGGATTTAGAAGGAAGATATATTAAAAAGGATAGGGGAAAGCCGTTTAGAAGCTTTGATTTTACAATGGTGCTCCGGCAAATTTTCGGTTTATTATTGATGGACGTCTTTTGCCTAGTAATTAGAAATGAAAGATTTCAGCAGTGTAATATAGGGTAAGTCGAAAATACTTTAACAGGTCGGAAGCTTATTTGATCGGAAAAAGCTGCTTAAAACGTTAAATGATCTTCCTTGAATATGGGAAGTCAACTTCAATGGTAAATGAAACATGAACAACAATGTTTGCGAAAAATGTGGTAATGAGTTGTATCTCAAAAATGTACTAGAAGACTCTTATGAATACTGTTGTCTATCTTGTTTCGATTTAAGGCCACTTGAAAAGACAAAATCTTTGGAATTGTGCAGAGAGTATATTGAGTTAACTAAGCAAGCATCACTAAACTATCTTCAAAAATTCTCTAGAGAAATGTTATTTTATCTCGCTTTAAATAAAAGAGAAATGATTCTAAAAGAGTTTTCTGATGTGACTAATATCAAAGTTGGAGATATTCTTTGGCCAACTTTAATTATCCGAGACTGTTTAGATAAATCATTTAATGGACAAGGAAATTACTCTAAAGAAAATTTAGATTGTTTGTTTTCTTATTATTCTGAGATAATTACAGCTGAAAATCTTTTAATTGAAATTCAAGAGAATTACTTTTTTCTTTTTGAAGATTCTCATGAATTAGGAGAACTTGTCCCAAATAGTCTCATAATAGTTCTTAATAATGATAGGCGCTACAGAGCTGTGCCCTCTTATAGATGGCGCTATTTTATGGAAGCAGCAGAAACTGTCCACTTTGGTCCGAGTATAAGGAAAGAAAGAATCATAAAACTAATCAATATGAGAGTAAGAGAACGCCAATTAAAAAAGAAACGTATAGAAATTCAGTTAAATCGTGCAAATGAAAGAAAAAGAAAACAGCTTATAAGGAAACGATCCGAATTAGATGAAATTTCTATCGCAGAAACACTCGAAGAATTGTATAATTCGATTTATTTGAGATATTACGATGAAGATTTTCTCGCTTTTAGAGAAATAAGGAGAGAGAAGAAGATCTTAAGCTTTATTGGTCAAATTATGGCTGTTGCCAAAGAAAGACTTAATCATACTGAGCAAGATAAAAAATATAAAAAATATTACTATGAAATGAGCTATGATGAATTCATTCATTTGTGCAGTTTGAATTCTTTAGATTTTTCTGAGATGTGTGATATGTTGCTTTCCTCTGAAATGGATTGTAAACAATTTCCTTTGCTCATCGAGTATGGATCAAAAATCTTGGTCTGCCCAGAAACAATTAAATTAATTTTGAGCTTAATAAGATTCGATTTTGCTAAATGTGAATACAAATCTAAATTGGGATATTTAGGAGATGATTTTGAAGAAAAAACAATTGAATTATTTGAATCAGAAAGATTCAGTTTAGATCATCCCAAGAACAAAGAACAAAAATTAGTTAAAATTAAAATAAGTTGCATAAAAAGGGAAATTGATTTACTACCTTATAATGAAAAATATCTGTTTGTAGTAGAGTGTAAAAGAAACTCTCTAAAACCCAAATACATTTTTGACTATGAAAGAAAAAATCGAGCTCTGGGTAATGAAGGAATAAAAGATGAAATTGAAAATAAACATTTAATGAGAATCCGATACTTTCAAAATAATCAAGAAGAATTTGGATTTAGCTCAATAAAAACAGTTAAAGGTTTAATTGTAACATTAATTAAAGAAGATATTGAAAAATATCATGGAGTAGATGTAGTTCCATTTTCTGATTTGCAAGAATACATCAAAAATTACACTACTTAAATTCACGAATTTGAATTAAAACTCAAAAAATTTGCTTAGATTTTCCATTCACCGCATAAGTCCTACTATCATCAAAAAATGAAGAAAATGAAGAGAAATGAGTTTTGAAATTTCAAGATACGGCATTTAGACCGCTGCTTTTCCAATCATTTCTTATAAGAAACTCATCTATAAAACTTACTAGAGTTATTCCCTCACATGCCTGACAATGTGCCCGGCTTCAGGAATGATAATTTTAGAAAGGGCAAGCTTCACCGCATTCGGAGACCCCGGCAGGCAGAATACAGCCTTTCCTTTAATCACCCCTGCCGAAGCCCTTGTAAGGATAACGGAAGTCCCTATATCTTCGAGGCTCTTGTACCTGAAAAGTTCACCAAAGCCGGGGATTTCTTTCTCAAACAGAGGGGTTACGGACTCGATAGTAAGGTCTTTTGGGGCAAGCCCCGTGCCTCCACTTGTTATGACAATGTCCGCAGAGCTGCTAAGGGCGGAAGAAATGGCATCCAGAAGTGTATTTTTTTCATCCGGCACAAGCCTGTAGAAAGAGACATTGTTGCCTGCAGCCTCAAGAAGTTCTTTCATGGCTTTTCCCGAAAGGTCTTCTGCCTCGTCGGGAGAAATTGAATCTCCATACTTTTCGTACCTTGAGGTTGAAATCGTAATTAAAGCGAAAGAGAAAGATTTTTTAGCGTCTTTTTTGTGAATTTCTGGTGTAGATTCTTTCATGAAAACCACCTGAACGGGTTTATATTAGTTTTCAGGATCTTAGAGTATTTTCAGTTAACTTCGAACTCCTATAATTACTCAGCCCCCGGAATGTATAGAATCCTGAGAATTGAATCCTGAGAATTTGTCCTTTTAGCAATACTCAGGCATGACCTATCAGACATGCAGCATATTTTCCCTTATCTGTTATGGAAATAATATTATTTCTGCCTCTTTTTTCAATAAGGATGTACCCGTTTCGTTTTAACTCATTAAGCAGGCCTCTATTTATCCTTACCAGCATATTACTGGATGTCCTTTGTTTTCCACCCAAACTCTCATTGAGATCCTCAAAGCCCTGAAGCTTACCCTCTTTGATCATATTAATGATGTCATTGGTTGTCATTTTCTTTTTTAGATAGAGTTCGGTGAGGAATACGCTTTTTGCTCCGGTCGGGATGTCAATGGTAAAATTGGTTAAAATGAAATACTTCAGTTCCTTAACGATGGACGAACCGTGTTCTAACAACTCTTCTTCATTTTTTGAGTAACCCCCATCCGCATATACATAGTATACTTTAACATCATGATGCATGGCTGCAAAAGTCGATGAGACAGCGGTCAATTTCCCCGACGCACTCATATTGACATACACGAGGTTGTTCTCTTTTTTCTCCTGAACGATTATGTCACTTATAGTCGATAAAAGAGGAAGCGGATCGGACAGGTCACTCTCCACGGTAATAACCTCCATGTTCTTCTGTTCAAGGCGGTTTTTTACTTCCTGTAAAAAGTATTCATGACTTCTCGAACCGAACTTTTTACTTACGGGCCTGGTATGTAAGAGGTAGACTTTATTAGCTCTCATTTTGTCAAATGGCTTGACAGCCATATCGATTTCGGAGGCAAGGGGTATAATGTGTACGATCTCTTCCACCGGATCACCATATTAACGTTATTAACGTTATTAACGATACTTACGCAGAAGTTATTAAATTCTCCCTGAGGAATAAAGGGCGAACTGGGGAGAAAAAAACCCTCATGACAGCTATACGTTCAGCCTCTGTCGGCGAAATGGAGCAGTTGCAGGACATATAGTCGCGATCGAAACACATCTATCCTTGCCGCCGCAGATCCTGCCAGTTCACTGGCCGGCAGTAAAAATGAGGTAATAGTTTGAGTAAAAACAGTAATGTAACGGATAAAAAGAATACGGAGATACAAAAACAGGGCATCGGATACAAGTGGACTGCACTGTTCAATATCACACTGTCATCACTGATGGGCACAATTAACAGCAGTATAATTCTGATCTCATTGCCCGCCATATTCAATGGAATCAAGCTCAACCCCATGGAGCCGGATGCATTCCAGTACCTTCTATGGATCCTTATGGGTTATGGTCTGGTCACTGCGACAATACTCCTCAGTATAGGAAGGCTGGCTGACATGTACGGTCGAGTTAAGCTTTTCAGGCTGGGTTTTTTGATCTTTACCATCGGCTCGGTCCTGCTTTACCTGACCCCGGACACAGGCAACGCCGGTGCACTGGAGCTAATAATTTTCAGGCTCGTTCAAGCCGTAGGCGGGGCCTTTACCATGGCAAATGGTGCAGCGATAATTACCGACGTATTTCCTGCCGGTGAGCGTGGAAAAGCTCTCGGAATCAATATGGTTGCACTTATGTCCGGCCAGTTTATCGGGCTGCTACTGGGCGGAATACTGGCGACATACAACTGGCGTTATGTATTCCTGGTCAATATTCCCTTTGCTCTCCTGGGAACGATATTGTCCTACAGGAAGATGAAAGAAGTTTCTTTCAGGGCTCCAAAGACAAGTATCGATATTGCAGGAAACTTGTTTTTTATCGGAGGGCTGACCTCTCTACTTGTCGGCGTAACCTATGGCCTGATGCCTTACGAACACAACGGCATTACAGACGCAATGGGCTGGAGCAATCCTCTGGTGATCGCTACGGTTGGGATCGGCGTACTGCTCCTGATCGCTTTCCCATTTGTAGAGAGCAGGGTAAAGAATCCCATGTTCAGACTGGAATTCTTTAAGATTCGGGCTTTTACCTATGCAAATCTTGCCAGTTTTACGGCAGCTATTGCACGTGGCGGTATCATGTTCATGCTTATCCTGCTGCTGCAAGGTATCTGGCTCCCGCTTCATGGTTACCGCTTTGAAGATACGCCTTTCTGGGCCGGTATCTATATGCTTCCCATGACCCTCGGGTTCATTATCATGGGGCCTATTTCAGGGATACTTTCCGATAAATACGGTCCAAGATGGATAGCAACTGCGGGCATGACTCTTGTCGCTCTGGTCTTCGTCGGACTTGCAATGCTTCCTTATAATTTCGACTACTGGGAACTTGGCGTCCTTATTTTCCTGATGGGCATAGGCAGCGGAATGTTCAGCTCACCGAACACTTCCTCGATAATGAACTCGGTACCTCCGCAGGACCGGGGCGTTGCGTCAGGAATGATGTCGACGTTAATGAATTCGGCATCGACGCTGAGTATGGCTGTGTTCTTTACAATCGTAATAGTTGGGATTCAGGGAGCTTTTCCGGAAGCCATCTACAGCTCATTCGCCAGCCTTGGATCCCAAATAACTCCTACCATGCAGGAACTGGCAGACCAGCTTGCCAGCATGTCCCCGACAAATGCCCTGTTCTCCGCCTTCCTGGGCTACAACCCGATGGATTCAATTCTGAGTTCAATGGGCCCTGGCATAGTAAATGCGATACCGCAACAGATCGTTACCACACTGACGGATAATTACTGGTTCCCGCAGACACTTCAGGAAGCATTCATGCCGGCGCTGAGGATACCATTCATAATCGGGGCTGTACTTTCAGGTATAGCTGCGGTACTGTCAGCAATGAGGGGACAACGGTATGTTTACGAGGTTCACAGTTCGACAAGCGATATTAGCAGCGATATTAGCAAAGATAGTATTGCAAGAGCAGATGAAAGAGCGCAGATCTGACAATAGTGCCTGAACAAAATAAGATCGAGATGACTGATTGCAGTAGAGGGAAAAATTCGGTTATCTCCATTTTTTAAGATTCAGTTCCCTGTTGACCTCCGTTTGCCTATATTTTAATAACTTATCAGCCCAATGCTCAGGTTATGCATATACTAGCAGCGGATATAGGTACAGGTACGCAGGATATCCTGCTCTTTGACTCGGCAAAAGAGGTTGAAAACAGCCTGATAATGGTCATGCCCGCCCCCACACAGGTTACTACGGAAAGGGTGCGGAGAGTAACAAAAGCAGGAAAGGCGCTTGTACTTACCGGAACCATAATGGGAGGAGGGCCCTCGGCATGGGCTGTCCGCGCTCACTTAAAAGCAGGGCTTCCTGTATATGCCACCGAGGATGCTGCTCTGACCATTCATGACAACCTTGAGCGAGTGAAAGCTTTTGGGGTCCGGATCGTCTCAACGGAAGACGCAAAGAAACTTGCAGGATCGGGGGAGGCGCTGGAAGTTGTTATGCAGGACTTTGATCCCTGCGCCGTCTCCTGCGCACTCTCAAATTTTGAGGTAAGGATGCCGGAAAATTATGCAGTTGCGGTGCAGGACCACGGAAACGCTCCGGACAAGAGCAACAGGGTCTACAGGTTCGAACTTCTAAAAGAACTTATTGAGAAGGGGGGAAAGCTCGAAAATTTTGTGTTCCTGCCCGAAGAAATCCCGCAGGCTTTTACTCGCATGAAAGCCCAGGCGGATTCCCTTCTTAAATCCACGACCGTCCTCAAGACGCGGGCAGTTTTCATGGATACGGGACCCGCCGCCGTATTCGGGGCTCTTACCGACCCTGCAGCTGTCCAGCCTGCCATCGTGGTCAATATAGGAAACGGACATACGCTTGGGGCACTTGTGAATGAAAACAGGATCACAGCCATTTTTGAACACCACAGTTCCAGCATAGACCCGGAAAAACTTCAGGACTACATTATCCGGCTTGCCGAAGGGACCCTTGGTTTTGAGGAAGTCTTTGACGACGGAGGGCACGGGGCTTATATAAAGGAAGCCTTCGGATTCGATCAGGTGCGCTCGATAATGGTTACCGGCCCGAAAAGGGAAATACTTGAAAAGCTCCCGGACTCGGAAGTCAGGCAGGAAATTTCGAAAAAATTGCATTTTGCCGCACCTTTCGGGAACATGATGCTTTCAGGCTGCTTCGGGCTTCTTGCAGGATTTTTTGAGAAATATCCGGAACCATCAATAAAACTTATAAACCACTAAGTAGTAGGGAGTAAGTCACCTAAGCCCGGGATATATAAAATTTCAGGAACTGTGGAGTTTCAGATACGAAATTCCCTATCGGAGAACCCGGGGGCACGGAAGTGTCCTGCCAGAACCCGCGAGGGCGGATTTACAGATAAATGTAAATACAGGCAGGTATCTCTATATGCACATATCTCCATACTCAACGGTTTGCCAGACAGTTTTTTCGTAAACTTGAAGCAAACGCTTATAAATGGGTTATAAGTGGAAAAAGGTTCCACTCAAAATTTTATCAAAATCATCATTTTCAGGAGAATCAAACTAATGGTACGAAAGCCAGGAAGTATGTATAGAAACGTGAGACAGCGCTCATTTACCAGAAGAAAATACATGGGCGGTGTTCCCGGAAGCCAGGTTATTCACTATGATATGGGAGACAAAGCAAACACAAGTTTCCCTGTAAAAATTTCCCTGATCGTAGAGGAAAAATGCCAGATCAGGCACACTGCGCTTGAAGCAGCCCGTATCACAGCAAACAGGCACCTTGTTTCGGACACAGGAAAAATGGGCTTTTACATGAAGCTCCGTGTTTACCCCCACGAAGTAATCAGGGAAAACAAGCAGGCAACAGGCGCCGGAGCAGACCGTGTGTCCAGTGGTATGCGCAGGGCTTTTGGAAAGAACGTCGGTACCGCAGCAAGGGTAAACGCAATGCAGAAGATCTTCACAGTAGCCGTTGAGAAGCAGAACTTCAAGGCTGCAAAGGAAGCTCTCTGGCACGCCGGACAGAAGCTGCCCACCCCCTGCAGAATCGTTATCGATGAAGGCGCAGAACTGGTACAGTAACCAGGAAGAAGCCATAAAATTACAAGGGAGTCTAAAGAATGTATGATTACGAAGAGCTTTTGAACCGTGCAATGGCAAAGATGCCGGACACAGAGACTACTGATGCTCGATTCGTAATCCCTGAACCCAAACTCTTTTCCGAAGGTAAAACCACAATTCTGGATAACTTCGGAAATATTGCAGACACCCTTAACCGGGACCCTGACCACCTGATGAAATATCTCACCAGGGAACTGGGGACTGCAGGGAAGATAGAAGGCACACGTGCAGTCTTCCAGGGCAGGTTTACGAGAGCTCAGATTGCAGATAATATTCAGGCATATGTTGATGAATACGTTATGTGTTCGGAATGCGAACGCCCGGATACCCAGCTTGTCAGGGTGGACAGGGTGCTTGTCCTGAAATGTTCCGCCTGCGGAGCTCACAGACCTGTCAAAAAGAGAAAGGTAAGCAACGTGGTTGTCAGGGATGCTATCGAAGAAGGCGGAACCTACGAACTCCGGATAGATGCCGTTGGGTCCAAAGGTGACGGGATAGCAAAAATAGATAAGTACACAGTCTTCGTGCCCGGAGCCGCAAAGGGCGACGTGGTAAAAGTAAAGATAAAGAAAATCAGCGGAAACCTCGCCTTCTCGGAAAGGGCATGAGGTTTAAGCTTTTTTAAATTTTTAAATAGGCAGTCCAGACCGACTAAGAATTAATTCAGCCCTCGCGTCCGGACAGCCCAAGTCCTCATTTTCAAGTATGATACATTTTCAAGTATGATACATTTTCAAGTATGATACATTTTCAAGAATGATACATTTTCAAGTATGATATATTCAACGTTACTTAGTGTTCGATGTTCAACGTTACTTAGTGTTCGATATTCAACATAGCTTTGTGTTCAGTATTATATTCAAGCATTGCCTGTTTTTAAAGAGTTTACGGCCCTCTGAGGCTGGTTTAAAGTTATTTTTCAAATAGAACAGCTACGTTTATCCCGGGAAAAATAGTGATTTGATGAGTGGTTTAAACCAGAGACGGATTTAAATATTAGACAGTTAAATCAGGAACTCGTAAGAAAATGACCCGTGAGGAAAAATGACTCCTGAAAAAAAGAATGTGACGGACTCTCCAGCAAGAGGCGGAACTATAGAACTTTTTTCCATGCCAGGGCTGTCTGTGAACCTTCAACGGCAGGAAGGACAGGCCCTGAAACTTATAACAAGCGGGACTTTGAAAACTGCCTGCAGCCCTATACTGAAGAAGATGAATTCACGACTGCAGGAGGAAAAACCGGCTCTTGTGCAGGAGGACAGGGTTATTCCATCCGCCTGGCTGCCTCCCATCCCGAGCCCCGTTTTCAAGCGCCTCATTTTTGCAGAAATCCAGATAGCTATGGGAAAATACGTGCCCGAAACCGTCTCAATCGAGATCACCCACCAGAACAGTGCAAGGTACCCGCCGGGAACTGCTGCTGACGAACTTGATACGGGTACAATTAAAAGATTGATAGACGAAGCCCTGGAACTTGGCACCCTCATAATCAATTTTACCGAAAATGACCCTCTGCTGCGGGATGATGTCTTTGAGCTTATCGAATATGTGGACAAAACCCGGGCCATAGTTAACTGTTCCACCTGGGGCACGGATTTTTCAAAAGAAACCGCCCTTAAACTGAAAGAAGCCGGGATTCATTCCCTCATGGTCGGCGTATATTCTACCGATCCCGAAAAACACGATGCGGTCCGAAACTCTGCAGGAGCATATGAAAGGGCCATCTCTGCCATAAAACTGGCTCTTGAAGCCGGGCTTCTGGTCGTAATGACAACTCATGCCTCTCCCTCAAACATGAAGGAACTTCCTGCCCTCTATGCCCTTGCAACGGAACTCGGGGTACATGAGTTTTCGGTCTGGGAATCAATGCCGAAAAATAGAGGCGAACCTGTGATTACGGACCGGGATAGAAAGATAATTCTTGAGATGTACCGGAGGGTAAACTCAGCCCCTGAAGGCCCCCGGATGTTTTCAAACACCTATTTTGAAGGCCAGATGCTGGGAGCAATGGCAGGCAGGCGCTGGATGCATGTAACCGCAGACGGCGATGTAAAACCGAGCCCTTACCCTCCTTTCAGGTTCGGAAATGTAAAAGAAGTATCTTTAAAAGAGATCTGGCAGAGGATCAGGAGCTATCCGTATTTCCAGCGGCAAAAGAGCGTGAGCCCCATGCACGACCCCGAATTTATGGATCTCGTCGACAGGATCCCCGAAGAGGCAAAACTGCCCTATCCTTTCGAAGAGATTTGTGAAAAATAATCTCAGATAATTCCCATTTCAGGCCCTGCCAGGAACTCCCTGTCTATTTCATACATATACTTCAGGTCAGGATAAGCCGAGATAACCTCGGATTCGTAATCTATCCTTCCGGACTCGTCCCCGGAGAAGATATTTCGGATAGGATCAAAGCCACATCGATATAGTTGAAATTAGTTGAAATCTTTTCGCTCAAGAAATGAACCGAAGATACTGAGAGAAAACAGAATCCGGGCGCTGAGGGAAAAATCCGGAGGGAAAATCCCTGTCGATCATGTTTCCATTGATAACAGAGAGGTTTGATTTTTGATCGCCCACGTAAGGCAAAGATGATCTTACAGAGATACATAGTCAGAAAGGTAGCCTAAATTGTTTTGGCTATGTATTCAAAAAGCAAAATTATTGACAGTAAAAACGTGGACTGCCCCTAAAACCTTTATACCTTACAGCTCAGTTTTTGAGAGAAATTTCCTCCAAATAACTTTAAGAAAAGAAGTACAAAGTAATGTTGATTTCTGAAGTTAATTTCTGAAATTTAACGCCAGAAGATAAACATTTACATATGAGCAGGTATTTTTAAAGAGCAATTTGCCGAAACGGAGTTTACACCCTTATTTACGTTACCCTTATTTATGTGGCAAGAAAAAGCTGCCTGCGGCAATTTTCCGGAAAAGGCAGCTTATGAGGGGATTTTATGGATACCAAACTTGACCCGTGGAGTTCAAGCGACATTACTGACTATTCAAAGTTATTCGAAGAATTCGGGATTTCTCCTTTTGAAAACGTACTTCCGGAAATCCCTTCCCCGCATATGTACATGCGGAGAAAAGTTATCTTCGGGCACCGTGATTATGAACAGATTGCAGAGGCCATGCGGACAGGTGCCCCTTTTTCGGTCATGGACGGCTTTATGCCTTCCGGAAAGGTCCACCTGGGGCACAAGATGGTCATGGACCAGATCGTCTGGCACCAGGAAATGGGAGCTTCCGCCTTTGTCGGGATTGCAGACAGAGAGGCTTTTTCCGTACGCGGCTTTTCCTGGCAGAAATGCAGGGAGATCGGGGTTGAGGAATATATATTAAGCCTCATTGCCCTCGGATTCAAACCCAATGGCCTTATCTACTTCCAATCGGGCTGCGGAAGTGTCAAAGACCTGGCATTTGAACTCGGAGTCAAGGTCAATTTCTCGGAACTGGGTGCAATCTACGGCTTTTCGGGAGAAACAAGCCTCTCCCATATGCTCAGTGTGGCAACCCAGGCAGCAGATATTCTCCAGCCCCAGCTCGAAGAATTCAGTGGACCAAAGCCGGTTGTGGTCCCTGTAGGTCCTGACCAGGACCCTCACCTCCGCCTGACAAGGGGGCTTGCAGGCAAGATGAACATGTTCAGGGTAGAAGAGCGGGAAGACGTAAAGACAGGCAGGAAATACCTGAGTGTCAGGGGGAAAACCGCCCAGAAAGAAGCGCTTCAGGAGCTCAAGAAACGTATTCCCGGAAGAGTAAAACTCTATGAAGAGCACATTGACGTACTCGAGTATCTCGATCTTGCAGGGCTTGAAAAGCTTGTCAGGGAAGTCGCAGTCGAGTTCGGAGGCTATGCTTTCATCCCCCCTGCATCCACCTACCACCGCTTCATGAGCGGACTGCAGGGCGGAAAGATGTCCAGCAGCATCCCTGAAAGCCAGATTGCCCTTACGGACGACCCGAAGGAAGGGGCAAAAAAGGTAAAGCGGGCAAAGACCGGAGGCTGCGTAACCCTCGAAGAGCAGAAAAAACTTGGAGGAAAGCCCGAGGAATGCTCTGTCTTTGAACTCATGCTTTTCCACCTGATTGCCAGCGATGAAGAACTGCTGGAAATCAAGCAAGAATGTATCGCCGGAACAAGGATGTGTGGCTCATGCAAGCAGCTTGCAGCCGAAAAAATGCAGGAATTCCTTAAAGACCATCAGGAAAAGCGGGAACTTGCACGGGAACATCTTGACGAATACAGAATTATCTACAAGGACTGAACTATTCATAATTAACAAAGACTGAATTATTCATAAACTTACAAAATCGGATTATCAGCAGATTTATCAAATTCCGATAAAAGATCGGACCCTTATAACAATCAAATTCTCAATCATTTCAGGAAGATCAGGACGTGGTTACAGTATGAGTGCTCAGGATAACCTCACAATCAACGAAAAAAAGGTCTTGCTTGCCCTTGAGGAGCTGGGGTCGGCAGCTCCCGATAAACTGGAAGAGAAATCAGAGTTGCAGGTGGATGCGGCGATGCAGGCAGCCTTCATGCTCCAGGAAAAAGGACTTGCTTCCGTTTCCGAAAAAGTGCTCGAACGCTACTCCCTTACAAAGGAGGGAGAAGAATATACGAAAACCGGACTTCCGGAGCGCCAGATAATTGACGCCCTGAAAGTTCCCACCTCGCTTGAAGAACTCAGGAGCCGTTTTTCCCCTCAGACCGTGGGGATCGCAACCGGCTGGCTCGTAAAAAAAGGGTGGGCCAAGGTTGAAAACGGAGTTATGTTACCTTCGGGAAAAGCTCCTGCAGGCAAGGATGAAGAAACACTTGCGGCTTTCGCAGGCAAGCCAAAGACTCTCGAAGAGCTTGCAGCCGAGGAAGGAACTGTAAAGGACCTGCTCAAGCGCAAACTTGTCGTAAAGCACGAAGAAAAGTTCAGGACCGTTTCCATAACAGGGGCCGGAAGCGCTCTTGCTGCCGAAGGCATTGTCCTTGAAGAAGAAATTGCCCAGCTCACCCCTGACCTGCTGAAGAGCGGAGCCTGGAAAGGGAAAAAGTTCAGGCCTTACAGGCTCGACATCACCCCGAAACCCCTCTACGGGACAAAAATCCACCCTTACAGGCGCCTGATTGAACAGATGCGCCAGATCTTCCTGGAAATGGGCTTCACGGAAATCAAAGGCGGCATAATCCAGAGCTCTTTCTGGAACTTCGACGCCCTCTTCCAGCCTCAGGACCACCCGGCAAGAGATATGCAGGACACCTTCCATCTCGGCAGCATCTGCCAGCTCCCGGCGGAATATTTCGAGAAAGTAGCGGTAATGCACGAGCGCGGAGGGGACATTGACTCCTGCGGCTGGGGCGGGATCTGGGACCGGGAACTTGCCGGGCGCAATGTGCTCAGGACCCATACCACTTCAGTAACCATAAAGTACCTTGCAGACAACCCCGAACCGCCTGCAAAAGCCTTCTGTATTGACAGGGCTTACCGCAGAGAAACGATTGACCCTACCCATACCCCCGAATTCGAGCAGCTTGAAGGTGTGGTCATGGACAAAGATATGTCCTTTGCAGACCTCCTCGGCCTCCTGGCAGAGTTCTACCACAGGATGGGATTCGAAGAAGTCCGCTTCCGCCCCGGCTATTTCCCCTACACCGAACCGAGTGTGGAACCGGAAGTCTACGTGGACGGCCTCGGCTGGGTCGAACTGGGAGGCGCAGGCGTCTTCAGGAAAGAAGTAACGGAACCTTTCGGGATCAAAGAACCCGTCCTTGCCTGGGGGCTCGGAGTAAGCAGGCTAGCCATGCTGAAACTGGGGCTTAAGGACCTGAGGCTCCTTTACCAGTCCGATATCGATTGGCTCAGGAAGAGCGAGGTTTGCAGGATCTAAAATCAAGAATGAAATAATGAAGAAGCAAAGCAAAATATGAAGGAGCTGAAAACTTAAAGCAGCTCACGGGCTGTAAAAACCGCCTGCTTCAGCCCGCAGGCGATTCTTTTTTTCACATTTTTGATCTTACGTTATCAGGCTGTTGAGATTTTGATGCTCAATTTTACCGGCGCGCCCGAAGATTGCTCATCAATTTGTTCAAAACCTGTCGGCTTAGCCGCGCCCGGCCGCCTCCTAGCGTGAGAAAAAGTTAGGCGAACACGTGCAGTTGACTACACTTTCTCCGCATAGATTATACGCTCGACCGGCGTAGAAGCAAGTTCCCGGCCGGTAGGACTGATATACCGTTCAGCAAGCTCCTCGTAACCGATGTGCTCGACTATCTGCCAGCCATACCCCTCTAGAAAATCCGGCCACTCTTCCGGGTCCATCCCGAAAAGCCAGATCTTATCCCTTACGTACTTTTTGTAGATATTCTCCCAGCCGTACATGGCCCGGCCATCGAGGAAGTCTTTGCGAATATATGTGAAAGCCAGAAGGCTGCCCTGCTCGGCTTTAGCCAGAAAATCAAAAGTAGCTCTTATTCCGGTTTCAGTCAGATACTGCGTGACAGCCTCCCAGATGAAAAATGTCCGCATGTCCTCGGAGTAGCCATAAGACGCAAGAACGGGACCCAGTTCTTCTCGATCGAAATCTATCGGCACAAGCCTGACATGGGACGGGACTGCTCCGAACAACTTACACAGCCGGGTCTGCTTGGACTTAATGTTTTCAGGCTGATCAACCTCCCAGACTGGCATGTCAGATAGAGCTGGTAACCGGTATGCCCGTGTGTCAAAGCCCGCACCCAGATTCACGACCGCGTTAACCTGACTGGCCGACTCGATCAGCTTCTCGTCTATGTACCTTTTTCTACACAGCATACCACCCCAGAGACCGGGAGTGTCATGCTTGGTAACCCGGATCATCCAGGACCTGAACGAATTAAACCGCATCAGCCATACAAGAGATCTCAGGCCTAACGGAAGTATTCGATAGGCCAGGTCATCTTCGATGATGCGTTGCTCCGCAGGAAAATATTGTTCAATAGCAACCAGTGCTGTCGGACTCACGCCTGTTTTGGCTGCAGCTTTTGTCATGATGCCTCTCTATTCACTCTTTCTATTCACTCTTTCTATTCACCCTTTCTATTCACGCTCTCTATCCACTTTCTCTATTTATTTAGCGCCGCATGTACGTTTAATTTTGCTATAACGAAGGCAACAAAAAATGTTCCCGGGTTGCGGATAACATCGAGCTCAGGTATCGAATATTCCATATCCGGTTGAATTCGGACATCTATTCCTGCATCCAGCCCTGAAAAATTCATGGGAAATAAGGGTTAAGTAGCTCCGGGACCTTCTTTTTGGCACAAAACCTTAAAACAGAAAAACTGGCATGAATATGGAAACAGATCCGGAAAGCATGGGGCAGGAAAACGGGACTGACCCTCCAGCAGAAGAGAAGATTTCCCTTCTTCCTCTCCTTGCCGTCAATTTCATAGGCACACTCGGACTCAGCATTGTTCTCCCTTTCCTTGTATTTCTGGTTAACCGGCTTGGAGGCAATGCCTTCATTTACGGGCTTGCAAGTTCGATGTATCCTGCTTTCCAGCTCATAGGCGCCCCTATTCTAGGCAGGTGGTCTGACATCTACGGGCGTAAAAAGGTCCTGCTCTTAAGCCAGGTGGGGACTCTCCTTTCATGGCTTATCTTTCTCGGAGCTCTTTTCCTCCCAATTGTAACCCTTTTTGAGGTAGATTCCGAAGTCCTGGGAGCTTTTACCTTTACCCTGCCCCTTGCAGTGCTCTTCTTTGCCCGGGCTTTTGACGGACTTACAGGAGGAAACGTATCCGTAGCCAATGCTTACCTGGCAGACATTACCGAAGAAAAAGACCGGAACCGAAATTTCGGAAAAATGTCGGTCTCCTCAAACCTCGGGTTCATAGTGGGCCCTGCCCTTGCCGGGCTTTTGAGCGTAACGGAATACGGAGAAGTGGCTCCAGTCCTCGGCGCAGTGATAATTTCGTTCATAGGCACTGCGCTTATCATATTTTATGTTCCTGAAAATAGAGAGTGCTCTCTTGAGAGATCTCTTAAGGAATCTCTTGAGAGACCTTTTGAAGGACCTGCTGATGCTGAGAAGATACGAAAAGTCTTTGGCTACGAGATAAAGGAATGCAGAACCGTGCAGAAAATGGGGAAGCCTTCCTTCAGGGAAGTTTTAAAGCTTCCTGATATCCCTTATATGCTCGGCCTTTACTTCCTCATCTTTCTTGGTTTCAATATTTTCTACACCGCTTTTCCGCTGCACGCAATCGCAGCTCTTGACTGGGGCATCACAAAAATGGGGGTCTACTTTACTGTTCTGAGCGCCCTTCTGATAATCGTGCAGGGTTCTATACTACCGAGACTTTCAAATAAATATTCTGATGCTTCACTTATAATATTCGGAAGCCTGATGCTCGGAACAAATTTTCTGCTACTTATCCCCGGAAACCTTTTTCTAACCTATCTTGCAACGGGATTTTTCGCCCTGGGCGACGGACTTATGTGGCCTTCTTTCCTCTCCCTTTTGTCAAAGATTGCGGGGAGGAACTACCAGGGAACCGTACAGGGGTTTGCCAGCAGCTTCGGAGGGCTTGCAAGCATAACCGGGCTTATTCTCGGCGGGCTTTTATATGAGCAACTTGCAGGAAGAGCCTTTTTGCTTGCAGGAATGGTGATTTATATCGTATTTTTACTCAATTTCAGGCTCAGGCGATTTGAGAAAGAGCTGAAACATTGAAAAAAACTTGAAGCCGAAGAAAGACGGATAAAAAAGTGAAAAACAAACTGTTTAAGTAAACAGGGCCGTATATAGGGAATGTATAGGGCTGTATATAGAGCTGTACTAAAAAACAGAACAGAGCTTAAAAACAGAGCTTAAAAATCCGGACTAATAAAAAACCCAAACAGGAAACGGTAAAATGCCACTTAATTCCCTTATCCTCATTATATTCGGATTAATTTTTCTTCTTTCTTTTATTCTCTGGGCCTGGACCCTTGTTGACTGTCTGCGAAAAGAAACAGATAAAGGGAATACACGCCTTAAATGGGTAATAGTAATTGTTTTTACATACATTGTAGGAGCTTTTCTTTACTACCTTATCAGGCAGCCTAAAAGAATCAAAGAACTCGGCAGGTAATTCTCAAGAGCTCAGGCATCTCCTGATAAGGCCCGGATATTTGGCAAAAAGTTATTTGGAAGCCTGAAACAGGTACATTTAAGGAACAGCACATTAAAAATATCCGGAGAAAAAGGAGAGGGGATTCCCCCCTCAAAGTGTTTTAAGGTATTCAACAACGTCATTTACATCTTTATCGGTCATATTCCATCTGGGCATGGTAGGGTCAAGAGGCTTGCCTGCTGGATCGATGCCCTCCAGGATTGCCCTTTTGATGGTCTCGTCCGTGTATGGAGGATGTTCTTCCTCTTCTTCGTGCTCTTCAGAAACAAGACTTTCATACCTGATGTCTGGAGGGATCACGGGACTCATCATTACCGGATAGCCTCCTCTCCCGTCTGTCCGATGGCAGTCAACACAGCTCCCCCCATGAACGTACAGCCAGTGAGGGCCGTACTCTGTCTCAATACGCTCACCGCTTTCATTAAACCCGGAGTAGTAGATTAACTCCCCGTTTGACTCGAAATCACTTATGTTATAGGAAGGATATCCTCCCGGATACATTCCACCCCCCGGATACATACCTCTTCCCGGATACATTCCGGTACCAGGATATGGAGTCCTGTTTTCCGGGTAGATACCATACCGGCCATAGAAGCCGTCCCCTGTACGAGAAAGTCCCCACATGGTCCCGAAAGAAAAAATAAGGACAGCTATCCCTGCGACTATCAGAACCAGCAGTATAATCAGGAATGGATTGCTTTTGCTCTCCCTGTCTGCGATGCTTTAACCCCCTTTAAATCATACCTGAGTTTATCTGTTAAAATAACCAGCCAAAATAATCAGGCTTTCTGTTCACTGCTTATTATTTTTTTCGTTTTCTCCGTACATGCTTTAAGATAAATTTGACTCCTGCAGAAACCAGTGCTGCCAGAGCCATTATCTTCATCAAAAAACGAATTATTCCGAACATTAAATCACCCCATCTTTAAAGCTCTTGCATTTATAGCTACGATCACGGTACTCAGGCTCATGAGAACTGCCCCTATGGCAGGGCTCAGTAAGATGCCGTATCCGTAGAGTACCCCCGCTGCAAGTGGAATTGCAAACACGTTATACCCGGTTGCCCAGAGCAAATTCTGGTACATCTTGGAGTAAGTCTTTCTGGAAAGCTCAATAATGTACAGCACATCTCCGGGATCGTTTTTTACCAGTACGATATCAGCGGTTTCGATTGCAACGTCCGTACCTGCCCCGATGGCAATTCCCACATCAGCCTGGGCAAGGGCGGGAGCGTCATTGACCCCGTCTCCGACCATTCCTGTAACGTACTGCTTCTGAACCTCAATGACCTTTGCGGCCTTTTCGTGAGGGAGAACTTCAGCAAAGTAGTCGTCAAGCTCCAGTTCCCTGGACACCCAGGCAGCGACATATCGGTTGTCCCCGGTAAGCATCAGGCATTTTATGCCCATTCCTTTGAGCTTTGAGATTGCTTCCCTTGACTCTTTCCGGACAATGTCGGCAAGGGCAAGGGCTCCAAGCACCTTCTCTCCTTCAAGCAGAAACACAACGGTTTTTCCCTGCTCTTTAATTTCTTCAATTTTCTCGGATTCGATTTTCCTGTCATTCAGGCCGATCCCTTTTTCTTCCAGGTAGCCCGGGCTTACTACAAGGAATTTCTTGCCTTCGATTGTGCCCTCAATTCCTTTTCCGGGGATGGAACTGAACTTTTCTACCGGCAAAGGCTCTATCCCCTCTTCCCTGGCACTCTCAAGGATCCCCCTTGCAATCGGGTGTTCCGAACTTGCTTCAAGGGAAGCTGCAAGGCTGAGAATCTCTTTGTCGTTTATTTTATCGGCCTCCCCTGAGAGCGAAACTACATCGGTTACTCCAAACCTGCCCTCGGTGAGGGTACCTGTTTTATCAAAGATTACAGCTTCAAGGCTGCGAGCTTTTTCAAATGCCTGCCGGTCCCTGATAAGAAGCCCGGACTTTGCTGCCAGGGAAGTTGAAACTGCAACTACTAGCGGGATTGCAAGCCCGAGAGCGTGCGGGCAGGTGATAACCATTACGGTAACCGCCCTCTCCAGGGCAAAAACAACTTCATGCCCGAAGAAGATCCAGAGGAGGAATGTGAGTGCACCCACAGTCAGGGCTATGATCGTGAGATACATTGCAGCTCTGTTTGCCAGGTCCTGAGTTTTTGATTTGCTTTCCTGGGCTGTTCTGACGAGTTCGACAACCTGATTGAGATAGGTGTCCTTGCCTGTTTTTTTGACCTCCACGACAAAAGCCGCTTCCCCGTTAATCGAACCGCCTATGACTTCATTTCCCGGATTTTTTGAGACAGGCTTTGACTCCCCTGTGAGCATTGATTCGTTGACGCTGCTAGACCCTTCTATAACAGTCCCGTCAACAGGAATCTTTTCCCCGGGTTTGACCAGAACCCTGTCCCCTATTTTCAGCCGGTCAACCCCCACATCAACAGTTTCGCCATTTTTCTTCAGGTGAGCAACCGAGGGCATGATTTTTACCAGCTCTTCAAGGGCTCTTGAAGCCCCCATTACCGAACGCATCTCCAGCCAGTGCCCGAGCAGCATTACATCAATAAGGGTCACAAGTTCCCAGAAGAAGACTCCCCCGGGAAGCCCGAAGACCACGGCAGAGCTGTAAAAATAAGCCACACTTATAGCAACGGCTATAAGGGTCATCATCCCCGGAGATTTCTCTGCAAGCTCGTCTTTCAGCCCCTTGAGGAACGGGTAACCACCATAGAAATAAACGACAGAGGAAAGCAAAAAGGTAATAATATCCGCACCGGGGACTCGAAATTCAAAGCCAAAAAAGCCCTGAATCATGGGAGAGAGCAGTAAAACCGGGAAGGTCAGTATAAAAGAAACGATGAATCTTTTTCTAAAATCTGCAAGCATATGAGCATGGTGATCGCCGTGACCTTTTCCTCCGGCTTCATGACCCTCATGTTGCATTCCTTCATGCTGATCGTGGGTTTGAGGTTTCTCTCCTGTATGTCTTTGAACTTCCGGAAGGTCCTCATGCAGCATATTTCCAGCAGGCTTATGCCCGTTTTCTTCGTGCAAGTCATGGGAATTTTTGGAAATTTCCATTCTGGAGTCATATTTTGTATCGTGAGGAGAGGGCTTATTTACCTTAACTGTAGAACCTCCAGTATCAATCCTCTTCTCTTCAGCCTGCATATACCCAAATACCCCCTGATTTTAATTTTATGTGGGATATTATAACTCTTAATATATTTGAAAATAATGGAATCAAACGTCCTGCATCGAGAAATCATTGAATTAATTTAAAAAATCAGATGGAATGAAAGAAGATAAAAGAAAACATAAAAACATAAAAAAGAAAACTTCAGCAACTTTGTTTACTCTTAATACCCCGATGGACAATGTGTATCAAAAAATAGAGCATAATGAAGCAAACAGCCCCGATGAAGACAGTAGACCAGAAAGCCACATCCGCAGGAATGTAACTGGTTGATCCAAAATCCCCAAGCAACGTCGACATATTATAACATATATGTTCACGCCTAATAAATTTACCTGGCCACCTTAGAAAGGAAAAAGAAAGATGAGAGAGTTAATAAGACAGAGCAAAATATAAAAAATCAGCGTATGAGATATTAAAACAAGAAGCTATACATATTTTATTTTTCCATAAACTTCTAATCACTGATTTTTACCTTATAACCTGCTACATACCAAGGAGCAGACCGAAAAGCTAATTCCGGTGAGACCATATAAATTTCAATTCTATTCAAAATACTTAAATATGTTACTGTCGTTTATTTTTAAGGAGGCAGCAACATGTCGGATCAACAGAAAGAAATTGAGTGCGAACTATTCGAAACATATAATAAAAATCTGGATCGGTTTTTTTCGCTAATAAAATTTATATTTGTAATATTTGGGCTCTATACTTTAACACTATCTAACGTATACGGCAAACTCAATATAGGCATACTCGACAACGCACAAATTGTTTCAATTTATTCCCTTCTCGCATGTTTGCTCTTTATCAGCATAGCACTTATTATTCCGTTTTCACAGCTGGTGCTGCCAAAGGAACGCAAGTTCAAACAAATGGGGAGTTCGGTTAAATTTAGAGAGGAAAACGAGCTTAAAATACATAATAAAAAATTGTTTGTAGTAGTCCGACAACAGGAAAATTATTATATGAGTTCATTTTTGCTGGTTTTGCTATCTCTTATTTTCTTCTGTGGCCATTTCGTACCTTTTGCAATTTGTATTGCTATTCCGGTTTTCATAATCTCCGTGTTATATCATCTTACATTTTCCGAGTGGATGAAAAAAGAAAACAAAAATATCAAAATTGCACAGCCTCGTGAAGGATAAACATACCTTTTCCTTCGATTCTTATCTTTTTTACTGCCTTTTTATCCATGAATTATTAACTCATTCCGAATCGCACAGAAATAATTATGAGTGATTTCTCTGGTTAGGACAGCAGAGTTGCGACGGCAGAGTTGCGGCTCTGCAGCCCGAATTTCGCCTCGGGAGCACGAGGTCTGTTTCGGCAGAGTTGCGGCTCTGCAGTACGCTGCCCTTTTCGCTTCGCTCAAGAGGGCCAATTTTGGGATATAGTAGTGAGTTACGCTCAAGCAGACTAATTTGCAGGTTAAAATCGGGAACTTCGGTCAAGCAGAATAACTTAAAACAACGGTAAAATAAAGAGACGCAGAAGAGCGGTCTTTCCCGCAACGAAGAAGAGAAAAGAGAATGAGAGCCAGAAAGTAAGAATGATATCAAAAGAGCAGAAAAAACGATAGAAGGCTGGCGGAAGCCTTTGTATTTGCCTGAATTGAAAAAGTATTTTTCGGAGTTAAGGAAAACATCTATCTTTCTTGCTGCCATGCGGCCTCATCCCCGTGAGGTGCGGGAAGAGAGGATTGAAAGATTTCTTCCGGGCTCCGGAGTGATCAAACAATTAAGTGACTGCCTGATTTTTAAGGATAAGAAAATGGATTAAGAGAATGATTAGAAATTATATATGCATCTGGTTTCTTTAATGACTTTACCCGTACTATCTTTTTCTACGAATCTCATGATTTCTTTGTCGTGAGAAACCATTGTATCACAGTAGGGGCATACTTCTTTATTTCTATACATTACCGTGTGCAGAAATGTTTCTGCATCTTCAAATTGAACAATTTGTGAGCGGAACCATTTTCTACACTGTGTGCATCTGACTTCACAACTGCTTGTCACTTTCATTTTCTATCATCTTTTAGTTAATATATATACAGGAAATATTATCAAACATATATATAAAGTAACGTGACAAAAATTCGTCGTGCGATTGAATCAGAAAAAGAGAGGCACTTTATATATCCAGTAACTCACGAAATAAATAGCCGTTGCCGAATATCGCCCTGAGATTAAAGAAAAAGAGGAAAAAAAATCAGCCGAAGGCCGGAGAAAAAATCAGCCGGAGCTTAATAATTTCATTTTCAAATAAAACATCTGCCGAAAAAGAATCAGATAATTGCTTTCTCCGATGTACTGCTGGTGAGGATCGAACTCTCCGTACTCTTTTTGTTATTTTTTCTTCGCAGTGTTTATCCCGAGAAGAACATAGGGAGTGCAGTGTCTCAGGATTGAGCTGTAGAGCCCTGTAAAAGCTATCAGCGCAACGATCCATTTCAGAGGAGAACTTTTAATAAGATTCATTGCCAGAACAGTGATACCAAGTGTCCCGAACAGGGTTCGGAGTACCAGATCAAAGCCGCCCACATTTTCTTCCAGAAACAATTGTTTGAGATTTGTCAGACAAAACCCCCTTATAAACCTTCTTACATACTTATAGAACCTCGCAATTATATAACGTTGTTCTGTTTGTATTCTGTTGTACTCGACCGAATCTCATTGTATTCCGTTTAATATTTCACCTGCCAGAAAGTCCTGCACAGGAAAATTGTAACAATCTCCGTAATTGTAACAACCCATGTAATTGTAACAACCCATGTAATTGTAACAACCCATGTAATTGTAACAACCCATGTAATTGTAACAACCCATGTAATTGTAACAACCCATGTAATTGTAACAGTCCCCGTAATTGTAACAATCCATGTAAAAGGGCCGTAAATTCCCGAAAAATCACAAAATATATAACAGGAAATGAGAAGGTTTCTAACTATGCCCGAGATAAAAATTGACAGGTCACTCTCATACCTCGAAGGCACTCAGCGAGTGTATGATGAAGCCACAACCCTTGAAAACACTAAAGAGCAGATAAAAAAGATAGGTGTCACCCGAATTGCAGACATCACAAACCTGGACAGGCTCGGGATTCCGATCTTTTCGGCAATCCGCCCCAGTGCCGCTCCGGGAGCGATCAGCATCTACTCAGGCAAAGGCTCAACCGAACAGCGAGCCCGAATTTCGGCAATAATGGAGAGTTTTGAGCGCTGCCTGGCAGAAAGGCCGGGTGTGAACGCAAATATAGAAGGTGGCATCTCTGCCCCGGCGCTTGTGGAGTCCTATGTCAATGCAAAGGAAAACTGCAGTGTGCTTGACCCTAATTCCCTGCTCCTGTCCCAGCCCTTTAATCCCGGCTCCCTTATAGAGTGGGTTGGAGCATACGATTTGATGAACGGAGAAGAGGTCTTCGTAAGTGCAAATGCGGTTTACCACCCCTATGACGCCCCCGGGCAGTGCCAGAAACTTTTCCTGAGCAATACCAACGGGCTGGCATCCGGAAACGTGCTTGAGGAAGCAATCCTTCACGGGCTGCTTGAGGTTATAGAAAGGGACGCAATAAGCACGGCCCAGTTTACCCGGAACCTTGGAAAAGAAATCGTGCTGACCGAAGAAGACGGCTACCTGTACGAGCTTGCCCGGAAGTTCAAAGATTCCGGAATAGACCTCAAAATCTGGCTTGTCCCGACTGACACCGGTATCCCCACAATAATTGCAGCAACTGACGACGTTAAATTAAAAGACCCGGCTCTCCTGGTCATGGGGGCAGGTTCCCACCTTAAACCCGAGATCGCAATTGCAAGAGCAATAACCGAAGCTGCACAATCAAGGGTAGTCCAGATTCAGGGCGCAAGGGAAGACACGGACCGGGAAGGCTTTATCCGAAGCGTGGGATACGACCGCATGAAACGCCTGAACTGGTTCTGGTTCGAAGAAGGAGAAAAAATCTCCCTTTCCGAAGTTAAGGACCTCTCCGGAAAAAGTCCGGCAGAAAACATCGATGTAATACTCGAACAGCTAAAGGGGCTCGCCGAAAAGGTACTTGTCATAGACCTCTCAAGAGAAGAAGTCGCAGTGCCTGTAGTCAGGGTAATCATTCCGGGCTTTGAGCTCTTCACGATAGACCGCGACCGGAAAGGAAAAAGAATTACTGCCGGGAAGAAGAGAGAGTTTTCAAGAGATAGAAACGATAAGCCGTGGAAAAGAAGATGAAAGCAAGAGCAGTTATCTTTACCGGTAACAGCATCAGCCATGAGGAGGCAAAAAAAATCCTCCGGGCAAACTACCAGCCCCCCATACGCAGGTTCCAGCTTGAAAAGTTTGTCCAGCAGGGGTATAAGGTCATAGGGATTATAGACGGAGTTTTCTTTGACCGGGCTGCAGTAGGGCACAGAGAGATCATGTCTGCCCTTAATGCAGGAGTGAAGGTTGTGGGCGGAGCCAGCATGGGAGCCCTCAGGGCTTCGGAACTGGACACACACGGCATGGTAGGCGTTGGGAAGGTCTATGAGTGGTACAGGGACGGGGTTATCGAGTCCGATGACGAGGTGGCTGTAAGCACCAACCCTGACACCTTCGAACCCATTTCCGTGCCCCTTGTAAACATAAGGGAAACCCTTAAAGCCGTTCTCGCTGCCGGGCTTGTGAGCGAAAAAGAACATGATGCCCTCCTGGGCCTTGCGATCAACACCTACTACCCTGACCGGAGCTATCTCGGGCTTACAAAGGAAGGGGCAAAAAAAGGGCTTATACCGGAAGAAAAAAGAAAGCAGCTTCTTGATTTTTGCATTAACAACGAAGTTGACGTAAAAAGACAGGACGCCGTTCTTGTGCTTGAAACTGTAAAAAAGCTTATTGAAGAGGCCTGATACTTAAGGTCTCCTCAAATCAAGGGTTTCGGCTCTTCAAACTTTTTGATATCATGCTTTTCCTATATTTCATACATTTCAGACCTGCTTCCAGTTTTTCAGGCAATTATTCACATTTATTTCAGCGCTGTACTATGTACAGCCTGAGAACATACAGGCTTGCAAGCAGGACAATGAAATTGTATACAGCCCTGAAAATGGGGATATATTGATACTCAAACCAGATCTCGATTACTCGCTCTATTGAAAAATAGAGCTGGAAGGTTGCCACAAGCAGAAGCAGCATGGCAATCACAAAAACTCCTTTTTTGAAGTTATCCCCGAGATCTGAAGTTTTTGCCCCTTTTGTCTCTGAACTGATCTCTTTTGTTTCACTCATCCAAACCGCCTCCTTAGAACTGCTGCCGAACAAAGCAGGCCTGCTGCCAGGAAAAGGCTGAAACCGGGAGCTTGTTCTTCTCCGGCATATTTCTCTTCAGGGATCATTTCATAATCATCCACGTTTTCAAATTCGCTGGTCTGAATCTTCTTTGTTTCCGCGGAAGTTTTATCTTTAACCTCAACTTTCGGGTTAAGCTGGATATAATCTTCCCCGCGCCTGACAATGGTATCATTGTTCCAGATCAGCACTTCGACAGCGTAGTTGTACTGGTCAGGCATGGTCAGGTTAACACTCCGAATAACTGTTGTTTCGGGCTTGGTCTCTCCTGTCCGGGTCCAGACCTTATCGGCAAGCAGCCCCGCGTCCAGTTCCCGGACCTTGACAAGCATACGGAGGTCCTGACTGGTTTTCTTGCCCTCATTTGTCAGATAGATGTCACTTTCAATGAGGACTTTTCCGTCTTCCACTTTCCTGACCCTGAAATCCATTTCGGAAATTTCAAGCCCTATGTCCTGCACATCCGCAGGCAGAAAATCAAGGTTGTAGACATTGATTTCTCCGCTGCCCCTCTGGGTATCCTCTTCGAAAAGGACCGAACGTATATTGTAGCCTCCGGCCTTGGGCAGGCTCAGACTTTGGCTTACGGCTTTTGTTTCCCCTTTTTCCAGCCTCCCTAATTCAATTTTTTCCTGTGTTTCAAGCAGCCCACTTTCCCTGCTGTAAACTTTCAAAAGAAGAGAAGCATTTTTCTCCGTATCCCCCTGATATTTTTCTACGTACGTGGTAACATTGAGGTCTACAAAAGAAGTCCCGGCACGGTCTGCTGAGATGTCCATATCTTTGATACTGTAGTAGCTTTCCTCTTCAAAGCTCCGAACGCAACCGCTTCCTGAAGCAAAAAGGAAGATAACAGACATCAAAAACAATATCCGGATTAGCTTGATCCTCTGTTTTCCCAAAGTTCATCCTCCTCTTTGTTAATTGTATCAAGGAGTATATGTTTTTTGCCTGTATCGACATACCTTTCTTTCCCTGGAAATTGGCAGATGAGAATTATTAATAGGAACGGACGCATATTCGGAGAAGGGATAAAATTCTCGGGGCTGGATCATGGAGAGAGAACTTTATAGAAAAATATTAGTCGCAACCGACGGCTCTGAAAGTGCCAGAAAAGCTGCAGATACCGCAATTGACCTCTCCCGCCTGAGCGGAGCAAAAATTTATGCCGTCTACGTTGTTGACAGGTCGGTTTATTCTTCGGTTCCTGAGGACCCTGAGTGGGAAGAAGCAATGTACGTCCTGTTCAGGGAAATGGGGGAAGAAGCTGTTTCTTACGTGGAAAAAACTGCAAAAAACGCAGGCTTGCAGGTAGAGTCCGCCCTTCTTGAAGGGCATCCTGCAGAAGAAATTATCAATTTCGCAGAAAAGAACGGGATGGACCTGATTATCGTTGGTTCTCTCGGGAAAAGCGGAGTCGAACGCTTTCTACTCGGAAGCGTATCCGAAAAAGTAGTCAGGAACGCAAAGATCCCGGTACTCGTCGTACACGGGAAAAAACAGTGAAATTCAGGATTTTGCGGAAAAAATCAGATGGGATTCAACAAAGTGAGGGGAAATAATGCTGAGTGAAAAGATGGAAGAAGCGCTGAATGAACAGATTAACAAGGAACTGTACTCGTCTTACCTTTACCTTTCCATGGCGGCACACAGCTCGTCTATCGGGCTGCCCGGATTTGCCCACTGGTTTAAAGTACAGGTCAAAGAAGAGACCATCCACGGGATGAAGATCTTTGATTATGTCAACATGCAGGGGGGAAGGGCAAGGTTAAAGGAAATCAAGGAGCCACCCATGGAGTTCGGGACACCGATGGAAATGTTCCAGAAGACCCTGCAACATGAAAAGTTCGTTACCCGTTCAATCAATGAGCTGGTAGAGCTTGCCAGTTCGGAAAAAGACGAAAAGACTGTTTCTTTCCTGCAGTGGTATGTCGAAGAGCAGGTAGAAGAGGAAGAAAACGACAACGAGATAATTGATAAACTGAAAGTTGTCGGGGAAAACAAAGATGCCTTATCAGCACTGGATGCTGAGCTGGCAAAGAGGCTCCCTCCGGAGGATGAGGAATAAAGTATCAGAAAGCAAAAATTAGAGCAAAAAAGAGGATAAAAATTCCGCTTCCGGATGCTACGAGCTCCTCCCCCAAAGTCAATCTCATTTTCCTTTTATTCATTTTTTTCCTGTCCCACTTTACCTGTAATTTATTTTGTTCTGTAGTACTCCCCGGTTTCCGAGTCTATTTTCTCTATTTTGCTTCCACCAAGCAATTTTTTAAGGACAGGGCTAAGGCTTTCAGGGTCCATGTTCAGGCCCTGCCATATCTGTTCGAAGGTACAGGGCCTCCTGAGGAGAAGGGCATAGACCTCTTCATACGGTTCCCGGTGTAAAACCCTTGACCTCTTGTTTTTTCCTTTTAAAACAAGCCTCACTTTTTCGTCCCCAAACTCCGAAACAAAGCGCTTCGCAATTTCCCTTAACCTTTCCTCAGAGACCGGTTTTACCCATTTTTCTGCAGGGGGACGACTGATTGTCAGAATTTCAATCTCGTCAGGGCATATATACCTGATTGTTGTTACCAGGCCCTCGACCTCTTCATCAGTACTGTTCAGAGGCTTCCCTGTCTCACTCTCAAGAAACATGACCTCAAGTGCAAGCTTTTTTCCGGCCCCTCCTTTTGCAAGTTCCCGTAAGCCCTCGATTATTTCCTTCAGGGCTATACCGGGAGCGGGCCTGTGGATCTCTTTCCAGGTATTTTCATTTCCTGAAACCAGAGTTGCAACAACCAGGTCCGCCTGAGCCAGATTCTTTCGGACGTCTTCTCTTCCAACAAGGGAAGAATTCGTGATTACACAGACAGGGATTCCGCCTACCTCCCTGACAGCCCGGATCATCTCCCCCAGAGAAAGGTTCAGGGAAGGTTCGCATGTCCCTGAGAAAGTGACATAGTCCAGACCCTCGATGTCTTTATAGAAATTCCGGAAACTTTCGGAAACTTCTTTCGGAGTCACCGATTCTTTTACATCTTCAGGACTTCCGAGTTTTAGCTCAACGTGCCCGAGCTGGCAGTAAATGCAATCATAATTACAGTTCTTTTTCGAGCCGGTGTTTTTAATCACATCGACCCCGAGAGATCTTCCGAGCCTTCGTGAAAGAATTGGCCCGTAAACGATTCTTGATTTCATTATATGGGCTCTTCTTTTTGTCGTGTAAGCGGTCACTTCCTGACCATAGGAGTCCCGCACTCTTCACATTTTATCTCAATGCAGGGCACTCCCGGCCTGTGAGGCACCTCGTGTCCGCATTCAGGGCATATGCATGTCCCTTCCGGGCCGCCGGTTCCTCCCCCGCTCCTGCACTGCCCTCTACCTTCCCGGCTTATGCCCACACCTGGGCCTCTACCTTTAGGACCGCTGCCGTCTCCACCTGGCATTCTGTAATCTCCTCCTTCGATATTTACTGCTTTTCTATGTACAGAGGAGGCTTCAATCACTTTTTCAAGTACTCTTCTGAGCGCCCTCTGAAAAGTAGATTGGTGAACATCAGGCTGCTTTTACAGTTAACCTGCCAGTCTATAAGAGACCGGGGGAATCTACCGGGAAATCCACCAGGAATCCCTCCATTTCCCAGTTCAAAATTCATTTTTTTAAACTCGTTTATGAATAAATTTGGAGTCCATCAATGAACCATCCAGTTAATGAACTCATTTTTGAATTTGTCTATTAATTCATTCCTTTTTATCGTTTTCCTGAGACTGGAGGTTCTTCAAATTTTCCGTTAATCTATCAAACTCCTGTTTCAGAGCTTTTATTCGGTCCTCAAGGAAATCTATATCCGATTCTGCCCTTGCCTGAGAAGGTGCAGGGTAGTAATATCCAGAGTACTCATCCCGGGCAGCAAACTTTCCACTTCTTCTGGAGCCGGGAATTCGCCTGCATCCGAAACTCCGAGCTGCTCCACAGACTGCATCTCGGCTCATACCGCACCCGGACTTACGGCCAGCTCCCGCAGGAGCGCCTGTCGTATGACCCGGACCGTCACTGCCCGAGCAGTAACCCATAGCTTTTCCTGTCTTTGATCTCTGGCCCATCGGACCCGTTCTATCTCCATGTGGCATTGTTTCCAACTCCTTTCATTGTACTATCAATATACTATTAATTTACATTCAAAGTTCGGGTGAGAGGGAAGAAGCTTTAAACAGTTCAGAGAAGACAAATTGAGATGGAGCAGCAAAGGAGCACTGGTTGAACCTTCCTTCAACTCTTTTTCGACCCTCTTTTTAACTTACTTCCTGACCATTGAGCTTCCGCATTTTTCGCATTTTACCTGGCTACAGGCGACTCCCGGCGTATGGGGGATTTCATGCCCGCAGGCGGGACATACACAGTATCCATCAGGTCCGCCGAACCGTTTACCCCGACCCCTGCCCTGTCCACGGCTTCTTCCACCACCAACCGGGCTCTGGCCAGCAGGACCTGTCCCGTCTTCACCTGGCATCCTGTAATCTCCTCCTTCAATTCGTATTGCTTTTCCATGAACAAGCGCTTCGGTTACTTTTTCAAGTGCTTTTTTCAGGGCCCTCTGAAAGGTGGACTGGTGGATCTCCATACGAAGTGCAGCTTCGCCCTGAGAAAGATTTTCCAGAAAGCTGAGCCTCATGGCCTCGAGTTCATCGATAGTTAGCAGAACCTCTTCGGGAATTTCACTTTCGGAGCCGAAAGGTCTGAACTGCCTTGCCGAATGTTCGAAATCCACTATCCTTCTTTTTCTAGGGCGCATAATTATGCATAATAATGCGAAACTATATATAATTTCGCATTCATGCCAGACCCCGGACCTAAAATAGCTTCCGGAGGAAAAAAGGAGATGTGCCAGTCAACTTTTAATACATGAAGCTTGAAAAGCACCGTTAAATGTTAAACAACCCGGAATTTGATATTGTGAAAAAAGGTTTCGAATGGCTCTCTGCCCAGCAAATTCAGTCCGTAAAAGAACTTGCAAGTACGGTATCGGCTCATGCTCTATGGGGACTTCCGAATCCCTATACCCCCCTTCTTATCCGTAAAAAAGAGGGTGACTGCTGGAACTCCTCAATAAGGGATACGGCAAGAGCCTGTTCAGCCCTTTCGGCGGAAGGAATCGTATTCAGGGCTCCGGAAAGGTGGCTGATTTCGATGAAAAAAGGAAGCTCATGGAATGAAGACGTCTATGACACTGCCTATAGTCTTGGGGCTCTTGCTGATATGGAAGTTTCTGATAGGGAAGGATGCAAATGGTTATACGCAAACTACGGGCCTGCCTGGGAACAGGTCGGCACGACTTCCCTTGTAATCACAGCCCTCAGAAAGCAGGATAAACTGACCGGAAGCAGGGACTATGAGAATTTTATAAGGGAAAGAGCTGAGTGGATCCTCTCAAAAAAAGGACAGGAAGGAGGCTGGGAACATATTTCCACAAGCAATCTGGCGATCCAGGCTCTCCTTCTTGCAGGTTTCAAAAAGGAAGTGGGAGACTCCATTGACTGGCTCCTCGGAAAAGCCCGTGACAACGGAGCCTGGGGGAACAAAGAAGACGATATAAACGCAACTGCCCTGGCTCTGAGCACACTCGGGATGTACGAAAGAGCCTGAACAGGAAAACTTGATATATTTCTTTATCCATTTCCCTAATCCATTCGAGGTTTTCACCCACTTTTTTCATCCGGATTTTTCTACCGGACTTCTTTTATTTTCTGTCTTTTATCGGGACCTGGTTACTGAAAACCGTTTCCCAAAAACTATAAATAAGACCTCGAATTTTGCCAGGTTTTCACCAAAAAACATATATATAAAAGAATAATATTTTATCTTATCAATTAAGATTGCTATAGAGAAAAAACAACATATAAAATTTAATTCTATTTTGTTGAGGAGGAAACCTGATCATGTAGATCGAATGGACTCTAAATCCGTTCAGCCGGGTTAGATTCCCGGGGTTTCCGCCATGTTTCTGAATCCCGGAATGGCACTTGCATAACATTCCACTGAGATTTTTTATAGAATCAGGAAACACTTTCCAGAGCCTATAAACTATTTCTATTTACTGGGATTACCTATTCTTTTCCGGGTAGCTGTCAGCAATTGCTGGCTCCACGCTTATGTTCTGTAAGCCGGGGTTCTGAATACTGTTCTTGGAAATTATCCGGGTTTTAGTTCACCGAGGGGTAACACTATGGATAAAAAACCACTAGACACTCTGATATCTGCAACCGGGCTCTGGATGTCCAGGACCGGAATGATTCACAAAATCAAGCACTATGAAGTTTCAAGAAGCAAGATCTATATCGAAATGGCATGTGGAGACAGGCTTGTTGTAAATAACTCCCGGAGCAGCAGGACTGCAAGAGCGCTCAGGCACCACAAATACAGGAAGACCTGCAGGCACTGCAGGGTTTCGGACGAGGATATTAACAACTTCCTCACAAAGACCAGCGAAGAGAAGACAGCCGTGAAAGTCAAGGTTGTTTCTGCTCCCAGAGTCAGGAAAGCCATGCCGAAATCCGTCGCCAGAGCCCCAAAACCGCTTGAAAGCCCAGCACAGGCTCCGCTTTCCGGGTCTCAACCTGCATCCGCGACCCCTATTTCTGCACCGGCACAGGCTTCCGCATCAGCAACAGGCTCGGCTTCGGCAGCACAGGGAATGGCAAAACCTGCTACAGCTCCGGCTGCTCCTGTTCCGGCGAGTGCTCCTGCACTTACAAAGAGCCAGCTTGACAGGCTTGAGGGGCTGTTAAGCCCGAAGGATGAGATTTCCTTGGATTCCGGAACGCCTTTCAGAGAGCTTGAGTCCGAACTGCTCTCCCGGAGAAAAAAAGACCTGCAACGGATCTATGCAGAAGAAAGGGAAAATTACCTGGGAAAACTCGAACGCGAGATTACGAAATTCTTTGTGGACAGAGGTTTTCTGGAGATCAAGTCCCCGATTCTGATCCCTGAGGAATACGTGGAGAGAATGGGCATTAACAGTGACACGGAGCTTTCAAAGCAGGTCTTTAGAATCGACAAAAATCTCTGCTTAAGGCCCATGCTTGCCCCGAACCTCTACAACTACCTGCGCAAGCTTGACAGAGCCCTGCCTGACCCGATAAAAATCTTCGAGATAGGACCCTGTTACAGGAAAGAGTCAGACGGCAAAGAACACCTGGAAGAGTTTACCATGCTGAACTTCTGCCAGATGGGGTCGGGCTGCACGCGGGAGAACCTTGAAGCCATAATCACGGAGCTCCTGGACTACCTGGGGATCGACTTCGAGATTATAGGGGATTCCTGCATGGTCTACGGAAACACCCTTGATGTCATGCACGGCGACCTTGAACTTTCCTCAGCGGTAGTGGGGCCCATACCCCTTGACCGGGAATGGGGAGTTAACAAGCCCTGGATAGGAGCAGGTTTCGGGCTCGAACGCCTGCTGAAGGTCATGCACGACTTCAAGAACATCAAAAGGGCTGCAAGGTCCGAATCTTACTATAACGGGATTTCTACCAACCTGTAAACCGGGAATTTCCTGAAGAGTAACAGTGAAAACAGTGAACTGCCCTAAGTCCTCTGGACAGGGATATCAGAGTGGCAATAAACGGCAATCTAAACTTAAAATGGCAAAAAAACAAGTTCCGGGACTTAAAATGGCGAACCGGAACTTCAGAATGGCAAACAGGTCTGAAAAGATCTGACCTGAAAGAAATCTGAAAGGAAGTTGCAAGGATGGAAAAAAACTGTAAAACTATGAGAGGGTGAAATTTTGATCCAAAAAATGGCAACCGAGGACCTTGACAGGTTCGGAGAGAAAATTATTGAAGGCTTTCAATTGTCTGATGACGACCTGAGGGCGCTTCTCTCCCTTGAATCCGAAGAAGAGCTGGAAAAGCTGTACCATGTAGCCCGAAAGGTCAGAAACTACTATTTCGGGAACAGGGTTTTTCTTAACTGCTTTATCTATTTCTCCACATACTGTAAGAACCAGTGCGCTTTTTGTTACTATAACTGCAAAAACGAAATCAACCGCTACCGCCTGACCAGAGAGGAAATCAAAGAGACCTGCAAAGCCTTAAAAGGAGCAGGTTTTCACATGATTGACCTGACCATGGGGGAGGACCCATACTACTATGAGGAGCCGGACCGTTTCGTTGAACTTGTCCAGACAGTAAAGGATGAACTCGGGCTTCCCATTATGATTTCCCCGGGAGTGATGGACAACTCAACCCTTCTCAAAGCCAGGGAAAAGGGAGCAAATTTCTTCGCCCTGTACCAGGAAACCTATGACCAGGAACTTTACGAAAAACTCAGGGTAGGGCAGTCTTTCGAAGGAAGATATAACGCACGCCGCTTTGCAAAAGAGCAGGGGTACCGTGTGGAAGACGGGATTCTCACGGGCGTCGGAAACGATGTTGAGTCAACAATCAAGTCCTTGAGAGGAATGAAAGCAAACGACCCTGATATGGTCCGGGTTATGACATTCCTGCCCCAGGAAGGAACCCCGCTTGAAGGTTTCAAAGGGAACTCAAACCTTTCGGAACTGAAAATAATTGCAATTCTCAGACTAATGTTTCCGAAATGCCTGATCCCGGCATCCCTTGACCTTGAAGGGATCGACGGCATGGTTCACCGCTTAAATGCAGGCGCAAACATTGTCACCTCCATCCTCCCCTCGGATTCAAAGTTAGAAGGCGTTGCCAACTATGACCGCGACCTTGAAGAGCGGGACCGTGATATAAAAAGCGTAATCAAACGGCTTGAAAGTATGGGAATGGAACCTGCGCCGCAGGCAGAGTTTGAGTCTGTCCTGGGGTGCTAGCTTGAAAACCATATGTCTTATAGGCGGGAAACTCCAGGGCTTCGAAGCGGCTTACCTATCTAAGAAAGCCGGAATGAAAGTAATTGTGATAGATAAAAACCCGCAGGCCCTTATAAGGAACTATGCCGATGAATTCCACTGTTTTGATGTAATAAAAGAGCCGGAAAAACTTCTTGAGATCTCAAAAAGTGTTGATGCCATACTCCCGGTAAATGAGAACCTTGAATGTATAGAGTTCCTGAGTTCCGTAAAAGAGAAATTCTCCTGCCAGGTCCTCTTTGATTTCGAGGCTTACCGGACCAGCAGGGACAAGAAAAAATCAAAAGAATACTTTGCATCCATAGGAGTCCCGACCCCACAGGACAGACCGACCAGACCGCCTTATTTTGTAAAACCCCCCTGTGAAAGCAGCAGTGTGGGAGCAAGGATAATTTATGACGAAGAGGAGCTTGGAGCACTTGAGCCGGGCATGCTGGTAGAAGAATATGTGGAAGGGGAAGTGGTTTCCCTTGAAGTAATCGGAGACGGGACCCACTTTGCCGTGGTAAAAGAAACCCTTGTGCACATTGACGGAACCTACGACTGCCACATGGTAACCCCTCTTCCTTCTGACCCTTTCTTCAGGGAGATATCCTATTCCCTTGCAGCAAACCTGCCCTTAAAAGGGATCATGGACGTGGAAGCAATCTCCGGCCCGCAGGGATTGAAAGTAATCGAAATCGATGCCCGTTTCCCGAGCCAGACCCCAACTGCAGTTTACTATTCTTCGGGAGTTAACCTCATAGAACTCCTGTTCCGTGCCTTCGGAGAAGGTGTTGGAGAGGCCAGGACCCTTCCTGAAGACAGGTACTGCATTTACGAACACCTCATGCTTGCAGAAAACGGTGCTCTCATCCCTGTGGGAGAGCAGGTACTTTCCATGGGAAACGATTACGGCAAATATTATGAAGAGCCCGGGATTGAGATTTTCCTGTGCAGAGGAGAGGACCCTGTGTTCACCCTGGTCTTCTGGGGCAAAGATAGGGAAGAAGCCGAGAATAAAAAGAGAACAGGGCTCTTGATCCTGAAAGACCGCTTCGGAGCGGCTGTGTAAAATGGCAAAAATCGGATAAGAATAAAAATTTGCTCGAAGTAAGAATTTGTTTAAAACAGAAGAAGGAGATAAAAAATGGCACTTTTGACCCCAGAAGACCTGGAAAACATTAACAGACAGCTTCAGGAAGCTGATTCTGCTGTCCGGAGAGTTACAGGGTTTGACATAAAAGGAGTCTGCAAAGACTTCTACGGCACTACCCCATGCTGTGAAAAGGTAGGTATCGTACCTGTGACCTCGGGAAATGGGATCATAGGAAATTTCTCGGAATCCCTGCACGCAATTACCGAATATTTCGGATTTGACAGTTTTGTTACGAAGATGCCTGATGTGAGCGGGTACTATGAGGCAGTAAGAAACGGAGCCCGAATTATCCTTATGGCGGATGACAACACCTTCCTTGCCCATAACCTCAAGAACGGAAAAATAGCCAACAACCAGCCCTGCACAGGAATAATTTATGCGGAAATCGCCTCCAGATACCTGAAAGCCGATTCTAAGGACGTGCTTGCCGTTGGCCTGGGGAGAGTGGGCTTTCCGGGAGCAGCACACCTAGTACATAAGGGTTTCAGGGTCTATGGCTATGATGCTGACAAAGACCTTCTGGAGAAAACAGTTTCCAGCCTCGGGATTACTCCTTATGACCCCGAAAACCCCAGGAAATTCTCCATTATTTTCGAGGCAACTCCCTGTGCTGACACGATTCCAGAATCCGTGATTTCGGAAAACTGCGTAATTTCCACCCCCGGAATTCCCTGCGCAATTTCCAGGGAACTCCAGGAGAAGTACGGAGTGGAACTTGTAATGGAACCTCTCGGGATAGGGACGGCATCTATGCTATATTCTGTCCTGTGAGCCTTCTGGGCTGGCAGAGCTAGCAAGTTAACACCTCCCGAATTGTGCGCCAACAAGGGGGGTGTGGTTCTACAGCCCGAACTCCGCCTCAGGAGCACGGAGCCTTTTCGCTTGCCATGCTTCGCTCAAGCGGACTGATTTGTGACGCTGAAATGTGCCCTGCTCAAAGTGGAAGGAGTGAAGAATAAGTAAAGGAAAAGAGAGGGAATGAATCCCAAGAATCTTTATTTTTCCTTTATTTTGAGTTTTGTAATGTCAATTGCATTTTCGGGGCAAACGCTGACACAGCGCCGGCAGCTTGTCCCGAGGCATTTCTGACTGTCATATTTTGCGATCCTTTTGCCGTCGGTTTCGGTGATTTCAAGAGCATCTTCGGGACATTCATTTACGCAGGTCTGGCAGCATACACATTTTTCTACAGGGACTTCAAGGATTATGCCTATTTCTTTGAGGATGGCAAGCCCGCCGGTTCCGACCTGCTCTATATCCTTACTTACCCTCTTTTCTATGTCGGCGTGCTCGAGGATCAGGGGAAGTTTGGGCAGGCCGTAGAGTTCAAGCATCTGGTCGTACATTTCGAGGGGCATGCCCATTGTCCAGTAGGAGAGTTCACAGAGGTAAAAGTTGTTGAAAGTATTGCTGGTTGCCATCATGAGGTGGTCGGCAGTGATCTTTTTTGCAACTTCGATAACGTCGTCCAGCCTTGATTTGTCCAGTACAAGTTCCCGTGCAAGGGCAAGGGAGGTGTTTCCGAACTGTACGACTTTTCTGGCATAACCCGGGACTGCTCCGAGCCTGCGGGCGTCTTCGGCATCTACATAAGCTCCGGAAGCCCCTGACATGTACGCATACTCAAGGTCTTCGTACTTGATTCCGGATTCCACTATGAGGGTCATGTGAGCAGCCCGGATTGCCCCTATGGCTTTTCCGGCTTCTTCGACGTCTTTTTCAGTAATCTCGATTCCGGGGCCTAAAATCAGTTTTCCGTTGGGAAGTTTGGGAGGCTTTTCAATAAGCCCGCTTTTCAGCGCAAGGGCAAATACCGAGATTACCCCTGTTCCCGTAATGCCTGAAACCTCATACCCGTTAGATTCTTTTATCTCGCCGCTTACAGGGTCGATCAGGTAAGCTTCCTGCTTTTCCATTTCCCTATCAAGCACCAGAATTTTCCAGTATTCACCTTCGGGCTTTACATCACAGATCGCCCCCGGACTTGCAAGCATACCGGAACTGATCCCCTGCCCTTCGATTGCAGGACCTGCCGCAGCACTTGCAGTTATAATCCTGTCCCCGACCTTGAGAGCCATTTCGGCATTTGTCCCATAGTCAGTCACGAGCGCAGGTTCGACCTGTGTAAGGAAATCGGTTTCGAGCATCATGGCAAGGGCATCAGCCCCTATCTCGTGTTTGATTGCGGGAGGCACGATTATTTCACAGTTAGGGAGGGTTTTATCCCCGAAAAGTTCGGAAGCCGGAAATACACGGGCATCTCTTTTTACGTTCTGGACCCCGAGCATTTTCTGTTTGTTTTCTCCGGCGTATGCAAGGTCCCTTATTTCGATATTCTGAAAAAGAGAAAGCTGAATAGGGTTCCCACAGACTGCAAGCCTTTCCACCTTCGAAAGATCGGCATCGAATTTCAGGAACATCCTCCTGATTGTTTCGATAATTACGCCGTGAGCCACATCTTCCCCTGTCATGATTGCAAAATCCAGGTGGTCCATGACATTTCCTCCGGGAAGAGGATGCCCCATGGTTATGACTGTTTTTAAGGTTTCGTTCGTATCAAGATCAATAAGCTGGGCTCGAAAACCACTGGTACCCAGGTCAAGTGCTATTCCGTACATTTTTAGATCCTCCTGAAGCATACGTCGTCCCGAAGAGTCCGGCACCATAGACTGCTTCGGAAACGGATGATATAAAGAGTTTATATTTTCAAATACAGAGAGAGGACGCAATATTATTCGATATGAATTATGTAAAATAGAACTTATGAATTATATAAATTAGTATTATTGGTTGAGTATCTGGCTACTTCAATTCTTCACGTGAAATTATTTCTTACAAATGTAACTTGCCATAAATCCGTCATATTTAATATATTCGATATAAAATCCCACACCTGTGAGAAGGCCCTCCATAACCCAATCCAGTGTTGAAAATTCTTCTTTTATGTGGATTTCCGTTTCTTCAGCAATTTTATCCCCGGCAGATTTTTCCAGATCAGTTATAATTTTATCGAAATAGCTATCATAATTCTGAATAGAAGAAGGGAATACAACATCGTGCAAATAGAATTTTCCTTCTTCCTTTAACATCCCGTAAATTCTTCTCAAAGCCATCATTTTCCAATAGTCAGGAAGATGGTGTAAAGCCAGTTGAGTGACAATCACATCAAATAGTTCATCATGATTTTCATATGTTAGAAACCCAGCATTATAAAATTGTATATTTGTTTTATTCTGGCTTTCAGCCTTTCTTCTTGCAAAGTTTATCATCATTTTCGAAACATCGATAGCTATAACCTGTTTGCAGTGTGCCGAGATCTTAAGGGCCAATTCTCCTGTTCCTGTCCCTATTTCAAGAACCACATCACTTTTCTTTATTTTCAGGAGTTCTCGGATGCGGTTAGACTCATTTTCAATATTTCTCAAGTTCTGCATACGTAAATCATAAGTATTTACTTCTTCGATATCTGTATAATCTACTCCACATTGTTTGAATTCATCATAATACCATCTTGGATATTGGCGCATATAAGCTCCTCCGATAGGGCAAAGAGAAAAAGACGAGTATGCATATTACTGCTTTAAGCCATATGATAAATACCGGTAGAGTCAGGCTGACCGAAAAAATCAATGTCTAAAAAAATCTACACCCAAACTATATGCCTTTTCCAGGTTTGACTTTTTTACAAGATCATCTTTGTTCACCATACCGCCCAGTATTTCCATTTTCACATCCGTAAAGCCAACATTATTCAAACGGTCTTTAAGCATGATGCAGCGCATACTTTGAGCAATTCCGGTCTCTTCGAGGTATTCAACCGTATGCCCGGCAGTACACATTACGAGCGCTTTTTTTGGCTTAATGAACGACTTTCTTTCTTCGTTTTCATCGTAAAAATAAGCGTACCCGATTGTCCAGACTCGATCAAACCAGCCCTTCAATATGCCTGGGCAGTCACTCCACCAAACGGGATAAACAAAAGCTACCGCATCGGACCTTTGTATCTTTTCCTGTTCCGTTTTTACATCATCGGGAACCGGAGGCAGTGCTGTCCTGCTCATTTCACGTGTATACTGGTCAAGATCTAACTCACATTTAAAATTCATTGCATAAAGATCCCCGATTTCAAAAGTGTTACCTGATTCGTTCAAACCTTTTAAAAATGAGTGCAAAACCTCATAAGTAAAAGAAGATTTGCTCGGATGAGCGTACACAACATAAACATGCATCCTGTTTCTCTCCTGAATAAATCCGCATCTTGTTTCCCTCTGGAATAAATACAATTAATGTAAGAATCAGATAATACAGTACCAAATAAAGTCTAAACTCCTGTATAAATTATTTCATTGCAAACCATTAAACTTACGAATGCTAAATTGTTCACGAAATTGCCGTGCTTGCCACTGTTTCAAAGTAACTGGATGCCTTCAATCGAAGGCGCAAATCCCCAGATATTTTAAACTTTCTGCTCGGGAATCAGGAATAAAACAAGTTTACTTGTTTTAAGAAATTTTTCAGCCATTTCCGCCGGTTATAATTAATTAGTATATATAATAGTAGCTTTAATTAAGGAATAATAATACATATTTATTTATAGTATGGGTTTTTGAATTTAGGGCTGTCTATAGAACTTAGAGAGGGATTATAGATGACAGAATACACCCCAAAAGAAAGATTATACCGTGCATTGAGGAAACAGCCAGTAGACAGAATGCCTGCCGTCTGTTTCACCCAGACCGCAACCGTCGAACAGATGGAAGCATCCGGAGCCTACTGGCCCGAAGCCCATGCAGACGCAGAAAAAATGGCAACACTTGCGGAAGCAGGACACACTGTAATTGGCTTTGAAGCAGTTAGAGTTCCCTTTGACATCACAGCAGAAGCAGAACTTTTTGGCTGCGGAATAAAGGCTGGCGACCTGAAGCAGCAGCCGTCTGTGATCAAACACGTTGTGAAGAACATGGAAGATATGGAGAAGCTTAAGGGATACAGCCTGAAAGAAGGTAGAATAGGCTTAATTCTTGAAGCTGTCAGGATCCTTTCCGAAAAATACGGAAAAGAACTCCCGATTATAGGGTCCATGATCGGCCCCTTCTCCCTTGCCCAGCACATTAACGGAGACGCCTGGTTCGGAAACCTTTTCACAGGCGAGGAGATCGTCCCGGCACTTCTGGACTTCTGCTCGGATTTCAACGTAGCATACGCAAAAGCAATGGTTGAAAACGGAGCAGACACCATAGCTATCATTGATCCGACAGCAAGCTACGAGCTTATCGGCGGGGAATTCTATGAGAAATACGCCCTTCCCTACCAGAAAAAGATCGTTGATGCTATGAAGGAGCTTGATGTCGGCACTGTCCTCCACATCTGCGGAAACACGACCAACGGCCTTTCAATTATGGACAAAACAGGTGTAGACGGAATCAGCGTAGACCAGAGAGTGGATATCAAGACCGCAACAGGCAACGTTGAAAATGCAATCATTATCGGAAACCTTGATCCTGTTGCCGTACTCTGGAATGGGACTCCTGAGGATGTTGCAGAAGCCTCAAAGAAAGTACTCGATGCCGGAGTAGGCCTGCTTTCCCCGGGATGCGGGATTGTGAGCATGACGCCCAGCGCCAATCTCCAGAAAATGGTTGAGTGTGCTAAAAACTACAAGTACTGACCAGTGCACTGCTGAGCAAGTTACTTCAACATTAGAAGTCTCAAAATTTAAGGTCTAAAAATTAAGAGTCCAAAATTAAAAGTCTCAAAAATTTTTGGATTAAACGGCCGGCCTGGAGCCGGCTTCACTTTTTTGCACTTAACCTTTAGTCGGTTTTACGCTTACTCTTAAATCGGCCTGAAAAAGAATCATATTTTGAGTATTCGGCTCTCAAATATTCCGGAAGCTTGCTCCAATCCTGTTCCGGACCATACCGCAAAAAGAAGACTAATATTTAAATATTTCCCTTCGAATAATATATTACCGAAAAAATATTAAAGCCAACGAATACAGTTTTTAGGACAAAACTCGACATTCGCAGATATCTAATATATATAATTTTCTTTTTCTTGGACGCACTTAAAGCACTTCAGAAAGAAAAGAATGCAGAGCTCCAGATTTTGGGTGCTGCAACCGGAAAAATCACCGATTAAAATTCTCAAATATAATATATAATACAGAAAGATAGTGTTCGTTTATATAGTATAATTCTCATCTTTATTTCAGGAATCTGTATCTGAGTATTCAGAACAATTCCAGGCAGTTCCAGCAGGCATACTGTTGGGAAATTTGGGACATGAGTGCTAATCGACTGGGAAATAACAAATTTGCAGTCTCCAGCAAAATTCCCGGTAGCAATGTCAGGAGAAAAGGAATTATTCACGGAAAACCCGAAAACCCGGGCAAGAAATGGCAAATGGCAAAATGGTCGTGAATAATTTCGGAAATAGACAATTAAGAAATAATACGAAGACATCCCTTGCGCCGAATGGCAGAATATAAGGTCGCAGGGCTTGCAATATAAGTAAGGACCCCATGCAAACGCTTTTTTTACCTAGCGGAGCTTGGGCATGTGCTTGAGCAATAATCTTTGCGATCCGTTGTCTATTGAGATTCCATACGCATTGTACACCCAACGATACTGCACAGGAAAGCCAGTTTCGACGGAAATGGAGGTTTAAAAAAATGGCAAACCAAGAGATTTTTGATAAATTGACCAACGCGATTGTAACTCAAAACATCGCAGGTTGCGCACAGTTAGCCCAGGAAGCCCTGGATGCAGGAATTCCACCTCTTGACATTATCACAAAGGGCCTTTCCCCGGGGATGAAAATTATAGGGGACAAATTCGAAGCTGCCGAGGTCTTCCTACCTCAGATCATGATGTCTGCAAAGGCCATGGAAGCTGCAATGAAGGTCCTTACCCCCGAACTTGAAAAAACAAAAACAGAAGGAGAAGAAGGAACCGGGCTTGCAATCACCTTCGTGGCAGAAGGGGATATCCACGATATCGGACACCGCCTTGTCACAACCATGCTCGGAGCAAACGGCTTTGAAATCCTTGATCTTGGGACCGATGTCCTCAATGAAACCGTTGTGGAAGAAGCTGCAAAGCACAAAGGGCAAAAGGTTATCCTTATAGGCTCAGCCCTTATGACCACCTCCATGCTCGGCCAGAAAGACCTTATGGACAGGCTCAGGGAAGAAAACCTCAGGGACAGCGTAAAGTGCATGTTCGGAGGAGCTCCCGTATCCGGTAAATGGATCGAGGAGATCGGGGCGGACGCTACCGCAGAAAACGCTGCCGAAGCTGCAAAAGTTGCACTTAACATAATGAAATAATCCTGGGAGGCAAAAGCACATGACATTCAGAAAATCATTCGACTGCTATGACTTCTACGACAGGGCAAAAGTAGGAGAAAAGTGCACCCAGGATGACTGGGACCTTATGAAAATCCCCATGAAGGCAATGGAGCTCAAGCAGAAGTACGGGCTTGACTTCAAGGGAGAATTCGTCCCGACAGACAAGGACATGATGGAAAAACTCTTCAAGGCAGGGTTCGAGATGCTCCTCGAGTGCGGTATCTACTGTACCGACACCCATAGGATCGTGAAATACACCGAAGACGAGATCTGGGACGCAATCAATAACGTCCAGAAGGAGTTCACCCTCGGAACCGGCAGGGATGCAGTAAACGTTCGGAAGAGAAGCGTAGGGGACAAGAGGAAGCCAATCGTACAGGGCGGTCCTACAGGCTCTCCGATTTCCGAAGAGGTTTTCATGCCAGTCCACATGAGCTACGCTCTTGAAAAGGAAGTAGACACCATTGTAGACGGGGTCATGACCTCAGTCCGCGGAAAACCTCCGGTCCCAAAAAGCCCGTATGAGGTCCTTGCCGCAAAGACCGAAACACGCCTTATAAAACAGGCATGTGCAATGGCAGGCCGCCCAGGAATGGGCATATAGGGCCCGGAGACTTCCCTGTCCGCTCAGGGAAATATCTCATCTGACTGCGTTGGCGGCCAGATCTCCTCAGACAGTCACGAAGTCTCCCAGCTCAACGAACTTAAAATTGACCTGGACGCGATTGCCGTTATTGCCCACTACAAAGGGAACAGCGACATCATCATGGACGAACAGATGCCGATCTTCGGAGGATATGCAGGCGGTATCGAAGAAACCACAATTGTCGACGTTGCAACCCACATCAACGCCTTTGTCATGAGCAGTGCAAGCTGGCACCTGGACGGGCCGGTCCACATCCGCTGGGGCTCAACCAACACCAGGGAGACCCTTACAATTGCAGGCTGGGCATGTGCAACAATTTCCGAGTTCACGGATATGCTTTCAGGAAACCAGTACTACCCATGTGCAGGGCCCTGTACCGAGATGTGCCTCCTCGAGGCTTCAGCCCAGTCCATCACTGACACAGCATCAGGAAGAGAAATCCTCTCGGGTGTTGCATCCGCAAAGGGTGTCGTAACCGACAAGACCACGGGTATGGAAGCCAGGATGATGGGAGAAGTAGCAAGGGCGACTGCAGGTGTCGAAATCACAGAGATTAACAAAATCCTCGACAAACTCGTAGCCCTCTACGAGAAGAATTATGCAAGCGCACCGGCTGGAAAGACCTTCCAGGAGTGCTACGACGTAAAGACAGTAACCCCGACTGACGAGTACATGCAGGTCTATGACGGAGCAAGGAAGAAGCTCGAAGACCTCGGACTTGTATTCTAAGTCGAAAGTTAGTCCTGAAGTCAAGTTAAATAAATAACAGACCAGCGAGCTTTTCGCTGGCTAACTTTTTTTGGAAGATTTCAGGCACAAAAATTACAGAAATATTACGAATTATGAAGGAAATTTTTTCATGAATAGGTGAACGTGTACAGGAATTCATTGTGTAAAAAAGACGGGGATACAAAACGGGATTTCAGAACAGAGGCTAATGAGTATTACTCATATCGAAAACCAGGATATGCAGACATATTTCTTTAAAACTGCAAATGAACCCATTTCTTAATACGGATTACTTCCACGAATGGCAAAACAAGCTTAGTTGCCGGAAGGGTTATTCCATTTGACAAAAAGACTGCTGCCTGATACGGAAAGGGTTATAGAATGCCAGAGCCGTATTTTTGCTCTCGGAATAAGCAGTTAAATAAATTACCGGGATCTCAAACTTTGCTTTGATTTCTTTAGCAGCTTCTACGCCATCAATATCACCCTTCAACATGATATCCATAAGCACAACATAAAAAGTACTTTCTGCCTTGCTTATTAGCCTCCTCCCCAGAAGAGGCTATGCCAGTAACCGTATACCTCAAGCCCTTTAACATTCTTTTGATTCCTATTGCAACGGTATGTTCATATTCTACAATCAGAATTCTTCTTTCGGCCATTTATTACACTATTTATACTTCAGCTTCTGAAAAAGCTGATTTTAAATTCTGTTCCCGCTTTAGTGTCGAGTTCGATATCTCCTTCAATCTGGTCCACAAGAGTGATCACAAGCTGAAGTCCCAGAGAAGTCGTATTCCGGAAGTCCAGTTTATCCGGGAACCCTATTCCATTATCTCTTACAGTAAGAATTAACTTCTCTTTTTTATTCCCTGTCATTTCTTCAAATCCGATAGTCCTAGCACTCTCGTTTCCGATCATTTTATTATCAAAATTTCTTGATCTTTCTTCCTACCGAGCAGGATATTCTTCACTGCTTTGCAACTTGATATAAATTTGGCCTTCCTCTTCTTTAGTAAAGGCATGTTTCAGGGAATTGGAAATCAGTTCATTGATGATAATTCCAAGAGGAACAGCAGTATCCATTCCCAGGAAAATTTTTTCAACATCCAGTTTCAAACTAACTTCTCCATGACCCATAGAATATGATTGCAAAAGATAATCAGCAAGATTCTGAATATAATCTGCAAAGTCTACACTTACCATGTCCTCTGACTGGTAAAGCTTTTCGTGCACAAGAGTCATTGACTTGACTCTGTACTGACTTTCTCTAAAAGCTGTGATTACATTTTCATCCGTAAAATTCCCAGATTCAAGGTACAGAAGAGTGGAGATTACTTGTAAATTATTCTTTATACGATGATGGATTTCTTTTTTGCGGATTTCTTCCATCTGCAGTAGCTTCTCTTCAGCTTTTTTATGCTCAGTTATGTCTAAAATAATTCCCTGAAGATTGATTTCTCCTGTTTTTGCCGCTTAAAATCATTATGTTGAAATGCAGTAAGAACTGTGCTTGAATCGTCAATAATCAGGTTTAAGGTTTCGGAGAAACTGTCAAGTGTATCTCCAAGCTCCTTAAACTCCCCTTGCATATCCACTTTGATTCTTTCTGTTAACTTTCCTTCTGCAAAGACGTTGGTTACTCTCATAGTCTCCCTTATAGGAACAATTCCAGCTTTAAGGATTTCATTCAGACCCATAGGTATTTCTCTGAAATCAATTTCCACATCCGTGTCTGCCCTGACATCAAGTTTTCCTTTAACTGCATCCCGGGCAATACTCTTGAAATCTTCAACAATTTCATCTATCGGCCTTGTGATGGAACGTGCAATTAAACAAGCAAGACCAGCCATGAATAGGATCGAAATCGCAGAGATAACAAAAAGTCGGTTCCGAAGATCAATAACTCCTGAAAGCATTTCTTCTTTAGGAATTACGAGGATAAATGCAAAATTTCCGGTTTGTATAGGCTCGTAGAACATTACAACAGTTTTGCCTGTTGTAGAATCCTTCACCTCAATATATCCCCCTATTCCTTTTTTTATATTATTTGCAGCGTTTGTAATTTCTTCCGAATTAAAATCATATAAGCTCTTATTTCCGATCCAGTCCTTGCGTTTAGGGTGAGAGAGAAGAACTCCGCTATTGCTTACCATGAAAGCATATCCGGTTTCAAAAGTCCTGACCTTGCTTACCTCCCCGTCAACATATTTAAGGGGTACATCTACCCCTCCTATCCCAACGAACTCCCCATTCTTGAAAATAGGAGAATCGTAGCTCACCATGAATACTCCTTCATAAAAGTACGGCTCTGTTAAGATTTCTTCTCCTCTTGCTTTAGGCAGCCGGTAATAATCAGAAGAATTGTACAGAAGAATTGTAGTTCACGAGAGGCTCGACACTAAGGTGGTCTTCAATTTTATTACAGTAAGGAACGAATCTGCCTGTTGAATCATGTCCAGAAGTATTTACGTATTCCGCATCTCTGCCATCAAAAGCATTCGGCTCATATCCTACTTAGACTCCAACCAGATTCGGGTTTTTATTAAGAATATTTTCAAGGATATTAACTACTTCACCCCTGTTAGAAGCTTCGTAATTCTCCATTGTATGGGCAAGGGTTTTTGCAATTGCCCTATTTGACATCATGTCGGAATCAAATTGGTTTGCATAATTGCTTGCCATCTCGGTTGATTTCTGGTAAGCCAGCTTTTCTTCCTGAGAAGTTACTGTATTTATAATTACAGCTGTAGAAACGGCCAGAACAAGAGAAACCCCCGCCACGATATAAATAACAAGCTTTGATTTTAGAGGAAGGTGTTTGAATCTCATAGCTTTAACTCCAGCAGATTGTAAAAAGGCGCAGAAAGAGGGGGCTTTGCTCTTTTTCTGCCTTAAAAGTCAGCAGTCCTTAGATTTTGGTCTTTTCCCTGGACAATTTCTTGTAATACATGAAAAGTTCTCTACCCCAGCGAATAGCACTTAAATCAAAACTCATCACTACCCTATGATCATATTTTTCTTGTTTATCGAAAAGGCAGAGATACATGAACTTTTCTGTAACAGCAATAGTCGGAAGCTGCAAGCTTTCATCAAATATCTTGACGATAGTTTTTTCGGAATTTAGCAGGATGTTGAGATCGTCCCTGCAGTCATCCTTCAGTCTCTCGAATACTTCCTTTGTAAACACTATTTCCATTTCAACTTCGCTTTTTGCAAGCTTGGAATAAAGGGATGAATAAAAGGGATGATAGTAAGAGATGGAGCTCATTATGCATTTGGATCTTATGAGATTCTCAGTAAATTCCCTTGGCAGATCGAATAGATGGTTCAGGTCGGGCTCGATTACTCTGCATTCTCGCAGTTCTCCGAGCCGCATAAACAGCTCACTGGGTATTACACCTGTTTCCCGACTTGCCCAGTACCCTTTATTCTCTTCGATGACCTCAAGTGTGCTCAGGAGAGGGAGCATATTTCCGATAATAAGTTTTCCAATATCCGAGAGTATATAGGTGTCATCTTTATGAAGAACTAGTCCCTGTTTTTTAAGAATTTTTATCTGGGGCATCATTGCTTTTGAAGTTACGTTAAGAGAAGTTTTTATTTTCTCGATGCCCTGAGGTCCTTCCATGAGTAAAAGTAGTAAATTTTTCCTTTTATCTGAAAGCCATATTGTATCGCATAACGACAAACCCATTGCGATTCTATATTTATTAAAAAATCTGTTATTAATAGATTATGTTATTTATGCAAATATATTTAGAAAGCAGAAGGTATCTAAAAATTATTTCAAGTTTTTAATTTAAAGTAATTGAAAATTTTAAAGATATTAAAAAATCTCTCTACTCTTGAATTTGCATAGATCTGTTTCTATTACCCTCTACTCTTGAATTTGCATAGATCTATTTCTATTACCTTTTACTCTTGAATTTGCATAGATCTATTTCTATTACCTTTTACTCTTGAATTTACATAGAGCTATTTCTGTTACCTAACGGTTTCGAAAAACTACTCAAATTGGGCTATATATTATTAAATGCATAAATAGAGTGCCTATTAGAGAATTAAAATAAATCTCCTAAAGGTAAATTGCCTTGACAAATAACCGCAATTTATTTAGAGAGGGTTAAAAACGGCACCAAAAACGAATAAAATGGCAATAAAAACGGAATAAAAGGCACCAAAAATGGCAGTGTCGCTGCTTTACTGTAAATTCGAAGTCAAGTTTTTGCATACTGTAGGAGAAATTGGTCTTCTGATATGGAATTCTTGACTCAAAAACCTCTTGAACCTGATTTCCCAAAATTTAAGCGCATAAGCATAATTCCACAAATCTGCTAAGTCAGATGATTGTGATATTAAAATTAGAATCTGATTCATGCGCTTAAGTTTAAGCACATAATCCGATCAGAAGGAGTTTATGCGCTTAAAAAAGCGGAACTTAGGCTTGAAATTTATGGCCTTACAGAAAAGTTGGCACACTACCAAAAACGATAAAATGGCAATAAAAACGGAATCAAAAATCTGTGACGAATGAATATCTAAAAAACCAATAAATTATTGATCCTTTAAAGGAGGAAATTTGCAGAGAGTGACTGGAGTTTTACAGGCCGTACATTGGAATATGGCTGTGACTCACATGATCTCCAGAGAAAAAGAACTGAAAACAGACAGTTCCAGTAGGTATGCTATTGGGAAATTTGGGATATGAGTAACCAATTCAACTGGAAAAGTAAACGAATTTACAGTTTCCGGCAAATAAACTCCCTGGTAACAATGTCAAGAGACAAAAATTATTCACAGAAAATCCCAGTCGTTCGGTAAGAAATGGAAGATGGCAATGAATAATTTTCGCCTGTAGATAATCAAAAACCCCGTAAAGGCATTCCCTGATGACTGATTGAAATCGGAAATCGAGGACTGTATATCAAAGAGAACCCCATGCAGATGCTCTTTTTTTAGGTAGCGGAGCTTGGGTATATATGCTTAGGCATCTCTGTTACGAGATTTTGATTGTCTAGAGACATTGTGCCCCCAACGTACCACACGAACAGCCAGTTTTCGACGGAAAAATGGAGGTTTAAAAATGGCAAACCAAGAAATTTTTGATAAATTGACCAACACGATCGTAACGCAAAACGTTGCAGGTTGCGCACAGTTAGCCCAGGAAGCCCTGGATGCAGGAATTCCACCTCTTGACATTATCACAAAGGGCCTTTCCCCGGGGATGAAAATTATCGGGGACAAATTCGAAGCTGCCGAGATCTTCCTACCTCAGATCATGATGTCTGCAAAGGCCATGGAAGCTGCAATGAAGGTCCTTACCCCCGAACTTGAAAAAACAAAAACAGAAGGAGAAGAAGGAACCGGGCTTGCAGTCACCTTCGTTGCAGAAGGAGACATCCATGACATAGGACACCGCCTTGTCACAACCATGTTAGGGGCAAACGGCTTTGAAATCCTTGATCTTGGGACCGATGTCCTCAATGAAACCGTTGTGGAAGAAGCTGCAAAGCACAAGGGAGAAAAAGTCCTGCTTGTTGGATCAGCCCTTATGACCACCTCCATGCTCGGCCAGAAAGACCTTATGGACAGGCTCAGGGAAGAAAACCTCAGGGACAGCGTAAAGTGCATGTTCGGAGGAGCTCCCGTATCCGGTAAATGGATCGAGGAGATCGGGGCGGACGCTACCGCAGAAAACGCTGCCGAAGCTGCAAAAGTTGCACTTAACATAATGAAATAATCCTGGGAGGCAAAAGCACATGACATTCAGAAAATCATTCGACTGCTATGACTTCTACGACAGGGCAAAAGTAGGAGAAAAGTGCACCCAGGATGACTGGGACCTTATGAAAATCCCCATGAAGGCAATGGAGCTCAAGCAGAAGTACGGGCTTGACTTCAAGGGAGAATTCGTCCCGACAGACAAGGACATGATGGAAAAACTCTTCAAGGCAGGGTTCGAGATGCTCCTCGAGTGCGGTATCTACTGTACCGACACCCATAGGATCGTGAAATACACCGAAGACGAGATCTGGGACGCAATCAATAACGTCCAGAAGGAGTTCACCCTCGGAACCGGCAGGGATGCAGTAAACGTTCGGAAGAGAAGCGTAGGGGACAAGAGGAAGCCAATCGTACAGGGCGGTCCTACAGGCTCTCCGATTTCCGAAGAGGTTTTCATGCCAGTCCACATGAGCTACGCTCTTGAAAAGGAAGTAGACACCATTGTAGACGGGGTCATGACCTCAGTCCGCGGAAAACCTCCGGTCCCAAAAAGCCCGTATGAGGTCCTTGCCGCAAAGACCGAAACACGCCTTATAAAACAGGCATGTGCAATGGCAGGCCGCCCAGGAATGGGCATATAGGGCCCGGAGACTTCCCTGTCCGCTCAGGGAAATATCTCATCTGACTGCGTTGGCGGCCAGATCTCCTCAGACAGTCACGAAGTCTCCCAGCTCAACGAACTTAAAATTGACCTGGACGCGATTGCCGTTATTGCCCACTACAAAGGGAACAGCGACATCATCATGGACGAACAGATGCCGATCTTCGGAGGATATGCAGGCGGTATCGAAGAAACCACAATTGTCGACGTTGCAACCCACATCAACGCCTTTGTCATGAGCAGTGCAAGCTGGCACCTGGACGGGCCGGTCCACATCCGCTGGGGCTCAACCAACACCAGGGAGACCCTTACAATTGCAGGCTGGGCATGTGCAACAATTTCCGAGTTCACGGATATGCTTTCAGGAAACCAGTACTACCCATGTGCAGGGCCCTGTACCGAGATGTGCCTCCTCGAGGCTTCAGCCCAGTCCATCACTGACACAGCATCAGGAAGAGAAATCCTCTCGGGTGTTGCATCCGCAAAGGGTGTCGTAACCGACAAGACCACGGGTATGGAAGCCAGGATGATGGGAGAAGTAGCAAGGGCAACTGCAGGTGTCGAAATCACAGAGATTAACAAAATCCTCGACAAGCTTGTTGCACTCTATGAGAAGAACTATGCAAGCGCACCGGCTGGAAAGACCTTCCAGGAGTGCTACAACGTAAAGACAATAACCCCAACTGACGAGTACATGCAGGTCTATGACGGAGCAAGGAAGAAGCTCGAAGACCTCGGACTTGTATTCTAAGTCGAAAGTTAGTCCTGAAGTCAAGTTAAATAAATAACAGACCAGCGAGCTTTTCGCTGGCTAACTTTTTTTGGAAGATTTCAGGCACAAAAATTACAGAAATATTACGAATTATGAAGGAAATTTTTTCATGAATAGGTGAACGTATACAGGAATTCGTTGTGTAAAAAAGACGGGGATATAAAAATGGACATCTGGAATGTTATAAACGGACTGATATATCTTCTTGCCTTTGGGCTGATAGCCTGGGTTTTACTGGACGCCAGCAGGGTTTCAAAAAGAAGGGGTTGAGGCATCATGTCTGAACACTATGAGTCTGCCAGCCTGGTAAAAACTTTGCGACCTTTCCATGTATGGGCCCTGGGAGTAGGAATCGTGCTGGTCGGAGAATACATGGGCTGGAATTTTACTATCGCAAAAGGAGGGGTGCTTGGTTCTCTGCTTGCCATGCTGGTTGCAGGAACTATGTATGTCATAATCTCCCTCTGCTCCAGTGAACTCGGAGCAGCAACCAAACTTGCAGGAGGCCCCTACGATTGGGTAAGGTTATTTGTAGGACCCGGAGCAGCTGCCAGTGTAGGGCTTGCAGTTTATATGGAATACATAGCCCTTGAAGCGGCAGATGCTATTGTTGTTGCATTCATCGCACAGAGCATCTTCCCGGAGCTGCAGGTCTTTCCCGTGACTTTGTTTGTTATTGCACTTTTGACCTTCATCAACTACCGTGGCGTTGTTGCGGCATTAACCCTGAACTTTGTCCTGACCATGATAGCTTTCATTTCGATAGTGGTCTTCTTCTTCGCAACAGCCTTTGGAGGAGTGGACATCCACCCCGAATATCTGTTTCAGGGAGCTCTGCCAAACGGCATGATAGGTCTCTTTGCAGCTTTGCAGTTCGGACCGTGGTTCTACCTGGGAATAGAAGGGGCGGCAATGTGCGCCGAAGAGTGCAAGCACCCGTCAAGGGCAGTGCCTCTCGGACAGCAGGCCGGGATGATCACCCTGCTCGTGGGAGCGGCAATGACCCTCTATCTGTGTTCGGTACTGATCCCGGCGGACCAGCTCGGAGTTTCCGTGTATCCGCTCTTTGAAGCTGCACAGAACAGCGGCATGTTTATTTTCATTGCCCTGCTCGGACTCGGGACATTCCTGACCTGTGTTGCCAGTGCAAATGGCTGCGTCTGTGACTCCTCACGTTCCTGGTTTGCCCTCTCCAGAGACAATTATGTTTCTTCCTGGTTCTCTGCAGTACACCCGAGGTACAACACCCCATACAGGGCAGTGATCTTCACAATGCCCGTTGCAATTGGCTTTGCATTCAGCGGTTTCCTTGACCAGGTAATTACCTTCTCAATTGTCTCGGGACTGCTCTGCTATGTGCTGATTCCTTTCGCCCTGATTCGTTTCAGGAGCCTTTTTCCACAGAACACAAGCACGGTCAGGCCTTTTGTGGGCCCCCTCCAGCCGTATATTGCTTACTTTGCAATTGCAATTGCAATCACAATTCTTTCAACGCTTTATTGGGGCTACAAGTATAACCTGATCTTCGCCTTTGTGTTCTATGGCATTGCTTACTTCTATTTCAGCCACAGGCACAGGAGTTTAAACATAGAAAATAACTGGACTGAAATGGGCTGGCCCTTACCCAGGGGCTCGGAAAATACAGGGATACGAAAGGAGGTGACAGGCGTTGGAGACGAATAAACAGGCAATGGAGAGCAAATACCAGAGCAAACTCAACGGAGATACGGTTCTTGTTGTCGGCATGCTGGCCTTGCTTGTAGGCGTGGAAGGATTTGTAATATACAAAATCTTTGCCGAAACCTGGGAGATTGTTTCCGGCTTCTCCTACCTCTATGTAATCTTTCTAGGGCTGATTGTTTCGATTGAGACTATCGGGTGCCTGAGAGTTAGAAAGTCCATCAAAAACCATATGTTCGAATTCAAATACTACGATTGAGGAGGCAGCAGATATGGCACAAAAAAGCATCATTGCAGAGATCTTTGACATTGTGTTTATTTTCATCCTTGCCTTCGCCTGTGTAGTTATTCCAACAGTAGTCCAGGGAGCTGTACTAGTTTCCTGGGAAGAAGGCGGAGCAGGAATAGGCTTCGTCTGGAACCCGGTAGGCTTCTTCAGTTTCTTACTTGTCATAATTGCTTTCTTTGTAGTGATCCTGCATCACTCGGTAAAGCACTACAGGTACTGAAATACTGAAAAATGCAGAAAAAAAGCCGCGTAAAAAGGTAAACAGGGTGCCTGCCTGAAAGTAAAATCAGGCAGGCAATATTTTTGAAGGTTTTTTTGGAGCAAAGAAAAAAATTTCGTTTTTCAAATGCAGCTATATTCAATTCTGCTGCATGAGCGTGATCTCCCTGAAATGAGGGACTGTTCAGGGAGCAATGGAGGGATTTTTTTTGTGGATTTGTCCCAGAAAATCATCAACTTCTGCTCAAGGGAATACAGGCTCTAAACCCTCTATAATAAGTACAGGACACCTTGCAGATGTATCCTGAAATCTCAGGTCTGTACCCTTTTTAGAAAGTATAATTGAGCCATTTAACTCCTGAGAAGCATGAACTTCTGGTTCTTTTACAATAAAAGATAAAATTTAATTGTATATATAAGTTACTACTTGATTTTCAATTATTGGTAAATTGGATATATAGTTTACGATTAGAGTAGAAAATCAAATAGAATTGTTTATATAATATATTCAGAAGAACTTTCAAAAAAGGGAAATATATAAAAACAAACTGCTCACATCCAAAATAAATTAGGGAAAAGAAGAGGAAAAATACTTGATTCCCGGATAATCAGGAGAATGTAGAAATCAGCTTTTCGAGCTGGATTCTCTCACTGGTAGCATCCGTAAGCCTTGAATCGGCTTCTGAGATACTGACAATAAGGCGTGCAACATCAGCATCGGTTTCTCCCGAATCTATAAGAGCTTCGGAAAGCCCTTCAAGAATATCGGTCCCGGAAAGCCCTTTTTCAATAATCATTCCATCTATGAGCTGGCGCCCTCTTGCGAAGTCTCCTGCAAGGGCTGCCTCAAGCAGTTCATCGATAGTTTCGTCCCTGCCCTTCATGGTAGCTTCATACACGATTTCTTCCGTAATTTCAGCACCTTCTGCCCTGAGGGCAGCAAGCTGGAGAGTCTGGACAGCTCTTGCAACATTCCCTTTAGCCAGATAAAGGACCGCATCAAGTGCGTCGCCGGAAAGTTTCAGCTTTTCAGAAAGGGCGATTTTCTCCAGATGGGTTTTCAGGAGAGGATCCGGGACATAAGCAAAAAAGACCTGAAGCCCCCTTGAACGGAGGGGGGAAATGAGTTTCGAAGGTCTTGTGGTGGAAAGAATAAACCTGCAGGTTGAACTGTACTTTTCCATGATCCTTCTGAGAGCATGCTGTGCATCCGAACTCAGGGATTCGGCATTATCGATATAGATAACTTTATAATCAGCATCAATAGAAGCCATACCGGCATATTCGTTAACGATTTCCTTAAAAATATCTATTACGCTCTTGTAGATTTTTTTCGGATCATCCGTACCCAGAATGCGGACAAAACGTTTATCCCGTACAAGATAACGTTTTCCCTGATCGAAAAAGTCCGAGGCATTGAAATATACGAAGTTATTTTTCCAGGTCTCTCCATAAAGCCCTCTGGCAAGAGCAAGAGAAGCCGTTGTTTTTCCTGAATTTTCAGGCCCGTAAAAAATGAGGTGAGGCAGGGTCCCGGACGTCAACAGTTCGGAAAGCGTCCTTACGGCATTTTCGTTTCCAAGCAGTCCTTCAAGGGTATCTGCCCTGTATTTTAGAGTCCAGAGATCCTGCATTGATTCCACCTTGTTTTTCAGTTTTTGAATACTGGTTTTCAGGGATTTCTATCTTTTCCCCGACACTCAGTCAGCCAGACTTTCCTGGGTGCCGTTTCCGTCTTTCTCAAGCAGTTCCTTGATTACCACACCATAAACAGGTCTTGCAATAACCACACCGATGAAAACACCAATGATAGTAGTGATGGCAAATCCCTTCAGGGCTCCGAAGCCCATGACTACGAGTGGAGACATGGCAATGATCGTCGTGGCAGCTGCCCCGAAAATGATTGCAAAGGCTTTTCCGATCCTGGAAACGAAGACCTTTGTTGGCGGGAGTTTGCCTTCGTAAAGCACCTCGTCCGTGATAATTACAAGGTGGTCGATACCTGTTCCGATTGCGGCAATTATACCTGCAATTGCTGCGAGGTCAAGCTGCCAGCCGATGGCTGCTGCAACTCCGAGGATCATAATGACTTCGCTGACGGAAGTCCCGACCATTGGCACCAGGATTTCAGGTCTCCTGTACCTGCGGAAAACAACTGCAGCAACTGCGATCAGAGAGAGCAAACCTGCTATGACTGCTTCGGTTTTGAACTGTTCTCCAAGGGTTGCATCAACGTGCCCTGAACCTACAAGTACCACATTTACAGGTAGAGCCCCTGCCCGGAGGTGAATCTGGAGCGTTTCGGCTTCAGTTTTGGCTGCCTCATCAGTACCTGTGGAAGCCTCCCAGGAATATATTGGCGTTTCTTTCAGTCTGGAAGCCGCCGAATAACTGAGGGGAGCCCCATAGATCTTCTCTTCATCCAGATACATGTTCAGGTAGTGGCTTTCGGGATAATCCGTAGCCCCGGTATCGATAGCAACTTTCTGGAGAGCCCGTGCTCCATCTTCGTTCAGGGTAAAAGGAGTATGCCACTGGTTATCGTGGTAAGTCGGGATCCCCACACTTACAATAGAGTCTCCGTAAAGAACATGCTGGGTCTCATTTCCTGTGGTCTGTATGCGGATCTCGAATTTTCCGGGCTTCTCAGCAATATCTTTGGCCGTTGCGAGGTCGATCCCTGCAAAATCGATGAGGATATAGTCCTCTCCGACAGTCCTGACAGGAATGTCTTTCAAGCCAAGGGAGTTCAGTTTGTCATTCAGGATATCTCTGGTCAGGTCCCTCGTGTCGGTACTGACCCCGTCTTTATAGGTAGAGGTTCCGTCTTCATTCTTGAGAATTGTGCCTCCGACCTTTTCCATAAGGGTTTCAAGCTCTTCTTCCGAGGTTTCAGCCCTTATTTCATAGACAATAACGTCTTCGGTACTGATAGGAAGAACTTCTGCATCATATGCCTGTGCAAGATAAGCCTGGATCAGGGTTCCCTTGCTGGTAGTAAGAGTTACCTGGGTCGTGCTCTGGTTCAGCTTATCAACGCTTACAGTGCCGAGATCGAGAAGCTCAAGCTGGGATGCGCTGACCGGAACGGAAGTCGTGAATGTGAGATACCTATCTGACGAACTCACTCCGCTGACGTCAAGGTTGCTACCTGTGACCTGGATGGGAGCGCCAATTACAGGTTCTACCATCTGACTGACTATCATTTCCGGATCCGCATCTACCTGGGCGAGGGCTCCCTGCAATTTGATCTGAAGCCAGGAACCGCCTTCAAGGTCAAGCCCGTAGTTCAGGTTAGTGGTTGCCCCTTCTCCGGGAGAATAACCCGGATGGATAAACACGATAGAGATAAGCAGGGCAAGTATGAAGATGATAACTCTTACATTTTTAAAGAGGCTTTTTTTATCGCTCATCTGTTATACCTCCCTCTGAATTCGGGTTTTGTCACATACCACCGCAGGATCCCGGTGTTGAGAAGCCAGGTGTTCATAATATCCGCAAGAAGCCCTACAATCAGTACGCTTGAGATCTGCGAAAGCAGGGTAATCTGTGTGAATGAAGGAATTACCAGATAAGGGAAAGTTGAAACCACATACATGACCACAAGGGCTGCAAGAGTTGTTGTGGTCATGGTAATCCCTGTCTGCATTGCCCTTGAAACCTTTTCTGCCACCGTGCCCCTGCGTTTGAGCACTCTGTTTGTCAGCAAAATGTCACTGTCTACGGAATAACCGATGAGCATGAGCAGAGCTGCAACCGTTCCGAGAGAAAGGTCGATTCCTGCAACCCGCATGAAAGCAGCGGCAATTGCAATGTCCGAAAAAGCAGAGAGCACCACTGCAAAAGAAGGTACAACACTCCGGAAGATAAGGAAAACCACAATGGACATTCCTATAAATGATATAAAAATAGCCTGAAGGGCCTGAACCTGCAGTTCCTGGCCGTAAACGGGTCCTATCTGTTTGATTTCCACATTAGAATAGCGGCCCATTATATCATCTTCAAGCTGGCGCTGTTCTTCATTATCCATAACCTCGAACTGCATGATAACCCTGCTTCCGGCCTGCCGGGCATCCTTGATGGGATAAGAAGAGTACATTTCTTCAAGCACAGCGGGGGAATCGGTTGTCTCTACCGAAATCTGGGTACCACCCTGGAACTCCATTCCCAGGGTTACCGGCGACCCGCTGCTTGCAAAGGAAACCAGCAGTACGGCTAAAGAAACTGCAAGTACTGCGAGAGGGATTGCCAGCAACTGGCGATTATCGTGATTTTTCACGAAATTATCTAAAAATTCGGTCAAACCTGTTGCCATAATTAAATACTCCGGATGAATGCATATATTTTTTAGAATTTATCCGAGCTTATTTTTCCGGATTACAATCCAGAAAACGTTCAAATTCATAACACGGAAGTGTCCAGATTTGCAGGCCAGAACCATCCAGAATTGTTGTCCGGAACGTGCCTGGTAACTTGAAATTATCAGCCCTTTTCGAACTCTGGTCCCGGGAAGAAATGTTCCACATTCCATATAGTATAAGTAAGTTGATTCGTTTCAGTTCTATATGCCATAGATTATATTAATTATTCCTCGAAAAACGATTCTTTTTCTATATAGCGCTAATTCATTTCATTTAAAATTTATTGTCAAAAGTGACACAAGTTCTAACGTTACAACTATATATACCAGTTACTGTTCATTAAAAATAATGACAGAAAGACCTCCCCTTGACGAATATTTCCTGGAAATCGCCTTCGTTGTAGCCAAAAGGGCGACCTGCCTCCGAAACAATGTTGGGGCAGTGATCGTCCGGGATAAACGTATTCTTTCAACCGGGTATAACGGAGCGCCAAGCGGCCTGGAACACTGCCTTGAGATAGGGTGTATCAGGGACCTTGAAAAGATACCTTCAGGAACGCGGCATGAAAAATGCCGGGCAGTGCATGCGGAACAGAATGCCATCATCCAGGCTGCAATACACGGGGTAAGCATTTCCGGAGCAACCATTTACTGCACCCACCAGCCCTGCGTCCTGTGTGCAAAGATGATTATAAACTCAAATATCAAAAGGGTAGTATACTCAACACCTTATCCTGATACTGATTCCCTGGATTTTTTCAGGAATGCAGGAATAGAAGTAGAATACATACCCTTTGAGCCGAGATATTGATATCCGGATAAGTTATAGGAGTTTACGGAACAGGGATAAGAGGTAGAATAATGTCCGAAGAATTAAAAGCCAGGACACTGAAGGTAGAAGATTTAATCGAGTACCAGAAAGGAGCCGTTGTAAGCAAAGAAATTATCCGTAAAGGCACAGGGACTGTTACCATATTTGCCTTCGATAAAGGAGAAGGACTGAGCGAACACACTGCCCCCTTCGATGCCATGGTTCAGATAATAGACGGAAAAGCGGAAATAACTATTTCCGGGAACAAAAATTTCCTGGAGAAGGGGGAAATGATTATAATGCCTGCAAACGAGTCCCATGAACTCCATGCCACGGAAAGGTTCAAAATGATCCTGACCATGATCCGCTCTTAATGCTATTAATTCATATACAGAACAGTCTCTAAAAAATTACATAAAGATATTTAAAATATAAATGTCAGTACTTCTTTTTTAAACCTGCACCTGAAATCTGATGTTGACAGCTTTTTAACTTAATTCTTTTTCTGCAGGCATCGAAGCCCTTTTTTGATAACATCCATATCTTCAGGGCGGTACGCCTCATTTATGGACGTGCCTTCTTCACAGAAGTAATCGAGCCCGCGAATGACCACGACAGGAATTCCGCCAGCCCCTTCTCCCATCAACAGGTTGGCAGCCCCTGCAAGCTCATCAGCAACCGCTTCTTCAGTAATCTCCAGGACTTTGCCGAAAAGATCCTTTTCTCCTATCCAGCGTTTTATGGGTTTTATTTTGTAAATCCCTATAGCAACCCCAGTCTGCCCTATTTTGAAGGCCCTTCCGTTTGTGTCCGTAATAATAACACTTAACTTTTTCCCGCTAATACTTTCAAGCCGCTCTCCAAGTTTGGAAGCACTGGAGTCCGGATTTTCAGGAGGGTAGAGCAAAAACCCGTGCTCGATATTGGACTCATCAACCCCCGCATTTACACAGGTGTGCCCTGCAAGCGTTGTAACAAGCATAAAAGGTGCTTCAACAAAGACTTCCTTACTCCTGGAAAGAACAGCCTGGATAAAGCGGGCATCTTTCCCTGTCCGGGATGCGATCGCAAGCGCCTCTCCCCCGGGGACGATGTCTTCGAGCCTGAAAGTTTCCCCTTCGGCTTTTGCAACAATGGTCGAGGCAATAACAATAATGTCTCTGTCCTGAAGTTCAATCCTCTCACAAATGATGGAGGGCAGGTCGTCCCCTTTCTGGATCAGGGGGACTTTTTCTACGGCAATTGCTTCAAATTTCAAGAGGCTTCCTCAAAAGCTTTAAGTTTTATAAGATATAGGGCAACAAAATATGGAATGGTAGATATTATAGATTAGATGTTATAGAATGTCAGATTTTATAAATGGTAAATTTGTTAGGGCAATAAGACCTTTTCCATTGAGTTTTTCCATTGAGTTAAGGAAACTTTTTCGCTGAGTTCGGAAAAACAGGTTTATAACGGAATAATTTACAGCAGTAAAGGCAGTAACCATAAATAAGACCACCGATATACTGGGTTTTGCGGCGATGATGAGAGTTACCCCAGCTGAGCAAAAGATGATGAGAACAATTTCCTGATGCCGCACTTTTAACCTTATCTTCCGGTTATTTTGATATTTTCAGTTATTTTGGTTTTCAGTTACCGTATTTTCTGACCATTTTGCTTGCGTTAATTAATTTTCAACCTGCCCTACCTAATACGCATTTTCAAATGCAGAGCAGGCTTTCGGACTTGAATTAATTTTTAACCTGCCCTATCTGGTACCTGTTTTTTTGAGGGTATGATCAAAAATTTTTATCTAGCTTGTAAGCCTTTTTCTTAAGGGGTGTTAAGTATCAGCCAGTACGAACTGAATGAAATCATACAGAAGATCAAAGAAAAAAGCCCTTTTGAATATAAAGAAAGTCACCGGGGCAAAGCTCGAGCCTTAAGAGTTATTGTAAGTAAACTGTACTATTCCCTGGACTATAAAAACGAGCCCCAGGCAACCCGGGAAAAGATAACTCAGCTTCTTCTTTACCACGGGCAGTTCAGCAGGGAAGAAATCGATGAAACCTTCAAAGCATCATCCAGGGAAACCACAGATTATTCCATTGAATTTCTAAAGCAACATCCAGAACTTGCAAGATCTGAAGCCCTGAAGAGTAAAGAGTTCCGCGATGAAGAAGATGGAGAAGCAGAAAAACCCTTAGAAACGAAATATATTTTCCCGCACTACACATGAGCCTTTGATAAAAACCTTTTCTGAAAAAAATAAATGAAGAAAAGTAAATTTAAAGGACAGGCGGAAAAACGAGAGACAAATTGGGAATAAATTGATAGAAGATAAACTGACTGGAAAAACATAAACAGGCGAAAATAAAAAATGAAACTAAAAAAACTGCGAGTTTTTCGCAGTCATTCTTAGTTCATCTTCAGTCACTCTTAGTTCATCTTCTTAGTTTGTCTCGCCTATATAGTCTTGTAGTAGAGTTTACTTTTTTGGAACGGTTACTCAATTTCTATCTTCTTTTTCGGCTCTTCAATTTGAGCTTTCGGAAGAGAAATTGTCAGGACACCATTCTCCATTTTTGCAGTAGATCCTTCCTCTTTGACCCCGGCTGGCAGACGGATGGCACGGTAAAAACGTGTGTACTCCCTCTCTTTACGCAGGTAGCCTTCTTCCTCAGTTTCCTTTTCCTTGCCGGTCTTTGCACTGATCTCAAGCATGTCTTCTTTGAGATTGATTTCAACATCTTCCTTGGTGACTCCGGGCAGGTCTGTAGTAACCACAAGCTTGTTGTCTTCTTCCATGATATCAATGGCAGGAGTGTACACTTTTCCACCTCCCCATTCTTCCATCGGCATGAAGTCTTCAAACAGCTGGTTCAGACGTTCCTGTGTTCTTCTGATCTCTTCAAAAGGATCCCAGCGTGCGGGTCCTGAAAATGATCTTTTAGCAGGCCATTTCATCTTGATATTCCCCCTTAAGTAAAAAATAATGCATCTATAGATATGCTATTTTGAATATATTGAGAAAGGATATATATGTTTTCCTGGGGGATAATTTCACTAAAATGTAAAGGAAAAGAGAACCCGAAAAATAAAATTAAGGAAAAAAGAACCTGAAAAATAAAATGTCTGAAAGAGAAAATCCCCGAAAACCCCGGGTGGAATTTCCGGAGAAATTGAAAGACTTCAGGGCTAACTTCAGGAATAAAAAAACCTTAACAGAATAAAAAACCTGAACACAGGTTTTAGCCTTTTACAAGCATTCCTATCAGGTCTGAGGCTTTTACCAGACCCATGGAACCATTTTTGACCGATTCCTCATCAAAGGTCTCCACGCTATCAGGATCAGTTTCATCAGTTCTGTAAACCACAAACGGAATAGGGTCCCTGGTATGGGTCTTTACCGAGATCGGAGTCGGATGGTCAGGCAGTACAAGAATCGTAAAAGGCTCATCCGAATTTTCGGCGTGTTTGAGGATGGGAGCAACTATTCGGCTGTCAAAATCCTCGACCGCTTTCATTTTTTTCTCAAGACTTCCTTCATGCCCTGCCTCGTCAGGGGCTTCCACATGGACAAAGACAAGATCCCGGGTCTTCAGGGCTTCGATAGCTGCACTGGCTTTTCCTTCATAATTTGTATCGAGATAACCGGTTGCCCCGGGGACTTCAATCACATCCAGCCCTGCATAGATTCCGATTCCCTTGAGCAAATCCACGGCTGAGATAATAGCTCCTTTTTTCCCGTAAAGTTCCTGGAAAGTCTTGAACTTCGGAGCATAACCCTGACCCCAGACCCAGATCGAATTGGCAGGGTTTTTGCCTTCCTGTACTCTTTTCAGGTTAACAGGGTGCAGTTCCAGAACGACCGTGGACGCCTCAATCAACCCTGAAAAAAACTCTCCGTCCTTTCCTCGGGGGAGATAATCATCTTTTCTCTCTCCTGTGATATCATGCGGAGGTGTACATTCCGTTTCAGCTCCCAGGTCATTCCCGGCAACAATAAGGTGCCTGTAACTTATCCCCGGATAAAACCTGACTTTTTCAGTCCTGAGTTCGGAATCAAGCGTATCGATCAGAATCTCAGCTTCATCGCTGCTGATATGCCCTGCACTGTAGTCTTTTATCTTTCCGTTTTCGATTGTTATGAGATTGCATCTGAAAGCCACATCATCGGCTGCAAGGGTTACTCTCATACTTGCAGCTTCCAGAGGAGCCCTCCCTGAGTAATAGATTGCTGGGTCATACCCGAAAATGGACATATTTGCCACATCGCTTCCGGGGGGGAACCCTTCAGGCACGGTTTTTGCAAGCCCCGTTTTTCCGTGGGCTGCAATGGAATCCATAGCGGGGGTTCGAGCTGCCTGCAGAATAGTCCTGCCACCCAGTTCCTCTATGGGATAATCCGCCATTCCGTCTCCTATAAGTACGGCGTATTTCATTGCTTCACCTGTTTCCAACTGTTTTACACTTTCATCTTACGGATAAAATATATCATTTTCTGCTGGAGGCCTGTTCCGGTATTTTCTTGGACACCTGCCAGCAGGCTTTTTCTGCCAATCCTAACGTTTCAATTCCATACCCATTTTACACAAACATTATAATATAGTATCCATATCCTATACAGGACAGGTTCCCGGCGTAAAATATATTAAGTGTCAGGAGAGCCAGCGTATGCTGTTCTTTGCAGGAAGGGTTATTTATAGGGAAGCGACCTGTAAGCGTAACGGGACACATGTCAGATTATTGTTAGTGCTAATGCCAGATCATAACTAGTGCTATTTAGGATTATCCTGAATACGATCAGGATAGTCAGAATTAATTAAACAAAAATATCAGGACTAACATATTATAAAAAATAACGATGTCAGAATATACTACTTAAGGCCAAAACGTGATCCGATCATGAAAATTGTAATGAAATTTGGAGGAACTTCCGTTGGAGACGGAAAGAAAATCCGTCACGTTGCCCAGCTCCTTAGAAGATACTATGAGGAGGGCAACCAGATCGTGGTAGTAACCTCGGCACTCGGTGGAGTAACCGATAGGCTTCTGGAAAATGCTCGCCTTGCCTCAACAAAAGGTAAGGTTTCGCTTGTAAAAGAGTTTAAAACAGAGCTTACAAACAAACACCACGAAGCCGTGAGGGATGCCATTGATGACCCCAGGGTCGCAAAAGAAGTCCTCCAGGTCCTTGACCTCCGCATTGAAGAGCTGGAAAAAGCCCTGATCGGGATCTGCTATCTTGGCGAACTTACCTCCAGATCGATTGACTATATCTCTTCTTACGGAGAAAGACTAGCGGCTCCTATAGTTTCGGGTGCGGTCCGCTCCCTTGGAGTAGCCTCAATCGAATACACCGGAGGAGAAGCCGGGATTGTAACTACATCGGATTACGGAAATGCCCGCCCTCTTGAAAAGACATACGAGCTTGTCTTAAAGAGGCTGGGGTGCAGGATTGAGTCTCATATCCTCGTGGTCACGGGCTTTATTGGAGAAAATGAAGACGGGATCATTACCACTCTTGGCAGAAGCGGATCTGACTTCTCGGCTTCCATCCTTGGGGCAGCCCTGAAAGCCGATGAGATCTGGCTCTGGAAAGAAGTCAACGGGATTATGACAACGGACCCGAGAATCGTGCCCGAAGCAAAGACCATCCCTCAGATTTCCTATGCAGAAGCCATGGAACTCTCTTACTTCGGGGCAAACGTGCTGCACCCGCGCACCATTGAACCTGCAATGCGCGAACATATTCCCGTACGCGTCAAAAATACCTTTGATCCGGAGTTTCCGGGCACACTTGTGGTTGCGGAGAAGTTCCAGTGCAGGCACGTAGTAAAAGCAGTAAGCCTGATCAAGAACGTAGCGCTTATTAATATTTCAGGAGCCGAAATGCCAGGAACGGTCGGAACAGTGGCAAGGCTCTTTACCGCACTTGCCCGAGCTGGGGTAAATATTGTTATGATCAGCCAGGGGTCTTCAGAGTCAAACCTCTCTTTTGTGGTCAGTGAGTCACATGTGGAATCTGCATTAAAAGCCCTCCACACCGAGTTCAACCGTGAAATCGTAAAGGAAATCACCTCGGATAGAAATGTCTGTGTGGTTGCAGTTGTGGGTGCGGGCATGGCAGGAACTCCGGGAGTGGCAAAAAGAGTCTTCGGAGCACTTGGAAATTCAATGATTAATATTATTATGATCAGCCAGGGGTCTTCCCAGTACAATATCTCTTTCGTGGTCAGAGGGAGCGACGCATTTGCTGCAGTCAAGACCCTGCATGACGAATTCGAACTTTACAATGGAAATGGAATTGAAAAAAAGCTATGAAGCAGACAGGAAGGGTCAGAGAGTGAGCGAAAAGCACCTAACATATGCGGATTCGGGCGTGGATATCACAAAGGAAGAAAAAACAGTCAAAACCCTGATCGACAAACTGAGTTATGTTCGAAAGGGTATTGGAGCCCCCCTTACAGGAATAGGACACTATGCCGGGCTCCTGGACTTCGGAGAATATGCCCTTGCCATGACGACGGATGGGGTAGGGTCAAAAGTCCTGATTGCAAACGAGATGAAGCGCTGGAATACCGTGGGGATAGACTGTATCGCAATGAACGTTAACGACCTCCTTGCCATCGGGGCCGAACCCGTAGCCTTTGTGGACTACCTGGCCCTGGAAAAGCATGAAGAGGGCTTTGCAGCCCAGATAGGAGAAGGGCTACTAAAAGGAGCCGAAATCTCCAGGATGTCCATTGTAGGCGGGGAAACCGCAACCCTCCCTGATATCATCAAAGGTTTTGACCTTGCAGGCACCTGCCTCGGGTTTGTCAAAAAGGAGGATATCATTGAAGGAGGAAAGGTCCGGGTAGGCGATGTGCTTGTAGGCATCCCCAGCACAGGGGTCCACAGCAACGGCTACACTCTTGTAAGAAAGATAATCGAAGAATCAGGATACTCTTACCACGACCCCTGCCCCTATGACAGTTCAAAGATCATAGGAGACGAACTCCTTGAGCCCACCCGGATTTACATAGAAGTCCTTGATGTCCTTGAAGCGTGCGAAGTCCACGGGCTTGCCCACATAACAGGCAGCGGGCTATTGAAACTGAGAAGGGTAACGAAGCTTGGCTTTGACTTTTCCGATCCTATCGAGCCTCAGGAGATTTTCAAATTCCTGCAGAAAGAAGGCGGAGTCGAAGATCTTGAGATGTACAGAACCTTCAATATGGGCATGGGCTTTTTGATTATCCTGCCGGAAAAAGATGCCGCAAAAGCTGCAGAGCTTACAGGCGGAAAAATCGTGGGAAAAATCGTAGAAAGCGGGATCAGGGTTAAGGACCTGATAATAGAGGAATAAAAATAGGGGAATAAAAACCTAATAATAGAGTAAGAGTATAAAACTCAATTTTGAAAGACAACTTAGAGGAAAACTTAGAAGAAAACTTAGGGGAAAATCTTTTCTTCTAAACTCATTTCTTCTAAACTCATTTCTTCTAAACTCATTTCTTCTAATTCTTTTCCCCTAAAATCAATTTTCTTAACTCTTTTCTCCTAATTCTCTTCTCCTAAACACTATTTCCCGAACTTTTAAATGAAAATAAAGGAATTAAAAGAATTCATTTTTTCCACATATCCAGATAACTGCCAGAAGGCGCTTTCGGGCTCTCAGGAGGCTTGTTCTTCTTCAAAGAGGGTTTAACCTTTCCCTTCTCCGTCTCCCTGAGCCGGTCGATCTCTTTTGTGCTGTCCTCGCTATCTATGGTCAGGACAAAGGTTCCGTAGCAGGGCTTTGTATAGGTGAAAATCAGAGCATTGCCCTTAACCCCCATAGCAATGGGCGGCACTCCTATTATGTGGTAGTCCTTGAAGATCTTGTAGCCAGGGTCTACATAGTGGACTTCTTCTGCGTTTTTCTCGATGTACTCTCTGGCCTCTTTATAAGTCGTCTTTTCCAGGAGGATCTCGTACTTCATCTGCTCAATACAGCTCATACGGCTATCCCCTCCACAACTTTATCCAGCCTGTTCTTGAGACGGAGGGGGTTGTGAACATCCTTCGAGACGATCTTTTCACCATCGAATTCGATGGTTTCAGCCAGTTCATCGGCGTGTCTGCCAAAGACTATGGAGTAAAGCTTTGCCTGAGAAAGAGCACTCATGGTCGCTGCATAGGTCATTCCGGCATCGTTATGCATAAAGGCGAAGCAGATGTCGAAATCCGTTCTTTTCTCAATAATGTCCTCCATGGTTTTATCGAGATTCACCAGCTTTTTTGCATAATAGCCGTCGGAATCAGAGACCTTCAAAAGCCTGGTTGCAGCTTCTGTCCCTGCAACCGTTACATCGAATCCTAAGTTGGTCAGCTTGTGGGAAAGATACAGAGCAATGCTGGTTTGGATCGGGATCTCGGGACATCCCATCATTAGGAGCACTTTTGCACCGGTCATAATATTTCATCTCTGGATAATCTCTGGATAAACTGTAAGAATGGGATAGGTTAATCCTGAATTTCAACCTTTGCAGTTGACATTCGGTAGAAGCCTTTGAAAACGAGACAACGTCTTAGTTCAACCATCCCTATAGGTTTGAGTTTTAATCCCTCGAAGTTCTGGTTTTGATCATTCTAATGATAGAACCAATTGTGTATTAAACCTGTTGAGATCAGTCCTGAAAATGTTCAACCTTCCGGAATGAACCCTTGTCAAGATCAGTTTACCGGGTTCATGCCCGGTATGTCAACATTATATCCTTGTTTTATTGAAGGAATATACAGGTATAGACTATCACACCTTTACAGAACTTATTGGCCTCATAAAGAACATGAAAGAGGGCAAAAGTCTTCATAAGGCGATTGATACAGTGGGATTCATCGACTTCTATTCAGGTCATTACTCCTGCATAATAAAAAAATATTAATTAGTATTACATTATAAAGAAATATTATGGAGAATTATGATTCTATTGTAATAGGCGGTGGCGTCAGTGGCTTATTATCTGCCCTGGTATTGTCCAAGTCCGGGAAAAAAGTTCTTGTTTTAGAGAAAAACAGGAAGCTGGGAAATAATTGTAATAGCTATCTTGTTGATGGCTATCGGGTTGATACCGGGCCTCATGCCATTACTCAACTCCATAAAGGCGGGCCACTAAGATATTTAATGGAAAATTATTTTGACTATATTCCCGCTTTTGTTGATTACGGTGATTATTTTATACGCGATAAAGATGGCTTGAAGGAAGTGCCCACCACTCTTACGGGCTACCTTACAATGGATGTGTTGCCAAGAAAAGACCGCCTCATAATTGCGCAATCATTAACTAAAATGCTACTTTCATGGCAATTCGGAACTGACATATCTAATATTTCAGTTTATCAATCCCTGCCATGGAATGCACTTTCATCTGACACAAAAGAATTCATGGATACATTTAGTTATTTTTTATCTGGAAAATCTGCTAAAGAGACATCGGTTCAGAGGATGTTTGTCGGAGGTGGATTTATTGAAGAGGATATAGAGAAAGATATTATTCACGAAAATAGCGAACATCAGTATATTGATAAATTTAAAAGAATGTCTTATGTCAGTCGATTGTTAAATAATAACAAAGTAAATTATAATCAGTATTATCCGCGAAACGGTTTGAAAGCGATATTAAATGCCATTCTGTATTCTTTGCCAGAAACGGTGGAGATTAAAACTAATACTGCCGTAGAACAGATAATCACAGAAAACAACACTGCAAAAGGAGTCTTAACAAATGAAGACTCCTATTTTGCAGATACGATTATTTACTCAGCTTTTGCAAAAGATCTTCCTAAATATGTTACTGATTTACCTGCGTCTTGTATTTCGGATTTAAGCAGAATCAAACAGTCGAAGGCCTTAACAATATGGCTTGGTCTGGACGAAGAGTTTGAAGAATTCAACTACACAGGTGGGGAAGTGTGGTTTAAACAGAAACCTTTCTGGGCAATGCCGATAAGCAATTATAACAAGAGTTTTGCTCCTGCGGGCAAAAAGCTTGTAGGTTTTATGTTTTCCATAAATGAAAATAATTCATTAGAATCTGAAAAAATGGATGCGTACGAGACTATTTTGCGAGTTTATCCTGGCATAAACAAACATATAGATATGATTCATTATCAAATAACTGTTCCGGAAAAAGCTTCGGTTGCAATAGACGGTTTTATCGCAGAGACAGTTACTCCAGTAAAAAACCTGTATTTAGTTGGTACAGATGTGGACGAACGCAGCATGGGAATTACCAGAGCTGCTTATTCTATAGTGAAACTCATAACTGTTTTGAGAAAGGAACAAATTCTAGATCCATGAAATCTTATCTTCTATTTGTAAATTTTCAAAACATTATCGAGAAAAATTTTTCGAAAACGGTTTTGCGGAATATGAGACCTGGATTGAATAATAAGATTTACAGAATCCTCCGTTTCTCGTTTCAAAATGTTATCTCTATATATCATCCCCCCATAATTTTAATTTGTAGATTTACTTGCTGTCACTCGAAGCAGTGACAAACGTCAGAATCTTTATGGCTTACTCTAAAAGAAAAAAATCATAAAAGGTACAAAAATGGTATGTTTAAGCGAATTTGACTATGAGATCCTCCTGAAAAATGCAACCCCGAAAGAATGTGAAAACCTTATTAAAGAACATTCGGATGAAGTGTACCTGGTACCAGGAGGGTATAATATAAAAGGCATTTTCCTTCTGGGTACAGCTATCCCTGTTGGTTTCTCAGGAGATGCAATCCTATTTCAATTCATAAAACCCTGCTTCGGCCTCTTTGTACTAAGGATGAAAAATGAAGCAGAAGAAATCAAGAAACTTAGAGAGCAGTATAAAAAGGATAAAAATGTAAAGAAAATAAAATAAGGTCTGACAAAAGAGCTACCCTCTGTAGCCGTTTGTTTTCCCTTTAAAGTTTTCTTTATGTTTATTATCAAGTCCTTTTTACGCTGGTTTTTCTGTATTTCTTTAGTTTTTGGGTTAGATTTTTCAGGTTTTAATTTTTCAGGTTTTGGATTTATAAAGCGAATATTTTTGGCTTGAGATTTCACCTGTCAGATTTTCATTTGTCAGACTTTCATTTGTCAGACTTTCATTTGTCAGACTTTCATTTGTCAGACTTTCATTTGTCAGACTTTCATTTGTCAGACTTTCATTTGTCAGACTTTCATTTGTCAGACTTTCATTTGTCAGACTTTCATTTGTCAGACTTTCACCGTCAGATATTCTTGTCAGGCCTTCACTTTTCTCGTACATGCGGCCCTGCACTCAAAGAACCCGGCTGCGGGTAGTTCATGGATTGTGGTTGCGACAATCATGCCTTCTCCGATTCCTTTTGAGACCATAATGGGCCTACCTCTATCATCTTCAAGTACAACTTCGGCATCGGTTTCTGAAAAGTAGCCGTCACATCCTGCAGGGGGGACAATGTTTTCGATAAGTTTCTGAGCTTCATGCTCGCCCACAGGACGTGGTGTGCAGGAGTTTTCTTCCATTACGTATTTCAGGGAGAAAGGCAGCCACTCATACTCATATTCGGGGACAAGGGGACTGAAGACGAGCAGGGTTCCACCTTTTGCCACAAATCTTTCAAGGGAACGTTTGCCGCGTTCAAGCCCGACTCCTGTTTTTGTATACTGCTTATTTGCAAACCCGGTAGGCAGAATAAGAATTTTACAGGCGGGCAGATAAGGGGTACCAAGGGACGTCGAGAGCGCTCGGCTGCACTCGAGCCCGTATTCTACAAACAGTTTTTCAAAAAGAATAGGGCAGTCCCAGAACAGAATTACATCACTCATGAAAAGTGATAGGAAACTCCCGCATATGAAAGTATCTGACTAAAAACTCAGGGAGTGAAGGAAAGCTCGGACTCAGCACCTGCAAGTCCGGGTTCGGAGACGTGGCTGAGGCTCAGGTTTTTTCCGAATTCGAAAACAATCATATGGGGGCTGGAAGTGACTGTAAAAGGATGACCAATAGATTTGAAGATATTTGAGTAGTACTGTATAACGCGTTCACATACTTTTCTATCGGAGTAGTCGTGAATCAGTTTAACATATTCGCGGCCTTTCTCAGTACAGATTTCAATATCGGTTCCGATACTATCCGTAAGGTAAAGTTCCTTAAAAATCATTATGTGCTCGGCAAGGGTGAAAGTCTCCGGGGGTTTGCCTGAAAGCAATTCCAATTCTCTTCCCATGTCGTCAACCGAAGGAAGATCTCCTGAGACAAATGCTTCAAAAACTTTTTTGTTCATGCTGAGTCGCTGGTAGTTCTGCTGCCTGTAGGCCTTGATAAGATTCTTCCAGAACTCCGGCCTTTTCTGGATTTCCCGGAAAGTGCCTTCCATTGACCCGAAATGCTCTTCAAACCCTTTAGGGACTTTTTCATAATTGAGGAACTCGAATCGTTTAAAATAGATTTTAGTTGCATTTGACTTGCTGAACAGCCCCTGTACGTCCATTTTCATCTGCTTCGCCAGATAGAGGGCAAGGCTCTGGGCAACTATTCCCCTGAAACAGGGATTGCCGTTCGAAAGGGTCAGGATCAAAGTTTCAGGTTCCGGTTCGGCATATTCGGCATCAACTTTAATTTTCCAGCCCATCCTATCATTCAGGGCGTTTACATAACTAACAAAATTAGGAATTTTCTTGATAGTATAAGGGTTTATTAACTCGTATACAGTCGCTTCTTCAAGAAGCAGGCCTGAGGTTTTTTTGATAAACCATTCAAGCATGGTATGATGGATTAGCAGAAACTCATCATCTTCAACCATTTTGTTACGTAACTCGACAGTTTTCAAAGCGCTACTTGCACCTTTTTCTCCCTTCTCATTCTTTTTCTCATCAAGAGCCTGGGAGGCGGTTTCGATAGAATCTCTTATCGCCGCACTTAAGTTTCCATTATTTTTGTCCAGAAAGGGCTTTAATTTATCAATATAGCATTGATCGATCGAAATATTTTTACGGACTATCAAGCAGAGTTCCTCTTATCCCTTTTTGGAAGCACAGGAAATTCGAACTTTCCTCGGCCCTGTACTTTACCATTTTTATAAACCAGTAATAGATTGTATCTCCTACTTATTAATTTTTTTGCTAGAGGGTAAAAAGGAAAGTTTATATTAAAGGATAAGGAGCTCAGGAAGAAAAAGACAGGAAAACAATAGCATATAAGAGAGTAAGAGAATAGATTGAAAGTTTCACTTAAGCGAGTACTTTATCTAATTTCTTTACAGAGTTCAGGGCATGAGAAGGAAGAGAAATTTCAATGTTTGTAACTACTTGAAGAATAGACAGAACAGGGTTCTTTAAACTCAAGGATAATAAGATTTGATACGGTCCTTGCCTCAAATGCATGCCCTGCTGCCATGAATAATTTTGAAAAAAGAGCTATAAGTCTTTCAATGGCAATTTCATCGGAAAATTGATGTCGAATTTTGATGTGTATCTTGCCCCTCTCAACCGTCCTTTCAACATCAGTTGCAAGCTGGGTAACAAAAATTAATTTTTTGGAAATAGCAAACAGTTCGTAAAGCGGAATTTCCTGGATAGGCTTGCCTGCAGAAGCCTCAAAAAAGCTTGTAACATCAGGAATCTCCCCTGAAAGAAATGCTTCAAAGACATCCTTGTTAAGGTTTACCCGCTGATACCTCTGCAACCTGTACCTCTCCACCAGGGAAGTCCAGAATTCCGGCTTGCTTCGGATTTCCTTAAAAGTATAGTCAAGAGTCCCGAAGTTCTTTCTAATCCCCGGAGGAACCTCCATATCAGATCTGTGTTCCTTAAGAAAGATACGGATCGAGTTGGATTTCCGGTGGACAAAGGAAACATCAAGGTTGAGATAGCGACCAAGGAAGATAGAGATTGCCTCAGCAAGATAGGCTCTTAAACTGGGGTCCCCTTTTTCAAGCAATATTACCTCGGTTTTATCCTCCTGCCAGGTGTTGATAGAAACTTTAATTCCCCAGCCCATATTCCGACTACGTGTATTGAGATACTCCAGGAGATCCGGAGCAGTCTTTATCTGATAAGGATTGAAAAGTTCACTTACAAGCTCGTCATCTACCAGTATCCCATCGGTATTTTCAATCAACCATCGGAATGAAAGCTGACTGATCAATATACATTCTCCGCTCTCGATCAGGCTGTTGCGGATCTCAGGATACTTTGTTGAGCCTTCCGTAAAATATTCCAGAGCATCTTCTACGGACTCATGACCCCGAAGGGCAGCGTCTGCGAGTTCTATTGCATCCCTTATTGCAGCACTCAGATTCCCGTTATTCTTGTCCAGAAAGGGCTGCAGTTTCTGAAGGTACTCATCTTCCATAGAAACGTTTTTGCGAATCAAAGCTTATCCCTGCTTTATAAAGAGTGTTTTTTCGACAAACGTCCTGGCAATGCAGACATACCACGAACTTAAAGACTACAGACAAGTTTACAAGATCGATATATATAATAAAAGTTGTTATTTTATTCCAGATCCAGACCGGAAGAAACTTTTACAGCGTCCCGTTCCGAAGTATCAGGAAGAGAAAAATCGAATATTATGAGTTCAGAGACGTAGTTCACACTGAAACTATGCCAGCCCGCATTAAATACATTGGAAAACAGCTGGATCAGGGTTAAAATCACGCTCTCTTCAGAATAATCATGCCGGATTTTTATCTGCTCCTTTCCCTTCTCAGTATATATTTCCACATCGTTTACCAGCTGGGAGGCAACTACCAGGTATTTAAAGAGCGGAAGCAGTTCCGAAAGAGGGATTTCACGGAGGGAACGGTCGGCTTTAAGCTCAAAATATTTTGTTATGTCAGGAAGCTTTCCAGCCACCAGGGCTTCAAAAAGGTTCTTGTCCAGATTTACCCTCTGGTAATTGAACTTTTGATAAAGTTCTGCAAGGGTTACCCAAAAATCGGGTTTTCGTTCGATTTCCCTGTACAGGAGGTCCTTAGCCCCGAAATGTTTCCTGACGCCGGTGCTTATATCCTGGGTGTCGTGCCGGATAAAATGCCTCAGGTATACGGTAATTGAATTGGACTTCCGGTGAAGGGCCTCTACATCCAGGTCCATCCAGCGAGAAAGAAAAATGCAGACAGCTTCTACGAGAAGCTCACGAAAATCCCTGTCTCCGCCAACGAAATCCATAGTAAAAGATTCGGGTTCGACTTCTCCCCTGAAAGAACAGGAGACGTCTATTTTCCAGCCTGCGGTTTTACTGCTGCGGTTGAGGAACTCCTTTAACCTTGAAACTGTAGTGAGGAGATAAGGATTGAGTAGTTCGTGAACAACATCCTCGTCCATAAGTCTACCAGCACTGTTTTTCACAAGCCATTTCATAGTCTCCTGGCTTATCATTATACATTCGCCACTCTGAATAAGCTGCTCCCTTACCTCAGAAGATTTACTATTTTTCAGATCCCCAGCTGTTTCCTCAGGGGTTCGGGGGCTTTCAGGGTCAGGGCTGACACGGTCGATAACTTCACGTATAGCTGCACTCAAATTCCCTCCATTTTTTTCCAGCAGAGGCTGGAGTTTCTGGAGGTGAGCCTCATCTAAAGAAACGTTTTTGCGAATCAACAAAATCCTCGAATTCTCTTTTTTAAGTTGAAGCTACTCTGGAGAAATTTCCATCTGCAGAATTAAGTATCTGAGGGGTCGTGAGATTTGGATTCAGATCCCTTTCAAATCAGGAAAATTACTTTTTAATTTACATTATTATGAAATTTCTACTTCCAGACAGTTATTGTTAGATTGTTAGAAAATGTACAAAATATAAATAATTTATTATTTCATCAGAGAAATATAAATTTGTCCCATCTTAATTATTTATTTTTTTAAGTCTTTTGGAGTCTAATGACCGGAACGGCTTTAAGGTCTGCATATATTATTTAGCCTCATGAACGGCGATGTAGAAAGACTTTCGAGGGTCCGTATGATTGCGGATTACCAGTTCGGGAAGGGTACGGGAGAGGAACTTTTCCCTGACGGATCAACGTTCCAGTTATCCCGGACAAAAAGAGTACGCCAGGTCTTTTCCTCAGGCAAGAGAATTGCAACAGCCAGAGCAAAGGATGGTTTTTTCACGCTAAGTATTGAAGGAGCTGCCGTAGTCCACAGGCTTCTTCCCGGAAAAAGGCTCAGGGTAGTTGTTTCGAAAGACGCTGCTCCTTTTGTTGAGGCAGGCAAAACAGCTTTTGCAAAGCATGTAATTGAGATTGACAATGAACTCCGCGCAGGAGAGGAAGTGCTTGTTACAGATGAAGCAGACAGGCTGCTTGCGACAGGGCAGTTGCTCTTATCCCCTGCAGAGATCCTGGCTCTTGACAGCGGTGCAGCTGTAGATGTACGGACAGGAATTGCTTCGAAAAAAGAGGAATAAACCTTTCAGGTCCGGAAAGGCAGCCAGCAAACCATAAAATCTAGATTCAAGAAAATCTTAACTTAAGAAAAGAAAAATGAATTTTAAATCTGATACAGGAAGGCAAAAGGTATTTTACTTTTTACGCAAATTTTCATATAGCTGGATATAATATCTAAAAGGCTATTCTTACTGCTCAAAAATGCCAGGCTGAACGGAAAAAATGGATAAGAATATATCGTAGATAGTTATTTTTGAATGAATACTACTCGCAAAATAAATAATTGTATTTTCAGCCCTGCGGTTTTAAAAGCAAAACTCGTACCAGATTGTAAAAAACAGTTCCCGGAGAGTGAAAGCATCCCAGAGCAAGAGCAAATCCTAAAACACCTTCTGGTTCCCGATAATACCAGAATAGACACAAACAGGATTGTAGTTGAGGGAGACATTATTGTCGGCAACCACTCCATCATCCAGTACGGCATATCCGGGGATATGGTCATTATGGGAGAAGGAGTAGCCGTTTCCGGAGATGTGGTAGCTTGCTCTGATGCCAGGATTGACATGTGGTCAAAAATGGGGAGCAATGTGGAAGTCGGTAAAAACGCCTATCTGGGAGAATTCGTTAGCATTGAGGGGAAACTGACCGTAGAAGGGGACCTGGACGTAGGCAAGGAAGTCAAAATAAAAGGCGGGTTTGTAGCCAAAGGCTGGATCGTCGTCAGGAACCCGGTTCCTGTAATCATGTTTTTGTTCCTGTACATCAGGGAAATGATGCGCCTTGGAAGGGGAGAGGAAATCGAAAAAGCCCTTGAAGAGCTTTTTGACGACTCCGAAGAGGACCGGGAATCCGAAGGGAAGGAACCCGCCGAAAAAGTACTTATCATACCCACAGGCACAAAAATCGCTCCTGAAGCCATTGAAGTTGGTGGGGATGCTGTTATCGGAAATAACTGTTATCTGATAGGAAACCTGAAGGCACAATCTGTCGAAACCGGAAAAACCCTGATCCTGAAGGGGAGCCTTTATTCCGAAGGAAAGATCAGCATAGGAGAAAACAGCACTATCTATGGGAATCTATCTTCAAAAGGACAGGTAAATATTGGCCGGAACACCAGGGTTTTCGGTGGAATAAAAGCTGAGTCCGTCTTACTGTATGAAAACGCAAGGGTAGACGGCACCATAAAAGCGCCTTCAGGAGTTTCTTTCTTAAGGGACGCTGCAGAAAAGCCGGTTCTTGCAGAAGTTAATGCTTTGGGGAAAGTGATTCCAAGAGAAGTCAGGGAACCCGTACCCCAGGATGGGCTTCTTAAAGCTCTGGACATAATTGAGATTGACTCGCTCATTAAAACCAGTGCAAAAGCTAAAAACGGCTTTGTACCTGGCAGGGAAGGGATGTCTGCCAGGACCGTGGCTTTAGGGAGGACCCGGCGCATCGGCGGAGTGAGAAGATTGAGAAGAAGACACGAAGCCGGAGAGCATCAGAGCTGATCATAATCCCGGCTTAAGTCCGAAGCTCCTGAAACCAGAATCTTCCGCCCGGAATTTATCAAGACAGACTGCTCCTGAAATATCGAGTCTTCTGTGAATCCTGATTTTGTCCTTATGCAGGAAAATTCCATAGAATATGGAAAATAATGCAGAAAATTTCTTTTTTTCAGAGAAAGGGCAGCAAATAGTCAGGAATGTTCCCAGGAAAGTAGTTCTCAAGGGATCGGTTTTCAGGGAAGCAGGGAATTACCTGGTTTCTGGCGATGGTAGAGAAAAGCTTAAACTGAGAAGTCCATTAATCAGGAAATTATTAAATTCAGGGATACAGTCCGTAGAAACCGGCAGTCCATTAAGAGAATAAATACATTAGGAGAATGAACACAGTTGAAAAAATACAACTGAAACTAAATGAAATTGAAAAGAAATACACTTGGAACTAAATATAACTGAAACTGAATATAACTGAAACTGAATATAACTGAAACTGAATATAACTGAAACTGAATATAACTGAAACTGAATGCAGCTTGAACACTAATTAAAATTCAAGAAAAATTACAATATTAACCTTTAAAATAAACTTATGATCACAAATTCAAGGAAAGGAATTCACTTGACAGAAAACATTATTGAATCCGGGGACCCGCAGGCAAGGTACGATTCCGTTATAGAAAAAGACTCAGAGTATGTGATGCAGACCTACGGGCACCAGCCTCTTGTGCTTTCAAAGGGTAAGGGAGCGGTTGTCCAGGATATCTACGGGAAAGAATATATCGACTGCGTTGCAGGCATCGCGGTAAACAATGTAGGTCACTGCCACCCGACAGTTGTTAAAGCAATCCAGGCACAGGCAGAGAACCTGATTCACGTTTCCAATCTCTATTATACCGAAATCCAGGCAGAATTTGCTGAGACCCTTGCCTCAATTACAGGCATGGAGCGCGTCTTTTTCTGCAACTCGGGAGCCGAAGCCGTAGAGGCTGCAATGAAACTGGCTCGCCTGGTTACCGGAAAAAGTGCCTTTGTAGCAGCCGAACACTCCTTCCACGGGAGGACTATTGGAGCCCTCAGCGTGACCCACAAAAGCATGTACAGGGACCCTTTCATGCCGCCGGTAAGCTCCGAAACCTCCTTTGTCCCATATTCCGACGCCGATGCTATCAGGCAGGCAATTTCAGAAAACACTGCAGCAGTAATCCTTGAGCCCATTCAGGGGGAAGGCGGGGTAAACATACCGGATCCCGGATACTTAAAAGAAGTAAGGGAGATCTGTGATGAGACCGGCACCCTCCTTATCTTTGATGAAGTGCAAACCGGCTTTGGAAGGACAGGCACCTGGTTCTGCAAAGAGCAATTCGGGGTTGAACCTGACATCATGAGCATGGCAAAAGCAATAGGAGGAGGTTTCCCCATGGGCGCCATTGCGGCCCGCAGCGGGATCAGTTTCGGGCGCGGACAGCATGCTTCCACCTTCGGTGGCGGGCCCCTTGCCTGTGCAGCCGCACTTGCTTCGATAAAGGCGATAAAGGAAGAAAAGCTTCTGGAGCGCTCAAAGGAAATGGGAGCTTATTTCAAAGAAAGGCTTGCCGGCATGAAGAGGGACGACGTTGTGGAAATCCGCGGGAAAGGGCTTATGATAGGAGTTGAAATTAAGTACCCCTGCGGCAAATTTGTTGACTTTGCAAGGGAACAGGGTGTGCTCGTAAACTGCACCTCGGACTCGGTACTCCGCCTTGTCCCTCCACTTGTGATTACAAAAGAGCAGATCGATACGGTAGTTGATGTTCTTGAGCAGGCCTGAACTGATAAAAAAAGAAATCTTTGATATCGCAGAGTACGTTCCCGGAAAATCCATAGAAGAGATAGCTTCCGCTTACGGGCTTGACCCGACATCGATTATCAAACTCGGTTCAAACGAAAATCCCCTTGGGCCCTCCCCCAAAGCTGTCCGGGCTCTCGTAGAGGCAGCTCCCGGAGCAAATATCTACCCCTCAGCCGATGCATGGGAATTAAGAGAAGCCCTCTCGAAATACACCGGATTTCCGGTATCGAACATCGTCGCCTCCGGCCCCGGAATGGACGGGCTGCTTGACGGACTTTGCAGGATAATCATTGAAAAGGGAGATGAGGTTATTGTCCCCACCCCGACCTTTTCTTATTACGAACTGCCTGCCAGAGCCTGCGGGGGGAAACCGGTTTTTGTCAGGCGGAACCCCGACTTTTCCCTGGACCCTGAAAAGATCCTTGAAGCCGTCTCGCCCAGGACAAAGATCATCTTCCTCTGCTCCCCAAACAATCCTTCAGGCAACCTCCTTCCCGAAGCCGACCTGAGGAAAATCGTAGAAAATACCCGTTCCCTTGTGTTTGTGGACGAAGCATATGTTGAATTTGCGGACAGGAACCTCGCATGGCTTGTAAGGGAATATGACAACCTTGCGGTTGGGAGGACTTTCTCCAAGGTCTTCGGGCTTGCAGGCCTGCGCCTGGGATATGGGATATTGCCGGAATGGCTCGTAAAAGAGTATTCAAGGGCAGCCACCCCTTTTTCGGTAAGCCTCCCGGCTTTAAAGGCAGGAGTAGCCGCACTTTCGGATGCCGACCACCTGAATAAAAGCATAAATCTTGCAAGAGAAGGCAGGGAAAAAATGAGGAAAAACATCCCGTTCACGGTTTATCCTTCACAGGCAAATTTCGTGCTCGTAGATGTTGCCCCCCTGAAAGCAAAAAAGGTCTCAGAAAGCCTTATGAAAAAAGGAATAATCGTGCGCCCCTGCGATTCATTCAGGGAAGCCGGAGATTCCCTTATCAGGGTAACAGTCGGGACCCCCGAACAGAATGAAAAGGTAGTCAGGGCTTTTGAAATTGCAAAAACAGAGGTTTAAAAACCTCTGGTTACTTTAATTAAGATTTATTTTTTTAGGTTCAGCTTTTAATTTTATTCTATATCTTTAATTTTCATCAATGGATAATTCAGTTCGGAGTCGAATTCCATTGCGACTTTCACCCGTGAAGAGCCGTATTTTACAGTGATTTTAACATCGAGCATGGGTCCCTGAAGTTCGGTATATCCGAACTCGTTGTTTAGCTTACTTTTCAAGAGCTCCCGGTCAATTTTCACGAAGATGCTTTCCACAAACGGTTGAACTGAAATGCTTTCCTGGATAGCCTGCTCAAGGCTCGAAACAGTTTTCAGGTTTACCGGGGAACCCGTAAATTGATGGTATAAAGCTCCCAGTTTTATTCCTGCTTCGAAAAGTGCGTTATCTCTATCGGTTATTTTGTTTCCGGTCAAATAAACTTCTCCTTGTTAATTCGATGTGCTGCGGACGAATTAGACCAAATACCAGATATCAAGTTGGCCAGGTATAAATACCAAGTCAGAAACTACAGTAATATTTGAACAGGCTTTAATGCTTTTCTTTTTCCCCTCCGGCTTTCACTGCCTTTTTGTTCCCCTGATCTTTACTGTTAACAGGGCTGATCAGAGGGATCTTCAGGAAAGGAGAAAACAGGTAAGTAAGCATAAGAATGAAAGGCAGGAAGGAAAAAAGCCGCATGTACTCCAGATCAATAAAGTACAGAAGAATAGTTATCACGAAAACCGCAGCTACGAAAGCCAGAATTTTGATATTCCTTATCTTCGGATAGCTTACGGAACTGACCATAAGGATAGAGAGGGCAAGAGTCAAAGCCAGCAGGAAGGCTATCCCTACGATACTTTCGCCAAGCAAAAGGTAGGTAACCAGCATAATGCAGCCTGCGGTGATGGGGAGCCCTTCAAATCCGGGCTTCGGGGTAGATATCGTAGAATTGAAACGGGCGAGCCTGAGCACCCCGCATACAGCATAAAAAGCTGCAAATATCGCGACAAGGGGGTCCTGTTCTCCGAATTCCAGGAAGATGAGAAGAGCGGGAGCGACCCCAAAAGAGACTGCATCTGCAAGAGAGTCGAGTTGCTCTCCGAGTTCTCCTCCTCTGAACCTGCGGGCGATGTATCCGTCCGCTCCATCTGCAATTGCCGCAATAAGGAGCAGGATCAAGGCAAAGCCAAAAGAGTTACTCTGGGCAGCTACTGCAATGGAGCCAATCCCGCAGATCAGGTTCAAAAGAGAGACCAGGTCCGGGAGCCTTAACATTTGAAATACGTTCATATCAAAAGTCCCTGTCATTTTTTATTGTTGCTATAACGGTTTTGCCTGCAAGCACCCGCTCCCCTTTACAGACTGTAATATCAAAATCATGAGGAATTGTTACATCGACTCTTGACCCGAAACGGATCATTCCGATCCGCTGTCCCTGTTCTACAATGTCATTCAAATTCGAATATGTGACAATTCTGCGGGCAATAGTGCCTGCAATCTGCGTAACTTCTACATCCCCGTACTTGCTGTGGATAATGAACTCGTTTCTTTCATTCCTTTCCGAATCCTTACAAAAAGCAGGGAGATAACCACCTTTCTTGTAGGTAATTTCCCTGATCCTTCCGGAAATCGGAGCTCTGTTTACATGTACATTCTGAAGAAACATAAAAATACAGATTTTCCTGTCCCTGATGTCGATAACCGTGCCATCGGCAGGAGAAATCATATAAGCATCAGAGATTTCTACCTTTCTTTCGGGATCCCTGAAAAAGATAACCATAAAGAAAGTTAATGCCATCCCCATATGAGCTGCATGATTAAGGAACGGTAAACTATCCGTTGCCCAGGAGAGAATTGCAAACAGGGCAGTTACAGATGCAGCTGTGAAAAGCCAGGGTTCGGATCCTTTTGCAATCATCAATCTCAATCCCCAGCAAATCTATGCAGAAGATATTTCAATTCTTCGGAAAGTATTGCCCAGAGGCCATCGATCATTCCCAGCAACTCAGGCAGAATCTTGAGTACTGCATATGAAATTGCAAAGAGAGCGATCCCTGACCCTGCCTTCGCAATATAGTTATGGGCGATCATGAAACTGTCAGTCCCAAACCACTGTTCTCCATAAGCTATAACCACAAAAATATCCCTGATGAGGTTAAGCACATAGATCACGGGCACGGATACGATGAAGGCCATTACAAGACGGTTCAGGGGCGCTTTGACCGCACCTATTAGCCCCATAAAAAGGGCTATGCTTTCAATTGCGGTACAGGCAAGGATAATCTCAACCGTATAACCGTTAAGGGTTATCATGTTCCAGGCTTTCATGTATGCCGGGATCTCCAGGTATTGAAGAACCCAGAAAACCTGCGAGGTAACATTTCCAATAATCCAGGTATTCAGGGTAGAGAAATTTGCAAACGGGAAATAAATAAGAGCGCCAAGAGCGCTTGCACTCGTAAGCATCGAAGTTATGTCAAGGGAATCTCCTTCTATCGGAGCTGAAACTTCCGAGTGCACCACTTCTCTATTCTGTTTTACGAGAAGAGGGCCTTTCCTGTACTCCCGAAGCATGATATATGCCACAAATAAGCAGAATAGGGCAAATAAAAATGTAAGGACCACATTGGCATAGTCCTGAATCTCGATATAGTGGAGAGGCTGGAAACCCCAATGGATGGAAAACACACCCCACCCTATTCCCCCTACCAGTTTACGAATTCTTGAGTTTCTGGGGATAACGGATGACGCAATCATTAACCCGACTGCGAGCCAGAGTACACTTTCTATCATTTTTCACGCACCTTTTTGTCCGGGGCGAAGACATTCCAGATCCCCTTTCCCTTCTGTGATACTGGAAAATCCCGAACAAGTTCTGAAGTTTCCGGAAAGTAAAACATGAAATTCCCTAAAATAATTAATAGATTTCCATAGAGCTTCTACAAATGACTTAAAGCTTTCATAATTACAAGTATTTTATAAGTATTAAGGAACTCAAAGCTTATGGATTTTATTGATATAACGGATTTACAGCCAGCGGACTTAAAGCTTTATGAATTTTTCTCCTGAGAAGCTGAGATAGGGCACTGGCAAATACATACCTTATTGCGGATTGTGCGCACCTGATCGAACTCCGGATATATAAATACCTGCGCAGATTTCTGCAGTCGGCATTTGATTATATTAAGAGCCCTGTAGATAGGTAACAAATTTCTATTATAGAAAAATAACGATTATGAAATATCTCTGTTTATAAGAAAAATGATCCAGACAAAAAGGTCCTTAAAAAATAGATAAAGAACTTTTTGGGAAACTGTAAAAGAGAAACCTTTAATAAAGGCTACTGCGTAAGTGACTTTTTTGCTTGATAGAACTCGACTAATAGCCCTGAGAATCTGAGAATAACTCGAAAAAGAATTGAAAAGAATAAAAAAGTTGATAAGAATAATTGAAATATGATGACGAGTTTCTACAATAGGCACTATACTAATATATTATTTTACCTGGCGATGCGCCAGAAAAGCTAATCAGGAAGGAGATTGGCAGAGGAAAAATATCTCCCGGAAAGTGAACTTCGAAGGCGTTTTATGAAACATAATACCCCCAGCCTGACCGTTGATGCTGTAATTCTCTTTAAAAACAAGCTTGTTCTGGTGAAGAGAAAAAACCCTCCGTATCAGGGAAAATTTGCCCTTCCTGGCGGCTTTGTCGAAATCGGGGAAAGTACAGAAGAAGCAGCTTCCAGGGAAGCTTTTGAAGAAACAGGCCTTTCCGTAGAGATTCTCAAACTTATCGGTGTCTATTCCGACCCTGAACGTGACCCAAGAAGGCATACGGTCTCAGTGTGCTACCTTGCGAAAGGATACGGAGATTTAAAATCAGGCTCTGATGCTGATGCCGTTGAACTTTTTGAGTTTGATTCGATTCCTGAGCTAGCTTTTGACCACAATAAAATGATAAATGACGCAAAAAGTGATATTAATGCAGTTCTGTACCAAATGCAAAAGTATGATGTTTCCTAAAGACGGCAACTACCAGTGCAGAAAGTGTGGAAACATAATACCGATTGAAAGTGACGCAAAGAGTTTTGTCTCCAAAGCCAAGATTGACGATCATGAAGTAGTAGTGCTCGAAGGAGAACAGACTTCAGGCCTGCCAACAACGAATGTAAAATGCCCGGAGTGCGGAAACAACACTGCAGCCTGGTGGCTCAGACAGCTCAGGTCTGCTGACGAGTCCGAGACCCGTTTCTTCAAGTGTACGAAGTGCGGGTTTACGTGGAGAGAATACGACTGAATTTCATAATTTTTTCCTTCCGGCCCTTCTAAAAAACGTAGTTCTGGAAAATGCACTTCTGGAAAACTAATTCTCAGGTCAGAACTTCTTTTATGTTTCAGGCAGAGCCTGAAGCTTCCTGATTTTCTGACCAAGATTTATATAGTTGCCGGGACTTTGAATCTACTGGTTTAACCCGATTCCATATATGGCTACTTATTCCGATTCGGGAAGTTTTCCTCAAAAGGAAAAAAAGTCCCAAATTGTAAGGAAATTTATATATCCAAGGATAGATAAGGGTTTAAGGCTTAAATTTATTTGATGGAGAAGAATCATGTTCAAGGCAGCAATTAATGCAGAGCTTCTGAAAGACGCGATTGCCGCACTGGCTGTAATTGTAGATGAGGTTAGATTCAAGATTAAACCCGAAGGGATTTCGGTAAAAGCAGTTGACCCTGCCAACGTTGCAATGGGGATTTTTGAACTCGGGTCATCGGCTTTTGATGAATACAGCGCTGATGAGTGTGAGATCGGACTTGACCTGAACAAGATTACCGACCTTCTGGGAATTGCGGACAGGAACGATACGGTCCGGATGGAACTTGAAGAAGGAAGCAATAAACTCCTGATCGATGTAGGAGGGCTATCCTATACTCTTTCTCTGCTGGACCCTTCAACAATCCGTGCAGAACCCAGAGTCCCCCAGCTCGAGCTGCCTGCCAAAGTTGTCCTGAACGGTGCGGACCTCAGGCGTGCCGTAAAAGCCGCAGAAAAGATAAGCGATCATATGCTCATGGGAGTCTCCGGAGATACTTTCTATATGGAAGCTAAAGGCGATACCGATCAGGTCCGCCTGGAGATGGGCAGAGACCAGTTAATCGATCTGAAAGCAGGTGAAGCCTGTTCCCTCTTCTCCCTTGACTACCTGACAGATATAGTCAAGCCCACAAACAAGGTAAATGAGGTTACCCTTTCTCTTGGCAGAGACTTCCCTATCCTGATTGACTTTGAAATTGCAAACGGCGCAGGAAGAATATCTTACCTTCTGGCCCCGAGAATAGAATCAGACTAAGGATGGCATGCAGGCCGAAAAACTTGCATATTACCCATTTATTTCAGAAGCATCTACCCATGTCGGAAACCTGGGAATTTCCCTGGAAAGCCTGCTCAATTCGCGGGCTTACAGGACCGCAAGAGCTCACGGAATAGAAAGGGTAAAAGAAGCTCTTGAAGGAGAAATAAAAAAGTCCCCCGTATCAGGGGAAGCCCAGGTGCTCTCGGAACTCCTTTCCTATCCCTTTGCCAGGATGCTGGTCGCCTGCGTGGATGACCAGCTCTTTACCCGGCGCTATGCTCTGGCAGAAGCTAAAGCGGCCTACACTTTTTTAAGGAACGAAACCCCGGACTTTTTGCTCGAATTCGGGGAAGATTTCGGAATCTCGGCAGATATCAGGGACTCCCATTTCAGTATGCACTTTACGGACTATATCCGCTTTTCCAATTCCCTCAAAGACCCTTCCTGGAAACTGACAAACCGCCAGTTCAGGGCAGGGAAGATAAAAATAACAAAGGAAGAGTTTGCAAGGCTTCTTGAAGAGGCAGTCCGGGAAAGGATCGAGCAGTCCTTCCCTATTCCTGAAATCCCTCCCGAAGTCTCCAGTTTCTGTGCTCCCCATGTTGCCGAGATAAAGGAACAGTTTGAGGTCCAGAAGAAGAAATTCGGAGCTACGGACTTCGGGGTTGTTGAGCCCGAACTCTTTCCTCCCTGCATTTCCCATGCGCTTGCAAACGTACAGGGAGGGGTCAACCTTGCCCATTCGATGCGTTTTGCAATGACCTCGTTCCTGTTGAGCGTGGGGATGTCCGTGGACGAAATCCTGAACCTTTTCAACATCTCTCCTGATTTTGATGCGGAAAAAACCCTCTACCAGATCGAGCACATTGCAGGCGCCACAGGGAATGTATACAAACCCCCTGCCTGCGACACCATGAGGACCTATGGCAACTGTGTCGGAAAAGACAGGCTCTGCGAGAAAATCAGCCATCCTCTGGGGTATTACGAGAAAAAAGTCTACATAAAAAATAAGGAAAGAGAACGGGAAGAGAAAAAAGAAAAGGAGAATGAAAAGGAAAATAAAAAGGAGAATGAAAAGGAGAATGAAAGAAAAAATGAAAGGGAAAATGCCACCTGAGAAAGATTCAAAATAAAGAATTTCAAAAAAGCATACAGGCTGACATTCATTGACTGTTATAAAACTGCCTGACAAATTCTTCCGGCATTGAGGTGCGTTTTACAGTTTCTTCAACCGACAACCCTTCACTCAGGAGTCTTTTTACTACGCTTTCCATTGGTTCACCAACTTCAATGATGTGCATATCAGGGTCGTAAAACCTGATAACCCGCTGTCCCCAGGGCTGTTCTTTTAATCCGTGTACATACTCAATGGAATCAATGTCTTTTAGCTTTTGAAGGAAACTATCCAGATCGTCTTCTTCAAAATACATTTCAGAATTATTTGATTTTTGAACGATATCGTTTTTGTCTATATTTATTAAGTCTGAAAAATGAGACTTTAAGTGTATCGCGAAACCGCCCTCAAATGATACGTTTTCGCCAAAATCGTACTGTACTTTTTGATCGAGAACTTTTTCGTAAAAGTTCCTGGAAATTTCCATATTGTTGACAGCAATAAGCGGGCATATAAATTTCATTCTATTCCCTCCTTTTGTGGTGAGCACGATACCGGACGCTGACCATTATTCCAAATCGTTGTTCATATATGGTGAAAACCTGTTTAACAAATCTTCTCAGTATCCATTCTCAGTATCCACTCTCAGTATCCATTCCAGCATATTACCTCTGTTCCTAAAAATTACTTCGGTATTTATTAATCTCAGCCTGGCAGACTGAAAGTATCAAATTCGATGATAGCATATACAGTTTAACATACAAATATTTAAAATAATCAAGGAATAAAATGTAATGGAAAAATAAGGAGGATTGGGAAATGAAAAATCTATTTGATTTAACGGGAAAAGTTGCTATTGTAACAGGTGCTTCCTCAGGTCTAGGAGTAGAATTTGCCAGAGCTCTGGCAAATCAAGGCGCAAATATTGCTATAGTTGCACGCCGTGAAGAAAAATTAAAGGAAGTACAGAAGGAAATTGAAAAACTTGGAGTAACCTGCCGCTATTACCTGTGCGATGTGATGCAAACGGAACAGATTAAGAATGCTGTGGAGCAGGTAGAAAAAGGCTTCGGCAGAATTGACATCCTTGTAAACAATGCCGGCCTCGGACTTGTTGAGGCTGCGGACAAAACAACTGACGAAATGTGGCACAATATGATTGATACCAACCTGAATGGTGTTTATTTTTTTGCCCGCGAAGTCGGGAAAGTAATGTTAAAGCAAAAATATGGAAGAATCATTAACATCGGATCGATTCACTCGACAGTGTCAATGAAAGGACTACCGGTTACAGCTTATTGCTCAACAAAGGGCGGAGTTTTGATGCTCACCAGGGCTCTGGCAACCGAATGGGCAAAAGAAGGCATTACGGTTAATGCGATCGGACCCGGTTATTTTGCCCTCGGAATGGCCGAAGGAGCTGTTGCTGATTCGGAATTTTCAAAAATTATTGAATTTATGTGTCCGATGGGACGTGCAGGGCAGTCCGGAGATCTGGATACAACCGTTGTTTACCTTGCATCCGATGCATCAAAATATATTACAGGCCAGATAATTACCGTTGATGGCGGCTGGACAGCACTTTAATGCAAAATCTCGCTGCATTTAAAGGGCTGAATTCTATAAAGAGCTGAATTTCGAGTTTTTTAACCAATTAAAAGGTAAGGATGATAGCCAGTAAAAAGAGAGATTTGAAAAGGGTATTTTTATCTCTCTCATAACTGCTTCAACTGCATAAGCTCCTGAACCTTATCTAAGTCCTGAACATTTATCTTCTTTTGTATTCCCTGCATTTTCCCACGAACTTATCTACCGGGAAGCTGGCAGGATGGGAGTGCATATACCCTGCAAGGGTGTTGTATTCCCGAAGTCCGTCAAAACCGTCCTGTATGCCTTTTCCGCGGACCATTTCGTATGCAAATATGGCATCTCTGTCACATTCCGTGATAGAGTAATGGAATTCGTGACCCCGGATATTATGCGAAGAGAAGTTTTTGTCAAGGGGGCGGGCTTCGGTATATCCGAGAGCTTTCAGCCGGTTTGTCATGCGGGTATTTGCCGGTACGACATCAGCCAGTTTATAAGTCCTGTCATCAACCTCATAGGTTCCGCAGAGATAGAGCAGACCGCCACATTCCGCATAGATGGGCAGGCCGTCGGCTGCAAGCCCTTTAAGTTTCCGGGTGGTTTCCGAACTTTCAAGGACTTCTGCATAGAGTTCGGGATAGCCACCTCCAAAATAAATCCCGTCCACATCAGGGACTTCTCCTTCCATGGGGCTGAAAAACACAACTTCGGCTCCATGATCCCTGAAAGCATCGAACATATCCCGATAGTAGAAACAGAAAGCGGGATCCCAGGCAACCCCGATCCTGAGGTCTGCCCCGATCTGCGGGACTTCCTCGAAATCCGGAACCGAACAGGGCTCGGCAAGGTCAAGCACTGCATCAAGGTCAACATTTTCTTCGATAAAAGCTGCCATTTCCGCAGTGTTGTAGTCCTTTTCATGCGCCATGTAGAGCCCAAGGTGCCTTGAAGGGACTTCAATCTCTTTCCTTCGGGGAATTGTGCCGACAACAGGAATGTTGCCAGGGAGGGAATTGACTACAAGTTCTACATGGCGGGGGCTGCCTACCTGATTCAGGATCACGCCTGCAATCCGGACTTCCGGATCGAATTCGGAATAACCTTTCAGGAGGGCTGCGGCACTTCTTGACATGCCGTGGACATTGATAACAAGGATCACCGGGATATCCAGAGTCTTGGCTACATGTGCCGAGCTTGCGATTTCCGTGGAGTCAATCCCGTCAAAAAGTCCCATGACCCCTTCAACGACCGCAATATCAGCGTCTGCAGACGTACGGGCAACTGTCTGCCTCACACCTTCCGTGCCCATCATGTAGGTGTCCAGATTTCTGGAAGAACGCCCGCAGATGGCTGTGTGGTGGGAAGGGTCTATGTAATCCGGTCCTACCTTATAAGGCTGGACTTTTAGCTGCCTGTGCTTTAAGGCAGCCATAATACCCATGGAGACTGTGGTTTTTCCAACTCCGCTATGGGTTCCTGCGATAAGTATTCCTTTTGTCATTTGGTAACTATTGGACAGATTAATATATATCAATTCGGCTGTAAAGGAGAACAGCAACTGTTTATCTGAAAGGAAGCCGGAATAAAGAATCAAACTTCAGTATTTTTCTTCCACCAATTCCTGAAATAATATACGCCATCAATTTATATATTAGCTGTAATTATGTATTATATTGGCTGAAACATACCGCTAGCAGATATTCTTTTTAGCCATGATACTTTTGATAATTTCAGATGACCAGATCAGGATACTGATTAGAGTTTTACCAAAAATATTATTACCTCGATAATATAAATACGCCGAGGAAATATGAAGGACAATAACTCAGGAAAAAATTCCCTGTTTCCGGAAGAAAAAGAAGAAAAAATTCTGGTTGACCCTTACGGGCGCAAAGTAACCGGGCTTCGGATATCCATCACTGACAGGTGTAACCTTTCCTGCATTTACTGCCACAATGAAGGAGCAGACTGCTGTTCCTATGGCCCGCTTGGACATGAGATGAGCCCGGAACTTATCTGCGGGATTGTCCGGGAAGCAGCGAAATTCGGGGTCCGTAAAGTGAAGTTCTCGGGAGGAGAACCGCTTTTCAGGAAGGATTTTGAGGAAATCCTTGCCTGTCTCCCTCCTCTGAAAGAGGTTTCGGCAACCACAAATGGCGTCCTGCTTGAAAAGCGTGCAAAAACCCTGAAGGCTGCGGGCCTGGACAGAGTAAACGTGAGCCTGGATTCCCTTGATCCCGAAAAGTATGGAAAGATTACCGGAGCTCCCCCAGGCACTCTTGAGAAAGTAATTAAAGGAATAGACAGTGCAGTTGAAGCCGGGTTGACTCCCGTAAAGTTGAATATGGTGCTCCTGAAAGGCATAAATGACAATGAAATCGATGCAATGATGGAGTTTATCCGGCCTTACAGAGGAAAAGTTATCTTGCAGCTTATCGAGCTCATGAACATTGACCCGCAACTTTCAAAGTACACGATTGACTCAAAAGCCCTCGAAAAAAGCCTTGAGGAACGAGCAAGCGAGGTAAGAGTCCGGCATCTGCACCACCGGAAAAAATACATTATCGACGGGGTTGAAGTGGAATTTGTGCGGCCAATGGACAACTCGGAGTTCTGCGCCCACTGCAGCAGGCTCAGGGTCACAGCCGACGGAAAGTTCAAGCCCTGCCTGCTTGTACAAGATAACCTTGTTGATGCCAGGGAAGCAAAGAGCCCCGAAGAGATAGAAAAACTGCTCAGACTCGCGGTAAGCCGGAGAAAACCTTACTATATTCCGATTAGAGGAGTCACAAACTTGGAGAAGAGGCAAGATAAAGCGATATCAAAAAGTGATTAAGTAGTGAAGAAGAGCACAAAATAAAAAGCGAGAAAAAAGAAGAAAAAAAGAAGAAAAAAGAAAGACCCATAATAGGAGGAAAAAAATGAAAATTGAACTTATGGTAGACGGCAGAAAAATCCCGATGAACGAATTTGTCCAGAAAATCGTAGGAAATGTTGTTAAGGCAATGGTTGAAACTCTTCACACAATCGATAGCGATTGGAAGGAAATATCCATCCATATAGAACAGGATGAATCAAACTAAGAAAAAAGTGCGAATAAAGAACAAAAAACTTTTTTCTGGATAAAAAGGCGATATTTATCCGCAAAGGATTCTATTCTCTTTTTTCATGCGAATTTATCTTAAACAGGTTTATCCAGAATCATATCGCTGTTCTGGATCACTGTTCTGGATCACTGTTCTGGATCGCTGTTTTAGATTACCGCTCTCAGAGATATTTTTCGATCTCCAAGAATTCTATTCTTGCTGTTGAGTCCAGGGAAATAGGCGTTATGGAAACGTGCCCTTTCTGCATGACAGCATGCACGTCAGTTCCCTCTTCTTCTTCCCGTATCAGGTCTCCTGCAATCCAGTAGTAGGGCCTGCCTCTCGGGTCCCGCCGCTCTTCTACGTCAGTCTTGAAGACCTTCCGCGCCAGGCGGGTTATTTCTATGGGGGTGTCTTCTTCGGCATGGTAGGGAATGTTGATGTTTAACAGATCCACATTTTCGGGCATGCCATGCCTGAGGACATTTCGGGCTACTCTGTTCACGATTTTGATCCCGGCTTCGAAGCGTTCCCTGTGGTAGTCCCTGGGGTCATCGAACTTCTGGCCTTCGTCAAGCACCTGCATGGAGGCGGCAATTGCAGGAATCCCGTAGCTTGCAGCTTCCAGGGCTCCTCCTATGGTCCCGGAGGTTGTGATCGTGTCCGTGCTGATGTTTTCTCCGATGTTGAAGCCGGAGAGCACAAGGTCCGGCATCTGCTTGAGGACTGTAAAGATCCCCAGAATTACGGAATCCGTCGGAGTCCCGCCCACAGCATATGCAGGTACGCCTCCTACATCGGTTTTTGTAATCCGGAGGGGCTCAAAGATAGAAATCGAACGTCCGACCCCGCTCTGCTGGACAGCAGGAGCCGAAATCGTAACTTCTCCAAGGTCTGAAACGCTGTCAAAGGCGGCTTTCAGACCTGTGGAATAAACACCGTCATCATTGGTAACAAGAATTTTGGGGGCCATCTGTTTTCCCATAAGTTTCAGGATGATTTAAAATTAATGGAAAAAGGCTGTATGGAATGAAAAAACGAAGGAGGAGATTCTATGTTAAGATTATTATAAAAATAAGAATAATATATATGGAGCAATATATTTTCTAATAATATTTTCGGGGGTGGAACAAATCGGAAGGTTCCGACACAAAAAGAATGACAAAAAGAATGACAAAAAGAATGACAAAAGGAATAAGAAAGAGAATTGTCCCGAATTGTTTTTCTTTTCATCATATTCATGGATCAAAAGGTCCAGTGCAGGATCTTTCAGTAGTGCCGATGCTTGTTATAATCAAAATCAAAATTAAAAATCTCTATTGAATTAAGTATTTCCATTAAAATTCCGGAGAAAATCCGGGGAGTGATATTGATGGTAGAAGCACAGGAAGTAATAACACATGTACATGTAAGGGACAAAACCGCAAACCCTTCACCTCTGGGATTTACGGGACTTGGCCTTTCAGCAACCCTCCTGAGCCTTAGTTATATAGGTGTTTACCCTGTGGACTCGATGATAGTGTCCATGGCAATATTCCTCGGCGGCTTTGCCCAGGTCTTTGCGGGCTTAATGGCCTGGAAAAAGGGAAGCGTTTTCGGGGGCACGGCCTTCTGCGCATTCGGACTGTTCTGGTTCTCCCTTGCAGGTCTTATACTCCTGCCCGCAATTGGCTGGATCGAAGGCCCGGAGCCTATGTCGCTTGCAGCCTACCTTTTCTTCTGGGGAGTTTATACTTTCGTAATGCTTATAGCCACTCTGAAGCTGGGCAGCAAAGCCATAATGTTCGTATTCTTGACCCTCTTCGTGCTGTTCATCCTCCTGGCTATTGTAAACGCTACGGAAAACGCAGGCCTGCTTGTCGTAGCCGGCTATGTGGGGCTGCTCCTGGGCCTTTCGTCCCTTTACACCGCCCTTGGAGAAGTGCTGAATGATGCATACGGAAGGAAAGTTGTGCCGATCTGAAAGAGAAAGGTAAAACACGAAACAAAAAATAAGATTAAACAGGAACGAAATAGAGCGTAAGCTTAAACAAAAGTACAGGATAAACAAGAACACAAAATTAAGAGCAAAAAATGTAACTTCAAAAATACCAGAGTAAAAAATAAAGCACAGGGCTGTTTGTTTAACATTTGCAAGCCCTGGTTCTTTTTGATTTGATAACGCTTCTTTTTGTTTGATAATGCTTTCTTTTAGTTAGAATGTTTATTTTTGATCTGATTTTGATCTTGATACTTCTTCTGGTTTGGGAATGCTTCCTCTTATGGCTATCAACTGGTTATTTAATTCCGGTTCGCTTTTTGCACCTGAGGATTTTTGAAACAGGCGGGGTATTGGAAGAGGGTGCTTGATCCACCCTGTGTTGATTATTTCAACCCCAGGCATTTTGAGGCCAGACTTGAAGTATCCCACGGGTCCACCTCAGATTTAACCCGAAACATTCTGTTTCAGTAGAAGCATTTTTTTTCAATTCAAACTCTAAAGGAGGCGAACATGCGGACCCATATTGGCCGCACTTTCAAATTACAGGTTTAAAGTACAGCTTTAAAGTGTGAGTTTAAAGTACAGCTTTAAAGCACATGTTTAACCGTATATTCATACAGGTGATAAACACTTAAAGAGAACATTATCACCTTCATTGTTAGAAACTCCAGACTGTGAAGCCATTCCCCTATCTCCACAATCGTTTCCGGATGTAAATTTTTCTTTTCCAATACGGTTTTTACAATTTCGTGTAAACTTTTTGCTAACATTTTGTCATAACCCCACTGATAATGTATTCCATCAGACGTTGACTCAGAATATTCCCTGTTTGAAAATACCCTGCGTGAGATATATTCCAACATAGTCTCAAAAAGGAGCCTTCTGTTTAAAGGCATCCTTCATAGTATACACTATCCGACGTAATCTCAAAGAGGCATCCCCATATTGAAAATGCCTTACTTAACCCCACCGACTCTAGCTTTAGAAGCTTGTCATATTAAAAGTTGTTGAGCTTGTATAAGAGAATTTTATATGATCACTCAAATAATATCCAGACCCTCCAATGAACCTTTTGATCAAAAATTAGGAAAAAGAAGCTGAATATTAATAGTAAAAGAAGATAGCAACGAAAACAGGATAGAATTTACGAACCCGAGGTCGAAAAAAGAAGGCAACGATGGGTGTTAATTCCCAACCTGCATGATACATGCAAAGCGAAACTTAAGCGCAAATCCGGTTGAGGACAAAAGGAAACGATAGGATTGAGTAGATCTAAGAGGCTGTCTTAAAATTAAATAATCCTTTTCTCTTGGTTTTTCTTCGATGTCAAAACGATCTATAAGGCTTCCTTATCCCAGTGATTTATCCAACAGAGAATGGAAAATAATTAATCCTTATTTTCCTGATCTCAAAACAAATCGAGGTAGAAAACGTGTTCATTCTTATCGAGAAATATTGAATGCTATCTTCTATTTGTTACGTTCTGGTTGTGCTTGGCGAATGCTACCTCACGAATTTCCACCCTGGAAAACTGTTTACCATTACTTTCGTCTTTGGCGTATTTATGGAATTTGGGAACATATCAATACTGTTCTGAGAATAGAACTGAGAATTGCATATGGTAGAGAACCAGAGCCAAGTGCTGCAATTTTAGATAGCCAATCTGTTAAAACCACAGAAACTCCAGGAGTCCGTGGGTATGATGCTGGCAAGAAAGTGAAAGGGAGAAAGCGTCACATTCTGGTAGATACAATAGGGTTACTGTTGATGGTTGTGGTTCATACAGCAGATATCCAGGATCGAGATGGTGCTAGACTTGTTCTGGAACAAGTTAATGGAGCATTCCCTCGATTACAGCTTATTTGGGCTGACGCTGGTTATTCAGGTAAACTGATTGAGTGGGTCAAGATAACATGTGGATGGGTACTAGAAATAGTTAAGCGTAGAGATAATATCAAAGAATTTCAAGTACTTCCACATAGATGGATAGTAGAGCGGACGTTTGGATGGCTAGGTAGATATCGAAGGTTAAGTAAAGACTACGAAGGATTAACAGAATCAAGTCAAGCATTGATATATGCGGCTATGATCAGAATAATGATTAAAAGAATCGCTAATATCAAGAATTAAAGAGAAGGAGAATAATTTTAAGACACGCTCTAAGAAAAACACAAATGAAATTCTGGATATAAACATAATAAGAGATTTGAGAAAAATTGGCCAAATTGAGTTTACTATAAATTACTTAGCAAATGACGTTTACAAATGCAAGCAAGAAACTGTTCGGTCTAAAATGAATACATGGAGAAATTTTGGGATTATCGAGAATATCGGAAAAGAAAAGGGAAGAAACAAACCTGTCAACAAATATTGCATCAATGACATTACAGTAGCAAAGTATGTATTGTTTGAAACTTCACTTGAGAAATTTATAGATACAAAACTCAAATTTTGTCCACGTTGCAAAGCTACTTTACTGCGAGACTGGGACAAAAAAGAAACAAAGGTATGTCATCACTGTTCTACTGAAATCTCTTTTTCAGATCGAATGATCGAATCAAGACAAAAAACGATATTAGATTATTCAGGGCAAAAAAAGTTATACGATTTTGAATAAATATTTCAAATTCTTACTTAGCCCAATTTAGCTTTTTGTTATTCTTCATTTTCGAAACCTCTATCTCCGAAATCCTCCATCCCCCCTCAACCCTCTCGTCATCTCAGAGCAGTGCAAATTTAATATAATGATTTCCTTTATCCATCTATTATTTCGAACAAGTCAAAAATTCACAATTACCCTATATCCCCCCGATCAATTTTACGAGGATTTATAAAATGGACAAATACGAGAAAGTATTCGAGCTGGCAAAACGCCGCGGCTTTTTATGGAACTCCTTTGAGCTGTATGGCGGAAGCCGGGGATTTTATGATTACGGGCCGCTCGGGAGCACGCTGAAGAGGCGGATTGAGCAGGTCTGGAGAGAGTTTTACGTTATCCAGGAAGGGCATATGGAAATCGAGTGCCCGACCATAGGGATTGAAGAGGTCTTTATTGCATCCGGGCACGTCGGAGGCTTTTCTGACCCCCTGTGTGAGTGCATGAACTGTAAAGAGGCATTCCGGGCTGATCACCTTGTGGAAAACGTAACTGAAGCGGCAGGGACGCTGAGCGCAGAAGAACTTACGAAAGTTATAAGGGAAAAAGAAATCAGGTGTCCCGAGTGCGGCGGAGAGTTCGAGGAAGCTTATGAATTTAACCTGATGTTCAAGACCACAATAGGGCCCGGGACCGGAAGGCAGGGATACCTCAGGCCGGAGACGGCGCAGGGGATGTTCGTGGACTTCCAGAGGCTGTCCCGCTTCTACAGGGATAAGCTGCCTTTCGGAGCAGTGCAGATCGGCAAGTCTTACAGGAACGAGATTGCGCCAAGGCAGGGTGTGATAAGGCTCAGGGAGTTTACCCAGGCTGAGTGTGAGCTCTTCGTTGACCCCAGGAACAAGAAACATCCCAACTTCGGGCGCTTCGCAGACAAAGAGCTTGTTCTTTATTCGCAGGCAGCCCAGCAGACGGGCGAACCTGTCAGACTGACCGTGAGGGAGGCTGTAGAGACCGGTGTCATCGCCCATGAGATTCTGGGCTACAACATCGCGCTCACAAACGAGTTCCTGACAAAAGTAGGGATCGACCCTGCAAAACTCAGGTTCAGGCAGCACCTGACAGATGAGATGGCTCATTATGCAATCGACTGCTGGGACGCCGAGATCGAAACGGACCGCTTCGGCTGGGTCGAGATCGTGGGCATCGCCGACAGGACGGATTACGATCTCAAAGCCCACGCAAGGGTCAGCAAAACCGATCTCTACGTTTATGTGGAATACGACGAGCCCAAAATGGTTACCCGCTTTGTCGTAAAACCGAACATGGGTAAACTCGGCCCCCTCTTCAAGGGAAAGGCAAAAGCCGTTGCGGAAGCCTTAAAACGGCTTTCGGAAGAAGAGCTCTCAAAAGACCAGATAAAGGTCACCGTGGACGGAGAAGAGCTGACTGTCAGTCCGGACATTGTGGACTTTGCCGAGGAGACCGTAAAAGTCAGCGGAGAAAACGTCATTCCTCACGTGATTGAACCTTCCTACGGGATAGACAGGATCTTCTACGGGGTCATGGAACATGCCTTTGACGAAGAAATCGTTGCCCAGAAAGCAGCCGAATCCGGACTTAAAGGTGCAGGAGAAGCAGAAGGGACAGAGGATGCAGGAGAAGGATCCGGAGAAGCAAAGGGTGAAAGCGAAGGAGAAGGCGAAGAGGAAGCCCGCCTTATCATGCACTTCTCAAGCGCCGTTGCTCCCGTGCAGGTAGCAGTTCTTCCGCTCCTTACAAGAAAAGAGCTTGCAGACCCGGCAAAGGAGATTGTTGCAAAACTCAGGGAAAAGACCCTGCTTGTCAATTACGACGACTCCGGGACTATCGGGCGCCGCTACAGGAGAAACGATGAAATAGGGACTCCTTACTCGGTAACCGTGGACTATGACACCCTTCAGGACGGGACTGTCACAATCAGGGACAGGGACTCCATGCGCCAGGTCCGGGCTCCGATCAACGGGATCGAAAACGTGCTCTATGAGCTGATCTACAGGGGCAGGGATTTCGAATCCGCAGGTAAGCCCTTTAACTTCTAAAATTAAGGAATTAAGGATCCTACTTAATTCCTGAGCTGCGGGCTGAGAAGCCTACAGCAAAATATTTAATTTTTTATTACTTTTTTATAATTGAAATAAAGCTCTGAAACAAAACAACCTTGAAAAAAACAAGGCTGAGACAAAAAAAACCTGAACCAAAATGAACGAGAGTCTTTTTCCTGAGAAACCGGCATGCATGAAGCATCCGTTGATTAAGCCCGACACAGTTGAGCAGAGGCTTTACCAGCTTAACCTTGCAGGAAAAGCTCTTGAAGGGTCAAGCCTTGTCGTGCTTCCCACGGGGCTTGGAAAAACTATAATAGCTCTTTTTGTAATTGCCTCCAGACTCCAGCGTTTCGGGGGAAAAGCCCTGATCCTTTCGCCTACAAAACCCCTTGTAGACCAGCATGCTGCTTTTTTCAAAAAGGTGATGGCCCTTCCCGAAGAAGAGATTCTGGCTTTTACAGGCAGCATTGCCCCGGCTGAACGGGAAAAGCTCTGGGAACAGGGAAAGTTAATAGTATCCACTCCCCAGGTGATCGAAAACGACCTTCTTACGAAAAGGATCAGCCTTGAGGACGTAAGCCACATCACCTTTGATGAAGCCCACAGGGCTGTTGGAAATTACGCTTATACCTTTATTGCGGAAAAGTACTTTGAGAGCGCAAAAAATCCCCATATACTCGGAATTACCGCAAGTCCGGGCAGCTCGGACGAGAAAATCGCAGAGGTCTGCCAGGCTCTGCACGTTGAAAACGTAGCTGTGAAAACCGAGAAAGACAGGGACGTTCGCCCTTATGTCCAGGAAAAAGAAATAGAGTGGCTCCAGGTCCAGCTCCCTGCCGAAATGGCCGAAATTCGGGGCTATCTGGAAAAGATCCTCGATGACCGGCTCAGAATCATAAGGGATCTTGGCTTTTCCGCAGGCGGTGGAAAATACATCTCCAAAAAAGACCTCCTGCTTCTTCAGAAACAGCTTCAAGGAGAAATCCGTGTTGGAGGAGACCCTGCGATTTTCTCTGCTATGTCTGTGGTCGCCGAGATGATGAAAGTAAACCATGCAGTGGAAATGGTGGAGACTCAGGGACTTGAGACTCTCAGAAAGTACCTGGAAAAACTGGATGCGGAAGCTTCTTCAAAAAATGCGAGCAAGGCTGCAAAAAGGCTCATGGACGACCTTTACATGAGAAAAGCCCTGTACAGGGTAAAGGAATGCGACATTGAGCATCCCAAACTCGAGCTTGCCCGGAAGATCGTATCCGAACAGCTGAAGGAAAACCCCGATTCCAGGGTAATTGTGTTTACGAACTACAGGGATACTGCCGAAATAGTGGCAAATGCCCTTTCCGGGGTTTCCGGAATTATTCCGATCCGTTTTGTAGGGCAGGGTTCGCGCAATAAGGACAAAGGGCTTACGCAGAAGCAACAGGCGGAAATCCTGGATAAGTTCAGGGCAGGAGAATACAATGTCCTAGTAGCCACTTCAGTTGCTGAAGAAGGCCTCGATATCCCCGCAACGGACATGGTGTTATTTTACGAACCCATTCCTTCGGAAATCCGCAGCATCCAGCGCAAGGGCAGGACCGGCAGGCAGCAAAAAGGCCGAGTAATTGTGCTTGTGACAAAGGGCACGCGGGACGAAGCCTATTACTGGAGCAGCAAAAATAAGGAAAAAAGGATGCTTAACAGCATGCACGGGCTTGAAAGCGCCCTCACCCTAAAGGCCTCAAAAAAGAGTGCAGCACTTTCGGATTTCGAAAACCTGCCCTGTACTTCAGCCCCGCAACTGAAAAAGGAAGAAATGGAAATGGAAATTGAAAAAGAAGAAGAGGATGAAGAAGGGGACAGTTTCGAGAACAGAACAGATCTATACTCGGAAAAAAGCTCATATCCTGAAATAGGCGTAAACGGGGATGGCAAGAAGAGCGGAAATGAACAAGCTGATATAAACGCAAAAGAGAGGCAAAAAACCCTTGTGGATTTCGGAACCGCATCCGAAGAAAACGCAAGCGAATCCCTCAGAATAGTGATAGACCACAGGGAGACTAAAAGCGGGGTTGCAAAAACCCTGGACAGGCTCGGCATGGAACTCAGCTTTGCGGCGCTTGAAGTAGGGGACTATGTGGTAAGCGACCGCCTTGCTGTGGAAAGAAAGCGCACGGATGACTTTACAAGTTCCCTGATCGACGGAAAGCGCAACCTTTTTGCCCAGCTCTCAGACCTTGCGAGAGTATATGAAAAACCTGTCCTGATCATTGAAGGGGAAGATCTTTTCACTTCCAGGCAGATCAATCCGAATGCCATTTATGGTTCACTCGTGTCCATTGCAATCGATTTTGGGGTATCCATTCTCTATTCCCGGGATGAGGAAGAAACAGCTTCTATTTTAAAGGTGCTTGCAAAACGCGAGCAGACAGAGAACAAACGTGAAATCAACCCGCACGGGAAGAAATCTGCCAGCACTCTTGTCGAGCAGCAGGAATATCTTATTTCTTCAATTTCGAATATAGGGCCGAAAGCCGCCAGAAACCTCCTTTTGCACTTCGGCTCCGTAAAGGCAGTCCTGCAGGCTGATACGGAAGAACTCAAGAAAGTAAAACTAATAGGCCCAAAGACCGCAGCCAGGATAAGGGAAGTTCTCGAAAGCCCGTATAAAGGTTGATGAACCTGAAAATGAGAAACTCCGCGTATATATGAAAAAGATCTGCACATATATTGAAAAAGTCCGCACATATGAAAAAATATTTAGACATATTAAAAAATAAAATTTAATGATCCCCGGAGACTGAAGCTGAAAAGACCCATGATGACGATTAGGAGGAAGCCGGCAACAGAATCGGAGGAAAACCGCATACCATAAAGCCTGCAATAACAGTATTCAACTGTAGACTCCGGGAAAAACGTTTTTAACAAGGAATTCCCGAGGGAATTCCCGCGAGAAAAAACCTGTCCTATCAATACCTTTTGACGTCGCAGAATATTTTTTCGAGACGCCGCCTGTGAACTGTGCACTTTGGCTCAGGCAGCACACCCAGGAGGATAAAAACCCATCCCAAAGGGAAGAGAAGAATCATCGCTCCAAGCAGCCTCAAAAAGGTAAACAGATACGAAAGCAGGTCTTTGTATACCTCTCGCATGCTTTCATCACCTCTCAATATACATTTATCGGGTCATAAAATATAAACACTCCTAAAAGAAATTTATGATAAATCATGATAGATCTGTTGAGCTTCAAAATACCGGTTTTGAAAAAAAGGGCAAAATTCTTAACAATAAATAATGATAGAAAAAACACCCTTCCAGATCACTTTGCGGAAGTTAACGGAGTTAAGAGTAAAACCAGTATCATATGGCAAAGACGAATACTTTTTAAAAATGATACCCCTGTGGAAATGAAAACCAGGAAAGAGGATTCCTGTAATCAAAAAGCGTAAAACTATAATGAAAGATCAGGAAATATGGGAGAAATAAAAACTATTGGATATATAATAGATATATATTGAAATTATAATTAAAACGCCTATATACAAATGGAAGAAATACCTTGAATAAAGCCCAAAAAAGCAAAATCGGCATCAATCGACGTTTGCCGCAGGTATAGGAGGAAAGGGGTGCATATCGAGACCGGAGTTTCCAGAACAAAAGCTTAGGTTTTTCAGCGAAAGTCTCGCCAGTCAGGGCATATCAAACTTTTTAAGGACGAAAAAGGAACGGGAAAATCCAGATTCCTCAAGCAAATTTATAAAAGAGCTGCTTTTTCCAGTTTTTAGCCTGAAAATCGTCTTTTTTGCTCTCTCTGCCCTTTGAATGCTTTTTTTCTACCACTCAGTTATATTATGGCCTCTTCTTCCAATTATTAGAGATATATGCAATCTTTTTTACCTAGCTTCCTCTTTTATTTGAAATTTTTCAGTATATATTTAACTCCGCATATTTTTAGCACTATTTCTGCACATTTGCACATTATTAAACTGAATTTATCATTTAATTACAGTTGATTTAAATTTATCGTTTAATTACAGTTGATTTAAATTTATCGTTTAATTACAGTTGATTTAAATTTATCGTTTAATACAGTTAATTTAAATTTATCGTTTAATTACAGTTAATTTAAATTTATTAGATTTCTGGCTCGCCCAGCCTGATCCTATCTATTTCAGCTTTGTCTGCAGTTAGATTTTTACAGTTAGATTATATCTGCCTCAAACGTTCTATCAGCCCGATGCCTTTTTCGATCAGCTCAAGCTGCTCAGCAATGCTGCGCGGGTTCTTTTCATTCTGAAGAGAAGCTGCAATACCGACCATCTTTTCAAAGAGAAGGTTTTCCAACACCTCACGGTCTCCATGAGCTGTAGAAACCATTGCCTGTTCCGTCCTTTTCTCTGCCCGGACCGGAGGAGCAGCCTGAACTTCGGGAAACGTTCTTCGTGCGGCTTCAGCTTCGTAAGGTGGTTCCGGAATCTCTTCTTCCGCAGATTGGAGAGTTTTATCTTCTTCCCCCTCGGTATCCGGGGCTCTTTGCCCGAACCTCGTTTTCGGTCTGCGTGCCTGTACTTTCTTTCTGGCCTCAAAAGAAGATCTATCTCGTTCAGGTGAAGATCTGTCTTGCTCAGCCGGATATCTGTCCCTTTCTGTTGAAGATCTGTCTCGTTCAGGTGAAGATCTGGCTTCTGGAGCCTGGACTTCTGCCGCAGGTTCTGGAGTCGGTGTTTCTTCCCCTTCTTCCCGGACGTCACAGATCGGGCAGATTACCGTGCCCTGGTAACGAAATTTTGGGGCTCCGCAGACCTTGCAGTGTTCGGCAAGCATTGTGCCCCCGAGTTCCAGGAAACGGGCTATTCGCTTTACTTTTTTGTCTCTGTCAGAATCCATATGCCTAACCTTCCTTTTTGCACAGTTTTTCACTCATATTATAAGATTTCTCGTGTAACTCCCCCTATATGAAACTACCTTTATCATGCGTAAAAAGGAAATGGGCTGTTTATGGAATCGCAAGGAGAAAACACTGACACAATCGGGTTCATGGATTACCGATAATATTTTATATAACTAGCCTGTCTTACACTAATTTATTAGCTCTAATTTTTACATCATAATTGACTGCGAAGGTGATTCAAATGTCATCAAATGATTCAGCAGAAGTTATCAGACAATGTCTTCAGGTCCTTGACAGCATAACCAGTGACTCTTCAGTTCCAAGAAATATCAGGCGTTCTGTGAATGAAATCATGGATATCCTGAACAATGAATCCGAACCCCTGTTCCTTAGAGCAGCATCAAGCATTTCAATTCTCGAAGATATAAGCAACGACCCGAACCTCCCTCTGCACACAAGGACTCTGATATGGAACCTTTCAAGCCAGCTTGAAACCATTCCGGTAGATGAGTAAAACAAGAAAAACAAAAGAATTCTTCTTAATCCTGTAAAAAGGATTTTCTCCGAGGGCTCCCTAGAGAAAAAATTTAGCTCCCGGAAAGAAAACACGCTCAGATTCGTTCCTTGAGATGATTCTGTTAAAAATCTCGAACTTTATCTGATTCTAAATTAAGAACCGCCAGGAAGCGACTTGGTAATTCTGATAGTCGCCTCCAGCTGATTTTAGAATTAACTCAGAAGATCAGGGATACCGATAAGGTAAAAACTTTTTTCATCTTTTTTAATCTAACTTCGATGTTTTTTCGGTCTTTTTAATCTAACTTCGATCTTTTTCCGGTCTTTTTTCGATCTAATTTCTACTTTTTCCATATTTTTCCGAGTAGAATTAAATTCGGATTATGACCAGGGCTTCAAAAGAAAAATAAATGCATAGAGTTTGTTCGTGAAAAAGGAACTAAAAGAGGGATAAAGATATAAAGAACCTCAGAATCATCATATACATATAAAAGAATTAGAGAGTGATTCAGGCAAGAGAGTAAGGCTACAGACATAAGATAGTCAGAAAGAAATCATGGAAAGAATACAGTCAAAAGGAAATTCAGAAAAAATGCCTCCAGAAAGAAATCAAAAAGAATACAATCGGAAAGAAATTCAGGAAGAAATTTTCGATGGGGGCATGGGAGCTTAAAAAAGCATATAAAAATTAAAAACACATCTAAATGCATAGAAATAGGGGACAACATGATACAGGTGAAGAGCCAGCAGGCGGAAAGCCAGTGTCACAGAAATGCAAAATGCTTACATGGGGGGCAAAAGTAATGCTGGAAGAAATTTCTACCCAGATAAGGGACAATTTTGAGACTAAAGATAAGATCAGAGAGGAAGGACTGAAAATTTCAAGGGAAATCGTCAGGGAATGCAGGATAGCAAGCTTTGCCCTGCATGCGAGGGACTTTGAAAAAGCAGATAGAAGCATAGATGCGGCTGGAAGGGCCTTAAAGAAACTTGAATCCCGGTTCGAAGGGCATGCTGATATTTACCATGCCGGCTTTGTAGAACATGCCCAGCAGGAATATTCGGAAGTTGCAGTCCTCTACAGTCTCTTAAAGGACGAAGGAAAGACACAGAACCTTCCGTCCCCGGATGAACTTGGAGTTGAGTATGCTGCCTATCTTAACGGGCTTGGAGATGTAGTGGGAGAGATCCGGAGGCATGTCCTTGACCTTATAAGGGGAGAGTCCTTTGAAAAGGCCGAAGTATTTTTAGGGATCATGGAAAATATCCATGCAGTCCTTATGGACTTTGACTACCCTGATGCAATAACCGGCGGGCTCAGGCGAAAGACCGATGTCTCCCGCTCCCTGATAGAAAAAACACGCGGTGATGTGGTAAACTCAATTCAGCAGAAAAAGCTTGAGCTTGCGATGAAGAGCCTGGAATCCAGGTTGTAAGACAGCCGGACTGTAAGACAATCAGACTGTAAGACAATTTACTATTTCACTCCCTAGCAGAGCTGCATGAGAAAGAGAACTAAATTAGTTTCACAATAACCATTAAAATCATTTACTATTCAGTGCAGTTACATTACAACTTACATTGTTAATTACAGCTTAGCAGGGTTAATCACAATTTAGCATGGTTAATTATAACTTGGCGTGATTAACTACAATTTAACATGATTGATTGCAGCCTGGCATGGTTACCTAAAATTTAGCAATCAGCTTCCTGAAGCCCGTTATTCGATGTGCTTCACATGGCTGCCAGACAATTCGACATATTCATATAAATGATAAAACCGTAAGGGTCTGATAGATCCAGAATTCTAATAATCAGTTACAAGAGGATATCCATGAGATTTGATCCAGAAAAAATAAAAAAAGATGCAAAGGAGAATTTTGACCTTGCCTGGAACGAGGGTAAAAAAATGGTCAAAACCCCTACCCTTAACGAGCGCTACCCGAGAACCACCTTAAAATACGGGAAGGCTCACCCCGTTTATGATACAATCCAGAAACTGAGAGAAGCCTATCTGCGCATGGGCTTCGAAGAGATGATGAACCCTCTTATAGTTGATGAAAAAGAGGTCCACAAGCAGTTCGGAAGCGAAGCCCTCGCAGTCCTTGACCGCTGTTTCTATCTTGCAGGGCTGCCCCGCCCGAATGTGGGGATTTCTGACGAGCGCATTGCACAGATAATGGAAATCCTGGGCGATATAGGGGACGAAGGTATAGACAAAATCAGAAAAGTCCTCCACGCTTACAAAAAAGGGAAAGTCGAGGGAGACGACCTGGTACCCGAAATCTCGGCAGCCCTCGAAGTTTCGGATGCCCTTGTAGCCGACATGATTGAAAAGGTCTTTCCCGAATTCAAAGAGCTTGTAGCCCAGGCAAGCACAAAAACACTGCGCAGCCATATGACAAGCGGCTGGTTCATTTCCCTTGGTGCTCTCCTCGAGAGAAAAGAACCCCCGTTCAATTTCTTCTCTATAGACCGCTGTTTCAGGAGGGAACAACAGGAAGACGCTTCCAGGCTCATGACCTACTACTCGGCTTCCTGTGTTATTATGGACGAGGATGTGACCGTAGACCACGGAAAAGCAGTCGCCGAAGGGCTTCTTTCCCAGTTCGGCTTTGAAAAGTTCCTCTTCAGACCCGATGAAAAACGCAGCAAGTACTATGTGCCTGACACCCAGACCGAGGTCTTTGCCTTCCACCCGAAACTTGTGGGTTCGAACTCCAAGTACTCGGACGGCTGGATCGAGATCGCAACCTTCGGGATCTACTCCCCGACAGCCCTCGCAGAATACGACATTCCGTACCCTGTCATGAACCTGGGACTCGGGGTTGAGAGGCTTGCCATGATCCTCCATGACGCCCCTGACATCCGCTCCCTGACCTATCCGCAGATTCCGCAGTATAGCGAATGGGAGATGTCGGACAGCGAACTTGCAAAGCAGGTCTTTGTGGACAGGACCCCGGAAACCCCCGAAGGACAGGCAATTGCAGATGCCGTGGTCGCCCAGTGCGAACTGCACGGGGAAGAGCCAAGCCCCTGTGAATTCCCTGCCTGGGAAGGGGAGGTTTGCGGGAGGAAAGTAAAAGTCTCCGTAATCGAGCCCGAAGAGAACACAAAACTCTGCGGACCTGCTGCCTTCAACGAGGTTGTTGCCTATCAGGGAGATATCCTGGGCATCCCGAACACAAAGAAGTGGCAGAAAGCCTTTGAGAACCACTCCGCAATGGCAGGCATCCGCTTCATAGAAGCCTTTGCTGCCCAGGCTGCCAGGGAAATTGAAGAAGCTGCGATGTCCGGAGCAGAGGAACATATCGTCAGGGTAAGAATTGTCAAGGTCCCCTCTGAAGTCAACATTAGAATAGGCGCTACTGCCCAGCGTTATATCACGGGTAAAAACAAAAAAATAGATATGAGAGGCCCGATCTTCACCTCCGTAAAAGCGGAATTCAGGTAAAATAAGCAGCAAAAACAGGGATTGGCTGTATGCAAAAAGAAAGAGTACCGTTTTCAGGATACCCGGAACTCAGGCGGTTGATGGAAACAGGAGAACCTGTCTGCGTTACCTTTGAAATAAACGAAGGGGACAGAAAAGAAGTAATCAAGGAAGCAGTACCATTCCGGGGAACAGTACCACTCCAGAAAGCAGTACCCGAAGGAAAAATAACCGGAAAAGGAAGTGAAGAGCTTCCTGAAAAATCCGGCTTTCTTTTTTGCGAACTTGTGCAGAAAGCCCGTATGGGAGAGAAGTTCCGGATTTCCGGACAGAGCTGCTCTCCCGGAGATTATGTCCTTGGGCTCTCTGAGGAAAGCCCTGCTGGATATTATCTTAAGTCCGGAAGATACAGGGATATTCAGGCTGCAGAAAAGGCAGCCCTATCTCTTCCAAGATTAAAGAGAAAGTTTTGCTCCATCTTGATCGAACCTCTATCCCTTAACAGGGGTACCTTTGATGTGCTAATTCTTTTCCTTAAACCTGAGAAAGCCATGCGAATTGTCCAGGCGAATGCCTATCCCGAAGGGGAGAGGACAGTGATGGACACGATGGGGGCAGCTTCAATCTGTGGAGACTGCACCGTACTGGCTTTTGAAAAAGGAATGGGGTTATCTTTCGGGTGCAAAGGGTCAAGAAAACACAGCGGATACGAAGATTTTGAAGTTCCTCTTGGAATCGCTTTTGAAAAAGTAGAGGAAATCGAGGAAGGGCTTTCAGAGCTTCCCGAAACAACGCAGTAAAAAGCACTCCATAAAGAATGAAGAAATAAAGAAGAAATAAAGAAGAAATAAAGAAGAAATAAAGAAGAAATAAAAGAAGAAATAACAGGCATCTGTTAACTTTTAATCATATTACTCTAGCAAAGAAGTCCACCACACTTTCGAGCCCTATAGCTTTTAACTGACCAGGAGAAACAACTGCAACGGTTGCCAGCAGAAAGATAAGGACGAGAGCGAAGGCAAATGTCTTCACTAAAAATGAGCCAGCTGAAAAACGCTTTTTGCGCTGGCTGTCATCGACTTTTTCTGTAAGACCCTGATAACTGACTTTTACACTTGACCAGTCGGCATTATCCACTTTTGCGTTTCCTGACAGGTCTCCCTCTTCAGAATCCTGGCTTTTTCCGGAATAGACATATTTGGACCAGTCAACAACCTCGGTTTCGGGAGAGGAATCGGAATGGACAGAGCTCAGGGGGTCACTGGAAGATTTGAACGAAACGTAGGAGATTGTAGTCGACCTGAAAGGAGATTTGGAGCCTGACGGCATATCGGGAACCTCCGGAACCGGAGATTCCTGGATAACTTCTCGGTTACTTGGATTCTCGGAAGTGGCAGAAATTTCCGTTGCCTTTTCTTCCGGGGGCAAAGACATATCATATGCTTTTCTTTTTTGAGGATCTTTGAGAATTTCGTAAGCCTCTTTGATTTTTATGAACTTTTCATGGGCATCAGGGGACTTAGCTCTGTCCGGATGATATTTCTTTGCAAAATAGTGATACCTGTTTTCGATCTCCTCAGGACTCGCACCTCTGGGAATATCGAACAACTGATAATAGTCCACTGCTTTTCACCCTCTGAACCTGTAGATCTAGTGTCGAGCTGTTAATCGATTTTTATTGTTGAGCTATCAACCGCTTAAGCGATTAATCGTTGAGACCTTCGGGCCTTTCGATAGTAACACTTCGCATGATACCGGTCCCAAGGTCTTTTGCTGTAGCATTTATTATTCCGTTAGCGTCAATATCAAAAATAACCTCTATACGCGGGATGCCTTTTGGGGCAGAGGGGATGTTATCGAGCACAAGCATTCCTAAGGTAACATTTTTTGATGCAACTCGTTCTTCTCCCTGAAGGATTTTACCTCTCACAACTCTCTGATTATCGTAATGTGTGGTGAAGGTTTTACTGTTTCTTGTGGGAATTGTTGTGTTCCTCGGAATTATTGGCGCCATCAAATCTCCCACGGTTTCAAACCCGAGAGTGAGAGAGGTCACGTCAAGAAGCACAAGGTTGCCTGCGTCAACATTTTCTCTGGAAGACTTAAGAAACTCGTTTCCAAGGATTCCTGCCTGAACAGCAGCCCCCATTGCTACCACTTCGTCAGGGTTGATGTTCTGAAGAGCCTTTTTTCCCATGAAATCTTCTACGGCTTTCGCTACGGCAGGGATTCTTGTAGAGCCGCCTACAAAGATTACTTCATCAATTTCGGAGGGAGAAAGCTTTCCATCCTGCAGGGTTTTTTCCATAATTGATAAAGTTTTCTTAACAAGGTCTTCTGTCATCCTGTCAAACTGGTCCCTCGTTACATCTATATCCAGGGTTTTACTTTCAAAAACGTAGGGCAGGTTAACATTTGCGGTTGTGAGAGTGGACAGATCAATCTTGCAGCGTTCTGCTGCCTCTTTAACACGCTGCATCGCCTGGGGTATACCTGAGAGGTCTGTGCCTTCGGCTTTCTGGAACTCAGCAAGCAGGTGTTCAACAACCTGCCTGTCGAAATCATCACCGCCAAGTTCGGTGTCCCCGCTGGTAGCCAGTACTTCGAAAATTCCGTTTTTAATCTTAAGAATTGAAACATCAAAAGTACCGCCCCCAAGGTCGTAAACAAGAATTTTCCGGTTGTCAACTCCGTCTTTCAGGCCGTAAGCGAGCGCAGCTGCGGTAGGTTCGTTTATGACTCGAAGAACTTCCAGACCTGAAAGTTCACCTGCTTTTTTTGTGGCAAAGCGCTGAGAATCGTTAAAATAGGCGGGGACAGTAATTACCGCTTTTTCGACGGCATCCCCTAGATACTTCTCTGCATCATGTTTCAGTTTTTGAAGAATCTTTGCGGAGATTCCATGAGGAGTATATTGCTCGCCATTCAGGGGTACTCTGTAATCGGATTTCCCCATATGCCTCTTTATGGATTGAACGGTATTTTCAGGGTTTGAAATAATCTGCCTTTTAGCAAGGTCTCCTACAAGCAACTCGTTCTTCTTTGAAAAACCTACAACTGAAGGCGTAAGCCTTTTTCCTTCGGAATTGGTAATGACCTTGGGTTCACCAAGCTCAATTATCGCCATACAGGAATTGGTTGTTCCCAGGTCGATGCCCAGGACTTTTCCTCTGCTATTTGCCGTTGGAGCACCCCCAAAATTTGTATAATGTTCCCAAGAGATATTAATTTTTCTATTACAGTCATGACTATATATGCTGATTTAAATGGAAGAGATTAAACAAAGAAAGAATATAATATTTACTAAGACATAAAATATTCTTCTTTATATTTTTTAGTAATACAAAGGAAATGAGATTAAAAAAGGTTTTCGCTGGAAGAGAAATAATCTGGCAACTCAGTGTCAAAATCCTAAACCATTTCAAAGTTTTCCCCACATTTGAATATTCTTTACAATTATCGAAAAGAACACGAAGTTAAGTGGAAGTAAGTGGAAATAAGTTGAACAAAATAGCCAGAATCTGAATTACAGTTATAAAATATTCTGAGAAAAATCATGAATACAGATGAAAATATTTTTTTGAAAAAGGAAGTAAGGTTATATAAGCAACTAGACAAAGTTGCATCAGAAGTGAGACAAAGTTGTATAAAAATTAATGAAATAAATTTTAGGACTTTTCTGGAAAAATGGAGGGATGAATTATAACCAGAACTCTTTACTCTGAGATTTTCCGTAAAGAAATCCGGTATAAAACGAGTCCATTCCAGGCTGTTTTTTAAAAGAAGCAAATCCCAGGGCATACTTATTACGGAGAGAACTGCGGGATGAGTTTATATAGAAGTACAAACATGTAAAATGCGATTTTAATTCCAGAGATATTCCAAATTCACACTAATGGAGGATTAAATCATGGCAGGACAGCCAATATTCATTTTGAAAGAAGGAAGTAAGCGAACCAGAGGCAGGGATGCCCAGAGTAACAACATTATGGCTGCAAAGGCAGTAGCCGAAGCGGTCAGAACAACCCTCGGGCCCAAAGGCATGGACAAGATGCTCGTGGACTCCATGGGTGACGTGGTCATCACAAACGACGGGGCAACCATTCTCAAAGAGATGGACATTGAACACCCTGCAGCAAAGATGGTAGTAGAAGTATCCAAAACCCAGGACGAACAGGTCGGAGACGGAACTACCAGTGCAGCCGTGGTCGCAGGCGAACTCTTAAAGAAAGCTGAAGATTTAATCGAGCAGGAAATCCACCCGACAATTATTGCGTCCGGGTACAGGCTGGCAGCCGAAAAGGCAGTAGAAGTCTTAAACTCCCTGGCAATGAACGTGGAGATGTCCAACCGTGAACTGCTTGTCAGCATTGCCGAAACCGCCATGACCGGAAAAGGTGCAGAGGCCTCCAAGAAACTCCTCTCCGGAATTGCCGTTGATGCTGTCACAAGCGTTGTCGACACAAACGGTAAGAAGACAATTGACAAGGACAACATCAGCGTCGTCAAGAAAGTCGGCGGCAGGATCGAGGATTCCGAGCTTATCCCGGGCATGATCATCGACAAGGAAAGAGTTCACACAAACATGCCTGAAAAGGTCAAGGACGCAAAGATTGCCCTCCTGAACAGTGCAATCGAACTTAAAGACACCGAAGTGGATGCAGAAATCTCAATCACCTCTCCTGACCAGCTCCAGTCTTTCCTTGACCAGGAAGAAGCCATGCTCAAGAAGATCGTCCAGAAGGTAATCAGCAGCGGCGCAAACGTTGTCTTCTGCCAAAAGGGCGTTGAAGACCTTGCCCAGCACTACCTTGCAAAAGCAGGCATCTTCGCTATCCGCAGAGTCAAGAAGAGCGACATGGAAAAACTCGCAAGGGCAACAGGCGGCAAGCTCATCACCAACCTCGACGAGATCACCCCCGAAGACCTCGGTTTTGCCAGGCTCGTTGAAGAGAAGAAGGTTGGAGGCGACAGCATGACCTTTGTCACAGGCTGTGACAACCCGAAAGCTGTTACCATTCTGTTGCGCGGCGGCACAGAACACGTGGTTGACAGTGTCGACAGCGCTCTTGAAGACGCCCTCCGTGTAGTAGGAGTTGCAATCGAAGACGAAAAGCTCGTTGCAGGCGGCGGCTCTCCGGAAGTTGAGGTTGCCCTCAGGCTCCAGGAATACGCAGCAACCCTCGAAGGCAGGGAACAGCTTGCAGTTAAAGCCTACTCCGAAGCTCTCGAAGTTATCCCCAGGACCCTTGCAGAAAACGCAGGTCTTGACCCGATCGACATGCTCATGGAGCTGCGTTCCCAGCACGAGAAAGGCATGAAGACCGCAGGCCTTAATGTTTATGAAGGCAAGGTCGTTGACATGTGGGAAAGCTTCGTAGTCGAACCTCTCAGAGTCAAGACCCAGGTCATCAATGCAGCCACAGAATCTGCAGTTATGATCCTCAGGATCGACGACATCATTGCTTCTACCCGTGCAGCAGGCCCAAGCCCTGAAGAAATGGGCGGAATGCCACCAGGAATGGGCGGAATGCCGGGAATGGGCGGAATGCCACCAGGAATGATGTAAATTCCTGAAAAATAAGAAAGACCTAAAACTGATTGAATCGAAAAAGGTGCAGTTTTCATACTGCTCCTTTTTTAAAGTTCAATCAAAAAACATTTCAAGCCTGAAAGCCTGTTTTCCGGCCTCTCACCGGAAAAATCCATGTGAATCTTCGTTCTCTTTTTCTCTCAGGCTTGTTTTTTAATCTCGTTTTAATTCTCTTTTCCAGATCTCTTTTCAGCTGATATTCAGGCTTTTGAAAGCTTTTTTAAGGGATTATAAAAAGTAAAAAACTGTTTTAATTCTCAGGCAGTAAGTCCCTGCCCTCAAGTCAGCGGAGAAAAGTAATTTACACTCTTAATTTAATAGTATGGTGGAGATACAAGCATAGACAAAATAAGATTAAAAGGAGGTAGTAAACAATAGAAATTACAAAAAGAGATAAAGTCCTAATTTCAATCGCTTTGTGTCTATTTTTTGCCCGTATTATTTATTTTGGTTTCATTGCATTGAATGGCATAACTGAAGATATGATTCCATATTGCAATCTCGTTGAATTTATAACTTACATGTATGTAGTCGCATTATTTGCATTGCTTGTATCTGCAGTAGCAAAACTGGGACTAACAAAACGAGATAAAATCCTGGCTTCAATTATTTTATGTCTACTTTTCGTACACGTAGTACACGGGATGCTTGATCAACTCGGGGTTATAGGTTACGCCGTATTTACAGACTATGCGCTTCCTGTTTCGTTCTTTGTATTATTTGTGTGGAGCTGGCTTATTATGATACTTAATTCAATTGGTATTGTATTTGAGCAATACTCGTGGGGAGTAACGTCATATACATTCTATAGTATCATTGCATGGATTTCGCTGCTCGTACTTGTAAAATACACCAGAGGCATGAAACTTGTTCCAAGAATTTTCTATCTGTATCTCATCCCCGCCTTGGTAATGAGTCTTGCATATCTATATCACCTTCCACTCCATTGAGATAAACTTTGATACCGATGATAGAGAGTGTGCGGAGTACGAAGTATAAAAGAGATTATGAGATAACGAGACGAAAAACATCAGAACAAAGAAAATTAAAAATACAGACACATCGTGCCCTGTAATAAATTACGAAGCAGCATGGTTAGGATCAGGCTCTTAATAAGCATGTCTTCAGGCAGTTACTTTACTGCTCAACTTTTTTTAAGGCAGTTAAGAATGTCATCAGCTTCATACTTTGTCTTGATTATCCGCGTCCTGCCTCGCTTACCCTTGCCCGTAAAGTCGGCATCTACATAGTTGAGGGTCTGGAGCCTGTTTACCATGCCATAAAAACGGGTGTACCCAAGCTGGGTCAGTTCATGGAAGGATTTGTAGAGTTCTCCGGCCTTAACATCATCTGCCTTTGCGATCAGTTCTAGCAGCTGTTTTTCAGAATCCGAGAGAAGACTAATGCCCCTGCACAGGTGAAGAAGCTTGGAAGCTTCGTAGGCTTTTTCCACATCCTGGGATAAAATCATGCGGCTTCCCCTGCGCTCGGCGTTGAAACCCGAACGCCTCAAAAGGTCGATCCCGACCCTCAGGTCGCCCGTTTTTTCCACATATGAGACAACAAGTTCCAGCACGTCGTCAGAAATTACTTTCGGATAAAAGCCGTATTTAACCCTGTCCTTAAGGATGTCCAGAATCTCTGCCTCCCCGTATCTCGGGAAAGAGACTTCTTCAGGCAGGAAAACGGAGTTGACCCTCGAGTCCAGGCAATAAAGATCAGATGCATCGTTTACGATCCCTATAACCCCTATCTTTGCTCCCGGGTACTGCTCGTGCGCCCTGAGCAGAGAATACATCACTTCATTGGCATGCCCCTCACAGCAAAGATAATTGAGGTCGTCCAGGGCCACAATCAGGACTTTTTCCGAAGAGATCAGGAAATTCACAACGGTTTCGAAGAGTTTCCGAAAAGCAATCCCGGAATTCGGAGGGGAGATCCCGAACAGTTGCCTGTAAATCCTGGAAATCACGGCAAAACGTGTGGAGTCGATCTGGCAGTTGACTTTTACAGCCACAACTCCAGGAGCATGAGCCTCAACTTCCCTGAAAACCTTCATAACGGCACTGGTCTTTCCTGTCCCCGGAGGGCCGACCAGCAGACAATTCAAAGGCCTCATACCGCGCAGGGCCGGTCTGAGCGCAAACCTGAGCGCGTTTAACTGCGAATCCCTGTGGGGAAAATATTCCGGGAGATAATCCGGCTCAAGTACCGAAAGGTCCTTAAATAGAGTTTCGTCCCAGAGTAGAATATCATTGCCTGTCAAGGAAACTTGCTCCTTTGTTATTGATGTATCCTTTATAATGTATCCTTTTTGCTCCGTATTTTTTGAGGAATCTTCTGCAATTGCTGGATACTACGGTTGAGTGCTGGTCTGGAAAAAGTATGTTTGAACGGTTGATCACAATTGAATGCAGAGGGAGTAAATATGCAGCGGAAGTAAATATTCGGCGCAAATAATATTAGGTGTAATTTAATATTCAGGGTAAGTAAATATCATGAGTTTTACAGTTTGAACAATGTTTTTAAAAGATTATACTCCCGTTTTGATATAAATAAGTTAAATTTTTGGTAAATATAGCTATTGCTCTGTTTAAATTTTTAATAAATATGTTTTATTACATTTTAGCTTTTTGAATTTTTACCGGATTAATAAACTACTTCTGGGCCACCATTTTACCCTTTGAACATTCGATAAGCTACTTCCTGTCCACTATTCTGCCTTTTGGGTATTCGTGGAAGGGAAAACAAATTAAAGAATATAGAGAATAACTAAAATGCCGTAGATTCCTGAACACATATTTTAAGACTGAGTACATATTTGAAGAACAAGAACAGATACACTCAGTATTCACAGCGGGAAAGGGAGAAGAATATGGAAATAGAGTCAAAATTTCTGGTACCGGAAGAAACTGATTTTAAAGCTCTTGAAAATCTCTCCGGGCTTACTTCATATACTATTTCCGAGGCTCAGGTCCAGATCATCGAAGACATTTTTCTTGATACAAAAAATAAGGATATTATGGCCGCCGGGTATTACCTGAGAGTGAGAAAAGCCGCCGGAGAAAAAGGTAAATGGGTGACAATCAAAAGTCTGGGAGGCTTTGAGGGCGGGACCCACAGGAGAGAAGAATACGTCAGTTTCCTGCCCGAAGGGCTTTCGGTGCTTGAATGCCCCTCTCTCAGGATAAGGAATATGATTTTTGATTTTACCTCAGGGCTTGACCTGACTCCACTTATAACTCTCAAACAGAAAAGGATAATTCGTCAGTTAAATCTTGAAGGAAAGCTGGTAGCTGAAATCTACCTGGACAGGGTGAACCTCAAAAGCGAAAGCAGAAAAAAACTCTACAATGAGTTTGAAGTGGAACTTAAAAACGAAGGGACTGTCAAAGATCTCGAAGCTATCCGGGATTTCCTCCTCGACAACTACAGCCTTGAAGAAAGCCTTTTTTCTAAGTTTGAAAGGGCTTATCTTTTCAGGGAAAAACTTCCGGAAAAAACCTTCCTGAACATGCAAGAAAGAGCTGTCTGCGCACAGCTGGCAAACCACAAAAACATCTACGGCAAACAGGCTAAAACCCTTCTGTTACTTGACAGGGGCAACAGTCCTGCAGAAATCAGCCTTCTGCTTAAAGTTCCGGAACCTGAGATCGAAGCTTTACTCTTGCGGTTTGAAAAAGAAAGGCTTTCAATCTTTCCTTTTACAGGAACTAAAGAAAAAATTTCCGGAAAAAGTCCGGTATTTTATTTTCAATCGGATGGAGGGAATCCGGAACGGGGCTGGACAGAAATAGGTTATGAGGAATGGACTCCTGAAACTCTCCTGAAGTTCTATGGGATTGACAGGGAAAAAGCAGAAAATATAAAGACAGGAACCTTCGCCCTTTTTGACGGGCTTTCTGCCTATCACGGGCTTGGAAAGGAGGAAAAAGAACTGCTCGGCTTTGCAGCCCTCCTGCATGGTATCGGAAGTTCGGTCTCCAGAGGAGAAGAAGCGGTAATGAGCAGAGAAATTCTCCTTACCCATCCGATTAAAGGCTTGAAACTAAACGAACTGCGAATGCTTGCCCTTATCATGGAACTTCAGGACCTCGAAATAAGTGAAAAAAAGCTTTTTGCAGCCCTTGAAGAAAATAATACAGGCCTTTCCCCGGCTTTTCAGAATAAAGCCCTTATTCTTACGGCTTTTCTCCGGATTGCAAACCTTTCCGAAACAGGAGCTCAGGGTTTTTTCCCCTGCAGGTTCAGGCAGCTTGAAGGAGCTGTCGAAATAGAACTTACGGGACCTGATTCGGAAAAAACTGCAAAAAAAGCGGAAAAACGAAGTGAACTCTGGGAACATCTCTTCAGCACCAAACTCCGGTTTACGCAGGCAAGGGAACCGCCGGTATCAGGAGACTCGGAAAGAGCCCTGGAAAAAACCCCGGGAAGGACCTCAGAAAAAATTCAAAGAGAAAAAGGGGGAGGAGCTGAAGAAAAAGAAGGCGAAAAAATTCGGGAGAAAGTTGAAGGGAAAGTTGAAGAGAAAGCTGAAAAAAGAACCGAGAAGAAAAAAAGAAAAGAAACTAGGAAATCCACGGTCAGCCCGGAAGATTCCATGGCTTCCGTTGCACACAGGATCTTTGCATACCAGTTCTCCCAGATGCTCGCCCATGAAAAGGGAACCCGAAAAGGGGAAGACATCGAAGAGCTGCATGACATGCGCGTTGCAGTCCGAAGGATGAGGGCGGCAGCAACAGTCTTTAATGAATACCTTGAATCCGAAAAACTGGAACCGCACCTTAAAGGGCTCAAGAGAACACTTGGAGCTCTCGGAGGAGTCCGGGATCTGGATGTTTTCCGGGAAAAAGCCGAAACTTACCTGGAGACCCTGCCTTTCGGACACGAACACGACCTTGACCCTCTTTTTATCACGCTTACGGAGGAAAGAGAAAAAGCCAGGGAAAATATGCTTGATTACCTTGACAGTGAAAAATACAGCCGTTTTAAGAAAGACTTCTCGGAATTTCTGGAGTTTCCGGAAACCTGGGCTCTCCCCACAACTACGGAGAAGCATGATGCCCTGCCGAACAGGGTAACGGACGTGCTCCCTTCGATCCTCTATGCCCGTTTAGCCGACATAAGTGCCTACTCCGAATGGGTGGAAGGGCCCTATGTTTCGGTTGAGAGGCTGCACAGGCTCAGGATTGCGGCCAAGGGACTGCGTTATACTTTAGAGTTCTTTGAGAGCGTGCTCGGGAAAGAAGTTGAACCTTTAATCAAAGATTTTAAAGTTCTGCAGGATCACCTTGGAGACTTGCATGATGCAGCCGTTGCAACCAGTATGCTGGGTTTTTACCTGAAGACAGGGACCTGGAACCCTTCAGAAAGTGAAAAGGCATCGAATGAAACGCAGATTTCCGAAAACCCTGGAGTGGAAGCTTACCTTGCATACAGGGAAGAAGAACTCCTGACCCTGCTCAACACTTTTCCGGACGCCTGGGAAAAAGTCCGGACCGGAGAGTTTAGAAGAAGAATTGAAAGTGCAGTCAGAAGCCTGTATGAAAGCCTCTGAAGGATTTTCGGTTTATTTTTGAAAAAGTTTAATTTCCGTGGTGAAGAAGCTTCATTCCCGCTGGACTTCTTCAACCTCGACGCTGCCCTCAAAAATTAAAGGGACACCTGCAGCCTGTTCTATAAGGACTTTGGACTGGAGGTTATACCCAAACATCTTTTTGAAATACTTCTTCTGTTTCTCAACCTCCCAGATTTCGAGCTGGCACTCCCGCCGGGCATGCATCTCAAGCACAAGACTGTCGGTGGAAGCGATATAGAAACGAACATGAGAGATAATTCCCGTATGGGAACGGTCAAGCCCTTCGGCAATACGGAGCAGGGCACTTAGCAATCTGATACTTTTTACGGCTTCTTTGCTGAGCCCTTCGAGATTGGGATGCTTCTTTTTAGGGGTGTTTTTCCTGTGGAAATATGCAAGGTTTGCGATGATCTCGATTTCTTCAGGCTGGAAGCCGGGGAGGCTGCTCTCCCTTATAAGGTGATAGGCATGCGCCTGGTGGGTATCATATGAGAGGAATGTCCCTATGTCGTGCAGGGTCGCACCGTATTCGAGAAGCTCTCTCTCACTCTCCTGAAACTCGTAGACCCCAAGCGCCTGGATGCTGTCAAAGAGCTCGAGGGCAAGTCTGGTAACGATATGAGCATGTTCCTCGTCAAAGTTGCAGGCGAGGCCAAGCTGCATTATGCTGCGCTTTCTTACCGACATCTGCGTAACCATGTAAGAGAACTCGCTCTTTGAGATATAGTCCACGAGCAGCCCTTCCCTGAGCCCTCGCTTGCTGACCGCAATCTTCGGAAGTTCAAGCTCCTCCATAAGGGTCTCGATGATCGCAGCGCCTGCAAGGATTATGTCTGCTCTCTGGGCGTTTATTCCCGGGAACTTGCGCCTCTCTTCAAGTGGCAGGGCGCACATTGCCCTGACAATTTCCTTCAGGTCTTCGTACTCCAGCTTCTCGAAACTTTCATGGGCGGTTTTATGCAGGTAAACAAAAGCGATTTTTGCAAGATTTTCGATAGTTCCCGAGCTTCCAACCGCACAGCCTGCCCTGTACCTGGAAAGTTCTTTTATTATATCTACAGTCTTGCGCCGGATGTAGGCTTTGATCTGCTCATACTGCTCTTCGGAGACAGGACCTGTTTCATCCGGAAGGAACATGTTTGTCAGGCGGATTGCCCCGAGGTTAAGGGAGTGAAGGAAGTAAAACTGGTTCTGGTCCCCTATCGACACCTCAGTGCTCCCACCCCCGATATCAATGAAAAGAGCTTTTGTATAACCCAGACGGAGCCCGCTTGAGACCCCCAGATATATCAGACGGGCTTCTTCCGAGCCCGAGATCGTGCAGACCTCAAGGTTTGCCTCTCTTTTAATCATTTCAAGGAACTGAACCTTATTGCTCGCATCCCGGGTTGCGGAGGTTGCCACGGCTATGATCTCTTCTGCCCTGTAAGCCCTTGCAAGTTCCATGAACTTTTTACAGACAACGGTTGCCCTTTCCATTGCTTTTGGCTGCAGGATCCTGTCTATAAACTCCTTTTCTCCAAGCCGCACCGTTTCCTTCTGCTTGGTCAGGGGCTGGTAAGACCCGTTGGGATTGATCCGGACCAGAAGAAGCCGGACTGAGTTAGTCCCTATATCGATAAACGCAACAACCCTGCCTTCGGAAATTTTCTCGGGTTCCATTCATGACCACCTGAAAGCCCTGTCTCTCGTTTTTATAGAAGGATTGCAAGCTTCATAAGCTTCACAATATCAGTTCATATTTTTATTCTATTTGAGATTTATTTTTCGGACTTGTATTTTTTCCTGAATTCTATCTTTCTATATATGTAAAATTGTAAGTTCAAAAACCCTGCCCATATGAAGTTCCGGAAGTAGTATAAACTTCAGGTGGGAAAGGAAAACACAGGAAACTAAAAGAAAAAAATGGGAAGAAAAAGAAAAGAGAAAACAGAAAAGAGAAAGAAAAGAGGAAAAGGAAGAAAATAAAGAAAGAAGTAAAAAAAGAAAAAGGGAAATAAAAGCTTTTTTCAGCTCTTTTCCATTTTAAGCTCCCAGCTACCTCTGTTCTCAAGCAGCCAGAGCTGAGAATCCAGTTCTTCTTCTTCAGGCTGCGGATATATTCTTTCAGTCCTGCCGTTGGGGAGGAGAAGGCGAGCTTTTATGTTATCCTTCATGTGGGTTCCGAGAATGACATCACGCAGGACAGGAATGTAATCAGGGGATACGGGAAAGAGTACTTCGACCCGGTTGTCAAGGTTGCGGGGCATAAGGTCGGCACTGCCCATGAAGATCTCTTCTTTTCCGCCGTTCCTGAAATAGTATGCTCTTGAATGCTCAAGAAAACGTCCGACTATCGAAATGACCCTGACGTTTTCGCTCAGTCCGCAGATTCCGGGCCTGAGGCAGCAGATGCCCCTGACAATGAGATCTACCTTTACCCCAACCCGTGAAGCCCTGTAGAGTTCCCGGATGCACTGGTAGTCCACAAGAGAATTCATCTTGAAAATCAGGTGTCCGTTTCCGAATTTCTCATGCAGGTCGATCTCGCGCCTGATGCGCTCAAGGATCTGATGTCTCATGTTCTGGGGCGCTACCAGGAGCTTGATGTAATGGTCCTTTCTTGAATAGCCTGTAAGGGCATTGAAAAGGTCAGAGATATCTTTGCCTATGAAGGGGTCACTTGTGAGATAGCCGAAGTCTGTATAGAGTCTTCCGGTGACAGCGTTATAGTTTCCAGTGCCCATATGTACATAATACCTGATGCCTTCTTTTTCGGCTCTTACAATAAGGCACATCTTGGCATGGGTTTTGCGCCCGGGAAAGCCGTAGGCTACGTGAACTCCTTTGCGCTCGAGTTCCTTTGCCCAGCCAATGTTATTCTCTTCGTCAAAGCGGGCTTTAAGTTCGACAAGGACTGCAACCTGCTTGTTCCTGTCCGCAGCTTTCATGAGAGCCTGGATAATCCTGGAGTTGTCATCTACCCTGTAGAGAGTCATCTTAATTGCCAGGACATCCGGGTCATCAGCAGCTTCTTCCACCAGATCGGTTACCGATTCAAAACTATCATAAGGGTGATAGAGAAGGATGTCCTTCTTTTTCAGGGCTGAAAAAATGTTTTCTTTATTAGCCATAAGGGAATGTTTTCTTGGCTCAAAAGGCTTGTATTTAAGCTCAGGGCGGTTAATTTGCGTAAGCTTCATGAGGCTTGAGAGGCCCAGAGGTGCCGCTGACCTGAACATAAGAGGAGGAGTCAGCTCCAGGTTCTTAAGGAGAATATCGGAAACCCTTTCAGGCATGGTATAATCGGTCTCAAGCCGGACAGCAGGCCCGAAATAGTTTCTCCCCACCCTCTGCTTAACAGCGGTCAGGAGGTCCTTATCCCCATCTTCGTCAAAGCCGAGGTCAGCATCCCGGGTGATCCTGAAAGGGTAGGCTCCGAGGATACGCTGCCCGGGGAACAGCAGATCGAGGTTTGCAGCAATCAGCTGTTCGAGCCACACAAAAAGCCCTGATTTCAGTTCTTCAAAACCGGAACTAACTTTTTCCTGACCTTCTTCAGGGACAACAATCAGCCTTGCGAACATAGGAGGGATCTTGACCCTTGCAAAACGTTCCCCGTAGTCCGGGTCATCAATAAGTACGGCAAGGTTGAGACTCAGGTTTGAGATATGGGGAAAAGGATGCCCCGAATCGAAACCAAGGGGAGTAAGTAGCGGAAAAATGTTTCTTTCGAAGTAGTCCCTGAGTTTTTCTCTGTCTTCTCCGGAAAGCTCAAAGTAGTTAAGGACCTTAATTCCCTTTTCCCTTAGAGCAGGCTCGAGAACTTCATTCCAGCAGCTATCGTTTACAGGAAGCTGCCTTAGGAGTTCTTCCCGGATGACCTGCAGCTGTTCCTGAGCCAGTTCATCTGTCCGGTCTTCTTTTGCCCCTTCAGCAATACGTTTCTGGACTCCAGAGACCCTGACCATGAAAAATTCATCAAGGTTGCTCCCGAAGATGGAAAGAAATTTGACTCTCTCAAGCAGGGGATTGCGTTCATCCAGCGCTTCTTCGAGTACCCGGTCATTAAACTGGAGCCAGCTGTATTCCCTGTCTGCATAAAGGCATGGGTCGCTCAGGTCAGGCATGCCTGATACTTCAACCCGGATCCCCTCAACACTATCCGTAACCAATCTATCAAAATCTGCACACTGAATTGGGAAGTTCCGCTCCATTCCTATCACGCGTGGTCTGGGTTTTGTGTTTCTTCAGATCCATCCTCAAAAATATAAGAAGATCGGAATATAAGATTTTTGCCTGTTTTACTATTTGACATTACTACCAGATGTTTGTTCAGTATAAGTTAGCAGGGTTGAAAAGAAGATAGCCACCAATCCATTCCACAGCCAGAGTAGCCAGTTCCCGGGAAAAATTTTCCTGAACCGCGCACCAACCCTTTAAATAACCATTTAGCCGGCTGAGTTTTCGATTTCCTGTCGGGGGTGAGGCGCATCTTCTTATAAAGTAATCGGAGATGCATTGACACTAAGACGTATATAGACTTTTGGATTAACAGGAATGTAGAAACTGCCCGAAATCTCAGCTAACTCATTACTATTTATTAATATATAGTACTAAAGATTTATAATATTATCTCTAAGAAAACAGAAAAAATAAACAAAAAAGAATATGGTGGATCTATAGAAACGAAAATAACAGGATATTATCCCAGAGAAAACCACCAAAAATAACCAGAAAATGCCCATATGTATTCGAGAGAAATATGTTTTGAAAGAAATTTCAAAATAGATTTAGAAATTACCCGGAAAGTAAACTTTTGATTAAGGTCCTATTCTGTGAAGCTGGCCTCTAAAACAACTTAATTCTAAATTTGACGGTCAAACAATTCACAATTTAACAGCAAAATAATTCACAATTCGAAAGAAAATAATTCGTAACTTGACAAAAAATAATTCAAAATTTGACGGTCAAATAATTCGTAACTTGACAATCAAATAACTCATAACTTGTCACTGAAATTCGAACCCGAATAGCCCACTTATCCATTAATTTTTGAATTTATCCTTTAAATGGGCATAAAATTCCTGTTCTTTTCCCGTGGTCTTTCTCAGCAACCTTTCTACAATCAGTTCCGGAGTACTTCTTGCCACGCAATTGTATATCGGGTTTCGGTTTACGATCAGCTCCAGGCTTGAGTCCAGCCCCTCGGCTTCTATTCCGTCCACCCTGATATCTGTCCCGGTATTTTCAAGGATCAGTTCCGAAAGGTGGGAAACAAAAACCCCAAGGCTCTCTTCGCTTCGGGTAAGGTATTCAAGGATCCCTGCTATGATTCGGGCTGAGGCTCCGGGTTCTGTAATTGATTCCAGCTCATCGGCAAGCACAAGTTTCCCGGAAGCTTCGGAAAGCACGGAAAACTGTTTTAGAGTGGTCTCAAAGGCTCCCGCATCAAGCGTTCCTTTTGATTTTCCGAAATAGTAAAATTCTTCTACAGGGCCCAGCTCAAGTTCTTTTGCAGGGACGGGAAAACCCATGTGCCCGAGGACCACACACTGGGCAAGCAGTTCAAGTAAAGAGGTTTTGCCCCCGGAGTTCACCCCGCTCAAAAGCACAACCCTGTTTTCCAGCCCTTCCGGAGAAAAACGAGTTTTTCCGACGGAATAACTGACAGGGTCAATTTCTCCGTACCTGGCTTTCAGGAAAAGGTTTTCTCCCCCTTCAAAGCCAATTCCGGCTTCAGGAACTGGCTCCGGCATTTTCAGCCGAAGCTGTGCGGCAAAGCAGGCTATGGAAAAACCCAGGTCAAAGTCAAGGACTTCCCTGACAAGCCTTTCTACAGGCTGGCGGAAGCTTGAGAGGACTTTTGCAAGCTCCCTTTTGCGGGTAAGCCTGGCTTTTTCAAGAGACATATTCAATTTTTGCCTGAGAAGCTGCAGTTGAGCCTGTTCTGCCCGGAGAGGATAGGCGATTTCATCGGAAAAGAGGGAGTCAAGCATCAGTTTTTCCTGTTTCTGGAAATTGAGCTTCTCTGCGAGTTCCTCTTTTACGGCTTCGATCTCGCCTGTATAGACCCTGTTGAGTTCTTTTGCAAGCAGGTCTTTGATTTCCATTCCCCCGCTCACGAGCTTGATGAGTTCCTGCCCGCTCAGGGTAAGGGAGCTTGCTTCAAGTGTCCGGTTCATGTGCTGGTTTGCCTCATTTAAGGCAGAAGTCAGCACAGGATCGAGGTTTTGAAGGGCAGCTCCGAGCCTGTCAAGTTCGGGGTCAAAACCCTCAACAGGCTTTCCGTCCTCTCCCACTTTAAGAAGGGCTGTTTTGAGAGTCTCAAGCTCCTCATCAGAGAGTTCCTCAAAGAAATCAAAACCAGAAGCCTGCAGAGTTGATGTGATATCCAGGCAGGCAAGGATGCAGTCCAGGTTCCTTGAGAAAAAAGCCAGTTCTATTTCAGGCAGGATCTGCCAGAATTCCGTTTTTGAAGGGTCCTGGAAAAACTCGGGCTCAAGCCCTTCAGGCAGGTCAAAACCAAGATAAGTATCGTCAAAAACAATCACATTCGAGTAGCCTCTTGCAAGGTCCACGAACTCGGAAAAATCCTCCACCGCCTGGACAGGCAAAAATGCCTGGAACCTTTCCTTTGCTGCGTCCAGAGTTTTCCGGTCTCCGGAAAGAATTATCCTGTCCCTTACCCTCAAGCTCCCCGGGATCGGCCTGAGTTTTTTCACGCTGGAAAGAAGGCTCAGGAACTCCTTATCCGCAGAAAGGGCATTGGCCAGCTCCAGGTATTCCCCTACAAAAGCCCGTCTCTCCCGAATAAGGTCCATGCGGGACGCAGGAAACGGATAAAAAAGGTCCAGCTTGTCCTTTGCATGCGCCGTGTGGGCAAAGCTTTTTATCAGCTCGAGCAGGCGGGAGTAGAGGTCAAGAGCTTCTTTTGTCTTCAGGAAATCGGAAATTGCACAGCCTTCAACCCGAACCCTGACATCCCTGGCAAGGGAAAGGGCAAAGGTATGGCTGACCCCGTTGACCTCGGAAAGCGAAGCTATGTCCCCTTCAAGGATCGCCTGAAGAGCTGCTTCCTCGCTTCCGAAATGCTCGACAAGCCTGCCGGCTACTCGCTCACCTATTCCATTAAGTTCCCGTAAGCCTGAGAGTTGCTGAGGAGATACCATATTCAAAACACTTTTGTAGAATTAATTGGACCGAAGCCTGTACCAGTGGTCAGTTCAGGAAGAGTTCAAGTTCTTTCTCAAGATAGGGGCGCATAGAAGCAGTATATCCGTGCGTTTCTTCTGTAGCATTATACATTGCCTTTGGCTCTTCTGCAAGGGCAAAAGTCCTGAGTGCCAGTTCATGCGAGATTACGGTATCATTAAAAGAGTGTACCATAACAAGCCTTGAAGGCGGCAGGGCACTGAGATAAGTGTCCGGATCAATTGAAAGGTAGAACCGATAAGCTTCGGAGTCAGCCACACTTGCCGGGTCGATCTCTTCAGTGCCATACCCTGAAGTGCTGATCCCTATAACCCCTTTAAGGGAAGGCTCAAGGGCACAGGCAATAATTGCAAACCTGCCGCCGTTACTTTCCCCGAGAATTGCAAGCCTTTCAGGATCTATTTCAGGCTGGACGGAAAGCACGTCTGCGGCTTTGAGGGCGTCATAAACCATAAGGTGTTCGACAGGTTCGAGGCCTGCCCTGAAAAGTTCAAGATCCCGGTCAACGTTTATTGCACCCTTGTTGCGCTGGTCAAGGGTGAGAGTTGCATATCCCATTTTAGAGAGTTCGGCAGCCAGCCCCTGTTCCCCTTCTTTACTGACTCCTGCTCCCGGGAGCAGAACTATGCCGGGGGAAGAAGAAGCGTTTGCAGGAATTCTCAGGAGAGCCTGGACATTTTCGCCACTGCTCTCAAAAGATACCATTTTCAGAATATCCGGGTCTTCGGGAGAGTAAGGATCCTCAATTTCCTGAACCGTAAATACGGGCCCTTCTCTCGGGGAAAAAGATAATATTCCTGCCTCCGAAATCTTCCAGGGAAGAGTTTCCTCTATGGAATTGGAGGGGTTATACAGGACCCCGAAGAAACCCACAACTATAAGGAGAAAGCCCAGAATAAAAACTGCGGGTTTCGGGGTTCTGGCGCCTGAAGAAAATTTCTTCGTTTTTTTGAGATCTTTTTTTCCAGAACTATGCCTGCTCAAAGGAACCCTGCCAGAAAACTGTAGTTACGGCCAGAAGCCGTTTACAGCACTTAAGAATAGTACTGCTATGCCCGCAACGGCGCCAACGATCAGCACTGTTTTTGGCTGGATATGAACTGCATTTTTGTCGGCTTCGTAGTAGCGCATGAGCCCTGCTGAGGACTGAAGTCCGGAACCTGATCTTTTAGCCATGAGTAATAACACCTTTAAGAATACGTATGATATTGATTATATGACATTGATTAATCGAATACGTATGATATTGATTATATGATATTGATTAATTGATTCGTTCCTGATTGGAATTTTTGGATGTCTAGCTCTGGAATATTATCCTGAGATTAGAAAATGTAACTTAACTGTAAATTTACTGTTTACCGTTAGTTTTGAACTCCTCACTCAGATAGTTTTAAACTAACCATATGATTAGTATTAAACTTCTCATTTGGATAGTTATCAGATAATTTACAGTTCTCATATATAAATCCTGCAGAGCTATTCCGGAACAGGTCTGCTCCAGGAAAGAAAAAACGCGACCTCAAATTTCCAAAAACCGGAGACGGAGGATCTCAGACGAGAACCTCGTCCAGCAGGAAAGGCGGATAAAATACTCCATTATCAGTGATTACCGCTGTCACGTTTTCCATGGGGGTTGCATCGAAAGCAGGATTATAGACCTCAACGTCTTTCGGGGCAAGCTGCTGGCAGCCTGAGAACCGCAGCTCATCAGGGTCTCGCATTTCAATCTTTACGCTTCCTTCCCACCCTTTGAAGTCGAAAGTAGAGATCGGAGCTGCCACATAGAAGGGAATCTCATGCTCTTTTGCAAGGACCGAGTGCGTATAGGTCCCGATCTTGTTAAAAACAACATCCTGGGTAATCCGGTCGGCTCCTACGAGCACGCTGTCCACAAGTCCCTGGTGCATTGCCCAGCCAGCCATAGAATCCGCAATAAGAGTTACAGGGATTTTGTCCTGCATGAGTTCCCAGGTGGTGATCCTGCTTCCCTGGTTCAAAGGCCTCGTCTCGCAGACAATAACTTTGATATTTTTGCCTTCCGCAATAGCCGAACGCACAACTCCTAGTGCCGTCCCCCAATCAACACAGGCAAGCCTTCCTGCGTTGCAGTGCGTAAGGACGGTATCTCCGTCTTTCAGGAATTTTGCCCCGTATTTGCCTATCAGTTTATTTGTTGCTATATCCTCTTCCGCAATATCCCTAGCTTCCTGAAGGGTAATATCCCGGGCCCCCTGAACATCGAAGGCATCAGAAACTGCTTTTAAGACCCTGTCCACACCCCAGCCCAGGTTTACGGCTGTAGGGCGGGTCGATTTAAGGGCTTTTGCCGCGACCTTGAGGTCTCTGTTCATCGATTCAAGATCTTTTGCCCCGCTGAGGGAAGCTGCCAGAGCGATTCCAAAGCCACCCGCAGCCCCGAGCGCAGGTGCGCCCCTGATTCTGAGAGATTTTATAGCTTCGCAGAGCGAACTAAGGGTTTTGCATTCTATAACTTTGTACTCCTGCGGGAGCAAGGTCTGGTCTACCAGCACCACGGAATTGGACTCTTCGTTCCAGTCAATTGTCCTCATTAAATCACTTTCCGATGTGAACATCAGGTTCTGCCGGAAAATCTTCCGACTTCCCTTTCAAGCCATCCATCTAATAAAAACCTATTCGACTCGTTTCTTCTCAAAGGGGAACGTTTCGTTTCCCCGGAACTATCATTATGCTCCGCATTGTTTATCCTGCACGTTGCATCTTCATCGTCATACCTGCATTGTTATATCCCGTATCAGGCGACCTGAAAACCTAAGTAGGAATTTAAACTGAAAAAAGCTCTGTTTCGGATAAAAAATAACATATAAGTGAGTGGCTCAGAAGCCAAACAGCAGAATTAAAAATTTTATTTCATTATAGCTGGCAAATTTTAGAGTGCGCTTTAGATATATAAGCAAAAAGAATATTCCTTTCATGGGGAGCAAAATTAGATATAATAGATTTATAAAGTAACAGTACAAATAAGAGAAGATTTAAAATCAATAGCTGAGATACAGGAAGATTCGTAATTTCAGGAATCATAATTTCATAAATTTCAGGGACCTTGAACCCATAAATCCTTAAATTTCGGAAGTTCTGAGAATCTGTTGTTTCATGCAAATTGTGGTTTATGAGAGTCAGGGTATTCATCGGAGAGTAAGCGCTTATGACAAAAATAAAAATAGCAATTGCAGGAATCGGGAACTGTGCAAGCTCTTTGATACAGGGCATCGAGTACTATAAAACCGACGATAAAGATCCCATAGGACTTATGCACAGGGACATTGGTGGGTACAAGCCCGGCGATATCAAAGTTGTTGCTGCCTTTGACGTTGATGCCAGGAAGGTAGGAAAGGACGTGTCAGAGGCCATTTTTGCTCCCCCGAACTGCACCGCGGTTTTTTGTCCTGATGTCCCTCCCACAGGCGTGAAGGTTAAGATGGGTAGAGTTCTTGATGGGGTCTCTGGCCACATGAAGAATTATGGGGAAAATTACACATTTGTTGTTAGTAAGGAGCCTGAAGCCACAAAAGCCGATATTGTGAAAGAGTTGAAGGATTCTGGCGCCGACATGCTTCTTAATTACCTCCCCGTAGGTTCCGAAGAAGCTGTCCGTTTCTATGCCGAATGCGCCCTTGAAGCCGGGGTGGCTTTAATCAACAACATGCCTGTTTTCATTGCAAGCAACCCTGAGTGGGCAAAGCGGTTTGAAGAAAAGAATATTCCAGTTATAGGCGATGATATCAAAGCCCAGCTTGGGGCAACTATTACCCACAGGGTCCTTGCAGACCTGTTTGAAAAACGCGGTGTAAAGCTCGAAAGGACATACCAGCTGAACACTGGCGGAAACACCGATTTCCTCAATATGCTCAACCGGAACAGGCTTGCTTCCAAGCGTGAATCCAAGACCGAAGCCGTACAGTCCGTGCTCTCGCATAAGCTTGCGGATGAAAATATCCATATCGGGCCGAGCGACTACGTTGCCTGGCAGAAAGACAACAAGGTCTGCTTCCTTCGAATGGAAGGCAAACTTTTCGGGGACGTCCCAATGAACCTTGAAATGAGGCTTTCGGTAGAAGATTCCCCTAACTCTGGAGGTGTGGTAATTGATGCCATTCGTTGCTGCAAGCTGGCTCTTGACCGCGGGATAGGAGGAGTGCTGTACTCGCCGGCATCCTACTTCATGAAACATCCGGCTATCCAGTACCCTGATGACGAAGCCTACAGAAGGACCGAAGAGTTCATAGCCGGTACCCGGGAACGTTAAAGCAGGAAACAAAATACTCCCGGAGAGAAAAGTTCCTGTAAAAACAGTTTAATGCCAGAAAATCCCGGAAATATCCGGGAACCTTACGTTTTTTCCTTTTTTGAAATACTTCCTTTGAATGAGATATCCGGGAACATTACATTTTTCCTTTTTAACGGATTCCTTCTGCTGTAATCGTAAATTCCGCGCTTGAACCTTCAGGGCGGGAGCGGTGTTTGTAGAGGACTGCGCGCCTTTTCCCTTCACCCGTTTTTTCCAGCCTGAGGATTGTTTTAGAGATATGCTCCAGGGAACTGCCTCCCAGGGGGCGCACCCCTCCTACAATGACATCCGAGTAAACCTGATTTGTTATAACTGCGGCAAAACCGTATTTGCGGGCAAGGGCATGCAGGAACCCTATCTGGTTAGCAAGCTCTCTGCGGCTTTTTATGCCTGTATCCTCATCTTCGAGTTCAAACCGGTAGTAAGAAGTGGCAGAATCCAGAATCACAAGCCCTATATTCTCACCCGCTATCCTCTCTACCTCTCTTACGGCTGAATACTGCTCTTCAAAACTCAGAGGTTCGTAGATAATTATGTTCCCGGCTATTTCCTTTGCATTTTCGCCTGCTATCTGCTTGAAACGAACAGGAGAAAGCCCTTCGGTATCGATGAAAATGACTTTCTGCCCCTGCTTTACACATTCCACTGCAAGCTGGATGCAGATGTTTGTTTTTCCGGTTCCTGCGGCTCCGAAGACCTGAGTTACGATCCCTCGCTCGAAACCTCCTCCCAGGAGGTCATCAAGGGGTTTACAACCGGAAGATAATAATTTCTCTATGGTGTGACACCTCTCTTTGCACTTGACAGAGGTATGAGAGATCAATGATATAATGCTTTTTTCATATTTTCTTGCCTTCTTTTAAAAAGAAAGGCTTAAAAGCCAGAAAGGTAAAAGGGAGCAGAAAAGAAAGACAAATTCTCAGTCCTTTCCCTGAAACTGAGAGGGTTTCTCCCCCTAATATGTTATAATGTCTTCAAGGAATAAGGTCATATATATAATAACCGTACCTGTATTTATTAAAGTGCCTTTTATACCAGATAAAGTCTTCTGTATTTGAAAATACCCTGAGAAATCAGGCATTTTTTTAAAAACAGAAGCCATTAAGTTTGTTACCATATCTGATAACAAATGGCGTTCTTTGTATACAAAGTGAGAGGGTTGGAGGAAACTATTGTATACAAAACAAAGGATCTTTTGTATTCAGACCTGAGGTTAAAAACCATTATAAATGAGATCGGGCATTTAGAATAATTACCTGGAAATAAAGATAACCTTCACTCAATAGAGTGAGAAATGATATCTAGAGGGGCAGTCTTTGGGAACCACATGCCCTGTTCCGATGTTGCTGACAAGTCTGGGAAAATTATTATAGAATAAATCGGGTTGGCTAAGGAATGGTACCCATGTGGGGGTTTGTTTTGTTGCTGTGATGCGCTCTGCGCCGGCACACTCACCCTCCCCACAATGGAAATAAAACAAGAATGTAGTAACAAAAAACGAAACATGTAAAAGGCATGTTAAAAAACATGTAAAAAAACTGTACCATAAATCAGAGGGGCGCAAAGCATGGCAAAAATAATCGTTTATACAACTGAACGTTGCCCGAAGTGCAACAAATTAAAAAAATATCTTGAAGCAAATTCAGTACCCTTCGAAGTAGCAGATATGTCCACCCCGGAAGCTCTAACGGAACTGCGTTTCAACGGAGTCTTCACAGTGACAGCGCCTGTATTACAGATCAATAGCGAATTCCTGACACACGACGAAATCTTCCGCGGGGAAGACGTTAATCCGGAAAAACTCCGGGGAATTCTGTGACAAACCCCGCTAAACTTCAACGATAAATAACTTACATCCCTCCTTAAAACAACTACTGAAGATGAGAAAATGACAGGCGATATTCTCTTACACGATGACGAATTATCCGAGAACCAGTCAGGGAAAAAAGCACTTGACGGGCTCTCCATCTCCGTATCTTCCCTTCCTAAAAATGACCGGTTATCCGACAATCAGCCCGTGCAAAAGACACTTGACGGGTTGTCTGTCTCTCCCCTCCCAAAGGTAAGAACAACAGACGGTTTCATGCTTAACTGGGACCGGAACATCATTGTGAACCAGCTTCTGAAAGAAACAAAACTGAGCGAAATATTCTATGGCAAACCTGCGATCACAAAAGAGGAAGCCGTTGATATTGCAAAAGAAGCGGAAAAAATCATCCGAAAGATGAACATCAAGTTTCTTTCAGGCCCCCTTATCCGGGAAATAGTGAACAACATACTTCTTGACAGAGGGCATGTGGAATGGAGAAATATAATGACAAGAGTCGGGGCATCCGTTTACGATGCTTATGAAATCGACTCTGGATTCGGTTTTGGGGCAAACGATAATGCAAACCAGCTGAACAATGCCGAGACCTCCCACAAAAGAAAAGCCGACAAAATGTCCAAAGAGCAAAATCTCCTTCTGATGCCAAAAGAGCTTGCAGACCTGCACCTGAACGGGGATTTCCATATCCATGACCTCGAATACATGGGCACAAGGCCTTTTTGCCAGGACTGGGACCTTCGTTACTTCTTTTACTACGGGCTCATGCCTGATGGCGTAGGGACCCAATCAAGCGTTGCAAAACCTGCAAAGAATGCCGAAGTAGCTTTCCTTCATGCGGTAAAGGCAATGGGTTCCGCACAGACCAATTTCGCAGGTGGACAGGGCTTTTACAATTTCCTGACCTTTATTGCACCCTATCTTGAAGGCAAGTCCGAAGTTGAAATAAGACAGTTAATGCAGATGTTCGTCTATGAAATGATGCAGATGATGTGCGCAAGAGGCGGACAGACTGTCTTTTCCTCGGTGCAGCTTTCTCCCGGAGTCCCAAAGCTCTGGAAAAACATTCCGGTTGTTGCCATGGGCAAAGTCTGGGATGGCAAGCAGGCCCCCCTCAGGGCCTACGGAGAATTCGAAAAAGAGGTCCGTCTCGGGTTTAAGGCGCTTATGGACGTCATGCTTGAAGGAGATGCCTGGGGCAAACCTTTCAGCTTCCCGAAGCCTGAAATCTCTCTCGAACCCGACTTCATGGAAGAAGACGAGAGCTTTAACGGGGCTCACCCCGAACTTCCGACTTACAAAGAACTGTACAGGCTGACCTTTGAACTGGCTGCCAAATTCGGAACTCCCTACTTTGACAACCAGCTTCCCGAATACAGAGGCGCAGGAGAAGGGATTTCATGCTACCAGTGCTGTGCCTACCAGTTCTCTGCAAACCCTACCGATGATAAAGAATTCGATGACAAGCTGCATTTCAGGGATGGAAAACACTTCTCCATGGGCTCATGGATGGTCCTGTCTCTAAACTGTCCGAGAGCTGCATACAGGGCCGAATATAATGATGAGAAGCTTTTCACCGAACTCAAAACCCTGATGAACAGGGGTGTGGAAGTTTTCAAGATCAAGAGGAGATGGATGAACAGCCTGATCAAGAAAAACAGGATTCCCTTTGCAGCCCAGTGCCCCAAGGACCCGAACACCGGAGAAAAAGGAGCAATGGCTGTGGACTTCGAGAGCCTTGTGTATACTATAGGGATAGTAGGGATCAATGAAATGGTCCAGTACCACACCGGCTACCAGATCCACGAGTCTCCTATTGCGTATAAGCTTGCAATCAGGGCTATGTTCGAAATGAAAATGCATGCCCAGAAGCTCTCAAAGGAAAACGGCATGGAGATTGCCCTTGCAAGGACTCCTGCGGAAACTACAGCCCAGCGCTTTGCAGTCTCCGACCTCCTGCACAGGGAATATGCCGAAAAAGCCGAACTCATAATTAAAGGGGACCTGAAAACCGCAAAGAAAGAAATCAATGAGACCCATGACCTGCCGATTTACTATACCAACGGGACTCACATCCCGCCAGGCGCAGATGTGTCTCTCCCTGAAAGGATAAAGTATGAGCATACTTTCTTCCCGATCGTAGACGGAGGAAACATCATGCATATCTGGCTTGGAGAAGGAAAACCGGACCCTGACGGCCTGCAGGAACTTGCCATGCATATAGCAAAGAACACACAGACAGGGTACTTTGCCTTCACCAGGGACATGACCGTATGCACTGACGAGGGATACGTAGCTGCCGGCCTGCTGGACAAATGCCCTAAATGCGGGTCCGAAAACGTACAGCACCTCTCAAGGATCACAGGGTACCTCCAGTCCGTAGAAGGCTGGAACAGGGGCAAGCGCCAGGAACTCAAGGACAGGAAACGCTACGGTACAAGGGAACTCAGATAAGAGTTCCTTCGCCCTTTTTTATTCAAACTGAAAAATGGTAGCTCTTATGAAGATAAATTACGCAGGCACTGTCCCGCTTTCAACCCTTGACTGGACAGGAAAAGCTGCGGTTACAATCTTTTTTAGAGGCTGTCCTCTTCGCTGCCCTTACTGCCAGAACCATCCGTACCTCGAAGGGGCAGGTCTTGTGGAACTTGATTTTGTGAAAGAGCAGATCAAAATATCGAAACCTTTCGTAAGTGCGGTTGTTTTTTCTGGAGGAGAACCCCTCATGCAGGGAGCTGTTATTCCTCTTGCAGAGTTTGCAAAAAGTCTCGGGCTTGCAGTAGGGATCCATACAAACGGTTGTTACCCTGAAAGGGCTGCCGAACTGGCTGAGCGGAAACTGGTCGATAAGTTCTTTATCGACATAAAAGCCCCTCTTGACGATCCTGAACTTTACGGAAAGGTTGCAGGTTGGAAAGAATACAAAGGTGCAAGTATTGTCGTCAACAAGACTCCGGAAGAAATCATCGCAGCCGTTGCAAAAACAATCGAGACAGCAGATACCAGCGGCCTGGAACTGGAACTCCGGACAACTGTAATCAGAGACTTCGTCGGGAACGAAAAGGAAATTTCCAGCATAGCAGCCTGGATTTCGGAACACGTTAAAAATAGAGAGGTCACATATGTGCTGCAGCAGGGAATTCCGGAACACAGTCTTGAGGAGGGACTCAGGAAAAACAGGGTTCTGGAGAGAGAAGAACTTCTCGAACTTGGAAAAATAGCAAAAGGCTTCCTGGAAAAAGTAAGGATAAGGACAAAAGAAGAAGGAGAAGAAATCGTCTGATATTATCTGGCACCGTCAAGCAACCTACTGGAATCTGACGACGAAACAGCCTTGCTATACTTGAATACAAAGTGATCTTACTGGAATCTAACTATAAAACAGCCTTATAGATACGATTCAAAGTAATCTTGTCTGGATCTAACAGTGTCCATTAACTCTTTTATCCTGTCCACCCGTTCTTTCATTGCGCCATCCATTTATCTTTTTACTAATTGTTATTTTACCAAATTTTTACAGAAAAAATATGTTTTAGGTTCAAATGAATTTGAAGTTTACAAAAGCCTTATACATGCCAAAGCATAAAAGAAAATGATTAAACCCCTGGTAAAAACCCCTTTACCTGGAATTCATTATCCTGTATTCGAAAGTACAGGTATCCCGGAAAGTTCCCTCATAGTTTCTCCGGGGATATTCCCTGCTGCACTCCTGACAATAGATCAAAAAAATCCTGTATGCACACCACCAAACTTTTGTGTAACCTCCGGGGTTACAAAAGTTAAATAAAGGAGAGGGACTCAGTCCATTTTAGCCCGGAGAAGGGTACGTATCTATAAAAAAGGAAAGCGGAAGTAATCGCTTCCAAAAAATGACCATGAAAGAAACAAAAGTATCTTCAGTCGGAGAGCGCGCTCTAATCTCCCGCTTATCTGAGATTTTCAATGCCCCCGAAGGAAAGGAGAAAGGACAGGAAGGGATCCTTATAGGTGCCGGTTCCGATGACTGTGCCGTCCTTGACCTGAAAGGTGAAGACTGTCTGGTCGTTACGACTGATATGCTGCACAGAACTACGGACTTTCCTCCGGAAATGACCCCCTGGCAGATGGGCTGGATGTCCGCAGCCGTAAACCTGAGCGATATCGCAGCTATGGGTGCAGAGCCAACAGGCCTCCTTATGGCAATAGGCATGCCTGCAGATACTGAAATTGCTTTTGTCGAAGAACTTGCAAAAGGCATACAGGCATGCGCCGAATTCTGCGGAACTGCTGTTATCGGAGGCGACCTCGATACCCACGCAGAACTGACAATTACAGGGACAGCCCTCGGAAGAGTTAAAAAAAGCCAGCTCCTCCTGCGAAAAAGGGCAAAGCCCGGAGATCTTGTCTGTGTCACGGGATATACAGGATCAGCCGGAGCCGCCCTTGAAGCGATCCAGTCGAAAAAGCCGGTCAGCAAAACCGTCCTGAAGGCTCTTTTTGAACCTGTTCCCCGCACCAGGGAAGCCCGGAAACTTGCGGAATCGGGTGCAGTCACAGCCATGATGGATACAAGTGACGGCCTTGCCATGTCTCTTTACGACCTTGCCAGGCAGAGTAAGGTAGGTTTCCGGATCCGGGAAGAGGCTCTTCCAGTTCTCCCGGAAGTAAGAGAGTTTGCTTCGGATCCCGGGGAACTGCTGGAATTTGCCCTTTACACGGGCGGAGACTTCGAACTCATTTTCACAGTTGACCCGGGACGGCTGAAAAAAGTACAAAATATATGTAACTTGACTATCATAGGGGAATGCACAAAGTACGAAACCGGTATTGTGCTCGAATCCCTCGAATGCGAGCTGACAGCCATAGAGCAGCGGGGATACCTGCAGCTAAAAGCTTGAACAGTTAATCGTCCATCCTGATAAAAATTAAAGTTAACCACCTAATACAAAAATTCGCAAAATATAAAATTTTACAAATCGAGAGATAAAATAAAAAACAATCGACTTCTAAAAGTCCACAAATTCAGGAAAAAAATAGAACAAAGTTAATTCAAGTAAGTTAATTCAAATTGCAATATACTCACGACTACTATATTTTATGCACAAGGTTCAGAAGGTAAAATATGAAAAAAGCTAGTCTACAAATCTTTACAGCACTTCTGGTGCTGGGACTCTTCTGTGGGACTGTGTTTGCAGTTCCGTCCATATCAGGAGATGTCAACCCCAACCAGAATTCTACTGTTACAGGAACAGTCGGAGACACCCAAGATTTCACCATTCCTTTAAACGAAAGCGCCGATGTTATATGGACTGTAAATGGTTCGGACACAACAAGATCAACTGATTCAAGCAATATTTCAACTCTCAGTCACGAAATCCAGTCGGGTTCGTACCAGATAACAGCTTCCATAGATGGTGTAGGGCAAATAGCAGCCTGGAACGTAACCGGAACAGAAGGAGCTCCTGTGATCACTCTGTCCTCACCCTCGGATTCAAGTGTCAGCAACAACGTAGGAGATTCAAGAACGTTCACCGCGACTGTGAGCCGGACATCGGATATGACGTGGTCTCTTGATGGTGTTAATGTTCAAACAAACTCATCTGTAGATTCGTCTTCATATACTAACAGTTCTGCAGTAGAGGGTACACACACACTCACAGTGAACGCAGTAGATGGAAACGGAACTGCAGCGGAATCAAAGTCCTGGACATGGACAGTATCCTCATCATCATCAGGCGACGATGAAATAGATGTAGATATTGACCCTTCCGATGACACAATTGAGATGTCTGAAGGAGAATCCCAGACTTTCTATGTCAATGCTACAGACAGTCCGAGTTATATCAACGTTGAGTGGTTTGTCGATAACGACTCAGTGAAATCAGATACTGGCAGCACCGTAACTTCTTCTTCATACGAGTTTGAGCCAGATACTTCCGGAACCTACAATATTAAAGCAGTGGTCACGGATCCTGACGACAATTATGATTCGGTGACAGAAACGTGGAATGTGACAGTCCGGTCCAAGTACTATTTAAGCGGGAACAGGATCTGGGATGAAGACCTTGGGCTGTCCACTACATACACATGGAATGCCCAGAGTTACTCAGGCTTCTACTATGACCTTGATTCCGGGGTGTCTTCCGAAGAGATGACAATCACGGATATAGGCAGAAACATAGATGAAGGGGACATCGAGTACATCACAAAACCTACTGAAACCGACTTTGAATACAATGACTGGGGTTCGTACCAGATAATAGGTTTCATGGCAGAGAAATACTTCGCAGGCTACACTGATAACACCACAGTTGACGATGTAGACGATGTCAGCCTGATATCCGACGGAGTACTTTCCAAGATCCTTATTGACAGTGATGATAAAGAGTCCGCATATACAGGAGACTCCTTTGAACTTGAAGATGGTTATGCCCTTGACATCGTAGAAGTCGATGTTAATGGGGAAATCGTCTGGGTCCAGCTTGAAAAGGACGGAGATGTCGTTGACGACAATTTCATAGCCTCAGGCGATGACTACGTCTATAAAACCGAAATCGGAGATGCAGAAGACGTACCTATAATCATTGTCCATTTCGGTACGGTTTTCTCAAGTACTGAGACCTCTGCAGTCTTCATACAGGGGATCTTCCAGGTTTCGGATACTTATCTGGAACTTGAAAACGGAGATTCCTACGGGGAAATGGAAGTAACGTCCCTTAGCAGCGATCAAATAAAAATGAAGAATGATGACGACATAAGCCTTGATAAGGGCGACACAATTGACCTTATGGGCAAGATACAGATTCAGGTGGCTGATGACAATACACTGCGCTTTGCCCCGGTCCTTGATACCTCTGAAGAAGGGACTTACGAACTGCGCGGAACTGTCTATGATGAAGATGAAGATAACTCTCTCCCAACCTGGACGCCTTACAACTTTGAAGGTTTCTACTACAACATAGATGAGGGAATAGGGACTGAAGAGCTGAAAATCGAGGAACTGAATGACAGGGAAATCCCTGACGGAAAACTGGTCTACACGTCCTCACCCCAGGAAGTTGAGTTTGAACACGACGAGTGGGGTAATTTCACAGTTGTCGGGTTCATGGCAGAAAAATACTTTGCAGGATATCCCGAGGATACCGTCGACGGAGAAATTGACGATGTGAGCCTTCTTTCGGACAACGTCCTTTCCAAAGTACTCACGGACAGCGACGACAAAGAGTCCATGTACTCAGGTTCTGCCCTTGTGCTTGAAGAAGGCTATTCCCTGAACATCCTGCAAGTCGATGTTAATGGGGAGGTCGTCTGGGTCCAGCTTGAAAAGGACGGAGACGTCGTTGACGACGATTTCATATCATCAGGCGATGACTACATCTATGAAACCGAACTCGGGGATGCAGAAGATGTACCCATAATCATTGTCCATTTCGGTACGGTTTTCACAAGTACTGAGACCTCTGCAGTCTTCACGGAGGGTATCTTCCAGATCTCGGACGAGTACATTGAAATCAATAACGGAGATGCTTTCGACGAGATGGAGATCACCAGCGTCTCGGAAAGCGGCATCACAATGAAGAACGATGATGACATCGGGCTTGATGATGACGAAACCATCGACATTATGGGGGACGTCAAGTTCAAGACAGCTGATGACAGCACTCTCAGGTTCTACCCCTTCGTTGAAGTCGAAGGTGAAGGAACCAGCAGGGAACTCTCGATAAGCTTGCCTGATGAGATCGTCGTAGGCGACACTTTTGATATCGAGGTGACTGCAGGTGACGAGCCGGTAGAAGATGTCACTGTAAAAGTCAACTCATCCACAATAGGCAAAACCGACGCTGATGGACTTGTTGAGTACACTGCCGAAGAGGAAGGGACCTTCAAGATAACCGCAGAGAAGGACGACTACACCACCGCAAACATGAACATGAAAATTATTCCTCCGAAAGAGAAAATAAGCCTCAACATCTCTCCCGAAACCGTATACGTGGGAGATACGATTACCATAGAGGCCTTAAAAACAATAGGAGGAGACCCGATTGAAGGTGTAAACGTCTCAGTCGATGGTGATCTGATTGGGGAAACCGACTCCGACGGGCAGATCACGTACACCACGGAAGACGTCGGGAAAATAAAAATAAGCGCCAGTGGAGAGGGCTTCATTGACAAAAGTGTTGAAGTCACTGTAAAGGACTATGAAGCTATCTTCGAGTTCTCGAACCTGGTAATTGACCCGATAGAGGTTACAGCCGGAAAGGAAGCAACAATCACTATTGATGCCGAAAATACGGGGAACGCTGCAGGAGAATACGATGTTGAACTGATCGTGAACGACAGTTCGGTTGATTCCCAGCAGATCTCCCTTGATGTGGGACAAAGCACAACAGTAACCTTTGAACACATCGAAGAGGTTCCAGGCACCTATACTGTCGAAATAGAAGGACAGGAAGCCACCTATACGGTAAAAGAGAAGTCTTCTATCTTGCTTTATGCCCTGATAACCATTATCCTGTTACTGGGCGGTGGGATAGCTTACATGTTTACCAAAGGAGGCTGGGATGCGTCGACCATGCAGGCAAAGATGGACGAACTTATCAGGTCTGTAAAAAAGTAAACTGAGAAAAAGAAAGCTTAAACAAAAACGAGTTTAAACTCCCGCGTTAACTAAAACGCGGGTTTTTCTATTTTTAAAAAAAGGTTAAATTAATAGTTTTCAGTTTTATTCGAGCTTTACTATTAAAACGATTTATATGTGTTTTTTACATGTTTTATTTCCAATGTGATTTATTCCATCTTTTTAAGTGCAAGTTCGATGGCGTCTATAAGGCTGCTTTTAGGGATAATTGTTGTAACCGGAATGTTCAGGATTTTCTCAACAGTAGGGCTTACTATGGGAGCACAGACCAGGGCTTTTGCCCCATCCCTTTCAGCATTAACGGCTGCGATTATGGCTTCTTCCATTGAGGTCGCCGAATATTCCCTTATTGTGACCAGTCTGCCAGCGATTTTTTTCTTCGTTTCCACGATGTTGTCAAGTACCGATCGGGCTGCGATTACAGCGATAAATTCTCCGCTATCTGACTCCTTGATATCCCGGATTGTTTTTACAATCTGACGGAGGGTTTTAATGTTGGGGTCCCGGTTACCCGATAGGATCTTATAGAGGGTACTGGGGGGGATGTTTGCTTTTTTTGCAAAATCCACGGCAGTCAGGTTAAGGTCCTCCTTAATTACAGCAGAAAGTGTTTTCTGAAACACTTCATCGGACTCGAATGCGGATTTGATGACCTTGTCTGCAACGTTCATTAAAATTCAACCTCTGATCCTGTAAAAATTTTCAATAATTATAAAGGACTTACGTTTTACAGGAGTTTTATTCCTGAATGAGAAATATATCCAGATGTATTAATACATTTGGGTTATAATGGAAAAGCATTTGAGAAAATATATATAGCAAATTTCAAAGAATATTGACGCGTAAGAGACCGCTGTTTATTTTCACGGGAATTGTTCTTTCAAGCAAAAAATGAAAGAATGGGAAGAGAGGAAACGAGATTGCTTTTAACAAATTTGGAAAAAGTTAAGAAAAAAAGAGTGTAAAAGCCTTCAAATTTCCCCGAAGAAAACCCGGTCCCAGTAGATCTTATTTAGCAGGTAAGGTCTATTAGTGTTAGTGTTCTTAGTGTTAGTGTTTAGCGTTAGAAGAGGCAATTATTGAGGTGTAGTTTTGAGAAAATCAAGTATAATTATCCTTACTTTACTGCTTGCCGTATCGATCTTCGTATCCGGTTGCGTATCCGAAAATACAGATGAAAACGCAACTGAAGAAACTCCTGCAGCAATTACTGAACTGAACTTCGGCTACCAGCCGAGCACCCACCAGATTGCATACATGACTGCCTATGAGAAAGGATGGTGGCAGGAGGATCTTGCACCTTACGGAATTGAAAAAATAAATGAATATCAGTTTCCGACAGGTGCCCCGGAAATGCAGGCTATGATGGCCGGCGAACTGGACTTCGCATATGTTGGGGCAGCCCCGGTGATTACAGCTCTCAGCCAGGGCCTTGACGCAAAGATCGTTGCTCCTGTCCAGATCCAGGGTTCAGACCTTGTCCTTCGCCCTGAATACGATTACGAAAGCCCCGAAGATTTAAAAGGGCTCAAAATTGCCACCTTCCCGCCAGGAACAATTCAGGACACCCTGCTCAGAAACTGGCTCGAGGAAAACGGACTTGACCCTGAGAAAGATGTGACAATTCTTGCAATGGGCCCCGGAGACGCGGTCACCGCTATTTCAGCCAAACAGGTCGATGCCGTCTTCCTGCCTCACCCCTCCCCTGCAATAATTGAAAGTGAAGGCAATGGACGTTCAATTGTGTCTTCCGGAGAGATGACAGCAAACCACGCCTGCTGTGTACTCGTAGCAAGCGGGGAAATGATCAGGGAACACCCTGACATCGTGGAGCAGGTTGTAAAGACCCACATTAAAGCAACCGAATACAACCAGGCGAACGTAGACGAAGCCGCTCAGATCTATTCAAACAAGACCTCAGAGGATGTGGAAGTTGTACAGAAGTCCCTTGAGGAATGGGACGGAACCTGGATTACAGACCCCACGCTGATCGAAAACTCAACTGTAGAGTATGCAAACATTCAGTATGAACTCGGGTACATCCAGAAGCCTCTGACAAAGGAAGAAATCTTTGATACAAGCTTCTACGAAACAGCCAAAAATGAGGAATAAAAAAGAATTTTGAACTAAATTTTTGAGAAAAGTTCAAACTGCCTCTTTTATAAGAAGGGGTAGTTTGTACTCCAATTTGTTCTAAAAAATGGTAAACTGCCGGAAAGGTAAAAAACTAAGAATCCTTTTAATTAGACATGAAAATTAATTTCATAAAAACAATCGAAGAAAAAGGCGTTGAAGCATTATCTCTTATATTCGCAATTGCTATATGGCAGTTAGCAGCGGATAGGATCGTACAGAACAAATTGCTTCTGCCAAGTTTTTATGATGTGCTAATCTCTTTTTCCGTGATTGTCAAAAATGGGCTAATTTATACGGATACTCTGACAAGTTTGCTTCACTTTTCAATCGGTATTGCTGCCGCTTTTATCCTCGGAATCCCACTGGGAATAGCCATGGGGTGGTTCAAAGCAGTAAACAGGGCAGTCGACCCTATAATAGAAATCCTGCGCCCGATTCCTCCTCTTGCCTGGATCCCCTTTGCAATAGTATGGTTCGGGCTCACCCATCAGGCAGCAGGGTTTGTTGTATTTGTAGGAATGATCTTCCCTATTATCATCAATACCTATACGGGTTTCAAAAATGTACCGAGGGTTTATGTCGAAGCAGCAAAGGTTTTAGGCTGTACCCGAAATATAGACCTCATCCGCTTTGTTGCTATTCCCTCGGCCATGCCCTCGATTGCTGCAGGGATAAGGATTGCAATGGGTGTGGGCTGGATGTGCCTTGTAGCTGCCGAGATGTTCGGAGTCAGCAACAGAGGGCTTGGCTACCAGATCTGGCACAATTATTACCTGCACAGGATGGATTTCGTACTAGTCTATATGCTCCTGCTGGGGTTCATAGGTCTTTTAATAGACCGCTTCTTCAGATACTACGTGGATGAAAAACTGCTCAGATGGAAGACAGGAACTGTGGTATAAAATGGGTAGAGTAAGTGTAAAAAATGTTTCTCGTGTCTTCAGCAAAAAAGAAGATGAGTCCGGAACCGAAGCTCTGCATAATATAAGCTTTGATGTGCAGGACGGAGAGTTTATCTGCCTCCTCGGACCTTCAGGCTGCGGGAAGACAACGCTGCTCCGGATAGCTGCAGGGCTTGAGACCCTGACCTCAGGAGAGATTTCACTCAATGGAGTTCCTATAACAGGCCCTGACCCCAAAAGGGGAATGGTCTTCCAGCAATATTCTCTCTTTCCCTGGAGGACTGTTATAGATAATATCACCTTTGGGCTGGAAATGCAGGGAATCAAAAAGAGTGAAGCTCGGAAACAGGTGGAAAAGTACCTGGAACTTGTGGGCCTGGGGCAGTTCAAAAACAGCTACCCGCATGAGCTATCAGGAGGCATGCAGCAGAGAGCAGCCATTGCAAGAGCTCTTGCTAACGAGCCAGAGGTTCTTCTCATGGACGAGCCTTTCGGAGCTCTCGATGCCCAGACTCGAAACGTCCTCCAGGATGAACTCCTGAAGATATGGGAACAGAAACACGTAACATTCCTTTTTGTAACTCACAGCGTGGACGAAGCTGTTGTCCTTTCTGACAGGATAGTGGTCATGACCTCAAGGCCCGGAAGAGTAAAGGAGATCGTAAAAGTGGAATTACCCCGCCCACGAAGCCGTACAAGTCCGGAAGTAAACCATTTAAGAGATCATGTCCTCAAACTTCTGGAAGAGGAGCGGTTCAGCAAGTGAACCGCTGAAAAAGTACAGTTACAGAAAAAAGAAGTCATTGAAAAAGAAGTCATTGAAAAAGGGAGCCTTTGAAGGAAAAAGAGGCTATTAAAGAAGAAGTTGCTAAAAAACTCACATAAATTCTTTGAATAACAGGGCATAAAGGGATGAAAGTACCTGTCAAATCAAAGTACTTTCATGCCAAAGATGATACTAAAAAATAAGATGCCGAAGCAATTCCCTAAAAAAAGTGCTGATAAGTCATAAACTAACCGAAAATCATTATTCGGCCCGAATGATTACTTTTGTTAGCGGCTCTACTCTTTTCACGGCAACCTTTCCCACAAGCTCAAGAGTCCCTCCTGCTTTTACTGAACCGAGAGCGCAGCCGGGTCTTACACGGATGTCCCCCTCACAGGATGCAACATTTATCCAGGCACCGTCAAGAAGCACAAGTTCAGAAACCGTTTCTATACTACCCAGAATTTTTGCTGCCGCACAGACAAGGGCACTTCTGGCTTTCACATTGCCCTGAATAATCGAACCTTTCCCGAGCTCAAGCCTGCCAGATACGGTGAGGCTTTTCCAGAACTTCACGTCCTGCCCGACAATAAGATTGCCTTCCAGGATAAGGTCTTCTTCGAGAAAAGCTCCTTTTTCAATCACGTAAGTGTTGGACCGGGGGTGGTACTTGATAAAGCTCATCATTAGAAATCACTCCGGGTTACTGTCCCCGGCTATCGATCGAAGAAAGCCGCAAACAACGGTTTTTAAGGCATCGGTAAAAACTTTGCCAATTGGATTTCAAAGTATGATTGAACATCTATTATATAATAGCATCGAATGTTCAATATCAGAAGCCTGAAAAAAAGGTTGTTAAAGGTTAACGTATGGTCACGGAAACCAAACAAAGGAAGCTAAACAAAGGACTCAAGCAAGAAGACTAACAGGAAAATTAAGCAAGAAAACTACAAGAAAATTAAACAAGGAAATTTTATTACAGAAAAAGAGGTTCCGGCACGTTCTGGAAGCCGGAAATTAGTTAGAATACTGAAATTAACAGCAAAAAGACTGAAAAATGATTTTTTTATTATTTTTCAGTCCTGTTGTTCTAATAAATTGTCCTGTTTATTCAACAAGGCTGGCAAAACCGTATTTAGGAAGTACCCTTTCGATTTTGATCCTTACTTCGTCGCCGACTTTGGTACCCGGAACAAAGATTACGAAGCCCTCTATGCGGGCAATGCCGTCTCCCTGACGGGCGATGTCCTGAATTGTAACATCGTAGACTTCGCCTTCTTCAACAGGAACAGAGCTACTTTCTTCTCTGAACATTAAAATCATTCCTTTGATTTAATAGAATTTCGCGTAACCGAGTGTTTTCCGGCTACTTTACTCGACAACGCTTGCAAACGCAAATTTCGGAAGTACCCTTTCGACCTTGATGCGGACTTCATCGCCGACTTTGGTACCCGGGACAAAGATCACAAAGCCTTCGATACGGGCAATGCCGTCTCCCTGGCGAGCAATATCCTGAATTGTAACATCGTAGACTTCGCCCTCTTCAACAGGGACTGAGCGACTTTCTTCTCTGAACATGAAAACCATTCCTTAAATTTACTTTAATTAATTTTTAGCATCAATTAAATTGATTCTCTTACCCACACTTACTCGACAACACTTGCAAATGCAAATTTCGGGAGTACTCTTTCGACCTTAATCTGGACTTCGTCGCCAACACTGGTGTTAGGGACAAAGACTACAAAACCCTCAATACGAGCGATGCCGTCTCCCTGACGGGCGATGTCCTGAATTGTGACATCATAAACTTCACCTTCTTCGACAGGGACTGGGCGACTTTCTTCTCTGAACATTAAAATCATTCCTTAATTTTACTTTAGTTAAAAATTAACATAATTGACTTATTTTTCAACCCACACTTACTCGACAACACTTGCGAATGCAAATTTCGGAAGTACTCTTTCGACCTTAATCTGGACTTCGTCGCCAACACTTGTATTCGGGACAAAAACCACAAAGCCTTCGATACGGGCAATGCCGTCTCCCTGGCGAGCGATATCCTGAATAGTTACGTCGTAAGTTTTGCCCTCTTCAACGGGCACAGAAGTACGTTCATCTCTAAACATTAGGTTCATTCCTTTAACTTTATTAACCAGCTTATAAAAGCTCCATCGATAGAACAGAAAAGAGTAAAAACAGTACTTAACAAACCAAACTGGAAAAACCAAATTTCGGAAGTACACATTCTACTTTATCTATTACGGTCAACTAATCCCCAATAGAGCTTCGGATAAGTCAATTAATTGGTCATACTCATATTCGCTTGTATATAACGTTTTGCTTTAATGCCCTTCAATAAAGAAAAATAGAGAAGTTCGGAGATTATCTGAAACTCGATTTCCGGAGTTCAGCATTCTTGCTTCAAAAACACAATAAGTAATGACAGTTATTATTAATTAATATAAAAGATAAAACTATTCAGAATAAAATTTAGTCTTACTATAAAAAGCAACTATTCCATATAAATGTAAATTTTTTCTGGATCTTAAAGAGAAAGCAGAAAAAATTCGGCATTCATTTTCTGAAAAACTATATGGAGTACCCCTTTAGGCGCAACCTATAAATATTTGAAAATACATTGTGAGAGTCGCTCATTAAATGAGAACAATAATGTGTGGGCCCGTAGCTTAGTCAGGCAGAGCGATGGACTCTTAATCCATAGGCCGGGGGTTCAAATCCCTTCGGGCCCGCTGATCTCATTAATCTCTTTTGCAGCTTTTTTTAGCAGGAATCATTTCCAAAAATCCTGTTCAAAAACTATTTCATAATTCTTTTTCAAAAACTATTTCATAATTCTTTTTCAAAAACTATTTCATAATTCTTTTTCAAAAACTATTTCATAATTCTTTTTCAAAAACCATTTTCAAACCCTTATCTGGCACTTTTCCTTACTGTTCTTTAATCTAACTTCAGATGATTCAGATGGCTCTCAATCCAGTTTAAACTCACCTTAGATGCTTCACAGATAACCCGCCTAAAAGGTGTTTGTGAAGCCTTAAGCAGCATGCTGATGAGAAACTTTATTTCCTATACATTCTGAGCGTTGTATCGCTCCAACCGATCCCAGGCAGCTTAAACAGATCCTGTATGACTCTAACAACCCAGACAACTTTAACAACCCAGACAACTTTAACAACCCAAGCAACTTTAACAACCCAAGCAACTTCAACAATCAAGGCAACTTTAACAATCCTGTGAACTCTAAATCTAACTTGAAGATCTATGAATTCTGACGATCAGTGCAACTCAAACGGACTCTTCTCGGATTCTATCCATTAAAAGAATCCATCGAATCTGGAAGGGAGAAATAAGGGTCGAAGGAAGAAGTTATCAACCAGAAAAGACAAAATTCGAAATCAAAAAAGAAAAACATTGGAGTGCAACCCTGATGCCAAAAGTAAGTGTTGAAATTCCTCAGGAGCTCCTGGATGACCTCAACAGGCATGTAGGAGATAACAAAAAGTTCGTCAGCCAATCTGATGCCATCCGGACTTCTATTCGTAAAATGCTGGATATGATGGATGACATAGACAGAAGGCGTGGAAGGCTGAACGAGTAAACCACTTATGCATTAATGAGCGAACTCGGATGAACAAAATCAGATGAACAAAATCAGACGAACAAAATCAGATGAACAAAATCGAAGACAGGAAAATATGTAAAAACATAAATAAGACAAAACTTAACCAGAACCCTCATCGACCCCAGAACTCTCATCCGACCGGAAAGTTGCCGGAGAAGAATACCCCTTTATTTCCACTGTGTTTAAACATCAATAGACTATTTTTACAGGATTCCTATAGTCAAGCAGAGTTTCCACTGGAACGAAAAATGAGGGCTGACCTGGATATAGTTCAGAGAATTTTCTGAATATTTCGGGTTGGAATCTCCAGCTAAAACTACTGGCTGAAATTTTAGGCTGATCTGGGCAATTTTTCTGGTTAGTTTTCAAAAAGAAATGGTTTCAGGGTTAACAACTTTCCCTGAAATCCTTGATGCCCTGCGCAACGTTCGAAAGCAGGATAAAAGCTATTTTCTGGTTGGGCCAGGAGCCCAGGCCACAGTCAGGACCCACATACCTTATCAGGCTGCCAAAACGTCTGTAAGACAGCTTCAGCCTTTTTGTAATGACAGCCGGAGTTTCCAGTTGCGTAACAATCTCTGGCAGATACTGCTGATCCTTCCAGACGTTGGTACAGTATTTCTCATTCAGGATTCCTGCCAGGGAGTAGATATCTGTTCTTGCGATTCCGAGCCTCAGAAAAGAATCCGTATCTTCAAGCACTTTTTTGTCGATAAGCTCCAGATAGGAAGGAGTGCCTGCAGACTCCACCCCTATCACATTGATCGTAGGGGTCTGGCAGGCAAAATTGTAATAAAGAGCGGAATGAAGATGGATTTCTACATCAGCTCCCCTCTTACTTGCCGACCTGGAGGCTTCGGTAAGGGCAGAGATGATTTCGTTCTCGTCAAAGGCAAGTTCAGGGTTCAGCCCTATGCTTGGCTCGTCAATAGAAACCGTTGCAATCTTGAAATGCTTTGCAGATTTCATAGAGTTTCGGACGAATTTGTTGACGTTTTTTGCAAAAAGCGTATATATATCCGTATACCTTGTGCCCCCGAATTCCTTCAGGTAGAGTTCGGTCGGGCCGGTTACACAGATCCGGACCTTTAAGGTTTCTCCGAATTTTTCTTTATAGGCTTTTGCAACCTTTTCTATAGCCTCAAGCTCTTCGATTCTTGCACATTCCAGTTTTACCTCAAACGGGCCTTCAGTGCATTCCGAGTCCCGGATAACCTTCAGGAACTGTTCATTCATGTCCTGATACTGAGGATAAGTAGGAACCTCTACACCTGCATCGATCTTCTGCTGAAAAGCATCGTTGATTACAGTAAAGAGTTTCTCATCTTCTGCTCTCGTTTTAAATGCGTTTTGGACCCATTCCTTACTGACTCCCTCAGGGAGAGGATAACTTCCGATATCGTCAAAGATGATTTCTTGCATGTCCTCTTAGTATACCTGCAAGAATTTATCATTATTGGAAAGACAGTAAAATTATAAAAAGACAGAGAGTAAAGCAGAGGAAAGATATCAAAAATTTCCCTGCTCATATTCCGGAGCTATTTTTCTGGATTATTCTTTTCCGGATTTTCTGGATTGATCTCTTTATGGGGTTACCCCTTGTTTTTCATTTCGGCATTGAATGCATTGATGCCTTTTGCCGTATTCTCAAGCAGCCTGAAAGCAAGTTCCTGGTCAGGCCAGAATGCCAGCCCGCAGTCCGGACTTGCATATTTTATACGGTCCCCAAGGATGGAAAAAGCATTCTTAAGCCGCTTTTTTACGAGCTCAGGAGTTTCGAGGTCAGTAACAATCTTTTGCATGTACTCCTTTTCCTTCCAGGCATTGACTCCATAGTTCTCATTAACCATGCCTATAAGGCTGGAAATATCGGTTCTCGAGACTCCGAGCCTTATGTAAGTATTCGAGTCCTCCAGAATTTTTTTGTCCATAAGGTCTATGTAAGAAGGAGTTGCAGCATACTCAAACCCAAGGACATTGATAGGGGTTTCGCAAACAAGTTTGTACTTCAATGGAGAGTGCAGATGGATCTCCACATCCGCCCCCTGTTTCCGCGCGTAGGTTGAGGCCAGAGTAAGGGCAGAGACGATATCGGAGTCAGAAAACTGGATTCTGTCGTTCATTCCGAGACTGGGCTCGTCCAGAGCAATAACCCTGATTTTGAAATTCTTTGCAGCTTTAAACGCCTGCTTTATGAAATTCTCGATATCAAGAGCCATTACATGGTATGCATCTGCAAAAGCAGTCGCTCCGAAAGCCTGAAGATACAGATCCGTAGGGCCGGCAACGCAAACTCTCACTTCCAGAGTCGCCCCTGTCTTTTCTCTGTACTGCTTTGCAACCTCGTCAATTATCTCCAGCTCAAGGATTTTTGCATGCTCCTCTTTTACCACATAAGGCTCGTAACAGTTCTTTTCATCTTTGACTATGTCAAGAAACTGCCCGATCATGTCCCTGAACTGCGGATAAGTGGGAACTTGTACCCCAACATCAATTTTTTTCTGGAAAGTCTCCCTTACCAGAGAAAAGAGTTTTTCGTCCTCATCCCGGTTTTCAGCTGCCGCTTTAACCCATTCCCTTGTGAGACCCTCAGGTGTGGGAAGGCTGCCTCCGTCGATAAAAGTGATGTCCTGCATATGCATAATGTAAGACAGATCGGGTATTATAAGTATTGGAATTACTCTGGATAATAAATTAAAAAGCATGGGTACCGAACCTTTATTCATTAAACAAAGTTGCCGAGTGAAAATCAGGTCTCCAAAATCGAAACATAAAAAAATATTTGATAAACTAAATATAAAAAGAAATTTAAGGTATTGAAGATTATATAATAAAAAGAATTTTTAGAGTATAAATCTCTTAAACGTTCCCTTTGGAAAAAAGGCGGCAATTAAAAGGAAATAAATTGAAGCTTGATGGGGGATAAATAGCTGTATAAGGTCTTAACTGATTTAAAATAGAGTATGTGTTACTCATTTAAAATCGTATAACATTATAAAAAATAAGGAGATTTCTTGAGATCATTTCTGAAAATTGATCCCTGAACTGATCCCTGAACTGATCCATCCTCATAATTCAACCAAAGATGCGTCTTCGGCCATATATTAGGAACAACAAATTACCAAAGTGCTACAATCTGGATGCAATAAAACCCTGGCTTTACAGTTGATCTAGAGCCATTGAAATTTAAAGCTGGAGACATGATGTCCAAATTAATGAGAAACACTGCAAAACCTGTATCAGGAAAAACCATTACAGACTCTGAGCTTTCCAATTTAGGGGGATCTGAACTATGAAAAATGAAATAAAATTACTGAATGAGTACCATCCCTGGAAAGAGGTAAAAATTAAGGGAGCCAGATGTTACCTGAAAGGAAACGTATTTTTTGAGAATGAACTCCAGAGTCCGGAAAAATTTGCTGAGCTGGTATCCGCCTTAATCTGCAAAGGGGGGCAGGGCAGAGAAAAAGAAATCGGAGCCCTTCTTGAGAAATTAAATGGGGAGTTTGCGTTTGTTGCCGAGACAAAAAATACTATATTTTGCGCTGTTGATAAAACAAGAAGCATTCCTCTTTTTTATATAAAAACAAGGACCGGTTTTCTTGTATCAGATAGTGCCTGCTATTTAAAAGATAAAATCAATCAGCCCCTGAATGAGGAAAATGCGGCAGAGTTCATGGTCGCCGGATACGTAACAGGCAACGAGACGCTCTTTGATGACATAAAGCAGATAAGAACCGGGGAATTTTTAATTTATCAGAAAAATGAGAAGCGCCTAAAATCCTGCCATTACTTCCGATTTTTACACGGAGACTATTATGAACTGCCTGAGACCGGATTGCTTGAACTTCTGGACCGGACCCTTGTAAATGCCTTCTCAAGGCTTATAGAAAGCACCAGCAAGCAGGGAAAGAGGCTGGTAGTCCCGTTAAGCGGGGGGCTTGATTCACGCATCATTGTTGGAATGCTAAAAAGGCTCGGAGTTAATGATGTTATATGTATGAGCTATGGAAGGAAAGGCAGCCGGGAATCAGATATCGGCAGACACGTGGCAGAAGCCCTGGGATATGAGTGGCTTTTCGTAGAATACACCGCAAAAAAATGGCATGAGTGTTACAATTCAAAGGAAGCCGATTTGTTCCGGATATTGGCTGGAAATTTATCATCTCTCCCGCACATGCAGGACTTTCTGGCAGTTAAAGAGCTGAAAAGCCAGGGGAAGATTCCGGAAAATTCAGTATTTATCCCCGGGCACAGTGGAGATATGCTTGCAGGCAGTCATATTCCTCCGTATTGCCTCGACAATTCAGGGGACTTCAGTTTGGAAGCTTATCTGGAAGCCTCCTTGAAAAAACATTACAACCTCTGGAAATGGCCTCATGGGCAGGGACTTGAAAAAATCTTCAAGCAGAGGATAAGCAAGTCAACAGCAGGGCTGGAAATCAAAGATAATGAAACATTTGCAAATGCAATAGAATTCTTTGATTTCAATGAAAGACAGTCAAAGTTCATAGTCAATTCAGTCAGAGTCTACGAGTTTTTCAGATATGAGTGGAGAACTCCTTTCTGGGACACCGAATTTATTAATTTCTTCTTAAAAGTTCCGATAAAACACAGAATAAACCAGGACCTCTACAAAAAATATGCCAGAGACTGCCTGTTTTCAGGAGATCTGGAGATGCTTAAAAAAATTGATTGTACTACCGATATACTGAACCTCAAGGCCCTGGAAAAGCGCTCAAAGTATGAAAAACTCCTTTATTACAGGACATTCGTTCACAGCTACTACGATGAAAAAGTGAATAATCCTATGTGGGGAAGATATTTTGAAAACCCTCTTCTTTCGAGATTTCTAATTAAAGTTTCAAGATATGACAATGAAAACATTGAGGAATATCCGCTACTAAAAATGATTCTGGAATACAGAAACGAAGAAAAGTACCCCATATCAGTGAACGGAATAAGTACTCTGGAATACCTTGCAGGCATCAAGGGAGAAGCTTATTCGTCCAGAAGCAAGAAGGTTCTGAAGCCAGCCGGATACCCGACAAAAAGACCTCTTTAATTAGCGGATATTATTAGCGGATATTATTAACGGATATCAATTAGCTAATGTTAACTAGCTGATATCAATTAGCTAATATTAACTAGCTAACATGAAAATGAGAAAAATTAAAGTCAAAAAATCTTGAGAATGGAGGGAAGGGGAGCGAAATTAACTGTATAACAGAAAATTTCCTTCGGGGTGGGCTTAACTTTCAACCAGATCAGCCTTTTCGACCAGATTTTCCAGTTCCAGTATCAGATAGCCATCTTCAAGCAAACGTTTTTTTCCTCCTACGGTTTTCCCTACAAGCAGGTATTTTTTTTCCGGATCTCCCTGTCTTTCTCCCGATTTCAAGTTCTTCCCCCATTTTACCTCCACCGATTTTTCCACAAGCCGGTTCAGAGTCTGCCTTGCCTCCTTTTCCGTGAGGGCTTTCCACTTAACCTCACCAAAAATGATCCTGTTCTGGCTGCTGTCCAGCCCAACAACATCGATTTCTTCCTCTTTATCCCACCAGCGCCCAAAAATATAATCCGAAAATCCGGGACTGGATTTCAGGTATTCGAGGACTATTTCTTCGTAAGCAAAGCCTGCAAAGGTGTTCAGGACAGGGCTTATTTTATCCCCTATAAGTTTCTCCTGCCTACCCTGCTCGATATATTCGGCATTTTCAAAGACAAATCGGAACCAGAACTTAAAGTAGTTATCTTTGAGGAGGTAAATGCCCTTCTTTGAACTTTCAGGACTTTTTTCCGTGACAGGAACCCTTCTTTCGATGATATGGAGTTCTTTTAAAACACTCAGGTACTTCGTAATCTTGCTCTTCTCAAGCCCTGTGTCGTTCATTATCTCTCCCAGTCTGGTATTCCCTTTTGCAATGGAATTTATTATCGAGTAATATATCCTGGGTTCGGTGAGCTCCTGCTGGAGCACGAACATTGTATCCTGATAGAGGAAAGTATTCTTCTGCAGGATTCGGTCCCTTATATTTTCCAGAAGGGGTTTTCCGTAATCGAACTCGAGAAGGTACGCAGGTGCCCCTCCCAGTACCGCATAAGTAAGGACTTTATCTTCCGGCTCCAGCTGCGGAAAAAACTCACAGGCTTCCCTGAACTTCAGGGGCTCAAGCAGGATCTGTTCTGTCCTCCTGCCGTAAAGCGGAGATTTATACCCGAGCAGAGATTCCATCATGGCAATGGAAGAGCCGCAGAGCACCAGGAAAGTCTTCTTTTTGCTGAAATAGCGGTCCCAGTACTCTTGAAGGATTGAAGGCAGAGCCCTGTTTGCCTCAACAAGGTAAGGAAACTCATCAAACAGGACAGGGGTTTCCTTTTGTGCAAGATAAATGAAAAGGGCATCGTAATTCTGAAAAGGGCTGTGCCTCAGGACATCATCATCAAAGAATTCCGCAATTTCGGAACTCATCTTTTTAAGCTGCCCCTCATATGCCTCCTGCCGGGCCACAAGATAGAGAGCCCTGTGCCTGCGAGCAAATTCGTTCAGAAGCTCGGTTTTCCCAACACGGCGCTTCCCGTAGAGGAGGATCAGTTTGGGCTTGCCTTCAGCATGGAGGTTTTCGAAGAGGGAAAGCTCAGCTTTCCGGTTGAGAAACATAATAATATTTAGAGCATTAAGATACTTAAGAGTATACTATTTTAAAGTAGTATACTTGAAAGTATAATCCCTTAAAGTATATTAATTTCGAATAATGAGGAAATCAATAATTTAGGTTCAATCCTTTTTACTGCATACTTTTTTCGAAGTCTTCCACAGAAGGTAAAACCAATTTTCATCAAGTTCCATGTCTCCCCAGTCAAGGCCTCCTTCACGGAGAAGATTACGAACGTATATTCCAAGGCCAAAATGCCCCTCTACAGCAAAATCAAGATTCTGTTCAAATTTCTCAAAAGTCTCTTTCAGGATATCCGCCGGCATATTCGAAGCAAGGTAATTGATTGCATTTTCTATTTCTTCATCTTGGATCTCACGATAAAATCGCTTGAAAGAAAGAGCAACATGGAGTCTTTCCTTAGAAGTGTTAGAATTTTCAGGTTCCATGGAAGCAATCTTCCTTGATGAGGTCTCTCTTTGATTGGATACTACCGCTTCTGTCTCATTTATGTTATAGTATGACGATTAATTGACGACTAATGATACTTGTTAAAAAACAATATTATTCAGTAAAATCTATCTGTATGCTTAAAGTTTTAATTTACTTCGTTTCTCTGATAACAGAAGATTAAGTAATTAGATTTACTAATATGTTTTCGATTAAACACAAGAGATCAAATTTGTAAATCTTATTTGGAAAAGGGGAACAAAATGAGTGACACTCGCATTTTCAAAATTAACGGAGATTCAGCACGAGAACTGAAAGGATCTTCTATTGCTCTGGAAAAATCTCTCCAGAACTACATGGAAAAGAACTTGGAAACACTGTTGGGAATTAAATTTCTTGCGAGTGAATACTCAACTGGAAAAACACATGGAGGACGAATTGACACACTTGGTATTGACGAAAATAATTCCCCCGTTATAATTGAATACAAGAGAACCTTAAACGAGAATGTGATAAACCAGGGATTATTTTATCTCGACTGGCTCCTCGACCATAAAGCGGAATTCAAACTTAAGGTAATGGAAATTCTTGGTACTGAAACTGCCAATGAAATTGAATGGGGAATCCCACGTTTAATTTGCATTGCAGGTGATTTCACAAAATACGATGTGCATGCAATACAGCAAATAAACCGTAATATTGAACTCCTTCGTTATCTGAAGTTTGAAGACGATCTTCTCCTTCTAGATCTTGTAAGTGCAACTAATGTGCAAAATACGGGCAATTCTTTGAGAAATGAGAAAAATATAGAAATCAAAGCAAAACAGAACAGCATCAAAAAATGGTCTAGCAAGTCTGTAAGTGAATATATAGAACAATCTGATTCCGAAATTCAGAACCGATATGAAGAGTTAAAATCGTTCATCGAAGCCTTAGGTGATGATGTACAGTTCAAAGCGCTCAAGAATTACATAGCTTTCAAAAGGTTGAGAAACTTTGCATGTGTAGAAGTTCATCCTCAAACAAGAAACATTCTCGTATTTGTTAAAATAAATCCAGATCAAATCATTTTAGAGCCTGGATTTACAAGAGATGTGAGAAATATAGGACATTTCGGAACAGGCGATTTGGAGATTACCATACGATCAGATGATGACTTGAAAAAAGCAGAAGATCTGATAAGGCAAAGTTATGATAACAACTGAGAACGAAACTTCGCAAAAAAGAAAAAGGAAAAAACTATCTAAAAAGCTTGATTTTTCTATTTTCCTACACTCAATATCTCTTCCTGTACTTTGCGAGGAGTTCGTTATTCGTTTCAAAAGCTTTTTCCTCAATGTACCCTTTTTCTCGAGCCCATTCAAAAAAGCTCTGGAGAACTTTTGCAGCTGTCCCGATGAACTTTTTACCTCCTCCAACCTCAATCACGTAGTCCTCGAGAAAATCCTTAATTCCATCGGAGCTGAGCTGTTCGGGTCCAAAAACGTCAAAGTAACTTTTGCCTTCAGGCCGGGCGGTACAAAGAGCCCTGTCTTCATCTGACAGGTAGTCCTCTGCATTGAGTTCAAGGAATTCCTCGTAAAGAAGGATCACATCTTCACAGTCCATGAAGGCATCAGGCTTTAAACAGGTTTCCTGTTCACTCAAAAATGTCCTAAAAGCTTCATTTATAGTGATCATACTTATCGCTGCAACGTTACTTTGTAGAGTAATATGAGCTTGTTATAAAGGGTCATATATTTTTCTAGAATATGTTTTGTGCAAAACCACTGTCGTTGTTTCTGGTGTCCTGTCAATCAAGTAATGCCGTATTAAACGGGTTACAGTCATTCATTCGATACTTGATGATTGACAGGACGCTAGTTACAGTGTTTTAATTACAGCGTTTCAACTAGCGAACAAAGAACAGGGGACGAAGAACGGGGGACGAAGGACAAGAAACCGAGAACAAAAATCATAAAACGAAGAAACCAAAAACAAGAATCATAAAACAAGGAAACCGAGGACGAAAATCGTAAAACAAGGAGGATAAAAAGGAATGGAGAGATAGGGAAAAAAGGAAAACGAATAATTTATTACTATTTTCCTCTTTTCCGTTTTTTTCTCTTTGTTGCTTCCTCTTTGTTCATACTTTCACATTGATTCAGGAGCACCTATCCCCAGCGTATCAAGAGAATTTGCAAGGACAATCCTTGCGCAGTCTACGAGGGCAAGCCTTGAAGCCCTGACCTGCTCGTCTTCGGCTGCGATAACCGGGACAAAGCGGTAGAACTGATTGAAGGCATCGGCAAGTTCGCGAGCGTAGATTGCAAGGACGTGGGGTTTGAGTTCACGGGCTCCGAGGTCGATTACGCCGTCAAACATTGCCATCTTCTTGATGAGATCGATTTCGCTGTCCTCGACAAGGAGAGAGGGGTTAATCTCTGCTGCAGGGTCCCAGGCGACTTCTTCTTTTGCTTTCTCAAGGATGCTGCAGGCACGGGCATGAGAGTACTGGATGTAGGGAGCGCCCTGTTTTTCAAAGTCAAGGGCTTCTTTCCAGTTGAAGACCGTGGATTTTTCGGGGGAGACCCTTACAATGTCATAGCGGACTGCACCTATTCCGACCATTTCCGCAACCTGTTTCTTAAATTCGGTTGAAGTTTCGGGGCGGCGGGTTTCAACCTGCTCGAAGGCAGCTTCGGTGACCCTGTCAAAGAGGTCATCCGCACTTATGAACTGGCCGCGGCGGGTGCTCATCGAGCCTTCGGGGAGAGAGACGAACTCAAAAATTACGACTTCCGGCTCCTTGATTCCTATCGAATTCAGCGTAGCCCTGAGCTGGCCGGAAATAAGCTTGTGATCGGCTCCGAAAACGTCGATTATACGGTCTGCCTGCCCGGCTTTCCATTCATGGTAGGCAAGGTCGCGGGTTGTGTAGAGGGAGGTGCCGTTTGAGCGCTGGATAACAAGGGTCTTTTCAAACCCGTAGTCCGAAAGGTCTACCACAAGGGCTCCTTTATCCGTTTCAGTCCTGCCGGTAGCCTTGATGCGCTCGACAATGTCGTGGACTGCCCCGGACTTGAGGAAGCGAGACTCATTCACGAATTTATCATGCACGACATTTAAGCGGAGGAGGGTTTCTTTGATCCCGGCAACAGCAAGGGAAACTGCCTTATCAAAACGTTCGATAGTTTTGAGGTCTCCGGTTTCGACCTTTTCCATAAGGGCATCGATTTCCCTTACATAGTCGGGGTTTTTGTCCAGTTCGACATTAGCTTTGATATATACGTCAGCAATTGCAGCATCGGACTTCCTGGAAAGGTCAAGCTCAAAGCGTTCGCATGCCCAGGAAACCACCGCAATCTGACGTCCCATGTCGTTAACATAGTACTGGACCTCAACATCGTACCCTGCGCGCCTGAGGATACGGGCAAGAGTGTCCCCTATAATCGAATTGCGGATATGCCCTACGTGCAGGGGGCCGTTAGGGTTTGCCGAGGTGTGCTCAAGGAGGATCCTGTCCTTCGGAGCTCCACAGCCGAATTTTTCCTTTTCTTCCCGGACAGCCGTTACGGTTTCGTCCAGGTAGTGCCTGCCTGCAAGGAAGTTAATGTAAGGGCCTGCAGCACTTACTTTTCCTATGTACGAGCCTTCAGGAATTTCAATTGCAGAAACGATACGGGATGCAAGCTCTTTTGGGTTTTGCTTGTGAATGCTTGCAAGCCTGAAGGCGGCTCTGCTTGCAAGGTCAGCATGGGAGGAGGTTTCGAACTGAAGTTCGGAATCCTCAACCTCAAACCCGACCTTTCGGATAGCCTCTTTTAAGATTGATGTAGCCTGAGCTTTGAGTTCCAGGAACAAGATAAATCACCTGTATAAATAACCGTGAAAAACTATGAAATTCCTTGATATGATAGCCTTGATGTGATAGCTTTTATCCTATTAACTTTTGATCCACTGATCTTAGGACAGTTTAATTAAAAGAGTATCGGATAAAAAATTAGTGGATAGGGGACTTTGCCCCCTCTGGAGAGATCACCTTCGGTACTCAGATTCCGGTACTGTACCTCAGGATTGCAGCAATGCCTCCAAAAGCATTCATTAACTGGGAACCTTCGTCAAAGTCGGTGGATACGAAAACTACCTTCGCGTTGCTCTTGTCGGCAAGCTCTGAGAATTCGTCCACAACGTCTATAACGTCCGTAACCTCAAGGGAAGAACCGCACTTGGGGCAGTTACCGGCCGTGGGAGCAGGTTCTCCGGGTTTCCAGCGCCGTGTCCACTTATTCTCGTATCCGCATACACTGCATCTCGTGGTTACTCTTTCCGCCCGAAGGTCTTCGGAGAGCAGGAGCACGTCCACTGCATTGATCTCGAGGTTTGCCCTGACCTGGGATTCTCCGTAAGCTACCTTACCAGAATCGGCAATCAGTTCCTTGAAAAAATCTCTGACTGCGTTCTTCTGTCCCATAAGCTCAAGGTCCTGGAGCTTTTCTCCTGCAGCATTAACAAGCTCGGAAAGCCCGGACTCGTCAGTATATGCCGTATCAAAGAGCCCGAGGATTTTCTTCTGGAGTTCATGGTGCAGGAACTCCCCGCCGTAGAACTCTTCCTTTGTCGGAGAGGGACCTCCTATCAGGACGCCTTTGAGGTCTTTATGATCAACAGCCATAAAGATCTCACTTGCAGCATCTCCTATCCTCTTGTAGAAATCGTGAATTGCAATGAGCCTGAGCTGCTGGAAACGGTGGGCACTCTGACCACCTTTCCTCTGCTTTCCGGGAACCGTTGAGGTCAGGTTGCGGAAGGCCTGGATTCGTTTTCCGACCAGAAGTCCTATGGTCGCTTCTCTGCGGTCAAGAACAAGAAGCCCGAAGGTGCTCTTATCCTTGAGCATATCCTCAAGAGGCTCAAGATAAAAAGATGAGTCGCAGTGGTACTTGTAGACAGTAATGGGTTCGGGAGGAATGATTACCTCACTTTCCATGCTTGTCTTGTTGGCTCCGATGTCCACAGCCCCTGTAAAGTACACTATTCCGTTCTCAGGTACTTTATCCAGGTATCTGAGCCTTGAGAGCAGAGATTCAATTGCTCCCTGCACATTCGTCCTCGTAAGTTTGGACTTTATGTTTGCAGCCTGCCCGTGCTCGTCTTTTAACTGGTTTGTGACATCGAAAATCTGCTTGTCAGCAGGAATATAAAGGGAAATAAGCTCCGTGCTCCTTCCTTTCTTATCCCTGAGGCTTTCAAGCTTCTTTTTAAATTCGTACTTTTCGTGTGCGGATTGTTCAGTCATTTTAAAAATTCCCCGATGAATAAAGCAGTAAGATTCGTGATTATCGTGAATCTGATAGTGAATTGATCTTAATTGAGATCGATTTGTATTGAGATTGATTTGTATTGAGATTGATTTGTATTGAGATTGTCCAGTTTAACCGGGATATATCTGGTTCAGTTAGAGATTTCTGTTGAAACCGATGATTTCAACTGAAAAGTTATAAAGTCCGGCATCATAATAAATTTAGTTATTCAGTGTAATATTTGTTTGGCATATTGGACTCGTTTAGCGTATCGGTTGGCATACAACGGATAACCGGAGGATTTGATAAGGATAAATCACACAGTGAGTTCCTGTCTCACCCGAAATCCGGGTACAAAAACCGCCTGGAATACGAAGAACCTGAGAGTGAGAAATACACCCTTCAGAAGCCGACATCTCAGCAAATCGCTAAAACTTGCTCTTATGCTGCATAAACCCGCCAGGTTTCGCATTCTTTTGATCGCACTAGATATGAGACATAATATTACTCAGACTGTATGTGATAATTAACGGCTTGATTTAATTTAATACTGGATTAATCCCTGTGGGATGATACTCTAATTGAAACTTAGGTTTATATTTGTTTCTATTCCCCGACTTTTTTTATATATTCATTTAACTATAAAAACATTCCTGTACACTAATCTCTTACTTTAGAATTCACTTTCAGATAGAAGAGAGATAGAGAAAATAGAGAAAAAAGGGAGAACTGACCGGATAAGTGAAAATCGAAAATAAAAAGAGTTGGATAAAAAGAGTTGGATAAAAAGGTAAGTAAAAATAAGGAAAAAGTCAGGTAAAAAACCTGGTAAAAAAGGTTATCTAAGAAAGGTTTAGTCCTGACAGGAAATCTTTTTCACAGGAGACTTTTTTCCGTCCTTTGAGAGCAGGACAACCCGACTGATTTCGGACTCATCTGCTATCTCATACCCCAGGTGTTTTGCAAGCTTTTTTGAAAACTCCAATACATCTTCATGGGCAGGCATGGCAGAACGGTCCAGACGGAGGCGCGAAAAGCCGAGGTGCATGTAAGCCTTTATCTCCACAAAATCCGGGGAGGCTCTTTTAATCAGTTCGGCGTAGCCTTCCGGATTGAATATATTTTCGCCCTTTACCAGTGTGGTCCGGATGACTGTTCTTGAGCATTTATCCCTCATGATGTCCAGAGACTCGTTGATCCTGTCCCAGAGGGCAGGCGATTTTGGCTGGCAGACTCTGAGGTAGGTCTCGAGGTCCGGGGCATCAAGACTCATGTATAACTGAGAAGGGTTGACCTTTGCAAGCATTGAAGGGACGGTTCCGTTTGTAACCAGAAAGGTGGTAAAACCTCTCTTTTCATATTCCTCGATAAGTTCAGGAAGGTAAGGGTAAAAGGTCGGCTCTCCGGACAGGGAGATTGCAACGTTATTGGGTTCATTACCTTCAAGCCAGCGCTCCCTGAGTGCATTCGGAGAACCCCCGAAACCCGTGATCAATTTGCGCTGGCAGGCGATGCTTTCCTCAACTATTTTTTCAGGGGAATCCCATTCTCCGGGTGCAGGGACCGGGACCTCAGTCGGGCGCCAGCAGAAAAGGCAGCGCTGGTTGCATATGAGAGTGGGAGTCATCTGGAGGCAGCGGTGGGACCGGACGCCATAAAACTTCGATTTGTAGCAAAAGCCTTCGTCGTTCATGGCTTTTCTGAGCCAGAGGCAGGTTTTTACTGCCGAGTGGCGGCCTGCGAGAGCATAGCCCTGCTTTTTAAGAAGGGTCGCAAAATCAGGGATATCAAAGGGGAGAGAGCCCTGTTCTTCACTCCGATTTTCTTCCAGGATTTCCGGAAAGCTTTCTCCGAAATCTTCTTTCTCTTCCTTTCTTTCTTCAAGTGGCATTTTCCGGATATTAAATCTTTGTGGTATATATAAGGATCGGAAAATAATTTTAGAGAACTTCGGGGGGAACCGGACCTGAACCCGAACAGGATCTAAACCCGCAGACTCGGGCTCAATCAAATGCCAGGATTTTCACGTCAAAATCTGCAAGATCCACAACCGGGACTCTGGCCGGCATGGGCATCAGGTTTACACGCTTCTGGAACTCAGTCTGAGCCTGCCAGGTTCCGGAGTTGACCAGCAGGACATTTTTGTATCGCTGGACTCCCAGGGTATGGACGTGCCCCGTATGAATGATATCCGGAACGGGGTCGATTATAAAGTAGTCTTTTTTCTCAGGGGATATGGAAACCCTGCTCCCGTAAGTCGGAGCAAGGTGCCTGCGCTTTAGCATCTCAAGGACTGCCCCTGCAGGTTCCTGATACGAGACCCCGGGAACGCTTGCCACCAGATCGTCAATAGACCTGCCGTGGTAGATAAGGATCTGGACACCGTCAAGATCCACAAGAGCAGGGTTGCCGACAAAGGTGACGTTCTCGGGAAAGTCCGCGCAGATCCTCTCAGGCAGGGCTGGCTGCGGTTCTGCCTGGCGTACAGCATCATGGTTTCCAGGACTTATGATCACGTGGATGTGTTCAGGAACTTCTCTGAAGTACTCTGCAGCTTTCCTGTACTGATCATAGACATCCAGAATCTCCAGTTCCATTTCCTGGTCAGGATAAATCCCTATGCCGTCTACGAGATCTCCTGCAACAACGAGATAACGGACCTGGGCTGCAATCTCCCGCATTTCTTCGGAGTCGGATTCTCCTTTCAAAAAGTCCAGGAAGTCAAGCCAGGAATCTTCCAGGAACTGGGAGCTTCCCACATGCACATCCGAGATCAGGACGGCTTTTCCGTGGCTTCCTGTCCTGCGCTGAACACTGTTAGGGACATCAGGCTGGAGGAGCTTTGTGGCAAGCATAAGGTTTCCATCATTCGTAACCGAGCCTGTTATCCCTACGACTTCGTCCAGAAGGAGCCGCGAAGCCAGCTCAAAGAGTTCCTTGTCACTATTTCGGATAAGCACGGAAAAAGAGCCTGTCGGGTCTTCGAGAGAAAGGATCTTGTGCCCGTTGGTGGTGCTGCTGATGTCGGAAACCATTCCTATGATCGACAGTTCCTCAGTGCCTCCGTCGGATCCGCGGCGGAAACTCCTCCTTTTCAAACTCTCTATAGGCCGGGCATTCATCCTGCCCCGGAGGATTTCAGAGAGCCTGCTGTATCTGTCCCTGAAATACTGCACAAACTGCATATACTCTCCAACACAGGTTGAATGCCCGGTGATGTCGGAAAGCACGGTAACAGGGTTGCGGCCCGGGAGATATCTGACTCCTTCATCCCTGGAACTCGGAGAAAAAGAATTTTTCTGATTTGAAAAAAGAGAATTTGGCCTGAAAGCATTTTTAGAGGCAGAAGAAGGACCTGTATTTCCGAAAAAAGAGGAAGCTGGTTTTTCTACACTTCTTGAAGAAGCAGAGGGACTAACAGGATTGGAAAAAGAACCATGAACTGAATCGTGAACTGAATCATGAACTGAATCGTGAACTGAATCGTGAGTCGGATCATGAACTAAATCAGAAGCAGAATCGTAAATTGAATCGGAATCAAAATCGGAATTCGAACCCTGAGAAGAAAGAATTTCAGGTTCGATCTCCGGATTGGAGTCTGAGACTTGAACTGTTGAAGCAACCTCCGGTTCGACACTTGAAATTAATCCTGGTTCTTTAAGGGCGTCCAGAGCAGGATCAAAAGCTTTTGCCGTAGGGTCTGAAGATTCCAGGAAAGGGGCTGAGGAAGGGGCTGAAATTTTACCTGAAACCGTCCCGGAAACTATCTCAGGAGACGCTTCAGATGTTACCCTGGAAACAGTTGTAGAAGCTTCAAAGCCCTTCAGGTCGACATGTTCGGGCTCAATAACAAAAATGCAATCATCAATAGTTGAAAGAATGTATTTTAGAAGTCTTTTGGGGGAGTTACTTAACTTGATCAGTTCTACGGCTTGCGGGCTTATCTGATACCCTTCCTCTATAACTGCCCTTACAATATCGATTTCGTTCATAATCCCGACCTGACTTTCTCGGCCTGGATTTCCAGACCTGACTTTCCAAATATGGCTTCTCGATATGACCTCTCGATTAGCTTCTCAATCTGACTTTCCTTCTGGATTCGTGACTGATAGGGTCTGTTGAACCTGTTTGACCCGACATTTATCAACCTGAAATCAAAAATATTTAAGGCAAAGACCCATTTAAAATATAAAAACTAATAACATACAAAAGTAATTCGATACAAGCAAAATAACATGATATAGTTTTAGTAATTTTTTTCATCTCAAAATCAGTTGAGAACTCCTCATGGTCTCATAATTGCTAGCATATTCCGGTATATTACCAGCAATTATCAGTATAATTGCCACCTATGCCTAATATAATCATTGATAACATCCTAATAATTATATAAAATACTTTTATAAAATTACTTGGTGACAGTTTTGGAATCCGCCCGACAGTATCGATTTGCACTTTAGAATTAATGGATAAAGGTGTTCCCTTACTCGCCTGAAAAACTTTTATATTAAATATAATATGATCCGCATCCCTATATCAATTAAAACAGGATATAGTTACGGTAATTAATGATCGCCATGCAGTGGAAAAATTAGTTTTAGGGTGTTAATTATCCCTGATCTTTACCCCTGGTCTTTACCCCTGATTTTTACCCCGATCTCTAAAATTTAAGAATCAATATGAGGGTACCGGAAACGGCCTGAATATGCAGGCGTTCAGGACACTCAATTTCCTGAACCTCATTATTTTTCCGGGCACCGGCATAATCAGGTTTACTAAACAGATTTCTAAACAGATTTCCGAACAATTTATTCGAATTCGAGGGAATCTCAGTCTATTTTTTAAATAATTGCCTATAAAAATATCATAACCCGATGATCAATTGTAAGTTAATATAGGATAAAAACAAATCGTATAGGCAAGTATACCGAAAAGACTTATACAATAAAACAGAAGAGTAGGGTACAATTGAAAGTGTTAAAGTGGGATTTATACAAAAATATAAATTACATAGCTGATGAAGTGCTGGCACAGGCAATAAAGACCGAATGAAATATAATACAGCACCGGAAGAATAAGATCAAGAGAATAAAGGCTTACTATGAGCAACACTAATACACAAAACAGTACCCAGGAAGAAGAAAGCTTCCTGGTTTCCCTTGGAAAGGATTTGCTGTCGGTTGCGGCTGTCCTGATAGCCTTTATGGTTCTTTCCAAACTGGCGTTCGGGCTCTGGACTCCCATGGTCGCAGTGGAGTCCGGAAGTATGGAACCACATATGCAGGTAGGAGACATTATCTTCATTAAAAACATCGATCGAGTTGATCTTATTACCAATGAAGAAGGGGAAGAGTCAGGTTATACGACCTTTGGGGAGTACGGAGACGTGATCCTCTATAGACCCTACGGGCAGGAAGGCATAACTCCTATAATACATAGAGCAATGTACCGGGTGGAAGCCGGCGAGCCTATGTGGGAAAACGGTCCTGCTGCCCCTTACTCGGGATACATTACCAAAGGAGACAACCCTATTACCAACAAGCACTATGACCAGGAAGGACAGATAAGTTATTATGTGCCTGTTAAGGATGAATGGATAATAGGGGTTGCAAGGTACAGGATTCCTTACCTTGGATATGTCAGGCTGCTCTTTTCATGAGCCCTTTGAGTTGTATGCGCCTGCAGCAGATAATCGCCTCCACAGTATATAACCAGTGGTCATTATTCTCTTGTGGTTATACAACCACATTATAACCAGTGGTCATTATTCTCCTGTGATTATATAACCACATTACCTGCACATTTAACTTCAATCAAGCTCCGTAATTAACTTCAATCGCCTATTAACCTCAAACCCCGTAATTAACTTCAATCAACTTTTGCATTCTCGTTAAGGATCTGAACCAGACTTTCAATCCTGGTTCGAGTATCTTGCTTTTAACTTCTTTTCGTTGATAGAAAAAACTAGAAATCATGAGAAACATGAGACTTAAAAAACGTAAGAAATGTGAAACTTAAAAAACATAGGAAACATGAAACTTAGAAAACTGAAAATTGGCAGGACAGAGCTTCCTGGAAACCTTCTTCTTGCACCCATGGCAGATGTAACAAATCTGGCTTTCAGACTGCTTTGCAGGCAGGACGGAGCTGACCTGACCTACACAGAGATGATCAATGCGGATGCCCTGCTTAATGAAAGCAGAAAATCTTTTATTAAAGGGCTGAGTTCTCCTGAAGACAGGCCTTTTGGGGTTCAGCTTGTGGGAAGTTGCCCTGAGAAACTTAGAGAGGCTGCACTTTTTGTTGAAGAAGAGTACAGACCTGAAGTCATAGACGTTAACATGGGTTGCCCAGCAAAATGCATCACAGGGACTGGCTGCGGTTCGGCTCTCCTCAATTCTCCGGAACTTGTCAATGCAATAATCTCAGAGCTTACAGATGCCCTGGAGACACCGGTCAGCGCCAAGATCCGCCTCCTTAAGAGGGAGGAAAAAACTCTTGAAATTGCCCACCTGATAGAAAAGGCAGGGGCATCGGCTCTGACCGTGCACGGCAGGACAGCATCGCAGATGTACTCAGGCAGCACGAACCTTATGGAGATAAGGGCTGTCAAAAATGAGCTTTCGATTCCTGTAATTGCAAACGGGGACATCAGAGATGAGGAATCGGCAGAAAGAACTCTGGAACTGACAGGCTGCGACGGGCTTATGATAGGGCGCGCAGCAATGGGAAACCCATTTATTTTTAGAAGGATCAGGCACTATCTGGAAACAGGGGAAAAGCTTGAGGTTGAGAGACAGACCAGGCAACTTGAGGATTTTGAAAAATATATTTCCCTCCTTGAGGAACACAACCTGCTTTCATCCATAAACCTCAGGATGCACGCACACTGGTTTACTAAAGGACTGCGCGGCTCGCGGCATGTAAGGGAAAAGATTAATGGCATGAAAGACGGAAAGGCCATAACTGAACTGATGAGAAGTTCCTGTCAGGAAAAATATTAAAAATACTCAATTTTTTGAGCTTAGCTTTGTTTACAATAGATTAGAGAAAAAACATGATTATGAGACAGGTTAACCTGGAAACCATAATTATAAAACGTCTAAAAAATAATTTAAAATTAGAAGTATTTATAAAGAATTTCTCGACGTTCACCGAAAAACTAATAATAATCTACACTATTATCCATGAACTATCAGGCACCAAACGGCGTGAACATATAATTGAAAATATATTACACTCAAGATAATTATGATCCATCAATTATGAATACTATCAGGTTAACAATTTGCCGTCCAAAGCTTTGAATTCATGCAAACCTGTCTTTGGATATTAAACGGTGTCTGAAGAAAAAGCCAGATACAAAACCGTACAAGGGTAGGTACGCAGTTCCTGATCTGGCAAGCATTAATATAGAGATTAACATCAGGTTAACTCGATTAACAGCAGTGTGCCGACAGCTAAATCATAAGTATGCCATACAGACGTATGCCATACAGACTGCCGAAAACAGCAAAAAGTGCTGGAAAAACAGTAGAAAAACAATAACTTGAAACCGCATTTAAGAAGGAGAATCCAGATGAAGGAAATCAGAATACACGGTCGAGGAGGCCAGGGTTCTGTTACTGCGGCTGAAATGCTTTCCGTTGCAGCTTTTGAAGATGGTAAGTTCAGCCAGGCCTTCCCCGCTTTTGGGGTAGAGCGCAGAGGTGCTCCTGTGCAGGCATTCACAAGGCTCAGTGACAATCCGATCAGGCTCCGAAGCCAGATATACACACCAGATTACGTGATCGTCCAGGATGCCACCCTGCTCGAAACTGTCAATGTTGCAAGCGGGATAAAAGATGACGGCGTCATCATTATCAATACAAAAGAAAAACCCGAAGACCTTAAACTTGATACAAAAGCAAAAGTCATGACCGTGGATGCCACAAAAGTGGCAATGGACATCATAGGCCTTCCTATTGTGAACACTGTTCTCCTGGGAGCTTTTGCAGGTGCAACCGGAGAAATTAATGTGGAATCCATTAAAAAAGCCGTAAAGGACCGTTTTTCCGGCAAAGTAGCCGAAAAGAACGCTCAGGCTATCCAGAAAGCCTATGAACTTATCAGGGGGGAAGAAGCATGAAGATCCCAATCGGAGGAATTTGTGAACCGGGTTCAACCCTGGCAAATAAAACAGGAGGCTGGAGAAATTTCCGTCCTGTTTACATTTATGAAAAATGCACTAAATGCGGAATCTGCCAGATTGTGTGCCCCGATATGTCAGTTCTTCCCAGAGAAGACGGCTTTTTCGAGTACAACTATGACTACTGCAAGGGGTGCGGCATCTGTGCAAACGAATGCCCTGCAGATGCAATTGAAATGATTCTGGAGGAGAAATAATGCCGCTCAACTCAGCTGACAAGGCCAAAATGGTCGTCGTGGAGGGTTCCTACGCAGTTGCCCATGCAGCAAAAATCTCCCGTCCAAACGTGATTTCCGCCTATCCTATCACCCCTCAGACCCATATTGTCGAGGACCTATCCCAGTTTATGGCAGACGGGGAAATCCCGAACTGTGAATATATCAACGTGGAATCCGAATTCTCAGCAATCTCGGCCCTTGTGGGAGCCTCTGCAGTCGGGGCAAGGACATACTCCGCAACCACATCCCAGGGGCTTTTGCTCATGCACGAAGTCCTCTTCAACGCCGCAGGAATGAGGCTTCCCATTATCATGACCGTGGCAAACAGGGCAGTCAGTGCCCCGATCAATATCTGGAATGACCATCAGGACTCAATTGCTCAGAGGGATACAGGCTGGCTCCAGCTCTATGCCGAAGACGTCCAGGAAGCAGCAGACATGGTCCCCCAGATCTTCAAAATCGCAGAGGACAAAGATGTGCTCCTGCCGGGCATGGCCTGCATGGACGGATTTATCCTTTCCCACGTCTACGAACCCGTGGTGCTGCTTGAGCAGGACCTTACTGACGAGTTCCTGCCCAAATATGAGCCGGAATACGTGCTTGACCCCAAAAACCCTATGACCTTCGGAGCCTTTGCAGACCCCTCGACTTACACCGAATTCAGATACCTGCAGGAAAAGGCAATGCAGGCAGCTCTTCCGAAGATTGAAGCCGTTTCCAAAGAGTTCGCAGAGATCTTTGGCAGGGACCACGGAGGCCTTATCGACGGTTACCAGCTTGAAGATGCTGAAGTTGTAATCATGGCTATGGGCTCCCTTGTGGGTACCCTCAAGGACGTAGTTGACCAGTACAGGGCAAAGGGAGAGAAGATCGGTATTCTGAAAGTCAGGTCCTTCAGGCCCTTCCCGAAGATGCAGATCAGAAAGGCCCTGGCAAAAGCCAATGTTGTGGTCGTGCTCGACAAGAACATCTCCATCGGAACCAATGAAGGTGCTCTCTTCACCGAAACAAAGGCCTGCATGTACAACAGCAGGTGTGATATTCCGATTATCGGCTACACCTTAAACCACGGAGGCCGCGATGTGCCCGTACAGCTCGTGGAGAAGATAATCGAAGAGAGCAAGAAGGTCGCAAAATCCGGTATTACTGTTGAGAGCCAGTTTGCTGACGTCAAGGAGGAGTTACTATGAGTAAACCCGCACCAAAAACCTACCTTGCTCCGGGACACAGGGGCTGCGCAGGCTGCTGTGACGCCCTTGCCGCAAAGTTCATGCTCATGGGCGCAGGCCCGGACACGATAGTGATTAACCCTACAGGTTGCCTGGAAGTTATGACCACACCCTTCCCGGAATCCGCCTGGCAGGTCCCCTGGATCCACTCCCTCTTCGAAAACGGAGGCGCAGTGGCATCAGGTGTCGAGGCTGCCTTAAAAGCCCTCGGCAGGAAAGGAAACACCAGGGTCATCGGAGTTGGCGGCGATGGCTCAACGATGGACATAGGAATTAGATCCCTTTCAGGTGCTTTTGAGAGGGGCCACGACATTACGTATGTCTGTGTGGACAACGAAGCCTACATGAACACCGGGATCCAGAGAAGTTCCGGAACTCCTTTCGACGCTTCCACAACGACAAGCCCCGCAGGTAAAGTCTCCTTTGGAAACCCGCGCCCCAAGAAAGATATGCCGGCTATCATGGCAGCGCACGGCTCTCCATACGTGGCCACAACCTCAATCGGCTTCCCGCGGGACATGATGAGGAAGGTCAAGAAAGCTACCGAAATTGTGGGCCCCACCTACATCCACTCCCACGCACCTTGCCCAACCGGTTGGGGTTTCGATGGCTCCAAGACCATCGAACTTGCAAAACTCGCAGTCGAGACCTGCCTCTGGCCCATGTACGAAATGGAAAACGGTGAGATCACCCAGGTCAGAAAAGTCAAGGACCCGAGGCCAGTCGAGGAATACCTCAGAGCCCAGAAGCGGTTCAAACACCTTTTCACTATGGAAGGCGGCGAAGAAGAAATCGCAAAGATCCAGGCTGCTGCAGACTGGAACATAAAACACTACGGACTTCAGTAAAAACTGAAGTTCTACTTTTTTATTCTTCTTTTATTTTCTTTTTAGACTTTTGCGGGTCGTTTAGATTTTTAGATCTCCAGGGTAATAATTTAAAGATGTCACTATTCTAAACTTCTTCCTCTTAACTCTTCCTAATTTTATACATTGTTGAGTATTTAAATAAAGATTTTGACTTTTTCTCAAGATATCAGTCTTTTAAAACATAGATTGCTAACAAACTGCAAAAAAACTTAAAACTAAAATCTGAAAACTTCATTCGGAAAAAATTATTTTTTTTCTCCATAGACAATATGAATTAAATTGAGAGAATTTGAGCCAAAAAATAGGATACATTAGAAAAAAGATTGAATGAAAAAAATCTTAAAAATGCTTAAAAAAGAAAATAAAGAGTTTTAATTCATAAAGAGCTTGAATAATGTAGATTTCAGTGAAAACTAAACTTCCACCTTTCTTTTTTATATTAGGGCCCTCTTAAACTCACTATTTAACTGGAATTTATTTCCCTTTTTTCTGCTAATTAAGCCATATAATAGTTTCTCCAAAAAAAGTACGTCTTATTTTTGATTTAAAATCTAATTAAGACCTTCAAAAATCGTAAATTTTATTGAGGAGGATGTACAATCCTCTTCTGGCGATATATTATGAAAGCTCCGCTTATGCCACTAAACGAAGATTTCAGATGGAAATTGTTATCCGAAATATTAAACGTTTTTGATATGAGACCTTGCAGGCAAATCCTTACAAAGAGGGGCATTCTGCCCCTCCAGAAATCAGTGCCTGCGATTAAAACCGTACTTCTGAGCATGTTTTTTTCCTGTGAAATTTCCTATTCTATCAGAGAATTAAAAGAAAGGGAAAGCTTGAGAAACTTTTTAAAAATAGGTTCAGTACCAAGAAAATGAAATTTATGGTGTTCTGAGTAAGTATGAACCAGAACAATTCTCCTACTATGTTTTTGAATTACTGAACGATTTATGTCCTAAGAGAAAAAGTGGATCAAGAGGCATTATCATTGATAGTACAGACATAAACCTTAACCTGAACTTTCATGCAAAAAAGATTACCAAGAAAAGCCTGGAGAACAAGGACTATAAATGGGGTTATTCAACTCATAGAGGTTTTTTCATTGGCATGAAACTGACTCTGGCACCTGAAACTGAAACATTGAAACCATTAGCGTTTCTGATTAATGAAGCGAATACATCAGAACCTAAAATTTATCCAGAAATTCTTAAAGAACTGAAAAGGAAGAGAATAATAAGAGCAGGAGACATTGTTTATGCTGATAGAGGTTACTATTCTTACGAAAACTACGTGATATCTGTCAGAGAGTTCAAGGTAGTACCTTTAATTTTTCCCAGGAAAAACTGTAATTTTAAGAAACTTTTCAATATGCTGAGATATCCTCTGAAAATATTTGATTCAAAGAGAGATACTAAAAAGGAAATAAAAATCTACAAAGAAATAATTGCAAAATTTAAAGAGCTAATAAGCAAATGGAAAGAGTTCAGATCTGTTAGATCAATCATAGAAGATGTATTCAAATTGGCGAAGAAAGCATACTCTATGGAGAATTTGCACAGATATACGAGGAATTAGGTCCAAAAATACTGTTTTTTAGCCGTACTTTTAGTGGGGATAACTGTAAATTACGGGATTAATGAAAGGAAGGAATTACAAGCCTTCTCTGAATGAAGAAATAAAGAGGGGGCTATTTTTATATATTACCTTTCTAAACAAAATATATAAAAGTTTAACATCTGAATCGAAGAGGAATCTTTTAAATTAACTTGTGTCAAATATATCTTAAAAAAGGGAATATGAGAGGAAGGGGGTTTCCAGCATGGCTATAAAAAATAAACCTAACTGTTCAGGTAACCTTTCAAAAGCTGGCAGTGTAGAAAATTTCTGAAAATTATGATTAATTCTGTAATAAATATAAATTCAAATTTTAGAGAAAAAAATCTGGAAGTGAATAAATGAAAAAGAATATTTCAAACCTTGTGGGAACAATCATGATATCCACCCCCCATTGGATGAGGAAAAACCGGTTACATTCACTACTTTTGCTGATATTTTCAGTGATGCTGATCATGTTCAGTGCGACACAATTTGTGCAAATCACATCAGCAAACGCATCCTCCGACCAGCTGGAAACCGAATCTGACTGTGAAGCAGCATCCATACAGGTAAGTTCGGCTTGCGAACCCAGTCCAGCATATGAAATAGAAAAATGCGTTACAGACGTAAATTGTATGGGATCGCAAGCCAGCGTAAAAGAGGCAGGAGATGTCGTCACCTACCGTATAAAGGTGACAAACACCGGAGACATCGACCTGACAAATGTAACTGTTACGGACTCGTTAATTGAAACTCTAACAGGGCCAACAAAGTCAAAGGATACCGACGATATTCTGGACCCAGGAGAGATATGGACATACACCGGCAGCTACATGGTAACGCAGGAAGACATAAACACTAACGGGGGATGCGATGGATACATTAACAATGTAGCAATGGTAGACTGTGATCAGCTGGAACCAAAATGTGACAGTGCCAAAGTACTGATAGAAAAAGCATCTTCAGGAGATGATTCAACAGGGGATGATGATTCAACAGGAGACGATGATTCAACAGGAGACGATGATTCAACAGGAGACGATGATTCAACAGGGGATGATGATTCAACAGAGGATGACGATTCAACAGGAGAGAACCCTGATTATTTCATATATAAATCAATAATCGGAGCCGATGAAGCTGGAGATCGTATAATCAACGAACCTGGGGACATAATAGAATATCAGATAACTGTGAAGAATGAAGGTAACGCGAACCTGACAGGAGTTTCGGTAAACGACCCGATGATTACATTGACAGGACCTGCTGGAGACGATCTTGACTCAGGAGTGTTGAATCCGGGAGAAACGTGGAACTTCTTCGGAAACTATACGGTAACCCAAGAGGATATTGACAGTAACGGTGGAGGAGATGGGGTCATCGAAAATACGGCAATAGTAAGTTGCAACGAACTTCCTGATGAAAGCAGCAGTGTACAGCAACCGATTACCCTTAATTCAACCGACAGTGATAGCAGTAATAACGCTAGTATAGCCCACTACCACAGTGATGGCGGTACCGGGGAAGCCCGTATCATCCCTAAACCTACCAAAAATCTCGAAGTGAACGAAACTGGCAATGAAACGCAGCTTGGACCTGACGTTAGAAATTTTGACCAGAACACTGAGAGCGCAGAAGCAGATCTTGGAGAGGAGCCTGAACAGGAAAAAGCAGGAATACCCGGGTTTGAAATCGTTTATGGCGCAGTCGGAATGCTTGCTGCAATATTCCTGTATAAAAGGAAGTAAAAACAACGAGAATCAGGTAAAAAAGCTTTAAACAAGCCCGACCCAGAAAACAATTAGATGGGGGAATCAAACCTTCATCTAATTTGCTAATTTTTATTCTCAATCCAAAGAGATGTTCAAGAAAAATGTGATTTTTTTGGTTTACTTCAAAGGGCAGCAAGCCAGAAAAAAGATAAAAGTATTTTTTCCCGGGGGTTAGTTTTAGAAGGCTTCACGATAAAATTAAGAACTGTATATAATGCATCGAAACCCATATTTCTAAAACTAGAGTTATTTGGAAACGCTAAGCATTAAGACTAAGAAACGCGGAAACCATCGAATTAACAAAACTAGAAAACTACTTATCGAATTGGTGATAGGCATCTGTTTAATGCCGTTTTGTAATCAACGTTTTTCAAAAATTCCGTTTTTTCGAATACCGTTTTTTCGAATACCGTTTTTTCGAATACCGTTTTTTCGAATACCGTTTTTTCGAATACCGTTTTTTCGAATACCGTTTTTTCGAATACCGTTTTTTCGAATACCGTTTTTTCGAATACCGTTTTTTCGAATACCGTTTTTTCGAATACCGTTTTTTCGAATACCGTTTTTTCGAATACCGTTTTTTAGACTACCGTTTTTCGAATACCGTTTTTTCGAATACCGTTTTTTAGACTACCGTTTTTCGAATACCGTTTTTTAGACTACCGTTTTTTAGACTACCGTTTTTCGAATACCGTTTTTCGAATACCGTTTTTTAGACTACCGTTTTTCGAATACCGTTTTTCGAATACCGTTTTTCGAATACCGTTTTTCGAATACCGTTTTTCGAATACCGTTTTTCGAATACCGTTTTTCGAATACCGTTTTTTAGACTACCGTTTTTTAGACTACCGTTTTTTAGACTACCGTTTTTCAAGACACCGTTTTTCGAATACCGTTTTTTTTCACAGATGCCTTGCACGCCAAATATCTTTCACTAAATATAAGACTACGGATGTACTGAAAATTGAATATAACTCTTCAGAGGTACTGTAAATTTTCCAGGAAGTATGAGACCAAAATCAAAAGCAGAAGAGCTTTTTTATATTTTTCAGAGATTTCCAATGAGGTTTCAGCTCCTTAAAAAGCTTTAGCTTAAGATCGACTTTAAATTTACAAAGATTGGATCTTATAAAACTCAGGTATGCAAAACATAAATTTTATAAAATTTTAGACTTTGACAAAAAAAGGAGAATTATGGAAATGAAACACAATCGAAAAAGAATGGAAAAAAGTAAGCTGCCTGAGAGTTAAATGTCAACCAGGGGCAGTTGTCTTCTGAGGTCTGGCAAATAACCTTCTCTGTGAAGAGCGATCTTATAATCACTTATTGACCTGCATACCTTGTGTGTGTATTTTATGCAGTCGGTACCCACTTCCCCTTTAAACAGCAGCTTTTCTATCTTTTCTACGAATTCCGGGTAGGTAAATACCAGTTCTTCTTTGGTGTGCAGGAAAAGGGCTGTAAAGTCCCTGTGAATACCCATGCTTCTTTTAAGCAGCTCAACGTTGAGATGGTCCTCAGAGAGGTAGCTGTTGAACTTCACAAACGTGTAAAAGTCTGCAATGTTCTGATTCAAAGAGTTCAGGATTGAATGTAGCACATTATCTGTTTCCGGAAGAGGGATATCCGGAAGGTTGAGGTTTTCGCCATCAAAGGTTTCGTTTTCTTCAATGTTTTGATCCCGGGTTGTCTCGCGGTCCATTTTATCACCCTGGTATGACGTTTTATATTTTAGGTTTTATATTTTAATAGATGGATCTGGCGGTTTCTGATTTATAGGAACTAAACCAGTCTTTTACCTCTTTGAGGTGGCTTTCGGATACACCTGCCGGCTTGATATGGTGGCAACGCAAGTATATCGGTTGTGCACCAAAGTGAGATCTGACTGTGCAGGCTACCCTAACCTGTAGCAAATGCATCGCCTCCCCACTAGAAGCGGCTTTGTGGCATCTCACACGGTGCTGTGGACTCCGTTTTTGAATTCCATTTTTAAATTCCATTTTTGGATTTCTCTTTTGGATTCCGTTTTTGGATTCCGTTTTTGGATTCCGTTTTTGGATTCCGTTTTTGGATTCCGTTTTTGGATTCCGTTTTTAATACTAATTTACTCCAGGAATGTTAACCTTGTAACCCTGGTAGTATAAAAAAACTTGATTTAACAATAAGGCTTCTTGCATTTTACCATATATAAAATTATGTCTTAATAAAACTATTCAAATATAATTTTATAGAAGGTAGAACTTAATTCCGCCAAAAAATTTACCTGTTTTATCCTGAAATAATTTCGCTTTGAAACCTTTTTCTCTTTGTCCATGTTTTCACAACCCAAACAATCTGACTCCTATTCTGAATTTTGCCTCAATTGTTAATCTATTCCAGAACGCATCCTGTGGCGATTCTAACTGTTCAAGTTTCAAAGCTCCATGAGGCCTCTTGTTATACCATTGTACGAATTCTTCGAATGATTCAAACTCTCCTCTGAACCTTTGATATGTATCGAACCATTTCTCTATTTTTCCATTTGTCTGAGGATGTCTTACCCTTGCAAGTATCGGTTTAATTCCAAGTTCTTCAATATGCTTTTTAAATTCACTATCCCATGAACCATCCTTATTGATCCTGTGAGCTCCGAACTCACTTCCATGATCCATTATGAGCTCTCTTAAAGGGCATATGTCCCAGTACTCTCTGGCGAGTTCATCGATCACTGTAATGGTGTTCTCCGTGTTACAATGAACGTACTCTCCTCCTGCAATTACCATTCTTGATGAATCATCAAGAATGGCACAGACTTGCAGCCCTAACAGAGGGTTTTCATGCCAATCGATATGTGCAGCAGACATGCTGTGTTCACGTTCGTATCTACACCATTTTCTTCTCTGTTTCTTTTTTCGGTTTTCCTTGGCAAGGTTCATGCTAAGTAGGTAGTTATGGATTCTGTTATGAGATATCTTACGATTATGTTCGCCTTCGATGAGAATCTCGAGGTAACAGGCTCCAAACTTATAAGCGGAGTAAGCTTGGTCAATCAATTCCTTATCGTCGGATGATAATGGTTTCTTTGGCCGTCCAAGATTAGTACCAACTTGAGGAAGCTGACCAGTTTCAACATATTCTTTATAGATCTGCTGAACTCGACGGGATGAGATCCCCTGGATCTCAGCTATAGTCGAGGTAGATTCACCTTTCGACTTTTGGGCAATGATCCAACGTATCTTTTTCCCATTAAGTTTCACAAAAGATAAGGGATTACAACTAACATATTTAGCGCGAAATAATTTCGGGATAAAACAGCCAAAAAATTTACCTAAATGTGTTATATACTGAGGAGCGGTAAAACATATACCTGAGCCCTCATATCTGAGCCTTAGACCTGAGTTCTGTACATTACCTGATTCTGTACAAACGCGCTTATGATAGAGGTGCCGGCAGGTTCAAAAAACCTTTAAAAAATAATGGCATGTTTTCAGCTCTTTGAAACATGCCTGCTCTCGAGCATATCCATCCCGACAGCTACAAGCCCGTATACAAAGCTCAGTACAAGAATAATAGTGGCTCCTGAGGGGACATCCAGAGCATAGGAAAGGCCTATTCCTGCAACACTGATCAAGGTCCCGAAAGTGGTGGAGATAAACATCATTTTCTTCAGGTTATGGGTGAATTTTCGGCTCAGGGTGGCAGGGATGGTTAGAAGGGCGATCACAAGGATAATCCCCACGACTTTGATGAGGACAACAATTGTAAGAGCAATAATGCAGAGCAGGAAGAGGTAGAGCTTTTCGGTCGGGACACCCTGTACAGTTGTAAACTCTTCATCAAAGCATAAAGCGAGAAATTCCTTATAGAACAGGTAGACAGCGCCCACTATGACGGCGTCAAGGACCAGCATTAGGTACAGATCAAAACGGGGAACCGTAAGGATATTTCCAAAGAGGTAAGTCATCAGGTCCGGAGCATATCCGGGAGTCAGATAGACAAAAATAACACCAAGAGCCATTCCAAGAGACCAGAGTATACCTATTGCACTATCTTCCGGAATTTTAGATTTCTTACTTACGATACCCATGACAAGAGCGGATAACAGGCTGAAGGGAAGGACTCCGAGCATGGGGTTGATCCCTAAATAATAACCGAGCCCGACACCTCCGAAAGAAGCGTGGGCAATCCCACCGCTGATGAAGACGATTTTTTTGACAACAACAAAGGCACCTATGATTCCGCAGGCAACGCTTGCAAGGATTGCGGCTATAAGGGCATTCTGGATAAAAGTATATTGCAGAAGCTCAAACATTTTTCATTTCTCCTCAAGAGACTGTTTTTCAGACCCAATCCTTTGCTTCAGGAACTCCCTTTGTGCTGCTCCAGCACCCTGTGAGGCACTCCGTGAGCAATCAGTTCGACAGGGCACTGGTAAGTGGCTTCCAGGTCCTCAACAGGGATTTCCCTCGAGTTATGGTAGTGAAGCGTGCGGTTCAGGCAGGCTATCCTGTCCACATAGACAGAAACTGCACTGAGGTCGTGCGTGACCATAATGACTGCCATTTTATGCTTGAGCCGGTCCAGAAGCCGGTAGAGTTCGTCCTGCATGTGAGGATCAAGCCCGGAGTTAGGCTCGTCCAGAAGCAGGAGTTTAGGGTTCGTTGCAAGAGCCCTGGCAATAAAAACCCTCTGCCGCTGCCCACCCGAGAGCTGGCCTATTTGCCGGTCCTTCAGGTCGAACATCTCCACTGTTTTCAGAGCCTCTTCAGCAGCCTTTTTGTCTTCTTCACTGTACTTTTTCAGAAAACCCGTATGGCTCATCCTGCCTGTCAGGACTACTTCCCAAACACTAATCGGAAAATCAAAATCAAAACCTTTGTACTGAGGGACATACCCTACAAGGTCTCTGCTTTTTTCCGGAGGCTTCCCAAAGAGTTTCACACTTCCTTTGTAGGGCTTCAAGAGCCCGAGGAGCACTTTGAGAAATGTGGTCTTTCCTCCACCATTGGGTCCAATAATCCCGAGAAGCCCGTAAGGCTCTGTTAATTCCAGATTTATGGCTTCGAGGATTGTCTGGTTTCCGTAGCGGACCCAGACATCCTTTAACTCTATAACCTTCTCCATTACCTTTCCTTCACCATCGTTTTTATCTTACCCCAAATTAGGTTCTTTTTATATTTAGATATAGAACCTGAACAAGAACCTAACAAGAGCCTGAATGAGAACTTAAACACGATCTCACACAAGGTTTCTGGCAAAGACATCGGATACGTTGTCCATGTTTGCAATGTAATCTTTCGCGAGAGGGTCAACAGCTATAACTTCGCCGCCAATTTCCTGAGCTAAAACTTCCGCACTCCGGGTGTTGAACTGAGCCTGGACAAAGATGACTTTGACATTCTTTTCCTTTGCAAGATCCACCAGCTCCGCAAGGTCCTGGGCACTCGGCTCTTTTCCTTCAATCTCGACAGGAATCATGGTAAGCCCGTAATCTGCGGCAAAATATCCCCAGGACGGGTGATAAACCATGAAACTTTTTTCCTCTTTTCCTTCGAGCTTTTCCCGAATTCTTGTATCCAGAGCGTCCAGTTCTTCAAGGTAGGCATCTCTGTTCTGAGCATAGTAAGCTTCGTTTTCAGGATCGAGCTCTACAAGCCCTTCATAAATATCTTCGACCATTATCTTTGCGTTTGCAGGAGATGTCCAGATGTGAGGATCCAGTTCTTCATGCTCCCCATCACTTTCGTTTTCATGATCGGCCTCAAGTTCTTCATCATGTTCCTCTTCTTCCTCTCCTTCGTGATGATGGTGTTCTGCAAGCTCTCTCAGTTCGATCCCTTTGGAGCAATTTACGATAAGAGTGTTACTATTCGTGGACTCGAAATTGTCAATCCAGCCTTCCTCAAAAGGCATACCAACCCCGACTGTTACCAGCATGCTTGCTTTGTTAATTTCCTGGACTTCCTTTGGAGAAGGTTCATAAGTATGAGGATCTGCACCTGATGGGATTATAACAACGGTTTTTACTTTGTCTCCTCCGACCTTCTCTACAAATTCAGCCTGGGGAACAACACTTACGGCAACTATTATAGGCTCGTCTGTTCCCGACGCTTTAGCTCCCTGTCCCGCAGTCTCGTTCTCATCGGAATTGCCGGAATCTGTACAGCCGCTGATAAAAATGCTCAGACCAACGACCAAAAGTACCAATATAGTTATGATTTTTAATTTCATAATTGAACTCCTGTTTTTCACTTTTGTTTTTGCTTCATTACTTCGATCAATTTCATTTCAGTCCTTTTCTGGAATGAGGTTGATATAAGCAGGATAAACCTGGAAACGAGATAAATTTGGTATATATTCAAGAATTTTATAGATATATGAGATTTTTTTGGAGACAATCCAAATTCGATTCAAAACCTGATCAGAAGCTTGAATCAAAGGATTGAATCAAAGGATTTATTCAACTCTTCATTTGTGCTGGAAATTAATGATAATGCTTCTTCAATGATAATGCTCCAAATGAAGGCATTTCTCGTGACTGATTTCTCCACATACGCCGACCATCGGATGGCCCATCGAGTTGCAGATTTTGTTTACCGCATCCCTTGAAACAAAAGATTCAAAGCGGGAGACCTCGGCACATGCTTCCTCTGTCGAGAGCCCGTAATGGGTAAACAGAAGACTCAAAATTCTGTGCCTCCGAACAAGAAATTCTGCATATTCCTTTCCCATTTCTGTCAGGTTCACACCCCTGTACGGAACATGGTTCAGGTATCCAGCAGTTGCAAGTTCATTTAAGGTCTTGCTTGTTGTTGACGGATCAACCTGCAGACAGGAGGAAATTTCAGTAGTTTTTACAGTGCCTCTTTTTTCAAGAATGAACTTGAGGTAATCCACCTTTCTCGGAGAGAGTTCGAGGCCAGTAAAATCAGGATAATTCTGCTCATTCATATAGAGAAATATAAAAAACTAATATTTATTATTTGTCATATGCCAAATAACAGATTGATATTTGTAGTGTATCAAAATTAGATAATATGAAAAAATTTAATGGAAGAAAACATGAAAATAATTCGATAGAAGAAAACATGAAAATAATTCAATAAAAGAAAAAATTAATAAAAGAACAGATGAACCCCCGCAACAAGCAGGAAGCTTACCACGCCCATCAAAGCGTTTCCGAGCGTATTTGACCTGAAAACCTCGGAGGGTTCAAGTTCTGCCAGCTCCCCGAAAATCCAGAAGAATGGATCATTGACATGTGAAAACAAGAATGTGCCTGAAGCCATCGAAAGAATCAGGATTTCCGCGGGAAGCCCAAGTTCCGGAACCAGAGGAAGCAAAAGGGACGGTGCGACAAGCATTGTTACAACCCTTGACCCCTGTACGGTTTGAAGGGCTGCTGCGACAAGAAAAGGCACAAGGATATGAGGAAAGTTGATCTGCAGGAAAAACCTGCCAAGGGCTTCTCCTGCCCCTGTCATAGCAAGAGTTGCACCAAGAGCTCCACCGCCGCACAGGTCAAGAAGAACAACACCGCTTCTCCTTACTCCTCTTTCAACCAGGGTTCTGACAATTCCAGATTCCAGCACTCTGCCGGAAAAAATGGAGAGAAGAACTCCTATAAGGAGTGCAACATTCGGGTTTCCCAGAAAGGCAAACAGAGGGTGGGGATGCTCAAATCCAGCCTGCAAAATGATCAGAAGCAAAGGAAGAAAGATTGGTGCATATGCTTCAAACCGGCCTGGATTTTTAGTTTCTCTTTCCTGCACTCCCTCTTTTCTTTGCAATCCGTCTTCTCTTTGTACCCTATCTTCCTGCACTTCGATACCTTTTTCCTGTATTATTCCTGCCTTCTCCTTTATTTCTGCCTTCTCCTTTATTTCTGCCTTCTCCTTTTGTGCTGTTACCGTAATTTCAGTAAATCCTGGCTTAACGCGCCCCTGATTGCAATATTCAGAAACTCTAGGGGGCTCAGTCTTCCCCAATTTTCTGGCATAGAGATAACCTGCAGTAGAAGTCGGGACAGCAATAAAAAACCCCAGAAGAATGAGTGTATCCGTATTTGCCGAAAGTTCGTCTGCTGCCGAAATAATTACAGGGGAAGGATACACCAGATTAAATGAGGCAACGGCTCCGAGTGCAAGAGAGGTTGCAGTGGAAATGAAGGGGTAATTAAGTTTGGTAGCCAACTCTTTTGCTATCGGAATAAAGATGACATAAGCAAGGATATAGCACATCATCGGCACGGAAAAAAGAAAACCGAGAATGATCAGGGCAAGCAGAGGGTTTCTGGAAAAGCGCAGAATGTCAGAAGCTATTAAAGACATTCCACCGGTCTTCTGGAGCAAAAGTCCGATGATACTCCCACAGGTGATAATAATAGCAAAACGGGAAAAAACACTGCCAAGCCCCTTAGTTATCGCTTCGACTGTACCCATAGGCTCTCCCGCAAGCACTCCTGTGAAAAGAGATACGAGAACAAGGCTAAGGAAAGGGTGAAGCCTGAATTTTGCTGTAAGAAGCAGTATGGCTATAAGGGAAAAAAGAAAAATAAGGGCAGGATGCATCTTTGTCTAAATTTCTTCTGAAACTATAAAACTCTTCTCAAATTATAAAATTCTTCTGAAACCGTAAACAAAGAATTATCGACAATGGAAAGTTTTCATCAGTTATATATTACTATAAATTTTTAGATCTTATTATAAGCTTTAAATATTCTCCTCAGGAAGTTGCTCAGAAGAAGGAGATGGAGCAGAAGAAAGCTGGCTGAGTTCGTCGATTTCTTCCTCTCCGAGTACCCTTGCAAGGTTCAGAAGGACAAGGAGACGGTCCCCTTTTTTCCCTACTCCGGTCAGATATTCTGCGTTGATTTTCGATTTAATCATGTCTGGAGTCGGTTCAACAGAAGAAACAGGCAGTTTCAACACCCCGGTTACGGAGTTTACAAGCATGCCTATCATTGTATCCCTGACTTCCACTATGATAATTCTGGAGAGGCTGTCACTTTCTTTTGGACTGAAACCGAGGCGCCTGTTGAGATCTATTACTACGATAATTTTTCCCCTCAGGTTAATTAGTCCCTTTACGCATTCAGGAGCCTGAGGAACGCGGGTGATTTTTGAAACCGGCATGATCTCGGAGACCTGCATGATATCGACCCCGAATTCCTCTCCTGACAGTTCAAAAACTACTAAGTGAAGCAAATCCTTAGAGGGAGACGAATCTTCCTTTTCTGCTTTTTCCTCAAACATTTCAATTCCTCAGGGCTAATTTAAGGATTTTAACCGGCTATTTATCCGACCGTAGTTAGCCAGCAATATTCAGCCAACCGTGATTAGTCAACCGTAAACCGTAGTTAGTCGACCGTAAACCGTAGTTAGTCAACCGTAACCGGACAACTGCAGTTAGCCAGAACGATTTTCCGGCTCGCCTCTCGAATCACCGAGCCTGAATTTTTCGGTGGCTTTTTTCATCTTTTCCCCAAGCAAAGAGAGATCATTCGCCATGCCGGCAAGTTCGGACATAGAGGCACTCTGTTCTTCAAGAGCTGCGGCAGTTTCCTGGGTTCCTGCAGCGGACTGCTCCGATATGGAGGATATATCTTCCAGCGTGGAGGTAATTTCTTCGATGGATGCGGACTGTTCTTCCGTAGCAGCTGCAACGTCCTCGATCATATTCGTGATCTCATTGATCGTGGAGACGATCCCCGTAACCATCTCAACTTCTTCGCTAACCGATATTGAACCGTTCTTTACGTTCTTTTTACTTGCTTCTATGCTTTCTACTGTATCGCTTATACTTTCCCGGATCTCATCAATAAGTCTGGAGATATTTTGGGCTGCACTTCCGGATTCCTCAGCAAGTTTGCGGACTTCATCGGCTACAACAGAGAATCCTCTGCCGTGTTCGCCTGCCCTTGCGGCTTCAATTGCGGCATTCAGGGCAAGCATATTGGTCTGGTCGGCAATTCTGGTTATCAGCGTTATGATCTCATTGATCTGCTGAGACTTTGAGTCAAGTTCCTTGATAACAATTTCAGTGTCATCAACAGAAGAACGGATAAGGTCCATCTTCAACAGGACGTCTCGGGAAACGTTTCCGATATTACCGACAGTCTCATTCACCAGATTTGTACTTTTAGAAACCTTATGGGTATTATCCGCAACTTCCTGGATGTTGTGGGTCATATCCTGCATTGCGTGAGTTATATCAATGATTTTTGTGCTCTGCATCTCTGCCCCGTTAGAGATCTCACCTGCGGTTTCTGAAATTCTCCTTGATGCGGATGCCACTTCTTCGGAAGAAGAAGACATCTCCTCCGAAAGGGTTGCAAGGTGCAGCGAACCTTCCTGAATTTCCTTAATCAAGCTGCGCAGGTTTTCAACCATTGCTTTAAAAGCCTCTGAAAGCTGATAGATCTCACTTCTGGAGGAGCCTTTAATATCAACATCAAGGTCTCCTTCAGAGATCCTGTCGGCAGCTTCAAGCAGTTCGTAGATAGGCTTTCTGTAGATGTTCAAAATCACAAAAACAAGTAACGCACCAATAAGCATTGAAAGAAAAGTTACCAGGAAGATTTGATTTATGGAGTTTACGATCAGCGCGTCCAGTTTCTCTTTCTGGTCAGCACTGGCAGCCGTAGCTACTTCTCCAACCTGCGCAGCTATAGCTGTCATATTTTCCTCTTCAAGTGTTTTTCTTTCTTCCAGAACCTTAAACTGCTCGAAATCAGCCTGGAAGTTTTCCGCACTTGTAAGTATTTCCTCTCCCAGAGCAATATTTTCAGGCCTTTCCATTCGCCCGTTCAAGTCTGTAGAGAGCTCGATAATATCTTCCATAAAAGCATCAAAATTATCCGCATATTGCTGACCAGGGCTCATAGCATAATTTTGATATTCATTTCTGGCGTTCATTGTCAATACAATGATACTCCGAGCACTTTCGGCGTTGGAGAATTTTCGCTCGAGAGTTTCATTTGAATATCCGCTTTCGAACTCCTCCCTGTACTGGGTCATCTGATTTTTAGAAAGATTGTCTGCGTTTGTTATTAGAGTTTCACTATCGGCGACCAGTTTATCTCTTACGATTGCCTGTTCGTCATCTGCTTCGACATATCTGTTAAAAGCTTCACTGAAATTGCTCGAAGCTGAAAGAACAAAATCCATCCTGTCGCGGTTCACAGGGTCCAGATAGCCTATATATATTTCTTTGGATATAGCCGCCTGTGTGGGTACAAGACCGAGATAGTGATAAACTTCTTCTTTGTAAGCTGGATCGCGGTGAATAACATAGCTTTCCTCTGCTTGCAGAGCTTCCTGCATGTTATTCATGATAAAAGTCATATTCTGGATAGCCCGACTCTTCTTCTCGACTTCGGTCATACCCTGATAACCTGTATAACCTACAAAAAAGATCAAAATGAGGAGAAGGGCAAATCCTATCACCACATGCCCTATCTTTGTGCTTTTGTACATCTTTTCACCCGTGCTTCCAGCTTCTTCGGCTTTCTGCCCTTTCTATCCCGGAACTGCATTATAATTCACAGCAGCCTCTGCTGAAAGGAACAGAAGGATATAAACGCCAGTAAAGGTCTTATCCAGATTTCCCAACTAGTACTCAATATAGATTGTTTAAGGATTCATAAATTTTCTGATTCTTAAAAAGAATAAGAATCTCAAATAATAGGAAAACCTGAGGGCCGGCATTCGTCAAGGATCCTCCTTCTGGATATACCCTTCAGGAAAAATCCAGTGAAGGAAATTATTCAGCGAGGAGAATTATTCTACGAGGAGAATTATTCAGCGAGAAGAATTCGTTACTGAAAGAAACTCCTTGACCTGCGATCCAAAAACATCAAAATTTATGGGTTTGGGAAGGACAGCATGACATCCGGCTTTAAGGAATTCCTGTTCACTTTCAGGATCGCAATGTCCCGTGACGGCAACAACTCTTATACTTTTTGTCTCAGGGTTGCATTTTATCCGTTGAAGTAATTCAAGACCATGCATCTTTGGAAGTTCCATATCCATAAGTACAAGATCAACTTTAACTTTACTGAGAACTTCCAACGCTTCAAAGCCGTTTTTTGCCTTCTTCGGATCATATCCGCAGGATTTCAGAAGGTCAGCTTCAATAACAAGGTTAAGCAGGTTATCCTCAACGATCAGGATTTCAGGCATTCGATCACTCCTGTGTTTGTTTGAAGAATTTTCGGAATGAGATCCTTATGTAGAGGTCTCGGAATGAGATCATTTTATAGAGACCTCGGAATGAGATCATTTTATAGAGGTCTCGGAATGAGGTCTTTCTTCCATAGGTACTTTTCTTACTGAATTATTGCTCTTACAGGGGGATTATTTTGGGGAAATAATGTTTGCTGTCGGAACAGATAAAAAGGCTTAATTATCGCAAGTCATGCAAGTAATACCATCTTTATTTACAATTCTCGACACGGTTCGTAAGATTTTGAATGCAGTTAGTTGGAGTTTATAATCTGGCATTCAAACACTCACAACTAAATTTTAACACCAGAAAGATTGGATTCCAGTGACAAAAAGAAGATATTCAGTTACCAGTGTTGATGCTTTGTATAACGATATACAGATCGCAGTAAATTCCCCGACTTAATAAAGATATATGAATCTCCAGTAGGATATAAAGTTATTTATTAATATATATACTACTGTTTTATTATATATATAAACAATGCAGGTTCCCTCTTTTGCGCATATACTCATTTTATAAGGGTTAATTTAACCTGAAGTGAAAAACAAATTCTGTCAAACCATCGACAGTAGTCTCGTACATGGCAGACTCTGTGAGGATCAAGCATATTTTTTACAAGTTCACATAACTTTTACAGATTGTTTGTTAACGTGCAAACATTCCAAAATTGAGACGGGTTTAAAGCTATATAATTTGCTAAAGATAATTAAAAAAGTTTAATATAGCAGGTCTCGCATATATTTTTTCACATTAACAGGAAAGGCATACGTTAGCAAAAAAACTTGCGTCGACCATTATGTTAACCTATACGTATTCTGATAGAAGTTATTGAATCAATAGCTTTAGCATGAATCCTTCAGTTGACTGCTTCAAGGAATTTTTCATTAAAAAATCCAGTTGGGATTCCTTGATTGATAGCTTCAATGTAATCTTCGAGTGACAGCACAAATGGTAAAAGGATTACCGTACTTAAGATATTGTCACTTACCGTACTTAAGATATTGTCACTTGCTTAACAAAAAAAATAGAGAAGGTAAATCAATGGCAAGAGTAATGATCGTGGACGATGCCGAATTTATGCGAATGGTGATCAGAGACATTCTTTTAAAGCACGGACACGAGGTGGTTGCTGAAGTAGGTGATGGGGAAGAAGCGGTTCAGACATATCTGGAGGTCAAACCTGATCTTGTGTTGATGGATATAATAATGCCAGATATGGATGGGAAAGAGGCATTGCAAAAACTTCTTTTAATGGACCCTGATGCGAAAGTAGTAATGTGCTCTTCTCTTGGGCAACAGGCCCTGATAACGGAATCTATGAAAATAGGTGCCATGGGTTTTATAGTGAAACCTTTCGAGCCCGATGGCATGCTGGATGTAATAAAAAAAATTGCTGAACCAAATTAACTAAATTAAGTTAATTGAGTTTAAGTCACACGTCAGTTTCTAAATAAAGTATCCGAATCATGGATAAATAGCTTATTTCTGGATTATAGCGAATTACCGAATGAAAAGTTACTTTCCTGGCTGGCATTTGATTACTGGATTAAACGATTACTTTCTGGTAGTATTCGATTACTGAATTAAACAGTTATTTTCCGGACTACATAACTGCGTTCTGGATTTTTCTGAACTACACAACTATTCTGGATAAACGGACCGAATCAAACACCAGGGCTAAATAAAACGAATTTTAAAAACGATTTTTAATTGAACGATTCGACAAGAAAGTGATTCAACAAGAAAGTGATTCAACAAGAAAGTGATTCAATAAGAAAGTGCTTGAGATGACTATCCGCACACTCATAGTAGATGATTCTGCTTTAATCCGCAAGGTTCTTTCCGATATTCTCAACGAAGATCCGAAGATCAGGGTTGTCGGAACGGCAGTTAACGGAAAGGATGGTCTTGAAAAAGTCAGGAAACTTAGGCCCGATGTAGTACTTCTGGACAATGTAATGCCAGTTCTTGATGGCCTTAAGACCCTTGCCCGTATCATGAAAGAACAGCCTACTCCCGTAGTTATAGTGTCAGCTCTGGGAGAAAGAGCTGAAGAGATCACCCTTACGGCTTTTGAATACGGGGCAGTGGATGTAATCGAAAAACCCTCAGGTATCCTCAGCCAGAGCATTCCCGAGATGGCAGAGGAAATTTGCAGGAAAGTCAGGACAGCTTCCAAAGCCAACCTTAAAAATCTGGGGTGCATGCGAGATTCCGAACCCTTGAATCCCGAAAAAGATGAGGTGAAAGAAAACCGAATTCCGGAAAAGGCAGCCCCCGTAAGAAATGTACTGGCGATAGGCGCGTCCACAGGAGGACCACGTGCACTGGAAAAACTAATTGGCTCACTTCCCGCCGAAATTCCGGCTGCAGTTCTTGTAGTACAGCACATGCCTCCGGGATTTACAGCATCGCTTTCCAAAAGGCTTGATGCAAAGTCAGCTCTCCGGGTAAAAGAAGCACGGGAAGGAGATAGAGTAGAGGAGGGAACTGTGCTCATAGCCCCGGGGAATTATCATATGGAAATTGTACGAGATAAAGTGAACAGCCTTGAAGAAGTAGTACATTTGTCTTGCGGCCCTAAAGAACTGGGGTCCAGACCTTCGGTAAACGTACTTTTCAGATCAATTGCCCCGGTTTACGGCTCCAGAGTTATTTCCCTTGTCCTTACAGGAATGAACTGCGATGGAGCAGCTGGAGCCGAGGAAATTAAAAAAATGGGAGGCAGAGTAATCGCAGAAGCCCGGAGTTCATGTGTGGTATACGGCATGCCCGGAGAGGTTGTGAGGCGAAACCTGGCGGATCTAGTGCTCCCTCTGAATAGAATGGCTGAAGAAATTATTAGAATAATTCAATGAACTTTAAAGTAAAAAACAGAATAACTGAATGAACTTAAAGTAGAATAATTTAATAATTTCTTACATACCAGAAATTTACCGAAATTTACCGGAAATTTATCAGAATTTATCGGAAATTATCGGAAATTTATCAGAATTTACCGGAAATTTATCAGAATTTACCGGAAATTTATCAGAATTTACCGGAAATTTATCAGAATTTACCGGAAATTATCGGAAATTTATCAGAATTTACCGGAAATTTATCAGAATTTACCGGAAATTTATCAGAATTTACCGGAAATTTATCAGAATTTACCGGAAATTTATCAGAATTTATCGGAAATTCAGATAGCTCTCAGGGTTATAAAAGGCAGGCAAAATCATGGACATGTCAAAGTATATGGCCATTTTCAGGTCCGAATCTGAAAGATACATCAAAGAAATGAGCGATTCCCTGCTGGCGCTCGAACTGGATCCTGAAAATATCGAGCAGATGAATGTAATGTTCCGTGCGGTCCATACTTTCAAAGGCATGGCTGCGACAATGGGGTTCAGGCAGATTGTCGAACTAACACATGAGATGGAAAGCCTGATTGACAGGTTCCGTGCGGGGCGTTTGACTCTTGACTCTTCTTTAATTGATATTCTCTTCGAATGCCTGGATGCTCTGGAAGGGCTTGTTGAAAATGTCTGCAAGGGTGTAGAAAGTAAAACCGGAGAGAGAAGAAACGATAGAAATGAAAGTGATAAGTCTTATCCTGATGCCGGAGAAGTTCTGAACATTCTCAGGGCAGTAAATAATCCCTCAGAAGAAGTTATCTCTCGAAAAATTGAATCAGATTCCTTTTCTGCAGACATAAAAACAGAAGAAGAAGTAGATAAAAAAGAAGCGGCAGTGGAAAAAGAAAAAGAAGTAGAAATGGAAAAAGAAAAAGAAACAAAAGAAAGAAAAGAAGATAAAAAAGAGAAAGAGGAGAGGAAAGAGGAAAAAGACGAAGAAAAAGAAAGGGAAAAAGAGAAGGAAGAGAAAGGGAGAAGAGAAGAAGAGAGAAAAGAGAAGGAAGAGAAAGGGAGAAGAGAAGAAGAGGGAAAAGAAAAGGAGAAAGACGAAAAGAAGATAGAAAGTATAGAAGATAAGGAACTCGAAAGTATAAATGAAGAAATAAAAGAAAAGAAAAGATATACTGACTCTGGACCGGATTTTAAAGTAAAGAGTATACGGAGCTCAAGAATACAGGATTCAAAGACACAGAGTCCAAAAATACAGAGTTCAAGGATCAGTACGGAACAGTTAGATAAGCTGATGAATCTTGTGGGCGAGCTCATAATTAACAGGAGCAGGGTAAAAGAGCTTACGGGGGAATCTAAATCAAAGGACCTGGAGCTCGCACTTTCCGAATTCCAGAAACTAACCAGGGAACTTCAGGAAGAAGTGTTAGAGATAAGAATGGTTCCTCTGGATCATATAACCAATATTTTTCCCAGGATGATAAGGGATCTTGCAAGGGCGCAAAATAAAAAAATTAATTTTGTGATCAGGGGAAAAGAAATCAAGCTCGATAGAGCCATTATGGAAGAAATCGGAGATCCTCTGGTGCACCTGTTAAGAAATGCGGTGGACCATGGAATAGAAATTCCCGAAAAACGTGTGGAGCTAGGGAAAGAGGAAACCGGTACTATAATGATTACGGCTTCAAAACAGCAAAATTACGTTCTTGTCAAAATAGAAGATGACGGAAGAGGAATAAACGCAGAAGAAATCCTGAAAGCTGCCCTGGAAAAAGGCTTCATTTCGAGAGATGAAGCTGAACAGCTTTCGGAAAGAGAAGCAATACAGCTGATTTTTGCACCCGGATTCACTACTGCCAGCACGATAACAGATCTTTCGGGCAGAGGGGTTGGGATGGACGTTGTAAAGAACCGGATTGAACGGCTTGGAGGCTCCGTTAAAGTGGAATCGAACCCCGGATTCGGCTCAAGGTTTGAAATGAGGCTTCCCATAACAATTGCTCTTTATCAGGCTATGCTCGTGAAAGTCGGAATGGAAAGATATGCGATTCCTTTCACGAGCATAGCAAAAAGTATCTCTGTCAAGAAAGAAGAAGTCCGGCATATCAGGGGTGAAGAGGTTATTGTGATAAACGAAAAAGCGCTTCCTCTCCTTAGATTGCGTAAGCTGTTCCAGTTACCTGCCGTCCAGAAAGAAGAAAACCTTGTCATTGTTATAGTAGAAAAAGCCGGACAATATATGGGACTTGTTGTGGACTCCCTGCTTGGAAAGCAGGAAGTTATCATAAAAAATTTTAAAAGCAGGCTGCTGGAAAAAACCCGGGGATTTGCGGGAGCAACAATTCTGGGAGACGGGAGTGTCATTTTAATTCTTGACGTTAACTCCATAATCTGAAATCTTATTCAGGAACTGATAATTCCGGTAAATGCCGACAAGAAAGCGAATGCTTCAGATTAAAAGAAAGTAAATGGAGATAAATAAAGGTGGAGTAGAAATAAATGAAGAAGGAGTTAAAGAAAGCAAAAAAGGAATAAGATCAAATCAAAAAGGAGATAAAAACGGAATCAGAGTAAATGAAAAGAGAAATAAAAACGAAATAAAATCAAATGAAAAAGGAATAAAATCAAATGAAGAAGGAAATAAGGCAGGCCAGAATTTCGAGGAGGACCCGGGATTTGAACTGCTAAAAAGAGTGGTTACGGAAAGTACTGGTTTTAACTGTGAGCATTATAAAGAAGCCCATTTCAGGCGTAGAATTAATGTCCGGGTCAGAGCTACCAATTCGGAGAATTATGAAGAATACCTCAGGGTATTGAAAAAGGATTCGGAAGAACATGAATATCTTGTTAAAGCCCTTACCATAAACGTCAGTGAGTTTTTCCGAAACCCGGAAACTTTCGGAGTAATTGAAAAAGAAGTTATCCCCTTTCTTATAAGATCCAGATCGGATTCCATGATAAAATCGATCCGTATCTGGAGTGCGGGCTGTGCAACAGGAGAAGAGGCATATTCTCTTGCCATTTTGCTGCACAAAATTCTCGGGAGAGACTTCGACAGGTATAGAATAAGTATTTTAGGTACTGATATTGACAATTCAAGCCTTGAAAAAGCCCTAAAAGGGATTTACGGGGAAAATGTGCTTAAAAATGTGGATGCCAGTCTAAAAGAAAGCTATTTCATAAAGCAGGGTGAGACATATCAGGTTTCCGAGCAGCTAAGAAGTATGATACGCTTTAAAAGGCATGATATGCTATCGGAATCGATGTCGAAATTCTGTGCAAATCGTTTTGACCTTATAATCTGTAGAAACGTCATGATATACTTTAAAAAGGAAATTCAGGAACAATTGCAGCTTAATTTTCATCAGGTTTTAAACAGAGGAGGGTTTTTTGTGATAGGAAAAGCTGAAACACTACTGGGAACCGCTTCAAATCGTTTTAAGCCTTACAATGCAAGAGAACGTCTGTATATAAAAGAAACTTAGAATGCTTAAAGATGTTTGAAAGACAAGAAAATTGAAAACCTGAAAGATCTGAAAGAACTGAAAAGTCTGAGTTACCTGAAAAGTCTGAGTTACCTGAAAAATATAAAAGTCTAAAAGGTTTGAAGAGAATGAAAGGGGACATTCATGGAAAAAATCAGAAGCTTGAGTGAATTTGAATACGGAGCGCTGGAAGAGATAGGCAACATAGGGATCGGAAACTCAGCAGTTTCTCTTTCCAGGATCGTAAACGGTATTGTCTATACCAGAGTTCTCGATACAAAATTTGGGTTAATCGAAGATATACCGAAAATAGCAGGCTTTTCAGAGTCCCCGGTGTTGGGTACTTTGATGCGTATCAAAGAGGATCTTACTGGTTATATACTCGTCTTTTTCCCTGGAAACAGCGCAAAAAACCTCTGTCTTAGCCTTTCGGGTGAAGAGAGAAAAGGAAATCTGACCGATTCTATGAATCTGTCTATAATTGAAGAAGTCAGCCACATCCTGGCAGGGACCTACGTAACTTCCCTCGCGAAATTTCTGAAACTTAATCTTTCGATATCAATACCCTGTGCAACATATGATATGTCTGGAGCCATTTTCAATTCGGCAGTCACAGAGATAGGGTACATAGCAGATTTCGCACTTATGATTGATGCGGAATTTTTGATAAAAGAAAAGAAAATTAAAGGAAACATACTAACTTTACTTGACCCGGAATCTCTGGACAGTCTATTAAAAAGAATTAATTCAATGATTAATCAAAATCCCTGATATAATTTAAAGAATCAAAATCCCTGGTAACTTTGACGAATCAAAAATCCCTGATATACTTTAACGAATCAAAATCCCTGATTTACCGAACATAAATAGCAGATTATAAAGATAATAAGCAAACAATAAGGAGGTTTTACATATTGGCAGAATCAGGCATAGTTATGGTAGGTATTGGAGACTATGCAATAGTTAAAAGCCCTGTAAAAATTAAAACCTCCGGGTTGGGCTCCTGCGTAGGGGTAACCCTCTATGACAGGCAGGAAAAAATAGGAGGGCTTCTCCATACTATGCTTCCGAATATAAAAAGAGCAGGGATAAAGGATAATCCCGCCAAGTTTACAGACGCAGGGATAGAGTACCTTGTGGCCGAAATAATAAAAAACGGAGGTTCCAGAAAAAAACTTGAAGCAAAACTTGTCGGGGGGGCAAGCATGTTCGAAAACTCACGTATGAATATAGGTGAGAGAAACATTAAGAGTGCAAGAGAAACCCTGAAAAAACTGGGAGTCGAAATCATAGCTGAAGATACAGGGAAAAACTACGGACGCACAATAATATTCGATACTTTTACTGGCGATCTCCTTATAAAGACAATTCTAAGAGGGGATAAAGTAATCTGAGAGCAACGAAGCCCTTCTCTTTTAAGATCCTTTTTACAAGTTATTTGTGGTCTTTACAGTTTATTTATGGTTTGGCCGGCATACGTACTTCCTGATTCTTTTTATGTTTTAGCTGCGTAACGTATTTTCCGATTCATTCTAAAATACCATCCAACTTTTTTTAATTTCTTTTCCTTGAAAAATTATATATTTGATATAAATATTATAATAGACATTCATTAGCTAATCGATTAAACCGATTAATTAAACCCGAGAGAATTAAAAGTACCACAAAACTTTAAGTGTATGCCTGAGATTAAGTAACTCTGCGATTATGTGACTTTTTCTGTAAGGCATAAACAATCCAGCCAAGCATGAACAACCGGCATAGCACAGATAATCCGAACACAGCATAAATAGTTAAAAAATATCTAAAGCAGGCTAAAAAATAATGTATTATGCCTGGACTGTGCTGGACAAAATTGATACTGGATTGTACTGGTACTGAATTGTACTGGTACTGGATTGTACTGGAATATGCTAAAATATGCTAACTTATAGTAAGATATCAAGCCTGGATATCAGAATAATTAATAACGAAAAGTAAATAGGGGATTTTCATGGAAATCAACGGAGTAGAAATTGAAGATACGTATGCAGAAGCGTTTCCGATCAAGATTGCAAGAGTGCTCATAACAGCAGTAACTAAACGCTGGGCACAGGTAGCAGCCACTGAAGCCACTGGCTTTGGGACATCAGTTATAATGTGCCCTGCAGAGGCCGGAATTGAAAGGTTCGCAAGCCCCAGCGAGACCCCCGACGGAAGACCTGGAGTCTATATCCAGATCTGTACTTTCAAATACGAAGCTCTCGAAGAACAGCTCCTTGAGAGGATAGGGCAGTGCGTACTTACAGCTCCTACAACTGCAGTTTTTAACGGGCTGCCTGATACTGAGAAACAATTTAATGTTGGCTTTAAACTGAAATTTTTCGGAGACGGCATGGAGTCCGAAGCCCAGGTTGCAGGCCGCAGAGTATACAAAGTCCCGATCATGGAAGGAGACTTTGTGACCGAAGACAATATAGGAGCCATAGCCGGAATTGCAGGCGGAAACTTCTTTATCTTCGGAGATTCCCAGATGAGCGCCCTGACTGCAGCCGAAGCTGCCGTGGACGCAATTGCAGAACTTGAAGGCACAATTACCCCCTTCCCCGGAGGCATCGTTGCAAGCGGGTCCAAATCCGGAGCAAACAAGTACAAATTCCTGAAAGCTACTGCAAATGAAAAGTTCTGCCCCTCCATAAAGGACAAAGTAGAAAACACTGAAGTCCCGGCAGATGTCAATGCTATTTATGAAATCGTTATCAACGGACTTGATGAAGCAAGCATAAAAGCAGCCATGAAAGCTGGAATAGAAGCTGCAGTTACTGTCCCCGGAATCAAGAAGATTTCCGCAGGGAACTACGGCGGCAAACTGGGTAAGTACCAGTTCAAACTTCACGAGCTCTTCTGAGCTCAAAAATTCTCTTTTTTAGCAGTTCTATTTCCTTTTTTCAGACTCCACCGGTTCTTTTGAATTCAAAAATTCTTTTTATCAGTCTATCTCCCTTTTTCCCATATGTCTTTTTCACACCGTTTATCAGGTACTTCTCTTTTTTCTCTCATAACCTCTTTATCAGGTACTTCTCCGTCTTCCTCTCGTACCTTTTTATTACATACTTCTCCATCTTTCTCTCGTACCTTTTTATTACATACTTCTCCGTCTTCCTCTAGTACCTTTTTATTACATACTTCTCCATCTTTCTCTCGTACTTTTTTATTACATACTTCTCCATCTTTCTCTCGTACTTTTTTATCACAGATTTTCTTGTCACATACCTTTTTATTTTCCAAACTGAATTACTTTCGGCAAAATATTTACTAAGTAAGCTTAAAATAAGCTTAAAGCAAGTTTAAAGTAAGCTTAAACTAAGCTTAAAGTAAGCTTGAAGTAAACTTTAAAGTCCATTCTTTAGAAGTCTATTTTTAAGGGGATTACTTTTCTGATTAAGAAAGTTACTTTTCAAATTCGGAGAAACAAAGTGAGAGGGGAAACATGAACAGACAAAAAACCAATTATTTGATAGACCTTGCCCTTACAACACTGTTTTTCGGAGTCGCAGGTACAGGGCTTTTCATGTATTTTTTTATACCTTCGGGAGTTCAAAGGGGCAGATATATTGTGTACATGGGGCTGACGAAAGCTACCTGGATCTGGATACATAGCAGAATCGGAATCCTGATGATAATTCTGGTGCTCATTCACCTTATCCTGCATCGGAAGTGGGTTGTATGCACTACAAGGAATTTTTTCAGGAAAGAACATTGTGAGCTCGAAAAAGTGGATTCATAAAAGAATGCTGACTGGAAAAGAAGAGCCATCAGGAAAAATACGGAAAAAAATGGGCCCTGAAGAAGTATAAGTAGGAAAAAACTCTGGAAAGCAAAGATGTCATCCCGCTACCAGAGAACTATTTTAGAGAACTACTTGTTGTTTAGAGAACTACTTGTTGTCCTATTAGAGTCCTAGCGCGCTGAACCCGGAATGAAGAAGGTCCTGCGGGTCAAGGCCAGTAACCTGTATCATTACATATGCCCCGAGGAAGGTACCTATCACACTTCCGATATTGGCAAAACTGGCCACAAGAAGGACACGCATGAACCTGTTTTTGAACATTTCTTTGAAAGTATCTATCCCTGCAAGGGCTTTAATGTCGTCAGTGGTAGGGTTACGCTGTTTTGCTTCTACCAGACCTGCAAACCAGCCTGCAGCCATCATGGGGTTCAGCGAGGTTAACCAAGCAACTGAAAAGGCAGTAAGGGCAGAGTAGGGATGTCCTCCCGCCAGCAGGGCGCCGGCTGCACTCAGGATTCCGTTAATGAGGAACCACCATACGAAAGCTATTAAAAGGAGTTTTAGGGGAGTACCCGATGCTATAAGCAACAAAAAAACCAGAATTGCAAGCCCAACTATTCCAAAACCGACAATTTTGCCGATTCCAATGCGTTTTTTAGGAAGCTCCATAAGAGTGCTGAGTGGAGGAATGCTCTTTGGGTTTTTCAGGTAATTAATTACTCCGGGCTTATGTCCTGCTCCGATCACCGCAACAATAGTTTTATTTCCACCTGCCGCCACCCTGAGAATACTTCCTGCAAGGTATGCGTCACGCTCATCTATGAGAGTTTCAGCAGCAGTTGGGGCAAATTCTCTGAGCTCACTGACAAGGGCTGTGACCACATCCTGTTGAGTGATCTGATCGATATCGATCTCGGACCCACCTATTCCTATCAGGCCGCCTACGAGAGAACCGAGCATCTTTATTTTTTCCACGAATTTCATGCGGCCCCAGAAACGCTGGAGCGTCACCTGGATATCCCTGTCAATTAAAGCTACTCTGGCTCCTGATGCTTCTGCCTCCGCAATTGCGGAAAGCATCTCAGAACCGGGTTTTACACCCATGTCTTCCCCGATCTTTTTCTGCACATAGGCAAGCAGCCAGTGAACCAGGTAATAGTATACCTTTCCTTCACTGAGAATTTCCTTTATTGGAAGCTGATTAGTCTCCGGGATGTTTCCTTTCAGAGAATCATAACGTGCCCGGCAGAGCTCAACAGCTACAATATCAGGTTTAAGGTTCCTTATAGCATCCCTGACTTCAGCCACGCTCTTTTCCGAAACGTGAGCCGTACCTATGAGCACAACTTTTGAAGGCTGAAACGGGGCAGCCGGATTATTCCCGTCCAGAGCTGGAGGCTGGAAAGAAGAAGGAACTAAAAGTTCCGAAGCTGAATCAGGAAGAGGTTCCGCAATAAGCTCGGAACTTATATCGAGTTTCACTTCGGTATTTCCGACTTCTGCTACAGGAGACGGTACAGAAATTCCGGTCTTCTCTGGCTTGTTGATTGAAGAATCAGAAAGCTTAGACTTTCCGACAGAAACATTATCTTCCGCGGATTCGGTTGTAAGTTTGTCCATAGAGTATATTGACTCCTGAGATGAACTATGAAAATTGTATTCAGGATCCTTGTCCTGAGAATCTGTAATTTTAGACCTGTCCATTATCAGTCTCTCTATTGCGGCAGATTAGAAATAACGCCTACCGCTGCCAATTCGAAGATATTAAGTGAATGGTTTGAGTATACAGGTAATTTAATGCATGGTATTATTAAACTATACACATTAAATAAGTTACACATGTTATATAACTGATCCGTAAAATGGCTGATCTGTAAACCGTCAATTTATACATAACCAACCTGCATCGCAGCCAATTTTTACATCATAGCCAACCTATACGTCGCAACCGATATGGTATATAGCCGATCTTTACACCAAAGCCGTCTGCACATCATGACCGATCCGTACATAGTCAATTTATACGGATCTGAATATAAGACAAATTATATCATACAACGAAATAACTAATTATAATCCCGAATACCAAACTATACTTCAAAGATATAAAACTATACCTTGTAGAATAAACTGTACTTCAAAGATATTAAATTACACATTTTAATTACACGTTCTAAGATGTATATTTTAAATCCCAGATGATAGTTCCAAAAAGGAATCTTTGGAGCAGCATTCTGGGGATTATTCTGGGAGCACATTCTGGGAATTATTCTGGGAGCACATTCTGGGAATTATTCTGGGAGCACATTCTGGGAATTATTCTGGGAGCGGCATTCTGGGAACATCATTCAGATCTGAGCCTCAGGGTCCTGACAAGGTCTGTTCTGGAAAGTACTCCTATAAGATCCCCATTATCAATGACCAGAACTCTTCCTATGTTCCTGGCTGTAACTAGCTTGAGGGCGTCACTTGCCTGAGCGTTCGAAGGAACGGATATGATATCTCGGGTCATAATATCTGAGACGCGGGTTACAGGGCGGTCAAGGGTGGAAACACGCTGGATATCGGTAAAAGTCACAATCCCTTTCAGGCTGCCTCCGTCTACCACAGGGTAACCCATATGTTTTTTCTCAAACATAAATTGAACAAGCTCATCAATATTCATGGAAGAGGGCACTGTAACTACACTTTTTGTCATTATATCTTTTACAAGAACATTTTCCAGAGTTACGGATGCCTGGGTGGAGCGTTCCTCTTCGGATGCACCAACATAAATGAAGAGAGCAATCAAAGGGAACCAGAGGTTTCCTACAAGAATTCCGAAAATCGCCATCAGGATGGCAAAAAACTTCCCTACGGCAGCTGCACTCTGCGTAGCTTTGACATAAGACATTCTTCTGGCATAGAAAGCACGGAGTACTCTGCCGCCGTCCATCGGGAATGCGGGTAGCAGGTTGAAAACTCCAAGAATTATATTCATGGCTCCAAGAATCCAGATTGTCAGAAAAACGGGATTTTCAGAAAGTGCAGAGTTTGGCGCAATTATGTTTCCATATATTAGCAGACAGACGCCGCCTATAATCAGGCTTGTTAGAGGTCCTGCGGAAGCCATCTTTGCTTCCTGTCCGGGATCCCTTGGCATCTCTTCCATTGAAGATACTCCTCCGAAAAGGAAGAGTGTGATGCTCTCAATATTTACTCCATAGCGCATTGCCAGATAGGAATGTGCAAGCTCATGTACAAGGATTGAGGCAAAAAGCAGGATTGCAGTCAGGGTCGAAAGCGCGTATTTTGTCGCAGGCGGCTCAACCCCTTGAAAGCCATAAGGGTATGGATTGATTGCAAAGATATATGCAAAAATGGGAAGTATCAAAAGAAAAGTGATGTGCAGTTTGATAGGTATGCCCATTATGCTTCCGATTTTCAATGCAGATTTCATAAAGTAAAGTACCCCCTTTATTTATCTAATACAAACACTTGATGAGATATATGAAATACTTGACGGACTATACGTGAAATACTTACTATACGTGAAATACTTACTATACGTGAAATACTTACTATACGTGAAATACTTACTATACGTGAAATACTTACTATACGTGAAATACTTACTATACGTGAAATACTTACTATACGTGAAATACTTACTATACGTGAAATACTTACTATACGTGAAATACTTACTATACGTGAAATACTTGATAGATCTTATAATCAGACTGTAATTTGAAATATATTTAAAACAGGCTAATAAGCCGTGTGACATAAAGATATGCATATCTGAAATAGGCTGACAGACTACATAAACATGTGACAGGTTGCTAAACCTGAGTTGAAAGCCGCTAAACTGCTTTTCAAAATCTTTGCTTTATTTCTTAATTTTAGCTTATTACTTCTATTACTTTTTATTACTCTTTACTCTTAACCCATTAAACCTGATTCGAGGGACGGAAACTGTCGTGTACCCAGAAGTATGCATTATATTAATTTAAATAGTATAATTATCTTTGCATGCCTTAAATAGGAAAGGATCCCCGAATCTAATTTATGAATTCAATTTATAGATCTTTCTAACCCATAAAACGTCATTAACCGTTTTGATTCATTTTGTCACGCTTGTTGTTTTGAGTCATTTTTATCACGCTCAACGCAGGAGAACGGTCTTACAAAGTAAAAAGAGGAAGAAGAAAAAGACCCAAGAGAAAGAAGAAAAAGACCCAAGAGGAAGAAGAAAAAGACCCAAGAGAAAGAAGAAAAAGACCCAAGAGAAAGAAGAAAAAGACCCAAGAGAAAGAAGAAAAAGACCCAAAATAAAGACCAGGAAGTAAAATGTAGTAAAAAATTTCAATATCTAACAGTATCAACCGATTAATCGGAACCGCCAGAAAAGTTGAAAACGGAAAAAGGGAAACAGAAAGGAATAAAAAAGTAATCACATTAGGAATAAAAAAGCAATCATCTTAGGGATAAAAAAGTAATCATCTTGGGGATAAAAAAGTAATTACTTTAAATTTCTGATGTCACTTTTTTAAGATCCTTTACAAATATTTCGATATCTTCTGGAGTATTATGCGGCATCAGAACCAGGCGGAGGGTTCTCGGAGTACGGGTAATTGAAACATTCCAGCCGAATCTTTCAAGCAGCTGTTCTCTGACAAGGTCAGGGTCCGGGACTTTCAGAGTAACCACGTTCATGACAGGTTCAAGCAGGGGTTCGAAACCGATTTTTCGAGCTTCTGCGACCAGTTTTTCGGTAAGCTGCATGCAATACTGCACATTCTTTCTGTAACCTTCATTACCAAGATATTTCATGACAGCGCAGGTAGCGGCAGCTGAAGCTCCGCTCCTTGTGCCTGTAAGTGTGAACTGGGACTTTGTGGTAAGGTATGGAGTGTTTACCTTAAGAGAATCAAGGAAAGAAGGGGACCTGAAAAGCAGAGCTCCTGACGGAATTGTGGACAGGCCCATCTTGTGGGGGTCTATGGCAATCGAAGTAACGCCTGGTACTTTAAAATCAAAAGGCTGGGGTTTTTCGAGAAAAGGAATTACAAAACCTCCAAAAGCCGCATCGATATGCAGAAAAAGCTCGTTTTCAAGCGCTATTTCCGAGAGTTTGTCAATGGGATCTATCTGGCCAAATTCGGTATTTCCTGCTATCCCTACAAGTCCCATAGTGTTTGAATCAATAAGACTTTCAACGGAGGTCAGGTCAACCCTGAACTCCGAATCCAGAGAAGCCCTTCTGACCTCTATCCCCATCATGTCTGCAACCTTATCGAAAGAAAAATGCGCCGACTCGGGAATTACAATGTTTAGAGTTCCTTTAAGCCCTTCTTCTCCTGCGGTTACAAGGTTTTTCATTCCTCTTACAGCCTGAATATTGGATTCGGTACCTCCTGTAGTAAGGTAGCCACAAACCGAACTCTCACAGGAACCTCCGGAAGGAACGTCAATCGATGGAGCGTTGAGAAGCTCTCCAAGCATCCTGACAACCTCCTGTTCAAGCCTGTGGGCTCCGGCAAAAAGCCCGAGATCGCCAAGGTTGGCCTCAATAAAGAGCCTGTTAGCCTCAGCTGCGATCTTATGAGGGTGAGTACACATTGAACTTAAAACCCGATAATAATCCGTATCTTCTGACTTCGCATTTTCCAGATAGGAAAATATCTCTTTTTCAGAAAGACCCTGCTCATTCATACAGGTAAAGTAAAACCAGTTTTATTTAAAATACTTATGGAATAAACCTAAAAAAATTCATCTCCCTAACTTCCAAAAAAACAAATAAAGCCTTAATTAGCCGGCAATTCTGGCTAGATTTGAAAAAAATTTGAACGAAAAGAAATCCAGCTAAAAGAAAATGAAATAACGGAATAATTGAACAAATTAAACAAATTGAAAAACAGAAAAAAGAACTGAAAAGAAAAAAGAAAGATTGGTTTCTAGATTGATTTTGTGATTGATACTTATTTGATGTTTAAATAATTGATAATTTATCAAGTATAAGTTAACCTTAAAGTTATTTTGCTTTCAAGAAAGGCTTTGATGGCTTTCAAGAGAGATTAGAGAGAGACCCCTTTATTTCTACTGGAGATCTAAATTGGGGTTTGAAGTCCAGCTTTTTTTGGTTAATTTAATAGAGTGAGTTTAAAAAAATAAATTTATTTTAATCGAATTTTAAATTAAATTATGTTTTTTCTTTTTCAAAATATAGAACTTTAATAACAAAATATATATACATTTAATGTTATAACATAACAACATTATTTTGTTCCCATAACAAAATAAAACCACTTTTTATTTTGTTCTGTACAATCCCAAAAACCTTTCATTGGAAACCATAGGGTCCGGGGGTTATATAAACATTCCAGTAGAAATAAAGGGGTCTAAACTTTTCCTTTAATATCCAATCCAGAATTTTCCTTAAAAATAAGAATATTTCACAATAATCAATTTTGAAATTCAATTTTGAAACGGAGTGAAGATTAACTTTGAGATACTTTGAGATTTCGAAAATAATTAACTTCTAAAATTCTGATGCAAAACTCCTGTTTTCAAATGTTCATTCTAATAATTGAACTTCTGAACTCACTTTTACTCTTTTTTACTCTTTTTATACTCTGTTTTAGAATCTCAATCTTTCAGGAAATTAACGGCCATAATGACTGGAGAATGGTAACAAACTTACATCTTAAAAGTAAAATTAGATCTCGAAATTCTAAAACTTAAACTGGCTTTTTTCAAAATTCCAAAACCTAAACTGGCTTTTTATCTCCGTACATCAGTTCAGTTCAGTTCTTCAGGATGAAAATAAAAAATAAGATGAAGAGAAAACAAAAGAGGATACTAAAATCGAAGGAATAAAAAGAAGGGAATTTTTCATTTGAAAAGAGGTACTGCCAGGGGAGCTGGCGGTTACTCTTATATTTTTGATTTAAGAAGTGTTTTCCCGGGTTATGGGAAACGTTTCTCATATTATGTTTTTTCATATTGTACGAGATCAGTTTTCCGGGGGTGTCGTTTCCACTGGTATCATGTCTTCTTTGTGGCTTGACATTCTATGAAGGGTTATATGGTTTACGCTGTCGAATTCTTTGAGAATTTCTTCTGCAGGACCTTCTTTATCCAGAATACTGATGGTGTAGAGTGTTATGCATGAAAGGATAAAGCCGGGTACAATTTCATACATGTCGAAAATTCCACCTGAGAGCTGCTTCCAGATGATAACCACGAGTCCGCCGACAATCATTCCGCCGAGTGCGCCATTCCTGGTTGTTTTTCTCCAGAAAAGAGAGAAGAGGATAACAGGTCCGAAGGCAGCTCCAAATCCTGCCCAGGCATATGAGACAAGTCCCATGACCGAGTTGTTCGGATCTCTTGCTATTACATAGGCAATTGCTGAAATTAGAATGACTGCAAACCTGCCCATCCAGATGAGCTCTTTTTCTCCTGCATTCTTTTTTAAAGTTATCCTGTAGATATCTTCAGTAAAGGCAGAAGCAGCTACAAGAAGCTGGGAATCGGCAGTACTCATAATAGCTGCAAGGATAGCCGCAAGAAAAATTCCTGCAATTATCGGAGTAAACGTGTTGTTTACCATTACCATGAAAATAGTTTCACTTCCCCCATCTCCCAGAAACTCAGGATAGAGGTAAGCTCTTCCGATGATCCCGATTGCTACGGCAAAAAACAGAGAGATAGTGACCCAGACCATTGCAATAATTCTTGCCTTTTTGATTTTTTCAGGGGATTCTATGGCCATAAAACGGACCAGAATATGTGGCATACCAAAGTATCCCAGGCCCCAGGCCAGGTTTGAGATTAGAGGGATTGAACCACCGGCAAGGGCGGTCCAGGGATTAAGTAACTGAGGATCGATACTCTCAATCAGGCTCACGGTCGACTCGTAACCTCCCATTCCCTTTAAAACTGCAAGGGGTACAAAAACAATGGCAAAGACCATCAGCATGCCCTGGAAAAAGTCGGTCCAGCAGACAGCCATAAAACCCCCAAGAAACGTATAACTGATGATTACCAGTGCACCGATGAGAAGGGCTTGTTGATAGTGAATTCCAAAAACAGTATTAAAAAGCTTTCCACCTGCGACAAGGCCTGAGGAAGTATAAAGAAGGAAAAAGATCAGAATAAAAATGGATGAGATAATTCTTAAGGAATGGCTTTTGTCTCTGAACCTGTTTTCAAAGTACACAGGAATTGTGATGGAATCGCCTGCAATCTCAGTATACTGGCGCAATTTCTTTGCAACAAATTTCCAGTTCAGATAGGTCCCGGCAGTCAGCCCAATTGCTAACCAGATAGATTCCATCCCTGACAGGTAAGCGTACCCTGGTACTCCCAGTATCAGCCAGCCGCTCATATCCGATGCCTGTGAACTAAGCGCAGTAACCCAGCTGTTTAGCTTCCTTCCTCCCAAAATATAATCTGAAAGATTCTCCGTTTTCTGATAATAGAGAACTCCGATAGCTATCATGAAAAGCAGATATACTGCGAAAACAAGTACAATACTAAAATTATCCAGTACCATTGTTTAACTCCTTTTTTTAGTAAAAATCTTTTTTAGCAAAATTTCAGTTTTTGTAGATTTTTGTTAGTTTCTTATGTCGGATGAATATCCTGTGTTAACAAATATCCTGTGTTTTCACAGGTTCATTTAATTCAAGCTTCTCCATTTCCACAGCTGTAAATCAGTAGTTTTATGCAGTGACGTTGCTTTCGCAAGGAGCATATTTGCCAGGAAGATTACTTCGTTATCATTACTTCCTTTAACACTGCTTATCTGCAAATTTGCCAGTTATAGCAATCTGTTGGCAGCTATGTTTAGAGTCATATATTTCAGAGACGTATTTTATATTTTAAAATTTTATAGTGGGTCATTTATATTATAAAATATAATTATTTACAGCAGTTCCATAGATACCTTCTTGTTATTCAGATATTAAAAACGGTTCGTTTTACTTCGGTACTTTTAATAAATTATTAAGAGTATTACCGTTTTTACTTCTTTCTTCAAAAATTCCTTTAAAAAACTCTTTCAGTAAGTCGATAAGTGAAATTGTAGTAGATAGTACAATTGGAGCAGATAGTGTCAGTGGATAGTGTCAGTAGATAATATTAGATCAATAGTTTATTAGATCAACAGTTTATTAGATCAACAATTTATTAGATCAACAGTTCTGGAACTAAACTGACAGTTCTAAAAAAAACATTTAGAAAAACAATAGGACTTTGAAAAATATGCAGTTAACATAAAATTTATAAGTTAACGTATAAACAGAGACAATTTTTTATGTATTTACACTCCATGAATATAGTTACTTTTGATATCTATTCCTCATTTCCAGTCAAACTATCTATATTTTCTTGGTAACCGTTTTGTTATCAATGATCTCTCTCACATCAAAACTGTTCTTATTTTTAATACATCCACTTTCGTTTCAGTAAAGTCATTTCTTTGTTTATCTATATTATCTGGTAATAAATATTTTTAGGGGTTCAATGGAAGTAATGGAGTCTAAAATGCTCCTATTTTCTTCCATTAGAAAAAGGGGATTTAAAACTGACCTCCAGGGGTGCTGGAATTCTAATTTTTCAATTTTTTTAAAACTGAATTCCATGATGTCGATTTTTTCAGAGAATATTTAAGGTAAATATCCATTCCAGTGGAAATAAAGGGGTCCTCACCATAACTATTAATACCGTGTACTTCCATTGCATCTACTGCAAATATACCCTTAAATCAGATGTTTATATACAATTTTCATTTAAAATTTTAGCTAAAGAACATTCCGAATACAGATTTATCAGAGCTTAAGAGATACCCTAAAGTGCGCAACCATCTCTTCAGCTTACCTCCAGCCTATTGGGAACAAAAATTTCAGGCATTAACTTTAAGAAACATGCATTTATCTATCCATCTCTCTTTGTGGAACTCTCATTAATAGGATTTGACTTATCAAAATTATACGAAATAACAAACCAGGTTTCAAGAATTATTGAGAATCAAGAGCAAAAGACACTTTGAAAATTAACAATTATACCTTCACACATATCTTTTCCATGTCTGGATGGTATTATGCCTTAACATATTCAGTTTAATATATTCAGTTCAAGATATTCAGTCTGAGGTATCTATCTGTATAATTTTCTGAATTTCCAAAATACTAACTTCGAAAAATACTAACTTCGAAAAATACTAACTTCGAAAAATACTAACTTCGAAAAATACTAACTTCAAAATAATGAAAATGGTTCAAAAACTCTTTCAAAAACTAGATTAAACATTTGCAGATTCCCGATCATTGTACCAATGGAAAATTAATGATATGATTCTTTAGGCAGGAACTAAAAAAATTACGGGTCAAAAAAGGAATGCAAAAATAAGGTTGAAAATGTAACTAAAAATTACGGGTCAAAAAAGGAATTGCAAAAATAAGGTTGAATAACGGAATTTCAAAATTAAGGTTGAAAATTTAAGATTAAAAAAGGAAAAAGCACGTGCAAGCTCGTTAAACTTATTTGATTTGCTACTAACTTGCACACTCTGTCTGTGTATTAAGTGTACATATTGTCTGTGTATTAAACGTACATATTAATTGTTCATATAAATCCGCTCAATCCGTTACATCTGTGTTTTTATAACTTTTATACGAAGAGGGTCATTCATGATAAAAGCTCAATCATTAGACGGCTTATTCGAAAAATTACTTGACGGAAAGTCAATCTTCAAAAACAAAGAGGTTCTTCGTCCTTCTTATACACCGGACCTGTTATTACACAGGAACGAACAGATAAGCAGTCTTGCAACTATTCTGGTTTCCGCACTCAGGGGAGAGACCCCTTCCAATGTCCTCATTTATGGAAAAACAGGGACAGGAAAAACTGCAGTGACCAGATATGTAGGAAAGGAACTTGAAAGGGTAAGCGAAGACAAGTCAATTTTCTGTTCTGTTGTTTATATTAACTGCGAGGTAATCGATACTCAGTACAGGCTTCTTGCAAACCTTGCTAGGCATTTCGAAGAAGAGGTCCCTATGACCGGGTGGCCCACGGATCAGGTCTTCATGAAATTCAAGGAAGCAATCGATGCAAGAGATCAGGTTATTATCATAATTCTGGACGAAATTGACAAGCTGATCAAGAAAGGCGACGACGTCCTCTATAACCTATCAAGGATCAATACCGACCTCAGGAAAGCCAAGGTCAGCATGATCGGGGTTTCTAACGACCTCAAATTCACGGAGTTTCTGGACCCCAGAGTCAAAAGTTCCCTGGGCGAAGAGGAACTGATCTTCCCTCCCTATGACGCCGAGCAGATCAGCGACATCCTGAAGCAAAGGGCAAAAATGGCTTACAACGACGGAGTGCTGGGCGAAATGGTAATCCCTCTCTGTGCAGCCTTTGCAGCCCAGGAACACGGCGATGCCCGCCGGGCCCTTGACCTTCTGCGCGTTTCGGGTGAAATTGCAGAGAGAGAAAATCAGCCTCAGGTTCTTGAAGAGCATGTAAGGCGCGCACAGGAAAAGATCGAAATCGACCGTGTCGTAGAAGTTGTAAGGACTCTTCCCACCCAGTCCAAGCTTGTACTCTACAGCATCATCCTGCTCAGGAGCCGGGGAAGAGAAGGCAAAAACGTCACAACCGGGGAGATGTATAACGTCTACCGCCAGCTCTGTCATCACATTGACGTGGATATCCTTACCCAGCGCAGGGTCACCGATCTTATGTCAGAACTCGACATGCTGGGCATTGTGAATGCCGTGGTGGTAAGCAAGGGCCGTTACGGCAGGACAAAAGAAATTTCTTTAAGCGTGCCTGTGGAAAACACTCGCAAGGTACTTCTTGAAGACTACAGGCTTAAACCTCTTGTAGATTTCAAAACTTCCGTCTTCAACAAGATGTTCTCATAAAGTCCGGATTATTTGTCCGGATTATTTTCCTGATTTGGCCTTTCCAATTTTTCCTTCAATCTTTCAGAAATAGCCTCAGCTTTTCAGGAAATAATATATACGATCCTGTGGTTTGACTAGGATCATATCATAATTCATATGTTATGTACAGATCAATATTATTCAAGTTTATACGGAGTTAATGATTCTAACTTACAAATCGAGTTTACAAAATTAAGTTTCTATCGAGATTTTAACTGAGATTTCTGAGGTTTTCTACTAAAATTTATATCTCAGATTTATAATTCAAATAAACTCAGATTTATAATTCAAATCAGTTCAGGCTTATAATTCAAATCCCAGGATTCAGGTTTAAAAGGTAATTTTTGATGAAGATAATAGCTTTTGTAGGCATGCCAGCTTCGGGAAAATCCGAAGCTTCCAGGATTGCTGCTGAGATGGGCATTCCTGTTATTATTATGGGTGACGTGATCCGGAAGGAAGTACTGAAGCGTGGGCTTGAACCCGATGATTCCAATACAGGAAAGGTTGCAACGGACCTTCGCAAATGTGAAGGCATGGATGCCGTTGCCAGACGCTGTATTTCTCAGATCAGGGAAACAGGCTCGGAACTTGTAGTTGTTGACGGTGTGCGTGGGATTGCTGAAGTGGAGTGCTTCAGGAAGGAATTCGGAGAAGGCTTTATCCTGATTTCCATTTACACTCCCATTGAGGTTCGCTTTTCCAGGGTTCAGAAAAGAGGCAGAAGCGATGATATGAACAGTATCGACGGTCTCCGCCAGAGAGACGAACGAGAACTCAGCTGGGGCATGGGAGAAGCTATCGAGGCTTCCAACGTGGAAATCGAAAATAACTTCACTCTCGAGACCTTCAGAAAAGATGTTAATGATGTTTTGAGTAATTATTTGAAATCAAATCCGGCAAAATAACATCTCAGGAAGAAATCTGATGGGTTAATGTTAAAAACAAACCCGGGAAAACCGAAGACTTTCCGGAACAATCACATTTGAGATCATCGTGGAGTAGATTTATGATAAATGTAAAGGTTTCAGCAGCTGTTTATCCTACGGAAGACCCCGACAAAGTCGCTAAAGCAATTTCGGTTCTCTTTACTGGAATAGGACTCCAAAAAGAGCCTGTTGCTGCAACGGAATCCGAAAAAGGAGTTTCTCCTGCTTTCCGTCTCACAGGCGAGGGAGGACTTGATCTCCTGTTTACCCTGCACGGACTTATTCGCAGGGAAGCGATTATAGACAGTATCCGCAACAAGGTTTTCAATAAAGGATTATCCAGCGAAGGGCTTTTAGTTCGTTTTTTGCTCAACAAGCAGGCAGCTTTTGTAGGAATTCCCAGTGTTCCTGCCGAAGAAGAACCCCTGGGCTCTATCGAAGTCATTATCAGGGCAGACTCTCCTGAGGAGATGGAAAGGCTCTTTGAGTGGCTTTTGCCTCTCACCGAAGAAGGGGTACCGGTTGTTGAAGTGGAAATGGACTATGTGTAAATGGACTGAAATCTCAAAATCCAGTAATTACGAAGTTTAGTTAGGTATATTTTTATTCCCGCCCTAAACTTATGTCAATCAGGGATGACCTAAACGGGTTAATTGGCAAGGACGAATTGCAGAGACTAATTGGCAAGGACGAATTGCAGAGACTAATTGGCAAGGACGAATTGCAGAGACTAATTGCAGGACGAATTGCAAGGACGAATTAACAAGGATGAACTAACAAGGATGAACTAACAAGGATGAATTATCACCATGCAGCTGCATAGAATCAGTTTTTCATCGCGTGCGGTCGTTGAAGATCCTTTTAAATGGGCGTATACGCTTGAAGACCACGGGTATACGGGCTGGGAGATCGTACAGGAAGGGTCCCAGTGCCTGAACAGCAAGACCGTTCAGAACCTGAAGAACATTTATGAAACCACTAATCTGGAACTGACCCTGCATTTGCCCTTTTCTGATATGAACCTTGCAGGCCTGAATGACTCAATCCGTGCAGAAGTCCTCAGGCAGATGAAGAACTACCTCACCCTTGCCTCGAACTATGTCAACCTTGCTGTGGTACATCCAGGATATCTCTCTCCTTATGGAGTACAGGTTCCGCAGCAAGCTTATATGACAAACCTTGCTTCCATCCGGGAATTATGTGACTTTGCAGCAGATTTCGGGATCATTATAGCTGTTGAAAATATGCCCGATTTTCCGAAAATTTTTGGCAAATATCCTGATGAAATGCAGGAAATGCTCGACGCGGTCGGGAGCCACAACGTGGGCTTTACCTTCGATGTAGGGCATGCCAACACTGTCGGACTTATAGATGAGTTTCTGGACCAGTTGAAAGACAGGATTTCCCATGTGCATATCCATGATAACATGGGCAAAAAAGATGAGCATCTCCCCCTCGGGGAGGGAACTGTAAACTGGAAACAGGTTATGGAGAAGCTCTTAAACTATAAGGGGATCTTTGTTACAGAAATGGCTTCGGTTGAAGAAGGGATCAAAAGCCTTGAATTTTTAAGAAAACTGTGAGTTTTCGAGACTTTATTTTCCATTTTGGTTCTATTTTCCATTTTGTTCTATTTTCCATTTTGTTCTATTTTCTGTATTTTTATTTTTTTCAAACCGTTCTTTTTCCGGTGTTTCCAAAATTGTATTTCCAAAATCGTATTTCCAAAATCGTATTTCCAAAATCGTATTTCCAAAATTGTATTTCCAAAATAATTGTTTCACTCGAAGACGGTTGAAATTACTTTTTAGTTGCCTTGCAGAAGATAACGTTATTTCCATTCCAGAGATCGGTATCCGGTAAGACATCGTCATAGCACTCAATTTTTTTAAAGCCTTCCTGTCCCAGTATCTTCTTCAGGTCATCAGACTTGAAAAAGTGAGTCCAAAAACGATACACATCGAAATTGTCAGAATTATCGATTACGATATGCTGGTACAATATCACTTTGTCTTTCGGATAGTAAAAGGAGTCTGAAAGAATCAGGTGTGGTCTATCTTTCCAGAAGCCACGCTCTTCCACTCCCCAGGATTTCTCAGCAACTTTCGTTTCAATGTCTTTATCACTCAAAACATCAAAAATGAGAGTTCCGCCAGGTTTTAAAGCCCTGTAAACGTTATGTAACAACTTCTTTCTTGCTTCTGGTATTAAGACGCCAAAGTCAGTAAAAACCATCATTACAAGATCATATTTATTTTCTTCACGCAATTCGAGGTAATTCAGGTTTACGTATTCTATATCCAGATTTTTCTTTATGGCTTCGCTTCTGGCATATTCGATCGAATTCTTAGAGAAATCGACACCTGTTACTTTATGTCCCCTCTCTGCCATGAGTTCGGCATACAATCCAGGCCCGCATCCCAGATCAAGAATGTTCATTTTTTTCAGATTGACCGAATTTAAAATCCAGTCCACAGTACTCTTTATACTCGTTCTTCTCCGGCTTGCAAGGTCGATATCCGGGTTCAGGTGAACATCCAACAACTGCTTTGAAATGTGGTCATCTGTCCACATAACAGCATTCCCTTCTGTATAGATTTGCGGTTTTTCTGCAAACTCAATAATATCTGCAAAATTCATTAATGAGTCCTCCTTTCCAATTTCACGGACTCTCATATCTGCGATTAACCGTTAGACCCAATATCTATGATTAACCGTCAAACTCTAATCTACAATCAGCCTTCAGACGCTATATTTGCGATTAACCGTTAGACCCGATATCTACGATTAACCGTTAACATCCTTCAATAAAACAGAATGGTTCAGTTGTTGTTCATCGCCGAACATTTTTAGGATTCCCTGTTAATAAAGTTTCGGTATGTTGGGAACTCCTCACGCAGACGGTACAGACAGTGTTATCTGTTTATTTCAGCTTTCACCAGGCAGCTCTTTTTCTTTGAGGTATCTGGTCCAGTCTCCATGCTGGATTTTCTCCGTTTCGGGCTTTTCGTCATACACGTAGATGATACCTCTGAGTTTTTTCTCCGGGAGTTCCAGGTTCACATATTCCCTGTGGTACCCTCCGAAAAGCTCCATATAATCAATGGATTTAGCAACTTCAAGTTGCTTTTTTCCTGAGAATCTTCGCACCTCTGCGACCACGGAACCGTTTTCCGAAGGATAAACAGCAGGGTAGGGACCAAGGGAATAGAGTGCATATCCGTCGATTTTTATAGTCCCAAGGAATTCGGACCTGTTTTGAAGATCGAAACGCCGGTTATTGTAAAGCCCGTTTCTCAGGCTGCCGTAAAGTGCCATTACGAGCTCTTCACCTTCCACTCTTTCGTATGAGCGCTGCCAGCAGACATTCCTGTGAAAAACCCTGCCATAAAGAGTCCTGTCTGTTTCCTGAGACATGTTTTCCCCTTTTCTGCACCCGTCCCTTTTAATCCGATCTTTCAATCCGACCTTTCAACCCGATCTTTCAGTCCAAATTCTTTTAGTCTTATTTTGACAGTCTTATTTCGAAAAACCGTAACCTGCAAAGCGCTGGGTAAGGTCAAGGTTTGCAAGCAGGAAACGGTCTTCTTTGCTGTAAGCGACCTTTTTGTTTCCTGAAAGTTCCAGCACGCAGGTAGTTCCAGGCTTTGCTTCTTTTACTTCGTTTCCGTCAACCAGGATTTTTTCAACGCGCACAGGTTCGGACTGCAAACCGACAAAGAGGTGCAGGACACTTGCCGGTTCTATCTTTTTCGTGAACTTTGAGATGGTACATTCCAGGGTATAGTCGGTAGTCACGATCTCCTTGTCGGAAATGATGAAACCTCTTTCTATATCTTTGGCCTGGACATTTTTCAGACGCATGCCTACTCTTGTGCCTGTCGGGGCGCTGTCGATGTCAACATCATGGCTCTGGATAGAGCGGATTTCGATGTCCCTATCCAGCGGGAAAATTTTGGTCTTATCCTTGTCCTTTGAGATGCCCTGCTTGACAACTCCGAGCACGACACAACCTTTGCCTGTCACATTGAAAGCGTGGTCTATGAAGATCCTTGTAGGCAGGCTGTTAAGTTCTGCCTGTTCGGCTTCTATTTGCTCTGCCATCTCATTTATTCTGGCTTTAAGGTCGTCTACGCCTTCAAAGGGGTTCTTTGCACTTTTGTTTGTGTTCAGGGAGATACATTCCCATTCCTGAAGTGCAGTTCCTGCAGTGATCACTTTTATCTTTGCTTTCAGCTCGTCAATTGCATGCATGTGCGTGCTGTCCGATCTTGTCAGGGCAATGATTCCATGTTTAAACCCGAGTAAGTCCAGGGCAATAATGCATTCTCCGGTATGGGCGTCCAGGCCCTGGGGAGGGATGCACAGGACTGCCAGATCCGAAATATTCAGGGCCGTAATCAGGGATTTCAGGGTTTTCGGATAGCTGTGCGCATCCACAAAAACCATTTTACGGCTTTCCTTATCATTGTTGTACATGGTTATGTCGGAAGACGTTCCTTTTCTCCCGAGGTTTGCGGCAAGGGAGGTCCTCCCGCTTTTTTCTGTCCCTATAATTGCAACGTTTACCATTGTGAGTCCCCTTTTCCGAATCAGTATTTTCTGAATTAATGTTTCTGAATTAATGTTTCTGAATTAATGTTTCTGAATCAATAATGTGTACGGTAATATTTCCTGATTTGTTGAATTAATTTGAGTGTAAGGATTGATTACAGGGTTGATTACAGGATTGATTACAGGATTGATTTAAATCCTGTATTTCCAAGATAGTCCAGGTTTTTGATATTTACACCTTGTTTTAAACTGCAATTTTTAGACGATGGTTTTAGTTAACTTTGTACCTGTCACTGGTACTGGTGTAGTATCTTATTACAAAAGTAATAATATATTCATCATGTTAAGAGTTTTTAATGAAAGTGAATGAATAGGGTAGATTCTACTATAATTGATTGGTTGGATACTTTAAACCCTGCGGATAACATGGGAAAAATCTACCTCAGGCAACGCAGACATTTACGAATCGGATCACTATGATGCCAAACAATCTCCTGGCAGAAGCTAAGAAGAAAATCAGAGTTGGCAACCTGCTGAGACAAAGGAAAGTAAAACAATATTTAATAGGTTTTCGGAAGTATCTGCAAGATCGGAAGCTTTTCGATCTTTCAGTACGGGTCGGGAGGAAGGGGTCAAAATTCTTATAAAACATTCGATTTGAAATCCTGACCCTGCAGGGGATAGCGAAACGAGCGAGCCCCCAGCAAAAGGTAATCTTCACAAAGGAAGACCTTTTCCGGGCGTTCTTAAAGTCCGTGATCTGCTCAAAAAAGTGGTCATACTGGTAAGGGATTCACAAGGTGTATTGCAAGAATTTTAAAAGAAATTTTTTCAGCAATCTGCTCTATAGTCTCTGTTCATCGGACTTTATTCGCATCTTTTAGCAATACTTCAATTATAACATACACAAAAAAGCCTGCAATCATGAAAATGATGAAAGCTTTTATATGAAGGGCAGTTATCAAAGGCTTTTTCGTGTCATCCGAAGGCTGAATTTTCGCTAAGGGCTGGTAAACCGTTGTGGTTTGCCCGGCAAGGACGTCTACTTTTGTCTCAAGTGCTTCGTATCCGTCCAGCTCAAGTATCAGTGAATAGTCTCCGACCGGAAGGTTGTCGATGTTGAGAGGAGTTCTTCCCATATCGTGCCCGTTCAGGTATATCGTGCTTCCGATGGGGATCGAGTTGATATAAAGACTGCCAGGTTCCTTAACTGGTATCGAACCGTTGTCTGTCAGATTTACCGGCGGCACTGATTCGTTTTCCAGGGATACAGGCCTATCATCTTCGGGATCTTCAGAAAACTCGAAGCTTACAGGTTCCAGCTCCTCTATCAGGTTTTCAGTAATTGAGGGGTTATTCCTGGAGTCAGCAGAAAGCTTGCCTTCGGAACCTTCGGATTCTGAAAATCTTTGCTGCCTCTTACTCAACTCCTCTATCCAGAAAGATGTCCTGTAGGACTTATTTTCATTCTTGTTGAAAATCCCTGACAGTTCTACTGCATACTGTCCGAACTCTTGTGCCTCAAGCTCGGAAGTGATTGTCCAGGCATCAAAATCATTTTTTCGGACAGATTTCAGGCTTCTGAAGACTAATTTTCCCTCAGGAGAATAAACCTTTAACTCATAAAGCCCGGGAGAGTGGGTAAAAACATTAAACTTTAAAGGTACCGTCTCCCCCCTGTCCGCATAGCTCGTAAGGGGATGGATACTCCGTAAATTAAAATCCGCCCCGCTTCTGGCTTCCATGGGCAGCATATAATATTCTGTTGCTGCTATCAGGATCAGAAAAAGGAACAGGGCAGCAAAACAATACAATAAAACCCTTTTTGGGGGCATAAATTCCTTTTTTGTGCACTTAAAGACGTTTTTGATTTTATCGTAAATACCCATTTTCTCCCTCAGGGCTTATTTTCAAAATATATAGCCGAACATTTCAAATCACTTTAAGATTTCAGAGTGGGCGACAATTTGTATTAAAAAAGTACTTGTCTGGGGTTGTGGGTAATGTTCGATTAGCTCCCGGACGAGTGAAACTATATATTAATTGCCAATAATACTGACTTTTTTTCATGTATTACTTAGTAATGGCTGATAATACTTGTTGTTGGGAGATATTACCCGTTATTGAGAGGTACAAATTATTTTTATATAAAGATTTTCCTTTATATGTATATGTAGCATTTCTAGATAGTATTATTAATCAGGAGCCAAATAATCAGACACTGTTCAACTTGAGGAACTGTACATATTTAAAAAATTAATATAAAAAAATACCTTGATGCGTTCCTCATTACAGAGAATTTGAAGGTTAATCTGACTCGTGTAGCTGTATCAGAGTCAAGAAAAGCAGTGCTAAAATAAAGGTACATATCTTGAAAAAGGTGGAATATTCGAAAAAACCTGTAACTCCCTTATTCGAAAGTTTGCAGGCTGTTCGGGGGAATCCCGGAGTATCAAAAAAATTTAATATTTGTAATATTATATTCAAACTGTTACTCAAGAAAATTTCAGAGTGGTTCCGAATCAAATAGGCATGTCTATAGAAATTAAGAGGCGAATACAGATTGAATTTTTTTATGAGTAAATCCAATTGAATGAATCAAATTGATAATTAAGTTTCTATAAAAAAATCTTATTGGGATGGGGTAGGAGATGGAAACACGGAAAGTTCAGATCACGGGAAAGTCTACTTATATTTTAACACTTCCGAAGAAATGGGTAACGAAATCAGTTCTTGGAGCCGGCTCATCAGTTGGTCTATCGTATCAGGAGGACGGCTCTCTCGTAATTTCTCCACTCACATTAAGAAAATCGACAGCATCCAGAAGATTGGTGATGAAAGAAAGCGTGGATGAACTTAAAAGGAACATAATAGGTGCCTACATCATGGGGAGCTGCCAGTTCCTTGAGATAAGTGGAATTGAAGGTCGACAGGAAATCAAGAATGAAATTAAGGAGCTCTGTAAGGTACTTATTGGCTATGAGATCGTGGAAGTCGGAGATTCCAGAATCTTGATCCAGGACATTCTTGATATGGACGAATTTACAATTGAAGCCGGGTTTAAGAGAATGTCTTCCCTTGTGTTCCTGATGTTCAATGACCTTCTTGAGATTCTGAAAGCCAGGGATCCGGAAGCTATCAGGGATATAAGACGCAGAGATGAAGATGTGAATAAAATATTCTTTCTACTCTCAAAACTAATCGTCTCTAGGCTTAACCTTAACAAGACCTCGAAAAACGATCGATTGAGACTTATCGAAGCTTTCTACTATCGGCTTGCTGCATGCGAGCTGGAAAGGATAGGGAGCCTTATAGTAAAGATTGCACATAACCTTGAAAGAACCAGTTTTTCGGGGGAAGAAACAGAAAAACTCTTAGAGTTCGGGCTTTTCACCCGGCTGTTTGTCCAGGACAGTGTAAATTCACTCCGCCTTCTGGATACCGAACTTGCAAATAATTTATTGCAAGAAAAAGAAAATTTTGGGGCTGAGTTGCTCGTACTGAACAGGTCCGCAACCGAGCCAACGCTTGACATTATTACCGACAGTTTTAGCAGGATAAAAGACTATGCAAGAAATATCGCAAAACTTACAATCGATCTATCGCAATTATAAGTTGGTCCCCCTCTGTCTCTGTATTGCCGTGCTTACTGACTATTTACTGACTTTTCATTTTGCAGGAAGTACAGAGTTAATCCTCAAGTATGAATTCAGCCCGACCCTGCGTTTTGCTGTCGAGCACGGCATTGTCATCCCTTACATGGGGGCAATGGTTCTTTTCTACTATGCTGCCGGGTATTTTGTGTTGAGTCTCCTGATAGACTCCGAGATTTACTTTGTGGGAGTTGCCGTAGTGCTGCTGATAAGCATAACTCATGTCCTCGGTGGGCTCTCCTGGTATGTACAGAACCCCTGGTACTCCAACAGCGTGATTTCCCTTTCCATGATCTCGGTCTTGACAACTCTCCTGGCTTTCGGATACGAAGTCCTCAAGAAAACGAACTGAGGTGGCAGGCAGAGGCAAAAAGGTCAGGTGAAAAAGGGTTTAAACCGCATGAATAAGGTCCATAAATAAAACCAAATTCAGCTCCAGAGGAGGGCAAAATGAATATAAAGAGATCTATATAGCCCTAATTAACGAATTGTGCGCTATAAAATTCATTTGTGCAAAGTTTATAGTTTCCTGATAATATGTTCTTCAACTGATGAACAAAATACTCAGTCTGCTGGCTGCAACAATACTTGCATTATGCTCTTTTTACTCTACTTGCTGGTATGCGCCATATCAGGGGTATTCATACGTCCTGCTCCTGGTGTTTGTAGGGCTTTTCATGTACATGCTTTTAGTGTTCGTGCTGTACAGGGTTCGTTCCAACAGAGTTCAGAGAAAAGAGACTAAGGAAACTGCTCAAGTATAAGTTGTGCCCCAAATTAACCCGCATTAACCGCACTTTTGTCGAGTCTGGTCTTATGAGTTATGGTTTACCAAAGGCTGCCGTAGTCCATCTTCTTTATATATTTTTGATTGTTGGGCTGGCACCATCAGTATTTGCCTACCAAATTTACGCCCCCAATGACACAGTGACAGATTCCGGAGCCGATGACGTCGAATGGGTGGAATTTGGAAGCGGGGATATTGCCTGGAAGACGACTACAATGGACTCCCAGTACTCGGGAACTAAGCTTGAGGTTCAGGTCATCAACGAGTCATGGGAATATGAGATTGTCCCTTACGTCCTCAAGGTCAATGATTTTAACTTCGGGCATACGATGGCTGATATTTCCATAGCAGAAGCTGAGGAAGGAGCCAAACCCGTGCATAAGATCCTTTTTCTGGACGAAACAGATAAAACCGGAGAGGACGAAAACTGGTGCCAGATTGACCATGAGTTGAAGATCGAACTGACCGACATAACCGAAGACAGCCAGGGTACTCCTCATGCCCAATTAAAATACTATAAACGGGGAAACCCCGAGTTGGAAATCGAGGTTGAATCAAGTACCGAGACTTATGATGGCGTATCTGTCGAAGAGGCAGATTATTTTCCGGGAAGGGAAAAAGATATCGTAGTCAGGGTTAAGAACAGCGGGGATGCCTGGGTCGAAAGCATTAAACTTGATGTGAACCTTACAAATTTTGACCTTGCGAACAGCAGGAAGAACCTTTCGGAAAGGGACATACAGAGTAAAGGTAACCACCTCTATGCAGACCTTGGGTGGCTGGCAAAAGGCGAGGAGCGTTCAATCAACTTTACCGTGACAGCTCCTTCCTGGGAAGATATTAATTCGCACTTGGAAATGGAGCCATGTAACATTACTGCGATCGCTACAGGAGACGATATTCTCGGGTATGAATATGAGGGAAATAAAACCCTTTCCTGCAGTCCTCCAGATCCGGACATCAATGTTGTCCGGAAGCTCTACACATATTCTCTCTCTCTCGAAGGCGTTTCTCAGGCGAATGAGGAAGAATCGGAATCTAATTCCACCGAAAAAACCGTCCATTTCTCTGAAGACAAAGAAATTTTCATGAGTTCCTGGTACATAGAGGATTCAGAGGTTCACGGGCTCAAGGGCTATTGTGTACTCAGGGAAGCTCTCTATAACCTCCAGGGCTATCCTCTGGAAAACCTGAGTTTTGTACTCCCCTCTGTGCCGGAGGGCTTGCTCGTTGCCGAAGCTTACAGGAACGGGAAACCTGCCAGAATTTCAGGGAATAAGCCTGGTTCCTCCCTGGGCAGGGTATCTATCCAGATTCCCGAAAATGCGGACTCCGTTACACTTGGAGATATCCTCCCAGAATCCATCTCAGGTAAGGAGTCTTACAATGTATACTATATCCTTGTCCCTACCCGACCAGACACCTATCAGATCGAAGGCTTTTCAGTCAGTGCCGAATGTTACGGGTACAACCTTTCAGAAACATCGGACTCCGTTTCCCTTACGGTGCACGGGCCCCATATAGTTGTCAACAAAGTTCTCGAAAGTTCCGGGGAAGATAAGGTTGATGTCGCTGTCACGGTTAAGAACGACGGGGACAGGGCTGCCTCCGCCAGCCTGAGCGACCTGGTGCCACTGGAAGCCGGACTTGTCTCAGACAGCATCAGTTTATGGCGCAACGGGCAGATGCAGGACTCCACCCTTCCTCTCAAAGAATGGGAACTTGAAATCGACGAGGGAGAGGACTCCACGTCCGTTTCAGCAGCTTTTTCCCTGCAGCCCGGAGAATATTACGACCTGAAATACTCTCTTGAGCCCGAAAATCTCCGCAATATGGACCTCCCGTATGCAGAGGTGGACTTCACGGACCGGAATAACTACAAAGGGACTGTTTTCTCCTCTTTTTTCAAGTCCGGAGCCGAAGTCATGCAGCAATGGGATTACTACGAAAACAGCTGGGAAGTAACCTCCGAAAACTGGGATGCTTCGGCCGGAGACTGGGCAGAAGACTGGGACCCCATAGCAAAGCGGTGGGTAAGTGAGATAGAGCCTGAATCTGTCGAGACGCTCGAAGACTCCCCGGCAGAACTTCCCGAACCCCCTAAATCAACCCTTGACAAAATCAAGGATTCCCTTGCAGGACTTCTGCCCGGCGGGAAAGGAGATTCCGAACCGTCAGACTTCACCGAGGAAACCGAGGATATTTCAGAGCATGAACCCCTTATCGTTAAAATCAGGAATTTCGTTACAGGACTTCTGCCCGGGGGAAAAGACACAGGGACGGCTTCTGAAGATGAAGAGGTCCAGTAAACTTCCGGGAGCGAAACCTGAGGCTGGATCGGAGGGCATACTTTCCCATACTTTTCCTCTCTTTTTTGCCCTTCAGGAAATTTATACAGAAAAATTATATGTATGGAATCTTTCCGCGTCAGGGTTTTTCTATATATTTCATAAGAAAAGTATTTAATATCTGATACTTTTAAATACTTTTAAATTTTGTAGGTAACAAAGGGTCCATGTATATATGAGTTTTGGATTAGATGAGTTTCAGATTTAATGAGCTTGTATTCAACGAATTTGTTCCTGAACCTCCTCCATCCTGAAGGCTGCCGTATGCCTCCTTTTCAGGCTCTCTGGCGCCTCTGGGGGCAGTTAAGGAGTCAGGCCGTGAACAGGTGCCCGTATAAGGGCCCTGCAAAATAATAGCAGCAGAAAAGGTGTTGAGGCAATGTCTTTATCCCCAAAACGAAAGTTATTGAAGTTAATTCCGGTTTTTCTTCTTTTTGTTTGTATTGTGGGCTTTTCGGGTTGTATCGATGACGGACCCAAAGAGCTTCCTAAAAACTATACCAATTCCCTCGGCATGGAATTTGTGCTTATCCCGGCAGGAGAGTTCCGGATGGGGTCTCCTTCATATGAGGGAAAGTTGTTTGATTTCGATTCTCCTGTCCACAACGTGACCATCCAGGAGCCGTTCTACATGTCAAAATATGAGGTCACCCAGAAAGAATGGACTGAAGTCATGGGCTACAACCCTTCGTATTTCAAAGGTGACGACCTGCCCGTGGACAGTGCGCTCTGGTCTGAGGCACAGCAGTTTATCCTCAAGTTAAACCTAAAAGAAGGCTCGAACACATATCGCCTCCCAACAGAAGCTGAATGGGAATACGCCTGCAGGGCAGGGACTACTACACGCTTCTCTTTCGGGGACGAAAATGAAGACCTCATCGAATACGGATGGTCAGGTTATGATGCTAACGAGACCTCCCACCCTGTAGGACAGAAACTCCCGAACCCCTGGGGGCTCTATGATATGTACGGCAACGTCTGGGAGCTGACCCAGGACAGCTGGAACAGCAGCTATGAGGGCGCACCCTCTGACGGCAGTGCCTGGTCAGACAAAAACCAGACATCTGTAGTGGGAAGGGGAGGGAGCTGGCTCGACGGTCCCAACCTCTGCACAAGCAACTTCCGTGGGAGCAACTCTGCAGACTTAAGGGTTAGCTGCCTCGGCTTCCGCCTGGTAAAAAACGCATGAAAAAAACACCTGAAAAGGTTTTTCTTTCATATTTCAACTTTATTTATTTTTGCAGGGTTTGAAAGGCTCTTTCACTCCTTTTTCCCGTATCTCTCTCCACTAAATTTTAACTGAGTGCCCTTATTCTTTCAGGAATTTCCGGCATGAAACACACAATATTTTTTCCTGCCTTTAACCCTCTTTCTCCAGAGGGCATCCCTTCTTTTGATGTTGATTTTGCCTCTTAATTCTTTTTTTACTTATCTAATTCCCTTCTATGACAATCTATATAGTAAATGGTCTATTCTATATCAAAAATGCGTTTATGTATACCCTTTGTGCAAACATTATATAGATCAAATAAAATTATAGGACTGAGCAAAAGATTTAGCTCCCTAAGTGGGGGGTCACCAATCTACAGTTGTTAACCCCGGTACTTATGGTATCTTCAGGACTTATGCAGTTGAACTGAGAAATCAATACCAACAAACCCTTATTTGCTTAAACTCCAACCATATCAATTTACCATATCTCGAAAACTCACAGGTGCTTGGTTTAGATTTCAAGTGCATAAGTCCTAAAAATATATCGAAAAACTAGGACTCATAGGTAATAAATTATGGTATTTAAGAACGATAAAGCAGTATCTCCAGTCGTAGCAACACTCGTACTGGTTGTTGTCGCAATCATCGGCGCAGCAGCAGTCGGTGCATTACTCGGCGCATTCAGCAGCGATGTCTCCAGCGAAGCAAGCGCTGGCGAAACCTCCAGTGCATCATCCTCCGAACTCCTTATCGGCGGTTCCACCACTGTCCAGCCTGTCTCCGAACTCCTTGCAGACGCATTCATGACAAGCCACAAGGGTGTTAAAGTAACCGTCCAGGGCGGCGGATCCGGTGCAGGTGTAGCCGGCTGTGAACAGGGTGTCCTCGACATCGGTTCTTCTTCCGATTATGCAAAAGTTGACCCCGCAAGCCATCCAGACATTGAAATTTTTGAAATCGGTGGTAGTGGAGTGGTTCTTATCGGTAAAGGTTTTGCAACAATCCCCGATAACGTATCTGTAGCTGATGTTAAGACTGCATACGAAAGTGGCACTCTCGGTGGTGTAACTGTGACAGCATACCAGAGATCCGAAGCTAGCGGCACTGAAGATACCTTCTCTGAGTACATCAGCGGCAACAGCAGCAAGACATTTATTGACGGCACATCTGCTAAAGGCGCTTCCGGTAATGCCGGTGTATATGCAGCCGTTAAAGCTGCAACTACTCCTACAATCGGTTTTGTCGATTACGGATTTGTGAAAGATGGTGATGGTGTAACAGCTATTGGTATCACCTGTGCAAACAGCGACGTGACTCCAAAGAACATTCAGAAATCATTAAAGATTAAAGCAGGTGCCTCTACCGAAACCCCTGTGTTCCCAACCGGTCTTTGCAGAAACCTGTACTACTGTACTCTCGGCACACCATCTGCAGCAGAAAAGTCATTCATTGACTTTGCAATGTCTCCTGCAGCAATTGACTACTTCCACGATGCAGGTTACTACAGCATCTATGACTACAAATTCTAAGTACAAATTAGTGTAACTACTGGTTTGTGATGGTTTGTGTTTACTTAATACAAACCAACTTTTTTTTCTTTTTCGAAAATTTTTTGAGGTTTCAAATGGTTAAATTTGAGGAAAAAGCAAAATATGCTGAAAACGGAATTCCTAGTCTGCATATTGGGAAAAAAATAAAATTTACTGAAAACAGGATTCCTGATGAACTTCCTTCCGCTGTTTTTCTGGGTATCGTCCTCCTTACAGCAGTCCTTATCCTGTATTTTATCGGTTTCATATTTTACTCTGCAATTCCTGTTTTTGAAAGTCAGGGGCCCAGTTTTATCACTGGAAGCTCTTGGAGTAATGGGGCTTTCGGGATCCGAAACTTTATTATGGGAACCCTTATTGTAACCACAGTTACTATTGTCCTTGCCGTACCCCCAAGCATTTTTACTGCCATATTTCTCTCTGAATTTGCCTCTCCACGGGTAGTTTCGACTTTTCGCCCTCTCATAGAGCTGCTCGTGGGGATCCCCTCGGTGGTCTACGGGATATTCGGGCTTTATGTGCTCGCAGACATCCTGAAGTATATAGACCCTGTAATCAGCAGCATTTTTTACTTTATTCCTTTTATGAAGGATGTAACTCCTGGGCAGGGCGATGGGGTCTTTTTAGCCTCTGTCGTGCTCTCGATAATGATCTTGCCCACTATCGTTACCATTTCGGAAGACTCCATGAGGACAGTCCCTAGTGTATACAGAGAAGCTTCTTTTGCTCTCGGGGCAACCAGATGGGAAACTATCAGGCACGTAGTACTGCCAGCAGCCTCAGGAGGCATACTTTCTGCAATTGTGCTCGGGATTATGAGAGCTATGGGAGAAACGATGGCTGTAGTTATGCTTATTGGGAATATAAACAAAACCCCGTCCTCAATCTTTGACTACACCCTCCCCATGACCACCAAAATTGTAACAAATGTAGGGGAGAGTATAGGAAATCAAGAGATTATGAGTGCCCTTTTCGGGATTGCGGCAGTCCTTTTTGCGCTTGAAATCCTTCTTGCGGGGTTTGCAAGATTACTTGTGAGGAGGTATAGGTATTAACAGCACGGATCTAAGAATTCTGAAGGGCAATATCTTCACGTGTATATCCTATTTTGCAGCAGCAACCGTAGTCCTGGCCCTTTTATTCATACTCGGGACAATAACAATCAGGGGGCTTCCTTCTTTAACCACTGAGTTTGTATTCTCTTCCGAGTCTCAGGTCTTCGGCTTTGGAGGAGCCATAGGAAATGCTATTGTGGGAACTCTCCTGCTTTCAACCCTCTCTCCCCTTCTTGCCGTCCCTTTCGCAATAGGGACTGCAATTTACCTTAAAAGGTATGCAAAAGAGGGCTTTTTTACCGATTTTTTCAGTTTTTTGCTCGAAGTCCTTTCAGGCACACCATCTATTGTACTCGGGCTTTTTGGGTTCCTTTTCCTTGTTATCCAGATGCGGTACTTTACAGGGGGATTTTCCTTAATCTCAGGGACAATAGCCCTTGCAATACTTGTCCTGCCTGTTATGGAAAAAGCGGCTGAAAATGCCCTCGAAAGCGTACCGCTGGAACTTGAAGACGCAAGCTACGCCCTTGGAGCGACCCGGTGGGAGACCATCAGTAAAATATCTCTTCCTTACGCTCTCCCTGGGATTATTACAGGCATATTGCTCAGCATAGGGAGGGCTGCCGAAGAGTCCGCAGTGGTTGTGCTGACTGCCGGCTACTCTCAGTTTTTCCCTGAATGGAAAATTGTCCCCAATGACAAGTTCATCTTCGGTGTAAAGATTTATCCTTTTCAAGACCTTGTTGCGGCTCTCCCGATAACTGTTTACCACGGGTTTGAATTCCCAAATATGGTATCGCCTTCCGAAAGTTTCGGGGCCGCCTTCGTATTGATCCTGATAGTCATGCTGATCAATTTCACGACACGCATGTTTCTGAGGAGGAGAAAGATTGGATGATTTCGGGACTGGCGCAGGAAAATTCTTCAGAAAAAAGGCGCCTGCTGCCCAGGAAGTTTCGGCATCTTCGGATGTAGTCGAGGCTGTTGACCCTTCGGAAAGCGGCTTTACGAAGCCTGTAGAGCCGGAAGCTTCCGAAAAAATTGTTAAGCCCGGCATCCCTTCACAGAAGAAGAAGCCGAAGTTCAGTCTGAAAAACCTGTTCAAAAAAGATGGGACTAAGAAGGGAAAGTCCCCTGAGACTGAGAGTGTCGTGCTTGATACGGATGTGGGGGAGGTAAAGGTCGGCCTTAAGAAGGGTGCCAGGAAGCTTTTAAATCCCAAATTTGAGGACTCCGAAGATCCCGGCTTTGATCCTGGAGAAATTTCCTTCCCAAAATACGGGATTTCTCTCAGGGATATTGATGTGACTTACGAGGTAAAAGCGCCTTTCCAGTATGCTCGGGTCCATTTTAATGGGGAGGAGCTTGTCCATGAAGGGATCGAGCCCCCTTTGATCGGGGGAGAGAAGGAATACCTGAACATCATCGAAAAGGCTTTTGAGAGGATGACTTCTTCGGAAATCCTGATCGTGGACGAAAAGGAGCGGAAAAAGGCGTTAGAGGACCGTTTTTTGTTGATTCTCAGGATCTACAGGATTGAACTTACTCAGTTCCAGAAGGACAAGATGTTTTACTACCTAATGAAAAAATATATGGGGTACGGGAAAATTGACATCCTCATGAATGAGCCCTATGTGGAAGATATCACCTGCAACGGGCCCGGTACTTATATTTATATCAACCACAGGTTCTACGGGTCCATCAAGTCCGATGTTACTTTTGAGGAAGTGGAGCTCAATAACTTTGTCATGAAGATCGCCCAGATCTCGGGGAGGCACATCTCCCTCCTTCAGCCGATCAGGGATGCAACCCTTCCTGACGGGAGCAGGGCAAATCTGACCCTGGGGCGTGAGGTCACAAAGAAAGGTTCGACTTTTACGATAAGGCGCTTTAAGTCCAACCCTATTTCCTGTATCGACCTTATGAAGTACAAAACCTTCGATTCCCTCATGCTCGCCTACCTCTGGATAATTATCGAACGCAAGCGTTCCATCCTTGCAGCGGGAGGGACGGCTTCGGGAAAGACCACCACCCTCAATGCGCTTGGCATTTTCATCCCCCACGAGTACAAGATCGTATCCATAGAAGATACCGCAGAACTGAACCTTATGCACCCGAACTGGACGCAGTCCGTTACCAGGATCGGTTTCGGAGGAAATGAGGGAGGGGGCAAGGCTAAAGGAGACATCGAACTTTATGACCTCCTGAAAGCAGCCCTCAGGCAGCGCCCCGAATACATCTTCGTGGGTGAAGTCCGAGGAGAAGAAGCTAACACCCTTTTCCAGGCAATCTCGGTTGGGCACCCCTGTATGGGGACAATCCACGCAGGGAGCATTCAGGAATTGCTCTCAAGGGTAGAGTCCGAGCCCATGAACGTGCCCAGAAACCTTTTTGCAAGCCTGGACGTGGTGATCTTCAACGCCATGGTCAAGCACGGGGAACATTTCATAAGAAGGGTTATGCGCATCGTAGAAATCGTGGAACTTGACCCCGAAAAAGGCGACCTGGTAACGAACCCGGTCTTCAAGTGGAATGCTGCGGACGATACATATGAGTTCGGCGGGAGCAGCGCGATGTTTGCAGACATCGAGGAAGAGTTCGGGATCTCCGAAGAAGGCCTTGTTGAGGAAATGTACACCCGTGCAAGAGTGCTTGAGTGGCTCCATGAGAACGATATCCTGGATTACGCAAAAGTAGCCAGTGCAGTCAAGGACTATGTGAGGATGCAGAACGCTCAGGAGGATAAGAAGTGAGCAAACCCGGTTTACCCTCCGATTCGTCCGAAAATGGCCCGAAAAGGGGGGCTTTCGGAGAAAAAGGCCTTGAAGGGGCTGAAAATAACGCTGAAGGTGTTGAAAACACCGCTGAAAGTACAGGCGGTATAAGTGCCGGAAAAGGCAAGGGAAAAGGCAAAGGAAAAGGTCAAAAAAAGCCCTTAAAGCCCTTCGGGTTCATAAAAAAGATTAAAAAGGAAAAAGGGGTTTCTGGAGGCCCGAAAGCTCAGGCCGGAAAGGCTTCGGCCGGTAAGCCCGCAGGCCATAAAGCAAAGCCGAATCTTGCTGAAAAATATAAACATTTCTGCTATCGCTTCGGGATCTATTTCGACAGAAAACCGAATACCGACCTTGCAAAGTCCCTGTACCAGGCAGACGTTGAGATAACTCCCGGGATGTTCATCTCCCTTGCAATTATAACCTCGCTGTTGGTCTCGTTTTTTATGTTCATCATCTCTACTGTTTTGTTTTACGGCATGCCGAACGCTTTTGTTTACGTTTTCTCCCTTACGTTTCTTACTTTGGGGCTGAGCCTCGGAGGTTTTCCTTTCGCTCTTTACAACAAGGTCTCAAACAAAAATATGAATATCCAGCATGAGATCCCTTTTGCCCTCAGCTACATGTCAGTCCTTGCAAGCGGAGGTTCCCAACCTCTGGACGTAATCAGGCGGGTAGCTGCGGAAGACTACGGGGAAATTTCCAGAGAGCTTTCCAAAGTAATGTACAGGATTGATGCTCTCGGGGAAGACGGGAATACTGCGATGTCATACCTGATCCAGAATACTTCTTCCGAACACCTGAGAGCGGTCTGTATAGACCTTTCCAATGCCATGCAGGCGGGAGGAGGGCTGCAGGCTTACCTTGAATTGAAATCAAAAGAGCTCATGGAGATGCGTCGGCAGGCCCAGAAAGCCTTCGTTGACTCACTTTCCATTTATGGGGAAGGCTACCTCAGCGGCATCGTTATGAGTGTGGTGCTTGTGGTGCTCATGATCGTAATCTGCAGCGCCCTTGGGATCGACCTTAAAATAATGACCCCGCGCCAGTTGTTTAACTTCTTCGTCTATTTTGCACTGCCTTTCATAAATCTCATGTTTATCCTCATGCTCTGGATGAAATACTCGAGGAGTGTCGTATGAATTTGAATCTTGAGGAAAAAAAGCTGATTATCGAGCGTTATCTCTTCGTCATAAAAGTCAGGTTCAATATCAAAAGGGAACATGTAACCTTAGGAGTGCCTATTTTCCTTGCAATCCTCTTCCTTTCGTGGGCCCTGCTCGCAGGGCATACTTTTCCTGTAGGAGAAGCAGGTAGTTCTGCAAGCGGGGCAGGTGCGGAAAAAATGGATGCATACGAGCAGCTAATAGCAGAGATAGAAGCTCAGGAAAGCGGTGGCACGGCAGCAGTGGAAGAAAACGTGTCAAGAGCCGGAACTTTGCCTCTGGAAGAAAAGTCCAAAGCTGATATGGATCAGATGCTTGTCATTGCTTTCATAATTGCAACGTTGCCCTATTCTGTTGATGTCTTAATACAAAAAAGGAAGCTTAGAAAACAGGAAGTTGCCTTCAGTGAGTTCCTCTACAAACTTTCCGAGCTGATGAGGGGAGGCATAGACCCTGTCAAAGGAGTAATAGCCCTCTCGCGAGGGGAACTGGGATCAATCAAAAAAGAAGTCCAGGACTGCGCTTCGTTTCTGGTACTGGGGCACTCCCTTGAGTACTCCATGAACCGGCTGAATGAGGCGATCGGCAGCAAGCTGGTTGCGAAGTACATCAATATCATTGTCGAGGCAGCGCATACAGGAGGAAATGTAGCTGACCTTGTCTTCAGGACTTCAGAAGACATGCGCGCCGTCATTTCGCTTGAAAGGGAAAAAGAAAACAACCTGAAGCAATATGCCGTAGTTTTCTATCTTGCCCAGGGTATAATGGTCATGCTCGTATACATCCTCTCAACCTCCCTGTTGCCCCTTGTACAGGGGACAGGCATGGCAATGCTGGGCGGGCAGGGAGCTTCGGATATTGACTTCAAGCAGGGTTTTTTCCACATGATCACCCTTAATGCACTTTTCGGGGGCATGATTATCGGGATGATTACCGAGGGAGATTTGAAGCAGGGGTTGAAACATACAAACCTTTTGCTTGCAGCCAGTTATATTGCCTGTGTGATGATCATCTTGCCAGTAGCTCCTATCGAGACTTATAATATTACAGTCGAATCCGGCGGAGACCAGATAGTAATGCCAGGTATACCTCTCAGGGACCCTGTAGTTTTTAATGTCACAGATATGGAAGGGAACCCGGCCAAGAACGTGGAGGTCAAAATGAGCATTTCCCCAGGGGGTTCGGTCACCAGCGGGACAACAAATAATGAAGGAATATTCAGGGTTAAACCGGTCCCTTCACAAAAGGAAGGGGTCTACATAGTTAAAGCCACGGTTGGAAGATCGTACAATTCCGCGACTGTGACAGTTCAACAACTTTAATGCTGGAGTGGAGGAGCAAAATAGTTCCAGATAAAAGAAAGTTCTGGATAAAAAATGATGGAGAAAATAACGCAGAACTGTGGTCAGAACCTGCCTCTCACAGGCAGTAGTTTCTGAACCATTTACATAGCAGTAAACCCTTAACCGACCCTTTCCCTCGTATCCGGTGAAATAGTGCCCTCTTTTATCTTGTAGGGTATCAGCCTTTCGATAGGAGGGACTCCCCTCATTTTAGGGATATTGATGAACCTGTTAATTTTTCCTGCCGGGTACTCGGTCCGGAACTGGATTATCCCGTCTACCATGGAACGCAGGATATGTTCTTCTCTTCCCTGAAGCACTCCCATATCCGAAGCGAGATAGAATGTGATATTGCAATTTCTGCTCGTCTTCAGAAGCAGTTTCAGGTCATTGATAAGGCAATGCAGGTTCTCTTCCATGAAAAGGGAAGAAAATGTATCAACAACGCAGATATTTACGTGTCTGGCATCACCCTGTGCTGAAAGGGACTTGCAAATCTCAACAAGGGATTCTCTGCTTCCTAAATCCCCATGAACAGTCAGTTCCTGCATTTCCTCACCTGCTCTCAACCCGATCCCTATTTCTTCAAGGATTTCCTCTGCCGAGTATCTTGTGGAAATATACAGAGCCTTCTGTCCCTTTTTCAGAGAATCGAGTACTAACCGCTGAAGAAAGACGGATTTAGTCCCGCCAAGGTCTTCTTCAACGAGCAGTAAGGAATTTTTTGGAAGTTCCCCCAATCCTAAACTTTTGAGCAACATTGTTATTTTTCCATGTTTTCCTGAGTTATATTCTTTTCACATGTATTCATGATAGAACCTCAGTGTACTACATAGATTATTGTGAAAAGATATATAATCTTGAAATATATCTTTTTTTAACATGTCTTTTAAGGGTAGAGGGATTTTTCAGGACGAGAGAGCGGCAACTGTTGTGTTCGGGACGCTGCTCATCATCCTCGTGACAATCACAGTTGTATCCGCGCTTGCACTTTCGATTTCGGTGGCTCAAAAAAATGCCATGGATCGACAGAGCGCAATTGAGGCTTCAGAGAACGAAAACCTGAAAATAGTCTCCATTCAGCCCACAGCTTCCGATTACCCTCTCTACTCTTCCTACTGGGATTCCCTTAATATTACCGTCCTTAACCTTGACATCCTCGATTCCAGGGTAAGCGCCGTCAGTATAAACGGGAACTATATGATGAACTATTGCCTCATAGACGAAAATAGGGAGCCATTCCTGATAAGCGGTACCGATTATCCGATGACTTTTGATTCCAGACGCAGAGCAGAAATTCCTGCCGGGAAGGCCAGGCAGATACATATCGGCGGTATCCATACTTCCGAGAATATAACCCCTTTATCCTCTTCACCTGTAAATGTGTCTCTAAATAACCTTCCTGATAAAGCATACTCAGACTTCAGCTACCTGGTGAGGGTTTACAATTCTACTGCTTCTTTTAATTACGGTTCCGATTTTACTGTAGACGAAAATAGTTCTATTCTCACCCTTCTTAATGATAGCATTGTACCAGGTACAAATTATACCGTCGAATACACAACCTTCCTTGGCGGTAACATGGGACCCATGCAGGTATCAAAAAACGACCCCATAACCGTTGAAATCATCTCTGACAGGATAAACGTATATAAGAAAATGTTTGTGCCTCCCATACCTCTTGCTGAAGTGCAGTACAAAAGCGAATTGAGGCCAAACGGCAGTGTTGATCAGTATCTCCTGTTCGATGCTTCAGACTCCTATGACCCGGACTCCGACGGGTTTATAACCGGCTACAGATGGGCTATCTATAACGGCACAGGTGCAAAGGTGTATGGTTTTGATGAAGGAGATGCGCCTCTGAGAGGGATCAAGGTAAGACCTGCTCTGAACCTCCTCGATACCCCTTTCACAATTGACCTTGAAGTCACAGACGATACCGGCATGGTTTCAAAGCTCAGCGAGACTTCGGGAAACATAACTATTCCCTGAACTGTGAGTGTAAATCGGTTTCCTTCAGCCTTTTATTTATTTTGACCTGAGTTCTCAAAAAATTTCTTCTTTTCAAAAATTAACCTCTCCGGGCATTTGCTTCAGTAGAATAGATGAATTTATTTAGATGAAAATTCCTTATTAGGATTACAATATACTTTAACTGAAATATCCTTAGAAAATCAGGAAGTAAGGATTTAGTTTGTATAGATACATATAATCTATTAATACTATATATTGAATTTCATAATTTCCGAGCTTATATCCAGTCAATTCGGGATGGGATTTTAAAAAATTGGACTTCATGCTGGTTCTAAACTTTCAAAATATGCAGTGGAATGGGTAGGTGGATAGCTAATGGTTTCTTTTGCAAAAAACAGGTACTTAATTTTATTTGCACTGACCGGTATGGTGCTGCTGCCATTGGTGCAGTATGCCGGTGCGGTTGATACTATCGGGGCCAATGAATCGGTACAAAACCTGGATACAGGAGAGTTCTTCGGCACAATCCAGGCAGCAGTCGATGCTGCGAGTGATGGGGCTACTATAGTTGTTTATCCCGGTACTCATGTTGAGAACGTGGACGTTTACAGGCAGCTGACCATCAGGTCGTATTCAGGCAACCCTCTTGATACTGTTGTCCGGGCTTCTTCTTCGGGAGACCACGTTTTCTATGTGAATGCAAATAATGTAAAAATCAGTGGTTTTACTATTAGCGGGGCGAATCAGAATTCCCCGTACTCCGGGATTTACCTCTCCAGGGTGAAAAGCTGCACCGTAGAGGACAATATCATATCCGGCAACTGGTATGGAATCTATCTGGACAGTTCGGCAAGCAACGCCCTGAGTAATAATGCGGTAAGCTCAAACTCGGATACGGGCATCTACCTGGACAATTCAGCAAGTAACGTTCTGAGTAATAATACGGTAAGCTCAAATTCGGGCACAGGCATCTACCTGCTGAGTTCGGTTAATAACAAACTTACAGACAATACGGTTTCTTCCAACTATCGGAACGGCATCTGGCTGAAAGATAATAGTAACACCAATACCCTTACCGGAAACCTGGCAAGTTCGAATACCAGAGCGGGCTTCCTGTTAGACAACCAGTGCATAGGCAATAACCTGGTGAATAACATAGTAGATACTAATGGAGGACATGGGATCTACCTCAGCGCTGCCAGCAACAGCAATTATCTCAAAAACAATACTATAAGTTCGAATACGCTTTATGGAATTTACCTGAGTTCTTCCGGGGACAACCGGGTGACTGACGGCAACAGGATCATAAGCAACAGTCGCGGGATCTGCCTGAGCAATTCTAATTCCAACCGTATCTTCAACAATTACTTCAGTAACACGCAGAACACCTATTTTGAGGGGTCGAATACAGGAAACAGCTGGAGCACAACTAAAGCCGAACAGATAAACGTGGCCGGTGGCCCGTTTGTTGGCGGGAACTTCTGGGCAAGACCGGACGGTACGGGGCTCAGCCAGGTCGGCCGTGACCTTACAGGAGATGGTTTTCTTGATTCTGAGTATGACCTCACCGGTACAGGTGCGAACGGCAACGTGGACTACCTTCCCCTCGCAAGGACTGTTATAGTAGACCCTTCGGGTGAAAAAGGATATACAAGAATTCAGGACGCTGTGAGTGCCTCATCCGGTGGCTACTCGATTGCTGTTTATCCGGGAACTTACAGTGAAAACATAGAGATTACAAAGGAACTTGCCATAGCAGCCATCTCGGAACTGCCAAAAAATACAATAGTCACTGCAAGTAACCCGGAAACGCACGTATTCAATGTGCGCTCAAGCGGGGCGGTCATCAGGGGATTTTCTATAACAGGAGCAACTGGTACGGATTCTTCGTCCGGGATTTACCTTGACGGAGTCTCGGGCTGTATCCTGAGCAACAACCTCGTATCAAAAAATTCTGCAGGAATTTGCCTGAGCAATTCCGAAGGAAATACTCTCCTGAATAACAGTATGTCCTCCAATACATACAACTTTAAGGATAGCGGCACCCTTCAGAATGAAATCGGTACCGGCAATACCGTGGAAGGAAAACCTGTTTACTATCTTTGCGATAAATCGGACGTAGAAATCGGTTCCTCTTCCAATGCCGGAACGGTGTACTGCATCGATTGTAATAACATTACCGTAAAGGATCTGGTCCTGAAGGGAAACCCCAGAGGCATCTCTTTCTACAATACCGGCAATTCGAAGATACTGAATAATGTTGTCCGGAATAACTTTGACGGGCTCTCCCTTGAGGCGTCTTCCGGAAACATTCTGGACGGCAATACTGTCAGTAAAAGCACAAATAACGGCATCTACCTTTCCGACTCCGACTCTAACACGGTCATCAATAACACCATTACGGAAAATGAAGTCTCCGGAATCGGCTTCAGTTCTTCCGGTGACAACCTGATTTACAACAATTACTTTAACAACACCAACAATGTAAACCTGGGAACGGACAATTCCGGGAACACCTGGAGTACGACAGCAATAGTGGGAGTAAACATAATTGGTGGCCCCATGCTTGGAGGGAATTACTGGGAAACTCTACAGGGAACCGGGTTTAGCCAGACCTGCACGGATGTGGGTGAGGACTACATCTGCAGACAGACATACACTATCGGCAAGAACAACATTGATTATCTTCCGCTTTCCAATCCTGCAGGGGTGCCCCCCCGTGTTGATTTCTCGGCTAATTTTACGGGCGGGCTTGCTCCTCTGCCGGTTCGCTTAACGGCATCTTCATCAAGCATAATCTGGCCGATCCAGTGGAGCTGGGATTTCGGAGACGGGACCTCTGTTGAGAGCGGACAAAATAATATAAACGGTACCTATACCGGCTCTGTTGACCACATATACCGCAGTGCCGGAGAATATACCGTCAATTTAACGGTTAGCAATGGCCAAACAGCGGCATACAAAACTTCCCGGATCTTTGTCGCAGAACCGGTTGTCTCTTCCCTTTCAATAGGAAAATATGTTGTGAGCCTGAACGAAGATACGAAGGAAATCGTAATCAAATCCGGTTATGAAAATGTCGAACTGGTCGATAAGGCGGTTTTGGTCCGGCTTGAAGGAATAAACCTGTACATATTTTCGGAAAACGGTTTCGAGGAGGATGCAGACGGCAACCTTAAAGGTAAATACCAGTATGTAAAGCTGGAAAAAACCCCGGAATCGTCAAAACTCGGGGATGATTTAACTGCTGGCTTTTCGTTCAGTGCCAATCTCAACGGACAGCTTTCCGCACTTTTAAATTCCGATGCAGGGATTACCTGCGGGCTTGTGCCCGGAACTCCGAACAGCAGCATAGAACAGGCTTTCCAGGGTTCACTTGATGCTTCATCCCTTTCCCTTAACAGGGTTGCGTACTCCCTTATCATCGAAAAGAATGGGTTAGAAGGAATTGATATAAGTGATGCAAGTCTTGTCATGACCGCACCTTCGGGTTATGTCGATACCGATGGTGGCCCTGAAAAATTCATAATTATGAGCTGGTGTAACGGAGACGCGGAAAGATTAACGACAAGCAACAGCACTCTGGATTCGTCCTTTGAATTTACGGGAATTTCTTCTACAGGCCTCTCTTCTGAAGGTTCTTTTGTAGCATCGCTTATGTCCCTTACATCGGCACCCGAAGACGAAAGTGAGGAGGAGAGCAGTTCGGGTGGGAGCTCTTCAGGTGGAAGTTCCTCAGGTGGGAGTTCTTCCGGGGGAGGCGGTGGAGGAAGTGTTTCACCGGAGGACCAGGATAACGTTGAGGTCAAAGAGCTCAACCAGCAATTTGTTATCAGTGGCACTCATGTGAAGTTTGCTTTTCCGAGAGGCGTGACCGTTGTTTCATCTATTGAATTTGATGCCAGAAGGTCTTTTGGCAAGGTCAGTACATTCGTTGAGATGCTCAAAGGGAAATCAACTTTAGTTACGTCCCTTCCTGAAGGAAAGGTCTATAAAAACCTCAATATCTGGGTAGGTTCAGGTGGTGTTGTAACTCCTGACAGCATCGGAAATGCATCTATACAGTTTAAAATAGAGAAAGCCTGGATACGGGATAACAACATAAGTCTGTCCACCATCACTTTACACAGGTACAATGAAGGCTCCTGGACTGCACTTCCTGCTACGCAGGTTAGAGAAGACGGAGCATTTTATTATTTCAAGGCTAAAACGCCCGGATTTTCACCTTTTGCAATCACGGGTTCTGAAAAGAAACTCCAGTCAACAGAAGTTTTTTCTTATAATGAAGGGCCAAAAACCGTTATTAAGACCGTTTCCCGGGAAGAAAAGTCTGCATATGAAGTGCCGGAGGTTGCAGGCATTCAAGAAAACGAAACCGGAAACTCTTCCGGAAAAAGAGGAAGTTTCTTTATTTTTATAGTACCGGCTTTAATTATCGGATTGGTGCTTGCCGTTCCACCTGTCAGAAATAAAGTCACAGGTAAAGTTAGAAATGTGATCTTCGGAGAAAGCGAATCGTTTGGTTCGGGAACGGATGAAAGAGAATCTTCCGAAACAGGAAATGCGAAAGTAACTTTGCCGGGGTCTGCAGCAGCTTCAAAGTTGGATGAAGCATCCGAAAGTGACAAAATTGCTGAAGAACAGGAAGCTTCTGCTAAAAAAGAGTCATACAGGGATTTTATATCTCAACTAAATAAACCGAAGCCTTAAGGTGAAGAAAACTCCCCTTAATAAAGTAGTCCATTGTAGAATCCGAAAGTACCAGGACTGCCGAGGAGACTAAAAAAGCTGAAGAACCTCTCTCGTGGGTTCTTCGGCAGACCCTTGAATAAGATGGCTAATGCTCACAAAAACATTTTAAACGTGTTCCCATGATCGAAATCCTCAAAATACTCTTTACAATGCCTTTTTTGCTCTATTCGTGCTACTCAGACCTGAAAATCCGCAGGGTCTCAAACAGGGTCTGGAAATACATGCTGGTGTCGGGTTCGGTGTTTGTAATTTATGAGATATTTACGGGCGGGACCCCCTATCTCAAAGCTCTGTTCCTTTCGGGAGTGATCGTTTTTATTTCCGTTTATATCCTCTTCCACCTTGGAGCTTTCGGGGGTGGGGATGCAAAAGGGCTTATAGTGCTTTCAATCCTTTTCCCTCTGTACCCTATCTTCCAGTTCTCGGAAGAGACCTACCCATTGCTCGGAAAACCTCTGATAGGACTTTTTACCTTAACAGTCCTGGGAAATGCTCTCCTGCTGACAACTCTTGTCCCTCTCGGGATGTTCTGTTATAATCTTCTGCATTTTTCCCCGGAAATGCTAAAAAAACCCCTTTACATGTTCATCGGGTACAGAACAGAGATTTCTTCCCTGAAAAACAAAGAGCATCTGGGTCTACTTGAAAAGTTCGAGCTTGATGAAAATGGGGCCGTCATCAGGAAGTTTGCAAGGACAGGGCTTGATTTTGATGCGAATCAGAAGCCTGAACTTGAAGAATATATGAAAAAAGGGTTAATCGGAAAAGATATCTGGGTTACCCCTGGCCTGCCTTTTATGCTCTCAATTACAGTGGGCTTTATAACTTCAATTATTTTTGGGGATTTTATATTTTATATTATCATGCGTCTTATACTGGGCTGAATTAAATCCTGAATCTATAATACAGCAGGCTCCACGGCCTGATTTTATAAAACTGGACTGAATGTCTGAAAACGTATTAAATATACACTGTAAATGTACACTGTAAATGTACACGGCAATGTACACGGTAAATGTACACGGTTCCGAAAAACAAACCTCGCATCAGCCAGTCTATAAAGGAAATCAAAATTGATCTTGTTAGCTGCAGGGGAGTAGACGCCTGCAGCCTGGAAAAAACGGTCTGTTCAAAAATTGACAAGCTCTCACATTCAGACGCATAACTGCACTAAGCCGCTTTATTCGAGATCCACGTTATAGTGCGGTTACGGATCTGACCTACAAATTATATTACGAACATAGTGTTATATATATTTTTTGTGAATATTCTACATAGTACTAACTTCAACTAAATAGCAATCTTCAGTGTGTATCTGATAAATTGGGCAGTGTCTTCTTGAGTTTGTGGTTTACCTTATATATTCAAAATCTTTCCTGCTCACGATTTTCAATATTACATATTTTTCCGCTAAACGGCGATTTATTTTTTGGTCCCGGGTACGGTGGTTTTGAATAAAGTGGGCGAGTTTGCAGCTTATCTGTTGTTTAGAGAATAAAAATCTTTAATTTTAATTTTTAAAAGCATTTTCTCCAGTAGTTTTAACTTCCAGTCCCGAATCCACAAAAATACCACTCAAGTGGCATAATTTCAAATCTATTAATGCAAATTTCGAAGTTAAGTGTTTTTCAACTTTTTTTACCTATTAAAAGGATAATAATGAATTATTTTTATGTAAAATCTCTTTTTAAGTCTTTTATATTAATTAAAGTTCTAATTTTCTGATTAATTAAGAAAATAGGTTTTATAAATCTTTAATCTTCACGCTGAGATAGAAATATCTTATTCATTTCTTTCTTGATGTTGTTCTTTTATTATCAATATTTTGTATAGTAACTATATGCTAACTTCTCAAATTCCATACGTATATTATTTACATACTTATCTATATTATACATGGAGAATCTTTATATATTTTTTTTATTTATGTTGAATCACAGGAAACTAGGGTTCTGTGAAGTCTGCGGATAATTAGAATTTTTTGAGATTGAAATCGGATTTTGATGGCTGTTCGTTTCCACATATTTGACCGAAGCCGTTGCCGTTGCCTTTAATCTTGATATTTTCTTACTGTCTGGCTTCAAGTTCGTATTCGGACTACGGCATGAGGCCCCTGATTCCTTCTCAAAGTAAGTCTCTACAGCCGATTGAGAGTTCTAATCGGATTACAGTTACGCATAATTATAGGGAAGAGGCAGAAATTCCCCTTTACCTTACAATGGAGGGGATAAATCTGAAAAAATAGTGAGGTGTCGAAGTGACTACATTAAAAAAATTTGGTGCTTTTTTGCTTTTATCTTTTTTGTTATTGCCTGGAATCGCTGGAGCTTCCGGGCAGGGTTCGATTAATGAATTGATTAAAAATGGTGGAAATGTCACCATATCCGGGACATACACATTAACAGGTCCGATCACGTTATCTTCCGATCTCAGACTGAACGGACAGAATTCGACTGTAATTACGATACCTGATAGTGCGGATTGGTCCGCCTGGGTCCCTCTTATGGAGGGTACGGGGTTACACAACGTCACGATAGAAGGGATAGAGTTTAATGTCAACGCCGACGGGAATGATGAGACTCCGCATGGAAGAGGATACTATAATTGCATCCACTTAATAAGCTGTAGCGATGTAATTGTTCGGAACTGCGTATTTCATGACGGCAAAGGGGACGGATTAAGGACGAAATACTGCAGTAATGTTAAATTTTACAATAATGTTGCATATAAATTGGGCCATGATTGCTTTTTTGGAATTGATTCGGAAAATATCTCAGCATGGAATAACACCCTGACAACAAGGACAAACTCGGGACTCCGGATCTGGAACTCCAAAGATGTCCAGTTCTTCTGTAACAGGATAAATGCACAACTTGACAGTTTGGGGGGGAATCCCGGCATACAGATAGAGGACTCGAAAGGCACGATGGATAATGTAAGGGTATTTGCCAATATGATTAATGAAACATGGGGAGCCGGCATCTGGCTAATATCATATGATTCGGGCTCGGACAACTGTCAAAACATCACGATTGACCACAATCGGATATTAAAAGATGGGGTATCCTACAACATCTATTATACTGCAGGCATCACGATTGACGGGGTACAGGGCACAAACATAAGTAATAATGTGTTTGATGGCTGCAATAATGCAGGCATTCTGATATTGGACGGCGGGGAAGATACCAGTATCGAAAAAAATATCATAATTAACACAGCTGAGCATCCTGCAATATCTCAGTCCGGCACCGGATACGGCATCAACAACCGACGGGATGCTGAGATCTCCATATCAAATAACTGTTTCTTCAATAATTTTAATGGAAACGTCTTTAGAGCAGAGTCGATCGGAGACGACTTGCAGAACCCTACCATTCATAATACAGCTTCCGGCTGGACATGGGACGGTGTAGAATGGTTATGCGACTACATAATAAGCCTGGAAAATGATATAACTGAAAATTCGATTTTAGAAGAAGTAATCTTTGAAAACGTAACAGATAATACATGCATAAACGATACTAACAGCACTTCGACTTTTGAAAACACAACAAACAACACATGTACGAATAACAATATCACAGACTTAACGAACCTGACTAACATAACTGATACGGATTTACATGAAATAATTTATGTTCCCGTCATAAACAATACCTGTCCGTTGAAAAACGTAACGGAAAACGTGACGGTATGCAATAAGTCTAAAGTCACATGTCCAAGTATCTATGATGTGCCACTCATAGTAGCAATAACCGGAGATCTCAATAACACGAAGAAGAACTCATGCATAATTGCTGAGAAACCTCCTGTCAATGAAGTTAGTACCGATCCTGCCTGTGGGGACGTACAGTTCAAATTAGTGGTTATTGATTACTCGCAATCTGAAACTGATTCCACATGTGGTTCCAGCGGGAATTCTAACCGGTCGACAGTTAACAACTCCGTTAATGAAATCCCAACAAACCAGTCACAAACTCAGGATGCGACCTCTAACCAGTCGATGTTTGGCGGCTTAGGTGGCGGAGCATCAACAACTTCTGATGAAGTGGATAATGAGACCTTGACGACGGTACCATGGGCCGACGGATCTTCTGAACAGAACGAATCTGCCGAACAGAATGAGACAGTAATTCCAACTCCCGAACCTGTCCTGCCAGTGCCCGGATTCGTAACTGATCCGTTAGATGGCAGTGGAACTGTACCTCTCACCGTTAATTTCCACAGCACTGCCCGGAATGCAGTCACCACAAAATGGGACTTTGGGGACACTGTAGATAATGAAGCGACTGGAACGGATGTTTCACACATCTACGCGGCTGTCGGAACCTACAATGTGACTCAGACTGTCATAAACCCGAATGGCACACTTACTGCAGATGTTCAGATATATGTAAACCGCGTGCTTACCCCCGCTGTGGCTGACTTTGAAGCAACTCCCATAAGTGGGAACGTACCTCTAAAAGTTGACTTCACAGATAAATCTCAATACACTACCATGCCGGAATCTACAGTCATGTATGACTTTGGTGGTGGTGAAGGCACAAGCAGTGGCAGAAACACTTCACACGTCTATAATACCCCTGGAACTTACCACGTTACTCAGACGGTAACAAACCCTGACAGTCCTGCAGGCGGGGATACAAAGGAGATAATCATAACCGTTATTGAAACACCTGCTGTCAATGAGACACCTGCTGTCAATGAGACATCCACTGTCAATGAGACATCCACTGTCAATGAGACACTTGCTGTTACCGAGACACCTGTTACACTTGCGGCAAACTTCGAAGCTAGCCACACAGGTGGCGTTGCACCGTTGTCCGTAGCATTCACAGATGCATCAACTGGTGCAATTACCTACGAATGGGACTTCGGAGACAACGCTGGCAAATCAACGGAACAGAATCCGTCCTATGTTTTCACGAGAACCGGGAGCTACGATATTGTCTTAACAGTCGATGATGGCAAAGGTCACACAGCCACAAAAGACATACTGATAACTGTCACGTCCGCTCCACTCATTGCAGACTTCGATGCTAACAAAACGAGTGGTTTTGACCCGTTGAGTGTTCAGCTCACCGATAGATCGACAGGCGCAGTTTCCTGGAAGTGGAACTTTGGCGATGATAGTCTCATAGTAACGACCCGGAATGCTGAGCACACCTTCAGAGCCGGAACCTGGACTGTTAACCTGACGGTAAGTGACGGTACTAGCTTTGCCTCAAAAACAATGACAATTAGTGTTGCTGAAAGCCCTGTCCTGCTCACCGCTGACTTCGTCACCGATAAGACCGGCGGAGAAGCCCCGTGTGAAGTTCATTTCGCTGATGCATCTGAAGGTGGCGCTACGGCATGGTCATGGGACTTTGGTGATGGGACGGGATCGGTTGAAAAGAATCCGAAACATACCTTCACAGCTGAAGGTAACTATGATGTTGTTCTGACGGTAAACGACGGTAAAGGCAACTCAGCCACAAAGGACATGCTGATCATTATCACCGAAACACCGGCAGTAGTTTCTGCCTTCACCCAGGACAGGACAGGTAGGGAATCCCCACTTACGGTCCACTTTTCCGACGAGTCTCAAAACGCAGTGTCATATGAATGGGTTTTCGGTGACGGAAATACGTCAACTGATCAGAATCCGAGTCACACTTACACCACTGAAGGCAATTACACGGTGATTCTGACTGCAACCGGAAGCAATGGAGATAAGAGTAGCTCTCAGGCAACAATTAGTGTAACAGGCAAGCCTCAACCGTCAGCTTCAGAGATCAGCGATTTTAACGGAACAACCGTAACGAACAAAACTACACTTTCAGGCAATACAACACTTTCAGGCAATACAACACTTTCAGGCAATACAACATTTTCAGGCAACGATACGCTTTAAATCCTCTTCGCTGAAGGTGAAAGTGGCAAACCTGAACCATATACAGACTCGAATGTTTGAGGAAGCTGGTGGATGACGGGTGTATTCTCTCACCAGAAGCCTCATCATACAATTTCCTTTTTTGTTTAACCTCTATTAATCGCCTTTAAGCACTCGCATGCTTCTTTTATCAAGTAGTTTCTGTTATGGCCCCCATGAATCCGTGCCGAACGAAGTAACCCTATGCTCATGAAAAAAGGTAAAACGCCGGTAATGCTGGTGAAGTCCTTTTCATCCCTGCAATATTCCCATAGAAAATTCCCTATATATGGTTCGGCTCTCCAGCCTCCGCCTTTATGCAGTTCGAATTCTTTTTTAAGTTCTGCAGTAAGGATCCCGAGATCTCTTACAGGATGTGCCTGGAACCAGGAGCTTTCAAAATCAATCGCGTAGGGCTTACCTTTATAAAATATATAATTGGCGGGAGTAACGTCTCTGTGAACCATACAACCGTACTCCCTGTCGAGCAAGGAGCTATACCACCATTTTCCAAGCAATTTATTGAAAGTCTCCCTGGTATCATGATCCAGTTTTAGATGACCCAGTACTTCATGGTAATTTTTGAATTCTTTTTCCTTATTGTAAGAGGATTTCGTATTTTCATGAAGGTGTCGAAGCATGTGCGCCACGGCAGCAAGCCGTTCATAGAGTTTTTCTTCACGTTTTATGTACCAGCCCAAAGATTTTCCAGGTATATATTCGGTTACAAGAACACAGTTGTATTTTTTATGTACTGCAAGGGGCTTTGCAACGTTTATTATGGAAGCCGCATGCTTCAGGTTCCTGTATTCGTTCATCATACCTTTGTAAGGGTTATAATCTTTCAATCGTCCGGTAGGTTCGGAAAAAAACTTTGCCATTACGCTGAAATTTTCACCCTCGAACTGATACTTACAGACAGTGTGTGAAGAATTATGTTTGAAGACATTAACCAGACACTGCTTATCCTGAAGTCGACATCCTGTAACTTTCTTAACAAGCCAGTCCCTGAAAGGATCCCCAGGGCTTAAAGTGTTAACATGGCGATATTCCACCTCAAATGACCCCCGTTTCAATAAATATTCCAGCAATTATGTTCTTTATCCAGATTATTTTTTCTGAAACTTCTAATATCACGAAAAAGTCAATTTCACTCTTTGATTCTATAAGATCTGCCAGTATAATCTATTGTATTGATCGGGTAACTATATTACTGCTGGTGTTTAATTCTAAGGACCTTACTTCCTGCCCTCTAATATTCCTATATTTTTGTAGAATCTAAGAGTCGTGCGACCGATCTAATTTGACCCCCCATTCTATGAATCATCGTGAAATCCCACTGGAATCATCCAAAATACAAGATTAATTTCAATCTTAATATTTTGCCAGGAATCTACCCCTCTATTTCCACTCCAACGTAAATTCCAATAAAATGCAGAAATAAAAAAATTCTATATATGCACTGGCGCAGTCTATACATATACTGCTTTTCTATACACTACATTTAAATATATCGGATGTCGATTAGGTCATACTGACACTATTAAAGGATGTGCAGATAGTAAGGGAGTAAAGATTCAAAAAACCGAAGCGTAGACAACAAGAAGGCCTGATAGAAAAGGAAATCTTAAAAAATTGTGTCCGGAATGTGAGTAAGATTACCTGCATCGATTGGAGTACACTGAAATTGTTGATGGTAAGCAAAAAAGAAGAAAGTTCGGTGTGGGTTGTATAGTTTGCGGATATGTCGAAGTCTCGATGAAAGTGTAAAAAAAATAGAGTGTGAATGTATAGATAATGCAACGAGGTTGAAGAATGAAGAATGAAACTGATAATCCGTGTCATGAAATGGAACAGGACTTCATGAAGTATTGGGAGGAAAACTAACCGACGGCTTACAAACATGGAAGTATGCCGTCGAAATATCATAGGAACATTGTTTTTCCCTATTGTGGATAAAAGTCGACACGATACCAGAAACCGAAAGAATACATCGAAACATAGCACCCGGATAAAGTGATGCCTTATTGGGTGAAAATGGCGGCAGGCGAATGAAATCGATACTTATAAGTGATGATAACCTGAATCGGCTGGAATCTCTCGGTGATGAATTGAGCGCAAACGAATCGATTAAACTGCTCCTTGATCTACACGACGACGTTCATCACTGTTTGTACGGTGGTGCCCCGGCATCACCCGAACTGAAAAAACTTCTTGATAAGTGGAGTATGTTCGAGAAATCAGAATTTGAAGACTTGACTGAGAATATCTGTCTCCTGGCGACTGCTGGAAACCACGGTAGTTTGAGGGGAGCTGTGAGAAAAGCAATTGACATGTTCATATCGAAGCATTGCGGAACTGAATAAAAAGAGTATTGGTTAAATTTACTCACTATCCTCTTTTTTCTAGATTCAATCAATTTACGACCTCTTGTTTAAATGCTTCTCCTTATTTAATAGCCCGATAACATTTTCCTCGGCACCATCCGGTTTTCCGTATTTTTATACACTTAATACAGAAGTTTCGTAAAAACGTTAACAGAAACACATTCACATGCATGAAAATGACTATTACAAGTATAAATAAATTTTTAATTTTTCGAACTTAAGTATATAGACACAATATTACTACACTATTCAATATATATACATATAAAATATGTAAAGATGCAATATATATACGCATAAAAGGCAAATTATATCTACATAAAGTACAATCTAGTGAAATCAAGTTTATATTTGCTAGTTAGAAATGGCGGTGAGAACATAACACTGGAAGACGACATTGAATTATTCGTACTTAAGAACAAGATCGTAACATACGCAGATATCCAAAACCGTATAAAAGCTCCAAACGAATATATAACGCAGGCCGTGAAGAATTTAGAAAGTGACGGAAAAATAATTAGACTCAAAGAAGAAGAGGCTTATACAGCCGCCTATGCATAAAGTGATGATTATCAGTCAACTAACAGCTGGTATTGCAACAGCCTTTCCACTAAAAGGATCCCAGGCATACGAATGGTTTAATGGACAATGGAACCCGATGCTCTGAGCTCTTGCTTTTCAACTACTTTTCCTGCCTTTGATTTTTTTATCAATCACATGTTCATACGTTTCAAGAGTCTTTTCAGCTATTTTTTTCCAGTTATATTTCTCTTTGAGAAGATCGTGGCCTTTTTTCCCCATCCTATTATTCCCAAGTCCTTCAAGAACATAATTAAGGCCCCAGGCGATGGAAGAGGGCTTTTTGTAAGAAATAACGCCTGTTTTGAAATTCTCCACAAGTGCGACCGCATCGCTTGCCACTACAGGCTTTTTTACATCCCAGGCTTCAAGCACGACTATTCCGAAGGGTTCGTTGCGGCTCGGGACGCATACAAGGTCACAGACATTGAACCAGTCTATGACAGTATTGTCCGGAGCATAACCAAGAAAATTGCAGGAATTGCCAATGCCAAGTTTTCGAGCTCGATGTTCACATTGAGCCCGCATATCCCCTTCTCCTATGAGCATGAAATGGGCATCCCTTTTCCTCAGGACTTTTGCTGCAGCTTCAACCAGCAGATCAGGTCCCTTCTGATAAGACATCCTTCCCGTAAAAAGCACAACTGGAAGAGATGGATGAATACCATAGTGCTTTTTCACTTTTCCGGGGTCAATTTTTCTTTTTATTTTTCCCACATTTATGCCATTAGGAATCTCCCAGATCTTATAGTCGGGAATTTGGTAAATGAGCTGGATTTCATTCTTCAGTACGGTCGAGGTAGTGATCACCTCAGAAGCTTCATATCCACCAAGCCATTCTCTGTGCGATATTTCCTTTGCTTCCCACCAGTGTCCATGTCTGTTTCCATTGCGTCCCCATTCTGTACTGTGGAAGGTCAGGACAAAGGGAAGCCCTAACTGTGCCTTTAGCCTGCAGAGAACGTTTACGGGGTGCCAGTCATGCCCATGCAGGATATCAAACTCACCTGCTCGTTCTCTTACCTCCAGGAAACGGAAGTACATACTATTGCACATCCGGTTCATCTGTTCCACTATATCCCCATTTTGATCGCAGGCGATTCTATGATAGTTGACGCCATTGATTATTTCATCGCTATTTTCATGTCCTCGTGTAAATAGGTGAACTCTATGCCCTTTTGCAGCAAGGGCTTCAGAGAGCTCAGATACATGGGGTGAAATTCCTCCTATGCGTATAGAATGCAAGCTCTCCCAGGAAAACATTCCTATCTGGATACTTCTCATAGACTTACTCCTTTTTGTCAAACTTTCCCAAAACCTTTATTTCATTTTGCCAACGTCTTTCATCGAAGGGCCAATCGAGCATTAGCAGTTACGGTATTTGCTTTTAGTACTTTTCTGGTGAATGCATGTTTTATGGTAGTTTATTTGAAAGATTACTGGCTTAAAAGTCAATCCCTACGGCTGCACAGGTATCCAGGTCCAGGTTTATTCATTTTTTATAATCTGCGTTATAATCTACGGAATATTACAGTCAAAAACTGTTAAAAAATTCTCAATTCTAGCTCCAAATATCTTGCCTTACCTGTGCATTATATTACCCAAAATAAGTTAAATAAAAAGCTGTCAATAACTGGCTTTTTTCTCATTTCCCCCTCCCCAAAAAAATAGATTTGATAACCTATTCGATTTTGAGTTCCAAACTAATTATATTCCTGGCTCTTTATATATATTATTTGTTTTAATCAAGGATGAAATGTCAACCAGCTGGCGAGTCGACATGACCTATGGGTCTATAAGTATTTGCAGTACATAATCAGGTTATGGTTAAGTTGATTAAATTGATGCTAAATACAGTTGAGAGGTTAATGCTATCGATTTATCAGTTTGAACGCGTATAGTCTTTGGGGAATTTAAGTTGGTCCTTAGGGAAGTTTAAGTTGTTTTCAATAACGAAGGGAGGGGGATTTGTAGCATATTTTGAATATGTCAGGACGGTTAAGTCAGGTGATATTTTCAGGGACTGGCTTGTCGAAGTGCTCGGGGCTAGAATACAGGATAAAGACTGCGAAGTTCGTGTCTTTAAACTCAGTCATGCGTCGCACAGGATATGCAGATACGAATTCAAAGGGGAAGGATTCAGTGTTATAGCTAAATTTTTCGGAATACCCACAGGGATGATAAAAAAATACGATAGTTATGCTTTGATGAAAAAAGAATATGAATACCTTAAAAAAGCTGGAAAAATAATTGATGTCCCGGAACCGATTGCAATAAATAAAAATTTCAGTTGTGTCCTTGTCTGTAAATACGTATCTGGCAGGTTTTTATTCTGGTATTTCAATCACAGGAGAAAGCTTGAGGAAAAGTTAGGACTCGTAGCAGATATGCTCAGAAAGCTTCACGATAATACGCAGACGTATTACGATAAAGAAAAAGAATTTTCAAAATTTAATTATGTTTTGAAGCACCTCAAAATTAGCCGGCATGAAAAAGAAAACTATAAGCGTCTGCTTGGGAAATGGTGGCACAGTCCTCTTCTGGATAGGGAAAAAGGTTGTATTATCCACAACGATGCCACTCCTGTTAACTATATATTCCATAGAGGAAGACCGTTTCTTCTCGATTTGGAGCTGGCATCCGGGCATGGGCATTTCGCATGCGACTTAGGGATACTTTGCGCCGAACTGAAGCACTACTTTGCGCGGAAAGGGTCGAGTCGGAGGGCAGAGCCGTATATTAGTCATTTCCTGTGGCATTACAGCAGAAATGAAGAAGAGTTTCGTAAAATAACTAAAGTAATTCCTTTTTATATGGCTTACGGCCTGCTGAGAATTGCCATACTAAAATGGAACGCAAAATACAGGCATTATCTCCTGAGAGAAGCAAAGAACTGTCTGAAAGCAATAGAGAAAATGTAGTTGCTTTACTAACTCTTGATACCCTTCTCACCATGTCTAATGATACTGTTCTCTGTTAGAATCCGAAGGACAATATATCGTAATTGCTTCTATTACGATTCAACAAATTATCAAAGTAGAAAGTAGTTTTTCATTCCAGTTCTCTGAATTAAGCAAAAATTTCATTCCTCTTTGTTTTTCATTCCATTTCCAAGTTTTTCATTCCATTTCCAAATACCTGCATTAGTAAAAATCGCACCAAGCTTTTTCCTGCCCAATGTGTTGGAAACTACCAGGTTTTCTTCTATAATCTCCCCTCTGAGTTTTACCCATTATTGCAAATTTTGGCAGTGTACCGAAAGTTCTGTAAAATATGATTGACTCTGTATCCTTTTTCTTCACCACAAAAAAACAGGATGCAGAGTCAATGGTAGATTTATTCTCACTCATAAAAGATTATCTTTTCGATCAGGAAGATGGAATTCGCCAGTTAATTACCTGGTTTTTAAACCTTGTAATGGAGGAGGAAGCCCTCCTCCAGGCTGGTGCAAAACGTTATGAGAGAACTGATTCTCGCAAAGCCAGTAGAAACGGTTACAAACCCCGTACTCTCCTTACCAAGTATGGAGAGCTTGAATTATTAAAGCCTCAATTCCGTGAATTTCCCTTTGAAACAGAGGTTTTTGAGAAATATTCTCGAGTTGAACAGGCCATCTTATCCGCTGTAGCTGAATCTTACTTGCAAGGTGTTTCCACCCGAAGGGTGGATAAGGTTATGACTTCCTTAGGAATTAAGGGAATCTCAGCCTCTTCTGTTTCCAGAATTACAAAAGAGCTTGATGAAAAGGTTTCTGAATTCCTCTCAAAGCCAATAGAACAAGAAATTCCTTATCTGTTTATCGATGCAACCTATTTGAAAGTAAGAGACGGACTTCATTATGAAAATAAAGCTCTCTTTATAGTTGCTGGAATCAGGGATGACGGTTATCGTGAGATTCTTGGAACAAGATTGGCAGATAGTGAAGACTCCCTACTCTGGCAAGATCTATTCGAAGACCTGAAAGAAAGAGGTTTAAGAGGTGTCAAGTTAATTGTTTCTGATGGTCATAAAGGAATACAAAAAGCAGTTAGAGAATCCTTTATTGGATCAAGCTGGCAGATGTGCCATGTACATCTGACAAGACAAGCTCTAAAAAAGGTTCCAAAAAAAAAGCAAAAAGAAGTAGCAGAGAAGATAAAAGAAGCATTGGTAGACCGTCAGAAATACAGCGATTTGATAAGGGAACTGGATAAGATGGGATATAAAGGCGCAGCTGATACCCTTGAAAGGTTTCAGTATGATGTAATGAATTATATGCAGTTTCCAAAGAGTCATTGGAGAAGAATAAGGACAACAAATATCATGGAAAGAACTAACAAGGAGATAAAAAGAAGAAGCAAGGTGGTAGGGGCATTCCTTAACCAGGAATCAGTATTGAGACTGATTGTCTCAATACTGATCGATATTAATGAAGATTGGATCACAGGAAATAAGTATTTAATAATGGAACAGTAATCAAAAAAGAAGACTAAAAGGATATAGAGAGAATTTTACAGAAAAATTGGCACACTGCCCAAATTTTTTGATTTCTCAGAGGTGAGACTGTAAATCGACTTCCTAACTAAGAAATATTTTTTGTTTATCATTTCCCAAATGTCTGAGAAATCCAGTCTCTAATCTCATCTCTGACCTGGCGGAAGACTCTGAGCTGCTCTTCCTCTGGTTCCACAGCTGCAGCAGGATCCTCGAAGCTTTTATGAATTACTTCTCTTGCTCTGGGAGCTTCGGTCGGGAGCTCCAGGTTCGTGCTGCATATGGGACAGGACACTTTAGCCCTATCGCAGACCGTGACCGCCATGTCAAAAATTGTATCCTGAAATTCTTTGGGGGTTTTGGAGCGTTGACCGGAGATATCGATTCCAATTTCCTTCATGACCTGAATAGCGTGAGGATTAACAGTTGTGGCCCTGACACCGGCGCTGTAAGCCTCATATCGATCTCCATAAATAGCCCTCAAAAGGCCTTCGGCCATCTGGGACCTGGCTGAGTTGTGGGTGCACAGAAAGAGAACCTTTTTCTTTTCTTGTGATCCTGTATTTGATGTCATCTTACCATTATTGCACATGATACAAATTATCATTATGATTGTTCCTCCTAAGCTGTTTTTAAAAGGTTTATTCTTGAAAAGTTGTACGATAAGAATTCGTAAAACCATTCGTGACCATGAGTACAAAGTTTACCTGTGAAACTACATCAGAATTCAAAGTTCTACAATAAGCATCAAAAAATAGGTTTTAGGCTGCAGGGGAGCTATACCTACAGCCCGGAGAGACAGTATGTTCGACGGGTTTATGTTTTCGCGCTTTAGATTTTATACTCACCAAGCTACTTAATTCCGAGATTCGTGTGGAGAGGTCACGGATCTGACCTCCAATTAATTGATAGACGCGGACTTATATATATCTTTTGAAGGTATTCTAAATAGTACTACTTGAAACTAAAGAGTAATTTTTAAGCTGGATCTGAAAAATGGTACAACAAATATTACCAAGTTTGAATTGTTTCCATCCTCTATTTTTTTCGAGTCACATTCGGGCATTAAAAACAGTCACCGGAGTGTAAGTATCAAAAACAGAATCCAGGCTGCAGGGAGTTATACCTGTAGCCCAGAAGTGCTGGTGTGGTGAAGAGTTGAGGTATGTTCTCACACTCGGATCCATAACTGCGCCAGGCCGCCCAATTCATGTCCCAAGCAGCGCAGTCATGGATTTGACCGACATTCACTTGATAGACATAGAGATATATATATTTTTTGAAGGTATTCTATATAGTACTATCAAAAACTAAAGGGTGTTTTTAAAGGTAAACCTTGCCAAAAAGTTGACTCATAATTAGTATGCAGAAACGTATTTAATCGAAATTCAAAAGCAATTCGTGTCCATGAGTTCAAAGTTTGCCTGTGAAACCACGTCAAAACCCAAAGTTCTACAGCAGGCACCAAAAGTAGGTTTTCTAGGCTGATTGGGAAAGCTATGGTTACAGCCTAGAAAGACAGTCGGTAGGTTGGTTGATGTGGTTTTCACATTCAAACTTATACTCGCCAAGCCACAATTCATGTCCCTCATAGATCAGACACTGATCTGATCTACAAGTTTTACTTACTAGATTTCAAAGTATATATATTTTTTGAATGGATTCTATATAGTAATAACTGAGACTACAATGTAACATTTAATGTCAAGCTAAAAGAGCTGTCTTATAATCGATATCGGTAAAACATAATACCTGGTTCTGGAAGCAATCTTTACTTTAGCTTAGGCAGTAAAATGAACTATCTATTAAAGGACTCACAGGACATGGCAAGTAAATTTTTATACCTCTATTTTTTGAGTTTTAATAGTCGCCGGTGAGATTTTAGTACAGTACTTCTCGAAAAAAGTCTCAGTACTATAATTTTTATTCTGCAACTTTATTGATCTGGAGAAAATTTACATAAAAATTAAATGGTTAAATAGAGGTAGGGATTGAAATCGTTACAATTTGCGGGTATTCGGGTGCCGAAAAGAGTTTAATTGAAAGTGCCAGAGGATTTGGATTTCAGTGTAGATGTTTTGATGACATCTCTAAAGAGGAAAAATCTCTTAAAGCTGAGTATGAGGTGAGATATCCACAGGAACTTGCTAGCGTTGATGCTGATACAAGCCTTTTGGAAGCTGAAATAGAAAAGCTTGAAAAAACAATCGAATCCAAATCATTGGAAATCGAAGACGATATTAGCCTGCGAGTCAAAAACCTTGAAGGAGAAATAGACAAACTAAGGAGCATCAAGTTTAGCTTAAGTTCATTGTTTTCATTTTTGAGTGCTAAATTTACTTTATACAATAAAAGAAAACTTTTACAGAATTTGAAACTCAATCCTCAAAAAGAAATTGACAGGCTATTGAATAAAGAATATTCTGAACTTCAACTTTTGACTAAAAAATGTACTTATCTGGAAAATAACAAAAACGATGAAGTAAAAAAGAGGATGGGTCCACTATGCGAAAGCGTCGAATATATTGAGAAAATCAAGAATTCTCCAGAGTATAGTGGTGCAGTTGGAGAACTGAAAGTGATTAAGAACCTTCAGGACTTACCTGACGATTATTTCCTGCTCAACGATCTATTTTTGGAACTTGACGAGTATATAAACTTCGACGGATCAAAATTAAGGTCAGCACAAATAGACCATATGGTTGTAGGCCCGACCGGAGTTTTTGTTATTGAGACGAAGAACTGGAGCTCTAAATACGTCCAAAAAGTATTCAGTGAAGACTCTTATACTCCTTACGATCAAATTCGGAGAAGCAGTTATCTTGCATATAAATATTTGAACAGCTTGAAATACGGAAACATATTTGAGAAAATTTATTTTAATCTTGCAAAAAATGAGATTAAAATAAAATCAGTAATAGCTATTAGCGGTGCAGACATGCCACATATAAAAGGAAAGCACACATATGTAGTACGCACAAATGAGTTAAGCAGCCATATACGGAGAGCTCCTCAAGTATTCTCTGAAGAAGAAGCCCATGAGATTGCTGAAAAATTAATTCCTCGAGTGAGAGGTTAATTAAGATTATTCGATTTCATTTTTATTTTCAGTCGAATACCCTGCTAGCTTGCAGCAGGGTGCACCAGTGCAACTTTGATTGTAAATTAAACATTTCTTTTTCATCTTTAGGCAACTTTTGGCCGTTGACGCAGGGTTCCGCACCTGGGGCGGGGCAAACCTCGTCCTTCTCCTTACCTTTGCATACGGGGCTTCGCTTTCTCCAATCTGGAAGGACTGGTTTTTTACAGGTTTTGGTTCCGTTTGTTCCGGGCGGCCTTTGGTAGAATACGGTGAAAGAACATTTCTTGACCTGTTTTCTTATTTTATGCATGATTTTCAAGCACATGCAACACTTTCTACCGAGCTTGAAAAATCCAAAGTTCTACAATAAACATTAAAAATAGGTCTTCCAGGCTGTGGGGAAGTCATACCTACAGCCTAGAAAAGCTGGTGTGTTGAAGAGTTGTGGGGTTCTCACATCAGATACATAACTACGTTAGGTCTCTCAATTCATGTTCATAGTAGAGCAGTCACGGATCTGACCTACACTCACTCACTGAACACGGACTTATATATATCTTTTGAAGGTATTCTAAATAGTACTATTTGAAACTAAAAAGTACTCTTTAGGGTAAATCTGATAGAAAGCCGTATTATATATGCAGATTATCCCCTGAGATTCCGTACAGATGTGCGTTTATACATTCGTTTAACTTGTTTACATCACTACTAATTATTCACTTTTCCAGATTCATTTTCAAATCCTCTCTGTATCAAAGATTGTAGGCAACAGAGAACCTGGGAGATTTGTAATGATACTTTAAAGATAACCTTATATATGCCCATTGTCTATATAGATTCTGCTGAACTACTTAGGCCCTCTTAAGGAGGATTACTTATTACCAAGGATAGAAGAAAAATTCAGTTTACCGGAAATTCTACCTATATCGTGTCCCTTCCTATAAAATGGGTTCGAGATATAGGGCTTAAACCAGGAGACACACTGAACCTTACACCGATGCCGAACAAAACTCTCTTAGTTTCCTCAAATGTGGTTTCGAAAGAACGTTCTGTTCTTAAGGCATCTATAGATTATCTCCACACCGAAAGTGCAGAAAACAATCTCAGAATTATTATTTCTCATTATCTTGCGGGTTATGATTCTCTCAGGCTGACTACCAGCAAAGGTTTCAGTGCTTATGACCGCAAGTTTATCAAAGATTCGGTGCGTCAGAAATTAATAGGTCTCGAACTTGTGGAAGAATCCAGGAATGAACTGGTCTTCTTGTGCTTGCTTAATTACACTGACCTTCCCCTTGGCAGGGTAATAAAAAACATGTATGGACTTGTGCTTTCCATGCTTCTGGACTCCATGACGGCTCTTCGTAACCATAATGTGGAAATTGCCGAAGACGTGATCCAGAGAGACGATGACGTCGATCGCTTTTATCTTCTTGCTGTCCGCCAGCTCAAGGCTTCACTTGATGATATAGAACTTGCTGAAAAAATAGGTATCAGGAATCCACGAGATTGTCTGGGGTACAGGCTTATTATAAAAAGCATCGAGCGCGTAGGAGATCACGCGGTCAAGATAGCTACGAATGTCCTGAAAATGGATTCAGGAATAAATGCTGACGACCCCATCTTTAAAATGGCTGAACTCTCACGAAAAGTTTTTGAAAGTTCTATAGATTTAATAGCAGAAGAAGACCTGCGGGCTATCAACAAAATTGTTGTGGATGCCAAAAATGTTTCCCAGTTCGGGATTTCTCTAGAGTCCCGGGATGATGGAAGTCCGCGTAACGTTGCACTTAGCATGATTCTGGAGAGCCTGCGCAGGGTAGCCGAATATAGCGCCGATATAGCAGAAGTTTCAATCAACATGAATGTAAAGCAGATCTGAACCTGAAATCCTGTTACCAGACCTCTCCTTCCCATATCGCCTGAGTTTTATCATTGGTGCTTTTATTTACTTTCTTGATGTTTACCAGATACTCGTTTCCTACCGGTTGCGGGGCCTCAAAGATTGCATCCACCCCAAGCCTTTTGAGGTAATTCTCAAACTCTGTCGCAGTTTTCGGGTCCCTGACCCGAATCCTGACATCTTCGTGGAGCCTTTCCCCATCCTTTACACTTCTTATTGACTCTCTCAGGGGGGCTAGTATGCTTTCTCCAAGTTGTATGCAGCGTTTCTTGAACTCGGTTTCGTCTTCTCCCCATTCAACAGTCTGAAAACCTTCCCGGACTATTCGGGAGAGCATGTAGTCTCTTCCTGCTTCGTTGTAAAACTTGAAAGCGTGCCTGAGGTCGGAGCAGTTGCTCTGGGAGGAGGTGTACTTAAGAGAGGGAAGAACCATTTCCGGGTCTTTGACGACCACGCCTTCATGCTCGGTTTTTCCCAGTTCCCGGATGATGTTTGCGATTTTTTCGGGGGCTGTTTCCAGGGGAATTTCCCCAAAGGACCTCACCTGGAAAAAACCGTATTTTTCCATCAGCTCACGCCTTTTTGCCGTGGGCAGGGGTTTTCCTGTGTTCTTCTCCCGGATATCGAAGATGTAAAATTCTACGGACTCGATGTCATAGATGGCCTTTGGGACGTATGGGTTGTCAGGACCTACCATTTCCCCGTAGAGCACAAGCTCCGGAAAAGCTTCAAAAAACTCCAGGTTCAGTTTTACATTTGCCCTTTCTGTTGTGTAGGGACAGATATACCCGCTCCGGGTGATTGCAAGGATTTCTCCGTCGACCTGCGCTACCCGGACGTTGTACCCGTTCATCTTTTCTTCTACAGCCAGCTTACTGAGGCCGTTGAAGTGTTTCTTAAGTGTGGGGTCCAGGACCATGGCTCTCCGGATCTTCGGGAAGCCCATAATAATTTCAAAAGAACCGCCTTTTTCATAAAGTACGGTCCCATGCTCGATATGGGAAATTTCCTTGTCGAAACGGAGCATGTGCTCGTGTTTTCCCCAGTTCCAGGCAAGGTACTTCTTTTCAAAAAGGTGCTGGACTCTCTCTTCCTCAAAGCCCAGGAAACTCGCAAGCCGGCTTATAAAGTCAGGATCTAATTCCCCATTCTCCTCTTTTTTCATATCTGTCTATCTGTGTTCAGGCATGAAATAAGTTATCATTTCTTTCCTGAGCTTCAGGACAGGTCCATTCACAAGAAATCGATTTTTTTCTAAAGAATAATCCAATCTATCAAAAATCTTTTTAAATATGTGGCTTCTAATTTCTTCTGTACTTAAATTTCAATGTAAGTCAAGAGGCTACAAAATGGCTGACGATATCGACTACGAGATTATTGGCAACGATATGCAAATCGTTGAAATTGAGCTTGATCCAGGCGAGGCTGTTCAGGCAGAAGCCGGGGCTATGGCCTATATGGGGCCCGGAATCCAGATGCAGACAAGTATGGGCAGTGAAGGGGGCGGGCTCCTGGGAGGTCTGAAAAAAGGACTGAAAAGAGCTCTGACTGGGGAGAGTTTCTTTATTACAAGCTTTATTCACAAAGGTTCCGGAAAGGGACATGTGGCCTTTGCGGCTCCTTACCCGGGTAAGATTATCCCCCTTGACCTTTCAAAGTTCGGAGGCAGTATCCTCTGCCAGAAGGATGCTTTTCTCTGTGCTGCCCGTGGCGTGGATGTGGAAGTGGCTTTTACCCGCAGGATCGGTGCAGGGCTTTTCGGTGGTGAAGGTTTCATTCTCCAGAGGCTGCGGGGGAACGGCCTTGCCTTTGTCCATATCGGAGGCACGGTTGTAAGAAAGGAGCTGGCTCCGGGTGAGACTTACCATGTTGACACAGGCTGTGTGGCAGCTTTTACTGAAACTGTAAATTACGACATAACCTGGTCCAGGGACTTCAAAAATGCCCTCTTTGGAGGCGAAGGAATTGTCCTCGCAACCCTGACAGGTCCGGGAACCGTGTATATGCAGAGCCTGCCTTTCTCACGCCTCGCTGACAGAATCTATGCAGCTTCAGCTTCCCATCAGAATAGAGGAGAACAAACCGGCATTGGTGGAAGCGATATCCTCGGTGGCCTTCTTGGCGGAGACAAGTCTTTCTAAACAGAAATAACTAGTAAGAACAACTGCTGGGTAGTAACTGCTAGGTAAACTACTAAAAACAACTGCTGGGTAGTAACTGCCAGGTAAACTACTAAAAACAACTGCTGGGTAGTAACTCCAGGCAAACAAAAGCCGATCTCAAAATAAGGTTAATAAGTTAGTGAAAACGGGTAAAACAGGAAATATTAAAAGATCAGGAAGGTCTGCACCTTGAAGGGCAGACCTTTTTCCCTCTCTCTTTTCTCTGAAGTTTATTCCTGGATTGTGTTTATGATATTCCTGCGTGCGAGGAAACCAACCAGTTCTTCTTCCAGATTGAGGACAGGAACACCTCCGACATCGTGTTCCAGCATGGTATTAACCGCATCTGGAAGAGGAGTGTTAGTGTACACACTGACCACACTCCGGGTCATAATGTCCCCAACAAGCAGGTTTTTAATTCTGGAGTCCTGCTGATTGTCAGCTACCAGGTCCCTGAAGGAACGCATAGCAAAAGCGATATCGTCTTCTGCAATGATTCCCACAAGCTTCCCGTTTTCAATTACCGGCAGCCTTCCCACATTCTTATCGAGGATAAGACGTCTGGCGTGGCTTACACGGTCTGAGGGGCTGACAATGATCGGGTTTTTTTCCATTACTTCTCCGGCAAAGCCTATGAAGTGATTTACTTTCATAAACTCCTGCGGGGTTACCCAGCCCATTGCGTTTCCATTGTCGGTGACAATGATCACGCCTCCTTTCTTTTTCATCAGGGTGAGGGCGTCTTTAGCGTCAGTATCTGGCAAAACCTTTACAAAGTTGTCGGATACGGCTGTTGCAACATGCAAAGAGGATGCGGGTTTGCTCTGTTTCCTGCGGGTTCCGAGCTGTTCTGTCAGACCTCTCATGGTAAGTACACCTAGCACCTGGTTGTCATGCACTACCAGCAGGCGCTTTGTATCCTTTTTTTCCATGAGATCAAGGGCGTGAGATATGGTGTCTGACTTATCAATCTTGTGTGGTTGTACCATTATGTCTTTAACTTGCATGCATTTCACCTCATGCGTATCCAGAGTTTTAGTTTCAATTCTTTACAACTTTCGTTTTTACAGACCTTTAGAATCCGTTTTTCCAAATCCTTATTTCGCATCCTTCTTTTGCTTACAGCTGTTCCTTTCTGTTCCTTTTTTTGCCGTACATACCTCCGTACAATACGTGCTGTTGTGAACTTACTGTCATATTTGATTATTTATTGTCTTTTTAAAGGTATATAGCCAATTACTTCTTATATTTTTAAAGGCATTTTGCTCCTTTTTTATTATTCGAGTTCTTGATCCGCTTTTCAGAGCACGGATTTCATGATGTCGGTCCTGCTCAGGATTCCCACTATTTCATCACCATCACTGACAGGCAGGGCCGTTACCTCTTCCTCGATCAATTTTTTTGCAGCGCCGCTGATTTTTTCGTTTACATCAATGGATATTATTGGAGCAACCATGATGTCTTCCGCTGTCAAAGGCACTTCTTTTACATATCTGTAAGTTTTCTGACCTGCAGGCGAGGATTTCCGGGCCATCTTGATGCTTTTTGTTGAAAGCTTGCCTTCATTGTCAGTTAAGATGTTTAAGGCAAGGTCTCTTCTTGAGATAATTCCCACAGGTTTTCCTGCATCATCTTTAACGATCACTCTTTCGATCTCGTTTTTGTTCATTTCGTCTATCACATGGTTGATTGTGTGGTGCCTGTGAACAGAAACGACATCTTCATTCATCATTCTTGGGATCTTTGTACCTATTTCGTCCGAGTGTTCGGCAACATAGCGCACGATATCTGTCCTGGTGACGATACCTATAATATCGTTTTTTACCACCGGAATGTCATGCACTCCGTTCTCAAGCATTAAGGCGGCTGCCTGGGAAATGGAGGCTTCGGGATAAATGGTGATTACGGATTCTGTCATCAGCAACTTAATCGGGATCTGGTCGATAGGCCTTCTCCTCCAGAGAGGTTCGGCCTGAGCCAGACGGTTGCTGATATCTGATTTCGTGACGATTCCCACCATTTTGCCCTCGTTAAGGACAAGCAAAGTACTGATTCTGTGTCTCAACATCAGTTTTCTTGCATGCGACACGGGTTCATCCATGTTTATAACATACACAGGTGAACTCATGATGTCCGCCACATTCATTGAATACCTCCTTCACTTCTACAATATATAAGTATTAACAATTATAGTTTTTGAATCAAACGCGAACTTTACAATTTAGCTGTAAATCCCTATATTTTGCATAATCTCTGCCTATTTCCTGCAAGTCCTATAGAAGTACAGACTGATTGGGGAGTATAGGGCAGTTAGAAAGCATCTTCGGCTATTTCGAGATCAGCTACGCTCAGAGCTCTCAAGAAATCCAGAATACAGGGTTTATTCTGGTCTGTCCAGCCAAGAAAGTTTGCCTCCTTTTCCAAACTCTTTAAATCAAGCCCGGATCTTTTTCCAGATCTTTTCCGGGCTTCATTCTGGCTTGTTTAGTTCTGTTCAGGTTTAGCAGAAGTTTTATTCCCGTTTAAAACTCCTGTTTAAAGGTCAAACCCTCTCAGGAAATCGCTCTCTGTAATAATTCCGCGCAGCATCCCATCTTCCAGAACCGGAAGTGAGCCTATTTTTTTCTCGAGCATGATTTCCATAGCTTTTCCCATATCTGTGCCAGGGCTGGTCCAGATCAGTTCTTGTGAAACAATGGAGCCTACAGGCTGGTCCAGAGCCTCGTGAATGTTTCCTGTTGTGAGTTTGCTGAATGCATCCCCTCTTCCAAGGAAATGGACAATATCCGAGGCAGTGACTATTCCTGCAAAAATTCCGTCCTTTACTACAGGAAGTCTTCGGAACCTGTTCTGCACCATTACTTTTGCTGCATGTCCGATGGGCGTATCTGTTGTTACCATTGTAACATTTTTGGTCATATATTCATCAACGGTTTTATTTGTCACAATCCCACCCATCAGTTCCACGGCATTTCTTTCGGTAAAGATTGCAACGACCTGCATTTCATCATTTACGATTGGCAGGCCTCCCGTCCTCCTTTCAAGCATTGTTGTAACGGCATCCTTGAAATCTGCCTGCTCATTGAGGTACACAACATCGGTTTGCATAATCTGGCGTACTTCTTCGTTTATTGCAGCCAGAAGGTTGCCTTTGAAACGGTTTTCGACAAGAAGGTTCCTGCTGCCGCCTCCCAGGAAATCGATAATATCAACAGAGGTAACGACTCCTTCCAGTCTCCCTGTGCCAGCGTCTGTGATCGGGATACGCCTGAATCTTCTTTCAGTCATAATCCTGACTGCTTCCATGATAGTTGCAGTGGGAGGGAGGGTTACTACATCCCTTGTTGCCAGGGCAAGAATTTTTCCCTCATGTTCCGAAATGCGGGACTTGAAACTGGGGCCTATTCTCATTGTGCCCATGCTGCTGACCGCATGTGGGTCTTTCTGGTGCGCCTTTTTACCTGATTTGTTCGGCTGCGGCTGAATATTCATTTTTTCGACTGGTACAAATGTCGTATTTTTGTTCAATAGTATCACCGAATCGAGTTGCAGTTAATTGCTTTTTTTATCTTCCGTTTTTCCTCTACCTGTATTTTGCAGAAGTTTTTCTCCCGGGTCTGCAATTAGTATTTTTAGCAGACTCATGGTTGTTGCTGGAAACAAACAAAACCTAAAGCAATCTTCTCTCGAATCTTTCTGAACACTTACTTTTGTTTGTCAATCTGTAAGTTTTATTAATTATAATCTTTAATCGTTATAATACTTTTGAGCGGAAACCTCTCTATTGCCTCTCATGTAATATGTGATCAGTTCCGTGATCAATTTGCTTTTCCACTGGAAACTTTTCTCTTAAAAGGGTTAAAATGTCATTAAAGACATTTAGATGCTCGGCTCTGCCGCCTATGTCTTACTCCGACCACCCGTTGACGAAGGCATTCATGAGATCCTGTCTGTCAGCGATTCCGGATATTTTCCCCTGCTCATTTACTACAGTAACTCTTCCGATATCATGCTGAATTATCATTTCAATCGCACTTTTAACGGAATCGTTCTCTGAAAGCGTGTATGCAGGAGTTGACATAATCTTTTCAACTTTGGGGCTTTCGTTTGGCCTCGTGGCTCGTTCATCTTCTACGGACATTCTCAAAATTCCTGATTTGATTATATCCCTTCTTGTTATCATCCCGATAGGGTCGCCTTTCTTTGAAACGACTGGAATCCCGGTATAATCCGTCTCTGTCATGTAATTCCAGACCTTGGAGACCCTTTCGTCCGGCGAACAGGTTTTGACTTTTTTTGTCATAGCTGTGTCTATCGTTTTTGAAGCACTTCTGGGAAGTTCCGCATTTCGGAGAATATCAACGTCACTCAGGACTCCTACAACCGTATGGTCTGTTGTTGATTTGACAACCGGAACTCTGTTCTGTTTCGATTGCACCATCAATTTTGCAGCTTTCACAACATCCATATCCGGAGTGATTGTTGGGGACTGCCTTGCATATCCGCCCACCGTGACATTTGAGCGCGTGGACGTAACCCTCATGATATCCTGGTCATTCAGCATTCCCACAAGCCTGTTTCCCTCATCAACAACAACAAGACCTCGGAGCAAGTAATCACGCATCAGCTGACGGGCGTGAGTTACGAAATCCCCTTCTTTGATACTTATAGGCCCTTCTGACATAATCTCGCTGACATTCATTGTTACTTTTCCTCTCTTTTTGGTTTATTTTATTCCAGTTACTGTTGTCCCGATGTTGAAGTCTCATTAATCAAAGTCTGTTAGTCAAAGATTGTTAGTCAAAGATTGTTAGTCAAAGATTGTTAGTCAAAGATTGTTAGTCAAAGATTATTGATCAGAGTTGACAGCCATAGATTAGTTTTGTATCCATAACCCAGCTTTTATTTTTCGTTGGCAGTCAATATAACCTTTGAAGGCCAATCTCAAATTCTCTGAGCCCAGAGGTAAAAGACCTCAAAAACCAGGCGGTCTTAAGCTGGATCTTAGCAATTCACTCATAATCTTCCCCTTCCTCATGCCGACAGTTTTCGCACAAATACCTGCCGTCAACTAATTTGAGGTCTATTGAATGATAGAGACAGGACTCGCATATTCCTGTAATGAAGTCTCCTTCGACTTCTTCAATTGCAGGAGTGGAGAGGAGAGCTTCCCGGTTCATATCGATAAGTTCTTTGAGAATGGTGCTGAGCCCGGGTGTAATCATCAGAATGTCGGTGTGAGAAATAATTCCTATAATTGTACTGTCTTCCAGGACTGGCAGCCTTTTAATATTGGCTTTTAACATGATTTCGGAAGCTTTTACGACATTTGTTTCAGGTCCTACAGTTAGCAGCGGGGTGGAAAGGATTTCACTTGCATTTACTTCCCCTGGTTTTCTGTTCTCTGCAACAATACCCCTCACAAGGTCCCTTTCGGTAATGATCCCCATGGCTTTTTCGTTTTGGGTGATAATTACGCTTCCCACATCGTTTTGGGTCATTTCCCTTGCAATGGCAGAAATATCTGTGTTAATGTCCATCGTGATGACTGTTTTATTCATCACTTCAGCAACCGAGACCTCCCTCTCAATTTCCCTGTTGTGAATATCAGTACCTGCTTCCCTCTCGGGTTCATCAACCATTGACTGCCGTTCCCCCTTTATTCTTTCAGCGTCCCAAAAACCGGCAAATTTACTATTAAAATCTCTTCAGGTTTCCAGTTTCCTGTGGAAAAACCTTCCAGATCCTTTTTAACTTCCTCATTTTACACAGTTCTGGAATCAAACCCTGAAAAGCCGGCTTTCCGGTAAGCTTTCCGTTCAAATGTTCCTTCCGGCTCTTTTCCCTCTAAAGGTATTTCCCGCACTTCTAAGACCTTTTTATAACACTATATATACGAGTCTATAGTACATAATGATAACGGCATTTCTTTTTTTTCGTAAACACAATGGTTTACGAAAAAAAGGCGCAGAAACCTTTTTTTGAAGCTAAAGTTTTCGTTTTCTCCCAAAGAGGTTTACGGAAGTCCGGCAGGAATTTTTTCACAACCCCTCTATTTCCACTGGAGATTTTTGCTCAGAATGAAAAACATCGAGAATTCTTGAAAAAATATCAGGGAGACGGAGCAGGGAAGAAATTCGTCTTCGAAAATAAATTTAAACATAATAAAACATTCAGAATTATATTTATGATGCTATTGATTTTTCTCACAGGAATTTTTTCAGACCCCTTTATTTCCACTGGAACTCACTTATTAATTTTTTTACATAAAATTTTCCGGATTTAAAATTGCTAATAGTATATGTCAAAAGTAAAAAAGAGTACAGAAATTAGATTGCAACTGAAAAATACAAAAACTGGATAAAAGGTAAAATAAAGATTAAGGCAAAATTCAGTAAAATCCAGACAAAAACTGAAAAGAAAAAACCAGATAGAAGCCGGTAATCATTAGCAAAAAATGAGTAAAACTAGCTAGAAACTGATAGTCATTCAGCAAAAACAGATTAAATTGATAGAAGCCGATAGTCATTCAGCAAAAATAGATTAAATTGATAAAAAGCGATAATCACTCAGTAAAAACAGGTAAAAGACAGATAAAAACAGGCAAAAATAGATTTAAACAGATAAAATGGGTAAAATAGGTGAAAACAGATAAAAACGGTGAAAAAAGGGAGCGATCAGAGAATAATCACTCTACTTCTGTTCCCAACGCTAAGTTCAATTTCTTCGTTTAACCCGTATCTGGCATAAGCGTCAATAATTTGAATTTCGGAGTCGATATCCAGGTCTTCTATCACATAAGCCTGTTCTCCCCAGAGTGTTAGCCGGATACTGCCTGTTTCGTCCTCAAGCTGGAGGTTGGCTACCACATTTTCGGTTCCGTCTTCCCTCTCAAACTCTCTCAGTTCTCCGATTTCGGAAACTTTTCCCTGGACGGAATAACTTTCTCCCGGGATAATGTCGGCGATGTCAGTAAATTTCTCCCTGTACTCAACCTTTTTTTCACTTTTCTGAATTATCCCTCTCGCTCCCAAGCTGAGTTCAACTTGCTGGCTGAATGTGTTTTCCCGGGAATAGGCATTGAGGACTTCCACAGTATCGTCGAAATCGATCTCATCAAGACTCTCGGTTTTGTCGTCCCAGATTGTAAGCCTGATTTTGCCTGTGGAATCGCCCAGGAGGACGTTTGCAACCCTGCCGGCAGTCCCATCTTTTTTCTCGAAAGTTCGGACTTCCGAGATATCAAGTACCCTTCCCGATATATTGATATTATTCATGTCAGCCTTTATATCTGCAACAGGGGTAAACGCTTCTTCGTATTCTACCTTCTTTTCGCTTTTCCGGATTATACTCCGGTTTCCTATCTGCAGCTCCACTTTCTGTGTAAACGCATTTTCACGGGCGTAAGCATTGATCAGTTCAACAGTTTCCCCGTACTCAAGCTGGTTTAAAAAATCGGTTTTTTCGTCCCAGAGCGTTACCCTGAGCGTGCCCGTTTCGTCTCCGAGCAGCAGGTTTCCAACCCTTCCGCTATTGCCGTCTTTGCGCTGGAAGGTCCTGACTTCAGAAACCTCAAGTACCTTGCCCGTAAGGTTGAGATCCCCCATCCCGTCTTTTATGTCCTTTATTTTCTGGCTGCTCGCAGCAACATCAACTTCCTCTTCGCTTTCGGTCAGGACGCCATTGTTGCCGATGTTAACTTCCACTCCGGAATATCCCTGCTTTGCATATCCGCTAATCTGGACTGTCTGGCCTACCTTTACTTTTCCGGTTTTGATCAGGTCTGCCATGTTGTCCCATAAGGTTAACTTCAGTTTTCCGGTCTCGTCTCCTACGATCAGGTTTCCTACTCTTCCTATAGTGCCATCGTTTCGAGTAAACTCCTTGATATCAAAAACCGAAACAACTCTTGCGATAAAATTAACAGGCCCGCTCTCAGGGGTAATATTTTCTATTTTTATGTTTTCCCTGCCTGCATCCGAGAATCCCAGTTCATTGGCGACCAGCATGGCAGCCATCGCTTCGTCGCAAAGTCCTCCCATGTTCTCGACCTTTTCCTCTATGCGCTTCAGGAAATCCTCTCTGCTGATGACATGGCTGAGCTTTTTATAAATAGTGTCAATATCGGTCATGTTGCTCCCTTGAATTGTTGATACTTAGCCTTCAATGTTTGGTAGTGCTGTTCTTCCATACGTATAACTTGCCTTAAGTGTCAATGTTTGTTCCCGAAAGACCGTTAATGTGAGTTTTATTTTAAGATGTGAGTTTTATTTTAAGATGTGAAATTTTTTGGAAATATGATATAAGTCTGATAAATCTGATTTTGGAAATCTGGGACATTTCAGGTAAAATCTTGAGTGAAAATTCAGACCTTATGCAGCCGCTATCAGACCGGATGTTTTCAAACTTAAGCTAAAATACCTTTCAATTTCATGTGAGAAATCATCAGGTTCTATAAGTCCTTTCATTAATGCATAATAAGAATATCCCTGAAAATTAAATATTATTTGGTAAGTCGTTCCTTTTTGGTTATTTTTAAAGAGCCCTTGATACGGTATGTAAAGTTTCTTACTAAAGGCTAATGTATGCAGAGTGAAAGTATTCGATAGCTGGGATGGATTCATTTCATGCTCTGAGTGAGTGCCCTGAGAGTAAGTGCCCTGAGAGTATATCTTGAAGTGTCGTGAATGAGTGTCGTAGATGAGTATCGTGAATGAGTGTCGTAAATGAGCAGATTTAGTCATCGGCTTTTATCTGACCTCACGTCTGGGAAAACATAATAAGTTATGTCGGTGCTCTTATAGTGTGAATCCTCTTGATGAGAATAAATAACGTCCAGTTTCTTTCAAACATGGCCAATGTTCTCTCACTTCTTTTTATTCCCGTTTTTGCCACATCCCTCGGCGCCTCTTATATCGAGATCGGGCTTGTAGTGGGAATCTATTCGGTCACAACTCTTCTTTCTTCCTTTATTTTCGGGAGGCTCGCTGACCTTCACCACCTGCGTACGGTGATCAGAGGAGGTTTTGGATTTGCTGTAGTTGCCTTTTTTCTTCAGGTCTTTGCTACCGACCCTCCTACCCTCATGCTTGCAAGAGCTCTAGCCGGTTTCAGCGCTGGGATTCACCCGGGAGCCCTGATAGCCTATGTCCATTATCAGAAAGAAAGTCTTGGAAAGTTTATTTCTCTGGGTTCTCTCGGCTGGATGGCTGGTTTTCTTCTGGCAGGGCTGATAGGGGTAAGGATGAACCTGCTTTTTGGACTTTCATCCCTCTTTTATGCCTTCTGTTTCCTGCAGACTTTCAGGTTGAAAGACATTGAAAAGCCACAGTTGAACGCTCCTTACTTCTCCCTGAACACCCTGCTGAAGAACTCAGGGACCTATTTCTCCCTCTTCCTGCGGCATACCGGAGCTGTCGGGGTCTGGACAATTTTTCCCCTCTATCTCCGGGAACTCGGAGCAAGTGCCTTCTGGATCGGGGTTATTTATGCTATAAATCCTGCAGTCCAGTTTCTGATAATGCGCCGGCTTGACCCGTTTGAAAACGAAAAATTGATCCTTGCGGGTTATCTGCTCTCAGCAGCCGGTTTTATCAGCTACGTTCTTGCCTCCTCCTATCTTTATGTAGTCCCCGGGATGTTTGTCGTTGCCTGTTCCTGGTCTTTTCTCTATGTGGGCTCAACCCGCAGGGTTGTGGAGCTGAACTCCGATAAAGCTACAGCAGCAGGTCTGATCAATTCGATGATCGGGGCTGCGGGGGTTGCGGGAGCCATTCTAGGAGGAGTCCTTTCCCAGCTTTTTGGCTTCAGGGCGACAATGCTCGGGGCTGTCGTCTTCTCTATTTCAGGCTTCCTGTTCTACAAAACTCTGGGAAAGGGTGCAGGCACTGGGGATTTCTGAGAAGATTCCTGAGAGGAAGAGAAATATACCTGAAGACAGGGGAATCAGAATTTTGAAGTTAAGAGCCTAAAATTCTCTATAAAAACCAGTTAAGAAACAAAGTTAGTAAAAACAAAACCTTATTTATGGTAAAGTTTCATTATGTACGTGGTATTATGATTCGAAAATGCACTGAGCACGGCTATTTTAGAGGAGGCAGCTGTCAGCAGTGTAAACGCCCCGGCAGATACGTACTGGACGACAGCAGGGAAGAAAAGCTCGGCAGGTTTGTATCAGGTACTCTTCGGCACTTCCCGGCATCCGCAGGGGTTAAAATGGACGAATATGGCTGGGTGGACCTTAACGCCTTCTGTGATGTTATGAAGAAGCGCTATAACTGGATGAGAAAAGAGTACCTTTATGCTCTTGTGGAATCCGATGAAAAAGGACGATACCAGATCAGCGGGTCCATGATAAGGGCGCGTTACGGACATTCTGTTAACATTGAGCTTGACTACGAGGAAAGCGACGCTCCGTACGTGTACTATGGGGCAAGCCCGGAAGAAGTCGATGTCCTGCTCGAAAACGGAATTTTCCCCATCAAGCAGCGCTATGTTCATCTCAGTACTTCATATGAAAAGGCAGCTGAAGTTGCCCTGATCCATACCGAAAGTCCTGTGATCCTGCAGGTTGATGCCTATAGAGCTCAAGAAGATGGAATTTCTCTAAAGCTTGCGACGGATTACATCGTACTTGCAGAAAAGATACCTCCCGAGTACCTGTATGTACTCGAGGAATAATTCCCCTTACCTATTTTTTCCCTTTGCCTTTTAATCAGTCTACCGATACTTCAAAAAGCCCCTCTTTTTCCTCTATCCTGAATTTCACATCCAGAAACTGTTCCGTAACCCAGATGTTTGTTGCCGCATGCAGGGTCAGCTCACGGACCGTGTAAGAGCTGTTTCCTGCAAGTGCCATATATGGGATTAGCTGGTCTGCAAGATGTACATCTACAGAGGCATTTGATCTCAGTTCCGAAACTATTTCTTCTGCCGCGCGCCTTCCCACCTTTTCGGCAGGCAGTCCTCTTTCTCCAAGGGCACTTCCCCCGCAATAACCAGTCCAGAGGGTTATCCCGCTTCCTGTGGAAAGCAATTCTAAGGACTGGATATTGATCCTTGAACCATATCCGGTTTCCAGAAGCATTGATTCGGCAGCTTCAGCCTGGCGGGCTGGCACATGTGCTGGCAGATTCGATGCATGGGAAATTCCCAGGACTTCCGTCCTTTGGGTCGGGTTCCTCCCTCCTTTCCGGGTTTCCTCTACTCTTCGGTCCTCTACGGTTCTTCCGTTTTCTTCTTCTTTTCGGAAATGAAAACCACGAAGCTTGCAGGGTTTAAAAACAGCTGAGACCTCTCCTCCTCCCCTGGGATAGTAACCGCGTTTTTTCAGGGTTACGCTGCCTGCATATCCGAGTTGTTCAAGTGCCCTGAGGGTTATGTGCTGCAGGTAATCAATTGTCGGAGACCAGGCAACATCAGTTCCTCCCCTTATCGTTAGTTCGACCTTTTCTTCTGCAAAAGGCAAGGCTGGCATGAGGCTCTGTAGAAGCAGGGTTATGCTTCCTGCAGTCCCTATATCAATCTCATATTTCCCCCCCTTTATTTCCACTGGAGCAAAAAATAACTCTGAAGAACCCGGAAAAAGCCCTGAAACGCGTGCTTCACAGATCCTGGCTGCAGTTTCCAGAGCTTTCAGATGCTGCTGTTTCAGGCCGGGCTTCGGTCTGTTTTTCCTTATGTTCGTAACCTTTACGTCTTTCCCGGTAACTGCAGAAAGGGCAATAGCTGTCCTGACTACCTGTCCTCCTCCTTCCCCATATGAACCATCAATTTCTATCATTTCCCTCTCCCTTATTTCACTCCGTTTTTTCTTCTGGGATTTAACCGTATCTTTCATCCGATATCTTGTTCGGACCCTATTACTCTTTTTTCTCCTCCCTCATATTTCTGACTGCGGCTTTTACAGCCGGCGTGAGGGGGTCCACAAGCATGGAAACCGGGGGAGCATAGCAGGTTTCAAGGTTAAGAAGGTCTTTGATTGTTGTTTTCTTTCTTATTGCAAGGGAGAAGGCATCGATTCTTTCCTTTATTCCCTCTCCTCCTGCAAGTTGCGCTCCTGCGAGGCAGTCGCCTTTAAAAAAGAGTTTTATATGTATATCCTTACGACCCGGATAGTAGGAAGCTCTCGTGCGCCCGTGGGAAAATCCGGTTACAACTTTTATTCCCTGCCTTTCCACCTGTTCGGGGGTAAGCCCGACTCCTCCGAACTGCAGGTCTCCGGCGACAGCTACCCAGGGGTCAGCAAGAGGCCCGAAAGTTGAGTATTTGCCTGTAATATTATTTCCGATCACATCTGCCATATGCCGTGCGGTTGTGCCCAGCTGGCTGAGCCTGCTTTCCCCGGTTAGAAGGTCAGTGACCTCCGCACATTCCCCCCCTGCGTACACATTGGGGAGGAATTCCCCCCCTGCCTTTACCTGAAGCATTTCATTTACGACTATTCCTCCTGCTTTTCCGATATCTATCCCTGCCTCGCTGGCAAGGCAGACTTCAGGTTTTACCCCGGTTGCCAGGAGTATAAGGTCTGCAGGAAAATGCCTGTCATTTATGTATACGGTTTTTTCTTTCCAGAAGTTTTCAGGTAAAAATAGAGTTTCTCCGGTAATAACCTGCACACCGAGGGCTTCAAGGTGTGCCCTGACAATAGCAGACATATCGGAATCAAACTGGCTGGAAAGCAGGTCTTTACTTCTGGTAATAAGGATAGTTTCAATCCCCCGCTTTGTAAGGGCTGAGGCACATTCGATTCCTATTGTACCTCCCCCTACGATGCATACTGTTTGGGCAGTTTCGAGGGCTTTTCCGAAGAGCCTGCCGTCAGCAAGGCTCCTGAGCGTGAAGATTCCGTAAGGCAGGATATTTGCCTCGCTTTTGCGAGATATAAAAGGCAGGCTCCCTGTAGCAATCACCAGTTTGTCATAAGGATAGGTTCCCTCTCCGGTCAGGACGACCTGCCTTACCAGGTTTATCGACCTTACTTTCTCGTTCAGTTTCACATCTATGTTTTTTTCCCTGAAAAATCCCGGGGGTTTTACGATCAGTTTTTCAAAACTTTCAATTTCCCTGCCCAGGACAAAAGGAATTCCGCAGTGGCTGTAAGCTGTGTGGGAGTCAGACGAAAGCACAGTTATTTTAAAGTCACTCTGCCTCCTGATCTTGGTAGCAGCTGCCATCCCACAGGCTCCTCCTCCTATAATGACCACCCTTGTAAGGTTTTTCTCTGTACGGGCCTGTGCGGGGACTTTTCCGGAAACCTTTTCCTGAACTTCAGCTGCAGTTTGCATGGCTTCACCTGCAGCATCTTTTACACCAAAGTCGCTTCCCATGCTTTTTACAATGGTGTTTCGCGCCTATTATAGGTTTTTAAAGGGAGAGAACCTTCAGCATCCTAGCGATTTCAGATGAGCCGGGAAAACTTTCAGCATCATTTACATTAGTTTAATAGAATCGATTTAATCAGACCCTGACCCTCTATGATCTTTTACTCTCAAGGCTGTTTGACTGAAAACCAGTTCTTTCTGGAAATGAATTTTGTTTTGAATCTCATTTTTGAAGGAGACTCCTCTTCTCTGAAAATACCCATTTGAAGCTATTTTCCTGAAAACAGGAGAAAATGATAACGGTTTCAGGTGGGGTGAACGAGCGAGTTGGGAGTGGGGGGGTTAATACATAAAACAGTGTATTTATCTCGCTCGTTCAAATTTTTAGACGTCCTTTGTTTTATATATACTTTTCTAAATTTTTCCAATTAGTTCTTTATTCAAAATTTGAAAATCTTTCCAGAAGGTCTCGATCCCTAAATTTATTGATAGTGGGTTAAAATAATTCAGGTTTAGCGAACACTTTAAATAACCAAAAAGTTCTTAAAGCCTGCAACCATTAAACATATGAATTTAAGACATGTGACGCGCGGGATTCCTGTTTCGCCGAAGTCGCTTTGAGGCGGGCGGGAGCTGTTTCGTCAGGTCATATCATAAATTAATAACTTCATCAATTCATCACTACTGGATTCGTAAAGAATTTCACGTAACTAAACGTATGCAAACTTAATAGCAATTTCAGATTACACATATTACCAATTCAGGGCTAATACCATTCAGTCCAAAAATAAACCTTATACATTATATCACCCATGATGCAAAAGTCAAAAAATGCTTTCAATAAACCTGATGCATTCCATTCACTGCTTTACCGCTCATCATTTAGGGATTCTGTTCAATAAAAGGCGCCCGGGCCCTAGCTAGCCCCTCACGCCTCAGGTTAATCCCATCCCTGGGAACATCTCTGGAAGTATTCAGTTATCAGGCATATTGAATGGAAACACATTATTTGACTTGGGGCTCTGAGAGTTATTTCAGACCCTTCAACAAGCTTATGTTAAGGCAAAGATTTTCGGGCAGGTACAGAAAATCCTCCATGGATGTCATGGAGATATACTGTTTGCTCTGATCGAAAGTCAGGAATAGCTCTATCTGTGAAAGCTTTAAAATAAGGCTGGGGTTTATCTTGCCTTGCTGGTAAGAGTTTTCATTGAAAAACAGTCCGGGAAGTATTCCGCCAGTTTAATTCTCCTGGCATAAGCACAAAAGGCAGTTACAGGCAGCTTCGGAACCTCGTTTTCGGTTCATTTTAATCTTCAATTATGAACTCTGCCTTTTCAAGGGTGTATTATCCCTGGTCTGGTTTTAAATCTGATTTTTACTACTATTTTTGCATTTTCCAGTCCCCCTTTATGGTTTCCAGCACGTTTCCAGAACATAGAGGATAGGCTTGTACTACCGGAAAAGTACTATGAGCCTGTAGCCGGAAAAAGAATTGTACATCGGAATTGTTCGATTGTATAAGGGCTATTTTCCGTCGATAAATGGGAAAAGCCGTCCAATAGGAAAAATCACCCAATAGGAAGAGTCACCCAAAGAAAAACGTCCATAATCAATAGTTCATGATAAATCATTATAATATCCGTTCAGGGAGAATTTCACATGCAAAACACTGATACCACGAAATATATCATTCATTCTAAAATAAATGCTGATGGGGTAATCGAGCGTCCCGATATCGTAGGCGCAATTTTTGGTCAGACTGAAGGGCTGCTTGGAGCCGATCTTGATCTGCGTGATCTGCAGAAGACCGGAAGGATTGGCAGGATCGAGGTAATGGTTACCGCCAAAGGGGGAAAAACCAAAGGTAATATCTTCGTTCCTTCGAGCCTCGATAAGGTAGAGACCTCGATTCTTGCAGCATCTCTGGAAACCATTGACAGGGTAGGCCCCTGCAGTGCCAAGATTGAAGTTTTCCAGGTAGAAGACGTAAGGGCTGTTAAGCGCAAAAAAATTATTGAGAGGGCAAAACTCATCTTCACGAAGATGTTCGATGAGACTGTACCCGAATCTCAGGAACTTGCTGACGAGGTCCGGCAATCCGTAAGGGTTGACGAGCTGACCTATTACGGCAAGTCAAGGATACCCTGCGGGCCGAACGTGCTTAACTCGGATGCTATCATTATCGTTGAAGGCAGGGCTGACATCCTGAACCTGCTTCGCTACGGTATAAAGAACACCATCTGCGTGGGCGGAACAAACATTCCCCCTGAGGTTGCTGAACTTACTAAAAAGAAAACAGTAACTGCCTTTACGGACGGAGACCGGGGTGGAGAACTCATTATCCGTGAACTCCTTCAGGTGGCAGATATCGATTATGTTGCCCGTGCTCCCGATGGCAAATGTGTGGAAGACCTTGTCCAGAAAGAAATAATCAGGTCTTTGCGCCGGAAGGTTCCTGTGGAACAGATTATTGAGAAATACGGAATTCAGGAAAAGGAAAGTGAAGATAGTGCCTGCAGGCTCGAACGCGTTTCCAAGAGAAAGATGAGAGCCCCCGAAGTCGTTCCCAGAATTGCGGAAAAGAAGTTGCACAAACGTGTGAAAGTTCACAGGGTATCTCCAAAGACGGAAGCTTACGAAGAGGAATCCCCTGAAGAAATGGAAGAGGAGGCTCCTGAAAAAGCCCCGGGAAAAGCTTCTGAAAAAGTACCGGAAAAGCTCCTGGAAAAAACTCCTGTAGCGGCAGAAAAAGTTGAGGCAAGACAGACTATCTCAAAGCCTCCTATGGCAAGGGCAGTTCCAGCTGCCAGAGTTCCCAGAGGAAAACCCTCAGTTGAGAAGGTTTCGGCTGTGAAGGTCCCTGGAGGAGAGGCAGTAAGAGTTTCACCCGCTCCTTCCAGACAGGCTCCGGTCGCTCCTCCATCTGCAGAAGCTGCAAGGTTCAGACCACACGTGGACGCCCTTAAAGGGACGTTGACGGCAAGGATTCTGGATTCTGAAGATAAAATTATAGAGGAAATCGCAGTCCGGGACCTTGCAAGCAGGCTAAAAACCTACAGGGACAATGTGAAAAGTGTGGTTTTTGATGGCGTAATTACTCAAAGACTTGTTGATATTGCTTCGAGCAATGCAATCAAAAATCTCGTAGGAGTAAAAATCGGGAACGTCGCCAAAGTTCCTGCAGATATGGAAGTTTTGACCTCCGGCATGCTCTGAGCAGGTCTTTTTACTTCCTTTCTTTATCCTTTTTTATTTCTTCTTTGTTGAAAAAATCTTTATTTACGCCTGATTTTCGTCTTAAAGTTAATTATTTTCCCTATCAGGATCTAATTATCACATTCTTATTATTTTATGTGTGACATCTATGTATCTCTTCGGTGAGATCACTACGATTTGGTATAGTTTCACACTATAGTACTAAAATTCACACTCTCTCCCATAATTCTTCATTATTTTTCATATACATTATATAGAAAAGTTTATTAATAAAAACTAGGAAGCCAGTTTCCTCGGGTAATTCTTTTATTCGGTTCAAGATAATATTAAATTGATCTTGTAAAATTGTAGGTCTGTTCGCTATGCACAAGGAAGAACTAATACAACTGCACACATATATGGCTCAAATGAAGAGATATTTCGAGAGGCACGGTGTAACGCACGAGTTCGACGACTACAAGGCTTTATCGATAAGCCCCGTCCACATTCACAGGAGCAAGGCGGATCACAAGCGCGCAATTTTTATTTTGGGAGGCGAGCTTGCCACTCTCATGTCAAGGGATGATCCTATCTTTGAGGAAGCATCTACCCATATGAGAGATTCTCTGAATTCCGTCATAAAGCTTATCGGTAATAACTGATAGGGCCCCTTATTGTAGTAAAGAATTCGTTGTCCGAGAATACGGGTTCAAGGTATTTTTGTTTTGAGACCAAGAGGCGGTATGGATGCAGGTGCATTTTCATAACCATACCGTCTTCTCCATCTGAATAATACTTTTTCTCAGTCCAGCAGGGTATGAATCCTATTGACCTGTACAATTTTTGCGCTCCAGTATTACTGTTTCTTACTTCCAGTCTCGCGTATTTAAGCCCGTTTGCAACGAATATATCGCATATGGCATGAATCAGTTCCGTGCCTATTCCCATTCCCCGATATTCTTTTTTTACACCAACGGAAAAAATATGCCCTTCGTTTTCCGCGGAACGGTAGCCGACCACATACCCTACCACTTTTCCGTCCCGTTCCGCAACAAGGAAACCGTCTCCAACCATTTCGTAAAAATTCATATACACCAGGGAATTATGCTCCGAAAAAGCCTCTTCTTCAATTTCGACTATTTCCTGGAAGTCCTCAGGTGCGAAACGTCTTATCATAATATCTTATATATCCCTGCCATTTTATTACTTCTTCGAGGGGAGAACAACTCTCCCGAAGAAGCCTGTATGGCTTTCTGTTCTATATATTTTCTATTCAGGCACATCTTTTCCGGGGCATGTTCTGCGCTGTTGTGCACCTGTCCGGGCTGAAAATCAGGCTAAATAATCAGATCAGGCTAAATAATCAGCCTTAAAGTTTTCAGCCTCAAGGACACCAGGTTCAAAGTTTTTTAACATGCCGGACGTCTACTGCGACACCCCTGCCTGATTCTTTCATTTCCCTTCCGCTCATCATAGCCCTTCCCACACAGAGAGCTTTTTTCCCGAGAACTATTACCTCATCATTTGGTCGTATTTCGGGGCTTGCCTCAAGCACACCCGGGGCGAGAATGGAACCGCGTGGGACAAAGTCGTCAATCTTTACCACGCATTTCCCACTTTTTAGTACCAGTTCGGCTCCTTCAGGAGAGAGGGCAAGCATCCCGTACTGGGGGACTAAGGTTGCAAGCTGTTTTTTTCCGGTAAAGAGCTGGTATTTCGGGAAACGACCTTTAACCACAGGGTTTCCTGCTTCTTCCGAAAAGAGATATCCTGCGCCCTCTCCGAATTGGTAGTCTGCAACAGCCTTTACGAAATTCTTCTTCTCTTCTTCGGCATTCTGGCTTTTCCTGCTGAAATTCTCGGAGGTGCAGATAGCTTCAACAGTATTTTTCAGGTTCGAAAGAGACTCGTAAGACGTGAGACTTTCCCCTGTGGTATAAACTATGTCAATCCCCAGCTTTTCAGCTACCTTTTCACAGATTTCCCTGTACGCCCCTTCAACATGGGCAACTACTGCCTTATACCTGTGTTTTGAGAGATAGCTTTCAAGGCAACCGGAAACCCAGGCTTTTTCTTCTTCATCCCAGTGTCCCGTAACCGCAGTATCGTAATGGGCTGCCGGATAAGTAAGTTCGAGTTCTCTGGGCACGATCCCCAGGGGGGAGGTTATGATCACCTCATGCACAAACTTCCGGTATTTGCCAAGGGTAAGGATGAACTTCTGGTGGGACTGGGAAGTCGAATAGGGTTTTCTGGCTGCACAGGGCAGGAGCAGGAGGACATCAAGGTCAGGAGGTGCATAACGTTCCTGTATGCGGCGCGCAAACCTGACCACTTCGATCCTTGAAAGGGCTTCGGAAGTATCTGCAAGGAGCTGGTTTTGCCGGAAAGCGGGCACTTTTTCTTCAAGATAGGAATATTCAAAGTCTCCAAGACGCAGCAGGGCTGTAAGCCAGGGCCTGACCCTGCACTGTCCTTCCACATACTCCCGCAGGGTTCCTGCCCTTATTTTTTCCCTGACAAGGGCAAGTTCGGCATCAAGGGCGTCCCTGTTATGGGCTGAAAGAAGCCCTGCCCTATCAGCTTTAGGGAGAGCTCTAAGTTCTGCGGGCGCGGTGGCGGCACATACCCTGCACCTGCAGGGGAACTCTACAAGGGAGTCAAGATAGAAACTGCCTGCAGTTGTAAGGTAGATGTCAGAATAGGCTGCAATTTCTGCTCTTGTGTCGTCCATAACATCAATCCCGACATAGGCAAGCATTGCCGCATTTTCAGGAAGGGCCAGGTTGGGAGCATAGAGTGCAGTATCCGGAGGAATGCGGTTTTTCAGGTCAATTAAGGTTTCCAGAAACCTCCTGGCGTTATTTTCCAGAGTCCCTGCCCCTTCCATTATATAAAGGTCGCTCTTTTGGATCTCGCCTTCTGCTCTAAGGAGAGAACCTGTGGGCCCTTCAACTTCCGTGTTTTCATCGCTCGTTGCGGTAAATGTTTCTACTTTTCCGAGCGATTCGGCTGGAATGGCAGGCGGATAAGTCTGATGGGGAAGAATTATGAGAGTTCCTTTTCCGGTTTTTTCACGGATTTCCTTTATGCGTGCTTCGAGTTCTTTCCGGTCAGCAGTCCAGAGGCTGCCCGCATCAACAACAGGTCCCGGGTTTTCAAGGTCTCCGAGTGCTGCCGTATGCAGGGCACAGGGAGTGCGGATTTCGGGAGAGAGCAGGAGTTTTCCTATACGTGCTGCTCCATCTCTGTTTTCTATTTCAAAGTACTGTGTCATGTTTGTCCTCTTATGTCTATCAGGTTGTAAAGGTTTGCCCTGCACTTTTTTCTGAAAAGCCTGCAAGTTTTCTTCCGGTTTTTAAATAAACTTCAGGAGGAAGGAGGATGGTATATTCTTATATATTATTAATATTGATTATCTGCTGCAAACTAACTCTCATTTCTGCCCAGCCCGGACAGAACTTTCTATTTTTCACATCCGAATTCCAGATTTGAGGTCTATAATGGATATAACTGAAGAGCTTCGAAAAATCGTTGGCGGACGGCTCTCGGTCTCGCCTTCCGAACTTTATTGTTATTCTTCTGACGCATCCCAGGTCAAAGGGATGCCTGATTACGTAGTACGCCCTAAAAGCACTGACGAGGTCAGCAATATTGTCAGGCTTGCCTATGAAAATGCAATCCCTGTGACTGCAAGGGGCGCAGGCACCGGACTTGCCGGGGGGGCTGTCCCTGTTGGCGGAGGTATTGTGCTTGACATGTCGGGAATGAACCGGATTCTTGAAATCGATATCGACAATATCCAGGTAGTCGTGGAACCCGGGGTAATCCAGGATGCCCTTAATGACGCTTTAAAACCGTACGGCTTTTTCTTTCCCCCCAACCCTGGCAGTTCTGCAATGTGCACTATCGGGGGCATGATTGCTTATAATGCCAGCGGGATGCGCTGTGTCAAATACGGTACCACCAGAAACTATGTCCGCGACCTGGAAGTGGTGCTTGCGGACGGGACCGTCATCCACACAGGCTCGAAAATGTTGAAATCAGCTGCAGGCTACGACCTGACCCAGCTTATCATAGGCTCCGAAGGCACGCTCGGAATCGTCACCAGAGCCAGCCTGAAGATTGCCCCTCTCCCTAAGACCCGGAAACTTGTAATTGCTTCTTTTAGAAGTGCTGAGATTGCAGGGCAGGCAGTTGTCAAGACCTTCTCAAACGGGGTCATCCCCTCAGCCTGTGAGATCCTTGACCGGGTCTCCTTGCAGGTGCTTAAACGCTACGATCCGAAACTTGTGCTCCCCTCGGAGGGTGATGTAATCCTTTTCGAGGTCGACGGCACGGAAAACTCCGCTCATGAGGCTGCAGAGCAAATAATAGAGGTCTGCTCTCCCCTTGCCATCTCCATAAAGCTTGCGGAAAGCGAAAAGGAAATGGCAGATATCTGGGCAGCCAGAAAGCTTGTAGGAGCTGCTGTTTCCCGCCTTGACCCCACGAAAACCAGGATTTATGTGGGTGAGGATGTGGGAGTTCCTATAAAGAAAATCCCGGAACTCCTCAGGAAAGCACAGGAAATTTCCGAAAAATTCAACCTTCCTGCCATGAAATACGGGCACATCGGAGACGGAAACCTGCACCTTGCCCTTTTCATTGATGTCCTGAATAAGGACGAATGGGATCGCCTGAACCAGGCTGCCGATCTGGTCCACAGGACTGCAATCGAGCTTGGAGGCACGGTCAGTTCCGAACACGGCGTGGGCGCAGCCAGGGCTGAATACATGGAAGCCCAGTGGGGCCCCGCTCTTGAAGTAATGCGTGCGATCAAAAAAGCCCTTGACCCGAAGGGTATCCTGAACCCGGGCAAACTGGGGCTGTGAGAATTATGAAAAACGAAGGAAAAAAGGACGAAATAAAAAAAGAAACCGTGAGGGCAGAGGAATTGAATGGAAAAGAAACGGGCGAGAAAAAAAGCAAAGAATCATCCTTTGAAGTTGACCGCCGTTCGGTTTATAAGTGCGTGCAGTGCGGAACCTGCCGCTCAGTCTGCCCGGTCTTTGATGTGGTCGGCTGGGAGTCTGCCAATACACGCGGAAGAATGCTTATCATTAAAAGCCTGCTTGAAGGAAGGCCGCCGTCCGAAGATGTCCTCTCAAGCCTTGCTTCCTGCACGACCTGCGGGATCTGCGCTGCCAAATGCCCTGCCGGAGCAAACCCTCCTGAAGTGGTGGAAACTGCTCGCGCCCAGCTGGTAAAATGCGGGGTGACAACCGAAGCCCAGGAAAAACTGAAAGCTGCAGTTATGACCAGCGGCAACTCCTTCGGGGAAACAAGAAGCCGATTGCACTGGCTTTCCGATTCGGAACGTGAAAAACTCCCGGAAAAGTCCGACTATGTCTACTTTGTGGGTTGTTTTGATTCCTATCGCTACCCGGAATTTGCAAAAAAGACCTTCGAGGTTTTGCAGCGCTTTGGGGTAACCCTCCTGCCGGATGAACAGTGCTGCGCTTCTCCCCTCCTCCGTACGGGTTTCCGGGAAGATGCGGAAAAGATTATGGAGCGCAACCTTGAACAGATCCAGAAAGTGGGAGCTCACACCGTCATCACGGGCTGTGCAGGCTGTTACACCACTCTCAAGAACAACTACCCCGAAGAGCTCAGGGTTATCAGCCTCCCCGAATTCCTTGCGGAACATCTTGAGGAATTAAGCCTCAAGCGCCTTAACCTCACGGTTACCTATCACGACCCCTGTCACCTGGGCAGGCACAATAAGATCTACGACGCCCCTAGAAAAGTTATTCAGGCTATCTGCACCCTCAAGGAGATGAAAAACATCAAAGAAAACTCCCGCTGCTGCGGCGGTGGGGGTGGAGTCCGGATAGGCTATCCCGACATCTCCCTTGAGCTTGCCAGAAACAGGCTCGAAGACGTTCCCGAAGGCGTAGATTACATCGTAACTTCCTGTCCTCTCTGCGTGAGGAACCTCCGGGATGCAGGCGGAGATATCGAAATAATCGATATTGTAGAACTCGTGGCAATGGCAATGGAATAAGTTTAGGTATCCATTGTTTAGCTACTTTGAGCTTAGCTATGGTTTAACTGTTGTTTGTTTTTTAGCTGACATTCACTGCAGGCCGGTCTTATCCGGCTTGACCATTCCTGGTCAGGTTAATCTTGTCAGGTTAACTATTTTTCGATTTTAGAATAATTTTATTTTCTGGACAAGCAAAACGACAGGCAGTTCTTTTCTTTTAACAGCATATTTTTATTCCTGAAAAACGACTCATGTTAATGAAGCCTCAGCTGGATATAAGCCTGAAGATGGGTCGGGAGGATAGGGTCTATGAGTTGTAAACCGATAACATTTCATAATGTTCCGCCTGATACGTTCAAATGCATGAAGAAAAAACTTCAAGAAGCGGGAATCCAAGTCCCTCCGAGAAACAGAGGGGAACTCTCGGGATCGGGGGTTGTAGCAGATTTCGAATGGGACGGACAGTCCAATCTTACGATTACAATCACGGAAAAACCATTTATTGTCAGCTGTGATACTGCAGCCCGGATGCTGAAGAAATTCGTGAAAGAGTGCCACGGTTCCTGAAAGCTCCGGATAAATTTTCTTCTGGCAGGAGGAAAAAGGACAGGAGGAGAGAAGGAAATGGGTGAGAGGAAACTGGATACTGAAGGCTGCCAGGGAATCAAATTTAGGAACGTAACTCCAGACGTTTTTTCCTGCATGAAGAAAAAACTCCATGCTTACGGGATTGAAGCTTCACCTGGAGACTCCGGAACGCTTGAAGGCAACGGCATAGTTGCTCATTTTAGCTGGGATGGGGAGGCAAACCTGTTAATTGAGATCAAGGAGAGGCCCTTAAATACTTACTGCGGGCAAGTATGTGGAAAACTGAGGGCTTTTATGCGCGACTGCCAGGGGTTTTGAGGCGATAAAGGAAAGTGTATTTTCCTGTCATTATCCCGCTCTGGACAAAAATGGAAAGTCTGCTGAGCCTTTGTTTATTAAGCTTTGATTGAATTTATCCATAATGAATTTTATACAGTTAATACTTTTCTCACTTTTCTCTAAAAATATTTAACGACATTTCTCACTAAATATTTTGTATTTTTTTGTAATTTTTTTCCTGCAAAAAAGAGTTTATGAGCTGTTTTTATGTGTTTTTACGTCTTCCAATTGTCAAATTTTTTTTATATTATTGAGTGTTATCTATTTTGATTATTTTAGGCTGTTCTGGAGAATGAAGTTCATTGCTCTTGCTATGATTCAGAGTTTTTCACAGATAATGTTCCCGCATTGCTGTTTGCAGCCAACAGTCAATTCTTTCAAAAATCATAGGAGGAAAAAAATGGGATGTAATCCGGTAACGTTTCATAACGTTACGTCAAACGTATTCGATTGCATGAAAAAGAAACTTGAAGCTGCTGGCCTTCACGTGCCTTCAGGGAATAAAGGAAAGATTTCAGGGCACGGAGTTGTAGTCGATTTTGACTGGGACGGCACAGAAAAACTTACTATCACGGTTAAGGACAAGCCTTTTTTCGTCAGCTGCGGTACTGCAACAGGAAAGATTCATGACTTTGTGCACCAGTGCGGGGCTTGATAGAAAGGATTAAGAAAAGCTTGTAGCTGGTTCTAACCACCAGTAGAAATTACAGATTTGTAAAGAAGTGTTGGCAGTGTCGCGGATTTACTGTAAATTTTAAGTCAATTTTTTGTGTACTGTGTGTAATTTTGTTCTTCCGGTATGGAATTTTCTACCTTGTAACTTCTTGAGAGTCGTGATTTTACAGAAAATTAGGCATACTGCCGAAGTGTTTTAATTTTAACGTTTTTCTCGGGTTCTAATTCAAATCCGGGATACAGAATTCTTTTTCGTATCCCGGAGAATATTTAATAAGTTTATTCTTTTCTCCTTATCAAACACTTATGGGCGTTTCCCACAAGGTCCAGCCTTCCTGCCTTTTCCAGGGCTTCATATACGAGTTCGTAGTTTACAGGGCTCCTGTAGTGCATAAGGGCTCTCTGCATGGCTTTTTCTTTTTTATCCCTTGCAACGTACACTTTTTTGCCTGTGAACGGGTCAAGCCCTGTGTAATACATGCAGGTCGATACTGTCATGGGGGTTGGGGTAAAGTCCTGTACCTGTTCGGTGTAGCCTCCCCGGTCCCGCATATATTCTGCCATTTCGATCATATCTTCAAGGGTGCAGCCCGGGTGTCCTGACATCAGATAGTTTACGATATACTGTTCCTTGCCGCATTTTTTGTTAAAGGCAGTAAACTTTTCGACAAACCTCTTGTATACTTCCTTTCCTGGTTTGGACATTGCATCGGTTACTCGCTTTGAGAAGTGTTCAGGGGCGATCCGCAGCTGTCCGCTTATGTGGTGGGCGCAGAGTTCTTCAAGGTATTCCTCATCCTCAAGGGCAAGGTCGTAGCGCACTCCGTAGCCCGTAAAGACCTGCCTGATCCCGGGAAGCTCTCGCAGGCGCTGCATCAATTCGAGCAGTTTTTTATGGCTGGTATCGAGAGCCGGGCAGACCCGCGGATAGAGGCAGGCTTTATCCAGGCAGACTCCCTTCTTTTCCCAGGATCTGCACCCCATGCCGTACATATTGGCAGTGGGACCCCCTACCCCGTTGATTATGCCTTTGAAGTCCGGCTTTTCCGTAAGCTTCTTTGCTTCCCGCAGGACGGACTCGATGCTGCGGCTTGCGATCATACGCCCCTGGTGCTGGGTGATAGCGCAAAAAGAACAGCCTCCGAAACATCCCCTGTGCGTTGTCAGGGAGAACTTTACCATCTCAAGGGCAGGGATGGGTTCGGTGTAGGAAGGGTGGGCTTCACCCGTATAAGGCAGCTCATAGACATGGTCAAGTTCCGCTTCTGTCAGGGGACGCATGGGTCTGTTCTGCACAATGATGGTTTTCGGGTGAGGCTGGACAATACCTTTTCCGGTGACAGGGTTCTGTTCCAGGAAGTATGTGCGGAAAGCTTTCGCAAAGACCGCTTTATCTTGAGAAACTTCGGAAAAAGAAGGAATTTCGATATATTCCTTGAAAAATCTGGCTGCTTCCGGGGCTGTATCCCGAGCTAAAACTTCAGTCGTCCTTTTGCCCTTTTCTTTGAGTTCTTTCCAGGCTCTGACTTCCATCTTCCAGACCGTGCCTGGTATATCTCTGATCTCCCGTATGTTCTCTTCGACCTGAAGCCGCTTTGCAATTTCTACGATCTGGAGTTCGCCCATGCCGTAGACAACGAGGTCTGCGGGGGCGTCGGCCAGAATTGCCTGCCTTACTTTATCCGAAAGATAATCGTAATGAGCAAAGCGCCTGAGGGAAGCTTCAATTCCTCCGAGCACTATCGGCACATCGGGGAAAGCTTCTTTTATCCTGTTCGAATAAATAATCACGGCACGGTTCGGGCGAAGCCCTGTTTTGCCTCCAGGGGAATATGCGTCCTTATCTCTTGGCTTAAGGCCCGGAGTCAGGTTGCTGACCATCGAATCGGTGTTTCCTGCGCTTACGGAAAAAAAGAGTCTGGGCTTCCCAAGCTTCTTGAAATCCTCAGGATTATCCCATCTTGGCTGGGCAATTATTCCCACTTTGAAGCCGGCATCCTCAAGAACCCTTCCTATTATTGCAGTCCCGAAACTGGAATGGTCCACATAGGCATCTCCGGTAACCAGGATGATGTCAAGTTCTTTCCAGCCGCGAGCCTTTACTTCTTCAGGGCTCATCGGGAGAAATTTTGATACGGGGAGAGATGAAGAAAAGCTTTTTTTCTGCTTTTTTCCCTTCTTTCCGGGTTTAGTTTCAGGCCTTGATTCTACTTTTTTTCCTTTTCCTGCTGAGGGTTTTGAAGCTGTCCTTTCAGGTTTTATTGAGGCGTTGATTCCGGATTTTTCTTCTGACCTTCCTTCTGATTTTCGTCCCAATTTGTCTTTTTTCCCTGTTTCTACTTTTTTTGGGACAAAGAAACCATTTTTCCTGCCAGTCCTTTCCATACCCGGTTTTTCATCCTTTTCTTTATCTTTTTTTTCCTCTTTTTTTTCCCTGGTAAATTTTCTATTTCCTGTCGGGACTGCTGTATCTTTTACCATAATCTGCTTCCGGACTTCCAGTCTTTTAAACTCTTTTCTTATTTGCTGCCTTCAGACTCCCATCATCATCTTTAGCATTGTATAAGAAGCCATGACCTGTTTGTTCCCATCCCTGTCATTAGGGGCTCCATGTCCTGAGTACAGGGTTTTTACATCGAGTTTTGTGAGTTTTTCTACGGAACCGAGCATTTTTTCAGGCTCTGAGCCTTCAAAGTCCATTCTTCCGAAACCTCCGCCTGGAAAGACAGTGTCTCCTGAAAAGAGGCTTTTTGAAACCGGTTCATAGAGGCAGATGCTTCCTTTTGAATGGCCAGGAGTGTGAATGACTTCGAGAAATTCTCCGTTTCCGATGGGAATTTTGTCCCCTTCCTCGTAGATGACTGTTGGCCTGACAGCCGGGGCGCGGTCTCCGAAGAGCACGGAAACGCTGAGATACTCGTCGTTTACACCTTCAAGGTCTGCCCTGTGGATTCCAACTTTTGCTCCGCTCTTCTTCGCAATTGCTGCAGCTGCGGCAGTGTGGTCATAGTGGCAGTGGGTCAGGACGATTAATTCAAGGTCATTAAGCTTGATAGATTTTTCAAGTTCCCTGATTATCAGGTCGCTACTCATTCCCGCATCGATCAGGACTTTTCCGTTCACAAGGTAAACACTGGAATCGTAGGCTGTGGGGCAGATGTACCGGACTTCCATATTTCTTCCTCTTTCTGTTTTCACTTTTCCTTCTTCTTTCCTTTTCCTATCTCTATTCTCTTCCCTTTCTCTTTCTCTTCCTCTTCTCTTTCTTTTTTCCTCTCTCTTTCCTCTTCTCCTTCTCTTTCTTTTTTCCTCTCTCTTTCCTCTTCTCCTTCTCTTTCTTTTTTCCTCTCTCTTTCCTCTTCTCCTTCTCTTTCTTTTTTCCTCTCTCTTTCCTCTTCTCCTTCTTCTTTCCATTCTCTGTTTTCTCTGTTTTCTCCAAACTATCTTAAAACCTTACATATTGAATTTAAACCTTAGATGCCGAAAACCCTGCGTGCGTTTTCAGTGACGATTTTCGCAATTTCTGCAGGTTCCATTTTCTTAAGTTGCGCTACAACCGGGATTGAATCCGCTATATATGCAGGCTCGTTTCTGCCTTTGCGGGGGGAGAGGAAAGGACTATCGGTTTCCAGAAGCAGGTTCTCAGGGGGCACTTCAGCTGCAAGAGCCTGGTGATGTTCGGAAAAACAGACAAGGGTGGCCAGGGAAATGAAGTAGCCTGCGTCCACGATTTCCTGCATGGTCTCAGGGGAACCGCTATAGCAATGATAGATTACGGTGTCAACGCTTCTGACAAGTTTCAGGACCTCAGCTTCGGCCATCCGGGCATGCACCACAAGAGGTTTGTCCATGTTTTTTGCAAGTTCGATCACTTTTTTGAACGAAGCTATCTGACGTTCTCGTTCTTCATTTGTTTTGCAGTCCTGAAAGTCAAGACCGGCTTCTCCGATCGCCACCGCTTTTCCGGCATTGGCTTCTATCTGGGCAAGGATTGAGTTGATGGCGTCATCAGTTCCCTCTCTCCCGATGTCGGGGCTCAGGCCCAGAGCGGCGTGGATGTCCTCATGCTTTTCCGCAAGTTCAAGGCTTATGCGGTTGCCTTTCAGGGAAATTCCGGAGTTGACCATTCCGACAACCCCTGCTTTCCGGGCGCGGAGGATAGCCTCTTCCCGATCGGGGTTGAATTTGGGAAAATCAAGGTGACAATGAGAATCAATTATCGGATAAGGCATGGGTTTGTATTCCATTTCATTTTATTTTACTTTATACGTGCTTGAGGAATACAAACCCGAAAATTAACAGGTATCTGCCTTATCCGATTTCAGGCTTCAATTGCTGGTCCCGGTATTATTTTCCGGAGCTTCAGCCCTTTTCTTGCCTTTTAGATTTTTTCTTTCTTATACAGCAGGTTCATAGCATTTACAAGGGCTTCTACGGAAGCCATGACTATGTCCGGGTTTGCGGAACGTGCTGTTACAATTCTGCCCTTTTCGTTTTCGAGACCTATGTACACATCGGCAAGAGCATCAGCTCCTCCCGTGATAGCATCGATCCTGAATTCCTGGAGCCTGAAATGGTTGCTCTCGCCCAGGATATCCCTTACAGCTTTAAGGGCAGCATCCACAGGACCTACTCCGGTTTTTGCTGCAATTATTTCTTTGCCGTCAATATCTGCCTTGACCACAGCCGTAGGTGTGAGGATGTTTCCTGTCATGACGGATACTTCTTTGAGTTTAATCAGTTCTTCTTCAGAACTTGCTTTTCCGAGCACTGCAGAGGCGACTGCATAGAGATCGGCGTCCGTTATCTGTTTACCTTTGTTTGCGATTTCTTTGATCCTGAGCACAATCTCATCGAGTTGCTTTTCACTGGTTTTTACGCCAGCAGACTCAAGGGACTGTTTGACTGCATGTTTGCCTGTGTGCTTTCCAAGGACAATGCGCCGTCTGTGCCCGACCATTTCCGGGGTCATAATACCTGGTTCGAAAGTATCGGATTTTTCAAGCACCCCCTGACTGTGGATTCCCGACTCGTGGGAAAAGGCGTTTTGCCCGACCACAGGCGTGTTTGGTGGAAGCCTGATTCCAGTGTAGTTTTCGATCATTTTTGAGGTTTCTACAAGGTATTCTGTCCGGATATTGGTTTTTGCACCGTAGATCGATGTCAGGCTCATCACTGTCTGGGCAAGGTCAGCATTTCCTGCTCTTTCTCCTATGCCGTTAATAGTGACCTGTACCTGAGACGCTCCGGCTTCAACAGCCATAAGGCTGTTTGCTACTGCAAGTCCGAAATCATTGTGGCAGTGTACGTCTATCGGAATCGTTATTTCAGCTGCAACGTCTTTTATCTGTCTGTACATTGCAGATGGAACCATGACGCCGACAGTGTCCGGCACGTTAATGATATCGCATCCTGCCTCCTGGACCGCCTTGAAAACCTCTATGAGGTATGCAGGGTCGGTTCTGGTGGCATCCATTGCAGAAAACATACACTTCAGCCCGTGATCTTTGATGTACTGGACCGCTTCCACAGCCAGTTGAATGACTTCTTCCTGGCTTTTTTTGATTGTATAGATCCGCTGTACATCCGAGGTCGGAACGAAAGTGTGCACGAGGCCAACATCGCTTTCAAAACAGGCATCGATATCTTTTTTCAGCACACGAGCAAGCCCACAGACTGTGGTGTCAAGCCCGGCATTAGAAATCGATTTTACGGATTCTTTATCTCCTTCTGAAGATATGGGAAATCCGGCTTCTATTATGTCTACCCCGAGTTTGTCGAGTTGACGAGCAATCTCCAGCTTCTGGGAAGAAGTCAGGGATACTCCGGGGGTCTGTTCTCCGTCACGCAGTGTTGTGTCAAAAACAGTTACTTTTTTATTCTGCATGGGTTCGATGTAAAAATCGATCCCTTCTTTCAGTGTGTACATCCATAGTAATCACCTACATGGATGTACACTTCTGGTATATAAACATCATGCATATTTTTAAATGTTCAGCTGAAATTTTGTTTTTTCAAGTTTCCAACAGAAAATTATTTATAGTAGATGTGCCATTTTAGGATTGCTTCTCGGGCGTTACAAGACATCCCGAAGGTGAAAAACGGAAATTGAAAAACAGAGTTCGAAAAACGGAACAGGTACTTAAAAACGAAACTTGAAAAACGGAATAAAAAGTGCCTGAGCGGTTTGTTTTTTACAACAGTCGCCAATAAAAACGGACAAAGGTAAGGATTCAAAAGGTCAACTCTTTTGAAATCTTTCAACTATTCACTTTCCATCTTTCAAATTTGTTCAACCTTCCTTGAAGGATAACGCTTATATACGAGGAATTCCTTGTATGTATCCCCTCACAAGGCGCAAATGCGTGGGTGAACAATAAGAAGGTTTATATACAAGAAATGCCTTCTATCTGTCCCTCACACAAAGTAATTGTGTGGGTTGAATTACAAACTCTCTTTCATCTTTTAATGGAGCCAGGAGTTATTTCCTGTCTGACGAGGATTTGTCGGTTCGGTTAATTCTGGGTGATTGATGTTTTCTACAATATCTATCGCGAAATGAACTAACTGAATTGATAGTTGTTAGTGCAAGTTTCTGCGACCAAGACCTTTAATTTTGAAGTGTGCGATACATTAACAATTCTGGTTGATCCTGCCAGAGGTTACTGCTATCGGTGTTCGCCTAAGCCATGCGAGTCATATGTTCTTCGTGAACATGGCGTACTGCTCAGTAACACGTGGATAACCTGCCCTTGGGTTCGGGATAACCCCGGGAAACTGGGGATAATACCGGATAACGCATATGTGCTGGAATGCTTTATGCGTAAAACGGATTCGTCTGCCCAAGGATGGGTCTGCGGCCTATCAGGTAGTAGTGGGTGTAATGTACCTACTAGCCGACAACGGGTACGGGTTGTGAGAGCAAGAGCCCGGAGATGGATTCTGAGACATGAATCCAGGCCCTACGGGGCGCAGCAGGCGCGAAAACTTTACAATGCGGGAAACCGTGATAAGGGGACACCGAGTGCCAGCATCATATGCTGGCTGTCCGGGTGTGTAAAATACACCTGTTAGCAAGGGCCGGGCAAGACCGGTGCCAGCCGCCGCGGTAACACCGGCGGCCCGAGTGGTGATCGTGATTATTGGGTCTAAAGGGTCCGTAGCCGGTTTGGTCAGTCCTCCGGGAAATCTGATAGCTCAACTATTAGGCTTTCGGGGGATACTGCCAGGCTTGGAACCGGGAGAGGTAAGAGGTACTACAGGGGTAGGAGTGAAATCTTGTAATCCCTGTGGGACCACCTGTGGCGAAGGCGTCTTACCAGAACGGGTTCGACGGTGAGGGACGAAAGCTGGGGGCACGAACCGGATTAGATACCCGGGTAGTCCCAGCCGTAAACGATGCTCGCTAGGTGTCAGGCATGGCGCGACCGTGTCTGGTGCCGCAGGGAAGCCGTGAAGCGAGCCACCTGGGAAGTACGGCCGCAAGGCTGAAACTTAAAGGAATTGGCGGGGGAGCACAACAACGGGTGGAGCCTGCGGTTTAATTGGACTCAACGCCGGACAACTCACCGGGGACGACAGCAATATGTAGGCCAGGCTGAAGACCTTGCCTGAATCGCTGAGAGGAGGTGCATGGCCGTCGCCAGTTCGTACTGTGAAGCATCCTGTTAAGTCAGGCAACGAGCGAGACCCGTGCCCACTGTTACCAGCATGTCCTCCGGGATGATGGGTACTCTGTGGGGACCGCCGGTGTTAAATCGGAGGAAGGTGCGGGCCACGGTAGGTCAGTATGCCCCGAATTTCCCGGGCTACACGCGGGCTACAATGAATGGGACAATGGGTCCCTACCCCGAAAGGGGTTGGTAATCTCACAAACCCATCCGTAGTTCGGATCGAGGGCTGTAACTCGCCCTCGTGAAGCTGGAATCCGTAGTAATCGCGTTTCAATATAGCGCGGTGAATACGTCCCTGCTCCTTGCACACACCGCCCGTCAAACCACCCGAGTGAGGTATGGGTGAGGGCACGGACTCAGTGCCGTGTTCGAACCTGAATTTTGCAAGGGGGGTTAAGTCGTAACAAGGTAGCCGTAGGGGAATCTGCGGCTGGATCACCTCCTAAGCCGAAAAACACTATCACCCAGATGCCGATAAACCGAACAAATCCTCAAATCAGAAATCTCAGGATTTCTCCATTAATCTTATAATCATCAAGTGCACCCGGAAAGTAGTTTTTCGGGGAAGGATGGATAGCCTGCGCGGAACCGCAGGCATATGAAGTCGTGTATAGGTGCTGTATACTGGACGCTTACTGGACCTGGTTAGGTAATTAGGAATTATGCTATCAGGTGGATGGCTCGGCTCAAGAGCTGATGAAGGACGTGCCAAGCTGCGATAAGCCCGGGGTAGGTGCATGGAGCCAATGAACCCGGGATTTCCGAATGGGACCTCTCCCTAGTGATCAGTCATGATCGGGAACGCTCCGAATTGAAACATCTCAGTAGGAGCGGGAAAAGAAATCAATTGAGATGCCGTAAGTAACGGCGAGTGAAACCGGCACAGTTCAAACCGAATCCCTTCGGGGACATGTGGTGTTGTAGGGCTGTTCAAACGTCTGGCGGCAAAATCGAACTTGCCTGGAACGGCAGACCATAGAGTGTGACAGTCACTTAGATGTACGCCAAAAGACCGGAACATGTCCCTGAGTACCGTGCGTCGGATATCGTGCGGGAATCTGGGGGGCACCAACCTCCAAAACTAAATACTCCTTGAGACCGATAGCGAAATAGTAGGGTGACCGAACGCTGAAAAGTACCCCGAGAAGGGAGGTGCAAAGTGCCTGAAACCTGATAGTGATGGAACGATACGGCATGAAAGGATCTTTGACATGAAGGAATCATTCGCGAGGATGTTGTACGAATGTCACTGCCAGTGTCGTATCTTACGTTTTGAAGAACGGGCCAGGGAGTGTATCTTGGTGGCAATGGCTAACCTTTTACTTGGGCAGCCGAAGCGAAAGCAACATGTGCGCAGCCTTTGGGCGAGGCACGACGTATACAAGTGCGTGGAGTCACCGGGGTACGACCCGAAGCCGGGTGATCTAGGCGTGGGCAGGTTGAAGCGTGGCGAAAGCTACGTGGAGGACCGCAAGCGGTGTTGATCTGCAAATCATTCGTGTGACCTGCGTCTCGTAGTGAAATGCTAATCTAACCCGGCATCCGCTGGTTCCTTCCGAAACATGTCGCAGCATGACCTGACTGGAGACCGTCGGTGGAGTAGAGCACTGATTGGCGGTTCCGGGGGGGAAACCCCTCGCCCGCTTGTCAAACTCCAAACCCACCGTCATCTGAGAAAGTCGGAGTCCGGACTGCTGGGGTAAGCTTGTAGTCCGTAAGGGAGACAACCCAGCCCGTGGTTAAGGTCCCCAAGTGTCGACTAAGTGTAAACGCTAAAGGGCGTCCCAAGCCCAAGACAGCTGGAAGGTTAGCTTAGAAGCAGCTACCCTTCAAAGAGTGCGTAACAGCTCACCAGTCGAGGTTTGGGGCCCCGAAAATTGACGGGGCTCAAGTCGACCACCGATACCACGGAGTACCGCAAGGTAATCTCGTAGGAAGGCGTTGTGTTCGGGCAGAAGCAGGGCTGTAAAGTCCTGTGGACCGTTCACAAACGAAAATCCTGGTAATAGTAGCAGCAAAGCAGGGTGAGAATCCCTGCCGCCGAAGGGGCCAGGTTTCCTCGGCAATGATCGTCAGCCGAGGGTTAGTCGGTCCTAAGACGTACCGTAATTCGAGTACGCCGAAAGGGAAACAGGTTAATATTCCTGTACCATTTAGCGTTTAGTCTGACGTCTCAGGGCAGGCCGAGCGGCGTCGTCGCGCCGTCTAAGCAGCGAATCCCGTGGAGAGCCGTAATGGCGAGAATCGGGCGAATCTGTTATGGCTAAAGTCGGCTGCACCCAGGGACCCGTGAAAAGGACAGCTAAATGTCCGTACCGAGAACTGACACAGGTGCCCCTAGCTGAAAAGGCTAAGGCGTGTCGGAGTAATTCAGTTAAGGGAATTCGGCAAATTAGCTCCGTAACTTCGGGATAAGGAGTGCCTGCTGTGTAGACAGCAGGTCGCAGTGACCAGGGGGCTCTAACTGTCTAATACCAACATAGGAGATTGCAAACCCGTAAGGGCTAGTACAATCTCTGAATCCTGCTCAGTGCAGGTACCTGAAACCCCGGTTCAACGGGAAGAAGGGCCTGTAAACAGCGGGGGTAACTATGACCCTCTTAAGGTAGCGTAGTACCTTGTCGCTTAATTGGCGACTTGCATGAATGGATCAATGAGAGCCCTACTGTCCCTAACTGGAGTCCGGTGAAGCTTACATTCTAGTGCACAGTCTAGAGACCTCTAGGGGGAAGTGAAGACCCCGTGGAGCTTTACTGCAGCCTGTCGTTGGGTTGTGGTTCTGGATGTACAGTGTAGGTAGGAGACGTCGAAGCGGGTGCGCCAGCATTCGTGGAGTCGCAATTGGGACACTACCCTTCCGGGACTACGACCCTAACTCTGAGAAGAGGACCCCGATAGGTGGGCAGTTTGCCTGGGGCGGGACGCCCTTGAAAAGATATCAAGGGCGCGCAATGGTTGACTCAAGCGGGTCGGAAACTCGCTGAAGAGTGCAAGAGCATAAGTCAGCCTGACGTTATTCAGCACAGCAGTGGATGACGAGACGAAAGTCGGCTCTAGCGAACTTTTGAGCCTCCTTGGTGGGGGCCAAAAATGACAGAAAAGTTACCCCGGGGATAATTGAGTCGTTGCCGGCAAGAGTACATATCGACCCGGCAGCTTGCTACCTCGATGTCGGTTCTTTCCATCCTGGCCGTGCAGCAGCGGCCAAGGGTGAGGTTGTTCGCCTATTAAAGGAGATCGTGAGCTGGGTTTAGACCGTCGTGAGACAGGTCGGTTACTATCTACTAGAGGTGCCAGAGGTCTGCGGGTAAGCTGCTTTTAGTACGAGAGGAACCAAGCAGCGGCGCCACTGGTGTACCGGTTGTCCGACAGGGCATCGCCGGGCAGCTACGCGCTAAGGAATAAGAGCTGAATGCATCTAAGCTCGAAATCTGACCTAAAAAGAGACCTCTTTAAGGATTCCGGTAAAAGACCGGTTTGATAGAAACGGGATGTAAGCACCAAGGCAACGAGGTGTTCAGTCCGCGTTAACTAACCATTCGTTCCTTTCACTTAATTCAGGTCCAGGCGAAATCCGGTATGCAGCACATCTATACATGACTTTTCCCATATCCCATTTATAGGTCGAGTTTGGCGGCCATAGCGGCAGGGCAACTCCTGTACCCATCCCGAACACAGCAGATAAGCCTGCCCGCGTTCCTTACTGTACTGAAGTGTGCGAGCCTTCGGGAACTCTGGATCGCTGCCAAATTCACCCTATATTACTTTCAATTTTAAAACTGATTTTGAATTACTTTTTCTGATGGTTTTTGTTGTGTTACTGTTGTTTTTGTGAATTTCTGATACGTGATTTTCCATATTTTTGATACGTTTATTCTTTTGAGCCTGTTTTCCAAGTTTCTATTTATGTTTTTTCTGTTTCATCCAGCTTTTTTGTTACCTGATTTTTATGTTCCGGCCGTTTTAGCTATGTTTTTCCATAAAATCAGAAATCATGCTCAACTTGTTTAAAGAACTGTTTTTTTATTCGGCAGCCGGGATAAGTTCCGAAGGGCGTGCTCATACTTAATAATTGAAGCTTGACGCTTGCTGTAAGACAGGGTTGAAGATAGGGTTGCCATCTTAACAGAACGTCAGACTTTAACTTTTGGACCTTCAATTTATTCCTTACAAATCTTTTTAAATACGGTTCATACATATTTTTAATAGGGATAATAATGGATTATATCGAAACCTGGAAAGAAGTTATACAAAGGCCGTCTGATTTTTACAGAAGGATGCCAACGACCGGAGGATATAATGATCCGCTTACTTTTGCAGCACTCAGCTATCTCATATACGGGCTTCTAAGTGGACTTTTTGGCCGCGGAATGATGGGCGGCATGTATGGGTATAGTGGTTTCAGAGAATTTGGTTTTGCCACTGCAATTGGGACTGCGATTATGGCACCTATTGTAGGGATAATCTCTGTCTTTATCGGAGCTGCAGTACTCTATGTTATTTATAAAGTTCTTGGAGGGTCCGGAACTTATGAAGGCACTGTCAGGTTCATATCCTATGCAACCGCTGTAATGGCAGTGTCCTGGATTCCTCTTATAGGCTGGGTTTTCGGGCTTTACGGGATATATCTCTACATTGTGGGCGGCATGGTTGTACACGATGTAAGCATGGCCAAATCGGTGATAGCTGTACTTCTGCCCACGTTCCTGATCATCTTACTTGTAATGATTATGGCAGTTCTGGTAGGATCAATCGCATATACTATGATTTTTCCGTCCTAATTTGATTTTCTCCTCTGGAGATTACATATTATTTTTTAATGTGATTGTCAAATTCTTTCTGAACTGCTGCTTCAAGCTAAATATTTATATATTAGAAATTACTTTAATTGCATCTACACGACAGATACGTGCTCAAAAATGCCAAGATGGCGGAGCGGCTACGCAATCGCCTGCAGAGCGATTCCATTCCGGTTCGAATCCGGATCTTGGCTTTTTCTCTTTTAATATTCGATTTGACCTAAAACTATATATTCAATAAAGTGCTTTAAGAAAATCCACCTTTGCCAAGATGGCGGAGCGGCTACGCAATCGCCTGCAGAGCGATTCCATTCCGGTTCGAATCCGGATCTTGGCTTTTTAATATTTCTTTTTCTCAAACAGTTCTTTTTTTCAGACGTTTTTTGTTTCTCAAACACTTCATTTTTCTTAAAACATTTTCTGTTTTTCTTTTAAAATTTTCTTATCTGGTATTTTTTGCTTGACTCTCGAATTACGGCTTTAATTTGGTATTTTATATCAAGAGAATACTAACTCTGGACATGGATCTTGACGAACTCATGCGGAGGCTTTTCGAACTTTACCCTGAGGGCTATACTGATGGCTCAAGAGACCCCTTTTTTGTGTTGATCTCCACTGTCATGTCTCACAGGACCCGGGACGATGTCACCTATCCTGCAGCAAGGAAGCTTTTTGAGAGGTTCTCAACTCCTGAGGAAATGGTCGTGGCGGATGTTGAGGAAATTGAAGTGCTCATAAAAGATGTGGGCTTTTACAGGGTCAAAGCCGGGAGGATAAAGGAAATTTCCGGGATTCTGCTCGAGGAATACAATGGCAAAGTTCCGGATGATATGGAAACTCTCCTCAAGCTGCCGGGAGTTGGCCGAAAGACCGCTAACTGCGTACTTGCCCATGCCTTCCTTAAAGATGCCCTTGCAGTGGACACGCACGTTCACAGGATTTCTAACAGGCTCGGGCTGGTTGAGACTAAAGCTCCTGAAGAGACGGAGCTTGAGTTAAAAAAAATTTTTCTGCAGAAGTACTGGAAACATATAAATCTCTTGCTTGTAAAATTAGGGCAGAACATCTGCCGGCCGATCTCCCCAAAGTGTGAAGTCTGTATCCTGAACGATATGTGTCCGAAAATTCTCCTTTAAGCAGGAGTTTCCGGAAATTCCGTAATATGGAATCAAATTGCGGAGAACCTGTGAGCTGTCGAAAAACTGTTTGGGATATCCAAGATTATTTATATCAGGCTGGCGTTTAGCAGGCAAAAGGGTTATACTACCCTCAGTTTAAAGACAAATTCGCTCTCAAGCAACCAACTATCAAACACTCAATAACACTTAAAATAACACTTAATATTACTTTCATCGCATTTACGAGGTCAAATATGTTTCAGATAGGAGAAGCATTAATGGGGCAGGGCTCAGAGCTCGCCCATGTTGATTTGATGATAGGAGACAAGGGAGGCCCTGTGGGGCAGGCTTTTGCAAACGGCCTGACCCAGCTTTCTGCAGGACACACCCCGCTCCTTTCTGTTATAAGGCCAAATCTGCCGCCTAAACCTTCAACCCTCATCATCCCGAAGGTTACCGTAAAGAATATGGACCAGGCAGCAAAAATTTTCGGCCCTGCTCAGTCAGCAGTTGCAAAGGCAGTAGCAGACTCCGTAGAAGAAGGTGTAATTCCGAAGGACCAGGTTGAGGACCTTGTCGTTGTGGCAAGCGTTTTTATCCACCCCGAAGCCCAGGACTACAATAAGATTTACAGATACAACTACGGTGCAACAAAACTTGCAATCAAGCGTGCTCTTGAAGGTTTCCCTGACATCGACACGGTTCTTGAGGAAAGCAACAAGTCCACTCACGCAATCATGGGCTTCAAGGTCACCAGGCTCTGGGACCCGCCGTACCTGCAGGTTGCTTTTGACAACCCGAACCTCGAGTTCGTGCTTTCGGCTATCTCCCAGATCCCGAACAGCGACCACGTCATTATCGAAGCAGGCACACCTCTCATCAAGCGCTACGGCGTGGATGTTATTTCCAAAATCAGGCAGGTCAGGCCCGACGCCTTCATTGTTGCTGACTTAAAGACCCTGGACACCGGAAACCTTGAAGCAAGGATGGTTGCAGACGCTGCAGGCGATGCCATTGTGGTTTCAGCCCTTGCTCCGATCAGCACCATTGACAAGCTCATTGAAGAAGCTCACAAGACAGGCATCTATGCGGTCATGGACACTCTTAACCAGCAAGACCCGATTTCTGTCTTAAAGCAGCTCAAAGCCATGCCTGATGTCATCGAACTCCACCGCGGAATCGACATTGAAGGTACCGAACATGCCTGGGGCAATATTGGAGAGATCAAAAAGATCGCTCCCAAAGCTCTGATTGCCGTTGCAGGCGGGGTCCGGCTCGACAAGGTGCCTGTGGCTCTTGGCCAGGGTGCTGACATCCTCGTGGTCGGACGTGCCATCACCAACGCAAAGGACGTCAGGGAAGTTGCCGAGCAGTTCATCAACGCCCTTAACAAGCCGGAGATTGACCAGTTCAGAGTCATGACTGACTTCTGAAAGCGTGGGTTTCCACGCTTTTTCTTTTTCATTTTCTTTTCATTTTTCAGGAGGGGATTTTTTTGGGTTCACCATTCATTTTATTGAATTATAAGACTTATAATCAGGGTACAGGCCAGGGAGCAGTGGAAATTGCCAGGGCCTGCAGAGCCGTATCCGAAGAATCAGGTATCGAGATTGCAGTAGCTCCCCAGCTTCCGGACATTTACAGGGTAGCCTCGGAGGTTGAACTTCCGGTTTTTTCCCAGCATATGGACGGAGTAGGGGCAGGAAGCTTTACGGGCCATGTTTTCGGAAAATGTATAAAAGAAGCAGGAGCCGTCGGGACTCTTATCAACCACTCTGAAAGGCGTCTGACCCTTGCAGAAATTGAGGCCTCTTTAAAGGCGGCAAAAGAGTTCGAACTCAGGGCGGTTATCTGCACTAACAACGTCCCCACAACTGCAGCAGCCGCAGCCCTCGAGCCCGATTATGTAGCAATCGAACCGCCGGAGCTTATAGGCAGTGGAATTCCTGTCTCAAAAGCCGATCCCGAAGTTGTTAGCGGCTCGGTTGAAGCCGTTGCAAAGGTCAGTCCCGATGTAAAAGTGCTTTGCGGTGCCGGAATTTCAAAAGGTGAAGACCTGAGGGCAGCTCTTGACCTTGGCTCGCAGGGCGTACTCCTCGCATCCGGAATCGTGAAAGCTGCAGACCCCAGGGCTGCACTTGAGGACCTTATTCGCCTGGTTTAAGTTCTATTACAATGGGAGTGCGGAGGGTCTCACGAACACCCCGCCCTTTAGGTTGAGAATGAAGTGAACCCTCGCCTCTTCGTTTTTTCTCTTTAACTATCTAAATCATTACTTCTTTTGTAAAATGAGATTTTTTTACGTCACGGTCATAAGTGGTGCCAGCCGCCTATGGCTTGGATGTTATATGCGTTGGAATTGAACAGTTTTAGCCATGGCTATGGTCAAGCGGCAAATTCTATCGATCAGCTGGAAATGTAACAGATGATACAATCAAGCATTACATCAAGGAGTCACAGAAGAAGCCGAAAGCAGAAGTCAAGTCCTCTAAATCAGTAAAACCTGGTCAAAGAATAATTGATGATTTCTGATCCCGGAAACCGGGTGGGCGGCCCGAAGCATACCCCATCCTTTTGGGTGGGGTGGCCGCTCACAGTTTGATTTTCTTGAATTTCAGGTTGAACTCTGGTATTTGTCTCCAAATACTTAATGAGCGGGTCTACTGCTCTCTCATCTCCAATTTCAATTAGCAGGAGCACAGAGTTTTCCCTGATATTCTCGTTTTCATCGCTCAGACCTCTGATAAGAGGCTCTACAGCTTCCTCTTTTCTGTCAATAAGAGCATTTGAGGCGCAACTTTTTACTTCTTTATTGTTGTCTCCTAAAGCTCTGACAAGAACTTCAGTTGCTTTTTCGTCTTTTATCTTTCCCAAAGCAGTAATAGCTGAAATTTGAATTCTGATATTATCATCTTCAAGAGCTTTTTCCAAAGTCCCAATTGCTTTTTCGTCTTTTATTTTCCCCAAAGCTTCTAAAGCGGTGCACCTGAATGTTTCATTTCCATCTGCTGCAGCACTATTGAGCACATCCACAGCTGTGGTATCACCTATATTTCCAAGAGCCCATACTGCAGCAGTTCTCACAGTTTCATCTTCATCCTGCAGTATCGCAGTTAAAGATTTAACTGCTTTCTCATCCCCTATTGCTCCCAGGGCCAGACCTGCATTTCTCCTTACCTCGGGGTTTTCACTGTCTAGTAGCTGAATCAGAGGTTTAACAGCCCTCTGATTTCCTATTTTTCCAAGAGCAAGGGCTGCGCAACTTTTTACTGAATAATCTTCGTTCAAAGCCATTATAAGGGGTTCTACTGCCCTTTGATCTCCTATTTTTCCAAGGGAGATTGCGCAACATTCTTTTACGCTGTCGTATTTATCCATTTTCAGGGCAAACGATAAGGGTTCAACTGCCTTTTCGCTTCCGATTTCTCCAAGAGAAAAGGCGGCACAGGCTTTAGTCTGATTCAAGTCTTTGATAAGTACTTCAGCAAGAGACTCGACAGAACTTTCATCTCCTATTTCCGCCAGTGCAAATATGGAACTGACCCTCATGTAACTCTTCTCATTCTTTAATGCGTCTAAGAGTTTCTCCTGTGCTTTTTCATCTTCAGGATCAACTCTACACATTTCTTCATATTTTTTAGTGTTTTGTGGCTCTGTTTCCAATGCATTGATAAGGAGTTTTGCTTCTGAATTTCCTATTTCTTCAAAGGTATTTGCCACTTCTTTTCGGAAATTCAGGTCTTTTTCTTCCATAGCTTTCAGGAGGATTTGATCTGCTTTTTCATCTCTTTCTTTTTCAGTAAATTCAGCAGAAGTTTCTGTTTTTTCTGTTTTATCCTTTAATAATTCCATAAGTCCTGGAATAGCTCTTTCATCTCCCATTTCAATAAGTGAAAAAACAATATATTTTCTAACGGTTTTGTTCTGATTTTCAAGAGCTTTTGTTAAAGCAGGCACTGCAGGTTCTCCTATTTCTACCAGAGCCCAGGTGCAGCTCAGCTTTACATCTTCGTCTTCTGTCGAAAGGGTTTGAATCAAGGGTTCTATTGCCCTTTCGTCTTTTATCTGTCCAAGGGCCCAGGCTGCTGTACAACGGGCATATACATCATTATCCGAAAGAGCCTCTATAAGAGGTTTCACAGCCGGTTTTCCAATTCCAACAAGAATATTCCCCGCTTGCCACTTAACATCTTTATCTTCATCTTTTAATGCCTGGACAATCAATTCAGTATATCTGTCTCCCGTTTCTATGAGAGTATTTGCAGTAATACTCCTAACTTTTTCATCCGGATCTTTTAACTGCTGGATGAGAGCTCCTATTGTTTCTTCTTTTCCTACTTTTCCAAGAGCTTCCACAACAAAACTTCTTACTTCGGGGTCTCCATCTGAAAGGGCGTTTATCAGAGCTTTTTCTGCCCTCTCATCCCCAATCTCTCCCAATTCCATAGCCGCAATACAGCGGGTATCCCGATCTTCATCATTCAATGCCTGTATCAGGGCTTCTGTCGCCTTCTCTTCTCTAAGTTCTCCCAGAGCTAGAACAGCTTTTTTTCTGACTTCTCTGTCTGGGTCATTCAATGCCTCCTGCATCAGAGGTTCAGCAGCTTTTTTGCTCCCTGTCCTTCCAAGGGCTTCCACAGCGTTCCTTCTGACTTCTCTGTCCTCGTCGGAAAGAGCCTTTATCAGGAACTCTTCGGCTTTTCCTCCTCCCAATTTCCCTAGCGCTTCTGTAGCACTGGACCTCACATCACTACTATTATCTTCGAGAATCTGGCAGAGAGCTTCAACAATTATTTCATTTTCTACGGCTCCTGAAAATAAGGTCTGTTCCCAGTCTTCTTCCTTTGAAGGAGAAGAACCTGCCTTTACAATTTCCCCAAGAGCCCAGGCTGAATTTGAGCGCACTCTTCTATCTTCGTCTGAAAGCGTCTGGATGAGTTCCTTCTCTGCTCTTTCACTTTTTGCATTTCCAAGAGCTAGAGCTGCACTGCTTCTAACTTCCGGGTCCTCGTCCCTTAAAAGTTGTATTAAGATTTTTTCTGCTTCTTGTCCGCCAATATTTCCGAGAGCCAGAGAGGCCTCACACCTTATTTCCGGAGTTTCTTCTGAGTTAATAACTTTTATAAGAGGATTTACAGCTTCTTCTCCCATTTCTTCCAGAGCAAATCTTGCTTCCTTTCTGGAGTTTATATCGTCGGCTCCCAATGCTTGTATCAGAGGTTCTATAGCCTGTTGATTTTCCGATTCATTCATATCTAATACATTTTCATTGGGGTTTCCTTTGTTGTTTTCGCTGAGCCCGGAAGCAACTCCAGCCATTGTCAGGATGAACAGTAAAAGTAACAGTAAGATTTTAGGCACTGGCAGATTCATGTGTCACACCATTTTTATGAACAGGATCTCAGCTTGAGTTTGAGATTAGAAATTCAAATTTCGGCTCTTGTAGAAATTCTCTATCTTGTAGAAATTCTCTAAAAGCTTCAGATTATCATTTCTTTGGAAAATATCGGCAATTACGGTTCTTCTCGAGACTATCGTTTAAAAGAAACTGTTTTTGTCGTAAACTAACGGTTTTATTGCTTGAAATTGAAAAACTCATTTTTCAAAAGCTTTGGAATTTGTCGGAAATAATCTTTTTAACTAGGTAACGATAAAAAGTAAAAAATATGGTAGTATTTGGGTAAGAATTGTTACTTTTCCGGCTAACGAATTTTCTCCTGGCTATGAAAAAGTAAGAACTTTTTTTCGAATTTTTTCTGTTTTTTACTTTCCTTTTTCAATAAGAAATACCTCTTCGTTTTTCTGTAGACAAAAAGGGAAGATTTCTTCAGAATTTAAATTTCAGGGATAATCATCCTTTTTCCTTTGTGTTCCAGGACCTCGACATCTATGCCGTAAGCTTCTTTTATTTTCTCGGGGGTCATCACCTTTTCCGGAGCTCCTGAGCAGACTATATTTTCCTCAGGGAAAGCCAGAAAGTCCTCTTTTTCAGGAGAAGGGTCCGGGCAGTGTTCATGCCGGCTGGAAAAATTGCAGTTTTCCGGGCCATGCAATTTTCTCAGGAGAATGATCTCGTCAGAAAACAGCAGGGCATGATTTGGTTCGTGCAGGGTCATCAGCACGGTGATATTCCGGGTCTTCGCGAGGTTGATTATGGTTTTCAGGACATGGATCTGGTTTTTCAGGTCAAGAAAAGAAGTCGGCTCATCAAGCAGGAGAAAATCAGGCTCCTGGGCAAGAGCTTTTGCAATCATCACCATTTGCCGTTCCCCTCCGCTGATCCGGGTGTAGGGCCTCCGGGCAAAATGTGCTATTCCCATAAATTCCAGAGCCTGATAAGCTTTTTCAATATCCTCTTTCCCGGGAGTTGAAAACATGGAAATATAAGGCATTCGGCCTGTAAGCACAACGTCCAGTACGGAAAAAGGAAAGGAGGATTTGTGCATCTGGGATACGTGCCCCAGAATCCTTGCGAGCTCCAGGTTTGCAATTTCCTCTATGTTCCTGCTGTCGATGTACACGGTTCCTTCATTCTGTCTGAGAAACCCGTTTATGATTTTTAGAAGGGTCGTTTTCCCACAGCCGTTAGGGCCTACAAGGGTTACTACCGACCCTTTTTTAATTGAAAAGTTGATATTGTTTAAAACCAGGTTTTTTTCATAGCTCAGTTTCAGGTTCTCTACGGATATGCCTTTGTTTTTTTGAGTCTGTTTTTCGTTCATTCCCATCCTCCGATTTTTGTAGTCCTCAGGAGGTAGAGGAAAAAGGGAGCTCCGAGAAGCGTGGTAATTATCCCTACAGGGATTTCAAACCCAAAGGCAGACCTTGCAACGTCGTCCACAAGGGCCAGGAAAGCAGCTCCGAAGGTGATTGAAAGAGGTATGATCTTCCTGTGGTCCGGGCCGAAGATCATTCTGAGGATGTGGGGTACGATCAGCCCCAGAAGCCCGATAATTCCCGCTACGGCTACAGCCGCAGAGGCTGCAAGGGAAGCCGCGATTATGAATATTGCCTTATACAGCTCGACGTTCATGCCCACCGCTTTTGCCTCTTCTTCTCCCAGGGCAAGGACGTTAAGTTTCCAGCGCAGGAGATATATGATCAGGCATCCGGCTAACACAAGGGGAAAAGAATCCAGAAACTTGGTCCAGTGTGAGGTGTGCAGGCATCCCAGAGTCCAGTAAACGATGCTCTGGACGGCTTTTTCGTCAGTAGTAAATTGAATTATCGAAAGCAGAGCTGCAAAGACAGATGAAGTTATTACTCCTGAAAGCACAAGGGCAACAGTTGAAGTCTGCCCTCCAGTCCTTGCCATTACATAAGAAAACCCGAGCGCTGCCAGGCTGAAGATAAAAGCCCCAGCCTGGACGGGTAGTTCAGGAATTACTGCGATAGACAGCGCAGCTCCGAAAGCCGCTCCCGAAGAAAGTCCGAGGATGTAAGGGCTTACGAGAGGGTTTCTGAATATCCCCTGAAAAGTAGCTCCTGAAATTGAAAGAGCCGCCCCTGCCATCATGGCAAGCAGAACTCTTGGGAATCGGATGTTGAAAATGACAGTGTCATAAACCGAAGGATAGCTGTATTCATATGCAGTAAAATGGGAGAGAAGAACCCTGAGCAGTTCCGGAGGAGATAAAGGGTAGGTCCCCAGGAAAATTGAGAAGAAGAATACAGGTACGGGCAAAAGTAAAAAGGCTATGAATGCCAGTTTTTTCCATTCCAGATAAAAAGGGATTTCCGGTCTGCAAGCCGGATACCCTGTTTTTTCCTTTTCCGGGAACTTCATGCCAGATCCTGTCCCTTATGCAGGTTCAAATCCCGGATAGTGGACCCCATACACCTCAACGTAATACTGATCCGTTTCTGCTGTAAGGTTCAGGGCTGCAAATTTGTCGGGGTGCAGGTCTTTTGCAACATACATCATTGCAAGGGGCAGTCTCGGGGAGTGGAAGTCATAGACAAAAGGATCTGAGATCTCATACACCCTTCCGTTTTTCACGGCGGAAATTTCGCTCCATGTGCTGAAATCTATCCCGTCTACAATATCTCCGGAAGTAATGTTTACGGGGTCAAGGTTTTCGTTATTCCACATGTATATGACCTCCGGGTCCAGTGCAAGCAGGGCTTCCAGGTTCAGGACAGGGTGTTCCACATTCTTTGTTTCGTTCGTCCAGCTATTGAGGACGTTTACTCCCCCTGCTCTCTCTATGAGGGCATTGGCTGTACTGTTCAGGCCTGCAGTGCCGTATACATCTCCCCACATCCAGTAAACCGTCGGTTTTTCTTCGGGGGATAAGGCTCCGGTTACCTCCGTGACCTTTTCCATACTTTCATTCATAAGCTCAATAACTTCTGCACCATGCTCTTCCTTTCCGATAAGTTTGCTGAGCGTTTTCATCTGCTTTTGCAGATCATCAAGGCTGTCGATGTAAACTCCGTAGACAGGGATATTGAGGGTCTCTTCAATTGCTTTTATGTCTTCGCTTCCCCAGTCCGATGCCCAGAGGAACACGACCTGAGGGTCTGCCGTTGCTATGGTTTCGGTGCTCGGTTGTTCACTTCCTTTTGAAAGTCTTTTCTCATCATAATTCGGGTCGATAGCCCTGAAGAAAGGTGCTTTTGTGTCTTCGTACCAGACAGCGCCTATACCGCTTATTTCATCAGCACCTCCTACGGCATACATGGAATTCATGGCGTTTTCGACCAGAAATACGGTTCTTTCACAGGGATAGGGAACTGTTATTTCCCGTCCGAGATCGTCGGTAACGGTTATTTTTCCGGGCTCATCCGAGCCGGAACTTTCATCCGAGCTTAAACTTTCCTCTGTTTTTTCTTCTCCTGCCGAATTGCCCACGCAGCCGCTTAAAACAACTGAGATCAGCAGTATGACTGCCATGAAGAGAACTTTAGTTTTGGTATTCATCTTCTTCAAACTCCGGGATCTACGTAAAACAGTTTCACTGCCCATAATCGCGGTTTTCATTGCTTTCACAATTGAGACTTACATATCCAATTAGTCATTTAATATTAGTTTATAAAAAATAAAAAAATAAGGCAATTTAATGTTATTTTTTTAACTTAATGTGATAAATATGAGTATTTAAGTTTGTTGAGGTCAACTAAAATAAATACATTTATATGAAGTCGCTAAACTCCGAAAATACTTCTTTTTTTCTTGCAATCTTCCTTCTGATCCGGGATCCTTTCCCCCTTGAAACCTCAAATTTATCTTTCAAGGACTTTTTCCGGTAAATTATGCCGGTTAAGAGATTATTATATAGCTGGAATTTTAATGTGGTTGATTCTTTTATTAATTGCTGATAATAATTATTTAGAAAAATATAATACGTATTACAAAAGTAAACATTCTTGATCAAAATGGCTGGAGAATGTTCACACGAAAATACAGGGGTAAATCAGATAGCTCCCTTTTCCGAGGTTTCAAAGTTCCATGGGCACGTGTGTCCGGGGCTGACTATAGGTTATATGGCTGCCAGAGCCGGCATACAGGAGCTTTGTGTTGACAGGGATATCGACGAAGAGCTTGTGACTATTGTGGAAAACGATGGCTGTGGAGTTGATGCGGTTCAGGTTGTAACGGGTTGCACTATTGGAAAAGGCAACCTCATCTACAGGAATTATGGGAAGCAGGCTTTCACTTTCATATGCAGAGACAGCGGCAAAGCCGTCAGGGTTGTACTGAAATCCGATTTTAACATTGAGAACTTCGACCCTGAGTTAAGCGAGCTTCGTCCCAGAGTGATGTCGGGTACGGCTAACGAATCCGAAATACTGGACTTCAGAACACGGATGAATTGTATCTCGGAATACATGAGAGAAATGCCGGCTGAAGAAATGTTCGATATAAAACATGTAAACGCGGAAATTCCCCGAAAAGCCAGGATCTTTAATTCGGTAAAGTGCTCAAAATGCGGGGAAATGTTTGCAGAGTCCCGAGCCAGAATGGAGAATGGTGAAATAGTCTGCATAGCCTGTTATGAGGAATATACCAGAGGATGGTAAAATGAAGATTGGAAGGGCATTTCCGGTTCTCTTATCCTTCTTTATTATCAGTTCCGTATTCGGTCCGCTTTTCCTTTTTCCGGCTGCAGCTGCAGAAAATTCCGGGGAGGAAAGTGCCAGGGTTCTCAAAGCAACCTGGGGAGCAAGTGGCGGTGATTGGGGATTTCCTTCTCCCCTGACTTTTTACCCGAGGGGTCCGGGTTATGTAATGACAAGTTTCTGTTTTGACTCGCTTGTCTGGCCTGATGAAACAGGGAACTTTACGGGGCTGCTTGCCAGTTCCTGGGAGAACTCCCCTGACGGGCTTACCTGGACTTTTCACCTGCGGGAAAATGTGACCTGGCATGACGGAGAACCATTTACGGCAGATGATGTCACCTTCACATACGATTACATTCAGGGTAAAGCAGTAATAAGCCCTATCGGGGCAGGCTGGTATAATACGGCGGTCATTGAAAATGTGGAAGCCCTGGACGACCATACAGTCCGGATAACGCTCAACCAGCCATATGCACCTTTCATGCAGCAGGTAGCTGCTGTAATCCCTATTATGCCGGAACACATCTGGAAAGATGTCTCTGACCCGGCAAAGTATATGGAAGATAAAGCTGCCGTCGGCACAGGGCCTTTCATCCTTGAAGATTACAACAAAGATCAGCAGTCCTACAAATACTCCGTAAACGAGAACTATTTCCTTGGAAAACCGGTTATTGACACTCTTATTTTTGTGAAATCCACTGATCCCGTGATTTCCCTTAAAGTAGGGGACGTAGACGAAGCCAGCCTTACCCTGGATCAGGTTCAGGCCCTGGATGATTCGGAGAACATGAAAGTTATCGAGGGTCCCGGATACTGGGTTTACAGGCTGAGGTTCAACATCCCTGCAAATACCATTCTTGAAAATACCGAGATCAGAAAAGCAATTTACCATTCCCTTGACTGCGAGGAAATCCAGAATAAAGTACTTCACGGAGGAGGCATTGCAGGCAATCCGGGATACGTGCCTCCCTACTCAAGCTGGTATAACCCTAATGTAACACAGTACGCATATGACCCTGTAGCTGCCGGTAAGATCCTTGATGAGGCAGGGTATGATGAAGTTGGTTCGGACGGGATCAGGCTCACCCCGGACGGCGAAAAGCTTGAGTTCCAGTTACTTTATACCTCGGATCAGCAGAACCAGAGGATAGCAGAACTTGTCCAGAGTTATCTGAAGGACGTGGGCATTGGAGTGGTCCTTAAGCCTGGGGACACGAAAACCGTGGATGGCCTGGTAAATGCGGGCAACTTTGACCTGGCTATCTATTCCCACGGTACCTCAACAGACCCTGCGAGAATGTTGAATTCTTTCCCGACATCCACGGGCTGGAATAACACCGAATTTTTAGCCCTGGCAAACCAGCAGATGAGCACCATAGATGAAGAGGAACGCGGGGCGCTCGTAGACCGGATGCAGGTTTTGATTGCTGAGAATGTTCCGACAATTCCTCTCCTGTACAGGAACGTTTACAGTGTCTGTAACCAGGATAAGTTCGACGGTTTTTTCTACACTCCCGGAGGTGTGGGAGGGGGGGTCCCCACGGAATACAACAAACTGGTTTTCATCTACGGAGAGTGGAACGGTCAGAGTACTGCTTCTGCCGGGAACGATACCGTCGGTACAAACACTCCTTCAATGAACGCTTCTGGAATCCTGGCGGCAGTGATGGCATTTGCAGTTGTTTTCATGCTGTACAGACCAAAAAGGTAATGAACAGGTGTTGTAATTGTCGGACAGAGTTCAGTGGGGACATGTTTTATCAAGAGGGCTGGAGTATGCCCTCACATTTTTTTTGATCCTTACTGTCAATTTTTTTCTGCCCCGCTTTATGCCCGGGGGCCCACTGTTAAGCGTGCTAGGGAGCCAGAGTGCCGACTTACCGGTGGTCATCGATGAGGAGACAAAATCCAGGCTGATGGACTACTACCACTTAAACGACCCCCTGCACCTGCAGTTCGTTCACTATCTGATAGATGCAGCACATCTGGATTTTGGTTATTCTATATTCTACAATGTGCCTGTGGTTGACGTAATTTCTGGCAGGTTGCCCTGGACCCTGCTTTTGATGGGGACCGCACTCTTGCTGTCCACAGTGCTGGGGATTTTGCTCGGGCTCGAATCCTCCTGGAACCGGGAAAAAAGGCTGGACAACCTGTTGCTTATCGTGATACCTTTGTTCCGGTCCGTTCCGGTATTCTTTTTAGGGTCGATCCTCATCTTCTTTTTTGGATACAGGCTGGGCCTGTTCCCGGTTTCGGGAGCTCTGACTCCCTATATGGATTATCAGGGCTTTTCCTCAATGGTAAAAGACATTGCTTCCCACCTGGTACTTCCACTGGCATGTCTTTCGGCTTTTGAGATGCCGGGCACATACCTGCTCGTCAGAAATGTCTGTTCTCAGCAGCTTGAACGTCCCTATGTCCTGATGGATATTGCAAGGGGCCTGAAAGATCACCATGTCAAGAGACACATACTTCTCAACTCCATCGGGCCCGTGGTAAACCAGGTCGCTGCAATGCTCGGATTCATGGTGGGAGGAACCTTATTCGTGGAGACGGTTTTCTCATATCCCGGAATGGGGCTTCTGGTCTACAATGCCTTTATCGAAAGGGATTATCCTGTCCTTCAGGGGGCTTTTGTTTTTATCTCCCTCTTTGTGCTGGCATGTAATTATGCGGCTGATATCGTATGTTCATATATTGATGGCAGGGCCGGGCAGGAGTGAACATGCACGAAAGGACTGTCTCACAGAGGTTAAAAACTCCAAAAGGAGTCGCAGGTCTTATGATTCTGGCTTTGTTCATTGTAATGGCTGTAACCGCACCTCTCCTGGCTCCTTACAAGCCCTCTGATATCTCAAGTCAGCCTTTGCTTTCTCCGGATTCCGCTCATCCGCTTGGTACCGATGATGTTGGAAGAGATATCTTCACAGAGCTCCTGTACGGCTCAAGGACTTCACTTACGGTCGCTTCTGTCGTCTCGCTCGGAGTGCTGATAATCGGCACCCTCGGAGGGGTATTTTCAGGATATGTGGGAGGGACCTTTGACAGGGTTCTGATGAGAGGAGTTGATATCTTTCTCATGATCCCGGACCTTCCCCTCATCCTCATCCTTGCAGCGTACCTGAGGCCTAGCATCTGGAATATTATTTTCATTCTGATAGTTATGGGATGGCCCGTAGGGGCAAGAGTCACAAGGGCCCAGACCCGGACCCTCAAGGTATCCGGCCATGTGGATTTTGCCCGGGTATCCGGAGCAAGACCCTGGTATGTGGTCAGGAAACATATTGTGCCGGACCTGTATCCCATCATGATTACAACCATTGTAATGCAGTCCATCCGTGCCATTCTGTCGGAGTCGGGGCTTGCTTTCCTGGGGCTTGGAGACCCTTCATACCCGAGCTGGGGGACCATGATAAAATATGCAATAGCCTATCCGATGATATTTTTCACGGATGCGTGGATGTGGTGGCTGCTGCCTGCGGGGACATGCATAACACTGCTTGTACTCGGGTTTGTGCTTTTGGGCCAATCCCTGGAAGGTGATTATTGATGCCTGTACTTGATATTGAAGGACTCACAGTTGATTTTACTGCCAGAACGGGGACCCACCATGTGCTGAAAAACGTGAATCTCCGGGTTGAAAGAGGAGAAATCGTGGGTCTGATAGGGGAGTCGGGCTGCGGGAAATCAACGCTTGCCATGAGCGTCCTTGACATAAATACCCGGAATCGGCACATGTCGGGACAGATTCGCTTCATGGGTGAGGATCTTCAGAAGCTTAACAGGGAAAGAATGCGGAGGATCAGGGGCAGGCACATAGGATTTATACCCCAGGCTTCTATGAACGCGCTCAACCCGCTTGTCCGTGTTAAGAAACAGTTTATGGAGATGCTCAGAGCCCACGTGGACATGCCTGAAAAAGAAATGGCTACTCTCAGCCGTGACATGCTTTCACTTGTGTCCATAGATCCCGGAAGGATGAATGCTTTCCCCTATGAATTCAGCGGGGGACAGCGCCAGAGGCTCATGATTGCCCTTTCAATGCTCCTCTCTCCCGAGCTGATAATTGCCGATGAGCCCACCACCGCCCTTGACGCAATGATACAGTTGCAAATCATAGACCTGCTGAAGAATACTGCCCGGGAAAAAAATACTTCCCTGCTTGTGATTTCCCATGACCTGCACACTATTTCCAGAATTTGTGACCGGATTTACATAATGTATGCAGGGAGAATCGTGGAAACCGGCACTAAAGAAGAGATCCTGAGGAGACCGCTTCATCCGTACACACAAAAATTGTTAAGCTCAAGGTTACCCCTTATGGTCGAACCTGTAAAGGTGAAGGGCATACCTGGCAGGCCCCCGTCTACCCTGAAAGTGTACGGGGGATGTGAATTTCTGGAAAGATGTGAAAGGGGGTTCGAGCTTTGCAGAGAGAAAAAACCTCCCGAATGTACTGGCAGTGCCAGAGTATCATGTCACTTATGTCATGTTGAGGGATGAAAATGAACGAAAATGAACTTGTCAGGGTTGCCGATGTCACAAAGGAGTTCAAGAGTAAAAGGTTATTCAAAGGCAGTTCATCTGTCACCGCTCTTGATGGCGTGTCTCTTTCCGTGGAAAAAAACAGGATACTTGGAATCATAGGAGAAAGCGGAAGCGGCAAGACTACTCTGGCTAAACTAATACTCGGCCTCTTGAAACCAACATCAGGAATCATATCCTTTGCCGACCTGAAAGAAGGGAAGGGCGGATTAAGGAAGCCTGAAGTCCAGGTGATTTTCCAGGATCCCTATGATTCCCTGAGCCACATGATGACTATTGAAGAAATTGTAGCCGAACCATATCTCATAAAGCACAAAAGCCCGTGTAATGTTGATAAAGTACGCAGCGTTCTTGAGTCCGTAGGTCTGACCCCTGTTGATGAGTACCTTCATAAGTATCCGCGTTCTCTCAGCGGCGGGCAGCGCCAGCGTGTAGCCATTGCCAGGGCGATAATTACCAGTCCCGACCTGATAATAGCCGACGAGCCAATTTCCATGCTTGATGCTTCCATAGGTGTCGATATCCTTAACCTGATCCTTGAAATGAATGAAAAATTGGGGATTACATTCATTTTCATTACCCATGACATCGCTGCTGCTGCTTATATATGCGATAACATTGCGGTGATGAATTGCGGGAAGATAGTCGAATACGGTTCCCGAAAGCAGGTAATAGTCGAATGCCAGAATCTCTATACCAGTTCATTGCTTTCGGCGGCAGGAGCAGATTTCATATTCTCCGAAAATAAAAAACGTAAGGCTGAGCTGGCAGTCAAACAGGTCTGTTGATGGAATAAAATCGGGATAAAAGAATTCAGGGATAAAAAAGATTTGCTGGAATAACAGAACACAGGAATAACAGAACACAGGAATAACAGAACACAGGAATAACAGAACACAGGAATAACAGAATGCAGAAATAAAATGGATGTCAGGATAAAAAGGAGTTCCGCGATAAAAAGGAATTCTTGGACTACAGAATGCAGAAATAAAAAGAGTGGAATAAAAGATATGGACAAAAAAGAAATGCGGCTTTTTCAGCCGCTTTTCTTCGAATTTTTTCAGGGCTTTCGAATCACCGATAAGCCAGAATAAGGGGCTCAACCGCTCTCGAGTCCCCAATTTCAATCAGAATCAGGGCGGTCTCATCCTTTGCTTCCCGGTTTTCCGTTTTCAGGTTTTCGATAAGAGGCTCAATTGCCGTTTCTCCCATGGCTGTAAGGGCTTCTCTGGCACTGGCTCCGAAGTCTTCATCTCCCAGTTTTTCTACAAAAAACTCTGCAGATTCCTGGTTTTTGGTTTTGCCAAGGGCAAGGAGGGCTCCGTTTCTGATGCCCATATTCATGCTCTGGTTGTCAAGTATCGTTCTAAGGGTATCTACAGCTTCAGGGTTTCCTGTATTTCCGAGAGCTGAGGTTGCAGCTATCCTGACTTCAAGAGCTTCCTCATCATCTTTCAGTACGCCGATTAATGCTTCCGTAGCCTCGTCGTCCCCTATTCCTCCAAGGGCAAGGACAACGCTTTTTCGGACATCTGCATTTGTATTAACGTTGTCTTTTCTTCTGCCTTCGGCTTCCTTTCCGCTTTCCAGTACGTCTATAAGGGGTTCCACCGCGGATTCGTCTCCCATTCTACCAAGTGTGAGGGCTGCGTTACTCCTTACAGCAGCTTTTGTATCTCTCAGCCTCTCGATAAGATAAGGTACGGCTTCTTCTGTCCCTATTTTCCCGAGGGCGACTGCAGCGCTGCTCCTGATGTAATCTTTCTCATTATTTTTCATTTCTGTCATCAGGGTATCAGCCGCTCTTTCATCTCCGATTTCCCCGAGTGCCATAACTGCACTGTATTTTGCAAGGGGGTAATCTCGAAGCAGGATCACCATTAAGGGATCTATTGCAGCCTTTTCTCCTTTTTGTCCGAGAGCCATTGCAGCTGAAACTCTCACGTACCCATTTTCACTTTTAAGGGCTTGAAGAAGTGTTTCGGTTTCGTTTCCGGTCTCTTCGGATTCGAAATTTGAAAGTGCAAAGGAAGTATAGAGAGTAGAATTCTGTTCTTCGGCCTTGAGGGCTTCTTCAAGAACATCTGTTTCATTGTCGTATTCCATATTAAGGGACTTTGCAAGAGACTGTCTCATGGCTATGTCTTTTGCTTCTATAGCCTGGAGAACGTCTTCCGGAACTTCCTCCTGCCCATCGACCGTACCTTCGGCTGAAGCCTTACCAGAAGCTCCTTTTCTTTCAAGGTTTTCTGAAAGAATGGTTTCTGCTCTTTCATCTCCGGTTTCAAGAAGTGCGAGAAGCATATAATTGTTTATTTCCCCCGAACTCGAATTTCCTTCCTCAATCTTTTCAAGAAGGGCATCTGCTGCAGGCCCTCCGAGTTCCCCAAGTTCGGCTGCAGCATTTAATCCTGTTTCACGGTCACCGGTTTCCAGCTTATTTATGAGATTTATGATCTGATTTTCGCTTGAAACTCCGGTCGCAACAGTGGAGTTTGTTGTATTTCCACTGTTTTCCACAAACTTATCACCGCTTAAAATAAGTGAGAAAAATATTGAAAGAGTGATAAGTGCAAATAAAAGAGAAATTTTCCATTTGACCCGGGACATTATGCTTTGTATTTATTTAGTTATTGTTTATATCGGTTTCTCTGCTTATAATGCCCGACCCAAGGAAAAGGTTCATTCATTCCGTCAGCTTCAGGTTTTTCTCCCTTACCCGGCACCCAAGCCCGCAGAGAAGGTTTGTCACCTCAGTTTCGATAGAATCGGCGTTGTAGTCCCCAAAAATAGTTATTCTGTAAGTCACGCCGAGTCTTCCTGTCTCTCTTATTTCATTTTTGGCTTCTGTTCCCTCAGTCCCATCGTAGATGTCACTGATTTGACAGGCTACAAGATGTTTGTTTGTTTTTACTGCTCCGAGGACTACTTCGGGATCGGCACCTTCAGGGATCAGGACTGAAATATCCCTGACCGAATGCATCAGGTTTTCCTTTCTCCACTCCCTCAACTCGGATTCCGAAAGGAGGCGGAGGTTTTCAAGCTTGAGTTTTATGAATTTGTTCTTTATATGAGGGGCGGTGCCTTTTGAGGCGAGTTTTGTAAGAATTACCTCATTCGGGCCGACCTTTTCCAGTGTACCGACGTGAATCCTTCCGGAATAAACGTGGGAAAAGCCGCGGACTTTTCCGACAGAGTTCAGGAGTGCCTCGTACTCGGCTATTCTGGAATTAATCAGCTTATCCGACCTTCTCAGGGCATGGGCCGTATCGCCGTATTTTCGGGCGGCAGCTTTCATTTTCCTGACAAAACCCTCCTCGTCATGAGCCCGCACAAGACCGGAGAGTTCCTCACATTCCTTTATAAATGCCTCATGAACCTCCGGAACGCCAGGGTTTTCCATCTGGATCAGGGCGTAGAGGTAGGGGTTCTGGCCCAGGATCCTGCCCACAAAGTCAAGCATTATACTGTAGACCGGACTTACGAATTTCCTGGATTTCTTGATGTCGAAATCAAGCCTGTCAATGGTCGTCCCTATTGAGATATAAGCAAAATGCGTCAGCCCCTGTACTACCGAGACCAGCCTGTCGTGTTCGGCTGCGGTCGTGATTTCAACGTGGGCTCCGCCTTCCTCAAAAAGCTGCCTGATTACCGGAAACCATTTTTCCGAGCGCTCCTTTACCGGGACAAGGATTACCGTTTGTCCCCTGATGGTGGGAATCGTGGGCCCGAACATGGGGTGCGTTCCGAGAATCTCAACCCCGGCAGGTGCAAACCTCTGCATGGCTTCAACAGGCTTTACCTTGGTGGAGGTAAAATCCATGAGGAGGCTCCCTGCTTTCATCTTCGGGGCGACTTCTGCAATGGTCTCTTCCGTTACGTTGATCGGAACGGATACTATTACTATATCGTTTTCAGGGATGGCTGCGTCAAGTTCCGAAGCAAAGGGCACATTCAGTTTCCTGGCGACTTCCACCTTGCCCCCTTTTCCCCAGACCGTAACCTTATAACCCCTTTCTTTAAAAAAACGAGTGAACCACTGCCCCATCTCTCCGGTTCCGCCAAGGATCAAAACCTTCGTTTTTCCGGAGCTCGTTTTCTCAGGGTCCGGGTTCAAGCCTGCAGAGCCTCCAGGACGGTTTTTTTCATGAGTTCGGCCGGAGGTTCGACTCCTGTCCAGAGTCTGAAAGCTTCTGCCCCCTGGTAGACTAGCATTAAAACCCCACTTACGGTTTTTGCCCCAGCAGCCTTTGCTTCTCTTAACAGCTTGGTCTCAAGCGGGTTATAGACGATATCAAAAACAGCAAGGCCGCTGTGAAGTTCTTCTGCTGTCGCAATCGTTGCCCCCGTGTTCGGGTGCATTCCGAGAGTTGTGGTATTGATCAGGATATCTGCATCCCGCAGCAGTTCTTTTAGCCCTGAAAGCCCGGTCCCGCTTATTTTTCCCGGGAGGGACGCAGCTGCGACATCTTTTGCAAGTTCAACTGCCCTTTCTTCGGTCCGGTTTATTACGGTAATCTCGGCACCGTCGGCTGCAAGCTGGAAAGCAACAGCCCTTGCTGCTCCTCCTGCCCCTGCGACCACCACTTTAGACCCCCTTATTTCCACTGCAGCATCGAGAAGAGCTTGCCTTGCTCCGAGTCCGTCGGTATTGTATCCCCGGATTTCTCCTGTTTCTTTGAAAACTACGGTATTTACTGCTCCGATTCTCTCGGCAAGGGAGTCAGGCCTGATGAAATCCAGTTTCAGAGCTTCTTCTTTTAACGGGACTGTCAGGTTAAGCCCTCCGAATCCCATGGCTTCGGCTCCGAGGATTGCTTTTCCCAGTTTTTCCGGCCTGACTCTGAAAGCATGATAAACGCAGTCCATGCCAAGGGCTGAAAACGCTGCATTATGCATGGCAGGGGAGAGGGAATGACCTATAGGGTCTCCAAATACGCCAAAAACTCGCTTCATTTTAACATTTCCATTATCTTCTTTACTTCGTCTACCGGAAGCTGGCCCGGGGCCGCGGCTGCATCGCTTTCCACCGATGCGTATGTCAGGACAGAACCATAAAGAGGGGCAACAACTCTCGTGTGTTTTCCTGACCTGCCCATCGCAATGGTGCATACGGCTTTTTCTGCATTTTTGAAGTCCAGCGTAACTCTCAGCAGGTTAAGAACGTCTTCCATTGACCGGGGCATCACTGCAAGTTTGGCGATATCTGCCCCTGCAAGAAACATTTCTGTAAGAGTTGCTTTCATTTCCTGTGGAGAAGGAGTTTTTGAAAAGTCGTGGGAAGAAACGATTGCGGTCTTTCCGTGATCTTTAGCCGCTCTTATAACTTTATCTCGTTCTTCCCTGCTGGCAGAGAGTTCTATATCAACAGCATCAGGCCCATCTTCAAGGGAAAGGAGGGCTGCCAGAAGCCCTGTTCTGTCTTCCTCTTTGCCTTCCCATTTTCCTCCTTCTTCCCCGGAACGGTTGGTAACGAGTACTGGAATCCCGGTTTCGGATTTTATTTCCCTTATTATTCCTGCAGCTCTCTCCGGGTCCCTGATCCCCAGCAAATCCAGCCGGATTTCAAGGATATCAGCCCCTTTTTCAACTGCCTTTTTTGAAGTTTCAAGGGGCTTTTCAAGGATTACTGCAACAACTGCAGCTTTTTTTTCAAGGTCAAAGGGGCCTATTTGTGTCATTGGTCGCTCCGGGGGTCAAGGAATCTGGCTATGAACCTGTCTATGGATTTTATTGGATCTGATTACGGATCTGATTACGGATCTGATTACGGATCTGGTCACGAATAGGCTGTTACTCAGTTCTCTCAGGTTCACTTCTCTATAATCGTTTCTTCAATTTTTTTGCCGAAATGCCTGGCTCCTTCCTCGAGGCGGACCAGGACCTCATCTCCTTTCTTGAGTTTTGCAACCGAGATCGGGTTTCCGTCTTTTCCGACAAGTTTGATGGTTTCGGCGTTTTGCAGGATTGCGGTTAAAGTCCTGTCTCTGACTTTTGCTTCTATCAGCATGAGAGGGCGGCTTTCGATCTTGACTCTCCCAACTATGCCTTCCCGCTGTTTTCCTTTCGAGTCTACAATAGTTACAGCATCTCCGGCCCGGAGTTCCGAAAGATAGCGGGTTTTATCCCCTATTTTGATGTAAGAGTGAACCGCACCTGCATTTACTCTGAAGGGGCGGGCTGCCACGTAAGGGCTGTCATCGGATTCCGAGTTTACCAGGAACATCCCGCTTGCCTGCGAACCTATGAGCATGCCTTCTCCGCGCTGCATGAGGTTGCATGTGTCCACGCAGACCCGGTCTCCCATTCCGAGGGGCTCTACCCTGGTTACAACAGCAGCTTCAAGTTCGGCACTTTCGCTTTCCAGTTCTCTTGCAGCCTTGATCGTATCTTTTATTTCCTGGGGATTTCCGCTGTCAAGAAGGACTCCGTCAGCTCCCGTTTCAAGGGTCTGGAAGGCGAGTCTTGCTTCTTCTGCGCTTTTTACTCCGAAAATAATCTTTACTTTCTGGCGCTGGAGGTCAGCTATCAGGTTCTCGAGAGGGATGACTTTCCAGTCGGTGCCTGTAACCAGCAGATAATCGCAGATTTTTCCCATTTCGGCTGCGAAGCGTTCGTAGTGTTTGTCCTTTATGATGACATATCCGCCTACGGTTACACCTTTATCCATGAGCAGGGTTGCTGCGTTTATATCAAAAGAACCCGGAATTTCCTGGGGCAGGGGTTTTGTCCCGTCACCTTCCCCTCTCTTTCCCACGACCACGATGTCAGCTCCGGACTTGTTGTCACGGGCAAAGGCTGCTACTGTAATGTTTCCCAGTTCCCGGACCTTTCCCACGTCTCCCGGGTTTACAAGTACACAGTCGGCTCCGGATTCCAGGCCTGTCGTGATCCTATCTTTCTGTTCTTCCCATCCGCCTTCATCGGCTTTTATCCAGACGCTTTTCTTTTTCAAAGGCTTTCAACCCCGTTCGTAAATTCTGTATTTTACTCCGATCTTTAATCCGGTATTTTTCGTTTTTTGTTTTTTTACTTAGGGCTTAGTTTTGCTTTCAATATTCCTGTTATTTTAACTGCTCCAGAGCTTCTTCCACAGGTCTTCTGTGGTGCACGATTTCGCAGATAGCCCGGGTCAGCCTTACAGGGTCCCGGTGCTGGAATACGTTTCTTCCAATTGCAGCTCCTCTTGCTCCGGCTTCCATTGCCCCGTCAATCATTTCAAGAAGTTCCCGGTCGGTTGAGGTTTTCGGCCCGCCTGCAATTACTACAGGTACGGGGCACCCCCTTACCACGTCTCTGAAACTGTCAGGATCTCCGGTGTAGACGGTTTTTACAACGTCAGCTCCGAGTTCGGCTCCAATCCTTGCAGCATGTGCCACATTAACAGGGTCGTGGGGGTTTGTGATCTTTTTGCCTCTGGGGTACATCATGGCAAGAAGAGGCATTCCCCATTCCGTACAGTCCCTGGAGATTTTTCCGAGCATTTCGAGCTGGTCGGCTTCCGTATTGGAACCAACATTGATGTGCATGGAAACTGCATCAGCTCCCATTTTTATCACTTCTTCAACGGTACAGACCTGCACCTTGGCATTGGGGTCAGGGCTCAGAACGGAAGAGGCACTGATATGCACAATAAGCCCTATATCATGGCCGTATCCTCTGTGTCCGTACTTGACCATGCCTTTCTGCATGAGAACTGCGTTTGCTCCTCCTTCGGCAACCCTATTAACTGTGTCGGTAATGTTGATAAGCCCTTCAATAGGTCCGTCGGAGATCCCATGGTCCATAGGAATGATGACCATGTTTCTGCTTTCCCGATTCATCAGCCTTTCTATACGTATTTTCTTTCCAATTTCTGACATCGTGGTTCCCCTAAATTCTGAATTGGTTTACTCCATCAGTGATTTTTATTAATTGTATTATGATCTTCTCTGGTGTGCTAGTGTGTCACATACTAGCATGCAACTTATATTTAAACTTATCCAAGCCCTGATCCGGGCTCTTTTTTCGAGCTACTACGGATTTAGGTAGTAATTACGGACTAGCAGGTAAACGTTGAACTAATATGTACATCTATGTACTATAATGTTCAGTTCTTAAAGGTTTCTCTTTTTTGACAGTTGTGGTTCGATGGGCATTCATGATCCCAATTTTGGGATTGTTGCCCTGACACATAACCTATTTTTTGAGGCAGCTACATGGGCACATCAATAAGTCCGGGAATAGCGGATTTGAAGCGTAAGAAAGAAGTGAAGCAAAACCGGAGAGATACAAGAATTAAAATAGGATAACATGAGCTAATAGAATAAGTTTGCAGCTAAGAAGCATTTCACATCTATAAACAGGAACGGAAGGAACTATGAGAGAATTAAAAATCCTTGTTGTAAATAATTACGGACAATTTTGCCACCTTATCCACAGGGCCGTCCGGGACCTTGACATGGATTCAAAAATTATTCCTAATGTAACCCCTATAGAGGACATTCTGGCAGAAGAGCCTGACGGCCTGATCCTGAGCGGAGGCCCGGAGATGGAAAGGGCAGGCCTCTGTTTTGACTATGTCCGGGAAATCGATATCCCTATTCTGGGAATCTGCCTCGGACATCAGGCAATTGCCCTTGCTTACGGGGGACACGTCCATGCAGGGAAAAAAGGCGGGTATGCCGAGATTGAAATCGAGGTCATCGAAGAAGACGACATACTCAGGGGCCTTGGCCCAAAAACAACCGTGTGGGCTTCCCATGCCGATGAGGTTGCTATTCTTCCTGAAGGTTTTATCCATCTTGCCCGCTCAGATATCTGCGAGATCGAAGCCATGCGCCATCCTACAAAACCGATTTATGGCGTTCAGTGGCATCCTGAGGTTTCCCACACAAAGAAGGGAGAAGAGCTGTTGACGAACTTCTTTGAGGTCTGTGACAAGTATTGATCTGGTCATTGATCATTAAAACAGGTTCTAAAAACGATAGAAAAGAGAACCTGGGGATTATTACATCCCCATTTTCTTCTTCATCATTTTCTGAATATTGAATTTTCCGCCTCTGAAGCCTTTCAGAGCTGTCTGCATGGTTTTATGGTACTTCAGAAGCTCTCTTACTTCTTCGGGGCTGCAGCCCGAACCCCTTGAGATCCTCTTAATCCTTGAACCACCTATGAGCTTGGGGTCTGTCATTTCCTCTTCTGTCATCGAGTCCATGATGACTTTGTAGTTTTTCATTTTGTCACTGGTAGCCTGGAACATTTCATCCGAGAACTTCGTGCCTCCCATTCCTCCCATGCCCATCGGGAGCATGGACATGATCTGCTTCAGAGGCCCCATCTTGTTCATTGCTTCGAGCTGCTTGTACATGTCCTTAAGGGTGAAACGTCCCTGCATCAGGGCTTCGACATTTACGTCTTCTTCACTCAGGCTCTCCTCTGCCTTTTCCATCAGGCTCTTGAGGTCTCCCATCCCGAGCAGCCTTGAGATAAACCTGTCAGCTTCGAACTTTTCAAAGTCTTCCGGGGTTTCCCCAACTCCGATAAAAGCTATCGGAGCCTTCGTTTCGGAAACGGCTGAAAGGGCTCCACCACCTTTTGCTGTCCCGTCCAGTTTTGTGATGATAACTCCTGTGATCCCCACAGAGTCGTTAAAAGCATGTGCCTGCTGGCTTGCCTGCTGCCCTATGCCTGCATCCAGAACCATGAACTTGTGATCGGGTTTTGCAACAGCATGGATCCTTTCCATTTCTTCTATCAGGTCGGCTTCAAGGGCATGCCTGCCTGCAGTATCCACTATTTTTATATCGTATTTCTCAAGCGCTTTAAGCCCGTGTCTGGTAATCTCGACAGCATCGGGATTTCCTTCTTCTCCGTAAAAACCCACATTTAGTTTTTCAGAGAGAGTCTTGAGCTGGTGGTAAGCTCCGGGCCTGAAGGTATCTGCGGCAACAACGCCTGCTTTAAGCCCTTTTCTCTGGAAATACCGGGCAAGTTTTGCAGCACTTGTGGTTTTTCCGCTTCCCTGCAGTCCGACCATCATGATAGTCTGAGGTTTGAGCTGGATCTCGGCTCCTTTCCCGATGATATCCATTAATTCCTGATACACAATGCGGATTACATGCTCCCTCGGATTCATGCCCGCAGGAGGATCTTCTTTCAGTGCACGCTCTTTGATTCTCTGGGACATCCCCATGACAAGTTTTACGTTAACATCGGCCTGGAGCAAAGCCCTCTGAATGTCCTTTACTACTTCATTGACCGTACGCTCATCAATTCTTCCCGCGCCGATCAGTTTCTTGAGTGCCCCCTGTAAGGAGTCTCCTAGTTTTTCCATTACCATATAAGAATCGTCCTGCTTAATTTTGAGGATGGATAAAAGAATATTAAATTCCAAAGAGTTTAAGTTCCGTTTATTAGCTGTGCAAGAGGTTGCTTTTTTTCGCTCTTATTTTTTCTTTATATAAGAAGGTGATCTTTTTTGAATTTGTTTTAACCCTGTATAAGAAAGCGATCTTTACTTAATAAGCCTTTGAGCTTCTGATGCTTGAAAAAGGTATGATCGAATGTATAAGATAATTTGGATAGGATTGAGGTTAGACAGGATTCAGGTAGGATTTGAGTTGTTCAGATAGGATTTGAGTTGTTTAAGTAGGATTTAAGTTGTTTAGGTAGGATTTGAGTTTTCTGGATATTAATGGGTGCCCGGATATAAAAAATAGAGGTACGAAAGAATAGAGGTACGATCAAAACCCGAGATAATACAAATTGTCCGGTGCGGAAAGGGCACCAATCTCTAAAAGATCTTTTATAGCGGGGGATGGATTCGAACCATCGGTCTACGGGTTATGAGCCCGTCGGGATCTCCTGGCTACCCCACCCCGCTACAATGTTAATAGATTGAATAGGCTGGTAAAGGGAACTGATCTGAAAAAAGTTTTTTATAGCGGGGGATGGATTCGAACCATCGGTCTACGGGTTATGAGCCCGTCGGGATCTCCTGGCTACCCCACCCCGCTACAGTGTTTTATTGATCAGGCCACTTTGCCAGGGACAGCTATCAGAACATACTAACGATAGTTTATATACTTTTCGCTCGGCTCTCTCTTCTCCGGCATTAAGAAAGTTAAACTCTTACCAGAAGAACTCCTCAACTTCCTTATAATTTTCTCAGGTTTCTTCTCCTATCTCTTCAAGTCTCCCGGCGATCCCTGATTAAAGGGAAAGAGACTTAAAAAGAGTTTTTTTCACGTATATTTAATTCTGCTTTTATCGCATCCCCGCAGATTTATCCCATTTTTACTTTCTGGCTTTTCTCTTCTTCGTTGTGGGAAAGACCGCTCTCCTGCGTCTCTCTATTTTTCCGTCGTTTTTAAGTTAGTCCTCTTAAGCGAAGCTCCCGATTTTTACCTACAAATTAGTCTGCTTGAGCGCAGCTCACTACTATATCCCAAAATTAGCCCTCTTGAGCGAAGCGAAAAGGGCAGCGTACTGCAGAGCCGCAACTCTGCCGAAACAGACCTCGTTCTCCCTAAGCGAAATTCGGGAAGGACAGCGCACTGCAGAGCCGCAACTCTGCTGGTGCAACTCGAGCGAGGGAATATATTATATCTGAAACCCTAAATAATATTATGACAAAATGTCTCTTCTGCGGAACTTACTGTGAAGTGAAATGTGGAATTTACTGCGAAAGCTATCCCGGAAGCCCGGAAGAAAAAGAACACAAGGAAGATGTAAATATACTCGGGTGTACCCAGATAGGCACGTCGCATATCTGCGATAATTGTCTCAAAGATTTAAAACAGGCTCTCGGGATTCCGTGAACCCGCTGGAAAATAGGTTGTCTCTGGCAGGAATTAAAATTTTCATGCCCCTTGCTCTCTTATTTGAGAGAATGTAAAAAAGGGAAGTGAGGCATGAAAAGCGGAAATTCGGTTCAGGCCACTTCAACATTAAGTGTAAATTCATCTTCAGTGCCAGTTTCGTTTTCCCAGGATCTTTTATATATCGCTGTTACCAGCTGGTTTCCCTCGGAATCGGCTTTAATTTCCCAGAGACGAACTCCTCCGGCACCAAGGAGAGGTTGTTCACTTTCTTCGGACTCCGGCGGATAGTAATTGCCCGAAACCAGACTGAGTCCCTGGCTCAGGTTAAGTTCCCAGGAATAGCCCGTGGTAGGGTTTTCTTTAAGTCTCAGGTAAAAAGTTTCTCCTTCTTTGAGGCTTATAGTTGTTCCATTGCTAGCTTCGGTTATTACCTGCTGTTCCGGCGGCACGGCGTTGGGAATTTCATCTAAGGTGTTATCAACTGCAAGTTCGAACGATCCGTTTACTCCGTTGACGTTTACGGTATAATTTCCGGCGCTGAGACCCTGGACTTCAAGAGGGATCGTTTCCGTAAAGCTCTCTATAGCCTGGGTACAGATTGCTTCTTTCGGGCGCTTCGTCGTAATACTGATGTTGAAGGTATTTCCTTCCGTTTCAGTCTTTATCTCATCAATCTCAGTGCACCCGTCAGGCAGGTAACCTTCTGCTATCACGTGTATCTGCACGGGGAAAGATTCCAGAATCAGAATGTCGATATTTTCAACATTTGCCACACCATATATGTATTCTTCAGTGTTGGTATTCTGGCTCTCGTTTGCTGGACTTTCTGTCTGGTTATCCGTATTGTTCTGTCCGTTGTCAACACAGCCGGAAAGAGTAATTGTAAAGAGCACGAGCAGGATTGCCACCAGTTTCAGAGTTCTCAAAGAACCGTTATTTGCTTTGCTTTTCATCTGTCTCCATCTCGCTTCTTCGGATTTATATATGGAAGGATAAGCCTGTTCGAATTTATCCTTTGCTAAAGCTTCGATTTTGTCCGTAGCTTTAACAATAAGTTTATTACAAAGGGAGCGCGGAGGGTCACGAATACCCCGCCCTTCAGGTCGGGGATGAAGTGAACCCTCGCCTCTTTTTGTTTTCGATTTAAATATCTTCATCGTTGCTTCTTTGTAAAATGATCGGAAATCGAACAGGGTCTCTATAGCAGAGTTTCAATAACTTGGATCAAGGAAACCTTGTTAAAGAACACTGTAAATCTTTCTGAGTAACCGGGCGTGCGGCCCGAAGCATACCCATCCTTTAGGGTGGGGTGGCCGCACGCAATTTGATTTTTCTCTGTTTTAATTAAAAATGATTCTTCAATTCAAAAATTTTAGACAACATTTATTTTCAACTTTGCTCAATAATTATCTGATTACATCATTTATTTCTGGACGTTCATACATATGTTTAAATACTCGCTTCTTCCAGTATAAATAGCTCTGGAGCTATTCTAATAACGAATAATCTTTAGATATTCATAAACGACAACAATCGGTGAAGTTAAAAAATTAAATTCAATTTTCCATCTTGTATAAAAAAATATTTCAGTTCTGGATTCAATTCTGTAAATCTTTTTGAATAAACAGGAAAATTTCGAAACTCGGTTTAACAGCGTTAATTCTTAATATTTTAATATTGTATGAACCACATCCCCGGGCTTTAAAATGAATTATTTGTTCAAACAGAATCTAAATAATATGTGGAACTGGCACTCAGGGAGACTTTCAATTTGAGCTCGCAAAAAATAGCTAAAATCGGTGCAAAGTGCAGGTTGAAAGAAGAGTTTAAAGAAGTATCTGTAGTGGGTTCTACTTTTATCCGGTGTCAGTTGAAATCTCGGGTGGGATTTGATTGAGGGTTGTGGTCATCACCCAGGGTATCCCGCAAGTTCTGCAGGCAATTATAGAATCAAAACACAAAGTTGTGGGAATTGTTGATTGTGCCCCGGCAAACGAGCCAAATAAATTTCTCAAAGCAGCAGGAAGGTTTCTGACCAGTATTCACTATTCGCTTACCTCAAATCCTGTAAGCTTAAAACTTTTTTCCAGAAAAATGCAGATTCCTTATTATTATCTCAGAAAAGGGGACAGTAAGGATCTGGAAAAATGGGTCCGGCGTGTGGAACCTGATCTTATCGTTGTATTTTCGATGTCTCACCTGTTGAAAGAAAATATCTTCAACATTCCTTTATACGGTACTGTTAACATTCATTATTCGTACCTTCCGGAGTACAGGGGACCGAATCCGCTGTTCTGGGAGTATTATGATTATAGACTTGATCTCGGGGTTACCCTGCACTACGTGGATAAGGGGGAAGATACAGGGGATATCATCTGCCAGGAACGTGTCTTTATAAGCCCTGGGGAGAAACTTGAAGCAACCGGTCAAAAATTAGCCTACGCAGGGATTAAACTGCTCAGTGAGACAATGAAGGCTCTTGAAAATGGGAGTGTTGGGCTTAAAAAGCAGCCAATTTCCGCTCCTACGCCGAGGGCCAGAAAAATCAAACCCGAAGAATATAATAAGCTGATAAAGTGGGAAGACTGGGGTGTCGAGAGGGTCTTTCACTTTTTAAACGGGACTCCGAAGTATCATCCCACCCTGTTGAAGAAAAGCAGTCTGTACAGGCTGGTGTTCAGTGTCAGGATTCTTGATTACAAAAAATGCAGTACTTCCGGATATAAAGTCGGAAACCTCTACAAAGAAAAATCGGGATATTTCTTAGCTTGCAGAGACGGAATAATTCATGTTGAGATGAAACCTTCTCTTGATAACTTCTTTGCCATGATTTATCCCTTAATTTCCTGAGCCTGTTCTTTATAATAGAGAATGAGGTCTTCAGCCCATTTCATAGGAGCAGGTTCAAAACTTACGATACTCTCCTGGTCATAGGCTCCTTTCCATGTAAGGAAATCAGCTATCATGAAATGTTCGGTTTTTGTCAGCATGGCTATTTTTACTTCGTCGTCGCAAACAAAAAGCCGTTTCTTCTCCTGTTTCAGGTAAAGTTTCAGTTCTTTTTCAAAGTCGTTTTTCAGTCTTTCATGAATTCTTTTTGTTACTATAAGGGTAATTTCGGCATCTTTATCCCCAGTCCTCAGAAACGTCTCCGGAAATACCGGATGGAATATCGAATACAGAGAAAGTATATTTTTTGATTTTTCCATATTTTCCAGAAACACTGGGTGAGTCTCGAAAAATTTATCGGTGTCGGGTTTTACAAGAGAATACGGTTTTAATTCGTTAAGCCTTTCAAGAAAGGCTGGAGATAAACCGCTCAGATCCCGCTCCTGCCAGAAATCTTTATGTTCCTCGATAACTTCAAGAATGTCGAGCAAAGGTTGCATTTTTTCAACAAGAATTTCTGCCAGAGGGGTAAGCCTGTATTCCCTCTCATCCTGCAAAACCAGAGACTCCTCCTTTAATTTTTTGATTTGAGGGAGCATCCCTGTAGGGGTAACATTAAGAATATCAGTAATTTCTTCTATTGTCTTCCCACCGTCTTTGAGAAGGATCAAAAGATCCTTTCTTTTCTGAGACATAAAGAGCAGGTCTGTCAGCATTTTATCCATTGTTCTCACTTTCAAGACTCAATTTTCTACGGGAAACTTATTTTAGGTTCTTCCTGCTTTTTGAAAGCTCTTCTGAACCCTTTATTTTTCGGGAACAGTGATAGAAGGCCTTTAATTTAAAGACCTTTTGAAATAGTATTTTAACCGCGTCTAATTACGCCTGTAGTGTTTTTAAATTTGTTTTTGAAGCATTTCTTTTTTAGTCTTTTTCTGAACTATTTTTTTACAAGATAAGAAAACTTAAAGTTATGGTCTGAATTATATATTCTCGAAGGTGGGGCTCTGACCTGAGGGCTCCTGAAACAAGAAATCTCATGACCAATGCAACAGGCTTCGGATCCTGGAGGGTTTTACATAAAATCGTTTAGATGTGTGCTTACGAACTGGGATTACATTTACAACCTGTGCCGAAACATTTCAAGAGACATCAAAAACTCGGAGTATGAACCGGACGTTATTATCGCGCTTGCCAGAGGAGGCTGGTTTGCAGGACGCGTGCTGTGCGATTTCCTGGGGCTTGATGACCTATCAAGCCTTAAAATCGAGCATTACACAGGAACTGCAGCTATCGACACCGGTGAGCCCTATATCCGATACCCTCTCCCAGCCGATGTAATCAAAGGCAAAAAAGTGCTTATCGTAGATGATATTGTGGATACAGGGGGAAGTATGATCAGTGCTAAAGCTTACGTAGAAGACAGGAACCCCAGAGAAGTCCGAACCGCTTCCTTACAATACCTGGGAAGCTCGAAAATTGACCCTGATTATGTGGGAGAGCGGCTTGAAGACTGGGCATGGATTGTCTACCCCTGGAATTTTATGGAAGACATGATAAGTATTCTGGCAAAGAACATGAGAAAGGATCCTGAAAAACTCTGGAGCCTTGAAGATCTTAAACATAGTCTTTATGTAAACCATGCCCTTGACCCGGTAGTTTTTGAAATTACCCAGCCAGGCAGGCTTCCGGAAGTTCTGGAAGAGATGGATCGAACCCGTAGAACCAGTTCTCAGGTTGTTGACGGGAAGAAGCGCTGGAAGCTTCTATAAATTTATTGCGTGTTTGTGTCTCTACAGGTCTCGTCCCTGCATGGAAGGACGTCTCCGTCAATCCCGGAAGCAGGTTTTGCCAGCAGTCCGTATCAGCAGTTTGCATATCAGGGTTATTGGAGAACCGGAAAAGCCAGAAAAAGAGAATTGAGAACATTCTTTCTTCCGAAGGCGGAGGTTTGCAGCCGGTAAGGGTGAAAAGCCCTGAAAGGGTGAAAAGCCCTGAAGTTGAAGGCGAATCTTTCGTTAAAGTTACTAAATAAAAAAAACTGTAAATACAAATATACATATTTATTAAAGGTATTTATTTAAGATACCATTTAACGTATACTAATATAAGTTCAATCCCATAATGTGTCAATCCAATAAGGTGTCAATCCTGTAAGAGAAAATCTCATCGTCTATTAAGATACCTTTTAAATTGCCCATTTGAAAATCAATTTAATCCAATATATCCGATCGAGCTATTACTGTACGATCATAAAACTTGCAGCAATTAAGTCTTATTATTGATTACCGGTGAACTCATGCCCCATAGATGTACCAGATGCGGAACTATTTTTGAAGACGGGGATTCTGTAATCCTTAGCGGCTGCCCCAACTGCGGCTGGAATAAGTTCCTCTATGTGAAAAAAGAGCCAGAAGGTTTGGAAAACCAGGGACGGCCTGCTCTTGAAGAACAAAAACTGGATCTAGAAGCCTCTCTTGATGAGGTTGTCAGGAATATTGATGAGGCCCTCGCATCAGGAGAAGAAAACGGGGAGCAGCAATCAGAAAATGAAAGCAAAACTGATGAAGAGAGAGTGGAATCTGTGAGGATTCTCGGTCCCGGCTCTTATGAACTTAATCTGGATTCCCTTTTAGAGCGAAAAGAACTTGTTATGGCAATCAGAGAGGAAGGTTCATATGCACTCCATTTGCCCTCTGTTTTTAACCAGCAGAAGGAAAGACAAAAAGAAAAATCTAAGCCAAAAAAACAGAAATAATTCATATTTTTACTTTTTTTGTCAGGTTTCCTATTTTAAATCCGGCTTCGGGGCTCTTTAACTGTCCTTCATTATATACTTTTTCAGTACAACTTCCCATTTTTCAGTATAACTTTCTATAATTGTTTTTCTTTTCTTGTGAAGTTCTTATTTTTTTTATTTACGTTATAGTGTCAATGTACAAAAGATTGAAATAAAAGAACAAAGTTCTTCTAGGAAGAGTGCAGATTTATATTTGGTTGGAGAGTTCGTTATTTGTCTTCTCCGGGTTGGGGGATTCGAATGAAAGTAAATAGTACAATAATAGTACTTGCAGCCTTCCTGGCTCTGGCTGCTTTTCCAGCATTTCTTGTTTTAGCTGACGGCAATAGCAAAGCTGAAACTTCCGAAGATTCTGGAACACAGCTTAATGAAATTGCTTATGATGACAGTTCCTTCAGGGCAATTTCAGGAATCCCTGGAAATAATATCATTCAGAAGGTTGAGGTTCAGGATAGTTCATTTGAGTCCCAGGGGTACTGGGACGGGTTTGAAACAGTTACAATAGATGTTCAGGAATTCGAGAATGCCGCTACAAATGGGAATGTGCATCTCAGGTTACTAGAGAAAGATTTTGAAATAGAAATCGAGGATATTTCCAGACTTAATGGAGGGAAATCTTATCGTTATTCGGGGTACGTTAAAGGAATACCTGACAGTAGGGCAACTTTCTATGTATGCGGAGAACTATTTAGCGGCTCCGTGGAATTTGAAGACCTGATGTACAATATTGCGGTAACCTCTGAGAAATATAATGGAAAAACTGTTCATACCGTATTTGTAATGGACTGGAAAAAAGATCGGGAGAGGTTGGTGCGTTCATTGAATCCTCTGAGGCTCATTTTCATCTCCGGTTCAGCAGGAAGTTTTTTAGAAATTGAGGATGGTGAGGTCGATGAGTACTGTATATTTGAAGAAATAGAGTCCGAAAGATGTTCTTTAGAGATTCCAGAGACCTGCAAGGAGTTTGAAACCGTAACTGCAAACACTCAAAAGTTCAGGGAAGCTGCTTCAAACGGAACTTCGGATCTAAGCCTGATGGGGCAGCATTTCGAGCTGAAGCTGAAAGAGACCAGAACTCTCAACTCCCAGACGATTTATGCTGGATACATTATCGGAGAGCCGCAAAGCAGCGCAGTTTTTGCGGTAGGTAACGACACAATTAACGGCTGGATTAACGTAGACTTTTGCACACTTTCCTATGGAATTATGGCTATGGACGAGAAGTACGATGGAAAAGTCGTTCATCTTGTGTGTAAATATAGCAAAGGTACTGAAGAGAAATTAGATCAGGAATTTTCTTCAGGTCCTTTGCAGTTCTTCTTTATAAATGACGATAATGAAACGCATGAAATCGGTATTGAAATCCTTGACTTCTATAATGAGTCAATATTCCACGAGACCTATTCTTTGAGTCCGGGTACGGAAATCTCTTCTCCTGAGCTTGGTGTGGAGCCTGGAATTTACAGATATGAGATTACTCTGGACAGCAATTTTGCCTTCGAACAGGAAGTAAGGGCTGACCATGTTTCCGAGTCCGACTCCTCTGAAAAACTGCATATCTACCTCATCGACCACCCGGAGTATCCGCTGGCGGCCGGGATTGAATCTACCTGAGGGAGGTTAATACATATGCAGGAAAAATCAAAAAGTGTAATTGGAGTCGTTATTGCTCTGGCAGTATTATATTATGCCCTTCCTCTATTCTATGAGACTTTTAATTATTATCCTCCCATGAAAGAGGATATGCCCCACGGGAGGACCGTACAGGTATGGAGCACTCTTACGAATCAAAGAGTAACTCTTAACGCTGATATTCCCTCAATACCCGTAAATCAGCTTCCGTTATATCAGGGGAAATCTTCCTCAAACGCCTTTAATGTCAGTTTCATTAACTCCAGCAAGTCTTATAATGAAGGGTCTAATAATACCGGACTCCCCGGGGAAATATATTTCCTTGTCTCGGATAATGAGATTACAGAAAGCGGATTTAACTTAACCTCAAGTGCTGCAGACCCGGAACCCCTGCAAATAATAAGTTTCCAAACAGTGGATTTCAATGACCCCGGCAAATACATAATCCAGCAGGTAAGAAACAGGAACTTCGTCACTCAGAAAGGCAATCTGCCGATGTTTTCCCTGGGGAGGACCAGGATCACTGACGTCAAATTTGTTTATTTCAACGGTTTTGATACTTATCCTTACAGATATGAAGGTCAGACCACATATTACCCTGCCTGGGAAATCAAGGTTGAAACCTCAAATTACGGGGATGAGGTTTTGCTGATCAGAGCATTTTAATGACCTTATAGTAAGCATATCTAGTACTTTATATCCATTATATCTTGTTTTTCGGATCAGGGGGATCTTATTCCTGTTTTCTTTGCACGATTATTGTTGCTATCCCAGCAATAGCTACTGTCATAAAACAGCCGATGAACGGCATCCTTCTTGACCGCGTCCCCGGACCCTTTCCCATTTCCTGTGAACTGATTTCAGGTGTGCTGAGTTCGCTGGAGCCTATGAGAGTCTCGTCGGAACTGACCAGAACTTCCCCCAGCAGATTTGAATCCATTCTATTACCTTCAAGCTCATTATTGCGGCTGGCTTCCGCAAGAAAAATCCCGTATTTTCCGTTTGAACACACAGAATTATTTTTCAGTGTGTTGTTGTCGCCTGAAATACCGATATAGATGCCGTAAGCAGTGTTACTTGAGACGGTGTTGTTGCTCAGGATATTATCACCTGAGCCTCCCCATTCAAAAATAGCGTCATCGTCTATTTCGGTTCCTTTGTTCCGGAGCTGAATCCCGTTTGCATTATTCAGGTTTACAACGTTGTTATGGAGAAGATTATAGTCACAGTCCATCAGGCTGATCCCGTGGTTTGCGTTATTCGAAGCATTATTGTCGTTTAATGTGTTGTTGTTTGAGTAAAGTAAAAAGACTCCATCCATTCCATTAAAGTTTATAGTATTGTTTCTCAGGGTATTGTTCTTCGAAAATCCAATTTCGATTCCGTTTCTTTTATTCGAATTTACTATGTTACTGCTTATTGCATTGTCATCGGAGGATTCGATACCTATTCCGTATTTATCGTTATTCAATATGGTATTGTTCCTTATCGTATTGTTATTTCCCTGGACTTCAATGCCTATTGTGTTTTCGAAGACTGTGTTTCCATCTACCCTGTTATCGTAGGAAGAATAAATTATGACGATTCCTGCGATATTGCCTGATAAATTATTGCTCATTATCGTGTTGTGGTCCGAAGATCTGAGTATAATCCCGGCATCATTGTTCTTCGGAAGCTTGTTATTGATAAGGGTGTTATTGCTGGAATCGATTAAGAGAATGCCTTCCCTGTTGTTTGAGATGTAGTTATTATCAATTATGCAGTTCTTTGTCTCCTCAAGATAAATCCCATATTTATAGTTCCCCGGAGTTCCCGAGGCATCTTTTATTTCAAATCCTCTAATTGTTACGTTATCCGAAGCAACTTTGAAAACATGCTCTTTTTGAGTGGCAGCCAGGACGATGGTATCTTCCGGACTTCCGGAGTTTGATATGATTCTTAACTCCCTATCGACGACAAGATTCTCTTTATAAGTGCCGGGATAAACTAGAATCGTGTCTCCGGGATTTGCATTATTTATTGCTTTCCGTATTGATTCGTAATCTCCTTCCCCGCCATTGTTCACTGTAATGGTATCTGCCGATGCTGGACCCGCAAGTGCCAGAAAAAAGAATCCAATGAATAGATACATTTTGACTTTCATGTATAGGTTTAGATCCAACCGAATCCTCCGTCCAGTATCCGTTACAGTTTAAATCAGTTTCTTACGTTATTTGCTTATTGTGGTCTTTTTGTCTTCGTCTTTTGTTTTCATCTTTTTGTCCTCGTCTTTTGTCTTCATCTTTTTGCCCTCATCTTTTCCTTTTTCTTTTTCAGCATTTTTCACGCAAACTGATATCATCAGCAAACTTTATATATTATTATTGCTAACTAATGGTTACTAACTATTACATACGCGCAATAGTTAGCATCTGGTCAGGGGATTTCGGGCAGGGACTTCCTGTAACTCCTGCTATACAGGTTCTTGAAATCTCTTACTTGAGATTCGGATCTTAGGGGAGAAACACTTCAAACAAACCGTAGAAAGAACCTGAGCCGCTATTAAACCCATGTCAAATATATTAATGTATATATTATAATAACTCTTGCAAAAATATATAAAATACGAAATTCAAAACTTATCGCCAATATACACCATAAAATTTCAATAATTACCAGAGGGGAAAAACATGGACCCAGCAAAACTACTTGACATCCTGGGGAATGAAAACCGCAGGAAGATAATTCAGCTTCTTGCAAATCGCCCCTGCTATGTCAGTGAAATTTCAGGCAGGCTGGGGGTAGGACCAAAGGCGATTATCAGTCATCTGAGCCTGTTAGAACAGGCAGGGCTGATTGAGTGCAGTGTGGATGAGCAGAGGCGCAAGTACTTCAATATTGCAAATAACATGAGACTTGAGGTGGCAGTATCGCCTTATTCCTATACGATGTCCCTTCAGGACATTAATTTTGACAGGGAGAAAAAAGGGGAAAGATCTGCTGTCGAAAAAAAAGAAACTGCTGCCAGAGATGAATCCTCCTGCTTCTTCCTGAAACTGAGCAACAGGCTCCAGGAACTTAAAGCGAGGCAGGAAGAACTTGTGCAGATGCAGAAACAACTACAGGTTGAATATACGGAACTGATGGACAGATGTCTGGACTCGATCGAAGAGGTTGCCAGAAACCCTGTAGAATGCGAGCTCCTGTTCGAACTTCTGAAAAACGAAGCTACAGCAGCTGTCCTCTGTTATAACCTGCGCCTTCACCCGAGCATTATAACCTCTAACCTTATGGACCTTGCAGAAAGGGGTTTTGTTGAATACACAATTAAAAATAACCAGCAGTACTGGAGAATATGTGAGACCGGGGTTGAAAATAAATGACTGAAGAAATGAATCTGAGAGTAGCTGAGGCTTATCATAAAGATGTGGGCAGAGGAATTGCAAGAATTGATACCCGTCTGATGCAGGAAATGGGTCTTGTGAGCGGAGATATTATCGAAATCTCAGGCAGATCCAAGACTTATGCAATTGTCTGGCCTAACGTCGAGCGCGGGCAGGAGAACAGGATCAGAATAGACGGAAATCTGCGCAGCAATGCAAAGGTCGGAATTGATGACAGAGTTACTATCCAGAAGGTCCAGGCAAAACATGCGCAAAGGGTCACACTTGCTCCATCCCAGCCTGTCAGACTTGTGGGCGGAGCCCATTACATCCTGAGGATAATTGAGGGCAGACCTCTGAACAAAGGTCAGCAGATCAGGGTTGAAACCGTAAATAATCCCCTGACTTTCGTTGTGGCATCCACAAGGCCTGCAGGGCCGGTCGTTGTCACCAAAGACACTGAAATTGTTATCAAGGAAAAATCAATCGAAGAAATCAAGACTCCGGAAGGGATCTCGTATGAGGACATCGGGGGGCTCAGGCGTGAACTCCAGCTCGTCAGGGAAATGATCGAGTTGCCAATGAGACACCCTGAACTCTTCCAGAAGTTGGGAATCGAGCCTCCTAAAGGGGTTCTGCTTCACGGGCCGCCGGGAACGGGTAAGACCATGATTGCAAAGGCGGTCGCAAGCGAGACCGATGCCAATTTCATCACAATCAGCGGCCCTGAAATCGTTTCCAAATATTACGGAGAAAGTGAACAGAAGCTCCGGGAGATCTTCGAAGAAGCTGAGAAAGATGCACCTTCCATCATCTTCATAGACGAAATTGACTCCATTGCTCCCAAACGCGGTGAAGTCACCGGAGAAATGGAAAGAAGGGTGGTAGCCCAGCTCCTCTCCCTGATGGACGGGCTCAAGTCCAGGGGTGAAGTCGTTGTCATAGCTGCCACAAACCGCCCGAATTCCATTGACGAGGCTCTTCGCCGCGGCGGAAGGTTTGACAGGGAAATTGAAATCGGAATTCCTGACCGGAACGGCAGGAGACAGATCCTCCTGATCCACACCAGAGGCATGCCTCTTGAAGATGAAGTGAGCCTTGGCGAGATCGCGGATGTGACCCATGGTTTTGTGGGAGCTGACCTGTCCTCTCTCTGTAAGGAAGCTGCGATGCATGCCCTCAGAAGGATCACCCCTGAAATCGATATCGAAGAGGAGATCCCACAGGAAATCATTGACAATCTGGTGGTTACGAAGGAAGACTTCAGAGAAGCCCTGAAGAATATTGAGCCTTCAGCCATGAGAGAAGTCTATGTCGAAGTTCCGCATGTGGGCTGGGACGATATCGGCGGACTTGAAAAAGCAAAACAGGAGCTTATCGAGTCCGTGGAATGGCCTCTCAAATATCCCGAAATGTTCAAAGTAGTCAGTATAAAGCCTCCGAGAGGTGTACTGCTCTTCGGACCCCCGGGTACGGGGAAGACTCTGCTTGCAAAAGCTGTTGCAAGTGAGAGTGAAGCCAACTTTATAAGTATAAAGGGACCCGAACTTCTCAGTAAATATGTGGGTGAATCCGAGCGTGCAATCAGGGAGACATTCAGGAAAGCAAAGCAAGCTGCACCGACTGTAGTTTTCTTTGATGAAATCGACTCCATTGCTCCTGAAAGAAGCTCTGTTTCCGACACCCACGTCTCCGAAAGGGTGGTAAGCCAGATCCTGACAGAACTTGACGGGGTAGAGGAACTCAAGGACGTGATCATAGTTGCTGCTACAAACCGGCCGGATATGGTAGACCCTGCCCTCCTCAGACCCGGGCGCTTTGACAGGCTCATTTACATCAAGCCTCCCGGAAAAGAAGGCAGGGAGAAGATCTTTGAGATCCACACAAAAGGAAAACCCCTTTCAGAAGATGTAAAACTCTCCGAACTTGCTGAAATGACCGAAGGGTATGTGGGTGCGGATATCGAAGGCATCTGCAGGGAAGCGGCAATGCTAGCCCTCAGGGAAATAGTTACTCCGGGCACTGACCGGAAGAGCGTTCAGGAAAGGGCCGGAGATGTTCGCCTTTCAAAAAAGCACTTCGAAAGGGCAATTCGCCGTGTAAAGCCCACGACGTCCAGAGAAACTCTTAGAGCCTATGAAAAGAGTGCCGAACTCTTTGCCAGGTATGCAACCGAGTTTGAGGAAGAATCTGCCGAAGCAAAAGAGGAGGAAAAGGAAAAAGAGGGAAAAGAAGTTCCAGGAAAAGAAATCCCGGTTTTTCCGAAAGCTGAATGAGGCTTTGCCTGAAATGCCGGTAAATTCCGGCCTTTTTAATTTTTGTGAAAAAATTCCCACTTAAATTAATAGCCTTACTGATCTGAGCAGTACTCACCTGAGTAGCACTCACTTAAGAAACTCAAGACGCATAACTTAATAATGATGTGATGAGATGGACAGAGACAGGAGAAAAAAAAGTTTTTTCGATGAAATATTCGGAATTGATCCCCTGAAGGATATGGAAGAAATGTTCGAGCGCCTTAGCAGTGATATGGGCATGAGCATGGATAACTTCGGGCAACATCCCTTTGTGTACGGTTTTTCCGTAACCCAGCGTCCCGGAGAAGATCCTGAAATCCGGGAATTCGGGAATATCCCGATGTTTGAGCAGACGGAAACCGGAGAAAAACGTTATCTTGACATAAGAAAACCCCTTATTGATGTACTGGAAACCGAGGAAAAGATCCATGTGATTGCCGAGATGCCGGGCATCGAGAAAGAAAATATTCAACTGAACGCAACTGATTTAATACTTGACATCGAAACATTAGATGGGAATCCAAAATATTCCGAACGTGTTGAACTGCCAGTAAAGGTAGACCCTCAGAGCGCGAAAGCCACATATAAAAACGGTGTTCTGGAAGTCACCTTTCAGAGGCTGGAGTCAAGTTCTCGAACTTCAATCGATATCGACTGATCTTCGGGAGCGTGAGGAAAATAAGAGGTAATAATGGTGGGCATAAGAAAAAGAAAGGATTTCTTTGAAGATTTCGGATCTGAACTTTTTGACAACCTGGAAGAAATGATCGAAGCCCTCCTGGAAGAGATGGGAGAGTCCGTTCCCTTTGTTTACGGATTTTCTATCATTCACCGCCCGGGGGAGGACCCAGAACTCCGGGAATTCGGAAACATTCCGGAATACCCTCAAAAAGAAGAGAACTTCTTTCCCTCAGAAACAAAAGAACCCTTAATTGACATCTTTGAAAATGAGGATATGGTGCACGTACTTGCAGAGTTCCCGGAGATTGAAAAGGAAGATCTCCTGCTGCATGCTACAGGTCAGCACCTTGAAATAAAAGTCCTCGGGTTTTCCGAATATACGGAAGACGTGGATCTCCCTGTCCGGGTGGACCCGAAAAGCGCAAAAGCAAATTACAAAAATGGAGTGCTTGAGGTTACCTTCAGGCGCTGTCCTGAAGAGAGCCCTGTAGAAATAGAGATCAATTAACTTAACCGAACAGATAGAGGACCGTGTTTCAGGGGGAGGGACAGGAAGCAAAAGCCTGAACCCTGACAAATATGCTGGGTGCAGAACCAGCTATATGGAAGAATTATATTGTTTTTCTTCTCTATTACAGAAGAGAAAATAATTCCGAACTTTTTTATCAACAAACTTGTATTTACTGACATTTTGCAGGTTACTGACATTGCAGGTTACTGACATTTTGCAGATTACTGACATTTTTACGGGTTTTTGTGTTCAACCCTGTACCTTTTTAACTCAACAAAAGCAATTTTGGGTTAGTCTTCCTTTTACGGGGGGTCTGGTGTTTTAATGTGCTCCGATAGCTTTTCAATTTTCATTCTTTTATCGAGAACTCAATTCCTGAAAATATTTCTTGAATATTTTTCTCTCACAGTTTAAAAACGGAAGGTTTCGAAGAATTATGTTAAATATACTCTTTTCCTTTTTGTGAACTTTTTTTGTCCAGAATTTCTTTTTTTTGACGAAAAACTTTCTTTCGGGTTTATTTCTACTTTGATTTTTTTTACTTTCAAGGAGCATATTTCTCTTTTTTATCTATTTAATTCATTTTATACCAAAGTTTTAATTTTTTGATATGCAATCATATATATTTTAAAATAGAATTAATTCAAATAAACTCACTAATGAATCATTCTCTGTTGCTTTCCCAAACTAAACTTCTTGATCCACAGTTTTAATGGTACAAATAAATTGTACTGATAGGGGGGATAACTTCTTAATTAATTTAATCAACTATTTCGATTAAATTGCTACTCATTACGGTAAAAAACTTTTCTCTGACCTTTATTTTCATATTTTTTTTCTCGAAATTGCTATTTTTCTTGATAGTGTTTTTTGGAAATCTTCAAATATTTGGGAATCCACATGGAAACTAGTAAACCTGATGCTATCGGTTTTTGATCTTTGTATTTATTAGCTATGATTAAAATACTGCCATACGTTTCATTAAACCCCTGTAAGGACAAAATCGGTAGCGTTAAGAATAGAGAAAAGCTAAAATTCCAATGAGAAAGGTGGGATGTGATTTAAATCAAGTAAAAATCTGCAGTTTTGAAAGGGAGGTATTTACTGTAATCAGAGACTAATCTGGGAAGATTTCGCATGCAATTTTAGACGCAAAAGGGTTTGCTTGATACTGAAGATGCGTCCAGTAAAAACCGAAACATTTTTACTATATGACAAAAGAGTATACGCGAGGAAATTATAAGATTACATTATATCTTTATTTCCCATGTGGATTGAATTCTGGATTGAAACTTTTGAACCTGACTATTATTCACTATTAATAACCAAAAAGAGGTTGGGTTGATGATTCATGGATCCATTTAATGCAATAGTAATAGCTGTCTTTTTACCATTTATACTCGCATGGACATTACCTGTATTATATAGTGTATTCAAACAGAGGATTGGCTGGATTTCGGCACTTATCGCATTTACGTGCTTTGTGTTGAATGCCCAGATAATCCCGTACACTATGGCAGGCACTCCTGTGAAGGGTTCGTTTACATGGTTGCCGGCAGCTGGTCTATCCCTGGACTTTTACGGAGACGGTATGGCCGTACTCCTGGCACTGATCGTTTCAGGCGTTGGTGTTATCATCATGTCCTATTCAAACGGTTACATGTCCACAAAGGAAGACCTGCCAAGGTACTACCAGTGGCTTCTGCTCTTCATGGGTGCAATGCTGGGCATTGCCTATACAGATAATACGATCCAGATGTTTATTTTCTGGGAACTGACCAGTATAACATCTTTTATGCTTATCGGATACTGGAGAGAAAGACCGGAATCCGTATACGGCGCAACCAAAGCTTTTCTGATAACTGCCGGTGGCGGACTTTTCATGTTCGCAGGCTTCCTGATGCTCAGAGTTGTCACAGGTACCTATGGAATCTCTGAAGTCGCTCAGAGCTCCGAACTCCTTGCAACACTCCACGGAAGCTCGCTTTATGTTGCAGTCCTTGTGTTGATCTTCCTGGGAGCTGCTTCCAAATCCGCTCAGGGTCCGTTCTACATATGGCTGCCCAACGCAATGGAAGCTCCGACCCCTGTAAGCGCCTTCCTGCACTCGGCTACAATGGTCAAGGCCGGTGTCTACCTGGTTGCAAGGATGCACCCCATCCTTTCGGGAACTCCCGAATGGTTAATCCTTGTTTCAGGGACAGGAATGATCACCATGGTGATGGCAGGTTTCATGGCGTTCCGGCAGACAGACATCAAAGCTATCCTGGCTTATTCTACGATCAGCCAGCTGGCGTACCTGATGACCATGTACGGATACAGTACTGCCGAACATCCGGGACTGGGCTTTGCTGCAGCAACCTTCCACCTGCTGAACCACTCCACCTTCAAGGCTACCCTCTTCCTTGTTGCAGGTATTGTGGCTCACGAGGCGACGACTCGAGATATAAGAAAACTGGGTGGTTTGCGTAAGGAGATGCCAAAGACCTTTATCGTTGCAGTAATTGCAGCAGCTTCGATGGCTGGTGTTCCTCCTCTCAATGGTTTCCTCAGCAAGGAAATGTTCTACGAGACATCTCTTGAAATCGGAGAACTGGTCTCAGAAACCTATGGAGGCCCCTGGGCTATTGTCTTCCCCGCTGTTGCAGTGGCCGGTGGCGTGTTCACCCTTATGTACTCCATCAAGCTGGTAGACGGGATTTTCCTCGGACCGAGGACTCACGACCATGATGTCCCTCACCACATTCATGATGCTCCCTGGGTCATGCTGGCTCCGGCGGTTTTCCTGGCATGTCTGATCATCTTCTTCGGACTTTACCCCACTTTCCCGATCAGCACCCTGATTCAGCCTGCCTACAGTGGCCTTGTCCCGGATGCGGACCACCTGCATGTAGCACTATGGCATGGGGTTACTACACCGCTTTTGATGACGATAGCAACCTTTGCCATCGGTCTTGTACTCTACAAGTTCTATGACGCAATTGCTGCCTGGCAGAACAGCTTCAACGACAAGCTTCCCTGGATCAGTGTGAACTACTGGTATGATGCAATAGTAAACAACGCAAGGGGGATCACCCACAAGTTCGCGGCTATAACCCAGCCAGGACCCATTGGAGTGTATGTCAAGATGACACTGCTCTTCATGATTTTCCTGATATTCTGGCCGGTTTATATGTTTGGTATAAACCTGGGTATAGGTATTGGCGACCTTCTGCCTGCAGGGATAATCTACGATGCTCAGCCTTATGAAATCGTACTTTACTCTCTGATGATTCTGGCAGCGCTTGGTGCTGCGCTTCTCCCGAAATACCTGCCTGCGGTTATATCCCTCTCCGAGCTTGGTTTCCTGGTATCCCTGCTTTACATATACCTCAAAGCTCCTGACCTTGCAATGACCCAGGTCTGCGTAGAAACATTGTCCACCATTATCTTCATCCTGGTAGTCATGAAGATTCCACAGAAATTCAATGAACCCATGCCTGCAGGTAAGGTTCTGGTGAACCTGCTAATCTCAGGCGTTGTTTCATTTGGAGTCCTTGCCGTAATGTTAAATGCAAATCTGGGGGTACTTGCCCCGTTCGAGACCTTCAATTACTACTTCATGGAGAAGGCTCTGGCAATGACCGGCGGACTTAACGTAGTTAACGTGATAGTCGTGGACTTCAGAGGGTATGATACCATCGGAGAAATTTCAGTCCTTTCCCTGGCAGCCCTTGGGGTGTACAGCCTTATCCTGAGCAGAGCAAAAAAGGCGAAGGGAGGTAAGGAATAATGGCCGATACCACAGTAATTACCAAAACAATCGCGAAGGTCTGTTTGATGATCGATATGCTTTATTCGATCGATCTTCTGCTTATAGGAGGTAACAGGCCGGGTGGAGGTTTCATCGGCGGTGTGCTGTGTGCAGCCGGAATTGGACTTATCTACGTCGCATACGGGTATGATGCAATCAAGAAAATCTGGAACCCGGACTGGCATATGTGGTTTGGATACGGGCTCCTGTTCGCAAGTATAACTGCCTGGTCTCCATTATTTGCAGGCCACAAATACTTCAGAAGCGCCTTTGATTTCATTCCCGTAGAAATAGGAGGTATGCACCTGTTTGAGCTTGAACTGGTCTCGTCGATGTTCTTTGACCTTGGTGTGTACTTCGTAGTGGTCGGAGGCCTGCTGTTTATTGCAACTAAGTTAGGAACCGACAAAGCCCCGGAGGGAGAACATGAATAATTTTTTCCTTGAGCTTACAATCGCTCTGCTCTTCGGGATCGGAACTTTCCTGGTCCTTCGCAGGGACATGATGAAAGTTATCATCGGTTTCGGTATAATTTCCCATGCCATTAACCTGTATATCGTTGGAGGCGGAGTTTTCACCGAAGGTACCCTTGTGCCGATTCTGGAACACGAACAGGCTTTAGAAGGTCTTGGCCAGGGGCTTATCTATAATGATAACCTGACAGCTGGAATTCTCGGGCCGATAACAACCAATCCGTATACAGAATTCGTGGACCCTCTTGTGCAGGCTCTCGTGCTCACGGCAATTGTGATCGGGCTTGCAACCACCGCATTCGTATTGACTCTTTGCTACCGCGTCAATGAGGAGTATGGTACTATTGATGTCCAGGAACTCAGGAGGCTTCGAGAATGAGCTTTTTAATGGATAATCTGCCGATGCTCCTGATTGCTATCCCCCTGCTGATGGCTCCGGTCACAATCCTGACCAAGGGTAATCCCGGGCTGCAAAAGGCAATAGACATCGTAGTCGGCTTTGTCATATTGTGCTTAAGCGTGCTCCTGATCATAACAGTCTGGAACAACGGAATTATTGCATATGATGTAGGAGAATTCGGAAAGTACGGGATTGTACTTGTAGCCGATCTGTTGAGTGCAGGGCTGGTTCTCCTGAACGGCTTAATTGGCTTTTTGGGCTTAATTTACTCCTATGATTACATAGAAGACCACTCCCTGAACCAGACCTACCACACCCTTTACAACCTGATGCTTGCAGGTATCAACGGGATCTTCCTGACAGGTGACATCTTCAATATGTTCGTCTTCTTCGAAATAATGCTGCTTTCCTCGGCAGCTCTGATAGTTGCAAACGAAACCTCAAAGGTTACGAAGATTTCGGACAAGATGGAAGCCACAATGAAGTACCTGGTTCTGAACATTCTCGGTGGTAATGTGATGCTGATAGCAGTCACGTCGCTGTATGCATCCATCGGTTCCCTGAACATGGCAGACATTACCCTTAAGATCAGGTTGCTTGCTGAGACAGGGGCTGTGCCATGGCACCTGTATGCGGTGGGTCTGCTCTTTATCATTGTATTTGGTGGTAAGGCAGCAATGTTTCCTCTGCACTACTGGCTTCCGGATGTACACCCCACAGCTCCGTCCCCGATCAGTGCAATGCTAAGTGGTGTGATCATAAAAATCGGAGCTTACGGTATACTCAGGGTTCTCTTTATGGTTTTTGCTCCTTTCCAGGCAGTGTACGGGCCAGTCATTCTCTTCACGGCTCTGGTCACCCTGGCCCTTGGAGCAACCTCGGCAGTAGGGCAGTCGGATGTAAAACGCATGCTGGCTTATTCCAGTGTGTCCCAGATAGGATACATCTTCCTGGGCTTTGGGATGGCAGCAATGGCAAACGTGGCCGGGGAGACTGCGGCTGCAACTCTACTCCTTGGCGCATCCGTGGTCTACATGATAAACCATGCACTTGCCAAGAGCATGTTATTCCTTACCTCGGGTGGAATCATCCACACTGCCGATACAAGGGATATGCGCCAGATGGGAGGCATGATCAACACAGCTCCTATGATGGGTGTTGCTTTCCTTGTGGGAGCCATGTCCATTGGCGGAGTGCCCCCAATGGGAGGATTCATCGCCAAGTTCATGCTCTTTGATGCAGGTCTTAGGGCGCAGTTCTACCTGCCCATAGGGATAGCTCTGGTCTTTGCAATCTTTACTCTCTTCTACATGTTCAGAGGCTGGATGCTCATATTCTGGGGAGAAAGGGACCCACAGCATGGCGAATATTCTCACCACAAACTGTCCCCTCTGATTGTAGTTCCAATCATGATACTGGCAGCGATTGTGCTGATTGTCGGACTGTACCCCCAACCTGTTGTAGAGTTCTCACAGACCATTGCAAACCAGATAATTGATCCGCAGCCTTATATTGATGCGGTAATAGTGAGGGTGATCAGATGAAGCGTCGCACAATCACTTATATGGCACTTCCGGTAATTTGGTGCCTTGTTAGTGGGCAAATAACCCTTGGAAGTGTGCTTCTTGGTCTCATCTTCGGAGTCGTAGTAGTAGCTCCCTTCAGCGAGCTGTACAGGCTGGATGAGGTGGTACACCCCACTGGAGACTGGATTTCAAAGATTCCGAAGAAACTTATGTATTTTTACGTTCTGATCAAGGAGATCATAAAGGCCAACATAGTAGTCGCAAAGATCGTCATCAAACCCAAGATAGATATCAAACCCGGAATCATTGCGGTTCCTATCCGAACGAAAACCAACATCGGAATTACGGGTATTGCCAACACCATTACCCTTACACCCGGAACCCTGACCGTTGACATTTCGGACGATAAGTCTGTCCTCTATGTGCACTCTATCGATGCAACCGATCCACAGGGCGTTCGTGACTCCATAAGGGACGACCTTGAGCACTATGTACTGGAGGCATTCGAATGATTACACTGGAACAGGCAAATTTCCTGGCACTGGTCGTTATGGTAGTCGCCCTGGTGCCGAGCACGTACAGAGTTCTGTATGGTCCGACCCTTCCTGACAGGATTGCGGCATCAGATGCCGTGGGGAACGTTCTTGCAATGATATTTGCACTCTACGCTTTCCAGGGGAGTTCTATCTACCTCATGGATGTAGCCATGCTGCTTTCAATTATCTCCTTCGTGGGAACGGTAATAGTAGCAAAGTATCTTGATACGGGAGAGGTGCTGTAATGGCAATGATTTCCACTGTACTGGACATTATAAGTATAATTCTCCTTGTGGTAGGGCTCATATTCCTCTGTCTGGGAATGCTCGGCCTGCTGCGTTTGCCTGATGTATATAACAGGTTGCACGCAACAACCAAGGTTGCAACTCTGGGTGCTCTCGGAGTCCTGCTGAGCATTATCATCCAGGAAGGTTATACACCTATGGGAGTAAAGGCTTTTACTGTATGCATTTTTATCCTGCTTACAGCTCCCATATCAGGGCATATGATCGGCAAGGCAGCCTACCGCCACGGGGTAAAACTCTGTGAAGGCACCTGCCTGGACGAATACGGACCATCACTTGGCCCACAGAGCGCACCAAAGAAGAAAAAATGAAGCTTTAATGAGTGTGTTTCCCAAACACATTCATCTTTTTGTTTTTTATCGGTTTTTTGTTCTTATCGGTTTTTTGTTCTTATCGGTTTTTTTCTGATTAACAATTCTTCTATGAGGTTTCTGCTTCTTTTTCTCCAGTTCCAATTCGGTTCTTTAAGTTAACTGAAGTTCTATTTCTGTTTCTTTTTCGTTTTCTCAGATATTGTTCTTCCCGGATAATACGGTAAAAAAGTAGGCGGCTTTAAAATTTGAAGGAGCGAGTTTATTTCAGCAGGATGAAAATCATCCCGGACGTAAAAAAAGGCTTATTTTGATATTGGAGATTAATGTTTTTTCCAAACAATAAAATCTTTCTTGCCTTCTAAAAAAAGCGTCGGTTATGCTATATATTTTTATTTTCCATCTATCTATGCCAGTAAATCCCGGAGAAATTAAGGTCTCCTCTGTCAGGTACGCAAAACCTGGACTCTTTTTTTGGGAACCAGCTTGAAAGCGAGTCAGAACAGGATCTGAAAACAGGTCTGAACAGGATTCTACAGGATAAAAGACCGAATTTAAAATACGGAAAATTCTGAGTCCGGAAAAGTTCTGAAAAGGGAAAGAAATGGTCTTAAAAGAGTCAAATTGGATCGAAAAATGAATCAGAGCCACCTTTAACAAATGATTCGCATTAAAGAAGATCCGTTGAATTAAAATCATGGATGGAATATTTCCGGGATTCAAACTGGTTTTGTATATAGATTACTTATTCTAAAGATACTTTTTATTATTTATATAGGCTAAATCGAATAACTATATATTCTACTCTGCGAATTCTAACCCTGAAAAGCCAGAAATGCGAAAGCAGGACAGAGAGGTAATAGTTATTATAAGACTGGTACATCTTTCAGACATTCACTTCTCAGAAGCGTTTTATATGCCTGAGATTGCAGATGCAATGCTTGAAAAAATCAATCAGAATAATCCGGATATCGTTGTCGTTACAGGCGACCTTACAGAAAACGGGCTTGCGGCCGAGTATGATGGGGCGAAAAAATTCATTGACAGGATCGACTGCAAAAACAAGGTGATCGTTCCCGGAAATCATGACTCCAGAAATGCAGGTTACCTTTTCTTCGAAGACATTTTCAAGGCCAGGTCTTCTTCCGGGAGTTTTGGGGAAGTCACGGTTGTAGGACTTGATTCTTCCCAGCCGGAACTTGAAGAAGGGCACATCGGGAGGGAAAACTACGGCTGGATAGAGAAAGCTTTCTCAACAGCAGGTTTCAAGGTTTTTGCCCTTCACCACCACCTGATCCCAATTCCCAGGACAGGCAGGGGCAATAATGTGCTTGTGGACGCAGGAGATGTCCTTGAGCTTCTGGACCGTTCGGGTGTAAACCTTGTGCTCTGCGGGCACTGGCATATTCCCTGGGTTTGGAGATTAAATGATATGCTTGTTGTCAGCGCAGGAACAGTCTGTTCTTCCAAGGTTCGGGGAAAAGCCACACAGTGTTACAACTACATTGAACTTGAAGTGCCTGAACCCGACTGTACCCGCCGGCACCTGCAGGTTCACAGAGTTTTCTTAGGAGGTAAAAAAGAACGGGTTGTGGATAGTATAATATGACAGCAATATAAAATAGCATATATAAAGTGGAATTAAGACTCAAGAGATCCTGAGAACTTCAGACTTCTTTTATTGTTTCCTCAACCTTACATTTTTTTCGCCCTTTCTTTCACCTTACGTTTTTCGTCCTTTCCTCCATCTCATGTTTCTTTTATCAGTTCCTCTCTTTTACTCGTCTTTTTTACTGCTCTTCCCCTATTATCCGCACAATTTTTTTCTTTCAATATTTCGTCCCCTCTATTATTTCGTCCCCCTCAATATTTCACCCCCCTGCAGAACCTGAGGCTCCTGCAAAATCCTGATCGGCTATGTTATATTTTTTTGAAAATAAATTATAAGCCATGAAACTGGGCTTAGGAATCGATACTGGTGGGACATACACCGACGCCGTTTTAATGAACCTGACAGACGGCAGCATTCTTGATTTTAACAAGGCATTAACAACCCACTCCAATCTGGTCGAAGGAATAGAAAACGTAGTTGCAGGCTTAAAGCAGGAGTATCTGAACAATATAAAACTTGTTTCGGTATCCACAACTCTTTCTACAAACTCCACACTGGAAGGCAAAGGGCATCCTGCAGGGCTGATCCTGGCAGGCTATACGGTCAACGGGGATATCCCGGCGCGTGAGATGGTCTCCATAGTTGGCGGCCACGATTCAAAAGGAAACGAAGTCAGTTTCCTCGACCTTAAACCTGTGGAAGAATTCGTTAACAGTACAAGAGGCAGGCTCTTTTCATACGCAGTTTCTTCTTATTTTTCCGCAAGGAACCCGGAACACGAGCTTTCGGTAAAAAAAACAATAGAACAGCTGACCGATAAACCCGTGGTCTGCGGGCATGAACTTTCCCTGAGCCTGGGAGCTTACGAAAGGGCGGTAACTGCAGTCTTGAACGCTCGCCTGATCCCGATCACCTCTCAGTTCATCCAGGCCGTCCTGGCGGTAATGGAAGCAAGAAACATCAAAGCTCCAATGATGGTTATGAAATGCGATGGCTCCCTTGCCCGCATCGAAGAAGCTCTTGAAAAACCTGTGGAATCTATTTTTTCAGGCCCTGCCGCAAGCCTCGTAGGGGCTGCCCATATCAGCGGCCTGAAAACCTGCGTGGCTGTAGATGTGGGAGGCACGAGCACCGATATTGCTCTGATAGAGGACGGGGTCCCCGAAATCAGTGAAAACGGGGCTGTGGTGGGAAACTGGAAAACCATGGTCAGGGCGGTCAGGATAAGGACCTCGGCTATGGGAGGAGATAGCAATGTGTGGGTACAGAAAAAACTTTACATCGGCCCGAACAGGGTAATTCCCCTCTGCCTTGCGGCTTCAGAATATCCTTTCCTCGAAGACCGGTTGAGGAAAGCCGAAAGAATCTCGGACAGGATAATGGATGATATCTTCCAGCCAACAAGTTTCTTTGTCAGGAGCGGAAGTCCCGAATCCGATGATGATATACAGGACCTTAATTATTCAATCGAATTTGAACTGGAAAACCATGAGCGCCAGATCTTTGATGCTATAGGATACGAACCGGTTTCGGTATACGATATTGCAGAAGCGGTCGGAAAACATCCCCTGCAGTTTGTAAAGGCTCTGCGTTCCCTGGTCCAGAAGCGCTGCATCTGCCATATAGGTTTCACCCCTACGGATGCCCTTCATGTGCTTGGGGAATATGAAATGTGGAACAGTAGTGCTTCTCTGCTGGGGGCGGAACTTCTTGGCAGCTACCAGGGGCTGGATCCCGAAAGTTTTTCCAGGGAAATAAAAAGAAGTTTTGCAAAAAATATCGCTCTTGACCTGCTGGCATTCTTTGCAAAAGACTTCAAGCGGGAAGACCTTGAAAAACTGCTGGCAAACTCTCGTTTTACAAAGTTCAGGATCAATATTCCGGTTGTAATGATCGGAGCTCCTGTCAAAGCCTACGTGTCCGAACTCAAGGAGTTCATCGATGCGGATATCCGGGTCCCAGAATTCCACGAGGTGGGCAATGCCGCAGGCGCTCTGGCCGGCAACATCATCAAGAGAAGTGAAATTCTAATCAGGCCGGCAGGTTCCGGAACCGAGCAGTATTATGTATTCTCTGAAGTAGAGCGGAGGATCGCAGATAATTATCATGAGGCTGTGGACTACGGGCTGGAGCTTATGGGAAAACTAATTTTCGACCATATGGACGGGTACGGACTTCAGAAAGAGCAGGTCCGCTTTGACCTTGAAAGAAAGGACTTCACTCCGAGCTTTGGAGCCCAGAAAGAGACCCGTCTGATGGGCCTGGGTATCGGAAACCCTTTGAAGCTGGAACAGTAACGGGGTTACGGAAGACGTCAGATTCTTCAAAAACTCTCTTTATCTTTCCATCGCATCTTTTTTTCCGTAAAGCAGCCAATCTCTGCTTCTCTTTTTCACTTTTTCTTTCGATTAAGGTTTCATAGATATGAAATCTTATAGATCATAGATATGAAATCTTACAGATCATAGATATGAAATCTTATAGATCATAGATATGAAATCTTATAGATCATAGACATGAAGTCTTACAGATCATAGATATGAGTAAACAAATTTTATTAATGTTCAGTTACCTCCTTCAACCAGAACGATTATTGTATTGTACTTTATTTCTATCGGATTTCTTCTAAAATGGTTGATCATCAGGAGAAAATAACATGCGAAGGGACTACATAGATATCGGTTACAGCCCTAAGGATACGGATCTGATCTGTGAATTCCACATAGAACCGTCAGCAGGAGTGAATTTTGAGGAAGCTGCCACCCATATGGCAGGGGAAAGTTCCATAGACTCCTGGACTGAGATTGCTACATTGAGTCCCGAACTTGCAGAGCAACTGAAGCCCCATATTTTTTTCGCGGATGAGAAAGCCCAGACTGTAAGGGTTGCCTATTCGGAAGACCTTTTTGAACTGGGTTCTGTCCCTCAAGTGCTCAGTGCTGTTGCGGGCAATATCCTGAGCATGAAAATCGTTGACAACCTCAGGCTGCAGGACATCACCTTCCCAAACTCAATGCTCCGTGAGTTTAAAGGCCCGAATTTCGGGTTACCTGGGATCAGGGAACTTGTTGGAGTGCAGGACCGGCCGTTAATAGGGACCATCGTCAAGCCGAAAGTCGGCCTTACCTCCGAAAAACATGCGGAAGTAGCTTACAATTCCTTTGTAGGAGGCTGCGACCTTGTTAAAGATGATGAGAACCTGACCGACCAGAAATTCAATGGCTTTGAAAAAAGAGCCGAACTTACCCTGAAACTCGCAGAAAAGGCAGAGGCTGAAACGGGAGAAAGGAAGATGTACCTCTGCAATATCACTGCCCCGACCTGCAAGGAAATGATCCGTCGCGTGAATGTCCTTAAAGACCTGGGTGCCAGCTATGCAATGATCGATATCGTGCCTGCGGGCTGGTCTGCCGTTCAGACCCTGCGCGAAGAAGCCGAGGACGCGGGGCTTGCTCTTCATGCTCACCGCTGCATGCATTCCGCATATACCCGGAACCCGCGCCACGGGATAAGCATGGTGGTCGTTGCCAAGCTCTGCAGGCTGGTAGGGCTTGACCAGCTCCACATAGGCACGGTTGTCGGGAAGATGCACGGAGAAAAGCATGAAGTTCTGACTCTAAGGGATGAGTGCGTGCTTGATAAAGTGCCCGCGGATGAAAGTCAGCATGTCCTTGCCCAGGACTGGGGAGGGTTAAAACCGATGTTTCCGGTAGCTTCCGGAGGGCTTGCCCCTACAATGATCCCTGACCTTTACTCTATTTTCGGAAAAGAAGTTATTATGCAGTTCGGCGGAGGAATCCATGCTCACCCGATGGGTACGGCAGCCGGAGCCGCTGCATGCCGGCAGGCGCTTGAAGCAAGCCTTGAAGGGATCAGCCTTCAGGACTATGCAAAGAACCACAAAGAACTTGAAGTTGCTCTCGGGAAGTGGTTGAAGAAATAAAGCTGCATAATGAGTGGCTGCATAATGAGTCCCGGTTATTAAGAGGCAGATTGTTAAGGCACAGACTTCTAAGTACCGGGTACAGGCTGTAAAAGAAACAATAGCAGAATTATAACCTAAGGAGTTCACCTCTGGTGCAGGCAGAAAACGGAAATAAAATAAAGACCCGGCTTTTCCGGGTCTCTGAAGAGAACTTTGATGCTGTCCTTGATGAGGCCGCAGAAATTATTCGGAGAGGGGGAACAGTTGCCTTCCCCACGGAAACAGTTTACGGGCTTGGGGCTAATGGGCTTGACCCTGCCGCCGTCCGGAAAATCTTTGAAGCAAAGGAACGGCCTCCTGGCAACCCTCTCAGCCTGCTTGTCCACTCCGGGGACGACGCCGGAAAGGTCGCAAAAAATATACCTGAAAAAGCGTTCAGGCTTATGGATGCTTTCTGGCCTGGCCCCCTTACGATCGTGCTTGAGAAAAAAGAAATTGTCCCGGAGATTACTTCGGGGAACCTGCCTTCAATAGGTCTCCGCATGCCTGACCACAGGATTCCTCTGGAGCTTGTAAAAAGGGCGGGTACTCCCCTGGCTGCTCCGAGTGCGAACCTTTCGGGAAAGCCCAGTCCCAGTCTGGCGGCCCATGTCCTGGCTGACCTTACAGGCAGGATTGATGCGGTCATTGACGGTGGGGGAACAGTCATAGGGCTTGAGTCAACTGTTGTTGATATGACGGTTGAGCCTCCGGTAGTGCTGCGGCCAGGAGCCGTGAGTATTGCCGAGCTTGAAAGGGTTATAGGTAGAGTCAGGCCTTCATATGACGAGGCTGTAGCAGGGACTGGTGAAACGGTGCCTGAAAAGCAGGCGGGGCAGAAATTCAGTCATTATACCCCTGATACGCAGGTCGTGCTTGTGGAAGGGGACAGAAAAAGGGTTTCCGAAAAGATTGGTACCCTGCTCGAAAATTCCCGGCACGAGGGGAAAAAAGTCGGGCTTCTGCTCAGCAATGAGACCGCAGGTTTTTTTGCTTCTGAAGGATTGAGTGCAGATGAATACTTTTTACTCGGGTCCCGCGAAGAGCCGGAAGAAGCTGCAAGAAGACTTTTTGAAGGGCTCAGAGCTCTGGATGCGAAAAGTCTGGACGTGATTCTGGCTGATGGCTCTTTTTCCCCTTCAGGCCTTGGAGCTGCCCTCCTTAATCGGTTAAGAGAAGCTGCCTCCGTAAGGTATGCTGTTTAAGTCGGGTGTACCGGTTAAATTGCAATAGTATAAGTGAGGGTTTGACAGTCAGATTTGATATTATTGATTTTTCAGATACCTGGAGCGATTCTCTTGAACGCAGAAAAAAAAGAAAGGATGGAAAAAGCGCGGGCTTATAAAAAAGTCCGGGAGCAGAACAAAAAAGTAACAGTTATAAGCCTCTCAATTCTGGCTGCAGGACTGCTTTTGATGACTCTTAATATAACTATTCTTGGTGTTGATATCGGATACTATCTTGTCGTGGCAGGGGTTACTATCTTCTTTGTGACTTCGATGTCAGGCCTCTTTGCTGCGGGTTCCATAAACAAGCGGAGATAATTTTTTCCTTCTTTTCCGAAAGGGGCTTTTCAATATGGGTGAAACGATTGCAAGCAAAGAAATGCATGAATATTTCGATGGGCTTGAGGCAAGGTTAAAAGAGGCAATTGAGATTGCAAACAGGGCCCGGGCTCAGGGCGGAGACCCAAAGCCCACTGTGGAAATTCCCCTTGCCAAAGACCTTGCTGATAGGGTTGAAAACCTTATCGGAGTCCGGGGAGTTGCTGTAAAGATCCGGGAACTTGAGACCCGGATGTCCAGGGAAGAAGCTGCTCTTGAAATCGGAAAACAGGTTGCTGAAGGGGTTGTAGGAAACTTCCCGACAAAGAAAGATGCCGTGGAAGCTGCTATCCGTGTTTCCATGGCAGTCCTGACCGAAGGGGTGGTTGCAGCCCCTATTGAAGGAATTGATAAGGTAGACCTCGGGAAAAATGATGATGGCTCTCAATATATCCGGATCTTTTATTCCGGGCCCATAAGGAGCGCAGGAGGAACTGCGCAGGCTCTTTCCGTGCTTGTAGGGGATTATGTGCGGCGCGGGATCGGGATTGACCGCTACAAGCCAAGGGAAGAGGAAGTAGAGCGCTATGTGGAAGAAATCCTGCTTTACAAGAGGGTTGCAAGCCTGCAGTATACACCTTCCGAAGATGAAATCCGGCTTATAGTCCGGAACTGCCCTGTCTGTATTGACGGAGACCCGACTGAAGAAGCCGAGGTCGAAGGGCACAGGGACCTCGAGAGGATAGGGACGAACCGCGTCCGGGGAGGGATGTGCCTCGTACTTGCCGAAGGGCTCGCCCTCAAAGCCCCCAAGGTCAAAAAGCACGTCAACAAGTTGAAGATGGACGGCTGGGACTGGCTGGAGACCCTTATCGGAGGGGCTAAAAGCGGGGGGAGTGCTGAAGATGAGCAGAAAAATAAGATCAAGCCAAAGGACAAGTATATCCGGGACCTGATTGCCGGAAGGCCTGTGTTCTCTCACCCTTCAAGGCCGGGAGGTTTCAGGCTGAGGTACGGACGGTCAAGAAATACTTCTTTTGCTTCGGCAGGGATCAGTCCTGCCAGTATGGTCTTGCTTGACGATTTCATAACTAACGGGACCCAGCTCAAGGTCGAAAGACCCGGAAAAGCCGCGGCCATGTCTGCTGTGGACTCCATAGAGGGCCCTACTGTAAGGCTTTTTTCGGGAGACCTTGTCCGCATAGATAATATAAAGGAAGCATATGAGCTCCGCCCGCAGGTTGAAGTAATTGTCGATATCGGGGAAATTCTGATCAATTACGGGGACTTCCTGGAAAATAACCACCCTCTTATGCCTTCACCTTATGTTTTCGAGTGGTGGAGGTATGACTACGAGGAAGCCTGCTCAGAACAAATTCCCGAGGAAGAATTGAAAAACCCTCCGGTTTCCCTTGCCCTCAGGCTTGCGGAAAGGTATAATGTGCCGCTGCACCCGAAGTTCACCTATCTCTGGCATGATATAAACCGGAATGAGTTTGAAGCTCTTAGAAAGTTCGTGGCTGAAAAAGGAATCTTCCTGGAAGGTGAACTGGATGGGGAAGGAACCCTTAAACTGCCTCTGACAGCTTCCTTTGAAGAGGGAATAAAGCCTTTGCTTGAAAAGCTCCTCGTACTGCACAGGGTAAAAGAAGATGAAATCCTCGTCGAAGAAGCGCTTCCGTTTGTTTTGTGTCTCGGGCTTGATAGTTCCCTTAAAGAAAAAGCCGGCATGCCGGACACAGATGATATGGTGGAAGCCGCAGGTGTTTTGAGCGGGTTTAAGGTTTACCCGCGGGCTCCTTCGAGGATAGGGGCACGCATGGGGAGGCCGGAAAAGTCCGACCTGCGCAAGATGTCTCCTGCAGCCCAGGTTCTCTTCCCTATAAACAATTGCGGGGGAATTACGCGAAACCTTGTTTCCGCTTCTGACTACACTTCCTGTATGAACGGGAAGATAGGGGAAATCGAAGTGGAATTGGGGCTGAGAGAGTGCCCTGCCTGCGGGAAAGAGACTTATTTCTGGCGCTGCGAATGTGGAGAATTTACTAATCCCAAACTTTCCTGCCCCCGCTGCAAGATAGATGTGAGGGGAGCTGAGACCTGCCCCAAATGCGGGAGAAAACCGACTTCCGTTGCAAACGTAAAACTGGATTTCCGTTCCGTTTATAAGCAGGCTTTTGAGAACGTAGGCGAAAGGGAAAAAATGGATTTAATCAAGGGAGTAAAGCGGCTAATGAACGGGCAGATGACTCCCGAGCCTCTGGAAAAAGGAATCCTGCGCGCAAAACATGATGTCTACATTTTTAAGGACGGGACTGTACGCTACGACATGTCCGATATTCCTCTTACCCATATCCGGGCTGATGAACTCGGGATTACGGCAACCAAACTCCTGGAACTCGGCTACAGGGAGGATATTTATGGAAACCCCCTTGAGAGGGACGACCAGGTTGTCTGCCTGAAGGTGCAGGACCTCGTGATTTCCTATGACGGAGGCGAGTATATGCTGCGTACCGCAAAATATGTGGACGACCTCCTTGTGAAGTATTATAAGGTAGAGCCCTATTACAATGCCGAAACTATCCAGGACCTGGTGGGGGTACTGCTTATAGGGCTTGCTCCGCATACTTCCGCAGGAGTCCTCGGGCGCCTAATAGGGTTTACCAAAGCTTCCGTAGGGTATGCTCATCCTTTTTTCCATGCTTCAAAACGCAGGAATTGTGATGGGGACGAAGACTGCATAATGCTCCTTATGGACGGGATTCTCAATTTTTCGAGGTCGTATCTGCCCGACAAAAGAGGAGGAAAGATGGATGCTCCTCTGGTATTGACTACCAGGATCGACCCCAAGGAAGTGGATAAGGAGGCCCATAACATCGACGTTCCTGCGCGTTATCCTCTTGAGTTTTACAGGGCTACGCAGGAAATCAAAAACCCCACCGAACTTGAAAGTATTATGGACCTTATCAGTGGCCGGCTTGGGACCCCTGAGCAGTACGAACATTTCATGTTTACCCACGATACCTCGGACATTGCTGCAGGTCCTTTGAATTCCTCATATAAGACACTTGGAAGCATGATTGAAAAGATGGAGGCTCAACTCTCCCTTGCTAACAGGATAAGGGCAGTAGATGCACCTGATGTGGCAGAAAGGGTTCTAAAATCCCATTTCCTTCCTGACCTGATCGGGAATCTCCGTTCTTTTTCCAGGCAGCGGATGCGCTGCATCAAGTGCGGGGAGAAGTTCAGGCGTCCTCCTCTTACCGGAGCCTGCCCTAAATGCGGAGGTAATGTGGTACTGACCGTGCACGAGGGAGCTGTCCGCAAATATCTTGAGATTTCAAAAGAGATCGGGGAAAGATACGGGGTTTCAAGCTATACCAGACAGAGGATCGAGCTGCTAGATTATGATATCTGCTCTCTGTTTGAAAACCATAAGGTTAAACAGCTGGGACTTTCGGATTTTATGTCCGGGTCTGCGCGCTGAGGCAGGGACAGAGAGCGTTGAAGAATCTGAAAAAAATTATAACGACTGGCAGGAAGGAGATAGGGCAGTCTAAAAGCCGGAACAAATCGGAATGTTTATTAATAATGCCTCCAAACTTCCTTGCAGAATTTTTTTTCTTCTGGAAAAGAGGTCTTTTCATTTTCTGGCCCTTTTTTAGGGACAAAATCTCTACTATTTAATTGGATCCTCTTCTATTGATTTTTTTCTCAATTATATAATTTGCTAGGGATATATATAGTATCTGTTTTAATATCTATATCTTTATCGGTATCTTTTTTTTACTACTGTTTGGCTCTTTTCCAGATTTCGACTTAAAGCCTTTCCGGCAGAATTAGGGTGTTATTCTACAGGCAATCCCAGGGAGTTAATCTGACTGATAAGCTCCGTGAAGTTTTCTATTTCCAGTTCAAGAACCTCTTCCCTTGTCATGCCTATGGACATTTCCCCGTCCACGGAAAGCCGCTCGGGTCCTCTGCGTACGAGCCTGTCCACCCCATCTCTTCTAAGGGCTTCTTTGACTTCCATATCATGGACAAAAGCCCTTCCCGGAATAAAGACCGTTTCCATCACCTCAGAGAGGTCCAGGGCCTTGAAATCGTCAATTGTAATAAGGCAGCCGATGTCTTTTTTCACTGGAACCACGTTTACAGTCCCTCCAAGGGCTTCAAATATTTCCGTAAGCCTGGAGGCTGCTACCTGACCGGTGATAATAGTTGCTTTTTTGGTTACCCCGGGAAGTTTTGAAAGGGCTTCAGGTACGTTACGGATTGCAAAAGGTGAGCCAATTAACGGGTCTTCCAGTGGCGTTCCTGTGATTCTCATGGAAGGATGTTTTGCTGCGGAACTGCGTACGATTTCAGTGAATTCGGATACCGTGTGTGGAGTTATTCCCGGAATGATGGGAGAATTATTGAGAATCAAACCGTTTTCCTGGAAGTTTGCAAATCTCATCAGGATAGCTCCCTTTGCACCCATATTTTCCAGGTCACAGAGAGTCTTTTCGAGGACTTCGCCGTCATTTATTCCCGGAAGGAGCACTATTGCCCCGTAGACTTCACAGTGGGCACAGAAGTCCCTGAGAACCTGAATTGAAGCTTCGGGCTCGGGATCTTTCATATATTCGGCTCTCAAAGCCGGGTCTGTTGCGAAGACCGTGAAACTGACTTCCGTAACCCCGTTGTCTATGTAAAAAAGAGCATCATCCGGCTTACTGAAGCCTTTTCCGCTGGTATACCCCAGATGTATCGGGGTGTTGAATTGTGAGAGAAAAGTAACTAGGCCCTTCAGTTCGGGATAACAGCTTAAGTCTCCTCCTCCGCTGACAGTGAATTTTTTTACCTCTCCGGTTGTGAAGTAAAGTTTGTTTGCAGTTTCTTCGAGTACCATCTGGAGGGACTTGAAGCCTGAATACGATTCTTTTACACTGCGAGTACAGTAATCGCACCCCTTTTTAAAAGGGAGGCAATACTTGCAGCCGAGGGGCTGAATGTCTTTGACCTTTTTAAAGTAACAATATTTGCAAAAACCTTTGCAGTCTACCCCGGGATTTCCGCCTACGTCGACAACTACTTCCATATTAAACTTTCGTATTACGAGGATATTACTAAATCTTTTTGGTATGATTCTCCTGATATGATCCTTACATTTTAAAAAAAATTGTATTATATTGCTTTTTTCTCAGAAAAATACTTAAATAAGTGTTGAAGGAATTTTCTGGCAGCTTTGAGTAACCTTAAAACTTATTTTTTCCATTGATACCGTTTTTTTATATAAATCAAGAAAAATAGATTCCATCTTAATAAAATGATTTTTAAAAAAATATCTGAATTCATCTAGCGGAGAACACAAAAGATTTAAGTACCTTCTAAACGAATGAGATTTCATTGGGAAAGTGGACACTTAAAAACGACGCGGTACTTGATTTGTGAGTGCTTTTGCACTCGAGTAGGTGACCAGTCCCAAAATGATTTTAATAAATTAAGGAGGAAATTAAAGTGTCTGACACAGTAGACATCTACGACGACAGAGGAAAACTGCTCGAGAGCAATGTCGACATTATGAGCCTTGCTCCAACAAGAAACGCAGCAATTAAAAAGATTATCTTGGACACCAAGAGGTCCGTTGCAGTCTCCCTCGCAGGTATTCAGGGCGCACTTGCCAGCGGCAAGATGGGCGGAAAGGGCCGTCAGATCTTAGGCCGCGGACTCAACTACGATCTTGTAGGCAACGCTGATGCTATTGCAGAAAGTGTTCAGAAGCTCGTCCAGGTCGATGAAGGCGACGACACCAGTGTTAAGCTCATTAAGGGCGGAAAGAGCCTTCTCATTCAGGCTCCATCATCCAGAATTGCCGCCGGTGCTGACTACATGTCCGCAACCACCGTCGGTGCAGCAGCAGTCACCCAGACCATTATTGACATGTTCGGAACCGACATGTACGATGCACCCATTGCAAAGGCAGCTGTCTGGGGTAGCTACCCGCAGACAATGGACCTGATGGGCGGAAACGTTCAGGGTGTTCTGAGCATCCCCCAGAACAACGAAGGTCTTGGCTTCTCCCTCAGGAACATCATGGCCAACCACGTTGCAGCAATCACCAACCGCGGTGCAATGAACGCAGCAGCTCTCTCCTCAATCTACGAGCAGTCCGGTATCTTTGAGATGGGTGGCGCAGTCGGTATGTTCGAGAGGCACCAGCTCCTCGGTCTTGCCTGCCAGGGTCTCAACGCCAACAATGTCGTATATGACGTCGTAAAGGAAAATGGAAAGGACGGTACCATCGGAACCGTTATCGAGTCAATTGTCGGCAGGGCAGTTGAAGACGGTGTAATCTCCGTTGACAAGACCGCACCCTCCGGATACAAATTCTACAAGGCAAATGACGTCCCAATGTGGAACGCTTACGCCGCAGCCGGTACCCTTGCAGCTACTTTTGTGAACTGTGGTGCAGGCCGTGCAGCCCAGAACGTCTCCTCAACACTTCTGTACTTCAACGACATCCTTGAGAAGGAAACCGGTCTCCCAGGATGCGACTACGGTAAAGTCCAGGGTGTCGCAGTAGGATTCTCATTCTTCAGCCACTCAATCTATGGTGGCGGTGGACCCGGTGTCTTCAACGGTAACCACGTCGTTACCAGGCACTCCAGAGGATTTGCAATTCCCTGCGTATGCGCAGCAGTAGCTCTGGATGCAGGTACCCAGATGTTCACAATCGAATCAACATCTGGCCTCATCGGTGACGTGTTCGGATCGATCGGGGAATTCCGCGAGCCGATTAAGGCAGTTGCAGGAGCGCTCTAAACAAATCAAATGAAAGGTCTAAAGATGTCAGACTCTGCTTCAAACACGGAAGATTCTATACAAATCGAAATCTTTCCCAGTAGGATCCTGTCCCCTGAAACCGCTCAGAAGCTTATTGCTGAGCTTTATCAGGTTGACGGGATAATCCGCGTTATGGTCCAGGGCCCGAGACTCCCTGAAAAGGTCTCTGCAGGCCCGGGTACCGGGGAAAAGGTCGAACACCCCCTAAGAAAGCCTATCCAGATCGGAGATCAGGTTGTTGAACTTAAGATCAGTGTAGGCAGGATCAGGCTTGAAATCTCAAACGCTGAAACCAAGGAAAAGGTCAGATCAGTATGCGAAAAGGTTCTCCCGTTCTCTTTTGAATTCAGGGAAGGGCATTTCCTCAGAAAAAAGCCTACCGTTACTGACTATGCAAAACTTGGTCCTGAAACCGACCCTCGCTTGCTTGGTATGGTAGATCCCAAAAGCAAGATAAACCAGCTCGTCTTCATCGAGAAACAAAAGAAGGAAGATGACAAAGATAAAGATGAGTGAAAAGGTATGATGATCGATCGGGAAACGCAGGTAGTTGACTGCCGATGCGGCGCAGGACTTGGCAAAGGAGGAGGGCTTGCTCAAAGAGGCACTCTTTCGGAAGCCGGGCGTGCCGATGTAGTGGCTATTGCTATGAGTCCCGGCCAGAGGCATATCACAAAACCGGTATGCGAGATTACATACGGAATGAGGAAAGAAAACATTCAGGTGAGTGTACTCGTACTCTACTCAGGTTCAGGGATTCCCGAATCAGGTATGAGGACCGGGTCATTTGCACTGAGTCCGGTAGAAGTCGCACAGATTGAAATGCACAAGCTGGCTGTTATTCACCTCGGAAATATTAAGGACCACGTAATCAGAAAAACCAGGGAGATCCTGAGCCAGGCTGATATACCGGCAATCGTTGTCAGCCAGATCCCGGTGGATTTTGAGGATTTTGCAGAAGCAGGGATAAAGACGAGATTAGTGATGCCAAGGGATGAAAATATTCGTACCAGAGGAATTGTAATGGATATGGTAAGTGGAGTTACACGCGGTGACTTCTGTCCCAGGGATAAACTAAATTTAATCGTAAAATACGTCAAGACGACATTAGACCAGTTAGAAGATCATAAAGGAGTTGCATGAGATGGCATACGAAGCACAGTATTATCCAGGCGCTACATCAGTCGGCGCTAACAGAAGAAAGCACATGTCCGGTAAACTTGAGAAACTCAGGGAGATTTCCGACGAAGACTTAACTGCAATCCTCGGACACCGTGCCCCAGGGAGCGACTACCCAAGCACCCACCCACCACTTGCAGAGATGGGAGAGCCCGCATGCTCTATCCGTGAAGCTGTAGCAGCAACACCCGGTGCAGCAGCAGGAGACAGGGTCAGATACGTTCAGTTCGCTGACTCAATGTACAACGCTCCAGCTACCCCGTACTTCAGATCATATTTTGCAGCAATCAACTTCAGAGGTGTAGACCCAGGTACCCTTTCCGGTCGTCAGATTGTTGAAGCCCGTGAAAGAGACATGGAACAGTGCGCCAAGGTCCAGATGGAAACCGAAATGACCGACCCTGCACTCGCAGGTATGCGTGGTGCAACTGTGCACGGTCACTCTGTCCGTCTTCAGGAAGACGGTGTAATGTTCGACATGCTCGACAGGAGAAGACTCGAAGGCGGTACTATCATTATGGACAAGGACCAGGTCGCAATTCCACTCGACAGGAAAGTAGACCTCGGCAAGCCGATGTCCAGCGACGAAGCTGCAAAGAGAACCACCATCTACCGTGTGGACAATGTAGCCTTCAGAGACGACATAGAAGTCGTTGAATGGGTACACAGAGTATTCGACAAGAGAACGACATACGGATTCCAGCCGAAATGAGGTGATCATAATGGCAGCAGACATTTTCGCTAAATTCAAAAAATCAATGGAAGTCAAGTTCACACAGGAATACGGTTCAAACCAGCAGAGTGGCGGCGACATCACCGGCAAGACCGAAAAATTCCTGAGACTCGGCCCTGAGCAGGATGCAAGAAAAGTTGAAATGATTAAGGCCGGAAAAGAAATTGCAGAGAAGAGAGGCCTTGCATTCTACAACCCGATGATGCACATGGGTGCCCCTCTCGGTCAGCGTGCAATCACTCCTTACACCATTTCCGGAACTGACATTGTTGCAGAACCTGACGACCTCCACTACGTCAACAACGCTGCAATGCAGCAGATGTGGGATGACATCAGGAGAACCTGTATCGTCGGTCTTGACATGGCTCACGAGACCCTTGAGAAGAGGCTCGGTAAGGAAGTTACCCCTGAAACCATCAACCACTACCTCGAGACCCTTAACCACGCCATGCCCGGTGCAGCAGTGGTTCAGGAAATGATGGTCGAGACTCACCCCGCTCTTGTGGACGACTGTTATGTAAAGCTCTTCACCGGTGACGACGAACTTGCAGACGAAGTCGACAAGCAGTACGTCATCAACATCAACAAGATGTTCAATGAAGAACAGGCAGCCCAGATTAAGGCCTCCATCGGTAAGACAACCTGGCAGGCAATCCACATCCCAACAATTGTCTCCAGAACAACTGACGGTGCTCAGACCTCCAGGTGGGCAGCCATGCAGATCGGTATGTCTTTCATCTCCGCATACGCAATGTGTGCCGGTGAAGCAGCCGTCGCTGACCTGTCCTTCGCTGCAAAGCACGCAGCCCTTGTCTCCATGGGTGAAATGCTCCCCGCAAGGCGTGCACGTGGTCCTAACGAGCCCGGTGGACTTTCCTTCGGTCACCTCTCAGACATCATCCAGACAAGCCGCACATCCGAAGACCCGGCAAAGATTGCCCTTGAAGTCGTCGGTGCAGGCTGTATGCTCTACGACCAGATCTGGCTCGGATCCTACATGTCCGGTGGTGTCGGATTCACACAGTATGCAACCGCTGCATACACTGATGACATCCTCGACAACAACGTGTACTACGACGTTGACTACATCAACGACAAGTACAACGGTGCTGCAACCGTCGGCAAGGACAACAAGATCAAAGCCACCCTCGAAGTCGTAAAGGACATCGCAACCGAGTCCACACTCTATGGTATCGAGACCTACGAGAAGTTCCCAACTGCCCTTGAAGACCACTTCGGTGGATCCCAGAGAGCAACCGTCCTCGCAGCTGCAGCCGGTGTCGCATGTGCCCTCGGTACTGCAAACGCAAACGCCGGTCTCTCCGGCTGGTACCTCTCCATGTACCTGCACAAGGAAGCATGGGGCCGTCTCGGCTTCTTCGGTTTCGACCTGCAGGACCAGTGTGGTGCCACAAACGTTCTGTCCTACCAGGGCGACGAAGGTCTCCCAGACGAACTCCGTGGTCCAAACTACCCCAACTACGCAATGAACGTCGGTCACCAGGGTGGATACGCAGGTATCGCTCAGGCAGCCCACGCAGGCCGCGGCGACGCATTCACCGTCAACCCGCTCCTCAAGGTCTGCTTCGCTGACGAACTCATGCCCTTCAACTTCGCAGAACCCAGGAGAGAGTTCGGCCGCGGTGCCATCAGAGAGTTCATGCCTGCTGGTGAGAGAGCCCTCGTCATCCCGGCAAAATAAACTCAATAAATTAAATACTTTAAAACAGAGTAGGCCTTCGGGCCTGCTTTTTCTCCCTTTTTTCTATACTGGTTTTCTTTACTGTTTTTCCGGAAGTCGCTATTTATTCGAGGGCTATCCTTGAACAATATTCTGAATAAATTATAAATTTAGGATTATTTGTTTTTGAAAATATAACAGAATGAAAAAATAAAGACTGGCCAGTAAACGTTAAAAATAGGAAAAATAAGAAGAGAAGAGGGTTAATCTCCTTCAAATCACGACAACTTTTCTGCCTAATTTGCCTGCAGCTTCCACAAATTCTGCCGTATCCACACCAGGAAATACATCTACAATACAAATATCGAATTTTTCATCCAGACAATTTGCCAATTCTCTTACATCCATACTATAAACTTCAAATTTGTCTCCGGATGCTATTAATTCTTCTTCGCTGCCTGAAAGTTTGACCGGAAATCCATTTGCTTCCAGATTAATCAAAGTAGTTTCTACTGCAGGCTTCCATATATCATTAAAAACAACTTTCTGCGCGCCGGCTTTAAGGCTCGCGATTCCCAGTGTCCCGGGGCCGCAGGTACAATCAAGAACAGTAGGGCTATCATAATCTTTCAAAGCTTTTTTAAGGATCTCTATTTTGGGGGATTCTACCGTTGGAAATTCTATATGAATTTCACGCTGATATTTGTATATTCCCAAAGCCCCGTAAGGAGTTTGTATAATATCGCATCTCAAGTCGCATCCGGAAAGAAGTTCATATACATGAGGATTGGAATCAGAATCTTTTATACCTACAGTTTTTTTTGAATCTCCCTTTAAAACTCCTTTTACTTCCCTAACTTCCTTCACAATCGTTTCAGCACATTTTTTATCTACTTCATTAGATAATACTACTAAAGAATCCTCAGGCAAATAGGGAATAAAATTAGTCGGATAGCCAGGAGTCACAAGGGGAACACACGCATTCCTCAAATTGGCTTTTTTATCTTTTATTCCTTCATCGATCATTACTTTTAGCACGTGAGCCATTACAATATCAAGTTGCCTCTTCCCGCATTTGCAACTTCCAAAATGATTATCTATTTCATCCAGGTTAATCTCTTCTGCCAGAGGAGAGAATTTTCTTATTTTTTCTATTTTGCAATCATTGCATGGTTTATAGAATAATTCGATGTCTTTTAGTACTTCCGAAATAGGCTTTATGCACGGATCTCCACATTTACATCTTATTTCCATATGTTCAAATATGGATATTTCATGTAAAAGTACTATGCTATTTCTTATTATTCCTGAATTCTGATCTGGATCCGTTTAGAAGGTAAACGATTTCTTTGACTGAGTGAGGTTGATTCAGGAAAGAAATACTGAAAGGATGAGGATTCCTTTCATGTCGGTTCTCAAGGTTAAATAAAATCCGAATTAACCTGAATTTAATCTGCACTTGGGAATCTGGATTGTATTCTCAACTCATTCTTCCGAAATCTGTTCAAGCTTTACTCCAAGATTGGACATATCTTTAAAGAAGTCCGGGTAAGAGATCGCTACGGACTCGGTTGTGTCAATTGTCGTGTTTCCTGCTACCATCCCTGCAAGTGCAAGGGACATAACAATCCTGTGGTCATCCCAGCCGTGGACCGTTGCTCCTTTCAGTTCTCCTCCGGTGATGGTCAGGCTGTCTTTCTCTTCTATGAGGCTAACTCCCATTTTAGGAAGCTCAGTTGCAAGGGCACGAAGTCTGTCGGTTTCCTTATAGCGGACATGCTCGGCATTTTCGATCCTGCTTGTCCCTTCGGCAACTGCTGCCAGGACGGCGACGGTAGGAACAAGGTCAGGGGTTGCTCCGGCATCAAAGGTAACAGCTTTTAATTTTCTTCCTCCTTTGACAGTCACAATACCGGCTTCTCTGTCCCAGGTGATGTCTGCTCCCATCTGCTTCAGGGTTTCAATAATCAGTTTGTCTCCCTGTTTTGAGGGGAAGAGGTTTTTAACGGTAATTTCGGACCCCTCGGTCATGGCTGCAGCTGCAAGCAGGTAAGATGCCGAGGAAAAGTCGCCTGGAATGGTGTATTCTTTGAGGTCGTATTTCTGCTTTCCAGGGATGATGAATTTCGTGCCGTTATTCTCATCCGTACGGATTTTGACTCCTGCCAGCTCAAGCATCTCAATGGTTACGTCCACGTAAGGTCTTGACTTCAGTTTCCCTATAATCGAAAGTGTGGTACTGTTTTCTGCAAGGGGGCAGGCTATAAGAAGGGCAGAGATAAACTGCGAACTGATTGAACCGTCAATGCTTACTTCCTTTCCCTCAAGCCCGCCTTTTACTACAAGCGGAGCCCTCTCGTTTTCCCGGGTAGAACAGGCACTGGCTCCCAGCTGGTTAAGGACTTTGAGAAGAGGCCCGTTTGGCCGGGTGCGGAGGGAAGAGTCTCCGGTAAGCACTGTAATCCCGTCCGTTAGCCCTGCTATTGCGGTCATGAGGCGCAGGGTTGTCCCTGAGTTTGCAGCATCAATCACATCATCAGGAACATGGGGTTTTCCATTAAATCCGTGAATGATGAGATTTTCTTCCTCGCGTTTAACCGAGGCTCCGAACATCTCGGAAGCTCTGATTGTGGCGAGAGTATCGGCGGAGAGCAGGGGACGGCGAACGATCGATTCTTTTGAAAGGGCTGCCAGGGTTATAGCCCTGTGAGTATAACTCTTTGAAGGAGGGGCAAAAACTTCCCCTTTGACTGAGGATTCGCTGATAGAGACGCGCATGTATATCAGAGCTCTTCAATTTTTATTCCTGGATTTTTCCTTGAGATTCAACTGCTTGCTTTTTGCCTTCTTTTTGGAATTTGATTAAAAAATTTGCTTGAAGACTTTCAGTTTATGCCTTTCACGATATTTTCTACCATGTCCCAGTCGTGGTCATAGACGTGGGCTGAGATACTGACCGTGGTGATCGTTCCCGGTTCCACCCCTACTCTTCCGGCAACGTATTCAAGCAGCTTCGAAAGCCCGTAAAGGTTTGCAGGATAGGCTCCTCCGAAGTCGTGGCTCCTGAAGAGGGTTGTGAGGTGGACTTTCCCGTCCCGGATTTTGAAGTCGTCCAGGATCATGCAGGGGACTTCATTGACTTTCGTGTCTACAGGAGGGATCCAGGTTACGGCTGTAGCTCGCCGGGAAGTGGGGCTCTCCTGCAGTTTTTCTATTATGTATTCTATCTGGTCTACTTCTTCATTCCAGTTCCTGAGGCGCTGCCCGTAGGTGTATTCAAAGTCCTGTGCATTTTCGCCCGAGATCAGCTGTTTTGCATACTCTTCGAGCCTTTCTTCGTTCCAGGCGGTATCTTCGGGAATCCTGTCCGTATAGGGGTCTTCAATTACCACCATCAGGTCCATAAACTCCCTGATCTGGCTCCCCCTTTCGTCGGTAATTACCTGCCCGTGGTTCCAGATGATGTTAAGCCCGCGGTACCATGCATCAGAGATATTTTTTGCCCTGACGATCCTGCCAATCTCAAACTTGTTTTCCATAGATAATCCCCGGATTAGATTCGGATAGGGTATTGACAATCAACGTAATAATTTACATATAATCTGTTATTGAGAAAATACTTTCCAGATCCTACATCTTTTATCTGCCTTCCCGAGCGTTTTCTTAGAAATGGCAAATAAGAACCGGTAAATCTGTTGTACTGGTGGGTCCGGATTTCTTACCTTTTGTCAGTACATTCATCATAAACCGATGCTTTTGCTGACTGTTTTTTATTGACTATTCATCCTTTCCATTTTATCTATCACTTTCTTTTATAAGTGCTTTTTCTCATGCGAAGCCTGTTAATTTTTCCGTGTAATCTGATAACATATAGCATGCTCGATTTAAAAAAATACCGGACAAACTTCCAGGGAGAAAATGAGGCTGGAAACAAGACAGGAAGCGAGACAAGGAACAAGACGGGCAGCGAGACAAGGAACAAGACAGGAGGCGAGACAGGAAAAATGAATAAATTATGCAGGGGGGTCAAAAAAATTAAAAATGAAATGCAAGAATGAAAGACAAAGAACAAAAGAGAAAGCAAAAGTAAAAAAATGTTTTAGAGGGCTTTAGAATCTCATTGCCCTCAGGCGTTTTACCCTCTCATCAGTTACCGGGTGGGTCCTGAAGAGAGACTGGAGCGTTCCACCCTTGAGCGGGTTTACGATGAACATGTGTGCACTGGTCTCTTTTGCCTGGACATCCCTGATGCTTGGCTGGAAGTGGGAATTCCCGTATTCGAGCTTTTCCAGGGCATCGGCAAGAGCCCAGGGTTTTTTAGAGATCCTTGCCCCTTCTTCGTCAGCTGCAAATTCCCTTGACCTTGAGATTGCAAGCTGGATCAGGGTTGCAGCAAGCGGAGCAAGCACCGCCATTACGATAAACCCGATAATGCCTCCATTATCGTCGTCCCTGCCGCCAAAGCCGCCGAAGATTGCAGCCCAGCGAGCCCAGGTAGCCAGCATGGTAATTACACCCGCAAAGGTTGCAGCCACCGCACTGATCAGGGTGTCCCTGTTCTTTACGTGTGCAAGCTCATGTGCCAGCACACCTTCGATCTCCTCATAGGAGAGCAAGTTGAGGATCCCGGTCGTAACAGCCACAGCCGCGTGCTGTGGGTTCCTGCCAGTTGCAAATGCGTTTGGCATCCCGGAATCAACAACATACACTTTGGGCTTTGGAATATTTGCTTTCAGAGCCAGCCCGTCAACAATCCTGTGAAGGTTCGGGGACTCTGCAGGGGTAACTTCTCTTGCCCTGTACATTTTCAGTACAATCTTGTCGCTGTACCAGTAACTTCCAAAGTTCATGATTACTGCGAAAAGAAAGGCAATAATCATCCCGCCCGTTCCGCCGAAGTAGTCTCCGATAAGTACGAGGAGCCCTGTCAGGGAAGCAAGCAGAACTGTGGTTCTAAGCATATTTTTCATGACTTCTCACACGACGTCCTCCCAGGCTAATGTCTGGGTTTTCAGTCTTTTGATACGTATGTTTTTCATTTATTTTTGTAAGTTTGATTGGTTAGTATCAAGTGTATATCTCTTGTCTACAGATATATATTTTTTATCTCCTATCCGGGAGATTTGTACTTTTGTGTTAATTCTATTTCCCAATTCATTCAAAAACACACTTTGATTCTTTAAAATGGAAAATTTATTCCCCAAATGGGAAGTTCTATTTTTCTACAAAAAGTCTTGCTCACCCTTCTGGTGAGGCTCTCATATTTTAAGTTGCAACAGCCATTAGAGCCCCGGTTTAGAGATAATTATATTGATTTTATCTTCGAAATTTGTTTTTAGTTCGATTTCAAACTATTATATGGGAGTTTCAAGTATATATTATTTATTGAAAGAAATTTTTATTAAACCTTTTTGGATGAAAGTAAATGAAGCTTGGATTTTGCCGTCCCGGAAAGTATCATCATTGCAGGTTTTTGATTCCTTATTACGATTTAATACTTTCTTATGTCACCCGTCAATTTCATACTCCAACCTCACCAGCCCACTCTCATACCTCTCCGTATCTATCATTCTGAGCCTGACCTCCTTCCCAATCCGGTCAAACAGCGAAATTCCACTCCCAAGAATAACCGGAACAACGAAAACAATCAAATCCTGCACAAGGTTTTCTTCGAGAAATATCTTGATAAGCTGCGAACCGCCCACGAGCCAGATATCTTCATCAGTATTTTCCTTCAGCTGGCGCACAAATTCTCCGACGTCCCCGGAAACAAATTCTACATTTCTTTCTCGGCGCGGGGGTTCCTTTTGTCTGGTAAAAACATACGTTTTCTTCTCCCCGTAAGGCCATACTCCGAAGCTCAGGACCTGTTCATAAGTTTTCCTGCCCATAAGGACTGTGCCGATCGAGGAGAAGAATTCGGAGTATCCGTAGTCGGTTTCGGGACTATTTTCGTATTCAGCTAACCAGTCGATACTGCCGTTTTCCCGGGCTATGAAGCCGTCAAGGCTGCAGGCGATGTAGAGTTTTATTCTGGGATTATTTTCTTTCACTGCCTCTTCCCCTTTTAGTGGTTACTATTTGATTTTATGCGATTTTGCTTCTTATTCATTGTTTCATTTCAATTGTTTTATGGTTCAGGCCGTTCGCAAGCGAACGGGACAGGACAGACGGGAATAATCTATTCACGTAGCTCGGATGAAGTTTTTGGTCTTATTTTTCTGCTCTTCTTTTACCGAATTAAGCTGAGAAACAGCAGGTCTCTCTCATAGTGGTCTCCTATAAAAGACCAGAATAAGAAAAGTTGGTCTCCTATATAATACCAAATTTTCAGTAAAATGGTCTCCTATAAAAGACCATGGAAAAAAAGGAGCTTGCAACAAGCCTTAGAGGCCGAACTCTTTCCTTTTATCTCTATCCTCTGGATTTTCGGGAGTACCTGGCTTTCCGGGGAGTTGAACCTGTTCAGGATTTTGAGTACTCCAAGCAGCGTTTTGAACTTAAGAAGCTCTTTGAGGAGTACCTGTATGAAGGGGGATTTCCCGAAGTCGTGCTCGAAGTTCCGGAGCTCCGGAAGAAGATTCTTCAGGATTACTTGAAATGATGATCTACAGGGACCTTGTGGAACGTTTCTCTATCCGGAATACCACCCTGCTCAAAGCTCTCACAAAATACCTGATCACAAACATCGGGAATCCTTTCAGTGTAACTTCTTACTACAAAGCGATAAAACAGGATCAGGAAGTCTCAAAAGGCACTCTCCTCGAATACCTCTCTAATCCTGAAGACATTTCCCTTGTCTATTTCCTGCCTCTCTTCAGCTACTCTTTAAAGGCGCAGGCAATAAACCCCAGAAAGGTATACTGCATAGACAACGGACTTCGGAATGCCATATCTTTTACCTTTTCAAAAGACGAAGGCAGACTTGCCGAAAACCTGGTTTTCCTCGAACTCATGCGCCGGGATAAAGAGATATATTACTGGAAAAACTGGGGAGAGGTGGATTTCGTGGTGAAGGGAAAAGACAACTCTCTTACAGCCATAAATGTCTCCTACATCGATAGGACCGAAGAAAGGGAAATCCGGGCACTGGAAGAGTTTTCAGGGGTTGAAGGATTCGGGGTCAGGTAAAAGAACTCCTTCTGCTCACAAAAGGCACTGAAAAAAAAGAAAATGGAGTCAGGTACATGCCTTTGTGGAAGTGGGTACTGAAAACCTGGTAAATGAATGGGAATGAATTTTTGCTATTGTTTGAGACTTTTCCTGGTGGTCCGACCTGGCAGGATTTTTCTGAAAAACTTAAGTGGGTTGGAAGCTTTTTGTAAGTGGGATTAACCTCCTGCCCGGTTTTCCAGATCTGCTTTTAGATCTGTTTAGATCTGTTTTAGATCTTTTCTTTACGGAATCGGGCTACATAGGGCATTTTCATAAAGTATGCTTCTGTAAAGTATGCATGTCAGCGGGCGTTACGGATGGAATTCTGGCTGAAAATGGGTTAAGGGGTTTGTTTATGGTAATAATGGAAAAATCGTTTAAAATTGAAACTGATTCCTTAGACGATGAGTATTTAGAAGGCTTGATCAGGAGCGGATGCTTGAAAATTCTGGGGGAAACTGAGCCGTCTTTGAGCTGTCTCCCCATTGTTACACCAAAAAATGAGATGTATGATTTTTATGCCTATGAATATATCTGGACACTGAGTTTCATGTCTCATCTGGATAAAAGGGAGAGACCGACCCTCGATTGGATCAAATGTTTGAAAAAAACAAACACAATTATCGTGCAGATTTTTTTCCGTACTTCAAATACAAACTATACGGTCCGGGAACTGACCGCAACTTTAAAACCTCCTCTTATGACCAATAAAAACCTCTGGGATACCTTCTGCGACTCCTGGATGAAAATAACGGGAAGAACTGCAAAACTCATTGGAGAGACTACAAAAATCCCTTCGGTTTCACAGGTAGGAGAAGTAATGGATATGCTTGGTGAACTGGAAAAAGATGTGGTGCCCAGTTCTCATGCTTACCCCTGGTATTTGAAAACAATTGTAACCACAGATGAGGAAGGAAATCTCCTGAACGGGGTCGAGTGGACAATTGACAGAAAAGCTTTTCACAGCATCGGTAACAGATTGATGGGTGGAATTTGCCTCATGTTCATAAAATCTTCTGGTTCGGAGAAAATTAAAGCTCCTGTTAAGCTGGATGTAAGAGCAAGAATCACTTTCAAAGAGTTAGCTTTAAACGAGGGTAAACATCATGACTTTTGGATTCCGGCTAATCCTAACAGGAAAGGCTTTGAAAAAAATGGCTTCTTTTTGGAAGTAAATCCAAAATGCGAAACTCTTTGAAATGATTATCGGCCACGTTCCGGAATATTAACAATCTCTGAACTCAGGTCCCGCCCTATTCGACTGTTAAGCTTGTTTTTCTTTTTTGCTTTTTAAATCATAACCTTTTTACCTTTCCTTTCCAAAAACTCCTGCATGTCATCTCCAGGCATCCCCCTCAAAACGGATCACTCTGCCAGAGACCGTCTTTATTGGAACTTTTTCAATATGATCCCCTTCCTCATCGGTTCAATTGCAATTGCCAAGGATTCCCTCAAATGGGTTGCAGTTTACATTGGAATAGCGCTCTTTTTCTTCCTGGTAATCGAATTTCGCTTCGCCTGCACCCACTGCCTTTACTATATAAGGAGCAAGGGATGCGTAAAATGCATGATGCTTTCGGGAGTGCCAAAGATTTTCAAAGCTCGTCCCGGTCCTCACAGCCCTTTTGAAAAGGCGATGACTATTCTCGGGGCTCTTCCCATGTTTTTCTTTCCGGTCTACTGGCTGGTCAAGGACCCTCTGCTGCTGGGGGCTTATGCTGTTTCCTGGATACTGTTTTTTCTGACCGCCCGGCGTTACGAGTGTGTACGGTGCCTTAACTTCGAATGTCCCATGAATCGTGTGCCTGCAGATGTCAAAAAAGAGTTTGAGAAAGGGGATAGGCCTTCCGGGAACTTTGAGCTTTCTGGAAAATGTATTTGGGGGGCAGGTTCAGGCAGATGCACGTCCCTGCGGGCAAAACATGAGTTTAAGGATTTTCTTTACTGGAACTTTGTGACCCTTGTTCTTCTTTTTTCGGCGGGGCTTGCAATCGGCATCAGTTCAACAGGGTGGCTTCTTGCCTATATTTTCATAGTTTTTTTCCACTTCAATATTCTGGAGCAGCGTTTTTTCTGCACTCACTGTCCTTACTATGGAGGAAAAGGAAAACGGTTGAAGTGCATGATGAACTGGGGTTGGCCGAGACATTTCAGGTCCAGGCCGTACCCTCCGAACAGATTCGATCTCGTTATTACCATGCTGGGGTTCATAGTAGTGATTCTCTTTCCGCTTCCCTGGCTTTTGAAAGAGCCATTCCTGCTGGGGGCTTACTCCATTTCGATTTTGATTTTCTTACTGACAATATGGAGGTATGAGTGTTCCCGCTGTATTTATTTTGGATGCCCTTTTAACAGGGTATCGGTTGAAGTGAGGAAAGAGTTTGAAAAGAGGAAAAAGTTTGAAAAGGAAAAAGCGAGTTGAATGAGGCCGGACGATTTAAAGGAGTGGTAATATGCGGCGCAGTGCCGTGTTTTTCCGTTTTCATATCACTTTTTCAGCATTGTTTAAGCGTTGGACCGTTTTTTTTCTGTCACTCCGGTTAGAGTCCCAAAAATTCGGTAGCAAGAAGTCTATATAGCTTTTATTTTTTCTGGATTTTGATATGTTTCCCTAATAATTCGAATTGTTTTGAAATAGAAATCTATTTATTATATCACTAGGAAATAGGTTACCGTCTTCCTTGTATGCTGTGCTGAGAATACTCCAGAAAATGATAATGAGATTATTTGCTGAAAACCCTCTATAAGACGTAAAAATGTAGAAGTTTTCCAAAAAACAGATTCGTTAGCGTTTTCCAATTTCAGTAACTGTATATCTATTTAATAACTGAATATACTTTTATATCATTATGTTTATTCGAACATATCGATTAAACCATAATAAGTCTGTAGGGATTTCTATGCGTGGAAAAATAGGTACACTATTGATACTCTCTCTGCTGGTTCTGGCTGTTGCTTCCTGTGGATGTACGGAAAGTACGGGCCAGCAGGCTGTTCCGGACTCAAACTCCGTGCTTCAGAATTCGGATACCGTGCAGATTACCGATATGCTGGGCAGGCAGCTAACTGTCCCGGCGGAAATCTCCTCGGTAGTAGCCACTTCTCCTCCTTCAACTATTCTCGTTTATATGCTTGCACCGGACAAACTTGCAGGCTGGAATTTCAAAAATAATTTTACCCAACCTTTTATGGATGAAAATTACACAAGTCTGCCCGTCATAGGGGGCTGGTTCGGGACCCAGACCGGAAACTATGAAACCATAATCAGCATGGACCCTGACATTGTAATTGAAGGGTACACCACGGACGGACAGATCAATGAAGCCATCGAACGCAGGCAGGAAAGTTTTGGCAGCATTCCTGTGGTTGCTATCAATGACTCCATTATCTTCGTGACACAATCCGATCCCACTATCGAATATGTGGGTAAGCTGCTTGACTGTGAAGCCCAGGCGGAAAAACTGATCGAGTTCCGCAGTTCGATCCTCAACGAGATCAACAGCACTGTAAAAGACATCCCCGAAACTGAAAAAGTACGGGTTTACTATGCCGAAGGCCCAAAAGGCCTGATGACCGACCCGTCTGGCTCTCAGCACTCCCAGGTCATTGATATCTGCGGTGGCGTCAATGTTGCCGACTGTCCGCTGACCCCTGGAAATGGCATGACCCAGGTTTCAATAGAGCAGGTCATGGACTGGAACCCCGAGGTAATTATCACTTCCAATCCGCAGTTCTACGCAAGCGTATATTCCGACCCCCTCTGGGTAAGCGTGGATGCTGTGCAGAATAAACGGGTATACCTTGCCCCTCAGAATCCTTTCTGCTGGATCGACAGGCCTCAGGGTCCCCACCTCATAATAGGGACTGCCTGGACTGCAAAAATGCTGTATCCGGATCTTTTCACAGATATGGACCTTTCTCAGCTGACCCGGAAGTTCTACTCGGAATTCTTCCACTATGAGCTCACGGATGAAGAACTGAACACGCTACTTAATCCTGCAGCAGAGGCAAAAACGTGAACGAGAAGGGAAAATCTCCCGGGTTTCCCTATATTGCCGAGCACATCTTTGCACCCATCTATCCTGTAATAGCAGCTCATATCGTTGAACAAAGCGGGATAAAACAGGGCACATGCCTAGATCTGGGGTGCGGTATCGCGTCCCTGGGAATCGCTGTTGCGGAAGTTACGGAAATGCAGGTCTACGGGGTTGATTTTTCAACGGAGATGTGCAGGCTTTCAAAGGACAAAGCTCGACGCCACTTTCTTTCGGATAAGGTTGTTCCTCTACAGGCTGATGTCCACCTTCTCCCCTTCAGGGATAACTCCGCAGCCCTCATAGTAAGCCGTGGCTCCGTATTTTTCTGGAAAGACCTGCCTGTGGCTTTCAGGGAAATTTCCCGTGTCCTTGCTCCGGGAGGACATGCGTGGATAGGGGGCGGGTTCGGTACAAAAGAATTGAAAGCGCAGATCTCTGAAAAAATGGTCGAAATAGACCCGGACTGGCATACAGCTTCAAAAAAACGCCTCAGTCCAGAAACTATTCGGGCTATACGGGAAGCTGGGGAACAGACTGAAATTCCCTGCAGTGTGGTGCAGGACGATTCGGGCTTCTGGGTGGTCCTGAGTAAGGGAGAGTAAGGAGGTTAAAATAATGAAGTGCAATGTGTGCGAATTCGGGTGCGAAATCAATGAATACAGCAGGGGAAGGTGCGGTACCTATGTCTGTACCGATGAGACCATTGTCCAGGACCCTGATATGGGGTACCTTGGAGCATATCCTGTTTCCATAGAAACGATTCCTTTGCTTCATTATTATCCCTCAGGTAAGTTTCTTCAGGTCTTCAGCACGGGCTGTAATTTCCAGTGTTCCGGGTGTGTGGCTCGCCTGCTGGCTTCAGGCAAAGCTCTTTCCGGTACCACTTTAACTCCTTCTCAGGTCGTGGAAAGAGCCCTGCAGCAGGACTGCCTGGGAGTGGTTTCTACCTTGAATGAGCCTGCTGCAAATTATTATCTCTTCAGGGATCTTGCAGTGCAGGCAAAAGAAAAAGGTTTGCTTGTAGGCTGTTCCACAAACTGCTATTTCACAGGTGAGACTTTGAACAAGCTCGGGCAGCTTGTGGATTTCATGAATGTCGGAATCAAAGGTTATTCTGACAGGAGTTACATAAGCTGCGGAGTTCCTTCATCAGCTCCCGTTTTCCGCAATATTTCCCGACTTTTCGACATGGGAGTGCATGTTGAAACTTCGGTTGTTTATTCAAGGGGAAATGAAACCGACGTGATAAAGGTTGCAGAAGCGGTATCCGATATTTCTCCAACCATTCCGGTCCAGGTCATGAGATTCATCCCCTTCGGGGATGCTCCTATTGAGCTTGAACCCTCCGTAGGAGAGGCGGAGAGCCTGTGCGCTGATCTGCGTAAGTATGTGGGTTATGTTTATCTCTTTAATTCCCCGGGTACGGAACTATTGAATACTTACTGTCCCGAATGCGGGAGTCTTCTGGCAGAGCGGGAGTTCTACGGGCCCATGGGTTCCAGGCCTTTAAAGCCCTGGATAAATTACACCTGTGATTGCAGGAAGACTTTGCCCGTTAAAGGGACAACTGCCGTTGAACGCTTCAATGAGGAAGGTTTCATGGGAGGATACCGGATAAGTCGGGCTTTCGGGATGGTTCATGGAGTACTTACATGTCTGGGAATACTGGACGATTCCAGGTTAATAGATGTCTGGAGAGAAATCTCCGACTCCGGAACCCTTATGCAGGTGCACCATATGATCCAGCAGCCTTACGTTTATCTTGACTTTGTCAGGCTAATAGCGGAAAAGGCAAATGTGCCGGAAAAAGGAGAAGAGCTTATTTCCTTTATCCGTATACGCCTGGAGCTTGTCAAGTCCCTTGCAGCAGAAAACAGTGGCCGTAAGGTGTATTACTGCATGGGCTCTCCTCTCTTTGCCCTGAACGCCGGGAGAATGGAAAATAACCTTGTGACATTTTCCGGAGGCGTAAGCATCAATAAGCAGCTTCAAAAGGAAGGAAAACCGGGTATAAATGTTTCTCCTTCTTTCATCAATGAAAATAACCCGGATACTATTTTCATCTCCGGTTTCCTTTCCCGCCCCCTTGCTGAATTCTATACACTCTGCCTGCAGTACGGCATAGAGGCGGACGCTATAAAACAGCAGCGGGTCTATGAAGTTCCTCCCTCCTGGGATTTCGGAAATCCCCGCTGGATACTGGGCCTCATGTACATAGCAGACAAACTGTATCCCGGAAACTCAGGAATCGACCTGGAAAAAGAAGCAGATGAATTCTACCGACAGTTTTACGGCATGCCGTATGGGAAAGCCACGCCTAACAGGTCTTTTCACAGGCCAACTTCCGGGAACTGGCCAGGGCATGTTTTGAGGTGTACCCATGCCTGAATGCAGGTATTCCCGCACTTCTCTGGTATACATGCTGCCCCTGGTCTTACTAATAGGCTCCCTTTTTGTGGGGAGATATCAGACTCCGGTCTCGGCAGTTGTGGATGAGAGCATGAAAGTTTTTTCATCTCTCATTTTTGGTACCCCTGCTTCGGTTTCCACTCAACACACGGTCCTTTTTAATGTAAGGCTGCCCAGGATACTTGCAGCTTTGCTTGTAGGGGCTGCACTTTCCACAGCCGGAGCCTCTTTTCAGGGGATTTTCAGGAATCCCCTTGTCTCTCCCTATATTCTGGGAGTGGGTGCAGGTGCGGGTTTCGGAGCATGCCTGGCAATACTGCTCTGGGATAATTACCTGCTTATACAGTTGATGGCTTTTGCTTTCGGACTGCTGGCGATGTTTCTTGCCATAAGTATGGGGAAAGCCAGTAAAGGTACGGGAACTCTGGTCTTCGTGCTTTCCGGAATTATCGTGAGTTCTATTTTTACGGCGCTTACCTCCCTGGTAAAATATATGGCAGACCCTTATGACGAACTTCCCGCGATAGTATTCTGGCTCATGGGAAGCCTTGCTACTGTCAGGTACGGGGACCTGCTCTATATACTATTGCCCATGTTTGTCGGGGCTCTGGTGCTTTTTCTTCTCAGGTGGAGGATCAATATTCTCTCACTCGGAGACGAGGAGGCTAGAGCTCTCGGGATGAACGTGGAAAAAATGCGCCTGGTCATCATTGTTTGTGCAACCCTTTTAACTTCAGCGGCAGTCAGCATTAGCGGTGTTATTGGTTGGGTCGGGCTGGTCGTGCCTCATATCTCAAGGATGATAGTCGGTCCAAACTACAGCCGCCTGATGCCCATGAGCATGGTCATCGGGGCTTCGTTTCTGTTGCTCGTGGACGACCTGTCAAGGACTATTGCCGCTACGGAGATTCCCCTGGGAATTCTTACTTCCCTTGTAGGTGCTCCTTTGTTTGCATATCTTATCCGGAGGGGGCGTATGGGATGGAATTGATGCTGGAAGTGAACTCCCTTGCATTTTCCTATGGAGACGGGCCGGTCTTTGAGGACGTTTCTTTCTCGCTAAAAAAAGGCGAGGTTATGTGCATCCTGGGTCCCAACGGGGCTGGAAAATCCACACTTATCAAATGCATTGCAGGGATTCTCAAACCTGCTTCCGGGTCTGTCCGCATTCTGGGAGAGAACACGGCTTCTCTGGGGGCAAAGGGAATTGCCCGGCATATAGGTTACGTACCCCAGCAGAACGAGGTTGTGTTTCCTTTTACCGTGCTGGATTTCGTGGTAATGGGCAGGGCTCCTCATCTTTCCATGTTTGCATCCCCCCGTGCTGAAGATGTGGAGCTTGCAAGGGAGTCTCTTGCAGTGGTTGGACTTTCGGAGCTTGCGGAAAGGCCGGTTGCCAGTCTCAGCGGTGGGCAGAGCCAGATGGTCCTGATAGCCCGGGCTCTTGTCCAGAAGCCCTCTCTGCTTTTGCTTGACGAGCCGACTTCCCACCTTGATTTTGGGAACCAGGTCCTTGTACTGGAAACGGTGCAGAGACTCGCTTCCCTGGGGATGTCTATTGTGATGAATACCCACATGCCCGACCATGCTTTCCTGGTGGGCAGCAGAGCCGCAGCCCTTTCAGGAGGTAGACTGATTGCGCTTGGAGAGGTTGAAACGGTTGTAACCGGCAAGATGATGTCCTCGGTCTATGGGGTAAAGGTAGCTGTCCGGGAAATTGAAGATATGAAAAGAAAAGTGTGCCTGCCCTTGAGGGGAAATAATACACTGAAACTAACTGAAACTAACTGAAACTAACTGAAACTAAATCAAGATATTGTGAATTAATCAACGCACTGGACAAACTTCTGAATAACAGAAAGAGGTGCAGTCACCTTAATTTTACATTCACGATAAAAGTCTGAACATAGGAATACAAAAATTAAAAATTAGTGGAGAATTTTTATGAACTTAATAAGATTTAAATCCGTAGCTCTGGCTATCTTTGTGCTAACATTAATCCTTACGTTGGTAGGAACGTGTACCGCTGCATCGGTTGAAATCAGGGGCACTCCCTTTGATACAGGAAGCACGGATTCCCAGAATATCTCATGGGATTTCAGAACCTTCCCGGCTTTTGGCTTCAATGCAAATAAGTATAGTAATTACGTTAGCGGGGCTGGAGAGCACCTTTATTTTGAGGACAAAGGAAACGGCCCTGCCCTCGGGAAAGATAATCCTTTAGCCAGCACAATCGATGAAGGTGAACTTTTTTATACTACCAAACAGTTTCCTTCGAAGTATAAGGTGTTCTCCGAAGAAGAAAATGTAACAAAGCTATCATTCTTTTACATGATGCATCTCTTTGGTAAACCCTACTGTACTATTGACAATGATGCAACGCATCTTGCCAAGATGCTGTACCAGCAGGATGCCAGCGACAAGAAAACCCTCAAAGCAGGGGAGACCTGGGATATTGCCGGTGGGTACAGCCTTATTCTGAACGGGATTGATGTTAACGGCAACAAATGCTATTTTTCGCTTTACAAGAATGGTAAGGAACTGGATACTGCGGTAATCTCCATGGACGGCACGATAGATGACAGGATATTTACAGCAGATGCCGAATTCGGGGACAATGACACACATATTTATTTCGTTACCTTTGTGGATTCTGTTTTTGCAAGTGCGGATACCGATTTTGCAGTGTTCAAGTACACCTGGCTGATAGATAAGGACAAGCCTCTTTCCATTGAATCCGGGGACGAGTTTGGCAAATTCGAAGTAGACCAGGCTCTTGAAAACCTGATAGTAATGTCAAATTCTGACGCAATAACAATTAATGTCGATGCTGACAGCAAGACCAATATTACAGACGAGTGGTATTTCAAGACCTCGGATGCGGGAAAAGGAAGTAATGGGGGGTACGTGATCTACCCGGCAAAAACAGTCATTCTTGCAGAACAAAGTCCTGCAACCGGAACTGCAACAGGAACTGCAACCGGAACTGCAGAAACCGATACTTCATCCGCTGCTTCCGGCAATGTTCAGATACAGGAAGATAATAGCACTCAGACAAAAGCAATAACCGAAACCTCCAGTGAAAATAGTGAAGAGGTCTACGGAACTTCATCTGAAGTCCCGGCTGAAGCAGAAACACCTGCATCTGCCAGCAGTGAAGCTGCAGCAAGTTCTGGTTTCGGAGGATTTCTGGCTGTTTTCTCTCTGGCCAGCATAGCTTATTGTTTTAAGAGGAGTCAAATTTAAGGGGAGGCAGTAAGTCTCACAGTCCTGACTTGTTTCCTCCTTTTTTCCTCCTTTTTTCCTTTTTTTGAATAATTTTGAATAGTTCTTGAATAGTTTTTGAATAGGTCTTTCGAATAGTTTTTTAATATGTTTTTGATAGGTTTTTAAGTCGGTTTTTCAGGGCGAATACCAACTCTCCATGAAATGAAACTATTTGATTTGTGTCCGTAATTCGGAATTTTATGTCCGTCTTTCTGAATCCGGAAAGTTTCAGTCTATTTTTATGGGGATTTTGTCAGATCTGGCTGTCCGTCCCGTTCAGGAGAAAATTATTTATACTAAAACACGGTAATAGGATTCCGGGCTTCCTGTGATGGACAGGAAATCCCAATACAAGAAAAGGAGATCCAGAATATGAAAGAAAAAGTAGAGGTAGTGGCTCCAAAACCCATCTTGCGTGGGTTTTTGTTCGGCAATGGTACGTTTGTCACCCCGGCAGAAATGAGAATCATGGAAAGCCTTGGGGTCATTCCGGCAACAAGAGCGTGAACTCGAAAAGTGAACCGGGAAATGGCGCATTGTAAATAGGTCAGGGAATTCATTAAAACATTATATAACCATCCTACGAAATATCTAGCTATTTTATTAAACTAACCTCCAAAAATCCAACAAACCAACCTCCTAAATGTAAATCGATCTTCCCTTTACAGTGATTTGCACCAGCTCCTTCTTATGCTCAAAAGAAGGTGATGGAAGTCGAATCACGTTAAAAGTGAAAATTTACAGAAAATTATCTCCTGACCCGTAAGCTCTGTGCTTCTCCTGCGTTCCGATTCTTTCATTTCTCTCTTTTATTTTTTTGTTTTATTTCTTTGTTCTTGGGTTATAGATCTCCAGGTACGCGCATGTACCTGAATTAATTCCCGTCCTTTTTAAAGGAATATGTCCTTTTGCCTTTCTTTTTCAGCTTGAATAACCTCTTCCGGGTTACGTTTTCCATGATTTCTTCTTCTCTCATCTGGTGGTCGCTAAAAGAAAGGGTTCCTTCTGGTTTCAAAACTCTGTGCAACTCCTTCATAACAAGTTCCGGTTTGTTCAGGGAATGATAAGTATCATAGAAGAGGACTGTATCCAGGCTTCCGCTGGGTAGACCCGTATCATAATCGGAAAGGATAGTTTCTATGTTTTTTAGCTGTTTTATCGAAGCTAAGTGCTGGACCATCTCAAGAGCAACAGGGTTGATATCCAGAGCATAGACTTTTCCTGAAGAGCCTACCATTTCGGAGGCATCACGGATATAAGAACCCGATCCGCAGCCGTAATCCAGAATTTTGAAACCGGGCTTTATTCCGGCCTCTTCCAGGATTTTCCTGCGGGGGAAAAAGAAGTCCCGGAGCTTGAAGATAAGGGTCGTTGCGTGGAATCGAAAATCAGAAACTGGTTCTTCCGTGATGTTTTCCTCCTTCATGTTCAGTTCATAATTCAGTAATGGTTAAGCTCTTTCTCTTGCAGACAGCTTTTTTCTTCAGGCTTATTTTGAGATTCACATGCCTTATATTTTGCCTACGAAAAGTTTTCATGATTTTTTATTGTTTCGTATAGATATCCGGATACATAGTAATCAAAGTGCTGCCTGCAGCAGTTATTTGGATTCCGGATCACCACTACTATACCCCGGATCCCAAGTAAATACTGAAAGTAAATGCCGGAGCGCAAAACCTTAATCTAAAATCGGAAAATAAAATAACCTCACAAAGTATCTAAATAATTATACTTCATGATATACTTCATGAATGGCGGAGACGATTATGAAAGCCGCTTGTATCCAGATGAATATCTCACTTTGCTCGAAAAAGGAAAACCTTGAGCGTGCCCTCTCCCTTGCAGAAGAAGCAGTTGCAAAAGAAGCTGAGCTTCTCGTCTTTCCGGAAGTTTTCTCAACCGGCTTTTGTTATGACCGCATAGGAGATGTGGCTGAAACCGCTTCCGGGCTCACTCTCGAAGCTCTCCGTGCCTTTTCCAGAGAACACGACTGTATTCTTGCAGGTTCAATGATAGAAAAAAGAGATGAGAACGTAATAAGTTCAGAAAAGAATGTTCCTTCCCAGTACAACCTCGGCTTCTGCATAGAGTCTGGAAAGCTAGTCGGTATCCGCCGAAAAGTCCAGCTTTACGGCCCTGAAAAGGAGCATTTTGCTTCCGGTGACAGCATAGCTTCCATCAGGCTGCAAAAACACGGGCTTTCCATAGGGCTCATAGTTTGCAATGAACTCAGGTATCCGGAAGTTGCCCGAAAACTGGCTCTTGAGGGAGCGGATCTGCTGGTCTCAGCTGCCGAAATCCCTGACTTTTACATATATCCCTGGCGCATTATGTCTTTTTCACGGGCAATTGAAAACCAGCTGCCACATATCGCCTGCAACAGGGTGGGAAGAGACAGGTATTCTATATATCCCGGCGGCTCTTTTATTGCTGACGGATGGGGTCGCGTCCTGGCAGAAGCCGGAAAAGAGGAATGTGTCCTCATCGGGGAAATCGACCCTGAAGAGGCAAGGGAAATAAGGCAAACAGGCTCCATTCTAGAAGACCGCAGGCCCGACCTTTATTAAAAATCAGAGACTGGAATAAAATCCAAAAATCAAGTTACAGAAATCAAGTTACAGAAATCTAGTTACAGAAATCAAGCTAAAAAAATGAAATAAAAGTATTGAAAAAGAAAATCAAAAAGGTAAGCCCTGGTGGGTTACCCTTTAAGTTCCTTGAGAATAAGTTCGCGTGCAGTCTTTGCATCTGCCGTGCCTTTTGTCTTTTTCATGACCTGTCCTACGAGGAAGTTCAGAGACTTTTCTGCTCCTCCAAGGTAGTCCTGCACTGCGGCAGCATTTTCGGCAATTGTTTCGGCAACAGCTTTTGTGACCAGGTCGTCTTCGGCTTTGAAGAGGCCTTTTTCTTCGATGATCTGAGAGGGGGTCTTTTCCTCCGTGCCGTCCAGAATTGTACGGATGACTTCAACTGCAGCCCTGTCACTTATCTTGCCTTCGGCAAAAAGGGTGACCAGTTCTACCATATCCGAGCCCTTGAAGGAGTTTTCTACTTCAGGGTCTTTTGCATGGATGAAGCCGATTGTCTTGCCGTCGTAGGAGGAGATCGCAAGGTCGCGGTAGTTCAGCTCACCGAGGAAAACGTCGGCGGTCCAGGTGGCGGCAATCTTCGGGTCAACACCTTTTGCACAGACTCCTTCGTAGAAGTCGGCGAGCATGATCTTGGAGGTAAGGGCTCTTGCATGCATATCCGTAATGCCGTACTGCTCCATGAAGCGGGCACGTTTGGCGTCCGGAAGTTCGGGCAGGGTTTCTTTGATTGCAGGAATCCAGTCCGTTACACGCATGGGCATAAGGTCAGGCTCACGGAAATAACGGTAATCTTCTGCCTCTTCCTTGGTCCTCATTGAGAGCGTTACGCCACGGCCTTCGTCGAAATGGCGGGTCTCCTGCACGATTTTTCCTCCGCGACGGATCACGTTCTTCTGGCGCATGATCTCGTAGAGGAGAGCTCTTTCCACTCCTTTATGGGAAGAAATATTCTTGACCTCAACCCTGGTTCCCCAGTGGACTGAGACGTTTGCATCGACACGCATAGCCCCTTCAAGGTTTCCGTCAAAGACGTCCAGGTATTCAAGGATGTTTCTGAACTTGTCAAGGAACCTTCTGGCTTCCTTGGGGCTCCTCATATCCGGCTCGGTAACGGTTTCGATCAGGGGCATACCTGACCTGTTGTAGTCTATAAGGACACCCTTGGACTTTTCGATGCTCCCTATATGCACAAGCTTTCCGGGGTCTTCTTCCATGTGGGCTCTAGTAATCCCTACCACGTGCTCCCCGTCCTCGCCTTCGATTACAACTTTCCCTTTGCTAACAATGGGGAAATCATACTGGGTGACCTGGAAACCTTTTGGTAAGTCAGGGTAGAAGTAGTTCTTTCTGTGGAACTGGGTCTCTTCTGCAATCTCTCCTTCAAGGGCAAGCCCTACCTTTATTGCTGCTTCCACGACTTTTTTGTTCAGGACCGGAAGTGTTCCGGGCAGGCCCAGACAGACCGGACAGGTGTGGGTGTTTGGGGCAGCATTGTGGTAATCGGTAGAGCAGCCGCAGAACATTTTGGTCTTGAGTTTGTTAAGCTGGACGTGGATTTCAAGCCCGATCCTTATGCCGTCAGGGTTTTCGTAGACCATTTACGCCACCTCCGGAGGTCTCTTTGTGTGGTAATCGGTATTCTTCTCGAAAGTGTAGGCTGCACGCAGGACAGTCGGCTCGTCAAAGGGTTTGCCCATTATCTGGAGCCCCACCGGCAGTCCTTCGGTAAAGCCGCAGGGTACGGAAACTGAAGGCACGCCTGCAAGGTTGATCGGGCAGGTGTTTACGTCCGAGAGGTAGAGGGTAAGCGGGTCTTCAATTTTTTCCCCTATCTTGAAAGCAGGGTTCGGCATGGTCGGAGCCATAAGCAGGTCAACTGTCGAGAGAGCCTTATCAAAGTCCTGCTTAACAAGCGTCCTTACCTTCAGGGCTTTGAGGTAATACTTGTCATGGTAGCCTGCAGAAAGCGCATAGGTCCCGAGGAGAATTCTTCTCTTGACTTCGGTTCCGAACCCCTCGGCTCTGGTCTTTGAGACCATTGCATGCCAGTTTTCGGCGCTCTCCCTGAACCCGTAACGCGTTCCGTCAAAGCGGGCAAGGTTTGAGGACGCTTCACTCATTGCAATGATATAATATGAAGCAAGGGCGTAATTTATGTTGGGCATCGAGACCTCCTGCCAGGTAGCTCCCAGGTCCTCAAATTTGTGTATTGCGTCCCATACGGCTTTTTCTACGCCCGGGTGAATGCCTTCTCCGAAAAACTCTTTCGGAACCCCTATCTTCAGGCCCTTCACATCGTCAATAAGAGCTTTCCGGTATTCGGTTTTACTGTCAATGGAAGTGGAATCTCTCCGGTCGTAACCGGCTATGACATCCATCAGGACTGCAATATCTTCCACGTTGTTTGCGAGAGGTCCGACCTGTTCAAGGGAATTTGCGTAAGCTACAACCCCATACCTTGAAACTGCCCCATAGGTCGGTTTAAGCCCTACAACCCCGCAGAAAGCTGCAGGACAACGTACGGATCCGCCTGTATCGGAACCCAGAGCAAAAGGAGCTTCTCCGGCTGCAACAACTGCTGCGCTGCCTCCGGAAGAGCCGCCAGGTACCCTCTCAAGGTCCCAGGGGTTTGCAGTTGGTCCGTAGTAGCTGGTTTCCGTAGATGACCCCATCGCAAACTCGTCCAGGTTGGTTTTTCCAAGGACTACGGCTCCGGCAGCAAGAAGCTTTTCGATTACATGAGCATTGAAAGGAGGGACATAGCCTTCAAGGATTTTCGAGCCGCAGCTGTTTGGCAGCCCGACTACGGAAATGTTATCCTTTATCGCGATTGGCACGCCTGCAAGGGGGCCCTCGTGTCCTTCAACATCGATCTTTTTTGCCTGTTCGAGGGATTTATCGGAAACCGTTATATAACCGTTGATTTTGCTCTTTCCGATAACTTCGAGGTATCCGGCTGTTACTTCTTCGGCTGAGCTTTCCCTGATCTTCTCTTTAATCTGTGCAACACTCATCCATTTTGCCATCAAAACATCTCCTCAGCCGATCCTCGGGACCCTGAAAGCCCCATCCTGTTTGTGTTCGGTGTTTGCAAGAACGGTTTCCTGCGAAAGGCATTCTTCCACCACGTCTTCCCTGAATACATTATGGATCTCAGCGACATGGTATGTTGGAGAAACCTCTTCGGTCGGCAACTCATCGAGTTGCCCGAAGTACTCCAAAACTGAGTTAAGTTTTTCCATATACTCGACTGTTTCCTGCTCACTGATCTCAATGCGGGCAAGCCAGCCTATGTGTTCTACATCCTCTTTTGTGATCATTAAAATTCCTCAAAAATAGAATAATACGAAATGGAATGCCGTTAGTTATCCATAATAGAAACAGTTTATGAAATAAATATATTCTTCCTATTCTCATCTCGGAGGGTACGCGGGGAAGTATTTTTCAATATAATTTGCCGTAAATGTTCTCTTTTTCAGACCAAATTGAAATACTGACAATCATTTAGTTACTGTTACTCCTTACTTATTCTTCTGCTATACTCAATTCTGATTATTTTCATACTGGCTAGAAGTACGCCTGGAAATATCCTGCGGCAATATTCTGCAAATTCATATCTGCAAATTTATTGATTCCTCCGTCCACGTAGATCGGTTTTAATCTCATGGAATTACCCTGAAATCCCGAAGATTCCAAAAATTCGGGAACGAGGTGGAAAAGTGATAATAAATAGAGTAGCAGTGGATCAATTTAGTGAGACCCTTCAAAAGGTAAGAAACGATCCTTCAAAAACTAAAAAAGTGATTGAGTTTGAAGGGAACTGGGAGATAGGCAAGACCGGGCCTCAATTTTCCACAAAGATACGTTCTGAAAATGGGGGAGAGTTCTTGATTCAATCGGATGAACCTGTAGCTCTCGGAGGCGGAGGGACTGCCCCCAACCCTGTCCAGTATGGCCTGTATGGAATAGTGTCCTGTTTTGCCGCTTCTTTCGCTAAATGGACTGCAATGGAAGGTATAGTGCTCAATCAATTAAAGATAAAGGTCAGGGCTGACATGGATCTAAGTGCAAGTTTTGGAATTTTCAAGGAGCCTGCAATTCCTGTATATGAATGTATTAAATTCGAAATCGTAATCGACTCGGAAATGAGCATGGAAGAAATCGAAAGATTTAATGAGATCGCAAAGCAGCGTTGTCCGTGTTATTACTGTTTGACCACTGAAATCATCCCCGAAATTGTATTCAACAAAAAAGATTAGAACCATTAAACAGGTGTCTTTTCTCCAGAGATCTGTTGAAGTGTATCAGGTCTCCAGAGATCTGTTGAAGTGTATCAGGTTTCTATCTGGAAAGACTCTATTCGGGCTCTTTTCCTGTTAGAAGTAGTTTAGAGAATCCCATATCGGGACTCTCTTTTCAAGCGGGTTAAAAAGTGAAGGAGCTATTCTTTCTATATTTTTGCTCTATCTAAAAAATAGCTTCTGTTCCACTTTTCTTACACTTTCTGCCTCATGTGGAGTGCATACATCTGTACTTTCTTCATTTTTGCGAGGTTGAGGACTTTTTCGAGTTCTTCGTCGGTGAGGTGTCGGGCTTCGATGTAACCGTTATCTACGGCTTCGTTGAAGATTTCGTGACCTATGGCCGAGCGGGCGAGGACTGTGGTCCAGCCTTTAGGGCTGCCCACGCCGCCAAAGGAGATGTCTGCGTTTTCAGAGGCCAGGTCTGTGCAGAACTGGCAGGAGGAACTCCGGTATTCATCGAAGTCGCTGAGCTCCAGGACATGCTCTTTTCCGTCTTTCAGTGTAACTTCGAACTTCCCCTTTCGGATTTTCATGGCTTCTACATTTTCGAGTGTGATCCCGTAGCTTTCCAGTACAGCTTTAATTCCTTCATAGGCGAAGGTGTCCATGCAGAAGAGGCCCAGCTTCAGGATTTTTGCCCGCATGAAGAGGTGCAGTAAGCCGTAAGAGCTTTTCTGCATCTTTGTGACAGCGTCGATGTTGCAGCTTGTTCCCACAAAGGCAATGCTATGCATACCCTGCTTGATTGCACTCATCAGGGCTTCAAGAGTCATTGAATGGGAGTAGATGCTCCCTCCGCTTTCAAGAATCTCCTCCCTGGTTTTGGCTACTTTGGGTATGGGTTTCCAGGGTTCTTCCTTTGAGCGGGTTGTGACCACGGCGCAGTCGATCAGGCCTTCATCCAGGGCATACAGGAGGAGAGAGGTCACAACTCCCCCGTCCTGACCTTTCATTTCGGGAATAGCAGATTTTGCGGCGTAGGCATATCGGAAGCTTCCTATCAGTCCTTCTTCGGTGGTGATTGTCCTTGGGCACTGGTAGTAGCAAACCCCGCAGGCTTTGCAGGGGCCGACCAGTTTTGGGGCTTCGTTTTCAATGGTTATGTATTCACAGCTTGATGCGCAGGCTCCGCAGAGGGTGCAGATTCCCGGTTTTATTATATCTTTTTTCAGTTTTCCGAAGGAAATCTTTTCCTTTTCACTCAGGTTTCGCTTGAGCCGGATGACACTCTTTTCAAGTACATCGAACTTCTGCTTGCACTCGGGACTGCAGAAATAGTAGGTTTTTCCCCCGTAGTCCGAAATGTATTCACTGTTTTCAGGTATTATTTTCTTGCAGATGGGATCCAGTGGCATTAATGGCCTCCAATTCAGGTTTACGCGAAAAATGTAATAAATATGCACATTTTTATAACCCTATCATTTATAATTTATACTCTTTATAATTATGTGTTGCAATTTAATCTTACTGGTATGCGGGACCCGAAATTGCCTGATAATGACGCTAAGACTTCAAAAACATAAATTTGTATGAAATCCGTTGTAAACAAAAAAAAGACCGGCATCGGAAGAAAGTGACGAGGTGATGGTAAGCAGGAATAATGCCTTTAATGGAAAAAAATTATTTTAACTCTGGATATAGACTGTTTCACTGTCAGGACAGGAGTATAATAACCCGATTACATAACCCGATTACATAACCCAATTACATAACTCGATTACATAACTCGATTACATAACCTGATTACATAACTCGATTACATAACCCGATTACATAACCCGATTACATAACCCAATTACATAACTCGATTACATAACTCGATTACATAACCTGATTACATAACTCGATTACATAACCCGATTACATAACCCGATTACATAATCTTGTTACGATTTATATAATGGTAAAAACAAAATTGAAATCGAAATGAGTTGACTACTTCAACCTTTTTTGCAAAGGTTATTATAGGCTCTGGTTAATACCTTCTTCAAACTTCAGATAAATTGTGGTCTTGTTAGACCTCTTTACAGAATTCTGAAGAAACAGCACTCTGGAAGTATCCTATACTCAAATCTCGACTTCAAAATGATGTTTTCAATTCACTTTCATCGGCTTTAGTAAAAAGTTTGATGATCTTCAAATAAGCTTTTGAATTAATCTTCAAATAAGCTTTTGAATTAATCTTCGAATAAACTTGAATAATTTCCGAATAAGTTCGAATTAACCTTTGAATAAACTTGAATAATTTTCGGATAAACTCGAATAACCTTCAAATAAGTTTAGATTATCTTTTCAAATTAAACCTGAAAAATAATTTATCTCCTAGTTGAATTTAATTACAGACCCTCAGGAAGGTACAAAAAATGGCTCTTAAACCCAGAATTGCAGAATCTCCTCAGGTTCGTTTGATCGACCTCAAATCAAAACCGTTCTTTATTGTGGCTTCCGTAGAAGTCGGAAACACAACTACCAAATGTATCCTTACAGCTACCAACATGGATACTGGCAGGACTCATATCATAAATAAGGTTGTAAGGATGACAAGGGATGTCCGTCCTCCAAAATCCGGGGAAGTAATATTCGGAAGAACGCTTACGGGGGTGGAGCTTACGCGCGAATCCGTTGCGGAACTGGTGAAGGGCACCCTGACCGAATCTCTGGAAAAAGCCAGCCTGGATATAAAGACGGATCTTAACTTTGTAGTGCGTTCAACAGGTGTCGTTGCAGGTTTTGATTCCCCTGAGGAAGTGGGCGAATTTATCAAAGCCCTGGCAGACGGGTGTCTGATGGCAGGTGTCCCCCCAAAGAACATGACTCCTCCAATGTCCATCTCGAATATCTCTAAAAAGCTCCAGAAATACAGTAAACTGGAAAAAGTCATCTTTGACGGGGCTGTAGCCGGTGTTGTGCCTCCAATCGGCTCTACTGGTGTTGAAATTGTTGCAAACGAAATGGAAGGAGAGCTTGCAACAGCAGGGATCAAGGAAGCGGCTAAACTGACAGATGTCGATTTCAGGAATCCCTGTATCTCAATTGACTTCGGGACGACCCTTGATGGCAGGATTACAAGCCCTGACCTGCCGTATGCAAAAACAATCGGAAACTTCTGCGGTTATGCAGGAGCAATTCCTGACGCCATTATCCGGGGCTCGAAAATTGTTGATTCCAGGGTAGGCACTGCTCTTGAAGTTTTTGAGAAACAGAAACCCCCTTCTTTCCTTACTTTGAAGATGAAGGCCAAAGCTATAGAAGATTATGCAAAGCGCATTGATGAGCTCATAATTATCGAAAGAGTCCCGGCAGATAGAAAAAGGTACGGCAGCGTCCCTGTCAGGCCTGATGCAGCCGAGGAGATCGGGGTAACTCTTATAGGCTGTGATGTGGGGGAAAACGGGTCAAACATGGGAAAATTGAGCGCAATAGGCCTGGAGATCTGTAAAAGTCATGGACTGCCTATTGTTTATGCCGTCATTGACGAGGTAATGGCCAGAGTAGTATGCAGGCTTATAGAGGTCGCAAAGAAAGAAGGGCTCATTTTTGAAGATACAACTATCGGAATTACAGGCAGGGCAGGGATTACCGGGAACAAGCCTAAATTAATCCTGAGCTGCCTTGAGAACATGAACCTCGCTCCCAAAATCGATGAGAGAGTGGTCTTTGTGGATGACGGGCTTGCCAGAGGTGCGGCTGTCATGGCGCGCTGCATGAATTCCCTGGGAATACCTCAACAGCCGCTTGGCGGCAGACACGGCGGAAAATGTATTCTTGCACAGCGGATGAAAATGCAGGAAAAGTGAACTAACAGTTGCGCAGTGCAAAAGTGTTTGAAGAAAAAAGGTAAAATAAAAAACGATAGATGAGGAGTCGAGGAATAAGGTACAGAGAGGAAGAATTATCCTCCTGCCCCTCCTCCTCCGGCTTTTCCAAGATCAAAGGTCTGCATCGTTTCCCTTTCTTTCCTGAACCTTTCTTCCAGTTCTTCGGCGGTAAATTCCCTTTGTTCTCTCTTTTCTGTGGGCTTGAGGTCCGTATATTCCAGAGTTTCTTCTCTGTACCAGAGTTCGGTACTTTCGAGCAGGACCCAAACATTTCCTTCTTCGTCCTTTTTGATCTCGCTGACCCTGCTCACCGTATCGCTATTTACGTATTTGACAGCATTTCCCACTCGGATGGGTTTTTTGTTGCGCCCGACTGCTGTGATTTCCTCAGCATCAGCCATGCTTTCACCTCGAGGGCTTCCAGGACACTGGCATTTAGGCCCTGCAAGTCCGTTTCTTTACATACAGGTTTCTTTACATACAAATAACTGCTAATAGGTTATTCAGGCCCTCTAATAAAGCTTGTGTGGTCTCAACTTCAAAGGCCTCCGGTAAAGCCCGGAAAGACTTTATAGAGACTCCTGAGTTTGAAAAATAAAAAAAGAATTTAAGTTTGCTGATCGCTCAGCGAAGGTTACCTTTTTTGTTGGTTACCTTTTTACTGGTTGATTTCGCTCCTGAGTTCTCCCATGAGGGCAACCCTTTCGGCAAAAGCGTTGTGCCTGTGTATGCTCTCTTCGTTAATCTGTTTGATAGTGATTACAGCATTATCGGGAAGATTCGGGAACTCTTTTACGATATTGTCTGCCATTGTCCTTACACAATCTTCCACGAACTTCGGGTTCATGTGAGCGGTTTCCACGACAACCTTTTCGTCTGCGCGTTTCAGAACTTCATAGACGCTTGAACTCATAGAGCGCTCGATGATCTTGATTATGCTTTCAAGGGAAACATCAAAATCGTGTGCTACCTTGATCGAGATAATGCCTCTTCCGCGCTGGTTGTGGGTTGCCATTGGCACTTTTTCCAGGAATTTTATAATTGTATCCCTGTCAACTCCAAGTTCAGCCAGCTCGTTTGCAGCCTTATCTCTCATTATTTCCTGAGCGCAGGGACAGGCAGTCATTCCAACCACTTCGGCTCCTATGAGCTTTTTCACATCAAAGTAGTCTTTGTCGCCGTCACCCCTTACAGCCGAAGCTTCGGCAAAGATATTAACGACTTCCTGACACTTGATGCCCGTTGAAGGAGAGGCGCGCCTTATCATATATTCGCTTTTCATTCTTACTTCGGCCTGATTTGCATATTCGTGGCGGCCAAGTAGATTGTGTGCGATATCGCTGCATAGTTGTTCTATTTCATATACCGGTGTACTGAGCACCTTCTCCAGCACTTCGTCTACAGCTTCGAAGTTCCTTGAGAGGTTTGCTCCCTTGCGGTCTGAAGGCAGGTCAACAAAGACATCAAAAGTTGAAATCAGCACTATCGGACGCTTGTCTTTTCGTTTGATTTCAACCAGCTTTTTCATGTTTGTTACCCCAACACGGGTGAGGTTGATAGCTATGCTTGGTTTGCTGGCCTGGACATCCGGGAGGTTGAAAGTACAGTGTTCCATATTTAACCAGATCCGTGAAAAGATGAGTGTGTACTTGATTTGTAACTATTTTGTAGAATCAATACTTAACAAATACATAATTCTATTATATGCATTTGGAAAAATATAGTGACCATAAGAAGTAATAGCATGTAAAGTTTGTGCTTTCCTGGGGGTCTTTTCCAAAAGTACAATGAAATATATTTTTTAAGAGTATCTAAAACCCCTTTCCTGAATCATATTTTTGGGCAAATTTTCAACAAAGAATAAATATTTAAATATTTCCCATGTTTTTAACAATCTAAACAAATTTAGTTTATATGCCCCGTATAAATTATGCACCTTTTTTGATAAACCAATAACTAAAGGCAACATCCTGAAGAAAGATTTTATATACTTTAAAATTTAATCAGTGTCTAGCAATACAATTTGCGAGGTGACCTTTATGTCCAACACAAGAAATTTTGTTTTACGAGACGAAGAAGGCAATGAGCATGGAGTTTTCACTGGAAAACAGCCTCGGCAGGCTGCTCTGAAAGCTGCAAACCGGGGTTCCGGTACTAAATCCAAACCGGATGTCATCCGCCTCAGAGAACGCGGGACAAAGAAGGTGCACGTTTTCAAGGCATGGAAGGAACTTGTCGCAGCCCCCAAAAATAGGCCTGACTGGATGCCTGAGAAAATCAGCAAGCCCTTTGTCAAGAAAGAAAAGATCGAAAAAATCGAATAAACTTATATTACTCATATGCCCTGTAAATCGGGGTTCTTTATTTTCTTTTTGATATCTAGATGCGGAATTAGCCTGGACAGGTCTTAATTTTGCACTATCCGGGCTGGCTTATTTCTTAATTTTCATGTTTCTTTTCTATAATTTTTCCATAATTTCCGTGCCTCAATTCTATAATTCTCATAATCTTCATCCCTTCCCAGATTTTTAAGAAGTTTTGTATAAATTTGTTTTTTACAGGATTCCTCCGGGCCTGTACCCAGGATGTTCAACGATAAGTTTAAAAAGAGATTTTCTGATTCCTAAATCATGGAACTCAAAAGAGAGAATGTGCTTATCGAAGCCCTGCCTTATATGCAGGAGTTCTATGATTCAATCATGGTTATCAAAGTGGGTGGAAACGCAATGGTCAGCGCCCAGATCATGGAGGACATTATAAAGGATATCGTTCTCCTGCGTTATGTGGGGATCAAACCAGTTATCGTACACGGCGGAGGCCCTGAAATTACTGAAAAAATGGAGCGCATGGGCAAAAAGGCTGAATTTTTCCAGGGGCTTCGCATTACAGATGACGAAACTATGGAAATTGCCAGGATGGTTCTGGTAGGGAACATAAACACAAAGATTGTATCCCTTATCGGGATCTTCGGCGGCAAAGGTGTCGGATTTACAGGCTACGACGGACGAATGATCCTTGGTCACAAACAGGCTGCAAAACGTGTAATTGTCGATGGCGTGGAAACTGAAGTGGATATAGGGTGGGTCGGGGAAAGTGAGGTCATAAACCCGGAAATTCTCCATATAATGCTTGAAAAAGGTTATATCCCTGTCATCTCTCCGATTGCAGTGGACTCGAAAGGCAATGCCCTGAACATTAATGCCGATACGGTTGCGGGAGACATTGCAGCAGCTTTGAAAGCTAAAAAATTGATCCTTATGACCGATGTTTCCGGTCTGTTGAGAAACATTAAAGACCCGAAAAGCCGCATCTCCCGTGTAAATCTGGATCAAATTGATCCCCTTATCGAGGAAGGAATTATCAGCGGGGGCATGATCCCCAAAATCAAAGGCGCTGCTGTTGCGGTTAAAAGCGGAGTAGAGAGAGCCCATATCATAAATGGGAGTGTTTCCCACTCCATGCTTCTTGAACTCTTCACAGACGGCGGAGTAGGAACCATGCTCTATGGGCCGGACCACCCGCCGGTGTGAAAACAGGTTCCCAATGGCTTTAATTGCCGGCAAAAGTAAAAAACTCCGGGGCGAGAGTAACCATGGATTTACTTATCAGGCCTGTCAGGTTAAGCGACTCTGAGGACATTAATGAAATGAGAAGGCAGGAAGATGTCAGGGCGAATACACTTGCCCTGGCAACCGAAACCGTTGCCTTTACCGAAGGTTTCCTCAAGAGTCTGGGAAGCGATGACCATGTACTGGTAGCCGAATTTGATGGAAAGGTCGTAGGGATGGTGGGAGTCCATCCCTTCAAAAGTGCAAGGCAAAGGCATACAGCTTGCCTTGGCATGATGGTAAGGACCGAATTTCAGGGTCAGGGAATTGGAAAAAAGCTGCTGGAAAATATCCTGGACCTTGCAGATAACTGGCTTATGCTTGTAAGGGTCGAGCTTGATGTCACTTCTGACAACGAAAGAGCAATTCACCTGTATAATTCATTCGGGTTTGAGCTTGAAGGAAAAAAGAAATATTCAATAATAAAGGACGGGGAGTACGCTGACCTTCTCATGATGGCCAGGTACAGGATTCCCGCTCAGCTTAAATAAAAACGGATTTTTTCCAAGCAGAAATTTTCCAGAAATTTTCCGCGGCTTCAGTCTAAAATTTGCGTCCCATAAGTGAAATCTTCGATTTCCAGGACTTTTTTCCAGAGTTCTTTACATTCACAGTCTTTTGTACTGAGATCTGCAGGATTCTGGGTGAGTGAAAAAGTCCTGAGAGAATCGGCAACTTCAGAACTGCAGATTTTACAGTTGTGGGGGCCGCGTTTTGAGCCTGCTCCGACAGGGTCGGACATCAGGGGGAGCTCAGGGTGGGCAGCTTTTGCCTTCCGGAGTATTTCAATTATGCTCCAGAGCCAGGGAGGACGGTACTGACCTTTTTCCCAGAGGGCTTCGACAAGGGTGCCTTTCTGGACGTTGCAGAGGTTGACGGATATCGTATCAGCATAAGGGGCCGCATCGTCTATGGAACGTATGATATCTTCCATTGCCTGCTTTTCGGAGAGGAAGAGAGGCTTGAGCATAAGGTAGGCTTTTACGGTTACTCCTTGTTTTTTTGCGATTTCTGCCGCACGGACAAAGTCCTGGAAGGTGAAACCCTTGTTAATGGAATCCCTCCGGATCTTATCCGAGCTTGTCTCCAGCCCGAAAGCGAGTTCGAAAGGTTTATCTTTCATGATGCTAAGGCAGGCCTGTACGTTCTCTTCTGTTACATAATTAGGACGGGTCTCAACAAGCACTTTGGTGACCCTGGGATCTTCTGCAAGGGTTTTGAGGATTGTATCTCTGGCTTCGGGAAGGACTTCCTGTTCGTCAAGAAAACTGCCTGATGTGAAAATCTTGACCATGAACTCAGGGAACTTCTCAGCTTTCCTCATTGCTTTTTCAAGCTGAGCTATGTAGTCTTCGAGGGACGGTGGCTCACTTGCGCAGTCATAGACATAGCCGCACATCGTACAGCCGCCGGCTTTTCCCCAGCGGCAGCCTGCGCTTTTGAAGATCACAGTGAGAGTCTTTGTTTGAACCCCATTTACAAGGTCCGTTCCGGTCCAGCTTGCCGCAGGTTCATTCGTAGGTGAAGGTTTTACTTTAATCCGCTGCCGGATATCCAGTACTGCTTTATTAAGGGACATGGGCTTAGAACTCGCTATTATGGATTAATATTCATTTTATGATTTGCGCATTTCTGCATTATTTGCAAAAAAAAAGTTTCAGAAGCCTGAATAGGCTTCATTTCTGGGAATTCACTTTTGGTTAATATTTTCCAATTTTCCTGTCCTGCACTTGCCGGTATTATTCAAATTCGATAGTTGCAGGCGGTTTTGGGGTGATGTCGTACACTACCCTGGCTACTCTCGGAATTTCGGAAGTGATCCTGGCTTCCAGGTGCTTGAGCACATCCCACGGGAGTTCGAGGGCTTCTGCAGTCATTCCGTCCCTCGACCCTACAGCCCTTATAGCTACGATCCAGCCGTAAGCCCGGACGTCTCCTTTCACTCCCGTGCCTTTGCCGAGCACGGCAGCAAAAGTCTGCCAGGGACAGAACCTCTCAAGGAGCTCCTCTTCTACTATAAAGTTTGCATCCCTCACTACCTCAAGCTTCTCCTCAGTCACTTCCCCGAGGATGCGCACAGCAAGCCCCGGGCCCGGGAAAGGCATCCTTTCGCAGATCTCTTCGGGCAGCTGAAGGGCCCAGGCGACCTCCCTTACCTCATCCTTATAAAGGTCCTCAATAGGCTCAACAATTTTCTTGAAGTCCATTACGCTCGGTAGCCCTCCCACATTGTGGTGGGACTTGATCCCGCCTTCTGACTCGATCCTGTCAGGATAGATCGTGCCCTGGATCAGGTAATCGGCTGCAATCTTCTTTGCCTCGTCTTCAAAAACGCGGATAAAGGTCTCGCCAACAGCCTTCCGCTTCTCTTCAGGGTCCGTAACTCCAGCTAGGGCTGCGAGGAACCTGTCCTTCGCGTACACGACATGCAGGTTCATGTGCGAGAAAATATGCTTTATCCTCTCGGTTTCCCCTTTCCTCATGAGCCCCGTGTCGATATAGATGGGCTGCAGTCTGTCTCCTATTGCCCTGTAAGCCAGCTCTGCACAAACAGAACTGTCCACGCCTCCGGAAAGTGCAATAATCGCGTTCCCGTCTTTTATCTCCTGACTGATTTTCTCAATTGCCTTTGGAATGAATTTTTCGGGTTTTACCATTGAAGTGCTCCTTTGAGTGAATCTTTCCTTTGAAGAAATGATAGTGATCGGTGAATTGTATGAGAATAATTAAGGTTTGATTATATTTTATTGTGATATATGAGTCAGTGCATGGGGTTTTTGATATTTAAAGGTATAGTCAGCAATCCTTCGATTTCTTTCCTCTTTAATCCCGATAATTTTTAAAGTTATTTCTCTGTCTCTTAAAGACCGGGGTTTACCTGTTTTTACTATTTTTCCATAGTATCCGTCGTTTTCAAGAACCATCCTGGAATCTCTTTTTTATCTTACTGGTCAGTAACTTACTGGCGGGTAAGATCTTTAGATCGCGTAGACTTTTGTTTTTTTCACAAGTTTTTGAAAATACGAGTACAAGAAGGGAATAAAAAAATCAGAGAGATAAGTCAGGCAAAAAGAATCAATGGAAGAAACTTTTCTGAGAGTTAGAGGGGAGTTTTTAAGCCCTGATAATTGCCTTCTAACCTCGTTCAAAAAACAAAAAATTACTCTTATATACGAAGCTTTTCCAAAAACATTGCTATCACGAAGAAATGAGGAATTGGTGATAGGAATGGCTAATGAAGATTATGAAATGATCGATAAGCTTGAAAGTATTGCAAAATCTCTGCAAAGCATGGCAGAATCTCAGAAGAGAATGGCTGACGTTCTTGAATTGCTGGTACAGGAAAAAGAACTTATAGATTTGAAGCCGTGAGAATCTATTGAAAACAAAAAATAAAATTAAGCGAAAAAACATCAGAACACAGGGTCAGAAAACAGGTGTTGGTTTTAATTTAACTGAAAGGCTTTTGTTTTCGATAGTTAAAGAAGACTTTTCCGGGGAAGATATGCTGTAAGTGCCGGGTTTATTTTCAGGGTCGAAGGGATACTGGAAGTTTTGAAAAAGGGAAAATAAATTCTGCATTTGTTTTTCCGGAGTCTTGCTTGAAACCTCCCAAACTTCTTCGGGAAAGTTTCCTCTGATGTATTCATTTTTGTTTTTTGTTCTATTTTTGTTTTAAAGACTTGATTTAACTTGGTATATTTCTCGGTATGTCCGCTCAGTATATCAATTAGTATAAATTTTCTACCCATTCTGAACCACAGGGCTCTTAGAGGAGATAGTATTATCCGGATAAGTTTTTCCTGAAATGTTGTTTAATGGCTTTGTCAAGTATTTCCTTCTTTATACGTGGCAGCTTGGATTGTAAGCAAAGTTAGAGTTTTATCTGAAAACTTAAAGATAATACCAAAAAAGCGGCAGGTTAATATAAAAGTCAGATATATAGTATATATCTAGATACTAAATAAGCGTGTTTCTTAATATTTGTTCTTGCATTTATATATCAGTACATCTCAAATTAAGAACAGGGGATTTGGAACTTTGAATGCAGAAAAAGCGTTAAAGTTATGGATGGCTCTGATGTTTGTACTGATGCTTGGACTGCTGTTTATTCTACTTATGGTCATCGTTGACTAAGAATAAACAGTGTCTGTAGAGATGTCCTCTTGTCTTAAGAGACACCATTTAGCGGGATTTTACCCGTTTATGATGGCTGATCCAGGCCGATTGAGCTAAAATTTGTTGAGCTAAAATCCGTCGAGTTAAAGTCCGTTGAGCTAAAATGGATGGAGCCAAAATTAACTGGAGATGAACTCTGCTGGATATAAACTCAGGGAATATAGAAATTGATGGACATGGACTCAGGGAATATAAAAACGGCTTGATGCAAGGTGACAGTCTAATCCAAAATCCAGTAGTCAAAACAAAGTTTGCAAATGGTGGAAGTAAAGCTTGACATGTACGGCAATATTTCTTCCCCCTCCTTCTCTTACCTCTTAATCAGGCGTTGTTCCCAGGCGCTGAGGATGCCTGATGTTAGAGACCTGGTAGCCGCTACATTCCCCCCGTTCTTTACTTCCACATTTGCTTTTCCGCCTTGGCGGCCTCGCCTTTTCTTCTTAAGTCCTATCATCTCAGGGAGAAAAGGCACCATCATCGTTACATTCAGGTAAGTTTTTTCCCTTTTCAGGGTACTTCAAGTACTATGGTACCGGGGGATGGGAGTGGGGGACGAGAACGTTCTTCATGTTCAGCGAACAACTCTTCAACATTCGGGATAAACGAGTCGCCTGACCTGCAGTCCTTTTTGTTGCCTTCCGGACTGTAGCTCCAAAGTTCACCGGTTTTAAAAACGAGGTATTCTCTCAACATGATAGATTTCTCAATTAAGTTAAATGCTATCATCACATAAATTTCTTTCGAGAGTTTTGCTCTCAAACATCTCAGTAAAACAGCTCTATATTTTTATTTCTCCCTTTTTAAAAAGAAATTTTCTTCTAGTTTTTTGAACGCAATGAATACTTTTCGGATCCCGAAAGAAATACTTTCACCCTGCATACTTGCAACTTAAATAAGATGAGTCTGAAACATCCCAGCACTGCAGATTCACAAATAAGTATAACTATTGTGCAAGTGTGTAAATTGATTTCATGGGGATATCTTATTTGACTAATGCGTCGAAATATGCTTTGACTTTCAAAGAGCCCCCCGAAATTTTATATTCTGGCATAGTACGAGTTCTGCAAATTCAGGGATGAGATAATGGGCATTGATTACGGAGTACTGAAAGATAGTAAAAATGAGCTTGAGTCCAGGGTATTGTTGTCTGCCAGAATGCACTCCGTACTCCGTCAGTACTTCGGATATACTGCTTTTCGTCCCCTGCAGGAGGAAATTATCAGGGATGTCCTGGATCGAAAAGATGTTTTCGTGCTCATGCCTACGGGAGGGGGCAAGTCAATCTGCTACCAGCTGCCTGCCCTTCTTCTGGACGGGGTCACTGTTGTTGTTTCTCCCCTGATTTCCCTTATGAAAGACCAGGTTGACGGGCTTGAAGCAAACGGGATTGCTGCAGCCTGCTTGAACAGTACCCAGAGTGCTAGAGAAATCAGGGATGTTAAAACAGCTTTTCTGGAAAACAGGTTGAAAATACTCTATATTGCACCCGAGAGGCTCATGATGCCCGGGACCTTTTCCTTCCTGAAGAAGGGCAAGGTTAGCCTTTTTGCAATCGATGAAGCGCACTGTATTTCGGAATGGGGCCATGATTTCCGGCCCGAGTACCGGAAACTGAAACTTCTGAGGGACTCGAAGACAGGTTTTCCTGATGTACCGGTTATCGCACTCACGGCTACAGCTACCGGCAGGGTCAGAAAGGATATCGTAGCTCAGCTCGGACTTGATATCGCCTCTGAAAAAGGTCCTTACGTTGCCAGCTTTAACCGGAGCAACCTTTACTATGAGGTCAGACCTAAGAAAGATACTTTTTCCGAGATTACCGATTATCTGCTCAGGCATAGGGGTGAGGCCGGGATCATTTATTGCCAGAGCCGGAATAACGTGGAAACCCTTACAAAAAAGCTGAACCTTGCAGGGTTCAGGGCTCTTCCCTATCATGCCGGACTTTCCGATTCCGAACGTGCCCGAAACCAGGAGATGTTCATAAAAGACGACGTGGACATAATAGTGGCTACAATCGCTTTCGGGATGGGGATCGACAAGTCCAATGTCCGCTTTGTAATCCACTATGACCTCCCCCGGAACCTTGAAAGCTATTACCAGGAAACAGGAAGAGGAGGCCGGGACGGCAGCCCATGCGAGTGCATCCTTTTTTTCAGCAGGGGAGACCGCTTTAAAATTGAATACTTTATCGCACAGAAAACAAATGAGAAAGAAAAAGATATCTCCCTTGTGCAGTTAAGGCAGATGGTAGCCTACTGCGAAGGAAATAAGTGCAGGCGCCAGACTCTCCTGGAGTATTTCGGGGAAGAGCTTTCAGTTCCATGCGGGAACTGTGATACCTGCCTCAGGCCTAAAGACACTTTTGACGGGACCGAAGCTGCCAGAAAACTGATCTCCTGTATCCAGGAATTGAACCAGCGTTTTGGAACGAACTATGTTATTGATGTGCTCACAGGTTCAAAAAATAAAAAGATCAGGCAAAACCGCCATGAAAAGCTGAAATCCCATGGTAGTGGCAGGGAGTTTACAAAGGAACAGTGGAGGTCTCTTGCCTCTGAAATGCTGAATACCGGGCTTCTTGAGGTAAGCGGAGCACAGTACCCTGTCCTGAAACTGAACTCTATGAGCAGGAAAATTTTGAATGGCTCGGAGAGTGTTGAGCTTGTCTGTCCTGAGGGTTTTATACCCGGAGCCGAAGAGAGTTTTATCCTGCCAGCCCCTGCAGGCAAAATCAAAGCAAAAGCTGAAGAGAACGTACAGCCTCCTGCCGATGGATACTCAACTGCTACCGATATTCTTAAAAAAGGAAAGTCTGGAGGACTTTCCAGATCGGGGACAGAACATGACCCCATTCTCTTTGAGAGGCTAAAAGCCCTGAGAAAACAGACCGCCTTAAAGAAAAATCTTCCTCCGTACATCATTTTTTCCGATACCAGCCTGAAGGAGATGGCTGCAAAGTTTCCGCAAAGCCCTGAAGAGTTTCATTCTATCACAGGGGTGGGGGACCATAAACTCCGGAAATACGGGGATGATTTTCTTAAGGAGATAGAGGATTACTGCAGGGACTACGGTTTGGGTTCCGTAGAGAAAGCTGAAGATTCCGATGATTACGAAACTGAACCTGAGAAACAGAGGGAAGCCTTAAAGAGCCGGGTCTACAAAAGTGCATTTTCAGAACTCGAAATTAAAACCGAAGGGCTCGGGCCTGCAACTTCTGCTCTGGACGCCGATAAAGAGAATGAATTAGAAACATTACCTCCCGGCATCCTTCCTGAAAACCCTTCCGAAGCTCGTAGCTTGCCTGCAAAGAGAGTAAGGTATCTGGATATGAGTATCCAGGATTGGTCGGAAGCAGATTCTTCTCCTTCTCCATCCGGGGGCCTTATTGAAATTAACCCTGAAGGAAATTCTCCCGGATCTGATGAAATACACAAAACGGATTGCTCTGAAGAGTTTTCAGAAAACGGCTCTCTTGAGATTGAGCCTGGCGAAGAAGATCCTTTTACAATAGATTCTTTCAAGTCTGATAACCTTGAGGTAGACTCTTCTGAAATAGATTCTCTTGAAATGGATTCCTTTGAGGTGACCTCCCTTGAAAAGACTTATTCACTCTATTTGCAGGGGCTCAATATCGGTGAAATTGCAGAAATCGAAGGTTTGAGTATAAAAAATGCTTACGGACAGTTTGAAAGACTGATGCTTATCGGGAAGGTTCGAAAAATTGAAGGGCTTGTGCCTCCGGAAAGGCAGCAGCAAATAAAAACGGCAGTGGAAATATTGGAGAGCGAATTTGACTCCCTGCTCAGAGCTAGGCTTGGAGAGAACTGCCGGGAAGAGGAAATGAAACTTATAAGGGCTTTTCTCCTCTCAAAAATGTTTTTCTCATTCTGAGAGGCCAGTTTCCTTTATTTTTTCCATGATTTCGATTCATGGTTGATGGGGATACTCGCTCTTGCGGATAAAAGGATACATAAAATATCCTGAAATTGGTTTTCCCGGATTTTTATCCTGGAACAATTTTTAATCTTTTTCAGTACCGAATCTTTTTTTAAATAGCGGTCCATACTTTTATGGGGAAGCACAGGGGAGAAAAGTAGCACAATCGAGCTTATCAGTTCGATGGGGGCCAAAGAAATTTGGAAAATGAACCTTTTGAAGCAGGCAAAGGCGAAATGCTCGAAACCGGGGAAGACACAAAGAGCCTGCAGGAACAGGTAGAGGAGCAAAAAGCAAAGCCTGTTTTGTTCGGGACCTTTGAGGGCGTCTTTGTTCCTAACTTGCTTACCATCCTCGGGGTGATCATGTACCTGCGGGAGGGCTGGGTCGTGGGAAATGCGGGGCTGCTCGGGGCCTGGCTGATCATCCTGATCTCTTTTGCCATCACAACCTGTACGGGGCTTTCTCTCTCCTCGATCACCACAAATATTCGTATAGGGGCTGGAGGAGCTTTTTCCATCATTTCCCAGTCTCTTGGGCTTGAAGTCGGGGGCAGTATAGGGATTCCTCTCTACCTTTCCCAGGCACTGGCAGTTTCCATGTACATTTTCGGGATCAGGACTGGCTGGAGGTGGTTTTTTCCCGAGCATCCTGCCCTTTATATCGACCTTGCAGCCTTTATCCTGCTCTTCGTTATCGCCTATATTAGTGCCAGGCTCGCGTTCCGGATCCAGTACTTTATCCTTGTCGTGATTGTGGCTTCGCTGGTTTCCGTTTTCTGGACAGGGTTTGGAGATTCAATGCAGGGGCCTGTGCAATCATGGGGGACTTTTCCGGGCTCGCCTGAAAACGGATTTGTGGGGATAGGGTTCTGGGAGGTTTTTGCAGTTTTCTTCCCTGCCGCAACCGGGATCATGGCAGGAGCCAACATGTCCGGAGAACTCAAAAACCCCCGGAAAAGCATTCCTGCAGGCACTCTGAGTGCCATAGGTATCAGTCTCTGCATCTACCTGGCTCTGGCTTACTGGTTTGCCCGCTCCGTAACCCCTGAGGAATTGGTAAGCAACTACACAATTATATTTGAAAAAGCGGCTTTCGGACCCATTGTGGTTGCAGGGCTGCTTGGGGCTACCTTTTCTTCGGCCCTAAACTCCATTGTGGGAGCCCCAAGAATCCTGCAGGCCCTGGGAGAGCATGGGATTTTGCCGAAAAGCGAATGGTTTTCTCAAAAAACCGATAGAGGAGAACCCCGAAATGCTATTCTGTTTACAGGGGCGATTGTACTCGGAGCCCTTATGCTTCGCAACCTTAATTCCGTAGCGCCTCTGATCACCATGTTTTTCCTGATCACCTATTCCATGATCAATGTGGTGGTCTTTATCGAACAGAACCTGAAACTGGTGAGTTTCAGGCCCCTTTTCAAAATCCCCCTCATCGTGTCCTTTCTGGGGGCGGCAGGCAGTCTTTTTACAATGTTCATCATTAACCCGGGTTTTAGCTTCCTGGCAGTGGTTGTGGTTCTTCTGATCCATAGCTATCTCCTCCGCAAGCACCTGAAAGCTCCTTTCGGGGATGTTCGAAGTGGGCTCTTTGTGACAGTTGCCGAGTGGGCGGCAAAGAAAACAAACTCTTTTACTTCTTCCAGCGAGCGGACTTGGAAAGCTAATCTCCTGGTACCTGTGGAAGACCCACGGGAGCTCTTGGGAACTTTTGATTTCCTCAGAGACATCGCCTACTCCAAAGGTTCGGTCAAACTGCTGGGCCTGACAGGCAAAACAGATGAAGAAACCCTTCTCTCCCAGCTGTCTTCAATAAGTGAGGGTTTCCAGGAAGAAGGAGTTTTTTCTTCCTGGACCATTATTGATACTGCAGAATTCGAAGAGAACCTGGTCGCAGGAATGGAAGCACTTACAGGTTCTTTTTTCCGGCCCAGTGTTCTCTTTTTAAGCCTCCCCGAAAGCAGGGACAGGGACGAGAAGATCCGGGAAATCATAAGGAAAGCCTCCCTGTACAGGATGGGAGTGATTCTTTTTTCAAAGCACCCTCAAGCTGGGCTAGGAAGACAAAATTTGATTAATCTCTGGATTGAGAATAGGGGTCTTGATTGGGAAATCAGCATGGAACTCGGAAACATGGACCTCGCTCTGCTCATAGCGTATAAACTCAAGAGCAATTGGAAAGCTTCCCTTAACTTTATGACCTTCGCTCCCACTGCCATCCAGGCCCAGGCCGCCGAAAACTTCCTGCAGTCCCTGGCTGAACTGGCCCGGATCCCAAACGTAAAGATGCAGGTGCTGCGTGAAGATCCTATAAAAAGCCCGAAACTCCCTTTCGCATCCCTGCACATCTTCAGCCTCGACCCTAATCCGGACCTGGATCTGGCCAGACACCTGATGGAAAAAACTGGCTCTTCATGCCTTTTTGCCCTGGATTCCGGAGAGGAAAATGCCCTTGCCTGAGAAAGGCTTTCAAGGATATTTTTATCATTTCTCCCGGTCTTTCCTGTCAGAAACACAGGCTACAGACACCCTCGAGTATTTCGGGGAGTAAATTTCCGGAGCATGCGGAAACCGTGATCCCTGCCTCAGGCCTGGAGACACTTTTGATGGTAAAGACACTTTTGATAGGACAGAAGCTGCCAGGAAGAGGAAATGAAGCTTATAAGGGCTTTCTTCCTATCAAAAATGCTTTTCTCAGTCTGAAGAGCCCGAAAGAAGTTCTTTTCGATAAATTGTTTTGTGTTTTCTTTCATTTATTACGAGGATAATGGCCGAATCTCCCTCTTTTAGTTCGACTTCTTCGGGCAGGGGCAGTTTCATCTGGTTTGCTACTTCCAGGACAACAGGCGGATCAGGGGTGATTTCATACTCTGTGCCGTTATACTGGAGGTAGATACCGGTGCTTTCCCCTAAATTAAGCGGATCTCCCCCTTTATGCTCTATTTTAAGGTTTTTCGAATCGATTATCTGGACGTCCAGTTGCGTAAAAGTCCCTGATTTCAGAGCTCTTTCCGTACTTCCTCCAAGGAGCACGGCTCCTCCCATGAGAGCAAGGAGGCCTATACACATCATCGCGAGGGCGACGACTACAATGCGATTTACGGCTTTTTCATCACACGTGAATTTATTTATGGGCCTGCGCAAGGCTTTGCCTGAGGACCCATTTATGAATTTATTTAAAAATCCTGAACCCGAAATAGCTTCACCCCCATTGTAGAAGCAATTTGAATTCTTCATATTAATTTAATAATATTGTTATGCATTTTCATATATAAAAAAGTTTCAAAACTTTTCTAGTCTGTAATAAATTTTTAATAAATTCTTAATAAGTCTTTATAGTTATGTGATTATTTCCCTATCAGAAAATAAAACCAGGTAAGAACTTCCGTTAAGAAATAGTAAATGAGATCTCCCAATATCACTGTCAGAACAAAACTTGCTGTTATAGGGATCATGAACGGAAGGCCCGGAGTTACCCAGACAGTGCCGTCAAGGAGCCCATTCTCTTCGTGGGCTTCAAGTCTGGAGATCATATTCTGGTTTACATTAATTCCCCTGCCTGCAAAGGAAGGATTCAATTTCCCGTTATTCAGTTCAAAACGTTCAGCTAACCGGATATATCTGCCTTTTTCCAGAAGTTTTCGCATATCCTTAATGTTCATCCTGTATGCAAAGAGCATATAAAACGGCTTTTTGAGCATATCAGGAGTAAAATGAAGAACGTTGTAACAGAGAATTCCTAAAGGCACGATAGCTGTAAGAAGGAAGGAATTTTCAAGAACCGTAAGTGAAAAGAGCCCTGCAGGAGGAAATCCGAGCAGAGGAAAAGTGTAGCCGTAGAACTCCAGGACAGGGTAAACAGGGACAAGAGTCCCGATTACTATCAGGGCTTTTGCGTCTGCACCTCCGAAAATCCTTGCCCTGAAAAGCAGATAAGCCAGAAAAAAACTGGAAAAAAAAGAGAAAATTAACTGGAGCAGAAATAAAATCCCCCCCTCCATAATTTCATATATTAAGAAACCTGAGAGGGAAAGAAGCATAAGCTTCCATATACGGTTTGGGACCCTGCGGGTTTTCAGGTCCAGGTAGGAAGAGTAAAGGAGAAAAGGCAGACAGGCTGCCAGTTTCAAGACTTCGATCATGTGTAGTTTTCTGCTCTTTTGCTTTTTTGTTTCTCCAGTTATAATCTTTTCTCGTACTGGTTTTTATTATTTTCTGTATTTTCTTCCGTTTTCTGTATTTTTTCTGCTTTCTTCGGTTTCTGCATTTTCTTCCGTTTTTTGTATTTTTCTGCTTTCTTCAGTTTCTGCATTTTCTTCCGTTTTTTGTATTTTTAGTTCGATTTTTATTCCCGGCTTTTCCTCTTTCATTTTCGGTTTTCAGAGGTTTTTCCGGCATATAGGGGCTTTCCTGGGATGGATTTTTTCAAAGTTTTTCCCATTTCTTAAGCTCCATGATTTCTGAAAGGGTTCCCCCCCTCCGGATCTCATCGAAGATCCTCTTTTCGGTTTTATTGACTTCCTTTGCCCTTCTTGCAAGTTCGTAGGCATGTTCCTTCGGGACAACTACAACTCCGCTTTCGTCGCCGATTATATAATCTCCGGGTTTTACAGTCTGGCTTCCACAAGTGATTTCAGCATTGATTTCTCCAAAACCTTTCGGGTCCCCGGCATTGGGAACTGTATTGCTGGTGTAAATCGGGAGCCCGAGTGTTTCGACCTCATCAATGTCTCTTACAGCTCCTTCTATTACCACACCTGCAATTCCCTTGTTCAGGCTGCTCAGGGTTGCAAGCCCTCCCCAGCAGGCAACGTCCTTACTTTCATTATAAATTACTATTACATCTCCTTCTTTTGCGAGATCAATGGCTTCGACTGTTTTTGCCCAGTCCCCCGCAAAACACTGCACCGTAACTGCGGTTCCTACCATCTTTCCTTTTACGAGGGGGTGGATGCCTCTCATTGCGCCTTTTCTGTGCATCGCATCCGAGATGTTCGAGGTGGAGACTTCCTTAAAAATCTCCCTTATTTCCTGGTCTACGGTCCCCCTGTTCCGGATATCTACAGACTCAGGAGAGTCCACACTTTGCCTTATTTTTCTTGCAGCTTCGGTCACATTGTCAGAACGGGTTATGTTCCCTCCCACTATCACAATCCTGGCACCTGCTTTGACTGCCTGGGCTGCACTTTCGGCGTCAAGCCCTCCGGCTACTGCAAGCTGTACGCTCACTTTTTCTGAAATTTCCATTAAAATGGATACGGGGTCTTTTCCAATCATCTGCTGGTCGATGCCTACATGAACGTTCACATAGTCCACACCCAGAGCTTCGAGATCCACTGCCCGTTTTACAGGATCCGGGGCTGAGATAAGGTCTGCCATCAGTCGGACCCCATATTTGTGGGCTGAGCGGAGCGCGTCAAGAATTGTAGAATCGTCCGCACTGCCGAGGACGATAACTACATCCGCACCGGCTTTTGCAGCCATCTCGACTTCCATGGCTCCGGTGTCTACGGTTTTCATATCAGCAAGAATTGTCCTATCCGGGAAAGCTTTTCTCATGGTGCGGATTGCGTCCATGCCTTCACTTTTGATCAGGGGGGTCCCTATCTCGATCCAGTCAGCACCTCCTGCGACTGCTTCTTTTGCAATCTCAACTGCACGGTCAAGTTCCAGAAGATCAAGTGCAACCTGAATTATGGGAACGATAGTATCACCTCTATCGGGAAACCGAGAAATGTGAAAAATTGAGTTTTTGCATCGGTTTCCTCCTGGTTTTATTTTTCAAATTTTATTATATGTTTTAAATTTTCACTATACCATTAAATTTTCACTATACCATTAAATTATCAGTATGACTTTTATTACCTTTTTTGATTCACCTGTTACCCCTGTATATTCTTACTACCCATTTTCAGTATGTGAGTTCTTCATTATCTATATTGCTTTTCATTCTGAACTCTATTTCTTTGAGTGTTTTTGTTTCCATAATTTTATCTCCGCAGCCAGGGTTCTCCACTAAAAATTTGTTACAAATATTTTTTATCGGAGGAGATAACTTAATTGTCGGGGACAAATTATGGAAAAAAGCCTTAAATCAAACGAGGAAGAAAATTTTTCTCAAAAATATATTACTGATGCGGAACGCAGAGAGTTACTGGGTGCTCTACACTGCCGTCTCTTCTGGGTAGGACAGCATATCCCGGACTATGTGGAGTTTGAGGGAGAAAAATACCCGCTTCACAACTATGTCTGGGAGTTAATCCAGAAAGATACCCTTACTGAAACCGAAAAATCCAGAATAGATAAATGCATCGATATTATTTCGGCAAAAGAGCAAGAGGACGAAAAGGAACTTGAAGAGAAACCTCTTACACACGAGCAGGCAGAATCTCTCTACCATGAGACTGCGGGTCTGCTCCGTGCAATAGCGGACCTTAAAGAAATCGAAAGCGGGGCTCTTAAAGAAAGTTCAAAACGCTTTCAGGAGCAATTTGTCAGTCAGCGGGTAAAGGATGCCAAGCTCTGGCTTGAATTCATAAAGAATGTATCCAAGTAAAAGGGAATGAACGAGGGCAGATAAGGGCTATAACTGCTGAAGTGTTAACTTGGAAAACTTTCGGAGCAAAGATTATATCTCTGGGAATCATTTATGAAAAACGGATGTTATTCAAGAACCGGCACGTCATCTCAATGAAAGATTTTTCGCGGGAAGAAATTGACCATGTTCTGGACACCGCAGAAAAACTTGAACCTGTAGCCAGGGGTGAAGAAAGGTCCAGGCTGCTGGATGGAAAAATTGTTTCTCTTCTTTTTTTTGAACCAAGCACAAGAACAAGACTGTCTTTTGAGGTTGCTACTCAGAGGCTTGGAGGTCAGGCGTTGAACCTGGGTTCGGTTGAGGCAAGTTCTGTCATGAAAGGGGAAAACCTTGCCGATACTATCCGTGTAATCAGTAAATATGCTGACCTTATTGTGCTGCGCCATCCCCTTGACGGATCGGCACGGATGGCTGCGGAATTTGCAAGTGTCCCCGTGATCAACGGGGGAGATGGTTCTGTCCATCACCCTACCCAGACTTTTCTTGACCTCTACACTATCCGCAGGGAAAGCCATCTTGAAGGCCTGAAAATCGCCATGGCAGGAGACCTTAAATACGGGAGGACTGTCCATTCCCTTTGCCATGCCCTGTCCCTTTACGGAGCAGAAATGACCTTTGTTTCGCCTCCGGAACTCCGGATGCCCTCTGAAATTGTCCGGGATCTAAAGAAGCAAAAGATCCGCGTAAAGGAAACCGATTCTCTTGAAGAGGTAATAGGAGATGTCGAAGTCCTGTATATGACAAGAGTTCAGAGGGAACGTTTTCCTGATCCCGAAGAATACGAAAAGGTTAAAAACAGGCTGAAGGTTACAGGTGACCTTTTAAAAGCCGCAGACCCTGACCTTAAGATCCTTCACCCTCTTCCGAGGGTAAACGAGATCGCTCCTGAGGTGGATGCAACCCCTCATGCATGCTATTTCGAGCAGGCTTTCTACGGAGTCCCTATAAGGATGGCACTGCTTGCCCTGGCAATGGGGGTGATTGAGTGAAAGAAAAAAGGGACCTGAAAATCCAGGCAATTGAAAACGGGACTGTAATTGACCACATAACAGCCGGACAGGCTCTGAATGTCCTTCGCATCCTGAGAATTTCCAGTGCTTTTCGGGCAACCGTCAGCTTTGTTATGAACGCTCCCGGAGCACGAGGCAAAAAAGACGTCGTTAAGATCGAGGGCAAGGAACTCAGTGTTGAAGAACTTAACCGAATAGCCCTTATCTCTCCCAAAGCCACGATTAACATCATAAGGGATTTTGAGGTGGTTCAGAAGAATAAAGTCGTGCTTCCGTCTTATGTGGAAGGCGTTGTCCGCTGTATGAATTCAAACTGCATCTCCAACAGCAGTGAACCCATAAAATCCAAATTTTCAGTACTTCAGTCCGACGAAGAAGGAGTTTCCCTTCATTGCCTGTACTGCGAGCACGTAATCTCCGAAGAGATTGCGGAAAATTTGCTGTAAACCGTAACGTTTCTTTGCGAAAATTTTCTTTAAGGTTTTTTCTTGAAGAAAATTAAAGCTTCTGAAGAGTTTAAAAAAATTTGCCGTAACCGGGAGGATATCCAGGTCTGGTTAGAAATGTAAATTTCATTTCGTTTTTACCCTGAAGCCCCACCGGGTTTCCGGTGGGGCAAAAGATTATATGACTGAAAGAGGTTTTAGCTCGGTTGATTCTGTTCTTTAATTGTATGTTCTTTAATTATAACTGCCCGTTGTTGTAGGCATCAAGCTTCAGGTATATGTCTTCTCCACTAGGAATCTCACCACATCCTACTTTTGTTCTGTCCTGCCAGGGAGAACTGTTTGCTCTTATAGGGCTTTCATCTTTGTCATAGTAGTATTTACTCATCCAAAGGTCTCCCTCATTAACTTTGTTATTTACATCATAGGACAGGCAGCAGCCGTTTGCTTTGTTCAGTTTTGCGGCAATAAGCGCATCGAACATGGTGTAAACCTTATCTCCTTTCACAGGGTGCTGCATAATGTCTATTGCCTGTTCTATAGTATAAGTTTTATAACCATAACTGGTATCACCAATTGTTATCGTCTGCACAGGCCATGCTTCCGGGTGGTTTTTCCAGTAACCAGGGCTTTTAGGTGTACATTCATTAGTTCCACAGTCGCAGGCTGCTGCAACCCCACTCAATGCGATCAAACAGGCTGTAAGCATTAAGATTTTAGTCAAATACCTCATGTTTTGCACTCCCTTTGCTATCTATGTGGGGGAAATGATCTTACAGGCTCAGATAAGGAAATATTATTTTTAATTCTTCTATCTCTTCCCCAGGCTCCCTACCTGACTGCCAGTTAGTCTAAATTCCCCAAATGATAATAATACTCTGAATTATTTAATACTTTTCTGTATAAAATTAATATTTATGTTTTAGATGGGAATAATTACTTAATTAGATGTGTACCATAAAAGACTCGTCTTCTCTTTTTTCTTAAGGCATAATGCTATTGTTTTTTGATCAAAAAAGAGAAATGGACGATAATCGAGTATGAAACTCTTCAATTTATTTCATAGATGCTGGTAAAAAATTAATACTGAAGAACGAAATTTTAGTAAAAAAATAGATACAGAAAAATCAGAGTGCAGTATAACTGGCTTGAAAATGTGATTAATTCTTGTTCCAGAGTACGGGTTAAAGGTAAGGAAGTACTGACCTCTGGATGTAGATTGTAACTGTTTTCCGGAGTCGGGATGGAAAAGAATATGAGGCCGGGCGGATAAATCATAAAAGTAGATTGGATTTGAGGAAAAAATTTATGCTGAAAGATGAGAACCGCGCAAACGAGGCAGATGCCGAATACATCAGTTATCAGGAACGCAACAAACTTCTCTGGAGCCTCAGGAGCGAATTTGCCTGGGCCGGGAAAAAAATCCCTGAAAGCGTGGAGATAGATGGAGAGATATACAGGCTTCGGGACATGGTAAGGGACCTCGGAGAAAAGGAATTACCCGGGCCGGATGAAGCTGCCGAAATCAGGGCTCTTATCCCCAAACTGAAGGAAAGGGCAAAAGCAGATGAAGAACTGCTCGAAACCGAGAAACTTACAAAGGCTGAGGCAGAAACCCTTTATGAAGAAACGGTCGGACTTTTGCGGGCGGCAATGGAACTGAAAGATAAACTTGAGGGGAAAAGCGGGGAAAAAAGTGTTGATGAATTTAAGCGGATGCTCAATGTCCAGAAGGTAGTGGACGAAAAGCGCTTTCAGGAGCTTATTAAAAGTCTAAAATGATGAGTTTGTTTTCTATCTTTCTTATGTGTTTATAACTTTGGGAAGGTACAATTTCAGGTGACCTCTTTTTAGGCCACTTTTTCGTCTTCCTTTTTATTTCGTTTCGTTTTTGAGAATAGTGACGAGTTCTTCCGGTTCTTCGGTAAAGAATTGAAGATTCAAGTTTGAATTCGTAGTAACTTTAAGGGTTTGTTGATAAGGCGCTAAGATTTCGACATTGTAATACAGCACGAGGAAAAATACTACTCCTGCAAGGCGCACCAGAAACAGACTGAGTACAATATAGTCTGGAAATGATCTTTCCAAATTCCGTAAAGCTTTAATTATCCCCTCTCCAAGGTAGAATGGTAAAAAGATAACATAAAATAAACGGATCAACCAGCGCAGGGAATGATTTTCGTTATTTGTTACCGAGATTTGCCTGATATCTTCTTTTTCGACAACAACTGGCTTACGCAGAGGTCTCTTGATTACAATTTTTCCGGACATTACTTCGACGGTATTAGGACGGTTAAGAAAGAATATGAGAGGTATAAGGAAAATAACAAGGCCTGAAAATATAATCAAAAAAGAGTCTTCAGGAATGTAGGCCCATACAAGCAAAGAGGTTACAAAAGAGATTATTGATACGAAAACAGTAATTATTAGAGCCCAGAAGTCAAAGAAGCTAACTTGCACCTTAGGAATTCTACTTTCGTGCGGGTTCATGGGAGATGGGTCCAATTGAATATTTTCATTTCTCAATTTGAATCCATAGAAGGTGTCTTCTCCCCATCTCTTCCCAAATGAGTTTTTCATCGGGCACCTGCCCATCAATTTTCGGAAGTATTTCACAAAAACCATTTCATACGCCTTCATAAATGCCTTCCAATAGATGATTTAAGCTCTGCAGCTGAGGCTTCGTCCGTGATTATGGAATGATAAGGGTCCCTCAACAACAGGGACTGGTTTCAATATCAGCTGCGTATTCAGATTCCGCTGTAGGTTTTTTCCTTTATTTCTTACTCCTCTTCTTTTTTGAGAATTCCTGTGAGTTTTTCAGGATCATCGGTAAAGAAACTTAGTTTCAGGTTTGAACGTGTAGTAACTTTAAGAATCCGCTGATAAGGCGCCATGAGTTCGAGGTTATAAAACACCACAAGGAACATTACTAATACTGTAAGATTCAACAGAAATAGGCTGAGATCAATGTATTCCGGAAATGACCTCTCCATTTCCTGCAAAGTTGGCATTATCTCTTTTGCAAAGTAAATTGGTATAAAAACAACGTAAATTGAGCGGACCAGCCAGCGCAGGTAATGATTTTCTGTCCTTGTTACCGAGATTTGCATGACGTCTTCTTTTTCGATCACAAGTGGTTTACGCATAGGTCTCTTGATTATGATTTTTCCGGATGTTACTTCAGCAATATTGGGTCTGTTAAGAAATAATATGAGAGGTATAAGGAACATAATAAGACCTGAAAATATGATCAAAAAGGAGTCTTCAGGAATATATATCCATAGAAGCAGGGAGATTATTAATGTGAAAATAGCAACTATTACAGTCCACCTGTCAAAGAGACTATATCGCACCTTAAGGATTTTGTTTCTCCTCAGGTCTACAGGAGAGGGGTCCAATTGAATACTTCCATTTTCCATTTTAAAGAACGGGTAGTTGCCTTCCTGCCACCCTTTCCTGAGGGAATTTTTCATCGGGCACCATCCCATTAATTTTCGGAGAGCTTCGATAACAGTCATTTCATACGCCCTCACGATGCCTTTCAATAGATGATTTAATCTCTGCAGCCGAGGTTTCGTCCGTGATCAGGGAATAGTAGGGAGTCAATTCATACCATTTTTTGTGTCTGGTCTTGATGTACAGCTGCGTATTCAGGTCTCGGAATTGGGCTTTTTGTTTCCTATCTCCAAATAGTATGAAGGGAAGCATAGAGATCAATAGCAAGGGTATTTTCCATTCTCCTTTTACCACAGCCATGTGGTAGACCACAAATGCACAAAAAATTACACCGAGAATCAGAAGAAGGGTCATTTTCTTTGAACGCTTTTCAATCCTGTACGAACCCACTCTTTCAATCTCTTCATAAGGAATTTCCAATCTCTTCAGCTTGAAGGCCTGCAGATGTACCCCGAATCTATCTACAAGAACTGCTGCATCGAGGGTTTTGAGAAATAGAAAGTAGTAACAACTGTTAATCAGTAAGAGGCCGATCATGAAGAAAGAAATATCCCCCGGATACCTCAGAAGCAGGCTGATGCCTGTATAGAAAAGTAAAAAAACAAGATTCGTATTTGCACGAAAAACTACATTTGAAGTTCTGAACTCCGGTGAATTTCCTGTTTTTCCGGAAATAGGAATCAAGTTTGCAAAAGAACGGGATTGTTTTGTTTGCTGTGCTGTGTTCTTGCAAATCGGGCACCAGCCCATCAATTTTTTGACATGTTTAAAAACAATAAGTTTGGAAGTCATTACCTCCCCTCTCTGATGATATACGAGTTTTTCCACTTCCCATACCTTTTATCTAAATAGATTGTTTTGTGATTCTTCTTTTCCCAGTATAGTATCTGGAGACAGCCAAGCCACATAGAAGCGAGTCCGCCTGCAAAGAAAGAAAGGATCCCCTCAAAGAAAGGAAGTATCTTTTCCATGAGATAATCTCTTTCTACATCTCCTAAAATACTCCAATAAAAAATCCAACAAAAAAGCATTACATAGAAAATCAGATTCATTATTCGGAACAGTTTTTTCATACCGGAATTATCGAGAATTAGTTTTTGTGCTATGGTATCGTATCTGTGCATCTGCTTTTTCCAGTCAAAAATGAAAATAATTACGAAAATGAAAAACCCGGCAAGTAAAGCAGCTATATTCACACCCAGACGGGGCATTACTAGGAAATATATAAGTGTAAGAAAAGAATCAACCAGGAGAATCCTGCTGCTCAGTTTCCGGAACCAGCTTAGATTTTCCGAGTTTCCGGTATCACCGCCTCTGGTCGGGATATCCGCGACAAAGTATTTTGAATGAAGAGGATGCCGAGTTTCATGTGCTCTGGCATTAGGGCACCAGCCCATCATTTTTCGGATAGATTCGATAAAAGCCATTTCATATACCCTCGCAGTGCCTTTCTATGGACGATTTCAGCTCTTCAGCCGAGGTTTCATCCGTGACTAAGTAATAGTAAGGGGTCCATTCATACCACTTTTTGTGTCTGGTCTTGATGTACAGCTGCGTATTCAGGTCCCAGAACTGAGTTCTTTGTTTCCGCTCTGCAAAAAGTAGGAGGGGGAGAAGGGAGATCAGTAGTATGGGTACATTCCAGTCTCCTTTTCCTACAGCTATGTAGGCCACGAACCCGCAAATAGCAATGCCTCCAATTCCCAGGAGAAGAGATGCTTTCTTTGAACGTTTTTCAAGCCTGTGTAATGTTATGCTTTCAATTTCTTCGTAAGGAATTTCAAATTTCTTCAGTCTGAAAGCCTGCAGATGTACCCCTAATTTATTTACAAGAACTGCTGTGTCGAAGGTTTTGAGAATTAGGAAGTAAAAAGAAATGTTAAACAAAAAGATACCTGTCAGGAAGAAAAGAATTTCCTTCGGATACTTAAGGGAAAGGAGCAGCCTGAAACTTATCATGAAATATATCAGGAACAGAGTTGTGTTTGCAGGAAAAAGTACATTTGAAGTTCGGAACTCGGGGAGATTTCCTATTTTTCCGGAAACCGGGGCCGTATTTGCAAAGGAACAGAATTGTCTTCTTTCCGATGCCATTTTTCCGCAAACCGGGCACCATCCCGTCAGTTTTTTTATCTGCTCAAATGCAGCAGCTTTGGCAGGCATTTATTTTTTCTCCCGAATAATGTATGATTTCTTCCATGTCCCATAGCTTTTGTCGAAATAAATCGTTTTGTGGTTCTTTTTCTCCCAATATATTAGCTGGAAATAGAAAGACCATATTCCGACCACGAGACCTCCCACAAATGAAAACATCGCTTGCAGATCAAGTCCCTGGTTTTCGATATAAAAATTATATATCAAAATGAAAAGTACAGCTGCAAGTATGTAATACAATTTTTTATCTGAATAGTCGATTACCGGGTGTTTTACGAGAGCGTCATATCTCTGCATTTGTTTCTTCCAGTCAAATATAACGAAAAACAGGGCAATGAAAAATCCGGAAAGTAAAAGGATTAGATTTGCACTCAGAGTTAGATTTATACCCAATTGATCGATTACCAGGAAATATGCAAGTGAAAGAAAAGCGTTAATCAGGAGAGTATAAGTACTTGTTTTCCGGAGCCATCCAGGATTTTTCAGATCTTCATTTTCTCCTCTTGTTCTATCTGGGATCTCAGAAGCAAAATTTTCAAGGCTAGAATGCTGTCTGGCTTCAGACGCTCTGGCATTCGGACACCATCCCATAAGCTTTTTAACCTGATCAAAAACAAAGATTTTAGCGGGCATTTATTCTCTCTCCAGAATTATGTACGACTTCTTACACCCGTAGCCTTTGTCGATATAAATTATTTTATGATTTTTCCTTTCCCAGTAAAGTATCTGAAGATATTCAAGCCACATACTGACCAGGAAACCCCCAACGAATGAAATCATTGCTTGAACGGCAAGTCCCCCAGCATTAGCATCAAGGTAAGACATTATGTAAGACATTACAAAATAAACTGCAAATATGGTCGCGAATATACTCATTTTTCTTTTATTTGAACACTCAGTAACTGGTTTTTTTATCAGTGCGTCATATTTTTGCATTTGTTTCTTCCAGAAAAATATGCTGGGAAATAGAGAACTGAAAGATCCGGCAAGTAAAAAGATCGGGCTTATGCCTATTTGATGAAATACCATGAGATAAATGAGAGTAAAAAAAGTATAAATGAGAAGGGGTCGCGTACTTGCTTTCCGGAACCATCCCAAATTTTTCGGACCTCTGTTTTCTTTCCCTGCTCTTTCAGGAATATCAGAATTAAAATTCTCAAAGCTAACATTTAGTCTGGCTTCAGATGCTCTGACATTCGGGCACCAACCTATCAATTTTTTAATGTATTCGGTATTCAGGTTCACAGTTTCTCCTCCTTTTCTTCAGAGGCATACATTTTTTGGAACCCCTTTTCACTTTTTATATAAATTTTCATTTGTTTTTTCTTTTCCCAGTAAATTAACTGAAAATAACTTCCCCACATCAGTATCCAAGCCCCTGCAATAAAAGAATACATTGACTGAGCGTTAAGAAAATGGAGTATATGAGACAGATGAGACAGTAAAACCATGAACAAAATTAAGCCCAAAATTATGACTAAGAAAACCCGGAAGAATGTTTTTTTAAAGGAAGGAGCAACAGCAGGTTTTTTTGCCAGGGTATCGTACTTATTCATCTGCTTTTTCCAGCCGAGCAAATAGGTAAGTAAAGAAAGTGAAAGGCCTAGAAGGAAAGCCTCTGAGTTTATACCCTTTTGGGATAGCAAATTTATGAGATAAAAAGTAAAGAATAGTGTTGGCAGAAGAATTCTAACGTCAAACCTGGAGAAGAGCCTGGAAAATCGGTTCGGAACCTCCTGATTCCTGGCTTTTTCTCCTCCGGATTGAGGAGCATATGCTTCAAAATTGGCAGGGCTAATCCGGGATCCGGTTTCGAGTGTTTTTGCATTCGGGCACCATCCCATCAGTTTTTTGATCTGCTCAAAAGCAACGAGTTTCACGGGCATTTCTCATTTCTCCCTGATCAAATACGAGGTTTTCCACTTCCCGCATCTCCTGTTGATGTAGATTTTTTTATGGTTTTCACTTTCCCAGTATAGTATCTGGAAATAACTCAACCACATTGATGCAACAGCTCCTGCTCCAACGGAAAATGTCAATTGCATGTTAAGAACACGGTTCGTATACGAGAGAAAGACTATGAGGGAAATTATGGCGGTAAAAATCCAGGTAAGTTTTTGTTTATCGGAATTATCAACCACGGGATTTTTCTCAAGGGTATCATACCTCCGCATCTGTCTCTTCCAATCATAGATGCTGATTGTAAGGCAAACGATCAGTCCGGCAAGGAATGCTCCTGTATTTACTCCAATCCTGGCCAGAAGCAAACCATAAGCAAAGGTAAATCCCGTGTCTATCAAAAGGACATAAGTGCAAAGTCTGGAAAATTTGCTCAAAGGTGTAGGGAGGACTCGGGATTTCTCATTTCCTGACTGGCTGTATACTCCAAAATTTTCATGAGCAATTTGGTATTCAGTCCCTGGCTTTTTTGCATTCGGGCACCATCCCATCAGTTTTTTTATGTATCTGGATTCCCGGCTTATGGTTCTCCCCCCTTTTCTCTAAGGACATACAGTTTGTGCTGTCCCTTCTCTCTCTTCACATACATTTTTACATGGTTTTTCCTCTCCCAGTAAATTAGCTGGAAATAGAAACCCCACATCAGAATCATAGTTCCTGAAAAGAAAGAGTACAGTATCTGATCGTTAAAAAGATAAGCTGCATGAGACGAGATATAAGGTAAGAAAGCTATGAGTAAACCCAAACTTAAAAATGGGAATAAGAAAACATAGAAGAATATTTTTCTGAAGGAAGGAGAAATAACAGTTTTTTCTTTTGCAGCGTCGTATTGATACATCTGCTTTTTCCAGCCGAGCAAATAGATCGGTAAAGAAAGTAAAAGGCCAAGAAGGAAAGCTTCTGTGTTTATACCTTTTTGAAATAGGTTTATATAAACAGGAGCAAAGAACATTGGTAGCAGGAGGAGCTGGGTATAAAGCCTGGAATGGGGGCCTAGAACCTCCGGACTTCTTGCTTTTTCTTTTCCTGATCGATCATATGCTTCAAAATCAGCAGAGCTGATTCGGGGTCCTGTTTCAAGTTTTTTTGCATTCGGGCACCATCCCATAAACTTCTTGATCTGGTCAAAAACAAGGATCTTAACGGGCATTTATTCTCCCTCCCTCACGATATACGACTTTTTCTCCATTCCACAACCTTTGTCGAAGTAAATCGTTACGTGATTAATTTTCTCCCAATATATTATTTGGAAATAGACAAGCCAAATTCCAACCATTAAACCCGTACCGAATGAAATCATTGCTTGCAGGGAATGTTCGCGACCAACAATGATACTAAGGAAAAATAGCACAAAATAAAGCGCATACGGAATCGTTAGTATAATACTTTTTTTCTTATTCGAATGTTCAACAACTGATCTCTTTACCAGGGCATCGTATCTTTCCATTTGAATCTTCCAGTAAAATGCGACATGGACGAGGGCAGTGAAAAATCCGGCAAGTAAAAAGATCGGGTTTATGCCTGTTTGATTAAGTACCAGAAAACACACGGATGTAAAAAAAATGCCATATAGAAGAATTCGAGTACTTGCTTTCCGTAGCCGTTCCGGATTTTTCATATCTCCATCTTCTCCTCCTGCTCCGGCTGGCGTATCTAACTCAAAACGCTCAAGATTTACGTACTGTCTGGCTTCATGTACTCTGGCATTCGGGCACCATCCCATGAACTTTTTGATGAATTCTCCTTTCCCGTTCATTCCAGTCCCCTCTTTCCCTCAGGGCATATTTCCCTTGAATATGTTTTCCTGAACCCGCCTTCACTTTTCGTACAAATTTTCATATTGTTTTTCCGCTCCCAGTAAATGATTTGCAGGTAACTGATCCATATGAAGAATATTGCACCTGCACCGAATGAATAGAGGGTTTGAATGTTATGGAAAATAGTTCGGACAACATAAGGCAAAAAGACCAGAACCGAAATCATAAGCAGAATTATTGCAAAAAATATCCGGAGAAACCTGTTCTTGCCGGAACTGCTAACCACAGGTTTTTTTGCCAGGGCGTCGTACTGTTGCATCTGCTTTTTCCAGAAGAGGGTTGTGAGCAGCAGCGAAAGGCCAAGCCCTTCAAGGAAAGCTTCCGGGTTTATTCCCCATCGGGATAACATGACAAAATAAAGGAGTGTAAGATAAATGCTTACTGCAAGGACCCGGTTTCTCAGCCTGGTAAATTGCCTGGTAAATCGGGAAATGGTCCCCATACTTCCGGTTTTTCCGCCCCCTGATCGGGGAGGGGCTTCAAAATTATCAAGGCTAATTCGGGGTCCGGTTTCAAGTGCTTTTGAGTAGGGACACCAGCCCATGATTTTTTTGATATATTTCAGGGTCATGGTCGTTACTCCGCTTCCGCATTTACGATACAGATCTCTGACATTTTACGGTCATATACAAGCACTATTTTTCCATTCCTCTGTTCCCAGTATACATCCGTAAGATAATACAGAAAAGCTGTCAAACAAATGCCGGCTATGCCAGATGAAAATACCGTGTTGAGTGAACCTAAGTAAAAAAGAAACACCATGGGAGAGAAATCAAACTTAAAGTAGTGCAACAAAGCTATCAAACAAAAAGCAGAGATTAAAAACAAAACGAGTCCCCAGTTAAATTGTGAAAATAAGAGATACAGTATTACCAATGCTATTATTATATTTATTAACTTTATTATTATCTCTTTTGACGATACAGTTATAATTTTTCTTTGTCTGCTTGAGTTCTTTATGTCATCCAGATAATTCCAGGTCCGGATACAGAGGCTCAGGTTAAAAATAATTCCTAAAATTACCCCGGACATGAAACGTTCATCCACGGGGCTAACTCCCTGGAATCTGATCAAATATATGGAAAAGAGAGTAAACACGGAGGAATCTATTAATGACCTGTTATGACGTTTGTTCCACCAGCCGGGAGATGGAACCGGAGAATTCCCGGCATCTTTTCCTCCGGATTGGTTATCAGCTTCCGGATATTCAGGGCAGATGGAATGCCTGGTTTCAAGTGCTTTAGCATTAGGACACCATCCCATCAGTTTCCTGATACTTTTTATGAATACATCCATCGTTTACCCTTCCTTTAATTTTATTTGCCTTTACCCAGGCCTATTCGATCGACTCTTTTAATTTCTCAAACAATTCATCTGCAATCTTTGTGGGATCTTCTGTACTCTGAAGTTTGAGTTGCATTTCTTCTGCAAAGTCCCAGAGGAGTTCGATACATTCCCTGTACCGGTCGCAGGACCCGCATTCTCCTTCGTGTTCGTACCAGACCTGCATTCCGTGTTTTGTTGAGACAAAGATTATTGCGTTGGCTTTGAAAGGAATAGATCTCCCAAAGAGGATTCCTTTCTTTGAGTCCAGTTTCTCCACTTCTATCCTGTTTGCCCTGGCCATCTCAAGCAAAGTCTCTTCTATACGTTTATCCATACTGAGGAGGGCTCGCGAGACTGCCTGTCTGGAGACCCCGAAATGCTTTGCAATATTGATGTTTGGGAGCCCGTTTCGGCGCAGAACCCAGAATTCAAATTGTTTTTCACCTGCCGGAAGGAACATAAGTAAACATGTGAATGTTGACTATATATAGTTTTCGATCTTCTTAACTTTTTTGAGCCACTTTACTGAAAATCTTTGTCTGAAGGGAAATCCTGGAGTTTTGTTTAGAATAGTTAGATGATATGGCCATAAAGAATATATGGAACAAGGTTAAAATTTGTTTACAAATATGAATATTTATTGAATAGTATATAATTCCAATTAGATTCTATGCTAATATAAGTTAGAAGCTGGGTTTGAGGTTTTAATATGCTGAAGGAGGACTATTCAGAAAAAAATTTGGAGATTCTATTCCTTTCGGAAGAGTCCCGAAAACTAATACAGGCTCTTTCTAATACAAACTCTCTAAAAATTCTGAAGCTTCTGGAAGATAAAGATATGTCAGCAGGTGAACTTGCAGAAAACCTCAGTTTGGGCTTAAGCACTCTCAAATACAATCTTGATTCCCTTTTAGATGCGGGTATGATCAGAGTTTCAGAGATTAAATGGAGCCAGAGGGGAAGAAAAATAAAGATTTACGAGCCGGTTGAAAAAATAATAGTTCTTGTGCCGGGATGCAGGAATAGCTGCAAGGAAGAAATCCTTGGCATGTTCTTAAAAAATACGCAAGAAAACTTCTGCATCGACGGAGACTAATATTTTTTTAGAATTTGTTAAAAACTGATATTATCCTCTCAAACTGCAGAAGTAACTGAATGCGGTGGTTCTCAATTTGTTCAAAATATATTGTTTTGATAAAATCTGAGTTTTTGGATTAATTCTATTTTATATTATCAACGAATGAAATATAAGTAAAAACATGAGTATAAAGAGGTTAAATTTTGACTGAAAGATCAAACTCTACCATTATCTTGATAGTTATAATACTTATTGTGGCGTCAGTACTTTTTTATTCCTATTTCATGGGCCAGCTCCTCTGGGGCATTATAGTTGCGGTAATGATTATTCTGATTGCAGGTATGCTCCTTTTTTTGCCGATTATCGCAGATCCTTTGAGCTCATCCTATTACAGGGGAAATGAGAAATCCGAATCTTTTGGCATTGAATCTACGTGCCTGGGCGATTCCAGAGTTTATGAAAGGCCATTTTTCTTCATCGGTGTGCCTTTAATTATGATTGCGTTTGGAGGTGTGTTTTCCAAGTACGAGAGTATATTTTCCATAGCATATGAGAGCGGAACAACATTGGTTCTATATCATGGACTCTGTTTTGTTTCAAAAGATGACAAACTTAGCATTAGGGGTAAATGGTACAGGGGAAAAAAGCTCGGAATCCAGGGAAATATTGTTGTTGCGGACAGAGTTGAAAACCTGAGTTCCGGAATTGTATTTGCAAGACAGTGATAACCATGTCGCTAAATCAGGTCTTATTCAATTCATATACTTAATTTACATATTTAATTCATGTTTAATTCATGTTTAATTCATGTTTAATTCATGTTTAATTCATGTTTAATTCATGTTTAATTCATGTTTAATTCATGTTTAATTCATGTTTAATTCATGTTCGAGCCCTGTTCATAGGAAGGATGTTTGCAAAGTAAACATCCGGACGTGCGTAATACATATTATTTATAAGTTCTACTCCCGAAAGGGTAAATAGGAATTGTTACATAGACAAACTCTTTTACTTCATAAAAACTGTGAATTTCTTTGCTTATTTTGAAAAAAGTATACAGGCAAGTGTTTCCAGGTAAAATTGGAAAACGATTTCCAATAAACGCAAGTCTTTTTTTCGGAATTTTTGTCAAAAATCTATTTATCGATGCCAGGCAAAGAGGAAACTGCCCGATAGGTTGGCTCCCTCAGTCTCCTTCTATCTCAAAGTCTGCAGATAGATGAATCAGCATGAAAAAAGAATTAGCATGAAAAAACTGCTTGAGAGATGAACTGTCATGAAAAGGACTTTAGAATACATACGAAACGGATGGAAGGCCAAGCCCCGCATTTTTGTCTGTTGCGTGGTGGCCCTCTGCTTCTTACTGCTTGCATTCACAGGCTCTATCTCTGCCAAAACAGTTACTGTGGATGCGCAGGGATGGGGCGATTCCCGCAGCATCCAGGCCGCTGTGGACATGGCAGAAGAGGGAGACACGGTTTTCGTATATGCAGGGGAATACAATGAAAATGTGGTTGTGGACAAATATCTAACATTGATTGCAGAAGACAGGGATGCTTCCTTCGCCCTCCAGGAGAGCAGTGATTCTGATAGTTCAGAGTTCGGTAAAATAATGGCAGAAACCGATAAAATCACGGAAGAATTTGGCCTTGACCCCATGTATGAAACCTTAATATACATTTCTCCCTCAATCAAAAAAGCAAGTTCTGATTATCTGCTGTTGATTCTTGATGCTTCCGGGCAGATAGACCTGCTCAAAGAAATAAATAATGGACCCTTTTCGGAATCAGAAAAGCTCGTACTCGAAGAATCGGTTCAGGAAATCCGAAGAAAATATCCTATCGGTTTTGTCAGAAGGGGTAAGGTTGTTTACGCTTATCTTATTTCATCAGAAAGAGAGCTTGATGGTGATAACGAGGGAAATATTACTGAAAGAGCAGGGCTTGAAAACATGGCTGAAAACGTTTCTACCAATATTTCAGAAAACATAATTGAAAACAGAAGCTTTGCCCCTTCGGTCAAATTGTACCTGACGGAAGACGAAAATAGAACCTTGGACAGGATTCAGGGAGTAAGTACGGCATACCGGGACCTTTTTCAGAGAATAAGAGAGGTGGATTTAAAGGATACGGATTTCGGGCAATATGAAGTTGATGATGAGGTTATTGAATACGGAAATTCTGTGCCTGGCGACGATGCCGGAGAATTCGTAATTTTCCAGACAAGGCCGCTTGATAATGTAATAATTATTCCGGCTGAGCCTGATTTTCCGGCTCTTGAAATAAATGCCGATAATATAACTGCTCAGGGTTTTGTGATCAAATCCGATTGGGGAGAGAGACCTGAGGCGGGTCTTCTCCTTCTAGGGGCCGGAAACTGCACACTTTTAAAAAATAGGGTATCGGGTATGGAACACGGGATTTTTCTCCGGAACTGCACGGACTGCGTTCTGGAAAGTAATCACCTTGACTCGAACAATGAAGCTCTCGTAATAGAAAACTCTGACAGAAGCCTTTTCAGGGCCAATATTATGGAAAGAGGAAACAATGGAATTTACCTTAAAGGTTCGGATGAAAACCGGCTCTTTGAAAACCGCGCAGAGGATTTTTCCTCAGGGTTCAGAATAGAGGAAAGCATGGGAAACACCATCGAGTCCAATATTGCGGCCTGCAACATCCGGGCAGGCTTTTATCTGCTAAAAGCGGCGGAAAATCAACTTGATAATAACAGTGCCAATAATAATTTCCAATGCGGGATAAGCCTGGAAACCTCTTCCGGAAACACTCTTGTCCGGAATGAATTGTGGGCTAATACGCATGGAATTTCCCTTGAAGATACCAGCAACGAAAATTCCGTACATGACAATCAGCTCTTTGAATGCGAAAAAGGGCTTCTTGTGAGTAAAGACTCAACTGAAAACCGCATCTACAACAATACGATCCGCCTGAGGAAAATACAGGATAAATCCTGGATTGAAGAGATCCTTGACCAGATATTTATTTAATCAAAATGAGGTCCAAACCAGATCTCAGTGCCGGATACAATTGCAGACCTCAGATTCTGACAGAGGCATAGACTTCAGAAACTGGTATAGTTATAGTGGTGAAAATTTTAGTAAGCAGGGATAGTGAAAATATGGATAATGATTCCGAAGAACAGTTATTAAAGATCCTTTCAAATCCCATCAGGGCGACAATTGTAAAAAAACTCTATGATGACAGTCTCACATTCACGCACCTCATGCAGCTCACAGGCTGTAAAACGGGTCAGCTTAGCTTTCACCTTAAGAAACTCGATTATCTTGTGGAACAGGACGAACTTAAACGTTACGGGCTTTCCGAAAAGGGCAAAGAGGACGTGGAAGCGATACTTCCCATGCTTGGAAACGGAGAGAAAGAAAAGGGCAATTCCTGGGATAATTTTTCTGGTGAGGAAGAAGGGGCACAGCTGGGCTGCGCCTTTAAGCAGTTCTGGGACTCGCTTGGTTTGCTTATTTTCAGCTTCCTAACTGCCGTAAAACATGGAGCTCGGTATGTCCTGGGCAGCCTTAAAGCAGGGACCCTGAAGTTATTTGATAAAGGGAGTGAAATCTCCGGTTTTGCTAAAACACACCTTATAGAGGTAAGTTCCAGAATTCAGGTTTCCGGGAAGGGGGAGAAGGTAGGATTCAGCAGCATAAAGTCAAAAACAGGCAGTTTGCTTTCAGCCATTCGAACCCATGGGATTTCAGTCCTTAAAACCGGCTGGAAGTCCTTAAACCCAATTTTTTGCTACTTCTTTTTGATATTTGGGCTCCTTCTTTTTATCCCGGCCGTATTTTCCCTTGCACACCCAGCATTTGACTCAACCCTTGACTTTGCGGCCAGTATAGGACTTAAGGAGCTGACTCCTGAAGAGATCAGTCTTGCAAATGCTCTCTATGAAAACGAGATGCTTCCTGATCAGCAAAATTTCCAGGGTAATTATGATTCGTTAATGTATGATGCTATGTACTTTGAAAATGCTGTGGGGTTTCCGCTTTCTGCCCGGAAAATCGAAGCCTGGAACGAGGCCAGGGCGTTTGCAAGGGTCAGGCTTGTAAAGGATTCTGTACTTTCGGGCCTTAGTCTTTCTCTGGTTCTGCTACTGCTCGGAGGAATCCTGGCCTACGGGCGAAAATCCCTGCTCAGGCGAGTTCTTAATTCCACAATTACAGCCTCAATACTCCTGATCTTGATTGCTGTATTCTTACTTCTGAACATAAATGCGGTTTTTGCATCGGAATACAGCAATCTTGACCCTGCCTTCAACAGTATCTTTGACAGTGTTCCGCTTATGCTAAAACACCTGATTGCTCTGCTCCTGCTGCTTCTGTTCTCGTCAGCAGCCGGATTCCTGTTCCTGATAAAAAGGGGACGAGCAGGTTTCGAAGAGGACGAATCTTCTGAAAGTGATGAAGTCTTTTCTGCAGGTTCTAAAAAAGGAACCTCTGTGTTAGAGACTTTGGATGAGGTTGGGGAGTCCTCTGGAAAAGATCAGGCGGGTCTGAATGAAAAAACTTCCACAGTAGGAGATGCTGCCTGTTCGGAAGAAGCTCTTGCAGAAGGTGAAGGTGAGGATCTGTATTCCTGGCATGAAAGGGAAGGGGTTGTAAATGGCTGATGAAAGAATGTGCGTGCAGACATGTGAGGAAGTACTTTTCCTCCCTTTTTCAGAGGAATCCAGAAAACTTACCCGACTCCTTTTCAGTGAAACCTCGATAAGGATACTTGAAACCCTTGAAGAAAACTGCCTCTCTGCAAGCGAACTCTCTGCAAGGCTTAACTGCGGCTAAATACCCTCCAGTATCACCTTAATTCTCTTCTCGAAGCCGACTTTATAAGAATCTCAGAGGTAAAATGGAGCCGGAAAGGGAGGAAAATCAAGGTCTACTCACCTGTTGAAAAAATGATAATTCTTATTCCGGGGAGAGGCTCCGTCAGCAGAGTCGTGCTTTTCAACCCGTTTTGAGAGTGTATGGGGGGTGATCCGGGTCCCTGCACTGTCCGGGCTTTTCATTAAACCTGCCTTCTTCAAGCTCGTTTTTCAGGCACGGGAATTATTTTGATATTTATTTTTGCCTTGAAATAATACAGATAAAGAGGAAAATTCAGGAGCTAGTATTCGTTTTTTTATATAATGCTGGAGTAATCCTGAAGTATACTTAACTCAATAGTTAGATAATTTGGCCAGAAAATGTATATTTTAAGAAATTAAATTGTAGGTTAGTGATTCAATAATCACGGACGTATAATTTTTTATAAATGTACTAATGGACATCAGTCTCTACCTTCAAAAAACTGACGAGTTAAAGAGGAAAAAATGGAAATTAACAAAAGTCTGAAAGCAGGGGCTTTACTATCTCTTATGTTGTTTTTTGCTTCAATCCCCGCGGGCTGTACGGGAGAAGCTGAAGTACCCGTATATCCTCTTGAAAAATTCAATGCGGAGGAATCCGATGTAAGTGCAGAGGAAGTCTGTGGACGCACAACTGAGCGCGTCGGAGAGATTCTTTCCGATGAAGAAAGTGTTATTGTCAGCGCTGAAGCTTTTGCTTGTTTCGGCTGGCCTCCCTTTACTTCAAGGGTAGACGGGAATGGGAGTGGAAACTTTCTGACAATTGAGGAAGCCGTGAGGAATGCTTTTGCCGGGGAAATTATTCTTGTTGCCCCTGGGACTTATACCGAAAATTTGGTTGTGGATTCCCAGGTGACGATCCGGGCTGAGTCCGGAAATCCAGAGGATACGGTGATAAGGGCAGCTGATCCCGGAGCCCCTGTGTTCCATGTGACAAGGAAGAGGGGGGTGGAAATCTGCGGGTTTACTGTGGAAGGGGCGAACGGAAGTAAAGATCCTGAAAAAAGTGCCGGCATTTTCCTCGATGGGATTCGGGAATGTACACTGGAAGATAATTTGTTCAGGAACAACACATATGCCGTTTTTTTGGAAAATTCGGATAACTGCTGCCTGAGGAATAATACTGTAGAGATTAATGGCAGCTACGGCATCTGGCTTGAGAATGCCGAAAGCAACAGGCTGGAAAACAATACAATCCGCGATGTTGTATACTCCGGAATCCTGCTGCAAGGAACCCGGGGGACCGAATTGGGAGACAGGGCTGTCCTGAAAAGCCGTCGGGGTATAGGCCTGAACTTTTCGGATCGGAATCTTCTTTGCAACAATACCCTAAGCATGAACTGCAGGTACGGAATCGAACTCTTTTTCTTAAACAATTGCCTGTTGAGTGGGGCTTGGGGCTTTGATGGCTCTGATGGCTCTGATGGCTCTGATAAGAGGCAGGCTTGGATCTGGAAAAATGTCTCCGAAAACAATACTCTTAAAGGCAATTTCATCGGAGGCAGCATAAAAGGGATCAATATTCCAGATGAGGATGGGTAATGGATCTATGCAAAAAGGAGGAAGGTCCAAATGCAAGCAAGAAAAGGGGCAATTTTCTCAAAACCTGAAAACCCGGTATACGTGATAAGAGAAAAGCAAGCTTTCTATGCGATGGGATTGCTCTCTATTGTCATCTTATGCTTTATTGTGGGTGCAGCGGGCTGCATCGAGGACAAAGAGCCTGTTTACCAGGAAGGGGAGCTGAATTTGACGATAATCCCTGAAAAAATCCATGTGGCTGAAGGGGAAATTTTTGACATCGAACTTGTCCTGAAAAATACCGGTAGTAAGCCCGTAAATGTATGGAAGTTAATGGAACAGATCAGTTATGACATTACTTTTGTGGATTCAAATGGCTCTTACGTACCTTACATATGCGGGGTGCTTGAAAGGCTCCCGTTAACTAATGGAGCTCTTGTGGAACTTCAGCCGGGAGAATCCCTGAAGATAAACCAGGATACAGGTTGCTGGGCTCTTCCCCCGGGAAAATATACTCTTTTTGCAGAGTACCACACTTCCGATGGAGAAGATATCACAAAACCCTACTGGATAGGGCAGATTAGCTCAAATAATATCTGTATTTTTGTGGAGCCTGAAAACAAATCCTCTCTCTCGGAGCCCGGTTCTTCTACAGGGAACGGATCAGTTGAAGAATTCGGTGCTTCAGATACCCCCATGACCATTGGAGTCAGCTATCTGGTTGAATACTTAAGCCCGGATAAGCTAGCTAAAAATTCCGACCTGATCTTTATCGGCTCGGTAAAAGAAATCCTGCCTGCAAGATGGAATACCCCGGATGGGGAACAGCCGGAAAATGTCCTGGAGGATCTGGATTCGAATGAGGTTATTTACAGGGATGTTGTGATTTCAGTGAACGAATATCTAAAGAATTCTCTCTCTTCAAATGAGGTTGTTGTTCGAGTTCTGGGAGGCACAGTAGGGAACCTTTCAATGGGTGCGGAAGACGAACCTTCTTTTGAACCCGGGGAAGATGTCCTGCTTTACCTGGTGGATGATACGCATCCGGCTACTAAAGATCTGGGTCCGGAGCACTTTGTGGTATGTGGGTGTTTCCAGGGTAAATTTTCCCTTTCCGAAGACGGAAAAGCTGTCAGTAAAGGTGAAACCGTAGAGCTCGAAGAAATGTTGAAGCTGATCAATACAAGTAATTAAGCTTCGGTAATTCAGGTTCATTAATTCAGGTTCACTAATTCAGGTTCATTAATTCAGATTCATTAATTCAGATTCATTAATTCAGATTCATTAATCAGGATCGGGTGAAATCCTTATGAGAAGTTTAAGAAGAAAGCTAATGCTTGGAATTTCTTTTCTGGTATTGATATTCATGCTGCTGTTTGTAGTCGTCCCTTATCTCATAGCCGGACCCCCCACTCCCCTTTTCCACGTTCGAAATCACGATACGGAAGTTCATGAACTCCGGGTAGAGATATATGACCTGGAAAATAATTCCGTACTCGACAAAACATACGAGCTTTCGGCAGGAGAGGATATTTACCAGGCTAAATCTTTCAGGTTCCGTGTGCCAGGATTTGAGATTGTGGATTATACATTCAAATTCACTCTTGACAATATGTCCACGGAAACCTACCAGACAAATATCCAGCCCTGGAACACTGTTGAAGTAGAACTCTATTCTGAGTATGCGGAAGGTCATCCCCTTTCCATAGGAGAGATAACTGTTTAAGGAGAGGTTTTGGAGAGATAACTGTTTAAGGAGAGGTTTTAAGATCCTTTTCAGGTTGTTTCCAGCAAAATAAATGTTTCAGGGGTTTTGCAGGGCTCCATCTGGTCCATGAGGTCTTTTAGAATCCGTTTTTTCGGAACCCTGCAACCTTTCGAAAAGGATGGTCTTTACCGGAATACTTGCTTGCAGGTAGGTGTCCATGTCTGTGTTGTGGGATGATATGGTGTTTTCAGACTTCAGGGGCTGGACTTCTACAAGCAAGCACCATCCTATTTCCGATTTTTTATAATTTATACTTTTCGCTTTGTTGACGTAAAAGTTGTTCTCAATGAATGCACGATTTTTCAAAACAGTCCGAAAAGTCAGAAGAAAAAGATAAATATAGAAGATGAATGTCGATACCGTTTCGGGCATAAAACAGAGGCAGGTTTGAGTGGTTCTCAGAAACCAGCCTTTGATTTTTACGGTTTTAACCTTTTGTGGTCGTTTAATCTTTTGTTGTTGCAGGGCTGGATTTTCTTTAAAAGCAAAATTTGAAGCCCTTAAATCCAACTTCCAACCCATTTCACAATCAATTACCTTAAATTAAGCTTTACAGCCCGAGCACATCGTCCATGGAATAGATTTCAGGTTCCTGCTTGCAGATCCATTCGGCTGCACGGACCGCACCTTTGGCAAAGATCTGGCGGGAATGAGCCATATGCCGGATTTCGATTCTTTCGGAATTTCCTACAAAGAGTACCGTATGGTCTCCGGTGATATCTCCTCCGCGCACTGCGTGGATGCCGATCTCCTTTCCACGGGGAGCGATCCCTTCCCTTCCGTATACGTATTCTTTGCCGCCCAGAGCTTCACTGATCACATCAGCTGCGCGAAGAGCGGTCCCGCTCGGAGCATCTTTTTTCTGGTTGTGATGAGCTTCGATAATCTCGATGTCATAGTCCGAAAGATACTTTGCAGCCTCTCTGACTATCTTGAAAAATACGTTAACGCCTACGGAGTAGTTCGGAGATATAACCGCCCGTACCTTGTTTTTTCGGATAGCTTCATCAATTACTTTGCGTTGTTCAGGGGTAAGACCTGTAGTTCCTATTATAAGGTTTACTCCACATCCTGCGGCAATGGGAGCGTTTACAATGGTCGCTCCGGCGGCGGTAAAGTCGATAAGGACATCAGCCTGAGTCTTTTTCAGGACTGTTTCAAGATCCCTGACATCTGAGATCTGTATCCCCAGGTTGCCGACATGGGCAAATTCTCCTGCATCCTTTCCGATGTTGCCAATATCAAATGCAGCAACGAGCTGCATGTCGGTGGAACAGGTGATGTTTTCTATAATTAAGGAACCCATCCTGCCGCAGGCTCCGAGTACTGCTGCGTTAATCATTTCATTACCCCCAGCCTCTTGAGCTCGGTTACAAGCTTTAACTGGTTGGCATCGCTCATAGGAGCAAGGGGAAGCCTCAGGTGTCCGCTTGCAAGCCCGATAAGTTCTGCAGCCTTCTTGGCCGGGATCGGGTTTGTTTCAAGGAAAAGGGCACGGATCAGAGGGGCTATCTCGAAATGGATCTTTCTTGCAGTCTCGTAATCTCCTTTGAGGGCTGCATTTACCATTCCTGACATTTTGTCAGGCACAATATTTGCAGCGACTGAAATGACTCCGCTGCCTCCTACGGAAATAATCGGAAGTGTCAGCCCATCCTCGCCTGAAAGAACCACAAAATCGTCATCTATAGTCTGCTCCAGGATCTGGGAAACTTTGCCGACGTTTCCGCTGGCTTCTTTGATTCCCACGATGTTTTCTACCTTCGCAAGTTTGGTGATGACATCCACGGGCATATCCTGCCCTGTCCTGGAGGGGACATTGTAGAGAATCATAGGGATATCTACGGCTTCTGCAATTTTCTTGAAGTGCGCAAGCAGACCTGCAGGATTAGGCTTATTGTAGTAGGGAGAGATGAGAAGTACGCCATCAACACCCGCATCCGCGGCGTGTTTTGTAAACTGGAGGGCTTCTCCTGTGTTGTTTGAACCTGTTCCCGCAACTACAGGAACCTTTGCGCACTCCACTGCAATGTCGATAACTTCTTCATGCTCCAAAGCGGAAAGGGTTGCCGATTCTCCGGTTGTGCCACAGGGCACGATTCCTGAAACCCCTCCCTCTTCCACAAATGCTATATTCCTTCGTAGGCCTTCCCTGTCAATCCTGTCATCTTTAGTAAAAGGAGTGATCAGGGCAGGCATTGCTCCTTCAAACATATAGATATCCCCTGCCTGTTCCCGGAAGTAAGTTCTTAATCTGTTCAGTAACTGATTCAGTAGACTTTCATGCGTGCAACTTTTCTTGTGACGTAGCCTGCAACCCTGTTTCTAATTATTTTGCTTTCAATGGTTGTATATTTTGTCACAAGGGCTTTGTTGGTCTCGAAGTCCTTTGTAAAAACGTCTCCGTAGTTTTCAAGCAGGCTGAATGCAGTTCTTTTGATGTTTGTCTCTCTTATATTTCCCATCGTATCTCCTCTTGGTTTTTTGTTTTTTATTCCAGTTATTCAAGTTTTTGTGGTTTATCTAACCATGTTTCCCTGTGAATTCTGGTTAACGTGAAGTGGTTAACGTGAAGTCGGAGAAGGAAGTAGCTCCCTAACATGGGGTTTCTTCTATCTCCAATTAATGATTTAGCGGAAACTGGATACAAAAATTTGACTATACTGATTTTGTCGACTAATAGGTAACTTGAGATTTATAAGTTTTGGGGTGAAAAAGTATTTTCGGGAATGTTTCTGCCTTTTCTGTAAATGTTTTTTCTTCTGCCTTTTCTGGTAGGGAGATGCTTTCAAAGAAACTTTTAATCAGGTAACCTTATTATTTGGTTATCTTGCCTTTTTCTGCCTTCCCTTTTTGATTTCTTCTCTCCCTTATTCCGGCTTTTCCTTTCAGGTTTTTTCCTGTTTATTTCTACTTATCCTTTCTCGCCCTTTTTGTTGCTTCTTTTTAACCTATTGCTCTTTACATAATCAGTTTTCCCGAGAAAGCGGTCAAGTGTTCCTGCACTCGTGAAAACAGGCTCTCTTGCTCCTTTCCGGTTTACGGTAAGCCCAAATAAAACAATGAGCAGGCCAATTTCCGGTTTTGCTTCAATGCTAATCGCCCCTATGAGGATCAGGGAAGAAGCTGCGAGCCCCTTAAGGGCACCTTTCCTGTAAGAGATATAGCCCGTCCTTTTAAAAATTCGGATATCCCGAATTGTCAGGAAGAGGACTACGAAATAGGCAAGCATTGCAATTTCCAGATACATTCTTTTCTCCATTTTCTTTTTGGTTTTGCACTTTTTACCTCTTAGAGGTTGATTCTCAGGAGTTCAACCTTATAAAGGTAAATCACGCGGATAATTATTCAGGGGTTATTGCAAGATCAATATAAAAGTACGGTTTCTATTGCAATACGGATGAATAACGACAGATAATATTTGATATTAATTTCAGCTCTGTAAATAATAGTACGTGTAGATAATATTAGATAGGGTGGATAATACTGGATATTAAAATATTTTCGGTTATGTAAATAATATTACCGATAGTAGTTACAGCCCTGAAGTCTTAACATCGGATGATAATCAAAATCAGGTGCCTGTATTATATATAAAACCAGCAGGTTTGATCCCTTCTATTATTCACAGCAATTCACAGTATCCCCGGGTTAAGAAGCCCGGTCAGAAGCAAAAACCCTAGGAAAAGAGGCTGGTGGATAAAGTATATGAACAGAGAATGTTCCCCAACCTGCGAAAGGAGTTTGGAAAGCAAGAATTTGTCGGCTTCAGGGACTTCAAATTGCCTATTCCCACCTTTATAAAGGGAATTCCCAAGGAAAATTCCTGCGAGGAGCACCCCAAACCAGGGAAACAGGGGAAAATAATCAAGGGTCGTGAAGCCTTCGGGCCTGAAACCCATCCAGAGCAGAGCAGAAAATCCGAAAGTCCTTTCTTTGAGGTAGAACCCTATAAGTGCAAAAAACAGGCCGAAGAGCAAATTTTCTTTTCCGTATTTCAGGAAGGGGTAGGCAAGCACTGCTGAGACTCCGAAGAAGTGCAGGATCCCAAAGAGAATATACTGTCCAGGGAAAAAAATCCAGGTTATCCCTGTAATTATCATTCCCATTGAAAAAAGTCTAAGCCCTCTTTTCAGGTATTTTGAAAAATTTTCCTCAGACTTTCCCGGGGCTCCACTGGCAAGAGCTCTTGAACGGCTTATGGAAAGTGCGGTTCCGGATATCAGGATGAAAAGGAAAGCTGATCCCCTTCCTATATAAAGTAAAGTGCCGGACCTTAACTCAATATCGGCAAGCCCGAAAAAATCGAGATCATAGAGAAAATGATATCCAAGCATTAAAATAACAGCGAAACCTCGCAGGCAATCAATTTCCCAGAAACGGTTTGAGTGCCTTTCCATATATTTTTTCTCCGAAATACCCTGAAATCCCGTTAATTAATACTTTTGACTCCCTGTAAAGATAACCACACTTATATATTCTGCGGGACACGGGGCATAAAGAGGGCAGTAATCCTTACTTTTTCCTCCTGAATATTAGTAGAATCCCAACTCCTGCTACGATTCCGGCAAGCAAATAGAAGAAACTGAAGACCTTATTTTCATGCTCTTGAATTTCCGGCTCTTTTGCCGAATCTTTTGAAGGGACTTCTCCGGCAATTGCAGCCGTAGCGGTATCTTCATCCCAAGAACTTGCAGTCAGACGAATGCTGCGTTTGTCTTCGTTTTCTCCGTCTGTTAGTTCCTTATCTTTGGATTCCTCCTCTGTAAGTGCCGTCAGTTCGGAGTTTTTTCTTTCCTCGGACTCTTCGGATGCCTGGATCTGAGAAGAAGTCGGAGGGGCCTGCAAGACAGGGGAGTTTCCTTTTGTGTTAAAGATAATTTCCCTTTTCGAATCTCCCACCTTGATCTCAAGTTTTCCTGACGGAACTGACCCGGTACCATACCTGTAGCTAAACTTCCCATCCGTTCCGGCTTTAAGTCTTTGTACTGTTGTGACTTTCAGGTCAACACTCGAAACCCCGTCTTCTGCTATGCCATCTACTCTGACCTTATACACTCCAGGAGAAACTCCGGAATAGGAGACGGTAGCTATTCCATCATCAGCCCAGACGCTCTCGGTCTTTGAGAGAACCATTTTCATTTTCACTTTAAGGCTCTCTACTCCTTCCGCTCTTACAGTAAAGAGGTTATTAAAATTAAGAATTTCAACGTTTTCGAACTCGTAATTGTACTCTCTCAGGTATACAGGCACGGTCTTTTCAAAAGAAATCGAAATCGCCACTTCTTCTTCAGGGGAGGCGATCCCGCTGATTACAAGGGTATCCCCGATTTTAGGGTTTTCGGGGCTTATTTCCAGGCCTGTTACCTTTGCAGTGGCAGAAGATGCTGTAACCCCTAAAAATAGGGTTAGTATAATGAGTAAACAAAACAGGGGCTTTGGTCCTGCTCTGTTCGGTTTGAGCATCATAGACTTCATAGATTTTCTTCCGTACTCTAACCTCAACTAACTTAGTTAAGTTATATGCTCTGTGATATATAACTTCTTTTATACTTTTTTCAATAGTTTTATATCAGGCCCAGTCCCGGCCCTAGGTGAGGGATTAGCCCGAATAGAAATATGTTTATAAAACCGTGGATCAGGACTACGAGAGCAAGGCTCTTTGTTCTGTAAAAGAGATATCCGAGTACGCCTCCTGCAAGAAAAGTATAGGCCATCTCGTAAGGCGTGCCATAGCTTGAATGCATCAGCCCGAATAAGAGGCTCGCAAGCAGAATGCCTCCTGCAGGGCCCATGAACTCCTCCAGTCTTGTCTGGATAATTCCTCTGAAGATGAATTCTTCTGTAAGGCCGATTACAAAAATCATTATGATCGTAAGTTCAAGCAGGTTAACGAGTGAAAGATCGGGAATAAGAGGTTTAGTTTGAATGAATAAATTTTCCAGCTCTGCAAAAATCAGGCCTGCAAGGATAGAAAAGGGGAGATAGATTTTCATTTTTTTGAGTAAATCTCCTTTACTCTCCTTTGGGATTTCCTGATGAACGGATATTATAGTTGCCGGAATTACCATGGGTACATATATGAATACGAAAGTGTAAAGGCTTGATCCAAAGAAGATGGGCATTGAAAGATTTACCATGCGAAGTATGGGCAGGAGTATAAGGGCCTGGTAAATTTTGCGTATCTCCAATTTTTTTGAGACTATTATTGAAAGTGAAAAGAATATGAGGAGCAGCGTATAGGTTATTGCGGCTTCTTTTATTCTTCCGCTAAAGATTAACAGTTCGGCAAAAGCAATAGCAATAACAGGAACTCCTGCAGAAAACATCTTTTTTAGGAAGCCATTCTTTTCATCGGTCTGCATTTTAAACATTTTCCCAGGCTCCGGCAAAGAGATCTTCCTCGCTTCCAGCTCCGAGGGCGGATATTCTGGAGGTGCCATCTTCAGGTCTCCTTTGTAACATTAATCCAGAGATGCACATTCCTGTAAGGTATGTTTTTCTCGGTATCATTAAAAAGCAGAAACTCCAGTTTCATGTTCTTTCCCTCAAGAGGCGGAGTAAAAGTGACCGGCTCTTTCCAGGATGTATTATCTTCAAGGCTGACATATTTCTGGTTTTCCGGAAGAGGCAGGGGACTATTTTCAAGCCTTAGTTCCATTGTATAATCCACAGTTCTGTGCTCATGGTTTGCAATTCCTACCATAACTGTACCACTGTCCCCCGGTGTGTAGTTTGTTGGGTAGTTCTCAGCCATTCCTTCGGGTCCCAGGATGTAGAATTCGGTGAATGCCTCTCCTTCTTTAGGGTTTCCTATGACATAAGCAAGGCTGCCGATAGAGGCCAGAACCAGAATTATCAGTAGAATTGAAAAAGCCCTGTCAACTCCAGATCCATGCCCCTCCAGAAGCTCTGCTTTCAGGGCAAGGACGGAAGCCTTGAAAGGGACTTCAAAGGCTTCAGCATCAGGTAGCTGGAGTCTTCTGTAGTATGTTGCCCCGCACATGATAAGAGTAAAAATAGAAAGCCCTGCGAGCACAGGCACTTCCCTGATTCCCCAGTCAGTGTAGTTCATTCCAAGTCCCATAAGTGGGACTATGGCAATGCTTAACCCCAGAGAAAGCAGAGCTCTCTCAATTCCTTCAAGGTCTTTTTTTGCAGGAAGAAGAGCCCCTGTCAGGGCGTATCCTGGTAAGAAGAGGACCAGGAGAAGTCCGAGAATGGTACGCAGAAAGCTTCCGCTCAGCACGGGCACAAGCACGAAGATATCAGTAAGGATTACAAGACCTGCCACTAGTAGCAGGTCCAGAGGCAATTGTCTGTTTCCGGCCATTTTTATCACTATGAAAATATTTAGTATACTATCTTCCTACAATTTATACTTATGTAAGCTTTCCGTCAGGCTCCGATAACTCATTCATTTTATGTCCTATTATGCATATTTCTCCCACAGTTTTATGCATTTTGCGTATATCATCTCTTTTTCCAACCAGCATCCCGTCAGACATTGCTGCCTTAGGATAATGGAAAATCTAAATGGAATAATTGGCTGAGTATATTGTCCTGGTAGACCGGGAAGTAAGCCACTTATTTGAACCTGTTTTTCGGAAATTATTCAGTCACTCCAAGCTGTGTGACCTTAACTGTACTTTACCTGCCAGCCGATTTATATTGTGAAGACCTGAATTCCCCAATTTTTTTTGATTCCCCTTTATCCATAAGGCTTCTTTCGATGAAAAATATTTCCCTTCTGAAGGGGCTTCCTTCAATTTTCCCATTGTGAGGACCATTTCTTTTTCACTATTTCTCCAGAAATGTGGAATTTTCAGGCCTACATGGAAAATTTTATTTTGTACCTTTTCCTTTTCTCGGAACATGAAAGTGCTGGTTACAGGAGGAGCAGGTTTCATAGGCTCCCATATAGCTGAGTATTTCGCAGAAGCAGGACATAGTGTGAGGATACTTGATAATCTCACTACGGGTTTTTCCCGAAATGTCCCTCAGCACAGGAATGTCGAATTCGTTCAGGGCGATATCTGTGATCCCTCTTCGGTCGAAAAGGCTGTCTCGGGTATGGACTGCGTCTTTCACGAAGCTGCTCTAGTATCAGTTCCTCTCAGCTGTGAAAAGCCAGCTGAGGCTTTCCGGATAAATACTCTTGGAACACTTAATGTATTGCAGGCATGTGTCAGGGCAAGAGTCGAAAAATTCGTGACCGCATCCTCAGCTGCAGTTTATGGAAATAACCCTGAGCTTCCCAAAAGAGAGGCTATGTATCCTGAACCTTCCTCGCCTTATGCAATCTCCAAGCTTGACGGAGAGTATCTAGCAAGAATGTTTTATGAAGAACACGGGCTTCGGACCACCTGCCTGCGCTACTTCAATGTTTACGGTCCGCGTCAGGACCCTAAATCTCCATACGCCGCTGTAATCCCAATTTTTCTGGAAAGGGCAAAGGCGGGAAAAGACCTTGTCATTTACGGTGACGGGCTTCAGAGTAGGGATTTCGTTCATGTAAAAGACGTTGTCAGGGCAAACGCAGCAGCTCTCGAGCACGGGGATGGCCAGGTCTTGAATGTGGCTATGGGAAAAAGCGTAACAGTCCTCGAGCTCGCTGAGAATATTATCAAACTGACCGGCTCCCCAAGCCAGATCATCCATGCAGCATCAAGGGCAGGAGATGTTCGGGACTCTAGGGCAGACGTCTCAAAAATTTCCGGCTGGTGGAAAGGCGAGATCGAACTGGAACAGGGATTAAAGAGTTTGATTTAAATTTAAAAATATCTGAAAGTGTATTAATTCCTGAATAACAATACATTGTTAAATACAATAATTTCTTCAAAAAGGAATTTCAAAAAGGAATTTCAAAAAGGAATTTGAACAGGAGAATTTTATATCTCCTGCTCTTCTTTACTTTTCTTAATCTTTACCTTCATTGTTCGAGTCTGCTTTTTTCTTTATGATTGCCCCTATCGCAATGATTACCAGGAAACCTATAAAGAAACTGGCAATTTTTAATACGGAATTTCCGTTTTCTTTAGAAAGCATCTCAGATTCCATAACTAATTCCGAGTTGCCCTGTTGTTCTCCACTTGAAGCGGATTGTTCCCCTTCCCCTGCTACTCCCATCTCAAGGGAGTCCTTACTGGCTGTAATTGCAAATGGGGAAAATCCGGGAGTTTCAGCTTCGAAGTAGATTTGTTTGCCATCTTCGCCTATTTTTTCCGTATTAAGGGAGTCCCACTTATCGCCATCGAAATGTTGAAGGGCTATTGTATCCGTATTAACGTGGTTTTCAGTTATCCAGTCCTTGTTAACCTTAAAGCCCACAACGGCGTTTTCAATGTTCTTCGAATTTGCAAAACCTTCATCTCCTACCTGGATATTGAGGTGTTTGTAGACTTCTCCTTTAGGATCGGTGGAAGCAAGTGCAGATCTTCCTTTCAATTCCTCAACAATAGTTGTTATGCTTCCTGCAGTTGTTTTGGGGTCAAACGCCACATAGCTGACAGGGGTAGCCCCATTTTCGAACTCAAACTTTATCCTTTTGCCATTTGTGACATAATTCTGGCAGATCTCCCTTATTTTGGCATTTATGCTGATTTCTATTTCTTCTTTTTTATCTTTATGCGAACTTCCTTTTGATTTAATGTATAGCTCCGACTGGGAAAGCCCTACCAATCCCTTTTCCGGGCTATATGCGCCAACGAAAAGGTAGTAAGAACCAACCGGTAGGTCAAAAGCGGTAAGTGATAGATTATTCTGGCCGGTTTCCCCTATTGCTATGGCACCCTTTCCTTCTCCTATAAGGGTCTGAATTTCTGTCTGTAGTTCGTTTTTGGTCAACTTTGACCTGTAGTTTGATGAGTTTATGTCAAATTCGTCAATAACATCAAGATCGTTTACTATTACTGAAGTTCCGTCTATTGTGCCATCGGAGTCAATCTCTATGTTTGCTTTGTATGCCTGTTTCTTTATGAGTACAGCTCCGTAGGTGCAGTCATCTTCATCGGAAGCTCCTTTTAGCGTCATGCTTATGTCCAGGTCATTCCCTTTTACAATATACGAAGGAGATGAAATGCACAGTTCGTATTCCGTAACCAAAAAAGCTGTGGAAGAAAGGACTGTCAGGCTTTCGTCGTCATTTTGCTTAACCATGACTATGAGATACTGGCCTGCATCAAGACATCCAAGGTCATATTCTAATAAATCACCGCCAGGTCCCAATTCGGCAGAACACTTTTCATAGTTTCCATCAACTGTATCCTGGAAAATGGCGTTTAAATTTCCGACATCTCCTGCCTGCAAAGCATCAAGAAGCCCGTATACACTGTCCGAGGTTACCTTGATCAGGTATATATCTACGTTTTCTCCACCAAGTCCTGACTCCCCGAAGAAAGACATAGTTACCTTTTCATCAGGTAGGTAAACGGGATGTGTGGTATAAGGAGGAATTGAAGGATATGTTATCGTATAACTTTCCCCTTCTTCCTTATTTAAGCTCCCGGAAATCCCATCATAGGTTACATGATTCGTGCCGTCATATGTGAGTTTTATCGGTTGGGGGAGTTGGATCCTGTTTCCTTCAAATGGGTGTCCCAGTGTGATCCAGTTCCCTTCTACCGGGTTGCTGGTGTGATCCAGGAAGTAAACCACTTTATCGGTAAAATTTAAATTGCCAATAGGGTTTGCATTCCAAGGGCTTACACCCCCTGCCATCACTGGCGCAGAGGTCAAAATGAATATCGTCAGTATAAGTATCAATAGACTTTTTCTCAATTTACATTCCTCCATTTTTTCCCCATATCTGTTTGTTTCATCATTTTTCAGATCGCAAATTGTTTGCATGCTATCTGGCTAAAATTTATTTTTTTTCGCTCATTTTAAAATAAATAGCAAGTGTTAAAAATGCCGCTCCCATCCCCCCAATTATGTAGGTTGTATCTATAGGTGATCCATCTTTTTTAACAGGCTCGGGCTCCTGAGCTTCTCCATCGGATACATTTTCAGGGGTCTGTTCTGGACTTGAAACAATTCCGGTTTCTTCAGGGGTTTCTGAAGGTGTCTGTTCCGTAATAGGCTCTGTTTCAGACTCTGTTTCTTCTGATGAATAATCCGATGTCATAGCTGAAGTCTTCTCTTCCTGAATGTTTACCTTCTTTGTGATACTTCCTACAGTTATCTCAAAGTCCCCTGGAGGAACAGCTTTTGTGTTGTAGGAGTAACTGAAATCTCCGTTTGAATCTGTTTTTATCTGTTGGACCGCGGTGATTTTCAGGTTTACAGTCGAGGTTCCACTTTTGGCATTTCCATCCATCTTTATCTGATAGGTTCCCGGAGGGACACTTGACTGCGTTACAGTTGCAGTATTCCCTGAAGCCTCCGAACTCTTTGTTACCCAGATCAGTATCTTTACTCTGACATTGAGGTCTCTGGCTCCGGTGGCCTGCACTGTAAAACGGTTGTCAAATCCTTCCGGGATCTTCACCCCTTCAAGAATATACTCGTACTCCCCTCCGGATACCGAAACTTTTTTTTCGAAAGTAACCTTTACTTCTATTTCCTCTTCCGGAGAGGCACTCCCTTTTATTCGAAGGGTATCTCCAACAACGGGTTTTTCAGGAGATAACTCCCAGCTACTAACCGCTGCAGCGGCAGGTGAAATTGTTAGTAGGGCCAGAATCAAGACTGAAAGGAAGGTGATCATAAAGGCATGTTCTTTTTGCCTTTTATGGAGATGAACGGATTTTTTCACGGGAACTGCTCCTTTCAAACAAGGATCTATTCATTATTTTTAGTACGTAGGTAATCAAATTTCTTGCTATGTTTGGAAGCATTAAATGTTTATAATAATGCTGAAGACAGCTATTCTATAAACTTTTACTGTGAACATTATATAAATTTTTATTAGTGGTTGCCTCAAATTTCTGTAAGTCGGCGCTAATATTCTCTCCTTTGTTTATTTTTAATAGTATATTGAGGTCTACAGACTCAATTAACTTTTTAATGTCCAGAGTCTTTACTTTTTCTATTCTAACTTTCTATTATTTTTTCATTAAATATCTTAGTAATGTTGTTTAATGTTTATATTCTTTTCCCGAATTTCCTCTGTGATTTTATAATTATTCCTAGCTTTTAATCATTTGTTTGGAATTATAATCCTTATCTGCATCTTGATTATTATCGGTGTCTTCCTCGATCTCTGAATATCTCTTATATAATTCTTTATATTAATCTAATCAATATTATATCTCAATCATTTAATATCTCAAGAAACTTTTTTATAGTATGTAGTCTTTCTATACGAATAACTTCACAAAATGGTGGGTTAAAACTAATTAATTATTTATGGGAGGTATCATGTGCTATTAAGCATAATTTCATCGAGTGCAATTTCTTCAAGTGCAATCTCTTCGAGTGCAATTTCTATGGTTACGAGTCCCGGACTTCCTCAATATGGTGCCGCGGTAGTTGTAGGGTTGATAGTACTTCTCTCTTTAAAGGAAGTACTTTCAGCATCCGAACATTGGAATAAATCACTTAACAGTTCCTTTAATCTGGCAATCATGCCTATGCTCTTCAGCTTTGCTGCAATTGTCATTTTCAAGGTTGCAGAGGTTATCTAAATTCCAGGCTTCTGGAACTGTTTCTTTTTTTCTAATTACTATTTTTTTAAAATTACTTGATATCTTTTCTTGAATTCTTTTCTCTTTCAGTTCTTTTCAGTAAATGGAAAAGATAGGGGTCAGAGTTTTTATGCATCAGAATAAGGTCAGAAATCTGGAATTCCCGGATGATTGAAAAACAAGTGCATTCCAAATCCATGAATTGGCAGGAAAAGAAAACAATATAAGAATAGCAAAGTAACATGTCTTGAGAAAAATGTAATAGCAAAAAACAATCTCAGTTGGAAGGGACTGAAAATTGAGTGATCTGAATAGAAATTGACAGGTGAAGGGTACATTTTGATGACTGTTTTTCAAGATATAAACCGGGTTTTGTATCTTTACCGTCTATTTTCTATATCAGTTCCTAAATCTCTCCAGGTTATTGATGCCGTGTTTTTGTGAAATTTTGGTTTCTTAGATCAAGTACTTTCTCTCTTCTGATGCCTATTATTTGGTTCATCTCTAAGTACTGCTCAACTCTAATTTTAATATTACTTATCCTTATTAAAAATAGACATTATTGACTTGGTGGGCTAGCGGGGAATCCACATTCTCTTCAAATTTATAGATTGGTAAAAACTATTTATAGTATGTTGTACTATTATATCGATACTCTAACATTATGCCAATAGTTTATTATTATACTGGTGGTTCATCTGTACTTGGCGTACATGTTTTAATGTTTACAGGGGTATCTGTATGTTGCTAAGCATAATTTCATCGAGTGCTATTTCCTCAAGTGCTATTTCCATGATTACAAGTCCTGGGCTTCCTCAGTATGGCGCATCTGTAGCTGTCGGGCTTATAACTCTTCTTTCCTTAAAGGAAGTCCTTTCAGCATCTGAATACTGGAATAAATATCTTAACAGTTCTTTTAATCTGGCAATCGTTCCCTTACTTTTAAGTTTTATGGGAATTGTTGTTTTCAAGGTTGTCGAGATTATTTGATCATTTTTTCGAAATAATTCCTGTTATATTCCATTTTTTTGATTTCGTTGTTCATGGTTGGACCGCTTTTACTTCTTCTTTTTTCTATTCATGAAAAATCTTTTTTTCATGCTTTTCTTAAGGTTATATTTTCCCTTTTTCCTTTTAACTGGTCCATTCAATGTTTTTCAGAGTCTTTTTTCAAGGGCATAAAAAAAATCTGGAGTGTTTATTGTCCTGGTTTTTTTCTAAAAGGGGTATATGGTTTCTTTCATCGAGAGTTCAGAAACCGGGCCAGAGGCTTAGCTGGTGGGGCAGGATCCCGAAAAGGAAAACATTTACAAAACCGTGGAGCACAGCAATAAAAGGAAGACTTTTTGTTTTATAGAAGGCAAGGCCCATGATAAATCCTACGAAGCCTGTATAGAGAATTTCCTGAATAGTGCCGTAACCTGAGTGCATGAGCCCGAACAGGATACTTGTAATTAATAGAGCTTCCCACATACTGAGGGAATTCTCGAGCCTGGTCTGCAGGATTGACCTGAATATCAGTTCCTCGATGAGGCCCACGAAAAAAACCATTATAATTGTAAGTTCAAGCAGGTTTGTAAAGGTTAGATCTGGGATCAGGTATCCTGTTCTGATAGTAAGATACTCTCCAAACCCCAGTAAAAAACCCAGGGGGACAGAGAGAAACATATAGGGCACTATGTGCTTTAGGGTAATTCCTATCTTTTCGAGGGAATCTCGCTGGTGCAGTACTATGACTGCCACAGGAATTGCCAGGGGACCGTAGATGAACACAAAGGTATAAAGGGTAGTGTCAAAAAAGATAGGCATTGACAGGTTTATCAGCCTGAGCACCGGGAGAAGCATAAACGCCTGGTATATTTTGTGTATTTCCGGATCTTTTAATACTATATTGGAAAGGGAAAGGGTAATCAAAGTGAATATATGTATCCAGACAGCTGCCCCCATCTGTCCTAAAAAGATGAGAAGTTCCGCAAGGGTTATGCTCAGGACAGGGGCTGCAGTAAGAAACCTGAGTTTTCTGGATTTTATTTTTTCTTGATCTGTTTTTTCGGAGCCATCTGTCTTCCAGACTTTAAACGAGTTGAGATCTCTAAAGAGGTTTTTTGCAAGTCCTGGATCTCCCGAAGTCATATGTAAATATGTAAGAAGGATCAAAGCTGCGGCTCCTACCCCTCCTGCGGTATAAATTACGTTTATATATTGTCTAATTTTTGGAATGGATTCGGGTTTTTCATATGAAGTTAAAACATCTTCTGAGTTTTCTACTTCTCCCAGAGCTTCAGCATGTACCTGCTCTGAAGTAGGCCTCATCTCTGCTGAACCGGATAACTCCGGGTTGCTACTTGATGCGGCTTCTGGAGATATGGCCGGTAAAGTCAGAATTAGAACCGAAACGATAATCAAAAAATTCAGTTCTTTTTGCCTTTTAGGAGAATTAATTAATTTTTGCACGGAAATTACTCCTCTTTCAAGTCGCGCGAGTTCTGATCGATTTGTGGATATCCTATTAAAGGTTTTTTATCGGTTTTTTACTGATTTCTTGTTATAATAACTCAGGAATACCATGCAGCTCTTATATCCATACAATATTTTATTGTAATTGTCGTATAAAGTTTTGTCGATAGTCGGGATTCTGCCCGAAATATTTTGACTTTCATGAAATCCTTTACCATCGGAATGACGAACTTTTCGTCACTACTCGTTTACCTTCTGTTTGAACGAGGTCCTGAAATTCGGAAGCAAAAAAGTTCATAAATTCATAGCTTCAGAATGGAAGCTCTCAAAATGAGTTTTTACCTGGACGAAAGCTGTTACAGGACTAAGCTCAAGGAACTTTGTAAGGAAAGTTCTGTTAGGATAATTGACTCTCTTCAATCGGAATCCCTTAAATGAGGACAGATGATGCTTAAATATTGCATTTGATTTTTAAGGGATGGCCTGAGCATAATGCTCCGGTTTCCCAACTTGTTTCTTTCAAGTCCGGGGGCACAGCCCCACCCTCAAAACCCTCTGTTGAGTCTCAACTCCCTGTTGAGTTTACACTTACCCAAAGGTGAAGGTCCCTGTAGGGTGTTTTTTTGTCGCTCTCGTTGAATAGGAGGAATTCAAGCTTCATATCTTTTCCCTCTACCGGAGGGGTGAGCGTTAAAGGCTTTTCCCAGGTTTCGTTATGGACAAGCGTGACCTGCTGCATATTTTCAGGCAGGGGTAGGGATCTATTTTCAAGCCTTAGTTCCATTGTATAATTTACCGGCCCGTACTCATGGTTTACGATTCCAACAATCACTTTTCCGCTTTCTCCAAGTGTGTAATTTGTCGGGTAATTATCAGCCATCCCTTCGGGCCCGAGGATGTAGAACTCTGTAAAATGTTCGCCTTCTTTCGGAGTAATTATCACATAAAAAAGAGTTGTGACTGACAGGAGGATGGAGAGGATCAGAATGACTGTAAGGACCCTGTCAAGTCCAGGTTCGGGTTTTTCCAGGATTTCGGCTTTAAGCGTGAGTGCCATTTCTTTGAAGGGTACTTCAAATGCATCAGCTTCGGGAAGTTTTGCCCGCCTCAGGTAAGCAAGCCCGCACATTGCAAAGGTAAACATTGACAGGCTTATCAGGATTGGTAAAATCCTTATCCCCCAGGAGGTGTAGTTAAGTCCGAGACCTATCAGGGGCACGACTGCAATGCTCAGCCCAAAAGAAAGGGCCGTCCTTTCGATCCCATCGAGGTCGGACTTTGCGGGAAAGAGTGCGGCAATCAGGGCATACCCTGGCAGGAAAAGTACAAGAGGCAGGCCGAGTATATTGCGAAGCACAGTATCACTTAATCCGGGCGTGAGTACAAAAAGATCTGTAAGGATCACAAGCCCGATTACGGTTAAGAGGTCCGAGGGAACTTTTTTTCCGGTCATTCAGGTCATCCGGTATATAACTTAAAAAATTATTATATTTTTCCAGTTTCTTTCGGGAGAGTAATTATTTTCTTCTCATACATTTTATTCTTTCGCTCTTTTTCGTTTTATATATTTATTTTCCTCAATCGTTTTTACTGAATCCTAGTGCCTCAATCATTTTTTCTAAATCCTTTTTTTCCTTAATCTGGCAGTCCTATTATTTTACTCCTATGTATATTTTTTGATTTAACTCTATTAATTTAATAATATACTTTTTCCGTTAACGCGAGCAAACAGACTCAATTTATTTTTCCATCTATTCTCATTTTAGCCTCTATTTCATCTTTTTCTCTCTCTCTCCTGAAGATGCGGCAAGTGGGATACAAAGTTAAATTCTTCTCTAAAGTATCAGACTTTCAGTAATAAATTTCCTATAATACAGGAAACCCTGGGGTACATAATTACGGAAATATTGTATTCTCATGATATTGTTTTTTTTTCAGAATCAATTTTTTCCTTTTTGATTTCTCACATTTCGAACTCTGGTATTTTTTGTATTTTGAAAGATACGTATTTCAATCGTATAATGTTATATTTGTCTTACTAAAGCTCTCTTGCTATTATTATTACTTGTTTATTATTATGACTAAGTATATCTGTCAATAAATTTATATATTCGCATTCCAGATGTCAATCTAAACGAAAGTATATTGGGAATTCAAACAGTCATTCTCTCAGTGGTATTGACTGGCTTTTGAGCCGCTATAATTGTCTCTACTTAATAAGGTAAATTTAAAAGGGGTCATAAAAATGAGTAACAAACCACTTATGGGAAACAGTGCACAGTCCCCAGCCCATAAAGAGAACATGCATTTCAGGGGGACCTCCTCTCAAAATATAACCGTTATCCTTCCAGCTTATAATGAAGAAGTCTCAATCGGGAGCATTGTCCTTCTTACCAGACTTTATACTGACAATGTAATCGTTGTCGATGACGGTAGCACCGATCGGACAGCTGAGGTTGCCTGGAAAGCCGGGGCCAAAGTAGTTGCTCACAAAACCAATAGAGGAAAAGCTGAAGCTCTCAAAACCGGTTTTACAGCTGCATCCAACCTTGGAGCCGACATTATAGTTACCATGGACTCGGATGGGCAGCACAACCCTGCCGATATCCCGAAGCTTGTTGCCCCCATCATTAACGGAAATGCCGAGTTGGTCAACGGTAGCCGCTATCTGAATCCTTCCGAGAAAAACGCTCCTCTCTATCGTCTTGTCGGCCAGACCATGCAGGATACTACTGCAAAAATGAACTTTGACCTGAAAATAACTGATGCGCAAAGTGGTTTCCGGGCCTTTGCAGCCTCAACAAAAGACATCTTTCGATTCAACGGCAAAAAAACAGCTATAGAAAACGAAATGCTTGCCGACGCCGACAGGTCCGGTTTGCGGATTAAGGAGGTAGAGCTCGGAACCCTCCGCGAATCCGAAAGTCCAGCCGGGAGCCCTGCAAAATACGCCCTCAGAGCCTTGAAAACCGTGGTCGAAGATATGGAAGTCAACAGGCCCCTGTACTTCTACTCAGTACCAGGTTTTGCCCTTGCAACGTGTGGCTTCTATATGGGCTTCAAGTTTCTTGAAGCCTTTTTCCTTGGCAGTGCAAACCTCAATTTCGGGCATACCTTCCTTATGGTTTTCCTGGCCCTTGCAGGTGCATACATGACCCTCAGGGGAATCGTAGTCCATTCCATGTCAGGAGAAGTCAAGCAAATCAAGCCAGTTTGATTATCATCCATTCAGCTTTTCAGACACCTGAATTGAAACACTCCTGAGAATCGAGTTCTCCGGGATCAAGCCCTTTGTTCTGATTCTGTGCTGCCTGAACAGTTGTAATTTTATTTAATTTCATTTAAAATTTCAAAGAATGTTTGGGGTTATTCGATGAATAATGAACTGTTTGTGGGCAGTAATGTCCAGTTAACAAAAAAGAATGAAGACAATTCACACACAAGAGGGACCTCCCCTCAAAACATAACCGTGATTCTTCCCGCCTTCAATGAGGAAGTCTCTATCGGCAGCATAGCTCTCCTTACTAGATACTATGCAGACAACGTAATCGTAGTCGACGACGGCAGTTCCGACCGAACTGCCGAAATCGCCCGGAAAGCAGGAGCTAATGTGATTGTGCACGAGGTTAATAAGGGCAAAGGAGCAGCCCTCAAAACTGGTTTTGAAGCCGCTACCAGCCTTGGCGCCGATGTAATCGTGACAATGGACTCGGATGGTCAGCATAATCCCGCTGAAATTCCCAAACTTGTAGCTCCTATTATTGACGGCTATGCTGAAATGGTCAACGGTAGCCGTTATCTTAATCGTGCGGACAAAAACACTCCAATCTATCGCCGCGTCGGCCAGACAATCCTTGACACGGCCACAAATATGAACTCAGGTCTCAAGATCACCGATTCTCAGAGCGGCTTCCGCGCTTTTGCTGCCTCTACCAAAAATGTATTCCGCTTCAATGCTCAGGGCATGGCAATAGAAAGCGAAATGCTTGCTGATGCCGGCAGGTCCGGTTTGCGGATTAAGGAAGTTGAGATCGGAGTCCGCTATGACGTCGACTGCTCAACTGAAAACCCGATTCAGCACGGTTTAGGCGTCCTCGTCATGGTCTTGAAAGACATCGAGTTCAACAAGCCACTTTATTACTTTACAGTTCCGGGCCTTGCTCTCGGAGTAGGAGGGCTCTATATGGGTGCCCATTTCCTGCAAACCTTTGCTATGGGAGGAGGCTTGCCTTTTGGGCCTACCATGCTTATGGTTCTGTTTATTGTCATAGGGTCTTTTATGGCACTGACAGGGATACTGCTGCATACCGTGGCAGGGATCGCGAAGAAAACGAGGATGGCTTAAACTAAACCATTAAAAGGGGCTTTTTTCTTGAAAATACTGAGAGTTGCAGCCGATTTGTATCCATCATCAGTTGGAGGGCTGGGTATCCATATCCATGAAATGTCCAGAGGACAGGCAGCATTGGGTAATGATGTGACTGTATATACTACAAATTTGGATAATTCTCCTGAGGAAGAATTTGTCTCAGGGTATCATGTCCAAAGATTCAAGCCAATTTTCGAGCTGTTTGGAAACGCGTTATCTCCCTCTATGCTTCCTGCATTAATAAAAAATAAAAACCGTTTTGACGTAATGCATGCTCATTCACACCTGTTTTTCACAACAAATTTGTGCAGTATTCTGGACACACTGGACCCTTCTATTCCATTTGTGGTTACAAGCCACGGGCTGATTCCGGCGAGCGGTCCGGATTGGCTGCACAAAGTTTACATCCCCACTCTCGGTAGATTCGTGTTCAACTCGGCGGACCGAGTTCTCTGTTACACTGATGAAGAAAAAGCAAGATTGAAAAAGGAGGCAGGCGTCAGGTCCAAAGTATCAGTTGTCCACAATGGAATTAATACTGATCTCTTTCATCCAAAAAAGAATAAGAAACAAACAAACAGGTTATTGTGGATTGGTCGTTTTACAAGAGGCAAAGGACTGGACTATTTAATTGATGCATTTGATGTTTTATCTAAAAAATACCCAAAACTGCATCTTCTTCTCATAGGAAACGGTCCTGAAAAAAGCAATATTCTAGATAAAATCTCAAAAATGAGTCTTGAAAACAGAGTGACTATATGTGATTTTTGCCCGAATTCCAGACTATGTGAGGTATACAATAGTTCGGACATATTCATACTTCCCAGCTTCGAAGAAGGAGTCCCCAGAACAATTATGGAGGCGATGGCATGTGGAGTTCCTGTTATCTGTACAGGACTGCCCCACCTGGTGGAAATAATAAAAGATGTGGGAATTACTATCCCTGCCAAAGATTCCAGTGCTATAGTTGATGCGGTTTCTGAGATCTATTCTGATCCTAAACTTGCGGAACAGTTTGGGGTCAATGGGAGAAACAAGGCTGTAGAAAAATATTCCTGGAGCGACACTGTTTTAAAAACAGTTGATGTGTATGAGGATTTAATAGGCGAATGATGTTGGTTTCAAATAAGTTTTTGGGGATAAAATGAGTCATTTAAGAAAAGCTTTGTATTTGTCGAAATTAATGAAACAACAATGGCTGAAGCCAGAGGAATTGGAAGCCATTCAGGTGAAGATGCTCAGGGCGATGCTAAAGCATGCCTATACAAACGTGCCGTTATATCACGACAAATTCCGGTCGGTGGGCGTATACCCTGATGATATTAAGTGCGTCGAGGACCTGCAAAAACTTCCACTGACAACAAAAAAGGAAGTCCAAGAAAACTTCCCCCGCAGAATACTGTCACCAGGCACCGATCTCAGCAAATGTTGGGTTTCCCAGACAAGTGGCTCGACAGGTATCCCGTCCAAAATGGTCTATGGCACGAGAGATGAGGATTACCAAAAAGCTGTTGCTTTGAGGCCAAACCTAGGTTGTGGCCAAAAAATTCGGGATAGATGGGCTGTTTTCACCTCCCCAAGTCATGTTGTGGGAAAGAAGTGGTTCCAGAAACTGCAAATTTTTGCCCCAGAATTTGTCTCATTATTTGATAAACCCGATGATCAAATCCAGGCTTTAAAACAGATTAACCCCGATGTTATTGATGGGTATGCATCGTCAATATATCTGGTGGCAAAGAGGTTACAAGAAACTGGTACTGATGTGATACATCCAAGACTGGTTTTTAGTACATCTGAGCTGCTCACTCAAGATATGCGCAGATGTATCGAAACTACCTTTGGGGTAGATGTTCTCGACCAGTTCGGATGCGTTGAACTTGGTCGAACCGCCTGGGAATGTCATGAACATGCCGGATATCATATTGACAGTGATGTGGTAGTTATGGAATTTCTACGAGAGGGATCGGCGGTTGCCCCGGGCGAGCGAGGGGAAATAGCGTATACAGGATTATACAACTACACAATGCCGCTTATCAGATACTCTGTTGGTGATGTCGGTGTCCTCAGCGATGAGACCTGTCCCTGTGGGCGGGGACTGCCGCTGATGAAACTCATTGAGGGGCGTTCTGATGCCTTTATGAAAGCTCCTAACGGGCAGATTTTCTCTCCAATTATCTGGACGGTGCTCATGAGGGGGATCCCCGGTATCGGGCAATTCAAGGTAATCCAGGAGAGAATTGATCTTCTTAAGGTGCTGGTTGTTAAGGGCTTGGATTTTTCAGAAGCAACGATCCCGCAGATTCAACGAGACATCAAGGCCGCCATGGGTGAGGAAATGGAGGTTGACGTGGACATCGTTGAGGAGATCCCACGGAGCCCCTCGGGGAAGGTCAGGTGTGCTGTGTCGAAAGTTCCTGTACCATTATGAAATGATTCTAGTTTCCTGCTAATTGCTTATATTGGGTGAAAAAATGAGAGTGTTAATTTGTGCCACTGAATATTATCCAGATGGTTCTGGAATAGCAAATGTGATGTATAACGTTGTCCGGGAATTAGAAGGTATGGGAGTTGAGTATACAATCTGTTCCCCCACGGGTCCTGATATCAAGTTAGGGGACCTAGATCATATAAAGAAATATGGGATCTTGGGAATGTTACAATATTGGTACCAGGTTTCTCGACATCTTGAATCTAATGATTATGACGTTGCTTGGCTTCAGAATCCCTTTATTGTTACCAGGAATCCCTTTAAGCACTGCCTTGTGACAATGCACGCAACCTACTATGGGGCAAGGACGTATGCCATCGGCAATCTTCCACTTCACCTGTATAAGTCACTCGTAACTCACCTAGAGCGCTATTGCCTTACCCGCATGCCTACCAACACTTTCTTCACCGGGGTAGGCAAGCCAGTCTGTGAAGAGCTAGAGAATATCGGGATCGCAAGAGATCGGATGGTCTACATTCCAAACGGGGTCAACATCAGGCGATTCCGCCCATTGGATGATAAAAAACCGATGAGGAAGAAGTTCGGGATCCCGGAGGATGATGTCATCCTCCTGAGTGTCGGGCGACTGACTCAGCAGAAGCAACCCTATACCATGATCGAGGTATTCTCACACCTCGAGAAGGAGGTAGGCAATGTGACCCTCTGCATCGCAGGTAAAGGGGATTTGCTAGAAGAGACAAAAGACCTTGCAGAGAAAATAGGGTTGCGCAAAGTTCTTTTCCTTGGATATGTGGACGATCGGGATCTTCCTGACCTTTATGCCTGTTCTGATTACTATATTATGACCTCGAAGTATGAAGGAGGTATGCCCCCTTTGACCCTCGCAGAGGCGATGGCCTCGGGGCTGCCGTGTATTGTGTCTGATATCCCGAACTTGGCGATTGTGAAGGACGCCGATTGCGGGATAATCCTCAATTTTGGGAATGTTAGTACGGCGTCTGATCAGATATTGGATTATATATCAAATGAATGTTCTGAACACTCACAAAATGCGAGAAGGTACGCCATCGATCAATTGGATTGGCATCTTATTTCCGAGCAATATCTTAAGATGCTCTTAGAGATTAAACATGGTGAGGTCACTTTAGACCTTTAGTTTGCCCCTATTGATAGACAATATTTTGATTCCTAAGTTATGTGAGGACTATGAGATACATTGTCAAAAAAGGTATTGGACTGCTAACATTGCCATTAGCAAGAGCTAGTATAGCACCATTGTCAAACTTGGTTGAGATTTTACATAATTTTTCAACAAGTTTAACCTTAGTTACTGGCAATGAGGGATATCTCCTATACAAAGAAGAGCATCGCTTTATGTTGTATAGTGTTAACTATAAAACAGATAATTCAATATGGAAAATTTTTAGGTATTTGTACGGGCAAGTAAAGGCATCGATAATATTAATAAAAATCTCAAAAGAAGTTGATTGTTGGTTTTTTTTAGGAGGGCAACGTTCGGTTATGCCTATAATTCTAGCAAAGTTATTCAATAAAAAAGTCGTTATTGTGATGGTTGGATCAGCCATAAAGGAGTGTTCACTCTCTCAAGATACATACCTAAGATTTGTGAGAATCTTATCGTCAATTTGTCTTTCACTTGCGGACAAAATCATCATCTATTCTTCTAATCTAATTCAAGAGTGGGATCTTAAGTCTTACCAGCAAAAGATCATCATCGCCCACCGCCATTACCTGGATTTCGACATCTTCACCGTCACCACCCCTCTGCCCGCTCGCCCTCCCCTCGTTGGCTACATCGGCCGGCTGAGCGGGGAAAAAGGCGTCTCGCAATTTGCCCAGGCCCTCCCTGCCATCCTCAGCGATCGGCAGGACATCCGCGTGCTCATCGGCGGGAACGGGCAATTGAAAGAGGCAATCGAGTCCTCCTTGCAGGAAGAAGGAGTAACCGCCCGCGTTGACCTTCCGGGCTGGATCTCCCACGACGAACTCCCCGAATACCTGAACCAGCTCCGACTCCTCATCCTCCCCTCCTACACCGAAGGGCTCCCTAATATCATGCTCGAAGCGATGGCCTGCGGGACCCCGGTGCTCGCGACACCAGTCGGGGCAATACCGGATGTTATAATAGACGGCAAGACAGGATTTATTATGGAGGATAATTCCCCAGAGTGCATCGCGGAGAACGTAGTGCGGGCGCTGAATTCTCCAGATCTGAAGCAAATTGCGGAGAATGGGAGGCGGTTTGTGGAAGAGCATTTTACTTTCGAACGCGTGGTTGAAAGGTGGAAGGAAGTGCTTGAAGAGATCTAACTGGTATCCTTTTTATAATGATTCAGAGAGGATCGTTAGGAAGGCAATTTATTTGTAAGAAAGGAATTTTCTTCTAGTGCGACAGTATATGAATATATAAAAATCTTTGAAGAAATGTAATAATCTTTGGGATCTTAATATGAGTTCTACTAATTGTTTTTTAAGTCCGAAATTTGATGATATAATTCCTATTTTAGGCATTGCATCTTCAACTTTACTAATTTTTGTGTGTTTGCCTTTTAATCGTACGATGTATTTATTTCCTGGAATTCTTTCACTTATTGCTTGTATGATATGGTTTGGTATGAGGAAGAAAGCATTTTACAACCAGTATGCACGCCTATCTTTTTCAACAGGTATTATACTCAATTCTTTATACTTTATTTTTTTTTCACTTAGTATTTTGTCTATCTATTTTAGACCAGATCTGTATGAAAGACCATTACTTTACTTTATTTTAATGTCTCTAATTGTGGGGGTTATGGCTCTTAGAATCTTCTGTAACAACATTTCAAATTCTTTGTTTATATTCCAAACAATATTAATCGGAATCTCTATTTCATGGTCCCAATTATTAATATTTCCAAGTGTGCTGGGCGTTGATCCCTGGTATCATCAATTTTTGACATTAATAATACTTAATACGCATTTTATACCTGATGGATACAATTACTCACAGCTTCCATTATTCCATATATTAATTACTTTAACTTCTTTAATTACAGGGTTAGATTATAAATTTGCTACAATGTTCTCTGTTAGTTTGTCACAAATTATATGCAATGTACTTTTTATTTTCTTGCTTGGAAAGTTCCTATTTAACGATAGGATTGGCTTATTAGCATCTCTATTATTAATTGTTGCTAATTATCATATTTATATGAGTTACTGGTCTATTCCAAATTCCTTTGGAGTCATATTCGTTTTATTTCTATTATATCTTTTATCAAAAGTAAAAATGTATGATCCTATATTAATATCCATTATTTCCATTTTACTAATGGTAGATATAATTCTCACTCATACTATTGTTTCAATATTTACAGCAATTATTCTAACTTTTTATTGGTTTGGGAATTCTGTTTGTAATATATTGTATTCTAAAAAATATTCCCCTATTACGGTGAACTATTCAATTTTATTCACTGTATCAATGTTTGCATGGTGGAGTTTTGCCTCTGGACATCTGGGTATTTTTTCTAACTTCCTAAAATGGGGCTTTAGTATGGATATATTCGCTACTGCTCCTATGGAATTAATATCAGAAAATATTGTGACAGTTCCATTTTCAGAACGATTATTTAATCAAGCTAGTATTTTTTTGTTTTTTGCATTATCTTTTGTGGGATGCTTTTATATGATGTCTAAAAGATATGGAAATCATAATACCTTTAATTTCGCATTTATTGGATTAACCCCGTTATTCCTTGGATTTTTTTCATTAATTAGTGGTCATACTATTGTGGAAAGTAGATGGTGGTATTTTGCTCAGCTCTTATTATCTATTCCTCTTGCGCTCTCACTTACATTAATAACTAGTTATGTCAAACAAAAATATTTAAGTTCTGGATTATTTTTCTTTTTAGTAGTTTTCATGTCATTTTTTTTGATAATGAACCCTTTCGCAAATACTGACAATCATATGTTTTCACCAAATTCTTCAATTACACACGCTCTTACAGCATCGGAACTCCAGGCTGCTAAAACAACATCGATAATCTGGGAAGGTACAATCAAAACAGATGAATATTATGCGGGTACTCAACAATATTATGCGAGTACTCAACAATACAAATATAATTTTGAAAATTTTAGTTATGAAATTTCCCAAAAAGATCCAAATAAATTACAAAATAAATTAGTGCTTATTAGAAAAGAAGTCATTGGTAAGCTATTTAAGTTATTTTCGTATATTGTTAGACTTGATTACGATCCAAGAATTCTTCTTGATGAACATGGCTTCTCTCAAATATATGATTGTGGATCAGTAGGAGGATATCTCAAAGTCTGAACAGAATTTCTAATACCTTGAAAAATAAAAGCTATTGCGTACTGTAATTTGAAGCCTGATCAAGAATTGGGAACTGGGATTTTAAAACAGCTAATACGAGGGATTATTCACCAGCCTTGACAGAAAGTGTCACAGTGTATCTTTTCATAAGTAGTCCTCTAGGATTCTTTATGAAAGTCATACAATCTAATTTTTACGACATTTTACAGTTGACGCGACACTAGAACACTACCTCCGATTCTACGGATTCAAAGGGATTGCTTTATCCTCTTTGTGCAGATACAATGTTCTGATAAGAATCTGAGTGATTATCTGGAAGTCATCAGGGATATCTGCAAGTGGAGACTGGACAGGGCGATTTAATACCCTTCGCACATATGTAGATATTTCTGTAGGAAGACATGTCAGAATAAGGCTTCCGCAGCGGGAAATATCTGATGATGGATTCGCAAAAAACCCACGAATTTTTTGGAGATTCAGTATTGCAATTCTCATCAGATCCTGTGCATCCTTAACCGTCATTTCAGATGAGCTTGAGGATAAATATTCATGGGCTAGACATGAAGATAAGTGATCCATATAGTCTGTATACAATCCCGTCTGGAGATATTCCTCAAGCAGTGGATAACGCGTTGCGGAAGATTCGGGTGTGGAACGTTTTATTTTATGGGATGAATATAATTTTATGGTGTCTCGATAGATATGGGGATCGCCTGGAAAATAAATTGATTTAGATGAGATAACAGAAAATAATTCTAATCCTAGTTCTCCAAACCTTAAATCATTAATTTCTGATTCAAATAATTTATTATAGACGCGTTTATGAACATGGCTTCTTCTTAGTGATGCTATATTAAATGTATCAGGCAAGGAAGTAGAAAATACAAGAAGGCGAGCTAATGAATCAGGATAATCGATAGATAATGAACGCCCTGGAGATGCTTCAAAAAATTCAATATCTCCGGACTTTGATGATTTTATATTGTAACGAGGCCCTGCGGCCATATCGTAGTCTGCATGTTCGTCTAGGAAAGCAATACATTTACATAACGTCATCGGATTTAAAAACTCCTTATCCGTACAAGTCTGTGAGTATTGTGTCTCTACATGTTGCACCGCGTCTCCCCATTTCCTCACAATATCCCCACCATATTTCTCCGTTTCAGGCAGATATTCCAGGTATCGAATATTAGCCCCACGTTCCTCTACAAGCTTTCGTACAATTTCTCGATTCACTACTTTTTTTCCCTCTGGCGAAGAGTCTGCAACAATGATCTCTCCAAAGGGGAAATGAGAGTGGTACCATAAGCATCTACTCAGGTAATAATTTCTGTTATATGTTGGAATTACTACAGTTAATTTTTTCAGCAGGTTTAAATCTTTATCAGCATAAAATTCACCAATGGAATCCATAGAACATCACTAGTCCTTTCTTCGTGCAGGTACGCCAATAACGACAGAACCAGCATCAACATCTTTCGTAACAACTGCTCCTGCCCCTACAATGGCATCTTCTTCAATGGTCAGGTTCGGTAAAATAGTTGCTCCTGCCCCGATCATTACACGATCCTGAACAGTCACGCATCCTGTAAGGGTTGCACTTGGTGCAATGTGAACTCCTTTACCAAGAATGCATTCATGGTCCACGTTTGCCATGTGATTTATAACCGTCTGGTCTCCGATACGAACCCTTGTACTAATACATGCTCCAGCCATAATCTGTACACCATCACCAAGAGCTACGTCCAAACAAACTGATGTCCATGGATGAATAAATGACACTGGCTGAAGACCAAAAGAGGTAAGATAGTCTGCTGTGAGGAGACGATCTTTTCCGCGTGCACCTCCCATTGCCACTACAAAACCCAATGGTACTGGCACATCCAAGGATGAAAACCATTCTTCGAATCCTTCCCGTAAATACAATAACGGTACATCTGGATATGGCGATTCTAGATTAGTATTGTTGTCAAAAACCGCGAGCAGATGGCAGTCATAGCAATTGTCAAGTACGTCACGTACAACTATACCATGTCCTTTAGCACCCCATATAATATAATTTAGAGAGGGCGATGATTCAGTACTGAAGCCGGGTTTTAGATGAATTCCCATAATGTATTCTTCTTTATCTGATTTTCTGGAGTAATTCGAATACCACAGTTATAACGTCCTGTTTTGTCATGTCATGATAACTAGGAAGATTAATCCCCCTCTTGTAGAGAGACCAGCTAACTACATTATCTTCTGCGGACTCAAACATCGGAAACATGCTTACAGGATAGAAGAATGGACGCAGGCCGATGCCATCGGCATTCATACTTTTAATCAGGGCATCGCGATCAAAATGATAGGAATCTCCGAAGATGATTGATGGCATCCAGAAGAGATTCTTTGTATCCGGTTTTTCCACGTTTATGGCAATATCCGGGACATCTACAAGTGCCTCCTTGTACCATCCGAAAATCTCACGCTTCTTGTTGACAAGCTCGTCAAACCGCTCAAATTGGGCAACGCCAAGTGCAGCATCAAGATTTGACATCTTATATTTCAAACCGAGTTCATCAACCCAGAACATGATATGCTGTTCTGGTCTGCGTCCCTGATTACAGATAGTGGATATCTTATCTGCAATATCATTGCGATTGGAAATAAGGGCGCCTCCTTCTCCGGTTATGAATGTTTTTGTACCGTGAAATGAGAAGATACCGAAATCTCCTATGCTTCCCACTTTTATCCTATGATATTCTGATCCAACGGCCTCTGCTGCGTCCTCAATAACAGGAATGTTATGTTTCTTTGCAATAGCCATGATTGAGTCCATGTCACAGACATTGCCGTACAGGTGGACTACAATTATTGCTTTTGTCTTGTCAGTGATTCTTTTCTCTATAGAGACAGGATCGATGCACCAGGTGTCACGAAGAACATCTGCAAAAACAGGCTTCGCGCCGAGCCAGACTATGGGGGAGACACTGCCTATCCACGTGATGTCGGGGACAATAACCTCATCCCCAGGGCCAATACCGAGAGCCATCAGAACTGTGTGTAAAGCTCCGTGGCAACTGGATGTGGGCCAAGCGTGCTTCACACCAAAACAGGATTTTAATGCCTCGGTAAAGCGCTTAATATAGTCATAACAGTGATCTCCCCAGCCATTTGTAACTGCATCGGTAACATAGGCAATTTCAAGTTCAGTGATGCTTGGTTTGTTTACGGGAATTCTCATCATAGGTACATCTCACTTTGATTATTTCATCAACATTACAGTGCTATTGGCTCATCACGCAGGTAGGGGTGATGAAGATCCTTTTCAGATATGTCCGTAATGGGTAGAGGCCAGCGAATCCCAATCTGTGGGTCTGCGTGATTCAGGCCTCCTTCGCAATGGGGAGAATAGAAGGCAGTTACCAGGTACACGATCTCTACATCATCTTCAAGAGCCTGAAATCCATGCGCGAATCCTTCAGGGATAGCAAGCATATTCATATTTTCTGCAGAGAGTTCAACTCCATACCACTGTAGATAAGTTGGAGAGTCTTTCCGAAGATCAACAGCAACATCAAAGACCTTCCCTTTGATGCATCGGACAAACTTCATCTCCGCATCTGGAAGACGTTGGAAGTGCATTCCTCTGATAGATCCTTTCTTTACAGTCCGGGAAAAATTCACATTTACAATCCTCCGATCTCCAATAACCTGTGCCAGTTCTCTTTCACAAAAGAAACGGGCAAAGGCACCACGATGATCTACAAACGGAGTCGTTTGAATTACGTAACACCCCTTCAATGGAGTTTCTTCAAATTGCATACCGGGACCTCATATCCTGTGTATAATTTTTAATATCTCTGAAACTGTGCTCACGTACATCTCCTTTATTTAAATAATAATCCATGTACCAAGATGCTGTTTTTTCAATGGTTTCTGATATACTCCAGATTGGCTTCCAGCCTAAGTGAGTCATTGCCTTCTCGGATGACAATCTCAATAATGCTGCTTCAGGTACTTGCGTGAGAATTGGGTCGTACCTAGTTTCTCCAGAACCCCATACACCATAGAATTGTTGGACAATATCCAGAACAGTTATAGTTTCTGCTGGCAAAGGTCCAAAATTCCATGCTGATTCAAGTGGAATCGTTCCACAATGATCTTCACACATCATCTTTGCTGCAAGAAGTAGATACCCGGCAAGTGGCTCCAGTACATGCTGCCAAGGACGTATGGCTTGAGGGTTGCGAAGTTCTAGAGGGATTCCTGTGGTTACTGCACGTACCGCATCTGGAATGATACGGTTTTCAGCCCAATCTCCCCCGCCGATAACATTTCCTGCACGAGCAGATGCTAGACGAATCTTATGTTCTCCAATCTTCTCAGGTGGAAAATATGAGTCCCGGTAAGATGCAATTGCAATTTCCGCTGCTGCTTTACTTGCACTGTAGGGATCACGCCCACCAAGCGGATCGCATTCCCGGTATCCCCATATCTGATGTTTATTGAGGTAGCATTTGTCACTGGTAATCATAACGACTGTACACGGATGATCCAGTTTTCGCAGAGCATCCATCAGATAAATACTCCCCATAACATTCGCTTCAAATGTTTCTACCGGTTCCTGATAGGATCTGAGGACGATAGGCTGGGCTGCAAGGTGAAATATAAGGTCGGGTCTCACTTCATGAATGTATTCAGTAAAAACTGATTTATCACAGATATTTCCAAGATATTCTGACGAAAGTAATTCATGTATCCGTGCTTCGGTATAATGACTCGGATCTGTACCTGGAGGAAGGGAGTAACCATGTACTTCGGCACCGAGTTTGGACAACCATAGGCATAGCCATGACCCCTTAAATCCTGTGTGCCCTGTTACCAGAACTGATTTCCCATGGAATACATCTTCGAAAAACATATTAATCCAGCATCCAAGGGATGTCTCCTTTATCCCACATTTCCTGTAGTTTGTTCTTTTCTCGGAGAGTATCCATTGCTTTCCAGAAGCCGTAGTGTTTAAAGGAATACAATTCTCTATCTTTAGCAAGATTCTCCATTGGGCTGCGTTCGAAAATCGTGTTGTCTCCTTCTTTCAGATAATCAAAAACACATGGCTCCAATACAAAAAATCCTGCATTGATCCATGCTCCATCTCCCGGGGGTTTTTCCATGAAATTGGCAATCTTGCCATCTTTATCAGAAACAAGATTGCCATATCTTCCTTCAGGTTGAACAGCGGTAACCGTTGCTGCATGACCATGTGATTTATGGAACGCAAGAAGTTTCTGAATATCCACATTCGAAACGCCGTCTCCATATGTCAGCATAAAGGTCTCATTTCCCACATAGGGTTTTGCACGGAGAACGCGACCTCCGGTCTGTGTCATCAACCCGGTGTCAATAAGGGTGACTTTCCAAGGTTCACAGTGCATTTCATGGACTTCTACAGTATTAGTACTAAGATCAAATGTCACGTCACTCTGATGCAGGAAATAATTGGAAAAGAATTCTTTGATAACATAACTTTTGTAGCCCAAAAGAATGATAAATTCGTTGAATCCATAATGGGAATACAACTTCATGATATGCCAGAGAATCGGTCTACCACCAATCTCAACCATAGGTTTTGGGATGAGATGGGTTTCTTCGGATAATCTGGTACCAAGACCTCCTGCAAGAATAAGAACTTTCATTGGTTTTGTGACTCCTCTGATATTTATGTCTTTTTAATGATACTCATTATGTTACTTTTGATATATCTAAATTTTGAAAAAGTATGCTTATAGGGATAAGGTAAGAATATGTCTGATGAGAATCCAGGTACGCAGGACCTTAATTGTTCCTTTTCATCTTCGTGGAGTATGCATGTTAAGACCAGAGTAATATATATGATTAATAATGCAAGTCCTACAATAATTGTCATTAATATATTACTAGCCGGGAACACAGCCAGAATTAATGTCGCTGCCATAATAAATCCCATTAAGTAACCGATTCCTCTGAGGATTGCTTTTACAAACGTGGCTAAAGGTGCACGGACAACGTAGGCTATATAAAGAGGAGCACTAATGCCTGTGTGTAGTAGCATAGTGATAGCACCCGAAATTGCAACTCCATAGATACCAAGTCCAAACATGAAGGGAAGAGTGCAAGAGAGATACACATTGAGAATTCCGGCAAATAAACTATAGAATGCAGGTATTTTCACTCTTCCGTAACCAACACCGATAGAGCTGATTGCAGACACTTGGACTTTAACAATCACGGGTGATACTACAACCCACATTAAAGGTGCCAGGTGGACATATTCATCACTTCCCATCCATAAGGTGAGCAGTTGAGGGGAAAACAGGCAAATTAACCCAATTATCGGGGTCATAAATAGGCCCATGCATTTCATAGCAAACAAAGCAAATTTGATCAAACCTTCAGTATCTCTTTTGGAATAATAATTATAAATCATCGGAGTCATGGCACTGGTTACCAGACCTGAGATTCCGTAAAGTAAGCTACTCCATAGAATTACCAATGAATATTCTGAACCTGCCACGTCGCCAAATAATCGATTTACAACCATCAATGCAATGTTGGCATTTAACATAAACCCGATTGTATCAATAACAACCCAGAATGCAATTCCCCTGATTTCTCTAAATCTAGCGCGGGAATATGAACTTATGGAGATCTGAATATCTGGACAAACTTTGCGGGAAAGATTATAGGCAACAAACAGAGCAACTAAAGCTGCTATAAAATAGGATATCCCAACGTAAACTAATGATGGCGGGAAAATCGTGAAGAATACAACAATTAATATCAGCTGGGTTACCAAGTTGGTAACGTTCACGAGATTTCTGTAGTCCAGACGATTGTATGCAAACAATGTCACCATGAAGTTGCTACTCCATGCCCGAATGAGTACGGATCCAAGAATAAGTGAGAATAAAATGAATACATCGCCTGAAGGTGTATCTCCAATATCAAAAAATTCTGGCGCGAACCATGCAACAAGGAGAACTACTGGAATCAGAATCAGTAAAATCGCAAGTGTTCCAAAAAGGGCAGTATTAAATGTCTGATTTGCACGGGAAATGTCCGATCTTTGTAAGTCTATTGTTAAAAATCGGGAAATGGAAGTATTGAGTGAGTCAATAATTAGTGTTACATAGCTGGTAATTGATGTTGCAAGGGGAATTAATCCATATGCTGAAAATCCCAGTGTATCTACAAAATAAGGAACCAACTTCAGCCCAATGATTATATTTATGGCAAAGTATGCTATATTTGAGAGCACATTCTTTGAGAAACGCTGGCTGAATTTGATGTCAAGAGGGGTTAGGTTGGGCAAGATGAATCACTACTTTATCTGTTTACAAAATATTAAGAATGAGGTTAGAGGAAAACAGCTGTGACAATTTGTTATATTCTGTCCTCCATGTTATGCGGATCCGTTCTTAAACCATACAATTGTTTTACTTAGTTCCTCTTTGAAATCGCTTTTTGGATTATATCCAAAATCCCTAGCTGTCGAAATATCTGCCAGGGAATGTTTAATATCGCCAGATCTTGGGTCTGCATATACTGATTTTATTTCCTTGCCCAATATTTCATTTATATAATCTACCAGTTGATTGATCATAATTCTTCTCCCACAAGCGATATTGAAAACTCCAGTCTTGTCTGACTCGCAGGAAAGAATATTCGCATCAATAACATTTTTGACAAAAGTGAAATCCCTGCTTTGTTCTCCATCTCCATATATTACTGGATTTTCATCGTTCAAAATTGCAGTTATAAATTTGGGAATTACAGCTGCATACTGAGAATTGGGATCCTGCCGTGGTCCAAAGACATTGAAATACCTCAGGCTAACTGTTGGAAGCCCGTAGAGGTCTTCAAAAACTCTGCAGTACATTTCTCCTGTTGCTTTTGTGATTGCATACGGGGACATCGGGTTTATGGGCATGTCTTCTTTTTTTGGGAGAGTAGGAGTGTCACCATAAACTGAGGAAGAAGATGAAAATATTACTTTTTTAATTCCGGCATCTTTTGCAGCTATTAGAACATTCAATGTTCCTGTTACATTGGAATTATTTGAATTGAAGGGATCTTTCACACTTCTTGGAACACTGGGGATAGCTGCTAGGTGGAAAACGTAATCCTTTTTTTTGAATATCTCTGTCAGGTTCAGGTCTACTATACTGCCTTTTACTACAGTTAGATTTTTGTGGTCTAGCAGATGTTTTATATTTTCAATTTTACCTGTAGATTCGTTATCAATAATTGTTACTTCATTGTCCTCAAGTAACTTCTCAGTAAGGTGGGAGCCTATGAAACCCATCCCACCAGTGACTATTACTTTTTTATTTTTCAAAAGATCCCCCTCACGTAAGCTTGTGAAACTACGGAAACTTTTGAATTTTGCTTTTGAAGTTTGCTTTTCTGCACTTCTTTTTTTATTCTCTGGATATGCCCTCTTCCAAGGGCTTTGACTTCACAGCCAAGTTCGAAATATCTTCTTATTTTTTCGTCTGATAATATCCCGAAACAATCAATAATTACAATAGGTCCACCTGCCATTTTTACAATAGCTTCTGGCTCAAGATTAAGATACTCGCTATGTGGGACCGCAAAAATCAGGGCTTCTATGCCTTTAATAGCTGCTGGCAACTCGCTTTCCATTTTTAGCTCTGTTAAGCTATCTTGGTTTCTGAAGAAACGTTTCCAGGACTGACCGGACGCCGGATATGTGTCCTGGCTTTCCATCTCGTACCAGTGGTCTACGTATGGGTCGTGGACACGCATCTCAGCGCCCATTTCCGTAAGTTTCCTTACGACAATCTCGCTTCCGCTGTATCTCGTGTCTCCTACATCCTGCCTGTAGCTGGCTCCGCAGATAAGGACCTCTGCTCCGGCAATGTACCGGTCCATGTTCCTGAGAGCATCTCTTGTGAGCTCGGCTACGTGAAGGGCTCTTGTGTCATTGACATCGATCGATGTGGGAGTAATCTTAAAAACATCGTCTCCATCTTCAAAACCCAGGATATGTTTATATGCCCAGTAACCCAGCCCTCCGTCTTTTGGAAGGCAGTAGCCGCCTATTCCCGGACCCGGGAAGATTATATTGCTGTGGGTCGGACGCATTTTTATTGCATTTATGACCTTTATGATGTCCACACCGTTTCTTTCGGAAAAGAGGCTCCATTCATTAAGGAATGCTAGTATGGTTGCACGATATGAGTTTTCAATAATTTTTGCGGTTTCTGATTCTATTGGTCTGTCCATTACCGTTACGGGGTAATCTTTGGTATTGATTACCTCTCTTAAGAATTTTTCAACTTTTTCTTTTGCTTCGTCGGTGCAGCCTGCACAGACTCTCCAGAAATCGCGTACACTTGCAACGTAATCCTTTCCTGGCATGACTCGCTCATAACTGTGTGCAAGCAGAGGAGTTGAGTCTATTCCACGCTTGTAGAATGCTTTTTTCAGGAGTGGAAGTGCAACGAATTCTGTTGTTCCGGGGGCAACGGTTGTCTCGATCAGGACAAGACAATCAGGGCAGATATGTTCTCCGATTGTTTTCATCGAAGATTCAAGTGCGGCCATATCTGCTTCTCCGGTCCTGACATTTCCAAGCTCACACTTTACATAATCGCACTGAATGTCTACTACGACAACGTCAGCAAGTTTCAGGCATTCATTTGTATATGTAGCGACCAGAGTTTTTGTTTCAAGGACGCAGCGCTTTATTATTTCATCTACTTCTTTGTCTTCCGATTTCACAGGAGACTGCCCTCTGTTGAGCAGGGGAATTTTCCAGTAACTGCGGGTACTTGGTCTCTGGCAGCCTATTACAAATTTGCTGTAGTTCCCATTTTCGTCTTTCGTGTCTGCGATGATTGCAGCCATCACTGCCCCAACGAATCCCACTCCCATTACAACAACAATTTCTTTTCCTTCTTCACGTGCTTGATCCACGAGAATCTTAATTCTGTTAAATTCTTCATTATATTCTTCAGGTCCAGGTAATGGAAATTCTTCTCCTTCTGGGCTAATCGAATAGTCTCTAATATGAGAAGTAAGATCTACGAGTGAATCCTTTTCAATCTGGGGATTTTCTGAGTTAATAATATGACTCCTAATCTGGAATGTCATAACTTTTTCTCCGAAAGTTTTCAATTTAAATTACATCTCTGATTAAACTTTATACATCTGATTTCAGGCCTTGTGCCGAGAACTCTTGCAATTCTCATATTTTTACCGCATCTTTTTTTAGGGAAGTTTTACAAAAATATTATTTTTTAGTAAGATACACTCTAAGTTATTTAACTCATTTGGTTATTTTTTAAACTTCTTATCGATATTGATTTTTATAGGTATTTGCTTTATTTTAGCCTCTTTTCTTCGGTATATAATTATAAAGTGTTTTCTAATTTAAGGCCCTACTTTTTAATAATATATTTTTACTAAAAGAGTCCAGTGAAAAAGTCAAAAATTCAGGTCAGGATTCCGGAGTCAAATTGTAGTGTAAAAAAGTGGACTTCTTATTTTCTGATAAGTTTAAAGTTCAACTTCTGTGAAAGCGGTCTTTAAATTGATTTTATTTTCTATGTCCTACAATATTTAATACTGATATCTTTCTTCCAGACTTTCTCCATTTTTATCCACTACTTCCCTGAAAAGGATTATATTGAATTACTTTCTCCTGGAGAAGCAGCCCAGCAATAAAAATTCTTGAGGCTGTTTAATTGTATGGGTAAGAATGTTGCGTTTTATCAAGAGATTCAAAACATAATTCAAATTAAATGTTCATGAAAAAAGGAATGGACTAAAACAGGTGAAGAATTGACGATCAAGATGGTTTTCTATTTTTATACCACAGGTGCTTTTTAGAGAAAGTCAGGCTGCTTCCTGATATAACTTTGATCTGTCTTCATTTTTCCAGCTTATGAGGAGTTGTCTATGGGCAGCGCTGTCTTGTTCTCGTCCCCGCACTCTACTTAATTTTAGAAATCCCTCAGTTCCTTTCCTGAGGAACCATTCAAATCCAAATCTATAATTGTAATTCCTCCGGATCTTTTCAATTTGTATCAGAATTGTAACTACTATTAAAAGAATAATTAAATTTGATATAGTAGGTAGCAAATTATTGAAGAACGTTGAAACTGATTTCTGTACTAAAAACTGAAGTAAAAATGCTTATGGTCTATATAAATAACAAGCACTGAGAATATAAAAAAGTGAAGGCTGCATGCAAGTAAAAATATGGGGAACTGGTCTCTTGCAGGTAACGATAAAGTTTACCTTGAATATCTCGCATATCAATAAACTTATAATTAGAAACGCAGCTGAAAAACTCAACAGAGTTTTGTCGTCTTTCAGTTGTTCGCTCTGATACAATTCATAAGCTACGCGTCCGTACAAAAAATACCCGATCTAATTATATACGTCATGATAAATGTTGAAATTATTCGGAGAATTCGGGAGTATTTCCCGGTGGAAAACGTTTAGTTTATATAATGGTCAATTTCCTTTTTTCTAACGAATAGTCCGTCAGATTTCTTTGCCGTGAATACGTATTCAGGTTATAAGATATTTAGTCCTTAAGGTGCTATATATACTTGTAAGGTGTCTCTTTTTCTTTTTAATAATATAAATTTTTATTCTTATTCTCACTTTTAGATAATTATTTATACTTCTACATTGCTTACTATTTGAAAATAATTTACTTCAATAACTATCTGGGCATAGAACCTGAAGATTAACACAAATTATTTTTTTTATTTTTATAAATGTGGTGTCTGGATAGTTACTCAGTACTTTATATGTCTTGCATTTTCCTTACATATCGTCAGACAATCTTAATTTCATTCAACATTTAACTTTATTGTTACGGGGTTATTCGAATGAATAATGAGTCGCTTATGAGCAAAAACGCTCGTCCAATCCCAAAAAATGAGGAAGCTCCGGATGCTAGTGGCACCCCCCCTCAAAATATAACCGTGGTTCTTCCTGCCTTCAACGAGGAAGTCTCCATCGGCAGCATAGTTCTCCTTACAAAACACTACTCTGATAACGTAATCGTAATCGATGATGGGAGCTCTGACCGCACCGCAGCAATAGCCCGGAAAGCCGGAGCCTACGTGGTTGTGCATGAGGTCAACAAAGGAAAAGGAGCAGCCCTCAAAACCGGTTTTGAAGCCGCAGCTGATCTGGGCGCCGATATAATCGTGACAATGGACTCGGATGGCCAGCACAATCCCGATGAAATCCCCAAACTGGTAGCTCCTATCATTGCCGGTCACGCTGATATGGTCAACGGGAGTCGCTACCTTTCCCACACGGACAAAAACACCCCTATCTACCGCCGTGTCGGCCAGACCATCCTTGATCGGGCCACAAACATGAACTCCGGCCTCCAGATTACCGATTCCCAAAGCGGGTTCCGCGCCTTTGCCGCCTCTGCCAAAAACGTATTCCGCTTCAATGCTCAGGGCATGGCTATAGAGAGTGAGATGCTCGCAGACGCGGGCAGGTCCGGCCTCCGCATAAAAGAAGTGGAAATCGGAGTAAGGTACGACGTTGACTGCTCAACCGTAAACCCGATAAAACACGGTTTAGGCGTCCTCGTCATGGTCTTAAAGGATGTCGAATTTAACAAGCCTCTCTATTACTTTACAGCCCCTGGCATTATCCTCGGAGCAGGTGGCCTTTGTATGGGTGCAGTTTTCTTGCGTGATTTTATTCTCGGCAGAGGTCTGGATTTCGGGCCTACGATGCTCATGATCCTGTTTATTATTGTAGGGACTTTTATGGCGCTGACAGGGATATTACTGCATTCGGTGTCTGCGGTTATGGGCGAAAAGGAGGTTGTTTGACATGAACAAATTTTCAGGCTGCAGGCAAGTTCAGGGGATTATGTGTTTTTTATATGGTCTCTTGAAAAATATTTGCATGGTTCCCGATTAATCACTGTATGATCTTTGAAATAATTATAGAGATGATATATTGCTTTGGTCATTTTGCTTCGATATCAATGGTTGGGGAAGAAAAACTAATCTATACTTTTTAAATTATATCATCTATCATATTTTGAATTGTTTTCATGAGGGTAAATTGTGAGGATTTTAATCATATCTCAGCATTTTCCACCTGAAAAATCAGGCAACGCCTCACGCATTTTTGATATGTCCAGTCATCTCCGAAAACTGGGGGTAAATGTTAATGTGCTGGCACCTTACCCCAGTTTCCCTTCAGGTTCTTTTAAAAGAAAATGGAGTATTTCCGAATCTGGAACGTTGAATGGAGTCGATCTTGTAAATCTTTTTGCATGGCAGCCCAATCGCGAGGACCCCGGTTTTGTGGGTAGAATTGCCTATTACCTTACTTTCCCACTTCATACTATAATATGGATACTTTTCAATTTCAGTAAATTTGATGTAATTATTACTTCTGCTCCGCCTATTTTCACAGGATTTGGAGGAATTCCGGCCAAGTTATTGTTCAAAAAGAAGTGGGTTATGGATGTGAGGGATCTCTGGATAAACGCTTCCATCAGTCTTGGATTTTTGAAAAAGGGAAGCTTATTTGAGAAAATGAGCCGCGCTTACGAACAGATCTGCTATTCCAATGCCGATATGATATGTGTCACCACTGAAGAACTCGGTCAGGACATTTCGAGGACATACAAAAGCATCGATATGAAAAAAATAAAAGTTACACCTAACGGTGTAGACACCGATTTCTTCTATCCTGTGGACGTCCCGAAAAAGAACCAGATCATTTATGCAGGAAACATAGGTCATGCCCAGGATCTGGAAGATGTCATCTTGGCAATGAAAAAGGTCAATGAGCAATTCGATCTGAAATTACTGATCGTTGGCGATGGTGATATCAAAGGGTATCTGGAAAAAATCACTATAGAGAATGGGCTTACGGATTATGTAGAATTCCCTGGTCTGCTTCCCAGAGAGGAAATCCCGAAGATGCTTTCAGAATCCCTTATTGGTGTAGCTCCTCTTAAGAAGCTTAAGACCCTCGAGTATGCAGTGCCCACCAAGGTCTACGAATACATGGCCTGCAGGATTCCCTTTGTAGGGTGCGGGGAAGGTGAAATCCGAAAACTTGCAGAGCGTTCCAGTGGTGGAATAATTGCGGAAAACGAACCTGATTCAATTGCAGACACTATATTATACCTGTTGAAAAATCCAGAAAAACAGGCTGAGATGGGTAAAAAAGGCCGGGCTTTTGTGGATAAACATTACAGCAGGCAGCAGATCGCAGCAAACCTGAAATCAGGGCTAGAAAGCATTGATGTTGAAAAGCAGATCCCTATTGTCAGCGACGGTATAAGTTATGCAGATTCTCAATGAGCGGATGTATTTCTTGGCTTCAAAGATTATCCAAAACGGCATTCTCCCTAATCTGAAGGTTGAAGGAAATCTTGCTTACACGGTGGACCCTGTCTATAGAATTTCTAGGAACAGAGTGAGTGCCGAATGTGCAAAAACCCTGATCCGGATAAACGGACTGGAAGGAATCAATTATACGGACTTAGTTGAAAAACTCCTAAACTGGTTGCTTGAAAAACAGAACTCTGATGGCTCCTGGAATGAACTGCATGTGAAATACAACCACCCATCAGCTCTTATAACTTCTATTGTGGGAGAAGCTCTTGTTGATGGCTATCTGCTTCTGAAGGATGAACGCTTTGAAAAGGCTGCTTTGCGGGCAAAAGATTTCGTGATTACAAACCAGTTCTCTCCGGGATATTTTAAAAAATCTTCCATTTATGTCGCTGATCACCTGAACGTGGATGCTACCTGTGGGGCATTTCTTGCAAAGTACGGAAAAGTATTTTCCGATCAGGAGTGCCTCGATGCCGCTAAGGTCACAGCGGAGCATATTTGCAGATACCAGTTTTCAGATGGGGTTTTTCCGTACACAAATGAAAACAGAGGCAACTATCGGTACTGCCTGAATATTCCCTGTATCCATTATCAGGGTGTAACTCTTTATTACTTACTAAAGATTATAGATTCTCTTGAAAGTGACTGGCTTGACCCTGAATTTAAAAAAGGAGTCAAATGGCTTTCCTCTGTTCAATTTTCGGATGGCAAGTTTGACTGGTCTAAGAGCGGCCTTATGTTTGCTTACTATCTGAGTGGAGCTTATGCCTTTGCAGTTCCCTGCTTTATGTATGGAACAAAATGGAATTCCAATTATTCAGAAAATGCAGAAAAGGCCCTGGAAGTGCTAGAAGCAAACGTCAAAGAAATTGTAAACCGCTGGGAAAATGATTCGATGCTGAGTTTTCCTGCTTCAGTCTTCACATCTCTTAATACTGCAAACATAGGAAATTATCCGGTCAGCCACAGGCTCTTTAGGTTTGGATATGGTATGTACAGACAATTTGCTAGGCGAAGGTTCTCAAACTCTGTGAATCCGAAACTTTTTACTATTCTTTCAGGCATTATGAATATAAACACCTCCACAATTGAGCCGGATAATAATTTTCCTGACCTGTTCATGACTTCGGAAGTGCTGGACTGTCTGAGCTATTCGATATCAAAACAAATTAAAAATTGAAATTAATTTCATAAATCAACATCATAAGGAGCTCCATTATGAAACAGGTTGTCCTAAATCTTAAAGACGGAGGTTTGACGGTTGAAGACGTCCCAATCCCCACTTTAAAAGGCAGCGGTGTGCTTGTCCGCAACCATTATTCCGTCATTAGTGCAGGCACCGAATCCGGTCTTGTGAACCTTGCCGATAAATCCCTTGTAGGAAAAGCAAGGGCAAGACCAGACCTTGCAATGAAAGTAATAAACAAAGCAAAACAGGACGGTCCGATTTCTGCATTCCAACAGGCTATGGGGCGTCTTGAAAAACGGGAACCTCTTGGCTATAGTAGCGCAGGCACCGTAATTTCCGTAAGCGAGGACATAACATCTATAAAAGTCGGGGACAGGGTTGCCTGTGCAGGTGCAGGCTATGCCAATCACGCAGATGTCGCATTTGTCCCGAAGAACCTCTGTGTAAAAGTCCCGGATAACGTTGACCTTAAAAACGCTTGCTTTACAACAGTGGGCTCGATTGCCATGCAGGGAGTCCGAAACGCCGACGTACAGGTCGGGGAAAATGTCGTTGTTGTTGGTCTGGGCCTCATCGGCCTGATTACTGTGCAGATCCTTAAAGCCTCAGGCTGCCGGGTCTTCGGGATAGACCTTGACGAAGTCAAGGTGAAGCTTGCAAAAGAGCTGGGTGCAGACTTTGCCCTTCCCCGCAGCACTCCCAATATAGAAGAAAGTGTCCGCCAGTTCTCCCGCGGGATAGGTGCAGATGTAACAATTATCGCAGCTGCAACAAAATCAAACGACCCCGTGGACTTTGCCGGAAAAATAACCCGTGAGCGAGGAAAGGTGGTAATTTTAGGCCTTGTAGGTATGGACATTCCGCGTGAAGAGTATTATAATAAGGAAATAGAACTCCGAGTTTCCCGTTCCTATGGTCCTGGCCGCTATGACCGCTCCTATGAAGAATTTGGTTGGGACTATCCTGTCCCTTACGTCCGCTGGACAGAAAACCGCAATATGCAGGCTTTTCTGGACCTCCTCTCCATGGAAAAAATTTCTATGTGCCCTATCACCTCCCATGAATTTCCAATTGAACAGGCTCCAGATGCCTATGATATCATAGAACAGAGAAAACCATATCTCGGCATAGTCCTCAGGTACGATACGAATAGAGAAATTGAAGACAAAATCATGCTTAAAGCTCCTGAATCAAAACCATTCCCAAGTGGAACTCCAGTTATCGGAGTTATAGGTGCAGGGATTTTTGCAACAAGCACACTCCTCCCGAACCTCTCGAAAATAGACGGCATAAAATTAAAAGGTCTCTCAGCTGCAACCGGCATAAGCTGCGAATCCGTTGCCAAGAAATACGGCTTTGAATACTGCACTTCCGATTACCATAAAATTATGGAAGATCCGGAAATCAACTGTGTGAGCATAGTAACAAGAAACAGCCTCCACGCCCCTCTGGTAATCGAAGCCCTCAAGCACGGCAAAAATGTCCTTGTGGAAAAGCCTCTTGCCCTCAATGAAGAAGAACTAAACGCCGTCAGATCTGCTTGGAAAGAGCACGGAGGTCTTGTCATGGTCGGCTTCAACCGCCGCTACTCCGAACTCGGTACAAAACTCGGGGATTTCTTCAAAAAGCGTTCCCAGCCGATGGTGGCCCTCTACCGCGTAAACGCCGAGTCCATCCCCAAAGACCACTGGATCTACGATCCCTCCGAAGGTGGCAGCCGCATCAGAACCGAATGCTGCCATTTCATTGATTTCCTGCAATACATCATAGGCTCATCCCCTACAGAAGTCTACGCCCGAAAAATTGAACCCGAAACCAAAAGTCCCGAAGACAACGAAAACGTCTCAATCACCCTTTCCTTTGAAGACGGTTCAATCGGGACTATAATATATACTACCCACGGAGACAGTTCTCTCTCCAAAGAACGTGCTGAGTTCTTTGCAGACGGGATGGCAGGAGTGATTACGGACTTCAAGCAGCTTGAATTGGTCAAAGGTGGGAAGAAAGAGAAGATTGTGAGGAGGATGATTACTGAGAAAGGGCATAAGAATGAGTTTGAAAGATTCTTTGAGATGGTGAAGAATGGTTCTTCAGAGTATGATTTTAATGGTAATGTTTTGACGACATTGGCGACGTTAAAAGCTGTGGAATCTGTTCAAAATGGATCATCTGTGCGGTTGTAAGTTGAAGGTGAGGTTAAAAATGTCCAGTAATAAAAACAAGCTGTCACAAGGAATGACTTCTAAAGCATTCGATATTCTTGGAAAAAATAGCTTGACTTTCAAACGCACATATGACTTATTAAAAAAATCTCAGTGGTGGAGCGCTGAACAGCTGGAAGAGTTTCAGCTTGAACAGCTTAGGAAACTAATTAATCACGCGTACGAAAATGTTCCCTATTATAATAGAATATTTGATGAAAGGGGACTAAAACCCAAAGATATTCAGGATTTAAAGGATCTGGAACAACTTCCTTTTCTTACAAGGGATATTATTTGTGAAAACTCAAGGGATCTATGCGCCAGAAATTATTCTCCAGGTCAATTTCAGCATGTAACCACAGGAGGTTCTTCCGGCACTCCTCTTGAACTCTATCTTGAAAGTGGGGTTACGGACGCTAAAGAATGGGCTTTTATGAAGATCCAGTGGGAAAGAGTAGGTTACAGGTTTAGGGATAAATGTGCTATTTTCAGAGGTTACAATGTCCTGCCTTCAGAAAACAAATTCTGGAAATCTCAACTTTTCGGCAGGTGGATGATATTTTCATCTTATGATATCAATGACAAAAACACTAAAATATATGCAAAAAAAATTAAAGAATACAAACCTAAATTTATTCAGGCATATCCTTCTGCAGTCACCCTTTTTGCAAAGCACCTTCAAGAAAATGATTTCAATAATTTCTCACCTATACAAGCTATTCTATGCGGATCTGAAAACATATTCCCCATGCAGCGAAAATTCTTGGAAGAAACGTTTAACACCAGAGTTTACAGTTGGTACGGTTTAACTGAAAAGGTAGTCCTAGCAGGAGAATGTGAAATTAGTAACCATTATCATATATTCCCAGAATATGGAATTACAGAAGTAGTGAATGAAAGTGGGCAAAATATCCACAGAGGCCTAGGAGAGATTGTAGGTACCAGCTTTAACAATTATGCAATGCCTTTGATCAGATACAAAATGGGAGACATGGGTGAATTAGGCAGCAAAAAATGTGATTGTGGTCGAGAGTATCCCCTATTCGAAAGAGTTGAAGGTAGGTCTCAAGACATCATAATTACAAGAGATAATTCCAAAATTACTCTTACTGCACTTATTTTTGGTCAACATTTCAATGCATTTTCTCATATAAAAGAACTCCAACTTGTTCAGGAAAAAAAAGGAGAATTAATTTTCAAGATAGTTAAATCTGAAAAATTTAGTATTAATGATGAAAAAGAAATTCTTGAAAAAATAAAGGGAATATCTCATAGTCAGATTGATCTTGATTTTCTTTATGTAGACTCTATTCAGAAAACAGTACGTGGAAAACACAAATTTTTGATACAAAATATAAAGGTTGATATTTGATTTAGGAGATTTTATGAGTTCTTTAATGTTGATGGCAGTAGGAGATATTACTCTTCAAACAAAAAATAACCAACATCCTTTTAAATATGTCATGGATACTTTTAGAAAAAAAGATATCCTTTTTGGAAACTTAGAAACTGTGTTATCAACAACAGGCAAGGAAAAGAAAAAGTCTGTAGTTCTCAGGTCGTCTCCAGAATCTGTAACATATTTAAATGCCGTAGGATTTGATATTTTAAACGTTGCCAACAACCACATTCTTGATTTAGGAATAGAAGGTTTCAGGAACACATTGGAGTTACTCGATGAGCATGAATTGGAATATATTGGTGCTGGCTCTCAAAAATCAAGTTTGAATTCTTCAATTATAAAAAAAAATGGAATCAAATTAGGATTTCTTGGATATACCATTGGTCGTTTTAAAGTACCTGAAGAAATCTCAATTTCAAAAATCAAAGAGAAAAAAATCATTTCTGACATTGAGCTGATTAAAGATACATGTGATTTTGTTGTTGTTTCTCTACATTGGGGAACTGAAAATGTGTTGTATCCTTCTCCAAAGCAAATAGAACTCGCCCACAAATTGATAGATCACGGTGCAATTTTAATATTGGGACATCATCCACATGTCCTTCAAGGTATTGAAAAGTACAAAAATGGGTTAATTGCATACTCCCTCGGAAATTTCCAATTTGATTGCAAGTTGTCCCAAAGCAGTACGAATGATTCTATTATTTTTTGTGTGTATTTTAATGAAAATGGAATCACTGATTTTCGAATAATTCCTATTACTATTGATGAAAACTTTGTGCCTATTCTGGTTGAAGGTAAAGTTAAAGAAAAAATCTTGAATTTTATTTCTCAAATATCTAAGCCCTTTATTGATGGAAAAATTACAAATAAATGGTGGTTTGAGAAAATTGGAGAAGAATATTTAGTTGGAAATATTAACAGTTATATCTTTAGAATTAAGAAATATGGTTTGGTGCCTTTACTTGAATGTTTTTTCTGGCTTTTCACTCCTTTTTGTATCAGGTGTTATATTGGGACTCTTAGATTGTTAATTAAAAATTGTGGAAAGGGGGAAACATTGTGAAAATATTACAAGTCACTAATTTTTTTAAACCGTCTTTTGAGGCAGGGGGAGTGGCTAGATCTGCTTTTAGTCTTTCAAAATATTTATCTAAAAATGGGCATGATGTAACTGTGTATACTACAAATAGAAGCCTTTATGATATGCATGTTGAAACAAATATGAAGATTTTCCTAGATGGAATAGAAGTATATTATTTTGAAAACCTTAGAAAATATTTTGGGAAAATTCCTCCTCTTCCATATTACTCTCCTTTTATAGCGCGAGATCAAATTAAAAAATTTGATGTAATTCATATACATGAGCATAGAACTTTACTGGCTACAGTTGTTTGTTATTATGCAATAAAATACGGGATTCCATATGTAATACAGCCTAGAGGCTCTATGCCAAAAAGCATAAAAAGTAGACAAAAGTCTCTTTTTGATTGTTTTTTTGGGAAATCAATAATTAGCAATGCAAAACATGTAATTGCATCATCAAAAATAGAATCTGAACAATATAAAGATGTCCTCCCTCAGCTGAATGATAAACCTATATCTCATATTCCAAATGGTATTGATTTCGAAATATACAAACATTTGCCTAAAGAAGGAAATTTTAGGGAAAAACATTCTATTGATAGTAATTGTAGAATTGTATTGTTTTTGAGCCGTATACATGAAAGAAAAGGAGCAGACATTCTTATAGAAGCTTTCAAGATTGTGAAGAATGTTTTTGAAAATCTAATACTTATTATTGCTGGTCCTGATGATGGTTATTTGGATACTTTAAAAGTTATTGTAAATGAGTTAAATCTTACTAAAGACATTTTATTCACTGGGCCATTATTTGGGGAAGAGAAGATTGAAGCTTATGTTGATTCAGATGTTTTTGTACTACCATCGAAGGATCGATACGAATCTTTTGGAAACGTAGTTTTAGAAGCATGTTCATGTGGTACTCCAGTTGTTGTTACTCAAAACTGTGGAGTTTCAGAATGGATCACTAACAAGGTAGGCTATGTGGTGGAATGTAATGCAAATAATATTGCGGAATCTATTCTGCTAATTTTTAATAATAAACATATACATGAAATGAGGAATGACTGTAAAGACTTTGCTGTTGAATTCGATTGGCTAGATATAGCTAAGAAATACGAAATAATTTATGAGGATTTGTTATGAATATCTTGGCAATCCCTACGACTTTTGGTTTCTCTCATCCAATTTCTGGAAGTCAAAATAGATTTTCTAATTTAATTACAGAATTAAAAAAAAGAGGGAACAACATCATTTTGTTAGAGTCAAATGATGTTATAAGAACTTCAGACAGTAAGTTCGCAAGTACTTATTCTTATGAGGATCTCAAAATATTTAATCGAAACTTATCAATTTTCAAAGATTTTAATCTTAATTTTATTAATAAGGTTTCCTTTATTCTAAAAAATGAAGATCCAAATTTAGTACAAATTACGCACCCAAGTGGGGCAGTTATTATAAAACTGTTGTGTATTCTCAAAAAAAAGAAAACTAAAATTGTTTATGATGCGCATAACGTTGAATCTGACTTCATAAATGAGACTTTTTCTATTTGCAGCAAGTATTCTAAAATAGAAATGTTCTTAGTTTATAAGTATACTGCTCTGTTAGAAAAAATTGTTTGTAAATTTATTGTAGATCATATACTCTCGGTAAGTGATCAGGATAAAACTATTTTTCTACACAGGTATTGTCTTTCTCCAGAGAAAGTAAGTGTGATCCCTTCTGGAGTTCATCTCCCAGATTTGTCTGTTTTAAAAAGTAATATAAATCTTATAAAGAAGGATCTTGGACTTGATCCAAGTAAATTTATTATTGTGTTTCATGGGGCCTTTTCTCATCCTCCTAATAAACGTGCTTTCGAAATAATAAAAAACTACATCGCACCACAATTCAAGGAAAATAGTAATGTTTTGTTTTTAGTTGGTGGATCCGGCTTCCCTGAGTTCCATGAAAATAATGTGAGATCTTTAGGATTTATTAAAGATTTATATGGCATAATTTCTATTGCAGATATTGCCATAGTTCCATTAACTCACGGTGCTGGAACTAAACTAAAAATATTTGATTACTTTAGTGTTGGGCTTCCTGTAATTACCACAAAAAAAGGGATTGAGGGAATAAATGCTATCAACAATGAACATGTAATCATTGTTGATAACAATGTTGATAGTAATGTTGAACTTGTTAATTCTATAAAATATCTAATTGATAATGAATCTGAACGCAAAAGAATTGGTGAAAACGCTCGGAAATTAGCTGAAGAAAAGTATGATTTTAAGAGTATAGGTGGAAAATTAAACGTCTTATATAGAAATATTAAACGATAAATTGGTAGTGAGCCCAATTTTCTGTAAAATCACAAATCTCTAGAAGTTTTCGGATCGAAAATTTAATATCAGAAAGTCAATTTAGTTATCAGTATATAAAAATTTAACTTGAAATCTACAGCAAATTCGCTACACTGCCGATAAATTTCATATTAAGAGATATTTTTTTGTTAGTGATTGATTTGTAAATAAAGTTATATTTTTGTGTATAATGTCACACTCGGTCAATTATACAGTTTGAAAAATATTCTATTTGAGTAAATATAGATTATAGAATTTAGGACAAGAGGTTGCTTGATTATGAACTAAGTCTGCTTCATTATCCAATTGTATAGAGTTCATATCACCACTAATGTTTAGTGAATAATTTTATCATATCCAATAAATAAAGAAGGAAATTTACAATGTTGAAAATATTGCATCTATCGGCGGCACATTACCCTGAACATAACGGAACTACTGTGAGATTATTTGGCACTTTATCTAAGTTACCTCACGAAAGCATTCTGATTATTTCTAATCGTACAATGAAGGGGCGTGTCCTTGAACCAAAAGAAGAAATTATTGGAAATATGACAGTCAAAACAGTCCCACTAGCTCCACATGGAATTTTTACAAAAAGTCCATTGCGTTATTTTCACACTCTGTATGAAAAACCAAGAAAGTTATTTATTTATTCACTATCCGAAGGATTTGATATAATTCATGCTCACAATTCATCTTTATTCCTGCAAACTGCTAAGAAATTGAGTCGAAAATTGAATAAACCTTTTATTATCGAATTTCATGCGGCAAGAATGGACTATACAAGTGATATATGTATACCTGGGACTAGTATCGGAGTACCACTATCTGGAAAAATTATTGGTAATTTTCTTGAAGAAAGAAGGATAAAAAATGCATTAAGATCTTGTAACCATGTTATAACTCTTACACAGCCTCTGAAACTCTGGCTTGCTAATCATTACAACATAGATGAGAACAATATAACAGTGGTGCCAAATGGAGTAGATTCAAATCGGTTCGCGCCAGTATATGGAAAAAAATCACAAGAGAAGAAGACGGAGTTAAATTTACGTTCTAAAGTAGTTATGTATTCTGGAGTTTTAGATAAAATAAATGGAGTAGATGAACTTGTTAAAGTAATACCATCTATTATTGACAATAATCCTGATATCTCTTTTCTTTTTATTGGTCATGGTTCTGAGGAAAATAAAATCACAGATCTTTCTAAAAAATATACGCAGGTTCTCCTTTTGCCTGTTGTCCCGTATGAAGAAATGCCTATTTACTACCAGATGTGCGATCTTTTTGTAATTCCTCGGCCTTCTAATATTTCTACGGAGACAATAGTTCCTCTGAAACTTCTTGAATCTATGGCAATGGAAAGACCAGTTTTGGGCAGTAATGTTGGTGGGATTACAGAAGTAATTCACCATGGAGAAAATGGTTATTTGTTTAATAAAGGTGATTTTGAAAATTTTGTAAATATATTATTTGAAGCATTAATTTGTGATAATACTCAATTAGGTAAGAATGCTAGAAAAACTATTGTAGATAATTATACTTGGGATAGATCTGCAAACATTTTGAAGACAATTTACGAAGATTTGGTCTAAATATTTTCATGAATTCGCACATATAATTTTTAACTATTCCTCATAATTTAGGGATTATATTTTTGAATGGATGCATGTGATTTAGCAATATAAGTTATGTCGTTACCAATTATTTTTGAGGAGTTCTCTGAATAATTAACTATATAATTAAGTTATGGGGCTGATCAGATATTTGCCGAAAGTTAAATTTGGTGGTATTAATTATTGCTTTGTGGTCTATAATTCAAGTGTTTATAAAATTATATATATTATTTATATAATTGCGGTAGTGAAATTATGAAAAATATAGGAAATGCTTTAGAAATCAGTAGTAAACTTTCTGTCAATAAATCTTTTTTGTACTCTCTGATATTTGCTTTCTTTATCTTTTTGTACACATTTATTAAGCTCAAAAGTTATGGTTATGCATGTATAGCTATATATGTTATATTAGGTTTATTCATTTTCCTCGTAGCATCTAATAAATTAACACGATATTCTGAATCTATTTTTTTTGTTTCGCCCATTTTATCACGTATATATTTAATAATATTTTTTATCAGTTTCTCACTTAGTATTCTCTATCTTACATTTTTTGAATCATTATACCACAAGTCTTTCGGGTATTATTTTTTTGTAGGTATATGCATTTCGACAATATTTGTTATATCCATTACAACTGGGGATAATTTCATAAAACGTTTTCTCCCTTACTTAACATTTCTACTTTGTCTTAACATATTATTAAGTGATTTCATTGTGTTTCCTAATGGTGTTTATTCTTCTGGTGATACACATACCCAGATTTATAAAATTATGCTTCCAATTGTATATACTGGCTATATTCCAGATGGCTCTACTTACTCTTTTTTCCCGATTCACCATATTTTGATAGCTTCTTTAGCTAAAATTGCGGGCATAGATTCTATATTCCTATATATGAGTGTCGCAAGTCTTTTATATGCAGTAAGTGCATTATTTGCATATTCGTTAATGTGTCGTGCTGGTGAATCAAAATTTGGGATCACAGGCATGCTCTTATTTATAACATCACCATTTATTTATTATCATAGTTCTCACGCTTACCAATTCTCTTATGCTTTACCATTAGGAATATTATTAATGTATATTTCAATGGTATTAATTATGCCCATTGACTGTAGCAATAATCAAAATTTTTTACGAAGTCGCGTAAGTTGGACAATCGTGCGCATATTAGTTATTGTAGTTATTATTTGGACACATCAATTTACATCAACGATAATTTTTTCATTAATTGTAATCTTAGGGATTGGATACTATATAGCTTCAAAAAATAATGTTAACACATCATCTTTTTATTTTTCTATTTTTTCAATAATTTTTCTTTATATTGTGTTATTGATTGCTCATTGGCTTTATGTATCTTCTTTATTACCATCGTTGGTGAAGGTATTTGATGTTTATTTCAGTTCTTTATTTACGATTGAAAACTATCAAGTGGCATCTTCAAGTTTAAGTTCAAAGAATCATTTTCTACGACCATTCTGGTTAATATTTTTTGATACAAGTGGGAGAGGAATTATTCTGTTGCTTGGGTCAATAGGATCATTATATGGGTTGTGGAAAAAAAATAAGTATATCTTTGTGTGGCTTGTAATAGGAACAGTTATATGGACATTAATTTCAGTTGGTAGTTTTATTAGAATGCCTTTACTTTTTAGTGACAGATTGTTTGCCTTTTTTGAGGCTATGAGTATTGTTTACCTTGCTACATTTGGTATTGTTCTTATTATTGAAAGATTTGGAATGAAAGGCTTGGTTTTTTGTAGTTTGCTTCTTTTTGTATTGCCTATTTTTAGTTTAGGAAGCACAACTTCTGGAAGTGAGACTAGTTTATTTGTAGGTACTCAACCATATGTTAAACTTTATGATACAATTTCGGATGTTCAATATCGAGCTTGGATCAAAAATACTATTCCAGAGAATTCGAATATTTGGGTTAGTGAGTCATGGATTCTATTGTCTTTAGACAATTTACGAGTTTATGGTCAGTTACCAATCAATGATCAAGATCATATAGAGGATGACCTGTTAAAATATGGGCAATATATAGTTTTGAACAAACATGACTCTATAGGAATCAGAGTGAGAGGAATTTCTGAAGGGGAACAGTTAAACTTAGTAAAGACTGAATCTATGTCTACCATCGAAGCTCAAGAAAGCCACGTACGCATAACAAAACTTGATTTCTCAGAAATTAAAAGAACAAAATCGCAACTTGAACACATCTATTCAAATGGAGAGACTGACATTTGTTTGAAATAAGTCGGTATCTGGCCTGAGTTTGACAGTTATATAAAGGCTCTTCGCTGTTTCGAGTGGGTTGAAAATAATTATCCAGTTAGGTAGTATCTAGGTCAAAAAGGGGAACATCACGCCTGAATGTGATCTTCAACCATAAGTGTTTCTAAATCTTAGATGTGCTAATTTGACATTTAGGAGATGGATGTAAGTTACCCACTCGAAAAAGCGAAGTGCCTATATAAGGAACTTAAACCAGCTTTGTATAAATCTTCAATATCCTATTTAGCATCCGACTTTCCGCAGATGTCTTACAAATTCATTCCTTTTTCTCGCTAATATATAAATATCGAAAATGTCGTATCTTGCTCTGGCTTTCATTATGCTTTTTACAACACGTTCTTTTGATCATCACGAAATTGTTTCTGGCATTTATGATGAACTTGAAATTGGAAAAGTGATTGATGAAGTGCTGCCCAAACTTGGGCAGCACAAGTTAGCTCATTCTATTGTAGTAAAGTCAATGATTCTCAACTTTCTTTGCTTCACAGACAGTCGCCTTTACATGTACTCTCAATACTTTGAAACTCTTCCTGTTGAAAGACTACTTGGTTCTGGAATAAGTGCATCTGACCTTAATGATGATGTTTTAGGGAGAACTCTTGACGAAATATATAGAGCAGACTCTACTCAACTTTTCATGAAACTTGCCTTGAAAATGATGAGAATAGTTAACATCAAGACTCAACTCCTCCAATGTGACACTACCAATTTTAGCGTTCACGGAGACTACAAACATATCGATGGCAGTTCTGCCATCGAAATCACATATGGCCATGCAAAAGACGGTAGAGATGACCTTCAACGTTTTGGACTTGGAATGATAACAAATCAGTATGGAATCCCGTTATTTGCAAAGGCTTACTCTGGTAATTCATCCGACAAAGAAACCATAATAGAGGCAATGAAAATGCTTCAGGAAAACATAACTTTCCCTGATGATGTTTACTGCTATGGGAGCGCGGAGGGTCACGAATGCCCAGACTTTCAAGTCTGGGATGAAGTGAACCCTCGCAGGTTTTTCGATATACACCTTAAAAATCTAAAATCGTCACTTTTTTCAATATAATGTTTTTTGACACCATAGCCACAGGGGGGTTGCAGCCACCTATGGCTAGGATGTGATAAGCATTGGAATTGCGTAGTTTTAGCCATGGCTATGGTCAGATCACCTACCACATCGCATTGGCGCCTAAGTACAGATTCAAAATATTCTACAACAAGAAAGTTAAAAAGGATTGCGAATCAATCCTCAAAAACATTTGTACTGAGAAAGGCTATAGAATACATGCCATGGAAGTAGTAGAAGATCATGTGCACTTGTTTGTGGAATTCCATCCAAGCACTTCACTATCCAAGGTAATTCAACACCTAAAAGGAGGAAGTTCTTACAGATTATTTAAGCTTCATCCTGAATTAAGGGAAAAATACTGGGGTGGAAGTTTATGGTCAAGTGGCAAGTTCTATAGATCAATTGGGAATGTAACTGCTGACACAATCAGGCATTATATTAACGAATCCCAAGGAAAACCAAAAAAAGAGATTAGATCTAATAGAATAAAGAAATCTGGACAATTGAAACTAACCGATTTCTAACTTCCCCAGAAATCGGCGGACGGCCCGAAGCATACCCTACCTTTTAAGGTAGGGTGGCCGTCCGCAATTTGATTTTTGAAAAGAGAATCAAAAGGATTGTCAAAGAAGCTCAAAAAGAGGTAGTGTACCGAAAGTTCTGTAAAATATGATTGACTCTGTATCCTTTTTCTTTTACCAAAAAAAAATGATGCAAAGTCAATGATTAATATCTTCTTATTTATAAATGATTATCTTTTCGATCAGGAAGATGGAATTCGCCAGTTAATTACTTGGTTTTTAAACCTCGTAATGGAGGAGGAAGCCCTCCTCCAATCTGGTGCAAAACGTTGTGAGATTACCAATTTTCGTAAAGCTAGTGCATCGATTCCTAATTAATTCCCTTTAAATTCTATTTTAGAGGATTTCGATTTACCTCTCATTTTTTTCTTTGTGGGAATTTTCCTTCAACATTTCCCGCGAATTTCTCTTTTGAGTTCTCTTTTTTAGTTCTTTTGATCATTATTTTCTTACCTTAAGGATACTCCCGCTATCCTTAAAACACTCTTTTCCTTTTCAATGTCCTCAGTTGATGCAGATTATAACTAAGAGCCGTAAACAACATCTTCACATTCACCTTTTCAACAGTGGTAACAAGAACCGTTCCTGAATTAAATACGTTTTTCGTTACTGCATAAACTCTTTCCCCTGGAACTCTCTTTGAACTAATCCTCTTGTTTCTGATTATATCCTTTATTTCCAATGGTTGTCCTCTAACTGCTCTTTTCATTGTTGCAGCAAAACCTTTTGCTTCTGCTCCAAAGTATCCTCTATCTCTGTAAACCACTTCATTTTCCTCGGACAAATCAACTTGAGAATCATGAACTAACGCTGTTGTTGTTTTGAATCTTCGGATCAGTTCATAATCTCTGTCTATTATGCTATGTAGTTTATAACCAAAATGTGATTTACTTCCCTTCTTTGTCCAGGTTCCATCTCTGCTTCTTCTTTTTTTTGCTTCATTTCCTCTCGGCTTGTCAGCTTTAGCATGTCTCGGATCGGAATGAATAAAAGTAGCGTCCTGAATCATTTCTTTTTTGATTTTCAAACCAAGAGAATCAAGTTGCCTTTGTAACTCTCCCCATATTTCCTCTTCTTTCCCGTTATCGATAATTCTCTTTCTGATGACCAGACAGTAGTACTTTCTGGGATATAATCAGGAAAACCGAGAAAATTCCGGAAAGAAAGACGATCAATACACTGCTTCTCAAGTTCTGGGTCTGAAAGACCATGCCATTGCTGTAAAAAAAGCATCTTAAACATTACAATGACATCAACTTCAGGCCTACCGCCTGAAGCGGTTTTGTTTACATACATAGGTCCTAAAATCAAACGAAAAAGTTTCCAGTCGATTAAGGATTCAAGTTCAGAAAGGTTATCTCCAATCAATTGAATACGTTTGTATTCCTCTTTAAGAGCAAAATCAGTAAACGTTTTCATAGATTAAAATTAATTTAGTGAGATTTAAATACCCTCCTTAATGTGCAAACCGAGAGGAGGTCTATCGAAATTCTCTGTAATTCCGCTAGGCATTTCGTCCCTTTCTTTCATTTTTTATTTCCATGTAAAAATGACTGGCTTTTCGTAATGTCAATGCCGGTGAATAATTCCTCATTTTAGCCGGATTAAAATTCCCCAATTTTCAATCCTTGAGAAAAGCTCGAGGATTATAAATAATGTTGAAAATGGAGGAATGGCTATTGATACGAGATTTGTATTCACAAGGCTTTGGCATCAGTGAAATCTCCAGGCAAACAGGCTTTGACAGGAAAACTGTGAGGAAATATCTTCGGCTGAAAACCTTGCCTGAACCCCAGAAACGTTCTGGAAGAAAGAGCAAGCTTGATCCTTTCAAACCTTATATTCTTGAAAAACTCAAAGAAGGTCCCTATACTGCTGCTCGCCTCTATCGGGAAATCAAAGAAATGGATTTTGATGGAGGAAAAACCATCATCGTTAAGGACTTCGTACAAAAAGTCCGACCTGAGCAGGGAATTCCTGCCGTACTCCGCTATGAAACAAAACCGGGTGTACAGGCTCAGGTTGACTGGGCAGAGATGGGAACAGTTGAGGTTGATGGAAAGGTAAAGAAACTCTTTTGCTTCAACATGATTCTTGGATATTCCAGAATGAGATACATTGAATTTACACTGAGCATAGACACTCCAACTCTTATTCAGTGTCATCTGAATGCCTTTGAATACTTCGGAGGATTTACACAGGAAATTCTCTATGATAACATGAAACAGGTTGTTATCAAAAGAGCCTTAAAATCATCTGATTCTGAATGGAATTCACAGTTTGAGGATTTCTTCAAATCCTTTGGTTTTATTCCCAGATTATGCAGGCCTTACAGGCCTCAAACAAAAGGCAAGATTGAAAATACGGTAGGTTACGTCAAAAGGGATTTCTTCCTTGGAAGAAGGTTTACCTCTCTCGAAGACCTGAACGCCCAAGTTCACAGCTGGTTGGAAAGAGTAAACTCAACTGTCCATGGAACAACCTATCAAATCCCTCTTGAACGCTTTAAGGAGGAGAACCTGAGCCTTCTGGATCAAATCCCTCTTTACAAAGTTGTCCATAAGGAGACCAGGAAGGTCTCCAGAGACTGTTATATTTCTTTTCTTGGAAATAAGTATTCTGTTCCTTACAGGTTTGCAGGAAGAACTGCAGAGCTTCAGATCTTTGAAGGAATATTCGAAGTCTATGTTGATTATGAGAAAATCTGTGAACACGAAATTCTTCCAGGTAATTGCAGAGTTGCCAGGAAAAAGGAACATTTCCAGGGTCTCCTGAGTGAGATCCTTAAAGAGAACTCAAAATGCAAGAAAAATTCACAGATTCCGTTGAAATTCTCAGGTCCTGAAGTTGAAAAAAGGTCTCTTGATGTCTATGAAACATTTAGCCAGGGGAGTTTTGAATGAACAACTTCAGTTATGAGAGACTTCACAATAACCTGCAGTACCTGAAACTGAATACTGTTGAAGAGCTCCTTGACAACTATCTTGAAATTGCTGCAAGGGACAACAAGACAACAATGGAAGTCCTTGATTATCTGTTTGAACAGGAAAAGAAGCTCAAAGGCCTGATGAAATTTAAAGTGCTGATTATTGACGAAATAGGATATCTCCCATTTGACGAAGAAGGAGCTTACTGCCTATTTCAGCTGATATCCAGACGTTATGAAAAAAGTTCAACGATCTTGACATCAAATAAGTCGTATGGAGAATGGGGAGAGATATTCAAGGATCATGTAATAGCGGCTGCTGTACTTGATAGTTTACTCCATCATTCTACGACGATTAACATCAAAGGAGAAAGTTACAGACTCAAAGAAAGGAAAAAACAGGGTCTAAAAACAGGAAATATTTACCAGTAATTTCTAATAAGTTTACGGAAAATTAAGCAAAATTTATATCTGAAGGTGGGGAAAATTAATCCGGCCAAAATGGGGAAAAGTAAACCGGCCTTGACAATTATATTTAGCCATGAAGCATTCTTAGGTGTGAATACAAATTCGAATTTATCAGGAACAGTGTCTCCAGAATTACCAAAGAACTGGATGAAAAGGTTGAAGAGTTCTTATCAAAGTCAATAGAACACGAAATTCCTTATCTTTTCGTTGATGCAACTTATTTAAAAGTGAGAGATGGACTTCACTACGAAAATAAAGCTCTTTTCATAGTTGCTGGAGTCAGGGACGACGGTTATCGTGAGATTCTTGGAGCAAGATTAGCAGACAGTGAAGACTCTCTATTCTGGCAAGATCTCTTCGAAGACCTGAAAGAAAGAGGGTTAAGAGGTGTCAAGTTAATTAAGCGCAGCTGGTACCCTTGAAAGTTTCCAGTATGATATAATAAATTATATGCAATTTCCAATAAGCATTGGAGATGAATAAGGACAACAAATATTATGGAGAGAACTAACAAAGAGATAAAAAGAAGAACAAAGGTAGTAGGGGCATTCCCGAGTTAAGAATCAGTATTGAGACTCGTTGTCTCAATACTGATTGATATTAATGAAGAATGGATTACTGGAAAGAGGTATATAATAATGGAGCAGTAATCAAAAAAGAAGAGTAAAGGGTACAGAGAGAATTTTACCGAAATTAAGGCACACCTCCAGTCTCTTCCCCCTAATGAGCATTCTCAGTGAGGTTTCTCGAAATTCTCTGAGTACATTTTTACAAAAATTTAGGTACACTGTTCGATAAGTTTTTTATTTCTTTTCTAATCTTTAGGTATTCATTTTTATTCATCAATATATAAATAATGCCAAATGTGCCAGTGAACATTAAAAATATCTTTAAAATAATGGATTTATAATATGGAATGTTTGAGAAAACGCTATTTAATGACAGAATTAATAAAATAATACACAAGCTATGAATAATTTTTTCCCATGGATATTTAATTGGATAATATTTTTGGCTTAAAGTTTGGTTTGTATAGAATGTAATAAAAGCACCTGTCAATGTGGCTATTGCTGCTCCTTTTATTCCCAATATTGGAATTAATAAATAATTAAGTATAGTGTTTAGAACTGCTGCTCCTATATTGATAAGTGCAATAATCTTTGTTTTCTTTATAATCCATAATCCTGGTGCAAAAACATAAACTCCAGAAAGAAACATTGAAAAAACAAGAAAAGGAACAACTTCAGCTGCTCCATAATAAATAGGAGTTGTAAGAACCATCAATATTTCTTTTGCAAATAAACTCATTCCTAAAATCATTATAAAAGCAAAGAGTACGAAATAACGAGCTAGCCTTGCTATTTCAAAGGGTGTGTTTTTTTCATTGTAATGATTATATATGATTGGAGTTAGTGCCATTTGAGTTCCCCCAATCAATAAACTCATTATTGAAGCCATCTTGTATCCTATGCCATAAAGCCCGATGTCGTTAAAGGTCATCAGTTGCTTTATAATTATTCTATCAACATATACAAATAAAAAAACACCTACGCTAGAAGGCACAAGAGGAATAGAAAATTTTAACATTTTGATTAATTTTTTGCTATCAAAAATAAAAACAAATGAATCTTTAATGTAATAAAGCGACAGTAATGAGCCAATAAAACCTGCTATAAATTGGCCATAAAATATGCCAATAATTCCTATTTTAATTATGAGCACTAACAAAACTGTAATCAAGATGGAAATTAGCGAATATAATAAGCTAATAATACCATATTTAAAAGGTCTTGAATTCCATCTTAATTGTCCTTTGATCAAATAAAACAGTCCATTTGCCCAAATTGACAAGAACGCTACAGTCGTAATTTTTGATAATTCCCTACTATCTAAAATTAGTTGACTCAAATATTCTGAATTCACTATTGCAATAATAGTGAATATACTATAGGCTAAAATTGAAAAAAATAAAGCTGTTGAGAAGTAAGCTGACTTCTCATATTTATTCTCTTTATCTGTTGTAAAGCGCCCAACAGCTTGTGATATTTCAAGTGATATCGTGATATTTAATAACGAAGCTACAATATTCAGAATGTCAATAATACCATAGTCTGCTGGAATAAATACTCTTGTATAAAGTGGTACAAGAAATATAGAAATAACAGAAACTAAAATATTACTTGCTGAGTAGATTGAGGAATCCTTGATTATTTTTCTCAACATAAAAACACGTCATCAATATGTAAAATTTTCGAATTCTTTTTCTAGTTCAGGTTTGTCTGATAACTGAAGTGATTCAATTCCACCATACTCAATAATAGCTTTCATATTATCCTTAATTAGACTTTCAGATACTCCTGCACCATGTAAATATCGAATACTATATGGGTCATAATACCATGATTCTGGGATATCTCCCTCTATTAATCTTAAATATCTTGCTGCAACTTTTTCAGGGCTCCAATTTTTCTGAACAAATTCCATTGCTTTTTTTCCAAGATCTTTTCGGAAGGGTTCATCAACAATCATCTTTTCAATAGAATTCTCTATCTCATCAGGATGGCAGTATAAGCTGGGTGGGATCGTCTCTTGTGGAGTATCATTATATATATGGTCTATATAGTATCCCCCTACAACAGATGGTTTTCCATGCCATGCAGCTTCAGTTGCAAGTGTAGCCATTGGAGTATCGGAATATATTTGATCTACAATAAAATCACATTTCTGTAATTCACTTATGACAATCGAGTGTGGTTTGCCTGTAATCTCTGTGTAATTAATTGAATAACCTTTTTCGCGAAGCGATTTTATTGATTTTCGGATTATTTCTGTACCTTTTGCCGCTGGATTAGAAGGTGCATGAAGAATTTTTATCTCTAAATTTCTATTTTTAGTTATGCTATTGTTATGTAGAGTATATTTCTTTGGGATTCCGATTATTAACCATTGAATGATTTTTCTTTCATGAAAATGAGAAGTAGGAGGATGATTGACAATTATATCTGCATATTTTTCTATTTTCTGGATTCTTCTTTTCTTATTTAAGATTCTCTTTATATGTTTAGGTATGGTGTCTTTTTTTTCTTTCACGAGATCTAACCCAATGTAAGGGGGACGCGAGTCTGAGCCAAAAAATACAAAAATAATTTTTTTATGGAATAATTTTAAAATTGGTAAATCTAAGTAATTTAAAAATGATTCCCCAAAACTAAATATAAAAACATCAAATCTAAATAATGCCCATATGAACAATGGAAAATCAAGTATGTGAGATAGTATAAAGCAAGAATTCTTTACACATGTTTTTTCAGTTAATAGTGTTTTCTTATTTGTCCACTTCTTTAAGGAAACTATGATATTTGGTGTGTCGCTGCCAGTATATTGAAATGGGCTGTAGGCTAAATCAATGAAAGTACATCTTATACCCAATTCTTGAAATCCCTCTTTTAGATTTCTATTATATTCTCCGATTTCACGGAGGCCTAACAATATGCGGTTTTTTTTCATCTTATCTACTCAATGTTAACTGTATAATAATATTTCTAAACATTTAACTTGTTCTGTCTAATTAATATTACACACAATTTTTAATTTATGGTAAATATTACCTTTTTTAAATATTAGTCACATGCCGATTTCTCTATCGTAAAACTCATATCTCTCGAACAAAAACTCAAGTATAAGATGAATTTTACTAAATTTACATTTTAAATTGTTGAATTCCAATACACTGGTTTTTAACTTTGTGCATAAGTCTAATCTGATACACTATATATGTTATTTGCAGATATATTCTCAGAAATATAGTATTTTCAGCAGTGTGCCATTGTTTGTAAAATACAAATTTTAAGAAATTTTTGAGTTAAAAATAAAAGACCCGTAGATTAGTTTTACATACAGTCTCCAAAAAATTGACTTTAAGTTTTCAGAATTTTCGCCACATTACCGTATTTTCTTACATCATTTCTTTTCTTTTCCTCAATAGTTTTGCGGGATTTCCTGCTACGACAGTGTAAGCTTCTACATCTTTGGTGACTACGGACCCAGCCCCAATAATTGCTCCTTCTCCTATCAAAACCCCAGGAAGGATTATAGATCCTATTCCAATGTCGCATCCGTCTTCTAAAATAACTGAATCAAATTTCAATTTTGAGAACAAAATTGGTTTTGAAAGTTCTTCTTCGCTGTGTACTGAGGTTAATATCTTCACGCCTGGCCCTATCCCTACAGCTTTTCCAATATATACTCCTCCTGCACTATGGATAAAACAAGATTGGCCTATCCAAGTTTCGTCTCCTATTATCATTTCTTTTTTATGATATCCTTTGAGAATAGTATTATGACCAATATACACATTGTTGCCAATTTCTATATTTTCAGGGTGAAAAATAAGCACATTGTCTTCAAAAACAATATTTTTTCCTACTTTTCGGAAATCTTCTCTTTGATACGAACCATTTCCATGACTTCTATATAATTTATTATTTTCAAAGATCATATTAACACTGTTTCGCATTAAAAATAATTAATGTCAAAATTTAAATCTTGTTTCGTTGTGATAAAAAAATTAGTTTTGAAATTAGCTTTTCTACAATTAGTTAGTTCATCGTAATTTCAATGTAATCTTTTCATGCCAATTGAAGACTATTGCTATAATATCTCTATATTCTATCTTTTAATTATATGGTCTTTTTTCATGAATCTTTTAGCGGATTTCTTATATATCATATCAACTTTTATTGTGTTAAAGTTATTTTCATCGATCTTTTGAGCGGTAACAACCTGTAATTTAGTACTTTTCAGAATTGTTAAGTTTTTATGTTCAATATATAGTGTTCTTAAAAGTATGAATTCTTCTTATACCATTCAATTGTTTTTTTGAGCCCTTCATTCAAGTCGATTTTAGGTGAATATCCCAAAAGCTCTTTAGATTTTTTTATGTCTGGTATACGAAGTTCAACATCAACATAATTCTTGGGCACGAAAATAATTTCACTACTCGATTCTGCAATACTTTTTATTTTTTCTGCTAAGCTTAGTATTGTAATGGTTGCTCTCGGATTCCCTATATTGAAAACTTGGCCTATGCCTTGTTTATTTTCAAGGCATAAAATTATTCCATCGACTATGTCGTCCACATAACACCAGGAACGAATCTGGTCTCCATCTCCATGAATTAAAATATCTTCATTATTAATCGCCCTTTTTATGAAATTATGTATAGCACCTTCTCCAATCTGGCCGGGGCCATATATATTGAAGGGCCTTATAGATATAGTCGGCAATCCAAACTCTTTATGATAACTGTGTGTCAAATGTTCAGCTGCTAGTTTACTTATCGAATAAGTCCATCTTGCTTCTCCAACAGCTCCCATTGTTGTTACATCTGATTCATCTCTTTTGTATGCATAAGATCCATATACTTCGCTTGTTGAAAAATCTATGAATCGATATATATTTTTTAGTTCACTTGCAGCTTTCAGTACATTACTTGTCCCAATATAATTTACACTCATAGTTTTTGTTGGGCTCTTTATTACAGTATCTATACCTGCTATTGCAGCGAGATGGATTACTATTTCTGAACCTTTAATCGAATCTTTAAGTTTTTCAAAATCTAAAACATCCCCTTTTATGAGATCTAAGTTTGGATGCTCAAGTATGTTAGTGTTTTTCAGTGAATTTCTTTGTAGTGTATCGTATACTACTATCTCGTTATCTTCGATCAGGCGCTCAACAATTTTAGTCCCTATGAAGCCACTACCACCTGTTAAAAAGATCTTTTTTTTTTTTATAACCATTACATATCCCTCAAAGTAGTCATTAACGTCCTACAAACAAAATCAATCTCTTCTTCCTTTAATGTATAATATATAGGGAGAGTTAGCGCCCTACTAAATACATCCAGAGAATTCTGACACTTTTCTTTGGAATTGTAAACTGGCTGGATAAATGAAGAATAAGTTCCGATTTGAGTTTGGACACCTTTGTTACGAAGTTTATCTATTAACTCGTTTCTGTTAATTTGCTTATCTACAAGCGTAACATAACTTTGGTACACATGAGTTACGTCCTCGTGAACCCATGGAGAACTAATTCCATCAATATCCTTTAGTTTTTCATCATAGTATTTTGCCAAATCTCTCTTTCGTTTAATTATCTGCTCTATTTTTTTCATCTGAGCCACGCCAACAGCAGCCGAGATGTCACTCATCTTATAGTTATACCCCACACCAGAAAAACTGGGAATGGTTATTTTATCTGCAGATTCTCGCTCATGAGCAGTTTCCATGCCAAAAACTGACAAATACCTTACTTTTTCAGCAAATCTCCTGTCATTGGTAACTACCATCCCTCCCTCTCCGGTTGTGATTCCCTTCCTCGCATGAAATGAATAACATCCTAGATCTCCAATAGTTCCCACGTACTTATTTTTGTACTCTGCACCTAGGGAACAGGCCGCATCCTCAACGACTTTAAGATTATAATCGTTAGCAATTTCCATAATTTTATCCATCTCAGCAGGTTGACCAAATGTGTGAACTGGAATAATTGCTTTTGTACTTTCAGTTATTTTTTCTTCTATTTTATTAGGATCAATATTGTAAGTAGCTGGATCTATATCTACAAAAACTGGTTTTGCACCACAATATAATACTGAGTGGCCTGTAGCAGGGAAAGTATAATCTGCTACTAAAACCTCGTCTCCTTTGCTAACATCGAGACTTAATAGTGCCAGATGGAGTGCTGCTGTGCAATTTGTAACAGCAATTGCATACTTGGCACCAACGTAATCTGCAACTTCATTCTCAAATTCTTTTACTTTAGGGCCTTGGGATACCCAACCAGAATCCAATACCTTCCTAATCTCATACAGTTCCTCTGAATCAAAATATGGTCTAAGTAATGGAATCCGATATGTCAAAACTTACTCTCCTCATATTTTTTATTTCTTTTATGGTAATCACAAAATATTGAAACTTTTTTATTTAATCAATAAAATTTATTTTTGCCCGCTAGTCCCAATCAATCTTATTGTGTATCCAACTTTCTTCCATATCTTTTTGTTAATAATACTTCGTGTGTCTACTATGTTTAGTCTTCTCATTTTTCTGGTGAAGATTTCTGGCTCCATACTGCTAAACTCCGAATGATCCGTCAGCACCACAATACAATCGCTCCCCTCCACAGCCTCTTCCAACCCTAGAATCGGATAGCTCCACTCCTCCACAAAAGGATCATAAATCTTAACCCTGAACCCTTCCTTTTCTGCAAGCTTGATAAACTTCTTAGCCGGAGTAGCTCTCGTATCTGCGATATCTCCCTTATATGCAACCCCGAAAACAGTAATTGTCGGATTCTCAATGCCTGCAAGCATTTCTTTGACCATCTTCAAAACGTACTGGGGCATTGAGTCGTTGATCTGCCTGGACATCATGATCAGGCTACTGTTGTTTGCGTTTTCGGTAAGGAACCAGGGGTCGATGGCTATGCAGTGGCCGCCTACTCCGGGGCCGGGTTTTAAGATGTTTACACGGGGGTGCTTGTTTGCTATTTCGATGGCTTCCCATACGTTTATGTTGTAGTCGTCGGCAATCTGGGTGAACTCATTGGCAAGGGCGATGTTGACGTCGCGGAAGGTGTTTTCCATGAGTTTGATCATTTCGGCGGTTGTGCTGGTTGTGAGGTGGAGGTTGCCTTTCACGAATGACACATAGAGGTCGGCTGTAAGCTGGGTGGACTTTTCGTCTACGCCGCCGATCACGCGGTCGTTGTAGACCATTTCGCGGAGGGTGTTTCCGGGAATTGCTCTTTCGGGGCAGTGGGAGACGTAGAAGTCCTCGCACATTTTGAGGCCGGATTTTTCCAAGATTTGTTTTACCTGCTTGTCACAGGTGTTGGGCGGGATTGTTGACTCGATGATTACGAGGTTGTCTTTTCTCAGGTGGGGGACTATCATCTCACAGGCAGAGATCACATATCTGAGGTCTGCCATCCGCATCTCGGAGTCGAAAGGAGTTGGAACGGCTACAAGAAAAACGTCGGCTTCTTCGACAAAGGATTCTGCTCTGAAGGTTTTTCTGGAAATGGCTCCGTCCAGAAGTTCTTGGAAGCCTGTTTCTTCAAAGGGCATTTTGCCTGCTTTGAGGGTGTCGACAACATGTTTGTTCACGTCAATACCCACGACTTCGCAGCCGTTGTTTGCAAAAAGAAGAGCAGTAGGAAGGCCGATATATCCCTGGCCGAGTACACAAATTTTTGACATTTTTCCCACCTTTTAAATATACTACTTATGATTCTAACCTTGTTATATTCAGTACTGCATTTGTTCAGGGCTTTCCATTTTATGGAATTCAGTATTATAGTCTATCATTGTGTTCTGAAGGGTCAGTTCTGCAGCGTTTCCGTTTCCGTATGGGTTTTCCCACTCGCAGTCTGATTCGATCATTTTTCTTGCACATTCGATGATTTTTTCCCCGCATCCCGCAATCAAATTAGCACCGACGTCTACCGTTTCCGGCCTTTCGGTATTGTTCCGAAGCGTCACGCAGGGGACTTTAAGGATACAGGCTTCTTCCTGTACACCTCCGCTGTCTGTAAGGATGAGCTTGGCTCCGCTTTCGAGCTGTAAAAATTCCAGGTAACCAAGAGGTTCGATCAATCTTGTGCCTTCTGGCACTTTGAAGCCGAATTCTCCGATCATTTTCACGGTTCTGGGATGGGCTGGAAAGATAATAGGAAGACTGAATTCTTTATATATTTGAGAAAAGCCTTTAAGAATTCCGTTTAGGCGTTCTTTGCTGTCAACATTTTCGGCTCTGTGGGCTGTGGCTGCTAAGTATTCTTTTTCTGTTAATCCGAGTTCTTTGAGAATATCGGCTCTATTTTTGGAGATTTCAAGGTTTTGGTAGGCTGCATCAACAACCGTATTTCCTGTAACAAAGATTTTGTCGTGGGAAATGCCTTCATTTAAAAGGTATTTTCTTGAAGTTTCAGTTGGAGCAAAAAGATAATCGGAAGTGTGGTCTGCAATAATTCTGTTTGTCTCTTCGGGCATTGTCCTGTCGAAGGATCTTAGACCTGCCTCTACATGACCTATTTTGATCTGGAGTTTGGACGCTGCAAGAGTGCCTGCAAGAACAGTATTTGTATCTCCCTGCACAAGAACGATATCCGGCCTGTCTTTTATTAGGATTTCTTCGATCCTGTCAAGCATTTTTGCGGTTTGTTTTCCGTGGAAGCCTGAGCCTACATCAAGATTGTACTTTGCCTGCGGAAGCTTCAGCTCCTCAAAAAAGATTTTGTCCATCTCATAGCTGTAGTGCTGGCCTGTATGCAGTATGTAATATTCTATGCCCTGTTTTTCACATTCTCTAATTATTGGGCTCATTTTTATGATCTCAGGTCTGGTACCAAGAATAATTGCAATCTTCATATTTTTACCGCGTCCTTGCCGGAAGATCTCTTAAATCTTATTAGTTTTTAGCTCTCAAACATTATTAATTTTTAGTTAATGATGCTTTAATATCTATTTAAGTTATTTGGTTCCAGTTTATTACTCACTGGATCCGTTTTTTTCATTAGCATCTTGTAATTTATAGTCTTGTTACAGTTGTACTGGAACAAATTTTTATGACGATTTTTGTAATATTATTCTCTAATAAACCATGAACTCAAAATGTTTTTCAGAATTGTACTGAAAAATTGAGATTTAAAGGGTAAAATTGGATCTATTAATTCTTAGCGAATTATCTATACTTCTAATCGTAAATATTGGAATATTTAGGTGTTTTTTGTGTATTTCAGCCACTTTTGTGGCCTTTTCCTGAATATAAGAGTTTATCTCTTTTTTTCCGTAGATTTTCTTTTTGATAACTTTATCAAAAGAAGTTTGCTATCTCTCTTTTAATCTTTATGACAGTCTAATTACTAACAGCCTACATTTTTCTCTTCGATACTATATATTTTTATTCATGTCTGCATTTTCAGATGAATATTGATATTTATATATTTCTTCATCCTTGAAAATTAGTCGGAGAACAAATGTTTATGACAACATTTTGGTGTTATATGCCTAATTCTTGCTTTTTATCAAGAGATTTAAACTCTAATTCCGATTACACGTTCATTTAAGAGGGACATTAATGGATTCAGACTTGGTGCCGGAAGAGGTTATTGATTTTTTTATTCCTCAGGAATTTTTCACAGAAAAACAGGTTTCTTCCCATAACATAACCGTGATTCTTCCGGCTTATAATGAAGACGTGTCCATTGGAAGCGTTTTCCTGTTTGTGGGGGGAGTATGCTGACAGGGTGACAGCTGTTGATTACTGGCAAGGTGATAGTTGTTGATAACGACAGCTCGAGCAGGCCAGCTGAGACTGCTGCAAGCGCCTGGGCTGAAATGTTTTGTGCCTGCCCTGAATATGGAAAAGGGCATGGCTTTTAAGATTGGCTTTGAGGCAGGTTCATCCTCCACATTTTATGAATGGAATTTTGTATGTTGTTACAACAGGTTGTATTCCCGGATTTTTCCCTCTCCTGTTTTTTGGAAGTGCCCGATGATCAACTTTTTGATAATTCTTATTTTTCTTTCATCCTTTCAATATTTTTCATCCTCGAACTCTACTTAATTTTAGAAACCCTTCCGTTCCTTTCCTGAGAAGCCACTCAAATCCAAATCTATAATTGTAATTCCTCCAGATTTTTTCAATCTGTACCAGAATTATGACTACTATTAAGAGAATAATCAAATTTGATATCGCAGGCAGCAAATTCTCGAAGAACGTTGAAACTGATTTCTGTATTAAAAACAGGCCTAAAAAATGAATATAATAAGCTGTAAAACAGATCTTGCCTATGTTCTCCAATTTATTTGCGGAACTGAAGTAAAAATGCTTATGGTCTACATATACGACAAGTATGGAGAATATAAAAAAGTGAAGGCTGCCTAAGAACAAAAACATCGGGAACTGGCCTCTTGCAGGTAACGACAGGTTTACCTTGAATATCTCGCATATCAATAAACTTATAATTAGAAATGCAGCTGAAAAACTCAACAGGGTTTTGTCGTCTTTCAGTTGTTCGCTCCGATACAATTCATAAGCTACGCGTCCGTACAAAAAATACCCGATCCAGGGGAACAGGGGAAAAACTCCGCTTATCAGGAAAGTAAGGGATTCACTAAAATAATTAACAATTATATACGATATGATAAATGTTGAAATTGTGAGGAGAATTTTTGATTTGAAATTATTGGGCACCACTAACCCCAGAATATATCCCGCCCCGATAATCTGAAATATTCCCCAGTGGAAAATATTTAGCTTATATGTATGGCCTGTTACGGAAGAAAAATAAGAACTGAAAAAGATCCCCACTATTATGTAGGGTATTAATGGGATTATATAAATGAGAAATCCCCTGAAGAATGATTCCAAAAAGGTGTACTTTTTGGACGACTTTTTCATCCTGGACGACAAAAACAAATCGTAACTAAAGCCGGAGATAATTAAAAAAAATGGCCCGGCCAAAATGAATGCCCAGTCGGATATCCAGCCTATGGACTGGGGGATATGACCTTCAATCATTAATAGTAATGCCAATCCTCTGCAAATATCAACGGCATGTAATCTTGAGTTTGACTTGTATTTCGGACCGGATGGATCTAAAACCATTTATTAACCCCGCGTTATTTACGATTTTTATCGCAGATGCTCTTGAGTTATATCTTTGAACCCTTGTCAGTTGTTGTCAGGTTTGTCTTTTATTTATCTGCTGATAAAAGAGAATTGATTTTTCAGGATAATGGCAAGGATTGAAGTATGGTGCCTCCTTGTAGGAAATATTATCCTGCTTAATTAATTTTTAGTGAATTATACTTTCCAGTTATTTAAGTTATTTGATTTGTATTTGGTACTTTCCAGCCTTGCTTTTTCTCCCTCGGGTTTTGTTGATTTAAATCTGACTTCCGTTCTGATAATGAATATTTTTTATAATGATTTTTGAAATGTAATTTTTCTCCAAATATATCATAGGCCCAAAAAGTTTTCCAGAAAAGTTTTCTATAATTGTACTGCAAAAATTCAGCTGACTTAATAAATAAAAGAGGTTTTTGGGTCCGTTTTTCAATGTGTTGGTTTACTTTTTTCCAGCGGACTGTCAGCCAGATTACTTATTCTTAAAAAAGTGCTCAGTTATGAGAAGTTTAATCCTAGAGACACTATATCTCTCAATAAAATGTCCCTTTCTCAGCACTAATATATATTTTTATTCTTATTTTCGCTTTCAGATGAATATTTATACTTATATATTGCTTAACTTTAGATAACAATGCCTGAAACGAACTTATATGAGGACAATTCAGTTATTTGCACGGGAATGTTGCTTTTCCTCCTCATATCTAAAATATAATTCCGATTACGCGTCCATTCATCAATAGGGGTAGATTAAAACGGGTACAGAACTGGTAGCCGAAAATAGTTTTCGATCTCTTATGCCGTGGGAGTTTTTCAAGGAAGGGCATGCTGCTTCCTATAACGTTACCATAATTCTTCCGGCTTACAATGAGGAGGTGTCCATAGGGAGCGTCGTCCTGCTTTCCAGGAAGTATGCTGACAGGGTGATAGTTGTTGACGACGGCAGCTCGGACAGAACAGCTGAGATTGCTGCAAGCGCCGGGGCTGAGGTAGTTGTGCATTCCCTTAATATGGGGAAGGGCATGGCTTTTAAGACCGGGTTTGCGGCTGCCGAAGGTGCGGATATCATAGTTACCATGGACTCGGACGGGCAGCACAACCCTGCGGACATCCCCAGGCTGGTTGCCCCAATTCTCCAGGGTGAAGCTGACATGGTTAATGGAAGTCGTTATCTGACAGGTCACGCTACAGACACGCCTGCGTATCGACGCATAGGCCAGACTATTCTGGACAAAGCCACGGTCATGAACTCCGGGATACAAATTACCGATTCCCAGAGCGGTTTCCGTGCCTTTGCAGCCTCCACGAAAGATCTCTTTCGTTTTAATGCTCAGGGCATGGCAATAGAAAGCGAGATGCTTGCAGACGCAGGAAGAAATGGGTTAAGGGTAAAAGAGGTGCCTATAGGGGTAAGGTACGATGTCGACGGCTCAACCGAACATCCGCTAAGGCACGGCCTGACTGTTTTGTTAAATATTTTTAAGGATATGGAGTTTAATAAGCCTCTGTACTACTTTACCCTGCCCGGCTTCCTTTTCGTGGGTATCGGCTTATACATGGGCCTGGGTTTTCTACGGACTTTTTATCTTGGCGGGAGCCTGAACTTCGGGCCTACGGTCTTGATGATTCTACTAACTCTTGTCGGCACCTTCATGAGTTTTACCGGGATCATGCTTCATTCCATAGCTTGTCTGAGCACGCATCTTAAATGAATTAATCACAAGAGTACTTGAACTGGAGATGGCAGTTTTTTAAAGCCGTTTTTGCAGAAGCAACGGTTGCCAGGCAGGTCAGTGTTGTCTTTGCCGGTTAGAGCTGCATTACCGTTTTTTCCGGAAATTCCCGGGAACGCAGATAAATAAAAATTGAGGTTCGAATATTGGTACCTTCAGGTCAGATTGCTTTTCTCTCTTCCTTAATCCGTTTGAGAAAATTATTTTTCTGCGCTACAAATTAGTCTGCTTGAGCGAAGCATCAAAAGCCACAGCTACATCCTATTTGCTCAGGCTGTTAGCTTCTCTGCCGGAACTGTTCTTCAGCTGTAAAGAAACAGGAAGCCCATCCAGGGGTTCCGTAGGCAAAATTGTAGAGGGCTAGGGGCCGGAAAAACAAAAATTAAGGTTTAATAACTGGCAATTTCCCGGTTAGAGCATTCCTTCTCTTTTTTCCAGTCCCTTCTCAAGGTTTGAGCTTTCCTCTGCTGTTTTTTCCTGCCTCAGCGATTTCTTTTCAATATAAGAATCCCTATCAAAAGTGTTCCCACAAAGCCTATTAGGAAGGAAGCGAACTTTGAAGGATCTTTCCTGACAGTTTCTTCCAGGGATTCTCCTCTTATCTGGGGTTCGAGATCTTCCAGCCCAAAAGAGCTTGAGGAATCAATAATAGGCTGCTCAGTTTCCAGAGTGGAAGGACTCTGACTCTTTGTTGATATGTTGGTGTTTGCTTCCTCTTTTTTGTCTGACTTCTTTGAACTTTTAGCTGCTTGTATGGTCAGTTTTTTCTGAGCTATTCCGGCAAGGCCTTTGCCGTTTTCATAGGCAGCTGCAAAAAGGAGATAGTCTCCGGGGGGGAGGTCGAAGGTCGTCAGGGAAAGCGTGTTCTGGTTTTCTTCTCCTATGCTTATCGTTCCGTTGCCTTCTCCAATCAGGGTCTGGATTTCGGTGGTGAGCTCATCTTTGCTGAGTTTGGACTCGTAGTATGTGGAATTAATGTCGAACTCATTGATTATGTCGATTCCATTAACAAAAACACTGGTCCCGACTACTGTCCCGTTGGAGCTTACATTTATTTCCGCACTGTAAGCATCTTCCCTTATCAGCAGGGCTCCATATGTGAAGCTCCCCTGAGTCGGGGCTTTTTTCAGGTCCAGGTTGACTTCAAGATTTTCACATTCTTTGGGGTTGTTCGAAGAATCTATTTTCAGTTCGTATTCCATAACCTCAAAACAGGTTGCTGAAAGAACCTTTCTCTCAGACCCGGAGTTTCCATTCCCGTCACTCTCAAGCATTATGAGTACGCCGTAACTTCCGGCCGGGAGCGGGCCAAGAGTCAGGGGGGAGGAAAGGTCTCCGTTCCTGTTCAGGATCGTGGTAGCTACCAGTTTTGTAGAGTCCGTACTATTATCGAAGATTTCTTTGAAGCTCACGGAGTTCCCGTCTCTGATATCCTTAAAAGCCTCTTTAAATGAACCTGCATTAAGCCCCTCGATAAGGTAAATATTCGCTTTCTGCTTCCCGAAAGCGGCAGGTCCTTTGAAATCAAGCTTCACTTTCTCTTTTTCAGTATAAAAGGGATGGGTTGAATACGGATATGTAAGTACCAGTCTCGTATCATTCCCGGAAGATGCATTTGATTTCAGCTCAAGGGTAGCTCCCCCGCTGCTAAGGCTGTCTGTCCCGCTGTATGTGAAATTAAGAGGCTGTGGAAGCTGAATTTCCTCTCCTCCGCTGAGAAGGATCCAGCCTCCTTCAGTCAGGCTCTCATTGTGGTCTGCAAAAAAAACGCTGTCATCATTTTTTTCGATAACTACAATCCAGGGCTCTTCCTCGGAAAATGCCGCTGATATTGAAATGAATGAAAGAGCAACCATAAAAACTATTAAGGTTAACCTGAATGTTTTTCTACAAAGCCAATTATGTATTCCTGTTCTTTTTTCCAATTACTATCACCCCTTAGTTGATCTCTTCCCTGCTTAATTTCAGGCAGTTTGTTCTTTTTAAGGGTTTTAGTTGTTAATTTTTTTTAATTAAATTTTATTCAACATTCACATCTTTCCTTAAAAATAAGGGTTCGCTATTTAAGATCTTTTAAAAGGTTTCCCGGACGTTTTAATTGCAAAAATATACTCTTTTTATTCCGGCAACTCCCGTTACTTTAACGCTTTTTAACCCTTGAATAAAGCAGGAGTAATATCACTCCGGTTAAGATCCCTCCAATCCATATGTTCCAGTTTTCCCCTGCTCTTAAACGATCTGTTTCCGTTCCCGCAGGATTTTTGCCCTGATCGGGTTTTTGTTCCGAAGAGGTTTTGATGTCCGAAGACAGGTTTTCTGCCGGCCGGAGGGTAACCTGCCTGGTAACGTCCCCTACCTTTATTTCAAAATTGCCTGGTGGTATCGATTTTGTATTGTATTTATAGCTGAAATTCCCTGAGTCAAGCTCCACTTTCTGGAGGCCCGTAATCTTGAGTCTAACCTCAGAGGCTTTTGATTTCCCATCGATCCTTATCTTATAAGTTCCCGGAGGGACACCCGGTTGGGAAACTGTGGCAGTTCCTTCTTTTGCCTCTGCAGATCTGGTTATCCAGAGTATCATCTTTACTCTCACGTTCAGGTCATCGACGTCTTTCGCCTGCGCAGTAAAACGGTTGTTGAACCCGGCCGGAATTTCCACATCCTCAAGTAGATACTCATATCCGCCGTCCAGTACCTGAACATCTTTTTCAAAGGATACCAGCACGTCTGCGGTCTCTCCCGTGAAATCAGTCCCTCTTATTTCGATTGTATCTCCAACGACCGGGGTATCGGGGATAAGTTCCCAGCTGTTAGCAGTTGCGGTTCCCGGAAGAACAACCAAAGATATAAATACAGAAAGCCAAAACAGGAGTCTAAGCTTTTTTCTATCCCATGGGTTCCGGAGAAAAGTAAAAACTGGTCTTAAGAATGTTATTCCCTCTGAAAGCAAGATTTTGAAGCTCCTTTCCTATATTTTTCTTCTGCATAGTATGTTTAATCTCAAATATATCCAGATAAGTCATCCATATTTATGTGACTTTTCTTTTTAATCCTTGGGTTTTTAGTGCAAATTCTCCCACTTGAGTTTGTTCTCTGTATGAATATGTCTTAGAAAAGTTTATTTATATTTTATTTTGACTTTTTTTCTTAATTTCTGGTAAAAATCTGTATCTGTATCTTGAAAAATTACTATGATCAAGTTTAAAAATTTATATGTTGCCAGTTTAATGAGGAGTGTTCTAGTGAAATATGTCCAAAAAAAGAGAAATCTAATTCAAAATCAGCTTCTTCGATATATTCTTATATTTTTTCCGCTTTTCCAGGCACTTTGAATCCTCCTATTATCTCTTTTACCTGTTTATCCGTTTTCAGTATGTAGAGATAATAGATACAGATAATCAGGCCGGAGATTACAACCAGAAGAACCTGGTTTATTCCTGCGGTTTTGAGAACTACCAGGACTATTCCTGCAGGGATAAAGAGGACCAGGTTTGAGGATACTATTTTCAGGGCTCTTGAGGTCTTTACGCCTGAGTAGTGCATCATTTTCAGGCACAGGTACCCGTATACCACAATGCCTGATATGGAGAAGAGGATAAGGGCCACACGGGCATTTCCCAGCAAGCCTCCGATTGTGAGGGACAGAAAGCGGGTAGTGAGGTTAAAAAAGTTGTAGGTGAAACCGAAATGAAGTTCTTCTACTACCAGGTATATTGTGGTTAAAGGGGACGAGATAAACCATACAAATGCCCAGAGGCTCAGAATCTGGGCATATACTCCTGCTTCTGTCCAGGCGCTCCCGAAAATAACGGTGAAGACATCGCTTCCTACAATTGTGAGAATCAATATAGGGAACATGCCTATAAGCACAAGCATTCGGAATACACTTTCAACAAGATTACTGAGAGTGCCTTCGGATATTGCCCTTGATGCCCTCTGGTAAAATACCTGCGAGATCGAACCGCCAATAAAACTCATGGGTAACTGGAGCAGGCGGAACCCGAGGGAGTAAAAACCAACAACTGCAGGAGTAAAAAAGGCTGAAAGGAGAAAAGCCGGAAGCTGCCAGGAGATTGAGTTCATAAGGGCAGACCAGATATCTATGAGCGGAAGTTTGCGGTGCCGTATTGCGCCTTCATATATTTTTTTCCAGCCCAGGCTTTTTGTTATCAGGCGCCTGTCATCTCTCCAGATCTGTCCTCCAAGCATGAATGTCGCTACAGACTGGCCTGCAAGGCTTCCGCCGATTAAGCCGGCTGCAGTCGGGGGTCTTTCTACAATCCCAAGGGTAATCTGGGTTGCAGTCGTCGAGACCGAACTGGAAATCCTTGAGAAGGATAGCCTTTTGAAGAGTTTTGTTCTTGAGTTCCACTGATTGAGTGCGAGAAAAAGTCCGTTTACAAACACGAACGGGGGCACAAGCCAGAGATAATCTTCAATCTGAGGGGCATTTAGCAGATCAACTATCTGGACGTGGAAGTACCAGATAAATGGCACGGTTAAGCCGGTAACGGCAAGGACTGCGAGGAAACTCAGGCCTAAAAGGTTTACTGCTTCATCTTCTGATTCCGGCAGCATTATGGAATAATCGTACCTGAGGCATGCAATAATGCTTATGACGCTCGTTATGGAGATATAGAGAGCCCATACTCCAAAATCCTCCGGTCCGTAAATGCGGGTCAGAACAGGAGCTGCCAGAATCGTAAGGACCTGAGCAAAGGTCGTTCCGCCTGCAAGTGTCAGGACATCCGATACAAAACTTGCCCTCTTTTCGTTTTTCGTTGATTTCTCTGCCTCTTTTTCTGTCTTTTTATCCATAGCCAGTACCCTGAAAAGGTCGCTTTTTCAGGCCAGGCAGCTGGAAGCTTTAAAATACCTGGGGTGAGCCGTTTAAAATCCTGCGGTTATATTTGCTCTTTTAAGAACTTTAATTCTCAGACTTTCAGCACTCCGACCCTATACTTACTTTTTATCCTGCTTCTTTTTTTCCCTTCCCTTTTTCCTATAACCAGATTCTCCCTTATAAACTCATCCGACTCGACAGAACTCTTCGCCCAGTAGTGACAGCCTGCATCCAGAAAACACATAAAAAATGGATTTTCAGACATAATTCCAGCTTTAAGCTACTCTCAATCTTTATCCGATTAGAATCTCCGGAAAATTATATGTTTTCTTGCTCACTGGAGTTTATAACTTCCAAATCCTGCGGATAAAAGAATTATTGAACTTTTAACAGAAAGTCACTGTTAACTTTTTAACAGCATGGATTTTCGGGATCAACACCAATCCGGTTAACCCGCCTGGGGCAGCTGTACATATGGTAAAAAAGCTCTCTTTTAGCTGCCTATTGATGTTGTTTTATTCCTGTAAACAGAGATTAATTCGGTCATTTAACTTCTTCTTGCTTTTTTAACTTATTCTCACTTTTGGATCCCCGGTTCAACCTGGCTGGTCCACCAGTTATAGATTTCCTCTCCGCTGGTAATCCAGGCATCTTTCCCGGCACAGTACTCAAGGACTTTTTCGTAGTATTTAAGGTTCTCTCCCTCGATGCACGTATTATTATGCCAGAGGATAGTAATCACGCCGTTATACCTTTCAACAGTATTGATAAGGTGCTTCGTACATTCCCAAGCTTTTTTGACATCAAGGCGCATATAGTCTCTAAAAAACGAACGGTCCATAATCACCAGCGGGATTTCCAAAATATCGATTTGACGTCCTTCATTCAAATTAAAAGGCCTGAATGGATGACACATCCCGTTTCTGAAGCCTGCACAGTCCGGATACCCCAGTGTGGTGTCGTACTTGAACCCCACTTTGCTCAACAATTCCCAGGTAACCGGGACGCTAAACCTTAGAAAGTGATTTCTGTACCCTATAATTCTTTTGCCCAGGGCTTCTTCAAGCCGACTTTTTTTTTCTTTGAGGTCTTCAAGGCTGTTGTAAGATTCGTGTCCGCCATGCAGGCCTACTTCCCACCCGCTATCGGATATGAAGCCCAGTTCCGATTCAATGTCTTTAATGTTATAATTAAAGTCCGTTTCTCCAGGGTTCAGGGCAAGGAAATAGAAACTGGATTTTGCGTCATATTTGGCTTCCAGCTTTACTATCTCCCTGAAGTTCCAGCATGGATTCCATTTCCTGTTAACTCTGCAGAAAGGAGTTTTCATTGCTTCGGTCAGGTTCCCTTGAGCAAGGGCTTTAAGAGACCCGATTAGCGGATATAGTTTTTCCGGGTGAATCGCGTCAATGTCGTGTGTAAGACAGACCGCGAATTTTTTTCCGTCAGGATACTGCGGTTTCAGCCCGTTTTCTATCAGAAATTTGGAAACTCTCGGCTCGAAAATATTTCTATGGCCGCTCATGTAGTAAGGAAACCTCTCATACCTGTCGCGAAAGGCCAGACCGTACTCTTCCTTTCTGGTGTAGAGAGCCCAGAGTTCCTCGTTTTCTTTCAGTTTCTCAAACATGATTCTCGCCCTATTTTCCCAGATCTAAAAGACAAATTCGTCTTAAAAAGGGGAATTTTCCCCTTCATATTATCTCATGTGAGTTTTTGTCTCCCCTCCCAATCCCCTTATATACAAACCCCTTTCCGATAAACTCATCCGGGTCAATTACATTTCTCCCGTCAATAATTACCGGGTTCTTTTTCCCGCTTATTTTTTTCACCCAATCGGCCTTCACATCATGGTACGCACTGTGCCCTGCAAGCACGATTACAGCATCCGCACCTTTTACAACCTCTTCCAGGTTCTCCGAAATCTCGACGCCCGGATAGTTGACAACATACGGGTCGTGCACCATAACACTGGCTCCGGCTTTCAGGCAGAGGTCCTTGTACGGTTCTGACGGCGTGTTCCTTGCATCGTCCGAGTCTTTGATAAATGCCCAGCCGAGCATTGCAACCTTTGAACCCTTCACCTCTTTCCCAAGCCTCTCAAGGGCTGCAACAGTCAGGTTGTACATGTGTGCAGGCATGAAGTCGTTGACCTTTCTGGCAAGCACGTAGATCGAATCCGCCCCTTCGGGATAGTCCAGCTGTCCTTTTCCGATCTTGACTCCTCTTTCCAGGTGGTACGTATCCTTGGTCAGGCAGTGGCCTCCAACCCCTGCCCCCGGCCAGAGGACAGCTCTTGTTATACCCTCGCCTTTTAAGCTGTCAACCCCGGTCCTGACATCATAGACATTTATGCCCATGGCTTCACAGTAAAGGGCAAGCTGGTTGATTGCCGCAATCTGAAGGTCACGGAAAGTGTTCTCCGCAGTTTTTGTAACCTCAGCCGCAGTCGCACTCATCGGAATAACTTTTCCGACCGTGAGCACGGGGGAATACAGTTCAACTGCTCTTTTTGTGCTTGCCTCATTAATTCCACCTACGATCCTGTCATGTTCCCTGATATTTTTCAGGAGCCTGCCTACCATTACCCTTTCAGGGGCATGGGCAAGGGCAAAATCTTCCCCTGCTTTCAGACCGGATTCTTCCTCAAGGATCTGCTTTGCCATCCCTTCGGTTGTCCCTGGAGTGATTGTGGATTCGAGGACTACAAGCATCCCGGGTCTCAGGTACTTTCCTGCGTTTCTGATCCCCTCTATGAGCGCACTGAAATCTGGCTCCAGGTCCTTGGGATTTGCAAAGGGCGTCTGAATTGCAAGTGTAACCGCATCAAGTTCGGAAATCCTTGAGAAATCGGGGGTACACTCGAACTTGCCTGCTTTGACAACCTTTCCAATGAGGTCTTCAAGGCCTGGCTCTTCCCCTTTGAGCGGGCTTTCTCCCCGGTTGAGCATATCAATCTTATAGCCTGAGCTTTTTGAGTTGCGCTGGAAGCCCAGTACTTTGTCAAAACAGGGAGCATCTGCGAACAGGACGGCTGCGGGGATTCCTACATACCCCATGCCAAGTACTCCTATTTTTTTGATAGGGCCGCGTTCCTTTAGAAGTTTTTCCAATTTGCTCATGCTTATCACTTTCCAGTCTTGTTTTTAAGGTCTTATTCTATTTCTCTCTGATTTTCAGGTTTTTATTTCCGTCCCCGCTATGTCTCTGGTTTACTGCCCTACTTCGATTAGTCTCTCTTCTTCGTAGGACTTGATGGCTGCCATTGCTACTTCAAGGGCATGTTTCCCATCTTCGCCACAGGGGTTAGGTTGTCTTCCTGTCTTAATGCAGTCTATAAAGTAAACGAGCTCATTTTTCAGGGGTTCGCTTGGCTCAACCTTGGCTTTTCTTATCCAGCCGTTGTCGTGAAGCTCGACTGTCTGGTCGATGTAGTCCAGATAGGCTACACCCTTGATTCCGATTGCAGTCAGCTGTCTTACTTTATGCGGGGTCAGCCAGTTTGTTTCTACAACACCTGCAAAATTATGGTCCATGCGCAGGATAATTGAGGCATGGTCTTCAAAAGAGTGGATGTCTGCACCGGCAATGGCGTAAACACCATTTATCTTCTTGCCGTAAAGGTGTGAAATGACATCTATGTCGTGAACCCCGATATCCAGAATCACTCCAACATCTCTTATCCTTGGGTTGTAGGGGCCGACTCTTCGGGTAGAGATGGATACTATCTTGCCAAGGATGCCCGAATCTATGATTTCTTTAAGTCTTATGACTGCAGGATTGAAACGTTCGATATGCCCTACCATGAGCACTTTCCCTGTTTTCTTTGCGGCTTTAATCATGAGGTCCGCATTTTCAACCGTGTCGGCAACTGGTTTTTCTACAAGGACATGTAGCCCCGCGTCCAGGGCATCAAGCACTACCTGCTTATGCAGTTTTGTGGGCACAACAACACTTACCGCATCAAGGCCTTCTTCAAACATCTTTTTATAATCTGTAAAGGCTTTTGTTTTAAACTGAGCAGCCATGGCTTCGACCCTGTTCCGGTCTACATCCGATATCCCGGCAAGTTCCACGCCTTCCATTTCGCTGTATATTCGGACGTGATTCTGACCCATGGCGCCTGTGCCTATTACTCCTACTCTTATCAAGGTTTCACTTCCTGTTTTAGGGATGAGGTTATGCCCTGAAATTATTCAATTATTGGTATAAAATTCTCTGGTCGCTCGAACTATTTTCTGCACATCTTCTTCGGATATAGCCGGATGTACCGGGAGGGAAAGCACCTCCTCTGCTGCTTTCTCCGAGACGGGCAAGGAATCCCTGTACCCGAGTTCCACATAATAGGGCTGTTTGTGGATGGGTATCGGGTAATGTATTCCGGTTCCTATTTCTTTTTCCTTCAGGAAAGCTGCCAGTTCGTCTCTCTTTTCAGTTCTGATCGTGTACTGGTGGAAAACGTGGGTACAGCCGGGTTTTGTTACTGCGGGTACAACCCCGGAGATGCCTTTGAGTCCGGCTGAAAGCATGGCTGCGTTTTTTTGCCTGGCAGCATTAAACCCGTCCAGTTTTTCGAGCTGAACAAGCCCGATTGCAGCTGCAATATCTGTCATGCGCAGGTTAAAGCCCAGCATTTCATGCAGGTAGCGAACTTTTGAGCCATGAGCCCGGATCATCCTTGATTTTTCTGCGACTTCCTTTTCATTTGTTGTAATTATCCCGCCTTCGCTTGTTGTCATGTTTTTGGTCGGGTAGAAGCTGAATGTTCCGGTCCCGAAACTGCCAACTTTTTTCCCGAGGCATTCCGCTCCGTGGGCCTGGCAGGCATCTTCAATCACGACAAGCCCGCGGTCTTCAGCGATTTCCATTATAGCTTTCATATCTGCCGGGTGCCCGTAAAGGTGGACGGGCATAATGGCTTTCGTTTTTGAAGTAATCTGTTCCTGGATCTTTTCAGGGTCTATATTATATGTATCCGGTTCAATGTCTGCAAAAACAGGCTTTGCCCCGGTGTAAAGGATGCTGTTTGCGGTGGCAATAAAGGTGAAGGGACTTGTAATTACTTCGTCTTCTTTTCCAATGTCGTGGGCGAGAAGCGCGATATGAAGGGCTGCAGTGCCGGAGTTTACAGCAGCTGCATACTCGCAGCCGGTGTATTCAGAAAAAGCGAGCTCGAATTCTTCCACTTTTGGTCCCTGTGCAATCATGCCCGAATTCAGGACCTTCGTTACTGCATCAATCTCTTCCTTGCCCAGCAGGGGCTTGGCGATTGGGATCATTTATAGAACCTCTTATAATAAGCTCAATAAAACTTTATCTTACTTAACTTTGGTTTTTTTGCTAGGTTTATATCCGGTTTAGCTCTTTAAGATCTTCAGGTAGCTCCTGTATTCTGGCAGGTGTACCGATCGCCAGCTTCCACGGAGGCACATCTTTTGTCACAAGGGCTCCTCCGGCAACCATTGCCCCTTCCCCTATTTCCACTCCCGGAAGCAGGGTTGCGTTAGCGCCTATGGATGCACCTTTTCTCAAAATCGGACCTTTAAGTTCGTATTTTTTACGTATGGGATATTTATCGTTGGCAAGAACAGCACATGGTCCAATAAATACATTGTCTTCGATAATCACATTTGTTGGAATGTATACGTTTCCCTGGATGCTGACATTATTTCCTATCTTCACGCTTCCGTCTATGATAACGTTCGTTCCGATAAGTACGTTGTCTCCTATTTGTGTGTTTTCCCTGATCATCACGTTATGCCCGGTTTTGAAGTTCTTTCCGGTCTTTACGTTGGAAAATATTGTCGATCCTGCTCTTATTATTGAGTCCGGACCTATACTGCAGCCCGGAAAATCAAAGTCCTCTATCTCCTTATCCTGTCTAAGGATCTCCATGAGGACTCTGTGTTCTGGATATCCCAGTACTACATTCTCCAGAATTACCGTACCCTTTCCGATTATCGAGGTGCCGTAAACTTTTGAAGAACTGTGGATTTTGAATTCTTTTGAGTTCATATTCTTCCCCCGTTTTTCCAATGTCCTTATAACTTATTCGGAGTGCTTCGAATAGAATCAGAGCGACATAGTAATTATTTTTGAATCTATTTGGTCTTTCCTGTTCGTGGGTGACCTGGCTAATTTATTGTTCCAGACTGATCACGTATGTGATTATGTTTTCTCATTTTTCCCTTTATTCACTCCCTGTAAATCCCTAACTGTTTTAATTTCTTAGATGAATATATTTTATAATTATTTAAGTGATTTGGTTATTTACCTATCTCTTCGGTTCTCTGGGCCGGGACTTCCAGAATTTTCGTTATCTATTGCCTTTTTTTCCGTTTCTCTTTTTGGGGATATAGCTTGAATTCTGGAGCTTAAAAGGAGGAGAATTTTTATATTAGATTGCACATCTGTTTGTCTTATACGTGAATCAACTAGAGGAGTTCTGAATACGCTTACAAGTTTAATTTCTTCAACTTCTGCTTCTTCGGGTGAACTCTCAATGATGATAACACCCGGGGTTCCTGAAGGTGCAGTAGTGACCGCAGCTGCTTTGCTTTTATTGTTACTTCTCAGAGACTTTCTTCCTCTATCAAAGCATTGGGGAGAATCCGTGAAGACTTCTCTCAATATGGGAATTATTCCACTTCTATTTTCTTTCGGTGCAGTTATTCTTTACAAGCTTGTAGATCTCTTTTAAGTTCTGGGGGCTTCTCCAGTCTTGAATAAACGCATCGAGAAAAAACCTCTTTTTTAAACATTTTCGTGAAATTAAATCCTTTTTCTCTATTTCCCGAGTTTCGCTTCGCTCAAGAGGACTAATTTAACAATTACCAATTGCTCTACGCGGGAGAGTGGTCTTGCAGGAAAAAATAAGGAAAAATCAGCCTGTAACAGGGATGTAGAATCCATAAGTCAGACAGGCTGGCGGGAGCGCTGATGTTTGCCTGTGATTTGAAAAACAGTTTTCGATGTAGGGGAAGTATTCTCTCAGCTCTGGGGATATTTCTTCAATATATTGTCTCTCTTTATGTGGGACTGGCTTGCAAGCTACTTTTTATCTGACTGGCAGGCCGGTTCCAGCCCGGTGCGGCGCAGGAAGAGGTAACTGAAAAATTACCTCCGAATCCCGAAAATAAAGTAATCGATTGGGCAGGAACCGTCCAAAAATAGGTCTTCCAAAAAATTAAATTTAAAGAAGATGGGGAATTACCCCAAAGAGGAAGACATTTATGAAGCCGTGGATCATTGTGGCCAGAGGGAGGCTTCGGGTTCTATAGAACAAAAATCCTATGATAAAACCTACAAAAAATGTGTAGAATATTTCCCCCATGTTCCCATACCCTGAATGCATTAATCCGAACAGGATGCTTGTGATAATCAGGCCACTGCGGCTACCGAGAAACATTTCGAGTCTGTTCTGCAGAATGGACCTGAAAATGATCTCTTCAACAAGCCCTACCAAAAAGACCATAACAAGGGTAAGTACCAGCAGGGAGGTAATTGAAATGTCAGGGATGAGGTAGTTAGTCTCAATTATTAAGTATTCCCCTACTCCAAGCAGGAACCCTATAATTATGGAGAGTGGAATATAGATCCACATCCTTTTGAAGGTTATTCCAAGCTGTTCCCGGGTAAACCCCTGGTGGGTAATTGCAATGGTTACTGGAATCGTAAGGAGTCCATAGATAAAGACAAACGAGTAAAGGGTTACATCAAAAAATGCTGGCATTGAAAGATTTACAAGCCGCAGGACAGGCAACAGGATAAGGGCCTGATAAGTCTTCTGAACCTCCTCGTTTTTTATGTACAACATTGAAAGAGAAAGCCCGAGGAGGATGGCTGCATGTATCACCATGGCTGCTATATCCTTCCCGGAATATATCATGAATTCCGCAAAGGCGATGGCTAAAATCGGAATTATCAGGTAAAGTCCTTTGTTTTTCAATTCAGGCTTCCGTGCCACCCTATTTTCAGGTACATGCATATACTCAGGGGTCTGTGTCTCTCTATTTTCACGCTTTTGCGTTTCCTGATTCTCATATGTTTCCATCTTCAGGCCTCCTCGGTAACGTTTATCCAGAGGCGCAGATCCCTGTAAGGTGTATCCTTTTCAGTCTCGTTGAAAAGCAGGAACTGAAGCTCCATATTCTCTCCTTCGACAGAGGGGGTTATCTCAAGGGGCTCTTCCATTGTCGTATTATCGTCAAGTTTTATATTCCTCAGGTTTTCAGGAAGTGGCAGGGATTCGTTTTCGAGCCTGACATCCAGTGTATAGTTTACTGTTCTGTGCTCATGGTTTGTGACCCCTATAATGACGGTTCCACTTTCTCCCTGAACATACTCCGTAGTATAGTTCTCGGCTTTTCCATCGGCTCCGAGGATATAGAATTCCGTAAATGGTTCCTGTTCGTGGGGAACTATGGATAAATAAGCTACAGTTCCTACTAATGCCAGAACGGAAATCGCCAGAAAGGTCCTGAGGACCTTTTCCGTTGATGACTGGGGTTTTCCCAGAACCTCAGATAAAAAGGAATACGCAGAGGCCTTGAAAGAAAATCCAAAGGCTTTGTTTTCGGGAAGCGTTCTTCTGCGAATGTATGCAACTATGCATGCAAGGATAACGAACAAAGAGAGACTTACAAGAAGAGGCCCTTCCCTGATTCCGAATGACGTATTATTAAGTACAAGTCCTATAAGAGGTACAATTGCAACGCTAATTCCTACGGAAAGTGCTGCTCTCTCGATCCCCTCAAGTCCGGTTTTTGTTGGAAATAGCACGGCTACAAGGGCGTACCCCGGTAAGAATAATACCAGTGGCAGGCCAAGGACTATGCGAATAAAACTCTCATTGAGTACAGGAATAAGTACGAAAATATCTGTAAGAACTACCAGGCCTACCACAAACAGCAGGTCAGATGGAAACTTCTGGTTCCCGGCCATATGAATCCTCATAAAACGGTTTTAATGTTTTTCTGGTTTTCCAGTTTTATTTTTCTTGTATCAGGGCTAATCTCTATTCTATTATCCCTCTTTCGGGAGTTAAGAATAACCTTTCCGGCTGTTTTTCCGGCCGGTCTTCTATAATCTTCTGCCGTGAAGAGTTGAGAATCGGAAGGTTTGGGGTTGGTTCGAGTTTCGATTCCGAAGCCTTTTCTATTTAGCAAAACTTCTGTTCCTGAATCGTCTCTCTTTTTTCAACAGTGCTTTTTAATTCGATCAACTCAAATTGTGTTTTTGTATAAAATATCTTTCCCTTTTCCTGCCTGTTATTATAAAAATGTATTTCTTCTCTATATCTAACTCCGAAGGATTTTACGGCTCGGATTAATGTACATCATTTTTTGGAGATGTTTCGCTTGAATAAGCTTGTTTTTTTTCTTTATGTTACCTATGTATCGGAGGAAAACTTTCTGATTCTTATATCTGTCTAATTTTTTTCTTCAAATATTATAATTCTTATGATTTATCCGGAGCCTTTTAAGCTCCTTTCCGGGCCAACGGGCTTTTTAAGCTGGCTTAATTTTCTTTTCGTTATCGGGGGGACTGACCAATTATTTTTCGTGACCAAACGCTTATATAGCTCATATATTAAAACAAATACACGTCTTATTCAGAACTACGAGTTACTTGCAGGGCATCTTTCCTTTCCCTAAAAGGACACAATCCCCCAAATGATGCGCTGCAAATCTGTTCACAGATGATCCTTAGAAACCCTTTAAAGTTAATGGAGCGATGACTCTGAAAAATGTGTTCTCCATATTTGAAATTCTCGCCGATTTTTACGTAAAAAGGCGCTTTACATATCTTGAGTCTTTCATCAAAGAGGTAGATGATATCACATGACCATTACTATTGCAGCCATGCCTGCTTATAATGAAGCCCATTCCATTGCAGAGGTCATTAAGGGCTGCAGAAAATATGTAGACAAAGTGGTGGTCGTGGACGATGGGAGTACGGATAATACTGTCGATATCGCCGAATCCCTTGGTGCCTACGTTGTCCGCCATGAAATTAACAGAGGATACGGAGCAGCCCTGAGAAACTGTTTTGAAACCGCCCGCAAACTCGGTGCAGGTTCTATGGTTATAATTGATTCCGATGGTCAGCACGATCCTTCTGAAATCCCCAAGCTTCTTGAGCCCTTAAGACAGGGATTTGACCTCGTGATCGGCTCAAGGTTTATCAATGGTAACGGAAAAAACGTTCCTATTTATCGCAAGTTTGGAATGAAAGTCCTTGACATTGCAACTTACATAGCAGGTGGCCTCAATGTTACTGATTCTCAAAGCGGTTTCCGGGCTTATGGCAGAAAAGCAATTGAGAATATAAACCTTTACGGCACCGATATGTCGGCAGGCTCTGAAATTCTCATTCAGGCAAAAGACCATAAACTGAAATTTACTGAAGTAGAGATTCACTGCAGATATGATCTTGATAACTGTTCAACTGAGCATCCTTTCATACATGGTCCCAGGGTCCTATTCAGAATTCTGAAAGATATGGAATACAGGCGTCCCTTGTACTATTTTTCTGTTCCGGGCCTTATTATGGCATCGACAGGCGTTCTTATGGGCTTGAAGTTTTTGCAGGATTACATTATGGGAGGATTCCTGCGTTTCGGCCCTACTCTCCTTATGGTGATGCTGACGATTATAGGAGCTTTTATGATCTTTACGGGAATCATACTGCATGCCATTTCAAGAATGATATTTCTAAATGAACAGATTCGAAGGCAATAAAAGTTAGAAAACGGGGTCATTTTATGGAATATCCTTTTGTTTCGGTTGTAGCAGGTATTCGCAACGAAGAAAAATTCATTGAAGAATGCATTGAGTCCCTTCTTCAGCTCGATTACCCTCAGGATTCCTATGAGATTATTATAGTCGATGGAATGTCCACTGATAAAACCCGGGATCTTGTACAGAAATATCCTGTCAAGCTCCTTCTTAATGAACGAAAAAATGTTGCCGCAGCAAGGAACCTTGGAGTGAAAAATGCTCGGGGAGATCTGGTTGCGTTTACGGACGGGGACTGTAAGGTCGATCCTCTCTGGTTAAAAACCCTTGTCATTGAAATGAAAGACGCCCCTGATGATATCGCGTGTGTTGGCGGTCCGAATCTGGTATTCGATACCGACCCTGTGTTTGGCAGAGTGGTAGGATATGCTCAGGAAACTTTTCTGGGTTCAGGAGGTTCGGCCCAATCCAATAACTCTACAAAGAAACATTATGTTGCGTCCCTTCCTAATTGTAATGCTATGTACAGGAAAAATACAATCGTGGAAGCCGGGTATTTTGACGAGCGGTTTGTTATAGGCCAGGACGGAGACCTCAACTACAGAATAAACAAAATAGGTTACAAATTTCTGTATGTTCCGGAAGCAAAAGTGCTTCACCACAGAAGAGGAACCCTCAAGTCATTTTCGGTGCGGATGTTCAAATATGGCATGTGGATGGGCGAGCTTTTCAAGAAGCACGGAGAATTTGTCCGCTGGTATGCTTTTTTACCCTCGATTGCCATAGCTTTTGCAGTCCTTTCGCTTATTATTTCTATAGTGTATCCGACACCGATACTGATCCTGCTGGTGCTGATTACCCTATACTTCGTGCTGGTCTTTGTTACCTCAATTCAGGTAATATACAAGATGAAATCAAAGTACGGCCTTTTTACTCTGTTAGTGATTCCTGTGCAGCACATTACTTACGGGCTGGGTTTCATGTACAGTTTTGCAAACTCTCTTGTCCTTCCAAAAACCAAATCTCTTTCGGATATTTAATGTTTAAGGATTCGTCCGGTTATCGTGACCGCAGTTTTCGGTAACCGGATATTAAAACAATCCTGGAAATAGAACCCGACTTGAAGCATGGCGGAGCAAAAAATTCTTAAGCAATACTGACCTCACTGTAATTCCTATTGGTTTCGAACAAAATTTCTGAACCCTGTGTCTCAGGTTCAATCCTGAGTCATTATTCCGATTCAATTCTGCATCCTTTATTTAATACTCAATACATGAAGTTATGATCGCTTAAGATTATGGAGATAGTATGTTCGGATTGAGTGAAGAGACGGGACTCAAAAACATGGGTAATAACCGTTTAATGAAGATAATTTCCTTTCTGTTCCCGTTAGCAATAATTCTCGCAGTTATATTCACTTTTGTATGGATGTTTGCAACCGGAAAGCCGGGCTATGCACTTCGCGGGTTGTTTACTGGAATTCCTGGAATACTTTCCTGCCTTTTCGTGCTGTACATCTACAGAAAAGATGTAAGTCTGCATGATATAGACAGCTTTCCGTCGATAGACATCAAGTCCCTTACTTATGTATTTAGCATATTTTATATTGGCTCGATAGCTGTGCTTTTGCTGTCTCAGGGAGTTCGTCCCTGGTATTATTTCGTGTTTATTCTGGTGATGTACCTTTCGGTTTTCCTGCAAATTTTCTCTAAAGATGTAAAGCCGTCCCTCGTCCTTCTGGAGTCTTTTTTAATTATGGTAAACCTTACTTACAGCGTTACCTTCAACTATGATTTCTACTTCGGGACCACTGACATTCTGCCTCATATTTTCCTTTCGGAATTAACCGCGTCAACAGGACAGACCATTTCTACTTCCTTAAGTGACTATGCATTTTTCCCTCTTTACCATATATTTGTTGCAGAAGCAGCCGAGGTCCTGAATATCAGTGCAAAAACCTCGCTTTTCCTGATAACAGCACCGGTTTATGCGACAACAGTAATTTTTCTTTACTATCTCTTTAATCATATTACACACAACAGGCAGATCTCCTTGCTCTCCTGCCTCCTTTACTCGGCAAGCTATATTGTGCTGTATTACGGTGCAAACGTGATTACACGCACAATGTCATTCGTAGCGTTTATTCTACTGCTGTATCTGGTTTACAGTGTCAACTTCAAAGAGGATAAATTCTCTTTTAAAGCTCTTTCAGTAGTGGTTTTGATTTTTCTAACCCTGGTTCATAACGTTTCCATACTCCAGTTCGTGTTGTTACTCGTTATCCTTTTTGCCTCGGAGTATATCATAGGGGCTGGCAACTATGTTAGCAAGCCTTTCTTTTTACTTTTAAACGTTACTTTTACTGCTTACTGGTTTTTTGTAGCCTATCTGTTCATGCAGAGAAGCCTGACTCCCCGTTTACAGAGCCATTTCTGGGACTCTATAGTTCTGACCGCCGGAGGTTCTGACGTACTTGAAGAAAGCCTGGTCAGTCTGATGGGGCTCCTGGATAAATCCGTCTTTTTATTTTTTGCTCTTATAGGAATAGGCTTTCTTCTGAAAAACTACAGGAAGAATTATGCTTCAGTTTTGGGGTTATTTGCTCTCATAACCCTTATTTTCTATATTCCCAACCCTCTCAATACTATCTGGCAGTTTAAGGTTCTGTTCAGGGTTGACCGCTTTATGCTTTTCGTCAGCCCCTTTATGGCTTTCGTAATGGGATATGGGATCTATGTATTCTGGAACTATGTGGATAGATACGGGCCTAAAAAGTTCAATACGGTTTTTTTTGTGGTCCTCATGTTCTCCATTTTTGTCTTCATCTCTTCAGTCTTCAGCATTTCGGACGCAGACATGCTTGGCCAGAGTTCGAGACATGAGTATTTCACCGCGAATGAACTGAGCGGTTTCGAACACGTTTATAAGTATATTCCCGAAGGTTCTGCCGTTTATTCCGATTACTATACAACAAGGTATTTTTATCTCCCGTCGATTCCTGAGGATTCTTCGGGTATGAACATCTCAATTTATGACAATTACCGGATCGATAATGTAAGCGAATTATCCAGTTACGGAGGCTATGTAGTATTCAGGACTCAGGAGTTTCTCAGGAGCGGCTTATACTTCGGCAGCGATGAAAGCAGTACTAAGGAAACTTCCAATTATTTCTACCAGAACACTCCTGAAAACATAATTGATCTTGAGACCAACCTTACGCAAGCAAATAAAATCTACTCAAACCTGGCAACGGATATCTTTGCTCCCGGCCCGGCGCTAAGCAAACCTATCAGAAGTTCCAACCTTAACAGCACTCTTACAGGCATTTAATGCCTGTACTTCATTCTTTTTGTGAAAAATAAGGGCATTCCATTAGCTGGAAGACTGTAAAGCCGAAGGGATATAAAAGCTGAAAGATTATAAAAGCTGAAATATTATAAAAGCTGAAAGGCTGTAAAAAAGCCTGAGATTTTTTCGGAATAAACCTCAAAAACCTGGGTAATACTCAGGCGGACTGATAGATTATATCAAAACTCAGGGACTTAAAAGAGCATAAAAGATCCTCTAACCTGCGGATCGAATTCTCATGGTGAATCAGGGTTCGCTTTCTTTCCCACGAATTATTTTGAGGGTTTCGATAGAAGCTCTGAGTATACGTCTACAGTCTTCTTTGCATGGGCTTCCCAGGTAAGCCCTCGCTGGAGTATGCTTTTACGCCCGAATTTTCCCATTTTTTCCCTTCGGCTTTCGTCTTCAAGCAGCCTGTTTATTTTTTCGGACAATTTCTCAGGGTCTTTTGCAGGAACAAGATAGCCCGTTTCCCCTTCAACCATAAGTTCGGGTATTCCGCCAACATCGGTTGCCACTACAGGGACTTCACAGGAAAGGGCTTCAAGCACGACATTCGGCCTCCCCTCCGAGAGGGAAGGCAGGACCAGCATATCTGATGCTGAAATCCAGAGGGGAATGTCCTCATGGTTTACAGGGCCCGTGAATTTGATAGAATCTGCAATTTTAAGTTCTTCCGCCCTTTTTTCCAGGCTTTTTCTGAGCCCGTCATCCCTGCCTACCATATAGAGGTCCGTGTCCGTATCCACAAAATTTTTTGCAGCTTCAATAAGGTAATCCACGCCTTTTATTTTTCTCAGGGCTCCTATAAACAGGACAATCTTTTTTTCCTGAGGCAGGTTTAAAATGCTTCTTGCATGTTCTTTTCCTGCAGGCTTGAATATCTCCGTATCAACGCCGTTGGAGACCACATGCACCTTACTTTCATCTATCCCGAGCTTCACTATATGGACCTTGAGGTCTTCACTGACAGAAAGGATTTTATCGGCAAAGTTCATGGCTTCTATGATCTGCTTCGAGGTATAGGATCCTTCATAGGCAACCTTTCTCTCTATTGTGCCAAGTGCACTTATCACCAGAGGGACTTTCCATTTCTTTGCAAGCCCCATCATTCCGTACCCATCGGGGTATGAGAAATGTGCATGAATCAGGTCAGGTTCTGGTTTTATGTTTTTTGTGATGTATCTGGAAACGAAGTGTGCATACGAAATGCCGCTAATAGGGTAAAAATACTTTTTGGGAATGGCATAGATATAACGCGGATAATGAAGGTCGTATTTTTCGGTATGCTCAACCCTGGGCAATTTTGAAAAATTATGATATGGAAATGCGGAAAAAGGTAGCACGTAAGCTTTTGGGGAAATTACTGTCACGTCCACTCCCTGATCTGCTATTGAATCAATGCTCTGCTTTATGAATGTCCCAAGCTGGGGGTAATACCTGTTAGGAAATTCCTGACATACTTCCAGTACTCTCATAATCTATTTCCTTTTTCGATTCGGATGCCTCAAAATCACACAAAGGAGAGGATTTCTCCTATAAATATCTCTCTGTAAACTGCACTAATTTCTTTTCTTGCACTTGAATCCCGAACCGATTCTTTCTTCCCTCTGAAAATTAATGGATAGAGTTGTGGGATAAACTAATTAACTACTTTTGCTATTCAGATAACGGCAATCATGTTTAAAAAAGTAAGTAAAATTTTCCTGGTCTATTATAGTTCTTTCACTACAAAATCAGGTTCGAATATACACATACTCGAGCTCTTAAGAAATTTGAAAAAATACACGGATGTGGTTTTGTTCGCTCCGGGTCAGAAAGGTGTGGAGCGCGGCTTTTCCGATATCAAGTATGTGCCTGTAATAGATAATAAGTACCTTATACAGCCTTCATATGAGTTCATACTATCCTTTTATCTTCTTTACTCATGCATGGCAAATAGGCCTGACGTTCTCTATCTGCGTCAGAACTCTTTCCCGTTCTTCCCCATTGCCCTGTGCAAACTTCTGGGCATTTCTTCTATAGTCGAGGTTAACGGGCTGGTTATGGACGAACTTAAGGTAAGTCCTGACTCTAAATCTTTTGCATACAGGGTCTTTTCTTATCTGGCACTACGTTCTGAGAGGTTCAATTATAGATACTGTGACAGGATAGTTTCCGTGACCGATAAGCTAAAAGACGAACTTGTGAGGTTATACTCGGTTCCTGCAGAAAAAGTCCTCGTAATTAACAATGGGGCGAATACCGACATTTTCAAGCCTCTTGACCAGAAGCAGGCAAGAGCCGAACTGGGGCTTGATGATTCAAAGAAATACATATGTTTTGTAGGACACCTTGCAGCCTGGCAGGGAGTTGAGTTTCTTATCCATTCCGCTCCCTTTATCCTGGATAAATGCCCTGAGGTTCGTTTTCTTGTAGTTGGGGACGGGGTAATGAGGAATAAACTGCTGGAGACTGCTTCAGAGATGGGGCTTTCGGACAAATTCAATTTCACTGGAAGAGTTCCCTATGAGAATGTCCCTGTATACATTAATGCAGCCGATGTCTGCGTTGCTCCTTTTATACAGGAAAGAAACTCAAAGATAGGGCTTTCCGCCTTAAAAACATACGAATACCTTGCATGCGGGAAACCTATCGTAGCGAGCAGTATCCCGGGTGTAAAAGACCTTATCGACCTTTCTGGAGGTGGAATTTCAGTGCCTCCCGAGAACCCCGGAGAACTCGCTAATGCTGTGGTGAAACTCATTTCCGATGAAAAGATAAGGGATACCATGGGAAAGCAGGGTCGTAAATATGTTGTTGAAAACCACAGCTGGGATGGGGTTGCAAGAAAGATTCTTGATATATGTGACGAAATTGTTTGATGCTGTCTTTTGATTTTACAGGATTTTCCTGTGATTTCGCTATAAGACATTATCTTTCTTCTATATTCGTTATTTTTGTTATTTACGATTTAGCTATCATTCAACTCCTATTTTCTAACGGTTTTACTGTCGAATTTTATTGATTACTTACCGGTTTTTATTTTTGATTTGTGGGTTTTGTTGTTGATTTTCTGTTTCCGCATCTTTTTTGTTTTTATAATCTTTGTCTCTGTCCTCCTCGCGGCAAGAAATATACGATTAAGTTACTTGCGCTGTACATTCTTCAAAAATTGCTCTTTCTGAATCCTCAGTAGATTTACTGATAGGGTCTCTCTTTTTCTCATAATTTTTAATAATGAGGAGCTCTCTGCCTGTTTTTCTCACTTAATATATTTTAACTGTTTGTCTTATTCGTCTTTGAGTTTCTAAAAAAATTTAAGAACATCGCACAAATACTTTTATAATATAATGATCTAATTTACAATGCTGACTATAGAAATTTACTTAGAGTATTAAAAGGTAATTTATTTCTAATGTTCACACGGGGGGAATTCGTGTATATTGGAGGTAAATTTCCTTAAAAACGGGGGAATCAACTCTGAATCCAGTATTCATCTCATCTAATAGGGTTCATCGGCCTCTTGGATGAAACTTCTTCCAGAGCCTGTTCTATAGCCTTGATAATTTGAAGAGTGGATACTATTTGCAAAATCTCGTCAGATTGTTTGAAAACAGTATGAATAACTTTATTAAAAAATCAGTTAACAGTGTAAAATTTAATAGAGATTTTCTTGGTAAATCGGAGTGAATTTCTACCGGTTAGACATTCTAAATAAAAATATTATGATCGACCCCAGGTGATAGCAATGCTAAAACGAGAATTAGGAGTCCTCCTCCTTGTTGGGTTCTTTGTACTTTCAAGTATTCCGGCAGTTTCATGCCGGACTGCGCCTACGATTTATGTTGCAGGAGATGGGAGTGGGGACTTTAACTGTGATGGAACAGACGACCATGTGCAGATAAATCAGGCCCTTAAATTAGTGGCAGAAAACTCTGCTTATACGACTGTTCGCCTCAAAGGGCCTTTTACATATGTTATTGATGCTCCTCTTCTTATTGGAAGCAACACTATCCTTGAAGGAGATTCAGATGCTGTGATCAAGCTGGTTGATCACGCTGGCTGGGATACTATGGTACCCCTTATCAAGCAGATGAGCAGTTCAGGGAATACCAACATTACGATAAGAGGTTTCGAAGTTGATGTAAATCACGATGGTAATTCAGAACTTGCCAAGGGTAAAGGCTACTACAATGTGATTTATTTCCTTTACACCAGCGATGTAAAGGTATACGATATGTATATGCATGACGGGCATGGAGACGGACTGAGGATCAAATACGGTAGTAACATCCAGTTTTATAACAATACTGTATATAAACTCGGACATGACGGCCTGTTTGCAATCGAGTGCTCGAATGTGGAAGCCTGGAACAACACGATAACCTGCAGGACTAACAGTGCTCTGAGGGTATGGAACACCAATAACGTAAAGTTCCATGATAACTTCATAGATTCTTTTTATCACTGGAGTGCAGGTGGCCCTGGTATTCAGGTTGAGAGATCCAAAGGTGACATGAATAATATCGAGATCTACGATAATGTGATTACGAACACCTACGGACCGGGCATCTGGCTTATCGGAACTGCCGGAGCGTATGATCCGAGCTTATCGAGTGTATATATTCACCACAATATCTTCTATGGTTCCGGAACCAATCCGAGCATCGAGTGGGTTGGGGGAGTTCTTGGCAGTGGATTCCATAATGTCCTGATTGAAAATAACGTCTTTGATGGAGTCCATAATGCGGCGGTCGTAGATATGTATTCTACCGACTCCAACGCCGGACCCTCAGGAACAGGATTCACGACCACCGTCCGTAATAACATAATCGTAAACACTGTACCGCGCACGAAAAACGCCGCTGGGACCGGATACGGTGTGATTAACCGCCTTACCAGCTCCCATACCATTGTGCTGGAAAATAACTGTCTCTACAACAACACAGCCGGGAACTACAAAAATGTTAACTCGGCAACAGATATCTATGTAAATCCTCTCTTTGCCGACTCCAGTTTACATGATTACCATCTTAAATCATTAGCAGGTCGCTGGAATGGAAATACATGGGTTAAGGATAGCACCAGTTCCCAGTGTATTGATGCCGGATCCTCTTCTTCTGATTACTCGAATGAGCCTGAAGACAACGGAAACAAAATCAACATTGGAAGATATGGAAACACTATATATGCCTCCCTCTCAGGGATTGCCTCTGATGACACCGGCTCTGATGATACCGGCTCTGATGACACCGGCTCTGATGACACCGGCTCTGATGACACCAGCTCTGATGACACAACTCCTGACGAGCCCGTATCTGATGAAACTATCGTTTCCGAAGTCGAAGTCTACGACAACCGTCTGCGTGAAGCTTCTCCTTCCACAGTTTACCAGAGTTCATCCTTCATTGACACAGGTGGGATGAATAATGTCAGATACAGGGATGTAATGGGATTCGACTTGAGAGAATATACCGATGCCTCTCAGATTGGAGCTGCTACCCTTTCTCTCTACTGGTATTATCCTTCGGGAACTACAAGACCTGAGGACACTGTGATTGAGGTCTACAGGCCTGCTTCTTCCTGGAATTCAAACTATGTAAGCTGGACCAAGAGGGACAGCGGGGTTGCATGGAAGAATGCCGGAGGAGACTGGTATGATAAGAACGGTGTCCTTCAGGGCAGCACTCCGTATGCCACAATCACCCTTAAAGGCAGTACCCTTCCTGACAATAATTACTACGAGCTGGACGTAACCGATCTCGTAAAAGAATATGTCAGTGGCAAGTACGAAAATACGGGGTTCCTGATCAAAGCAAAAACTGAAAGCAACAACTACATTGCATTCTACAGCTGTGATTGCGGAAACGAAAATCAGGAGCCAAAGCTTAGCATAACAAAGAAAGTAGCTTCAGTGGCCGTACCCATAGCGACCGTAAATACAACTATTACCGGTGCAAAGGATAACCGTCTGCGTGAAGCATCCCCTTCCACAGTCTACCAGAGTTCATCCTTCATTGACGTTGGTGGAATTAGTGGAGTTGGCAGGTACAGAGATGCAATGTGGTTTGACCTGAGAGAGTATACAGGCTCTGCTGATGTTAGTAATGCCATCCTTTCTCTCTACTGGTATTATCCTTCGGGAACTACAAGACCTGAGGATACTGTGATTGAGGTCTACAGGCCTGCTTCTTCCTGGAATTCAAACTATGTAAGCTGGACCAAGAGGGACAGCGGGGTTGCATGGAAGAATGCCGGAGGAGACTGGTACGATAAGAACGGTGTCCTTCAGGGCAGCACTCCGTATGCCACAATCACCCTTAAAGGCAGTACTCTTCCTGACAACAGGTATTACGAGCTGGACGTAACCGATCTCGTAAAAGAGTACACCAGTGGCGAGTACGAAAATACCGGTTTCCTGATAAAAGCCCGCAGTGAAAACAATAATTACATTGCATTCTACAGCAGTGGCTGTGGGAACGAAAATCAGGTACCTAAACTTCAACTTGTATACAGCTAAATGCTCGGTATACAGCTAAAGGCTTAAATGCTCTTTAAGAAGGTGCTCCGAAATTCTGTACTGCGGGAAACGTTAATTTCCCAATCCTGCTTTTCGGGAAAATCCTTCTTTCTTTTTATACTCTCTATGTTTTTCTCTTAAAGTTTACTTCTTATTACTATTTTTATATGTCCTGTGCCGGTTTCTGTACGTTTTTCTTTGGTTTTCATTTTGTTAACTCCGACAAAATCACTCTTTTTCGAAAGTTTTGTTTGCCTGCATAATAAACTATTATAAAAATTTACCTAAACACAAAGGCTTTTATCCTTTGCAGAAATCTCTTATTGGGTGAGAAGGAGCTGATTTCTTCAAAAGAGAACGCTGTTCAAATAGATTAAAAGTTAACGGTGAGACTACCTGTCGATCTCCCGTTCTCGAATTCAGGATTATCTCCCTTATTAAAGGTGTTTCTATGAAACTAATTTATTATCTCCTTATTATAAGAATAAAGTTAACGCTGAGAATAAATTTAAAATTTTCAGGCACTCCATCTTACAATTAAAGGTGTTTTTATGATACTAACCCAATTCGCTCCGGTTATAGAGAAACAATCAATATACAGGCTAAAACCTGAGTCGGATAACCAACGGCGTTCAAAAGGATTTATATGTCGAGAGTTAATTAGTGATCTGAACCAGCTGCTAAAGAGATTTTTGTGCAACTATTTCATAAGCTCTTTTGATTAAAAACGGAAAGGCAGTTCTTTTTAAGGTGGTATGATGTCATATCAAAAGTTTGCAAGGGATGTTGGTTTTATTGGAACGGTCCAGATTCTTACGAGTCTGAGCACCTTTTTTTTACTTCCCATTATCACAAAAACCCTTGGAACATATGATTACGGGCTCTGGGCACAGATCAATATTACAGTATCTTTGATCTCTTCCCTTGCACTTATGGGGCTTTCAATGAGTTTCGTCAGATTTTTATCTTCCGAAACCGATAAGAAAAAAATAAGGGAAGCAGTATATTCAATCCTCTTTTTTGTTACAGTATCAGGTTTTCTGGCTTCATTCCTGTTATACATATTTGCAGAACCGCTTGCAACTTTCGGTTTTAAGGAACCTGAAGCAACATATTTTGTTCAGGCAGGTTCCCTTTTAATTCTTTTGAACGTAATTGAATCTGTATCCCTTTTTTATTTCAGGGTTTTCAGGCAAATTAAGAAATTCTCTTACCTTACTCTTTTTGAAACCTTTGGAAAATTGCTATTTATACTATTTTTCCTTAAAATGGGATACGGACTTCTTGGAATAATAGCCGCAACTTTAATGGTTCAGGGTCTGATTTTCTTAATCGCCCTTGTTACTATAGTTTCGCAGATAGGGTTTGTTATCCCACGGTTTACTTATATTAGAGAGTACCTGCAGTTTTCTCTGCCATTAACCCCAAACGCCCTCATCAGGTGGGTTACGGAATCAAGTGACCGATATATGGTTACTTATTTCCTTGGCCTCTGCAGTGTAGGTGTTTATTCTGCGGCATGTTCAATCGGGAACCTTATCCAGCTTTTTGTAAGTCCTCTTCAACTTATTCTCCTTCCCGAGCTTTCAAAGTTGTTTGATGAGAATAAAATGGATGAAGTAAGAGTCTACATGTCGCATTCTCTGAGATATTTCCTTATCATCTCCATTCCTGCAGTTTTTGGACTTTCAGCTCTTGCAAAACCTTTGCTCGGGGTCCTTACCACTCAGGATTTCGTTTCGGGCTGGTTTGTGATCCCAATCATTGCTTTTGCCGGGCTGATGGCAGGAATATTCCAGATTTTTGTCAATACAATGTTCCTGATAAAAGAAACGAAGTCTGCTACTTATATTAACATCGTTGCCGCAGTTTCAAACGTGCTAATCAATCTCATTCTCATCCCCTCGGTAGGCATTATCGGGGCTGCTTTTTCAACTCTTGTTTCCTACTTTTTGATGGCTATGCTTTGCATACGTGTATCCTTGAAACATTTTAAGCTTGATTTTTATTTTCTGGACATTGGAAAAAGTATTCTGTCATCAATGGCCATGTATTTCTTTGTTTCCAGCCTCCCTATCGCGAGTATAGTTGAGCTTTTCGAAGCCGTGGGAGCAGGAACGTTTATTTATCTTATTGTAATGTTTCTGGTAGGCGGCTTTACCGATCATGAAATGTCCTTAATAAAAAGGTATTTATTCAGGTCAAAAGCGAATCCAAACAGCAAATAATCAGTTCTGTATCCTCGGAATCGAGCAAATTGAGCAGATTGATTCATCCGGTTACCTTCAGCTTATGAATTAATCATCAGCACGCTATTCTCACGGCTTGCAAGAACTTCTTGATAGCTTTCTCGCTATGTCCGTGCTGTTTTCTAAAAATGGAGACCTTTATTGCAGTTGCTGAGTATTATACGAAAGAAAAATAAATACAAAAGAAAAATAAGTTAGAGAACGTTGAATTTCGAGAACGATATTCTCTAATAATATTGCCTTAAATCTCACTACCGCATGCTTAGTTTTCGGAAAGCAGTGCTCTTGCTGTTTCCCGCACACTGCGTTCTGAGGTACAGGCAGGCTTCCACCCTATGGCTTTTAATTTTTCAATCCCGAGCCTCATCCTTGGTACGTCGCCTTTCCAGCCTCTGCTCCCTCCGGTATATGTGAACTCTACATCAGAAAGTCCCATCTCTTCCACAACAACTTTTCCTATTCCAGTGGCACTGATGGTGTCTTCTGAACCGATATTGAAGATATTTACCTCTTCTTTACTATTTTCTATTGCAAAAAGGATCGCATCAACGCATTCCGATACATGGAGGTAGGATTTTTCCTGCTTTCCGTCCCCGAGAATTTCGAGCCTGTGGGGATTTTCTTTCAGCTTTTTTATGAAATCAACGGTAATCCCATGTGTGCTGCGGGGTCCCACAATGTTTGCAAAGCGGAAAATCCAGGCCTGCATGTCAAAGGTATGAGAGTATGAAGTAATAAGGGCTTCACAGGCGAGTTTTGAGGCGCCGTAGAGGGATATGGGGATAAGAGGTCCGTAGTCCTCCGGAGTGGGCATAACGCGTGCTTCTCCGTAGACAGTGGACGTTGAAGTAAACGCAATTTTTTTTATACCGCCTTTTCTCATGGTTTCGAGGAGGTTGTAGGTTGCAAGAATGTTCTGATCCAGATGGACTTTTGTATCCGAAGCTCCCAGTTTGACGTCCGGGTTTGCGGCTACATGGCATACCAGGTCAATGTCTTTACAAACTCCTTCAATCGCTTCCGGATCAAGAAGATCTCCTTTTACAAGAGAAAAATCCGGGTTTTTGAGATGATGTTCTATAAATTCCCTCTTACCGGAACTCAGGTTGTCGAAAACGATGACTCTGTTCCCTTTTTCCAGCAGACGGTCTACCAGATTGCTCCCAATGAACCCGGCTCCTCCGGTTACAAGTATTCTGTTCTTTGAAGGCATGGAATATCCTCAATTAGTTTTTTCTTCCCATATTAATATTTTTCACTGTTCTCGGAAATAATGTAATTTTTTCCGGTTCATTAAGTCCCGTATGGGATAAGAAAAAACTTAAAGATATAGGGTGAAACGTACTTAACCCTATGTAAGAATACATCTTTACAGAATTTTTCTTTTATCGGAGAGTTAATCTTGACTATTAAAAAAGCACTTATCCCGGCAGCCGGTCTTGGAACCCGCTTCCTCCCGGCCACCAAGTCAATGCCAAAAGAGATGCTTCCTATCATTGACACCCCTGTGATCCAGTATGTTGTAGAGGAAGCTATTGCCTCGGGAATTGAAGACATCATTATTATCACGGGCAGGGGCAAGAGGGCAATCGAGGACTATTTCGATGATTCTCCGGAACTTGAGATGCATCTTGCAAAAAAGCACAATAAGGAACTTCTCAAACTGGTCCGGGATGTTTCTTCCCTCGTTGATATCCATTATATCCGCCAGAAAGAACCCAACGGGCTTGGGGATGCAGTCCTCAGGGCAGAGAAACATATCGGAAACGAACCTTTTGCGGTGCTTCTCGGAGACGACATTATCGTTAACGATAAACCCTGCACTGCCCAGCTTATTGAATATTTTGAAAAATACGGAAGGTCAACCATCGCAGTTGAAGAGGTGCCTTACGAAAAACTGAATAGCTACGGAATTATTAAGGGCAGGCCTCTTGATGATTCTCTGTACGTGCTTGAGGATATTGTGGAAAAACCTTCTCCTGAAGAGGCTCCTTCTAATATCGGGGCAATTGGACGCTATGTCTTCACCCCTGAAATCTTTGACTGCATTAAGGAAGCCGGAACCGGAGTGGGGAGTGAGATCCAGCTTACGGACGGCATCAGGCTCCTGAACAGGTCTCAGATGATCTATGCCTGCAGGTTCAAAGGAAAAAGGTTCGATACTGGAGACCGGCTTGGGTATGTAAAGTCTATAATCGATTTTGCCCTCCTGAACGAAAGCCTCAGAGACGATGTACTTGAGTACCTGCAGGAAATCCTGGCAGTTGGAAAGGCTCCGGCGGAAAATCAAATGTAAAGATAAAAGTAGATTATAATAGAATCTAATAGGAGCAAGTAGATTATAATAGAATCTAATAGGAGCAAGTAGATTATAATAGAATCTAATAGGAGCAAAAGAACCTGATAATTAAAGAATCAACAAGTAAGATCTAAAGAAATGATGTCGCAAAGGCCATATTACCGAACAATATATCATTGAAAAATATTACTGCAAACTGTTGCTCCATAAAAATGGGAAGGCAATTTCTGCTGATTTTCACCAGCAGAGTCCCTCATAATCCACATTTTTCGCTTTAATTACCCGTCTTCCGTCAATAACTATCTTTTCTTTCATGGCCTGGAATTCGGAGTCGAGATTTCTAAACTCGTCCCATTCCGTCATCACAAGACAGGCATCTGCGTCTTTAAGCGCATCTGAGGCCTTCTCAAGGTATTCGATTGTGGGGAAGATACGCTTCATGTTCTCTGTTGCCATCGGATCGTAAGCCGAAACCCGGGCTCCAAGCCTGAGGAGTTCAGCAATCACGGGAATCGATCTGGATTCTCTTATGTCGTCCGTTTCGTTTTTGAAGGCAAGGCCAAGGACTGCAATTTTTTTGCCTGTGAGGTCTCCTATTTTCCGCTGGAGAATTTCGGTCATGAGAAGCGGTTGCCTTTCATTTACAGCTATTACGGATTCGAGGAGCACAGGAGAGTATCCTATTGCTTTTGCTTTTCCTATGAGCGCTTTTACGTCTTTCGGGAAACATGACCCTCCAAAGCCTGCCCCGGAATTTAAAAACTTTGGGGAAATCCTGAAGTCCTTTCCTACAGCTTCCATGACTTCATAGGTATCGATCCCAAGCTTCTTGCAAATATTTCCTATCTCGTTGGCGAAAGAGATCTTGGTCGCAAGCATGGAGTTATTTGCGTATTTAATCATTTCCGCGGTTGCCGGCCCTGTGCGCGTGATCTCGCATTCAAAGGTCCTGTAGAGTTCGGAAACCAGGTCTCCTGATCTTCGGTCTATTGCCCCGATAACTATTTTGTCAGGGTGCATAAAGTCGTGGACGGCTTTTCCTTCCCTGAGGAACTCCGGGTTCATTGCGACCCCGAAATCTTTTCCGGCTTTTTTTCCTGAGGCTTCCTCAAGGACCGGCAGGACGAATTTTTCTGTGGTTTCGGGCACCACTGTACTTTTTACTACCACCACATGGTAGCTCTCTTTCTTTGCCAGGGCCGCACCGATACTTGCTGCTGCTGCCCGGACAATTGAAAGGTCTATACTTCCGTCTTCTGCCGACGGAGTCCCGACACAGATAAAGGAAATATCCGTTTCATTGACCGCAAATTCATAATCAGTAGTTGCTATGAGTCTTTTTCCTGCATATTTTTGCAAAAGTTCTCCGAGTCCCTCCTCATAGATCGGAGGAATGCCTGCGTTTATCTGCTCTGTTTTCTTCCTGTCAATATCTACGCAGATGACTTCGTGTCCTACCTCTGCAAAACAGGCTGCAGTGACCGAACCCACATACCCTGAACCTATAACAGAAACTTTCATTATCTGAACCTCTTTCTAAAGAATTGAAGAAGTAATCGCTTCCAAGTCTTATTTATTTTTTGATAGGTTGTATCTCTTTACAATTCCTGATCTCTGAAGCTTCTCGCTTTCAGGCTTTCATATACTTATCCCTTTCGTGGCGGTTTGAATATTTATATAGTTTGACAGTTTATAGGTTTCTATAGTTAGAATTTAGTACATGTTCTTACAATACCTTACCAATTAAGCTGGGGGATATGTAGTGCTTTCAATGCTGATCCTGGGTACGGAAGAGCTTGCTCTGGGAAATAGTTTTCCCGGTTCGGGCATCTGTTTTATTTATACGAGTTTTGGAATTCCTGAATATTACAGGATAACGGTTCTGGGATTAATCGTTCTTCTGGGGTTGAAGGAAATGCTTCTGGTTTCAAGAAAAGAAGACCATTTTTCAATTGATTCCATTGATATGGGGATATACCCCCTGTTGATATGTTTTGTTGCCAATTTCCTCTTTGCAGGCCTGGAAATTATTTTTACAGGTTTAATCCCTTAATCCATTCAATTTTTTCATTTTTAGATATTTTCTTCTATTCGCCTGAGGAGGTTTCCCTGCTGAAATCTCAAGGAGTGATAATAGGCTATTTTTTTTCTTTTGTGAAACTGAAAAAATCGGAATTATCTGTGTTTTTTATTTGTTACAGATCTTAGTTCAGAATCTTAATTTCCAAAACTATTTATTCTAGACTATTTATCTTTTAACCATAATAGTATTATGTTAATGATCTTATCAGAATTAAAAATTTAAATTTAATAAAACACTGTAATGTGGTGGAGCTATGCCGAGGGGGTCGGAGTTTCCATTACCTAATGTCAGCTCAGGGAAATTCAATGGACACTAAATCTGGAGTAGGGTTCGGAAAAAGGGATTTAAAATGAACCAGATTCAGGGACTATCTGACTGCTTCTCTAATGGATGAAGTAGAATGACTCCCTGATTTCTTGAGATTATTTTGCCTATCTGTTCCGGATTTGGCATTTAAAATCGTTTCTGAATTCCTTTCTACCGTTGCCTTCCGTTAGAAAAGCTGTCCTTTTCCCTCTTTCATGGAAATAAGCGGGGACCATTTAGGGAGTGAAAATCTTGAGGGTTATTGTTGATATAGGGCATCCAGCCCATGTTCATTTTTTTAAAAATACTATCTGGAATCTTGAAAAAAAAGGACACCAGGTTCTGGTTGTCTCAAGGGATAAGGATGTTGTAATAGAATTATTAGATGCCTATAAAATCCCACATACAGTTTTAAGTAAGGTCAAACAGGGTAAGATTCATCTCTTTGAAGAGTGGTTCATACGAGAGTACAAACTTTATAATATCGCCCGCCAGTTTAATCCGGACCTCATTATGGGTATTCTTTCTCCTCCTGTTGCCCATGTTGCGTGGGCTCTGGGGAAAAAATCCATAATTTTTAATGATACAGAACATGCAGAAATAGCCCAGAAAATGACCTATCCTTTCTGTAATATTATCTGCACGCCCACGTCCTTTAAAAAAGATGTAGGGAAAAAGCAACTCAAGTATAGCGGCTATCACGAACTGGCATATCTCCACCCGGCTTATTTCTCCCCGAATCCTGAGGTTTTAAGGGAACTTGGGGTAGAGGTAGGTGAACCGTTCGTAATCCTGCGTTTTATTTCTTGGGGCGCACATCATGATGTAGGACAGCATGGGATTGATAATAAATTGACACTTATTAAAGAACTTGAAAAATTCGGGAAGGTTTTCATTTCTTCGGAAGGGAAACTGGCAGAAGAATTTGATCAGTACAGAATCCGGGTGCCCTCCGAAAAAATCCACGATCTTCTTTATTATGCCACACTATATGTGGGTGAAGGAGCAACCATGGCTGTTGAAAGCGCAATTCTCGGTACTCCGGCTATCTATGTTTCCTCCCTTGCGGGGACAATGGGAAACTTTTCGGAGCTTGAGGAAAAATACGGTTTGCTCTTCAATTACAGCGATTCGGAAGATGCCCTTGCAAAGGGTGTGGAACTTCTCAAGGACCCCGAACTTAAGAAGACCTGGGGCCTCAGGAAAGCTGCCCTGCTAAGGGACAAAATTAACGTAACCGAATTCATGGAAGGGCTCATAGAAAGTCTTCCCGGAAAAAAGTCAGGAGTTTCCGTATCTGTGATTTCGGATGAGAGCTATGCATGATTTACTGAAACAAAACGCAAAAATCTGGGATCTTTTTTCCCGAAGAGAAGAATATTCGCCCGAAAAGCTCGATGAACACGGACGTTTTCTTTTCGCTGAGAAAAACCTCAGAAATGCCTCTGAGCCTGAGGCTTCCATATATCTGGTAGAACACGGGATGGAAGTTGAATTTCCGGAAAATAAGACTTTTGCTGTGTGTTTGACTCATGACATGGATGATATTTATCCTCCTCTTTCCCACAGCCTGCTGTCCTCAGCCTGCTGCCTGAAAGCTCTGGATTTCCGGGGTTCTGCATCCCAATTTTTCTGGAAATTTCAGGGGCCTGAGTACTCCCCTTACCTCAACTTTTCCGAAATCATGGACCTTGAAGAGAATTTCGGGGCAAAGTCTTCTTTTTACTTCCTTGCCAGCAGAGAAGATCCCAAAAGGTTCAGATATGATATCGAAGACTTAGAAGGCTCTCTGGGAGAGATTTCCGACAGAGGATGGGAAGCTGGCCTGCATGGGGGATACTATTCATACAACGATCCTGGAGCACTAAAACGTGAAAAAGAAAGACTTGAAGCCGTTCTGGATAAAAAAATCATAGGTTTTCGCAACCATTATCTCCGGTTCAGAACCCCTGAAACCTGGGAACTGCTGGCAAATGCAGGATTCAAATATGATTCAACTTTCGGATTCAGCGATTCGGTCGGGTTCAGGAATGGCATGTGCCACCCTTTCAGACCATATAACCTAAAAGAAGACCGGGAGATAGGCATCCTGGAAATTCCGCTTACCATAATGGATGTTGCTCTTTTCAAGGCTTCCGGATCTTTTGATGACGCCTGGAAATGCACAAAGGACCTGATAGATACGACAGCGAGGTTCAACGGGGTAATTACCCTGCTGTGGCATAACTTCGTTTTCGGGTGTAGTTTCCGAAAAGACTGGATCAAACTCTATGAAAAAGCGCTGCTGTACTGTTCCGAAAAAGGGGCATGGATGACAAGTGGAGAAGAGATTTACAGGTGGTGGGAAAATGAATCCTGAACCTGAAAGGAAGTACCTGTTGATTACGCCTGCAAGAAATGAAGAGGATAACCTGCCTGATGTTTCCGAGTCCGTTACAGGGCAGAAAGTAACACCTGCATTATGGATCATAGTGGACGATGGGAGTACTGACGAAACCCCTCAAATTCTTGAAGAGCTGAAAGCAGGATACTCCTGGATTCAGAGTATAAGGCTCCCTCCGAGGCCAAGGGACATAACCTTTCACTATAGCTACGTCTGCAAACAGGGATTTGATTACGCACTGGAATACTGCAGGAAAAATGGCATTGAGTATGATTACATAGGGCTTCTTGATGCCGATACCGTACTCGAAGAAAACTATTTCGGGAAGTTAATGGACGAATTTGAAAAAGATTCTTCTCTTGGGATTGTAAGCGGAGGGGTTTACTATGACGTTGGCGGCAAACTTTCACGAGAAGTATCCGATAAAAATCTGCCCCGCGGTACTGGAAGGCTCTGGAGAAAGTTCTGTTTCCTCGAGACCGAAGGCTATCAGGTAGAACCTTCCCCTGATTCCATTTCCAATACCAAGGCTATTCTTCGGGGCTGGCATCTCAGGCAGTATGTAGACGTAGTCGAAATTCAGAAACGAAAAACGAGTGCAGGAGAGGGCCTCTGGAATGGGTATGTCAAAAACGGCTGGATGGCTTATTACGTAGATAAAAATCTATCTATGGTTCTGTTTAATACGCTTTACTATTCCCTCAAGTCTCCATATTACACAGGAATTGCATATCTCTATGGATATCTCAATTCAGCCGTTAAGAAGGAGAACAAAATCAAGGACATGGAAATAAGGGCTTATTATAGAGGCCAGAATCTGGGGTTTTTGTTTTCCAGAATATCGGGAGTTTTAAGCCGCAGCTCTACGGATGCCGGGCAGGGAGAGCAGTGAACATTCTAAAATATTCTAATGGAGTATTGAATAAGGTGATAGTATGAAGTTGCTCTTTCTGGACATAGTGTGGCCCCTTTACCTGGCGGATGGTTCCCTTATCCACAGGCACGAGCTTGTAAGCAACCTGGCGGGTCTGGATAATGAAATCCATATCTTCACTACGGATAGCTCCACTCTTTCGCACCTGGACAATATCCGCTGCCATTATATACGTTCCGGAAGCCTGTTAACTCTCACAATCAATTATTTCCGGAGCTCTGCAGGTCTGGTCGGCTCCGAAACTTTTGATGTACTGTATACCAGAAATCCGAATTTCGGTTTTCTTGCAGGGCTCTTTTGCAAGAGCAGATGCAAAACTCTGGTTTACGAATTAAACGGGATCCCTGAGGACGAAAGCAGTCTTATTAAATCCAGGTTTGGTGAAGAGAAGTCTTTGCAAGGGGAAAAAACAGTAAGTTTATCCAGCTATTTTTCTTCTGCAAAAGCCAGGTTAAAGATATCGGTTCTGAAAAAAGCTCTTGGGCTTTCAGATATGATTATCGCAGTAACTCCGGGAATAAAAGCGAATCTTGAGAGCGCTTACAACATTCCCGGAGAAAAAATAACCGTGGTTCCTAACGGAGCAAACACTTCCCTGTTCAAACCTCTTGAACAGGCTGCATGTCGAAAAGAGCTCGGGCTTGACCCGGAAACTCCTTATGTCTGTTTCGTGGGAAACCTTGCCCCATGGCAGGGAGTCGAATATCTGGTAAAGGCAGTTCCTTCAATACTTGCCAGATACCCCGGATGTCGTTTTCTTATTGTCGGCGACGGAGTTATGAAGAATGAGCTGCTCAATCTCTCAAGGGAACTAGGAGTTGCAGACCGGTTTATTTTCACAGGCGTTGTTGCCTACGACCGGGTACCTGTGTACATTAACGCAAGTGATATCTGTGCTGCGCCCTTTATCCTGGCAAGGAATGCAAAAATAGGGCTTTCCCCTCTGAAATTATATGAGTACATGGCTTGCGGAAAACCTGTCGTTGCAAGTGCGATTAGCGGGGTTGCCGATGTACTTGAGGCTTCGGAAGGGGGAATTCCTGTCCCTCCAGAAAACCCGGAAGCCCTTGCAGAAGCTATCTCAAAGTTACTTGAAAATCAAGGATCGAGAGCGAAAATGGGCTCAAAAGGTTTAAGTTATGTTACTGAAAATTACAGCTGGTACAGTGTTGCGAAACAGGTAGACGGGGTCTGCAAATCAGGACTCAAGGGCTGAATGCCCGAAAATCTATCTTTCTACCGTATTATAATTTATCATGGATACAAATTGTTGTCTATTACACGGGGCTTAAAATGGACGAAATTGAAGTCAGAGAATTACTACCGTCTGAGTACAAAGAATGGGACCTGCTTGTTGAAAAAGCCCAACCCGGTACACTCTTTCACACAAGTGACTGGCTGGAAATCTGTAAGGATGTCCTTTCCAGAGACTTTAAGATTTATGGTTGTTTCAGAAACGAGGAGCTTGTGGGCGGATGCCCCCTTTTCATTAAGAACTTTAAAGGTATTCTGAAAATAGGGTCTTCGACCTGTAATATGACGGACTATTGCGGACCTCTTATAAAAGAAGGAGCCAGCTCTAAAGCGAGCAAACGCATGCAGGATACACATGAAATTCTTGGGGCCCTCTGTGACTTCCTCTGCAAGCAGGGGTTTGACAGTATTTACCTCACACTCTCTCCCGGGCTTGAAGATGTCAGACCTTTTACCTGGAAAGGATGGGATTCAAGCGTGCGCTATACCCATCATCTGGATCTCAAAGAAAACGTAGACGGCAATCTATCGAGAAAAATCCGGAGAGAACTTAAAAGTGCAGGTGAGGCAGGGCTTAAGACAAGAATCTCGAACGACCCTGAAACCTATTACCGCCTGCTTTCTCTGGTTTATGAGAAACAGAAACTGGAACCTCCTCTGCCAAAGGAGTTTTTTGAAAGGGTATTCAAATTGATCCAGGAGAAAGACGTTGGGTACATGTTCGTCTCAGAAACTCCTGAAGGAGAAGCCATTGCAGCCCATCTGAACCTGTACGGTAAGAAATGCACGGTAACCTGGACCTCAGCCCTGAATCCTGATTTTGGCAAAATGGGTCCCAATGCACTTCTGTATTATAATGAGTTTCTCGACCTGAAGTCCAGAAATTTCGATTATATGAATGTAATGGCAGCAAATATCCCAAGATTTACAGACTTTATTATGGGTTTTTCCCCGAAGCTTGTTCCTTACTACACTGTGACTTTGCGTAGCAAAAAGTATTCCCTTGCTCGGACTTTATATAGCATTACTCACAAAGAAACTGAATAATGGAAGGAACAGGAAACTTTCTTAGCGAAAAGAGGGATCAATCAGGTACAAGATTAGTTAGGATTGGTTAAGATTAGTTAGGATTAGTTAGGATTAGTTAGGATTGGTTAAGATTAGTTAGGATTAGTTAGGATTAGTTAGGATTGGTTAAGATTAGTTAGGATTGGTTAAGATTAGTTAGGATTAGTTAGGATTAATTAGGATTAGTTAAGGGTCAATTAAAAAAGCCGAAATCGGCTTTAATTACTTTTGTGGAAACCTCTGCTTCTGTTATTGCAGGTTTATGAAAATCACTCTTTTTCTCGGATCTTATCTTCTCGGATCTTATTTTCTCGGTTCTTTTTTTCATGGATCTTGTTTTTCAGCTTTTTTTCTTTTCTTATTTTGTTTTTCTCAGTTCTTTTTATCAAAGGTATTAGATGGGTTCTTAAGACGGTTAAATTCTAAAAAATTCTATTTCCTGAGAAGGAGATTTAATTTCCCCTCTCAGTTCCTGTTTCTTACATTTACAAGTAAAGTTGAGAACATTTTTCTGAACATAGGATCTTCGTGAAGGGTTATTGCATAATAGATAACCGTCATGACCACGGCTGCAAATATTATAAGGTAAAAGCTTGTGGAAATCAATTCTATCAAAATCAGCGGGATCGAAACGACGATGCCTATTGTAGCATATTTTATAAGAATTCTTACGCTTTCTTTCTTGCTAATTCCTGCAAGCCCAAGCAGGTATGCATTGTTCCAGAGCCAGAACACAATTCCCGTAAAGCTGTACAGGGCAAGGGCAAACTCGGGGTCTCCGTAAGTTCCCCCGATAACCAGGGCTATTATCCTTGAAGCAAGGAGAATTATACTGAAGGTTAGCCAGACTTTCTGTTTTTCAAACACATTATAGAGAGTTGAGATCGGCGAAGAAAGAAAGACCAGGAAGATCCAGGGCACAAGGATTCTTACATATGTGCCTGAAATGCTCCAGTTTTCTCCAAAAGCAAATACGAAAATCTGCTCTCCGAGGATCATCAGGAGTATCATAGGGAAGAGTCCTATTGAAATCAGTTTTTTGTAAACCTCCTCAACTATAACCTTCATGTCTCCTTCTGCATTCCCGTTCTTTACCTCACTTACTTTCTGGAAAAAGACCTGGCCTATAGCGGTACCGACAATTCCCATCGGCAGGTTTACAACCTGATTTGCAAGTGAAAAATATCCCACAACTGATGTAGTGTAAAAGTATGCAAGTAAAAAAGAAGGGACCTGCGGAGAAATAGTGTTTGCGATCGATGACCAGGAGCTGAATAACGGAAATTTTTTGTACTGAATTGCCACTTCTTTCATTCTTTTTATTGAGATCTGTTTGAAAACCTGAATATCTTTTTTTATGCCTTTTAGCATGACAAGATCTGCAAATGCGTATCCTGCAATGAATCCGCCAATCAAGCCTAATGGGTTTACACTCCATTTCACAAATCCTATTTGAACTAACTTTGACGTTAAAGTGTTCGAAACTCTGGATCCTGCAATGACTCCGAAACGGGTTTTTCTTGAAAGCCAGTAATTTTGCACAAAAAACATCCCGTTAAGGAATATTATTAGCGGAAGAAGAGGAAGGTATTTTGAAATCCCGGGGGTCTTGAAAATATTGTCAACATTCTCAGGAATGAGCAAAGTCACGATACCTGTAATTAAAGCTGTAAGAGTTACCAGTAGAGTACACAGGGCGGCAACATTTGCAGCATCCTCTTCTGTTTTTGGCAGCATAATCGCAAGCTGATACGAAAAAGTAGAAACAATCACAAGTATGCCTGAGATTGCCATAAAAAGCTGAAAAATTCCAAAATCATCCGGATTATAAATTCTTGTGATTATGGGTATGAGAATTATACCCAGAGCCTGTGCAGTAACACTTCCGGATACAAGTTTTAGTACGTTAGTGATAAAGTTTGACATGGGGGTTTCCAACTTCGAAATATATTAATTCTGTTTTTTGCCGTAGATTGGGTTTTTCACTCCGGCTATTTATATAATAGTTTCCAATGAATCTTTATTTTTTGACTTCTTTACTTTCTTTAAGGTAAGCCAGTACCTCTGAATTGTCATACACCAGTGCATACTCCGGAGCTTCGAAGCTGTTGAAGAACTCTGCTGGTAAAGGTTTGATAATGTTTACCCCGTATCTGTTCGGGTCATTTATGGATATTGGTTCCCCGAGGGCTGCTCTTCTCAGCAGTACCAGATGATCGCCGCTGATCTCTCCCGTATCAATCTGGTCCGTATTGAAATATGTTGCGTTATCCACATTATATCCCGTGTCTCTATAAAAAAGGCAGCTGTCATAGGGAGCATCCATCAGAATGTTACCCGAGTACACTGCAGATAGTGTTTTTACAGGCTGGATTTCAATGTTCTTAAACTGGTTTCTTACAGTTGTCTCTTTTCCTACAAGAGGGTTGTCTTTATTAATTCCCGGCGTGGTAACCATTACGAATGAGAAGAACAACATTATTATGAAAATTGCAGAAATTTTTGCCTTTTTGGAGTTAAACAGGCTTACCAGCTTTAACATATATGAGGCAGCTACAAGTACCAGAAACACTGCTATTAATGGGAACCACCTGCTCGTGAGGAAATTTCTCATGCCCAGTAAAGGAATCCCGTAAGCAAAACTATACAGAATTACAACAACCAGAGCGATCGAGAACTTATCGATTTTTTCGGCATCCTTGCGTGAAAACCAGGTCAGCACTCCTCCTATCGCAAAGAAGGGCAGGGCGAGGTAGCTTATGTGAAGTATCAGGGTTTCCAGTGAGTTCTGATTAGTTACAGTCCCCACTATAAGCTCATCGCTTGAGTAACTGGACCCGGCCTGAAGTACGTCCATAAGCGGTTTGAAGATCATTTTAAAAAAGGAGGTTTCCGGAGTTACATATGTAAACATCCAGTAGGTTTGCAGGCAAATCACAAAAAAGAGGATATAATTAAGACTGGCTGTTGAGGTGGGTAAACTCTCATACAGGTGGTTGTGCAGGAATTTTCCTGCTAAAATTGAAACTAAAGCCAGAAGAACCACGAAAGTAGTTAACTGGTGGGTCAGTACCACCAGGACCGTAGCCATGAGAAGAATTCCTGTTTGCATCAAGCCCGATTTTTCGCTAAAGATTGTATAGAGGATAATTATAAAGTAGCAGAGGACCAGGGAACCCGGGGTTATATTTGTAATCCCGCTGACGATATTGTGATTATTTAAATTTATTAATAAGGCTGCAAGCAAGCCCATCTGGGGACCTTCGAGTTTCTTTCCTATAAGGTAAATCCCTGCAGTGCTGAAAATATCGGCAAACCCTATGGAATAAAAGAAACTGTCCTTGATATCCAGCCCACCCATCAACTGGGTTATCGAGACAAAGATGTGGGCAAGTGGGTAATAGAAATATTTGCTGCTGATCTCAATCGGAGGAACGGCTCCTGTCTCAGTAATCAGTTTTGCCATGCCTGCATGGAAGTAAGCGTCGTAGCCCATCAGGCTCGGGAAATTATAATAAATTCCGGCTCTTATAAGGATTGAAAGCAGGAATATCTGCAGCAGTATTGGAGCTACCTTATCTCCTTCTCTCACATACAGGATTTCCGAAGCTATGATTCCTGCAAGTATGCATATCAGTATAAAATACGATATCGGCCTGTAATACAGGTTCATGCTGTATACGAACATGCTTATCAGGAATACGAGATAAAAGGAAAAGGTAAGTCCATTTTTTAACCTGTCGTTTTCTGAGGAAACGGGCGCCTCACTTTTGAATTTTTTTCGGAATATAAAATAGATTAAGCAGGCAGAAAGCACGGCAGTTCCGATGTCCTTCTGGTTTAAATTGATCAGGTAATATAAAGAAACAATAAACAAACCTAAGTTGAATCCAATTACACTGAGAACCGTGTCAAGATTTCTGGTAAGCTTATCTTTATACACTTTTATGGTTTCCATACGACCCACAACATAATAACTTTCTTTAGGATTATATAGTTTCCCGATGAAACCGCTTTCTCTTACAAATCCAAACTATCCTTTTTGTCGAACCGCGGTTTCTTTTAACCTTCGCGTATCCTTTACATCGTTTTTTCTCTCCTTTCTCCAGATTAATCTCCTTTATTTTCAGTTGCCCACTCTTTTACTTCTCTTAAATCAAGGCTCTGTCCTTAACTGCCGTATTCTTTTTTCCACCAGGTGCAGATCTCAGCTCCCGGGACCATCCATGCCCCTTTTTCAGAGCAGTACTGCAGGAGTTTTTTGTAAAATTCCAGATACTCTCCCTGCATGTAGGTATTATGCCAGAGAACCGTAAGTACTCCTCTGCAGCGTTCAACCGTAAGGATAAGTTTCTCAGCGAGAGCCCAGGCCTGCTCGAAGTCCAGGCGCATTTGACTGTGGAAAAGGGTAGTATCCATTATAGTTAGAGGGATTTCCAGGATCTCAATTTCTTTACCGGTTTTGAGGTTATAAGGTTTAAAAGGGTGGCACATGCCATTCCTGAACCCTGCACAGTCGTGGTATCCGAAAGTTGAATCATATTTGAATCCTGCATTTGCCAGCAGTTCCCAGGTTTCGGGAGTCTTGAACCGGAGATAATGGTTCCTGTACCCCATTACTTCTTTTCCGAGGACTTTTTCCAGCTTTTGTTTTTTACTTCTCATTTCCGCCGGGTTGTTATATGCTTCATGCCCTCCATGGAGTCCTACCTCCCACCCTTCATCCGAAATGAGGCCAAGCTCTCCTTCAAGTTTCTCAATGCTGAAGTTAAAATCTTTATTTCCCGGGTCGAGAGTCAGAAAATAGAAAGTAGATTTTGCCCCGTACTTTTTTTCCAGTTCCATTATCCGCCTGAAGTTCCATAAAGGGTTCCATGTTTTGTTTATTCTTGAAAACGGAAGCATCGAAGCTTCTGCAAACTGACCCATTTTAAGCGCTTTCAAAGTTCTTGCCGCAGTGTTCAACATATCCGTATATACAAAATCAATGTCGTGAGTAAGGCATACGGCAAATTTTTTATTTTCCGGGTATTCGGGGTTCAATCCGTTTTCCAGCAAAAACTCTGATACCTCCGGCTCAAAAACATTTCTTTGCCTGCTCAGATAATAGGGAAACCTTCCATACTTATCCAGCAGGGCAGGGTCGTATTCCTCCTTTTTTGTAAATAATTCCCATAACTCTTTATTTTGCTCTACTGTCTTAAGCACTTCATCAGCTCCTCATTTACTGTTTATCCCCTCTTTTACCTGCATATTTGCCTTTATTTCGCCTGCAAAAGAGGCAGTTGAAGATTGAATCCATATAGATTTCACCTGGCTGCAGCTTCAGATTTCAATCATTTTTTCTTCCTGATATGATTGGATTGCAGCCAATGCCACTTCCAGAGCATGTTTCCCCTCTTCTCCTGAGGGTATAGGGCAGGTCCCATCCCTCGCACAACAGATAAAATGGGAGAGTTCCTTTTGCAGAGGTTCGGCTTTTTCTACCCTGGCTTTCTGGATCCAGCCATCATCGTGGAGTTCCACACTTTGATCAAGGTAGTCCAGATATGCAACCCCCTTCAGCCCGACAGCTGTAAGCTTCCTGATTTTATGAGGAGTAAGCCAGTTTGTCTCCACAAGCCCCGAATATGCGTGGTTCAGGCGCAGGTGAATAGTCGCATGATCTTCAAAAGAGTGAATGTCTGAACCTGCAACGGCATATACCTGGTTAATTTTCATTCCGTAGATGCAGGAGATTATATCTATATCATGAACCCCGATATCCAGGATTACCCCCACATCCCTTATCCTGGGATTGTAAGGCCCAACTCTTCGGGTTGAAACGGAGACGACTTTTCCCAGAGCTCCAGAATCAACTATCTCTTTTAATTTCAGGACTGCAGGGTTGAACCTCTCGATATGCCCTACCATCAGGTGCCTATCCATCTCTTCAGCGGATTCGATCATTGCAGATGCATTTTCCACACTGTCTGCAATAGGCTTTTCTACAAGCACGTCCACCCCTGCTCCGAGGGCGTCAAGCACTATAGGGCAATGAAGGGTGGTGGGAGCTGCGATACTTATTGCATCAAGCTTTGTTTTCTCGAACATTTTTTTATGGTTTGCAAAAGGCAGTGTACCGTATCTTGCCGCAAGCTCCTTTACCCTTGAAGTATTGGGATCGGAAATCCCTATCAGTTTTACGTCTTCCATTTTACTATAGATCCTGACGTGGTTCTCCCCCATGTAACCGGTTCCGACCACTCCTACACGTATCAATTCTTTTACCCCCCAGAATGATTTTATCAGGTTATTTGTCTCTATTTGTCTGATGCCCCGTTAATTAAACAGGATAATTTGACACGTAGTGTACTATCAGCAAACAAAGATCAATTCTCACAGAAAGACCTTAAGTTCTTACTGTTTTTTCAGACGGCTTCAATCAGTTTTTTCCATATTGTTCATTTCATCTTATGGAAGCCTTCCGGAATACAGCTAAGCCAAATCTCAAACTCTTTTTTCCCCAATTAACGGCATATGCCTTCCTCATTATGCCGTCTCCCTCTAAATTTATAAATATTCTTTGAATATAAGTTTCAACCTTACAGCAATATTTTTTGTCAGTAAACGCCGACTATGCATATATATCGAACTCGTCTGTCTCATTTTTTGAAGCCTATTGACACTTTTCATATTTTGCTTGAATCCTTCTGAACCAAAGAAGTTCCCTTACCTCTTCACATGTTCTCAGGGCGAGCTATACAGGTGAGTTTTCTATCGTTTTTCTCTATTCCTGCAGCTTCTCTTTTCTTTATGACTGCAGAGTAGATAAGCTCTCGGTGAATATATTATTTTCAGGAGCGGCTACTGCGTGAATCAGGGACTTTCCCGGTATTTATTTTGCCCCATTTTCTTTTTACTGCAATGAAGATGTCATTTTCACAATAGACTATTGCCTCTATTATGGTATTTTTTCCACTATACTCTTGAAGGTCGTTAAATTCTTCCATATACCAATTCCACAGAGTCAAGCTACGGAATGTAACCAGGTCAGGGCATACAGATATATATTTGACCAGAAATCTTAGATTATTTTTAGGTGGTCTCTCCGCTATTGTGCGGGAAAAAATTAATTCGTCGACATCATATTAAATTATTAGTAGATGAAGCTGAGTTTTTTCGGTTGCGGCTGGAGAATAAGCTTATACTGAATGAACTTGCTTTTGCTGCAAATCCGCCCTTTGAGCACTTTCTTTTTCTAAGTATTCAGAATATATTCCTTACTTTTCCGAGATTCAAGGACCCAAAAGCCTGAATTTGGGAATTCTGGTTCTTGCTTATATATCCGAAGGTTTTCATTTAATAAAAGGAGTGTCCTTGTAAGTTATTAATATTTTAACAGATCATTTTCAATAAAATAACAACTTTATATATATATTCATTTAAAAATCTTTTAAATGATAGCCTTTAATATTTTTGCATTTATACACATACAGGGGGTTATAGTATAATGTATATTCATAAGGGGGTGGAGAGGGTTTGTATTCAGCCCTTACGCTTTGTCTTAATTCTCTAATTTCCGATCCTATCAGTGTGGTTTCGTCATCATCTCAACTTTCCGATAGACCTCTAAGGCATGAGTTTACTGTATTGATCCCGGCTCAAAACGAAGAAGCTTCCATAGGAAGCAAAGTCCTGCTTGCGGCAAGTTACGCAGACCGCGTACTTGTGCTTGACAAAGGTTCTACTGACCGGACTATGGAAGTGGCAGCTCTTGGTGGGGCAAGGGTTGTTCCCCTGGCAGGAGGAGAGGAAGCCCTGCTAAAAGTCCTTTACAGGGCATCTCTTGATTCAGAGCTTGTTGTTCTGATTTACCCTGAATGCATGCAGGACATAGATCTGCTTTCTCATGTCCTTGAGCCGCTAAGGCAGGGATTTGACCTGTCGGTAGGTTCCTGGCCCTGCAGGGTTTCCTGTGAACAGGAGACGGTCATGCTTCTGAATGGGAAAAGCACCTTCAAAGAAAAGATTGGCTTTCTTGCAGTGACTTCAGGAGCACTTCAGAATATTAGCTCCGGCAAAGAGCATCTGTCTTTGAAATCCTTGCTTTCTGCTGCGAAAACCGAAAAACTTAAGGTTAACTATCTTAGCTTTGACGTTGACCCGGCATTCAGGAAGCTTGAGAGCACCCGTATAGGGGTCGTAGTACCTGCTTATAACGAAGAACAGCTTATCAGCGAAACCCTGAGCGGGATTCCGGAATATGTTGACCGGATTTATGTTATCGATGATGGGAGTACTGACCGGACCGGAGAAATTGTAAAAAAGTTCGGAGACCAGAGAATCGTTTATCTGCGCCACGAAGTAAACAAAGGTGTCGGTGCAGGAATAATTGATGGTTACAAGCTTGCTCTAAAAGACGAAATGGATATTGTAGCGGTTATGGCAGGAGATAACCAGATGGACCCTGCCCAGCTTCCAAGGTTGATCTTCCCGATTATCGAGGGATTGGCTGACTACACAAAGGGCAACCGGCTTCTCTCGGATAATTTTATGACCGGGATGAGCAGGTGGAGGTCTTTTGGAAACCTTCTGCTGAGTTTCCTGACTAAAATAGGGAGTGGATACTGGCATGTTATGGATCCGCAGAACGGGTATACAGCCATTTCCAGGCAGGCCCTTGAGGTCATCAATCTGGATTCCGTTTATCCTTACTACGGCTACTGTAACGACCTGCTGATCAAGCTCAACGCTTTTGGAATGAGGGTCATGGATGTAGTAATCCCTGCCCGTTACGGCAGCGAAAAGTCTTCCATAAGGTATGGCAAGTATATCCGTAAGGTTTCACCCATGCTTTTCAGGGGTTTTCTCTGGAGGCTCAGGGTCAAATACACGGTGCTGGACTTCCATCCTCTGGTGTTGTTCTACTTCCTCGGGATGCTTGCCTTGCCTTTGAGCGTCCTCCTGGGGCTCTGGGGACTTTTGCAGCTATTGCTTCGAAACCCGCTGCCATCATATTACCCACTGCTTGGTTTCCTCGTACTGGGTGCTGGACTTCAGATGCTCCTGTTCGGAATGCTCTTTGATATGCAGGTTGAAAAGAAAAGGAATGAAAGGGTAGGACTTGCTCGTTGAGGTCCGGAAGGAAAACTTCCAGACCTTTTTCTGTAATTTATTTTGTTTAAGAAACAATAAGAACCCGCCTTTTTAATCAGGGCTCTTTTAATCCGCCTAATTTTTAACCAGGATTTTCTATTCAGAGCTGTATTTACTCAGCCTTTTTTTTATCCAGCTCCCTGCAAAAATAGCAATTATTCCCATCCCCAGAATCTCCGAGATAAAAGTCTGGGAAAATTCAGGTTTGAATGAGCTTTCAAGCATTTTTATCAGGTATTCGAGGCCTGTGTAATCAATGTTATCTTTCGGAAAGCTCCATCCAAGCAGAGGCCATAAAAAAGCTTGAGGCCGTCCCCATACCTGGTCTTCGAGGATGTGGAAAAAAGAACCCGAAGCGAGGGCCAATGCTCTGGTATCTTTTCTTTTTTGATACAGGTAAATCCCGGCGAGAACAAGAAAACAGTTGAACAACAGGGTATGCCCTATCATACGCCCGTTTGAAAAGACCGATTCAAATATTACTTTTCCTATCGGTTTGTCTATCAGGTCAGGTAAAATCGCTCCTAGAGCAAGATACCTTAAATCTATTGCGGGTTTCAAACGGGGAATAATTATCCCGAGCCCGATAAATATCCCCAGAGTTATTCCCAGATGTCCGAAAAGAAGCATCGAAGTTTATGAAGGTGCTTCATTTATATCTAAATATTGCCTGTGCTTTATACACGCATACTCTTCATCGATTTTCAGATTGTATTATTCATCCAGCTTATGTTATCCGTCTAACCTGTATTATTCATCTACATACTCTATAGTAAGTTTTGGCCTCTGGGCTTTGTTTTGCCAATCCGAACTGTAGAATGCAATATAATTGCTGCTTTCACTGCGGGCTTTTATCAGGAAACCCGTATTCTCATACTCCCCGCTGGCATATTCCTTTACAAGCTCTGTTACATCAAACTCGTAATACCTGTCGTCCGGAAGGGTGCTGCCTTTAATGGTGATTGTGGCGTACGGAGTGCTACCCTGAGAAACCCCATTTTTATCGTACCAGTCTCCTCCCGGGTTCTGCCAGGGAGTTTCTATTTCTTTTTCTTCCCAGGTAACGTGTTCCTCACACCATTTTTCCGGCCTGTAGACTTCAAGAACAATATCTCCTGGCCTGGCTTCGTCGGGGTAGTACCAGAAAAGAGAAAGGGTCGCTTTTTCAATACTGTCTGTTTCATCAAGCTGCTTCAGTTCGAACAGTATGACATCCCTGTATATTCCTCCTTCTGGCCTTCCTCCCACATCCATATATTCGGTTTCCCTATACGTCGTGTTAGGAGCCTCTTCTTTCAGCCTGTTGTCCGAGGCAACCGAAAGCGAGACGATTTTAAGGTTTTCTTCATCCGACTCTCCCGAAGCAAAACCAAAAAAGGTATTTTTAATAAACCTTACCATTTTTGAGATTGCTTTTTCAATGTCCGATTTAAGGCTTCCTTCCTGTTCTATGCCATGCTCGTCTATCTCATAAGGCATTTCCTGCGGCCCTGCGCTTATGGCGTCTGCGCAGGGCAGGTCTTTCACCGAAGACTCATTTCCATCCAGCTGTTCTATAAGTGCAGGATCGGCCTGTACATCCGATGTAGAGCTGGCATACATATAGTCTCCACCCGAATTGTTTAAGAGACAGTTGTTTTGAAGGACGAAAGAGTGGGTGTTTTGCAATTTATTATAAAATGCATAACCTTCTCCGGCTGCAGTACTGGGTTGAGTATTTATTATTATATTATTTCGTACGATGGTTGTATAGCCTGACCCTGGGGATGAAAACTCTTCGTCTACCTGCTTATGAGCAATTGCCGCTCCGTAGCATCCATCGAATATGTTATTCTCTATCAGGGTGTCGTAAAAACCGTTGAGGACGATTCCTCCTGACCAGTCGGCCCCGGGATTAGTTCCGGTTTTGTAGAATTTATTATTGTGAATGTACACATCTTTTGCAGAGTCTTTCGAATATTCGGACCCGTAGCCTGTAATCCAGATTCCTGCGGTATTTGTTTCATAAAACAGGTTGTTGTAGATTTCGATATCATTCATTGCTGTTGAAGCGCCCGCCTTCTGGATTTCAATTCCTGCTCCTCCTTCCCCCTCGGAATTGATGACATTGTTATAGAATTTGACGTGATTTCCATTATATACCCTGAGTCCGCTGTTTGTTCTGCATGTTATCCTGTTATTCCATGCTTCTATGTTTGAAGAATAGATCATGTAAAGAGCGTCATGCCCGAGTTTGTATACCGTATTGTTGTAAAACTGAATATCGGAACCTTTCACCACTTTCAGCCCGTCGCCGTGGCTGTCATGCATATACATGTCATAAACCTGAATATTTTTGCAGTTGAGGAAATGGATCAGATTGTGGTATCCTTTGCCCCTGCCTTTTTCTTTATTTCCGTCATGGTTTCCGTCAATCTCAAAACCTCTTATAGTAATATTATGGTTTCCCGAGCTATCGATCTGGGTAATCAAAGGTTTCTCCAATGGCCAGCCTGCTTTATCTTCAAGTTTTATCACAGCTGTGGAATCCCCTTCCAGGACAGTATCGCTGCCGATGAAAATGCTGTCCGAGATAACGTATGTATTGGAGCCTTTCAAATGAACGGTTGTATACTCCGGGTTTTCTGCAACGTATGCGAGGGCTCTGTTGATCTCTACCTGATCATCGGTTCCATCGCAGTTGAAATCTCCGCTCCCATCGGTATTTACATAAACAGTCAGTTCGGACGGGGCATTTGAGAGGGCAATGGTCACAATTGTAACCAGAGTAATAAAAATTAAGACCACGATTCCTTTTTTCTTTTTTTCCCTCTGCCAATATACCCGCTGATTTTCGTTCATTTTGTACCCCCGATACACTTACTATAACTCCCTCAGCTTAAAAAAGGTTATCTGTTGGGAGATGCAAAAAACTTTACCGGAAAAGTCTGGTTCTTTCCGTATCCATGAGCCTGCAGAGCTTGATTCTTAAGTAAAGTACCTTTAAGTCTCTTTAAAATTATTGAATCATAAGTCTGGAAGCCATAAGTCTTTGAGGTTGATAGACGAATCTGGCCGAACCCGATCTAAAATCAAACCCCCCTGAAAGTTCAGGTTCAAATCTCTTTTCCTGAATGGAAAAATTAAAGTTTTTTAATTGGAGGATGCCCCTGAAGAAAGCATTAAATCTTAATTTTAAGGCAAAGTAGCAGGAAGGTTCTCAGGATTACCCTGAATATCCTCCATTCCTGCGAAAAGATCTGGTTCCACCAGGCCACATATCCGGGCATTACCCCTGCCTTTGATGCTTCTCCGGTGTTTCCGTACCTTCCTATATTGATCCTTTCCCCATTATCTTCAGGTTCATTTGAGTAGTCAGAGGAGGAATAACCCGCATCAATGCAGGGAGAATTTTCAATGTCCTTAACCCATGTTTCTCCGTTCCATCTGCCCCCTGCGGATCTGAGGTGGTAATCATGCTCTTTCTGATTTGCGAAAAGAGGGTTTACATAAATATCGCTTGCTGACGTTGCGTTTTTATAATCCCCTGCCGCATTATTGTAAAAGCAGTTGTTTTCCAGTACGAAGCTATGGGTTTCGGGGAGATAATTGACAACCCCAAATCCCGTCCCGCTCGATTCACTCTTGCGCCGTTCCGTATTTGTAATGATGTTATTCCGGACAATGGTAGTATAACCTGTGCCTTTAGGTGAAAGGTCTGTAGAGTAGCCTGTCGGGTACATCATTACAATGGCAGAATGATATGTGCCATCAAATACGTTATTCTCAATCAGGGTATTGTTGAATCCGCTGGTTACGATACCTCCTACCCAGTCGATACTCGGGTTCGTGCCTGTGCTGTAAAATGTATTGTGGTGGATATGGACATTCTGCGCTTCTACCATGGGGTAATTGCCATAGGCCAGCAGCCAGATTCCGGGCCCGTAAGTGTTGTGGATGATGTTGCCATACACTTCTATATCGTCCATAACGGCTGCGGATTTCTGGATCTGAATTCCGGGGCCGCCTGCGCTCCAGTGATAAAAGGAATCAATAGTATTGTCATATAATTTTACATGATTCGAGTCCCATATTCTAAGCCCGCTGTTAGTCCTGCAGGTTATCGTATTGTTCCAGGCTTCTATATATTGGGACTGGATCCCGTAAAGTCCATCGTGACCTAGCTTGTATACTATATTGTTGTAAAATTGAATATTGGAACTGTTTTCAATTTTCAGTCCGTCGCCGTGGCTGTCATGCATATACATGTCGTAAACCTGAATATTTGTCGAGTTCACGAAATAGATCAGATTGTAGTATCCGGCACCTCTCTTTTTATCTGCATTTGCGTCATGATTTCCGTTTATCTCAAAACCTTTTATAGTAATATTCTGGTTGGAGCTATTTATCTGCCTAATCAAAGGCTTTGCTGTTTCCCAGTTTGCTTCGTCTTTAAGCTTTATCACAGCCGTAGGGTCCCCTTCCAGAATGGTATCGTTTCCGATAAGAATACTGTCCGAGATTACGTATGTGTTAGGACCTTTCAAATGAACGGTTGTATACTCCGGATGTGCTGCGACGTATGCGAGAGCCTCGTTGATCTCTATCTGGTCGTCAGTACCATCACAGTTAAAGTCCCCTCCCCCGTCTCCAGCTACATAAACCGTCATGCCTGAAGGTGTGTTCGAAAGGGCGGTTGTTACCATTACAATCAGGAACAAGAAGAGTGCAATGTAAACTCCCGTTTTTTTTCTGTTTTCCCATCTTTTTAACAGGTCTTTTCCGTTCATTTTTTATCCCTGCATCCTGAGATGTGTGCTTCCAAACTCAAAAAAATTTAGTGCCGGAAGATATTGCCACCGGGGTTTTTTTAAAAGTCTGATCTCCTCGGTAGTTTCACAGGTTTAGTCTATAACAGTTCATACAGGTTTAACATTTACAACCGTCCAGAACAATTCTCAGAATAATTCTGTGCAAGCTTTCGTTTTTTCTTGAACGTATATGAGTTCCAACATGAAGATACTAACCTTTGATTACGGCTGTGTACAAAAAGCTTATGTGCTCGAATTTATTCGAATTGTATGGGGGGCCTGTATTGAAGGGACAACTCCTCTCGAATTATAATATTTTTATTTCTAACCCTCAATTTTAACTAATTTTTATACGCAGTTCGCTGATGTAAGTTTTTTACAGTAACATATGAGTACTTCTGGAAATATATCTACTATTAAATTATTTATTTTCTCTGAGCTGAGCCCAGATCTTCATAAAATTTTATTCTCACTTAGATCTAAAATTATCTTCTATGAATTTTCTCCATCTACAGCCATTCCATTAGGTCTCAATGAATGTCACCTTGTTAGTGACTGTAATATTAGATTGTTTAAGCAAGAAAAGCAAAAAAGTTCATTTCCACAGGTTTTAGCCTGAATTTTTTTCCTTCTGATAAAAAAGCTGGAAGAACTCAAAGGCTGGTTACGGAAGTTTTTATTACCCCGTACTTCCAGCCTTTCAGAGTTCTTTTCCTGAAGTTAGAGTTTTTATGCTACAACTTTCTCTTCTATATGCAGGGTTGGACACTTATTCTCATCTTCAATTTCGCTGCTGTAGAATGCTACGTAATCCGCATTTTCGGTCCGGGCTTTGATCAGGAACCCTGTATTTTCGTACTCGTCGCTGACGTACTCTTTTACAAGATCGGTTACGTTCAGCTCATAGTACCTGTTGTCCGGGATATCACTTCCGTTGAGGGTTATCGTAGCGTACGGTGTATCTCCCTGAGAGACATTATTCATATCGAACCAATCTCCTCCAGGCTGTGTCCAGAGCACTCCGGCATCCCTGCTGTTCCAGGTCACGTTTTTCGGACTCCAGGCTGCAGCAGGTCTGTAGATCTCTACTATCGTATCTTCCGGCCTTTCCCGTCCGTCAGGGTAATACCAGTAGAGGGACAGGGTTGCATTGGTAATATTTTCAGCATCGCTGTATTCGCTCAGGTCAAACAGGAGAAGGTCTCTGTACCTTCCTACTCCAGGCCTGCCTCCTATGTCGATGTACACCTTATCCTGGTAAACGACATCCGGTGAAGCTTCCCTGAGGCGGTTGTCTATGACAATACCTGTTGCATTCTCTTCCTTTAACGATGTGTTATCAGTTCCAACTACTTTTTCAGAAGCAGTTTCTGTTGCAGCATTTCCATTAACTGTTGTCTGACTATTGATCGTTGCAACTTCGGTTTCTTCTGTCTCTGTTGCAGCATCTTCATTAACTGTTGTCTGATTATTGATCGTTGCAACTTCGGTTTCTTCTGTCTCTGTTGCAGCATTTTCATTAACTGTTGTCTGATTATTGATCGTTGCAACTTCGGTTTCTTCTGTCTCTGTTGCAGTATTTTCATTAACTGTTGTCTGATTATTGATCGTTGCAACTTCGGTTTCTTCTGCCTCTGTTACAGCATTTTCATTAACTGTTGTCTGACTATTGATCGTTGCAACTTCGGTTTCTTCTGTCTCTGTTACAGCATTTTCATTAACTGCAGTCTGGGTCTCTGTTCCAGCTGTCGAATCTACAGTCGTATCCTGTGAGCTTGACACACTGCCAGGAGAGCCGTATCCGTATCCTTTTGCTACCCAATTCTCAACGCTGTGATCAGATGGTCCTAATATGTTTGAGCCTGTACCTACCTGAATGTAAGGCGACACGTTCCACATAACATTATCATGAACGCTAATTGACCCTTTTGCATTAACATTTCCAATGCCTGCACTGCTGCTTGATCCTTTGTAATCATGCATAATGTTGTGATGGACATTCACATTTGTCAGTGTATTTTCCAGTTCAACACAGCACCAGCCAGACCCGGCGTTACCTGTGAAAGTATTGTGGTCCACTTCAATATTTGCACAGTTGTCTACCCTGACACCGGTGTTGGTCTGAACCTCAACATAGCAGTTATACATTCTGGAATCCTTGGTGCCGGACAAAAATGACACGCCATCGTGTCCTGAGGATGTTATTCTACAGTTGTATACATTTATTCCAGAACTTTTACTGATTCTGACACCATCACCATATAGATAGCGAGTGAATAAAATGTCGTGTACTTTACTGTTAGTCGAAGACGTGAGTTTTATGCAGTTTCGATAGTCTCCGTGGCCTCCGTCACTTGGTCCGGTTGCTGTACTTTTGAATTGAAGATTAGATACTTCAACGTTAGAAACACCTGACCCGAATACATATGCAGGTGATCCCTCGGAGTTACAAACTGAACCCGTAGCATATATTATTGTGCCGTCGCCTGCACCTTTCAGTATTACATTAGATTTCAAAATTATAGGTGCACTTATCTGATAAGTACCAGCACTAAGGAGAACATATCCCGGGTTGCTTGATGTTGCTCCGGCTGCTACAGAATTTATTGCGTTATTAATTGCAGTCTGGGCATTTGTTCCAGACGTCGGATTTACAGTTATTGTATTCTGTGCGCCTAACGCAGCGGGTACGGTTGTTAAAATAAGGCATGCTACTAGGAATAGGGTTCCTATCTGTCTTTTTAGCATCGTATCACCTTTGGGTTGGATTTGGAATATGAGTATACTAAAAAAACTTTATAGGTTTATAGTATATTTCCCAAAGCACATACGGCCGTTAAATTAAGGCATGTTTTCAGGAATGGGGTTTCCTGCTTCATTGTTAGCATCGTATCACCTTTGGGTTGGATTTAGAATTTGGGTAAACTCAAAAAACTACGGAATAGTTGTATATTTCTCCAACAGTTGATACGGTTGTTAAAATAAGGCATATTGTCTGTCAGGAATAGGGTTCCTGGATTCTTTTTTAGCATCGTATCGCCTCTAGATTGGATTTAGAATTTGAGTAAACTCAAAAATTCCAGGATAATCGTATACTCTTTCCTAGATATTTCTCAAAATTCCATATTACGTCTCGTAATGTTTTTCCGAACTATCTAATTAGACCAAGCTCATCTCAAATATCTAATTATGTCGGGTCTATACGGTAATTCAAAAATTCTAATTACGTCTTCGTAATATTTTTGAACCTGTCCAATTCGGTTCTCTGCGTTTTGTGGGGCGGACACGGTGCAGAGGATTTTACACTCTCTATTCTCACTGTTACAAGTGGCTGGTTTTTGGAAGTGGACGGACGTAAGAAGCTCTGGCTCTGGACTTTTATTCAAAAGTTGTTATAATTACAGGATATTTTCAGGTCAAATTTTCCTGTTTTTGTCAGCCGTGGCTTTTAGCCCGATCAACTCATCTGCGAAATTTTTGTTTATTTGTGTTATGCTGAGTTGACTTTAAAGCTTATGTGATTCTATTATAAAATATTTTTGGTATTTTTTTAAACATTTTTATAAAGATTTTTAAACTTTATATTCTTGTACGTGCCTTAAGGCGAAAAAAGCAGTTTTCTCAGAGAAAAAGTTGCGTGAATTTTCGAGAACTAACTGGTTGAATTAATGAGTATAGCGGTCTCCTTTATCTGTTTTTTAAATTCATGCAATCTTGGGGTACGTAGTAATCTCTTTGTCCAACCTGTAGGAGTAATGAACAAATAATTCAGGTTGTTCTTTTCTCCAGAATTATTCCGCAACAGAATTCGAGCTAAATTATTTCTGTCTTCTTCACTTCTCTGTCTTACTCACCTCTCTGCTGGCTAAAATGGAGTGATTCTAAAGCCGTCGTTTCATCAGATTGGATTTCTACGATTCCTGCTTTCTGCCAGTCTCAAACCCTGAAATTTCAACATTATAACTTCTTTTTTCTTATGCTGAATATTCTTCATTATGTGCGGTTGGTCTATGCCTGCAGGTAAACCTTCATGGGAAGGAATTCTGTAATAGTTCTTTATATAGAAAGGAGAGCAACTAACTCAACTAAAAATGAATGTAGCACCATCTTTTCCTTCGGTCTGTCGTATTTCTTTAATAAAGTGCATTTTTCTCTTTACAGCCTGACTTTCCTGTTGTTCCATTCAACTACATTTCTTAAAACTCAACTCAATATGGTATTGATATCAAGATAAACAGCTTCAATAGCTGGAAACAGCTTTTCAAATTTTTGAATTTATCCTCCATATCAAGTAATAATTTTTCTGGTTTTTTCATATCCTACAGTACTCTTCCCAGATCCTGTGGGCCCTACAATAATATTTTTTCTCTCTCCGGCAACACAACTAATATTCAGGAGTCTGCCAGAGGTTTCTTTTTGAGCTTGCCTTTTTCTCAAAAAGGTAAGATTTTGTTCGATATGTTGAAAATTTGAAAAGTAATCTCTTTTTTCCAATTGTTCACAACTCAAGATTGTCTGAGGTTTTAGCGGCTCAAATAAATGTTCTGGTTTCTGAACCTCTGGATATTCTTCCAAAAAAGATTTCTATCTGTTTTGCTTCAGGGAAATCTACGCTTCTCTTTTCGGGAAAAAGATTGAATTCAAGAATAAACTTGCTTTGCCTGAAGCCTGGGAATTTCAATAAGTGTCTGCTTAGACTATGTATGCCCATTATCTGCTATTAATACTTATCTGCATGATATAATTTCTTTATTTTGTTCTCGCCGTTACAGTAATTTTTCTTTAATTCAGTGTTTCTTTGCCCTTTTCTTCCTTCTGATATCTCAAAAAATCTTTTATACTCTAAAGGTGTTACTTTAGCTGGGGAGGCTTTCTAAGCCAGTGGGGAATCATAGTTGCCAAATTCCCATTCTTAGTGGAACTTCCATTCTGGTTTCACAATAAAGCAAATATAGCTCGGAGTGAGGGGATTTAATGTACGGTAGTCTTTCAGTTACTGTAGATCTTGAAGATTGGTATCATATTCCTTCTGTCTGCAGTTCTCCGTTTTCGGTCTACAGGAATGTAGACGAATTCTTCAAGAACTGGAACGGCAGATATGATTTCTTGAGTGAGCCCACAAAAAGGGTGCTTAATCTTCTTGATGAGTTTAACATAAATGCTACTTTTTTTGTAGTTGCGGATACCATCGAACACTACCCAGGGTTGGTAGAGTTGATTGTAGATCGGGGACATGAGCTTGCATGCCACGGGCTGAATCATGCCTGCAAAATCGACCCTGAAACAAAAAAACAGTTAATGAGTGTGGAGGAGTTTGAGCAAAGGACTCTGGTTGCAAAGAGAATGCTCGAAAAAATCAGCGGAGAAAAGCTGGTCGGCTACAGAGCACCAAACGCTCTGGTAGGGGGGTGGATGGTAGATTCTCTCGAAAAGCTGGGATTTAAGTATGATTCATCTGTTTCCGTGAATTCCTTTTACAACAAAACGGACTCAGCTCTCAGGAATGTTTCGTCTTTCCCTTATTATCCTGCGGAAAACGAACTTGAAGCAAGCAGTGACCGGAACTTTATTGAGTTTCCATGGGCTTATTGTCAACATGGATTCAAGTTTCCTGCATCAGGGGGGCCTATGCTTCGATTCCTGGGGTCCTCATTCATACTTGACGGGCTTACTCAGAGTCTTAAAAGAGGGCACACTATTTTCTATTTCCATCCACTGGATATCTCCTGTGCCAGATTCCCCTCTCTTGGAAATAAAAGACCCTTTTACTGGTGCATAAAAGGGAGGCTTGTTGAACAGAGGATCCGGCATATCCTGAGTAAACTGAACGAAGTTGAGAAAATATGCTTAAGAGATTATCCGGGAGTAGCGTGTGTTTAAAAGGAAACTTTTCGGTACTCATAAAAAAAATTTAGGGCAGGATTTTTTTTCCTGCACCCCGAATGTTTTTTGCTCCTTGAATGTTTTCTGTTCCCTTAAACAGATCCAACCTCTAATATTTAATCCTGTAAAGGTACATAGCCAGGAAGTCTAAAGGCTTCCGGATTCGTAAAGAAACCGAACTCCTGTTCCTTAAAATCTAATTTTCGGACAACTGCTTTCCGGATTTTTTCAGCGAACTGCTTATTTGTTTCAAGTTAATGGATGTTTGCTGCTTATTTATTTCAAGTTAATGGATGTTTGCTGCTTATTTGTTTCAAGTTAATGGATATTTACTATTCTTAATGAGCAGAAATTTATGACCTTATTCATGTATCTCAAAAATGATGGAAATATAATGAAGGTCTGTAGATTACCATATAAAAACCCGAAAGCCTTTAATTCTTGAGGATTTTTATCTATGATGAAATTATTTCGGTTGAGGATGAGCATGTCAACCTGCGCATCAGGCATAACTATTAATTATCTGTTGAGCGATTGGATACACGAAAACTAAAAAGGAGAAAAATAAAGAAATTTTTGGATAGAAGGAAATTTTGAGAACGGAAGTTTACCTGCCGCAGGCTGCCTGTGAAAGTATACTCTATGGGAGTAGAGACTCTGTTTCAAGGAAGTTCTTATATAAAGGTACGGAAACCGGACTCTGTAACTTTCCGAAAGGATGGGGGACATATTGTCTATACTCAACAATAAAATCTTAAATCTGATAACATCGGTTTCTCTGCTATTACTTGTTTACAGCCTCTTTGTTCTCAGAGAAATCCAGCCTGAAGGCTACGCAGTCAATATCTATGAGCAGCTTCCTTTCCGCTTTTACCTGATCCTGCTCTTTTGCTACCTTTCTTCCTGCTTTGTTCTTCTCGCATTTCGGAAGATCGGTGCAGTCTTCTCCCTGATACTTGTCCATATTATCGTGTTAATAGTCCCCTATATGCTTGGTTACGCTTCAGTAGGCAGAGGAGACGAATTCTCATACCCGGCTCTGGCAGAAAATGCAGGAGCTTTCGGCTCCTCAGGACTTTTTGCCTTTTCAGATCTCTCTCCCACCGGTCCCCTACTGGTCTCAGCTCTGTCTCTTGCTTCAGGAATGAAGGCACAGGCATTATCTTACTTTTTACCGGTTTTCTTTTCGATTATATTTATTACCGGTATGTTTCTCTTTTACCGGGGCTTTATGAGCCGGGAAAAACTGGTTACAGTAACTTTCCTTTCCTCGGTTATTCCATACTTCGGACATTTCCAGGTCTCAACGGTCCCCTATTATCTCAGTTTCTGCCTTATTCCTATCTATCTTCTCTTGCTGTGGAATGCGATCTCCGATAAAAACAGGAAGGCTTCGATCGTTTGTTTGCTTGTTATGATGCCTTTGCTCCCGTTAGCTCATCCTTTTATCTTTACTTACCTGGTATGTTTCGCTTTTCTGCTCACTTTTGCAGGTAAAGCCATGCAGTCAGGACTCATTAAAAAAATCCGTAGTCTTAAAAATCTCGCTCAGGATCCCCTTTCCAGCTCTTCTGGAAAAATAGTTCCTCTCTTTATCTTCCTATCATTTACTTCGGGAGGCTTCTTGCTCTGCGCAAAGTATGCTTCGGTGTTTTTCGGTATTTTTCTCCCGGCTCTTACCCTGCGTATCGAGGCCATGATAGATGCGGGGTTTGCCACGATTCCAAGCATGGAACCCGGGATTTTCGAGTTCATAAACCTTTTCAACCTTTATTACGGCAAGTACTATATCCCGTTGATTTTCATTGGAGTCAATACAGTAATCGTATGGCAGAACCGTAAGCGTTTTTGCCACCACTTTGTCCGCAGGTACCCTCGCTTTTTATTCCTGTATATAGTTTCGTTCTTTCTGGAGCTGGGTTTTCTCTTAAACCCCTTCATTCCTTACCCTCCTGACCGATTTGTAAACTTAAGTTTCATCATCTTTGCCCAGATCCCGCTTCTGGGGTACTCTCTTTACATTGTTCTTCTCAGGAAGGGGCATACCCCCGGACTTGTCGCTACAATCCTGGCTCTGGGGCTTCTCTGGACTTTAGGGTTTTTCAGCTGTTTCAGTTCCCCGTATGCAGGCGGTATCTCGGAAGCTGTCGCACAGAATGAGGTGGAGGGAATGAACTGGCTGACCGGATCAAAAGCCGCATATCCGTATGTTCTGTATTCCGGAGAAAAAGCGGATCTCATGTTTTCAGGAAATTCTGCCGGCAGTCCGGGCCAATATGAAGCATTTCCTGAGGTTTATGCCACTTCCGGGTCAGCCGCTGCAAACCGTCCTGAGGATGTAGTGTCTTTGAAAAATCCCACCACGGCCGGATCTTTCTATCTTGTCGTAACAACTTTTTCAGAGGCTCTGAATGAGGAAAAATCAGTATCCGATAATCTGAGTTCCTCAGCCGGAAACAGCTCCGAAACTCAGGACAATAGGCCTCTGTGCAAGATTTACGATTCCCTTGACATAAAAATCTACGAACACAGTTCTTGAGTCTGACGGAATTGCCCCCGAGTTGCGCTTCCCGAGTTGCGCTTCCCGAGTTTCGCTTCGGGAGCACGAAGTCCTTTTCACTCGCTTCGCTCGCTCAAGAGGACTAATAGACGCAGGAGAGTGAAGCGAAAGATTTCGGTTTTTAAATATGTATATCAACCGATTTCAGATACTACATTTCAGATACTACTTTTTTAGTCCTGTTCTTTTGCTTTTTCTTTCATTGTCTGAGAGCTGATATTTTTTGCTTCTATTTTTGACCTGATCCGACTTGCCGCAAAGAGGAGTATAATGCTTAAACCTACTATTTCCGGGATAAATACGCCAGCGGAAGCCGGATTGTATGAATTATTCAAAATTTTCATGAAGTATTCGATAAAGCCTCCGGAGAGCGTATCTTTTGGAAACTTCCAGCCCAGAAACGGCCAGAAAAGGACTTCAGGGGAGTTCCATATCTGGTCTTCAAGCAGGTGACAGAATGAAGCTCCTGCAACAATGAGGGGTACCGTCCAGCCTTTCTGGTAGAAGGCGTAAGCTGCAAGCAGCCCCAGCAGGATTGCAAAGAGGAGGGTATGGGCAAAGATCCGCCCGCTGCCTATAGTCTCAGCAAGGATTATCCTGCCAAGGGGTTTGTCGATAAAGTCCGGAAGGAGAGCCCCAAAGGCTATCCACTTAAAATCTACCGGAATATTCTTTTTTGGCAATAACCGGCTCAGGAAATAGAAGATCCCCAGGGTAATGCCTATATGTCCGAGAATAAACATCAGATTAAAAAAGTTGGTTGTGTATAATTATTTTTTGGCCGGCCTGCCGGGAAGACATGCCAGCACAGGTTTCTACTGTTTGATACTCTACTGTGAACAGAACTTTTCAGACCTGGCACTCAGCTACGAGCTTTTCTACCAGTTCCTGCCTGATCGCAGTTCTCCGGTCCCCGCCGCAGACCATCCCTCGGACGCCAATTATATCGGGACCTATTCTTTCGAGTACCGGAAGGTCTTCGAACTTCAGGGAACCGGCAATTGCATTTTCCAGCCCGCATTCGTGAGCAAGGTCAGTAAACTCCTTCAGCTCCTTTTCATCCATGAATTCGAAGGTAGATTTCCCATCCTTGATACCTGTATCTACCATTACCACATCTACTCCTGCCTCTGCGGCAACTGCGGGGAGTAAGAGAGGAGAAATCGAATTGATACGTTCGTAGTCCGAATATCCTGAAGCAACAACCTTTTTTGAGGGGTCATAATCTTTTACGGCTTGCGTGACCTTTGTGAGCAGTTCAAGGGCCTGTGCCTCGGTCTGGATATCGTACAGGCCTACTTTTATGTAATCTGCTCCTGCGACTGCGGCTCCAAGGGCTGCAAGGGAGGCAGTTCCGGGTTTGTAATTGAAATCTCCTATTGTTGCGCTTATCGGTTGCCTGCCGTTTACAACCTCTTTAACATCCCTGATTACCCAGGGGAAATTGGCTCCGAGGGAACCTTCTTTTGGGTTTTTGACATCTACAATGTCCGCGCCGCCTAAAGAAGCGATAATCGCCTCCTCCCTGTTGATTGGACTTACAAGCAGTTTCATAGAAAGCCTCTAGTTAATATGAAGTTAAATTTTTTTTGATGTATATTGATCCTTTTATACAATAAATCTTATTTTATATTTTTTTATAGGATGATGTAACTATCGAATAAGTATGTTCCGAGTAGTCTTTGTAATGGATATATTTAACCGTAACGTGGTTCTTGCAAAAGGCGGGGTAAGGGAGAATTACCGCCCTGTTTCGAATTCGAGTGCTGTGTGCAGGACCTCAGTTCCCCTGGAAATTGTGGAAGCTTTACACCCGAGGGAAGTCTACATTGCCGACCTCAATGCGCTGCAGGGTAAAGGTCCTCTTGATATTAATGCGGAAATTATCCGGGGGGTAAGTTCAAAGGCAGATACTATGCTAGATTTTGGAGTCTCTTTTTTAAATGATGTGGACAAAGCCCTTTCCATTGCAGGAACTGCAGTTATCGGGACCGAGACCGGCAAGCTTGCAGTAATCAGGGACGCAGCTTCCAGATATCCGGGACGTATCAGTGTCAGTATCGATGTCAAACATGGAAAAATCCTGAAACAGGACCCTGAGATCCCTGAAGACCCCTTTGAAATTGTAAGGCTTCTTAACGGGTTTCCCTTAAAAGACCTGATTTTCCTGGACCTCGACAGGGTCGGAACAGCTTCGGGCTTTGACCCGGAATTTCTGCGCAAACTGGCTGAGACCTCCGTACACGATGTACTGCTTGCAGGAGGGGTCAGGGGTATGGAGGACCTTTTTGCTCTTGACAGGCTAGGTATAAAGGGCGCTCTGGTAGCAACTGCAATCCACTCAGGGGCGGTCCCTCTGAAAGTGATGAATCCGGGGCTTGAACAGATAAAAAAGGATGATTAACGAATTTCCGGGAAAGATTTATTCCTGCCTTATGCCCTGGTATATAAAGCATTAAGTATCTTTATAATCCAATTCGCAGATTTATATCCAGATCATCGGATTTCAGCATTGAAGCAAAGAGTTTACGAGGTTACAGTATGGCGAAAAGAAAGGCACCTGAGGAAAGCATTGAAGAGCCAGTAGAAGAACACACCGGAGAAAGCAGTGGAGACGGGTATGTGGAGATCAAGATGGGAGGTGGATGGTATATGACTATCTCTCTGGCGCACAGCGACCGTTTCGAAAAGGAATACGTAGAGCTCGCAAAAGAGCGTGGGGGCATGAAAAAGTCCCGTTTCAATCTCAACCCCTCGCATGTCCGGATGCTCGGGGAAGCTCTTATCAAATTTGCAGATGATAACGAGCTCTAACCGGACATTCACTTTCTTCTTTTATTTTTAGGTTTTAGTTCTATATTTTTTCCATGTCCAGGGTTATTTACTTTTCATGTCCGATTATTTGGTTTTCAAGTCCCGGCAATATCTTGTTTAACCCCTTTGGACAAAGTCGAGAATTTTTTTCACCACTGTTTTTTCCACATCTTCCGGAGAACCGGAAGAGTCGACCACTATAAAACGGTCCGGCTCTTCTGCGGCAAGTCTGAGGAAAAGCTCTCGGACTCCCCGCAAGAATTCTATCTTTTCGAATTTAGTTTGTTCTCCCCGTTTCCCACAGCGTTTAACTGCAATCTCGGGTTCGATGTCAAAGAGAATAGTAAGGTCCGGAACAACGGTCCAGCCTCTGTGAAGGTTCCTTACCCATTCAAGCGGGTTCTCGAGGCGATTTTTAAGGGTTATCCCCTGATATGCATAGCGGCTGTCGGAATAACGATCCGAAATCACGGTTTTCCCGTTTTCAAGGGCAGGCTTTACAAGCTTTGCCAGGTGCTCGGCATGGTCAGCTGTGAAAAGGAAGAGTTCAGCAAGCTGGTCGGTATCCGACCGAATGGCATTTTCGACAGCATTTCCGGTTAGGGTACCTCGTGTCGGCTCTCTGGTAAAGACCGGCTCAAAAACCCGAAGTTCAGGGTTTTCCTGAAGTTTTTTTGCAACCGTACTTTTGCCTGAACCGTCAATACCCTCAAGTGTGATCAGTTTGCCTCGCATAAGGACCGCCTTTCTTATTTTTTTCTTCACAGTTTTCATTCAAACGCACTATCTGTATTTATACTCTACAGAAAGCTCCGGCTAGCTGACGTGTAAAGGCAGAGATAATGTTAAAGGCGGAGATAAAATGAGTATCTATTTATGTAAACATTAAAAATAGCTTAAAGTAATGACCGTAATAGGAGTTATCACACGGGGCAAGTACGGGCACCGCCTTATTGAAACTGTAAAGGAACACAGTGATTTTTCAGTTGTAACTGCCGATCTGCCCGAGTTCGTGCCCGTATTCATCGAGGAGCCGGATGAGTTTCTGGAAAACCTGAATTTCGACCGGGAAGTCTTTTCTGCCGACATTGTGGTTACCTATTCCCTGCATCCTGACCTGACCTCAGCAATTGCAAAACTTGCCGCAGAAGCCGGGGTGCGCTCTTTGATAGTGCCGGGAGGGGCTTCCAGGGCGTCTGTTCCAGAACTTAAAAGAATTTCCGAAGCTTCCGGAATGGACATAGAGGTGGATGAAATTTGCTGCACTCTCGAACCCAATTCTGCTAACCGTCCTTTTGCTGAGATTTTCGGGTCTCCCATCTTGAAAGTTAAGACGGAGGACGGGAAAATAGCTAAAGTTGAGGTTGTAAAAGGCGCTCCATGTGGAAGTACATGGTATATGGCAAAGGAGATTGTTGGGATGCCGGTAAAAGATGCCCCTCCTAAAGCCGGGCTGCTGGTCCAGCACTATCCCTGCCGGGCTTCCAGGGGCGACATGGGGGGGATTCACGAGTCTGGAGAACTGCATAAGCAAGCGCTCATAAAAGCGCTTGAGAATGAGGAGTGATTATATATTCTTTGGAAAAATATATTCTAAATATGGCAGAAAAATGGGGCTCAATTTTTTAATTTCTGAAATTCCCGTTTTTTGCCTGTACCGGTCGCCAAGTACTTTTTGGGGGTGAAAACATTATTTCCCTATCTATATCAGAAGATTCAGGTCCTGAAGATCTTGAGCCAATAGCAGCTGCAGTTCATTCGCTAACGGGACTCCCTACCACCATCAGAAGCCTCAAACGAAAAGGGCTTCGCCTGGAAAAGGGAAAGGTCCTTGACAGGGACTATACAGGCCCCGTACTCGAAGAGGTGTTAAAGACCAACAAAGTTGCTCATGAAGTTCCCGCAGAAGGCATGTACCGTGGAAAACATGTGGTAGTTGCTCCCATCCGTTCAAAGGACGGGAAAGTTATTGCGGCTCTGGGGATTGTGGACCTTCTGGCTACAATTGATCTTCCCTCCGTCTTTCAGGAATATACTTCCGTGCTGGAAGAAGTAGAACATGCAAAAAAATGAATCTGAAGAAGATTACAAAAACATTCTATAAAGAAAAGGAAAAAAAGAACTGCTTTTTATTGGAGGATTTTGCCCCTCACCTCTTTTTCAAGGTTTGAGAGGGACATTTTTCCATTTCCTCCAGTTTTTGATGAAATCCAGGGTATGAGTTTTAAAACCGGGGAGAGTTTTCCGGTATTTACTCTGGCTTTTCGTATAGTTTGATCTTTTTCAGCAGGGTTCCGTTCTTTGCGTGGGGCTGTCTGAAGACTGTGTCGTTGGACTTTTCGATTTCCCTTGCCTGAGTTGCAAGTATTGCTGCAGCTCCCATGATTTCATGCCCGGCTGCGGCTGTGAGGCAGACCTGTTCGATTTCTTTTAACATGAAGCAAGCAGGGAAGTTAACCTGTGCGACTTTCTCAGCCATGTGAAGGGCAGCAAGAGCTTTTGCCTTTGCATAAGGGTTTGCAAAGCCTGCGTGTTCAACGCATTTCTCTGGTTTTGCGAAGATGTGCGGAAGTTCGAGGTCTTTTCCTGACTTTCCGGATGCTACCTGTTCTGTTACTCTGTCGAGCTCTTCCTGGATAAGTCTTACAACACCACAGACAGAAAGCACTTTCATAGCATCGGAATTGAAGGATGCCATCTCTACGGGGTCGAGGAATTCCCTCTTTGCTCCGATGAGGGGATCTACCGGAAGGATGATGTATCCGAAACCTTCCTGCTCAAAAGCCTCGCGGGCTTCCTTTTTTGTGGGACCGTCTGAAACTACGATGCAAGGAACGTCCTTCCAGATTTCACGGGCTGCGGTAGGGCCCGGCGCTGCTGCATTAGGACTGATCATTACCACGAAGTCAGCATTCCACTGCTTGAAGCTTTCAGTCTCTGCAGCATCGGCAGGGCCCATTTTGGCACCAGTACCGAATACTCTTACGGTGATTCCCTCGCGCGCTGCAATTTCATCCTGGATCAGATTGATAACCTGGCTCATTCCCAGGTTGCCCATTTTTATAAAGCCTATGTTGACCATTTTTCTCAAAATCCTGTGTTGACCTTTTTCTTCAATACTGGAATTCCTAAAGGGTTTATAATCCTTTTGGCAATCTCTCTCTCATATCACCCTTATTTTATATATTTGTGTCCTATTTATAATCATTATTCGGTATCTTTTGCGGGTCCTCCGAAAAGCTTAAAAGGGATGTGATTTATTTCACTCAAAAACGTTGACATCAATGCTGTTGTTTTGTGGTTTTGTTTCGCGAAACCCGCATTATAATTTGAAGAACTTTATCCGTTGGTGGGCTTTTAATGTTAGGGCGCATATACATCAGGCTGCGGGGGTACCGCTGAAAACGGTGCTTCGGGTGGCATGCCCTTTTTCGGGAAATTGTCCCGCTATGTCTATAGATATTCAGGTCCAGGTTTTGATTGCGTGAACTGTCCTATGCATAATTCTACTGAAAACAAACTTATTGTTTTTGATATGGATAGCACCCTTATAGACGCTGAGACCATCGATGAGCTCGCCAGGGCCGCAGGTGTTGTTAGCAAGGTAGAGGAGATTACGAAGAGAGCGATGTATGGAGATCTCGATTTCGAGCAAGCGCTTGCAGAAAGGGTCCGACTTCTTAAGGGGCTTCCCCTTGAAACCGCCCTGGATGCCGTAAATCAGATCAATCTTATGCCTGGAGCAGCTGAACTTGTTCTGTACGTTAAACAACGAGGGTATAAGACTGCTATGATTTCCGGTGGGTTTACCATTGCTGCCGAAAGGGTAGGTAAAACGCTTGGTATTGATTTCGTCGTTTCTAACGAACTGCTTGTGGAAGACGGCTGCCTCACGGGCGAAGTTGTCGGTCCTGTCACACAGAGCGACTCCAAAGCAAAGGTGTTCGAGGAATTGGCCTGGCTCTACAATGTCAGGCCCGAGCAGTGTGTGGTTGTCGGGGACGGCGCAAATGATGCCTGTATCTTTGAGATAGCAGGGTTTGCCATAGCTTTCAATCCAAAGCCCATCCTTAGGGAATATGCGGACGTGGTTATAACAATAAAAGATCTTAGAGCCGTGATCCCTGTTCTTGAATCTCTTTCTTATCAATGTTGTAATCAGGCACAGCATGTCGACATCGAACACTACTAAAATGCCAGCTTTTTTGCTGGACCGGGAGGCACAATAAGAGATGCTAAAGGAATTGCAGAAAAAAAGATCAGATCTGAAGGACATTTCTGAAGAATCCAAGGAAAAAAGGAACACTTTGAACGCTGAGGCCAGTGCTCTTGCCGCTAAGCGCAACGACCTTAACAAGAAGACGAAAGACCTTATCAACGAAGCCCAGGAACTGAAAGTTCTCAGGGACGAGATCAACGAGAAGGTCAGTGAATATAAGAACAAGCGCGATGAGACCAATGCCAGAGCAAATGAACTCTTTGCAAAGGCAGATTCCATCAGAAAGCAGAACAACCTTGGTGGCCCCTCAATCAAAGCCCTGAGGAAAGACATCGACCGTCTTGAATTCACCCAGCAGACCGAAGTCCTTAGCACCAGCAAGGAAAGGGAACTCGTTGGTAAGATCACCCAGCTTCAGAAACAGTACCAGGTTAAAAAAGTCCAGCTTGAGGGCAACCTCGAACTGAAAAACATTCTGGACGAAGCCCAGAAGATCAGGGACGAAGCTTCGGAGTTCCACAACGAACTTGCCGAGTATGCCAGGCAGGCCCAGGAATACCACGAGAAAATGATTACCGCCTTCAAGGAAGCTGACAGGACCAGGGCAGAGTCGGACATCGCACACCGCGAATTTGTAAAAGCCCAGGAAGCAGCTGACGAACAGCACAAGATTTTCATCAATGCCCAGAAGGAAATCAGGGATCTCGATAAAGAAATCTTCAAGCTTAAGAAGAAAGACAAGGACGGAAAGTCCCGTGTCGTCAAGTCCGAACTTCAGAAGGACGCCAAATCCATTTTCGAGAAGTTCAAGGGCGGGGCAAAGCTCACTACCGAAGACCTGATGACTCTTCAGCGGTCCGGTTTAGTCTAATCAATTATAGAATAGATTTGTTCGCTGGATTTCTAATTTCCATGGCAGGTGAAGGGCTCAAACCTTTATCTGCACTCTTTTTTCTTTTGCCGGTGCAGTGCCGGAATCTGCTGCCTGTTTAATGCTGGCTTTTTTGACGTTGACTGGTTTTTTTGACATTGACCGGCTTTTTTAATGTTTACCGGCTTTTTTTTGTAAGCTTTCATTCTTAGCCGCTTCCTGTTCACGGCTAATTTTGTTCGTAGATTTTTGCACGGCTGGGATTTTTACCTTTAATAGCTAATTCTTCTGTCTTCGGCAGCTAATTTTTCTACCTTCTCTGCTGTGCAGGTAACCTCTTGGGCATGCGAAAAAAAGAAAATTCGAAATAAAATAAGCTCTGAATTTGGTCTGCCTGCTTCAAAAATATGAAATTTGTTTTAAAAAGCGTGAAGTTCATTCCAGAAGCTTCAGGTATTTTTCTCTGAACTCGGGGTTTCTCATAAGGCAGCATTTTGCATTATACGCGGGGTCTTCCCTGATCTTTTTCCAGACATCCTTTATCCTGTCCCTGTGGACATTTCCATAGGGGATAGGGATGCAGGCGCAGGGGAGAACATTTCCTTCAGGCGTTATATGCAGCCACTTTCTGCCTGCCATACAGCCTGTAGTCCTCATAATCTGGGGAATCGGAAAAATTCTGGGTCCGTTTTTTTCCCTTGCATTGGACACAAAATTGTCAAATTTTCGGAGGTCTTTTGGGGTCATGATCTCGGAAGCATGGTCCATCCACCTGCCTGTCGGCACTATCTCATAGAAGGAGAGTTCATGGACTCCCAGCTCCGTTGCAAGGGTATAGAGTTCATTAAGCTCATTGACATTATCCCTTGAAAGCACCACATATATATTTACAAGCAGCCCTGCAGCAAGTCCGTTTCTGACTGCTTCAACTGCGCTTTTGAAAACTCCTTTCCTGCCCCTTACATAATCGTGCTTTTCTTCATACGCACTGTCAAAACTGACCGTAAGGGAATACAGCCCGGCAGCTTTCAGGCTTCTTGCGCGTTCTTCGGTCAGCCCGACTCCTGAAGTGAACATACCAGTAATGGCTTTATCAGGGTCAACGTAGTTTATCAGGGCTTCCAGACCCGGATAGGTCAGGGGTTCTCCCCCATCAAAGATCACAAAGGTTGTGCCCATTTCGAGCACCTGATCGATTACACCTTTGACGGTTTCGGGTGCAAGCTTCGCCCTGTTCTTTGTGTCGGGGAGGGCACAATGGATGCAGTTGTTGGGGCAGTCCTCGGTAATTGAGATTGTTACCTGGTCAGGCATATTTTTCCCGAACATTGATGACATCTGGCTCCTGACAAGCCGGTCAAAACCCGGACTCGGAATCGGAGGCATCCAGGTAGAATAGATCAGGCGGTCAGCTTCTACGTTTGCAGGCTTTTCGCCGTCAAAGATCGAGATGTTTGCAGTAAGGACTTTTTTCATGAGCGGAGAGGCTATCCCTCCGGTTTTCATCTTCAAGCACCCATCTTCGATTTCAGCATAAACCCTGAAAAGGGGATTTTTATAAAACTCGTACTGCATACTTTCCCTGCATCTGGCTTTCTGGCGGTATTTTTTCCTTTCCGTAGTTTCGGATCTATTTGTTCGGACTTTTCTTTATTTCAATTTTATTTTCCTTTTTGTTATTTCCGCTTTGTTTCAGTTTTATTTTCCGTTTTATTTTCCGTTTTATTTTCCGTTTTATTTTTTTATTTCAGTTCTATCATTTCCAGCTTTCTCTGGTTTGTTCTCAGTTTACTTATTCCTCAGGAATGCTCTGTAGTTCAACATGGCTGAGGGTTTCTTCCTGAGCATGAATGTAAAAACCTGCAGAGCCTGTTCAAAAGAACTTCCGTGGATGAAGGAGAGGTCTTCTTTTTCAAATACCTTTGCCATCTCATCGATTTCCCTGTCCGTCATCTTCCTTAGGGTCTCAAGCCCCATGCGGCCAATGTGGTGCTCGACCTTAAACTCTTTTTCCCAGATTTTCCGGTATTCCGAAAGGGCACTTTTTGAGACGTCTCCCTTTTTTACAGCACCTGCCGCCACATCCCCGCAGATCTGGCCTGCCCTCATTGCATAGCCTATCCCGGACTGCCCTGCAGCCCCTCCGACTATCATTATCCCGTCCGTTATGTATTCTCCCGGGATGGTAACGATAGGGTCTCCTCCGGAAAGTTTTCTTACAACCTCAAGTTCCTCGAGCTCTTTAAGTTTTTTGAAGCGCTCTACCCAGGCATTCAGGTACGGAGTTGCGTCCTTCCCGCACCTGCGCACATATGCTCCGATCGCGGCATTATCGCTTCCTCTGGGCGCATAGGTGGTTTTCCAGCCGGGGGCATGGTTTCCTACATAGTACTCAAACATTTCAGGCTTCCCGAGCCCGGGAGCCTTTACGTCCAGCTCAATTCCCCAGGCAATGTCTTCCGGGTGTTTCATTGTTTTCAGGCCCAGAAGAGAAGCCATTTTCGAATTTATGCCGTCGGATATGATTACAAGTTTCGATCTGAATCTCCCCGCCGAAGTGCTGACAGCAAATTCCCCTCCTTCTCTCCAGATATCCTTTGCTTCTATTCCTCTCCTGATGTCAACTCCGGTTTTCATTACTTTTTCAGCATAAAACCGGTCAAACTTTGCTTTGTCAATAGAATAGCCTGGAGTCTCTACTATTACCTCACGTCCTCCCGGAGAGATGATCTTCATTCCTTTGAGGTAGTGCACAACATAAGACGGGTCTGCCTTTTCCCCGCACCTGTCAAGCATCCCTTTAAAAAAAGAGTTTGCAGGGTGGGGGGGATTTCCTATCTCTTCCTTTTTTTCCAGCAAAAGGACATCTGCGCCCTTTTCACAGGCGTTTCTGGCAGCCATGAGTCCTGCAGGGGACGCCCCGATTACAATAATGTCCGCATCCATTTTTTTCCGATCCTTTTTTCACCAGAGAATGGAGGTATAAGATCCAAGATATATGCAGAGCACCACGTCCAGGATCATTGACCCGAACATTATTGCCCTGTAGTTTGAGCCGTTAAGGAAAAGCGCGCCTCCCCTCTCAGGCGTCGGGTGTTTTATAAAGTCAAAGCACTGGGCAAGCATCCAGAGCCCTGAGGCGAGAGCCCCTGCAAAAAAGACAGGCCCTAGTCTGGCTGACCAGCCTATTGTAACTGAAGCAATAACCCCGACAATCCACCAGAAGGTCACAAACTTTGCGGTAAAGGGAATTCCAAAGGTTACGGGCATTGTCGGGGCTCCTTTTAGCCGGTCTCCTTCCACATCTCTGGCAACGCCCCCCAGAGTAAAAGCCCAGTCCGTAACGCACATCATAAGCCCGAAACAGATTGCAGGAAGAGGAAGGATAACTCCGTCGCCGCCCTTCAAAATCCCGGCGGGGTCAAATGCAAGCCAGATGCCCACAGGGACAAGGCCGTAGGATATCCCCACTGGAAGAAAGCTCAGGAAGGTGCTGCGCTTTGCAAAGATTGAGTAAACGGTGATAGTAGCAGCTGCGATAAAGAGGACTACAAGGGATTCCGGGTTCAGGTACGTGGCTGCGGCACCTGCGATAAGCAAAAGCAAGAGGGCGTACATCATCGCCGAATTCTTCGAAACTCTCGAGGCTGGAAGTGGACGGTCCGGGATATTGATGGTGTCGATATCGACATCGCAGCAGTCATTGAAAACATATGAACTGGTTATGGCCGCAAAGCCTCCTATAACGGCAATCAGGAAAGGGACAAGTAAGGGCAGCCCTCCGGTTGCCAGGTAGGAAGCAAGGATCGCGCTTGCGGCGGGGAGGGTCAGGTCCATGTAGTAAAGTTCGGGTCTCAGCAGCCGAAGGTAGGGGCTGAGCTCCCCGATTCTTGCTGTAAGGGACAATAGTTTCACCTGTAATTTTCTGGTTTGTATTGAGGGTTGGTTGTATTTCTGGAATTGTCAGGTTTTTAGTGTTATCAGGGGTTTTACAGTTAGTCCTATAAACATTGGCATCTCAAAAAAGTTTCCTTTTTCTCTTTTTCAGGAGAATTCTGTTCCAAGAAGGTAACTGAGGAGTTTATGAGATGAATGAGAACCCCTGGAGCTGTTAGAATCCATAAAAAATCCTGGCTCCTAAGGGGGCTATTAGATGTTTATTCTTTTTTCCAGGCTTCTCTGTATATGAGTTTTGCTTTCTTTCCGATTTCTTCAATTAATGGGTGCTCAAACTCCTTTTCGCAGATAAAGGTAAATTCTGCTCTGGGGTTCAGGTCCATCAATTTAAGGGTATTTGAGAGAGCCGTGCTAAGAGCTTCATAGTCCGGGAACTTCGGAACCTCGGCATTGAAGGGGTATACCTCTTCCATTTCTGCAGGAAACGCCCCGAAGGGAGCTTTGAACGTCAGGATTCGGTCATAATCCTTTTCTCCTTTTACGGGAGCTGTGCGGATAATTGCCGATCCTTTAAGGCTAAACCTTTCCAGCCGCTTTCCGAAACGCAGGACTTCCGGTCTTGAGGCGGATTCCGGCCCGCAGTAAAAGTATGTGCCCTTGGTTGCAGGGTCAAACTGTTCCAGCCATGCAGAGTGAGTGTAGAGCCTTTTCAACCCGTCAAGAAGTTTCGGATGAGCACGGCAGCGCTGTTCAACAAGTTCGAGCAGTTTTCCATCCTTGATGGACTGCTTGATCAGCCGGATTTCCGCAAAGGTTGCATAAAGGTTGTGTCTTCCGAGAAGTTCTTCCTTATTTCCGGCTTTTTTCAACTCGTCGGCAGTATATCTGGAACAGATGGGGCAGGAGCAGGGCAGGTAGTTTAGTTTTTCGACGTGATATGTCCCGCTCGCAGTAATATAACGCCCGTCCTTTGCATACAGGGCATAAGCTGCCGAGTCAAAAAGGTCGCAGCCAAGAGCGACTGCGAGAGCAAACATCATGGGGTGCCCTGCCCCGAAGAGATGCACAGGGGAAGTTGGAGAAAGTCCTTTTTTGGATGCGGCAATTACATCCACAAGCTCTGCATAGCGATAGGACTCCATTAGCGGGACGACCGCTCCCAGGGGATAAACCTCAAAGTTCAGGTCTCTTAAATGAGAGGCAGCCCTTTCCCTGAGTTCGGGGTAAGTCGAGCCCTGAACCGGGCCTGCCAGGAGCTGTTCGCCTTGAACGAATTTGCGGGCAGCTTCAAGGCGTTCGGCAGTGACTGCAAGTTCTTCTTCCGCCCTTCTGAAGTGGACGTCCGGAGGAGTCGGGATATCAAGGGGGACTATGATATCGCTCCCGATTTTCTGCTGGAAACCGAGGATCTCTTCGTTTGTAACTTCCACGGACCCGTATACTGAAAGCTGGAAAGAGCCCGAGTCTGTCATTATCGGCCCGTCAAAACCCAGGAGCCCGTGAAGTCCTTTTTCCAGGGCGACAGTTCGCAGTTCTTCTTTCCGGTAGATGATATAGGAATTGGTGATAAGAATTTCAGCCCCGAAGCTTTTCATTTCTTTCGGGGAGATAAGCTGGATGTTCGGATTTATTACAGGCATCACTGTAGGAGTCTCAACAGTCCCGTGGGGGGTCCTGAGTTTTCCTATCCTGCCGCCTGCATCTTTATCGAGAATTTCAAATATCGTTGACATGCCGGGGGTATAGATGCCTCTCAGATATATTTATCTTTGGGGGCTGGCAGGAGATTAGGATAAGGTAGAAAGAGACACCTTTTCTGCACAAATTATAAACAGTGGTAAGCATAAAGTCATAGGTGATTGATGATATGCCGCCTGCTATGCCACAATTAAATCTCAAACAGCTTGAACAGGAGCTAAGGGAATTTTTCTCCAGAGTTGAGTATGTTACATTAGCCTATCTTTTCGGCTCAACTGTCCGGGGAGAAGCTAACAGCCTGAGCGACATAGATATTGCTGTGCTTTTTGATGATACTCTTTTACAAGAGGACGTTTTTGACCTTCAACTGGAATTAATAAGCGAACTTACAGGTCTCCTTAAAACTAACAATGTAGACCTTGTGGTGCTCAATGATTCACCTCTTCTTTTGACGTATAACATCATACGTAACGGGATCATTTTAGAGGCCGATGAACCTCTAAGGGTAAAGTTTGAAACAAAAGTTATGTCCAGATACCTGGACGAGCGGTACCACATTGAAGGGCATTCAAAAGAGAGCCTGAAAAGGATAACAGAGGGTGGATTTCGATGATAGAGAAGATCGACTTCAAGCTGGAACATTCGAGTTGCGTCTCGACGATGCGCGGCCCGTTTCACTCTCTTCTCTCGCTCAAGCAGATTAATTTATAGGGTTAGAGTTGGGAGCTTCGCTCAAGGGAACTATTTAAAAATGTTGGCGGGTTTTTTCTTGCTTTCCGTATTTTCGTAATCACAGGATATTAAGCGAATTAAGTTTAATGCCTATGTCTAAACTATAGTCCCTCCTCTTCCCATTCCTTCTTTCCTTTAATCTCTTTTTCCAGTTCAGTCTTCTTTTGCCCGTGGCATTGCAATAATTTCCCTTACCTGAAGGGAGAAGAAGTCGTTGCTGTGAGCCGGCCTCAGCACAAGAGCCACATCTGCACCCTGCCTCGTGCCTCCTATGGCTATGATTTCTGTGTTGTCAGAGACCGGGATATAGCCCGAGTCTGCTGCCATAATGGCAACCTCTATGGCTACCTTGAAGCCTTTTCCGAATAGGGAACGCAGGGTATCGGCAATTACCTCAAGCCTCGAGTAACCTCCGAACTTCTTTGTGATTGAACGTTCTATTCCTGAAAACATGTGGGACTGGGTGGTAATTACCGCTCCAAGTTCTTCGAGCTTCTTTTCGTACTCTGCTTCGACTTCCCATTCACCTTTTTCCTTCTGGCCGTACTGGTGGCTTACTCCAATTACTTTTATGCCGCTGCCTTTTACTGCTTCTGCCATTTTGAGGGCGGTTTTTCCGCTGGTACTGGCAACTACGATGTGGGATATCCCAAGTTCTGCGGCTCTTTTTGCTGCGGCTTCAACAACTGCGTCTGTGTTTTCTTCCCCTACGCTGTCCAGATAGAGAATTGGTTTTTCCATGAATCGATTCCTCCTGCATTTGGCTTTTATCTTTCTACGAATGCTTTTGTGGAATGCTCTTCCAGTTTCTGTTCTGCCCTTCTTTCATTTCTTTCCTGTTATCTTCCTTTTTTTCTATGAAACTCTTTTCCTTTCCCTTTTCTTCTCCCGGTATCAATGCAGTTTGTATTTAGAAGACATTGGGTGGAGGAGGTAATAATCAGAATAAACGCTCCTGATCTGAATTATTTTTTCTCTGTCATGAGAAAAGATATATATTAAAAGGATTCTCTTTTAATAAAAAAGAGGGTTATGGCTTTCAGAATCCCGGATTCGTCGATATTTTTTTGTCGATGTCTGTGCAGACGGTAACGCAGACCCGGGCTGGCGAGAAACTTGTTTATTTAGGATTAGGTCAGATATAATCATAGGGGTTTCATTTCATTGAGGTGGTTCTTCTGTCAACTACTACAGACTACGACAACAACGACGTGAAGATTATTACAAAACCTGTGCAGTCAAAAAACCCTATTTTGATTGAAGGTTTTCCCGGAATCGGGCTTGTGGGGAATATTGCAAGTCAACACATGATAGAAGAGATGAATATGGAGTATATAGGCTCCATCGAGTCCAGGTATTTTCCTTCAATTGCAGTGCTTTATGAAGGACTTATAAATATGCCTGTAAGGATTTACGAAAATGTGGAGCACAATCTCATCATAGTCATCTCCGATATTCCGATCAGCCATTCTGTATCCTATGATGTAAGTAATGCTCTCGTGGACTGGGCTGAGTCTATCAATGTCAGAGAGATTGCTTCCATTGCAGGAATTGCAATTATGGATGGAGGACATAAGGTTTTCGGGGCGGCTACTACTCCGGAAATGCTGGATAAAATCAGAGACAAGGTGGAAATTTTCCAGATGGGGACTATTTCCGGGATTTCAGGGAGCGTAATGGCCGAATGCCTGCTGCGCGGGATTCCTGCGATCAGTCTGCTCGGGGCTACAAGGACCCAGAACCCTGACCCAAGAGCCGCTTCTGCCGTTATTGGAGTCCTTAACGAACTGTACGGACTTTCGGTCAGCACTGACAGGCTTATAGAACAGGCTGAGCGTATAGAAATCGAGCTCCAGAAGCTTGCTGAAGATGTTCAGGCTACCGAGCGGAAGGGAGAAGTCAAAAAGGAGTTCCCAATGTACGGGTGATCCCATGGAGTACATCGCGTTAACAGGAATTGCCGACTCCGTGATTGAAATCCTGAAAAAACACGAGCTCAGGACTCTTGAGATCCGGAATCCGCAGAACTTCTTCGGAGTACTGGGGCTCAACGCAGGAGATAACGTTCTCCTGACTTCTACGAGTCTTCAGGACCTTACTGATGGGACTTCGGGGCTCATAGCAAAGGTTATTCAAAAGCAGGTTTCTGTTCACTCATTTGTTAGCTCAAATGATCTCTACATTGAAGAACGAGAATCTCTTTCAGCCCGCATTCAACTTGAATGCCGGCATATGGCAAGGGTGAAAAATGTTATCTCAAATGAAATCGGAAAAGCAGTGAGAGTAGATGCAAGGGAAATCTCCTGTTACGAAGCCAGGTAAAAATTTCATCAAATAGTTAAATTCCTGCGCCGGATTTCAATCTGAAATCTATTTTCCGGAATCTGTAACTTCTTTTAATAGATATCCGGCCTTAATGCGGCTTCCTCTTCCTGAAAAACGTTTTTCTTTACTTTTTCCTTGAATTGATTTCTCAAACGAGTTTTCCAGAAACAAAAGAACCTATCCTAAAAATTATTCCTGTTCCGGAAATTATTCTGAAAACAGATCTCTATTTCTCACCGTAAAAACCCCTTTTTAAAATAGGTTTCAAAAATAGATTCCAAAAATAGGTTTCAAAAATGGATCCCAAAAATGGATTCCAAAATATATTCCAAAAATGGATTCCGAAAAACAGATTCCTAAAAGAAGGGTCCGGAAAATTTGGGATTTTCCGGGAGCCTCCAGTTTAGTTTAGTATCTTTACATCATGTCTTCGGGCATTTCGCCGCCTGGCATTCCGCCTGGGCCAGCTCTTGCGCCGCCGGAGGAAGCGATTACATCATCGATCCTGAGGATCATGATTGCTGCTTCGGTAGCTGCGTTGATTGCCTGGGTCTTGATCCTGAGGGGTTCGACAACATTGTTTTCGAACATGTCCTCGATCTTACCTGTGTAGACGTTGAGTCCTGCCTTCTTGTTGCCCTTCTCATGCTGGGAGCGCATTTCTACGAGCATGTCGATCGGGTCAAGTCCTGCGTTTTCAGCAAGGGTCTGGGGGATTACTTCGAGGGACTCGGCGAACTTCATAACTGCAAGCTGTTCCCTGCCTTTGAGGGTTGCTGCATATTCTTTGAGCCTGAGAGCGAGTTCGACTTCAGGTGAGCCGCCGCCAACTACGATCTTCTGGTCTTCGAGAGCAACGCCGACAACTCTGAGGGCATCTTCGAGGGCTCTCTCAAGGCCGTCAACTACGTGCTCCGTTCCACCGCGGAGAAGGATAGAGGTGGTTTTGCTGTCCTTGCAGCCTGTGACAAAGGTCATTCTGGAACCGGTGACATCCTTTTCTTCCACAAGGCCTGCATAGCCGATGTCTGCCTCCTCGATTTCGTCCAGGTTGGTAATAACCCTTGCACCTGTGGCTCTGGAGAGCTTGTCCATGTCGCTCTTCTTTACCCTGCGCATGGCGAAAATGCCTGCCTTTGTCAGGTAGTACTGGGCAAGGTCATCAATCCCCTTCTGGCAGAATACCACGTTTGCGCCTGTCCTGATCACTTTGTCAACAATTTCCTTAAGCATGGCTTCTTCCTGGTCAAGGAAAAGCTGCATCTGGTCAGGGGTGGTGATCTTTATTTCGGCTTTGGTTTCTGTCTTTTTGAGTTCGATTGGAACACTTAAGAGAAGGACCTTTGCATCTTTTACGACTTCCGGCATGGCGGTGTGGACTCGTTCCTTGTCGACAATTACACCCTCGATAATCTCGGAATCCTTAATGCTGCCACCGGGTCTCTTTTCGGTCTTTATGTCCTCGATGTCTACAGTGATCTTCCCATCTTCGCTTTTCTCGACAACGGACTTAACCGCATGGACTGCAAGCTTTGAAAGGTGAGCCTTGTGTGACTCTGCACCCTTTCCGGTGATGGCTGTACCTGCTATTTTCTCGAGAGTCTCGGTATCTTCGGGAGATGCACTGATGGTAACCGTGTCAAGAATCTTTGCAGCCTGGGTTGCTGCAAGCCTGTAGCCGCTTGCGATCACAGTGGGGTGTACCCCGCTTTCCAGCAGTTCTTCCGCCTTCGTCAGGAATTCTCCTGCGAGCACGGCTGCAGTGGTGGTTCCGTCCCCTACCTCGGCATCCTGGGTCTTGGCGACTTCTACGATCATCTTTGCACCTGGGTGCTCGATGTCCATTTCTTTGAGGATGGTTGCTCCGTCATTGGTGATGACGACGTCTCCCATCGAGTCTACAAGCATCTTGTCCATACCCTTGGGTCCAAGAGTGGTCCTCACTGCCTCAGCTACTGCCTTTGCGGCCATGATGTTGTTGTGCTGAGCGTCGGAACCGTGAGTTCTCTTGCTTCCTTCCCGTAATATAAAGATCGGTTGTGCTGCCAAGCTTAAATCTCCTTTTTAATGATGTGAACTAGTATGAATTCTTTATTAATCGTATTCTTGAGCACTTTCCTTTGTGCGTAATTTTCCTATTCTTAATGCAAGCACTTCTATATAAGAATTCCTCTGGAGGTCAGGTCCTGGATCCGGAAAAAAGGGTCTGCTGGTCCTTTTAATACTCCCGAGTTTCGCCTCCCGAGTCCCGTCTCGGGAGGACGGTGTCCTTTTCGCTCGCTCCGCTTCGCTCAAGAGGACTAACAAAAAAATGCTAATGCTTCGATTCCAAAATAATTTCCTCATTTAGTGGAAAATGCGTGATCGGTCAATCAATTCAAAAGTCAAGTTTTATAAACTTATTTCAGAATCGCAGTACTGGTTATTTATCTTTAAATACCTTCATAAAAATTGTATTCTCGGAGATTTACTCTCTACGTTGGTTCCATACATTTTAAATAAACTTTCAAATGTAGATAAATTTAATTTTGAGTTATTAAGGCCCAGACTATGAGTTAATGCCAGCAAATAGTAGTCGTCATTGTCCCTGTAATCTACTGTGCAAAATAATGCGTGATGTTCCAAAAACAATCAGTCCATCTACGACCTCTTTTAGACTGCATTCGTTAAGAGACTTCTGGAGAATGAACTGTACTACACATTCGATGGGTTTATTTCTGGTCACATACTCCTTAAACCGATCAAGACTTACAGTTTCCATTACTTAACATCATGGAATAAATTGCATATGCCTCTTTATTCTGGTTTTACTTCTTATTTCTTCGCAGCTCTAATTTGTATATATCTTGTTAAAGCTCCTGCAATTACAGCATACCCGATACTATCGCTGATAAGTAAAACAAGCACTATGGTACCTAATAGTAAGAAATCATTAATTATTTTCATACAACACTTAAACTATTATTACTTCACAGTTAAATAAATTTACTTGCAGGAATACAAATCAATATGAACACGAAGGAATGTATATCGAATGCTCTGTAAATTTCAATTGCCTATATGTTCCCGATACTTTTTTCACATTTGATCCGAATCGATAGGGGAATCCAGATATTCAAAATATAGGGTTACTCGAAATCTATTTTCAAAATGCATTACATATTCTTTTGGATGAAATTTAACTCAAACGTATAGGCACGTTTAAATGATAACGATTTTAAACGAAAAAAGAAAAAATTAGAGCTGATCCTAAAAATCAGAACTCCTTCCTTAAATCCAAATTTGGAGTACTCAATTAGTCTTCGAATTCTGGAAATGTTTTTGAAGTTCTTATAAATGTGAAAATTAAATTAGTTTTGGGATCAGCTCTTAGATAAAAAATGAAGGAAATTCTTGTTTTTCGGGCACTTACATGAAAATAGAAGTTATCACTTGAAATTAAGGTGAAAATAAAAGGAGTATATAGGCGGATTATTACAAATGTTAAAGTTTTTAATATTAAATATATCTTCAATGAGATCTTGATTCTAGACTTGATCCTTTGTGCCCTTCTTGACACAGGTGTTTCCTATATTCAGCAAGGATTGCAGAGAAGTTCCCCAGTGAGATTCTACTTAGTGATACGAGACGAAAAGAAGTAATTTTGAGTTTTAGGATCAGCTCAAAAATTAAGTCGAAGGAACTGACACTTTTCCTTCGACTTTTTCCACAAAATTTTGTGCGAAGAATCAGTGAGTTTTTATATACTCGATCATCCGTGGGGTCAGCAGCGGGATGATCAGGGGCAGCATATTCGGCATCAAGTTATCCATGGCTTTTGGCATGAGGTCCGGGAGCTGCTCTCTCATGTAGTCCGGCATCGGAACCCGCCTCTCGACAGCTTTGAGCATGTCCGGCATGACTTTTGGCATGACCGAGGGCATGAGCATCGGCATCATGACCGGCATCATGGGCTTCATCATGGCATCCATGCCGGGCACATACTTGACCATTTTCATCATGGTTTGAAGCGGGGCTGGCATGGCTGCCATCATCTCGGGCAGGAGTTCTACCATCAGGTCGGTCATGTTTTCGGGCTGCATGAGGTCAATCATCTTCTCAAAGGGCACCCATGACTGCAACGCGAAGTTTGTCGAGTCCGGGATGTCATGGCCAAGGCTCCTAGCTACAAGGGCACCGAGGTCCTGTGATTCTATTTTCATGTTGTTTTTCTCGGCTGCGACACGGAACTGGACAGTACAGCAGGGGCACAGAGCCGCAAGGATGTCTGCGTTCACATCTACAGCTTCCTGAAGCCTCATACCTCCAAGTTTATATGCAACCGGAGGCTCGGCAATCAGGCTCACCACCGAGCCGCAGCAATGCGCCTGTTCCCTGTTGTGCTCAAGTTCCCTGAACTGGAGGCCGGGGATGGCTTTCAAAAGTTCCCTTGGGGGTTCGTAGACCTTTCCGCCTGCTCTCCCCAGGTGGCATGAGTCATGCCAGGCAACCACTTTATTGATCGGTTTTTTGAATTTGGGCTTCAGCACGTCAAGGCGTTCAACAAGGACTTCGGAATAGTGCTTTGCCTCAAGCCCGTACTCGATTCCGAGTTTTTCCGCCCACTGGGGATAGACCGTATGCCACATGAGCCAGCAGGCAGGGCAGGATGTGATCACGGTTTTTACGCCCCGCTTTTTCATGTTGGCGACGTTCATCCTCATTATCTTCTCAAAGACATCCCACTTCCCGGCAACAAGCATCGGAATTCCGCAGCAGGCTTCCTTATCCCCGAGCCCCGTAAACTCGACCTCCGCGTCATCGAGCATACGCACAGCCCCGACAGCCACGTCTTTTTCCACATAGGACGCCGTGCAGCCCGCAAAGTAAGCGTACTCGGCTTTGTCTTTCATCTTTGCCCGGATATCGTCGGGGATCCATTTGTCCCTGTCTTTGCTGAGGTTTGCCCAGATGTTTCTCTCCTTCAGGAGGCTTGCAGCCATGATCTCGAAGGGCGGGAAGGTCATCTTCTTCTCTTCTTCAACCAGCTTTCCGCGCATTGTCATCCAGGCATGTTCGATTGGCATGTCCAGTTCACAGCGGGCGTCGCACATCTGGCAGGTGGTACAGGAAAGGAAGGTGTTGGTCTGCCTCTGGTCAAGTTTTTCCCGGCCAGCCAGGTATTCCTTGATGAAGAACCATTTTCCCCTGGGCGACTGGGACTCCCAGCCCCTGCCGTAGTACTGGTCGCACTCGCTTACACAGTACCCGCACTGGGAACAGGAATAGGCAAGTTCGGCAACTTCTGCGGGTATGTCCTTTTCGTCCTTGAATGTAACTTCCCCTATCCCGGACATATTCCCGACAAGCCTTCCCATGGGTTCGAAGGAGGAACCAAGGGAGACAGCGGTGTTCAGGAGCCCTTTTCCTTCCAGGGTCTCAGGGTTCATGATCCCGTTGGGGTCGAATTCTTTCCTGAGGGCTTCTATTTCCGAAAGCCGGTCTCCAAAGACGCTCTGTTTTTTCGAGGCAAAGAAAAGGCCTGAAGAATACGCTCTGCCTCCGTTTTCTTCTGCAATTTTCAGGATGCTCAGGGAAAGGGCAAAGGCTGTATTGAAGAGCAAGGAGCGTTCGGAGTGGCGCATAAAGCAGAGGAGTACGACGTTTCCGTCACTGATAACCATCCCTTCGGTGAGCACCGGGAGTTTGATCCGCTTTTTAATTTCTTCAAAAGTACTGCCCATCTTCTCAAGCGGCACGAGGATCTCGGCCGGGATGAAGGAGGGACCGAGCCTTTTAACCTTCATGGACTTGAACCATTCCTCGGTTTCGTGCTTTGCAATCTCTTCGGGAAGGATCGTGCCTCCTGCACTCTCGATTGCTTCTTTTAAGCCTGAGACGTCCTTTGAGGCAGGATACATGAAAGTACAGACGTAAGCAACAGGCAGTACAGGTCTGTGTTTGTCCACGATTTCCCCGTAGTGGAGTTTCTGAGGCGATTTGTTTTTCATGTCCGCCCATTCTGGGTTCAGGAAGGAGATTGACCAGAGGGGGATGTTCTTTTCCCTTATGGTTTCGACCGCCTTTTTCATGGCTGAAGCGTCAGGGAAACTGGCTGAAACGGTTTTTCTCTCTTCGAGCTTCTGGATCTTCAGGGTTATTTCGGTGATTATGCCAGTGGTTCCCATTGTCCCTATCAGTTTCTTGAGCTCGGGGCCTGAGAATTCCTTTATTTTTCCGTTGGGAAGGACAACCCGGACTTTTTCCATGCTCTCGTAGCCCCAGCCGAACTCATAACTCCCGTATCCGGCTCCGCTCTGGGCCAGCCAGCCTCCGACGGTCGAGGAGGGGGCGCTTGAAGGAAGTGCCCTGACTGAAAGCCCTTCTTCTTTCAATTTCCTCTCTAACTTTTCCCAGATAATCCCGCTCTGCACCACCGCTTTCTGTCCTTCGGGGTCGATGCTTATGATCTTATTCAGTGATGTGATATCGGCAACTATACCCCCCTTTGTAGGGATTACCCCGCCGTACCCCGAAGACGCCCCTGCACGGGGAACAACCGGAACCCTGTGCCTGTTTGCAAATTCCAGAAGCTTTACTGCGTCTTCTTCAGTCCGGATTTTTACAACGGCTGCAGGGTCGGTGTTCCCGATTACTTTCTTGACAAGTGGGGGTAAGGCTCCTATATCGTGATTGTAATAGTGGCGGTCGCGTTTGTCAAGATTGACGCATTCCCCGAAGAGTTCGGAGAGTTCTGTTTTCTGGACTTCTGAAAGTTCCGGTACTTTTTTTGCTGTCATATTTTCTCCTCCTGTTTTGGGGCCGATTTGTGGACACTTTACAGTGTGCGCAGATGGTCGTGCTAAATCAGGTTCTGGAAATGTTTTTTAGCTCCCCTATAATTTACATTATATATTTTTCAATTAAAAATATTATATCTTCGGATGTGAGTCCGAATTCTTTTTCGGATAAAACTCTTCTTTTCAGCTTTTTTTTCTGTTATTTGGCTCCTTTTCAGCTCTTTTTTCTGTTATTCAGCTTTTTTTCAGCTCTTTTCACAATATTCTTCTATTTCCAGTGTTCTTCTAAGAATAAATAAAATTAAAAGTGAAGGGCATCTTTGGGGCAGGCACTCACACAGCGTCCGCATTTGATACAGTCGGGTTTTGTCTCTGTCTGGCAGACCTTGAGCTGCATGGGACAGACTTTTTCACATTTCTTGCAGCTGATGCATTTGTCTTTTTCAAGCTTCAGCTGGTATCTCTTTCCTCCGAGCAGGTTCTGGGCGGTTCCCATCGGACAGAAGGAACACCAGGTCCTGGGGCTCAGATAACTGCCGAGAAGGACTGCAATTGTGGTCGTCACAAGGCATATGGTGACAAAGATCATCCCTATCTTTTCAAAGGTGTTCAGGGTTCCGATGACACTTGAAATCCTGTAGCCCATAACACCCATCATCAGGAAAAAGATGGGGAGGCGCACCCACAGGCTCCGGAGTATTGCTGGGATCTTTCTTTTCTTTGAAATTTTGCCGACCCAGAAATCAGCCAGGCTTCCCCTCGGGCAGAGGTTTCCGCAGAACCATCTGCCTCTGAATGGGCTGATAAGGAAGATTGCGGCAAAGACGAGCAGCATGAAATACCCGAGGGCAGGATACCAGAGCCCTCCGATAGAGACTATCAGGACAAGGATTCCCAGGTAGGGGGTGATTTTGAGCATTTTAATTAGCCTCCGTTTTCCCACTGTTCGAGTTCCTGTCCGAGTCTTTCGGCCCAGGAGTTAACAATTTTTAGAATGACATTTTTAATCTGGTTTCTTGAATGAATTTTATAAATGAAGACATAGCCTCCTCCGTCAAGGTTCTGCTGCGACCTCTGGAGAATTCCTTTTTCGTGCAGCTTTTTCACGGAACGCTGGACTGTAGAAATATCCAGATTCAGAGATCTGGAAAGGGTGTCGGTATCAGTCCATTTTTCGGTCTCATTCAGGAAGTGCTTCATAACATTCAAATCAGCTTTTGTAAGATTGAGAGCGCATTTGATTACATCTTCTATTCTGAATTCTTTGCAGGCGAAGTCTATTATTCCAATCCCTCCTCTCTTCTACAGTACTGTAATATTCTGTCAGGAGTATATATACACTGGGAAGTACAGCATAAAGCCGGTAAAAATTAGAAGTACTGTAATTTATTTACTCTGTTTTCGCTCTTTTTCAGCGGTTTCCCGTCCCTTAAGCTCATGTTCCCAGCATAAGCCAGATTCCTTAAATAAAACAAATTTACCTGATAAAATATAACCCCATCTCTACTTCAGTCCCGTTGCATGTTTTGAGAACGTTTTTTCTTCATAATTTTCGGTTATCCCGGATATTCGTAATTTTTCCGGTTTGTAGAAATTCCTCCCCTTTTTGCCGGGTTTTTCTCCGATTTGTCCGGGGAAATGCCCGCAGTCCGGAAAATTGAGATACATTTTTATACCCCCTCTCCAATCCTCAAATTAAGGTTTGATGAGCTTGCTTGCTTCGGGGTTCTTCCACAAAGAAACCTGATCTTGAACCTATTTTGGGCTCATTTAAATCCACATATACTCCACAAAAAACCGGCAGGTTTCTCCTTTTTTCCTGCCGGATCCACACACTTTTTTTCAATTAAATTATACTTGATCCGGAAAAAACTGTCTTTTTCTCAGACATTTTTCATAAGCGACTTTCTGTCCCCTCTGCAGGCACGGTTTTTTCCGGATCTGTTTTCTAAGTTTCAGGGTTTCCGGGGCGCCGGGACTTACATCCCGAGAGCCGTTTGTGTAATCGTTTCTTCTATTTCTTTTTTCAGCTCTTCCGGGATTCCCCTTATCCCAACATCCAGGAAGCCCCTTATGATCATTCCAACGGCTTCTTCTTCGGTAAGCCCTCTTGCCATCAGGTACTCAACCTGGTCTTTAGCAATTTTTCCCACGGCGGCTTCGTGAGTAAGCTCGATATCGTCTACATTTGCTTCGAGGATGGGGATTGCCAGCTGGCTGCCTTTGTCGGTGAGGACAAGCCCTTTGCACTCCAGGTGCCCTTTTGCACCCTTCGCATTGCCTACCATTTCTCCTCTTGCAATCAGCCTTCCACCGATTGTGATTGTTCTAGATATCAGTTCCGCTCGCGTATCCGGGGCATTGAAGATCGCTCTGCTCCCAAGGTCAAGTTCGGAGCCTGGGTGGCCAATTGCTATGGTATTGAGCCTTGTAACCGCTCCTTTTCCTTCGAGCCTGACAGTCGGGTAAGTCTGTACCGAGCGCACGGGTTTCAGGCAAATGTAATTGCTTATGTAAGTCCCGCCCTCTTCTACGTGCACAACGGTCCTCGGGCGGACCCCTATATGTTCTGCCCAGTTGTGGATCATTGTAAAGTTGAGGGTTGCTCCTTTTTTGACGTACATTTCTGATATCCCAAGGTGGAGTCCTTCTTCAACGCCCTTTTTGGTGGTACAGCCCGTGATAATGTCAAGACTTGCTCCTTCTTCTACGACTATAATATTATGTACTGTCTGCGCTGCTTTTTTGCTCCCCAGCATAAGGCAGGTCTGGACAGGCATGGAAGATTTCTTTCCCGCAGGAGCCCGGACGAAGTAACCGTCCGCATCTTCAAGGTAGGTTTTTGCCGTGTACTTGTCAGCATCCACCTGCACGAGTTTCCAGGAGTAATCTTTGAGCCATTCATATTTTTCAAGGGCTTTATGTGTGGACATCAGTTCCACATTCTCGTCCCTCAGTGAAGAGTGGGAGACTGCATTATCCAGGACAAGGAAACTGCCGGACCTTCCTTCTTCGCTCGGGATTATTCCTACCTGAAGCAGGGTTTTTTTGCTTTCCTCGTCAAGAGTTTGAAGGTCTTCAATAGGTTTGCTGACCCTGGAGCCTTCTTCAAACTTTTCCAGTTCAAAATCCTCTCCGTAAGCCGCTTTTTTCTCAGCTGCGCTTTCGGCTCTTTTTTTCAGGCTCATCTCATCAGTCTGCATGTTATGCACTCCTGGTACCCTTTGTTTTTTATTTCTTCCAGCATTTTCATGGGGTTTCCTGAACACATTACCGTTCCGTTACAGAGAATATACCCTCTGTCTGCCTGCACATAATCCAGAACCTGGCCTGTATGGGTGATAATAAGGGCCGATTTCCCCTTTTTGCATCTAGCTCCCGGACATTCCATGCCTTCTTCAAGTAGTTCTTTTATTGTCATTCCTACCTGTTCGATGCTTACAAGGTCCACTCCGGACTCAGGCTCGTCCAGAAGGTAGAGGCTTGGGTTCTGGGCTGCAAGCTGCAGAAGTTCGGATCGTTTGATTTCTCCGCCTGAAAAACCGACATTTACATCTCTGTCCAGAAAGCGCTTCATGTCAAGATTTTCGGCAAGGGCTTCAGGATCCTTTTTTCCTTTCGATGCTACTTTTACAAGGTCCCTCAGTTTGATTCCAGCCATATCAGGCGGACGCTGCATCATGATGCCCAGCCCGAGGCGAGCTCTTTCGTCAATCGGAAGATGGGTAATATCTTCCCCTTTGAAGAGTATTCTGCCTTTTACAACCCTATACTCGCTAAAGCCCATGATTGTCCTCATGAGGGCTGACTTTCCGGCTCCATTCGGGCCGAAAAGCACATTTGTATACCCTTTTTCAACTTCGAGGTTCACGTCATGAAGCAATGTTTTCCCGTTAACCTCTACAGTCAGATCTTCTATTTTCAGCATCGGTTTTTCTCCCTTAATCTTATTTTGGATACGGTTTCCCCTCTTTCTTTCCCCGTATCTTAAGAAGTAGCCGTTCAAAATACATTTATTTGAACTATATTGTGACAAAATAACGATAAAATCAGACTGTTCTGGCAGTCCGGTCTGTCATGTCTGATTTCCAGTTATCTGCACAAAGTCCTTATTCTTGTTGGAAGCCATTGTATTTCTAACCATCCGTCCCTATAGGTTCTCCTCTACATCTTTTTGAATTTAAGTGTAAAGTTGGGATCCACAATAAATTGGAATTGCCATGAGATTACAACGACATCAATCCCTTAAGCAGAAGTGTTTTTTTTGAAAAAATTATTGTTTTACAAGAAAATGTTGTTGGAAAGAAAATATTGTTGGAAAGAAAATATTGTTGGAAAGAAAATATTGTTGGAAAGAAAATATTGTTGGAAAGAAAATATTGTTGGAAAGAAATCATTGTTGGAAAGAAATCATTGTTGGAGTAAGAGGCCTCTTCCTTTTAATTTGCTCACTGGAGTTCAAGGCGCATGCCGGCTCGAGTTTCCATATATTGAGAAGGGAAAGCATTCTTTATTTTTTTCTTGTGGGCCGTGCAGTGTCCGGCTGCTATCAGTTTCATCTCTTTAAGTCTCTCAAATTTTTCGCTATCATGCAGCCCACCAAGAATTCCTTTTATCTTTCCACAGGAAAGGGCAGCAGCATCCATTATTGCCTCTATCCCAGGGTGAGCACAGCCCGTAAGCACATAGGAGCCGCTTTCCGTACTCAGGACAAGGGACTGCTCTTTTATTTTATCGCCCAGTTCCCCCGTACTCCAGATCCCGTCAGATATCTCTACGGCTTCCTTTATTTCCACAAGGTCGGCCCTCTTCCGAATTTCCTTTTTGAGATTCTCTGAAAAAGATGATGGGACGTACACGGTAAGTCCGGGATTTGTGCAAAGAAGTTCGGGCAGCCCCCCTATATGGTCCCAGTGCTGATGGGAAAGGACAAGTTTATTTATACAGGTGGGGTCGATGCCAATTTTCTCCATATGCTTGAGAAGCAGAGTCCCATCCCATCCGGTGTCGAAAAGGAGGATCTCTCTGCCGGTTTCGAGAAGAGCAGAGAACCCCCAGCTTCCTGTAAAACCAGGGCATGCTTCATTATCGTACAGTACTGTCAGCCTGAGCATCTGCCTGCCTCACATTCTCAGCGTCGTGCGGCTCATATTTCTGACATCGTCCGGTAATCAAGCATCGTGGAAATCGGATTTGTTTCAATCTCAATCCCTGTTTCCTCAAGAGCGCAGATTCCGTTAATTCCTCCGACTACCGCAACCCCGAACTTTCCGGTTTCAACCGGAGCTCCAAGTAAGAACTCATCAATTTCTCCTATGGTGACGCAGCCTGCCAGATCCACTTTTTCTGCTTTTTTCAGAATTCCTTTTGCCATTTCATAAGCAGAGGCATTTATCTGCCTCATATTGGCAAGGATTTTTCCTTCTCCTTTTTCAAGGACCTCAAGGACGGAGGTAGGAGTCCGATTCATGAAAATCTTTATCGGGTCAATGGAGGTCCCGCTATAGGAGATCAGGTCAAGGAAACGCGCCGGTTTCTTGTTTTCTATCTGGAGGATCCCTCCATAGGACGGTTCTACGGGAATTCCCGCTTTCAGGAGAAGTCCGTCAAAAGTGACGCTGCATACGGTAGCTATTCCTATTTTTCCCGGGGGGAGGGGTATTTCAGGTTCCGAATCCTCTTCGAAGATTCTTACTCTGGGGCTTATCATATACCCTGCGTGAGCTGTATACGAAATCAAATCAATAACAGTTTCAAAATCATCTTTGTCAAAATAAGAGATATTTACTACGACGTCCCCTTTATCTGTTTCAGGGTTATAAGTGGTTCTGAATGCCATTTCTTCTATCCTGGATATCACAAAACCAAAACGGTCCCCAATGAGGGCATCATTCATCTCGCTTTCTCCAAGATCCGTAAGCGTACGCCCGGCATATCCGTGTTTGTTTGTAAACCCTCTCTCATCCAGGATCCTCAGGTGGTAGCGGACAGCTCTCTCTCCTATATCATAGCCCCGGTTGTTTAATTCGTCAGCTATTGCCCGGGCACCTATAGGTTTGTCACTTTCGTGAATCACCCTCATGATTTCAATGAGTTTTCGCTCGATTTGCGGATCCATCATGTCTATAACACCGTTATATCCTGTATCAATTCCGTGATTGCGGATAATCGTGATGAAACCATAAAGACCGCACATTGAAGCATTCCGTGCCGGTCTCAATGAGTATTAAGTGGTTTCTAGAGTTTCAATGAGGCAGTTCCCCTGAATCATAGGTGAGGTTTCCGTGAGTCCAGGTTCATATAATTATCATTGAATATAATCAGCTATTTATTGATTGCTCAAAACGGATTAAATCCTTCTTTTAAATACTCAATTATAGTAAATCTTTTAGTACTTAATATAAGTTTGTCTCATTCAACTTCATATAACTGCTACTGAAAACCCCGGAAAAGAGAATTTTTCAGACCGCAAAAAGTCTTTTAACCTTCCTTTTATTAACTTTTTCTATGGCCCTTCCAATCATTAAAAATGGCAGCGTAAGTTCTCAGTAAAGGTCTCAGCCGTGTATGATCAGTCCGGCTGCTATATTCGATCCGGATATTAATTATTGTACAGGTTTTACAATTCCGGGGCTCATAAATTATACCAGTTTCACAATCCCCGGTTCGGGAGAATAAAGCTCCCCTGTTTCCAGAAGTTTTTCCAGGATTGTATTAAATTTCTTCCGGCTGATCCCTCTTTCCACAGCCTTCTCACGAAACTCTTCAATTCCCATTTTTCCCTCCGAGACCTCGAGGATCTCTTTGAGAATTGATTTCTGATCTTTTTTTGCGGCTGTTTGTCCAGAAGAAGTCCCGAGTCCCGTCCGAGTAGTTTTTTTCCCTGTCTGATCCTCGGGACTTGCTTCTTCAGGATGAGGCTTCAGGAAAAAAGTTTCTTTTCCTTTTCCGGAAAGTTCTGCCTGCAGGCAAGTTCTGAAGTCCACAGCTTCGGGTAATTCTTCGAAAGAGCCGAATATCCTGAGTTTTCGTGCCTTCAGGAGGGCTCCGCAGTGCTGGCACCTGAGAGTTTTCTTCCCGGTCTCGGTTATCTGGGCATGCTGCCGGCATTCGGGGCAGACTACCACAACATAACGGGCGGGTTTATCTCCTAACTCCATCTCTTCTCACTTTCCGTATCTTCTCTGCCTCTTCTGGAAATCCCTTATTACCCTCAAAAGGTCTATTCTTCGCACATCTTTCCAGTTGACGTCCGTAAAATAGAGTTCCGAATATACGGACTGCCAGACAAGGAAATCCGAAAGTTTCTGCCCTCCCGAACGGATCATTATATCGGGTTCGTGCTTGACAAGAAGGTGGGATTCAAGCATCTTTTCGTCCACTTCTTCAGGTCTGACACTTCCCGCCTTAACTTCTTCAAGAATAGAGAGTACGGCCCTGGTGATTTCCCCTCTCCCTCCAAACCCGAGTGATACATATACAAAAAAGTCCTTTCCCTGCCTGCTGCTCTTTACTTCCCCTTCAAGGCCATGTACTTTATACCCTGTTCCGGAAGGGAGGTCCGTGAAACTTTCTTCCAGGCTGCTTCCAAGCGTTGACGCAAGTTCCGTTTTCACCGGCTGGTCAGCCTTCAGGATATCTACATAAATGCTCACGAGTTCTACCTTAAACCTTTTGAATATGAGGAGCGCAGAAAGGAGTTTTTCCATCCCTCTCGGTTCGAGGAGGTCGGTCTCCTTAAGTATGATAGCTACATGCTCCGGGGTCTTTGTAGTTGACCTCGTTATTTGCCAGGCCAGGAACCTCTCATAGAGAGGATGACCAAAAGAAAGCAGGTCCATTGAGTATTCCTTCTAAAAATGCCTTAAATGGCTCGGTACTCCTAATTTACTGGCCCGGTCTTTTTTATTTTTTATCTTGTGTTTCCAGGCTTTCAGGTTTTCTCAGCTCGTTTCCAAGCAGGTTATTTTGCAGTAGATACGATCTTGATTACGTCCCCGTTTTTCAGTTCATGTTTTTCCCCTAGCCTGAGCCTCGTCCTTGCATCCACCGCATACAGGAAACGGTCTCCTATTTCGGTATGGATCTGGTATGCAAGGTCGTGGCAGGTAGAACCCCTTTTCATAAGGTAAGCATCCGGAAGCATGTTCCCTACTTTGTCGGACCATTTTCCTTCGTCTTCTACGGGATATACTACAATAAGGTCCAGAAGTTCAAAGACCGTCCTGTTTATGCATTCCTGAACACCGGTGGTGCCAAGCCGTTCAATTACTTTACGGATGGCTTCAAGCCCTTTCTTCTGGGCTTTTGTAAGATCTTCTGTAAGCAGCTCAAAGTCTCTGTCCCCAGGTGCATACCTGATTATTCCGCTTTTTGCCGCTGATTTCAAAGCCAGTTCGGCAGCTGCACTGGTAGGGACCACTATCCTGTCAAGTTCCTTGAGCTTATTCAGGTTTTCTCTCGGGGCAATATCTGCCTTATTTGCAGCAATAAGCAGGGGTTTGCTGATCTCCCTCATAGTGTCGCAGAGCCGGATCATATCTTCCTCAGTCCATTTAATATGATCCACCCTTGCAAGCCCGGTATCGATCAGGGCAGCGTTTACGTGCGATTCCTTTATTCCTGCCCCTGCGAGCTGTTCCGAAATCACGAGCTCAAGCTTTAACCCTTCTGCCTGGATTTTTCTGGAAAGCTTCACCCAGTTCCTTTCCAGAATTCCATAGAGCCACATGGTAATTTCCCTGTTCAGGAAAGCCACATCATCAAGCGGGTTATGGTCTCCTATTTCTACGGGGTTGCCCTCGGCGTCTGTCCCGCCTGAGGCGTCTACAACATGAATTATTGCCTGGGCCTGCCGTAGCTCGTCCAGGAAAGTATTTCCAAGTCCTCTTCCTTTGCAGGCATCCGGCACAAGCCCTGCAACGTCAATGATATCAATCGGAACAAGCCTGACGCCGTCCACACACTTTCCACATATTTTTTCCTTCTCTTTACAGGGGCACTCAGCCCTGACATATGTGACGCCGTGATTGGCGTTAATAGTTGTGAAAGGATAATTTGCAATTTCAACATCTGCAAGGGTAGCAGCTTTGAAGAAAGTGGATTTGCCCGCATTGGGCTTTCCTGCAAGGCCTATGGTCATCGACATAAATTATAAAAAAGAGCTTGTTGCATTTAATCTTTATTGATATTGAAGCCGTGGAAACAGGTTTTTCTCTCCCCATTTTCGGGGAAAAAAGCCCGGTACGCCGCAGGTTCAGCCACCTTTTGAGTAACAAAGTTTATATTCTAGAATGTGCTTATCAGTGGTGCTCGCTTGCGTCCCGATAGGGTAGTGGATATCCTTGAGGCCTGCGGAGCCTTAGACCTGAGTTCAAGTCTCAGTCGGGACGTAAATTCTTATTTTCATTCTATTTTCCGGTTATTCTTCATCCCTTTTTATCTATTCTTTATCTCTTCCCGACTATTCTTTGTTTTTTTCTTTGTCTACCCCTTGTCTGTTCTTTGTCTATTCTTCGTTTTTTCTCCATCACGACTAGTTGCATCCTCTTTTTCCTTCCTATCTTCTTTCTGTTTTTTTCTCACTAATCTCTTAAATCTATCAAAAAGATAATGAATATAAATTATCTTATAAATACAGACTAAAAGATGGTGAGATTCATGAAAGGGAAAATTCTGGTTTTACTTCTGGTGTTTGTGTTTTTGTTTGCTTCAGGCTGTGCCGAGGAAGATGCGGGATCCGGAACAGAGGAATCCGCTGCTTCGGAAGCCGCAGTAACGGAATCGCAAGAAAATGTACCGCAGGAAAATGTTGTTTCAGATGGAAAGGATTATGTTGTCCGCCTTGAGTATTATAATGTAACTAGACCTTCTGAACTGGATATCCTTGCAGGGGATACGGTCTCCTGGTGGAGTGGCAAAAGGCAGGGAAACTATGTCCTCGTAAGTGAAGACGGCCTCTTCCCGGATCAGGAAATGGCTTACAGCGTCCCTTATAGTTATACCTTTAACACTCCTGGAACTTACGTCTTCACTGTGAAAGACGTTCCGGAAATGAATGTTACAATAAGGGTGAGTTGAGAACTTCCGTTCTTCCTTTTTTAAAGCTTCTTTTTTTTGACTTTGTAAAAATATTCTTAATAAGGTTTTTACCCAATATTTTTGTAAAAACAGTATTGAACGCTTCTTTGTTCTTCGCTAAAAAATAGAAAAATATTTTATAACCCAAATTTTATATATTCAGGAATTTAATATATAAAGTGCATAACTTACGCAGATTAACAGAGTGGTCAATAGCATTGAACTTTCATCAACCTAAAAATAAGTTTAAACCACAACGCCAGAGGATTCGATTTTTACCTTCAACTGCGTAAGCTTTGATTTAAACGATTGTAGCTTTAAAGTAGACGGCAAAATATATAATGTATAATCATTAAGAATATGCCGCAGATCTTAATTGCAATCGTCTTGGCGAAGTTGACTTTAAACAAATTTAGGAGGTAAAGCTCAAATGAGCAAACTAACTACCGGGAGTTTTTCTATAGAAGATCTGGAATCCGTTCAGATCACTATCAACAACATTGTAGGGGCAGCAAAGGAGGCTGCTGAAGAAAAAGCAAAGGAATTGGGCCCGATGGGTCCCACTGCTCTGGCAGGCCTGGCATCCTACAGAAGCTGGAACTTGCTTCTTCTTGACCGCTACGAACCCGTCCTGACCCCCATGTGTGACCAGTGCTGTTACTGTACTTACGGACCATGTGACCTTTCCGGAAACAAAAGAGGAGCCTGCGGAATTGACATGGCCGGACACACCGGAAGGGAATTCTTCCTCCGTGTAATTACAGGTACTGCCTGCCACGCTGCCCACGGCCGCCACCTGCTTGACCATGTAATAGAAGTCTTTGGCGAAGATCTCCCCCTCAACCTTGGAGAATCAAACGTCCTGACCCCCAACGTTACAATCTGCACAGGGATGAGCCCAAAGACCCTCGGAGAATGCAGAGCCCCGATGGAGTATGTTGAAGAACAGCTCACCCAGCTCCTTGCGACCATCCACGCAGGGCAGGAAAGCGCTGAAATTGACTACGACTCAAAAGCCCTCTTCAGCGGCAGTCTTGACCACGTCGGTATGGAAGTTTCCGATATCGCTCAGGTCTCAGCATATGACTTCCCGAAAGCTGACCCTGAAGCCCCGCTCATTGAAATCGGCATGGGATCCATTGACAAGTCCAAGCCACTCATTGTCGCAATCGGACACAACGTGGCAGGTGTAACCTACATCATGGACTACATGGAAGAGAACAACCTGACCGATAAGATGGAAATTGCCGGGCTTTGCTGTACCGCATTCGACATGACCAGGTACAAGGAAGCTGACAGGAGAGCTCCATACGCAAAGATCGTAGGATCCCTGGCAAAGGAATTGAAGGTTATCCGCTCCGGAATGCCTGATGTTATTGTTGTGGATGAACAGTGCGTCCGCGGAGATGTCCTGGCAGAATCTATGAAACTTAAGATCCCCGTGATCGCATCAAACGAAAAGATCATGATGGGTCTGCCTGACCGCACAGACGCAGATGTGGATTCAATAGTCGAGGAACTCAAGACCGGCGCAATTCCGGGTTGTGTGATGCTGGACTATGACAAACTCGGAGCACTTGTCCCGAAGATTGCCGAAGTAATGGCTCCGATCCGCGATGCAGAGGGCATAACGGCAATTCCGACTGACGAGGAATTCAAGGCATACATAGACAAGTGTGCCAAGTGCGGAGAATGCCTGCTGGCATGTCCGGAAGAACTCGATATCCCGGAAGCATTGGAATATGCAGCCAAGGGAAGCTACGAATACCTTGAAGCCCTCCACGATGTCTGTATCGGCTGCCGCCGCTGTGAGCAGGTCTGTAAGAAGGAAATCCCAATCCTGAACGTGCTTGAGAAGGCTTCACAGAAATCCATCGGTGAAGAGAAAGGATGGGTCAGGTCCGGCAGAGGACAGGCAAGTGACGCGGAAATCAGGGCAGAAGGCCTGAACCTCGTTATGGGAACTACTCCGGGTATCATTGCAATCATAGGATGCCCGAACTATCCGGCCGGTACCAAAGATGTCTACAACATTGCCGAAGAGTTCCTGAGGAGGAACTATCTTGTGGTAGTGAGCGGATGTTCCGCAATGGATATCGGTATGTACAAAGACGAGGACGGCAAGACCCTTTACGAAAGGTACCCGGGTACATTCTCAGGTGGCGGACTGCTTAACACCGGTTCCTGTGTGTCCAATGCACACATTACTGGAGCCGCTGAGAAAGTTGCCGGAATCTTTGCCCAGAGGACCCTGGCAGGAAACCTGGCAGAAGTTGCAGACTACACTCTCAACCGTGTAGGTGCATGCGGACTTGCCTGGGGTGCATACTCACAGAAAGCAGCTTCAATCGGTACCGGATGTAACATCTACGGTATCCCCGCAGTGCTCGGCCCGCACAGTTCAAAGTACAGGAGAGCCCTGATTGCCAAGAACTATGACGAGTCCAAGTGGAAAGTCTTTGACGCTAGGGACGGCTCGGAGATGAACATCCCACCAGCACCGGAATTCCTCCTGACAACAGCAGAGACCTGGCAGGAAGCCCTCCCAATGATGGCAAAAGCCTGCATCCGCCCGTCTGACAACAACATGGGCAGGTCCATAAAGCTGACCCACTGGATGGAGCTTTCAAAGAAATACCTTGGTGTAGAGCCAGAAGACTGGTGGAGGTTCGTCAGGAATGAGGCTGACCTCCCGCTTGCCAAGCGTGAAGAACTCCTAAAGAGGCTCGAGGCAGAGCAGGGATGGGAAATTGACTGGAAGAGGAAGAAGATCATATCCGGTCCGAAGATCAAATTCGATGTCTCTGCACAGCCAACTAACCTCAAGAGACTTTGCAAAGAGGCCTGAAAAAGATTGACACAAGGGAACTTACGCATTTGAGGTACGAAATAAAGCACAGCCGGTGCTATTGTTCTAATTTATATTTTTAAACACCTAAAGGTTCAATGCTCGGTTCAATGTTCGGTTCAATGCTCTATTGATATTTCAGCTCAACTGCGTAAGTTCTATGACAAACCCATGACAAACAGATCTGATTTTAATACTAACTGCTCCTTCTTTTTTGTGAGGACAACAGATAAGGAGCAGTTTTATGATATTTCTTTTATAGCAGTTTTATGGTATTTCTTTATAATAGATTAAGCAAAAATTAATCAAGGGACTTTTACAGAGCCGCTTTTTTCTTATGATATCAGCAGACTTCTGCGTGGTAGGACCGGGTTTGAGAATTAACCGTTACACGAAGTGATAGATATTTGTTAAGTGATTGCATGGAATAGCAACCGAATGGCAAGCCTCACTACCCACAGGCAAAGCCTCAGACTCTTTATGAACCCATACGAAAAATATGTTTAATATTATTTAGTCTGGAATTTTAATGGAAGGGAGAATTTCTCTCAGACCTTTGTAATCGGCCTTGCCACGCCTTTATAATGGTCAAAAAGTTCTTTTCCCCATTTAAGCGCGCTTTCGTCAAAACTCACAAGGTTATGGTTGTAATAGATCCCGCTATTGCAAAAGAGGGACAGGGCCGTAAATTTCTCTGTAACTATGCTTGATGCGATTTTCATATTATTGTTGTTGCAGACATAGAGTTTGGTGTATTTTAAGTTCAGGAAGTGTTCAAGCTCTTTTTTGTAGTCGTTTAGCATCCTGTCATAAACATACTCGGTGAATACGAGGGTAATATCCGTACCCTTTGCCGCAAGCTCTATACAGAGTGAAGGATAGATCGGAAGGAAGAATGAAGACGAGATCATTACCTTCTCGGATTCGGAAAGGTGTTTTACGACTTCTTTCGGGTACTCGAATACATGGTTTCTGTCCGGGTTTACTTCCATATAGTCTCCAAGCTTTCCGATATCATCCAGGAATTCAGGAGGAATTGATGTCATATCCTGGTTTATCCAGTAATCGTGGTTTTTATCGAAGACATTAAAGGTTTCAAGGATTGCTCTCATCTTGGGGACAAGAATCTCTCCGATACTGGAAAGTTTGTAGAGCCTGTTGTTTTCTACAATCAGGTCCTGCTTCATCAGGATCTTTATCTGAGTCATTATCGGGCTTGAACGTACATCCAGTGTATTCTTAATCTCCTCGATAGTCTTGGGCCCGTCCAGAAGTAGCAGAAGGAGGTTTTTCCTTTTTTCTGAAAGAAAGAGAACATCCAGTAATGATGATTCCATCTGATTCCCTCTCTTATGTTTTTATCCTGTTATATCTAACATTGTATATATCTCTATACCAGAAGTATATGCACTTCTCTTTCCTTTCTTCCTTGCCATTATCACTTTTGATGGAAAAAAGTACCTTCAGGTTGGTAACTATGGGGACATTCCGAAAATTGCCATTTTAACGTAACAAACTACCACTATAAGATATATAATTATTTTTCATTATTTTTTGTTTATGATGTCCCAATATCTGAGCCTCATCCGGCAAAACTTTTCTCTATCTCTGTTTTATATGCCCGGAGGGGGAACAGTACTTATATTTTAAATAAGTTGGGAATTCATCTGTGCCTTTCCTCTTATATGGTCTTTTCCAAGTTATATCTTATTTACCTGCTTGGAAAGTCTCTTGAAATAGTCAAACAATTCCTGGCCCCATCGCAGGGCAGCAGGCTCAAAACTCATAATAAACTGCTGGTCGAACTTTCCATTTTTGTCAAAGAGCCCAAGGAGCATTATTCTATCAGTAACAGTAATTTCAGTTAGCTTTATTCCCTCTTTAGAGATGTAAAGGCTCACGTTATCCATGCTCATTAGCTCTTTTATCATATTTGAGTGTTCGTTTGAGAGATGGTCCCAGACGGACTGAGTGAAATTAAGAGAAAGTTCGGCATCCTTTCTGCCAAGTTCAACATACAGGGGCAGATAGGCAGGATTGAAATATGAAGCAAAAGTCGAAACCATCTTTGCATTGGCCATGCTATCAATGATCTTCTGGGAGGGTTCATAAATGTGGTTCAGGTCCGGCTCTATGAGGATGCAATCTCCAAGTTCTGCGATTCTTTCAAGAAGGTGGCGGGGGATTGAATTCAGGTCATGCCCTGTCCAGTAAGAATTATTTTTTTCCACAACCTCAAGGGCGCTGATCAGCGGCTTTACCTTCTTGATTATGAACTCTCCAAGTACCGTGAGCTTGTACATCCGGTCTTCCTGGACGATGAGATCGCTATCTATCAATTTCTTTATCTGGGGAAGAATTGAGGTAGCAGTAACATCCAGTTCATCCCTGATTTCATCAATGTTTTTTGAGCCGCTATCCAGCAGTATAAGAAGGTTTTTTCTTTTATCGGAGCGGAAAACAAGATCAATAAGCGAAGATTCCATATCTCCCTACTTCCTGCAGTATAATATGCTGCGATATGCTGCCGATCCCTCTTTCCGGCAGGCTGGTTCCTTGGCTGTTCTTTTTCAATTTCAGAATTTCACCGGCATTTTTCAAACTACCTGTTTCTGGGGCACAACTGTAGATTCAGTCCATTGAAAAACCGGGAGTACAGACTCCCACAAACGTCATCTTTGTCTCCATCGGGGTCTGCTTCCATCCCGGAGGAACGAGATACTCTATGCTTGTATCTATCTTTATTGAACTTTCCGGAAGCCCGAAATCTTTCAGGGAATCCAGGATTAGTTCTTCCCCGGCTTTTTGGGAGTATTCCAGGGCATTCCTGTATTGCTCGAACTTCTTTCTTCCTGCCGGGGTAAATACAAGGAAATTCTGGTCCGGGTTTTCCATCGAATAAGGCCTGATCGTTATCTCAACTCTTTTAATCCCTTTTCCTACAAGAGCTCCGACAGCGTTGCCCACTCTCGCCTGCTCGGGGACAATAATCTCCGCATCAATAAGAGCTTTCAGTTCTCCATAGTAGGCTTTTACAGGCCCTCCCAGCAGAACTATGGGAATATTTACCTTGTACTGGACAGGAACTTCTTCTTCCAGCATCATCTTTATTCCATCTTTTCCCCTGCCTTCCATTATAAAGGACATAAGACTGTAAGCCATATTTCTGGCAACCTGCTGCTTTACTTTCTTACAGAAGGCATGTACTCCAAGCTGTGTAAAGCGGGCAAGTTTTTTGGCCCCTATCAGGGCGGTTTCTACGTCCCATTCCGTGTATTCCCCAAGGACATGCAGGGCATCGGTGGGCGTAAAGCCTATTGCCTGGATGACCCGCTGGTTGAGCAGGGAATCCAGGACTGCAGGAGAGGGAAAACGCTTCATTTTATTTAATATTTCGTGGATAGTAAGAGGCTCATCCCCTATAACTTCCAGCAGCTTCTTCTCGCTCTCCGTAGGGTTGACGGGTATTACTCCGGTTCTGACAAAAAATTTGGTGGGCTGAATATGCTCATTGAGCATGGTCCTCAACGGTATGGGATTTTTCTCAAGTTTTTCTTTGAAGTTGGGGTACTTTACCGCAGCAAAACAGAGAGGCATTACTCTTCTCGGGCCTATCCTTATGCATTTCTTGAACCATACATGGCTGTCTCCCCCGTTTGCAGAGCTTTCCATTTTTATAGCTTTTACGCGGGTCTGCCAGCCCCCGACAACTGCCCCTTTCTCGCAGAGCTCGGGTACGCCATTTTTAATTATGGAGACATCCGTGCTTGTTCCTCCGACGTCGATTACCGCACAGGTGTCGAGCCCTGAAAGGTGTGAAGCTCCCATAATACTTGCAGCGGGACCTGAAAAAATAGTCTCAATCGGGCGCAGTTTAGCGCCTTTTATATCTATAACCGAGCCGTCGCATTTTAACATCAGAACTTTCGCATCAAGGTTTCTTTCCCTTACTTCATTCATGATGGAATGGATAAACTGGTATGTTATGGGAATTAGCTGGGCATTCAAGACTGCGGTTGCTGCCCTTTCGTAGGCTCCGAGTTCCTGGGACAGCTCATGCCCGCAGACCACAGGATGCCCCGTAAGTTTGAGGATTACATCCTTTATCTTTAACTCATGTTCCGGGTTCCGGGTGCTGAAATAGGAAGAAACGGCAAACGCGGATACTTTCTTTTTCAGACTCACTGCAAACTGTTCTACAGCCGTGAGGTCAAGGGGCTGGAGTTCGTCTCCATTGCTGTCGTGCCCTCCTTTCACCGTAATGCAGTAGTCGGCTGGCAGCTCCCTTGGAATGGTGTAGTCCCCTACAAGAATCAGGCCAACAGGATACCCGGTCCTTTCCAGGATGGTATTTGTTGAAAGAGTTGTGGAAACCGACACGAGTCTTACTTGCTTGAGATATTCCGGGTTTAACTTATCAATTGCGTTCCGAATTCCGGTCATCAGGTTTGGATAGGTGGTAATCGCTTTGCTTGTATCAAGGATCCGGCTGTCCGAATCCCTTAAGATAACCGCATCAGTGTATGTTCCACCTGCATCAATACCCAGACTATATTGCATTGTCAAAACAGCCCCATTTTTTACTCTATTTTAGGCGATCTATCTCTTTTTAGCTGCATTAATTCCCTTTTAGCCGGATTCATAAAGTTATGTTTCAAGATATATATTTCTACTTATAATGTGCAGCAATTCACATTTCTTCCTATCTTTTCTTTTAGACATTCAGGGAATTCTTCGGAACGCCGACCCCTACATACACAAGTTTTGTTTCCAGAGGCACGCCGGTCCAGCCGGGGGGTGCCAGGTGCTTCCTGCTGACATCTATCCTGATGTCCTCTTTTCCAAGCCCTGCCCCGGTCATGTAATCCATAACAAGCTGTCTCCCCAGCTTTTCTGCATATTCCAGAGCTTCGTTATAGATTTCAAATTTCTTCCTTTCCGATGGGGAAAACACAATATACTCGTTTTTCTTTTCCTGCTGAAGGGCACTTTCTATAACTTCACTCTCCGGAGCTATGCCGTATTCCTCGTCCTCTTCGGGTTTTTCTTCCCTGGACTTGGGAACAAGTCTTGTTTTTATTAGAATCTCTACCCTTTTAATTCCTTTTCCGACAAGGGCGCCAACTGCATTGCCGACATCAGCGTGTTCGGGAACTATGAACTCGGCATTAATCAGTTTTCGCAGTTCTTCTACGTATGCCCCTACAGGACCCCCGAGAAGGACAACGGGAATTTCTATCCTGAAGCGTGTAAAGTTCTTTCCCAGAAGTACCCTGTCAATTTCATTTCTGGGCATTCCCTCTATAAGGTATGCTATCAGGTCTTCGGCAATGTTTCGCGCAACCCTGCGCTTTACTTCGGCACTGAGTGCTTCCGGGCTTAGCTTCAGAGGCCGCCCGAGCATATGGGCTCCTACCCTTGCAGCTTCCGCATCCCATTCGGTATACTCTCCCAGGACGTGCAGGGCATCGGTGGGTGTGAAACCTATAGCCTGAATCAGCCTTTTCTGTATGAGTGAATCGAGAATTGAGGGTGAAGGGCGTTTTTTCAGCGCTATGAGCAGGTCTCCGAAGGAAACGGGCTCGTTTCCTATATGCCTGTATATCTCCCGTTCTCCTGCCTTTAGCTCGATAGGCCTGAAACCCGTGCGGACAAAAAATTTCGTTACCTGGATGTTTTCACAGAGATACCCTTTTGCTACCCTGTTGTGCTTGAGTTTCTCCCTGAATTCGGGGTATACGACAGAAGCCCGGCATAGGGGAATAACCCGCCTGGGCCCTACATTGATCCTGTCCCCTTTGAGCCAGATGTGGCTGTCTCCTCCGGTTGCCGATGTCTCCATACGGATAGCTTTTACGCGGGTCTGCCAGCCTCCTACTACCGCCCCTGCACTACTGAGCTCCGGAAGCCCGTTCTGCATCATGGCTACATCCGTACTCGTACCGCCAACATCAATCATTGCGCACGTTTCAAGCCTGCTGAGGTGAGAGGCGCCCACAAGGCTTGCAGCTGGCCCTGAAAAGATAGTTTCGATGGGTTTTTCCAGGGCTTCCTCGATTCCGACCACCGACCCGTCGCATTTTAGCATCAGCATGTTTGCGTTGATTCCGCGGCTTTCGAATTCTCTGATTATTGCCCGGGTAAACTTATGAGTAATCGGGATGAGCTGGGCGTTCAGAAAAGCAGTTATAGCCCTTTCATAGGCTCCGAGATCCTGGGACAGCTCATGCCCGCACACAACAGGGTGTCCGGTAAGCTCCTTTACCGCTTTTTTGACCGCAAGCTCGTGTTCAGGGTTTCGGTTGCTGAAGTACGAAGAGACTGCAAAAGCCGAAACTTTACTCTGTACTGTGAGGGCGAATTCTTCTACGGAATCAAGATCCAGGGCTTTTAGTTCTTCTCCGTCGCTGTTGTGCCCGCCTGAGACCGCTATCCAGTGGTCTGTCGGAAGTTTCTCCGGGATCACATAGTCTCCTATCATGATCAGCCCTACCGGAAATCCGGTGCTTTCCAGAATTGTATTTGTGGATAGGGTGGTGGATACGGATACGAGCTTTATATCCTTAAGATAACCGGGGTCCAGTCTGTCGATTGCATTTTTCATCCCCGGCAGAGGGTCAGGGTAGGTCGTCAGGGCTTTGCTCGACTCAACTACCGCTCCATCAGAGTCCCTTACGATAACGGCATCAGTATAGGTGCCCCCTGCATCTATTCCAAGACTGAAGTGCATTTTCTTACTTACCTCTTTTATAAATTGGATAGTGACTTCTTCAGGCTTTCCGGAAAGTTATTCGTTTCTGGGTATGTTTTTGGTAATAATAATATTCAACCAGTAATGTTCAACCCGGTCAGGTTTCGGGCTGTTGCTTACAGTTGGGTTCCGGTACTGGTCAAAGCCTGTTATTATAATTAAAGTCCGAATAGTTGTTAAACATGTAGTAGCTAAATGGATATCTGGTTCTAATGAAACCTGAGTAATTGAATGATGATAATTGGATGAGGGGTAATTGAATTACGGGCAATTGAATGGTGGATAATTGAACGGTGAGTAATTGAATTGCGGGTAATTGAATGGTGGACAATTGAATGGTGGACAATTGAACGGCGAGTAATTGAATGGTGGATAATTGAACGGTGAGTAATTGAATGGTGAGTATTATGTCTAAAGTCTGTAAAATCCAGAAGGATTTTCTCTGGTCTTGGTCCGTGCAACAGTTTAACTAAATGGATAAAAGTCAACGTCGAAGGGGCCAATACGTTAAATCAGGAACGCAATTTTTCTCACTTCTGCATTAGGATTTATTTTTTATCGATCTTATTATTTTTTTATTATTTTATTTTTTTGGATTTATATTTTTTTGCTGGTTTTTGGTCTTCCTGGTTATGCCACTATCTTCTTTCCCCCTTCTTCGGAGGCCCTGAGCTTTTTCTGGAAACAACTTCTTTCCTGGGCAGGCTCTGCTTTTATAAGGGTATATATGCCCTCTCCGTAGGTTGTTTTGAGTCTCTCTTCTACCAGATCTGCAATCTCTGCAACTTCCTGAATGTTCAGAGAGCTATTTACAGTAATACAGGCATTGATTGCTATCCCGTTTCCTATTCTCCGGGTTTTAAGTTCTCCCGAACCCAGTACTCCTTCGGTTCGGTTTATTATCTCCCTGATCTTCCGATTGTTTTCTTCATCAAGGGAAGCTTCTATGAGTTCATTGGCAGTACCGTAGAGGAGTTTGCCCGAGGATCCGAGAAGATAAAGGCTTAGAAGAACCGCAATAAGGGAATCAGCCGCAGCCCAGGTTTTTCCGGGGAGAAACGTACATCCTATGCCCAGAGTAACAAAACAGGAAAGCACTAAATTTCTGAGCCGAGAGTTTCCTGTGTAAATGTCAGTTTCGAATGAAATTTCCTCTGTTTGTTTCCAGGCTCGCCTGCTGAAAAGAGGGATAATTTCTTTTGATACAAGGGCGAGAGCAGCTGCGGAGAGCGCAAACATTTCAGGGGTTTCCATCTCCTTTCCCTGAATAAACATAAGCAACTCTCCTGAAGCCAGACTTGCTGACTGGATGCCTGCAAACAGGAGCACACATGCTCCAGCTCCCGTAAAGAGGGTCGCAACTTTGCCATGTCCGTAATTATGGGTCCAATCTTCGGGTTTACTGGCAATGGAAAGGTCAAGAAGTTTTACGAGTTCATTGATTAGCTCTGAAAAGGAACGGACCGCATCCGCAAGAAGTGCCGTGCTGTGTCCCAGCAGTCCGGCAAACAATTTGAAAAGAGTTAGTGCAAGACTAAAAAAGAGCCCTGTATACGAGATTTTCCGGGTTTTATTCAAATTTTTGTTTGTCTTCATCCGAAATTCCCCGGCAATGAGTTTTTTAATCCTCCTTCATAAAGCGGGCCAATTCGAAAGGGTCGAAAAGAGTAATAATAAGAGTAATAATACGAGAATTGAATATATTAGGAAGCCTCGAAGCCTACATTTTTTCCCTAACGCGGTACATTACGCAGCATTCTTGGCCACTAAGATCAATAGATTTTGGGAGGGTAAGTGTTTTTGAAAACACAGATTAGTTTTTAACCTGTGTTTTCAAGGGTTGAAACTTTTTTTGGGCTTTCTGTCCTGTTTTTGCCCTGCCGTTTTTTGGGTTTTGTAGGTCGTCGAGGTTGGTGTATATTTTCCTCAGTTTCCGTTTTTTAGGTTCCGTTTTTTATTACTGAGGGTGTAATGCTGTCATTACTTTATCTTCAGAGTGGAGCAACTGTCTTCCCATGAACTTCATTCATTACCATGGCAAGAGCCGTATATAAAGATCCAAGGCCCATAATGAGTCCAACGTAGCCAGCCACTACAAGCAGTCCGGCACTTCCGGTTACGTTTACAATAGCCAGCAGCATAAACAGTATAAATAATGTTACAAATACAAACTGGAGGGCTCTGACTCCTATCTTCATTGTAATGATCAACATAACAAAGGTGTACACACCCCAGATGAAGAGATACGCGGCCATAGCGATTCCGGGTGAGGCTTCAACCCAGCCCATTGCAGGCATTATGATCAGTCCGGCCAGGGAGAACCAGAAGAGGCCGAAGGCTGAAAAGGCAGTTCCTGCAAAAATATCTCCTTTCTTCCAGGACATGATTCCTGCAAACACCTGGGCAAATCCTCCCAGGAATATTGCCATGGAGACAATCATTGACCCTACAGGGTACACACCAATGTAGCTCAGACTTAACAGAACTGCAGCGAGGCCCAACCCGGTAAAACCGAGAGGAGCGGCATTTGCGGTTTTATCAATAATTATTGTAGAAGTTCCTGCGTTTTCGCTCATGATTATTCCCCTGAAGCCATTTTTCGAAAAAATTAAAAAAAGGAAGTTTAGGGCTTAGAGCCCGTAGTTTTCGGTCTTGAAAACTGCAACTTCCTGCTTGAATTTGGTCAGGTTGTCACTCATGAACTTGTCAGCATCGTCGGTAAGGGCTACAAGGTCGGCTTTAACCTTTGCAAGAGCATTGGTTTCGAACCTTGTGAGTCTCAGCTTGCCGGAGTTGATGCCTTCTTCTACAATGTTGCAGCACTCGATTGCAGCAGCCTTTGCACGGAGGTAGTTGTTGTCACCGTTCTTTGCAATTGCTTCTCCAACCTTGTATGCATTGTCATAGGCAAGGACATAGCCCTGTGGGTCTCTGTACTTGTCAGAGAGGGTGAGGATGTCCCTCAGGTCCTTTGCCTTTCCGAGTTTCAGGGCAACGTTCATCATGGAACAGTCGTATGCAAGAGTCTCGGACCAGCACTGAACGGTGGTACCACCGAATTCACCGTGGTATTCAACGGACTCGTTGGACCAGAGGTCACAGCACTGCATGGTCAGGTTACCCATTACGTCAGAGTGGGCACAGGTTGAGGTCTTACCTTCCTGAGCAATAGGGACACCTGAGATGGACTTTACGATGGTGTTTTCGTATCCGCAGTCCTTTCCAGGGCCGGTTGCGCCTGCTTCATATGCACAGAGGGACCTTGCTGCAGAGATTGCCCTTGCAACGATTGCGGTTGTGTGTGCGAGGTTCTTGTCAAGGAGACCGCCTGCGATGAACATTGCAGTGTTTGCCTGGGCACAGTCTGTGTCACCGGCTGCAACTACGCCGTTCTTCTTTGCGATGTCTGCAATGTCGGACCAGACCATTTCCATGTCCATGCTGCCGAGCACACCGATACCGAAGAGGATACCTGCAGTGTCGTTCCTGAGGATGGAGTAGTCGAATACTTCCTTACCACCCATTGACTCAACGGAAAGCAGGTCTGCACCGTTCTGGGCGCACTGTTCAAAGGCTTCCATAAAGGTGCTGTATTTGTCTCCTCTGAGCTGGAGGTAGTCACGGTCTTCACGGATGTCACCGATGGTGTGGCGGAGGGCGCACTTTATGCCGTATTCATCGTGGTATTCTTCCATGATGGTCTTCTGGGCGTGTGCAACAGCGCCTCCCCAGTCGGGGTTGTTGGACATCTGTTCGACGTGTTCGGTTTCGAGTACGATGGAGGGTGCACCGATCTGGACCATTCTTGCCATTGCGTCGGTGGTGATCCTTTCGTATTCTTTTACTAGTTTGTCTTTGGACTTGCCTGCCTGAGGTCTCGGGGCGTAGTTCAGTTCAGGAGTTGTGTATCCAGCACCGATCTCGAGGCCAAGCCCTGCCTTTACTGGGAATTTTGAGTTCCCGAAGAGCATGTCATCTGCTTTAGCGTAAGCCATTGAAGTGTATTTCTTTACCATTTTGCTCCCTCCGATTAGTGCTTGTGGAATTCCTCTCTTAATTTCTCAATGTCGTCTCCGCTTGAAACGATTGCGTCAGCAATCTTCACAGCGTCTGAAGCTTCTTCACCATAAACTCCGAGGTCGTACTGAGCAACGAAGTCCTGGTTCACAGCACCGCCACCACATGCGAAGGGCATTTTTATTCCCTTTTCAAGGAGCTTGTCGTTGATTTCCTTGAATGCGTACATGGTGGTTGTCATGAGAGCAGTACCTGTCAGCATCATTGGCTTTTCTTTTTCAACAGCTGCAATGACTTCGTCAACAGGGACATCTCTGCCCAGGTCAGTTACGTCATAGCCGGCTGCTCTCAGGAGGGCAGCAACAATGTTCTTACCGATGTCATGGACGTCACCTTCTGCAACATGGCAGACGACCTTGCCCTTTGGCTCAGGTACTTCGGTGGTCTGGGACTTGCAGAATTCAATACCGTTCAGCATTGCGTCTGCAGACATCATAACATTGGGGAGGAAAATGATACCTTCGTCGTAGAGCTGGGATACAACACCCATGCCTACCATCAGGGCATCGTTGATAAGGTCGATTGGCTTCTTGCCTGCATCGATTGCGGCTTTGAGGGCATCAACAACGTCGTCTTCTTCTCCCTCGTAGATTGCTTTTGCAATTGGGTAGATGAGTTCATCCTTCGGGTAAAGCTCTTCTGCTGCTTCGTCAGGGGTCATTTCCTTTTCGAGGGCGACGTTATAGCGTACTAATATGCCATCGATGTCTTCCAGTTTCAAATCCAACATATTTTAACCTCCATTTTAATAATGAAGCGATCTCAGATTGCTCAGATCTTCGATCCTGCAAGTTGCATCTTCCCTATTTCAGATATATTCTTCCTAATATATTCTGAAACAATGTAAATGAATTCGAAAACCTCCAGATCGAATTCTTTTCATTGTGGGGGTATAGATAACCTCTTTATGGTGTACTGGTTGCACGAGAGTGCCGAATTACAGGCCTGTTTTTCCTGTTTTTCAGGCTCCTTAGAAATGATTGCTGATTTCCCGGTATACGGGATTCCAGTTCTTATTTTCAGGTGCCAGTAGACCTTTTCTTCCCAGTTAACTAATGAAAGGTGTACTCCCTTGCAACTCGGGAATTCACTTGCAGATGACAGTTGGATTTCCTCGCATATACCTTCATCTGTGCTAATTTTTGCGCAGCTATAATTTTATAATTCTCAATCCAATTTTTTCCGCAAATGATTTTATAAAAAAGAATTGTTTTTTTGTTTCCATTGTTTTAATCAATGGGATCAAAATTTATCTGGCAATTATTCTTTTTTCAAGGGGACTTTTTCTTGCGGACCTTGAAAAACTGAAGGTCTTTATTTGAACTACGGAGGTTATCAAGTGGATTTGTTTTATCTGGAATCTTCAACAAGGCAAAATCTGATGCATTGGGACTTTCTTCTGGAAACATGCAAGTAAGTTTTACATCCTCAATCATTTTTCTCGGGGGTTTCCAGACTTTTATTCTCTTCCTTATATATTTTGTAGATTTTTAAAGTCTCGGGCTTTAAATTGTCCCTTAGTTCGGCTAAATCAAATTTCTTGCCTTTTTCCTGCTGTTTTTTAAAATGTGAGCGAACTTTTTCCCTGGTAGGTTATTGCATCTCTGTTTTTAATTTTTCCGGAGGAAGAACTTCCGAATATTTTCAGCAAATCTGTTGCAATCCTGAAGCCAGGTTTTTCTGGAAGACTGAAAGAGCATTTTTCCTCTCTACATGAAGGACTCTTTCGGGCAAGGAGCGAGGACAATTTTAACCTATATAAACTTTTTGTATGTCAGGCCGCAGCTTTCCTCAACCGGAAACATCCTTCCTTCAGAAGTTCCTCTGTTTAAGGGGGTTTATTAGAACCGGACTGTAGCCGGAGCCGCTTTTTTCCACTTTCATAAATGAAAGCTGTCTGTCTTCCAGCTGCTCACTTACCGTTGTGTCCACGGTCTCTATAAGTTCTTCCCTGGGTACGGATGTCACCGCAGAGAGTACCTTTAGCCTTGAGCGGGACTTATTTTCTTTTTTGAGGATCTCAATTTCGGGTTTTTCATATGCTGAAGTCACGCTTCCCTTTACAAAATTCTCTTTGTGTGCAAAGGAAACTTTGATATGCCCTGTAAATTCGGGGTTCAATTGCGTCACTCTCTTTCTTATACTGTCCAGGATCTGCCCGGAAACGGAGACAGCCGTTTCAAGAGGTATCTCCTGTGAAGTAATCTCGAACTCGGTTGAGTAAGCTGAAACTCCGGACATTTCAACGGAGTTTCTTGCTTCAATTAAGTTTCTTGCTTCAATTGAGTTTCTTGCTTTTCCTGAATTTTTCACCTCACAGGCAGTTTTATCCTGGCTGCTTACCCCGGCCAGCCTGAAAAATTTGTCCAGACCTTCTCCTCCCTGTCTGGCAGAGAAGTGAACGGTCCTTGCTCTCGGGTTCAATTTGCGAAGAAGCAAGCATGTCTCCAGAAGTTTTTCCTGCCCTATTAGGTCCACTTTGTTTATGCCCAGGATCTCAGCATCCTCTATCTGGTTTCGGACAAAGTTCTGCAGGTCTTCTATGCCCGTGCTCAGGCGGGTGGGGTCCACAATATTTACTATCGGAGTAAAACTAATCTCCGAAAGACCCATGCTTTCGATATTGCTTTTGATCTGTCTCGGAAAGGCTATCCCTGTAGGCTCTATTATAATAGTATCCGGACGATAGGAGAGCATAAGGCTACTCAGGGTATACTCCATACTGATCCTGAGAGTACAGCAAACACATCCGCTTGTAATTTCCCGGGTTTCCACTCCTCCTCCCGCGATGGTATCTCCGTCAATCCCTACTTCTCCTATTTCATTGACAATGATTGCCGTCCGCTGTCCCCGGGCTCCAAGGTATTCGACAAGTTTCCTTATTGTTGTCGTTTTTCCGCTTCCGAGGAATCCTCCGATTATCATGCATTTCATGGCTCTGCCCTCTTCCTCATGCCTTCAGGTAAAAATTGAATATAGTTAAGAATTGAGCATCGTGTAAGGTTAAATCGAATCCCAGGTAAGAACCGGGCATTCTTTCCGGAATATCGCCTGCGCTGTCGGCAGTATTATTATAGTGCTGATCGCCTGCCTTACATCTTTATAAGGGCAGGAATATTGCCCCTTTCCTACCTGGGGTTAGCAGTAAATGGGGCGTACCTGTCCTATGCTTCAGGTTTTACATCTTTCCTTTAAACCCTAAAAATGGCAAAAGGGTTTGGAAAGAACCTTTTATCCGTTTTTTTCTCTTTGATACTCTTTTTGCGAGGTGCTTCAGGTTTGGAGTATCAAGTCGTTTTTCCCGGCTTCTGGACGGCAATCTTCCGATAAATGGCAAAACCGGAGTATATCGCCCATTCAGAGTTTTATTTAGTGTTTTTCCGGGTACAGATACCCTCCCGGAAAGGCATCTTTAAATGGCAAATCCGTGCCTTTCCGGAAAAGAGTATTGCAGGTCTAACTTCCTTTTCGGTGCATATGACAACAATGCCCTTGGAGAGGGAGTGGCACTGTTATCAGCGTGATATTTTTTGAATTTTTCCGGCTCCCTTTCCGGATTTCTGCTTTCATGCCTGTTTCATCTCTTCGGCACTATCTCGTCAATTCTGAGTACGTTTCTTGCCGTCTCCGTGCCCGCAATAATTGCGAGTTTCTTTACCGTTGCCGAGTCGTAGACTTTTGGCCCCTTATCCGTTATCTTTCTTGAGAGGTCTATCCTTGCCTCCACCCCTCTTGCATACGAATTTCTCAGCTGCGCCATTGCATCGATCTCATTCATTCCCATATTTCTGGCAAGGATCACTGGAATTTTTTCAAGGGCTTCGGCATAAGCCCGGACTGCCAGCTGTTTCTTTCCCGTCTGCGTTGCCGCAAATAGCCTGACCATATGCGCAAGCTCAAACTCAATTGCCCCTCCTCCGTTTACGATTTCCCTGTTTTTCCCGAGGAAGGCCGCATTGTTCAGGGCGTCATCAACAGCCTCTTCCACCTTGTCAAGCCCGTATTTTACAGGTTCCCGGATCAGGATGGTAGCTATTGTCTTCTCTTTCACGGTAATGAAAACAAAATTTTCCCCGTTTTTCTTTTCAAGTTTTATACTGTCTGCCTTTCCGAGGTCGTAGGGGTGAATCTCATCCGACCTGGCCATCAGGGCCGTACCTGTGGCTTCCGCAAGCTTTTCGAGGTCTTTCATCTTCAGCTTCTTGAAAGCCAGAATATTCCCGTCCCTGAGCAGGGTTTCTATGTAAGGGTCGATATCTCCCTCACAGAAGAGGACATCTGCTCCCGAATCAATAATCTTCCGGGCAATTTCCCCGCACATCTGTTTTTTCCTCTCCTCAAAAAGGAGCGCAGTCTGCACTGAATCCATTTTTAGGTTGTGCTGGGGGTTCAAATATCCGCTTTTTATTTTGAGGTCATAATTTATGATCAGGACCGCAGGGTTCTCGAACTCGGCTGGCATATCCTCCCTTGCCGGGTTTTCGTCCATAATCAGGCCTTCTACTGCAACGATTTCCGGTCCGCCTTTCTTCTTGAGGATCTTGACGTTCCTATTCAGGTCAAGCCTTCCGGCCTGTTTTTCTGAAAGGTGGCTTATAACCTTCAGGACAATATCCGTAACGGCCTGTGCCTGCTGCCTTTCAATCCCCTTCCCTGTTGCCGAGCACATTATGGTTGTGCGGATATCCTCTTCCGATGCCTGCTTTATGCTGTACTGCAGCATCTCATACGTTTTTTGCATGGCAAGTTCGTACCCTTCGATAACAATTGTAGGGTGCACTCCTGCCCTGATTAGCCTGACTGCGTTTTTAATCAGGTTGCTTGCAAAAATGACTGCCGTTTTGGTGCCGTCTCCGCAGGCTTTGTCCATTGATTCCGCAAGCTTTTTGAGGGAGGTCACTACCGGGTGAAGCACATCCATTTCTTTCAGGATTACTTTTCCGTCGCTCGTAACGAAAATGTCTCCCACGGGGTTTACTATTATCTTGTTCATCCCTCTCGGCCCGAGGGATGAGCTCAGTAGCTCGCCAATTTCTATTGCTGCCCTTTCAAGCTGGTCGATCAGCTCCTCTTCTTTTACCGGCTCATCGATCAGGATCTTGTCCCTTATCGTCCGCGCCAGTTTTGCCATTCCGTCCTGGCTTTCAGGGCTCGTGCTGCCCGGTGTTTTCAGTTCGCTTGCCATGTCCTCTCCTCATTTGCTGCGATTCCTGCTGTTTCTGGCCTGCCGGAAGTTTTATTTCCGGTTAATATTCAACCATTCTTCGAAATTGCATCCGAATCTCGGATCTTTTTTTTCGGGTTTTTATCCGGGGATTTTCTGTTTGATTTTTGGTAGTTGCCGTTTTGGAAGTTTTGCTGTTTTTTGTTGGATCTTGGTGGGTGCTATTTTGGAAGTTTTGCTGTTTTGGAAGTTTTGCTGTTTTGGAGGTTTTGCTGTTTTGTTGGATCTTGGTGGGTGCTGTTTTGGAAGTTTTGCCGTTTTTTGTTGGATCTTGGTAGTTGCCGTTTTGGAGGGTTTGCTGTTTTTGTTATTTCATATGGAAATTTTTGCTGCCCGGATTATTTTTCTTTAAATGTGTGCTTAATGTCTGATGATTCGGAGAGTTGTCCTGTGCATTTGAGATAAGTATCAGGATTTTTCATTGTAAGATCCACTTCAGCAGGCAAATCGGAATATCTGGAATCAGTATATATATCTGTATATTCTATCGACCCAGAGGCTAAGCCCGATTTATAGCTCACAGGACTTGTTTCAATAACTGAATAACAGAAGAGGAATCTCTGAGATGAATGGCTCAGTTCCAGCTTATAGATTTCAGGGTGTACAGGACTCGAATAAAACATTTTTTTCTCGGCTTCAGGTACTTTCTGATGTCTCATCCGGTTTCACCTTTCTTATTTGAATATTTGAAAAGGTTCTCTGCCATCTCCTGAGGAAAATTTTCTGTTTTTCGGCCCAAATGTGTGTATCGTTTTTGTTCCCGTTTTTCCGTTTTCTTCTTTCCCGGCGCCTTTTTCCTGGTTTTTAGTTCGCTTGCACTTTTTTGAGGCAAAGGGCGCAGAAATAGCAAGAACCAAATTTTTTATTGTGATAAATAAAGGAAGGATGGGAAAGGTGCCCATCTCCTGCCTGGCAACCCAGGCTTGTTTTTTTCTTCTTAAATGTTCTCAGCAGGTTTATCCGATGATCTTCTTGTAGATTTCCGGACCCTTTTCTGCCACGGTATAGGTCTGGGCAGTGATGGAGTCGCAGGGCGCTCCCGGTGGGACTTCACAGCCTGTTGAAATCATGTATTTGGACTGCATGCCGTTCTCCTTGAGAGTGTTCAGGACGCTCTCCTGAAGGGCAATTGTGTCTGCCTTCATTTTCTGGAGGCCTTCAGGGCTGTTATCCAGGAAGATGATCGGACTGACCTCTCCACCGAACATGGTTTCTTTGCCATAGTTGCTGATCAGGTACTTGTGGTCCTTGGATCCTTTATCAACCTCATCAGGATAGAAGGTGTAGCTGTAGTACTGTGTGTTCCATTTGTTTATGAGCTCCCAGTGTGGGGCATCGGCACAGTTGTGGATAACAACAGGCTTGTTGTATTTCTTGTACAGCGGGGCGATCCTGTTCTGCATAACCTGGCCTTCGGACTTCATGTATTCGTCAGCGCTAAGGATGACGTTGTTTGTCCAGAGGGTAACCATACAGAGATTGTCAGGCTGGGCTTCTTCGAACATGCCCTTCATGATTTCTTCTACGTAGGTTGTGGTCTTGTCAAGGGCCTTGAGGACAACATCGGGGTTTGTCCTGAGGTCAGAGAGCACACGGGTTGCTCCCATGATCTGGGTCAGGGCGACCATCGGACCTTCGATCAGGGCGGTCATGGGTGCGCCAAGAGCATGTGCTTTCTCGGTTGCGAGCTTGTTGCCCTGGATCAGGTTGTAGGCACGTGTGCCTTCCTTAAGTTCGGGGACTTCAAGTTTCTCGTAGTCTTCGAGGTGGCCAATTGCTGCGGGGGTGTCCTCTTCAGGGTACCTGACGGTTGCACCGAAGTCAGCGGCATCAACACAGAGGTCGGTCAGGCCGACGAAGGTGTCCATATTGAAGTATTTGATGCCTGCTTCGACACAATCTGCATACTTCTCTGCCTTTGTGGAATAATCGGCATAGGAGCAGGGCACGAACTTTCTGGATACACCGCAGGCGAGAGGTGCTACCGGGAGCCTGTCGACCTTCTTGTCCTGGAAGGCAGCGCCAAACCTCTCTGCTTTGGTCATGGTTTCTTTGAACTTCGGAACTACGGTGTCGAATTCTGCGATGACTTTCTCAGCGGTTACCCTACCGATATCGATCTTTTCCTTGCCACTCTTCTGTGCGAGGGATTCTTTGTACTTCATCTTGCTTGCTGCAATTGCCGAGTCACTCCAGGCATCGGCAGGGATTTCGCTCACAAGGGAAGTAAGAGTCTCAACCGCTGTGCTTGCATCAAGGGCTGTGCCGTTTGCACCGATACTGTCTGCGAAAGTCCGAGAAACAGGTGCACCGCCGACCATGACAATGAGGGAGTCTCTGATTCCTTCTTCCTGGAGCTGTTCAATAACAGTTTCCATGCCGCTCATTGTGGTGGTCATGAGTGTGCTCATTGAGATTGCAGTTGCCTTCTTTTCCTTTGCGGTTTCTGCGAACTTATCGAGAGGCACGTCACAGCCAAGGTCTATCATGTTAAAACCGGCTGCAGTCATCATGGTCTTGACAAGGTTCTTGCCTATGTCATGGACGTCTCCTTCAACTGTACCAATGATGACATTCTTGGGGGAGGAGGTTCCGTCTATTTTTATGTAAGGGGTAAGGATGTCCATTCCTGCATACATTGCATCTGCTGCAAGTAGAAGGCTGGGGACAAAAGCTTCTCCCTTCTCGTACATGTCACTGATGATCTTCATGCCCTTTGCAAGGCCTTCGACTATTGCTTCGTATGCATCGAGCTCCTCGTCAAGGGCTTTCTGTGCGAATTCTTCTGCGAGCTCGTCGTCACCATCAACGACAGCATCAGCTAAAGCGTTCAGAATATCTTCTTTTGCCATTAGAAAAATCTCCTTTTTTATGAAGGATCCAGACAACCAATTTTCTGCCTGTTCTTCTGGATCTCTATCTGCTTTTATTTGGATCCATAACGGGTTCCACAGCCCGTTAATTCGCTGGATCCACTAATATACTCCTTAATCCACAAAATGACCATTATCCTGAAAATCAGGTTTTTCCTGAAAATCAGTATTTTCCAGCCGCGGTACAAACTGAAATTTTTCCCTGAATCCAGTACAGGTTTTTCCTTTCAGGCTTAAATGGTCACTACTGACAAATTGACTCTATGATATATAGCTTAACCGACAATGTTTTTTGATCCAATGGCAATTTTTTCCCTCCCGGAAAAATATAGTTTTCTTTATATTTTGCATGGAATGGATTTTTACTGGACTTCTAGTTTCAGAACCCGGGGGAAATTTGTTGTTTCTTTAGCTTTTGTGTTCCCGGCCTTTTTGCAAGCATGAGGTTTTTATTAGGGGGGGCGGAAAACTCCCTGCCTCTGGAAAAATAGAGCCTGCTAAATATTGAGGGGGGATGTAAACATAAAGGGTATTGAAAATTTGAGGGTAATGATCGGAGAAATGCAGATTGAAAAGTTGCGAACATCTCTCAGCCTATCGATCATCTCTCAGCCTATCGATCCTCTCTCAAGCTATTGATCCGCTCTTTTAAGCCCATTGCATTTATATCATTCGGTGTAAAAACAGGTATTTTGTTTTTCAGTATACTGAAAACAGTAGAGTATCTCTGACTTTTGTTTTATATCTTTTGATTTCTTGCTTATTCTGATAATTTAAATATAATATCTGTCGTTTTTATTATACTGATCAGAATCAAAATTTAAATATAATACTTATAATATAATTAATATGGTTTTGATCTAAAGAAGTTTTCCACTTTTAGATTCCAATTTCATATCAAAGATGTGTAGAAACCCCTTCTTTAATGTAGAGGTACTAACAAGAGCTGGTTTCAAAACGCTTTATTTACAGGTCATATAGTGCATCCTGGTAAAGTATTGGATTTATCCATTATGCTCTTGGCTAAATGTTGAAGCTATCCTTCCCGGAGGGCGAAGGCGGGTTTATGGGTAAAACTCCGGAAAACGGTAGTTCGGCTTAAAGTAACAGATGCATGGTTGGAAGCTGATAAACATGAGTTCCCTTATAGACTTGATTTTCTTCTCTGAAAAAAGAAAGAGTCTCCTTATTCAATTAGCTAATGGGCCGATGTATATTGATGAGATCAAGGATACTCTTAATGTAAAGGCATGTGCGGTGATGCCGCAGATAAAAAAACTGAAAGATATGGATATAATCGTACAGAAGGGAAGTGCTTACGAACTCTCGGATATCGGAGAGGTTATCGTTGAAAAGATGCTCCCTCTTACTTCTCTTCTGGATGTCTTTGACGGAAATAAGGACTACTGGTCGAAACATGATAGGTCCCCTATCCCAAGGCATCTGATACGGAAGATTGACATGCTTGGGAAATGTACTCTGGAAGAGCCTGATCTGGACCACCTCTTTGAATTCCCAAGGCATTTGCGGGACAGACTTTACAGTTCAAAGAGCCTTACGTCCTTTTACTCGTACTTCTGTCCCGATTGCCCTTCAATTCAGGCAAGCTGTGCAGAGGACGGAGCTGAAGTGAACCTGATCCTTGATGAAAAGGTATACAACAGGATGAAAAACGACTTTGAAGATGAATATAATACCTGCTTGAGAAACGGGGTTTCTCTTTATATTTACTCAGGCAAGGTAAGGCCTTCTTCCTTCATGGTTTCGGACAACTTCATGCTATTGAAGCTCTTTGGAAAAGACGGAGAGTTTGACCATAGAAAGATCATGAGTTTCACTCCGAGTGCTCTGGAATGGGGCAATGAACTTGCTCGGTATTATATAGACCGCTCGGAGAAAATCAATTAAAAAAGTGTTATCAACTGTCGGCCAGAATCATTTCCGGATTTTATTGAATCCCGGATATTGTTGAAGCTCTCTGGTTACGGCAGCCATGCAGAAATTCCGGAAAAGATGTTTGAAAAAGAAGGAGCAGGGGAACTTTTGACCTTACTCGCCTTTTCTTTCCTTCTTACTCTTTCTCTCTTACTCTTTTTCTTACTCTTTTTTCTTCTTACTCCTTCCTGCCTTTAATACTCGTGATTCTCTGTACATGTCCGTGCTGTTCATGTTCATGGTGTCCATGATGCTTCTGGTCGTGATCATGATCATGTCCGTTTTCAGCTTTATGTACGCCAATTCCCCTTTTCTCAAAGGTTTCGTGTACCGAACTGTTCACAGCATCTTTCAGAGCTTCCTTTTCAACGTTTGAGACTGCGGAGAGGATTTTAAATGTCGGCGTAGCGCCTTCTTTTGATTTAATTATCTCTTCCTGGGGCTCTTCGTAATAGATAGTAACGCTCTGTTTTACGGTTTCCAGCCCGTTGTCCAGGAAGAGTTTGATATGCCCTACAAATTCGGGGTTCAGCCTCAGAACTTTTCCCTTTATTGTATTCATTAATTCCGCAGTAAGCTCCCTGGTGGCTTCAGTGCTCAGGCTTCCTCCGTCTTCGATTTCAAACTCTGCAGCATAGCTGCCAACTCCTGAAGCTTTGATCGAATCTTCGGTTTCCTGGGTTTCCGGAGGTATGGACTTTTTTTCCGTGGCGGTTACCCGGGTTTTTTCCTGAACCTCTTTGAGTTCGGGGAGGACCATTTGCATGAAATTCTCAAACCTTTCTCCGGTATCCTTTCCTGACAGCAGAACCACCCTGGCTTTAGGGTTCAGCTGCTGTACCGAAGCCTCAAGGATCGGGATCCTGATGGGTTCTATCAGGTCCACCTTGTTTATTCCCAGGATTTCAGCATCTATAATCTGCCTCATGGCAAATTCTTTAACCTCTTTCATCAGATGCTTGAAGCGGCTACCGTCGATCAGGGTCACAAGGGGAGCGATTTTTACCTCTTCTCCAAGATTCATAAGCTCGACTTCGTTCCTGATAACGTGTGGGAAAGCAATTCCTGTGGGCTCGATCATCACGATATCGGGTTTGTACTCCTTTGTCAGAAGGTTCATTGTTGTCCTGAGCCCGACTTTCAGGGAACAGCAGATACATCCGCTTGTGATCTCCTTGGTGTCGAACCCGAACCTCTTGATCACGTCCCCGTCAATACCTATTTCTCCGATCTCGTTCACGATGATGGCAACTTTTTTTCCTTTTTCTGCCAGGTACTTACCCATATTGATAATGGTAGTAGTCTTCCCGCTTCCCAGGAAACCTCCAACAACAATGACGTCCACTTTCTCTCCTCCGTTTTCTGTTACTTTCTTATTATCGTCATTTTTTTGATTTTCATAATATGTAGTGTAAAATCCTGCTTTTAATTCATAAATATAAGTGTCAACTTTTCTATTCTAAAAGTATATTTTTCTATTTCTATACCCCTCCTTATAAAAAAGTACTTGCAGATGAAAAAAGGTGATATCCATGTTAAGGCATCATAGATTCGGATTGAACTCTGCAGAAGCTCAAAAATAACGTTAAAAAGAGCCTGTAGTTGCAAGCATAATGGATGTAGCTATTCGGTGTGACTATGTTAGTACAGAAAAACACAAAACATAAAGGAATCCAGGCATATTACAAACACTCATATTAGAGATATATGGTGGTTAAAGATATATGGTGGTTCCACGTCAAGGGTCTGGAGGAAGCCTTAATATGGAAACCACCTGTTTTTTTGGAGGTTAAATCTTAAATACGTCGGGTTTCACATGACGGGTAAGCATATCAGTCGTCAAGTTTTAATCCCTCATGGAATTATTTTTTGAAATCAGGCAAAGACTCTGAAGCAAGGCATCGTTTTTCTGAAATGGCGGCGTCGAGAATTATCCCTCAGCCAAATCTTTTTTATTTTACTTCATGAGGTCTTTGATGCTCATAATTTTCGTGTACATAATGCTTATGGTGGTCACATTCATGGCAGCAACAATCATGAACTACATCATGCTCATGTTCCTGTTCTCCATTACCATGCTCCCTTATATGGTCGTGTTTATGGTGATGATCATGCCCGTGGTGCTCATGTTCGTCGTGGTCATCGTCTTCTTCATGATATTCTTCCTCATCATGTCCGTGGTGATGATTATGTTCTTGACGATGGTTTCCATCTTTCTCATCATGTCCGTGGGGATGATCGTGTCCATGGTGATGCTCATGATCATGGCTGTGTTTGACCTGCTGAATCTCTATTCCCATTTTTTCAAATGTTTCTTGCACTGAACTGTTTACTGCATTTTTAAGAACTTCTTTTTCGACTTTTGAAACCGCAGAAAGAACTTTAAATGTCGGGGTAGCTCCATCATTCGATTTGAAAATATCTTCTTGCGGCTCTTCGTTATATATTGTAATGCTCTGTTTCACTGTTTCTGATCCGTTATCGAGGAAGAGCTTGATATGCCCCAAAAATTCCGGATTAAGTTTAAGGGTTTTTTCTTTTATTTTATTCATTATTTCAGTTGTAATGGTTCTTGCAGTTTCCTTACTAAGGTGTCTGCCGTCTTTTAAGGAATACTCTGCAGAATAACTGCCAATGGCATGCTTGAAAGAATCGCCATGATTATATGGGACATTTGAGGAGTTCTCTTCAGAACTATCAATTCCGCAGGCGTCGTTTGAGTTTTCAAAATCCGGTTGTGTGGATTCAGTCTCTTCTTCTGCCTTTTTGGTTTTATTTGGAATATCCTTTACTCCTGGAAGAACCAGTTGTATGAAGCTTTCAAACCTTTCTCCGGTGTCTTTTCCTGAAAGTATGACGACCTTGGCTGTCGGGTTAAGTTGCCGGACTGAAACTTCAAGAATGGGGATCTGAAGTGAGTCTATAAGATCCACCTTGTTTATCCCCAGGATTTCAGCATCTATAATCTGCCTCATGGCGAAATCCTTTATCTCTTTCATCAGATGCTTGAAGCGGCTTCCATCTATCAGAGTTACAAGGGGGGCAACTTTAACTTCTTCACCAAGGTTCATTAGCTTGAATTCGTTTTTAATGGAGTTTGGAAAAGCAATACCTGTGGGTTCGATCATCAGGATATCAGGCTTATACTCTTTCATGAGAGTATCGACTGTTGTTCTCAACCCCATTTTCAGGGTACAGCATATGCATCCGCTTGTGATCTCTTTGGTATCAAATCCGAATTTCTTAATTATATCCCCATCAATCCCTATCTCTCCTATTTCATTCACAATGATGGCGATTTTTTTTCCTTTATCTGCCAGGTATTTACCCATATTGATGACAGTTGTGGTCTTCCCGCTTCCCAGGAAACCACCAACAACAATTACGTCCATTTTTTGTCCTCTTTTTCTTCCATTTTTTTATTTGCTGTTTTTTGTCTTTATGAGAAGCCTAAATCTCCGCAATTTTTATGTGAAATTTAAACTTTTACTTCTTTATCCTCATAGTATATTTCTTTGTCTCTAATTTGGTATATATAAAAATATTTCTTGATGGCTTAGTTATCTTTTTTATTAATCTCGTCAATACTTTTTTGGTATATGGCAAAATTATTGTAAATATTCTGACTTTTTTGTGTTATGCGGCTCTTTAAATCAAAATTGACTCCTGAAGTATCTGGACGTTATTCCATTCGATCTGTATCTTTTCTCTATCCTCTAATTTTTTCTCTCTTCTCTTTCTGTCTGCCCTTTCATTCCTCATTTCGTATATTTCTTTCTAATCTTTGGATATATGCCAATAAATTTTTTACTAATACCAAAATTTTTGTGATACAGATCTTGGATTCTTAATTATTGTCAAAATGCAATAATCTGGATCATATTGCAGTATGTCAGAAAACACTAAAAAAGAAAACATCAGGACTGTAAATGTATCAATATCCAAGCATGAACTCAAAAGAACAGAAATAGAAAACAGAACAGAAATAGAAAACAGAACTGAAAAATTAAAACTAACGAAAATCAAAACTGTAACACGTAGCGCAAATACAATATCCGCAATATTATCAGAAATTTACTCAGGATCAGACTTGATCGGAGGCGAATACTTTGAAAGATGGATATTCTTAAGGACCGCACTCTAATTCTTAAGAACTGCACTCCAAAATGTGAAGCAGAAAGTCCGCAAACTTCAGTTAACGGGCTTTCCTCTTTTTTCGTTTATTAATTGTTTTTATTTTCTATCAGAGTCCTGCAACGGTCAGGTTTTCCCATTTGAACCTGTCGTCGGGGCAGGCGTGCAGGCAGCGCTGGCAGTTTGCTCCGTCACAGAGGTCGGTCCTTATTTTCACAAGCCCATTGTCCTCCATTCTGAGAGCTCCGTTCGGGCATACCTTTACGCACTTCTTGCAGCCCTGGCAGTCCTCGATGACCATGGTAAGGTAGGTCCCGACTTTTTCGAGCACTTCAAGCCCTTCTTCTCCGAGTACCGGAATATCCCTTTCGACCTGACGGTCGATTTTAAGGATAGTCGAAGGTTCGCCGATCATGGGGAGTTTTTTCTTTTTCAGGAACTTCTGGAGCATCTTGAATGCCATGCCCTCGTTCCAGTAGGCAAGTTCCAGCAGATATGCTTCCTTAAAGGCTTCGGAGGTTGCAAACATCACATGCGTGCCCAGTATTTCCTTTGCAATTGCCTGCAATTCCCAGAGCCTGTCTTCGGAGAGCAGGATTTCCCTGGCAACGGTCAGGGAGGTGTTCCCTATCTGGGAGACATAATTTGCATTGTACGGGATCATTCCTACCTGGTGGGCTTTTGCAGCATCCATGTAAGTCCCGGCAGCTCCTGACATGTGGGCTATCTTGAGGTCTTCCATTTCAATGCCTGCAGCTGCACAGAGCGTAATGTGCCCTGCTCTGAGGGCTCCTATGGCTCTTCCTGCAGCAATAAGGTCTTTCTCGGTAAATTTAATCCCGTTCTGGAGGTAGATGATTCTTTCAGGAGTCTGAATCTTCGGAAGAACTATCAGTTTGTTCCTCATTCCGGCTTCGATAAGGGCAATAACTCCTGTTCCTGTAATGCCTTTTGCAGTGACCTCTCCCTTTTCCACAACCTCTCCGGTCTTAGGGTTTACAAGGTCTCCCATGGTTGTTTTCATATCCCTGTCGAGCACGTAACAGCGCAGGTTTTCTCCTTCAAATTCGACATCACAGATAGTGTGCGGGGAGGCAATGGATCCGTATTCGATTTCCTGCCCTTCGAGAGCTGGCCCGGCAGCAGCCGATCCTGTGTAAATGATCCCGTTTGATTTGAGGGCCATTTCGGCGTTTGTCCCGTAGTCCGTAGCGATTGCGACCTCATCGCTCTCGATCATGCCTGCCTTAACGATAAGGGCAAGGGCATCGGCTCCGACCTCGTGTTTAATGGCGGGAGGCACAAACAGTTTGCAGTTCTTAAATTCTTCAAATCCCTCAATTTCGGCAAGGGGGACTACCCGTGCGTCCCTGTTCTGTTCTTCGATATGATATTTCTGTTTCTTACGCTCGCCTGCGTATGCCAGGTCTTCAATGGGAATTCCCTGAAAGATAGAAAGCTGGATAGGGTTTCCACAGATTGAGAACTTTTCCATCTCTTCGGGGTTTACTCCGAGTTCCGTAAGGATATTTTTGACCGCTGTTGCCGAGAGCCCGTGAGCTTTGTCGAGCCCGTAGTGGATTGCAAAGTCAAGGTGGTCCATTACGTTTGCTCCCGGCAGAGGGTTCCGGAGAGTTATCACGGTTTTCTTAATCTCGCCGCTTTCCAGGTCAATTTTCTGGGCCCTGAATCCGCTGGTGCCCAGGTCAATTGCAACTCCTGTTCTCATATCTTAACCTCCTCCAAAAAAGTTTAAGACTTACTCAACTGAATTAGCTAATTGTCCCAACAATTGTTATTTTGAATAAATTTAATAAGTTTCGTGGCAAATAATCTGTCACTATGGGTTTTGATTAATTTTTTGCCTGGATCGAGCTCCTGAGCTGATAGCCTGTTAGGAGCCTGGCTCCTGATCTCCTCATCCCTGAGGTCCTCCCTGGCAAAGTAAAAAATATGAACCGGGACAGAAAATCCCGAAGTTCTAATTGTTCTAGAGCCCCGGGATTTGTCCGTGGAAAAATAAAGGATTTTTATGCCTTCTCAGGCGTAGAATTCGTTTCTTGCTTCGACCATGGCTTTGATGTTCTCGAGAGGGGTCATGGGTGCAATACCACAGCCTGGGGCGAGTACATCGACGCCTTCTTCAAGAGCCTGCTTTGCTTCGGCTTTGATCTTGTCGATAGGTCCGGGCAGCAGGGTGAAGGGGCTGGAAATGTTTCCTACGAACCTTGCTCTGGTTCCGATAACTTCCTTTGCCTTCTTGGGGCTGCCAACCTTTTCTTCAACGCTGAGCCCTTCAAAGCCGCAGTCTGCCATGTAGTTGAGGATCGGGTTCACGTTTCCGCAGACGTGGAGTACAGTTACGGAGTTCACGTCGGAGGAGAACTTCTGCAGTCTTGACTGGAGGTACTGCTTGAAGGAGTCAGGGCTCATGAGGTCAGGGGATGCTACAGGGTCTGCGATGGCGACGACGTCTGCACCGGCTTCTACCATTGCGTTTGCATAGACGATTGCAGCTTCAGTTCCAAGGTCAAGAGACTGCTCGAAGAGGTCAGGTTTTTTAATGGACCATTTCATGAAGGATTTTACACTTACAAGGTCGGAAGCGACTGTGATAGGACCTTCCATTCCGCCAATTATTGGCACGTCAGGACCGACTTTTTCTCTGATGATCTTGATTGCTTCGAGTACTGCCGGAATTCTGCCTTTCTGCAGGAGGTCGGCAGGTACGGCTGCACCTTCGAGATCTTTGGGGTAGGGGTGACCGGTAACAGAGGGCTGCCTGTTCTTGGTACCCATGTTGATCTCACAGCCCATGGCTTCGACAAGGACAGTAAGGCAGTAGGGGACCCTTACGGCTTCAAGTCCGCTAAGCTCGTAGTTGGCGATTGCCAGCTTTGCCATCAGTTCAGGGTTGGTGTGGGATTCCGGCCAGGGGGCGCCAACTTCGTCCATGAGTTCTACAATTCCGGTCTGGGTCACGGAGCAGACAGGTACTTTGTCGACAGGTTCGCCTTTCAGGGCGGCTAAAAGTCTTGTTTTAAGTGTGAATTCGCTCATATCGGTCATACCTTTTTTACTTTTATCTTAATACATATATTTTTATTCCAATTTTATTGTCTACTTGACAATATTATATAGACCTTTTCAATCCAAAATGTTTCACACTCCAGACTAGAGTATCCAGAGTTCGAAATATATTAAAAAATTATATTTTTACGGGTAAATGGGAACAGATAGCGCCTTCTGTATCACCTTTTTTTCTCACATGAGCAGGAATGAGAATACCGACCGTAAAAACAATTCTCAAGCCCCTCAATTGAGCTAGGATGCGGTTATTTTTTTAGCTACCAAATTATAAAAACTAATTGCCGGGAATTTTTCTTTGCCTTTTTTTTGATAAATCCGGTGATAAATTTTTACCATATTGTTCGGGGGCATGTCTCTCCCAATTCCTTTTCCTCCCTCTGCTTTTTTCTACTATCCGGTTCCGGGGTGACAGATATTCCATTAAATCCCGTTCTCAGATAATTGATAATTCCGGATTCTTTTTCTGCACTCAACAGGCTCGTAACGTTAAGTTTCTTATTCTTGTGTCGCATTGAATTAAAGGGGATTCGATGAAAAAGGAGTTGGCTGGAAATAAAAATCAGATCTGCTCTCCGCGGGGCGACGAACATTTAATTTCTTACTCTGAATTCCTGCAGAGGTTAGGCGTAAATGAAAACGGGCTCAGCGAACAGGAAGCTGCCCGCAGGCTCGAGGAGTGCGGTCCAAATGTTCTTGAAGAAAGCGGAAAAGAAAGTATACTTAAGAGATACATCCGGCAGTTCCGCAATTTTTTCTCCATCCTGCTGACGGTAGGAGCTCTTCTCTCTTTTCTTGGAGAATATCTTGACCCTGGGCAGGGAAATCTATATATAGGAATTGCTCTAGTCGGGGTCGTCTTCCTTAACGGGACTTTCACGTTTGTGCAGGAGTACCAGGCTGCAAAGACAATGGAAAGTTTTCGACAGCTCCTGCCCCCTCATGCAAAAGTTCTCAGGGACGGAAAGGTAAAGGACGTTCTGGCTTCGGAGCTTGTTGTGGGGGACGTCATCCTGCTCGAAGAGGGAGACAAGGTCCCTGCGGACGGGCGTTTGATTGAAACCAATTCCCTGAAAGTGGACAACTCTGCCCTGACCGGAGAATCCGAACCGCAACTGCGCTCTATTGAGTGCACCCATGAGAATATGCTGGAATGCAGGAATATGGTCTTTTCCGGGACTCTTGTACAGAGCGGGAACGGTAAAGCCATTATTTTCGGAACCGGACAGGATACCCAGATAGGAAGTCTGGCGACCCTCACGGAGCAGATCACCTCCGTGGATACTCCTATCCGAAAAGAACTCAATCATTTCATAAAGATTATTTCAGCAATTGCGATTTTCCTCGGAATTACCTTTTTCCTGCTTGCATTTCTTCTCCAGGACATCTTTCTTGCAAGCCTGATCTTTGCCATAGGAATCATCGTTGCCAATGTTCCTGAAGGGCTTTTACCTACAGTTACGCTTGCCCTCAGCCTGGCTTCCAGAAGAATGGCTACCCGGAATGCCCTTATAAAGCAGCTTGAGTCCGTAGAGACCCTGGGCTCGACTACTGTGATCTGCACGGACAAGACCGGGACCCTGACCCAGAACAGGATGGCAGTCCATTCTCTTATCCTGGGGTTTGAAAGTCTGGAACCGGAAAAATCTTCCAGTCCTCAGGAAGGTTCCGGATCCGGCGTAAAAGGAGTTACAGAAAATCCCGGCTGGGCTCCGGAAAAAATTCCTCCGGTTTTCATAAGGGTTGCAGGGCTCTGCAATAACGCAAAGCTTTACGAAGCCCCTCCCGGATATACAGGTGACCCGACAGAAGGTGCGCTTCTTGTTTTTGCGAATGGTTTCGTAGATGTAAAAACCCTCCAGCGCGAGTATCCGAGGCAGGAAGAGTTTCCTTTCGACTCCATTACCCGGCGCATGGAAGTTGTCTGCCGTACTCCCGAAGGCAAACTTGAGATCTACCTCAAAGGCGCTCCTGAAGTTGTTGTGCATATGTGCGGGTCTATTCTGGAGTCCGGAGAGGTCCGAAAACTGGACGAAACCGGGCAAAAAGAGCTTCTGGACAGGCACCTGAAACTGGCAGAAAAGGGAGAAAGGATAATTGCCCTTGCGTTCAGGCAGGCAGAAACCCAGAAAGAGTATACAGGAGATTTTGTTTTCCTGGGTTTCATCGGGATTGTAGACCCGCCGCGCCCGGAAGCCCGGGAAGCCATTGCAAAATGCCACGCAGCAGGGATCAAAGTTGTCATGATTACAGGCGACCATCCGGTTACCGCAGAATCAATTGCTAGGGACGTGGGTCTTGCAGCATTCGGGGCACCTGAGATCATTACCGGAGACGAACTGAAAGCCCTTTCCCGCACAGAGCTTGCATCGCGGCTCAAAAATCCGAGCATTGTTTTTGCCCGGACCTCCCCTGTACAGAAACTGAAAATTGTACAGCTTTTCCAGGCTGAAGGCGAGATCGTGACCATGACCGGCGATGGGGTAAACGATGCTCCCGCGATAAAAAATGCCGACATGGGGGTTGCTATGGGCAGTGGTACGGATGTGGCCCGCGAAGCTGCCGACATGGTACTTCTGGACGATAATTTTGCTACGATAGTAAACGCTGTCGAAGAAGGCAGAACCGTTTTTGATAACATAAAAAAGTTCATTGCTTACATCCTTACGAGTAACATCCCCGAAATCCTGCCGTTCATAGCCTTTGTTCTTTTTTCAATTCCCCTCCCCATGACTGTCCAGCTTATCCTGGCAATCGATCTCGGGACTGATATCCTGCCTGCCATTGCGCTGGGGGTGGAGAAAGGGGAGGGCGATATTATGAAGAGACCCCCCAGACCACGGGATGAAAAATTATTGACCTCTCAGGTGCTTTTGACATCCTACGGGGTAAAGGGACCCATAGAAGCTGCTGCAGGTTTCTTCTGTTATTTTGCCGTACTTTTCGGAGGAGGCTGGACTTTCGGTGAGCAGCTTGCAAAAAGTAATCCCATTTATATGCAGGCAATAACCGCTTTCTTTTCAGCTGTAATTATCTGCCAGATTGCCAATGTATTTGTTTCAAGAACCCGGTTCCAGTCTGTCTTTTCAATGGGCCTTTTCAGCAATCGCATGGTTCTCCTGGGGATTGCAAGCGAACTCCTGATCCTTTCCCTCATTATCTGGAACCCTGTTGCTAACCTTATCTTCAATACCGCTCCCATCGACCTCAGGTACATACTGCTTGCCGTTCCTTTTGCGGTTTTCCTCCTCGGAGTCGATGAACTGAGAAAATATCTCTTGAGGAAAAATGTAAACTGGGTATCCAGATTCTTTAAATGGTGATCTGACTTGAGGGTAGTGGATTAAGAAATAAACCTGACTCTAAGATGGCTGGAAGGGTAACTCGAAGAGGCTGAAATAGAAAACTGAAATTGAAAACTGAAATAGAAAGCTTAAAGAGAAAAATGAAAGAAAAACTGGAATCGAAAGCTTAAAGAGAAAAAAGAAAGAGAAAGACGATATCTTACATTTATGGTTTGAAAGTAAATTCGGCGTGAAATTAATTTTATATGATAGTTAATACTTTTGGCAAGTTACGGTTTGATTCTCATCAAATATCTTTTTGGATAAAATGTTTTTTTGCTCTTCTTTTTGGAGAATAAAGTCTTATTTCTCCTTCTAAATGTTCCTTCAGGTTAAACTTTTATACTATGTATGTGAACTGTTTATATATTTCTCATCTAAAGCTTATCTTATATAATTATTTTATATCCCCTATTCAATTTCAACGCCGCCGAGTTTAGAATATGAATGTGAGTAAAAAAATTTTTGTTATTATCTACATAATTTTTGCCCTTCTTACTTCGGTCGTTATTTTTGCATCTCAGAATATCCTTGACTCAAGTTTTTCCGGCCTTGAGGAGAAAGAGGCAATTGAAAACGTGGAGAGTGTACAAAATGTAATTGATTTCCAGATCCTGCAGCTGGACGAAACAAACTCTGCTCTGGCTTCAAGGGAAGATATCCGGGCTTTCATGTCAAGTGAGAATCCGGAAGATCTTGGCGGAACTTTACTCACCGATCTTTTTACCCTGAGCGGATGTGACTTTGTTTTTTTTGTCAGTAGTTCGGGGAATATAATCCACTCTCAGGTTTCGGATTCAAAAAATGCCAGCAATGCTTCCAGCGACTTAATTATTCCCGAAATCAACCAGAAGATCACTAACGGAAACCTTCTCTACAGGGAAGGGCTGAGTCCTTTAAGCGGACTACTCCTGCTGGAAGGAGGACCTGTAATCTTTTCCTGCCACTCCGTATCTGCAGCATCCGATAACAGTAAAATGATCGGGACAATTGTCCTGGGGAGAGAACTGGATTCTGGTTTCGTCGAGTCAATCCAGAAAATTACGGGAAATCCGGTTTTGCTTTACGGGCCTGATAACGTGCCTCCTGAGTTTCAGCAAGCCTTTTTAGAAAATAATGGCAGTGAGAATTTTACACGTATTGTAGACGTAGAAGGGGACAGGTTAGCAGGTTATTTTATCCACAGAGACATTAACGGAAACCCAATAGTCATGGTTCGAACGGCTGCTGACAGGAACATCTATGAAGAAGGCAGGAAGTCTCTCCGCTATATCGTTCTCTTCCTCCTGTTTTCCGGTCTCATGGTCGGGGCAGGCTGTAAGTTCCTTCTTGATAGGGAGGTCGTATCCCGGCTTGTTACCATTGATACTTTTGTAGACAAAGTGGGAAAAGATGAAGATTTCTCGGCACACTGTATTATGGAGGGGGACGATGAGCTCTCGAGGTTGACTGAAGGAATAAACCGGATGCTTGACCGTCTGAAATTAAACTCTGACAAAGTTAAAGCTCAGGAACATGAGAAGAAGGTTATTCTCGACTCTCTCAGCGAAATCGTGATCTTTATGGATCTTGAGCTGAGAATCGTCTGGGCAAACAGGGCTTCTCTTGACTATGCAGGCCTTAAGCTGGAAAACATTATTGGGCACAGTTCTGAAGAACTTTCTCCCATGTCCGATGCGGCTTCAGGAAGGGCTCTTGCACAAAAAGCGCTTGAATCCGGAAATGAAGAAACAGGAGAGGTAGTTACCACTGACGGAAAAGTCTGGATGATCCGTACAAATCTTACAAGAGACGAAGACGGAAAAGTAACCGGATTCCTGCAAACAGGGCTTGATATTACGGCACACAGACGTTCCGAAGAGAAACTGCTTCAGGCAAAACTGGAGGCTGAGGCTGCCAGCTGTACAAAGAGCGAGTTCCTTGCCAATATGAGCCATGAACTGAGGACGCCTCTTAATTCCATCATCGGTTTTTCGGACATCCTGATTGAGAGAGTCTTTGGGGAACTCAACGGAAAACAGATGAAGTACGTTAATAACATCTCTGCAAGCGGAAAACACCTTCTGGGACTTATAAACGATATTCTGGACCTCTCAAAAGTAGAAGCCGGAAAAATGGAACTTCACTACAGTGAGTTTTCTGTTGACTCGGTTTTCGAAGAGGTGAAGTCCACGCTTTTTCCCCTTGCCCAGACAAAATCCCTTGAAATAAGTTTTATTGTAGGACCGGATTTCGGAGATATTCAGGCCGACAGAAGCCGGTTGATCCAGATCCTCTACAACCTTGTAAGCAATGCGATTAAGTTTACCCCGGAGGGAGGCAGCGTCTCGGTTCACTGTAAAAAGAGCGGAAGCAGGGCTCTTTTTTCCGTAACGGATACGGGAATCGGGATTTCTTCTGAAGACCAGAAAATCCTTTTCCAGCCCTTTACTCAGATCGATTCCTCGTCAGCCAGGCAGTACTGCGGGACAGGACTCGGGCTTGCTCTTGTGAAGAAAATCGTAAATCTACACCAGGGAGATATCTGGGTTGAAAGTGAACCTGAAAAAGGCAGTACTTTTATGTTCACAGTTCCTCTTAAAAAGCCGCCCGAGTCCCAAAAAGCCGACACAAGGGACCTTAAAGATGTAATGCTTGAGTTTGAAATGAGTAAAACAGTTGCATTCTCCGTGAAAGAGTGCGCAGAAGTTTTAAAAGAAGAAATTGAGCTTCCAGAAATCCTTCTTCCTGAAAGTTGTGAAGCTCAGAATCTTGTGCTTGTAGTTGATGACGACATAAATTCCAATGAACTGATCTCGGTTGTTCTCCGGGAAGCCGGGTACGGCACAGCCTCCCTGTATAGTGGAAAAAATGTTTTGGAAGTTGCAAAGAAACTGAAACCTGATGTCATCACGCTGGACGTTTTACTTCCTGATACCAGTGGCTGGAATGTCCTGAGGCAGCTGAAGAGCGACCCCGATACAACCAGCATTCCCGTACTTATTATTTCCGTGACAGATAATAACGAACTGGGAGTTGCCCTTGGAGCAACTTATTCTTTTACAAAGCCGGTAAGAAGAGTCGAACTGCTGGATTCCCTGAGAGAAATCACAGGTAAGTTCAGTTTTGACGAGCCGAAGGTTCTTATTATTGATGACGATGAGAATGCGGTGGAACTGCTGAGTTCAATGATCGAATCCGAAGGCTTTGAGATAGTAAAAGCTTATGGTGGGCAGGAAGGTCTGGAAAGGCTCTTTTCCGAGCAGCAGCCGGATATCCTCATCCTCGACCTGCTTATGCCGGAGATAAGTGGATTTGAGGTCATTTCTCGTCTGAGAGCTGGGGAACAGACAAAAGAAATTCCTTTAATTGTATGTACTGCAGGCGAGTTTACAGAGAAGAATATCGAAGAACTCAATGGCGAACTTAAGGGTCATCTTATTTCTATTATGAAAAAGGGCACTTTCGGAAGAAAAGAGTTAATTAATAGGATAAAACAATTAGCTATGCTGAAGAGGCGTGAAGATGAAAGAAATTCTTATTGTCGAAGATAACCCTATGAACATGGAATTGATCCTGGACCTCCTGGAGTTTTACGGACACCGTGTAACTGAAGCAGAGGACGGGATAAAGGCTCTTGAGCGCCTTGCTGAGAAAAAGTTCGATATTATCCTCCTCGATATGCAACTTCCTAAGATGGACGGGCTTGAGGTTCTGGACAGGATAAAAAAGAACCCTGTGACTGCGGATATTCCCGTGATAGCTGTCACAGCCCATGCCATGAAGGGAAGTGAAGAACACTTTATCGAAATGGGATGCGTGGATTATATCTCAAAACCCATAGATATCCACAGGTTCAGAGCACTTATCGATAAATATCTGGGAGACTAAGAACGGACACAGAACTGCAATCTTGAAACACAACCTGAATTGCACGGATATTATATGTTTTAAAAAAAATTGGTAATCTTTCGAAAAATACATAAATGTACTGTAGTTAGAAGTGCTAGAAGTTCGCGACAGGAAATGATATTTACAATCTAAAAAGCTTTAAAATCTGGAGACCATAAAAAATCAGGGAAAGTAAATCAACATTTGAAACTATTGTGGCCGGAAAGACATTATTTCTATTTCGAGTTGAGTATTTCCCCAGTTCCGCTTTCATCCAGATTCGATTTCGTCTGGTCCGGCTAAAGTCCTATGTTTTAAGCAGATGCCGCCTCTGTCCTAAACATGTGTCGTATTGCCCGTGGAAAATTATATTTTGTCCAGCCGCCTGGACATATCCTTATAATATATAAAGAGCTCTTCGCACCATTTCAGTGCGCTTTCATCGAAGCTCATCAAACGCTGATGGTCAAACTTTCCTTTTTTATCAAAGAGCACAAGAGAGCAGAAACGCTCTGTTACGACGTCTTTAAGTGTTACATTCTTGTCACAGATGTAGACTTCCGTATTCTTTGATTCCACAAGCATTTTCAGGTCTTCAAAATAGTCCTTTTTCATTCTGTCAAAGACCGGTTTTGTCAGGATAAGGCACATTTCCGCTTCTTTTCGTACTATCTCGGCATAGATTTCAATATGGAGGGGGTTGAAGTATGAAAGGAACATTTTTATATGTTTTGACTCGAGGAGGTTCTTTTTAAAGTCCTCTGGGACCTCAAAAAGCCGGTTAAGGTCAGCTTCAAGCATGAAGTAATTTCCGAGTTCGTCAATCCGGTTAAGAAGGTACTCGGGAATTGCGGTGAAGTCATGGTTAATCCAGTAATCGTAGTTTTCCTCAAAAACCCTGACCGTGTCCAGCAGAGGCTCCATCTTCTCAACAACTATTTCCCCCATGTCCGAGAGCCTGTAGGCACTTTTTTCGTCCTGCACGATCAGACGCCCGTCCTTTAACTTCTTGATCTGGGGCATAATCGAAGTTGAATTAACATTAAGGGCCGTTTTTATTTCATCGCCTGTCTTTGGCCCTTCTTCCAGAAGGAGCAATAAATCCTTCCTTTTTTCAGATAGGAATGCCAGGTCAATAAGTGATATTTTCATTTTATTCCATCTCCCCTAGAAGCTTCTTAATTATGCCGGAGAATTTCTCCTTCATTTTTCCGGAAGCAACTTTTATTGGCAAAAGTCCTTTTTTCTCCCAGGAGAAAACCATGAGGGGGACTTAATGCAACACTAATGCGCTACTTTTCAGTTGATACCTTATATTTTTTTCCAAAAATCCCTTCTTTTCTTAAAGTTAAACTCCCTTTTTCTGTCGTTTTCTCTTTTTCTTTGTCTATTTTCTTCTCTTCTTCCCTTTTTTTCTATCCCTTTCCCTTTTATCCTTTTTGTCTGTCTTTTTTTTGTCTCCTCTCTTTCTTTGTTTATTTTCCTTTCTCTTTACCTTTTTCCCATTTCTTTCTCTTTTATCCTTTCTGGCTGTCTTTTTTTACTTCCTATTTTCTTTTCACTCTTTGCTTTGCCTTTTTCATTTTCTGACTATCTTTTTCAGCCTTTTTTCATTCCTTCATCCCGGTAGCAAGGATATAACCCACATATTTTGATGTTGATTTTTTTCGGAGCAGGATTTTCTTGCCCTCTCCCAGCTTTTTGAACCGGTGCCGGATCTTTCTGCTGAAAAGGGAGTACTTTCCCGTTTTCAATATCAGTTCCGCAAAGTACAGGGCAAAGTTCCAGCTCCAGCCCATCCCCTCTATAAGCGCTTTTACTTCTCCGAGGCCCGGAGAAGGTCTGAACTTTCGGACGTTCACGTTTTTTAGTCCCGCTTCCTCAAGTCCATTTTTCCATTCTTCCGGTGTGGGGAGGGAAAAGGAAAGCCCTGTAATTTCCCTGAATATTTTTTCTGCGTAAGCGATTTCTTCAGCGGCTTTCGGGGGAATCCCCTTCTCTTTATACATCTCGTTGATTCCTACATAGCCCCCCGGTTTCAGGGCTCGCGCAAATTCCTTGAAGGCTCTGCTCCTGTCCAGGAACTGGGATACAAACTCGGTTATCACTGCGTCAAAAGTCCCGGCTTCGAAGGGCAGGGCATAGGCGTCTCCCACCCTGAACTCCACCCTATCCGAAATGCCCTGTCTTCTGGCTCTTTCTTTTGCTTTTTCGATGGAAAGTTCCGCAATATCAATTCCTACCACTTCACAGCCGGTTTTCCGGGCAAGGTAACAGGCAGAAAAACCGGTCCCACAGCCTACCATCAGGACTTTTTTAGTCGGGTCGACCAGGCATAACTCAGCAAGTTTTCTGGTGGATACAAGGCCGCCCGTATGATAATAGGGCACTCCCAGGTAACTCATAAAATCGTAATAACCAAGAGCTTCGGCTTCTTTAACCGAAAGCCGATTTTTGGTGGCAGCTACTTCCTTTCCTGTTTGTACATCTTGATTTCCCGAACTTTCAGACATGCTTTTTCCATCCGAGCCTACGCTGTTCTGAGAGTTTTTCTTCATAGGAAGGAATCAAAAATAAGTTTAAACGCTAAAGTGAAGTTTCGATAGTAAAAATAATAATTCTCAACATTAAAAAAGAAGTCCCCTCTGCTCGAAGCAGAAGGAGTTCCACAATTATTGGATGCTTTTATTTAGAGGCTTTTTTTACAAGGGCTAAAATCCCTTTTAAAATCTCTTTCGGAGAGGGCGGGTTCCCGGGAATTTTCATATCTACGGGCAGGATTTTGTCAACCCCGCCGAGTACGGCATAAGAACCCTTATAGATCCCGCCGTCACAGGCATCATCTCCTGCCGCGACCACAAACTTCGGGAAGGGCATGGCTTCATAGGTTTTTTTCACGGCTTCCTCCATGTTAAGGGTGACTGCTCCTGTTACAAGCAGTACGTCAGCATGCCTTGGGGAAGCCACAAAAGAGATCCCGAACCTCTCAACATCATAATGAGGGTTTCCGAGGTTCGAGATCTCAATCTCGGTGGAGTTGTCACTGCCTGAATCCAGTTCCCGGATGGCAAGGCTGTGCCCGAAAACTTCCGGGATCTCTTTTTTGATTTCTGCTCCAAGGGCTTCGAATTCTTCATCCCTGAATTCAAAAGTCTCCGTAACTTTAGGGCGGAGGAAAAGGGAAAGCGGGTTTACCATAATCAGACCTCGATTTGTTTCTTTATTACTCCTTATTACTCCTGAGTTCAAAGGTCGGTCCCTGCGTATGAAAGGTTAAGGCTCTTATTTATAAGGGGGAAATCGGGAACAATATTCCCGATTACTGCATGTTCTATAGCCTGCCAGTTGCAGAAAGATGCGGTCCTTACCTTGTATCGGTCTACAAGCCCGTTTTTCAGGTAGATCCAGTGAAGGTTCTGTCCTCTCGCAGCTTCTACGAGGGCAAGTGAATATCCTGTGATTCCTAAGCTGCCGTTTTTCCCTGAGTTCTGCCCTATATTTTCAGCCTCCTCCCTGTTTTCAGCAAACACGGGTCCCTGCGGAAGGTTTTCTGTAAGTCGAAGGATCAGGTTAACTGATGCCCGAATCTCATCGGCTTTTACCTCAAAGCGGGAAAGCACATCCCCCCTTTTCCTGACTGAAGGTTCCGGGGCAAAGTCCCTGTAGGCTCCATAGGGCCGGTCAAGCCTGGTATCGGCAGGAAAACCAGAAGCTCTGGCAAGGGGGCCTGTAAGGTTAAGCGGAGCGACAAGTTCCTTTTTTATCACACCTGTCGTTGCGAACCTGTCGATCAGGGAAGACGAAGATATCGCCCTGTTATAAGCTGATTCAAATGCCCTGGAAAACTTCTCAAGGAAGGCAGGGAGGTCTTTCAAAGCCGGATCGGGAATATCCTTTTTCAGTCCTCCGGGAACGGTAATTCCGCGCAGAAACCTTGAGCCGGTCAGTTTTTCGTTCTGCCTGAATACCTCTTCTCGCAATATGGAGAAGGGGCTTGCCACAAGCGCGAAACCCACGTCCACAGCCATTCCGGCAAGGTCTCCGAGC